>JAXLYB010000001.1:0-1437303 GCA_046351675.1 Myxococcaceae bacterium
CGGCAACGTCACACGCATCGAAGCCGCCCGTGTGCGTGACGTTTGCGGCGGTGGGCGCTGGCAACGTCACGCGCATCGAAGCTTCCGGCGCACAGGCGTCCGCGGTGCGCTACGCCAGCGCGATGGCCGCTCGCAAGAACGCCACGCCGCCTCCGACGCGCACGCACCAGGTCTACGCCGCGCCGGCAATGCCGCCGTGGGACGAGCAGACCCGCGCACTCCACACAGCGGTGCTCGAGGCGCCGGATGACTTGAAGCGACGCTCCGTCTTCGCCGACGCCCTGGTGGCGCAGGGAGATCTGCGCGGCGAATACATCCACCTCGCGATGCAGCCCTCGCGTGACGCCGTCGCGGAGGCTCGCTTCGAGCTGCTCCGACAGCACGTGTCGGGCGCCTGGGCCAAGGACTTCATCGTCGACCCCTCGCAGCGCCCGGTCCTGTCGCTCTCGCTCGGCTACCAGAACGGCCTGCCGTGGAACTTCAACCTTCGGGCGCGCCAGCTACCGACCCTCGCCTGGCTGACGAAGCGCGCGCCGATCCAGGCGCTGTGGACCTCGGAGTACGAGGCCCCCACCAATTACCTCGAGCAGCTGGCCGCGCAGCCGGTGTGCGCCCACCTGCGTCGATTCACCCTGCGACAGGAAGCGCGAACCGAGGGTGATCGTCCGTCGGAGCGGCTGGTTCCGTTTCTCCGCTCGGGTGCCGTGCGGCGACTCACGCACCTGTCGATCGAGGGACACATCGACGATGCGCTCGCACGCACACTCGCCGAAGCGCCCTGTTGCGCCACGCTCACGTCGCTGACCCTCGTCGCGTCGTCGTCGTTTCCCATCGGCGAGCGGATTCTCGAAGAGGTCGCGTCGCTGCCGCTGACCGACCTCGCGCTTCACAACGTCACGCTCACCAGGTCGGGCGCGACCGCCCTCGCGAAGTCGAGGTCGCTGCGTTCGCTCGCGTTGCGCGCGAGTGGAGGAGACGGCCTCGCCGAGCTCGCCCCGCTCGGTCCGCAGCTCGAGTCGTTCACCTTCGCGAAGTCTGAAGGCGCCGACGCCACCTCGTTGGCGAACGCGGTCGGGTCGATGACGTCCCTCCGCGCGCTCGACCTCTCCGACAGCGGGCTCGGGGGCGAGGCGTTGAAGCTCGTGCTCGACGCGGCACCCGCGACGCTGCGCACGTTGAACCTCTCGGGCCTCCGCCTCGCGGAAGCCGGCACGCGTGCGCTGACCGGCAGCCCGCTCGTGCGCCAGCTCGAATCGCTCGACTGTTCCTCGGCGTCGGTCGCCATCACGCTCCTCGCGGCGGCACCGTTCGAGCGGCTGCACACGCTCGACGTGGGCAACAGCCGCTTCGGTCCCGACGGCGCGCGCGCCCTCGCCTCGGGCTTCCCGGCGCTGCGAGACCTCTCGATGATCATGAACCCCGTCGGTGCCGAGGGCGCGAAGGCGCTCGCCTCAGCGCCGTGGCTGCCGCAGCTCGAAGCGCTGCACGTCTTCGAGAACAAGCTCGGTAGCACCGGCTTCCGCGCGATGGCGCAGCGCCTGTCGCGCGTGCGTGAGCTCTGGCTCGGGCGTTCGAACGGCCTCAAGGGCGAGCCGCTCCACGCCGCGATGCGAGGCGAGTTCCCGGCGCTTCGCTGGCTGAGCGTGACCGACGTCGAGCCCGAGCTGGTGACGGCCTTCGTCCTCAGCGGCTTCGGCGACGACCTCACCGGCTTCAAGGTCGCGCACAGCACCATTCCGCTCGCGTGCGCCGAAGCGCTCGTCACCCTGCCGAACGTCGGCACGGCCTCTGCGAACTGGAGCGACGTCCCCACCGATGCGCTGGCCGTGCTGCGCGATCGCTGGCCGACGCTCGAGACCTGATCAGCGGCTCTCGACCTTGCCGTCGGCGTGCTTCGCGAACCGGCCCTGCTCCCGCGGGTGCACCGGGTCGTCACGCTTCCACGGCCAGCCGCCGAACTGCGTGCGCTGGTAGTCCATGAACGCCTGCTGAATCTCGGCGCGGTTGTTCATCACGAACGGCCCGTACTGCGCGATCGGCTCGTCGATGGGCTTGCCCTGCAGCACGAGGAACTCCGCGTCGCCTTCGCCTGCGTTGGTGACCTTCGCGGCTTCACCCGGCTCGAGCACCGCGCCGGTCCCGCGCTGCAACCGCGCCTCGCCGACCTCGGCTTGCGAACCCGCGAAGAAGTAGAGCACCCGGTTGCTGGTCGCCTGCGCCGGCGGCAGCGTGAACGTCGCGCCCGGCGCGAGTTTCAAAGTCCAGATGGCGACGTCGCTGCCCTCGACCGAGGCCCACGACTTCGGCGGCGGAGGCGGCGCACGCAGGTCGCCCAACTGACCGGCGACCACGGCGAGATCCACACCGTCGCGCTGCAGGTGGGGAATGGTGTCGGCCCACAGCATCGAGAAGTGCGGCTCGACCATCTTGTGGCGCGCGGGGAGGTTCAACCAGATCTGGAACAGCTCCACCGGGTTCGGCGAGCCCTGGTCGAGCAGCGGGAACATCTCGCAGTGCACGATGCCCTTGCCCGCGGTCAGCCACTGCGTGTCGCCGCGCCCGAAGCGCGCCGTCGCCCCGAGCGAATCGGAGTGATCGATCAACCCCTGCCGCACGATGGTCACCGTCTCGAAGCCGCGGTGCGGGTGCTGGGGAAAACCGGGCACCACCTCACCGTGGTACATGCGCCAACCGTCTTTCCCCTCGAAGTCGTTGCCGAGCGTGCGGCCGGCGAGCGACGCGGCGGGCCCGAGCTGCGCATTGCCCGCGGGGTAGTGGTCGTCGTGGTGCACGCAGAAGAGGAAGGGGTCGAGCGTCTGCCAGGGGAAGCCCAGACGCACCTGCTCGAGGACGACGTTCTTCATGGGGTGATGAATGCGCCCGAGCGGGGCGCGGCGCAACGACATCCTCCCTCCTTCGATGCGCACACCGATGTGACTGGCGGCGGGTATGGTCGCGCGCCCACCCTCTGCAAGGAGCCGCTCGTGCTGCGCGTCCTCTCCGTCGTGTCCCTGCTGCTCGCGCTTCCCGTCCTCGCGAAGAAGCCGCCCCCGAAGGCCACCCCGGTCGGCGCCGCGCTGGTCGAGAAGCTCGCCGCGGTGACGGGCGATCGCCTGAAGGAATTCGCGCCCGCGCTCGGCGACGTGAGCGCCTTCCCTGGCACCGCGCCCCAGCACGACGCGGCCGTCGCCGAGTTCGAGAAGAAGCTCGCCACCACGCTCGGCGTGAAGGGTCTCAAGCTCGACACCGTGCGCAACGCGATGGTGGGCGACGACAAGAACCCGCCGGTGACCTCCCTCGCGCTCAAGCTCGATGACGCGCAGGCGGCCGACGCGGTCGAGGCGTTCGAGCACGTGCGGCTCGCGAAGCAGAAGGGCAAGGACTGGGAAGCCGGCCGCCTCACCTGGGTCGACGCGACGAAGACGCTCACGTGGTCGTTCGGTCGCCCGCTCGCGCTGACCCCCGACTGGGACGCGGCGAGCCTCGAGAGCACGCGCGCGAGCGTGATGGCCATCGTGAAGGACGCCACGCCCGCCACGCTCGTGAAGTTCGTGGGCGACGTGCAGAAGCGCGCCACCCAGCGCGGCGGCTCGCAGTGGGACGATGAGCGCACCACCTATTCCTTCAACGTCACCGACTCGAAGTTCGTCGAGCTCTCGTTCGCCAAGCCGATGGATGGCGCGGCGCTGCTCAAGGACCTCGGGCTCGCGCAGGTCACCTTCGAGAACCCGTGCGACGCGGATTACCTCGAGGTGCTCACCGCGAAGGCCGAGGCCGTGAAGGTCGGCAAGTGGGAACTCGAGCTCACCACCACGCCGAGCAGCGACTACACGGGCTCCGTGCGGGTGTGCACCGACAACGAGCCGGTGAAGCCTCGCGCGTCAGACAAGCTGAAGCTCACCGGCGTGCGGCTGAGCTTCGCGGGGAAGTAGGCGATGCGCCGCGACGAGATGGTTAAGCTTAGCCCTGCAGATATGTTCGAGTTTAACCCGCGGGATCATCGGTTAACAAATCAACGTCCGCGCCCATTGCCGTTTCGATTTGCTTGAGGAAACGACTTGCGCGCGCCGGCACTTGTTTGTCGTTGATCCATTTCGTTTTCGAGAAGAGCAAGACAAGCTTCACCTTTGCTCGCGTTGTCCCGACAAAGAGGAGCCTACGCTGCTCATCGATGTCGTCCTGCTCCGTCTTGCGGAAGTTTGGCAGTCGACCTTCTTCGCAGCCTGCGATAAACACGACCATGTGCTCAGTTCCTTTGGACGTATGCAGGTTCATTAGCTTGACGTGATGGCTGGATCGCACTGGGCTCGCGATCTGAGACATCGTTAGCTTCTTCGGCCTTGCGTACGCAGCAATGCTTCTCAGTATGTCGATGTCCTTGGAAGCGGTCTTTTCAGGCAGAACCTTCTCAAGGTCGGCGATCCAAGTCTCAACAAGGACCTCCGACTCCCGGTTCTTCATTAGGAACTCGCAGAAGTTCGAACGAAACTCCGCGCGCGAGGTCGCGTCCGTGGCGGGGAATCGTCGTGCCGCTTCGTCCAGAATACGACCAAGGTGCCCCGGCTGTTCCTTCCAATTGGTACACCAGTTCATCGCTGTGCGAGCAAAGACGCTGGTAGGCGCGCGACTAAAGGCGCCAGCTCTGTCGAGTTGGAGGACCGGAATGTGGGCGGCCTCCATTGCATCGTTAATAACCTTGCCCTCGTACTTGCTTGGGTAGAGAACGGCGATTTCACCAGCAGGAATTCCTCGGCGGAGTTCCGCAGGAACTAACTCCGTTGCAAGTGCCGAGGCTTGCCGCTCAATCGGGGCGTTGAACTCCATGATCTGAACCGTTCCGTCGACTGAAGAAATCGGGGCCGGTCGCTCACCATCAAGGAGGGCATGAGACGCGAGAATGATCCTTCTCGCGCTTCGGTAGTTCACGCGTAGCTCAACCCGTTGAACGTCAGGTCGAGCAGCAAGTTCTTTCAGTAAGCCTGGACGAGAACCGTTGAACTTGTAAATTGATTGATCCGGATCGCCAACCGCGAAGAGCATGCTTCCGCTCGGAAATCCTAGTGCGATAGCAATTCTGTGAAGCGCCACGCCGAGATCTTGATACTCATCGATAAGGAGATAAGGAAACTTGGCCTGAAGACATCGTCTCGCGAAGGCATGTTGCTCAAGCATGAATGCTGACAATCGTACTGAGTCGTCGAAATCGATTGCTCCCTCGGAGCGCAATTGCTTCTCGTAGGTTCCGATCGCTGCCTCGAGACGCCCGCTTGACTTCCAACCGTCGACTCCATCCTTCCTGTCGATTGCGACAAGACGGAGTTCGCGAAAGTCGTCTTTTGGTACCCGTTCACGGGGGATCGACACGGATCGCAGGATGTGATCTCTGCTGATGCGTGAGTTCGCTCGAAGAACGCATCGCAAGGCTGGAGGCGCTGGTCGAGCGCCAGCAGGCGATCATCGAGCAGCAGCAGCGCACCATCGCGGAGAAGGATGCCCTGATTGAGCGACTCCAGGCGCGCGTCGCCGAACTCGAGCGCAAGCAGGGTGGGAGTGGGAAACCGCCTGCGGCCCCATCGAACAGCAGCCCGCGACCCGAGCCGAGCGGGCGCAAGCCGGGCGGACAGCCAGGGCACAAGGGGCACCGCCGTGAGCTGCTGACGCCAACGCGAACGACCGACTGCTTCCCTGAGAGTTGTCGCGGGTGCGGCAAGTCTCTGCCGAAGGTGCCGGACGAGAATCCGCTGCGTCAGCAGGTGGTCGACCTTCCGGTGGTGACGCCCGACGTCGATGAATTCCGCAGACACCGCGTGCGCTGCCAGTGCGGCGTAGTCACATGTGGAACGCCGCCGGTCGGAACGCCCTCGGGCATCATGGGGCCGAGGCTGCTGGCCCTGGTTGGACTCCTGGCGGCGAACTGTCACATCAGCCGCCGCAAGATGCAGGCGCTGCTGAGCGACCTTCTCAACGTCGACATCTCTCTGGGCGCGCTGAGTGAATCCGAAGCCGTCGTGGCTGACGCCCTCACCGCACCTGTCGAAGAGCTGCGTGCCCACGCGATGGCCGCAGAGGTCAAGCACGCGGATGGCACCACCTGGTACCGCGCGCACATCTTCCGCGCGCTGTGGGTGATGGCGACCAAGGCGGTGACGGTCTTCACCATCTTTGAGGCGGGCACCATCGAGGCGCTCAAGGCGTGGATGGGCGAGAAGGGCGTTCTCGTCAGCGATCGCGGCAGCCAGCTCTCGTTCTGGGCCATGAAACGGCGACAGATCTGCTGGGCGCACCTCCTCAGAAAGTTCGCTTGGTACGCGGAGCAACGAGGTGAAGCGGGCCAACTTGGCCTCGCGCTGCTGGGCCGCGCACAGTTCCTGATGCACGAGTGGCACCGCGCGCGTGACGGCTGCATCAGCCGCGAAACCTTCAGGCGAAGCACGAGCGCGACCCGGGACACCATCGAGGTGCTCCTTCGTCGAGGCACTCACGTGCTCGACATCGCGGGCTCGTGCGCGCACATCCTCGAGCACCGCGACGCCCTCTGGCGCTTCGTCTCCCAGGAGGGCGTCGAGCCGACCAACAACCACGCAGAGCAGGAACTGCGCGGCTTCGTGCTGTGGCGCAAGACGTCGCTGGGAAGTCAGAGCGAGCGCGGCGAACGCTTCGCCGCCAATCTCAAGTCTGTCATCCACACCTGCCGCAAGCAGCGTCGTCATGTCTTGAGTTACCTCTCCGACGCCATTCAGGCGGCGCTCAACACCCGCTCATCCCCTTCGCTGCTCCCCACCCCGTGAACGCGTACGTCTTTTGGGCTCAGCGAATGAGTCTTGCGAGCCAACTCGGTGGCTCGCGCGACCTGCACGTCGCTCGCGATATTGAGTGGGAGCGGAATGTCTGACTTCGCAAGTCTGGCAAAAGGTTGCAGGACATGTCGCATGCAGAATGAGTGCACAGTGCCGATGAAGACGGACTTGGGGTCGAGGTCCATCGCGCGAGCTCGTTCTACAATTTCGGAGACACTCTCGTTGTTGTACGAGAGACATGCCAGCTTCTGATTTGGCTTCAAATGCTCGACAAGGCGCCGCATCTTGAGCGTGAGAACTCGAGTCTTCCCGCTGCCGGGTCCGGCAATGACGACGCAATGTCCTTTCGCACGCAAGGCGCGACGTTGCTCGCGGTTTGGCCAATGGTTCTTCATGTAGCTGTCCTGATAGATTCGATGGCATCAATGATATATTTGGGACCAGGTGGCAGGGCGTTCGCGGTGCTGCTCACGACTGCTGCGAGTCTCTGGGCGAACCGGCCTTTCCCGATCTTCTCGATTGCTCGCAGTAAGAGCCGTGCTTCTGTGTCGTCGAGTGTCTGCTTCTTTTGAACTTGGCTGGCGAATTCGATGTGCTTTGCCGTTGTTGAGAGCTCCTTCAGCGATTGTGCGACTTCTGCATGCCATCCGGCAGCAACGAGGTCGGGCTCCAACGTTTGCGCTCCAACAAACACTCGCCCCCGATTGCTGGCAAGCCCAAGGCGTTTGAACAGAGCTTCGAGCTTTGTTGCACGCACTTCCCCGAGTGCGGTTTTGCCCTTGCGGGGGTCGCGGTCAGTCGCGATTGCAAAGGGGGTGTCAAGCTGCGCAAGAGCTTCACGTATGGCGCGAAATTGGTCCCAGACACGGAGCACACACTCACGCCAAGTTCGTCGAGGTCGAGGCCGAGTTGCGTGGCGATTTGCGGCACGACGAATAGTTCTGCGTCACCTTCGACTAGCAGTACTCTTCTGGCGAACAAGAGCTCAGCCCTTGTAACATCGAGATAGCGTTCGATGTCCTCTCGATCTCGTCTACTTAGTGCGAGCCCGGCAGTCGACCTTGCGACAGTCGCGCCGTTCTTGGTCCGCAGAACGACAATTGAGCGAACTGGTGTGACGCTTGCGATGTGCGGAGAGTGTGTAGTTAAGATGAGACTCGTTCTCCGTGATCTCGCCCTCTTTCGTTTGGAGAGGTGTCGTCTTGGGTGCAACAGACTCTTGAAGACGGTCCTCTGCAAATGTGGGTGCAGATGTGCCTCTGGTTCTTCGATAGCCAAGAATGTCTGGTCGCGATCGTGAGCCCGAGCAAGCGTTTCGATTTCAAGAATCCGAAGCGTGAGAAAGAGTGAGTTGGCGAGGCCCAAACTTGCTTCGCCAACGGGACGCACGCCTCCGTCAACCATCAGTCGGAGGCTGCGAATAAGGCGATCGGCGTCTTGGCTCTCGAATCCGAGAGATATGCCCTTCGACTGTGACGCCCCGACAAGAGAAGCCAATCGGTCTGTTATCTGCTTTTCAACACGGGCAATTGGCTTCAGTTGTCGGAGTTTGTTGGTTGCTCGATTCACTCGTTTCGCGATTTCTAGCTTCCGATCGGGCTCGATTTCTTCGGCGGCGCGACTGAGTGCGCTGCGTGCCGGCGAGCGACGCCAGTTCGCGAGATCCGCTTCTGCATCACGAAGAGCCGGAATCCACTCAAGCGCGATCCGGCGGCGAGTCTCATTTGATAGTATGTTGTCAGTATCTGTTCCGCCGAAAACGCGGTAGCGCCACTGGGCGCGGCCGCGACTCTTTTCGGCAAAAAACTCATACGTAAGGCGTGCTACCATTGGGACCGCTTGAACCAAGAAATCGGCGAGCGCGGCGACCTGGGTGCTGTCGTTCTCAAAGTCGGCGAGCTCAATCGAGATCTCAATTCTCTCGTTGTCGTCGATTGGTCTTGAGATTCCGTCCCAGAAGTCCTCAGGTCGAAGTTGTCGGAGTGAGTCTGGAAGGCTTGGGTCGAGAATGAGCCTTAGCCCGTGAATCAGATTGCTCTTGCCGATCGCGTTTTCGCCAACAATGACAGCATCGCGAGCAAGCTTGGTGTCGAGTTCGTAGAAATTCCGGAAGTTCTCAATAGAGATTCGAGATATGTACATGTGACCTCGGAGTCGGCGAACCGCAAGGTCATCAAAATCAACTGTGCTTCGCAACTGGGCGTGTCGCTCGGATTCGCTGGCCAACAAGAAGGACTGGGGAGAACCGGTCGCCCACGCGACGCGCTTGCCTGAGTACGCCGTTAATTCAGCACGCCGCTCAGCCTGTGGCTTTCCAATTACCTCGCCCGCGCGACTTGTAGTTCGGTTCGTCGACGCGAGGAGGTCGCCCGCCGAGCCGCTCAGGCCTCGGCTTCTTCGTCGGCGGCCGCCTCGGCGTCTTCGGCGGCCTGCTCGGCCTTCTCGGCGCGGAAGTCGACCGCCGCGAGGCCGCACATCATCAAGCCCACCGCGACGAAGACGACCTGGTTGCTGCTCAACAGGCCCGCGATGGCCGAGGTGCTGATCGCCCACACCGCGATCAACGCGCCCGCCGCGACGTGGCCCCAGCGCGCCCACCGCACGCGGAACAGGCCGATGAGCGCCATGCCCAGCGGCACCGCGCCGCCGACGATGAAGAGCACGAAGGCCGGCACCAGGTAGGTGTCGAACGGCGTGCCCACCAACAGGTACGCGGTCAGCGGACCCACGGAGTTGCCCGTCGGGTCACGCAGCAGGTCCCACGTGGCGAACATCGTCACGCAAGCGAGGCACAGCTCGACGGCGATCAAGACCTTCGTCGCAAGGGGTCGGTGGTGCATGGCGCTTCCTCCGACCCGGGTCCGGTGCAAACCACGCGCGCGCGGCCGATCTGCTCGTGATCAGGAGGTGCGCCCGAGTCCTACCGCGCAATTCTGGCGCCGCGATTCCGGGCAGGGCGCACGATTCACGTCGGCGCCGGTGGCTCGGTGGTGACGGTGGCGACCACCGCGACCGACTCCACGCCGAACTTCTTCGCCCGTTCTTCGCGCAGCCGCAGCAGCGTCGAGATGCCGTCGCGGGGCAGCAACACGTTGCGCACCAGGTCGTTGGTCTGCGCGTTGCCCTTGTTGTCGGGGCGCGTCTCGATGACCGACACCGTGCTCGTCTCGCCGCAGCCGCAGCGCACCGCGACGGTGCTCTGGAAGGTCGAGGCGTTGGTCGGCGCCGGCGTGCCCGCGAGCTGATCGAGCCGGCCCGCGCGCAGCCAGTCTTCGAGCTGCTTCCGCTCGACGGGCTCGGTGATGAAGAAGCCGAGCTTCTGTTCGCACCACGTGTCGCACTTCTCGCAGAACGGGTCTGACGCGTTGCTCGCGGTGAGCCACATCGGCAGCCCGACGAGAATCGCGGCCTCGCAGCCCCAGATGATCCACAAGATGGCGCCGGTCGGCGTCGCGCCCTTGAGCGACCACGAGCCCGTCTCGTTCACCAGCTCGATGAGCTTCCACGTCGCGAACGGGTTGATGGCCAGGTCGAGCAGGCCCACGTCTTGCCCCGCGCCTTCCTCGCGGTGGAGCAGCGCGTAGAGCCAGAAGATCCACATCGCCCACAGCGAGATGAGCCCCGCGAACGCGCCCACCAGCGACGCCGGCAGCGGGCCGCGCACCTTGCGGCTGTGCATCGGTGTGCTCGCCGCCACCGCCACCAGCAGCGCGAAGCCACCGGTGAGAATGAAGGTCACCACCCCGATGATGGGAATGTAGGTGATGGCGTACGCGTAGATGGCCGCGAGCGGCACCGCGCAGAGGCCGCCGACCACGAGGCCCATCAACAGCCCATCGACCGGCGCCTTGCCCGAGGGTTTGTAGAACATGGCGGGCGAGGTTAGCCGACGCTCGCGCTACTGTTGGCCCGTGCCCATCACGCAGCACTTCAATGATCCCGGGCTTCGCGTCGGCACCGTCGGGTCGCTCATCGTGACCTGCTACCGCGTCACGCCGACTGTCGTGGCGCTCGATGAGATCGATCGCGTCGAGGTGAAGCTGCTCGAGCAGTTCCCGAAGGTCGCGACCATCGCCATCGCGGGTGAGAAGAGCAACCTGCTGCGCATCGACGAGCAGGTGCGCGCGCGCAGCGTCGAGCTCACCAGGAAGTACCAGGGCAAGGTGCGCGGCGCGGCCATCGTCATCGCCACCAGGGGGCTCTCGGCGGTGATGGCGCGCTCGTTCATGACCGCCTACCTGCTGGTGTCGAAGCAGTCGTGGCCGATGCAGACCTTCTCGACCATCGAGGCCGCGGCGACCTGGCTCCAGGCGCTCCCCGGGCACGACGCGCCGTTCACCGCCGCCGAGCTCGAGGCGTTCGATCGCGGCGACTGAAGCGGCTACACCGCTTCGCCGTGAATCCCCTCGTCTCAGACCGGTTCGTCGACCACCTCCTCTCGCGCGTGCTCGACCTCGACGCGCTCTTTCGCCTGCCGCGCTTCGCCGAGCTCGGCGTCGACTCGGTCAAGCCGTGGATGGAGTCGTGCCGCCGCGTCGCGCGCGACGTGCTGTTCCCCTCGTACCGCGCGATCGACACCGAGCCGCCGAAGTTCTCCGGCGGCCGCATCACCGTGCACCCGCAGATGCACGGCGCGTGGCGCGCCCTGCGCGAGCTCGACGTCATCGAGGCGACGCACGCGCTGCCGCTCTCGGTCACCACGCTGTCGAGCGCCTACCTCATGGCGGGCAACCTCTCCGCGTACGGCTACGCGGGCCTGACCGCCGGCGCGGCGCACCTCATCGAGGCGTTTGGCAGCGAGGAACTGAAGGCGACGTACCTCGCGAAGATGCGCAGCGGCGAGTGGACCGGCACCATGGCGCTCACCGAGCCGCACGCCGGCTCGAGCCTCGGCGACCTCACCACGCGCGCCACGCCGACCGCGCAGGGCCATTATTTGATTCGCGGCGCGAAGATCTTCATCTCCGCCGGCGACCACGACCTCGCCTCGAACGTGGTGCACCTCACGCTCGCGCGCATCGAGGGCGGTCCGCCGGGCACCAAGGGCATCTCGCTCTTCGCCGTGCCGCGCGTGCGCCCCGACGGCGCGTTCAACGACGTGCACGTCACCGGCGCGATTCACAAGATCGGCTGGCGCGGCCTGCCCTCGCTCGCGCTCGCGTTCGGTGAGGAGAACGCGTGTCACGGCTGGCTCGTCGGTGCGCCGCACCAGGGCCTGCGCTGCATGTTCCAGATGATGAACGAGGCGCGCATCATGGTCGGCGTCAACGGCGCCGCCACGGCGTCGGTCGCGTTTCACGAGTCGCTCGCGTACGCGAAGGAACGCAAGCAGGGGCGGGCGCTCGGCGTGACCGACCCCTCGGTGCCGCAGGTGCCGCTCACCGAGCACCCCGACGTGAGACGCATGCTGCTGCGGCAGAAGGCCATCGTCGAAGGCTCCCTCGCGCTCCTGGCCATCACCTCGCGCTTCGCCGACGAGGCCGCGTGGGGCACCGATGACGACGCGAAGGCGCGCGCGAAGCTGGTGCTCGACCTGCTCACGCCCATCGCGAAGACGTTTCCTGCCGAGCGTGGGTTCGAGAGCAACGCGCTGGCGCTGCAGCTCCACGGCGGCAACGGGTACTCGAGCGAGTACCTGCCCGAGGCGTGGCTGCGCGACCAGAAGCTCAACACCATTCACGAGGGCACCACGACCATCCAGGGGCTCGACCTGCTCGGGCGCAAGGTGGTGGCGGGCGGCGGCGCGGCGCTCGGCGCGCTGGTGGAGCTGATCGAGGCCGACTGCGCGAAGGCGAAGGAAGACGTGCAGGCGCTCCGCGACGCGGTGCAGGTGCTGGTGAGCGTGACGTCGTCGCTCGGCGCGTTCGGGCTCGAGGGCGACCTCGAGGGAATGCTGGGGCACTCCGCCGACTTCATGGAAGCGATGAGCGCCATCGTCGTCGCGTGGGCGTGGGTGCGGGTGACCAACGCGCTCGAGGGCGACGACGACTTCGCCCGGGGGCTGCGCGCCGCGGCGAGGTACTGGCGCGTGACCGAGCTGCCGAAGGCGGTGGTGGCGCTGCGCCTGTGCGAGTCGCGCGAGCGCAGCTACCTCGATGTGCGCGCGGACTGGCTCTGAGCCGTGAGTGAGATCGACGACGCCATCGCCGCCGCCGAGGCGGAGCTGGCCACCATCAAGGCCCGGCACGCCAGTCAGCTCGAGGCCGAGCGCGAGCAGCAGCGCCGCACCTGGCTCGCGCTCACCACCGAGGCCGACGAGCTGAGGAAGCGCGAGGTGGCGTTGCTCGATTCGCTCGAGAAGCAGAACCGCACCGTCGCGGCGCGGAGCTCGGTGCGCTGGCAGACCCACGTCGCGGCGCTCGGGCTCGCGCTCGCCTTTTCGGCCGTGGCCCTCGCCGCCGCGCTGGTGTTGATCAAGTGAGCCGCGAAGCGAGAGAGCGCCTCGAGGAACTGCAGGTCGAGCTGCGGGCGCTGCGCGGCACCGAGGCCCCGCGCGACCAGCTCGAGTTGGTGCGCGCCGAGGTCGTCGCCGAGCGGCGTGAGCTCGAGGCGCGGGTGTCGAAGCTGCGCAAGTCGGTCACCACGCTGGAGCTCGAGGTCGAGCGCGCGAAGGCGTCGCCGCTGACGAACCGCCCGTCGTGGTGGTCGTCGATCTCGGTGCTCGCGCCGCTCTACCTGGTCGTCACCGTGCCGCTGCTGCTCGGCGCGTTGCTCGTGTGGGAACCGCGCGTGCCGATGGTGCCGCTCGTCTTCGTGGCGGTGTTCGGCGCGTGGCTCGCGCGTCGCATGTCGAAGGACTGACGGCGCGAGCCTCGCGGGGCGTGGCTCGCTCTCGGAGAGCCGCAGAGCTGCGCGCGGCTCGGCTGCGTGGCGGCGTTCGGGGCGAGGACTCGCCTCTCGGAGAGCTGCAGAGGTGCGCGCGGCTCGGCTCGGCTGCGTGGCCGCGTTCGGGGCGGGGCTCGCCTCTTGGAGAGCCGCAGAGTGAGCCTCGCGGGCTGCTCGCTTCGTGGCGGCGTTCGCGGCGTGGCTCGCCTTTCGGGCACGCCCGCAGAGCGAGCTGCGCGTCGGGCTTCTCCGAGTCGACCGGCGCTATTCCACGAGGCCGCTCGACCAGTCGCGGGTCGGCTCGCGCGACACCCGTCGAAGCCTCACCAGCCCTGCGCGTCGTGCACCACCGGCCACGCGCGCTCGACCAGCCGCGCGAGGCTGAAGCCCTGCTGCTCGCGCTCGTCGCACAGCACCGCGAGCGCCGCCGTCCACTCCCCGAGCAGGGTGCGGTCGGTGGGCAGCGGCCGGTCTTTCGACAGCCAGCCCTGCAGCGTGCGCTCGAGCACGCCGTCGAGCGGCGCCAGCCAGGGCTCGTAATCTGACGCGCGCGGCACGCGGCGCTCTTCGCCGGCCAGCCCCCACGGCCACGTCCACGTCGCGCCGAGCAAGAGCCGCAAGAGCGAGAACCCCAGCGACTGCTCGACCGGCGCGTCGTCTCCACCTCCGCCCAGGCAGTACTCGTCGAACTGGGGCGGGTTCCACGTCTTCGCGGCCGAGAGCACGGTCTCGTTGAGCACCGGGCAGAGCTGCAGCGAGCCGTCGGAAAAGCACAACACGCCCGCGCGCGGGTAGCTCGAGAGCGGGCCCGCGGTCGCCAGCACCGACAACACGCGCACCGCGGTGTCGGCACGCTCAGTGCGGTCGAGCAGCTGCCAGAGCGCGCTCAGCGTGACGCCGGTCGTGGGGAGGCGGTAGCGCGCGCGCGGCGCGGCGAGCTCGAGCGCTTCGGGGGCGAGGAAGGGCGGGGTGGTCTTCGCGCGCTTCAGGTCGGCCCGCAGCAACTCGCGCGAATACGAGCGCTCGTGCACCGCGAGCTCGAGGGCGACGTGCTCGTCGTCTTCGAGGAACGACGCCTCGACGTCGAGGAAGGGCGCGATCGCCGCGTGGCGCTTGCGTTGGGTCAAAGTGGCCTGCGAGGTTGGCACGGTGCGGCGGTCGCTCCCAACCCTCGTGCTGGTCTTCGCCGCGTCGTGCCAGTGCGGGCACGACCCGAACCTGAACGCCGACGCGGTGTGCAGCGCGACCGACGCCGAGGTGCTCTGCCCGCCGCGCATCACCACCGTCGACGTCAACGGCGCGCAGCGCGAGGTGTACTGGCAGGCGCCGCACGGCGAGGCGCCCGACGCGGGCCGCCCGGTGGTGGTGGTGTACCAGGGCAGCTTCTTCGGCCCGTCGGCGACGTGGGGCACGGTGAAGCCCGACCTCGCGTTCGGCGGCTTTCACCAGGCGCGGCTGCAGGTGATGTTGCTCGAGCACGGCTTCACAGTCGTCGCGCCCTCGGCGGTCGCGGGCGTCGCGTGGCAGACCAACGCCACCGTCCCGTGGGGGCTCACCACCGACAAGGTGCTGGTCGACGGGCTCCTCGCCGGGCTCGACGCGGGCCAGTTCGGCGCGGTCGATCTCTCGCGGCTCTACGCGACCGGCATCTCGAGCGGCGGCTACATGACCAGCCGCATGGCGCTGAGCTACCCGGGCGCGTTCCGGGCGCTGGCGATTCAGTCGGCGAGCTGGGCCACCTGCGCGGGCCCGGTGTGCGTGCTGCCCGACGCGCTGCCGGCCGATCACCCGCCCACGCTCTTCCTCCACGGCGCCAACGACGCGACGGTGCCGCTCTTCACCGCGCAGCCCTACGTCACGAAGCTGATGGACCAGGGCACGCCGGTCGAGCTCGACGTCGAAGACGCGGGGCACGAGTGGTTCGCCGACTCGCCCGACCGCATCACCGGCTGGTTCGAGGCGCACTGACCGCGGGTGCTGGCAACCTTGCCAGCTGGCAGACTTGCCAGCACCCCACCGTTCCCCGTACCGTCGCGCGGTGTTCACCACCAGCACGCCGGTCACGGCCGGCTCGTTCTTCGATCGTCGCGCCGAGCTCGCGCGCCTCGGCGAGTGCGTCGACCGGCTCCGCGCCGGGCACCCGCGCTGGCTCGCGATTCTCGGGGTGCGCCGCGTCGGCAAGACCAGCCTGCTGCTCGAGCTCGAGCGCCGCAGCCGCCAGCGCGACGTGCACTTCGTGGTGCTCGATTGCTTCGAAGAAGACCCCCTGGGCTTCGGCATCTTTCGCCGGCTGGCGCTCCGCACCGTCGACGCGTTCCTCGGCGCCGAGCTGGGCGTGTCGCTCGAGGCGCTCGCCCGCCGCGCCGACGACTACCGGGCGGCGCTGCTCGAGTCGAAGCGCTTTCGCTCGTTCGACCGGGCGCTGCGGGCCGACCTGCTCTCGCTGGCCGACGCGAGCGTCGACGTGCGCCTCGCCGAGCTGGCGCTGGGGCTGGGCGAGCGGCTCGCGCACGCCACGCACGGCTTCTGCGTCGTCGCGTGGGACGAGTTCCAGGAACTCTCGAAGCTCAGCCCGTCACGCGGCGGGGTGCTGGCCCTGGCGCGCGCCGTCTGGCAGCGGCACCGGCGCACCACCTACGTCGTCGCCGGGTCCGAACGGGGCCTGCTCACCCGCATGGTCACCAGCGAGCGCTCGCCGTTCTTCCAGCACTTCGAGCTGATGGAGCTGGGGCCGATGCAGCCGGCCGACGCCGCCGAGCTGTTGCGCCGCTCGGTCGCGCGGGGGGCGCTGCCGCGCGAGGTGGTCGACCTCGCGGTGGGCCTGCTCGGCGGGCACCCGTTCTACCTGCAGCTCTTCGGCGAGCAGCTGGTGCGTCACGGCCGCCCGTGGGACCTGCCGCTCGCGCGCCAGGTGCTCTCGGAACTGCTCTTCACCCGCACCGGCTCGCTCTCGCTGCACTTCGCGCGGGAGTTCAGCCGCGTGGTGGGCACCGCCTCGACGCTCGCCGCGTGCGTGGGCGCGCTCGCCGAGGGGCCGCTGCGCACCAACGAGCTCGCGCGCCGCATCGGCGCGTCGTCGGGGGCCGCGGTGCGCTACCTCGAGCGGCTCGGCGACGTCGTGGTGCGCGACGAGGCGCAGCGGTGGTCGCTGGCTGACCCGGTGTTCGGCTGGTGGGTGCGGTGGCGCAACCCGGGCGGGTCGGTGGTGCCGATGAGCGCCATCGGTGACGACGCCGAGCGCGAGGTCGCGCGGCTCCTCGCCGAGCTCGGCTTCGAGCTGGTGTACCAGGCGCGCGCGAGCCGCGGCGCGTTCGACCTCCTCGGCGTGCGCGCGGGCATCCAGGTCGGCATTCAGGTCAAGCGCACGGCGCTGCCGGTGCGGTTCAGCGGCGCGGCCTGGCAGCGGCTGCACGCCGACGCGCAGCGGCTCGGGTGGAAGGCGGTCGTCGCGGTGGTCACCCCCGAGCAGCGCGTCTTCTTCTTCGACCCCGCGCGGGCGCGGCTGGGCAAGACCGCCGCGCTCCACGAGCAGCACGCCCTCAAGAACCTGCTGGCGTGGCTGGCGTGAGAGGGTGCTGGCAAGGTTGCCAGCTTGCGGGTCTGCCAGCGGTGCGCCGGTGAAACGGCCGGTCGCGTCGCGGCCAGCGTGTTAAGAGCGAGCGCGCCATGGCGATTCGGAAGGTCGGTGACTGCCGGATTCTCGGACCGCTCGGCAAGGGCGGCATGGCGCAGGTGTACCGCGGCGTGCACGAGAGCCTGCAGCGCGAGGTGGCCATCAAGGAACTCTCGCCCGACGCCGCGAAGAACGCCGAGTCGCTCAGCCGCTTCAAGCGCGAGTCGATGGCGCTGGCCGGCTTCCACCACCAGCACATCGTCACGCTCTACGACCTGATCGAGAAGAACGACGGGCTCTACATGATCATGGAGCTGGTCGACGGGCCGACGCTCCACGAGCTGATCAAGGAAGCCGCGCTGCCCGCCGACGCCGTGGCCATCGTGGGCCTGCAGCTGGCGAGCGCGCTCGAGCACGCGCACTTCCACCGCGTGGTGCACCGCGACCTCAAGCCCGGCAACGTGATGATCAACTCGTGGGGCGAAGTGAAGCTGATGGACTTCGGCATCGCCCAGCAAGAAGACCTCGACCGCCTCACCAAGACCGGCATGGCGGTCGGCACGCCCGCGTACATGTCGCCCGAGCAGATCACCGGCGGACAGGTCGACGCGCGCTCTGACCTCTACTCGCTGGGCGTGATGCTCTTCGAGGCGCTCTCGGGCGCGCGGCCGTTCACCGGCGCCAACCCCGGCGAGGTCTTCGCGAAGGTCACCACCGGCAAGCGCGAGAAGCTCGCCAGGGTCGCGCCGAAGGCCCCGAAGGACCTGGTGAAGGTCATCGAGCGCGCGATGAGCCTCGAGCCGAAGGACCGCTACCCCGACGCCACCTCGCTGCGCCGCGCGTTCGAGGAATTGCTCACGCGCCTCGACTCCTCGCCCTCGACGGTGCTGGTCGCCTTCTTGCGGTCGCGCAAGCGGCTGACCGACACCGAGGCGCTGGCCCGCCTGTCGAAGGCCGACCTGACGCAGCTCTCGCAGCTCAGCCCCGCGGAGCTCGCGGTGGTGAAGAAGCCGCGCTGGGGCATGGCGGTGGTGTTCGGCGGGCTGCTGGGCGCAGCGATTGCGTCGTTCGAGCAGTGGTGGCCGCGGCTTTTGTCCTTCGTCGGCCGCTGAGCGCCCTCTAGGCTTTCGGCCGTGGATTCCTCGCGCGGTCTGATCGTCGAACAGCTCACGCCCGTTCGCCATCACGCCGGCTTCGAGGAGATGGCGGGGGTCTCCGAGGGCCGCGCGGTGTCGGTCGGCGTCACCAACGCCGGCGTGTTCGCTGATCAAGCGCGCGCCGACGCGTTCGCCGCCGAGGTGCGCAAGGCCATCGCCTTCCAGCACCCGAACGTGGCGCGCACCATCGCCATCGACGGCGCGGGTCCGCTGCGCTGGGCGGTCGCGTGGCAGCGCTTCGAGGGCGTCTCGCTCGATCGCGTCATCGCCGAGAAGGGCGCGCTGTTGCCCGACGAAGCGGTGAGCATCACCATGGCGGTGGCGCACGCGCTCGCGGCCGCGCACCAGGTGCAGCTCGTGCACGGCGACGTGCGCCCCGAATGGATCAGCGTGCTCGCGGTGCCCACCTCGGTCGAGGTGCGGCTGGCGGGCTTCGGGCTCGGGTTGCTCCCGGTCTTCACCGCCGCGCGCAAGGTGTCGCCCAGCCTCGACATCGCGGGCCTCGGCGGCATCTTGCACCTGCTCGTCACCGGCAAGCCGCCGCAGGGCAACCTCGCGGGGCTGCCCGCGTCGGCGATGCACCTCGGGCCGGTGCTCACCAAGTCGCTCGGGCTCGACCTCTCGAACCGCTTTCGCTCGGTGCAGGAATTCATCGCCGCGCTCACCGACGCCAACCGCACGCGCGTCTCGGGCGGTCACGTGGTCGTGCCGGCGGGCGGGCCGTCGCCGGTGGGCATTCGCAAGCTCGGGCCGTGGGAACTGGTGCAGCTCATCGGCGAAGGCGCGATGGGCCAGGTCTTCCTCGGCAAGCACGCGCTGCTCGGCCGGCAAGCGGCCATCAAGGTGCTGCGCCCCGAGCAGTACCAGCGCGACGACCTGATCCAGCGCTTCTTCCAGGAAGCGCGCGCGGTGAACCAGATCAACCACGAGCACATCGTGGAGATCTCCGACTTCGGCCAGGAGCTCGGCCCCGACGGCAAGCCGACCGCGGTGTACTTCGTGATGGAGCTCCTGCAGGGCGAGACGCTCACCACGCGGCTCGCGCAGGGGTCGCTGTCGATCGAGCGCTCGCTCCACGTCGTCAAGCAGCTCGCCAGCGCGCTCGCGGCCGCGCACCGCCTCGGCGTGGTGCACCGCGACGTGAAGACCGACAACGTCTTCCTCATCAACCGTCACGGCGACGCCGACTACGTGAAGGTGCTCGACTTCGGCGTCGCGAAGCTGACGCAGCCCACCGAAGACGCGCCGAAGGTCAGCACGATGGACGGCGCCATCATCGGCACGCCGACCAGCATGTCACCCGAGCAGGCGTCGGGCGGCACCGTCGATCGCCGCGCCGACGTCTACGCGGTGGGCGTGATGCTGTACCAGCTGCTGTCGGGCAAGCTGCCCATCGACGGTGAGAACTTCGGCAAGCTCGTCGCCGCGCTGCTCACCAGGCAGCCCGACCCGCTGCCGCCGCGCACGCCGCAGGGCGAGCCGATTCCCCCGTGGCTGGCCGACGTGGTGCGCCGCTGCCTCGAGAAGGACCCGGCCAAGCGCCCGCAGTCGATGGAAGAGCTGGCGCAGGCCCTCTCGTCTCCGCGCCCGGCAGCCGACGCGTCGCTGCGGCGCACCGAGGTGGTCGTGCCGCCCGGGGTCGACGACGAGCCGAAGCTGCCGCCGTCTCGCCGTGGCGCCATCGCCGTCGGCGCGCTGGTGCTGCTCGCGGCCGTCGGGGCGGGCGTGGCGTTCTGGCCGAAGCCGCCGCCGGTGGTGCCGGTGGTGGTCGACGCGGGTGTCATCGCCGTCGCGGCCGTCGATGCCGGACCGGCCGTGGCCGAGGTCATCGACGCGGGCGCCGAGCCCGAAGCGGTCGACGCGGGCGCCGACGTGGTCGCCGAGGTCGTCGACGCCGGCGCCGCGGTGGTCGACGCGGGCGTGGTCGCGGTGAAGAAGCCGGTGAAGCCGGTGGTGCTGACGCCGGCGTTGGTGCTCGGGGCGATCGATCGCCAGGGCCTCTCGAAGTTCCGCGCGTGCGCCGAGCGCTTCCGCACCTCGCTGCCGGCGGGCGGCACCATCGCCACCAACTTCACCATCGAGAAGTCGGGTGACATGGGCACCGTCAACATCACCGAGCCGGGCCTCGCCGAGCCGCTGCGCGCGTGCCTGCAGAAGGCGATGAGCGGCATCAAGTTCCCGCTCAACACGGGCCTGGGTCGCGCGGTGAACTACAAGATCGCCGTGAGCGAAAAGCCCAACCCCTGATCTCGGGGTGAGGGGCCTCAGCGAGCACGCCGCGCACGCCGCACACGCCGCAGCGCAAGCGCAAGCACCACCAACGGCAACCCCGCAGGGCTGCCACAGCCGCACGTGGTGAACACCACGCCGTCACCACCACCGCTGCCACCGCCCTGGCCGTTCCCGCCACCGGCACCAGCGCCGCCGCCAGTCGCCGAGCCACCGCCAGTCGCCGAGCCACCGCCAGTCGCCGAGCCACCGCCACTCGCCGAGCCACCGCCAGTCGCCGAGCCACCACCAGTCGCCGAGCCGCCACCACTCGCCGAGCCGCCACCACTCGCCGAGCCGCCACCCGTCGCGCCGCCACCCGTCGCGCCGCCACCTCCATTCCCAGCACCTCCGCCCGCGCCGCTGCCACCACCCGTCGCAGTGCCCCCGCCACCGCCCGTCGGCCCACCACCATCGACGCCGCACGCCGTCGGGCCGCGCACGCACAGCACCTCGCCGAGGCACGTGCCGCACAGGTTCGTCGCCGTCGTGCACGTCGAGCCGAGCACGCAGCTCAACGGCTCGGCGTCGATGAAGCCCGCGTCGATCCAGCCCGCGTACGCGTCGGTGAACACCGCACCGGCGTCGCTCCACGTCGTGTCCCACCCGGGGGCGCCGACGACCAGCTGGTTCTGCCCGCTCGCGAGCGCGAACCCGAAGTCGGAGTCGGAGCCGGAGATGAGCTCGACGAACGTGCCCTCGCTGCCGATGAATCGGTAGATGCGATCTTCCGCCGGCGAGCCGACCCACAGCGCCTGCAGCCCGCCGCCCGCGTCTCCGGGCTCAGCCACCAGCGACGTGCCGAAGCCCGAGGTGGTGGTGTTCGGCAGGAGGCGCAGCAACGGCGAGAGCTGCGAGGCGGTGGTCGCCGAGTAGAGCTCGACGCGATCGCCGTAGCCCACCGCGACCTCGAGCCCGAGCCCGGGGTGGAAGTTGCCGACCGCGAGCGAGAGCGCCTGCGGCACGCTCGCCAGCGCGACCGACGCCCCACCGGCCAACGGCATCACCTTGAGCGTGTTGCTCTGCACGTACGCCAGCTGTGCCGGGCCTGCGCCGTTGACGCCGCAGGGCGCGCCGAGCCCGTTGATCGAAAGCTCCGTCGGACCCGGGCCGGCGTCACTGAAGAAGAGGATGCCGCGGGTGGGCACGATGGCCGCGACCGGGCTCGCGTTGTGGTCGGCGCGGCAGAACGCGGTGGGGCCGCCGTCGAAGCCGAAGGAGTTCGTGAAGTCGCTGCGCAGAATGCGGTTGGGATCTCGTGACGTGTAGAAGACCGGGGCCGTGACGCCGTCGCAGAGGATCACGCGGCCGATGCCCATGTCGTTCGAGCTCCGCGTGAGGTTCTTCACCTTGCTCGTGCCCGGCGCGCCGCCCAGCCACTCGCCGTTGCGGCACGCGCCGACCGAGAAGCCGAGCGCCTCGTTGGGAGCACCGCCCTCGAGGTCGGGCAGCCGCATCGTCACCCCGCCGGCCTGGCGCAGCGAGCGAACGGGGTCGGCCGGCGTGTTCAGCTCAGCGCTGCAGGCGACCCACCACGACGCCGCCACCGCGAGGGCCACCACCAGCAGACGGGAGCGCATGCCCGAAATGGTAGCCCGTCGGCGGCACGGCCTACAGCGTGAGGCGGCGAATGGGCATCGGCGCCGGGCCCGTCTCGGCCAGCGCCTTCTTCAGCTCGTCGGCGCCCAGCCAGCCCGACGCGATCGCCGCGCCGAGCAGGCCCTTCAGTTCCAACGTCACCGCCAGGCGCACCACGTCGTCGCTGGTGTGGGCGCCGCGCAGCTGGGTCGTGAGCAGCTGGTACTCGAGCGTCTCGAACGCGAGGAAGCGGCGCGCCTCGACCTCGGCCGCCAGCGCCTGCACTGGCCGCGTGCGTTCCCCGAAGACCTCGGCGACCAGCGCGACGCGCGGCGGGAACGACGTCGCCCGGGCCGCGAGCTCGCGCGCGCCCAGTGGCGGCGGCAGCACCTGCTTCGAGTCGGCCGCGAGCGCGAACGAGAGCCCCGCGTCGTCGAGGAGCAGCAGCTGCGAGCGCGCGTCAGGTTCCCCGTTGGCCGACCGCACGCCATCGAGCAGGTCGCGCCACGCCTTCACCACGTTCGCCGCGGCGGCGCTGCGCCTGGCCAGCGTCACGGCCAGCTCCCCGTCGCGGCGCGCTTCGCGGCACGCGTCTTCGGCGCTCACGTACGCGGTGCGCGCCCGCTTCAAATCCTTCGGCGCGGCAAGCGAGGCGCCGCCGGCGCGGCAGGTCTCGAGCTGCGCGTCGAGCAGCGCCACGTGCGCGACCGCCAGCTGCGCGCGGAAGGTCTCGTACACGCGCTCGTACGGCCCGCGGTGCACGTCGATGTCTGGCACCTCGAGGCCTGCGGCCACGCGCCACTCACGGCTCGGGAGCGCGAGGCGCAGCTCGCGGAGCGTGTCGCACGCCAGGTCACCGAACACGCGGTTGGCGAGCTCGACCTGCGTGGCGCTCATCACCGACTTGCTCTCGTCGCACACCTTGAGCAGCGGCGGCACGAGCGCGGGCAGCTCGCTCACGTCGGTCGCGCCGTGAAACCGCACCACCGCCGAGAGCGCGTCGAGCGAGTTGCGCGCGGCGAGCTCGCGGGCGCGCTGCACGGGGTCGGCGTCGGCGGTGTCGAGCAGCAGCTCGAGCTGGCCGATGCGCTCGAGCACCTGCGCGCGGCCGTCGCGGGTGGTCAGCGCCGAGGGAGTGATGAGCACGTCGCGCAGCAACGTCACGCGCGCCAGCGCGCTGTTCGCGGCGGCCTCGTCGAGCGGCTCGTCGTCGTTCTTCGGCAGGCACGACTGGAAGCCGCGACGCACGCCCTGCGGCAGCGCCTTGCAGATGAAGTTCATCGTGCCCAGCGAGGTGTCGGTGCCCGCGAGAAAGGCGAGCTGCGAGGCGTGGAAGCGCGCGGAGGTGAGGTCGAGCCGCTCGAGGCTCTCGCTGAACGCGCGCGAGTGGCCCATGCGCAGCTCTCGCGCCCGCAGCTGACTGCCGCCGGGCACCTCGAGGCCGATCCAATAGAAGGCGCCTGCGGCGGCGAACACCAGCACGCTCTCGAGCGCCCACCGCCCCAGCTTGCGCGCGGCGAAGGCCTTCGTCGGCGGGTTCGCCTTCTTCTCGTTGTACGCACGCAGGCTGTTGATGGCGAGCCACACCAGGGCCACCACGAGGCCGATGACGCACGGCACCTTCAGTAAGAGCGACTCCACGCTGATGAGCTGCTTGCTGACGATGGTGTCGACGTTGCCCAGCCGCCGGCCCGCGACCTCGTCGACCTGCTCGATGCGCGCCTCGACGATGCCGTCGGCTTCGCGCAGCGTGGTGGTGGCGATGCCCTGCACCTGCGTCAACCGCGCGCCGACCTTCGCGTCGACCTGGTCGATGCGCTTCTTCGCGACGTCGTCGATCTGCGCGATGCGGTTCTCCACGATGGAGTCGGCGACCTTCAACGTCGCCTGCACCTCGCCGCTCGCGGTGCGCACCAGGTCTCCGCCCACCAGCCCGACCTGCGCGATGCGGCCCGCGACGATGGCGTCGGCCTGGTCCATGCGGTCGCGCACGATGCCGTTGACCTGGTCGAGGCGCTCGGCGGCGATGCCGTTGACCTGCGTGAGGCGGCCGTTGAGCACGTCGTCGATTTGATCGATGCGGTCGGCGAGCCGGCCGTCGATGTCGGGCAGCGGGCCGAACCCGCCGCGCACCTTGCGAATGGTGGGGTTGCTCGTCGCGGTGCTCAACGTTCCACCCAGCGGCCGGCCGACCGTGAGGTCCAACCCGTCGACGGCGCTGCGGCTCTGGGCGAAGGCGGGGGCGGAAACGAAGGCAGCGAGCAGCGCGACGCGAGCGAGGGCTGGCATGGCGCGGCAGCCTTCCACGCACACAAGTGCCGTCAAAAACTGGCCCTTTTCTTCCGCTGTCACGAAACGCGCGCGCGGCCCGTGCTGTGCGGCATGAACGAACACTTCGACGTGGCAGTGGTCGGTGGTGGGCCCGGTGGCCTGGTGACGGCGGCGCGCGCGGCGCGGCTCGGCGCGAAGGTGGTGGTGCTCGAGCAGGCGGCGCAGCCCGGAGGCTTCGGTCGCAGCCCGGCGCTCGGAGGGCTGCCCGTCAACCTGGGCCCGCACGCGCTGTACCTCGGGGGCACCGCGCATCGCGCCCTGCAGGAACTCGGCGTGCCGCTGACCGGCTTCGTCCCCGGCGGTCCGGGCTTCTTCGAGAGCGACGGCGCGCTGGTGCCGATGCCGATGAGCGTCGGCGGACTCCTCGGCGCGTCGTGGCTCTCGTGGCGGGAACGAGTCGAGCTCGCGCTGTCGCTACGCGAGGTGCTCGGTGCTCCTCCGGCGGGCACGTTCGCCGACTGGCTCGCACGCCGCCGCTCGGGCCAGGTGCGCGCCTTCTTCGCGACGCTGATGCGCGTCAGCTCGTACGTCAACGCGCCGCAGCTGCTGTCGGCCGCGCGCGCGTTCTCCCAGCTGCGGCAGGTGGTCAGCCCGCGCAGCCAGGGCGTGCTGTACCTCGACGACGGGTGGCAGGGCTTCGTCGACGCACTCGCCAAACGCGTGGAGGTGCGCTGTGCGTCGCGCGTGACGAAGGTGGAGCCGGGGCGCGTGCACCTGCAGGGCGGCGCGGTGCTCGAGGCGAGCCAGGTGGCGCTCGCCGTGCCGCTCGCTGCCGCGGCGTCGATGCTTGGTCAGCCCGCGCCCGGGGGACTGGTGCCGGTGCGCGCCGCGTGTCTCGACCTCGTGCTGCGCACGCTCCCGAAGCCCGAGCGGCGACTGGTGTTCGGCCTCGACGAGCCGACGTACTTCTCGGTGCACACCGCGCCGGGCGGCGCGCCGTTGCGCGTGCACGCGCTGTGGTACCTCCCGTGCGGTGGCCCCGAGGAGGACGTGGCGGCGAAGCTCGAGGCCTTCGTCGACCGCGCGCAGCCGGGGTGGCGTGACGTGCTCGTCGAGCGGCGCTATTTCCCCCACATGCGCGTGATGGAAGACGTGCCCCGCGACGAGCCGCTGGTCTTCCCGACGCCGCGCGGCGTGCACCTGCTCAGCGGCGCGACCACGCGCTCGTTCATCTTCGACGCGGTGGTGGAAGCGGGGCAGGGCGTGCTCGCCGCGCTCGCGTCGCCGGGAGCCGCGGCGCGATGAGCTCGTCGCTCGAGGCCGCGCACCGCAGCCACGCCCGGGCGCTCTTCGGGCTGTGCTACCGCATGACGGGCGTCGCGGCCGATGCCGAGGAAGTGGTGCAGGAGACCTTCGTGCGCGCGCTCGAGGCGAAACCCGACGAGAGCGAGCCGCTGCAGGGCTACCTGTTCCGCATCGCCGCGCGGCTGTGCATCGATCGACTGCGTCGGCGGCAGACCGAGGGCTACCGCGGGCCGTGGCTGCCGTCGCCCGTGCCCGACGAGGCGCTCGAGTTCGAGGCGCCGCCCAGCGCGCGCTACGAGGTGATGGAGAGCGCGACGTTCGCGTTCCTGTTGGCGCTCGAGGCGTTGTCTCCCGAGCAACGCGCGGCGCTGGTGCTCGGCGACGTCTTCGAGCTGAGCGCGCGCGAGGTGGGCGCGTGCCTGGGTGAGCGCGAGGAGAACGTGCGCCAGCTGCAGCACCGCGCGCGACAGGCGCTGGCCCGCTACGACGGCGCGCGCGTGGTGCCCGACGAGGCCTTGCGCGAGCGCACCCGCGCCGCGATGGAAGGCTTCTTCACCGCGCTGGCGACGGGAGACGCAGAGGGCGCGAAGCGGTGGCTCAGCGACGACGTCACCGTGCTCAGCGACGGCGGCGGCGTCTTCCACGCGGCGTTGGTGCCGATTCGGGGCATCGACCGCACGGTGCTCTTCTTCCGCCGGCTGCTCGAGCTGCGCGGCTTTCCCCTCACCAACGACGTGCGGCGGCTCAACGGGCTGTGGGCGTGGGACAGCACCTTCGCGCTCAAGCTGGAACGCGACCCGCCGCGCGGCGTGACGCAGGTGCAGCTCGACGCGCAGGGGCGCATCGCGGTCTTCTACTCGGTGGTCGCTCCGGCCAAGTTGCCCGCCGCGGCGCTCTCGGCTTCAGGGTGAGAGGCTGCAGCCGCTCTCGAAGCCCGTCGCGTCGAACTGGCCGCTGAGCTGACCGAGCAGCTCGCCGTCATTCGTGTTCGCGGTCGCCACCACCTTGAGCTGGTGCGTGCCGGTGCGCTTCGGGCTGCAGTACTCGAGCGTGTAGAAGCGGTTGGCGAGGCCCGCGACGCGCGCGGCGATCTCGCTGAACGCCGCCTGCAGTTCGTCGGCCTTCGACACCGGCCACGCGCCGTCCTTGCCGATCTGCCGCAGCACGTCGGCGTCGACCTCGCCGCCCAGCCCGATGGTGAAGGTGTGTTGCGGCGAGCGCTTCACCGCGTCGAGCGCGTCGGCGGTCGACATGCGCGCGGCCTGGTCGGTGCCGTCGGTGAAGAGCACCAGCGCGCCGTCGCGCCACGCCACGCCGCTGCCCGCGAGCGCCGAGTCGAGCACCTGCAGCGAGCGCACCACCGCGCCGTTCAAGTTGGTGGAGTCGTCGACGCAGCGCCAGCCAGCGCACGTGCGGTGATCGGAGAAGCGCGCGCAGTCGTTCGAGGTCGAGCACTCCGTCTGCTCGAGCGACGCGAGGCCGGCCTTGAGCGTCGCGAGGTCAGAGGTGAACGGCACCAGCACCTGCGGCTCGGCGCGGCCGTCGAAGGTCATCAACTGCACGCGGTGCCCGTCGCCCATGCCGCTGAGCACCGTCTCGAGGTACGTGCGCGCCGAGGCCTCGAGCTTCGGGAAGTCGCCCGAGCGCAGCACCGAGCCGGAGAGATCGAGCAGCACCACGGAATAGAGGCGGTAGTGCTCGCCCTTGGGCGCGACGCGCTGCTGCGACTCGTAGAGGCTGACCTTCTTGCCGTCTTCGTAGACCTCGAACTGCTGCGCGCCGAGGCCCGCGACCGGCTCACCGCGGCAGGTGTCGACGCGGAACAGCCACGAGATGCGCGAGGGGAGGCTGACGAGGGGGCCGGGCGTGCCGGGCTCCGAGAGCGAAAGGCAGCGGGAGCCGTTGACCGCCTGGTCGCTCACCGCCACCGGCCCGCAAGCGGTCGCCACGACGGAGAAACCGACACAGAAACAGGTGCTGATCAGCATGTTGCGCATGTGGGCGAAGGTAGTGGCGCCTCGCGGGTGATCAATTTTTCGGACCCATCAGCTTTTCTGACTCGCAGTTCAGAAATCAGGTGCAGTTTCTGACCCGCGGGTTAGGAATGCGGCCGCTGGAGCCTCCCCATGGCCCGTCCCGCTGATCCCCACGCGCGCAGTGCCCTCATCGCCGCCGCCCGGCGTGAGTTCCGTCGCAGCGGCATCCAGCGCGCGCGCATCGAAGACATCACGCAGGCGTGCGGGCTCTCGAAGGGCGCCTTCTACCTGCACTTCGCTTCCAAGGAGGCGCTGTTCCGCGAGGTGGTCGCCGGGCTGCAGACGCACTTCGACGAGGTGCGGGAACGCCGCGAGCAGGCCTACCTCGAGCTGATCAGCGCGGTGCCGAAGTCGAAGATGAACGCCATCGTCACCCGGCTGGCCGACGTCGACGCCGAGGGCGATCGCCGGCTGCTCGAGCTGCTGTGGGAATGGCGCGACGTGGCCGACGTGCTGCTGCGCGGCTCGCAGGGCACGGAGTTCGAGGGCGTGATGTGGCTGATGCTCGACGCCGAGGCCCAGCGCGTCGCCGAGCAGTGCGGGGCGCTCGGGCGCGCCAAGCTGGTGCGCGCCGACGTGCCGGCGGAGCTGGTGGGCATGATGATCGTCGGCACCTACCTGATGGTCGCGCGCCGCATCGCGCTGGCCACGCAGAAGCCCGACTTCGAACCCTGGGTGCGGAGCCTGCAGTCGCTGATCGCCGAGGGCATCGCGGCGAAGGGCTCACCGGCCGTCGCGATCACGCGCGCGGCTGCAAAACGAGTGAACGGAAGGAAGAAGACGGCATGAAGCGCATGGTTCTCATCGGGGCCCTCGTCTCGGGGCTCGCGTTCGCAGAAGGCGCCCTGACCGCGCCGAAGGTGCGCGTGGTCGCTGCGCGGCCCATCACCGCCAGCTCGAAGGAATCGGTCACCGGCCAGCTCGGCCCCTCGCGCCTGTTGCCGCTGGGCTTCGAGGTGGGCGGGCGGCTGGTGGTGAGCCGCGTGAACAAGGGTGAGCAGGTGAAGCCCGGGCAGGCGCTGGGCAACCTCGACACCGAGATCATCAACGCGCAGGTCGCGCAGGCCGAGGCGGGCGTGATGGCCGCGGAAGCCGGCGCCGCGCTCGCGCTCGACGTCGCCAGCCGCAACGAGAAGCTCAAGGCCGAGGGCAGCGTCAGCGACGTGCAGTACCGCCAGACCGACACGCAGGCGAAGGCGGCCAAGGCGCAGGTCGCGCAGGCGCAGGCGGGGCTCGCGCAGGCGAAGGCGGGGCAGAAGAAGCACTACCTGTCGGCTCCGTTCGCCGCGACCGTCATCGACGCGCCCGACAACACCGGCGGCATGGTCGGCCCCGGCATGCCCGTCTACATCTTGATGCAGCTCGACCCGCTCATCTTGAAGGTGACGCTGCCCGAGTCGGTGCGCAGTGAATTGAAGGTGGGCCAGAAGGTGCGCGTCGAGGCGATCGGCTCGGGCGCGTCGAGCGACGAGGCCACCATCAAGGTGGTGCTGCCGTCGGCCGACCCGGCGACGCGGCGCGTGCCGGTGGAGATCCAGGTGCCCAACTCCGACGCCCGCTTCCTCGCCAACACGCTGGCGAAGGTGACGGTCAACCTCGGCGAGGAGCGCGCGGCGCTGGTGATTCCCTCGACCGCGCTCGGCCGCACCGGCGGCGACCACGTCTTCGCGGTCGACGAGAACGGCGCGCTCAAGCGCGTGAGCGTGAAGGTGATGGAGCGCGGCAGCACCACCATCACCGTGGTGCCGTCGGTGCCGAACGTGACGCAGGTGGTGGACTACCCGACCCCCGCGCTCGTCGAGGGCACGAAGGTCACGCAGCGCTGAGAGACCGCCGCCATGACCCTCTCTGACGTCAGCATCAAGCGGCCGGTCTTCACGGCGATGATCTCGCTGTTCCTCATCGTGCTGGGGCTGCTCGGCGTCTCGCGCCTGGGCACCGACCTCTTCCCCGACGTGAGCTTTCCGTTCGTCACCGTCACCACCGTGTACCGCGGCGCGGGCCCGGCGGAGATCGAGACGCAGATCAACAAGCCGCTCGAAGACGCGGTCGCCGGCATCCAGGGCGTCGACACCATTCAGTCGTTCGCGCGCGAGAACGTCGGCCTCGTCTTCGTGCAGTTCAAGCTCACCGTGCCGCTCGACCGCGCGGTGCAGGAGGTGCGCGACAAGGTGGCCGGCGTCTCAGGCCTGCCGCGCGACGCCGACGTGCCGAAGGTGGCGCGCATCGACGTCGGCGCCGCGCCGATCCTCACCTACGCGGTGAACGCCGACCTCGAGTCGAGCCGGCTGCGGCAGCTCATCGCCGACAAGCTCGAGCCCGCGCTCGCGCAGATCGAAGGCGTGGCGCAGGTGCGCACCGTGGGCGGCGACAAGCGCGAGATTCGCGTCGACGTCGACCTCGATCGCGCGAAGTCGGCGGGCGTCGCGCCCGCGCAGGTCGCCGAGCGGCTGGGCATGGAAAACGTCGACGTGCCCGCGGGCCGCTTCGACCTCGGGCCCTCGGAGATCTCGGTGCGCTCGCTGGGCCAGTTCAAGACCGTCGACGAGATCGGCCTGTTGCCCATCTCCCGCAGCGCGCAGCAGGGCACGCAGGTGCGCCTCGACGAGATCGCCACCATCACCGACGGCGTCGCCGATCGCCGCACCATCGCGCGCTTGAACGGCAAGGAAGCGGTCATCGTCGAGGTGGTCAAGCAGCCCGGCTCGAACACCGTCGAGGTGGCGAAGCTGGTGCGCGAGCGCATGGCGCAGCTGACGCCCGAGATGGGTCACGGCTTCGGCGCGTCGGTGCTCATCGACAGCTCGACCTTCATCGAGGCCAACACCCACGAGGTGTGGATCGCGCTGGTCTTCGGCGGCCTGATGGCGGTGCTGATCATCTTGCTGTTCCTGCTCGACGTGCGCGGCACCTTCATCAGCTCGCTGGCGCTGCCCACCTCGGTGATCGGCACGTTCTTCGTGATGTACCTGCTCAACTACACGCTCAACCAGATGACGCTGCTGGCGCTCACGCTCGCCATCGGCCTGCTCATCGACGACGCGGTGGTGGTGCGCGAGGCCATCACGCACCGCCTCGAGCAGGGGGAGTCTCCGGCCGACGCGTCGTCGAAGGGCACGCGCGACGTGTTCCTCGCGGTGCTCGCCACCACCTTCTCGCTCGTCGCGGTCTTCGTGCCGGTGGCCTTCATGCCCGGCATCGTCGGCCAGTTCTTCAAGCAGTTCGGCCTCACCATCTCGGCCGCGGTCGTCATCTCGATGTTCATCAGCTTCACGCTCGACCCGATGCTCTCGGCGCGGCTCTCGAAGCAGCGCGTCGCGACCGACCACCACGAGAACGCGCTCGCCGCGGGGCTGCGCCGCATGTTCGAGGCGATGGAGCGCTTCTACCAGCGCGTCTTGAAGTGGACGCTCGTCAACCCGCTCAAGACCGGCGCCATCACGCTCACCATCATCGCCGCCTCGGTCGCCGCGTCGCTCACGCTGGGCAACGACTTCATGGTGCCGCAGGACCGCTCGATGTTCATCGTGCAGCTGAAGCTGCCCGAGGGGAGCTCGCTGCAGGAGAGCACCGAGCGCGCCGCGCAGGCCGAGGCGATGATGGGCGAGATCAGCGACCTCACCGACCTCTACGCGCTGGTGGGCGCCGACCCGAACGGCTTCGGCGGTGACGCCAACACCGTGCGCTTCCGCGTGCTCACCAAGCCGCGCGAACAGCGCAAGCTCACGCTGCGCCAGATGAAGGACCAGGTGCGCGAGCGGCTCTCGGCGCTGCCCGCCACCGAGGTCGCCATCATCGACCCGCCCGACATCGAGGGCCTCGGCGACTTCTTCCCCATCATGCTCTACGTGATGGGGTCCGACTTCGAAGGGCTCACCAACGAGGCGAACCACGTCGCCGACGTGATGCGCGCGATGAAGACCGACGACGGCAAGCCGATGGTCGACAACATTCGCGTGGTCACCAACCCGCCCAAGCCGGAGCTGGCCATCGCCATCGACCGCTCGCGGGCCAACGATTCGAACCTCACGGCGGCGGCGCTCGGCGTGCAGCTGCGCATGGCGATGAACGGCCAGGTCGCGGGCAAGCTGCGCGAGGGCCACGTCGAGACCGACATCGTGGTGCGGCTGGCGGAGAAGGATCGCGCCAACCCCGAGTCGCTCACCACGCTCGAGGTCTTCACGCCCGGCGGGCCGCGCGCGATCGGCGACGTCGCCACCATCGACACGCGCCAGACGCCGTCGGTCATCGAGCACTTCAACCGGCAGCGCCGCGTGTACGTGCTCGCCAGCCCGTCGGACAACGCCTCGCTCGGCGCCGTGGCCACGCGCCTGCGCAAGGAACTCGCGCACCCGCCCGAGGGCTACTCGTACTTCTTCGACGGGCAGATGAAGATCCTCGCCGAGCAGAACGACGCCACCGCGCTGGTGATGGTGCTGGCGGTGCTCTTCCTCTACATGGTGCTCGGCTCGCAGTTCGAGAGCTTCAAGCACCCCATCACGGTGATGGTCTCGGTGCCGCTCGCGCTCATCGGCGCGGGGCTGGCGCTCTTCTTCACCGGTTGGTCGCTGACGCTCGGCGCGGTCATCGGGCTCTTCCTGCTCGTCGGCCTCGTCACCAAGAACGCCATTCTGCTCGTCGACCAGGCGCTGCAGAACCTGCGCGCCGGGCAGGACCTCGAGACCGCGCTGCTCAACGCGGGCCCGCGGCGCCTGCGGCCGATTCTGATGACCTCGGCGGCGATGGCGATTGGCATGGTGCCCACCGCGGTCGGGCGCGGCGTGGGCTTCGAGTTCCGCGCGCCGATGGCCATCGGCGTCATCGGGGGCGTCATCACCTCGACCTTCCTGACGCTCTTCGTGGTGCCGCTGGTGTTCTCGGTGTTCGAGCGGCTCACCCCGAAGTCGATGCGCATCAAGCCCGACGCGCCGGCGCCGCAAGCGCCTCCCACCGCGGAGACCGCGTCATGATCTCGAGGACCGTGCTGTCGTCGTTGCTCCTCCTCCCAGCCCTCGCGCTCGCCGACCCGCCGCTGCCCACCACCGCGTCGGCGCCGGTCGTCGACCTCGAGTCGGCGTACGTCGCCACGCGCAAGCCGGTGACGCTCGCCGAGGCGCTCAAGCTCGCGTCGGAGAAGTCGGCCGACCTGAACGTCGCGCGCGCGCAGGCCGACCAGGTCGCCGCGAAGGCGCGGCTCGTCTTCTCGTCGGTGCTGCCCGAGATGACCGCCTCGCTCAGCTACGTGCACACCACCGCGGAGCAGAAGTTCGACCCGTCGGCGTTCATGCAGGCGTTCGAGGGCGTCATCGACGCGTCGATTCGCGGCGCGGGCCCGGCGTACGGGTTCCCCATCGCGCCCAACGAGCAGGCGCTCGCCGCGGTGAAGCAGGGCTTCGTCGACGCGGTGTCGCCCAACCTGCAGCCGACCACCATCGTGGCGCGCAACTCGCTCTACGGAAACTTGATCATCACGCAGACCCTCTTCGCGCCGCAGATGTTCCTCATCCCCGCGGCGGACCACTCGAACCAGGCCGCGAAGTACGGCTCGCTCGAGGCGCGCGAGCAGGTGCTGCTGGGCGTCTCGCGGCTCTACCTGGGCATCGAGGGGCTGAGCGAGATCGAGAAGGCCGCGAAAGACGCGGAGGGCGTGGCGCTCAAGCGCGAGCGTGACGCGCTGGCGCAGCAGCAGATGGGCGTGGCGACCGACATCGCCGTCTTGCGCGCGCAGTCGGAGACCGCGCAGGCGCGCGCGACGCTCGCCACGCTGCAGGGGCAGAAGGTCGGCCTGCTCGCGCTGCTCGAGGCGCTGGTCGGCGAGCCGATTCGCCCGGTCGACGGCAGCGCGACGCACGTCGACGTCACCGCGGGCAAGGAAGACGACCGCCCGTGGGAACGCACCTTCCTCATCAAGGCCAACCAGGAAGGGCTGTCGGCGGCGGAGACGTTCAACACCTTCGACCGCCTCTCGTGGATGCCCTCGCTCGTCGCGCAGGCCAAGGGCTCGTACAACTCGAACAAGGGCTTCGCGGGCACCAACTTCATCTTCGACGGCGTGGTGGCGATGCAGTGGCAGCTCTACGACCGCGGCCAGCGCTACGTGACGCTGCACGAGAACGACGCCAAGACCGCCGAGGCGCGCGCGAAGCTCGAGGCCGCCAGGCAGAAGGCGAAGGCGACGTGGATCGGCGCGAAGACCAACCTCGTCGCCGCGGAGGTCGCGCTCGCCCAGGCCGAGGCGCAGTTCCAGCTCGCGAACCGCGCGCAGAAGCAGATTGATTCCGCGTACCAGGCCGGCTTCTCCACCAGCCTCGAGGTGAGCGACATCGACAGCAAGCGCTTCTTCGCGGCGTCGGCGGCGGCGCAGGCGCGCTCGCAGCTCGAGGTGCGCAAGGTCGAGCTCGCGGCCGCCGAGGGACGGCTGGCCGAGCTGATGGGCCTGTCGCCTTGATGGGCAGGCGGCGTCGAGTAGAAACGCCGCCATGTCCCTCCTCGCGCTGTCGTTGGTGGTGAGCGTCTCGTCGGGCGGCTTCCTCTCTGAACGCGAGCCCTCGCCCCAGCAACACCTCGTCGACGCCGGCGCGCTGGCCTTCGCGGGCGCCGCCGCCACGCAGACCACGCTCGGCGCGGCGTCGATCGAGACCATGTCGATGGGCGAGCTGGAAGCCGAGCGCGCGCGGCTCCTCGAGTCTCGCCCGGGGCGCGGCGGCGCCATCGCGCTGCTCGTCGGTGGCGGGGTGTGCACCGTGCTCGGCCTCACCTTCCTGCTCGCCGCCATCGACCTGCCCTTCGTGGAGGTCATCGTCATCGGCGCGGTGCTCACCATCGTCGGCGTCGCCGCGCTGGTGGGCGGCGTGGTGTTGATGGTGATCGCCGGCAGCGCCATCGCCAACATCAACGAGCAGGTGCGCGCCATCGACGCGCGCGAGCGCCAGCTCAACGGGCCGTCGAACGACGCGCCCCCGCCGCCGCCTCCTCCGCCTCCGCCGGCGGGCTGGCTGACCCCGGTGGGAACTCCGCTCACCGTCGCGGTGTTCTGATCAGCCCGTGCGCCCCGCGCTCGCCAGCCTGCTGCTCTTCGTGGGCTGCGCCCAGGAACGCGCGCACCCGCGCCTCGCGGAGATCACCACCCCGCTGCACGTGACGGTGCGCGTGGTCGACGCGAAGTCGTCGACGCCGACCGACGTGTGTGAGGCGTCGGTCAGCGTGTTGGACAAGGCGAAGAACTGCTGGTTCGCGCCGAAGCCGCACGTCGGCTGCGTCTACGTCGCCGTCGGCACCACCGCCGACACGCCCACCGCGTACCAGGGCGCGCCGCAGGCCACGCAGTGCGAAGACCAGCGCGCGCGGCCGGGCACCATCATCGTCTCGCGCGAGCCGCGCTCGAAGGCCACGCTCAGCGTCGACCCGGGCGGGGGCCGCGTGGTGGTCGACGTCGGCGACGAAGCGTGGGTGCTCTTCGTGCGCGGCAACGAGCTGCTGACCGAGGAGTCGCTGTGGGCCGTGTCGGACCCGCCCACCACCCGGCCGAAGAACCCCGACGGCACCATCGACTGGAGCAAGGTGCCCACGGTGCTGGGCTCGGTCGACCGCCTCAACTTCCGCCTCACGCAGCAGGAGCTGAAGGCGCTGATCGCCGCCGACCCCGACGGGCAGCAGCGGCTGGCCGACGCGCTCTCGCGCGGCACGCGCCTCATCATCGACGAGGAGTCGTTCGACGCGGCCTTCGCCCTGCTCGACGAGCCCCACCAGCAGCAGGTGTCCGACGCGTTGCTGTCGTCGTTGCGCGACGGCGACGTGTTGACGCTCGAGTGGTTCCGCCACCACCCCGAGCGCGAGAAGGAGCTGGGCGAAGCGCTGCTGTACGCCCTCGCAGAGAACGGCGCGTCTGACCCGACGTCGTTGACCGAGCTGATGCGCCTCGACCCGCCCGGCCTCGAAGAAGCGGCGTGCAACGCCCTCGAGCGGAGCTGGTTCGAGCAGGAATTCAACGGCTACGGCTACATGTCCGTCGACGCCGAGCTGGGCCCGCTCGCGGTGCTCGCGAAGAAGAAGAGCAAGTGCCCGTGGCTCCTGCCGTGGCTCGAGCGGTCGGCGTGCTCGCCGGCGCTCCGCTGCGCCGTGAACCGCGACGTGCCCGAGAAGGAAGTCGTCGGCGAAGGCCCCAACCCGTTCGCCGAGCTGACCGCCGATGCGCAGAAGGGGTTGTGCACCGACGCCGAGCAGCGCGCGGCGCTCGAGCGCGTGTTCAAGGTCGTCGACGACGAGAACCTCGACGAGGAAGCCGACGCGATGATGGACCCGCCCGAGGACTGGGGCGCGCTGCTGCTGATCGCCGCGAAGAACGTCGGGCCGGTGCCCGCCGAGGTCATCGCCCGCAACGCGCGGCGCCAGTACAAGCTCGTCTTCCGCCCGACCAACAACGAAGACCTCGACGACGGCTGCTCGTACCTCGAGCACCCCGTCGACGACTGGGCCTGCCGGCTGCCGCTCGCGATCACGCGCTCGACCCAGGGGCTGTGCCGACTCGAAATCGACGACGCGAAGAAGACGCTCACCGTCATCCCGCAAGCCGAGCCCGCCAACGTTCCGGTAAGACCTGAAGAAGGCGGCCGGTACCCGTACTGACTACGCGCGCGCTGATCAGCACACATGGGTCCTCGACCCAGTGTGACTTTTGACTCGATTGCAAAGAATCACCCGGTGATCTCGACTCTCGTTCGGCCGATTGGACCGCGCTGAACATTTCCGCCCGAGACCACACACCATGAAGAAGCTCGCCGTCCTCTTTCCCCTCCTTGCCTGGCTGGGGTGCGCACCCGATGCGCCTGTCCCCGCCCCGGCGGAAACGGCCGCTGCTCGGCGCGACGCGGTGGTGACGGCGTTCGCCGCCAACTCGCTCATCATCCCGATGGACACCACCAGCCAGGACAACGGCACGCTCCGCGCGTTCGGCCTGGTCGACACGCTGCTGCGCGCGAACGTGCCGGTGCACCGCATCGCGCTCACCGGCAAGGCGGCCGGCGCCACCGACTTCTCGGCGACGGTGCGCAACCGCGAGACCAACACGCTCCTCGGCTCGGTCTCGTACCGCGGTGGGCCCTTCGTCGTGTCGGCGGCCGACGTCACCGCCAGCGTGCTCACCACCGTCGACACCTACCTTGCCAGCGACACCGTCACCGTGGTGCACGTCGCGACCGCCGCGTTCAACGCCGACGTGCAGCGCTCGCTCTTCGCCGCGCCGCGCATCGCGGTGCTCCGCGACGGCAACGAGGCCATCGCGTACGCGTACCTGAACGCCGCGAACATTCGCGACAGCGCGGGCAACGCGTGGAGCAACGCCAGCCCCGGCGCGCTCACCCTCGCGGGCGTCGCGGGTGTCAGCGGCGGCGCGTTCGACGGCACGCTCTTCACCGGCGGCCAGCCCGCGTGGGACCAGCTCACCTCGATGCACTACGACCCGCCCGCCGCCGACGAGGTGGTGCGCGAGGTGCGCGGTTGGCTGAACGCGGGGCCCAGCACGCACGCCTTCATGCAGTGCGCCGCCATCACTACCTTCGAGAACAACACCAACGGCCGCTTCCTCACCACGGCGGGCATGGTCGATGACGGCGCGCGGCCGACGCCGTTGACGGTGCTGCAGCCGGTCAGCCTCTTCGCGCAGTTCGACGGCAACCTGCTCTCCGACACCGGGAGCACCGACTCACTCGGCCTGGCGGCAACCTCGACCCTCTACGCGAACAGCTCGGTGCTGGTGGCGCAGACGGGCGCGACGCTCGGCTCGAAGATGATGTGGCTCACCGGCTACCTCGACGGCAACACCAGCAAGGGCAAGGTCAGCTACCTCACCGGCCACAACTACTCGACCACGGTGCCCATCTCCGCCAACGACGCGACCAACGGGGTGCGCTTCTTCCTCGACTCGCTCTACGAGACGCCGTCGGTGTTCAGCGTGAACCTGCCGACGCCGAGCCTCACCAAGTCGGCGCCCGCGCGCACCAACGCGCTCAACTACACCTTCACCCTGAGCTACGCGAACGCCGGCCCGGGCACCGCGTACAACGTGACGCTCACCGACGTGCTGCCCGCGGGCACCACCTTCGTGTCGGCCACGGGCGGCGGCACCAACGTCGCCGGAACCGTCACGTGGACGCTCGGCACGCTCGTTTCCGGTGCGAGCGGCTCGGTGACCGTCACCGTCACCTCGGCCGAGGGCACCTTCGCCAACACCGCGCGCCTCAACTACTTCGTGGGCCTCACCGCGAAGAGCGTGACCAGCAACTCGACGAGCACCATCGTCGACCGCACCGCGCCCGACACCACGCTCACCGCGACGCCCGCGGCCGTCACCAACGTGAACTCCGGCAGCTTCAGCTTCACGGCGACCGAGGCGGGCTCGACCTTCCAGTGCTCGCTCGACGGCGCGGCGTTCTCGGCGTGCACCACGCCGCTGGCCTTCGCGGGCCTCGCCGACGGCTCGCACTCCTTCCAGGTGCGCGCGACCGATCTCACCGGCAACACCGACCCGACGCCCGCGTCGTTCTCGTGGACCATCGACACCGTGGCGCCCGACACCAGCTTCACCTCGACGCCGCCGGCGAGCTCGAACAGCAGCAGCGCGAACTTCGCCTTCACGTCGAACGAGGCGGGCGCGACGTTCCAGTGCTCGCTCGACGGCGCGGCCTTCACGGCGTGCACCTCGCCGCGCGCGCTGGTGGGGCTGGGCGACGGCTCGCACACGTTCCAGGTGCGCGCCACCGACGCCGCGGGCAACACCGACCCGACGCCGGCCTCGTACACGTGGACCGTCGACACCACGCCGCCCGACACGGTCATCACCGCGGGTCCGCCGGCGCTGAGCAACAGCGCGAGCGCCTCGTTCACCTTCAACGCCACCGAGGCCGGCAGCACGCTGCAGTGCTCGCTCGACGGCGCACCGTTCGTCGCGTGCACCTCTCCGCTGACGTTGAGCGGGCTGGCTGACGGCGCCCACACCCTGCGCGTGCGCGCGATGGACGCGGTCGGCAACCTCGACCCCACGCCGGCCTCGTACACGTGGACCGTCGACACCACGCCGCCCGACACCACGCTGACCTCGACGCCGCCCAACCCGAGCAACAGCGCGAGCGCGACGTTCGCCTTCTCCACCGCCGACGCGAGCGCCACCTTCCAGTGCTCGCTCGACGGCGCGGCCTTCACGGCGTGCGCCTCGCCGCGCACCGTCACCTCGCTGGCCGACGGCTCTCACACCTTCGCGGTGCGCGCGGTCGACGCCGCGGGCAACGCCGACCCCACGCCCGCCTCGTACACGTGGACCGTCGACACCACGCCGCCCGACACCTCGTTCACCTCGACGCCGCCGTCGTTCAGCAACAGCTCGAGCGCGAACTTCGCCTTCACCTCCACCGAGGCCGGCTCGACCTTCCAGTGTTCGCTCGATGGAGCGGCCTTCACGGCCTGTACCTCGCCGCGCTCGCTCACGGGCCTGAGCGACGGCTCCCACACCCTGCGCGTGCGCGCGACCGACACGGTGGGCAACGTCGATCCGACTCCCGCCTCGTACACGTGGACCGTCGACACCACGCCGCCCGACACCACCATCACCGCGAGCCCGCCCGCGGCGAGCAACAGCGCCAACGCGACCTTCGCCTTCACCGCCACCGAGGCCGGCGCGACCTTCGAGTGCTCGCTCGACGGCGCGGCGTTCAGCGCGTGCACCACCCCGCGCGCGCTGAGCGGCCTGGGCGATGGCGCGCACACCTTCCGCGTGCGCGCGACCGACACCGCGGGCAACGTCGACCCCACGCCCGCGTCGTACGCGTGGACCATCGACACCACGCCGCCCGACACCAGCTTCACCTCGACGCCGCCGGCGCTCACCTCGAGCACCACCGCCACCTTCGCCTTCACCTCGGAGCCCGGTGCGCTCTTCCAGTGCTCGCTCGACGGCGCGGCCTTCACCAGCTGCACCTCGCCGCTCGCGCTCTCGGGTCTCGCCGATGGGAGCCACACCCTGCAGGTGCGGGCGGTCGACGCGCTCGGTAACGCCGACCCCACGCCGGCCAGCTTCACGTGGACCGTCGACACCACGCCTCCCGACACGACCATCGTGAGCGGTCCTCCCGCGGTCACCAACGCCACCACCGCGACCCTCGCGTTCACCTCGTCGGAAGCGGGCTCGACCTTCGAGTGCTCGCTCGACGGCGCGGCGTTCAGCGCGTGCCCCTCGCCCACCACCACGCCCACGCTCACCGAGGGCAGCCACACCTTCGCGGTGCGCGCGCGTGACGCGGCCGGCAACCTCGACCCGACGCCTGCGACGCGCACGTGGACGGTCGACACCACGCCGCCCGACACCACCATCGCCTCGGGCCCGAGCGGCTCGAGCTCGTCGTCCACCGCGACGTTCGGCTTCACGGCGACCGAGGCGGGCTCGACCTTCCAGTGCTCGCTCGACGGCGCGGCCTTCGCGGCGTGCCCGGCGTCGGCGACCTTCAGCGGCCTGGCCGAGGGCGCTCACTCGCTGTCGGTGCGCGCCATCGACCCCGCGGGCAACGTCGACCCGACGCCCGCGACGCGCTCGTGGACGGTCGACCTCACGCCGCCCGACACCACCATCACCCAGGCGCCCTCGGGCACCATCAACACCAGCACCGCGACCATCGCCTTCACCTCGAACGAGGCGGGCGCGACGTTCGAGTGCTCGCTCGACGGCGCGGCGTTCAGCGCGTGCACGTCTCCTGATGCGCTGTCGGCGCTCAACGATGGCCCGCACACCTTCTCGGTGCGCGCGGTCGACGCGGCGGGCACGCGAGATCCCTCGCCCGCGACGGTCAGCTTCACCGTCGACGCCAGCGAGCCCGACACCGTCATCGCCACGGGCCCGAGCGGTTCGGTCGCGAGCACCACGGCCGACTTCACCTTCACCAGCACCAAGCCCAACTCGACCTTCGAGTGCTCGCTCGACGGCGCGACGTTCGCGTCGTGCACCGCGAGCAGCAGCTTCACCTCGCTGAGCGACGGCAGCCACACGCTGCAGGTGCGCGCGCGCGACGCGGGCGGCAACGTCGACCCCAGCCCCGCGAGCCGCATGTGGACCGTCGACACGCGCACCCCGGACACCACCATCGTCAGCAAGCCGCCGACGGTGAGCCGCTTCGCCTCGGCCGACTTCGAGTTCGACGCCGATGAGCCGAATGTCACGTTCGAGTGCTCACTCGACGGCGCGGTCTTCACGACCTGCACGCGGCAGCAGACCTTCAGCAACCTCGCCGACGGCCTGCACGTGCTCCTCGTGCGCGCGGTCGACGCCGCGGGGAACACCGACGCCACGCCCGCGCTCGCGACGTGGACGGTCGACACGCGTCCGCCTCCGACGCCGGTCATCCTCGAGCCGGTCGCCGACGCCACCACCGGCGCGCTGCCGCGCTTCGGCGGCACGGCCGAGCCCAACACCACCGTCACCGTGAAGGTCGACGGCACCGCGGTGTGCTCCGGCACCACCGACGCCGCCGGCCGCTGGACCTGCACGCCCACCATGCCGCTGTCGTCGGGCATGCACGGCGCCACGGCGACCGCGACCGATGCGGGCGGCAACGAGTCGCAGCCTTCGCCCACGCGCGCGTTCACCGTCGACGCGTCGAAGCCCGACACCGTCATCACCAGCGGTCCCGCGGCGGTCGTGAAGGTGCGCGACGCGAGCTTTACCGTGGTGTCCGACCAGGCGAGCGCGACGTTCGAGTGCTCGCTCGATGGCGCGGCCTTCATGAGCTGCACGTCGTCGCCCTCGTTCCAGAACCTGGCCGATGGCACGCACACGCTGCAGGTGCGCGCGGTGGCCGGCGGGGTCGCTGACCCGACGCCCGCGACCTCGACGTGGCTCGTCGACACCATGGCGCCCGCGGCGCCGGTCATCACCAGCCCGAGCGCGAACGCCACCACCTCGGCGACGCCGACCTTCGCCGGCACGGCCGAGGCGGGCTCGACCGTCACCGTGTCGGTCGACGGTGCGGTGGTCTGCACGGCGATCGCCGACGCGAGTGGCGCGTTCTCGTGCGCGGCGCCCGCGGCCCTGCCCAACGGCATGCACACCGTCACCGCCACCGCGAAGGACGCGGCCGGCAACGTGTCGCCGCCCTCGACGGGCGTGCCCTTCACGGTCGACGGTTCGCTGCTCGACACCGCCATCATCGCGGGCCCGAGCGGCACGGTGCGCTCCACCACCGCCGACTTCGCGTTCTCGTCGACGGTGCTCGGGGCGACCTACGAGTGCTCGCTCGACGGCGCGGCCTTCACCGCGTGCAGCACGCCGACGAGCTTCACCAACCTGTCCGACGGCCAGCACACGCTCGAGGTCCGCGCGGTGAACGGCGGAAACACCGACACCACGCCCGCGAGCCGCACGTGGACCATCGACTCCACCGCGCCCAACGCGCCGGTCGTCACCGCGCCGGCCGATGGCACCACCATCTACACGCGCACGCCGCTGTACCAGGGCACCGCGGAGCCGGGCAGCACGGTGCGCGTCTCGGTCGATGACCAGGTGGTGTGCACCGCCGTCACCGCGAGCGACGGCACGTGGTCGTGCACCGGCACCACGCCGCTGGCAAGCGGCGCGCACCGCGTCTCGGCGATGGCGACCGACGCCGCCGGCAACACCAGCCCCGCGTCGAACACCAACCGCTTCACGGTCGACATTCCCGACGTGATGGTGAGCATCACCTCGCCCACCGACGGCACGTTGACCAACGACTCGACGCCGACCATCACCGGCACCGCGACGCCGAACTCGACCGTCACCGTCTACGTCGACGGCATGGCGGTCGGCAGCGCCACGGCCGACGCGCAGGGCCACTGGACGTTCAGGCCCACCACCGCGCTCACCGACGGCACGCACACCATCACCGCCAGCGCGGACTTCATGAGCCTGATGTCGCCGATGTCGAACGCGGTGAAGGTCACGGTCGACACGAAGCCGCCGGTCATCCAGGTCGACGTGCAGCAGATGGACAGTTCGACGCCGCCCACGCTGGTCTTCGGCAGCGACGAGCCCGTCACCTACCAGTGCAGCGTCGACGGCGGCGAGTTCAAGCCGTGCTCGAGCCCGTTCGACACGACGCCGTTCGGCGATGGCCACCACACCATCGTGGTGCGCGCGACCGACTCGGCCGGCAACGTCACCGAGAGCACGCGCACGTGGGACGTCACCGCGCCGCTCGTCGAGAAGAAGCCCGACCTCTACATCCGCGGTGGTGGGTGCGGCTGCGGCGTCACCGAGAACTCGTCGCTGGCGGTGTTGGCGCTCGGCCTGCTGGCGCTCTTCTCGCGCCGTCGCGGGAGGGCGCTTCGGCGTGGGCTGAGCGCTCCGGCGCTCGCGCTGCTCACGGTCGTGGCCGGCACCAGCGCGCGCGCGCAGGTGGCGGGCTTCGACATCGAGCGCATCGACTGGAACCCGGGCGCGAGCTCGAGCCTCGTCAACCCCACCGGCGACGTGCTGGAGCGCGGCCGCTGGCGCGTCTCGCTGCTCGGTCACTACGAGCACGATCCGCTGCTCCTCTACCGCTCGGACACCGGCGCGCGCGTCGGCAGCATCATCGGCAGCCGCGTCAGCGCGCACGTGCTCGCCGCGTGGGCGCCCGTGGAGTGGCTCGAGGTCGGCTTGCAGTTGCCCATCGTGCTCTTCCAGCGTGGCGACGCGCTCGGTGAGTGGGGCGTCGGCAACGTCACCAGCACCGCGCTCGGTACGCCGTATCTCCAGGGGCGCTTCGCGCTGCTCAAGCAGAAGAACAAGTCGCCCATCGACCTCGCGGTGCAGCTCGGGCTCGGGCTGCCGCTCGGCTCGGCGGCGGCGTACAGCCAGGTCAGCCCCATCAGCGTGACGCCGCGGCTGAGCGTTGGGCGTGACTTCGCGCCGTGGCTGCGGCTCGGCGTCGAGCTCGGCTTCGTGGTGCGCGGCGGCTCGGCGTCGTCGGGACTCGCCATCACCCAGCAGGGCACGGGCTCGAGCTTCTCGTGGGCGGCCAACGTGCTCGCGCGGCCGAGCGAGGCGGGCGAGGCGCTCCGCAAGCTGCGCGGTGAGCTGACGGTGCGCGGGCTGGTCGGGCTCGACAAGACGGTCAGCGACACCGAGCTGTTGCTGGGCGCGCGCTATCCGCTCGGTGATTGGTTCGAGGTCTTCGCGCTCGGCGGTCCCGGGTTTGGCGCGATGCCGGGCACGCCGGCGTTCCGCGTGATGGCGGGCGTGGCGCTCGCGCCGCCGGTGGAGCCGCCGAAGCCGCCCGCGCCGGTGTGCACCGAGTCGACGCCGAACGAGGTGTTGGTGCGCGACTGCGCGCAGCTCGACGCCGACGGCGACGGCATCGTGAACGGCGTCGACGCGTGTCTGCGCGTGGCCGGCGTGACGGCGTACAAGGGCTGCCCGATTCCCGACACCGACGACGACGGGTTGACCGACGACGTCGACCAGTGCCCGAAGGAAAAGGGCCTGAAGGAGAAGCAGGGCTGTCCCGTGCGCGATGAAGACAAGGACGGCATCGAAGACGCGCTCGACGCGTGCCCGAAGGAAGCCGGTCTGCCCGAGCGCAACGGCTGCCCGGTGCGCGACCAGGACAAGGATGGCGTGGAAGACGAGGCCGACGCGTGCCCGACCGAAGCGGGTCCGGTCGAGCGCAAGGGTTGCCCGATTCGCGACGGCGACGAAGACGGCGTGGAAGACGCCATCGACAACTGCCCGACGGTGAAGGGCTCGGTCACCAACGCGGGCTGCCCGGAGAAGCAGCGTCAGCTCGTGGTCATCACCAGCGAGAAGCTCATCATCAAGGAGAAGGTCTTCTTCGCGACCGCCAAGAGCGTCGTGCTGCCGCGCTCGTTCGCGCTGCTCGACAACGTCGCCGAGGTGCTCACGGCCCACAAGGAAGTGGAGCTGGTGCGCATCGAGGGCCACACCGACTCGCAGGGCAAGCGCGAGATGAACCTGAAGCTCTCGCAGGCGCGCGCCGACGCGGTGAAGGCGTACCTGGTGAAGAAGGGCGTCTCACCCGAGCGGCTGCACGCCGTGGGCTTCGGGCCTGATCAACCGACGGCGCCTAACGACACGCCCGCCGGTCGCGAGCAGAACCGCCGCGTCGAATTCAACTTCGAGGCGGTGAAGCACTGAGCAGCTGCTCGGGAGACGCCAGTTCTGCCGACTCGATGCGGTCGAGCCGGAACTGGCGCTTCTCGTTCTTCGAGGCGTCGAAGCAGTTGAGGAAGGTCAGCGTGCGTTCCATCACCAGCGCCTCGATGCGCACGGTGCGCTTCGTCAGCTCGCCGCTCGAGTTGCGGTAGGCGATGTCGAGCGGGCGCTGGGTGAACCACGCCTCCTCGACGGCGCGCGTGATGGGCCGTGCCACGAGTTGCGCGGGGATGCCGACGAACTGCAGCTGCTTCAGGTGACCGAGCAGCTCGCGCTGGGCGCTGGCGGTGAGGGCGCCGCGCACCTTGTCGAGCGCGTGCTGCGTCGCATCGGGGAAGGGCACGAGGCGCATGTCGACCGCGTGGCCGACGATGGCGCACAGCACGGCTGCCTCGCGCGCGGTGAGGTTCACCGGGGGCAGGGTGTAGTGCTTGTCGAGCGCGTAGCCGCCGCCGCGGCCCTGCTCGGCGAGCACGGGCAGCTCCGCGTCTCTCAGCGCGTCGAGGTCGCGGTAGATGGTGCGCAGCGTGACGTGGAAGCGCTCGGCGAGCTGCGACGCGGTGACGCCCGTCTTTCGCGCGCGCAGGAACTCGGTGATGGCCAGCAGGCGTGCCTGTCGCTTCATGCGAAGGCGTGAAAGCACGGTGTCAGTGTTCTGTCACTTCGCCACTTCGCGGCCAGGCTCAGAGCGAAGGCGGTCGGTGGTGGTGGCCGGCGCCGTGCCGAGCGGCCAGCGTGCCTCTCGACACGGCACGAAGTGACAAAGGGTGGGGTCGGTTGTCCGCCCATGGCTGCTCTGGCGACCACCAACGGACAAACGACCCCCATCGCCAGCATCAATTGCGTGAACCGCGTGTCGTGCAGAGAGGCACGCGCGCGCCAGGCGCTGCGCGACTCGCCCGCCGCTCAACTCGTCTCATCAAGGCTTACGGCGGAAACCCGAAGCTCAACTTCAGCGCCGAGTACTCCACCGACACCGCGCCACTCGCCGTGCGAATCACCAGCGGCGGCTCGATGAACGTCTGCGCACGAAACGCCTCGGGCAGGTGCGCCGACGTCACCATCGCGAACAACCCGAGCAGCGGCGGCTCACCCTCCTTGAGCACCACGTCGCGCCGCCGCACGATGCTCAGGCCCGCCGTGCTCGCCGCCGCCCACACGCGCTCGAGCTGATGCGCCGGCTGCACGGGAAACACGCACGCGAACATTCCACCCGGCGCGAGGTGCTTCGCCGCCGTCGCCGCGTAGTGCGAGATGTCGCCGCGCACCTCGAAGCGGCACGCGATCTTCTGCGGGTGGTCGCCCAGCACGCCGTCTTCGAGCGGAAAGTACGGCGGGCTCCCGAGCACGAGGTCGAACACCTCGTCGTCACGCAGCACGCCGGGGTCACGGAAGTCGCCCTCGCGCACGTCGAAGCGCTCACTCAGCCCGTTGTACGCGAGCGACTTCTTCGCCAGCGCGAGCGAGATGTCCTGCGCCTCGACGGTGACGAAGCGCGAGCCCGGCAACCGCCACGCCGCGGTCATCGCCACCGACCCGATGCCGCTCCCGAGGTCGAGCACGCGCGCGGGCGCTGGCGCACACGTCGTGCCGTACCAGGCGACCAGCAAGTCATCGGTCGAGAACCGGTGGCCCTTCTTCAACTGAAAGATGCGGAAGTGCCCCGCGAGCGCGTCGAGCGAGGTGTCGGCGGGATGTTCGGCCTCGGGGAGACCGGGCACCTCGGGCCCGGGCAGCACGTAGCCCTTGAAGGACTTCATGGACGCTCCATACACCGCACGAACAGGAAGCTGGTGATAAGGGCCCCCGCCATGAGTTCGCGTCGCAAGCCCACCCTCGAAGAAGTGCGCACGGCCATCGCCGTCCTCGAGGCGGTGGTGGAAGACCGCGCGGTGCTCACCGAGGTACCCGAGCACGAACGCCGCGCCTTCTTGATGGCCGCCGGCCGCGCCGCGAGTCCCTTGCGCCACGAGGTGCAGGCGTTCAGCAAGGCGATGCGGCGCGACCGCCTGAAGGAACGCCAGGCGAAAGACCGCGCGATCCGCGAGTCGACCGCCATTCGCCTCGCGCGCAAGGAAGCCGTCTTCACCGCGCCGCTGCCGCTGCCCGCCGGAGAGCGCCGTGAAGGCCCCACGCTCGAGAAGCCGCGCCACTGCTACGTGTGCAAGGCCGAGTACCGCACGGTGCACCACTTCTACGACGCGATGTGCGTCTCGTGCGGCGACTACAACTACGCCAAGCGCTTTCAGACCGCGAAGCTCGACGACCAGGTGGTGCTCATCACCGGCGCGCGCCTGAAGATTGGTCAGCAGGCGGCGCTGATGCTCCTGCGCGCGGGCGCCCGCGTCATCGTCACCACGCGCTTCCCGCACGACGCCGCGCTTCGCTACGCGAAGGAACCCGACTTCAAGGACTGGGGTCACCGCCTCGAAGTGCACGGCCTCGACCTGCGCCACTCGCCGAGCGTCGAGCTCTTCGCGCGCTGGCTCTCGCGCCGGTTGCCGCGCCTCGACCACCTCATCAACAACGCGGCGCAGACGGTGCGGCGCCCGGTCGGCTTCTTCTCGCACCTGCTGCCTGTCGAAGAGACGAAGTGGGCCGAGCTGCCCGCGGGCGCGAAGCAGGTGCTCAGCGCGCGGCAGGAATGTCTCGAGGCACTCGGCGCGGCGGGCCCTCGCCTCGTGCAGGGTGGTGCGGGCCCCGACGTCACGGGCCTCGCCAACTGGCACGTGAGCCCCGGCGCGGGTGCGGGCGTGGCGCTGTCGGCGCGGCTCAGCCAGGTCCGCTACACGTGGGAAGACGCGTCGTACGGCATGGAAGTCTTCCCGGAGGGGAAGCTCGACGCCGACCTGCAGCAGGTCGACCTCCGCACCATGAACAGCTGGCGCATGACGCTCGACGAGGTGTCGACGCCCGAGCTGCTCGAGGTGCAGCTGGTCAACGCCATCGCGCCCTTCATCCTCGCGGGCCGCCTGCGCGAGCTGATGAAGAAGAGCCCGCCGGGTCCGAAACACGTCATCAACGTCAGCGCGATGGAAGGCTCGTTCTCGCGCGGCACGAAGACCGACAAGCACCCGCACACCAACATGGCGAAGGCGGCGCTCAACATGATGACGCTCACGTCCGCGCCCGACTACGCGCGCGACGGCATCTTCATGAACGCAGTCGACACCGGCTGGGTGACCGACGAAGACCCGGCGCAGCACGCCGCCCGAAAGAAAGAAGACCTGGGCTTCCAGCCGCCGCTCGACATCGTCGATGGCGCGGCGCGCGTGGTCGACCCCATCTTCATGGTCGCCAACGGAGACGAGCCGGGCTTCGGCAAGTTCCTGAAGGACTACCGCCCCACGAGCTGGTGAGCCGACGGCCGTGTTCGCGTTGATCGCCCTGGCCCTCGTGGCCGCGCCCCCGAAGGAGAGCCCCGTGTCCGATGCCGGCAAGAGCAAGTGCGTCGCCGAGTTCCACGTCGATCGCGGCCAGAGCCCGTGGCAGGGCTACACCGGCAGCGCGGCTGAAGAAGACGCGGGCCGCACGCTCGCCGCCGTCGCCGATCTCTCGAAGTTCGAGCGCCCGGACCTCCTCGCGAAGTTCGACGTCGCCGGCAAGGCGCTGCTGGCCATCGACCGCGAGAAGAAGCGCGTGGTGGTGAACGCCGAGCACTTCAGCGAGCTCCACCGCGCCGACGTGACGCGCAGCGGGACCACCGAGCTGGGCACCGTGAAGAGCGACGGGCTGCGCAAAGACGGCCGCGCGCTCGTCTCGTTCCTCGTGGTGTCGCAGGTGGTTCAGACGCTCGCGCACGTCGAGTCGCACGTGTGCCTCGAGAAGGAAACGGACTCGCCCGCCGAGTACCGCGCGCACTTCAAGGGCACGCACGTGTTCTTCACCAACAAGCGCAAGGAAGCGCCGCTCGACTTCGACGTGGTGCTCGATCGCAAGACCGGCGCGGTGCGCGTCGACGCACGCTGAGCTTCGAGGCCCGGCTCACTTCAAGACGTCGGGGTCGAGCAGCCGGTGCTCGACGAGGTAGTCCCACACCACGTCCGGCACGAGCGCGATGAGCTTCTCGTGGTCGTACCCGCGCCCGCGTTCCCGCACCAGCGACGAGCTGATGTTCGAGGTGACGACGTTCTCGCGCAGGTAGACGTGACGCGAGCCCTGCAGCAGCGACTTCGCCTGGTCCCAGTCGTAGCCGAGGCGGTGAATGACCCACATGCGCAGGTTCGCCGCCATCCACTCGGCGCCCTTCCACTGCTCGAAGGTCTGCGCGACGTCGCTGCCCATCACCCACGAGAACTCGTAGCCGGGGAAGGCGGGCACGAAGTGGTCGCGGAGGATCTCCGCCGTCTCGCGCGACGTCGCGTAGATGCGCGGCCCGTGCACCATCTCGAAGTCGCATGCGCGGAGCTTCGGGTAGCGCGCGATGGCCCGGCGCACCATCTCCAGCCGGTGCTCGGCGGGCATCAGCCGCTTGCCCCACGGGTGCTCGCCCACCAGGTAGAACCACACCTCGTGCACGTCGGTGAGCGCGAGGATCTCCAGCGCCATCGTGAGGTGCGCGTTGGTGATGGGGTTGGCCGAGGTGCCGATGAGCGCGACCTTCTTGCCTTTCGCCTCGGCGTCGAGCCGCTTGATGCTCCGCTGCACGACCTCGCTGAAGTCCAGCTTCAGCTCGTTGCACAGCTGCAGCAGCGCCCAGCCCGCGTCCCCCGTCTCCTGCGCGAGGTGCGCGGCGTCGCGGTGGTGCACCAGCTGCGAGACCTGGCTCGAGAGATCGCGCAGGCGTTCCTTCAGCTCCGTGTGCGTGAAGTGCTGGTCGTGGCTGCGGCGGACGAGGGCCTGGAGTTCGTCGATGCGCATGCGCGCACTCTAGGATGAGCGGCGTCATGAACGACCGCCTCTCGCTGATCCGCGCCGACCTCACCACGCTCGACGTCGACGTCATCGTCAACGCCGCCAACAGCTCGCTGCTCGGCGGCGGCGGAGTCGATGGCGCGATTCACCGCGCGGCGGGCCGCGAGCTCCTCGACGCGTGTCGCAAGTTGAACGGCGCGCGGACCGGCGAGGTGAAGTTGACGCCCGGCTTCAAGTTGAAGGCCCGCGCCGTCGCGCACGCCGTCGGGCCGGTCTGGCGCGGAGGCAACTCAGGCGAAGACCAGCAGCTCGCCAGCTGCTACCGCCGCGCGTGCGAGCTCGCCGTCGAGGGCGGCTTTCACACCATCGCCTTCCCCGCGATCTCGACTGGCGTCTACGGCTTTCCCTTCGAGCGGGCGACGCGCATCGCGCTGCGCGAAGTGCGGGCGGCGCTCGAGGCCCACCCGTCGCTCACGCACGTCACGCTGTGCTTCTTCTCGGAGCGAGATCTCGCCGAGGCGCAACGCCTCGTCGGCTAGACTCGGTCGCCGGAGGGGTCCCCAGATGAGCTGCAGGTCCTTGTTCGCCGCCCTGGTCGCGGCGCTCACCGGCTGTGCGTCGTCGTTTCCCGCGCTGAACCTCGCCAGCCTGCCCGTCGCGAAGGACTTCCCCGGCGCGAAGTGGGTGATGCTCGAAGAAGAGCAAGACGCGACGTGGACGCTCGGCAAGACCGGCCCCGAGCTGCGCCGCGTGACGCGCGAGCGCCTGCGCGTGCTGCGTCCCGCCGAGGTGCCGCCGATTCGCGTCACCTACGACCGCACCTTCGAGACCATCGAGTCCATCAAGGCGCGCGTCGTCGATGCCGACGGCAAGGAAAAGCCGGTCGACCTCGAGCCCGCGCGCGACACGCCGCTCTTCACCAGCAGCATGCTCTTCGCCGACTCGCGCGTGCGCACCGTGCCCGTGCCGCCGGTGCCCGTGAACGGCGTGCTCGAGTGGGAAGTCGTCACGCGCCGCACCGACATGCAGCACTTCGTGGTCACCAACTACTTCGGTGGCGTCGAGCCGACGAAGTCGTCGCGCCTCGTGCTGCGCGCGCCGAAGTCGTGGCAGGTCAGGTGGAAGTTGCTCGCCTACGACAGCGTGGGCTTCTCGCCGACCGAGCGCGACGAGGGCGACCAGCACCTCATCGTCTTCGAGCGCTCCGACCTGAAGGGCGTCGAGCGCGAGCCAAGCGGCCCTCCGGTCGCGGCGCGCCTGCCGGTGGTCATCGCCCGCCTCGAGACCTGGTTCGACCCGCAGGAAAAGCACCCGCCGCTGACGCCCGAGGAGCTGAGCCGCCAGACCGCCGCGGTCGACGAGGGCCGCGCGAAGGCGACGCCCGAGCTCGAGGCCACCGTGAAGCGCGTGCTGACCGGCGTCGAAGACACGCCGCGCGCGAAGGCCCGCGCGCTCTACGAGTACGTGTGCCGCGAGATTCAGTACTGCGCGATCGAGATCGGCCTGGGCGGCTGGTACCCGCACCCCGCCAGTGACGTGCACGCCGCGCGCTATGGCGACTGCAAGGACAAGGCGAACTACCTGCACTCGCTGCTGACCATCGCCGGCATCGCGTCGTACCCCGCGGGCATCTATTCGCACGACGGCACGCCGCGCGACTTCGCGCTGCCCTCGCTGGCCGTGAACTTCAACCACGAGATCATCGCGGTGCAGCTGCCCGAGGGCCTCGTGTACGCCGACCCCACGTGGCGCACCGTGCCGTTCGGTGAGCTGCCACCCAACGACCAGGGCGCGCCCGTGCTCCCGTTCTCGGCCGAGGGCCACGGCGTGCTGATGACGCCCGAGAGCGGGCCCGACGACAACACCGAGGCGCAGCGCTTCGTGCTCAAGCTGCTGCCGGGTGGCGACGCCGAGGGCACCTTTCAGCTCACCGCGACCGGCGCCCGCGCGCTGCCGTGGAAGTCGCGGTGGCTCGAGCGCACCGGCGAGACGCGGCGCTGGGTCGAAGACCAACTGTGGGTGCGCGCGCCGCTGGTGCGCGAGGTCACCAGCAAGCCCGAGGGAGACTTCGCCCCGCGCGTCGAGGTCGGAGGCACGCTCGGCGCGCGCCGCGTGGCGACCGACACCGGCCTGGGCACCCTCTACGTGAGGCCGATGGACCTCTTCGCGAACTGGCTCCAGACGTGGAACACCAGGCGCACGTCGGCGGTCATCGAGCGGTTCGCCGAGAAGCGGGTCGCCGAGGTGTGGCTCGAGCTGCCGCCCGGAGCGAAGTTGGAATCGACGCGGGAAACGCGCGTCGAGGGGCCGGCCGGCGTCTTCACGCTGTCGTCGAAGCTCGAGGGCAGCACGCTCAAGGTGGTGCGCACCTTCGAGCGCCGCCAGCGCAAGCTCGCGGTCTCGACCCTCGCGGGCTTCAACGTCTTCGTGCGCGACGCGCTGAAGGCCGAGGCCACGCCCATCGTCATCAAGGTTCCGGAGGGCGCGCGATGAAGACCCCCATCGTGTTGCTCGCGCTGCTCGCGTGCGGGTGCGCCACCACCGTCGAACGCGCCTGGGTCACCGACGCGCAGCTCGCCTACGAGCCGGAGCGCTACCCCGACGACGCGGCGGTCATTCTCTACCGCGGCGACAAGACCACGCTCGAGGTCAACGGCTCGGCGAGCACGTCGCGCGTCGAGCGCCACGAGGTCATCGCGGTGCGCGGCGAGAACGGCTTCTGGCTGGCCGAGGTGAAGGTGCCGTACCGCGCGCAAGACACGCTCGCCGGTTTCCGCGCGCGGCTCGTGCAACCCGATGGCACGCGCAAGGAGTTCGACGCGAAGAGCTTCTTGAGCGACGTCAGCGGCAAGGGCGAGCGCACGCTCAACGCGCACTACTTCCGCTTCCCCGAGGTGAAGGTCGGCAGCATCCTCGAGTACTGGTGGGTCATCGAGTCCGACGGCCTGTACCGCGCCGACGAGCAGGAAACGCTCGGCTCGTACCCGGTGAAGCTCTACGAGTTCGAGCTCGCGGCGGCCAAGCCCCTCGTCGTCGAGACCATCGAGTGGAACGGCGCGGCGCCCATTCAGCAGCAGGAATGGAGCAACGGCGAGCACCACTTGCGCTTCTCGCTCACCGACCTCCCGCGCCGCGAACCGGAAGACTTCGCGCCGCACTTCAGCTTCGTCGAGCCGCGCTGGGCGTGGCGCGTGCTCGCGTGGCGCGACCGCGGCGTGTCGTACGACTGGCTGCGCGACTGGAAAGACGTCGTCGAGCGCAACGGCCGCCGCTTCTACTTCGAGCCCGAGCTCTTCAAGGGCTTCTCGCTGTCGATCGACCCGGCGGGGTGCAACGACGTGCCGTGCCTCGTGTCGCGCGGCTTCAACGCCATCGTCGACCGCACCGTCGACTGGAACATCGCGTGGGGGCGCGCCGAGAACCTGCAGTCGGCGCTCACCAGTGGCGCGGCGAGCATCACCGAGCGCGCCGTGATGCTCCGCTCGATGCTCGAGCGCGCGGGCGTCGAAGCCTGGCTCGCCTACGGCACCGACGCGCTCGCGCAGCAGCTCTCGCCGGGCTTTCCGCGCTTCGAGCAGTTCGACCACCTCTTCGTCTACCTGCCGCGCCAGAAGGGGCTCGACCTGCCGATGACCATCGACCCCGACTGCGACTTCTGCACGCCGGGGCAGCTGACCGCGCGGCACCGCGGCCAGCCCATCTACGTCTTCAAGACGCAGCCCGTGCTCTCGAGCTCGCTGACCGAGGGCCGCTGGGACACCGCCAACGGCCCGGCCGCGCCCGCGTCGGAAAAGCGCTTCACCCACGCGGCCACCATCCAGGCCGACGGGTCGATCGACGACACCATCTCCACCGAGTCGCTGGGCCTCGACGCCGAGCGCTGGTCGGAAGACTTCAAGCACCGCAACGACAAGCTGCGCCAGCGCGAGGTCGACGAGTGGGCGCGCTCGAGCGGGCTGGCCGAGGTGAAGACCAGCACGTGGGGCGAGTGCGAGCACCGCAAGGCGCGCTGCCAGTGGAAGAGCGACGCGCGCTTCCCGGCGCAGGCGTGGAAGAGCGGTGACGGGTGGGCGGTGCACCTCGGCTTCCTCAACGCCGCGTTCAGCGACCTCTTCGACCCCGAGCGCCGCACCGCCGACGTGCACTTCACGTGGGACGACTTCTCGCTCGTCGAGGTGCTCGAGCTGACCGCGCCGCCGAACACGCGCCTGGTGCTGATGCCGCCGCCGGTGAACGTCAACGCCGGCTCGCTGCGCGCGAGCGTGAAGGTCGAGCGCACGCCGACCGGGGCGCGCGTCACCCGAAGGCTCGATCGCAGCATCGGGGTCGAGCCCAAGTCGAAGTACGACGACCTGCGCGCCGCTGCCGATGCCTTCAAGCGCGCGCGGCAGCTGGTGCTGACCTTCGCGCCCGAGACGAAGTGAGCGTCAGGCCGCCGCGCCGTACATGAACGCGAAGACGATCGGCGCGAACAGCGCGAGGAACGTCGCGGGCAGCCAGCACAAGAGCAGCGCGAGCACGCGCACCGTCCACCGCAGCGCCTTCGAGCGCGCGAGGTTGATGGCCGTCAGCAACCCGGCGCCCACCAGCGAGAGCAGCACCAGCAGCCCGAACGCCACGCTGCCGAACTGGTGCTGCATCATCGGCCCCACGAGGTCGGGTCGCATGAACTGAAGCACCGTCGCCAGCAGCACCGGCGACAGCCCGACCACCGACGAGAGCGCGAGCGACACCGGCTTCGGCGGCCGAACCGACGCCTGCTCAGCGGACATCGGCCCTCGACAGCGCCTGGTGCAGCGCCGAGAGCGGCGGCCCTTCCATCGGCGGGCGGACCCACGCTTTCGCCGCGAGCCCGTCGTCGAGCGTCATCAGGTCCACCGTCGGGTCGACCAGCGGCACCGCGCGGCGCCCGTTGAGGGAGACCAGCGTGTCGGCGCGCACCTCGACGGGGCCCAGTCCGTTGCGGTTCCACTCCGCGCCGATGCGCTGGCCGAGCTGCCAGATGAGGTCGGGCTGCACCGCGAGCTCCCGTTCCTGCACGCGCGTCAGGTAGTCGTGCGGCACCACGTGCCACTCGCGGCCGGTGCGCGGGTTGGTCACCACGTACGTCACGCTGCCGTTCTTCTCGCGCGTCATCACCCGCCACGAGAAGCGCATGCCCTGCTCGTGCCACGAGACGTCGCCGCCGTAGAGGTGCGCGCGCAACGGCAGCGCGAGCTGCACCACCGCCCACAGCGCGAGCACCGCGACGAGCGGGCGCGGCACGAGGCGCGGTCCACCGGTCGGAGTCAGCACCGGCGCGGCGAGGCGCAGCCACTTCCGCGGCCACGAGGGCGAGAAGAAGACCAGCGCGCTCAAGGTCATGATGAAGGGGAACATGCCGATGGGGAACAACAGCCGCGTCGCGGTGTGGAACACGATGACCACCGCGTAGGCGAACGGCCGCGTGCGCCGCGCGAGCAGGAAGAACGGCACCGTCAGGTCGAAGAGGAAGCCCGCCCACGACATGAAGAGCGCCAGCTCCGGGCGGTCGAGCCACGCGCCCACCAGCGGCAGCGAGGTGCGCGCGGGCAGCCAGAGGTGCAGCGGCGCGGCGTGCACCAGCCAGTCGCCGTTCAACTTCGCCAGCCCCGCGAAGAAGTAGACCACCCCGACCTGGAAGCGCAGCAGCGCCGTGCACCACCGCGGCAACGTCGCGCTGCGCACTGAGGGGAAGAGGCGCGCGTCGACCGACCACAGCGCGTTCAGCGGCAAGAACGAGCACAGCAACAGCAGCAGGCTCACCAGGTAGTAGTGGTTCAGGTACGTGCTCACGTCGATGAGCTGCAGCCACGTGAAGGCGACGAAGAGCGCGACGATGGCCACCCGGTAGAAGAGCCCGAGCGCCACCAGCAGCCCGAGCACCACCAGCGCCATGAAGAGCAGCCGCACGCCCTCGAGCCCCGGGTACGGCACCCACTCGAAGCCCCAGTAGTGGAGCTGCACGCGGGTGTCGAAGAGCTGCTCGACCCAGCCGTACGCGAGGAACCGCACGGCCGAGACCGAGACCAGCAGGCCGAGCACCACGCGGAACACCGCCAACGCCGCCGCGTCTTCCGGCGCCGCGAGCCACGCACGAATTCGCTGCAGGCGCGACTCAGTCATTGTCGCCCTCCAGGCCCATGGGCAGCTCGACGTCGAGCACCGTGACGAACTCGCTCTTGAGCAGGTCGGTGACGGCCTTGAGCGCGTCGTAGAAGGCGCGCGCCTCGGCCGGGTGCGCGGTGAGCGCGTCGTACAGGTCGGCGTCGGGGATCGCGTCGAGCGCCGCGAACGCCGTGTCGAGCGCGGCGTGCAGCCGCTCGCGCAACGAGAACGCCGCCTGCGCGTCGAGCAGGTCGTCGAAGCCCACGCCCTGGTAGTTGGGCTCGCACCCTTCGAGCAGCTGCCGCAGCCCGACGAGGTTGGCGCGCAGGTTGGCGGTGTTGTGGTGCGCCCAGGTCGACTCCACGGCGTCGAGGCAGGGCGGCGTGGTGCAGCCGCGCAGGCCGATGGGCGGCGCGAGCTTCAGGTCCTTGATGGTGGTGTCGAGGTAGAAGATGGCGTCGCTCACGCGGTTCAGCGCGCCCTGCACCGTGGGGTACGTCGCGTTGCCGGGGCCGGCGCTGTGCAGCGTCTCGACGAAGGGCTCCCACGCGGTCACGAGGTCTTCGGCGCGCGCGCGCACGTCGTTCGCCACCGCGCTCGCGTACGCGCGCTTTCTCGCCGCGCGCTCGGTCGCCGCCAGCGCGGCCCAGCCCGCGACGTCGCCGCAGGTCACCTCGTCGGGGTTCGAGAAGAGGAGGTACTCCGCGGCCGCGAGCCCGCGCCGGTTGATGAGCAACGACGACACGCCGCCGGTGTAGCCGCCGGTGGTGAGCGTCTCGTCGACCGAGCAGCGGCTCACCAGGGGCCAGCTGTAGATCTGATCGCGGAAGTCCTGCCCGCCCGGCGTCGTGGAGCTCGCCGTGGGACCGAACTGCATCACCTCGACGCGCTGCCAGCTGGTCATCGCCTGGCCCCACGCGCCCGCATCGGCGGCGAAGAGCCGCGCGTCGTCGCGGAACGACTTCACGTTCTGCAGCGCGCACTGGCCGGCCGCGAGCAGGAAGTCCGACCGCGAAGCCGGCGTTCCGCCGTCGGGGAGAATCGTCAACCCCGCGTCATTCTTCGACGTCATCGGGCAGCCGGTGAGGGCGAGCAGGGCGGTCAGCAGCCCCGCAGCCCGCAAACGTTTCGCTTGACCGAGTCGGGTCATCGTGATTTTGACTTTCATTATCAACTTCATGGTCCCACCGTATCCGAGGTGCCCGATGCGCGCAGCATTCCTTCTTCCACTCTTCTCTCTCGTGGCGTGCGGCCCCGCCAGTCAGGCGACCGACGCCGGCCAGGACGCCGGTGACGATGCGGGCATCGCCGTCGACTCGGGCGTGCCGCGCGACCTCGACATCGCCGTGCTGCGCCTCACGTCCGACGGCCAGAAGGACTCGACGTTCGGCACCGGCGGCGTGCGCGTGTTCGACTTCGCGACCGCGACCGGCTCGGCGCGCGACACCGTGTACGGCTTCGACTTCGACGCGCAGGGCCGCGTGCTGCTCTTCGGTTCCACCAAGGCGACTGGCCGCAGCGACGTCGACCGCTTCGTCGCGCGCCTCACGCTCGCCGGCGAGCTCGACACCAGCTTCGCCGTCGACGGGCTGCACAAGCTCGACCTCGGCGGCAGCAACGAAGCGGCGCGGCATGGCTTCGTGCAGGCCGACGGGAAGATCGTCACCGCGGGCTACTCGCCCGTGCCGAGCGGCGCGGTGCAGGCCGACGGCGGCGTGCAGACCGCCAACCACGTCGTGCTCCTGCGCCTGCTGCCCGACGGCGCGCCCGACCCGACGTTCGGCACCGACGGCATCGTGAAGTACGACCCGTGGGCCACCACGCAGGGCACGCCGTGGGGTTACGCCGAGGCCTACGGCGTGGTGCGCCAGTCGAGCGGCCGCTACGTCACGGCGGGCTACGGGCGCATGGGCGCCAGCGGCACCGTCGACGTGGTCAGCCTGCGCTTCGACGACACCGGCAAGAGCGACGGCACGTGGAACGGCAGCGGCGTCTTCACGCTCGACCTCATCGGCGGCGATGACCGCGCGCGCCACGCCGTGCTGCTCCCCGACGACCGCGTGCTCATCGTCGGCAGCGCCACCACGCTCACGTCCGACGTCGACGCGCTGGTCGCGATGGTCAAGAGCGATGGCTCGCCCGACACGTCGTTCGGCAGCGGCGGCAACCGCACCTTCGCCTTCTCCCGCAAGGACGAGGCCTTCGTCGCGGCGGCGCTCTCGCCCGGCGCGCTCACCCTCGCGGCCGTCGGCTACCGCACCGGCCCGGCGAACACCGACGCCGAGAACGACGACGCGGTGCTCGCGCTCATCCCGCTCTCGGCGGGCGGCGCGCCGGAATTCGTGCAGGCCGTGCCGCTGTCCACCACCGGGCACGACCGCTTCCTCTCGGTCGCGTTCGACGGCAACAAGGTGGTCGCCGCGGGCTTCGTGCGCGAGGGCAACGAGTCGAAGATGGCCGTGGCGCGCTTCAACCTCGACGGCACGCGCGACGCGACGTTCGGCACCAACGGCCTGGTGACGTTCGACCTCGCGAGCGGCGGCACCGAGGAGACCGCGCGGTGGCTGAAGGTCACCACCGACGGCAAGTACGTCATCGCGGGCCCCATCGAGCACTGACCCATGCTCGCGGTCGTCGTCGCGCTCGCGCTGGCCCAGGCTCCCGACGTCGCGTTTGGCGGCGTCGATGGCGGCGAGGTCGAGCCACTCGAGGCCGCAACCGACGCGGGCCTCGCGCCCGAGGCCGACGCCGGCGTGGCGCGTGAGACGGTCGTGGTGGGCACGCCCGAGCTGCGCACCGCGGGCTCGACGCACACCATCGGCGGCGCGCGCCTCAAGCGCTACGAGCTCGACGACCCGATGGCGGTGCTGCAGTCGGTGCCCGGCGTGCAGGTGCGCGGCGAAGACGGCTTCGGCCTGCGCCCCAACATCGGCCTGCGCGGCGCCAACCCCGACCGCAGCAAGAAGGTGACGCTGCTCGAAGACGGCGTGCTCTTCGGCCCCGCGCCGTACTCCGCGCCCGCCGCCTACTACTTCCCGCTCATCACCCGCATGGAAGCGGTGCGCGTGGTGAAGGGCCCGTCGGCCATCGTGTACGGCCCGCAGACCATCGGCGGCGCGGTCGACTTCATCACCCGCGACGCGGCGCCCGGCATCGCCGCGGGGCTCGATCTCGCCGCCGGCTCGTACGCCTACGGCAAGGGCCACGGCTGGTTCTCGGTCGGCAACGACGACACGCAGTTCGTGCTCGAGGGCGTCCACCTCCGCAGCGACGGCTTCAAGGTGCTCGACCTCGTGGGCGGCAACACCGGCTTCCAGCGCAACGAGTGGATGGCGAAGGCCAAACACCGCGTCACGCTCGGCGGCCTGTCGAACCAGTTCACGCTGCGGCTGGGCATCTCGACCGAGGAATCGAACGAGACGTACCTCGGCCTGTCTGACGCCGACTTTCGCGCCGCGCCGCTGCGCCGCTACGTGACGAGCCGCTTCGACCACATGAGCTGGCAGCGCACCGAGGTCGCGCTCACGCACCGGCTCTTCGGTGACGGCTTCACGCTCACCACCACCGCGTACCGCAACGACTTCCACCGCACGTGGCGCAAGGTGAACCACCTCGGCGGCGCGCAGATCTCCGACGTGCTCGCCGCGCCCAACACGCCGGTCAACCAGCTCTACCTCGGCGTGCTGCGCGGAGAAGTCGACAGCGCGGGCGGCCTCGACACGCTCTACATCGGCCCCAACCGCCGCGACTTCGTCTCGCAGGGCGTGGAATCGGTCTTCCGCACCGCGTTCACCACCGGCCCGCTGCACCACGCCCTCGAGGCGCGCGCGCGCTGGCACTACGACTCGATCCACCGGCTCCACACCGAAGACGGCTTCCTGGTGCGCGGCGCCGACCTCGTGTCCGACGGGCAGCCCACCACGGTGCTGGTCAGCGGCCTCGACTCCACCCACGCCATCGCGCTCAGCGCCAGCGACGCCATCGCGTGGGGCCGCTTCACCTTCACGCCCGGCGTGCGCGCGGAGCTCATCTTCTCGCGCTCGGTGAACGACCTGAAGGGCACCGACACCAGCGCCAACACCAACGTCGTGCTGCCGGGCCTGGGCGTGCACTGGCAGCTCATCGATCAGCTCGGCTTGTTCGCGGGCATCTACCGCGGCTTCTCTCCGCCCAACCCCGGCGTGAAGGACGCGCTGCCCGAGCTGTCGATGAACGTCGAGGCGGGCGCGCGCTGGGCCCGCGCGGGTGAGCGGCTGGAGGCCATCGGCTTCTTCAACGACTACGGCAACCTCACCGACCTCTGCACCTTCTCGAGCGGCTGCGACGGCGAGAACCTCGATCGCCAGTTCTCCGCGGGGCGCGCGAACATCTACGGGCTCGAGGTCTACGGCGAGAAGCGGCTCAAGCTCGGGGCCGCCACCTTCCCCTTGAGCGCGGCGTACACCTTCACCGGCTCGCGGCTCTTGAGCAGCTTCAAGTCGGACGACCCGGTGCTCGGCAACGCGAAGGAAGGCGACGAGCTGCCGTACGTGCCCCACCACACCTTCAACGCGTCGGCGGGGGTCGACGTGTGGCGCGTGCAGGCCCACGCGCAGTTCACCTTCATCGACGCGATGCGAGAGCGCGCGGGGCAGAACCCCGACCCGGGCTGGACCACCGACGTGCAGGCCACGCTCGATCTCCACGCGGGCTTCACGCTCACCTCGTGGGCGACCGTCACCTTCGACGTGCGCAACGTGACTGATCAGCACGCCATCGTCGGGCGGCGGCCTTTCGGCGCCCGGCCCAACGCGCCGCGCACGTTCATCGGCGGGCTGAAGCTGACCTACTGATCAGCACTCCCGAAACGACAACGCCTCCACGAGGGAGGCGTTTCGGTCCAACGGTGTTCGTGCGGCTTCAGCGCGCCGGAGGCGGCTTGGCGGGCGTGTGCGGCTTGTTGTTGTTCGCCGGCTTCCAGCCGCCAGACTCGTGCTTCTTCACCTGCTTCTCCTCGGTCTTCTTCGAAGACTGGGGAACCTTGTTGTTGATGCCCTTGATGCCGCCCGTGATGCCGGTGTTGCCCGGCTGCCTGCGAATGCTGGTCATGTGATTCCTTGTGGTGGAAGAGCTGCGCAGGAATCACACTGGACCCCGGGCAGGTGTGCAACAGCCAGCTGACGAATTCGCCCATTGCGAGAGACAGGCATGTACGACGTGGCCATCGTGGGGGCGGGCGTGCTGGGCGCGGCGCTGGCCTGCGAAGCGAAGGCGCTGGGGCTGAAGGCGGTGGTCGTCGCGCCAAAGGGGCAATCTCCCTCGTTTTTGGCCGGCCGCTGGTTTCGCCTGAACACCTGGACCGGGGCTGATCAGCACCCGCGGCTCGAGGCGGCGATTCGCCCGGCCGATCGGTCGCGCTTTCCCGTGGCGTCGACGCTCCCGCTCGCGGCCGAGGCGCTGCTGAAGCGCGCGAAGGTGCCGCGCGTCGACACCGAGGTGCTCAAGCTCAGGCGCCTCACTGGCCCGGAAGCAGGAGTCGAGCTCCTCGGCGCACTTCGCGACGTGCGCGCGCGGGCCGCAGTCCTCTGCCTGGGGTGGGGCCCGGCGCGTGGGCTGCCGCGCGGCGCGCTCGCCTTCTCCACGGCGCTGCGGCGCTTTGTGCTCGGCGAGATGAAGGGGCGCGTCATCGGCGTGGTGGGCGCAGGTCCCAGCGCGCTGTCGTTCCTCGAAGCGTGCGTGGGGCTCGCGCCGGGCAAGGTCGCGCCGCTGCGTGACGGCCAGTTCGTGACGTGGCTCCAGGGCACGCGCACCCCGAAGTCACCACCCGGGGTGAAGAAGATGTTCGACGCGCGCTACGGGCCGCTCTTCCGCGCGCTGAAGAAAGACCCGCGCGTGACGGCGGTGCCCCGTCGCGTCGAGCGGACGTACCTCGGCGGTGGGCGTTGGCGTCTGCGCGATGATGCGGGCGATGATCACTTCGTCGACGAGCTGGTGTGGTGCGCGGGCTTCGAGCCGCCGCTCCAGCTGTTGACGCGCGGCGCCCGGGGAACGCGGCCGCTGCGCCGCGACGGCGTGAAGCTGGCGCTGCAGCGCGTGGGCGCGGGTGGACCGGAACCCGTCTTCCAGGTCGGCCCCGCGCTCGACCAACTCGGCTTCGCCAGCTGGGACACCGGCCCCTACGCCGAGTGGTTCGAGAAGGGCCGGCGCGTGCTCACCATGCTGAGAGACGCCCGATGACGCCGTTCGACGAGTCGTCATTGGCCGCGGAGGTCGCGCGCGTGCTCGAGACCGTGCCCTTCTACGAGCGCGTCGCGCGCGGCACGACGCTCGAGCAGCTGAAGGTGCTGCGCCGCGACGACCTGCTCGACGCGCGCCCCGAGCAGCTGGTGCGCCGTGACGTCGACCTGCCCGGCGAGCTCGCGAAGGGCACGATTCGGCCCATCACCACCAGCGGGTCCACCGACGAGCCGCTCAAGGTGTACGCCGACGTCACGCTGCAGCTCCCGCCGCAGGTGTGGACGATGCACGGCCTGGGCGAGCACGCGACGCTCGCCAACCTCACCTCGCCGGTGTGCCTCGGCACCAGCTGCCCGGGCGACGTCGCGCGGCTCGACGAGCGCCTGCTGTTGCTCACCTTCGGCGCGGGGCTCTTCGAGGCGAGCGACGCGGCCATCAAGCGCGTGGCGACCGCGTTCAACGACTTCGCGCCTGACATCGCCTTCGTGAACCCCGTGTGGCTGCACTGGCTGCACCTGCGCGCGCGCCAGCTCGGCCTCTCGCTGCACACCCCGAAGCTGCTGGCGTTCACCTACCAGTACCCGTCGCGCTGCCAGCGGCGTGCGCTCGCGGCCGCGTTCCCCGGCGTGCCGCAGGTCGAGTTCTACGGCGCCTCGGAGTTCGGCGGCACCGACCTGGCCATCGGGTGCCCTGACGGTCACCTCCACCTCGTCGACTACCAGGCCTTCGCCGAGCCGTTGCCCAGCGAGCACGCCGGCCACGACGAGCTGGTGTTCAGCACGCCGCGCAGCCGCACCGTGCCGTTGCTGCGCTACGCGCCGGGCGACCTCGGGCGCATCGGCTGGGTCGACGAGGGCGAGTGCGTGCTGTGGGAAGTGTCGACGCTCGAGCTCGACGGCCGCGTGGCCGACGTGATGCACGCCGCGAACGGACGCGTGGTCACCACCCGCGCGTTCGACGACGTGGTGGGCGCCATCGACGGGCTGTGGTTCTACGAAGCGCGCGCGCGCGGCGGAGCGCTCTCGGTGCGCGCGGTGTGCGAGCCCGGGCGCGAGGCCTCGGTCGCCGCGGCGCTCGACGGCGCGGCCACGCAGCTCGGCTTCACCAGTGCGGGGTGCACCTTCGTGGCGAAGCTCGCGCTCGGCGCCAGCGGCAAGCTGCGGCTGACCGGCGAAGACGAGCGCAACGTCCTCGACGCGCGGCGCTAACGTGCCGGTCGCATGAGCGCTCCGTTCCCCGACCTCAACGCCGAGTACGACGAGGGCTACTTCGACAAGGACGAGCAGGGCTGGGTCGCCGACCGCACCTCGATTCGGTGCAACCCGCAGACGGGCGAGGTCACGGTGCGCCAGTGGGGAGACCGCAACGGCCTCGACCCGTACGACCGCACGTTCGACACGCGCATCGTGCAGGTCTACCCGGACCTGTCGCTGGTGAAGCTCGAGGCGCAGCCCTGGTACTTCGACCTCGCGAAGCAGCGCCTCGTCTCAGGGAGCCGCCGCGTGGTGTTGCGCACCGGCCAGGCACCCGCGGGCTACCGGGATCCGCCGCGCATCCAGTCGCTGCTCGCGCACCTCGCTGAGCTGCTGGCGCTCCTCACCGGCACGCGCGTCGAGGCGCCGCCGTTCTCGGGCTGGCCGGCGCGACCGGCGACGATGACCGAGTGGGAACTCACGCGCCTCGACGTGCCGGCGGTCGACAAGGTCTGGGCGACGCTGCAGATGCGGCCGCCTGGTCTGCGTGCGGGCGAGTGGCTCTCGGTCTCGCTCGAGCGCCCGCTTCACTCGGCGGCGCTCGCGGTCGAGGGCACGGGCTTCAGTCTCGCGGTCGGCGGCGCGCCTGAGTTGCACGCGCGCGCGAAGCAGCTCACCGACGCCTGGACCTGGGCCTGACCTCTCTCCCTCTCCTCTTCAGAGGAGAGGGTCGGGGTGAGGAGAAACCCGCAGTTGGGCGCTTCGACTTTGTCTACTCCTCCTCGGGAGGAGAGGGAGTCAGAGGCGGCTACACTCGCGCCCGTGCCTCTGAAGCCAGGTGACGCGGTCACAGTCATCAGCGGACCCTTCGAGGGCCAGCAGGGCCTCTGCCGCGCCATCGACGGAGACGAGATCGAAGTCGAGCTGAGCCTCTTCGGCCGCGTGACGAAGCTCACCCTCGAGCGCGCCGAACTCGCCGGGTCCGACGGCATCGACGTCTCCGCGCTCGAGCAAGACGTGCGCGACGCGGTGGCGCGGCGCGGCTTCAACCAGCGGCGCGAGTTCTTCTGGCGGCAAGAGGTCGCCGCGCTCGGCACCACGCCCGACTTCGCGGCGCTCGAAGCCCTCTCGAAGCGCGAAGAGACCTTTCGCGCCGCGCTCCTCGCTGAGCAGGCGGCCGCGACCGACGCGCTGCTGGCCGGGCTGCACGCACGCTTCGACCCGCTGGCTCCGCGCGAGCGCCTCGGGGTCTGGCTGGCCGAGCGCGCCACGTGGACGAGCTGGGAAGCCGAGGCGCGCGACGCGCTCGCCGCCGTACCGCACTACACGCCGCTGGCCGACCAGGGCTTCATCGAGGCGGTCGACGCCCAGCGGGAGCTGCAGCAGGCGCTCGACCGCTGGCGCCTCCGGCAAGAGCTCGCCGCGCCACGCCCCGAGGCGCGGGAGCCAGCGCTCGAGGCCGCCATCGACGCCGCGCCCGAGTCCGACGCCGCCTTCCTGGTGTACGGCGATTGGCTCTCGGCCCGCGGAGAGCCGCGTGGACACCTGGTGAGCGAGCACGCCGCCGGCCGCCGCGCACCACGGGAAGAGCTGGCCCTGCTCGGCGCCTTCGGTCGCGCACCCGGCGTCATCGTCAGCGACTGGCACCTCGGCTTCCCCGCGAAGATGGTGGTGGAAGCCACGCGCGACGACGAGCGGCACCAGGTCGACGTGGCGCGGCTGGTCGAGGTGCTGTGGGCGGGCCTCAACGGCCGCTTCTTGCGAGAGCTCGAGGTGCGCTGCGCGTCGGCGCACGAGACCGGCGTGATGGACCGCGTCTTCTCGACGTGGCGCGAAGGTGGCCCGCGCCCGACCGTGCGCTCGCTCGCGCTCACCACCAACGAGACCGAGGAGATGCTGTCGTGGACCTCGCTGCCCGACCTGGGACCGCTGGCGCGCGTCTTTCCCTCGCTGCGCAGCATGCGAGTGCACGTGGGCTACCTCGAGCTGGGCGCGCTCGACTTCCCGCAGCTCGAAGAGCTCGAGCTCCACGTGGTGCAGCTCGACGCCGCGCGCCTCGCCTCGCTCTCCCGCGTGAAGTGGCCGCGGTTGCGCCGGCTCTCGTTGTGGTTCGGCAGCCGCAGCTACGGCGTGGAGACGAAGGCCGACGAGCTCGCGCCGCTCCTCGACGCGCTACCGCCCTCGGTGGTCGAGCTCGGCGTCGCCAACTGCGAGTTCACCGACGAGGCGTGCGCGCTGTTGTTGCGGCATCCAATCGCGGCGCGCCTCGAGTCGCTCGACCTGTCGATGGGCACCATGACCGGCGAGGGCGCCGACCTGCTCGCGGCGTCGCCGGCGAAGTTCCCGAAGCTCCGCGCGCTCGACGTCGACGACAACTACCTCGGGCCGGGTGCGCTCCAGGTGCTCAGGGACTCGTTCCCCTTCGTGCACAGCCGCGAGCAGCGCGAGGCCGAGCTCTACGAGGGCGTGCTGCACCGCTACGCGTCGGTCGGCGAATGATCTCCCTCTCCCTGCAAGCGGGGAGAGGGTCGGGGTGAGGGGCCAGTTCCGTCAGGAACCACGAATAGAGTCGTCCAGACTCTTCATGAAGCACGAGATTCGCGCGCGGTTCGACGCGCACACCGTCACCGTCTACCAGGCCTACGGTCACGCCATCGCCGACGCCGCGCTCGGCGCGCAGCGCTTCGTGGCGCCCTTCAGCTACGGCCGCATGACGTGGGTGAAGCCGTCCTTCTTGTGGATGATGGAACGCTGCGGCTGGGCGACGAAGGCGCAGCAGGAACGCGTGCTCGCCGTCTCGGTGCGCCGCGAGGCGTTCGACGAGCTGGTGCGCAGCGCAGTGCCGACCTCGGTCAGCGACTCGCACGCCCCGGTGCGCGTGCAGTGGGACCCCGAGCGCTCGCTGCGCGGAGGCAAGCTCGAGGTGCGCTCGCTCCAGCTGGGCATCGGCCGCGAGCTGATTCGCCGCTACGCGCTCGACTGGACGACCGCCATCGAAGACGTGACGCCGCTGGTGAGGCGCATCGACGCGCTCCGCCGCGAAGGCCGGTGGGACCACGCGGCGCGGCTGCTGCCGGCCGAGCGGGTCTACGCGCTCACTGGCACATGAGCGTGCTCGGGTTGCACACGCCGCTCAGGAGACAGGCGCTGCCGGCGGTGAAGCAGAGGCCGAGGCCGGGGAAGACCGTGTCGCAGCACGACCCGGGGCCGCAGTCGCTGGCCACCGTGCACTGCAGCGGCAGACCGGCGTCGCCGAAGCCACCATCGAGACCGCCGCCCTGGCAGGTGCCGCCCTGGCACGTCTGCCCGAGCTGCGAGCAGTTGCTGCAGGCCGCGCCCGCGACGCCCTGGCCGCACTGCTGGTCGGTGAACTGCGACGAGAGCACGCACACGCTGCCGTTGCAGCACCCCGTCGGGCACGTCTGCGCGTTGCAGCTCGAGCCACCCGCGCACACGCCCTGCTGACAGGTCTGCCCGCTCTGCACGTCGCACGCCTGGCAGAAGCCGCCGTTGCGCCCACACAGCGTCGAGCTGGTGCCGGTCTGGCACTGCCCGGTCTGGATGTTGATGCAGCCCGCGCAGGGCGAGCACGCGCCGCTCACGCAGGTGTTGCCGGCCTGGCACGCGGTGCACGCGTTGCCGCCCGCACCGCAGCGAGAGGGCGTGGTGTTGGTGATGCAGGTGCCGCTCGAGGTGCAGCAGCCCGTCGGGCAGTTGGTCGGGTTGCAGCTCCCGGTGCCGCCGCCGGTCCCACCGCCACCACCTGTGCCACCGCCGCCGCCCGTCCCGCCCTGGCACACGCCGAGGTTGCAGGTCTGATTGAGGCTGCACGTCGCGCACGTCGCACCGCCCAGGCCGCACAGCGAGGGGCTCGACCCTGCGCGGCACACGCCCGAGCCGTCACAGCAGCCCGCGCAGTTGGTCGAGTTGCAGCTCGCCGCGCCGCCGCCGGTGCCTCCGCCCGTCGTGCCACCACCGGTGGTGCCGCCGCCCGTCGTGCCGCCGCCGGTGCCGCCGCCGCTGGTGCCGCCACCGGTCCCGCCGCCCGTGCCGCCGCCGCTGCTGCTCTGCGTGACGCACAGCCCGAGCGTGCACGCCTGGATGCTGGTGCACGGCTGGCAGAGCGCGCCGCCCGAGCCGCACGCCACGTTGCTGCCGCCGAGCTGGCAGGCGCCCATCGAGTCACAGCACCCCGAACAGGTCTTCGACGAGCACGTGGAGGTCGGGTTGCCACACGCAGATACGACGACCACCGTCGACGCGGCGGCGAGGAACACGGCGAGTGCGAAGCGCTTCATGCGGTCCGGCGTAGCACCCCCGCTCCCGGCTGAGGAGGGCGCCCACGCCGCCTCACTTCTTCTTCGGGGGGTCCTTCTTCGGCGGATCTTTCTTCGGCGGAGGCGGCGGGTTCTTCGGCGGCGGCCGCTGCTGCGCCACGACCTTCGGCGGGTCGTTCTTCTTCGGCGTGCTCAGCTTGGGCAGCGGCGTCGAGGTCTTGATGTCGCCCTGGTCGTCGTCGAGCGAGTCGGGCGAGAGCACGTCTTCGCGCGGGAAGGGCGGCGGCGAGAGGCCGTTGGGCAGGTCGAGGCCCTGCAGCGACATCTCGCGGAAGATGCAGCGCCCCTCGAGGCAACCGACGGCGACGCGCGGCGATTCGCCGAGCAGCTGCCGCCAGTACGGCCCGAGCCACAGCCCATCGCCCAGCACGCGCGCGTCACGCCCGTCGCCCGAGATGGCGAACAGCTCGCCGGTCTCCGGGTCCATGCGGAGCGCGAGCCGTTGCCCTTCGCGCTTCACCGGCAGCGGCGCCTGCATGATGCCGCGCTTGTCGGGGCCGAGGTTCCACTCGAGCGTCGGCTCGTGCGACTCGTTGCCCGCGACCACCAGCGCGACGTAGCGGCCGTGCTCGCCGATGAGCATCAGCGCCGAGCGCGCGACCGGCCTGGGCCCGCGGAAGAGCGCCCAGATGGGCTCGAGCACCGAGGGCTTCTCGTCGGCCGTGTCGACCCGCGCGGAGAAGTCGACGCCGGTGCCCACCACCTCGGCGTCGATGACCACGCGGCCGGTGCGCTCGTCGTCGGGGTCGCCGAAGTCGATGGTCGCGCCCGTCGACGCCGAGGTCACGGCCGGCTTGCGACCCAGCGCCATCAACCCGATGGTGTCGGGCCCGTCGCCCATCGTCACCGAGCGCGTCTTGCGGTCCATGCGGCCGGGCGTGGTGAGCGGGAACTTCGAACCGAACTCCGTCATCAGCTCGACGCCCGAGGGCATGCGCCGCGCCTCGGCGCTGCTGCGCGCGAAGACGGTGACGATGATGGCGATGGCGATGGCGACGATGACCGCCGCCGTGGTGCGGCCGACGCGCTGGGCGACTTCCTTCGCGCGGCGCACCAGGCGCTGGGCTGGCGTCTCCTTCGAGAGCGAGAGCGTCGAGGTGGTGACCTGCACCACCTTCTCGAGGTCGGCGATGAGCGCGGTCACCGACGGGTAGCGGTCGTCGGGCGAGGGCTTGAGGCACCGCGACACGATGGCGTCGAGCCGCTTGTCGAGCCCCGCCTTGCGCGCCGACGGCAGGTTGAACGAGCCGACCGGCAGCTCGCCCGTCAGCGTCTCGTAGAGCATCACGCCCAGCGAGTAGATGTCGGCGCGCGGCCCGGCGCTCTTCGCGTCGACCGCCTGCTCGGGCGCCATGTACGAGACGGTGCCCATCGACACGTGGGTCTGCGTGAGGTTGCGCTGCTGTGGCCCGAACGATTCGTCGAAGCCCGCCAGCCCGAAGTCGGTCACCTTCGGAATGCCGCCGGCCTGCTCGTCGAAGAGGATGTTCTCGGGCTTCAGGTCGCGGTGGATGATGCCGCGCCCGTGCGCGTATTCGACCGCGCGCGCCACCAGCAGCATCGTCACCAGCGCCTTCTGGGTGTCGAAGTCGGGGTCGCGCATCTTCTCGCGCAGCGACGGCCCGTCGACGAACTCCATCACCAGGTAATAGGTCTCGCCGCTCTTGCCGCGGTCGACGATGGAGACGATCTGCGGGTGCCGCAGCGACGCCAGCGCGGCGCCTTCCTTCTCGAAGCGGCCGACGAACTGCGGGTCGCTCGCCAGCTCGGCCTTGAGCAGCTTCACCGCCACCGTGCGCTGCAGCGAGAGCTGGGTGGCCTGGTGCACCTCGCCCATGCCGCCCTTGCCGACCAGCTGCGTGAGCTCGTACCCGGGGATGTTGGCGGGCTCGGCTTTGCGGCTGACGGCGGTGTCCATCATGGGGTCGGTGCTTTTCTTTCGGTGCCGGTATGCCGGGTCGGGTGCTCGTGCGTCCTGATGGAGGTGACTACGGCAGCTGACACCGCGGGGGCCATGAATTCATGCTGAATTCCGCGGGCGTGTCACCCCTCAACGCTGCGGTTGAAAGGCGTGATGACGCGCTCGTGGCAGCACGCCCGCAGCTCGAGGCGCTCGCCCGTCGGCTGGTGTGGGACACCGAAGACGCCCGCGATGTCGTGCAGGGTGCGCTGGTGGAGGCGATCGACCACTGGGACCGCCTGTCCGATGAGGGGGCGCGCGGCGCGTGGCTGCGCCGCATCGTGGTGAACCGGGCCTTCTCGCACCTGCGCCGGCGCCGCTTCTGGAACCGGGTCGGTGCACTGCTCGGCGTGCGCGAAGACGAGGTCGCGCCGGGGCCCGACGAGAGCTTCGAGCAGCGCGAGCACCAGCGCCGGCTCGCCGCGGCGCTCGAGACGCTGCCGGTGCGCCAGGCGATGGCGTTCTCGCTGCGCTACCTCGAGGGCTGGTCGCTCGATGACGTCGCGGCGTCGATGGGCATCGACCGCGGCACCGTTCGCATTCACGTGCAGCGCGCCGTCGCGGCGCTGCGTGACCTGGAGGTCCTCACATGAGTCTCTGTGACGAAGTGCAGTTGGCGCTGATCGAAGCCCCTGGGGGCGACGACGTTGGGAGGCTGAACGACGAGAGCGTCCCCCGCGTCGAGGGCCTCGAGGCGCACGTCGCCAGCTGCGAGGCCTGCGGTCGGTTCGCGAAGGCGCAGCGCGCGGCGGTGCGGTTGGCCGGGCGCACGCCGACGCGCCGGGGCCGTCGCTCGATGCGAGCCATCGGCACGCGCGCGGCGTTGCTCGTCGTGGTGCTCGGCGCGAGCGTCTTCGGCGCCACCGCGTGGACGGTCGGGTGGAAGCAGGGCGAGCCGCAGCGCCCCGAGCAGCCGTACCGCGCGGAGCAGCCGCCGCAGGTCGTCGAGGCGCCCGCGCCGTCGACCGACGAAGAACAGGAAGCCGCGCGCCAATGGGCCGCGCTCCAGCAACTGCAGGCCTTCGCCGACTCGAGCGTTCGGCGTGAGTGGCGCGAAGAAGACGTCACGCTCCGTGTGTTCGGTGCGCTGCCCGGCTGGGTGGCCCCGAACAAGACCTCGCCGCTGCGCTCGTTGGGCAAGGCGGCTTCACCCGTCGTGTACACCCAGGAGGATGTCCCATGAGTCGTCTCATCGCCGTCGCTGCTCTCTGTCTCTCGTCGCTCGCCTTCGCGCAGCCGCGCCCGCCGAACGCGCCGCCGCCGCCCAACGCGCCTCCGCAGCCCCCGCAGCCGCCGGGTCCGCCGCCGATGGGTGGCTTCGGTGGCCCGATGATGGGCCCCGCGGGCATTCCCCCTCACCTCGCGCAGAAGGCGGGCATCAGCGCCGAGATGCAGAAGAAGGTGCGCGACATGTCGTTCGACGCGAACGACCAGCTCATCCAGCTCGAGGCTGACCTCAAGCGCGCGCAGCTCGATCTCGAGCGCACGCTCTCGGGCACCACGGTCGACGAGGCCACGGTGATGAACAAGCTCGAGGTCGTCTCGCGCGCCGAGCTCGCGGTGCGGAAGAACCGCATGGGGCTCTTGGTGCGCATTCGCAAGACGATCGGCAACGACGCGTGGGACAAGCTGCAGGCCGAGATGCCCGGCCCCGGTCCCGGCATGTTCATGATGGGTCCTCCCGGCGGCGGCGGCATGCGGCGCGAGGTGCGCATCATTCGCGGGCCGAACGGCGAGGAGACCATGGACGTGCGCAACGAGTAACGTCTCGCGCGTGCTCGACTCGAGCGGTGCCGCGGTGGTCTTCGACATGCTGCTCGAGCAGGGCAGGGCGGAGTGGCCAGCGGTCGGTCACTTCGCCCTCGTCGCGTATGGGCCGTTGCCGAACACCAACGAGACGGTCACCGTGTTCCCGCGGCGGACGATTGAGTTCTTGCCGGCGAAGGAAGGCGCTGCGGCGCTCGCGAAGTTCGTCGAGGGCCAGGGCGGGCGCGTGACCGTCGAGCCGCTGGGAACGTTCTCGGCTGCGCTCGAGTTCGCGCCGACCGACGTGCTCGAAGGGCGGCTGCGCTTCTTGCCGATGTCGTTGTTCCGCCGTGAGACGGGCGTGGCGCCGAGGTGGCGGCCGACGCCGACTGCGGTGGAGGTGGTGAATTTTCCCGAGCCAGCACCGCCCCCGGATTCACGTCCGTGGTGGCGAAGGCTCTTCGGAATCTGAATCAAGAAGCTCCCTCTCCTCTTCAGAGGAGAGGGTCGGGGTGAGGAGTGACGCCCTTCAGTTGATGGGCTGGAAGATCCGCAGCCCACGCCGGCCAGACTCCGCCGCCAACGTGTTCCGCTCGACGAAGTCGCTCGCCGAGCTGTGCCCATCACCCAGCGTCACCGCGGTGTGCCCGTACCGGCGCCCGAGCCGCGTCGACGTCTGTTCCCACGTCAGCACCAGCCCCGGCGTGCGCAGCGCTTCCTGCAGCGACATGTGCACCTCGCGGAACTTGTCGCGCGGGAGGTTGTTGTCGATCTGGTTGCCGTTGCCGCTCACCGAGATGCCCATGGTGCGCCGAATCGCCGCGCTCACGCCGGTCGCGCACCGCCCACCACCGCGGTAGCCGCCCATGCCCATCGCGACGGCGCGCGCGTTCGCCGCCAGCCGCTCCATGGTGTTGTTGGCGTTCACCGGGCCCGACGGACCGGTCACGTCACCCGACGCGGTCGGACCTTCCGACGACGGCGGGCGCGCGCGCTGGTTCGACGACGGCGGGCGGAGGCTGAACGCCTCGTTGCCGGCGCGGCCGAGCGAGCCGTCCTGCACGCCGCCCGAGCGCTGCGCCGCGGCGAGCGCGCGCATGGTGATGGGCCCGAAGTAGCCGTCGGCCTCGACGCCGAGGCGCCGCTGCAGCGCCGCGACGGCCGGACCGTGATCGCCGATGCCGAGCTGCGCACGACCGGCGCGCACGTCGGCCAGCGAAGGCGCCGCATGGTACTTGTTGTCGAAGTTCGAGATGACCTGGTCGACGTTGGTCGGAGGCGTCGCGCGCTGACGCGGAGGCGGGCGAGCGGTCGGCGCACCCTGCGGAGCGGAAGGAGCAGAAGGCGTGGGCGCGGCCGGGGGATCGAAGCGCGAGCCGGGCTGCGCGCCGGAGAACTTCTCGATCGTGAAGCGGCCGTCGACCTGCGAGCTGTTGGTGACCGCGTCGATCACCTTGCCCTTGCTGTTGCGGTACTTGATGCCGAGCTGATCAGCGAGCGCGGGGCTCACCTCGAAGTGCGCGTACTTCTCGTTGCCGGGCCGCTTGCTGCCGGCCGAGTCGTAGAAGGTCGCGGTGTACGCAGCGCCGGTGCGGTTGTCGCGCACGGTCACCTTGTCGCCGACCTTCACGCCCAGCTCGCGCGCCTGCTGCGTGGTCAGCGCGATGCCCGGCGTCGTGACGGGGTCGAACTTCCCCTTCCCGAGCACGTTGTCGATGCTGATGTTGTTGTCCGCGGCCGAGCCTTCGATGCTCGTGTACCGGGTGCCGTTGAAGTCGACCGAGGGTGATCCATTGCCGAGGCGCATGTGGGTTTGTCTCAACTCAAGTGTGCGGAGTTGCGTGCTTTCCGCTTCTTCCTCGGGGTGAAATTCGTGACCGGGTAGCCTCTTCGTATGCGCTTGGAATTCGTGGAGGGGACGTCGAAGAAGTTCTGGGACGGCAAGCTCGATGGTTCGAACGTGGTGGTCACCTGGGGGCGGATCGGCACGACGGGTCAGACCAAGACCCACACCTTCACGAACCCGCGTGAGGCCCGCGAAGAGCTCGACGCGCTGATCAACGAGAAGCGCAAGAAGGGCTACCGGGAGATCGCTGATCCCAACGCGCCGAAGCCGGGTGCGCGCGAGCCGAAGCTCGAGGCTGCGATGTTCGACGCGCGCGACGATGCTGGCCCGGCCCTCGTCTACGCCGACTGGCTCACGTCGAATGGCAACGAGTGGGGCGAGCTGATCACCGTGCAGGCGCAGCTCGAGAAGTCGCGCGCGAACAAGGCGCTCGTGGCGCGCGAGAAGGCGCTGCTCAAGAAGCTCCCGATGCCCGACAAGGACCTCGGCACCGTGACGTGGTCACGCGGGCGCATCGACACGCTCCACGTGTTCAACGAACGCGACTGGATGGACGACGAGTACGACGTGATGCTGATGCTCGAGCCGCTGCTCGCGCTGCCGATGATCGACGGCCTGCGTGAGCTCCGCACCGGCGTCATTCGCTGGGACTCGAACGACGAGGACGTGCCGGCCGTGCTCGAGGCGGCGTCGAAGCGGCCCTTCGCGAAGCGGCTGCGCTCGTTGGTGCTGGGCGACATTCCCGACGACATCGACATGGACCACCACGTCATCGGCGACGTGCGCAAGCTCTCGAAGTGGTTCCCCGAGCTGACGTCGCTCAAGTTGCACTCGGGCGGCGCGAGCTGGAGCGGGGAGCGCAACTTCGACTTCGGGCCGCTCTCGCTGCCCCGCCTCGAGTCGCTCGTCATCGAGACGTGCAGCATGTCGAAGAAGCGGCTCAAGCAGGTGCTCGACAGCGCGCTGCCGGCGCTCACGTCGCTCGAGCTGTGGTTCGGGTCTGATGACTACGGCGCCAACGTCACCGCGAAGGACCTCCGGCCGCTCCTCGACGGGAAGGTCTTTACGAAGACCACCAGGGTCGGACTCAAGAACCACGAGTTCGCCGACGAGCTCGCGGCCGCCGTGCCAGGGTCGGCGCTCGCCGCGCGCGTCGAGGTGCTGGACTTCTCGATGGGCACGCTGGGACCCGACGGCGTCAAGGCGCTCGTCGCGGGCGCGTCGAAGTTCCCGCGGCTCAAGTCGCTCGACGTGTCAGGCAACTACGTGACGAAGGCCGAGACGAAGGCGCTGCAGGCCGCGTTCAAGGGCGTCGCCGTGAAGAACACCGACGCGAAGGAGCTCGACCCGGAGCAGCCGGAGTGGCGGTACGTCAGCGTCGCCGAGTGAGGCTGTCTGCTGGTGAGACGCCGCAGCTCCGACTGCGCGTGCCCCTCGCCACGAGCGCCTGGTGACTCGTTGCTTCAGGCATCGTGACCGTCACCGGGTAGAGAAGATGCTCTGGGAGAACAACTGCTCTCCCCAGTGCGTGAACTTCGTGTCCATCACTGCTCGCGTCGCCCTGAGGCTTGCCGCGTCTCGAGGCACTCACCGCGGCTTCGCGAGAGGCACCACGACCAGCGGCGTGTGGCCCTTCACGTCGGGCGCCCAGTCGCGCTCGAGCAGGGCGAACACTTCCCAGGTGATGTCGCTGACCGATGGCGGCGTCACCTTCGCCAGCAGCTCGGTCGCGTCGTATTCGCCGCGGCGTGACCGGTGCTCGAGCCGCGCCTCGCGAATCGAGGTCGGCACGGTGAGCTCGAAGTCGGCCCACTCTCCGTTCTTGTACGAGCGCGCGCCCCCGAGCGTCTTCGCCTCGTCGTACATGCGGTCGAACGCGAAGGTGACGCCCTGCAGACCGACGCCCTGGGCCGACTGCTCAGCGCGCAGGCCGACCGCCAGCCGCTTCGCGTCGACGCGCTCGCTCTTCAGCTCGAGCCGCAGCCGGCCGCGCACGGTGTCGCCGGGCGAACACGACGGCGACTGGAGTTCGATCCAGATGCGTCCCGCCGAGAGACCCAGCGCCTCGAGCATGCGCTCAGCTTGCCACGGCGCTGGTGCGGACCGCGGCGGCGAGCACCGTCGCGTACCCGCTCGCCTCGGTCGCGTCGGCGTACGCGCCGCGTTCCTTCAGCAGGCGGTGGAACTCGCGCAACCGGTAGTGCGGCACCTTCGGCAGCAGGTGGTGCTCGAGGTGGTAGTTCACGTGGTGCGGCGCGACGGTCAGCCGCGCGAGCAGGTGCGCGTGCGTGGTGCGCGTGTTGTGCAAGGCGTCGGTCGAGGTGCGCACCATGCCGTGCTCAGCGATGGAACGGATGCGCACGAAGAGGCTGAACGTCGTGGCCCACGAGAGCACCCAGACGGCGTAGAGCCAGGCGTGGCCGGTCGCCGCGAGCACGCCGAAGAGCACGGCGTTGGTCAGCAGCACGGGGCCGAGGTTGCGCGCGAGGTTCTTCATCACCTGCACCGGCGAGGGCCGCGGGGAGATCCACTTCGCGCCCACCGACGCCGTGTAGCTGAGCAGGCCCGCGTCCATCAGCAGGAGGGCGATGACCCGCCGCACGAAGGCGATGCCCGAGAGGTCGCGGAGGAACTTCCGCGCGAGCGACAGCTTCGTGGTGGGGAAGGGCGCGGCGAGCCCGAGGTCGGGGTCGTCTTCGAGCGAGGTGCGCGCGTGGTGCTTCACGTGGTGCGTGCGGTAGTCGCCCAGCCGCTGCCACACCGGCGCGGCGCAGAGCCAGGTGCCGAGCACTTCGTTCAACTTTGGCGTGCGGAACAGCGAGTGGTGCGCGCACTCGTGCATGAGGATCGCGAGCGCGAGGTGGCGGCCGCCCAGCACGATGAGCGCGGTCGCCCACGCGAAGGGGTTGGCCGGGAAGAACGCCAGCAGCGCGAAGCTCGCCGCGATGAGGCCCCACGTCGTCGCCAGCGACAGCAGGCCGCGCGCGTCGCTGGCGGTGGTGAGGCGGGCGATCTCTTCGGAAGAGAGCCAGGTGGCCGCGGTGCGGCGAATCGGTGCGGGCGCGTCAGTCATGTTCGAGTTCCTCGAGGAGGGCGGACCACGTCGCGAAGCCCCGCTCGTCGAGCGCGGCCATCGCGTCGGCCAGGCGACGGCGTGGGTCCGGGTCGGCCATCGTGTCGGGCAACAGCGGGTCTCGCGCGAGGAAGCGCAGCACCTCGTCGCCCAGCCAGAAGCTCTCCGCCGCTTCGGCCTGGCGGGTGCGGTGGGTCTTCACCAGGAAGGCCTGCACCCGGCGCGTGAGCTCGAGCGCCTTCGCGGCGTCGTCGTCGATGGCCCACGCGCGCTCGACCAGGCGGGCCTGCTCGGGGTCGAGGTGCAGCGTCACCGTGTCGGCGTCGGCGTCGAGGCCGAGGCGGCGGAGGTGCGCGTCGACGACCACCCGGCCTCCCGCGAGGTTGTCGGGGCGCACCCACACGCCGTGACGGAAAATGCGGAAGCCTGACAGATTCAGGGCGCGCTCGCGGCGGGCGATGGCGGTGGCGTTGGTGCGCGGGAGGTCTCCGGTCAGCACCGCAAGGAAGCCGCCCTTCCAGGTCGTGCGCTGCGCGAAGCCGGTCTTGAAGGCGCGGACGTGGGCGTTCGCGCTGCGGCGGAGGGTGGAGAGCTGGTAGCGGCCCCGCTCGGTCGAGACGAGCTCGCCCTTCGAGAGGAGGCGGGAGAGGGCGAGGCGGGTGGCGTTGCCGGTGACTCCGAGGATGGCGGCTCCTCCCACGAGGACCCTGGCGGGGAGGGCGCGGCCTCGGGAGGCGCCCAGGAGCGCGAGGACGATGGTCTGGGCGGGGGCCGACTTCATGCTCGCGTCGTTATGTCATGGCAGTGCTTGAGTATGCAATGTGACGACATATTTTTGCTGACGTTGGTTTCTCCTCACCCCGACCCTCTCCTCTTCAGAGGAGAGGGAGTTGTTTTCAGTCCTTCAGGTCACGACCAGGGCCACCGCCACGAAGTGACAGGCGGCAGCGAGGATGACGAAGGCGTGGAAGATCTCGTGGTAGCCGAACACCGACGGCCACGGGTTGGGGCGCTTGAACGCGTACGCCAGCGCGCCCACCGAATAGAGGACCCCGCCGACCAGCAGCCACACCACGCCGGTGCGCCCGAGCACCGCGTTCAGCTCAGGCAGGAACGGCGACATGAACCACGCCAACGCGAGCGCGAGGGCGGCGGCGATCGGCTTGGGCGCGGTGATCCACACCAGCGCGCGCAGCACCCCGAGGCCGGCGCCGCCCCACAGCAGCATCAGCAGCGTGCGGCTCGACGCGGGCTCGATGGCCATCGCCAGCGGCGTGCCCGTGCCCGCGATGAGAATCATGATGAAGGCGTGGTCGAGCCGCCGCCACCACTGCCGCGCGGCCGGCTTCCACGCGGGCCGGTGGTACAGCGCGCTCACCGCGAACTGCCCGCACAGCGCGCACAGGTAGAAGAAGACGCCCCACCACATGCGGCCCGTCGCGCGGCTGAGCAGCCACGTGCCCGCGGCGATGGCGACGAAGAACGCCACCTGGTGAGACACTCCGCGCAGCGCTGGCTTGGGCGGCACGACACTGACCTCTGCTGGCGACGTCGCTTCCATTTCCCGGCCAGTGTCATGCACGAACCGTCACGCCTTCGTCAGCGCGTTTTCGGTGCTACAGGAGCGAGACATGAAGAAGCTGAAGGTCGGTGTTCTCGGCGCGACTGGCATGGTCGGTCAGCGCTTCGTCGCGTTGATGGCCAACCACCCGTGGTTCGAGCTGGTGAGCGTCGCCGCCAGCCCCTCGTCCGCCGGCAAGTCGTACGCCGAGGCCGTGCAGGGCCGCTGGGCGCTCTCGACCCCGCTGCCGAAGGAAGCCGCCGCCCTGAAGGTCACCGACGCGTCGGTCATCGACTCGGTCGCGCCGCACGTCGACTTCGTCTTCTGCGCGGTCGACATGCCCAAGGACGTCACCGCGAAGCTCGAGGAGGACTACGCGCGCGCCGAGGTGCCGGTCATCTCGAACAACTCCGCGCACCGGTGGACGCCCGACGTGCCGATGATGATCCCCGAGATCAACCACGCGCACATGCAGGTCATCGCCGCGCAGCGCCGCCGCCTCGGCACGAAGCGCGGGTTCATCGCGGTGAAGCCGAACTGCTCGATCCAGAGCTACGTGCCGGCGCTGCACCCGCTGGTGTCGTTCGGCCTCGAGCGCGTCGCGGTGTGCACGTACCAGGCGATCTCCGGCGCGGGGAAGACGTTCGAGAGCTGGCCCGAGATGGTCGACAACGTCATCCCCTTCATCAAGGGCGAGGAAGAGAAGAGCGAGCAGGAGCCGCTGCGCATCTGGGGCGAGGTCGTCGACGGCCGCATCGTGCCCGCCACCACGCCGGCCATCACCGCGCAGTGCATTCGCGTGCCGGTGAGCGACGGCCACCTCGCGGCGGTCTTCGTCTCGTTCAAGAAGAAGCCCACGAAGGAAGAGATCCTCTCGGCGTGGCGCAGCGCCTCGGGTCCGCCGCAGCAGAAGAAGCTGCCCAGCGCGCCGCAGCCGTTCCTCACCTACTTCGAAGACGACGCGCGCCCGCAGACGAAGCTCGATCGCGACCTGGGGAATGGCCAGGGCGTGGCGCTCGGCCGGCTGCGGCCCGACGCGGTGTTCGACTGGCGCTTCATCGGCCTCTCGCACAACACCGTGCGCGGCGCGGCGGGCGGCGCGGTGCTGACGGCGGAGCTGCTGACGTCCGAGGGGTTCCTCACCGCGCGCTGAGCGGCGCTACTTGCGGCGAAAGACGTAGACCGCGCCGTCGTTCTCCGGCGGCAGGAGCATTCCGCTCAGGCGCCGGTCGCACTCCCACGAGAAGGTCTGCTGGCGTTCCCAGGCGACGCGGTCGTTGGTCGCGCGCGCGTGCTGGCTGCCGATGGCGACGTAGAGTTCGACGCTCGGCGTCTCGAAGATGGTCTTCTCGAACGAGTTCTGGCTCGGCGCCCAGCTCGAGAGCACCACGCGCGGCTTCTCGCGGACGAGCGCCGCGCGCGCGTCGAGCCGCTCGACGTGGTCGGGCAGCGTGATGGCGTGGCTCCAGCTGCCGTCGTCGGTGGCGCGCACCTCAGTGCCCGCCTCGCGCAGGAAGCGGCTCAGGGTGCCGTCGCCAGCGGCCACCTCGAGGCACGCGCGGCCGGCGATGAGCTGCGCGAGCTCGCTCACCAGCTCGCGCGAGTAGAAGCAGTAGATGCCCTTCGGCTCTACGAGCGGCATGAGCAGGCGGCGGTCGAACACCAGCGGCCACCAGAAGCGAAACGCGCGCAGCGACGCCGGCTTGCGCTCGAGGCCCTTCGAGAAGAGCAGGCGTTGGATGATGGCGCCGCTCCACAGGCCGAGGCGCGCGGTGCCGTGGGTCTGCTTCGTCGCGAGCGCGCCGGCCGTGCGTTGGAGCGCCAGCAACGCGAGCCGTTCTCGCAGCAGGTGCGGGAAGGCCGAGTCCCACACGCGGGGGTTCTTGCTGCTGCGCGCGAGGCGGCGGCGCCACTGCGCGGCGTCGGCTTTCACCAGCGCGACGAATTGGTGCGCGCCGTCGGTGCGGTTGCGCTCGAGCGCCGAGAGCAGCTCTTCGCTCACGCGCGCCCAGGCCTTCGGGTGACGGGCCTGGAGCACGTCGAGGTCGCGCTCGGAGAGGTCTCGTTCCATCGCGTCGAGCAGCATGAGGGAAGTCGTAACTGTGCCTCGCGCGAAGGCGCGCCATTGAGTTGACGATGGGCAGAAGGTGCCGCGCGGCGAGTCGGTTGCGGGGCGTCAGCTGGGAGACGGCGGCGAGGACCGTGGCCTCGAGCGACTTGAACGCGGAGATCAGTAGTCGAAGCGTCGCTGGAAGTTTCACCCCTCACCCCGACCCTCTCCCCTGCGGGGGAGAGGGAGTTCAGGTGCGAGTCGCCTGCTCGACCCACGCGTAGACGCCAGCCGAGACGGCGATGCCCACGACGAGCGACGCCGCCCACACCGCGCGCAACACCTTCGGCCGCGCCGGCACCGACGGCGCGTCACCGCTCGCACCGCCGCTCACGGTCCACTGACCCGACACCGCGCACTCGGCGAGCGGGTCGAGGCGCTCGGCGGCGTCGAGGCCGCCCGCGGTGATGGCGGCGCGCCACTCTTCGCGGGCGATGACCCACGCCTCGCAGACCTTCGTCGCGCGCTCGTGGTTGACGAACGAGAGGTCGACGCCCGGCGCGAAGTCGATGCGGCTGAGCGAGTACTGGCCGTTGCGCTTCACCGTCACCAGCGTCGGCTTGTCGAGGTCGAGCGTGGGCGTGACGTCGAGCCAGCCCTCGCCGGCTTCGATGATGTGCCCGGGAAAGACGAAGCGGCCGATCGGCCACGGCGCGTGCGGCCAGCGGCGCATCACGAGCGCGGTTGCGAGCGCGCCGATGACCAGCGTCGCCGCCGCCGCGAGGAGCATGAACGTCACCGGGTCAGACCCGATGTGGTACTCGCGCACGCGGCTGATGATCTCGCGCAGCGTGAGCGCGACGCCGATGAGCCCCAGCACCAGCAACGGCTTCCAGAAGCCACGCACCACGGTGCGCACCTCGAAGCCCTTCAAGCGCGGGTCTGACTTCTCGGTGCGTGCCTCGCACAACGACGAGTAGAGCTGCCGCCGCGCGCGCAACGGCAGCTCGTCGAACTTCAGCGTGCGCTTCGGCATCAGGCGACGTTGGTGCGCTTCAGGTACCGCCCCGCGCCGCGCTCGGCGCGCAGGTCGCCGTCTTGCCACTGCACCTTGCCGTTCACGACGGTGGTGGCGACCTTCCCCTTGAGCTCGAAGCCCTCGAAGATGTTCCGGTCGACGCGCTGCTTGTGGGTCTTCGCCGAGATGGTCGAGGTGCCCTTCGGGTCGTAGAGCACGAGGTCGGCGTCGCTCCCCACCGCGATGGCGCCCTTGCGCGGGTAGAGGTTGAAGATCTTCGCCGCCTGCGTGCTGGTGACGTCGACGAACTGCTGCAGCGAGATGCGGCCGGTCGCGACGCCGTACGTGTACATGAGCGACATGCGGTTCTCGACGCCCGCCGCCCCGTTGGGGATCTTGCGGAAGTCGTCCTTGCCCATCTTCTTCTGTTCCATCGTGAAGGGGCAGTGGTCGGTCGCCACGTGCTGAATGGCGCCGTTCGCGAGCGCGTTCCACAGGTAGTCCTGGTGGCCGCTGGGGCGAATGGGCGGGCTCATCACGTACGCCGAGCCCTCGAAGTCGGGCTTCGCGTACACGCTGTCGTCGAGCAGGAGGTACTGCGGGCAGGTCTCGACGAGCACCTTCTGGCCCTCGCTGCGCGCGCGGTAGACCGCGTCCATCGATTCCTTGGCGGTGAGGTGCACGATGTAGACGGGCTGCGCGTCGGCCGCCTTCGCCATGTGGCCGTTGCGCCCATCGGCCGCGACGCGCGCGAGCTGGATGACGCGGTTGGTGGCCTCGCCCTCGAGGTACGACGGGCGGCTGGCCGGGTGCGCGAGCGGGCCGGTGTGGCCCTGCTTGAAGAGGCGCGTCTGCAGCGCGACCACCGCGTCGCCGTGCTCGCAGTGCGAGGTGACGAGGGCGCCCAGCGAGTGCGCGGTGTCGAGCACCTGCACCAGCTCGACGTCGTCGACGCCGATGGCCCCGCGGTACGCCATGAAGATCTTGAAGCTCTGGATGCCGTCGTGGCGGAAGACGTGCTCCATCTCCTTCTTCACCTGCTCGCTGAACCAGGTGACCGCCATGTGGAACGCGTAGTCGGCGGCCGCCTTCTTGGCGTTGTTCATCCAGAAGTCGCGCGCCTCGAGGAGGCTCTGGTTCCGGTTGGGGATGATGAAGTCGATGATGGTCGTGGTGCCGCCCGCGACGCCCGCCGCGGTGCCGGTGAAGAAGTCATCGCTCGAGGTGGTGCCCATGAAGGGCAGCTCCATGTGCGTGTGGGCGTCGATGCCGCCGGGGAACACGTACTGGCCCGAGGCGTCGACCTTCTGCGCCGTGGAGGGGACGTTCAGGTCCTTGCCGATGGCCTTGATGACGCCGTTCTCGCAGTACACGTCGGCGACGTACTGATCGTTGGCGGTGACGATGGTGCCGTTCTTGATGACGAGGGACATGGGGGTTCCTTTTCCGAAAGTTCGAGCGAATTACGGGCGAACGAGGTCCTGGTACGCGTCGGGGCGGCGGTCCCGGTAGAACTGCCACACCTGCCGCACCTCATCGATCATCGAGAGGTCGAGGTCGGACACCACCACCTCGTCCTTGTCTTCGCTGGCCTCGGCGATGATCTTGCCGCGCGGGTTCACGAAGTAGCTGGTGCCGTAGAACTTGCCGATGTTCCACGGCGCCTCGGTGCCGACGCGGTTGATGGCGCCCACGTAGTAGCCGTTGGCCACCGCGTGCGCGGGCTGCTCCAGCTTCCAGAGGTACTGCGAGAGGCCGGCGACGGTCGCTGAGGGGTTGAAGACGATCTCCGCGCCGTTGAGGCCCAGCGCGCGCGCGCCCTCGGGGAAGTGGCGGTCGTAACAGATGTACACGCCGACCTTCGCGAACTGGGTCTGGAACACCGGGTAGCCGCCGTTGCCGGGCGCGAAGAAGAACTTTTCCCAGAAGCCGCTGGTCTGCGGAATGTGCTGCTTGCGGTACTTGCCGAGGTACTTGCCGTCGGCGTCGATGACCGCGGCGGTGTTGTAATAGACGCCGCGCATCGCCTCTTCGTAGAGCGGCACGACGATCGCCATGCCGTGCTTCTTCGCGAGGTCCTGCATCACCTTCGTGGTCGGGCCGTCGGGAATCCCCTCGGCCGCGGCGTACCAGCGCTTGTCCTGGCCCGGGCAGAAGTAGGGGCCGTTGAAGATCTCCTGCAGGCAGAGGATCTGCGCGCCCTTCTTCGCGGCTTCCTCGATGAGCGGCACGTGCTTGTCGAGCATGGCCTGCTGCACCTTCTTCACCGGCACCGACTCGTCGTTGATGGGGTTGCTGCACTGAATGAGCGCTGCGCGCACCTGGTTCGCCACGAGACACCTCCGCCGTCGAATGAGGAGCGCGACCCTACACCCTGATATGCGCGTGGGCATGAGTGCTCTGCTCGACGGCCTGAAGAACCTGAACCTCAAAAACGTGGCGTCTCCCTCGACGTTGCGCATGCTGTGGTCGGGCCTGCGCGCGGTGCCCGGCGGCGGCGTGGTGATGGGCCGCCTGGTGGGCCAGATGGCGCCGTACACGGGCACCATTCGCCCCGAGGTGCTCACGCTCGAGCCCGGCTACGCGAAGGTGCGCATGGCCGATCGCCGCGCGGTGCGGAACCACCTCAACTGCGTGCACGCCATCGCGCTGATGAACCTCGGCGAGGCGACGACCGGGCTGGCGATGATGATCTCCATGCCCGACGGCACGCGCGGCATCATCACGCACCTCGAGATGGACTACCTGAAGAAGGCCCGCGGCCCCATCACCGGGGAGTGCAGCGTGCCGATGGTCACCTCGACCGAGAAGAAGGAATACGAGGTGGTGGGCGACCTGAAGAACGAGGCGGGTGAGGTGGTCGCGCGCGCGAAGGCGAAGTGGCAGGTGGGCGTGTGAGGCTGATCAGCGCGCTGGTGGTGATCAGCGCCTCGCTCGCGTTCGCCGAGGAAGCCGACCCCGTCGAGCCCGCGATGAAGAAGGCGCTCGAGCAGGCCAACGGCATTCCCGACTTCGCGTCGCTGGCCCGCGCGGCGCACCAGAAGACGAAGAGCGGCTGGGAAGCGACGTGGGCCCACCCCATCGGCGACTCCGGCATCGAGGAGTGCAAGGCGTCGTTTCGTTCTGACGGCACGCTCGAATCGCAGAAGTGCGACCTCGAGTACGTCTCGCACTCCATGGGCCCGATGAACGCGCGGTGGAAGACGAAGGTGAGCTGGACCTTCGACGCGACCGGCAAGCGCACCGCGTTCAAGGGCACGCGCAAGAGCGTGCTGCTCTCGACGGGCAAGGTCGGGGAGAACAAGACCTACACCGCCCCCGATGAGGACCTCCTCGCGGATCTCTGCAAGCCGCTGATGGTGCTCGACGAGTCGATGCGCCGCTGAGGCGCGGAACCGGAAAATTCCTCTGCTGTCGGTTGGTGCATGGCCGACACGAAGACTTCCGACGCGCTGTGTGTGCGAGTGCTCTGGGGCGAGCGCACCATGGCGACGCACCTCCTCCATGCCGGGCAGTCGCTGAACCTCGCCAACAACGGTGAGCCGATGTCGCGCGCCGACGCGCCGCTGCGCTTCGAGGTGAGCGACAAGCACTTCGAGGTGGGCTTCGCCGAGGGCGTGGTGGGCGAGCTCTACCGCAATGGCGAGACCGAGCTGTCGCTGGGCGACGTGGTGCACCGCGGCCTGGCCGTGGAGGCCGATGGCGGCTGGTCGTGCGAGCTCGGGCGTGCCGACGTGATGCGGCTGGGGCGCGGGCCGGTGTGGCTCGAGGCGTACCGGGTGAAGGCGCCGCCGAAGGCGAAGGGCGCAGTGGCGCTCGACTACAACTTCCTCAACACGCTGCTGGTGTGCTTCGCGCTCTTCGCCGCGGTCGCGATGCACGCCGAGCTCACGGTGCCCGACGAAGACTTCGACGACTCGGTGAGCAGCGACATCACGCGCATGCGGCACATCCTGGTGCAGGCCGAGAAGCCGCAGCCGAAGAAGGTCGCGACGGCCGAGACGCAGGCGCCGACGAAGGAGCCGCGGAAGCGCGACAACCCGGCCGAGGGTCACCCGCGCCCGCCCGACAAGAAGGTGGCCGACACGGGCGGCAACAACCAGCTCGTCGCGAAGGACCTGGTGGGGCGCATCTTCGGTGGTCGCGGCGCGGCCGGCATCATCGGGCCCGGTGGCCTCGGCAAGGAGATCGCCGGCGCGATGGGCAACGTCATCGCGGCGAACGGTGACGGCAATGGTGGCTGGTCGATCAAGGGTGATGGTGCAGGCGGGCCCGGTGGCGACCCGGCGCGCATCGGCGCGATTCCCACCTCGGGCGTGAAGAACAAGAAGGGCGTGGGCGAACTCTGCGTCGGTCCCGGCCCGTGCAAGGAATCGAAGACGCCCGACTTCATCGACTCCACGCAGGTGGTGTGCGGCGTGAACGGTGACCAGTGCATGGACAAGGAGCTCATTCGCAAGGTCATCGCCAGCCACCGTGACCAGGTGCGCTACTGCTACGAGCTCGCGCTGCAGCAGTCGCCCTCGCTCGCCGGCAAGGTCTCGGTGGGCTTCATGGTGAGCTCGAGCGGCACGGTGCCGACCGCGAACGTGGTGCAGTCCACCGTCGCGTCGAACACCATCGGCGATTGCCTCGTCACCCGCGTGCGCAGCTGGCAGTTCCCGGTCGCGAAGGCTGCGGGCGGTTACCGCGTGACGTACCCGTTCGTCTTCAAGCCGTCGGGCAGCTGAGCGCGCAGCGGCCCGCCGCCAACGAGCGAGCCTTGATGGGACGAGGCGAGCGATGGGCGTGAATCGAGTGCCGACCGGCGACCGGGCCTCTCTGCACGACGCAAAGTGAACTCAAATCAGTCCGTGGTCGCCAGGGCAGCCACCACCGGACAAACGACCCGTCTGAATCAAGTGTCACGACTCGAGTGGAAGTCGAGGGGCTGCGCGTGATGAGCACAGCCCGGGTCATGCACGCCTCGCGTCCCATTCAGGCAGCCTCAAGACTCGTCGTGTCAGCTGGTCAGCGATCCGGCGACCACGCCCTTCGCGAGCGTCGGGTCACCGAAGTCGTCGGTCGGCGAACCATCAGCCTTCCGAATGCCGACGCCATTGAGCAACGTGTTGAGCACCAGGTTGATGTTCTTCTTCTGGTGGTCGACGACCTGGCCCGTCTTCAAGAGCCCGCCACCCGAGCCCGCGATGATCCACGGCGTGTTCGACGCATCGTGCGGCGGCCCGTCACCGAGATCGTTCGTCCAGCACGCGACGCAATCATCGAGCAGCGTGCCGCCGTTGGGCGACGCGTACGAATCGAGGCGATCGAGCAGGTGCTTGTAGAGCCCGAGGTGCATGCGATCGACCTGCGAGTGCAGGTCCACCGCGTTGGGAATGGGCGTGCCATCGGCGCCGTCGGCATAGATGCGGTGGCTGATCCAATGGAAGCTGGGGAACTTCGTGCCGCCGATCGTGTACTCGGTGCCGTCGTTGCCGTGACCGACCTGCAGCACCGCGACGTGGTTGAGCCGGCAGTTGAACGACCACGCGATGAGGTCCATGAACGCCTTCGTCGCGTCGGGCCGCACGTCGTTCGCCTCGGGTGAGGTGATGCCGCGCACGCTCGCGACCTGCGCGGCGTCGAGGTCGCACGTCATTTGCAATTCCATGTCGCGCACGGCGTCGAGGTGCTGCTGCAGGCGCTGCTTGTCCTTCGCCGAGAGCTGCGGCTTGCCGACCACCTCGCGAAGCTGCGCGCGCACCAGGTCGTTCACCGACTTGCGACGCGTGGCGACGAGTTGCTGCACCTCGGGCGGCGCGCTCGAGAGACCCGTGAGCCGCATGTACGCGCTCAAGGGTGAGTGCTCGGCGGCGGCGCGCACCTGCGGGGCGCTCCACGAGAGGCCGAAGCCGATGTACGCGCTCGTCGGGCCCGCCATGAAGATGAGCGGCGAGCTGCCCGCGCCGTTGAGCTTGTCGCTCATCAACCAGTCGACCGAGCGCCCCTTGGCGAGCGGCGAGTTGCTGGTGCCGCCGGTGTGGTCCTGCGCGGTGAGCACCTGCGGAATCGCCTCGGCGTGGCCACAGCTGTTGCGCGCGAAGGGCAGCTTCACCTTCTTCACCATCAGCAGGCGGTCGGCGTAGTCGCCGATGACGCTCGTCGCGCGGTCGGCGTTGGTCACCTTCAGATCATTGGCGGTGATGGCGCCCACCGAGCGGGGCCAGAAGCGCTCCCCGACCTCGCTGCCTTCCTGCACGATGCCGTTGCCGGCGCGCACCACGGCGAAGAAGCGGTGGCGCATCGACTGGCCCCACGCCGCGCGCGGCAACAGCGACTCGAGGAACGGCAGCGCCAGCGTCACACCGCCCAGCCCTTTGAGGAATTGGCGTCGGCTCGTCACGGGGTCACCTCCACCGGGCGCGTCTTGAACGATTCACTCTCGACCAGCAGCCGCAGCAGCGTGGTGACGCTCAGCGACTCGTGCAGCGAGCGCCCTCCGACGCGGTCGATCATCGCCTGGTCGGCGGGAGCCAGCGCGCGGCCGTGCAGAAACTCCACCCAGTGCTGCGCGTAACAGCGGTGCGTCATGTCCTGCTCGCTCATCACCTGCGAGAGCTGCAGCGCGCCGTCGTAGCTCTTCAGCGTTCCGTCGAACGCGTAGCTGTCCTTCGCGTCGACCGGCAGGCCGTTGTCGGTGTCGCGCCAGCGGCCGAGCGCGTCGTAGTGCTCGAAGGCGAAGCCCGCGGGGTTGATCATCGTGCCGTGGCAGCCCGCGCCGCAGGTGCCCGCGCCCGTGAACTCCGTGATGCGCTGGCGCAGCGTCTTGGGCACGTTGGGGTCGGGGTTGGGCAGCGGCGGCACGTTGTTCGGCGGCGCAGGCAGCGGCGCGCACAAGACGCGGTGGTTCAAGAAGACGCCGCGGTGAATCGGGTCGCTCTGCGTGGCCGAGGCGTGCGTCGCGAGGAAGCCGAGCTGGGTGAAGAGACCGCCGCGCGTGCCGTCGCCGAACGTGACGCGCTGGAAGTTCGCGTCGAACGTGCCGCTCAGCCCGTAGACGCGCGCGAGGTTCTGGTCGACGTACGTCGCGTCGGTGGTGAGCAGCGCGGCGAGGCCCTGGCCCTTGGTGAAGAGCACGTCGTCGAGGAAGCGCACCTGTTCCTGCTTCATCGAGTCGCGCAGCGCGAGGCTGAACTCGGGGAAGAGCGAGGTCGAGCGCGTCAGGTCAGCCATCTTCGACTGCTCGAGCAGCTGCGCGTGGAAGCGCTGGTTGGCGTCGCGCGCGCGCGGGTCAGCGAGGAGCCGCGTCACCTGCGCCGTGTAGCCGTCGACGGTGAGCAGCGAGCCGTCGGCCGCGGCGGTGAGCAGCGCCTCGTCGGGCATCGATTCCCACAGCGCGTACGAGAGGCGGGTGGCGAGCTCGTCGGCGCTCAGCGGCACCACGCCCGAGGTCTCGGTCGTCGACAGCTCGAGCCGGTAGAGGAAGTACGGAGACTGCAGCAGCGCCTCGAGCACCACGCGCGCGCCGCCGAGCTGCGCGGTGAGTGACGGGTAGAGCGTGGGCGCCTGCGCAAACAGCGTGCGGTACGCAGCGAGCTCGTCACCGGTCAGCGCTCGACGGAACGCGCGGCGGCCGAGCGCCTGGATGAGCGCGTCGGTCGAGGCCGGCAGCGTGCCGCCACACGCGGCGGTCAGCGCAGTGGTGTTGAGCGTCGCGCGGCGCGCCAGCTCTTCGGCCGCGGTCTGGAAGTCCTGCCACTGCGTCGCGGTGACGTTGAGGTCGCCGCCGTTGTTGTCGAAGGTGGTCGAGGTCGAGTCGGGGACGAAGTTGGTGGTGATGCCCAGCGACTGCTGCGCACCGAGCAAATCGCGCGCGGTGTTCTCGTACTGCGCGGCCGAGAGGCGCGGCGCTCGTGACGAGGGTGACGGCAGCTCGCGCGGAGCGTCCTTCGGGAGGTTGGGGTCGACCGGGCGCTCGGTGCGCGGCCCGACGAGCGCACCCTCACACCCGGCGAAACCCACGAGCAGCAAGAGCAGGGTCGGCCGCATGAAGAGCAGATTGTCTTTGGATCGCCGCCCCGATGACAACGCGAGAACTCCAGTTCACACCCCTTCGTCTCGCGCGGTGAGAGGACCCCTTGCAGTCTGATCAGAAAGTGGGGCCGAACGAGATGCGCACCGTGGGGTTGACTGCGGGCCCTTCGGTCGTGGGCTGGGTGAAGCCGGGGAAGACGATGACCTCGGCGTCGACGGTGGTGGTGTTGAGGAACCTCGCGCCCGCGCGTTGGCGCGCCAGGCTGAACCACGTCGTGAAGCCGATGCCGATGTTGAGCGCGACGCGTCCCAGCCGCCACGAGTAGCCGAGCTGCACTCCCGGACCAGCGAGCACCATGCCGCTGGCGGGCAGCGAGAACACCGAGCCGCGGAAGTCGACGTAGAAGCCCTGCCACGGGAGCTGGCTGACGAAGTGCCGCACGCCCGCATCGCCCGCGAGCTGGCCGAACGGTCCGCCGCCGACGTTGAGGAAGGTGGTGAAGCCGCTGCCGAGGTGGAGATCGCCCTCGACCCACAGCGCGGCGCCGAAGAGCGTGAACGGCGCGAAGAGGAGCGCGAAGCGCACGGGTGGCAGCTCGGGTACCGGCAGCGGGTCGACCAGGGGCCGCCTGAGGACGCGGGGCGGGCGCACCGGTTCTCCGAGCGGGACGATGAGCGGCGGGGGCGTGACCGGAGTCGGCGGGAGCGGCTCGACCGCCTGGTGCAGCACGAGCGCGAGGAAGAGGGCGGTCACCTCCCCGAATCTACCGGGGCGCGGACGAGGGGGTTGATCAGTGACGTGAACTCCTGTTCAGTCTGTGGGCCATGGCGACCGAGGTCCACGAAGCGCTGCGGCCGTGTCACCCGACGGTGCGCGGCTGGTTCCACGAGACGCTGGGCGAGCCGACGGAGCCGCAGATTCGCGGGTGGCCACTGATTCGCGATGGGAAAGACGTGCTCATCGCGGCGCCGACCGGCTCGGGCAAGACGCTCACCGCGTTCCTCGCGTGCCTCGATGAGCTGTTCCGCCTCGCGGCCGCGGGTCAGCTGCCCGACGAGACGCGCGTGCTCTACGTCTCGCCGCTCAAGGCGCTGGGCAACGACGTGCAGAAGAACCTGCTGCTGCCGCTCGAGCAGCTGCGGGCGCGCGCGCAAGCCGAAGGCATGAAGCTGCCTGACATTCGCGTGATGGTGCGCACCGGTGACACGCCGGCGTCCGAGCGCGCGGCGATGGTGAAGAAGCCGCCGCACGTGCTCATCACCACGCCCGAGTCGCTCTACCTGTACCTCACCGCGAACAAGAGCCGCGAGACGCTCAAGTCGGTGAAGACGGTGGTGGTCGACGAGATCCACGCGCTGGCCCGCGACAAGCGTGGCTCGCACTTCGCGCTGTCGCTCGAGCGCTTGAAGCACCTCACCGGCACGCCGCCGCAGCTCATCGGGCTCTCGGCGACCACGAGGCCGCTCGATCGGCTCGCACACTACTTATCTGGTGCGCCCCGCGAGGGCCGGCCCGGCTGCCAGGTGGTCGAAGTGGGCCACGTGCGCCCGTGGGAGCTGTGGCTCGAGACGCCCGACGAAGAGCTCACCGCCGCGCCGACGCACGAGATGTGGGGGCAGGTGTACGACCGCCTCGTCGAGCTGTCGGGGCAGCACCGCACGATGCTCATCTTCAGCAACACGCGGCGGCTCGCTGAGCGCGTGGCGCACGACCTGGGTGAGCGCATCGGCCACGAGAAGGTGGCCGCGCACCACGGCTCGATGGCGCGCGAGCTGCGGCTCAAGGCTGAAGACCGCCTGAAGGAAGGGCAGCTGAAGATCATGGTGGCGACGGCGAGCCTCGAGCTCGGCCTCGACATCGGGTCGATCGATCTCGTGGTGCAGCTCGGCTCGCCGCGCAGCATCGCGGTCATGCTCCAGCGGCTGGGGCGCAGCGGCCACCACAAGTCGGCCATCTCGAAGGGCGTGCTGTTCGCGATGACGCGCGACGAGCTCGCGGAGTGCACGGCGCTCCTCTCGGCCATCGACGCGAGGCACCTCGACGCGGTGCGCTTGCCCGAGAAGCCGCAGGACGTGCTCGCGCAGCAGGTGGTGGCCGAGGTCGCCGCGCAGGAATGGAAGGCGGACGACCTGTTCGAATTGTTCCGGCGCGCGATGCCGTACGAGTCGCTGACGCGCGAGGAGTTCGACCAGGTGCTCCACCTCGCGGGCGAGGGCGTGTCGACGACGCGCGGCCGCTCGCGCGTGCACGTGCACTGGGACCGGGTGAACGGCGTGCTGCGTCCCCGCGCGGGTGCGCGCTTGATGGCGCTGCAGAACGGCGGCGCGATCCCCGACCTGTTCTCGTACGCGGTCATCGCCGAGCCCGAGGAGAAGCAGGTCGGCACGCTCGACGAAGACTTCGCGATTGATTCGATGGCCGGCGACGTGTTCGTGCTCGGCAGCACGTCGTGGCGCATTCGGCGCATCATGGGCGGCGAGGTGCGCGTCGAGAACGCACACGGCGCGGCGCCCTCGATTCCGTTCTGGCAGGGCGAGGCCCCGGCGCGCACCGACGAGCTGTCACTCGAGTTGTCGAAGCTGCGCGAGTCGCTGGCGGTGCGCGAAGACGGGCGCGAATTCCTCGAGCAGCGGCTCAAGGTGCCGAAGCACAGCGCTGATTTGCTCGTGCGCTACATGCAGATCGGCAAGGCGGCGCTCACCGCGGTGCCGTCACAGAACACGGTCATCGCCGAGCGCTTCTTCGACGAAGCGGGTGGCATGCAGTTGCTGATTCACGCTCCGTTCGGCGCGCGCATCAACCGGGCGTGGGGCATGGCGCTGCGCAAGTCGTTCTGCCGCACCTTCGACTTCGAGCTGCAGGCGGCGGCGAGTGACGACGGCATCCTCTTGTCGCTGGGTGAGCAGCACAGCTTCCCGCTGATGGACATCTTCGACTTCGTGTCGCCGAAGAGCGCCGAGCGGGTGTTGGTGCAGGCGGTGCTGCAGGCGCCGATGTTCGGCACGCGGTTTCGCTGGGCGGCGGGGCGCGCGTTGGCGTTGTCGCGGCTGCAGAACGGCAAGAAGGTGCCGCCTCCGATTCAGCGGGCGCGCGCGGAAGATCTCATCGCCGCGGTGTTCCCCGAGCAGGTCGGCTGCCAGGACAACCACGGTGGCATGGAGATCGATCCGCCCAACCACCCGCTGGTGAACGAGACGATGAAGGACTGCCTGCGCGACCTGATGGACGTCGACGGGCTCGTGCAGGTGCTCGAGAAGATCAAGAAGGGCGAGATCAAGAAGGTGGCGGTCGACTTGCCCGAGCCGTCGGTGTTCGCGCACGCGCTGCTCAACTCGGCGCCGTACACGTTCCTCGACGACGCCCCGCTCGAAGAACGCCGAGCGCGCTCAGTCTCAGTGCGCCGCACCTTGCCGCCGTCGGACGCGGTGGCCTTCGGCGCACTTGATCAAGCGGCGATCGACCAGGTCGTGAGCGAAGTCGCGCCCGACTTCCGAGACGCGGAAGAGTTCCACGATCTCCTCTTGCAGCTGGGCCTGCTCCCTCTCCTCCCCAGAGGAGAGGGTCGGGGTGAGGAGAGAGCCTTCCTGACCCAGTTGGAATCGCAACGCCGAGCAAGCGAGCACCAGTCCTTCGCCTACGCGGCGGAACGAGTGCCGTTGATGAAAGCCCTCTTCCCTGAAGCAACCCTCACTCTCCAACCGCTCCCCGGCGACCTCCCCATCGACCGCGAGCAAGCCTGCCGCCAGGTCCTCCAGGGCTGGATGGCGATCCTCGGTCCCATCACCATCCCCGAGCTGATGCAGCGCCTCTCGCTGAGCCGCTTCGACGTCGAGTCGGCCCTGACGAAGCTCGAATCCGTCGGCCAGGTGCTCCGCGGCACCTTCCGCCCGACAGCGACGAAGGACGAAGTGGAGTGGTGCGACCGCCGCCTCCTCCAACGAATCCACCGGCTCACGGTCGGCCGTCTCCGCAAGGAGATCGAGCCCCTCTCGCAGCAAGACTTCATGCGCTTCCTCTTCCGCTGGCAGCACGTCGACTCCGAGTCGCGCGTGCGAGGCCCGGGCGCGATGGCGAAGCTCGTCTCCCAGCTGCAAGGTTGGGAAGCGCCAGCCGCGGCGTGGGAACAAGAGCTCTTCCCGACGCGCATGCGCCAGTACGTCGGCCAGTGGCTCGAAGAAGCGAGCTTCCAGGGCGACGTCGCATGGGGCCGCCTGACGTTGAAGGAACCCAAGCCGGTGCCGGGCCTGCGTCGCGGTGTCGAAGTCACGCCCGCCGAGCCCGTCGCGCGCCGCAGTGGAGTGCAAGGCCGCGCCGCGAACATCACCTTCGCCAGGCGCGCCGATCTCGACTGGCTCTTGCAGGCCGCGCGCCCGGGCGCCGTGCTGAGCGACGGCCCACGCCCGTGGCCCGACGATCTCTCGCACGCGGCGATGGACGTCTTGAAGGTGCTCGAGCGTCGAGGCGCGTGCTTCTTCAACGAGCTGCAAGCGGGCGCGCGTCGCCTCCCGACCGAAGTCGAAGACGCACTGTGGGAACTCCTCTCGCGCGGCATCATCACCGCCGACGCGGTCCAGAACCTGCGCGTGCTGCAGTCACCGAAGCTGCGCCGCCGCCAGCGCGCGTTGCAGCGCGGCGGGCCGGGTCGCTGGTTCCTGCTGCAGCCGCACGAATCGACCGACCCCAACGAGGTGGCCGAGAAGCTCGCGTGGCAATTCTTGAATCGCTACGGCGTGGTGTTCCGCGACCTCGTCTCGCGCGAGCCGCTGTCGCCGCCGTGGCGTGAGCTGTTGCCCATCTACCGGCGCTTCGAAGCGCGTGGCGAGATTCGTGGCGGCCGTTTCATTCACGGCTTCACCGGCGAGCAGTTCGCGCTGCCCGACGCCATCGACGTCGCGCGCACGGTGCGGCGGAAGGAAGGCGAGGGCGAGGTGGTGCGCGTGGCGGCGGTCGACCCGCTCAACCTCACTGGCATCGTGACGCCGGGGCCGCGGGTGCCGGCGATGCTCGGCAAGTACGTGCTGTACCGGGACGGCGTGCCGCAGGGAGAAGTGGAAGAGGCGCCGCCCGCGGAGCTCGACTGACGTACGCTGTTCGACATGCTCACGGTGCTCGTCGCTTCTCTCTGCGCGGCACAACCAGCGCACCTGCCGCTCCTCGGTGACGCGGGTCGCGGGGCCGACGGCTACCCGAAGCAGTACGTCGACCGCGTCGCCCTGCGCGCGATGCTCCGCGACGGCAAGTTCGACGACCTCACCGCCGCGCTGACCGAGGCGCAGACCGAGTTCGAGACCGACACCACGCTCGAGTACTGGCCCCTCGACGCGGCCGACGCGGTGGGCACGGGCGAGCTCGAGCTGCGGCCCCGGCTCGACGCCTGGTGCAAGGCGAACCCCACCTCGTTCGCGCCGTGGCTCGCGCGTGGCACGCACCACGTCAGGCGCGCGATGGTGGTGCGCGGCACGCGGTACATCAAGGACACACCGGCCTCGGCGATCAAGGCGATGAAGGCCGAGCTCGCGCTGGCGGTCACCGACCTCGAGAAGGCGCTCAAGTTGAAGAGCGAGTCGATCGACGCGGTGCGCATGTTGATCCTCGTGCGGCGGCTCCTCGGAGAGGACCCCTCGTCTCTCATTCGCACCGTGTTCCAGAAGTGCCCCGACTGCTTCCAGGTGCGGGTCAACGTGATGAACAGCCTCGCGCCACGGTGGGGTGGCAGCTACGAGCTGATGGAGTCGTTCGCGAAGAGCTCTGCCGAGCGCGACAACCCGCGCATGAAGGTGCTCCCCGGGCTGGTGCTGCTCGACAAGTACGAGATGGGTTTGCTCGGCGACGAGGCGCTGCGGCGCGCGCTCGAGCTGGGGGAGTACTGGTACTTCTACGTCGAGCTCGCGAAGTCGCAGTCGCAGTTTGACCCCCGCTCGGCGCGGGCGGCTGCCGATCGCGCTGCCGAGCTCCGCCCGATGGCTCCCGAGGTGGTCGACGTTCAGTTGCTCGCCGCGGCGCGCATGGGCGCGTGGGAAGAGGCGGGGCGCTTGTGGTCGCTCGCGCACCAGCTCGACCCGACGCTCGACTCGCTGAAGCTCACGCACGACGCGCTTGCCCGGCAGCTCCCCGCCATCGCCCGCGCGCGGGAACGCGAAGGGAGTCCGAAGCTCGCGCTCACGCTCTACGACGTGGTGGTCGAGCTCTCGCCGAAGGACGCGACCCTGCGGGCGGAGCGGGACGCGCTGCGCACGAGCCTCGACGCGGGTCGCTGACCGAAGCTGGTTGCGCTCGGAGCCCGGCCGTGGGGTCTTGCGCTCATGAAGCGCGTCCTCGCCGTTTGCCTCCTCGTCCTCGCCGGTTGCCCGAGCCCGGTGGTCAATCGCACCCAGCCGCAGCTCGAGGTCACGCCCAGCTCGCTCGACTTCGGGCTGGTGCCGGTGGGCACGACGACGCGCTTGCAGTTGGTGCTCCGCAACGTGGGCACCGGGACGCTCGGGGTGACTTCATCGTCGTTCGGCGGCACTGACGCAGCGGCGTTCTCGCTGGCGGACTTCGTGCCGTCGACGCTCGCGGAAGGGCAGAGCGTGACGGTGCGCGTGGCGTTTGCTCCGACGCGGGCTGGCGCCTTCTCGGCGCGGCTGTCGTTCGTGACGGACGCGACGGCGAGTCCCGAGGTGCTGGTGTCGCTCGTCGCGGCGGGGCAGGTGCAGGCGGTGGTCGACGCGGGCAGTGACGCCGGCGCGGAGGACGCAGGGCTCGTCGACGGTGGCGAGGATGCTGGAGCCGATGCGGGCGTCGACGCGGGCGTTGATGCAAGTGTTGATTCAGGCGTCGACGCAGGTGTCGATGCAGGCTTCGACGCAGGTGTGGATGCTGGTGTGGATGCAGGGACCGACGCGGGACCCGGTGATGCGGGCTTCGACGCCGGCACGTCCTGCTCGGTGATTCCCAACGGCTGGTCGACGCCGGTGCAGCCCTGGGCGAACAACCCGGTCTTGATGCCGACGGTCTCCGCGGCCTCGCAGGGCAGCGACAACGTCTACGCGCCCGACGTGCAGCACGTGATGGGCCGCTACGTGATGTTCTACGGCGGGCAGGGCGGCGACGGGCACGACCGCATCTTCATGGCCTGGTCGAAGGACCGCGTGGAGTGGCGCAAGTGGCCCAGCGACGCCGCGCCGCAGCCGGTGCTCGATCGCGGCACGTCGAACCACGTGAACGACCCGAGCCTGGTCATCGTCGCGAGTGGCCAGTGGAACCTCTATTACACGGACGCTCCGACGCTCGAGAACGACCGCATCTGGCTGGCGCGCAACACGGCAGGCAACACCAACTCGCTCACCGCGTTCACCAAGGTGCAGCAGGTGCTCGACGTCGGTCCGACCGGCGCGTGGGACCAGGACAAGGTGGGCCGCCCCTCGGTGCTCCTCGAGAACGGCGTCTACAAGATGTGGTTCGACGGCCAGAAGAGCGGCGTGCGGCACGTCGGCTACGCGACCTCGACCGACGGCGTGAACTTCACCAAGCACCCGATGAACCCGCTCGTGCTCAACGCGGGCGCCGTCGACGTGAAGAAGATCGGCAACGTCTACGTGATGGTCGCGGAAGGGCAGAGCGGCACGGCCTGGTACACGAGCCCCGATGGAATCTGCTGGGCGCAGCAGGGCCTGCTCGTCTCCACGAGCGGCCACCCCTACGACGCGTTCGGCCAGGTGACGCCCTTCCTCGAGGTCGAGAACGGCGCGCTCTCGGCGGTGTGGTTCGGCGGCGCGTCGGTGGTCACGTGGAACAAGAACCGCATCGCGGTGGCGTTCCCGATGAACGTGACGTTGCCGGCGGGCGGCGGCTGTACCGCGTGCGTCGCGGTGCAGGGCAATTCGTGTTCGGCGGCGTGCTTCTCGACCGGCGCGAGCACCGGCACGTGCGCGTCACCCGGCTCGACCAACCCGTCGTCGTGCTGCGGCTGCACGAGCGAGGGCTGCGACGCGTGCAAGGGCGCGGCGACCGACTGCAACGCGAAGTGCGTCGGCATCGGCAAGGCGGGCGGGTGGTGCAGCTTCCCCGGGAGCACCAACCCCGCGCAGTGTTGCGGCTGCCTCGAGTAGCGGGAGCGGCCCGCCCATTCGGTGGCGGTTTGCACGGCGGGCACGTCCCGAGCGGTGTAGAGGCAAGCTCATGGACCTGCTGTGGGAACTGCTCGGGTTTGCCGGCAAGGGCTTCATCACCTTCGTCACCATCGTCGCCACGGTCGGCGCGATCTTCGCCATCACGCGCCGTCGCCGCTTCGGCCAGTCGGGTGCGCGGCTCGACGTGAAGCCGTTGCACAAGCGCTTCGAGGCGCTCGGCGACGCGCTGCGCGAGGGCACCACCGAGGGCAAGGCGCTCAAGACGCTCCGCAAGGACAAGAAGGCGTCTGACAAGGCGAAGGAGAAGGCGCCGCCGCAGCAGAAGAACGCCGTCTACGTGCTCGACTTCGAAGGCGACCTCCTCGCGAGCAGCGTTACTTCGCTGCGTGACGAGGTGAACGCCATCATCGCGGTCGCCAAGCCGGGTGACGAGGTGGTGGTGCGCCTCGAGAGCCCCGGCGGCGGAGTGCCGCACTACGGCCTCGCCGCCGCGCAGCTCGGGCGCCTGAAGGACCGCAAGTTGAAGCTCACGGTGTGCGTCGATCGCGTCGCGGCGAGCGGCGGTTACATGATGGCGTGCGTGGCCGAGCGCATCGTCGCTGCGCCGTTCTCCATCGTCGGGTCGATCGGCGTCGTCGCGCAGGTGCCCAACGTGCACCGGCTGCTCAAGAAGTACGACGTCGACTACCAGGAGATGACCGCCGGCGAGTTCAAGCGCACCGTCAGCGTGTTCGGCGAGATCACCGAGAAGGGCCGCGCGAAGTTCACCGAGCAGCTCGAGGAGACGCACGGGCTCTTCAAGGCGTTCGTGAAGTCGCAGCGCCCGTCGCTCGACATCGACCAGGTCGCGACCGGCGAGTACTGGCTGGGCACGAAGGCGCTGCAGCTCGGGCTCGTCGATCAGCTCGGCACCAGCGACGACTGCCTCCTCGCGCGCGCGGCCGAGGCGAACGTGTACCAGGTGAAGTTCGAGCCTGACACGGGCTGGCGGCGGCGGCTCGGTCGCTTCGGCGCCGACCTGATGGAAGCGCTGACGCTGAAGGTGCTGGCCCGCCTCAAGTCGCTCGAGCTGACGTGATGGCCTCTCTCTTCTCCCTCTCCTCCTCAGAGGAGAGGGTCGGGGTGAGGAGAAACGCGTCAGACACCTGACGCTCGGCAACCTTCGCCGCGCGGCCTTAGCGATCGAAGGTGGACACCGCTGATCTGGAGAAGAAGTGGAAGGCCGCGGAAGCGCGCGCCGCCGAGCTCCAGGCGTGGGTCGACGACACCGAAGCTGAAGCCGAGAAGCTGCGCGCGAGAGTCGCGGAGCTGGAAGCCGCGTCTCCAGCGGCCGCGAGTGCACCGTCGCCTCGCGTCGCCGAGCTCGAGAAGGCGCTCCATTCCGCGAAGGCGCAGGCGGCCGAGCTCCAGGCGTGGGTCGACGACTCCGAAGCGCAGACCGAAAAGCTCAACGCACGAATCGCCGAGCTGGAAGCGAAGCCCGCGCCACGCGGCGACCTCGAGAAGGAACTCCACGCCGCGAAGGCGCAGGCCGCCGAACTCCAGGCCTGGGTCGACGACTCCGAAGCCGAGACCGAGAAGCTGCGCGCGCGCGTGGCCGAGCTCGAAGCCGCGGGCGCCGGGCCAGCGTCGGCGTCGAGTCCGCGCATCGCCGAGCTCGAGAAGGCGCTCCACACCGCGACCGCGCGCGCCGACGAGCTGCAGGCGTGGGCCGACGACTCCGAGGCCGAGGCCCAGAAGCTGCGCGAGCGGCTCGAGCACCTCGAGGTCCCGACGCCCGAGGGCGTGCCGACCTTCTCGCCCAGCCGCGTGCCGATCTCCTCGCCGTCGGCGTTCGTCGCCGACCCCGCGGGCCGCGTCGCCGAGCTCGAGAAGGCGCTCGCCGCCGCCCGCTCGCGCGCCGAGGAGTTCAAGGCGTGGGCTGACGACTCCGAGGCCGAGGCCGAGCGGCTGCGCTCGCGCGTCGTCGAGCTGGAGAGCTCGGGTGCGGCACCGGCGAGTCACCCCGGCGGCAACGAAGGGGCCGAGCGCTTCCTCCGCGAGCGGGTCTCCGAGCTCGAGGCGCTCAACCATTCCCTCAAGGAGATGGCCGCGCGCTTCGCCGAGCAGCTGAGCACCACGGCCAAGCGCGACGTCGCGCGCATGGAAGAAGAGCTCGAGGCGGCGCGCGCCGTCGGTGGCGCCGAGCGGGTCAGCGAGCTCGAGTCGCTGCTCGAGAACGCGCGCGAGGCCATCACCACGCTCGAGACCGAGCGCGCGGCCGCGGTCGAGCAGGTGCGCCGTTACGTGCAGTCCGACAGCCAGGCGGCCATCAAGAAGGACCAGTCGGCCGCCGCCGCGCACCGCGCCGACGTGCAGCGCCTCGAACGGCAGATCGCCACGCTCGAGGCCCAGCTCGCCGAGAAGGTCGACGAGGCGTCGGTGCTCCACGTGCGCCTGAAGGCCTTCGGCACCGAGGAAGCGCGGCTGCAGAACGAGCTCTCGCTGCAGCGCAAGCGCGCCTGTGACGCCGAGGAAAAGCTGGGGCACGCGCAGACCGAGCTCGCGGTGGCGCGCGAAGACCAGACTTCGCTCGAGGCCCGCGCTGCCGAGGTGACGCGCAAGCTCGAGGAGTCGCAGCGGTGGGTCGCCGACGGCGAGCTCGAGACCGCGCGGCTGCAGAAGGAGATCGAGGTGCTGCGCACGAAGGTCGCGCTCGAACAGGGCAGCGCGGGTGGCGCCACCAGCGCGCCGGCTGCCAACGACGCGCCACCGCCGCCGCCCGCCGACCACGACGACGAAGGCGATGGGCTCGAGGGCTTCTCGGTGCAGCGGCTCCACCGACTCGAGGCGTTGCTGGCGGCCGAGAAGCTGCGCGCCGACGGGCTCGCCTCGCTCATCACCACCATCGAGAAGAGCGTCGCGACGCTCAGCGACGAGCTGGACGTGGCGCGCGGCAAGCTGGCCGACCTCCAGAAGCGCCTCGGCATGAGCGACTCGGAGACGGGCGAGGCGCTCGACCGCCTCGACGCCGCGCGCCGCGAGCTGCACGCGCTCAAGGGTGAGCTGGCGAAGCCGAGGCCTGGCGCCGAGGCGGGCACCGCGCCTGGCGAGCCCGAGCTCGACGCTGCCGACGTGGTCGAGGCGCCGCTGGAAGAGCTCGGTGCGCTCGCCGACCAGCAGGCTGCTGCGGCGCGGCAGGCGACCGAGGCGCTCGCTGGCGAGCAGCGCGCGCGCGAGCAGCTGATGGGCGACCTCACGTGGCTCAAGGCCGAGCTCGAGAAGCTCACCAACGTGCGAGAGGAGCTGCGTCACCGCGTCGCCGCGATGGTGCAGCGAGAGTTGCGGCGCCGGGGCGTGGTCGCCGCGCTGCTCGACAAGCTGCGCGCGACCGAGGTGACCGCGTCGGCGCGCACTGCGAGCTTGCGCCGGCTGCACGCGGCGCTCGACCAGGCCCAGCGCACCGCGGTGAAAGTGCAGACCGTCTACTTCCAGAAGCAGATCGGCTCGTTGCAGCGCCAGCTCGAGGGGCGGCTGCGGCCGGTGCTCAAGCTCGCGAAGTAGCGCTCCCTCTCCCTGCGAAGCGGGGAGAGGGTCGGGGTGAGGGGCAGATCCTGCACGGCCGGCGAACTCCAGGTGCTGCGAGAGTCGGCAGCTCATTTCCCACCAGCTCGACTTCGCCTCGCAAGGGTCGGCGCGAGCTGCCCCTCACCCCGGCCCTCTCCCCGCTCCGCAGGGAGAGGGAGGTAGACTCCCGGCCCATGCGCCCGCACTTCCTCGTCGCCGCCGCGCTCGCCCTCGCCACGTCCGCCTGCCGCACCGCCTACTCGCCCGAGCTCCTCGTCGCCCCCGTGCGCGACGTACAGCTCGACGTCACCGGCACCTGGAACACCCACTGGGACGAGTACCTCGCCGTGGTGACGCTCACGCAGCAGGGCGCCCACGTGACCGCCACCTACACCACCACCGCGCGCCCGAGCCCCGGCGAGGCCGGCACGCTCGAGGGCAGCCTGGAAGGCACGCTGGAAGGCAACGTGCTGCGCGGCACGTGGACCGAAGGTGGCGACCGCTTCGGGCGCTTTCGCTGGGTGTTCCGCACCGACGGCCGATCGTTCGAGGGCGCGTGGGGCCACGCCTCGCTCGAAGACGACGGCGGCCCGTGGGCGGGCACGCGCTGACTTCCGCTCAGTGCCGGAACGCGGCGGCGAGGCCCGCCAGCAGCACGAAGCCGGCGACCGAGAGCACGCCGCACACCCCGAGCACCGTCGCGAGCGCCGGAAAGCCAGCGCGTCGCTGACGCCTGAACGCGCCCCAGGCGCCGAGCACACCCACCAGCGGCAGGAAGAGCAGCAGGAGCAGCTCGGCCTCGTCGGGGTGGGTGAGCGCGTAGCCGAGCTCGTTCCACCCGATGGCAGTCATCACGCCGAGCGAGGCGAGGCCAGCGACACCGCAGGTGCCGCGCTCAAACGACCCCGGGGTGACGCGCTCGTCCGCCATGGGACGCTAGAAGTCGAGCGGTAGCACGAAGGCTGTGCCGTTCGCCGTGCCGTGCCGGTAGCTGAGCGGCGCGCCGATGCCGATCGCCGCCGGCACCGAGCCGGCCGCCGCGCTGAGCGCCAGGTCCTGCCCGAAGGCCGAGCGCTCGCGATCGTCGGCCACGATGACCAACGCCGGCCGGTTGGGCCCGCTGACCACCGTGCCGCCCTTGAAGACCAGCACCGCGCCCGTGCCATCGCCGTTGATGTTGGCGCCCGTCGCCGAGACGACGAGATCGCGCTTGCCGTCGGCATCGACGTCGACGTCGCCCATCACCACGCGGCCGAAGCCCAGCGCGCGCTGCGTCGGCACCACCGGCACCGCCACCAACCCGTCTCCGAGAATGCTCACCAGCCGCTCGCCCGAGCTGGGCCGCTTCGCCGCGATCTGCGCGGTCGGCACGAGGAGCACCGTCGGCTGGGTCACGCCCTGGAACGGGTAGAGGTCGGCGGTGATGGCCACCGAGTCGACGCCCGACTGCAGCAGCTGCCGCGCGCGCGTCATCGAGACTCCCAGCCGCATGGTCGGCACGCCGGTCTCCGTGTCGCCCGAGATGCGCACCCACGCCGGCTGCGTGTGGCCGCCGCACCGCGCACCACCCGGGTCGAAGCCGAACGCGATGACGACGCCCTGCCGGTTCGCGTTGTCCGAATAGCGCAGCCCCACCTCGTCGCAGCCGTCGCCGTCGAGGTCGCCGAGCGCGGCGGGCATCGAGGTGGTCTGCGCGATGAAGGGCAGGGTGAAGAGCGGGTCACACGCCATCGACGGCTTGTTCAGCTGCGCGTCGTCGGGCGGGCGCCCGGCGAAGACGTCGAACCCGTTCGACCGCACCACGCCCAGGTCGCGCCGCCCGTCGCCGTCGAAGTCGAACTGGCCGACGAGCCCGTTGCGCGAGAGCTGCGTGCGCTGGCAGATGCTCACCGAGCCGCCGTCGGGCACCACGCAGCCGGTGATGTCGCGCGGCGCCCACACGCGGAAGCCTTCCTTGAAGGTGCCGTCGGCCTGCCCGAGCTGCACCAGCACGCCGCCGGGAGTCTGCGCCGCGCTGGGCGCGCACTCCGGGCGGTTCAACGCGTACTCGGTGCTGTTGACGCCGCCGTCGGCGAGCTTGAGCGGCGGGCTGAAGTTCGGCATCGCGATGGCGACGTCGAGCTTCCCGTCGCCGTCGAAGTCGGTGACCGCGACGTCGGCGCCCACCGTGCGCCCACCGAACGCGCGCGTGCCGGCGTCGGTCACGTAGGTGGTGTTCGCGCCCTCGGCGAGCACGCGCGGCTGCAGGTAGCCGTTGACCACCCAGCCGATGGCCTGGCCGGCGCCGATCTCACTGCCCGAGAGGTCCGCGGCCGCGCCGTTCCACCCGGGCGCGCCGACCACCGCCGCGAGGCCCGCGCCCGTGGGGGCGAGGTCGATGCCCACCCCGAGCTGCGTGCTCGCCAGCGCGCTCTCGGTCGCCGCCGACGTCACCGGCCACGCCCACGGGTCGGGGCTGCCGGCGCCGAACACGTCGAGGCGCCCGGTGAAGTCACCGAGCGAGGTCGAGGCGCGGCTGTTGAAGACCACCACGCTCGAGCGCCACGGCGCCACCGCGGTGCCCATCACGTCGGTGCGCCCGCGGCCGAAGAGCGAGAAGTCGGGCCGGTTCACCACCGCGCCGGCCGAGAGCCTGGACAGCGAGAAGAACTCCAGCCGCCCGGCGTTCGCGAGCGTCACACCCGCGTCGGTCGTCGAAGCGTACGGAGCGCCGAGCGCCAACTCGGGCTGGCCGTCGCCGTCACCGTCGAGCACCGCGAAGCTGCGCGAGCTCTGCACGTTGGCCGTGTCGGCGTACACCCGCGCCCACGCCGTCAGGCGCCCGAGCTGCGGCGGCACGGTGGGCGGCGTGCCCGGTGACTGCATCGAGGTGAGGTCGAAGAGCAGCGCGCCGCCGCTGTTCGAGCCGCTCTGCACGCCCGCGTCGTTGGCGCGCAGGTCGGGCGAGTCGGCGCGGTCGGCGGCCGTCACCAGCAGCGGCGGCCGACCTCCCGACGCGGGAATGAAGCCCAGCCGCCACGTGCCCTCGTCGCCGTCGGCGGTGTTGGCCGGCAGCACGAAGAAGTCGGGCGTGTCTTCGAAGTGCTTCGCCGCGTTGCGCCCGAGGTGCACCTGCGCCGCGATGACGTTGCGCGCGAGGTTGCCGCCGTCGAGCTGAATCGAGTTGTTCACCGAGCCGAGGAACGCGAGGTCGGTCACCTGGTCGCCGTTCAGGTCGCTGGCGACGATGGCGCGGCCCATGCGCAGGTTGGAGAAGCGCCGCACGCCCGCGTCGGGGTCGAGGTCCCACCCCGAGAGGCGCACGCTGCCGAGGTCGGGAATCGGCTGGTCCTTCTGCAGCAGGAAGAGGTCGATGACGCCGCGCGCGGTGAAGGCGCCACCCGGCGCGAGGTCAGCGCCCGGCGAGCCGACCACCAGGTCCTGGTCTCCGTCGCCGTCGACGTCGGCGATGGCGAGCGCCGCGCCGAAGTTGCCGCGGCCCAGCCCCGTGAGCGGCGGGCGCAGCTGGCGCGGGCCGTTGGGGCCGATGCCGTAGAGGTACACCGCGCCCGAGTCCATCACCGTGAGGTCGTCGCCCGGCGCCGAGATGGCGAGGTCCGCGCGCCCGTCGCCGTCGAGGTCGCCCGCCGCCATCACCGCGCCGAACTGGGCCGTGTCGCTCTGGCCGTCGATGATCCACGTCGGCTCGGCGGGGAACCCGGCCGCGTCACCCTTGAAGATGAACACCGCGCCGCCCTGGGGCCGGTGGCGGTCGCTCTCGGGCACGCCGAGCGCGACGTCGTCGATGCCGTCGCCGTCGAAGTCGCCCGTCACCAGTGTGGCCACGTCGGTGCGCCGGCCCTGCGGCACGAGCCCCGGGCGCTGCAGCTCGATGAGCACGCGCACCTTCACCTGCGCCGTCAGCGGGAGGAACTGGTCACGCGCCTCGAGCTCGACCACCTCACCGCCGCCTGCCGCGCCCGGCACGTAGACCGCCACGCCGTCGCGCACCTCGATGCTCCCGACCGCCGGGCTCGAGGTGATGGACCACGTCACCACGCCGCTGCCGTCGAGCACCTCGAGCGGCACGAAGCTGCCGGTCGGCACCGCGAGCCGCGCCGCCGCCGCGCGGAACTGCGCGTTGGGCGAGACGTTGATGACCACCGCCGCCTGGTCGCCGGTCAGGGAATCGCGCACCAGCACCACGTCGGTGCCCGCGCCCATGCCCGCGGTGTACACGCCCGCCGAGGTCAGCGTGCCGCCCGACGCGAGCGTGCCGCCCTGGGGCGTGAAGATCGGCGCGCCGCGCGCCCCCTTGACCTGGATGGTGAAGCTCGACGTCGGCGGCACGGTCGCGCGCTCGGGCAGCACCTCGAACGCCGCGGTGACCTGGATCGAAACGGTCGCGAAGTTCCCGCAGTCGTCCGAGGCGGTGATGGTGTCGGTGCCCAGCTCCAGGCCCGCGACGTAGCGGCTGCCCGAGATGGTGCCGACCGCGGGCGAGCTGGTGACGGCGAACGTGTAGCGCCCGGTGCCGCCCGACGCGCTGACGCTCGAGGCGCCGTTGACGCGAATGGTGTCGGGCACCGCGACCGCCGTCATCGGCGCGAGGTCGGCGCAGTCGTCGACCGGCGGAGGCGGCTTGGGCGGCGCGGTGATGGTGGCGTCACAGCCGGCGAGCGCGAGCAGCGCTGCCACGACGAGCGAGACCCGGAGCTTCACGGCTGCGCGCCTCCGTTCACCCACCGCACGATGAGCGCCACGCTCGCGGGGTCGAGCAGGCCGTCGGCCGGCATGCGGCCGTCGCGCACCGCCGCCGCGATGGCCGGGGCGTTCGCTTTCCACTGCGCGTAGGTGATGAGCTCGGGCTCGGTGCCGGTCGCGTGGCACTTGCTGCAGCGGGCCAGCCCGAGCTCGCGCACGTCGGTGTCCCAGCTCACCGCGCCCTGGCCGGCGCCCTGGTACTGAAACCACACCCGGCGGGTGACGTCGGCGCCGCCCACCGTGGCCACCACGTTGAGCGAGTGCCAGCCGTCTTGCAGCGTCGCGAACGACAGCGGCTTGAGCACGCCGCTCAGCTCCGCGCCGCCGAGGCTGAAGCTCTGCGTGTCGGCGGTCGGGCCGCTGCCCACCACGCCGGCGTCGACGCTCAGCGCGTGCGGGTCGGCGCCGTCGAAGGCCCACGTCAGCTTCTCGGGCGGCGCGCTGGTGGGCAGCACCGTCTCGAGCACCAGCTGCGAGTCGTACACCGTCGCGCCGCTGAACAGCCCGCGCACGCGCACCGGCACGTTCGGCGTGAGCAGCAGCGTCTGCGTGCCCACGCGCACCCACGCGCCGCCCGCGGCGTCGACCGCCACCAGCGTCGCCGGCCCGGCGAGCCCCTTCGCTTCGGCCCACACGCGCCGGTCGCCGTCGTAGCGGTACACCGCGTCGCCGGCCTCGAGCCACGCGAACCGGCCCGCGCCGAGCAGCCGCCGCGGAGAAGCGGTCAGCGTGTACTCGCGCCACGCGGTGCCGGTGTAGAGCAGCAGCGAGCGCGCGGTGATGGCCCACAGCTCACCGCCGCTGTCCTTCGCGGGCGCGATGCCGACCAGCCCCAGCACGCCGCCGCCGAGCGTCTCCTTCGAGAGGCCCGAGTCCTTCACGCGGAACTGGTCGTGGGCGACCTGGCTGGCGGCGAACAGCTTGCCCTCGCGCGCGAACCAGATGCCCGGCGTCGCGTCGAGGGTCGGCGCCGCGGCGATGGCGGTGACGCCCGTGAGCGAGGCGTCGCTCAGCTTGAACTCGCTCAGCTTCGAGCGGTCGAGGTGGAAGAGGCCGTCGTCGTGCGCAAGCCACGCCACGCCCTCGGTGTCGAGCGTGGTGGCCTTCAAGCCCGTGGTCGAAATCTGCTGCAGCCACGGCGGCGCGACGAGCCAGCCCTGGTCGGCCACGAAGAAGCCGCGCTCGGTGGCGACCAGCGCGTTCGACGGCCCGAACGCGTACACGCCCGTCGCCGGCCCGGGCAGCACGGTGTTGGCGGGGTGCGACTCGAGCACGCCGCGATCTCCGTTGGCCCGCACGCGCACCACGCGCCCGGCGAGGTCGACGAACACGCCACCGCCCCGCTCATCGGCGAACGCCGGCGTCGCCGCCAGCTCGAGCGGAGTGCCCTGCGTCACCACGTCGAACGACGAGGGAGAGAGCGGCTCGAGGGTGGTGACCTCTTCGCACGCGAACAACGCCTGCGTGCACAGCACGCCCATCACGACCGTCGAGGCGACGAGCCGACACCTGCCGAGCATCATGTTCACGACCGCCAGTGTAGCCGCGCGTCAGCCCAGGAGGCCGGCCATCGGCTCGACGCGCGTGATGGAGTAGTCGATGCCCGCGGCCTTCATCACCGTGGCGATGACGTGCTCGGGCAGGATGACCTGGCCGTTGGGGTCCGGCAGGCCGGTGTTGAAGTTGACCACGCCCGCCGAGAGGCCGACGTCGCCGCTCTTGCCGAACACCGTGTTGTGCTTGATGCCCTTGCCCAGCAGCATGCACGAGTTGGTGATGTGGTGGTCGCGGCCGCCCGCGGCGTTGATGAGCGGCGTGCGCGAGAACTCCGAGAAGATGAGGATGGTGGTGTGGTCCATGAAGGTGCCGCCCGACGGGTGCGGGCTCATCTTCAGGTCGGTCACCAGGTCGCCGAGCGCGTTCCACCCGGTGCGCTGGTTCTGCGCGTGCGTCACCTGCGTGCCGAAGTGCGTGTCGAGGCCGCCGGTGATGTTGATGCTGACGCACTGGCTGACGCCGCGCTTGAGCGCCGTGGCGGTGAGGGCCGCGCGGGCCGCCGCCGAAGTGCGCGGATCGTTGCCGCCTTCCGGCCGCAGCCCGTAGAGCGTGCGCAGCGCCTGCTTCTGCATGCGAATGTCCATCGGGTCGGCCGCGTTGTCTTCGAAGCGGAAGTAGCGGTCGAGCTGCGCGTCGAGCACGGTCTGCATCTGCGACTGGCTCTCGCGGTACTGCTTCACCAGGCCGCGGCTGTCGTAGAGGTCGGCCTCGCACGAGATGCGGCGGCCGTGCATGTCGACCAGCTCCTGCTCGATTTCGGAGTCGAGCGCGGTGGGCGAGGGCGCGAGCGTCAGCAGCAGGTCGTTGCTGCTCGAGACGCGCAGCGCGTTCGCGTACCCGGGGTAGCGGTCGTTGTAGGTCTCGATGTTGTACGCGATGTTCGGCACCGGCACGTTCGGCTTCATCTGGCCGACGATCTCCGTCGCCGTGGTGCTGCCGCGCGCCGCCGAGCCGTTGGGTTCCTTGCCGGTCAGGAAGTACCGGAAGCCCACCTCGTGCGCGACGGTGTTCATGTTGATGCCGCGCACGATGCTCATCACGTCGAAGTGGTTCGCCATGCGGCCGACGGCGGGGCCGAAGTCGATGTTGCTGCCGGCGGGCTTCACCACGTTCGTGGGGAACGAGGTGTCGGTCGACAGCAGGCTGTACCCGGGGAGAATGCGCGTCTCGCTGATGCGCTCGGGCGTGAACGTCGCCGGGTCGCGCGGGTCGAGTGAGAGCAGCACGTCCCACCCGCCGTTGAAGTAGGCGAACACGAAGCAGTGGTCGGCCGGCGCCAGCGACATCGCCTGCGCGAAGGCCTTGAAGGTGATGCCGCCGAAGAGCGTGGTGCCGGCGAAGCCAGCGGCGGCCTTCATGAAGCTGCGGCGGTGAAGCGGGTTCGAGAGCGTCTTCTTCATGAGTTCGTTCCCGTCTCAGTAGGTGATGAAGCGCGGGTCGGTCATCAGCGCCACGCAGATGGAGCCCCAGGCCTGCTCGGGCTTGTTGGCGGCCTTGGCGCGGGCGGCGACCTTCTTGAACGTGCCCGTCCACGCGGTGAGCTCGTCGGCCTCGAAGGGCGAACCCCAGAAGCGCACCGAGAGCGTCTTCAAGTTCTGTTGAATGGTCGCGTCGTCGAGCGTCGTGAAGTCGCGGCTGGTGCCCGGCACCTCGGGCCACAGCACGCGCTGGTCCTGCATCTTGTTCAGGTCGTCACGCGCGGCGGCGAGGCAGACCTCGCGCGCCCCGTCGTCGAGGAACTTGGCGAACACCAGGTTGGGCTCGGTCGCGTCACTCACGGTGAGCGCGTAGTCGGCCTGGCCCAGCGAGCTGGCGAGGTTGTCGATCTGCGACCACTGCTTGCCGGTGACGGTGACGATGCTCGTCTTCAACTGCGCGACCGTGATGCGGCGGGGCGCGCGGCCGGCGTGACCACCGTTCAACTCGGGGTCGGGCAGCGGGGTGACGACCGGGTGGTCGGTGGGGAGCTGCACGGGCGTGAGCGTGCCGGTCTGTTCCGGCGACGAGGCGGCCTTGGTGCAGCCGGAAGCGGCGAGCGCGACGAGCGCGCCGACGACGAGAGCGCGGTTCATCAGTCGACCCTCCGGTAGGCGTCGGTGGAGATGATCTTCAACATCAGCTCCTTGAGGTTGTGGTTGTTCATCGCGAAGTGGTCGACCAGCCCCGGCAGGTAGAGCTTCTCTTCCTCCGACGTCATCGGGCGGCCCAGCAGGTGGTTCCACAGGTTCTGCACCGCGCACTTCTCGAGGTCGCCGGTCTGCAGCATGCGCTCGACGAGCAGCCGCGGGCCGCCGGTGATGTTCGGCTCCTCCTCGGGCGTGCGGTACAGGTACGTGCGCAACAGGCCCAGCGACTGGGCGCCCTCGCCGTCGAAGGCCTGCATCACGTAGTTGCCGCACTCGTTGTCGCAGGTGGTGTTGCCGGCCAGCGCGCAGTCGCGGCACTTCGCCGACACGCGCGGGAAGACCGCCGGGTCGAGCCACGTCGCGCTGCGCTCACCGAAGCGGCCCCAGTGCGCGCCCATCGGCTCGACGGTGGCGTGGCAGTACGAGCAGCCGCAGCGGGTGGCGAGGTTGTTGTCGCGGTTGCAGCTGTCTTCGGGCGGCGGCGCGATGGCGCCCGCGGGCGGCGCGAAGTGCTTGCAGAGGAACGCGCCCCAGAACTGGTTCACGCGCGAGCGCTGCGTGGGGAAGCGGTAGAGCCACGAGGCGGTGGTCAGCACGCCCGAGGCGTACTCGTCGCGCGTGTACTCGACCCAGGTGTCGGTCTGGGTGATGGGCACGTCGGGCACCAGCGTCGGCTGCGTCGGCGCCGTCGCCAGCCACACCGTCGGGGTCTGGTTCTGGCGGTAGAGCTGGGACAACGGCCCGTTCACGAAGCTGCGCCGCGTGGTGAGGATGTTGAAGTAGTTCTCGTCGCGGCGAATCACCGAGTCGACCAGCTGCAGCGGCTCTTCGTTGATGGCCGAGATGCGCGCGTTGAAGTTCGCGCCCGAGCCCGCCTCGCACCGGCGCGCGCCGAAGCCGCAGCCGCACGCGCGGTCCGACAGGAAGCGCGTCGTCTCGCAGCTCTCCATCGTCCACGGGTTGACGTCGCGCGTCTGCGCCTCGATGGCGCACATCGCGACGGTGGTGTTGACGGTGTCGAAGTACGGCGCAGCGACGTTCACCACGCCTTCCTTCTGCACGCAGCCGGTCTGGGTCGCGTAGCGGCCGCGCACGCCGCCGGTGAGCGGCAGGTCGAGGGTGCAGCGGTCGAGCCGTGCCAGCTGGCCGCTGGGCGGGTTCGGGTTGCGGAAGGCGATGACGCGGTTCGCGCCGTCGAGCACCTCTTCGGTCATCGCCGCGGTGATGGGGTTGCTCTGCTGCGGCAGGCAGAGGAACGGCGCGAGCACACCCATGGTGCCGGTGCGGCGCATGTCGCAGAAGTAGAGGTGCTTGTCGGGAATCGCGCCCTTGCTCACCGCGAGCGTGCAGTCGGTGATGGTGGTGTCGGTCGTGTTGAGCTGCGTGCAGGTGTAGTTGTCGGTCGAGTAGTCGAACGAGACGGGCAGCGGCACGCCCAGCGCGTCACGGCACGTCTTGGTCGCCGGCTCCGCGTGCGGGTCTTCCTTGAAGGCGTTGCAGTTGTCCTGCTCGATGAAGTGGTCGCAGCTCGCGCCGTTCTTCCCGCGCAGCGGCCGCGACGGGTTGCCGCGGATCTCGAGCGGCTTGAGGCCGTCGGTGGTGACGTTCAGCTTGGTGTCACCGTTGCTGAAGATGGAATTGCTGATGTTCGAGCGCAGCAGCGCGCGGTGGTAGCCCTTGAGGCGCGTGAAGAACTCGTCGCGCGTCATCAGCTCGCGCACGTCTTCGTCGAGAATGGCGCCCTTGCTCTGGATGAAGCGGTACTCGTCGAGCGTCGGCGGCCGGCCGAGGAGATCGAGGTAGAGCTGGCGCAGGCGGCGCTCGAGCGAGACCTGCGACGGCGTGATGGAGCACGTCTGCGCGCGCACCGGCGCCGGCGTGGCCAGAGCCACGGCGACGAACGCCAGCGCGAGCGACAACCCTCGAAGCGTGAAGACCCGATTGAGTCCCATGCGGTCACCTCCCAGCGAAGCCAACGACTGATGAAAGCGGGCGCAAAGTGTGCGCCGCATCTGACGGTGGATCAATGTGCTCGTTGGGCGCACGTGTCCCACCTCGTGCGACACCGCGCAGGGCTGGTGCTATGCGACGGCGCGCATGTCGGGCTCGACCACCGCTTCCACTCCCTCGGCCGCGAGCGACCGCTCGTTCTTCATCTTCAACGCCGTCGTGTCCACCCTGGCGCTCGCCGCGTTGAGCTGGCTGCTCCTCTTTCACCGGGGCAGCGCCGACGCCGCGGCCTCGCTGTCGTTCATGCCGGCCCTCAACGCGTGCCTCAACGCGACCGCGGCCGTGCTGCTCGTCGCGGGCCGGGTCGCCGTCGCGCGGAAGAACACGCAGCTGCACCGGGTGCTGATGGTGGCGGCCTTCGCGGCCTCGGCGCTCTTCCTCGTCGGCTACGTCGTGTACCACTCGGTGCACGGCGACACGAAGTACGGGGGCCAGGGCGCGCTGCGCGCCGTCTACCTCTTCATCCTCGCCTCCCACGTGCTCCTCAGCGTCGGCGTGGTGCCCGGCTGCCTCGCGGCCTTCTGGTTCGCGTGGAAGAAGGACTTCGTGCGCCACACCCGCGTCACGCGCGTGCTGCACCCCGCGTGGCTCTACGTGTCGGTGAGCGGCGTGGTGGTCTTCTTCATGCTGCGGCCCTGGTACTGAGCGCGCCGTGACGACCCTCTACACGGCGGCGTGGGGCTTCGTCGGCGGCGAGCTGCAGCGCAACGTCGAGCTGCTGGTGTCCGACGAGGGCGTGGTGCTCGCGCCCGGCGTGCGGCCCGCGACCCAGACCGTCGCGCTCGGCGAGGTGGCGCTGCTGCCCGGCTTCGTCAACGGCCATTCCCACGCCTTTCAGCGCGCCATTCGCGGCCGCACCGAGTTCCTCGCGCCGGGCCACGAGCGTGACGACTTCTGGTCGTGGCGCGAGGCGATGTACCAGGCCGCCAACGCGCTCGACCCCGAGCAGCTCTACGTCGTCTCGCGCCAGGCCTTCGTGGAGATGGCGCTCGCGGGCGTCACCACGGTGGGCGAGTTCCACTACCTCCAGCACCAGCCCGACGGCACGCCGTACGACGACGTCTCGCTGCTGGCGAAGCAGGTCATCCGCGCGGCGCGGGAAGTCGGGCTGCGCATCACGCTGTTGCGCGTCGGCTACGAGCGCGCCGGCTTCCAGGTCGCGCCCAACCCGCGCCAGCGCCGCTTCATCGACCCCACCGTCGACGACTACCTGCAGCGCGTCGAGGCGCTGCGCGCGGCGGTGAAGGGCGACCCGCTGGTCTCGGTGGGCTTCGCGCCGCACTCGGTGCGCGCGGTGTCGAAGCGCTGGCTCGAGGGCTTCGCGGCGGGCACGCAGAGCTCCCACCTCCCGGTGCACGCGCACGTCGCCGAGCAGCCCGGCGAAATCGCCGCCAGCCTCTCGGAGCACGGCCGCCGCCCCGTGGAGCTGCTCGAGCAGCTCGGCCTGCTCCACGAGCGCTTCACCGCGGTGCACGCGATTCATCTCGAGGCGACCGAGGTCACCGCGCTGGGCCGCGCGCGCGCCACCGTGTGCGCGTGCCCCTCGACCGAGCGCAACCTGGGCGACGGCATCGTGCGCGCTGACGAGCTGCTGGCCGCGGGCGCCTCGGTGTCGCTGGGGTCCGACAGCCAGGCGCACATCGACCTGCTCGGCGAGGCGCAGATGCTCGAGGGGCACCTGCGGCTCCTGCGCTTGAAGCGCAACGTGTTGCACCCGGCCGACGCGCGGCAGACGCTGGCGGCGCGGCTGGTCGGCTCGCTCTCGTTCGCCGGCGCGCGCAGCCTCGGCCTCCCGGAGGCGACGCTGGCCACCGGCTCGCCGGCCGACTTCGTGGCGCTCGACCTGCGTCACCCCTCGGTGGTGGGCGCCACCCGCGTGCTCGACGCGGCGGTGATGGGCGCGGCCTCGGCGGCGGTGCGGCACGTGGTGGTCGCCGGCCGGCAGGTAGTGCGCGACGGGCAGCACCCGCTCGCCGAGGAAGCGGGCACGTCGTTCACGCAGGTGGTGTCGGCGCTGGGTTGATCAAGTCCTCGCCCTGCGAGAGCGCGGTGCTAGGTTCGGGCCTCCCCACGGAGGCTGAAACCCCATGAACGCGTTGCGCACCCGGTCCTGCTACGGCACGTCCTGGCTCCTGCTCGGAGCTGCCCTCTTCTCTGCCTGCGGCGGCGCCGGCACCTTGAGCGGCAAGGTCAACGTCGAGGGCGGCACGTCCTCGGGCGTCGCGGTCTTCATCTTCGGCCCGGTCAGCGGCGCGACGGTGACCTCGGCCGACGGCGCGTTCGCGTTCGACAAGCTCCCCGACGGTGCCTACGTGGTGCGCGCCACGGTGCGCGGCGCCGAGGTCGAAGAGCAGTCGGCCGCCTCGACCGTGACCCAGGGCAAGGGCATGGACGTGATGCTCAACTTCAAGAACGCCAACGCCAAGATCACCGGCAAGGTGTCGTTCTCCGACGGCTCGAGCGCGCAGGACCTCACGGTCAACGTGGTCGGCCCGGTCACCGCGGGCGCGCGCACCGCGTCTGACGGCTCGTATTCGTTCGAGAACCTCAAGAGCGGCGCGTACACCGTCAGCGTCGAGGCGCCCGACACCCGCGAGGGCCGCGTGGCCATCGGCGTCTCGGCCACCGGCGCGGTGATCGTGCCCGAGCTCAAGCTCACGCCCATCGGCAAGATCGGCGGCACCGTGCAGTACAACGGCATGCCGGCGAGCGGCGTGGCCATCTCCGTCCCCGGCACGTCCATCACCTCGGCGACCGACTCGATGGGCAAGTTCACGCTCGAGGGCGTGCCCGCGGGCATGCAGACCCTCTCGGCGCGCGCGGGCACCACGCCCTTCATTCGCTCGGCGAACGTGACGGTGGTCATCACGCGCGGCGCCAACCCTGATCAGTCCATCACGCTGACCGACGACCCGCCGCCCACCGGCACCGTCACCGGCGTGGTCACCTTCCACGGCAACCGCACCCCGAAGGACATCACCGTCTCGGCGGTCGGCGCGAACGCGATGGCGACCCCGGGCGTCAACGGCGCCTTCTCGCTCACCGTGCCGGTCGGCATCTGGGACATCGTGGCCACCGCGCCGCTGCACGCGCCGCTCACCCTCGGCCGCGTCGAAGTGGGCGTGGGCCGCACCGTCGCGCTGCCCGGCCAGGAGCTCTCGTGGTGGCGCCCGATTTGGACGTCGCAGACCACCATCAACTCGGTGAGCCCGGTGACGCCCATGCCGAACGACGTCACGCACTCGTGGTCGCTGGTGCAGGTCAACGACCCGACGCAGCGCCGCCTGGTGCTCGTCAACGGCCAGACCTTCGAGTGGCGCGAGGTCGCGGTCGGCACCACCAGCAGCCAGCGCGTGTCGCGCACCGCGAAGTACGCCGGCTGGGTCGTGAACAACACGGCCTTCGTCTACGAGATCGCCACCGGCACCATCACCACCTTCAACGCCGCGCAGAACGTCTCGCAGATCGAGTTCTCCACCGACGAGACGGTGCTCTTCATCTTGCGCAGCGGCCCGACGCTCACCCGCATCACGCTCGCCAGCCCCGCCACGCCGCTCGTGATTCCCAGCAGCGGCAACGCCAACGGCGTCTTCTTCCAGAGCGTCGATCGCTGGTTCGTGCAGGAGACCACCGACATCCGCCTCGTGACGCCGACCCTCAACCAGGCGCAGGTGTTCACCAACGTGGCCTCGTTCTCGGTGTTCCCCACCGCGTGGGCGCTCACCTCGTGCGCCGCGACCTGCCAGCTGCGCGTGCTCGGCCCCAACGCCACCACCAACGTGCAGGACCCGACGGTCGCGCCGGCGAACGGCGCCATCACCGCCTTCAGCGGCGCGTTGCAGAGCCCGTCGACCTACCCGTGCTTCATCTTGAACTCGCCGCTGCCGGCCTCGGCGTTCTGCGTGCGCGCGGCTGACGGCACGCACACCCCGCTCGTCGGCGTGCCGATTCAGTTCAAGCTCAACGACGACCCGAACGGCACCTCGCGCGTCATCTTCAGCTTCCTCAACGGGGCGAACACCGCCATCCGCGAGGAGACCTTCCCGCCCAACACCTCGACGGTGAACCTCGCGTCCTCGACCAACTCGTGGAACCTGGGGTGGATCTCGCCGACCCGCGCCTACGCCGTCGAGCTCACCGGCTCGCCGCGCGCGCTGCACCTCGTGAAGTCGGGCGCCGACACCGTCGACACCGACATCGGCACGCAGGGCGTCATCGAGGTGCCCCCGATGCTCGTCGCCGCGTCGACCTCGACCAGCCGCTGGCGCGCCATCATCGGCGACGGCGCGTTCCGGCAGATCGACGTGCCCACCACCCAGAGCGTGTTCAGCACCGGCGTGCGCCCGCTCGGCACCGGCCCGGTCACCAAGTTCGGCGCGGTCGCCTTCGACCAGACCCAGATGTACGTCATCGACGAGAACACCACGATGGTGAAGCTCTCGACCGCTGGTGCGCCGCAGACCAACACCGGCTTCCGCAGCGGCACGGTCGAGTCGATGACCATCGTGCGCGCGGGCGTCGCGCAGCCGGCCTTCTACCTGTTCGGCAACGGCGCGGTGCTCGAGGCGTTCGACGACACCACGCTCCAGGGCGGCATCGGCAACTCGAACTACATCGCGGCGCTGGGCCTCGGCGCCGACCGGCTGACCGTGTACGGGGGCGTGTTCGGCCCCTGATGGCCTCCGAGCTCGAAGCGCTGCTGGCAGAGTTGGTGGCGGTCGACTCCACGTCGACGCGCCCCAACGCGCCGGTCATCGACGTGCTCGAACGGCGCCTCACGGCCGCCGGCTTCTCGTGCGAACGTCAGCGCTACCGCGACGACGCGGGCGTCGAGAAGCACAACCTCCTCGCGCGCAGCGGCACCGGCCTGCCGGAGCTGAGCCTGGTCGGCCACTCCGACTGCGTGCCGTTCGACCCCGCGTGGGGCGAGGCGCTGAAGCTCACCGCGCGTGACGGCCGCCTCTACGGGCGCGGTTCGTGCGACACCAAGTCGTTCATCGCCTGCGCGGTGCTCGCGGCCGAGAAGACCAGGGGCGCGCTGGGCAAACCCTTCCAGCTCCTCTTCACCGCCGACGAGGAGCTTGGCTGCGTGGGCGCCAAGAAGCTGCTCGAGGCGGGGCTGGGCAAGACGAAGCGCGCCATCATCGGCGAGCCCACGTCGCTGCGGCCCATTCGCGCCAACAAGGGCTACTGCCTCGCGGAGATCGAGGTCGAAGGCAAAGAGGGCCACTCCGCGTACCCCGACACCGGCGCGTCGGCCATCTTCCGTGGCGCGCGGCTGCTCACCAGGCTCGAGCGCTATGCGCAGGGCGAGCTGCGCGCCGAGGTGCACCCCGACTTCGTGCCCGGCTTCGGCACCTTGAACGTCGGCATGGCCCAGGGCGGCAAGGCGAAGAACGTCATCCCCGGGCAGATGAAGCTGACGCTCGAGTGGCGGCCGTTGCCGCAGCAGCCCACCGAGCGCGTGCTCGAGAAGGTGCGCGCGCTCATCGCCGAGTGTGCCGCCGAGGAGCCGGGCTTCAAGGCCACCGTGCGCCCCCTGCGCATGGATCGCGGCTACGACACGCGGTCTGACGCCGACGTGGTGCAGTTCCTCGCGAAGCATTCCGGCAAGACGCCCGACACCGTGTCGTTCGGCACCGAGGGGCCGCAGCTGGCCGCGCTCGGAGCGGTGCCCGTCGTCTTCGGCCCCGGCGACATCACCGTCGCGCACCAGACCGGCGAGTACGTGCCGGTCGACGAGCTGCACCGCGCGGCCGAACTCCTCGAGCTGGCCGTGCGCCACTTCTGCGCCTGACGGGTATGCTCTCGAGCCCTTCGTGAAGAGCCTCGTGCGCCACTGCTTCACCGAACGCCTCCTCCCGCTCGCGCTCGCGTCGCTGGCGCTGCTGGGCTGCCCGCAGCCCGAGCCGATGCCCGACGCCTCGACGGAGGTCGACTCGGGCCAGCCTCCGCCGCCGCCCACGCCGTGCGACTCGCCCGAAGATTGCCGCGCGCTGGGCCAGGTGTGCCGCCAGCTGGTGTGCGCCGCCGACGTGCCCTGCGGTGACGACCTCGAGTGCGGCCTCGGCGAGCGCTGCGTCGCGGGCCAGTGCCGCTTCACGGGCTGCACCAGCAACGACGAGTGCTCGACCCACTTCTGCGACGTCGCCACCTTCTCGTGCGCGGAGTGCGCGACCGGGTCCGACTGCCCGACCGAGCGGCCGGTGTGCGACGTGGCGCTGCGCCAGTGCGTGCAGTGCCTGAGCGACGCGGAATGCGGCCAGCCGGGCCCGGCCTTCTGTTCCCCCGAGGGGCGCTGCGTCGCGTGCCTCACCAACGACCAGTGCCCCAACGGCCTGCAGTGCACCGCGGGCCACTCGTGCGTCGGCGCGCCGGTCATGGCGCCGTGCCCCGAGGGCACCTCGTGCGGCCCCGACCTGGTGTGCGTCACCCTCAACGGCGCCAACACCTGCCTCGAGGCGTGCTCGCTGTACCAGCCGGCGTGCGCCAGCGGAGACATCTGCTTCAGCCTCACCTACTCGTCGACCAACTCGCACGTCTTCGAGTCGAACGGGCCCATCGGCGTGTGCTTCGCGCCGCAGTCGGGCCTGCGCAACGCGCGCGAGCCGTGCACCGTCACCAACGGCCAGTCGAACTGCCAGCCGAACCTGGCGTGCATGCCCGAGACCTCGTCGCTCTCGCTGTGCCGCCCGTACTGCGACCCCTTCACGTCTGGCATGTGCGCGGCGGGTGAGGTCTGCACCTCGTTCGTCGGCGACTTCAACGGGCGGGAGTTCGGCCTGTGCATGCCCGACCGCGGCTTCGGCACGAAGTGCACCGGCGACCGCAACTGCCGCCCCGGCCTGAGCTGCCAGCCGTGGGACGACCCGTCTGACCCTGACGAGGTGGGCGTCATCTGCCAGTTCAACGTCGGCGACGGCGGCGCGCTCTCGCCGTGCCGGCCCGTGACGCAGAGCGACGGCGGCGTGCTGAGCGCCGACCGCGCGTGCCGCAGCGGCTTCTGCGCGAACGACCCGCTGGCGTTCTCCACGCCGACCGACGGCTACTTCTGCTTCGGCGCGTGCAGCACCGACGCCGACTGCGGCGATGCGGGCGTGTGCGACGCGGAGTTCTTCGTCACCACCTCGAGCGGCGCGCTCGGCTTCCAGAACGGCTGCCGGCCCACCTGCGCCGAGGAGCGCGAGTGCGGCGGCTTCCTCGACGGCGGGCTGACCTGCAAGGTGCGCGTGGTCTCGTCGAGCAGCGCGCCGGTCTTCAACACCACCTGCAGCCCGCCGCCCGGCCCGCTGCCCACCGGCGCGACCTGCACCTCGAGCTTCCAGTGCCGCAGCGGCTATTGCTCGCTCGACGACTCCCGCGGCGTGCGCCGGCCGGGCGTGTGCACCTCGCCGTGCGTCGACTCGAGCGCGTGCGCCGTCGACGGGGGCGTGTTCCCCACCCAGTGCCAGCCCACCGCGCTGCTGCTCAACCGCGGCTTCGACGGCACCTTCCTCACGCCCGACGACGTGTTCCTGACCCGCCGCGTGTGCTCGGGCCGCCCCTGCGCCGACGACGGCGACTGCCGCCCCGACGGTGGGTCGGCGGTGTGCGCGCCGGCGGCCTCGCCCACCGCGCCGACCACCCAGGCCGCGCTGCGCTGCGCGAACCCGGTGGGCGCGCTGCACGCCGGCGACTCGTGCGTGCTCGACACCCAGTGCGAGAGCGGCGTGTGCGGCACGTTGCAGGCGCCGTCGACCGGCAGCGGGCGCGCGTGCTTCCAGGCGTGCACCGGCGCCACGGCGTGCCCCGGCACGACGACCTGCCGCGCGGGCGGCATGAGCGTGCAGCTCGCGGCGGGCACGGTGAACGTCGACTCCTGCGCCCCCTGAGCTCCCTCTCCTCCCGAGGAGGAGAGGGTCGGGGTGAGGAGAAACCCGCCCCCACCTGTCGACCGCGCGTCGACTCCTGCGCACCCTGAGCCGGTTTTTTGCTTAGGTCCCCCGCCGTGCCGACCCGCAGCCGAACGACCCGTCCGCCCGCTCGCCCCGCCGCACCGAAGGCCCGCAAGGTCGAGCCGAAGAAAACCGCCGCCGACGATGACGGCGCGTTCGACGAGTTCTCCGCGGCGGGCGGCATGCCCACGGTGCCGCAGCTGCCGCAGGGCGAGCGCGAGCGCGGCAAGCAGAAGGTCCGGGAGCTGGCGTGGGGCGAGTTCGATCGCCACGTGCAGGCGCTCGCGCGCTCCATCGCGAAGGGCTACCGCCCCGACATGGTGGTGGGCCTCGTGCACGGCGGCGTGTTCGTCGGCGGTGCGCTCGCCAGCGCGCTCAAGGCGGAGTTCATTCCCCTGCGCGTCACCCACCGCAGCCGCGACACCGGTGCGCGCGCGTCGGAAGAGCTGCCGCGCGAGGTCGCCGGCAAGAAGCTGCTGGTGGTCGATGACGTGGCGGCCTCGGGCGACAGCCTGAGCTTCACCTCGAAGCTCGCGCGGGCGGGCGGGGCGCGCGCGGTGAAGACCGCGGCCCTCGTCGCGCGGCCCGGGCGCTTCGAGCCCGACTACGTGGGCTTCACCTCGGAAGACTTCATCGTCTTCCCGTGGGACTACCAGGACGTGGTCGAAGACCGCCGCTTCGACACCGGCGAGTTCCCCGCGCCCGTCGTGGGCCGCAAGGGCTGACGTGGCGGCAGCGCAGCGCGGCGTGGTGGTCGGCACCGCGGGTCACGTCGACCACGGCAAGACCTCGCTGGTGCGCGCGCTGACCGGCATCGACACCGACCGGCTCCCCGAGGAGAAGAAGCGCGGCATCACCCTCGAGCTGGGGTTCGCGCACCTCGCGCTGCCCTCGGGCCGCACCGTGGGCGTGGTCGACGTGCCGGGCCACGAGCGCTTCCTGCGCGCGATGGTGGCCGGGGCGGGCGGGGTCGACCTCGCGCTGCTGGTGGTGGCCGCCGACGAAGGCGTGATGCCGCAGACGCGCGAGCACGTGGAGATCTGCACGCTGCTCGGCGTGCGCGCGGGGATTCTCGTCGTCACCAAGAGCGATTTGCTCCCCGGGCTGGGGGAAGGCTGGCTCGAGCTGCTCGAGGCCGACCTCCGCGCGCTCACCGAGGGGACGCCGTTCGAGGGGGCGCCGCTCGTCGCGGTCAGCGCGCGCACACAGGAGAACCTCGCCGAGTTGGTTCGCGTCATCGACGAGCAAGCCGCCAAAATCCCCCTCTCCCCCGAGGGGGAGAGGGTCGGGGTGAGGGGAGACGCGCGGGACCGCGGTGCGGCGAAAAGTGGCGGCCCCTCACCCCAACCCTCTCCCCGCTCGCAGGGAGAGGGAGTCTTGCCTCTCGCGCCAGTGCAGCGGGGCCCCGACGCGCCCTTCTTCCTCCCCATCGACCGCGCCTTCACGCTCAAGGGCTTCGGGCTGGTCGTGACCGGCACGGTGTGGGCTGGCCGCGTGAAGGTCGACGACGAGCTCACGCTGCTCCCCTCGGGCACGCCCTGCCGTGCGCGCACGGTGCAGGTCCACGGCGCGGCGGTCAGCGAGGCGGTGACGGGGCAGCGCGTGGCCATCAACCTCCCGGACCTCGGCGTCGACGACGTCTCGCGCGGGCAGGCGCTCTGCCGGCGCGGCGCCTACGAGGGCGCGAAGGCGGTCGACGTCGAGCTCTCACTCTTGCCGCGCGTCGCCTCTCCGCTCAAGGCGCGCAGCCGGCAGCTGGTCTCGCTGGGCACGGCACAAATCGAGGCCGTGGTGCGCCTCACCGGCGTCGCCGAGCTGCGGCCCGGAGAGCGCTGCTTCGCCCAGCTGCGCTTCGCCCAGCCCGTCGCGGCCGTCGCCGGGCAGCGCTTCGTGCTCCGCAGCACCGCGGCCACCGAGCACCTCACGACGCTGGGCGGCGGCGCGGTGGTGCTCGTCAACCCACCGCGGCGGCGCGGCGCGGCGCAGGAACGCGTCGAGGCGCTGGCGACCGGCACCCTCGAGGAGCGGCTGCGGCTCCACCTGGTCGAGGCGGGTTACGCCGGGCTCGACGAGAGCGCGCTCACCCTGCGCCTGTCGGCGAGCCCGAAGGAGCTGGGCAAGGTGCTCGAGCAGGCGGCCGCGCGCGGCGTGGTGACCGTGCTGCCGAAGCGCGCCGACCAGCCGCAGCGCCACCTGGTGGCGACCGAGGTGCTGCGCGCGCTGCAGGCCCGGGCGCTCGCGCGGCTCGACCAGCTGCACCGCGACGACCCCGAGAAGAACGGCTTTCCGCGCGAGGAGCTGCGCCAGCGCCTCGGCAGCCCCGGCGAGCGCGTCTTCGCCCGCGCGCTCGAAGAGCTCGTGCAGGGCACGAAGGTGGAGGTCGAGGCCGAGCTGCTGCGCCTGCCGGGCCGCGGCCGCGCCTTCACCGAGGCCGCGAAGGCCGCGCACGACACGCTGCGCGCGGTGCTCGAAGAACGCGGGCTGTCCCCGCCGACGCTGACTGAGCTGGCCTCGCGGCTGAAGCGACCCGAAGCGGCGGTGGAAGCGCTGGGGCAGCAGCTGGTCGCCCAGGGCTTCGCGGTGCGCGCCGGCGAGCTGTTCTTCGCGCGCGCGGCCATCACCGCGCTCGAGGCGAAGCTGCGCACCTTCTTCGAGACGAACGAGAAGCTCAGCACGCAGGCCTTCAAGGAGCTCACCGGCCTCTCGCGGAAGTTCCTCATCCCCCTCGCCGAGTATTTCGACCGCGAGAAGCTGACCTTGCGGGTCGGTGATGAGCGGGTGCTCCGCAAACGCTGAAGCGTGCTAGGTGCACCGGTCGCGATGATGACGCCCGCTCCGACGCGCAAAGGCCGCATCCTGGTAGTGGACGATCAGCGCAACATGCGCGCCACGACGGCGCTCCTGCTGCGCGCCGAGGGCTACACGGTCGATGAAGCCGGCAGCGGCGAGGAGGCGCTGGCGTGGCTGGCCGACCACCACGTCGACCTGCTGCTGACTGACCTGAAGATGGAGCCGATGGACGGGCTCACCCTGCTCAAGCGCGCCGTCGAGACCGCGCCGCGCCTGTCGGTCATCGTGATGACGGCGTACGGCAGCATCGACACCGCGGTCGAGGCGATGCGGCGCGGCGCGTACGACTACATCACCAAGCCCTTCAAAGACGGCGAGCTGCTCCACCGCGTCGACAAGGGGCTCGAGCACGCGGGCCTGCTCAGCGCGGTCGACGTCTTCGCCGGCGAGTTCAAGGAACGGCACGGGCTGTCGTCGCTGGTGGGCCGCAGCCAGGCGATGCGCGAGCTGACCACCCGCATCTCGCGCGTCGCGAGCAGCGAGGCCACGGTGCTGGTGCAGGGCGAGTCGGGCACCGGCAAGGAGCTCGTCGCCCGCGCCATTCACGCGCTCTCGCAGCGCAGCCGCTCGCCCTTCGTGCCGGTCAACTGCGCGGCCATCACCGAGACGCTGCTCGAGTCGGAGCTCTTCGGCCACGCACGCGGCGCCTTCACGGGCGCGGTCAAGGCGCGGCGCGGGCTCTTCGAGGAGGCCGACCGCGGCACCATCTTCATCGACGAGGTGACGGAGACCTCGCCGGCGTTCCAGACCAAGTTGCTGCGCGTGCTGCAGGAAGGCGAGCTGCGGCGCGTCGGTGAGAACACCTCGATCAAGGTCGACGTGCGCACGGTCGCGGCGACCAACCGCGACATCGAGCTCGAGGTGAACGACAAGCGCTTCCGCCAGGACCTCTACTACCGCCTCGCGGTGGTGACGCTGGTGGTGCCGCCGTTGCGCGAGCGCCTCGAAGACGTGCCCGCGCTGGCGCAGCACTTCCTCGACCGGGCCAACGCGCGCAGCCGCACGCCGCACCGCCTCTCGGAAGCCGCGCTCACGCACCTCAAGGGCTACGCCTTCCCCGGCAACGTGCGCGAGCTCGAGAACCTCGTCGAGCAGGCTGCGGCGCTCGCGGAAAACGAAGAGCTGCAGCCCCACGACTTCCCGCTCAAGCGGCGCGGCGACAGCGGCATTCGCCCCGCGCCCACCTCGAGCCCGGCGGCCGTCACCTCGCTGGCCGACGCCGTGAGCGACGCCGAGCGGCGCGCCATCACCGCCGCGCTCGAGCGCACGCCGAATGACCTCGCCGCCGTGGCTGACGGGCTGGGCGTCTCGGCGACCACGCTGTGGCGCAAGATGAAGCGGCTGGGCCTCAAGACCACCGGCGAAGCGCCCGCGGGCGAGAGCTGAAGCACGCCTCGAGCGCGGGGCCAAGAGAGCCCGCAAAAGAAGGCGGCTCGACGCCAGGAGCGACGAGCCGCGGGTCTTCTTCAACTTCTACCGGTCAGGCGACGAAGAGGTGGGGGAACCGCTTCGCCCGTCACTTCCGGCGACTCCCGACCTAGCGATTCGCGTGCCAGCGGTTATTTCAAGTAATTCCAGCGACTTGAGCCATTCCAAAGTGGTGTGGTTTCAGATCTGAAACCACACTCACTTTCAGATCTGAAATCTCAGTGCCCGAAGATCATGCCCGCGCGGCTGAACCACTCGGTCACGGGCCCGGGCATCACGCCGAACGCCACCACGCCGACCGCCGAGGTGACGAGCGCCAGCTCGGTGGTCCAGTGACGAACGGGGGTGGTCGCGTCGGCCGGCGCCGGGCGCATGAACATGTACACGACGACGCGCAGGTAGAAGTACACGCCGGCGACGCTCGACAGAATGCCGACCACCGCGAGGCCCAGCAGGCCCGCGTCGACCGCCGCCGAGAAGAGGAACAGCTTCCCGAGGAAGCCGACCGTCGGGGGCACGCCGCCCAGCGAGAGCATGAACATCGCCATCGCGATGGCCCAACCCGGGCGACGCTGTGCGAGGCCGGCGAAGCGCTCCAGGTCCCACGTGTTGCCGCGCGTCTCGTCTTCACGCCGCTCGAGCGCCGCGATGGTGCCGAACGCGCCGAGCGAGGTGACCGTGTACCCGAGGATGTAGAAGAGCAGGCCCTTGTAGACCTGCTGCGACACGTCGACCGCCAGCCCGGTGAGCGGCGTCGAGGTGAGCACGCCGACCTTCGCGTTCAGGTCGACCATCTTCGGCGCGAAGAGCGCCGCGACGCCCAGCAGCATGTAGCCGGCGTGCGCGATCGACGAGTACGCCAGCATGCGCTTCACGTTCCGCTGCGGCAGCGCGAGCAGGTTGCCGCCCACCATCGTCAACAGCGCCAGCAGGCTGAACACCGCGAACGGCACCGCCGGGTCGACGCCCTTCACCAGGAAGACGAACGTGCGCACCAGCGCGACGAAGGCCGCGGCCTTCACGCCCGCGCTCATCAGCGCCGTCACCGGCGTCGGAGCGCCCTCGTACACGTCAGGCGTCCACATGTGGAAGGGCACCGCCGCGACCTTGAACGCGAAGCCCGCCAGCACCAGCCCGATGCCCGCGTAGACGAGGCCCGGCGAGGTGGCGAAGGCACCGGGCAGCGCGTTGCCGACGTCGATGAGCCGCGTCGAGCCCGTCGCGCCGTAGAGCAGCGCCGCGCCGTACAGCAGCAGGGCGGCCGCGAACGCGCCCAGGATGAAGTACTTGAAGCCGGCCTCCGACGGGCGCGGGCCGCGGCGCAGGTACGCGGTCAGCGAGTAGGTGGCGATCGACAGCACCTCGAGGTTGATGAAGAGGGTGATGAACTCCGCCGAGAGCGCCAGCAGGCTCATGCCCGCCGCCGAGAAGAGAATCAGCGCGTAGAACTCACCGCGCTCGGCGTTGCGGTGCTTCAAGAACCCCGCCGAGAGGAACGACGCGAGGAAGGTGCCGAGGCACACCAGCACGGTGGTCCAGCTCGAGAACGGGTCGAGCACCGCGTAGCCCTGCAGCACCGAGCGCGCGGGCTCGAAGGCGTTGTTCCACGCGACCGCGCCGGCGAGCACCGCGGTGAGCGCCGCGAGCACCGCCTGGTAGGTGCGGTTGGCCTGGCTGTGACCTTCGCCGGGCGCGCGCACCAGGAAGACCTCCGACAGCATGAGGACGATGGCGCCAGCCATGAGGACGCCCGCCGGAATCACCGGCAGGAAGTCGTTCATCGTGAAGTGGGGAATGTTCACTTGGGTCACCGGTCAGGGAGTCGAGGGCTGCAGCCGCGGCTGCACCGGGGCGATGGGGAGAACGCGGGTCGGCCGAACGATGGTCGGCAGGCCGCTGGGCGCGGCGACCGCCGTGGGCTGCGCGACCTCCGGCGAGGGGATGATGGCCTCGACGATGGCCTGGCGGGGCAGCTGGCGCACGATGACTCGCACCTTGGAGTCGTCGGTCTGGCCGCCGCCCGCCGCGTACTGCGCGCGCGCGATGTAGCGGGTGGTGCTGGTGTTGAGCACGTCGAGCACCGGCTGCGGCTTGAGGCCCATCAGCACGATGAGGAGCAGGAACGGAATCGCCGCCGCGAGCTCGCGCCCGCCGAGGTCCTTGAGGCCGAGGTTTTCCTGGTGCGTGACCTGGCCGAAGAAGACCTTCTGCACCATCCACAGCATGTAGGCCGCGCCGAGAATCACGCAGGTCGCGGCGATGACGCCGAAGGCCAGCGGCAAGTTCGACTTGAACGTGCCCAGCAGCACGAGGAACTCGCCGACGAAGCCGTTGGTGCCCGGCACCGCGATGCTCGAGAAGGTGACGACCAGGAAGAACGCCGCGTACACCGGCATGATGCGCGCGATGCCGCCGTACTCGCTCATCAGGCGCTCGTGGCGGCGCTCGTAGAGGAAGCCGAAGAGCAGGAAGAGCGCGCCCGTCGACACGCCGTGGTTGAGCATCTGGTACGCGCTGCCCGTCGCGCCCTCGGCCGTGAAGGCGAAGATGCCGAGCATGCAGTAGCCGAGGTGGCTGACCGACGAGTACGCGATGAGCTTCTTGATGTCGCGCTGCGCGAGACACATCATCGCGCCGTAGACGATGCCGATGACGGCGAGCACCGCGAAGAACTTCTGGTGCTGCCGCGCGGCGACGGGGAAGAGCGGCACCGCGAAGCGCCAGAAGCCGTAGGTGCCGAGCTTCAGCATCACGCCGGCGAGCACCATCGAGCCGGCCACCGGGGCCTGCACGTGCGCGTCGGGCAACCAGGTGTGCACCGGGAACATCGGCACCTTGATGGCGAACGCGATGGCGAACGCCGCGAAGAGCCACGGCCCGTAGCGGAAGAGCGAGAGCGCGACGGGCGAGAGGCCGGTGCCGTCACCCGCGGGGTTGGCGGCGACGTACTGCGAGAGCTCGCGGTTGGCCGAGAGCAGGCCGTTGTAGAGCGTCGAGTAGTCGAAGCTGCGCGCGCCCGACGGAGCGGCGAGGAAGTACACCGCGAAGAGGGCCAGCAGCATCAAGACCGAGCCGACCATCGTGTAGAGGAAGAACTTGAGCGCCGCCTTCTGCCGCTCTTCCGAGCCCCACACGCCGATGAGCAGGTACATCGGGATGAGCACGGCCTCGAAGAACATGAAGAAGAGGAGCGTGTCGATCGCGCAGAACGCGCCGAAGGTCGCGGTCTGCAGCACGAGCAGCGCGATGTGGAATTCCTTCACGCGCTCGTCGACGAAGGTCCACGAGCTCAACACCACCAGCGGCCCGAGGATGCCGGTGAGCACCACCAGCATCAGCGCGAGGCCGTCGACGCCCACGTGGTAGCTGACGCCCACGTCCGACAGCCACTGCATGCGGTACTCGAGCTGGTACTCGAGCGTCGAGTTGAGCTCGAAGCGGCTCCACGCCCAGAGCGTGGTGAGCAGCGAGCCGATCATGCCGGCCAGCGTGACGGCGCGAATCTGGCCCTTCTCGTCCTTGGGGATGAAGGCGAGCAGCGCCGCCACCGCCAGCGGGAAGAAGATGACCAGGTTCAGGATGCGAGAATCGAAGACGGAAGTGATCACGGCAGCACCTTGAAGATGGCCCACATCAAGCCGCCCGCCGCAGCGAGCGCCATGACCGCGGCGTACATCTGCGCGTCACCCGTCTGCAGGTAGCGCAGCACCGCGCCGGTGCGCGTCGTCAGCCACGCGGTGCCGTGCACGGCGACCGAGTCGATGAAGATGGCGTCGACCACGCGGTGGAGGATCCGCGAGAGGAACGTGATGGGCTTGATGATGAGCAGCTCGTAGACCTCGTCGACGAAGAACTTGGCGAAGGAGAACTTGCGCAGCGGCTCGATGGCCTGGAGCGAGCCACCACCGGGCAGGTAGCGGCGGTAGAGGAAGAACGCCAGGCCGCCCGAGACGACGGCGATGATCCACGCCTGGATCCACGGGCCGACCATCGACTCGTGTTCCTTCGGCAGCTCGAGGAACGACTTCTGGACCACGAGGTCGTTGGTGGTGCGGAACACCGGGTCGAGGAAGTTCTCCATCAGCGTCTGCGTCACGACCTCGGCGCCGCGCTGCACGTGCATCACGGGCAGACCGTGCGCCAGCGCGAGCACCGCCAGCACCGCGAGCACCACCAGCGGGCCGGTCATCAGCGGGGCCGACTCGTGCGCGTGCTTGATCTTCGCGTCACGCGAGCGCTCACCCTCGAAGGTCAGGAAGTACGCACGCATCATGTAGAATGCGGTGCACGCCGCGGTCAGCGTGCCGAGGATCCACGCGATGGTCTGGAGCGTGTGGTACCCGGCGATGTGCTGCGTGTGGGCCGCGTGGAGGATCGCGTCCTTCGAGAAGAAGCCCGACAGCGGAATGATGCCGGTGATGGCGAAGGTCGAGACGAGGAAGGTGGCCCAGGTGACGGGCATCTCCTTGCGCAGGCCGCCGAGCTTGGTGACGTCTTCTTCGTCGGCGTTGCCGTGCATCACGCTGCCGGCGCCGAGGAACAAGCAGGCCTTGAAGAACGCGTGCGTCACGACGTGGAGGAACGCCGCCCAGAACGCGCCGACGCCGATGCCGAGGAACATCAGGCCGAGCTGCGAGACCGTCGAGTACGCGAGGATCTTCTTGATGCCCTTCTGCGAGAAGGCGATCAGCGCGGCGACCAGCGCCGTCGAGGCACCGATGAGCGCGATGACGATCATCGCCGTGGGCGAGAGCACCACGAGGTAGCTGATGCGGCAGAAGAGGTAGATGCCCGACGTGACCATCGTCGCGGCGTGGATGAGGGCGGACACCGGCGTCGGGCCGGCCATCGCGTCAGGCAGCCAGACGTAGAGCGGAATCTGCGCCGACTTGCCGGCCGCGCCGAGCAGGAAGCACAGCAGGATCGCCGTCAGCACGTTGGCGTAGCTGAAGCCCTCGAGCGGGCCGCTCGGCACCTTGTCTTCGAGCAGGTTGGGCAGCGTCTTGGCGGTCTCTTCGATGACCGAGAACGCCAGCGGGCCCTTCTCCGCCACGCCCGCGCCGTAGCGCGCCGAGACGGTGGTGCCCTGCATGCCCGCGCGGCCGAGCTTGTCGCCCGGCATGTTCGCGATGCTCTCGACGGTCAGCACCATCAAGAACGCGGCGACGAGGAAGCCGAAGTCACCGATGCGGTTGGTGATGAACGCCTTGCGCCCTGCGAACGCCTTGGCCGGGTCGTCGTACCAGAAGCCGATGAGGAGGTAGCTGCACATGCCGACGCCTTCCCAGCCCACGAAGAGCAGGGGCAGCGAGTCGGCCAGCACCAGCGTCAGCATCGCCGCGACGAACAGGTTCAGGTACGCGAAGAAGCGCCAGTAGCCCGCGTCGTGGCTCATGTACTCGGCGCTGTAGAAGTGAATCAGCAGGCCGACGCCGGTGATGACCAGCAGCATGCTGCCGCTCAGGTGGTCGGCGGCGAGCCCGAGGTTGACGCGGAAGGTGCCTGCCTGGAACCACGTGCCGAAGTCGGCGCCAACGGCGTAGCCGATGCCTCCGAACGGTGACGGCGCGGTCGCGCGGTAGTCGTTGATGGTCCAGAAGACGAGCAGCGAGAGCAGGAAGCTGCCGAGCACCGCGCCGATGGCCACGAGGTGCACGTTGGCGCGGCCGATGATCTTGCCGAACACGCCGCTGATGAACGCGCCCAGCAACGGCAGCGCGATGATGAGCCACAGCGCGTGCCCGGCCTGCGTCGGGTCGACGGGTGCGGTCTGGAAGAAAGCCTGGAGCTTGTCCACGTTCGTTCCCTCAGTGCTTCATCGACTGGATTTCCTCGATGTTCACCGTGCCGCGGGCACGGAACACCGAGATGACGATGGCGAGACCGACGGCCGCTTCGGCGGCAGCGACGGCGATGATGAAGAAGGCGCTCAGGTGGCCGAGGTCGTCGCCCCGGGCGCGCGCGAACGCGAGGAAGGTGAGGTTGGTGGCGTTGAGCATCAGCTCGATGCACATGAAGACCACCAGCGCGTTGCGGCGAATGAGCACGCCGAACATGCCGAGGCAGAACAGCGCCGCAGCGAGGATGAGGTAGTTCGCAGTGGGGACGGTCTGAATCATGTTCGCTTTCAGATGCGCGGCTTGGCGACGACGACGGCGCCGAGGATCGCGACGAGCAACAGCAGCGACACCGCTTCGAACGGGAACAGCCACTGGGTGTACATGACCTCGCCCAGGTGCTGGATGGTGCCGAAGCCCTGCACGCGGGCCTGGTCGGTGGTCCACGCGAGCTCGGTCGACGGCAGCTTGCGGAACACGGCCGACAGCGCGACGAAGAGGCCGACCGTGGCGGCGCCGCCCAGGATGCGGCTCGGGGTGAACGAGAGCACGGGCCCGGAGTCGCTCAGCGACAGCAGCATGATGACGAAGAGGAAGAGCACCATGATGGCGCCCGCGTAGACGAGCACCTGCAGCGCCGCGATGGTGTGCGCCCAGAGCAGCACGTAGATGCCGGCGAGGAAGAAGAACGTCGCGACGAGCGACATCGCCGAGGCGACCGGGTTGCGCGAGAGGATGACGCCCGCCGCCGACAGCACGGTGGCGATCGAGAACACCCAGAAGAGGACGAGTTCGGCGTTCACTTGAACTCCCCGAAGACGCCCCACGGCTTGTCGCCATGCGGGCAGCGCTTCTGGTGAATGTGCTCTTCGAATTCGCGGCGGAACTTCTGCACGAAGCTCTGCACCGGCAGCGCGCCGGCGTCACCGAGCGCGCAGATGGTGTTGCCGAGGCCAATGGGCGGCCACGGAGCGATGGCCTGCGCGACGTTGGTGAGCGTCTCGAGGTCGCCGTGCTCGCCGCGGCCCTCTTCGATCTTGCGAATGATGCGCGTCATCCACGGCTGGCCTTCGCGGCAGGGCGTGCACTGGCCGCACGACTCTTCGGCGTAGAAGCGCGCCACGCGCCACAGGCAGCGCACCATGCACGCGGTGTCGTCCATCACCATCACGCCGCCCGAGCCGGCCATCGACTGCAGCGGCTTGAACGCGTCGAACTCGAGCTTCACGTCGAGCTCGTCACCGGTGAGCACCGGCGCCGACGAGCCGCCGGGAATGCAGGCCTTCACGGTGCGGCCCTCGGGCAGCCCCTGGCCGTATTCCTTGTCGTAGATGAGCTCGCGCAACGAGGTGTCCATGCCCACCTCGTAGGTGCCCGGGCGGTTGACGGCGCCGCTGACGGTGACGAGGCGCGTGCCGCCGGACTTGCCGGTGCCGAGCTTCATGAACCAGTCGCTGCCCTTCTCGAAGATGCGCGGGAGCGAGGCGATGGTCTCGACGTTGTTCACCACCGTGGGGCAGCCGAAGAGGCCGACCACCGCGGGGAAGGGCGGCTTCAACCGCGGCCAGCCCTTCTTCCCCTCGAGCGACTCGAGCAGCGCGGTCTCTTCGCCGCAGATGTACGCGCCGGCGCCGCGCACCTGGTACACGTTCAGCTCGTAGTCGGTGCCCATCAACTTCTTGCCGAAGATGCCGTCTTTGTAGGCGTCGGCGATGGCGGCATCGAGCACGGCGCTCGGGTGTTTGAACTCGCCGCGCGCGTAGATGTAGCAAGCGTGCGCGCCGAGCGCGTAGCAGGCGATGCCGATGCCCTCGAGCAACAGGTGCGGATCGTTCTCGAGGATGAAGCGGTCCTTCGCGGTGCCGGGCTCCGACTCGTCGGCGTTGATCGCGAGGTAGCGCGGCTTGTTGTTCTTCTCGAGCGAGGGAACGAACGACCACTTGAGGCCGGTCGGGAAGCCGGCGCCGCCGCGGCCGCGCAGGCCCGACTTCTTCACCTCTTCGGTGATGTCGGCCGGCTTCATGCCGAGCGCCTTCTTCAGCTGCGTGTAGCCGCCGTTCTTCTTGTAGCCCTCGAGCGTGTGGTTGGGGCCCTTGAGCCAGTCGCGGGTGATGACCTTCTCGGTGAGGACGCTCATGAGAGCTTCTCCAGCAGCGCGTCGACCTTCGCCTTGGTCAGGTTCTCGTGGTGGTCTTCGTTGACCTGCAGGCAGGGCGCGGTGCCGCACGAGGCGAGGCACTCGGTCTCGCGCAGGAAGTACTTCTCGCCGTTCTCGCCCGCGTGGGTCTGCAGCTTGTCTTCGAGGTACTTGAGCATGCCCTCGGCGCCGCGCAGCGCGCACGCGAGGTTGGTGCACACGTCGATCACGTACTTGCCGGGCTTCTTGACGTGGAACATCACGTAGAAGGTCGCGACCTCGTAGCAGCGCTCGACCTGTGTCTCGAGGTGCTTGGCGACGAGGGCCATGCCCTCGGGGGGCAGCCACCCCTTGATGGTCTGGAGCAGCCGGAGCGCGGGCAACATCGCCGCGCTCTTACGATCGGCCGGGTAGTGCGACAGGAGATCTGCGATGCCCGCGTCGAACTTTTTCTGTTCGTCCGCGGTGAAGAGGGGCTCCGACATGGCGGGCGGTTCGTAGGTCCATCCCCTCGAATGGTCAACGAATTCCTCGGGTTCGCCGTGAGGCGTTTTCCCTTGTCGCGCGCGCGCTGATCAGCCTCGCTTTCTGGATCAGCGGTGGGGCCGCACGTGCACCAGCCGCTCGATCAAGTCCGCCACCGGCAACAGCCACCGCAGGGCCGCGACCGAGCCGACGTCGGCCTTCCACACCGCCTTGTGCAGCGCGGCCGCCCGCTCGAGCGGCAACCCCGAGGCCCGCAGCGCGGTGCGCACGGCTTGCGCGTCGAGGGCGTGTGGGTAGCTGCTCGGCGCGTCGAGATCGACCGCGAAGTCGGCGACGGCCACGCCCGGCTTCTCGGTGAGCCCGCGCCCGAAGACGCCGAACAGGTCGTGCGTCTCGATGAGCCACTGCGTGAGCGGCACGAGCGTCGCGGGGAACCACGGCGGCACGTGTTGGCCGAAGAGCGCGCTGCTGATGTGCGCGTGGCGGCGGGGCTTGCGGCCGGCGAGCTTGCCGACGTCGTGGAAGAGCACCGCGAGGCGCAGCGCCAGGCGCTCGTCGGAGCTCGAGGCGACCGAGGTGTCGAGCTGCATCACCGCCTGCGCGAGGTGGAGCTCGAGCGGCCAGCCCTGGTGCATCGCGCTCTGCTCGCGCACGCCGCGCGAGAGGCGGGGACCGAAGAGCGAGAAGTCGAACACCGACTGCAGCCACTCGTCGCGCGCGACCTCGTGGTGGCGCCAGAGTTGGGCGTGCACCCAGCGCGCGAGCGTCGCGTCGTCGGCGTCTGCGGCGAGGTCGGCGAAGGTGCCGGCGGTGACTCCCCTCACCCTGACCCTCTCCCCAGCGGGGAGAGGGGAAGTGGGCGTCAGGTCGGCGGTCTGATGAAACGCGACAATCTCCCGAGCGAGCGCGAGTTCTGCGCGGTCGAGCCCACGCCGAGCATGACTCACCTTCGGCGGCGGCTCGGTCGCGAGCACCCGCCGCACCTCGCGCTTCATCAACGCCCACGACGGCTTCACCACCGCACAGACGTGCGCGACCTCGACCCCCGGCCCGGGCCGCAACCCGGGGTAGCGCTTGAGCGCGCTCGGAGCCCGGTGGCCATCACGCCGCAGCACCTCGGCGCGCTGCTCGGTCGTGAGCCGCTCGAGGAACCGCCCGTTGAGCGCCACCACGCCGCTGCGCAGCGCCGCCTCGGTGCCCTCGGGCAACGACAGCTCGGGAGCGCCGTCCTTCCAGCGCACGAGCCCGGTGCGATGCACCCACGTCGCGAGCGCCTTCGCTTCGTGCACGCTCTTGGTCTCCAGCCCCCAGCGCTGCCGCAGCAGCGTGACCGGAGACAGCACCGACCACCGCTCAGAGGGATCCGCGGCCTCGAGCGCGCGCAGCAGCGGCGCGGCGTCGTCATCACGCTCGACCGCCACGTCGACGTCGGTCGGCCGCTGCGGCGGACCGAAGCGCCCGTTCCAGAACGCGCGGTAGACGTGACCTCCCGCGACCCACGCCTCGATTCCGAGCGAGTTGCTGACGCGCTCGAGCACCTCGAGCGGCCCGCGGTGGAAATCGAGCGAGGCGAAGTCGAGGCCGAGCGCGCGGCGAATCGTCGCGGCGACCTGCTCGCGCGGCTGCGAGGTGTCGATGGCGTGAATGGGCACGCCGGCCGAGCGCAGCGACTCGCGGCACGACGGAGCGCGCGCGAGGTGCGCCAACGCGCGGTGCCGCGCGGACTCGGGCGTGGGCATCACGTCGTGGCGCGGGCCGCGGTCGAGCTGGCGCTGCACCGAGGTCGCCACGCAGTCGCCGGGGAGGAAGAGGTGCAGCACCTCGAAGCGCCACCCGCGCTGCGCGACGTGCTCGAGCAGGGCGACCGCCTCGACCACGCTGCGCGGAAATTTCTCGAGCAGCACCCACGGCGCGGGGCACTCGTCGAGCGCAGCGAGGAACTTCTCGTCGACCACGTGCGGCGTGCCCGTCGCCAGCTCGTGCTGCATGCGCTCGTCGCGCGAGACCTGGGCGGCGGCGGCGAAGCGGGCCATCGACCTCCACTCCGCGCCGACGGCGGGCTTGAGCCACGAGAGCGCCGTCGACTTGCCCGCACCGGGAATCCCGTCGAGGAGCACGAGGGTCTTCGCCGGTTGCTCGGGCGCGACATACGCCGGCGCGCGGAGCCGCGAGCGCATCGCTTCCCAGATGCGCAGCTCGGTCAGCAGCTCGTGGGCCGCGTAACGCTCGAGCAGCTCAATCTCCCGCATCGAGACCTACTGTAGTGGGATGTAGCAGGAGGTAGGATAGGCTCGCGCTGCGCGGGGAAGAAAGAGGTCACGCCCGCGCGGGCAGGGACACGGTGAAGCGCGCGCCGCCGGTGGGCAGGTTCTCACCGCGCAAGGTGCCCCCATGCTCGGTGACCATGCCGTACGCGACGGCGAGGCCCAGCCCGGTGCCCTCGCCGACGCCGCGCGTGGTGACGAACGGCTCGAAGAGGTGCGCGAGCACCTGCGGCGCGATGCCGGGGCCCCGGTCGTCGAGCTCGACCTCGAAGCGGTCGCCTCGTCGCCGCGCGCGCACGGTGATGGTGCCACCCGCCGGCGGCGAGGCCTTCACCGCGTTGACGAAGAGGTTGGTGAAGACCTGCTGCACCTGCGCGGAGTCGACGGTGACGGGCATCGGCTCGGCGGGCGTCCACGCCACCTCGACGTTCGACTTGCGCAGGAGCGGCGCGAGCATCGAGAGCGTGGACGACACCAGCGCGCCGAGGTCAGCGGGCTCGCGCGTGGTGCTCGAGGGGCGCGCGAAGTCGAGCAGCTGGCGAACGATGCGCGTCATCGACTCCGACTGCTCGCGCAGCACGCGGCCGGCCTCGAGCAGCTGCGGCGGCTCGAGCTCGTTGCCCTCGATGAGCTCGCCGTAGGTCTGCACCACGTTGAGCGGCGTGCCCAGCTCGTGCGCGATGCCTGCGGCGAGCCGGCCCACGGTGACGAGGCGCTCGGCGTGGCGCAGCTGTTCTTGCGTCGCGAGGCGGTGGCGGTGCTCGGTCACCAGCGCCTGGCGCTCTTCGACCAGCGCCCGTCGCAGTGCGTGCACGAGCAGCGCGACCGCGAGGAAGACCGAGAGCTCGATGCCCACGTTCCACGCGAGGCGCAGCGGGTGGCCGACGTCGGCGGTGGCCTGGGTGAAGTAGTTCGAGATCGCACTCACGACGGCGAGCCCCACCGCCGTGACGCGCCGCCCGAACCACGCCTCGGCCGAGATGGGCACGAGGTACAGCGAGGTGAACGCGACGTCGGCGCCGGTGAGCGCGTCGCCCGCGCCACACGCCAGCGTCAGCACCAACAGCCCCGCGCCTCGCACCACGTCACGCCAGCTCACCCGCAGGGGCTTTTCACCGCGCGTGCCACGGCGCCGGTGGCATGGCCAGTGCTCTGCCGAGCGCGCATGAGCCCGTTGCCCGCCAGTCGAGTCGTCGTGGCCGAAGACCACCCTGTGATGCGCGCGCTGATTTCCAGCACCCTGCGCAAGGCCGGCTTCGAGGTCGACGAGTTCGCCGACGGCCAGATGCTGTGGCATCAGCTCGACCCGCTCGGCGCGCAGGACAACCGGTTGAAACCAGACCTCATCGTCACCGACGTGCGCATGCCGCGGTGCTCGGGGCTCGAGCTGTTGGAACGCTTGCGCCACAGCGACTGGGTGCAGCTGCCGGTCATCGTGATGACCGCCTTCGGAGACCACGAGCTGCATTCCGAGGCGAGGCGGCTCGGGGCGGCGAGCGTCTTCAACAAGCCCTTCGACGTGCGCGCGCTGGTGCGCGAGGTGCAGCGGCTGGTGCCGCACTGAGGTGAGTCAGGTGGAAACACCGTGGCGTGGTGTCACGACCCCCAGGCCCCGCCGGGTGGTGGTCGCCGACGACAGCGAGCCGCTCTGCGCGCTGATCAGCCACGCACTCGCGCGCCCCGGCCTGGAAGTGGTCGAGGCGCACGATGGCCACGCGCTGTGGGCCGAGTTGCACCGGGAAGAGGGCGGCGCGCTGCGGAGGACGGACCTGCTCATCACCGACGTGCGCATGCCGCGCTGCTCGGGCCTCGCGGTGGTGGAGATGATTCGCGAGGCGCACCGCGCGATGCCGGTCATCGTCATCACCAGCTTCCCCGACGACGTGACGCGGAGCCTGGTGCGCGCCCTGGGCGCGGTGCTGGTGCCCAAGCCCTTCGAGCTGACGGCGCTGGTCGCCGAGGCCGTGCGGTGCCTGGGCGGGCCGTGACTCAGGCGGGCTGGGCCGCCGCGCCGTCGTTGCCCGGGGCCGCGTCGCGGAAGAACCCGACGAACTGCCGGTAGTGGAAGTGCGCGAAGAGGATCGCGACGCTCCCGAGCACGTGCCAGATGGCGTGGCCCTGGAAAACGTGGTCCTTCGGGTCGCAGCGCATGCCCGACGCGTCAGACGCCGAGAAGCCCGCGGCCATGCCGATGAAGAAGAGGCAGCCGGCGAACGCGCGGTAGTTGATCTTCTGCTTCGCGACGCGCGAGGCGAGCCCCTCGGTGATCAGCGTGAGGATGATCATGATCAACGCGATGCCCTGGATCGGCAGCTGCAGCTTCGCCACCACCACCGTGAAGGCGGTGAGCGCGAAGATGCTGATGAACAGCGTGCGGAAGAACGTCGGCGCCGCGACCTTGCCCATGCGCACCAGGTTCAGCAGCAGCACGAGCGCGAAGAAGAAGTACATGCCCCAGAAGTCGAAGACCTGCGTCACGAAGGTCACGCTCGCGTGGTAGATGAGCGACGTGATGCCGACCCAGAACGAGACGGGCGCCCAGAAGCGCAGAATCTTGTCCTGATCCTTCCGGGTGTAGAGGAAGAGCCCGACCGCGACGATGAGGTAGGCGACGTTGCTCCACGTGTTCGCCGGCTCACTGACCACGCTGCACAGCGTCTCTTCGCACCACTTCACGTTCGGCAGGCCGCCCCACTCGCGCAGGGGCGTCCAGAAGCATTCCGGGTTGCTGATGTTCGGGTAGTCGGCGAAGGACTGGCTCATGGCGCGCTTGAGAATACGGAAGCGCGCCCGGCGCAATGCGAGCCTTCACTCACATTTCCAGAACACTGTGAACGTTACTTGAGGATGATCGACGGCCCGAAGTCGCGGCCCCCGAGGATGACGTGGGGCCCGGTGGCCTGCGGCGCGACGAGCTCGGGCTCGGGGCGGCCGAAGCGGTAGGCGATCTTCGAGTGGAAGCCGAACACGCCCGTGTCGCCGTCGACCTGCAGCAGCGCGTCGGTGGCGGGTGTCTGCTCGAACGAGAGCACGAAGTCTTCGTTCACCACGTCGGCCTCGGGGTTGGGCGAGAGCGTGAACGCGGTGCGGCCCTGCGCGAGCTTCACGTTGGGCGGCAGCACCACGCTGACGGCGAACGGCATGTCGATGCCCAGGCGGCGCTCGATGACCGCGCGGATCGTGGCGTGGTGGTCGTCGCGCGAGACTTCCTGCCAGCGCACGGCGAGCGGGGGCAGGGCGCGCACCGTGGTGTCCCTGCCGTGCGGAGGCTGGTTGGGCGCGATGGCCGGGCGCACCTCGGCGTTGGCCACCAGCGGCTGCGCCGACGACGGAGACTGCACCTCGCGCTGACAGCCGGCGAGCGCGAGCGAGACGATGAGGGCAGAGGCGAGCTTCTTCACAGGCACACTCCGTTCACGCACGACTGGCCGTTGCCGCACTGCACGCACGCCACACCGCCGGTGCCGCACGCGGTGGCGACGTTGCCGGCGTTGCAGGTCGAGCCGGTGAGGCAGCCGTAACAGAAGCCCGAGCGGCAGCTGGGCGTGGTGGTGGGGTACGGGTAGTACGAGCCGTTGGCCGCGCTGGTGGGCGAGCTGCACGCCGCGAGAATGGTGCTGGCCGGCATGCGGTTGCTCTGCGCCGGAGAGCCGCCACAGCTGAGCGTGTCGAGCACGTCGGCGATGAACAGCGAGGGCTGGTTGGTGTTGACCACGTTGGTCTTGGTGCAGTTGTTGCCGACGCTCCAGGTGCGGCGCGTGTAGCCGCGCGGCCAGGGCGAGGTGTTCATGTGCTTGCTGCCGATGGCGTTGAAGATTTCGCGCGCGCCGCTCTGGCGGCTGTTGCTGATGTGCCACAGCACGGCCGAGACAGCGTTCTCGTCCATCTGCGCCTGCAGGTTGGTGCCGCCCGGGCCGTCGATGGGTGAGGGCTGGCTCGACTGCGGGAAGTAGGTGCGGCTCGAGATGTCGAACCAGAAGAAGCTGCCCTGCTGCTTGTCTTCGAGGAACGGCTGGTTGCGCACCGCGGCCGAGTGCCAGGTCGCGTAGCCCTCGGACCACGCCTGCCCGGGGAACGTGGGGCACATCAAGATGTGCGTGCCGCCCTCGTTGGGAGACGTGCCGTAGCTCTCCATCTCCCAGTGCCCGAGCTCGTGGGCGATCGTGTAGTCGGACCAGTAGCCCTCGTCTTGCGCGGCGCCGGGCATCCAGATGCCGCTGGCGAAGTTGTTGTCCTGGCTGAAGCACGCGCCGCAGCTCCACTCGGTGCCGATGCCCATCCACATGCCGATGGTGAGGCCTTCCTGGCCCTGGTTGTTCACCTTCGAGCTGTTCCAGATGGCCTGCAGCAGGTCGTAGATGTTGAGCGCGCCCGAGCCCTCGGTGGTGGCGATGGTGGTGGTGCCGCCAGTCGGCACCTGCGCGACCGTCTTCGACCACGACCAGTAGCGCGGGTTCGAGCCGGTCTGGCCGGGCGAGAACGTGCCGCTGCCGAGGCCCGGGTCGGCGACCGCAAAGCGCATGCCCAGCCCGTCACCGCTGTACGCGGCGAAGACCACGCTGTCGGTCGCGCCGGGGGTGGTGGGCACCTTGATGGTGAAGTTGCCGTTCGCGTCGGTCGCGGTCGCGTCGATCAAGCTCTGGCCGCGCTGCGAGAGGACGGTGACGTTGCGTGCGGGCAGCGCGGTCGGCGCGGCCCAGTCGGTGAGCTGCGCGTTGGGCTTCTTCGATTGGTACATCAGCCGGTGCGTGACGGTGGTGGTGGGCACCGAGGTGAGCGCGCAGCCGGCGCCCAGGGGCGTGCCAACGCACGCGGCGCCGCCGCCGCACGAGGTCGCGCTGCCCCACGTGCCGCTCTGCGTGCAGGTCTGGATGTTGGTGGCGCTCGCGCAGCGCTTGTCGTCGGCGACGCACGAGCCGGTCTGCACGCACGACGCGCCCGCGCCGGTCGGCTGGCAGGTGCTGCCGCCCGGGCACTGGTAGGTCTGAACGCTCGGGTTGCCGGTGCCGGTGGGAATCGAGCAGTACTGCACCAGCGAGCTCGACAGGCAGGTGCCGCCCACGGGCACGCCCATGCACGGGTCGACGCCGCCGCCCCCGGTGCCGCCGCCCGTCGCGCCGCCTCCGCCCGTGGCCGCGCCGCCACCCGTCGCTCCGCCGCCGCCGCCGGTCGCACCGCCACCGCCGCCGGTGCCGGACGTGGTGCAAAAGAAGCCCGCGCCGCACACCAGCCCGAGCCGCCCGCAGTCAGCGCACGTGTTGCCGCCGGTGCCGCAGAAGTTGAGCGACTGGTTGAGCGGCGGAATGAAGCACTGGCCGTTGGCGCAGCAACCGTTGGGGCACGAGGTCGGGTTGCACGAGGTCGAGACGCTGCACGTGAAGTTCGCGTTGCAGACCTGGCCGCGCGCGCCGCAGTCGTCGCACGCCACGCCGCCGGTGCCGCAGAAGTTGGTGGTGCCGTTGAGGGGCGGGGAGAAGCACTGGCCGTTGGCGCAGCAGCCGTTGGGGCACGAGGTCGCGTCGCAGCTGCCGGTGCCTCCGCCCGTGCCGCCGCCACCGCCGGTCGCGCCGCCACCGCCGGTGGTGCCGCCGCCACCGCCCGTCGTGCCGCCGCCGCCGCCGGTGTTCGAGCTCATGCAGCTGGGTGCGCCGTTGTTCACCACGCAGGTGCCGCAGGTGTTGGTCTGGGACCACCGGCCGCCGACGCAGGTCACCAGCGCGGGCGGGAGTGCCTGGCACGCCGTGCGCCCATCGGCCCACGGCGGGCACGGGGTGTTGGCGGTGGCGAGCGAGTTGTCACAGTCGAGCACCGTGGCGTCGGTGCAGCCGCGCGCGCCCTGGCAGGCGACCGCCGCCCATTTGCCGCTGACGCAGGCGAAGACCTCGCTCGTCGACTTGCAGACCACGGTGTCGGTGTTCGAGCAGGCATCGCCGACGTTCGGCTTGCCACACCCGACCGCTGCCACCGCCAGCGCCAGCGCGCCGGCGAGCTCCCAGGAAGACCGCTTCATGTGCACCTCAGGGGTTCGATGTAGCACGTGACCCTCGGCTGGGACCCGCGGATCAAACTTTCCGGTGAGCCGAAATATGGAATAAACCCTCGATTCTCCGATGACCACGGACTCGACCCAGCCCCCGTCGGGAGACGCCGCGAGCAGCACCGGCGGTGGGGTTCGAGTCCTCATCGTCGAGGACAACCCGCACATCATCGAGATGTACAGCTACGTCTTGAAGAAGCTGGCGGCCAACGAGTTCAAGGGGTCGGCGCTCGAGGTGCACTTCGCGGCCGACGGTCACGCGGCGCTGGCGATGCTCACCGAGTCGCCGTTCAACCTGGTGATGACCGACCTCTACATGCCGGTGATGGACGGCTTCCAGCTGCTCGAGAAGATGCGCTCGACGCCGTCGATGGCCCAGGTGCCGGTGGTGGCGATCTCCGCCGGTGGGCTCGACGCGCGCGACAAGGCGATGAAGCTCGGCGTGAACGTGTTCTTGAAGAAGCCGGTGCGGTTCGCCGAGGTGATGGACACCGTGAAGCAACTGCTGCGGATCAAATGAGCGAGACGACGCGCGACAAGGTGACCGGGGACGCGCTCTTCATCTTGAAGAGCCTGAAGGACAATTCCCGGCAGGGGCGATCGAACAAGCTCGCCGACGTGAAGACGTCGCTCGAGAACTCGGTCTCGCTGGAGTTCGACAGCTACTTCTTCTTCCTGCGGAAGTTCCACTACATCGCGATGGATCGCGAGGCGCAGCTCAAGCTCACCGACAACGGCGAGCGGGTGGTCTCGGGCGATGAGAGCGACAAGTTCGTTGGGGAGATCTCCGACTTCTTCGCTGATCAGATCGTCGAGCCGGCTGATCAGCCGCCTCCTCCGCCCCTCGAAGATCCGCCGTACCAGGCGCCGCCTCCGCCTCCTCCTCTCCCTGCGACCGACATCATCCTGGAGTCGAACCCCATGCCCCAGCCTCCCCGCGGTGGACGCAAGCCCATGCAGGACGACTCGAACTTCCCGCAGGTGACCGCGCCCGAGGTGCGGCCCGGTGGTGGGTACGGTGGTCCGCCGCCGCCGCCTCCTGCGCCGCTGCCGTTGACCGCCGCGGTCTCGAGCCCGTCGGGCATGATGTCGGGTGGTGGCGCGAGCAAGGGGCAAGACCTCGACCTGCGCTACCAGAAGGGCGACCAGGTCGGCGCCGGCCCGCTGGGCACGGTGTTCCGCGGCAAGCACAACGCGCTCGGCCTCGACGTGAGCGTGAAGGAGCTGAAGGACATCTTCGGCTACTTCTCGTTCTTGCAGCGCGGCGAGGTCATCAAGCGGCTGAAGAAGGAATTGTGCGCGCAGGCCCAGGTGCGTCACCCGGGCATCGTGCAGATCCTCGACCAGAACACCGACGTGGCGCGCCCGTACTTCGTGATGGAGCTGTGCAAGGGCAGCCTGCGCGAGAAGCTCGACGCGGCGGGGCAGAAGGGCATCCCCGTGCCGCAGGCGATTCGCTACTTCCTGCAGCTGGCGTACGGCCTGCGCGCGGCGCACCAGCAGGGCCTCACGCACCACAACATCAAGCCCGAGAACGTGCTGTTCGACACGTACGGCAACGCGAAGCTCGGTGACTTCGGCCTCTCGCGCGTCATCGAGGTCGACCAGAGCAAGGGCATGCCCCAGGTCTTCGTCGGCACCGGCGGCATGGGGTACATGAGCCCCGAGCTGATCGCGCGCAACAAGGACGCGGGCACGCCGAGCGACGTCTACGGCCTGGGCATCTTGCTGTACGAGATGCTGACCGGGCAGCTGCCGGGCCGCCGCAGCCCGCTGCCGTCGGAGCTCAACAGCGAAGTGCCGCCGAAGCTCGACCCGATCTTCGACAAGATGACGCAGGACCGGAAGGACTCGCGCTACCCCGACTTCGAGGCGGTGTTCGAGGACTTCTACGCGGCGTTCCCCGACCGCACGTACCAGACCAAGGGCGACCTGCTCCTGTGGTCTGAGATCGCGGGCTGAGCCGGTTCAGGTGAGCAGTGCGCGGACCTCGGGGCGCTCGCGAATGGGCGCCAGGTCTTCGTCTGCGTCGAGGCCCTTGAGCTCGGGGCAGCCGAGGGCGTGCGCCTTCTGGAGCATGGTCACCGCGTCGTCGAGGCGCCCCAGGCGGCACAGGCAGCAGGCCTCGTTGTAGGCGAAGCGGCCGAGGCCGGTGCGCTGGCGCTCGGCGGTGAGCACGGTGAGCGCGTGTTCCCACGCGCCGTCTTGAAAGAGCCGGGTGGCGGCGACGTCGGCGACGCTGGCGTACTGGGTGGCGAGCTTCACCACGTCGTCGCGGCGGTCGCGCATCAGGAGCGCGCTGATGAGCAGCGGGAGGTCGGCGTCGCTGATGGTGGGCAGCCCCCAGAGCAGCTCGATGACGCGCTCGGGGTCGGCTGACGCGGCGGCGAGGCGGGCCTGCAGCGAGTGCGAGGGCGCGATGCGGCCCATCTGCTTCACCGCGGCGCGGGCTCCGGCGAAGTCGCGCTTGCGGAGCTTCGACCACGCGAGCAGCTCGGCGAACTGGGCGCGCTTGGCGGGGTCGGCGGCGGTCATGATCTGGAACTCGAGATCGGCGTCGACCTCGTCGCCCTGCTGCACCTTTTCCCAGAAGGTGCGCTGCTGCTGCTGGCTTTGCTGGGTGCCGTTGGCGCGGGCGACGCGCTGCCAGCCGTTCATCAGGCCCATCACGCCGAAGTAGCCCAGCATCAGCTGGCGGCTCTGCACGGCGAGCAAGACGATGAGCGCGCCGCCGAGGAGCGATGAAGCGCCCACCACGAGATCGCGGCGCTTGCCGGTCGCCCACTCGAGCCCGCTGTCGAGGATGAGACCGCCGTCCCACGGGAGGATGGGGAGCAGGTTGATGATCGACCAGCCGATGTTGATCCGGATGGCGTCTTCGAGCGCCATCGAGACGAGCGGCGAGGGGTCGGTGATGAAGTGGCGCAGCGCGAGCGCGAGCACGCCGAGCATCAGGCCGGCGGTCGGCCCGGCGAGCGTGATGAAGAAGACCTGGCGGGGCGGGGGACGGGCGGTGGCGGGGTACTGCGTGACGCCGCCGAGCGCGTGGAGCGTGATGGAAGGCGAGAAGGAATACCACTTCATCGCCAGCGCGTGCCCGAGCTCGTGGAGCAGCACGCCGACGAAGACGAGCACGGCCCACGACGCGGCCTCGGCGGGCGAGCGATTCGCCAGCGCCATCAGCGGCAGCAGGAAGAACATCGGCTCGACCCGCACCGGGATGCCGAAGAGGTGGAAGTGCGGGCGTGGCGCGGGGGCGGCCATCGAGGCGTCACAGCTACCACAAGCGCGCGGTAGCATTGCTCGCCATGCTGGCCGTGTGGATGGTGGTGCAGGTGTCGGTGGGGGCGGTGGGGGATGTGCCCGTGCGCGAGTCGCAGGTGCGGCTGCTCGAGCAGCAGCGGCTCGAGGTGTTCACTCCGGCGGTGGCGGTGATGACGGGTGGTGGGTCCGTCGCGCTCGGCGGTGTGGCCGTTGGGGCGATCGCGGCGATGACCGGTGGGTGGACGCTCGTCGCGCTCGCGCTGACGCTCGCCGTGCCGGTGGTGGTCGGGGTGGTGGTGTTGGTGGTCGGAGTGGCGATGTTGCCGGCGGCGGTCGAGGAACGGCGGCGCATCGATGCGCGGTTGCTCGAGCTGGCTCGCTGACCGCTCCCCGTGCGTGTGACGAAACCGGCGGTGCGCGCCGGGAACGTCACGCGCATCGAGCTTTCCGTGCGTGTGACGAAGCTGGCGCCCACCGCGGGGAACGTCACGCGCGTCGCGGGCTCAAGGGGGGACGTGGGGGCGACCGATTTGGGCCGTGCTCGTCGCGCGCTTGCCCCTCGACGACGGGCGAAGTGAGCGCAAGTGCGGGTACCGGGCAGAGAAAGTGCTGTGGGGGGCGCGTTAGCTAACAAATCGATCGATAGTTCTCGGCTCCCTGATCCAGTCATGATCTGTCGCCTCGATGTCCGACAAACACATTGCCGACGTTCGGAAGCGCTTCCGGCTCATTGAAGGCTCTCTTGGTGAGCGCGCCAAACGACATTGGGTCGGCGCTGAGGCCGAGGCTCTTGGCCGCGGAGGTGTTGCGTGGGTTGCGGAAGCCACCAAGATGGCGATCTCGACAGTGCGTGCTGGCCGCAACGAATTGCGGGCGCTCGCGAAGTCCCCGCACCTCGCGCTTGCGAAAGGCCGAGAGCGCCGCGAAGGCGGCGGCAGGAAGCAGCTGAAAGAGAAGGACCCGCAGCTTCTCGAAGCACTCAAGAAAGAGCTGTGCGCGTCCAGTCGCGGCGACCCCGAGTCACCGCTGCAGTGGACGACACACAGTCTCCGGCATCTGGCGGCGATGCTCACGAAGGCGGGCCACCCCACCAGTCACGTCACGGTCCAGGGGCTGCTGCACGAGCTCGGCTTCAGCCTCCAGGCCAACGCGAAGGTGAAGGAGGGAACTTCACACCCCGACCGGGATGCGCAGTTTCAGTTCATCAAGAGCGTCACCGAGGAATTCCTCGCGCAGGGCCTCCCCGTCATTTCGGTCGACGCAAAGAAGAAGGAGTTCCTCGGACAGCGCGCATCCCCTGGCCGAGAGTGGACCCCCAAAGGAAAGCCCGTCGAGGTGCTCTCGCACGACTTCGTCAGCGACAAGGACCCAGTTGCCATTCCGTACGGCATCTTCGACGTCGGAAAGAATCACGGCTTCGTCAATGTTGGCGCTGACCACAACACGCCTTCGTTCGCTGTCGCGTCCATCGCGAAGTGGTGGCGCAAACTCGGCAGCCACAGCTACCCGGACGCTCGGCATCTCTTCATCACTGCCGACGCGGGCGGCAGCAATTCACCCCGACATCGGCTCTTCAAGACGGAACTCCAGAAGCTCGCCGACGAGGCGAAGCTGACGATTCACGTCAGCCACTTCCCTCCGGGGACGAGCAAGTGGAACAAGATTGAGCACCGTCTCTTCTCCTTCATCACGATGAACTGGAGAGGGCGTCCTCTGACCTCGTACGAGATTGTCGTCGCGCTCATCGCCAACACGCGCACTCAAGCGGGACTGCGTGTCACTGCGGAACTGGATACCGCTCGCTTTCCTCTCGGCCGCACTGCGACCACGCGAGACCTCGCCGCCTTGTCGCTCCAGCGTCACGCCTTTCACGGCGAATGGAATTACTCGCTCAAGCCCCGCTCTGAGCACGAGCGCCGCTTGGCCGAGGCACAACCATTACCCAGCGCAGTCGTTTCACACGCGGAGCGACATGCGCGCTGGCGGCGAATCTTCCAGCAGCAGGCGCGCAGCGGTTTGTCGGTGACCGCTTTCTGTAAGCGGGAAGGCATCAGCAGAAACTCGTTCAAATACGCGCGTCGTCAACTGGTGGGCACCGTCACCGTCGACGACCGCCGCCGGATTTGGAATGAGCGCTTCAACGAGCAGAAACGCAGCGGTCTCTCTCCGAGAGCGTTCTGCAAGAAGCACCGAATCAGCTACGGCGCCTTCAGCACGGCGCAACGACGAATGATCCGGCGGCGCACGCAATCGGAGGACTAACTCTCGAACGAGCCCGGGAGAACAACTTCTCTACCCAGTGACCTTCACGACGCTGAGTGAACCGGGTGACGAGCGCTCAAGGTGAGGGGCAAGCGCGCTTGGGGCACCACGCACGTTGCACCAGCACCACCGCCACCCCGAGGCTGGCCGGCGTTCTTCGTCACCTCGGTGCCAGCAGCAGCATCGCCGACGCCATGAGCGCCCACATCACCAGCATCATCGTCAGCAGGCTGTTCATCTTCGACCCGACCGTCCCGATCCACTGCGTGGGCGCGAGCGCTCGCAGCGCTGCGCGGAACCGATCTGCACGCGTGAGCCTCACCTGGAGCACCACCACCGCGCCGGCCGCCGCGACCCACAGCCCGCCGACCGACGCCGAGCGCACCGAGAGGGCCAGCCCAATCACGCCCGCGGCGAACACGCCGTAGTCCCACGCGGGTGCCACGAAGCGGGTGCTCATGCGCGCACCCTCCTCGACGCGCGCGCGATGAGCCATCCCCCCACCACGCCGGGCGTCACCCACACCGCGAGCCCGAGCTGCGCCACGCCGAGCCGCGCCGCGTTCACCACCAACACCGCGGTCACCGTGCCGATGCACGCCGCGCCGAGCGAGACGAGGTGCTGCACTTGCCACTCCTTCGGCCCGTCGGGGGCCCTGAGCCACGCGCGGACCTGCCGCGCCCCGAGGAACACCCCGAAGACGCCGAACACTCCGCTGAGCACGTTCGCGTGGAGCGCCGCGTCGACCAGCAGCGCGACGCCGCCGACGGCGAGTGAGCCGGGCATCAGCAGATCGATTCCGCTCCCGGGCCCAGTGCGCGCCTTGCGCCGCGTGTGCCGCACGCCGTTCCAGCAGTTGGTCAGCGCGAGCAGCGCCACGAAGCCGAGGAAGCGCGCCGACCCGTCGTTGCTCGCGTCGTCGTCACTGAGCCGCAGTGCGCACAGCACGAACGCCGCGATCGACGCGCTCGTCATCGCCGCGACGTAGACCCAGCCCGCGCGCCGATGGAGCGGGCTCCCCTTCACGCTGAACAGCGGCACGGCCATCGACGCGAGCGCGAGCGCACCCGACGCGATGTGCAGCCCGAGGAACGCAGTGAACATGCACGCAGGGTAGTCGATGGTACGAAGCAACCGCATGAGCACCGCGTTGCCAGAGGAGGACGGCCGGCTCGCGCGCCTCGCCGCGCGTTTCACCGCGTGGGCCGAGCGCTGGATTCCCGACGCGTACGTCTTCGCGCTGCTGGCGACGGTGGTGGTGGTGACCGCGGCGCTCCTCAAGCTCGCGACCGGTGGGCAGGCGCTGGGCGCCGCGGGCCTCGAGGTGGTCACGGTGTGGGGCGCGGGCTTCTGGGAGCTCATTCCCTTCACGCTGCAGATGGCGCTGGTCATCATCACCGGCTCGGTGGTGGCGACGACGCGGCCGGTCTACCGGCTCATCACCGCGCTCGCGGCCCGCGTCTCCACTCCGCGGGCGGCGGTCGCCTGGGTCGCGCTCCTCGCGATGGCGTCGAGCTGGTTCAACTGGGGCTTCTCGCTCATCTTCAGCGCCATGCTGGCGAAGGAGGTCGCGCGCCGCGTGCCGGCCGCCGACTACCGCGCGCTCTGCGCCGCGAGCTTCCTCGGGCTGGGCAGCGTCTGGGCGCAGGGCCTCTCGGGGAGCGCGGCGCTGCAGATGGCCACCGCCTCGTCGCTGCAGCCGGCGATTCGCACCATCGTCGCGGGGCCGAACGACCTCGTGCACGGCGGCATCATTCCGCTCACCTCGACGATCTTCCTGTGGCAGTCGCTGGTGTGCGTTTTCATCGAGGTGGTGGTGGTGACGGCGCTGATGTTCTTCGCGGCCCCCACCGGCGCGCGCGCGAAGAACGCGGCGGCGCTCGGCGTGGAGCTGGGGCCCTCTCCGCTCGACGCGAGCGCGCCTCCCTCGCGGGGCACGCCCGGCGAGTACTTCGAGCACGCGCCGTGGCTCTCGGTCTTCTTCGTCGCGCTCGCGGGCACGTACCTGGTGCACACCTTCGTGACCTCCAGCGACCCGCTCAACGCGCTGACGCTCAACACGCTGAACCTGGGCTTCCTGACGCTCGGGGTCGCGCTGCACGGCACTCCGGCGCGGCTGATGCGCGCGGTGAAGGACGCGACGGCGGGCGTGTGGGGCGTGCTCTTGCAGTTCCCGCTCTACGCGGGGCTCGCGGCGCTCATCGTGAAGACGCACCTCAACGAGACCATCGCGGGTTTCTTCGTGTCGTTGAGCACCGCGCAGACGTACCCGGCGTTGGTCGCGCTGTACTCCGCGGTGCTGGGCGTCTTCGTGCCGAGCGGCGGCAGCAAGTGGGTCATCGAGGCGCCGTACGTGATGCAGGCCGCGCACGACCTGAAGGTGCACCTCGGGTGGATGGTGGCGGTCTACGACCTCGGCGAGGCGCTCGCGAACCTCGTGCAGCCGTTCTGGATGTTGCCGGTGCTCGGGCTCTTCGGCCTCAAGGCGCGCGACGTGATGGGCTACACGTTCCTGGTCTTCCTCGTGCTGACGCCGCTGGTGCTGGTGCTGGTCACGGTGATGGCGATGACGCTGCCGTACCCGCTGTGAACGTCACCACCACGCCCAGCCCGCGGTGAGCTGCACCATCATCGACGCGCCGGGCAGGGTGGGGCGAATGCCGTAGCCGCCCCCGGCGTACACCACGCCCGGGGCGACCTCAGCGCCGAGCGTGAAGCCGCGGCGAGGGTCGTCGCCCAGCGTGCCGGTGATGCGCAGCGGGAGGCTGATGGTCACCGCGCCCGCCGCGTCGCCGACGCCGAACAACCCGCCCCACGTCAGCCCGGCGCCCAGGCTGAGGCGGTCGTTCACGCGCTCGGCGAAGCTCGCCCCGAACTGCATGGCGAAGAGCACGACGGCCGTGGCGAACGACGCGCGGGCGCTGATGACGTGGCTGCCGCCGAGCACCAGGCCACCCTCGAGGTGCAGGCCCGCGCCAGCACCCACCGCCGGTACGCTCGCCAATCCGCCCGCGCCGAGGAGCGATACCTCGAAGTGCCCGCGCACCGGTTCGACGGGGAGATCGCCGGCGTCGATGCCAGCCGCCAGGACGAGCAGGGTGAGCGCGAACATCGCGCCACCGTAGCGCGCCGAAAAGTTGCGACGCCATGCCCGCGCGCGACACTCCTGATGCACTTGTCACAGGAGCACGCATGGCCTTCGACGTCGTGATGTTCGGCACCCTCACCCTCCCCGAGCGCAACGTGGAGGAGTGGCTGACGACCCCCGTGGAACCCGGCGAGCTGCCCTGGCTCGAGGAGCTCGACGGCGTCGAGGTGCTGCAGGAGACGCCCGAGGCGATGCTCACCTGCCTCGAGCACGTGGTGACCGCGCCGCACGAGCTGTTCGAGGTCTCGCTGACCGACGGCAAGCTCGAGGTGGCCTGCTACGTGCGCGAAGACACCTTCCGCGAGACGAGCCAGGCGCTCGGGCTGCTCTTCGGCTCGGCGGCGGCGTTCGGCGGCACCGGCGAGCTGCACTTCAGCGGCTACCAGGGCATTCGGTTCGCGGAGCGCGTCACGGTGCGCGGCGGGCGGGCGCAGTTCGCGCGGCTGACGGGCGAGACCATCGCGAAGGTCGAGCTGAACAAGCAGTTCCAGGCGCTCGACGCGCGCATCCACGAGCGGTTCGACTCGCTCGTCGGCCGGCAGCGCCCCGCGGGGGAGTTGGACGCGCGCGGTTCACGCTGGTCGGTCAACCCGTTCACCGGGCGACGCGAGCGCGTGGCGGCGGACCAGTCCCGCCTGCGCTGACGCCAACGAGTGGTGACGCCCCACAGCTGTACCGTGGGGCGGCGGGCACGAGTGCCAGCGGCAGCGCCAGAAAGGCAACGCTGAGTCAGAAGTTGATGGCGAGCCCGAGGCTCACCACATTGCGGAAGTAGAGGTAGCGCTGCTGCGGGTAGAACCCCAGGTACCCCGCGTAGCGCAGGTCGAGATCGATCCACTGGTTGAGCGGGCGCACCAGCTTCACGGTGACCGACGACACGTTCTCGTCGTCTTCGACCACGCTCAGGTCGGGGTTCAGGTACACGCCGTCGGGGAAGATCGACGGCTGCCACGAGATGGTGCCCAGCAGCATGATCTTCCCCGGCAACCGCACGCCGCCCGTCGCGCTCAGGCGGTGACGCTTCACCGTCTCGCCGAACGAGTTACTGGTCTGGTCGTAGTACTGGTAGCTGAACGTGAAGTGGAACGGCCCGCGGTAGCTGTACGACGCGCCCGCGCCGAACACCGCGTCCTGCCGCACCACGCCCGTGTCGGGGTCTTCGGTGGGATCGTCGGGGTTGGGGCCACGCAGCGCATGGGCGCCGTAGGTGCGCGGGTTGAAGTTGCCGAACACGCTGATGGAGTGCCGGCGATCGAACCGGTACCGCGCGTTGAGCGTCGCGTCGGGTCCGTAGAAGCTGTACGCGAGCCGGTTGTAATAGAGGAAGCGGTGCGCGTTGACGGTGAGGCGCACGTCGACCTGCTGCGAGGGCACGAAGTCGAGCACGCCGCCGCCCTGCAGGTCGGTGTAGTCGCGCTCGGCGCCGCGGCGATCTCGCGCGCGCCCCGACACGCCGAACGCGAAGTACTTGAGGAACTGGAAGGTCGCCTCGAGCTGCGCGGCCTGCACGATGGTGTCTTCGCTCGGCTGGGTGATGAACTTGCGCGCCGCGACGTCGTACGTGCCGCCGGCGTGAAAGAAGTCTCCGAGGAAGAGGCTCGCGTCGAGCTGGCCGAGGCCGAAGAAGAACGCGTCGGGCGTGGTGGCGTTGCCGGTGCTGACGAACTCGCGCTTGGCGTTGCTGTCGAAGCCGGGGCCGACCCACAGCCGCGCGTGACCCTGGAAGTCACCGGCCCGCGCGAGCGAGCTTGCGATGAGCGCGAGGGTGAGAGCGCGGCGCAGCACCTCGGGCACCTTAGACGGCCTGCGCTGGGCACGGGGGCGAAAGCGGCCACGTCACCGCGGCGCCGCGCAAGACGTGCGGCGACGGCGAGGGCGAGGCGCTATCTCAGGGCGATGCGCACCCTTCCAGCCCTCGCGTGCCTCGCCGCGCTCACCGCCTGCGGGCCCATCACCTTCCCCGCGAAGCTGCAGGGCACCGCTGACGTCGAGGGCAGCGCGCTCGGCCAGCTGCTCAGCGTGTTCCCGCAGGTCGGTTCGTTCGCGAGCTTGAACTTCGACGAGAACGCGGACTTCAAGAACAACAAGACGACGCGCGATCACGTGAAGAGCATGCGGCTCACGTCGCTCACCGTGCAGATCATCTCGCCCGATACGCAGGACTTCTCGTTCCTCGACTCCATCGAGTTCGATGCGTCGGCTGACGGGTTGCCGACCCAGCGCGTGGCGAGCAAGGCGAACATCGGCGCGCTCGGGTTGAAGGCGCCGAAGCCCATTCTCGTGCTCGACCTCGACGACGTGGACGTGTCGCCGTGGGTGCGTGCTCCGACGATGACGATCACCACGAAGGGTGCGGGGCGTCAGCCGGGGCAGACCACGCGGCTGGAGGCGAAGATCGACTTCATCGTGGGCGTGGGGCTGTGAGCGGGTGAGCGGGTTACTCCTCACCCCGACCCTCTCCTCTGAAGAGGAGAGGGAGTCTGTTGCGTTGGTTACTTGAGCTGCGCGGCTCGCTGCTCGAGTTCCTTCGCCTTCTTCTTCAGCTGCTCGGCGAGACCCTGGAGGCGGGCGCGCTCGACCTCGAGGTCGCTCAGGTCATCATCATTGCCACCGGCGACCGGGCGCGTGCCACCGAGCTGCGGGCGGGCATCGGACGCGTTGGTGACGCGAATGTTCGACGAGTCGAGCGCGCCGGGCGTGGTCTGGCCACCGAAGCCGCCGCTCTCGGCGTTGCTGCGGTCAGCCGCCGGGGCCGCGCCGAACGCGCCGAGCGTGACGCCGCCGGTCGGCGCGGTGGGCGCGGGGCCGCTGGTGCCGGCCGCGGTGGAGTCGAACGCCGTGCCACTCTGCACCGGCGTCTTCGGGTCGTTGGTCGCCTGCACGCCAGTCTCGTTCTTGGTCGGCGCGCTGGTGGGCGTGCTGACGGTGCGCTGCAGGCGCAGGCGGCGATCGGTGTCGTCGAACATCGACTCCTCACCCATGAAGCGCTGCACGCGACGGTCGAGCTCCTGCTCTTCGCGGCGCTCGGCGATGCGCGACTCGACGGCTTTCAGTTCCTTGCGCAGCTTCTCTTCGTTGTCGCGCAGCAGATCGGCCTGCTCGAGGAGTTCCTCGGGGTCATCGCTGGCCTTGAGGGTGTCGAGCGCGGGCAGCTTCGCCGCGGGCAGGGTCTGGCGGAGCGCATCACGCTCGAGGCGCAGCTTGCGCATCGAGTCGATGAGCTGGCGGCGCACGCCGCGGTCGGGCTGGCGATCGAACTCCGCGCGCTGGCGGGTCAGCTCGAGCGACAGCGCGTCGAGCAGCGAGAGGTTGGCGGTCTCGAGGGCCGACTCGCGGCCGGTGAGCTGCTGCGAGAGGTCGCTCAGCGCGCCCGACAGTTCCTGGCTGCGCTTGAGCGCCGAGTCGAGCTCGCCGCCGGGGAGGAGCTTGCCCTTCGACTGCTCCTTCAAGGTCTGGATGCGGGCGCTCAGGGTCGACAGCTCGTTGCGGCCCTCGAGCTGCTTGGCGCGCAGCGTGGCGACCTGCTCGCGGAGCTGCCGGCTGTCGGTGCGCAGCGCGTCGAGCGAGCCAGCGCCCAGCGCGGTGGCGCTGAAGGCGAGGACGGCGGCGACGAGGAGGCCCTTGAGCTTCATGACAGGGGTCGACTTGAGCAACGGCGATGCCAGCGGAGATGAGTGAAAAGGTCGTGAATCAAGAGGGTTATGGCCGTGTAGGCACTCCGGGGCCACAGGTTTTCCGCTGGTTCAAGGTGCAGATCGACAGTTTTCCGATGATCCTCGCCGCCCGTGGCCGCCCGCCCTCCCTCGGCTCTCTGGCTCTACCGCAAGCCGCCGGGGGTGACGAGCGCCTCGCTGGTCGATGGGTTTCGCCAAGCGCACGCGGGGCCGTGGACGTTGAAGGTATCGCACGGCGGCGTGCTCGACCCGTTCGCGAGCGGGCTGGTGGTGGTGTTGGTCGGCGCGGCGAATCGGTTGTTCGAGGCGCTGCACGAGGTGCCCAAGCGGTACGTGGCGACCATCGAGTGGGGCCGCGAGACGACGACCGGTGATGCGGGTGGGGTGAGCGTGCCGCTGGTTGATCAACGCCGGGCTGATCAGCTGAGTGCCGCGGAAGTCGAGGCGAGTCTTTCGCGCTTCATCGGGTGGACCGAGCAGGTGCCTCCGGCGACGAGCAACAAGCGCGTGGGCGGTGAGCGTGCGTACGAGAAGGCGCACCGTGGGGAGGTCGTGACGTTGCCTGCGCAGCGCGTCTACTTGCACCACGCGGCGTGGCGGTCGCACGAGCTTCCGCAGCGCAGCGTGCTCGAGCTGAGTGTGCGTGGTGGGTTCTACGTGCGCAGCCTCGCGACGGACCTCGGGCGGGTGCTTGGCGTCGGGGCGCATTTGTCGGCGCTGGAGCGCACGGCGATTGGTCCGTGGGAGACGCCGGTCGAGGCGCCGCGGATGATCACGGGCCGCGAGGTGTTGCCGTGGCTGCCGTCGATCGAGCTCAGTGATGCCGAGTGGGGTGTGTTGCGGGCCGGTGGAGGTTGGCCTGAGCGCAAGGTGAGTGCGCCGACGTGGCTGGTGCCTGAGGGTTTTCCTCCTCCGTCGGGCGTGCGGTTCCTTCACCAGGGGCGGCTCGTTGCGCTTCAGCGCGGTGGTGACGTGGTGATGCTGCCCGGCGGCATCTGACGCTGGAGACCGCGGTTTTCTCCTCACCCCGACCCTCTCCTCCTCGGGAGGAGAGGGAGACAGTTTCAGTTCGGCTTCTCGGGCTCGGGGAGCGGTGCGGGCCTGGCGAAGTGGAAGCCCTGCATCAGCTCGACGCCGAGCGCTTCGAGGGCGGCGCGTTCCACCGGGGTTTCGATGGCCTCGGCGACGACGCGAGCGCCGAGCTCACCGGCGAGATCGAGCACCGCGGTGACGATGAGCTGGTTGACGCCCGAGGTGTCGATGTCGCGCACCAGCGAGGCGTCGAGCTTCACGAACTCGGGGAGGATGCGCGAGAGCGTGGTGAGGCCCGAGTAGCCGGCGCCGAGATCGTCGAGCGCGATGCGGTAGCCGAGCTCGCGCAGCGACGAGATGCGCTGGTGCAACGTGCCGTGGCTGGCGACCGACGCGCGCTCGGTGATCTCCAGCACCACGCGGCGGGCGTGGCGGCTCAGCGGCGCCTCGGGCCGGTACAGGTCGGGGTCGTCGAGATCTTCGGGGTGCAGGTTCACGAAGAGGTCGACGCCGTCGGGCAGCTTGTCGAACTCGCGCGCCACGGCCGAGCGGATCACGCGGCCCAGCTCGAAGAGGCGGCGGGTCTCCTCGGCGAGCGTGATGAACTCGTTGGGGCCGGCGATGTCTTTGGTGCGGGTGCGCAGCAGCGCTTCGTAGGCGAAGGGCTGGTCGCGCCCGGGCACGACGATGGGCTGGAACGCCATCCACAAGCCCTCGAGCGCGCGGTCGAGCTTCTCGTTGCGCCACACCTGGTCGGCGCCGAGGTGGCGGCGCGCGACGGCGTCTTTCACCGCGCCGACGAAGGCGTCGACGTCGAACGGCTTGGGCAGGAACTTGTGCACGCCGAGGTCGATGGCGCTGATGGCGTTCTCGAGCGAGGGCGCGCCGGTCATGAGCACCACGGGCACCGCGCGGTCGATCTCGCGCACCGCCTTGAGCAGCGAGATGCCGTTGATCTCGGGCATGCACACGTCCGACACGATGGCGTCGTACTTGCGGTGCTCGATGCGCTCGAGCGCGCGCGAGGGGTCGTTGAGCGTCTCGACGGCGAGGCCGGCCCTCTTGAGGAGCCCTCCGCAGACGCGCAGGAAGAGATCGTCGTCATCGACCACGAGGACGGTGGGACGGGTGTCGGGGACTGGAGCGGGAGCGGTCATCACGGGGGCACTTTCTGCCGTGTGCGAGAGCAACCCCGATGCCGGGTGGATCACCGGAGAATCACGGCGGGGCGTGCGGGTGATCACCGACCCGGCGAGTCATCGCGTGCTGGCGGGTTGCGGTTCCCAGCGGAGCACGAGGCCGCTCATCGTAAGGTGCGTCTGGTCGAGCACCGCCTGCAGCGAGCGCGGCACCTCGCGATCGACCAGCTCGATGCGGTGGAGCGCCTGCCGCGCGTAGAAGAGCGTCTTGCCGTCGCGGGCGAAGAGCACCTGGTTGGCGCGGCCTTCCTCGGGGATGAAGCGGGTGATCTCCTCGCCGCGCACCACGTCCCACAGGCGAATCGTGCCGTCGTGCGACGCGCTCGCGAGCCGCAGCCCGTCGGGGCTGAACGAGACCGAGGTGATGAGGTCCTGGTGGCCGCGGAGGATCGCCAACAGCTTCCCGTCGGCCGCGTTCCACAGGCGAATCGAGCGGTCCCAGCCGGCCGAGGCGAGCGTCACTCCGTCAGGCGCGAAGGCCACCGCGCGCACGCCGTGCTCGTGGCCGGCGAGGACGCGGAGTTCCTGCCAGGTGGTGGTGTCGTAGAGGCGCACCTTGCGGTCGTAGCTGGCCGAGGCGAGCGTGCCGCGCGAGGAGAACGCGACGCCGAACACGCCGTCGCGCACCACGGGCAGCTCGGTGAGCAGGCTCTTCGTCTCGACGTTCCACACGAAGGCGTGGCCGTCTTTCGACGATGAGACCGCGAGCTTGCCGTCGGGGCTCAAGGTGACGAACTCGATGAGCACCTGGTGCGCGGTGCCGTCGGCGACCTCGCGCTGCTCGACCAGGTCGTAGAAGCCGACGTTGTTGGTGACGGTGCCGACCGCGAGCCGCCCCGAGCGCGTCACCATCACGCTGCGCGCGGCGAACGGTGCGCCGCCGTCGTGTGGGTAGACGTCCCACGAGTCGAGCGTGGGCGCGACGAGCGCGAGGCCCTCGTTGTGCTGCATGGCGAGGCGTCCGTCGTCGAGCTCGCTGAGGGCGATGATTTCCTGCGTGTTGGTGCCGAGCTCGCGCGCGGCGACGGTGCGGCGCAGCGAGACGATGCCGCGGCGGCCGCCGGTGGCGAGCAGGTCGTGGCCGGGGAGGAAGAGCGTGGTGAACAGCTCGTCGTCGCGGCCCAGTGACGCGAGCGGGCTGGGGCGGCGGTTGAAGCCGGTGAAGACGCGCGAGGTGCCGTCGGCGCTGGCCGAGGCGAGCAGCTCGCCGTCGTCATTCCACGCCACGGCGTACGCCTTCTGGGTGTGCGCGCTGAGCGTCTGTTCTTCGCGCCACGTGGTGGTCGACCACACGCGCAGCGCACCGTCGCGGCCGGCCGAGGCGAGGTGCGGCCCACGCGGGTGGAAGGCGAGCGAGAGCACCGAGCCCTGGTGACCGGTGAGCGTGGCGACCAGCGCGCCGTCGCGTTGGCGCACCTGGATCTCTGCGTCCCACGAGCCCGAGGCGAGCCAGCGCCCGTCGGGAGAGAACGCCACCGTGTAGACGGGGTGCGCGTGGCGCGCGAACGGTTCGCCGCGCTCGTGGGCGTCGAGCGCGACGAGGTAGACGGCGGAGTCTTCGCACGCGATGGCGAGCGCGCGGCCGTCGGGCGCGAGGGTCAGCGCGTTGATGGCGTCGGGCAGCTCGAGCCATCGCTCGCTGGCGCCGGTCGCCAGGTTCCATCGCAGCACCACGTTGTCTTCGCCACCCGAGAAGAGCGTCGAGCCGTCAGCGCTCATCGCCAGCGCGTTGACCGACGCGGTGTGGCCCTGCAGCACGCGCAGCACCGCGCCCTGCTCGACGTCCCACAGGCGAATGGTGTGGTCGGAGCTGCCCGAGGCGAGCTTCTTGCCGTCGGCCGACGCGGCGAGCGCCTTCACGGCTTCCACGTGTCCGAACAACAGCTGCGCCTGGGTCTGCGTGCGCGGCCAGACAGCGCGCAGGCCAGCGGCGGCCTCTTCGCGCGGCGACAGCTCGCGCGCGGCGGCGTACCAGGCGGCGGCCTCTTCCCACCGGAGCTGCGCCTCGGCGAGCCGCGCCTTCTCGAGGTACGCCTCGGCGAGCGACGCGCGACCGCTGGCGACGCTGCGGGCGAGGGCGACGACGGCCACCACCAGCACCGCGAAGCTGATCAGCCCCACCAGCGTGGCGGCGCGGTTGCGCGAGATGAAGAGCCTGATCAGCTCGAGCGCCGAGTAGTCGTGCGCGCCGACGGTGCGGCCGTCGAGGAAGGCCTTCAGGTCGGCGGCCATCGCGGCGGCGTTCGGGTAGCGGTCGGCGGGGTTGGGCTGCAGCGCGCGCGCGGCGATGGCGGCGAGATCCCTGGGCGTCTGGGGCGCCACCTTCATCAGCGGCGGCACCTCGGCGCGGCGGACCTGCTCGAGCAACTCGACGAGGCTGGGCGCGGCGAAGGGCGTCTCTCCGCTGACGAGCTCGTAGAGCATCACGCCGAGGCTCCACACGTCGCTCTCGCGGCCGACCTTCGAGCGCTCGCCGCGCGCCTGCTCGGGGCTCATGTAGAGCGGCGTGCCGAACACCTGGCCGTCGAGCGTGCCGCGCGGGGGCACCGAGCTCTGCCCCACGTCGTCGGGCGTGGAGCCGTCGAGCACGCGCCCGAGGCCCCAGTCGAGCACGATGGTCTCGCCCTGGCGGCCGAGCACCACGTTGTCGGGCTTGAGATCGCGGTGCACCACGCCGGCGTGGTGGGCGAAGGCGACGGCGTTGCAGACCTCGAGCAGGCGCGGCAGCAGCGCGAGGCGGGCCTGCGGGGTCGCGGCGAACTCCAGCGCGGAGCCGAGCGTGTCGACGCGCCCGTCTTCTCCGCCGCGCACCAGCGCCTGCGCGCAGAAGAGGCGGCCGTCGGGCGTGCGGCCGATCTCGTGCACGGTGACGATGTTGGGGTGGTCGAGCCGCGCGGTGATCTGCGCCTCGCGGAGGAAGCGCGCCTCGACGTCGGGGTTCGTCTTTCCGTCGGGCGTGGCGAGGGGGACCTTGAGCGCGACCTCGCGGCCGAGCTGGCGGTCGAACGCGACGAAGACCTGGGACTGACCGCCGCGCGCGAGCTCTCGGCGCAGTTCGTAGCGCTCGGCGACGAGGGTAACGGGCGCGCCGCCACTCGACGGGAGCGTGACGTCGAGCTCGCGTTCGCCGGCCATGGCGCGCAGGAAAACACTTCGCGTCGCCCCGCGCGATGGGAGTATGCCGGCGGCATGCGAACCATCTCCGCGGTGGTGTTGCTGGCGTTGTGGTGCGGCTGTTCTCCGGCGCCGAGCGGGCCCGGGTGGGTGCAGGCCGCGGCGCTGCCAGGTGGCGCGCTCGGCGGGCCGAACATCATTCTCGACGGAGACACGGTGCTGGTCGGCACGGCGCAGGGCGTGGCGCGCTCGACCGACGACGGCGTGACGTGGGCCGACTCGAGCGCGGGGCTCTCGACCGACGGCGGGGCGACCGACGTCGAGGCGTTCGGTGTCGTCGGCACGACGCTGCTCGCTGGCGGCGCGGACGGCACGTTTCGCAGCTCCGACCATGGGCTGCACTGGCAGCGCAGCGAGGCGGGGTTGACGACCGCCATCAGCCCGTACGCGTTCTGGACCGTCGGCTCGACGGTGCTGGTCGGCATGAACGCGGGGCCGAACGGCGTGTACCGCTCGACTGATGGCGCGACGACGTGGTCGCTCGCGTCGACCGGCCTCGCGGGCTCGGGGGCGTCTTCGTTCGCGCAGTTGGGCAGCACGGTCTTCGCGGCATCGGGCGTCGACGTCGCGCGCAGCACCGATGAGGGGCAGAGCTGGTCTCTCACTGCGTCGCCGGGGCCGAGCAACTCGCTGTGGGTGGCGACGCACCACGGCGCGCTCTTCGTCGCGACCGCGAACGCTGGCGTCTACACGAGCACCGACGGCGTCAGCTTTTCCCGCCGCAACAACGGGCTGCCCTCGGACATCGTGTCGACCGTCTTCTCGACCGGAGACGCGCTCTACGCCGGCACCGGCTCGCACGGCGTCTTCGTGTCCACCAACGACGGCGCGTCGTGGACCGCGTTCTCCGAGGGCTTTCCGCAGGCGAACCTGCCGCGCGCGGTGGAGTTCGCGCTGCACGGCAAGACGCTGCTGGTGGTGACCGAGTTCGGCGGGGTGTGGCGTCGCGCGCTGCCGTGAGGGTCAGCCCTCTTCGCCCGGCGTCTCGCCCTTCTGGATGAACCCGTACTTCTCGAGCTTGTAATAGAGCGCGCTGGTCTTGATGCCGAGGAGGCGCGCGGTCTCGGTCTTCACCTTCTTCGCCTTCTCGTAGGCACGCTCGATGAGCTGGCGCTCGAGGTCTTCGAGGATGTCGGGCAGCGGGCGATCGCCGTGCGGCACCGGCAGCGCGCCCTGGGTGAGCGTGGCGCGCGCCTCGGCCGACTGGAGGAACGCGGGCAGTTCCTTCTCTTCGAGCTGCTGCCCTTCCGCGAACACCAGCGCCTGCTCGATGGCGTTCTCGAGCTCGCGCACGTTGCCCGGCCACGCGTAGCGGCAGAGCGCGGCGATCGCGCCGGCAGACAGGCCCTTCACCTGCGAGTTGATGCGCGGCGCGTGCTTGGCGACGAAGTGGCGCGCGAGCGTGCCGATGTCTTCGGGGCGCTCGCGCAGCGGGGGGATCTCGAGCGGCACGACGTGCAGGCGGTAGTAGAGGTCTTCGCGGAAGCGGCCGGCGGCGACCTCGGCCTTGAGGTCGCGGTGGGTCGCGCAGATGACGCGCACGTCGACCTTGATGGTCTCTTCGCCACCCACGCGCTGGATCTCGCGTTCCTGCAGCACGCGCAGCAGCTTGGTCTGCACCGCGGGGGAGATTTCACCGAGCTCGTCGAGGAAGAGCGTGCCGCCGTCGGCCAGCTCGAAGCGGCCCAGCTTGCGCTTCACCGCGCCGGTGAAGGCGCCGCGCTCGTGACCGAAGAGTTCAGACTCGAGCAGCGTCTCGGCGAGCGCCGCGCAGTGGGTGACGATGAACGGGCCCTGCGCGCGGGGCGAGTGGTCGTGGAGCATGCGCGCGACGAGCTCCTTGCCGGTGCCCGATTCGCCGTGCACCAGCACCGTGGCGTCGGTGGCGGCGGCGCGTTTGACCTGGGTGAGCAGCTTCTGCACCGGGGCGCTGTCGCCGACGATCGACACGCCGACGCGGGCGTTCAATTCCTTCGAGAGGACGTCGGTGGTGGCCTCGAGCTTCGTGACGCGCGCGCGGATCTGCGAGAGCTCGAGCGCGGCTTGCACGCGGGCGCGCAGCACGTCGGGCGGGAAGGGCTTCTCGATGAAGTCGCACGCGCCCAGCTGCATCGCCTGCACGGCCTCGGGGATGTTGCCGTGGCCCGAGACCATCAAGATGACCGCGGCCGGGTCGTGCGCCTTCACCTGCTTCACCACGTCGTGGCCGGTGACGCCTTCCATCTTCAGGTCGGTGACGACCAGGTCGGCGCCCTTGCTGGTGAAGGCCTGCACGCCGTCGGCGCCGGTGCGGAAGGCGAGCACCTCGTGTCCGGCCTTCTTGAGCGTGACGGCCATGCCTTCACGCATGGTGTCGTTGTCGTCGATGACGAGAATGCGGGCCATGTCGGGCCGCAGCATGCAGCGGGCCGCGCGGAAACGTTAGCTCTTCAGCGTGAGCAGGTTGGCGCTTCGACGTTTTTCTCCTCACCCCAACCCTCTCCTCTGAAGAGGAGAGGGAGAGAGGGATTCAGTTGGGGGCGAAGATGCGCAGCCCGGTGCGGCCGTACGAGCCAGCCAGCGTGTTGTTCTCGATGAAGTCGCTGTAGCTCGAGTGGCCGTCGCCCGCGGTGATGGCGGTGTGGCCGTAGATCTGCCCGAGGCGGCTCGGGGTGTGCTCCCAGGTCAGCACGAGGCCGGGCGTCTTGAGCGCCTCCGCGAGCGAGATGTGGAGCTCCTTGAACTTGTTGCGCGGCAGGTTGTTGTCGATCTGGTTGCCGTTGCCCCACACCTTGATGCCGTAGGTGCGCTGGATGGCGCGGCTGACGCCCGTCGCGCAGAGGCCGAGACCGCGGTAGCCGCCCATGCTCAGCGCGACCGCTCGCCCGTTCGCCGCGAGCGCCCGGCTGCTGACGCCCGAGTGACCGCCGCTGACCGGCGCCGGCTTGCCCGGGTGCTTCGTCGGGGCCGGGTGGAAGGTGTCCTTCGTCGAGTGCCCGGGGATGGTGAGGCGCGCGCCCGTGTAGATGAGGTTGACGTTCTTGATGTGGTTGGCCGAGGCGAGCGCCGAGACCGTCGTGTGGTACCGGGCCGCGATGCCCGAGAGGGTGTCACCGCGCTTGATCAGGTAGCTCGACATGGCGTTCTCCCGTGAAGGCCTACGAGAGAAGTGTCGGCGCGGGCTGTCGCACGGGCTGGGAGCGAAACGTCAACGCACGTTGCGATTTGGGGGGGATTTCAGGCTCGATTTCGGCGGGGTATTTCGGGGGCTGCAGGCTCGGGGGCGACGCTCTCGCGGCGAGGTGCCGGTGCGTGGCGCGCCCACCACCACCAGGGCCAACTACTTCGTGAGCTTGCACTCGGTCGTGCCGACCTTGAGCAGGTAGCGCGTGCCGAACACCGCCTGGGTGACGCGCAGGTCGACCGCCTTGCCGCTCACGGTGCCAGTGATGTGCTTCGTGACGCCCACGTCGACGATCTCTTCGTTGCCGACGCGCGTTCCGTTGGCGAGTAGCTGCGCACGCACGCCGGTGAAGCGCGCCGCGCCGGTGACCTCGAGCTCGATGCCGTTGCAGCTCGAGCGCAGACGATCGCCGAACGGGTTGCCCGAGAAGGTGCCCCCCTTCTTCGGGTTCTCGGGCTCGGCGGCGGGCGCAGGACGCGCAGGCGGCGGCGGGGCGGCGGCGACCTTCTTCGTCTCACCCTTCGCCGCGGGAGCAGCGGCCGGAGGCGGCGCGGGAGGCGGCGGTGGCTCGGTCGACGCGCTCTTCACGGTGTTCGCCACACACCCGGTGCCAGCGACGAAGTGCATGCCCGCGGGGCAGCTGGTGTCGACGTTGGCGACGCACTTCTTCCCATCGGCGTGGGTGCCGGCGGGACACTCGGGCGCGGTCACCACGTTGGCCTTGCAGCCCTTGCCGGTCTCGAAGTGCATGCCGGCGGGGCACTGCACGTCGACCTCGGGCTCGGCGAACGCGGGCGCGGCGACGAGAGCAGCGAGCAGGAGTGAGCGCATGGGCGCGGCTCATACCCCGCCGCGGCCCGGGCGCACTACCGGGGGCCCCCGAGGATTTCGGCCGACGACCGCGCGAGGAACTCGACGAGCTGGCGCGCCCGCGGGGGAGCGCGGCGACCGGCGGGCAACAGCGCCCACACCTCGGGACGCTCGAGCTTCCACGACTCCAGCAGCCGCACCAGCTGCCCCTCGGCGAGCGCGTCGCGCGCGAGGAACCCGGGCATCACCGCGATGCCCTCACCCGCGAGCGTGAGCTGCAAGAGCACGCGCCCGTCGTCGACGAGCCACGGCGCCTGCACCGGCACCGAGAAGCGCTCGCCCTTCGGTGTCGCGAAGCGCCACTCCAGCTCGAGCGGCGTGGGCCGGTAGCGCAGGCAGCGGTGGCGCAGCAGCGCCTGCGGGGCATCGGGCCGTCCGAAGCGCGCGACGTACGAGGGCGCGGCGACGCACACCAGGCTGTCGGCGCCGAGCTTGCGCCCCACCACTCCCTGCGGGAGCTGCCGCGCGACGCGCACCACCACGTCGTCGTGCGAGTCGAGGAGATCGACCGGGCGGTTCTCCACGGCCAGCTCGAGCGGCCCGCGGCTCTGGGTGGCGAAGCGCGCGAGCACCGCGCCGAGGCCGCACATCACCAGCACCGAGGGCGCATTGACCCGCAGGGGCTGGGCGATGCCGGGGCCTTCCTGTCCCAGTGACGCGGCGTCGTCGAGCAGGCGCGCGGCGGCCTCGTAGAGCTGCAGCCCGCGCTCGGTGGGGGCGACGCGGCGCGTGGTGCGGCGGAGCAGCTCTTCGCCCAGGTGCTGCTCGAGGCGCGCGATGGCCTGGCTCACCGTCGAGCGCGTCAGCCCGGTGCGCCGCGCGGCCTCGGCGAACGACTGGTGCCGCACCGCCAGCGCAAAGAGGCTCCACTCGGTGAGGTGGTCGAGGTCGACTTCGTGGGTCATGGGCCGATTGTCCAGAATCATGGACAGTCTGACCAGTGCCGGCGTCTACCGGGCGTCGCGTGGCGGACCTATCTCTCTGCTCGTGGCCGGAATGAACCGGCCCGCGCAGCTCACTGAAAGGCGATTGTCCATGAACCCGTCCACCGTCTCCGTTGCTCCGCAGTCTTCCGCGCCGGTCGTCGCCGACGCCACCACCCGCTGGGTGCTCGACGCCGCGCATTCCGAGGTCGGCTTTCGCGTGCGCCACATGATGCTCTCGTGGACGCGCGGCAAGTTCGACCGCTTCGAGGGCACGCTGGTGCTCGACGAGCGCGACCCGAGCCGCTCGCACGTCGAGGTGAGCATCGACACCGCCTCGGTGAACACCAACACCGTCGATCGCGACAACCACCTCCGCAGCGCCGACTTCTTCGAGTCGGACAAGTTCCCGAAGATGACCTTCGTCTCGACGAAGGTGGAACCGCAGGCCAGCGGCGCCCTCAAGGTGCAGGGTGAGCTGCAGATTCGCGGCACGAAGAAGCCGGTGACGCTCGACGTCGAGGCGCTCTCGCCCGCGATGAAGGACCCGTGGGGTGGCACGCGGCGGGGCACGCGCGCGACCACGAAGCTGAACCGCAAGGACTTCGGCCTCACCTGGAACGCGGCGCTCGAGCTGGGCGGCGTGCTGGTGGGTGAAGAGGTCGAAATCTCCCTCGAGATCGAGCTGATCCGGAAGTGAGGCCCGCCATGAACTCGCTGACACGAAACCTGGTGTTGTCGGGCGCGGTGCTGTTCGCGCCGCTCGCGCTGGCCGAAGACGCGTGGCCGGGCTCGAAGGCCTCAGAAGCAGCCCCGAAGGTGAAGGGCGTGCCGGCCGAGCTGGCGAAGAACCTCGCCAACTTCGATGACCTCGACTTCCGCGTGTACACCACGCAGCAGTGGCAGGACCTCCACAAGAGCCACGCGAAGGACATCATCGTGCACTGGCCCGACGGCCACACCACGACGGGGCTCGACACGCACATCGCCGACCTGAAGGTGATGTTCACCTTCGCGCCCGACAACCGCATCAAGGAGCACCCGGTGCGCTTCGGCACGGCCGACGGCGAGTGGACGGCGGTGACCGGCTGGCTCGAGGGCACGTTCAGCAAGCCGATGGCGATCGGCGAGGGCAAGTCGCTTCCGCCGACCAACAAGACCTACCGCATTCCCATGGCGACGCTCGGCCACTGGAAAAACGGTGTGATGGTCGAGGAGTACCTGTTCTGGGACAACGGCGCGTTCATGAAGCAGATCGGCTTGTGACCGAAAACTCGCGGGGCGAAGCGGCGCTGGTACCGTCAGGTGCAACAGGTCGCTTCAGCCCCGTCGCAGCATTTTCCGCACAGCCCCGCTGACCGTCCGAGCGACTCCGCGCGCTCGGCAAGGGAGCTTCATGTCCCGGCTCGTCGCCCTCGTGGCGTTGGTGTCGTCCGTCGCGCTCGCCGTTCCCAGGCAGGTCGAGGAGCGCGCGTTGTTCGAGCAGGTCGATGAGCGGCTGCGCTCGTGCAACCAGTCGCTCGTGTTGCGGCCCAGCCTCGACGTGTTGCCCGGCGCGCTGCGGTTGAAGGTCGTGGTGGTGCGCAGCGCCGATCGCGCCGTGCTCGGCAGCATCACCACGCGCGCGAGCGGGGCCAGCCGTGAAGCGCAGCTGCGCGCCGTCACCACGCAGGCGTGTCGAGAAGCACGGCAGCTGCAGTAAGCCTCGCGGGGTGAACGCCGCCCTGCAGGCCCTGCTCTCGTCCCACTCTCCCGCTGACGACAAGGAACGCGCTGACCTCGAGGCGATGCGCTCGTGGGCCGCGTCGCTCCCGTCGCCGTTCTCGCGCGAGCAACTGCCCGGTCACTTCACGGGGAGCGCGGTGGTGGTGACGCCCGATGGCGCGCAGGTGTGCCTGGTGCTGCACGCGAAGCTGCACCGTTGGCTGCAGCCGGGTGGGCACGCCGACGCCGCCGACGGGGGCAACATGGCGCAGACCGCGCTGCGCGAGGCGCGCGAGGAAACGGGGTGCCGGGTGCGGCTCCACTCCTCGGCGGCGCGGCCGCTCGACGTCGACGTGCACGTGATTCCCGCGCGGAAGACCGAGCCCGAGCACCGCCACCTCGACGTGCGGTTCCTGGTGGTGGCGGAGAATCCCGAGGCGCTCGCGCACGACCCGAACGAGTCGCACGGCGCGCAGTGGCTCTCGTGGGCTGACGCGCTGGCGAAGGCCGACGAGGCGCCGCTGCGGCGCATGCTCGAGAAGGCGCGGCGCGCGGTGGGTGCGTGACCGCGATTCTCTTTCCCGCAGACGCGCGGCGAGCCGAGCGGGTCGCGACCACGCGAGAGCTGCGCTTCCATCACCGGAAGAGCCGGTTCCCGCTCGACGACGAGCCGAAGGGCGAGCGCGCCACGGTGGTGCTGATCAACGTCGTGCGGCCCATTCTCGAGAACACCGACGACGAGCTGACGCTCGAGCTGGTCGTCGACGAGCGCCACGTCTCGTTTGCGTGGGAAGGCACCGTCGACTTCAGGCTCGACCTGATGCGGCGCGGCGACACGGTGTGGCTCGACGAAGATTGGCCGGGCGTGCCGGGCGTGGACGGGCCGCCGACGATACGTCTCACGACGCGGCCGGGCGTGTGGCAGCACTCGCTGCGCGTGGAACGTTGGGGCGACCGGCTCTTCGTCGCCGCGCGGCCCGAGCACGCGTGCCCGCTCGAGGTGCGGCTCAAGACGAGCGTGGGGTACGACCGCCCCGTCGCGAAGTTCGAGGTCGCCAACGACGCCCTGGTGCTGGTGCCCTTCGTGCCGAGCGTGGGCCTCGATGAGCTGAAGGTGATGCTCTCGTCGCACCACCGCACGCTGTCGCTCCCGCTGTGGGGCGCGTTGTGCGTCGAGCTCGCGTCGTTCGAGGCGCAGTACGGCGCGGTGGAAGACCCGGGCGCATCACTGCGGTGGACGTTGACCGGCGCGTGGGTCGAGCCGCGCGCGCGCGGGCCGCGCGACACCGAAGCGGAAGCGGTGAAGCGGTGGTGCGCGCAGTTTCCGCTGTTGCTCGACGGGGTGAACGGGCCGGTGCGCGCGCGCACGGGCGGCGCGGCGGTGCCGGCGGGTCTCCCGGTCGAGAAGGCGGACGCGACGCGGGCGTTGATCAAGCGCATGGGCCACTGTGACTTCGGGTCGCGGCGCGCGGTGCTCGAGGCGATGGCCGCGTTGGTGACGCCCGCGCCGAGAGATCAGCTCATCGGCATCGCGTTCTCGGTGTGCCCCGACGTGCTCGAGGCGATCGATTGGCTGTTGGCGCACCCGGCGGTGGTGCCCGCGGCGTGGGACGGCGTGGTGCCGCGCGGCGCGAAGGTCATCGACGCGCTCGCCGTGCTCGCTGACGGCTGGCGCGCGGTGGGGCTGGAGGTCGATGGGCTGCCGGCGACGCAGTCTCCGACGGTGCGCCTGGCGCCGCCTCGCCCGATGAGCGTGAAGAACGCGCGCCGCGCCGACGCGATCGACGACGAGCCGGAAGAGCCGGCCGCGCTCACCGCGCTCAAGGACCTGCTGTCGAAGCTGCCGGTCGAGCGCACCGCGTTCCAGGAGCTGCTGTCGAAGCTGCCGCTGTCGAAGCTGCCCGTCGAGCGCACGAAGCCGGCGGTCGAGGCGCTCAAGGGGCTGTGGTCGAAGCTGCGGCGGTGATCGGCGAGTCAGGCTGGCAGCGACCAGTCGAAGGGCGCGCCGAGCAGCTCGTTCACCTTCGAGAAGCACTTGTCCTTCGTCGCGGCGTCGACGAACGCGGTCTTGTTCAGCGGCGACGGGTGCGGCGTGGCGACGACGGGCTGCTTCGTCTCGAGCGACTCGACCAGCTTGAGCGCCGGCTTGCCGAAGCAGAGGAAGACCACCGTGCGCGGCTGCGCGGCGATGTGACGCAAGATGGCGGTGGTGAAGGGTTCCCAGCCCTTCTTCTGGTGCGAGTTGGCTTCCTTCTCGCGCACCGTGAGCACGGTGTTGAGGAGCAGCATGCCGCGCTCGGCCCAGGCGGTGAGGTCTCCGTGCGCGGGCACGTCGAGGCCGAGGTCGGCTTTGAGCCCGAGGAAGACGTTCTTCAGCGACGCGGGGACCTTCACGCTGCGGGTGACGGAGAAGGCGAGGCCGTTCGCGTTGCCGACGGTGGGGTAGGGGTCCTGGCCGAGGAGGACGACCTTCACGGCGTCGGGTGGGGTCAGGGAGAGGGCGGTGAAGATCTGATCGCGCGGGGGGAAGATGGTGGCGGATTGGTATTCGCCGTCGATGAAGGCTTCGAGCGACTTGAAGGTCGGGGTCGTGACTGCCTCGGCCAGGGCTGGTTTCCAGGCTTCGGGGATTTGGGCGGCGAGCGACATGGCGGCGCGCACCGTAGCGCGAAATGCGGGCCCCTCACCCCGACCCTCTCCCCTCTCGAGGGGAGAGGGGGTGGCGCTTTCGCGCTCCAGTGAGCACCCGAGTGAACAATGCAGATCTCTGAACATCGCCAGACAGTTCAAGGACTTCGAGGCTGGCATCGGGGCTGCTCTACGGGTCCTCATGAACCGACTCCGCTTTGCAGCTGCTGAAGAGGCCGACCTCATCGAGACGCTCGCCGATCGGCTCGAGCGCTCACCACGTCTCCCGGTCGACGTGGCGTTGTCTCTTTCGATCGAGCTGCTCGACACCCTCGGTCGCGTCCATCAGCAGATGAAGGTCTTCGGCGGCTTCAGCTGTGGCGAGGTGCTGGTGAACGCCGACGGCAGCGTGTCGGTGACCGGCTCGATGCGGCCCGGCGTCGATCGCTCGCTCGATCTCTTCTCGGTGGGCACGGTGCTCTTCCAGCTCTTCACGGGGCTGACGCCCGAGCAGGCGCGCGTGCAGTGCCGCGTCTCGCCGCTGCAGGCGGTGCCGCCCGCGTCGCTCTTCAACCCGGCACTCGATGACGGCATCGACGGCGTGCTCGCGCAGCTGCTCTCGCGCGACCCAGCGCAGCGGCCCGACTCGGTGTGGCGCGTCGAGGCGGCGCTCGAAGACGTGTGCGAGCTCTACGACCTCGAGCCGTCGAGCGCGTTGGTCGAGGTGTGGTGGGCCTCGGGTCCGGCGCTGCAGATCGTCGCGCCGCCTCCGCCGCCTGCGGTGGTCGCCCCGCCGCCCGCGCCGGCCGTCGCGGTCGCCGTCGCGAAGAAGCCGAAGCACCAGCCGACGATTCGCTTCGTCGACGCCGACGAGACCTTCGACGACGAGTTCGACGACGACGACGTGCAGAGCAAGGACGACCCGGGTCCGCTGCGCTTCGACGCGTGGGCCGTCGCCGCGTGCGCCTTCCTGGTCGCGGCCTTCACGCTCGCCTTCAAGGTCTGACGAAATTCGCTTCGAAATTCGGCGCGAACTGCCAACGCGCTGAACACCCGACACTCGAAACGCGAGGAAGCCCCGAAAGAGAATCACTGCACAAGGGGCATCTCCCCGCGCTCGCGGGAGAAGGGTGCAAATCATGACGGCGATTTCAGCGGTGCGCACGGGTTCGACGCGGGCTCTCTCGTTCAGTTCGTCGCAGCCGGTGCTGCGGCAGGGCGCGCGGGGGGCGGCGGTGACGTCGCTCCAGCAGAAGCTGCGCGCGAATGGCTTCAACGTCTCGGTCGACGGCGACTTCGGTCCCAACACGGCGGCCGCGGTGCGCGCGTTTCAGCAGCGGCGCGGGTTGACCGCCGATGGCGTGGTCGGCCCGCGCACGTGGGCGGCGCTTGGTTCGTCGGCCCCGGCTCCTTCTCCTTCACCGGCTCCGTCGGGTGGTCAGCCGACGCTCTCGCAGGGCGCACGCGGCGGGGCGGTCAGCATGCTGCAGTCGAAGTTGCGCGCGCACGGCTACGGCGTCTCGGTCGACGGCGTCTTCGGGCCCGGCACGGCGAACGCGGTGCGCAGCTTCCAGCGCGCGCACGGGCTGAGCGCTGATGGCGTCGTCGGTCCGCGCACGTGGGCCGCGCTCAATGGCTCGGGCTCGGTCGCGCCTCCGACGGGTGGTGGCGGCGGCATGCACGTCACCGGCTACGTCAACGGCCGCCCGACCAGCATCACCGTCTCGAGCGTCGGCAACGGGAAGTACCTGCGCACGGACGCGGCCGCGGCGTTCAATCGCATGAAGGCCGACGCGGCGCGCGCCGGCATCAACCTCTCGGTGGTCAGCGGCTTCCGCACGATGGAGCAGCAGCGCTACCTGTACCAGCTGTACCTCCAGGGGCGCGGCAACCTCGCGGCGCGGCCGGGGTACTCGAACCACCAGGGCGGGCTGTCGGCCGACATCAACATGCCGGGCGGGTATGGCGGTGCGACGTACCGGTGGTTGGCGGCGCACGCTCGGGCGTACGGGTTCCGGAACGATGTTGGCGGTGAGCCTTGGCACTGGACGTTCTGAGCGTCTGAGTCTGAGCGGCGCCCCTCACCCCGGCCCTCTCCCCGCTCGCAGGGAGAGGGAGCTGACGGCTCGTTCCAGGGTGTCCATCATCAGCTCGGCCTGGCGCCTGCTGCTGTTGACGATGGCGCCGTAGATCAGCCGCGCGAGGCCCCAGGCTCCACCGAACACGCCGGCGAACGCAGCGACGCCCGTGTACCAGGGCAGGTGGCCCGTCACCGGGAGGATCCACAACAGGTTGGTGCCGAGCCCGCCGCCGAGGCCGCCCATCAGGCCGCCGAAGAGCCCGCCCGCGACCTGGCCGGTGCTGAACTCGAGGCGGAGGATGGTCTCGCCGTCGCGCGGGAAGACGGTGAGCTGCAGCGGGATGCCGTTGCGCTGGTTGTTGTTCGCGGTCCACGTGAGCGAGCGGCCGACCGTCGAGACGTGGCTCGTCAGCCCGCGCTCGCTCGCGACGCGACGAATCGCCTCGGCGAGCTGCTCGTGGTGCTCGGTGGTGATCTCTCCGTCGAGCTCTCGCTCGAACACGTGGCGCGTCGGGCCGCCGACGAACCGCGACGCGAAGCTCTTCGAGCCGCGGTCTCGTTCCATCTGCTCGATGGCGCGCTTGACCATCGCGGGGTCGAGGCCGCTCTCTTGCGCGAGGGTCTCGATCTCCGACTGCGTCAGCGTGGGGCGCTCGAGCTTCTTCTTCTGGTCGAGCTGCGAGGTGCGACGGAGGATCTCCGCGACCTCGTCTTCGCCGAACTGCCGCGGCGGCTGCGTGCGCTCCTGGCTCACGACGTTCCCTCTTTCTGGTTCGGCACCGGCAGCGAGAGCGTGAAGACCGTCTCGCCCGGCTTCGAGCGAACGCTGAGCGTGCCACGGTGTGCCTCGGCGAGCTTCTTCGCCAGCGGCAGCCCGAGGCCCGTGCCCTTTTCACGCGTCGTGTAGAACGGCTCGAAGATGCGGGCCTGCAGCGCCTCGTCGATGCCCGGCCCCGCGTCGCGCACGTCGATCTCGTAGCGGTTGCCGCGGCGCTCGCCGTGCACCTTCACCTCGGCGCCGGCCGAGGAGATCTGCACCGCGTTCTTCACCAGGTTCACCACCGCGCTGGTGAGCAGCGACAGGTCACCCTCGAGCGGCGCGTCGTCGCACGTCACCACCAGCTTCACCTGCTTCACCTCGGCCTCGCCGGCGAGGTGTTGCACCGCGGCGTCGACGAGGCTCTTCGCGGGGAAGCGCTCGCTCTGGACCTTCTGCTCGCGCGCGAACGCGAGGAAGTCTTCGACGATGCGCTTCAGGTACGCCAGCTCGCGCTGGATCTTCTGCAGGTGCTCGCGCGCGTCGCCGATGGCGGGCGTCTTCGAGGCGAGCTCCTCGTCGAGCAGGCCCGAGAAGAGCTCCATGCCGCCGAGCGGGTTCTTCACCTCGTGCGCGACGCCGCCGAGCATGAGCTTCAACTGTCGATCGCGGCTCTCGAGCGCCTGGCGCATCGCCTCGAGCTCGCGCGCGAGCGTGCTGATCTCTCCGGTGAAGCCTTCCTGTTCGACCGAGGTCGAGAGGTCGCCCCCGCCGATGCGCAGCGCGGTCGCCACCAGGCGCTCCAGTGGACGCGAGAGCGCGAGGCCGACCAGCACCGCCACGAGCGCGAGCAGCCCGAGCGTGACGAAGGCCAGCGCGAGGAACGAGTTGCGCAGTGAAGACAGCGGCCCGAAGAACGCGGCGGTGCCCTCGACCGCGACCACGCCCACCACCTGGTCGCCCTGGCGCAGCGGCGCGTAGCCGGTCTTGTAGAGCTGGCCGTCGGTGCCCTCGAAGAGCACCTGGCTCGAGGCGCGCTCTCCGCCCAGCGCGCGCTGGAACTCGGTCTCGTCGCGCAACAGCTCGGTGGCCTCGCTCATCACCGCGAGGTGGCCGCCGACGTCGAGGCGCGCGTGGCGGCCCACGTCGACCACGAAGATGCGGCGCAGCGACGCGCGGGTGCGGGCTTCTTCGAGCTGGCTCTTGAGCGCGCGGAAGGTGCGGCTGCCCTCGCCCTGGTCGTCGCCCGCTTCGATCGACAGCACGCGCTCGCCCTTCAGGTCCGAGGAGACGACCGCGGCGAGATCGGCGAGTGAGCGGCCCAGCTCTTCTTCGAGCACGTTGCGGCTCGAGCGAAACAACAGGAAGCCGCCGAACGCGAGCACCAGCAGCGTGGGCGCGAGGAACGCCAACAGCAGTCGGGCGCGGAGCGACACGCTTGCTAGTTCCGGGAAGGCGCGCGCTGGGCGCAGATCTCCGCGATGAGGGCCATCGACTCTTCGTCGAAGTTGATGAACTCGATGCCCATGCCGCCCGGCCGCTTCGGGTCGCCCGGCGGGTTCACGCGCACCACCTTGCCCATGCCCTCGATCAGCTTGCTGCCGTCCTTGAGCGCGAACTGCAGGTAGATGACGGAGCCTTCTTCGCGCGGGTGGTCGGTCTTGATGAAGATGCCGCCCGGCGAGATGTTGAGCGAGTACTCCGCGAGGAACTCGTCGAACGTGTCGAAGCGGAATTGAACGAGCACGTTGAGCGGTGCTCGGGGGAACTTGCGCTTTTCCGCTCCACCGCCGGAGCCATCGGACTCGCTCATGGTCAGACCGTGACCTTACTCCGACCTCTTCGAGCACCGCACGAATTGGGCGGGTCAGCCGTTCAGCTTCGGGTCGAGCTGGCCGGCCTGGTGCAGTTTGATCATGTCGGAATAGCCGCCGATGGACTCGGCCCCGATGAAGATCTGCGGCACCGTGCGCTGGCCGGTGAGCTCGACGAGCTTGTCGCGCATCGGCTGATCATCGGTCACGTCGATGGCCTTGAACGCCACGCCCTTGTCGGAAAGGAAGCGCTCCGCCTGCCGGCAGTACGGGCAGTAGTTGGTGACGTAGAGAGTGACGTCCTTCATGGCCCGAGGTGTCTAACAGTCGGCGTGCGGGGGCGCATGCCAGCCGGACTCGTGCTGTGCTGCGGGTGGCATGGCGCGCGTGGGTGACCTGATCAGCTCGATGCGCTCTGGCGGCGGCGCCGGGGTGCAGGCGGCGCGTGAGTTCTTGCAGCTCGCGCAGGGTGGCGGCGTGTCGCGGGCCCAGGTGCGCGAGGCGCAGCAGATCGTCAACACGCCGGGGCTGGGTGATCAGTTCGCGGGCATGGCGGCGGAGTTCTCGGCGCTGCTCGCGGGCGGCGGCGAAGGCGTGTTTCGCGACGTGCAGGCGCTCGCGCCCGACCGCAAACAGCTGAAGGACCCGAAGGCGATCCCCGAGCGCTTCGCGGGCGACCTGACGATGGTCGAGCACCAGCTGCTGCAGCACCCCGGGCTCACGCGCGCGCAGAAGGCCGAGCGGTTGTTCCAGTTCTTCGAGGCGTACGCGGAGCGGTTTCACGAGCTGACGCACGGCACGGCGCAGCAGCAGCAGGCGGCGACGGCCGGCGAGGCGTTCCAGTCGCCGCTCAACGCGGCCGAGCTGCAGAAGGCGATGGTGAACTTCGACAAGGCGCTCACGCGGGCGGGGTTTCAGCACCTCGTCGCCAGCGATGGGCGCACCGGGACGCAAAGGAGATGCTCGAGGCGAAGTCGTTGCCCGAGCTGCAGGACGCGCGGCCGAAGTCGCTCGATGCGCCGACGTGGAAGGACAACCCGGCGTTGCCGAAGCCGACGACGGGCGCGCAGCCGCAGCTGCAGATCGCGGCGCGGCTGAGTCCGCAGCAGCTCGAGGAGCAGCGGAAGAAGGAAGAGGAGGCGCGGCGGGGGAAGCGGGAGACCGACAAGGTGCTCGGCGGGCGCATGGTGTGGAACGTGCTGCACCTGCTGCGCGGGGAGGATTTGACCGACGTGCAGAGGAAGGACGCGCTCAACCAGCTCGTCGTCGCGGCGGTGTTGATTTTGGTGTTCGTCGGCGTCGTGGTCGGGGTGCTCGTCGCGATGTGAGGGCCGGCTCTTGATGGGACCCGTGGCGTGACTGGCTGTTTGCAGCGCTCGTCTCGTGCAAGCTCCTCGCTTCGAACGTTTGGTGATGCAGGGCGCGCGGGCTTCGGCGACGAAAGGCTTCCCGCGGTCGTGGGGACGTGGGGCCAGCCGCCTGACGCCTTTGGTCGATCACTCCGTGCGGATCCTCGCCTGCAGCGAGGGGCTGACCGCGTCGAGCAGGGCCAGGACCCATCGCCCACCTCGTCCCTCGAGGCGTTCTGCACATGTGGGTGCCTGCCCGACCTGTCAGGCTCTCGACGCGAGGCGAGAGGGAACCCAAACCGCTACACTTTTGCCTGTAGGGCCGAGAAGGAGCCACTTCGCGTGCGCCGCGTCACCGTCACCCACCGCGCTGACTGTCTGATCGTGAAGGTCGGGATGGACCGATCGAGCCTCTTGCTCGGGGTCGGCGGCTTCTTGTCCGTGCTCGGCCTGGTGCTCACCGTCGACCGCGACACCGCGCCGGGGCTCATCGTGTGGTTGCTCTCGCTCGGCCTGTTGCCGGTGCTCGGCGTGTTCATCAGCCGCTTCGCCCGTCGCAGTGAACGCACCCTCGTGCGGTCGAACAGCCGGCTGTTGCTCGATGGTGAGCCGCTCGAGATGGCGCGCGTCGAGCTGCGCGTGTTGAAGATGCCGCTCACGGGCGTGCCGACTGGCTACGCGCTGTCGCTGTGGGTGATGACCGCGTCGGGGCCCGAAGACGTGCCCATCGGTCACTCGCGCACGTTGATCGAAGCGTCCTCGCTCTCGGGTCAGCTCGAGGAATTCGTGCAGCGCGCGAACGTGAAGCAGCCGCGGCACGTGTGAAGCCACGCCGCCTGCTGGCCGTTCTCAGCGCGACGGTGGCCGCTCTCGCAGCGGCGGTGTTCTTCTTCATCTGGCTCGACGTCGCGACCCATCGCTTTGCGCGTGCGTCGGAGTTGGGTGAGCGCGCGCACCAATTCCCTCCGTTCCTTCCGGCCGACGCATCGCAGCTCGCGACCGCCTCCTCTCTCGACTCTGGAGCGATGAACTGCCGCTTCGAGTTCGGCGACGAGCGCTGGATGGACGGCTTGCGGCGCGCAGCGGACCGCCGCCCGGCCGGCGCCCACTTCTTGACCGGTGCCGAGTGGGACGAGCGCCTTCAGGCCGCCGTCTTGCCCGAGGAACTCGAGGCGTACTGCTTCTTCTGGCCCTCGGGCACGGGAGGCTGGAGCGGCCATTGGGTTCGCGTCGCCGTCGATCGAGAGCACCGGGTCGCCTGGTGTTGGTGGGACGGGCCGCGCGTGCCTGAGTGCGACGTCGCCGGCTGAACGCTGATCACCGCGCCATCACGGGGATTTCCCGACCGCTGTCGGACCCCACGGCTAGAGTCTTCACTCCATGGCCAGAGACGATTCCGTCCGCGATCTCGTCGAGCGACTCGAGCTGCCGTTCAATTCCCTGGGCGTCGACCCCTACGGCATCTCGAAGAAGCACCTCACCTTCTTCTTCAGCGCGCTCGGCTTCATGTACCGCCGCTACTTCCGCGTGAAGGCGGTGGGGCTCGAGAACGTGCCGCCGCGCGGCCGGGCGATGCTGGTCGGCAACCACTCCGGCGGGTACGCGATCGACGGCGCGATGGTGCTCACCTCGATGCTGCTCGAGATGAACCCGCCCCGCCTCGCGCAGGGCATGGTCGAGAAGTTCATGGCGGCGCTGCCGCTCTCGAGCACGTGGACCGCGCGGTGCGGCCAGCTCACCGGCCTGCCCGAGCACGCCGAGCGCCTCTTGCTCGACGACCGCCTCCTGATGGTCTTCCCCGAGGGCGCGAAGGGCACCGCGAAGCTGTTCAAGGAACGCCATTCGCTGGTCGACTTCGGCACCGGCTTCGTGCGGCTCGCGCTCAAGACGAAGACGCCCATCGTGCCGCTGGGCTTCGTGGGCGGCGGTGAAGCGGTGCCGACTGTCATGAACTCCCGCACGCTCGGCAAGCTGATGGGCGTGCCCTACGTGCCCATCACGCCGTACGGCATCGCCGCGCCGCTGCCGACCAAGCTGGTGGTGCACTACGGCAAGCCGATGGTCTTCCCCGGCAACGGTGATGAAGAAGACAGCGTCATCAAGGGCTGGGTCGACCAGGTGAAGGCGCAGATCGCGACGCTCATCGAGTCCGCGCGCGCCGATCGCAAGGGTGAGCTCACCGCGGAGGCGAAGTCATGAAGGTGCTCGTCGTCGGAGTCGGTGGGGCGCTCGCCCGCAAGGTCGCGCTCAAGCTGCGCGAGCACGGCCACTCGGTCATCGGGCTCGATCGCCGCCCGTGGTGGGACGCGCCCAAGGACATGCAGGTGCACGAGGTCGACATTCGCAAGCGCGCGGCCGAAGACGTCTTCCGCCGCGAGCGGCCCGAGTGCGTGGTGCACATGGCGACCGTCAACGCGCTGTCGGCCCGCGGTGAAGAGCGCGCCCGCATCAACCTCGGCGGCACGCGCGCGGTGTTCGATCACTCCGTCGCGTACGGCGTGAAGCACGTGGTCGTCGTCGGCCGGCACACGTACTACGGCGCGACGCCCGACTCGCCGCTGTACCACACCGAGAACGAGCCCCCGCAGGGCATGGGCAGCTTCCCCGAGCTCGCCGACCTGGTGGCCGCCGACCTGTACGCGGCGAACATGCTGTGGCGCGAGCCGAAGCTCACCACCACCGTGTTGCGCCTCGTCTACACGCTGGGGCCCTCGAAGACCGGCACGCTCGCCAGCTTCCTGCGCGGCAAGGTGGTGCCGATGGTGTTCGGCTTCGACCCGCTCTTCCAGTTCCTCGACGAAGACGACGCCGCCAACGCCATCGTGCTCGCCGCCGAGAAGCACCCGCGCGGCATCTTCAACGTCGCCGGTCCGCCGCCGGTGCCGCTGGGCTTCATCGCGCGCGAGACCGGTCGCACGGTGGTGCCGGTGCCGCAGCCCATGCTCGAGATGATGCTCGGCAAGCTCGGGTTGCCCGCGTTGCCGCGCGGCGCGCTCGAGCACATCAAGTTCCCGGTGGTGGTCGACGGCTCGGCTTTCCGCGCCGCGACGGGCTTCCAGCACGCGACGAGCGAGGTCGAGGTGCTGCAGCGCTACAAGCGCATCAGCCCGGTGTGAAGGCCGTCATCCTCCCAACGTCGTCGTCCTCAGGGGTCTTGATCACCGCAGCTCCGGCCGCCGGAAGCCCGACTTCTTCTCCTCGGCCGGCGGCGCGTTGCGAATGGTCTTGATGACGTCGAAGCGCTTGCGCTGCATCACCTTCACCTGCTCGCCCGACAGCAGGGTGTTGATGTTGGTGTACGCGCGCGTCAAGTCGACCTCGGTGTCTTCTTCGTTGCGCAGCGACAGCGTCAGCCGCCCGAGCTGCGAGCCGAGCGCGATGACCTCGGCCTCGGGCGCGGTGAGCAGCAGCGTGACGTCGGAATAGGCGCGCTCGCGCTCGTCGAGCACCGCCTCGGTGAGGTCGTCGTCGGCCTTGCCGGTCGCGAGCACCCGCACGTGCTGGAGGATGGTGACCGCGCGCGGCCCGGAGTTCTTGCCCTTGCCCTTCGGGGCGGTGTCGGTGGCGTTGATGGTCACCAGCACGTCGACGAGGTCGCCCGGCTTCACCCAGTTGCCCACCGACGAGATGACGTTGGTCGAGATGGTGTAGCCGCGGCCCTTCTTGCTGATGCGCGTCGAGAGCGCCCGCGCGGCGCGGTTCGAGACGAACTGCGAATAGAAGAGCGGGTCGCCCGACTGCACCGCCACGGCCATCTTCTGCCCGAGGATGAAGTCCATCGCGTCGCCCTTCACCACGTTCATGCCGTGGTACGGCTCGGGCACCGAGCGCAGCGCGACGTTCTCGAGCGTCACCTCGTCGCCGGTGTTCAGGTCTTCGGCGGCGACCACCACCTCGGTGAGCTGCCAGTTCGCGCGGCTGGTGCGGGTGGTGCTGAGCATCACCGCGCCCCAGATGGCGAGCCCGAGCAGCACGCACGCGCCGGCGACGAAGAAGGGCGTGGTGCCCTGGGTCCACGAGGCCTCGCTGAGCGGCGGCGGGCCGACCGGGTTGGTGGTGGTGGGCAGCGCCGCGACGCGCGTTTCCTGCGAGGTGACGGGAATCGGGTTGAGCCGCGTCGCGCCCTGGATGGCTTCCGCGAGCGACATTTCCATCGTCGGCTGACCGAGCACCGACTCCGGGCCCGAGCCGGCGGTGACGGCGCCGGGGTTCGGCTGCTGCGCGCGCGCGATGGCGGCGGGCACCTTCGCCTCGGTGCTGTCCTCTTCTCCGGGGCCGGTGATCTTCGGCGCGTCTTTCGTCACCTCGAGCGGGGGGAACTTCGAGCTCGCGCTGCTCGCCGCGCCGCCGACCAGCACCTTCTTGCCGCTCGTCTCGCCGGCGATCTGCTGCTGGCGGCCCGACTTGTTGCTGTTGCTCTTGCCGCTCGACTCGCCCTCGCGCGGGTTGGGCACCGGGCGCGCCGGCAGCGGGCCCATGCGGCCGCTCTTGCTCGACGACGGCTGTGACGGGTCGACCCACGGCACGTCGGTCGCGGTCGGCACGGGCGGCAGGTTGCCCTTCGCCTCGGCCGGCAGGTCGGTGGCGGCGATGGTGCGCACCTGCTGCTCGAAGGGGTTGGTGAGCGCGGGCTTCGACGGGCTCGACTTCACGGGCGGCGGCGGGGCGACGGCGTCGACGCCCGGCTCGGTGTGCACCTCGCCCACCGAGGTGTCGTCGCGCTCGTCGAACACCAGGCCCCGGCCGAGCGAGAGCTCCTTCGGGCGCGCGCCGACGGGGTTCAAGTCCATCGCGGTGCCGGCGGTGGCAGCGTCGGCAGCGGGCGGCGGCGCGGCGAGCGGGTCGAAGCGCAGCAGCGGCAGCGAGACCTCGAGCTTCACCAGGAGCGCGGGCGGCGCGCCCGACAGTTCCCACAGGTAGTCGTCGCCCGCGAAGCTCTGGGCCTGGCCGAGCACGCGCGAGGCCTCGGCGGCGGCGCGCTCGAGCGAGCTGCGGAAGTCACCGGGCGTCAGGCGCGCGACCTCGGCGATCTCCGGCCCGGGAATGCCGTCGACCGCGCGGAGGAAGAAGTGCTCGCGCGGCAGCTCGGGCAGCTCGCGCAGGCGCGCGACGGTCTGCAGCGCGGTCTGGGTGGTGGGGTCGGCGCTCGGCAGCTCGTCGAGCTTCTTGCCGGCCATCGCTTCCTTCGTGCGGCGGCGGGCGGTGGCCATCACGTGGGCGCCGACGTCGGCGTCGTCGACCCCGCCGAGCGAGCCCATCGCCTCGGTGAGGATGCGCGGCACGAGCGAGAGCGTCTCGTGGTGCGGCGCGTGCGCGAGGCAGATGGCGTGCACGAAGGGCGTCAGGTACTCGCGCAGGCGTTCCCGCGCCGCCGCGTCCCCCTGTCGGGCCGGGCCGATGTCCGAGCGCCACTCCATGAAGCCGTGAGCATGTCACCGATGGGCCCGTCGTGCCCCCGCCATGCACCGTGGGCGTCACGCGCGGGCGTCGGTGGATCACCGTCGCGGTGCTGTCAAACCCGCGGCCAGTTTCGTCTTCAAATTCGACGGCGCGCGCGAGCTGATCGAACACTCCGCTCCACGCATGGCGGAAATCATCGACATCTCGCTCATCGCCGAATCACGCAAGCACCTCGCGAAGCTCCTCGAGCAGCGGGGCATCAACTACTTCCTGCAGAAGGACGCGCGGCGCCCGTTCCAGCTCGAGCCACAGCGGGTGGACCTCGTAGTGCGCGCGGCCGCGAAGACGCGCAAGCAGAACACCGGCCAGGTGCACGAGTCGGCGTTCGAGCGCGCGCGGGCCGAGGTGCGGCGCGAGCTGATTCGCCGGGTGGTCGCCGAGATGGTGCAGATCGGTCTCTGACCGTCACCAGGCTCGCGCCGGCCGGGCGAGCGCCGACTCGATCGCCGGCAGCACCACCGCGTCGGACGAGACGGGCGTGTTGGCCTCGATCAGCGCGCGCAGGTCTTCTCCCACCGGGCCGTCGTTGGGCGTGGCGAGCAGCTCGATGAGCCGCCGCGCGCGACCCTGCTGCTCGTTGCCCCACGTCCACCCCGGCTTCCACTGGCGTGCGCGGAAGTCGTGGCCCGAGAGGTACTGGAACGGGTTCTGGCCGATGACGAGCTCGAGCAGCAGCGTGCCGAGGCGGAAGGCGTCGCCCTCGCGGCGCGGCGAATCGTCGGGCGCGGTGAGGCGGTACTCGAGCGGCGCGACGAGGCCGGGTGAGCGGCTCTCGATCGGCAGGTGCGTCATGCCGCGGCCCAGCAGCAAGACCTCGCCCTGCCTGGTGAGCCACAGCGATTCGCGGTTCAGCGGGCCGCACGACACTCCGGCGGCGTGACAGGTGAGCACGCCGGTGAGCACGCGGCGCATCAGGTGGAGCGCGACCAGGTCGGGCTCCGCGGGGCCTTCTTTCGGCGTGCGCAGGCGGCCGAGCGTGAGGCCGGGCGGGACGACCTGCAGCAGGTGCGGGCGCGGGTCGTCCCAGAAGACCTCGAGGGTGCGGGCGAGCGCCAGCCCCTGCAGCTGTGCGATGCGCTGCGCCTCGGCGAGCCGGCCCTCGGGGAATTCGCGCCGGTCCAGGCGGGCACGAATCACCGGGTCGGTGATGCCGGGGTACTGCACGCGCTCGAAGCGCGTCGAGCCGCAGTAGCCCACCCATTCCTCGACGGGGTGGTCGAACGACGCCGAGCGCGCGAGCCCGAGGTGGGCGAAGACCTGGTCAGCCACCTTCTCGCCGACGCTGCCGTCGAGCCGCACCCAGCCCGGCACGTCGTCGTCGAGCACCAGGAGCTTCGTCGAGGGGCCGGCCAGCTTGCGCAACGACTCGAGGCTGAGGCGCTTCAAGCCCGCGCACACCAGCACCGCGTCGAACGGCGCCTTTCGCAGCTCTTCGCGCACGTGGTCGAGGCTGTCGACGAAGCGCACCTCGAGCGTGTCGTAGCGGGCGTGGAGCGCAGCCTGCAGCGGACCAGCGAGGTCGCCCCGCTCGTCGGAGACGACCACCACCCGCATGCGCCTCACGGCGTCGCGCACTCGACGAGGGTCGGCTGGAGCACGCGCACCAGCTCCTTCGGCTCGAGCGTGCAGAGCAGGCCGCGGCCGCCGGCGTTGATGAAGATGCGGTCGAGCGCGGTGATGGACTTCTCGCAGCACACCCGCAGCGTCTTCTTGGTGCCGAAGGGCGAGGTGCCGCCGACGAGGTAGCCGGTGTGTCGCTGGGCGACCTCGGGCTTGCACGGCTGCACCTGCTTGACGCCGAGCTGGCGCGCGAGCGCCTTGGCCGAGACCTGGCGATCGCCGTGCATCAAGATGATCAGCGGCTCTTTCGTCTCGTCTTCGAAGACCAGCGTCTTGATGACCTGGTGCTCGGGCACGCCGAGCTTCGCGCTGCTGACCTTCGTGCCGCCACGCTCTTCGTAGTCGTACGGGTGCAGGGTGAACACGACGCCGTGCTGCGCGAGGAACTTCGTGGCGGGCGTCTCACTCACCGCGGCGGCTCACTTCGTGACGGACTTGGTGAAGAGCTGCGCGCCGTTCTCATCGTAGAAGGTGAGGGTGAACGTGTTGCCGGCGATCACGATGTAGGCGAACCCGAGCTGCGCGGCCTTGAAGTACGTGGGCTGCGTGCCGGGCGTGGTGGTCGCGGCGCCGCCGCCGCCCGAGACGATGAGGCCGGTGTTGATGGTCGAGTTCGGCTTGGTGCACGTCGCCTGGATCCACTCGAGGTCGTGGTCGTGGCCGGTGATGTAGAAGTCGGCGTTGCCGCACACCGACTGCTCGACGAACGACTTCACCGCGCCGCCGTTCACGATGGGGAGGAACGGGAGGTTGTCGTAGTTGCCCGCGTTGCCGTGCTCGCCGTTCGACTTGTACGGGTGGTGCGCGAAGACGATCTTCCACGTCGCGGTCGAGGCGGCGAACCAGGTGGCGAAGTCGGCGCGCACGTCCTGGTCGATGCTGAACATCGAGCGGTTGGTGTCGGCGCCGAAGAACTCCACGTGCTGCATGGTCATGTGCCAGTAGCTGGCCGGCATGTGCCACTTCGGGTTCACCTGGCTGTAGTCGATCTCGTTCTGGCCCTTGGGCAGGTCGGTGCCGAGGCCCTCGCCGCCGTAGTCGTGGTTGCCGAGCACGGCCCAGAACGGGAGGTTCACCGTGGCGTACGGCTGCACGAACGCGGTCTGCCAGAGCGGGTCAGACGTGCCGGTCACGCCCGACTGGTAGAAGTTGTCGCCGAGCAGGATGACGAAGTCGCAGGGGTTGTTCGCGCAGAAGGTGCCGATGGCCGCGCCGACCGCGTTCTGACCGGCGTTCGCCTTGCCCTGGTCGCCGATCGCGATGAAGCGCACGGTGGGCACCGGGCCGCCGCCACCGCCCGTCGCGGACCCGCCGCCGGTCGCCGAGCCGCCGCCGGTCGCCGAGCCACCGCCGGTCGCCGAGCCGCCGCCGGTCGCTGAGCCGCCACCCGTCGCCGAGCCACCGCCCGTCGCAGAGCCGCCGCCGCTCGCTGAGCCGCCACCGGTCGCCGAGCCGCCACCGGTCCCCGAGCCGCCACCCGTCGCCGAGCCGCCGCCCGTCGCCGCCGCACCGCCGCCACCACCGGTCGCACCGCCATCGTCACCGCCCGGAGGCGTCCCACAACCGAAGACCACGGTGAGCGCAGCGACAACGACAGCGACGCGGAAGCGCGAAGGGCGAGTGGTCATGATCACCCCAACCCACCACGAAGCGCTCGGCGAAGAACTTAGACGAATGTCGTAGCCGGAACGCTCAACGCCGCAGCCACGCCGGCTGCTCGCTGATCTTGATGGCCGGGGCCACGCCACCATCCGCCGGCACGGCGCGCAGGGCATCGAAGGTCACCCCGCAGTCGTCCTCATCGTAGGTCACGTGCTCGACTCCCGGGCGCGGAGCGAGGACCCACGGCGTCGCGACGCTGGGCCGCTCGTCGATGAGCGTCACGCAGACCAGGCCCTGCACGGTTCCGCGCGCCTCGGTCGTCCAGCGCGAGGCTTTGCACTCCTCGGACTTCGAGCGAACGCGAACGCGACGGGCGCTCGGCACGCGCACCGCCAGCGCCTTCGGAGTGCAGCGCAGCTCGAGCAACTCGCCGTCGGCCTGGCGCTTCAAGGAGAAGCGCGTGCCGCGCACGGTCCCCTCAAACGAGGAAGACTTTGCGCAGGTCCACGTCGGCTCGGGTTGCTCGTCGGCGCGCGGCGCCCCGGCCTGGGCGCGGTATTCCTGCACGACGAGGCGCGCGGCTCCGCCCGACTGTCCCAGGGTCCACGTCTCGAGGTTCGAAGGCCCCGGCATCAGCCCCGTCGACAGCCGCCGTCCCACCCACGCCTTCGCGCCCACGTCGAGCGACTCGCCGCAGCCCGCATCAGGCCGAGCTGGCTCGACTGCAACGACGGCCGGTCGGTACGGCGCGACCTCGACGTCGGCATCATTCGTCACCACGAAGAGCCACTCGGGCGACGAGCAGCGAACGACGAACGCGCGCGCGACGGCCTGTTGGTGCGCGGTCGCGAGCTCGGTCAACGCGCCCGTGAGCGCCTGCAGCTGGCCGGGTGCGAGCCGCGCGCCGAAGTCCGGGAGTCGAACGTTTTGCTGGCCCCCGACGATCTCGAGCATCAGCTCACCCGCGGGGCAGTCGGACACGCGCTCCAGCTCGACGCTCGCGAGGCGGGTGGCGGCCACGGGGTCGCCCTGCTGGCAGAGGTCCGTCATCTTCGAGTCGACCACCAGCGCCGCGCCGTCCACGCGCACGTCGGTGATGCGCCGCGAGATGCAGAGCGGCACCGGGTCAGGGTTCGGAGGCTCGACGACCTCGACTCGCGGGTGACACGCCCCGAGCGACAGCAAGAGCGCGATGCGCCACCTGCTCATGGCGTCGACTGGTGCGTGCACGCGCGCTCGCGGGTCACGTCGGCGGGCTGGCCGTTGTCGGGCACCAGGTACGCCTTCTCGGCGACCCAGCTGCGGCACACCCAGCCGTTGCCGCAGTCAGCGTCGGACTGGCAGGGCTCGCCGCACCGCCCGAGGGTCGCGAAGCCGTCGCCCTTCGGCACCACCACGCAGCGCTCGGTCGACTTGCAGTCCGCGTGCGACAAGCACTCCTGGTACGACTCCGCGCTCACCGGGCCGCGGCGCGCGAAGACCCAGCTCAGCACGAGCGACAACCCGACGAGCGCGAAGATCCCGGCCTGCGTGCGGTTCACGACGGACGACCTACATCGCCGCTGGCGCCGCGCCACCCTCGGTGGGCAGCCGCGCGAACTCCGCGGGCTTCTCGAGCACCAGGGCCTCGCGCAGCACCTCGTCGACGTAGTCGACCAGCACGATCTTGAGGGCCTTGCGCACCTTCTTGGGCACCTCGCGCAGGTCCTTCTTGTTCTCGCGCGGCACGAGCACGGTCTTGATGCCGAGGCGGTGGGCGGCGAGGCACTTTTCCTTGAGCCCGCCGATGGGCGTGACGCGGCCACGCAGCGTGATCTCACCCGTCATCGCCACGTCGCGACGCACGGGGATGCGCGTGATCGCCGAGACCAGCGCGGTCGCCATGGTGACGCCAGCGCTCGGCCCGTCCTTCGGGAACGCCCCGGGGAAGTGGATGTGGAGGTCGTTCTGCTCGAAGAACTTGTCCTCGATGCCGAAGCGGCGCGCCTTGCTGCGCACGTAGGTCACGGCCGCCTGCGCCGATTCCTTCATCACGTCACGCAGCACGCCGGTGACGATGAGCTTGCCCTTGCCGGGCATGGTGGTCGCTTCGGTGACGAGCACTTCGCCGCCGAACTCGGTCCACGCGAGGCCGTTCACCATGCCGACCTGGTTGTCCTTCTCGTTGCGATCCTTCGGGACCTTGGGCGTGCCGAGCAGCTTGATGACGCGCTTGCGATCGACGGTCTGCGCCGGCACCGCGTCAGCGGCCGACACCTTCTCGCCCTCGGCCGCCGGCTTGCTCTTCAAGACCTCGCGCGCCAACTTGCGGAACACGCCGGCCAGCTCGCGCTCGAGGTTGCGCACGCCTGCTTCGCGCGTGTAGCGGCGAATCACGGTGCGAATCGCGGTGTCGCTCAGCTGCACCTCGACGTTGCCCATGCCGTTGGCTTCCTTCTGCTTGGGCACGAGGTAGCGGCGGGCGATCGCGAGCTTCTCTTCCTCGGTGTACCCGGCGAGCCGAATGACCTCCATGCGGTCTTGCAGCGGCTGCGGGATGGTGTGCATCGAGTTCGCGGTGCAGATGAACATCACCTTCGACAGGTCGTAGTCGAGGTCGAGGTAGTGATCGTTGAAGGTGTGGTTCTGCTCCGGGTCGAGCACCTCGAGCAGCGCCGAGCTCGGGTCACCGCGGAAGTCGCTCGACATCTTGTCGATCTCGTCGAGCAGCATCACCGGGTTGCTCGACTCGGCCTTCTTCAGCGACTGCACGATCTTGCCCGGCATCGCGCCGATGTACGTGCGGCGGTGACCGCGGATCTCGGCCTCGTCACGCACGCCACCCAGCGCGATGCGCACGAACTTGCGGCCCAGCGCGCGGGCGATGCTGCGGCCCAGCGAGGTCTTGCCGACGCCCGGAGGCCCCACGAAGCACAAGATCGGCCCCTTCAACTTGCCGACCAGCTGCTGCACCGCGAGGTACTCGAGGATGCGTTCCTTCACCTTCTTCAGGCCGTAGTGATCGGCGTTGAGCACCGTCTCGGCTTCCGACACGTCGAGGCGATCCTTCGTCTCGTCGCCCCAGGGGAGCGAGAGCACCCAGTCGATGTAGTTCCGCACCACCGTCGCTTCGGCGGACATCGGCCCCATCATCTTGAGCTTCTTGATCTCCTTCTTGACCTTGGCGATCGCTTCCTTCGACATCTTCTTGGCCTTCAGCTTGTCGTCGAGCTCCTGGAGCTCCGACTTGCCGTCGTCCTTGTCGCCCAGCTCGCGCTGGATCGCCTGCATCTGCTCGTTGAGGAAGTACTCGCGCTGCGTGCGTTCCATCTGCTTCTTCACGCGCGACTTGATGCGCTTCTCAGCCTTGAGGATCTCGATCTCGCCCTGCATCAGCTCGTAGAGCTTCTCGAGCCGCCGCGTCGCCGACTCGGTCTCGAGCAGGGCCTGCTTGTCGGCCACCGACTTGAACGGGAGGTGGATGGCGATGGTGTCCGACAGCCGCGAGGGGTCGTCGATGATCGACACCTGCTGCTGCAGCTCGGGCGCGATGCGCTTGTTGAGCTCGACGTACGCCTTGAAGGTGGCCTGTACCGCGCGCACGAGCGCCTCGACCTCCACGCCCGTGACCGGCGGCTCGGTCACCTTCTCGAACTCGCACAGGAAGAACGGGTCGTGCGGCACGAACTTCGTCACCTTCGCGCGCGACACGCCCTCCACCAGCACCTTCACCGTGCCGTCGGGCAGCGGCAGCAGCTGCACCACCTGGCCCAGCGTCGCGAACTGAAAGAGCTCTTCGGGCGCCGGGTCGTTGGTCTTCGCCTTCTTCTGCGCCGACAGCAGGAGCCACGCCTTGCCGTCTGCGCCCTTCTTCGCCATCGCGTCCTTCAGCGCGGCGATCGACTTCTCACGGCCGACGTAGAGCGGCCGCACCTCGTGCGGGAAGAGCACGATGTCGCGGAGCGGGAGCAGCGGGAGCACTGCGTCCTTCTGGTGGTCGTCCTTCTTGTCGTCGCGAAAGAACATGGCTGTACCGGGTTGTAACGCCGCCCAGCCACGAAATCGAACTTTGAGCTGCCGTCAGCGCCCCAACAGCGAGAGCAGCCACGCGATCTGATCGGCCGAGTTCTCGATCGCCTTGGCGACCTGGTCGGACCCACCGTGCCCCGCGTGTGCCTCGATGCGCAGCCACGTCTGCCCGGCGGGGTTCGCCGCCTGCACCTTCGCGACGAACTTCCGCGCGTGGAACGGGTCGACGCGATCGTCGTGATCGGCGCTCATCATCAGGAGCGGTGGGTAGGCCGTGCCGGGCTTCACGTGCTGGTAGGGCGAATACGCCGAGAGCACTGCGAGCTCGTCGGGCTTCTCGGGGTCGCCGTACTCGGGGATCCACGTCTTGCCGGATCCGTAGAGGTGGTAGCGCTCCATGTCGAGCAGCGGCACCGCGCACACCACCGCGCCGTACAGCTCGGGGTGCTGCGTCATCGCCGCGCCCATCAGCAGGCCGCCGTTGCTGCCACCGCGAATGCCGAGGTGCTTCGGCGAGGTCCACTTCTGATCGATGAGCCATTGCGCCGCGCCTGCGAAGTCGTCGAACACCGCCTGCTTGCGCGCGCCCTTCCCCGCGTCGTGCCACGCCTTGCCGAACTCGCCGCCGCCGCGGAGGTTGGCCACCGCGTACACCCCGCCCGCCTCGAGCCACGGGTAGATGAAGCTGGTGAACGAGCTGCGCAGCGAGACGTCGAAGCCGCCGTAGCCGTAGAGCAGCGTGGGGTTCTTGCCGTCGAGCACCACGTCTTTGCGCGCGACGATGAACATCGGCACCTTCGTTCCATCCTTCGAGGTGAACCACACCTGCTTGACCTCGTAGGCGGCGGCGTCGATCGGCACCTCGACGCGTGAGTACAGCTCCGACTTCCCGGTCTTCACCGAGGTGCGGAAGATCTGCGAGGGCATGGTGAACGAGCTGAAGCCGTAGAACGCCTCGTCGTCGTCTTCGTCACCGATCAGGTTCGACGCGGTGCCCAGGCCGGGCAGCTCGACCTCGCGCACCTTCTTGCCGTCGAGGCCGAAGAGCTCGACCACCGAGACCACGTTCTTGAGCGAGGCGATCGCGAGGTGCCCGCCGACGATCACCATCGACTCGCGCGCCGCGTCCTTGTCTTCGGCGATGAGCTCCTTCCACTGCTTGCGATCGAGCTTGTTCTGGTCGACCTCGAACACGCGCTTGTTGGGCGCGCCCTCGTCGGTGAAGACGTAGAGCTTCCCCTTCCACGTATCGACCGAGTACTTCGCGTCTTTGCCGGCGATCAGCAGCTGCCAGGTCTTGTCCTTGCCCTGGCGCTTGATGAACACGTCGTTCTCGTTCCACCCGCGCATGATCGAGATGAACTGGAACTTGCCGTCGCGCGACACGCCGCCGCCGATGAACGTCTTCGGATCTCCCGTGCGCTCGTGGATCACCTCGTCCTTCGCGGGGTCCGTGCCGAGCTTGTGCACGCGCACGTCGCAGTAGCCGGGGCGCTCGCTGACGGGGATCGCCGGGTCGACCGGCAGCCACTCGTACATGAACGACTTCGAGTCGGGGAACCACGAGGGCGACGCGTACTTCGCGCCGGGGATCACGTCGGTCTCGCTCACCTTCATGGTGTCGACGTCGAGCACGTAGAGCGTCGCCTCGTCGGCGGCGTTGGGCTTCTTCGCGAAGACCACCTTCTTGCCGTCCCAGCTGGGGTTCCACGTGCCGAGGGAGACGGTGTTGTCGGTGCTCCACTGGTTCGGATCGAGCAGCACGTGCTCTTCGCCCGTGGGGCCCTGCTTCCAGTAGACGATCGCCTTCTCCTTGTCCTTGTGGGTCCGCGTGAAGAAGTAGCGGCCGTTGCGCTTGATGGGGGCCCCCATCGCGTCGAGGTAATAGAGCTCCTTGTAACGCTCGAGCAGCTTCGAGCGGCCGGGCAGCGCGTTGATGCGCTCGCGCGCGAACGCGTCTTGCGCCTTCATCCAGTCCTGCACCTCGGGCGCCTTCTCGTCTTCGAGCCAGCGGTAGGGGTCGGCGGGCACGGCGGGATCGATGCGGGTCGAGGGAGGCATGGGCGTGGGGGGCGTGGCCGCGATCTTCTTCGCGGGAAGGCCGGCGTCTTCGAGGAGGTCGGGCTGGTTGGAGGTGGCCGAGGTGGGCGTGGTGGCACACCCGGCGAGACAGGCGGTGAGGGCGACGGTTCGGAGCGCAGACATGGCGACGGACCGTAGCGTCGAATCAACTACACTGCGCGCCATGACGATCGAGTTCGCCCCCGAACTCCAGCGAGAGGTCGAACGGCTCGAGGCGCTGATGACCACGCCCGATCTCTTCTCGCTCTTCGGTCTGCCCGGAGGCGCGCCGCCCGAGCAGGTGAAGGCGTCGTTCTTCAAGCTGTGCACGCGCATTCACCCCGACCGGCACTTCCGCAAGAACCTCGGGGAATGGAAGCCGCGGCTCGATCGGGTGTTCCACTACCTGCTCAAGGCGCACCAGACGCTCACCGACCCGGCCCGGCGTGAAGCGTGGCTGGCGGCCAACCCGGTCTTCGCGAAGCCGCGGGCGCGTGGGCGGCAGATGATGGTGAGCCTCGCGGATCTCGGGCTCCCGGGAACGGGGAAGAAGTGAGCGCGCCCAGCGATCCCGTGGTCGGCATCGACCTCGGCACCACCAACAGCGTCATCGCCACCGTGCAGCGCGGCCACCCGGTCGTCATTCCGGCGCGCAACGGGCGCACCCTCACCCCGTCGGTGGTCGCGGTGACGCCGGCGGGCAAGACCATCGTCGGTCAGCTCGCGCGGCGGCAGGCCGAGGTGAACCCCGAGGGCACCATCGCCGCGAGCAAGCGGCTCATCGGGCGAAAGTTCTCCAGCTCGCAGATCAAGCAGGTGCTCGGGCGGCTGACCTACCGCGTGGTGGGCGGCGCGCACGACGACGTCAGGGTCGCGGTGGGCGATCGGCAGTTCGCGTTGCCGGAGATCTCCGCGTTCGTGCTGCGGGAACTGAAGGCCGACGCCGAGGCCGCGCTCGGGTGCAGCGTGCGGCGCGCCGTCATCACCGTGCCGGCGTACTTCAACGACGCGCAACGGCAGGCCACGCGTGACGCCGGGCAGATCGCCGGCTTCGACGTGCTGCGCATCATCAACGAGCCGACCGCGGCGGCGCTCGCGTACGGGCTGCAGCGCGGGCAGGAAGGGAAGATCGCCGTCTACGATCTCGGCGGCGGCACGTTCGACGTCTCGGTGCTCGAGATGCTGGGCGGCGTGTTCCAGGTCGTGGCGACCGGCGGAGACACCTTCCTCGGCGGAGAGGACTTCGACTCGCGCCTCGTCGACTGGATGGCCGAGAAGTTCCGCGCGGAGAACGCCGGGCACGATCTGCGGCGCGATCGGCTCTCGCTGCAGCGCCTCAAGGACGCGGCGGAGAAGGCGAAGATCGAGCTGTCTTCGTACGACGAGGTGCCGATTCACCTGCCCTTCGTCGCGACGATCGACGGCGTGCCGCGGCACCTGTCGGTGGGGCTGACGCGCGTCGAGCTCGAGCGGCTGACCAAGGACCTCGTCGCGCGCACCATCGAGATCGCCGGGCAGGTGCTCACCGACGCGCGGCTCCGTCCGGCCGATCTGCGCGAGGTGGTGTTGGTGGGCGGCATGACGCGCATGCCGGCGGTGTCGCGCGCGGTCGAGACGTGGTTCCAGCGGGCGCCGTGCTCCGACGTGAACCCCGACGAGGTGGTGGCGCTGGGAGCGGCGGTGCAGGCCGAGGCGCTGGTCTCGGCCGAGCAGAACGTGGTGTTGCTCGACGTGACGCCGATGACGCTCGGCGTGGCGATCGCGGGCGGCTACGTGCGCAAGCTGATCCCCCGCAACACCGCGGTGCCGACGCAGGTCACCGAGACGTTCAACACCTCGCGCGACGGCCAGACCGCGGTGAAGATCATCGTGGTGCAGGGCGAGAGCGAGGTGGCGGCGCAGAACGAGCTGCTCGGCGAGTTCGCGCTCGGCGGCCTGCGCGAGGCGGTGCGCGGCGAGGTGTCGGTGGAGGTGACGTTCGAGATCGACTCCGACGGCGTGGTGAAGGTGTCGGCGCGCGATCGCGAGACGGGCAAGGCGACGTCGATCACCGTGACGGCGTCGGGTGGCCTGACGCGCGACGAACTGCAGCAGATCCTCGAGAACGCCGGTGATGAGCTGCTCGAGGCGAAGAGCACCGACGAGCGCGCGACGCGGCTGGGCGAGCTGCAGCGTGACATGGACGAGCTGCGGTCGATGGTGCCGGCGCTGAAGGCGTGGCTCGCGAAGTCGGGCGTGGCGGGTGGGTCGCTCGACAAGCTCGAGGCGCAGCTGGCCGAGGCTGACAAGGCGTCACGCGGGTCGCTGAGCGAGATCGTCGCGGCGCACGAGCGCGTGCAGGGGTTGATCGCGAGCTATCGCGCGGCGCTGGCGAGGTGAGTCGTCACGAGGCAGCGAACTCCCTCTCCTCCGAGGAGGAGAGGGTCGGGGTGAGGAGAAAACCCGCCTTGCGCTCGTTCGCAGTGAGTCAGCGGCGCTTCTTCTTTTCTGGTGGCTTCGCACCGAGGGCCTGAAATCGGCGCAGGACGCTCTTCGACGCTGGCACGAGATCCGGGACCCGCTCGCGGCGACGACGTTGGATGTCGCCCCACAGCGTCTGCGCCGCAGCGCGACGCGAGTGCGACGAGGCCGCAAGCAGTCCATCGATGACGTCGGCTGAGACCTCGCCAGCGTCCATCAGCGCTGCGATGTCGCTCAAGTCCTGCTCGCGGCCGGCAATCAGCTTCATCGCGATCAGGCCCTCGCGGCCAATCACCGGCGCCATGAGGCCCGGCAAGACTTCGATTCGACGAGCGTCCTGCACCACCTGACGCTCCATGCCGCTGGTCTCGAAGAGGAGGTCAGCGCGCGTGGGTCCATCGCCCCAGGTCACCCGCGCCGTTGCGACGTGACCCGACTCCCGTTTGAAGAAGACCTCGCGAATGACGAAGCCGGCGCCGCCGAGGCCGCGCATCACCGCGTCGACTTCGTCCTGACTCTGCGCTGAGACAGCGAAGTCGACGTCGTCCGTGCTCCGCGGCTCAGCGTGGACGCTGCGCGCGATGCCGCCGACGACGCAGTAGCTCGCGCCGAGCGACTCGAGGACGCGGATGGCGTGCTCGAGGGTCTTGCGAACCGACGGCCCCACACCGACTTTGGCGCCTTGACGAACTCCTGCGGGTCGAGAGGTTCTTCGTCGAGCAGCCATTCGCGCATCATGGCGTCGAGACGAGCCTCCGTCAGCCGCGGATGCTTCAACCGAAGTTGGTGGCGATACAGCTCAGCCACGAAGCTGCTCAGCTCGAAGACGGTCTCGAGCGAGCCGACTGCCGACTTCACGCCGTCGCCTCGGGCTTGGGCTTCTCGTCGCTGGCGTAGAGCACCACCGGCTCCTTCTTCTTGAGCACGGCGTCTTCGCTGATGACCACCTCGCGCGCGGTCTTCTTCGACGGGATCTCGTACATCAGCTCGAGCATCACCGACTCGAGAATGGCCCGCAGGCCGCGAGCGCCCGTCTTGCGGCGAATCGCTTCCTGGCTGATGGCCTTGAGCGCGCCGTCGGTGAACTTGAGCGCGACGCCATCGAGGTCGAGCAGCTTGCGGTACTGCTTGGTCAGCGCGTTGCGCGGCTTGACGAGGATCTCGATCAGCGCGGGCTCGTCGAGTTCTTCGAGGGCGGTGACCACGGGCAGTCGGCCGATGAACTCGGGAATCATGCCGAACTTGAGGAGGTCCTCGGGCTCGACCTTCGCGAGCAGCTCGGACATCGACTTGTCCTGCTTGCTCTTGATCTCGGCGCCGAAGCCGAGCGACTTGCCGCCCAGGCGCCGCTCGATGACCTTCTCGAGCCCGCCGAACGCGCCGCCGCAGATGAAGAGGATGTTGGTGGTGTCGATCTGCAGGAATTCCTGCTGCGGGTGCTTGCGGCCGCCCTTGGGGGGCACGTTGGCGACGGTGCCTTCGATGATCTTCAGCAGCGCCTGCTGCACGCCCTCGCCGCTCACGTCGCGCGTGATGCTGGGGTTCTCCGACTTGCGGGCGATCTTGTCGATCTCGTCGACGTACACGATGCCGCGCTGGGCGCGCTCGATGTCGCCGTCGGCGGCCTGGAGCAGGTTGACGATGATGTTCTCGACGTCTTCGCCGACGTAGCCGGCCTCGGTGAGGCACGTGGCGTCGGCGATGGTGAACGGCACGTTCAAGATGCGCGCGAGCGTCTGGGCCAGCAGCGTCTTGCCCGAGCCCGTGGGGCCGAGGAGCAGGATGTTCGACTTCTGCAGCTCGACGTCATCGAGCTGCACCTTCGACTCGATGCGCTTGTAGTGGTTGTGCACCGCGACCGAGAGGACCTTCTTCGCGCGATCCTGGCCGATCACGTACTCGTCGAGGATCGACTTGATCTCCGACGGGCGAGGGATGCGAAGGCGCGTGTCCTTCTGCTCTTCGCGGTCGATCTCCTCCGCGATGATGTCGTTGCAGAGGCCGATGCACTCGTCGCAGATGTAGACCGTCGGGCCCGCGATGAGCTTCTTCACTTCCTTCTGCGACTTGCCGCAGAAGGAACAGCAGAGGGTCTGGTTGCCGCCTTCGCGCCCGACGTTCTTCGTGGCCATGACTGCTTCGAAGGTTAACCCGGCGTTCGGCCGAACGCCCACGATTGGCGGTGCGCCTGACCGTCAGAGCGGTGACGTCACGGGCAGGGCCAGTTGATGGGGAAGGCGGGGTCGGTGTTGCCGGCGTTGCCCTGGGTGCGCTGGTACTTGGGCCAGGCGCCGGGCGTGTCGAGGAGCTTCGGGCTGTCGACGATGATGGAGAAGACGTAGCCGGATTGAGTGCCGACGTAGAGGATGCCGGTGGTGCCGGGCCGCTCGCGGTTGCAGTCGAACGTCGGGTGCGTCAGCACGACGTCAGCCGGTTGCGCCAACTTCACTCGCCAAGACTCGGCGGTATTGGTGCCCCGCCCAGCGAACGTCATCAGAACCCCGCCGCCGCTGACGACGTAGCCCTCGGTGGGTCCGAGCACCGGAGCCGTCCGCAATGTGTCAGTTGGGAAGCTCGCAATGGCGCGTCGAGAGGTGAGCGCTTGCGGACTGAATTGAACAAGTTCCGACGCGGCCGCATTGCCCATTCCGACATATCCCTCGTTCGCGTCAACGAATGATGGGACACCCTTGTCGTTGTTGGTTCCGAGGTTGCCCTGCGCCGTGCTCCCGTCTTTCACGAACAGCTGCGCATTGGCGCCAGCGCTCTTGGTGGCCAGCACAAAACCAGTCGCATCGGCTCGCGCTTGCCCAATTGGAACGTCAGCCGCGGTCAGTGGGACCGAGGAGCCTAGCGTAGGAACGCCCCCTCCATTCAGAGTCACAGGAACCCAATCAGCACCCGCAATTGAGTGCAGAAATGACGCCGTGTTGCCATTGATAGCTACGTTGACAGCACTGGTTGGTCCTGCCGTCGACACAGGTGGTGCGTCGAGGAGGTCGTTGGGCGACACCGGGAGGCCAAGCGCGGGGCTCATAGGGCTCGCCAAACAAATTCGGCCGGGGCTCGCGGCAACGCTGTTGATGCTGCCGACGGCGAATGTCTCGCCCGCTGAGCGGTAGAGCGCGATGCCACTGTAGGTCCTCGAAGCCGTTTGACCCGGACATGCGAGCTTCAAGGGGGTGAGCGTTCCGGCATCAAGAGTCACAATGTTTCCCTCGGTACTGTTGTACGCGAGGTAGGCGACGTCCGTGCCTCCACGTGAGTCAATCGCCAGCGCCTGCACATCGAACGCCGCAATTTTCGCCACCCATCCAGCATCTGGCATCACCCGGAGCAGGTTCCCACTCGTCCCCCCGGGCAGCATGGACGTGCCGACGTAGAGGATGCCGTCGCTGCCGACCGCCAACGCTTGCACCGGCTGAGCGGCCGGCCGCGACATCCACCGCAACCGCGTCACCTGCTGCACGAGCCCACCAACCGCGCCGTTCTCATACAAATCCACCCCACTCACCGACACGTTCATGCCGCCGTCGAAGGTGTTGAACACCGGCTTGCTGAAATCCAACTCGAAGCACGCGCGCGCGTTCGCGGTCGTCGCGAAGTTGGCACACAGCGACGTCGCCACCTGAGACATTGGTGCACCCGCCAGCGTCACCCCTGCATCGGCGAGCGGCTCATTGGCAGTCAACACCGCGTACACCACTTCATCTCGTTGCCGGTACCCACCGTCCCCCGGCACAACAAGTCCCAACAGCGGGGGAGTCGCATCGACATGGAACGTCACTGATGCGTCCGGCCCACCAGGCCACCCAGCCGTCAACGTGCGCACCCCGTCCGCCGCGCCGACTCCGACCAATGCGGTCCACGTCATCGGGCCGGTGCTCGAAAGCACCCCTGCGTCTGCGCCATCGAGCAACAGCGGAATCTTCACGCTCGTCCCGAGCGACCCCATCACCGCCAGCGCAGCCGTCGGGCTTGAGTTCGGCGCGACCGTGGTCGTCGACTGTGGGTAGCCCCAGACCAGGTTCAACCCCAGGGGCCGACACGTCCCGCCCGACACGTTGGGCATGCACGCCTCGTAGGGCTGGCACATCACGGTGCACGCGCTCACCCGCAACCTCCGCATCACACTCGCGCCCGGCCAACCGACTGTCAGCGTCACGTCACCATTCACCATGGGCGCGGTGAAGACCGTCTCATACGTCCCGCGTGTCGTCGTCTCAGGCAGCGCATCCGGCCCGGCCAATGGCCCCGTCACCGTCACGGGCACTCCGCCGTCCGCAGTGCTGAACGCGCCACCGTCAGACTGCGTCACGGTCGCGCGCACCGGAACCGGCCCTGGCCCTCCAAACACCGTGTCATCCACCGCGGGCATCGTGATGGCGACGGTCAGCGCATCGCACACCCCAGTGGCGAGGTTGCAACTCTGGCCATCGCCGCACGTGGTCGCGCACGCGACCGCGCCGCCGCCGCCGCCAGTGACTCCGCCGCCACCCGTCACTCCACCGCCGCCGCCAACCACGCCTCCTCCACCCGCGCCGCCGCCACCGCCAGTCACCCCGCCGTCGGTCGGACGCACGCACAGGTGCGCCACGGGATCACAGGTCGCGCCCGCATAGGCCGCGCGACACTCGTCATCATTGACGCACTCGCGCACCCCGAAGGTGCACCCCGCCAACGACACCGCACCGCACACCACGAGCCACCGGGTCATCAGAACCGCCCTCCAAACTGCACCACGGCCCCACCTTCAGTTGGCACGATCGACACGGACTTCACGGGTGCCGGCGCGAGCGCCAACACCACGCCGCCGATCGCCGCGACTCCCGCACCGACGCCGACGGCGACGAAACCAGCCGTCATCAGGCTGCGCCCGGTGGTGACCGCTTGCAGCTCCGAGCCGGGCATCACCGTGCCGCCCACTGGAACGACCGCGCAGCCGATCGAGCAACCGACCGCCGAGACGATCACCCCGATCAACGCCACACCCCCGCCTGCGACGAGCATGCCGGTGCCCGCGGCGCGCTGCCCTGCCCCGGTATCGACTGGAGGCGGAGGCGGCGGCGGCAGAATGATCGGGTCGGGATCCTTCTTCACCACCACGACCGGATCGGGATCCTTCTTCGGCAGCTCGCGCGTCGGGGCGAGCGTCGACACCTTGAGCTCCGCGTACAGCTGCTTGAGCGCCTCGCGGAGCGCGACCTCGATCGGCTCCTTGCCCTTGCGCACCACCGTCACGCTCTTGATCGGCACGACCTGCACGCCGTCTTCCCGAACCACACGGCCCTTGGCGATGATCTGCTTCTGCTTGGCGTCACTCTCGAGCGAGGCGTGCAGCGCGTAGAGGCTCTTCGCGTTGAGCGCGAACTGCTTGAGACAGCCGTCGTCGAGATCGCAGTCCTTGCGCTCCATCATCGCGAGCGCCGCATCGAGCGCGAGGCCATCAGGCAGTGTGGCTTCAAGGCCGAGCAGCCGTCGCGACTCCGCCTGGAGTTCCTTCACCTGCGCGTCACTCACCCCGCGCACGAGGACGTCGAGTGGGTACGCAGCAACGGGCGGCTTCACCTGCGCGATCGCCGCCGCGCTGCACAACACGATCACCAGGCTCGAGAGGCGCACAGTGGTCCTTTTCACGGGTTGTACTTCGCGATGACGCGATCGAGCTGCTGTTCGGCCGCCGCGCAATCGGTCGGGCTCTGCGCGTCCTTCACGCGCTTGAGCAACACACGCTCATCTTCTTCCCACGCGGCGAACAGCTTGCCGTCGTTGCGCCGCCCGATGTCGTCGCGCTGGTGGCGCAAGGTGCTCTCCCACGTCTTCTTCCAACGCTCATCGGGAGTGCACTTCGGCGCCGCCGCGACGGGGTTCTTCACCTTGACGACCGTACGCCCGGCGTCGACCGCGGGGTGGATCTCGGGCAACGGGTCGGGCTCATCGATCACCGGCGCGATCGCCACCGCCGCGTCCGGCACCTTCACTTCTGGCTCGGGAGGCGGAGTCACCACGGCGATCCCCGCATCGATCACCGGCGCTGGCTCGACGACCCGCGGCGTGCCGGTGGGAATCGCGATCACCGCAATCAACAACAGCAGCACGACGCCGACCCCAACGCCGATCATCAACCGCTGCCGCGCGCGACGCTCGGTGGCGAACTTGAGCTCGAGATCGGTTGTCGGAGAGTGCGCATCCGTCGGCGCGACGGGACGGGTGATCTTGTCGGTCTTGAGCACCGACTGATTGGGGACGTGCATCGCGCGCACTGCCGTCGCCTCGACGCGCAGCTGCTTGAGCACCCGTTGCACTGCCTGGCGCGCGATGTCCGCCGTGGCCGGGCGATTCTCACGCTCCTTGGCCAGCAACGAGTCGACGAGCTTGCTCAGCCCCTCAGGCACGTTCTGCGCGACGTCGCTCAACGAAGGCGGGCGCGACGAGACATGCATCTGCACCAACGAGCGATCGTCATTCGCATCGAACGGGAGCCGCCCAGCCACCATCTCGAACAAGATGACACCGAGCGCATAGAGATCGGCCCGGCCATCGACCACTTCGCCCAGCGCCTGTTCGGGCGCGACGTAGGCTGGGGTGCCGGCAAGCAGCGACGTCTTGGCGTCGTTCGTGCCGATGTCGATGTTGAGCACCGCCGGCCCCTGCCGCGCGAGACCGAAGTCGAGCACCTTGAGCAACCGCTCGTTGTTGTGCTCCCGCACGACCATCACGTTGCCCGGCTTCAGGTCGCGGTGAACGATGCCCTTCTTGTGGGCTTCGCCGAGCGCGTTGAGGATCTGATCGGCGAACTCGAGCGCGACAGCCGGAATGAGCGGCGCGTGCTCGGCGATGTAGTCGTCGAGCGACTGGCCCTCGACGTACTCCATCATCAGGTACTGGCGACCGTCGCCGTCGGGCAGCGTGCCGAAGTCGAACACCTCGACGATGTTCCGATGCTTCAGCGCGGCGATGACCTGCGCCTCGGCGATGAAGCGCTTGTGCCACTCGCTCTGCTCAGCGATTTCCTTCTTGAGGACCTTCACCGCCATCTTGCGGCCGATGGCCTTGTGCTCGGCGAGAAAAACCACCGCCATGCCGCCGTCGCCCAGCATCGACTTGACGACGTAGGCGCCGATCGAGCGGCCGATGAGGGGATCGGCACCCGTGCCGAGCGCGGGGTCAACCTCGACCATGCCGCCGCTCCGTGCTCGTGCAGCCGTGGTACGAAGTTCCGCCCATGCTGTGGCAGCGGTTCTTCCAAATTCCGCCACCCTTCCGGGGGTTTGCGGCCTCGAGCATGGGTGCTGTCTACCATCCCCCACGCCCGCCAACAAAAAGCGAACGCGCGCCCGGGTTTCCGAGGGCAAGTTGGGCTGACACTGGTCCCGAAGCCTGGGTGGACGCCGAAGGCACACTCACCACCAACGCGTCGGTTCCCAACCCGCGCCCAACCGTCGCGCTGGTCCGTCAATCGCCCCTCGCCGACCTGACGCCTCGAACCCAACGCCGGCTGGTCCTGCAGGCTTTCGCGCGACTTGGGCGTGTCGAAGACCACTGGGCCCTCGAGCCACTGCAAGCGGGCGTGCGCCTGAACGGGCTGACGCTGACGACGCGTCGCTCACTCGCGCACGGAGACACCCTCGAGAGTGGCGGCGGAACATGGACCGTGTGGTTCGCTGACATCTCCGACGAACCCGACGTGGGTCCGGGCCCGCTGTGGAACGACCTCACCCGAGGCCTGCTGTCACTCGACACGAACGAGCACGGCCTCATGGCCGTCTGGCGAGGTGGCAACGCAGCGACAGGCGTGGACTCGCTCGCACGACTGCGCCTCTTGAGATCGAACCAGCTCTTCGGCGAATTGCGCACGCTCGAGCTCCACGTCACTTCGAACGAGCCAGTGGGCGACTGGTCCACCTTCGTGAGCGACCATGGACTCCTCGCTCGCGGCGCTCCCTTCGAGCTGAAGTTGCGAACACCCCACGATGTTGCGGGCGCGTCGCGTCTCCCGGCCGTCGAAGGGCCTTCGGTCGGTGCGTTCGGAGAGGGAAGCAAAGTGACGGTGAGCAAGGCGCTTCGCCTCAACGGCGCGCCGGAGCCGATCGTCGGCGGTTGGTTCACCGTTGCGTCTGGTGACGCGCTCGAGGTCGACGGGCAGCGGCTCGAACTGCTTCCACGCTCGTCGCCCGTTCCCCCGACGACCCACTCGCAGCACGGCGCGCCGTGGTTCTACGACCCGACCGACTCGTGGAAGGCACTCGCGCTCAAGTCCGGATCAGATGGCGACTGGCTGTTGCCAACCGTGAATCCCACCCGATGGCATGTCGAGGACGCGGGTGTGCGCCAGCGCAGGGCTGACGAGTCGCTCGGGCCCTTGCTTCCCCCGTTCACCGCACTCCCCGGCGGAGGCTTCTTCACCTTGCGCCCCTCGCCCTTCTTCTCGGGGCAGCTCTCGCTCCCCGGTCACACCGAGCCCGAGGTGAACGTCTTCGTCGATGAGCTGCTCGCTGCAGGAGACGCTGCTGGCGAGTTGATGGCCCTCGCTGCACGCGCACAATCCGTCGAAGCGGTGAGAACGCTCCTCGTGCCGTTCGGGCTCGAGCCGGGGCCGTTGCGCGGAGGCATCGACCTCGACCGCTCGACGCGCGTCGGCCCGTTCTTGTCGACCGTGCAGCTCGTCGCGTGGACTGGCCTCGCAGCCGAGATCGCCGCGTTCCTGGCTCACCCGCTCTTGCGCTCGCTGCGGCGCCTCGTGGTCACCGCTGCCCCAAAGAACGAAGCCGACGAAATCGCTCGCGCGATCTCATCGGCTCGTCCAGACCTCGACTTCGAGCTGCGCTGATTACTTCTTCGCGCCTTCGCTCTTCGGGTTGCGCTTGGCGACCATGTCGATCAGCCCGTACTGCACGGCCTCGCTGGCGCTCATGAAGTTGTCGCGATCGCAGTCCTTCTCGATGCGCTCCAGGGAGTGCCCCGTGGCATCCGCGAGGATCTGGTAGAGCGTCTTCTCGAGCCGCGCCATCTCGGCCACCTGGATCTTCATGTCCCGGGCCTGCCCGCGCGCGCCACCCAGCGGCTGGTGAATCATGATGCGCGAGTTCGGCAGCGCCTGCCGCTTGCCCTTCGTGCCCGCCGCCAGCAGCACCGCGCCCATCGACGCCGCCTGCCCCGTGCACACGGTCGAGATGTTCGGCCGCACGTATTGCATGGTGTCGTAGATCGCCAAGCCCGCCGTGACCGAGCCACCCGGCGAGTTGATGTACATCGTGATGTCCTTGTCCGGGTCTTCCGACTCCAGATACAGCAGCTGCATCATCACGCCGTTGGCCACGTCATCGTCGATCTCGGTGCCGAGCATGATGATGCGGTCCTTGAGCAGACGGGCAGGCAAGTCCCACACGCGCTCTCCGCGGTGGGTGGTCTCGACGACTGAAGGCGGCCAGTAGGGCATGGGGCTCTTTCCAGTGAAGTGCGTCTTGAGGTTGTGGCGTTACTTCGCAGCGTGCTGCCGGAGGAATGCGATCACCTTCTCCTCCTTGATGCGGTTCTTCAGCCCATCTTTGGCCTCGGGCGACGTGTATTGCTTCTGCAGAACGGGCAGGCCCACGTCATTTTCCTTCGCCAGCTCCTCGATGCGGCTCGTCACGTCCGAATCGGACACGTCGATCTTCTCCGCCGTGGCGATCGACTCCAGCAGCAACTGACCACGCACCTCGAGCGCCGCCTTCGGCCGCAGCTCCTCGCGCAGCTTGCCCCAGTCGAGCTGCAGCATGTTCGGGTCCATGCCCGAGCGCATCAGGCCGCCCAGCGCGTTCTCGAGCATGAAGTCGATGCCGCGGTTCACCATCGCCTGCGGCACGTCGATCGGGTTCTTCTCGATGAGCGACTTGAAGAGCCCCTCGCGCGCGTCGATCTCCGCGCGGTTCTTCGCCGCCTTCTCGAGGTCGCGACGCACGCGCGCCTTCAGCTTCTCGAAGCTCTCCTCGCCCATCGCCTTCGCGAACTCCGCGTCGTCGGGCAGCTTCTTCTGCTTGATGCTCTTGATGGTGCAGACGAACTGCGCCTTCACGCCCTTGACCTCTTCCACGCGGTAGTCGGCGGGGAACTGGTACTCGACGGTCTTCTTCTCGTTGAGCTTCGCGCCCTCGAGCCCGGGCAGGTTGCCCTCGATCAGCTCACCCGGCGCCACCTCGACCGTCACGTCACGGCCGGTGTTGCCGGGGAACGTCGCGCCGCCTTCCTTCGTGGCGTCGAAGTCGATCACCACCAGGTCGCCCTTCTGCACGACGTCGCGGCCGCTCACGTCGACCACCTCGAGCCGCTGGTTGCGCAGGCGATCGAGCTGCTCGTTCACGCGCTCGTCGGTCACCGCCGCGTCCACCGCGGGCAACGCGAGGCCCTTGTAGTCCTTCGCCGTCACCACCGGCTTCACCTCGACGCGCGCCGAGTACGCGTAGGGCTTGCTCGCCTCGAGCTTGCCGCCCGAGAACGACGGGTCGCCCACCGCCGCGACGTTGGTCTCCTTCAGCGCGTCGATGAAGCCGAGCACCTGCACCCGCTTCACCACGTCGGCTTCGACCTCGGCGCGGAACTTCTGCTCGAGAATGCGGCGCGGAATCTTGCCCGGCCGGAAGCCCGGCACCTTCACCTGGCGCGCGAGGTTCGAATACGCCGCCGTCAGCTCCTTCTCGACGAGCGCAAAATCAACCTCGATGGACAGCCGCTTTTCGATCGCCGAAACGTCCTCAACCTGAACTTTCATGGCGTCGGCCTTTAGAGGAATTTCGCCGTTTCTGCACAGGGGATTTACAGGCCCTCGCGTCGCGCGAAACCGCACCCCGGCCGACAACGAAGCATGCGCATCCACCGCACGCTCGCCGCCGTGATCGCGAAGGTCAGCGGGCCCACCACGCCGGCCGCCAACACCCCGGTCGCCCCCGCGAGCACCTTCACGCCAGCCAGCGTCCCCGGTGCCGGCGTCAACGGCGCCCGCGCTGCCCTGGCGAAGGCGTACGTGCAGGGCCAGGCCGCGCTGCCCAAAGAGCTCGCCACCGCGCTCGTCACCGGAGTCTCCACGCGGCGCACCGCGAAGGCCGAAGGCAGCGAAGGCTGGCTGGGCGTCGCGCACGTGCGCAACTTCGTCACCGTGTTCAGCGCCTCGTCGGCGACCGATCGCAGCTCGTTCCAGAAGGCCTTCGCCGCGGCCAAACCGCAGCAGCAGTGGGTCCTGCTCAAGGCAGCCGCGGCGCGAGGCCTGAAGGCCGCCACGAGCTTCGCCACCAAGATCGCCCCGCTGTCCCCCGCGCAGCTGCTGGTGCGCACCACGCTCATCGATCTCGACCAGGCCGATCGCAAGAACTCCGGGCTCGCGCAGCGCTGGTCGGGCTCGTGCGTACCGACCTCGATGCAGATCGCGCTCGGCGAGGCCGACCCGATCTTCGCCTTCGACGCGACCACCAACGTGCTCAACGACGGCGCCGCCCGCGACGCGCTCGCCACGCAGGAAAAGCAGCTGCTCGAGGGCCACGGTGGAGTCGCCGTCGGCCGTGACGCGAAGGGCGGCGCTGGCATCGCGTACGCCGACATCGCGAAGGTCGCCGCTGAGCTCCTCGGCGCCGCCACGAAGGAGAAGTTCGACGCCGTCTCGCTCGACTACCTGCCGCCCGCGCAACGCCAGAAGCGCCTGCAGCTCGTCGCCGCGCTGCTCGAAGACGGCCGCGACGTGCCGGTCACCATTCCCGGGCACTGCATGCTGCTCACCGATACCCGCGTCGGCACCGACCAGGTGCGCCGCTTCCTCCTGCAGGACCCGTGGGCCGGCACCAGCCTGTGGGTCACCGAGTCCCAGCTCGCGCGCGACAGCTTCGACCTCGCCAACTTCGCCAGCCATACCAACCTGAACAACCTCTACCTCCCGAGTTAGCCTGCGTGGCGTGAACCGCGCCCTCCTGGTTGGCCTCTCGCTCCTGGCGTTCGGTTGTCCCACCGCTGCCAATCCCGACTCCGGCTTCGGCGGAGGACGCGGCGACGGCGGTTTCCCCGGCGGTGGCGGCGGCTTCCCGGCCGGCGGCGGTTTTCCGACTGGCGGCTTCGGCGGCGCGGGCGGCAGCTTCGGTGGCGGCTTCGCGACTGGCGGCGGTGGAGGCGGCACGGTCGACTCCGGTGCGCCGGCCGTCGACCTCGCGACGTTCTGCGCCATCTACCCGGCCGCGTCGTGCGCACACCTCAGCGCGTGCCAACGCTACGAAGCCGACAGCGGCGCGTGCCTGGCTGACGAACAGGCGTCGCTCGCCAGCCTCTGCGCGAGCGCAGACGCGGGCTCCTTCGCGTACGACCCGGTCGCGGCCGCGCGGTGCCTCGCCGAGCTGAACCTGCCCCTCGCCTGCTATGCCGACTTTCCCTCGTGCGGCAGCCTGCGCACCTTCGGCGCGGCCGTCGGCCCCCTGCCCTTCGTCTTCACCCTGCGCCCCAACGGGTGTGGCAGCGCCACCTGCGCCCCCGGCACCTTGTGCGATTCCGACTGCACGAACCCGCAGTGCCAGCCCCGCCGCACGCTCGGGCAGACCTGCCGCAACGGCCGCCCCAGCTCGTTCTGCGACGAGGCGACGAGCTACTGCGGCACCGACGACGCCGGGATCGAGCGATGCCTCGCGCTCGCCGGGCCGGGGGAGAACTGCGGCCCGTATGGCTGCGCCGCCGGCACCGTCTGTCACTACGACGGCACCAACACGCTCTGCACGCCGTTCCTCGACGCTGGCGCGCCGTGCACCTCCGCGCCCGAGCTCTGCGGCCCGGGACGCGTCTGCCGCTCCAACGGCACGTGCGGAGCGCCCACACCGGGCGACCCGTGCACCAGGCCGACGCAATGCGGGACCTACCCCGCGACGCTGGTCTGCCTGGGCCTCACGCTGAGCGCCGATGGCGGCCTCCTCGACGGCGGCACGTGTGGACCGCGCCCGCTGCTCGGAGACGCCTGCGACTACGCCTGGGGTACGCCGACCGACCCCTGTCGCGCCGACCTCGGGCACGGGTGCATCGAGGGCCGGTGCACGCTGCTCACGCCCTTCTCTCTCCCCGCGGGGACCGAGTGCCCCATTCGCCCCTACGGCCGCGTGGAGCTGCCGTGGCTCGGCTTCGCGTCGTGCCAACGCGGGCTGACGTGCCTGCCGTCGACGACTGCACACGCGCCGCGCACCGGCCGCTGCAGCGTTCCCCTCGACGCCGGCGCGCCGTGTCGCGACCCCTTCTGGTGCGCGAACGGGCTGAGCTGCGCGAGCGTCGGTGACGGAGGATCCGAATGCCTCGCTCCGCCCCACGCGGGCGAGCGCTGCCAGGGGCTGTGCCGGCGCGATGCCTATTGCGCGAACGACGCCGACGGAGGCACGCACTGCGCGCCGCTGGGCGGCCCCGATGCCGGGTGCAGCGCGATCTCCGACTGCCTCGCGCCGCTCAACTGCGACAACGGCCACTGCAGCACCACGCTCGCGGCGGGGCCGTGCCAGTACGACTTCCAGTGCAGCCCCGGCGCGTGCCAGGCCGGCCAGTGCGTGGCGATGTGCATCCGGTGAAGCGCCACCTCGTCCTCCCGCGCGAGGGCCGGCTGCTGGTCAGCACCGATCTGCACGGCAACCTCCGTGACTTCCGCGCGCTGCGCACCATGTTCCTCGAGGGCCGCTTCGATCACTGGCTCGTGCTCGGAGACCTGGTGCACGGCCCCGACCGGGCCGCCGCCGAGCAGCACCCTGCCCTCTACGGCTACCCCGACGAGAGCCCCGCGTTGATCGACGAGCTGACCGAGCTGCGCGCGAAGCACCGCGATCGCGTGCACTTCGTGCTCGGCAACCACGACGCCGGTCACCTCGGCCACCGCCACACCTCGAAGTTCCACGCCGACGAGGTCACCGCGCTCGAGGCGAGGCTCACCGAAGTGCAGCTGCGCGCGCTCCGAACACTCTGCGAGAACGCGCTGCTCGCGGTGGTCGCGCCGTGCGGCCTGCTCTTCTCGCACGGCAGCGGCGGCGACGCGGTGGACTCGCTCGCCATGCTCGACGGCCCGCTCGACGGCCCCTCGCTGGGTCACCGCCAGTTCGCGATCGCGGAGCTGCTCTGGTGCTACGGCCAACGCGGCGAGGTGAGCGCGCGGCTGCTCTCGCGCATCTCGGCCGAGACGTCACTCGATCTGCGCGTGGTGGTGCACGGTCACGACAAGGACGAGGCGGGCTGGTTCGTCGAGGGCGGCAACCAGGTGCAGCCGGTCATCTTCGGCGCGCCCGACGAGAACAAGCGCTGCCTGTGGCTCGATCTCGCCGCGACGTACCGCTCGCCCGACGATCTGCGCGAGGGACACGAGGTCCGCCGGCTGCACGAAGTCACTCGAGCTTGAGCGGCGTCAGGTCGGCCCAGTTCTTTCCGACCTCGACGCCGACCACCAACGGCACCTCGAGCACGAACGCGTTGCGCATCGCTTCACTGGCGATCTTCGCGGCGCGCGGAATCTCCTCGTCGGGCACCTCGAACAACACCTCGTCGAGAATCTGCACCACCGGCCGCGCCTTGAGCCCCGCCGCGCGGAGCGCCCGATCGGCGTCGAGCAGCGCCCGCCGCCCCACGTCCGACACCGAGCCCTCGTGCGTCGCGCGCCGGGCCAACCGCTCGGCGTACGAGAGCAACATCGAGTCGAGCGACTCCAGCCCGCCGATGGGCCACTTCCGGCCGGCGATGGTGACGATGTACCCGCGCTCCTTCGCCAGCCGCAGCTGCTCGTCCTGGAACGCTCTGACCTTCGCGTAGTGGCGATCGAAGCGCGCGATGTACTCCTTCGACTCGGCCGGCGTGATGCCCAGCTGCATGCCGAGCGAGCTCGCGCCCTGCCCCGCGAACGTCGCGAAGTTCACCACCTTGCCGACCTGCCGCTGCTCGAGGGTGAGCTGGTCGGCCGGAATCTCGAGCACCGCCGACGCGGTCAGCCGGTGCATGTCGGCGCGCCGTTTCAGCGGCTCGACCAGGTTGGGATCTTTCGTGAGGTGCGCCAGCACGTAGAGGCCGAGCTGGCTGAAGTCGACCGACATCAGGCTCCACCCGGGCTCGGCGACGAACGCGCGGCGCACGCGGTTCATCTCGTCGGTTCGGCCGGGCACGCGACCGAGATCGGGGTTGGTGTTGATCAAGTGCCCCGAGAACGAGCGCGCGAGGTGGAAGCGCGAGTGCACGCGCCCGTCGGCGTCGATGCACTTCTCGAGCGCGTTGAGCCAGTTGTCGCGCAGCCGCCGCAGGGTGCGCCAGCGCAGCACCAGGGCCACGATGGGGTGCGCGTGCTCGATGCGCTCGAGCGCCTCGTTGGCGGTGCTCCAGCCCGTGCGGGTGTGCGACACCACCGGCAGCTTCAGCTCGGCGAACAGCACCTCCCCCAGCTGCTTGCTGGAGTTGATGTTGAACGCGTGCCCCGCCAGCGCGGTGATCTCCTTCTCGAGCGTGGCCTCGATGGTCGCGAACGACGCCTTGGCCTTCTCGAGCTCGCTCACGTCGACGCGCAGCCCGGCCAGCTCCATGCGCACCAGCACCTGCGAGAGGTCGAGGTACTCGGTCAGCAGCTTCGGCTCGACGCCGCCGCCCAGCTTCTTGATGAGCTCGAGCGAGACCTCCGCGCGCTGCCCGGCGATCTCTCCCGCGCGGTCGATCGACAGCTGTGCCCACTTCTTGCGCGCGCGCCCCACGCCCAGCACCTCGTCGTCATCGGGGATCGCGCGGCCCAGTGCGTGCTTGGCGACCACCGTGAGATCGTGCGGCGCCCAGTTGCTCGGCTGCGTGAGGTGCGAGACGCACGCGGAATCGCTCACCACGCCCGCGAGCCGGTGGCCCAGCCGCTCGAGCGCGACGAAGGCCGGCACCAGGTCGTGCCCCTGCTTCTTCGCCTTCGGATCCTCGAGCCACTTCACCAGCGGCGGCCACGCGCGCCCGCCGGCCGGCACGTAGAACAGCTCCCCGTTCTCGAGCGCGAGGCCGACCCCCACCAGCGCGCTCTGCACCGGATCGGGGTCTTCGAGCACAGCGTGCAGCGTGGTGACGCCCTTCGCCTTGCCGAGCACCGCGGCGACCTGCTCGGCCGTCTCGCAGCACTCGACCTTGCGGCCGCTCGCATCGGCGACCAGGAACTCGTTGAACCCCAGCCCCTCGTAGAGCGCGTTCAGCTTCGCAGCGTCGGGCGCATTCCAGCTCGCCTTGCCCAACGCCAACGGCAGCGCGCGATCGGTCTTCAGCTTCGCGAAGTCGAGCGCAGCGGGCACCTCGGCCCTGGCCGCCTTCAGCGCCTTCGCCACTCGACCGTCGAGCGTGTCGAGCTTCGCCATCGCCGCCTCGACCGTGCCGTGCTCGGTGAGGAACTCGGTCGCGCCCTTCGCACCAATGCCTTTGAGGCCCGGCACCAGGTCTTCGTCACCCACCAGCGCCAGCCACTGGCCCACCTGCGCGGGCGGCACGTTGAAGCGCTTCTGGACGATCTCGATGGTGTAGCGAACGTCCTTGTTGGCGTCGAACCACCACACCCGCTCGCCGACCAGCTGCGCGTAGCGCTTGTCGACCGCGGCGATGATCACGTCGTCACCCGCGTCGAGCGCCGCCTTCGCGTAGCTCGCGCAGACGTTGAGCTCTTCGTCGGTCTCGACGACGTGAAAGCCGAGCGCGCGGCACAGCTCAGGCAGCAACGCGACCTGCTTGAAGAGCAATTCCGGCCAGCCCCGCGTCGAGGCCTTCGAGTCGATCACGGCGATCGCCCGCGCCGGCGCCTTCATCGCCAGCACCCGGTGCAGCGCGCGCGCGACCGCGAAGAGCCCGTTCACCACCTGGCCCGACTTCGACTTGCGGTCGGTGGGAACGACCTGGAACCCGCGCGCGAGGAGGTTGGTCGCCGAGGCGATGATCGTTCGTTCCGCCACGCGACGAACCGTAGGTCAACGTCGCGACTTCACAACTTGTGTGGGCAGGGGGGGACTCGAACCCCCACTCCTTTTGGGAACCAGATCCTAAGTCTGGTGCGGCTACCAGTTACGCCACCTGCCCGGCGCGACCCGTCAAAGCACGACCCCTGAAACGCAAACAGCCGGCGCCCTCTCGAGCACCGGCTGTTTTCTGAGTGAGAGCGGAAGGAATCGAACCTTCAACCTATGGATTAAGAGTCCATTGCTCTGCCAATTGAGCTACGCTCCCGTCACTCGGCGCGCGGCGTATACGGCCCGCCGTTGCCCCCCGTCAAGTCTTCTGATCAGCCCCTGCAACGGAAACCGGCATGGGCACCGGCTCCGACTTCCTGACCAACAGCCACACCCCCGTCGCCGCCAGCCCGAGCACGATGTACTGCGCCGGGGTGAGGCCTGCGTAGCGACGGTCGACGAAGCTCAGGTCTGACGCGCGCAGGAAGTCGAGGCCGAAGCGCACCAGCGAATAGACGAGCGCCAACAGGCCCATCAGCCGCCCCTGCAGCGGCCGCCGCTGCTTCCACGCGAAGAGCGCCACCGAGATCGCCGCCAGCACCAGCGCGTCGTAGAGGCCGAGATCGTGCCGGGGCCCGCCGTACGTCCGTACCGGAAAGTCGACCGCCAGGAAGAAGTCGGTGCGCACCCCGGGGTGGTCGTGCACCAGGAAGCAGCCGATGCGCGCCACCATCCAACCCGGGGCAGTGCCCAGCGCCAACGCGTCGAGGTACGGCAGGAGCTTCTGCTTCGTGCGCGCGAAGAACACGAAGATGCCCAGCAGCGCGCCCAGCACGCCGCCCATCGACGACAGCCCGTCCCAGAAGCGCAGCGGCAGCGACCAGTCGGCCGCGCTGAGCAGCTCCGGGTGGTACGCGAAGATGTGCATGAAGTGGCCGCCGTAGAGGCCGAACATCACCGCCCACGGCACCACGTCGCGCAGGGCGTCGTCTTTCCCCGGGCCGTACTGGCGAGCCATGCGCGCGGCCAGCCAGGCCCCGAGCACCACGCCCGCCGCCGACAACACGCCGAACACGTCGATGCGCTGGCCGAACGGCAGGTCGAGCTGCGGCAACGTGAAGTAGGGAACCAAGGCCATGGGGCACAAACCACGCGCGGGCGCCGATGCAAACTCCTTCGAGGGCCGCCCTCTTCCCGTCAGCCACCCGCCGCTTGCGCGTCACGCCCCCATGGTTCAAAAGGCCCACCGTTGCAGAATCGGGGCGTAGCGCAGTCTGGTAGCGCGTCTGCCTTGGGCGCAGAAGGTCGTCGGTTCGAATCCGGCCGCCCCGACTCGTAACAACAGTGCCCGTAGCTCAGCTGGATAGAGCACCGGCCTTCTAAGCCGGGGGTCGTGGGTTCGATTCCCGCCGGGCGCGCTGAGTAATTGCTTTCACGCGGGGCATTCGGTACGTGCGCCCCGCAATTCGTTGGTTGGTTGATGGCGGCTTTAGCTCAACTGGTTAGAGCGCAGGACTGTGACTCCTGAGGTTACCGGTTCGATCCCGGTAAGCCGCCCTGTCGGACCCGCATCATCGAGGTCGAGCGCCTATAGCTCAGCTGGATAGAGCATCGGCCTTCGAAGCCGAGGGTCGGGGGTTCGAATCCCTCTGGGCGCGCAAAGTTGGCGCAACTTGCCTCGTGTCGTTGGACTCGCCTGCTCGTGGCGATCGTCACTCGAAGCGACTACGGTGGGCTCTCTTCTGGGCCGCCGTCGTACGAGTCGACATGAGACGCATCTTCCCTGGAATCGCGTGCGCAGTCGCGCTGGTGCTGGCGGGCTGCAAGCCCGTCACGAAGCCGCCCGACACGCCGCCTGATCAGCCCGTCGATCCCATGACGTGCACGCCCGAGCTCACGCTCGGCACCCCGCTGCGCCTGCTGACGCGCGCCGAGTACGACCTCACGGTGCGCGATCTGCTCGGGGCGGTGAACAACCCCGCGCGCGACTTCCCCCGCGAGCCGCTCAGCAAGGGCCTCGACAACGACGCGACCATCAACCTCGTGACCGACGCGCACGTCGCGGCGTACCTCGACGCGTCGGAATTCCTGGCGCTCGACACCCTCACCAACCGCCGCTCGAAGATCGTCCCCTGCAACACCACCGACACCGCGTGCGGTGAGCTCTTCATCGCCACCACCGGCCTGCGCGCCTTCCGCCGCCCGCTGAACGCCGAAGAGCGCGCGAACCTGAACACCCTCTTCTCGACCATCAACTCGATGGAAGGCTTCGACGCCGCGGTCGAGGTCACGATGCAGGCGATGCTGCAGTCGCCGCAGTTCCTCTACCGCGACGAGCAGGCGCTGGCGCCCGTGCCGTCCCCCGCGGTCACCCTCACCGGCTACGAGCTGGCCTCGCGCCTCTCGTACTTCCTGTGGGGCACCATGCCGGACGACCAGCTGCTCGAGGCGGCGGCCAACGGCGCGCTCGACACCCCCGAAGGCCTGACCGCCGAGGCGAAGCGCATGCTCGCCGACCCGAAGTCGACCGACGGCCTGATGCGCATGTTCTCGCTGTGGCTGTACCTCGACGGCGTCGAGACCACCGAGAAGAACACCCAGGTGTACCCGGAGTTCACCCACGACCTCGCCAAGGCGTGGCGCACGTCGCTCGAGCTCTACGTGAAGGACGTGCTCGATCACGAGGGCACGCTGCCGGCGCTCCTCAGCACCAACGTGATGTACACCAACGACACGATGTCGATGTACGGCGCGCCCTCGGCCCCGTCGTCGACCTTCGTGCGCAACGAGATGACCAACGGCCAGCGCGCCGGCCTCCTCGCGCAGCCCGGCTTCCTGGCGTTCAAGGCGATGCCCGAGGGCAGCTCGCCGGTGCGCCGCGGCATCTTCGTGCTCGACGACCTGCTCTGTCAGCGGCCCGGCAACCCGCCGGCCGGCGCCAACATCGTGCCGCCCGCGCCGTCGAACAGCCTCACCACGCGCGAGCGCTTCGCCAACCACAGCACCAGCCCCGGCTGCAGCGGCTGCCACCAGTTCATCGACCCGGTCGGCTTCACCTTCGAGCACTACGACGGCATCGGCCGCTGGCGTGACACCGAGAACGGCGTCGCGATCGACGCGACCGGTGGCGTGGTGGCGTCGGACGACTCGAGCATCGTGGGCCCCGTCGACGGACTGGCCGAGCTCAGCCAGAAGCTCGCCGCCAGCCCCCGCGCGCACGACTGCATGTCGAAGGAGTTCTACCGCTTCGCCCTCGGTCGCCAGCTCACCCAGGCCGACGCGTGCACCGCGGCGCAGATCGGCAATCGCTTCTTCAAGTCGGGCGGCAACTTCCGCGAGCTGATGCTGGCCATCGTCGAGTCCGAGTCCTTCCGCCGCAACGCGAACCCGGAGATGACGCCATGACGCACTCCCGGTCCCGTCGCAGCGAGGCCGTGCGGCTCTCGCGTCGCAACCTCCTCAAGGGCGTGGGCGGCATCTCGCTCGCGCTGCCCTTCCTCGAGACGCTCGTGCCCCGCGTGGCGCGCGCGCAGCCGGTGACGAAGAAGCGCTTCATCGGCATCTACCACCCCAACGGCGTCTTCACGCCCGACTGGTTCCCCACCGGCGACGAGACGAACTTCACGCTCTCGCCGATTCACCAGGGGCTGGCCCCGTTCAAGTCGCGCGTGCTCTTCACCGGCGGCATCGACATGGCGGTCGCGGTCTCGGGCCCGGGCGAGCAGCACCAGCGCGGCGTCGGCGCGTTCCTCACGGGCGCCAAGCTCGACATGGGCACCTTCGTCGGCAACGACGGCTCGAAGGCCGGCTACTCGCTGGGCCCGTCGGTCGACCAGACGCTGGTGCCGATCATCGGCTCGGACACGCGCATCGGCTCGCTGCAGCTCGGCGTGCACGCGCTGTTGCCCAACGTCGCAGGCGTCGTCAGCTACAAGGCCGCCAACCAGCCGCTGCTGCCGCAGAACGACCCGCGGCTCACCTTCCGCACGCTCTTCATGGACTCGGGCGCTCCGCCGACCGAGATGGAAAAGCTGCGCGTGCGCCGCCGCTCGGTGCTCGACCACGTGCAGGCGCAGATCGCCGCGCTGAAGAAGGGCGTCAGCAAGTCCGACCAGGCGCGCCTCGACAACCACCTCACGCTGGTGCGCGACCTCGAGAACCGGCTCACCACGCTGCCGCCGGGCACCTGCACCACGCCGACCGACCCGGGGATGATCGACTTCGAGCGCGAGGCCGAGATCCCCAACGTCACGCGCCTGCAGATGGACCTGCTGACCCTCGCCATCCGCTGCGATCTCACGCGCGTGGCCACCGTGATGTTCAGCGACGCGATGAACCACATCACGATGCCGCACCTGAACATCAACAACGACATCCACAACCTCACGCACTATTCCGACAGCGACCCCACGCGGGCGCAGGTCGGCGTGCGCGACACGTGGCAGACCGGGGTGCTCGCGAGCCTGATGACCGAGCTCGACTCGATCCAGGATCCCGACGGCAGCAAGGCGCTCGACAACACGCTCATCTTCTGGGGCTCCGACGTCTCGCGCGGCAACGTGCACGCGCACGACGACATGCCGTTCATCCTCGCGGGTGGCGGCGCGGGCTTCCGCATGGGCCGCTACGTCCGCTGGAGCCACGCCGCCCACAACAACCTGCTGGTGAGCATCATCAACGGCATGGGCGGCAACATCACCACCTACGGTGAAGCGAGCTTCTGCACCGGGCCGTTGAGCAACCTGACCTGAGGTGGGCCGCGTCGTCCGCCTCGGCGTCTGCCGGCCCGGCCGGGTCGAGTCGGATCGCGTCAGCTCGATGCTGCTCGACGAGCTCGGCATCGTCGGAGATCGCCACGCCGGCGCCACGCTGAAGGCCGGCCCGCGCCAGAAGGGCGTGCCCCGCGGAACGGTGCTGCCCAACACGCGCCAGGTGTCGATCGTCTCGGTCGAAGAGTCGGCCGGGGTGGCCCGCGCGCTCGGGCTCGCGCAGCTCGACTTCACCCTGCTCGCCGCCAACCTCGAGGTGGAAGGCGTGCCCGCGCTCACCCAGCTGCGGCCGCGCTCGGTGCTGCGCTTCGCCGGGGGCGTCGTGCTCCGCGTCGAGGGCGAGAACGAGCCGTGCCGCAAGGTCGGCAAGCTCATCGCGCCCGGCTTCGTGAAGGCCGCGTGGGGCCGGCGCGGACTGGTGGGGTGGGTGGAACGCGCAGGAGTGCTCACCGAGGGCGAGGCGTTCGAGGTTTCGCACGACTGAAACGCGGCTTGCGGTGCGAGGGCCCGGCGTACACTCCGCCGCCATGCGACGAGCTCTCCTTGCCATGGCGTGTGGTGCGGTGCTCCTCGGCGCGACGCCTTCGCGCGCGTCGGTCGTCTCGCTCGGGCTCGATCTCGGCGGCGGCTACTGGTTCGTCAACTCGGCGCAGTTCGACTTCCACCTGCGGGTGCAGTTCGCCCTCGGCAAGTACTTCGCGGTCGGCTTCCGGCCCGGCATCCTGCTCAACGTCGCGCCCGGCGTGGAGGTCGGAGCGCCGATCGACGCGTACTTCCGCTTTCACATCAGCCGCGTGTACATCGATCTGCTCGGTGGCCTCGCCATTCTCTTCGGCAACCCGGCGCCGTTCCGCGGGCACGCGGGGGTGGGCTTCGGGGTGAACATCATCCACGGGCTGGCGATCGGCATCGAAGGCGGCTGGCTGCAGAACGGTGCGCAGTTGATGGGCCGCATCTCGTGGCACTTCTAGTCAGCGCAGCTGGTAGCTGACCGAGTAGTGGCCGCGGCCACCGTGCTCGACGCGCACGACCTGCTTGCGCTTCTCGAGCCGAGCCAGCACCGCCATCACGTCGTGGGTCGTGAGCTTCGCGGCGGCGAGGCGCAGCCGGTGGCGAAGCGCTGCGGCGAGCCGAAACGGGTAGAGGCTGGGGCGAGACTTGAGCCCGAGCACTTTCAGCACCTCGGCCTCGAGCTCGGCGGCGGTCGGCTTCGGCCTGGAAGGCTGCCGGGGGACCGGCGCGAAGTGCTGCGCGTAGTCGCGAGCCAGGGCGCGGTGCGTCTTGTTGTTCGGCCTGCGGTGCCAGTCCTCGCAGAGCCCGTCGACGCCCATCAGCTTGAAGTGTTTCTGCTCGATGCCGAGTTCCCAGGTCCCGGGGGCGAAGGCGAACTCCTCGACGATCCACCGCGCCCTGGTGTGCCGCACGGCGACGCTGCCGTAATAGAGGCCCATCGCCGTCTCGAACCGCGCACGGTCCAGGCCGAGGGCGCCGAAGCCTCGCCGCGCGACGAGCGCGAAGTACCAGCGCTCCAACGGCACCAGGCTCTCGGGCGACCCGTCCATCACGAAGCCCGACCCGGTCGTGTCGAGCTTCTTGAACTCGGCGAGCCGCTCATCGCGCAACCCCAGCAACGCCCGGCGCGCCGCTGCCGCATCGCGAAACTTCGGGAGCCGCGCCCCCAGCGCTCGTGCAGCCGCCAGCCCCTTGCGTGTCATGCGCTCACTCGCCGACCGCCACGTAGCGCGTGTTGGCCTCGCGCTGATCGTCGAGCACCGCATTCGGCAGCGCGGCCTTCAGCTCAGCGACGCGCGCCGCGCTCAGGCCGTTCTCGCGCAGGTCGAGGCGCTCGAGGTGCTTCAGCTCCGCCGTGCTGGCGAGCAGCACCGCGGCCTCGGTGTCACCCAGCGTGCCCAGCGAGAGATCGAGCGTGCGCAGGCGCGAGAGACCGGGCCAGGTGATCAACCGCGGCAAGAGCGCGCCCAGGAAGGAGCAGTTCTTCAGCGCGAGGGTCGTCACCGTGGGAGGCACGCCGTCCTGCACGAACTTCCACGCCTGGTCGGGGGTGCAGTCGCCTCCGTACGCGCCGGGCTCGCCGAACCACACCTCGAGGTGCTCGAGCTTCGGCCACTTCGCGCGCGTGATGTCGGTCAGCTCGTGCGAGCGCAGCCCGCCGGTCTCACGCACGAACTTCCGCAGGTTCGGCAGCTCGAGCGCCCCGAGGTTGCCGTCGCCGCCGGCGCGCAGCACGAGCTCCTCGAGGCCGCTCAGCTTCGACCAGCCGTCCTGGAGGTCGCCGTAGTTGGTCCACGACAGCTCGCTGTCTTCGCTGCCGTAGTCGTCGAAGCGCAGCGAGCGAAGCGCGTGCGCCCGCCCAGACTCGCCGAGGGTCTTCAGCACCCGGCCCCAGTCGTTGTCGCCCTCGTAGTTCTCGAGGCCAAAGCGCAGGCGGGTCACGAAGCGGGCGAGCGGGTGCGCGAGGAACGCCTGCGTCACGTCCACCAGGCCCCACGGCGAGTCGATGGTGCGCCGCTTGAGCGACGCCCCCACGAGGATGCCGCTGCGCCATTCGAGCGAGTGCACCTCGGCCCCGAGCGTCGAGTCGAGCGCGCCCCACACCACGCGGGCATTGGCGTCATCGAACGCGCGCAGGTCGTCCCAGCGCAGCTGCCCCGCCAGCGAGAAGATCTCCCCGCGGGGGTCGCCCTGCCCGACCAGCCAATCGGTGTACACGCGCGCGGCCGCCTCGAAGCCGGCGTCATCGCGCGCCGAGTCGAGCGCGGCCTCGAGCTCGGGGTGCGAGGTGAAGGGCACCGCGCCCGCCTTCCACTTCGGCAGCGGCACGTCGCGGTCGTGCCGCGTGACGAAGGGGAAGTTGCGGCTCAGCAGCGCGACCTGCGAGTCGAACGACGTGCGCGCTTCGGCGTCGGAAGGGAAGTCGGTCGCGAAGCGCTCGAAGAGTCGCTCGACGCCGCCGACGTTGTTGGCCGTCGACTCACGCACCGAGGCGCCGTCGAGCTCGAGCGTGCGCTGGTAGTTCCACTGCGCCGCGCTCCTGCCATTGCGCGCCCGCACCACCTCGATGCGCCGCAGCCCCGCCGGCACCGGGCCGATGGCGTACGGCTCGACGGGCGCGGCTTCCTTCGGCGAATCGCTCGGCGCGGGCTTCTTCTTCCAGAAGTCGAAGAGGCCCACGCGTCACCCGCTCTCAGGCGTCGACTTCCTGCACGTCCTTCGCGTTCTCCATGATGAACTTGAAGCGCGCGCCGACGTCTTTGCCCATCAGCTCGTTGATGGTGCGATCGGTCTCGAGCTCGTTGTCGATCGCCACCTTGAGCACCATGCGGTTCTTGCGATCGAGCGTGGTCATCTTCAGATCGTCGGCCGGCATCTCGCCCAGGCCCTTGAAGCGCATGATGTTGGGCTTGGAGTTGGCGCGGCCCTTTTCCTTGATGATCTGATCGCGGTGGGCCTCGTCGAGCGCCCAGTACGTCTCCTTGCCGATGTCGACGCGGAAGAGCGGCGGCTGCGCGATGAACACGTGCCCGTTGGTGATGAGCGGGCGCATGTGCCGGTAGAAGAACGTGAGCAGCAGCGTCGAGATGTGGAGCCCGTCGGAATCGGCGTCCATCAACAGGAAGATCTTCCCGTAACGCAGGCGCTCGAGGTCGAGCTCGGCCCCCAGCCCGCACCCCAGCGCGCTGGCGATGTCCTGCAGTTCCTTGTTCGCGCCCATCTTCTCGCTGCTGGCCTGCTCGGCGTTCAAGACCTTGCCGCGCAGCGGAAGAATCGCCTGCGTCTTGCGGTCGCGGCCCTGCTTGGCCGAGCCGCCTGCGGAGTCACCCTCGACGATGAACAGCTCGCTGTCGTCGGGGTCGGTCGACGCGCAGTCGGCCAGCTTGCCGGGCAGGTTGAGCTTGTGGCTCACCGCCGACTTGCGGCTGACCGCGTTGCTCGCCGCGCGTGACGCCTCGCGCGCGCGGGCCGCGAGGATGATGCGGGCCACCACCGCCTCGGCGATGGTCTTGTTGTCGTTGAGCCACTTCTCGACGGCGGGGCGCACCACGTTGTCGACCTGCCCCTGCACCTCGGGGTTGTTCAGCCGCTCCTTCGTCTGGCCCTGGAACTGCGGCTCGACCACGTACGCCGAGAGCACGCACACCATGCCCTCGCGAATGTCGTCGGCGGTGAGCGTCACGCCCTTGGGCGTCAGGTCGTGCGTCTCGATGTAGTTGCGCACCGCCTTCACCACGCCCGACTTGAGGCCGTTCTCGTGCGTGCCCCCCATCTTGGTGGGGATGCCGTTCACGTAGCTCTTCACCAGCTCGTCGGTCGCTTCCGACCACGCCAGCGAGAACTCGAGCTTCACGCCGTTCTCGTGCGACTTGTACATCGGCACCGAGCCGGGCGGCACGAGGCCCTTGGCGCGATCGGTGATCAGCTTGGCGATGTACTCGGCGATGCCGCCCTCGTGCTTGAAGGTGACCTCGGTCTTCGGCGAGGCCGTCTCGTCGGTGAAGACGATCTCCAGGCCCTTGTGGAGGTAGCTCTTCGACTCCAGCCGTTCCTTGATCAGCTCGACGTCGAACTTCAGCTTCGCGCCGAAGATCTCCGGGTCGGGCGTGAAGCTGATGGTGGTGCCCGAGCCGCGCGCGTTGCCGAGCGTCTTGAGCTTCGAGGTGGGCTTGCCGCGCGAGAACGTCTGCTCGTGGTGCTTGCCGTCACGCTTGATCTGCGCGACCAGGTCGGTCGACAGCGCGTTCACCACCGAGCTGCCGACGCCGTGCAGACCGCCGGAGTGCGTGTAGTTCTTCTTCTCGAACTTGCCGCCCGAGTGCAGCGTGGTGAGGATCACCTCGAGCGCCGACTTCTTGTACTTCGACATCATGTCGACCGGGATGCCGCGACCGTCGTCGGTCACCGTCACGCGCGTGCCGCTCTTGTGCAGCGTCACCTCGATGCGCGAGGCGTGGCCGTTCATCACCTCGTCGACCGAGTTGTCGACGATCTCCCACAACAGGTGGTGGTAGCCGTCGGCGCCCGTGCCGCCGATGTACATGCCGGGGCGCAGCCGCACCGGCTCGAGGCCTTCGAGCACCTGGATGTCGTTCGCGTCGTACTTTTTGGCAGCCATCACTTCTTCCCTTCCGGCTTGTCGGACTTCGGAGCCTCGGGCAGCGCGAGCACCTGCAGCTCACGGCGCACCGACTTGACGGTGTCCTTCTTCGACATTTCCCGGCCCTTGCCGCCGCGGCCGGTCACCTCGTACGCGTCGATCGAGAGCTTCAGCTTGCGGCCCTTCTGCGTCTCGAGCTCGATGACCTGGTCCTTCTTGGTGGTGCAGAGGAAGGCGATCACCCCGTCGTCGTCGGCGGTCTTGATGACCGTCACGCCGCGGCCCGGGCCCGCCAGCTCGTTCACCTCGTTCACCTTGCACACCAGCGCGTTGGTCTTCTGCGTGACCACCGCCAGCAGGTCCTTCTCGCCGCACGGCGCGACGCCGATGATCTCGTCACCCTGGCCGGCCTTCGCGAAGCGGCGCCCCGAGCGGGTCGACACTTCCTTGTGCGGCTCGAGCGAGAAGCGCATGCCGTAGCCGTCCTTGCTGACGCCCACCAGCTGCGTGGGAATCGGCAGGCGCGGGTCGAGCGACAGCGCGCCGATGACGCGCTCACCGTCGTCGAACTTGAAGAGCTTCTGCACGGGGTCGCCGTAGCCGGTCGACGCCGGCACGTCGTTGAAGCGCGTGACGTACGCCGAGCCCGCGCTCGAGAAGAACACCACCAGCGACTTGAGGGAGCCCGAGACCAGCGCCATCACCTCGTCGCCCTCGCGCATGCGCGTGGTGCTCGGGTCCTTCAGCTCGCGCACCCGCTTCACCCAGCCGTCGCGCGTGACCACCACCTGGCAGTCTTCGTCGCTGATGAACGCCTCTTCGTTGTACTCGGCTTCCTCGATCGGCCCGGTGATGCGCGTGCGGCGCTTGTCTTCGTAGGTCTTGCCGACCTGCTCGAGCTCTTCCTTCACCACGCCCCAGCGCGCCTTCTGGCCCGCCTTGTCGTCCTTGAGCAGCTCGGCCAGGCGCTTGGCCTCGGCCCGCTTTTCCTTGAGCTCCTTCTCGATGACCAGGATCTCGAGGCGCGCCAACTTGTACAGCTTCATCTCGAGGATCGCTTCGACCTGCTCGGCCGAGAGCTTGAAGCGCGCGATCAACTTCTGCGCCGCGTCTTCCTTTCCATCCGACTTGCGGATGATTTTGATCATCTCGTCGAGGGCGTCGTAGACCTTCTCGAAGCCCTCGAGGATGTGGAGGCGCGCCTTGATCTGATCGAGCTGGAAGCGCAGCCGCTTGGTCACCACCTCGAGGCGGAAGTCGAGGAAGTGCCGCAGCAGGTCGTGCAGGTTGAGCCGCTTGGGCGTGCCGACCTCGGGGTTGTCGGTGGGCACCAGCGCCGTCAGGTTGACGTTGAAGTTCTGCTGCAGCGGCGTGTGCTTGTAGAGGTACGTCATCACCAGCTCAGCGTCGGAATCACGCTTGAGCTCGAGCACGATGCGCACGTCCTTCGTCGACTCGTCGCGCACGTCGGTGAGCGTGGGCAGCTTGCGCTCGAGCACGATCTGGCCGACGCGTTCCACCAGCGTCGACTTGTTCACCGTGTAGGGAATCGACGTGATGATGATGTTCTGGCCACCGCGGGGCCGCTCTTCGAGCTTCCACTCGCCGCGCAGCCGAATCGCGCCCTGGCCGGTCTCGTAGATCTCGCGCAGCTCCTTCTTGCTGTTGAGGATCTGGCCGCCCGTGGGGAAGTCGGGGCCCTTCACGAACTTGAGCAGGTCCTTCGTCTCGAGCTTCGGGTCCTTGATGAGCTCGAGGCACGCTTCGATCAGCTCGCCCAGGTGGTGCGGCGGAATGTTGGTCGCCATGCCGACCGCGATGCCCGTCGTGCCGTTCATCAGCAGCTGCGGCACCTTCGAGGGCAGCACGGTGGGTTCCTGCTTCGTGCCGTCGTAGTTGGGGCGGAACTCGACCGTCTTCTGCTGCAGCTCGCCCAGCATCTCGTCGGACAACCGGGCCAACCGCGCCTCGGTGTAACGCATGGCCGCCGGGGGATCGCCGTCGAGCGAGCCGAAGTTGCCGTGGCCGTCGACCAGCGGGTAGCGCAGCGAGAAGTCCTGCGCGAGGCGGACCATCGCGTCGTAGATCGACGAGTCGCCGTGCGGGTGGAACTGGCCCATCACGGTACCGACCACGTTCGCGCACTTGCGGTACTTCGCGTCGGCCGTGACGTTCTCGTTCCACATGCCGAACAAGATGCGGCGCTGCACGGGCTTCAGGCCGTCGCGCACGTCGGGCAGCGCGCGCGAGGTGATCACCGACAGCGCGTAGTTGAGGTACCGACGGCGCGCTTCGTCAGCGAGGTTGATCTGGCGCTCACCGCCGCCACCACCTCCGCTCGTCGCGGTGAGCTTCGGCTTCTTGCCCTTGCCACCACCGCCACTTCCAGCTTCCAGGGCCATGTCCATTTGTTCAGCAGCGCTCACGAAATCCCTCGTCGATCCGAGTTGTTGCGGGACCTGATGCAGGTGCTACAGGGCTGATCCGGCGGGACCTTACCAGCGCGATCGATCCCGGCAAGTTTTGAAGCGAGCCAAGCGCTGAAAATCGCTCGATCCCCGTCGGCCAGACGCGCCCCGGCATACGTCGTTTGACGGACGTGACCTTTGAATCTCGTGGGCTACGCTGCCCGCGTGCTCCCCCTCTTGCTCGTGGTCCTGGCCGCCCCGAAGGGCGCTGCGGCCCCCACCAAGTCACTCCCATCGAAGGCCGCGGTCTTCGTTCAGTCGCAAGACGAGTCCGCTGGCGCGAAGGCCGAGACCGACCTTTTGCAGGCGCTCGAGGGCCAATCGGTGCCGGTGGTCGACGTGACCGCCGCCTTCCCGCCCCCCGCGAAGGACGACTCGGGCCTCAAGCTCGCCGCCGCCGCGAAGCAGGCCTACGACGACCTCGACTACGAAGGCGCTGCCGCGAAGTACGGCGAGGCGCTCGACTTCATGACGAAGAACCCCGACGCGGCCGACGGCAAGACGCTGGCCGAGGCGCACTTCTTCGTCGCCGCGCTCGCGATTCAGAACGGCGGCAAGGGCCAGGCGAAGAAGGCGCAGGAAGAGTTCGCCCGCGCGCTGGTGCTCAACCCCGATCTCACCTGCGACGCCAACACCTACGGCGCCGACGTGAAGAAGGCCTTCGACAAGGCGCAGTCAGACGTGATGGGCCGCCCGACCGCGAAGCTGTCGATCGACTCGAGCCCGGCCGGCGCGCAGATCAGCGTGCGCGGCAAGAAGCTCGGCACCACCCCGTTCCCCGAGGGTGCGACGCTCCCCATCGGTCGTCACTTCGTCGAGCTCAGCAAGAACGGCTACGCGCCCGCGGGTGTGTTCGCCGACCTCGGCAAGGAAGGCGGCAGCGCGAAGGGCGAGCTCAAGGCCGCTGAGGGCTTCGCCGACGTGCAGGCCGGCGCCGCGAGCGCCATCAGCAAGGGCGTCGGCAAGAAGGGCGCGCTGCCCGCCAACGCGCGCAAGCTCGCCGACGTGGTGAAGGCGCGCTTCCTCGTGATGTCCGACGGGCTGACCGCCGAGGTGTGGGACGTCGAGAGCGGCAACCGCGTCGCGGGGCTGTCGATGTCGGCCGAGGAGCTCTCGGTCACCGCGAAGAAGATCTCCGACTTCATGGCCAAGCCGGGCAGCGCCGCGGTCGCGAGCGCGTCGTCGTCGGGTGACGGCGAGGAACCGGTGGCCGGCGTGACGGAACCGGGCGCCATGGGCCCCGTGTACAAGCAGTGGTGGTTCTGGACGGCGGTGGGCGTGGTGGCGGTGGGCGCGGGAACGGCCGTGGGAGTGGCGGCCGCGAACAATTCCGGGCCCCGGCCGTTCAACGTCGTGTTGGGCATTCCCTGAAGGGCTTTCACATGAAGCGCTCACTCCTCTTCACTCTCGCGCTGGTGGTGATGTCGTCCGGTGCCGTCGCCGGCGACACCAAGACCGAGAAGCGCATGGCAGCGCTCATCCTCCCGATGGACAAGGAATCGGAGGCGCTCACCCTCAAGGTCGAGGGCTACGCCAACGAGGCGCTCGGCGAGTACCCCGGCCTCACGGTGAAGACGAGCGACGATCTGTTCGGCATCGCCACCGATGAAGAGGCCGCCGCCTCGCTCAAGCGCGCCGACACCGGCTTCAAGGAAAGCAAGGCCGCCTTCGACGACCGCAACTACGAAGACGCCGAGCGCAAGCTGCGCGCGACCATCAAGGAATACGGCAAGGCCGTCGGCGCGATGAAGGGCTGCGGCAACCTGTGTGACACCGTCGCGATGTACGGCGCGGTGCTGCAGGCGCGCGGCGACGTCGAGGAGGCGAAGATCGCGATCCTCGATCTCCTCGCGCTGAACCCGACCTTCGAGCTCGACCGCAAGCGCTTCCCCCAGAACTTCCTCTCGCTCAAGGCGCAGGTCGCGACCGGCCGCAACGCGCAGCTGCGCGGCAACGTGGTGGTGAAGACCCGCCCCGCCGGCGCGCGCGTGTACTTGAACGGTGAGCTGCAGGGCTTCACCCCGCTCACGCTCCAGACGCTGCCCATCGGCAAGACGCTGGTGCGCATCGAGCGTCCCGGCTTCCGCCAGCTCGGCGTGCTGGTCGACGTGACCCCCGAAGACCAGGAGATCACCCAGGACCTCGTCGCCACCACTGGCTACAAGGCCTTCGACTCGCTGATGGACCGGCTCGCCGGCGAGGCGCTCAAGGACAAGGGCGGCGCGACCATGAACTCCGTCGCCAGCTCGCTCAAGCTCGACCGCGCCGTGATCGGCGTGCTGCGCGACGGCCAGAACGAGACCACCGAGCTGACGATGGCGTACTTCGATCTCAAGTCGGGCAAGCGCATCGCCATCAAGCGCGCCTCGTTCCAGGGCGACGAGTTCGGTCAGCTGAAGGGCGAGGTGGGCCGCATGGTGAACCACCTGCTCAACTCGTCGGACTCGGGCAACAAGGAAACCGTGAAGTCGTCGGACCCGCTCGACAACCGCAGCGGCATGGAAGAGTGGCGCGGCGAGGACAAGGGCGGGAAGAACACCCGGCGCGACAAGAATTCGAAGGGCGGCGACCCGCTCGACAACAGCAACGGCACCGACGACTGGTAACCGGCTGAAGTCCTTTCTGTTTTTCCGGTTTTTCGCTGGCGTCTCAGGTCACCCGATTGGCGCCGCGGGTCAACATCCCCACCTGTGACCACCTCGAGAACTGGGCATGTCCGCCCTCGTTCTCACCGCGCCCACCTTCGAAGTTCGCCGCGGCAGCACGCTCGTTCTCTTCACCGCCGCGACCTCGGTCTTCACCGTCTCGACGCTCGCGTTCCTGAGCGGCGCCCTGCCCTTCGCGCTGCACTTCGTCGCCGCCGGCGTCGCGCTGGTGCTGCAGATGATCGTCGCGCACGACGCGATTCACTCCGCGGCCGCCCGCGACTTCCGGCTCAACCGCGCGCTCGGCTGGCTGGCGTCGATCGGCTGCGGCGTGCCCTTCGTGGTGCTCTCGAGCAACCACCTCCGCCACCACCGCCACGTCGGCACCGCGAGCGACCCGGAGCGCTTCATTCTCGGCCCCGCGTGGCAGCTGCCCCTGCGCGGCCCGGCGATGCTCCTCTTCTATTACGTCGAGAGCTGGTCGGTGCTGAACGCGCGCGCCCGTGCCCAGGTCGTCGGCTTCGCGCTCGCCGTCGTCGCGGCCGTCGCGGTCTTCCCGCAGCTGTTGGTGGTGTGGGTCGCGCCGCTCGCGTTCGCGGCGTTCTTGTTCGCGACCTTCACCGTGTGGCTGCCGCACGGCCCGCTCGCGGGCTGGGTGATGCGCGTCGCGCCCGCGCTCACCGGCTACCACGACGATCACCACGCGCGCCCCGCGGTCCCTGCGCTCCAGTACGGCGAGCTGCACGACTTCCACGTGCTCACCGGCGTCGAGACGCGCAAGTCGTCGAGCGTCGATGCCGAGGCGGCCGGTCGCGCGCTGGGTGAGCGGTTGCTGACCGAGCAGTCGACGCGCGCCGTGCAGCTCGACCCGCACCTCGAGGCGGTCGCCGTGGAGCTGCTCGGACTCGACGACGCCGAGGCGGCCTTCAACCGCCGCCTGCTCGAGCTGACGCGCCGTGGACCGCGTCTCGTCGCGCCGAGCGTGGCGGAGCTGCTCGCGCCCGCGCTGCGTGACGACGCGATCGACCTGCTGCTCGCGCAGACCATTCGGCAGCTGAGCACCCACCCGCGCGTGCGACGCGAGCTCGAACGTGGTGACGACGCGCTGCTCGCCGCCGCGGTGACCGAGTCGCGCCGGCTGTTGCGGCAGCCGGAGGGAGAGCTGACGTTCGACCCGCGCCGCTCGCCCGCCGCCTCGTCGCGCGACGTGCGCGTCGCCACCGCGGTGCTGCGCGGCCTGTTCTCGAAGGTGAAGCTCGACGTGTGGGCCGGCTCTCCGGTCATCGTGCGCCCGGGGCTCAAGTGCCGGGTGTTCGCGCGTGCGCAGGGGTGAGCGGGGGCTAATCTCCGTCCGACCATGAGCGAGGGGAAGGCGTCGTGGCTCTACGTGATGATCCCGGTGCGCGCGGCGAAGGCGCTGGGCGTCGACCCGGTGCCGCACCTCGCGGAGTGCGGCCTGAAGCTCGACGTGCCCGATCCGCGTGACGCCTGGTACCCGTACCCCGCGGCGCAGGAACTCTGGCGACGGCTCGCCGAGGCCACCAACGATCCGTGCTTCGGGCTCACCGCCACGAAGATGCAGAACGACGACCCGAGCTCGTGGGGCATCATCGAATACATCGCGCGCAACAGCCGCGACTTCCGCGACGCGCTCAGCCGCATCGCCCGCTACGGCCAGCTGATGCACAGCCACGCGACCGTCGAGCTGCGACCCGACCCGGGCGGAGGCTTCTTCACCTACCGAATCCCCGAGGGGAAAGAGGGGCCCAACCGCTACGCCGCCGAGTGGGCGGCCGCGGCGTGGGTGCTGCGAGGGCGCAAGTACCTCGGCGTCGACTTCTTGCCGCTCGAGGTGACGTTCCGGCACGCCGCGCCGAAGGACACGCGCCCGTACGACGAGCTGTTCCGCTGCCCGGTGCGCTTCTCTCGCGCGGAGACGGGGGTGTTGGTCGCGGAGGCCGATCTCTCGCTGCCGATGAAGGGCGCGGATCAAACGCTGCTCGCGATGCTCGACCTGCACGCGAAGGAACTCATCGCGAAGCTCCCCGCGCGCACGCTCGATGGCCAGGTGCGGACGTACCTCGCGAAGGCGTTGTCGACGGGCGGCGACGTGAGCCTCGACGCGATCGCGAAGGAATTGGCGATCTCTCCGCGCACGTTGCAGCGGCGCTTGCAGGACGAAGGGCTGGGGCTGCGCGAGATGATCGATGAGCTGCGCCAGGACATCGCCACGCGCATGGTCAGCCACACTTCGCTGACCAACAACGAGATGACGTTTCTGCTCGGGTTCGCCGAAGCGCCGGCGTTTCTGCGCGCGTTCAAGCGGTGGACTGGGAACACTCCCGGTGAGCTGAGGAGCCGTGCGAATGCCTCGTGAGATCCCGCAGTACCTGGCCGGCAAGCCGCTCTCGTTTCTCGAGCAGTTGCAGGACGACCCGATCGGCATGTTCCTCGACATGCTCGAGCAGCATGGGGACATCTGCGAGGTGAAGGTCGGTCACCTGCGCGGGGTGTTCGTCTTCGACGCCGCGGCGGTCGAGCGCGTGCTCGTCGGCAACTACAAGAACTACAAGAAGAAGGAGAGCCGCAGCTACGGCCCGCTCCAGCAGTTCCTCGGCGAGGGGCTCGTCACGTCGGAAGGCGAGCTGCACCTGAAGCAGCGACGCATGCTGCAGCCGGCGTTTCACAAGGACCGGTTGGTGCGCTTCTTCGAGTCGATGCGGCTGCACGCTGACGTGCTCGCGGGGCGATGGGCTGAGAACGCGAAGAGCGGTGCGTACGCGGACGTGAGCGAGCCGATCTGCGACATGACGTTGGCGATCATCGGCGAGACGATGTTCGACTCGGACCTGCGGCCGCACGCGCGGGAGATCGCCCGGGCGGTGCGCGCCGTCGCGTCTCGCTTTCACTGGACGAGCACCACGTTGCTGCCGCTCGCGACGTTGTGGCCGACGCAGCGCAACCGGGAAGCGCGCGAGGCGCTGAAGTACCTCGACGATCGCGTGGCCGAGATCATCGTGAACCGCCGGCAACGCCCAACCGGAGACGACTTGCTCGGGTTGTTGCTCGAGGGCTCCGCGGCCGACCAGGTGAGCGATGACGTGATGGCCGACGAGGTGCTCAGCATGGTGGTCGCGGGGCACGAGACGACCGCGGTCGCGCTGAGCTGGGTGCTGTGGCTGCTCTCGACCCACCCCGAAGTCGCGCGCGAGGTTGAGGCCGAGGTCGACACCGTGCTCGGCGGGAAACCGGTGACGCTCGAGTCGACGCGCGCGCTGCCGGTGATGAACCGCGTGCTGAGCGAAGTGATGCGCCTCTACCCCGCGGTGTGGGCGCTCGCGCGCGAAGCGGCCGAGCCTGACGAGCTGTGCGGCTACGAGATGCCCGCCGGGACGCGCGTGTTCTTCAGCCCCTTCGCGGTCCACCGCAACCCGAAGTACTGGGACAACCCCGAGGGCTTCGACCCCGATCGGTTCCTGCCGGAGAACTCGAGTGCGCGCGCGAAGTACGCGTACTTTCCGTTCTCGGGCGGCCAGCGGAAGTGCATCGGCGATCAGTTCGCGATGCTCGAGCTGACGACGGTGCTCGCGACGTGGCTGCAGAAGTACCGGTTCGAGCTGAAGCCCGGGCACCAGGTCGTGCCGTCGCCGAACGTGACGTTGCCGATGCGAGATCCCCTGCCGATGCGCGTCGTCGAGAGATGACTGTCAGGTCGCAGCTCGAGGAATCAGCGCTTCCATTGGAATGTGAAGCTCGTCGAACAGCCGACGCACCATCGAGGTGGTCAATTTTCGTTTGTTGCTCAGGATTTCCGAAACGCGGCTGCGGGATCCCAGAATGGGAACAAGCTCCTTCGGCTCCATCCCTGCCTGCTCGAGACGGAACTTGATCGCCAGGACCGGATCGGGGTCCTCCATTGGAAAGGTTCGGCGCTCGTAGTCGTCGACTAGAAGAGCGAGCACCTCGAGCGTGTCGTGGTCGCGAGAACCGGGGCGCGCATCAAAGAGGCGCTCGATCGTTCGCACGGCCCGTCGATACTCAGCCCCTGTGTTGATGACCTTCAGTCGCGTCGTCATTTTTGCCCCTGCCTTTTCTTCTTCTTCGTCATCTTCTTGGGCGCCGGCAACCCAATGGTCCTGACGTCGATCGCGTCATAGGCCGAGTGGGTGCCAACCCATTTGATGAGCACGAGCTCGATGCTGTACTTCACCCAAACCACCAGACGGTACTTGTTGCCGCCAATGTTGAAGATGATGCGGCCATCACCGACGAAGTCGGCGCTTCTGTAGAGCTTCTTCACCTCGGCCGGACTCTTCCAACTCGCCTTCTCGACCTCTTTGAACCAGGCAAGGAGCGGCTGCTTCGCGTCTTCACACCCCTCGCGCTCCCAAAATCGCCTCAACAGCGCGCGAGAGATGACCTTCATCTGCTTAGCATATGCTGTTCCCATTTTGGGAACAAGAGCCGCTTCCAGATTGCCGAGCGCCCTCGACGCGTCCGGCTATAAGTCCCCGGCCATGCGCTCACTGCTCGCCGCGCTGACCCTCGCCGCCCCGCTCGCCCTCGCCCAGACCGCCGCCGTCGGCGGCACCGATCTCTCGCGCGGCGTCACGCTGCTCCCCGGCTCGGCCGCGTTCACCAACGAAGCCACCTCGCTCGTCTACAACCCCGCCGGCCTCGGTCGCGTCGGCCGCCTCAACGTCTGGTACGCGCACGAGCGCAGCAACGTCCGCATCCTCGACAACGACGGCGTGTGGCTCGCCACCTCGATCGGCGACATGGGCGGCATCGGGCTGGGCTTCGAGTGGCTCCGCCCCGGCCCCGGGCTCGGAGAAGATCGCGCCAAGACCTCGCTCGGCTTCGCGGCGGGCCCGCAGCAGTTCTCGGTCGGCGCCACGGTGAACTGGTTCCACGGCGGCGACGTGAAGGGCCTCACCACGCTCGACCTCGGCATCCAGTCGCGCTTCAGCCGCTGGGTCGCGGTCTCGGGCTTCGTGCGCAACCTGAACTCCCCGAAGAACACCGTCGTCGCCTTCAACCGCGAGTGGGACGTGGGCCTCGGCTTCCGCCCGTTCACCGATCGCGTGACCCTCGGCGTCGACTGGATCGTCCCGGAGAAGGTGCCGCTCGCGCAGAGCCGCCTGCAGTACACGGCGCAGGCGAAGATCTTCAACGGCGTGCGCTTGATGGCGGGCTTCAGCCACGGCTTCGCGCCTGGCCAGTCGCTCTACTTCCACGGCGGCGTCGGCCTCGACCTCGAGAACTTCGGCTACACGCAGGGCCTGGCGTACGGCGACGGCCAGCTCAACTGGCAGTTCGTCGGCCGCTTCACGATGGACAAGGAAGCGAGCCTCGTCCCCCAGCGGAAGATCGCGGTCATCGGGCTGTCGGGCCTCGGCAGCGGCAACGGGCTGACGCTCGGCTCGCTGCTCGGCGTCGCCGAAGAAGATCGCTACCTCCGCTTCCTGCGCTTCCTCGATCGCGCCCGCCTCGACCCCGAGCTCGACGGCGTGATCATCAAGGTCGAGGGCGCGGGCCTCGGCCTCGCGCGCGCCGACGAAGTGCGCACCGGCATCCAGAAGCTCCGCGCCGCGGGCAAGAAGGTCTACGCGTACGTGCTCGGTGTCGGTGACAACGAGTACCTCCTCGTCTCGGCGTGCGACGGCATCTACGCCGCGCCCGAGGCGCAGATCCTGGTCGACGGTCTGCGCAGCTCGGTCACCTTCTTCGGCGGCACCGCGCGGCGCTTCGGCATCGACGTCGATGTGGCCCGCGTCGGCGACTACAAGAACTTCCCCGACCAGTTCACCCGCGTCGACATGAGCGCCGAGCAGCGCGAGACCATCAACACCTACCTGGACACCAACCAGCGCATCGTCGCCGACCGAATCAAGGAAGGCCGCGGGCTCGAGAACGCCGCGTGGCAGCAGATCGTCGACGAGGGCCTCAAGCCGCCCAAGCGCGCCGTCGAGCTGAAGCAGATCGATGCGCTGCTCACGCCGCAGCAGTTCGACGAGTTCATCGGAGAGCACCTGCCCGGCGCTCGCGTCTCGCGCGGCTACCGTCCGTTCGACACGCGCGACGATCGCTGGGGCTCGAGCAAGAAGATCGCGATCATCCCCGTGCTCGGGTCCATCGCGGGCGGGCAGAACTCGAGCAACCCCATCACCGGTGAGACCGCGGGCGCCGAGAGCTTCATCTCGTCGATCAACGCGGCCGCTGACGACTCCAGCGTCGTCGCGATCGTGGTGCGCGTCGACTCCGGCGGCGGTGACGCGCTCGCCAGCGATCTCATGTACCGCGCGGTGCTCGAGGCGAAGAAGAAGAAGCCGGTCATCGCCTCGATGGGCGACGTCGCGGCGAGCGGCGGCTACTACGTCGCCATGGGCGCGCAGGAAATCTACGCCTCGCCCACTACGCTCACCGGCAGCATCGGCGTCTTCTACGTGAAGCCCGCCATCAAGAAGTTCGCCGAGGAATGGGGCGCCAACCAGGTCAGCATCTCGCGCGGCAAGTTGAGCGGGCTCACCGACACGTACGAGCCGTGGACGCCCGACCAGCGCGCCGCCGCACAGAAGTGGATCGACGACTTCTACGACGGGTTCATCACCGAGGTCGCCTCCAGCCGAAAGCTCGACAAGGAAGCCGTCGACAAGGTCGCGCGCGGCCGCGTGTGGGCCGGGCAAGACGCGCTCGGCAAGGGCCTCGTCGACAAGATGGGCGGCCTGATGGACGCCATCGCCGCCGCGAAGGAAAAGAGCGGCTACGACGGAGAGGTCGAGGTCACCATCATGCAGAGCTCGCAGTCGCTGCTGGGCTCGGTCATCGGCGCCACGCTGCCCAACGAGCTGCTCGAGAAGCCCAGCCCGACCTCCCCCGCCCTTCCGCCCGGGTTGCAGTCGCTCGCCGAGCGCCTCGGCCGCGCGTCGTGGATCCTCGACCACCCCGGCGTGCAGGCCCGCCTCGAGTACGACGTTGAAATCAGGTGAAGTCGCCGCAGGGCGCTGCTACGAAATCCGAGCCGGGTCGATCGGGCTGCCGTCACACGCCGCCCCGTCCCGGTTCAGGGAGCACACGGCTGGTTGCGTGATGTCCACCAACCCCGCGTCCTGAAACGGAGTTCTGCTCCCTGTCCCACAGCGAGAAGAGGACACCGGCGACCCGCCCTGGGTCTGCCGCGTGGAAGTGATGCATGAGCGAGTGTGAACTCCCCGACCCGAACGACCCGACCGAGCCCGCGGCCCCGGCTCCTCCCGCCGGTGGCGGCGGTGGCAATGGTGGCGACGACGGCGGTGATGACGGTGACGACGAGGGCGGCGACGATGGCCCCGATGAAGGTGGCGAAGGTGGAGAGGCCGCCCCCGGTGGCGCGCCCGGCCAGCCTGCTCAGCCCGGTCAGCAGGGCCAGTTCCCCGGTGGAGGCCGCCGCAAGCGCCGCCGCCGCCGTCGCAAGGGCAACCCGGTCTTCTTCACCGAAGACGGCCAGGCGTTCCGCAAGATCATCCAGCCCGACGGTCAGGTGGTGAACGTCTTCCTCACCGCGCAGGAACTCGATCAGTACAAGCAGCGCATCGCCCAGCAGCAGGCGCAGCAGCAGCAGCAGAACCAGATGCGAGCGCAGCAGCAGCAGGGCCTCCCGGTCTCGCTGCCCGTGCAGCAGGTCGAGGGCGTGCTCGACATGGACGTGAAGGGCCAGAACGGCGCGCTCCGCAGCCTGAAGCGCAGCCTGTTGCCTGGACCCGAAGACGCGGAGATCCCGAAGAACCTCGTGCAGAAGCTCCGCCTGCGCGCCGGCCAGTACCTCGTCGCGCGCGCGCAGATGAAGGGCCTCAAGGGCACCGTGGTCTCCGTCGAGACCGTCGATGGCCAGCCCGTCGAGGTCGCCACGCGCCTGCCGCACTTCGGCGATCTCACCTCGGTCGACCCCGTCGAGCGCATCAAGCTCGAGAACGGTCACAAGGAATTCGTCACCCGCGTGCTCGATCTCATCGCGCCGCTCGGCAAGGGCCAGCGCATGCTGATCACCGCGCCGCCCAAGACCGGCAAGACGATCATGCTGCAGCGCATCGCCCAGGCGGTGCTCGCCAACCACCCCGAGGTGCACCTCATGGTGGTGCTCATCGACGAGCGCCCTGAAGAAGTCACCGACATGCGCCGCAACATCAAGGCCGAGGTGCTCGCCAGCTCGAGCGACCACAAGACCGCCGATCACCTGCGCGTCGCCGAGCTCGCCATGGAACGCGCCAAGCGCCTCGTGGAGTCCGGCAAGGACGTGCTGGTGCTCCTCGACTCGATCACGCGCCTGGCGCGCAGCTACAACAAGGAAGTCGAGTCGTCGGGCCGCACCATGTCCGGCGGCGTCGACAGCCGTGCGCTCGAGAAGCCCAAGCGCTTGTTCGGCGCCGCGCGCGCCACCGAAGAGGCCGGCACGCTCACCATGATCGGCACCGCGCTCATCGACACCGGCTCGCGCGCCGACGAGGTGATCTTCGAGGAGTTCAAGGGCACCGGGAACAGCGAGGTCACCCTCGACCGCCTGCTCGCCGAGAAGCGCATCTGGCCGGCCATCAACATCGCGCAGTCCGGCACGCGCAAGGAAGAGAAGCTCTTCGTCTTCAAGGAATACGAGAAGGTGAAGAAGCTGCGCGGCATGCTCTTCAACGCCAAGCCTGTCGAGGCGATGGAAGCCCTCCTCAAGCGGCTGGGCCGGTACACGTACAACGACGAGTTCCTCGAAGAACTCTGATCTTCAATTTCGCGGCGATTGACTACGCTCTCTCGTCGCGATGGCTCTCGGCTCCGGGCGTTGCCACTACCACCCTGAACGCCCGGGCCTCGGCATCTGCGTCGAGTGCCGCAACGTCATCTGCACCGAGTGCACCACCCAGTTCGAGGGCATCAACCGGTGCGCCCAGTGCCTCGCCAAGAAGCTCGCGGCCGCGCGTGCCCTCGTCGCGCGCAACGACTGGTCCTTCGGCAACCTCCTGCTCGCCATCATCGCCGCGGTGAGCCTCTTCGGCGGCTTCTACGCCCTCGCCGCCCTCGCGCAGAAATGACGCACTGATCGATGGCCGTCTCCGCGCTCGAACTCAGGCCCCGCAACGCGATCGCGCTCTTCGACGCGGCGCTGCGCGTGTGCGCCACGAGCCAGGGCGTGTGGGCGCTCACCTTGCCCGCCGGCGCGTTCCTCGTCGCCACCCTCTTCAACCTCGTCGACGCCATCACCCGCAACCACGACCTCTTCCAGCCCGTGCTGTGGTGGACCGGCGCGTGGATGGTGCGGGCCGTCTCGCAGGGCGCGGCGTGCCACTACGTCGAGCAGAAGGTGCTCGGCACCGCGTCGGTGCGCGCCAGCCTGCTCGCGGCGCTCAAGCGCGCCCCGGGGCTCATCAGCGGCGCGGCGTACCTCCTGGTGCTCAACAGCCTGCTGCTCGGCTTCACGCTCGGCATCGGGTTCCTCTTCGTCGGCGCACACACCGCGGCCTACGCGGCGCTGATGCGCGGCCAGGGCGGAGTGCTCGGCCTCTACGGCACCACCGCGCGCTTCCTCGGGCCGACGCGGCACCTCGCTCCGTGGGTGCGCCTGTGCGGCCTGAGCCAGCTCATCCTCGGGTTGAACCTCCACCTCGCCGTCGCCGGGCTCTTCGCCTTCGCGCACAGCATGCTCGGCTTCGACGTCAGCTTCGCCGACCGCTTCGCCTCGCTCGACAACCCGGTCTGGCTCGCCACGCTCGTCGCGCTCACCTTCTCGCTCTTCGAGCCCATTCGCGCCGCCACCGCCTCGCTGATGCTCATCGATGGGCGCGTGCGCCAGGAAGGGCTCGACCTCATCGCCCAGGTCGAGCAGCTGCCCCGCCACACGCGCCCGCGCGGCGCGGCCATCGTCACCGCGCTCGCCGTCGCCTTGCTCGCCGCCCCGGCGCTGGCGTCGGGTGACTCGCTCGCGCGCCGCGCGAAGGACCTGAAGCGCGACTGCCGCATGAGCGTCGACCTCTCGCCGCTGTCGCGCGACGTGCCCGACGACGAGCAGAGCGCCCTCTCGCGGCTGCTGACCCGCGTGGAGCGCGTCGCGTACGAGAACGAAGACTGTCAGTCGGCCGAGGCCGACCTGCGCGAAGGCCTGCGCCTCTACCGCGAGCTCCAGACCAGCGCCCCCGAGGTCGACGCGCGCGGCAAGGCGAAGGAAATCCTCTCGCGGCCCGAGTTCGAGACCGTCGTCGACAAGCCCAAAGACGAGACGCCGGAAGACCCGAAGGCCCCCGACGAGCCCGGCTGGCTCGCGAAGCTCTTCAAGGCGTTCCTCGAGTGGCTCGAGAAGCTCCTCAAGTCCGACAAGCCGAAGAACGAGCCCATCGAGGTCCCCACCGGCGGCACCGACATCGCCGGCGCCAACGTGGTGATGATTACGGCGCTCGTCGTGGTGGCCGCGGTGCTGGTGTTCATCTTGCTGCGCTCGCTGAAGAAGGGCCCCAACGAAGACGCCGAGCTCGACTCAGCCGGCACCCTCAACCAGCAGCGCCTCGAAGAAGACGGCATGAGCGCGCTCAGCAAGCCGCCGGAGACCTGGGCCGGGCTCGCCGACGAGCTCGCGGCGAAGGGCCTGCACCGCGAAGCGATTCGCCACCTCTACCTCGCCCTGCTCTCGCGCCTGCACCGCGACGGCGCCATCGACTACGACCCCACGCACAGCAACTGGGAATACCTCTTCGCCTTCAAGGGCAGCTCGTTCCAGAAGACCGGCTTCCGCGACCTGACCAGCCGCTTCGACTTCGCGTGGTACGGCAACCTCGGCGTCGACGCCGACGCGTGGCTCGGGTTCCGCCGCACCGCCGAGCCGCTGCTCGTCCCGCCCCAGGGGGAGGCCGCGAATGGCTGAGCGCGCCGCCACTGGAGCCTCGGCCGATCGCTTCCCCGTCGCCATCGTGGGCGGGCTGCTGTTCATCGGCGTCGTCGGCTGGTTCCTCCTCACCGGCGCCAGGCGCGGCGGCTTCGCCGACCAGCTCTCGACCTTCCGCAGCGAGCCCGACGGCGCGCGCGCGCTGTACCTCCTGCTCTCGGAATCGGGCACGCGCGTCGGCCGCTCGCAGCAGGACCTGGTGATCATTCCCGACGGGCAGAACCTCGTCATGCTCGGCACCCGCTTCGAGAGCGAGCGCGGCTTCGAGAAGCCGATGTTCGACGGCAGCGACGCCGGCACCGACGACGACGACCGCAACAAGGACCAGGAAGCCGACGACGACGAGTTCAAGCGCCGCGGGCTCAACGCCATCCGCGCGCCGCGCGTCTCGAAGAAGGAAAGCGAGAAGCTCCTCGAGCACGTGCGCAACGGCGCGACGCTGGTCTACGTGCCCGCCAGCTACCGCGACCCGAAGCTGCTCGACGACCTCGACGTGACGCTCGAGCGCACCGACCCCAAGCTCGACGCGCGCACCCTCGTGCCTGCGCAGCCCACCCGCTACACCCGCGGCGTCGAACGCGTGGTGACGAAGGTGCGCGCCTTCCTCGAGCTCCCGCCCGGCGCGGTGCCGCTGCTCGTCGACGACACCTTCGACAAGCCGGTCGCCGCGCTGGTGCCCTACGGCCAGGGCCGGGTGATCCTCATCTCGGCGCCCGAGTTGGCCATGAACAAGGCGCTCGGCGTCGCCGACAACGCGCTCTTCTGGCACTCGCTCATCAGCGCCATCGCCACCAGCGGGCCCGTCGCGTTCGACGAGTACCACCACGGCTTCACCGGCGAGCGCTCGATGGGCGAGTTCGCCGCGCGCTACGGCCTGCAGTTCGCCGTGCTGCAGCTCCTGCTCGGCGTCGGCCTGTGGGCGCTCGCGCTCAAGCGCTTTGGCCGCGCCACCGTGCCCGTCGAAGACAACCGCGTCGGCAGCAGCGACGCCCTGCTCGCCACCAGCCGCCTGTACCGCGAGGGCAAGCACCACGCGCACGCCGCCCAGAGCATCGTGAAGCACGTGGCCACCGAGTTCGCCGCGCGCGCCGGAGTCAGTGGCCGCCTCGAGCCCGCGGAGATCGGCGCCGCCCTCGAGGTGCGCGGCCGCAAGGATCTCACCACCGCCCTGCTCGCCATCGCCCACGCCGCGGCGGGCGCGAAGTCTGACGCTGACGTCGAGAAGGTCGCCGCGCTCGCGGCCACCGCCCGCAAGACCCTGCAGCCCCACCAGAGGAAAGCCCCATGACGCCCACCGGCGGTCCCATCGCCCCTCCCCCCGTCGCGCCTCCGCCGTCTGGCGGCCCACCCCGCACCACCAGCGGCGCGGTGTCCATCGCCAACCAGGTGCGCGAGGCCGCGCTCGCCGAGGTGCGCAAGGCCGTCGTCGGCCAGGACGAAGCGCTCGAGCTGATGCTCGTCGGCCTCATCACCGGCGGTCACGTGCTCCTCGAGGGCGTCCCCGGCGTCGCCAAGACGCTGATGGCCAAGGCGCTCGCCCGCTCGGTCAGCGCGGAGTTCAAGCGCATCCAGTTCACCCCCGACCTGATGCCCGCCGACATCCTCGGCACCAGCGTCTTCGACCTCAAGTCGCAGAGCTTCGTGCTGGTGCGCGGGCCGATCTTCACCGACCTGCTGCTCGCCGATGAGATCAACCGCGCGCCCGCCAAGACCCAGTCGGCGCTGCTCGAGGCGATGCAGGAACGCAGCGTGTCGCTCGAGGGCCGGCTGACGCAGCTCTCGCCGCTCTTCACCGTGTTCGCCACCCAGAACCCCGTCGAGTCCGAGGGCACCTACCCGCTGCCCGAGGCGCAGCTCGACCGCTTCCTCTTCAAGATCGACGTCGGCTACCCCACCGATGAGCAGGAAGAGGCCATCTTGTCGGCGGTCAACAAGGGCTTCGACTCGGGCGATCTCGCGCGCGCCGGCGTGCAGTCGGCCGTCGGGCAAGAGCAGGTGAAGATGGCCCGCGAGGGCATGGCCGAGGTGCGCATCGAGCCACCCGTGCTCTCGTACGTGCGCAAGCTGGTCGGCGCGACGCGCAAGTCGCCGCGCATTCGTCTCGGCGCCGGCCCGCGCGCCGCCGTGCACCTCCTGCTCGCCTCGAAGGCGCTCGCCGCCCTGCGCGGCCGTGGCTTCGTCACGCCTGACGACGTGCGCTACCTCGCCGGCCCCGTGCTCAAGCACCGCCTGCTGCTCTCGCCCGACGCCGAGCTCGACGGCGCGACGCCCGCCGACGTGCTGCGCGAGGTGGTCAACTCCGTCGAGGTGCCTCGCTGATGATTCCCGCGGCGCGCCTCTGGGTGGCCCTGTGCCTCCTGGCGATCCCCACCATCGCGGCGGGGTTCATCGCCGGGCTGTGGCCGCTCATCGTGCTCGCCGACGTGCTGCTGCTCCTCGTCGCCGCCGTCGACTTCCTCCTCGCGCGGGGCTCGCCGCTCAAGCTGTGGCGCGAGCTGCCCAACCGCTTCCAGGTCGCCGTGCCCTCGCAGGTCCACCTGCACCTCATCAACGCCAACCGCCGCCGCGTGCGCCTCTCGATCCGCGACGACGGACCTGACGAGTTCGCGATCACCCCCTCGCCCCTGCACTGCACGCTCGACGCGCAGAGCCGTGGCCAGGTGCACTACGTCGCGGTGCCCAGCAAGCGCGGCAAGTTCGCGTACGGCGATCTCCACGTGCGCGTGCGCGGGCCGCTGGGCTTCATGTGGCACGAGCGCACCCTGCCCGCCGCCACCACCGCCTCCGTCTTCCCCGACATGCGCGGCGCGAGCCGGCTGTTGCTGTCCGACGCGGCGCTCGACTTCGTCAACCTCGGCCTGCGGCAGCTCCGGCGCGACGGCCGCGGGTCCGAGTTCGCCCGCCTGCGCGACTACGCCCAGGGTGACTCGGTGCGCGACGTCGACTGGAAGGCCACCGCCCGCCGCGGCCGCCCCGTCACCCGCGTGATGGAAAGCGAGCGCAGCCAGACCGTGCTCATCGGCGTCGACAGCGGCCGCTCGATGGCCGCGAAGGTCGACGGCCTCACCAAGCTCGATCACGCGGTCAACGCGGCGCTGTTCCTCGCGTTCGTCGCGGTGCGCAACGGAGACCGCGTCGGCCTCGTGGTCTTCGCCGACGGCATCAAGACCTTCCTCGCGCCCGCCGCGGGCCGCCTGCAGTACCGGAAGATCGTCGACGCGCTCTACACGGCCAAGCCGCAATTCACGTACGTCGACTACCTCGCGCTCTTCAAGGAGCTCAACGTGCGCCTCGTGAAGCGCTCGCTGCTCTGCCTCTTCACCGACTTCATCGACGAAGACCAGGCGCAGACCATGGTCGAGCCCATGCGCCGCCTCGCGCGCCGCCACGTGCCGCTCTGCCTCTCGGTCAAAGACACCGCGCTCGCCAACCTGCTGATGACCCGCCCCGCCGACCCCGAGGCCGCCTACCAGCACGCGGTCGCCAGCGAGCTGTTGCTCGAGCGCGAGGCAATGAAGCGCAAGGTGAACCAGGACGGCGTGACGGTGGTCGACGTCGACGCGCAGCAGCTCTCACTCGCCGCCGTCAACCAGTACCTCGAGATCAAGGCGCGCGGCACGCTGTGAAAGGAACGGTTTCATGAAGGCCTATTGTCCGAACTGCGGCACCCAGAACGAAGGCATGCCTGGCGGCCGCGTCACCTGCTCGGCCTGCACCGCGAGCTTCGAGGTGCCGCGCGAGGAAGGCTTCACCCCGCCCGCGCCGCCACCCCAGCCGCAGGTCTTCCAGCCTCCGCCGCCGCAGGCGCCCACGCCCACGTACCAGCCGCCGCCGATCATGCCGCAGGGCTACGTGGGCCCGCCGCCGCAGGGCTTCAACTCGGGGCTGGCGACCGGCGGCGGGGAGACCAACCCGCTCGCGATCGTCTCGCTCGTGCTCGGCATCCTGTGCTGCTTCCCGTTCTCGATCGGCGCGGTCATCACCGGCGTCATCGCCCAGCAACAGATCGCCGCGTCGAACGGCCGCCAGGGCGGTCAGGGCCTCGCCATCGCCGGCATCGCGCTCGGCTCGCTGGCGATCGTGCTCAACATCCTCGGGTTCCTCATGAGGCTGGTGCACTGACGTCGGCGTTCGGCGCCAACGCCTGTCGCAGCGCGCCCGACCACAGGTACGCGTACACGCCCGAGCCGACCATCAGCGCGAAGCTGATCTTGAAGAGCACCGACAGCCGCGGCGGGTGAATCTGGGAAATCGTGCCCTCGATGAAGCCCGCGAGCACGAAGAGCGCGAGCGTGCCGAGGAGCAGCAGCACCGCCGTCTTGCCCTCGCGCTTGAGCGCGGTGCGCCGTGACAACCCCTTCGGCGCCACCATCGCGCGCGCGAGAATCAACCCGGCGGCGCCAGCGATCACGATCGCGGTGATCTCGGGAATGCCGTGCGGGAGGATCCACGCCCAGAACCAGCCCGCCATGCCCTTCGACGTGTAGACCCACGCCAGCGAGCCGAGCATCACGCCGTTCAAGAACATCAAGATGGCGGTGCCGAGGCCAGCGGTGAGCCCGAGCGCGAAGCAGAAGAACGCGACCTGGATGTTGTGCGTGAACAAGAAGCTCGAGAACGCCGCCTGCTGGCCGACGCTCGCGCCCTGGTTCTCGGCCTCGTCCTTCTGGCGCTTCACCGGGTCGAGATCCTGGTGCTGCTCGGGCACGAGGTACGGCGCCGCGTCGGGGTCGAACATCATGCCGATCCACCCGAAGCCCGCCCCCGCCCAGAACAGCAGGAACGACGCGACGAACATGCGCCACTCGCGCGCCATCAGGTCGGGGAACCCCATCGACAGGAACTTGCCGATCTCCCGCAGGCGAACCCGCCGCCCCGGGTAGGTCAGCGCGTACGCCCGCGCGACGAGATCGTTCAAGTACCCGCTCACGTCGGCCGCGCCCGCGCGCGCCCGCACCCACAGCAGGTCCGACGACGCCGAGCGGTACAGCCGGGACAGGTTGCGCGCGTCGTCGAGCGTCAGCTTCGAGAGGCCCTCGCGCTCGGCCTGGTCGAGCAGCTTCTCGAGCGTGCTCCACTTCGGCCGGCGCTGCTCGACGAACTCCGCGATCTCCATGCGCACGTCAGCTTCGCACACCGGCTACACTGACGCACCGATGGCCTCCGCCGCAGCCGACGCCAACACCGGTTCACTCGACGGCTCGTGGAAGGTCCTCACCCCCGAGTACGTGGAGTTCGAGTTCGTCCTCGCCGGGTTGATGAGCCGCTTCCTCGCGCTCCTCATCGACACCGTGGTCAGCATGCTGCTGACGATGCTGCTGTTCTTCCTGGTGTTCGTCTTCTCGATGATCGCCTCGGCGCTGCTCTCGGGCGTCTCGCGCAACCTCTTCGAGCTCGGCATGGCCGCCCAGTTCGTCATCTGGTTCCTCGTCGACTGGGGCTACATGGTGTTGCTCGAGTCGGTGTGGAGCGGCCAGACCATCGGCAAGCGCGTGATGGGCCTGCGCGTCATCCAGGAAACCGGCGTTCGCGTCGGCGCGCTGCAGTCGCTCCTGCGCAACCTCGTGCGCCCCGTCGACAAGCTGCCGGTCTTCTACCTGGTCGGCGGCGTCTCGGCCCTGCTCTCGGGCTCGCAGCAACGGCTGGGCGACCTGCTCGCCGGCACCATCGTCGTGCGCGAGCGCCGCCTCAAGATCCCCGCGCAGCTCGAGCGCCCCGACGGCGACGTCGCCCTGCTGCAAGACGCCGACTTCCGCGCGCGCGTCGCGAAGTTGAGCACCGAAGAGGAAGCGCTGCTGTTCTCCGCTGCGATTCGCCGCGAAGAGCTGGGTATGGAAGCGCGGCTGAACCTCTTCGCCACGCTCGCGCGCCGCCTCGAAGACGACCTCGGCTTCACCAAGCCCGCGCACCTGAGCGACGAGAAGCTGGTGCTGCTGGTCAGCGCCGCGCTCGCCGCCCGCAACGCGCAGAAGCGCAAGGCGAGCCCCGCGCGACGCTTCTTGCGATGATGCTCAGAAGTACGTCGTGGCGTACGCGCCGCCGCCCACCGCGAACGACAGCGGCTTGTTGAGCGTCACGTACATGTCGACGAAGGCGCGCACCCCGAGCGAGATGCTGTCGGTGACGAAGAAGTCGCAGCCACCACCCGTGCCCGGCCCGATGAAGAAGTTGTTGAGCCCCGTCGCCCCCGCATCGCGAATGAAATACAGGCCAGCCAGGTGCAGGTCGATGTACGGGCGCACCGATTCCTCGAGGAACAGGTAGCGCACGCCGAACTGACCGCCGCTGGCGATCACGATGCCCGGGCCACCGTCGGCCGCGACGCCGAACTTCTGCTGCGCGAACAGCAGCGGAATGCGCACGAACAGCTCGAACCCGCTCTCGAGGTAGAGCCCACCTTCGAGCGTGATCGGCACGCCCCAGTCGATGCCGATCGCCGGGCGGTCACCGAGAATCGCGAAGCCACCGACCCCGAGGCCCAGGCTGCGGTTGGCGAAGCTCGCCGAAGCAAACGCGTTGGCCGAACACACCAGCCCGAACACCAGCACCCACGTCGAGAGCGTCTTGCGCATGGGGTGGCATCGTACCTCGCAACACCGGGAAATCAGTCTGGTTTCGAACCTCGCCGTCATTGCGACCGATGGGTCGCTTCTCTACACTCGCGCCCGATGATCCGACTTCACGTTCGCAGCGCAGCGCTGGGCCTCGTGCTCGCCTCGCTCGTCGTCACTGGCTGCGCGTCGAACCTGGCCCCCCACCCCCGCGCCCTCGAGTGCAACGAGCTGTGCGCGCAGTACATCGGCATGGGCAACCTGCAGGCCGCCGAAGACCAGTGCGACCTCGGCATCCAGTTCAGCCCGCAGTACGCCGACCTGTGGACCAACAAGGGCGTCATCGCCTTCAACCGCGGGCAAGACGACAAGGCCAAGGAGTACTTCATCAAGGCGTTGCGCCTGAACCAGGAACAGGCGCAGGCCTACAACAACCTCGGCATGCTCTACATGAAGGAGCAGGGCTACGGGAAAGCCCACGACAACTTCCAGCGCGCGCTGCGCGTCAACCCCGACTACCTCGAGGCCCGCTACAACCTCGCGCTCGCGTTCAAGGCGCTGCAGCAGCCCGAGAAGGCGCAGAAGGAACTGCGCACCCTGCTCCACGTGAAGCCCGACCTCGCTGACGGCTGGGCGCAGCTCGGCCAGATCGACCTCGAGCAGGGCAACACCGAGTCGGCGATCGAGTCGCTCACCAAGGCCACCCAGCTCGACCCGAAGTTCACCGCCGCGTGGATGGTGCTCGGCAACGCCTTCATGGAAGTCGGCAAGCCGTGCGACGCGAAGGACACGTTCACCAGCTGCCTCGAGGCCGACGCCGACTTCCCGCAGTGCCGCAACAACATCATCATCGCCGAGAAGAAGTGCAAGCTGCAGGACAAGGCGCTCGACGACGTGAACGCCAAGAAGTCCGGCACCAAGACCGCCGAGACCGAGTACTCGCGCGCGATCCAGGCGCGCGACAAGGGCAACGTCGGCGAAGAGGAACGGGCCTACAAGTCGTGCCTCAAGCTCGACGCCAAGTTCGCCCTCTGCCACTTCGGCATGTTCGAGCTCTTCAAGAACCGCAGCGACGAGAAGAACGCCACCACCGCCTGCAAGAACTTCCTCAAGTTCGCCAGCGAAACCGAGTTCAGCAACCAGGTGGCGACCTGCAAGCAGTACGTCAGCAACTGATCGTCTCGAGCGATGGGCGTCCGACTCACCGTCAAAATGAAGAGCGGGAGCAACGCCGAGACCAAAACGGTGATGCTCGACGAGGAGACCATCACCTTCGGGCGTGATCAGGCCTGCCAGGTGGTGCTCGCCCAGCAGGCCGTCTCGCGCAACCACGCCCGCATCTCCCGCGACGGCACCCTCTTCTTCCTCGAAGACCTCGGCTCGTCGTTCGGCACGCAGGTCAACGGCCAGAAGCTCCCCAAGGGCGAGAAGCGCCTGCTCCGCAACGGCGACATCATCGCCATCGCGCAGTTCGACGTGACCTTCGACCGCGTCGCCGACGTCGACGCCGACAACGACTCCGCCAACAAGACCAGCTTCCTCTCACGCAAGGTCGTCAAAGACGTGATGAAGGGCCTGAGCGCGGGCGGCGAGAACGCCTACTTCCGCATCATGAACGGCTCGGCCGAGGGCCAGCGCATCGAGATCGCCGACGCGCAGGAATACGTCTTCGGCCGCGACGCGTCGGAAGCCGACATCGTGCTCAACGACGACCTCGTCTCGCGCAAGCACGTGAAGGTGCGCCGCGACTGGTCGGGCACGCACGTCGAAGACCTCGGCTCGCGCAACGGCATCAAGGTCAACAAGAAGCGCACCCGCAAGGCCACCATCAAAGACCGCGACGAGGTCGAGATCGGCGGCGTGCGCCTGCTCTTCATCGACCCCACCGAGGTGCGCGAAGACCCCGTGGTGCTCCCCTCGAGCACCAACGACGACGGCGAAGGCACCGTCTCGGTCGCGCAAGACGCCGAAGAATCGCCGCCGTCGGTCGAGGTGAAACAGGAAGACGTCGAGCCCCCGAAGGAAGAAGAGAAGCCCGAAGACGCGCCCGCGACCGACGCGAACGAGCAGCCCGCCGAGGGCGAGGCCAACCCCGACGCCGACGCCAACCAGGAAGCGCCGGCTGAAGAGCCGCCGCCCGAAGAAGAAGCCCCGGCCGAAGAAGGCCCGCGCAAGCTCATCGACTTCAGCAACAAGCAGACCCTCATCGCGCTCGGCATCGTCGGCGCGATGGTGCTGATGGGCCTGGTGATCTTGATCCTGCTCTTTGCAGGGGCGTGAGAGGCGGCCGCGCCCGAATGAAGCGCGGCGTACAGCTTCAGCGGGTGCTGATGCGCGCCACGGGCTGAATGTTCAGCTCCGGCGACAGCTCCTGGTAGCTCACCACCGAGAACGGCGGGTTGAACTCGTACTCGAGCAGCTTGCGCACGTAGCGCCGAATGTCCATCGAGGTGAGGATCACCGGGCGCTGGGCGGTGGGCGGCAGGTGGCCGCACTCGTTCTTCACCGCCTGCACGATCTCCTGCGCGATGTCGGGCTCGAGCGCGAGGTGCGTGCCCGCCGAGGTGCGCTTGATGCTGCTGCGAATCGCGTCTTCGATCTGCGGGTCGAGCAGGTACACCACCAGCGTGTTCGTGCCGCGCGCGTACTTGTGCGACACGTAGCGCTTGAGCGAGCTGCGCACGTGCTCGGTCAGCATCACCGAGTCGGCCTCGAGCTGCCCCTGCTCGGCGATGGCCTGCAGAATGCCGCGCAGGTCGCGAATCGAGATCTCCTCTTCGACCAGCCGCCCGAGGATGTCGGTGAGCTTCAGCACCGTCACCACCTTCGGCACGACTTCCTTCACGATGGCCGGGAAGGCCTTCTCGAGCTGGTCGAGCATCGTCTGCACTTCCTGCACGCCGACGAACTCGCGCGCGTGGCGGCGCAGCACCGACGCGAGGTGCAGAATGATGTAGCCCGGCACGTCCCACGTGGTGAGGCCGGCCGACTCCAACATGTCCTTGTTGGCTTCCGGCACCCAGGCGGCAGGCTGACGCGTGGCCGGGTTGATGGCGTCGAAGCCCTCGACGTTCATCAGGCGCAGGCGATCGACCGTGTCGTTGACGAGAATGTGGCCGAGCGTGGCCTGGCCGGTGACCACCGGCACCTCGTTGATCTGGATCTGGTACGCGCCGGGCGGGAGGCCGGGGTTGCCGCGCGCGCGCACGCCGGGGAAGCGAACGCCGAGCTCGACGAACAGACCGTCGCGCATGAACGGCACCAGCTCGAAGAGGAACTTGCCGCCGTCCTGCCGCGAGTCGACGTAGGGCACCAACGCGTCGGACACCTCGAGCACGATGGGCGTGACGACCGGAATGAAGAGCTCGGAGTCGGGATTGATCGGCTCCTTCGGCGCGGGCTCGGTCGCCTTGACCTCTTCCTTGCCGTCGGCCGGCTGCTCTCCGTCTTCGGTGACCTCGCCGGCGTCGATCTTCTTCTGCTGCTTGAGCATCGTGTACGCGCCGAAACCGGCGAGTGACCCGAGCAGCAAGAAGGGCACCTTCGGCAGACCCGGCACCAGGCCGAGCACGACGAGCATGGCGCCGGCGATGGCGATGGCGCGCGGGTAGGCGATCAGCTGGCTGGTGACGTCCTTGCCGAGGTGGGCCCCTTCTTCTTCGCCACCGACGCGCGTCACGATGATGCCGGCGGCCGTGGAGATGAGGATCGCGGGGATCATGCCGACCAGGCCGTCACCGATGGTCAGCAGCGCGTACTTCTTCGCGGCGTCGCCGGCCGTCATGCCCTTCTGCACCACGCCGATGGCGAGGCCGCCGACGATGTTCACCACCGTGATGATGATGCCGGCGATGGCGTCGCCTTTGACGAACTTCATGGCGCCGTCCATCGCGCCGAAGAGCTGGCTCTCACGCTCGAGATCGCGGCGCTTGCGCTTGCCCTCTTCCATCTCGATCGAACCGGCGCGGAGGTCGGCGTCGATCGACATCTGCTTGCCGGGCATGGCATCGAGGGTGAAACGCGCGGCCACTTCGGCGACACGCTCGGAGCCCTTGGCGATCACGATGAAGTTCACGATCACGAGGATCACGAACACGATGCCACCGACCACGAAGTTGCCGCGCGCGACGAAGTTACCGAACGCGTACACGACCTCGCCGGCGTCGCCGGTCGACAGAATGAGTCGTGTCGTCGAGACCGTCAGCGCCAACCGGTACATCGTGGTGATCAGCAGCAGCGTCGGGAAGATCGAGATCTGAAGCGCGCCCGGAATGTAGAGCGAGATCAGGAGGATGATCACCGAGAGGCTGATGTTGACGGTGAGGAGGATGTCCAGCAGCAGCGTCGGCAGCGGGACGATCAGCATGCCGATGATCGCCATCACCACGAGGGCGAGGACGATGTCGGAATACTTGTTGATGAAGTTCTTGCCGACGGTGACGGCCATCGGCTGCGCAGGTTAGGCCGTGCGCGGCGGCTTGGCCATGGCCAAGAGCTTGCGAGCCCGCCCAACGAACGGGTCCTGCGAACGCCCCAGCTTCACCGCGCGCTCGAGGTCTTCGATCGCGGCGCTCGTCTTGCGACGAGCGAGCCGAATCTCGCCCCGGTAGACCAGGGCCACGAGGTCGTCGGGGTCGATCGCCAGCGCCGACTCGAAGGCCCCCAGCGCCTGGTCGTGCCGGCCTGCGCCGAGCTCGATCGTGCCGAGCATGGTGAACGCGAACGGGTCGGAGTGACCGAGCGCGATCACCGACTCGAACAGCGTGCGTGCATCGTCGGCGCGGCCTGCTTCGAACGCCTCGTGGCCCAGACGCACCAGATCGGCGAACGCGCGCACCGACGGATCTTCGGTTTCATCGGTGAGCGTGCGGCGCGCCCGCTTCGACTGCTTCGAGGCCACCCCGGGAGCTGGTTGCTCCTCGTGAGTGACCTCGGTGATCGCCGTCTCCACCGTCTGGCGCCGCGCCGTGACGCGAGGCACCGGCCCTCGCGCCTTCTTCGGGTAGTAGACGATCTCGACGGCTCGAGCGGGCGCTCGCGACATGTCGCTGCCTTACTTCTTCTTCGCGTCCTTGCCGGCCTCACCCTTCTCGACGTTCTCGATCATCTCGAGCGCGGCGGCCGCGAGCACGCGAGCACGCTGGGTGAGCGGATCTTCGTACTTCGGGTCGAGCTCGACGGCCTTCGCGAAGTCCTGCGCGGCCTCGAGAATCTTGCCGCTGCGAAGGTTCACCTCGCCGCGGTTCACGTACGGCGCGACTTCCTTCGGGTTCAGCTTGATCGCGATGTTGAAGTACGTGCCGGCCTGCTCGAGCTCTTCTTCGGCCAGGAACACCGCGCCGAGGGCGGTGTAGTAGTAGGCCTCGGTCGGCTCGAGCTGAATGAGGCCCGAGAAGATGGTCTTCGCTTCCGAGTACTTGCCCTGCTCGTACATGCGGAAGCCGATCAGCGCCATCTGCAGCATCTCGGGGCCGCTGATGCCGTGGTAGTCGCGCAGGGTCATCTCACCCGCTTCGACCTTCGCCTTGCGATCGGGGTTGTAGAGGAGCTTCTGCCAGCCGGGCGTCACCTCACCAGCCACCTCCACGCCACTCACCTTCTCTTCTGCCTTCTTGTCGCTCACGGTGTCTCCTTGGGTGATCGAAACGCGAAACGCGAAGCCGGGCGAAACTCGACCACACTCGCGGCCCCCCAAAAACAAAAAAAACTGGCTGCGGCGATGAAGCCGCAGCCAGTCGAACTTCGAAAGCCGTTTCCGCTTAGCGGAGGTTGCCGACGAGCGAGCGCTGCGTGTCGCCCTGCGCCTTGATCATGTTGCTCATCTGCTGCCAGAACATCTGCATGTTCTGCAGGGCCTGCTGGAACTTCGTCATGTCGCGGTTGAACTGCGCCTGGCCCTTGATGGACTCCATGTCGTAGTTCTCAGGGTTCGGAGCCTTGTCCATCGCGCCCGAGCCCGACGGGCCGGCAGGCTGCGTCGCGTTCGTCGAGGGGGCCGAGCCACCGGTGCCCGTGGTGCCACCGGTCGAGCCGCCGCCGGTCGCCGCGCCAACGTTCGAGCCCGTCTGGCCGCCCGGCTGGTTCGCGATGATGTCCGGGAGGCGGGTCGGCATGCCGGGGAGGTTGATGTCGCCAACGCCCGGGAGGCCGAAGCGCTTGGTGATCGAGTCAGCGAGCTTGCCGATCAGGCTGTCGATGCCCTTCTCAGCGAGACCCTGCAGCTTGGGGAGAGCCGCGCCCAGGAGCTTGTTGGCGAGCGAGCCGAGGGGACCAGGAAGAGCCGAGGCGAGACCCTTGAGGAAGCCGCCGCCCTTGGTGAACAGGTCGCCGACGACGCCCTTCAGGAGGCCAGAGGCCGCAGGAGCGACAGCCTTGATGATCGACGGAGCAACCGTCTTCGCAATGTTGGTGATGCCCTTGAAGATGTTGCCCAAGCTGATCATACCCATTGTGTGTCTCGCTTTCGTTCGTGTTTCCGGGGAACCATTTCCCCGGCGCTACTGTGGAGATTATCGAATCTCCGTCTCCCCAGTTTCCTGGGAATTTCTCATTTTCTTGAAAGGGCCTGGAGCATCGCAGAAACCTTCTGATTTTCAGGGCTTTCCGGCGCGGCGTACTGCTGGGCGCGGCGCAAATCGTCGATCGCCTGCGCTTTTTGGCCCTGGAGCAGCTTCACTTCAGCCCGGCCGAGGTAGGCCGCCGCGTCCTGCGGCGCGATCTTGAGGGCGACGTCATAGGCGGCCACTGCGCCTGACGGGTTGCCAGAGGCCATCTCCACCACGCCGAGCGCCTTCGCAAAGTACGGGTCCATCGGGTTGATGGCGTAGAGGCCCTGAAACACGGTGCGCGCCTCGTTCACCTTGCCCTGGTAGAAGAAGTAATAACCCGTGCGCGCGATGGAGTAGAGTTCCTCATCGGTGTAGCCGCGCACTTCCTTGAGCGTGGCCTTGCCGTCGGCCCACTTCTGGAGACGCTGCGCGAGGGCTGCTGCTTCGTCGGCCACGCTCGAGTCCCTCAGAAGCCTTCGGCCTGCTGCTCTTCACGACGACGGCGCTCGATTTCCGCCATGTCGCTGCTCACGTTCTGGATCAGCTCGAGCATCTGCGACTCGCGCTGGAGGAGCGACTTGAGGCGATCGACGCGATCAGGGGCCGCGCGCAGGGTCTGCAAGCCACGCTGGAGGTTCTGCTGGCTGGCCTCTTCCATGCGCTCGGCCACGGTGCTGAGCGGGCCGCGATCGAGATAGCCCTCGACGTCGGCGTCGTGCCCCGCGGGCCCGGGCGGCAGCGGCAGGCGAATCTCTTCGGCCGAGTGCGCCGGCCCGATGAAGTCGAGGAGCGCGGTCGAGGCGAGCGCCGGGTTCTTCGGGTCGCCCTTCTTCCGAACGTTCTTCTTCTCGAGCTGGGTCTTGTTGACGAGCTTGCCCTGGACCTCGTTCGGGCCGCCCCAGGGCCAGCTTGGTGCGCGGGGCTGTTGTCCACCGATCTTCGCCATCGCTCGTCACTCCCTGTGCAGGCCGCGCACCTTACTTCTTTCGGCTGGCCTCTTCTGCTTGTTGCAGCTGCCACACGAAATTGAGGACTTCGGCCACCGCGTCGTAGAGCTCTTCAGGCACTTCCTGCCCCACGTCGACCCGGTACAGCGCCGCGGCCAGCGTGGTGTTCTTCATGAACGGTACGCCGTACTGCTTGGCGATCTCGCGAATCTTCTCGGCCTTGAGCCGCATGCCCTTGGCGATGACGCGGGGGGCGTTGTCCTTCTCGCGGTCGTACTTGAGCGCGATGGCCATGTCGGGATCTTCGGGCACGCCCCGACGCTAGCAGAAAACCTCAGGCCGCCGGGCGAGCCGCCTGCCGCTGGGCGTCCTGGGCCTGCTTGAGCTGGAAGACGAAGTTCATGACCTCGGCGACCGCGTCGTAGAGCTCCTCGGGCACCTCTTCGTTCACGTCGATGCGCAACAACGCGTGGGCGAGGGGCACGTTGCGCAGCATCGCCACGTCGTACTGCCGGGCGATGGCGCGAATGTTCTCGGCCTTGCCCTCGATGCCCTTGGCGATGAGCCGCGGTGCGTTGTCTTTTTCGCGGTCGTACTTGAGGGCGATGGCGACGTGATCGGGGTTGGTGACGACGACGTCGGCGCCCTTCACCGAGTCCATCTGGGCGCTCTCGAGCAGCTCGTGGGCGAGCTCCTTGCGCTTGGCCTTGTGGTGCGGGTCGCCTTCCGATTCCTTGTATTCCTTCTTCACGTCGTCCTTCGACATCATCATGTCCTTGATGTAGCTGTTGCGCTGCCACCAGACGTCGAAGATGGCGAAGCACACGAAGAGCAGCACGACCTTCTGGCACACGCGGTACACGAGCTCGCCCATCACGGTCATGGTGAGCGCTGCGTCGCCGTGAATGGTGGCCACCACCAGCGCCATCGAGTCGCGCACCACGCCGTAGACCACGTAGCCGGTGACCCCGAGCTTCAGCATCGACTTCACCAGCTCGATGATCTGCTTCTTGCCGATGAGGTTCTTCAGCCCGTTGATGGGGTTGAGCTTGTCGAACTTGGGCATCACCGCGTTGAGTGCGAGCAGCGCGCCCACCTGCAGGAATTCCATGATGCCGCCGGCGAGCGCCGCCGAGAACACGATCGGAATGCAGAGCGTCAGCAGCGCGGTGAGCGAGAGCATCATCAGCTGCGAAGTCGCCAGCGTGATGTCTTCAGGGTGCGCGATGTGATCGATCGCGAAGTAGAACAGCTCCTTGATCTTCGCTTCGAAGGTCGGCCAGGTCGACCGCACGACGCTCATCGCGACGGCGAAGGCCACCACGCCCGACAGGTCCTTGCTCTTCCAGACGTTGCCCTCTTTGCGGGCATCGTCGAGCTTCTTTTGCGACGGTTCTTCCGTCTTGTCGCCGCCCTCGGACATGTCAGCTCACTTCAGCAGGTAGATGGCCTGGCGCAACCAGCGGAACATGACCCCGTACTCACCGATCACGCGGTCGAGGATGAGGTGAATCGCGGTGACCATGATCAACACCGTCACCGCCGGTTTGATCTGCATCGCGACGAAGAAGACCTGCACCTGGGGCGCGACGCGGTTGATCATGCCCAGCGCCAGATCGACGAGGAAGGTCGCGAGCAGCACCGGCGACGCGAGCGCGAGGGCGATGCGCACCAGGTCGCCGAAGACGCGCAGACACGTCTCGAAGAACGCCCAGTTGCCATGTGCGAACTTCGGGAACTCGCCGATCGGTATCTGGGTGAGGCTGTTGCCCAGCGTCTCGATGACGATGTGGTGGCCGCCGAGGGTGAGGAACACCACGATCGAGAACTGCACCTGCAGGTTCGAGAACAGCGAGGCCTGCTGGCCGATCGACGGAACCATGAGCTGCGCCTGGTTGGTGCCCGACAACGTGTCGACGAGGTTACCGGCCGAGTTCGCGGCGTCGAACACCATGCCGACGATGAAGGACAGGGTCAGCCCGATGAAGAGTTCCTTGAGCATCAACGCGATGAAGTAGAGCGCGTTGACGGGGATCTCCTTCACCTGGGTGATCAGCACCGGGTACAGCACCATGCCGACCATGATGCCGAGGCCGAGCTTCACTTCCTGCGGCACGGTCTCACCGCCGAGGAACGGCGTGAGGATGATCACCGGCAGCAGGCGCGCCATGATCAGCGCGAACGCCAGCAGCAGCTGCGTGAAGTTGACCTGGATGCCCAGGTCCTGCTTCAGCGCTTCGATGAGCGCCTGTGTCTCGGCCGCGCCCATGGGTCAGTGGCCGATCAGCGCAGGGAACCGATCGTAGATGTTGAAGGTGAAGCGCAGGAGGTTCGCGCCGATCCACGGGCCGGCCAGCCCGAGCACGCCGAAGATGATCACCAGCTTCGGGGCGAACGAGAGCGTCTGTTCCTGGATCTGCGTCGCGGCCTGGAACACCGACACGATGAAGCCGATCACCAGCGCCATCACGATCGGCGGGCCCGACACGACCAGCACCAGCACCAGCGCCTGCTGAATCACGTAGGTCAGGTTGTGCATGCGCGCCTCACAGGTAGCCGACGACCAGGCCCTTCGCGATCAGGTACCAACCGTCGACGAGCACGAAGAGCAATAACTTGAACGGCATCGAGATCGTCGTCGGTGACAGCATCTGCATGCCGAGCGCGAGCAAGATGTTGGCGACCACCATGTCGATCACGAGGAAGGGGACGAAGAGCAGGAAGCCGATCTGGAAGGCCTCCTTCAGTTCCGACACCACGAAGCTCGGCACGAGGATCAGGAAGTCGCGCTCGCCGATCGCCCCGCGGTCTTCGGGGCGGCGCAGCTTGAGCGCCAGCGAGTAGAAGAGCGTGCGGTCTTTGGTGGTGACCTTCTTCAGCAGGAAGTCGCGCAGCGGCTCCTTCGCGCGGCCGGCCGCCTTGATCAGCTTGTCGACCGACTGCACGTTCATCAGGTCGCCGCTCTGCGTGACGTTGTCGGCGTCGGCCGCGCGGAACATCGCCTGGCCCACGGGCGCCATGATGTAGACGGTGAGGATCGTCGCCAGCCCGGTGATCACCTGGGTCGGTGGGATCTGCTGTGTGCCGAGCGCGCTGCGCACGATCGACAGCACCACCGAGATCTTCACGAAGCTGGTGACCATCAGCAGCACGAAGGGCGCCAGGCCCATCGCCGCGAGCGCGATCATCAGCACCAGCGGCCGGTTCGCGAACGACTCACTACCGTCGATCTTCGCGCCGCCCATCACCTCTTCGGTCGCCGCCGGCGCTGACTTGCCACCCTTCTTGCCCTGCGCGAACGCGGCGAGCGGGTTGAGCATCAACGCGATGGCCAGCAGCAACAGCGGCGCCCGGTGGAGCCACGAGTGTCGCTTCAAGGCGGAGGCGTGCGTCACGTGGTCTTCCTTTGCTTCTCAGGACGAAGCGGGGGGCGGCGGGGCCGAATCTTTCCTGCCCAGCAGCTTTTGCAAGAGTGGACTGAGCTGAATCGGCTGCGAGGGCGGGCGCGCGGCCTTCATCTTCTCGACCTCGGCGCGGTCGAGCTTGGAGATGAGGTTCAGGCTCGCGTCGGCGCCGCCGATCAGCAGCACTTCTCCCGCGGCCTCGACCACGAACAACGCGCGCTTCTGGTCGAGCGGCACGCGCTCGAGCACCGTCACCACGTTGGTGCCCGCCACCGGCCTGATGCCGAGCAAGCGGCGCAGGCCGACGCTCAGGGTCAGCCACGCCAGCGTGATCACCATCGCCAGCACCAGCATGGTGCGCAGGAGCACCCAGCCGAGGTTGAGGTCGTCGAACTCCGGCGGCTCCGAGCGCGGAATCTCGGGCTCGGCGGTGCGCATGCCGTCGGTGCCCAGCTCCGGCATCGGCGCGAGCGGTGCCGCCTTGAGCTCGGGCTCGGGCGCTGGGGCGAGACCGGGTGCGGCCGGCGCGACGGGTTGTGCCGCCGTGGGCGGATCAGCGGGCGCCTGGGCGAGAGCGGGCAGCGCGGTAGCCACCAGGGCCACCAGCATCAGGCACGTCAGCGAGCGGGCGCGGCCCCAAAGCACCGGCGCACCGTACCACGCCCCATCACCCCGCGAGGGAGAGGATGCGCACGCCGAGGTTGCCGTCGATCTCCACCAGCTCACCGCGCGCGACGACCTTCCCCTGAACGGAGAGGTCGAGGGGCTCGCCGGCGACGCGGTTGAGATCGAACACGTGCCCGACCTTGAGGGCCACGACGTCTTCCGCGGTGGTCGACACGCGGCCGAGCTCGACCGCGATCTGGAGCGGAATGTCGTTCATCAGATCGGCGCCACCGGGGTTCTGTCCTTCGTCCACGTCGTCTCTCCCTCGTGCTGAGCCTGGGGTGGTTGACTCGTCTTCGTCTTCAGCGGGCGCCGCGGCCTCGCCGGCCTCGCCCTCGGGCGGCGGCTCGACCTCGGGCGGCGCGCCCGGAGGCGGCGGGGGCCCGATGTGGAACGCCGTGACCTTCGCCTGGTAGCGCCCGTCTTGAACGACGATCTCCGCGTCGAGGTGGCCGGCGCGGCCGTACCCGACGCGCAGCCGGGCGGTGCCACCCTGCCCCTGGTCGGGCCGGGCGGTGAGCGAATCGACCAGCACCACGTCGCGCTCGCGCAGCTGCGAGAGATCGGCCGCCGAGATCTCGACGTTGCCGATCTCCGCGCGCACCCAGGTCTTCACGTTGCTGAGGCGAGAGGCGTGCGCGGCGGCGTCGGCGCTCCGGCGCGCGCGGCGCACGGCGGCGTCGGTCGGCGGGTTGGCGGTCGAGAGCACGTCTTCGGGAATGACGAGCCGCACGTAGCCGGAGTGCCCACCGAACACGGCCTTGAGCTGCACCACCGCGAGGTTCTCGTTCTCGGGGATCAGCCCCTGGATCTCGTTGAAGCCGCGCACCACGCCCTCGATGCGCAGCTTCGGCAGCGCGGGGTCGATGGTCGGCGACAAGGCCTTGAGGGTCTCGATGATGACGTAGGTCATCACGCCCTCTTCGATGTCGGTCAGCGGGCGCAACGCCACGGCCTCGCCCGTGCCGCCCAGCAGCATGTCGATGGCGTGGTGGGCCAGGCCGAGCTCGACCTCGAGCAGGCCGCGCGTCTTGTTCGGCTGCGGCGTCAGCACCGCGAGGAAGGTCGGCTCGCCGACGTAGTGCTGGAGCTGCGACATCGGCACCACGTGCACGTACTCGGCCTGCATCGTGACCTGTTCCTCGAGCATCTCCTGCAGGCGCTTGCGCACCACGCTGGACACCTCGCCGGTCGAACGAACGTTCGGCAGGATCCACTCGAGGTTCTTCACGAGGATCGCGTGGCGTTTGCTCACGCGCTCGAGGTTGTTGAACACGAACGGGCGCCACGGCCGGGCCGCGGGCCGCGGCGGCTGCGCCGGGTTGCGCGTCGACGCACCCGTCGTGCCCGACCCGGTGCGGGCGGCCGCGGGCTGCTTGATGATCATCGTGTGTTCGGGCTTCCCGGAGCTCACCCGCGCGCCTCGATCTTGAAGTCTTCGAGTGACAAGCCACGGGCGCCGAGCGCGGCCTTCAGCGCTTCACCCTGCTCCTCGATCATCTTGAGCACGTCCTTGTCGGACCCCTGGAAGACCGCCTTGATCTTGCCGTTGTGCGCGGAGACCTTGACCGAGAGGCCCGAGAGCACGTCGCCCTTCAGGTCGATCTGGAACTCGGTCTTCCCCGCGGCGTTGGTGCCGATGCGCACCTTGTCGACGATCTTCTGCGCGACCTCGTTGGCCACCTTGCGCAGGCGTTCGGAGCCGCTGGCTTCCTTGGTCTTGCTGACCGGCACCGGCGCCATGAGCGCGGGGTTGAAGCGGAAGCCGGGGTTCGCGGCCGCGGCGCCGCCGCCCTTGTCGTCCTTGCCGCCGCCCTGCTGCTGGCCGCCCTTGTCGGCGTCGGCCTTGATGTCGCCCTTCTCGCCGCGCGCGCCCGCTGCGCCGGTCTGGCTGGTCGCGCTGCTGTTGCTCGACTCGCCGGCTTCCTTGCGATCGTCGAGGCGCTCGCGGCCGACCTTGGCGTCAGCGCCGCGGCTCTGCGCACCACGCGTCGACGCTGAGTTGTCGGCCTGGCGGCTGTTGGCGGTCTGCTGCGTGGCCTGCTCGCCTTCGCCGCGCGCGCTCTGCACGGCCTCGCCTTCGGCCTTGGTGTTCTGCTTCACCTGCGTTTCCTGCCGGGCGGTGCCGAGCTTCGACTTGAAGGCGCTTTCCTGCGCGCCCTGCTGCGCGTGCTTGGCCTCGTCTGCGTGGCCGGCCTCGGCCGACTCGAGGAGGTGCGCGATGGCGCTGCGCGCGAGGTTCTGTTCCTGGTGCACCTGGGCGTCCTTCTTCTGCCCCTGCATCAGCTTCGAGAACGCGTTGTTCTCGGCGGCCTTCTTGTTCTTCTGGGCCTCTTCGGTGCGGCGGGCTTCGGCCAGCTTCGCGGCCATCCGCGCGGCATCGCGATCGTCTTCGACTCGGCTCATTGCTTCTTCTCCAGTCGCGTGCGCTGAAGGTGGAGGACGTTGCCGATCTCCTCCTGGTTCATCTCTTCCTTGGCCATGCGCTCAGCGCGCACCTGCTTCAAGAAGGCTTCCTTGTTCTTCTCGATGGCCTTCTTTTCCTTCGCGGCCTCGGCCATTTCCGATCGGCGCTGCTCGACCAGCTTCTCGGCCTGCACCACGACTTCCTTCTGACGCTCGACCTCGAGCGCGAACTGGGCCTCTTCGTCCTTCAGCCGCTGCTCGAAGCGCCCCATTTGCTGGAAGCCGTTGATCCCGCCGCCCTTCTTGGTCATTTCTTCGAGGAAGGCCTGCACCTTGGCCTTGCGCTCGACCTTCATGCGCTGGAGCTGCTCGGTCATCGTCTGCAGCTGTTTCTTCTCTTTTTCCGCGGCCTTGATCGCCGCCGAGAAGGCGTCCTTGGCCTCCTCTTCCGCCTTGGTGCGGATGTCGAGGAGCGCCTGGAGTCGATACGGGGGCATGGCTGTTCGAGCTTACACCCCCGCCCCGCCGCGAAAACACCGATCAGGCGGTGGTTTTTCCGCCCGTGCGGGTCAGGTCGCCGCGTCGGCGAACATGTCGACCATGCGCTGCACGGTCTCTTCGAAGGGCGAGTTCTCGAAGGTGTCTTGCTTCAAGAAGTTGATGATCGCGTCGTACTTGTCGATCGCGTAGTCGGTGCGCGGGTCGGTGCCGTACTGGTACGCGCCGAGGAGAATCAGGTCGCGCTGCTTCTCGTAGGTCGACAGCGTCTCGCGCAGCTTGCCGGCCGCCTTCTTGTGTTCCTTCGAGACGATCTGGCTCATCACGCGGGAGAGCGAGGCCAGCACGTCCATCGCGGGCCACTGGTTTCGCTCACCGAGCGCGCGGTTCAAGATGAAGTGACCGTCGAGAATACCGCGCACTTCGTCGGCGATCGGCTCTTCCATGTCGCCGCCGGCGACGAGGCACGTGTAGATGGCGGTGCACTTACCCTTCTCGGAGTTGCCGGTGCGCTCGAGCATGCGCGGCAACATCGAGAACACCGACGGCGGGTAGCCCTGGCGGGCCGGAGGCTCACCGATCGCCAGCCCGATCTCACGCTGGGCACGCGCGAGACGCGTCACGGTGTCGAGCATGAAGAGCACGTTGCCGCCGCGCTCGCGGAAGTACTCGGCGATGGCGGTCGACACGTAGCCGGCGCGCAGGCGCACCAGCGACGGCTGGTCAGACGTCGCGCAGATCACCACCGAGCGCTTCATGCCCTCGTGGCCGAGCGCGTCTTCGATGAACTCGAGCACCTCGCGACCACGCTCGCCGATCAGCGCGATGACCGACAGCTCGGCGGCGGTCTGCCGCGCGATCTGGCCCATCAGCGTCGACTTACCGACACCGGAACCTGCGAAGAGGCCGATGCGCTGGCCCTCGCCGACGGTGAGCAGCCCGTCGATGCAGCGCACGCCGAGAGACAGCGGGCGCGTGATGCGCTGGCGCTTGAACGGGTCGGGGCAGTCACGATCCACCGCCCACGGCGTCATCATCTCGGTGGGCAGCGGCTTGCCGTCGATCGGCTCGCCGATGCCGTTGAGCACGCGCCCGAGGAGTGCGTCGCCGGCCCAGATGGTGAGCGGGCGCCCGGTGGGAATCACCTCGGAGTCGGGGCCGATGCCGGCGAGCTCACCGAGCGGCATGAGCATCACGATGTCGCCCTGGAAGCCGACGACCTCGCTGCGCACCTCTTCGCGGCCGCGGCGAATGAGGCACACCTCGCCGACGCGCACGTTGGGCACCGCGGCCTTGATGACGAGACCCGTCAGCTCGGTGACGCGACCGCGAACGCGAACGGTCTGCGTTTCCTTGATCAGGTCGGAATAGCGCCGCAGGTCGATCGCCACTACTTCACTTCCTTCTTCGCCTCGGTCGGCGTGAGCACGTTGCGCAGCATGTCGATCTGCGTGCGGATCTGACCGTCGATGGTGCCGTACTCGGTGCGAATCACGCAGCCACCACGCTCGACCTCGGCGTCGTCGCGAATCGAGATGTCGACCGAACGCCCGACGAGCTCCATGAAGCGCGGGTTCTTCGCGCGGAGCACCTTGCCGTCTTCGGGGTTCACCTTGATGACCATCGCCTTCGAGCTGCGGGCGGCCTCGGTGCAGCTGGCGATGATCTCCATCACGATCGCCGGGTCGCGCTCGATGTCGCGGCCGATGATCTTCGCGGCGATCTTCAGCGCCAGCTCGAGCACGTCCTTCTCGGAGTCAGCGAGGATCTGGCCGGCCTGGACCTTCGCGCGCGCGAGTTCCTCGGCCGACCGCGCCTGCACGTCGGCCTTCGCCTCGTCACGCGCCTTCGCGAAGACCTCTTCCTTGTAGCGGAGCGCCTCCGCCTTGATCTCCTCGGCGCGCGCCTGGGCTTCCGCGATGATCTGCTTGCCCGCGGTCTTCGCCTCGTACTCTTCGGCGTTCACCACGCCAGCGCGGCGCGGCGGCGGGAGGATGGGCTTCTCGCTGAGCGAAGGCCCTTCGCTGCCGTCAGACTTGATGACCTTGCCGAGCGCGCGCGACGGGTTGCCCGTTGCCGGCCGGCGTTCTCCGTCGTCCATGGGGGCACAGTCTAGTCGAGCCCCTGCGGGTGTCGACCACCGGGGAAGCCACCCTCACCGGCCTGAGGGGCCCTTGCCCTTGAGCACCGGCGAACGATTGGGGTTGGTGGTCGACCCGGAGCGTTGCGCCGGGTCTTTTCGGCGGGGGATTTCCTGCACCGGGGAGGTCGACGAGCGCTTGGGCGGCACGGTGTCGAGCGGCTTGCCGTCGCGCAGCACACGCTGGCGTGCGCCAGACTCGGTCTGACGCTGCGGCGGCTGGTGGCTGGGCACCATGCCCGATGCCGCGCCGGCCCGACGGGCAGCACGCGCGGCGACCGGGTCTCGCGTATTCGCGCCGGCACCACCACTGCCACCGGGCGGCGGCCGTGGCGCCGAGGGCCCGGTCGGCACGTTGCCGGTCGGCCGACGCGCGGGCGGCGCGACCAGCACGCGCGACTGCGGGTTCGAAGGTGACGAGCTCGACGCCGGCGCGGGCTTCGCCGTGGGCGGTGCGAGGCGAGGCGGCGGTGCGGGCGGCTTGGCAGGAGGCGGCAGCCGCATGGGGCGATCGACGATGCCCTTCTGCGCCAACCGCTCGAGCTGCTCGACGATGTCGAGCCGACCGCCGTCGCCCTTCACGGGCTTGCCCTTCTCTTCGCGCATCCACCGCGCGACGACCTTGCCGAGGTCGCCCTGGTGCCGGGCGGCGAACGCCTGGGCGAACTCGCCACCCTGCGCATACGCGGCGCGCACGATGCGCTGCACGCCAGCGCTCCGCATGCCGAGCGAAGGGTTCTCGAGCGCGCCGTGCATCTCGAGCACGAGGCGCGCGTCTTTTTCGGTCAGCCGCCGTGCGACGCCTGCCTCGGCGGCGCGCATCGCGAGGGTGCGCTGATCGGGCGGCAGCTTGCCGAGGAACGCGGCGCGCTCTTCGTCGCTCAAGCCCGCGACGGCGGTGGCCAGCACGCGTGCCCCCATGCGGTCGGCGACCGCGAGGATCTCGCGCTGCTGCATCGTCATCAGGTCGGTGAACCGGAAGCTGCCGACCTGCGGCGCGTTGGAGCGCAGCGCGTCTTCGAGCTTCCACCGCACGATCGACAGCACCTCGGGCCGCACGTCGCGCAGCAGCTTCACGGGCGGAGGGTTGCCCATCTCGCTGCGAACGGCGGCGGCGAGGTCGGCGGGGAGCGCGTTGAGCACCACCTCGACGACCGTCGAGCGCTCGCGCTTGAGGAGCGTCGCGAGGCGCCGTGGCTCGGCGCTCGCGAGCTGGCGGCGGCGCTGGGTGACGAGGCGCTTGATCTCCTGCACGAGCAGGGGAATGCGCTTGTCGCGGGGAATCTGGAGCAGGCCCTGCGCGCGGTGCTTGAGCAGCTCTTCTTCGTTGGCGTCGAGGTGATCGAACGCCGCGACCGCTTCGGACCCACCGAAGGCGAGCGACGTCAGCAGGAGCATGGTCTGTCGCTTCGAGAGCGACGTGAAGTACTGCTCCACAGCTCACCCCACGTGGTGACGGGCCGACTTCACCCTTCTGGTGGCGTCTTGGCGCGCGGCGGCGGCTTCGGGGCGCTCGGCTTGCGCACCACCATGAAGGCCGTGATGCCCGCCATGGCGATGAAGAGGAGCGCGAACACGCCGATGATGGCCTTGAACGTGCCCGCCGACGCCTTGTCGACGTTCACGCCCATGAAGCGCTGCAGGCGCGGCTCTTCGCTGACCTCGGTGACGAACTTCGCCTCGGTCATGATCACCTTCACGTTTTCCTTCTTCAGCTCGGGCACCGCGTTGGCGACGAACGCCGAGACGTCTTCGACGCCGACGGGCGGCTTGCCATCGACGGCCATGTACTTCACGAGCACCGAGGCGGTCGGCAGCGGCTTCTTGTCGGGCTGCGTGAGGTCGTTGACCTCGGGCATCATCACGATGGTCTTCGACTCGAGCACGCCGGGAATGCGGTTGAGCGCGTTGGAGACCTCGCCGCCGAGCGCCTCGATGAACATCGCGCGCTCTTCGGTCTGAGTGGGGATCATGCCCTTCGTCATCTTGAAGATCGCCAACCCGTCGGACCGCGGGCGCGGCAGCGAGTGTTCGCGCAGCAGCTGGGCGGCGGTCGCGACGTCAGCCTTCGGCACCGAGATGACGAACCGCGCGTCTTTGCCTTCGCCTTCCTTCACCTTGTTGGCGTCGATGCTCTTCTTCTGCAGAAGGACGTAGATGTCGTTCGCGTCGTCCTCAGTGAGGTCGTGCTGAAGGTTGACCGAACAGGCAGAAGCGAACGCGGCAAAGACGGCGAACGCACCAAGGCGAACGAAGCGGCTCATGGAGCGCCAGACCTTACCCGTTTGAAAACGAAAAGGGCGACCTCCAAAGGAGGCCGCCCCATCGGTGAGCCAGGCTGGCGAAGACTTCAGACCTGGGTCTTCAGCGTGTCCTTCAGGCCGCTGGTGGCCTTCTCGACGACCTTCGAGCAGAGGTCGAGTTCCTGCGTGTACTTGTACATGCCCGCCTGCATCTGCAGGAGTTCCTGGTTCGACATGGGCTTGGCGCTCATGCTGCCGTTGAGCAGCTTGTCGATGTTCGCGCCGCCCTTCTCGAGGTTGGCCATCATCGACATCACCATCGACGAGGACTTGCCGACTTCAGCCTTCTGGCTGACCGGGTCCATGCCCTTGCCGGTGACGTTGTTGTTGAGCTTGTTGAGGTTCGCCTTGTCGGCCTTGCCGACCTGGTCGACCTGCTTGGCCGCGTCCATCTTCTGGATCTGCTGGGCCTGCTGAACGTGCTGGACCTGACCCGCCTGCTTGGCGGCATCGGGGCCCTGCGCCTTCATGCTCGCGTCGAACTTGCTCGGCCCGACCTTGTTAGCCTGCTGTGCGGCCTCGGGGAGCTTCTGCTGCGCGATCTGTGCTGCCGAGATTCCTGCCAGGGGTCCGGCCATGGTCATTCCTCCGATGGTCTGCTGATTCTTCGTTATCGTCCTCTTCTTCGAGGAGTTGCTTCAAGGTCTCCACTGCTCGGGCATGCAGGCGGCTGGCCCAGCTCTTCGACTGCCCGATCTCAGCCCCAGCCTCTTCGAGCGTCTTGTTCTGGAAGTAGTAACCCTGCAGAAGCTTTCGCTCTTTTTCTGGGAGCTTCTCGATCGCGGCGCGGACGCGGCGACGCATCTGTTCCAGCTGGATTTTTTCATCAGCTGGGAGCTGTTCGTCACTGACCTGGAGCCCCTCGGTGCCTTCGAGACTGGTGGCGAAGACCATCGCCAGGCCGGTCACCGCGTTGCTGATTTCGCGAACGTCGTCCTCGACCGACCCGCCACCACCGGCGCGATCAGAGAGGTTGGTCATGTACGCGTTGGCGCGCTCGGACGCGGCGGCGCCGCCCTTGAGCACACCCATCTTGCGCAGACCGTCGTAGATGGCGCCCTTGATGCGGTAGTGCGCGAAGGTCAAAAAGTTCGCGCCGACGCGGGCGTCGAAACGTTCGGCGGCCTCGAGCAAGCCGATCTGGCCCCACGCGACGAGCTCGTCCATCTCGAACTGCGAGTTGAACTGCTTGCGCACCTGTGCCGCGAGGGACCTCACGTAGGGCCCGTACTTTTCGAGGATCTGCGGTTTGGATTCCCCGAGGGCCACGCGCGGTTACTCCTGGTCCTCGGCGCGGTCCCACAGACGATCGAGCGTCTGGGCGAGGCGCGGGTCTTCCTTGAGCTGCTCGAAGACCTTGTCGGTGAGCTTCTTCGACTGCGTGCGAACCTTCTCGCGGAGGATGTCGGCGACCAGCTTCTTGGTGGCTTCTTCGCGGCTCTTGAGCTGACCGGTGCGGAGCTGCCGGACGAGGTCGAGCGCCTGCGCGGTGACGGGGTCGGTCGGCCCGACCTGGCCGACGTTGCTCGAGCCGACGGCGCCCGACGGACCGACGAGCGACTCGGCCTTGTCGACCTTCGCACCGAACGCGCCAGACGGCCCGGAAGCCTTGGCGGCACCGCCAGCGCCCGAAGCACCGCGAGCGCCGCCAGCCTTTCCACCTCGACCGACTCCACGAACCGACATGGTGACCTTTCGTTACTTCTTGGCCTGCTTCGGAGGCGGCAGCGCGCCCGTTTCCTTCGCGGCGATCAGCGCCTCGGCGAACTTCGCGCCGTCGCTGTCGGGCTCGAGATCGAGGGCCGACTTGAGTTCCTTCATCGCCTCGTTGACCTTGCCCATGAAGAGCAGGGTCTCGCCGACGTGGGCGCGCGGGAGCGACGACTTGGGCGCCAGCTGCTGCGCGCGGCGGAAGACCGGGAGGGCCTTGTCGAAGTGGCCCTGGTTGAACTCGAGCGTGCCGAGCGCGAGCTGAGGCACTTCACTCTTGGGCATGAGGATCGCGGCGCCCGCGAAGAGCTCGCGCGCGTTGTCGAACTTCTGCAGATCCATCCACAGGTAGCCCGCCTCGAGCATCAGCATCGCCTGCTCCTTCGACATCGGAACGAGGCTGCCCGAGATCTCCGACTTCGCTTCGGCCATGAGGGGTTCTTCCTTGCTGGGGTGTGCGGCGAACCATAGCAACGCCGTTCGAGCGCCAGAAAGCAAGAAGGGCGGCCACCAGGGCCGCCCTCCCGTTCCGCTCGAGCTGACTTCAGCTCATTTAGCGGATGTTGCCGATCGCGTTCTTCGCCGTGTCGTGCTTGGTCTTCAGCACGTTCGAGATCGACGTGAACATCGTGTTCTCACGCTGCATCGCCATCTGCACCTGCATCATCTGGGCGTTCTGCGCCGACATCTGGGCGATGTCGCTGTTGTACTGGCCGACGCCGTTGGTGCCGGCGCCCGCGAGCAGGTTCGGGCCGCCAGCCTGACCGGCACCGATGCTCACGCTGTTGCCGCCGACCGTCGAGCCCGAGCCGCCGCCCGTGAAGCCGACGACGCCGGTCGCCGCGTACGAGGCCGCCGCCGCGCCCGAGCCCGAACCACCAGCGAGGGTGCTGACCGACGAGACCGCCGCCGAGAGAACGTTGGCGCCGGGGAGCGAGCCGCCGATCAGCGACGCGCCCTGCGAGACGAGGTTACCGGCCGCGTGGAGACCCTGATTCACCTTCTCGCCGAACGTCGCGCCCTGAGTCTGCTTGGGCACGGTGACGTTCATCGAGATGCGGTTCGGCATGCCACCACCGTTGATTCCGTTGATTCCGCTCATGTGTTCCTCCTGAAGAGAACTGCGAGAACTTGTCAGGTGACTGACCCCCGACAACCCGTCGAGGCAACCTGTGCTGGAGTTATCGCCGACTGAGAAGGCGAGTTGCGTGAAGCCTACCGGATCAACCCTTACTTCCGCGCTCCGCCCTTCCCCTTGCGGTCAGCCTCAAGCTTCTCGCGGACTTGCAAGAGGTATGACAACAGCTCCTCTGTGCGCTCGACGGCCTTTCCGGCCTTCTTGCCCTGGTCGGCCTTGGGACCCTTGAGGCCAGCGAGGTCGCCTTTGAGGGCCTTGAAGGTCTCGGCGATGCGTTCAGCCGTGGCGGTCTCGATGTACTTCTCGATCACCGGGTAGGTGGGACCGGGGAGGGTCTGCGCTTCCTGCTGCTGCGGCTTCTCTTCCTTCTTCTTGGCGGCCATGGGGTCGGGTCCTCGAGAGGGCTTTGAACGGCGTCGCACGGTAGGGGATCGCGTCGGCTTCATCAATGAAAGGAAACGCTTCAACATTCTTCATGCGGCGCGCTGGAGCGTGCGCTACCAACGCGGCGCATGAGCGCGATCGTCACGATTCAAGACGTAGAGAAGGAATACAGCCTCGGCGCGACGGTGGTGAAGGCGCTGCGAGGCGTGTCACTGACCGTCGACAAGGGCGAGTTCATCTCGATCGCCGGCCCCTCGGGCAGCGGCAAGACGACGCTGCTCAACCTCATCGGCTGCGTCGACACCGCGACGCGCGGCGACGTGGTGGTCTCGGGGCGGAACACCGCGCAGCTGAGCGAGCGCGAGCTGACCGACCTGCGGCTCAACACCATCGGCTTCATCTTCCAGTCGTTCAACCTCGTGTCGGTGCTCAGCGTGTACCAGAACGTCGAGTTCCCCCTGCTCCTGCAGGACAAGCTGACGAGCGGTGAACGCAAGAAGCGGGTCGACGCCCTGCTCGACCAGGTCGGGCTCGCCTCGCACACCAAGCACCGGCCCAACGAGCTGTCGGGTGGCCAGCGGCAGCGCGTGGCGATCGCGCGCGCACTGGTGACCGACCCGCTGATCGTGCTCGCCGACGAGCCGACGGCAAACCTCGACTCGCAGACGGGCCAGGCGATTCTCGACCTGATGAAGTCGCTCAACCAGCAGAAGGGCACGACGTTCATCTTCTCGACGCACGACCACAAGGTGATGCGGTACGCGAACGCGGTCATCCGCCTGGCGGACGGCAAGATCCTCGGGCGTGAGAAGCCGGAGGACGCGGTGGCGCACGCAGTGGGCCTCGAAGCGCCCCACGCGCCGGCGGCCGCGGCGGCTCCGTGATCTCGCGCGTCGCGCTGCTGGTCCGCATCGCGCTGCGGAACCTGGTCGTCAGCCCGATCAACCTGCTGATCGGCGCGCTGATCTTGTTCGGCACGCTCGTCTTCGTGCTGCTGGGCGGGATGCTGGACTCGGTCAGCAAGTCGATGGAGCGCTCGGTGGTCGGCAGCCTCGCCGGGCACATCCAGGTCTATTCCGCGGCCTCGAAGGACGACCTCGCGCTCTACGGGCAGATGGGCAACGACGCCGACCTCAAGGCGATCACCGAGTTCCCGAAGATCCAGGCGGCGATCTCGCAGGTGCCGGGCGTGAAGACCGTGGTGCCGATGGGCGTGTCGGGCGCGCTGATCACCAGCGGCAACATCGTCGACCTGACGCTCGAGAAGCTGCGCGACCTGGTGCGCGTGCGCACGGGTGGCGGCGGGCGCGAAGAGCTCACTTCCCTGCCGCCCGAGGAGATCGATCGCCGCGTGGTCGCCGAGGTCTTGCACCTGCGCCAGATCATCAAGGTGCTCAAGGGCGACGCCGACCGCGCGATGGCCGACATGCTGAGCGCGAACGCGGTGGACCCGCACAACCTCGAGGCGCTGCAGCGCGTGGAGACCGATGAGTTCTGGCGCGGCTTCGAGACCGACCCGACGGGCACGCTCGAGTACCTCGAGAACCGCATCGCGCCGATCGTCACCGACACCACGCTGGTGTTCCTGCGGTACGTCGGCACCGACCTCGACAAGTTCCAGCGCTCGTTCGATCGCATGAAGGTGGTCAAGGGCGAGGCCGTGCCGACGGGCCAGCGCGGCATCTTGATCAGCGACCTGATTCACGAAGAGCAGATGAAGCTGAAGACCGCGCGCCGGCTCGACAAGATGAAGGACGCGCTCGCCAACGGGCGCACCATCGCGACCGACGACGAGTTGAAGCGCTTCGTGCGCGAGAACCGCGCGCAGACGCGCGAGGTGGTGCTGCAGCTCGACGCGCTCGCGACGCAGGGGCTGGTCACCGCGCTGCAGCAGGCCGTGCCGAGCCAGAAGACCTCGGTCGACGAGCTGCTGGCGGAGCTGCTCGACACGACCGACGCCAACTTCGAGAAGCGCTACCAGCAGTTCTACGAGATCGTCGCGCCGCGGGTGCGCCTGTACCGGGTGTCGGTGGGCGACGTGCTGACGATCAAGGCGTTCACCCGCTCGGGCTACGTGCGCAACGTGAACGTGAAGGTGTACGGCACGTTCGCGTTCAGCGGCCTCGAGAAGTCGATGCTCGCCGGCTCGACGAGCTTGATGGACCTGATGAGCTTCCGCGATCTCTACGGCTACCTCACCGCCGACAAGGCCGAGGAGCTCAAGGAGATCCAGCGCGAGACGAACGCCAAGCAGGTGACGCGCGACAACGCGGAGGCCGAGCTGTTCGGCGAGGGCAGCCAGGTGGTCGCCGAGGCGACGGCGGGCGTGATCGACCCCGACACGGCGATCACCAGCACCGGGCGCAAGCTTCGGCAGGACGACCTGATCAAGCGCGTCTACTCGCAGGCCGAATTGGACGACGGCGTGGTGCTGAACGCGGCGGTGATGCTCGATGACCCGTCGAAGATCGACGAGGTGCTCCAGAAGATCGCCGAGGTCTCGGACCGCGAAGGGCTCGGGGTGAAGGCGGTGAGCTGGCAGAAGGCGTCGGGGCTGCTCGGGCAGATCATCAACGTGTTCCGCGCGCTGCTCTTCGTCGCGGTGGCGATCATCTTCTTCATCGCGATGATCATCATCAACAACGCGATGATGATGGCGACCATCCAACGGACGCAGATGATCGGCACGATGCGCGCGATTGGCGCTCAGCGCGGCCTGATTCTCTCGATGGTGCTGATCGAGTCGGTGGTGCTGGGCGTGCTGTTCGGCGGCGCCGGCATGCTGCTCGGGGCGGGCGCGCTGAAGGGCATCGCGCTGAAGGGGATCCCCGCGCCGAACGACGTGATGTACTTCTTCTTCTCGGGGCCGCGGTTGTTGCCGCAGGTGAGCTCGGGGCCGCTGGTGATCGCCATCGCGATCATCTTGTTCGTCACCATCGCCTCGACGTTCGTGCCGGCGTTGATGGCCACGCGCATCAGCCCGCTGCGGGCGATGCAGTCAGACGAGTGAGCGCGCCATGAACCTCTTCGATCGCATGCTGTGGGTGATCGCGCTGCGCAGCCTGTTGCAGCACCGCTTGCGCACCTCGCTGCTGATGGCCGCGGTGGCGGGCGTGACCGCGCTGCTGGTGCTGCTGACCGGCGCGTACGTGGGCATCAAGAACACGCTGCTCGTCTCGGCGACCACGCTGATGTCGGGCCACGTGAACGTGTCGGGCTTCTACAAGGCTACCGCGTCGTCTTCGTCACCGGTGGTCACCGGCTACGGCAAGGTGCGCACGCTGGTGGAGAAGGAGATTCCCGAGGTCGACTACATCGTTCAGCGCGGGCGCGGCTGGGCGAAGCTGGTGAGCGACAACGCCAACCAGCAGGTGGGCCTGGGCGGCATCGACATCGACCACGAGCCGGGCTTCCGCAAGGTGGTGCAGGTGAAGACGGGCTCGCTCGACGGGCTGCGCCAGCCGAACTCGATCTTGATCTTCGAGGCGCAGGCGAAGCGGCTGCAGGTGAAGGTGGGCGACATGGTGACCATCGTCGCGCCGACCTTCCGCGGCACGAACAACACGCTCGACGTGACGGTGGTCGCGATCGCGGCCGACATCGGCATGTTGTCGTCGTGGAACACCTTCATGAACGGCCAGGGGCTGCGGCAGCTGTACCAGCTCAACGACGAGACGACCGGCGCGCTGCAGGTGTACCTGAAGGACATCGAGCAGGTGAAGCCGGTGCAGGAGAAGCTGCGCAAGGTGCTGGGCGCCGCGGGCTATGAACTTCTCGAGCCCGACCCGCGTCCCTTCTTCATGAAGTTCGACTCGGTGAACCGCGAGAACTGGACCGGGCAGCGGCTCGACGTGACGAACTGGGAAGACGAGACGAACTTCGTGCAGTGGATCGTGACCGCGCTCACCGTGCTGGCGACGATCGTGATCTTCGCGCTGGTGGCGATCATCGGCGTGGGCATCATGAACGTGATGTGGATCAGCATTCGCGAGCGCACGCGGGAGATCGGCACGCTGCGCGCGGTCGGCATGCAGCGCACCTCGGTGCTCTCGATGTTCCTCGCGGAAGGGACGCTGCTGGGCGTGCTCGGCACGGCGACCGGCGTGGTGGCCGGCGTGCTCGGGGCGCTCGTCGCGAGCCGGGTGGGCATCGCGTTGCCGCCGAGTTGGCAGTTCGTCTTCTTCTCGGACCACCTGATCATCACGCCGACGCCGGGGTGGGTGGCGTTCGCGCTGGTGTTCATCACGTCGTCGATCGCGCTGATCTCGTTGATTCCCAGCTTCCTCGCCGCGCGGCTCAAGCCGATCACGGCGATGTCTCACGTGGGGTGAACCTATGAAGACCAACCTGGCAGTGACGCTGTTGACCCTCTCGCTCGCGGGCGCCGCGTGGGCCGACGACACGAAGCCCGCCGACGCCAAGCCGACGGACTCCAAGCCCGCCGCGACGCTGACGGCCGACGACATGCACAAGCTGCTGGTCGAGCAGGACGATCGGCAGCGCAACGGCGGCGACTACAAGGCGCTGGCGTACCTGGAGCAGAAGGAGAAGGACAAGGCGGACGTGGTGCGCGAGATGTTCGTGTTCCGCCGCGATTCCGACGACAAGCTGATGCTGCTGTTCGCCAAGCCCAAGAGCGAAGAGGGCAAGGGCTACCTGCGGCTCGACAAGAACCTGTGGAGCTACGACCCGAGCACCGGCAAGTGGGAGCGGGCGACGGAGCGTGAGCGCATCGGCGGCACCAATTCGCGGCGCAGCGACTTCGACGAGTCGCGCCTGGCCGACGAGTTCGACGCGAAGTTCATCGGCGAGGAGAAGCTGGGCCGCTTCGAGACGTGGTGCCTTGAGCTGACGGTGAAGCCGGGCGTCGACGTGGCGTACCCGGTGGTGAAGCTGTGGCTCGACAAGGAGAACCACAACGTCCTCAAGCGGCAGGAGTTCGCGCTGTCGGGCCGCCTGATGCGCACTGCGTATTACCCGAAGTGGCAGAAGCTCTACTCGGACTCGAAGAAGGCCGACGTGTGGTTCCCGGGTGAGATGCGCTTCTTCGACGAGGTCGAGAAGTCGAACTCGACGCTGGTGCTGATCAAGTCGGTGGACCTGTCGAACCTCGACCAGAACATGTTCACCAAGGCGTGGCTCGAGTCGAAGAGCCGCTGAGCTTCTGCTGCCGTCGCGCGCGAGGGGACCGATGAAGGCGATGAAGCTGGTGATGGCGTGGGGCCTGGTCGCGTGCGCGGCGTGGGGCCAGGTGCGCCCGTCGGAGAGCGATCTCTTCGGTGACGCGCCGACCGCAGACGCGGGCACCGGCGCCAGCCGCGACGAGTCGGCGATGTTCGGTGACTCGACCTCGACGGTCACTACCGCGACCCCGGCCGCGGCGGACGGGGGGACCGATCGCGATTCGGCGCAGCTGAGCGCGGGCCCGTCGACCTCGAAGTTCGACACGGCGGAGGCGGTGAGCGACCCGCTGAAGATCGGCGGCAACCTGCTGATGTTCGGCCAGGGCTACTTCCAGGAGACGCGGCCCTTCATCGAGGGCGCGTTCTCGGCGCCGATGATTCTCGACGTGTACCTCGACGCACGGCCCAACGATCGGCTGCGCGCGTTCGCCGATGGGCGCCTGCAGTTCGACCCGACGTACCCGCTGGGCGACGGCAGCGCGACGACGGCCTCGACGGGCCCGACGCTGGTGGGCGTGACGGGCGCGACGCGGGCGAACCCGTCGGTGTTCCTCGATCAGCTGTGGCTGCGCTTCGACATCGCGCGCAAGGTGTACCTCACCATCGGCCGGCAGAAGGTGCGCTGGGGCGTCTCGCGCATCTGGTACCCGACCGACTTCCTCAACTCGCGCCCGCGCGACGCGCTGAACCCGTTCGACGCGCGCCTCGGCGTGAACATGGTGAAGGTGCACGTGCCGGTGGAGTCGCTGGGCTGGAACTTCTACGCCTACGGCCTGCTCGACGCGGTGTCGGTGACGTCGTCGGGCATCAAGCTCGAGCAGCTCGGCGGCGGGCTGCGCGGCGAGTTCGTGCTGGGGCCGGCGGAGATCGGCGTGGGCGCGGTGTGGCAGGAAGGCCGGCGCGGTCGCTACGCGGTCGACGTGAGCTCGGCGATCGGGCCGTTCGACGTGTTCGCCGAGGCCGCGTTTCGCGACGGCAAGGACTTCACGGTCTTCGAGTACCCGAGCGATCTGAACGCCGACAACTTCATCAGCCGGCTGCCGCAGATCACCGCGAAGAACCCCGAGGGCGTGGTGGTGCAGGTGTCGGGCGGGGCGACCTTCCAGTTCAACTACACCGACAAGAACTTCATGATCGCGGGCGTCGAGTACTTCTACAACCCGGTGGGCTACGACTCGCCGCTCGGGTTCCAGGTGAAGACGTTCGCGCCGGGGCTGCTCGGCGTGACGCTCGACCCGATTCAGAACGTGTCGCTGTACCAGGCCAAGCACAACCTCGGCATCACGCTCGCCTCTCCGGGCATTCCCGGCTTCGACTGGATCACGGTGTCGTTGAGCAACGTGATCATCTTGAGCGACCCGTCGGCGCTCACGCGCCTCGACGTCATCTTCCGCGTGCTCAACTTCCTCTCGGTGCAGGCGTTCGGCTCGGTGTTCTACGGGCAGACGGGCGGGCAGCTGCGCTTCAAGCTGAACGCGCAGACCATCAACGACATCGCGAACTTCTCGGAGATCGGTTCGCCCGGGTCGGGCGACACCGTGCGCTCCTCGCTCAAGCCGCTGCTGTACCCGCCGCTGGTGCAGGCCGGCGTGCTGCTGCGGCTGTCGATCTAAGACGAGTCAGCGAGCCGCGGGCGGCTGGCCCTTCCACCGGCGGTGCAGCCACAGCCACTGGCCGGGCGCGCGGCGCACGTGGGTCTCGATCAACGAGGTCAGCGCCTGCACGTGGGCGGCGACGGCCTCGCGGCGCGTGGGACGTGAAGGCACGGGGACCGGGCCCTCGACCGACATCTCGAGCGCGTCACCGTGGCGCACGGCGACCACCACGTAGACCGGCGCACCCGAGCGCACGGCGGCCATCGAGAGCGCGGGGGTGGTCGACGCCGGCCGGCCGAAGAAGACGGGCCACACCGCTTCGCGGGCAGGGAGCGCCTGGTCGATGAGCTGCACCACCGCCCTGCCCTGCTGGAGCGCGCGCAGCATTCCGCGCAGGGCGCCGCGCTGGAAGATGAGCTCGACTCCGGCGCGGGTGCGGCTCTCGAGGAGCCACTCGTTGAACGCGCCGCTCAGCGGGCGCACCACGGCGGAGAAGACGAAGCCGCGGCGGGCCATGATCTCGGCGAAGAGTTCCCAGCTCCCGAGGTGGGCCGAGGCGATGAGCACCGGCTTGCGCGCGGCAAGGAGCGCGTCGAGGCCCTTCCAGTCGGTGACCTTCACCGCGGCGTCGAGCTCGGCCTTCGAGAGGAGGTCGCTGGTGAGCGACTCGTACATGGCGACGGCCATCGCGCGGTAGGCCTGGCGCGCGAGGTCGCGGCGCTCGGCGTCGGACTTCTCGGGGAAGGCGTGCGCGAGGTTGTCGAGGGCGACGCGCCGGCGAATGTGGAGCGCCCAGGTGAGCCAGCCGATGAAGGCGCCGACGCCCAGGCCCAGGCGGCGGGGGAGCGCGCGCACGAGGCGGACGCCCAGCCCGATCGCGAGGCCCCCCAGGCTCATCTCATTCCATGGTGGACGGGACGAGGCCGGCCTTGCAGGCGGCGACGCCGTCGAGCGCGTCCTTCAGCTTGCCGTTGAGGGCGAGCACGGCCTTGTAGTCGTCGAGCGCGCGCGAGCAGTTGCCGGCGGCGCGGAACTGGCCAGCGGACTTGAGGCGGGTGCGAATGGTGTCGATCTTCTCGAGGAGCGCGGTGGCTTCCTTGCCCGAGTCTCCGTCGGGGGCGAGCTTGATGACGGCCTTCAGGTAGGTCTCGGCCTCGTCGAGCTTGGCGACCTCGAACGCGGTCTGGCCGTTGCCGAGCGTGAGGCGCGCGTTCATCTCGATGGTGGGGTCGACCTTCGGCGGATCATTCTTCGGCGGGTCGGCCGGCGGATCGACCTTCGGCGGAGGATCGTTCTTCACGATCGGGTCCTTCACCGGGTCTTTCGGCACGTCGGCGGGAGGCCGGGTGAGCGCGAAGACCGCAGCGCCGATCACGAGCACGCCGATGCCGATGGCGATGAACGGGGCGTTGGAGCGCGGCGGCGTCGGCGGGATGGACGCGTCGGCGGCCTGGGTGGCGTTGCCCGGACGAGCGTGGTCGAGCGAGACCTGCCCGACGGGCATGCCGGCCGAGGTGTTGAGCGGCTGGTTGAGCTGGAGCGGCTTGCGCTCGACCGCCTGCACTCCGGGCTCGGTGCGGATCACGGTGCGATCGGTCGACCCGGTCTCGGTCTCGGAGCCGCTGGTGGTGATCTGGCCGGGCGCCGGGGTGGCCATCGGGCGCGCGGTGACGTTGGTGCGCTGCAGCGGCGGGAGCGCGAGGTGCGCCTGCGTGGGGATGGCCTGCGACAGGGCCGACGCGAAGGCGACCATGTCGGGCCAGCGATCGTCTCGCTTCTTGGCGCACGCGCGCTGGAGCACGGCCTCGAGCTGCGGGTAGTCGAGATCGCCGGAGAACGAGACGAGGGTCGGGAGCGGATCGAGCGCCTGCTTGCGGAGGATCTCGGTGATGGTGGTGCCGTCGAAGGGCTGCTGGCCGGTGAGCGCCTCGAAGAGGCAGATGCCCAGCGAGTAGATGTCGGCGCGGAGGTCGACCTCTTTGCCCTCGACCTGCTCGGGCGACATGTACCGCGGGGTGCCGGCGATGGCGCCCGCGACGGTGAGCTTGGTGCCCGCGTCCATCAGGCGCGCGATGCCGAAGTCGAGCACCTTGGCGTGCACGCCGCGGATGCCGCGGCGGATCATGATGTTCTCGGGCTTCAGGTCGCGGTGAATGACGCCCTTCTCGTGCGCGTTGGCGAGCACGTCGGCGACCTGCAGCACGATCTCGATGGCCTCGATCATCGGCAGGCGGCCCTGCTCGGCGATGATCTTCTTGAGATCGACGCCCTCGCAGTACTCCATGGCGATGAAGAGGTTGCCTTCATCGTCTTGCCCGAAGTCGTGCAGCGCGACGGCGTTGGGGTGCGCGACGCGCGCGTACGACTTGGCCTCGTTCAAGAAGCGGCGCGCGATCTCGGCGTCGGTCGAGAACTCGGACTTGAGGAACTTCAGCGCGACGCGGTGCCCGATGCCCAGCTGCTCAGCGAGGTAGACGGCGCCCATGCCGCCCTGCCCCAGCTTGCGCACGATCTTGAACTTCCCCTTGATGACGCGATCGACCATGCGATCGGTCGAGGGCGCGAGGCGAATGGTCTCAGAGGTGCCGCAGTGGGGGCACTTGCCGCCCCAGCTCTGGTGCTCGGCGCCGCAGCCCTGACAGATGAACAACGCCATCGGTCTCCTTCAGGGCTTCCTGACGACGAAGCGTCACTTCTCCGGCGGGAAGCGCGTGGTGAAGAGGAGCTTCTCGAGCTCCGTGGCGCCGGTTTCGAGAGACTCGCCCATGCCGAGCGCGGTGCGCAACACAGCCGTTCGGGGGTCGTCTTTCAGATCGGCTTCCATCACCTTCAGCGCGCCGGGGCGCTCGCCGGCCTGCACCATGGCGAGTGCGCGGAAGTAGGCGTACTCGTGGTTGGCGGGGTCGCTCTTCGCGGCCTCGGCGAAGTGGGTTTCTGCGCGCTTCCACGACTTTTCCTGGAGCTCGGCGAGCCCGTCGAGGAAGGCCATGCGGCCGCGGGAGTCAGCGGCGGTGGCGCCGACGTCGGTGGCGAGCTGGTAGAGCGGGTGGGCGCTGCGGAGCACGTCGGGCTCGAGCTTCTCGCCGCCGAGCGCGCGCTTGTGAATGCTCTCGGCCTCGGTGATGGCCGCGGCGCCGAGCTTCTGGCCCATCTCGCCGAGCTCAGGGCCGAGGAAGCCGTCTTTGACGAGGGTGCGCAGGGTCTCAGACGCCGAGCCGGGCCCGAGGAGCTGCCGCGCGTCGAGCGAGGTGAAGAACGCGGCGCGCGCGTCGACGAAGTTCTTGGTGGGGTCGTTCGCGGGCGCCTTGCCGGCCTTGAGCTGGCGCTCGCACTGATCGCTCTCGGCCGAGGCCTTCTTGCGGTCGGGGCCGTCGGCCATCGACTTCAGGTACACGCGGTACGCGTAGCAGGCCATCAGCACGTCCTTGGCCTGCATCTGCGCGCGGGCGAGCTGCACGTAGGTGTTGAGGTTGGCCGGGTTGGCGCGCGTGGCCTTCAAGAACTGCTCGACGGCCCTGGGGTACTGCTTCTTGTTGAAGAGCTTGCTGCCTTCCGAGACGAAGGTGTCGGCGTTGCCCACGCCAGCGCCGAGCAGGGCGTCGGACGCAGCGAAGGCGGGCGCGGCGAGCGCGAGGACCGCGGCGAGCACGAGTGCCTGACGTTCAGAAGCCATAGCCGAGCCCGAAGTTGCCGCCCCAGGAGGAGGCGGACGAGAAGGTGCGCGTGTCGCCCGTGTCGACGCGTTCCTGGTTGGTCGACCGCGAGCCGAAGACGGTCTGGGCGTAGTTGATCGACAGGTTCAGGAAGAGCCCGTCGACGATGTAGAAGCGCACGTTGAAGCGCCCGGCGACGAGCAGGTCGAGCGGCACGAAGCCGTCTTTGTAGAACGTGCCCGAGCCGCCCTCGTCGGTGCCGGTGACGACGCCGGTGCGGAACTCAGCGCCGACCTGCACCGAGAACTGGAACTTCCACGCGGCGAGGCGGAACTGCGGCTGCAGCGCGCGAATCACCACGAGGTTGACGCGGGTGTTTTCGATGCCCGTGGGGCCGCAGACGCCGGCCGAGGTCTCGCAGTGGTTGGCCGGGTCGAACCCGACGTTCATGCGGAGGTTCTCGATGTTGGTGAGGTACGAGAGCCCGAAGACGGTCATGCCGAAGTACTGGCCGAAGGTGCCGTACTCGACCGACGGACCGACGAGCACGGGCGCGAGCTGGCGGCCGGTCATGTCCTTGAAGTTGGTGGTGCGGCCGTAGCCCGCGCTGTCGAAGCGCTGCCCGACGAAGTACGCGCCGGTGAAGTTGGCGAGCTCGAACGTGGCGGTGAAGTAGTTGCGGCGCTCGTAGACGAGATCGGTCGGCGAGCTCGGCTTGGGCGGCGGCGGTGGGAGCTCGGTCTTCTTTTCCTCGGGGTCGTGGCGAATGACGACGGCGATCTTGCCCTTGCCCTCGGGGTCGTCGGGGTTCTTCACCACCACGCCGGTGCCGGGGATCGGCTCGAGCGTCTTGTCGAGCGAGTACTGCTGGTCGGCCTTCACGGTGATGGTCTGCTCGAAGGCCTTGTGGTTCTCGGCGGTGAGGCGGAGCGTGTGCTCGCCCGGCGCGATGCCGCGATCGACCTTGTCCTTGCCGACGACGGTGCCGTCGATCGAGATGTCGGTGCCCGGAGGCGCGGCGGTGATGACGATGCGCGCCGCGACCTTGTCGAGCGTCTTCTCGAGGCTCGCGGTGCCACGAATGGGGATGATGATGGTGTCTTCGAGCGGCTGGTGGAGCTTGAGATCGAAGCGGATGACGCGCTCGCCGGGGAGCACCTGGGTGGTGAGCGGCGTGACGCCGACCTTCACGTCGTCGACGTAGACGGTGGCACCGGCCGGGTTCGACTTCACCTCGAGCGTCGAGGCGGCGGGCACGACCTTCGCGAGCGCGCCCAGCAGCGCCTTCTCGAGGTTGGCGTTGGTGGCGGTCGCGGGGTTCACCTTGCCCGACTTCGGCTCGTACGCGGCGACGCGGTACTTGAAGCCCGCCTCGTCCTGCCCGCCCTGGATGAGGACGATGCGATCGAAGCCGAGGTTGGCGACGAAGGGATCGATCGGGTCGGCGCAGCGCGCGTCGACGCCAAAGCACGGGAGCTCACCGCCGCCGTGGCCCTTGAGGGCGCTGACGAGCTCCTTGTGACCGATGACCGAGTCTTGACGAGCGTCACCGGGCATCAGCTTGTCGAGCGCCTTCTCGGTGCGTTCGACGAGCGTTTCCTGGCCCGGGTAGAGGGGGCGCACCAGCCACAGCGTCTTGTCAGCACGCGCAGGAATCGCGCTCAGGCACAGCAGCGCGACGCCGAGGCTCAGGTGTTTCCGCAAGTGCATGGTTTCGTTCAGCATCTACCGTGCACCGCCACGTGAGGCCACATATTCCTCCAGCTCCTCGAGGGTCGACGGCCAGTCTTCCTTGAGGAGGCGGGACAGCGAGCGATCGGCCAGCAGCTTGCCGCCGGTCTGGCACCGCGCGCAGTAGTTGGTCTCGTTGTCGGCGTGCACGATGCGCTGCACCGGGGAGCCGCAGACCGGGCACGGCTGCTTGTGCTTGCCATGCACCGCCATCTCGGGACGGAACGCGGTGACCTTCTCGGGCCAGCCGTCGGCGGTCTCGGCCTTCAGGCGCTCGAGCCACTCGGTGAGCACGGCGCGGGTGGCGTCGTAGAGGCGGGAGATCTCCTCGCCGGTGAGGGTCTTGGTCTGCTTCACCGGCGACATCTTCGCGCGGTGGAGGATCTCGTCGGAGTACGCGTTGCCGATGCCCGAGAAGAGGCGGGGATCGGTGAGCGTGCGCTTCAAGGTGTGGTTCTCGAGGCGCAGCCGCGCGGCGAAGTCGTCGAGGTGGATCTTCATCGGCTCGAGGCCACCGCGATCGAAGGTGCGCAGCGAGGCCTCGCCCGACGCGACGTGGAGGCTGGCGCGCTTCTTCGTCGAGACCTCGGTGAGGATCAGCGTGCCCGAGCTGAAGTCGAACGCCGCGAGGCCGGCGCGCCCGGGGATCTTCGCGCCCTGCTCTTCCTTCCACTGGAAGCGCCCCGCGACCATGAGGTGCACGATGACGAACAGCTCGCCCTCGAGCTCGAAGATGAGCCGCTTGCCGAGGCGGCGGAGCGCGACCACCTTGCGGCCGAAGCAGCTGCTCAGCGGGGGCTCGACCGAGCGCAGCAGGAACGGGCTGCCCAGGCGCACCTTCTCGAGCTTCTGGCCGACCACGCGTGGCTGGAGCGCGGAGAGGTAGAGCTCGAGGTCGGGGTACTCAGGCACCGCGACATGAAAGCACGAGATTCAGCGAACGCGAGCCAGCCAGTCGTCGAGCTTCGCGCGGGGCTGGTTGCCGACGAGCTGGCCGACGATCTTTCCGTGGCGGAAGAGGAAGAGCGTGGGCACCGAGCGCACCAGCAGGCGTTGGGCGGCGACCTGGTTGTCGTCGACGTCGATCTCCAGGACCTTCACGTCGGGGCGATCGGCGGCCAGCTTCGCCAGCGTCGGCTCGAGGACTCGGCAGGGTGGGCACCAGCTGCCGGAGAAGGCGACGAGGACGGTGGGGGCGGAGGCGACGTCGGTGTCGAAGCGGGCGTCGTCGGTGAGGGGGAGCTTGTGCAGAGCGGTCATGCTGCTTCTGTGTTCTCGCGCTCTGCATTTGTGTCACCCCTCACCCCGACCCTCTCCCCAGGGTGAGAGGGGGCAGTGAGTTCGGATCGCAGGAATTTGCGCGCTCGCTTCAGGCGGCTGCGCACCGCGTTCGAGGTGAGGCCGAACTTCGCGGCGATCTCGACGCTGGTGTGGCCGTCGATCGAGAGCAGGAACGCGAGGCGATCGGTGCGGGACAGCTTCATCAGCGCAGCGCCCACGCGATCGGCGAGATCATCGGCCTCGGCGGCGTCGGTCGCGTGGCAGCCGCAGTCGGGGTCGTCTCCGAGCGGCTCGAGCGCGGCGTGGCCCTCGTTGAGGCGGTAGCAGCTGCGCGCGACGAGGGTCGAGAGCCAGGCGAGCGCGGAGCCTTCGCCGCGAAATTGATCGAGGCGGGTCGACGCGGCGAGCAACGCCTGCTGCACGGCGTCTTCGGCGTCGCTCTCGACCCGGCACGTGCGGCGCGCGACGGCGAGCAACCGCGGGCCACAGGTGCGCACCAGCTCGTCGAGCGCGCGCAGGTCGCCCGACTGCATCAACGCGGTGAGCTGGGGGACGATGGGAGCCACGAGCACTGCAGTGTCCCCCGCGGGGCGAAGTGTGTCAGCCCTTGAACAGGGGCAGCAGCGCCTCGGCCCACTCGGCATAGGCGCGGGTCGACGGGTGGAGCCCGTCGGGCGCGATGAGGCCCTTCTTCGCCTGCTCGACGAACTTCGGGAACAGGTCGACCCACGTCGCGCCGGCGGCCTGCGCCTCTTCCTTCAAGATCTGGTTGTACCGCTCGATGCGCGCGCGAATCGTTGACGGTTCTCCAAACCCCTCGGCCACCGGTGACTGCGACCAGTCGGGCTGCGGCAACACGAAGGTGCGCTTCACCTTCGCCGCGCGAATCGCCTTGAAGATGGTCTTCAGGTTGGCTCGGTATTCCTCTTCATCGTCGTGGCGCACGATGTCGTTGGCGCCGACGGCGAGCGTCACGGTGTCGGGCTTGAAGCGCTCGAGCACCTCGAGCTCGCGATCGATCAGCTCGCGCGTGGAGTAGCCGTTGACGCCGACGTTCTCGAGCTTCAGGTCGACGCCCTGCTTCACGAGCGCGCGCTTGAGCTGCGAGGGGAACGAGAGCTCGGGCGGACCACCGGTGCCGCAGGTGAAGCTGTCGCCGATCGCGGCGTAGCGAATCGACACGGGTGGGGCATTCGGCTCCGCGGCCCAGGCCGCCTGCATTGACCCCAGCACCAGAAGGAACAAGGCTTTGACCACGGGCGTTCGACTTGCAGCTGTCGGCGCCAGGGAGCGTGCCATGCGGACCTCGCGGACCTCGGTCGTGATGGTGGTCGTCATGAGCGCCGTGCTCGGCAGCACGTCGGCGTGGGCGCGATTCGGCAAGTCGGGGAGCGGTGGCTCGTCGGGCTCCGGCTCCTCGTCGGGACGTTCGTCATCGTCGTCGTATACGCACGGCGCAGTGCCGGTGGATTCGCACCGGTCGAGCTCGTCGTCTGGCTCGGGCTCGAGCGGCGCGCCCTCCTCTTATTACGTGCCTCCGGTGGGCTACGGGTATGGAAGCCGCTCACTCTTCCGCCCCTGGTACGTCACTCCGGTCTTGATGCCCGTCTCGCCGGGCATGGCGCCGCAGCCTGCGCCGTCGAGCATCACCGGGCGGGTCAACGGCGAGTTCATGTTCTTCGTGGCGAACCAGAACCATGGCTTCGCGATCAACGCCAACGCCGCGGTGGAGGGCGACATCTTCGGCGTCAACCTGAGCGGCCAGAACATCCAGGTGAAGGCCGACGACGGCAGCGACGCGACCGACTCGCTCACGCAGCTCAACGCGCACTTCACGGTGGCGGTGCTCTCGGGCGAGCTGGGCCGGCTGCGGCTCGAGGCGGGCGGCGACGTGATCTTCGCGCCGAGCATCATCACCGCCGGCCTCTCGTTCGGTGCGTCGGGCATCATCGGCATCTACGGGCCGATGGCGTTCGAGGGCAGCTTCTACGCGACGGTGTACCCGTTCACGCAGCTCGACGGCCGCGCGGCGCTGGTCTTCGGCTCGGGGCCGCTCGGGCTCAAGGTCGGGTGGCGCACGCAGCTGCTCGACGACCGCGGCCTGGCCGACGGCGTGCCCCACCGCGACATCTTCATGGGGCCCTACGCGGCGCTCGGGCTGGCGTTCTGATCGACCGCGCTCGGCTCGGTTGAGGCGCTGGTCGCGCTCTGTGCGTCAGCGATGCCCACGCGCTGCGCGAGCTCGGACTTCCGCAGCTTCCAGATGACGCCGTCGATCCAGTAGTGCGAGAGCGTCGCGCTGACCCACACGATGCCGGCCCACGTGAAGAAGCCCCACGCGGGGAGGAACGTGAAGAGCTTGAGCCACGGGACATCGATCGCCGACGCGACGCCGAGCTGCAGCTGGCCCGAGGTGAGCGCCGCGAGCACCCACGCCGAGCCGTACGTCACTCCCGCGAGCGCCATCAGCAGCACCCAGTAGAGGAAGCCGCGCGTCCACCCCGGCTGCGAGAGCCACGAGATGATGCGGGCGCGCGAGTCGACGCCCTGCTTCCAGACGTTGCGGTTGTAGTGGCGCACCATGCCCAGGTACTGAAAGCCGTGCCAACACGCGGCGGCGGCGAAGGCCGAGGTGTCGTCGCTCTTGATGAGCTGGAAGGGCACGAAGAAGCCCAGGAACGAGCAGGCGATGAAGGCCACGCGCAGCCAGGCGGCGCGGCTCCACGGATGGTGGCGTTCTTTGACGCGCACGAAGAGCAACACGCCGGTCAGCACGACCAGCGGCGCGAGCACCGCCATCACCACCGCGTACGGGAGCTTCAGGTACAGCACCTCGACGCCGAAGAGCACGCGCGGGCCGGTGTAGAGGCGGTGCAGCAGGCAGAAGAGCACGATGAGCAGCAAGATCGGCCGCTCGAGCTTCATGGCCATCGTGCCGAGCGGCTCACCCGACTTGCGCTGGTAGATGCGGAGGATGCCCCAGTTCTGCGCGACGAAGTGCCAGGTGGCCCAATAGAGAATGGTGGAGTTGAGGACGCGCGGCCCGAGGTCGCCGAGCCAGAGATTGAACGAGAGCACGGCGCCGAAGATGAGAATCGGCACGAGCACGGTCGACACCACGCGGGAACGCCACTCGCGGGGATCGAAGTAGACGCGCGTCCACGTGCTGACGAGGTGGGGACCGTTCGACGCGACCGCCACCGCGGCGAGGATGGTGTAGCCGTCGATCTTCATCACCGACGACGCGAACCACGCCACCAGCACCACGGCCGCCGAGAGGAAGAAGAACAGGAAGTCCTTCACCGGGCTGATGATGGAGATGGGCGGAGAGACGGCGGCGGTGCTCATGCGGGGGTTTGGCGTATACCGCGTTCTGCCCCTCGCCATGAAGCCGCCCCGCCTCGTCCTGCTCAGACCGCGCAACGCCGACAACCTCGGTGCGATTGCGCGGGCGATGAAGAACTTCGGTCTGTCGGACTGGGTGGTGGTCTCGCCCAACCCGAAGCTGCTCGAGGTGCCGGGGTTGAACCGCCTGGCGGTGAAGTCGGGCGAGCTGCTCGAGTCGGTGCGGCGGGTCGAGACGCTGAGTGAAGCGATCGCCGACTGCACGTGGGTGGTGGGCACGACGATGCGGCAGATCGAGGGCCGCCGTCGCCTGACGCCGCGCGAGCTGGGTGACGCGGCCGGTGAGCGCGGCGACGAGACCTGGGCGCTGGTGTTCGGCGACGAGCGCAACGGGCTGGTGAACGAAGACCTCGAGCAGTGCCACGCGCTGTCGTTCATTCCGAGCTCGGAAGAGCAGCCCTCGCTCAACCTCGCGCAGGCGGTGGTGGTGTACGGCTACGAGCTGGCGATGGTGCGGCGGGGCGCGGTGCACACTCCGTCGCAGGCGCTGGCCGACGACGCGATGCTGCGACAAGTGCGCACCTCGCTCGAGCTGGGGCTCTCGGCCAGTGGATTTCTTCGCAAGGAGAGCGATGATCGCCACGCCGTCGACGAGCTGATGGGCTCGCTCGCGCGGGGCCGGCTGACCAGGAAGGAAGCAGCACTGTGGATCGCGGCGTGGCGGGTGGTGTCGAAGCAATGACGCGCGCGGCGTGGTTGACCGCCGCCTTGTTCCTGGCCGGGTGCCAGTGCGGTGGACCGGGCCCCGGTGATGGCGGCGTCGATGCGGGCGCGGACGCGGGCGAGTTCGACGCGGGCCAGCCGACCGGGCGCTGCGACATCGACCTCGAGCCGTTCTTCGCGAACTCCAGCGGTACGACGTCGCGCGGCCTGCGCATCGGCACCAGCGCCGAGCTGATCGCCGGCCCCAACGCGCACGGGAAGATCGGCGACTTCCGCCTCGAGAACTCGAAGATCCGCGTGGTGGTGCAGGCCGAGGGGCGCGCGTTCAACCCGCTGCCGTGGGGCGGCACGATCATCGACGCCGACCTGGCGAACGGCGGCGCGGGCAACGATCAGTTCGGCGAGATCGGCCTGCTCACCAACTTCGGCCGCACGCTGCACCCTGATCAGTACGAGCTCTTGCGCGACGGCGCGAGCGGCGGCGCGGCGGTGGTGGCGATCAGCGGCAACGACGACGCCAACGACTACCTCTCGATTCGCAACAAGCTCGCCGAGGCGCTCGGGCGCGTCCCCTACGCCGACCCGTACGTCGCCCTGCCCCTGCGCATCACCAACTACTTCGTGCTCAACCCCGAAGAGAACCGGGTGCGCATGGTGACGGCGTTCTGCAGCACCAGCCCGCGCGACGAGACGGCGCTGGCGGTGGGTGACCTGGTCGACCCGGGCTACGTGCTCGAGTTCTTCAACCCGCGCGCGTGCACGGGCGGCTTCGGCTTCGGCGGCAGCTGCTTCTCGCTCGATCAGATGACGTGGTTTGGCTACCAGGGCCAGGGCGTCGCGTACGGCTACTCGACCTACAAGGCGGGCAGCCCGACGGTGCCCGAAGGCCAGAACGCGACGCTCTCGGTCGCCGGCATCACCGGCAGCATCATCGGCGCGAATGGTTTGCTCGGGCTCGGCACGTGGGTGCAGCCGACGACGCCGACTCCGCGCGAGGGCGAGCTGCGCATTCCGCCGCGCGGCTACGCGGTCATCGCGCGGGACTTCTGGGTGGCGCCGACGCTGGGTGACATCGGCACGCTGGTCGAGCGGGCGCGCGCGGCCTCGACGGGCGCCACGCTCGGCACGTTCAGCGGCCAGGTGACGAAGAGCGGCGCGCCGGTGCCGAACGCGCGGGTGATCTTCGAGGGCGCGTCTTCGCGGCACGCCTTCTTCACCAACGCGCAGGGGCGCTACGACGGCGCGTTACCGCTGGGCACCTTCCAGGTCTCGGCGTGGGTGCCTGGGCACTCGCCGACCACGAAGCGCGCGGTGACGCTGGGGCCGACGGCGCAGGTGGTCGACCTCACGCTCGACGTGCCGCACCGGTTGACGGTGAACGTGCGCGAGGCGAACGGCGGGCCGATGCCGGCGAAGGTGACGGTGCTGTGCCCCAACGGCCCCTGCGCCACGACGCAGAAGGAGCTGGGTCTCTATTTCGATCAGCCCAAGGATCCCGTGCCCGACAACGTGGCGCTCATCGGGTGGGTCGGCGCGAGCGGCACCGAGACCTTCACGCTCCCGGCCGGCCAGTACCTCGCGCTGGTGAGCCGTGGACCTGAGTACTCCATCTTCCCCAACGACTACCCGACCAACCCGGGCCAGGCGGTCGACCTGCGCACCGCCGACGGCACGGTGAACGCGGTGCTCGCGCGCGTGCTCGACACCACGGGGTGGATGAGCGCCGACCTGCACGTGCACGCGGTGAACTCGCCCGACTCGATCATCGACAACACGCTGCGCGCGCTGACCTTCGCGGGCGACGGCATCGATGTGATCGTCAGCACCGATCACGACGCGGTGACCGACTACGCGCCGGCGATCTCGCAGGCTGGCCTGACGCCGTTTCTCGCCTCGGTGATCGGCGAAGAGGTCAGCCCGATGGAGTGGGGCCACTACAACCTCTTCCCCCTGCCCTTCGATGCGAGCAACCGCACCAACGGCGGCGCGCTCGACTGGGCGGGCGGCGACGGGCCGACGCTGACGGTGGGCGAGATCTTCTCGCGCGGCCGGGCGCTGGGCGCGAAGACGGTGCAGGTCAACCACGCGCGCGGCTCCCTGGGCGGCTTCACGGCGCTGCTGGTCGACACCGACACGCTCGCGACGCACCTCGACCCCGCGACGCTGCGCATGCCGGTGCAGGCGGGCGCGACGCCGAACGACTCGAAGCTGATCACCAGCGCGTTCGACACCTTCGAGATCTTGAACCCCGGCGACGATCACTACGACGCGACCACGACGCTCGCGCGTGCGAAGTTCAACGACTGGTTCACCCTGCTCTCGCGCGGCATCAAGGTGGCGGGCACCGGCGTGTCGGACACGCACTACGGCCAGCTCGCGACCGGTTGGCGCACCTTCGTCGAGCTCGGCGTCGACACGCCGGCCGCGTTCTCGCCCGACACCTTCAGCGCGCGGCTCAACGCGATGCGCGCGGTGGTGACCAACGGGCCCTTCGTGCAGGTGCAGGCCTACCGGGTCGACGGCTCGGGCACGCGGGTGACGACGCCGGTGGCGATCGGCGGCACGGTGCCACCCGACGCGCGCGAGCTCGGCGTCACGGTGACGGTGCAGGTGCCGGAGTACCTCGACGTCACGAAGGTCGAGCTGTACCTGCACTCGACGGGTGACGACGCGACGTGCCCGATCGACCCCTTGAGCCCGCTGGCGGCGACGACGCGCGTGGCGTGCAACGGCGTGACGAACGCGAACTGGCCCGCGTCGGGCATCGCGGCGTCGCAGGCGCTGATGCTGGGGCCGGGCGATCGCCACGTGGTGACGACCGACACCGGGGTGACGTACGCGCGGCTCGAGCGCCAGGTGACGTTCCGCCTGCCGGCGCCGACCGCCGACAACTGGCTGGTGGTCTTCGTGTGGGGGAGCCGCTCGCTGGCGCCGGTGCTGTACCCGTACCCCGGCACGGGGACGACCAACGTGCCGTTCGCCTTCACCAACCCGATCTTCATCGACGCCGACGGCAACGGGTACGACCACCCGCCGTTCCGCGGCATTCGCAGCACCACGCGGCCTCCGCCCGCGCCCGGCCCGCGCCCCGCGCCGCAGACGCCGACCCCCGCTCAGCTGGTCGATGGCTGGCAGCGCGCCTTCGACGCGCACTAAAGGCGTCGAACTGCTAAGGCCCGCCTTCCTGTGACCGGCACCCGCTCCATCGATCAAATGGTCGAGGCCGCCATCTGGCTGATGGTGCAAGGCGACCGTGCGGGCGCCGAAGAGCTGCTGACGCAGGTGCTGCGCATCGACCCGACCAACGAGCGGGCGCGGCAGGCGATGAAGTCGACCGGCTCGGCGACGACGCCCGGGCAGGAAGCGCCGAAGCCGCCGATTCCGAACCAGACCAACCCGGTGATCCCCGCGGGCACGTTCAAGATTCCTCCCGAGCGCACGCCGCTCGAGCCGAACCCCGCGCTGGAGCGGCCGTTCGAAGCCGTGACGCCGCAGCGGGGCAACGAGGCGACCACGCCGATCGGGGCGCAGGCTGCGCCGGACCCGCGCCGCGCGGAACCGCCGGGGCTGCTGCGCCGCGGGACGTTACCCGGCATGGGCGCGATTCCCGCCGCCGACGAAGAGTTCGCAGTCGACGACACGACGCTGCCGGGTTCGAAGCGGCTCGAGCCGTTCCGTTCGACGCCCAGCTCGATGGCGAACGAGGCGCAGGCCGAAGAGGTTTCCCTCGAGAAGCCCACGGTGCGCCTGCCGACGTTGGAAGGCGAGCGGCCGAAGGAAAAGACCGACCGCCACCTCTCGCTGGTGCCTCCCCGGGGCGCGCCGCAGACGACCTCGTCGACGCAGCCGCAGCTCGAGCGCATCACCGGCACCAACCCGGCGTTCGTCAACCCGCAGCAGACCTGGTCGCTCGAGGTGCTGACCGGCCCGCACACGGGGAAGAACCTGCCGGTGCCCAAGCGCCCGATGGTGATCGGCAAGGGCCTGGGCGTGCTCGACGTCGAAGAAGACTTCTTCATGTCGCCGGGCCACGCGTCGCTCTTCCAGCGCGGCGGCGACCTGTACATCAGCGACGGTGGCAGCTCGTCGGGCACGTGGGTGAGCCTCGACGCGCCGACGCGCATCAACCCGGGCGATTCGTTCTCGGCGGGGCTGCAGCGCTTCCGCTACCTGGGGCCGCTGGAGAACCCGTCACCCGAGATGCCGTGGGGCTACGGCGCGCCTCGGCCCGCGGCGTCGTGGCGGCTCGAGCACGTGCTGGTGGGCAACCGCCCGGGCCGTACGTGGGTCTTGCGCGGGGTGATCACCATCGGCCGCGACGGCACGCACCTGCGCTTTGGCGAAGACGATTCGATGGCCAGCACGCACGTCGAGCTGCGCCCCGCCGGTCAGCAGCTGGAAGTGGTGGACCGCTCGGCGCGCATCGGCACGTTCGTCTCGCTGCCCCTGTCGGGCGAGGCGCGGCTGCGCGAGGGCATGCGCATTCGGCTGGGGTCGACCGTCTTCCGGGTGATGCGCTGAGAGTTGTGTTGCGCGCGGGGGGCTTTCCTGCGACACGCGCTCAAGAATTTTCGCGGAAGGAGGTGACCCATGACCACCATCAAGCTGAAGGACGGAGAGTCGATCGAGGGCGCCATCAAGCGCTTCAAGAAGGCGACCGAAAAGGCCGGCATCCTGTCCGAGATCCGCAAGCGTGAGCACTACGAGAAGCCGAGCGTGAAGCGGAAGAAGAAGGCCATCGCCGCGAAGAAGCGCGCGGTGAAGAAGAACCGCCGCTCGTTCTGATCAACTCGAAGTCAGGTTTACCCGGAGGTTGGCGGCTTGAGTCTGCCGACCTCCGGTTTTCGTTTGGCGAAAGGAAGCTGCCCCATGGCCACGGTTCGTGAACGTCTCGACGCTGACCTGAAGGACGCGATGCGCGCGAAGGACGAGGTGAAGCTGACCACCATTCGCGCGATCAAGAGCGCCATCAAGTACAAGGAAGTCGAAGGCACCAACAAGGTGCTCGACGACGCGGGCATCTTGAACGTGCTCACCACCGAGGTGAAGAAGCGCCGCGAGGCGTCGGCCGAGTACAAGGCCGCCAACCGCGCCGATCTCGCCGAGAAGGAAGAGAAGGAGATCGTGGTGCTCCAGCAGTACCTGCCCACGCAGCTGTCGGCCGAGCAGCTCACCGCCGAGGTCGCCAAGGCGATCACCGAGGCGGGCGCGAAGTCGGTGAAGGACCTGGGCGCGGTGATGAAGATCATCACGCCCCGGCTGAAGGGCCAGGCCGAGGGCAAGGCGATCAGTGATGAGGTGAAGGCGCAGCTGAGCAAGCTCGGCTGATCAAGCAGGACCTTTGGCCGAATGCTGATCCCCGACTCCAAGATCCAGGAGGTGCGTGAGCGCGTCGACATGATCGCGCTCGTGCAGCGGCACGGGGTCGAGCTGAAGAAGTCGGGCCGCAGCTACAAGGGGCTGTGCCCGTTTCACGGTGAGAAGTCGCCGTCGTTCTACGTGTGGCCCGACGAGAAGCGCTTCAAGTGCTTCGGGTGCCAGGCCGGCGGCGACGCGATCAGCTTCGTGCAGCGGCTGATGGGCAAGACCTTCGTCGACACGGTGCGCGATCTCGCCAAGGAGCTGGGCATCGACCTCGAGTCGGCGGTCGACCCGGCGATGCGCGAGAAGCAGCAGGTCAAGGACGCGACCGACTTCGCCGCGCAGCACTTCGTCGAGCGGCTGTGGGACCCGGTGGTGGGCCGCCACGCGCGCGACTACCTGCACGGCCGCGGGCTGACCGACGACCTGATCCGCGCGTTCGGCCTCGGCTGGGCGCCGCTGCAGTGGACCGAGCTGGCCGACAAGTTTCGCGAGCGGGGCCTGCTGGCGTTCGGCGAGAAGGCGGGCCTCGTGGCGCCGCGGCAGCGGGGCGACGGCTTCTACGACATGTTCCGCGGGCGGGTGATCATCCCCATTCGCTCGCCCGAAGGGCGCACCATCGCGTTCGGCGGCCGGCTGCTCGAGGGCGACGACGGGCCCAAGTACCTCAACTCGCGCGAGAACCGGCTCTACAACAAGTCGGAGATTCTCTACGCGACCGACCAGGCGCGCGACGAGATCCGCAAGAAGAAGTCGGCGGTGCTCTGCGAGGGGTACTTCGACGCCATCGGCATGCACCAGGCGGGCGTGAAGAACGCGGTGGCGCTGTGCTCGACCGCGCTGACGCCGGGCCACCTGACGTTGCTGGGTCGCCTCGAGGCCAAGGAGCTGGTGCTGCTGCTCGACGGTGACGAGGCCGGCCGCAAGGCGGTCGAGCGGCTCGCGGGCGCGCTGCTGGCCGGCGGCGTCAACTGCAAGGTGGCGGTGCTGCCCGACGGCGAAGATCCCGACACTTTCGCGCGCAAGGCCGGCGTCGAGGGCGTGGCGAAGCTGCTGGCTGAGGCGCGGCCGCTGACGGCCCACCTGTTCGAGTCGTTGTTGCCCCGGGGCAAGGACGCGGAGTTCGAGGAGAAGATGGCCGCCCTCGACCGGTTCAAGCCGATCGCCGCCGCGGTGCCGGTGGGGCTGACCCGCAGCGCCCTGTTCGGGGCGATGTCGAAGCACTTCGCCCTGCCCGCCGCCGAGCTGGAAACGGCCCTCAAGTCGAAGGCGGCCCCCGTCGTTCGGCCGGTGCCCAAGCCGAAGAGCAACGAGCCCCCGCCTGATCAGAACGAGGCCACCTGGGTCGCGGCGATCCTCAAAGACCGGCGGCTGTTCGACGCCGACCAGGCCGAGCTGAAGGTCGCCTACGAGCTCAAACACATGGGATTGCGCACCCTTGTGGCCGCGATTCAGTCTGGGACCGCGGCGGAAGAGGCCCTCTACGAAGCCAGCGACGTGGTGAAGACCGCGTTGACCAAGGCGCGTGATCTGCTGCCAGCCGACGAAGACGCCCTGCGAAAGGGCTTCGAGGCGGTGTCGGCGCGACTCAAGTTGAGAGCGGTGGAAGACCGGTTACAGATCATCGCCCGCGAGATCGCGAACGCGCCGGGCGGAACGACGGAGCTCACCCAGGAGTCGAGGGATCTCCTCACCGAACAGGGTGCCCTGATGCTCCTGAAACAGAAGTTGAAGTCACAAAAGTGAAGTGGCGCTCGTTGATTGATAAAGCGCCAGCTTCTGGGCTAAGGGCGGCCGATTCGCCCGTTTCACCGGGATTGTAGTGATCAGCTCACCGTCTGGAGACGAACCGATGGCAGCGAAGCAAGCCTCTTCCAAGTCCAAGAAAGATCCGAAGAAGGACGAGAAGAAGAAGAAGGTCGAGGAGAAGAAGGTCGACGAGAAGAAGGGCAAGCAGGCCAAGGCCGCTGCCGTTCCCGTCGCGCCTCCTGCTGCCGACACCGCGGCCCTCGCGCGCGAGAAGCTCAAGAAGCGCGGCAGCAAGGGCGCGACCGAGGTCGAAGACGATGAGGTCGAGGAGCAGGCCATCGAGATGATGGGCGGCGCCGAAGTCGACGCCGACGCTCAGAAGGAAACCGACCAGGAAGATCCGTTGAGCGAGCGCAAGGAGGTCCAGGACCTCCTCGCCTCGGGCAAGCAGAAGGGCTTCGTCACGTTCGACGAGGTCAACGACGCGATGGGCCCGAGCGGCGACGCGGTCTCGACCGAGCAGATCGACGACGTGATGTCGATGTTCGGCGACAACGACATCGAGGTCGTCGACGCGCAGAAGGCTTCCGAGGGCCAGGTCGAGGTGAAGCCGACCGTGGCCGCCGAGGAAGACGGCGCGCAGGAAGAGGAAGACGAAGACGAGGACGAGGAGAAGCCGGCGGTCGTCGCGGCGGCTCCTGCGGCCACGGGCACCCCGGCCCCCGCGGCGAAGGCGGGCGACGAAGGCACCAAGTCGAACGACCCGGTGCGCCTGTACCTCCGCAAGATGGGCGCGGTCTCGCTGCTCACCCGCGAAGGCGAAGTCGAGATCGCCAAGCGCATCGAAGACGGCGAGCGCGAGGTGATGCGCGCGCTGCTCGACTGCAAGGTGGCGGTGAACGAGCTGCTCGAGATCGGCCCCAAGCTGAAGACGGGCAAGCTGCGCGTGCGCGAGGTGTTCAAGGACGCCCCCGAAGAGCCGCAGCGCGAGGAAGAGGAAGAGTCGGAGTTCGAGCCGGAGGCCGACGGCGACGCCGAGGGCAACAAGGAGATCCAGCTCAACGCGGCCGAACTGAACCGCATCGAGAACCTCTGCAAGCAGCTCGAGAAGCTCAAGAAGACCTACAAGGAAGTCGAAGACACCTTCGAAGACCTCAACGGCCGCAAGAAGCTGTCAGAGGTGAAGAAGAAGGAGCTCCGCCAGGAAGACAAGGAGCTGCGCGACCAGCTGATGGAGCAGGTCGACGAGATGCGCCTGTCGAAGAAGGCCGTCGAGCGCATCGTGCTGTACGTGAAGGGCATGATCGACGCGGTCGATCGCGCCGAGGAAGACCTGCGCTACCTCGAGCGGCAGTACGGCATCGGGCTCAACGACCTGAAGGTGGGCCTGAAGGAAGCCGCCGGCAACCCGGCGGCGGCCAAGAAGCTGCAGCGGCGCCTGAACATCACCGAAGAGCACATGGAATCGCTCGACCGTGACGTGCGCACCGCGCTGCGGCGGATCAAGAAGGTCGAAGAAGACGCGGGCATGGAGATCGACCTGCTGCGCCGGAAGTACGAGGCGATCGCGGTCGGTGAGCGCCGTGCGGAAGGGGCCAAGAACGAGCTGGTCACCGCCAACCTGCGCCTCGTGGTGTCGATCGCGAAGAAGTACACCAACCGCGGCCTGCAGTTCCTCGACCTGATCCAGGAAGGCAACATCGGCCTCATGAAGGCCGTCGACAAGTTCGAGTACAAGCGCGGCTACAAGTTCTCGACCTACGCCACGTGGTGGATCCGCCAGGCCATCACCCGCGCGATCGCCGACCAGGCCCGCACCATTCGCATTCCGGTGCACATGATCGAGACGATCAACAAGCTGATCCGCACCAGCCGCTACCTGGTGCAGGAGATCGGCCGCGAGCCGACGCCGGAAGAGATCGCCGAGAAGATGGAGCTCCCGCTCGACAAGGTGCGGAAGGTGCTCAAGATCGCCAAGGAGCCGATCTCGCTCGAGACGCCCATCGGTGAAGAGGAAGACTCGCACCTGGGCGACTTCATCGAAGACAAGGCGCACGTGAAGCCCGACGAGGCGGTCATCAACATGAACCTCGCGGAACAGACCCGCAAGGTGCTCGCCACGCTGACGCCGCGCGAAGAGAAGGTGCTCCGCATGCGCTTCGGCATCGGCGAGAAGAGCGACCACACCCTCGAAGAGGTCGGCCAGGACTTCGAGGTGACGCGTGAGCGCATTCGCCAGATCGAGGCCAAGGCGCTGCGCAAGCTGCGGCACCCCTCGCGCAGCAAGCGCCTGCGCAGCTTCGTCGAAGGGCAGTGACGGGCGACGTCGCGCACTGGTTGTCTGAAGCACACCGGCACCTCGAGCTCTCTCGAGGTGCCGATTCGTTGCGGGAGCTGCACGGCGATCTGACCGACGCGCTGGGCTGCTACCAGCAGGTGCTGGCGCTGCAGGCCGATCACCTCGAGGCGCTGCAGGCGAGCGCCGACCTGCTGCTGCGGCTCGATCGCTTCGACGAGGCGCTCGACGTGTTGACCGTGTTGCGCGCGGGCCCTTCGCGCACGGTGGCGGTGTCGGCGCGTGCGGGCGAGCTCTTCACCAGGCAACGGCGGTACGAGGCGGCGCTCGGCGCGTGGGCCGAGGTGCTCTCGGAGCGGCCGCGAGATCTCCAGGCGCTGCTCGGCCGCGCGCGCGGGCTGGCGGCGCTGGGGCGCGAGGCGGAGGCGCTCGAGGCGTGGGCCGTGGTGCTGCAGGTCAACGACGTGACGAGTGAGACCCTGAGCGACGCCAGCCGGTGGACGCTCGACGCCCTGCCCCGGGCGCAGCTCGAGGCGCGGGTCGAGCGGGCGCGCCTGACGGCGAAGGTCGACGCAGAAGCGGCGCGCGCGGCGTTCGAGGCGATCTTCGCAGCCGACCTGCGCGAGCTGACGAGCGTGGTGTCACCCGTGAACGTGCCCGCGTTGCTCGAGGACTCGGCGGTGGCCCGCGAGGCGCTCGCGCGGGTCGAGGCACGGCAACCCGAGGTGGCCAACGCGTGGCGCTTCACCGCCGGGCTGTGGGCCGAGGCGGGGGTGCCCGAGCGGGCCCTGGCGAGCGCGCGGAAGGCGTTGGCGATCGCCGAGCGCTCGCCCCAGAACGACGAGAAGCACTCGATGGCGACCGACCAGGCGACGTGTGGCTCGGCGCTGCTCGCGCTGGGCCGGCCTCGCGAGGCGCTGATCGCGTTCGAGCTGAGCCTGACGCTGTGGCCCGAGTACGTCCCGGCGAAGCAGGGGCGCGCTCAGGCGCGCTCGATGCTCGACCGCTGAGCGGTCACTTCTTCGGCGGCCCTTCGATCTGCGCCTTGAACGTGGCGTGGCACATCACGCACGTCGAGATGAGGTCCTGGTAGCCGGCGAGGCTGGCGTTCATGTCGTTGGCCTTGCCAGCGTCGGCCAGCGTCTGCGCCTTCTTCTTGAGCTCGTCCTGGAGGTCGAAGAACCGCGTGGGCAGCTTCGAGGCCTCGCCCATGTTGCGATCGAGGCGCGGCGCGTTGGCGATGCCCTGGGCCAGCCGCTCGACTTCCTTGAGCTTCACCGTCGCCACGGCGATCGACAGGTCCTTCATGTCCTTGATGTGGTTCTTCATCTTGCCCTTGAGGAACGCCTTGTTCTCATTCGAGAGCACTTCGGGCTCGAGCTGCTTGGCGGCGTCCTTCTCGGACTTGGTCGGGAAGATGCTTTCCTGCGCGAGGGCCGGAGCGGCGAGCGTCAGGAGGGTGAGCAGGGCGGTTCGCATGGTGGGGCAATCTCTTGCACCAGAAGTGCCCGGTCAACCGTTCTGAAAAAACACGGTTCCACCGCGACCGGAGCGCAGTTCGTGCGTGAGCGCGCGGCGGCCAGCCGTAGAATGAAGGCGATGACCGACCGCCGCCATACGACGGCGCTGCTCCGCGCGCATGAGGACGCGAACGAGCTGGCCCTGCGTTCCCCCGAGCGAAAGGCGCGCGCGTTCAACGTGGCGATCGGCGATCCCCAGGCGTCGCTGAGCCAGTTCCTGCGCGTGCTCGACCTGCACGGCCTGCTCGACGACGACGGGAGAATTCGCCCCGAGGTCGGGCTGGTGTCGATGGGCGATCACTTCGACTTCGGGCGGCCCGAGCAGCGTGCCGAGGCGACCAACGACGGGCTGTGCATCTTGTCGTGGCTCGCGGCGCACCCTCCCGACCAGGTGCAGATCATCGTGGGCAACCACGACCTGGTGCGGGTCGGCGAGCTCGCGAGCTTCACCGACGAGAGCTACGCCGAGGCGCAGGCGCTGGCCGACCAGGCGCTGCAGAACCCGTCGAAGGTGGCGGCCTTCACGGCGCGCTACCCGATGCTCGCCAGCCCGGCGGTGATCGCGCGCGACTACTCGTGCTTCTCGGTGCGGCAGCGCGAGCTGGTCGCGCGGCTGCTCAAGCGCAAGCGGCTGCGGCTGGCGGTGGCGGCCGCGAACGATCTGCTCCTCGTGCACGCCGGCATCACCGCCGACGATCTCGGGCTGCTCGAGTCGTTGCCCGCGTGGGACGCGCCCACCATCGCCGCGGCGCTCAACCAGTTCCTCGACGATCGCGTCGCGCGGTGGAAGGGCGAAGGCCCGCTCGATCTGGCGCCACTTCACGAGCTGGGCTCGGCGCGCGACGGCGAGGCGAAGGGCATTCTCGCGCACCGGCCGGCAAACCCCGCGGTGCGCAAGCCCGATCGCGCGCAGCGCACGTACGACCCGAACTCGCTGCCGCGCAACCTCGTGCAGATCATCGGGCACATCAACGACAAGAAGTGCCGCGAGCTGATGGGCGACTGGGCCGAGAAGAAGGCGCCCGAGCCCGGCGTGCTGCGCGGGCTGAAGATCGGCTACCAGGTCAGCTACCACACGGGCTGCGACGACGACGATCGGCTGGTCTTCCTCGACGGCGGCATGAACCAGGTCGCGCCGTTCGAGTACGAGATCTACGACCTCGAGCTGCGCCAGCGCATGATTCGCAAGTCGGGCTGAGCTCGAGGCGCTTCAGAAGACGTCGGTCGACGAGAACAGCCATGGCTTGCCGGCGATCGACGCCATGAACGGCGCCGCGGCGGCGTTGGCGCCGAGCAGGATCTCGAGCGGCGTGCCGGGCGCGAGCCACGCCAGCGGGCCGAACGCGCGCGCGCGCTGCAGGCTAGCGAGCGCGGGGCTGGCGGGGTCGAAGTACGAGACGAGGCCGGCCAGCCCGAGCCGGCGCTGCACCGCCTGCAGCAGCGGGCCGACCGAGGCCTCGGCGCCGGGCTGGAAGAAGAAGTTGCCCGCCCACGCGAAGTGGCGATCTCGCAGCACGAAGAGTGGCGAGAGCTTCGCGATCAGCCCCGCCGCCCCGAGGATCGCCCTGCCCCACAGGCCCGGGAGCCCGGTGACCGAGATGCGGCGCTCGACGACCTGCACGCCGCAGCGCAGCGCGCCACCTTCGCGCAGCACGAAGACCTCGCCGGGCCGCACGGTCGCGTCGAGGTCGGTCGTGACGTGATCGACCCACGTCGCGCGCAACAGCGCTAGCGCGCGCGGGAGCTCACCGGGCTCGAGCACGCCGACGCGCTGATCATCGCGCGGCGCGTGCCACCCGCTCTCGACGACCTGGAAGCGGAGGTGGCGCTGGTACCCGTTCGTCTCGGCGATCTTGATCGAGCGCAGGTTGTCGGGGTCGATGAAGCCGTACAGCGCGGCGGGCGTGGTGAGCGCGTCGCAGCACAGCCGCTTCGTCTGCGCGGAAAACCAGCGGCCGACCTTCTGGCCTCCCTGCTCGGGCGCGACGGTCAACAGGCTGCGGTACCACGCGCGGAGCGACTGGCCGCCGAAGTGGAGCGGCGACGCGGCGAGGGCGTAGGTGCCGACCACCGCCCCATCTTCGCGCTCGAGCGAGAGGTAGATCGCCTCGCGAAGGCGCGCGAGATCGGCGGCGGTGCCCTCGCCCATCACGAAGCGGAGGCCGCGGGTGCCGAACTCCGCGGTGGCGACGCGCTCGGCGAAGCCCGGACCCGGCGTGGCGCGGCGCACCAGGCGCAGCCCGGTGGGTTCGTGCACGGCGAGCACGTCGACGCCCATGCGGGCGACTTCTACTCGTTCGCCCTTCAGCGTGCCGACGTCTTCAGCGCGTCGGCGAAGGAGCTGCGGAGCTCTCCGCGCTCGTCCTGCAGCGCGCCGACGACGGGTTGAGCAGATCGGCGATGAGCCCCTCCCTCGCCCTTCAGCGCGCCGACGTCTTCAGCGCGTCGGCTGCCGGCCGCGAGGCGACGAGGCGCTGGCACCGCGCGAGCACGGCCTCGGCGAGCTTCTTCGCGGCCGCGTCGAGCATCTCGCGGTGCAGCGAGTCTTTGCGGGTCTCGACGCCCGGCGGCGGCGAAATGGCGTCGCGGCGCACGCGCTCGTTGACGGTGAAGAGGATGGTGCCGGTCTTCACGTCGAAGAGCGTCGCCTCGAGCACGCCGGCGGAGTCGATGGTGGTGCCGGGGAAGAGCAGCGCGCCGATCAGCGTGACGAAGCCGACGGCGAACGGGTTGGCGTGCGTCACGTCGGAGAAGCGGTGGCGGTAGAGGATCACGTACTCAGTGCGGTAGCGCGCCGCGAGCTCGCGCAGCCCGGCGGTGCCGCTGGTGGCGGGCCACTCGGTGGAGATCTCGGAGGCGAGCTCGAACAGCCCGCTGCCGTCGAGCGCGTCGGTCAGCGTCGCGGGCACGGTCTCGAGCGGCACCCCGTCGTCGGCCGAGTACCCCGAGCGCACGGGGATGACGCCGATGCGCGCGTGCTCTTCGAGGAAGACCGGCGCGTCGAGGATCTGCCGCAGCTTGTCTTCGCTGACCGACATCTGGTCGCGCACGAAGTGATCTTCCTTCAGCGGCACCGGCGCCTCGGGGGCCGGCGCGAGGGCCAGCGGGGCGAGCGCGGGCATCTCGGCGCGCTGCGAGGCACAGCCAGCCAGCGCGAGGAGCGCACCAGCGAGGGCGAAGACGGGCGAGGGGGTGGTCATGGCGTCAGCGTCGCCGACGGCCCGTGGGAAGAACGCACGCCGGGCACACGTTCACTTCACCGTTTCTTCACGGCCGGCGCTGGTGCAGATCTCCCACTTCCATGCCCGCTGCCCTCACGCCCTGGCTGCAGAAAGTCGACGCCGCGGTGCGGTCGATTCCCCGCGGCCAGACGGCGAGCTACGCGCGCGTGGCGTTGATGGCTGGCAAGCCGGGGGCGGCGCGGGCGGTGGTGCGCGCGCTCCATGCGCTGAAAGGGCTGCCGTGGTGGCGGGTGATTCGCAGTGACGGGACTCTTGCCCCACCCGTGGCGCGCGAGCAGGGCCGGCGGTTGCGCTCCGAGGGCGTGCTGGTGACGGGGCGCCGTGTCAGAACCCGCCCTTGACACATGGGGATCGCCGCTTTACCCGTGCGACCCGACCGGTGAACACGATGCCGAACTCGATGATTCGAATCGAGGGGCTGACGAAGCGCTATGGGTCGACCGAAGCGCTCAAGTCCCTCTCATTTGAAGTGCCCCGTGGGCAGGTGGTGGGTTTTCTCGGGCCGAACGGCGCGGGCAAGTCGACCACCATGCGGATTCTCGCTGGCTACCTGACGCCCAGTGCGGGCAAGGCGTTCGTCGGCGACGTCGACGTGACGGTCGACCCGGTGAAGGCGCGCAGCCTCATCGGCTACCTGCCCGAGAACAACCCGCTCTACGAAGAGATGATGGTGGTGGACTTCCTCAAGTTCATCGCCGAGGTGCGGCGCGTCGACCCGGCCAGGCGCAACGCGGCCATCAAGAGCGCGGTCGAGCGCTGCGGGCTGGGCGCGGTGGTGGGCAAGGACATCAGCCAGCTCTCGAAGGGCTATCGGCAGCGCGTGGGGCTCGCGCAGGCGATCTTGCATGACCCCGACCTGTTGATCCTCGACGAGCCGACGACGGGCCTCGACCCGAACCAGATCGTCGAGATTCGCGCGCTCATCAAGGAACTGGGCCGCGAGAAGACGGTCATCTTGTCGACGCACGTGCTCTCGGAGGTGCAGAGCACCTGCTCGCGCGTGCTGATCATCAACGACGGCAGGCTGGTGGCCGACGATTCGCCCGAGCACCTCACCGCGGGCCGCGGGGAAGGCACCATCACGCTGGTGGTGGGCAGCCGCACCGGTGCGCCGCTCGACGCCTCGGCGATCAGCGCGAGCTTGAAGGGCGTGCCCGGCATCACCGGCGTCGACGCGGCCGAGGGCGAGGGGTCCGGCACGCTGGGCTTCAAGCTGCGCTTCGGCGCGGAAGATCCGCGGCGCGCGCTGTTCGAGGCGGTGGTGAAGGCCGACCTGGTGGTGCTCGAGGTGCGCCGCACGCAGGTCAGCCTCGAAGACACGTTCCGCAAGCTCACTGGCTCCGACTCCCGAAAGGCGGCCTGACATGGAATCGTCACTCGCCATTGCGCGGCGCGAGTTCCGCACGTTCTTTGCTTCGCCCATCGCGTACATCGTTCTGGGCGGCTTCCTGCTCCTCGCGGGCTGGCTCTACTTCTCGACGCTGTTCCTCGTCGGGCAGGCCTCGCTGCGCTCGTTCTTCGCGCTGGTGCCGGTGCTCTTCGTGGTGCTGGTGCCGGCGATCACCATGCGCGCGCTCGCCGAGGAGCGGAAGAGCGGCACGCTGGAGCTGCTGCTGACGCTGCCGATCGAGGACTGGCAGATCGTGGCCGGCAAGTTCCTCGCGTCGGTGGCGATGGTCGGCGTCGGCCTCGTGTGGACCGCGCCGTACGCGCTGTCGGTCTCGGCGCTCACCGGCCCGGGCGCGGCGTTCGACTGGGGCCCGGTGATCAGCGGCTACCTCGCGCTGCTGCTGCTGGCCGGCAGCTTCGTGTCGCTCGGGCTGTTCGGCAGCGCGGTGTCGAAGAACCAGATCGTCGGCTTCATCATCGGCCTGGTGCTGTGCTTCGCGTTCGCGTTCATCGACAAGTTCGCGGCCCTGTTGCCCGAGCAGCTCGGCGCGGTGCTGCAGTTCTTGTCGGTGACGTGGCACTTCGAAAACGTCGCGCGCGGCGTGCTCGATACGCGCGATCTCCTCTACTACCTGTCGCTGACGGCGGTGGGGCTGGTGGCGACGGCCCGCACCCTGTCGGCGGCCCGCCAGTGACTTCGAGGTCGACATGAACACCGAGAGAATCATCTTCGTCGCCGCGGTCATCGGGAGCCTGGTGCTCGTCAACCTCGTCGGGCTGCGCGTCTTCGGCCGCCTCGACGTGACGCACGATCGCGCCTTCACGCTCTCTCAGGCCACGAAGGACACGATGGCGCAGCTCGAGGAGCCGCTGACCATCACCGCGTACTTCACCAACAACCTCCCCGCGCCGTACTCGAGCAACGCCCGCTACGTGCGCGACCTGCTCGAGGAATACCGGGCCGCGAGCAAGGGCAAGGTGGCCTTCGAGTTCATCGACCCCGCCGAGCAGGAAAGCGACACCGAGAAGGCGAGCAAGCGCGAGGTGAAGCAGGACATCTTCGGCCGGCGCTTCCGCGAGCCGACGGCGATCGAGAAGGAGCTCACCGACCAGGGCATTCAGCCGGTCGAGATTCGCGTCATTCAAGACGACCAGCAGCAGACCAAGCGCGCGTGGATGGGCCTGGTGCTCAAGTACAACGAGCGGAAGGAGGTCATCCCCGTGGTGAAGGGCATCGACGAGCTCGAGTACGACCTCACCTCGCTCATTCGCAAGATGACGCGCGTGAAGCAGCCGGTGATCGGCGTGCTGCAGGGCCACGGCGAGCCGTCGATGACCGAGAAGCTGCGCTTCCTCCAGTCGGCGCTGTCACAGACGTACGACGTGCGGCCGGTGGAGCTGAAGGCCGGCGCGGAGCGCTTCGACCCGTCGTTCGACGCGATCCTGGTGATCGGGCCGAAGACCGCGCTTCCCCCCGCGGAGGTGAAGGCGCTCGACCAGTTCCTGATGCAGGGCAAGGCGGTGGCGCTGTTCCTCGACCGGGTGCAGGTCGACCTCCAGAAGTTCGCCGGCGCGACCGAGGCGAAGCACGGGCTCGACGAGTGGCTCAAGGTGAACGGCGTGACGCTCGGGCCGTCGCTGGTGGCCGACGTCAGCTCGGCGAGCATCAACATCAGCGAGCAGCGCGGCTACATGGTGGTGCAGATGCCGGTGCCCTACCCCTTCCTCGCGGTGGTCAAGCAGCTCGAGGGTGGCAGCGCGATCACCAAGGGCCTCAGCGAGGTGCTCTTCCCCTTCACCACCGAGGTCTCGGTGGCCGCGGTGCCCGGCGTCACGTCGACGGTGCTCGCGCGCAGCTCGAACAAGTCGTGGGTCGAGAAGGCCCAGCCGCCGAACGTCGACCCGCGGCGCGACTGGCGGGGTGAGAGCCCGACGTTCGACGGCCCGCACCCGCTGCTGGTGCAGCTGAGCGGCACGCTGAAGAGCCAGTTCGCGGCGGAGGCGACGCAGAGCGCGGCTCCGGGCGCGGCGCCGGTCCTCGCCGAGAGCAAGTCGGAGGCGCGGCTGGTGGTGGCCGGCACCTCGGGCCTGGTCAACGACGAGTACCTGAACCAGTCGCGCACGAACCAGGCGCTGGTGCTCAACATCGCCGACTGGCTGGTGCTCGACCCGGCGATGCTCGCGATGCGCTCGCGCGGCATGCAGCTGGCGACCCTCAAGCCCGACGTCAGTGACGGCACGCGCAACCTGGTGAAGTTCGGCAACGCGCTGGGCCTGCCGCTGCTGCTGGCGGTGTTCGGGCTGGTGCGGTGGCGCCTGCGCGAGGCGCGTCGCTCGGCCGTGCAGCTCTGACCCTTCACCCGTTCACTTCGACCATGAAACGCTCGACCGTCATCGCCGTCGCCGTGTTCGCCGTGTTGCTCATCGCGTGGTTCGCCACGCGGGAGCCGCAGGTGAGCGTGGGCATTCACCGCTTCGAGCTGGCCCCGGTCACGGCCGACGCGATCCAGGAAATCAGCGTCACCGCGCCGGCGGCCGCGCCTGCCACGGGCAAGGTGACGCTCGTGCTGCGCAAGGCCGGCACCGCGTGGACGGTCGAGAGCAGCAAGCGCGCCGGCAAGCCCTGGCCCGCCGACCCGAACGTCGCGCAGCAGCTGGCGTCGGCCCTGGTGGACCTGAAGGCGCCCGACTTCATCACCGCGCGGCCGGAGAAGCTGGCCGAGCTCGAGCTCGACGACGAGAAGGGCATCGCGATCAAGGCGCCGCAGCGCGAACTGGTGATCGGCAAGACCTCGAAGAACGGCGGCGGCTACGTGCGCCGCGCGGGGACCAACGACGTGTACGTGACGCTGAGCCCGCTCCCGTGGCTGGCGCACCGCACGCTGATCGACTTCCGCGACAAGCACGTGACGACGCTGCCGGGGGCCGATTCGGTGGCGAAGCTGACGGTCACCCCGCCCGGGGCTGAGCCGTTCTCGCTGACCAACACCGAGGGCAAGTGGGCCGCGACGACGCCGCTGCCGCCGGGGTTCCGGCTCGACGCCGAGGCGGTGGCGCGCATGGCGACCACGCTGACGTCATTGCAGGCGGTCGACTTCAGCGAGGGCAGCAACCTCGAGGCCGAGGGGCTGGGCACGCCGTGGTCGTTCGCCCTCGAGGGCAAGGACGGCAAGGTGGTGACCGTGAAGCTCGGCAGCAAGCGAGCCGACGGCCGCAGCGCGCTGATGAAGGACGGCGACCCCGACGCGACCATCGCGCTGATGCCGCCGTGGGTCGGCGAGCAGCTCAGCGCGGGGCTCGAGGGGCTGCGGGACCTGCGCGCGTTCGAGGTCGACGCCGCGCACGCGCAGAAGGTGACCATCACCACCGCGGGCAAGAAGACGGTGGCCCAGAAGGACGGCACGACGTGGAAGGTGGTCGAGCCGAAGACGTTGCCGGCGGGGCTCGACTTCGACCCGCTGCAGGTGACCTCGCTCATCAACCGCCTCGCGGGGCAGCGCGCGCTGCGTCTCGCGCCGGCCGGGGCCGAGGCGAAGGCGAACCTGAAGAGCCCGACGGCGACGGTCGAGGTGGTGCTCGAGGGCAACGTGACGAAGCGGTTGGTGTACGGCGCGCCGGCCGAGGCGGCGACCGAGGTGTACGTGCAGGGCAGCGATGGGCTGCTCTACGTCGCGGGCGCGGCGGAGAAGACCTCGCTCGAGCAGGGCGTGGAGTTGTTCAAGCGGCCGCAGCAGCATGGGCCGCCGCGCGGGGGACCGGGGCCGGGACCTGGCGGCGGGATGACGTCGCTCGATCAACTGCCGCCGGAGATTCGGGCGCAGATCGAGGCGCAGCTGCGCGGGCAGATGGGGAATCAGCCGCCGAGCGGGCCTTGAGCGCTGGGCTGGTTTCCCCTCACCCCGACCCTCTCCCCTTCGAGGGGAGAGGGAGCAGTTGGTGAGAAGAGGAAGGGCCTCGCCGCTTCCCACAGCGTCGGCGCGAACTGGTCTCGGAAGAAGCCGAAGTGACCGATGGCGCGCGTGCCGAGCTCGCTGGGCGAGACGTGGCGGCGCTCGACGCTCGCGTGGGTGAAGAGCGCGTGGAGCGCGTCGACGGCAGCGCGGGGCGCGTAGTCGTCGTCGGTGAGGCTGAAGGAGAGCACCGGCGCGCGCAGGCGCTCGAAGCCGTCGCGGCTGACGCCCTGGCCCAGGAAGAACGAGTCGCTGCGGCCCCAGCGCGCCCATTCCAGCGCGACGTTGCGCGGGAGGTCTTGCCCGATGCCGAGCTGCCCGGGGAAGCGGCCGAGCGCGTGCGTGACGCCGGGCATCACCACGTGCCACAGCGCCGCCATCGCCCACTTCTTGTAGCCGGGCCACAGCCGCCACGAGCCAAGCTGGCTGCCGACGGTGAGCGCGCGGGCGATGCGCGCGTTGCTCGCCGCCTGCCCGAGGATCTGCCCACCGATGCTGTGGCCCACCAGCACCAGCTCGCGGCCGGGGAAGCGCGTCGCGGCGAGCTGCAGCACGCCCTCGAAGTCGCGCTGGCCCCAGTCGCGCATGGTGCCGTCGAAGCCGCGCAGCCGGTGGGGGCGTGACGCGCCGATGCCGCGGTAGTCCCACGTGATGACGGTCGCGCCGCGGTGCACCGCCCACTCGGCGAAGCGCGCGTAGTACCGCTGGGGCACGCCGGTCGCGCCGTTGATGACGATCAGCGGCCCGCGGGACTCGGGGCCGTAGAGCCGTGCGCCGAGCGCGTAGCCATCGGTCGCGGTGATGCGGAGGTCTTCGGGCATGGCAATGTCTCCACTGGAGACATAACGCGCACCCGCGCGAGTCCGCAAGGTCAGGCGGCCCGCCAGGCGGCCGTCACAGGCCGGCGATGAAAGGGGCAACGATTTGGCGCACGTACGGCTCGACGAGGGCGCGCTTCAGCTTGATGCGGCGCACCAGCGCCAACGACGCGAAGCCGTGGGCAAGCGACCAGAAGGCGAAGACCAGCTCGCGGCGGGGGCGGTTCTCGAAGGCGCCGCTCTCGACCCCCGCGTCGAGCTCGGCCTCGATGAGGGCGTAGGCTTCCATGGCGAGGGCTTCGAGCGCGGGGAAGCGCCCGTCTTCGTTCAGGCGGCGGCCGAACATGATGCGGTAGTGGGCCGGCCGGTCCATCGCGAAGGCGACGTAGGCGGTGGCGATGGCTTCCATGCGGCGGGCGGCGGGGGCCTTCTTCGGGAAGGCGGCGAGCGCCTCGCGGAGCACCTGGAGCAGCTCGTGGTAGCCCTGCTCGGCGACGGCGGCGAGGAGCGCGGTGAGATCGGCGAAGTGCCGGTAGGCGGCGCGGTGGTTGACGCCCACGCGGCGCGACACCTCACGCAGGGTGAGCCGCTCGGTGCCGTCGCGGGTGATGAGATCGATCGCGGCGCGCACCAGCGCGTTGGGCAGATCGCCGTGGTGGTAGCTGGCGCGGCGCTTGCGGGCTCGAACGGCGGTCACGCGCGCACTTCACCCCACTTCACGGCAGGGACCAACTCGCCGTGAAGGCGCAGCCCGGGCTGGAGGCGACGCGGCGGTGGCGGGCGCAGCCGCTGCCGATCGTGTCGCGCAGCGGGGATGACGGGCTTCCTCTGCTCGCGTCGTGCGCCAGCGCTCCGCCAGCTCGCGACCTGATCCTGGTTTCCCCTCACCCCGACCCTCTCCCCCTCGGGGGAGAGGGAGCACTGATTGGGAGGACTGTCCTCCTCGGGGCGTGCTGAGGCGGTATTCCGCCCTCGGAAGCGGGTGGGCACGTGCCTTGCTCACCGCGCGCGGCATGCGCGTTTCCTCGATGGCGGCGATGACCCTGGTGCTGGCGCTGACCGGCTGCGACTGTGGTCGCGGGCGGCTGGTCGACGCGAACGGCGGCTCGTTGAAGGTGACCTTGATCGGCGTCGACCCGGCGGCCGCGACGCTGGAGCTGGCGCTCACCCGACAGGGCCTCACCTCGAAGGATCGCTTCCCCATCACTCCGCTGCCGATGGTGACGCAGCTCGATGCGCTGACGCCCGGCTCGTACACGGTGCGCGTGACGGCCTTCGACGCGCGGCCGGCGCCCCTGCAGTCGGTCGAGGTGACGGACGTCTCGGTGGTGATCGGCGGCGTGGCCGAGCTGACCATCGACCTCACGGTGCGCACGGTGAACCCCGCCGAGCAGTGCAACGGCCTCGACGACGATCACGATGGGCAGACCGACGAGGGCATCGATCTCCCGGTGTGCCTCGCGTGCCAGAACGGCGTCGCGACCGCGCTGGGTGATGACGATCGCTGCGGCGCGATCGACTGCAGCGGCCTCGATCGCTTCGAGGTGCGCGGCGACGACACCGTGGCGGGCCAGGCGACCTGCTGGAAGTTCTCGCACGACGCGCTGACGACCAATCGCTGCGCCGGCACCGGGGCGTGCGCGCTGCCGAACGGGCCGCTGTGTCCCGAGCCCAGCGAGCGCCTCGTGGCGAGCAAGGAGCCCTGCCAGGTGATGAGCGGCTGCGTGGACGGCGCGCCCTCGGTGCAGTGGCTGCCTGATGGCACTCCGTGCGGCGCCGATCGCGTGTGCCGTGCGCAGCAGTGCGTGCCCATCACCGTCGACGCCGGTACGCCGCCCGTCGACGCGGGCGTGGTGTCGCGCGAGGGCTGCTCCGACGGCACGCGCGAGGGCTTCGTGTCGCTGACGAGCTACCCGCAGATCGCCGGCTGCTCGGGCGCATGGACGGTGGCGGGCGTCACGGCGAGCAGCGCGGCGACCTGCGCGCGCGCGTCGGGCAACACCTCGAGCAACCGCGAGGGCACGGGCTGCTCGTCGGCAGACTTGTGCGCGGCCGGCTGGCACATCTGCCGCGGCAAGGACGAGGTCGGCCAGAAGGCGAACGGCAGCTGCGCCGACGCGGTGCCGCCGGGCGCGACCAACAACTCGCTCTTCTTCGCGGTGGTGCAGAACAGCGTGTCGAACACCACCTGCGACTCGAGCGGCGACAACGACGTGTTCGGCTGCGGCAACCTCGGCACGCAGCTCGGCGCGGGGAAGAACTGCGGCGTGCTGACGCGCGCGCTGGCGAGCACGCAGGCCGGCACCTGCGGCTTCAACGAAGCGGAGCCGTCGCTGGGCCCCTGGCAGTGCCTGGGCGGCACCGGCGGCGACCTGCACGAGGGCGCGCTGGTGACCAAGCGCGGCTGCCCCAACACCAGCTGCCAGTACGACGGCCAGCCGATCGGCAACGCCGACAAGGGCGGCGTCCTCTGCTGCCGCGATTGAGCGTTTCACCACCGAGACCGACCATGACTTCACGACGCCTGCTGACGCTGACCATCGCCTGCCTCGCGCTGACCGAGGCGTGCGGAGACCCCACCACGCGCGAGTCGCTCAACCAGCCGCGCGATCGCTTCGACCCGGGGCCGATCGTGAACACGGGCGGCACGGGAGCGGGGACGGGAGCAGGCACCGGCGCGGGGACGGGAGCGGGCACCGGCGCGGGCACTGGAGCGGGCACCGGCGCGGGCACTGGCGCGGGCACGACCGGGGGCGGCACGACGGGCGGAGGAACGACGGGCGGCGGCGGCGGCACGACGGGGGGTGGCGGCGCCGCGACCGGCGGAGGCAGCGCCTTGCCGATGTGCGCGGACGCGTTGAAGCGCTGCGCGGTCGACTTCACGTTGAACGCGGGCTCCGAGCAGCGCGCCGAGGTGCGCGGCGACTTCTCTGACACCGGCTGGGCGACCGGCGTGGCGATGACGAAGACGGGCAACACCTGGCACGCGAGCGTCGACGTGCCGTGGGGCCAGCCGGTGCAATACAAGTTCGTGCTCGACGGCACGAACTGGGTGCTCGACCCGGCGAACCCGGCGACCGCGAGCACGGGCGGCGTGAGCAACAGCCTGCGCGCCGCGACCACCTGCCCTGCGCAGTACACGTGCGCGACTCCGGCCCTCGCGCCCGGGGTGTTCGACTGGCGCGACGCGGTCATCTACTCGGTGTTCGTCGATCGCTTCTTCGACGGCGACGCGACCAACAACTGCTCGGTGGCGAACGTGCAGGCCGCGGCGAACTACGCGGGCGGCGACTGGAAGGGCGTGACCGCGAAGATCCGCGCGAACTACTTCCACGATCTCGGCGTCAACACGCTGCTCCTCACCGACGTGGTCGAGAACTTCGACGGCGCGGGCGCGGGCGGCGACGGGCGGCAGTACTCCGCGTACCACGGCTATTGGCCCAGCGACGTGACGCGCGCCGAGCGCTGCTTCGGCACCGAGGCCGACCTGAAGGAGCTGGTCGACACCGCGCACGCCAACGGCCTCAAGGTGCTGCTCGATTACGCGATGGTGCACGTGCACATCAGCAGCGACGTGTACCGGCAGAACCCGAGCTGGTTCTACCCGCTGCAGTTCAACGGCGGCGACTGCGTGTGCAACGACAGCGGCGTCTGCCCGTGGAACTCGCAGGGCCACCGCTGCTGGTTCACCAACTACCTGCCGCACTGGGACTACACGAACGCCCAGGCGCGCGCGTACTCGGTGCAGAACGTCGTCGACTGGGTCAAGCGCGTGGGCTTCGACGGCATTCGCGCCGACGCCATCAAGCACGTCGATCAGTCGTGGCTGCCTGCGCTGCGCACCGCGCTCGAGACGCAGGTGCACGCCACGCAGAACCCGCGGCAGCGCTTCTACATGGTGGGCGAGACGTACGACTTCGGGAACCAGGCGTTCATCCGCTCGTTCGTCGATCCGGCCACCAAGCTCGACGGCCAGTTCGACTTCCCGCTGCGCCGGTTGCTGCTGCAGACCACGGTGCGAGGCGCGGAGCCGCTCACCAACCTGAAGGGCTTCATGGACGGCAACGACGGCTTCTACGGGTCGAACGCCATCATGAGCACGTGGATCGGCAATCACGACCTCGGCCGCATCATTCACATGGCCGAGCGCCCCGCGCGGTGGGACCAGTACGACAACGGCGCGAACTGCGCGTGGAGCGGGCCGGGCGTGGTGAGCGGGCGGGCTCCGTACGAGCGCGTGGCCGTGGCGTTCGCGGTGCTCTTCGCGAGCCGCGGCGTGCCGCTCGTCTACTACGGCGATGAGATCGGGCTGCCCGGCTGCGGCGATCCCGACAACCGCCGCTCGATGCCGTGGACCGGCTTGAGCGCCGACCAGACGTGGCTGCGCGGCCGACTGCAGAAGCTCGGAGAGATCCGCGCGGCGCACCCTGCCCTGCGCGTCGGCACGCGCTCGACGATCTCGGTCGCCGACGACACGTGGCTCTTCTCGATGCAGGGCGGTGGCGAGACGGTCTTCGTGGCCATCAACCGTGGTGACGCGGCGGCGACGCTGCAGCTGCCGGGCGGGCTCTACGACGAGCTCGTGTCGGGCACCTCGATGCCTGGCCCGTCGGTGTCGGTGCCGGCGCGCTCGTTCCTCTTCCTCCAGCCGAAGTGATGACCATGCGCACGTTCACGCTCTGTCTCTTGCTCGCTGCCACGGTCGCGCTCGCCGATGACCCGGCCCCTGCCGCTGCTCCCGCGGCGCCTGTCGTTGCTCCTGCGCCGCAGCCCGGGTTCGACTTCCTCAACGGCCGCATCGAGGTGGGCTCGTATGGCCGCGCGATGGTGGGCACCGACTTGACCGGTCGCCTCGGCCGCTCGGCCAACGTCGTCTCGCACGGCCCGCGGCTGCTCGAAGATCCCTACGCGGAGCTCGAGGTGCGCCGCGAGGACACCTTCGGCCCGGTGAAGAGCCGCGTCGTCGCGACGGTGGCGTTCTTCGCGCCGTTCTTCCACTTCACGGGCGACGTGAGCCAGCACATCGCGCTGCGCAACCTGTACGCGCAGGGAACGATCGGCGGTCTCACGCTGTGGGGCGGCAGCCGCATGTACCGCGGCGACGACGTGTACCTCCTCAACTTCTGGCCGCTCGACGATCTCAACACCGTGGGCGGAGGCGCGAGCTACCGCTTCGAGACCGGCACCGAGCTGCGCGCGCACGTCGGCCTGCAGCGGCTCGATCAACCCTCGCAGTCGCAGGCGGTGCTCGCCGACAACCCGCTCGGCTTCGGCACGGTCTCGGTGGCGCGGCTCGATCGCCCTCGGCTCATCGGCAGCCTGAAGGCCACGCAGGAATGGAAGGTCGGCGAAGGCGGCGTGCGCGCGTCGCTGTACGGAGAAGTGCACCAGATGGGCGCCGGCGTCTCGCGCAACACGGTGACGGGCGACGAGACGGTGTTGCCCGCGGACGGTGGCGGCCTGTTCGGCGCGCAGCTCACGGGCTGGATGCCGCAGGGCCGCTTCGTGCACGTGTGGGCGCGCTACGCGGCGGGGCTGGGCGTGTACGACGAGCTGACGACGCCGAGCACGTTCGCCAACGATCGCACCACGCGCGGCGCGAACTCGCTGCGCTTCGCGGCGGCCGCGGGGTGGGACAGCTCGCTGCTCGGCGTGGTGCTGGGCGCGTACGTCGACCTGGTGCGCGACGCGGGGCCTTCGACCTCGACGGCGCAGAAGTACGACGAGGGCGCCATCGCGGCGCGCGGCCAGTGGTACGCGTCGAAGTGGTTCGGCGTGGCGCTCGAGGCCTCGTACCAGCGCCGCGTGTACTCGCTGGTGGATCCCACGACGGGCCAGCTCCGTTCGGGCGGCGTCACCCAGCTCGGCGTGATGCCGTACTTCAGCCCGCTCGGTCAGGGCCTCTTCGCCCGGCCGCAGCTGCGCCTCGTCTATTCGCTCAGCCTGCGTGATGCGGGCGCGCGCTCGTTCTACCCCGCCGACGACGTCGCCTCGCAGCGCACCGTCGAGCACTACCTCGGGGTCAGCATCGAGTGGTGGTTCAACTCCAGCACGTACCCGGTGAGGTGACAGATGCGACACGCACTCCTTTTCTCGATGGTGTTGATGACTGCGTGCCTCGCGCCTCCGCCCGACGCCGCGCCCGCGCCGCTCGACACGCACGTCGGCGATTGGCGTGACGAGGTCGTCTACCAGGTGCTCGTCGATCGCTTCGCCAACGGCGACGTGAACAACGACTACGGCGCGAAGCCCGGCTACCTCTCGCGCTACCAGGGTGGCGATTGGCGCGGGCTGATGAACCACCTCGGCTACCTCGAGGAGCTCGGCGTGACCACGCTGTGGATCTCGCCGGTGGTGCGCAACGTCGAGACCGACGCCGACTTCGACGCGTACCACGGCTACTGGGCGCAGGACCTCACCGAGCCCAACCCGCACTTCGGTGACGTGGCCGAGCTGCGCGCGCTGGTGAAGGAAGCGCACCGCCGCAACATGAAGGTGGTGCTCGACATCGTCACCAACCACATGGGCCAGGTCTTCTTCTACGACCAGAACCTCAACGGGCAGCCCGACGTGTACATCGGAGGCAACGGCAGCAGCTCGCCGGTGCTCCGCAGCTCGGAGTTCGATCCCGACTTCGATCCGCGCGGCGTGCAGGTCTTCACCTCGCTCGGCATCGCGGGCCAGGCGCCGTTGGTGTTCTTCGACGTGCCGCAGATCTCCCGCGAGAAGCCTCGTCCGGCGGTCCTGGCTGAGGGGCGCGCGTACCATGGCCTCGGCCGCACCCTCGACTACGAGGACCCGCGCCAGTTGCTCGCCGGCGATTTCCCGGGCGGTTTGAAGGACGTGGCGACCGAGCTGCCCGAGGTGCGCGAGGCGATGATCGACTCGTACGCGCGGTGGGTCGAGCTGGTCGACCTCGACGGCTTCCGCATCGACACGGTGAAGCACGTCGAGCACGAGTTCTGGCAGGTCTTCACGAAGGGCGTGCGCGAGCGGCTAGCGGCACAGGGCAAGACGAACTTCCTGATGTTCGGTGAGGCGTTCGACGGGCGCGACGATCTGCTCGGCAGCTTCACGCGCGAGGGCGAGCTCGACTCGGTCTTCTACTTCTCGCAGCACTTCGCCGTGTTCCGCGACGTCTTCCAGTTCGCGCACGACGCGAACCTGCAGCGCGGCACTCGGCAGATCGAAGACCTGTGGTCGCGGCGGCCGCAGAACTGGTCGAACACGCCCCAGACCGGCGGAGTCGGCGTCGCGCCCTCGAAGCTCCCCGTGAACTTCCTCGACAACCACGACGTGCAGCGCTTCCTCTTCGGGGCGCACGACGACGTGGCGGCGCTGCGGAACGCGCTGACGTTGCTGATGACCGAGGAAGGCCTGCCGTGCCTCTATTACGGCACTGAGCTCGACTTCGACGGCGGCAACGATCCCGCCAACCGCGAGGTGCTGTGGAACAGCGGCTTCGACACGAGCGGCAAGACCTTCCAGCACTTCAAGAAGCTCGCGGAGCTGCGTCGCACGCACCCTGCCCTGCGCCACGGCGACACGCGGGTGATCTTCTCGACCGATCATACGGGCGCGGAAGACGACGCGGGCCTCTTTGCGTTCGAGCGGACCGGCGATGGCTTTGCGCTGGTGGTGCTCAACACCAACGGCCGCCACCCCTCGACGATCTCGCTGCAGACCAGCCGCACGGCCGGCGCGGTGCTGATCGACGCCCTCGACCCGATGCAGACGCAGTACACGGTCGGCGCAGGTGGCTCGCTGGCGGTCACGGTGCCGACGCAGCGCGCGATGATCCTCGTGCCGATCGTGGAGTGAGGGAGTGCAGATGCGCCGGCTGATGCAGTGGAGCGTGGTGGTGCTGCCGTTGCTGGCGAGCGCGCAGACCGTGCCTCCACGCTCGTTCTTTCAGCTGCCGTCGTCGAACGGTCACGGCGCGGTGTTGGTCGACGCCACGCGCGGCAAGCTCACGCACTTTCGCGAGCGGCTGCCTGGCACCGAGGAGCCGAAGCTCGATCCCTCCACCGGCATGGAGGTGTGGGTCGGCAACCAGCCGCAGAACGTGCCCTCGCGCGATCTGTTGTTCGACGCCTACTTCGGGCTGCGCGTCGGCACCCAGCACCAGTGGCTCGACGGCGTGACCCCTTCTTCGAGCGGCTGGGCGCCAGGCTCGGGCGTCGTGCAGTTCAAGCAGACGCTCTTCGGACTCGAGCTGACGACGTCGACGTTCGCGCCGCGCGGGCTGCCGCACGCGAGCTTCGCGACCATTCTCTGCGCGAAGAACCCGGGCGTCGGGGCTGCGAACGCGGTGACGGTGTTCGCGTTGCAGAACCTCCACGTCGGCCCGGGGCGACCGGGCGAGTACTCCGAGCTACAGACCAGCGGCGAGACGATCGTCGTGCAGGCCGGCGACGTGTTCGAGCGCGGCTTCGCGGGCGTGGTGGGCACGCGTCCTCTCGGCGCGACGAGCGTGACGGCGTGGAATGGCGCGAGCCCGTCGAGCGACAACGGCTTCTTCGTGGTGCGCGACACCACCAACGACTTCGTTCCGCGCACGGGTGATCTCGGCGTCGCGAACGACTGGGTGAGCGGGCTGCAGTTCAACCTCGGCACCATCGCCGGCGGGCAGGAGCAGTGCGTCGGCTTCGTCAGCGCGCACCACGGCGATCCCTTCGCGCAGGCGACGGTCACGGGCTGGCTCGACGCGTGGGCGAGCACGCACACGGCACGCGAGCTTTTGGACCTCGAGCTCGCGTCGTGGGCGACGTTCCAGTCGGGCGTGCGCGTGCCGGCCGGTGCGAGCGCTGTCGAAGAGTCCGCCACGCGACAGGCCGCGGTGTTGCTCACGATGGCGCAGGTGACCGATCGCGACGCGTTCCTGCGCGAGTGGCTCAGCCAGGACGGAGAGCCGCGGCGTTCCCGCTTCACGACGCTCGACGGCGGCACGAGCTTGCCCGGCACGGTGCGGCATCGCGGGTACGGGGCGGTGCTCGCGAGCCTGCCTCCCGGAGAGTGGACGCGCGCGTGGACGCGAGATGGTGCGTACGCGGCGGTGGCGCTCGCTGAGCTCGGGCTGACGCAGGCCTCGCACGACGCGCTCTCCTTCGTGCTCGACGCCGAGGGCGGTCGCTTCGCCGCGTGGAACGAGCTGCAGCCCGCGGGCATCGCGCCGTACCAGCCGAGCCTCACGCGTTACCTCGGGTTCGGCGTCGAGGAGACCGACTTCAACGCTTTCGGTCCCAACCTCGAGTTCGACGGCTTCGGGCTCGTGCTGTGGGCGCTGCGCGAACACGAGCGCCGCACGCAGGACACGACGCTCGTCGACGCGCGGTGGAACGACATCGCCACGCGCATCGCAGATCCCCTCGTGGGCTTGATCGATCCCGCGACCGGGCTGGTGCGCCCCGACTCGTCGATCTGGGAGACGCACTGGAACGGCCGCCAGCGCACGTGGGCGTACACCAACCTCGTCGCGGTGCGCGGGCTGTGCGACGCGTCGGAGCTCGCGCAAGCCCACGGTGATTCAGCGCGCGCCATGAATTACCGCTCGGCCGCGCTCGCGCTGCGCACCGCCATCGCGCAGAAGCTCACCGACTCGAGCGGGGCGTTGGCCGCGAACCGCGAGGAGCTGCAGTCGGGCTCGGGCTACTTCGACGCCGCGGTGCTCGAGGCGATCGCGATGGGCATCTTCTCGCCCAACGGCCGCATCGCGAACGCCACGATCGACGCGCTCGATCGACAGCTGCGTGCGAGCGCGGGTCCAGGCTGGTCGCGCAACGACGATCGCAGCGATCACGGCGGAGGCGCTGATCTCTCCCCGTGGGGCAGTGACTACGACAGCGCCGAATGGGTGATGACCGATCTGCGGGGAGCGATCTCGATGCGCGAGGCCGGCCGCACCACGCGCGCACAAGCCTTGCTCGACTTCACCGCGCGGCAATCGGCGGCCAACGCGTTCGCCTTCGCCGAGACCTACGACGAGGGCACCGGCGCGTGGAAGTTCAACGCCCCGATGATCGGCTTCGGTGCGGGTGGCTGGGTGCTCGCGCTCGCGCACCGCGGTGGGCGGGCCATCACGCCGGCGTGCGGGCAATTCGATGACGCGCCGGCGACCGATGGCGGCGTTCCTGATGCGGGCTCGATGGACTCCGGAGTTCCGCCGACGGATGCCGGCGCTTCCACCGATGCAGGTGCGACGACCGACGCGGGCACGACGACCGACGCAGGCACGACGACCGATGCGGGGACGTCTCCAGATGGCGGGACTCCGGGCGGAATGAAACCGCCTCCCGGCTGCGGTTGCTCGAGTGGAGGCGGCGCAGTGGCGGCGCTCCTCGGCGGACTGCTGTTGCGCCGGCGACGCGAGGATCCACCGCCCGGCGAAGCATCGGGTAGGTTGAGCGACGTGAACCCCGCTTCACCCCACACCGAGCTCGACCACTCACTGCCGCTCAACCTCACGCGGCTGCGGCGCGGCGCGACGCTCACGTGGACCGACGCGAGCGGCACGCACCAGGCCCCCGTCGAGGGGAAGATGGTGCTCGGCTCGGTCGAGGGCGTGAAGGTGCTGCTGCGAGATCCGCGCGTGTCTCGCTTGCACGCCGAGCTCGAGCTCGATGATCGCGGCGTGTCGTTGCGCGATCTCGGCAGCAGCAACGGCACCTGGGTCAACGAGCTGCGCGTGGAGCGCGTGCGCTTCGAGCGCGACGGCCACTTCCGCATCGGCACGACGCAGTTGGAGCTGCGCTTCTCCGAACAGCCCGCGAAGGTCCCGCTCTGGCCTGACGCGCGGCTGGGCGCCCTGCTCGGCCGATCCGAGCCAATGCGCGAGCTGTTCATGCAGCTCACGCGCGTGGCGACCACCGACGCGTCGGTGCTGATTCACGGCGAGACGGGCACCGGCAAGGAACTGGTCGCGCGCGAGGTGCACGCCGCGTCGAAGCGCTCGAACGGCCCCTTCGTGGTGGTCGACTGCGCGTCGCTGCCCGAGAACCTGCTCGAGGCCGAGCTCTTCGGTCACACCCGCGGCGCGTTCACCGGTGCCGTCGCCGCGCGCGAAGGTTCGATCGAAGCGGCCGAGGGCGGCACGGTGTTCCTCGACGAGATCGGCGAAGTGCCGCTCGCGATGCAGCCCAAGCTGCTGCGTGTGTTGGAGTCGAAGACCGTGCGCCGGGTCGGCGAGTCACAACCGCGGCCGGTGAACGTGCGCTTCGTGGCGGCGACGCACCGCGATCTGCAGGCGATGGTCGCGCAAGGCCAGTTCCGCGAAGACCTCTACTTCCGCCTCGCGGTGTTGCCGCTCGAGGTGCCGCCGCTGCGTGAGCGCACGAGCGATCTCGAGGTGCTGTTGGCGCACTTCCTCCCCGAGGGCATGGCGCTCGACGAGCAGACCGTCGCGGCCCTGCGCTCACACCGGTGGGTCGGCAACGTGCGCGAGCTGAAGAGCTTCGCTGAGCGCGTCAGTGCGCTCGGCCTGGCGACCGCGCTGGGCATGGTGAAGGGCACGGCGTCACCCGAGCCGACGCCTGCGCCCGCCGCCGCGGCCAACCCGCTCGCAGTCGACATCGGCGTGCCGTTCAAGGATCTGCGCGAGCGATGGACCGATCACCTCGAGCGTGAGTACCTGCAGGCGCTCATCGCCAAGCACGGCCGCAACGCCGGCACCCTCGCCGACGCCGCCGGGCTCGACCGCAGCTATGTGAACCGGCTGCTCAAGAAGCACTCGCTCTAGCGCGCGGCCGTGAGCAGACTGCGGGGGCGTCGATGTCCGGCACTCCCCCTCGCATGGTCGGTCGGTACGTGCTCGGCGAATCGTTCGCCGCGGGCGGCATGGCCACGGTGCACTTCGGGCTGCTGAGCGGCGCGACCGGCTTCAAGCGCGTGGTCGCCATCAAGCGCATGCACCCTTCGCTCGCGGCCGATGCCCAGGCGCGCGCGACGTTCCTCGACGAGGCGCGGCTGACCTCGCGCGTGCAGCACCCCAACGTGGTGCCGACGCTCGACGTGGTGGAAGACGGGCAGGAGCTCTTCCTGGTGCTCGAGTACGTGCACGGCGAGGCGCTCGATCGCCTGCTGCGCGCGAGCAGCGAGAAGGTGTCGCCGAAGATCGCCGCGGCGGTGGTGTGCGCGACGTTGCGCGGCCTGCACGCGGCACACGAAGCGGTGGGCGAAGACCGTCATCCGCTCGAACTGGTGCACCGCGATCTCTCGCCGCCGAACGTGATGGTCGACGTGAACGGCGTGGTGCGGGTGCTCGACTTCGGCATCGCGCGCGCACGTGGGCGGGTGCAGTCGACGCGCGAGGGACAGCTCAAGGGCAAGCTGCAGTACCTCTCGCCCGAGCAGGTGCACGGCGAAGCGAGCCGGAGATCGGATCTCTTCGCGGCTGGCGTGATCTTGTTCGAGATGCTCACCGGGAAGCGGCTGTTCGACGCTCCGACCGAGGCTGCGCAGCTGTCGCAGGTGTTGCTGTGTCGCGTGCCTCCGCTCAGTGACTTCGGACTGCACGAGCCGGGGCTGCAGGCGGTGCTCGATCGCGCGCTCCAGCGTGAGCCGGCCGATCGCTGGGCCACGGCAGCGGAGATGGCCGACGCGCTCGAGAAGTGCGGACCGGCGACGCAGGTGGAGCTCGCCGCGTGGGTGAAGCAGTTCGCCGCGCGCACCCTCGCGGACCGCAACGCGAAGATCGAAGCGCTGGAAGCGTCGGCCGCGGTCGTGGCGGTCGGGCCTGCGCCGGTTGCAGTGCCTCTTGCGCGAGGACGCAGTGGCGTGCCGATCGTCGTCGGCGTGGTCGCGGTGGTGGTGGCCGCGGTCGCCGGGTGGAAGGTGCTCGAGCGACCGGCGCCGAGCGTGCTCGTGGTCGATGCGGGCACTCCGGTGCGAACGCCGCCGCCGGTGGCCGTGGCCGTGGTGATCGACGCGGGCGTGGACGCGGGAGCCGAAGAGCTCGACGCGGGTGTCGCTGCGCCGTCTCCGCGCCCCGATGCGGGGATCAAGAAGTCGACCAAGCCGCCCACCACGAAGAATCACTGTGACCCGCCGTGGGAGATCGATGCCGAGGGCGTGAAGCGCTACAAAGTCGACTGTCTCAAGTGAGAGCGCTCGTCCCCTTCGTCTTGCTCGTGTCCGCCCTGTGCCACGCCGAGAACCCCTCGGTGCAGGAGTGCGTGTCGTCGAGCGAGAGCGCGCAGCAGGCGATGAAGCAAGGCGCGTTGACGGCGGCGCGGCCGAGGCTCGAGCGGTGTGTGGACGCGGCGTGTCCCCAGGTGGTGCGGACGGATTGCGCGCGGTGGCTGGACGAAGTGCTCGCGCAGACGCCGTCGCTCAACGTGGTGGTGCGCACCAACGGAGTCGATCAGCCCGAGGCCGAGGTGTGGCTCGACGGCGCGGTGTGGCAGGCGCGCGTGACGGGCAAGCCGAAGGAGCTCGATCCCGGTGAGCACGAGCTGCTCGTGAAGTTGGGCGAGCGAGCGGTGTCGCGGAAGTTGCTCGTCGTGCAGGGCGAGAAGAACCGCGTCATCGCGCTCGAGCTTCCTGAGCCGACGTCGGTGACCGTGGTGAACGAGCCGGTGAAGCCGCCTCCGGTCGAGGCGCAGCAGCCCGCGCCAGTGGTCGTCTCGGGAACGCCCGTGGGTCCGCTCGTGGTGAGCGCGCTCGCACTGGGCGGATTGGTCTCGTTCACCGCGTTCGGCGTCGCCGGCAAGAGCGCCCTCGATGCGCTCGAGCAGCAGCCGTGCGCCGCGGCGAAGACGTGCAAGCCGTCAGACGTGCAGGCGATTCGAAATCAATTCCTCGCGGCTGACATCTCGCTCGGTGTCGCGGGGGCGAGCGCGATCGCCGCGGGCATCTGGTGGTGGTGGTGGACCGCGCACCAGGCGCCGCCGAAGGTCGTGGTGCTGCCGGGGCTCGGGAGTCTTCTGCTCGCGCTCACCTGGCCGTGATCAGCGCCTCAGCCCGTCGTTGAGCCCGGCGTGCATCGCCACCCATCTGCTTCATGAAGACGATCTCGTTCCCTTCGGGATCGCGCACCTGCATCAGGCCGGTGGGCGTTCGAGAGGGCTCCGCGCCGACCTTGCGCAGCCAGCGTCGCGTTTCGCTCAGCGACGAGACGCACAGGACGAGGCCAGGCTGCCGAACGTCCCGGGGCGCGCGAGGCACTTCCGGGCTGCCCCAGTCGAGCCAGAGCGCGAAGCCCTGGTTGCGGCCGAAGCGCAGGTGCACGACCTGGCCGATCGATTCGTCGACGTGCACGACGCGGCACCCAAGCACGTCGCGGTACCACGGCAACACCTTCGACCAGTCGGACACCGGCAGGTACACCGCCGCAGAAGTGATGCGCACGACCGCTTCACCCACGACGGGCGCAGCAGGTGCAGCGGTTCAGCGGCACGTCCACTTCGTGCAGGTGACGTTCTCGAGGAGGCTGTTGGTGTTGCCGCGGCCGTCGGGCGTCGTCTTCGGGTTCGCCGGATCGAGCAGCCACGTCGTGCCGTTCACGAAGAATTTGTACTGCACGCTCGAGCCCCACGGCGCCTGGATGGTGGCGGTCCACACGCCTCCGTCGGGGCGGGTCATCGGCTCGCCCATCACCCAGCCTCCGTCGCGGAAGTCACCGCGCAGCTCGGCGGCTTGCTCGTTCGAGAAGCGCAGGGTCATCGGGAGCTGGCAGTCGCGCAGCGTCGTTTCGCAGGGCTCGACGTATTCCGAGGTGAGATCGGGGATCGGCGTGAGCGAGCACGCGCACAGCAGCAGGAGTGCGGGGAGGCCGGACCGCATCGGCTCAAAGGGTTAGCACAGCTCGAAGCGCGCTCTCGTCTGGTAGCGTCGCGCCGTTCGTCGGTCGGTGCGACGGGCCCATAGCTCAATGGTTAGAGCTGGCGGCTCATAACCGCTTGGTTCCAGGTTCGAGTCCTGGTGGGCCCACTCTTCAACGACGCTCGTCCCACTTCACGTCGATCACGTAGCCGCCCTTCCCGTCAGGCGCGCCCGTCACCCCGATCGCCGTCTTCGGAAAGATCGTCTCCATCGCCGAGCTGACGATGCCGATCATGTGCCGCTCGAGCCCGAACGTGTTCTCGAACGCCAGCTGCACCCACCCCGGCCCCTTGTCGATCGCCGTGACGCGCGTGACGGTATCCGCCGAGCGGAAGTTCTCAGCCATGCGCAGCAGCGTCCGCCGCAGCCCGAGCAACTTGAGCGCGAGCACCAGCCCCCGCCCCACGAGGCTCTGCTGAAAGCTGGAGATCATCGCCCGGCCGCTGAGCTCGAGCGCCTGCTCTTCCGGCACCCCCGGGCTCAACGCCATCGACATCTTCTTCATCGCCGGCGCCCACACCTCGACCGCGATGTCGCGCGGGGGAAACACGCCGAGCGCGCCGAGCTCCTGCTTCGACATGACGCCGCGCTGGAGCATCACGCCCTGCACGAACGCCTCGACCGTATGTCTGTAGACGACCCCCATCGCCGACCCGCACTAGACCAGCAATTCGCTGATCGGCGAAGTCGCCTTTCCTTCCGCGGTGCCCCAGGTGGTCAGCCCGGTGTCGAGCGCCGTCATCAACGTCAACGGCACCGCGCTCACGTTGCGACCGCGCGGCTCGGCCCCGCTCCCGGGAGTCGGTGACACGAAGTGAATGCCCGGGTGCACCAACCGCCCGCCGAGCTTCCCGGCGATGAGAATCGGAATTCCCGGCGGCTGCGTCGCGTTGTGCCCGCGCCCCTCGGTGCACTCGGTGAAGCCCATGATGCCGCACGCGTCGAGCAGGTTCCCCGTGCCCTCGGGCGTCGCCTTCAACTTCTCGAGCAACAGGGCAAACCGCGTCATCGCGTACTGCACGCACTTGCCGACGTTGGTCTGGTCGCCACCTTCCCAGTGCGTGAAGGCATGCATGCTGGTGCCGGTGTCCGTGGTGTTCGGGTCGATCGTGAACGTCGGAAAGCCCGGGTACACGGTGAAGTCGTTCGCGGGAGAGAGCCGGAACGTGAACACGCGCGTCTGATCACACGACAGCGCGTGCACCAGCAGATCGGTCTGCACCCCGCTCAGCTGGTCCCACTGGATCTGCTGCGCATCGAGCGCGGGATACGACGACCCCGGCCGCGCCGGCTTGCCGCACGTCGCGCTCATCGTCGGCATCGCCGTCAACTGCCGCTCGAGATCACTGATGCCCTGCAGGTGTTGATCGAGCCGCGCCTTGTCCTTCGCGCCGAGCTTGCCCTGCAGCTTGCGCGTGTCCTGCGCGACCACGTCGAGCACGCTCTTGCGGTTGGCGATGGTCACCGCCGCGACATCGTTCCCACCCGGCGGAGAGAAGCCCGCACCGAACACGCGATCGTAGAGCGCGATCGGGTCGTACTCCGGAAGGTTCGGGCTGTTGGCGCCGTTGTGCGAGATGGCCTTGTTCACCGCGCCGAAGTCCGCGTCGCTGGTGTCGGTCGACGCCACGCCGAGGTGCAGCGCGCGGAATCGCGTCGTCGTGCCGATCTTCTCCGCGATCGCCACGTCGAACGTCTTGTTCGCGTACGCGTAGTTGAGGCCACCCTGCGGCGTGCCGAGCGCCCCCGAGGTGATGGCCATCAACGAGCCGAAGTGACCCGTCACCTGGTACGGAATGTAGACGACGGTCCCCTCGACGACCGACACGTAGTCCTTCACGTTCACCAACGGCTGCAGCAGCGGAGAGAGCTGCCACGACGCGCCACCATTCCCCGCGGGGAACCACTGGTTCGCGACCACGCCGTTGCCCCAGTACCAGGCGCCAAACCGCTTCGGGATCGGATCGCCCGCCGCGAGCGCGGTCCCATTGCCGTTCAGCATCGCCTCGAGGATCGGCAGCCCCACGCCCATGCCGACGCCCCACGCAGCGCCGCGCAGCAACGTTCGTCGACTGAGTCGAAAGGGCTTGGGCATGGTCACACAGCCTTCAGTTCGGCGCGGGCACGGTGCGGAACCCGTCGCTGGTGGTCACGTCGAGGAGCGTCGCGCGCAAGCGTCCGCCGTTGGTCTGAAACGCCGCGACGAGCGCGCCGAAGGTCTGGCGATCGAACTCCGTCGCGAGCCGGCCGACCCCGTTGCCGTAGAGCGACTGCAACAAGCACGGCCCGAGCGCCGGGTGCTGCGCGAGCATCGTGGAGAGCTCTTCCTCGCCGTCGTACGTGCGCCCCTCGAGCACGCCGGTGGTGTCGAGCGCCATGCCGCGATCGGTCTCCCGCCACGCGCCCACCGCGTCGAAGCGCTCGAGCGAGAGCCCCACCGAGTCCATCGGCTTGTGGCAGCCCGCGCACGTCGCGTCTTGATCGTGAATCGACAGCCGCGCGCGCGCCGTCATCAGCCCCGATGGCGGGTTGGGCACCACGAGGTTCGCCGGCGGCGCGAGCGCGAGATCCTTGCAGAGCAGTCGCGTGAGCACGAAGAGGCCGCGCTTGGTGGGAGACGTCCCGTTCACTCCATCGTGCACCGCCAGCACGCCCGCGCGCCCGAGCAGCCCGGTGCGCTTCGTCACCGCCGACTTCACCCAGCCCGTCGCACCGCTCGGCCACGACACGCCGTAGAAGCCCGAGAGCTCCTCGTTCACGAAGGTCTCGTTCGCGTCGAACGCGGTGCGCCAGTCGGCGTCGCGCGTGAAGACCAGGTCCTCGAGGCCGCGCAGCGCCTCTTCCTTGAGCGCGGGCCCCAGCGTCGGCGTGTACGCGGGGAACAGCGCCGGAGAGCGCGCCAACGTGTCGAGCCCTTCCAGCGCGAGCAGGCTGGTGAACGTCGAGCGCATCGCCGTGCGCGCCGAGTTCGACGCGAGCAACCGCTCGGCCTGGACGCGCACTCCGTCGGGCGTGAGCAACTGGTCGGCCTCGGCCGCGGCGAGCAACGTCGCGTCCGGCGTGTCGTTGAGCAGGAAGAACGAGAGGCGCGCCGCGACTTCGTACGAGGTCAGCCGCCAGCGCGTGGCGTCGGCCGGGTCAGGCTCACCGGTCTCGACGAGGTAGAGGAAGAACGGCGACTGCAGGAACGCGCTCGCGGTTGCCTCGACACCCGCCCACGGATCGTTCGCCGCGGTCGCCGTGGTCACGGCCAGCGTCGTGTAGCGATCGAGCTCGTCGGCATCGAGCGGCCGGCGGAAGGCGCGCAGCCCGAAGCCCTGCACGAAGCGCTGGAAGCACGCGGTGTCCGCGACGCCCGAGGGGGTGCACGGGACCAGAGATGAGCGAAGGCTCACGTTCGCGAAGGCCGCTGCTGCTGCTGCCCGGGACGCGTCTTCGAACTTGCCCGCGCCGGCTGAGCTCACGATCGCCGTCGAGGCGCCGATGGTCGCGAAGCCGCGAATGGGGCTCACCGGTTCGATGGTCGGTACGCCGGTGACGTCGATGCCGAGGAGGCTGCGGAGGGCGTTGAAGTACTGCTCGGTCGTGAGGCGGCGGAGGCCGGAGATCTCGGTCGTGTCCTGGAAGCGCGAGGGCCAGCCGTTCGAGGGCTCTTCGGGGACGGCGGTCGCGGGGTCGAGTGGGTTCGGTTGCGGGCCCGCGATGGTGCCTTCACAGCCGAGCGTCAGCGTCAGCGTCAGCGCGAGGAACTGCAGCGTGCGGCGACTCGCGATCACCTGAGGCACTTCAGCAAGCGACATGCCCCTTGGCTGTGAGTGGAAATGCGGGGATGTCGGTGGCCGCGGCTGACTGAAAAGGCTTCAGGCGTGGGGGGCTGTCCCCACCTCTTCTGAAGGGTGTCCCCTCACCCCGACCCTCTCCCCCTGTTGGGAGAGGGAGAGAAGCGCGCCAACAGGAAGCGCAGCGCGAAGAAGAGCCCCATCACCGCGATCGGCGCGAGAACCGCCCACGCGCTCACCGCGCGCAGGTTCGCCCCGGCGTAGCGCCCCACCGCTGCCGTCGCGTCTGCCGAGAACTCGGACCTCAGCTGATCGACGCTCAGCTCGAGCGCCGGCTCGCCGAACAACTTCGCGCCCGCGTGGAAGAACGGAATGAAGAGCGTCAACTGCAGCGGGTACGCCACGTAGTTCGCGACCTGGATCGCCGGTTGGTTCAGCTTGAACGCCCACGCCACCAGCGCGCAGAGCAGCGACGTCACGAAGAGCAACGGCACCGAGCCGATCACCAGGCCCAGCGCGAGCGCGAGCGCCAGGCGGCCGGGCGTCACGCCCTGCACCAACTGGTTCTTCAGCGGCTCGAGGACCTTGCGGCGAAACATGGGCTCTTCATCATCTCGGCGTCCCGCGTTCGCCACCCCTTGCACTCAAAACATTCGACCGACCTCAGTTAGGCTGCGCGCCCCGCCGTGATGCTCCTCGCCCTGCTGCTGGCCGCGACGCCCGTCTCTCTCCAGCTCGACCTGTCGAAGCAGACGCGCGAGCGCATCGGCCAGCGCCTCGACCAGGCCATCACCGAGCGCCTGACGCAGGAAGGCTTCGAGCGCTCGTCGCCCGCGAAGATCCAGCTGCGCGTCGAGGAACTGCACGGCGTCATCAAGCTCTCGGCGAGCGTCGCGACGAAGGAGCCGTTGAGCGCCGAGGTGAAGGCGACCGGCGCGGAGTGGAAGGACGAGCTCACCTTCGAGATCTCCCAGCGCCTCTGCTTCCTCGCGCACGAGGCCGAACGGCTGGTGCCGCCTCCGCGCGTCGCGACCGCGACTGAGCCAGAGCCAGAGCCAGAGCCAGGGCCGCAGGAGCCCGCGCCCGCCGTCAGCGAGGAGCCCCCACCAGCCGAAGAGCCCACCCCGCCTCCGCCTCAGGAACCCGCCATGCGCTTCTCAGCAGGCGTCCGCGCGGGCGTCTCGCTGCGCTTCCCTCCCGTCGATCCCACCTTCGCGGTGCACGGCGCGCTCGCGGGCGGCGTGATCGAGCCCCTGGCGCTGGTCGGCCTCACGCTGTCTCCAGGGACGGGGCTCTTCGCGACCGAGCTGCCCCTCGCCGTCGGCGCGCGCCTGCCCTTCGTGCTGAGCACCGCGTGGCGGCTGCAGGTCGAGGCGCTGGTCGGTGCGCGAATCCACATCTATGGCCCGTCGTCGTTCGATGAGGGCGGCGTGCGCGCCGATTTCCTCGGGCTGGCCGGCGCCACCGTGTCGCGGGTCATCGAGAAGTTCCGCTTCGGGTTGCGGCTCGGGGTCGAGGTGTCGGCCGGCCGCGAACACCTCGCGGGAGACCAGCGGCTGTGGCTCCGCGGCCCGTTCAGCCTGACGGTGCAGCTGGTGATCGAGCGCTGGTGACGGTTTCCGGCACCGGGTTGGAAAGTTTTCGAAGGCTCGTGCATGGAGGGGGTGTTGGAGCCGCTCACCGCCACCGTCCGCGCCCCTTCCGTGCTCCCCCGGGCCCGCCACGGCCACACCTTCGAGGCGCTCTACCGCTCGCACCGTGACCAGGTCTTCACCTGGGCGCTGCGCTTTTCGACCGGGCGGGCGGCGTGGGCCGAAGACGTCACGCACGACGTGTTTCTCCACCTCCACCGGCACCTCCCGAAGCTCGACACCGACGATCTCGGCGCGTGGCTGTACCGGGTGACGGCCAACGAGGCGCTCGCGCGGCTGCGGCGGGAGAGCTCGTGGGTGTCGCGGCTGGCGAAGCTCTTCATTCCGCAGGAAACGGCGCGGCTGCCCGACGAGACCCTCGAGCTGCGCGAGGACACCGCTGAGGCCATGGCGGCCCTCGATCGCCTGCCGCCGAAGGAGCGCATGTGCGTCTCGATGCACGTGCTCGACGGTCTCAGCCAGCGGGAGATCGCGCGAACGCTCCAGCTGTCGGAAGGCTACGTCTCGAAGCTGCTCAACCGCGCGTGGGAGACGCTGCGCAACGCGGGCTGGGAGGTCGACGATGTCGAGTGACTCGAGGCCCAACGACTTCAAGGCCGCGCTGCTCGCCGCCGACGCTCGCCAGCCGAGCGATGGCCAGCTGCGCGCGATGCACGCCCGGCTCGACGCGCGCCTCTTCACGCCGCGCCGCGCGCCCGCCTCGCGCCTGGTGACCGCGCTGGTGGTCGCCTCGAGCGTGGTGATCGGCTTCTTCACCGTGCAGTGGCTGGCGCCGAAGCCGGTGCCGACGGCCGGTGGCTTCGAGCTGGCGGTCGAGGGCGAGCCGCGCGTCACCATCACCCGCGAGGCGGCGATCGAGCTCGAGCCCGACCTGGTGGTGGTCGATCGGTCCCGCGGCATGCACATCACCTCGCTGGGCCGCACCACCGTGCGCAAGGAAACGTCAGGCGTGCGCGTAATGGTGGGCAAGGCGGTGTTCGAGGTCGAGAAGCGCGCGCCCGAGGCGGGGCCGGTGCGGGTGCTGGTGTCGGGCGGCAGCATCGAGGTGCACGGCACGCGCTTCACGGTGACCGACGACGGGCGCGGCGCGGGCCAGGTCGAGCTCCACGAGGGCGCGATCGACTTCCGCGACGAGACGGGTGTGGTGCGCTCGATGAAGCCGGGCGAGGTGCTGCGCTGGCCGGTCGAGCCCGAGGCGCCGCTGATCCCTCCCGAGCTCGATGAGCTCACGCCGCTGGGGCCGATCAAGAAGACCGACCGCGAGCGCACCGTCGACTGGCGCGCGTTCGATCAGCGCGTGCACGCCCAGGCGGTGATCACCGAGCTGAATGGCCTGCGGCAGAAGGGCCAGTGGGAAGACGCGGTGCGGCTGCTCGAGCGCGAGCTGAACCGCGGTGCGCCCGACACCCGCGAGCGGCTCTCGTTCGAGCTCGGCCTCCTCTACACCTGGCAGCTGAAGGACACGCCGGCCGCGTGCGCGCACTGGCACCAGCACCGCCGCGAGTACCCCGAGGGGCGGTTCGATCTCGAAGTGCAGCGCGCGCTGCTGAGCCTGGGGTGTGCCCCGTGAACCGAGCCCTCGTGGTGGTCTGCCTCCTGCTCGCCGCGTGCGCGCCTGACGAGGTGAAGCACGGTGCGCGGGTGCCGCTCACCGTCGCGACGCCGTGCCGCAGCCAGGACGCGGTGAGCGCGGCGGGCTTTCGCGTCACGGTGTTCGAGAACGGCCTGTTGTTCGATCGCCAGGAGCTGACCACCCTGCCCTCGACCCTCGTGGTGCCGCCGACCGGGCGCGTGACGTTCGAGATCCTCGCGCTGAGTGGAAGCGGCGAGGTGGTGGGGCGCGGGTTCGGCACTCCGCTCGAGGAGCCGCGGCAGACCGACGGCACCGAGGCGCTCACGTTCACCGTGTGGCCGGTCGGGCGCTTCGTGCAGCTGTGCAACGAGCTGTTGGTTCCGCGGCGCGGGCACTCGGTGGTGGAGCTCGAAGACGGCTCGCTGGTCGTCTCCGGGGGGCTCGACCCGTCGGGGGCGGCGCTGGCGAGCCTCGAGCGGGCGTCGCTGTCGGGAGTGACGGAGCACGTCGGCGAGCTCGAGCTCAAGGCGCAGGGCACGAGCATTCGGCTGCCGCGCGCGTGGCACGCCGCGACGGGCATCGGCCACGGGCAGATCGCGATCTTCGGAGGCGAGCAGACCGCGCCGACCGGGGCGACCTCGGTGCTCTCGACGGCGTTGGTCGTCGACCAGCCGTCGGGGTTCCAGCTCGGGGCCGTCGCAGCGCAGATGCCCGCGTGGTCGGGGCGGACCCGCGCGCTGGCCGTCAGGCTCGACAACACCGTCTTCCTCGTCGGCGGGCTGACTCGTTCGGCGACCAACGTCGTGCCGTCGGCGCAGATCGATCGCTTCGATCTCACGACGTTTCGTTTCACCGAGCCGCTGGTGCTCCCTCGGGCGTTCGAGGGCGCGGCGATGGCCGGCAGCGGCGAGACCTTCTTCCTCGCGGGGGGCACCGACCAGGGCCAGCCCACCGCGAAGGCGACGGTGTTCTCGGGCGGCGTATCGACGCCGACGTTGCAGATGGCGCGCACCGAGAGCGGCGCGGCGGGTGTCGGACCCGGGCGGGCGCTGATCGTCGGCGGTCGCGGCCAGGGCAACACCGTGCTCGGCACGACCGAGTGGCTGACGGCCTCGAGCGCGACGGCGGGCGGCGTGGTCGAGCCGCGATCGAAGCCGTGCGTCGTGGCGCTCGATGACCACCGCGCCCTCGTGTTCGGCGGCGTGGCGGTCGGTGGCGCGAGCGCGGCGGCTGAGATCGTCTCTGATGATGGCACCGTGACCAGCGTCGCCTTCGACGGCGCGGCGCGGTTCGATCACACCTGCACGGTGCTCTCGTGGGGCGCGGTGGTGCTGGTTGGTGGCACCGACGGCACGCGCGCGCTCGGCGACGTCTGGGCGTACGTGCCCTGAGGCGGTAGGGTTGCGGGCGCGGGCTGGCCCCTCGCACTTCCCCACATGCACTCTCTTCGACTCGGCGTCGTCGCGACCCTCGTGGTGTTCAGTGCCTGCAGCCCGCCGACCCCGATGCCCGTCGGCATTGGGCCAGAAGGCGGCTCGGTCGAGATCGACGGCGCGAAGCTGACGATTCCCGCGGGAGCGCTGAGCACGCGCGTGGTGTTCACCATCACCCGCACCGATCGCACCGTCGCGAACGAAGTGGCGCGCTCTCCGGTGTTCCAGTTCGAGCCGGCGGGCGTGACCTTCGCCAAGCCCGCGACCGTCGAGCTCGCCGCGGATGCTGCGACCCAGTCGCCACAGATCCTCTGGTCGAGCGACGCCGTGACGTGGGAACGACCGGCGACCGTTCCCTCGGGTACCACCGCGTTCGCGTTGATCAGCCACCTCAGCTTTGGCGTCGTCGTCGAGAGCGGCGCGGGTGATGGCGGCACAGGTGGCGGCGGCGGCACCGTGGGCGGCGGCGGCGGTACGACCGGCGGCGGCGGCGGCACGACCGGCGGCGGCGGCACGACTGGCGGCGGCGGCGGCACCACCGGCGGCGGCGGCGGCACGACTGGCGGCGGCGGCGGCACGACCGGCGGTGGCGGCGGCACCACCGGCGGCGGCGGCGGCACGACCGGCGGCGGCGGCGGCACGACTGGCGGTGGCGGCGGCACCACCGGCGGCGGCGGCGGCACCACCGGCGGCGGCGGCGGCACCGACGCGAGCTGCGCCTTCACGCCCTTCACCTCGGACCGCACGCTCCCCGCCGGAGTCTGCACCGCCTCGGGCTGGTGCCTCGTCAACGCGACCGTGCCGACCAGCTTCGGCTACGACAGCGTCGCGACGAGCGGCAACGTGATGTGGGTCGGCTCTTCGCTCGAGCACGTGCTGGTGCGCTTCGACGGCACGACCTGGCGCGGGTTGATCGACCAATTCACGCCCCTCGACCTCGCAGCCAGCGGCAACGAAGCGTGGGTGCTCGAGGCGAACAACACCCTCACCCACTTCGACGGCACGACCTTCACCACCACGACCTTCACCTCGGGCTTCCCGCTCAAGCACCTCTCGGCCGCCGGCACCGAAGCGTGGGCCGTCGGCGACAACGGCCTCGTCGTGAAATGGAACGGCACCGCCTGGGTCGCGGTGAACGCGGGCGTCGACGTCGCCACCAACGTGCTCTCGGTGTTCGTCGCCGCGCCGAACGACGTGTGGCTCGGCTGCTCCGACTCGACCGTGCGCCACTTCGACGGCACCGCGTGGCTCTCGCGCCCCGCGCCCGCCGGAGTGACCGCCATCTGGTCGATGCCCGACGGTGGCTTCGACGACGCCGGCACGCTGGTCATCGGTCCCAACCTCGCGAAGTGGAACGGCACCGGCTGGACGACGCCCATCGGCGTGCAGAGCAACATCGTCTCCATCGCCGGCCGCTCGCCCACCTCGGTCTTCGGCGTCAGCACGCCCTCGGCCCTCGGCGAGAACTTCCTGTCCAACGGGAGCACGGTCAGCCGGCTCTACGCCGGCAGCGAAGACTCGAAGGACGTGGCGATCTGGCAGACCGGCTTCGTCGAGGTCGGCTCCAACCCGACGCTCAACCCGAGCAACCGCCTCACCGAGATCGCCGCGCACACGGCACCGTTCGGCCTCAGCGCACCGACCGCGCTGATCCCCGCTCCGCCGGTGAGCAGCGTCAGCGCGTTCTTCGCGATCGGCGAGCACGACGCGGTCCTCTACAACGCGAGCACCGCGTGGCGCGGCGACCCGACCACCAACACCTTCACCGCGAGCCCGCCGCTCAACGTGCCGGCGAGCAGCACGCTGCTGGCCTGGGGCGGCCCCACTGACGTCTGGTTCAACGCCGGCAACGGAGTCGCCAAGCACTTCGACGGCGTCGCCGTGACCTCGGTGGTGGTGAGCGCCGGCGCCACCGCGCTGGAACTGTCCGCCAACAACGGTCAGGCCTGGGCGCGCAACGGCACGGCGATCGTCCACCTCGACGCCGGCGTCTTCGTCAGCGAAGCCCCGCTCCCCGCGACGCCGACCAGCCTCGGCGCGCTCTCGGCCGGGCCGGCGGGAGACGCGTGGTTCGTCGATCCCACCTTCGTCTCGCACCAGACCTTCGCGCACCTCACCCCGGGGGGCGCGTGGACCACCCTGACCGACGGCACGCCCGGCCGCATCTCGACGGCGCTGCTCCCCGAAGCCAACCGCCTGCTCGTGCTGGCGACGAGTGGCCGCCTCGCGATCGACACCGCGATCACCCCGGTGCCGGCGATGGGCGCTCCGAACCTCGGCAACCTCTTCCAGGGCGCGCAGACCTCGACCTGGGCGTGGGCGGTCGCGTCGCGTGGGCCGACCATCATGAACGAGTACCTGATGCGGCAGGTGTGCGGCGTCGACCGCTGGGACCAGGTCCCCCCGATGGCCAGCTCCTACGACTCGAAGTTCAGCGTCGCGCCCGACGGCGCCGTCCTGCGGTCCGCACAAGATGCGCGCGGAGGCGGCCGCAACCTCCTGCGGTACGGCGGGCCACGCTGACAGATCGAACGGGGTCCCTCGTACGTTTCGTGGTGGGATGCGCGCTCACTCGCCCCGGGGGTCTGCCATGCGCCGTGTCGTTTCCCGTGTCCCCTTCCTCGCGATCTGTCTTTCGCTCGCCGCGTCAGCGCAGAGCTTCGAGGCCGCCAACAAGTACCTGCAGGAAAAGTCCTACAGCCGCGCCTGCGAGTCCTTCACCGCGCTGGTGAAGGGCGGCGACACCGGCCGCGAGACGCTCGCCAAGAAGGCCATCAGCTGCGTGCGCGCCGGCAAGGGCTCGTACGACGAGCTGCGCAAGCTCGCCGACGAAGGCGAGAAGGACTTCGCGCGCGCGATCGCGCTGCACACCATGTGGGAACGCGGCGAGCGCAACTTCGACACCATGTCGCCGCTCCTCAAGCAGGCCATCTCCATCGAGGGCCGCCAGGGCGAGGAAGCGAAGGGGCTGCTCCAGTACGCGGTGCTGCGCGAGCTCGACAACAACTCGTGGGACATGAACCGCTGCGATCGGCTCACCGAGCTGGGGCTCTCGCTCAACGTCTCGACCGAGCTGCAGGGCCAGTACCGGTTCCGCCGCGCCCGCGCCCGCTTGAACCAGAACGCGAAGGTGTCCGAGGCCGAGGCCGAGCTCAAAGACGTCGGTGACCTGAAGACCGAGGCCGCCGACGACGCGCTGTACCTCCTCGCCGAGCGCCGCGAGAACGCCGCGAAGTACGTCGAGGCGCTCGAGATCTACGACGGCATCGTCAAGCGCTTCAGCCCGCAGACCAGCAACATGCGCAGCTCCGCCGAGAGCCGCGCCGCCAACATTCGCCGCCCGTACGTCAGCCTCTCGGTGCCCACCAACGAGCTGCCCGGCGTGAAGCCCATGGTGCAGGTCAGCTGGCGCAACGTGAAGAACGCGAAGTGGACGCTCCGCCGCGTCGACCCGTTCGCGGTGCCCGCCAACACCTGGCCGAACGACCCCACCACCTACCCCGGGCCCACCCTCAAGAACTGGACGTCCACGCTCGACGCGCCGAAGTACGCGCCCGGCAGCAACCAGTTCGACCTCGACGTCAGCGAGCCCGGCCTCTACTCGGTGGAGGTCACCGCCGATTCCGAGAGCACCCGCACCTGGGCGCTCGTCACGCAGAACGCCATCATCACCAAGACCGATCGCAACCAGGTCATCGTCGCGGTGTTCGACGTCGAGACCGGGCAGATCCAGCCCGACGCCGACGTGAGCGTCTTCCTCTACGACCAGGGCCGCCGCGTCGACGGCAAGACCGGGCCCAACGGCGTCGCGCGCTTCCAGATCGAGAAGGGCGACCAGTCGATGCTGGTGTGGACGAAGAAGGGCGGCCAGCTCGCGTGGTCCGCCGCCGGCAACTCGTACTGGTCGTCGTACAACCGCGAGCACCTCGCGTACGTGATGACCGATCGCCCGCTCTACAAGCCGGGCGAGACCGTGGGCTTCCGCGTCTTCCTGCGCTCGCGCGAAGGCGGGCCGTCGACGCCGATCTCCGGGCGCGCCGCGAAGGTGCGCGTCACCGACCAGAACGGCAAGGAGCTCGTCAACCAGTCGGTCACCACCAACGCCTTCGGCACCGCGCAGTTCACGCTCGTGCTCCCGAAGAACGTCACCCTCGGTCAGTGCAACGTCGAAGTCACCACCGACGGCGAGTACTTCACGCAGAGCAACAACACCTTCCGCATCGAGGAATACAAGCCGCCCGAGTACGTGGTCTCGGTCGAGGCGATCGGCAACCCGAAGCCCGGCGAGAAGGTGAAGTTCAAGGTGAAGGCCGCCTACTACTCGGGCGGCGCGGTCGCGAACGCCTCGGGGCGCGCCATCGTCACCGTCACGCCGTGGCAGCACACCTTCGGGCCGTGGGCCGACGACCCGGTCGAGAACGATCCCTCCAACCAGTACGGCGGCGGGTGGGACGACGAGGAATACGGCTACCGCGGTCGCGGCCGCTACAACCCGTACTACGGCTGGGGTCAGCTCCAGTCGCACACCCTGCAGTTCAAGACCGGCGCCGACGGCACCACCGAGGTCGAGGTGCCCGCGTTGGATCAGAAGCAATACGGAGTGCAGGACCTCAACTACCAGGTGCAGGTCTTCGTCACCGACGCCTCGCGCCGCGAGATCCAGGGCACGGGCTCGGTGAAGCTCTCGGGCCGCGCGTACTTCGCCGACCTGAAGACCGATCACTTCCTCTACAAGCCGGGCGAGCGCGTCGCGGTGCGGCTGCGCGCCGAAGACGCCAACTCGCGCCCCGCGACGGCCGACGTGGTGGTGCGCCTCTCGCGCCTCACCGAGAACGGTGGCACCGCGAAGGTGACCGAGGTGCAGACCCGCATCGTCAACGGCACGGGCGCCGCGGTGCTCGACGCCGACGCCGTGGGCCCGGTGCGCGTGCAGATCTTCGACGCCGCCCCGCCCGCGCAGGGCACGCCCGAGATCCAGCTCGCCTCGACCGACCTCTGGCTCACCAGCGACGTGAAGCCCATGGCGCCCGGGCCCGGCTTCAACCTCTACGTCGATCGCGCCCCGCTCAAGGTCGGTGACTCGCTGCGCGTGCTGGTCGCGGGCAACCGCGCCGGCGGCCACGCGCTGCTCACCCTCGAGTCCGACACCATCGCGGCGGTGCAGGTCGTCGAGCTCAAGGGCCGCGCGCGCTTCACCGAGTTCAAGCTCACCGCCGACATGGCGCCCAACGGCTGGCTGATGGCCATGCGCTACGAAGACGTGAACATCGACTCGCGCCAGATCCCGGTGCGCGTGAAGGGCAGCGAGGTCGAGCTCGGCGTGAAGGTCGATCTCGGCCGCGCGTCGGCCGAGCCGGGCACGCCCATCACCGCCCTCGTCAACGCGACCGGCGGCACCGCGGGGCAGAGCACCGAGACCTCGCTCACCGTGGTCGACGAGTCGATCTTCGCCATCGCGCCCGAGCGCACCGACTTCCTCACCTTCTTCGGCCGCACGCAGCGGCAGCTGCGCGTCGCGACCCACACGTCGTGGAACACGCGCTCGACCCGCGCGCGGCCGGTGAAGCAGCAGCCCGTGCAGCCGGTCACCACCACGCCGCCCCGCGACGCCGACAAGAGCGCGAAGACCGAGGAAGCCCAGAAGGCGCCCATGGGCAACGCCGCGCCCGCGCCCGCCGCCGAGAAGGCCTCTGCCGCCGACGATTCCCTCGCCGGAGCCGGTCGTGCCAGCGGCCTCGCGATGGGCCCCGCCGCCAAGCGGAAGGACAGCGCCGGAGAAGATCGCGAGCAGGGCGCCGCGCCGCCGAAGGAAGAGCCCATCAAGGTGCGCTCCGACTTCTCGACCTCGGCCGGCTGGTTCCCCGCGCTCGGCGGCAAGCTCGGCGCGCCGACCTCGCAGGGCTTCAAGCTGAAGGACTCGCTCACCTCGTGGAAGGCGACCGCCACCGTGCTCACCGACGGGCCCAACCTCGGCCAGGGCAGCGCGCAGATCCGCACCGCGAAGGCGCTGATGGTCCGCCTGCAGGCCCCGCGCTTCTTCATCGAGGGTGACGAGGTGGTCCTCTCGGCCGTGATCGAGAGCCACCTCCCGAAGGCCACCGAGCTCGAGGTCGCGATCTCCGCGCCCGGCTTCAAGGAACTGCAGCCCGGCAAGAAGACCATCAAGGTCGAGCCCGAGCAGGTGGTGCGCTTCGACGCGAAGTTCAAGGTCGTCGAGCTCGGCGAGCGCGTGGTGCGCGCCACCGTGAAGGGAGGCGGCACGTCCGACGGCATGGAATGGAAGCTGCCCGCCTTCGTGCACGGCTCGGCGCAGCGCCAGTTCTTCAGCGGCCGCGTGAAGGACGCCCAGGGCTTCGAGTTCCTCCTGCCCGAGAAGCGCAAGCCCGCGCTCACCCGCGTCGAGCTGAACCTCTCGCCCACGCTGCTCGCGACCATCTTCGACGCGCTGCCGTACCTCGCGGAATACCCCTACGGCTGCGTCGAGCAGACCCTCTCGCGCTTCGTGCCCGCCACCATCGCGCGCAAGGCCGCCAAGGACCTCGGCATGCCCGCGACGCGTCTGCCGCCCAACCTCGACGACATGACCCAAAAGGGCCTGCAGCGGCTCTACGACTTCCAGCACGACGACGGTGGCTGGGGCTGGTGGTCGTACGATCACAGCAACCTGTGGATGAGCGCGTACGTGGTCTCCTCGCTCTCGCTCGCGAAGAACGCCGGCCTCGACGTGCGCACCGACGTCATCAACCGCGGCCGCGACTTCCTGAAGAACCACCTCGGCGAGGGCCTCAACTCGCCCGAGACCCACGCGTACATGGTCTACGCGCTGGCGAGCACCGGCGGCGCTCCGAAGGCCGCCGTCGACACCGTGTTCTCGCGGCGCACCAACCTCACGCCCCGCGCCCGCGCCCTGCTCGCGCTCGCGCTGCAGGCCACCAACGATCCCCGCGCGCGCATCGCGGTCGAGAACCTCGACGACGTGGTGAAGGCCGCCCAGTCGCGCGCCGACGCCGCGGTCGGTGACGCCAACGACGCGTGGAGCACCTCGGCCGCCATCGAGGCCACCGCCTTCACGCTGATGGCGTACGTGAAGCACGACCTGAAGTCGCCGCTCATCGGCCCGCTCACCGACTTCCTCGTGTTGCGGCGCAACGGCGGCAAGTGGCGCTCGACGCGCGACACCGCGTTCGCCATCTACGCGCTGGCCGAGCTCGCGCGGAAGGAGAACGCCGGCAGCAAGAGCGGCGTCTTCGTGGTGCAGGTCAACGGCAAGGAAGTGAAGCGCGTGCCGTACGCGCACGGCGGGCTCGATCTCACCGGCCCGGTAGTGCTCGGCGACTCGGCCTTCGTGCCCGGCAAGAACGTCGTCAGCATCAAGCACGACGGCGCAGGCACCGGGTACTACGGCGCGATGATCGACGTCTTCAACATGAACGACTTCATCAAGGGCGTCGGCGGCGACGTCACCGTGAAGCGCTCGTACGTGTTGCTCGGCAAGCCGAGCGCCGATCGAAGCGTCACCGCGGGCGCCGAGTACGGCATGCCGGTCGAGTCGGGCGTGCGCGTGCGTGTCGACCTCGAGATCACCGCCAACAAGGCCGTGGAGTTCGTGATGCTCGAAGACCTGAAGCCCGCGGGCTTCGAGGCGGTGCAGCTCCAGTCGGGCCCCCAGGTGTGCAACTACGCCTGCGCCCACGCCGAGCTGCGCACCGACCGCGTGGCGATGTTCCTGACCGCCATCCCCGTCGGCACCACGAAGCTGTCGTACGAGCTGCGCGCCGAGGTGCCCGGCCGCTTCGCCGCCCTGCCCGCGCGCTTCGAGGCGATGTACGCGCCCGAGATCCAGGCCACGGCTGACGAGATGCGGTTCGAGGTGCGCGACCCGCCCGAGGGTGGGCAGGTCAGCCGCTAGCGACAACCAGAGGGACACCCCGGCCCCGCGGGGAGTGCAAAGAATCAGCGGTTGCACTCCCCGGCCCCGGGTCGGGTGAAGCGGGGCATGAAGTTCCCCACGCTCACCGTCCTCGTCGCCTCGCTCGCCACCCTCACCTCGGGCTGCGCCCACCTCGACCGCCAGGCCGAGCTCCACGCCAACGCCTTCGACGTCATGACCGACGCCGAGATCGCCCAGGCCGCCATCGCGGAGGCGCTCGGCGAGCTGCACAAGGTCGACGCGATCGACCCCGACGGCTTCGTCACCGCCGGCCAGGCCGCCTTCACCTCGCGCGAGGAGCGCCTGTCGTACGAGCGCCGCGTCGACGCGCTGGTGCGCGCGCGCATCTACGGCCAGGGCCACACCCTCGAGCTCCTGCGCGTCCGCTGTGAGCAGCTGCAGCGCGCGGGCTGGGAATCGTGGCCGCAGGACGCCGGGCGCCGCCGCACCGCGTGCGAGTACGGTGACGCTTCGGTCACGCTGCACTCCCTGTTCAAGAAGCCGCTGCTCCAGCGCGCCTTCGTCGACCTGCTGCTCGAGGTGGCTGCTGACCCGCTCCTGGCCGGCCAGGTGAAGCGCAAGCTGGTGCACCTCGAGACCACCGGGGTCGAGCCCTACCTGTTCGCGGTGGAACGCTGGGACCGGGTCGAAGGCTTCCGTCCGCGCGGCTGAGGTGCCATTGTCGAGGGCGGTCGGCCGAGCATCGCCCTGCGAGAATGAACCAGCCCAAAACTGCAGCACTCCTGGCGCTCCTGCTCGCGGGCGCGGGATTCGGCTGTGGCGCCAACGCCCCCCAGGTCCAGGTCAAGCGCCCGTGCAACGGGTGCCTGATGGCCAACGCCGACGGCACCAGCCGGTGCGTGCTCGGCAACGAGGCCTCCGCGTGCGGCGTGAACGGTGACGTCTGCGCGGTGTGCGCGGGCAACGAGGCCTGCAGCGCCGGCGGGCAGTGCGTCGCCGATCCGTCGTTCGACGCGGGCTCCACCGTGCCCCCGCCCGACGGCGGCACCGACGCGTGCTCCGACCAGGCCAAGCTCGTCTACGTGCTCGACCAGGACCGCACGCTCTCGTCGTTCAACCCGATGGCGCTGACCGCGAGCGTCGAGCCCTTCACCAACCTCGGCAAGGTGTCGTGCCCCGCGATGCCGGGCGCCGAGCCGTTCTCGATGGCGGTCGATCGCTCGGCCACCGCGTGGATCGTCTACGACAGCGGCGAGCTCTTCACCGTCACGCTCACCGACCCCGCGCTCCCGTGCACGCTGACCACCTTCGTGCCGCAGTACGGCGTGGCGCGCTTCGGCATGGGCTTCGTCGCCGACTCGCCGGGCAGCAGCGACGAGACGCTCTTCATCTCGGGCAGCGAGCTCAACGGCACGCTGACCGCCACCAAGTTCGGCACGCTCGGCGTGGTGCCGCCGTACAAGGTGAGCATTCGCGGCACGCTCCCCGGCGCGCCGGAGATGAGCGGCACCGGCGACGCGACTTTGTGGGCCTTCTTCCCGAACGTGCTCCCGCCGAAGGTCGCACAGCTCGACAAGACCAACGGCATGCCCATCGCCCACTTCGACGCGCAGGCGCTCACCGGCAACCCGCGCGCGTGGGCCTTCGCCTTCTGGGGCGGCGACTTCTATTTGTTCCTCGAGCGCGACGTCGACCTGTCGACGCAGGTCTGGAAGATGAGCGGCCGCGACGGCACCGTGACGCGCGTGCTGCAGAACACCGGGCGGCACCTGGTCGGTGCTGGCGTGTCGACCTGCGCGCCCGTCAGCATCAACTAGAACTGAGAGCAGAAAGAACTCCCTCTCCTCTTCAGAGGAGAGGGTCGGGGTGAGGAGTACTCAGGGAATGCACACCCCATTCACATCGCACGTCCCCGCGCACGGCACCCCGCACGAGCTCAGCGCCTGCTGATTGGCAAACGCCCCGCGCGTCCCGCCGGTCCCCGAGCTCGTCGCCGCACCCGGCGAACTCCCGCCCGACCCACCCGACCCGCCCGTATCCGTCAGCGGAGACGTGAGGAACGTGTTCGTCGCCGACAACCCGGTGAGCGACACGTTGAACGACAGCACGCCGAACGACGGCCCACCCGCGCCACCACCACCGCCGCCACCCGGGCCACCGTTGCCGCCCTCGCCACCCTTGCCGCCGACCGAGCTGCTCCACCGCATCGCGAGGCCGCCGAAGCCGCCCGCGCCGCCGAGCCCGCCCGCGCCGCCGAAGCCACCATCGCCACCCGGCCCGCCCGGCCCGCGCTGAATGCGGTTGTTCAACAGGGTCGGCAACGCGCCGCCCGCCGTGCTCGAGGTGATGACGATGCCGAACGAGCCGCCGCCCGCGCCGCCGAGGCTGCCGCCGGTGCCGCCGCAGCCGCCCGCGCCTGCGCCGCCGCCCGTCGCGCCGATCTCCCAGCCCTGGCAACCGCCGGCCGCGAACTTCGCCACGCCGCCGCCCGCGCCGCCGCCGCCGCCGCCGAGCGCCGTGCCGCCGACCTCACCCGCGGCCGCGCCTGCCGGAGAAGCGACCCACCGGCCGCCGACGAAGCTGCCGAACCGCGCGCGCGGCCCCGCCCCGCTGCCGCCGAGGCCGCCGGTGCCGTCAGGACCCGGCTTCCCGTCGAGGCCGTCGTGCTGCTGAATCGCCGACGGCCAGCCCGACTCGGTCACGTGGCCGCACTGGCCGCCCGACATCGAGTCGAAGCTCCAGTCGAAGCCACCGCCGCCGCTGCGGCTGCCGGGCGCGGGGTTGACGTACATCTGCTGCGCGCCGCTGTTCGGGTTGGGCGCGGGGAAGTTGTAGACCGGGCACACCACGTTGCCGCCCGCCTCGCCGTTCGCGGTGGGGCACGACGGGTTGAGCCCCGCGACGCCGCCCTGGCGGTTGTTGGCCACGGTGCACGAGCCGTTGTTGAAGAAGGTGCTGTTGACGCCGCGCGTGCCGTTGAGCGCGGTGCTCGCCTGCCGCCCGAAGCCCTGCGAGCCCGTCGCGCCGCGGCCACCCGCGCCGCCGCGCCCCCCGAGCACGTCGTTGTTCTGCAGCACGAACTTCGGGCCCACGTCGCGCAGGAAGACCGCGATCGACGCGTCGCCATTCGTGCCCGCCGGTGACAGCTGCGAGGCATCGAAGCCCTCGATGACGAAGCCGCTCACCACCGTCTCGCGCGCCGCGCCGGCCGAGCCGAGCGTGTCGGCGTGCACCGGCGCGATGGCCAGCACCGTCGGCGTCACGCCCTGCCACCGCGTGGTGTAGAGCCGCACGTCGCGCTGCAGGAAGTCGTCGCTGTAGCCACCGAAGATCTGCGCGCCGTCGAAGAGCCGCACGTTCTCGCGGTACAGGCCCTGCGCGACGAGCACGTACCGCTTGCCCTGCGCCTGCTGCGCGGTGACGCCCGCGGCGATGGTCTGCAGCGGCGAGGTGCGGGTGCCGTTGCCGCCGGCAGCCGCGGTGGCCGACACGAAGATCGCGTCGCCGATCACCCCGTCGATGCCGTCGCAGTTCTCGTCGACGTACGACGCGCTGGTGGTCGACGACGGCAGCCGATCGGGGAGATCGATGGTGGTGTTGCCCTGCACGCGCCGGCACTCGCAGCCGTCGGCTGGCAGCCCGTTGACGTTCACCCACTCGAAGGTCGTGCCGCCCACCACCTCGGTGAGGCACGGGCCCATCGTGCAGCGCGGCATCGCGGGCGCGAGATCGCACACCCCGTTGGTGTGCTGAATCGAGGGCGAGAAGATCTTCGTGCAGTCGTTGTTGCAGAAGCCGCAGTGCGCCGCCGTCTCGTAGCGGTTGGTCGCCTGGTTCAAGAAGCCTTCGTCGATGCGGCCGTCGCAGTTGTTGTCGCGGGTGTCGCAGATCTCCGGGTTGAAGGAGCTGACGTCACACGCGCTCCACGCCGGCCCGGCGCCGCAGGTCGCGAAGCCCGAGCACGTCATCTGCGCGGTGGCGAGCGTGCACGCGCGCGTGGTGCCCTGCGTCGCGGCGGTGCACGTGCAGGTGCCGGTGGTCGGCGCGCACTGGTCGCGGCCCCCGGCGAACGGCAGGCAGCTGTAGCCCGCGGGGCAGCCCGGCGGGTACGCGCTCTGCGCCGAGCAATCGCGGCCGCACACCTTGTTGCCATCGACGGTGACGCACCGGCTCCCCGGGCCCACGCAGTCGGTGTCGGTCTGGCAGGGCGAGCAGAGCGTGTCGGGCAGCTGCAGGCACACCGTGCCGTTCAGGTACGGGAAGTAGCCGGCCTCGCACGCCGTCGCGCGGCAGGTCGGCGCGTCGTTGGCGCTGTCGCAGGTGGTGGTGACCGCGTGCGGAATCAGCTTCGAGCAGTCGAGGTTGCAGCCGCCGCAGTGCTGGGGCGTCGTGTAGAGGCCGCGCGTGCGGAAGTCCTCGTCGACCTGGCCGTCGCAGTCGTCGTCTTCGTAGTTGCAGACCTCGGCCGCCGGCGTGCGCGCGGTGCAGACCAGCCCCGCCGACGCGAAGCACACCTGCGGGCCGGTGCAGGTGACGTTGCCGGTGGTACGCGTGCAGTCGGGCGCCTGGAAGTCGTCGATCTTGCCGTTGCAGTCGTCGTCGGCGCCGTTGCAGGTCTCCTGCTGCGCGGGCGGCGCGAGACAGTTCGTGAAGCCGCCGTCGGCCTGGCAGATCTGGCTGCCCAGGCAGCGGCCGAACGCGTTGGGCTCGCCGCGGCACGACTTCACCAGCCCGATGGTCTCGGTGGTGCAGTCGCAGGTGCGCGCCTCGGGCACGCACTGCTTGCGGCCGTCGCTGGTGGCGCGGCACGCGAAGAGCGACGGGCAACCGTCGAAGGTGCAATCGCGGCCGCAGAACGAGCCGCCGTCGAGGTGCAGGCACTGGTCGGCGCCCGACGCGCCGCACTCGCGGTCGGCCTGGCACGCGTTGCAGAGCAGCGGCTGCGCGACGGTGCACAGGCCGGTCAGCACGCCGCCGTCGGCCGCGGTCGGCACTTCCTTGCAGTCGTACGACGAGGGGCACTCGCCCGCATCGCGCTCACCGCACGGCGCCGAGCAGAACGAGCCCAGCGGCCCACCCACGCAGAACGTCGAGCCGCACTGCGCGCCGGCGTCGCACGGCTCGCCGAAGCGCTTCTTGCCGAACAGCGGTCCGCCGTCGGGCAGGTCGAAGGTGGTGCACACCTGGTTGACGCACTTGAGCCCCGTGGGGCAGTCGGCGTCGAACACGCACTTCTCTTCGGCGGGCACGAAGAGCGTGCGCCCGCACGCTCCGAGCGCGAGCACGACCAGCGCCAGCCACGCGAGCGAGAGCCTGGTCTTCATTTAGAAACTCTCCACGGTGCTGATGATGCCCGTCGACCCGTCGCTGCCCTTGAAGCTGACGCCCGCGGGAGACGCGCCGCCGATGCCGCCCGCGCCCACCGCGCCCATCGGCACGGCCGGGAAGGTGTTGCGCATCGGGTAGCCGGCGCCGGAGATGCCGGTGCCGCCGATCAAGAACACGCTGCCGCCGCACCCGCCGCCGCCGCCGCTGCCCGCGCCGCCGTTGCCGCCGCGACCGCCCGGCCCGCCCTGCCCCGCGCACCACGCCGCGGTGGTGTTGAGCCCGCCGCGACCGCCCTGGCCGCCGAGGCCGCCGTAGCCGCCCGCGCCGCCGTTGCCGCCGAAGCCGCCGAAGCCGAAGTCGAAGAGGTTGCCCTGCACGGTGGGCGCCGCGCCCACGATGAAGATCGCGAACGACGCGCCGCCGCCCGCGCCCGCCAGGCCCTTGGTGCCGCCGCAGCCGCCCGCGCCGCCGCCACCGCCGGTGCCGCCGAGATCGCCCACCCGCCGGCCGACCGTGCAGCTCGACGGGTTCTGGTTGCTGACGCACCCGCCCGCGCCGCCACCGCCACCGCCGCGCCCCGGAGAGCCGTCGTTGCCGGTGCTGCCGATGCCGGTCGCCCAGTCACCGCCGGCGATCATGCCGCGCGGCGCGGTGCAGCCGAAGCCCGGGCCCTGCGGCTGCCCATCGCCGCCGTTCTGCGCCGCGCCACCCTGCAGGCCGGTGCCGGGCACCGTGCAGTCGTACTTGCAGAGCGCCGCCTGCGACGGGTCGCTGTGCTGGTACACGGCGTTCGAGCCGCCGGTGCCGTTGATGCCGCCGCCCGCGTACGCCTGCGGGTCGAGCTGGAGATCGGACCCCGCGCCCACGTTGCCGCGCGTCGTCGCCGGGCAGGTGTTGTTGTTGCCGGGCTGGCCGCCGACCTGCGTCTCACCGCTGCAGTCGGGCGAGTTGCATTCCTTCGCGTTGAGGCCGTCTTGCCCCGCGCCGCCGTTCGCGCCCGCCAGGCCCGAGCTCGCCGCCGAGGCGTCGCCGCCGCGCCCGCCGACCACGTGGTCGTTCTGCACCACCAGGCCCGGCGAGTTGCTCACGTAGATCGCGAAGCTGCTGCGCGCCTGCACTCCGGGCGCCGGCCGCGAGATGACGTCGTACCCGCGAATGGTGAAGCCCGCGATGATGGTGGTCGCGCTCAACCCCTCGGCGTTCACCGTGCCGCGCGGCTGGGCGCCCGTCGGCTCGGCGGCCTCGATGAAGGTGGGGAAGTTCACGATGTCGCGACGGCTGAAGTCGGGCGAGTAGCCGCCGAACAGCTGCACGCCGTTGGTGAGCACCACCTGCTCGGCGTACGTGCCCTGCGCGACGAGGATCGCGGTGTGCACCCCGGGGCGGAAGGCCATCAGCGCTTCGCGAATGGTGCGGAACGGCGCGCGGCGCGTGCCCTGGCTGCTGGTGCTCTGCGCCCACACGAAGAGCGACGTCGCGCTGACGCCGTCGACGGTGTCGCAGTTGCGATCGACGTACGGCTGGTTGCCCGCGGGGTACGTGGGGAACAGCTCGGGCGCATCGACGAGCGACGGGTTCGAAGCGCACTCGCAGCCGTTGGTGTCGTCGGCATCGGCGTCGACGAACTGGAACGTGGTGCCGCACGTGCCCATCGAGCACGTGGCGCCCGCGCCGTACGCGCTGGTGCAGTCGGTGTCGGAGTTGCAGCCGCGCGTGCAGTACCCGTTGCTGCAGGTCTCCCCGCCGCCGCACGGCGTGGTGGTGGAGCACGGCTTGACGCACTGGTGGTACAGCCCGTCGCACGTGAGGCCGGGCGAGCAGTCTGACGAGACGCGGCACGGCCCGCCGCCGCCCACGCGCTCGGTGGTGCAGCGCGCGATGGCGCAGTGGGGACCGCCCATCGGGAAGCAGCCACCCACCGCGTGCTGGATCGTGGCGCTGTAGCGCGCGAGGCAGTTGGTGGTGCACGAGCCGCAGTGCTCGTCGGTGTCGTACGTGCCGGTGTTGCGCGTGTTGACGAAGCCCTCGTCGATCTTCCCGTCGCAGTTGTTGTCGCGGCCGTCGCACAGCTCGAGCGAGGTCATCGACGTGTCGCAGGTGTTGAACGAGCCCGACTGCATGCAGGTCTGCGAGCCGATGCAGGTCGCGCCCGCGTTGGTGACGAGGCACGAGCGCGTGAAGCCGACGTGCGCCGCGTTGCACTGGCAGCTGTTGCCGCGCGGCACGCACAGCTTCTTCGCCCCGACCTGCTGGCAGAAGCTGCCGGTGGGGCAGCAGCCCTGGTCGCCGACCACGCCGGTGCAGCCCGGGCGCAGCGCGGCCGAGTCACACGCCTGCAAGCACGAGGGCTCGACGTCGTTGCCGACCGCCTGGCAGTCGTCGCCGGGCGCGGTGCAGTCGTCGGCGGTGGTGCACGGGCGGCACTGGCTGGTCTGCACCGGCACGCACGCAATGGGGTTGGTGGCCGGCGAGAGCGTGCTGCCCTTCTCGCAGCGGCGCGGCACGCAGGTGCGCTGGCCCGCGCGCACGTCGCACGAGGCGGCGCCGGGCAGCACCACGCCCGCGTCGTTCTCGAGGTGATCGAGCACCACGTCGCAGTCGGTCGCGCAGCTGCCGCACGCGTGCACGCTGATGTAGTTGCCCATCGCGTCGACGAGGCCGTCATCGACCTGGCCGTTGCAGTCGTCGTCGGCGCCGTTGCACGTCTCGGGCTTCGGGTCGGGCGCGGAGCAGCTGAAGGCGTAGCCGGCGTCGGGCGAGCCACGGCAGCTCCACAGGCCGGTGCAGGCGGTGCCCTTGCGGCAGTTGGGGTAGCCGGGGATGGCGCTCGTCACGAGGTCGGGGTCGGCCTGGTCGGTGAGCCCGTCGCAGTCGTTGTCGACGCCGTCGCACACCTCGTCGCTCGCGGTGAGCGCACTGCAGCCGCTCCACGTGCCGTTGGCCTGGCAGGTCTCGTCGCCGAAGCAGGTCGCGCGCGGCGTGGTGCGCTTGCAGGAACGCGTCAGGCCCGCCGACAGCGCGCTGCACTCACAGCTGTTCGACTGGGGAATGCACAGGCGCGCCGAGCCGGCGTCGAGGCCCACGCTGCGGCACACGCTGCCGGTCGGGCACTGGCCGGTGAGCGAGCAGTCGGTCACGCACGCCTTGCTGCCGCCGACGGTGGTGCAGCGATCGCCCAGCGCGTTGCAGTCGCTGTCCTGGTTGCACGAGAGGCACTGCACGCGAATCGGCGGCACGCACAGGAAGCGGCCGTCGCCCTGCTTGCAGTCCCACCCCTTGTTGCAGCCGGTGCCGCCGTCGATCGCACACACCGCGCTGCACACCCGCCCGTTGCCGGGGCCGGGCGCGAGGCACGGGCCGAAGAGGCACTGGCTGTCGTCGGTGCACGGCCAGCCCTGCTCGCCGGGCAGCCCCGCGTCGGGCACCACGAAGCACTTGCCGTTCACGCACTCGGCGCCGGCGTCGCAGTCTTCGCGCACCTTGCACTCGCAGGTGCCGTCCTTGAGGCAGTCGGGCTCGCGCACGGGGCCGAGGCACGCGGCGAAGCCGCACGCCGCGAGCACCACCAGCAGCGTGCGGGCGCGCACCAACGCGCGGTTGGTCGACGCGCCTTTGACTGACGCGGGAGAATTCGGGGCAGCCATCTTCGAAGAGTCCTTTGCGGAGTCGGCCAACCCCGCTCTGCGGCGGGGCGGACCATACACTCACCCGCCCCGAACGGTAGTGGTACGAAGCGCCCCATGCCTTCACGTTCCCTGCTGTCGAGCGTCGTCGTGCCGACCGATTTCTCCGAGGGCGCACAGCACGCCGTGGAGCGCGTGATGCGCCTTCCGCTGGCGCCGAAATCGAAGGTGACGTTGCTCCACGTGCTGCCCGACGACATCCCCGGGAAGCTGCGGAAGGAAGCGCTCGCCGAGGCCGAGCGGAGCCTCGAGAAGTCGTGCGCCCGCGCTGCCCAGCTGGCGCTCTCGCTCGGGGTGAAGGCCCAGGTGGTGTGCGACGTGGTCGAGGGCAGCGCCGCCGAGCAGATCGTCAAGCGCGCGCACACCGTCGAGGCCGACCTGGTCTGCATGGGCCGCCACGGCCGCCGCTCGCTGGTGAACATGCTGCTCGGCTCGGTGGCCGCGAAGACCATTCGCATCGGTGACGTGCCGGTGCTGCTGGTGAAGCACGCCCCGGTGAACGCGTACCGCCGCGTGGTGATCGCGGTCGATCTGCAGAAGGGCTCCGACAAGGTGCTCAAGGTGTCGCGGCCGTTCGTCGAGGAAGCGCTCGACCTGAGCGTGCTGAGCGCGACCAGCGTGCCCTACGAGGAGTTCGTGATGCTCGAGACCGGCCGCGCCGACGAGCTGCGGGCCGAGGCGACGCGCGACGCGCAGAAGCAGCTGTCGGCGCTGATCAGCAAGGTCGGCCTGGTGCGGGCCGAGGCGATGGTGCTGCCGGGCGACGCGCGGGTGCTCATTCTCGAGCAGGCCCGCACGCGGGCGGTCGAGCTGATCGTGGTGGGTACGCGCGGGCTGACCGGCGTGAAGCGGCTGGTGCTCGGGAGCGTGGCCGAGTGGGTGCTCCAGAACGCGACCACCGACGTGCTGGTGACGCGGACCTGAGGCATTGCGCCCACCCGAAGCCGCTGGTTACATGAGCAGTCCGTGGGCCGCTTCCTCTCCCTGACGCTGGGCTTCGCCATCGGGCTGCTCTCGCTCTCGTCCACCCCCGTGGCGAACGAGCTGGCGTCCCCTGCCCGGCCGATGGAATGGACGGCGGCGGCCCACCTGGCCCCGACCGACGCGCCGGCAGAGTCGATGCCGGTCGCTGAAGACGAAGAAGACCTCGACGATCTCGACGACTGCGACGACGCGCTGCACGAGCACGCGTTCGACGTCGTCGCGTTGGCCCGGCCGCACCTCGCGAGCACCACCGCCGATCTCTGCGCGGCGTGTGGCTTCTCGAGCGAGCTGCTGCGGCCTCCGATCGGCTGAGCGGTTCCCCGTCCTCTTCGTCCCGCTCCTTTTTTTCGCGCGCGCACGCGCGCAGTCCACCTTCACCTTTCGAGGCACCACCACACCATGCAGAAGCTCATCCAGGGCATTCACGAGTTCCAGACCAACATCTTCCGGCCGCAGCGCGAGCTGTTCGAGAAGCTCTCGCGCGGGCAGAACCCCGAGACGCTGTTCATCACCTGCAGCGACTCGCGCATCAACCCCAACCTCATCACCCAGACCCAGCCGGGCGAGCTGTTCATCATTCGCAACGCCGGCAACATCGTGCCGCCGCACGGCCCGAACAACACCGGCGGCGAGTCGGCCACCATCGAGTACGCGGTCGCCGTGCTGCAGGTGAAGGACATCATCGTGTGCGGTCACACGCACTGCGGCGCGATGACGGCGGTGATCGACGGCAAGGGCCTCGAGTCGGTGCCGCGCGTCGCCGCCTGGCTGCAGCACGCCGACGCCACGCGCGAGGTCATCAACCGCCACTACCGGCACCTCGAGCCCGCGGCGCGCGTCAACGCGGCGGCGCAGGAGAACGTGTTGCTGCAGCTCGAGCACCTCCGCACCCAGCCCCACGTCGCGGCGGGCCTCGCGGGCGGCACGCTGCGGCTGCACGGCTGGGTCTACAAGATCGAGACCGGCGAGGTGTTCGCCTTCGACCCCGAGCAGCGCCAGTTCGTGCCCGTGAAGGAAGTGCCCTTGCCGCAGGCGCGGCCCACGCTCCACCTGCGCGCGATCTAAGGCCACCATGACGACCCTTGAGAGTCAGGCCCCGGGCAAGCCGTGGGCTCGCGATGCGCTCGCGTCGGTGGTGGTGTTTCTCGTCGCGCTGCCGCTGTGCATGGGCGTGGCGATCGCCTCGGGCGCGCCGCCCGCGGCGGGCCTGATCACCGGCATCATCGGCGGGCTGGTGGTCGGCGCGCTGCAGGGCAGCCCGTTGCAGGTGAGCGGGCCGGCGGCGGGCCTGGCGGTGCTGGTGTGGCAGTTGAACCAGTCGCACGACGCGGCGACGGTCGGGGTGATCATCGTCGCGGCCGGGCTGATCCAGGTGATCGCCTCGGTGCTGCGCGGCGGGCGCTGGTTCCGCACCGTGCCGCCCTCGGTCATCAACGGCATGCTGTCGGGCATCGGCGTGCTGATCTTCGCCAGCCAGTTCCACGTGATGGTCGACGACGTGCCGCGCGCGAAGCCGCTGCTGAGCCTGGCCACCATTCCGCTGGCGATCTGGAAGGGCATCACCCCCGACGCGAGCCTGCCGCACGAAGAGGCCGCGCTGACCGGCGCGCTGACCATCGTGGTGATGGTGCTGTGGGGCCGCGCGCCCGAGAAGTTGCGCGTGCTGCCGGCGCCGCTGGCCGGCGTGGTGGTCGGCTCGCTGCTGGCGAACCTCCTGTCGTTCCCGATCGCGTTCGTGAACGTGCCGGCCGATCTGCTGGCGACCATTCCGCACCCGTCGATGGCGACGTTCAGCGTGCTGCTCGAGCCGGCGATCTGGGGCGCGGCGGCGGTGCTGGCGGCGGTGGCGAGCGCCGAGACGCTGCTGTGCGCGACGGCGGTCGATCGCCTGCACACCGGGCCCCGCACCAACTACGACCGCGAGCTCGCGGCGCAGGGGCTGGGCAACGTGCTGTGTGGGCTCGCGGGCGGCCTGCCGATGACTGGCGTGATCGTGCGCTCGTCGGCGAACGTGGCGGCGGGCGCGAAGACGCGGCTGTCGGCGATCCTCCACGGCGCGTGGATCCTCGTGTTGGTGGTGGCCTTCCCCCAGCTGCTGCGGCTGGTGCCGGTGGCGAGCCTCGCCGCGGTGCTGGTCTTCACCGGGTACAAGCTGATCAACCCGATGGGCATCAAGCAGCTGCTCAAGTACGGGCGCGTCGAGGTGGCGATCTACGCGGCGACGGTGATCGGCATCGTGTCGACCGACCTGCTCAAGGGCGTGCTCCTCGGGCTGGGGCTCTCGGTGATCAACCTCGTGGTGCGCATGTCGCGCCTGTCGATCCGCGTGGAAGACGAGGGAGCCGCGGGCCAGGTGGTGGTGCACCTCGAGGGCTCGGCGACGTTCATTCGCCTGGCCGACATCGCCGACGCGCTCGATGGCGTGCCGCGCGGGCGCGAGGTGCACGTGCGCTTCGATCGCCTGAGCCACCTCGACCACGCCACGCTCGAGCTGCTCACCAGCTGGGGCAAGCAGTACGAGACGACCGGAGGGTCGGTGCAGCTCGACTGGGAAGCGCTCGAGAAGCGCTACGCCACGCACGGCGCGCCGGCGGCGAAGAAGGTCGAGCCGGCCGCCCCGCCGGTGCTGATCACCCCAGCGCCTGCAGTGCCTCCAGGGTGAGCGCGCTGAGGACCTCGGGGTCGGCCAGCGCGAAGGCGCGCGGCTGGAAGGCCTCGAGGTCGAGCAGCACGTCGAGCACCACCTCGTCGGCGATGCGCGCCGCGTCGTCGCCCACCTTCGAGCGGGCCGACGACACGCGGGCGGGGTTCACCAGGATCGCAGCGAGCTGACGCCACTCGGCCTCGGTGAGCGACGCGCGCGGAGACCACGCTGAGCTCTCGTCGTACTTCGCGTCGTCGAAGCGCGGGTGCTTGCGCTTGAGCGTCGGGCGATCGGCGACCGCCCAGCGCGTGTCGGGCTTGAGCACCAGGCCCTCGGCGAGGTTGCCGGGCACGGCAGGCAGACCGCGGGCGGTCGCGAGCCGCGAGGGGAACTCCACGGGCAGCTGGAGCAGCGTCGCGCGCGAGCCGCGGCCGAGGACCGGCGGCAGCTCGAAGCGGCCGAGCGCCTCGAGCTCGTGAAAGGCGAGGAAGGTGGGCGTGGGCGACTCGAGCACCAGGTCGAAGGCGACGAAGCGCAGGCCGGGGTCGTACCAGCAGCCGGTCTGCACGGCGCTGACGCCGGGCACGCGGGGCACGGCCGGGTGCGGGTACTCGCCACCGATGAGCTCTCCGTGCACGCGAATCGCGCTCGCGGTGCCGAGCAGCTTCCAGGTGGTGGTGATGGCGCTCTCGAGGGTGGCGCGGAGGAGCTGCCAGCCGAAGAACGGCTCGTCGGCGGTGAGCCACGCCTTGCGCTTGCCGAACGAGACGCGCGCGCCGTCGAAGCCGAGCACGAGGTGCGCGCCGTGGAGCTTCTCGGTCGCGACCCAGGTGCCGGCGGTGAGGTCGTCGGGGACGCGCTGCGCGATCTTCGGGTAGGGCTGGTGATCCACCCTGCCTTCACGGGGGGCGGCGCGTGGTCTGACCGCCTCCGTCTCCCTCTCCCCCTGGGGAGAGGGTTGGGGTGAGGGGAGACGCGAAGTGCTCAGGGCCCGATGTGCGGCCGCTGCGGGGAATCCCCTCACCCCGACCCTCTCCCCAGGGGGAGAGGGGGAAAGCAAAAGGCACCCACGTCGCCGTGAGTGCCCTCGCCTTCCCTCAGCAACGCTTCACTTCAGGAAGTTGCTCACCGCATCAGCCTTCGTCTCACCCGCATCCGGCTCGATGACGACGCTCTTGTCCTTGCCGATCACGATGACCAGGCGATCGCTCAACGCCAGCGCCGCCTTCAGGTCCGGCCGCGCCTTGAGCAGCGCGAAGTACGCGTCCGACAGGTACTTCACCTTGAGCTGCTTCGCCGTCCCGCTGAGCGCCTCCGAATCGATCCACCCGCCCGAGCGGAAGATGAACGTGCGGCCCGACGCACTGCGCACGGGGTCAGACGCCCGCTCGCCCTCGGCCTGCTCCTTCATCTTGCGCAGGTCGCGGCTGACCGCGATGCCGTCCTTGCCGTCGGCCTTCTTGAACGACTCTTCCTTCATCGGGCCGAAGCTGCGATCGAAGTCATCCGAAGCGGCCGACTCGCTCGCCCTGGGCGCCTTGTCGGGCATCGCCGGGGCGGTGGTCGGCGCGGGGCTGAGGCCCTTGGTCGACGCGCCACTCTGCGCGAAGCCACCGCCCAGCGAGAAGTTGCTGGCCGAACCACGCGGCGCGGCCTTCTCCTCGGGGCGCGCCATCCACGGATCGCGCGGCGGAGGCGGCGGGCGGTTCACGTTCTGCGCGACCGGCAGCGGCGTGTCTTCGACCACCAGGTACGAGGTGTACGGCGTGACGATGCCGTACTTCTTGCCGAGCGCGACGACCTCGTCCTTCAGCTCCGCGCGCTCGCCGTGCAGGCGAATCTCCTCGAGGAGGTAGCCGACCTTGCGAATGGCCCACAGGCGCGGAACGAAGTCGTACTGCTTGCCGTCCTTGGTGGCCTCGCCGCGGTACTCGAAGACCTGCTTCTTGCCGTTGAACATTCCGCTCAACACCACCGTGCCGTCCTTCGGCTGGCGGTAGCGGCCCATCACCACCAGCTGGCCACCCTTGAAGAGGTCGCCCAGGCGGCGCGGGTAGACGTCGTACGCACCGAAGGCCGAGAGATCGAGCTGCAGGTCGGCGAGCACCGGGTTGGCGACCTTGTCGTAGAAGCCGCCGATCTTGAGCTCGACGTCCTTGCCGTCCTTCGCGAAGTCAGAGGTGCCGGCGCCCTCGTCGGCGATGCGGTCGAGCAGGCGCGCGTTCAGGTCGTCGCCGATGCCGAAGGTGAAGACGCGCGAGCCCTGGTTGCCGGTCTTCGCGTTTTTCGCGATCGAGCCCTCGTCGGTCTCACCGACCGTGGGGTGACCGTCGGTGATGAACATCACCATGTGCGGGCGCTCGCCGCGGTTCGCGCCGTCCTTCAGCGCGCGGGTCATCGCCTCGTCGATGGCCGTACCGCCGATGGCCTCGAGGCCCGACACGAAGTCGACGGCCTTCTTCACGTTGGCCTCGGTCGCGAGCTGCGGCTTGTCGAAGATCGCCTCGACGTCGGTGGAGAAGCGGATGACGTTGAACTCGTCGCGCGGGTTGAGCTTCTGCACGCAGTACTTGAGCGTGTCGCGCGCCAGCTTCATGCGGTCGCCCATCATCGAGCCGGAGGTGTCGATCACGAACGTGATGCGCTTGGCGATGACCTCGTCGGCCTTCAGCTCGGCGCGCGGCGAGATGAGCGCCATGAAGAAGCCGGGCTGCTCGGGGTCGGGCCGGTGCGACATGAAGGTGAGGCCGACCGCCTTGTCGGACACGGCGTAGAAGAGATCGAGGTCCTTGCTGATGTCGGTGCCCGGGCCCATCTCCAGGCCGGTGACGGCCTCGTTCTCACCCTTGCGCGAGACGCCCAGGCGGTGCGTGGGCGAGTAGATGCTGCGCAGCGGCGTCTTGCTCTTGATGTTGGCCGAGAAGACGAAGTCCTGCTTCACGGTGAGCCGCGGCGCACCGCGCGAGCTGGCGCCCAGCGGGTAGTGGTACTGGTAGAGGCCGGCGTTGAAGTCGAGCACCTGGCTGAAGGTCAGCTCGATCTTCTGCTCGCCGTTGGCCGGCACCGGGAAGACGCGCGCGCGGAAGGCGTCGGTGTCGACGTATTCCAGGAGCCCCGGGTCCTGCAGGCGGCGCACGATGCCCTCGTAGATCTCGGTGGCCTTCTGCTTCTCGAGCACCTCGCCCTTGGTCTTCTTGCCGTTGATCCACAGGTAGAAGTCCTGCAGCGCGGCGCCCTTGGGCAGCGGGAAGACGTAGTGCGCCTCGAGCTGGCGGGGCGAGCTGTTCACGAAGACCTGCTCGACCTTCGTGACGGCGGCGCCGTCGATGATCTCCGCCGAGACGCGCTGGTACTTGATGCCCAGCGGGCCCATCGACGTGTCAGTGGGGATCAACATGCCCTGCGCGAAGGTCAGCGGCGCGACGAGGACGGCGAGCAGCACGAGCAATCGGTTCATATGGACCCCTCCAACGGGTGAGCGGCGCGGAAGATCTCACAAACCCCGGCAAAACCCTTGAAGTCAGTGAAAAACCGGGGGGTTCCCTTGCCCCCCGACCCCCGATGTAGGTTCGGCGCCCATGTTCGCCCTTGCCCTCGCGTTGGTGGTGCAGGTTGCCCCGGGACTCTCGCTCGACGCGCACCCCTCGGTGCGGCTGCTCGACCAGGCCGACACCACGTTCACGCCGTCGGCGCCTCCGCCGCTCATCACCGCCGAGCCCGATGCGCCGACCCCGCAGACCACGCAGCTCGCGGCGGTGCGCACCGAGCCGATGCCCTCGCTCGCGTTGCCCATCACGCTGCTCGCGGTCGGCGTGGGCGCCACGGCGACCGGCGCGGTGCTCGCGTATTACGGCATGCTCAGCCTCATCGTCGGCAGCTTCGGGCGCGTTGGCTCGCTGGCCGCCGGCGCAGCCGTCGCGCTGGTGCTCGGCGCAGCGCTCACCATCGGCGGCGTGGTGATGATCGTGATCGGCGTGAAGGGCCTGGTCACCGGCATCAAGGAACGCCAGAAGCGCACCCGCGAGATCCGCACGCTCGAGCGCCAGCTGAAGTCAGGCGCGAGCCTCGAGCCGTTCGCGCCGCTCGACGGCGGTGGCGTGGTGCTCGCGGTCTGGTAAGCGGCCAAGCCGATGGCAGCGAACCCCGCGCAGAAGGCCCCGCCGAACCGCGACGACGCGCGCGGAGACGAGAAGGACTGGCTCATTCCCCTCGGGGTTGCGGGCCTCGCCGTGGTGCTGGCGGCGCGCTTCGTGGGCAACCCGCGCTTCTTCGATCGCCCCATCGAGCTCGACACCACCGCGCAGATCGTTCAGTTCGCGATCTCGATCGGCGCGCTCCTGGTGATCGGCTGGGGCGTGATGCTGCACTGGGAAGGGCGGCCGAAGTTCCGCCAGGTGATGCGCGATCGCCTGCTGGTGGTGCTCGGGCTCGCGGGCTTCGTCGGCTACTTCAACTTCGCCCACCTGCACTTCGGCAACTTCGTGCACGTGTGGGACACGTACCACTACGTGATGGGGGCCAAGTACTTCCCCGAGCTCGGCTACGACAAGCTGTACGACTGCTCGACGGTGGCCAACTACGAGAACGGCCACGCTGACGAGGTCGCGCGCCAGACGTTCACCGACCTGCGCACCAACGTCATCATCAAGACCGACGACATCATCGCGCACCCCGAGCGCTGCAAGGCCAACTTCAGCGCCGAGCGGTGGGCGGCGTACCGGCAGGACGTGGCGGCCTTTCGCGGCATGGTGAACGAGGGGCGGTGGCGCGAGATCCACCTCGACCACGGCTACAACGCCACCCCGGTGTGGACGCTCGCGGGCTACTTCCTCACCAACGCGGGTGGGCCGGTCACGCTGCAGCAGCTCACGAAGCTGAACCTGCTCGACCCGATCTACCTGACGCTGACGGTGCTGATGATCTGGTGGGCGTTCGGCCCGCGCGCGTTCGCCATCGCGGCCATCGTGCTCGGCTGCCACTTCCCCAACCGCTACTACTGGACCGGCGGCGCCTTCCTGCGCCACGACTGGGTGTTCTTCTTCGTCGCGTCGATCTGCCTGCTGAAGAAGGAAAAGCCGGCGCTCGCGGGCGCGGCGTTCGCGTACACCGTGCTGCTGCGGCTCTTCCCCGGGCTGGCCGCCGCCGGAGTCGCCGTCGCGGCGTTCGAGTTCTGGCGCACCAACAAGAAGATCGACCCGCGCTTCATCAAGTACGTGGGCGCGGGCGCGCTGGCGACGGTGCTGCTGGTGGGCGCGTCGTTCCACTTCTTCGGCGGGCTCGAGACGTGGCAACGCTTCGCGCAGAACACGGTGAAGCACGCCAACACGCCGCTCACCAACCACATGGGGCTGCGCACCATTCTCTCGTGGCGCCCCGACACCATCGGCCAGAAGAGCGTGCGGCCGGGCGGGCTCGACTCGTGGTGGCTGTGGAAGAAGTCGCGCCTCGACAACTGGGCGCAGGCCAAGCCGCTCATGTACCTGACGTTCCTCGCGGGCATGTACCTGGTGTGGCTGGCGCTCAAGCAAAGCGGCAGCGACCCGTGGCTGGGCGCGGCGATGGGCGTGGGCTTCATCGTCATCGGCGCCGAGCTGACGAACTACTACTACTGCTTCTTGATGGGCATCGCGGTGCTCCACGCGAAGCGGCGCGAGGTGGGCGCGGTGCTGGTCGCGCTGTGCGCGGTCTCGCACTACCTCAACTGGGGCCCCCACCCGTGGATGTCGCACTGGCTCGACGAGCAGTACGTGACGATGTCGCTGGCGGCGCTGCTCGCGGTGTTCGCCATCTGGTGGCTCTTCACGAAGAACTCGGCCGACATCGTGGTGCCCGACGAGGGGCCGGTGATGGGCGTGCCGTTCAGCGGTGAGCCCGAGCTCGCGCTCGCCGTGGCGGGGCCGGCCGGCGGCGTGGGTGACGCGGCCGACGACGGCAAGCGCAAGAAGAAGAAGAAACAGAAGTGAGCGGCGCCGTCAGAGCTTGTTGAACCACGGAGAGCGCAGCACCTTGCCCGGCACCGGCTGCGTGCCGCCGTCGCGCGAGGTGAAGATCACGAACTCGTTGGCGCCCCACGGAATCGTGACCACCGCGCCGCTGGGGTGCACCACGAGGCCGACCGCGGGATCGATGGCGACGTTGGTGCGCGGCCAGCGCCAGAAGCCACCATCGAGCCCCTCGTCGAACACCAGGAGGCCCTCCTGGTTGTAGAAGTAGATGAAGCCGGTGGCGCTCGACGCGGGGAAGATGAGATCGCCCCCCGCGTCGGTGATGAACAGGCTCTGACCCGCGTCGCTGGCGATGCTCAAGGCCCGATTCGTCGCGTCGGCGAGCAGCACCGCGCCCGCCCGAGTGACCGCCGCGCCGAGCGTGCGACGGTTGCTCCCGGCCCGCGGGAACGGCATCAGCCCCGCGCCCCTGCCGTCTTCCAGCCCGTACACGCCGGTGCCGAGGGCCGTGTCGTTGATGATCGCCCACGAGCGCGTCGCGTCGCGCACGAAGCCCCGCGTCTGGAAGAGGAGCGCCGAGCCGCCCGCGGCCGCGCGCGTGCCGTCGAGGTTCCATTCGCCCCAGCCGCCGGTGCCCGGCAGGCTCCCGGGCGCAGACATCAGCAAGCCCAGGCCGTTGGTGCAGTCGCCCGCGACCACGCCCCCGGTGCTCCCTCGCGTCAACGGCAGCGGGTCGATGCCGCCGTCCGGCCACACGCGCATCGCGACGCCAAAGCCCGTGGAGATGGCGATCGCCGTGCCGTCGCACCACAGCACGCCGCCCGAGAAGCGCTGGGCTGAGCCGCCATCGGCCGTCGTGATCGGCGCCCACGTCGGGCCCCACTGCGTCGCCTGCTCCGTCGCCAGGTCGATGCGAACGAACGCGTCGGCGCATGCCGGTATCGCCAGCACCGTGTCGTCGGCCAGCAACACCCCGCCGTAGAACCAGCCGTTGTCGCACCCCGGCTGGAAGTGCACGGTCGCGGGGATCGCGACGGTGACGATGCGCTCGAAGCGCGGCGGCGCGCTGGCCCGCGGCGGCAGGTTCGCCGTCACGCACGACCACGTGTCGCAATAGGGGAACGGCGCCGCGAAGCCACCACCGGTGTACCCGTAGCCGCCACCCGCCGAGCCGCCACCCGCCGAGCCGCCACCCGCCGAGCCACCACCCGCCGAGCCGCCACCCGCCGAGCCGCCGCCAGCGCCACCGGTCGCGGAGCCGCCTCCGAACGCGCCACCGCCAGCGCCGCCGCCGTCCGAGCCGCCGCCCGTCGCTCCGCCGCCGGTCATCGCGCCGCCGCCCGTGCCGCCGCCCCGCCCGCCGCCGCGGCCGCCGCCGAGCGCGCCGGCGTCGCACTCGCCGACGAGGCACACGTCATCGGGCACCTGCGCGCACGTGCACGCGCCCAGCAGCCACGCCACCGCGAAGCAGGCGAGCGCGCGCCTCATGTGGCGTCACCCGCGAAGAGAATGAGGAGCACGCCAGCGCCGACCACCGAGACGAGGCTGCTGATCAGGCTGACGGTGAACATCGCGTTCGCCGACGACGCACGGTCGAGCGCCTCGGGCCGCGTGAGCACCGGCGGCTGCTGGTGCACGTCGGCGTCGAGTGCGCCCTTCATCGCCGCGCCGATGACGCCTGTGGCGATCGCGATCACCGCCACCCCACAGGTGGACAGCAGCGTGATGCGCGCCGGCGGCCGCGCCCAGAACCCCGGCGGCACCTCGTCTTCGGGCTCGTCGGCCACGGGCTCGGGCTCCCTCGTCACCTCGATCTTCGGCGCGTCGGCGACGGGCTTCGGCGCCTCGCGCGCCGCCAGCGTGGCGACCGCGCGGCTGACTTCGTCGACGAGGCCCGCGGCATCGGGCAGCTCCGCCAGCGCGTCGGGCAGGAGCGTGAAGGTGGTGCTGGTGAGCGAGTCGCCCGCCGGGCCGACCGCTTCGAGATCGACCACCACGCCCTTGCGGCCCTTGCCGAGTGCGACGCCGATCGCCACGCCGCTCTCGTCACGCGCGACCCGCGCCAGGCAGTCGGGCTGGCCACACCGCTTCACCCCGTCGAGGGTGCGCAGGCCCTTCTTCTCCAGGCGCTCGCGCAGCGCGATCAACACCGCGTCGAACGTGCTGCGCGGGGCGGTGACGTCACGCTCCACCAGGACCACGGGTGGAGCCGCCGCGAGACCGAGCGCCAGCGCGAGCCCGATCACGGCTTCCTCAGCAGCTCTTCGAACTCGTCGAGCGCTCGGTGGGCGTCGTCGTCGGACATCGTCTTCAGATCGTTTCGAAGCTCGGCGAGGTCGTGGAGCAGGATGCGCTGCCGCGAATCGTCTTTGAGCTTCAGGCACCGCGCCTCGAGGTCGATCAAGCGCTTCGAGGCCGAGACCGCGTGACGCGGCGTCTTCACCACGGGCCGATCGGGCGTCTTCGGCTGCTCGACCGCCACGGCCGGCGCTGGAGGGGGCACCTCGACGACCGGCTCCGGCGCGGGAGGCGGCGTGATCGGCGGGGCGACCACCTCGGGCGCGGGTGGCAGCACGACGGGCTTCGGCTCGGACGGCGGCGGCGCAACGGCGGGCGAAGGAGCGAGCACCTTCACCGCCACCGCCGCCACCGCGATCACGGCGACGACGACGGCGACGATCAGCGGCGTACGCGAGCGCGCGGGCGCGCGAAACGGCGAGTCCTGGAAGGGCAGCGTGTCGGGCGCGCGGCTGAGCGGCGGGCGGGTGATGTCCTGGGACAGCGGCGGCTTCGTCGCGTCGGCGCTGGTGGCGCGCGCCGACTCGGCGGTGGTCGTGCGCCGCGGCTCGTCGAGCACCTTCGGCTTCGGGCGAACGCCGGAGATCTTCTTCTGGTCGCCGGTGATCAACCGCCGGGTCGGCTTGTCGTCGGGGTCTTCCTCGGTGTCTTCGTCGGGCGGGCGCGCCGGCTTCGACTTCGACGTGCGCGGCGCGCTCGGCACGGGTGCCGGCGTGGCCTTCAGCGGGTCGAACCGGTCGGTGCGCGCCTTGTCACCCTCGGGCTCGTCGTTGAGCGAGGGGAGCGCGCTCGAGGTGCCCGACGACGCCAGCAGCCGCCGCTCGACGCGCTCGATGACCTGGCGCACCGCGAGCGCCGAGGCAGGGCGGGCCGCGATGTCCTTCTCCAGGCACTGAAAGATCACCTCGCTGAGCATCGGCGGCACGGCGGGAGGTAAGGCGGGCGGCTTCTGGTGCTGGTGCGCGTGCAAGATCTCGAACAGCGAGCCCGAGAACGGCGGCCGGCCGGACAGCAGCTCGAACGCGATGCAGCCGAAGGCGTAGAGATCGGTGAACGGCCCGGTGCCCGACCCGCGGATCTGCTCGGGCGACATGTAGAGCGGCGTACCGGCGACGGTGCCCACGGTGTGATCGGGCGCCATCGGGTCGACGCGCTTGGCCAGCCCGAAGTCGAGCACCTTCAGGTGGTGCGTGCCGTCGGGCAGGTCGGCGATGAAGAGGTTGCCCGGCTTGAGATCGCGGTGCACGACCTTGGCGGCGTGCGCGGCGGCGAGGCCCGAGAGGAGCTGCTTGAGGAGCTGCACCACCTCGAGCGTCGTCAGCTCGCGGTCGCGCACCCAGAGGTCGAGCGCCTGGCCGTCGAGCAGCTCCATCACCACGTACGGGCGGCCGAGCTCGGTGCGGCCGAAGCCGATGATGTCGATGATGTTGGGGTGGCGGGCCGCGGCGACGGTGCGGGCCTCGTCGAGCAGGCGGCTCGCGTCCTGGTCTTCGAAGCCCGGCTTGAGCACCTTGATCGCCACCGGGCGATCGATGAGCGGCTGCACGCCCCGGTACACGACGCCCATGCCGCCTTCTCCGAGCGCGCTGAGCACCTTGAACTCACCGAGCTGGTGGCCGACGAGCAGATCGCGCTGGCGCGTCGGGCCGACGCCGTCGTCTGCCTCGTCGCTGGGCTCCCCCGCCATGACCGGTGAGCATGCCCCAACCGGCAGGCAGGCGTCATGAACCGACGGTCTCTGAAACGAGACGGTCCCTGAAACGACACAGCCCGCCCCGAGCAGGACTCGGAGCGGGCCGGCGAAGGCGCGAAGGGGGAATCGCGCCGCCGCGAAGAACGTGTCGCTTACTTCTTGGCCGGGGGAGCCTTCGCCGGCGCCGCCGCGGGCTCGTCCTTCGTCATCTCGGCCTCGATCATGATCTTCACCTCGTCGCCGACGAGCACGCCGCCCGCCTCCATCGCCTTGTTCCAGGTGAGGCCGAAGTCCTTGCGGTTGATCGACGCGGTGCCCGAGAAGCCGCGGGTCGGGACCTTCGTGAAGAGGTTGGCGACCTCGGGGGTCAGCTCGCCGGTGAGGGTGACTTCCTTCGTCGCGTCCTTGATCTTCAGGTCACCGACGATGGTGGCCTTCGCGCCGTCGATCTTCACCGACTTCGAGGTGAAGGTGACCGCCGGGAACTTCTCGACGTCGAAGAAGTCGGGGCTCTTGAGGTGGTTGTTGCGGTCGGTGACGCCGGTCTCGAGCGTCTTGGGGTCGATCGACACCGAGAGCTTCGACTTCGAGGCGTCCTTGTCGTCGAGCGCGATGGTGCCGCTGACGGTGCCGAGCGTGCCCTTCACGGTCGAGACCATCATGTGCTTCACGGCGAACGTCGCCGAGGTGTGGGCAGCGTCGATCTTCCAGTTCGAGGCGAGCGCCATCGACGAGACGGTGAGCGCGGCAACGATGAGCATCTTCTTCATGGGTGTTTTCTCCTCAAGGGTTGGACTGCGGCGACGGCCCGATATGCGGCTGGCGACGAGTTGCAACAATGCAATTTTTTCGGCAACAGTGGTGCGAGATGGCACCAATCGACTTGAACCACCTGCGCGCGTTCGTGGCGGTCTTCGAGCTGCAGAGCTTTTCCAGGGCAGCGGTAAGGCTCGGCGTTCCACGGTCGACCGTCAGCCGCGCGCTCAACGCGCTGGAACGGGGCATGGGCGTCGAGCTGTTTCGCCGCACCACGCGCAACGTGGCGGTCACCGACGAGGGCAAGGCGCTCTACGACCGGGTGCACGGCTCGCTCGAGGGGCTCGAAGCGGCGCTGGTCGAGGGCCCCGAGCGCGCCGAAGAGCCCGCCGGCACCCTGCGCGTCACCGCGACCAACGACCTGGGCCTCTCGGTGCTCGCCGAGGTGACGGCGCGCTTCCTGGCCCGGTGGCCGGGGGTCGACTGTGAGGTGCACCTGACACCGCGCGTGGTCGACCTGGTGCGCGATCGGTACGATCTCGCGCTGCGCATCAGCGGCCGCCCGCTGCGGGGCGTCTCGACGCTGGTGGCGCGCAAGCTGGGCACGCTGCACGCCGATTACTTCGCCTCGCCGACCTACCTGGCGCGCAAGGGCACGCCGAAGACCGAGGCCGACCTCGCCCACCACGAGCACATCTCGTTCCGCGGCAGCGGCTCGGCGCAGCGCATGAACGGCCACCCTGCCCGCGCCGAGTGCGACGACACGCTCTTCGCGCGCGAGCTGTGCCGCCGCGACGGGGGCATCGCGGTGCTGCCGCGCATCATCACCGACGACGACGTGGCGCGCGGCTCGCTGGTGCGCGTGCTGCCCGAGCACACCACCTTCTCGGGCACGGTGTGGCTGGTGCAGCCGCGCATGAAGAACGTGCCCGCGCGCGTGCGCGCCTACCGCGACCTGCTGCTCGAAATCGTCCGCCAGCGCCCGCTGGAGTGATGAGATGCGCCGCATGACGGTCGCTCGAGCGGTCCTCCTGCCCACGGTGCTCGCGACGACGCTCCTCGGCGCCCCCGCGTTCGCCAGCGCCGACGGAGGCATCGAGGCGAAGCTCGACGCGCCGGTGCGGGAAGCCGAGTCGTTGATGGGCCAGGCCGGCGCCGACCTGCGCAGCTCGCTGTCGCACGAGTGGCGCGCGCACTCGCTGCTGGGGCTCGAGCGCTGGCAGTGGCTCGCGGTGCCGCTGCTGATCGTCGCGCTGGTGCTGCTCACCCTGCTCTTCACGCGCGTCACCCGGCTGCTGGGCGCGCGGCTGTCGACCACCCGCCCCTCGGCGTCGCACGTCATCGGCCAGCTCGAGCAGCCGCTGCGGCTGTGGTGGGCCTCGCTGCTGGCGCGCATCACCCTGCCGCTGCTGCAGCTCTCGCCGGCCGTCGAGCAGTCGTGGCAGCGCCTCTTCACCGTCACCTTCGGGCTGGCCTTCTTCTGGGGCGCCATTCGCGCGGTGTCAGCGTGGTCGGAGCACTTCCTGGGCAGCCCCTACGCGTACGACCACCCGGGCAGCCGCAGCCTGGTGAGCCTCTTCGGCCGCGTGGCCCGCTTCGCGCTCGTCGCCTTCGCGGTGCTCGCGACCCTCTCGGAGTTTGGCTACTCGGTGACCTCGGTGCTGGCCGGCCTCGGCATCGGCGGCATCGCGCTGGCCCTGGGCGCGCAGAAGACCCTCGAGAACGTGTTCGGCGCCTTCGCGCTGGCGGTCGATCAGCCGATTCGCGAGGGTGACCTGGTGCGCATCGGCGAGCTGATGGGCACCGTCGAGAGCATCGGCCTGCGCAGCACGCGCATTCGCACCGTGGAGCGCACGGTGGTCAGCATTCCCAACGGGAAGCTCGCCGACCTGCAGCTCGAGACCTTCGCGGCGCGCGATCGCATTCGCTTCACGCAGACCCTCTCGCTGGCGCTGGGCACCACGACGAAACAGCTCGACGAGGTGATGAAGGGGTTCCGCGCGAAGCTCGAGGCGCAGCCGAAGCTGTTCAGCGGCAGCGTGGCGGTGCACCTGGTGGCGGTGACCACCACCTCGCTCGACGTCGACGTGGCGGCGTGGTTCGCCACCACCGACTACGCGGAATTCCGCGCGCTGCGGGAAACGGTGCTGCTCGAGTTCTTGAGCGTGCTCGAGGCGTCGGGCGCGAAGCTGGCGACGCCGGTGTTGCCGGCGCCGCCAAAGTGAATCAGGCCGTCTTGGCCTTCATGTTGCCGCCGGCCTGCGCGGCTTCCTTCTCGTGGGCGCGCTCGTCGAGCCAGATGACCAGCGGGCTGGCGATGTACACCGACGAGTAGGTGCCGACGACGATGCCGACCAGCATCGCGGCGGCGAAGTCGAAGATCTCACCGACGCCGAACACCAGCAGGCCGATGAGCGAGAGCGCGGTGACGCCCGAGGTGAGAATGGTGCGCGCCAGGGTGTCGTTGACGGCGATGTTGATGATCTCCGGCAGCGCCTTGCCCTTGTACTTCACCATCTCCTCGCGGATTCGGTCGTAGACCACGATGGTGTCGTTGATGGAGTAGCCGAGGATGGTGAGCAGCACGGCGATCGAGGTGAGGTTGAACTCGCGGCGCGTGATGAGGAAGTAGCCGGCGACCATCACCACGTCGTGCAGCATCGCGACCAGCGCGCCCGGCCCGAACTTCAGGTCGAAGCGGAAGGCCACGTAGACGAGGATGAACAGCATCGCCCACAAGAGCGCCATGATGCCCTTGTTGCGCAGCTGCTTGCCGACCTGCGGGCCGACGTAGTCGGTGCGGCGCACCTCGAACTTCACGTCGGGGATGCCGGCCTTCAGCGCCACGGCGACCTTGGCGGCCATGCCCTCGGCCTTCACCTGGTAGTCGAACTCGCCGAGCTTCTGCACGTCGGTCACGCCGGTGCCCGAGGCGATGACCGCGTCCTTGATCTTCGCGCGGAACGCGTCGACGGCCGCGACGTCGGCGGGCGGCACCGCGGTCTTGAAGCGCACGTTGATGATGCCGGTGTCGAGGTTCTTGGTCATCGAGGCGACCTCGCCGACCGAGCGAATGGCCTCTTCGGCCTTCTTCTCGCTGTCTTCGGTGAGCTGGGTGACGCCGCCCATGCGCAGGATGAAGTTGTTCTCTTCAGCCGCGCCGATGGCCTGCACCTGCGGTTCCTTGAGGCCGCCCTTCACGGCGCCCTCGCGCACCTGCTCGGCGGTGACCGCGCCCTGGAACTTGAGCTCGACCAGCGTGCCGCCCGCGAAGTCGACGCCGTAGTTGAACCCGAAGATCGCGATGCCGACGATGATCGCGATGTTGAGCACCGAGCTGATGAACAGCGCGGGCCGGCGCTTGCCGATGAAGTCGATGTTCGTCTTGCCCTTGATGATCTGCATGGTGGGCTCCTGTCAGACGCTGACGGTCTGCGCGTTGCGACCGTGCACGAGGTAGGTGGTGATGAGGCGCGTCACGACGATCGACGTGAAGAGCGAGGCGATGAGGCCGATGATGAGCGAGGTCGCGAAGCCGCGAATCGGGCCCGTGCCGGTGAACATGAGAATGAAGCCGGCGATGAGCATGGTGACGTGGGCGTCGAAGATGGTCCAGAACGCGCGGTCGTAACCCTGGTCGACGGCCATGCGCGCCGACTTGCCGGCGGCGATCTCTTCGCGCACGCGCTCGTTGATGAGCACGTTGGCGTCGACGGCGATGCCGAGCGTGAGCACGAAGCCGGCGATGCCGGGCAGCGTCAGCGTCGCGCCGAAGGTGGCGAGCCCGGCGAGGATCAGCAGGCCGTTGAGCGCCAGCGCGACGTCGGCCACCAGGCCCGACACCTTGTAATAGATGGCCATGAAGATCACGACGAGCGCCAGGCCGAGCAGCGCGGCGAAGGTGCCCTTCTTGATCAGCTCGTCACCCAGCGACGCGCCGACGAGGCGAATCTCGCCGATCGACACCGGCGCGGGCAGCGCGCCCGACTGCAGGGTGATGGCGAGCAGGCGGCCGTAGTCCTTCGCTTCCTGGCCTGAGCGGCCGTAGGTGATCGACCCCGAATCGGTGATCTCCGACTGGATGGTCGGCGCGTTCATGACGTTGTCGTCGATGATGATCGCCATCTGGCGCTTCACGTTCTTGCCGGTCAGCTCGCCCATCGCGCGCGACCCGTCGGGCTGCATCTCGAACATCACGTAGTAGCTGCCGCGGTTGTCGGGCACGCCGGGGAAGTAGGCGTTGCGCAACAGGTCGCCGGGCACGTTCTGCTCGTCGAGCAGGTACGTCTGGTACTTGCTGCACTTCGCGTTGGCGCTCTTGTCGGCCTTCACGCAGTGGGTCAGCGCCTTCTGCGGCGCGGGAATCTTGCCCTCGAGGTACGCCAGCAGCGCCTTGCGGTCTTCCGACTCGAGGAAGGGGCCGCCGGGGCCGTCGCCGTTGTCGCCCTTCTGCACGAGGCGAATGAGCGCCGGGTTCTCGGGCGGGTGCTCGCCGTAGATCTTCGAGAAGATCGAGCTGTCGAGCGCCACGATGCGGAACTCGAGCTGGCCGGCCTCGCCGATCAGCTGCTTGACCTGCTCCGGGTCAGACTGGCCGGGCAGCGAGATCTGGATCTGGTCGTTGCCGAGCTTGGCGATCTGCACTTCGGCGACGCCCCACTTGTCGATGCGCTCGCGCACGCGCAGGAGCGCCATGTCGAGGGCCTCGGTGGTCATCTGCTCGAGCGAGCTGTCGTCGAGGGCCAGCTCGATGGTGTTGCCGTCGCGGCCCTTGAACTGGAAGTCCTTGAAGCTCTCGGCCAGGCCCTTCTGGATCGCGTCGAGCGTCGCCGGGTCCTTCACGGTGACCTTCACGCGGTTGGTCTCGGGGTCGACGATGGGCGGCTCGATCTCACCGAGCTTCTGCTTCGACACCCAGCCGACCATGTTGGCGGCGCGGCGCTCGGCGCGCTTGGTGAGCGCGGTCTTCATGTCGACGTGCATCACGAGGTGGATGCCGCCCTGGAGGTCGAGGCCCAACGACAGGCGGTACTTCGCCTTGGGGGCCCACACCGGCAACACCGCCTGCAGCTTCTCGATGTTGTTGCGGTCGGCCCGGTCGAGCACGAAGAACGAGTAATACGTGGGCACCAGCATCCAGAGCGTGCCGAGCGCGACGGCGACGATCAGGGTCAGGCGCGTGTACCAGTTGCGGTCCATCGCTTACTTCTCCTCTTTCTTGGCGTTGGCGTTCTCGTCGGCCTTCACGGGGGGCTCGATGGTGACCTTGCCCTGCACCGAGGACTTGAGGACGCGCAGCTTCACGTCCTTGTGGACCTCGAGCGTGATGACCTTCTCGTCGACGGCGTAGATCTTCCCGATGATGCCGCCGCTGGTGATGACGTCGTCGCCCTTCTTCAGCGCGGTCAGCATGGCCTGCTGTTCCTTCTGCTGACGCTGCTGCGGGCGGATCAGCACGAAGTACATGATCGCGAACAGCGCGCCGAAGAAGAGGATGTTCATGCCGCCACCGCCCCCGCCGCCGGCAGCCTGGGCGAGGAGGAGTGGGACACCAGAGAGGGAACCGGGAATCATGGGGATCAAGAGGCGGGCCGTATAGCCGCCGGGGGGGTGTGCGGCAAGCGCACACGGCTGTGAAGTTGTGCTAGCTGGCGCGCCCCATGAGCGCTCGCGTGCTGACCCTGCTGTTCGCCTCGTTCGTCGTCTCCCTCGTCGGTTCGGCCTGCACCACGTCGGTCGGCATTCCCTGCGAAGTGCGCGACGAGTGCGAGCCGGGGCAGGACTGCTTCCAGGCGCCGGGCGGCTTCTGCACGCGCGGCTGTTCGGAGCCCGGCCAGACCCGCGAGTGCCCGGCCGGCACCATCTGCACCTTCTTCGTCGGCCAGAGCCTGGTGTGCAGCCCGACGTGCGAGGTCGACCGCGACTGCCGCGTGAACTTCGAGTGCGCGCTGACGCACACCGGTGGCACCAAGAGCGCGTGCCGTCCGGCGCCTCCCTGAGCCTGCGGTAGGCTGCGCGGAGCCATGCGGCTCCATTCCTTGTTCATCTCGTGCGGTGCCCTGGCGCTCTTCGCGTGTGGCCCGCTCACGCCCGGTCGAGACGGCGGTTCCGGCGGAGGCGGTGGCGCTTCGACGGGCGGAGGCGCGGCGACCGGCGGTGGCACCGCGCAAGGGGGTGGCGCGCCCTCGGGTGGCGGCGGCGGCGGGACGACGGGCGGCGGTGGGACGACGGGCGGCGGCAGCGCGAGCGTCGGTGGTGGCGGCGGCACGACGGGCGGCGGAGGAGGAACGAGCGCGTTCAGCTGGGTGCGCATGAGCTTCAGCCCGAGCCCGGCCTTCCCGGCGCAGAGCTTCTCGGTGAAGGGCCTCGCGCGGCGCGCCAACGGCAACGTGCTGGTGAGCCTCGTGACGGGCGAGCTGTACCAGTCCACCGTGGGCAGCGAGCAGCTGGTGAAGGTGATCAACGTGCCGGCCCAGACGGCGAGCACGCAGCTGGGCGCGATCACCACCGTCGGAGACGACATCGTGCTGGTGCAGGGCGCGAAGATTCTCCGGTGCACCGGCGCGTGCACCGACTTCAACGACTACAACCCGATTCACACCCTGCCCTTCGGCAATGATCCGCAGGCGCTGTGCAGCGACGACACCACGGCGTGGCTCACCAGCGGCTCGACCTCGACCGGCGTGCTCTCGAAGATCGTGGCGAGCACCTTCACCGAGCAGGTCACCAACCTGCTGATTGGCGAGGCGTGGAAGTGCAAGGTCACCGGCGGCGACGTGGTGATCGCCGGAGAAGACGGCGTCGCGATCTTCCACAACGGCGGCTCGTCGACCGAGGCGATCGATCTCATGGGCCAGGCGGGCGCGGGGTGGCGCGACGTGGCGGCGGTGCGCAACGCGGGCGTGACCACGGCCGGGCTCCTCGTCGGCGGCGGCTCGGGCTACCGCGCGGCGGTGCGGCAGACGGCGAACTGGGTCTCGGTGACGCCCGACACCAGCGGCGCGGTGCTGACCTCGGTGCTGATGCTCGCTGACGGCGAGTACCTCGGGGGCGGCATCGAGAACGGCGCGTCGACGACGACCATCGGCATCGGCAAGTGGAACGGCGCGCGCTTCGTGCCGCTGACGCCCGCGGCGCCGGTGTTCGAGGTCGAGCACGCGCTGAAGGTGTCGAACAACGAGGTGTACTTCGCGGGCTACGAGCGGAACACGGGCGGCTTCGTGGTGGTGCACGGCACGCGCTGAGAGGTCACGACGAGAGCATGCTGGCCGCGCTGCACATCGTGGTTCACGCGACGCTGGCGCTCGCGGTCGAGGTCGGGCCCGGGGTGCCGTGTGAGCTGGCGACCTCGCTCCCACGCGCGATCGCCGACCAGAAGCTCCCCCCGCTCGACGGCTCGCTGAAGCTGCAGGCGCGCAGCGACGCGGGGCAGCTCACGGTGCGGCTCGTCGACGGCGACCGCGTGTGGGGCGAACGGACGTTGAAGCCGAGTGCGATCGACTGCGCCGTGTTGCCGAAGACCATCGGCCTGCTGGTGCGATCGTGGACTGCGCAGCGGCTCGGCGCGCAGCGGCCGGCTCCCGCGCCCGAGCCCGTCGCCCCGCCGCCGGTGGTCGTCTCCAGTCCGAAGCTTCCCGAGCGACGGGCCGTCACCAGGAAGACGCCTCGCGCTGCCCCGACTCCGACGACGCCTGAACCGACGTTGCCGGTCGAGACGCCTCCCGTCGTCGCGGTCACCGAGCCTCCAGCCCCGGCCGAGCCGGTCGCCGCTCCCGCGGTGGTCAGCGCGCCGCCCGCGGAGCAGCCGCGCGACGTCGCCCCGAGTCCGCCCGCGGTGGTGAGCGAGCCGAAGGCCGATGCCCGCGTCGGCTGGTCGAAGGTGGCCCTCGCAGTTCACGGAGGTGCGGCCTGGGCTCCGTCAGATCAGCTCGTGGGCACGGGCCTGCTGCTGGTGCACTGGCAGCCCACGGCATTCGGCGTGGTGATCGAAGCGGCCGCGCAGAGCGAGCGGTTGGGCCTGGTCGCGCCGGGCACCGTGTCGGCGTCGGTGCAATGGCTCGGGCTGCTGGCCGCGTGGACGTTCCAGGTGCTGGAGCACTCGACCCTCATCGCCGCCGCGGGACTGCACCTCACGCGCCTCTCTGCGCGGAGCGAAGGGTACGTTCGAAACGCGACCGCCGAGCTGCTCAGCACCGGCGCGCTGGCGTCGGCCGAGTGGCGTCAGCGGCTGTTCAGCGGGGTCTTCGCCTCGGCGCGGGTGGAAGCCCAGCTGCGAATCCGCCCGGAATCGTTCAGTGTCGCAGGTGTAGGCGAAGTGCTTCGTGTTCCCTCCCTCGGCTTTCTCGCTGGGCTGGGGCTCGGTTGGTCGTTTGATTGAAGGTTTTGAGGGGCGCCCGCCACCTCGCTGGCTGCGCGCGCCATGATCCCGAGCTCTCTCACCGCCGCGGAGTCTTCAGTGAGCGCGCCCGCGTCCGCTGAAGAACAGGTGCGCCAGCTCTACCGCGAGCACGCCCAGGCGCTGCACCGCGCTCTTCGCCGGCTCGCGGCACCGGGCATCGACGCCGCGGACCTGCTGCAAGACGTGTTCGTCGTGGCGCTGCGACGCGGAATTCCCGCGCACACCGCGTCTCCGCGCGCGTGGTTGTTCGGCGTCGCGCTGAAGGTGGCCGCCGACTCGCGACGCAGTGCGCGCCTTCGCCGCTTCTTCGGCCTCGAGTCGATTCGAGAAGTCGCGGCAGACGGCGCCCCCGACGCCGACGTGCTTCGCAGCGAGACCGCGCAGCAAGTGCACCGCGCGCTGGACCGGCTGTCGCGCGAGAAGCGGGAGGTGCTCGTGCTCTTCGAGATGGAGGGGATGTCGGGCGGGGAGATCGCCGAGATCGTCGGGTGCCCCATCAACACGGTGTGGACCCGGCTTCACCACGCCCGCCGCGACCTGGAGCGCGCCCTCAGCGCGGAGGTTCACCGCCCATGACACCGCAGACCCCGCTTCGTGAAGACGCCCAGCGCGCGTTGTCGGTCTTCGCTGACGCCACCAGCCGTCCGCTCGCTCCTTCCGCCGTCGCGCGCACGTGGGAACGCGCGGTCGAACGCCGCCAGGCGCGCGCGCAATTCGTCCGGCTCGGGCTGGCGTTCTCGTGTTCCTTCCTCGCGGGCGTGGCGCTCACGTTGGGCGTGATGGGCTGGGCGCGGCGTGACACCCCACCCGTGTCCCCGGTCGCGACGGTCGAGGTGGTGGCGGCTGGGCAATACAGCGACGACGGCCGGTCGATTCGGCTCGAGCGAGGCTCGCTGCGGGTGAAAGCGCACGGCGCGGCCCGCGAGCTGGTGACGCACGAGCTCACGGTGAGCTGGAGCGAGGGTCGCGTGCTGGTCGAGGCCGCGGCCGGTCGCACGGTGTTGGTCGTGGAAGAAGGCTCGGTGGTCTACCGCGACGCGAGCGGCACGCACCGGGTGGACGCGGGGCAACGCGTGGTGGTGCCGGTGGAGCTCTTCGTCGCGCCCAGCCAGGACGTCGCGGGGTGCGAGGGGCTCGCCGGGGGCGCCATCGATGCGTGCCTGCAGAAAGCAGCCGAAGGCGCTGGCCTCGCCGCGCAGACCGCGCTGTTCGAGCGAGGGCTCCGCGCGCACGAAGCGGGCGAGTACCAGCGCGCCGCCGCGTTGTTTCTCGAGCACCAACGTCGCTTCCCCGATGGAGTGTTCGCCCCCGAGGTCAGCATCGCGCTGATGCTGGAGCACCGCGCGCTCGGTCACACCGATGCCGCGCTCGCCGAGGTCGCCGCCTTCCTCTCTCGTTTTCCAACCGATGCCCGCGCCAGCGACGTCGCGCTCTGGCGCGCGCAGATTCAGTGAAGGTCTGACGTGCTCACGCCACCACCCAGGATCATGGCCCTTCGCCTCTTCGTCGTCGTCGCGCTGGCGTCAGCGTTGGTGAGCTGCACGTGTTCGATTCACGACACCACCCTCGGCTCGAACGACGGCGGCGCAGCGGGCTGCGGTGGCCTGACGGACTGCAACGGTACGTGTCGTGACCTCACGAGCGATCGCGCGGCCTGCGGCGCGTGCGACGTCGCGTGCAGCCCGGGCTTCGTCTGCTCGGCCGGTGCGTGCGTGGTGTCGTGCCAGGGTGGCCTGTCGGACTGTGACGGCGGGTGTCGCTCGCTGCCCGACGACCGTCTGAATTGCGGCGCGTGCGGCGTGGTGTGCGGGGCGGGCGAGCAGTGCACTGACGGCCAGTGCACGGCGACCTGCGGCTCGGGGCTGAGCCCGTGCGGTGGGAGCTGTCGCGATCTGAACTCCGATGAAGCCAACTGCGGGCGGTGCGGCGAGCCGTGCGCGGCGGGCGCGGTCTGCGTTCAGGGCACGTGCACCGCGGTGTGCCCCTCGGGCTTCGACGCGTGTGATGGCGGGTGTCGCGACGTGCACGCTGACGGGGCGAACTGTGGCGGCTGCGGCGTGACGTGCTCGGCGGGCGAGGTCTGCGCCGCGGGGCACTGCCAGGCGAGCTGCGGCCCGGGCACGCTGGAATGCAGCGGCGCCTGCATCGATCCGGCGAGCAACCCGCAGCACTGTGGCGCGACCGCGGGCTGTGGCGCAGATGGCGGGGTCGCGGGCGTCGCGTGCGCGCCGGGGGCGGCCTGCGTCGGCGGGAGCTGCACCACGGCGAACGTGTGCTCCGGCGAGCCGTTGGCACCGGCGCAAGCCACGCACTTCAGCGTGTCGTCGAACGCGCGCGCGACGATGGCTGACGTCAACCGCGACGGACTGAGCGACGTGGTCGCGGTCGATCTCGATGCCGATGAGCTGCTCGTGCTGATCGGCGCTGGCGATGCGGGGTTCCAGGCTCCGCGGCGGATCTCGCTCGGCGCGGGGAGCCGCCCCGTGGCGGTGGTGGTGGCCGACATGAACGGCGACCAGTTCCTCGACGCGGTCATCGCGGAGAACCGGGCGAACCGGGTCACGGTGCGGTCGGGCGACGGGCTGGGCGGCTTCCCGGGGCCGGGGATTTCCGTGCCGCTCGCCGGCCCGATCTCGCTCGCGGTCGGAGACGCGAACGGCGACCTGGTGCCCGACATCACCGTCGGCACGCACCCCGGTCCGACCAGCGACCAGGTCATGCTGCTACGCGCGACGGCGGGAGGTGGGTACGCGGCGACGTCCTGGGCGGGCTACCCGGGCACGGCGAGTCCGCTCTCCGTGGCGATGGGTGACCTCAACGGCGATGGTCGCGCGGAGATCGTCGCCGCCAACTACGGCACCGCCAACCTGATGGTGTTCGCCGGGGTCGATGCCGGCGTGCTCCCGGCGCCGACGGTGTACGCGACGCAAGGCAGCCCACGCGCCGTGGCGATCGCCGACCTCGACAACGACTCCGATCTCGACGTCGTCGCGGTGACGCTGAACGGGCACACCGTCGTTCCCCTGCTCGGAGACGGCACCGGGGCGCTCACGGCAGCCCCGACGATTTCGGTCGGCGACGGCTTCTCGTTCCCGCTCTACCTGTGGGCGCTGGCGATTGGCGACGTGACGGGTGACGGGCGTCGCGACGTCATCACCACGGCGAGCGACGGGGCGTGGGTGCTGCCGGGCGTGACCGGCGGCGCGTTGTTCGGAATGCCGATGTTCACGCCGCTCCTCAGCCAGGCGCTGTCGGTGAGCGTGGGGCGGCTCGACGCCGATGCGCGCGACGACGTGGTGGTGGGCATGCCGAACGCAGACCTCGCGGTGCTCCACGGAAACGCGAACGCCACGCTCACCGCGGAACCGGGCTGGGCGACGCACGGCGGACCGCAAGGCCTCGCGGTGTTGCACCTCGACCCCGACCCGTACCCCGACGTCATCATCTCGAACATCGGCACGCGCGACTTCACGCTGCTGCGGGGTGATGGCGATGGCGGCTATTCGAGCGTCGCCCACTTCGACAAAGGCTTCTCGTCGACGCAGCTGACCGCGTCCGACCTGAACCGCGACGGCCTCGATGACTTCCTGGGCATCGATTACCAGGCGGGCGGCGTGTGGGTGATGCTCGGCCAGGGTGATGGCGGCTTCACCAACTCGGCGGTGGTGAACGACCCGACGGGCGTGTGGACGATGACGGTCGGCGACTTCACGTCCGACGGCGTGCCCGACCTCATCGGATCGAACACCTCGCTTCGCCTCTTCCGCGGGGTCGGCAACGGCACCTTCGACGCGGGCGTGACGCTCGATGGGGGCTCGACGTCGTACGCGATGCTGCCCATCGACGTGAATCGCGATGGCCGGCTCGACCTGGTGGCCGGCGATTGTTCGGGCAACTCGGGCCTGCTGCGCACCTTCCTCGGCAACGGCAATGGCACGTTCTCGGCGCCGCTGCTGTCTCCGTCGACGCAGTGCCCGCTGCAGATTCGCGGCGCCGACCTCAACGCCGACACGTTCGTCGACGTGGTCGTGATCGACGGCACCGGCGAACTGAGCGTGCGCCTGGGCGACGGGCTCGGGCATTTCTCGTGGGGTGCGGCGCTGGCGACGCTTCCGTCACCGGGCTCGATGGACCTCGCTGACTTCGACGGCGACGGCCTCACCGACATCTTCGTGAGCAACCAGGAACCGCCCCAGACCGGCGTGGTGTCGCTGTTCTTCGGCCTGGGCCAGGGGCGCTTCACGGCGGCGGTGCGGTTCTCCGCGGGCATTCAGCCGTCGGTCGGAGTGCTGGCTGACATGAACCTCGACGGGCGCGCCGACGTGGTGCTCACCGATTACTGGGGCAACCAGCTGCTGACGTTGCTCGACCGCCGGCAATGCGGGCCGTGAGCCTTCAGGGCGGCGACTCGGGCCGCGCGAGGAATTCCTTCACGAAGTCGCCGTAGCGATCGCCCTCGATCGCCGCCCGCGCGTCCTTCATCAGGTTCAGGAAGAAGTGCAGGTTGTGAAGCGTGTTGAGCCGCATCGCGACCAGTTCCTGCGCGACGAAGAGGTGCCGCAGGTACGCGCGCGAGAAGGTGCGACAGGTGTAGCAGCTGCACTTCGGGTCGAGCGGGCGCTGGTCCTTCGCGTAGCGCGCGTTCTTGATGACCAGCTTCCCTTCGCTGGTGAAGAGCAGCGAGTTGCGGGCGCTGCGGGTGGGGAGCACGCAGTCGAACATGTCGACGCCGGCGCCGACGCAGGTGATCAGATCGAGCGGCGTGCCGACGCCCATCAGGTAGCGCGGCTTGTCCTTCGGGAGCAGCGGCGCGCTGAACTTCACGCCGGCGTGCATCTGCTCGGGCGACTCGCCGACCGCGAACCCACCGAGCGCGTAGCCGGGGAGGTCGATGGCACAGACTTCTTCGGCGTGGCGCTTGCGGAGGTCTTCGAACAACCCGCCCTGCACGATGCCGAACAGCGAGCTGCGCTGCCGGTTCCACGCCTTCACGCAGCGCTGGAGCCACCGCGTGGTCCGCGCGAGCGAGGGTTCCATGTACGAGCGCTCGCTCATCGCGGGCGGGCACTCGTCGAAGGCCATGATCACGTCGGCGCCGAGCACTTCCTGGATCTCGATCGACCGCTCGGGTGTGAGCACGTGCTTGCTGCCGTCGATGTGGCTCTGAAACGTCGCGCCGTCTTCGGTGATCTTGCGCTTCTCCGAGAGGCTGTAGACCTGGAAGCCGCCGGAGTCGGTCAGCATCGCGCGGTCCCACGAGATGAAGCGGTGGAGGCCGCCGAGGTCGCCGATGAGCTGCTCTCCGGGGCGCAGCATGAGGTGGTACGTGTTGCCGAGGATGATCTTCGCGTCGAGCGCGTGGAGGTCGTCGGGCGCGATGGCCTTCACCGAACCCGCGGTACCGACGGGCATGAACACCGGCGTCTCGATCGCGCCGTGCGGGGTGTGCAGGCGGCCGCGGCGGGCGCCCGTCTGCGCGCAGGTGTGCAGCAACTCGAAGCGCACCAGCGAGGGCGCCACGCGTTGGTCGCCGCGAAGCTCGGGGGCCGGAATCATGATGGGTCGTCCTCGATGAACATCGAATCGCCGTAGCTGAAGAAGCGGTACTTCGCGTCGATCGCCGCGCGGTAGGCGGCCAGCGTCTGTTCGCGGCCGAGGAAGGCGCTCACCAGCATCACCAGCGTCGACTTCGGCAGGTGGAAGTTGGTGATGAGCGCGTCGACCAAGCGGAACTTGAAACCCGGGGTGATGAAGATCGACGTCGAAAACCGCGTGTCGCCGGTCGTGGAGAGCGCGAGGGGCGAACCTTCCAGCGTCCGCACCACGGTCGTCCCGACGGCGACGACCCGCCGCCCCTCGGCGCGAGCACGCGTGATCGCATCCGCCGCCGCCGCCGGAATCACCGCCCGCTCCTCGTGCATGCGGTGCTCGGAGACCGGCCCTTCGCGCACGGGCAAGAACGTCCCCGGCCCGACCTCGAGCGTGACGAAGCAGGTCTCCACCCCCCGCGCCTTCAGGTCCGCGAGCAGCTCCGGCGTGAAGTGCAGCCCCGCGGTCGGCGCTGCGACCGAGCCCTTCGCGCGCGCGTAGACGGTCTGGTACCGCTCGTCGTCGGCCGCCTCGGTCGACCGCTCGATGTACGGCGGCAGCGGCAACTTCCCCGCCCGGGCGAGCGCTTCTTCGAGCGTCGAGAGCGGCGAGGTGAAGCGCACGCGGTACTCGCCGTTGCCGATCGACTCGAGGATCTCCGCGGTCAGCCCGGCGTCGAACTCGAGCTCCATGCCGGGGCGGAAACCCTTCGACGACTGGCCGAGGCACACCCACGTGGTGCCGCCCGCGCCCTGCTCGAGCGCCGAGGCGGTCTGCACGTCGGACGCGGGCCGCACGAGCAACAGCTCGGCCTTGCCGCCGGTGCCCTTCTTCTTGCCGAGCAAGCGCGCGGGAATGACGCGCGAGTCGTTGAAGACGAGCAGGTCGCCCTTGCGCAGCAGGCCGGGCAGCTCGCTGAACGTGTGGTGCTCGAGGCGGCCCGACGGGCGGCGCACGTGCAGCAGCCGGCTCGCGTCACGGCGCGCGAGCGGGTGCTGGGCGATCAGCTCGTGCGGCAGCTGGAAATCGAAGTCGTCGGTGTGCACGCCGGGCAGCGCCTTGTCGCATTCCCCGGCGTTGATCAACCGGCCGAAGCGGGGTGTGGTTCGCGCCATGACGACCGCGGCTCCCGAAGAGAAGCCCTCGACGCTGCTGTCGGTGCTCGCCGCGCTCCTCGCGCTCGGCGGTTTGCCGGCAGGCATGGCGCTGTTCGCGGTGCTGGTCGACGCAGAGGTGGGCCAGGCGTGGATGGAGGGCGGTTGGGGCATGTACGCGTGCCTCGCGCTCGGGGCGCTGACGTGCCTCGTCGGCGCGGCCGGCTCCTTCCTCGCGCCTCGCGGGGTGCCCGCCGTGCTCGGCGCCGCGCTGGGCGGCGTGGTGGCGATGGTGGCCGCAGCGAGCCTCGCGTGGCGCAGCGTCGGGCTGGCGTCGCTCGAGGCGATCTCGCACGCGAGCCCGATCGATCGCGCGATCATCATGCGCGGCGCCATGGGCGAGCTCGACTCGCTGACGGTGTTGGCGGCGGCGCTCGCGGCGGGACTCTTCGCCGCGCTCGCGCTCGGTGCAGGCGCCGGTTCGCTCGCCACGCGCGTCGCCGGCCGGCGCGGCGGGTTGGCGTTCTTCGCGGCCGCCCTGCTCGCGCTCGCCGCCTGGCAGGGTCTGTCGGCGTTCTCCGCGGCGGGCGGCAGGCGCGCGATGTGGGCGGGCGCACACGCCTCGACGATGGACCGGCGGATCCTCCTCCTCGACGGCTTCGAGCGGCAGGACTCGGGTCGAAAGGCCGCCGGCTTCGCGCTGCTGGCCGCGTTGGCCGTCGCGCTCGCGGGAACCGCCGCGCTGCGTTCACACCGCGGGGCGATGGTGGGGCTGCTCGCCGGAGTGCTGGTGCCGATCGCCGGCGTGGGGGGCATGCGCACGCTCGCCAGGCCGAACGCCGAGATGTTGAAGGTGGCGACGATGCCCGAGGTCAGCGCGCCGCTCATCGAGCTCGACGGGCCCGGCGTCGACCTGCGCGACGTCATCTTCTACGCGCCCGGAGTCGAGCTCGCGATCAACGACGACACACGCTTCTCGAAAGACATGCCGATCGCGCTCGGCATCCAGAAGGGCAACGAGGCCGCGGTGCTCGAGTTCATGAAGATCGCGAAGCTGCCGCCCAACTCGACGGTGACGCTCGCCGGGTTCATGAAGGTGGAGCCTCCGCCGTTCGTGCCGAAGGAGTGGGCCGTGCTCTTCACCGAGGTGCGAGGCGTCTCGTTTCAGCTCGTCGACGCGGCGAGCGACTGCGCGGCTTGTGACGCCGGGAAGGTGACCGAGCAGGGCCTCGTGGTGGGTTCGGAGACCTGGCCCCTCGCCGATCAATCGTCGGCGCCCTACCCCGCGCGGCGGGTGGTGATTCCGATGGCGGGGCTGAGCCTCTCGCAGCTGGTGCGGCTGGGGCACGCGGCGACGCTGCACGACACCCGCCTCACGCTGGTGCGCCCGGGGACATGAAGCGCCCCGCACTCATCGCGTCGGCGGGCATCGTGCTCGTCGCGCTCGGGCTGTGGTGGTGGCTCCAGCGGCTCGATCCCGTCGACACGCCGGTCGCGCCGCAGGGCGTCTCGACGCCGGTTCCCGTCGCGGTCCCGTCGTCGCCGCTCGACACGCCACAGGTCCAGGCTCCGACCGCTCCGAGTGCGGCGTCGGCCGGGCGCGCGGTCCTGGCGGGGATCACCCGCGGGAGACACGAGGTCGTCGCCGGCGCGCAGGTCAACCTGCGGTCGCTGAGCGGCAGCATCGCCTCGACGGTCAGCGGCGCTGACGGCGTGTTCCGCGTCGAGGTCGACCCCGGAGACTGGCGCGTCGCGTCGGTCGAGCACGACGAGTGGGCGCTGACGAAGCAGAGCCCCGAGCTGCACGTCGCGGCCGGGGGCGTGGTCGATGGCATCGAGCTCGAGCTGGAACGGAAGTTCGATCAGCGAGGCATCGTGCTCGACGACACCGAAGCGCCGGTCGCCAACGCGCTCGTGATGGGCGTGGTGCGCACCGGCAGCGACGGTCGCTTCGTGTACCGGGGCCCCGGGATTCGCACCGTCTCGATTCGCTACCTCGAAGACCTGAGCGAGCTGCCCAACGTGCTGACGGTCGAGCACCCGTGCTGCGTCGAGGAATTCAGCGTGGAGCGCGAGCGCGGCGAGCTGGTGATTCACCTGATGCGCAAGGTCCCGAGGGCCGGCACCTTGAACGGCGAGGTGGTCGATCCCAACCGCGTACCGTTGGCGGGCGTCGACGTGCGCGTGTCGGCTCGCACCGATGCCGGCGAGTCGGTGACCATTCACGGCCAGACCGACGCGACGGGCCGCTTCTCCTTCGGGGTCATGGAGCTGCAGGGCACGGTCACCGCGAAGTACCAACACGGCAACTCCGAGGCCTCCGCGCCGTACGAGGTCGGCCGCTTCGTGACCCTGGTGCTCGAGCCCCTGGTGATGCCCCACCTGCGCGGGCGCGTGGTCGACGCGAGCGGCGCGCCGGTGACGCGCTTCCTCGTGCAGGCGCGGCCAGGACTCACGCGGGAACGCGAGCTTCGCACCGCCGACGGGCGCTTCGATCTCGAGCTGGTGCCGGCCGCGACGCTGGTGACGTTTCGCACGCCGACCAGCAACGAGCCGCAGGCCTCGACCATGGCGCTGCTCAACCGGGGCGACGTCGAGCTCGGCGACGTGGTGCTGCCCGCGCCGGAGCTGACGGTCACCCTCGAGGTCTTCGACGAGAAATCGAACGCGCCGCTCGCCACCGTCTCGGTCGAAGGCCGCGAGTACCGGGGGCGCACCGACGCGCAGGGTCGCCTCACGGTCGAGGTGGTGTCGACGCCCACCGAGCTGCGGTTCAGCAAGCGCGGCTACGTGCACCGCCAGGTGCCGATCGCGAAGGGCGCCACCCTCGTGCGCGTCGGCCTGCGACTCGAAGACGGTGAAGATGGCGCGGAGTTCGAAGGCGTCGGGATGCGCCCGAGCGACTGGCGGCCCGACGCGGGGCGCGGCGGCGTGTGGATCACCGAGGTGCACCCGACCGGGCCAGCGCACGCGGCGGGCGTGCTGCCAGGTGATCAGCTGCTCGCGGTCGATGACGTGCCGTCTTCGTCAGTGCCGCTCGAGGAGCTCATGCAGCGCATCAAGGGCCCTGCGGGCACGAAGGTGAAGCTCACGTTCAAGCGCGACGGGCGCGTCTTCGATGTGTGGGTCGAGCGCCAGCGGCTGCGGTGGTGAACGTCACGCGCTGCGAAGACCGTCGAGGTCGAGGATCTCGATCTCCCCGTACGACGTGCGGATGAGCCCCTTCGCTTCGAGATCCTTCAGCGCCTGGTTGATCGACTGCCGGCTCGCCGAGAGCATCGCGGCGAGCAATTCCTGCCGCACCTTCACCACGCGGCGGCTGCGATCGGCCCATTCGCCGTAGCCCTCGGCCATGAACGCCAGCCGCTTGGCGACGCGCGGCGCGAGCGGCAACAGCGCGGTGTCTTCCATCATCACGAACGCGAGCCGGAGTTTCGCGGTGACCAGCAGCGCCAGCTCGCGCCACCACGCCGGGTTCGCTTCGAGCATCGTGCTCAGCGCCGCCGCGGGCACGTGCACCAGGCGCGCGTCGGTGACCGCGGTCGCATCGTGCGTGCGCGGGAGCCCATCGAAGACCGCGATCTCGCCGAACCACTGCGGCGGCTCGACGAGCGCGAGCACCGCTTCCTTGCCGTCGCTGCCGAGGCCCGCGGCGCGAATCGCTCCGTCGAGCACCGCGTAGACGCCGTCGGGCGCATCGCCGCGCGCGAAGAGCCGGGTGCCAGCGCTCACCTCGCGCACCCGCCCCGCCTCGACCAGCGCGTCGGCGAAGGGCGCCGAGAGGCACTGGAACCACCGTCCGGCGGCCAGCAACTCTCGGTAATCACGAACGGTTTTGGCCATGTGCCGACTTTGTCCGGTGCCCGACAAACTCAACGCGAGCGAGGGCCGATAGTCTTCCACAAGGAGACGATGATGAACCCACTCATCAAGCAGCTCGGGACGTACGCCGCCTACCACCGCGACCCGCGCAACATCGCCACCCATCTCATCGGGGTGCCGAGCATCACGTTCGCCGTCGTCCTCTATCTCTCGCGGCCGCTGATCGACCTGGGCCCGGTGAGCGTGTCGCTGGCGTGGCTGCTGATTCCGATCGTCGCGCTGGGGCTCTACTTCCGGCTCGACTTCAAGTTCGGCCTGACGATGACCGCGGCGCTGGTGGCGATGGCGTTCGGCGCCGCGCCCATCGCGCGCCAGTCGTTGGGTGTGTGGCTGGGCACCGCGACCGCGATCTTCGTGGTGGGCTGGATCATCCAGTTCGTCGGGCACTACTTCGAGGGCAAGAAGCCGGCGTTCGTGGACGACCTGATGGGCCTGCTCATCGGGCCGCTGTTCATCGCCGCGGAGATCACGTTCGCGCTCGGGCTGCGGCTCGAGGTGAAGGCGGCGGTCGAGAAGGTGGCCGGGCCGGTGCGGGTGCGACAGCTCGCGCCGCAGTCGTGATCGCTACGGAGTGCCGCCGTCGCTGAGCTGGCACACGGTCGCCGTGCCGCCGCTGGCGCACGCAGTGCGAACACAGCGCTGCCCCGACACGCAGTCGGGGTCGGAGGCGCAGGTCGCGATGCACGGGGCGCTGCTGCAGGCGGTGACGAGCACGGTGGTGGCGAGCGCGATGGCGAGCTTCATCAGTGCACTGTAGCGCGGCGAGTTCGCTACGAAGGGCTCGTGGCTCGCGTGGTGCTCATCCTGGGGTGTGGCTGGCTCGCAGCCTGCGGTCCGGGTTCGGGCACGGTCTCGACGCAGCAGCTCGCCAACGACGTCGACACCTGGACGCTGACGGTGCGCGTGCCGCCGTCGTACGCGCGCGACGACGGCCGGCGCTACCCGTGGATTCTGCAGCTCGATGGGCGCGTGCCGAGCTTGATGGAGCTCGACGTCACCTCGCGCGCGGCGTCTGACCTGGAGGCCGCGGGGGCGCTGAACGAGGTGATCGTCGTCGGCATCAACTCCGCGTCGGGCGAGGGCGAGGGCAAGGGCCGCAACCGCGACTACACGATCCCTAGCAACGAGCCCGATCCGTTCGGCGGTACCGGGGGCGCGCCGCAGTTCCTCTCGTTCGTGCGCAGCGAGGTCATTCCCTTCGTCGAGCGCGAGTACCGCGTGAAGCCAGGCCGCGAGGGACGTGCGCTGTTCGGACATTCGCTGGGTGGGCTGTTCGGCGCGTTCACGTTCGTCGAGGCCGACGCGCCTCCGTTCGACTTCATCTGCGCCGCGAGCCCGTCGCTCGTGTACGTCGGCGGCGTCATTCACGGGCAGCTCGAGGCGATGGACTCCACGCGGGCGGTGCCGAGGACGGTGCTGCTCACCGCCGGGACGCTCGAGGGGCCGGAGATGGTGGTGTCGACGCGGCGCTTCGCCCAGCAGGCGCAGGAGAAGAACTTCTCAGGGCTCGAGGTGTTCGAGCAGGAGTTCCCCGTCGATCACATCGGCAACGTCGAGCCGAGCTTTCGGGCGGCGCTCCAGCTGCTGCACTCGCGCGGGTGGGACCAGTGATCGCGCTCGTCGCCGCGGTGGTGCTCGGGCAGGTGTCGGTCGGCGTCGAGGCCGGTGGGGCGTACGGCGTGTCGCTGCGGCCGGCGTATGGCGCGCTCGCGGGCGTCACGGTGAGCCCGAGCGAAGTCGCGTGGCTCGAGGGCGGGTTGCTGCTCGGCTACCAGGCCGAACCGTACGCGATCTACGACGCGTATCTCGGTGGGGCGCATGTGCGCGGCGCCACGCATCGACTGCAGGTGCTCGGGACGGGGGGCGTGCGGTTTCGCGTGTGGCGGGTTGCGTTGGCGCCGCACGTCGTCGTTGGGTGGTCGAAGGTGTGGCTCAGTGGATCGTTCGACAATGAGTTGCAGAACGTGCACGGGCGGCTCGAGGAGACGGTGGGGGCGTTCACCCTGGGGCTCGGGGCGGCGGTTTCGTTTCAGGTCGTCGAGCGCGTGCAGGTGCGGGCTCGGGTCGTGGGACCGTTGCCGTTCTCGAGTGGCGTCACCGGGTACATGACCGTCTCGCTCGGGGTGGTCGTGGAGTTCTGAGCGCTGTCTGCCTCGGGGAACGCGAGGGGTACTTGGTTCGCGCAGTGCTCAGCGCCCGCAGCTTCTCGGCATCGCAAGCTCGGTCATGCAGGTGATTCACGCTTCGATCGACGAAAGGCCGCGGGCGGTCGTGGGGACGACCGCGTGACGTCTTTGGTCGATCGTGCGTGAACTCTGCTCGCAGCGAGGGGCTGCCAGCGACGAGCAGGGCCGAAACCCGTCGCCCTTCGTCCCTCGAGGCCATTCGGCGCTCGCGTGCGCACTCACACTGCGCGCTGGGCGAGCAGCCACGACAACAACCCAGCGGTGTCGAACGCCGCGCGCCACGAGTCATGCCCCACGCCAGGCAGTTCCGTGTAGCGGAGCACTCCGCCGTTCTGCGCCATCCACCGCGCGAGCGTGCGCGTCGCGTCGGGGCGCACCAGCCGATCGTCGGCGCCGTGAAAGGCCCAGATGGGAAAGTCGGCGAGCGGCTTCGCGGTCTCCCAGTCGAGATCGCCGGCGATGGGCACGGCGGCCGAAAAGAGCGACCGCGCGCGCTCGAGCATCGACCACAGCCCGATGGCGCCCATCGAGAAGCCGATCAGCGAGACGCGCTTCGGGTCGACCGACTGCCGCTGGCCCAGCGCGCGCACCAGCGAGAGCACCTTCTGCTGCGTGCGCGAATCGCCGCCGTACCAGCTGCCACCGAACGTGTCGTCGCGCGGGCACTGCGGCGCCACGGCGATGAGCGGTTTGCCCTCGAGGCGATCGACTCCGTTGCGCAGGTGCGACCAGGTGTCGTCCCCCCGCTCGGCGGACCCGTGGAGATAGACGACGAGCGGGTAGCGGTTGCGCGGGTCGTACCCGGGCGGCAGCACGAAGCGGTACGGCAGGCCTTCGTGGTGGTCGAGATCCCAGCTCACTCGTAGAGGGTCTGCAGCTCGGTGCCGGGGTAGTAATGCTGGAGGATCTTCCGGAAGTCCCAGCCCTTCTCGGCGTACACGCGCGCGCCCCACTGACAGAGCCCCGCGCCGTGCCCGAAGCCGTGCCCCTCGACGTGCCAGCCGTCCTTCGCCTTCGTCACGTCGAACTGCAGGCTCTTGAGCTTCATGTAGCCAATGCGCTCGCGGAAGATGACCGCGTCGACCGAGCGCGAGCCGATCTCCACGCGGCGCGCGCGGCCGGTGGGCGTGCGACCCTGAACCGCGACCTGCGTCGACTTCGCTCCACCCAGCGGCTTCAGGTCGGCCGGCTTGAGATCGAGCGACCACTGGCTGGTCGGCAGCTTGCCGCACGGGCAATCGACCGCCGTCAGGTACGGGAGATCGCGGCCGAGCGCGTCGCCACCGTTCTCGGTGCGCCCACCACAGCTCGCGTGGAAGTAGGCCTCGATGGGCTGCAGCTGCCAGGTGAGCACCAGGCCGCGCGTCGCCTCCACCGCCTCGCGGGTGCGCGGGTCTTCGACGTCGAGGCCCTTGTAGACCTGCGAGATGACCGAGCTGCCGAGGTGGAACGGCTGGCCGTACTGCTCGAGCTTCTTGTTGAGCGCGTAGGTGCGAGCGGCGACCGCCTGCGCCTTGAGCGCCTCGGGCGGGAACGACTTCGGCATCTCGCTGCCGAGCACGCCGACGAGGTAGTCCTCGAGCGCGAGCACGTTGACGGCCGCGAGCTCCTTCTTGCCGAACAGCACCACCACGTCGCCCTTCACGCGCACGCCGTTGACGGCGATCACGCCCTGCCCGTCGTCTCCCGAGCGGAAGCGCAGCGCGGTGGCCGGGGTCGCCGCGCCGCCCACCCACAGCTGCTGTCCCTGCGAGGTGATGGTGACGGTGGTCGACGCGAAGGGCTCGAACGTGCCCTCGTCGCTGTCGGGGCCGACGCGCAGGCCTTCGCCCTCGAGCACCACCTTCGACGACTCGGGGCCGACCGCGATGCGCATCGTCTCCGACGCGAGCGCCGGGGTGGACGCCAGGACGAGGGAGAGGAGCAGGGGTCGCAGCACGGGGACGATCGTAGGGACCCACGACACGGGCTCAAGAATTTGGCAGGACGGGCGGGACCGCATGTCCGAGCTCGACACCCTCCTGCGCCTGCTCGATGGCGCCCCGCCCCGCTCGGCCCAGCTGGTGCGCCGCGACGCGGTCGAGGGCAAGTCGTTGGAAGAGCTCGCCCGGCTGTACCAGGTCGACCTCGCGCAGCTGAAGGTGCTGCTCTTCCGCGCGTGGCTCGACGTGCAGAGCGGGGGCACCGCACGGGTGGCCGACGCCGACGAGCCGGCCCAGATCGCCGGGTTGCTCGACCCCGCCGCGCCGCCCTCGGACCTGCGGGCCCTGCGCGAGCGCTTCACCCTGCACGCCCCCGAGGTGCAGAAGGCGATCGACGCGGCGGTGGACGCCTTCGAGAAGTCGCCCGACCGCAAGACCGACGAGTGGGTGCGGCGCGCAGCGATCGTGATCGTCATCGCGCTCTCGGCGTACTTCTACTGGCGCGAGGCGACGAAGCCGCGGCCCCCGAACGAGAAGCGTCCGCTCCTCGTGCCCGCGCCGGCGAACCCCGGCCCGTGACCTTTGAAAAGGTGGCCCGCCCTGCCGGGTGCCACTAGAACGCACGCTTCCATGAACCGCCTGACCGCCTTTGCCCTCGCTGCGTGCGCCGTGCTCGCCCTCGCCGGTTGCCCGAAGGCCAACACCGGCCCGAACCTGGGCGGGTCTGACGACGAGAAGATGGACTCGCTGGCCGCGCAGCTCGAAGAGCTCCGCACCCGCAACCCGACCGAGTGCAGCGACGTGTGCTCGCTCAAGACGAAGGTGTGCAACCTGTCGGAGACGGCGTGCGAGATCGCCGGCCGCAACGCGGACCGCGCCGAGTACCAGAAGCGCTGCGTGGCGACGCAGGAAGAGTGCGCGAAGTCGAACGAGGCGTGCTCCGCTTGCAAGAAGTGACCTGCTAGGCTTTCGGCCTGCATGTCGCTCCCGTTGATCAGCCTCGCCCTGGTGCTCGCGTACGACGACCCGTCGACGCCGGCCGACAAGTCCGCGCAGATCGAGATCGACACCCAGAAGGCGCAGGCCGAGGTGCAGGCCAAGTACGGCAACCGCAAGTTGTCGGAGATGACCTCGGACGAGCGCAAGCAGATGGCGAAGGACCAGGCGGCGGCCGAGAAGGCGGTCTTCGAGAAGGCCGGCATCGACCCCAAGCAGTGGAGCCTGGAGCAAAGCAAGCGCTCGCGTGACGAGCTGAACAAGCAGAACGCCGCCGTCGCCGCCCTGAAGGAAAAGGCGAAGCAGGACGCGGCCAAGAAGGCCAAGGGCGACGACCCGAACAAGGAAGTCCAGGTGCAGCGCGGCATCTCGGAAGACAACCCGGTGGTCCTCGACGAGAAGGAAAACGAGGACGGCACGGTGTCGGTCGAGAAAGGCCTGCCCAACGACGCCAACTCCGACTCGGCGGCCGCCCAGGAGCAGGACAGCATTCAAAATGGCGGCGGTGGTGCAACTGATGCCCCGGCCAAGTCATCATCCTCTTCGGGAGGTTCGAAGAGTGGCGGTGGCAAGGGCGGCGGCAAGGGCGGCGGCCACAAGAAATAAATCTGCAAAGCGCGGAAATAACCTCGCGGCCCGTGCGTTGGCTGGGGCCCCGGTCTGTCGTTTCACGACACGTTTCACCACATTCACACTTTTGACTCTCGCTGATGCCCACTCCTGGTGAGCGGTTCGGCCCGTATGACATCGTTGCGCCGCTCGGTTCGGGCGGCATGGGCGTGGTGTTCCGCGCGCGCGATTCGCGACTCGGCCGCGAGGTGGCGATCAAGATGTTGCCGCCCGAGTCGGCGTCGGATCCCGCGCGGCTCCAGCGGTTCGAGGCGGAGGCGCGGGCGGCTTCGGCGCTCAACCACCCCAACGTGCTCTCGGTGTTCGACGTGGGCCGCGAGGGCAACACGCCGTACCTGGTGACCGAGCTGTTGGTGGGCGAGACGCTGCGGGAACGGCTGGCGAAGGGCTCGTTGCCGCCGCGCAAGGCGATCGAGGTGGGCATGCAGGTCGCCCTCGGGCTGGCCGCCGTGCACGAGAAGGGCATCGTGCACCGCGATCTCAAGCCCGAGAACCTGTTCCTCACGAAAGACGGGCACCTCAAGATTCTCGACTTCGGCGTGGCGCGCACGCTCGAGGCGCCGGGCACGCCGCCGACCGGCACGCTGCCGATGACGGCCGAGGGCGCGGTGATGGGCACCGCCGGCTACATGTCTCCCGAGCAGGTGCGGGGGCGGCCGGCCGACGCGCGCAGCGACGTGTTCGCGCTGGGGGCGATTCTCTCGGAGTGCCTGAGCGGGAAGATGGCGTTCCCCGGGGAGACGCCGGTCGAGCGTGGGTACGCGATCCTCAACTCCGACCCGGTGCAGGCGGTGACGGGCGCGTCGCCGGCGCTGCACAAGGTGATCTCGCGTTGCCTCGAGAAAGACCCCGCGCAGCGCTTTCAGCACGCGCGCGATCTCCTCTTCGCGCTCGAGGCGCTGCACGACAGCGCGACGGTGCCCGCGCTGCCCGGCCCGGCGTCGAGGGCGGTGCCGGCGATCGCGCTCGCGGCCTCGGTGGTGTTGATCGTCGTCGCCCTGAGCTTCATGCGGCCGAGCGCAGCGCCGGCCGAGGTGATCGCTCCCGGGGCGGCGGCGACGCCCGATGCGGGGCACGCGGTGAGCAAGCGGGTGAGCTTCCGCAACGGGCTGATCTCGAACGCGCGGTTCACCAACGATGGCCGCGGCGTGGCGTACGCGGGTGCCTTCGAGGGCATGCCGTGGAAGGTCTACACCGGGGTGCTCGACGGCACGGCGATGCGCTCGGTGACCGCGAACGGCACCATTCTGTTCGACGTGTCGGCGGGCGGCGATCTCGCGGTGGGCAGCTCGCCGGAAGACGGGTCGCAGAAGGGCATGGTGCTCTCGCGCGGCTCCCTGGCGGGCGGCGCGCCGCGACAGCTCTACGACTCGGTGCTCTCGGCCGACTTCGGGCCGCAAGACGTGATGCTGCTGGTGCGGCTGGTCGACTCGCGGTGGGTGATCGAGTCGCCGCCGGGCAAGGTGATCCTCACCAGCACCGAGAACCTCGGGGCGGCGCGGCTGTCACCCGATGGCCAGTACATCGCCTTCCCCCGGTTGCCAGTGCTCGGCGACGACCGCGGCACGGTGGAGATCATCGATCGCACCGGCAAGCTCATCGCGCGCAGCAAGCAGGCGTGGACGCTCGAGGGGCTGGCGTGGAACGCGAGGGGTGACGAGGTGTGGTTCTCGGCCGGCTACGAAGACGCCTCGCGCCGCATCTACGCGCTGTCGCTGACCGGCGCGCAGCGGGAGGTGTTCGCGGCGCCCGGCAACCTGCGCCTGCTCGACGTCGACGCGCAGGGCCGCGCGCTGGTGGCCAGCTCGCTGGTGCGCTCGCGCATGTTCGGCAAGTTGAACGGAGAGACGACCGAGCGCTCGTGGAGCTGGCTCGACGGCTCGATGCCGCTCGATCTGTCCCCCGACGGCAAGGCGGTGCTGTTCCTCGAGGGCTTCGGTCCGTCGACGGCCGAGGTGCAGACGTGGCTGCGGCGCTTCGACACCGGTGACGACACGCCGGTGATGCTGAGCCTGGGCTGGGGCCGCGCGTTGTCGCCTGATCGCCGCTGGGCGGTGGTCAGCCCGACCGCGCCGTTCAACACCCTGCGGCTGGTGCCGGTCGGAGCGGGCGCGCCGAGAGATCTCAAGGCTGGCGACTTCCAGGGCATCAACCAGGTGCGCTTCTTCCCCGACGGGCAGCGCATCGCGTTCAGCGCGTTCGACCACGAGAACCGCCCGCACCTCTATCTCCAGTCGCTGGTCGCGGCGGGCAAGGAAGACGAGGGGCCGCAGCTGGTGAACGACGGCGAGTTCGCGCTGACCGCCCCGCCCTCGCCCGACGGCAAGTACCTGGTGGGCTTCGACGTGAAGGCGCGCAAGGCGCTGCTGGTGCCGGTCGACAAGACGCAGGGTGAAGCGCAGCCGCTGCCGCAGCTGACGCCGGGCGACATGCCGATGCAGTGGACCGACGACGGCAAGCGGCTGTGGATCGCGCGGCGCGACAAGAAGCTGCCGGGCATCTCGCTGTTCCAGTACGAGCTGGGGAGCGGAAAGCTCACCCCCAACGGCGTCATCACGCCCGCGGATCCGGTGGGGATGGATCACGTGAAGGCCGGACTCATCACGCCCGACGGCGGCGCGTACGTGTATACGGTCAACCAGGAGCTCGACGAGCTGTACCTGATCGAAGGCGTTCGCTGACGCTGAGGGGTGATGGTGGTGCAGAGCACGCTGACCGAGGGAATCAGCGCGGCAGTCCCCGGCAAGGACGCGACGCCGTTCCTCTTTCGCGTGTTCGACGCCGATCGGCCGCTGTCGCCGTCGGGGCGCTTCAACCTGGGCCAGGTCGACGAGGTGTGGCTCGGCCGGGCCGATGCGCGCGCGGTGGTGCGGGTCGAGGAAGAGGGCAAGCGGCTGCTGAAGCTCGGCGTGCCCGACCGGTGGATGTCGACGCAGCACGCGAAGCTGTCGCGGGTGATGCGCACGTGGGTGCTCGAAGATTTGAAGTCGAAGAACGGCGTGCGCCGCAATGGTGAGGCGGTGACGCGCGCCGAGCTCAAGGATGGCGACGTCATTGAGCTGGGGCGGACGTTCTTCGTGCTCAAGCTCGAGGAGAAGAACGCCGGCGATCTCGAGAGTGACGGGGGCGCTCCGATTCGCACGCTCTCCTCGCGGCTCGCGGCGCACTTCGATGAGGTGATGACGCTGGCGGCGTCGCAGGTGTCGATTGCGCTCACTGGACCCTCGGGGAGCGGGAAGGAAGTGCTCGCGCGCGAGGTGCACGAGGCGAGCGGGCGGAAGGGCCCGTTCATTGCGATCAACTGCGGGGCGCTGCCCGATGAGCTCGTTGAATCGGAGCTGTTCGGCCACAAGAAGGGCGCGTTCTCCGGGGCGGTCGACGATCGCAGCGGGCTGATTCGCGCGTCGCACCAGGGGACGTTGTTGCTCGACGAGGTGGGCGATCTGCCGCTCGATGCGCAGCCGGCGCTGTTGCGGGTGCTGCAGGAGAAGCAGGTGCTGCCCGTCGGCGGCACGACTCCCGTGCCGGTCGATCTGCGGGTCATCTCGGCGACGCACCGGCAGCTCGAGGCGCTCTGTGGCCGTGGGGTGTTCCGGGATGACCTGCGGGCGCGGTTGAGCGGGTATGAGGCGCAGCTGCCCGCGCTTCGGAACCGGCGTGAGGATCTTGGGTTGCTCATCTCGGCGTTGCTCAACAAGTACGCGCCGCAGCGGCAGTTCTCGATTCAGTTTTCGATCGCGGCCGCGCGGGCGTTGTTCTCGTTCGATTGGCCGCTGAACGTGCGGGAGCTGGAGAAGGCGCTGGAGACGGCGCTCGTGTTGTCGAAGAGCGGGACGATTGAGCTCGAGCATCTGCCTCCGGCGGTCAGGTCGCAGGGGCCTCGGCCCGCGCCCGTCGATGCTGAGGCGCTCGATGACGCTCGCAAGGCGGAGCTGATCGCGCTGCTCACCAAGCACCAGGGGAATGTGTCGGCCGTCGCGCGGGCGATGGGCAAGGCGCGCATGCAGATTCAGCGGTGGTTGGCGCGGTACCAGCTCGATCCGCGGCAGTTTGGTCGGCAGGGCTGACGCGTCGAGCTGCTCGACTTCGATGCGCTGACGCTTCTCTCTCACCCCGGCCCTCTCCTCTTCGAGAGGAGAGGGAGAGGGAGAAATACCCTCGGGTTCGTTATCGTCCCCCGCTCCGGAGGCAGTCGATGTTGCGTGGTCTGAAGTTCGTCGCCGTGGCGCTGCTGCTCAGCGCGTGTGGTCCCGACAACGTGCACCAGCAGTCGCTGGGCCGCTCGACCGGGTTCTTCAATCTCTTCTACCCGAGCGATCCGTTCTGCCAGATCAGCGGCGACAACGGCCTCGAGCTGAGCGTGCTGTTCGTCTTCCACCCCGATCGGAAAATGGAAGACAAGGACTCGCTCAAGCTCTACCTCCGTCCGCTACCCACCGCCGACGAGCACTACGTCTTCGAGACGGGCCTCGAGTACGGCGCGATCGGTGAGACCGCGAACGCCGTGGTCGAGATCGAGCGCGGCCACGAGCGGGTGAACCCCGACCTGACCGGGCAAGTCGCCGCCGACGCGCTGGCGAGCCGCACCAACCTCTACTTCCCGCTGTGGCTCCACAAGGTGCGCATCACGGGCCGCCGGCTGTGCAACCGCGACGTGCTCACGAGCGAACTCAACCTCGACGACTGCATCGACGTCCCCGACTCGAGCCTCGATGACGGGAAGCTGTGGTGCTCGGTGGGCGTCCTCGTCGACCCGGGGTGGACGCAGTGAAGCGCGCCGGCCTCCTTGGCGTGTGCGTCGCCTTGTCCACCTGCACCGGGTGGGAGATCGGCGCGCCCCCTGCCCGCTTCTCGCTGCCCACCTCGCTCGGCACGCAGCTGCCCTCGGAAGGGAGCACGCTGCGTCAGCTCGGGTTCAAGCTCGGCGCGACCAGCGAGCGCGCCGTCGTGATGGTGCAGGAAGGCGCTGGGCTCGACCGCGACTTCAACCCGGCGCCGACGACGACGCACTGGTACTCCGTCGATGCGACGATGGCCGTGCGCCCACTCGCGGAGCCTCCGTTCGCGGTCGATCTCTTCTGGCCGACCGCCGTCGCGGGCAACGCGTTGGTCAGCGCCGGCTCGGTCGTGCAGACCCTCGATTCCCACGACGTGTGGACCCAGCTGAGCGCCAACGTGCCGGTGAACCCCGAGTTCCTGGTGCAAGGCGCCGACGGTCGCATCTTCGCGCGCGGCCGAGGCACCGCCTTCGTGTGGGACGCTCCGAGCGCGAGCTGGAAGAGCCTCACCGACGCGCTGGCGTTGCCCGACCTCGGAGGCCTCGTGCTCGGCCCGGTCGACGCGACCTTCGCGCGGATCATCTGGCAAGACGGCCACTCGAGCGACATCTGCACGCAGAAGGTCGAGCTGGCGACGCTGACCGCGAGTGGCGCGCGCACGTGCAAGTCGGTGGGCAACGCGACTCCGATTCCGCGGCTGCTGGGTGACGCGGTGAACGGTACGGTCGACGACTTCGAGCTGGCGCTGCTGCTCGTCGCCCCGCGCACCGCCGCGATCTGGCACTTCAGCAACGAGCAGCTCGAGCGCGGCAACTCCATTCGCGCCATGTCGCTCGTCACTTCCTTCGCCGACGCTGACGCCGTGCTGTCGTCGTCGGAGCCGCGCGTGTCGGGCCAACTGATGCGCGTGCGTGACGGCAAGGGCGCGGGCACCTTCTTCTCGGTGCCGGGTGATCTCTTTGCCGAGTGCCTGCCGCCCGCGTGTCGCCTGACTGCGGGTGCGTACGCGCTCGACGCGCACCTCACCGCGCACTGGTTCCTCAGCGGCAACGAGGCCGACGCGCGCCGCACGCTCTACTTGAAGCGTGTGCCCTTCGACCCGGCGCCGCTGACCTGCACTCCCGCGTGCAAAGCCACCGAGGTGTGCGTGCACGCCACCGCCTCGCTCAACGTGTGCGCGATCGACGAGTCACTCATCGGCGCGCCGACCTTCGTGCCGGCCACGGTGCGCGTGGAGACCTTCAACGCGAACGGGGTCGCTCAGCCCGCGACGCTGACGCTGGCGCTGCCCGACGGCGGCGTCGAGTTGGTCGTGCCGCGCCTCGAGGGCACCACGCAGACCTTCGACGTGCCCCAGAACACGCCGCTCCGGCTCACGATGGCGCTGCCCAACCACGCCACGCAGACCGTCGACTTCACCAGCGCCAACGAGGGCGTGATGGCCGACCTCGGGCAGTTCCGTCTCGGCCTCGGTGCACGCGTGGGACGAAAGCTCGGCTCGCTCGACCTGTGCGCGTCTTCGGGGGCGCTGATCACCCTCACCGGCTCTCCGCAGGGCGCGGCGTTGCAGCGTGTGCGCACCGCGACCGACGGCGGCATCGAAGTGACGGAGCTCCTCGCCGTCGATCCGCTCGCCGTCGCCAGTGGCTGTGCTCCCGACGGAGGGCTCGCGCTGGTGGGAGAGCCAACCCGGCTGCACGTGACCTCCACCGACACCGGCGTCGATCAGATCGTGACCGATCCCGGCAGCTCCGAGCCGTGGTTCTCGGCGACGTTCTCGCGCGACGGCACCAGCGCGGCGGTGGAGCGGCAGAGCGGCTTCACGGTGGTGTCGCTGAACGGCACGCCTTCACTCCGCTACTCCGTGCGCGGCCCCAACCAGGCCAACCGCGCGCGGCTGGTGCAGCTGAGCAACGATGGCTCCGTCGCGTTGGCGACGAAGATCGGGCCCACGCTGTCGATCACGTCGATGGCGGGCGAGGTGACGCTGCCCGACCCCGGTGGTCTTGCCGCGCTCTCGGGTGACGGCCAATGGCTGTACCTCACGGCGCAGCTCGTGCCGCCCTTCACGCTCTCGGCGCGGCCGACGACGACCGGCGGCACCACGACGCAGATCGCGACCAACGTCAGCGCGTGGGCGATCGATCCCGATGGCGCCGACGTGTGGTTCACCACCGCCACCTCGCCGATGGTGCACCAGCTCCAGCACTGGGTGGCGAGCACGGGCACGGCGACGGTGGTGATGCAGCTCAACGGCGTCGTCTCGTCGCTGCCGCGGGCGGGCGCGCTGTGGGCGGGGTCGACGCTCTACTATCCCGTGTCCGCGGTGACGCCGCGCGCGCTCACCTCGGCGTTCCCTGATTCGGTCGACGCGCAGGGCCGGCTGCAGGCGATGAGCGCGCAGAAGCTGACGCTCTTCACGCCGACGAGCATCACCGACCTCTCGCGTGGGCCGGGGCTGTTCCGCGGTGGGCAGCGGCGGATGAACGGCCTGCTGACGATCGACGAACTCCTCGGCACCTCGGTGCTCGGGACCGCGCCGTTCACCAACGAGCCGCAGGCGTTGCTCGCGCCCGCCTTCACCACGGTGCGCCCGGTGACGTCGATCGACCTGCCCTTCGGCGTGTACACGCAGCCGGCGCGCACCGTCGTGGTGGATTCGCAGAGCGGCGTGGCGAGCTGGACCGTCGTCGGCGCCGACGTCTTCGCCGTGCCCTGAGGGCTGCAACACCTGCAACAGGTGCAACGCGTGCAACACCCGATTCTCGGGTTTTGAGCGAGCCAGCCTCGCGGAATCAGGTGATCGGCACCGGGCATGCGCCGTGCTCTTGCTCGGTGCACCATGAACTCCCGCGCGCAGAACCGGTCACGCGTCGCCCTGGTGGTCTTCGCCCTGCTCGTCATTCTCGGGTGGACGGCGCTCGCCGCAGGAGTCATCGCCGTCTTCCAGGGCGAGCCCAACGCCTCGATGCACTCGCACCACCACATCGAGAAGAAGCCCAACGACGACGGGCCGATGTTGTCGGACTGCCCCGAGGGGCCGGTCGACGACGCGGGGGTCTGCTCGGCGTGACGTGAACCTCGGTCGTCGCAGGAGGGGGCCAGCGAGGCCCGGTCGAAGTCCTCGTCCTCCCAGGGGTGGACTTCAACTTCGCTGACCTTCTCCTGAGGCGACCGAGGCCGAGCGGTTGGTGTAGGCCTGCAGCGTGGCCGGCATCATTCGCGAAGCCAGACGTCCCGCCGGGTGGGTGCCGCCGGGTCCGCAGCCTGCGGGCGCGCGTGGCCGCCCCGAGCTCGAGCCGCGCGACGACGAAGATCTCTGTTTCCTCACCGGCGAGTGGCGCCTCTTTCAGAAGCAGCGCGGGCACCGCTGGTCGCTCGACGACCTGGTGACGGCCTGGGTCGCGGCGCCGTTCGTCGAGGCCATGAAGGCCACGCGGGTGCTCGATCTCGGCTGCGGCCTGGGCAGCGTGCTGTTGATGCACGCGTGGCGCTTTCCCGGGCTCGACGTCACCGGCGTGGAGGCGCAGGCCGATCGCGCGGCGATGGCGCGGCGATCGATCGCCTTCAATGGCTGTGACGACCGCTGCCGCGTGCTCGACGGCGATCTTCGTGACCCCGCGTTGTTCGAGGCCGGCCGGCAGTTCGAGGTGATCACCGGCACCCCGCCCTACTTCCCTCCCGGTGCTGGCACGAAGAGCGACAAGCCGCACGCCTTCCCCTGCCGCTTCGAGGTGCGCGGCGGCGTCGAGGAATACGCCGAGGCCGCGGCGCGCTGGCTCGCTCCGGGTGGCCGCTTCGTGGTGGTGACCGGCGCGCTGGAGCGTGAGCGCGTGACGCTCGGCGCGAACACCGTCGGCCTGCACGTCGTCGAGCACCTCGAGGTGATTCCCCGCGAGGGCAAGCCGGCGTTGATCTGCGTCGACGTGATGGCGCGCGAGCCCATGCCTCGCGTGGAGCGAACGCTCACCGTCCGCGATGCCCGCTCGCAGTGGACGCCCGCGTTCCTCGAGCTGCGCGCGCAGATGGGCATGCCGCCCTCGCCGTGAGATGGTGCCGCCTTCCATGAGCCAACCCGTCGCCGTCGTCACCGGGGCCAGCAGCGGCATCGGCCGCGCCCTCGCCCGCCAGCTCGATGCCGAGCAGTACTCCCTCGTGTTGTGCGACGTGAACGAGGCGGGGCTGCGCGAGACGCAGGGCTTGCTGAAGCACGGCTCGCAGCGCGTGACGCTCGACGTGAGCAAGCGCCCCGAGGTCGAGGCGATGGCGGCCGACGTGATCGCGCGTCACGGCCGTGTCGATCTCGTCATCAACAACGCCGGCGTCACCGTCGACTCGCCGCTCGCCGAGGTCACCTACGAAGACTTCGAGTGGCTGATGGGCATCAACTTCTGGGGCGTGGTGTACGGCACCAAGTCGTTCCTGCCCAAGATGCTCGAGCAGAAGTCGGGCACCATCATCAACATCTCGAGCATCTTCGGCATCATCGCCCACCCGAACCAGGGCACGTACAACGCGGCGAAGTTCGCGGTGCGCGGGTTCACCGAGGCGCTGTGGCGCGAGCTCGACGGTACGGGCGTGCACGCGGTGTGCGTGCACCCGGGCGGCGTGAAGACCAACATCGTGCGGTCGGCGCGCACCCCCAAGCACCACGGCGAAGCGAAGGAGAAGTTCTCGGCGCGCTTCGACAAGCTGGCCGCGCTGACGCCCGAGAAGGCCGCGGCGATCATCCTGCGCGGCGCGTACGACAAGAAGAAGCGCGTGATGGTGGGCCTCGACGCGCAGATGATGCAGCTCGCGCAGCGCCTGTTCCCCGAGGGCTACCCGGCGCTCTTCACCGCCATCGAGAAGAAGCTGGGGGGCTGAAGTGGCCAGCAAGAAGAAGAAGAGCGCTCCGAAGAAGCCGGCCCTCGAGGCGCAGGCGATGAGCCACGTCGAGGACGAGCTGAAGCGTCTGCTCGCGCGCCTCTCGAAGCCGGGCGTCGATCGCTGGGAAGCCGACACCGCGAAGGTGCGCCACCTGATCGTGTTGGACGCGCAAGAGGTCATGACGCGGCTGACGGAGAAGCAGGACGAGGCGGTCGGCCTCTTCAGCCGGCTGCGCACGCGCGACGGCATGGTCGAGCTCTGCCGATCCACCTTCGGCACGGTGACCTTCAGCGATCTCGCGCGGCTCTCGCCCGAAGAACAGGCGGCGGTCTTCGAGTTCCACCGCGTGCTCGATCGCCTGCGCTGGTACGTGCGCGCGACCGAAGACATGCCCTCGACGGTGAAGAGCACCGTGTCGCAGTACGTGCGCACGCTCGGTGAGCTGCACCGCGAGCTGGGCGCCCGGCTGGGAACGCCGGACGCGCTCGGCAAACCGATCCTCCAGCACGAGTGATCAGCGGGTTGGCCCGCGACGCTCGGCAGAAAATTCAGTCTGCAGATGGATCAGACCGGTGCCGAAGCGGTGAGTGAAGCACTTCACGGCAACACTCACGGGAGACACCAACCATGTTTTCGATTCGCACGAACGTCGGCTCACTTGATGCGCAGCGCAACCTCTTCAACTCGACGGACATGCTGCAGGAGAGCTACGCCAAGCTCTCTTCCGGCTTCCGCATCACGCGGGCCGGTGACGACGCGGCGGGCCTCGGCATCTCGGTCAACCTGACCGCTCAGATCCGCAGCTTCAACCAGGGCAACCGCAACGCGCAGGACGCGCAGTCGCTCATCCAGACGGCGGAAGGCAACCTGAACCAGACGACCGAGCTGCTGACCCGCATGCGCGAGCTCGCCATGCAGAGCGCCTCGAGCGGCGTGGGCAACACCGAGCGCGGCTACATCCAGACGGAGAACGCGGCGCTCATCACCGAAATCGACCGCATCGCGAACGCGGCGGAGTTCAACGGCCAGGCGCTGCTCAACTCGGCGGCCACCACCCTGACCTTCCAGATCGGCATTCGCAACGTGGCGGCCAACGACCAGCTGTCGATCAGCACCATCGACGCGACGGCGACCACGTTGGGTGTGTCGGCGCTCGACTTCTCGACGCAGGCCGGCGCGCAGGCGGCGCTGACCACCATCGACGCGGGCCTCTCGGCGGTCTCGCTGGCGCGCGCGGGCTTCGGCGCGGCGGGCAACCGGTTGAGCTCGGTCATCCAGACCATTCAGCAGTCGAGCGAGTCGCTGTCGGCCGCGAACAGCCGCATCCGCGACGTCGACGTGGCGGAAGAGACGTCGAAGATGGCGCGCACGCAGGTGATGATGCAGGCCGGCGTGTCCGTCCTCTCGCAGGCCAACCAGGCCCCGCAGATCGCCCTCAAGCTGCTCGGTCAGTGAGCGCTGGCCCTTCGGGGACACGCACGGTGGCGGCGACCAACAACATCGCCGCCGCCGGCCACGACTGAAGCAGCAGCCGGTTCAAGAGGGTGCCGTTCTCGGCGAAGACCCGCACCCGTTCCGGCCCGAAGACCAGGGCCGTCGTCATGAGGAGCACGTTGCCTGCGAGCATCCACCGCAGCGCCCGTGACTGTCGGTCGGACGCGCGACGGACAACGACTCCCAGGACGACGGCCCAGGTGACTCCCCACGTGAGGACGTCACCGGCGTGCAGGAGCAGCAACCGAGCGAACGACGAGAGCCAGCCCCAGGCGGGGGCATTGAGGGCGTGGTCTCGAACTTCGACGCCGTGCTGCACCAGCAGGACACGCCAGAGAGCGAAGGTGACGAAGGCCGCGAGCAACGGGCCCAACCGACGCCAGCTCTCGCGAAGGCCGGTCACCACCACCGTCGCCACCGAGGCCGAAAGGACCTGGGTGGCGCCTTCGTCTTTGAAGGCAGCGAGCGCGATGGCCAGGCACAGCGAGCCCAGGCCCGCGCGACCGTGGAGCAGCCGCCCCAGGAGCGCCAGCCCCAGCAGGCCGACCGGGAGATCGACGTAGTTCGACTTCAGGTGCACCAGCACCAGCGGCGCGCTGAGCACGATCACCAGCGCCCACCCGCGCGCAGCGGCCAGCTCTTCCCACCACGCCTCGAGCGCGACGGCGGCGCACGCCACGACCAGCAGGCTGGCGGCGAGCACGTGGGTCTCGATGGAATCGGTGCCGAGCGACAACCAGCCGACCGCCGCGGGCCACAGCGGCACGTACCCGGTGGGAATGAGCGCCATCGTCGGATCGAGCGAGGCGTCGATGACTCCGCTGAAGCCGGCGTGGCCGAGGCGCGCCTTCGCGAGCCAGACGAACTCGTCCCAGAAGAGCGGCACCCACGGGCGCGCGAGCGTCCACGCGACGAGCGCGGCGAGCGTGAGGCCGAAGGCGGCGGTCGCGCGCGGGGTTGCCTCGAGCTCGCGCGGGCTGAGCCACACCCCGAGCGCGAGCACGGCGAGCAGCGCGATTCCCGGGAGGCCGAGCGCGGCGCTGAAGAGCACGATGAGGCCGACGAAGAAGCTCGCGGGGCTGCTCAAGGTGTCGACGATCGCGCGACGGTCGACGGCCGCGGAGACCATCGCGCCGAGCGCGTGCACGAGCACGAGACCGATCACGGGCGCGCCTCGCAGGTGGTGCCGGTGCAGCGAAGCGGCAGCCGCGTGCCGGTGACGTCGAGGCTGACCGCGTTGGCGGCCGGCGGGCGCGCAGGGACGGCGTAGCGCGTGAGCGGGAACGTCACGTCGTCTTCTTCGCGCGAGAACGTGACCGGGGTGTTTGGCCACGGCGCGACGCGGTGCAGTTCGTCGAGCGACTGGCGAATCGGGGCGGCGGTGGCTCCGCGTTGCAGCGGGGCGTCGGCGCGCGCGACGAAGACGTGGAAGAGGCCGGGCGCTGCCGCGAGGAAGAGGACGAACGGAATCCACCGTGGGGCACGGCGCGCCAGCCACGCGGAAGCGACCAGCGCGGCGAGGCAGACCGCGAGCGACCACGAGGCGTCGGGGAACTGCTCGCGGGTGGCGCGCGTGATCCCATTGGCGCCGTCGATCACGAGAAGCTCGGTGGTCGAAAGCGTCTGGGAAGCCATTGGCGCGAGTGTACATAGGGTGAGCAGATGCGCTTCGTCTTCCTCCTCGCGTGGGCGCTGGTCGCCGGGTGCCGGTCGACGGGCCCGGTGCGCGAGGCGTACGACCTGGTGGTCATCGCGCCGCACCCCGACGACGAGGTGTTGATGGCGGGCGGGCTCATCAGCCAGCGCGTCGCCGAGGGGAAGAAGGTCGCGGTGATCCTCGTGACCAACGGCGACTACACCTGCGAGCGCGACGGGTACCAGCGCGAGGCCGAGAGCGTGGCGGCGCTGGCGCTGCTCGGGGTGAAGGCCACCGACGTGCATTTCCTCGGCTACCCCGACGGGGCGCTGCGCAAGCTGGGCAAGACGCCGCTGCCGCCGATGGAGCACCGCGACGCGACGGGCGAATGCATCGCGCGCACCGGCACGTGGGCCGATCGCAGTGCGGGCCGCATCGACGAGCACAGCAAGCGCACCGGCGCGCCGGCGGAGTGGACGGCGGACGCGCTGGTGGGCGATCTCGAGGCGCTGCTCGCGATGCTGACGCCGCGCGAGGTGGTGGTCGCGCACGGCGTCGACGATCACCCCGATCACGCGATGACGTACGTGTATTTCCGGCGCGCGCTCGATCGGTTGCCGAACGCTCCGGTGGTGGTGCACCGCGCGGTGGTGCACGCCGGGCCGTGCTGGCCGTCGGTGCGGTGCGACCCGAACTACTTCACGCCCGAGCTGCCGATGCCGCCGCTCCCTGCCCCGCTGGCGGCGTACGCGCCCCTCGAGCGGCTGAGCATCGACCCGCTGAAGAAGCTGAACGCGATCGCGGTGTACGTCTCGCAGACCGGCCCCGACGCGAAGGCGAACTGGCTGTCTTCGTTCGCGCGCGTCGACGAGGTCTTCTTTCCCGAGCGGTACGTGCGCCAACAGAATCACTGGGAGCGGGCGGAGCCCACTCCGGGGGTCACCGAGCAAGACCGATGGGGCCCTGACGGGTACGCCGGCCTCGAGGTGCGGGTGCCGTGAACGGCTGGAGCGTGCTGCTCGACCGCGTCGATGCGAAGCGGCGGCTGAGCCGGCTGCGGCCCGAGCGGCCTGACTTCTTCCCGCCGGCGCTGATCCCGCTGGCCCCGATGTTCGGCGGCGCGAGCGGGCTGTGGGTCGAGCCCTTCGCCGGCACGACGTGCTTCGTCGAGTGGCGCCCCGACGAGGGCTGCGAGCCGATCTGCCACGCGCCCGACGACTACTTCCGCTGGCTGGCGATGGAAGCGCTCGACGACGAGCACCCCGAGGCGGTCGAGGCGATCCTGGTCGATTCGGGCGTCGACCTCGATCTCGCGGCGGTCGTCGAGCGGCTGGGCGGAGGTGGGGCCTCGCGCGATCTCCTGAGCGAGCTGTACCGCGTCGCGCCGCCGCCTCCGGTGCTCCACGTCGAGGCGCCGCAGCGGGTCTTCGACGAGGCGATCGCGGCGCGAGAGCTGGGCCGCGCGTGGGCGGCGCTCAACTCGCCGGGTTGGGAGCTCGCGGCGACGAAGCGCGCGCTGGTGGTGCTGCAGGATCTCTCGAACGTCGAAGCGCTGGGCCTGCTCGCGCGCGGGTGGGACGCGGCCTTCGCTACGGCTGAATCCTGAGCCAGAGCGCTCCCCTGGCCTTCCGCGCTTCGGCGCGCAGCCCCTCGAGCTCGGCGACCAGCGTGTGCGGCCCCGGCTTCCACCCTGCCCGCTCGACGAGCAACACGTGCCACGCGTTCGCGACGTCCACCACGCGCACGTCGGCCAAGGCGGCGAGCGCCTTCGTGAACTCGTCGGGCACGCGCGCGAGCTGGTGATCGCCGCGGTCCGGTTCCCACGCGAGCTCGTCGTCGCCGTACTCCACGCCGAACATCGCGAGCGCCAGCAGCCCGACCTCGTCCCACGAGATCGAGCCGAGCATGTGCCCCCACGTCGTCCACGTCTCGTCGGACGCTGCCGGCCGCCCGCGACGAGGAAGAAATCGGTCACTTCGGCGCCATCGCAGACATCGCGGCGCGCACGCGGAACGTCGGCGGCGGCAGCTGCCCACCCGCGCGCGCGTTCTTCATCGCGTTGCCCTGCCACGCGAGATCTTCGAGGGTCACCTTGAGCGTGGCCTCGATCATCTTGTTCACCGGCTTGCCGCCCTCGAACGCCGTCATCACGTTGGGGATCAGCACCGGCGTGCGCACCACCGAGGTCTCGGTCTCAGCCATCACCTGGATCAGGTGCTCGACCGCGCGCACACCCGCGCCCAGCCCGTTGCTGTACGAGACGAAGGCCGCCGCCTTGTGACGAAACGCGAACGAGACGAACACCGAGTCGATGGCGTTCTTGAGGCCGCCGGGGATCGAGTGGTTGTACTCGGGCGTGAGGAACACGTAGCAGTCGGCCTCGGCGATCTTCGCGTTCCACTGCTTCACGATCGGCGCCGAGTACGTCGGGTTCTTCGGGTCGCCGATGCTCGCCATGGTCTCCTGGAAGATCGGCAGCGGCCAATCGCGCAGGTCGACGACCTCGCACGCGAGCGACGGGTGATCCTTCACCGAGGTCTTCAGCCACTCGAGGATGACGTCGGCATTTCGCCCCTGGCGGGTGCTGGCGACGATGATCTGGGTCTTGAGCATGGCGCGCGGAATAACCGGCGCGGGCTCACTTCGCATCGGTCTTCATCGTCTCGATCAACGTCGCGGTGATCGGGATGAGGCGCGGCGTGACACGGTAACGATCAGCGCGGGTCTTCAAGAACACGCTGTCTTCGTAGCCACCGACGCGCGCGCCCTGGCGATCGAACGCATAGAGCTCGCTGACGCCGTTGATGCCGAGGATGTACGTCGAGGCCTCGCCCCCGGGCTGGAAGTACGGGCTCGTGACCTGGCCGCCGAGCGTGTGCCAGCGCTGCTCTTCCGGCAGGGCCTTCAGCGGCGGCACCGACGAGAGCAACGCGAGGAGCATCGAGGGCACGTCGTTCTGCGAGAGCGGAGCCTCGTCGAGCAACGTCTGCACCTCCGTGAGCGCGGCGTCGAGGGCGGCGGGATCTTTCGCGCGCGCCACGAACTGCGGCGGAATGATGATCGCGAAGGGGATCTGCGTCTTGGCCTCGTCGGTCTCGGGATCCTTGGGGCCCCACACGTACGAGTGCCCGGTGGAATGGTCGGACATCACCATCACGATCGAGCGGTCAGCGAGCCCCAGACCATCGAGGCCGTTCACCAGGCGCTCCAGCGCGAGGTCGGTGTACGAGTACGTCAGCAGCCGCAGCCGGTCGTCGGAGTCAGCGCGGTTCACCGCCGTCTTCAGCGCCTCGTCGACGCGCGCCACCACCTCGGGCGGCTGGTCCTGCGGCGCGGTGAACGGCGAGTGGTTCGACAGCGACATCAAGAACGCGAACTGCGGCCCCTCGTTCATCTTGCTGGCGACGTCCTTCGCGGCGAAGTCGAACACCGCGAGGTCGGTCACACCGTCCCACGTGCCCTTCGGCGCGTCGGCGGGCAGCTCGGCCTGCGAGACGAGGTGCGTGAAGCCGTGCTCCGAGAAGAAGCGGTGCATCTCGTCGAAGTGCGGGTCGGACCCGTAGAAGAACGATTCCACGAAGCCCGCGTCGCGCAGCACGTCGCTCGCGCACCGCACGGGGAATGGCTGCAGGTCGCGAATGAACGCGAGGTTGTAGGGGAGCGTGCCGACGCCGCAGGTCATCGCGCCGAGGCAGTGCGCGGTGCGGACGCCCGCCTGGAACATGCGGCGGCTGGTGAGCACGCCCTTCTGCGGAGCGCTGTAGAGGCCGCTGGTGAACGGCGCGATCTGGGCGGGCGCCGCGGCGTTGAGCGCGTGCACGTCATCGGCGCGGAAGCCCTCGAGCGAGACCTGGAAGATGGCCACCTTCGCGTCCTGCGGATCGAACAGCGCGGCGGACACCTTCGCGAGCGCGTCGAGCAGCTTGCGGCCGCGCGGGTCCTTCGTCGGCGGTTCCTTCGTCCAGTCGAGCGGCCGCGGGCGAGACAGGGCCTTGCCCGGAGACTTCGGCGCCCAGCCCAGGCGGCGCGCGCCTTCTTCGGCGGTGCCCGCGGGGAACTCGGCGGTGAGCACGAGATCGCGCGGCGTGGCGGGGCCCTTGTGGCTCATCATGTCGATCGAGCTCTCGACGATGGTGGTGAGGGGGTCTCCGAGCGCGGCGGCGGTGTACTTGTTCGCGGCGGCGGCGAGCCCGGCGTTGAGCAGCACGACCAGCGCGGTGCCTCCGGCGAGGCCACCGAGCAGCCCCGTGCCCCAGTGACGCCAGCCCCGCACCTCGTGGCGTCGGCGCCAGATGATGAACAGCAGCACCGCGGTGAGCACGAGACCGACGACGGCCGGTTCCCAGATGCGCTCGTAGCGGAGGTAGCCCACCGTGCCCTCGAGGAACGAGGCGTTGGTGCCGCCCTCGAGCAGGTCGAACGTGGTGGGGAACGAACCGCGCTCGGACTTCACTTCCTGCGCGGTGACGGTGAGCAGCGAGATGACGAAGCCGAAGGGGAAGGCGACGAAGAGCGCGCCGAGGCGTTGCCAGCGCGGGGTGCGCAGCCGGGCGAAGAGGAAGGGCAGCGCGAGCGCGAAGATGGCGATCAGCGGCGTGAAGAGCGCGATGACGGCCGAGAGATCGAGCAGCGAGCCGACCAGCATCTTCTCGATGCGCAGGCTGACGAGGCCCCAGCCGCGCACGGCGAGCGAGAGCCGTGACGGGACCGCGGCGAAATAGAGCATCACCACCGTCGCCAGCCCCGAGAGGGCGCCCCGCCGAATGCCGCTGAAGTCCCGCGCCACGGGCGGGGGGTATACCTCGCCTCGCCCCATTTCCTGCTTCCCTGTGCGCCCCGGGGAGGGCATTTCCTCACCCCTGAAGCGATGAAGTGGGCCCCCCTCTCAGCCTTGCTGCTGCTGGCGTCGTCGACGGCCTTCGCCGCCGGTGACGGAGGCACGCCGTCGTGCGCCGACGTCGAGCAGAAGCTCCAGGTCGCGCAGCGCACGCTCAACCAGTGCAACGAGAACGCGCGCTCGCTCATCACGGCCCGCGACCGCTGCGAGGCCGAGCTCGACCAGTCGGCCGACAAGGGCAAAGACTCGAGCGCGAAGCTCGACGCGTGCGTGAGCCAGAAGGAAGCGCTGTGCAACGACGCGGCGGCGATGGCGGCGGCGCTGCTGCAGGGCACGGCGAAGGGCGTCGGCCAGTGCGTGCCGCAGGCGACGGTGCAGCAGCTCCAGGCGCTGGTGGCGTCGGCGGCGATTCTCAACCGGCTCGCGGTGCAGCTCGACGACTACGTCTCGGGCGCGTCGGACACGATGCCCAAGCCGGGGGTGACCACCGAGGCCGAGCGGAGAATCGCGCACGCGCTCGGCGGCAAGACCGGCGTGCCGTTGTGGAACCGTCGGCTGCTGGTCGAGGCGTTCCGGCGAACGGCTCCGAACGCGTGGGGACGCGTGAAGTCGCAGGGCCTGGCGGGCATCGACGCGTTCTTCGAGTCGCGCGGTCCCCTGCCCGACCCGTTCATCACCGAGGCCAACGGTGAGCACCCCGAGCCCGCGGGACCGGCCGGGCCTCCGCTCACCGCCGCGCTGCGCCTCGCTTTGTCGTACCTCGAGCTGTCGAACTGCGAGGAGCGCGCCGAGTCGGCCGAGTGTGGCCGCGCGCGCCAGCTGGTCGAGCTGCTCGACGACACGGGCCCGCTCATCATTCGCCGCCGCGTCGAAGAGATGTACGCCACGCCGTGCGAAGCGCTCTCACCCGACACCATTCGCGCGTGGCTGCAGGACTTCCCGACCAGCCGCTCGCGCGAGAAGGCGGTCGCGCTCAACGAGCTGTCTGACGCGGCGAAGAGCAAGCTCTTCCACTGCTACCTGGTCGATGCGGGCGGCGACGCCTCGTACGCGAAGTGGATCGCGCCGCGCCTGCCGCCGGTGAAGCAGCTCGACCCGCGCATGCAGCCGGTGGTCGACGGCTTCCGCTCGTACGTGCGCGAGGGCGACCCGATCGATCTCTGCGGCCGCGCGGTGCGGGCGATGCAGAACCTGAAGGTCGTCGACTGCGGCGTGGTGCGACCCGAGCCGCTGCAGATCATCGCGCTGTGGGCGCACACTCCGCCGCCGGCCGACGCGTCGCCCGACACGCAGGTCTGCCAGAAGATCGCCTCGCTGATGTGGGGCGGCAACGCGCTCATCCTCCCCGAGTCGCCCGAAGAGCAGGTGAAGACCGACGACGAGAACGAGGCGGCGATGACCACGCTGCGCAAGGCGTGCGACGAGCGCGCCGGCAAGGACGTGGAGCAGACGCTGGTCTCGCTCGCGGCGATCGCGAAGGACCTCGGCGAGCCGGTGAGCGCGTCGCCGTGGCGCCTCGACGACAAGGGCACCATGCCGCTCGAGAAGGCGCGCGCCGAGGAGGTCGATCAGCTCGGCACCTGGCTGCAACACACGCTCGATCAGCAGACGGCGTGCGATTCGCTCGGCATTCCCGCGCCGCGGTGCGCGGCGTGTCGCGAAGGCGGCGGCGGGTTCGACTGTGAGCTGAGCGCGCGCGTCGAGGAGAACTGGGCGCGCTACCGCCGCATCACCTGGCGCAGCTTCGCGGGGCTGGTGAGCGCGATCGTGGTGCTGGTGTACCTGTCGCGGCTGCGGCGCGCGCGGCGCGTGTTCGGCGAGACGATGAAGACGCTCGCGACGTCGCTCGACGCGCTGGGCTTGAAGGCGACGCCCGACGTGATGCGGTGGCTCTTCCCGTCGCGGCACGACGTGCTCAACCTCGACCTCCCGAAGACGCCCGCGTGGGAACGCTGGGGCACCGACGCGCTCGCGATTCTCGTGCCGGGTCCCGGAGCGGTGCGCGAGGCCGACGTGAACCACGCGGCCGGCGTCGCGATGGCCGAGAACATTCGCGTGGTCTTCCTCCTCCACCCCGACAGCTCGGTGCCGGACCTCGGCGCGGTGCGCGCGATGCTCGACTGGGCGGCGCGTGGCGGCACGCGCGCGGTGCAAGTGCTGCCGCTGGCGCTCTCGCGGCTCGCCTGGGCCACGAAGGACGAGGACCTGCTCGATCTCGTCGAGGCGACCACGCTGCGCGGCAACCCGTTCGAAGTGCGCGGCCCGGTGCGCAGCTCGAGCCAGTTCTGGAATCGCGAGCGGCTGGTGGCGGGGCTGCTGACCGAGACGCGCGCGGGCAACTGGGTCGTCGTCACGGGGTTGCGCCGGTTCGGCAAGAGCTCGCTGGCGCTCGAGGTCGCGCGGCGCACCACCGGTCCCTCGGCGTACGTCGATCTCGCGGGCTTCCACCACGAGGTCTCTCACGGTGAATCCCCGGCCGTCGCGGTCGAGGCGATTCTGAAGACGCTGGTGATGCGCCTGTCGGACTCGGCGCGCGTGCGCTTCCCCGCGGCGACGGTGCCCGCGGTGCCCACCACCTCGCTCGACGCGCCGACGCTGGCCTCGTGGCTGCGCGAGCTCTCGCTGGCGTGCGGCACCAGCGCAGGCACTTCGCCGCCGCCGATGATGCTGGTGCTCGACGAGGTCGAGCAGCTGCTGTCGGCCCCGCGCGAGAAGCTGGCCGTGGCGCTCGACGTGATGGCCACGCTCACGGGGCGGCTGCGCAGCGCGCTGTCGGAGCCGTCGTCACCCCACTCCGGCGCGAGCGTCAGCGTGGTGTTGTGCGCGGCCGTGCACCCGCTGCTGTGGGCGCCGCTCTCGACGCTCGGTGGGCAGTCGATCATGGGCGCGTTCCCGTCGATCTGCGTGCCGGTGCTCGATGACGAGGCGGCGCACGCGATGATGCGGGGCCTCGGTTCGCGGCAGGGCATTCGCTTCGAAGACGACGCGCTCGGGGCGCTGGTGAAGGCGTCGCATGGCGTGCCGCTGTTGCTGCGGCGCCTCGGCACCTCAGTGCTCGAGCTCTACGACGCCGATCGCGCGCGGCAGGGCTCGCTCGGGGCGATGCGCATTGGCGTCGAGGGCGCGAACGAGGCGATTCGGCGTGAAGAGAAGGAAGGCTCGCCGCTGCGCGTGTGGGTCGAGTCCGAGATCGCGCAGATGGACACGACTCCGGGCCTGCTGCTGCGCGCGCTCGCGAAGGAACAGAAGGTCACCGTCGCGGCGCTGGCGAAGCTGGTCGAGACGCAGGTGACGACGCGGTTCGGTGAATCGGGGCTCGATGCCCACCTCGCCCCGGCCGAGCTGAAGCGGCGGGCGCAGGAAGCGGCGAGCGTGATGGTGCGGTTGCTCGCGGAATCGAAGCTCCTCGAAGCCCACGGGGACTTGACCTCGCCCGACGCGTACTCACTCCCTGACGGAGTGGTGCGCCGGATCTTGAGCAAGAGCCCGTAAGCGAAGGAAAATACGACCCGCCGTGAAGCTCGCCTTTCGACGCTTTGGAGGAATGCTCGCCGGGGCCGCGCCCTTCTTCGGCGCCGTGGTCTCCCTCGTGTGGCTGGGCTGGTCGAACCAGAGCACCGAGAGCGCCACCACCAAGGCGATGGCGATGGCCTCGCACCCCTTCGGCGCGATCGCGATCATCCAGGCCATCTACACGCTGCTCCTCAGCATCCTCTGGATGCGCTACCGCCCCTTCAAGGCCCCAGAGGGCGCGGAGTGGCCGAAGGTCACCGTCGTCATTCCCGCGTTCAACGAAGGCCCGATGGTGGGCCGCAGCATCCGCTCGGTGGCGGCGTGCGACTACCCGAAGGACAAGCTCGAGGTGATCGTCGTCGACGACGGCTCGCGCGACGACACGTTCTTCCACATGCAGCACCTGCGGCGGGAATTCCCCGACCTGGTGCGGCTGGTGCGCTTCGTCGGTAACCGCGGCAAGCGCTCGGCGCTCGTGGCCGGCTTCAAGGCGGCGACGGGCTCGATCATCGTCACCATCGACAGCGACTCCGAGATCAACCCGAACACCATTCACGAGATGGTGGCGCCCTTCCTCGCGGACAAGAAGGTCGGCGCGGTCGCCGGTCGCGTCGCCGTGCTCAACCGCGACAGCATGATCTCTCGCATGCTCGAGGTGCAGTTCGCGCTCGCCTTCGACTACGGCCGCGCTGCGCAGTCGGTCTACCGCGCCGTCGCGTGCTGCCCGGGCGCGCTGTCCTCGTTCCGCAAAGACATCATTCTTCCCTTCATGGAGGAGTGGGAGAACCAGCGCTTCCTCGGCCGCCCGGTGAACCACGGCGAAGACCAGGCGCTCACCAACATCGTGCTGCGGCAGGGCTACGACACGGTCTACCAGCGCACGGCGATCGTCCACACGCTGGTGCCGACCAACTACAGCCAGCTCTCGCGCATGTTCCTGCGGTGGGACCGCAGCTACATCGTCGAAGGCTTCTCGTTCGCGCGCTTCATGTTCACGCGCTACCGCACCGACAACCGCATCCTGCCGATCGTCACCTTCTTCGTGTCGAACCTGCGCTTCGTGCTCGTCGCCGTCGCGCTGATGGAGCTGCCGCGCCTCTTCGACACCTCGATGAACACCATGTACCGGAGCCTGGTGGCGCTCGCGCTCGGCGCGGTGTTCTCGGCCGCCTACTACCTGCGCTTCGAGCGCAGCTTCCGCTGGGTGTACGGCGTGCTCTACGCCGCGTTCTCGGTGGTGATGCTGCAGTGGATTCTGCCGTGGGCGCTGGTCACCGTGCGCGACGAGCGCTGGGGAACCCGGTAGGCCGGTCCCGTGACGAAGCCCTTCGAGCCGATCTCGGAGTCGACCCAGGCGCACGTCGACCGCGTCGTCGGCTCGCAGCTCGGTGACTACAAGATCCTCGCGCGTCACCTCGAAGGTCGCTGGGGCACGCTCTACGCCGCGGAGCACGCCACCACCGGCAAGCCGTTCACCGTCGAGCTGCTCCGCACCTCGGTCACCAGCAACGACGAGGAGGCGCGCGCGGTGAACGCGGTGAAGTCGCCGGGCATCGTGCCGGTGCTCGGCTTCGGTGACGCGCCCGACGGCCGCCGCTTTCGAGTGATGGAGCGGCTCGACGGCCAGTCGCTCGACGCCGAGCTGATCTTGAAGGGCCGCTTCACGCCGCACGACGCGCTCAAGGTGCTCAAGCAGATCGCCGAAGTGCTGCAGGCGGCGCACGCGTGGCAGATCGCGCACGGCCGGCTCGGTCCCTCGAGCGTGCTGCGCGCGGGCGAGGGCGTGAAGCTGATCGACTTCGGGCTGGGCAAGAAGAACGAGCCCACCGCGGTCGATCTGCAGGCGCTCGGTGCGCTCGGCTTCGCGCTGCTCACGGGCAAGGAGCTCGACGGCGCGCCTCCGCCGGTCGGGGTCGGCATTCCCGACATGCTCGATCGGCTGTTGCGGGAGTTCATCGAAGACCGCGTGCCGAACGCGACCGCGGCCGTGCGCGAGCTCGACGATCTCACCGCCACGCTCACGCCGATCCCCGGGACGACGCCGGTGTTGCCGAGGGTGCCCGCGAGCTTCAGCGGCAAGGCCCCGGCGCACACGCCGGCGGCCCCGAAGAAGAGCAGCGTGTCAGCGTTCGTCGCCGCGGCGTTGGTGGTGATCGCGCTCGGCGGCGTCGCGTGGCTCTACCTGGCCCACCCTGCCGAGACCGGCCCCAGCGAGCAGGAACAGATCTTCTCGCAGGAAGATCTCGACGAGCTCGAGGCCGACGACGAGCCGGGCGAACCCACCGCCGAGACCCCGAGCGAGCAAGACGGAGGCGCGCCCACCGCGACCGCCCCGCGCCCCAAGCGCACCAACACCGGCCCGCGCAAGACCGCGCCCGCCCCGATTCCGAGCGCCGACAAGCTGCAGGCGCAGATCAGCAAGCTCGAGGGTCAGCTCCGCACGCACCCGAAGGCCGGCGTCGACATGGACGCGGCGCTCTTCGTGCTCAACAAGCAGCGGCTCCGCCTCACAGGCAGCCCCACCGAGAATGACCGGCGCGACGTCGCCAAGCAGCTCGCCGGGTGGAAACGCAGCTACCTCCGCTGATGCCGCACATGAACCGAAGTCGCTGCACGCGTGCCCTCACGCGATGACCTGACGACCCATGGACCCGCTGGCCTGGCACCGCGCGCAGTTCGCCTTCACCATCGTCTTCCACTACCTCTTTCCCCAGCTCACGATGGGGCTCGCGCTGCTCATCGTGGTGATGAAGGGCCTCGCGCTGCGCACGGGCGACGCGGAGTACGCGAAGGCGGCGCGCTTCTGGGTGCGCGTCTTCGGCCTCAACTTCGCCGTCGGCGTGGTGACCGGTCTGCCGATGGAGTTCCAGTTCGGCACCAACTGGGCGCGCTTCTCGCAACTCACCGGCGGCGTCATCGGCCAGACGCTCGCGCTCGAGGGGCTCTTCGCGTTCTTCCTCGAGTCGTCGTTCCTCGCGATGTTGGTGTGGGGCGAAGAGAAGCTGGGGCCCAGGAAGCACTTCCTCGCCGCGGTCGCGCTCTTCGTCGGCAGCTGGCTCTCGGGCGTCTTCATCGTCACCACCAACGCCTTCATGCAGCACCCGGTGGGCTTCACGCGCACCGCCGACGGCACGTTCGCGCTCGAGAGCTTCTCCGCCCTGCTCTTCAACCCGTGGGCGCTCGGGCAGTACGCGCACAACCAGATGGCGTCGCTGGTGACCGCGTCGTTCGTGGTGAGCGCGGTCGGCGCGTTCTGGCTGTTGCGCGGCACGCACCTCGAGCAGGCGCGGCTCAACCTGAAGGTCGGCACCACCGCGGGCCTCCTCGCGACGTTGCTGGTCGCGTTCCCCACGGGAGATCACCAGGCCAAGCTCGTCGCGAAGCACCAGCCGGCCGCACTCGCGGCGATGGAAGGCCGCTTCGAGTCGGGCCCGCGCGCCGAGATTCACCTCGTCGGTCAGCCCAACGTCGCCGAGCGTCGCCTCGACAACCCCATCGGCGTGCCCGCGGTCTTGAGCTTCCTCGCGTTCGGCACGCTCGACGCCGACGTCATTGGCTTGAACGACGTGCCGCTCGACGAGTGGCCCACCAACATCGAGCTGCTCTACTACGCGTTCCACGTGATGGTCGGGCTGGGCACGTTGTTCATCGGCCTGATGGGGCTCGCGGTGCTCTTCCGCTGGCGTGGCTGGCTCGAGCAGCAACGGTGGTTGCTCTGGTCGTTGATGCTCGCGTTTCCGTTTCCGTACATCGCGAACACCGCGGGGTGGATGACCGCCGAGCTGGGGCGCCAACCGTGGCTGGTCTACGGGCTGTTGCGCACCGTCGCGGGAGCGAGCCCCACGGTGCACGCCGGCTCGACCGCGTTCTCGCTCATCGGCTTCACCGGGCTCTACTTCCTGCTCGGCGTGACGTTCCTCTTCCTCGTGGGGCGCGAGATCCTGCGCGGACCGGAGGCGTCGCATGCCTGAGCTCTCGACGATCTGGTTTGCGCTGGTCGCCCTGCTCTTCGCCATGTGGGCGGTGATGGACGGGTTCGATCTCGGCGTGGGCGTGCTGCACCGCTTCGTCGCCCGCACCGATGAAGAGCGGCGTCTCGTCTTCGCGTCGATCGGCCCGGTGTGGGACGGCAACGAGGTGTGGCTGCTCGCCGCGGGCGGCTCGATGTTCCTCGCGTTTCCGAAGCTGCTCGCCGCGGGCTTCTCGGGTTTCTACCTGCCGGTGATCTTCGTGGTGTGGGCGCTCATCGTGCGCGGCATCAGCATCGAGCTGCGCTCGCACCTCGAGAGCCCGCTGTGGCGCAGCTTCTTCGACACCACCTTCATGCTCGGCTCGGCGGTGGTGCCCGTGCTGCTCGGCGCGGCGCTGGGGAAGATCATCGAGGGCGTGCCGCTGCGACCCGATGGCTTCTTCGAGCTCGATCTCTTCCCCGAGGCAGGCCACGCGGGAGTCGTCGACGGCTACACCGCGCTGGTCGGGCTCTTCGTGTTGCTCACGCTCACTGCGCACGGCGCCAACTGGTTGCGGTGGAAGACGACCGGGCCGGTGCACGAGCGCGCGAGCGTGGTGCGGCGGTGGGCGTGGCCGGCCGTGGGCGCGACGTGGCTGGTGGTGACGCTCGTCACGACGCGCGTCGCGCCCGAGGTGACGGCGGTGTTCGGCGAGCGCCCCTTCGCGTGGCTCGGCGTGGTGCTGGTCCTCGGTGGGTTGATCGCGAACTTCGTGCGGCGCGATGACGAGCGACTCCACTTCTTCGGCGGCGCGGCGTTCATCGCGGGCGCGCTGGTCTCGACGGTCGCGTGCCTCTTCCCCACCGTGCTGCGCGCGACTGATTCGTCGCTCTCGCTCACCACCACCTCCGCGGCGTCAGCGGGAGTCTCGATGAGCGCCGGCCTCTGGTGGTGGGGCCCCGGGGTGCTGCTCGCGGCCGGCTACCTGTGGTGGGTGCTGCGACATTTCCAGGGGAAAGCGCGCGTGACGTCTCACGACACCGCTGCCGATCACTGATCGCAGGTGCCCGAAATCATTGCGCGGGGTGACTGGCGACTGGCTTGCTAAATGGGGCGCCATGACCCTCCTTGCCCGTCGTGTCGCAGTGCCCCTCGGCCTCGCCATCACGCTGCTGTGGACGTCACCCGCGAACGCCCGAGACTGGTTCGTTCGCGAAGGCAGCACCAACGGCAACGGCTCGCAGGCCAGCCCCTTCGGCGATCCCTGGGAAGCGCTCGAGAAGTGCGAGGCGGGCGACAACATCCACGTCACGGGCGGCAAGTATTACGGCCAGCTCGACGGCGCGGTGTGGAAGATCCCCTTCCCGCGCATCTCGCTCTACGGCGGCTACGACCGCGACTTCAAGAAGCGCGACCCGTGGACCAACCTGACCGAGCTCACCTTCAAGCCCGGCAGCAAGAACAAGCCGTGGAGCAGCTCGCGCATCGCGACCGGTGACGACTACTCCGGTTCGCGCATCGACGGCTTCGTGTTCAACCTCGAGTCGCAGAACGAGTACGACGACACCGGCTCGCTCTCGCCGCCGAAGGCCCAGAAGACGCCGCTGGTGATCGATCAGCCCGGCGTGGTCATCGCGAACAACATCATCCTCAACACCTCCAGCGAGGCGATGAGCATTCGCCCGGGCGTGGTCGTCGAGAACAACCTGATCGTCAACTCGGTCGCCAACGGCATTCGCATGACGAACGGCACCACGCTGCGCGGTGACACGAACACCAGACCCGCGGTGGTGCGCAACAACACCATCGCCTTCACGTGGGACCCGAAGGAAGCCGGCACGGGGGGTCAGCGCGGCGCGGCGATCCAGTACGGCAGCGGCGCGATCGTCATCGAGGGCAACCTGCTGATGAACAGCGACAACCAGGGCCTGACGCTCAACGACAAGCCCGAAGAGGTGACGCTGAAGAACAACACCTTCTTCCAGAACCTCTTCTCGAACGTGAAGTGGATGAAGCCGGTGCCGGTGATCATCGACGACGACACGATGGACTCGCTGGAAGACGTCGGGTTCAAGGCGGTCGACGGCAACGAGGTCGCCAACCCGAAGGCGAAGCTGCCCAAGGACTGGATGGATGGGTTCTCGCGCCGCCAGGGCGTCAAGCCGGGCCAGGTGAAGATGGACGAGTGGAACGAGTTTCGCCGCACGCTCGGGCTCCCGCTCATCGCGACCGGTGGCAAGGCGTACGAGGGCTTCGCGCCTGCGTGGAAGCTGAGTGACGCGCTGGCGCTGCTCGACATTACCGCGGTGAAGAACGGCGCGCGGCGCAAGCCGCTGACGGTGGCGGCGTTCTCCGAGGCGGGTCCGGCGACGGTGCAGCGCGCGTGGCAGAAGGCCGAGGTCTCGGCGGTGGCGGTGCCCGACGCGATGAGCGGCAAGGCGGTCGAGATCGTGGTCGGCCTCGGTCAGCCCGCGGGCCTCACCTACGCCAAGATGGACGGCGTCACGCCCGACACCCACGAGGGCACGTACCTCTTCGACAGCAAGGGCGAGATCAAGATCATGGCCGCCTACAAGAAGGGCTCGGCCATCGCCCGCACCATGGAGCAGTACTCCAACAAGCGCCTCTCGAGCTCGGGCACCCCGCCGGCGCTGTTCATCGCGAAGGGCGTGGTGACGTCGACCAACATGGTGCCGCGCATGGGCGTGGTGCTCGACAGCTTCGAAGAGCAGCAGGCCAACCCCGCCGACGCCGCGGGCCCTCGTCCGAAGGGCCGCGACTGGTTCGTGCGCGCGGGCGCGAAGAACGGCGACGGCAGCAAGGACAAGCCGTTCAAGGATCCCACCAACGCGCTCGAGCGCGCCGAGGCGGGTGACGTCATTCACGTCGCCGAGGGCGAGTACACCGGCAAGCTGCGCGCCGCGAAGTTCATCGTCGACATGCCCTTCCTCACGCTGCAGGGCGGGTACGACGCCAACTTCACCGAGCGCAACCCGTGGAAGCACCCCACCGTGCTCCGCTTCGTGCGCGACGAGAAGAACAGCTACGGCCAGGGCGCGATCCTCGAAGGCGCGCTCGATCACCGCGGCACGATCGTCGATGGCTTCGTGTTCGATCGCCGCGACTACAACAAGTACGAGGACGACGGCGACATGATGATCGACTACTCGAACAAGAGTGAGTCGGTGTGGCTGATGTCGCCGGGCTCGGTGGTGCGCAACTGCACCTTCGTCAACGGCGCGACGGGCGCGCTGATGATCGGCACCGCGAGCGTGGTCGAGAACAACATCTTCATGAACCACGTCGGCGCGGTGGTGACCGTGCGGCGCGGCGACGACAACTCGCCGACGGTGGTGCGCAACAACACCATCCTCTTCAGCTGGAACGAGAAGTTCGGCCAGGGCAACGTGACGATGGGCTACGGCATCAAGTTCGACACGCAGTCGCGGGGCGTGGCCGACAACAACATCATCGCCTTCATCGACAACCACGCGGTCGAGGTGTTCGGCGACCCGATGGACGTGACGATCACCAACAACGTGTTCAGCCACAACCTGTGGTCGAACTACGAGACCTCGCCCTCGATGAAGTTCATCGACGACGCGACGATGGCCAGCTTCCCCCAGGCGGGCCTCAAGGCGGCGACCGGCAACGTGGTGCAGAACCCGGAGATCGCCTTCGACCCGAAGTGGTTCGACATCTACACCAACCGCACCGCGCCCGTGCCCGGCAAGGTCGCGATGGACGACTGGAACCAGCTGCGCAACATCATGGGCCTCTCGCTCATCGCCACCGGCGGCAAGGCGGGCTCGGGCTTCGCGCCGATGTACGACTACAAGAAGGCGCTCACCCTCTTCCCGAAGAAGGAACTGAAGGCGGGCGCGCACCAGGTCGCGCTGCAGGTGCGCTTCGACGGCATCGTGCGCGAGGAGCCGAGCTTCGCGTGGGAAGACAGCGACTGGGACGCGCTCATCGGCGACCCGGGCAAGCTCGCGGGCAAGCGCGTCGCGGTGAAGGTCTCGATTCGCAACGAAGACAACAAGTACCTCACGCCCAACATCGACCAGGCGGCGTACGCGTCGTGGAACTTCATGAAGCCGCTCGACAGCGGGCGCGCGAAGAACGTCTACGTGAAGCGCGGCTCGAAGTACGAGCGCGTGCTGCGCAACGCGAAGGTGCCGGGCCCTGGTGAGAAGGCCAAGGAGGTCTACGTGATCAAGGGTACCGTGCAGGCCAATGGCGACCTGGTGGCCGACGTCATCGTGAAGGACGAATGAGGGGACTGTTCGCGCTGCTCTTGTTCGCGTCGTGCGCGTCGGTGCCCCGGGTTCAACCGGGGTTCGACGTCGCGTTGACGGTCGATGATCTGCCCGCGCACGGGCCGTTCGTCGGAGAGCAGACGCGGCTGCAGATCGCGCAGCGCTTCATCGAGGTGCTGCAGGCCCACGGCGTGCGCGGCGTGCACGGCTTCACCAACGGGTCGCGCGTCGATGCGGGCACCGAAGAGGTGCTGCGCGCGTGGGTGCGTGCCGGGCACCACTTGAGCAACCACACGTGGTCGCACCCGAGCCTCAACAAGCTCACCGCCGAGGAGTTCCTCGCCGACGCGGTGCAGAACGAGCCGCTGCTCGCGCGCTTCGAGCCTGACGCCGACGCGCGCCTCTTCTTCCGCTACCCGTTCCTCTACGAGGGTGACGTGGCCGAGAAGCGCGACACGGTGCGGAAGGAGCTGTTCGCGCGCGGCTTCCGGCTGGCGCACGTGTCGATCGATGGAGACGACTGGGCGTTCAACCAGCCGTTCGCGCGGTGCACTGCCCGCAAGGATCGCGAGCAGCTCGCTGAGCTCCGCCGGCTCTTCATCGCGGTGCACCTCGATGAGCTGCAGCGCATGCGCAAGGCGATGACGGCGATGACCGGGCGGGAAGTGCCGCAGGTGCTGCTGCTCCACATCGGTGCGGGCGACGCGGAGTTCCTCGACGACTTGATGCGTGCGTTCGAGAAGGCCGGCGCGCGGTGGGTCGGGCTGCGGCAGGCGCTCGATGATCCGTTCTACGCGCAGGATCCCGGCGTGGTGCAGAAGGCGGGCGCGGCGTTTCCGTACCGCGTGGCGAAGGCGCAGGGCGTGACGATCGACGCGCCCATCTACGCGCGCGGCCTCGAGGAACGGCTCGAAGCCACCTGCCCCTGAGTTCATTGTTGCGCGCGCTGCGCGGGTGGAGTGTCACCTCGCCATGCACGCCATCGACGCCACGTCCGCGGTGATCTTCGACAGCTGGGGCCTGACCACCATCGACTTCGCCTCGGGCAAGGTGCGCATCGAGAAGGCCACCAGCGGTGACTGGCTCTCGAGCAACGGCGGCACGGCGCTGGTGCACAACGAGCGCGGCAACAAGCGCGTCGCGCGCAGCATCCCCTCGCTGTCGCAGGTGAAGCTGGCGAGTGGCGGGTACGACCTCAAGTACCAGCACCTCGGAATGCTCTCGGACGGTGCGCGCGCGGTGAAGGCCGACGGTGACGAGCTCAAGCTCATCGCGCTCGGCAGCGGCAAGGAGACCAAGCTCGCGCTCGGCACCGCCACGAAGCTGAAGCCGTTCATCCTCGGTCCGCGGCTCGACCCCTTCATCGGCGAGTACGAGCAGGAGATCTTCATCGGCAGCGACGACTCGTTCGTGCTGCTCACCGGCGACGGCACGGTGCGCGGCGGACGCATCGGCAAGAAGGTCGAGCACGGGTGGACCGCGACGTGCGGCTTCCCGCAGGGCGTGCTGCGCGTGCGTCCCCACGCGGACGGCACGTTCATCTCGGCGTGGCACCCGGCCCTCAACCGATCGTTCTGCGCGCTCATCACGGGCGGCAAGACGCTGAGCGTGCGCGAGGTCGAGACCATCTCCCCGGCGGTCTTCGATGGGCGGCGGCTCGTGTACCAGCCGACCGAAGCCCAGGTGGTGCGCGAGCTGTGGAATGGCCAGGAGGCCGAGCGCTTCGACCTGAAGTCACCCGGCGCGGGCGAACTGCTCGCCGAAGGAGACCACGCGCTGATCGTCACCGCCGACCGCGAGGCGGTGCACGAGCTGAGCAACGGTGGCCGCGTCTTCGATCGCCGGCTCGGTGACACCTCGGCCCCCGTGCGTCCCGTGCTGCGCGCGCTCGAGGCCCGCTTCAACCGCCTCGCGCGCGTCGCAAACCAGGTCGTCACCCAGAACGCGCTCTTCCTCCCCCAGTACGGGCGCGGTCTCCGCCCCGGCTACCACTTCGGCCACGGCGACCTCGGCTTCCTGCGGCTCATCGTCAGCGCGTGGGTGGTGAACACGCTGCGCACCGAGAACGGCGGGCAGTTCAGCCTCGGCTCGTACTCGAACCCGACGGTGATTCGGCCCATCGACGCGAAGGAGCTCGCGCGCGACTTCGCGGCGCTCGATGCCGAGGGCGTCGACTTCCTGCAGCACTTCGGCTTCCTGCAGCACCCGCTCGAGGAGTGCTTCGGTGGCTCGTTCAACGACGAGAAGAAGGTGAAGGTGAAGCCGCCGATGCAGCGTGACGCTGAGCAACTGCTCCTCAACGCGATCATCGCGCGGCGCAAGGCGAAGGGGCGCGTCGAGCTCGCCCCGAACGTCGCGAAGTGGAGCAAGCAGAAGCTCACCCCCGCGAGCTTCATCAAGGAACTCGACCCGGTGACCGAGGACGAGGGCTGGTTCGACGCGCAGACGTCGGTGGCGTGGCTGGTGCTCGACTTCTTCGGCGAGGACGCGCTCGACGTGATGATCGACTGGTTCGCGGTGCGGCCGAGCAGCATGGTGCGCTCGAACGCGCACATCATCGGCGCGGTGCCGAAGCGCATGCTCAAGCAGTACCCGGCGACGAAGAAACCGTTCGCCGACGCCGTCGCGAAGGCCGTCGCCAACGCGAAGGGTGAAGACGACACGCGCTTCTTCACCTGGCTGCAGAACGAGCTGGTCGGGTGAGCGAGGCCGAGCTGCAGCGATTGTTGAAGGACCTGCGCCGAGAAGCCGGCTGGGAGAACACCTCTGGCGCGCTCGCTGCCGCGGAGGCGATCGCCGACCTGCCCGGTGACGCGCCGCTGCTCGCGCTGGTGAAGGAGCTCGATCGCGTCGACTCCATCGACTTGAGCGACGACGCCGGTGACGTGGGCGACGAGGTCGCGCGCACGCGGTACGCCGTGCTCGGCGGGTTGATGCGCGCCGGTCCACGCGTGGCCCCCGTCGTGTTTCCGCTGCTGCACCGCGAACACGTCACGCAGCGCAACGTCACGCTCGCCACCGCGCTCGCTCGCCTGGGTCACCGTGAAGTGGGGCCGATCGTCGAGGCGTGGATCACGCGGCCTGACACCGAGCTGCTCACGAAGATCCGCCTCGTCGAGCTGCTCGGGCTCGTCGCCTCACCGAACGCGCGCGAGCTCATTCACGCCCTGCTGCGCGAGCCACACGAGGTGAACGCCGGCTGGCTCAAGCGCATGTCGGCCCTCGCGCTCGCGCACCTGCAAGACGTCGCGGGCCTCGAAGTGCTGCTCGACGACGAAGACTGGTTCGCGCGGCTGGGCGTGATGGAAGCGTGTCGCCACCTGCGAGATGCCCGGGCCGTCGCTGCCCTGCGCGCTCGTGGAGCGACCGACCTCGACGAGCGCGTCCGCAAGGCCGCGGCCTCGTGAAAATTGGAACCTAAGCAGTCGATCCGAAACCTGAGAGCGGGCCCACACAAATCCCAAGCGCGACGCGGCGCGGGTCCCTTGCATCGTCTCGCGAAGCCACCGCACAAGACGCGGTAACAAAGCTCAGTCAGTGGCCGTGGTAGCCCTTGTCGATTCGCATGGTTGAATGCTAACGCGCGCACGAAGTTCTGCAAGGGGGGCTGCGATGCGTAAGTTCTCGGAAATATTCAGGGAGTCAAAGGAGCGACTCCTCAAATTCTGGGTTCCGCTCCTCGCCGTAACTGGGGGGATCTCCGGGGCGGTCAAGTTCGCATCAGACTCCGTCGCTCCGAAAGTCGCGGAACACATTTCCGCTGCGGCGATGGTCTTGGTTGGCACTTCGAGTGCCGCCCTTTCCTTCGCAGTACTTTGGGGATTTCGCGCGTGGAACGTCGCGCCGCGCTCGAAGCTGTACGGTGACTCGATGACGATGCGCGTGGACATCGAACCCTCAGGGCGAGCGCGCTACTCCGTTCTTTATCGAAACATCCAGACAACGCGCGACAAGCTGCGCCTTCCTTTTTCCATCACCTTCCCGAAGCCGAAAGACCCAACCAAGACTCGATTGACTTCGATCCGACTGCGCGACCAGGACCAAGCACCGACCACGGCCGAACTCGCAGCAAATGAACGGCTCAACTACGAAGCCACGCTCCCGTTTGAGACGACCCACTGCAAACTCTTCAGTGCCGATTACGTGGTCGACCATGCGTTCGCCGACACAGTCACTGGTCTTCAGGCCATTTGGAAAGATCTGAAGGCCGAAGAGTATTCCGGCGACGAAATCACCTTGGTGGCCAACGCGCACTGGCGGGTGGCGACGATCCAAGTGGCGTGGCCCGGGGCCAACGTTGGCGAAGTGGTCGCGCAGCGTAAACGAGGACCTCACGAAGAGTTCGAGGCGGTTCCGTTGGAAAAGGTCGAAGGCTTGTGGGAAGCGAGCTTCGAAGACTTCCAGTTTGGCGAGGAAGGTCGCATTCACTGGGCGCTGAAGTAACCACCCAATCATTTGTGTTGCTGCGCTCCGCAACTTCTGCCGCAGTGCGAGTTTCCCTTCCTTCTCTCGCGTCATCTCGGCGAAGCGAGCAACCGCGACCCGCCATAAAGAGGTGTAGTGCCGAAACTGACGCATCGCGTTAGGCTCCGTGTCGCATCGCGTCAGGAGTCTTCGACATGCATCACCAGCGCGGGTTGTACGAGCCGAGCACCGAGCGGGACAGCTGCGGCATGGGCTTCGTCGCTCACATCAAGGGCGAGAAGTCGCGCGACATCGTCGAGCAGGCGCTGGAAGTGCTGCGACACATGGCGCACCGCGCGGCGACGGGCGCTGACCCGCTGACCGGCGACGGCGCGGGCATCTTGCTGCAGCTCCCGCATCGCTTCTTCGCGCGCGAGGGCTTGAAGCTCGGCTTCGAGGTGCCGCCCGCGCGTTGCTACGGCGTGGGCCAGGTCTTCCTGCCGGCCGATCCCTGGGCGCGCGCCGAGTGCGAGCGCATGTTCCTCGACGCGATCCAGCTCGAAGATCAGAAGTTCCTCGGCTGGCGCGACGTGCCCGTCGACCCCTCGAAGCTCGGCCCCGTCGCGCGCGGCGTGTTGCCGGTGATGCGGCAGATCTACATCGCGCGCCGCCGCTGCGTGCCCAGCGCCTTCGAGCGGAAGCTGTTCATCATTCGCAAGCTGGTCGAGAACCACGTGCGCGCGTCGGGCGTCGACCCGCAGGGCCGCTTTCACGTCGCGTCGCTCTCGTCGGAGACCATCGTCTACAAGGGCCTGTTGTTGCCCTCGCAGCTGCCGGCCTTCTACGCCGACCTGCGCGACCCCGAGCTGGTGAGCGCCATCGCGGTGATTCACTCGCGCTTCTCGACCAACACCTTCCCCACGTGGGATCTCGCGCAGCCGTTCCGCTTCATCGCGCACAACGGCGAGATCAACACCGTGCAGGGCAACCGGAACTGGATGCACTCGCGGCGGAGCCTGCTGCAGTCGGCGAAGTTCGGCGGCGCGCTCGATCGACTGCAACCGATCATCGTGCCGGGCAAGAGCGACTCCGCGCAGTTCGACAACATGCTCGAGCTGCTCACGCTCGGTGGCCGCTCGCTGCCGCACTCGATGATGTTGATGATCCCCGAGGCGTGGTCGGGCAACGCCGACATGGACGAGGCCCGCCGCGCTTTCTACGAGTACTCGAGCTCGCTCATGGAGCCGTGGGACGGCCCCGCCGCGATGGCCTTCACCGACGGCCACCTCGTGGGCGCCACGCTCGATCGCAACGGCCTGCGTCCGGCCCGCTACGTCGTCACGCGCGACGATCGCGTCATCCTCGCCTCGGAAGCAGGGACCATCGACGTGCCGCCCGATCGCGTGCTGCGCAAGGGGCGCCTGCAGCCGGGCCGCATGTTCCTCGTCGACACGCAGGAAGGGCGAATCCTCGAAGACGCCGACGTGAAGAACGAGATCGTCACCCGCTGGCCGTACCGCAAGTGGCTCGATCGCAACGTCTTCACCTTCGACGAGCTGCCCGCCGCGGAGCCCGTCGCGCGCATCACCGGTGACGAGCTGGCGCGGCAGCAGCGCGCGTTCGGCTACACCGATGAAGATCTCCGCCTGCTGCTCGCGCCGATGGCCGAGACCGGCAAGGAGCCCACCGGCTCGATGGGCCAGGACGCGCCGCTCGCCGTGCTCAGCGATCGTGCGCCGTCGCTCTTCGACTACTTCCACCAGCTCTTCGCGCAGGTCACCAACCCGCCGATCGATCCGCTCCGCGAGGCGCTGGTGATGTCGCTGGCCACCAGCATCGGCCCCGACGGCAACACCTTCGACGAGACGCCCGAGCAGTGTCACCGCCTCGCCCTGCCCGGCCCGATTCTCGACAACTCTCACACCGCGCGCCTCAAGGGCATGCGCTCGCTGGGCGTGTTCGAGCCGCGCGTGCTCTCGACCGTCTACGAGGACTCACTCGGTGAGGCGGTCAACCAGCTGTGCGACGCGGCGGTGGCGGCGGTCGAAGACGGCGCCGACGTGCTGGTGCTCAGCGATCGCGGCGTCGACGCGAAGCACCGCCCGATCCCCGCGCTGCTCGCCACCAGCGCGGTGCACCAACGGCTGGTGAAGCTCGGCATTCGGCGTCACACCGGTCTGCTCGTCGAGACCGGCGAAGCGCGCGAGGTGCACCACTTCGCGCTGCTCATCGGCTTCGGCGCCGCGGCGATCAACCCGTGGCTCGCGCTCGACTCGCTCGAGGACCAGGAGCACGGGCCGGCGAAGTTCATCAAGGCGGTCAACGAGGGGCTGCTCAAGGTGATGTCGAAGATGGGCATCTCAACGGTGCAGTCGTACCGCGGGGCGCAGATCTTCGAAGCGGTCGGGCTCGATCGCGCGCTCATCGACGCGCACTTCGCCGGCACTCCGTCGCGCTTGAGTGGCGTGGGGCTCGCGGAGCTCGGTCGCGAGGTCGAGGAACGTCACGCGCGTGGCTTCGGCGTGACCGAGCACGAGCTCGCGGTGCCCTTCACCGGCGGGCAGTACCAGTGGCGGCGCGAGGGCGAACGCCACAAGTGGAACCCCGACACCATCGCGGCGCTGCAGCAGGCGGCGCGCACCAACGACCCGCGGGCCTTCGCCGAGTACGAGCGGTTGGCCGACGAAGAAGATCGCGATCCCTCGCTGCTGCGTGGGCTGCTGGAGATCGACGAGCGCCGCGCGACGCCGGTGCCGCTGAGTGAAGTCGAGCCCGCGTCGGCGCTCGTGAAGCGCTTCGTCACAGGGGCGATGTCGTTCGGCTCCATCAGCGCCGAGGCGCACGAGACGCTCGCGATCGCGATGAACCGGCTGGGCGCGAAGTCGAACTCCGGTGAGGGCGGAGAAGAGTCGCGACGCTGGCTGCGCGAGCCCAACGGCGATTCACGTCGCAGCGCCATCAAGCAGGTCGCCAGCGCGCGCTTCGGCGTCACCACCGAGTACCTCGTCAACGCCGACGAATTGCAGGTCAAGGTCGCGCAGGGCGCGAAGCCGGGCGAAGGCGGACAGCTTCCCGGGCACAAGGTCGACGAGCGCATCGCGAAGGTGCGGTGGAGCACGCCGGGCGTCACCCTCATCAGCCCGCCGCCGCACCACGACATCTATTCCATCGAGGACCTCTCGCAGCTCATCTACGACCTGCAGGCCGTCAACCCGGCGGCGCGCGTGAGCGTGAAGCTGGTGAGCGAGGTCGGCGTCGGCACCATCGCCGCGGGCGTCGCGAAGGCCGGCGCGGGCGGCGTCACCATCGCGGGCTACGAGGGCGGCACCGGCGCGTCTCCGCTCTCGTCGGTGAAGCACGCGGGCCTGCCGTGGGAGCTCGGGCTCGCCGAGGCGCAGCAGGTGCTGGTGATGAACGGCTTGCGCGATCGATTGCGCGTGCAGGTCGACGGCGGGCTGCGCACCTCGCGCGATCTGCTCATCGCCACCCTGCTCGGCGCCGAGGAGTTCGGCGTCGCCACCGCGGCCCTCATCGTCGAGGGCTGCGTGATGTTGCGAAAGTGCCACCTCAACACCTGCTCGGTGGGCATCGCGACGCAAGACCCGAAGCTGCGCGAGCGCTTCCAGGGCCGCGTCGACGACGTGGTGCACTTCTTCCTGCTGCTCGCGGAGGGGCTGCGCGCGCGCATGGCGAGGCTCGGGGCGCGCACGCTCGACGAGCTGGTCGGCCGCGTCGAGTACCTGCACCAGCGCACCGACGTGACGCACTGGAAGGCGCAGCGGCTCGATCTCTCGCCGATCATCGTGGTGCCCGGTGAAGGGCCGCGGTACTGCACCACGCCGCGAAAGAAGGACCTCGGCGAGCACTTCGACGCGCCGCTGCTCGCGCGAAAGCTCGACGCGATGCCGAAGGAAGTCTTGCCCGTGAAGAACCTCCACCGCGCGGTGGGCACGATGCTCTCGGGCGAGCTGGTGCGCAGACACGGCGCGACTTCGCTCGGCGACGACGCGGTGAAGCTCAGGCTGCGCGGCTCGGCGGGTCAGAGCTTCGGCGCCTTCCTCACCCAGGGCGTCACGCTCGAGCTCGAGGGCGAGGCGAACGACTCGGTGGCCAAGGGGCTCTCGGGCGGGCGGGTGATCGTCTTCCCACCGGCGATGAACGGCTTCGCTCCCGAGGACAACGTCATCGTCGGCAACACCGCGCTCTACGGCGCGACCGCGGGCGAGGCGTACTTCAGCGGCGTGGCGGGCGAGCGCTTCGCGGTGCGCAACTCCGGCGCGAAGGCGGTTGTCGAGGGCGTCGGCGATCACGGCTGCGAGTACATGACCGGCGGCGTGGTGGTGGTGCTCGGCACGACGGGGCGCAACTTCGCGGCGGGCATGAGCGGCGGCGTGGCGTACGTGCTCGATCGTTCGCGCGCCTTCAAGTCGCGGTGCAACCTCGAGATGGTCGAGCTCGAGGCGCTCGTCGACGAGTCCGACATCTGGCTCGTGTACGGCCTGGTCGAGAGCCACCTGCGCCTCACCAAGAGCCCGCTCGCGCAGCGCGTGCTCGACAACTGGGAAGTGATGGTCGGCTCGTTCGTGAAGGTGATGCCGACCGACTACCGCAAGGTGCTGCAGGCGCGGCGCGCGGCGAGGTTGCGGCCTCCACGGGCGAGCCCGCCCCGCGTGGCCGTCGCCGGAAAGGGGGCCTGAGCGATGGGACACCCGACCGGATTCCTCGAGTGGGAACGCGAGACGCCTGACAAGCGGCCCATCGCCGAGCGCGTGCGCGACTCGCGAGAGTTCGTGCTGCCGTTGAGCGCGGAAGCGAAGCGCGAACAGGCCGGCCGCTGCATGGACTGCGGTGTGCCGTTCTGTCACCAGGGCTGCCCGCTGGGGAACGTGATCCCCGACTTCAACGAGCACGTCTTCCACGGGCGGTGGCGCGAGGCGTGGGAAGTGCTCTCGCGCACCAACGACTTCCCCGAGTTCACCGGCCGGCTGTGTCCCGCGCCGTGCGAGGGCGCGTGCGTGCTCGCGGTGAACGCCGAGGCGGTGACCATCGAGCAGCTCGAGAAGGAGATCATCGAGCGCGCGTTCGCGGAAGGCTGGGTGCGGCCGCGGGTGCCGCGGATCAGCTCGGGCAAGCGCGTGGTCGTGGTGGGGAGTGGACCCGCGGGGCTCGCGGCGGCCAGCCGGTTGAATCAGCTCGGCCACGCGGTGACCGTGCTCGAACGTGCCGACGCGCCCGGTGGCTTGCTCCGCTACGGCATCCCTGACTTCAAGCTCGAGAAGTCAATCATCGATCGACGGCTCGAGCTGCTCGAGGCCGAGGGCATCGTCTTCCAGTGCGGCGTCGACGTGGGCGTCAAGCCAACGTGGACTGAGCTGCACGCCGGCTACGACGCGGTGGTGGTCGCGATCGGTGCGCAGCGGCCGCGGGCGCTCGAGGTGCCGGGCGTCGAGCTGCGTGGCGTGGTGCAGGCGATGGACTTTCTCGAGCGGGCGAATCGTGGCGAGCGGAATGAGGCGCGCGGCAAGCGGGTGATCATCCTGGGTGGCGGCGACACGGGCTCAGATTGTCTCGGCACGTCACTCCGGCAGGGCGCGGCGGCGGTGCAACAGGTCGAGCTGCTCGCGGCTCCGCCTCCGACGCGCGGGGCGAACAACCCGTGGCCGCAGTGGCCGCTGATCTTCCGCACGTCGTCGAGCCAGGAAGAAGGCGGCACGCGCACGTTCTCGCGGCGCACCACGCGGCTCGAAGGCCGGGAAGGACAGCTCACCGCGCTGCACTGGGTCGACGTCGAGCATGGGACGGAAGAGCGCGTCGAGGTCGACTTGTTGATCCAGGCGATGGGCTTCGTCGGGCCGGTGGCGACGTCGCTGCGCGATCAGCTCGGCGTCGAGCTCGATGCGCGCGGCAACGTGAAGGTCGATCGGAACTTCCGCACCAGCGTGCCTGGCGTGTGGGCCGCGGGAGACGCATCGCGCGGCGCCTCGCTCATCGTCTGGGCGATCGCCGAGGGCCGCGACCTCGCCCGCGCCATGCAGCTCGGGTGATCACCGCGGCGTCAACCGCCGCAGCAACATCGAGCGCAAGTCCTGGGCGTGGAGAATGGAGATCTCGCCGCCCGCGCTCACGCCGATCGCGGTCTTCGAGTACGGCCCCTTCACCACCGTGCCCAGCGTCTGCGTGGTCATCGCCCCGGTCGCCCCATCGACCCGCGTGACGTTGATCGGCGCGAAGTTCGACGACGGCCCACTGAGCGCGCGCAGCAGGTACGCCGAGCCGTCCGCCGCGACGTCGAAGGACTGGAACGGCACCGTGGACTGCACGGGGAAGTTGCCGATCTGCACGGTGCGCGTGATCTGCCCGTCTTCGAAGCGCAGCAAGCGCACGTCGTAGTCACCGTTCGACGCGCTCGAGCTGAAGGTCTCGTTCCACATCAGCACTTCGGACACGCCGTCGCGCAACTGCACGGCGACGATCCCCGGACGCGACAGGTTCGGCAGCAACGAGGTCGCCGTCCACGAGAGCGGCGAAGACTGCTTCAAGAGCTTGATGGTGCCGGGCGCGCCTTCCTCCGACAGGAGGATCGACGGCGTGCCGTTCGCCAGCACGTGCATCGCCAACCGCCCGGTGAACTCGTCCTGGCACTGGAAGATCGTCGACGGCGTCGTCCACGCGCCGCCCGCCGGCTTCTTCGCGAAGCGCACTTCGCACGTGGTGTTGCCCGAGCCGACCGCCATCAGCGCCGCGATGAACTCGTCGCCCGCGGCGTTGCGCGCCGTGGCGTGTGAGACGACGTGCTCGTTGTTGTTGAAGATCACCGCGTTGCTCTCGCTGCCGAGCGCCACGCCGTACTTGCCGGGATACGAGGTCACCCAGCCCAGCCACGGAGCCTTCAGCGACTCGCGGGCCATCGACCACGAGGCCGAGCTCCACAGGCCGCTGTTGGCGTTGAGCCGCGTGCCGAACGGCCCGAGCGCGACGAAGTGGCTGTACCCGGAGATCGCGCTGTCGTTGTACGCCCACCCCACCTTCGGCGCCGACTGGTCGTCGTACGCCACCGCGATGCCCTCGATGGAGTACTGCAGTGCGTAGGTGGTGGTCTGCTCGGCGACCCCGACGCAGCGGTTGAACACGCACGCCTCTCCGCTGAGGCACTGCTGATCCATCGTGCAGCGCACGCCGGCGTCGACCGCGACGCCCGCATCCATCGCCGAGCCGGCATCCACCGCGCCGGCATCCACCGCGACGCCAGCATCCATCGTCACGCCCGCGTCCACCGCCCCGGCGCCCGCATCCGTCTCGGCCATGCCCGCGTCCAGCTCGCCACCCGCGTCCGGCGTGCCCGATCCCGCGTCCTGCTCGACGGCCCCCCCGTCGCTCACCGCGCCAGCATCGACCATGGTCCCCGCGTCGAGAGAGGCGCCAGCGTCGTCCGACTGGCCGGCATCGACTTGCGCGCCCGCGTCTTCGACCACGCCCGCATCGGCCATCTGGTCGAGATCGACCGGCCCTTCGTTCATCGGCGGAACCCCGCCACACCCGGCCACCACCACCAGCCCCACCCACAGAAGTCGTCGCGTGATCACGACGCCGAGACACACGGCGACCATTCGACGTGAAACGTTGTGGAACCAGAGCCGCAGCCCCCCACGCAAACCCCGAATTTTCCTCTCGGCCCGGAGCTTGCTGAGTAGCTTCCGCACGCCGATGGCCACGGTCCTCCCTGCCCTCTCCCTCCTCGTCTTCAACGCCGCATCACTCTCGACGTCGTCGCTCCCCGGCACAGGCCGGCAAGAGGCGATCTTGACGCTCGACGCACCCGCCGCGCTGCATCTCTCGGCGAGGAGCGCTTCCGGCACAGCCTGCACGGTGCTCGATCGGGTGCGAGGCCCGTTCGCGTCCTCCGGCGCGGTCGGCGGCACCAACTGCGAGCTCGATCTCCTGCTCGACGCGGGCCAGTACAAGATCCGCCTCGAGTCGCCGCGCCGAGGCAAGGGCCAGGTCACGCTCGCCGCGACGCCCTTCCTCGAGCTCAACGCCACGCCGCCGCGCATCGTGCCCGGCTCGACGTGGACCGCGACGCTGAAGCCGCGCCAGCAAGCGACCTTCTGGGTCTCGATGAAGGAACGCGGCACGCCGTTCATCCGCGTCTCGGGCCGCCACGCCGGCGAAGTGCGTCTCTGGAAGAACGGCGAGTGGCTCGAGCCCGAGCGGCCCTGGCGGCAGCAGTTCTCTCCGCGCCCTGGCCAGCCGATGCACGAGTGGTGGCTCGACTCGACGCTCGAGGCCGGCGAGTACCAGCTCGTCGTCTACGGCCGCGACTCGACCACCGTCACCGGCAGCTCGGTCGATGACTCGCTCACCATCGAGGCCGGCTTCCGTGCGGGCCCGGCGGAGCGCTCGGTGCCGTTCAACCTGCCCAGCTCCGGCGTGTTCTCGGTGCAGATCCCTTCCGAGTACGCGGCCGCGATGATGAGCCTCGAGAGCACCCCGCCCTCGACCATCGAGCTGCAGGCGTACCGCGGTGGCGTGCGATCCCCGAGCAGCGCGTGCCGCGTCGAGAAGAACGCGCTCGTCTCGGAATGCACGCTCGCCCACGACGGCCGCAACGTGATGTCGGTGTTGATGGTGCGCGGCGCGCCCGGCACCCGCGGCCTCATCGAGTGGGCGCCGTACCGCAGCGACACGCTGAGCACCGGCTACGGCGGCTACTACGGCCCGACCACCACCCAGCTCAACTTCCGCGCGACCCGCGGCCAGCACTTCGTCGGCGTCACCGATCTCGCGCCCGATCTCGACGCCGCGCCGCTCGGCTGCCAGCTCGAACAGCTCAAGACCAACGGAGACGTCGCCGCCATCGCCGGCCGCTCGATGATCGCCATCAGCGACGGCGAGAAGCTCGAGCGCGACTTCAACTACGACGGCAGCGGCGCGGTCATCTGGTTCGAGGTCAAGAGCGGCGGCAACGTGTTCCAGAAGGTCGGCCTCTCGTCGCGGCGCTGGCGCATCCAGACCACCGGCGGCCGCCACTCCGCGTGCGAGGTCTACAAGTTCGAGGGCAGCTCGCTGAAGCGCCTCACCCAGTCGAAGGCCGAGCAGAAAGACTGCAACGAGCTGCTCGCGCTCGACCCGGGCCAGTACCAGCTGCAGCTCACCGCCGGCCTCTCGGGCATCGAGCAGCTGAAGATCACCCCCGACGGCGACACCAGCGCGAAGAACGTCGTCTCGAAGGGCGGCTGCACCATCGGCTCGGTGCTCCTCGAAGAGGCGAGCTACCGCCTGGTGCTCAACCGCCTCGGCAACGTCACCGTGCGCGGCCTGACCGTGCTGCCCACGCCGCTCACCATCGACGCGCCGATGCACCTGCAGCTCGATGGCAAGCAGACCCTCGAGCTGGCCGTGAAGCCGAAGTCGGCGTTCGTCGTGCTCGCCACCGGCTCGGCGCCCTTCGCGTGCTCGGTGAAGAGCGGCACCGTCACCACCAGCGCCGGCGCGTGCACCGTCACCGCCAACGCGAGCGGCGACACGCTGGTGCTCGGCAACAACTCCGACGCGCCGATCAGCCTCACGCTCACCCACCCGGGCGCGATGCCCGCGTTCGGCTCGCCCGTCTCGTACAAGCCGAACATCGTCCCGCTGCCGAAGATCTCGCCCGATCAGCCGCTGTGGTTCGACTTCGAGAACGGCCAGACCAACTCCGTCGCCTTCGACGTCGACGCGCCCGGTCTCTACAACGTCACCACGCAGGGCCTCTTGAGCACCGAGTGCCGCCTGCGCACGCCGGTCATCGACCAGGTCGCCAGCGATCGCCAGGGCGGTCGCGGCCGCAACTGCCTCGTGCAGACGTACCTCAACAAGGGCCGCTATCTCTTCAGCGCCACCACCGTCGGCTCGAGCCGTGGCCGCGGCGCGCTCTCGCTCACCCGCCGCCCCGCGAAGGAATTCCCCGGCATCACCGGCGAGGGCGAGCAGTTCTTCCGCGTCGACGCCAACGAGCTCGTGCAGCAGAAGCTCGTGGTGAAGGCCGAGGGCCGCTACACGCTCGGTACCGCGGGCCAGGGCACGCCGACGCTCGCCTGCCGCATCGACGATCCCGACGGGTGGCCACTCGAGCGCGTGCCGACCTCGTGCAGCAGCGAGCGCGAGCTGCGCGCGGGCACCTGGCTGTGGACGCAGCTGCCGCTGACCGTCGAGTCGATGCGCCACACCACGCTGCAGAAGGTGCGCGAGGCCGTGACGCTCAAGGGCAACAAGCCGCACAAGGTCGACTTCTTCAATTGGTACACCGCTGAGCTCGGCCCCGACGGGAAGGACGAGTTCCTCTTCTCGCTCGAGGGCGAGACGCAGCTCGACATCGTGCTCACCGGCGGCATGCAGGGCCGCATCTTCCTGCTCGAGAAGGACAAGGCGCCGAAGGCCGTCGAGATCGTCCCGCCCATGCAGCCCGCGGACACCGGCGGTGATTCGTACGAGGCCGAGAGTGGCGGCGGTGAAGGCGAAGGCGAGTACCAGCCGCCTCCCGAGCGCGACTACAGCGAGGGCGAGGGAGAAGGCGACTACGCCGAGGGTGGCGACGCCGAGACGCCGCAGACCGCGCCCGTCGAAGTGGCCCAGGCCCGCGCTGCGCCGCCGCCTCCGTCGGGCGTGAAGGTCACCCTGCCCGCCGGCCAGTACAAGCTGCTCACCGAGCACTCGCGCGGTGACGTCGGCGTCACGTACCAGCTGCACCTCGGCAGCGTGACGATGCTCCCCGGCATGGCGCGCTCGCTGCCGGCGCCGTCCACCGTGCCGCTCCTCGTGCCGCGCGACGGCACGCTGCGCCTGCGCACCGAGGGCGAGGTCGACGTGCGCTGCCGCATCTTGAACGAGAACAACAAGCTGGTGCTCGAGGGCAGCGAGAACGGCGCCGACTGGAACTGCGCGCTCGCCGAGCCCATCAGCAAGGGCCGCTACACGCTGGTGCTCGAGAGCGAGACCCAGCAGGCCGGCGAGACGAAGCTCACCGTCGCCCTGCCCACCGTCGAAGACAAGGGCGCCTTCGCCGACGCGCAGAAGCTCACCCTCGGCGGCGCGGTCGCGTCGTGGGCGGTGCCGCTCGGCGAGAAGGACTCGGTGATGGAAGTGGCCGTGCGCTCGCAGGGCAAGACGCCCATCTCGTGCGCGCTCGAGGGCCCTGACGGCGCGGTGGTGCACCGCAAGAGCCGCGTCACCGACTGCACGATGCTGGTGCGCCCCATGCTGCAGAAGTTCCGCGTGCGCGCGTGGACGACCGACGGCAGCGCGGCGGTGGTCACGGCGTACAAGGCGCGCCCGGTCAGCCAGGGCTCGGCGGGCTCGCTCTCGGCCGACGCCGCGGCCGCCATCAAGGTGACGCGCGCGGGCCGCTTCAAGACCAGCCTCGGCGTGTCGTGCATCGCGGCGGGCGACGTGGGCCTGTTGCGCCCGTGCGGCCCGGAGGTCTCGCTCGAGGCCGGCAGCACCATCTTCGCCATCGCCGGCGGCAAGAGCGCCCCGCTCTCGCTCGACGAGACGCTCGGCACCGCCGACGGCAAGCCGTTCTCGATGCCGCTCGGCCGCCAGCCGATGATCCAGGTCATCAAGGGCAGCGGGCAGGCGCTCTTCCTCGTCGAGGCGCGCGTGCAGCACGGTGAGCGCGCCGCTCCTTCCTGCGCGTTCGACGGCGGCGGCTCGGTGCGCGAGCGGCGCGACTCGGCGTGTTTCGCGGCGAGCAAGGTCGGCCCCGACGCCACCATGCGCCTCTGGGCCCCGGTCGACGGAGACCTCGACACCAACGTCACCCGCCGCGCCATCTCGCTGCCCGACAAGGCCGAGGCGCTCGTCACCGGCCGCAAGCGCCTCACGTTCAAGGACGTGGGCCGCTTCGCGCTGCCGAAGAATTCCCGCGCGCGGCTCGAGCTCACGCTGCCCCGCGGTGCGTGGGGCGTGCTGCTCGACGACAACGGCAACTCGCTCGATCTCTGCGCGCCGACCGGAGATTTGCGCCGTTGCGTGCTCACCGGCCAGGGCGGCAGCCTGGTGCTCGTCTCGACCGACGGCCAGGCCGACGCCACCACGGTGCTGCTCGAGGGCGGCGCGCAGAACGTGGCCTTCACCGGGCTGTACGAAGACTCGCCGCGCGCGCCGGGCACGGTGCGGCTGATGGTGCCGCCCAATGATTCAGAACGGCTGGCGACCATCGAGGGCGCGCTGCGCTGCACGGTCGCGCTCAGCGATGGCACGCGCATCGCCTCGTGCAAGGCGAAGGTGCCGGCCAAGTCGGGCGCCGAGTTGTTGATCGAGCACGGCATCGGGCCGGTGCGCGCGATGGTGCACGCGCCCGGTCGCGACAAGTGGGCGCGGCTGGGCATCGAGCTGCCCGTCGTGCCTGGAGCGAACCTCGGCGTCGCCGTCGCGGTGCCGCTGCAGGCCGGGCGCATCGACCGCACGCTCATCGTCGACAAGGAAGCCGTGGTGCGCGTCGCGTCGGAGAGCGGCGTGTGCGGCCTCTTCCGCGGCAACGATCTGCTCAGCGTCGGCGGCGAAGACACCGGCTGCGAGCTGGTGCGCGTGCTGTCGCCGGGGACGTACCGGTTGCTGGTGCGCCCGTTCGCGGGCCGCGTGCAGCCCGGCACCCTGCGGTGGACCGCCGAGCCCGTCACGCAGCTGGCCGAAGGCATCGGCAACGAAGACTGGCTCGCGCCCGGCGAGGTGCGGCTGTTCCGCTTCGACACCGCCAACAAGGGGAAGATCGGCCTCGGCGTGCAGGCGAAGAGCGAGCTGCTCGAGTGCGCCGTCTACAACGACGGGTACCAGCTGCTCGGCGAGGGGTGCCACCAGTACCTGTCGCTCGACAAGGGCCGCTTCCTGCTCACCGTGCGCAACCCGCCTGCTCCCGGCGCGACGCCGCTCGCGTTCAAGCCGGTGTTGCTCGGGCTGAGCGGCGAGAAGAACGACATTCCTGAGGACTACTTGAAGACCTTCTTCGATCGCGTGGGGGTTGCGCCGTGAACCGCTTCATCAATTCGTTGTCGTCGTTGGCCCCTCACCCCGGCCCTCTCCCCGCTCTCGCAGGGAGAGGGAGGATCGCGCTGCTTGCGATGCTCGTCGGTTCGGCGGCCTTCGCTCAGTACAAGCCGGCCGACCAGGGCCAGCGCCCGGGCAACGGCGGCATCTTGCCCGAGCAGTTCCTGCGCGGGTTCGACCCCATCACCGTCTACTTCGGCAGCGACCAGGTCGGAGACAAGGCCAACGCCGACGACGGCAACAAGCGCCTGAAGATCACCCCCGAGTGGCCTGGCGCCTACGTGTGGGTCGACAAGAAGACGCTGCAGTTCCGCCCCGCGGAGCCGTGGCCCGCACTCGCGCGCTTCCAGGTCGACGCCTCGGGCAACCGCAAGGTGCTCACCACCATGATGTCGGCGCCGTCGGCGATGTCGCCCACGCCCGGCACCGAGGGCCTGCGCCCGTTCCGCGTCATCACGCTCACCTTCCCGCAGGCGTACCCGGTGGCGTCGCTCAAGAAGATGCTGTCGATCGAGGTGCGCGATCTGCCCGGCCTCGGCGACTCGCCCGCGCGCAAGGTGAACAACTACGCGCTCGCCCCGCTCCCCCGCGCCACGCACCGTGACCCCGCGACGTGGACCGTCACGCTCGAAGAAGACGTGCCCGAGGGCAAGCAGCTGGTCGTCAACGTCAGCCTCGCGCTCGGCAACGAGGGCACCACGCTCTGGCAGGGCCGCGCCGCGACGCGCACGCCGTTCACGCTGACCGAGGTGCGCTGCGGCAACGCCAACTTCCCGCTGGTGGGTGGCGCGTCGACCCCGAAGGACCTCGCGCTCGGGTGCGGCAACCGCGGTGACATGCCGCAGCTGCTCTTCTCCGCGCCCGTGCAGGACCTCACGCTCACCGCGCTGCGCAAGCTGGTGCGCCTCGAGCCGTCGGTGCCCGACCTCCGCTTCCAGGTCTATGGCTCGCGCGTGCAGCTGGTCGGCAAGTTCGTCCCCGACACGCTCTACAAGTTGTCGCTCGCCAGCGCGCCGATTCGCGACGACGCGCAGCGCCCGCTGCGCGACGTGAAGGCCGCTGACGTCTACTTCCACCTCGGGTGGAAGACGCCCTTCCTCGCGTGGACCCAGGGCACCGCGATGCTCGAGGCGAAGGGCCCGCGCACGCTGCCGCTGCGGGGCTACGGCGAAGCGCGCGCCGACGTGCGCGTGTACCGCGTCGACCCGATGCACACCGGTCTGTGGCCGTGGCCCGAATCGCCCGTCACCATCGACGAGCAGAGCGACCCGCCGTTCCCCGGTGAAGAGCCGAGCATTCCCGCCTCGCCTTCCGACTACGCCGACGCGAGCTCGGTCTCGCGCCACGTGCGCCTGCTCGGCAGCCCGCTCGTCTCGCGCCTGGTCGATCTCCCCCTGCAGGACAAGTCGGGCGCCACCACCTTCGGCCTCGATCTGAAGCCGCTGCTCGATGACGTGGTCGGCGCGAACCGCCCGGGCACGTACCTCGTCGGCCTGCGTCGCCTCACCGGCCGCTCCGAGCGCACGTACATGCGCGTGCAGATCACCAACCTCTCGGTCACCTCGGTCGAAGAGACGGGCCGCGCGGTGCTCTACGTGCGCACGCTCGACGGCGGAGATCCCGCACGCGGCGCCTCGGTGCTCCTCGAGGGCCTCGCCGGCTCGCCGCGGCAGATCGTGAAGAAGACGCTCAGCTGCGACCAGGACGGCCGCGTGGAGATCGCCCCGCTCGGGTGGGACTCCATCACCCGCGTGTCGATCGCCTCGGGTGACGACGTGCTGGTGCTCGACCCGCGCGAGCGCTTGCCGGTGTTCGCCAACAACCACTGGTCGTCGAGCGATCAGTGGCTCTCGTGGCTGCTCGCCAAGCAGATCCCGGCGCCGGTCAACGACACCACGCTGGGCTTCATCTTCCCCGAGCGCGGCATCTACCGCCCGGGCGAGCCGGTGTTCATCAAGGCGTACGTGCGCAACAAGGTCAGCGGCGAACTGCGCGTGCCCAGCGATCTGAAGCGCTTCGGCATCCAGGTCATCGGGCCCGACGGCACCGCGTACCCGGTCACCGTGAAGACCTCGGTGCTCGGCGGCCTCGAGGCGACCTTCAAGGAAGCCGACGTGCCCACCGGCGACTACCAGCTCTCGCTCTACGACCGGAACCCGGAGTCGTTCCTCGCCCGCCGCGGCTTCAAGATCGAGGCGTACCGGATTCCGACGTTCGAGGTGCAGCTCACCGGCTCGCTGCGCGTGCGCAACGACGGCCCGTTCAAGGTGAAGGCCGTCGCGCGCTACTACGCCGGCGGCAACGTCGCGAACCAGCCCATCGCGTGGACCGTCACCCAGCGCCCGTGGGACTGGTACCCGAAGGGCATGCCGGGCTTCCTCTTCGCGAACTCCACGCAGTTCGCCCGGCCCAGCTCGCAGAGCACGCCGGGCGTCACCTCGCAGCAGGGTGAGCTCGACGACAACGGCGCCGCCGAAATCACGATGAACCCGCAGCTCGATCTCGACGGCAGCCCGCGCATCTACCGCTTCGAGGCCACCGTCACCGGCCCCGACGAGCAGCCGGTCACCACCACCACCGAGGTGAAGGCGCTGCCCTCGTTCGTGCTGGGCCTCAAAATTCCCCGCTACCTCGAGAAGGCCACCGAGCTGAAGCCGGAGGTCGTCGCGGTCGGCGTCGATGACAAGCCGATGAAGGGCCAGGACGTGCGCGTGCGCGTGTTCCGCCGCGTGTGGCACTCGACGTTGCGCGAGACGAGCTTCGCGACGGGCCAGGCGAAGTACCAGACCGAGCAGGAAGACATCCAGGTCGCCGAGAAGATCCTCACCAGCGGCACCGAGGCCGTCAGCAACGCGTTCCCCATCACCGAGTCGGGCGTGTACGTCGTCGAGCTCTTCGCGCGCGACAAGCTGGGCCGCGTGCAGACGCTGTCGGCAGACCTGTACATCGGCGGCTCCACTCCGCAGAGCTGGCAGAAGTCGCGCGACGGCGTGTTCGAGCTGAAGCCCGACAAGAAGGAATACTCGCCCGGCGACGTCGCGCACGTGCTGGTGCAGAGCCCGTTCGTCACGGCGCGCGCGCTGGTCGTCATCGAAGAGGCCACCGGCAACCGCTACCTCTGGAAGGACATCGGCGGCTCGAAGGCGGTCATCGACGTGCCGATCACGGATCGCTTCGTGCCCAACCTGCCGATGCACGTGGTGCTGATGCGCGGGCGCCTGGGTGAGGGGAAGGCCGACGACGCGCGCTACAAGCCGGCGACGGTCGCGAGCTCGATCGATCTCCAGGTGACCGCGGTGAAGAACACCGTGGTGGTGAACGTGGCGCACCCCGAGATGGCGCGCCCCGGCACCAAGCACGACTTCGTCATCACCCTCACCGACGATCAGAAGAAGCCGATCGGCGGCGAGGTGACGCTGTGGCTCGTCGACGAGGCGGTGCTCTCGCTCGCGAAGGAAGGCTCGCTCGATCCGCTCACCGAGCTCATCAAGCGCAACCAGCGCGCGGTCAGCATCCGCGACAGCCGCAACCTCGTCGTCGGCCGCGTCAGCGAGCTCGAAGAGGAGCCCGGCGGTGACGGCAGCGACGAAGAGAACACCGGCAGCAAGAAGATGGTCCGCAAGGACTTCAAGACCGTGCCCTATTACGCGGCGACGCTCACCGTGCCTCCGAGCGGCAAGCTGGTGGTGCCGGTGCAGCTGTCAGACGACCTCACCACCTTCCGCGTGCGCGCCGTCGCCGTGTCGGGCGGCATGCGGTTCGGCTTCAAGCAGGACTCGATCAAGGTGCGCCTGCCGGTGCTGGTGCAGCCGCAGCTGCCGCGCTTCGTGCGCATGGGTGACACCTTCTGGCCGGGCGCCGTGGCGCGCCTGGTGGAAGGCGCCGAGGGTCCGGGCGTGGTCGACGTGAAGATCACCGGCCCGGTCGACGCGAAGAGCAGCCAGGAGAAGATCGACCTCAAGGCCAACAAGGCCATCTCGGTGCTCACCGCGGCGACCGTGAAGAGCGTGCCGCTGTCGAAGGATCAGTCGGTCACGGTGCGCGTCGACGTCACGCGGCTCTCAGACAAGGCGGGCGACGCGTTCGAGGTGAAGCTGCCGCTGTTGCCCGATCGCACGCTCGAGAAGCGCGCGCTGTTCACCACCTTCCAACCCGGCAAGGTGAACGCGCCCGAGTTCCCCGAAGCGCCGCGCGCCGGCACCGGCAGCCAGACGCTCATCTTCACCAACCAGCCCGGCTTGCTCGAGTTCGCCAGCGGCCTCGAGTACCTCTCGGCGTACCCGCACGGTTGCCTCGAGCAGCGCATGAGCCAGGTCTCGCCCGATCTCGCGATGGGCGGCTTCCTGAAGAAGCTCGAGCTCGACACGCGCTTCACGCCGCAGATCCAGGCCAACACGCGCCGCATCCTCGACGAGCTGAAGCAGCACCAGGACGAGCAGGGCTTCTTCTCGTACTGGCCCGGCGGCCGTGGCGACGTCGCGCTCACCGCGCAGGGCCTGGAGTTCATGGTCGCGGCCAAGAAGGCCGGCCTCGCGGTCGACGAGAACGTCATGCGCCGCTCGGTCGACGGCCTGAAGCGCGTGCTGCGCACCGACTTCAACGGGCTGTGGGCCGACTACCGGTACAACCAGCAGACCGCCGCCCTGCGCGCGCTCGGCACCATGGGCGAGCTCGACGAGAACTACCTCGTGGAGCTCTTCAACAAGCGCAAGTCGATGGACGCGGTGGCGCTCGCCGATCTCACCAGCGCGATGGCGCTGCGGCCCAACACCTTCCAGACCAACCTCACCGCGCTCAAGGGCGAGCTGTGGGACTCGACGGTCTTCAAGCTGGTGAAGGGCAACCAGGTGTTCGACGGCATCCGTGGCGATCGCACCTCGTGGAACGGCCTGTACCTGGGCTCCTCGGCGGCGACGACGGCGGCGGTGTGGGAAGCGCTGCTCAAGACCGACCCGGGCAACAGCAAGCACCCGCTCATTCGTGACGCGCTGCTCTCGCGCAGCAACCCGACGTGGGGCTTCGGCAGCACGCACGCCAACCGTCGCGCGCTCGCTGCGCTGGGCGTGTACCTCGAGAAGAACACCAGCCCGCAGGCGAAGACGACCATCAGCATCACCGGCGTCGACACCGTGGTGCTCGAGAACGAGAAGCGCGCCGGTCGCCGCACGCTCGACGCCGACGTGCCTGCGGTGGTGACGGTGACGGGTGGCCCGGTGACGGCGCGCGTGCAGCAGCGCTACCTGCCGGCGAGCCCGGGCTGGTCGGTCGAGTCGAAGAAGGACGGCTTCATCGTCTCGCGCAGCCTGACGTGGATTCATTCCGACGGGTCGGCCGACACCTTCCACGACGACAAGGCCGGCGCGACGCTCGCGGTGCCGCTCGGTGAGATCCTCGAGATCAACGCGCAGCTGGTGACCGACGAGCCGCGCAACCACGTCGCCCTGGTGGTGCCCATCGCCGCCGGCCTCGAGCCGCTCAACCCGAACCTCGAGACCGCGAGCAGCGACGCCAAGCCCTCGCAGCCCGATTCGATCACGCCGACGTACGTGCAGCGGCTCGACAACGAGGTGCGCTACTACTTCACCGAGCTGCCGCGCGGCACGCACACCTTCCACTTCCGGGTGCGCGCCAGCAGCGAGGGCAAGTTCGTCCACCCGCCGCCGTACGCCGAGATGATGTACCGCGAAGAAGTGCGCGGCCGCGGCGCGGGCATGAAGATCGTCGTCACGGGCGGCCACGAGAAGTGACCCCGACATGATCGCGAAGGGAGCCAAAGACTCCAAAGACTCCAAAGACTCCCTCTCCCCAAGAGGGGGAGAGGGTCGGGGTGAGGGGAAACCGCGAAGCCGCAAGCGCCGCATTGCGCTCGCGACGCTGGTGGTCGCCTCGGTCGGGGCCGCCCTCTTCTTCCACTCCCTCGACGGCACCCTCCACCACCGCCAACCCTCCCACCTCCTCCTCGACCGCACCGGCCGCTTCCTCGGCGAAGTCCCCGGCAGCAACGAGGCCTGGGGCTTCTGGCCGGTCCCCGACACCCTCCCCGACAAGGTCGTCATCACCACCCTCGAGACCGAAGACCGCAACTTCAACGATCACCCCGGCGTCCACCTCCCCTCGGTCCTCCGCGCCGCCTGGCAGAACCTCCGCAACCGCAAGGTCATCTCCGGGGCATCCACCATCCCCATGCAGCTCTCGCGGCTGCAGCACCCCAAGCCCCGCACGCTCTGGTCGAAGATCCGCGAAGCCGCCGAAGCGCTCTGGCTGGTGCACGAGAACGGGCGCGACGCGGTGCTGCGCCAGTACCTCACCATCGCCCCGTACGGAAACCGCTGCCACGGCGTGGTGCGCGCGGCACGCCTCTACTTCGACAAGCCGATCGAAGACCTGAGCTGGCTCCAGGCGGCGTACCTCGCGGCGCTGCCGCAGCAGCCCGGCCGCATGGGCCCGTGGACCGAGAAGGGCCACGCCGCGGCGCTCACCCGCGCGCGCCGCATCTTGAAGCAGCTCCACCAGCGCGGAGTCATCGACGACGAAGATCTCCGCATCGCGCTCAACTCCGATCTGCACGTCGTGCCGCGCCCGTCGCGCCGCCCCGACTCGATGCACTTCCTGCTCGCCGCGGCGCGCGAAGTGCGCGGCAGCCCCGACATCATTCACCGCACCACGCTCGACCTCGACGTGCAGCGCTTCGCCGCGAAGGCCCTCAACGACAACCTGAGCCGCGTGCGCGGGCTGGGCGCGACCAACACCGCGGGCCTGGTCATCGATCTCACCAGCGGCGACGTGCTCGCGCAGGTCGGGTCTGCCGACTACTTCGACCAGGACGCCCACGGCGCGATCGACTTCACCAACACCCGCCGCTCACCGGGCTCGGCGCTCAAGCCCTTCATCTACGGGCTGGCGCTCGAGCGCGGCAGCCACACCGCCGCCACCGTGCTCGCCGACACCGCGGTGGAGTTCGATCTCCCCGGCGGCAACACCTGGGCGCCCGAGAACATCACCCACACCTTCCTCGGGCCGATGCTGCTGCGCGAGGCGCTCGGCAACTCCCGCAACATCCCCGCGCTGCGCGTGCTGTCTGAAGTCGGCGTCGAGGAGATGCTGCAGCGCTTCGAGCGCGGCGGCGTCAGCGGCGTGCGCTACACGCCCGAGGCCTACGGGCTCGCGCTCGCCATCGGCGCCCTGCCCGTCACGCCCAGCGAGCTCGCCACGCTCTACACCGCGCTCGCGCACCAGGGCGTCACCCTGCCCCTGCGCACCATGCTCGACGCGCCGAAGGTCGACGGCCAGCGCGTGCTCTCGAGCGACGCGGCGGCGCTGATCGCCCACATCCTCGCGGACCCCGGCGCGCGGCGGCCCGGCTTCCCCGTCGGCAGCGCGCTCGACTTCGACCACGCCGTCAGCGTGAAGACCGGCACCAGCCAGGGCTACCGCGACGCGTGGGCCGTGGCGTTCGACGACCGCGTGCTGGTGGTGAGCTGGCTGGGCAACCACGACTGGCGCCGCATGAACCTCGCCTCCGGAGCCACCGCCGCCGCGCCCGCCGCGCACCGCATTCTCGACGAGGTCAGCGAGCGCCGCCTCGCGTGGCTGCCGCCGATGATGGAGCGCCCCCTGCCCGCCTCGCTGGTGAAGAAGGAGGTCTGCGCGCTCTCGGGTGGTCTGCCCGGCCCGGGCTGCACGCACCTGAAGACGGAGTTCTTCATTCCCGGCACCGAGCCGCACGACGCGTGTCCGTTCCACGTCGAGGTGGCGATCGACGTGCGCAACGGCCTCCGCGCCGGCCCCGGCTGCCCGGAGGCGCTCGTGCGCCGCCAACCGATGCTCGCGCTGCCCGACACCTACGACTCGTGGGCTCGCAAGCAGCGCCTCCAGACCGCGCCGACCTCGTTCTCGCCGCTCTGCCCGGCGGCCGACGACACCGGCGCGCCCGCCATCGCCATTCGCGAGCCGCGCAGCAAGAGCCGCTACCTCTACGATCCCGACACGCCGCCCGAGCTCTCGACGGTGCGCTTCTCGGCGCGCGTCAGCCCGGCGAGTGAAGAAGTCGTGTGGCTCGTCGACGACACGCCGGTCGCGCGCGTCGGCTTCCCCCATGAACTGCGCTGGCACCTCTCGCCCGGCAAGCACGTCATTCGCGCGCGCCTCGCGCAGTCGGGCCAGAGCAGCGCCTCGGTGACGGTCGAGGTCGACGACTGAGGCGAATACAGTCTCGGGCCTCTCCTTCGCTGTGAGGCATCTTGCCCATTCGCACTCCGCCGTCGACGACCGCTCGCCCGCCTGCCCTCCTCAAGTCGCTGCCCCGCCCGCCCGCCGTGGTGAAGTCGGTCGCTCCGACCAAGACCGCCGCGACGCACTCCTTCGAGGCTGCCAGCTCGCCGCGGAAGGGTCCGGCGCTCCACGGCCACACCGCGACGGTGCACGTCTCGACCAACGCCGCGCTCACGCCGGCTGACGCCGCGGGCAAGCGCATCAGCGACCAGGTGATGAACGTCATCGGCAGCTACGGCCGCACGTTCCTCCTCGACACCGATGGGCTGCGCGCACACGTCACCGACGTCGCGACCAAGTTCATGGCCGAGGCCGACACCGCGACCGGCAAGGGCTCGATGTACGAGCAGCTGCGCGCGAAGTTCCCCGGCGCGACGGTGGCGCTGGTCGGCACCGCGTCGAAGGGCAAGGCCGATCAGGTCTACTACCTGGTGAAGACGCGCGACGGCGCGACGAAGAAGTTCGAGAGCGTCGGCGGCAAACCGGTCGAGGCGCCGAAGGCCTCGGGTGAGATCTTCATGGCGGCCGATCTCGCGCCCGGCAAGCACATCGCGGTGCGCGTGCCCGAGGTGCGCTTCCTCATCGATCCCACGCTCGCGCCTGACTACGGCGTGGGCCGCACCATCGACGTGGTGATGGACACGCCGATCGACGCGCAGAAGAAAGACGCGGCCGACCAGGTCGTCGCGCAGGGCAACGGCGTCATGAAGGAGGTCTTCGCCGGCACCGAGAAGGGCGAAGACGGCTCTCCGCTCGGCCGCGCGCTGTCACCCACGCGCAACGAGAAGGGCGTGCTGCTCAAGAACAACGGCGACCACACGTGGGACGTCGAGGTCACGCGGCCCGATGGCACCAAGGTCACCGTCAAGCGCACTGAAGATCAGATCCGCGGCGACAACGCGCCGGCGGTGTTCGATCTGCACGGCGCGACGTACTTCGACGTGAAGATCAACGTCGATGACGACCCGTCGCTGAAGAAGTTCCTCGAGCAGGCCAAGGCCATCGCCACCAAGGACATTCCCGCCGACGGCACGCCCGAGGAGAAGGCCGCCGGCGAGAAGCAGGCGCTGGTCGACCTCACGGTGCTCTGCAACGCGACGCTGAGCTACCCCGACGAAGACGCGAACACGACCGACGAGAACAGCAAGAAGGCGATGGCGCTGATGAATTCCCACAGCGACTGGGACCCGATGAAGCTCGGCGATCTCATCGACGCGGGCCGCGGCGTGTGCCGCCACCAGGCCATCTTGATGCAGCTGTGCTGCCAGGAAGCGGGCATCACCTCGCGCCCCGTCACCGCGGCGGCGAACGATCGCCAGGGCAACCTGCGCGGCTACCACGCGTTCCTCGAGACCACGCTCGACGACGGCACGCAGTACCTCACCGACCCGACGTGGTTCGACGCGGGCCCGAAGAACCTGAAGGGCTACCACTTCGGCCCCACCGTGAATGGGCAGCAGGCGGTCGGCACCGAGCTCTGGGCGACGCTCTACGGCAACGTGCTGCGGCAGGAACTCCCGTCGTGGACCGCGACTGGTACCGGCTACGACGGCGCGCAGGTGAAGTTCCGCAACGACAACGACCCCATCTTCAACGCGCAGGGGCAGGTCAACACCACCAACACCGTGCCCACGCCCACGCCCGCGCCGGCGCCTGCGCCCACGCCCGCCCCCGCACCGGCCGCGCGCCCCGCCGCGCAGGTGCTCGCTGACCTGAGCCAGCTGATGATGGGCCAGCCGTGGGACGCGTACCAAAGCCAGCTCACCGGCTACACGCCCGAGCAACTGATGGCGATCGGCGACCAGTTCGTGCAGCAGGGCGAGCACGAGAACGCGGCGTTCTATTACATGTGCGCGATCGACCAGGGCGCGACCGATCAGCTCGCGAAGACGTGCTGGGCAGGCATTGCGAAGGAACTGCCGCCGTGTGCGCCGGGCCGGGCCGATCTCGTGGCGCTGGCGAACGAAGCGAAGTTCTACGCCAGCTGACGACGAGCGCCTCGAGGTGGTGGGAGTGACCTCGCTTCGCGCGGTGGCTCGTTCACTCACGCTTCGTGATTGACGGCGGTGCGGATAACGCTGCCACAGCCCATTTTCCGCACCGGCGTCGGCCCGACCGTGCGTGAATTTCGCTCGTGGTCGAGGGGCTGCGCGAGTCGAGCAGTGACGAAGCCCGTCACACCACGCGTCCCCTGGGGCTCTCAGAGGTGGTGAGGTTCTCTCCTCACCCCGACCCTCTCCTCCTCGGAGGAGAGGGAGTTCGAGTTCGAGTTCGAGTTCGAGTTCGAGTTCGAGTTCGAGTTCGAGTTGGATTCGCTCAGGCGCGCAGCAGCACGGACCACCGCTGCGCACCGAGCTGCTCGACGAGCACCGCGTCGATCTCACCGCCCTCGATGAGCGCCTCGGCATCGGCGTGCGAGAGGTCGGGCCCCAACGCGCGCGTGCGCTGCAACGGCAGCAACCGCACCGGCGCCTCGGGCAGCCTGGGCGACAGGCGCATCACCGCGTCACGCAACAGCACGCCGAGCACTTCCTCGTCGTCGCTGAAGACCACCACCGCGTCGTACTGGCCGGCCTCCATCATGGCGGCCACCACCCGCAGGGGTGCCCGCTCACTCACCATGGTCGCCGTTGATTGAGCCATTCCCACACCGGGCACTCAGCACTTTCGGTGCCGACCCCAAGTGCGCGACACGACGCGCGCGAGGGCTTTCAGTTTCGCCCCTGCATTGCAGATGTGAAACGCGCTGCTTCAGGCCCCGAAGGCGATGGCCCGCACGTCGTCCGCCGTGGCGCGATCTTTCCGCAAGAGCGAAGTGCGCGCGTACTTCTGCAGCACCCGGCGCGCCGCCCGAACGTCGGAGGTCGAGCCGTACCCCAGCGACTTGTTGAAGCTGGTGACCACGTTCCACAACAGCGACGCGCGGTCGGTCCAGTCGCGCCAGGCGTGCTCGCCGCGCGGGTCGTTCATCAGCTCGCCCAACGCCGCCTTCAGCTCGTCGAACGAGCGGCCCAGCTCGCCCTGGAGGTCTGACGGGGCGTCGCCGAGCCCGCGCGCGATCTCCGCGAACATCGCCTCGTGCCCGCTTTCCTTCTTGAGCGCGCGGAAGGTGTCGAGCACCAGGATGTTGGTCGTGCCTTCCCAGATGGGCAGCACCTGCGCGTCTCGCAGCACGCGCGCCATCGGCCAGTCTTCGATGTAGCCGTTGCCGCCCAGCGCCTCGACGCCTTCCGACGCGACGCTGACCGCCCACTTGCCGAGCACGTACTTGAGCAACGGGGTGATCATGCGCAGCGCACGCCGCTCTTCCTCGCTCGCCTTGCCCGCGTCGACGCGATCCATCAACTGCACGCCGCGGAAGGCCCAGTTCATCGCCAGGCGCTGCTCGCTGGCCATGTCCATCAACGTCTCGGACATCAGCGCGTGGTTGATGACCTTCTTGCCGAACGCCACCCGCTCTTCCGCCCATGCGATGGCCTCGACCACCGAGCGCCGCATCACGCCGATCGACGCGATGGCGTTGTAGAGGCGCGAGACGTTCAGCATCTCGGCCATCTGGTGGAAGCCCTGGCCCGGCCCGCCGAGCAGGTACGCCGTCGCGCCGTCGAGCGTCACCTCACCCGAGGGGAAGCTGCGCTCGCCGAGCTTTTCCTTGATGCGGTTGACGCGGTACCCGTTGCGCTTGCCGTCTTCGCCGTGGCGCGGCAGCACGTAGAGCCCGAGGCCCTTCGTGCCGGGAGGCGCCCCTTCCGGCCGCGCGAGGATCATGATCACGTCGGCGTCGACGTTCGAGCAGAACCACTTGTCGCCGTAGAGCTTCACCGCCTCGCCGGGCTCGCCCTTGCCGCCCTTCGCCACCGTCGAGATCTGCCCGACGTCGGACCCGCCCTGCTTCTCGGTGAGGAACATCGCGCCCGTGTAGAGGCGGCTCAGGTCGGTGGTGCCGAGGCGCGGAATGAACTTCTGCTGCAGCGCGGGCGTGGCGAACTTCTTGAGCAGCGTCGCCGCGCCGTCGGTCATGCAGATCGGGCAGAAGAGCCCGGCTTCGGCCTGCGCGAAGAGGTAGCCCAGGCCGAACGTCAGCGCCTTCGGAGCCTCACCACGCTCGGGCGCCAGTGCCGGGTCGAACGTCGCCGCGACGATGCCGCCGCCGTAGCCCATCTGCTGCAGGGCCCGGTAGCTGTGGTGGTAGTCGATCTCGTCGATGCGCTCGCCGCTGCGATCGTGCGTCACCAGCTTCGGGCCGTTGCGGTCGGCTTCCATCGCCCAGCGCGCGCCCTCGTTGGCCGCCTGGTCGCCCATGCGCTGCAACCGCGGCTTGCCCTTCTCGAACGCCGCGCCGAGCTGCCGCGCCATCAGCTTCGTGAAGGCCACTTCGGAGTCGAACCAGTTGGTGCGAGCGTTCATTTTTTCTCTCCTCGCGCTTCGAGCAGCGCGTCCCACGTCTTGGTCACTTCTGCTTCGCGGGTCAACACCACCCGGACCGCTTCGGGGCCGTACTCCGCCTCGACGCCCGCCAGCGGGTTGGGCACGGCCTTGGTCGGCACCTTCTCCAGCGCGGCCTCGGCCTTCGCGCGCTGCTCGGGGCCGAGCTGCTGCAGCCCCGCCTTGAACTGCGCCAGCGCGTCGGCGCCCTGCAGCCGCGCCACGCTGCGCTCGGTCACCACCGCCGCCACCACGGCCTCGAGCGCGTCGACCTGCTCGGCGCTGAGCCCCGCGTCGGCGAGCAGCTCGAGCTCTCTCTTCGCGCGCAGCTTGAAGCCGCCGTCGGTCGGCACCTGCGAGAGCGCCGCCTGGTAGCGCAGCCACGCCTCGAGCCGCGCCTCGGTCACCAGCGGGCCGGCGTCGCGCACCTCGACCGCCACCGCCGCGTCCACCACCGCCGTGCCGTCCGCAGGGCGCGGACACGCCGCGAACGCAAGGGCGATCGAGCCGAGAGCGAGTGGGCGCAGGCGCACCACCGCATGCTCGGGAAATCGGCTGGCACACACAAGGAAAGCCGTGTCAGTCTCCGCCCACGTCCATGAAGGTCATCCTGGTTCGACACGGCGACGCAGACGCCGAGATTCCCGAAGGCCTCGAAGACGAAGCGCGAGCCCTCACCACGCGCGCCCGGCTCGCCCTGCCCGGCCACTTCGCGCCGCTCGCCCCGCGCATCGGCACGCCGAACATGATCTTCATGAGCCCGCTGGTGCGCGCGGTGCAGACCGCGACGCTGCTCGCCCAGGCGCTCGGCTACGAGGGGCTGCTCAAGACCAACCGCACGCTCTTCCCCGACGGGCCGGTGGGCGCCATCGAAGCGCTGCTGAAGGACCGGCTCGGCGAGACCATCGTGCTCGTCGGCCACCAGCCGTCGATGGGCTCCACGGCCGCGCACTTCCTGGGGCTCGGCTCGTTCCCGAAGCAGGTGACGCCCGGCACGGTCATCGGCATCGAGCGCCCCGACGACAACCTCGCTGCGGGCAAGCTGCTCTTCTACGCCGCGCCCGGGCAGCCCATCGTCGAGGGCGGTGCGCTCGAGACGCGCGAGCCGGCATGAGCGCCGACGCGGGCTACCAGGCGGCCGTCTCGGCCTTCTTCAAGAAGCTCGTCGCCGCCGCCGACGCCGCTGATCCCGATCTCCTCGAGTGTGACTCGACCGGCGACATGGTCACGCTCACCGCGCCGAAGTCGGGCACCAAGGTGATCGTCAACACGCAGCGCGCGGTCTCGCAGATCTGGGTCGCGGGCAAGGGCGTGGGCGTGCACTTCTCGCGCGGCGCCGACGGGCGCTGGCTCGACGACAAGGGCAAGGGCCTCGAGCTGAGCGCGTGGGTCGCCGAGTGCGTGAAAGAAGCAGCCGGCGTCAGCCTCTCGCTCTAGCGCCAACGCTCCTGCACGAGAGATGGTCGACCACTGGGTAGAGAAGTTGTTCTCCCAGAGCATTTTCTCTGCCCAGTGCCCGGAAGCGTGAGTGAACGAGTCACGGAGCGGAGCGAGAGGCACGCCCGCTGTTCGGCACGGCGTCAGACGACGAGCACGCCCACCGCCTCCGAGCCCCTCGACTCCGAGCGAAATTCACGCACGGTCGACCTGGGTAGAGAAGTTGGTCTCCCAGAGCATTTTCTCTGCCCAGTACGCCGAAGAGCGAGGGGTCACGCCCCGATGACCGACCGCGCGACGATGGTGTGCGGCAACCGCCGCAGCCCCTCGACCACCTGCTCGGTGACCGGCGAGTCGAGATCCATCAGCAAGTAACCGATGTCGGAGTTCGTCGAGAGCAGCTGCGCGTGGATGTTGGCGTTCGCGTCGCCGATGACGCGGTTCACGTCGCGCAGCACGCCCGGCACGTTCTGGTGCACGTGCGTCAGCCGCCAGGTCCCCGGAGTCGAGCCGAGCTCGCAGATCGGGAAGTTCACCGAGCCGCCCGTCGAGCCGGTCGCGGTGTAGCGAATCAGCGCGCCCGCCACCTCGCGGCCGATGTTCTCCTGCGCCTCGAGCGTCGAGCCGCCGATGTGCGGCGTGAGCACCACGTTGTGCAGCCCCTGGAGCGGCGTCTTGAAGCCCTTGGTGTCGCTCGCCTCGGGCTCGTCGGGGTACACGTCGACCGCCGCGCCGTGGAGGTGCCCGCGCTTGATGGCGTCGGCCAGCGCGTCCAGATCGACCACCGTGCCGCGCGCGTTGTTGATGAGACACGCGCCCTTCTTCATCAGCGCCAGCTCGCGCGCGCCGATCATCATCTTCGTCTGCGGCGTCTCGGGCACGTGCAGCGTCACGAAGTCAGACTGCGCCAGCAGCGTGTCGAGGTGCGGCGCCACCGTGGTGTTGCCCAGCGGCAGCTTCGCGGCGACGTCGTAGAACACGACCTTCATGCCGAAGAACTCGGCGAGAATGCCGACCTGCGTGCCGATGTGGCCGTAGCCCACCACGCCGAGCGTCTTGCCGCGCACCTCGCGCGAACCCGCGGCCGACTTCTTCCACCCGCCGGCGTGCATCTCCATGTTGCGGTCGCCCAGCTCGCGGCTGAGCGTGACGATCTCGGCGATCACCAGCTCGGCCACGCTGCGGGTGTTCGAGAACGGCGCGTTGAACACCGCCACGCCGCGCTTCATCGCCTCGTCGAGCGCGATCTGGTTGGTGCCGATGCAGAACGCGCCGATCGACAGGAGGCCCTTCGCCGCCGACGACTCGAGCACCTTCTTCGTCACGTTGGTCTTCGAGCGAATGCCCAGCAGCTGCACGCCGTCGAGCTGCGCGATGAGCTCGTCTTCCTTCAGCGCGCCCGCGACACGGCGCACCTGGTGACCGGCGGCGACCAGCGCCTGCTCGGCGACGGCGTGGATTCCCTCGAGCAACAGGACGTTGAGTTTCATGGCGTGGATTTACTGCGAGCCGCGCGCGAGCGCCGAAGATTCAGTTCGGCAGCGCCCGCGGCGACGGACCGGCCCCCGCGGCCATCAGGTCGAGCCCCTGCCGCGTGAGAATGAAGCGCACCTGCCCCTTGCCGCGCTCCGTCTCCAGCTCCGCCTCGAACACCGGCCCGGTGATGGTGCCCACCGCCGCGTCCTGCCGCGAGTTGGTCACCCGGCCGTGCGCCAGCCCGTGATCGATCTCCCCCGCGCCGTCTCCGCGCCGGTAGAGGTCGAGCGCCACCTGGTGCAGCGCGAGCGCCAGCGACTCCTCCATCGGGAAGGAGCTGAACAGCACCGAGATGAGCAGCCACGGGGGCATCGCTTCGGCCGACATCGCCGCCTCTGGTAGCACGGCTTTTCGACGACAAGCCACCGCCGCCTGTGCCACACCTCGACGCGTGACGCAGAGCCGCACCATCGCCTTCGCCCTCGTCGGCTTCGCCTACGTGATCGCCCACCTCGTCGGCTCGGCCGTGATCGGCGCGCTCGAGGGCCGCGACGCGCTGCTGGTCGCCGCCGCCGCCGACGTCGCCGCCACGGTGACGGTGTTCGTCTTCTCGCGCGCGTTCAACAACTCGAGCTTCTACGACGCGTACTGGTCGGTCGCGCCCATCTCCATCGCCGCGTGGTGGGTCTTCGGCCCCGGGCGGCTCCCCGACGGGCCGAGCGCGCGACAGCTGCTGGTGCTGGGGCTGGTGGCCGCGTGGGGCCTGCGCCTGACGTTCAACTGGGCCCGCGGCTGGCCGGCGCTGGCCCACGAAGACTGGCGCTACGTCGACCTGCGCGAGAAGACCGGGCGCGCCTACTGGCTGGCGAGCTTCTTCGGGCTGCACTTCTTCCCCACCGTGCTGGTGCTGCTCGGCCTCGTGCCGCTCTACTCGGCGCTCGTCACCACGCCCGCGCCGCTCTCGTGGCTCGACGCCGTAGCCGCGGCCATCACCGCCGGCGCGATCGTCATCGAGACCGTCGCCGACGAGCAGCTGCGCGCCTTCCGCGCGAGCTCGCCGGGCCGCATCTGCAACGTCGGCCTCTGGCGCTGGTCACGCCACCCCAACTACTTCGGCGAGCTCTCGTTCTGGGCCGGCGCGTGGCTGTTCGGCGTGGCCGCGGGCGCCCCCGCGTGGTCGATCGTTGGGGTGCTCGCGATGATCGGTCTCTTCAACGGCGCATCGATCCCCATGGCCGAGCGCCGGTCGCTCGCCCGCCGCCCCGGCTTCGCGCAACACCAGTCCCGCGTGTCGCGGCTCGTGCCATGGCCGCCGGGCCCCGAAGCCTGAGATACTCGAGCGGCTGGGTGGCCTGCTCCTTGCGAGGGACTGCATCGTGACGGCGAGCGACGTCGCGGAGCTGACGCAGTGGTTGGCGACGGCCGAGGACTGGCCGCGCGCGCTCGAACGGATCCGCTCGGTTCTCGGGCTCCCCGACGTCGAGTTCGTGCCCGTGCCAACGGTGCCGTTCGACCCGCCGCGGTCAGACGCGACCCGCTGGGCGCACGAATTGCGGTGGAGCGGGCAAGGGCGCGGCTGGCTGGTCGCCACAACGGCGCCCGCCGCCACCCAGGAAACCGAGACCCTCCTCGCCCTGGTCGCCAGCGGCCTCGGGCAACGCTTCGAGCGCGAGCACCTCGACGAGCGGCTCCACGAGACGCTGGCCGTCGCCTCGCGCGCCCTCGACCTCTCGGAGCTCGTCACCTGGCTCCTCCACGCGCACGACGAGCGCGAGGTCGAGCGGCTGGGCGCGTCGGCGATGGCCACCATGCTGCGGGTCGACGACGCGGCGCTGCTGGTGCGCGAGCCGGTCGGCTGGACCCTGCGCGTCCCGGCGCGCGATCTCACGTGGGGCGTCGGCAACGTCGAAGCCGGCCTGCTCGGCCAGCTCTTCGCCCGCGAGCTGGTCGAGCTCGACAAGGTGCTCGACCCGCGCGGCGAGCCCTTCGAGCGCCAGTTCACCGCCTGGGGCTACCACCACGTGTTCGCCGTGCCGCTCGATTCCGGTGGTGAGCGGTTGGGCGTGATGTTCGCGCTGTCGAAGAAGCCGCCCGTCATCTCCGCCGAGGCGCGCGTGTCGGCGACCCAGCTGGCGATCATGACCAGCGTGGCCCTCGAGCGCCTGGCCCACCAGCGCCACCTCACCGAGCACCGCAAGTCGCTCGAAGACGCGCTCCGCCTCGCGAACATGGGCACGTGGACGCTGCAGCTCCACAACCTCGAGGTGAGCTGGTCGCGCGAGCTGCACCGCATCTACGGCGGGCCCTTCGAGCCGTCGGTCAAGCCGCTCGAGGAATCGCTCGCGTTGCTCGGTGACGAAGCGCGAAACGAATACGACCGCAACCTCCAGCACCTGCTGCTGCACGGCTCCGCCGCCCCGTGGCAGAGCCTGGTCACCACCCTCGACGGCCGGCAGATCTGGACGCGCACCGTCTGCGAGCTCACCCGCGACCCCGACGGCATGCCGACCAGCATCCAGGGCGTCACGCGTGACGTGACCGTCGAGGTGAGCAGCCAGCTCGATCGCGAGCGCGCGCTCGGCCGCGCCACCCGCTACGAGCAGCTGTTCGGCATGTCCGACACGCTGGCGTGGGTGTGCAGCGAAGACGGCGTGTTCGAAGAGGTCTCACCCTCGTGGGTGCGCAAGCTGGGCTGGGAAAGCGCCGACCTCCTCGGCCGCAAGCTCGGCGAGCTGGTGCACCCCGACGATCTCTCGGTGGTCGAGGCGACCTTCAGCCGCTTCGGCAAGCCGCAGACCTCGACCAGCGCCGCGTCGCGCCTGCGCAGCAAGGCTGGCGAGTGGCGCTGGCTCTCGTGGACGGCCGCCACCGACGGGGGCCGCATCTACGCCGCCGCGACCGACATCACCTCGCTGCAAGACGCCTCGCAGCGCCTGCGCCAGTCTGAAGAGCAGCTGCGGCGCGCCGGCGCCATCGCGCACGTCGGCGCGTGGTCGCTCGATCTCGAGACCGGCACCCTCGAGTGGAGCGACGAGGTGCGGCGCATCTTCGAGGTGCCCGCCGACTTCCACCCGCTCCTCAACACGCTCGCGCGTTTCTATTCCGAGGAAAGCCTCGCGCTCTTCCGCGACACCATCGACGCGGCCGCCACCAAGCGCCGGCCCTTCGACCTGGAGCTCGAGATCGTCACCTGGAATGGGCGGCGCGCGTGGGCCCGCCACCAGGCCAACGTCGAGCGCACCGGGGGCGTCGCGCGGCTGGTCGGCGCGCTCCAGGACGTCACCGAGCAGCGCCACGCCCGCGAGGCCGCCGTCGCCGCGTCGCGCGCCAAGTCGCAGTTCCTCGCCAACACCAGCCACGAGATCCGCACGCCGCTCAACGGCATTCTCGGCATGACGCAGCTGGCGCTCGAGACGCAGCTGAACACCGAGCAGCGCGAGTACCTCGAGGCGGTGCGCACCTCGGGCGAGAACCTCCTCACCATCGTCAACGACATCCTCGACATCTCGAAGATCGAGTCGGGCCGCCTGACGCTGGAACGCGTGCCCTTCTCGCTGCACAAGACCGTCTTCGAGGCGGTGCGCGGCCAGGCCGCCCGGGCCCACGCGCGCTCGCTCGAGCTGGTGGTCGACTTCGAGCCGGGCCTCTCGGAGCTGTACGTCGGCGACCCGACCCGCGTCGGGCAGGTGGTCAACAACCTGGTCGGCAACGCGGTCAAGTTCACCGAGCGCGGCGAAATCGAGGTGCGCGTCGACGCGCGGCGCGACGGCCTCCACTTCTCGGTGCGCGACACCGGCATCGGCATTCCCGCCGATCGCATCGGGTCGATCTTCGAGGCCTTCACGCAGGCCGACGGCAGCACCAGCCGGCGCTTCGGCGGCACCGGCCTCGGCCTCACCATCACCCAGGAACTGGTGCGCGCGATGGGCGGCGAGGTGACCGTCTCGAGCAAGCCCGGCCAGGGCAGCGTGTTCGACGTGCACCTCGCGCTCGACCCGGTGCCCGGCCAGCCGCAGCTCAAGCCGCTCACCCGCGCCACCCAGGTGATGGTGGTCAGCGACAACGCCACCTCGCGCCGCGTCACCTCGCGCCAGCTCGAGCAGCTCGGCTACCGCGTGCTCGAGGCCGACGGCCGCTCGGCGATGCGGCGGCTGCTCGACGTGGGCGAAGGCTGCCACCTCCTGGTGATCGACCAGGAACTCGCGCAGACCACCGGCACCGAGCTGTGCGAGGCGCTCGAGCACGAAGCGCAGCTCTCGCAGCTGCCGCGGCTGCTGCTGACGCGCTCCAACACCCGCCCGACCCAGGCCGAGCTCGACGCGGCGAAGATCAAGCGGGTGCTCACCCGCCCCGTCGCCGCCGGAGAGCTCAAGCACGCCCTCGACCACCTCGAGAGCGGCGTCACCCGCATCACGCCCAGCCGCCCCGCCGCCCGCGCGCGCCGCTCGCTCAAGGTGCTGCTCGCCGAAGACAACGCCATCAACGCCCGGCTCGCGCTGCGCCTGCTCGAGCGCCTCGGCCACCAGGTCACCCACGTCACCGACGGCTCCCTGGCCCTCGAGGCCATCGGCCGCGAGCGGTGGGACGTGGTCTTGATGGACATGCAGATGCCGGTGCTCGACGGGCTCGAGGCCACGCGGCGCCTGCGGCAGACCGAGGGCACCGGCACGCACCTGCCCGTCATCGCGCTCACCGCCAACGCCATGAAGGGCGACGATCAGATCTGCTTCGCCGCCGGCATGGACGCGTACCTGACCAAGCCCATCGATCTCGACAAGCTGTCGGCGGTGCTCGACGAGTTCGCCCTCAAGAGCCTCGGCGCGCAGCTCAGAGGAATGAGCGCGTGAAGGCGTGGGGCAGCAGCTCGCCCAGCGTCCACCGCGCTTCCTTGCCCGACACGGTCCTCGAGCCCACCGGCATCGTCGCCGGGCCGAACTCCGCGAGCACCTGGCGGCACATGCCACACGGCGGCGTCGGCTCGCGCGAGTCGACGACGATCGCCACCGCGACCGGCTTCTTCTGCTGCAACACCGACGCGGCGATGGCGTTGCGCTCGGCGCACACCGTCAGCCCGTAGCTGGCGTTCTCGACGTTGCAGCCGCTGACGATGGTGCCGTCGTCGAGCCACAGCGCCGCGCCCACGTTGAACCGCGAGTACGGGGCGTACGCGCGCTCCCGGGCGCGTTCGGCCGCCTCGAAGAGCTGCTGCCAGTTGACGTGAACCATGAGGGGGAGTGTCGCACACCTCGCCCGCCGACGTGGTATCCGCGCCCTCAATGACCACTCCCCTCGCGCTCATCACCGGTGGCAGCCGTGGCGTCGGCCGCGCCCTTTCCCTGCGGCTGGCGAAGCAGGGCTACGACATCGTCTCGACGTACCGCCGCGACGCCGACGCCGCGAAGTCGCTCGAGCAGGAAGTCGGCGCGCTCGGCCGCCGCTGCGTCACCGTGGTCGCCGACCAGCTCGAGCCCGAGAGCCTCGGCGCGGTGTTCGAGAAGGTGAAGACCGAGTTCGGCCACCTCGAGGTGCTGGTCGCCAACGCCGCGTCGACGCGCTTCGCGCCGCTGATGGACACCAAGCTCCACCAGATGGACAAGACCTTCAACGTCACCGTGAAGTCGTTCCTCTACATGGTGCAGCTCGCGCAGCCGCTGATGACCGGGCGCGACGGCCGCATCGTGGTGGTGTCGGGCATGGACAGCCGCATCGCCCTGCCCTTCCACGGCATGCTCGGCGCGATGAAGGGCGCGATGGAGATCCTCGTGAAGTACCTCGCGTGCGAGCTCGCCAGCGACGGCATTCGCGTCAACGCGGTGAACCCCGGCTACATCGACACCGACAGCTCGCGCTTCTACGTGGGCGAGGTGCAGTGGGAAAAGATGGTCAGCCAGCTCAAGGGCATGGTGCCGTCGGGTTACATCGCGACCGCCGATCAGATCGCGGAGTGCATCGAGTGGGTGTGCCTGCCGCAGTCACGATACGTGAACGGCACCACCATCAACGTCGATGGCGGGCTCGAGGCGAACTACCAGTTCTTCATCAGCTCGAAGCTGGCGGGCTGAAGCGTCACGGCGCCTGCTCGCTGCGAAACACCGGCAACAGCCCCAGCCGCGCGTCCCAACTCGGGTGGCGCTTCGCGAAGAAGCGCAGCCGCGCGTCGGCGTCCTTGCCGAGCCCGCCGTCGGTCACCGCCGCGTCGAACTCGGCCTTCACCGCCGGGTTCTTCAGCTGCTCGCGCGCGAAGGCCTCCGTCACGTAGTCCTCGAGGTATTCCTTCTGCTCGAGGTGGGCGTTGAAGAAGCCCCACGCGGCGAGCGAGTCGGGCGCCAGCGGCTCGAAGAGCTCGAGCACGCTGAGCGCGTGCAGCTGATCGACCGGCACCCACAGCGAGCCAACCGCCAGGTCTTCGGTGCACGGCGACCACGCGCCCTTCACCAGCAGCACCTGGTGCCCTTCGTAGCTGCCACCGCGATACACGATCGGGTCGACCCGAAAGCCCTCGACCGCGCGCCCACGCAGCGGCTTGTCGAGCACGGTGAACGAGAGGTGGTGCGCAAGCAGCCGCGGCTTCACCACGCTGACCGCCGACGCGCTGACGAAGTAGCCCTTCGGCGCGGTCACCGACACCGCGGGCGCGAGCTCGTCGATGAGCGGCACCTTCCACACCTGTGGCTTCGACTCGTCGTACTGCACCCAGGGCTTGCCGCTCACCTCGCTCGGAGCCCGCACGTACTCGTAGCCGAGGAACTCGATGGTCTCGCCCCGGCCCGTGGGTTCCCACGAGAGCGCGACGGTCTTCCCCGCCAGCTGCTTCGCGCCCGCGTCGGCGCGCACCATCGCGTCCTGCCAGTCGCGCGCGTGCAGCTTCGCCTGCTCGAGCAACCCGGCGCACACGTCGAAGGTGGTCTTCACGCGGTGCGCGTACGGCCGCCAGGAATGCGTCTCGACCAGCATGCCGAAGCGGTTCTGCAGGGCCCAATACGCGGTGCCGAAGCGCGGCGGCGCGACACCCGAGGCGAAGCCACTCTGGGGATCGTCGTCGTTCTCGAACGAGGGGTAGAAATCGACCGGCAGGTGGCCCTCGGCCTTCAGCGTCGAGAACACGTCCTGCTCCAGCGTGCGGCCCCACGCGCGCACGCCCTCGTCACCCATCCGGCGCGGCTCGAAGGTGATCGACACGTCGTGCTGGAACTTCGCGCCGTCGGTCACGTGCAGGTCGACGTACAGCACCGGCTCGAAGCGGTGCAGCAACGCCAGCAGCGCCCCCATCTCCGGCGCGTCGGCCTTCAGGTAGTCGCGGTTCAGATTCAAATTCTGCGAGGTGACGCGCCAGCCGCCTTCCTCGGGGCCGCGCTGGTTGGGGCGCTGCTGCGGGCCGAAGCGCTCGTGGCCGTCGACGTTGAAGACCGGCACGAAGACCAGCGTGATGGCGTCGAGCACGCCGGGCGCGACCTTGCCGTCGAGCACCTCGCGCAACAGCCAGAAGCCCGCGTCCTTGCCGTCGATCTCCCCGGCGTGAATGCCGCCTTGCAGCAACACCACGGGCTTCTTCGGCGTGCCGGCGACGAGCGCGAGCATCTTGCGGCCCAGCGGCGTGGTGCCGAACGTCTCGCAGCGCACCTTGCCCGGGTAGCGCTTCGGGAACGAGGCGCAGAGCTGCTCCACCTCTTCGTAGCGGCCGGTGCGGGTCCACCCCGAGGTCTCGGCGAGCGTGGTGAGCGGAGCCGCCGCCACCTGCAGGGAAACGACCAGGGAGAGCAGCATGTCAGTCGAGCTCGAGCGTGCCCTTCATCACCGGGATCACGCGGCCCGCGACGAACACCTCGCCGGCCTCGTCGAGCCGCAGCCGCAGGTGGTTGACGCGGCCGGTGGCGTGGCCCTGCTCGACGCGGAACATCTGCGGGCCCTTGGTGCCGCGCTCGAGCATCCACGCGCCGAGGTTCGCGCACGCCGAGCCGGTGCCGGGGTCTTCGCGGATCTCGCCGTGCGCCATCCAGAAATAGCGGCTGGTCACCGCGGTGCCGTGCACCACGAAGAGCGAGACGTTCGCGCGGCCCTCGCGGTTGCTGCCGTAGACCCGCAGGCCCTCGACGTCGGGACGCACCGACTGCAGCGCCGTCGTGTCGCGCAGCGGAATGAGCAGCTGCTCGGTGCCGGTGTTCATCCACCGCGCGCCGGGGAGGATCGCCGATTCCTGGATCCGCAGCATCTGGGCCAGCGAGGCGTTGCTGGGCGCGTCGCGCGAAGTGCCCTTCTTCGCCTTCAGTTCCCACACGTCGCCCTCGCCCTTCACCGCGATGGGGCCGACGTTGAGCTCGAGCGAGAAGGTGTCTCCCGCCTTCTTCAAGCCACGCACCACCCACGCCGTGCCGAGCGTGGGGTGACCGGCGAACGGCATCTCGCCGTCGGGGCTGAAGATGCGCACCCGCGCCGCGCCGCCCTGCCGGGGCGCGAAGAGGAAGGTCGTCTCCGAGAGGTTGAACTGCTGGCAGATCGACATCAGCTCGGTCTCGGTCAGCCGCGTCGCGTCTTCGATGATCGCGAGCTGGTTGCCGCCGAACCGCGTCTCGGCGAACACGTTCACCACCTGGAAGTCGAGCTTGCGCACGGCGCGGCACTCTCCCAACGACGTCACTTCAGGTCGAGCGTCATCTCGATCATCGTCGGGCGGTAGCCGAGCGACTTGAAGAGACCCTGCCCTTCGGCGTTCTGCGTCGCCGTCGAGAGCACCACCTTGCTGACGCCCGCCGCCTTGAAGCGCTCGGCCGCGGTACGCATCAGCGCGCGCGCCACGCCCTTGCGCCGGTGCTGGCTGCTCACGTGAATGTCGTGCACCGCGGCCCAGTCGTCGAGCAACGCCGCCCAGTCGCGCTCCTCGACCGAGCCATAGAGGTAGCCTGCGATCTGCCCTTCGATCTCCGCGACCAGCAGCAGCACGCCCTCGCCGCCGAGCTGGTTCTCGAACCACCAGCGGTAGCCCTTGGCGATCTCGGGCACGGTGAAGAAGCGCGTGCGGTCCCACGAGTGGTGGAGCAGCACCAATTCCTCGGCGAGCTTCGAGGCCGCGTCGAGGTCGTCCTTCGTCATGTCGCGAATCGTCAGCATGCGCGCTGCGATACCACGCTCGCGTGGCAGAGTGACGCGCATGGGCCCCTTGCTCGTGCACCTCCTCGTCAGCCCCGCCTTCGCCGAGGTGGGCACGGCGCCGTCGATCACGCTCGAGGTGCACTGCGAGGCCGCCGAGGCCATGGTGCTGAAGGTGCCGAAGGACGACGTGTGCCTGGTGGTGAAGCTGCTGCAGGCCACGCTCGCCAACCCCGCGGGCAAGGCCCAGGCGCCGGCGGCGTGCACGAACGAAGAGCTGGTCGAGGTGCGCCTCGAGCCGGGCGGAGACTTCTCGCGGCGCGTCGAGCTGGCGAAGGTGTGGCCGGGCGTGAAGTGGGGCGCCGGCCAGTGGGAGCTCGACCTCGGCTGGAACGACGCGCTGGGCACGAAGATCGGTCAGCTCTCCACGCCGTCGGACCCGCTGGTGCGCGCGAAGGCGCTGCAGACCTTCACCGTGAAGGCGCGCAAGACGGTCAAGCTCGACGACGGCACCACCTTCGAGTTCCAGGCGCACGGCCACAAGCGCACCATGGAAGGCCAGCGCTCGCCGCTCATCATCGTCGGCGCAGTGAAGGGCGAGGACTTCAGCGTCAACCTCGTCACCGAGGAAGAGCGCGTCTTCGAAGCGAACGGGCGCGTCTTCGAGTTGATCGAGTGGAAGTACGACGAGTCGATGAAGCTCCGGTACTTCGGCCGGGTGAAGTGGCGCGACGACTGACGAGGCGAACCCTCGGCCGTGCGCGCGGCCTCTCACCGGCGTGGTCGGCTTTCTCGGTGGTTTGTTGCTCGGCGTGGTGTTCTCGGTGCTCGGTGCGGGCGGCGGCATCCTCGCCGTGCCCGCGCTCACCCTCGGCCTCAGGCTGTCTCTCAACGACGCGATGGGTGCCGGGCTCGCGGTCGTCTTCTCCGCGGCGCTGACGGCGGCGGTGGGCCATGGCCGCGCGCGCCGGGTCGACCTCCGCACCGTGGCGATCGTCGCGCCGACGCTCGCGCTGGGCGCCATCGCCGGAGCGCGCCTCAACCCCTTGCTCCCGGAGCGCCTGACCGCCGGGCTCTTCGCGCTGGTGCTGCTGCTCGCCACCGCGTCGCTCTTTCGCGCGCGCACCGAGGCGAGCGCCGGGCCGCCCTCGTTGAAGCTGCTGGCCGGCGCCGGGCTGGGGCTCGGCGTGCTGACCGGCGTGCTCGGGGTGGGCGGCGGCTTTCTCCTCGTGCCCGCGCTCACCTCGCTGGGCCGGCTGCCGCTCGCGCGCGCGGTCGGCACCTCGTCGGCGCTCATCGCCATCGGCTCGTTGGCGGGCGGAGTCTCGGCGCTCTCCAGCCGGCCGGCGCTGGTGCCGCTGGTGCTTCCGTTGGCCGCCGGGGCGATCGTCGGCGCGTTGCTCGGCGTGCCGCTGACCGGCGCGCTGCCACCCCAGCGCCTGCGCGCGGCTTTCGCAACGTTGTCGGTCGTCGTCGCGCTCGGCATGACGGTGAAGGCCGTGCGCGGCTGAATCCCAACCGCGAGGCCGCGCCTCTCACCCGCCATGGGTTGGTTCAAGCGCATGCTGGGGCTGGAAGCCGAGGCGCACGACGTGGTGCCCCTCACCGACGACAACTTTCGCCGCGAGGTGCTCGACAGCGAGCTGCCCGTGCTGGTCGACGCGTGGGGCCAGAACTGCGGGCCGTGCAAGCTGCTCGAGCCGGTGGTGATGCAGCTCTCGCGTGACTACCGCGGCAAGCTGAAGGTCGCCGAGTTCGACGTCGCCACCGCCCCGGGCATCGCCTCGCGCCTGCACATCAGCGGCACCCCGACCGTCGTGTATTTCAAGAACGGCCGCGAGTTCGAGCGCGTCATCGGTTACCGCGCGGGCCACTACCACCGTGAGCTGATCGACCGGGAGCTGCTGAACCCTCGGTGAGCCCGCGAGGCTCCCACGCCGTCGTCGTCGTCATCGGAGGTCTCCCATGTGCAGCCGCGTTCAATGTCCCACCTGCCACAAGCCCACCTGGGCGGGATGTGGCCGTCACATCGAGCAGGCGCTCGCGGGCGTGCCGCACGACCAGCGCTGCAGCTGCCGTGAAGCCGCGCAGAAGGCACCCACCGCGCAGCAGTCGCAAGTGCCGTCTCCGGTGATGAGCCCGTTCTCGCTGTTGACCGGCCGCAAGTAACGAGCGCGCGCTATACCGGCGCTCGCGATGCAACGGCAGACCGCGCAGTGCGTGCAGGGCGACGCGACGACCCAGGCCGCGTGGCAGCGCGCGCTCGAGGGCCGCAAGGCCGCCGCGTTGATCAGCGACCCGCCGTACTGCCTGCTGACGCGCCGGAGAAAAGACGGCCAGCTCCGCGACGCGAAGGACCGCAAGATCGAGCGTGGCCCGGTGCGGCGCTTCGAGAACGTGCGCGAGTTTCGCGAGTTCACCAGGGCGTGGCTGTCGATCGCCGTGCAGCACCTCGAGCCCCAGGCGCCCCTCGTGCTGTGGATGAACCTGCTCGGGCGTGAGCCGATGACCGCGGTCTGCCGCGAGCTGGGGTGGACCCACGTGCGCGGTGAATTCGTGTGGGGCAAGCGCACGCGCGAAGGGAACTCCGGCGAGGAGATTCTGCGCGTCGTCGAGACCGCCACCGTCTACAGCCGCACGCCCGCGCCGCCGCCCGACTTCGCGTCACCCGCCGTGCCGTGGGCCGCGGTCGCTGGCTACGACGACGACGGCGAAGCGACGCGGTGGGGCAGCCACCCCAACCACAAGCCCTTCGGCGTGCTCGAGCCGCTGGTGCGCACGTGGAGCGCGCCCGGCACGCTGGTGGTCGACCCCTTCGCGGGTTCCGGCTCGATTCCCGCGGCCGCGCAACGGCTCGGGCGCCAGGTCGCCTGCATCGAGCTCGAGAGCGAGTGGGCCGAGCGAGTCACCTCGCGCCTCGCCGCGACGGGCTGACATGACTCCCTCTCCTCTTCAGAGGAGAGGGAGTGGGTGAGGAGTCACCCAACTCAGAAGTTCGAAGGTCGCGTCACCGGGTGACTCGGCGCCGGGCTCGACGGAACGCTGATCGTCGCCGTGCTCGGGCGCGACGGCGTGGAAATCGGCGTCATCGATCCAATCGAAGTCGTCGCCGCTGAACTCGGCCGCAGCATCGGCACCGCATTCGGCGTCATCGACGACACGCCCGGCGCGCGAGGCACGAACACGCCATACCCACCCGGCCACATCGGGGCCGGCACCGAAGACGCCATCGGCCCCGACGCAGGAGGCGGCGGCTCCGCGAGCGGCGGCCGCGCCTTCGCCGGATCCTGGCCCCAGCGAGGGCTCCACTTCTCGAGCGCGAGCTGGCAGTTGCAGCACCCGGTGCGCGGTACGCACTGCCGCCGCTTCACCTGTCCATCGGCCCCCGCGGGATCAGCGCACACGAACCCGTCGGGGCACTGGTCGTCCCACGAGCAGTCGCGCGCGCACACCTTCTCGGCGCTCGTCAGCAGCACGCACTTGTCGCGCGGCAGTCCGCACTCCGCGTCGGCGGTGCACGGCGTGCAGCGGAGGTCGCGATCGCCCGTGCAGACGAAGCGAGGCGGCTGGGTCTCCGTGCGATCGAGCACCGTGCAGCGCTGCGTCTCGAGGCAACCCGCGGCGCAGCGCAGGTGACAGGTGCGCGACGCCTCGGGCTCGGCCACGCACAGCTGCTGCGCGGTGCAGTCCTCGTCGGCGACGCAGGCGAAGTCGAGCTTCTCTGGCTTCGAGACGAGCGGCTTGCGCGGAGGCTCCGCGAGGGCACCCGAGAACGACAACACGGCAACGACGACAGGCACGCGGAGCCGGAGCATGCGACGAAGCATACCGGCCCACGCACCGCGATCTGGAGCCCCTCCCCCGTGTCGTGTTGACACGACGGGTGACGAATTCCGTCAGTGCGTGATGGTGATGGTGAACGGGCCCTTGCTGACGTTCTCCCCGTCGACGATCACGAACGCGGTCGTCCCGCCCGTCACCATGAAGGTGAGCGACTCGGGCTGGCCGGGGCCGTTGAGCACCGTGCCGTCGATGCACGCGTTCGCGCCGCAGGTCGACTGCACGTAGAGCATCGGGTCGAACGTGCCGTTGTTCGGCGTCACCACCACCGTGTACGTCGTGGTGCTCGCCGGAGAGAGCGCGTACGCGACGTCGCGACCCGACGCGAGGCCGCCCGACGCGCAGCCGTTGCCCGCCGACGGGCCGTAGTCGTCGGAGATCGCCGCGTCGTCGGTCGTGCCAGTGAAGGTGCCGCCCGCGGTGACGTCGGGCGCCATCGCGCACGTGTTGCCGCCGTTGAGCGCGGTGCCGCCACCGCCGCCCGTCGCCGAGCCGCCGCCCGTCGCCGAGCCGCCGCCGCCCGTTGCCGAGCCGCCGCCAGTCGCAGAGCCGCCACCAGTCCCCGAGCCGCCGCCCGTCGCCGAGCCGCCGCCCGTCGCAGAGCCACCACCGCCCGTCGCAGAGCCACCGCCGGTTGGGGATCCGCCACCAGTCGCCGAGCCACCCCCGGACGCGGAGCCACCACCCATCGCAGAGCCGCCGCCCACCGCCGCTCCACCACCCGCGCCCACGCCACCATCAATCGTGGCCACCGAGGTCCCACAGCTCGACAGTGCCGCCAGCAGCAGAATTCGCCGAATCATTCCGCGCACTTCTAGCACTTCAACGCCTTGCACACATCGACGCCACCGTGGGTCTTAGCGGCACCTTCCGAAAAAAGGACTCGATCATGTTCTCCAACGTTCAGCGTCGGCTGAGCGTCGCGCTCGTCGTGTGCGCGATCGCCAGCGCTTGTGGTGTCTCCGAAGGTCGCATCAGCGACACGCTCGGCGACCAGGACTTCGTGCGCGTCTCGCGGACCGAGCAGGGCCTGACGGTCGATGCCGGCGCCGACTCGGTGGGCACCGCCGACAACGAGAACTTCTACCTGGCCATCAACAAGTCGCAGCTCGGCCAGAAGTGGTTCCTCTCGGCGTACCTCACGCAGTGGCACCCGGCTGAGGCGATGAACGCGGCGCGCACGCTCGGCACGCGCGTCGTCACCTTCAAGATCCAGAACGGCAAGCTCTACGTGTTCGACGTCACCGACGGCGCGACGTGGAGCGACACCCTCGACCCGCAGCGCGTCATCGAGGCCTACCCGCTGGTCACCAACTACGCGGCGTTCAACTCGCTCCCCGGCTCGACCAACTTCGTGCTCGTCGACCCCGCCGCCGGCCTCAACCGCTTCGAGTTGATGAGCGATGAGATCGCCGCGTCCTGGTACGTGCGCTTCCAGGTCGAGCTGAGCTACCTGCAGAAGTACAAGACGCTCGCCGACGGCGTGTCGTTCGAGCAGGTCTTCACCGGCTACAGCGAAGTGCCCGGACCCGGCATCTTCGGGTTCGACCAGCCGTTCCGCGGCCAGGGCACGATGAGCCTCTCGCTGCGCCGCTACTCCGAGGGCGCGGGCTTCGTCGCCGCCCCGCTCGCCAACAACCGCACCTTCGGCAGCGGCAACGTGCAGTACGTGCCCAACCAGCCGCAGCTCCGCGTCAACGCGGTGAAGTGGAACATCAAGCCCGGCATGCAGCCGATCCCGTGGCGCATCTCGCAGGCCATCGCGCGCCTCAAGGCCGACCCGCGGCTGGCCGGAGTCGACGTCGAGGGCGCCATCTCCCGCGGCATCACCGGCTGGAACGACGCGTTCGGCTTCCCCGTCTTCAGCGTGGTGAACACCGCCGCCACCGACTCCTTCGGCGACGACGACAAGAACTTCGTGGTGGTCGACACCAACCCGGGCCTCGGGCTCGCGTTCGCCAACTGGCGTGAGAACCCGAACACCGGCGAGATCCGCGGCGCGTCGGTCTACTTCTCGTCGGTCTTCGTCGAGGGCGCCATCGCCTCGGCCGCGTCGATCGACGGCGGCACGGTGGTGGTCGACGCGGGCCTGCCGGCGACCGATGCGGGCTCGTTCAGCGACGCGGGCTTCGTCACCGATGCGGGCGTGGTGGTCGACGCCGGACTGATCGACGCGGGCCCGCCGGTGCCGACCTGCGCTCCCTCGGTCGTCATCTCTCAGGTCTACGGAGGCAACGGCGCCACCGCGACCAACTTCCGCAACCAGGACTACGTCGAGCTGCACAACCGCGGCGATGCGCCGGTGGCCTTGAACGGCCTCTCGCTGCAGTACGGCAGCGCGACGGGCACCGCGGCGTGGCAGGTCATCGCGCTCACCGGCACCATTCCCGCGGGCGGCTACTACCTCGTGGGCTTCGCGGGCGCCGGCACCGACGGCGGTACGCCGCTCATCGCGCCCGACCAGGCCAGCCTCATCAACCTCTCGGCCACCGCCGGCAAGGTCGCGCTCGTGCAGGGCACCACCGCGCTGACGGGCGCCTGCCCGGGCGGCAGCACGGTGATCGACACCGTCGGCTTCGGCGCCACCGCGAACTGCTCCGAGACGCGCCCGGCGCCGACGGGCGGCACCACGCTGCCGGTGGTGCGCATGGACTCGGTGGCCTGCGTCGACTCGAACGACAACGGCGCCGACTTCGCCACCCTCAACATCGCGCCGCGCAACACCTCGGCCGCGCCCGCGCAGTGCGGCTGCACCAACACCGTGCCGGTGCCGCCGCTCCCGTTCCCGTTCAACGTGAGCGCTGACGGCGGCGTCAACCTCACCGCGCCGACCCAGCGCTTCGCGCCGCAGCTCAAGTGGGGCTCGATGATCGAGCAGGGCCTCTGCGCGCTCGAGGCCCGCGACACGATGACCGTGCCCGCCGGCATGACCCGCAAGGACTTCATCGAGCTCGTGATCACCGAGACGATCATGCACGAGGTCGGTCACACGCTCGGCCTGCGCCACAACTTCAAGGGCTCGCTCGAGGGCGCGGCGTCGGTGATGGACTACAACGCCGAAGAGGTCGCGGTCGCCTTCAACGGCAAGCCGGGCCCGTATGACGTCGCGGCGGTGCGCTTCCTCTACGGCTTGAGCAACGTCGAGCCCACGCAGGCCTTCTGCACCGACGAGCAGACGACCTGGGACGCTCAGTGCGATCGCTTCGACACCACCTCGAACCCGCTCACCAACGATCTCGCGCCGCGCTTCAAGCAGCGCGTGCTCACCACGCTCGGCGGCGGCACGCAGGTCACCTTCGCCCAGCTCCAGCGCATCACGCGGTACGTGCGCGCCCCGGTGAACGAGGCCCAGCGGCTCGAGGCCTTCAACGCCCTGTTCGGTGACGTGGCGCCTCCGCTGCGCGCCGACGTGGTGGCGCTGGGCACCACGGCCGGTCCGTACGCCGACCTCTACGCCCGCGTGATGATGGAGAACCTCTTCACGCACCCCGCGCAGTACCGCGACGAGATCCAGGTCAACCCCGACCTGTCCGACGCCGCGTTCCGCGCTCGCGCCATCCAGGTCGCGAAGGACATCCTCGTGCCCACCGACGGCTACCGCTCGTTCGAGTCGGGCCGCGCGATGATCGACGTGCTCAAGGCAATGCAGCACGCCGACGCGCTCGTCGCCCTGCAGCAGGCGCGCGCGTACTTCGTCGCCAACCGCAACGCGTTCCCCGTCGCGCAGCAGCCGCACGTCGACGACGCGATTCGCCGCATCGACGCGGTGACGAGCCCCTATTTCCAGTGAATAGGGTGCGTGGCGCGGCCGTATGGTCGCGCCATGACCGACCGTGAGCGCATCGCGCACCTCGAACGCAGCCTTCAACGTCTCCGTCTCTTCTGTGGGCTGGGCCTGGTGGGGCTCGCCACCCTCGCCGCGGCGCCCGTCGCGAGCGGGAAGCTGACCGCCTCGGAGCTCGTGCTCAAGGGCGACGGCCGCACGGTGACCCTCACGCCGTTCGGCCTCGAAGTGCAGGGCCCGTCGGGCACCGCTCGCCTCGGCCCTGCCGAGCTGCGCGTCGCCCGGGACAACCTCGCCGCGACGGTGTCGGTCGACACCAACATGGCCTCGGTGGGCGTGGCGGTCGACGAGCAAACCACGCCGTCGTCGGCGTCGCTCCGCGTGATGAACGTCAAGGGGCAGGACCCGTCGCCGCAGCTCCTCGTGGCCGACCCGAAGCAGATGACGTCGGTCATGGCGGGCACCCAGTTCAAGCGCTGAAGGAGTAAGGGGAACGCGGTGACGACGCCCACGGTCCTCCTCTTCGACATCGACGGCACGCTCATCACCACCGGGGGCGCCGGCCGCCGCGCCATCGACCGCGCGTTCGGCGAGCTGCATGGAGACCCGAGCGCCTGCAGCCAGTTCAGCTTTTCGGGCATGACCGATCGCGCGATCGCGCGGCAGGGCTTGTCGACGCTGGGCAAGCCGCACGACGACGCGGCCATCGACGCGCTGCTCGCCGTCTACGTGCGGGCGCTCGCCGAGGAAGTGCAGAAGACGCCGGCGGACAAGTACCGCGTTCACCCTGGCATGCACGAGGCGATCGCCGCGGGGCTCGAGCGCGGCATGGCGGTCGGGCTCGGCACCGGGAACGTGAAGGAAGGCGCGCGCATCAAGCTCGAGCGCGTCGGGCTCTATGCCCACTTCTCGTTTGGTGGGTTTGGTGATGACCACGAGCTGCGGCCCGAGCTGATTCGCGCGGGGGCGGAGCGGGGGAAGGCGAAGCTCGGGGTGCGTGAGGCGCGCGTCGTGGTGATCGGTGACACCCCGAAGGACGTCTCGGCGGCCCAGGCCATCGGCGCGGAGTCCGTTGCTGTCGCGACTGGCGGGCACAAGCTCGAGGAACTGCGCGCGTGCGGGGCGACGTGGGCGTTTGGATCGCTTGCTGACGCGGGCGCCCTGCAGGCGGTGCTCGACGGACGGTGAAGCGGTTTCTCCTCACCCCGACCCTCTCCTCTGAAGAGGAGAGGGAGCTCGTTCGCTACGAGAACGGCAGGAAGAACGCTTCGAGCGACACCGACGGGAACTCGAGATCGCCCTCGGGCCGGCGCTGGTAGCCACGCTTCTCGTACAGCGCCCGCACGCCCTTCGCCCCGCGCCGCACGTGCAGGCACACGCCCGCCCACTTCGCCGCCCGCGCGAACGCCTCGGCGTGATCGAGCAGCAGCGTCGACACGCCCTTCCCCGCATGCCGCGCGTCGACCGCGAGGTGACGGAGATCGGCCGCGTTCGAGATCCACGACTCCGAGCGGTGCGCACCGGGCGGCCAGAGCGCCACGGTCGCGATGACCTCGCCCTCGTGCTCCACCACCCACACCTTCGCGACCTCGCGCTTGCCCGCCACGTCGCGCAGCTCGCCCTTGCGCTCGTCGGTCACCACCACCTCGGGCATCTTCACCGCGTACCGGCCGACGAACGCGCGCACCAGCAGCTCGCCGATCGCCTCGTCGTCACTCGCCCTCGCTTCTCGCACCACGTAGCCGGACATCGCCGTGCAGCCATAGCAGGCGTGCTACAGCGCGCCCATGGCCGTGCGCCGTCTCACCGTCCCCGCTGACGCGCCGCCCCGCCTCGACACCTTCCTGGTGCGCGAGTTCCCCGCGTTCGGCAAGGCGAAGATCCAGCAACTGCTCGCCGCGGGCCGCGTGAAGGTGAACGGCAAGAAGGCCAAGCCCCTGCGCCGGCTCACCGGTGGAGAAGAGGTCGAGCTCGACGTGCCCGACGCGCCCGCGCCGAAGCCCGTGACGGGTGGGCCGAAGCTCACCGTGCTCCACGAGACCGACGCGCTGGTGGTCATCGACAAGCCCTCGGGTCTGGTGGTCGAGCCCGAGGCGAAGCACGAGACCTCGGTCGTCGCCCTGGTCGCCGCGCAGGTGAAGGGCCTCGACGTCGGCGGCGCGCGCCAGCCCGGCGTGGTGCACCGCCTCGACAAGGACACCGCCGGCTGCCTGCTCTTCGCGAAGACCGACGCCGCCCTCAAGGCGCTGCAGCGCGCGTTCGACGAGAAGCGCGTCACCAAGACCTACCTCGCGTGGGTGCAGGGCACGCCGCCCGAGCACGCCGAGCTCGACCAGCCCTACGGCCGCCACCCCGAAGATCCCCGCCGCTACACCACGCGCTTCCCCACGCCCCGGCGCGCGCGGCTGTCGTTCCAGAAGCGCGAGCAGCGCGAGGCCCACGCGCTCCTGGAGATCGACCTCGACACCGGCCGCACCCACCAGATTCGCGCGCAGCTCGCCGACCTCGGGCACCCGCTGCCCGGCGACTGGCTCTACGGCGACGCGACCTCGCGCAACCACCCCGGCCCCATTCCCCTGCTCGCCTGGCGGCTGCGCCTCGACGACCCCGCGCTGGGGTTCGAGGTGACCACCCGCTTCTCCCTCACGCCTCCGTGACGGAACGGCCGGGGGGATCGCCAGCGAGATCCCCGGTGTGCTATTTCGCGCGCACATGATCTCTTCCCCCCTCGAAGCCTTCGACCTGGTGTCGCACTCCGAGCAGCTCTTGAACCGCATCGACGCCGCCTGCGCCGAGCTGTCGAAGAAGCAGGGCCTCAAGGAAGAGAAGGCGTGGCTCGAGACCGCGCGCGCCCGCCTCGCCGCCGCGCGTGAAGGCGTGGGCAACCTGCTCACCCGCGTGCTGCGTCTGCCCGAGCTCGAGCCGGTGAAGGAAGACCAGGCCCGCGTGCTGCAGAACGCCGCGGTCGACGCCGTCGAGCGCCTGCAGTCGGGCATCTCGTTCGCCGGTGGCGCCCGCGCGCCGCTGCTCGAGGCCCTCTACGGCAAGCTCAAGGTGGCCGTGCTCCGCCGCTGCGACCGCGAAGACTTCGAGAAGTTCTGCGTCGACTTCGAGAAGCGCCTCAACACCACCTACGCGCGCCGCATGTTCGGTGACCCGGCCTACGCCGTCGTCGCGCCCGCGCTGCAGGCCCTGCACGAGGCCTTCGCCACGTGGCGCGGCGTGTTCACCGCCAACCCGCTCGACGAGGCCGAGGCCCAGGCGCTGCGCGATGAGCTCGACGCCGTCGCCCGCCGCCTCGAGCTGCCCTGCCGCCAGGCCCGCCTGCTCGCCCAGGCCGCGCTGTCGCCGCTGCGCGAGCTGCTCGAGGCCTCGCTGGTCGAGCAGAAGCCGAAGCGCCGCGCCGGAGCGCCGAACGTCGACGAAGACGAGCACCCGCTGCTCGAGAACGACCCGGCCGATCCGCACGAGCCGTCGACCGAGGAGCTCGCCGAGCTGAGCGCCGCGCCGGTCGAAGAGCCGCCGCCCGCGTCGAGCCGCAAGAAGTCGCGCGCCACCGCCGAAGCCTGAGTTCCGCTCTCAGCGGACCGAGTCGTTCCGGGACTTGTGCGCCCGCGGGCCGTCGTGTCAGGTGCGCCGCCATGCTCAACCGTGCACTCCCTGCCGTGCTCGTGGTCCTCGCGTTCTCTGCCTGCCCGATGGGTCCGGGCTCCGATGGCGGCACCGGTGGTGGTGGCGGCGGCGGTACCGGCGGAGGCACGGGTGGCGGCACCGGCGGTGGCAGCGCCCAGCCCGCGCGCGCGAAGGGCGTCGGCAACGCGCTCGTCGCGCTCAACGGCCAGTTCTACGTCGCGGGCAACACCACCGACACCGACTCCGACACCGTGCTCGCGCGCTTCAACGCCGACGGCGGCCTCGACACCACGTTCGGCGATGCGGGCGTGGTCATCACCCGCTTCCCCACGTACGTCGACCCGCTGCTCGCCGACGCGGGCTTCCCGGCCGACCTCAAGTCCGACGTCGCGTACGCCATCGTCGTGCAGGGCCAGAAGGTGATCCTCGGCGGCACGTCGGGCGCGCAGGGTCCGGCCAACGGCGGCTTCTCGCTCGCGCGCTTCTCGGCTGACGGCCAGCTCGACTCGACCTTCGGCACCGCGGGGCTCGTGAACTTCCGCCCGGTCGAGAGCGGCCACACCGCGCAGGTGCACGCGCTCGCGCTGCGCGGCGACGGCAAGCTCTACGCCGGCGGCATGGTCAGCGTGGTGAACGGCTTCACCCGCTTCGCGATCGCGCGCTTCTCGGCTGACGGCGCGTACGACATGACGTTCGGCGGCGGCACGAGCGGCGCCATCGGCACCGACAACGACGGCGGCGTGCGCGACGTGCGCGGGCTGGCGTTCCAGGCCAACAAGGTGGTCTTCGGTGGCGGCGACGACTTCGCGGCCTCGCGCTTCGACGACTACGGCGCGCTCGACACCACGTTCGGCACCGGTGGCGTCGCGACCAACGCCGGCGGCATCGCGTACAACTTCAAGGCGCAGCCCGACGGCAAGCTGCTGCTCGCGGGCACGCGGCGCACGGTCACCGACGGCCCGTGGGTGGTGAAGCTCGTGCGCTACACCGCCGACGGTCAGCTCGACGCGACGTTCGGCACCGGCGGCGTGGTCGAGACCCCGATGGATGGCCACCAGATCGTCATTACCGGCATGGACCTGCTGAGCGACGGCCGCATCGTGGTCAACCTCGTCGGCGGCTGGGACATCATCCGCAACCCGTACCTCTCGGTGGCGCGCTTCACGGCCAACGGCGCGGTCGACACGACGTTCGGCACCATGGGCCTGCTCGACGCGCACCTCGATCTGCCGTTGCTCGGCTTCTTCTACCCGGCGACGCCGAACCGCGCGCTCGTCGCCGATGGCCGCCTGTGGTTCACCGACGTCGACATGTTCAGCAGCGCGCAGCCGACCATCGCGTTCGGCTCAGTCCTCGTGCAGTGAGCCCGAGGGGAGACGCTACGAACACACGGGAAACCCAAACACCCAGACACACCTGGGCCGCTGGGGATCCGTCAGCGGCTGCCCCGAAAACGGATCCGTCGGGCGATCGAGGTCCACCGGCTCCTGCACCGTGACGACCGCGCCGGCGTCGTTCGAGCCCGGCACCGAGATGCACGCCCCCGGGTTCTCGCAGGCCGTTCTCGCCGGGCACACCTTGCACGCCCGCCCGTCGTAGCCGCACGCATCATCGTGATTCCCGCCGAGGCACACGTTGCCCTGGCAGCACCCGGTGCACGTCATCGGCCCACAGACGAAGGGCCCGGCATCCATCGCCGAGCCCCCATCACTGCCCACGCTCGGCTCGAGGCACGCCATCAACGGCGCGAACAACAGCAACGTGAGCCAGCAGCGGTGCACCTCGAAATCATCACCGCTGCTGATGAGGCCGGCAACTCGTCAACCGGCCGTCGCCCGCGCCCACATCAGCGGGGATCGACCACATGCCCCATGAAGAGAATGGTGTTGGTCGCGCGGTCGCGAATCAGGAACACGAAGGGGCGATCGACGTGCACGGTGCGGGTGAGCGGAATCGACGTGACGCCGATGATGATCGCCGTCGCGCCCGCCGCCTCGGTGCCCTCTTCCGTCACCTTGATCACCGCGTGGTGGATGACGTTGGTGATCTGCAGGCTGCGGTCGCCGGTCATCGCCGAGAAGTCCGCGTCGCTGCCGAACGCCACGCCCAGGCCCTCGGCCGTCAGCGGCCCGACCAGCGGCGACTCGGTGTCGATGCTGAACTTCGGCATGGTGAAGTCGAGCTCCTCGGGGCGCGTCGCGGCGATGAGCGAGTCGAGCTGCGCGCGATCGAGGCCCTGCTCGAACGACGCGAGCTGACCGGCCGGCGGCATGAGGATGACCATCGACACTTCGTTCTTCTGGTACGGCAGCTCGACCACCTCGACGCCGTTCACGTTCGCGCCGTTCGCGGGGTGCGCGCTGTCACGCAGCGTGTCGACGTTCACCGTCGCGCCCGAGCCCAGCGTGAAGGGCGCCGGCGCCGTCTGGTTCTTCTCGAACGGCGAGGCCCAGCTGGCGTTGAAGTACACCGCGTTGGTGAGCACCACGCGCGTCGAGGGATCGATCGTGCCCTGCGCGAGCAGCTCGGGAATCAGGCCCGCGGTGTTCTGGCTGACGAAGTCGTTGATCGCGACGCGCGCCGGCTCGGGCTGGGTCTGAAAGTCGACCAGCCGAACGCCCGCGCCGTACTGCAGCGCGAGCAGGTCGAGGTAGCTCGACTCGAGGTGCATGCCCTGCTGCACGAAGCTCTGGTTCACGATGCTCAGCTTGAAGGGGCGGCCGTTGGTGCCCTGCGCGCCCTGGCCGCGCGACGTCAGCTCGCGATCGATGGTGTTCATCGCGTGGTGGAAGTCGTTCTGCGGAATCGCGACGCGCAAGGTGCTGCGGAACGCGTCGAGGGTGGTGCTCGCGGCGCCGGCCGACGCCATGCCCAACGCGCACGTCACCGAGCTGGGAGCGCTGATGAAGTTCTGGTTCGCCACGGTGATGCGCTTGTTCAGCGACAGCGTGAAGTCGTTCAACCCGGCGACCGTCGCGTCGAGGTCGGCCTGCGGCGCCGCGGTGGTGATGCGGGCCAGGTTGCTCTTCGCTTCCGTGGTCGGGGCCGGCGCAGGGCCGTTGGTGCACGAAAAGAGAATCGAGCTGGAGACGACGAGGGCGCCGAACAGTCGTTTGAAGTTCATGATGAAGCCCCGTTGAGCAACATCGGGGCCGGGCGGCAGACGCGCGAAATCACTGCGAGCGACCGCCCGTGCTCTCAGAAATCCGACGCTCGACTGCGCTCGGCAATGCAGCTATCCGCGAAAATCAAGGATGGCCCGAGAGCTGACGCCGCTGCCGATCGACGCCCTCCTGCCCGAGCTCATCGCGGCGTTGCGGCAACGCGAGGCGCTGGTGCTCGAGGCGCCGCCCGGCGCGGGCAAGACGACCCGCGTTCCACCCGCGCTGCTCGACGCAGGTCTTGCGGGCGACAAGGAGATCGTGGTCCTGCAGCCCCGGCGTCTCGCGACCCGGCTGGCCGCCCACCGCGTGGCTGAAGAGCGCGGCGAGCGCCCGGGCCAGACCATCGGCTACCAGGTGCGCTTCGAGGAGAACGTCTCGAAGCAGACCCGCATTCGCTTCGTGACCGAGGGCATCCTCACGCGGCGGCTGGTGAGCGACCCGATGCTGCGCGACGTCGGCATCGTGGTGCTCGACGAGTTCCACGAGCGGCACCTCGCGGGCGATCTCGCGCTGGGCATGCTGCGGCGCTTGCAGCTCGGCGCGCGGAAGGATCTCAAGCTGCTGGTGATGTCGGCCACGCTCGACGCCGCGCCGATCGCCTCGTGGCTCGGTGACGCGCCCCGCCTGCGCAGCGAAGGCCGCCGCTTCGACGTCGCGCTCGAGTACCTCGACAAGGAAGACGATCGCTTCCTCGACCAGCAGGTGCTCGCCGCGCTCAAGCGCCTCGTGCAGACCGGGCTCGACGGGCACGTGCTGGTCTTCCTCCCCGGCGCCGGAGAGATCCGCCGCGCGCTCGAGACCTGCGACGACTTCGCCAGGCGCCAGGGCCTCGACCTGCACGTGCTGCACGGAGACCTCGCGTCGGCTGAGCAAGATCGCGCGCTCAAGCCCAGCCAGCGCCGCAAGGTCATCCTCTCCACCAACGTCGCCGAGACGTCCGTCACCATCGACGGCATCGCCGCGGTGATCGACTGCGGGCTCGCGCGCGTCGCCGCCCACTCGCCGTGGTCGGGCATGCCGACGCTCAAGCTGGCGAAGGTCTCGAAGGCCTCGGCGACGCAGCGCGCCGGTCGCGCCGGCCGTACGCGCGCGGGTACCTGCCTGCGGCTGTACACCAAGGGCGACTTCGAGGGCCGGCCGGCGACCGACGCACCGGAGATTCGACGGCTCGACTTCACCGACTCCGCGCTCGCGCTGCGGGCGATGGGCGTGACGAAGCTCAGCGAGTTCAACTTCTTCGAGGCGCCCGCCCCGGCCTCGCTCGCCGCCGCCGACGATCTGCTGCGCGCGCTCGGCGCCATCGATCGCGAGGGTGCGCTCACGAAGACCGGCCAGCGGCTGCTCCAGTTTCCGCTGCACCCTCGCCTCGCGCGCGTGGTGGTCGAGGCCGAGCGCCTGGGCGTCTCGCGCGACGGCGCCACGCTGGCCGCGCTGCTCGGAGAACGCGACGTGCGCCTCGAGTCCCGCGCCAGCTTCGGTCAGCGCGGCGCATCGGCGCATGCGCAGAGCGGCCCGTCAGACTTGCTGGAGCTGCTCGAGCGCTTCGAGCAGGGCCAGCGCGGTGGCGCGCGCGCCGCGGGCCTCGACCAGGCGGCGATGTCGTCGGTGGAGCGCGTGACGAAGCAGCTCTCGCGGGTGCTCGATCAGAACCTCGCGTCGTCGCCGCGCACCAACGCCGAGCGCGATCAGTCACTGCTGCGCGCGGTGCTCGCCGGCTTCCCCGATCGCGTCGCCCGCCGCCGCCGCCCGCGCACGCCCGAGCTGGTGCTCTCGGCCGGAGGCTCAGCCACGCTCGATCCCAACTCGGTGGTGCACGACGCCGAGCTGATGGTCGCCGTCGACGCCGAGGAGAAGAAGGGCGGCGTGGTGGTGCGGCTCGCCAGCCAGGTCGAGCCCGAGTGGCTGCTCGACGTCGCGCCCGACGCGGTCGGAGAGGTCGACCGCCTCGAATGGAACGAGAGCGCGCGGCGCGTCGATCGCGTCACCCGGCTCACCTACGGCGCCGTCACGCTCGAGGAGACGCGCAACCCGGCGCCCGCCAGCGAAGAGACCGGCAAGCTGCTCGCCGAGCACGCCGTCGCGGCGGGTGCGCGCGTGTTCGTCGACCCGGAACGCCTGACCAACTGGCAGTGCCGCGTCGACACGCTGAGGCAGGGCTACCCCGAGCTCGCCTTCCCCACGCCCGACACGGCCTTCGTGAACGACGTGTTGCGCGAGCTGTGCGCGGGTTTGCGCTCGTTCAAGGAATTGGAAGAGGCGAGCCTGCTCGACGCGTTGCAGGCGCGGCTGACGCCCCAGCAGGCGCAGCTGCTCGCGCGCGAGGCCCCCTCACAGCTCACCCTGCCCGGCGGCCGCACCGTGAAGATCGGCTGGGAGCCCGGCAAGCCGCCGTGGATCGAGTCTCGCCTGCAGGACTTCTTCGGCATGGTGAAGGGGCCGATGGTCGGCCGCACGCCGCTCGTGATTCACCTCCTGGCGCCGAACCACAACGCGGTGCAGGTGACGACCGACCTCGCCGGCTTCTGGGACCGCCACTACCCCGCGGTGCGCCGCGAGCTGATGCGGCAGTACCCGAAGCACAGCTGGCCCGAGGATCCGCGCACGGCGCAGCCGCCCCAGCCGAAGGGGCGCCGGTAGATGCACGGCCAGATGCACCGCGTCGCCATTCTGGGAGTCATCGGGCTCATCGCGTTCGGGCTCGCGGTGCACGCGTCATATTGCCTGTGGCGTCGCAAGCCGCTGCCGTGGCCCTCGCGCGTCGGGCTCGGTCTGACGCTCACCGGCGTGGTGTGCTTCTTCTACGCGCTCTTCATCGAGGCCGACTGGCTGCAGGTGACGCACCTCACCGTGCAGACCGCGAAGTGGAAGAAGGGGAAGACGCTGCGCATTGCGCACTTCTCCGACCTCCACGTCGATCGCGAGAGCCGCGCGCTCGATCGCCTCGGCCAGGAGCTCGCGAAGGCCAAACCCGATCTGATCGTCTTCACCGGCGACAGCATCAACGAGGCGGGCGCGCTCAAGCTCTTCCGCACCACCATCGGCGGCTTCCCCTCGCGGCTCGGGCGGCTCGCGGTGCGCGGCAACCACGACACCTACCGCTGGGGCGCGCTCGATCTCTTCAGCGGCGTCGCGGTCGAGCTCACGCACGGGCCCGTGGTGTTCGACGACGGGGCGATCTCGGTGTGCGGCGCGGCGTTCAACAAGTTCGACGCGCTGCCCGACTGCATCGCGGGGGCGCCGAAGGGCGCGTTCACGGTCGTCGCCTTCCACACGCCCGATCTCGTCGAAGATCTCGACCCGAAGCCCGACCTCTACCTCGCCGGCCACACCCACGGAGGACAGGTGGCCCTGCCCTTCTACGGTGCGCTCGTGACCTTCAGCCGCTTCGACAAGAAGTACGAGTCGGGCACCTTCCAGGTCGGGCCGACCACGCTCAACGTCAACCGCGGCATCGGGTTCGAGCCGCACCTGCCGCGCGTGCGCTTCTTCTCGCGCCCCGAGTTGACGCTGATCGACGTCGAGGGCACCGCCGACTGATCACGGCCCGCCGTCAGGATCTCCCGAGGAGAACACCAGCGGGTAATGCACCTCGAGCTTGCCGTCGCCGTCGGGCTGCTCGAACGACAGGCCCTGCATCACGTTGAGCACGCACCCCTCGAGCAGCGCGTGGCCGAGGCCGCCGTCGATGATGCTCAGGTCCTGCACCGAGCCCGCGCCCGCGTCGTCGGATCCAACCGCGAAGCCCACCACCACGCGCCCCGCGAGCTGCGGCTGCTGCCGCACCCAGCCGTCGTAGCAGTCGCGCAGATCGGGCATCACTTCCTTCATCGCCTCGCGAATGCCCGCCGCGCTCGCCGGGTGCCGCACCTTCACCGGGCCCGGTCCGCTCGCCCCCGTCGTCGCGCCGCTGCCCGTGGTGCCGGCGTTCCCCGCGACACCCGACGGCAGCACCGGCACGACCGCCGCCTGCCCCGCGTCGAGGCGCTCGCTGGCGCCCACCGGGCGCGGCACGTCGGTCGGCCACTGTTCGAAGTCAGACCCGCGCCGCACGCTCTTCGGCAACGGCCGCGGAGTCGCCGTCCACACCGCACCCGCGTCGACCTGGTACGCGACCGGCTCATCGGGAGGCGTCACCCACGCCGCGCCGCTCAGCACGTAGACCGCGACCGCAGCAGCCGCGGTTCCCCCCACCACCATGCGCAAGCGCGTGCCGTCCATCAGGTCTCCCGGTTCGAGATGACCCGTTTCACGAAAGGACCCCTCGAGCGGTTCCACCGAGATGACCGCCTCGCCGTCGACCTCGATCCACGCGCCGCGCACGCTGACCGGCGCCCGCCCCTCGATCACGAGCACCCCGTGCTCGAGCACGTTGCCGCGCAGCCGCACCTCGCTCTTCGGGCCCACCAGCCACTGCGAGCTGCGCCGCCGCACCTGCGCCACGCCGACTTCTCCGGTGATGACGTCGTCGCCCGACTTGATGGTCTCGCCGGCAACCACCGTGCGCGCGTCGACGGTCACCACGCCGCCCGCGTTCGAGATCTCGTCGAAGCCGAACCGCCACCACCCGAACGCGGCCAACCCCGCCGCCACCAGCACCGGCCACAGGCGCGCGCGCCGCTTCGGTGGAGCCGCACCTTCGACCAGCTTCTTCGCCTTCCTCCCGTCGAGCGTCGGGCTCGCGAGGCCGGGGAGCGCCTTCGCCACCGCGCGCGCTCCCTTCAACGCCTCGGCCAGCTCGGGGCGCGTCGCGAGCTCACGCTCGAAGGCCGCGCGCTCGTCGGCGTTCAGCGTGCCTGCCTCGTACCGCTCGAGGCGCTCGAGATCCGACTCGGTGAGCTCAGCCATCGTTCAGCTCCTCGGCAAAAGCGGGCCCCAGTGACTGCGCCATCGCCACGCGCGCACGAAACAGCCGCGACTTGATGGTGCCGACCGGCACGCCCTCGACCTGCGCGACCTCGTCGAGCGGGTGATCGAAGACGTGCACCAGCACCAGCGGCCGTCGCTGCTCGTCGGGCAGCGTGCCCAGCGCGGCTTCCAACTTCGTGCGCCATTCCGCCCGGCGCGCGCTCGCGTCCGCGCCCGGCTGCGCATCAGGCACCGCGTTCGCCTCGTCGAGCGGCACCACGCGCAGCGCCGCCTTCTTGCGGTGATCGAGCACGAAGCGGTGGGCGACGGTGAAGACCCAGGTGGTGAGCGTCGCCGGCCCGCGGGGGTCGAAGCGCGGCAACGCCTCCAGCACGCGCGCCAGCAGCGCCTGCGTCACGTCGTCGGCCTCGAGGGCGCCCAGCGACGTCTGCACCAACCGGTGCAACGGCTTCACGTAGCGCTCCACCACCTGCCGCTGGGCAAGACGGTCTCCGTCGACCGCGCGGGCGACGACCGGCGGGTCGAGCTCGGTGCGGCTCATGCCCGGTTCCACGAACGGCGCGCGAAACGGTTCCACCGAGCCATGAATTCGGTCACGCCGACATGCGGGCCGCGCGGGCCGCGAAGAACTTCTGCAGCGCCAGCCCGTATTCCTCGTGCGCGCGCAGCTCGACCGAGTCGAGCTGCAGCCGCTTGAAGAGCTTGTTCCGCTCTTCGCGCTTGCCGGCCATGAAGCGCTGGAACCGGCCGCGCACGCGCGGGTCGCTGGTGTCGACCGTCATGCGCTGCCCGGTCTCGGTGTCTTCGAGATCGACCACGCCCAGCGCGGGGAACTTCTCTTCGAAGGGGTCGTTCACCACCACCGGCACCAGGTCGTGCTTGCGGCCGACGATGCGCAGGCCCTTCTCGTACTCGGTGGCGAGGAAGTCGCTGATCAGGAAGGTCACCGTCTTCCGCTTGGCGACGTGCGAGAGGTACATCAGCGCCTCGCCGAGGTTGGTGCCGTGCCCCACCGGCTTCGTGGTGAGGATGTCGGTGATCAACCGCAGCACGTGGCTCTTGCCCTTGCGCGGCGGCACGACCTTCTCGATGCGATCGCTGAACAGCACGAGGCCCACGCGGTCGTTGTTGGCGATGGCGCTGAAGGCGATCTGCGCGGCGACCTCGGCGCAGATCTCCGCCTTGCTCCGCTCGGTGCTCCCGAAGAGGCCCGAGGCCGACACGTCGACCAGCAGCATCACCGTCAGCTCGCGCTCCTCGGTGAAGACCTTCACGTACGCGTCGTTCATGCGCGCCGTGACGTTCCAGTCGATGGTGCGCACCTCGTCGCCGGGCTGGTACTGCCGCACCTCGGAAAACGCCATGCCCCGGCCCTTGAAGACCGAGTGGTACTGGCCCGACAGCACGCTCGAGACGACCTTGCGGGTCGCGATCTCGAGGCGGCGAATGCGCTTGATGAGGTCGCGCGGGAGCATGCGCCGGGATCAGGGCACTTCGACGCGCTCGAACACCCGCTGAATGATGCGCTCGGGCGTGAGCTCTTCGGCCTCGGCCTCGTACGTGAGCGAGATGCGGTGGCGCAGCACGTCCATGCCGATCGCCTTCACGTCTTCGGGCGTCACGAAGCCGCGGTGCCGCAAGAACGCGTGCGCCTTGGCGGCCTGGGTGAGCGCGATGGTGGCGCGCGGAGAAGCGCCGTACTGAATGAAGTCGGGCAGATCTTTCAGGCCGTACTTGAGCGGCTCGCGCGTCGCGAACACCAACGAGAGGATGTAGTCCTTCACCTTCTCGTCGACGTAGATGCCGTGCATCACGCCGCGCGCCTGGGCGATCTGCTCGGGCGCGATCACCTTCGACGCCTTCGGCAGCGACTCCCCCGTCATCTTGTTGAGGATTTCCTTCTCTTCCTCACGCGTCGGGTAGCCGACCTTCACCTTCAACATGAAGCGGTCGACCTGCGCCTCGGGCAGCGGGTACGTGCCTTCCTGTTCCACCGGGTTCTGCGTGGCGAGCACCAGGAAGGGCGAGGGCAGCGGGAAGGTGGTGTTGCCGATGGTGACCTGCCGCTCCTGCATCGACTCGAGCAGCGCCGACTGCACCTTCGCCGGCGCGCGGTTGATCTCGTCGGCCAAAACCACGTTGGCAAAGATGGGGCCCTTGCGCACCGCGAACGACGCCGTCTGCTGGTTGTAGATGACCGTGCCCACCACGTCGGCCGGCAGCAGGTCGGGCGTGAACTGAATGCGCTGGAACTGCGCGGCGATCGCGTCGGCGAACGTGCGCACCGTCAGCGTCTTCGCCAGGCCCGGCACACCCTCGAGCAGCACGTGGCCGTTGCAGAGCAGCCCGATGAGGAGCCGCTCGAGCATCGGCTTCTGGCCGACGATGACCTTCGAGGTCTCGAGGAACAACGGTTCGATGAAGGCCGATTCCTTCTGGACGGCCTCGGTGATCGCCTTGATGTCGGTGTTCATGGTCGGAAACCGCGTGGTGACTCAGCGCAGCTGCTGCAGCTTGTTGCGCGCGTCGCTCTGCAGCTCGGGGCGGATGTCGGGCGCGTTCGACGCCACGTAGCGCTGGTAGTAGGCGCGCGCGTCGTCGATGCGGTTCATGCCGCGGTACGCCTCGGCCAGCCCGTAGATCGCGTCGGTGCGGTTCGGGTCGAGCTTGAGCGCGTACTGGTAGTCGACCGCCGCCTCGGCGAAGCGCCGCAGGCCGATCAACGTCGAACCGCGGGCCACGTAGCCCACCGTCAGCGCCGGCTCGAGCTTGAGCGACTCGTTCAGGTAGTTGAGCGCCTCGCCGTAGCGGCGCTGGCTGATGAGCTGCACGCCGCCCTCGTAGTACTGGCGCGCCTGGGTGCGGGTCGACTCCGCGACGGGGCCGGTGCCCGGCGCCTTGTTCGCTTCCTGCGGAGTGCCACCGCCGGTCTGCGTCATCTTCTGCTGCGCCTTGGCGATGTTGTCCTGCGCGCTCTTCTTCACCGCCGGGTCGGGCGAGAGCTGCTGCACCCGCGTCCACCGGTCGATGGCCTGCGAGTAGTAGCCGAGCACCGCGTACGCGTTGCCCAACTTGAAGAGCGCCTCGACGTCATCGGGGTTGCCGTTGACCGCGTCCTGGTACGCGAAGCTCGCCTCGCGGTACTTCTTCTCGGCCCACAGCTTGTCGCCTTCCTGCACCTTCTTCTGCGCGAGCGAGCCGATGTTGGTGGCCGGCGGCGGCGTGGTGTTGGTCGGCGCGGCGGTGTTGTTCGGCGGCGGCACGTTGTTGTTCGCGGGAGGAGGCGTGTTGGTCGCCACCGGCGCCGGCGCGGGCTGCGCGGCCTTCAGCGCGGCGATCGACTCCTTGGCCTTGTCGATCCACTTCTGCTCGGTCGCCCGGGTCTCCTTCTTCAGGTACGTCTCGTACGCATTAATCGCCTTGTCGTTCTGGCCGGCGCCCTTGTACGACTCCGCCAGGCCGTAGAAGCCGTCGGGGTCGTTGCCGTCGAGCGCGGTGTACTTCTCGTACGCCTGCGCGGCGGCGGCGAAGTCGCTCGACTTGCGCGCCGCGTAGCCGAGGTTGAACCACGCGAGCTTGAAGGTCGGGTCAGCCTCGGTGGCCGCGCGGAACTGCTGCATCGCCTCGCCCGACTTCTTCTGCTTGAAGAGCACCGAGCCCAGGCCGTTGAGCGCCGGCGCGTAGCCCGCGGTCGCCTTGATCGCTTCCTGGTACGCCGCCGCCGCCTCGTCGAGCTTGCCCGCCCCGAGCGCCGCCTCACCCTTCTCGAACGCCGCCTTCGCCTGGGCCGACGGGGCCGCCGCGAACGCAGGCACCGACAGCATCACCAGCAACGAAACCAACGACTTGCGCATGTGGCTCTCCCCAAAAAAGACAGACCGACCCTTCAAACGCGCGAAGGGTTAGCAAAGTTCACGTCTTACGGCACGGCCGGTCTGCGAGGGCCGCCTGGGCGCCCCACCCCGCCGCCGCGGCCCGGGGCCGAAGCCCGACTTAGCAATCTTGCTAAGTAGCAAGTCTGCTAAGGGGACCCCATGTTCTCCAGCAGCGTCTTCGCCGAGGCGGGCGGGTTCTTCGATCGCGACGCCGAGCTGGCGCGCCTCGAGGGCGTGATCGACAAGCTCGCGCGCGGCGTGCCGAAGTGGCTGTGCCTGGTGGGCGCCCGAAAGATCGGCAAGACCAGCCTGCTGCGCGAGGTCGAGCGGCGCAGCCTCGCCCGGCGCGGCGGCCCGGCCTTCGTGGTGGTCGACGTGCTCGAGACCCTGCCGGTGTCGATGGAGGTCTTTCGCGAGGTCGCCTTGCGCGCGGTCGAGGCGCTGCTGGCGCGCGAGGCCGGCCGCTCGCTGGCCGCCGCGTTCCATGACCCGCCGGCGTGGCGCGCCGCGCTGCTCGAGGCCAGGGCCTACCGCGGGCTGCCCCCGGCGCTGCAGAGCACGCTCGCCGAGCTGCCCAGCACGAAGCTCGAGGGGCCGGCGCTGGTGCAGGTGCTCAACGTGCCCGAGCGCCTCGCCGAAGCCCTCGACCAGCGCGTGGTGGTCGCGCTCGACGAGTTCCAGGAACTGGCCACGCTCTCGGCGGGCAAGCGCGGCGATGTGATGGGCCTGTTGCGCAGCGTCTGGCAACGCCACCGCCGCACCACCTACGTCGTGTCGGGCTCGGCGCGGTCGACCCTGCTCGAGCTCGCCGGCTCGCAGAGTTCACCCTTCTTCCAGCACTTCGAGGTGATGGAGCTGGGCCCCTTCGGCGAGGCCCACGCGCTCGCGCTCTTCGCGCACCTGAGCACCGAGCTGCCGCACGCCATCGACGCCCCGCTCGCGCGCCGCGCCTTCCAGGTCGTCGGCGGCAGCCCGTTCTACCTGCAGGTCATCGGCGAGGCGCTCGGCGAGGAGCCCGGCCGCGCCGACGTGCGCCTCCGCTCGGCGCTGCAGCGGGTGCTCTTCTCCGACACCGGGCGCCTGGCGCTCTACTTCTTCGCCGAGTTCCAGCGGCTCGTCGGCCGCGCCACCACGCTCGCCGCCACGCTCAACGCGCTCGCGGGCGGCCCGAAGACGCTCACCGAGGTGGCGCGCACCATCGGCTCGGTGCCCGCGGGCGCGTCGGGCTACCTCGATCGCCTCGGCGACGCGGTGGTGCGCGGAGACGATGGCAAGTGGGCGCTCGCCGACCCCATCTTCGGGCTGTGGCTGCAGTGGCGGCAACCAGGCGGCTCGGTGCTGCCGATGAAGCTGGTGGGCGACGAGGCCGAGCTCGCGGTGGCCCAAAGGCTCGCGGAGCTGGGCTTCGAGCTCGTCTACCAATCGCGCGGCAGCCGCGGCGCGTTCGACCTCATCGCCGCGCGCGGCGCCTCGGTGCTCGCGGTGCAGGTCAAGCGCAGCCCCCTGCCCCTGCGCTTCTCGACCGCGGCGTGGGAACGCATGGTGAGCGACGGCGAGCGCTACGGGTGGAAGTGGCTCGTCGCGCAGGTCGAGTCGGCCGGCGGCAAGCGCAAGACGCGCGCGGTCACCGCCGCGGGCACCGTGCACCTCCTCGACCCCACGCGCGCGAAGCGCTCGGGCACCTCGATGGTGCTCGACGCCGACGCAGTGCTCGAGCGGCCTCTCGACTGGTTCGAGACCCGCCGCAAAGCCCCCTCTCCCCCGCGGGGGAGAGGGTTGGGGTGAGGGCAGAGCTGTCTCGAACCGAGGAGGTCGCGGGAGGCTGAACCGCCGTTGACCCGAGGCACTACGCCGGTGGAGCAGCAGCCTTCCGACGCTTCGCCAGAATCGGCGGCACGCTCAACACGCCGATCGCCGCGACGACCAACCCCGCGCCGACCGCCTCGCTGATCGGCAACACCTTCCCGATCCCCAGCGCCCACAGCGTCAACGTCGCCACCACGCCCGCCAGCAACGACGACGCGCGATTCACCGGCACCGAGAACGAGTTCTCCGACTTATCGAGCAGCACCAGCGCCCCGAAGATGCCGGTGCCCTGCGACAGCACCCCGATGATCAACGCCCACCCCACCTGCGGCGAGAAGGGCAGCTCGGTGAACCCGGCGCGGAACTCGGCGAACGGCCCGCCGATCACCGCCAGCACCGCCAACGCCGTCAGCGCCGCGGGCGTCGACACCAGCTGCTCCTCGACGAAGTAGCGCCGCGTGACCTCGACCGAGTCGCTCTTGGCGAGCTTCGACATGAAGCGCAGCCGCACGAAGTACGCGACGAGGTACGCGGTGACGTCGGCGATGGCGATCCACGGCAGCACGTACGACTCCTCGCGGCCGAGCAACCCCACCACCAGCGAGCTCAACGTGAGGCCAGTGGCGATCCACGAAATGACCTGCACCTTGCGGCCCGAGATCGCGTCGACGATCGGCGCCATCGCCAGCATGCCGCCCCGCAGCAGCAGCATCATGAAGACGATCGACACCCCGCTGATGGTGTACGCGAGCGTGGTGGTGGTCAGAATCGTCGCGCCGCACAGGCCCGACAGCGCGGTCCACCGCGTGGGCGTCGGCACCTCGAAGGAGCCTAACTTGCGCTTCGTCGCCGAGCGCCACCAGCCGGTGCCCCACAAGAACAGCACCATGCCGATCAACGACGCGAACGTGCTGACCGGGAGAATGGTGTTGCCCGGCACCTTCTCGCCGAGCTTCCCGTCAGACAGCGCCTTGGTCAGCGCGGAGTACGGCGCGTACGCCGCGAAGTAGCCGAACGCCCACCACCAGATGGAAAGGTGCTTCGGCTGCTGAGGGCCCGCCCCACTCACCAGCCGAACTTGTCACAGTCCCGTGACAAAGGCGCACGCCGCGGCGGGCGCGCGTCTCAGCCGAGCGACTTCTTCGCCGCCTCGACGACCTTGCCGACCGTCAGGCCGTACTGCTCGAAGAGCACCTTGTCGGGTGCCGACGCGCCGAAGGTGTCGACGCCGATCGCGATGCCCTTCTCGCCGACCCACTTTTCCCAACCGTGGGTGACGCCGGCCTCGACCGACACGCGCGCCTTCACCGACGGGGGCAGCACCTGGTCACGGTAGCTCTGGGGCTGCTTGCCGAAGTGTTCCATGCACGGCATCGACACCACGCGGGTGGGCACGCCGTCCTTCTCGAGCTGCTCGCGCGCCGACACGGCGAGGCCGAGCTCCGACCCGCTCGCGATCAGCACCACCTTCGGAGCGCCGCCGCTCGCCTCGAACAGCACGTAGCCACCCTGGTGCACGCCCTTCGCGCTCTTCGCCTTGCCCTCGCTGCGATCGAACACCGGCAGCTTCTGGCGCGACATCACGAGGCCCGTCGGCCCCTTCGTGCGCTCGAGCGCGAACTGCCACGCCTCCGCCGCCTCGGCCGCGTCGCCCGGCCGCATCGTGCAGAGCCCGGGAATCACGCGCACCGACATCAGGTGCTCGACCGGCTGGTGGGTGGGGCCGTCTTCACCGAGGCCGATCGAGTCGTGCGTCCACACGTGCACCACCGGCAGGTGGTTCATCGCCGCGAGCCGCACCGCCGGGCGCATGTAGTCGACGAAGCAGAAGAAGGTCGCGGTGAAGGGCCTGACGCCGCCGTGGTACGCCATGCCGTTGGCGATGGCCGCCATGGCGTGCTCGCGCACCCCGAAGTGGATGTTGCGGCCCGTGCCCGCCTGGCCGTCGAACGAGCCGCCGTCCTTCAAGACCGTCTTGGTCGAGCCACCGAGGTCGGCGTCGCCGCCGACGATCTCGGGCACCACCTTCGCGAGCGCGTTGAGCGCCTGGCCGCCCGCGGTGCGGGTCTCGACCGGCGTGCCCGCGGGGAACGTGGGGAGCGCCGCCGCGATGCCCGCGGGCAGCTCGCCCTTCATCACGCGCTCGAACTCCGCCGCCAGCGCCGGGTGCGCCGCGCGGTAGGCCTCGAAGCGCTTCTGCCAATCGCCCTTCGCCGCCTCGCCGCGGGTGACCTGCTGCTTGAAGTGCGCCTTCGCTTCGTCGGGCACGAAGTACTTCTCTTCGTACTTCCACCCGAGCGCCTTCTTGGTGAGCGCGATCTCGTCGTTGCCCAGCGGGCTGCCGTGCGCCGCCGACTTGCCGGCCTTGTTGGGCGAGCCGAAGCCGATGGTGGTCTTCACGATGATCATCGACGGCTTGCCCGTCTCGGCCTTCGCCGCGGCGATCGCCTGGTCGATCGACTCGAGGTCGGTGTTGCCGTCCTTCACGTGGAGCACCTGCCAGCCCCACGACTCGTAACGCTTGGCGACGTCTTCGGTGAACGACAGCTTCGCCGGCCCGTCGAGCGTGACGTCGTTGGCGTCGTAGAGGCAGATCAGCTTGCCGAGCTTCAGGTGACCGGCGAGCGACGCGGCCTCCATCGCCACGCCTTCCATCACGCAGCCGTCACCGACCAGGCAGTACGTGTGGTGATCGACGATGGTGTGGCCGGGCTGGTTGAAGCGGGCCGCGAGCGCGCGCTCGGCGATCGCCATGCCCACCGCGTTGGCGTGCCCCTGCCCCAGCGGGCCGGTGGTGGCCTCGACGCCGGGCGTGAGGTGGAACTCCGGGTGACCGGGCGTCTTGCTGCCCCACTGGCGGAAGGCGAGCACCTCGTCCTTCGAGAGCGGGTAGCCGCTCAGGTGCAGCAGCCCGTAGAGCAGCATCGAGCCGTGACCCGCCGAGAGCACGAAGCGATCGCGATCGGCCCACTGCGGCGCGGTCGGGCAGTGCTTCAGGTGGCGCTGCCACAACACGTGCGCCATCGGCGCGGCGCCCAGCGGCAACCCGGGGTGGCCCGAGTCAGCCTTCTGGATCACGTCGATCGCGAGGGTGCGCAGCGTGTTGATGCAGAGGAGATCGAGCTCAGCGGGAGCGGGCATGGGAGCCCGCAATTACTACTGACCGTCGCTGGCGAGGTAGCTCAAGATCACTTCGTCGAGGCTCTTCTCGCTGATCAGATCTTCACCGAAGAGCGTCTCCACGCCGACGTGGTTTTCCTTCGGCGCTTCCTTCAGCTCGCGCGCCGCGAGGACCTCGGGCGGCACGACGGGCGCGGGCGGAGGCGCGACGTTCTTGAGCTGCAGCGGCGCGACCGGCGCGGGCGGCGGAGGCTTGGCCCCCATCGCGGCGCCCAGCGACGCAGCAGCGGCCTTTTCCTTGTCGCTGGCCAGCTCGCCGGGCTGGTAGGTGTTCGCCGCGCTGTTGTTGACGTTGTCGTAGGAGCCGTTGATCAGGTTCCGCAGCATCTGCTTGTGCTGCTCTTCCATCATCTCGCGCACCAACTCGGCGAGGTTCGGGCTCTTGACGATGTCGGTGTACGACGACTTCTTGGTGGCGAGGATGTTCCCGCCCACGAAGAGGTGGGTGATGATGTGCGGATTCGAGGCGCCCGAGTCCTCGGTCTGCACGTGGTACACCTTCCCCTTGTGCTTGATGTTGTGGTTGAAGCCGGTGACCGCTTTTTCGAACGTCTTGGCCATTTGCTAGGGCCCCACGGTACCAGACGCGTCGAAGCTCCTGAAGCTTTCGAGATCAGCCGGTGAGTTGAGGCTCATCAACCGGTGGGGCTCCGTTGACTCCACCAGCTCGACGCGCACCGAGTTGATCAGCTCCTTCATCGACGGGTGACCGTCGAGCCGCGCTTCCCAGTCGTGACACAGCGACCGCCGGAAGACCCCGAGAAGAGGCTCGACCTCGCCGTCGCGCGTGAAGCACACCGCGTCGCAGTGGGCGTGCCGGCGCGCGAGCAACACCGCCAGCTGCGCGCGGGTGACGAAGGGCATGTCGCAGGCGACCACCGCCACCCACTCGGTGCTCGCCATCGCCAGGCCCGTCACCACCCCGCCCGGCGCTCCGCGGTCGGCCACCACGTCGGCCACCAGCGGCACCTCGAGCCGCTCGTACGCCGCGGGATCATTGGTCGAGACCAGCGACGGCCCGTCGGTCAACGCGAGCAGCCGCTCGACCACCGTCTCGCCCGAAGGCAGCCGCATCAGCCCCTTCGGCACCCCGCCCATGCGCCGCCCGCGGCCGCCCGCGAGCACCACCAGCGTGACGTCGTCTGAATGTGCTGGTGCTTCTGCGGGGTTAGGCACCCAGGCCCTCTTGACGAAAAGGTCTCGAATTCCGTACACCGCCCACAGTTTCCCACCCCTGACGGGGACCGACAGTTTTTGGAGGGCACACACTCTCATGCAGCCTCGACCGTCGACCCCCAACGCGCCTCGCAGCAGCTCGCCGCCTCCGCCCTACCCGGTCTCGCACGTCGAGGTGTCGAGCGTGAAGGCCGACCCGCACGGGCTGCCCGCGATTCGCCGTGACCTGCGCACGCGCGTGGCGGTGGCCGTGCCGCCGCCGGTGCTCAAGCCGTCGCTGATCCCGGTCGACGTGCTGCGCGAGGTCGAGCGCGAGGCGCGCCGCGAGGCCGTCGACGAGAGCTTCGACCAGGAACCGCGCACCAGCCAGGTGCCGCTGACCGGCGACATCCCGGTGCTGGGCCAGGTCACCGCCGACCTCGAGGTGGCCTTCTTCGCGCTCACGCAGGTGCCGCTCTTCAAGGACCTGCCCGAGTCGTCGCTCGAAGCGCTGTCGACCGGCGCCATTCAGCTCGAGGTGCCGGACGGAGAGTTCCTCTTCAAGGAAGGCGACGAGGCGACGAGCTTCTTCGTGGTGGTCGACGGCGCGCTCGAGCTGCTGCGCCACAAGGACGGCCGCGAGGTCGCGCTGCGCCACACGCACAAGGGCGAGGCCTTCGGGCTCTTCGGCCTGTTCTCGGCGCAGCTGCGCGCCGCGTCGGCCCGCGCCATCGGCGACTGCACCATTCTCGAGATCAGCAGCGAGAAGCTGCAGGCGCTGGTCGCCAACGACGACGTGCTGCACGACCGGCTGCTGGGCTTCTACCGCGAGCGCCTGGTCGAGGCGTTCCTCTCGTCGCGGCTGTTCTCCGACATCGATTCCATCGCGCGCGCGCGCCTCATCGGCCGCTTCACGCACAAGGAACTGGCGCCCAAGACCGCGCTCATCAACCCCGGCGAGGTCAGCAACGCGCTGCTCATCGTGACCCACGGCACGCTGATTCTCGAAGACCGCAGCCGCGTCGGCCAGGCGCCGCGCGAGTTCGAGGTCACCCAGGGCCAGTTCTTGTCGATCACCTGCGCGATGTCGGGGCTCCCCTCGCGGCTGCGCGTCGTCTCGCCCGACTGGGCCAACGTGTCGATGCTCACCCACAAGGACCTGAACGAGCTGATGCGCGACTACCCCGCGCTCCGTTCGCTGCCCAACCGGCTGCCGCAGTTCGGCCGCCAGCTCGATCGCGACATCTTCTGCGGCAGCACCGGCGTTCCGGGGCTCTGAGGCTGCAATCACGGCGGTCCCCGCCCGTGTCGAGTGGGCGCATGAAACAACCCCTCGCCGGCCGGTGTTCTTCCAGAGCATGAAGCCCGCGCGAATCATCGTGCTGATCGCGTCGCTCGTCGCCGGCGTGGCCCTGTGGGACTGGCCGATCTTCCTGCCGTTCAAGCTGCTGGCGGTGATGGGGCACGAGACCGGGCACGCGCTCGCGGCGCTGGTGGTGGGCGGCTCGGTCGACCGCGTCTCGCTCGGCCTCGACCAGGGCGGCCAGTGCCTCTCGATGATCCCCGACGGGTTCTTCGCGAAGGTCATCGTCTACTCGGCGGGCTACGTGGGCAGCGCGATCATCGCGGTGGTGCTGCTGCTGGCCAGCTTCCGCTTCGACTTCCGCCGGCCGATGCTCGGGCTGGCGTGCGCGTGGCTCACCCTGATGGGCCTGTTCTACGCGCGTGACGCCTTCACGCTGGCCTTCGCGGTGGTGATGGCCGTGGCCTTCGCCGTCAGCGCGAAGTGGCTGCCGCGCGAGCTGGTCGGCGGGTTGAATCTCTTCATCGCCAGCTTCACCGCCCTCTACGCGGTGATGGATCTCAAGGACGACCTCTGGAACTCCGCGGTGCGCTCGCAGACGGACGCGCAGCTGCTGGCCAACCTCACCGTGGTGCCCGCGCTGGTCTGGGCCGCGGTGTGGACGGTGGTCTCGATCGTGATCTTGTTCGCCGGCGCGTGGCTGGCCCTGAAGGACGGCGGGCCGAAGCTCACTCCGAGGGTTGGCGCGCGCGTGACGTCGCCACTCGCGCGATGACCGCCATCAGGCCGCCGACCAGCGAGCCGAGCGCGAAGATGATGAACACCGTCGTCAGCCCGTAGATCAGCCGCACCTCGAGCTGCGAGACCCGGTCTTCGACCCACGCCTGGTGCAGCGGCTCGAAGAGCCCGAAGAGCTCGAGCGTGCGCGCGGGGAAGGCTTCCAGCGAGAACGAGAGGCGATCGACCCACCGCGGGTTCCACACCCGGCGCATCACCTCGACCGCGGTCGCCACGCCCAGGTACAGCGCCGACAACAGCGCGGCGTTCGCGAGGCTGATGCGAAACACCGGGATCGCCGCGGGGCTGGGAGGCTGATCGCTCAAGGTGCCTTCAGGGCGACAGCTGCTTCTTGATGGCCTGCGCGGCCTTCTTGGCGCGGTTCTGGTCGCCCTCGTTCTGGTCGATCACCTGCACCGCCTCGTACTGCGCGAGCGCCGCGGGCAGCTGATCGCCACCGGCCCGCGCCAGCGCGTCGGCGTACGCGAGCCGCGCCTGGCTGTACGAGCCGTCGAGAATGGCCGCCTTGCCGTAGGCCTCGAGCGCCTTGGCCTCGTCCTTTTCCTTCTTCGCGACCTCGCCCAGCGCGAACCACACCACGGGGTGGTTGGGCGCCGAGCCGAGCGCCTCGTCGGCGGCCTCGCGCGCGCCCTTCACGTCACCACCCGCGAGCAGGCAGCGGGCGAGCGTGGCCTGCAAGAAGCCCTTTTCCCACGCGTGCTGGCTGTGGGTGATGAGCTGGGTGAGCAGGTCCTTCGGCGACGGCTTGCCCTTGCCGACCGGGCGCGCGTGCAGCGGGCCGGCCTGGCCGCACACCGACTTCGCGTCTTCGCGCAGCGCCGCCTGGAACGCGGCCGGCGCGGTGTCGCCGTTGCCCTGGCGCACGAAGGCGAAGCCGATCTCACAGAAGGTCTCGGCGTCCTTGGCGTTGAGCTTGTTGGCCTTCTCGAGCGCCGCCATCGCGTTGCGGCCGTCGGCCTTCGCGAAGAGGATCTGCGCGCGCGTGCGCCACACCTCGACGTCGTCGCTCGACTGCGAGACCTTCGCCTGCGCCGCGTCGGCTTCCTTCAGCTTGCCCGCCTGCAGGTAGACCAGCGCCGCGTCTTTCCACACCTGCTCGAGCGCCGGGTTGTCGGCCGACCACTGGTCGATCTGCTTGAGCGCGTCGTTCACCTTGCCCAGCGCGAGCAGCGTGCGCGTGAGGAGGTGGCGCGAAGGCGCGTGGCTGCCGTTGCGCTCGACCGCGCGGGTCAGCGGCTCCATCGCCAGCTCGAGCGGCACGCCGGCCTTGAGCAGGAGCTCGCCGAGCATCGCGTTGCCCTCGTAGTCCTGCGGATCTTTCGCGGCCTCTTCGAGCTGCGCGCGGGCTTTGTCGAGCGCGCCCTTCTGCATGTACACGCGGGCGAGCGAGACCTGCACCGCCGCCTTGTTCTTGCGCAGCGTCGCGGCGAACTTCTCGAGGGTCTCGACCGCCTTGTCGCTGCCGCCCTCGTCGGCGGCGTCGATCATCGCGAGGTAGACGGCGGCCTCGGCGGGGTACTTGCCGTTGGTCTGGGTGGCGGCCAGCTCCGAGCGCGCCTTCTTCATGTCGCCCAGCCGGTACCACGCGATGCCGCGCAGCAGCGCCACCTTGCGCGCGTCCTTCTCGGGCTTGAGGCGATCGACCAGTTCCTTCTCGCGCGAGCGCGCCAGCAACACGCGGCCCAGGCCCTCGCGCACCGGCTCGCTGCGGGGCGCCAGCTTGAGCGCGTCTTCGTACGACTTCTGGGCCTGCGCCATCAGGCCCGCGTTGCGCTGCGCGGCGCCGAGCGCGACCGCGAACTGCAGCGCCATCGGGGCGTAGAGCGGCTGGCCTTCGCTGAGCGTCTTGAGCGCCGCCTCGTGCTTGCCGTTGGCCGACTGCGCGCGGCCGAGCATCAGGGTGTAGCGGCCCTTCAGCGTCGCGGGCACCTCGGCGTTGCCGGCCAGGCCCTCGAGGTCTGACAGCGCCTCGGGCAGCTCGCGGCCCAGCTCGAGCCGCGCCTCGGCGTGACCGACCACGCGCGCCGGGTGGAACTTGCTGAGCGACTCGGCGCGGCTGAGCATCTCGAGCGCGGAGTCCCAGTCTTCGAAGGCGAGGTAGTAGTCGCCCAGCGCGACGAGCGCGCGCACGTTGCGCGGGTCGAGCTCGGTGGCCTTCTTGAGGTGGGCCAGCGCCTCGTCGAACTTCTTGTCGACCAGGAACAGCCGGCCGGCCTGCGCCTGCACGGTGCCCTTCTCGAGGTCGGACCCGAGCAGCTGCTGGCGGGCCGCGGCGCGCGAGGCGTCGTCGGCGGTGAGGAAGTCGACCACCAGCGCGAGATCGGGCCGGCCGTTGCGCACCTGCGGGTTGCTGAACGACTGGATTGCCGCGTCGCGATCGGCGCTGGTGCCGCCCTGCTCGGCGAAGAGCATCGCGTGCGCGTAGCCGAAGAGCGCGAGCGCCTCGGGGTTGCCCTCGTCCATCTTCAGCGCGTGCTCGAGCGCCTGGATCGCCGCGCCGTACTGTTCCTTGGTGTCGGCGTTGACGGCCGCGAGGCCCTTGGCGATCGACGTGTCGAGCGTCTCGCCCTGGTTCTTCACGCGGGTCCAGATGAACGAGCCGCCCAGGCCGAGCGCGATGACGACCAGGCCGGCGATCACCGCCACCTTCACGCCGTGCGCCTGCCAGAAGGTCTTCTTGGCCTTGGTGACCTCGAGCTTGGCGCGCAGCTCGCGCTCGTACTCGCGGGCGATGGCCTCGGTGGCCTGGGTGTTGAATTCCACCTTGGGCACCTGGAGCGACACGCTCTGCTCCGAGAGGTGCATGTCGTCGGGGATCTCGTCGAGCAGGCCGCCCGAGCTCTTCTTCGGCGCGGGCGCGGCCGGAATCACGACTTCCTTCGCGCGCACCAGCTGCTGGCCGGGCATCTGGAACTCGCCGGTGGGGAGCTCCGACTGCGCCGAGACCACGTCATCGAGCAACCCGCCGGGACCTGCCGCGGCCGGCGCCACCGCGGCGCTCGGAGGCGGCGTCATGTCGGCGACCACCACCGAGGGCTCGGTGCTGACGGGCCCCGACGGGCGCGGCGGCGCGACGTGCGGCACCTCGGCCGAGGCGCCCTGCGAGAGCGCGTCGAAGGTGCTGGTGAGCCCGCGCATCACGTCGGGCTCGTTCGACTGCTGGCCGGTGAGCGCCGCGAACGGGTCGGGCGGCTCCATGGTGCCGGTCGCGACCGGCAGTTCCTGCGTCGAGCGCGGCTCGTCGATGGTGGCGCCGACGATCGGCATCTCGTCTTCGGTCGGCACCGGCGGCGCGGGCGGCTGCGCGGCTGCTGCGGCTGCGGAGCCGTTGTACGCGTTCATCAACACCGTCGGCTGCGCGTCGGGGTCGTGGCTCTTCTGCGCGGTGAACGCGGCGAAGGGGTCGTCGCTGGCGACGGCGGTCTGCGCGGTGTTGCCGTCGCTGATCGTCGACTGCGGTGCGGCCGGGGCGACGCCGCGTGCCGGGGTCGCGCCGACCGACTTCACGGGCGCGACGGGCGCGGGCGGGGCGGCCTGCTGCGTGAGGGCCTGCTGATCGACCGACGTGCTGTCGTAGAGCACCGGCGCGGGGCCACCAGCGAGCGCCTGCTTGGTCTGCTCGAGCCACTGCGCGATGCGGCCGTCGTTGGGCTGGAGCGCCGAGGCGCGCCGCAAGATGGGCAGCGCCGAGCGGTAGAGGCCCTTGCGGAGCAGCGCCTCGCCGATCAGGTTGTAGGCGTGCGGGTTGTCGCGGTCGATGTTCACCGCGAGGTCGAACTGCTTCATCGCGTCGGCGGCCTTGCCGGTGTTGATGAGCGCCTTGCCCCACAGCACGCGGCCGACGACCGAGTTGGGGTGGTGCACCACGCCCTGCTGGCAGGTCGCGATGGCGCGGTCGTTGTCGCCCCGATCGAGATACGCGCGGGCCAGCTCGACGAACACGGTGCTCGCCGGATCCTGCGCGAGCATCTGTTCATACTTCTCCACCATCGGCTTGGACATTCGGGGGCGCACCATACCCCCAGAACTTCCGCTCTGGATCCCCTTTGGTACCGTGCCGGCCATGTCAGCCTCCCTGCGTCGCCCCCTCGTCCTGCCGGTGGTCTTCGCCGTGCTCACCGCCATCGGCTGCGCCACGGTGCCCAGGGGCGACGTCGAAGAGCTCAAGCCCACCATCGAGTCGTTTCACCAGCGCGCGCGCTGGAAGGACTTTCGCGGCTGCGCGGAGCTGGTGGTCGAGGAACGCCGGCTCGCGTTCATCAAGGAACGCACCAAGCAGAACGACGACAAGGACCTCTTCATCACCAACTTCGAGCTCGAGGACGCGCAGATCGCCCCCGACATGCTGACCGCGAACGCGGTGACGAAGATCTCCTGGTACCGCCTGCCGTCGACCACCGAGAAGACCGCGGTCGTGAACAGCGTCTTCGTGTGGCGGGAAAGCGCGTGGCAGCTCGAGAGCCAGGACGACGGCCCGTTCGAGGACCTCAAGCCCGCGCCGGACAAGAAGGACGAGAAGAAGAAGGCAGACGCCGGGGTGGAAGCCGCGCCGGTCGTCGGGCCGGGTGGCAAGACCCGGTAACGCACTCACGACCCCAGAAAAAAAACCGCCCGTCGTCTCGGGGCCGGCCGAGGCGACGGGCGTCGGAGATTCCCCTATGGAATCTCCTCACCGGACCCATGACAAAGCAACCCCGGTGCCACGCCGGGGCTTTGCCAGTTTCGGCGTCAATTCAGTTGGTTGCAGGTGGTGCGCGAGCGATTTCGCAGTGCGTCGTCGCTCCTGATCGTGACTTCGATGTCAGGATCTCCGCAGCTACTCACCGAGGACCGAGCGAATGGTTTCGCGCATGGTCAGTCGCGGTTTCCACCCGGTTTCCTGCGACCAGCGGCTGCCGTCGACCATGCAGAGGAACTGGATGTGGTCGAGCTCTTCGGGCGGGTAGCTGGCGAGGCGGTACTTGAAGAGGGTGCTGAGCACCGGGCGCGCGAGCACGTGGGGCACCGCGACGGGCTTGTGCTCGAGCTCGTTGAAGACCGCTGACAGCGGCACCTCGCCGGGGCCGGTGACGTTGTAGACGCCCTTTCGACCCGGCTTGAGCGCCTCGATCATCGCGCGGCCCACGTCGTCGGTGTGAATGAGCTGCACCATGGGGTCGAAGCCGGCCATCACCCAGGGGCGCTTGAGGCGCAGGTAGTTCGACGGCGCGTTCTTGATGCTCGCGCCGACGATGTGCACCGGCCGCAGCACGACGGTCTCGATTTCGGGGTGCCGCCAGAAGAAGCCGTGCGCGAGCATGTCGACCTCGATGAGGTCGCGCACCGAGGGGAAGCGGCTGGCCGCCATGAGCGGCGATTCCTCGGTGAGGAAGTTCGAGTTGTCGGGCGACGGGCCGTAGACGTTCGCGCTCGAGAGCACGACCACCTTCTTCACGCCGTACTTCGCGGCGCATTCGAGCACGCGCGTGGTGCCCAGCACGTTGAAGGCGTGGTGGTCTTCGGCGCTCATGCGCGGGTCGTGCATGATGCCCATGTGGATGATGGCGTCGATGCGCTGGCGCCTGAAGACCTCGTCGGTCTTCTTCTTCCGCAGGTCGACCTGCACGTGCTCCACGTCCTTGGGGCGGCCGACGAACGGGCGGCGATCGATGCCGATCACCGACGCCTCGCGGTGGAGCAGCCGCGCCACCACGCGCCCGAGGTTGCCGCTGATGCCGGTCACCACCACGCGCGGGCGGGGGCCGGCGCTCGGCTCGGTGCTCACCAGAACACCGCCTTCCGCGCCTTGAGGCCCTGCTCGATCATCGACTGGATCGCGGCCTTCACGACCTTCACCTTCTTCTCGAGCTCGGCGTCGTCGTCGTCGGCGCGCCCGGTGAAGAAGAGCGGGTCACCGAAGTGCAACCGGTACTTCACCGGCAGGGGAAACGGCGCGCCCCACGGCGTCAGCGGCATCACCGGGAAGCCGACCAGCTTCGCCAGCGGCTTGATGTTCAAGATGGCGGGCGCCTGTTCTTCGGCGCCGATGACCGCCACCGGCACGATGGGCGTGTTGGTCTCGAGCGCGAGCCGCATGAAGCCCAGCCCGAAGTCCTGCAGCTGGTAGCGCTGGGGGAAGAGCTTGGCGATGCCCTTGATGCCCTCGGGGAAGACGAGGATCGTCTCGTCGCGCTCGAGCAGGCGCCGGCAGTTCTCGGGCGTGCCGACGATCTGCCCGACGCGCGCCATGAAGGTCGACACCCACGGCAGCGTGGGCACCCACTTCTCGACCATCGAGCGAATCGCGCGCGGGGGCTGCGCCTCGGTCAGCATCGCCACGCCGATCATCGACGCGTCGAAGGGCAGCTGGCCGGAGTGGTTCGACACCAGCAGCACGCGGCCGGCGGGCACCTTGTCGACGCCGTGTGTCTCGACGCGGAAGTAGTTCTTGTAGAGCCAGAGGAACGGCCCGATCGCCGAGATGGCGTAGTCGAGGCTGAAGCCGAACGGGTCGACGCCGTACTCGTTCTGCGGCCGGCTGCCCTGCAGGCGCCGATCGAGATCGTCACCCGCCATCGCCAGCGTCCACTGCCGCAGCCCCTCTTTCACCAGCCCAGCCAGTCCACCGTTCATCGCGCGGCCAACTTACACCCCCGCCCCGATCTGGCGACGAAAGCTGGAGCCCTGCGTGCGTGCGGCGGTACCCTTCGCGCACGTGCCGGGCCGTCTCGCCACCCTCGCCTTCTCGAGTCTCGCGGGCTGCGCGCTGCTCTCGTGCGTGATCTCGCTCGACGACGGGCCGGGCCGCGCGTGCGACGGCGATCACCCCTGCCAGGCCCCGCGCACCTGCGTGCAGGGCACCTGCCAGAACCCGCTGAGCGGCGGAGGAGGCGGGACGACGGGTGGTGGCGGTGCCGGCCAGGGCGGTGGCGGCGGCGGTGGTGGCGGCTCGGGGTTCGACGCGGGCGTGACCGACGCGGGCGTGCCGGTGTGGCAGCAGAAGCTGCACGGCTTCACCTCGACCAGCGTCGACCCGGGCTGCATGCTCGACATCGACCCGCTGCGCGGCAACCGCGTGCTGGCGACCATCAAGAGCACGCTCGACGCGGAAGACACGGCCGAGGCCGCGATGGTCGACGGCAACCGCATGCCGCACGGGCTCGAGGCGCGGCTGCGGGGGCGCGTGACGCTGGCGGCGCCGCTCGCGCTGCGCGGCTTCGTGCCCTTCGCCTACGTGGGCACGCAGACCGGCGTCGCCTTCGCACGGGTGGGCTTCGACGAGCTGGGGCGGTTGCGGGTCGAGAGCGACGCGCAGACGGTGGCGAGCGCCGCGGTGGTGGAGACCTTCGCCATCGACGGCGGCTTCCGCACCGGCGACTACCTCATCGACGTCTCGTGGCGCGTGGGCGTGGTGCGCCAGGTGAAGATCAACGACGTGCTGGTCGGCGACGTGACGTTGAGCGGGGGCGCGAGTCAGCCGCCCACCGAGATCGACCTCGGCCCCGCGCGCTACGACGGCGACGGCGGCGTGCCCTTCTCGCTGACGCTGTCGACCTGGCAGGTGGCCGAAGATCTCTCGCTGGCCCTCAGTGACGTGCCATGACGCTCGTGCTCGCGCTGGTGCTCACCGCCAACCCGTTCCTCGCCGAGGCGCTCGAGCAGGAACAGAACCTCGACTTCGAGAAGTGCGTGCAGCGCCTCAAGCAGGCCGCGACGCAGTGGAAGAACACGCCGCAGGAATCGCGCGACATCGAGCTGCACCTCGGGCTGTGCCGCTTCAACCTCGGCGAGCGCGACGCGGCGCTCGAGCACTTCCGCATGGCGCTGCGGCTCGACCCCGCGACCGAGCTGCCGCCGTACACCAGCCCCAAGGCGGTGGAGGTCTTCCTCCAGGCGAAGAAGTCGCTGCAGGCCCCGCCGCCGCCGTTGCCCGACCGCGATCTGCCCGATGGCGATTTGCCCGACGATCGCCCGAAGCGCGACCCGCCGCCGAAGCTCGTGCCCACCCCGCAACCGCCGGCCGGTCCGTCACCGGTGTCGGCGTTCCTCGCACGTCGTGCGCTACCGCTCTCACTGGGCGTGGTGGGGCTCGCCTCGGCCATCAGCGGGCTGGTGCTCGGGCTGCGCGCCAGTTCGCTCGCCGACCAGGCGCGCACCGCGCACTTCGAGTCGGACTACCTGGCGCTGGCGGGCAGCGCGCGCGGGTACGCGACCGCCGCCAATGTGTGCTGGCTGCTCGCCGGCCTGTCGGCCATCGGCACGGCGATCACGTGGTGGGTCACGGGCGAACCGCCCCCGGCGCTCCCGAGCGAAGCGCCTGCGAAGACTCCTTGAACAACGCCGCGCTTCGGCTCACGATCGTCAACAGCCCATGAATGACCTGTGGCCGCTGATCGCGTCGCTCGAGGAAGGCGTGGTGGTCATCACGCGCGAGGGCAAGCTCGAGTCCTTCAACGCGTCGGCGCTCGCGCTCCTCGGGCTGACCGACGCAGAGCTCTCGGCCGATCGCCGCCCGGCGGGCTGGCAGCTGACCGACCTCGACTTCAACCCGCTGCCTCCGTTCGGCTTCGACCCGGCGATGGTGCGCGCCAACGTCGGCCCCATTCGCGCGCAGCAGCTGGTGCACTTCCCCACTGGCGGCACGCGCGAGCTGATGGCCGTGGCGCTCGCGCTGCCCAACGATCGGGTGGGCTTCTCGTGGCTCGATCTCTCGCCCGAGCTCGAGCTGGTGAACGAGCTGCGCGTCTTCGAGCGGCTCTTCGAGCTGTCGGGTGACCTGCTGCTGGTGACCGACGCGCGGCTGCAGGTGATCCATTCCAACGAGGCGGCGCTCAACCTCATCGGGTTGGGCTCGCGCGGGCGCAAGCCGGCGACGCTCGACGAGTTCATTCACGCCGACGACCTGGCGCCGGCGCGCAACTACTTCTCGTCGACCGAGCCGGCCTCGGAGTTCACCTGCCGCGTGCGCTCGGCGGCGGGCGAGTGGCGCGACGTGGCGTGGAGCGTGTCGCGCAGCCGCGCCGGCAACCAGGCGCTCATCTTCCTGCGCGGGCACGACGTCACCGCGCGGCTCACCGAGCTGCAGGACATCAAGCGCAGCCGCGAGCTGCTGGCGGAGGCCTTCGATCTCGCCGACCTCGCGGTGCTGGAGCAGGACCTCGCGTCGGGCACCTCGAGCGCCACGCCCCGCTTCTTCGAGCTGCTCGCGCTGCCCGAGACCAGCGCGGCGCCGGCGCACATCGAGACCTTCCTCTTCCCCGAAGACCTCGGCACCTACCGCGACTACCGCGAGAAGCTGCTGGCGGGTCAGACGCCGGCGCCGATCACCGTGCGGCTGCGCACCGGCACGGGCGAGCTGCGCAACGTGCGCATGTGGGTGCGCCTGCCGGGCCGCGCCGACGGGCGGGAATCGCGGCAGCTCACCGTGGTGCAAGACGTCACGCAGCAGTCGCTGCTGCAGGCCCAGCTGCGCTTGACCGATCGCCTCACCAGCCTCGGCACCATGGCGGCCGGCGTGGCGCACGAGATCAACAACCCGCTGGCGTTCGTGCTGGGCAACCTGAACGTGGTGCGCTCGGTGTTGGCGCCGATTCGCGACATTCCCGGCGTCGACCTGACCGACCTGCGCGACGCGGTGAACGAGGCGCTCGAGGGCGCCGAGCGCGTGCGGCAGATCGTCTCGAGCCTGAAGCCCTTCTCGCGCGTCGACGAGACGCACCGCGGGCACTGCGACATCGCGCGCATCGTGCAGGCCTCGCTGAACATGGCCAAGAACGAGCTGCGCCACCGCGCGCGCATCGTGACCGACATTCGCCCGGTGGGGCCGGTGCTCGGCAACGAGGCAAAGCTCAGCCAGGTGTTCATCAACCTGCTGGTGAACGCGGCGCAGGCGATGCCCGACGGCCACGCCGAAGAGAACCTCGTCACGGTGACCAGCTACGAGGAACGCGGCACGGTGGTGGTCACGGTGAGCGACACGGGCTCCGGCATTCCGCCCGAGGTGCTGCCGCGCATCTTCGACCCGTTCTACTCGACCAAGGAGATCGGCAAGGGCACCGGCCTGGGGCTCTTCGTCAGCCAGGGCATCGTGCAGGAGCTGGGCGGGACGCTCGCGGTGACCAGCCGGCCCGGCGCGACGCGCTTCGAGGTGCGGCTGCCGGTGACCGAGCTGGGGTACACGGGCACGGCGACCACCCCGGTGCCGACCCGCAAGCGCGCGCGCATCCTGGTGATCGACGACGAGCCGGCGATCTTGCGCACGCTCGAGCGCATGCTGGGGCGCGCGCACGAGCTGACGATGGCCCGCAGCGGCAAGGAAGCGCTCGCGCTGCTGAGCACCGGCCTCGACTACGACCTCGTGCTCTGCGACCTGATGATGCCGGAGGTGTCCGGCATGGACATCTGGGACCACCTGAACGACCGCCAGCGCTCGCACTGCGTGTTCATGACCGGCGGCACGTTCACCGAGCGCGCCGAGAAGTTCCTGAACGAAAAAGCCCCGCCGCTGCTCGAGAAGCCGTTCACCACGGCGTCGCTCGAGCGCCTGTTGCCTGGCCCGGCGGTGAGCTGACCGAAAGGCGCGGCGATGCTAGGGGCGACGGCCGATGTCGTCGTCCAGCACAGCGTCAGCGCTCCTCGAGTCGCTCCAGCAAGCCCGGGTCGTGTCGACCGTCGGGCTGACCGGCTCGCCGCGCGCGTGGGTGCTCTCGCGGGTGCAGGCCGCGCTGAAGGTGCCGCTGGTGTGCGTCACCGCCGATGACGACGCGGCCGACCTGCTGGCGGCCGACCTCTCGTTCTTCTTCGGCGAGGGCACGGGCCTGGCGCCGACCGTGGTCAGGCTGCCGGCCGACGAGATCTTGCCGTGGGACGAGCTCGTCGCCGACCAGGCGGTGGTCTCGGAGCGGCTGGGCGCGCTCTTCCACCTCGCGCGCGGCACGCGCTTTCCCGTGCTGGTGCTCTCACGGCGCGCGCTGACCCGGCGCGTGCTGCCGATGGCGGTGATGCGCACGCTGTCGACCACGCTGAAGAAGGGCGCCGACCACGACCGCGACGCGCTCGCGCTGATGCTGGCCGAGATGGGCTACCGCAACGTGCCGCTGGTCGAAGACCCGGGCACCTTCTCGACCCGCGGCGACCTGGTCGACGTGTTCCCCGCGCTGCACGACGAGCCGGTGCGCCTGGAGTTCTTCGGCGACACCATCGAGGCGATGCGCAGCTTCTCGCCCGAGACGCAGCGCACGGTGGAGGCGATCGACACGCTCACGCTGCTCCCGGCCCGCGAGCTGTTCTTCTCGCCCACCACGCGCGCGCGCGCCGAGGCGGCGATTCGCGAGGCGGCCGACGCGCAGCACGTGCCCAGCTCGAAGGTGCGCGAGCGGCTCGAGCAGGTGCGCGAGGGCATCTTGAGCGGCGACCTCGAGGGGTTGTTGCCCGGGTTCTTCGAGGGCGGGCTGGGCACGGTGTTCGACTACCTGCGGGCGTGGGCGCCCGACGCGGTGGTGTGGCTCGACGACCCCTCGGCGCACGAGCGGCACGCCGACGAGCTGCAGCTCGAGATCACCCGCAGCTACGAAGACGCGGTCGGGCGGCACGAGCTCACGCTGCCGCCGCGGCTCCACTTCCTCGACGACGCCGAGGTGAACGCGGGGATCGAGGCGTTCCGCGTGGTGCGTGGGGGCGGCCTGCTGCTGGGCGCCGAGGCGCCGCTGGCCTTCTCGTTCGGGCAGACGCGCGAGCTGCGCGAGGCGATTCGCTCGCACCACGGTGAAGAGGGCGCGCTGACGCCGTTCGTCGAGCGGCTGTGGAAGTGGCGCGACGCGGCGCTGGGCGTGGCGGTGGCCTGCGGCACGCACGGGCAGATCGATCGCCTCAAGCGGCTGCTGGGCGATCGCGCGATCCCCTGCAAGGTCGAGCCGGGCGACTTCACCGTGCCTCCGTCGGACGGCGTGGTGCACCTCTTCCACGGCGACCTGCTGCAGGGCTTCGTCGACGAGGGCGCGGGCCTGGCGCTGGTGTGCGACGAAGATCTCTTCGGGCCGCGGGCGCGCCGGCGGGCGAAGCGGCGCCGCTCGAGCGCCGAGGGCTTCGCGGCGAGCTTCAAGGATCTCAAGGAAGGCGACCTCTGCGTGCACGCCGAGTTCGGCGTGTGCCGCTACGGCGGGCTGGTGACCATGCAGGTCAACGGCGTGGCGGCCGACTTCCTGGTGCTCGACTTCTTCGGCAAGGACCGGGTGTACCTGCCGGTGGGCCGCATGCGGCTCATCTCGCGCTTCAGCGGCGGCGACCCGTCGAAGATCGCGCTCGATCGCCTCGGCTCGAACTCGTTCGAGAAGCGCAAGGCGCAGGTGAAGGAACAGCTGCTGAAGATGGCGGCCGACCTGCTGGCGCTCTACGCCGAGCGCAAGGCGCACCCCGGGCACGCCTTCCCGCCGCCCGATCGCTACTTCCGCCAGTTCGAGGCCGACTTCGAGTTCGACGAGACGCCCGATCAGCAGAAGGCGATCGACGACGTGATCGGCGACATGCAGAAGCGCGAGCCGATGGACCGGCTGGTGTGCGGCGACGTCGGCTACGGCAAGACCGAGGTGGCGATGCGCGCCATCTTCCGCGCGGTGCTCGATCGCAAGCAGGCCGCGATTCTCGTGCCCACCACGCTGCTCGCCCACCAGCACTACCACTCGTTCAAGAAGCGCTTCGACGGCTACCCGGTGACGGTGGAGGTCATCTCTGGCCTGCGCAAGCCGCCCGAGGTGCGCGACGTGCTGACCCGCGCGCGCGAGGGCCGCGTCGACGTGGTGATCGGCACGCACAAGCTGCTGACGGGCGACGTCGACTTCAAGGACCTCGGGCTGCTGGTCATCGACGAAGAGCAGAAGTTCGGCGTGAAGCAGAAGGAAGCGCTGCGCCGGCTGAAGACCACGGTCGACACGCTGACGCTGTCGGCGACGCCGATTCCCCGCACGCTGCACATGGCACTCTCGGGCATGCGCGAGATCTCGCTCATCACCACCCCGCCCGCCGATCGCCGCGCGATTCGCACCTTCGTCAACAAGTTCGACCCCGCGCAGATCAAGGAAGCGATCGTGCGCGAGCTGCAGCGCGGCGGGCAGGTGTACTTCATTCACAACCGCGTGCAGTCGATCGGCTCGATGGAAAAGTTCCTCCGCGAGCTGGTGCCGCAGGCGACGCTGGTGGTGGCGCACGGGCAGATGGCCGAGGGCGAGCTCGAGAAGGCGATGCTGGAGTTCGTCGAGAAGCGCGCGCAGATATTGCTGTGCACCAGCATCGTGGAGTCGGGCCTCGACATCAGCTCGGCCAACACGATGATCGTCAACCGCGCCGACCAGTTCGGGCTCTCGCAGCTGTACCAGTTGCGTGGTCGCGTCGGCCGGTCTCGCGAGCGCGCGTACGCCTACCTGCTGGTGCCGCACGGCACGGCGATCACCAGGGACGCGCAGAAGCGGCTCGAAGTGCTGCAGGCGTTCACCGAGCTGGGCGCGGGCTTCAACATCGCCTCGCACGACCTCGAGATCCGCGGCGCGGGCAACCTGCTGGGCAAGGAGCAGTCGGGCAGCATCGAGGCGGTCGGCTTCGAGCTGTACGCGCAGCTCCTGGAAGACGCGATCGCCGAGGCGCGGGGTGAGCCCGAGCGCGACACGGTCGAGCCCGACATCAACCTGCCGGTGCCCGCCTACCTGCCGGAGCTGTGGGTGCCCGACGTTCACCAGCGGCTGGTGCTCTACAAGCGCCTCAGCCAGGCGCAGTCTCCCGACGAGCTGGAAGATCTGCGCACCGAGTGTGTGGATCGGTTCGGAGATGCGCCTCCGGAGTTCGACGCGCTGCAGGAGCTGATGAACCTGAAGATCGAGCTGCGCCGGCTGGCGCTGCGGCAGCTCGACGGCGGGCCGGGGCGGTTGGTGGTGACGCTCGGCGCCGACGCGCGGCTCGACGGCGGCAAGCTCGCGACGCTCGTGCAGCGCTCGCGCGGGCTGTACCGGCTGACGCCCGATCTCAAACTGGTGACCAAGCTCGACGCGTCGGTGAAGGGCGCAGAATTCATCCCCGCGGCGCGCAAGGCGCTGCGCGATCTGACGAGCTGTCGCCGCGACTGACGACGCTGGTGGCGATGGTGAAGACTCGCCCATTGAGCTCCCTCTCCTCCACTGGAGGAGAGGGTTGGGGTGAGGAGGAGAACGTCAGGCCGACGCGTCACGCGCATGACTCGTCAACGGTTCCGCGGTCCTGCCTCTGGGTGGCCTGAGTGAGTGACCCGGCCATGGGGCGTGATCCACCCGTGAAGCACCGGCACCAACTGCCCGCAGCGAGGCGAAATTCGCCGCGGCAGGCTCGTTGCACTCCTGGCGGCCATGCTTCACACGGTCCTCGCGCTCGCCCTCACCGTCGCCCCGCCGCTGGTCACCGCGGAAGGCGTGACGCTCACCGACCAGGGCACGAAGCCGGAGACCTTCCCCTTCCTCGGCGTGCAGATGGACGTCGGCGCGCCTGACGGCATCGGCGTGAGCTTGATGGCGAGCCCGGTGCGCTGGCTGCGCGTGCACGCCGGCGGTCTCAACAACGGCCTGGGCTCGGGCTTCCGCGGTGGCGTCACGCTGATCGGCTTCCCCTCGCTCGCGTTCCGCCCGCTGATCGGCTTCGACGGCGGCTACACCTTCGCGGCCTCGGGTGCGTGGCTGCCCGACGCGATCCCCGATCCGCGCATCGCGAAGATGCTCACCAACCTGAACCTCGGCTTCTTCAACCTGCAGACCGGCTTCGAGCTGGGCAGCAAGCACCTCGCGGTCACCTTGCGCGTGGGCGTCTCGTACATCTCGGCCAACGCGGCCGGCACCGAGTTCACCACCGGCGCCAACACCAGCTTCAGCATCGCGGGCATCTCGGCGAAGGGCTTCGTGCCCTCGGCCCGTCTCGGCTTCCTCTTCTTCTTCTAGGACTGCTTCTCCAACCTCGTCTGCCCGGCGCGCCCTCCTCTCCCCTCCCCCCGTCACGGGGCGCGCCGGCGCAGACATTTTTCAAAGAAAGACGCACTCCCCATGCGCTCTGCCCTGCTCGTTGCCTGTGTGCTGTTCGTTGCTGGCTGTGATGACCCGCTGCAGGTGCAGCTCCAGGCCGCGTCGGTCTGCCAGCACCTCACCGGCCAGAAGTTCGTGATCCCCGACGACGTGCGCGCGCAGGTGGCGATGTTGCCGCCCGAGCTGCAGCACGGCGTCAGCGTGTCGCGCACCTTCGACTTCGACGTGAAGGCCAAGCTGCCGCCCGAGCTGAAGGACCTGGTGGACTCGCACGTCGCGCTCACCTCGATTCGCATCACCGCCGCGCAAGGTTCGGCCGACCTCGGCTTCGTCGACGAGGCGCACGTCACGCTGCAGCCGGCCGCGGGAACTGGGCTGACTGAGCGGCAGTTCGACTACGTGCGCACCGAGGCCGCGCCGCGCACCGTCGAGTGGCAGGGCGACGCGTTCGACGTGGCCGCGTACCTCGAGTCGGGCAACCTGAAGTACCTCGTCACGCTGGTGGGCACGCTGCCCGCGGGTGACGTGGTGGTCGACATCGATGCGTGCGCGGCGGCGAGCGTCGACTTCACGTACGTGAAGTGAACTGCAGGCCAGCCGGGTAGAAGCACCGGCATGGATCTCGAACTCCACGGCAAGGTCGTGCTCGTCACCGGCGGCACGCGCGGCATCGGTCACGCCATCGCCCGTCGCTGCGCGCAGGAAGGCGCGTCGGTCGGCGTGTGCGGACGCACCGAGGCGACGCTGAAGTCGGCGGTCGATGCGCTCTCGGGTCTCGGCGTGAAGGCGCACGGCGTGGCGGTCGACGTGCTGAGCCGTGACGGCGTCGAGGCCTTCGTCGAGCAGTGCGCCAAGGTGTTCGGCCGCGTCGACGGCGTGGTCGCCAACGTGGGCGGCTCGTGGGGCGGCGACTTTCTCGAGACCACCGCCGAAGACTGGGTGAAGACGCTCGAGGCGAACCTGGTGCACGCGGCGCGGCTCATTCGCGCGGCGGCGCCGCACCTCGAGGCGAGCGGCGGCGGCAGCGCGGTGATCATCAGCTCGATCAGCGGCTCGCGGCCCGGCCCGCGGCCCCACTACGGCGCGTCGAAGGCGGCGGAGATCTCGCTCGCCCAGGCGCTTGGCCGGGAGCTCGCCTCGCGGCGCATTCGCGTCAACTCGGTCTCGCCGGGCAGCATCTTGTTCGAGGGCGGCTCGTGGGCGAAGCGCGCGCAGCAGTACCCCGAGCTCATCAAGAACTTCGTGGCCGACGAGTTCCCCTGGGGCCGCATGGGCACGCCAGAAGAGGTGGCCGACGTCGTCACCTTCTTGCTCTCGAAGCGCGCGAGCTGGATCAGCGGCACCGACGTGCTGGTCGACGGCGCGCAGAACGTGCCGAGCGTGAAGCTACCGAAGTGACTTCTCGGCCTCGCGGCGCGAGAGCCCCGAGAGGCGCGTCGCGTTGGCGTCGACGTACTTCCGCACGGCGGCGCGGTGTTCCTTGCCCGCCGCGCGCAGCCCCCAGCCGATGGCCTTGCGCAGGAAGAATTCCTTCTCGTGCAGCGCGGGCTCGATGACGTCGAAGAGCAGCCCCAGGTCGGTCTCTTCGTGGCGGAGCACCTGCGCGATGATCGCCGAGCGCCGCAGCCAGAGTTGCTCGCCCTTCGACCACGCGCGCAGCGTCTTCCCGAGCTCGGTGGGCCACTTCTCGAGCAACCCCGCGATGCGGTGCGTGGCGAGATCGTCGACCACGTCCCACCACGCGCCGTCGACGATCAGGAACTCGTAGAGCGGGAGCGCGTCGAGCGTCTGGAACGCCCGCGTCTGTTTCAAGTCGAGCAGCGCGATCGCCGCGTACCATTCCTCGCGGTGCCCGGCGCCTTGCCACACCTGGCGCACGAAGCGGTTCAGCTGGGCGAACGAGTCGAACTCGAGGTCCTTCATCACCTCGCGAAACACCCGGCGGCTCTCGGGTACCGCGACGCCGAAGTACGGCAGCGCGCTCTTCATGTACGCCTGCTGCGCGACGGCCTTCTTCGAATCAGCGCGGGCCTTCAGCTCGGCGCGCAGGCGTTTGACGAACTCGGTGACGTTCACGCGCGCAGCGTCACATGGTGCGCAGCTCGGGGAAATCTCCATCGACCTCGCCGAGCGTGTTGGTCTGCACGCCGACCGCCTTCATCGCGGTGACGAGCACGCTCGCAGGGTGACGGCCGGTGGCGACGACGTGCTTGCCCGGCAAGAGCCCGCCCGCGCGGCCCGCGAGCAGCGCCGCCATGCGCTCCGAGCTGTGCGCGGAGTTGTCCTTGCCGCCCTCGGGATCCCACCCGTGACCGCCCTCGAGGAGGTACGTCATCGCGCTCGAGTCGAGCATCGTGCCGTTGCCCTCGGGCGTGTCCTTGAACTTCTGCACCAGCCTCGCGAAGTGCTTCACGTGCCAGGCGATGCCCTTGCTGAGCGCCATGGTGCCGCCGGGCACGCCGCCGTGGCCGAGCTCGTGGCAGTCGGTCGCCTGGCCGGTGAGCGCGTACATGTTGAGGTGCGACTGGAACATCGTCATCTGCAGCGTCGCGACGCGCGTCAGGTCGCACACCATCGCCATGTGAATGAGGTCGACGAAGACGAGCGCGCGCTGTTCCTCGTTCGAGTAGCCGAGGTTCTGCGTGTACGTGTTGTCGCCCGCGCTGTTGGTGCCCTGCGGGTTGCCCACCGCGGGATCGGCGCCGGGATCCGCGGGCACGGTGCACGCGCTGGTCTGCGGGGGCGCGATGGTCGCCACGCGGCGCTCGAGATCGCGCAGCTCGTCGAGGTGACGCTGCAGCCTGATGCGATCGGCCGCGCCGAGCTTCGGCACCAGCTTCTCGGTGTCGCCACGCACGAGGTCGAGCACGCTGCGCCGTGACTTGAGCTCCAGCTCGAGCCGCTTCTGGGTCGCCGCGTCGACGCCCTGGGGCACGAAGTTCGAGAACAGCGCCTGCCACGCCTGGCGCGGGCTGGTCTGCGGCGGCACGGCGACGGGGTTGCCGCCGTTGTCGCGCTTGTACGAGATCATGTCGCGGCCGTACGGCGCCGAGACGCTCAGGTACCAGTCGGCCTGCACGCGGTAGGTCAGGTTGCGGAACGCGGTCGAGCCAGCGATCGCGTCGGCCACCAGCCAGTCACTCGTCGGCCCCGCGCACGAGGTGGAGTTCGCCGGCGAGCGCATGCCCGAGAGCAGCGGAGAGATGGTCGAGACGTGGAACGCGTCCTTCCGTCCACCGGCGGGGATCGCGCCACCGTTCTCCGCCGCCCAGGGGATCTTCAGGCCCGAGATGACCGAGACCTCCGACTTCAGCGCCCCGAGCGGAGCGAGCGCCGACTTGAGGTCGTAGTTGCGCCCCACGGTGTTGGGCACGAAGTCGTTGTGCAGCGGGTCGGAGTCGGCGCCGATCGACTGGCCGTTGAAGAACACCAGGTAGCGCTTCGGCGGCGTCGGGGCGCTCTGCGCGAAGGCCTTCTGGTCGAGCATGATCTCGAGCAGCGGCAGCCCGATGGCCACTCCACCCAGCCCGCGCAGCAGGTGACGGCGAGAGAGACGCGCACCCATCACGGCACCTCCTCGTCGCGACGGAAGCGGAACGTGTCGTCGGTGACCATGTCGATCAAGAGCCCCTGGAAGTGGCGGTCGTCGGCCTTGAAGCGGGCGGTGCGCGCGTCGAGCGCGGCGACGTCGTCGGGCCGCTCGCGCCGGCCCTGCTCGAAGCGGAAGACCTGCGTGACGATGCAGCGCTCGAACGCGCCGCTGGCGATGAGCGCGTCGGCGAGACCATCGGGGCCGGCGAAGCTCAAGTCACCCGCGGGCGCTCCGGTCACCGTGCCCGTGCCCTCGATGGGACACTGCGGGAGCCCGTCGTCGGTCATGCGGTACTTGCCCTCGCGGTCGTAGCGCTCGAGCCCGAAGCCGATGGGGTCGATCTGCTGGTGACACGACTTGCAGCCGCCGACGCTCGCGTGCGCCTGGTACCGGTCCTTCTTGCAGGGTGAGGTGGAGACCGGCTGCTCGTCGACGTTCACGCCCGGAGGCGGCGCGCCCACGTCCATGCAGAGCAGGCGGGTGCGAATGAAGATGCCGCGCTGCGTGGGGCTCGAGTCGGCGAACTTCACGCCCTGCGAGAGCACCGCGCCGTGCGAGAGCAGCCCCTTGCGCGGCGCGCTGCCGTACGGGAGCCACTGGAAGCCGGTGCCGCTCGGCGCGGAGGCCAGCCCGTAGTGCGTGGCGAGCTGCGCGTTCACGTACGAGTCGGTGGCAGTGAAGAGATCGAAGTAGTCGCCGGCCTGCTCGAACACCACGCGGTCGACCAGCGCGCCGCTCTCGGCCTGCATCGCGGTGGTGAGATCGATCGCGTGCGGCAGGCGGTGGTAGCCGAGCCAGAGCGAGTGGAAGCGCTCGACCTGGGCCTTCGCGTCTTGCGTGGCGAGCAGGCGCTGGGCAGCGGCGACCAGCCCGTCGCGCGAGTCGAGCGTGCCGTCGGCGGCCTGGTCGAGGAGCCAATCGGGCGGCGTGCTGCCGACGAGGAAATACGAGAGCCGCGTGGCGAGCTCGTACGCACCGAGCTGCGCGAGACCGGCCTGCGCGAGCGGTACACCGAGTTCGACGCGGTAGAGGAACGCGGGCTCCTGCACCAGCGCGCGAATCACCAGCTTCACGCCGAAGTCGAAGTCGTTCGCTTCGACCGCGAGCGGCTGCAGGGTCATGAAGCGATCGACCTCCTCGGTGGTGAGCGGCCGGCGGAGCACGCGGCGCCCGAAGGTCTCGGTGAAGGCGCGCAGGCACGCGACGTCGGCCGGACCGGTCGGCATGCACGGCAGCAGCGACGCGCGACGCACGGGATCGGCGAGCGTGGCGTCAGCGAGCTCGACCGCGAGGGCTTCGACGGCTTCGACCAACGCCGCCGACGCGAGCTGTTGGCGGTAGTCGTTGTCGAACGGATCGGTCGGCTCGGGCGGCAACAAGCGCTGCGCGCGCCGCGCCTGGTCGCCGAAGAGATCGCGCAGTGATTGATCGAGCTCGACGCGCGAGAGCCGACGCAGCCCCGTCACCGGGACTTCTTGCGCCTGGGCGTCGGTGAGGCTCATCGGGCCGTCGATCTGGCCCATGCACCCGCACAACACCGAGAGCACCGCGAAGTGGAGCCGTCGCACGGCGTCGACCCTTCGCAAGCTGCGGACCACTCCACGCAGCTTTTTCGCGCGTCAGTCCGGGTGGTTGCGCGTCAACCGCGGACGACCTGTGGAGCGACCACGCCCCGCTGCGGGGGACAGTCCACACCACTCACAGCTGGAGCAGCTTCATCTTGTTCTTCGCCGCCTTCGCGATCTTGCCCTTCCCCTCGGCGAGCCCCTCGAGGATCTCGGCGCCGATGTTCTTCAGCTCGAAGGTCTGCTTCTCGGCGAAGTGCACGCCCAGGTAGTAGCGCGCCTCGTCCGAGAGTTTCTTTTCCTTCCGCACCGCGTCGCCGATCTTGAAGCCTTCCTTGTGGAGCTTCTCGAGCTCGAGCAGCGCCGGGTCACGCTGGCGCGCGCGCGGGTGGGGATCGAGCGACGAGTGCGCGAGCTGGTTCACCACGAGGCCGAAGCGATCTTCCGGCGTGGCGACCATCGAGCGGCCGAGCATCTGGCCGATGGCCTCGGCGCGCGCGGGATCTTTCTTCTGCAGCGACTTCGCCTTCTCGCGCAACACCTCGGCCCAGCCCTCGGGATCGGCGGCGCGCACCGGCTCGAGCTGCTTGCGCGCGACGGCGAGGTGCTTGGTGAGGTTCTTGCCGCCCGCGTCGAGCAGGCGCTTCACGTCCTTCTTGGCGAGGTTGGTCGAGAGCGGCGCGAGCACGTCGGCCAGCACCTGCGCGCCCGTCTCGTCTTCGGCGTCGGCGAGCGCTTCACACAACAGCGAGTCACCGCCGGGCAGCTGCACCAGCACCTGCGAGGCGGCTTCGGCGCGAGCACGTTCACCGCTGCGCGCGACGGGCAGCAGCGTGCGGGCGGCGAGCTTGCCGGCGGCGCCCTTCTCGGCGACCGCGAGCTCTCCGAGGTGACGAATGGCCCACAGCGCGACCTCGCCGACCTCGGACGCGCAGAGCTCCGCGAGTTCTTCGCTGAACTCCGAGCCGATCTTCAGCACGGTGAGCGAGTCACGCGCCGCGCGTCCGACGAGCGCGTCGGTGTCGATGAGCATGTCCATCAGCCGGCGCAGCGCCTTCTTCGACGGGCTCGCGGCGATGGCGAAGCGCAACGCGGTCACGGCCTCCACCCGCACCGCCGGCTCGTGCTTCGGGCCGGTGTACGAGATGAGCAGGTCGGCGGTCTCAGGCAGCTCGAGGAACCCGAGGATCTTGAGCACGCCGCGCACCGCGAACTCGTCGTCGGCGCTCTTCTTCTTCGCGAGGAACTTCTCGGCCTGAGTCTTCATCACCCGCCGCTCGGCCTCGCTCATGGTGCGCGCTTCCTGCCGCACCGAGAGCGCCACCTTGTTGATCGCGTCCCACGGCTGACCGCGCAGGCCCTCGAGCGCCATCTCGAAGCTCTGGCGCCCACCCACGGCGGGCAACAGCTGGCTGAGCACGGCCTTCGTCTCGGGGCTCGCGTCGTCGAGGCGGGCGCGGATCTCGGGGAGCGCCTCTTCACCGAGCTCCGACACCGCGGCGCGCGCCTTGGCCGACAGCTCGCGGCCGCGGCCCAGGGCATCGAGCAGCACCGGCAGCGCCTTGAGTGCGCGCATCTGCCCCAGCGCCTCGACCGCGGGTTCGGCGTAGGCCTCGATGGGGTCCTTCGCCATCTGGATGAGGCGCGAGACGACCGCGGGGTCTTTCACCTTGAGCTCGCCGAGCACCACCGCGGCGGCGATGCGCTTGCGGGGCGTTTCGTCCTCGAGCATGCGGGCGATCTTCTCGAGCGCTTCCATGGCCAATCCTCCCCAACCGTGATCGTGGAAAAACGCGCGCACCGTAGCACCCGCAGGTAGGGCATGTTCGGGCGATGCGAACCTGGCTCCCCTTGATGCTGGTCGTCGCCTCCGGCTGTGTCACCCAGAAGACCTACGACGCGCTGAAGACCGAGCGCGACGGGCTCGAGAGCACGCTCGAAGAGCGCAACGCCTCGCTGCGCGACCTCGAGAAGAAGAAGGCGAAGCTCGAGCAGGACGTGAACGATCTGACTGCGCAGCTGAAGGAAGCGAAGGACTCGCTGGCCGACCTCAACACCCGCATCGACAAGCAGGCCTCGGAGATGGCGAAGGTCGCCAAGGACAAGTCGCGGCTGCAGGCGTCGATCGACGACATGACGCGCGCGCTGGCCGAGCTCGAGAAGCGCCGCGCCCAGGCCGAGGCCCGCGTGCAGGAATTCAAGTCGCTGCTCGCGCGCTTCAAGGCGCTGATCGACGCGGGCAAGCTGAAGGTGAAGATGGTCGACGGGCGCATGGTGGTGGTGCTCGCCACCGACATCTTGTTCGCGTCGGGCTCAGCGAGCCTCTCGAAGGACGGCAAGGTGGCGATCGCCGAGGTCGCGCAGGTGCTCTCGGGCATCGGCAAGCGCAACTTCCAGGTCGAGGGTCACACCGACAACGTGCCCATCGCGTCGGCGCAGTACCCCAGCAACTGGGAGCTCGCGGCGGGCCGTGCCATCACCGTGGTGAAGACGATGATCGAGGCGGGCCTGCCAGCCGAGCGCGTGTCGGCCGCGTCGTTCGGTGACACCCGCCCCATCGCGCCCAACGACTCGAAGGAGACCAAGGCGCAGAACCGCCGCATCGAGATCACCATCGTGCCGGACCTGAGCTCGCTGCCGGGCTTCGAAGAGCTCAACGCGATTGAGACGAACTAGCCGGCGCCTCGAGCGACGGCACCGCGGCCAGCCCGAACCGAATCGCGGCAAGCGAACCGGTCGCCACGACGGCCCACAACACGACCCCGAGCGCGAGCGGGCGAGCGCCGACCTTCTTGAGCGCGTCTCGCGAAACCCCGGCCCCGACGAGGAACAACGAAGCCACCAGCACGTGCCGCGCGCCCTCGTGCACCAGGTGACCGACGTCGCTGAGCGCGGGCACCCACGTCACCAGCGCCGCCGCCGCGACGAACCCGAGAATGAACCACGGCCGCTTGGCCTGGCCCTTCGCTTCGCCTTCCGCCTTCCACACCCGCGCGAGCACGAGGGTGAGCGGAATGATCCACAGCGCGCGCGCGAGCTTCACCGTGGTGCCGATGGCGAGCGCCACGGGCCCGAACTCGTTCGACGCGCCGACCACCGAGCTGGTGTCGTGAATGGCGAGCGCGCACCACAAGCCAAACTGCTCGGCGCTCAGGCCGACGAAGGTGCCCAGCTTCGGAAAGATGATGAGCGCGGCGGCGTTGAGCAGGAAGACCACCGCCAGCGACAGGCTCGACTGCTCGCTCTTCGCGCCGATGGCGGGGGCGACGGCGGCGATGGCGCTGCCTCCACAGATGGCGGTGCCGACGCCGATGAGCAGCGAGGTGGTGCGCTCGGTGCGCAACACGCGGGCCAGCAGCAGCGCCAGCGAGAGCGTCACCACCAGCGTCACCAGCGTCTGCCCGACGCCGAGCACGCCCACGCGCCCGACCACCGCGAGGTTCATGCCCGCGCCCAGCCCGACGACCGCCGCCTGCAGCGAGAACGTCTGCGCCTGCTTCACCTTCGCCGGGGCCGGAGTGCCGAGGGTCAACGCGAACGCGAGCCCCGCCACGAGCGCGATGGGCGCCGTCACCCACGGGGTGAGCGAAGCGATCGCCAGCAACACGAACAAGATGCCCTTCACGCGCTCACTCATGTCGCACTCCCGGCTGAGAGCGCCAGCTTCGTGAGCGAGATTCAGCCGCGGGAGAACCCTTCTCCCAATGCTGGGCTCTCACGCCCTCCGCGGAGGCTCCTTGAAACTCGGCTTTCTCGTAGACCTGAACAATTGTATCGGCTGCAAGGCCTGCGAAGTCGCCTGCAAGGCCGAGAACGAGGTGCCGGTGAACACCTGGCGCCTGCGCGTGAAGTACGTCGACTCGGGGCACTTCCCCGACGTGAAGCGCTCGTTCACGCCGCTGCGGTGCAACCACTGTGAGAACGCGCCGTGTGTGCGCGTGTGCCCGGTGAGCGCGCTGCACACGCTGCCCAACGGCATCGTGAACGTCGACAAGGACCGTTGCATCGGCTGCGCGGCCTGCATGATGGCCTGCCCCTACGGCGCCATCTACATGGACCCGGAGACCAACACGGCCGACAAGTGCACCTACTGTGCGCACCGGGTCGAGTCGGGGCTGCAGCCGGCGTGCGTGGTGGCGTGCCCGACCGAGGCGAACGTCTTCGGCGACCTCGAAGATCCCGAGTCGATCATCAGCCAGTACATCGCCTCGCACCGCGACGTGCGCGTGCGCAAGCCCGAGAAGGGCACGCAGCCCAAACACTTCTACACGGGCGGTGGTGACCGGGCGCTCGAGCCGCTGGCCGCGAAGCGCGAAGAGGGCATGAGCCTCTTCGATCGCATCGGCACGCTCGACCACGTGGGGGGCAAGTGATGGAGCCGACCAACGACGCAGTGGTGACGCTCGACGTGCTGCACAGCGGCGTCATCTGGGGCTGGTACGTCACGATGAACTTCTGGGCCAAGAGCGTGTCGACGGGCGTGTTCCTGCTCGGCGCGTTCGCGATGCGCTCGCAGGGCCCGAGCCGCCGCTTCTACCGGCTGGTGGTGCCGGCGGTGGCGTTCGTGTTCATCAACATCACGCTGCTCTTCACGGTGCTCGACCTGCACCAGATGTTCCGCTTCTGGCACATGTTCGTCTGGCCGCACCCGACCTCGGCCATCAACGTCGGCGCGTACCTGCTCAGCGGGTACACCGGGCTCACCGCGCTGATGGTCTTCCTCGAATGGAAGGGCCGCGACGCGCTCTACGATCGGCTCATCGCGCCGACGTGGGTGGTGGCGTTCTTCTCGACCATCTACACCGCCGCGCTGCTCGGCCAGGCCAACGCGCGCGAGCTGTGGCACGCCCCGACCGAGGTCGCGCAGATGATCGCCGCCGCCACGCTCGCGGGCAGCGCGTTCTTCTTCCTGGTGCGCGGCGCGACGGAAGAAGAGCGGCAGCGCTACGCCTGGGTGCTGGCGCTCTCGGCGATGCTCTCGCTGGTCATCTTCGCGTCGGAGCTCGTCTTCGCGCCGCAGAAGTCCGAGGAGGCGGCGTACCTCATTCACGTGCTCACCAGCGGCCAGGTCGGCGCGCTGTTCTTCTCGGGCCTGACGCTGGGCTTCGTGGTGCCCGCGGCGCTGGCCTTCTTCGCGCTCTCGCGGCGCTCGCTGAGCCTGCTGCCCGCCGCCGCCGCGTCGAGCCTCGTGGGGCTGTGGCTGGTGAAGCACGCCTGGCTCATCGCCCCGCAGCTCATTCCGCTGTCCTGAGGTCCGTGCCGATGACGCCCATGAAACGACGAGACTTCCTCAAGGCGGCCGCGGTGACCGGCGGCGTGACGGTGGTGACGGCGGGCGCGGTGCGCTCGTTCATTCCCGAAGCGCGCGCGGGCCAGCCGCTCGACGCCGCGTTCGACAAGGTGCCGGTGGTGAAGGGCAACCTCGCCGCCTACCCGCCCCCGGAGAAGTGGAATTCCTGGCGCGAGCTGTCGGGCGACGACTGGAAGCGCGGCGGCATCGCGCGCACCGACGTGAAGGTGCACGAGCACGTGCTGGTGCCGACCATCTGCAACAACTGCGAAGCGGCGTGCGGGCTCACCGCGTGGGTCGACAAGCAGACGATGGTGGTGCGCAAGTTCATGGGCAACCCGTTCCACACGGGCTCCGTCGGCCGCAACTGCGCCAAGGGCTACGCGGTGCAGTCGCAGATGTACGACCCTGACCGCATTCCCTTCCCGCTCAAGCGCGCGCCGGGCAGCAAGCGCGGCGAGGGCAAGTGGGTGCGCACCACGTGGGACGAAGCGCTCGCCACCATCGGCGCGAAGATGAACGCCGCGCTCAAGAGCGGCGACGAGTTCTCGAAGAAGACGATCATGCACCACGTCGGGCGGCCCAATGAGTCGGGCTTCACGCCGCGGGTGTGGGCGAGCCTCGGGCAGGACTGCCAGAGCAGCCACACCAACATCTGCTCGGCCAGCGGCCGCCTCGCGAGCCTGCTGTGGGTGAACGACGATCGCAGCGCGCCCGATTGGGAAAACTCGCGCCTCATCTTCCTCGTCTCGTCGCACGCCGCCGACGCCGGCCACTACTTCCAGCAGTCGGCCGCGCAGATCGCCCGGGCCCGCAAGCGCGGCGCGAAGCTGGTGGTGCTCGACCCGCGGCTGTCGAACTCCGCGGGCATCGCCGATTTGTGGATTCCGTGCTGGCCGGGCAGCGAGGCCGCCATTCACCTCGCCCTCGCGGGCCGCCTCATCAAGGACAAGAAGTACGACCGCGAGTTCGTGCGCACGTGGTGGAACTGGCAGGACCTGATGGCCGATCGCGACGAGCTGCAGCTGCTCCACGATCGCGGCTTCATCGACGCCCTGCCCGCCGGCGACAGCTTCGAAGACTTCGAGAAGTTCCTGGTCGACCTGTACGGACGCTTCACCCTCGAGTGGGCCGCCGACGAAGCGCGCGTGCCGGTCGCCAAGCTCGAGCAGCTCTACGAGTACGTGCTCTACGCGGGCAACCGCATCACCAGCTTCTATTGGCGCTCGACCGCGGCCGGGAACCGCGGCGGGTGGATGAGCTCGGGGCGCACCGGCATCTTGTTGCTCTCGCTGACCGGCAACTTCGGCGGCGTGGGCGCGCTGGGCGTCGAAGAGGGCCGCATGATCGCCGTCGGAGGCAAGGGCGGCGGGTCCACGGTCGGCGAGGCCCCCGCGAAGGTGAACGCGTGGAACGAGCTGTCGTGGCCGCCCGAATGGCCGCTCGCCGCGTACGAGCTGTCGTTCCTGCTGCCGCACCTGCTGAGCGATTCAGAGTGGCAGGAGAAGTGGCGCGCGCGCGGCGTCAACGTGCCCGGCAAGCTCGCGGTGTGGATCCCGCGGCAATACAACCCGGTGTGGATCAACCCCGACGGCTTCCGCTGGATCGAGGTGCTCCGCGACGAGTCGAAGCTCGAGCTCACCTTCAACCCCTCGCCCACCTGGTCCGAGACCAACTGGTTCATGGACTACGTGCTGCCCGTCGGCCTCTCGGGTGAGCGGCACGACCAGCACTCGGAGCCCACCAACACCCAGGCGTGGATCGGCTTCCGCCAGCCCGTGCTGCGCGTCGCGCTCGAGAAGAGTGGTTGGAAACCCAACAATCCCGCGCGGGCCACCCTCGAGGCGCACGTGAAGGCCGGCCTCGGCGAGGTGTGGGAAGAGAACGAGCTGTGGATCAACCTGCTCTTCCACCACGTCGACCCCGACGGCTCGCTCGGCATTCGCAAGTTCTGGGAGAGCCGCGAGCGCCCGGGCCAGCCGGTCACCATCGCCGAGTATTACAACGCGGCGTTCGGCACCTTGCCGAAGCTGAAGGCCACCGCGCTCGAAGCCGCGAACCAGAAGGAAGCGGCGGCGAAGACCGACCTCGAGCGTGAGCTGGCGGCGTTCGCGAAGAAGTACCCGAACTACGACCTGCTGCGCGATCGCGGCGCGTGGACCGAGAAGCTCGAGGTCTACGAGCAGCACCGCGAAGAGCTCCACGTCGACGCGAAGACCGGCGCGGTGAAGGTGAAGGCCGCGCAGTTCTGGCAGGGCTCGGTCGAATACAAGGCCGAGCAGCTGAAGACCGACGAGAAGACCAACCAGATCTACGTCGAGACGCCCGAGGGCCGGCACGTCATCGGCGTCAGGCAAGACGGGCGCCAGGTCACCGGCTTCAACACGCCCAGCCGCAAGATGGAGTTCTACGCGAAGTGGATGAAGGACTGGGGCTGGCCCGAGTACGCGCTGCCGATCTACCCGCGCACGCCCGAGCAGCGCAGCGCGATGGTGCACGTCGTCTCGCACGTGCACCACTCGTACATGACCGAGCCGAACGCCTTCGCGCTCAACCCGATCTTCCGCCTGCCGTACAACATCCACACCCGCTCGGTGAACGCCAAGTGGTTGATGGAGATCTCGCAGAACCACAACCCGGTGTGGATGAGCCACGCCGACGCGAACCGCCTCGGCTTCAAGAAGGGCGAGCCCATCAAGCTGCGCGTGGTCGACACGCTCAGCGGCAAGGAAGCGGGCTACTTCATCGCGATGTGCATGCCGACCGAGGGCATGGCGCCGGGCGTCGTCGCCTGCAGCCACCACGCGGGGCGCTGGCGCCGCGTCGGGCAGGTCGACGTGGGCTTCGAGCAGCCGCTGCACCTGATGCGGCTGGGCGCGCCGGTGGTGAAGGCCACCGAGAACGGCACCGTGCGGCAGCACACGTACACCGAGGGTGTGAAGCCGTTCGAGGTGCAGCCGACGAAGGAGTTCGGTGAGCGCGGCTGGCCCTTCGCCGCCTTCAACAAGGACCTCGACAACATCAGCTGGGATGGCCTGTCGGGCGTCTGGCAGAACGCGGTGCACCACCCGCACCCCGATCCCGTGTCGGGCATGCACTGCTGGCACCAGAAGGTGCTCATCGAGAAGGCGGGCCCGGGGGACAAGATCGGCGATCTGCAGGTCGACATCGCGGCGACGTTCGAGACCTTCCGCGCGTGGCGCGACCAGCTCACGCGGCCTGCGCCCGGCCCCGGTGGCCTGCGCCGGCCTGAGCACCTCAAGCGGCCGTGGGTGGCGCTCACCCGCGACGCGTACAAGATGCCCACCAAGTCGTGACCGCGCTCGAGCGCCAGCGGCTGTACGCCTTCTTTTCCCGCCTGTGGGTGAAGGAAGCCGACCCGGCGTTCCTCGAGGTGCTGGCCGGGCCGTTGGGCGTCGAGGTGCTCGGGGCGTCGACCGCGGCGCAGGCGCGCAGTGAGGCGCTCGATGAAGACTTCGCGCACCTCACCATCGTCGACCTCGTGCCGTACGAGACGTTCTTCCAGCGAGACGACGCGCAGATCGAGGCGGGCGGCGCGAACCCGGTGGCGACGTTTCTGCAGAAGTATGGGTTCGAGGTCGATCTCGGCAGCGCGCGATCGCTCGCGCCCGACCACCTCGGCATCGAGCTCGAGGTGATGAGCGTGTTGTGCCGGCATGAGCACGAGGCGCGGGAAGCGGGCAACGAGCCGCTCGCCTCGGCTGCGCGGCGGACCCAGCGCGAGTTCCTGGTGCAGCACCTGCTCGCGTGGGCGCCGACGTACTTGTTCGCGGCGCGACGCAACGCGCGTACGGCGACGTACCGAGATGGCGCCGAGGCGACCTTGCAGTTCATCTGCGGAGATCTCGAGGGCCTCTCTTGAGCACTCGACTTTCAAACCAGACTCCCTCTCCCCCTGAAGGGGAGAGGGTCGGGGTGAGGGGTGACGCTCAGTTCGCCCGCGCACCGATTCAGCTCAGAACGGCATGGTTTCCCCTCACCCCAACCCTCTCCCCCTCGGGGGGAGAGGGAGCTCTGGCGGCCCTCTCTTGAGCGCCCTCCACGTCGACCACGCGCGCTGCGTCCACGCCCGCTCGGTGAAGGCCTCCTGCCGCGCGTGCGTCGAGGCCTGCCCCACGAGCGCCATCACCCTCGCCGGCGAGCGCCAGGCCGTGCACGTCGACCTCGAGTCCTGCACCACCTGCGGCCTCTGCGTCGCCGCGTGCCCGACCGAGGTCTTCGACGTCGGCCGCCAGGCCCTGCCTGAGGGCACCGAGCTGAAGTGCGGCGGTCCCCTGCCGTGCGTCGGAGCCCTCTCGGTCGAAGACCTCGTCCAGCTCGGCCTCTCCGGCCCCCGCACCATCATCGCCGCCGCCGGCTGCATCCACGGCCGCACCGGTCACCGCGCCGAGCGCATCGCCGAAGCCAACGCGGTGCTCTCCGCCCTCGGCGCACGCCACACGCTCACCTGGCGAGAAGAAGGTCCTCCCGGGCCGCCCTTCGTGAAGCCCCCGAAGGAGGCCGTGCCGCCGCGCCGCCAGTTCTTCCGCATGTTGACCCCGAAGGTCGACTCGGGCCCCACCGCCATCACGCCGCCCGACAAGCTCGACCCCGCCCGCGTGCGAGCGCAGCTGGTCCCCGAGCGCCGCAAGCGCACTCTGGCCGCCATCCCATCCGGAGCCGCGCCGAAGGTCGCCACCCTGCCCGACTCGTCGTTCACCTCGACCAAGCGCATCGACCTCGCGACCTGCACCGGCTGCATGGCATGCGTGACGGCGTGCCCGACCGGCGCGCTCACCACCAACCGCACGCGCGAGGTGGTGCGCTTCGACGGCGGCCGCTGCGTGAAGTGCCACCTCTGCCACGACGTCTGCGAGCCGGCGGCGATCACCCTCGCCCCGGCGTTCGAGCTCGAGCCCTTCCTCGACGCCGCGCCCCGCACACTCGTGACGCTGCCCATGCGCCCGTGCGCCGAATGCGGGCTGCCCTACAAGGCCGACGGCCAGCCGCTGTGCCCCACCTGCCGCGCGCAAGACGCCGAAGCGCGAGAGCTGCAGAGGTTGACGTGATCGGCCCGACGACGCGCGTGTTTGGCGTGGTGCTCAGCGACTCGTCGCGCGAGGGCCACCTGGCTCGGCTCTACAACTACCTCTTCGCCTTCAACCACCTCGACGCAGCGTACGTGAGCTACGCGCTCAAGCGCGACGTGGTGCGCGCCACGCTCGACGGCTTCGCGCGGACGCGACCGGTCGAGGTGCTCCACGTCGTGCCAGCCTTCCAGGCGCTCGCGGGGACGTGGGCCGCCGAGCGCGGGCCGATCGACACCATCACCTTCGCCCCAGCGCTGAAGACCAGCCTGGGCGACGCCTCGGCCACCTGGCTCGCGCCCGACGCGGTGTGTGCGCGCGCGCTGCGTGACGTGACCGCGTGGTTCGGGCGAAACGTCGAAGCGCCGCCCGACTGGCTCGCGGTGGTCGACGAGCCGGCGCTGCGCCCCTGCAAGCTCACCCACGACGACTTCGAGAGGCACCATGTCCGACGGACTGCTTGAGGCGCTCGCCGCCCGCTTCGTGATTCCCCACAAGAGCGGCGTCTACCTGTCGCGCAACGAGCTCATCGCGCTCGCGCGGGCGTCTGACGCGAGCCTCCGCGTGAACGAGCGGCGGCGCATGCTGGTCGACGTGCTCAAGTCACCGCAGACGCCGGCGCAGTTCCGCGAGCTGCTCGAGCGCCTGCAGGCCTTCTGCCGCGCCCGCATCGAGGAACACGAAGACCTGGCGAAGAACTACCCGGTGATGGCCGGCCTCTCGAAGGAATGGGTCGACCGCGCGCGCGCCACCATCCAGGCGCTCAGCGACGCGGCCGAAGAGATCTCGTTCGCCGAGCGCGCGGGGGACGCGTGAGTCACTTCCAGTTCGACATGCCGCCCAGGTCGAAGACCTTCGCGAAGCCCGCGGCCTTCAAGATCTCGCTCGCCCGTGCGCTGCGCTTGCCGCTGCGGCAGTACACGACGACGTCGCGATCCTTCTTCAGGTTGAGCGAGGCGAGCTTCGCCTCGAGCTCCTGCACCGGCACGTTGGTCGCGCCGTCGATGTGGCCCTCGGCGAACTCCTCGGGGGTGCGCACGTCGAGCAAGAAGGCGCCCTGCTTCACGAGCGCGTGGGCCTGCTCACCCGAGATGTTGGGCGCGGCGCAGGCGATGGTGGACACGAGGGCGACGGGGATCATCAGCTTCAGGTTCATGGCCGGTGAGGGCCACCAGCCACGGAAAGGGTTCACCTCGTGAGCACCGAGCGGGAAGAGTTCCTCGCCCGAAAGGGTGTGGCGACGCGACAACAGAGCCGCGGGGCCTTCGCCCGGCACATCCTCCTCGTGACGAGCGGCAAGGGCGGCGTCGGCAAGAGCACGGTGGCCGTCAACCTCGCCTCGACCTTCGCGCAGCGCGACTGGCGCGTGGGCCTGCTCGACGCCGACGTCTACGGCCCTTCCGTGCCGCGCATGCTGCAGGTCGAAGACGAGCGCCTGCGGTGGAACGACGCGAACCGCATCGTGTGCGCCGAGAACTTCGGCATCAAGGTGATGAGCGTCGGCATGACCACGCCCACGCCCGACACGCCGCTCATCTGGCGGTCCTCGGTGGCCACCAGCGCGATGATCCAGCTCCTCGACGACGTGGACTGGGGCGAGCTCGACCTGTTGATCGTCGACATGCCACCGGGCACCGGCGACACGCAGCTCACCATGGCGCAGGAACTCCGGGCCTCGACCGCGCTGGTCGTCACCACGCCGCAGGTCGTCGCCACCGATGACGTGCGTCGCGCGATTCGCATGCTGCAGGAAGTCGGCGTGCCCATCGCCGGGCTGGTGGAGAACCTGAGCCCCTTCGTCGCGCCCGACGGCACCCGCCACGCGCTCTTCGGTGAGGGCGGCGGCGAGGCGCTGGCGGCGCAGTACAAGGTGCCGCTGCTCGCGAAGATCCCCCTCGACGTCGCGGTGCGGGTGTCAGGCGACGCGGGCACGCCCATCGCGCTCAGCGGCACCGCGGAGCAGCGCGGCTGGTACGCCGCCATCGCCGACGGACTGATCGCCAACGGAACGCTGATGCCCCGCGCATGAACCTCGTCCTCGCCCTGCTGCTGCTCGCCGCGCCCGCCACCGACGGAGGCACGGCGCCGTCTCCGCCCGTCGCGGCGAAGAAGCCGAAGCGCACGATCAGCGAGGTGAAGCTCCTCTACTTCCACGCCTCGTGGTGTGGCTCGTGCCGCAAGTTCGAGGCCGCGAAGGTGCTCGAGTCAGTCCAGGAGCGCTTCCCGAAGCTGACCATCACCCCGGTCGACATCGACGTCGAGCGCGGGCCGATCGACCGTTACGGCGTCACGCACACGCCATCGCTGGTACTCGTCGATGCGGGCGGCTTCCCGCTCGGCATGCCGACCATCGAACTCGACGACCCGAACGCGACCAGCGAGCGCATCGCGAAGCTGGTGATGAAGATGGCGGCTACAGACAGCCCTTGAACGCGCCGGGCTTCGGCTTGGGGGTCACGCGCAGCTCGCTGACCTCCACCACCGCGACCTTGTCCTTCTCGACGCGCTTCACCTTGCCGGTGATGTCGACCGAGCCACCGCCGAACGCCCGCTCGAGATCGCTGGTGCGCGCGCCCTTCTTGTCGAGCCGGTAGAACGTCATCTCGGCGACGTCGAACACCACCAGGCCGCCCTGCGTCTCTTCGAGCGGGCAGTTGGTCAACGGCTCGAGCTTGCCGGTCTCGACGGCCTTCTGCGCGCACGAGAGCGCGGTCACCGGCGCCGAGCTGAGCTCGACCTCTTCTCCGGGGTCGGCCGCGAGCGCCGCTCCGCCGAAGGTCAACACCGCCAGCAGCAGCTGCTTCTTCATCGCGCTTCCCTTCCGTCGATGGTCTTCAAGAAGGCGACCAGGTCGGCCACCTGCTCTTTCGAGAAATTGCTGAACACCGGCATCTTCGAGACGCGCTTGCCGTCGGCCCCGACCGACGACCAGAGGAACGCGTCGGCGTTGGGCGCCGCGCCGTTGGCGTCACGCGGCGCGCTCGGCGTGTAGTGCTGGTTGGGGTTGGGCTCGTGCACGATGACCAGGCTCGGCGTGACGATCGAGTCGCGCAGGTAGCCCGGCGTCGCGTAGGCGCCGACGCCCTCGAGGCTCGGAGCGACTCCGCGCGGGGCGAGCGCCTTGCCGGGCAGATCGTGACACGCGACGCAGATGGTCTCCGCGAGGGCCTTGCCCTTCGCCGGATCGCCGAGATCGCCCGGGTGGTAGCCGAACGACATCTCGGCGAGCCACGCCACGTCGACCTGCTGCCCGGGCACGCGCACGAAGTGCCACGACGAGATGCGCTTGTAGCCCGCGCGCTCACGACGCCCGCCGTCCCACGCGGCGAACGCCATCGGCACCAGGCCCTTCGCCTCGAGCCCCTTGAGCACGAAGATCGCCTTCCACCGCTTCGCCGCGGCGTCGTACGTCATCGCCTCGCTCGGGCTCGCGGGGATCTGCCGCGTCAGCGAACCGAAGCCCGCCGCGATGAACCGGCTCTCGAGCGTCCCCTTCTCCGCCGCGCGCAGCAACGTCACGTTCACCGGCGCGCCCTCGTCGCCCATGCTGATCGCCGGCAAGCGCAGCCCCGCGCCGTACTTCTGCGGCACCTCGAGGGCCACCGAGTCGGCGAACGAATCGGGCTCGTCGAGCCGCACGCCCTCGCGCGCCGCGTCGGGCCAGTCGAGCAGCACGGCAATGCCCTCGGGAGCGCTCAGGCTGCGCACCTGCACCTCGATGCGCGGGTCCTGCGTCACCAGGGCGTTGGCCTTCAGATCGTGCAGGCGCACCGAGCGCTGCGCAGTGAGCGAGAAGGTGCGGGGCGTCGCCTTCGCCCACGCCGCGTCGCCGGTCGTCTTCGGCAACGACGGCACCGCCACCGCATCGACCACCTCGCCCTGGAAGAACGCGTCTTGCGCCAACGCCGGCGCCGCGAGCCCCACCACCACCATCGAGACGAGCGCGCGCATCACTTGAGCACCGGGAGCTTGAACCCCGCCGGCTTCGGCTTCTCGAGCCGGAACATGTCGGAGTGCTTGTACGCGATGAGCACGTCGAGCAGCTCGCTCGGCTGGCCCGCCTTGCGCTTGTCCAACTCGGCGTGGAGCGTCTTGAGCGCGTCGTGCACCGACGGCCCGAACAGGTGCTCGAGGTACGGCGTGGGAATGCGCTCGCTGCCCTCGATCGGTTTGCCGTTCTTGTCGAAGCGGCGCGGGCCCGTCATCGGCGGCACGTAATAGACGTTGGCCTGCGTGCCGTACTCGGGGTGCAGCGGCAGCGCGACCTTGTAGTGCTTCACCAGCTTCGCGACCTGGCCCTCTTCGTCGTCGAGGTAGCCCACGAAGCGAATGCGGCCGACGCACTGCTGCGCGCACGCCGGCGGCAGGCCCTGCTCGATGCGCGGGAAGCAGAAGATGCACTTCTCCGACTTCGAGAGCTTGGTGTTGAAATAGATCTTCTTGTACGGGCACGCCGCGATGCAGAGGCGGTTGCCCTCGCAGCGGTTCAAGTCGACCAGCACGATGCCGTCTTGATCGCGCTTGAAGATCGCCTCGCGCGGGCACGCGGCCAGGCAGCTGGGGTTGCTGCAGTGGTTGCAGATACGCGGGAGGTAGAAGAAGTACGAGTTGGGGAAGTCACCGGCCCCGACGTCTTCGTCCCAGTTCGGGCCCACCTTCGCGTCGCCGAGCTGCGGCTTGAACTCCTGGCCCTTGATGATGTCTTCGCCGTTGTAGTCCCAGGGCACGCCGTAGTCGGAATAGCGGCCCGGCACGACGCCGTCCTTCAGGTTGCCGCCCGCGTCGAAGCCGCCGCCCATGTCTTCCCACTTCTTCGGGAAGCCATCGCCGGGCTTGGTCTCGACGTTGTTCCAGTACATACCCTCGCGGCCGTTGCGGTTGGTCCACTGCGTCTTGCAGGCCACCGTGCACGTCTGGCAGCCGATGCACTTGTTGAGGTCCATCACCATCGCGAGCTGACGTTTCGACATGATTCGCCCTCAGACCTTCGCGATGTCCATCGTGGTTTCGTACGCGTGCTGGTTGCCGTCCCAGTTCGTGCCGAACTTGAGGTGGCCCCAGCCGTCGGTCAGCTCCAGCAGGTTGAGCATGTCGCCCACCAGCAGGTTGTGACCCTTCTTCTGGTCGTACATGAACGGTTCCCACCCGTGCTCGAGCACCAGCGCGTCGGGCGGGCACGACGGCGAGACCTTCGCCATCAGCCGCACCTCGCCCAGCTCGTTGAACATCTTGATGGTGTCGCCATCGGCGATGCCCCTGGCCTTCGCGACCTCGGGGTTGATGGCCACGCACGGCTTGCCGCGCTGCAGGCGCAGGAGCAGCGGCGAGGTCTTGTAGGTGCTGTGAATCGACCAGCGCGCGTGCGGCGTCATCAACACGAACGGGTGGCGGCTGGGGCGAATCGGCGGCTTGGCGGTCGGCACGTGGGCGTTCGCGGCGATCCACGCGGGGTGATCGACGTAGAACGTGAGCCGCCCGGTCAGCGTGTCGAAGCGCTGGTGCAGGTACAGCTGGTTCTCGAACGTGTTGTACGGGCGGTCTTTGTAGAGCGGTGAGCTCTTGCCGGCCTTCTCGTTGAGCTGCAGGAAGCCGCCGCGCTCGTAGAGCGACTGCAGCGTGTTCGGCTTGAACTGGTCGACGTGCTCCAGCGCATACTCAACGGCCTGCTTGTCGGTGCCGAGCACGCCGTCCTTCGTGAAGTCCTTCACCAGCTCGTCGAGGCGGCGCACGCCTTCCTGGGTGTGCGTCTTGTCGGTGATCTCGATCTGCTTGCGATCGCCCGTCGCCTTGAAGCGCGCCACCGCGAGCGCCTCGAGCTTCTTCACCAGCAGCGTGGCGATCTCCCACTCGCTCTTCGCCTCGCCCACCGGCTTCAGCGTCGGCGACGGGTACGCGATGTTGGCGTAGCGGTGGTAGCCGGGGTTGGTGCGCAGGTCCCACGACTCGTACGGCGTCTTGCACGGCAGCAGCACGTCGGCGAACACCGCCATGTCGTTCACGCGCACGTCGCCGTACGCGATGAACTTCGCCTTCTCGAGAAACGCCTGCTGGTAGTGGCCCTTGTTCCGGCGGAACCGCGAGTCCGCGAACATCAGGAAGTTCTCGGTGGTGGTCCAGTACGGCTTGCCCTGCTTGTAGCCGGCGTCGTCGTGGCTCTTCGCGAGCTCGGCCTCGACCTTCGCCTTGTACGACTCGCGCGACTCACCGGTCCCGCGCTTGATGTCTTCGTCGGAATAGAGGGCGTCGGCGCTCTTCATGCCGTCGCCGAGCATGAACTCGCTGACGAAGCCCGACGCGAAGCGGTGCTGGTACTTGCCCTGGAAACCCGAGAGCCCCTCGAGGCCGCTGATGTTCCACTCGTTCTCGGTGTTGATGCCGCCCTGCGGCCCGAGCCGGCCACAGAACGCCGCGAGCGAGGCGATGGCGCGCTGCGAGAGCATGCCGTTGAAGTGCTTGCCCACCGCGAAGCCCATGGTGAGGAGGCTGACCTTCGGCTTGGTGAGATCGATCGCCAGCTCGTCGACGATCGCCGGGTGCACGCCGGTCACCGCGTGCATCTTCTCGGCGGTGAACGCCTTCAGCTCGCCCTTGAAGAGGTCGAACGCGGTGGTGACCTTCACCTTCTTGCCGTCCTTCAAGGTCACCTGCCACGTGCCGCTGAGCGCCGGGTCGATGTCCCAGTCGGAATCAGTGAGCCGCAGCGTCTCGACCTGGCTGCCCTCGCTGCCGGGCATGACGGTGAACTTCTTCGTCTTCGCGTTGAAGACCACGAAGCACTCGTGCTCCTTGCCTTCCTTCGCGAAGAGCTGCACCGAGGTGGCGTCGAGGTCCTTCGCCTTCAGGTCGAGCTCGGCGAGCCGCACCAACTCCTTCGTCTGCGCGTTCACCAGGAACGGGAGGTCGGTGTACGCCTTGAGGAACTCGGGCTTGTAGAGCTTCTTCTCGACGATGCGCTGGATGATGGAGAGCGCGAGGTGGCCGTCGAAGCCCGCCTTCACCGGCACCCAGAGGTCGGCGTGGATCGCCGTCGCGTTGAACTCCGGCGTGATGACGATGATCTTCGAGCCGTTGTACTTGCCTTCCCACAGGTAGTGCGCGTCGGGAATGCGCGAGACGTTCGGGTTGCAGCCCCAGAACACCGCCACGTTGGTCTGGAAGACGAAGTCGTAGGTGCAGCCGACGTTGCCCTCGCCGTAGACCACGCTGACGCCGGGGAACATGTCGCCCACGTAGCTGGCGATGTACGGCCGCACCGCACCCAGCAACGCGCCCAGGCGCTTGATCGACGCCGCGCGCGCCTCGGTGAGCACGCCCGCGCCGACGTGAATGTAGTTGGCCGCCGGGCCCTTCTCGACGAGCCCGTCGTGGAGGTGCGTCGCCACCTCGGTGATCGCCTCGTCCCAGCTGATGCGCTGCCACTGCCCGGAGCCACGCGGGCCGACGCGCTTCATCGGGTAGAGCAGGCGGTCGGCCTCGTACATCACCTGGCTGTGCTGCGAGCCCTTGTTGCAGCCGCGCGGGTTGGCGTCGGGCAAGCGCTCGTTCAGTTGCGGGTACGCCGCGCTCTGGTTCTCGCGCGTGACCTTGCCGTCCTTGGTCCACACCTCGAAGGCGCAGTTCCCCTGGCAGTTGACGCAGTGGTACGCGAAGCCGCGCTCTTCCCCGGCGCCGCGCACCGACTGGAACTCCGCCCGGTAGAAGTCCTCGGTGGTCTTGGTGTCGGGGTATTCCTTGCGCGGGTCGTCGATGCGCACCGGCGCCTTCGGGGCCGCGGGCACCTCGAGCTTCACCTCGGCGCTCGCGGCAGTGCCCGCGGCAACCGAGCCCACCACGAGGTTCTTGAGGGCGTCTCGTCGCGAAATCGACATGGAGCTTTTCCTGGAACGGGAAGTCAGGTGTTCAGAGGCAACCGCCGCCCGCCGCGTTCTTCGGCGGGGAGTAGTCACCGGTGTCTTCGGGCAACGACGCGTCGGACCACGCGGTGAAGCCCCCCGCGAGCAGCCGCACGTTGCCGAAGCGCGCCTTGCACGCCTCGAACGCTGCGGCGTTGCCGTCGTCGGTGACGATCACCGTGGCGACGTACGGGTACGCGCGATCGCGCGCGGCCTCGGGCGCCTGCGCAGGGTCGCACCCCGGCATGGGAATCGAGCCCGGCACGTGCGCGTCGAGGAAGTGATCGTCGTCGTACGCGCGCGCGTCGACCACCTGCAGCTTGAGCTGCGGGTTGCCCAGCTGCGCCATCAACTGTTTCGGCGTGACGGGCTGCTTCGCGAGCAGCTCGGTGGTGTGGCGGCCCTCGGTGATCAACAGCACGCCGAGAATCGCCAGCGCCGCGACGTAGAGCGCCGCTTCGAACTTCTTGATCATGGCGCCCCCTGCGACGAAGCCGCGGTCGCCTCGAGCTGCGCGTTGCGGGCGTGCAGCGACAGCCAGCCCGCCCCGAGCGACACGATCAACACCCAGAACATGACTCGGACCTGGCGGCTCATCAGTCGTAGACCTCGTCGCCCAGCGCCTGCGCGCGCGTGAAGTCGATGCGTCGCGTCCAGGTCAGGAGGTTGGCCGTCACCATCGACGACACGAAGAACGTGCCGCCCATCGCCAGGCTGCCGATCGAGAGGGTCGGCCACGCCGCGATGAAGGCGCCCGTGGTGCACCCGCCGCCGATCATCGCGCCGAGCGCCAGCCCAAAGCCGCCGCCGAGCGACTTGAGCGACGCGCCGAGGTTGAAGACCTGCTTGCGCGCCGCGACCACCGCCGCTTCCGACGGGTACGAGAAGGCCTTCGCGAGGAAGCCGCCGGGGAAGACGCCGACGATCAGCATCGCGCGCCACACGATGTCGTCGTTCACCTTCGGCACGAGGTCGAAGGGAATGTGGAGCACGTTGGCGACGGTGCCGACCGCCGCCAGCACCGCGCCCGAGAAGCCGATGTAGCCGCCCTGCGCGGTCGCCGCGACGATGACGAGGCCGCCCGCGACGCCCGAGGCGAGCCAGCTCCACTCGCCGCGCACGTACTCGATGAGCGACTTGCGCTCGGCGTGCGAGCTGGGGAACACCTTCTCGGCCGTCACGCGATCGACGATCACCGCGATCACGAAGAACGCCGCGCCCCACGCGAGCGCCACCACGCCGTATGGCAGGCCGAGCAGGCCGTGCACGGTCATCGGCTTCTGGTTGGTGGCGATGATGCCGGCGTCGGTGAGCGGGGTCTTCAGCACCGCGTACGCGAGAATGCCGAGCACCAGGCCGCCGATGGCGAAGGTGGTGGCGAACTTGTCGGCGCCGCCGTGACCGCCGGCCTTGGCGACGCAGGTGCCCGGGCAGGTGCCGGTCGCGCCCATCGCCACGCCGAAGATCGCGCCGCCGAGGAGGTGCGCGAACCCGAGGAAGGGCATCACGCGCGGCACGAGGTGCGAGACCTCCGCGACGCCGAGCAGATCGGCCAGGCCGTACGCGGTGGACGCCGTGGCGATCGCCGTGAAGGCGAACTTCATCACCTTGGTGTCCTTGAGCGTCAACATGCCGATGACGCGTGAAAAGCGACTGGCGCCGACCTTGTAGAGGACGACGCCGAACGCCATGCCCGTAAGCAAACCGCCGAGGCCTGAGATCACCATGCTCACCTCACTGCTGCGTGCCGAGCGGCAGCTCGGGCGTGTTTCCCCACTCGCTCCAGCCGCCCACGTAGACCTTGGTGTTCTTGTGCCCGGCCTTCAGCAGCGCGAGGTACTGGAACGAGCCGCGGCCGAGGCCGACGTGGCAGTACGTGATGACGAGCTTGTCGTCGGCGTAGCCATTCTTCTTCAGCTTCTCGAGCTGCTTCTCGATGTCCTTGGTGTCCTTGAGCGTGGGCTTGCCGGCCTCGGCGTCCTTGTTGCCGGCGTACTTGGTCCACGGGGAGAAGACGGCGCCGGGAATGAAGCCGCCGCGCGCGACGGTGATCTCCTTGCCGGGCGACGCGAGGCCGCCGAGGAGCTCCTTGCCCGTGTATTCCTCGAGCTTGTGGCGGCTGTCGAGCAGCAGCGCCTTCGACGGGTCCTTCACCACGGCCTCGACGTCGGTGCGCGAGGCGATCATCTGCCACTGCACCTCGCCCTTGAAGGTCTTGGCCGCGACCGGCTTGCCCTTGCCCTCTTCGATCGCCCCACCCTTCGCCTTCCACGCGGCGAGGCCACCCTCGAGGATCTTCACGTTCTTGTGCCCGTAGAGCGTGAGGAAGAACCAGTCACCGCTCGCGTTCACGCCCATGCCGCTGTCGTAGACGACCACCTGGGTCGCGGCGTCGACGCCGAGCGTCTTGCCGATGAAGTCGTACGCGGCGGGCTCGCACATCGGCAGGCCCTTGCATTTGCGCACGTCGTCGAGGAGCTGGAGGTCGTGCGCGAACGCCTCGACCGCGCCGGGCAGGTGGCCCTGTTCGAAGGCCTTCTCGGCGTCGGCGGCGACGAAGCGCACCCCGTCCTTGCCGACCAGCTTGAGCGCGTCGTCGGCGCTGATGAAGGCGTCCTGGGCGAGTGCGGGCCCGGCGGCGCAGAGCGCGAGCGACAAGACCACCGATGGCGAAACCACGAAACGCGACATGGGGAATTCCTCGAGGGGGTGCGACGGGTTCGCACTTGGAGCCAAGGAGGCGGAAGACGATTCGCATGGATTCGCAATTCGAATAGCGGCGTCATTTCAGATGCTTGCCGCGCGTTTCGAACCCTGTCGGGCGCGCTTCGACTCTCACGCCGCCGTGGCTCCTTCCCCGCTCCTCGACGCGCTGCGCCGTCCGCTCCAGACGCTGCGGGTCTCGGTGACCGATCGCTGCAACCTGCGCTGCGCGTACTGCATGCCGGAACACCGGTACGACTGGGTGCCCTCGCCCGAGCTGCTGACCTTCGAGGAGATCACGCGGGTGGTGGCGGCGTTCGCGACGCTCGGCGTGCGCAAGGTGCGGCTCACGGGCGGCGAGCCGTTGCTGCGCCGCGATCTGCCGCTGCTGATCGAGCAGCTCTCGCGCGCGGTGCCCGCGGTGGAGCTGGCGCTGACCACCAACGGCACGCGGCTGCGTGAGCTCGCGGGCGCTCTGCGCGATGCGGGGCTGCAGCAGCTCACGGTGAGCCTCGACACGCTCGACGCGCAGCGCTTCGCGGCGTTGAGCCGGCGGGCTCAGCACGCGGCGGTGCTCGAGGGCATCGACGCGGCGCGCGAGGTGGGCTTCGCGGCGCCCAAGCTCGACACGGTCGTGCTGCGCGGGGTGAACGACGACGAGGTGGTGCCGTTGTTGCGCTTCGCGGCCGAGCGCGGCGCCGAGGTGCGCTTCATCGAGTACATGGACGTCGGCGGCGCGACGGGCTGGGCGCGGGCGAAGGTGGTCAGCCGGGCGGACCTGCTGCGCGCCATCGAGGCCGAGCTCGGGGTGGTGCGGCCGGTGGGCGAGCGTGGTCACGCTCCGGCCGAGCGCTTCATGCTCGGCACCGGCCAGGTGTTCGGGATCATCGCGTCGACCACGCAGCCGTTCTGCGGGGCGTGCGATCGCGCGCGGCTCTCGGCGGAAGGGCAGCTGCTGACGTGCCTCTATGCGACGAGCGGGGTCGATCTGCGGGCGCTGGTGCGCAGCGGGGGCAGTGACGAGCTGCTCCGCGAAGCCATCGCGTCGCGGTGGCTCGCGCGGAACGACAAGGGTGCCGAACAACGCGCGGCCCTCGAGCAGGCGCGTGGGCCGTGGAAGTCGGCTGACGAACTGCGCAAGGCGCCGGGGCTCGAGATGCACCGCCGAGGGGGGTGACCCCAGCTCTCCCTCTCCCCCGCGGGGGAGAGGGTCGGGGTGAGGGGAAACACTCGATCGCGATGCGAGCGAAGGTGCGGCGCATGCGTGTGACGTTTCCGGCGAGGAGCGCGGCTCACGTCCCGCGCAGAGCCATCCCCTCGACCTGTAGGCCATGCGTGTGACGTTTCCCGCGAGGAGCGCCGCTGACGTCCGGCGCACGAGCCATCCCCTCGACCTGTCGGCTTTCGGCTCGCGATGCGTGTGGCTTTCGGCTCGCGATGCGTGTGACGTTTCCCGCGTGGAGCGCGGCTCACGTCGCGCACGAGCCATCCCCTCGACCTGTCGGCCTTCGGCTCTCGATGCGTGTGGCGTTTCCGGCGAGGTGCGCGGCTCACGTCCCACGCACGAGCCATTCGCTCGACCTGTCGGCCTTCGGCTCGCGATGCGTGTGACGTTTCCCGCGAGGTGCGCGGCTCGCGTCCCGCGCACGAGCCATCTGTCGGCCTTCGGCTCGCGATGCGTGTGACGTTTCCGGCGAGGAGCTTCTCGCATGCCCACTCCCCTCACCCCGACCCTCTCCCCAGCGGGGAGAGGGAGAAGAGGGGTCAGGGCCCCGTGAGCGGCGTCCGCAGGTACCGCTTGCCGTTCGCGTCGGGCGCCGGGAGCACACCGGCGACCATGTTCACCTGCAGGCTCGGGAACAGCAGCCGCGGCGCGCTCAACGTGCGATCGCGTGCGGTGCGCTTCGCCACGAAGTCCTCCTTCGCCTGCGCCGCCTTCAACTGCACGTTCGCCGCCTTCGCGGCGCCGATGGTGGTCGACGCGCGCCACGTCCGCCCGGCGGGCGGGTAGTCGTGCCCGACGAACACCCGCGTCGCATCGGGCAGGGTGAAGAGCGACTTCGTCACCGATTCCCACAGCATCTCGGCCGACCCGCGCGGGAAGTCACAGCGCCCCACCCCGACGTCGTCGAGGAACAGCGTGTCACCCGTGAAGACCGCGTCGCCGACCACGAAGCTCATGCACGTCGGCGTGTGACCCGGCGTCGGCCGCGCCTCGATGCGGAGCGCGCCAACCTCGAGCACCTCGCCGTCCCGGAGCAACTTGTCGAACGGGTGCCCGTCGGCCTTGAAATCGGTCAGCCCGAAGACGCCGCGAAAGGTCTCCTGCACCTCGGTGATGCGGTGGCTCACCGCGACCTTCGCGCCAAAGCGGCTCTTGAGCCACTGGCCACCGGTGAGGTGGTCGGCGTGCACGTGGGTCTCGAGCACCCAGCGCACGGAAAGGCGGTGCTCCTCGACGAAGCGCGCCAGCCGCTCGAGCGACTCGGTCCACAGCTTGCCGCCGGCCGGCTCGTAGTCGAGCACCGGGTCGATGATCACCGCTTCGCGCGAGGCCTCGTCGAAGACGACGTAGGTCAACGTCTGGGTGCGCTCGTCAAAGAAGGGTTCGATGTGCATCGCCGCTCTCCTCACCAGGCCGACATGGGCCCGATGTCGCGCACCTGATACCCCGCCTGCCGCAGGATGATCGAGGCCATCGCGCTCCGGCCCCCGCTGCGGCAATAGACGACGATGGGCCGGCTGGTGGGGCCCAGCTCGCCCAGGCGCGCGGCCAGCTCCTGCACCGGCACGTTGAGCGCGCGGGGCACGTGGGCCTCGGCGAACTCCGCCGCGGTGCGCACGTCGAGGAGCAGCGCGCCCTGCTGCTCGACCAGCACGCGGTGGTGAAGAGGAGACTGCGACGACGGGGAAGACGACGTGGAGTGCGTGTGCATGGTGGCCACAGAGCCAGCGCGCTCCGCGAAAGATTCTCGCCGGCCGCGCTCGAACCCTGCGCGGGCGCCCGGGCTCTCACGCACCATATGACCGCCACGCTCGTTCTCTGGCTGACCCTGACCGCGCCGCCGGGTGACGCCGGCAACACGAGCGCCGCCAGTGAGCCGGGCCGCGTGGCGGTCGCCCCTTTCAAGCGCGCGCTGAAGGACGCCCTGGTCGAGGCCCTCGCGCGCTCACCCGAGGCCGCGATCGACGTCTGCGCGAAGAAGGCCCCCGAGCTCGCGCGCACGCACAGCCACGATGGCGTTCGTGTCGGCCGCACGTCCACCCGGCTCCGCAGCAGCGCCAACGCGGCGCCGCCCTGGGTCGCTCCGCTGCTCACCCAGCTCTCGACCGCCAGCGCGGGCTCCGACGCCTCGGCGACGGTGAGCCTCCCCGACGGTCGCCGCGGGTACGCCGAGGCCATCTGGGTTCAGCCGATGTGCCTCACCTGCCACGGCAAGAGCCTCACCGAGCCGGTGCGCACTGCGCTCGCCACGAAGTACCCGGCCGACGCCGCGCAGGGCTACGAGGCCGGCGAGTTCCGCGGCGTGTTCTGGGCCGAGCTGCCGCGCTAGCTGAAGCGCAACGCGTGGCGCACGGCGGCCTTCACGCCGCGCCGCCTCGTCCTCCGGGCAGCTGCCGCGCTCGCTGAAGCGCAGCGCGTGGATACGGAGGCCGCGCAGGCCGAGCTGGCGCGTTAGTTGAAACGCAACGCGTGGCGCACGGCGGCCTTCACCGACGCCGGCACGTCACCACCCGGCAGGGCGCGGCACATCGACACCGTGCGCTTGAGCGACTCGCACGCGGCGGTGCACTGCGAGCACGAGGCGAGGTGCTTCTCGATGCGCTCGCAGGCTGCCTGGTCGATGTCTGACGACGCGTACGCCGACAGCTCCGCCTGGAGGTCGGGGCAGCCAATCTCGCCTTGCTCATCGTCGAGCACCGCCGAGAGGCTCTGCTTGAGCTGCATGCGCGCGCGGTGGAGCCGGCTCTTGAGCGCGCCGACCTCGATGCCGGCGACCTCCGCGGCCTCTTCGGCCGACAGCCCCTCGACATCGCGGAGCACGAGCGCCTCGCGGTAGTCGTCGCTGAGCGTGCGCATCGCGGCCTCGATCACCTCGCCCACCTGGCGGGCGTGCGTGCGCGAGTCGGGCTGGCTGGTGTCGATCGCCACGCGCTGGGCCGACTTCTGGTCGAGCTCCTCGAACTTCGCGGGCTCACCCTCGCGGCGGCGGTGGTGCTTGATGCAGAAGCTGCGCGCCACCTGGAAGAGCCACGTCGAGACCTGCGAGTCGCCCCGGAACGACGCGAGCCCCTTGAAGGCCGCCAGCAGCGTCTCCTGCAAGATGTCGCGCGCGTCGTCTTCGTTGCCGCACATGCGCAAGCCGAAGCGGTAGACGCGCGCCTCGTACTTGCCGAGCAGCTGCTCCATGGCCCTGGTGTCTCCGGCGCGCGCGGCGGCGATCAACTCCTGGTCGGTGGTGGCCATGTGGTTCCTCCAGGGAGTGCTTAATTCGGCCGCTGCGGGTGGCCCAGCCTTTCGAGAATGTCCCACAGGTCCTTGAGGGTGATCTCGTGGCGGGTTCCGCAGAACTGGCAGGTGATGGCGGTGCTGCCCATGGTGTCGACGATGTCCTGCACGTCTTTCGCGCCGAGGGCCTCGAGCGTGGCGACCGCGCGCTCGCGCGAGCAACTGCAGGCGAAGCGCACCTTCGTCTCGAGCAGCACGCGCGCCTCGGGGAAGAGCGCGCGCGTGAGCGCCTGGGCGTCGGTCGCCGTCACCAGCGCGTCGTGCAGCCGCGCTTCCAGGTCACGCGCCAGCGCCTCGAGCGCCGCCACGTTTCCATCGGGCAGCACCTGCAGGAGCACCCCGCCGACCTTCCCGAGCACCTCGTCGCCCTCGCGCTGCACGCTGATCGCCACGCGGGTGGCCACCTGGTCGGACGTGGCGAAGTAGTGGTTCAGGTCGTCGCCGAAGCGCAGCGACACCAGCTCGACCGACGACCGGTAGAACTCGCCGCCGACGTCGCGCAGCACCGAGATGAAGCCGGAGTTGCCGAGCGCCGCGCGCCACTGGAAGACGCCGGCCTGCAGCTCGACCTCGAGGTCGGGGTTCTTCACGTAGCCGCGCACCGCGCCGTCGGTCGAGGCGTCGACGAAGAAGCCGCGAAACGGCCCGTCGCACTCGAGCTGCAGGTTGATGCGGGTGTCGCCCTTCTGCAGCGAGGCCATCAGCGCACCGCCGACCACGCCCTGCGCGAGCAGTGACGCCGAGGCCTGCTTGAGGCGGTGGCGCTGCCGCGCGTCGCGGGCGGTCTCGGTGGCCATCACCACCGACACCTTCAGGTTGGGCTCATCGAGCAGCGCGCGGACGAGGGAATCGGACATCGGTCAACCCAGACGAAATGCAGGAAAGCGAACGACAAAAGAAAAGGGGCGACAGCACGAAGACTGTCGCCCCCCTTGAATCAGGTCTTCACCGACTCACATGCAGTAGCCCATGGTGTTGCACGTCGTGCCGGTCGGGCACGCGCTGGCGCCGGGCACGTTGCAGGCAGGGTCGCACACGCCGTCGGCCGAGCGGCCACCGTCGGCCAGCTGGTAGGCTTGGCACACGAAGCCCTGGCGGCAGGTGCTCTGACCCGCGCCCGACGTCTGGCACATCTTGAAGCACGCCGAGCCGCCGCCGCTGAGGCCGAAGCACGACGAGCCGCCGTCGACGGAGCACTCCGAGTTGTCCTGGCAGTCGAAGCGCGTGCACTCGCCGTTCGGCACGCCCGACGGGCCGCCGTCGGTGAGCGTGGGCGGGATGCAGTCGGCGATCGAGCCGGCCGGCACCTGGCAGTCAGCGTTGGTCATGCACGGGTCGCCGCCAGTGGTCGGCGTCGGGGCCGGGGGAGGCGCGCAGAAGCCGTTGGTCGAGGTCATCATGCCGCCGTCGGCGAGCGTGGTGACGAACGGCTGGCAGATGTAGCCGTTGCGGCAGGTGCTCTGGCCACCGTCGGTCGAGTCGTCGCACTTCTGCACGCAGGCCGTGTCGCCGGCCGCGGTCAGCTCGAGGCACAGCGCGCCGCCGTCAGCCGAGCACTCGCTGTTCACGATGCAGTCGAGCTTCGTGCAGTAGCCGCCCTGCCAGTTGAAGTTGAACTCGCGCGTCAGGCAGGCGCCGCCATTCTCAGGCGGGTTCTGGCACTGGCTGTCCATCGCGCACGCGTTGCCAACCTTGTCGGCCGGCGTGCCGCCGTCGAGGGGCGGAACCGGGCTGATCCAGCACGCGCTCGAACCACCGGAGAGGCCGTAGCAGCGGTAGCCGGGGGTGCGGCACGGATCAGACGTCGAGCAGTTGTCCCAGCAGATGGGGGTCTCGCCGAACTGCGTCGGCACGCGCACGCAGGTCGAACCGCTCGGGCACATCGCGCCGGCCGAGCAGTCGATGGTGCAGTAGCCGCCAGTGTAGGTGCCGTTGCCCGCCGCGGTGCTGGTGCGGCAGATGCCGTTGGCGCCGAGGGTGGCCTTGCACTCCGCGTCGGTGGTGCACGCCGAGCCGACCTTGGTCATGGCCGGGGGCACCATGCAGGTGCCGTTGGTGCAGAGCTCACCGTTGTTGCACGCCACGCACGCCACGCCGCCCAGGCCGCAGTTCGAGGTGTTGTTCGACGAGCTCTGGCTGGGGACGCACACGCCGTTCATCTGACGGCAACCGTCGCAGGTCGAGCCGCCACCGCCGGTGCCACCGCCCGTGCCGCCGCCGGTGCCGCCGCCGGCGCCCGTGCCGCTGCACACGCCCGCGCTGCAGGTCGCGCCGGTCGTCATGCAGTTCACGCACGCGTTGCCCGCGGAGCCGCAGGTCGAGTTGTTGTTGTTGCTCGGCTTCTTCACGCAGGTGTTGTTGGTCGGATCACAACAACCGTCACAGTTCTGCGGGCCACACTTCTGGGTACAGCCGGGGGCGAACGCGACGACGAAGCCGACGACGGCTCCGAGCGCGAGGGCTCTGAAATTCATCTGGTGATTCATGGTGCTCCTGCGGGTTGGCCAACGCAGACCGGGCTCGGCGCTGGTGGATGAGCTGCGTGATGCGAGAGGTGAAGACAGATGTGTGCTGCGGTGTGCTGCAAGGGGCGGCCGCTCAAAACAGAAAGGCGGTCGCCTCGTCAAGCTGAACCTCAACTGCAAGAGGTCCGAAGCGCCGGCACGCCTGGAGCGGTGGGAGTTTCGTTGTAGCAGGGCATGGCGCCCCGACGGAAGCCGGGGCACCGATCACGCTGCTTCGCCGGGCGCAGCCCACCGCCCGGCGGATCAGGGACTCGAGCGAGCCTCAGAACGGGATGTCGTCAGAAGGCGGGGGACCGCCCATGTCGTCGGGAGGAGCGCCACCGCCGCCGCCCTGGTCAGCCGGGCCACGGTTGCCGCCACCGCCGAAGTTGCCACCACCTTCACCGCCGCCGCGACCTCCGCCACCGCCGAGGAACTGCACCGTGTTGGCGACCACCTCGGTGGTGTAGTTCTTCTTGCCTTCCTTGTCGGTCCACTCGCGGGTCTGGAGGCGGCCCTCGCAGTAGCACTGGCGGCCCTTCTTCAAGTACTCGCCGCACAGCTCGGCCAACTTCCCCCACACCACGATGCGGTGCCACTCGGTCTTCTCGGTCTTCTGACCCGTGCTCTTGTCGGTCCACGATTCGGACGTCGCGATGCGGAAGTTCGCGACCGCCTGACCGCCCTGCGTGAAGCGCACCTCGGGGTCCGCGCCGAGGTTGCCGATCAAGATCACCTTGTTGATGCCACCAGCCATGTGCTGCCTCTTTGTTCCAGCCCTGCGATCACCGCCCCACCACGGGACGGTTGTGAGTGGAAGCCCACGCATAGCACGTGGGTCCGACAAGTGATCAAGGAGGCCGGTCAATCGGCCCTGGCGCGTTCAGGACAGCGCCGCGCGCATGGCGGCGAGCAGCTGCGCAGGCATGAAGGGCTTCTGAACGAACTGGGCGTCGGCCGAGAGCGCGTTCTGGTGCACCAGGGTGCCGGCGGTGTAGCCCGACATGAACACCACCCGCGTGCGCTGTCGGTGGGGCAACGCCAGCAGCTGGGCGATGAATGACGGCCCGTCGGTGCCGGGCATCACGACGTCGGTGAGCACGGCCTGGAAAGGCGTGTTGCCACGCGCGATCTCGAGCCCCTGGGCCGGGTCGGCGGCGTCGATCACCCTGTAGCCACCGCGCTCGAGCATGCGGCGGGCGACCGTGCGCACGCCGAGCTCGTCTTCGACCAGCAACACCGTCTCGGTCGGGGTCGGAGCCGGCACCGTGGGCCGAACCGGCGCCGGCATCGCGCGCTGGGCGACGTGCGCCGGCAGGTAGACCTTGAAGGTCGTGCCCTTGCCCTTCGCGCTGTAGACGTGAATGTCGCCGCCACACTCCCGGACCACGCCGTGCACCATCGCCAGCCCGAGGCCGGTGCCGCGGCCGACGCCCTTGGTCGTGAAGAACGGCTCGAACAACCGCGCCCTGGTCGCGTCGTCGATGCCACACCCGGTGTCCGACACGGCGAGCATCACGTAGCCGCCGGGCCTGGCCCCCAGCACCCCGCCCTCGCCCAGCTGCATGTTCGCGGTCTCGATGGTGATCGTGCCGCCGTTGGAGATCGCGTCGCGCGCGTTGACCACCAGGTTCATCAGCACCTGCTCGATCAACGCGCGGTCGACGAGCACCGCATCGAGGTCGCGCCCGGGCAATGCCTCGAGCGTGATGCCAGCGCCCACCAGCCGGCGCAGCATGGTCGTCGACCGGCCGATGACCTCGTTGAGATCGATGAGCTCGGGGTTGATCACGTGCTTTCGGCTGAACGACAGCAGCTGCCGCGTCAACGCCGCCGCGCGCTCGGCCGCAGCCGAGATGTCGGCGAGGTCGGTGAGCGACTGGTGCTCGGGGGGCAGCGCCACGCGAACCAGCTCGGCGCAGGAGAGGATCACCGTGAGCAGGTTGTTGAAGTCGTGCGCGACGCCGCCGGCGAGCTGCCCCACCGCTTCCATCTTCTGTGCCTGGCGGAAGCGCGATTCCATCTCTCCCAGCGCCTTGCCGCGCGCTTCGGTCAGTTCGCGCAGCTGTGCGTTCGCCAGCTGCAGCTCGTTCGAGCGCGCGAGGATCTCCGCTTCCAGCCGCCCGGCGCTCCGCACGTAGTGGGTGACGTCTTCGACCTGGTGGATGATCACGCTCAACGCGCCAGCGTCGTCGAAGAGGGGGAAGTTGCGCGGGCTCCAGTGCCGCTCTTCGAAGGTGCCGTCGGGGCGCGCGATCGAATACTTCTGCACTGCCATCGAGTCGGCGACCTTCTCCGCGAGCACGCGGCGGAGCGACGCCTTGAGGTTCTGCACGCCCGTCGCCGCCGGATCGTTGGGGTCGTCGGGGAAGATCTCGAACAGCCCGCGCCCGATGACCGACTCGCGCCTGGTCAGCGTGGCGGCGAGGTACGCGTTGCTGACCGCCACCACCTCGAACGACGGATCAGCGCGCAGCACGAGATAGAGCCCTGGCGCTCCTTCGAACAGCCAGCGATGGTCGACGCTGTGTCCCAATCAGCCCCCGCACCTGACGGCAGTCAAAACGTAACAAGCAGCCTTGCGGTTGGCCGCTCGCGTGGATCGTCTGGGGTGTCGATTCAGTCGCGTCGAACTGGAACCAGCCAGTCGAACACCGCGTAGCCAGCGACTGCACCCAGCACCTGGGCGACGACGAAGCCGGCGACGTCGGCCGGGCGAATGCCCCCGAAGGTGTCGGTCAGCGTGCGCGCGAGGGTCACCGCCGGGTTGGCGAACGAGCTCGACGAGGTGAACCAGTAGCCGGCGGTGATCCACGCGGCGACCATCGCGGGCACCCGCTCGGGCGCGCGCCGCGAGACGGCGACGATCACCCCGAGCAGGCCGAAGGTCGCGACGAACTCCCCGAGCAGCAGGGGAAAGCCCGCGCGCTCGTGGGTCGACCACTTCACGGCGGGCTCGCCGAACATCACGTTGGCGAGCACCACGCCGAGCGCCGCGCCGGCGACCTGGGCCGCCACGAACGCCGCACCGTCACGCGCTGGCAGACGCCGCGCCGCGACCTCCACGCCGGTGACCACCGGGTTGAAGTGCGCGCCCGACACGGGGCCGAACGCGGTGATGATCACGACGAGCGTCGCCGCGGTCGCGATCGTGTTCACCAACAGCGCGAGGCCGACGTTCCCGCCGCTGAGGTGATCTCCCATGATGCCGGACCCGACGACGGTCGCGAGCAAGAGGGCAGTACCGAGCGCTTCGGCGACGACGCGGCGGGCGAGCGAGCTCATGCGCGCCGCCCATACCAGAAGTCACCCGCCGGGCGCGGTCTGGCCGTTGACGACCGGCTGGCCGGCGGGCGGCGTCACCACCACCGGGGTGGCGACCGGCGCGCGCGCCTCGGCGATCTTCTGCGAGAGCTGCACCTCGAGGCCCTTGGCGAACGCCGCGAGGTTGGGGTCGGCCGCGCCCTGCGTCTGGCGCAGCACGTTCCACAGCGGGGCTTCGGGCTGGCCGGCCTTCACCATGCCGCGCACCAGCGAATCGACCACCACCTCGCGATCGGGAGCCGACGCCGACTTGAGCGCCAGGATCAGCTCCTGCGGCGCATCGTTGGCGACCACCGTGAGCTGTTCCGACAGCCACGCCGAGCTCTTCTCGTCGGCGGCGTCGACCTTCACGAAGTCGAACAGCCGGCTGGCGGCGTCGACGTTGCCCGAGGCCGCGAGCTCGACCAGCGACGGCAGCACCGGCAGGTTGAACCCCGCCTCGAGCGAGGCCTTCTTGATGCGGCCGTAGACGTCGTCGGTGGCGAGCGCCGAGTCGAGCAGCGTGCGCACGTTGGCGCCCTCGCGCGGATCGGACTGGTAGAGCGCGTCGGCGATGATGGCGCGCACCGCGGGGTCCTTCTCGCTGCGCCACGCCGTGCGGAGCAGCGCGACGTTGCGGCGCTCACCCTTCTGCGCGAGCCCCACGTAGGTCTGCAGCCGCGCCTTCAGCTCCTCGAAGGGCCCGATGACCATGGGCGGCGTCAGCGCAGCGACGGCAGCCGAGGGACCACCGGTCGAGCCGCTCGCCGCGATCGCCGTGCCCAGCGCGTCGATGTTCGGCACCACCGTGCCCGCGCGCCCGGGGAAGTCGTTCACCATGATCGAGAACACGAAGCGCTCGCCGCCGACCGACTGCACGTAGCCCGACAGCGCCGACACCGTCTCGAGCGTGCCCGTCTTCGCGCGCAGCTTGCCGACCGCGTCGCTGCCCTCGAACCGGAACTTGAGCGTGCCGTCTTTGCCGGCGATGCCCACCGAGCCGATGTACTCGGGCATGTATTGGAAGTGGTCCATCATGTACGCGAGCAGCTTGTTGGTCTGCGCCGCGGAGAAGCGGTTGGTGTCGTTCAAGCCCGAGCCGTTCTTCATGACGTAGCTGCCGCGCGTGACGCCCACCTCGCGCTCGAGGAATTCCTCGACCACCTCGATGCCCTTGGGGTGCGTGCCGGGCGCGCCGCGGCCTTCAGCGCCGAGCGTCTTGATCAGCTGCTCGGCCACGAAGTTCGAGGAGTGCTTGTTGAGCTTCTTCAAGATGATGTCGAGCGTGTCGCTCTGTGACTGAAAGAGGAGCTTCTGGTTGAACGGCACGCGATCGGCGCGCAGGCGGCCCTTCACCTTCACGCCGCGCTGCTGCAGCAGGGCCTTCACGGTGAAGCCGAAGTAGAGCGCGGGCTGGTCGATCTTCTTCCACACCGACCAGGTGCCCTTGTCGATCGGCACCACGCCCTTCGCTTCGATCTTCTGGCGCACGCGGTCCTTGTCGACCGACGAGTTCACCGTGAAGCGGCGCTGGGTCTTGTTGCCGGTGGTGACGTCTTGCTCGATGACGAAGAAGTCCGACGGCGGCTCGACCTCGACCACCGCCTTGCCACCGAGGTCTTCCGACGGGCGCAGGTAGACGCCCACCGTGTTCCAGTTGAGCGACAGCGCGCCGGTCGGAGCGAGGTACGCCTTGTCGCCATATTCCTGGTCGAAGCCCGGCGGCTGGCGCTCGGTGTCGAAGAAGGTGTCGTCGACCACGATGTCGCCGACCTCCTTGAGGCCGTTGTGGATGAGGTCGCCCACGATGCCGTAGAGGCGCTCGGTGGTGATGCTCGGGTCGCCGCGCCCGCGGATGTAGAGGGTCTTCGCCTTGCCTTCCTTCCAGTCTTGTTCGACGAGGAAGTCGGTCTCGTAGCGGTACTCGGGCCCCAGCTTCCACAGCGCGGTCGCGGCGGTGAAGAGCTTCACGTTCGACGCTGGGTTGAGCAGCTCGTCGGGGTCCTTCGAGAAGACCACGGTGCCGTCGTCGAGGCTGCGCACCTGAATGGTGACGCGCGAGGTCTTCAAGTTGGTGGTCGCGATGACCTGCTCCATGGTGCGGCGGAGCGCCTCGCGGTCTTGCGGCTTGGGGCCGGCGGCCAGGGCCGGGCCCATGAAGAGGGTCAACTGGAGGGCGGCCAGGAGGCTGACGGTTTTGGTCGAACGCATCGGGACCCCTTGAGTTAACTTCGTTTTCGGCTCGACGCGAAAGTCTGGCACTTCTTCTGGGGAGGCACCCACATGGCTGAGAACATCTCGGTATCCGACATCATCCCCGCGTCTGCGGAGCGCGTGTACACGGCGTTTCTCGACGCGAAGCAGCACGGCGCGATGACCGGCGCCCACGCCACCGACGAGGGTGATGGCCGCTTCACCGCGTGGGACGGCTACATCTCGGGCCGCACCGTGTCTGCCGTGCCGCACCTGAAGATCGTGCAGGCGTGGCGCACCACCGAGTTCCCCGAGGGCGACCCCGACTCGATGCTCACCATTCTCTTCGAGGCGGCCGACGGCGGCACGAAGGTCACCTTCCAGCACGAGAACATCCCCGACGGGCAAGGCGACAACTACGCCAAGGGCTGGGAGGACTTCTATTTCACGCCGATGAAGAAGCACTTCGGCGGGCCGCTCGAGAAGATGAAGGAGAGCGTCGACGAGGCGATCGAGGGCGCGAAGGAGAGCGTCGCCGAGGCCCTCGAAGAGGCGAAGGAGCAGGCCACAGAGACGGTGAAGGAGCTGAAGAAGGCCCAGAAGAAGGCCGCCGCGGCCATCAAGAAGGTCGGCGCGCAGGTCGGCAAGAAGGCCAAGGCGCTGGTGGCGAAGGCGAAGAAGGCCGCCAGCAGGGCCTCGCCGAAGAAGAAGGCGGCTCCGAAGAAGGTTGCCTCGAAGAAGCCGGCGAAGAAGCAGCCGGCGAAGAAGGCCAGCAAGCCGGCGAAGAAGAAGAAGCGCTGACCCTCAGCGGCCCTTGCGCTTTTCCTGCTCGGCGCGCCCCTTCTTCATGAAGAGCGGGCCGAGCTTCACCACCGCCGCGGGCAAGAAGGTCGCCACCCGTGCGATCGCCCCGCGCGTGAACGGCAGCGGCAGCTCGAGCGGCGCGTTCGGCAGCACCTCGTCGATGATGGCGCGCTCGATGTCTTCGACGGTGAGCGCCTTCGGGCCGCTGAACGTCATCGCGGCCTGCTCGTAGTCGACCTGCAGATCGAGCATCGGCGTCTGCACCGCGTCGGGCATCACCAGCGTCACCTTCACGCCGTGCGGCGCGAGCTCCTGCGCGGCGGCGAGCGTGAAGCCGCGCACCGCGAACTTCGAGCTCGAGTACAGGCTCAGGCCCGGCACCGGCGCGAGCGAGGCCAGCGAGCCGATGTTGATGACGTGGCCCTTGCGCTGGTTCTTGAAGTGCTCGCCGACGACGCACACGCCGTGCATCACGCCCTTCACGTTGATGTCGAGGTGGCGATCGATCTGCGCCTGGTCGACCTCCCACGTCCAGCCGGGCTTCAGGTAGCCCGCGATGTTGAGCAACACGTCGAGCCGGCCGAAGTGCTTCAGCGCCGCCTCGAGCGCCGCCTGCCACTGACCGCGATCGCGCACGTCGAGCGCCTGCAGCTTCACCTTCTCGCCCCACCCGTCCTTCGCCGCGGCCTCGCGCAGCCCCGGCTCGTTGACGTCGGTGGCCAGCACCTGGTGGCCGAGGTTCGACAACGCGCGCGCGAGGTGACGGCCGATGCCGCTGGCGCACCCGGTGAGGAGGAAGACGTCGCTCATGCGGCTGCGTATCGCACGACCGCGACCCATTTCGGCGCAGAGGTTCTTCGTGCCCGTCACGCGACGGCGACGGGGCATTCTTGCTAAGGGCGTCGCATGACCCTTCCCCGCCGATGGGCCTTCTTCTGGGCGTGCCTGCTGATGTGGGCCTGTGGTGGCGGCGGTGTCGGTGGCTGCGCGTGCGGCGGCTTCACCCCGCTGCCCCAGGGCACGTACACGGGCCCCAAGATGAACACCGCGGGCGCGGCGCGGCTCTCGGCGCAGGGCTTCTCGGCGCTCAACTCCAACGCGCCCACCATCCTCAACTTCTTCGCGCCGGGCGGGCACATGGACATTCCCGTGCCGTGCAGCGTGCAGAACGTGACGCTCATCGGCACGCTGGCCATCGCCGACACCGGGCAGCTCTCGTGCGCCTCGCCGTCGTGCGGCCGCATGGACGGGCAGTGCACCACCGACGACTACGGGCAGAACATCTCGATCGACTTCACCGGCCTGACCTTCGCGCCGAAGTCGCCCGACGTGCTCGAGGCGAAGGTGACCGCGGTGCTGGCGACGGGCCGCCTGCCCATCTCGTCGACCAGCGCGAACTCCGCGCTGTGCCTCTTCGCGAGCCGCGCGATGTTCACTGTCGACCTCGACACCGCGCGCGCCCAGCCGCCGTCGACCGACCTGCTGCTCGACATCAAGTTCGCCATCGACACCCGGTGGGACCAGCTGCTCTCGCTCGAGGTCTCGAACGTGGGCAACGCGCAGGCGTGCTCGGGCAGCGCGCAGCCGCCCAACTGCATCGACCCCAACGACATGCAGATCCTCAACGAGGGCTGCGGCACGTTGAACATCGCCAGCCTGACGCCGGTGAAGACGCTGCTCATCAACCAGCTCACCGACTCGCTGAAGTCGAAGATCTCCGACGCGCTGGCCGACGCGAACTGCGCGTCGTGTGGCCCGATGGGGGAATGCCCGCGCTTCGGCACCGCGACCTCGACCTGCGAAGTCGACGCGGGCGTGTGCCGCGACACCATGGGCGGCAAGTGCGTGCCCTCGCTGCTCGGCGTCGAAGGGCAGCTGGAGGTCGGCCAGGCGCTCGGCGCGTTCGGCGCCCCGCAGGACTCGGCGATTCAGCTCTCGTTCGGCGCGGGTGGCGCGGCCGAGGCGAGCGACGCGGGTCTGACCGTTGGCTTGCGCGGCGGTGCGAAGGAGGTCGCGGTCGCGTCGTGCGTCGCGCCCCTGCAGCGCCCGGCCCCGATGATGCTGCCGCTGCCCAACTTCGACGTCGACGCGCCCGGCCCGTACGACGTGGGCATCAGCGTCAGCGCGCAGATGATCAGCGAGACGCTCTTCCGCGCGCAGCAGTCGGGCGCGCTGTGCCTCGAGCTCGGCCAGGACACGGTGGCCGCGCTGGAGTCGGACCTCCTCGGCACCCTGCTCCCCTCGCTCAAGCTGGTGACCCACGGCGACGACGTGCCGCTGCGGCTCGTGATTCGGCCCGTCAACCCGCCCACCGCCTTCGTCGGCGCAGGCACCGTCGATGCGCAGGGCAAGCCGCTCGACCCGCTGCTCAAGCTCGACTGGCGGGGCGTGGAGCTCGACGTCTACGCGCTGCTCGATGATCGCCAGGCGCGCCTCTTCACCGTGTCGCTCGATCTCTCGCTGCCGCTCGGCGTGACGCTCGACGGCTGCTCCGGCCTCACGCCGATCGTCGGCAACCTGACCGGCGCGGTGACCAACGTGCAGGTGAAGAACAACGAGATCCTCGCGGAGCCGGTGACGGCCCTGCAGAACCTCGTGCCCTCGCTCATCACGCTCGCCGAGCCACAGCTCGCGACGGGGCTGACCAAGTTCACCATTCCCGACTTCAACGGCTTCCAGCTCAAGATGGTCGGCGCGAAGGGCATCGGGAAGATCGGCGGCACGCAGACCTACAACCACCTCGGCCTCTACGCCGACCTGCTCACGGGGCAGACGTGCATTCCCATGATGAAGCGCGCGTCGTCGGACCTCGTGAGCGCGGCCTCGAAGAACAAGGGCGCCGCGGAGGCGCTGCTGCAGGTGAAGGTCGGGCAGCGCTACTCGTTCCGCGTCGCGGGCGGCTTCTGGTCGCAGTGGTACGAGCCCGACACGCGCGGCCTGCTGCGCTTCGAGCACCCGCGCCTGCGCTTCGACGGCCTGCACAAGGTCGAGGTGCGCACCGAGGCCGGTGAGCTGCAGACCGTGTGGTTGGGCGAAGCGCTCGAGCGATGAGCGAACAGACCGACGTCTCGGCCCTGCGCCGGCGTTCGCTCGAGGCCTTCCGCAAGTCGGCGGGCGAGTACCTCGCGCAGCACTCCGACGTGCAGTCGATGGTGCTCGGGGTCAGCCAGTACTTCGCCGACGAGGCGGGCGACGCGGTGCACGAGCGGTGCTTCACCTTTCGCACGCTCGTGCCCACGTGGCCGCACCAATGCCGCTGGGGAGAAGCGCAGCCGGTCGACGGTTCGCGCTGCAACCAGTGCGAGGAAGGCGAGCGGTTGCCGTGGGGCGAGCTCGACTCGAACACCGAGGCGGTGTCCGCGTGGAGCGCGCTGTGCACCGAGTGGGGCGGCGGCGAAGGCGAGTCTGAGCGCGTCGACCCCATCGCGATCGCGCGCCGCGGAGACGACGGCACCGTCGAGCTCGAGCTGATCCACGAGGTGGTGCGCCCCTGGCTCGACGACAACACCGCCGCGCAGCAGCGCGACGAAGAGTTCTGGGAAGAAGAGGCCCTGCCGCCCGCCCCCGAGCCCGTGCGACCGTCGTGGTCGAGCGACGAGCGCCCGCTGATCGACGCGGTGTTGGCGCACCCGCTCGACGACGCGCCCCGGCGCGTGTTGGTCGACTTCTGGCTCGAGCGGCACGACGTGCGTGGCGAGTTCGGGGCGCTCTCGTTCGAGCCGCCGGCGACCGCGAAGCTGCGAGCGCGACGCCTCGAGCTCGAGTTGGAGCACGGCCGCACCTGGCTGGGGCCGCTGCAGCAGGCCATCGGCCACGCCAGCGCGCGCTTCGGGCGGGGGCCGTTCGCGCAGCGCGTCGGTGTCACGGTCGGCGACTGGCGGCACCTCGACGACCTCAAGGACCTCGAAGACTGGGCGCTGGTCGAGGCCATTCAGTTCGTCGGTGATGGCGACGCGTACTTCTCGCCACACATGCGCGGCCTGCGAGAAGTGGGCGGGGTCAGCGAGCAGGGGCTGACCGAGCTGCTCAAGGTGAACCCGCGCGCCGCGATTCACACGCTGGGGTTGCGCGACCTGCCCTCCTCCGGCGCCGATGGACCGCCGCTCGCCGGCCTCACCACGCTGCGCCTCGAGAGGGTGCACTCCTGGTCCAAGAGCAGCGCGAAGAGCTGGGCTGACTGGGCGCCCTGGTCACGCCTGAAGAACGTCGAGGTGTGGTTCGCGCTTCAGCACGACGAGGTCGACGGGTGGACCGACGGGCGCGGCGCCGCGGCGTTGCGCACCCTGGGCGAGGTGATGCCCGCCGGCTCGGTGTTGCGCGTCGGGTACCACGCCGGCAATGGCGCCCGGCGCGGCGTGGTGGCGCGCCTCGAGGCCGGCTCTTCGGTCGAGTTCGAGACGCGGGGGCTGGCGAACGAAGCCGCGGCCCGACGCGCGCACGATCACCTCGCAGGGCAGATCACCTTCGATGCGCCGCCACCGTTGCCCGAGCCCGGCGTGGTGGCCACCGCGACCGAGCGACGCACGTCAGCGCTCGACCGCTTCCTCGCGTGGTTCCGAAAATGATCAGGCCAGCACGAACGCCGAGCCGAAGCCGAGCGCCGCGGTGAGCAGGCCGACCAGCACGCCATCACGGTAGATGGTCTTCGCGACCTTGCGGCTGGCCTCGGCGAGCGCGGCATCGACCTTCGTGGTGCTGAAGTCCTCGTGCTCGAACGTGCCCGCCGCGGCGTGCGCGACGCAGGTGTTCCGCGTGACCTGCAGACCGGAGATGGCGGCCATCATGAAGGGCAAGGCGACCAGCAGGCGCACGTAGGCACCGGCGTGCGTGGCGATCAAACCGGCGAAGAGCGCGACGCCGATGACGGCCGCTCCGATGGCGACGTTGCGGCGGCGGCGGCGGCCGGGACCCGAGAAGTTGGCGCGGCAGGCGGCACCTTCGGCGATGGCTTCACTCATGGCTGCTCCGAATAACGGCCGGCCAGGAGCATGTCGAGCCGAGCTCGAACCCCGGGCCACTCGCTGGCGATGATGGAATAGACGACGCTGTCGCGGATGTGGCCGTCGGGCATGACGAGGTGCCCGCGCAGCACCCCGTCGAGCTTCGCGCCGAGCCGCTCGATCGCCGTGCGCGAGCGCTGGTTGAGCCAGTCGGTGCGCAGCTGCACCACGTGACAACCCAGCGTCTCGAACGCGTAGGTGAGCAGGAGCCGCTTGGCCTCGGTGTTGAGGCCCGTGCGCTGCACCCTCGCGGCGTAGACGGTGCCGCCGATCTCCACGCGGCGGTGGGCCCGGGCGACGCGCATGAACCGCGTCACGCCCGACACGCGCCCCTGGGCGTCGAGCACGGTGAAGGGGAGCGCGCGCCCCGCGGCGTGCTCGCGCTCGAGCTGGCCGAACCAGGCGTCGATGGTGCTCGCCGAAGGAACCACCGTGTAGAAGACGTGCTCGAGGCCGTCGGCGAACGCAGCCAGCAGCGCCTCGCGGTCCTCGCGCTGCAGGGGCCGCAACGTCACGTGGCGCCCCTCGAGCGTCGGGGTCGTCGTCCAGGGGTCAGCCGGCATCGGTCACCGGAGCGCCGCGATGGCTGCGCGGTAGTCCTTCGCCTTGAAGACCGCGTTGCCGGCGACCAGCACGTTCGCGCCCGCCGCCACCACCTGCTTCGCGGTGTCGGGGTTGATGCCACCGTCGACCTCGATGTCGACGTCGAGGTTGCGCGCGTCGAGCATCGCGCGCAGCCGCCGCACCTTGTCGACCGTCGAGGCGATGAAGGCCTGGCCGCCGAAGCCGGGGTTCACCGACATCAGCAGCACCTGCTTCACCTCGCCGAGCACCTCTTCGATCGCCGACAGTGGCGTCGAGGGGTTGAGGACCACCGAGGGCCGCGCGCCGGCATTGCGAATCTGCTGCAGCGTGCGGTGCAGGTGCGGGCACGTCTCCTGGTGCACGGTGATGGTCGCGGCGCCGGCCTTCGCGAAGTCGTCGATGTACTTCTCGGGCTCGACGATCATCAGGTGCACGTCGAGCGGGAGCTTCGTCGCACGCTTCACCGCCTCGACGACCACCGGGCCGATGGTGATGTTCGGCACGAAGCGCCCGTCCATCACGTCGACGTGCACGAGGTCGGCGCCGGCGGCCTCGATGGCCTTCACCTCGTCGGCGAGCCGGCCAAAGTCAGCGGACAGAATGGAGGGGGCGACGAGGACGCGGCGACTCATGTGACGGTGAGTCTGCCACGTCACCAGCCCGGCGGTGGCGTCGCGTTCGGCGGCGTGGGCGTGAGGAAGACGCTGCGCGAGAGATCGACGCCGCCGTCGGCCTGGAAGTAGTTGCGGTGACCGGGGTCGAGCTTGCACCGCGCGGTCGCGGCGTTGGCGGCGGGCTGCGAGCAGGTCCACGCCATCGAGCCCTGGTACATCAAGTCATCGGTGCCCGCCGGGTTGCCCTCGTTCAGGTGACCACCGGCGATCGGCGCCTGCGCGAAGTCGGCGGCGCTGGTGGGCACGATGCCCAGCGGGTGCATCAGCTCGTGGATGAGAGAGAACTCCGCGTAGCCGAGCGCGGCGCCGTCGCTCGAGAACGGGTTGGCCCCGCACGGCGGAATGGTGGTGGTGGTGAACACCGGGCTCTTCGCGATCGCGGCGGCGGCGAGCCCGGGCGAGATGGTGAGCGACGTCGCGGTCACGGCCGTCACGTGCACCGTGGCCGAGCCGAGCGTCGCGTCGAACGGAGGCGTCGGCAGCGGGCGCGTCGCCTCGACCTGCAGCGTCGTCGCGCCGGCGGCGGCGTTCGCCGTGAGGTACGTCGCGCCGAACACGCCCTGCCGGTAGAGCCCGGTGTAGTGCGCCGCGAGCGCCGGAGGCCACGGCGCGCCCCCGCACACCCGGTACGCGAGGCCGTCCCACACCATGAGGTAGAGCTTGTTCGGCTCGTTGAACTGCGCCGACAGCACGCGCTGCAGCCGTTCGCGAATGAAGAGCGGGCCGGCGAACTGCGGGTCGCCCAGGCCCGACGCGATGGTCAGCTCGTCGGTCGACGCGGGGAGCTTCACGAAGGTGACGTCGAGCGCACCGTCGCAGGTGTCGAGCCGCAGCTTCGGCCCGCCCGTGGCGCGCGCGAGCCACGCGTTGCCCGCGGCCAGGGAGCGGCGCAGGTCGCCCTCGACGTCGAGCTGGCGCGTCGCCGTGCGCTCGAACGGCTCGACGTAGAGCACGTGCACCTGCCACGCGCCGGGCTCGTCGTCGGGTTGGTCGACCGTGGTGCGCTCGCGCGCCCATGGATCGTTCGCCGGTTTGCCCGCCGGCACGCCGCTGCAGCGCGAGACGCCGGCGTCGCCGCTGCCACCGCCCGTCGCCGAGCCACCGCCCGTCGCCGAGCCACCGCCCGTCGCCGAGCCACCGCCCGTCGCGGAGCCGCCGCCCGTCGCGGAGCCGCCGCCCGTCGCGGAGCCGCCACCAATCGCCGAGCCGCCGCCCGCCGCCGAGCCGCCGCCAGTGCTCACTCCGCCACCGCCGGTGAAGAACGGCGCGCCACCGCCGCCACCGCACGGCCCATCGCACGGCGCAGACGCACACCCCGCCACCACCACCCCCGCCACGAGCACCGCGAGTCGTCGCATCACCCGCACCATACCGACGCGCGAGGTGGTTGCCGCAGGCGACGCTTGGGAGGAACATCCCGCCACCGTGAGCAACCTGGACAAGGACGAACAGACCGCGCCGTCGATGTCCCCGTTGCGCCAGGCGATGCGGCGCGCCGACAAGCTGCAGGCGATCCTCGAGGTCGCCAAGGTCATGGCCGCGCAGCACAACCTCGACGAGCTGCTGCCGCTGATCCTGCGGGAAGCGGCGCGCGTCGTCGAAGCCGACCGGTGCTCGCTCTTCATCCTCGATCGGCAGCGCGGCGAGCTCTGGAGCCGCGTCGCCCAGGGCGCCAAGCAGGAGATCCGCGTGCCGCTGGGCCAGGGCATCGCGGGCTCGGTCGCGCAGACCGGCGAGGTGGTGAACCTCCTCGACGCCTACGAAGACGCCCGCTTCCAGCGCGACTGGGACATCAAGACGAACTACCGCACGCGCTCGGTGCTCTGCGTGCCGATGCGCGACACGCACGGCGAGGTGACCGGCGTCATCCAGGCGCTCAACGCCGCCGACGGCCAGTTCGACGACGAAGACGTGGAACTCCTCATCGCGCTCGGCGGCCAGGCCGCGCAGGCCATCGAGAACGCGATGCTGCACGAGGAAATCAACCGCCTCTTCGAGGGCTTCGTGCAGGCCAGCGTGATGGCCATCGAGTCGCGCGACCCGACCACCGCGGGTCACTCCGGGCGCGTCGCTTCGCTGACGGTGGGTCTCGCGCAGGCGGCCGAGCTGGCGCCCTCGGGCCCGTACAAAGACGTGCGCTTCACGACCGACCAGATCCAGGAAATCCGCTACGCGTCGCTGCTGCACGACTTCGGGAAGATCGGCGTGCGCGAGCCGGTGCTGGTGAAGGCCGAGAAGCTGTACCCACACGAGCTCGAGGTGCTCAAGCAGCGCTTCGAGCTGGCGCGCAAAGACCGGCAGCTGGCCAGCTACGTGCGCCGCCTCGACGGCATCAAGCTGCGCGGCGACCGCGCCATCGACGAGGTGGTCGCCGAGGAGAACGAGCGCCTCACGCGCGAGCTGAAGGAAATCGATGAGGCGATGGAGTTCGTGCTCCAGTGCAACCGCCCCACCGTGCTCGCCCAGGGCGGCTTCGAGAAGCTGACCGGGCTGTCGGGGCTCTCGTTCAACGACTCGCGCGAGCGCCCGCAGATGCTGCTGACGCCCAACGAGGTGCAGGTGCTCTCGATTCCCCGCGGGTCGCTCTCGCCGACCGAGCGCCGGGAGATCGAGTCGCACGTCACGCACACCTTCCGCTTCCTCGCGCAGATCCCGTGGACGCGCACCTTGAAGCGCGTGCCCGAGATCGCCTACGCGCACCACGAGAAGCTCGACGGCAAGGGCTACCCGCGCGCCGTGCCGGCCGAGCAGATCCCCGTGCAGTCGAAGATGATGGCCATCAGCGACATCTACGACGCGCTGACCGCCAGCGATCGCCCGTACAAGAAGGCCGTGCCGCACGAGCTGGCGCTCGACATCTTGAAGAAGGAATCGGAGAGCGGGCAGCTCGACCGCGAGCTCTTCAGGATCTTCGTCGAGGCCGACGTCTCGCGAAAAGCGCTCAAGGCGCGGTGACGTTCGGCCGCAGCTCCTGCGCGAGGGCGACGATCAACCCCTCGGGCCCGCGCAGGTAGCAGAGCCGGTACGCGTCTCCGAAGTTCACGATCTCGCCCATCAGCGCGCCGCCGTGCGCCTCGAGCCGCCGCACCGTGTCGTCGACGTCGTCGACGGCGAACATCACGCGGCGCAGGCCGAGCGCGTTGGGCGGCGCCGCCTGCGGCGCGACGGGCACCGCGGCCGGTCGCTCGAACCGCATCAACTCCAGCCCACCGCCGACCGGGGTGCGGAGCATCGCGATCTCCACCACCTGCCCGGGGAGCCCGACCACGCGCGCCGCCCAGTCGCCGTCGACGACCGTGCGCGCCTCGAGGGTCAGGCCGAGCTCGAGAAAGAACGCGACGGCACGGTCGAGGTCTTCGACGACGACCCCGACGTTGTCGAGCCGCCGCAGGCCCACCGTCACATCTCGATGGTGTGCAGGCGCAGCGAGTTGATGCGCCCGGCCTGCCCGACCGGCGCGCCGAAGACGATCACCACGCGCTCGCCGCGCTTGGCCAGGCCGCGCGCCAGCAGCTCTTCTTCGACGCGCTTGACCATCTCTTCGGTCTCCTGCACCGGCTCGAGCACGCGCGGCATCACCCCCCACAAGAGGGCGAGGCGGCGGCGCACTTCCTGGTTGGGCGAGAAGGCGATGATCGGCACCTGCGGGCGGTAGCGGGAGATGAGGCGCGCGGTGTTGCCGGTGAGCGTGAAGGCGACGATGAGCGCCGCGCCCGCCTCGCGCGCCGCACGGCACGCGATGCCGCAGGTCACGTCGGGGAAGTCCGCGGGGATCTTCACCGGCTCGCCGCTGCCGATGCGCGGGAAGCTCTGGCGCATCGCCGACTCGGCGGCCTCCACGATGCGGTTCATCATCTCGACCGACTCGATGGGGTACCGGCCGCTCGCCGACTCGCCCGAGAGCATCACCGCGTCGGTGTTGTCGAAGATGGCGTTGGCCACGTCGCTCGCCTCGGCGCGCGTCGGGCGCGGGTGCTCGATCATCGAGTTGAGCATCTGCGTGGCGACGATGACCGGCAGGCCGCGCTGGTTGGCGCGCCGAATGATGTCTTTCTGGATCGCCGGCACTTCCTCGGGGGGAATTTCCACGCCGAGGTCGCCGCGCGCGACCATCACGCCGTCGGTCTTGTCGAGAATCGCGTCGAGCCGCGCGATGGCCTCGGGCTTCTCGAGCTTGGCGATGATCGGCACCACCCTGCCCGCTTCCTGCATCGCCTGGCGGCAGAGATCGATGTCTTGCGGCGTGCGCACGAACGAGAGCGCCACCATGTCGACGCCCGCCTTGAGGCCGAAGATCAGGTCTTCGCGGTCCTTCGGGGTGAGCGCGTCGGCGCGCAGCGCGACGCCCGGGAGGTTGATGCCCTTGTTGTTCTTGAGCGTGCCGCCGTGAATGATCTCGGTGCGAATGAGCGACTTCTTGTCGGTCGCCAGCACGCGCAGCTCGAGCAGGCCGTCGTCGACGAGAATGCGGTCGCCCACGTTCACGTCAGCGGCGAGGTGCGGGTAGGTCGTCGAGACCAGCTCCTGGGTGCCGAGCACCGTCTCGTCGGTGGTGATCGACAGCTCCTTGCCCTCGACCAGCTCGACCGCGCCCTTCTCGAGCTTGCCGGTGCGGATCTTCGGCCCCTGCAGGTCACCGAGAATGCCGACGGCCTTGCGCACCTTGAGCTGCGCGGCGCGCAGCCGCTCGATGGTGGCCTGGTGGTCGGCGTGGCTGCCATGGCTGAAGTTCAGCCGCGCGACGTCCATGCCCGCGTGAATCAACTTCTCCAGCATCTCCTGCGAGGCAGTGGCCGGGCCCAACGTACAGACGATCTTCGCGCGTCTCATGGCGGGCGTTATACGGACCGCTGTGTTGCTCTTCCAGAAGCGCTTTCACGCCGGCATCGTCGATGGCGCAGTGCGTCTCACCTTCCGCCTGTGGGACTCGCCGCACGTGAAGCCCGGCGGCCGCTACCGCGTGCACCCCATCGGCGTGGTGGAGGTCGAGGAGGTGTCCCGCGTGAAGCTGCGCGAGGTGACCGACGCCGACGCCACGCAGGGTGGGTTCGTCTCGCGCGCCGAGCTGCTCGAGTACCTGAAGCCGGTGGCGAAGCAGCCGCTGCGCCCCACCACCGAGCTGTTCAAGGTGCGCTTTCACCACGGCGGCGACGGCGACCGGGTGGCCATCGCGCTCGACACCACGCTCAGCGCCGATGACGTCGCGGCCCTCGACGCGAAGCTCACCAGGCTCGACGCGCGCGCACCGTGGACGCACGAGACCTTCGGGCTCATCAAGGCCTTCCCCCGCGTGGCGGCCAGCCAGCTCGCGGCGAAGGTCGGCCGCGAGACCGAGCCTTTCAAGATCGACGTTCGCAAGCTGAAGAAGCTGGGCCTCACCCAGAGCTTCGAGGTCGGCTACGAGCTGAGCCCGCGCGGGGTGCGCTACCTCGAGCTGAGCACGCGCGCCCCGCCGGCCTCGCGCAAGCGTCAGCGCCGCAAGAGCTGAGCGAGGTGCTCTTTTTCCCACGCGAGGGCGGCCTGGTACTTCGGCCACGCCTGCTCGCGGTCGCGGAAGGCGCGCGGGTGGTGCACGTGCCGGCCCGTGTCGCGGTCGCTGGGGAAGAGCTGGTGGAGCATCTCGTGGAAGACGATGAATTCCACGAAGAAGCGCGGCACGTCGGGGCGATCGAGCGCGGGGTGAATGCGAATCTCGCGCGCCTTGTGATCGTACACGCCCAGGCGAATCGACTTGCGCCGCCGCTTGCCCGGCAGCCGGCCCCACCCGATGCGCGCGACGATCTTCGAGTCGAAGTGCTTCGCGTTGATGTCGTCGAAGAGCGCCTGGAGGTCGAAGCACTCACCGCGCGGGTCGAGCGGTGAGGGCTTGCGGGGGTAGGCGCGAATGAGCGCCTGCTGCGCGGCGATGAAGGAATCGAGCACCGCGCCGGCCGCCTGCTTGCCGCGCCCCGCGTAGTCGGCGATCGACTTCACGACCGCGTCGGGCGCCTCGAGGAACATGTGGTGGGCGCGAATGCGCACCAGCGGCAGCTGCCGGCGGAAGCTGATCATCGTCGAGCGGTTGTCGTGCACCGTGAGGTGCACCTTGAGCTCGGGCCCCAGGTACGTGGCGATGCGCTCGGCGAGGCCGCGAGCGCGCGCGAGGGTCTGCTGCTTCGACGGGAGCGGCAGGAGGCCCGGCGCGCCAGCGTCTCGCGCCGACGTCTCTCGCGCCGTCTCACGGGCCTCGTGCACGGCCGGCACGGGCACCGGCTCGGCCTTGAGGCGCGCCTGTTCGGCTCGCTTGCCCGGCGAGACCGAGAAGAGCTCGAGCTGGGGGTGCCCGGGTTGCATCACCCGTGGTTGTAGCAACGAGGCGATCTCCGCACGACCCCGCAGTGAAGGCGCAGAAATGAAGCCCGCAAATGAAGACGCCCGGTCACGAGGACCGGGCGTCGGGTACTGCGTCAGCTCAGCGGTCGCCTCACCAGGCGCGGCCGGGTTGCTGGTGGCCGCCCTGCGCTCGGCTCGTGCCTCGCCTCACCAGGCGCGGCCGAAGATGTCGTACAGGCCGCGCATCATCTCCAGCGAGCGCGTGGCCTGGCGAACGTCGTTCTCCCACTGGTCAGCCGTCTTGCCGTCGACGGGCTGGCCGCTGGTGACCGCCGCCTGCCACTTCACGCGGAGCGCCTCGGCGCGCTCGACCTGCATCACGCCGGCGGTGGGCACCGTCGCGCCGGTCTTCTTCATCGCCGCGTAGCTGTAGCCGCCGCCGAACGGGTCGGCGAACGTGACGACCGTGAAGCCGGGAGCCGGCGTCAGGTTGTCAGACGAGCCCAGGCGGAAGACCTGGTTGAAGTTGGCGAACTCGAGGTTGAAGTTGGCGGTGAAGAAGGCCATCGACCACACCTGCGCGTAGAAGCGCGCGCTCCAGGTCGAGACCGGCGCCACCTTCGACATCACCATCGGCTGGCCCGAGCCGTCGACCGGCACGACCGGGGCCGGCGGGTAGACGAAGCCGGGGATGAAGTCCTGGCCCTTGATGAAGCTCGGCAGCTGCACCAGCGCGGTGCCGTCGCTGAGCTTGGCGAGGTTCGGCGCGTGGTACGGCGCGTTCTCGGTCCAGTAGTTGTTGAAGAGCGGCGCGAGCTCGAGGTTGAACGTCGTGTAGTACGGCAGCGAGTAGCGCAGCGCGTCCGAGCCACGGTCGACGCCGAGGAAGTTGGTCTCGCTGGTGGTGAGCGCGAGCATCGACGCGTACACGTCCCAGAAGTGACCCGCCTCGTTCACGCGGGAGAAGTTGTCGTACCCGAACGTGTCGTAGACCGTGAACATCGAGCGGCCCGGGCCACGCGGCACGTACGCGATGTCGGAATAGCCACCGTTCTGCGGCTTGGCGAGCTCGGTCTTGAGCGCGGCTTCGGCAGCGTCTTCGAGGCGGCGGTTCTGCGGGTCGCCGGTGGGCACGTACTCCCACGTGCCGTCAGCCTTCTTGCCGTGGTAGCCGGCCGACGGAATCGAGATCTGCTGCATCAGCAGGTTCGTCGAGTCGATCACCGCCATCGACCAGTAGTTCTGCCAGATGGGGTCGCCCAGGCCGTAGTACTTGTCCATCTCTTCCGGGGTCAGCTGGTTGTACTTCGCCAGGTAGAAGATGTTGAACAGCCACTGCTGGTAGACGTTCGGGATGTTGCCGAGGTAGCGGCCGAACTTGCCCGAGGCGATCGCCGCCGGCGAGTAGATGAGGCGGTCGCGGCGGAAGTTCGAGAACACGTACGTCTGGTTGAACCGCTCCATCCACTTCGCGGTCATCTCGTAGACGTCAGCGCCCTGGTCGTTGCGGTTGCAGAGCAGGTTCGCGCCGACCTCGTAGTCGGAGCAGAACATGTACGGCACCTCGACGGGGATGCTCGCGCCACCCGCGGCGTTGATGATGGTCTTCGCGCGCGCGTAGTCGTTGTCCTTGAGGCCGGTCTCGCTCAGGTTGAAGTTCTTGAGCTCTTCCTCGATGCGCTTGTAGTGGGCCGACATCTCCGACCACTTGCGGAACGAGCGGTTCTGCATGCGGCGAATGCCCTGGTCGAGCATGCCTTCGAACGACGGCTGCTGGTCCGCGAAATGGAAGGGCAGCGTCGAGTAGTGGTACTTGTCGGTGTAGAAGTTCGACGCCGGCGTGTAGTGCTCGACGATGGCGAGCGGAATCTCGACCTGCGCGCCACGCACCGTGAACACCCGGGCCTGGTTGTCGAGCGGCACGGTGATGTTCGGGTTCTCGTAGTCGGGGCGGAGCTCGTTGAAGACCTCGACCCAACCCGGCTCATACGCGCCCGAGTAGGCGAAGAGGATCGCCGCGTCGTCGTACTTGCCGGTGCCGTGGTTCTGCGCGTTGACGCGCGCGCCGTAGTCCATGATCGACGAGTACTGCAGCTCGTACATCGCCGAGTCGATCTGGTGCTGGTTGGGCTTCGACGCGTCGAGGAGGTTCTGCGGGGTGACCGGCAGCACGCGGCGGCCGCCGACGTTCACGCCGATGGTCTCCTTGCGGAGGTCCCAGTAGCCGTCCTGGTAGTTGAGCGGGTCGGCCGAGGCGATGAAGTTGTGCATCAGGCCGAGGGTGTGGCCGATCTCGTGCTCGGTGACCGAGCGGTACGCCTCGCGACGGAGCGAGTCGTAGACGCCGGCCTTCGCCGCGACGAGGGCGTCGGCGTCGCTCTTGCCCGCCGCCTTGAAGTCGGCGACCAGCTTGTTCTGCAGCGCGAGCTTGCGCTTGGCGAGGCCCACGTAGTCCTCGTCGTCGTACGAGTACTCGTAGAAGCAGCCGATCGTCGGGTCAGGCGTGTTGCGCGACTTCTTGAGCGCCTGCTCCACCGGGTCCTTGCCGAGCAGCAGGTTCATCGCGACGACACGGTAGAAGTCGCTGTCGGTCTGCACCTTGGCCTGGAAGCCCTTGTTGGTGGTCATCTGCTGAATGGCGATGCGCACCTCGGGGAGGTTGACGAGCTCTTCCTTGAGCGACGGGTTCTGGTCGATGAGCTTCTGCACCACCTCGCGGCGGTTCTCCTTGGCGACCGGCAGGCCCTCGACGCGCCACTTGGCGGCGAGCGTCTTGAGGCGGCCATCGAGGTTGCCGAACGAGCCGAGCGGGCGCGTGGCGTCAGAGGTCAGGCCCTGCTGCGAGTTCCACGGGCCGTTCGCCGGGCGGCGGGGGTCGGTGGGGTTGAGGTTCGCGAAGACGTAGTCCTTCACGTCCTGGCCGGTGATGAGCTTGCTGAGCGAGAGCTCGCCCGAGACCACGTCGATGATCTGCTGGCTGCCACCGGCCCAGGTGTCGAGGCCGACGCCGTAGATGTTGGCCGCGGCGTGCACGACCATGCCGGTCTCCGGGTCCATCGCCGACGGGCCGAGGCCGAGGAGGCCGCCCGCGTTCTGCTCGACGTAGGGAATGATGTTGTAGCGGAGGTCGCCGATGCGGGCGTACGTGCCCGGCTTGCCGCAGGCGGCGGGCGAGCCTTCGCGCACGGGCGATTCGCAGACGTAGAACATCTGCGGCACGTCATCGATTTCGAGGCCGCGCGGCACCGCGACGGTGCGGCGGAACGCGCGATCCCACGAGGCCTCGATGGTCTCCTTGGGGTCCATGCCCTGCGCGGTGGCGAGGTGACGCGACGCCGAGGGCTCGATGTACGAGGGCGTGTTGGCCGTCATGTAATAGACGACCGGCTTGAGCGCGCGCTGCGTGACGGGAATGGTGTTGCCCTTGTCGTCGTGCGCGCGGTCCCAGATGTTGTGGCGCATCGCGAAGAACTGCTGGCCCGTGTACGTGTAGTAGTAGTCCTTCGAGTAGCTGTAGGCCTCCTGGCGGAAGAAGCCGAACTTGACCTCGAGCTTGTCGTTGTAGACGAGCGGCTCGTAGTCGTTGGCGACCGCTTCATCGACCTTGAGCATCGAGGTGCGAACGCGAACGTCGACGCTCTCGCAGTCGTACGTCGGGTTGAAGAGGCAGTACGGGAGGTTGCCGTAGCCCTCGTAATAGACGCTCGGCGGGTCGGCGATCACCTGCGTGGTCCAGTCGATGTAGTTCACCTTGCCGTCGCTGCCCTTGACGAACTGGAGCGCCTGGTCGGTGGGGTTCTGGTCCTGCGCGGTGATGTAGCGGATGTTGTTGTTCGCACCGCCAGCGCAGGCGTTGCCGAGCGCGCCGCTGCAGTTGTCGTAGTTCTGGATGACCGACGAGCTCCAGTCGACGCGCATGAACTCGCGCTCGTACCAAGGCCGATCGGACGAATCTTCGACGAGGATGTTGCTCTGCTCGCCCGTCGACGCGTTGTACTGGCGCTGGCGATCGAAGTGGTTCTGGATGCGGTAGGCGACGACCGGGTTGCCCTTGTACGGGCGGCCGTCCTGGAAGACGACCTTGCCGAGCTTCGACTTCTGGCGATCGACGCGCGGGTCGGCGCCGGGCACCACTTCATACGAGCGGTAGCCGACGAGCAGGTTCTCCTGGATCTCCCAGCGAACCTTTTCCATCTTGCCGCCGTAGCCGATGACGGCGGTGCCGTTCGGGGTCTTCGGGGCGTCGATGACCGATTCCTGGATGTACCAGACGCTGTCGAGCAGGTCGGACTTCTTGACGTAGTTGGGCTGCGTACGGTCGATGAGCTCCGGCTGCGCGCAGCCGAAGCCGAGCACCGACACGCCGACGAGGGCCGCGAGGAGGTGAGTGCGGTTCATGGTCTTGGTTCCGTTGATGGAGGGCGTGGTGGTCATGTTCAGAACGCCTTCCCGTAGATGGAGTACATGCCGCGCTGCAGGTCGAGGTCGCGGATCGAGTCCTGGAAGACCTCCGTCCAGTACTTGCGACGGTCTTCGAGGATCGCCGGGTTGTTCGCCTGGTCAGCCGGCAAGCACGAGTAGCCCTGGAAGAACACGTAGTCGGGCAGCGGGCAGAGGGCCGGGTCGTTGACCATCTGCAGGTACTGGTTGGCGATGTCGATCATGCGCACCGCGCCAGTGCTGTTCGGAGCCGCGCCGTCCTTCTCGATGGCCAGGTAGCGGTGGCCGGTGACGATGTCGGGCACCTCGACCGTGTGGTAGCCGGCCGCGACGGTGAACGCCTCGCCCGAGCCCAGCTTGAAAATCTGGTTGGCCTTGGCGTAGTCGAGGTCGAAGTTCACCTTGAAGAGCGCCATGCCGAGGAACAGGCCGTAGATGCGGCTGGTCCACGTGAGCTGGATGTTGGCGGGCGCCGGGTTCTGGTCGGGCTTCCAGCAGTCGTCACGGAAGGCCTGCTCACCCGCGGCGGTGTTGCAGTTGCGCTTCTCGCGCGGGTAGTTGAACCCGGTGAAGAAGTCGGTGCCGCGCACGTAGGTGCGCCACTCGATCGCCGCCTCGTCCTGCACCTGGTTCGCGTTGTTCACCGTCTTGTACGCGATGGGGCGAATCTTCTCTTCGTCGTTGGCCCACAGCGAGCTGAAGGTGTTCTGGAACTCGTCGCGGAACACCAGGTAGTACGGGATCTGGTACCGGTCCTGGTCGGCCGTCACGTCGACACCCTGCACGTCGATGCCGGGGATGACGGCCGCGAACATCGCGCCGACCTGGTCGTTGTAGTGACCGGCCTCGAGCATGCGCTGCCAGAAGCCGAAGCCCGACTTGAAGTCGTAGCGGCTGTACATGCGGCGGCCGAGCCCGCGCGGAATGATGACGAAGTCGGTCGCGCCGTAGCGGCTGGTGTAGAGGTCCTGGAGCGCCTGGCGGCCGGTGGGGTTCAGGTAGTCGAAGTCTTCACCCTGGCTGATGAGGTCCCAGCGCGGGCCGCCGCGGAGGTTGCGGTACATGAACAACCCGTCCGGCGGGACCGACATGACGTTGAGGTGCTGGTTGACGCCGTCGAGCACCGCCATCGTCCAGTAGTCCTGCATCAGCGGGTCGAGCTTGTAGCGGCTGACCTGCTCCTGGTTGCGGTTGCTCTTCTTGTAGAACTCCCACACCCAGTGCTTGTACGAGTTGGCGACGAAGTAGAAGTTGCTGAACGTGCGGTTCAGCGCGCCGTTGCCCGAGAAGAAGGCGCTGTCGCGACGGAAGTGCGAGTCGAGGTAGTACGACCAGTAGTCCTCGAGCTTGGTGCTCACGAGCTCGAAGTAGTCGGGGCCGCGGTCGAAGCGGTTGCACGACAGCACGGGGCCGTCGGCCGACTCGTCTGAGCAGAACATGTACGGCACGCGGAGCAGCGGGCTGCCGAGCACGCCGGCGGCGCGATCGGGGTCGTCGATCAGCGTCGGGTCGGCGAGCAGGGCGTTGCGCACGCGCTCCTCGTCCTTCACGACTTCCGACCACTTCACGAGGCGGCGGTCGCGCAGCTTGTTGATGCCGTCGTTGATGATGGCGGTGGTGTCAGCGCCTTCGCCGAAGTGCAGCGGCACCGTCGAGTAGTGGAAGCGCTCGGTGTAGTTGCGGATGTTCGGGTTGGTGTGCGTGACGTTGACGATCGGCAGGTCAGCGCCGGCGCCCGAGATGGTCATGTTGGCGCCGTCGGAGCCCGGAATGGTCTTCGAGGTCTTGCGCGCGTTGTTGAACACCTCGACGTAGCCCGGCGCGGTGTCGCCCGAGTACGAGAAGATGAGCGCGGCCTCGTCGTACTTACCGATGCCCTGCCAGTCGCCGTAGATCTTCCCGGCGTAGTCCATGATCGACGAGTACTCGTAGTCGTGCATGCCGCTGTTGATCTGGGTGCTGGTGCCCTGCGCGGCCTTCTTCATGTCGGCAGGCGTGCGCGGCAGCTTGGCGGTGCCGTTCTGCTGCACCGTCAGGCTTTCCTTGCGGAGATCCCAGTACACGTCGGCGTAGTTGATGGAGTCGAACGAGCCCTGGAAGTTGTGGCGGAGGTTCAGGGTGTGACCGGTCTCGTGCAGCGCCGTGGCGAGCCACACCTGCTGGCGCACCTGGCGGGCGATCTCGTCATCGGCGATCGACGCGGCCTCGTCGGCGGTGCAGGCCTGCGGGTCGGCGCACTTGGCGTTGGCGTGGCCCGTCAGCTCGGCGATGCGGTTGTTGCGGAAGTTGAGCTTGGTGTTGGCGAGGCCGACGAGGGTGCGGTCGTAGAAGTCGAAGGTGGTGATGTTGTTCTTCGACAGGTACTCGAGGCGGCGCTTTTCCCAGTCGCGCGAGAGCTGGATGTTGGTCAGCACCGAGCGTGACGCCTGGCGCAGGAACGACGGGTCGCGCTGCGCGGCCACCTGCGCGAACGGCGGCAGGAGGTTCATCAGGTCGTTCTGCATGTCGGGGTTGTCGAGCACCGCGGCCTCGAGGGCCGGGTTCTTCGCGAGCTCGTCAGCGGCCTTCTTGAGCTGGTCGCCCTTGCTGGCGATGGTGTTCGTGTCGCCGACGATGCGCGCCATGACCGACGCCATGCGCTGGCTGGGACGATCCCACGCGCCGACCGTCTCGACGTTGCGGGTGGGGATGCCCTGCAGTTCCGACTGGAGCAGGCCGTCACGCTGCAGCTTGGCGATGTTGTAGACCGGGTTCGAGTTGATGAACTTCTTCACGTCGACGCCCGACACGTAGTTGGTCTCGGACTTGAGGCCCTGGATGAGGAGGATCCAGTTGAGGACGTCGCGGCCGTAGAGATCGACACCCCAGGTGTAGGTGTTCGACATGCCGCTGATCATCTGGCCGGTCTCGGGGTCGCTCGACGACGGGCCGTAACCGAGCAAACCGTTGGCGACGGGCTCGGCGACGGTGTTGACGAAGCTGTAGCGGAGGTCGCCGATCTTCGGCGAGAAGCCGGGGTCACCGCATTCCGGGCTGTCGCCCGACTTCACCGGGTTGTTGCAGAGGTAATACATCTGCGGGACCTGGCTGATGTCCTTCTGCTGGGCGGCGGCGACGGCGCGCTTGAAGGCGCGATCGTATTCCTGCTCGATCTTGCGGCCGGGTTCCCAGAACTCGTCATAGCGCTCCTGGCCACCCATGCGGGCGGCGGGCGTGAAGTAGTACTTCACCGGCTTCGGGGTGCGGGCCGCCATCGCGATCGGCTGGTCGGTCACCTCGCCGTTGCTCTTCTGGTAGTACTCCTTCCAGATGCGGTGACGGTTCGCGAGGCGAATGACCGCCGAGTCGTTGTAGCCAAACTTCTTGTCGTAGTTCAGGCGCTCGGTGCGGAAGAAGCCGAAGTACGACATGAGGTCGTTCGGGTAGACGAGCGGCTCGTAGTCACGCGACCAGGTGGTATCGACCTTGGCGATCGACACGCGCATGTGGATCTCGCTCGCGCTGCAGTCGTAGACGCCGTACGCGAACCAGCACAGCGGGATGCTGCCGTAGCCCTCGTAGTAGACGCTGTCGGGCACCGCCATGTAGCGGCCGGTGACGTCGAAGTAGACGAGCTCCTGCTTGCCGTCGTTGTCGCGGTCGGCGTACTCGAAGGTCGGCCAGTCGTACGGGTCGGTTCCCGGCTCGTTCGGCTGGATCCAGTTGTTGGCGTTGCTGCCGCCCAGCGGGTTCTGCACCGTGCCCCAGCTCATGCCGGACATGGTGTTGAGCACGTTCGACGACCAGTTCACGCGGATGTACTCGCGCTGGTTCCAGATGCGGTCCGAGCTGTTCTCGGACACGACGTTGGTCTGCTCACCCGTCGCCGGGTTGTACCCGCGCTGGATGTCGAAGTGGCTCTCGATGGGGAAGGCCACGACCGGCGCGCCGTAGTACTTCTGGCCGCCCTTGCAGTTGCCCGCGGCGTCGCAGTACTTCGCGGTCGTGCCGCTGACCTTCGAGGTCTGATCGACCGCGGCCTCGGCGCCGGGCGTGTACGCGTAGCTGCGGTAGCCGACCAAGTTGTTTTCCTGGATCTCCCACACCAGCTTTTCCATGTTGCCGGTCTGGCCCGGGTACGTGAACTGGGTGTTGAACGGCGTCCAGGTCACGGTGTTGCGGAAGAACCACTGACCATCGAGGAGGTCAGCCTTGCGCACCACGTTGGGCTGCACGCGGACGACGTCGCCGTTGCTCTGAGCGCAGCCGACCGCGAACAACGCGGCAGCCGCGGCAGCGAGCCAGCGAGAGGTGATGCGACGGTTCATGTGGCCTCCGGGGGAAAGCTGGTTGCGAAGAGTCATGAGTCAGTAGCCGGCTGAGAAGGTGAAGTAGAGGTTGGTGCCGTTGTCGGCCCAGGTGCCGAACGACAGGAACGGGAAGCGGACCTGCCCGGTGGGCGTGAGCGGCGTCTGCACGGTGCTGACGCCGAGGTCGAGCGAGTAGTGCTCGTTGAGCTGGTAGCTGCCGCCGAAGTACGCCGACGTGCGGTCGAACGAGCCCATGCCGACGCGCGCGACCGGGTTGCCGTTGGCGTCGAGGGCCTTGGGGGTGAACTCGTCCTGCTGGGTGTTGGTCGAGTAGCGCCAGCCGCGGATGTACGTGTAGCCGACGTAGAGGAGGAAGCTGCCGGTGGCGCGCCACTGCACCTGGCCGCCGACCGAGAGGGTGACCGACGGGTTGTTGTTCGAGACGCCGCAGAGCGACTCGCCGGGGCGGCAGACGAGCAGCAGGTTGCCGCTCTTGTCGGTGGGCAGCGAGTTACCGGTGAGCGTCGGGTTGCGGTAGCCGTTGACCTGCTGGCCGTAGATGGAACCGCTGACCGAGACGTTGGCGCGGAAGTCGACGGTCGCGACCGAGCGGGACGCGGTGACGCCGCCGCGGAGCGCGGTGATGAGGCCGGCGTTCCAGCTCTCGATCGAGGCGGGCAGCGTGAGGCCGACGCTCGGGGTGAACGAGATGCCGGTCAGCTTTTCCTTGAACGCGGCGGGCGCGGCGAAGCCGAGCGAGAGATCAGACCAGCCCCAGCGGCGGCCGGTTTCGGCGTCGGGCAGCGTGTACTCGAAGCTGCCACGAATCGTCGCGCTGGCCGCGAAGTGCTGCTTGCCGATCGTGAACTGGTACTGCGGCATGATGGTCAGCCACGCCGCGAGGTACGAGTAGTACCGCGCGTCGACGAACGTGCCGACGCCCAGGTAGTGGTCGAGCGTGGTGATGAGCTGAATGCCGCTCTGCTTGGCCTGCTCTTCAGGCGTCTTCGCGGCGACGGCCTTCGCGAGCGGGTTGTTCGCGGTCGGCGCGGTGGTGGCCGCCTGGCCGTTGGGCGCGGGGGTCGCGGGCGCGGTGGAAGAAACCGTCGGAGGCGTCGTTGTGGTGGGTGCCGTCTGCGCCGACGCGATCGCGCCGAGCACCAGCACCAGACTGAGGACCATTCGCTTCACGCGTACCTCCACCAGACGTGAATCAAGTCGCGGGCGTGGGGCAACTTGCGTGCCGCCCTCGCCTGCGCCGGGAAAAACGACCAACTCGATGAATTCAGAAACGTTTCGACCACGCCTGCGCACCCGATCACGCTGGTGTGTCTGCCACTCGACGCGCTGGTCGTTAGGCAACGCGCGGGGCTGAGGGTCTGCAACGCCAGCAAATCAACACCTCGGGTGAGGGGTGTGGAAAGGGCGGCGGCTGTAGCACAGGCCCAAAACCCCGATCAACGTGGGACCTTTGGCTCGCTTGACGCAGTGAGTCACTCGCTCTCGACGGTGCGGCTCAACCGTTCGAGGCGCGCCGGCTCGAGGCGCAGCAGCAACGTCTTCTCGCGCGTGAAGGTGACCGCGCCGGCCGCGGCGTCGCGTGGCTTCTGAACGAACTTCACGTTGGTGTAGCTGACCTCCACGCGCGGCTCGCCGCGAGCGTCGGAATGGTGCGCCGCGAGGTGCGCGGCGTCGAGCAGCACCTCGGGGTGGAGCTGCGCGTTCTTCTCGAGCGGCACCACGACGTGGGCGCCGGGCACGCCGCGCGCGTGGAACCAGACGTGGAAGGGCCGCGCGACGTGGAAGGTGAGCGCGTCGTTGTGGGCCGAGCCGCGGCCGACCCAGATCTTCTGGCCACCGTGCCCGCGGTACTCGCGGTACGGCGGCAGCGGCGCCTGCGGGCCCTTCTTCGCGCGCGGGGCGAGCGCGGTCGGCAGCGCCGGCGGTGCGTCGTCGAGCGCGGCGAGCTGCTGCTCGAGGGCGCGCGTCTCTTCGTCGAGCTGGGCGAGGCGACCGCGGGCGATCTCCGCGCCGCGCACGAGGCGCTTGTACTGGTGGAAGCGGTGCTCGACGAGCTGCTGCGGCGACTTCGAGGGGTCGAGCTCGAGCGTCACCTCGCGCGTGGTGCCGTCTTCGAGCCACTCGGTGAGCGCGACGCTCTTCTGGCCGCGGGCGAGCCGGTGGAAGTTCTGGGTGAGCAGCTCGCCTTCGCGCTTGAGCTGCTGCGCGCGATCGGTGCGCTCGGCCTCGGCGCGCACCTTGTCCTTCGTGCGCTGGAGCTTCTTCAACTTCGCCAGCAGCGGCGCGCGCCGTGCGTCGACGACCGCCTTCTGCTCGGTGGTCGACAGCAGCGCCTCGGCGGCGTGCGCCAGCCGCAGCACCACGTGGTCGCCCTGCAGGCGCGAGGGCTGGGGCTTGAGCGGCTGCTCGGGCAGCGGCGCCCACTTCTGGCCGACGCGCAGGTCGGCGCGGTGGGGAATCGACAGCGAGCGGATCTGCGCGTCACCCGTGCAGAAGACGACCGCGGGCTCGCCGGTGCACTCCAGCACCAGGTTCAAGAACTTCCCCGCCTTGCCGAAGTGGAGAATCAGCGTGCGCCGCGCGGGCAGCGCCTCGACGTCGGCGAGCTTCGCGCCGGTGAGATCGTTGCGGAGCACCGACTGCCAGGTCGGCGGCGTGGCCGGGTTGGGCGGGCGCTCTTCCACTGCGGACACGCGCGCGAAGCCCTGGTCGCTGCACACCAGCACCAGCACGCTGCGGCCGGGCACGCGCACCTCGAGGTACACGCGCGTGGTGGTGGGCGCGTGGATCTTCTGCACCACGCCGCCGCTCAGCTCGCGGGTCAGCTCCGCGGCGACGAGGACCAGCTCTTCGGGCCGGAGCGACACGTCGTCACCATCACTTCACGTCGCCAGCGGGTTTGCCCGGGCTCAGCGCGATGATCTTCGCGAGCGAGAACGGGTTGGGCGGCAGGAGCTGCGCGAAGGTGCAGTCCTTCGGGGCCTTGTCGTCGCGCCAACGCAAGAAGGTCGACGCGTGGCGGAAGCGCGGGCCCTGCAGGTAGTCGTAGCGCACCTCGATCACGAGCCTGGGGTGCAGCTTCACCGAGCTGGGGCCCTCCTCTTCCCCCGCGGCCGCCGCCTTCTTCGCCTTCGCCGCCTGCCAGCGGTTGGTGGCCGGCATGTCGGGCATGCGCCCGCCGTAGAAACCCTCGCCGCCCTCGAGCGGCTTCAACTTCACGAGCAGCTCGCGCTTTTCCTTCGCGGTGAACGAGCTGGTGTGGCCGATGTGATGGAGCACGCCCTGCTCGTCGTAGACGCCGAGCAGCAACGAGCCGACCGAGTCGGGCTTCTTGCCGAGGCGGTACGCGCCGATGACGACGTCGGCGGTGCGGTGGTGCTTGATCTTCACCATCACGCGCTTGCCCGGCTGGTACCCGAGGTCGCCGCGGCGGGCGATGATGCCGTCGCACCCTGCCCCTTCGAACTCGTGGAACCAGCGCTTCGCCTCGTCGGGGTTCATGGTCTGCGGGGTGACGAAGAAGGCCCCGTGGCCCTGAAAGTGTTTGAGCAACAGCGCGCGGCGATCGCGGTTCATCACCGGCCGCAGGTCCTGGTCGCCGACCGCGAGCAGATCGAACGCCACGTACCCGGCGGGCGTCTCGGCGGCGAGGCGGTTGATGCGCGAGGGCGCGGGGTGAATGCGCTGGCTGAGGGCATCGAAGTCGAGCCCTTTCGGGCCGGGGAGGATGATTTCCCCGTCGCTGATGGACCGTTCGGGCAGGGACTTCTTCAACCCCTCGATGACCTCGGGGAAGTAGCGCTCGAGCGGCTGGCCGCGGCGCGAGCAGATGTGCACCTTGTCGCCGTCGCGAAACACGATGGCGCGGAACCCGTCCCACTTGGGCTCGTAGAGCCAGCCCTCACCGGTGGGAATCTCCTCCTGGGCTTGCGAGAGCATCGGCTCGAGCGGCGAGGCGAAGGGGAGCATGGGGTGCCTCTCTACCAACTGCCTTTGCGTGTTATGTGCGAATCAGATGGGTTCGGGTCCACAGCGCGCAGGTCGGGAGCTCTCGCGGGGAGCCCTGATGATCGGCGTGTCGTTCGCCCTGCACGCCGGCGCGCTGGGCTACCTGGCCTCGCGCCCGCCTCCGCCGCCCCCGGCCGTCGACAGCCACGCCATCGAGATGGAGTTCTTCACGCCGCCCGAGCCGACGCCGCCCGCGCCGCAGCCCGAGGTCGCGCCGCCGCCGAAGCTCGCGGCCATCACGCCGCCGAAGAAGAAGACCAACGACACCACGCCCCCGCCCAGCTCGACGGTGCAGCCCTCGACGCAGGAAGGCGGGCCCACGGCGACCGGGCCCTCGGTGGGTCCACGCGGTGACTTGCCCCTCGCGGTGGCGCCGTCGCTCACGCCGAGCACCGGCTTCATCATGCAGCTGGGTCCCGCGGGCACGAACGATTCCGGGCGCGGCTCGACGGTGCGCAACGGCCCGGGTGAGACGCCCGACCAGGCGGCGCTCAACGAGTACACGGGCGAGGTGCTGACGCGAAAGCTGAACTCCGACTTGCGCGAGCAGGTGGGCCAGGCAGCGACCGACGTGGGCAACGTGCCGACGCACTTCAAGCGCTACGAGCAGATGATGCGCAAGGCGCTGCCGACCGCGAAGCTCGATCGCACGCCGTGGACCGCGCAGCAGGCGATCACCGACGTGGCAGGCATCATGTTCAACAACGGCCCGTCGGCCGAGGCGCAGAAGAAGATCGCCGACCTCCCGACGGGGCGGAGCATCCAGAACCAGAACGTGATGATGCCCAACGTCGATGATCAGCGCATGCGCGAGGCGAGCATGCAGACGCTGGCGCAGATGGAGAACGTGAAGGAGCGCATTCGCCGCGCGCGCCTGACCACGGTGCTCGAGATGACCACCGACGCGACGGGCGTGCTGGCCGACGTGAGCATCGTCGAGAAGTCGGGCGACCCGCGCTTCGACGAGTCGGTGCTGCACTTCAGCCGCAAGGTGGCGCGCACCATTCCCGACGCCGACGACAAGCTGCTGGGCACCTCGATGTGGCGCACGCGCTGGCAGTTCACCTGGGAACCTCCCGAGGTGAAGGTGAAGCTGCTCAACGCGTGGCGGGTCGAGTGAGCAGCCTCAACGCGCACCTGAAGGACCTGGTCGGTGAGCTGTCGGCCGACCTGCCCGAGGTCAGCGAGCGGCGCATGTTCGGCAGCGACGCGTTCTTCGCCAACCGCATCATCTACGCGCTCGTGTGGGACGGCCGCGTGTGCCTCAAGTTCCCCGACCCGGCGGCGTACGAGAAGGCGTCGGCGCTCGAGGGCAGCGAGCCGTTCGACCCGTCGGGCCGCGGTCACTCGATGGGCAAGTGGGTGGTGTTGCCCGAGGGCGTGGCCGACGACGTCGAGGCGCTGCGGCCGCTGGTCGAGGTGGCGCACCGGCTGGCGCTGTCACAGCCGCCCAAACCCGTGAAGAAACCGAAGCAGCTCAGGGCCGCTCGCGCACCCGAACCCCGAACGGGAACAGGGCGAGCATCGCGAGCTTCAGGTGCTGAATCGCAAAGGGGATCCCGATCACCGTCACCGCGAGCGAAAGCCCCGCGGCGAGGTGGGTCAGGAAGATCCACAAGCCGGCGCAGAGGAACCACACGACGTTGAGCAGTCCGCCGCCGAGGCCGACCCGCCCGCCGTCGTCGAAGTCCTTCCCGAAGGGGAAGAGCGCGAGCCCCGCCATCTTGAAGCACTGCATCCCGAAGGGGATGCCCACGATGGTGATGCAGAGCACCACGCCAGCGAGGCAGTACTCGAGGGCGGTGATGAAGCCGCCGCCGAAGATCGCCCACAAGATGTTGAGGAGGAATCGCACGGGAGGAGTACGCCTTTCGAGCGGCCTGATTGCTACTCGCGCGTCACCGCGCGGAGGACGAACTCTCTCCGAACGGTGAGGCGGCGGACGGCGTCGGGCAACAGCAGCACGTAGAGCCCCCACGCGAGGGCCGCGGCCGACAAGACGAAGAGCAGGTTCTGCACGGTGGGCCCCGCCTTTCCGCACTGCCTCAACGTCCACGCCAGGGGCCAGGTTCCCGCGCCGGCCGCCGCGATGCCGATCATCGACGCGATGAAGGGCAGCTTGTCGCGGCGCTTCAGGTTCGCGTGGAACTTCACCGGGAAATAGAGCGACAGCAGGTTGCCGACCACCAGCACGCTGGGGATGAAAGTGGCCACCGAGGCGAGCGCCAGCGCGACGTCGAGCGCCGTGCCCGCGCGGAAGTACGTCACGTAGAAGATCGCGACGATCACCGCCAACCCGCCGCCGGCGAGCGCGTGCACCAGGTTCTTCGCGCGCAGCACGAGCCCGAGATCGATGGGCGCCGCGAGGAAGGCCGAGAAGCCGTGGCCGTCGTACGCGAAGGCGTTCTGCGAGAACGTCGAGCCGAGCACGATGGCGCCGTAGACGCACAAGCCGCCGAGCAGCCAGGCGTCAGCGGTCGCTCCGACGACGTAGACGAAGAGCGCCCGCCCGCTGAGCAGCTTGAAGAGAATGCCGAGCACGAAGGGCACGGCGGCGAGCAACCGCGCGCGGGGGTTGTGCCAGAGGTCGACCGCCTCGCGGAGCACCAGCGTGCCGAACAGCGTCTTCGGGCGCACGAAGGGGTTCTGCGAGCGCTCGCCGCTGCTCACCGGGGGCGCGCGGCCGGGCTGGCGGTGGAAGTCGATCAGCAGCCCCCACGCGACGACCAGCACGATGATGGTCATCTCGATGAGCGCCAGCACGTCGCCGAGCGCCGACACGAGGTGCCCGGTGTTCAACATCAAGAGCGAGTGCACGAAGAAGCCGGTGGGGAAGCGGCCGAGCGCCTTCGTGGCGTCTTCGACGATGGTGTCGGGCACCGCCTGCACGCCGACCTTGCCGAGATCGAACAGCCACGAGGTGTCGACCGGCGGAATGAACGACGCGACGAGCAAGGTGAGCAGAAAGCCGCCGCCGATCAGCTCCGCGCTGCGCTGCTGGCGCAAGACGTTGAGCACCACGTGCAGGCCGACGCGCGAGAGCGCCGCGTTGAAGAGCACGTAGGCGACGAAGCCCAGGCCGACCCACTCGAGGTGCGGCACGTCGCGAATGGTGAGGTAGCCCAGCGTGGCGCCGACCAGCGGGCCGTAGAACACCAGCGAGCGCGGCTCGAAGAGGCTGGCGATCATCGACGCGAACATCAGCCGCAGCGACGAGATGGGAAACGCCGCGTAGCGCGAGAGCTCGGAGTGATCGTCGACGCCCGCCGACAGCACCGGCCACGTCACCCACACGCAGGTGGTGACGAAGCTCAGCAGCCGCAAGATGAAGTCGGGCCAGATGACGAGCTCGAGCTGATCGCTGAGCACCACCAGCCCGTAGAACGCGAGCGCGAGGCCGACCGCGGGCGCGCTGGAAGCGAGAAAGGCGAGCACCGAGAGCCACCAGCGCGACGGGGAGCCGCGGTTCAGCCCGATGGTCAGCCGCAGCCGCCACAGGAGCAGCAGGTGGGTGACGAACCCCGGCGGGCGGAGGCTGCTCACTTCACTTCGCCCCGTAGAACGAGAGCTTCGCGTCGCGCGAGGCCGGCACGCCGATCAACGTCTGGAAGACCTTCTCGAGCGAGTCGACGTGGTGGCGCGCCTTGAGCTCACCGACCGTGCCCTCGTCGACGAGGCGACCGGCGCGGATCACGCCCGCGTGGGTGGCGAGGCGCTCGGCGATCTCCAGCACGTGGGTGGTGAGCAGCAAGGTGACGCCGCGGCGCGAGAGCTCGCTGAGCAGCTCGCGAATCACGCCCGCCGCCATCACGTCGATGCCCTCGAACGGCTCGTCGAGCAGCACCAGCTCGGGCGCGTGGATGAGCGCCGCGGCGATGGCGAGGCGGCGCCGCATGCCCTTGGAATACTCGGCGACCAGCGCGTCGCCCTTGGCCTCGAGCTCGGTGAGGCGGAGCAGTTCCTCGGTGCGAGCGCTGGCGGCGGCGCCATCGAGGCCGTGCATGCGCGCGGAGAAGACGAGGTACTGGCGGCCGGTGAGGCGCTCGAACAGCGAGAGTTCCTCGGGCACCACGCCCAGCCGGCTCTTCACCGAGAGCGGGTCCTTCCCGACGTCGCGGCCGAGGATGGTGAGGTGCCCGGCGTCGGCGGCGTAGGTGCCGGTCATCATCGAGATGGTGGTCGACTTGCCCGCGCCGTTGGGCCCGAGGAACGCGTAGAACGCCCCGCGCGGAATCGTCATGTCGAGGCCGTCGACGGCGGTGAAGGTGCCGAACTGCTTGCGCAAACCCCTCGCTTCGACTGCTGGATCTCCGACGGCGTCACTCACCGCCGCGCAGTGTATTCCCACCCGGGCTGGCTTGGTCTATGCGGGAAGGGCCTGTCTCCCGTGGCCGGCGACGACAGCGCACCCCAGGACTCACCTTCATGAACAACATCAAGTCTCTGCTGACCGGGTTCGCGGTCGGCCTGCTGATCGCGGTGGCGCCGTCGTGTGGCACCGGCACCTGTTCCGCGGCGACCTGTCGCTCGGGCTGCTGTGACGCCAAGGGCCAGTGTCAGTCGGGCGGCTCGAACACCGCGTGCGGCCAGCTCGGCGGCATGTGCGCGACGTGCTCGCTCGGGCAGGCGTGCAACCTCGGCACCTGCATGTCGACGTCGATTCTCGGCGGCGGCGGCGGCACGGGCGGCGGCACGGGTGGTGGCACCACCGGCGGCGGCACCACGGGTGGCGGCACGACCGGTGGCGGCACGACGGGCGGCGGCACGACCGGCGGCGGCACGGGCGGTGGCGGTTCGACGTGTGACGGCTGCTTCGCGGCGGGCACGTGCATCCAGCGCGTGAACTCCGGCACCAACAGCTTCTGCGGCCAGGGCGGCGTGACCTGCGCGACGTGCTCGGGCAACCAGAGCTGCGTGAACTACCAGTGCGTCGGCGGCACGACCGGCGGTGGTGGCGGCGCGACCGGTGGCGGCACCGGCGGTGGCACCACGGGCGGCGGCACCGGCGGCGGCACGACGGGCGGTGGCACGGGCACCGTGGGCATGGCCTGCTCGAGCGGCACCCAGTGCAGCGGGCTGACCAACGGCCGTTGCAAGACGCAGACGCTGCCCTTCGGCACCACGGCGCCGACGGCGTACCCGGCGGGCTTCTGCACCGTGAGCTGCTCGGGCCCGGGCACCTGCCCTGCCGGCTCGGTGTGCGCGGGCGGCACGAGCAGCTTCCCCTACCTCTTCAACGAGACCGATCGCTTCTGTGTGCCGTCGTGCACCAGCTCGGCGACGTGCGGCCAGCTGATCTGCGCGCAGGTCGACGACCTCAACACCACCACCGGCAACCGGGGCTGCGTGCACATCAGCCAGATGAACGGCGCGGTCTTCACGGGCGGTGGCAACCCGACCAAGGCGGGCAACGCGTGCACCTCGGACACCGACTGCTCGAACCCGCCCGACCCGGCGCTGGCGGTCTGCCAGACCACGTTCCCCAGTGGGTACTGCCTCGCGTCGTCTGACCTCGCGCCCGCCGACACGTGGTGCGACGCAGCGGGCAAGACCGAGGTCGGCTTCCCGCTGGCTGACGGCGGCACCAACTACTACTGCCTGGGCACCTGCAACACGCCCGGCTCGGTGGGCAGCAGCCGCACGGGGTACACCTGCTACCGCAAGTCGGCGACGGCGCCGACGGTGGGCGTGCTGTGGCCGAAGTGCACGACGACCAGCGGGTGCACTGGCGCGCAGTTCGCCGATGGTGGCGCGGCGGTGTGCAACCTGACGAGCGGGTTCTGCTGCTCGACCAGCACCAGCACGACGTGCCTCACTGACTTCCTGTAAGCGTCTCCCCTCACCCGACCCTCTCCCCACGGGGAGAGGGAGGTTCTCAGGTGACTCTCGGCCTCAGCTCTTCGGCGAGGCGTTCGACTTCGCTGGAGAGCGCGCGGGCCTCGTCGAGCAGCGCGGCCTGCACTGCGCGGCGGCTGACGATCACGAAGAAGGTCCTCGCGTCGCGCAGCGCGGCGCGCCGGCGCTCGAACGTGTAACGGGTGAAGGCCGCGAGCGGCAGCGCCGCGACGAGCGTCACCACCGCGACCGGCACGCCCCACAGCCACCACGCGAGGCCCGTGAGGAGCACCAGCCACAGCGGGGCGAGCAGCAGCAGCGTCAGCACCTTCACCGTCGACTCGGTGTCGTCGGACGGCCTGGCGGCCTTCACCGCGAGCTGCGGCAACAGCCAGGGAATGAAGAACAGCGCCACGCCGAGCAGGAAGAGCGGCAGCGTGAAGAGCCACAGCAGGTTGCGCACGATGAACCAGCTGACGGTCGCGGGCCGGAAGCGCGAGGTGAGATCGTCGGGGCTGATGGCGAGGAGGTCGAGCCGGCGGCGGAACTGGGCGAGCTGGTGCTTCAGCTGCTCGAAGCGCTCGGGCTGCTCGTCGCGCAGCAGGGCCATGGCGCGGGCGAAGGCCTTCTTGCGCTCGGCGTCGCCCGCGGCCTCGTTGCGGTGGAGCGCGTAGAGCTGCTCGGCGGTCTCGAGAATGGGCAGGTCTTCCCACTTCTCGAGGTTGAGGGTGACGTCGCGGATGGCGTCGGCGATCGACGTGGTGAAGGCGCGCGCGGCGTCGTGGGGGTCCTGCCCCGGCTTCTCGAGCGCGGGCACGGCGTCGAGGGGCGCACCCACCTCGACGTGCACGCGGCTGCGGAAGAGGTTCTTTCGCTCGTAGGTGATGCCGACGGGCACGAGGCGCACCTTCGCGCCCTGGCGCGCGGCCTCGAGCGCGATGCGGGCCGCTCCGGTCTTCAGCTCGGCGAGCTGCGGCTCACTGTGGCTCTTGCCCTCGGGGAAGATGGTGATCGCGCGCCCTTCCCTCAACGCGGCGACCGAGGCGGTGAGCGTGCCTTCGTTCTTGGTGGTGTCGCCCGGGCCGTCTTGCTTGCGGAACACGGGCAGCGCGTCCATGCCCTTCAAGATCCAGCCGAGCAGCGGCATGCGGAACAGCGGTTCCTTCGCGAGGAAGGTGACGTGGCGCCGCGCGAGGATGAAGACGATGCCCGGGTCGATGAGCCCGTTGGGGTGGTTGCCGACGAACATCACCGGCCCCTCGAGCTGAAGCGCACCGTGCGGGTCGACCGGCGTCTCGAGCTTGAAGAACAACCGCAGGGCGAGCGACGCGAAGGCCCGGAAGGCCCGGTAGAACATCAGCGGCGATCTCCGGGGGGCGGCGGCGTGACGCGCTCGAGGTACTTGTCTTGCTTCTCGTAGCCACCGCGCTCGAGCCGGCGGGCCTCGATGATCTCGGCGGTCTTCTTGAAGAGCTCGCTCAAGGTCCGCAGGCCCTGGGCGAAGGCCTTCTCGATCTGCTCGGCGCGCTCGCGGCGGGCGGAGCTCGAGTTCTCCTTGCGGAAGAAGCGCAACGGCATGGGGCGCTTCTAGCACCTCGCGAGGAGTGGTACGCGCGCGCCATGGGCATCAAGCGCGTCGGCTTTCTGGGCCTGGGGACCATGGGCGCCCCGATGGCGAAGAACCTCAAGAAGAAGGGCTTCGAGGTGGTGGTGTGGAACCGCACCGCGGCGCGCGCCGAGGCGTTGAAGGCCGACGGCATCGAGGTGGCGAAGTCTCCGGCGGCGCTGGCCGACCAGGTCGACGCCTTCTGCACCTGCGTGGCGGACCCGAAGGCGTTGATGGGCGTGGCGAGCGAGGTGTTCGAGACCGCGCGGCGCGGGCAGCTGTTCATCGACTTCTCGACGGTGTCGGTCGAGCTGGTGCAGTCGCTGGCCGAGCGCTTCGGCGCGCTGGGGGTGGACTTCGTCGACGCGCCGGTCACCGGCAGCCGCGGCGGGGCCGAGAAGGGCACGCTGGTGATCATGACGGGGTGCTCGCAGGAGGTGCTCGAGCGCGCGACGCCGATCTTCCTCGCGGTGGGCGAGAAGTTCATTCACTGCGGGCCGGTGGGCACGGGCACGCAGGTGAAGCTCGCCGGCAACGCGCTCATCGCCGGCATGCTGCAGGCGTTCAGCGAGGGGATGCTGCTGACGAAGAAGGCGGGCGTCGATCCCCGCAAGCTGTTGGAGGTGGTGCAGGCGTCGGGCTTCCGCTCGCCGTACTTCGACTTCAAGGGCAAGGCGCTGCTGGAGCGCGACTTCACCACGCACTTCTCGATCGACCTGATGCACAAGGACCTGTCGCTGTTCATCGACAACGCGGCCCAGCACCGGGTGCCGACGCCGACCGCCGCGTCGCTGAAGGAGACGTACAACTTCGCGCGCGCCGCGGGGCTGGGCGGCAAGGACATCACCGCGGTCATCACTGCCTTCGAGGACCTCGTGGGCGTGAAGGTGGTGTGAGCGATGCGGCAGAGCGTGATTCTCATCGGGGTGTGCGTGCTGGTGCTGCTCGGGGCGTGGCTGGGCTCGCGGGCGTTGCTGGCGGGCGAGGAGGTGGTGCCGCCGGTCGCGCCGGTCACGCCGGTGGTGGTCGCGCCGACGCCCGCTGTCGTGCCGGCGGTGGTGCCTCCGGAGCCGGTGCGCGAGGTGGCGGCGGTGGCGGCCGAGGTGATCGATGCGGGCGTCGCGGCGGCGGTGGTGGTGCCGGGGCCTGAGCGGCCGGCGAACCCGCTGACGCCCCTGCCGGACGATGCGACCAACCCGTACCGCGGGGAGTCAGCGGAGCTCGACTATGCCGACTCGTTGCTGTTCGAGAACGATGGCGGGATTGAGCGGCTCATCTCGGCGCGCGATGTGTACCGGCGGTGCCTGGAGATGGAGCCGGAGCTGCAGCGCTGCAAGGACGGGCTCGAGGCGGCGCAGATGCGGATTGCGCCGCCGAGGGTGAACGTGTTGCGGAAGGGGCCGGGGTTGCGGGCGACGGATTTCCGCAAAGGCTTTCAGTAGCTCCCTCTCCCCCTGGGGAGAGGGTTGGGGTGAGGGGAGTCACTTGCTGCGCGCGGCGGAGCACTTGCCGCGCACCGCGGAACACTTGCCGCGCGCCGCGGAACACTTGCCGCGCACAGCAGAACACTTGCCGCGCGCCGCGGAACACTTGCCGCCGGACGCACGACTCTCGGGGCGCGAGGCGGGGCTCTCGTGGCGCGCAGCGGGACTCTCGGCGCCGGCCGCGCGACGCGTCTCCCCTCACCCCGACCCTCTCCCCAGGGGGAGAGGGGGCTTGGTTACTTCTTCGCGCCCAGCTTCTCGGTGAGCGACCTGACCTCGGCGCGAAGCTTCTCGACGTCCCCGCGCAGCGACTGCAGTTCCTTCGGTGACGACTTCGCCCGCAGGTTGCGCACCGCTTCCCGCGCCAACCGCTGCTCACGCCCATCGAGGAACGGCGTGCTCGACAACGGCCCCACGAGCCGCGCATCACCGAGCGCGCTCGCCGCATCGATCGCCGCGAGCCGCACCCGGAAGTTCTCATCACGCAGCAGCTGCCCGATGCGCTCCACGGCCTCGGTCTTCTTGTCCGCGGCCTCGGCGAGCTTCGCCATCGCGAGCACCGCCGCCCGCCGACCGAAGACCGGCTGACCCGGCGCCGCGCACGCGACGAGCTTCTTCCACGCCTTCGGGTCCTTCAGCTCGGCGAACCCATCGAGCGCCCCGGCGCGCACCGCGTCCTGAAACGCCGGACGATCGAGCATCGCGTCGAGCGCCTCGAACGCGCCCGCACCGCGCACGCGACCGATCGCCCGCGCCAGCTCACCCTCGACGAACCCGCTGGAGTCACCCTTCTTCGCCGCGGCCGTGAGCGCGGAGGCGACGTCAGCGTCTTCCCGGAACGAGCCGAGCGCCGAGGCCACCGCGCGCCGCGCCTTGGGGTGCTTCGTCTTGCCGAGCGCATCGATGAGCGTCTGCTTCGCCTCGGGCGTGCGAATGGTGGCGAGCGCGCGAGCGCACGCGGCACGGGCAGCCCAGAACGTCGACTCCGCCTTGAGCGCCTTGCCGAGCGCCGCGACGGTGGCGTGCGCGGGATCCTTCGTGAGGGCCGCGGCGGCCTCGGTGCGAGCACGCGCGACGGCAGCCGACTGCACTTCGTGGCGCCACCAGCCCATGGGCTTGTCGACCTCCAGCGTGGCGAGCAGGTCGCGATGCGCATCGACGAGCACCTGCGAGGGCTCCCGCGCGGCCGACAGGAAGAACGTGTGTTCCTTCTGGTCGAGCTCGAGCTGGTGCGAGGTGGTCTTGTCGCCGACCACCACGTCGACGGGCAGCGTGAGCGCGCGCGGATCACCTTCCTGCGTCTGCTTCACGACGACCTTCAGCTTCTTGCTGGCCGCGTCGTACGAGAGGTCGACCTTCAGCTGCGGGTGCCCCGCGCGGAACACGTACTCGTCGAAGAAGCGATCGACGTTGCGGCCGGTGGTGAGCTCGATGGCGCGCGCGAGGTCGACGGTCTCGACGTTGCCGCCCGCGTGGTCTTCGACGTACTCGCGAATGGCCGCGAAGAAGTCTTCGTCACCCAGCCGCTTGCGCAGCTCGTGCAGCACGAGCCCGCCCTTCTCGTAGAGGTGCCGGTCGAAGAGATCGATCGGCGCGTCGAACTTCCGCGCGACGATGGGGCGCGCGTACCGATCGGCGACTTCGGACAAGTACGAGTCGAGGTCTTCCTTGCGCGTGTGGTCGGCCTCGTCGACGCCCTCGCTCTCTTCCTTCCACAGCACCTCGGAGTACGTCGCGAAGCCCTCGTTCAGCCAGCCATGCGGCCAGTCGCGGCAGGTGAGCAGGTCACCGAACCACTGGTGGGCGAGCTCGTGGGCGATGAGGAACTCCGCGGAGTAGTCGGCGTGCGCGCGCGCGTCGTGGAGCACGGAGTCGGTGAGCGTGGTGGCCGAGGTGTTCTCCATGCCGCCGAAGATGAACTCCGACACGAAGACCTGCGCGTAGTCGCCCCACGGGTACGGGCGGCCGGTGAGGCGCTCGAACATCGCGACCATCTTCGGCGTGCGCGCGGTGCAGCGGAGCGCGTCGTCTTTGCGCCCCGGCGGGAAGAGCGTGCGAATGGTGGTCTGCCCGGCCTTCGCCTCGTGCACCTCGAAGCGCCCGACGACGAGCGTGACGAGGTACGGCGAGTGCGGCGCGTCGAGGCGCCAGTGCATGGTGCGACGCGCGCCCTTCACCTTGTCTTCGAGCAGGGCGCCGTTGCTGAGCGAGGTGAGATCCTTCGGGAACGTGGCGCGCACCTCGGAGCTGCTCTTCTGCGCGGGCGTGTCGAGGCAGGGGAAGTAGTGGCGCGAGTCGATGTCCTGCCCCTGCGTCCACACCTGGTCCTGGCCGATGAAGTACAGGCCGCGCTGCGGCTTCGCGCGGTAGTCGACCTTCACCACGAAGCGCGTCCCGGCCTTGGCGGCCCTGGGCAGGTGCACGTGGAGCTGGCGGCCGCCGCTCGAGTCGAAGTCGGCTTCCTTGCCGTCGACTTCCACCTTGCGCACGTCGAGGTCGACGGCGTCGAACGTGACCTGCTTGACCGTGCGCACGGCGAAGAGGTGGTGGAAGGCCTTGCCGGTGACGGCGCGCCCCGGGAAGTCGAGGTCGAGATCGAGCGCGAGGTGCTCGGCGACGACCGGGCGATCTTCGGCGTAGTGGAGGGTGGCGGTCTCGAGGCTGAACGGATGCGGTTCGTCGATGCGGTGCATGCGGGGGCGGAATCAAGCACCGACCGCGCGCTTCACGAAGGGAGAATCAGCGCCGCACGACGCGCGACTTCGCCATCGTGTCGGACCACCGCTGCCCGAGCGGGAGGATGGCCATGGTGACGAGCTCGACGAGCGCCATGACGAGGCCGAGGCAGGCCAGCACGCCGAGGTCGAGGTACATCGCGTCGCGATCGCTGCCCCACCAGCCCGACTTGAGAACGGCGCGGCCGACGAGCGGGAGCATGAGGAAGAGGTTGCGCAGGGCCGAGCGCAGCGGGCCGACGCGGCGGCCGTCGAGCGAGACGGCCTCGAGGCGCAGGAGCCACTTGCCGGGCGAGCCGAGCCAGTCGGACAGGAGGAACCAGCCAGTGCCGATGGCGGTGGACTCGAGCGGCGGGAGCCAGAAGGAGGCGAGGAGGTACATCGCTCCGGCGAGGGTGAGGTCGATGAACTTGGCGAAGACGCGCGCGAAGTACGGGGCCTCGGTGAGCTCGCGTTGAAAGCGGCCCTGGGCGTCGGTCTTCACGCGGGCTTCTGGAGTCCGCACGCCTCGGCGACGCCGTCGCGGTACTCGAGCCAGCGCTGCAGGGTGTCCTGCATGGCGCGCACGACGGTCGGGCGGTCGGCGTCGGCGACGTGGTCGAGCATCACGCGCCAGGCGGCGAGGCGGTGGTCTCCTTCGACGCCGCGGTGGGCCTTGGTGAGCGCGAGCGATTCGAGCGGCAGGCCGTAGTGCTTGTGGAGCGGGTGCTCAGCGAGCGGGGGCTCCGGGCGCTTCGGTGACTTCGGGTCGAAGAGCGCGCGCTCGTGCGAGGTGCCTTCGATGAAGACGGTGACGACCGCGGCGGCGGGGCCCCAGCCGTGGCGCTGCGTCCACTCGTCGAGGGTGTCGCGGTACTTCTTCGCGGCGGGCAGGAGGGTGACTTGCTCGAAGCGGGTGACGTCGAAGCCGAGGCCGCGCGGGTATTCGAGGAAGAGCTCAGGGTGCGGGCGCCTGGCGTGGAGGCCGCCGGTCTCTTCTTCGTAGAGGTTCTCGGCGAGCTCGCGGCGGACCGCGGGAATCGGGCACTGCACGTACGCGCGGCCCACCAGCACCGGGAAGTCGCGGACGAAGACGGCGTATTCCTGCTCGAGGTGGACGTGGAGCTTGTCTTTGCGGACCGTGCCGTCGGTGAAGGAGGGCCAGGCCCAGTGTTCCTTCTGGTCCATCACCGAGAGGAGGGCTTCGCGGAATTCGTCGCGGGTCACGAGGGGAAGCTTAGGTCATGGCGCGACGTCGTTCGGAGTTCAGAATCGGCGACTGTTCAATACGGGGTGATGAACACCCCAGCGAAGCGAGGCGACGCGAGCTGCAGCACCGGGCACGCACCCACGAGCGTCGGAGTGGGGACCGAAACCTGCAGATACCTCGCGCCTGACGCGAGTGCGCGATCGAGCTCGTCGCGAAGAGCACGATCTTCAACTGAGCTGATCACGCGTTCCGCACGCTGAAAGTAGACATAGACGCGATCACCGAGCGCAACGACGATGAAGGTGTCCGGGGAATACACGAGGTCCCCGGCACCGCCCAGGTTGGGTTCGAGCGCGACGTACCTGGTCGCAATCGGAAAGACCTTCTCCCCACAGGCGACCGGGACGGTCACTCTGCCTCGCCGGCCCAGCCGACGAACCAAGCTGGTCCACGCGTCCGCCTTCACGTCCTGCGCGACCAAGCCATTGGTCGCCATCTCCTCCAACTCCTGGTCGCTCAGCTTCTCGACTCCGTACGCGTCAAGAGTCGCGCGCCATCGAGCGCCCGCGTCGACGGGTGCGGGCTGTTCACGCGGCGTGTGACAGGCCGAAGTCGCGATCGCGATGCCGAGTGCGAGGAGCCGGCCCATGGGGAAGCCTAGATCGAGCACTACTGAAAGAGCTTGTCGTCGCGGACCGACGGGTCATCGACGAGGAACACCTCGGGTCTTCCTGCTTCCTGGAGCGAGCGGATCGCAGAGCAGAGGTCGGGCAGTGCGACGGTGTCACCGCCATAGACCAAGACCGCTTGGCGATCGCGGGCGCTCCCATCCTTCTCAGCGTCGAGCCTGGAGGTGATCTCGCGCCAATCGCGACCACTCGATCGCACGACCGTCGCGCGTCCTCGGCTGAACATCACGACCTTGGTTGGAAACAACCCGAGCGACACCGGTGCCGAGAAGTCCATCGGTGCGTTGCCTGGAGCAGTACCAGTCCGCACGACTCCGCAGTCCATCGCTGCCGTCTCGATCGCGACTGCGACCGTCCCCGTGCTCTCGAGCGCGCTCAGCGTCCTTCGCAAGCGAGGGATGCCGTCCGCCGCCAGGGCAAGCCGAACGACTCCGCGTTCCTGGCGGGCAACCCACTCAATCGACGATATCGACTCGAGTTTGCCGCCCACTTCGAGACCAGCGGCGTGAAGCGTGGGCGAATCGCGGTTGCGCTTACAACCCGTGGTGAGACCGAGGGCGAGAATGATGAACGCGGTCGGGAAAGCGCGGACGCAACCAGCCACCCTGCCCCCTCTCGTTGCCAGTCTCAGAAAGACCCCAGTTGTATCGCTGGGAAGTATTGCGCCGAAGTCTCAGCGACATCGCAAAACGCAGCAACCGGCTCGATCGCGTCATCGACGACTACGACGATCGTGTCATCGGTCGGATGCGCCTTCCGTATGGCGGCGAGGCTGCGGCGAAGTGCGTCGAGATCGACACCGCCGTCCGGTCGCAGGTCGAGGTGCCCGAATCCATCTCCTGCGTCAGGTGTGAGCGGCTGGGTGGCTGATGCCAACCTGGCACCGTCCGCGCCGACGAGCAGCGTGAGCGACACGCAGTCCGTGGTCAGAAGGCAGTTCGTCGACTCCGCGCCGGTCACGAGGCGAAACGCGGGCCCACTCGAGCGACAACGCATTGAGAGCGTCGTGCGTTCAGCCTGTCGTGCCGCGCCGACCACTTCGTCGAAGAGCTGGAGGGGGGCATTCCGGCGGAGCCTGACCTCCGCGGTGCGCTTCAGCATGCCGATCAGTCGTTCGTGGGAAGCGCGCTCGAGTGCGCCACCATCGGCGCTCAGGACGGTCAGCCCTGACGCAACGCTCTCGGGCCCAACTTCCACAGCGGCGAAGGCGCAGCCCTGACAGGCGAGGACGCCCATCGCGACGCCAAGAGCACGGCGGCGCGCGGCCTTTGCGACGTCACTCACGACACCGACTCGCGAGCCGCTCGACGAGTTCGACGCCGACCTCTTCAGCGCAGTAGCGAAGCTGTCGAATGCGCATCCTGCGCTCAGTCCAATACTCCTCAGCCTCAGGTCGCAGCGCAGTCGACTTGATCAACTGACAAACAACATCCGAGAAGCGGCTTCCATCGAGTTGAGCTCCGTCGAGTGCCTCGAGCATGCCTCGGTTGTGCGTCTGCGCGTACACTTGCCCGTAGCGAGCAATGAACTCACGCACGACATCATCTTCTTCGCGCGAATCAGAGAGGCCCACCCGACTGACGATCGATCGGACACACTTCCGCACCAACGCAGGATCCGAAGCACTCGCATCACTGGTCAGACAGTGAGAAGTCTCGGAGGCCGATGGGGATCGCGGCGCGAGACCGACGCGAGCGACCACGATCAACACAGTCACAAGCGCCAGGATGGCGCACCACCTGGGAGTCGCCGGCTTCGTCATAGGTGTGGTGAGGCGCCGAGCTCGTCGGTCGCTGTCTTCAGTCGGTCCATGGTGTCGAAGTCTCGCACCCTGATCTGCGCGTGCGTAAGTGCGCAGCGCGCCGTCGCCGACTCATCTCGAGTGAGACTCCGCTTGATTGACCACGTAAGCGCCGGAAACGACCGCGATCGTCAAGAAGACCCACAAACCAATCGCCAATCCAACTTGCACTTGCCATGGAGGCTCGAAAGCGCGCCTCGGCACGGCAAGTTGGTGCTGTCTGATGGCAAGCGACCGACGAAGCAAGAACACAGAGCCGACGCTTCCTAGCGCGTAGACCAGCACGAGCATCACCCACTGAAGCATCAAGCTCCCCCGTGGCTCATCACCGCATCAGACGCATCGGGCGCTGCGAAGTCTACTCCTCACCCCGACCCTCTCCTCTGGGGAGGAGAGGGAGTTTTTGAGACAGCGCTGAAGAGCCATGCGGCGAGTTGCTCGCGCTTCTTCCCGCGCAGTGAGCCGTAGACCGTGTCGACCACGTGCCAGCGGATCTTCAGCTTCTTCTGCGCCGCGGCGAGCCACGATGGAAGTTCCTCGATGGTGCAGGTGCCGAGGCCGAACGCGTCGCGCCCCTTCCCTTCCAGTCCGAACGCGATCGCGCGGTAGTCGTCGGAGTCGTCGACCCTCGAGACGTGTACCGACCACCACCCGTCGTACTTCGAGTCGATGCTCAGCGAGCCCTGGTACAGCGGCACCCCGTTGCGGTTCTCGTCGACGCTGTTGATCGTGACGCGCACCGAGACGGTCTCTGGCGCTTCGTCGAGCTTCAGCACCTTCTGCACGAACGCCACTGCCGGGCTGGTGCGCTCTTTCTCTTCGCGACGCGCGGTCTGCCCATCGAGCAGCGCCGTCAGCGCGGGTGTCTTCGACGCGTGCGTGCGCAGCAGCTCGAGCCACGTGCCCTGGCTGCCGCCCGCGAAGATCGGAATCAGCGCATCGACCGACGCGTCGCTCGCCTCGATGCTCAGCACCGCCAGCATGTCGAGCGACGGATTCGCTGCGTCGCCCACCACCGCCGCCTGGATCGCCCGCACCACGCGCGGCCGCTTCGCCAACGCCTGGAAGCGTTCCTTGCGCTGCTTCGAGCCCCACCCGTAGGTGAGATCGAGATCGAGGAACACCTTCAGCGCTTCGGCCCACTGCGCCCGCAGCGCGGCGTCGTCGTCAGACCCATCGATCATCGACACGAGCAGAATGCGGTCTCGCTTCGTCGCGCTCTTCTGCAATTGCCCGTGCAGCGCGCGAATCACCGACGCCGGCAGGTGCTGACACGTCCGTGCGAAGGCCCACGCACGATCGTCGAGACGGGCGAGCACCACGCTTGCCGCGAGCTCCGCGTCGACGTCGGCCGGCAACCGCTTCAGCGCGTCTCCGAGCTTGCGCCAGTCCTTCGACCGCAGCGCCGCCTCTGCTTCGCGCTTCGAAAGCGGCTTCATTGTGGGTTGACGATCAGTTCCTTCACCGCGCCCGACTTCGGGGCGTCACAGCCCGATTGATTCGAGAACGACGACGCCGGCATGGTGACCGTCACCTGGTCGACGCCCTCGCCGAGCGTGCCGCACGCGTTGGCGCGCATCAGGCCGCCGTTCTGACAGGTGATCTCCAGCACCCAGCACGGCCGCAACCCGCCACCACCCGAGGTGCGCACCACTTCGCAGTCGACCCCACCCGGCCCGGGCGTCCCGCAATCGACGCGCGCTGAACCGTTGCCGAGCGGCTGCGAGAAGATCACCGCCAGCAGCGCGCTCGACCCACAGCACGCCACCAACACGAAACAGCCACCGGCGATGGCGAGCACCTTGTTGCGCGCAAACCACGAGCCCTGCACGGCCGGAGGCGGAGGCGCCTGGGGCGTCACTTCTTCCCCGCAATCTGCTCGGCCTGCGCGCGGTAGTAGCCGATGGTCATCACGTCGAGCATCGGCGCCCCGCCCTGCTGCGCACGGTCCTTGGCGAGCTTCTCCAACGCGACCATCCGCTCGAGGTGCAGCTTCGCCGCGTTCGGGTCGGTGTCCTTGGAGGCGTCGTAGATGCGCCAGCTCCACATCGCGGCCTCGTCGGCGCTGATGTTCCCCTGCCGGTACGCCGAGTGCGCGAGCCCGAACGCCTGCTGCGCGAAGCTCAACTTCTGCGCGGCCGCGCTCGGCCCCGTGTCGGTCGGCGCTGGAGCGACCGGCTTCTGCGGCGGACGCTTCTGTTCCATGCCGCTGAGCGACGCGGGCGCCGGCGGCGGAGGAGTGACCTGCGAGAGAACGAGCGACAGAGTCAGTGCAATCATCGGCGCCTTCCTTCCTGGAACGTGGTCTCGAGCTCGACGCGCTTGCCGTCGCGCAACACGACGGCCGTCACGGTCTCGCCCGGCTTGGCCTGCATCAACACGAACATCAGATCTTCCACCGAGGCGATGTCGAACGTGCCGAGCTTCACGATGATGTCGCCACGCTTCATGCCCGCCTTGTCCGCGCCGCCACCCGGCCGCACGTCGTCGAGCAGCACGCCCTTCGTGCCAGGAGGCGGTCCGCCGTAGTTCGGCACCGTGCCGAGCGACGCGTTGAAGCTGCGCGCGTCGCCCTTCCCCGCCGGCTCCGGCAGCTTCGTGTAGGTCAGCTTCGTGTCGCCGAGCGCGCGCGCGAGGGCGACCACCACGTCCGCCGTCTTCTCCATGCCGATGGAGTTGAGCTTGTCGGCCGTGTCGGAGGGCTTGTGGTAGTCGCCGTGCGCGCCGGTGAAGAAGTGCAGGACCGGCACCCCCGCCGTGTAGAAGCTCATGTGGTCGCTCGGGCCGTAGCCATCGCCGCTCGCCCGGCACTCCACGCGTGACGCCGCGCAGGCCGTCGCGATGAGCGCGTCGAACTCCGGCGCCGACTTGCTGCCGAGCACCGACAGCGTGTTCTCGCGGAGCCGCCCCACCATGTCGAGGTTGAGCATCGCCACCGCGCCCTCGAGCCACTGCGGCTTCGACTTCACCAGCGCCGCCGAGCCGAGCACGCCGTCTTCCTCACCGCTGAAGCTGGCGATGATCACGTCGCGGGTCAGCTCCGCGCGCGACTGCGACAACGCGCGCGCGATCTCGAGCAACGTCCCCGTGCCGCTGCCGTTGTCGTCAGCGCCGACGTGCGGCGTCACCTTGTCGGGCGCCAGCGAGTTCGGCCCGCCCATGCCGAGGTGATCGTAGTGCGCGCCGATCACCACCACGCCCGGCTGCGACTTCTTGCCCGCGGCGATGCGGCCCACCACGTTGAATGCCTTCGTCTTCTCGAACTGCAGCTCGACGCCGAGCGAGAGGTCGATCGCCTTCTTCGCCTCGAGGTCCTTCCACTGCTTCTCGAGCACCGCGCGCTTGACGACGATCACCGGAATGCCTGCCTCGCCCGTCCCTTCAGGGCGCAACACCGGGAACGCGGCCTCGGGCGGAGGACCCTGCTGTTCCTTCGGCTCCTTCGACGGCACCACGACCGGCCAGTCGACGACCACCAGCGCCTTCGCGCCCGCCGCCTTCGCGACGAACGCCTTCTTGCGGAGATCGCCCGCCTTCCGCTGCGCCTCGGGCGTCGCGAGCTTCTCGCTCTCGGGCACGAAGCGCCGCGCGATGACGATCTTCCCCTTCACGTCGAGGCCCTTGAGATCGTCGAGGCCGAGCTCGGCGTCTTGAATCGCCCAGCCCGCGAGCACCGCCTTGCCCTTCACCGCGCCCTGGCTGCTCCAGCCGACGGGCGTGAAGTCGGTCTCCGCGACCGCCTTGCCTCCGACCGAGAGCACCGTGCCCTTGCCGCGGTTCACCTTCGTGGTCACCTCGAACGGCGCGCGGAAACCCTCGCTGCCCGCGGGCTCGAGCCCCAGTTGCTGGAAGCGCTGCTCGACGAACGCGCCCGACTCGTCGAGCCCCTTCGTCCCGATGCCGCGGCCTTCACGCGCGGGATCCGCCAGCCACGCCACGTCGGACTGGATGCGCGTCGCGGCGCTCTCGGTCGTCCCACCGCGCGAGCCCTCGACCCACCTGGTGATGAAGAGATTCGTGTCTTGCTTGCCCTCGGGCGTCATGCGGTTGCTCGAGAAGAGCAGCCACTGCCCGTCGGGCGAGAACATCGGGAAGCCGTCGAAGCCCTTCGTCCACGTGATGCGCTCGAGGTGCGTGCCGTCGACGTCGATGGCCCAGAGATCGAACTCGCGCCCCTTCGGATCGCCCGCGTTGCTCGAGAAGATCACCCGCTTGCCGTCGGGGAAGAAGAACGGCGCGAAGGACGCCGCGTTCAAATACGTGATCTGCCGCGCGTCGGTGCCGTCGGCGTTCGCCACGTACAGCTCGAGCTTCGTCGGCCGCACGAGGCCCTGCTTGAGCAGCCCCTGGAAGTCCTCGAGCTCCTTGCCCGGCTTCGGGCGCGACGCACGCCACACGATCTTCGAGCAGTCGCGGCTGAAGAACGCGCCGCCGTCGTAGCCGGGCGTGAAGGTGAGCCGCTTCACGTTCTTGCCGTCGGCGTCCATGCGGTAGAGCTCGATGTCGCCGTCGCGCACCGAGGTGAAGATGATCGAGCCGTCCTTCGCGCACACCGTCGCCTCGGCGTCGTAGCCCGGCGAGTCGGTCAGCTTGGTGAGCTCTCCGGTGCCGTCGGCCTTCTTCTTGAAGATCTCGTACGAGTCGTAGAGCGCCCACACGTAACCGAGGCGCATGTCGGGCTTGGGCGGGCACGCGTCACCGCCGAGGTGGGTCGACGCGTAGAGGATCTCCTGGTCGCCCGCGAGGTAGTGCGCACAGGTGGTCGCGCCCTTGCCGCTCGAGAAGAGCTTCGGCGTGGGGTTGGGCAGCAGCGCGCCCTTCTCGTCAAAGAGCGCGATGGTGTTGATGCGATCGCAGTCCTCACCCGGCCCCGAGCGGCGCTGCATCGAGGCGCCCTTGCCGTCGAAGCGCCAATACGCCTCGGCGTTCTCGCCCTCGAAGGTGAGCTGGCGCAGACCCTCGAAGTGCACCTCTTCCTTCGCGGTGATGACCGGCGGCGGCGGCTTCGTCTCGGGAGCGGCGGGCGTGGTGGCGCAGGTCGAGAGCGTCACCACCAGCAACGAGCAGAGGAACGATCGCATGGCGGCCTTCTAGCCACTCGCGTCCAAGGGGAGGCTAAGTTTCCGCGCCATGAGTGAACAGCCGAGCTTCATGCGCGAGGTCGATACGCTGATTCGCGCGCGGTACCCGTTGCTCTACCTGGTGACGTTCGAGGAACAGCGCGTCGATTACCTCATGGGCGAGATCGCCCGCGCGCACGGCAAGGAGCTCGTGGAGTGGTCGGCGATTCGCGGCCTCCGCACGTTCACCGGGGCACATCGGGGCACTCCCATCGAAGACACCGCCGAGCCGCTGCGCGGGCTGATGCACATTCCCAAGCTGACCCAGCCCTCGCTGGTGCTGCTGAAGGACTTCCACCGCTATCTCGACGATCCCGTCATCGTGCGCGCGCTGCGCGAGCTGGGGACGGCGCTGAAGGCCGCGTACACCACGGTGCTCGTCGTCGCGCCGGTGCTCAAGCTGCCCGAGGAGCTGGAGAAGGACGTCTCGGTCGTCGACGTGCCGCTGCCCACCAAGAGCGATCTGATGGCGCTCTTGAAGGACATCGCGCGCATGGTGACGAAGAACCGCAAGGCGACCGTCGACCTGACGCCGCAGCAGGCCGAGTCGCTGGTGTCGGCGGCGCACGGGCTGACGTTGAGCGAGGCCGAGAACGCGTTCGCCAAGGCCATCGCGCGCGACAACAAGCTCGATGGATCCGATCTCAAGCTCATCCTCGACGAGAAGAGCCAGGTGATCCGCAAGTCGGGCCTGCTCGAGTACTTCTCGACCGATCAGCAGCTCACCGACGTCGGTGGGCTCGAGCACCTGAAGCACTGGCTCGATCGCCGCAAGAACGCGTTCAGCGACGCGGCGCGCGAGTTCGGGTTGCCCTCACCCAAGGGTCTGTTGCTGCTCGGCGTTCAGGGCTGCGGCAAGAGCCTCACGGCGAAGGCGATCGCCACGAGCTGGAAGCTGCCGCTGGTGCGCCTCGACATGGGCCGCATCTACTCGGGGCTGATCGGCAGCAGCGAAGAGAACCTCCGCAAGGCGATTCGCGCGGTCGAGAGCCTCGCGCCGGTGGTGCTGTGGATCGACGAGGTCGAGAAGGGGCTGGCGGGCGCGGGCGGCGGCTCGAATGACACCGGCGTCTCGGCGCGCGTGTTCGGCACCCTGCTCACCTGGCTGCAGGAAAAGACGTCGCCGGTGTTCGTGGTCGCGACCGCCAACCGCATCGAGTCGCTGCCGCCCGAGCTGCTGCGCAAGGGCCGCTTCGACGAGATCTTCTTCGTCGATCTCCCGTCCGAGGCGGAGCGCACCGAGATCATCAAGATCCAGCTCGCGCGTCGCAAGCGCGACCCGGCGAAGTTCCCCGTCGCGCAGCTGGCGAAGGCCACCGAGCAGTTCAGCGGCGCCGAGCTCGAGCAGCTGGTGATCGCCGGGCTCTACGACGCGTTCGCCGACGGCGTGGAGCTCGACGGGAAGATCCTGCTCGACACCGCGAAGACCACGCCTCCGCTGGCGGTCACCATGGCCGAAGACGTGGCGCGGCTGCGCGAGTGGGCCCGCACCCGGACCCGCCCCGCGAGCTGAGCTGGAGTTACTCGAGCTTCTTCGCGAGCCCCTGGAGGCCGCGAATGAGCAGGTTCACCGTGCGCGCCGCGATGGGCGCGAAGGGCGGCTTCAAGAAGTTGTACGCCAGCGCGAGCCGGCTGGAGTTGATCACGCCGCGCATGTGGCTCATGGCCTCGAAGCCGTGCACGCCGTGGTACGCGCCCATGCCGCTGGGGCCGACACCGCCGAAGGGCAGCGATTCCTGGCCGATGTGAATGAGGGTGTCGTTGATCGACACGCCGCCCGCGGGCACGCGCTTGAGCACGTCGTCGATGCGATCTTGATCGTCGTCGAAGTAATAGAACGCCAGCGGGTGCGGCCGCGCGTTGATGCGCGCGATGGCCTCGTCGAGCGTGTCGTAGGTCTCGATGGGGAGGATGGGCCCGAAGATCTCCTCCTGCATCACCTGCATGTCGTCCTTCACGTCGAGGAGGATCACCGGCGCCAGCGCGCGCGTGCCGTCCTTCGCCTTGAAGGTCTCGACCACCTTCGCGCCCTTGCTCTTCGCGTCGGCGATCAGCGCGTCGATGCGCTTGAGCGCCTTGTCGCTGATCATCGAGGTGTAGCCCTCGCCGTTCGGGTGCTGGGCCATGAGGCGCGCCTTCACCTTCTCGACGAACTGCGCCGAGCTGGCGCGCGGCACGAGCGCGTAGTCGGGCGCGATGCACGTCTGGCCGCCGTTGAAGGTCTTGCCCAGCGCGATGCGCTCAGCGGCGCGATCGAGGCTCGCCGAGGGGTGCACCAGCGCGGGGCTCTTGCCGCCCAGCTCCAGCGTGGTGGGCACCAGGTTGTCGGCCGCGGCCTTCGCGACCAGCCGGCCGACCTGCGTCGACCCGGTGAAGACGATGTGATCGACGGGCAGCGAGGTGACCTCGCGCGCCACGTCGGCCCCGCCCTGCACCACCGCCACCTCGTCGGGCTTGAAGTACTCGGCGATCATCTTCGCCAGCAGCGCCGAGCTGATCGGCGAGAGCTCCGACGGCTTGATCAGCACGCGGTTGCCCGCGGCCAGCGCGCCCGCGAGCGGCGAGAGCGCGAGGAGGAACGGGTAGTTCCACGGCGAGATGATGGCCACCACGCCGAGCGGCATGGGCTCGATGTACACGTGGGAAGGGATCGACATCGGGTGCGTGGGCACCGTGCGCCGCATCATCCACTCCCGCAGGTGGGTGCGCGCGCCGCGGGCGGCGTCGAGCGAGATGAGCACGTCGGCGGTGCGCGATTCCATGGCGACGCGGAAGCCGAAGTCGTCGCTGCACGCCTTCACCATCTCGTCGTCGTACTTCTTGATCATCTCGGCCAGCCGCCGCAGCTGGTCGTCACGCGTGTCGGCGTCGGGGTACGGGCGATCGCTCGCCGCCTTCCGCAGCACGTCGTAGGAACGTCGCACCGCACTCGTGTCGTTGGGAGCCTGCATAGGCGGTCACCTTCGCGCCGCCTGACCCCGATTTCAATCGGCTCCGCTGATTCGATACTCGCTGGAAGGCGCTGGGCGGCTGGCGTGATCGGCGAGGATTTCCCGCAGCCGGTTGACGTCGATCGGCTTGGCGAGGAAGGAGTCCATGCCGGCGGCGTAGCAATCGGCCTCGTCGCTCTTCATGGCGTTGGCCGTCATGGCGACCACCGTCACGTGCCCCCCGCGGGTCTTCTCCACCGCGCGCAGCCGCCGCGTGGCCTCGAGCCCGTCGAGCGTCGGCATCTGCACGTCCATCAGCACCAGGTCGAAGCGCCGCGCGGTGAAGTGCTCGACCGCCTCGGCGCCGTTGGTGGCGTGCACCACGCGGTGGCCGGCCTTCTCGATCAGCCGGCGCGCGACGGCGGCGTTGATGGGGTTGTCTTCGGCGAGCAGCACCTCCAGCGGGCGCTCGGGCATCCGCAACCCCGTGCCCGTCGAGAGCGCCGGCTCTTCGCGCGAGGCGCTGAGCAGCTGCTGCAGCTCGCGGCCCAGCACCGGCAGCGCGAGCGTGCGTGCGCCCGACGGCACCGCGCCCGTGTAGCCAAACGGAGCGAGCACCACGGCCTTCTCGCCGAAGGCGGCGGCGCGCTCGGCGTGGCGCACGTCGATGAACACCAGGTCGCCCTTGAACCGCGCGACCGCCTCGTCGTCGGGCCGTGACACCACCTCGGCGTCGACGCCGAAGCGCGCCAGCGTCAACCGCAGCGCCGCGCCGGCCGCCGCGCTCGGCTCGATGATCAACGCCGACCGCGTCGGCATGGGCGCCACGAGCCGCAGGGCCGCGTCGCACCGCAGCCGCAGCAGCACCGAGAAGGTCGAGCCCTCGCCCGGCGCGCTCGACACCGAGATGTCGCCGCCCATCAGCCGCGCCAGCGCGCGCGTGATGGTGAGGCCCAGGCCCGTGCCGCCGAAGCGTCGATTGGTGCTGCCGTCGGCCTGCGTGAAGGCCTCGAAGATCGCGTCGTGGCGCTCGATGGGAATGCCGACGCCCGTGTCGCGCACCTCGATCACCACGTCGTCGCGCTCGAGCCCGGGGAGCATCGACACCTCGACCTCGCCGTTCGAGGTGAACTTGATGGCGTTGCCCACGAGGTTCATCACGATCTGCGAGATGCGGAAGGGGTCGCCCAGCCGGCGCACCTCCACGTCGGGACGAATCGAGACGATCAACCGCACGTCGTTCGCCAGCGCCTGCGTCGAGAGCGTGCGCGTGGTCTCGACCAGCAGCTCGTCGAGGGCCAGCGCGCGTTCGTCGAGGGTGAGCTTGCCCGACTCGATGCGGCTGACGTCGAGCAGGTCGTTCACCGTGGCGAGCATGTTGCGCCCCGAGAGCTGCACCGCCTCGAGGTAGCCGCGCTGCTCGGGCGTGAGCTGCGTCTCGAGCGCCAGCGCGGTCATGCCGAGAATGCCGTTGAGCGGCGTGCGCATCTCGTGGCTGGTGTTGGCGAGGAACTGCGACTTCGAGCGCGAGGCGGCGAGCGCGTCTTCGCGGGCCTCGTGGTGCTCGGTGATGTCCTGCAGCGCGCCGAAGACGCGGCGGGTGCGCCCGTCCTTGCGCTCGGCCTGGCCCTGCACGCGCAGCCACCGCGGCCCGCCGCCGCTCTGCACCTGGAGCTCGACGTCGAAGGGCACTCCGCGGTCGACGCAGTCGACGAGCACGCGCCGCTCGAGCGCGATGAGCTTGAGCACGTCAGAGGCGGTGCAGCTCGCCCCGAGCGCCAGCTGCGCTTCTTCGCTCAAGTGGAACTCGCCGCGCGGCAGCAGCAATTCCCACCCGCCGACGCGGGCGAGGGCGCCGGTCTGCTGGAGCACGCGCCGGTCCTTCTCGAGGAGCGCGCTGTCGCGGCGAATGATGCGCACCAGGGCGAGCACGATGCCCACCGCGACCAGCAGTGAGAGCGCGGTGGCGATCACCCCCCACGTGCGCGAGCGTTCTTCCGCGCCGAGCGCCTCGGTCTCGTCGAGCCCCACCACCACCTGGCCGATCGAGCGCCCATCGACGTCGAGGCCGGTGGTGGTCACGCGGAGGCTCGCGCTCGGACTGCCGGCGCGCCACGCCGCCTGCGCGTTCGCATCGCCGGTCAGCAGCAGCTGGTGGCCGCCCGGGTCGAGCACCTCGGCGAACGAGAACCCCGGCAGTTCGCGCAACACCTCGAGCCGCGCGCGCAGCCCGTCGACGTCACCCGAGGCGACCGACGGGCGGGCGAGACCGGCCGCGAGGCGGCTCGCCGAGAGTCCCTGCAGCTCCATGGCGCGCTCGACCTGGGCGCGCTGCGCGCGAATCGCGCCGAGCGAGTGAACGAGCACCACCAGCGCGAGCGGGATGACCGCGGCGATCAACCACCTGCGCCTGAGGAGGTGACGGCGGTTCATCGGAGGACGAGACGTTGCAGCTTGTGTGCGATCAGCCGAGCGGAGGAAGGACAGAGTGTTCTACGACCCGCGGGTGGGTCAACGGACGAAGCCGGGTTCGTTCTCACCCACCGTCGCACGCCACCTCGGGCAGGCACACTGCAAACATCGCCTGCGGCCCAGGCACCTTGCAGCACGCGTTGACGCCGTAGAGCGACCCACATTCGGAGACGTCGGTGCAGCGCGCCCCGCACCAGCTCTTGTAGGGACCGAAGACGAACCAGCAATCGAGGCCCGGGGCACAGCCGGCCGGCATCGAGTCGCACGACTCGCCGGGTCCGATCGAGCCGGCATCGGTGCCACCGTCGTCGCCCGCGTCGAGTCCGCCGTCGTCGAGGCCCGCGTCGGACCCCGCATCATCGAGCCCCGCATCGGTGCCGGCGTCGACGCCCGCGTCGAAGCGCACGCCCGCGAAGGGCCACGGCTGCGGGGCGCCCGTTCCGAGCGTGCCGGAGGCGAGGAGCACGCCATGCCCGAGCGTGCCGAGCAGCTCCCCGCCGACCGCGACGAAGCCATCGCCGGTGCTGACCGCGCCATGGAGCCCGCGCGTGGTGGGGCTGGCGAGCTGCGTGAAGGTGCCGCCGGTGCCGAGCGCGAGGTAGCCGTCGAGCCCGACCGCGAGCACCGAGCCGTCCGGCGCGATGGCCACGCCATTGAGCACCGCGGGTGATCCCGGCACGGTGACCAGCTTCCACGTCGCGTCGGTGCGTCGCAGCAGCACCGGCTCGGTGAGGCCGCCGACGGCCCACGCGGTGCCGCCGGAGACGTCGACGGTGGTCAGGCGCTGCGCAGGCAGGACGCTGAGGGCGCCGACGGGTCCCGACGCGATGAGCCCGCGCTCGCCGACCACCACCACGTCGCTGCTCGACTGGCCGGAGATCTTGAAGAGCGGCCTGGTGGGATCGAGGCCGCGCAGCTCGCCCCAGCCGCTCTCTTCCGAGAGCATCACGCCGCGCGCCCGGCTGGACGCGACGTTGCCGCCGACCGCGAGCACGTGGCCCGGCGACGGACCCCACGCACCGTAGAGCGTGTAGTCGTCGCCCTCGCGCAGCGCGGTCCACCGCGTGCCGTCGAAGTGCGTCACCACGCCCGCGTTGCCGACCGCGTAGACGTCGCTCGCCGAGAAGCCGAACACCCACCACAGGCCCTGCGAGGTGCCCGGGTCCATCTCCCACCAGCCACGGTCGTCGTGACGCAACACGAGCGCGCGCGTGGTGGTGCCGCCGACCGCGTAGAGCACGCCGTCGGGCGACTGCCACGCCGACAACAGCGGCGCGGGCAGCTCGTCGAGCACCACGCGGAACGTCAGCGCGGGAGGTGGAGGGGGCGGCGGCGGCGGCGCGGGTTTGGTGCAGGCGGCGATCAGTCCCGCACACACGAGGAAGCCCAGCCCACTCGAACGTCGCGTCACGTTGATTTCCACTGGTGCTGCCACCCCGGCACCCGGCCGGCCGCGGGAGCGGCGGCCACTGTACGCCTTGACGCTCTCGGATTCATGATGACTGTGGACCATCGTGATTCGCGAGGACTTCATCGAACGGCTGGTGCGGCAGCTCGCCGAGCTGCTGGCGCGGGTGCTGAAGCTCGCGCGCGCGGGGCAGACCGACGAGGCGCGGCTGGCGGTGCGCGAGGCCGCGGGCGCGCTCTTCGGCATCGAGCTCGACGCGTTGCTGAAGCTCGACGCAGCGACCGCGGCGCAGCTGCTGGGTGATTGGCGCAAGACGCTCGCGCTCGCCGAGGTGCTGCACGCGCTGTCGGAAGTCGAGGCGCAGGCCGGCGACGCCGCGCTCTCTCGAGACCGGCTCGCGCACGCGTTGGCGTTGACCGCGCAGGTCGATCGCGCCGAGGCCCGCGCGCTCGAGAACGGCTGGCTGTCGCCGAAGCCGGGCTAAGAAGCCTGGTCATGACTCCACTCAACCCGCACGCGGCACCGCCCAGCGGCAACAGCGGCTACTTCATGGGCCTGGCGACCGGCCTCGGCCTCGGCGCGCTGATCCTGTGCCTGGGCAGCGCGGGCGGGTACTTCTGGGTGAAGAAGAGCTACGCCGACGCGCGCAAGGGGTGGAACCTGGTGCCGGTGGTCGTGGCCGCGGTCGACATCAGCGAGAAGACGACCGTGACGATGGAGATGATCAGCCAGCGCTCGATTCCCGAGCAGTTCGTCACCTCGAGCATCGTGAAGCCCGACAGCGCCTCGTATATCGTGAACCAGAAGGTGCTGGTGCCGATCCAGGCGGGCGACCCGCTGCGGTGGACCGACTTCGAGACGCAGAAGATGGCGCACGTGTTGTTCGCGGTGAAGGACCTCGCGGCCGGGTCAGCGCTCGCCGAGGGCGACGTCGAAGAGCGCGCGGTGGCGCCCGGTGCCGAACGGTGATCGTCCCCAGGCTGTGGGCCGTACGCTCATCGCGCCGTTCCGCAAGGGCGACCCGATTCTGTGGACGCACCTGCAGGCAAAGGGCGCGAAGTAGCGCTCTTCAGCGCGGGAGCTCGGGCAACCGCCCGTCGAGCACCACGCGTCGCTGCTGCAGCGCTTCGGTCGGCTGACGCCGCGCGATCATCAGCGCGCGCTCGCACTCGGCCCACACCAGCGGCCCGAGGATCTGCCAGTTCGGCGGGTCGACCACGGTCAGCTCGAGCAACCCGAACGTGAAGCGCAGCGGCTTGCCCACCTTCGCGGGGAGCACGTCCTTCAAGCGCTGGATGAGCGCCGGCGAGACCTTCGCGTCCGCGGTCGGCCCGAAGAGCATCGCGAAGCCGTCGGTGTGGATGCGCACGATCTTCGAACTCGGCGCGACCTCGCGCATGCCCGCCACCATCGCCTTCAGCGCCGCGTCACCGGCGGGGAAGCCGTGGTGCATGTTGAACACCGTGAGCTCGAGCGGGTCGACGAGCACCGCGCCGATGACCCAGCCGTCGGCGTGGCCGTGCGTGGAGAGATCGAACTCTTCCTTGAGCAACATGCCCTGGTTGAGCGCGAGCGCGTGCGTGGCGCCGCTCACCGTGTCGGGGTACCCGCGGCGGTGCAGCTCGGCGTCGACGAGCTGATCGACCAGCCACGTCTCGGCGTCGGGGCGGCCCTGCGCGGTGGGGAAGAGCGCGAGCAGCGCCTTCTGGGCACGCTCGGAGATTCGGTCGCGTTCGACGGAGGCCATGCCCCGGGCGTCGCACACCACCGCCCCAAAGTCATCGACCTGCTCCCTCTCCTCTTCAGAGGAGAGGGTTGGGGTGAGGAGAAAGACGTCGGAGCGCAGAGGCCAGAAGTTTTCCCCTCACCCCGACCCTCTCCCTGCTGGGGAGAGGGAGTCTTCACTCCACCGTGACGCTCTTCGCCAGGTTGCGCGGCTGATCGACGTCGGTCCCGCGCAGATCGGCCACGTGGTAGCTCAAGAGCTGCAGCGGAATCGTCGCCACCAGCGGCGCAACGAGCGCACTGGTCTTCGGAATCTCGATGAAGTCGTTGGCGAGTGACTTGGCGTGTTCGTCACCCTGCTCCACCACGGCGATCACCTGCCCGCCGCGCGCGCGCACCTCTTCGATGTTCCCGATGATCTTCTCGTAGTGCACGTGCGGCTCCTGCGGGGCCGCGACCACCACGGGGAGCTTCTCGTCGATCAGCGCGATGGGGCCGTGCTTCATCTCGCCGCCCGCGTAGCCCTCGGCGTGGATGTACGAGATCTCCTTGAGCTTGAGCGCGCCCTCGAGCGCGACGGCGTGCATCGGGCCGCGGCCGAGAAAGAGGAAGTCGGTCGCGTGGAGGTACTTGCGCGCGATCTCCTTCACCTTCGTCTCGGTCTGCAGCACCTGCTCGATGACCTTCGGCACCTCTGACAACAGCGTGAGGTGCTGCTGGGCCTGCTCGCGGGTCAGCGTGCCGCGCATCCGGCCGAGCTTGATGGCGAGGAGGTAGAGGCCGACGAGCTGCGTGGTGAAGGCCTTGGTCGACGCGACGCCGATCTCCGGGCCCGCGTTGGTGAGCACCGTGAAGTCGGCCTCGCGGGTCATCGCCGAGCCGACCACGTTGCACAGGGTCATGGTGGTGGCGCCGCGCTTCTTCGCCTCGCGCATCGCGGCGAGCGTGTCGAGCGTCTCACCCGACTGCGAGATGGCGACCGCGAGCTGGTTCTTCGAGACGATGGGGTCGCGGTAGCGGAACTCGCTGGCGAGCTCGACCTCGACGGGAATGCGGGCCAGCGACTCGATCATCCACTTGCCGGCCAGGCCCGAGTGCCACGACGTGCCGCACGCGAGCACCCACACGCGGTCCATCGCCTTGACCTGCGCCTCGGTGAGGTTCCAGCCGTCGAAGTGCACGTCACCTTCAGAGCGCAGCACGCGGCCACGCAGGGTGTCGGCGACCGCGCGCGGCTGCTCGCAGATCTCCTTGTGCATGAAGTGCTTGTGGCCGCCCTTCTCGGCCATGCCCGGAGTCCAGTCGATGCGGGTGTGCTTGCGCGTGATGGGCGCGCCGGCCTTGTTGGTCAGCGTGATGCCTTCCTTCGCGACCACGGCCACGTCGCCGTCTTCCATGAACACCACGTCGCGCGTGTGCTCGAGCAGCGCCGGCACGTCGGACGCGACGAAGTTCTGGCCTTCGGAGAACCCGAGCACCATCGGCTGCGCTTCACGCGTGCAGACGATGCGGGTCGGGTCGGCCTCGCTGATCGCAACGAGCGCGTAGGTGCCCTTCACCTGGGCGATCGCCGCGCGCACCGCGTCGAGCAGCGACTTGCCGCCCTGCTGCGCCTCGCGAATGAGGTGGGCGAACACTTCGGAGTCCGTCTCCGAGGCGAACACGTGCCCCTTCGCCTTGAGCTGCGCCTTGAGCGCGAGGTGGTTCTCGATGATGCCGTTGTGCACCACCGACACGCCCTCGAAGGTGTGCGGGTGCGCGTTGTCGTCGCTCGGGCGGCCGTGCGTGGCCCAGCGGGTGTGGCCGATGCCGACCTTCCCCTTCGGGCTCTCGCCGTTGATCTTGCCCTCGAGGTTCTTCAGCTTGCCGGTCGCGCGCACGACCGAGAGCGTGTTGCCGTCGAGCACGGCGACGCCGGCGGAGTCATACCCGCGGTACTCGAGGCGCTTGAGGCCCCCGACGAGGATGGGCGCAGCCTGCTGTTCACCGACGTAGCCAACGATTCCGCACATGACGACTCACCCCTTCTTGAGGCCCTCGAGCACCTTGCGGCGCCGCTCGGCCCAGCCTTCCTTGTTGACCTGCTGAACCCGCGTGAGCGCGAGCGCCCCGTTCGGAACGTCTTCGGTGATGGTCGAGCCCGCGGCGACGAACGCGCCATCGCCCACGCGCACCGGCGCGACGAGCTGCGTGTCGGACCCGATGAACACGCCCGCCCCGATGTGGGTCTCGTGCTTGTTCACGCCGTCGTAGTTGCAGGTGATGGTGCCCGCACCGATGTTCGAGCCCGCGCCGATGTCGGCGTCGCCGAGGTACGCGAGGTGGCCCGCCTTGGTGCCCTTGCGCAGCCGTGCCTTCTTCGTCTCGACGAAGTTCCCGACGTGCACTCCTTCTTCGAGCACGGTGCCCGGCCGCAAGCGTGCAAACGGGCCCACGTGGGCCTTTGGACCCACCACCGCTTCTTCGAGCACCGAGTACGGCTTGATGTGTGCCTCGTCGCCCACGGTGGTGTGGCTCAGCACCGAGCCTTGCTCGATGTGTACCAACGCGCCGATCTCACATTCGCCGTGGATGCTGACGTTCGGGCCGATGACGGTCTCGGGGCCGATCTCGACGCCGTCGTCGATGAAGGTCGAGGCGGGGTGCAGCAGGGTGACGCCCGCGCGGAGGTGCTTGAGGTTGATGCGCTGGCGGATGACCTCGGCGCGCTCGGCGAGCTCGGCGCGATCGTTGACGCCCGCGGTCTCCTGGGCCGGCGCTTCGATGACGGCGACTTCACCGAGCTTCGCGGCCTGCGAGACGATGTCGGTGAGGTACAGCTCGCCCTGCGCGTTGGCGGGCGTGAGCTTCTCGAGCGCGCCCCAGAGGAACTTCGCGTCGGCGATGTAGATGCCCGCGTTGACCTCGGTGATCTGCCGCTGCTCGTGCGTGGCGTCCTTGTGCTCGACGATGCCCTCGACCTTGTGGCCGGCGCCGCGGAGCACGCGCCCGTAGCCGGTCGGATCAGGCAGGCGGCAGCTGATCATCGCCAGCGGGCCCTTCGACGGGTTGTACGCAGCGACCAGCTTCTTGAGCGTGTCGACGGTAAGGAGCGGCACGTCGCCATAGAGAATGAGCACCGCGCCGTTGAAGCCCGTCAGCGCCGCGCGCGCCGCCGCGACCGCATCACCGGTGCCGCGCTGCTGCACCTGCAGGGCGAACTGCAGCGGCTGCCCGGGGAACTGCGCGGCGAGCGTCGACTTCACGAGGTCGGCCTGGTGCCCGACGACCGCGACGACCTGCTGCGCGCCGAGCTCGAAGGCGGAGCTGATGGGGTAGTACGCCAGCGGTCGACCGAGGATGGGCGCCAGCACCTTCGCGCCGTCGGTCTTCAGCGACTTCATGCGCGTGCCTTTGCCTGCGCAGAGCACGACCGCTGCCAACGATGGATTCATGAGTACGCCCTTTTGCAAGGGCGCGTGCGACGGTCAATGAGCCTTCAGTTCGGCTTGCGGTCGGCGGTGGTCAGCTCGACCTGGACCTGCAGCTCGCCCGAACGCGGGGCGACGGCGATGCGGAAGTTCGGCTTGAGGAACGTGGAGACCGCCAGGAAGTCACGGACGAAGGACTCGTCGGGGTTCGGCGTGAAGCTGGTCTGCGTGTCATGGGCGATCTGCATGGGCGGCCGAGTGAGCACACCTCATGCCACATGAAGATGTGAGTTGTTTCTGCTGGTTGGGAGACATCGACGGAATCGTGGTGCGTCACCGGTGCCATAGGAGTGGCAGCGAAGGCCCTCGAATCACATCACCAATGATTCTGGTAGTATCACCAATATGTCTGGTGGATTGGATGCGGGGTCGACCCTCTTCGGCACGGAGGTGCGCACCGAGGTGCTGCTGGCGATTCGCCTGCTCGAAGAGACCTGGGCGTCGGAGCTCGCGCGTGCGCTCGGTGTGCGGCTCTTCACGGTGCAGAGCGTGTTGCGATCGCTCGAGCGGGAAGGCGTCATCACGGCACGGACCGTGGGGCGCACGCGCGTGGTGTCGTTGAGCGATCGCTACGTCGCGCGCGAGGAGTTGTCGGCGTTGCTGTGGACGCTCGCGAAGCGCGCGGATGGACTTCAGCGTCGCCTGGGGCAACTCCGTCGCCGTCCTCGGCAGACTGGCAAGGACCTGTGATCAACGCATCGTCGACACTCGTCGAAGTCGCCTTCGAGGTTTGCACCGCTCTCGATGCGAGCGGCTACACGGCGGTGCTCACCGGCGGGAGCGCGGCGACCTTCTACGCCCCCGCTGCCTACGTCTCCCGCGACCTCGACTTCGTGATCACCTTTCGCGGCGAAGCCGCCCGGAAACCCTCGAACGCATCGGCTTCACGCGCCAGCACGACTTCTACCGTCATGCTCTCTCACCGTTCTCGCTCGATTTTCCGCCCGGTCCTCTCGCGGTCGGCGACGACCCGATCACGCGTTGGGACACAGTTCGGCGGGATGGGCAGGTCTTGCACGTCTTGTCGCCGTTCGACTCGTGCCGAGACAGGTTGGCTTCGTACCTGTTCTGGAACGACCTCAACGGCCTCGAGCAAGCTTTGGCTGTCTTCAGCGCTCAACGTCAGTTGATCGAACTCAGCGAGCTTCGATCGTGGGCGACAAGAGAGCGTCAGGCTACCAAGTTCGAACTCTTCGACGCGCGGACGAGAGGTTGAACAAGGCGTCATGGACGCTGATCAGGCGTTCGACTGGGTCGACGACTTCCGCGACTTCTGACCGTGCGTCGACGCGCACACCGCTTTAGAACCTCGCCCCTCACCACTCACCCCAGGGGCTCACATGAAGATCGGAATCCTCGGTTCAGGCATGGTTGGTCAGGCACTCGCGCTCGGCCTCAAGAAGGCGGGCCACGACGTTCGCCTCGGCAGCCGCGACGGCAAGAAGCTCGACGCGTTCGCGAAGGAGCACGGCTTCACGCAGGGCACGTTCGCCGACGTCGCCGCGTTCGGTGAAGCGGTCGTCTTCTGCATGAAGGGCGAGGTCGCCGAAGGCGTCGCGAAGGAATTCGCCAAGGTGCTCGCCGGCAAGCTGGTGCTCGACACCACCAACCCCATCGCGGGCCCGCCGAACAACGGCGTCATCCCCTACTTCACCGCGGCCGGCGACTCGCTCATCCAGCGCATCCAGAAGGCGGCGCCCGAGGCGAAGGTCGTGAAGTGGATGAACTCCGTCGGCTCGCACTTCATGGCGAACCCGAAGTTCAAGGGCGGCACGCCGTCGATGTTCATCTGTGGCGACGACGCGGGCGCGAAGGCGACCACCACCAAGCTCTCGGCCGACCTCGGCTGGAACACCGAAGACGTCGGCGGCGCCGGCATGGGCGGCCCGCTCGAGGCGCTCTGCCAGATCTGGTGCGCGCCCGGCTTCCTGCGCAACGACTGGGCGCACGGCTTCGCGATGCTGCGTCCGTGATGCGGCTCGCGCTCGTCCTCGCCCTCGTCCCCGCGATCGCCCTCGCCGCTCGTCCGTGGCAGGGCGGCGCGGCGGCGGCACAGCACCCGCTCGGCAGCGCCGCGGCGAAGGAGATGCTCGACGCCGGTGGCAACGCCGTCGACGCCGCGGTGGCCGCTGCGTTCACGATGGCAGTCGTGGGCCCGTACCACTCGGGCCTCGGCGGAGGCGGGTTCGCGATCATCCACCTCGTCAAAGACGGCAGCGATCTCGCGTTCGACTTCCGCGAAGTCGCCCCGCTCGCCGCCTCGCGCGACATGTACGTGGTCGACGGCAAGGTCGAGCCGGGCAAGTCCACCGACGGAGCGCTCGCCATCGCCGTCCCCGGCGCGGTGAAGGGCTACCTCGAGCTGCAGGCGAAGTACGGGAAGCTGCCGCGCGCGAAGGTGCTCGCTCCGGCGATCCGCGCCGCGAAGGAAGGCTTCCCCGTCACCCCGAAGTACCGCGACCTCGCCGGCAAGCGCGAGGCGTGTCTCAACGCGAACGCCGACGCCGCGCGCATCTTCTTGCGTGACGGCAAGGCGCCCGCGATCGGTACGAAGATCACCCAGCCCGAGCTCGCGGCCACACTGCAGGCGCTCGCGAAGGAAGGCGACGCGCCGTTCTACAAGGGCCGCATCGCGAAGCAGCTGGTCGACAGCGTGCGCGCGGCCGGAGGCATCCTCACGCTCGACGATCTCGCGAAGTACCACACCACCTGGCGAAGTCCGCTCGAGGGCCGGTACCGCGGGCAGCGCATCGTCACGATGCCTCCGCCGAGCGCGGGAGGCCTCGCAGTGCTCGAGACCTTCGGCATCCTCGAGGCGAAGGGGCTGAAGGGCCCCGCGTGCCGTGAGGTCGACGCCGTGCACGGGTTCATCGAGGCGCTGCGCATCGCGTACGCCGATCGCGCCAACCTCGTCGGAGATCCGGCGTTCGTCGACGTGCCCGTCGCCACGCTGCTCTCGAAGGACAGTCTGCTCGAGCGCGCGAATCGCATCGACCTGAGGAAGGCGACTCGATCGGTGGTGCCGGCCTCGATGACGACCGCTCCCGCTCCCGCGCCCGCGCCCGACAAGAAGAACACCACCCACATCTCGGTGATCGATCGCGAGGGCAACGCCGTCGCGCTGACCACCACCATCAACTACTACTTCGGCAGCTGCGTCGTCGCGAAGGGCACCGGCGTGCTGCTCAACGACGAGATGGACGACTTCGCCGCGCAGCCGGGCGTGCCCAACGCGTTTCAGCTCGTGATGGGCGAGGCGAACTCCATCGCGCCGGGGAAGATTCCGGTGTCGTCGATGTCGCCGACGCTGGTCTTCCAGAAAGATCGCGATCACGACGTGATGCTCTCGGTCGGCGCTCCGGGCGGCTCGACGATTCCCACCACCGTGATGCAGACCATCAGCAACGTCGTCGACGGCAACTTCGACGTCGTGCGCGCGGTCGGTCGCGGTCGCATTCACCACCAGTGGATGCCCGATGAGGTGTGGGTCGACCCCGACGGCCTCGACCCCGCGACGCAGAAGGCGCTCGAGGCGATGGGCCACGTGTTCAAGAAGCTGCCGGGCTGGGGCGATGGCGAAGCGGTGATGGTCGATCCCGTGACCGGTCTGAAGACCGCCGCGTCGGATCCCCGCAACGAAGGCGCGCCCGCTGGGCAAGAGTGAGCACGTCCCCGCAGGACCCTCAGCTCACGCTCAGCGCGCTCTGGTCCGAGAAAGGCCCGCTGCCCGAGCTGCACCTCGACGCTCCGAAGCGCGAGCCGACCATCGACCTGCTCGACGGTCCTCACGTGTACCGCAGTGAGCTCGAGGCGGCCTGCGACGCGCTCGACGCACCCAGGCTCGAGGCGACCCTCGCGGCGCTCGTCGCCCGCTTCCCGCCTCCGCCGTGGGCCGACCACGTGGCGCCTGCGATTGCGTGGGTGAAGAGCCTCGACTCGATGAGCGCACGCGAGCAGCTCGACGCGGCATGGCGCGGAGGCGTCACAGACGACCGCTTCGCCCAGCGCGCACGGTCGGCGGCGCTGCGTCGCGCTTTGCGCCGGGTGCTCGAGGCCGAAGGGCCGGGGGCCGAACTCGCCGATGGAACTCCCGTCGCCGGGCTGGCGCGCTCGCTCAGTGACGACGCGCTCGCGACGCAGTTGTTGTGGGACGCGTGCGAGGCCCGGCCTGACCGCGGCGCGTGGTGGCTCGTGCTGGCACGCCAGGCCGGCGCTCGCGAAGACGTCGCCACCCGCGCGTGGTGCCGGGCGCTCCTGATCGACCCCGAGCTCGACGACGAGGCGCTGACGCGGTGTGCGCCCGTGCAGCGGTTGCTCGACGAGGCCGAGGAGCTGGAGCTCGAGCGCGCCTCACGCTGGTTGGCGGTGCTGGCCGACCTGAAACGTCTCGTGCTGCTCGACGAGCGCGCGCTGCCCTCTGGCGATCACGAGGTGCACCGGCTCGCGCGCGACTTGTGGCGTTATCGGCGCGACCGGGCCAGCCTGACGGAGGCCGAGCGGCTCGAACGCAAGCGCGAGTTGGTACGCGCGCGGCCCGAGCTGAAGCCCTGGTGGCGGACGCTTTCGTGAGCGCTCAGCGCACGCCGCAGTCGATGTAGTCGAGGATGCGGTTCTTCTGAGCGGTCGTCAGCGTCGTGCCTTCCGGCATGTTGCCCACCGCGATGCGGGTGCGAATGCTGGGATCGCCCAGCACCTGCGCCTGGGTCGAGAACTGACCGGAGTGGTTGTGCGTGTGGCAGCTCTCGCAGGTGGTGGCGAAGAACGCCTGGCCGAAGTTCGCCCACGTGTCGGTGTTGGCGCTGCAGTTGGCGAGCGTGCAGCGCTGCAAGCACACGCCCGTGGTGGCGCCCTGGCTCAGCGTCCAGCAGTCGAAGTTGGTGGCGCAGGCCACCGAGGAGCTGCACGTCGGTGCGTTCGCGGGAACCTGGTTCGAGGTGCTGAGGTCGAGGCACGCGAAGTCACCCTGACCCGAGGCGTCGGTGCACTGCTGGCTGCCCGGGCAGCCGCCCGTCGACATGCCGGCGTCAGTCGAGCCGGAGCCGCCGCCCGTCGCGGCGCCGCCACCCGCGCCTCCACCCGTCGCGCCGCCACCGCCGGTGGAGCTGCCGTTGCCACCACCAGTGAACAGGCCGGCGTCGGTGGGCGAAGGGGTGCTGCCGCAGGCGGAGAAGATGAAAGCGACGACGAAGAGAGCTGCAAATCGGTACTTCAAGATGAACTCCAGACCGGCCACCACGTTCGTCACCGTTCTGCCGCGAGAAGACAACCCCGGCACCGGCGTCGGGGTCTTCCGCCCACCAGCGGAAAGGCTGGGGCGTCTCAGTCCCGCTGGGCGAGAATGCGCCGGTGCTCAATCCGCGCATCCACTCCGCTGGGCTGAGCGATGCCGATCTCGAGACACTGCAGATCTTCGGCGTGGAGAAGGTGATCACGGTCGCCGACTCCACCGCGCACCCGGCGACCCCCGAGGGGCTCTTCGCGCACTTCGACTGGCTCGTCGGTCCCGAGCGCACGCGCCTCGTCCGCGCTGGCCTGAAGGTGGGAGTCGCGATCGGCATCCACCCGCGCGTCGTCCCCCGCCGCGGCCTGGGCCAGGTGCTCGACGCCCTGCCCCGCTACCTGCAGCTCCCGTCGGTGGTCGCGGTCGGCCAGCTCGGCCTGCGCGCGTGCTCGGAGCCCGAGATCGAAGCGCTCCTCGCCCAGCTCGCCGCGGCGAACCAGTTCAACAAGCCCGCGCTGGTGAGCTGCCCCGCCGAAGACACCGAGCGCATCACGAAGCGCACGCTGGCGGTGTTGCAGGAGTCAGAGCTCCCGCCCGAGCGCATTCTCGTCGACGGCGCGATCGGCAAGACGGTGCGCGGCATTCGCGAGCTGGGCTTCTTCGCCGGGCTGACCGTGCACCCCGAGCACCTCACCGTCGAGAAGGCCGTCACCCTCGTTCGTCAGCTGGGCCCCGAGCGCCTCGTGCTCGGAGACGCCGCCGGCCTGGGCGCCAGTGACCTCGTCGCTCTCGGCCGCGCCGCGCACCGCCTCGCGAAGGCCGGTCTGTCGGCCCGCGTCATTCGCCGGGTCACGCACGACAACGCGGCCTCTCTCTTCAGGCTCTGATCTACAATCCCGGCCGTCGTGGCTGCGGACTCCCCTGATCACACGGTCGTCGTACACGTGACGCCGGGCGAGCTGCTCGACCAGCGGTGGCGCATCGAGACGCGCATCGGCCAGGGCGCGATGGGCAGCGTCTACAAGGGCCGCGACGTGCAGGCGAACAAGCTGGTCGCGGTGAAGATCCTCGCGCCGGAGCACTGCCGCAAACCGAAGGTCGTGGCGCGCTTCGAGCGCGAGGCCGAGAAGATGACCGGCCTGCGTCACCCGAACATCGTCTCGTTCCAGGGGCACGGGCGCCGCGGCGTGTTGCCCTTCATCGTCATGGAGTTCCTCGAGGGCATGACGCTCTCGGACATCGTCGAGAAGCACGGCGGCCGCGTGGGCCTCGCCGAGACCGTCGCCATCGTGAAGCAGATCGCCGGCGGGCTCGCGTTCCTGCACCACAACGGCCTCGTGCACCGCGACATCAAGCCGCAGAACGTCTTCTTCTGCGTCGGCGGGCGCGTGACGATTCTCGACCTCGGCGTGGTGCGCGACCAGGCCAACCCCGGCCTCACCCGCCCCGGCGCGATGGTCGGCACGCCCTATTACATGTCGCCCGAGCAGATCCTCGGCGTGGAAGACATCGACAAGCGCACCGACGTGTACGCGCTCGCCGCCGTCACCTTCGAGCTGCTCACCGGCCGGCCGCCGTACCTCGGCAACAACAACTTCGAGGTGCTCTACGGCCACAAGAACACGCCGCCGCCCGACGCCACCGCGCTGGTGAAGACGGTGCCCAAGGGCGTCTCGCAGGTGATCATTCGCGGGCTGGCGAAGAAGCGAAGCGATCGCCCCGACACCGTGACGGAGTTCGTCGCCGATCTCGAGGCGGCCGCTGGCGCGAAGAAGGTCGACCTGGCGAAGGCCTTTCCGTTCGTCGTCGCGTCCGAGCCGCAGGTGACGCACCAGAAGACGCGCCTCGTCTCGAAGCTGAAGCCCGACGCGGCGCCTCCGCCGCCGGTGCACACCGCGGAAGATCCGATTCCCGAGGCGTCGAACAGCGACGTGGTGTCGGTGCCGGGCGTGTTGGCGCCGTCAGACAGCGAGCCCGGGGGCAGCCCACCGCCCGCGCCGGAGCCGTCGTCGACCGGCACCTCGGGCGAGCAGAAGACCGTCATCTTCCGTTTCGATGAGAAGCCGAAGATCCGCGCCAACGTGCCGGGGCTCGCGAGCGCGCCGCCGCCGGCCGAGGAACCGCCGCCGCAGAAGATCCGCGCCCAGGTCCAGGCGCCTCCACCCGCCGACGAGCGCACCTACGTCGGCGCCCCGGGGAGCGAGCTGCCGACCAACGCGGCCGCCGCGGCGAGTGATGAGAAGACCGGTGACAACCCTGCGCTCGGCACGGGCCCCAACCCGACGACCGGTCAACTGCGCGTGGTGGTGACCGCGAAGGGCAAGGCCGCCGAAGCCGACCTCATCGTCGATGGGAAGAAGGGCGGACGCTCACCGACCACGCTCACGCTCGGCGCGGGACCGCACCGCATTCGCATCGAGCTCGAGGGCTACAAGCCGGTGGAGCGGTGGTCGACCGTCATTCCCGGCACGTCGACCAACCTGCGCGTGTTCCTCGAGAAGGACTGACCCCTCCGCGAGCTCAGGGCCCCGCGTCGGGCACGAACGGCTCGAAGCCACCATCGAGCACGGTCGCCGAGAACGTTCCCGTGAGCGTGCGCCCAAAGCCGAGATCGCCGCCGGTGTCTTCGAAGAGCATCGAGAAGTTGCCCTTGGTGAACTCGCCGATGTTGCCGCCGGTGGTGATGATGAGATCGCCGCGCTTCACGTTGGGCATGTTGCGCGTCGGCTCACCGCCCGGCGCGTGGGTCACCCAGGTGCGCAGCGTGCCATCGGGCGCGAGCATGCCGCCGTCGGCGCCGAGCGAGATGCGCGTGCCCGGCTTGAGCACGATGTGCTTGATGCCGCCGTCGTCTTCCATGCCGTCGGTGGCGAGCGAGACCGAGACGCGCGCGACCACGTCGAGAAACACGCCGCGGTTGAGCAGGTAGGTGATCTGCAGCGTCTCGTCGTTCTTGTGAATGTCGACGCCCGACACGTCGAGCGGGAACACCTCGCCCATCGACCCGCCCAGCCCGTTGTCGACGCCACACGAGACCAGCAGCGACGCGACGAGCGCTGCGAGGAGCTTCCTCATCGCTCCACCGCGATCTTCAGCTGGCCGACGTCGGTGCGCGTGAGGCCAGTCGCGGGGTCGATCGCCGGAGGCGTGCGGTACACCACCACGCGCCGCGAGCGCATGTTGTCCGGGAAGAAGCCGAGCTGCGGCAGGTAGCCACCCTCGGAGTCGACGAGATCTTCACGCCACGTGCCCGCCACGCGCTGGATCACCTTGAGCTCGTCTTCGTTGATGTTGCAGCCCGTCTCGGTCACCGAGCTGCGCGCGCTGCAGATGTAGAAGGCGATCGCCGGCTCGTGGAACACCGGGTCCATCGCCAGCGACGGGTACCAACCGCCCGCGCCCGAGCCGAAGACCGGGTCGACGCCGCTCCAGCTCGCGCCCGTCGCGGAATGGATGTAGCCGAGCTGGTTCGTCTGGCGATCGAGCACCGCGATGCCGTAGCCCTCGGTCGCGTCGTACGCGAGCGACGCGCCGCTCTGCGTGTTGGAGATCACGAGCAGCGAGCCGCCGGGCTGCGTCCACGTGCCGGCCGGCGTGCGCTGCTGGAAGACCACGTTCTGCCCGTTCACGTCGGAGTCGCCGAACATCTGGTCGTGGATGATCGCCGGCTGGTTGTTCGCGCCGAGCACCATGCGCAGGTGACCGCCGTACGCGTTCTTGTTGTTGCCGCCCTCGGCCACGCACACGCCGGTGCCGGGAGGCGCGCCTTCCCACACCTCGACGTCGGTGCCCGCCCAGTCCTGCAACGGGAACTGGCCGTTGTGACCGTCGCGATAGCCCACGTAGAGCTTGCCGGTCGAGTCGAAGGTGAGCGCCGGCCACAGCCCGACGAGGAAGCCGATGTCGCTGACGCGGTTGCCGCACATGACCTGGTTGCCGTCGGTGGCGATGGTCGTCTCCGTCCACGTGCCGTTGGCGCCGCGGCGGGCGATCACCGCGTCGCTCTGGAACCAGAAGATCGACATGCCCATCACGAAGCCGTCGGGCCCACCGAGGTAGCTCACGACCGGCTGGCCGTTGGTCGGGTCGAACGCGATCGCCAGGCCGATGAAGTTCTGCACCACGCCGCGCACGTTCTCGGGCGGCACGACGATCGAGCCCGCTTTCCACTCGAGGTACTTGATTTGGTAGTCGGGGTGACCCGCCATCGTCGTGGTGCCCGCGGGCGTCAGGTACACCACGCCGACGCGCTGCTGCGCGCCGTCGACCGCGATCGCCAGGTAGGTCGCGTCCTTCGCGTTCGCGTCGAGCACCGAGACGTCGAACTTCGTCAGCGTGCCGCCGCCACCACCGTTGCCGCCACCGCGCCCGCCGCCCGTTCCGCCGTCGGGGTTGGGGGGCATCGGGCAGCCCAGCAGCGCGAGGGTGAGCGACAGAAACGCCGCCGAGACGAGCACGTGGAATCGCATGGGGCGCATCGTAGCCAAACGACCGTCAGCGTCGACTGTGGACGTGGGTCCACACGACATCGCCGTCGGCGGAGCGGAGCGTCGATGCACCACTGGTGTGGGGAACTCCCCACCCCGCTGTGAGGAGAACGTGCCCCTTGCACGGGGGAGATCTCGGGCCGACACTCCGCCGCGCATGAGCGACGACGAGCAGGGCGGCGACGTTCCCCGCCGGGTGATCATCAAGACGCTGACCTTCATGGGCGGCGGCGTGGTGCTCTTCGAGGGCTGCAAGGAAGAGAAGAAGCCCGACCCGGTGCCTCCGCCCGCGGTGAAACCGCAGGTGCTCACCGTGTCGCACAAGACCTTCACCGACCCCGAGTGGGCGACGCTGGTCGCGGCCGTCGATCGCGTGCTCCCCAAAGATCAAGACGCCGGCGGCGTCGAGGCGGGCGTGCCCGAGTACATCGACAAGATGCTGCAGACCGAGGCGATGCAGCAGACGAAACAGAACTTCGTGCCGGGCCTCGCCGCGATCGATCGCCGCGCGCAGCGCATGTTCCAGAAGCCGTTCCCGCAGTGCACCGGCGAGCAGCAGGACGAGCTGATCACCCTCTTCAAGAACTCCCCCGAGAAGAGCGGCGAGGCGCGCTGGTACGAGATCCTCATCGTGCTCACGATGGAAGGGTTCCTCGGCGACCCGAGCTACGGCGGCAACAAGGGCGAGGTGGGCTGGAAGACGGTCGGCTTCGAGCTCGTGGGCCGCAACGTGAAGGGCGACCCGAAGCCGCCCTACGACGGCAGCGCGAAGCTGCACCAATTGATCTGCGGTGGCGGGAAGGGCTGCTGAGTGGCGACCAACGAGCAAGTCGACGTCTGCATCATCGGGTCGGGCGCGGGCGGCGCACCACTCGCGCTCGAGCTGGGCCGCGCGGGCTTCAAGGTGGTCGTGCTCGAGAAGGGCGCCTGGTACCAGACCAGCGACTTCGTGCACGACGAGATCCTCAACTCGCGGCGCAACTTCTTCATGCCGCTCCCGTGGGACGAGCCGCACCTCTGGCGCGCGGGCGCCGATCAGCCGTACTCGCGCACCAACGAAGCGTGGACCGCGAACTGCGTGGGCGGCGGCACGGTGCACATGAGCGGGTACTTCTACCGGCTCAAGCCGATGGACTTCCGCCTCAAGACCGAGCTCGGCGGCGCGCCGAAGGGCAGCAACGTCGTCGACTGGCCCATCACCTACCAGGACCTCGCGCCGTTCTACGACAAGGCCGAGGCCGAGCTGGGCGTCAGCGGCAACGCGGTGCCCCACCCGTTCCTCGAGCCGCGCAAGGGCAACTACCCGCTCCCGCCGCTCGCCTCGCACCCGGTCGGTGACGAGATCGACAAGGCGGCGAAGTCGCTCGGCTGGCACAGCATTCCCACCGCGCGCGGCATCTTGAGCCGGCCGTACCAGGGCCGCGACGCGTGCGTGTACTGCACCCTGTGCGGCAGCTACGGCTGCGAGCACGGCGCCAAGGCGAGCACCGCCGCGTCACTCATTCCCGCCGCGGTCGCCACCGGCAAGGTCGAGGTGCGGCCGAAGTGCATGGCCACCGAGATCACCCTCGACGCGAAGGGCAACGCGAAGAGCGTGGTGTACCTCGACGCCGACGGCGCGACGCAGGAACAGCCGGCGAAGATCATCGTGTCGTCGTGCACCGCGGTGGAGAGCGCGCGGCTCCTGCTCAACTCGAAGAGCTCGAAGTTCCCCAACGGGCTCGCCAACGACAACGGGCTGGTCGGCAAGAACCTGATCTTCTCGAGCTTCGGCCAGTCGAAGGCGACGTTCTCGGTCGCCAAGCGCGGCACCGAGCTGCCGTGGCTGACGTCGAACGCGCCCTTCATCAACCGCTCGGTGCAGGACTTCTACCTGATGCCCGATGACCGCTTCGGCTTCCGCAAGGGCGGCACGCTGGGCTTCATGTGGGCGCACCCCAACCCGATCTTCGCGGCGGTGGGCCTCGCCAAGAAGGGCGAGCGCGGCGTGTTCGGCAAGGCGCTCAAGGACAAGCTGCGCGAGTACAAGGACAGCCGCATTCTCGAGTTCGAGATCTACGGCGAGTTCTTGAGCAACGACGCGACGTACGTGGGCGTCGACCCGAACGTGAAGGACAAGTTCGGCTTGCCGGTCGCGGCCATCACCATCAAGCGGCACGAACTCGACTTCACGATGACGAAGTTCCTCGTGGAACGCGGCGAAGAGGTGCTCCAGGCGCTCAAGCCCGATCGCGTCGACCGCGTCGGCACCGCGGGCGAGACCACCATTCTGCAGGGCGGCACCTGCCGCTTCGGCAAGGACCCGAAGACCAGCGTGCTCGACCCCGACTGCCGCGCGCACGCGGTGAAGAACCTCTACGTGGTCGACGGCAGCTTCCTGCCCACCAGCGGCGCGGTGCCGCTGACGCTCACCATCGCGGCCAACTCGTTCCGCGTGGCCTCGAAGATGATCGAGCGCCTCAAGAAGGAAGGGCGCTGAGTGTCACTGCACGCGTCACTGCACGTCGCGCAGGCGCAGCGGCAACACGTCGATCTTGAGCAGGTAGCGCGTGCGCGCGTCGCTCTCGACCTCGATCAGGTGGTCGCCCACGCCCGACAGCTCGGCCTTGCGCTGCACCCAGCCGATCTTCTCGGACTCGCCCTGCAGCGTGCGGCCGGTGACCTCGGTGCGAATGCGCGACGCGCAGCTGGTCTCGAAGAAGTTGAAGACGGTCATCTCGCCGGCGCCGGCGCTCTCGAAGAGGTACAGCCCCACCGTCACCTCCGAGGGCTCGAAGAGCTGGATGCCGACCGATTGCTTGCCCGGGAAGCGGCCCTCGACGTAGCTGCGGTCGCCGATGAAACACCCCACGGTGGTGGAGCAGACGTTCCATTCACCGCCGCAGTCGTCGGCGATGCGCGTGCCGACGAACTGCTCGCGAATGCCGCCACACCCCGAAGTCAGCGCCAGAAGTGCGACGGGCGCGATCCAATGAAGTAGTTTCGTTTTGCCGAAGTTCATTGCTGGTTCAACCCACCAACGTGAGGAACATCATCATGAAGCGACTGCTCGTCGGCCTGACCACCATCGCGATTCTTTCGGGTTTCGCCGCGTGTGGGAAGCCGCCTGTGGCCTGTGACGGCGAAACCCTCACCGACGCGGCGCAGCTCTGCACGGATCGTGACAGCTTCGGGTTCGCCCGGGAATTCGGCAGCGGCACCATCATCGGCACCGCTCCGCAAGACTCGTTCCAGATTCGCAACGGCGGCATCGCCGACCTGACGATCTCCAGCGCGAACTACAGCGGCGACTCGGCCTTCGCGATCACCACCGAGCCGGCGACGCTCCCCGCGGCGGTGAAGGGCAACAAGTACTTCTTCATTCGCGTCATCTTCACGCCCACCGAGGCCAAGCTCTACAACGGCAAGATCACCGTCAGCTCGAACGCCCAGAACTTCCCGACCAAGGAGTTCACGGTGAGCGGCTGCGGCGTGCCGGCCGACGGTGGCACCTCGCCGTGCTACCGCGACGGCGGCATGTAAGCGGGCAGCAGTTCTCGCTTCCGCAACTGCCTGAAGTGAAGTTGATCGTCTCTCCGTGAGCTCACCCGCGGAGAGAGTGAAGAAGCTGCGCGCCGAAATCGCGTACCACAACCACCGGTACTACACGCTCGACGCGCCGGAGATCTCCGACGCCAGCTACGACAAGCTGATGAAGGAGCTGCTCGCCCTCGAGGCCGAGCACCCCGAGCTGGTCACCAAGGACTCGCCCACCCAGCGCGTCGGCGGCGCGGTGCTCGACAAGTTCGAGAAGGTCACGCACCGCCAGCAGATGCTCTCGCTGGCCAACGTGTTCGACGAAGCCGAGTTCGGCGAGTTCGACGATCGCGTGAAGAAGGGCCTCTCGGCCGAGACCGTCACCTACACCTGCGAGCCGAAGATGGACGGGCTGGCCATCGAGCTCGTCTACGAGAAGGGCGTCTTCGTGCAGGGCAGCACGCGCGGCGACGGCACCATCGGCGAAGACGTCACCGAGAACCTCAAGACCATCAAGAACCTCCCGCTCAAGCTCGAGGGGAAGGACCTGCCGGCGCTGCTCGAGGTGCGCGGCGAGGTGTTCATTCGCAAGGCCGACTTCAAGCGCATGAACGAGAAGCTCACGAAGGCGGGCGAGGAGCCCTTCGTGAACCCGCGCAACTCCGCGGCCGGCTCGCTGCGCCAGCTCGACTCGAAGATCACCGCGTCGCGCCCGCTGTCGATCTACCTGTACGAGACCGGCGTCGTCGAAGGGAAGACCTTCGAGTCGCACGCCAAGAAGCTCGAGTGGTTCGAGAAGATCGGCCTGCCGGTCAACCCGCGCCGCACGGTGGCGAAGGGCAAGGCCGAGGTGATGAAGGCCTACGCCGCGCTGCTCGGCGAGCGCCACGAGCTGCCCTACGAGATCGACGGCCTGGTGGTGAAGGTCGACGGCACCGACGCGCGCGCGCGCCTGGGCCAGGTCTCGAAGACGCCGCGCTGGGCGATCGCCTTCAAGTTCCCGCCCGAGGAAGTCGAGGCGCAGGTGCGCGAGATCGTCGTGCAGGTGGGCCGCACCGGCGCCATCACGCCGGTCGCCGAGCTGCACCCCGTGTTCGTGGGCGGCGTGACGGTGGCGCGCGTGACGCTGCACAACGAGCAGGAGCTCCGCCGCAAGGACGTGCGCGAGGGCGACTGGGTCTTCGTGCGCCGCGCGGGCGACGTGATCCCCGAGATCGTCAAGACCATCACCGCCAAGCGCACCGGCAAGGAAAAGGAATTCAAGTTCCCCACCGCGTGCCCGGTGTGCGGCTCGAAGGTCGCGAAGGAAGAAGACGGCGTCATCTTGCGCTGCACCGGCAAGACCTGCCCCGCCAAGCTGCAGGGCCGGCTGCGCCACTTCGCCACCCGCACCGCGATGGACATCGACGGCCTGGGCGACAAGGTGTGTGAGGCGCTGTTCGACGCGAAGCTGGTGAAGACCGTCGCCGACCTCTACTCGCTGACCGTCAAGCAGCTCACCGGCCTCGAGCGCATGGGCGAGAAGAGCGCGCAGAACCTGGTCGACGCGATCCAGGCGAGCAAGAAGACCACGCTGCGCCGCTTCATCTACGCGCTCGGCATTCCCGAGGTGGGCGAGACCACCGGCAAGACGCTGGCCGACCACTTCCGCGACGTGAAGAAGCTGATGACCGCGAAGGAAGACGACCTGCTCGCGGTGAAGGACATCGGGCCCGAGATGGCGAAGGTCATCGCCGGGCACTTCGCCGAGGCCGAGAACCGCGCGGTGGTCGAGCAGCTGCTCGCGGCCGGCGTGAAGCCCGAGGCCCCCGAAGAGGTGAAGGCGGGCGGCGCGTTCGCGGGCAAGACGGTGGTGCTCACCGGCACGCTCGCGTCGATGGGGCGCGACCAGGCGAAGGAAGAGATCGAGCGCCGCGGCGGCAAGGTGTCGGGCAGCGTGTCGAAGAAGACCGACTTCCTCGTCGCCGGCGAAGAGGCGGGCTCCAAGCTGAGCAAGGCGAAGGAGCTCGGCGTGAAGATCCTCACCGAGGACGAGTTCAAGAAGCTGCTGTGATTTTCAGACGCGGTCGAGGCCCGCTTCGATCGCCTTCACCAGCGTCTTGAGCACCTTGATGCGGGCGAAGTACTTGTTGTTCGCCTCGACGAGCGTCCACGGCGCGGTCTCGGTGCTGGTGCGATCGATCATGTCGCACACCGCGCGCTCGTAGGCGTCCCACTTCTTGCGGTTGCGCCAGTCTTCCTCGGTGATCTTGAAGCGCTTGTGCTCGACGCGCTCGCGTTCCTTGAAGCGCGCGAGCTGCTCTTCCTTGCTGATGGCCAGCCAGTACTTCACGAGCACCACGTTGGCGTTCACCAGCTCCTGCTCGAAGTCGTTGAGCTCGCCGTACGCCCTCATCCACGCGGCCTCGCTGCAGAAGCCCTCGACGCGCTCGACGAGCACGCGGCCGTACCAGCTGCGATCGAAGATCGCGATGCGTCCGCGCCGCGGCAGGTGACGCCAGAAGCGCCACAGGTACGGCTGGGCCCGCTCTTCCTCGGTGGGCGCGGCGATGGGAATGGGGCGAATGAAGCGGGCGTCGAGCGCGCCGGTGATGCGACGAATCGCGCCGCCCTTCCCCGCCGCGTCGTTGCCCTCGAAGACCGCGACCACCGACAGCTTCTTGTACTTCTCGTCGCGCGACAGGAGGTTGAGCCGCCCCTGCCACTTGTCGAGCTGCTTCTCGAACTCGTCCTTCGACATCGACTGGTCGAGCTTCATCGCCTTGATGACGTTGCGGCCATCGATGCTCTCGAGCAGCGGCGGCGTCTCCGGAGGGCTCGTCTTTTCCTTGTGATCGAGCCGCTCGCGCAGCGCCGCGAGGATCTGCTTGCCCACCGTGAGCGAGCGGTAGGCCGGGTCGACGCCGTTCACCACGAACCACGGCGCCTGCGCGGTCGAGGTGGCGCGCACGAAGTGTTCCGACGCCTTGTTGAACGCGTCGTACTTCTTGAAGAACGCCCACTCGTTCTCACCCACGCGCCAACGCGTCGACTTCTTGTCGGCCAGCGACTGGAGCCGCTTGCGCTGCTGCTTCTTCGTCAGGTGGAACCAGAACTTGAGCAACAGCACGCCCTCGTCGGCGAGCATCTGCTCGAAGCGCTGCACCTCGGCGATGCGCTGGTCCATGTCGGCCCACGAGCTGTGCTTGAGCGCGCGCTCGAGAATCGGCTGGCTGTGCCACGCGCCGAAGAAGATGCCGATGCGGCCCTTCGCCGGCAGCCGCTGCCAGAAGCGGAACATGTACGGCCGCTCGAGCTCTTCGCTGTCGGGCGAGTCGAAGGCGTGCGTGACGACGTGGCGAGGGTCCATCCACTCGTTGAGCAGGTTGACCGTCTCGCCCTTGCCGGCGCCTTCGACGCCGCCGATCAAGATGAGCACCGGGAACTTCTTGTGCTGCAAGAGCTCCATCTGCGCGGCGAGCAGCGCCTGGCGCAGCTTCGGCTCTTCCTTCTTCCACTGCTTCTTGTCGATCTCGTGGGCGATGGACGCGGTGTCGAACATGGCCCGCGAAGCCTACGCCCGCCGTCTGCGCAGGGTGAGCCACAACGCGATCAACGGCGCGAGCACCGGCGCGGCCGAGCACCCGCCGTGCACAGCCTGCTGATCTTCGGGCGTTCCACCAGACGCAAGACTTGCGCGCGCCGACGCCTGGCTTGCGGGCGCGTACGTCGCGTCGACGCTGAGCGGCGCGGCGGCGATGACGATCTCGGTCGACCGCAGCTCGACGCACATCCAGTTGTCGGCCCACGTGTTGCGCGGATCTTCGACGTGCTCGAACCAGCGTACGCACGGCAGGCCGGCGATCGGCCCGGCGCTGCTCCAGTGCAGGTGCACCGGCGAGCTCTCGGGCACGCAGAGAAAGTTGTCGGCCCACATCGAGGCGAGCGCCTCGGCGCCTTCCGCGACGTTCTCGCAGCGCATGCCGGCGATGGGGCCCGCGAACGACCACTTCATGCCGAGCGGCGTGGGGCTGCAGAAGAAGTTGTCTGACCACGTGTCGGGATCAGACGGCTCGTCGACGTTCACGCAGGTCGCCCCGAGCGAGCCGGCCATGCTGAAGGCCCAGCCCGCGTTCTCGAAGTGCGTCACCGGCTCGGAGCAGAGGAAGTTGTCGTTCCACGTGTGCGGGTCGGTCGGCTCGTTGAAGCCCACGCAGGTGCGGCCCGCGATGGGGCCCGCGCTCGACCAGCTGAACTTCCACGGCGACTGCGGCGGAGCGCAGAAGAAGTTGTCGGCCCAGATGGCGGGGTTGCTCTCGGCGCCCTCGGGCGTGGCGGTGCAGTCCATGCCGGCGATCGGCCCGGTGAACGACCAGCGGAAGCCGAAGTCGCTCGCGGTGCACACGAAGTTGTCGCCCCACGTGTCGGGGTCGGCCGGCTCGTCGACGTTCACGCACACCTGCCCGGGCTGCACGCCGTCGCACGAGAAGGTGAAGGCGCCCGCGGTGCGATCGCACGGAGGCGGCGGCGGAGGCGCGCTGCACGGCCCCCCGCCGGGACCACCGCCGAAATATTCCCAGTGCCAGGGCTCGCTCGGCACCGTGCGCCGAAACCCGTACGCCGCGCCGTGCGCGTTGAGCCAGTTGAAGACCGCGCCGTTCGCCGTGTTGAGATCGAGCGCGCTGCCGCTCTGGTGGTTGCTGTAGCCGGGCTGCGCCGCGAGGTTGCAGCTGTTGCAGTTGCAGTTCACGTAGCAGGCGTAGAGGTACTGCTGCTCGGCCATGGTGCGGAAGCCACTGTTGATGAACATCGACACGCCGTCAGCCGCGGCCGCTGCCTGCATCACCGAGTAGGCGTTGGCGGTGTCCTTCTCGACCGGCTTGCCGTCGACCGTGACCACCGTGATGGGGAACGCGTTGCCGCTGCGGTAACCCGTGTCCTGCCGCTCGCTGCAGTCGGCGAGGCCCTGCTCCACCGTGGCCACGTCGTCGCCGAGCGTCTCGTCCTCGAAGTGTTCACTGGCGTTCACACCGCACGCCTCACCGAGCAAGAAACACGCAGCAGCGAGCAGACGAGTCTTCACCTCTCGTCATCGCCCGGGCGGCGCGCGTCGAATTCCGCGCGATCTGTGAAAGCGAATTACTTCTTCTTCGCCGGCTTCTTCGCGGCCGCGGGCTTCTTCGCAGCGGCCTTCTTCGCGGGCTTCTCGGCCTTCTCCGGTTTCTCAGAGCGCCCGAGCAGCGAACCCTTCACGTAGACGCGGCAGCGGGCCAGCGACTGCGACGCGAGCAGCTTCTCGGTGACCGCCTTCTTCCACAGCCACGCGTCGTTGAGCTTGAGGCGCTCGAGCGAGCTGACGTGCGGCGAGTCGCACAGCGCGAACACGCCGTCCTGGGTGACGCGGTTGTCGCCGAGCTCGAGGTCGGTCAGCTGCAGCACGGCCTTCGACTTCGCGATGACCTTCGCGCCGTCGTCGCCCTGCTGGGTGTTGGTCAGCCCGAGCGCGGTGAGCTTCGGCAACGTGAGCGCGCCGAGGAACGCCTCGAGGCCCTTCGCGCCGAGCTGCGAGCCGTCGAACGCGAGCGAGGTGAGCGCGGGCAACGCCTTCGCGGCGCCAGCCAACGCGCGCAGCCCCACGGGACCGAACGCGCCGCCCCCGAGTCGCAGCGTGGTGAGGTGCCCGAGGTGCGTCGAGCTGGCGATGGCCTGCAGCGCGGCGTCATCGAGCTGGTTGCCGGACAGATCGAGCGACTCGAGCTTCCAGTCGGCGCCGACGATCGCCTCCACGCCCGGGGGCCCGAGCGCGTTGCCGCCGAGGTTGAGCTCGCGCAGGCCACGCAGGTGCGGCGACGACGCGAGCGCCTTCGCGCCCGCCGCCGTGAGCAGGTGCGAATCGGGAGGACCCGAGAAGACGAGGTACCCCGGCACCGGCCACGCCGACGCGAGCAAGTGCAGCACGCGCAGGTTCTTCAGGTACGGGCACGCGGCGAGCTCGAGCGCGGCGGCGTCACCGGCGGCGGCGAGCCGCAGATCGAGCGACATCACGCGCGCGAGGTGTGGCGAGGCGAGCCGGCCCTCGAGCGACGGCGGCGGCAGTGGATCTCCCACCACCGCGGGCGAGTCGACGCGCAGCCGCCGCAGAAACGGAGCAGCCTCGAAGAGGGGATCGAGCTCGCCGAGTTGGTCGAGCGGCAGGTCGACCTCCTCGAGCAGCCCGCGGTGGAACTCGACCTTGGCGGGCCGGTGCGGAATCAGGCTCCGCGCAACTCCCTGCAGTTCGCGGCTCCACTCGGCGGCGTGCGCCTTGAGCAGCTTGTTCTCGGCGATGCGCAGCTTGCGGCGCGCCTCGTCGTCCTTCGAAGCGGCGAGCCGGCACTGCAGGGTGATGAATTCCCCGCGCGCGTCGCCCTTGCCCGTCAGCCAGTCGGCGTAGACCTGGCGCGGCCCGTCGTCGTCGGGCGCAGCGAGAATGGCGTCGACCAGCGACTTCTCCTCGGCAGACAGGCTCATGCGTACCTCGACGGGAGGCGGTGGCGGGCGAACGCCTCGAACGTGCGGTGTTGGTAGTACGGGTTGCGTTCTTTCTCGCGGCCGATGCTCGACACCTCGACGTCGCCGTAGTGGTGGCCCGGGAAGACGAGGGTGCGTGAATTCAGCGCGCCGAGCACGTCGAAGAGCGAGTGATGCAGCTGGTGCACGTCGCTCCCCTCGAAGTCGCAGCGCCCGCAGGCGTTCACGAAGAGCGTGTCGCCAGTGAAGACCACGTCACCGCACGACAGGCAGTGCGAGCCCGGCGTGTGCCCCGGCGTGTGGAGGCACGTCACGCGCGCCCCCGCGAGCTCGAGCGTCTCCGACGGCTTCACGCCACGCACCGCCTTGCCGAACCCCGAGAACACATCCGGCGCGAACTCGAGCTCACGCTGCTGCGCGTAGATCGGCACGTCGCAGGCCTCGAGCAACGGCTCGAGCCCGTTGACGTGATCGTGGTGGTGGTGCGTGACGACGGCCGCGACCACGGTGCGCGCGCTCTCCTCCGCCGCTTTGAGAATCGCCGGCACGTCCCACGCGGGGTCGATGACGAAGCACTCGCGCCCGTCCAGTGCACCCACGAGGTAGGCCCAGTTCTTCATGGGGCCCACGGGCAACTGGCGCACCCACACCGTCTCTGATTTCGTGACCGCCATGACTTCGCGCCACCTCCTCGCTTCCTGCCTCGCCCTCGTCGCCAGCACCGCCGCGGCCGAGAAGCCGACCATTTCCTACAAGGCGCCGCCCCCGACCGAAGAAGATCGCCCGGTCATCACCACCGCCGTCGTCAGCCCCCAGGGCACCGACTACGCCTTCAAGATCGAGTTCAACAAGGCGCCCTGGGGCGAGGACTGCCACACGCGCTGCGCCAACGCGACGCTCTTCCTCGACACCGACAACAACAAGACCACCGGCCTCAAGCTGTCGGACCCCAAGGCCCCCGAGACCGGCGCCGACCTGGCCGTCACCATCCAGGGAGGCAAGGCGCTCAAGGAAGGCGTCACGGTGGCGGTGCTCAAGGTGAAGGTCGCCCAGTACGCGGAAGACGCGACGAGCGTCGAAGACGGGCACACGCTGGCCGAGCTCGACCCCATCAACGACAACGAGCGCGTGCTGGCGAGCGACACCTCGGTGTACCTGCTCATCGACGCCAACATGGGCAACCAGCCCGCGGGCAAGCAGATGCGGCTCGTCTACCACCCGCCTGACTCCAAGCCGCTCGTCGGCATGGCGAAGGGCCTGATGTCGCCCGCGTCCAGCCGCGTCGAACTCTTCAAAGACGGCAAGCTGTCCAACCCGGTCGTGAAGTCGAAGAAGAAGTCGGATTACGAGAAGTACTGACCGTGGGGTGACAAACCGGCGGCATCGTGCCATTCGTACCGCCCTCGAGTGCCCGGGGGCGCGACGGAGGCGAACGATGGCGGAGATCAAGCAGCAGGACGCGAAGGAACTCGCGGCGGGCTACTCGAAGAGCTTCCGCATGGTCGAGATCCTCTCGATCCTCACCTTCTGGGCGCTCACGTTCGCCATCGTCTGGAAGGTCGCGCCCTTCGCGAAGACCTACCCCTTCGCCATCGCGGCCGCGGTCATGACCGGCTTCGTGATGGCCGACTTCGTGTCGGGCTTCGTGCACTGGCTGGCCGACACGTGGGGCTCGACCGACATGCCCATTCTCGGCAAGTCGCTCATTCGCCCGTTCCGTGAGCACCACGTCGACGAGAAGGCCATCACCCGCCACGACTACATCGAGACCAACGGCGCCAACTGCATGATCGCGGTGCCGGTCGCGGCGATGGCGCTCTTCATTCCGCTCGACATCGAGGGCTGGGTCGGCGCGGGCCTGTTCTCGCTGGTCAGCATCGGCTCGATGATCTTCTGGGTGATGATGACCAACCAGATTCACAAGTGGTCGCACCTCGACGAGAAGGACACGCCGGGCTGGCTCAAGTTCCTGCAGAAGTGGCACCTGATCCTGCCGGCCGACCACCACCAGGTTCACCACACCGCGCCGTACGACAAGTACTACTCGATCACGACGGGCTGGCTGAATTGGCCGATGACGAAGATCGGCTTCTACCGGGGCCTCGAGCGCATGGTGACCGCGGTGACCGGTGCGATTCCGCGCAAGGACGACATCGGCCTCGAGGCTGCGCTGCAGATCGCGCCGCTCGGCGAGCAGCCGGCGAAGCCGCAGCGCCAGGCGAGCTGACCCAAGGTCTCCCTCTCCTCCCGAGGAGGAGAGGAGAGACTCACTTCACGTGCAGGTCAATCTGCCGCGCGCCCGAGAGCGGACGCCCGAGGAACCGCGCGCCCACCTCGAGGAACCGGTTCGGCGTGTCGGTGACGAGGTAGTGGCGCTCGACGGGACCGCGCTCCAACCGTGACAGCTCGCGCTCGCGCAACACCACGGCCAACTTCTCCGCCGTCGCCTTCGCCGAGTCGACCAGCGTCACCTTCGGGCCGACCACCTGCTGGATGACGGGCGCGAGCAACGGGTAGTGCGTGCAGCCCAGCACCAGCGTGTCGACGTCGCCGCTGAGCAGGCCCTCGCCCAGGTAGCGCTCGGCGACGAGCCGCGGCACCTCTCCCTCGGTCCACCCTTCTTCGGCGAGCGGCACGAAGAGCGGGCACGCGCGGGTGTGCACGTCGAGCCCGGGCTTCGCGCGCGTCAACGCCGCCTGGTACGCGCCCGAGGCGATGGTGCCCGGCGTGCCGATGACCGCCACGTGGCCGCTCTTCGTCGCCTCGATCGCCGCGCGCGCGCCCGGCTCGATCACCCCGATGACGGGAATCGGCAGCTTCGCCTCGAGCGCCGGCAGCGCGACGGCCGACGCGGTGTTGCACGCCACGACGAGCGCCTTGATGTCGTACTCGAGCAGCGCCTCGGCGTTGGCGATCGAATAGCGCGTCACCACCTCGCCCGACTTGGTGCCGTACGGCACGCGCGCCGTGTCGCCGAGGTAGACGGTGGACTCGAGGGGCAGGCGCTCCATCAGCGCCTTGAGGACGGTGAGCCCGCCCACGCCCGAGTCGAAGACGCCGATCGCGCCGTGTCTCTGGAGCCGCATCAGGTCGTCCGTAGCACACGGCGGGCCACCGCAGGGCTAACCTCCGCCGCATGGCGGTCGCGCTCACGGCTTCCTTCGACTCGCACGAGGCCTTCGTGGCCAGCTTCACCGCGGAGATCGCCAAGGGCGGCCTGCTGGTGCGCGGCGCGGAAGCGAGCGGCGCGCCAGCGGGGGCCGACGTCACGTTGACCGTCTCCATCGCGGGCGGGGCGTCGGTGCAGGTCGCCGCGCGGCTGGCGGCGGTGATCCCCGGCGTGGGCGTGGCGGTGATGTTCAACGGCGTGCCGCCCGAGCTCGAGGGACTCTCGCGCGGCGAGCTCACCGGCGAAGTGCTGGCCGAAGAGGAAGAAGAGAAGGGCCCGCCCGGCCCGCTCTCGGAGCGCCTCAAGAAGATGAACGTCACCGAGAAGATGCAGCTCGCGCTGAGCGGCACGCGCGACGAGCGCACCGCCCTCTTCCGCGACGTCAACAAGACGCTGCACATCTACGTGCTCAAGAACCCGCGCATCGGCCTCGACGAGGTGCAGGCCGCGGCGAAGCTGCCGCAGCTCTCGCCCGACGCGCTGAAGATGATCGCCGAGCACCGCGAGTGGGGCAGCAACCCCGGCGTCTGCGCGGCAGTGGTGCGCAACCCGAAGACGCCGGTGCCGCTCGCGCTCCGTGCCCTCGACAAGGTGCCGATGAACGAGCTGAAGGCCATCGCCAAGGGCGGCGCGCGCGACGCGATCGTCCAGGCCGCGCGGCGCAAGATCGCCGGCTGAGCTGGTAGCTGACGCCAGCGAGTGGGAACGCCGCACAGCAGTACCGTGCGGCGTTACGCACGAGCGCCAGCGGCAGCGCAGAGAAGCGGGCAAAAAAAGGGGGCGCGACACCTGGCCGCGCCCCATTCGACTTCACCTCGAACCGCCGAGCTGCTTCAGAGACTCAGCAGCGTCGCGGTCGAGCTCTGCGTCAGCGGCGGGAAGACGCCCGCCTGCACCGAGACCACCGGCTGCGCGGGGGAGTTCGTCTGGAAGTTGCTGTACTGCGCGCCCGCGGTGCCGACGGCCGAGGCGAACACCGTGTAGCTGCCCGCGTACATGTACGGGGTGTAGCCATCGATGTTGCCCAGCTGGCAAGGCACGTCCTGGGTGTAGTCGGTGTTCTGTGCGTCGCGGAAGGTGAGGTGCACCATCGAGACGCCGGCCTGCGCGCAGGTCAGCTGCGTGATGCCGTTGCTGAAGTTGAAGCGGATCGGCACCGTGCCCACCAGCCAGTCGAGCGAGAAGATCTGCTGCGAGGTCTGTGCGGCCTCGACCGTGAAGCTCGAGATCTTTCGGTAGTAGTAGATGCCGGCCGAGTCGCGCGCATCGAGCTGAATGGTGTGCGTGCCGGGCGCGAGGTTGAACGCGACGCCCTGCAGCGTGCTGCCGCCCGAGTAGAGGCCCGTGGTGCACTGCGAGCTGGTGGGCTGGGTCGCGTTGTCGATGGTGATGTCGACCGCCGCTAGGTACTGGCACGTGACCGTGGTGCCCTGCGGCAGCGTCCACGCCACGTACGCCGTGCCGGTCGCGTTCCCCGTGGGCTTCAGGTCGACCGAGACCGCGACGTCACCGTTCACCACCACCGTGCCGCTCGCCGAGAAGACCGCCGAGCCCTGCGCGTTCTGCGCGGCGATCGTGTAGCTGTACGTACCGGGGCGGAAGTTGAGCAGCTTGATGCCGTTCGACCCGCCGTTGGTGCAGCCGTAGACGCCGTTGTTCTGGAGCGTCTGCCCCGGCATCTGCACCACGACCTGCGTCACGTCCTGCGCCATCGCGCAGCTGCGCCCGTTCAAGGTCCACGTGAAGCTGATGTCGCCGTTGGTGCCGCTCGGGCCGGTCACGCAGATGCAGCCCGAGGCCGACATCAGCGCGGTGACCGCGAGAATCGAGGAAAGGAATCGAGTGTGAGCGCTCATGGTTTCCTTACGTTCGTTGCCAGCTGGTGAGACGTTGATCGTGAACGGCGACACCGACGCACCTGCTCGGTGGGGTATTCAGTCTTGCACGCCAACCCCATGATTCCACAGGTTGTTTGTTGCCGCACTCGGTCATCGAGTGTGTTACGCGCCAGAGGATGATGCTCGCCTCGATCAACTACATCGACGTGCTGAAGAGCGCGTCGGGCATCGAGCTCATGGTGCTCATCGTGCTCGCTGCAGCTTCTGCGTACAGCTGGGGCCTGATCGCCATGAAGTCGATGCAGCTGCGCAAGGCCCGGGCCGAATCGGTCGCCTTCCTCGACACGTTCTGGAAGGCGTCGCGGCTCGACGCGATCTACCAGGCCAGCCAACAGCTCGAGAGCTCGCCGCTCAGCCGCGTGTTCCGTGCGGGCTACGAAGAGCTCAGCAAGCTCGCGCAGCAGAAGCAGGGCCAGGAGAGCGCGATGAGCGAGCGCCTGGGCGGCATCGAGAACGTCGAGCGTGCGTTGAGCCGCGCCGCGCTGGCGGAGATCACCACCCTCGAAGCGCACGTGCCCTTCCTCGGCACCGTCGGCAGCACCGCCCCGTTCGTCGGCCTGTTCGGCACGGTGATGGGCATCCTCGGCGCGTTCAACGAGATCGCCGAGAAGGGCAACGCCACCATCGCCACCGTCGCCGCGCCGATCGGCAACGCGCTCCTGGCCACCGCCGCGGGCCTGTTCGCCGCGATTCCCGCCGTGATCGCGTTCAACTCGTACGTGTCGCGCATCAAGATCTTCGACACCGAGATGTCGAACTTCTCGAACGACTTCCTCAACATCGTCAAGCGCCACTTCTTCAAGTGAGGTGACCCATGGGCATGTCTGCCAACAAGGGCGGTGGCCGCGCGACGCTCAGCGAGATCAACGTCACGCCCATGGTCGACGTGATGCTGGTGCTGCTGATCATCTTCATGGTCACCACGCCGCTCATTCAGCAGGGCGTGAAGGTGAACCTGCCGGAGACCAAGGCCGCGCCCGTCGAAGCGACCGACAAGAAGCTGGTGGTGTCGATCGACGTCAACAAGCGCGTCTTCATCGGTGACGCCGAGGTCGCGCTCGCCGAGTTCGAAGAGAAGCTCAAGGCGAACGCCAAGGCGCAGCAGGACAAGGAGATGTACCTCCACGCCGATCGCGACCTGCCCTATGGGGTGGTGGTCGACATCATGGCGGCCGCCCAACGTGCCGGAGTCACCAACGTCGGCATGATCACGGACCCGATGGGGGCCGGCCGGACGTCCAAGGACACCAAGGACAAGAAGTGACCGCACCCGGCTCCCTCCTCGCTGATCGCCCCTCCCCGCTCCCGCTCTTCGTGGGGCTGTCGGTGGTCGGTCACGTGGTGGCGGTCGCGGCGTGGCTGGTGCTCGGCTGGGTCTTCGCCGGCCCGCGCCTCGAGCTCGACCAGAAGCCCATCAAGGCCTCGCTGGTGCGCCTGGGCAAGCCGCGCGACGAGAAGCTGTTGCCCAAGAAGGAAGAGCCGCCGCCGCCGCCGCCACCGAAGAAGGAAGAGGTGGCCGTGCCCGCGCCCACTCCCGACAACGCGGTGAAGATTCCCAGCAAGGACGCCAAGGTCGAGAAGAAGGAAACGGCGGCGCCCAAGAAGAGCCTCTTCGACGCGTTCAACAAGACGCAGCGCCCGCCCGAAGAGCTCGAGGGCCAGGCCGACGGCGACCCCAACGGTGATTCCGCCAAGCAGGAAGGCGAGAAGTACTTCGCGTTGATCAGCTCCGTCGTGAAGCGCAACTACGACGTGTCGAGCACCATCGACGAGGCCGAGCGCCGGCGCCTGCGCGCCGAGGTGGTGATCAAGATCGGCAACGCCGGTGAGCTGCTCGACGTCGACGTCACCAAGGCGTCCGGCAACGAGCTGTTCGATTCCGCGGTGGTGTCGGCGGTGAAGAAGGCGGCGCCGTTCTCCGCTCCGCCCGAGCACCTGCGCGACGCGCTGAAGAAGAGCGGGGTCGGGCTCGTCTTCACTCCGTGATTCGTTGCCACCCGCTGGCCAGCTAAGAAGGCGTCATGTCCCGTGTGATCGTGTCGGTGGTGGTGCTGTCGTCGTTCGTCGCGCTCGCGCAACGCCCGGTGATCGAGATCTCGGGGGCCAACTTCCGCCCCATGCCGCTGGCGGTCGCCCAGCCCCAGGCGCAAGACGACGGCGCCCGCGCCGCGCAGGCCGAGTTCGACGCCGCGCTCAGCTACGACTTCGCCGCGTGCGGCCTCTTCCAGGTGCTCGATCGCAAGGGCTTCCTCGCCGACGCGAAGGAAGGCGTCACCGCGTCGACCATTCAGTTCAACCGGTGGACCGACATCGGCGCGGAGTCGCTGGTGAAGACCCAGCTCTCGGGTGACGGCTCGACGCTCAAGGGCGACCTGCGGCTGTTCGCCGTCGCCGCCGGCCGCGAGGAGCTCAAGGTCAGCGAGTCGGCGCCGGCGTCCAACCCGCGCCAGCTGGCGCACAAGCTCGCCAACGCGGTCTACAAGTTCTACACGCGCGAGACGGGCCCCTTCGAGACGCACATCGCCTTCACGCGCAAGTCGGCCTCGGGTCGCGACGTCTACCTCGCCGATTGGGATGGCAAGAACGCCATCCGCATCACCAACGGTGACGTGAACGTGCTCCCCACGCTGGCGCCCGGTGGCGGCGTGGCCTTCACCTCGTACCGCAGCAAGAAGCCCTTCCTCTTCATCGCGCGCGGCTCGGGTGAACCGCAGCAGCTGGTGGCGAAGGGCTCGATGGTCACCGGCGCCGCGTTCAGCCCCGACGGCAAGCGGCTGGCGGTCAGCATCTCCGAGGGCGAGAACGCCGAGATCTACGTCGGCGCCGCCGATGGCTCGGGCCTCAGCAAGGTGACCGACACCAAGTTCTTCTTGAACACCAGCCCCTCGTGGTCGCCCGACGGCAAGCGCCTGGCCTTCGTGTCGAACCGCGCCGGCAACCCGCAGATCTACGTGATGGGCGCCGACGGCTCGAACCCCAAGCGCCTCACCTTCGCCGGCAACTACAACACCACGCCCTCGTGGAGCCCGCGCGGCGACCTGATCGCCTTCACCGCGCGCGACGAGCGCAACGCGTTCGACCTCTTCACCGTCAACGTCGACAGCGGGAAGATCACCCGCCTCACGCAAGACGCCGCGGGCAACGAGGAACCGGTCTTCTCGCCCAACGGCCGCCTGATTCTCTTCACCTCGACGCGCGGCGGCTCGCGCGGGCTGCACGTCATGACCTTCGACGGCAACAACCAGATCGCGCTGCCGATGGACAAGGGCGACGTGAACACCCCCGACTGGGGCAACTGATCACTTCATCGAGACGCGCTCGCCCCAGCGCCAGAACAGGCCGGGGTGCACGCGCGAGAGCATCGGGTTGCCCGCGCTGACCGGCCCGTCGAAGCCGTGGCTGCTGGTCGACCCGTCGTCCCAACGAATCTCGATCGAGTAGTGGCCGTCGTCATCGGGGCCGCTGCCACCGACCACCGTGCCCTCGCGCTCGATGATCGGCGCCCGGTCGGGAATCGCGTTGGCCATCATCACCACCGCGCTGCCGCCGAACATCGACTCCAGCACGTAGAGAAAGAGGAGCACGCGCGACCGGCCGCCCGAGCCCGAGTCGCCCGACACCGCGGCGCGAATGAAGGGCCGCCCTGAGAAGCCGAGCACCGCCATCGCGGGCAGCAGCAGCCACAACTTCTCGCCGACGCTGAACGCCTCGACCGCCAGCACGAAGGCGCCGATCGAGGCCGGCAGCCCGAGGCCGATCACCCACGTCAGCCACCCGCCCCGCCGTTCCTTCGCCGGCCCGCGCGGCACCGGCCCGCTCTTCGAGAGCAGCGCCACGCCTTCGAACACGCGCACCATGCTGTCGAGCGAGCCCGACTTCGCGCGGCCCAGCGACGCCACCAGCAGGCCGTCTTTCCAGGTCACGCGATCGGCGCCGGCGTGCAGCATCGACTCGATCACCCGGTGTGACGAGGGCGCGGCGAGGAAGCGGTGCACCTCTTCGTCGGGCGCGTTGGAGTCGAGGAAGACCGCCGCGTCGAACGCCGCGTCACCGAGCTGCACCTCGTGCACCAGCCCGCTGTTCTTGTCGGCCTTGTCGAGCGCCGTCTCGCGCCGCGCGATGAGGAAGGGGTGCGAGGTGAGCGGCGCCGCGACGCGGGTGGTGAAGGTGACGCCCGTGACCGAGCCGGAGTTGATCTCCAGGGCGACCGCGATCTCGAGGTTCGAGGCCGGGTCGCGCACCGTGAACGCCAGGGGCCGCTTCACCGCGACGCCGAGGTGCTGCGCCAACGGCACCAGCTCGTCGTACGAGCTGTCGCGCGAGGTGACGTGTTGCCAGCGGGGAGCGCTCACCAACCCGACGTTACTCGCGCATCAGCGCCGCGCCCCAGTGGAACCCGGCGCCCAGCCCGCAGAAGGCGATGAGATCGCCCTGCTTGATGCGACCCGACTTGCGGCACTCGTCGTACGCGATGGGAATCGTCGCGGCCGTCGTGTTCCCGTACTTCTGGATGTTGTTGTACATCTTCGAGTCGGGGAGCTTGAGCTGCTTCTGCACGCCCTCGCTGATGCGCAGGTTCGCCTGGTGCGGAATGAGCAGCGAGACGTCGTCGAGCTTGAGCTCGCACTTGCCCAGCACCTCCATCACCGACTCCGGCATCTTGGTGACGGCCATCTTGAAGACCTGGCGGCCTTCCATCACCGGCACGAAGCGGCCTTCGCGCACGTGCTCTTCGCTGAAGTACGGGCGGTACGCGAAGCCGGCCGAGGGCACGTACAGGCTGGTGACGTCCTTGCCGTCGGTGTGCAACGCGAAGCCGAGCACGCCGCGCTTCGGGTCGTCGGTCGGGCCCATGCAGACCGCGCCGGCCGCGTCGCCGAAGAGCACGGTGAGGTGGCGGAACTTCGAGGCGAAGTCGCGATCGGCCTGACTGACCGGCTCGTTCGACTTGCCCAGCGCCACGTCCCACTGGTGCTTGCTCCACGGCATGAAGCCCGAGTGGATCTCCGCGCCCACGAAGAGCAGCTTCTTCGCCGCGCCCGCGCGGATCAGCGCGTCGGCGACCTGCAGGCCGTACACGAAGCCCGAGCACTGCTGGCGGATGTCGAGCGTGGGAATGTTGCCGAGGCCGAGCTTGGCCTGCATCACGCTGCCGATGCCCGGGAAGTAGTAGTCGGGCGTCATGGTGGCGACGACGATGTAGTCGATGTCGTTCGCGTCCCAGCCTGCGTCGGCCAGCGCCTTCTTCGCCGCGCCCACGCCGAGGTCGCTGGTCGCCGTGCCCTCGTTCACGAAGTAGCGCTGCTCGATGCCCGAGCGCTCGCGGATCCACTCGTCGGTGGTGTCGCAGACCCTGGTGATGGCTTCGTTGCGAACGCAAACTTCGCCGGTGACGAATCCGCTGCCGTAGATGCGGCTGTGCGCCTGGACCATTTCGCTGTCTCCAAAGTGCAACGTCTGCGCTGCGAATATGTGTCGCCTGCCACGTGTGCAAGCGAACGCGACCGACACGTCGCGTCAGGGCGACTGCGTACCTGCTTACGCGCCCGCCACGGCCGCTGCGCACTCTGGCGCTGTGCGCACGGGTTGCACTGCAGCACCGCATGACGTTCCGACGTGGACAGGGCACCGCGGTGCGCGAAGTGGTGAATGAGAAGACCGAAGCGCTGTTGTCGCTGTGCGGGCGCGCGCCGCGCGAGGGCACGGTGCTGGTCGCGCAGGAAGGCGACGAGGTGCTCGGCGTGGCGGTGTTCAGGCTCGGGCCCGACGACGCGGAGATCCTCGCGCTGGTGACCGACCCCAACTTCCGCCACCGCGGCGTGGGGCGGCAGCTGGTCATCGAGATGCGCCGGCGCGCGCGCGTGGGGGGCTGCCGGCGGCTGCGCGTGCGCCTCAAGCAGACCGACGACGCCACGCTGAGCTTCTTCCGCGCGCTGGGCTTCGAGGAAACGCACCTCGCGCTCGATCTGCTGCTGTGATCAAGTGCCCGGGCGATGCGCGAGGCCTGGTCTCTCGACGACTCCGTTCACTTCTTGAATCACGGCAGCTTCGGCGCCACCCCGAAGGCAGTGCTCGCCCGGCAGGCCGAGCTGCGCGCGCAGCTCGAGCGCGAGCCGGTGCGCTTCATGGTGCGCGAGCTCGAGCCGCTGCTCGATCGCGCCCGCGAGGCCACCGCCCGCTTCGTCGGCGCGCGGCCCGACGGCCTCGTGTTCGTCGCCAACGCCACCACCGGGGTGAACGCGGTGGTGCAGTCGCTCGCCTTCGCGCCCGGCGACGAGCTGCTCACCACCTCGCATGGCTACAACGCCTGCATGAACGTGCTGCGGCACGCCGCCCACCGCGCGGGCGCCGGCGTCGTGGTCGCCGACGTGCCCTTCCCCACCCGCGGCGACGACGAGGTGGTCGAGCGCGTGCTGTCGGCCGTCACCTCGCGCACGAAGCTGGTGCTGCTCGATCAGATCACCAGCCCCACCGCGCTGGTGTTCCCCGTCGCGCGGCTGGTGAAGGAACTCGAGGGGCGCGGCGTGCCGGTGCTGGTCGACGCCGCCCACGCGCCCGGCCAGGTGCCGCTCGCGCTCGACGCCACGGGGGCCAGCTTCACCACCGGCAACCTGCACAAGTGGGTGTGCACGCCCAAGGCCGCCGCGTTCCTCCACGTGCGCGAAGACTGGCGCGCGAAGATTCGCCCGACGGTCATCAGCCACGGCGCCAACTCGCGGCGCACCGATCGCTCGCGCTTTCACCTCGAGTTCGACTGGGTCGGCACGACCGACCCGACGGCGATGCTGTGCGTGCCCGAGGCGCTCGAGGTGATGGGCGCGCTGGTGCCCGGCGGGTGGCCCGCGCTGATGGCGCAGAACCGCGCCGACGCGCTCGCCGCCCGTGACGCGCTCTGCGCCGGGCTGGGTGTCACCGCCCCCGCGCCCGCGTCGATGATCGCCTCGATGGCCGCGGTGGAGCTGCCGTGGGGCGACACCGCGAAGCTCGGCGACGAGCTGCTCGATCGCTACCGCGTGCAGGTGCCGATCATTCCCTTCGGAGGCCGCACCCTGGTGCGGGTGTCGGCGCAGCGCCACGTGCGCCCCGGCGACGTGACCGCGCTGGTCGACGCGCTTCGGGCTTTGAGGCCCGGCGGTGCGGTGTAGCCTGTGCCCTCCCCCATGAGCCGCTACGCCGCGATCGACATCGGGACCAACTCGGTGCTGCTCCTCGTCGCCGACCGCGACGAGCGGGGCCGCTTCACCGCCGTCTGCGAACGGTCGGAGATCACCCGCCTCGGCAAGGGCGTCGACCAGAGCAAGCGGCTCGACCCCGAGGCGATGGAGACGACGCTCAAGACGCTCGAGCGCTACGCGCAGGAAGCCCGCGACCTGGGCGCCGCGCAGATCGTCGTCAGCGCCACGTCGGCCGCCCGCGACTCGTCGAACGGGAAGGACTTCATCGACGCCGCCCGCACCCGCGCGAAGCTCGAGGTGGAGATCATCTCGGGCCAGGAAGAGGCGCGCCTCTCGTGGGCCTCGGCGCTGGCTGACTTCGGGCCCGGGCCGTTGGTGGTGCTCGACATCGGCGGCGGCTCGACGGAGTTCATCTTCGGCGACCCGTGGGGGCAGATCAGCTTCCGCCACAGCTTCGACGTCGGCTCGGTGCGCATGACCGAGCGCCACGTGCGCACCGACCCGCCCTCGCCCGCCGAGCTGGCCGCCATCGACGCGCTGCTCACCGAGACCTTCGCGAAGGTGCCGACCGCCAGCTCCGGCACCACCATGGTCGGCGTCGCCGGCACCGTCACCACCGTCGCGGCCGTGGCGCACCACGTGACGCCGTATGACCCGGCCCTCATTCACGGCAGCAAGCTCACCCTGGCCGAGGTCGAGGCCACGCTCGCGCGCCTCGCGTCGTTGCCCACGCAGCTGCGCAAGACGGTGCCGGGCCTGCAGCCGCGCCGCGCCGACGTCATCGTCGCCGGCACGATGGTGCTGCGCGCGGCGATGCGCGCCACCAACGTCCAGTCGCTCACCGTCAGCGATCGCGGGCTGCGGTGGGGCCTGCTCGCCGACCGGTTCGGGGCCGCGAAGTGACGTCGCCGTCTGAGGCTCCTCCCCGCCCGCCAGCGCCGGGCGCGCTCTTCGCGCTGCTCGTGCTGACCGCGATGAACATGCTCAATTACGTCGACCGGTGGGTGCCGTCGGCGGTGAAGGAGCTGTTCAAGGGCGACCTGAAGCTCACCGACGCGCAGACCGCGTGGCCGCTCACCGCGTTCGTGGTGGTCTACATGATCGCCAGCCCCGTCTTCGGGGCGCTCGCTGAGACCCGCAGCCGCCGCCTGCTGATCGCCTTCGGGGTCGCCGCGTGGTCGCTCGCCACCGCCGCCGCCGCGATGGCCAACGACTTCACCACCTTCTTGCTCGCGCGCGCCGCGGTCGGCATCGGTGAGGCCGCGTACGCCACGCTCGCGCCCAGCGTGCTCGCCGACTTCTACCCGCCCGAGCGCCGCAACCGCATCTTCACGCTCTTCTACGTCGCCACGCCCGTCGGCAGCGCGATCGGCTTCGTGCTCGGCGGTTACCTCGGAGAGAAGTACGGCTGGCGCCCCGCGTTCCTCGCCGTCGGTCTGCCCGGGTTGCTGGTCGCCGCGCTGGCGCTGGTGATGAAGGAACCCACCCGCGGCGCGTTCGACGAGAAGCCGCCCGAGCCGGTGTCGTGGCCCATCGCCCTGCGCGCGCTCGCGAAGAACCCGGTCTACGTCTACACGGTGCTCGGCTACACGCTGGTCACCTTCGCGACGGGTGGCATCGCCGACTGGTTCGCCACCTTCCTCTCGCGCGTGCGCGGCATGAAGCTGTCGGAAGCCGACCTCGCCATCGGCGTCTCGGCGGTGGTGGGCGGCCTGGTGGGCACCGCGCTGGGCGGCTTCGTGGCCGATCGCTTGAAGGGCGTCACGCGCCAGCCGTACCTGGGTCTCTCGGGGCTGGCGATGATCCCCGCGGTGGTGCTCACCGTCGTCGCGCTCTTCGTGGTGAAGGCGCCGATGGTCATCGTCGGCTGCGTGCTCTTCGCGCAGCTCTTCCTCTGGGCGTACAACTCGCCGGTCAACGCGCTGCTGGTGAACAGCGTCGAGCCCGGCCTGCGCGCGCGGGCGTTCGGCCTGTCGATCCTCTGCATCCACCTCTTCGGTGACGTGCTCTCGCCGCCGTTGATCGGCCTGGTCAGCGACGCGACCGGCAACCTCGAGGGCGCGCTGGTGATGGTGCCGATCGCCATCGCGCTCGGCGGCGCCATCTGGCTCGTCGGGTGGCGGCGGTTGCCCGAGCCGGTCACTCCTGGCGAAGCGCGTCCAGCTTCGGCTTGAGCTCTTCGGCGGTGCGCTGAATCTCTTCCTGCAGGCGCTCGCCCTCGGCCAGCAGGTGATCGCGCAGCCTGGTGCGGTTGGCGAGCTTGAAGAAGGCCAGCACGTCGTTGAGCGCGGCGTTGCGGCGTTCGATCCAGTACCGGGTGTAGAGCGCCAGCGGCAGCGCGCCCAGCAGCACCGCCACCAGCCCGGGAATGCCCGCCAGCGACCAACCCGCCGCGCACAGCGCCGTCCACCACAGCGGCACCATGATCACCGCCGAGGTGAACTTGAGCGTCGCGATGCGATCGCGCGAGACGGGCACCGCCAACGCCAGCGCGCGCAGGAAGAGGAAGGGTACCGAGAACAGCACGAGCCCCAGCGCGAAGAGCGGCAGGCCGAAGGTGATGCCCAGCAGGTTGCGCACGATGAAGGCCCTCACCCGCGAGCCCTCGAAGGTCACCGCGAGGTCGCCCGGCTCGGCGCGCACCACGTCGAGGCGCGCCTTGTACGAGAGCACGTCTTCCTTCAGGTCGTCGAAGCGCTCGGGGTCGTAGTTGCGCAGCATCGAGGCACCGCGCGCGAAGAGTCGCAGGCGCTCACTGTCCTTCTCGCGGAAGCCGTTGCGCATCGCGAAGAGCGTGTCGGCGGTCTTGATGAGGTCGAGGTCTTCCCAGGTCTCGAGGTTCAGCGTCACCGCGCGCATCGCGTCGCCCACCTTGTTGGTCAGCGCGCGCACCCACTGCTGTTCGGCCTCGCCCTCGAGCGAGCTGACGGCCTCGACGAGAATCGGCTCGCCCACCTCGATGTGCACCTTGCTGCGGAAGGCGTGCTTCTGCGCGTAGGTGAACCCGATGGGGATGATGCGGAGCGCCTGCTTGCGCGCCACCTTGAGCGCGATGCGCGCGCAGCCGGTCTTGATGTCAGACAGCTGCGGTTCGGAATGCGAGCGCCCCTCGGGGAAGATGGTGATCGCCCGCTGCCCGAGCAGCGCGTTGGCCGCGGCGTCGAGCGTGCCCTCGTTCTTCTCCATCAGGCCCGGGTGATCCTGCTTGCGGTACACCGGCAGCGCGTCGAGGCCCCGCAAGATCCACCCCAGCACCGGCACGCGGAACAACGGCTCGCGCGCGAGGAAGGTCACCGGCCGCGGGGTGATCATGAACACCATCGCGGGATCGATGAGGCTGTTGGGGTGGTTGCCGACGAACATCACCGGCCCGCCGAGGTCGTCGACCCGGCGCACCACCTCCACCTTGTAGAAGAGCCCGAGCGCGACCGAGACGATGCTGCGCACCAGCCGGTAGAACATTCAGAACACCCCGATGTTGAAGTGGACCACGAACCGGGGCTCGTTGATCACCGTATCTGGCGTGAGGTTGAACCCCACGTCGAGCGCCAGCGGGCCGATGGGCGTCACCCACCGCACGCCGCCGCCCGCGACCGGGCGAAACACCAGCACGTCGGGCGCCGACAGCCACAGGTTGCCCGCCTCGAAGAACGCGCCCAGCTCGAACACCGACACCAGCGGGAAGCGCAGCTCGGCCTTGCCCACCGCGAAGAGCTCGCCGCCCTGCGAGGGCACCTGGAGCCCCGACAAGATGGTGTTCGCCGCCGACGCGCAGCCCTGCTTGCTGGCGAGCACCTGGCAGTCGCGCACCTGCTGCCGGTACACCGCGCGCACGTCTTCGGCGATCAGCTGGTCTTCGTTGAAGCCGCGCACGCTGGTCGCCCCGCCGAGGAAGAAGCGGCGCACCGGCGGCGTGATCGACCCCGCCTCGAGCCCGAAGATGCGGCCCGCGCGCACCGACACGGCGAAGACCACCTTCTCACCAAAGGGGATGTAGCCAGACGCGAGCCCGCTCACCTTCGCGAAGTTCACCGTCACCGGCTGGTTCTTCTCGTCGCGCGCAAAGAGCGCCCCCGTGAGCTCGCCCGACGCCTGGATCAGCAGGCCTCGCCGCGGGGTGAGCGCGCTGTCGCGCAGGTCGAGCGTGCTGCTGATGCGCGCGCTCTGGAGCACGAAGTCACCCGCGAGGAAGCGCAGGCGTTCCTGGTCGGCGAGGCTCAGCTGCGGAATGAACGAGAGCGCCGAACCGCCGGTCTCGACCGACGAGTACTCGGCCTCGTACTGCAGCGCGAAGCTGATCTTCGGGCGCAGCCACTCGATGCTGGTGCTGGGGAAGGTGTGCGACCAGTCGAGCGTCGGCAGCCCCGCGAAGCGCGTGAAGCGGAACTGCTGGCGAAACACGCGCTCACCGACGAGATCGAGGCGCAGGCCGAGCCCCGCCGGCATCACCGACTTGAGATCGATGCCCGCGTTCAAGCGAAAGCCGATGCGCTTCCACCAGTCGAGGTCTGACACGTCGATGCGGCCGGTGAGCGCGGGCACCGAGGTCAGAAACAGGTTCGCCTGCGCGCGCCCGTCGATGTTGATGCCGCGCCCGCCGATGTTGGTCACCGCGAACTCGACGCCGCCGCGAATGCCGTCTGCGACGTAGTAGCCAATGTACGGCTCGGCCGACCACAGCTGCTTCTCGCGCACCCGCAGCACGACCGTCTTCAGCGGCTCGGGGCGCTCGGGGTTGAGCATCTCGACCTGCACGTTGCGAAACAGGCCCAGGGAGTTGAGGTTGGCCTGCGTCGAGAAGAGCGATTCCGAGTCGAGCGGCAGACCCTCGCGCATCGTCGCCTGGCTGGTGATGACGCTCTCGGCCGTGCGCACGTGGCCGACCGGCAGCACCGCGCGCACCTTCACCTGCGGCCCCGACAGCACCTTGAGCACCGCGTCGACCTGCCGGCCGTCGGCGTCGAGCTCAGACGTCGCCTCGACCTCGGCGTAGAGGTACCCGGCGCGCCCCAGCTCGCGCGACAGACCCTTCTGGAGGCGATCGAGCTCGGCCGAGCTGAACGGCGCGCCCACGTTGATGGTGCCCATCACCTCCGAGCTGAAGCCCTTCGGCAGCCCCTGCGCCTCGACGAAGCGAAACGACGCGCGCGGCCCCTCGCTGATCTCGAAGCGCCCCGAGGCCTGCTGCCCGCGCACCTCGGCGCCCGCGAAGCGCACCGTCGCGCGGAGAAAGCCGCGCTCGCGGTAGGAGACGGTCATCGCCTTCGCCGCCTCGACCCACGTCGCCTCGTCGAGCACGGCGTCACCGCGCGGGTCGGGCAAGAACGGCGCGAAGAGGGTCCCGCCGCCGCGGCCGTGCACCTCGGTGGGGTCCGACAGCGAATGCACCGTCAGGCTCGGTTCGGGCCGGCTCGCTTCCATCACGCGCCGCAGCAGGTCGCGCAGGTCGCTCGCCGAGACCTCCTTCGCGCCCTCGAAGGTGAGCGACGTGACGCGCACCTGCTCGCCTTCTTCGATCGCGAAGCCCAGCGCCGCCTCGCCGCCGCGCTTGCGCACCTCCGACGCCGTGACGTGCGCCTCGTGAAAGCCGCGAAAGCGGTAGAAGCGCTCGAGCTTGCGCGCCAGCCGGTCCTCGAGGCCCAGGTCGAGCGTCTCTTCCCCGTCGTAGGCCAGCAGCTGGCGCAGCCCGCGATCGCTGACCACCCGGTTGCCCGAGAAGACCAGCTCGTAGTGCGGGCCCGACACCACCGGCAGTAGCACCACGCCGTCGTCGCTCACCTCGGGCGCGTCGACGCGCGCGCGGTAGTAGTGCTCGCGCTTGAGCAGGGTGCGCAGCGCCTCGACGCCCGCCTCGACGCGCGTGAGGTCGAGCACGTCACCGGGGCGCAGGCCGAGCGCCTCGAGCACGCGCGGGAGCGGCAGGCCCGGCTCGCCCGAGATGACCACCGAGCGCACGTGGCCCGCCGGCCCCTCGTCGATCACGAAGCCCGCGGTGATCGCTCCCTCGACCAGCACCGCGTCGGTGCGCACCTTCGCCTCGCGGTAGCCGCGCCGCCGGTAGAGCGAGCGCACCGCGTCGGCGGCCGCTTCCAGCCGCTCGGGCCAGTACTCCAGCCCCGGCTCGAGCTTGGTGGTGGCGATGATGTCGTCGCGCGACACCTCGTGCGCGCCCTCGACGAACACGCTGCCGATGCTCTGGCGCGGCGTGGCGTCGAAGATGATCGCCACCCCACCCTCTGCGTCCTGCGCGAGCGCCGCGATGTCGGAGAACTTGCCGGTGGCGTAGAGGTTCTCGATCGATCGGCCGACCGCGCGCCGCGAGAAGGGCTGGCCCTTGCGCACCACGATCAGGCTCTGCACGCGATCGAGCAGGCGGGGGTCGGCGCCCGCGGGCACGCGCACCTCGACCGAGGCGATGGGCGTACCCGGGTCGACCGGGGCCTGGGTCAGCAGCAGCGCGCAGAGAAGGAGGCTCACTCCCATTCGAAACGGAACCGCAGCTCGACGCCCGGGTTACCGACGGACGTGTTCTGGTTCTGGTTGTCCCACTGCGCGCGCGCGGACACACGCTGATTGATGCGGTAGTCGACCTTGGCGCGGGTGCCCTTGCCGGTGACCGGCTGCACCACGCCCACCTTCACGTTGTCGCTGATGATCTTCGATTCCCAGCTCACCGCCGGCTCGGTGGTGCCGGTCGTCTCGTTGTAGCTGGTGGTCAGCTTCACCTGCTGGTCCTTCAAGCCCACGTTCTGTTGCAGGAAGCGCTGCACCATCTGGTCGAGGCCCGAGGCCGACATGATGGCCTCGGCCGCCAGCCCGGCGCCGCTGCGCTCGGTGAGCCGCTCGCGCGACGTCACGCCCAGCGTCAGCAGCGAGAGGATGTCGGCGTCGGGCAACGCCGGCTCGGAGCTGAAGCTGATCTTCGGATCTTCGAAGCGGCCAAACGCCTTCACCGTCACCAGGTACTCGCGAATCTGGCTCTGCGCGGCGAGGTCGAACGTCGGCCACAGGCCGTTGAACTGCAGCTGGCCGCGCTGCACGTTGTAGGTGTTGCCGCGAAACGAGGCCTGCGCGCCTTCTTGCGTCTCGACCACGCCCACCAGCACCGGCTTCACGTTGGTGCCGCCCAGCTTCAGCTTGCCGGCCAGCCGCGCGCGCGCGAGGTCGTTGTCGATGCGCACGTCGCCCTTCGTCTCGAGGTCGACGTCGAGCCGCAGCCACTCGTCGGGCCGCTCGTCGTTCGAGGGCGGGCGTTCCTTCGCGCTGGCGAGCAGCGACTCGAGCGCCATCGGCTTGGTGTAGCGGAACTTCACGACATCGAGCCCGCCCGACAGCGTGTACTTCTCGGCGTCGCGCGTGCCGAGCTGCAGCGAGCCGGTGAAGGTGGCCGGCACCTCGGGCTGCACCTGCACCGTCACGTCTTCGGCGTCGACCTGCAGCTCGAGCGACTTGAGGCCGAACTTCTCGAGCCGCACCTCGCCGCGCGCCGCCACCCGCCCGTCGTTCAAGAAGCCCTGCACCTCCTGCACGATGACGCGCGATTCCGAGAAGTCCGCGCGGCCCGAGAGCGCGCGCACCGCGAGGTCCTGCCCCTTCACGCCGAAGCGCCCGTCGATGAGCGTGGCGGTGCCGGCCAGCGACGGTTCCTTCACCGGGCCCGCGAAGGCCGCCGTGAAGTCGACGCGGCCCTGCGTGCGCTCGACGCTGCTGACGAGGCTCGAGAGCAGGCGCAGGTCGACCGAACCGCGCGTCTTCAAGTCGATGACCGACGGGCCCCAGTGGCCAGCCGCGCTCAGCTCGGTGGTGGGCCCGCGCAGCTCGAGCGAGTCGACCACCAGTGCGCCCGCGTTCCACTCGAGCTTCACCGGCTCGACGTTGCTGGCGGTCACCTCGCCGCGCTGCAGCGACGCGTGCGTGAGCGACACCTTCGCGTCGAGGCGGCTGAACTCGCGCATCGGCCCCTTGAGCTCGGCCTCGCCCTTCACCTTCACCGCCAGCTGCGACGCCGACGGCGGCAAGAACGGCCCCAGGTCGCCGAGGTCGACGTCGAGGTGCGCGGTGTACGGCCACTCGTTGCGCATCGAGCCGTGCAGCACCAGGTCGACGCCGGGGAACAGGGTGCCCTTCACGTCGAGCTCGCGGCCGACGGTGTGCGCGTCGAGCTTGAGCGGGCCCAGCGGGTGGCCCTTCCACCCCACCTGCGCGGACACCAGGTCGCCGTCGATCTTCATCTCGTCGGTGGTGCCGAACACCTTCGCCTTCGCGCTGAACACTCCCGACGCGGCGATCTCCTTGTCGGGGTCGACCACCTCGTCGAGCTGCCCTTCGTCGACGTTGATCGTGAAGTCGAGCGGCCCGGCGAACGCCCACCGCCCCTCGGCCGACACGTGGCCCACGCGCCCCTCGAAGACCATCGGCTCGAGCACCAGCGCCTCGCCCTTCTCGAAGCGGGCGATGAGCTCCGACTCGCCCAGGCCGCGCCCGAGGTACTTCACGTCGTGCACGCGCGCGGCGATGGTGCCTTCGAGCGCGCTGAGCGGTGAGTCGATGGCGATCAGCGCCCCGAGCCGCCCGGTGAGCGCGCCGTCTTGCAGGTTCTGCAGCGTGGGGCTCAGGTCGGCGAGCAGGTCGACCACGTCTTCCACGCGCCCGTCGGGCAGCTGCGCGGTGAGCCCGAGGTTGAGCCCCTGCGGCTTGAAGCCCAGCGCCACCTCCGCGAAGTACTGCGTCTGGCCCTTCTGGGCGACCACCGAGGGGAAGGCGAGCGTGTCTCCCTGGTAACGCACCGGGCTCTGCACCACGCCCAGCGAGTAACCGCGGAACTTGAAGTCGCGCACCAGCAGCTGGCCGTCGACGTTGATGCCGCTGAACGGGCCGGTGATCGCCACCCGCGCCTGGCCCTCGCCCGCCCACGGCACCCCGCTGATGTGGCCGAAGTCGGCGAGATCGATCGCGTCGGCGCTCACCGCGAGATCGATGCCGGGCGGCCCGCTGATCAGCAGCTTCACCCGCCCGCTCACGCGCGTGCGCGCCGCCGGCCCCACGTGCACCGAGACGTCGTCGAAGCTGACCGCTTCCTTCGTCACCCCGAGGTGGAAGCGCCCGCCCGCGTCGTCGAACTGGAGGATGTCGGTGCCCAGCGTCGGCGAGGCGTCGTACGCGCGCGACGCGAGGAGGAACTTCCCCGCGTGGAAGTCGATGTCGCCGCCGAGGTTCGGGCTCGGCAGCAGGTGGCCGGTCACGGTGCCCTTCACACTCGCGGGGAAGTCGACCCACGCCCCCTGGATGCCGGCGCGCGCCAGTGCCCGCGCGAGCGAGGCGTTGCTGGCGTCGACGCGCGCGGTGACCGAGAGCGCCTGGTCGAGCGTCAGCTCGCCGCTCACCTTCACCTCGCCGTCGCCCACGCGGGTGAGGAACTCCTCGACCGACACGCGATCACCCGTCCACGCAGCGCGCACCTGGAAGTCACCCGGCGTGAAGGGCCCGAGCGTGACCTTCGTGCCGGTGACCTCGCCGCGCACCGTCGGCCGGTTGACGTGGCCCGTCGCGCCCAGCCGCGCCAGCACCTGCCCCCCGGGCGTGGGGAGCGGCAAACCGAACCGCGGCAGCGCGTCCATCGGCACCCAGGCCTGGGCGGCGAGATCGAGCAGCGGGGCCGGGTCGCACAGCGAGTCGATCGACCCGCTCACCGACGCCGAGACGCCCTCGACCGACGCCTCGGCGCGCTGCACCTCGAGCTCCTCGGCCTCGAGATCGAGCCCGCCCTGCGCGGAGATCTTGCCCAGCCGCAGCGTGCGCCCCGGCCCGTCGGGCTGGCTGGGCGGCGGCTGCAGGGTGATCGACCCGCCGCGCGCGTCGACCGTCACCGCCGCCTCGCGCCGGCTCAACGATGCCTCGACCTGCACGCCGTCGACGCGCAGCGCCTTGAGCTGCGGGTGGTGCAACACCACCGAGCCGTCGACCACGCGCAGCCGCGCGACCCGCACCTTGCGCAGCACGTCGACCGGGCAGCCGGTGCTCTTCGCGCCGCCCGTGGAGTCGAGCGAGAGGTCGAGGCGCGGCCGCACCAGCTCGACGTCTTGCAACGACACGCCTCCGAAGAACACGCCGCGCAGCGAGAGGCTCGCGCGCTCGGCGGTCACCAGAGTCTTCGGCGGCTCGTCGGCGCTGGCGGTGGGGCTGCGCAGGTCGACGCCCGTCACCTCGACGCTCAAGGTCAACGGCTCGATGGCGCAGTGGCCGATCTGCACCGCGAGCCCGGTCGCCGCCGGCACGCGCTCGCGCAGCTGCTGGCACACCGCCTCACCGGCGCGCTCGGTGCGCAGGCCCAGCGCGCCCGCCACGAACGACAGGCCGATCGCAACGAGCACGATGCGCCAACGGCGGCGAGACGGCTGCACGTGTGACTCCTGCGCCAACCAACCCGGCTACAGCTTGCCGAGTCCCTCGAGGTAGCGGTCGATCTCAGCGAGGTCCACCGCGGTGCGCGGCTTGGCGGTCGGCGCGCCTTCCGCCGTGGCCTCGGGAGGTGGCGGCGGCGGCACGGCCTGCGCCGGGGCGCTCGCCTGCGGAGCGGGGGCGGCCGCGGGAGCGTGCGCCGGCGCGACCGCGGGCGGCGCGGCGACGGGCACCGACGGAGGCGGAGGAGGCGGCGGCTTCACCGTCGCGGTGAGGGTCGAGATCTGCACCGGCTGCGGCGCGGGGCGCGGAGCGGGCGCGGGCGCCGGCGCCGGCGCGACCGCGAACACCGGGTTCGGCGCCGTCACCGGCGGCACGCTGAGCACCTGGATCGCCGGCGGAGGCGGCGTGAAGGCCGGCACCGCGGGCGCGACGGCCGGCGCTGGCGGCCGCGGCGGAGCGGCAGGTCGCGCGACGGCGGGAGGAGGCATCGGCGCGGGTGCGACGGCCGGAGCCACGGCCGGCGGCGGCGGCGCGCTCGGCGCGACCGCGGGAGGAGGAGGTGGCGGCGCTTCGACTGCCGCGGGCGCAGCAGCGACCGGAGCGCTGGCGGCGATCGCCGAGGCCGCGGCCGTCGCGACCGCGCCGGTGTCGAGCCCGAGGTTGTCGGCGATCTGCTCGATCAACGGCCCGCGAATCTCGGTGGCGCGCGAGAGGAAGGTCTCGAACAGCGCGTTGTCGCAGATGGTGTTGATCACGCGGGGCGTGCCGCCGGCGCGCCGGTGCACCGCCTCCACCGCGTCGGGCATGAAGGGGTTCTTCGCGCCGCCAGCCAACCGCAGCCGGTGCTTGATGTACGCCTCGGTCGACTCGCTGGTGAACGGCTCGAGGCGGTAGCGCATGGCCACGCGCTGCGCGAGCGGCGGGTCGAGCTTCAGGTTCTTCTCGATCTCCGGCAGGCCGAAGAACACGAAGCTGATCAGCTTGCGCTCGGGCACCTCGAGGTTGAGCAGGCCGCGGAACTCTTCCATCAGCTCGCGGGTCTCGAGCATCTGCGCTTCGTCGATCAGCACGACGGCCTTGCGGCCCTGCTCGTAGATCTGCAGCAGGCGCTGGTAGAGCTGGCTGAGCAACGCGAGCTTTTCCTGCGCGGGGTTCTCGACGCCGATCTGCAGCGCGATGCGGCGCAGCAGCCAGCTCGCGGTGATCCCGGAATGGATGATCACCAGCAGCGCGGCCTCGTATTCCTCTTCGGGCAGCGAATCGAGCAGCCGGCGCGCGAGCGTGGTCTTGCCCGCGCCGATCTCGCCGACCAGCACCGCGAGGCCCTTCATCGAGTTCACCGCGTACAGCAACCGGGTGAGCGCGTGCTGGTGCTGGGGCGCGTTGTAATAGAACCGGCTGACCGGCGCGTTGCTGAAGGGCTCGCTGCTGAGACCGTAGTACTCGAGGTAGCTCATGGCGCCTCAGCTCACACGTAACCGACCTTGCGGCCGCCGCCCCCGCGCGGGGGTTGCGGCTTGGGGGGTGGCGGCGCGTCGTCTTCGGGCACCGCGATGGCCGACAGGCGTTCGACCGCGGCCGCCACGTCGCGGTACGCGCCGTCGAGCGCCTGCACCTTCAAGTACTGGTTGAGCGCGCGCCCGGCCTGGTTGGCCGCCTCGTACGCCGCCGCCAACTCGTACCGCACCGACTTCTCGACGTCGCCGCGCGCGTGCTCGCTGGCCAGCGCCTGCTGGTACGCGTCGATCGCCGCGTTGAACTCGCCGCGCCCGAGCTGGAGCATGCCGATCATCGACAGGCAGTCGATCTCCTTGCGCTTGCCCAGGCAGCCCTTGCGCGCGATCGAGAACTCGCCGATCGCGTCGTCGACCAGGCCCATTTCCTTGTAGGCCACGCCGAGGTCGTAGTGCGTGTCGACGTCTTCGGGCTTCACGACCTTCTCGAGGCCCTTCTTGAACTCGGCGAAGACCTCCTCGACCGAGACCTGGTACTCGTCGCCGCCCGCGGTCGTCGCGCCGGGGTCACCGCCCGACTCTTCGCCGCCCAGGTCGCCCAGCTCGTTGGCGAGCTCGGCCGCGAGATCGAACGCGTCACGGCCCTCTTCGGCGCCGTTGCCGCTGCTGACCGCCTCGCTCTCGCCGGTGGGCGCCGCGGGGCCGCCCGCCGAGTCCGACTCGATGCGCGCCATCAGCTGCGCGGCGCGCTGGTGATCGGGGTACGCGATGAGCACCGTCTCGAGGATCTCGCGGGCCTCGTCGTACAGGCCCTGCTCGACGAAGAAGGTGGCCTCGTCGCACTCTTCCGAGGCGGGCTCGTCGTCGGGCGGCGCGACCACCGCTTCTTCGGGCGGCAGCTCGTCGGGCGGCGCTTCGGGCACCGGGGTGGTGCTGGTCGGCGGCTCTTCCTCTTCGACGACCGGCTCGGGCGCGCGCGCGCGGAGCAGCGACGGGTCGAGGCGCGGGCTGACCCGGGTGGGCGCCTCGTGCTCGTCGTCGTCGCCCAGGCCGAGCGGCGGCGCCGACGGCTGGGTGGTCATCGGGATCACGGCCGGCCGCGAGGGCTCGGTCTGCACCGCCAGGCCGAGGCTGCCCGTCGTCTCGTCGAGCTGCTCCGCCGCGAACTCGCCGGTGGTCGGCTCGTTGTCGGGCGTGTCGTACTGGGCGGGGTCGTAGATCGGCCCGTCGTTGACCAGCTCCGACTCGACCGGCGGCGCCGATTCCCACGGCTCGGCGTCGGGCACCGGCGGCGGCTCGACCTCGACCTGCTCGGCCATCTGCGCGTCGGCCGGGGTGAGCATCACCTCGTCGCTGGGCAGCACCTCGGGCTCGAGCGGTGCGACCTCGGCCTCTTCGACCGACATCTCGGCGGAGATGACGTCTTCCGACGGCTCGTCGGCGACGATGACCTCGTCATCGCTCGAGTCGACGAGAATCGCGTCTTCGGCCTCGGGCTCGGCCGCCCCGTGGGTCGCCGGCTGCGCGGCGGTCGCGCCCGCGATGCGCAGCGCCGAGAGGAACACCGGCACCTCGGGGTGCCCGGGGTTCTGCTGGAGAATCGCCGCGAGGTAGGGCTGCGCGCGCTGTGCGTCGCCGCTGCGCGTGTGCAGGCGCAACACGTTGAGCAGCTGCTCGAAGCTCTGCGCGTGGTTGTTCGACGCGACGTAGATCGAATACGCCTTCTCGTGCGCGTCGATGTTTTCCGGGTCGACGGCGAAGACCTTGCGCAGGTGTTCGAGCGCTTTGTCGTGCAGCCCGTACTTCACGTACACGTCGGTCTCGGTCAGCAGCTTCGAGAGATTGTTCTCGGGCTGCTTCGCGCGCGCGGGCTGCGCGGGCGCCAGCGTGGTCGCCGCGGGCGCGGGCGCGGGCACCGGCGAGTGCGAGCCGGCGTACGGCGGCATCATCGTGGTGGCGTTCGAGTTGCCGACCGGCGCGGGGGGCTGGTGGTACGCCGGCGCCTCGGGCTCGGGCGCGCTCGCGCCGTGTCGCGCGCGCACGTCGGGGTCGTTCGGGTCGAGCTGCGCGACCTGCCCCCAGACCTGCTCGGCGTCATCGGGGAAGTTCTTGTCTTCGTAGGCGCGCGCCAGTTCCTTGTAGACCGAGATGGTCTTCGACATCTGGCCGAGGCCCTGGAACGCCACGGCCAGCAGGCGCAGCGTCTCGATGTCGCGGTTGTCGGCCTTGAAGCAGATCTGCAGCTTCGCCAGCGCGCGCTTCTGGTCGTTCTTCTGGAGGTACGCCTCGGCCAGTTCCTTGGCCAGCTGCAGGTTGTCGGGCTGGAGGCTCGAGAGGCGCTCGGCGACGCGCAGGTAGTCGTCGGTGCGGCCGTTGCGCTTGTGGTGCTCGGCCGACTTGGTGAACTCCGCGACCGCCTCGGCGTTCATGCCCTCGCGGATGTAGAGATCGGCGAGCTTGATGCGCGACGGAACGTTGTCGGGGTCGAGGTCGACCATCTTGCGCAGCACCTCGAGGCTGCGCCGCGTGTCGCCCTGCTTGTCGTAGTGGTTGGCGACGAGCTGGAAGTACACCATCGCCTCGCCCATCAGCTGCAGCTGCTGGTGCAGCTCGGCGAGCTTCAGGTTGATCTCGATCAGCGAGGGGTCGAGCTTGAGCACCTGCTTGTAGAGCGCGACGGCCTTCAGGAAGAAGCCGTCGTTGGTGTAGCTCTCGGCGACGCGCGTGAAGTACTGGGCCGCCTGCGCGTTGTCGTTCTTCTTCTGGAACAGTTCCCCCATCTTCTGGAGGATCCGGACGTCCTTGGGGTCCGCGTCGAGGACCTTCTGGTACTCCTTGATCGCCTTGTCGTAGGCGCCCTTGGCGACGAGCTTGGCGGCAGCCTCGATGATCTTGTTCTTGTCCAAGAGCGTGCGACTCGGGAGCTGGACCTGCGATCAGTAACGATCAGAAACGACTGAACTTTTGCCCGGAAAGACTGGGGGCTGACCGTCGAACGCTAGCAGACGGGTCTCGGGGCGTCCAAGAACCGAAAGCAGCCAAGTGGTCGCCGTTCAGGGAGTTTCCTCGACCGCCTTGCGCAGCCGCTGGGTCCCCGTCTCCGAGGCGTGCATGCGCTCGACGAACCGGGTGTCGTACTCGCCGCGAATGAAGCTCTCTTCCTGCAGAGCCGCGCGGTGGAACGGAATGTTGGTGCGAATGCCCTGCACCACGTACTCGGCGAGCGCGCGCTGCATGCGGCGAATCGCCAGATCGCGGTTCTCGGCGGTGACGATCAGCTTGGCCACCAGCGAGTCGTAGTGCGAGGGAATCGTGTAGTTCTCGTACGCCGCCGAGTCGACGCGCACGCCGAGGCCACCGGGCGGGCTGTAGGCGGTGATCTTGCCCGGCCACGGCGCGAAGGTGACCGGGTCTTCGGCGTTGACGCGGCACTCGATCGCCGCGCCCTTGATCGACACGTCGGCCTGGGTGAACGGCAGCTTCTCGCCCGCGGCCAGCAGCAGCTGGGTGCGCACCAGGTCGACGCCCGTCACCTGCTCGGTGACCGGGTGCTCGACCTGCACGCGGGTGTTCATTTCCATGAAATAGAAGCGGCCCTTCTCGTCCATCAGGTACTCGATGGTGCCGAGGTTCGAGTAGCCGATGGCCTGCATCGCCTCGACCGAGACGCGGCCCATCTCTTCACGCAGCGCGGCGCTCACGCCGACCGACGGGCTCTCTTCGATGAGCTTCTGGTGGCGGCGCTGCACCGAGCACTCGCGCTCGAAGAGGTGCACCACGTTGCCGTGCAGGTCGCCGACGATCTGGATCTCGATGTGGCGCGGCTTCTCGACGTACCGCTCGAGGTACATGTCGCCGTTGCTGAACGCGTTGACCGCCTCGGCCGACGCGGTGGCGAACGCCTGGGCCAGGGCCCGCGGCTCGCGCACGATCTTCATGCCGCGGCCGCCGCCACCGGCCGCCGCCTTCAGAATGACGGGGAAGCCGATTTCCTTCGCGAGCGCCTCGGCCTCTTCGGCGTTCTTCAGCACGCCCGGCGAGCCCGGCAGCAGCGGCAACCCCGCCGCCTTCGCCGCGTCGCGCGCGCGCACCTTGTTGCCCATCAGCCTGATGTGCTCGGCCTTGGGCCCGATGAACGTGATCTGGCACTTCGCGCAGACCTCGGCGAACTCGGCGTTCTCCGAGAGGAAGCCGTAGCCGGGGTGAATCGCGTCGGCGCGGGTGATCTCCGCGGCCGAGAGCAGCGCCGGCACGTTGAGATAGCTTTCCTTCGACGGCGGCGGCCCGATGCAGACCGACTCGTCGGCGAAGCGCACGTGCAGCGCGTTGGCGTCGGCCGTCGAATGCACGGCCACCGTGGCGATGCCGAGCTCCCGGCACGCGCGGATCACGCGGAGCGCGATTTCTCCGCGGTTGGCGATGAGGACCTTCTTGAACAAGTGCCCTCCAGCGGCCGCTTCAGGCCTCGATGCGGAACAGCGGCTGGCCGAACTCCACCGGCTGGCCGTTCTGAACGAGGATCTCGGCGACCTTGCCGGCGACCTCAGACTCGATCTCGTTCATCAGCTTCATCGCCTCGATGATGCAGAGCACCTGGCCCTTCTTCACCGTGGCGCCGACCTCGGCGAAGGCCGGCTGGTCGGGGGCGGGCGAGCGGTAGAAGGTGCCGACGAAGGGCGAGGTGATGAGGTGGCCACCCTTCTTCTCGGCGGTCTCGACCGGCGCGCGGGTCGGGGCCGACGGGCGCGGGCGCATCGGCTCGGCCACGGGAGCGGCGGCCGCCACGGGGGCGGGCATCACGGTCACGGCCGGGGCCGCGGCCATCGGCGCGCCGACGTGCTGCACCACCTGCGTGGCGGGCGGGCCGCGGCGAATCGTCAGCCGCTCGTCGCCGTTCACCCAGTCGAGGCGCGAGATCTCGCTCGCCTCGAGAATTTCGACGATCTGCCGCAGCGCCTCGACGTCGAGCGAGGTGGTGCCGCCGACCGTCACGTTCCCAGTGGGCTTCTTGGTCGCCATGTTCGTACTCAGACGGTCGCGGTGCGGGTGAGGTACTCGCCCGAGCGGGTGTCGATCTTCAGCACGTCACCCTCGTTGATGAAGAGGGGCACGTTGATGACGTAGCCGGTCTCGAGCGTCGCGGGCTTCTGGGCGCCCGACACGGTGTCGCCGCGCACGCCGGGGTCGCACTTGACGACCTTCAGCTCGACCGAGTTCGGCAGCGTCACGCCGATCGCCTTGCCGTTGAAGAACATGATCGCCGCGTTGATGTTCTCCTTGAGGAAGTTCTTCGCTTCGCCCAGGGTCTTCGCGTCGAGGTAGGTCTGCTCGAAGGACTTCTGGTCCATGAAGTGGAACTCGTCGCCCTGGGCGTAGAGGTACTGCATGTCCTTCTCTTCGATGTCGGGGCGATCGACCTTGTCGCCGCTCTTGAAGGTGCGCTCGAGGTTGCGCTGGCTGAGGAGCGAGCGAATCGTGGTGCGCGTGAAGGCCGAGCCCTTGCCGGGCTTGACGTGCTGGAACTCGAGGATCTCGAACGGTTCCCCGTCGATCTCGATCTTCATTCCCTTGCGAAACTCGGAGGTGTCGATGACGCCGGCCATGTGTTTCCCCTGCGCGGTGTTGCCCGTGCGCTTGAAAAGAAGTGCGGCGGTCCCTTACCTCCGAGGCTGCACAGCCCGCAAGCACAACGCGCCGGCTCCTGGGCAGGAACCGGCGCGTCGCCCGCTTCGCAGGTGCGAAGGGAACTTCTCAGAAGTGCGTTCGGCTCAGGCGAGTTCCTTGGCCAGCTTCGGCGCGGCGATGCGCAGGGCGTACCGCCCCTTGCCGTAGTTGCCGTCGGGCGTCATGGCCAGCACCACGAAGTAGTCCTGGTTCACCATGCGCATGATGGTGAGCACCTTCTCGGAGTTCACCGAGAGTTCGGCCACCGCGCCCGCCTTGAGGGTCTGCCCGATGTTCTTGAGCTGCCCGAGGATGTTGCCGTACTCCACCAGCGCGGCCTGGAGATCGATCGCCGCGGCGTCGGCGGCCTTCGCGTCGTTCTGGTGCGTCTCGACCGCGATGCCGTCGAAGCCCATCACGCTGCAGGCGACCGACCCGTCGACCGACCCGACCACCGCCTCGAGGTGCTCTTTGAACCCCATCAGCAGCCCTCGTCGCCCGGGTTGCAGCAGACCGACGGCACCGGCGCCGACCCGAACTTCCAGTAGGTCTGGCCGATGTAGTGGCAGGTGTCGGTGGTCATGTTGGCGTCGGCGGCCTTGAACGGGAAGCGCTGGAACACCTGCGGCGGGGTGCAGGTCGTGGTGGGCAGCGACTTCACGACGTGAATGGGCAGCGTGACGGTGCCGGTGGTGATCGGCTGCTTCGAGTTGGTGATCTCCCCGAGCACCTCGATGTCGGCCAGCACGTCGACCGAGTCGTCGAGCGTCGCGCTGCCGGTGAGGCCATCGGTCAGCAGCTGGCCGATCTCGTCGCTCAGCAGCGGCACCGGGCCCCGCGCGAGGAGCTCACTGGTCCCCGGCGCGAAGCTCAGCAGCAGCAGGGAATGGAACGGCTTGGGCTGGGCGCCGATGCGGCGGCTCAAGCGGTAGGTCACGACCATCTCCTTCAAGACGGGCGCGCCGCCACCCTTGGGCTCGAGGTCGACGTTGGTGACGCGGACACCCGGCGCGCTGTAGCTGGTGCCGGTGACCTCGAGGCCCACCGCGACCTGCGGGCGGCCAGCGGCGACGTCGAGCGTCACCGACCCGACCTGCGCGGTCTCATCCATCGCCGGGAACTCGCACGGGCCCTTCTCGGCCGTCAGCGGGGTCAGGCGGTTGATGTGAATCGGCTGCACCTGGTTCACGCACCCGGCGGAAACCAGCGACACGGCCAACAGCAGGGGAATGATGGTTCGCTTCATGGTGTCCTCACTCACGGGTTCTGCGCCACGGCCGCACGGTTCAGGATGCGGGGGGTCACGAAGACCAGCAACTCGTTCTTCTGCTCGAGCTCACGGTTGTTGCGGAAGAAGAAGCCGATGACGGGAATCTTGCTCAAGATGGGCAGACCCGACGCGGTGTTCGACGTGGCGCGCACGTAGATGCCGCCGAGCACCGTGGTCTCGCCGTCCTTCACGAGCACGTTGGTGGTGGCTTCCTTCTTCGCGATACCCGGCTGACCGTTCGAACCGGTGTTCGACGGGTCGGGCTGGTTGTTCTGCGCCTTGATGTTCATCAGCACCGAGCCGTCCTGGGTGATGTGCGGCGTCACTTCGAGCGAGAGGCTGGCTTCGACGAACTGCGTGTTCGCGCCGGCCGCCGACACCTGGCTGAACGGAATCTGCACGCCCTGGGCGATGCGGGCCGTCGCGTTGTCGAGGGTGGTGACCTTCGGCGCCGAGATGGTCTTCACCGCGCCCGTCGATTCCAGCGCGCTCAAGCGCAGGTTGAGCTGCACCGCCTGCGTCACCGAGCCGAACGTCAGGCCGAGCGCGCCACCGGCGCCGTCGTTGACGCCGACCGGCAGGCTGACCGCGTAGTTGGTCGGGTTCGGCTGGCCGGGCACGGTGGTGGCGTTCGACGCCGCGCCGACGACGCCGACCGAGCTCGGGAAGGCGAGGCCCGTCGGGTTGCCGAGCGCCGACGACATCAGGCCCTGGCCGCCCCACTGGATACCGACTTCGCGACGGAACGAGGTGCTCGCCTCGACGATGCGGCTCTCGATGAGCACCTGCGGGGTCTGGAGGTCGAGGCTGGCGACCAGCGAGCGCGCCTTGGCGACGTTCTCGGGCAGGTCACGCACGATGAGGGTGTTGGTGCGCGTGTCGACCGCGACGTTGCCGCGCGCCGAGAGCACTTCCTTCACGCGGGTCGACATGTCGGAGGCCACCGCGTAGTTCACCGGCACCAGCGCGACCTGCAGCGGCGCGGCCTTCTCGCGATCTTCGGCGCGCTTGCGGCGCGACTCCGCCTCGTCCTGCAGGGTCTTGAGCGGGGCGACGCGAATGATGTTGCCGAACTCTTCCTTGCCCAGCGACTTCGAGCGGAGCACGAGGTCGAGCGCCTGGTCCCACGGAACGTTGCGCAGGCGCACCGTCACCTTGCCCTGCACGTCGTCGGCGACCACCACGTTCTTCTTCGAGATCTCCGCGATGATGCGCAGGAGGTTGTGGATGTCGATGTCCTTGAACTCGAACGAGACGCGCTTGCCGACGTAGTTGCGGCGCTGCTGCGGGGCGCCCTCTTCCACCACCTCGTCGGCTTCCTGCTGGAAGCCCGCCGAGCGGTTTTCCGAGATGGCCTGCTCGGTGACGCCCGAGGCGTTCACCTTCCACTCGAGCGAGCCCGGCTTTTCCGACACCAGCTGCTCGACCGCGCGATCGGCGGCGACCACGAGGCGCACGCGGTCGGTGCTGCCCGGCACGCCGAACACGCTGACCATCTTCACCGGGCTGCCCAGCGCGCTGGTGTCGAGGCTGCGCTCGAGCTGGCGGGCGATGTGCGCGCCCTCGAGGTTGAGCACCGCGCTCTTGCCGTCAGGGCGATCGACCGACCACTTCACCTTGCCGTTGAGGGCGATCACCACCGTGCCGCCGGTGTTCGACTCGCGGAAGTTCACCTGCGTCACGTTGGCCGCCACCACCTGCTGCGGGGCCGGCACGTCGGCGGCGGGCTCGAGCGCCACCGGGGCGCCGTCGATCTCGACCTCGGCGGTCTCGACCGGGCGCTTGCTCAGCGCGACCTCGAGGCCCGTCTTCGAGCGGCGCACTTCGAAGCTCGCCTGCTCGTCGAATTCCATCACCAGGCGCACCTTGTCTTCGTGGGCGCCGACGCGCACGTCGCGCACGCCGTTGAGGCGGGCGTGCGGGCGGGGCGCGCCCTTGAGGCCGAAGAGGTCGAGCGCGAGGCGCGGCGGGTTGGCGAGCTCGATGACCTCGAAGCGCGCGATCTCACCGTCGGTGGTGACGGTCAGCTTGTTGTCACCCTTGCCCGCGATGCTCTTCACGCGGGTCGCCGGCTGCTTCACCGGCTTCTCGTCGACGCGGCTCGAGATGATGGTCTCACCGGGCACCGACGGGCGCGCGGCCGGCGCGGGGGCGGCGTCGGCGACGACCGCGGCCGGCTCCACCGCGGCGTTCTTCTCGACCGTGGGCTCAGCGGCCGGCGGCGTCACCGCCGACACGACCGGGGCGGCGACGGCGGCGCCCTCGATGCTGATCACGAGGCGGTTCTCGACCGCCTTCACGTCGTAGCGGCGCGCGTCGGTCAGCCCGAGCAGCAGGCGGCCGACCTGGGCCTTGTCGTCGCTGAACTGCGAGGCGACGAGGCCCGACACGGGGCCGGCGCCGTCGTGGTGACCCTTGATGGCGTCGATGGTCGCGTTCGACACGTCGACCACCAGGCGATCAGGGTCCTTCAGACGGAACACGTTGAAGATCGGCGCCGACGAACAGGTGACGATGACGTCGACCCCGTTGCCGGTAGGGGTGAGCTTGACGTCGGTGAGCGCGTTGCCTGCGAACGCGCTGGTCCCGAGGAGCCCGACCAACAGCCATGCACTCTTCATCATCGTCGTCATCTCCTTGGAGCCGCTCACGGTACGAATTCCTTGTTGCGCAACAGATCGATCTCGGGGCCAGCAGCCGACTCCGTCTTCACGCAGAGGTTCTGCTTGTTGGCCTGCGGCTTCCCGTCAGGACCACCCGAGACGAATGACAACACGACGATGCAGTCGCGCAAGATCTGGATCACCTTGCCGCCCTGCTTGCCGATGCGCGTGTTCCGCCGAACGATGAAGCCCACGTGCTTGGCGTCTTCGACCATCGCCAGCGGGTTCGAGTCGCCGCTGACCACCGCGACCACGTTCAGGTCATCGAGGTCCATCAGGCAGAGCGGCTCGGTGCATTCCGGGCCGGCCTCGGGGCCGGTGCTGGGCCCCTGCGGGCCGGGCGTGGGCTCGCCGAAGCTGCGGAACGGGTCTCGCTTGCCGACCGACGTGTACACGTAGTCGACCTGCGCGACCGCCGCGACGGGCGCCGCGTCGGCCTTCTTCTTGGCCCCGCCGGGAGTCGGCGCGGCGGGCGGGGGAGCCTCGTCTTCACCGCACGCGACGAGCGCGAGGGCGAGGAGGGCGGGCACGAGGACCCGGGTGGTGGTCGAGGTGATCATCAGGGTGCGCCTCATTTCTTCTGCGCGGCGTCGGAGAAGCGGTAGGTCGTCGCGAGGAACTCACTGGTCAACACCACCTTCTCGCCGGGCTTGGTGGTGCCAGGGCCGTTCAGCTTGAGCTCGCTGACGTGCACGATGCGGGGGAGGTTCGCGACCTCCTGCAGGAAGAGCGCGATCTCGTGGTAGTTGCCGCTGACCGCCATGCTGATGGGGATGCTGGCGATGAAGCCGTTGGCCGCCTCGCCGCCGGGGCTGACGCGCGAGATCTCGAGGCCCGACTTCTTGCCGACGTCGTTGAGCTGCGCGAGCAGCTCTTCGATGTCCTTCCGCTCGGGCAGCTGGGTGAGCGCGGCGGCGAAGCGCTGATCGAGGGCGTCCATTTCCTTGCGGCGCTCGTTCAGGTTGTCGGCGATTTCCTGCTTCTGCGCGAGCACCGCGTCCTGCGAGGCCTGCTGCGCCTTCAGACCCTCGATGGTGGTCTGCAGGTCGCTGATGAAGATGAAGTAGTTGCCCGCGGTCAGCACCACGAAGATGCCGAGAATGATGCCCGCTTTGACGGGCGTGGCGAGCTTGTTGACGCGTTCGATCAGTTGTTCCACGTGCGCCTCAGAGCTTCATGTTGGCCGTCAACGACATCTCGAACGTCACGCCCTTGCCCTTCGACGACGCGCTCGAGGACTTCAGCTCGATGTTGTCGAAGAAGGCGCGGCCCTTGAGATCGGCGTCGGTGAATTCTTCGATCGCCCCCTCGGTGCCCATCATCTCGACGCGGTAGCCGCCGCTGCGCTTGCGCTCGACGACGCGCCCCATGCCCTTGGGCGTCCACATCACGTTCTTGAGGGCGCGCATGAACTCCGAGACGTCGTCGTAGCTCTCGGCGGCGCCGCTCATCGAGGCCGCCCCGCCCTTCTCGGTGAACGCGCTGATCCAGGCCTTCTTGGGAATCGCGCTCTGGAGCGCGTCGAGCATCTTCACCGGGCCCTTGCGCTCGGTGAGGAGCTTCTCGAGCTCGGCCAACTTCTTCTCGACCTCTTCCTTGCGCTTGTCGAGGTCCTTCACCTCGCCGATCACCTTGTCGAGCTGCGCGATGCGGGCGGTGGTGTCGTCGAGCCTGCGCTGGGCGACCTCGCGCTTGCCGTCGAGCCAGATGAAGCCGTACGCGTTGCCGGCGACGGCGATGATCAGGGCGCCCACCATCATGACGATGAACTGGCGCCCTGCCTCTCTCTTCTGCACCTGCCGGACTGGCAGGAGGTTGATGCGGATCATCATCGCGGTGTCGTCCTTGTCAGCCGAGTTTGTCGCCGGGCTTGCGGAGCGCGAGCCCCACCGCCACCGCCGCCTGGGGGGCGACGTCCATGATGAACGCCGGGTCGAACTTGCGGTTGTCGATCTCGATGCGCTTGAAGGGGTTCAAGATCTCGACCGGCACGCCGACGCGCGCCTCGATGGTCTTGAACAGCGCCGGCACCTTCGCCGTGCCGCCCGAGAGGTACACCTTGCTGAAGTTCGCGTCGGGCGCCGTGCCTGCGTAGAAGTCGAGCGACCGCTGGATTTCGCCGGCGACCTGCTCGGCGACCTGGGTCATCACCTTCTCGACTTCCTGCGGGACGACGGCGTCGGCGTCGGCGCGGCCACCACCGACCTTCAGCGCCTCGGCCTCCTCGTACGAGACGTTGAGCTGCTTCTGGATCTCTTCGGTGAACTGGTTGCCGCCGATGGTGACGTCACGCGTGAAGGTGGTGACGCCCGACGCGAGGATGTTGATGTTCACCACCGCCGCGCCGGCGTTGATCAGCACGATGGTCTCGCTGCCCGGCGTCTCGTAGTTCGCCGAGAAGCAGTTCTGCACCGCGAAGGCGTCGACGTCGACGACCACCGGCGTGAGCCCCGCCTCGGTGACCACCGACGAGTAGTCGTTGATCATGTCCTTCTTGGCGGCGACGAGCAGCACGTCCATCTGGCCGGTCGCGTCGTTCGCGTCAGGGCGGAGGATCTGCGTGTCGAGGTTCACGTCCTTGATGTCGAAGGGAATGTGCTGCTCGGCTTCCCACTGAATCGCTTCCTCGAGCTCTTCCTGCGACATGCGCGGCATCGAGATCTTCTTGATGATCACCGAGTGCCCGCTGACGCCGATGGCCGTTTCCTTGGCCTTGATCTTCAGCTCGCCGAGCAGCTCCTGGATCGCCTGCACGATCGCGGTGGAGTTCATCAGCTGACCGTCGACGATCGCTTCGGGCGGCAGCGGCTTCATGCCGAAACTCTGCAGCGCGTAGATCACCTCGCCGCGCCGCCGCTGCTCCTTCAGCTGGATGAGCTTGACGCCGGAACTTCCGATGTCGAGCCCCAGTGCCAGTTTGCCCTTCGCCATGTGGCGTCGCTCCTTCGAGGTGCTGCTGATCAGCCGTTCGTGTTCGCGCTTCAGCCTACGGTCGTTTTCAGCTCGTCCAAAAAAACTGGCTTCAGTCTTCGAAGACCTGGCCGCGGTCGGTCACCTTCAGCCCAAGCGCGAGAATGATCTTTCGCTTGGTGTCGAGGCGGCAGGGCGAGCCCTTCTCGACACGATCGATGGTGAGCACCGAAACACCGGCGCGCCGCGCGAGTTCGGCCTTCGAGAGCAGGCGTTCTTCACGCAGCTTCTGAACCTGGTTCGCCTTCTTGTCTTCCTCGTCGCTCATCGGGACGGCAATCGTCGATCGCGCCACACGAGAAGTCAACGAAGGTGATCACTCTTTGACCCCATAATTATATGTCAAAGATATGTAGATACACAGTCAATGGTGTGTCGGACAATTCCTACCCCACCGGGAGGCGTGTCGAAGGGTCGAAAAAAAGCGTCGCGGGCCGATTTACCGGCCCCGCATCGTGATCGAGCCGGCCTTTTCAGGGGCCCCGCTCGCCCTCGGCGTCGGCGTCGATGCCGTAGTCCTTCAGCTTGTAGAGCAGCGCGCGGTGCGAGAGCTCGAGCAGCTCGGCGGCGCGCGTGCGGTTGCCTCGCGTCTGGCGCAGCGCCGCGCGAATGAACTGTTCCTCGACGAGCGCGATGGCGCGCTTCAACGAGTAGCGCGTCGACTCGGGCGACGGGAGCGGCAGCGGCGCGGGCGTGGTCGAGGCCCAGACGCGCTCGGGCAGCGACGCGGGGTCGACCTGAGCGCCCTCGGCCAGCAGCACCGCGCGCTCGACGGCGTTCTCGAGCTCGCGCACGTTGCCGGGCCACGCGTAGCTGGTCAGCAGCGCCTCGGCCTCGGGGCTGAAACCCGAGAGCGGCGGGTCGCGGTTGAGATCGCGGTTGAAGCGCTTGAGGAACTCGCGCGCCAGCTCGAGCACGTCGTCTTTTCGATCGCGCAGCGGCGGCACCTTGAGCGGCACCACGTTGAGGCGGAAGAAGAGGTCTTCGCGGAACTCGCCCTTCTCGACGAGCTTGCCCAGGTCGCGCAGCGTCGCGGCGATCACGCGCACGTCGACCTTCTCGACGCGGCTCTCGCCCACCGGCCTGACCTCGCCTTCCTGCAGCACGCGCAGCAACTTCACCTGCGCCTGCATCGGCAGCTCGCCGACCTCGTCGAGGAAGATGCTCCCCCCGTCGGCCTCGCTGAAGAGGCCGCGCTTGTTGACGCGCGCGTCGGTGAAGGCGCCCTTCGCGTGACCGAACAGCTCGCTCTCGATGAGCCCGCCGGGAATCGCGCCGCAGTTCACCGCGACGAACGGCATCGCCGAGCGCGGTGAGAGCTCGTGCAGCGCGCGGGCGACCAGTTCCTTGCCGGTGCCCGACTCGCCGCTGATCAGCACCGTGGTCGTGACGGGCGCGAGCCGCGTGATGGTGCGCTTCAAGCTCGCCATCGCCTCGCTCGAGCCGGTGAGCCGATCGAGAGGTCCGGTCGCCACCGGCGCGCGCAGGCGGCGGTTCTCGCGCACCAGGCGCAGGCGTTCCTCGGCCTTGCGCAGAATGAACACCACTTCCTCGGGCTTGAAGGGCTTCTCGATGAAGTCCCACGCGCCTTTGGCCACGGCGTCGAGCGCCAGTTCCTTCGAGCCGTACGCGCTCATCACCAGGAACATCAGGTCGGGGTTCTTCGCGAGCGCTTCCTGGAGCAGCTCCAGCCCGCCCAGCTTCGGCATGCGCACGTCGCTGATCACCACGTCGTACTCGTGGGTGCCCAGTTCCTTGAGCGCTTCCTGGCCGTCGGCGACGGTGCGCACCTCGAAGCCCGCGTCGGTCAGCACCAGCGACAGCACGTGCCGAATCGAGACCTCGTCGTCGACCACCAGCACGCTCCGCAGGGCACCCATCGTGCGGCGCAGTATGCCAGCGGCGCGCGCACGCGCGAGGTCAGGCGCGCGGCAGCGACACCGTGAAGCGGGCCCCGCCGCCGGGGCGATCGCCCGCGGTGAGGTCGGCGCCGAACTGCCGCAGCAGGTGGCGCGAGACGGCGAGGCCGAGGCCGGTGCCCTTCCCCGGTTCCTTGGTGGTGAAGAAGGGCTCGAAGAGGCGCGCCTTGATGGCGTCGGGGATGCCGGGGCCCTCGTCTTCGATGAGCACGCCCGCGTCGGTGGCGCGCACCCACAGCCGGCCCTTACCGCCCATGGCCTGGGCCGAGTTGATCATCAGGTTGATCAGCACCTGCGAGAGCGGGCCCGGCTCGGCGCGCAGGTAGAGCGAGGCCGGCGCGTCGATCTCGATCTTCACGTTCTCGAACTCGCGGCTCGCGCCCAGCAGCCGCACGCTGCCGTCGATGACCGCGCGCACGTCGGTGGGCGTCGCGGCGCCGCGAGAGGGCCGCCCCAGCTCGAGCAGGCTCCGCACGATGGAATCGATGCGGTGCACCTCGGCCTCGATGCGGTCGACGAGCTCGAGGTCGGGGTTGCCCTTGAGCTTCATGCGCATCACCGAGAGGTACCCGAGGATGCCCGCGAGCGGGTTGCCCACCTCGTGCGCGACGCCGGCCGCCAGCTTGCCGACCGTGGCGAGGCGATCGGCGCCCACCAGCTCGGCCTGCAGGCGAAAGAGCGAGTCGCGGCTGGCGGTCAGCTCGGTGAGCTGCTGGCGGTTCAACAGCCGCTCGGCCTCGAGATCGAGCGCCAGCTTGCGCAGCGCGCGGTCGAGCCGCTCGAGCAGCGCGCCCGACTCGTCGTCGCTCGCGCGCAGTTCGCGCACCCGCGCCGCGACGCGCTCCGCCGGCCGGCCGATGGTGAAGTGCAGCAGGAGGTAGGCCCAGAAGCAGGTGGTGAGCGCGTCGAGCGCGAGCACCCACCCCACCGCGCCCTCGCCCGGCGCCGAGCGGCGCAACACCGGCACCACCCACGCCACCGAGAGCCCGACCGCGAGCACCGAGATCATCGCTGCCGAGACCAGCAGCCGCAGCCTCATGCGTCGTCTCGCTCGCCGAGCCCCTGCTTGGCCAGGCGGTAGCGCAGCGAGCGGAAGGTCAGCCCCAGCAGCTCGGCCGCGCGGGTCTTCACCCCGCCGGCCTTCTTGAGCGCCGCCTCGAGGAACTGCCGCTCGAGCTGGTCGAGGTGGCGCTCGAGCGAGAAGCCCTCGCCGACCTGCACGTCGGCCCCGACGGCGATGGGCTCGGGCGTCCCGCGCACGCTCGGCGGCAGGCTGTCGGGCCCGAGCACCGGCCCGTCGCCCAGCGTCGCGGCGCGCTCGACGATGTTCGAGAGCTGGCGCACGTTGCCGGTGAACGAATAGCGCTCGAGCAGCGCGAGCGCGTCGGGCGAGAAGCTCAGGCCCGGCCGGCCGAGGTCGTCGGCCACCCGCGCCAGGAAGTACTCGGCGAGCGGCACGATTTCCTCGCGGCGCGCGCGCAGCGGCGGCAGCTCGATGTTGATCACGTTGAGGCGGAAGAAGAGATCTTCGCGGAACCGCCCGGCCTTCACCTCGGCGTCGAGCTGGCGGTTGGTCGCCGCGACGATGCGCGCCTCGAACGGCACCTCGCGCGAGCTGCCCACCGGCTTGACCCGGCGTTCTTGCAGCACGCGCAGCAGCTTCACCTGCGTGGCCGGCGGCAGCTCGCCGACCTCGTCGAGCAGCACCGTACCCTCGCCCGCCGACACCAGGATGCCGACCCGGTCGGACTGCGCGCCGGTGAACGAGCCCTTCACGTGGCCGAACAGCTCGCTCTCGAGCACGCCCTCGGCGAGCGCGCCGCAGTTGATCGGCACGAACGGGGCGTGCGCGCGGGGGCCGCGGGCGTGAATGGCGCGCGCGATGACTTCCTTGCCGGTGCCGCTCTCGCCCGAGATGAGCACCGTGGTCTTCGCGTGCGCGACCTTGTCGACCAGCGCCCACACCTCGCGCATCGCCGTACTGGTGCCGACCCAGTACTCGGCGTGCGGGGCGAGCGACGCGCGGAGCGTGCGGTTCTCTTCCGACAGGCGCCGCTTCTCGACCGCGCGCTCGACGAGCAGCATCAGCTCGTCGTTGTCGAAGGGCTTGGCGATGTAGTCGTACGCCCCCTGCCGCATCGCCTGCACCGCCGACGCGGCCGTGCCGTACGCGGTGATGACGATGACCTCGGGCGGGTTGGGCAGCGCGCGCGCCGCCCGCAGCACGTCGATGCCCGAGTCGCCCCCCAGCTTGAAGTCGGTGATCACCACGTCGACCCGCGCCCCCGCGAGCGCCTGCCTGGCACCGGCGAGGTCGGCCGCGAGGTCGACGGTGTGCCCCGCGCGCACGATGAGCACCTCGAGGAACTCGCGAATCGACTGCTCGTCATCAACTACCAGTACGTGCGCCATGTGCTTCCTCGACCGGCTTGAGGGTCACCTCGAAGGTGGTCCCCGTCGCGGGGCTGCTGTCGACGGTGATCTTCCCACCGTGCGCCTGCACGATGGTCTGCACGGTCGAGAGGCCGAGTCCACTTCCTCCGCGCGATTTCGTGAAGAATGGCTCGAAGATGCGGTTCAGGTCTTCCGCTGCGATCGAACCCGCGCTGTCCCACACCTGGATCGAGGGGGCCTCGCCGGCGCGCCGCACCCGCAGCTTGATGCCGCCGCGCCTGGCCCCCACGGCGTTGGCGGCGTTGCGCAGGAGATTCAGGAGCACCTGCTTCATCTGGCTCGCGTCGCACACCGCCTCGAGCGGCTCGAGCTCCTCGTCGACGCGCACCGACGAGAAGTCGGCGTCTGATCGCAGCAGCTCGAGCGTCTCGCGCGCGACGGTGTCGAGGCGCGTCGGCACCAGCACCGGGGGAGGCGGGCGGGCGAGGCGGAGGTAGCCCTCGACGAGCGCCGCGAGGCGATCGGCCTCGCGCACGATCACCCCCGCCAATCGCTCGCGCCCGGGCCCTTCACCGTGATCAGCCGCGAGGATCTGCGCCGACCCGCGCATCGCCGCCAGCGGGTTGCGGATCTCGTGGGCCAGCTGGGCCGACAGCCGCCCGAGCGTGGCGAGGTGATCGATCTGATCGAGCTCGCGCTCGACCCGGCGCAGCTCGGTCAGGTCCTGGAAGACGATCAGCACGCCCTGCCCTTCACCCAGCGGCGTGACCGACAGCCCGAGCGTGCGCTCGCCCCGCGCGCTGTTCACCTGCAGCTCGGTGCGCCGCGCCGCCGCCAGGCGCGGCAGGGGCAGCACCTCTTCGACCGCCCGGCGCGCCACCAGCTCGGCCGCCTTCACCCCGAGAATCTGCTCGGCCGCGGGGTTGATGAAGGTGATCAACCCGGCCGCGTCGCAGGTGACGAGCCCCGAGGGCATCGCGGCGACGATCTCGTTCTGCAGGTCGGTGAGGGTCTTGAGCACCCGCTCGCTCGACTCCAGCCGGCCGCCGGTGCGCGTCAGCTGCTCGCCGACGTAGCCGGCGAGCACCGCGATCAGCACCTGCGCCAGCAGCTGGGTCGCGGTCTCGAGCAGAAAGCGCTCGGAGTCGCTGGTCGGCGACGGCAGGAAGACCGCCACCCCGATGTAGCCAACCGCCGCGCCGACGACGCCCACCACCGCGCCGCGCGCGCCGAGCAGCACGCCCGCGCCGACGATCGCGACGAGGAAGAGGAAGGTGAAGGGCGAGCGAGACCCGCCGGTGAGCGTGGTGACGCTCGAGGCGATCAGCACGTCGAAGACGATCTGCGCCCAGGCGATCTGCGGCCCCACGCGACCGGCGCGGAGCAGCACACCGGTGATCAGCGTGAGCACGAAGCTCAGCGCGATGGTGCCGAACGACGCGAGGTCGGCGGTGGTGAGCGACGCGGTGCGCTCGGCCTGGAGCTGGAAGGCCAGCCCGGCGAGCACCAACGACGTCGCGACCGTTCTGAAGAGGGTCAGCCAGAGGAGGCGGACCCGGAGCGCGCCCCGAGCGAGCTCGGAGCTACTTGATGGCACCGGCGATGCTGAAGATCGGGAGGTACATCGCGATGAGGAAGCCACCGACCACGCCGCCGAGGAAGACCATCATGATCGGCTCGATCAGCGAGGTGAGGCCGGCGACGCCCGCGTCGACTTCGTCGTCGTAGAAGTCGGCGATCTTGGTGAGCATCTGGTCCATCGCGCCGGTGGCTTCGCCGACGCCGATCATCTGCACGACCATCGACGGGAAGACCTTCGTCTCGGACAGCGGGCCGGCGATGTTCTTGCCTTCGGAGATCTTGGTGCGGACGTAATAGATCGCCTTCTCGACGGTGCGGTTACCGGCGGTCTTCCCGGTGACGTCGAGCGCGTCGAGAATCGGAACGCCCGAGCTGATCATGGTGCCGAGGGTGCGGGTGAAACGCGCGACCGCGACCTTGCGAATCAGGTCACCGATCACCGGCGCGTAGAGAATGCCCTTGTCGAAGATCTCGCGGCCCCGGGGGTTCTGGTAGAACGCGCGACCCGCGGCGATGACCACGCCGATGCCGACCATCATGTGGATGATGTACTTCTGCATCCAGTCGGACAGGTCGACGACGATCTGGGTGGGCGCCGGGAGCGCAGACCCGAAGTCGGCGAACATCTTCGCGAACACGGGCGTCACCTTCACGAGCAGCACGGCGGTGACCGCGATACCGATGACCACGACCGCGATGGGGTAGGTCAGCGCGCCCTTGATCTTGCGACCGAGCTTCTCGCTCTTCTCACGGTAGACCGCGAGACGGTTCAAGATGGTGTCGAGAATACCGCCGACCTCACCGGCGGCGCAGAGCTGGATGTAGAGCTCGTCGAACACCTTGGGGTGGTCCTTGAGCGCGTCGGAGAAGCTCGAGCCGCCCTCGACGCGCGCCTTGATCGCGAAGATCACCTTGCGGAAGCCGGCGCTTTCCGACTGGCCGCCGAGAATGTCGAGGCACTGCACCAGCGGCAGGCCGGCGTCGATCATCGTCGCGAACTGGCGCGTGAAGATGAGGATGTCTCGGCCCGAGACGCCGGTGCCGAGGCTCAAGTTCGAATCGAGCAGGCCCTTGCGGCGAACCTTGCTGACCGTCAGACCGAGTGAGACGAGGCGGGCCTCGACGGCCTTCTCGTCGCCGGCCTCCATCTCGCCCTTCTTGATCTCACCCTGCTTGGTCTTCGCTTCCCACAGGTAGACGGGCGTCGAAGACTTCTTGGCTGCCGTCTTGGCTGGAGCGGTCGCGGTGGTGGCTGCCTGGGCCATGGGCTCTCCGATATTGCTTGGAAGGGATGCGGGGCGAACGACGAGAAAACAAGCCGATGCTAGTCGGCCGCAGCGAAAGTCAAAATGACGGGCGAGGTCCTACGTCTCCCTACCTGCCCGGCGGGCCCGAGCGCGGCACCGCGCCGCTCGCCTGGTGACCCGGGAGCGCCTGCCCACCACCGCTGGCGACGATGTTCTTCAGCTCGTCGGGGTCAGAGGTGCGACCGAACGCCTCGTCCATCGAGATGATCTTGCGCGAGAGCAGCGCGGCGAGGGCCTGGTTGAAGGTCTGCATGCCGAACTTCGCCTGGCCGACCTGCATCTGCGAATAGATCTGGTGCACCTTGTCTTCGCGGATCAGGTTTCGAATGGCGGGGTTCGGAATCATCACCTCGAGCGCCAGCACGCGGCCGCCGCCGGTGGCCTTGGCCAGCAGCGACTGCGACATGATGCCTTCGAGCACGAACGAGAGCTGCGCGCGCACCTGCGGCTGCTGGTACGGCGGGAACACGTCGAGCACGCGGTTGATGGTCTGCACCGCGCTGTTGGTGTGCAGCGTGGCGAAGGCGATGTGACCGGTCTCGGCGATGACGAGCGCCGATTCGATGGTCTCGAGGTCGCGCATCTCGCCGACCAGCACCACGTCGGGGTCCTGCCGGAGGATGTACTTGAGCGCGAGCTTGAACGACTTGGTGTCGGCGCCGACTTCGCGCTGGTTCACCAGGCAGTTCTTGTGCGGGTGCAGGTACTCGATCGGGTCCTCGATCGTCATGATGTGCTCGTGACGGTCGGTGTTGATCTTGTCGATGATCGACGCGAGCGTGGTCGACTTGCCCGAGCCGGTGGGACCCGTGACGAGGATCAGCCCGCGCGGCTTCTTCGACAGCTCCTGCACGATCGGCGGCAGGCCCAGTTCCTGGAAGGTGAGGATCTTGAACGGAATGGTGCGGAACGCGCCGGCCACCGCGCCGCGCTGCATGAAGATGTTCGAGCGGAAGCGCGAGAGGCCCTTCACGCCGAACGAGAGGTCGAGCTCGTTGTCTTCTTCGAACTTGTGCTTCTGCGCGTCGGTGAGAATCGAATAGCAGAGCTGCTTCGTCTCGACCGGCGTCAGGGGGTTCATCTTCAGCGGCACCAGCTCGCCGTCGATGCGCAGCTGGGGCGGCGACCCGGTGGTGATGTGGAGGTCGGACGCGCCGCGATCGACCATCGCCTTCAACAGCTGGTGCAGGTTGGCCATGTGGTTTCGTTCGTCCTTTAGAAGCGGTCGGGGGCCGTGTTCGACACGGCCTCTTCGACGGTAGACACGCCCGCCATCACCTTGGAGATCGCCGCCATGCGCAGCGTCTGCATGCCGAGGCGAATGGCTTCCTGCTTGAGCTCGGCGGCCGAGGCGCCGTTGATCACGATCTCCTTGAGGCCGTCCCAGAAGGGCATGACCTCGTACACGGCGACACGGCCGCGGTAGCCGCGGTCGTTGCATTCCTTGCAGCCGCCCTTGTCGTAGAGCGTGAAGCTGCCGATCTTGTCGGCGGGCACGCCGGCGTTGATCAGCGCCTGCTCGTCGACGTTGTCCTGCGGGCGCTTGCAGTTCTGGCAGAGGCGGCGCAGCAGACGCTGGGCGAGAATGAGGTTGAGCGAGGCCGTCACCATGAACGGCTCGATGCCCATGTTCAGCAGGCGGCTGACCGTGCCCGGGGCGTCGTTGGTGTGCAGCGTCGAGAGCACCAGGTGGCCCGTGAGCGCGGCCTTCACGCCGATTTCCGCGGTCTCGAAGTCGCGGATCTCGCCGATCATGATGGTGTCAGGGTCTTGCCGGAGGAAGGACCGGAGCGCGGCGGCGAAGTTGAGGCCGATCGACTCCTGCATCTGCACCTGGTTGATGCCGGCGAAGTTGAACTCGACCGGGTCTTCGGCGGTCGACACGTTGGTCGTCGGGTCGTTGAGGGCCGCGAGCGCCGAGTAGAGCGTGGTCGTCTTGCCGGAACCCGTCGGGCCCGTCACGAGCACCATGCCGTACGGGCGATCGATCGCTTCCTTGAACCACTTCAGCGGCTCGGGGTCGAAGCCCAGCTTCGTCATGTCGAGCTGCAAGTTCGACTTGTCGAGCAGGCGCATGACGATCTTCTCGCCGAACAGGGTCGGGCAGACCGAGACGCGGAAGTCCATCTCCTTGCCGCCGCCGAGCTTGATCTTGATGCGGCCGTCCTGCGGCAGGCGGCGCTCGGAGATGTCGAGCGACGACATGATCTTCACGCGCGAGATGATCGCGTTCTTCAGCTTCATCGGCGGCTTCATCACCTCGTACATCACGCCGTCGATGCGGAAGCGGACGCGAAAGTCCTTCTCGTAGGGCTCGATGTGGATGTCCGAGGCGCGCTTGGCGATCGCGTCCTTCAGGATCAGGTTCACGAGCTTGATGACCGGGGCGTCGTCGGCGGCCTTCGCGGCCTCTTCGACGTTCTGATCGCCCTGCTCGGCGACCTCGACGTCGTCTTCGCCCATGTTCTCGACGATGTCTTCGAGGCTGGGGCCCTTCTCGGCGTAGAAGCGCTCGATGGCCTCGCGAATCGCGGGCTCCGAGGCGACGACCGCTTCGATGTTGTAGCCGGTGAGGAACTTGAGGTCGTCGACCGCGTAGATGTTCGACGGGTCGCACATCGCGACGATCAGCGCGCTGCCCGCGCGGTTGACCGGCACCACGAGGTGCTTCTCGGCGACGTCCTTCGGGACGAGCTTGATGATGTCGGGCTCGACGTCGAATTCCTTCAGGTTGATCGCTGGGACGCCGTACTGCTTGCTCAAGAAGTCAGTGAGCTTCGACTCCTCGATGGCGCCGACCTTGATGAGCGCGGTGCCGATGCGCGTGCCGGTCTTCTGCTGCTCTTCCTGCGCCTTGCGCAGCTGTTGAACGGAGATGAGGTTTTCGCGAACGAGGAGCTCGCCCAGACGACCGGACATGGTGTTGTTCCCTCGGAACGAAGGGTGGGAAGAAGCGCGGCGAATTCAACTCGCGCGCTCCCGGCAAAGCAAGGAATCACGGCGGCTCAGGTCGAAGATCTCGCCACCGCGTTGCGCGCCGCTTCGAGATCGCGCGCGATCTGGGCGCTCAGCTCGCTGGCCGAGGCGAAGCGCTTCTCGGGGCGAAGTCGCTCGAGGAACTCCACGCGCAGGCGCTTGCCGTAGAGATCGCCCTGGTAGTCGAACAGGTGGGCCTCGATCGTCACCTCGCCCCCGCCAAAGGTCGGTTTGACGCCGATGTTCGCGGCGCCGCCGAACGCGCGACCACCTTCACCCACCACCCGCACGCGCACCGCGTACACCCCGGCGGCCGGCCGCAGCTCGTTGGCGGTGTCGATGTTCGCGGTGGGGAAGCCGATCGTGCGCCCGCGCCCTGCTCCCGGCACCACCACGCCTTCCAGGTCGAACGGGCGGCCCAGGAAGCGCGTCGCCGCCTCGACGCGGCCCTCGAGCACGTACTCGCGAATCTTGCTCGACGAGACCACCACGCCCTCGACCGTCACCGCCGGCACCGCGACGACCTTCGCCTTGCGACGCGCGGCGGCCTCGGTGAGGCGCTCCACGGTGCCCGCGCGCTTCTGGCCATAGGTGAAGTCGCTGCCGACGACGACCGCGGCGAGCTGCAGCTGATCGAAGAGCCCCGCCTCGAAGGCCTCGGGCGTGGTGCGCGCGTACTCCAGCGAGAACGGCTGCACGAGCGTGGCCTCGACGCCCACCGATTCGAGCAGCTCGAGCTTGCGGCCGTGCGTGGCGATCAACCGGGGGGCCAGCTGCGGCTGCAGCACCTTGCCGGGGTGCGGTTGGAAGGTGAGCGCGGCGACCTGGCCGAGCGCGCGCGCCGCGGCGAACAGCGCCTGGTGGCCGAGGTGCACGCCGTCGAAGTTCCCCAGGCACGCCGCCCAGCCCCGCAGCGACGACCCCGCTTCCGCGAACGAACCGAACACCTTCATGTCGCGCTTCTTACTCCGGTACGGTGCGCGCGTGACTGCGGCCTTCCTCGCGCTCTGCCTTGGTGCCTGGCCTCTGCCAGCCGATGCCGGGCGCGCCGAGTGGGCCGAACCCGCCAATTGGCCAGCCGAGCCGGGCTGGGCGTCGGCATGGCCGCTGCTGTCGTTCACGCCGCCGGGCTGGTCGTTGAGCGCCGGAGAAGCCGACGCCGGAGTCGGCATGTCGATCGACCGCGCCTTCAGCGTCACGCGCGGCGTGCCCGCGGTGACCATCGCGCTCATCAACGCCCCGGTGGATCTCACCGACCCGCTCGTCGCCGGCGCGTGGCGGCTCAACGCCGGCGAATGCCCCGACGCGGGAGACACCAACGGCAACGGCCGGCTCGACGTGGGCGACTTCGCGTCCGACGGCCGGGTCAGCGATCTCAACGGCAACGGCGCGCTCGATCTCGACGACGTGGTGCGCGCGCTGAGCGACGGCGTCGATCAAGATCAGAACGGCCGCGTCGACGATCTCTGCGGGTGGGACTTCGATCGCGACGCTGGCGTGCGCTCGACCCTCGACGCCGGCACCGCGCGCTGGCTCGCCGCGCCGCTCGACGACGGCCTCGACCCGGTGGGCGCGTGCCCGGGCTGTACCCTCGAGCCGTGGGTCGACGCGCGGCTCGCTGGAGCGACGAGCGCGAGCGCGGCGCGCGTGGTGGTGGTGGCGCCGTTCGACGGAGAGCTGTCCCCTGCCCTGCTGTCGTCCCTGGCGCGCGAGCGGCTGGTGCTGACGCCCGCCTCGCCGAGCCGGGCCTCGCCGCTCGAGGTGCACCCGGCGGTGCTCGCGGTGCGCGCCCTCTCCGCGGCGCCTGATCAATCGACCGCCGTCCTCGCGGACGGGTGCGGAGGTCCCACACGCGGTGGCCTGCAGGCGTCGGCGCGCAGCTGTGGCCTCGAGGCGACCGTGCTCGCGGCGGGCGTCGCGGGGCTCGCGTGGTCGGCCCGCCCGTCGCTCTCGCCCGTCGAGGTCGAAGGGCTGCTGGGTGGTGGGCGAATCGACGCCTTCGGCGCCGTGACGAACCCGGCGGTGGCCCTCGCGCACGACGCAGGCCGGGGCCTGGCCGCGCTCGCCACGCCCTCGTCTGACGCGGAGCAGTGCTGGCTGCGTCGCCCGGGCGGCAGCGCGATCGAGATCTCCTGCGACGGTGGAGTCGCGACTGACGACGTCGCGGCCGATCTCGACGCGCGCCCCGAGCTGGGCTTCGTCGACCTCCTCGAGCGTCGAGGCACGAGCACCTGGGTGACCCCGCTCCCGGCCCCACCTGCGTCTGCGCGACGCGGCCTGGTCTCGGTGCGGTGGGACGCATTCGGCTCGCTCGCCCCGCGCTTCGTCGACCCCGAACAGCTCGAATTCGACGTGCACGCCTTTTCGCCCGCGGCTTCGCGCCTCCCCATGGCGGTGGGCCTGCTCGACGCCGATCGACGCCTCGATCGCGTCGCGCTCGACGACGACGGCCACCTGCTCGCGGTCGACATCGACGGCCGCCCGACCGGGCTGTCGGAAACGCTCGCCTCCGCCCCAGCCGACGGACCTGCCCTCGTGCCCAGCGCACGAGGCCCGGTGGTCGTGACGACCGAGCGCTCGGGCCGGGTCGTGGTGCGTGTTGGCGCTGACTCCTTCACCCTCGAGGCGACCCGGCCGCTGGTGCGTGGTGCCGCCGTCGGGCCGATCGATCTCGACGACGAGGTCGACGTGGCCGTCGCCGATGGCGAGGAGCTGCACGCGTGGCTGCTCGATTCCCGCGGCGCGACCTCGGCGAGCTGGACGCAACCCTCGCGTGCGACCGAGGTGCTCCTCGCTGACCTGGTGGGCGACGGCGCGCTCGAGCTGGTCGCCGAGCAGGTGTTCGATTCGCGAGGCCGCCCGCTGCTCACGCTCGATGGTTGGGTGCCCTCGCCGTGGCCAGCGATGCTCACCCGGCTCGAAGAAGGCCGCGCACGCTCACTGGTGCAGCTCGAGCCGCGGGCCGACGGGTCGATCGACCTCGCGCGGTACGACGTCGAGCGGGCGTTGCGCGCCGGTGACTCGCTCGTCGAGCGCCAGCGCATCGCGACGCTGCGCCACGTGCCCGCGCCCGGCGGCATGGCGGCCACCGACTTCGACGGTGACGCGCGCCCTGACGTGCTGGTGCCGACCGTCGATGGCCTGCTCTTCGCGTTCAACGGCGAAGGCGTGACCGTGGGTGACACGCCGCTCTCGACGTGGGGCACGGTGCTCGGCGCGCCGACCCTCGGCGTGAAGGCCTCGCAGCTCCAGGTCGCAGTGCGCACCACCCGCGGTGAGGTCGTCACCTTCCTCGCGCGGGGCCTGGTCGCCGACCTCACGTGGGACGGGCCAGGGCACGACGAGAGCAACGCGCGCAACGCACAGACTGCCTTCCACACGCGCCAGCTGCCGGGCCTCGGGGTGCCTGACCCTCCGATTCCTCCCCAGGGGTGCCACTGCGGAGCCGACGCGTCGTCAGTGCTGCTCGTCGCGCTCGCCGTGCTAAGGCGCCGCCGCCCATGGGCCGCATCCCCCTCCGACCGACCGCCGCAGGTGCCGAGCTCGCCGAGCTGAAGAGCCCGCCCGACTGGGTCGCGCTCTTCGGTGGCTCGACCGGGCCGCTGGAGCTGGAGATCGGCTGCGGCGCGGGGGGCTTTGCCCTCGAGTACTGCCGTCGCCACCCCACCTCGCGCTACGTCGCGTTCGAGTGGCGAAAGAAGTACGCGCGCGAGGTCGCCTTTCGCGGCGAGAAGGCCGGGCTCACCAACCTCAAGGTCGTCGAGGGCGACGCGAAGCTGGTGGTGCCGAAGATCTTCGCCCCCGGCTCGCTCGCGCACATCCACCTCCAGTTCCCCGACCCGTGGTGGAAGCGGGCGCACCAGAAGCGCGCCATTCTGCAGCCTGAGTTCACGAAGCTGCTGCTGGGCCTGCTCGCGCCGGGTGGCCGCTTCGACTTCCGCACCGACGTGCAAGACGTCGGCGAGCGGGGTTTGAAGGCGCTCGAAGACGCCGGCTTCCACAACCCGCTGGGGCCGATGGTGTTCCACCCCTACGACCCCGAAGAGGCACCCTCGACGCGCGAACGCCGCTACCTGGTGTCGGGCGCACCGGTGTACCGCGCGCGTCTGCTCAAGAAGTGACATTCTCCCGGCCCGGTGGCGGCCAGGAGGAAGACGCTCGAGAGCGCCCGGCGAGAAGAAGCCGGTGACACGGTTCGGGGCCGTCGCCTGCTCGTCGCCGACGACGACCAGCTCATCGTGTCGCAGATCCGCGAGGGGCTCGCCGGCAGCGAGTACACCTTCTTCGAATGCCGCGACGGCACCGAGGTGTTGAGCGCGATTCGCCAGCACCACCCCGACCTCCTGCTGCTCGACGTCGAGATGCCGGGCCTCGGCGGCGTCGAGGTGTGCCGCATCGTGAAGGCGAACCAGGGCGCGACCGGCTTCGGCTTCATTCCCGTCATCCTCATGACCGCGCGGCGCACCGGCAAGGTCGAGGGCCTCGAGCTGGGCGCCGACGACTACCTCATCAAGCCCTTCGACATGCTCGAGCTCTCGGCGCGCGTGAAGTCGATGCTGCGCCTCAAGGCCCTGCAGGACGCGCTGGTGCAGAAGAACCGCGAGCTCGACAAGGCCAACAAGGAACTCGAAGACAAGCGCCAGGAGCTGCTCAAGCTCTCGCGCACCGACGGCCTCACGGGCCTCATCAACCGCCGCCACTTCGAGGAGCGCCTGGCGGCCGAGTTCGCGCGCAGCGAGCGGTACCGCGCGCCCTTGAGCTGCTTCCTGCTCGACATCGATCACTTCAAGAAGGTGAACGACACGTGGGGCCACCCGTTCGGCGACGTGGTGCTGCGGGAGGTCGCGGCGGTCGCCAGGCGCGCGCTCCGCGACGTCGACGTCATCGCGCGCTACGGCGGCGAAGAGCTGATCGCCCTGCTGCCCGAGACCGGCCCCGAAGAAGCGTGGCGGGCCGCCGAGCGCGTGCGCATGGGCGTCGAGGCGATGCGGCTCACCGCGCAGACCGCCAGCGGGCCGCAGACCGTGAAGTGCACCGCGTCGATCGGCGTCTCCACCTTCCCGTCTGACCAGGTCGATTCGGCCGAGACCCTGGTGCAGACGGCCGACAACTGCCTGTACGACGCAAAGGAAGGTGGCCGAAACCAGGTGCGGCAGGCAGGATGAAGCCGATGCGTGTCGTCCCCCGGGTGGTGCTGATCATGGTGCTCGTCGGCGCGGTCGCTGCGTGCAAGCGCCCACCGGCCGCCGACACCGCCGAGGGCACCTACCGCCTCTTCCTCGCGCAGCTCGACCGCGGCCAGGCGCGCCAGGCGTGGCAGCTCCTCTCGCCGGCCACCCGCGACAAGGTCAGCGCCCGCTCGAAGGAGCTGGTCGCCGCCAGCAACGGCCTGGTGCGCGACGAACCCGAGCTGCTCCTCTTCCAGGGCAGCCGCCCCGGGCCCGTCACCGAGATCAAGGCCCGGACCGCGGAGTCGAACACCACCGTGCTCGAGGTCACCACCGCCTCAGGGTCCCAGGACGTGCGCCTGGTGAAAGACGAGTCAGGCAGGTGGCTCATCGATCTCTCGGATAAGCTGTGAGGCGTCGTGGCTGATCGCAATCGGGGGAAACCTCCACAGGTGCAGGTGATTCGACGCGGGCCCGCGGGGAGCCCCGTGTCTCCCTCGTCGAGCGGCCCGGTCGTGCCGGTGCCCGTGAAGCCGACCAGCGCGTCACCCTCGGTCACGCCCGCGCCATCGCCGGTGCCCTCGTCGGCGGTGAGCCCTGCTCCGGCGGGCGTCAGCCCCGCGCCCCGTCCGGCCCGCAGCTCTGCGCCGCGCCCCGGTGGCCGGCCCGGCGGCAAGCCTCCCTTCCGCGGTCCGCCGCGCCCTGCCGTGCCGCTGCCGCCGCCGACGCCCGAGGCCATCGCGGCGCTGGCCCGCAAGGAACGCGTGCCCAACCGCATCGCGCGCGGCGAGCTCGAAGGAAAGATGAAGTGCCGCATCTGGAAGAAGCTGCACGCCGAAGAGGCGAAGCGCTTCGACCAGGCGTGGACGCTGATGGAGACCACGCCCAACCTGGATCTCGCCGACGCGTTCGGCATCGTGCAGAGCGGCATGTCGGTCGACGACTTCCGCGCCCGCCGCGCCCGCGCCCGACGGCGTGAGGCGATCAAGGAAGCCCGCTCGACGGTCGACCCGGCGGCGATCGACGGCTTCATCAACGCGCGCATCACCGAGAAGACGGAGCTGGCCGTGGTGCTCGGCGAGCGCACCACCTTCGACGTGCTCACCGCCGTCGCGCCGGTGTCCTTCACCACCGAGAAGTCGGGGCAGCTCGAGAAGCTCCACGTGGTGGTGCTCGCGCGCAAGTCGACGTGGGACCGCCTGCTGCCGAAGCTCGAGCGCGACCCGCGCCTCTCGCAGCGCCCCGCGCAGGTGGCGCGTCAGCCCGCCCGACGCCCGGTGAGCGACCCGCGCGCGTTCCTCCCGCACCTCGGCCAGACCGTCACGCTGCAGCTGCGCAACGGCATCAAGCTCGCGCAGCCGCTGATCGCCATCGGGCCGTTCGACGTGCTGGTGGGCACCGAGGGCGAGGAGCTCTTCGTGCCGCTGCACGCGATGGCCTCGTGGTCGCCCGACAAGCCGGCCGACGCTTCCTGATTCGTCCTCAGAGGTGCATGCGCAGCGCGTCGAGCACCTCGAGCCGCGTGCGGTTGCCCCGCTGCTCGAACTCCACCTTGCACAGCGCCTTGATGCGGGACAGCAGGCGGTAGGCGGTCGAGCGGGAAACGCCGCGCGCTTCGCCCCAGCTCTCGAGTGACTGGCCGTCGAGGGTCGCGCGCAGGAGGTCCTTCTCGTCGTCGCTCAGCACCGCGACGATCGCCCGCGCCATGCGCTGCGCGTCGAGGCGCGCCCCGATGACCGCCGGGAACTCGCGGCTGCTCGACTGCGTGACGTCGGGCGGCAGCGCGCCCTGCACGTAGCGGGCGAAGAGCTCGCGCGTCGCTTCCTTCACCGTGGGCTTGCGGCGCAGCTCGCTCCACACCGCGGCGACCGCCTGCTCGACCTGGATCGCCGAGAAGCCCGCCACCGTCGAGATGCTCACCGGGAAGCCCGACATCGCCGGCCCGGCGAGGGCCTCGAGCGCTTCCCTCACGTGGGCGCTCAGCGCGTGCCACGCCTGGTGCGCTTCCTGGTTGCCGGCGACGACCTGCTTGAAGCGGTGGCGCACCGCGCGCTCGAGATCGGCGTGGCTCATCGCCAGCAGCTCGGCCCGCCGGGTGTCGTCGAGCACGTGGCGCTCGAAGAACAACCCGATGAAGCCGTCGAGCAGCGGCGCGTCGACCCGGCCCACGCCGGTGCACAGGCGGCGCAGCGCGAGGTAGTCCTCTTCGAGGAACTCGCCGCGCTCGTCGAACGCGATGAGCGCGTCGTGCAGCCTGGCGACGTCTCCCATGGGCCCCTCGTCAGCGACGCTGCCGGTAGTTCTGAATCGGGATCACCTGACTCACGTGCGTGCCGGCGCGCGCGCTCTGCGCCCGGCGAATGAGCAGCGGAATGTCGCCCTCGCCACGCTCGACCGCGAGCCGCAGATCACCGATGCGCTCGAGGTGACGCCGCACGGGAATGCCCTCGGGCGAGAGCGTCACCACGCTGCGCAGGTGGCTCTCGGCCGCCTCGAGGTGCTGCTCGGCGCGCTCGAGATCCTTGCGCGCGAGCGACAGCCACGCCGCCGTCTCCTCGCTCACCAGCTCGAGCTCGTGCGAGATGCCGAGAATGAGCTTGCCGCGCGCCGATTCGGCCGTGACGCGCTCGAGCTCGACCTTCCAGTGGCGCACGTCGTTGGCCTCTCGCGCCGAGGCGTGGAGCTGCATGCTCCACTCGGGGTTGTTGACGGTGCCGGTCAGCAGCACGCGCCGCGCATACCCGCGCGAGACGTCACCGAGCGCGACCGTCAACGCGTCGCTGTCGAGCGAGGTGGGGTACGAGTGGCGGCAGGTCAGCGACACGAAGCCGGTCGGCTGCGCGCGCACGCTCGCCTCGCTCACCACCTGGCCGTAGAGGTGCGCGGTCAGCCCGCCCATCGCCTCGCCCAGGCCCTCGGGGCCGTCGACGTGCTCGAACGCGTTGCCCGACGGCTGCGTCAGCGCCTGCAGCACCTCGGCCACGTAGTGCTTGGCGAGCCCCAGCGCGTGCACCGAGACCTTCTCGCGCGCCAGCAGCTCGCCGAGATCGTCGAAGTCTTTCTGCGAATCGGGCCCCACCGAGGGCTCACCGTCGGTCAGCAGCAGCAGCCGCGGCTTGCGACCGGGCACCAGCGTGCGCTTGAGGCCCTTGAGCCCCGTCTCGACCGCGGCGTGGAGCGCGGTGCCCTTGCCCGTCGACACGCCCTGCAGCGCCTCGACCATCAGGCGCTTGCCCCGCGCGTCCATCATCGTCAGCGGCACGCGCTGCTCGGCGAGCCCATCGAACAGCACCAGCCCCAGGAAGTCGTCGGGCTGCGAGCGCTCGATGAGCTGCTGCGCGGCCTCGACGGCCGCCGACAGCGGCGCGCCCTTCATCGACCCCGACCGGTCCAGCAGGAGGTTGATCATCACCGGGGCGCGCGCCTCGTCGGGCGAGGCCTCACCCGTGACCAGCACGTGCGCTTCCTTGTGATCACCTCGGGGGGTCTCGACGCTCCAGGCCGTCCATTGCATCGTGCAGCTCCTTCACCGCCTCAAAGTGCCCTGCGTGCGGTCTCATTCTCCCAGACAGCAGCCCGCCGCCGGTTGTCTCACGAAGCGTAACCGTGCGACCCGTGGGCCGTCGCGCTAGACCACCCATCAGGAGAACCCACATGCGCCCACTCATTCTCTGTGCCCTCCTCGCTTTGCCCGCCTGCAAGAAGGAGGAGTCTGCCGTGGTGCCCTCGACCGCCCCGGTCGCTGCGGCCCCTGCCCCAGCCCCGAAACGCCTCGAGCTCGCGGTGACCACCGACGGCTTCGTGCCGGCCAACCTCACGGTGAAGGCCAACCAGCCCGTCACGCTCGCCGTGACGCGCAAGACCGACGAGACGTGCGCCACCGAGCTGTTGATCGAGGGCACGTCGATCAAGGCCGAGCTGCCGCTCGACAAGACGGTCGAGGTCGCGTGGACGCCGACGAAGACGGGCAAGGTGAAGTTCGGCTGCGCGATGGACATGATGATCGGCGGCGTGCTGCTGGTGGAGTGAGCGCCGCAACGCCGCGGATCGAGGGGACTGTCAGTGCCAACCGCTAGCGTGGGTGAGGTGAAGGCCCCGCTCCCGCCCCGGCTCTGCTTCATCGACATCGAGACCACCGGCCTCGACCCGCGCACCGACACCGTGCTCGAGGTCGGGCTGGTCTTCGTGCGCGAAGGCGCGGTGGTCGACCGCCGCCAGTGGCTGTTTCGCGCGCGCGCGCCCGTTGCGCCGCTGATCACCGCGCTCACCGGGCTGACCGGCGCGGAGGGAACCAGCGACTCGCTCGCCAGCGCGGCCGACGAGATCCGCGCGGCGATCGCGGGGTGGACGCTGGTCGCCCACAACGCGGCGTTTGAGCAGAGCTTTCTCGGCGAGCTGATCAGCGACGCGCCGATGATCGACTCGTGGGAAGTCGCGCAGCTCCTCTTCCCCGAGCTGTCGGCGTACTCGCTCGACTCGCTGGTGCGCTGGCTGGAGATCGGCCGCGCGGCGCGGCACCGGGCGCTCCACGACGCCGAAGACACCTTCCTCGCGGTGCGCGGGCTGCTCGAACGCTTCGTGGCCAGCGGGCGGCACGCTTCGTTCCTCGACGATCTCGACCCGGCCCGACAGGGCGCGCTGCTCGAGCTGCTGCGCACCGGGCTCACCGCGCGCGCCGCCCACCCGCGCGTCCTCTCCGCCGCCGCGGGCGCCAGCGAGAACGCGGGAGGCTGGGTGCACCAGCTCGGGGCCACCCTCGCCGCGCCGGTGCCGATGCTCTTCGAGATCGAGCACCCGCACGTGCTCGAGGGCGTGTGGCGCTTCGCCGAGCAGCAGGGCTCCTCGGCGGTGGCCGTCACCTCGCGCACCTTCCGCCAGGAATCGCAGGCGCGCCCTGCCCTCGCGCGTCACCCGGTCTGCCGCACCGAGCTTGAGCGGAAGATCGGCGCGCTCCCCCCGGGCTTCGCGCGGGCGTGGGTGCGCTCGTGGCTCGACGTCACCGCGACCGGCGACGCCGAGGCGCTCACCCACAGCTTGCGCGAACGCGTGCCCGAGGTGGTCGAGCTGCTCGAGCAGTCGACCTCGTGCTCGTGCACCGACGCGCGCTGCCCGGCGTGGCGCGCGCGCAGCCAGCGGCCCGCGACGGTGCTGATCAGCCACGAGCTGGCGTGCGACTGGCTCGAGCGCGGCGACCCCACGCGGCTCTTCGTGCTCGACGCCGACCGCTTGCCCGACGCCGAGCGCCGCCGCCTCGAGCAGGTGCTGTGGCTCGATGCACTCGAGCGCTTCCCCCTCGACGTGGCCGAGCTGCGTGACGCCCTCGCCGCGCTCCCGCAGGGCAGCGTGCTGGTCACCACCCGCACGTCGGCCGCGTGGTTCCGAGTGCGGCGCGCCGCCGAGTCGGTCGCCGCGGCGCTCTCGGCGCTCCCCGTGAGCCGCACCCGCGCGCGGCTCTTGAGCGCGCTGAGCGACGCCCTCGAGCCGCCCGGGCCGGGCTTCGAGACCATCATCAGCGCCGAGGCCATCGCGCGCGTGCCGGTGCGCCCCGAGCAGCGCGTCGCGCGGCGGCTGCGGCGGGGGCACTGCTTGATCAGCTCGAACCCCGGCGGCCTGGGGTGGACGCGCCGGCGCGCCTGGTCGGTGCCGGTCGAAGGCGTGCGCACGGTGGTGGAGTTCGTCGAGGCCGCGACGCCCATCGAAGCGCTCGGGCCGCTGCTCGCGCGCCTGCGCCCCCAGCTGGTGGTGACGCGCGAGGCGCTCGACGTGGTCACCGGTCAGCTCGCGCAGGCCGGGCTGTCGGCGAGCCTCGACGAGCAGCGCCCGTCAGCGGTGCAGCTGCGCAAGTGGCGGCGCGACGAGACGCTCCCGGCCGCGGGGTTGTGCGTGGTGTACGGGGTGCGGGAACTGCGGCGCGCGGTGCTGGCCAGTCAAGCCGAGCGGACCGTGCTGGTCTCGGCCGAGGGCATCGCGCCCGCGCTCGCCGAGCGGGCCTTGCGCGGCCTCGATGCGCGGCCGCTGGTGCTGCCGGCTACTTGCTGAGGCGGTCCTCCAGGCTGAGCTGCAGCTTCTTGAGCGACTCGGGGTCACCGGCCTTCAGCGCGGCGAGGTCGGCCTCGGTGCGCTGCCGCAGCTGGGTCACCATCTCGGCGAACACCGCGAAGACGTCTTGCAGCTCGTCGCCGGGGCGCAGGCCGTAGGCGGGGGGCCGCACCGCGCCCGCGCCGACCTCGCGCGCCATGCGCTTGATGCGGAAGAGCGGGCCGACGATGCGGTGGGTGATGACGATGGCGGTGAGCGCGATGAGGGCGATGAACGCGAGGAGCACGCCGAGCAGCGCGTAGAGCGTCCACTGCTGTTGCTGCTGCACCTCTTCACTCTGCTTCTGGGCCGCGGCCTGCTCGCGCTCGTACGCCTCGTCGATCGCCTTGCTCTTCTCGGCCAGCTTCGCCGCGAGATCGGGGTCGTCCATGTTGGCGGTGAGCTCGTTGTTCAGGGCGCAGGTGCCCAGCTCCTTCGACGTGTCGGCGGCCTTGCGGCGCGCCTCGACCGAGGAGCTGATCTGCGAGAACAGCGAGTCGGTCGTGCGGATCAAGAACGCGCCGAGCAGGCCGGTGATGATCAGCGAGAGCGCGACGAAGTACCCGGCGAACTTCAACTGGAAGCGCGCGTCGAGCAGGAAGTTGCGGAGCTTGCGGTCCTTCGCTCCGCCCTGCGGCGTGGTCGGCTTGCCTTCAGACATGGTCTGTTCCCTCGGCCTTCATTTCTTCCACTCCAGATCGTTGGCGGCGTCGTCCACCACGCGCGGCACCATCGCCTTGATCAGGCTCTCTGGTTTGCCGCCCGCCGCTTTGACGTTCCACGTCCCCTTCAGCGCTTGCTCGGGGTACGACATGATCAACATCTCGACCTTCAGGCCCTTTTCGGAGCTGCCTGGCAGGAGCTGCATGCGCAGCTGAAACCCCTTCAGCTTCTTGTTGCGAATCAGGCTCGCCGCCTGCTTCTTGTCTTCGTTCACCGGCGCGAACGACGCGCCGTACGAGTTGAGCTTGTCGCGCATCGTCTGCTCGGCGAGCTGCACGAGGTTGCTCGGCAGGTCGCCCACCTTGTCCTCGACCGGGTCGACCGAGAGGTAGAGCGTGCCGCTCTCGATCGCGCCGGCCGCGATGCCCTTGTCGATCGCCGCCTTCACGCCGGGGTCGGTTTCCTTCAAGCCCTTGAGGCAGGTGATCGACGCGTTGGTGCGCAGCTCGCCCAGCGCGCTGGCCGCGGCCGACCGCACCACCGACTCGCCGTCTTTCATCGCGCCGCACAGCGGCGGCACCGCGTCGTCACTGCCGGTCTGCCCGAGCAGCAGCAGCGTCTGGGCGCGAACACGGGCGTCCTTCGCGCCGGCCAGCTGCTTGATCAGGAAGTTGACGCGGGCGTCTTCGGCGTGCGCGACCGCCGGGGTGAGCCCCGACGTGATCGCCGCGACCACGCACAGTGAAGAGAGGAGGCCCGGCCGCGACACCGGTCACATTCTACAGGGACCGGCGTCGTTGAAATCGAGCACTTCGTGGAATAACCCCGTCGCATGTCCTCCCACATGACCGCCGCGCAGATCCGCGAGGCGTTTTTGAGCTTCTTCGAGCAGCACCAGCACCGCCGCGTGGCCAGCTCGAGCCTCGTGCCGGCTGGTGACCCGACGCTGCTCTTCACCAACGCGGGCATGGTGCAGTTCAAGGACGTGTTCACCGGCCGCGAGACGCGCGACTACAAGCGCGCCACCACCACGCAGAAGTGCGTGCGCGCGGGCGGCAAGCACAACGACCTCGACAACGTCGGCTTCACGGCGCGGCACCACACGTTCTTCGAGATGCTCGGCAACTTCAGCTTCGGCGACTACTTCAAGGCCGACGCCGTGAAGTGGGCGTGGGACTTCGTCACCTCCGTCATCAAGATTCCCGTCGAGCGGCTCTCGGTCACGGTGTTCAAGGGCGAAGACGGCATCCCCGCCGACGACGAGGCGGCCGAGCTGTGGGCGAAGGCCGGCGTGCCGCGCCACCGCATTCACCGCCTGGGCAAGGCCGACAACTTCTGGGCGATGGGCGACACCGGCGCGTGCGGCCCGTGCTCCGAGATCTACGTGTACCTGCCCGACGGCAAGGTCGACGAGGCGCACAAGCCCGGCGAGTCTGATCACTGGCTCGAGATCTGGAACCTCGTGTTCATGCAGTTCGAGCGCAAGGCCGACGGCTCGCTGGTCAACCTGCCCAAGCCGTCGATCGACACCGGCGCCGGCCTCGAGCGCGTCAGCGCCTACGTGCAGGGCAAGAAGAGCAACTACGACACCGACCTCTTCACGCCCATCATCGCGCGCGTCGAGAAGCTCTCGGGCCGCACCTACGGCGGCAAGTGGGACTCGCACAGCGACGCGGCGATGCGGGTGATCGCCGACCACGCGCGCGCGACCGCCTTCCTCGTCGCCGACGGCGTGCAGCCCTCGAACGAGGGGCGCGGCTACGTGTTGCGCCGCATCATGCGCCGGGCGATTCGCCACGGTGAACAGACGCTCGAGCTCGAGAACGTCTTCTTCGACCAGTGCGTCGACGCGGTCATCGACGGCATGAGCACCGCGTACCCCGAGCTGAAGGAAAAGCGCTCGTTCCTCCTCGAGGTCGCGCGCCACGAAGAAGAGGCCTTCCGCAAGACGCTCAAGAACGGCCGCCGGCGCTTCGCGCAGGAAGTCGCGCGCCTCAAGGCCGCCAACACCACCGTCGTCTCCGGCGACGCCGCGTGGGACCTGCACCAGACCTACGGCTTCCCCGTCGACCTGACGCAGATCATGGCGAAGGAAGAGCAGCTCACCGTCGACATGAAGGCCTACGAAGAGGCGAAGGCGAAGGCCTCGACCTCGGGCTCGCTCACCAACGAGAAGGCCACCGCCGACGCGTACATGAAGCTCGCGGGCAGCTTCAGCGAGACGAAGTTCCTCGGCTACGAGGGCACCACCGGCGAGGGCAAGGTGCTCGCGCTGCTCAACCTCAAGGGCGAGGCGATCACCCAGGCGAAGGCCGGTGACGAGGTCGAGTTCATCGTCGACCAGTCGCCCTTCTACGGCGAGAGCGGCGGCCAGGTCGGCGACGCCGGCACCGCGAAGGGCAAGGGCAGCAAGCTGGTGGTGACCGACGTGCAGAAGCCGGCCGGCGGCTTGCTGGTGCACCGCGCGAAGCTCCTCGAGGGCACGGTGTCGGTGAACGACGTGCTGACGCTCGAGGTCGACCGCGCGCGGCGCCAGAAGATCCGCGCCAACCATTCGGCGACCCACCTGCTCCACAAGGCGCTCAAGGTGGTGCTCGGCGACACCGTCAACCAGAAGGGGTCGGTGGTGCAGCCCGAGCTGCTGCGCTTCGACTTCTCGCACTTCAACCCCATGACGCCGGCGGAGATCGATCGCGTCGAAGACCTCGTCAACGGCTGGGTGCGCGACAACCAGGCCGCGCAGACGAAGCTGATGGGCTTGAGCGAAGCGCGCGCGGCCGGCGCGGTGGCGCTGTTCGGCGAGAAGTACGGCGATCGCGTGCGCGTGGTCACGGTGCACTCCGAGTCGACTGAGCTTTGCGGCGGCACGCACGTCGAGCGCTCGGGCGACATCGGGTTCTTCAAGATCACCCAGGAGACCTCGGTCGCCAGCGGCGTGCGCCGCATCGTCGGCCTCACCGGGCAGGCCGCGGTCGAGCACGCGCGCACGCAGGAACAGCTGCTCACCCAGGCCGCGGAGCTCTTCAAGAGCACGCCGGCCGATCTGAGCAAGCGCATCGAGGCCGCCCAGAAGCGCCTCAAGGAGCTCGAGCGCAAGCTCGAAGAGGCCCAGCTCCGCGCGGCCTCGGGCAGCGCGAAGGCCGCCGAGAACGTGCAGGAAATCAACGGCATCAAGCTCGTCACCCAGCGCATCGACCCGGCCGACGCCAACGTGTTCCGCCAGCTGTGGGACAACTACAAGACGAAGGACGGCTACGTGGTCGGCCTCGGCGGCGAGACGGCCGACGGCAAGGCGCTGGTGCTGGTCGGCGTCAGCAACGACGTGATCAAGCGCGGCATCAAGGCCGGCGACGCGATTCGCGTCATGGCGGCGGAGGTCGGCGGCAAGGGCGGCGGCAAGCCCGAGCTCGCGCAGGCCGGCGGCACCGACCCGTCGAAGATCCCGCAGGCGTTCGAGAAGCTCGCGTCGCTGGTGAAGGGCGCGTGAGGCGCGCGCTGCTGATCAGCGTGGTCGCGCTCGGGGCCTGCAAGAAAGACGAGCCCGAGTTCGACCCCGCGACCGATCGCACGCTGCAGAAGCTCAAGGCCGAGCAGGAACGGCTGGCGAAGAAGGCGAAGGAACAACCGCCTCCGCCCGACCCGCTCACCACCGCGATGGCCGCGCCGCTCAAGCCCGAGAACCTCGGCATTCCGCAGGGCGTCGCGGGCGATCTCGGCCCCATCGCGCTCGAGCTCCTCGAGGTGCAGCAGTCGCAGAGCGTCAGCAGCGAGAAGGTGTCGCTCACCACCGCCGACCGGTTCCTGCGCGTGACGCTGAGCGCGAAGTCGACGAAGGACGTGGAAGTCGACCTGAGCGGCGCGCTGCTCGCCAACGGCACCTCGGAGTTCAAGCTCGCGCGCGACGTGATGCGCGTGGCCCGCGGCAGCCCGCTCACCATCCCCTTCCGGGCCGGCGTCGAAGAAAAGCTGGTGCTGTGGTTCGAGGCGCCCCCCGAAGCGGTCAGCAAGGGCCTGAAGATCATTCTGAGCCTCGGCGAGAGCAGGGTAGAACTGACCCTGCAATGACGTCCGAGTCGTCGAACGAGCCAAAGAAGGTCCCGCTGCGGATCCGTCTGCCGTTCACGACCGAGGCCGAGTTCATCGAGCGCTACGGCGCCAACGTGAACCGCGGCGGAGTCTTCATCGCCACCAGGCACGGCAAGCCCGAGGGCACGCCGCTCTCGTTCGAGATCGTGCTGCAAGACGGCACTCGCCTGATGCGCGGCGAGGGCGTGGTGCAGAAGCTCCTCAGCGACGACGCCACCGGCCGTTCCGGCATGCTGGTGCGCTTCACCCGCATCGACACGCGCACCCGCGGGCTGATCGATCTGATCGTCGAGAAGCGCGACGGCATCAAGGACGCGCAGCCGCCGGCCGGCAGCCCGTCGCAGCCGCCGCCCGGGTCGGGGGCGTCGCAGAAGATCTCGCAGAGCGGGCTCCCCGCCGTCGCCAGCCCACCGAAGTCGTCGGTGTCCGGCCTCACCCCGGCGGCTCAACCAGCGTCCGCCCCGGCCAGCGCCGAGTCCTCCGCTTCGCGCCGCGCGTCGCAGACCGCCCTGCCCGCCGCGCCCCCGCCGAAGAAGGGCCCGGTGCCGCTCGCCGACGACGTGGTGATCGGCATCGATCTCGGCACCACCACCTGCCGCGCCGCGGTGGTGGTCGAGGGCGTGCCGCGGCTGGTGCCGGTTCCCAGCGAGCGTGGCGCCTTCGCGCTGCCGAGCGTGGTGGCCTTCGACGTCGTCAAAGATCGCATCTTGATCGGCAGCTCGGCGCGCAAGCACCGCGTCGATCACCCCGAGCAGGCGGTGATCGGCTTCAAGCGCCTGATGGGCCGCCGCGCGCAGTCGAAGAAGGTGCGCGAGCTGGCGAAGGTCTCGCCGTACACGCTGGCCGCCGACCCCGAGGGCGACGTCGGCATCGAGCTCGCCGGCCGCGTCTTCTCGATCAGCGAGTTCGCCCAGCACCTGCTCAAGGAACTGAAGAACGCCGCGCAAGACTTCCTCGGGCGCGAGCTCTCGCGCGCCGTGCTCTGCGTGCCCGCCTGGTACACCGACCACCAGCGCGCCGCCGTGCTCCAGGCCGGCCAGCTCGCGGGGCTCGAGGTGCTCAACGTGCTCAACGAGCCCTCGGCGGTCGCGCTCGCGTTCGGCTACGGCCGCGGCCTCGCCCGCAAGCGCGTGCTCGTCTACGACCTCGGCGGCGGCACCTTCGACGCCTCGGTGGTCGAGATCACCGGCGATGACCTCGAGGCCGTCAGCACCGGCGGCGACAACTTCCTGGGCGGGATGGATTTCGACGCCCGCCTCGCCGACGCGCTGATCGGCACCATGCCCGACGCCCCGCGCACCCAGCTGCTCGCCTCGCGCATGACCGTCGAGCGCGTGCGTGACGCCGCCGAGGTGACGAAGATCGCCCTGTCCGAGAAGGAAAAGGCGCCGGTGCACGTGCCCTTCGCCACCATGGACGACCAGGGCAACCCGGTCGACCTGCGCGTCGACGTCGAGCGCGGCTTCCTCGAGACCGCCACGCAGGATCTCGTCGAGCGCACCGGCCAGGTGACGCAGGTGGTGCTCGAGACCGCGAAGCTCACGCCCCAGAGCCTCGACGAGGTGCTCCTCGTCGGTGGGCAGTCGCGCTCGCCCGCGGTGCGCCGTCACCTCGAGAAGCTGCTCGGCCGCCCCGCCCGCACCGACATCGACCCCGCGGGCGCCGTCGCGCTCGGCGCGGCATTGCTGGGGCACTCGCTCGTGCAGCGCGAGAAGGGCAAGCGCGGGCTGTCGCTCGCGGAGGTGCTCAGCTCGCCCATCGGCGTCGCCGTGAAGGGCGGTGGCTTCCGCCGCGTGCTCGAGCGCAACACGCGCCTGCCGGCCGAGAAGACCCTCGCGTTGCCCGTGCAGGCCGCGCAGCCGCTCCGCTTCGCCGTGATGCAGGGCATGAGCACCCGCGCCGAAGAGAACGAGTACCTCGGCGCGCTGTCGCTGCAGGTCGAGCGCGCCGGCGAAGTGAGCGTGCGCTTCGCCGTCTCGGCCGACGGCCGCCTCACGCTCTCGGCCACCACGCCGACCGGCAAGCAGGCCGAGGTGCAGTTCGTCACCATGGAAGCGAGCGAGGAAGCGCAGGCCCGCCTGCTCGCCGAATCACCGCTCCCGGGCGAGGAAGCCAACCGGCCGACCCGCAGCGGTCTCTTCACCGGCCTCAAGAAGCTCTTCGGTTCGAGCTGAGGTTTCGATTGTTGCGCCCCGCGGCGCACTGCCCCACACTCGCGCCGCCCACTCCTCGAAAGCGACCTGACCATGGCCAAGCCTCCTGAACCCATCGAAGAAGTGATGCCCAACGCCCACTGGGTGGTCGAAGCCGAGGTCACCGAGGTCGTCAGCACCGGCGCGGCTCCGCCCAAGGTGCAGGCCAAGCCCGGCGCCACCAGCACGGGCCAGAAGTCGGCCTCGCAGACGCTCAAGCTCAAGGTCACCCGCGTGCTGTTCGGCGAGAAGGTCGCCGAGCTGGTCGTCGAGAAGCCCGAGGCGGGCTACTCGCTGCGCGCCGGCAACAAGGGCCCCTTCATCATCGACTCGACCAAGACGATCCTCGGCCGCTACGGGCCGGACTCGTACAGCCTCGAGCGCGTCGAGAAGGCCGTGAAGGCCCGCCGCTGAGCTGACTGCTCAGAGCGCGTACGGGTCGAGGAAGCGCGCGGGATCTTTCTCGCGCGCAAAGCGCTCACGCACCGCCACTGCCGGAGAACGGCCGCTCGCCGCGATCTCTTCGAGTGGCGCCAGCAATTTCACGTCGTCGTCGGCGTTCAGGCGCTTCAAGCCCGCCGCGGCGATCGCGACCAGCTCGCGCGAAGCCTCGACGAGCGTCTTGCTGCCGCTCACCGTCGCGCTCAACCCCTCGCGCTGCGCGCGGTGGTGCAGGTCACGGTGCTGCGCGGGCGTCGACGCGGGGAAAATGCGCCCCGCTTCGTCGAGCGCCGTCGGGTCGTAGAGCACGCCGCGCATCAGCGCCGCGAGCGCGCCAGTCATCGCCAGGCCGTTGCCGTCGGCCGCGCGAATCTCGACGACCTTCTTGATGCGCACCTCGGGGAAGAGCGTCGAGAGGTGGTCGACCCAGTCGGAGTGCGTCGCCGGCTGCCCGTCGAAGCCCTGCGCCATGAACTGGCGGAAGGTGAGCTTCGGCGCGCGGTAGCCACCGTCGCGCCGCAGGAAGAGCAGCGGGGCATCGAGCGCCCACTCGACGTACGCGCGAAAGCTGAAGCTCCCGTCGAGCATCGCCTCGGGGTAGCCGCAGCGCGCCGGGTCGACGTCGTTCCACACGCGCGAGCGGTAGGACAGGTAGCCGGTGTCGGCGCCCTGCGCGACGGGGCTGTTGGCGTACAGCGCGACCAGCATCGGGCTGATGCGCGCCGAGGTGACGACCTTCTTCACGCAGTCGGCCTCGTCGCGCCAATCGAGGCTCACCTGCCCGGTGGCCGTCATCAGCATCATGTCGAAGGCCATGCGGCCGCGCGCGCCGAGCGTTTCGCGCATCACCACGTAGCGGCTCTTCGGCATCCACGGCATCGACGCCAGCGTGCCGAACGGCCGGTAGCCCAGCCCGACCGCGCGCAGGCGGAGCTCGCCGAGCACCTGCTTGAGCTCACCCACGTGGCGCACGTTCTCGGCGTGGGCCTCGGCCGCGCTCGCGAACGGAGAGCCCGAGAGCTCCAGCTGGCCGCCGGGCTCGAGCGAGAGCGTCTCGACGCCGCGCTGCATGGCGATCACCGGCTTGTCGGGCGACTCACGGAATTCCTGGAAGCCGAAGCGCGCGAAGCCGGTCAGCACCGCGTTGACGCCCGAGGGGCCGTCGTACGGAATCGGCGCCGAGCCGTCGGCCGCGAAGAGCAAGCGCTCGTGCTCGAGACCGAGCAGCAACTTGCCGTCACCGCGGTTCGCCTCGTGAAACGACGCCTCGAGCTCCTTCACCGAACCGATGGGGCGGGCGGCGGTCTGTTTCACGTCGAGCGACATGGAATGCGCTGCGGCTTATAACGTTCGTCCTCTCGCGAGCCACCACTTCGACGTGTGACGACCTCGAGCCCCGCGGCAACGCCCATCCCCGTCCTCTCCGCCGAAGGCGCGCCCGGTGAGGTCTTTTCCGGCGCGATGCTGCCGCTGCGCGCGTTCGCGTTGATCCTCCGCACGCCGAAGCTGCTGCTGCTCTCGCTGGCGTGCGCGGTGGTGACCGGCCTCACGTTGCTCGGCTCGGCGTGGGCCGCGTGGGAACTCGGCGGCCGCTTCGCCGACTGGCTCCTCAAGGACCCCGCGAGCGGGTGGCGTTATGCCGCGTCGCTCGGGCTGGCCTTCGTCTCGTTCGCCGTGATCTTCGCCGCCTTCGCGCTCACCTTGCCCAACCTGCTGCTCGCGCCGCTGCAAGACCCGCTGTCCGAAGCGACCGAGGCGCGCTGCGGCGACTTCACCCCCGCGCCGTTCAGCGTCGGGCTGTTGCTCACCGGCACGTGGACCTCGCTGCGCCACACGCTCGGCCGCTTGGTGCTGATGACGATCGGCACGGTGGTGTTGCTGCCGCTCAACCTCGTCCCAGCGGTGGGCAGCGTGGCGTGGGCGGTCACCTCGTCGGTGTGGTCGATGTTCTGGCTCACCGCGGAGCACCTCTCGAACCCCATGTCGCGGCACCTCCGCCCCTTCAGGCAGGTGGTGCGAACCGTGTGGCGTCGAAAGGCGTTGTCGCTGGGGTTCGGGGCGACACTCTTCGTGCTGCTGTGGGTGCCAGTGCTCAACTTCTTCCTCATGCCGGTCGCCGTCGTGGCGGGCACGCTGCTCTACCGGGGCCTGGCCGCGGTCAACGCGTTCCCACCCGGGAACGAAGACCGTTCGCGGGCGTTGAGCGTTCCTTGAAGGCCCTGAAACCGCTCGTTAGGCTCGACGGGTTGAAGCAACGTTTTGTCATCTTCCGAAAGTCATCTCTGAAAGAGACATGAAAGCTCACTCCATGCGCCTCTTCCGTCGGATTGCCGTGATCGCCGCGCTGCTGCTCGCGTGGGCGTTCTCCGGGAACGACCGGGTCCCCGTGACCCTCTCCATCGCCGACGCCGCGGCCGCCCCCAAGCTCGATGACAAGGCCGCCGGTGGCCCGCACGAGCTCTCGGCGCTGCGAATCCTCACCAAGGTCATTCACTACGTGAAGGAAAACTACGTCGACCCCAAGCGCGTGCGACCCAAGGAGATGCTCGTCAGCTCGCTCGAGGCCGTCGAGAAGTCGGTGCCTGACGTGATGGTCGATGGCAACGCCGAGCAGGGCCGCGTGCGCCTCAACGTGAACGGCAAGCTCAAGGAGTTCGACATCGGCCACGTCGACTCGCTCTGGAAGATGAGCTTCACGATGAAGGACATCTTCGACTTCATCTCGCACAACATGCGGCCGGTCGAAGACTCGCGCGAGGTCGAATACGCGGCGGTCAACGGCATGCTGCAGACGCTCGACCCGCACTCGGTGCTGCTGCGCCCGGAGATGTACCGGGAAATGAAGCTCTCGACGAAGGGTGAGTTCGGCGGCCTGGGCTTCGTGATCCAGATGCGCGAGGGCGTGCTGACGGTGGTGAAGGTGCTGCCGAAGACCCCGGCCTTCCGCGCGGGCATCAAGAAGGACGATCAGATTCTCAAGATCGGCGAGGAATCGACCGTCAACATGGACTTGAACGAGGCCGTCTCGAAGCTCCGCGGCCCCGTCGACTCGAAGGTGACCATCACCGTCAACCGCAAGGGGTGGGACAAGCCGCAGCAGATGACGGTCACCCGCGCGCTGATCAGCATCGAGTCGGTGCAGAGCAAGCTGCTCAGCTCGAACGTCGGCTACGTGCGCCTGAAGAACTTCCAGGGCAACACCACGCGCGATCTCGAGACCGCGCTCGGTGAGCTCGCCGAGCAGGCCAAGAAGGGCGGCTCGGTGAACGGGCTCAAGGGCCTGGTGCTCGACCTCCGCGGCAACCCCGGCGGTCTCCTCGAGCAGGCGATCCAGGTGTCCGACAAGTTCTTGAGCTCCGGCACCATCGTCAGCACGGTCGGCCTGTCCGACAAGCTGCGCGAAGAGAAGCGCGCGCACATCGACGAAGAAGACGACCTCTTCCCCATCGCCGTGCTGGTGAACGCCGGCAGCGCCTCGGCCTCCGAGATCGTCGCCGGCGCGCTCAAGAACCAGAACCGCGCGGTGATCATCGGCCGCCAGAGCTTCGGCAAGGGCTCGGTGCAGGTGCTCTACGACTTCCCCGACGACAGCGCGCTCAAGCTGACCATCGCCAAGTACCTCACGCCCGGCGACGTCAGCATCCAGGAAGTCGGCATCACGCCCGACATCCAGCTCATTCCCACGCGCGTCACGAAGGACCGCGTCGACGTCTTCGCCCCGCGCCGCAGCATGGGCGAGGCCGACCTCGAGTCGCACTTCGCCAACCCCGACTCGAAGGCCGCCGCGAAGAAGCGCGACGACGTGGTGCTGCGCGACAAGCCGGTCGACACCGTGAAGTACCTGAAGGAAGAGAAGAAGGTCGCCAAGGCCGACCCGACGAAGGACCCGAAGGATCCCAAGGCCCCGGCGCCGCCGCCCACCAAGGGTGGCAAGAACGTGCTGACCGACACCGAGGGCGGCCACGAGAACGAAGAGCTCGACGACCAGCTCGACGCCGAGTCGCAAGACGAGGTGCGCGAAGACTTCGAGGTGCAGTTCGCGCGCGACTTCCTGCTCGCCGCCCCGCAGCTGCGCCGCGACGAGCAGCTCAAGGCCGGCCGCACCTTCGTGCTCGAGCGCCGCCAGATGGAAGACAAGCGCATCGCCGACGCCATCACCGGCCTGGGCATCGACTGGACGCCCGGCGAGACGCCGAAGAAGGTCGAGCTGACCAGCAGCCTCAAGCCCTCGTCAGACAAGAAGATCGTCGCGGGCGAGAACGTGCCGCTCGAGCTGACGGTCGAGAACAAGGGCGACACCGTGCGCCGCCTCCGCGGGTGGATCGAGTCTGACAACGGCTACCTCGATCGCCGCGAGTTCCTCTTCGGCCAGGTCAAGCAGGGCGAGAAGAAGACGTGGACGGTCAACGTGAAGATCCCCAAGGACATCGCCTCGCGGCGCGACGGCGTGAGCGTCAAGCTGCAGGACGACTCGGGCATCGTGGCCGAAGCGACGGCTGGCGAGCTCACCATCGTCGAGATTCCCCGCCCGCAGTTCGCCTACACGTGGTCGATCGTCGATGACTGCGCTGACTGCAACGGCGACGGCCTCGTGCAGCGCGGTGAGAAGGTGTGGGTCACCGTCGACGTGACCAACGTCGGCACCGGCAAGGCCCTCGACGTGTTCTCGAGCGTGCGCAACGCCGGCGACCCCAACATCTTCATCGAGAAGGGCCGCTGGAAGCTCGGTGAGATCGACCCGGGCCAGACCGCCAGCAGCCGCTTCCTGCTCGAGGTGAAGCGCGGCCTGCGCGCCGACGACTTCTCACTCAAGTACGCCGTCATCGACGAGCCCCTCGAGGAGTTCACCGCCGACAAGCTGACCATTCCCGTGCAGCCCGATGGCGCGCCCGCGGTCACCTTCGAGCCGAGCAAGTCGATCTCGCGCATCGCCGACAAGGCCGACATCTACGCGTCGGCTGACCTGAAGCGCCCGCTGGCGAAGCTGCCGAAGGGCGCCGTGGTCACCGAGCTCGGCCGCGCCGCCGGCGTCGCCCGCATCGAGTGGGACAAGGACCGCCCGGTCTTCGTGAAGGCCAGCGACCTGCGCGACGCGAAGGGCCAGAAGCCCGCCATGCCGAAGGACGTCGACTGGGCGCACGATCGCACCCCGGCGCAGATCTCGCTCAACCTCGACCCGTCGCAGGGCGGCGCGGTCGTCGAGCAGGAAAAGTTCACCCTCTCGAGCGTGGTCAACGATCCCCAGCTCCTCGACGTCTTCGTGCTGGTCAACGACCAGAAGGTCTTCTTCCGCGGCGCGACGCCCGAAGACGCGGGCAAGATGAAGTTCACGACCGACTTCTCGCTCAAGGAAGGCAACAACCTCGTCACCGTGGTGGCGCGCGAGAGCCAGGACTTTGCGACCCGCAAGACGGTCGTGATCCGCCGCCGCCCCGCCGCCGTCGCGCAGAAGGCCGGCGAGCCGTCGAGCTCGGCGAAGCCCTGATCAGCGGCGCAAAGCAATTTGAAGCCCTACCCCCGCGGGGTTAGGGTTCGGGGCGTGAGATTCGCCCCCTCCGTCGTCACGGCCAGCCTCGTCTGCGCGGGCTGCTTCCTGCTCGCGCCGCTCACGGCCCGCGCCGACGCGTACGACTTCAAGGTCTACCAACTGGGCAACCCGCAGGAAGGCCGCACGGGCTCGGTGCCCGAGGCCAACGCGAACTTCCGCGCGTTCGCGCGCCGCCTCGCCGCCGCGATGAGCTCGGTCAACCTCTCGCCACCCGAGACGCTCGGCCACTCCGCCTTCGCGATCTCCGCCGAGCTGTCGGTCGTCGACCTGCAGGGCGCGACCGCCCCGACGCAGATGCCCACCGAGAAGCCGATGAGCGGGGTGCTGCTGCTCCCGTCGGTGCACTTGCGCAAGGGCCTGCCGTGGTCGTTCGAGGTCGGAGTGCGCGCCGCGTGGTTCGAGAAGAGCCGCATGGGCACCGGCACCCTCGAGCTCAAGTGGGCGCTCAACGAGGGCTTCACCTACCTCCCCGACATCGGGGTGCGCGGGTACGTGACGAAGATCCTCAACAGCCGCGACTTCGACGTCACCACCGGCGGCTTCGATCTCGGCCTGGGCAAGCAGTTCGCCATCGGCGGCATGGTCACCCTCACCCCGTACATCGGGTGGAACCTCGCGTTCGTCGGCGCCTCGACCGGCAACGTCGACTTCAACCCCAACCGCACGCTCGCCGAGGCCGACCAGCCCAACGCGCAGTACACCGACTACTACGTGTTCGACTCGGTGCTCGCCGCGGCCAACACCAACAACCGCTTCTATGGCGGCGTGCGCTTCATCGCCGGCTACGTGATGCTCGGCTTCGAGTTCAGCTACACCGCGCTCGGCAGCTTCGACGACTCGAAGGTCGGCAAGGTGAACCTCACGAACCAGCCGGTGCTCGCGTACAACAGCACCATCGGCTTCGACTTCTAGTCAGAGCCGCTCGAGGCCGGCGCGCAGCGCGGCCGGGCGGTTGGTGATCACCACGTCGACCCCCAGGGCCCGCAGCCGCCGCGCCTCGTCGACGTCGTCGACCGTCCACACCGCGACCGCCCAGCCTGCGCCGTGCCAGCGGTTGACCCGCTCCGAGGTGACCTGGCTCCAGTGCGGGTGCACCGAGGTCTTCGCGGTGATCGGCAACCAGAACCACGCCTGCGGCGCCCACGCGAGGTCGGGGTCGATCAACAGGCCGCGGCGCAGCGAGGGGTAGGCGCGCGCCACGCGCACCAGGCACCGCGGGTCGAAGCTCGAGAGGAACACGCGGTCGGCGAGGTGGCGGTCGTGCACCAGCTGGGCGACCGCGAGGCTCAGCCCGCGATCGTCGAGGGTGATGTTCTTCAGTTCGACGTTGATCTCCAACCGCGCGGGCAGGCAGTCGAACACCTCGTGGAGCAGCGGAATGCGCGCCGGCTTGAACCCCAGCCGCGTGCCGACGTCGAGCCGCTGCAGCTTGCGCCACGGCGTCTGGCGCACGTCCCAGTGCAGGCCGGCGAGGCGATCGAGCCACTCGTCGTGCACCACCACCAGCTCCCCCGAGCCGCAGCGAATCACGTCGAGCTCGACCCCGTCGGCGCCCTGCCCCACCGCGCCCGCGAAGGCCTCCAGCGTGTTCTCGGGGTAGTCGGCGCTCGCCCCGCGGTGCGCGAAGATCTTCATCGCGGCCCCGCCGCCGAGTTGCGCGCACCCCGAGGCTGTATCAGGGTGGTGGTCATGGGCATCGGCACCGGCGAGCTCATCATGCTCGTCGTCATCGTCTTGATCGTCTTCTCGGCCTCGCGCATGAGCGCGCTGGGCAACGCGCTGGGCCGCTTCGTGTACTCGTTCAAGAAGGCGTCGGCCGGCGACGGCTTCGTCGACGTGAAGCCGCACGAGGTGAAGCCCGGCCAGCCCAGGTCGCTCGAGAAGGGCACCGTCGACGCCGAGGTCATCGAGCCCCCGAAGGGCTGAGGCGCTGCGCGAGTTCCCGCACCGAGAGGTGCAGCTTGCCGTCGTTGGCCACCTCGCGGAGGTCCGCCTGCCCGAGCAGCGCGACGATCTTCACCCCGATCTCCGGCGGCAGGTAGGGGTTGAACACCAGCGCCTTGCGCACCGCGGGCCGGTTGTTCCATCGCGAAGACTTCCAGATCTCCTCCAGCGGCTCCGGGCGCGCGGGCCGTCGCGAGGCGATGCGCACCACGAGCTCTTCGGTCAGCCGCGGGTTCTTCAGCACCTCGCGAATCACCGACGGGTTGGTGGCGATGGCGAGGCGCGACAGCTCGTCGGGGTTTCGCGTCAGCCGCGCGCGTGACTTGAGCACCCCGAGCGGGAGCGTGAAGAGCTTGGCGTCGGCGCGGGCCGCGGCGTCGACGTGGTACTCCTGCACCGCCTCACCCTCGGCGAAGACGAAGGTCACCTCTTCCTGGTCGTGGAGCGCGGCCACCTGGCGCAGCGTCGCGAGGTGCGGAATCGCGTCGGCGTCTTCCTCGAGCGCGCGCAGGAAGGCGGGGAGCACGCGCATCGCCGGTTCCCACCGCTGCACCGACAGCCGCATCACGCCCTGGAGCAGGAGCGTCGCGCGCGGAGGATCAGCTTCCCCCAGCGCCCGCGCCGCCGCGCGCCGCAGCACCTCGTGGCCCCCCCCGAGCGCGTCGAGGCGGCGAATCAACTCGCGCGCGACGTCGAGCTCATCGACGACGGCCACGACTCACCTCGCATCAGCGGTCGGCGTGCCGGCGACGGCGCGCGCCGACACCCGCACGCGGAATTCCTTCAGGTCGGGCGGATACTCGGTGAAGAGCACCACGAAGGTCCCCGCCGCCTCGGCGGGAATGGTCATCGCCCGCTTCTCGACCCGGCGGCCGAGCGCGTCGAGCGACTCGGCGCCGTCGATGAGGAAGATCTCCTCGGGCGTCGCCGGGTCACCCACCCAGCTCTCCGCCGCGCGCAGCACCTTGCCGTCTTCCACCAGCTCGGCCTTCACGACGATCTTCACCGCGTTGCCGCTGTGGTTCGTCACCTCGCCGCGCACGAAGAACACCGAGCGGCCGGCGCGCGTCTCGTAGAGCCCGTTCGACACGTCGGTGGCGACGAACTCCACCGAGGGCGCGAAGGTGTTCTTCAGGCTGTCGAGCGAGAGCGAGTCGGCCGAGAGCTTGCCTTCGTTCAGGTACGCCGAGCCGACCACCACCAGGCCGAACACCAGCACCGCGGCGATGCCGATGTTGACGATGATGCCGACCACGCTGCGGCGCCGCGGCGGCTCTTCACCCGCGGGCCCCTCGCCTTCCTTCGACGGGGCCGCGCGCGCGACGGCGGCGGCGGGCGAGACCGGCGCCGGCGCCGCGGCCACCGGCGAGGGCACCGGGTCGGGCTCGGGCGGCGGAATGTCGGGCAGCGTCTCCTGGTGCGCAGGCGCCTGCGGGAGATCGAACATCGACCGCGCTGTCGCGCCGTCGAGGTTGGAGATGGCCGACGCGCTGCTGTCGGTCGACGCGAAGAACCCGTCGGCCCCGCCCGCTGCGTCGGGCAGCGACGACATCTGCTGCGTCATGCTCTCCAGCGGCGCGCTCGAGCGCGGCCTGGGCGGAGGAGCAGCCACCGGCGCCGGCGCCGAGGGCGGGCCGAAGTCGAAGGCCGGCAGCGCCGGCGTGGTCGGTGACGTCGGCGCGCTCGGCGGAGGAGGAGGCGGCGGCTGGGCCTGCGGCGGACCGACCGGCGCGGCGAAGCTCGAGAAGTCGAAGGCCGAGGGCGCCGCCGCGGGCGCAGGGCCACCAGCGGTGGGCGGCGCGATGGCCGAGAAGTCGAACGGCGCGGGCGGCGCAGCAGCCGGCTTGAACGCCGGCACGGCCGGCTGCGTCGGCATGCTCGGCTCGGGCGGCTTGAGCGAGGAGAAGTCGAACGGCGAGCTCGAGGTGTGCGCGGTCGCCGCGGGAATCGAGGGCGCGGTCGGGTAGCTGGGCGGCAGCACGCCGGGCGCCTGCCGCGCACCGAGATCCGGCGAGCGGGTCGCCTCGACGCCGAGCGCGAACACGCCGGGGCGCGTCACCTCGTTGGGCGGCAGCTCGGGCGACGCGCCGAACTTCGCGAAGGGGTCAGCGCCCTGCGGCGGCACCTGCACCGCCGGCACCGTCGCCGTCGCCGGCTGCGCCATGTCGCGGGTGACGCGGAAGGTGTGGCCGCACTTGGTGCAGCGAACCTTCACGCCCTTGTCCGTGACCTTGTCGTCCGGAATCTTGAAGCGGGTCTGGCACTGCTCGCACTTGACGATCATCGGCGGCCCGGGCGGCACTCTAGCGTGTCCCGAAACAAAATCGCGTGGTTGGCACCAGTTCAGAGGGGTGGTACAGGCATCGCGCAGTGCGTTAAGCCTTCTGCGTGACGCTCCACCGCTCTTCCAGACTCTCGTGGCGAACATGAACGAAGCCGAATCGACCAGCGCCGCAAGCTCGAGAGAGCCGAAGGTCATCAAGCGGTACACCAACCGCAAGCTCTACGACACCGTCGAGAGCCGCTACGTCACGCTCGACGAGATCGCCGAGATGGTGAAGCAGGGCGTCGAGGTGAAGATCGTCGACAACCGCACGAAGGAAGACCTCACCTCGGTCACCCTCGCGCAGATCGTCTTCGAAGAAGAGAAGAAGAAGAACCAGATGCCGCTGTCGGTGCTGCGCGAGATCATTCGCCAGCCGGGCGAGCGCCTCAACGACTTCATCAGCACCCAGGTCAGCCCGCGCGTCGACGCCATCAAGCACGAGGCCGGTCAGCGCATCAACACGCTGCTCGGTCGCGAGGGTGACGATCTCACGCCCGCCAACCTGCTCGCCCAGTCGCAGAAGATCTTCGAGGGCTGGCAGCAGCGCGTCGACGAGCGCGTGAAGTCGACCGTCGAAGGCGTGGTCGGCGGCCTGCCGGCGCTCGGCCGCGACCTGAGCACGCTCGTGCAGCGCATCGAGCAGCTCGAGGCGAAGATCGCCCAGCTCGAAGCGCAGCAGGCGCCGCCCAGCAAGAAGAAGTGATCAGCGCGCCGCGCGCTCGACCCGCTCGGCCACCGTCTGGAGCAGCGTCGCGCCACGGCTCCACGGCGCGTATTCCCAGATGGTCTTGCCGTGGCTCTGGGCCTCGTCGATCTGCACGTTGAGGCTCATCGGCTCGGTGACGCGCCTGGGGAAGTGGCTCTTGAGCTTCTCGACGATCTCGTCGGACATCTGCGTCTTGCGGTACAGCGTGGGCACGATCTGCGTGACCCGCAGGCGCGCGTGGCCGAACTCCTGCGAGACGCGCTCGACCGTCGCCACCATCTCCGCGCAGCCGTCGAGCGCGAGGTAGGTGGTCGCCACCGGAATCACGATCTCCTCGGCGGCGAGCAGCACGTTGGTCGTGACCAGCCCGTAGGAAGGCGGCGCGTCGAACACCACCACGTCGTAGCGCTGGTCGGCCGATTCCAGCTTCCTGGCCAGCAGCCGCGTCGGCTCACTCATCGCCGCGGCGCGCTGCGGGAACTCGGCCATCTGCTTCCACGCGGGCACCAGCCACAGGTTCTCGATCGCCGTCGGGCGCGTCACGCCGCTCAGGTCGACTTCAGGGCGGGTGAGGAGATCGAACACCGTCGCCCCGCCCGCGCGCACGTCGACCCCGAGCGTCTTGGCCGCGTGGCCCTGGGTGTCGAGGTCGACCAGCAACACGCGCTGGCGGCGCTTCTGCGCGAAGAAGGCGGCGACGTTCACGGCGAGCGTCGTCTTGCCCACCCCGCCCTTCTCGTTGATGAAGGCGATGCGGCGAGTCACTTCTTGGCCGCGAGCTGGTCGATCTTGCCCTCGAGGTTCGAGAGCACCTTCTCGAGCTCGTCGATCTTGTCCTTGAGGGTCTCGAGGTCGCCCGTCGACGGGAGGTTCATCGCCGAGAGCGCGGTGCGAATCGACTTGTCGACCGTACCCTTGGCCGACAGGCCCCGCGAGACGATGGTCTGGATGCCGGTCACGAACTTCTCGTTCGACATGAGCTGCTGCACCAGCTTGCCGATGCGCTCCTCACCGGTCGCCACCAGCTTCTTCATCACGGGGTTGTCTTTCAGCATGGCCGCGGATGCTGCGTTCCACGTTGCGCCATGTCAATGTGGCTTTCGCCGTGCTCGAAGAACTGTCTGACAAGCGCCTCCTGGTCGTCACCGGCAAGGGCGGCGTTGGCAAGACGACCATCGCCGCCGCGATCGCGCTGCAGAGCGCCCGGGAAGGCAAGCGCACCCTGGTCTGCGAGGTGAACACCAAGGAACGCATCAGCCTGCTGCTCGGCCGGCCCGAGGTCGGCCCCGAGGTGACCGCGCTCGACGAGAACCTGTGGGCCGTCGACGTGCGCCCGCAGGAAGCGATGCGCGAGTACGCGCTGATGCTGCTGAAGTTCGAGAGCATCTACAACGCGGTCTTCGAGAACCGCGTGGTGCGCTACTTCCTGCGCTTCATTCCCTCGCTCCAGGAACTCGTGCTGCTCGGGAAGATCCTCTTCCACCTGCGCGAGAAGCGGCCCGACGGCAGCTGGCGGTTCGATCGCATCGTGATCGACGCGCCCGCGACCGGCCACGCGGTGACCTTCTTCTCGGTGCCGCAGGTGATCCTCGACACCGTGCCGCCCGGCGCGATGAGCGACGACGCCACGTGGATGAGGGACTTGCTGGTCGACCCCGCCACCACCGCGGTGGTGCTCGTCTCGCTCCCCGAAGAGATGCCGGTCAACGAGACCCTCGAGCTCCACGCCACGCTGCGCACGCGCGTGAAGATGAACAGCCAGCTGGTGGTGCTCAACGGCTTCATCACCCCGCGCTTCGGGCCCGACGAGGCGGCCGGGCTCTCCCCGCGCCTCGCCGAGGTGCAGCACGTGCACGTCGCGCGCGCGGCACTCTCGGCCACCAGCCGCGAGCGCCTCGCCGCCCTCGGGTTGCCGGTGCTGACCGTGCCGCGCCTCTTCGTGCCCGAGTTCGGCCGCCACGCCGTCGAGCACATCGCCTCGCTCTTCCGGAGGCGCTCATGAGCTCCCCCATCAGCGACGCGCTGAAGAGCTCCGACGTGCTCATCACCGTCGGCAGCGGCGGCGTGGGCAAGACCACCGTCGCCGCGGCCATCGCCCTGCGGGCTTCGATCGAGGGGCACGGGTCGCTGGTGTGCACCATCGACCCCGCGCGGCGGCTGGCCAACTCGCTCGGGCTCGAGGCGCTCGGCAACGCGGAGACCGAGATCTCGCCCGCCACCATCAGCCACGCCGGCCTCACGCCGAACGCGCCGATGCGCGCGATGATGCTCGACATGAAGCGCACGTGGGACGAGCTCATCGAGCGCCGCGCGCCGCCCGACAAGCGCGAGAAGATCCTCGGCAACCGCTTCTACCAATCGCTCTCGACCGCGCTGGCGGGCAGCCAGGAATACGTGGCGATGGAAAAGCTGTGGGAACTGCGCACGCAGCGCGACTACCCGCTCATCGTGCTCGACACGCCGCCCACCGCGCACGCGCTCGACTTCCTCGACGCGCCCAACCGCATCCTCGACTTCCTCGACAACGACGCGTCGAAGTGGCTCCTCACGCCCGCGCTCGCCGCCGGCAAGTTCGGCCTCAAGCTCTTCAACCTCGGCGGCAGCTACGTCGCCAAGACCATCGCGCGCTTCACCGGCACCGAGACCCTGCAGCAGCTCGCCGACTTCATGCTCAACATCAGCGGCATGAACGAGGGCTTCCGCGAGCGCGCCCACCAGACGCGCGCGCTGCTCGAGGCCGAGACCACCAGCTTCGTGCTCGTCACCGGCCCGATGCCCGAGCGGCTCGACGAGGCCGTCTACTTCCACACGCTGTTGCAGCAGAACAAGATGCGGGTCGCCGCGGTGGTCATCAACCGCGTGCACGCGCCGGTGCCCGAAGCCCTGTGGGAAGAGGTCGCACGTCTCCCTTCACCGCTGCGCGAGAAGATGGAACTCACTCTAAAGGAAAACGACCACCTGGCGCGACAAGACGCGTTGGGCATCGAGCGCATCGCTGACGCCTGTGGGTCGACGCCGATGGTGCTGGTGCCGCGCTTCGAGCTCGACGTGCACGATTTGAAGTCGCTGTACGAGACCTCGCGCTGGCTGTGGGGCGAACACCGTCTTTAAAACCGCTGCGGGCGGTCGTTAGAGTTCGGAACCCGGCTTGGTGAGCGGGTGTCGGGTGAGTCGTCTCCAACAGAAAGCGATCTTCATGCGGCTGAGCCGGGAGTGGGGCGGAAACTGGATCGTCGTCTTCTTGAGCTCCGCGGCGCTGCTGGTCGGCTCGGGCTGCGCGCACACCTCGCTGACGAAGGGCTCGGGCGGGCCGCAGGAAGTGAAGTTCGACGAGGTCGTGATCACCGGTGATCTCGAGCTCGAGAAGCTCAACGACGAGGAGCTCTTCGCCGCGGCGACCTCGTTCTACGCCGCCGAAGACTATGCGCAGGCCGCTCGGTACTTCGGCCGCATCTGCGACTTCCACCAGCAGTCGAAGCACTACCGCCCGGCGCTCTACAACGCGGGCCTCGCGCTCGAGAAGATCAAGGCGTGGGACGACGCGTGGGTGCGCTTCTCGGCGATGTCCGACCCGAAGGCGAACGGTGACTCGCTGGACGCCGCGTTCCGCGTGGCCGAGTGCGACTACCACCTGGAGCGCTACAACGACGCGGTCGACATCTTGCGCGTCATCGCCGACCGCAGCGATCTCGGCGCCGACAAGCGCATCGAGGCGCGCGTGCAGCAGGGCATCTGCGAGCTCGAGCTGGGCAGCAACGACGCCGCCGAGGCCACGCTCCGCTCGGTGCTCACCTACTGGAACGGCCTGCCCGACAAGGACCTCGTCGACGACTACTTCCCCGGCCAGGCGCAGTTCTTCCTCGGGGAGATCTTCCGGCTCCACTACGAGGGCGTCGAGCTCGACGGCAACAAGAGCACCGAGAAGCTGGCCGAAGACCTCGAGTACAAGTCGGAGCTGCTGCTGTCGGCGCAGGGCCACTACCTCCGCGCGATTCGCATCGGCAACGGCTACTGGGCGACCGCGGCCGGCAATCGCATCGGTGGGCTGTACGAGAACATGTACGAGCACATGGTGAACGCGCCCGCGCCGGCGGAGCTGAAGGCCGAGGAGCGCGAGGTCTACCGCGCCGAGCTGCGCAAGAAGATCCGCGTGCTGATCAGCAAGGCCATCACCGTGTACGAGCGCACCCTCGAAGCCGCCGAGCGCATCGGCGCCTCGAGCCCCTTCGTGCAGCAGACCCGCGAGAGCCTGCAGAAGATGAAGGACCTGTTGCTCGCCGAGGCGAAGGCCGAAGAGGCCGAGAAGGCCGCTGCGGGCAAGCCGGGCAGCTAAAGAGGTTACGCTCCGCCCTCCGGTGGAGCCGCTCTACACGCAGGCTGAGCTCGAGCAGGTCGAGGCCTACCAGGCCCCGCACTACGTCGCCGCCGCGCTCGATCTCGCGCTGTGGCCGGTCTTGCTGATCGTCGCCGCGCGCTTCCTCACCAGACCGTTGTGGGCGCTCGCCGATCGAGCCCGTGGCCGCGTGCGTTCAGCGGTGATGACGCGGGTCTGGGGCGACGACGGCTGGCTCCCCACCCTGCTCTTCGCGCTCGGCTTCTTCGGCTTCTTCGCGCTGCTCTCGCTGCCCCAGGAGATCTGGCTCGGCTACGTGCACGAGAAGGCGTTCGGGCTCTCGACGCAGTCGGCGAGCTCGTTCGTCGTCGACCAGCTCAAGGCGACGCTGGTGCTGGCGGCCTCGGTCAGCGCGCTCGCGCTCGGGCTCTTCGGGCTGGCGCGCAAGACGCGCCACTGGTGGTGGATGGTCGCGCTCGCCGCGTCGGTGGTGTTGGTGGTGTCGATCGCCCTCGACCCGTTCAAGTCGAAGCTCTACGTCGATCAGCACCCGCTGGAGGCCGGGCCGCTGCGCACTCGCCTCACCGCGATGCTCGGGGAGGCGCGCATTCCCTTTGGCGACATCGTGGTGGTCGAGACCGGCGAGAAGAGCGTCAGGGTCCAGGCTGCGTTCGCGGGCTCCGGGCCGACGCGCACCATCTTGCTGACCGACACGCTGCTCGCGGCGATGAGCGAAGACGAGATCCTCGCGGCGGTGGCGCACGAGGCGGGTCACGTCGACGAGCCGAAGTGGCCGGGGCGCATTCTCACGCCGCTGGGCGTGGTGGCGCTGCTGCTGTTCATCGAGTGGCTGTTTCGCCGATCCGTCGAGCGGCAGTGGTTCGGGATCACTACGCGCGGCGACGTTCGGGTGTTGCCGCTGATCGTGCTCACCTTCGACCTGGCGGTGATGGCGGTGACGCCCGTGACGGCGGCGCTGTCTCGTCAACGCGAGCGCGAGGCCGACGACTTCGCGGTGAAGCTCACGAAGCAACCGCGCGCGCTCGCGTCGCTGCTCACCAGGGTGGGGCGCATCAACCGCGTCGATCCCAACCCACCGCGTTGGTACGTCTGGTCAGGCGTCACACACCCGACGATTCCGGAGCGAGTCGAGCGCGCGCTGACGCAGCAGCCCTAGAAGAACGCGACGCCGCCGCCGATGACGCCGACGACCGCGGGGACGTTCGAGCAGCACGAGCCAGGCGTCATGCGGTAGCGCGCCTCGGCCTCGATGAAGAAGTACTTGCCGAGGAAGAGGTCAGCGCCGGCCGCGGCCGCGAAGCCGAACGAGTACTTGCCGGGGTTGTCGTAGTTCTCGTTGCCGCTGAACGACACCGACGCGTACGGCTTGAAGATGGAGTTGGGCAGCAGCGACAGCTTCGCGCCGAGCATGTCCCAGGTGCGGCCGTCCTTGCGGAACTCGAGGTCGCTGCGCAGCGAGAGCCAACGCGTCAGGCGGAGCTCGAGGCCCGGCGAATGCGCGAAGGTCGGAGTGGTCGCCGAGAAGTCGCCATTCACCGCCGCGACGTTGGTCGAGACGCCGGGCATGTATTTCACGGCGAGGAAACCAGGCCGGTCATTCTGGGGCGGAGGCGGTCGCTGAACGACGACCTGCTGCGGCTGCGCGTAGACGATGGGCGGGTTCGAGTAGACGACCGCGGGCGGAGGCGCGACGACGACCGGCGCGGGCTGCGCGTAGACCATCGGCGGCTGCGAGTAGACGACGGGCGGCGGCGGGGCCTGGACCATCGGAGCGGGCGCCACGACGACAGGTGGAGCGACCACGTAGTAGTCGTAGCAATTGCGGTGGCGGTGCGCGCCGATGAAGACGCTCCCCAGCTGGATGCCGATCGCGCTGCGGCGACAATGCGCGAGCGCCGGCGTGGCGACCCCCACGGCACACAGGACAGCGGCAATCTGCAGGGCACGACCTCGAACGAGACGCGGCATCTGGCCTCCTCGAAAGGCTCAGATGCCGCTGGGTCGAAAGTTGATCAGTGCCTCGTGCGATTTTTTCGATTCATCCCCGGTAGCGGGCCAGGAGCGCGGCGGCCCGCTGCTGCACCGGGGACTTCTGGGAGGCGGCGGCCTGCAGATCCTCGATTCCGTTGAGGTCTCCGCGCTGGCAGCGGAGGTCGCCGCGGTTGACGAGGGCCAGCGGGTGCTTCGACTCGATGGACAGCGCGGTGTCGTAACTCAGCAGGGCCTCCTCGAACTTTCCCTGCGTCGCCAAAGCGAAACCCAGCGCCGCGTGAATCGCGGCCTCGAAGGGCTGGAGCTCCGCGAGCCCCCGGAAGAGGTGAACGGCGCCCTCGATCTCGTTGGCATCGACGAGATCGAATGCGTTGCTCCGAAGGACCTCCAGCTGTTCTTCGGTGAAGCCAAAGTCCGCTGCCGTGTTCGTTGACATGGTGGCCTCAGCGGATGTTGCGGATCGAGTTCATGGCGATGTCTGCGTACATCTTCGAGATGCTCGCCATCATGGTGGTGAGCTGGTTCAGCATCGCGGTCATGGACTGCATGCGCCTCGACAACTGGTTGAGTTGCATCTCGAGCTGCTTCTGGACCTTGGGGTCGTCCGTCTTGGCCATCAGCGCCGTGAGCCGGTCGAATTCGCCCTCCATCCAGCCCATCATGTTGGTCGCGTTTTCCTCAGCCCCTTCGAGTCCCCCCCGAGTCGAGGGCGGGGGCTTCGGCGCAGCGCCATTCTTCGCCTCGTCGATGACCTGATCGGCTCCGCCGGCAGGGGGCGGCGTGGCCGAACCAGTACCAGTCGCCGGCGCCCGATTGGTCTGGATGCCGCGTTCGGCCTGGACATCCGCCTTCGCCTGGCTTCGCAACCCGTCAACGGCGGCCTTCTTGCTGGCCATGTATTCGATCACATCGTGGCGACCGACGAAGGCGTCACCCTTCGACAGCGCGCTCCAAATCGACGGGTGATCGTTGAGGAACTTGGCGGCTGCACGAGCCGCCTTGTTGGGCTGATTGACGTCGTTCACGAGCGCCAGAACGTCGTCACGGCAGATGTTGCCGTTGAACTGGACGCCGCAGGTCGAATCGATCAGATCGTAGAACTCCAGGAGCTGTTTGGACTCCTCGAATTCCTGTTGAGCGTTTTGGAAGTCCGGGTCAGCCGCGAGTCGTTCGTTGACCTCCTGATCGACGGTCTTCGTCGTCTCACGAGCCACTTCGCTCGAGGAGGACTGCGACTGGGCAGGCGCCAAATCGTTGTGGGCTTCGGTGGAGTTCCCACGAGGACGGGGCCGATGCGACTCATGCGCTGGCACCGGCTCGGGAGTCTCAATCTCGCTGTTACGCATCGCACCGCTCACTTGTCCGCCCATTGTTCAGCTCCTGGTTGTGGGCCGCAGCCCGTTGGTGCACCACCCCTTCGCACCCGCGATGCCAACCCACCGGCGACGACGTTCCGCGCGGTTGGCTCACCAGTCCCGTCCGCGTAGGGTGCCCGCCGTGCGCGCGCTCGGTCTCGATCTCGGGACGAAGACCATCGGCCTGGCGGTGACCGACGAGCTCGGCATCACCGCCCAGGGCCTGACGACGCTCGAGCGCCGCGGCCCGCGCAAAGACCTCGACGCGCTCAAGCAGCACGCCGAAGAGCTGAACGCCGATCGCTTCGTGATCGGCCTGCCGCTCAACATGGACGGCACCGAGGGGCCGCGCGCGCAGGCCACGCGACAGTTCGGAGAAGCCCTCGCCGCCGCCACGGGCCTCACCATCATCTACTGGGACGAGCGACTGACGACGGTCGCCGCCCACCGCACCCTCCTCGAGGCCGATCTCTCGCGGAAGAAGCGGAAGGAAGTGGTCGACCAGGTCGCCGCCGTCCTCATCCTCCAGGGGTGGATGGACGCCCAGAAGTCTCCCGTGGTGGACCACCCGGAAGACTAAGCCCCTGATTTCACGTCCCTTCCGAGTGGCGGCGCGGGTGCACCACGAGCCTCCAACCCCAGGAGGCACACGTGAACATCGACGGCAGCGGCGGAGCACACGAAGCAACCCACCTTGATTCGACCGAAGGCCCGGACGCCTCGTCGAGCGGCGTCAGCACGACGCACGCAGCCAACCAGCTCGATCAGTTCGCGCCGGCGGGCGACAGCGGCACGCACCAGGCCGAAGCGCCGTTCGATCTCTTCAAGGCGCTCGGCGATCTCTTCAGCGGCCACGGCGCGCAGCAAGGCAACTCCAACGGCTTCGACCTCGGCGCGATCCTCGCGTCGATCTTCGACTTCGCCGGAGACCAGCAGGGCCAGGCCGCGGGTGGCGCGACTCCGGCACAGACCGACGAGAAGAAGAAGCCACCTCCGGGCATGGAGGCGATGAACGAAGCACTCGCCCCGCACGGCGACTCGTGGGCCGCGCAGCCCGATCGCAATGACGCCAACCACACCGAGCACTCCGTGCACGCGGGCGTGCGCAAAGAGGTCGAAGTGTCGGGCGAGACGGGCGACGACCACTTCAAGGTCTCGGGCCGCGCGAAGGCCGAAGCACACGCCGAAGCGAACGCGAAGGCCGGCTCGTTCAACGACGGCCGCAACGTCGGCGTGAAGGCCGCGTGCGACGCGTCTGTCGGCGCGTCGGCCGAGGTCGAAGGCAACATCAAGACCGACATCGGCACGATGCACGGCAAGGCGCGCGTCGAGGGCGAGGTCTACGCGCGCGCCGAGGCCGAAGCGCAGGCGGGCATGGATGGCGCGAAGGCCGCTGCGAAGGCGGAGACCGGCGCGATGGCCCGCGCGAAGGCCGAGCAAGACATGAACCTCGGTGATGGACTCGTCACCGGCAACGCCGACGCGCGCGCCGAAGCGGGCTCGGGCGCGAAGGCCCAGGGCAACGTGGGCGTCTCGTTCAACCCGCCGAGCGCCGCGTTCGAAGGCAAGGCCGAGGCGTTCGCCGGTGCGCGCGCCGGCTACTCGGCCAAGGGCGGTGTCGCCGGCATGAAGTACGGCATCGAGGGCGAGGTCTGGGCGGGCGTCGGTGCGCGCGCAGAGATCAACGGCGGCCTCGACAAGGACGGCAAGTTCAAGATCGAGTTCTCGCTCGGCATCGCGCTCGGCGTCGGCGGCCGCATCAAGTTCTCGATGGAGATCGACATGAAGCAGGTCGCCAAGACGGTCGGCAAGGTCGTCGGCTTCCTCGGCGGTGGGCTCGCCGCGATCATCGGGGGCATCGCCAACCTCTTCGGCGGCGGCAAGGGGAACGGCGCGGCCGCGAACCAGGTGGTCTCGCAAGCGGCGCAGCAGGCCAGCGCGGTCGCCACCCAGATGTTCGCGCAGCAGATGAGCAAGCAGGTCAACGCCTGGAATGACGACCACACGAAGACCAAGGAATGGTCGGAAGGCAGTGAAACCCACGAGAGCGGCACGCTGGCCGCAGGGAGCCTGTCGTGAACGTCAACGCGATGCCGTTGGTGACCGAGGCCGAGCGGTACCTCGAGCAGAAGGACTACGACCGTGCTGCGGTGGCCTTCAGCCGAATCGAAGAGCTGACCGAGGGCTCGACGCCGGTCGCGCGCGTCGGGCTCGCCCGCGTGGCGCTGGCGCTCCACCGCGTCGACGAGGCGAAGGCGATCCTCGCCGCGGCCCTCCTCAAGTTCCCTCGCTGTGGCGAGGCGATCGCGCTGCAGGGCGTGATCGAAGAGATCGCCGGGGAGCGTGACGCGGCGATGGGCTGCTACTTGCGCGCCCTGGTCGCTGACCCCACGGTCGCGCTGGCGCACGCCAACCTGGGCCGCTGCTACGCGCAGCTCGAGCGGTGGGAGCTGTCGGCCGCCAGCTACACCCTCGCGATCCAGCACGGGCTCGAGACCGCCGAGGTGAAGACCCACCTCGGCACGGCGCTCTTCCGCGCTGGGAAGCCCGCCGAGGCGTTGAAGGTGCTGACGCTCACCGTGAACGCGCACCCGAAGCACCTCGACGCGATCCTCACGCTCGCCGACGTGCTGGTGGAGCGCGGCGCGCTCGGCCTCGCCGCCGAGCTGCTCGACAACGCCGCGCCGCGCCTTCCCGACGAGGCGCTGATTCCGTCGCGTCGCGCCGCGATCGCCCTGCGCATGAAGGATCTCGAAGCCGCGCAGCGCGAGGCCCGCCGTCACGTCGAGCTGGCGCCGGAAGATGAAGAAGCGTGGCTCTTCCTCGCCGTGGTCGACACCATGCGGCTGCACTTCGACAGCGCCGAGCGCGCGCTCAAGTACGCGCTGAAGCTCAACCCCGAGTGCTGGCGCGCGCACTACCATCTCGGCGGGCTCGCCGATGCGCTGCGGCAGCCAGCGAAGGCCAAGCGCTCGTACCGCGCGGCGCTGCGCATCAACCCGCTCGCGTGGGAGCCGATGAACAACCTCGCCATCGTGTTGCTCGAAGAGGGCACCGCCGATGCGCTGCGCGAGGCACGCACCCTGCTCGACCAGGCCATTCGCTTCGAGCTCACCCCCGACTCGGTCATCACCCACTACAACCTCGCGCTGGCCTGCCTCCGCCTGGGTGACGGCGATGCGGCGCGGCGGCACGCGACCAACCTGCTCAAGCTCGCGCCGACCGATCACCCGATGGCGACCGAGGCCCAGCGCCTGCTGCGCGTCGCCTAGCCCGGCTCTTCTTCCGACCGCGCGACCTCGTCCTCGAGCGGGAACTCCTGCTCGTGGTCGGCGAGCGCGCCACGCAACGAGCGCAAGGCGCCGCGCACGTGCTCCGAGCGATCGGCCGGCGACGGCGTACCCGCCGGGTGTTCCTCGTCTGGCAGGCCCGGCTTCTCGGCGTGCTCGATCCGGCGCGCGACGCGCTCCATGAGCACCCCCGCCTGGGTGGGAGACCCGGTCTTGAGCGATCGCGCGAGCTCGAGGTGGCCGCGGTACAGATCGAGGGCGTCGAGGAACGCCGCGTCGCCCACGTCGGTCAGCAGGCGCGCGCCCTCGGCGATCAACTCCTCCGCGGGCTCGACGTCACCCAGCAACGACATCACGGCGGCCTTGATCGCGAGCGCGAGCCCGAGGTGACGTGAGTCGCCGACCTCCTCGTGCGTGGCGATGGCCTCGTCGATGCGCCGCTGCGTGTCTTCGTATTCGCCGTACTGGAGGTGCAGGCTCGCGAGCGAGAGCAGCGCGATGCCCTCGAAGCGACGCGCACCGACCTCGCGAACGATCTGCAGCGCGGTCTCGTAGTGCGCCAGCGCCTGCCCCGGCTGCTCGAGGTCGGCCGCCAGGTCGCCGAGGTTGATGTGCGCGATGCCTTCCGAGCGGCGATTGCCCAGCTCGCGGTGAATGGCCAGCGACGCCTGGTAGTTGGCGCGCGCCTGCTTCAGCAAGCCGAGCCGCTGCTGTTGCACGCCGAGGTTCGCCAGCGTCACGCCCTCGTAGCGGCGATCACCCGCCTTGCGGTGGATCTCCAGCGCGTCGTTGTAGGTCTCCAGCGCGCGCGTCTCGGCGCCCATCTCCATGCGCAGCACCGCGAGGTGGCTCACCGCGCGACCCTTCTGGAGCTCTTCGCCCGCCGCGCCCAGTCGCGCGATGGCCTGCTCGAGGCGAGCCAGCGCTTCGCCACGCCGCTCCGAGAGCTTCTCGATCACGCCGATCATGAACGACGCGCGCGCCGCGCCCGCGGCGTCACCGAGCTGGAGGAAGAGGGTCTCGGCGTCACGGAAGTCCGACTCCGCCTCGGCGATGCGGCCGCGCGCCGAACGCACGCGCCCGCGGGCCTCGAGCGCGACCGACACCAGGTTCGGCTTGTCAGCCGCGAGGTCGATCGTCTTGTCGAGCATCTCGAGGTGCTGCGAGAACGGCCCGCGGTTGGCGAGCAGCGGCTCGAGCGCGGTGACGGCCGCCACTGCCCGCACCGGGTCGCTCTTCACGCCGGTGGCACGCTGGAAGACGGCGACCAGGTTCTCACGCTCGAGGTCGAGCTGGTCGAGCCGCGCCTTGCTGCCCTCGGCGCCGGGCGCGAGCTTCGCCCCGAGCTCGAGGAAGAAGTTCGTGTGCCGCTCCGCCACGGCGTCGCGCTCCGGCATCGCCTCGAGCTTCTCGGCCACGTAGGCGCGAATGGTCTCGTAGAGGCCGAAGCGGATCTCGCGGTCATCGCCGCTGGGGAAGTAGCCGCGCACCAGGGACTTCGCGCGCAGCGACATCAGCGCACCGAGCGCAGTGTCGGCCGGCGCGGCCATGGCCACCACCGCCTCCACGGCCTCGGCAGAGAAGCCGCCGCGAAAGACCGACAGCTGGGCCAGGGCCGACTGCTCACCGGGCGTGAGGTTGTTCCACGACCAGTCGATGGCGCCGCGCAGCGTGGCCTGGCGTTCCACCGCGCCCTTGCGATCGACGAGCAGCGCAAAACGCTGCGGCAGGCGCTGTACCAGCTGCGAGGGCGTGAGCACGCCCATGCGACCGGCAGCGAGCTCGATCGCCAGCGGCATGCCGTCGAGCTGCTTCACGAGCTCGACGATGGCGTTCAGCTCGTCAGCGCTCGGTTCCCAGCCCGGCCGCGACTGGCGCGCGCGCACCACGAAGAGCTCGACCGCTTCCGAGGAGCGCGCGGCGTCGTCGCCGGTCTTCGGCGTGCGCAGCGGCGGCACCTCGAAGACGGTCTCGTCTTCAACGCGCAGCAGCTCGCGCGAGGAGACGACGAAGCGGGCCTTCGGTGCCGCCTTCATCCACGCGCCGACCGTCTCACCGGCGAACGCGACGAGCTGCTCGAAGTTGTCGAGCACCATCAGCGTCTCGCCGCGCGCAGCGATGGCGTGGCCCAGCTGCTTGATGGCATCGCCCGGCGCGAGGGGGAAGCCGAGGGCCTTGGCGACCGCGGCGGCCATCGCGTCGCGATCACGCGCTTCGCTCAGGTCGACGAACCAGACGCCTCCGCGCCGCTTGCCACCCTCGGTGCCGTCGAAGTGCGTGACGAGCTGGCTGCCGAACTGGAGCGAGAGCCGCGTCTTGCCGGTGCCGCCTGGCCCGAGCAGCGTGATGAGCCGGTTTCCCTGGCGGAAGAGCTGGTGGAGGTCGGCGAGCTCGGCGACGCGACCGACGAAGCTGGTCGGCTGCGCGGTGATGTTCGTGGGACGGCCAGCGACCTGGCTGAGCAACTCCTTGAGCTTCTCGGTCGGCGGCGTCTCGACCGAAGCGAGTGAGACGCGGCGCGGGTTCCGGGCGCGGGCGTTGCCAGCGCGCCCGGGCGAGTCGGCGACGGTCGGCTGGTCGCTCGACTGGATCTCGGTCTCGGCGCTCTCGGCTTCGGCCGGTGAGGCCGGGCCGCTCTCCGCCCCCTGCGCGGCGGCACCCGACGGCCCGACCGAGCCGCTCTCGCTCATCAGGTCGTCGATGCCGGCGACGTCGTCGTATTCCTTGAACCAGCCGGCGAGGTCGGGGGCCGGGAGCCCGGCGAGCACGTTCTCGAGCGCCTCGCGGAAGGCGTCAGCCGACTGGTAGCGATCGCGCGCTTCCTTGCGCAGCGCTTTCAAGATGACGCGCTCGAGCGCCTCGGGCACGTCGTCGCGCAGCGTGCTCAGCGGTGGCACCGACGCTTCGCGCACCAACTTCAGCGTCGCGGCGTCGGTCTTCCCGCGGAAGAGGTAGCGCGCGCAGATCGCTTCCCACAGCACGATGCCGAGCGCGAAGACGTCGGTGCGCACGTCGACCGGTCGCGCGTGCGCCTGCTCGGGCGACATGTACGGGAACTTGCCCTTCAAGATGCCGGTCGCGGTGTGCACCGACTTGTTGGCGGCCTTCGCGACGCCGAAGTCGATGATCTTCACCTTCCCGTCGCGCGAGATGAGGATGTTGTGCGGGGAGATGTCGCGATGAACGATGCGCAGCAGGCGGCCCTGCGCGTCGGTCGCCTGGTGCGCGTACGACAGCCCTCGCGCGACCTCGACGCCGATCGCGACCGCGACCTCGAGCGGCACGTGGTGACGCAGCTCACGCGAGCGCTTGAGCAGCTCGCGCAGGTCCTTGCCCGGCACGTGCTCCATCGCGACGAACCACACCCCGCCGACTTCGCCGAGCTCGCTGATGCGAACGATGTTCGGGTGGCTCAGCCGCGAGGCAATTCGGGTCTCGTCGAGGAACAGGCGCAGGAAGCGGGGGTTCTCGGTCAAGTGCGGGAGGATGCGCTTGAGCACGACCGGCTCAGGAGATCCGTCGGACGCGAGGAACACCTCGCCCATGCCGCCAGCGCCCAGCCGCTTTTGCAGAGTGTATCGGCCGAACGTCTCCACGCTTTGCAAACGCTAGCGCAACCGCTGCATTTCACGGGGATTTTCACTGGCGCAACAACCTCGCGAACCGTGCGACAATGTATGGATGCCGATCGACACCAAAATTCGTGTGGGCATGCCGTCGACCACCCCGACGACGACTCCTCGGCCGGCGACCACCGCGACGCCGATGAACTCGACGCCCGCGCCCGCGCCGGCGCCGACCGGCTACAGCGCCCAGAGCTCGTTCCGCCCCGGCCCCAACACGCTGACCACGCGCGGCGGCACCGCCGACGACACCATCGGCCGCGAAGGCATGTTCGCCGACACGATGGGCCGCAAGAAGGGCACCGCCGACGACACCATCGGCCGTGCGAAGGGCACCGCCGACGACACCATCGGTCGCGGCAAGGGCACCGCCGACGACACCATCGGTCGCACCAAGGGCACCGCCGACGACACCATCGGCCGCAAGAAGGGCACCGCGGACGACACCATCGGTCGCAAGAAGGGCACGGCTGACGACACCATCGGCAACCAGCCGACGTTCGAAGAAGCGCGCGCGGCCCTCGCCGGCCGCAGCAACAGCGCCGACGCGGTTGCGCTGCGGAGCGCGATCAACCAGTCGCTCGAGACGCCGAACTTCCTCAAGAGCGGGTCCGGCTCGATCACCTCTCGCGTCTTCGACTTCGCGAAGCAGACGATGAAGCTGTCGGCGACGCAGGTCGGTCAGCTCACCACTGCGCTCAAGGGCGCGTCGGACTCGGCGGCCAAGCTGATCGGCGCGCTGGTGGAGAAGGCGCCCGAAGCGCTGACCAACACCGACTCGAAGGGCCAGACGCTCCTGTCGAACCTCGCCAGGTTCCAGTCGCAGCAGCTCAACCCGAAGCTGGCCGGCGACACCACGAAGGACGAGCTCTTCACTTCGATGCTGCGGGACATGGTGAACCCGAACCGCATCGACCAGGGCGACGCGCCGACCTGCACGGTCACCTCGATGCAGTTCGAGTTGGTCGCTGATCAGCCGTCAGAGTACGCGCGCCTCCTCACTGATCTCTCCGGGCCGCAGGGCCGCGCCAAGATGATGGGTGGCAGCGAGCTGCAGCTGCAGGACGGTGACGGCGCGGTGCGCGACGAGCGCAGCATCAGCCAGACCCTCTTCCAGACCGCGACGATGGAGTTCGGCAACGGCCGCAACCTCGACTTCGACCCGTCGCAGCGTGGCTCGGTCGACTCGAGCGGCAAGTTGGTGCAGCACGGCCTCCACCCCGAGCAGCAGACCCAGGTGCTCCGCCAGCTGTTCGGCGTGAACTACCGCTCCGAGCTGTTCCAGACGGAGGCCGAGGGCTCGAAGGCGCTCGAGCGGCTCAAGAAGTACGACGTCTCGGCGAACCAGAACCGCCCGGTGATCCTCAGCATCGACCAGGGCAACTTCAACCACGCCGTGACCTACCAGGGCGTCAACCAGGGCCGCGTGTACTTCCGCGACCCGTACGGTGAGCTGAAGTCGATGCCTGAAGACCAGTTCAAGACCTTCGTGGTCGGGATGAACGCTCCGAAGGACGCGAACATCATCGACTGAAGTGCGGCGCACCCTCGCCCTTCTCTTCCTCGCGCTCGCGGCCGTCGGCTGCCGCAAGAGCGCTTCGAGTTCCACCACTGACGCAGGCGTGACGGCAGCGAGCGCCGAGTGGCTCGATGGCCGTCTTCCGAAAGACGACTCGAGCCCCGTCGACGGTGGGACGCTGGTCGTGCGGCTGATGATCGAGCCGGCGTCGCTCAACTCGCTCGACGACGGCTCGAACGACGCGACGGTCCACCGCATCATGCACGGCACGGTCGTCGAGTCGCTGCTCGAGCTCGATCGCGTGACGTACCAATTGGCACCTGGCCTCGCCGCGAAGTGGACCGAGAGCGACGACCACCGCACCGACACCTTCGTGCTGCGCGACGCAACGTTCAGCGACGGCGCGAAGCTGACCGCTGCCGACGTGGTGGCGACGCTCGACGTGGTGATGGACACCGCGCGGCCGACGGGCACCATTCGCGGCACGCTCTCGTCATTGGCGAGCTGGAAGGCGATCGACCCGAAGACGGTCGAGGTGACGTGGAAGGAGGCGTCGCCGTTCTCGCTGCGCGCGTTGGCGCAGCTGCCGATTCTCTCGGCGAAGCAGCTCGAGGGTGAGTGGGCGGCGGTGGGCCAGGCGCCGATCGGCACCGGCCCGTTCGTCGTCGGCCCGTGGAAGCGCGGCGAGTCGCTGACGCTCACCAGGCGCCCAGGCGGCGCGGCGTGGCTCGACACTCTCACCTTTCGCTTCGTGAAGGACCACGCGGCGGCGGGCGCGGTGTTCGAGAAGGGCGAGTTCGACCTGATGACGAACATCACGCCGCAGCTGTGGCGCGCGCTCGAGAAAGACGAGCCGTCGACGGCGTGGGCGCGCACCGGGTGGAACCGCATTCGCAGCTTCGATTCGAGCTACAGCTACATCGGCTGGAACGAGCGGCGGCCGATGTTCGCCGACGCGCGCGTGCGCCAGGCCTTCGCGCACCTCTACGATGCGCAGCTCATCGCGAAGGTGGTCGACCTCGAGCTCGAGCTGCCCACGACGTGCCCGTACCTGCGCGGCAGCGACTCGTGCTCGACCGCGGTGAAGCCGATTCCGTTCTCCCCGGCCGACGCGAAGCGCCTGCTCGACGAAGCGGGCTGGAAGGACGGCGACGGCGATGGCGTGCGCGAGAAGGACGGCGTGCCGCTCAAGTTCACCTTCTTGCTGCCGGGCAGCTCGGTGCGGCTGGGCCGCATCGTCCCGCTGCTGCAGGAACAGCTGAAGGCCGCGGGCGCGGTGATGGAGATCGAGCGCGTCGAGACCACCACCCTCTCGGCGCGCGTGGCCAAGCGCGACTTCGACGTGGTGAGCCGCGTGTGGACCGAGTTCGACCGCGAGCAGGAGCTGACGCAGATGTTCCACAGCTCGCAGATCGAGAAGGGCTCGAACTTCGTCGGCTACTCGAACGCCGAGGTCGATCGGTTGATCGACGAGGTGCACCGGGAATTCGACGAGGGGAAACGCCGCGCGCTCGAGCGGTCACTGCACGAGAAGCTCTATGCCGAGCAGCCGTACCTCTTCATGACGAACCGGCAGAGCCTCGACGCCGCTAAGCGCCGCGTGCACGGATTGCAACCCTCGTTGCTCTGGTACGACCTCCGGCGGGTGTGGGTGTCGAACTGACGTAGTCAGTCGCGGCCCCGGTCTGCTTTGATCATCTGGTCATTGGCTTTCGCCCCGTGAAGCACCCGCGGTCCCAACCCGCGGCGGGGCAAACCGATTCGCCGCACGCACATCACTCTGGGGACATCATGGCCACCGCCACATCCAACTGGTCGCAGAAGATCGCCGCACTGCAGGACAAGCGCGAGTACCAGACGCTGAACTGGGAAGGCTCGTTCGACGACTACCTCGAGTTGGTGAAGTCGAACCCGCGCGTGACGCGCACCGCGTACCAGCGCGTGTACGACATGATCTTGAGCGCGGGGAAGACGGAGTACATCGACAACAAGAAGCGCCTGGTGCGCTACCACTTCTTCAGCGACGAGAAGAACGGCGGGCGCGACGCGGTGTTCGGCCTCGACGTGCCGCTGATGAAGTTGGTGAACGTCTTCAAGGCGGCGGCGCACGGGTATGGAGCGGAGAAGCGCGTGATCCTGCTCCACGGCCCGGTCGGCAGCTCGAAGTCGACCATCGCGCGCATCTTGAAGCGGGGCATCGAGGACTACAGCAAGCAGCCCGAGGGCGCCTGCTACACGTACTCGTGGAACTTCCCCGACAAGCTGACGCTGGCCGACGGCTCGGTGCTGTCAGGCCTGATTCGCTCGCCGCTGCACGAGGAACCGCTGAAGCTGATACCGCGCGAGCTGCGGCCGAAGTTGTTCGCCGAGCTGTCGCCGCCGTCGTCGGGCTTCTCGATTCCCGAGCTGGGCGAGCTGAACCCGCACTGCCGCCTGATCTTCAAGATGCTGCTGCAGAAGTACGAGGGTGACTTGAGCAAGGTCTACTCGCACGTGCGCGTGCACCGCCTGGTGTTCAGCGAGAAGGACCGCGTGGGCATCGGCACGTTCCAGCCGAAGGACGAGAAGAACCAGGACTCCACCGAGCTGACCGGCGACATCAACTACCGGCGCATCGCGGAGTACGGCACCGACTCAGACCCGCGCGCGTTCAACTTCGACGGTGAGTTCTGCGTGGCGAACCGCGGCGTCATCGAGTTCGTCGAGATGCTGAAGCTCGACGTCGCGTTCCTCTACGACCTGCTCGGCGCGACGCAGGAGCACAAGATCAAGCCCAAGAAGTTCCCGCAGACCGACATCGACGAAGTGATCATCGGTCACACCAACGAGCCCGAGTTCAAGAAGCTCGAGAGCAACGAGTTCATGGAAGCGTTGCGCGACCGCACCATCAAGATCGACATCCCGTACATCACGAAGCTGGGTGAGGAGATCAAGATCTACGAGAAGGAGTTCAACTCGGTGCGCATCAAGGGCAAGCACATCGCCCCGCACACGCTCGAGATGGCCGCGATGTGGGCGGTGCTCACGCGCCTCGAAGATCCCAAGAAGCACAACCTCTCGTTGATCCAGAAGTTGAAGCTCTACAACGGCAAGTCGCTGCCCAACTTCACCGAGGACAACATCAAGGAGCTGCGCAAGGAGAGCACGCGCGAGGGCCTCGAGGGCATCTCGCCGCGCTACATCCAGGACAAGATCAGCAACGCGCTGGTGAGCGACAAGAGCGAGTCGAGCATCAACCCGTTCATGGTCTTGAACGAGCTGGAGACGGGCCTGAAGCAGCACTCCCTCATCGCCAGCGAAGAGCTGCGCAAGCGGTACCGCGAGCTCTTGAACGTGGTGAAGCAGGAATACGAAGACGTCGTGAAGAACGAGGTGCAGCGGGCGATCAGCGCGGACGAAGACGCGATCGCGAAGCTGTGCAGCAACTACATCGACAACGTGAAGGCCTACACGCAGAAGGAGAAGATCAAGAACAAGTACACCGGCCTCTACGAGGAGCCCGATGAGCGCCTGATGCGGTCGATCGAAGAGAAGATCGACATTCCCGACTCGCGCAAGGACGACTTCCGCCGCGAGATCATGAACTACATCGGCGCGCTCGCGATCGACGGCAAGACCTTCAACTGGCGCACCAACGAGCGGCTGCAGAAGGCGCTCGAGCTGAAGCTGTTCGAAGACCAGAAGGACAGCATCAAGCTCAAGACGCTGGTCAGCTCGGTCGTCGATAAGGACACCCAGGAGAAGATCGACGTCGTGAAGAGCCGGCTGATCAAGAACTTCGGCTACGACGAAGAGTCGGCGACCGACGTGCTCAACTTCGTGGCGAGCATCTTCGCCCGCGGCGACGCGAAGGAGTGAGATCGTGGCCCTGCGAATCGATCAAGATCACAGCCGGTTCAAACAAATCGTTCGCGGGAAGATCAAACAGAACCTCAAGAAGTACGTTCAGCAGGGCGAGATGCTCGGCAAGAAGGGGAAGGACTTCATCTCCATTCCCGTGCCGTTCATCGACGTGCCGCACTTCAAGCACGGCTCACGGCAGGGCGGCGTGGGCCAGGGCGAAGGCAACCCCGGCGATCAGATCGGCCAGGGGCCGCAGCAGCCGGGTGACGGTTCGGGGAAAGCGGGCGAAGGCGAAGGCCAGCACGTGCTGGAGGTCGACGTCTCGCTCGACGAGCTGGCGGCGATTCTCGGGGAAGAGCTGCAGCTGCCGAACATCGAGCACCGGGGCAGCGAGAAGATCGTCACCACGCGCATCAAGTACACGGGCATCAACACCGTGGGCCCGCAGTCGCTGCGGCACTTCAAGCGCACGTTCAAGGAAGCGCTGAAGCGGCAGATCGCGACGGGCACCTACAACCCCGACAAGCCGATCATCATCCCCATCAAGCAGGACGTCCGGTTCCGCACGTTCAAGCTCGAGAACCTCCCCGAGACGAACGCGGTCATCATCTACATGATGGACGTGTCGGGCTCGATGGGTGACGAGCAGAAGGAGATCGTGCGCATCGAGAGCTTCTGGCTCGATACGTGGCTCAAGTCTCAATACAAAGGTCTCGAGACGCGGTTCATCATTCACGACGCCGTGGCGCGTGAGGTCGACCGCGAGACCTTCTTCCACACGCGCGAGTCGGGCGGCACGATGATCTCGAGCGCGTACAAGCTGTGCCGCGACATCATCAAGGCCGACTACCCCGCGAGCAGCTGGAACATCTACCCGTTCCACTTCAGCGACGGCGACAACTGGTCGGCCGACGACACGCGGCAGTGCATCGAGCTGCTGAAGACCGACGTGCTGAGCGACGTGAACCAGTTCGCGTACGGCCAGGTCGAATCGCCGTACGGCTCGGGCCAGTTCATCAAGGACCTGCGCGAGCACCTCGGTGACAACGAGAAGGTGTCGCTGAGCGAGATCGCCGACAAGGACGGCATCTACGCCTCGATCAAGGACTTCCTCGGGAAGGGCCGGTAGCCGATGCCCAAGTCACTGACCCCGCGCCTGCAGGACCTCAAGGTGGAGATCGAGGGCTACGCGCGCGCCTTCGGCCTCGACTTCTTCGAGACGGTCTTCGAGGTGCTGTCGACCGACGAGCTGAACATGGTGGCCGCGTACGGCGGCTTCCCGACGCGCTACCCGCACTGGCGCTGGGGCATGGAATACGAGCAGCTCGCCAAATCGTCGGAGTACGGGCTGTCGAAGATCTACGAGCTCGTCATCAACAACGACCCCTGCTTCGCGTACCTGCTCGAGGCGAACGCCGAGGTCGATCAGAAGCTGGTGATGGCGCACGTCTACGGCCACAACGACTTCTTCAAGAACAACTTCACGTTCAAGTACACGAACCGGAAGATGGTCGACGAGATGGCGAACCACGCCACTCGCATTCGCCGGTGGATCGACAAGATCGGCGTCGAGAAGGTCGAAGACTTCATCGACGTGGCGCTGTCGATGGAGAACCTGATCGACCAGTACGCGCCGCACATCAAGCGCAACCCCGACCCGAAGACCGAGAAGTCCCAGCAGAACGTGCGGGCCGAGGGCATCCGCGTCGACCGCGACTACATGCGGCCGTACATGAACCCCAAGGAGTTCGTGGAGGCGCAGCAGAAGAAGGTCGAGACCGAGAAGCAGGCGCAGAAGAAGTTCCCCGAGCGGCCGCAGCGCGACGTGCTGGCGTTCTTGCTCGAGCACGCCCCGCTCGAAGACTGGGAACACGAGATCCTCAACATCGTGCGCGAAGAGGCCTACTACTTCGCGCCGCAAGCCCAGACGAAGATCATGAACGAGGGGTGGGCCAGCTACTGGCATTCCACGATCATGACGACGCGCGCGCTGCGCGATCACGAGATCGTCGACTACGCCGATCACCACAGCGGCACGATGGCGACGCAGCAGGGCAAGCTGAACCCGTACAAGCTGGGCATCGAGCTGTTCCGCGACATCGAAGATCGCTGGAACAAGGGCCGCTTCGGCAAGGAATGGGACGAGTGCGACGACCTGCGCGCGCGCCGCTCGTGGGACAAGAAGCTCGGTGCGGGCCGCGAGAAGATCTTCGAGGTGCGCAAGCACTACAACGACATCACCTTCATCGACGCCTTCCTCACCCCGGAGTTCGCGATCGAGCAGAAGCTGTTCGTCTTCAACTTCAACGACAAGAAGAACAGCTGGGAGATCGCCACCCGCGAGTTCAAGAAGGTGAAGAACAAGCTGCTGCAGTCGCTCACCAACTTCGGGCAGCCGGTGGTCGACGTGGTCGACGCGAACTTCGAGAACAAGGGTGAGCTGGTGCTCTCGCACCGCCACGACGGCCAGGACCTCGACCCGAACTACGCCAAGGAGACGCTGAAGAACCTCCAGGCGATCTGGAAGCGGCCGGTGTGCATCGTCACGCGCGCCGAGGGCAAGGGCCTGATGATGCGGCACGACGGCCAGCAGTTCACCGAGAAGAAGGTCGATCTCTAAGGCGCGTCAGGTTCCTGACACCCGGCTCCGCGCCCGACCGGCCCCTACTGTTGAAGGGTGAACGGTTCGACCCTGCAGCGCATGGCGGTCAGGCGGGCGAAGTTGACGGTTCCCCTCGAAGACTTCGAGCACTTGCCGGCGGAGCTGGGGTGCTCGTTGCACCGCAAGCGCGACGCTCTGGTGCTGGCCGGCGACCAGCCGGGGTGCTGGCTCGAGTTCGTCGTCGAAGCCGGCGCGGCGGTGCTGCACGAGCTGTGCGTCGAGGACGACGAGGGCGGCCAGTTCGCGATCGACGTGGTGGGCCTGTTGTTCCAGGTCTACGGCGGCGACCTCTCGGCCGACCTGCGCTGGCAGCCCGAGCTGCCGCACCTGGGCGAGCTCGAGATTCTCGAAGGCGACACCGCGAGCGAGGTGTTGACCGACGCCGCGGCCGCTTCGCTTGAGCCGCTGCCGGCGTCGGAGCCGCAGGACCCGCTCGACGACGCGGCCCTCGAGCGGCTGGAGCGTTTTCTCGCCGAAGCCGAAGCCGCGTGGGCGGAGTACCAGGCGCTCAAGCCGGGCCACGTGGTGGAGTGGCCACGGCCCGACCGGCTGAAGGCGCAAAGGTGACGCGCCGCCCGGGTCGGCTACAGTCTGCGACATGCTCGTTGCGCTGATCGGCGTTCTGCTCACCGTTGCCACGGACCCCGCCCCCGCACCGCCGAGCCCGACGAGCGCGGTGCAGATCAAGAACCGCCGCCTCGAGAAGAACCAGACGGTCGCCAAGGCGCTGTACGACGCGGGCCTCGACGACGCGACGGTCAACGCGCTGCACGGCGCGCTCACCGCGGCGGAGTTCAACTTCAAGAAGGCGCGGCCCGGCGACCAGCTGCGCCTGGTCTTCGTGAACGGCCAACTCGACGTGCTCGACTACCGGCGCTCGCTGCTGACCGAGTGGCAGGTGCGCCGCGACGGCGAGCGCTACGTCGGCAAGAAGCGCGAGATCGAGCGCGAGCAGCGCGTCGACACGGTCGAGCTGACCGTCGACACCAATGTGTGGGACGCCGCGATCGCCGCCGGGGAGCGCCCCGACGTGGCCATCACGCTGAGCGACGTGTTCGCGTGGGACGTCGACTTCTACCGCGACGTGCAGAAGGGCGACCGCATGCGCGCGGTCGTCGAGAAGGTGGTGCACAAGGGCCGCACGCTCGAATACGGCCGCGTGCTCGCCGCGGAGTACGCCGGCAGCTCGGTGGGGACGAAGCGCTCGTTCCGCTACAAGCTGCCCGATGGCTCCGAGACGTACTTCACCGAAGACGGCCTCTCGGCGCGCAAGACCTTCCTCAAGTCACCGCTCAAGTACGCGCAGGTGACGAGCGGCTTCGGGTCGCGCTTCCACCCGGTGCTCAACTACGTCGGCAACCACAACGGCGTCGACTACCAGGCGGCGATCGGCACGCCGGTGTGGGCGGTGAGCGACGGCGTGGTGACGCGCGCGGGGTGGGACGACGGCGGCGGCAACATCGTCTGCGTGAAGCACGTGATGAGCTTCGAGAGTTGTTACATGCACCTCTCGAAGATCCTCGTGAAGCAGGGCCAGAAGGTGCCGCAGAAGACCGTGCTCGCCGAGTCGGGCAACACCGGGCGGCTGACGACGGGCCCGCACCTCCACTTCGGGCTGAAGCGCGGCGGCGGCTGGGTGAACCCGCTCAACCAGAACTTCCCGCGCGCCGACCCGCTGCCGAAAGCGCTGATGGAAGACTTCAAGCAGGCGATCAGCGACGTGGCCGCGAAGCTCGCGGCGCGCTCGGTGGCGGGCGTGCTGCCGAAGCCGGCGCCCTGAGTTTCCTTTCGATCGCCCCGCCCGGCTGAATTAAAGCGTCGGCATGACCGACGCACGCTTCGGCTCCTCCCCGGAATCGCTTCGCCGCGCCTTCACCGAGCACATCGAGTTCACGCGCGGAAAGAACTTCGACTCGGCCGGCGCGTGGGACCGCTACACCGCGTTGGCGCTGACGGTGCGCGATCGCCTCGCGCGGGGCTGGGTGCAGACGGCCCGCCGCGCGTACCAGGGCGACGCCAAGCGCGCGTACTACCTCTCGGCCGAGTACCTGCTGGGCCGCGCGCTGGGGAACAACCTCATCAACATGGGCCTGTGGGAGCCGACGCGCGAGGCGCTGCGGCACCTGGGCGTCGACCTGACCACCCTGCTCGAGCTCGAGCCCGACGCGGGCCTGGGCAACGGCGGCCTCGGGCGCCTGGCGGCGTGCTTCCTCGACTCGCTGGCGACGCTCGACATGCCCGCGGTCGGGTACGGCATTCGCTACGAGTTCGGCATCTTCAGCCAGGAGATTATCAAGGGCTACCAGGTGGAGCGCGCCGACGAGTGGCTCAAGTTCGGCAACCCGTGGGAGATGGTGCGGCCCGATCGCATCGTGCCGGTGCGCTTCTTCGGGCACGTCGAGCAGACGCAGCTGCCTGACGGCCGCATGGCCTCGCAGTGGGTGGGCGGCAAGACGGTGCTGGGCGTGCCGTGGGACACGCCGATCGCGGGCTTCGGCGCGAAGACGGTGAACACGCTCCGCCTGTGGCAGGCGCGCGCGTCGGCCGAGTTCGACTTCGCGCTCTTCAACGACGGCGACTACGAGCGCAGCGTCGTCGAGAAGAACGACAGCGAGGTCATCTCGAAGGTCCTGTACCCGAACGATCAGAACCAGGCGGGCAAGGAGCTGCGCCTCAAGCAGGAGTACTTCTTCGTCGCCTGCTCGATCGCCGACATCATGCGGCGGTACCTCAAGACGCACACCGACTTCGTGAACTTCCCGAAGAAGGTGGCGATTCAGCTCAACGACACGCACCCGGCGATCGCGATTGCCGAGCTGATGCGGGTGTTCATCGACGAGAAGCGCGTGCCGTGGGACGAGGCGTGGCACCTCACGCAGCAGACCTTCGGCTACACGAACCACACGCTGTTGCCCGAGGCGCTCGAGAAGTGGCCGGTGTCGCTGTTCGAGCGGCTGCTGCCCCGCCACCTGCAGATCATCTACGAGATCAACACGCGCTTCCTGCGGCAGGTGCAGATCCGCTGGCCGTTCGACGACGGGCGCATGGGCCGCATGTCGCTGATCGAAGAGGGCCGCGAGAAGCAGGTGCGCATGGCGTACCTCGCGGTGGTCGGCAGCCACTCGGTGAACGGCGTGGCGGCGCTCCACACGCGCCTGCTCAAGCAGGACGTGCTGACCGACTTCGCGGAGATGTTCCCCGAGCGCTTCAACAACAAGACCAACGGCGTGACGCCGCGGCGCTGGCTGCTCTCGTGCAACCCGCGCCTGAGCAAGCTCATCACCGAGGCGATCGGCACCGGCTGGGAGAAGGACCTCGACCGGCTGCGCGGCCTGGAGAAGTTCGCCGACGACGCGGCCTTCGTGCAGAAGTTCCGCGACGTGAAGCAGGCGAACAAGGTCGACCTCGCCAACCACCTGCGCGACCTGATGTGGGTGAACCTCGATGCGGGCGCGATCTTCGACGTGCAGATCAAGCGCCTGCACGAATACAAGCGGCAGCTCCTCAACGCGCTGCACGTGGTCTACCTGTGGACGCGCGCGCGCAACGACCCGAAGTCGCTGCAGCACCCGCGGGCGTTCCTCTTCGGCGCGAAAGCGGCGCCGGGGTACCGCACGGCGAAGCTCATCATTCGCCTCATCACCGGCATCGGCGAGGTGGTGAACAGCGACGCGACGCGTACCGGCCTGCGCGTGGCCTTCGTGCCGAACTACCGCGTGTCGCTGGCCGAGCGCATCTTCCCCGGCTCCGACGTCAGCGAGCAGATCAGCACCGCGGGCATGGAAGCGTCGGGCACGGGCAACATGAAGTTCGCGATGAACGGCGCGCTGACGGTCGGCACGCTCGACGGCGCGAACATCGAGATTCGCGAGGCGGTCGGCGCCGAGAACTTCTTCCTGTTCGGCAAGACGGCCGAAGAGGTGGCCGAGGCGAAGGCGGCGGGCTACCGCGGTCGCGAGATCTACGAGAGCAACGCGGCGGTGAAGGAAGTGCTCGACCTCGTGGCCTCGGGCTTCTTCTCTCCGGAAGATCGCGGGCTGTTCAAGCCATTGGTCGACTCGCTCATCAACGACGACCGATACCTGGTGCTGGCCGACTTCGACGCCTACGTGAAGGCGCAGGAAGCGGTGGCGCGGAAGTACACCGACCCGAAGGCCTGGTGGCGCTCGGCGATTCTCAACGTGGCGCGCATGGGCTTCTTCTCGTCGGACCGCACCATTCGCGAGTACGCGAAGGACATCTGGGGCATCGAGCCGATTCCTCCGCGCGCCGACGAGTGACGGTCAGGGCGCGGGGATGACGCGACGCGGGGCGCGCACGTCGACCAGCGAGCCATCGGCGCGCCGCACCGACAGCAGCACGGTGGTGTCTTCTTCTCCGCGAATCAGCTCGACGCCGCCGACGAAGCCGAGGTTGCCAGCGAGCTGACCTTCGATGCTGAGAATCGCGTCGCCGGCGACGAGGCCGGCCTCCGCGGCGCCTCCGCCCGGCACGACGCGCGTCACCACCAGCGCATCGCCCTTCGCCTCGAGCACCGCGCCGATGCCGACCAGCTCGAGCCGCGGCGCCTCTTGGTCTTGCAGGGGCGTCAGCAGCAGGCGCGCGTGCGCCGTCTGGCCCGGCGTGATGGTGGTGGTGACGAGGCGCGCGTGATGACGATCGGCCACCGCGAGCACCGAGCGACGACCGCCAGCGAGGCCGTCGAGCACGAAGCCGCCATCGGCGTCGGTGGTCGCGCGCGACGTGGCGAGCATCAGCGCCGCGGGCAGCCCCTCGGTCGAGACCACGGCGCCAGGAAGGGGCGCGCCGCTGCGGCGATCGACCACCACGCCCTCGAGGCGTCCACCTTCTTCGAGCACCAGCTCGACGTTCGCCTCGGCTCCGGCCGTCAGCTGCACGGCCACCTCGTCAGAGCTCGCGTAGAGCGGCGCCGAGGCAGTGACGACCAGCTTGCCCTCGGGCGCGTCGTCGATGCGGAACGCGCCAGCCGGGTCGACGAAGGGGAACGTGCCTTCGGGAGTCGAGGCGAGGCCGTCTCGGCGCGACAACGAGATGACGAACGAGCTCACCACCCCGCCGCGGCGATCGCGAACGTGCCCGACGACGCGCGCCGCGCCCCGCACGTGCAGCACCGTGAACTCGCCCTGCGTCTGCACGGACTCTGAGCCGGGCGCCGGCTCGAGCGCGGCGAGCCGCCAGGGCCCCGGGCCGTCGACGTCGAGGCTGAAGCGCCCTGCCCCATCGGCGGTCGCGCCGCCGACCACGTCCCAACCGCCCGTGCGGCCGCGCGCCTCTGCGATGACCGAGGCGTTCGCGGCCGGCGCGCCGTTCAACTCGACGCGCCCTTCGAGGGTAATCGACGCGGCCCGACCGGCATCGGGGCTGCGGCGGCGCAAGGTGATGAAGACCTCGCGCGTGATGGCCTCGGTCGCCCCCAGCCGCACGACTTCGCGCTCGAAGCCCGGCTGGGACACGAGGAGGCTCGCCCCTTCGCGCGGGAAGAAGGTGAAGGTGCCATCAGCGCCGGTGAGCAGCGGGCTCGACGGGAGCGCGCGGTCTTCGTCGAGCACGCGCACCTCGGCTCCAACGATGGGCTGGTCTCGTTCATCGCTGACGTGACCCACCCACTTGCGCTGGGGGAAGAGCGGGAACACCAACCCCGACACGCACTGCCCCGGCCCCGGACGCAGCGACAACAGGCGCCCTTCGAGCGGAAACCAACCCGGAGGCGGCGTGACCGAGGCGAGCTCGAGCATGCCTTCGTCTTCGATGCGAAACGCGCCGGCGTCATCGGTGTGAACGGTGCGCGGCGCGGCCCCCGCTCGAAAGACGAGCTGCACACCACCGACGCCCTGACCGCTGACGACGTCGACGACCTTGCCTTCGACGCACGCGCGCGCGGGAGCCTGCGCAGCGCCTTCCGCGCCCGCGTCGAACGGCACCGTGACGGCGAACGCGCGGCGCGAGCCCGAAGCGAGCTGGCGGTCGGGCTCGGGGCGAACTCCCGACGCAGCCGGGCCGGGACCGGGAGCGCGAAGCCACCACCAGAGCGCGAGGGCGCCGGCCACCACCACCGCGACGAGCGCGGCGCGCTTCATCACTCGAAGACGAGCCAGCCGAACCGCGGGAGCGCGTGGAAGTCACCGATGAAGAGCGGCGAGAACGACTGCCCCTCGACGTTGGTGCGCCGCGCGAGGTGCTCGAGGCGATACGCGTTGAAGCGCCAGCGATCGCCCTTCTGCGGCGGCACGTGCGGCACCGCGGTGAGGTTGGCGATGGGGATCTTCATCTCGGCCGACCAGAACTCGTCGGTGTCCTTGTCGTCGTCGATGGTGCCCTTCAAGAACACCGCGGTGGTCATGCCCGATTCCCACTTCATGGCCTCGGCGAGATCGCTGCGCCGCGCGACGAAGCTGGCGTCGAAGTTCACGTTGTGCGGCGAGACCTGCAGCTCGTTGTAGGTCTTGCCGTCGGCGTCGGCGTCGAAGAACACCTCGCACACGTCCTCGTTGTAGATGGGGTCGTCTTTCTTGAGCAGGGTGCCCCAGAGGTCGGTGTCTTCGGCGCGGAAGGCCACGTAGAGGTTCGTGTCGTCCCACAAGATGCGGAAGGTCGTCTTCCGCGTGGTGGGGCCGCCGTCGAAGCTGCGCGTCAGCGTGACTTCCTTCGCGCTGGCCCAGACCGGGTCATCGAGCTTGCCGTCGATCTCCGGCGGTTTCGCGGCGCGCACGGTCGTGTACTCGGGCAGCGACGCCTGCGGCCCTTCGATCTTCGGCCCGGTGACGCGGCCCTGGCCGTCGCTCAGCGCGACGCTGTCGACCGGGAGCCGGCCGCGATCGTTCCAGAAGCCGAGCATCAGCCGCAGCGAGCCCTGGAAGTTGGGCATCTGGAAGCCGTGCGTGTCTTCGATGATCTTCCCGCGCGGCCAGGTGCCGAGCGGCGCGGCGCCCTGCTGCAGCTCGTGGTCGAGGTTGCCGACCTGCTGCTTGGTGCCGTCGTCGAGCACGTGGAGGAAGAAGCGCCACTGCCCTTCCACCGCACCGTCAGCGCGGAAGTAGTGCTTGAGCACCACGTTCTGGCCAGGCGTGGGCTTCTCGGGCACGAGGAGCGAGCCGAGGTAGGTGACGGCGCCGCCGTTCCACGTCGCGCCGCTCTGGAAGGTGAGCGGGCCGGGCAGCGCGTCGAGGGTCTGCACGTTGCCTCCGGTCGGGTTGGGGTTGGCGACCGCCGCGGGACCACGCGGGGCCTTCGGCTTCGGACCAGCCTGCTCGTCGCGGCACGACGTCGCGACGACCGCGAGGCACAACGCGCTGAAGCGAACCCACCGGAACCAGTGCGCAGAACGCATGGCCGCGCCCTACTACGCGCTCCATCGGCGTGGACTCGGAAGATCCAGAACCACAACCAATTCAATGACTTACATCGGCATTCGGGGTGCTCAGCGAGGGCCCATGCGCTTCGAGCTGATCTACGACGGAAACACCGAGCTGACGGACCTGGTCGATGGCGTGGTGACGGTGGGCGGCGCGAAGGCCGACGGCATCTTCATCGAGGGCCTGCCGCACACCTTGCTGACGCTGGAGATCGACGGCGACGCGCTGGCGGTCACGGCGAAGCGCTCGTTGCGCATCGGCTCGTCGCTCTTCCCCGCGCGCGTGCGGCGGCTGGTGCTCGCGGGTGAAGAGCTCAAGCTGCCCAACGACATCGTGCTGCGGCGCGTGCGTGACGTCGCGGCGCGCAATTCGCGCAAGACGGTGGGCACGGCCTTCGTGGCCGGTGAGCTGCTGCAGGGCGGCGAGCTCGAGCTGGCGCACACCCGCGCGGCGTCGCTGACGTGCGTGGCGGGGCTCGACGCGGGCCGCACGTGGGCGTTGGCGTTCGACGAGCACCTCATCGGCCGGGCCGACGACGCGACGGTGCAAGTGCGCGATCGCGCGGTGAGCCGCAAGCACGCGCGCCTCTTCCGCAAGGGCAAGGCGTGGCTGCTCGAGCCGGTGACGGGGTCGATGAACGGCGCGTACCTGAACGGCCGGTTGCTCAAGCAGGCCACGCTGCTCGAAGAGGGCGACACGCTCGAGGTGGGCCACACGGTGCTGCGCTTCGACGTGAGCGCGCGCGCCCCCGAAGAGCAGACCGTGCTGGGGCTGCAGGCGCCGCAGGCCGCGACGACGCCCAAGCCCGACGGCACGGCGATGGCGGTCTCGGAGATCAAGCTCGCGGCCGAGCCGATTCCCGCGCCGCACGCAGCCGACGCGATGGTGCCCGCGCCGTCGACGGCGACCATCGAGGCGCAGACGCCCTTCCCGCTCGAGGCGATCTTGATGAGCGTGGGCGTGGGGCTGGCGATGCTGGGCATCGCGGCGGTGACGCTGGTGCTGCGCTGAGCGCTCAGTCGACCTTGAACAACACCACCGGCGCTTCGCGGCCCTTCACCTTCTCTTCGCCGACGCGGCTGCCAGTGAACTTCTTTCCACCCGCGGCCCACGTGCTCTCGCTGACCAGCACGTCGGTGCCGGCGTTCTTGGTGAGGCCCTCGATGCGCGAGGCGAGGTTCACCGCGTCGCCGATGACGGTGTACTCGCGCTGATCGGTGCCGCCGAGCATGCCCGCGGCGACCATGCCGGTGTGGATGCCGACACCGATGCGGATCTCCGGCTTCCCCTCGCGCACGCGGTGCTGGTTGAACTCGACGAGCTTCTTGCGCATGTCGAGCGCCGTGCGAATCGCGCGCTCGGCGTGATCACTCTGCTGATCGGGCACGCCCCACACCGCGAGCAGCCCATCGCCGAGGAACTTGTTCAGCATGCCCTCGTGGCCGCGGACGATCTGGCCCATGTGGCCGAAGTAGTCGTCGAGGAAGGCGAGCACCTCGGCCGGCGCGAGCGACTCGCTCATGGAGGTGAAGTTGCGAATGTCGCTGAAGAGAATGGTGACCTCGCGCTGCACCGGCTCGAGCGGCGCGCCACCCGCGGACAGCACGCGCTCGACGACCTGGCGGGGGAGGAACCGCGAGAGGTTCTCGCGCCGGCGGATGTCGGCGAACATCGAGCTCAAGCGCAGGTTGGTGAACGCGATCAGCAGGCCGAGCGCGAGCAGGCTGCTGCAGGCGAACGGCGTCCACACCGGATCGATCCAGCCCTGGGCCCAGGCGAGCCCCGCGACGCCGACGATCGACGTGGCGGTCGCGAGCGCGACGTGAACGACGTGCACGCGCGCGACCGAGAAGGCGATGAGCACCGCGAAGGACGCGGTGACGATCTCCGGGCGCGTCGGCACGCCGAGGCTGGCGTCGATGAGGCCGTTGGCGAACGCGAACCCCGCGTCGATGAAGATGTACGAGCCGACGAGCCACTTCGCGAGCTTCGGGTTGGCGATCTTCACGCGCTGCGTGGCGACGACGGTCGCGATGCAGAAGCCGAGGTAGAGCCCGACGAGCAGCTTGCGCACCCAGAGATCAGGGAGCGGCTGACCGGTGAGCTTCGGGATCAGCACCGTCGAGATGCCGTACAGCGACATCATCACGAAGCGCACGATGGCAACGGCGCGCTCTCCGATGAGCGCCGACTGCGCGCGCACCTGGAGTTCGGCGTGGGCCTGCTCGAGCTTGACCTGCGCGACGGTGACGCTGTGTCCGGCGTTCGCCATGCGCGGGTCAGCCGATCAGAAGGAGTTACCGATGGTGAACTCGAACTGAATGGGCTGATCGCCCGGGCGGCGCGTCAACGGAATGCCCCACTCGAAGCGCAGCGGGCCGATGGGCGAGAACCAGCGCACGCCGAAGCCGACGGAGTACAGCAGGCCGAGCGGCAGCTTCATCGGCTCGAGCGCGTCCCCCTTGGGGATCTCGAAGAAGTTGGCGTTGCGGCCGAACGCGTTGCCGGCGTCGAAGAAGAGCACGCCGCGAATGCCGACCTTCTCGAGCAGCGGAATCTCGAGCTCGACGTTCAAGATGAACTGCTTGTTGCCGCCGACGCGCAGCGCGCTGACGCTGGAGTCGGGCGTGACGGCGTTGCCGACGAGCTGCGACGGCGCGACCTGGCGCAGCGGGTAGCCGCGGATCGTGTTGATGCCGCCGAGGAAATAGAGCTCGGAGATGGGCAGCTGGCGATCGGCGTCTCCCGGGTAGTGCTCCTGGATGTAGCCAATCTGCGCGTTGAACTTGAACACCGCGCCGAGCGGCAGCGGGAAGTACATGCGGTGGTACGCGGTGTACCGGTTGAAGTCGTACTTCTTGCTCGGCTCGGCGGCGTTCAAGAAGAACGGCGCGGTCTCGACGGACGCAAAGGTGAGCCAGCCCTTGGAGGCGAAGAGGCGGTTGTTGCGCTTGTCCCACGTCCACGAGAGGCGCACGGCGCTGGTGGAGCCGCTGCGGTACTGGCCGGCGAGCGGCGTGCCGGTGGCCTGGCTGCCGGTCTGCACGTTGACGTTCTCGTACGTGTAGCCGAGGTTGACGGACATCTCGTCGGGCACCACGTAGTAACCGAGTGAGGCCGAACCACCGAAGGCGTCACGCACGAAGCCGAAGTAGTCGAGCTGGGTGCGGTACGCGTCGACGCTGAAGATGACGTTGGTGTCGAGGAAGTACGGGTCGAAGAAGCTGAGCTGGAAGAAGCTGCGCAGACCCGACAGCTGCATGTTGGCCGACACCGACTGGCCCCAGCCGAGGAAGTTCTGCTGCGCGACCTGCGCGGTGAAGATGAAGCTCTCGACGTTGCTGAAGCCCAGGCCGACCTGGAAGGTGCCGGTCGACTTTTCCTTCACCTCGACCTGCACCAGCACGTGCTCGCCGTCGCTGCCGGGGCGGTGGGTGACCTCGACGCTCTCGAAGAAGCCGAGCGCGGTGACCTTTTCCTTGCTGCGGCGCATGCCGGTGCCGCTGAAGAGCTCGCCTTCGAACACGCGCAGCTGCCGGCGGATGACCTTGTCGCGGGTCTTGGTGTTGCCGACGATGTCGATGCGCTCGATGTAGACCTTGGGGCCCTTCTGCACGTCGAAGGTCAGGTCGATGGTCTTCTTCTCGGCGTTGACCGCGGTGACCGGGGTGATGTTCGCGTAGGCGTAACCCGAGTCGTAATAGACGTCGGTGATGGCCTGGATGTCCTTGGCGAGCAGCGAGCGGTTGAAGACCGTCGCTTCCTTGCTGGTCATCAGGCGGTGGAGGATGTCCTTCTCGACGAGCAGGTCGCCGGAGAAGTCGAGCTTGCCGACGTCGTAGCTCTCGCCTTCCTCGACCTTGATGCTGATGGAGATGTTCCGCTTGTCGGCGGACAGCGTGACGATGGGCTTGTCGACGCGGATGTTGATGAAGCCGCGATCGAAGTACGCCATCTGGATGATCTGCAGATCGCGCTGGAAGAGCTCTTCGCGGTAGGTGCCCTGGCTCGTGAGGAAGCTGAGGTAGCCGCCTTCCTGCGTGGCCATCACCGCCTTGATCTCGGCGACGTCGACCTTGGTGGCGCCGAGGAAGTTGATTTCCTTCACCATCACCTTGGCGTGCTCGTTGATCTTGAAGATCAGCTCGACCTCGGTGCCCTCTTCACCGACCGGCTTCAGCTCGGCCTTCACCTCGGCGAGGAAGAAGCCCTTCTCGACGTACTTCTCCTGGATCTTCTTCTCGTTCCGCTTCACGGCGGCGACGTCGAGGATCGTGAAGGCCTTGATGTCGATGATGTCCTTGAAGTCGTCCTTGCTCAGCTCGTCGTTGCCCGAGAGCACGACGGAGCGAATGGCGGGCTTCTCGGTGACGCGCACCACGTAGGCGATGCCGGTGGGCGAGCGCTGCACGAGCAGCTGCACGTCGTTGAAGTACTTGAGCGACCAGAGCGCGCGGATGTCGTCGCCGGTCTTCGCGGGGTCGAAGAGCTGGCCGACCTTCTGCTTGAGCGCGCGGGCGATGGCGGCGGGCTCGACGCGGCGGTTGCCCTCGACGCGCACCTCGGTGATGCGATCGCTCTCTTCGTTGGCCGGCACGTCGAGCAGCTGCGCGGACGCGTACCCGGGAACGAAGACCCCGAGGCACACGATGATGACGAAGAGGCGCGAAATCACGACGGAATCGAAGCGGCGCACCTTATGGTGAAAAGCCCGGCCACTTACGAGGGAAAACGGCGGCGATTGCCAGCATCAGTCGAGGGGCAGCACTTCCCAGCGAATGGTGCGGCCCGGGCCTCCGGAGACCTCGACCTTCACGTCGGCGAGCTGCGCTGATGCGGCCGACGTGGCGATGCGCACGCGGCGGGTGCCGAGCGTGTCGGTGGCGCCACAGGAGGAGCACGTGCGGAAGGCGGCGTCATCGGCGAACGGGGCGAGCTGACCCGGGTTGCCCTCGTCGTTGGCGAGGCGGGTGATGGTGAGCTTCGTGCCGTCGGCGAGGGTGAAGGTGGCAGCGCCGCCCTTGCTGATGGCGGCGATGACGTCGAGCACGCCGCGGCGGTCGGCCTCGGTGACGACTCCGGCGTCGGGGGCGAGTGCGGGGGCGAGGGTCTGCACGTCTTCGTCGAGCAACGGCACGAGCTGGTTGCTGACGAGGAAGAGCGGCAGCCGGTCGAGCGGCGCGGGCACGTCGACGTAGTTGCCGCCGGGGTGCACGGTGCGCTCGGTCCATTCCACGTACTGCGCGCCGGGCGGGAGCCACACGTGACGCGTCGTCACTCCACGGCGGACGACGGGCGCGCCGTAGAGCGAGGGCCCGAGGAAGAACGAGTCCTGCACGGCCCACGCTTCGGGCCAGCGGGGGAAGAGGAGCACGGGGTGAATGGTGAGCGGGCGGCCGTGCGCGCGGGCCTCGAGCGCGAGCGCACGCAGGTACGGCGCGAGGCGCGTGTGGAGGCCGGCCGAGGTGCGCCACACATCTTGCGTCTGCTGGTCGTCCCACAGCTTCGCCTTGGTCTTCGAGGCGCCGACCGGGTTCGAGCACGCGTCTTCGTCGTGCATCATCGGAGAGAGCGCGCTCATCTCGTACCAGCGCACCAGCATCTCCTTGTCGTTGGGCGCGTCGGTGATGCACTTGTAGCCACCGATGTCGGTCGACCAGTACGGCACGGCGGCCATGCTGAGGTTCAAGCCGCCGCGGAGCATCGCGGGCAGGCCCTCGGTCTCGTCGAAGGTGGCCTCGGGATCGCCGCCCCAGTCTTCGAGGATCCACGCCTGGCTGCCGGTGTAGCCGCTGCGCGTGAAGACGTGCGCGTCGTGGCCTTCGATGGCGCCGCGCATCGCCTTCGCGGAGAGCACGGGGAACTCGTTGTGCACCTCGAGGCCGGTGCGGCCGTCGAAGAAGCGCGAGCTGCGGTTCACGTACTCGCCGAAGTCGTGCATCCACCCGTCGTAACCAAGGTCGAACGATCGCTGCAGCAGGCCCTGGAACCACGTCACCGCGTCGGGGTTGGTGAGGTCCATGGTGGAGATGGTCTGCGGGCCGCCGGAGAGGAAGAAGCTCGTCGCGGGGCCGCCGTCGGGCGCCATCTCGAAGAAGCCGTGCGCAGCGCCGTACTGGTAGTCGGGCGCGGAGTTCGGCGCGGACGCCGAGACGTACGGGTTGTTGTAGTCCATCACCTTGAAGCCGTTGTCGTGCAGCTCGGTGGTCCACGTGCGCAGCTGGTCTTCGATGCCCTTCTGCGAGAACGAGGGCAGCGAGTGCATCGCGTCGTCGACGGTGGTGAGCGGCAGCTTGCGGGCGCGCATCTGGGCCCACTCGGGCAGGCCGTCGATGATCGCTCCACGGTTGATGCGGCGACGCGGGCCCCACGCCCAGTCGGCGGGGATCGGCGGGCGGCCGGTGAGCGCGGTGTAGTCGTTGAGCGCGTCGAGCGGGTCGTTTCGCAGAAAGAAGACCAACGCGAGCTCGGCGCCGTCGATGGCGATCTTGAGCTCGGGGGCGCTGGAGCCGAAGTGCACCTCGCTGCGGCGCGTGCCGTCGACGAGCACGCTGGTGCTCTTCGTGGTGTGGAAGAACGGCACCGGGAAGTACGTCATCGATGGGCCGTTGGGGTACGGGTTGGTGTCACTCAGTGGCGTGTTTTCACCTCCGCCGAGCCCACCCTCTTCCGCCCAGGAATACAGCGTCAGGCCGCGGTGATCGATCGACGCCGTTCGCTGGCCCATGCCGAAGAAGTGATCATCGTCGGTCAACTCGAAGGCGAGCGCGGACTTGTTGTAGCGCCGGGTGTCGCTGATCGACTGGCGGGTGCGCGCGATGACGCCGTCGAGCGAGACCTCGAACTGCACGACGAGGCCGTCCTTCGAGAACTCGAGCTTCACGGTCGTCGCGTCGGCGCTCACCAGGGTGGCGTCGGTGAACTCGACCCACTCGCGTTCCTTCGACTTGAAGCCGTCCCAGCCGGGCACGAGCTGGCCTTCGTCCTGGCCGTCGTCGCGGGTGAACCGGGGCCCGCCGGTCGTGCGCATGCGAACGCTGCCATCAGCGCGCGTGAGCGTGAGCACGAAAGGCTTGGTGTCGACGATGACCGTGCCGGCGCTCGTCCGGAGCGTCGCGGACGTCGGAGGCTTCGGCGGCGGGCAGGCGACGAGGGCGCACGAGGCGAGCAGGAGGAGCTTCCGCATGGCGGACGCCTCTAGCACCGACCGGTCACTGCACGACGAGGGTGATCATGATCGCGCCCTCGTTGATGGCGGGCTGCGCGGACCAGGTGTGCGTGCCGGGCTGAAGCACCGCGGTCCACACCGTGAGCGGAATGTGGCCGCTGGGCGCCTGGGCGCTGCTGAACGCGATGGCGTGGATGGGCGTGCCCCAGGTGGCGGCGTCGGTGATGGTGGCGGTGGGGGCGGTGGCGTTGATGTCGCCGGAGCCGCTCCAGATGGCGAGCACGCGCGCGGGGCCGCCGCTGATGGTGATGGGCGCGCTGGTGAGCGTCGCGCCTGCGCCAGAAGGGTTGCGCACGACGGACGAGGAGCCGACGACGTCGCCGCGAGAGAACGCGAAGAGGCCGGTGGTCGCTTCCTCGGTGAAGGAGTTGATTCGCGTCAGCGTCGCGGTGTGGCCGGCGCCGGTGGTTGCGACGTTCGCGGTCTTCCACACGCGCAGGGAGTACTGCGGGTAGCCCGGCGAGTAGACCTCCGTGACGAGCGGCGCCGTGGGGAAGGTGTTGCCGTTGTTCAGCGTCGGCGGGCCCGGGAAGAGCGCAGTGCGGATCGCGTCGAGGCTGACGAGTACGAGACCGGCGGATGACGTGGTCAGTGCGGTGGTGATGACTTGCGTGCCTTGCGTCTCTTTCTGAGCGACGACGACTGACTCGACGAGCGTGGGCGCGGCGGGGTTGCCGCCGCCGGTTGCGGTGCCGCCGCCTGTCGCGTTGCCGCCGCCCGTCGCGCTGCCTCCGCCCGTCGCGCTGCCTCCGCCCGTCGCGTTGCCGCCGCCCGTCGCGGTGCCTCCTCCGGTCGCGTTGCCGCCGCCCGTCGCGCTGCCGCCGCCCGTCGCGCTGCCTCCGCCCGTCGCGCTGCCTCCGCCCGTCGCGTTGCCTCCGCCCGTCGCGCTGCCTCCGCCCGTCGCGCTGCCTCCGCCCGTCGTCGCGCTGCCTCCGCCTGAGCCGGCATCCGTTCCCGGCGTGACGTCACACGCGACGACCGCCACGACCACCACCGCGAGAGCGAGCGCGCGCACGTTCAGCCCACGACCCCGTCGTAATACCCGTACCCGCCGGGGATGAAGTAGTCGGTGCCGCCCTCGAGGCCGAAGGCGTGCAGCACCGTCGCGACGATGTCCTGGCTCTTCGGCGTGCGCGTCACCTGCATGCCGGACTCCTCGACGAGCGGCACCGGCACTCCCATCGGGCTCCCGTTCATCGACTCGTCGTAGCCGCCGACCATCTGGTTCCCGATGATCGATCCACCCGCGAGGATCGCGCAGGTCGCGGGGTGATGGTCCGAGCCCGTCTTCGGGAAGGTCCGGCCGAAGTCGCTGTAGATGTAGACGAGCGTCTCATCGAGCAGCGTCTTGCCGGCGTTGGTGGCGCTCGGGGTGAGCGACATCTCCATCAGCACGCGGCCGATGCCCTCGAGCGCGATGCGCAGGTGATTGGCGTGGTACTGCGGCCCGTTCGACGAGTGCGTGTCGAAGCTGAAGTTGGCGATGCTCGTCGCACGCAGGCTCACCGAGCTGACGAGCTCGCTCTTGAGCAGCTTCAGCGCGAAGTCGTAGTTCGCCAGTGAGCTGCCGCCGCCGCACGTGTCGGCGTACCCGATGCACGCCGTCCAGTTCGCGGGGTACATCATGTCGGCGACCGAGAGCTTCTCGAAGCCGCGCACGTTGGCGAGCGTGCCCATGATGTCGCGCGCGATGGTGCGGCTCGCGCCCTTGTACGTGTCGTAGAGCGAACCGAGCAGCGCGTCGGTGCCGGCGGTCGACTTGCCCTTGCGCGCGCGGATCTGATCGAGCGTGTACTGATCCGTCGCGGTGAGCGGCGCGGTGGCGCCGGTCGGCGTGCCGTCGAAGGCGAGCTCCGGGCGATCGGTGCGCGTGCGCAGGTTGAGCCACGCGCCATCACGCTTGTCCGACAGCGTGGGTTCGACCGAGGCGTCGTTGGTCACGCGCGTCGGCGCGGCGAGCGAGGGCAGATCGAGCGCGGTCGGCGACGGCCCACCGAGCGATACGTTGGGAATCGGGCGATCAGGGAAGCGCTTCGCCATCGCCGCCGCGACGACGGCCTGCACTGACGGCGCCCGGAAGTTCGCGCCCGCCACGCCGCACATGCTCGCGACGATGCCGGAGTAGTGCGACGCGGTGCCCTGGTCGGCGCCGATGAGCAGCGCCGCGCGGTCGTACAGCTTGTACGCCGGGTTCGCCCACGCGTAGCCGTAAGGCCGGAACTGTTGCGCGCCTCCGGAGTTGGGCACCGCGCCCATGGTGTCGCCCGGCGAGTTCCAGTTCCAATAGACCGGCCCGCGCCACTTGCGACGCGTTCCAGGCGCGTCGAGATCGACCGGCGAGCGATCGAAGTTCTCGACCTGCGACGGGCTGTAGCCCCAGGGGATCAGCCCTCCGCCCGGCGCCGGCATGAACTTGGTGATGCCGGCCGAGGTGAACGGGCTGAAGAACGATTCCCAGTGCAGGCCGCCGTCGAGCCAGATGGCGAGCAGCTTGGTCGGCTTGAATGACATCGACTGCGCGCGTGCCGAAGAGGGCAAGAGGCCGTAGCGCGAGAGCAGCGCCACCTGCCCCACGCCGAGCGCCGCTTCGAAGAGCTTTCGTCGAGAGAGCTTCATGATCGATGGCCTCAGTAGAAGATCCAGTCAGGGTGACGAATGAACGCCGAGCACAGCCCGACGTAGCCAGCCTCGGCGCCGCTCGCGCTCAGCGGCGTCCACACGGTGTCGAACATCGCGTCGACGTCAGTGCTGGCCGCGACGCGGCCGTGGAAGTGGAGGAACCACCGCCCGATGGTCGCCTTCACGCTCGCTGCGTCCGTCGCGGGTGACGTGCCGCTCGGGAAGAGCGCGGTGTTGTTCTGCTTCTTGAACGCGATGCGGCACCACCGCTGCGAGACCTGGGTCAGCGTGAGCACGAAGGTCGGCGAGGTCGTCGGGTCCGGCTTCTGGTTGCTCACCACCGAGCCGCCGCCGAGGCCGTGGAAGCGATCCTTCGACTCGGCGGTGCGCGGCGCGCGGTAGGCGTCGGCGGGCTGGAACGGGTACGTCTCGTCGGTGGGCGGCTGCGCCATCGGGATGCCGTACTCCGACGCGTCGGTGAAGAAGTCGGAGTAGCCGAGCCCGAGCTGTTGGTAGAGCGCGCGCTGCACCTGGTCGGCCTTGAGACGCGTGATGGTCGGCGCGGTCGGGTCCGGCCGTGCGTCGCGGGCCTGGCTGGCGAGCCCGGTGATCCACGCCTTCACGTCGTCGACGCTCAAGGTCGCGGTGCCGTCGGCGACCAGCGCGGCGTACGACTTCGTGCCGATCGGCATCTGGGTGAAGGCGCGCGTGCCGGTGCCGAGGAGCAGCCGGACGAATTCGGAGTTGTCCGGGTCGCCTGGGATGACGAGCCGCGGATCGGACACCACGAGGTTCTGGAAGCTCGACACCGACGCGAAGAACGCGCGCGCACCGGTGACGTGACAGCCCTCGCAGTGCGGCGCGAGCGCGGTCATCACGCGCACCGTTTCATCACTGGCCTGACCACACGCGGCCTGGCGAGTCGAAGCCGAGGCAGGAGCTGGCGCCGGCGCGCGGTTGCACGACGCCGCGAACACGCCGAGCACCACCAACAGGAGTGAGCGCTTCATCACAGGCCCCTCCCGAAGAGATCCGACGCGAGGAGTGTCTTGATGAACGGTCGCGCCTTCCGCCCATCTGCGACGAACTTCGCGGTGAGGAGATCGAGGTAGCCCGTCTCCTTCGCGGGATCGATGTCGCGCCCGAGCACGAACTGGTGGAGGTGCCGCACCATGCAGCGGTCGAACGAGCCCGACGCGACGATCAGCTTGCCGAACCCGAGCGGTCCGACGGTGCCGTCGCTCACCTGGCCGAGCAGCGTTTGATCAGGCGGCAGGAAATCGATGAACACCACCATCGGATCCGCGTCGACCTGCGCCTGCGTCACCGGCGTCAACCGCGTGCCCGCCGCGTACCAGCGGTTCCAGTGCGAGAACGGCTCGCCGCTGTACGGGTACACCTTGGTGCGCCACTGCGCCGGCCAGTGCCAGCCGCCGACCGCGGGCATGAAGTAGTTGGCGCCCCACCCTTCGAACGCGCTGCCTGCTTTCGCGAAGCGCTTGAAGTGGATCGCCGCGGGATCGATGCGGCGGTGGCAGTGCTGACAGGGGCCTTCGGTCGCCGGATCGCTGACGTACGGGTTGAAGACCTGGCCCGAGGGCGGCGCGAGCACTTCGCACGCGAGCGCTTCGAGCATGCGCGCCGCACGGAGTCGTTCACGCGGCTGCGCGGTGAGGAAGCCGATGCTGGTGAGCATTCCGGCCGCGGGCACGCCCGTCATCGGCGTCGAGGTGGTGCGCGGGTCGTACTTGTAGTCGCGGTCGCCGATGAACACGCGTGACACGGTGGGCACGTCGAACTCGCGCCAGGCCTCGGGGTCGCCGGCGGTGTGCAGTGGATCGACCGCCGCGCTCGAGTACTTCGCGGGCTGCCACCACGAGTCGTCGGTGAGCTGCGTGAGATCTCCGCTCTCGGCGCCCTGCATCACGTACGCCGAGATGGTGCGCGTGGTGCCGACCGAGGTGCTGCTGAGCACGAGATCGGTGAGCGGCTTGTCGTGCCACACGAGGTGCGCGAACAGGCGCGCGGGTTCCTCGGACAGTTGGCGACGCTGGCCGTGCTCGTTCCAGAACACGTAGTTCTCCCAGCCCGGGTACTGCTGGAGGTCGGCGTGGCAGTTGACGCCGTTGGGGCCGCAGCCACACGTGCCGTCGGGGCGGCCGTTGCAGGGGACGGTGTTCCAGTTGCCGTTGATGTTGACGACGCCGCTCGGGTCTTCGCTCGCGGCGCTGCCGACCAGCGTCACCTGCGTGCCCGGCGCCCACCACGGCTCGAGGCTCCGCTCCTTCGGCACGCCGCCATCGCGCGTGGTGCCGCCGCAGATGGCCATCATGCCGCCCTCGTAGTCTTCGCGGACGTAGGCGAACTTGCCGCCGTTGGGCGTGGTCATCGCGCACTTCTGAATCGAGCGCTGTTGCTGCGGGCCGTACTCGGGCTCGTCGGCGGTCGGCGGCGCGAGCGGCACGTTGAACCAGTCGCGGCTGAACTCGAAGACCGATTGGTAGAAGTCGGGCGCGGCGAGGCGTTGATCGATGAAGACCGTGACGAAGGCGCGCTGGGCGGTGTCGTCGCCGGCCGCGAGCAGCTGGGCGTATTCGGCGTCGGTCGGGGGCACTCCGCGCAGCACCATCGAGGCTCGACGGAGCAGGCGCGTGGGCGGGAGTTGATCGTCGAAGGTGCCCGCGTCGTCGGATGGCGCGTCGCAGAGGGGGCCGGCGTCGAAGCCGGTGCCGCCTCCGCCTCCGCCGGCGCCGCCTCCTGTTCCCGAGGTGATTCCTCCGGGGCAGGCCGTGAGGAACAGCGCGGCGACCAGCGAAGTGACTCCCCTCACCCTGACCCTCTCCCCAGTGGGGAGAGGGGAGACTGGTGTGGTCATCCGTACATGAGAGCGCAAGGCGTGCGCGGTGTCGCGAGGAGGACAGTCCCCCACACGTGTCTGAACTCACGACAGTGTCAGTCGGCGTTGACGACCTGGTGGTCTTTCAAGCGCAGGCGGCGCGGCATCGACTTCGCGAGCAGCTCGTTGTGCGTCACCACGACGGCGGTGATGCCGAGTTCCTTGTTCACTTCGCGCAAGAGCGCGTGGATGCCTTCGCCCGTCGACGGGTCGAGGTTGCCGGTCGGCTCGTCGGCGAGCAGCAACGCGGGGTTCAGCATCAGCGCGCGGGCGAGCGCGACGCGTTGCGATTCGCCGCCCGAGAGTTCACCGGGGCGGTGTTCCGCGCGCTGAGCGAGGCCGACGCGCTCGAGCAGCCCGCGCGCACGCATCAGCGACTTGCGACGGTCTTCGCGCAAGATGAGAGCCGGCATCGCGACGTTCTCTTCGGCGGTGAACTCCGGCAGCAGGAAGTGCGACTGGAAGACGAAGCCGATGGTCTTGTTGCGGAACTCGGCGACCTCCGCGTCGTTCATGTCGAAGACCGACTTGCCCTCGAAGTACATGAAGCCGGCCGCCGGCATGTCGAGCGTGCCGACGACGTGCAGGAAGGTGCTCTTGCCCGAGCCCGACGCGCCGACGAGAGAGACGAGCTCACCCTTCTCGATGGTGACGTTCACGCCGCGCAAGACGTCGATGCGCTTGCCGTTCAAGAAGTACGACTTGGTGACGTCGCGCACCTGGAGGAACGGGGCGCTCATCATTCCGCCTTCAGCCCATCGACGGGCTCGACCTGCGAGGCCTTGAGCGCGGGGTAGATGCTCGCGAGGAACGTGACGAGGATCGCGATGATCACCGAGAGCGCGGTCTGGAAGGGCTCGATGCGCACCGGCAGCGCGGGGATGTAATAGACCTGCGGGTCGAGCCGGATGCCGACGCGCTCGATGAAGAGGCACCACGCGAGGCCGGAGATCAGTCCGAGCACGCCGCCCGCGACGCCGATCTGCAACCCCTCGGTGAGGAAGATCTTCACGATGCCGCCGTCGGGCACGCCGAGCGCCTTGAGCACCGCGATCTCCTTGCGCTTCTCGAGCACGAGCATGATCACGGTCGCGACGATCAACCCGGCCGCGACGATGACGATGATCGACAAGATGATGCCCATCACCAGCTTCTCGAGCCGCAGCGCCGCGAACAGGTTGCGGTTCATCTCGCCCCAGTCCTTGGTGCGGTACGGGTAGCCCTGCAGCGTGTCGTAGACGGCCTTCATCGTGCCGCGCGCGTTGTCGACGTCGGTGACCTTCACCTCGATGCCCGTCGCGCCCTTCACGCCGAAGAAGCTCTGCGCCTCGGGGAGGTGGATGTAGACGAACTTCGAGTCGTACTCGTACATGCCCGAATAGAAGATGCCGGCGACGCGGAAGGGCCGGCTCTTGGGCATCGGCCCCTGCGGGCCGAGTTCGCCACCAATCGGCGAGACGACGTTCACGCGATCGCCGACCACCACCTTGAGCGACGCGGCGAGCTCGCGGCCGATGAGGATGCCGGGCAGCACCACGTCGGCTTCCTTGTCGGGGCTGGGCAGTTCGAGCAGCGGATCGCGCTCGATGTCGGAGTCCTTCGGCGCCGGCTTCTTCTTCTCGAAGTCGTCGGGGCTGGCGCCCTTGCCGTCGAACGCGGGCGCATCGAGGTCGAAGTGCTTGCGCGAGATGTTCTTCGGCTCGATCAGCCATTCCATCTTGCCGCCCGGCAGCAGGTACTCGGGCAGGTCGGTCACGTCGCCGACGGTCTTCGGGTCGATGCCCTTGATCATCGAGCCGCTGATGTTGCCTTCGCTGCTGATCATCACCTCGTTCAAGATGAACGGAGTCGCGCCGGCGATGCCGCGCACGTCCTTCACCTTGGCGAGCACGTCTTCGTACTCGGGCATCTCGGGCGAGTACTTCATGACCACGCCGTGCGAGTTGGTGCCGAGGATCTTCTTCTGCAGGTCGGCCTCGAAGCCGCTCATCACCGAGAGCACGATGATCAGCGCCATCACGCCGACGCCCACGCCGCCCACCGAGAGCGCGGTCATCATCGCGGTCGGAGTCTGCGCACGCACCTTGTGCTCGTTGAGCGCCTCGGCGGCGAGAATCGGATCTTCGAGGCCCAGCCGGCGAATGCGCGTGCGCTCGACCACCGACTCGGCGGCGCTGATGATCGCCCACACGATGAGCGGCGGCACGATGCCGAGGATCAGCACGCCGAACGCGCCGAGCAGCAGCCGCGGGCGGAACACCTGCACGTGCCGCGACGCGACGAACAGCTCATACGAGGTGCGCAGATCGAGCCGGCCCGACGAGGTCGAGACGAAGCCGAAGTTGATGCCGAGGAAGAACGAGAGGCCCAGCGCGAGCGTGACGAGCCAGTAGCCGAGCTCCGGGCGGTTCTCACCGAGCAGCGACGAGAGGTAGATGACTTCGCGCAGCCGCCCGCCGTAGTCGATCATCAGGCGCGGGAAGTTGTGCATCATCGACAGGAACGCCGGCACCGGCAGCCCGAAGTAGAGCAGCGCGATGGTGGCTTCCGGCGTCGAGAGCCGCTTGCTGTTGGCCGAGCCCGCGAAGCCGCCGAGGAACGCGATGGCCATCGCGACGAAGAACGCGAGCAGGAAGGCGCTCACGGGCGAGAGGCCCTCGACCACCGCCCCGCCCTGCACCGTGCCCTTGCCGACCACGCCCGTGTAGAGGCGAATGAAGATCAGCTCGGAGATGAGGAAGCCGAAGCCGTACGCGACGAGCGTGCCCCAGTGGAAGTCCTGGAAGGTGGCGAGCCGGGGGTGGAGGCCGTTCTTCGGCAGCTCGCGCGCCCGGTAGCGCCACACGCCGAAGGTGAGCTTCGAGAAGAAGAGAGACAGCGCGTCGCCGATTTCGCGCAGCGCGGCCATCGGCTGCAGCGGCTTCGCCTCGGGGTTGCGCAGGCCGACCGCCATCAACGCCCAGCCGAGCACCCACAGCGCGGCGCCGACCTCGAGGTGCACCATGCCGTCAGCCAACGCCGCGGGCGCGCCGAACATGGTGGCCGTCTCGCGCACCGACCCGGTGAGGGTGCCGATGAGCGCGATGACGGGCTCGAGGAACGTGCCCCACCCCACCAGCACCGCGGCGAGCTCACCGCCGGCGATGGGGAGCAGCTCCGCGCGCGCCAGCCCCACCACCAGCTCGGACAGGCCGGCCAGCAGCGCGACGGTCGCGGGGAAGAGCGTGCGGGTTCGAGTCACTGCTGCTGGGGCTTGAGCAACGGGAAGAGGATGACGTCGCGGATCGAGGGCGCGTCGGTCAACAGCATGGCCAGGCGATCAATTCCGATGCCCTCGCCGGCCGTCGGAGGCAGGCCGTGCTCGAGCGCGCGGATGTAGTCGTGGTCGTAGTCCATCGTTTCCTGCTGGCCGCGGGTCTTGGCGTCGACCTGCGACTGGAAGCGCTGCGCCTGGTCGACCGGGTCGTTGAGCTCGCTGAACGCGTTGGCGATCTCGCGGCCCACGCAGAACAGCTCGAAGCGGTCGGTGATGGCCGGGTTCTGATCGTTGCGGCGCGCGAGCGGGCTGGTCTCGACGGGGAACTGGGTGATGAACGTGGGCTGCACCAGCTCGCCCTCGACGTACTGCTCGAAGAGCGTGCCGATCAGCTCGCCGGCGTTCATCTTCTCGATGGCGTCCGCGAGCCCGCCGTCCTTGTCGTGCATCGCCTTGCGCGAGGCGATGACGCGCAGCTTCTCGGGGTCGCTGAAGTCCTTCTCGCTCAGGTCCTTCACGCGCGAGCGAATGGCCTCGGTCATCGAGATGCGCGGCCAGCCCTTCTTGAAGTCGATGGTGTGCGCGCCGTACTTCACGACCGACGAGCCCGTCACCGCGACCGAGGCCTCGCTGATCATCTGCTCGGTGAGGTCCATCAGGTCTTCGTACGTGGCGTACGCCTGGTAGAACTCGAGCATCGTGAATTCCGGGTTGTGGCGCGTGCTGATGCCCTCGTTCCGGAAGTTGCGGTTGATCTCGTAGACGCGATCGAAGCCGCCCACCACGAGGCGCTTCAAGTGCAGCTCGGGCGCGATGCGCATGAACAGCGGGATGTCGAGCGCGTTGTGGTGCGTCTTGAACGGCCGGGCCGCGGCGCCGCTCACCAGCGAGTGCATCATCGGCGTCTCGACCTCGAGGAAGTCGCGCGCGTCGAGGAACTCGCGAATGAACTTCACCAGCCGCGAGCGCTTCTTGAAGGTGTCGCGCACCGAGGCGTTCGAGAGGAGGTCGACGTAGCGGCGGCGGTAGCGCTCTTCGGTGTCGGCGAGCGCCTGAGACTCGGCCCACGCCTTGTTCACCGCGCCCTGCAGCGCCTTCACCACGTTCTGATCGTCCTTGAGCTTCTCGGTCTGCGCGGCGATCGCGTCGGCGCGGGCCTTCTCGCGCTGCTCGTGCGGGGCCGCGTTGATGACCGCCATCACCGCCTCGGCCGCTTCCTTCACGCGCGCGACCTGCTGCGGGTTCAGCTTCACCTTCACGTCGTCACCGGCGAACTTGCCGGGCAGCCCGCGCAGCGCCTTGCCGAGGAAGCACAGCTCGGTGGCCGCCACGGTGAGCTCGCCGGTCTTCGACTTGAAGAGCGTGCCCTTCACCCCGATGAAGTCGGCCAGCTCGGTGCACTTCCAGATCTTGAAGACGTCTTCGCCCAGCACGTCCTTCTTGAGGTGCGCCTGGATGGTGCCGCTGCGATCTTGAATGGTGACGAACGCGGCCTTGCCGAAGTCGCCCACGCGCACGATGCGGCCCGCGAGCGTGAAGGGCCCGGGCTTGTCGGCCTCGAGCTTCGCCGCGTCGACATCGGCGAACTTCTTCACCAATTCGCCGGCCAGCGAGTCGGGCTTGAAGCCGTTGCCGTACGGGTTGACCCCGAGTTCCTGCAGCTGCTTCGCCTTGTTCTTGCGCTCGTCGAGGAGCTTCTGTTCCGCCGCGCTGACGTCGTCTGCCATGGCGAGGCGTTCACCACGCCGGGCCGACGTTCTGCAAGCGAAAGGTCACTGCGAGAAGACGACGCGCAGGTTGCCCGCCGAGCGCGTCTGGGTGCCCGCGCAGGTCTTGATGACGTACGGCGCGTTGACGAAGAGTGCCGAGCCGGTCGTGGGGCTGACCGCGACGACGCCATCGTTGGGGTACCACGCGGCGAACGAGGGGCGCGTGCCGCTGCACAGGAACGCCTGGTACGGGTCGACCGACGCCGCCATCGACATGCCGTCGTCGATGGGCGCGAGGCCCCAGTTGGTCGAGGTGGTGCAGGTGCCAGGGCAGACGCCGGCCCACAGGCTGATGCTGTTGGTGAAGGTGATCACCAGCCCGCCGCCGAGCTCGACCAGCGAGATGCCCTCTTCGCCGTCGTTGGGGTTGCCGAGAATCACGCCCGACCACGAGGTGTCGGCGGTGCAGTTCGAGTCGCACTGCCAGACGAGCAGCCGGTACGCCTGGTCCTTCAGGTTCTGCGGCTCGCTGGGGCTCGTGTAGCCCTGGTTGTACGCGAGGTGCAGGCGCCCGCCGGCCTCGACCACGAGCGAGGTGGGCATGGTGCCGTCGTGCACGAAGATGGGGCCCGACTCGGTCCAGCCCGCGGCGGTGGTGCAGTTGGCCGTGCAGCTCGCGTAGCGCAGGCGCGAGTTGTCGTCGTACATCACGCGGTGGAGCGTGGTGCCGCCCGCCGCCAGCGTGGTGCGCCCGCCGCCCTGGCGCATGGTCCCCGTCGACCAGCTCGCGGTGCTCAGGCAGTTCGACGCGCAGGTGTTCAAGAAGATGGAGCCGTTGGTGCTCAGGTCGCTGGTGACGAACGAGACGCGCCCGCTCGAGTCGACGACCATCGGCGAGCCGCGGAAGGCGTACTTGCCGCTGACCACCGAGGTGATGTCGGCCTGCTGCCAGCTGCTGGGCTGCGCGCAGTTGGTCGAACACGTCGCGTACCAGGTGGAGTCGCTCGAGTTGAGCGTGCGGTCGTAGACGAGGTGCAGCACGTTGCCCGGGCCCACCACGATGCGGCCGTGATCGACCGAGCCGGTGCCGGTGAGCGTGAAGAGCGTGGTGAAGGTCCACCCCGTGGGGCTGGAGCAGCCGCTCGCGCAGCGGCCGTAGCGCAGGGTCTGGCCGAAGCCGGTGCCGTACGCGACGTGAAAGACGCCGGCCGAGTCGACCGCGGCCGTCGGGTAGTCAGTGCCGACGTCGAGCTGGAAGAACGCGCCGTTCCCCGAGCCGCCTCCGGTCGCGCTACCACCGCCCGTCGCGCTGCCGCCACCCGTCGCGCCACCGCCCGTCGCGCCACCACCGGTCGCGCCGCCGCCCGTCGCGCCCCCGCCCGTCGCGCCGCCACCGGTCGTGCCGCCGCCAGTGCCACCTCCGACGCCGCCACCACCACCGAGTCCGCCACCGAGCGAGCCGCCGCCACCGCCCGTCCCCGTTCCGCCGCCCGGGCACGCGGTGAACGACGCCGTGGAGCAGATCGCGAAGACGACCAGCAGGGTGCGCTTGAGCATGGGCGCTTTCTACCTCGCGTCAGGGACAGCACCAGCGCGTTGCCGTGCCCTGCGCGTCGGTGACGCCCGTGGTCTGGGCGTAGAGGAAGAACGTGCTCGTCGAGAGGTACGAGCACAGCGGTTCCTTGCTGGTGTCGTAGCTCCCGGCGGTGCCGATGCGCACGTGGCGCACCGCGAGCTCGGTGCAGGCAGTGCACGCGGCGGCCTGTTCCGTTGCGGGGAGCGAGCCGTCGTGTGCCCGTGCGCGGAGCGTGTCGAGGGTCGCCTGCGTGACGCTGCTGCACAGCTCGGCGGCGTGCGCCTGGTGAAAGGTGCGCTGCAGGTACTGCGCGTGCTCGTCACGCGCGGGCCACGGCCACGCCGGGTCGAGGTAGTCGGGCGCGCGGTCGTATTCGCCGTTCTGCTTCACGCCGAGGAACGGGCCCCACCCGCCGTTGGCGAGATCGGTTCCGTCGGGTGCGTCTTTCGCGCGTACGCGCGCCACGGTGACCGTGCGCTGCAACTGGAAGCGGAACTCGTTGCGCAGCCGCGGCGAGACGGCGACCTTGCCCTGCGCGCGCGCGACCTTCGGCAACAGGAAGCTCACGAAGCGCGCGTCGATGGGAATGGTGCTCTGCAGGCCGACGATCTTCAGGTTCACCGCCGCGCCCGCGGCGATCGCCTGGTTGGTCGCGCGCTGGCCGAAGCACGGCTCGCTGGTCGGGTCGATCGACACGAAGCCGGGCTCCGGTTGCGCCGCGCCGTGCTGCTCGCCCGAGGCCGCGTACACCTCGAGCACGCCCGACACCGCGCACTGGAAGAAGGTGCTCGACTGCAGCGTGTACGGCGCGGCGCTCGAGAGCAGCGAGAGGTAGTTGTCACCGATGCCGCGCGAGAAATCGCCACCGGGCGTCATGAAGCGCACGTCGTCCCACGGGGCGCACATCGCGTCGTTCACGTCGTAGCTGGTCCACGCCGGCAGCGTCTGGAGCACCGAGCGCGCGCCGTGAAACAGGCCCGACACCAGCGCCGTCAACACTGCGCGGTCGCGCTTCTCTTCCACCGTGTCGCCGGGGAAGTCGTCGAGCGTCGCGCTGCCCCAGCGGGCCCACATGTGACCCATGCTCCAGCTGTCTTGCAGGAAGTGCTGACCGACGGCCTCGAGTGCCAGCGCCTCGAGCTCGCACGCGCGCACGTACGGCCCGAAGCGCGGCTGCGTCGCCACCTGCATCGCCATGGTGCGGCACGCGGCGGCGCGGTCCAACGCGAGCCGGTGGTAGTGCGCGTAGCTGGTGCGCGACTGCGGCACGAAGTGGTTGGAGTTCACGGGCCCCATGTGCGCCGCGAAGTCGTGGCACTCGGCGAGCGACGACGCGCCAGCGAGCGGGCAGACCTCGTGGCCCGACGCCCAGTCCCACAGCGCGTAGGAGAAGTCGGGCAGCTGCGCGAACTCCGCCACCGACCACGAGCGCGTCGCGAGGCGCTGCGTGGCCTCGAAGGGTGCCGGCACCAGCGTGGGGCTCGCGGTGCCGTTGATGTCGACCGTCGCGTCGGCGGTGAAGACCAGCTGGTTCTGCGTCGCCGAGACCTCCGGCGGCAGCCCGGCCTTCGCGCGCGTCAGCTCGAACAGCTGGCGGTGCTCGTCGTTGGTGCCGACCCAGCGTTCGCGCGCGGTCGACGGACCTGACGACGGCGTGCAGGGCTCTCCGCGCGCGGCGGCGAGCGCTTCGGGCGAGAGCGTCTTGTCGCCGAACTTCGAGCAGGTCGATTCCCACGCGAGCGCGGGCAGCGAGACGACGCAGAGCGCGAGCCAAAGCGCCTTCACGGCGACACCTCGAGGGCCGCGGTCACCCCGGGGAAGCAGGTGTGCTTGGTGAAGAACACGTCTTCGAGCGCGTTGGCCGGCGTGAGACCGCCCGCGACCGCCGCGGTGAAGTCGTCTTTGCATTGCTGCGGGCAGCACGGCTTCTCGTTCCACGGCTCGGCGCTGGCGCAGGTGCGGGTGTGCTCGAGGCACCACGCGAGTTCCTTGCTGCCGGGCGCGTAGCACCAGCTCACCGCGTCGACGCACAGCCCGAGCGCCGAGATGGCGTCCTTCGTGGTGGGGTCGAACTCGAGGCGCGCGTCACCGACGTCGGCGAAGAGCTTCGAGTTGCCGCCCACGGTGGGGAACAACGTGAGATCGAGCGGCGTGGCGGGCGGTTCGACGTACTGCGTGTCGTCGGCTGGACAGCCCAGCGACGCCAACACCACCACCGCGAGCAGCAACGAGCGCATGGGCCGATTCAAGACCGCAAGCCACGTGCCAGCCAGCCCCGAGTGAAAGCCCCGCAACCCGCGGCCCATCGCGCGCAGTGCGCTGCGCAACGCCACACCCACACGACGCTGGCGTCACGCCTCACTTCCGCTTGAGGCTGAGCTTCACGTGCGCGGTGCCGCGCTCGCAGTCGACCTCGACGGTGGCGGTTTGCCACCCGGCCTTGCGCAGCTCGACCTTCGTCTTCGGTCCCGCGCACTGGAGGTCGGCCGACCACGGCGTCTGGCCGACGAGGGTGCCCGCGACCCGCGCCTCGGCGCCATCGGGCTCGCTGTCGATGAAGAGGAGCTTCGCGCCCGAGGTGTACGTCACGCCCTCCCCGCCCTGCGGCGTGATGACCGTCTCGGACAGCGGGTCGACCGGGCGATCGCCGAGCATCGCGGTCGAGCCGGCGAGGCGCAGCTGCGCGATGGTGCCGGTGAGCACGAGCGCGGCGACGAGGAGCGCGGTGGCCGCGATCAGCTCGGCCGGCGTGGCCTTGCGCGTGTCTCGCTTGTTCATGCCGTCACCCGCAGGGCCTCGGCGAGCGACACCTCTCCATCGCGCGCGCTCTTGAGCGCCGCTTCTCGCAGCGGCACCAGGCCTTCCTCGACGGCGAGCGACATCAGGCGCTGCGTATTGGGCGCGCTCTTCAGCTCTTCGCGCACGCGGTCACCGACGATCAGCACCTCGAAGATCGCGACGCGTCCAGCGATGCCCGTCTGGCCACACTCCGCGCAGCCGGGCGCCGTGAAGTAGCCCTCGACGGGAGCACCCGCAGCCTTCAAGCGCTCGAGCTGCTCGGCGCTGGGTGGCTCGACGCGGCGGCAGTGCGGGCAGAGCCGGCGCAGCAACCGCTGCGAGAAGGTGGCGAGCGAGACCGACGAGAGCACCGAGGCCTCGACGCCCATCTCGAGCAGGCGGTTGAAGACGCCCGGCGCGGAGTCGGCGTGCACCGTGGTGAGGATGAGGTGGCCCGTAAGCGCGGCCTGCGTCGCGATGCGCGCGGTCTCGGCGTCGCGAATCTCGCCGACCACCAGCACGTTGGGGTCCTGCCGCAGCAACGCGCGCAACCCCGAGGCGAAGTCGAGCCCCGCGTTGCGGTTGACCTGCGTCTGCGCCGCGCCGGGAATCGAGTGCTCGATGGGATCTTCGATGGTCGCCACCTGCGCCAGCGCGCCTCGCGTCTGCTGGAGGTGCGTGACCGAGGCGTAGATGCTGGTCGTCTTGCCGCTGCCGGTCGGCCCGGTGAAGAAGATGAGGCCCTGCGGCTTCTCGAGCATGCGCGTGAGCTGGTTGCGCACGCTGTCGGGCAGCCGCAGCGCCTCGAGCGACGGCAGCTCGTTGCCCAGGCCCGAGAGCCGCAGCACCGCCTTCTCTCCGTGCTGGGTGGGCAACAGCGAGATGCGCACCTCCGCCGTGCCGTCGGGCGTCGGCAGCGCGAACTGGCCGTCTTGCGGCTTGTCGGTGACGTAGTGCGTGAGGCGGCCGAGCACCTTGAGCCGGTTGATCAACGCGCCGTACTGCGCGAGCGAGACGTCACCCAGCGGCTCGAGCACGCCATCGACGCGCACGCTCAGCTGCGTCACCTCGCCGGTGGGGTGCACGTGAATGTCGCTGGCCTTGGCCTGCACCGCGGCGTGCACCAACAGGTCGGCCAGCTCGAGCCCGTCGGCGTCGACGAGCCGGGGCGCCAGGTTCGCGCGCAGGGCCGCGAGCCGCTGCGGCGTGGGCTGGCCGAGGTCGATGCCGGGGAGGTAGTGCGCCGAGCGCATCATCGCGCCGGGCAGCGGGCGCGTGCGCACGTAGACGTAGAACGCGGCGGCGACGGCGAGCGGCGCGAGGAACGACGGCCCGGTCACGATGTGCTGCACCGCCTCCATCGAGGGCGTGGGCGCGAGACCGGGGAGCTCGAGGGTGATGCCGATCGCACCGAAGGCGAACACCAACAGCGCGAGGCTGGAGATGAAGCGAACCGACGAAGGCATGGGCCCAGCGTAGGGCCAGCGTCAGGGCGAGGCGAGGAGCATGAACACCGCGACCAGCGCCGCCAGCAACAGCGGAACGATGACCTCGACGGGGAAGCGCGTGTTCTGCAGCTCGCGGTTGCGGCCCTGGAAACGGCGACGGCGGGTGCGGCGGAGGATCAGCGAGGCCAGCGCTTCGGGCGCCTTTTCCTTCGGCGAGTCCTTCAGCAGGGAGATCGCGCGCTGGTACTGCGCGAACTTCGCCTTGAGCTCGGGGTTCTCGGCGAGCTCGCCCTCGAACTCCTTCTCTTCCGTCGAAGGCAGTGCGTGGTCGACCGCGCCCACGAAGAGGCGTTCGACTTCATTCTCAGGCAGTTCGCGACGCACGACGTCATTCTCCTCGATCCGCGAAGCTCTGTTCAAGCTTCACCAGGATCCCAGCCAGCTTTTCCCGAGCCCGGTGCAGGCGGCTCTTCACGGTGCCCTCGGCGAGCTCCGTGATGTCCATGATCTCTTCGTAACTGAGGCCCTCGACGTCGCGCAGCACGACCAGCGCGCGCTGGTCTTCGTCGAGCTGCGAGATGGCCTGGTGCACCAGCGCCTTCTCGGTGCGCGCGTGCACGGCGTCATCGGGCTGCGCGGCCCCGCCCATCGCCTCGGTGATCGACAGCTCGTTGCTCTCGCCGAACTCGTCGCTGCGCCCGCGGCCGCGACGCTTCAAGTACTTGAGGCGGTTGAGGCAGTGGTTGCGGGCGATGCGGTAGATCCACGTGGTCAGCTTCGCGTCGGCGCGGAACTGGTCGAGGTGCTGGTGAATCGAGATGAAGATCTCCTGCGTGAGATCGAACGCCTCTTCGCGATCGGCCAGCATGCGCACGCAGAAGTCGTAGACGCGGTCCTGGTGCGCGCGCACGAAGAACTCGAAGGCCGCGGTGTCCTTGCGGCGCAGGCGAGCGATCAAGAGGTGCTCGGGGAGCTCAGACGGCGGCGCCTTGACCGCGCCCTTCTCGCTCACCGGCAGCTCCATCACGTCGCTCGGCACTTCGTCCTCCCAGTCGTCGTCGGCACCGCTCATTGGTGACTTGCTTTCGACGAAGGGAACAGACACCAGCCGACGCCCCGGGTTCCGGGCGAAAACGCCAATCTTCGCAACGACTTGCAGCGGGGTGAAGCTATCGCACCTGGTAGGCGCCCGTCTTCGGGTTCACCTTGAAGGCCGCCGGGCGGTGGCTCTGTTCGAACTGCGCGTAGAAGGGTTGGAGCTCTTTCCAGAACGCGACGTTCGGCCCCTCGAGACCCTGCAGCCCTTCGTCGGTCAGCCTGGTGGGGAAGAGATCGAAGCGAATCGGGCGGCGCTTCGCGTCGAGGGCGATCAGGTACACCTCTTCGATCGGCTCGTCCTCGATGGCGATGCAGCCGATGCTCGCGCAGCTGCCGTGGAGGTAGATGAGGCCGCCGGGCCGCTTGGGATCGCTCCGCAGGCGATCGCTGGCGTTGGGGTACGAGACCTTCATCGAGAGGTGGTAGTCGCTGGTGGGGTTGAACTCGGGCACCTCGTAGAGCCCCTCGGGCACCTGGAGATCGCCTTCCTTGCGCTTGGGCCCCAGCTCGCCCGACGCCGCGCAGAAGGGCCAGCTCTTCACAAAGGCCATCGGCTGACCCGCCTTGCCCGCCCACAGCTCGAGCACGCGTTCCTTCTTGAAGCCGCGCAGGTAGACCTCGTCGACGGGGTACGTGAGGCCGGCCTTCTCGACGAGCGCCTTCACGTCGGCGGTGCGGCGGGTGCGGGCGTCGCGCACCTTCTTGTGCTCCTGCGCGGGGGCGGAGACGGCGAGCAGCAAGACGACCACGCTGATGGAACGCATGAGGGGTGAGACATCATCGCTCGGGCGGTGGGTCCCTTCCCAGTCTGCCCCGGCGTAGACTGCGGGGCATGGTGGGTCCGGGGGGAGCACCACAACCTGGGTCGCAACCGGGGGCGTCGCCCGCGAGCACCGAGCTGGTGCCCGAGGAAGCGCGCCTCGGCTCGAGCCCCGCCGCGACCGCCGCCAACGCCGCGCTGCGGGCCCTGTCTCGCGCCGCCCGCGCGTTCACGATGTACGACTCGAAGAACGAGATCATCCGCCGCTTCATCGGCGAGTACCGCCACGCGCTCGACCAGGCGGTCGCGGTGCATGGCGCGCTGAAGCTCGAGGTGAAGCCCTTCGAGCTGCTGCTGGGCGCCGACGTGGTCTACCGCGAGGAAGATCGCGAGCGCTCGCTGGCCTTCCGCCTGTTCCGCGACGGGGTGCGCACCCTCACCGTGCACCCGCAGCTGCCCTTCGAAGAATGCGTGCGGCTGCTCGAGGTGCTCTCGGTGCGCTACTCGGGGGTGCGCCAGACCGAGGACGATCTCGTCACGCTGCTGCGGCGCGCGGCCTTCACCCGCATCGAGTTCACCGCGGTGGAGGGCTTCTCGCCCGCCGAGGAGCAGCCCGAAGCGACCATCGCCGTCGAGCGCACCGGCGTGCGGGTGCACGCGCCGCCCGACTTCGATCAGCCGGCGCCCGAGTACGCGCCGATTCCCTGGGGGTGGCGCGAGGTGCCGCCGCAGTACCTCGAGGCCGCGCGCGCCGAGGAGCGCCCCGCGACCGTCACCTCGCAGGCGGTGCGGCTGGCGATCATGCTGCTGCGCGAGGCGAACGGGCCGGCGTCGCTCATCTCGAACCTCGACGTCGCGCCGTTCTGCGCCGAGGTGCGCGACGCGTGCGTGGCCGAGGGCGCGCTGGCCCCGCTGCTGGCGCTGGTGCGCGAGCTCAAGGCCCACCACGGCATCGGGTCCGACGCGCTGGCCAACGTGGTGCTCGCGCTCGCCTCGCACGACCAGGTGCTCAAGCTGTTCGACGGCATCCCGCCTGACGCCGTCGACGCGCCGCCCGCGCTGGTCGAGCTGCTCGCCGAGCTGCCCGGCAACCACGTCACCGAGGTCGTCGAACGCCTCAACGGCACGGAGGATCCACGGCTCCAGCGCGTGCTGCAGGGCGCGCTGGTGGGCCTGGGCAAGAAGAGCAGTGAGTCGCTGCTCGCCGCGCTGCCGGTCGCCACCGCGTCGTCGGCCAGCCAGGTGGTGTCGGCGTTGATGGTGACCGCGCCCGACCAGGTGCTCCGCATGGCCACCGAGCTCGCGTCGCGCGACGACCGCGAGGCGAAGCTGCAGGCCATCGGCGTGCTCGAGCGCATGGCGCGCAGCGACGCGCAGTCCGAGCTGCTCGCGCGGTTGCTCCACTCGACCGACGAGGCGGTGTTCGCCGCGGCCGCGCACGCCATGGCCGTGGTGCACGACCGCCGCGGGTACGATCTCATCGCGCGCGAGATCGAGGCGCGCGCCACCGCGCACGGCCTCACCAACGCCATGGCCACGGGCGCGGGGGAGGCGCTGGCCACGCTCGCGCCGACGCAGGCCTTCAAGCTCTTCAAGGGCTGGCTCGAGCCGAAGGGCGGGCTGCTCGGGCGACTGCGGGAAAACCTGCACGACGTGCAGCTCGCGCACACCGCGGTCGCGGGGCTGACCACCATTCGCGGCGCCGAGGCCGACGAAGCGCTGCGCGCCTTCCACGCCCACGAGAAGAACGCCGAGCTCAAGTCGCACGCGATGGCGGCCATCATGAAGCGGCGCAAGCTGTTCGGCATCGCGGGAGCGCCGGGCCATGGCTGACGACCTCGCACGCGCCCAGAGCTCGCTCGAGCGCGCGCTCGCCCGCGCGCGGGCCGGCGAAGACAAGGTGCTGATGGCGCAGGTGCGCGAGCGCGGCGAGCAATTCACGCACCTGCTCACCGGCCTGGTGCGCATGTCGCACATCCACGCGACCGACAACCACGTCTTCGATCAGCCCATCGGCGAGCTCCACCGCGCGCTCGAGCAACTGCGCGCGCTGGTCGGCGCGGTGCACCTCGTCACCGTCGAAGACCAGACGTACTTGAACGACGTGCGGCTCAAGCAGCCGGCCGCGGCCACCGGCCAGAAGTCGCTGGGCGCCGAGCTGCGGCGGCACAACGTCGGCGCGCTCTCGTTCCTCGGGGAGCTCTCGACGCAGGAGCTCCGCGTGCTGGTCGCGTTGCTCGCCGGTCGCGCCGCCGAGACGCAGCCCCGCACCGCGCTCGCCCAGGCGCTGCGCGAGCGCAACGTGCCGAACGTCGAGCTGCAGGGTGTCTTTCAGTTCAAGCTGCACGCTGACGACGGCGCCCGGCCGAACGCCGCGCCTGCGCCCGGCGCAGAAGGCAAGCCGATCGCCCCGCGTGACGCGCACGCCACCGCGGCGCAGCAGTCGATCGCGCACCGCCTCGCGCGGCTCGTCGAAGAGACCTGGGAAAACGTCGCCACCGGCCAGCAGCTCAACCTGCTCGGGCTGCGGCGCCTGGTGGTCGAACTGCAGCAACTCGGTCCCGGCAGCGAAGGCCAGTGGTTGCAGAGCCCCGAAGGTTTCTCCGATCACGGCTGGCACTCGTGGAGGATGGTGCAGCTCTCGCTGCTGGTGTCCGAGGCGCTGGGGCTCCCGGTCGGCGTGCAGCAGGACTACGGGCTCGCCGCCGCGCTCCACGACGTGGGTTACGCGGTGCCGCTGCCGCAGGCCTCGGGGCTGCACACGCATGGCGCTGCGGGCGTGGTGGCGCTGCTCAAGCAGCCCGGCTTTCACGAGGCGAAGGTGCGCCGGCTGTTCGCCACCTGGCTCCACCACGAAGAGTTGACGGTGCACGGCCAGCGCGCGCCGTTGGTGACGCGCGTGCTGCGCGTGCTCGACGAGTACGAGGCCCTGCAGCGCTCGCGCACCGCGCCGTGCTCGCCGCCCGACGCCCTGGGCCGGCTCGCCGGTGGTGCGGGGCCGCACTACGACCCAGTAGTGGTGCAGACGCTCATCAACTGCCTGGGCGCGTACCCGCCCGGCACGTTCCTGCAGCTCGAAGACGGCCGCGTGGTGCGCAGCATCTCGGGGGTGCGCTCGCCGCAGACCTTCGCGCAGCCGCGCGCCCTCGTGGTCGCCCTGCCCGGCCGGCAGCCAGCGCCGCCGAATTCGTTCATCGACCTCGCGCGCGAGGGCAAGGTGAAGGACGTGCTGCGCCCGCGCCCGGTGGCGTGAGCGTCACTGCGCAGCGAGCGTGCCGAAGACGATGTGCTCGAAGCGGCGCTTGAGCGTGCGGCTCTCGAAACCATCCATCGGCTGCGGGCGCGCGATGCGCACCTTCGCGCCGACGCCCACCTCGGCGAGCGGCACCGCGGCCCACGTCTCACCGCCCTCGTCGAGCGCGAGGCGCAGGTAGGTGTAGCCGGCGGCGTCGACCTTCTCGCGCACCGTGCCGGCGAGCGACGGCGTCGCGGGTGAGGCGCGCGGCAGCCCGGCGAGGTGCGGGTTCGGCGCGCCACCGGGAGGAGCGCTCGGCACGGTTGGGGTCACCGTGCCGAACGCAATGCGCTCAAACCGACGCTTGAGCGATGGGCTCTCGAACGACGTCATCCACGCCTGCACGTCGACCTTCACCGGGGCGCCGACCGCGAGCGCGGCCTCGGGCACGGCGGCCCAGGCCTCGGCGGAGGTGGTCTTCACGCGGAGGTACACGTAGCCACCGGCCTCGATGCGCTCGGCGACCACGCCGGTGAGCACCGGCTCTTCAGCGAGCACGGCCTGCGACAGCACCAACGCGAGAACGGGGACGAAGCGACGTGAACGTGGATGCATGGGTCCCTCACTTCTTGGCGGGCTTGAACTTCAAGACGTACGCCGCGACGTTGCGCAGCTCGTCGTCCTTCATCGCGGCCGACCACGAGACCATCAGCGGCGAGCGACCGTTCGCCGCGCCGCCGTCGCGAATGACCTTGTAGACGTACTCGTCGGTGAGCCGCGCAGCGTTGGCCGGGTCGACGAACGCCGTCGGCTTCGGGGTCAGCGCCGAGCCCGCGGGCCCGTTGCCGTCGCCCTTCTCACCGTGGCAGCTGACGCAGAAGGTCGCGTACTGCGTGGCGCCCTTGGCGGCGTCTCCCTTCAGCTCGAACTTGTCTCCGGCCCACGCGCTGCTCGCCAGCGCTGCGATCACGAGGAACCACCGATTCGACTTCATGACGAACTCCTTTCACGACTGCGTTCAAGACGACGGCTACTTCTGGTGACACGACAGGCACAGCTGGCTCTGCTGCGTGGTGACGCGCAGGAAGAAGCGGTTGGGCGTGCCATGCGGGTCGTGGCACGAGGCGCACTCGATGCCCGCGGCGCCCGAGGCCGGCGCACCACCACCGCCCGCGCCGAAGATCTTCACGCCCGTGGGCTGCGCGACCCACTCGTTGAGCTTCACGTCGGGGCCGGTGGTGATCGCGTTGTAGGTCGAGGCCACGCGGTTGTACGGGTACGGCACGCCGACCGGGTGGTTGCCGGAGAGATCGTTCCCGCCCGTGCCCGCGATCAAGTACGTCGGGTTCGCGAGTTGGCCTCCGGCGTTCACGTCGTTGCCGGCCATCACCACGTTGGGGTTCGCCGTCGCGTTGGCCCAGTAGAGCGAGCCGATGGAGACGGTGCCGTCGTGGCACGAGAGGCACTTCGCGGTCGACCCGGTCCACGTGCGCAGGTTGGTCGGGTACGAGGTGCCGCCCGTGGTGCGCCCGCCGCCCGCCGCGATGTCGGACCACGTGTAGTTCGACGTGCTCATACGGTGGTTCCACAGCAAGAGCGAGCTCTGGCCCTTGTGCGGCGTGTGACAGAAGACACACAGCCCGTCTTCGGCCTGGCCCGGCGCGGTGCGCACGTCGTTCGTCTGCAGCTGGAAGTTGTGCTTCGTCGACGTGATGTTCTGCGCGCGCGCGCCGAAGCCCGCGAGCGCGGCGACGAGCACGGCGGCGGTGAAGCGAGGGTTCGTTCTCATGGGCGGGCCTTTCGTTCTGCGTTCAGGGATTGAGGGACAAGATGAAGAAGACGAGCGACCAGCGCTGCTCGACGCTCAAGGTCGCGAAGCTCGGCATCGGCGTGCCATCGAGGCCGGTGGAGATGGCGCGGAAGATGTCTTCGGGCCGGTTGCCGCCCTTGAAGTCCATCGAGCGCGAGAGGTTGGCGGGCTTGACCATCTGCCCCTTGTGCGTGCCCGAGGTGTAGACGAGGCCGGGCGCCGCCGGTCCGTCACCGAGCCCGCCCATGCCGTGGCACACGAAGCACGCGCCCGGCCCCATGAAGACGCCGCGACCGGCAGCCTCCAGTGCCGGCGTGCGCGCGGGCATCGGCGGAACGACGAGCGGTGCGGGCACCTTCTCGCTCTTCCACCGCGGGCTGAAGGTCTTCACGTAGAGAATCACCGCCCACACCTCGCGGTCCGAGAGGAAGGCGAACGACGGCATGCCGATGGCCGGCTTGAAGCCGCGGCGAATCGAGCCGAAGAGGTCGGCGTCGGTGGGCAGCGAGCCGAGGGGCGTCGAGCGCACGATGAACTGGCCGGTCGTGAAGTCGCGCGGCGGAATGCCGATCAACTTGCCCTCGCGGCCGAGCCCGTCGCCCTTCTCGCCGTGACAGCCGAGGCACGCGCCGCGGTAGACGCGGCCACCGAGCGCGAGCAACTCGGGCGTGGACTCGAGCGGCACGCCAGGGTTCTGCGGCCAGAGCGTGACGGTGCGGTGCGGTTCGGCCGCGAGCACCAGCGTGCTCACCAGCGCCGTCACGCACGCGACCCAACGTCTCACTTGTCGTGACAGGTGCGGCACAGGACCTCCCTCTTCGTGGCGTCGAATTGCCAAAGGAAACGGGCCTGCGCGGCGTGCGGGTTGTGGCACGCGGGGCAGGCGAACTCGGTGTTGGGCTTGAGCGGGTGCGGGCGGCCCTGCAGCGGGTGCGAGTCGCCGTAGACGAAGCCGACCACCACGTGGCGCTCGGTGGCCTTCTCGGTGTGGCACGAGGTGCAGAGCGCGAACGCGGGCTTCTTGATCCAGTACGGCTGGTCGCTGCCGTGCGGGTCGTGGCACGTGGTGCAGCGGCCGGCGGCGGCGGGCCCGTGGCGGAAGGCCTTGCGCCACATCGCCCCCTTGATGTCGAGGTGGCAGGTGAAGCACGTCTCCTGGATCGGCCACTTCACGCCGAAGCGCGACTCGGCCGGCGTCGCGTGGCACACGAGGCAGTTCCCCTGCGCGACCGGGCCATGCACCTTCGGGCGCGCGGCGAGCGGGTGACAGCCAGCACAGCCCTGGTCGGTCGGAGGTTGCGCGAGCGCGGGGTGACACGACGCGCACGTCGCCTCGACGTCGGTGCGGTGCAGCGGCTGCGGCCCGAAGCCATCGGTGATGCCGGGCTGCTGCACGCCGGTGGTGTCGATGCGCGTGACCTGGCCGCGCAGCTCGGTGCCGCTCAGCCGCGCCACGAGCGGGTTGTTGCCGACGTCGAGCGTGACGGTGCAGTGCGCGATGCGCCGGCCGTCGCGCGCCTCGACGCGACACGGAACGGGAACTGGACCCCGCGCGAGGGTGAACTCCCCGGGTGCGAGCAGCTCGAAGAAGACGCGCGTCGAGCTCTGCGTGGTCTGCGCCTGCGGCCCCGGCCCCAGCCACCGCACGGTCACCGGCCCCGCGTCGGGCGCCTCGGCCGGCTGCTGCGCGAGCACGAGCGTGAGGAAGAGCGCGCTCATCGCGGGTTCTCCTGGCGCTGCTCGCGGTCGTACTTCCGCTCGACGTGACAGCCGGGCCAGCACGAGCCGCCGGTGGGCGTCTTCTTGTAGTTGAGCTTGAACTCCCAGTTGCCGAACGGCGTGGTGGTGCGGAGGTGCTTGGGGTTCTCGCTGGCGTGCACGTCGTGGCAGAGGCGGCACGGCCGGCCCTTGTCGAACTTGTTCACGTGGCGGAAATGGAGGTTGTCGTCGCCGTTGCGGAAGCCGGTGAGGCCGCCGCGCACCAGGCGATCGCCCTCAGGCAACTTCGCGCTCGAGAGATCCTTCGCGGGGTCGGGGTTGCTGACCGCCTTCACCTGCGTGAGCGGCTGCGTGGTGACGAGGCGCTGGTCGTGGCAGCGGAAGCACAGCCCGTACGTCTGCGGCGAGAGGAACGGCGCGTACGGCGTGTCGGGGAACGGGCCCTTGAGCATGCGCCACTCGCTCGTGCCGTGCGGGTCGTGACAATCGGGGCAGCGCCCTTCGCGCACCGGCCCGTGGCGCTCGAGCGGCCCGTGCTTGCCGACCCAGCCGGCGACGTCGATGAGCGGATCGCCCGCGGGCGTCTTCAGCTTCTGCTCGCCGTTGTGGCACTGGAAGCAGACGTTCATCACCGGCCACGCCACCAGCCGCTTCTCGTTGTCGGACTGGTGCGGGTCGTGACACGAGACGCAGACGCGCGGGTTCTGCTGCGGGTCGAGCGCGCCGTGCGGAGTCGCCGACGCTTCGACCTGCATGCGCTTGCTCGGGTGGCAGCTGGTGCAGGTGTCGAAGAGACTCACGCGCAGCCGCGCCTGGAAGTTCGACGCGTGCGGGTCGTGGCAGGTGAGGCACAGCCCTTCCACCACTGGCGGGTGCAGGACCTTCTGCGTCGAGCGCGTGGAGTGACACTGCGCGCACATCGCGGCACCGTCCGCCGCGAGCTCGAACTTGTGCTCCACCTCGCTGGCGACCGAGTGACACGCGAGGCACAGCCCGTTCGCCACCGGCGGGTGCACCACCTTCTTCTTCGCGTACTCGTCGTGGCACGTCAGGCAATCGCCGCCCGGGCCCGCCGGGGCCTTGCTGGGCTTCGCGTTGGCCGGCCACGCGACCAGCGCGAGCACGAGCGCTACTTGCGGTGACAGCCGAGACACAGCGCGCTCCTTTCGATGCTCAAGCGGAGGAAGTAGGTGTTCGCCGTGCCGTGCGGGTCGTGGCACGAGCTGCACTCCACGCCGACGGTGCCGCGCAGCAGGTCGAAGCCGCTGGTGTCCGAGAGGAGCTTGAGCCCCTTCGCGCGCGGATCTTCCACCCACTGCGACGGGTCGAGGCGCGTCGCGCGCGGCACGAAGCCGCGGTACTCGCCCAGGCCCAGCGGGTACGGCACTGAGACCGGGTGGTTGCCCATCACGCGGCCCAGCCACAGCTGCGGGTCATCGAGCGCGGGGCCGCCGATCTTCTGCGCGCGGCGGTGATCTCCGGCGACCTGGTCGAGCACCAGCGAGAGCGACGCCGGGCGAAAGACCACGCCGATCGACGAGACCGTTTCGTCGTGACACGACAGGCAGCGCAACGTCGAGCCCGCCCAGCGCAGCGCGAGCGGCGGACCGTTGGGGTCGGCGCGCACGTCGAGGCCCGCGTTGCGCTCGGGGCCGAGGTGCTTGTCGGGCACACGCGCTTCCCACGCGGGCGCGGCAAGGCGGCGGTTCGCCAGCCGGTTCTGCACGTGGCACAGCTCGCAGAGATCGGTGTCTTCGCGAGACGAGTGCCCGCCCACGCCGAAGAGGTTGTGGGGCGTCTGGTCGATGTGGCGGCGGACACCCGCGTCAGCGGTGTCGGGCAGCTGGGCCAGGGCGAGCGCCCCGGCGATGGCGAGCGCGAGGGTCATGGGTTCGGGGGGCGGTAGACCGACTTGTTGCCGTCCATCGCGTCGGCGCGGCCGTGGCAGCCGGCGAAGCAGTAGTAGTCACCACCGGGCGTGCGGCCCCAGCGCGGCTTCGTCGGGCGGTCGCCGTACCAGGGGTCGTTGCCGTTGAAGGCGGTGACCGTGGGCGCGAAGTTGATGAGGTGCGTCGGCGTGCCCGGCGGCACGTTGCGCACGTCGGTGTTCGCCGCCGCGACGTTGGAGTGCACGTTGTAGTGGCACTCGTGGCAACCCGCGTTGGTGCGATCGACGAGGTGCGCCTGGTGCAGGTTGCCGCGCCCCGCACCGATGCCGCCCGCCTGGAAGAAGTTGCTGCGGTTGCCGCGCAGCCGCTGCTCGTCGTGACACAGGAAGCACAGCGCGAAGTTGTTCGGGTTGTAGCCACCGAACGGCGGGCCGTTGGTGCCCACCGCGGTGCTGTAGTTCGCGCGCAGCATGCGCTGGTTGCTCGAGCCGTGCGGGCCCTTGGGCGTCGCCGGGCTGTTGCGCGCGCTGCCCGGAGTCGTGCCCGTCGCGTCGCTGTTGTGACAGTCGGTGCACAGCACCGTCGAGAAGCGGTTCAGCCGCGCGCCGGTCCAGTCGTTGCCGCGCAGCTGACCGTCGGGCACGTCGAGCACGTTGTTCAGGTAGGTCGTCTGGTTGCGGCCCGGCCCCGCGACCGGGTGGTACGCGTCGTTCGTGGTCTGGAACTCGAGCCGCTTGTTGCTGCCCGAGGGCGGGCGCGTGGGCGCGGGCGGAATGATGTTGGCGTACGAGTCGCCGTGGCAGCGGAAGCAGACCTCGAACTGCTGCAGGTCGTTCGCCGGCCCGTCGACCACCACCGCGCCCGACAGCGAGATGCCCTTCATGCCCTCGAAGACGTTCCCCGGCAGCGCGCGGACCTGGTGCGGGTTGTGGCAGTCGGCACACTCCACGTGCCGGCTGGTGTTCAGCACCTGCTCGGGCTCCGGCACCTTCGCGGTGAAGACCGGCTGGTGCTCGTCGAGCTTGAGCGCGAAGGGGTGGTTGCTCGCCTTGCTCGCCTGCGACTGGATGTCGGGCGCCGCGGTGCCGGTCGCGGGGTCGATGCCGGTGCCGCCCGCGCGGTGACACGAGAAGCACACGTTCTCCTCGGCCCACGGCAGCGGCGCGCCCGAGAGGTTCTGCGTGGTGAGCAGCCGCGACGGCGCCTCGCCGTTGTGCGGCTTGTGGCAGTTGAGGCACGCGCGCTCGGCGACGGTGACGGTGGAGCCCGCGGGGTACGTCGCGGTCGACGACTCGTGGCGGCTGCCGACCCAGCCGATCTTCGCGTGGCAGGTCAGGCACAGCGCGCCGCGCGTGTTGGGCTTCACCAGGAAGCGCGGCGTCGCGAGGTGCGGGTCGTGGCACGAGGTGCACTGCACCGAGTCCTTCGCGGCGGTCGCACCCTCGCGCAGCTTCACCGCGTCACCCGGTGGAGGCGCAGCGACCTCGGGGTCGGTCACGCTGAGCTGCAGGGAGATGGGGTGATCGTTGCGCAGGTCGACGCCCAGTCGCGTGGTGCCCGCGGGCATGGTGGTGGTGCCGCCCGCCATCGCCACCGTCGCCGGCCGCACCGCGTCGAGTTTCATCAGCGAGCCGAGCGCCAGCGAGCCGTCGTGGCACGAGAGGCACAGCTTCGAGGCGCCGTTGGGCCGCCCGGGCACCGCGTCGAGCGTCGAGCTGCCGTAGAGCGAATAGAGCGACGAGGGCAGCTGGTACGAGAGGTCGCGGTTCCACACCGCGCGCGACTGCGAGGCGCCGTGCGGCACGTGGCAGAAGACGCACACCTGGTCTTCGGTGCTCGCGCGAATCGCGTTGGGCGATGACGCCGAGAGGTTGTGCTTGGTGGCGCGCACGTCGGCCTGCGCGAGCGCGACGAGGGCGATGATCGCGGTCATCGGCGCCCCTCCTCGTCGAGCGCAAAGACCTGCACGCGCGCGTTCCACGTGTCGGCGACGTAGAGGCGGCCCTGAGAGTCGATCGCCGCGCCCGCGGGCAGCCAGAAGCGACCGGCCGCCGTGCCCGCGCCACCGATGAGCGCGACCAGCTCGCCTTCGGGAGAGAAGCCCTGCACCGCGTCGAACGCGCCCTCGACCACCCACACCGTGCCGTCGGGCCCGACCGCCAGCCCGCGCGGCCGCGGGAGATCGCCCGGCGTGTCACCCGCGCCACCGAACTCGCGCTCGAACGAGAGCGCGCGGTCGAAGACCTGCACGCGCGAGTTGAGCGAGTCGGCGACGTAGAGCCGCCCACTCGCCCACGCCACGAAGGTGGGGAAGTTGAAGTGCCCCGCCTCGTCACCGCGCCCACCGAGCACGCGCGGCGCGGCGCCACCGAGCACCACCACCTGGTGCGCCGGCGCGTCGACCACGAAGAGCCGCTGGCCCGCCTCGTCCCACGCGAGGCCCACTGGCCGCTGGAAGGCCGGCACCGCGAACGGGAGCTTCACGCTCGCGCCGTCACCGTCGTAGCCGCGCACCGTCTTCGCCTGCGCGTCGGCGACCACCAGCGTCTCGCCGGCGAACGCCACCGCGCTCGGCCATTCGAGGCCGGTGATGCGCACGTGCGCCTGCCGCGCGGGGTCGTACAGCCGCACCGCGCGGTTGCCGGGATCCGCGACCGCGACGCGCCCCTGCGGCGAGACCGCCACCGCTGCCGGCCGCGACAACGCCGACGCCTCGGGCTCACCGCTCAAGAAGGCCCACAGCCGCGCCCAGACGGTGCGCTCGATGCCGAGATCCTCGGGCGTCTTCAGCTCGCCGACGAAGCGCACGGTGCGACCGCCCGCGCGAGGCCAGTGCGGATCGTCCGGCAGCCGCTCGCCGATGCGCCGCGCGTGCGTGGTCGCGCACGCGGTGGTCAGCAGCAACACGCCGGCGAGCAGGGGCGCGCGCATCAGAACACCTCGAAGGGGCGGCTCAACGTCAGCCGCAGGAGGTGTTGCACGCCGAGGTTCCCCTGCGTGTCGCTGCGCGCGAGCTGGTACTGCAGCTGCGCGTTGAGCCGGCCGAAGTGCGCCGAGAGCGCCGCGGTCACGCCGACCGTCGAGAGCGGGCGCTGGCCGTCGATGGTGGTCCACGTGGCGCGCGCGCCGAGGCTCGCGTCGAGCCAGGTCGACACCGGCATCCCGCCGTTGAGGCCGACCGACCAGAGATCGCGCGCCGTCGGCGGCGGACCATCGACGAACGGCGAGTCGGGGATGAGCGCCGTGCCGTGCGCATAGCGACCGTCGAGCGACGCCGAGCCGCGCGGCAGCGCCACCGTCACCGAGCCGCCCGTGGAGAACGCCGTCTCGTGCAGCGCCGCGGCGACCGACGAGCGCACGTCGATGTAGTCGCGGAAGCCGTCGTCGTAGCCGAGGTACGCGGTGAGATCGGTGCGACCCAGCCGCACGTGCCCGAGGCCCAGCGCGTGGTGCTCGGTGCGCTTGCCGCCGCGTGCGACCGGCGCGTCGACGTACGCGATGCGGTACGACGCCTGCGCGTCGCCGTTGGAAAACGCGACCGACGCCGAGGCGTTGCCGTCGACGCTCGAGCGAAAGCCTTCACCCTGCCCCGCGCAGCCGCACCACTGCGTGCCGCCGCCGACGCCCACGCCGGCGTGCACCGGCCCGAAGAAGCGCCCGTACGACGCGCGTCCCAGCGCTCCCGCGGACCGGCCGTCGCCCGCGCCCGAGGTGTGCGTGAGGCCCAGGTCGCCCGAGAGTGCCACCTGGAAGTCGTGCGCGTCGAAGGGCTTCCACGTCGCGCCCGCCGCCAGTCCTCCGAGGGCGCCATCGCCCGTGTCGAAGCGGGCGTCTCCCGCGCGCGCGTGCACGTCGAGCAACAGCCCGGCGCCCAGTCGCTGCACGTGGTCCAGCCGTAGCGTGCGCTCCACGGTCGCGGTCGGCGCGCCGGGAGCGAAGACGTGCAGCTGGCGATCGACGTAGCGGGCGAACGCGTTGGTCTGGTGCAGCGGCGAGCCCCACGCGCCCGTGAGGCTGACGCCCAGCCACTGGCCCGCGGCGGCGGTGTTCTCCTGGTCGTAGCGTGCGCCGAGCGACACGAGGTGCCCGGCGATGGGGCGCGTGAGCGTCAGCGTGGCGAAGCGGCGCAGATCTCCGAGCGGCGGCGCTGACACGCCCGTGAAGTGGAGTTCTTCGAAATCGGCGCGGAGGTGCGGCCACCAACCCGTGGACTCGAGGTTGACGTTCGCGCCGAACGCCACCGCTTCGCGGCCGCCGAAGGTGGGCAACGACTGCGGCGTGCCATCGGCGACCGTGCCGCGCGCGTAGAGCCGCAGCGGCATCGCGCGCCGCGGGAAGAGCCCGATGGACGCGTCGAGCGTCGCCGCCCGGCCGCTGAGCACCTCGCCGCTGGTGCTCCACCCGTTGAAGTTGGTCGCCTGCAGGCCGGCGGTCAGCACCGCGATCGACGGCCCGAACGGCGTGCCCGCGTAGAGCAGGCTCAGGTTCTCCTGCAGCACCGCCGACGCGCTCTGCCGCGCGGTGCCGGTGACGTCTTGCGCGTCGAGCGCCACGCCCTGCCCGGTGAACGACAGCTGTCCGCCCAGGCCCGCCCACGCCGATCGGGCCACCACCAGGGACGCGAAGACGAGGTTGGGCAGGCGCATCACCGGCCCCCGGTCAGCTGGCTGTCGGCGGCGACGGTGTTGACCAGCTCGTACACCTCGACGCGGAAGTTGAGGGCGTTGGTGACGTAGATGCGGTTCTTCCCGTCGATGGCGATGCCCGCGGGGTTCGAGAGGAAGCCCGGCGAGTCGCCGCGCCCGCCGAAGAAGAGGAGCAACTTCCCCTCGCGGTTGAAGATCTGCACCACCGAGAAGAAGGAATCGACGACGTAGACGTTGCCGAACGCGTCGAGCGCCACGCCCTTGGGCTTGTCGAACTGGCCGACCTGGTCGCCGCGCTCGCCGAACTGCCGCACGAAGGCGCCCTCGCCGTCGAGCTCCTGCACGCGCGCGTTCATGGTGTCGGCCACCAGCAGCCCGCCCTCGGGCGTGGCGGCGAGGAAGGTGGGGAAGAAGAACTGCCCCTGGCCTTCACCGCGCGCGCCGAAGGTCGACACGTGCTCCCCGCTCGAGAGCGCATGCACGTGCACCACGTGGCCGGATCCGGAAGGAGACGACGCGTCCGACACGAAGAGGCGATCGTGCGCCACGTCGACCGCCACGCCGACCGGGCGCTCACAGTCGAGCTCGAGCGAGCGCTCCACGGCGCCCGAGCGACCGATGCGCAGCACCGCCTTCTTCGACGGCACCACCGCCCACACCGCATCGCCGTCGACCGCGACACCGACCGGCGCACCACCGAGCACCTCGGGAGGCACCACCCGCACCGCGTCGGCCGTGAAGTCGAAGACGAAGAGCTCGGCGAGCGCCTGGTCAGACACCGCGAGCAGCGAGCCGTCCTTCGCGACCGCCACGCCGACCGGGTGGTACATGCGGTGCGGCTCGTCGCCGCCGCTCAGTTTGCGGAAGAAGCGCCCGATGCCCGACTCGAGCTCACCTGCACCGCTGAGCGTCTTCACCAGGCGCACCCGCTCGCGCGCCGGCGGTGCGGGCCACGCGACGTGCGCCGAATCAGTGGTCGCGCAGCCCTGCGCACCGAGTGCGATCACCAACGTGGCGAACGCAAGAACTGCAGCGTGGGAGCGCGGGGCGCGGGGCACGCCGGGCGAGAAAGCAGCCGGTGCGCCGGATCGCTGTCGGCTCCACACGACACGCGCGATCTGTCAGCTCAGCCAGACAGCGTCAGAGGCGCAGCGTGACGTTGCCGATCACGCGATCGTCGCTGCGCTTCAAATCGGGCGAGAAGGCCGCGCGCGCCGCGTCGTCGACCGGCGGCAAGCCGTTGGGTCCGGTGATGCCGCCCGGCCCCGAGAAGTACGGCTGGTTCGCCATGCGGTGCGAGTACTCGACGCGCAGCAGCAGCCACGGGCTCGGCCGCACGTCGAGCGTGACCGTCGCGCCGCCGCCGAGGAACTCGAACGGGTTCACCGTGCTGCCGTTGCCAGGCAGCGTGTAGAGGTTGCCCAGCGGCAGCGGGTACACCACCGCCGCGCTGCGGTCGTAGAAGACGTCGGCGCGCAGGGTCGACAGCAGCCACGGCGTGAACTGCGCGCGCAGGGTGAGCGAGCTGCCGAACATCGGCCCGTTGGGAGGCGTCGGCTTGCCGTCGACCACCTGCCCCGCGTTCGGCCCGCGGAACTCGTAGCCGAAGTCGGCGACCAGGCAGATCGCCAGGCGCTGGAAGAAGCCGCGCTGCAGATCTTCGAACGCGAGCCACTGCAGGTAGTTGTCGGTGTACAGCCGGAAGCTGCTGTTGGTCGGGTCCGACGCGCGCGTCTGTTCCTGGCCGCCGTAGAGCGTGTGGGTCAGCGACAGCCGGCTGCTCGGCCGCAGGTTGTAGAGGTACCCGCCGGTGAGCGCGTCGTGCCACCGCCCGAACGACTGCCAGCCGTTGACCAGCCACAGCTCGAGCTTCTGGTTCTCCGCGAGGAACAGCTGCGTGCGCAGCCCTGAGAAGTAATACGGCGTGAAGTCCGAGACGAACGGGTGCGTGTAGTTCCAGTTCTCCTGCGGCACGTAGCTCTCGAGCGCGATGTACGAGGGGAAGATGCCCAGCTCGATGTTGAGCCCGTGCAGCGCGTGAAAGTGCCAGCCCGCGCCCGCCTGCTTCACGTAGCTCAGCGTGGGGTTCGACAAGAACGAGCCGCGCTGCAGCGTCGCGTCTTGCCCGTGAATGGTCGCGATGTAGCTGCCCATCTGCAGCTCGAGCCGGCCGATGGGGCCTCCGAAGCGCGTGTCGATGCCGCTCACCTCGAAGCCGAGGTACGCGAGGTTCAAGCTGAACTCGCCGTGCCGCGCCGCGGTCGTGGTGGGGAAGATGGTGTGGTCGACCGGGTTGGCGAACTGCCACGCGAAGTCGGCGTCGACGAAGAAGGTCGGCGTCACCGGGCCGACCTTCAAGAGCGACGCGGGCTGGTAGTTCGAGCCGTTGAGCCACGACCAGTCGGCCGAGGAGAACGGTGGCTCGCGCACGTCGAGCGGCGCCTCGGCGTCGACGGCCGGCGGCGTGGCTCCCGCGTCGGGCACGGCGGTGGTGCGTCGCGCGAGCTCGGCCTCGAGCGCCTCGACCCGGCGTTGCAGCGCGCGCACGTCGACCGGCGTCTCGTCGGACCCGGCGTCGACGACAGAAGAAACCGGCGAGGCGAGCTGCGTCAGCGCGATGAGGACCAGCCCACTGCCGACCATGCCGCGGCTTCTACTTCTTCGCCGGCGTCTTGCGCAGCAGCGCCTTGCGGCGGTGGTGCAGCTCGAGGTTCAGCGGGTCGATGCCCAGCGCGTGCTCGACCACCCGCAGCGCGTCGGCGACGTTGCCGTCACGCTCGTGGCTGTTGGCGGTGATGAGGTGCAGCGCCGAGCGCGCCTCGGTGCCGTCGTTGGCCTTGAGGAAGCGCTTGCGAATCTCTTCGAGCTCGGTGACCCGCAGGCCGCCGCTGAGCGAGACGCCGACGCCCTTCCAGTTGAAGCGCATGCCGTCGAACTCGGCGCGCCGCCCGGGGTTGCCGAGCACGTCGACCGCCGCCTTCACGCGCTCGAGCGCCGCGTCGATCTGCTTGCGCTGCCCCAGCGAGATCGGCCGCCGCCCGAGCTCGACCAGCTGGTTGGTCAGCTCACGGCCGCGCGCCTTCACCGCGGGGAAGTCGACCTCGAAGGGCAACGAGAGCACCACGTAGTGGTCGCCCTGGATGCGCTTGCGCAGCTCGGCCAGCACCTTCTCGGCGACCGGGTCGTCGGTGTGCGAGGTGACGGTCGGCGGCACCGCCGAGGCCACGGGCAGACCGCGCGTGATCAAATCGAGCGCCTCGCGCTGCTCGGGCCGGGGCGAGACGAACTGCAGCCCGAAGCCCTGCGGCATGTTCCACGCTTCCGACTGTTCCTTCGTCACGTGGCGCACCACGTCGGCCTGCATCGGCCCCACGTCGGGAATGGTGACCGTCACGCGCGAGAACACGCGCGGCGGCGGCAACGAGCTGACGACGAAGCACCCGGCGCGCGACACGTCCTGGCAGATCAACGTCTGCTCGGGGCCCTCGCCCTTCACCTTCACGTCGAACCGGGCGAGGTGGCGCGGGGTCGCGGCGGCGGCGGGGTTGAGCCCGCTCCCGCTGCCGGCGCGGTTGTTCGTCGGAGACGAGCCCGACGACGGCGACGGAGTCACCCCGCCCCGCGCGTTGCTGCCGCTGCTTCCACTGCTGCCGGGCACGAAGGCCTGGTTGAGCCCGCTGCCGCCCGACGCGTTGCCGGGCGAGTAGGCCGCGTTGAGCCCGCTGCCGCCGCTCCGGTTCGCCGAGCCGGGAGGAGGCGTGAGGCCCGTCGACGGAATGCCCGAGCCCGCGGGCGTGCGCACCGGCTCGATCGGCGTGTGCTTGAAGGCCACCGGCTCGGGCGGCGGCGCGGGCGTGGCGGGCGCGGCGCGGCTGCCCGACTGTTCGGCCGACGAGACCGGAATGCCCTGCAGCGCGCTGGGCGAGGTCTGCGCCGAAAGCAGCGCCTCTTCGAGCGCGCGCCCGAAGTCACCGCAGGTCTTGAAGCGCGCGTCGGGCTTCTTCGCGAGCGCCTTCATGATCACGTCGCTCAACGACTTCGACACGGTCGGGTTGAGCTCGTGCGGCGGCTTCGGTTCCTGGCTCAGGTGCGCGACCAGCATCGACGTCAGCGGCAGACCCGCGAACGGCGTCTTGCCGGTGGCCAGCTCGTACGCGATCACGCCCAGCGAGTACTGGTCGGTGCGGCTGTCGACGTTGTCGCCCTGCGCCTGCTCGGGCGCCATGTAGTCGGGCGTGCCGATGATGATGCCGGTCGCCGTCTTGCGGCTCGCCATCGTGCTCTGGAGCTTGGCGATGCCGAAGTCGAGAATCTTCACGAAGTCGTCCTGGCGGCCGCGCTTCACGAGGATCAGGTTCTCGGGCTTCAGGTCACGGTGCACCACGCCCGCTTCGTGCGCCTGGTCGAGCGCGTCGCAGACCTGCACCAGCACGTGCACCGCGGCGCCCATCGGCATCGGGCCCTGCGCGACGATGCTCTCGAGCGACCGCCCCTCGAGGTACTCCATCACGAGGTAGTAGCGGTTGGGCGGCAGCACGTTCATGTCGAAGATGCTGACGATGTTGGCGTGCCCGATGACGTTGACCGACCGCGCCTCGGCGTAGAAGCGCTGCACGAGATCGGAGTTCGACGCGAGGTGCTCGTGCAGGAACTTGATGGCGACGCGGCTGCCGATGCCGGCGTGCTCGCCCAGGTACACCGAGCCCATGCCGCCCGTGCCGAGCAGCTTGAGGATCTTGTAGCTGCCCACCTGCAGCCCGAGCAGCGGGTCGGTGGTCGGCGGCTGCGTCGGCAGGCTCATCGGCACCGGCGAGTTGAGCGGCACCGGCGAACCGCCGCCCCACGGCACCGGCGAAGGCGCGCGCGTGACCTCGGAAATGGGCTGGTTCTTCATCGCCGCGATGACGTTGGTCTGGCTGTCACGCGTGCTGGGAATCGGCGGCCCGGGGCGGTCGGAGGTCGGAAAGGGCAGATCATTCGACAGCCACGCGTGCGGGCACGCTGACGTCGGATGATCACCCTGGCAACGCTCACACCGATTCAACGAACGACCCCCGGCTTGAAGCCCCGAAACCTAGCAAACGACACCGACAGGATCCCGCTCGACTGCGCTCCTCATTCAGGGAGCGCTTTCGCCGGGTTCTTCACCCCCATCAGCTGGGCGGTGATGAACTCGTCGAGGTCGCCATCCAGCACCTTGTCAGGTTGGCCTGACTCCACGCCGGTGCGGAGGTCCTTCACCATGCGGTATGGCGCGAGCACGTAGCTTCGGATCTGTGAGCCGAACGAGATGTCCGACTTGGCACCCTCGCGCGCCGCCGTCTCTGCCTCCCGCTTCTTGACCTCCAGGTCGTAGAGACGAGCACGCAAGATCTTGAAAGCCATGTCCTTGTTGGCGCTCTGGCTTCGCTCGGTCTGCACCGTGAGGATGATGCCGGTCGGCAGGTGGCGCAGCTGCGCGGTCGAGCTGGTCTTGTTGACCTTCTGGCCACCCGCGCCACCACCGCGAATGAACTTCAGCTCGTAGTCCTTCTCCGGAATGTCGATTTTGATGTCGTCGTCAATTTCCGGATACACGTCCACGGACGCGAACGAGGTGTGTCTGCGTGCGTTCGAGTCGTACGGTGAAATTCGCACGAGACGGTGAACGCCCATCTCGGCCTTCATGTAGCCGTAGGCGTACTCACCCTCGATCCGCAGCGAGGCGTTCTTGATGCCGGCCTCTTCTCCGGCGTTGAAGTCCGACAGCTCGACCTTCCACCCGCGGCGCTCGCAGAAGCGCGTGTACATGCGCAGGAGCATCGAGGCCCAGTCCATCGACTCGGTGCCGCCCGCACCCGCGTTGATGTCGACGTAGCAGTTGAGGCGATCGTTCTCGCCCGAGAGCATCTTCTGCAGCTCGAGGCCGCCGATGAGCTCCTCGACGCCCGGCACCAGCGCTTCGCCTTCCTTGATGCTGGCGTCGTCGGCCATTTCCTTGCCGAGGTCCATCAGCGTCTTCGCGTCGTCGAAGCGGCGCTGGGCACCCTCGAACGCGGCCACCTGCTTCTCGAGCGTGGTCTTTTCCTTCAGCAGGCCCTGCGCCTTGACGTTGTCGTTCCAGAAGTCGGGCAGCGTCGAGTCGCGCTCGATCAGCGCGATGCGGCTCTTCTTGCGATCGACGTCAAAGAGACCCCCGCAGGCCGTTCAGCCTGCTCGAGAGCTCGGTCATCTTCTCAGCGAGGAAATCGTTCGCCATGGCGTGCCCCGATAGACGTGGGAGCGCCCTGACGCAAGCCTCATTCCCGTGCTGACTGCGGACACGCGGTGTTAAGTCTCCGCCGCCGCATTTCCCACCCAAACCAAAGGACCGACCACCATGAAGTTCGAGCTCGCGCCGCTCCCCTACGCGAAGAACGCCCTCGTCCCGCACATGAGCGAGGAGACCTTCAACTTCCACTACGAGAAGCACCACGCCGCGTACATGACGAACTTGAAGGGCCTGCTCGAGGGCAAGCCCGAGGCCGAGAAGTCGCTCGAGGAAATCGTGAAGACCTCGTCGGGCAAGGTCTTCAACAACGCCGCGCAGGTGTGGAACCACGACTTCTTCTGGAAGTCGATGAAGCCCGCGGGCGGTGGCGAGCCGACCGGCGCGCTGGCCGACGCCATCAAGAAGGACTTTGGCTCGTTCGCCGACTTCAAGAAGCAGTTCCAGGACGCGGCCGTCGCGCAGTTCGGCTCGGGCTGGGCGTGGCTGGTGAAGGCCGGCGACAAGCTGCAGATCGTCACCACCAGCAACGCCGAGACGCCCATCACCAAGGGCCAGACCGCGCTGCTGACCTGCGACGTGTGGGAGCACGCGTATTACATCGACCACCGCAACGCGCGCGCCAAGTTCGTCGAGAGCTTCCTCAACAACCTCGCGAACTGGGACTTCGCGGCCGCCAACTTCAAGTGAGACGGCTTCACGTGAGTCGTCGCCGCTGAGCATCGCGGCGGCGGAGCAACGAGAGCAGCAACCACAGCACCGCCGCCGCACCGCTCTCTGAACACCCGCGCGCGCCGTCTCCCGAGAGAGGCAGGCGCGTGGGGCTCGCCTCCGCGGGAGTCACCACCGGGTCCACGCGCTCGACCGGCGTGTCCACCGCGACGAAGCAGAGCCAGTTGTCGAGCCACGTCGAGCTGACCGGTTCGGCGTGCTCGAACACCCGCAGACACTGCTGACCGGGCACCGGGCCCGCCGAGCTCCACGCGAAGCGAACCGGCGAGTCCATCGGCGCGCAGAGGAAGGTGTTCGCCCACGCCGACGCGTCGTCTTCAGACCCCTCGGTGATCGCCACGCAGCGGCGGCCGGCTTCGGGCCCGGTCGTCGAGAACGTGAGCCCGAGGTCGCGCGCCGAGCAGAGGAAGTTGTCGCCCCACGTGTCGTCGTCGCCGGGCACCGCGAGGCTCACGCACGACTGGTCCGCCACCGGGCCCACCATCGAGAAGGTGAGCTCGCCCTGGGTGAAGCGCACGCGCGGCTCGAAGCACAGGTAGTTGTCGGCCCACGAGTTGGCGACGTCGGCGGGCTCGTTCAGGTTGACGCACAGCTTCCCGTCGAGCGGGCCCGCGCTCGAGTACGAGACGATCCACGGAGACTGCTTGGGCGCGCAGAACCAGTTGTCGGCCCAGATCGACGCCAGCGGCTCGGCGCTCTCGGCGACGTTGGTGCAGTCCATGCCGTCGATCGGTCCCGCGAAGCTCCACCGAAACCCGAAGTCCTGCGTCGAGCAGAGCTGGTTGTCGGCCCACGAGTCGGGGTCTGACGGCTCGTTGACGTTGACGCAGGTCTGCCCCGCCTCGGGCCCGTCGCACGAGAAGGTGAAGGGGCCCGCGCTGCGATCGCACGGCTTCGGGTGATCACCGCACGCCTCCTGCACGCGCCAGATGAAGTCGTCCCACGGCCAGTTCGGGCCGGGGTCGGTGCGATCGACTGGCTGCATCTGCCCGTGCCCCAGGATGTGCGCGCGATCGCGCGGAATGCCGTGGTGCTGCGTGATGGCGCACACCAGCCGCGCCGAGGCGTCGAGCTGACTGGCGGGGAAGCCCGGCTGCGAGGCGAAGCCCGCGTGCTCGATGCCCACCGCCATGGAGTTGATCGACACCCCGTTGAGATCGCACCGGAAGCCGTTGTTGAGCCCGCAGTCGTAGTTGGCGGCGACGTGCCACGCGCGGTCCGACTCGAGGACTTCCTGCGTCACCTCGCTGCCGTCTTCGTTCACCACGTAGTGCGCGCTCGCCTGTGCCGCAGGGTTGGTCAGCCAGCCCCAGCACCCCGAGTAGCCGCCCTCGCAGGTGTGAATGATCACGAACTCCACGCCGTGGCCGTTGCGCGAGTTGAAGTTCGGCGACGGGTGCCACACGCCGAGGTCGTAGTCGGGCGAGAGCGCTTGCTGCTTCGTCGCCACGTCGCGGTCGCCGCTGCCGAGCGCGAGCGGTCCGAAGAACTCGTCGCGCAGAAACTGTCGCTGCGCCTCGGGCTCGGTGATGCCGGCCCACGCCACCACGATCGGCGCCCACGCGCGCACGTCGTCGCTGGAGACGCCGGCCTCGCGCGCTCGCGCCGAGAGCAGTTGCGCCGCCAGCTCGATGTTCGCCTCCGCGTCGGTCTTCGCGGCCTCGGTCACCAGCGCGTCGGGCACCCCCATCACGCCCCACGTCACCGGCCGGCCCAGCTCGCCGCCGCCCTGCACCTGCTGGCCCCGCGTCATCGCGCGCGCGACCACCGCCAGCACTTCGCTCGGCACGCCGTGACGTTCGCCCGACGCAACGAACGCCGGCCCGTATCGAGAATCGAGAATCGGCGGCGACGGTGCCACCTGCGGTGCACACCCGAGCGTCAGGAGCAGAAGGCAGATCGAGCGCTTCATGATCTCGATCGTCGCCACGCGCGCGCGGTGAAATTCCCGCACGCGTGTCAGCGCACGTGACGTTTCGGCGCCATTTTCACTGATCATTTCTCAGCTCGAGAAGAAGCTCCCGAGCCGGCCGAGGCGCGCCTTCCACACCAGGCTCTTGCGACGCTTCTCGACGAGCTGGTGCACCAACCGCAGCCGGTCCATCACGTCGCTGGTGGCGAGCACCTGCTGCTGCGTCGAGACGTCAGCCTCGAGCACCTTCGCGACCACCGCGTCGGCCAGCCCACCGGGGTCGGTGTTCGCCAGCTTGCGATAGTGATCGCGCTCCTCGGTCATCGTGCCGCCCACCAGGCCAATCACCTCGATGACCGCGTCGAGCACGGCCTTCGCGAGCTCAGCTGACGCGGGCTCTGCCGCCGGCTCCGGGCGCAGGTTCGCCCTCACCGTGAGCGGTGGTCCCGCGTCGAGCACTTCTTCCACGTCGAAGCGCTGGAGCCCGCGCAGGAGCAGGCCGACCGCGGGATCCGGGTGTTGGTAGACCTCGACCAGCGTCCCCATCGGGTAGAGCGCGTCGATCGTCGAAGCCCCAGCGTGGCGGCGCGTCATCACCCCGAAGTACCGGGGCGCGCGCTCGAGCAACCACGGGTATTCCTCGGTCGCTCCGCCGAGAAAACGCGAAGGAAAGACCACGCCGTCGATCGGGAGCACGACCAGTGAACGAGCCGCCGTCGTGGGCTCGTTGGCGAGGCGCTCGCGCAAGCGTGCAAGGTGGCCCAGGGCCAGCGCCACGCGCGCCGCCACGCCTGGTTCTTCGAGCACGGCCTGCTTCTCGTCGAGCCCGACGTCGAGGTTGGCGCTGATCAGGTCCGCGAGCTGGCCGGCGTCGGAGATGGATGCGATGAGCTCGCTGGCGGCGGGTGGCAGCTCGGGCATGAGCGCCACCACGCTCAGCGCGGTCGTCTTCAGCTCGTCGACCGGCGCCGAGCCGACGGCTGCGATCGGCTCGACCCGGGCGGTGAGAAACGGCGCGCTCTCCCCGGCGCCCACCACGCGAAACCGCGACAGCCCCTGCAGCACCGCGGCGTACGTGCCGTCGGGTTGCTTCACCAGCTTCAAGATGCGGGCGACGGTGCCAACCGAGAAGAGCTGGTCGAGACCCGGCGTCTCGTCGGCCGCGTCGCGTTGCGTGACGACACCGATCAGCTCGTTGGCTGGTCCCGCCTTGACCAGCGCCGCCACCGACGGAGCACGCCCCGCGGTGATCGGCAGCACCCCGCCGGGGAAGAGCACCGAGTTGCGCAACGCGAAGATCGGGAGCGCGTCCACGAGTAGTGTTCCTATTTCGCGGCTGATTTCTCGGGCACCGGCATCGCCGCGCGCCGCTGCAGCCACCACGACGCCGCGAACCCGAGGTTGAGCGGCACCAGCACCGCGAGGATGTTGCCGTTCGCCTGGTCAGCCATCGGCAGCACCTTGATCAGCACGCCCATCACCGAGAGCGCCGCGATCACCTGCCACACCCGCACGTTCGCGCTCAGCGCCCGCGACGAGTTGCGCATCACCATCACCCCCAGCGGGATCAGCGCGAGGAAGAGCGGGTTCGCCTGCCAGAGGTTCTCGTTCCAGAACGTGACGTCGTGGTCGGTGAAGCACATCAAGAAGCCCAGCGCCGTGCCGAGAATGCCGACCACCAGCCCGACCAGCAGCGTCCACAGGCCCAGCGTGATGCGCGCCCACCGCGCCGGGTGCTTGCGACCGAGGCCGATGGCGATGCCACCCAGCGCCAACCCGATGAGCAGCTCGTACGGAATCCAGTTCGGGGCCTGCGCGGGCGGCGGCGTGCGCGTGCTGGTGAAGTAGTTCCACTGGCGACGCACCAGCGGCCGCACCGAGCCGTCAGCGCGTTTGACCTGCAGCGCCTGCACCTGCTTCTCGAGCTCGTCGGGCAGATACGCGTCTTGCAGCCCGGTGATCGGCTTGTCGAGGCGATCGGCCTGCAAGAAGTCGAGGATCCACGACATCGGGGGATTCACGTACGAGTACCGCAGCGTGTGCTGGCGCAGCGTGTACTTCGACGGCGCGCTGGTCGCGGCCTTGAGCTGCCCGCCGATCACCTCGTCGATGATGTCGCGCGGCCGGGTCGAGCAGTTGTCGTCGTAGTGGTGGTACCGGTAGTACTTGTTGTCGGGCAGCACGTGCGTGCCGAGGCGTTTGGCGATCGCCATCGCTTCGGCCGGCTCGAGATCGAGCTCCTGCACGCGCACGTCTCGCTTCAGCGCGTCGCGGTAGAAGTTGAAGGTCCAGGCGATCGATTCGGCGTCGACCCAGAAGATGAGCCGGCCCTTGATGAAGTCCTTCACGAAGCCGACGTCGTCGCCCGGCGTGCGCGGGCCGAACATGCCGAAGTTGTAGAGCAGCCCCTTGTTGAGGCGCCGGTCTTCGATCACGAACGAGGTGTGGCCCCACCATTCCACCAACGAGTCACCGGGGCTGAAGGTGACCAGCGAGATGGTGAGATCTTCAGGGCGGCTCTCCCCGGTCATCCACGGAGGGAGGGCCTGCCCGAGCGAGAGCGTGGTGACGAGCGCGAGCGCCGAGAGCATCAGATCACTGCTTGAACCAACGCTGCTCCGACGAATCTGCTTCCCCGGGCGCCGCCTGCTGCTTGCGCTGGGTCAGCTCGACGGGCTCGATACCCGCCGCCTTCAGCGCACCCGGCCCGGCAATCACCTGGGGCTGCGCCGGCTCGACGATCACCTTCGGCAGGTCTTCCGCCGTGGTGCTGGTCGGCACCGGAATCTGCGCGCGCACCGTCTCTTCGCTGCGCATCTGCTGCTGGGGCTGCTGCTGCTGGCCCTGCTGATCGCCCGAGTTCGCGTCGGTGATGTACTGGGTCACCGCCTCGCGGATCACCGCGCCCACCGACTGCTGCATGCGGCCGGCCAGCTGCGTCAGCGCATCTGCCAGTTCGGGCGGGGCGCGGAACGCCAGCGTGCGCACACCCGTCATCATCTGCGTGAGTTCCTGCAGCGCCATCGACGGCCGCGCCACGTTGAAGTCACCCGAGTCGAGCATCGCGCGAATGCGCCGCGAGAGGTCCTCGCGCGTGTACCAGCTGCCATCGAGGAAGATGGCCTCGGCGTCGACGTCGATCGGAAATTGGCTCATGGGGAAACCGTAGCACGCTCGTCGGTTGGGGGATCCGAACTGTCCTTGCGTCGCTCGCGGTTCTCAGGAAAGTGTCTGCCGCCTTGGGTTCCCTGCTGTCCCTCCTCGTGGTCTTGCCCCTCGCCGGGTCGGGTGACCTCTCTGATGCGGGTCTGCCCGACGGCGGCGTCGAGGTGGTCGCGCCGTTCCAGCTCCATGCGCGCGTCGTTCCAGCGAAGGTGAAGTTGGGCGAGCCGTTCACGCTCGAGCTCACCATCACCCACGACCCCAACCAGCGGTACGAGCTCAAGACGCCCGGTGATCTCGGCGACTTCGACCTCGAGGCCACCGAGCGCCGCCGCGTCGACGGCAAAGATCAGTCGACCACCACCCTCGAGGTGAAGCTCGCCGCGTTCGCGCTCGGGGTCCTCGACACCCCACCCCTCGAGCTCGAGGTGACCGCGCCCGAAGGCCTCGTGTCGCTGCCCGCGCCGCGCACGAAGATCGAGGTCGTCTCGTCGCTGCCGCCCGACGCTGATCAGAAGGGCGAGAACCTCTACGACGTGCGCGCGCCCGAAGAGGTGCCGATTCGCTCGTGGCGCCTGCTGTACGCGCTGGCCGCCATCGTCGCGACGCTGTTGCTCGCGTGGGCCATCATTCGCTGGGCGCGACGCCCGAAGCCCGTCGTCGCCGCGCCGCTGCCGCCACCCGAGCCGCTGCACACCCGCGCCATCAAGGCGCTCGACGGCCTCGCCGCGCAGGGCCTGCCCGCGAAGGGCGAGTTCAAGGCCTACTACTTCCGCCTCTCGGAGATCGTGCGCGGCTACCTCGGTGAACTCTACGGCATCGAGGCGCTCGAGAGCACCACCAGCGAGCTGCTCGTCGCGCTCCACAACCGCCACACGCCCGGCCTGCCGCTGAAGGACTTCGTGTCGTTCGCCGAGCAGTCCGACTTCATTCGCTACGCGAAGCTCCAGCCCACCCTCGAAGACTGCAAGAACCACCTCGAGCTGGGCTACCGCATCGTTCACGCCACCCATGCCGCCGCGCAGCAGAGCGCCGGCGCGCCGAGGCCTCCGACGTGATGGAGCTCGGCATCTTCCAGAACCCGCAGGCGCTGTGGCTCCTGCTCGCGATCCCCGTCATCATCGGGTGGACGTGGGTCGAGCGCCGCCGCCGCGCCGTGCTGCGCTTCTCCGCCGCCTCGCAGATCTTCAGCCAGGGCCGCGGGCTGCGGCCGTACCTGCTGTGGATGCTGCCGACCCTGCGCATCGCCGCGTTCACCTTCGCGGTCATCGCGCTCGCGCGCCCGCAAGAACGTGACTCGCGCGTGAAGGACCTCTCAGTCGAGGGCATCGACATCATGATCGCGCTCGACCTGAGCACGTCGATGGAAGCGGCCGACTTCCGCCCCAACAACCGGCTGCACGTCGCGCGCGAGGTGCTCACCGAATTCCTCCAGAGCCGCAGCAACGATCGCATCGGCCTCGTGGTGTTCTCCGGCGCCGCGTACACGCAGGCCCCGCTGACGCTCGACTACGGCGTGCTGAAGGAAGTCATCAAGCAACTGCGCACCCGCGTGCTCGAAGACGGCACCGCGATCGGCGACGCCGTGGCCACCGCGCTCAACCGGCTGCGCGACTCCGACGCCAAGAGCCGCGTGGTGGTGCTCATCACCGACGGCGACAACAACGCCGGCCGCGTCTCGCCGCTCGACGCCGCCGAGGCCGCGCGCGCGCTGAAGATTCCCGTCTACACGATCCTCGTCGGCAAGGGCGGCAAGGTCCCCTTCCCCGCGGGCCAGGACATCTTCGGCCAGCAGCAGTGGCGCGACGTCGAGATCCCCATCAACCCCGAGCTGCTGCAGAAGATCGCCAGCATGACGGGCGGCGAGTTCTACCGCGCCACCGACCGCGACAGCCTGAAGGACGGCCTGCAGAAGGTGCTCGACTCGCTCGAGCGCAGCAAGCTCATGGAAGGCGGCGCGATGGCGACGTACCGCGAGCTCTTCCACCCGTTCTTGCTGCTCGCCGCGCTGTGCCTGGTGTTGGAGTTCTTCCTCAAGTCGACCGTGCTGAGGGTGTTCCCGTGACGCCCTGGCGCTTCTCGATTCTCGGCTACAAGGCCGGCTTCGCGCAGCCGTGGTTCCTGCTCGGCGTGCTCGTCGCGGGCCTGCTGGGCGCCATCGCGCTGTGGGTCTCGGTGCGGCGCACCGCCCGCCTCGCGAAGGCCGTGCCCAACCGCCTCGCCGAAGTGCTCGCGCCGGGCGTCTCGGTGGTGCTCCCCTCGCTGCAGAGCAGCGCGTACACCCTCGCGCTCATCTTCTTCGCGCTCGCGCTCGCCCAGCCCCAGTGCGGCGAGAAGGCCGAGGTCGCCAAGCGCCGCGGCATCGACGTGGTGGTCGCGCTCGACGCCTCGAAGTCGATGTACGCCCGCGACGTGACGCCCTCGCGCATCGATCGCGCGCGGCTCGAGCTCACCACCCTGCTCGACTCGCTCAAGGGCGACCGCGTGGGCATCGTGGCCTTCGCCGGCGACGCGTTCATCCAGTGCCCGCTCACGTCCGACTACGCGGCCGCCCGCCTCTTCTTGCGCGCCATCGACCCCGAGTCGATGCCCCAGGGCGGCACCAACATCGGCGCGGCGCTCTTGCTCAGCCGCCAGGTGCTCGAGAACGCCGACGGCGGCGCGAAGGACCGCGTGGTGGTGCTGCTGTCGGACGGTGAAGATCTCGAGGGCGCCATCGGCGAGGGCATCGACGCGCTGAAGGACCTCGGCGCCCAGGTGCTCGCGGTCGGCATCGGCTCCGAGACGGGCGAGCCCATTCCCATCTTGAACCGCGCGGGCGACGTCGCCGGCTACAAGAAAGACGAGAACGGCGTCACCGTGCTCACCCGCCTCGACCGCGCGGGGCTGACGCGCATCGCGACCGCGACCGGCGGCCAGTTCTTCTACCAGCCGCGCGGCGTGGCGATGGCCGACGTGGTGAAGGTCATCGACGGGCTGCAGAAGAGCGAGCTCGAGAGCCGCGTGACCATGAAGTACGGCGAGGTGTTCCAGCCGTTCGTCGCCATCGCGCTGGTCTTCCTCGCGCTGGGCTTCTTGATCATTCCCTCGTGGCGGCGTCGCGGCGCGGGCGTGGCCGGCGTGGTGCTGGCCGTCGCGCTCTTCGGCGGCAGCGACGCGCGCGCCGCCGGACCCTTCGAGCGCAACGACCCCGAGGTCGAGGCCGGCACCCAGGCGTACGACGCGCAGAAGTTCGACGAGGCGCTCGAGAAGTACGACGCCGCGGCGAAGCAGAAGCCGTCTGATCCGCGCATCCAGTACAACCGCGGCCTCGCGCTCTACAAACTCAACCGCAACGAAGAGGCAGCGCAGGCGTTCCAGTCGGCGCTCGACCTCGACCGCAAGGGCGAGCTGGCCGGCAACATCCACTACAACCTGGGCAACGTGTACGCCGCGCAAGGCGACAAGCAGAAGGCCATCGCCGAGTACCGCGCGGCGCTGCGCAAGAACCCTGACGATCCCCTCGCGCGCCACAACCTCGAGGTGCTCCTCAAGAACCTGCCGCCCAAGCAGTCGAAGGGCGGCGACGCGGGCGCCGACGGCGGCGGGCACGACGGTGGCTCTCCCGACGCGGGCCAGGACGGCGGGCCGAACGACGCCGGGTCCGACGCGGGGCGGCCCGATGGCGGCAAGCCCGACGGCGGCGACGGCGACGCGGGCGCGAGCGACGCCGGCATGGACGCGGGCGTCGACGGCGGCCAGAACGGCGGCGATGGCGGCCAGGGTGATGGCGGTCGCGGCGACGGCGGCGAAGGCCAGCAAGACAAGAAGGGCGACGCGGGCCAGTCCGACGACTCGCAGCACGGTGACGCGGGCAGCGACGGCGGCATCGAAGAGGCCGACGCGGGCATGGAACAGCCGCAGCCGATGTTGCCGGACGGAGGGGCCGACCCGAGTAAGAAGGACGCCGAGAAGCTGCTCGACTCGATGAAGAGCAGTGAAAAGAACCTTCAGTTGTGGCGCTTCAAACAGAAGACTCCGAGGAGTGATCCCCGTGGCAAGGACTGGTAGCCGCCTGCTGGCGCTCACCCTGCTCGTGCCGTGCCTCGCGCTCGCCGCCGCCGAGCCGGAGATCACCATGCAGGCCGACCGCGAGAAGGTCGGCACCGAAGACACCTTCCGTCTCGACATCACCGTCGCCAACGCGCCGCAGAACTCCACCGTCAACCTGCCCGCCCCCAGCGACTTCGAGATCCTCGGGCGCAGCCAGAGCTCGCAGATGAGCTACTCGGTGGGCCCTGGCGGCGCCGGCATCGTCACCCACGTGCAGAAGTACACGCTCACCGTGCGCGCCAATCGCACCGGCACGCTGAAGATCCCGCCTGCGACCCTCAAGACGCCCGACGGCGACGTCAGCAGCAAGGGCGTCACCATCGACGTGGTGTCGGGCCGCCTCGCACCCGATCGCAAGAAGCCGCCGCCCAACCCCTTCGGCTTCCCGCCCGGGTTCCCCGGCATTCCCGGCTTCGATGACGACGACTCGGGGCCCGCGCCCGACGTCGACGCCGACGTGCCGCGCGGCGACTCCGATCTCTTCCTGCGCATGACGCTCGACAAGAGCGAGGCGTACGTCGGCGAGCAGGTGATGCTCACCATTCACCTCTACTCGCGCGTCGATCTCTCGACCGTCGACGCGGTGACCATGCCCAAGCTCGATGGCTTCTTGAGCCTCGACTTCAAGTCGCCCACGCAGCTCATGTCGGAGCAGCGCATCATCGGCGGCGTGCCGTACCGGGAATACCTGCTGCGCCAGAAGGCCATCTTCCCCTTGAAGGCCGGCACCGTCGGCATCGAGGCGTCCGAAGCCGACATCACCACCGGCCTGCTGTTCGCCGGGCGCCGCGTGCACCGCAAGAGCAACGAGTCGAAGCTGATGGTGCGCAACCTGCCGCCCGGGCCGGCCACCACCATCGTCGGGCGCTGGCGCCTCTCGCGCGAGATCTCGCAGACCGAGGTGAACCTCGGCGAGCCCGTGCAGGTGAAGCTCACCCTCGAGGGCCGCGGGAACCTCCAGGGCGTGCAGCTGCCGCCGCTCAACCCTCCCGCGAGCTTCAAGGCCTTCGACCCCGAGACGTCCGACAAGCCCTCGAACTCCCGCACCAACGTCGGCGGCGTGCGCGTCGTCGAGTACACGCTGGTGCCGCAGCAGACCGGCACCTTCACGCTGCCCGCGATGAGCGTGCCGTACTTCGACCCCGACGCGCGCAAGTACGACGAGATGCGCGTCGACGAGATCACCATCACCGTGAAGCCCGGCCTCGGCGGCGCGACCGTGCAGACCCAGCCCGGCGTCACGCTCAACACCGACCCCGGCGCGAAGAACCAGCTGGTGGGTGGCGGCCTCAAGTCGCTGCGCCACACCGCGCGCTTCGCGACCGCGCGCCCGACGCTCAGCACGCAGAAGTGGTTCTTGCCCGTGGCCGCCTTCCCGCTCGCGCTCACCCTGCTCGTCGCCGCGTTCAGCTTCGTGCGCGGCAGCATCGGCCCCGAGAGCGAGGAGAGCCGCCAGAAGCGCGAGGCCCGCGCCGCGAAGAAGCGCCTCGCCGCGGCCGAGAAGCTGCTCGGCAAGGGCTCGGTCGGCGACTTCTACGCGGAGATCGAGCGCGCGCTCGCCGGCTTCATGAGCGCCCGGCTGGGCCTCGCGGTCGCCGGCATCACGCGCGACGAGCTCGCGAAGAAGCTCGCCGACGCCGGCCTGACCGAGGTCGATCGCCGCCGCATCTTGCACGTGCTCGAGACCTGCGACCTCGGCCGCTACGCCCCCGGCATGGGTGAGGCCAGCGCGCGCCAGAAGGCGCTCGACGAGGCCGCGCGCGCGATGGAGGGCTGGCGATGATCGCCCTCACCCTCGCGCTGGCGCTCGCCCAGTTCACCCCGCAGGAAGCCCAGGCCATCTTCGTCGAGGGCAACGACGCCTATTACAAGGGCGAGTACGACAACGCCGAGGCGCGCTACCAGAAGCTGATCGACGCCGGCCTCGGCGGCCCCGACGTGTACTTCAACCTCGGCACCTGCCACCTCGCGCAAGGCCACCTCGGGCCGGCGATTCTCTGGCTCGAGCGCGCCGCGCGGCTGGCCGACGACGACGACATCAACGCCAACCTCGCCATGGCCCGGCAGCGGCAGGTCGACCAGGTCATCGGCGCCGAGGCCACCACCATTCCCTTCACCCAGCGCGTGGCCGACTCCATCGACGAGCGCCTGGTGTCGATCGCCTTCCTCGCGACGTGGTGGCTCGGCTTCGTGCTGGTGTGGCTGGCCTGGCGCCGCGAGACCGCGCGGGTGCTGGTCGGCCTGCTCGCCGCGGCGCTGCTGGTCGTCGGCGGGGTGCTCGGGGCCGCGCTGGCCATCACCGCGCACGTGCACGCCACCGTCGAAGAAGCCATCGTGATGCCCGAGTCGGCCCGCGTGCGCGAGTTCCCCGGTGACACCGCCCGCGTGTCGTTTGAGGTGCACGCCGGCCTCAAGGTGCGCATCATGGAGGTCTCGGGCCGCTACGCCCGCGTCCGGCTGCCCAACGCCCTCGAGGGTTGGACCGAACGAGAGTCCGTGGAGACGCTGTGAGAAACGTGGAGAGCGTGTGACCGACGCACCGATGATCGAAGTGACCAACGTCGTGAAGGTCTACCGCCGCGGTAAGACGGAGGTGCGCGCGCTCGACGGCGTGTCGCTCAGCGTGCCGCGCGGCCAGTTCCTCTCGGTCATGGGCAGCAGCGGCTCGGGCAAGAGCACCATGCTCAACCTCCTCGGCGCGCTCGACGTGCCGAGCAGCGGGCTGGTGCGCATCGACGGGAAGGAAATCAGCCGCTTCCCCGACGACGAGCTCTCGAAGTTCCGCCGTGATCGCCTGGGCTTCATCTTCCAGTTCTTCAACCTGCTGCCCACGCTCACCGCGATCGAGAACGTCATCCTCCCCGAGCTGCTGGCCGGCAAGGCGCGCGAAGAGCTCGCCCCGAAGGCCCAGGCGTTGCTCGAGCAGTTCGGCCTCAAGGGCCGCGGCTCGCACCGGCCCGACGAGCTCTCGGGCGGCGAGATGCAGCGCGTCGCCGTCGCGCGCGCCCTGCTTTCCGAGCCGGCGCTGCTGCTCGCCGACGAGCCCACCGGCAACCTCGATTCCAAGACCGGCGCCGAGGTGCTGCGCCTGATTCGCGAGGCCACCCGCGAGCGCCACCTGACCGTGGTGATGGTCACCCACGACCCGAAGGCTGCGGAGGTCGGCGACCGCCTGGTCCGCCTGGCCGACGGACACATCGTGGGCGACGAAGACGTGCGCGCGGCGGCGTGAGACGTTCGTCAGCAAGACCGCAGGCGAGAAGGAGCGACCGCGCCGCCGAGGTGCTAGACCACTCAGGTCACCCGGGGGGGTTCGAGGTCGAACCCAGTGGTCCGCATCACGCCTGACGTCGGTCGCAACAGAATCTCCATCGAGCTCAGCGGTCGCGTCACCGCCGACGATCTGCCGAGCGCGATGAGCCAACTCGAAGAAGCGCTGTCGCGCGTGCGCGCACCGGTCGACGTGCTGAGCGACGTGCGCGCGCTCGATTCCTTCGACGACGACCTCGAGGGCACCTGGCGCGCGGTGGCGGTGCGGCTGGGCAATTTCGGCGCCCGCAAGGTGGTGCGCGTCGTCGGCAAGAGCGTGCAGGCCGCAGTGCAGATGGAACGCCTGGGCCGCCGCCTGAAGAACCACGCGGCGCACCTCGCCTTTTCGCTCGAAGAAGCCGAGGCCGTCTTTCGCGCCAGCTGACGTTTTCGTGGGGCCGCGGGCCTCGTGGCCGTTACGCTGCGCGCGCGATGTGGTCCCTCCTCCGGCTCGTCTCGATTCGGCACGTCTTCGAGTCCCCGCTGCGCTCACTGCTCACGCTCGCGGGGGTCGCCGTCGGCGTGGCGACGCTGGTGGGCATCGCGTCGATCAACCGCTCGGTGATGGACGCCTTCCGCTCGACCATCGACACGGTGGCGGGCAAGGCCGACCTCACCGTCGCCGCGGAGAACACCGGCTTCCCGGAAGAGCTGTTGGACACGGTGCGCCAGACGCCTGGCGTCCTCCACGCGGCGGGTGGCATCTCGGTCGTCGCGCCGGTCACCAACTCGCCTGGTGAGTCGCTGTACCTGATGGGTGTCGACCTGCTCGACGACGGCTACTTCCGCACCTACGAGGGCGCCGACACCGACGTCGGCAAGCTCGCCGACGACCTCGAGTTCCTCAACTCCACCGACCGCATCCTCGTCTCCGAGCGCCTCGCGAAGGACAAGGGGCTCAAGACCGGCGACAGCATCAGCCTGCAGACCCCCGACGGCGCGAAGCCCTTCGTCATCCACGGCCTGCTCAAGGAAACCGGCCCGCTCAAGGCGTTCGGCGGCTCGGTCGGCGTGATGTTCTTCGGCAGCCTGCAGGAAGCGTTTTCGCGCGGGCGCACGCTGACCCGCATCGACGTGGCGGTCGACCCGAAGGTGGGCTTCGAGACGGTGCGCGAGCGCTTGCAGAAGGTCGTCGGGCCGACCATCGAGGTCGACTCGCCCGATCGCCGCGGCCAGGCGACGCAGACCATGGTGCGCAGCTTCCAGCTCGGCTTGAACCTCGGCTCGGGCGTGGCGCTGCTGGTCGGCGTCTTCCTCGTCTACAACACCATCTCGATCAGCGTGGTGCAGCGCCGCCGCGAGATCGGCACCCTGCGCGCCCTCGGCGCCACCCGTCGCGTGATCCGCGCCCTCTTCGCGCTCGAGGCCGGCGTGTTCGGCCTCATCGGCAGCCTGCTCGGCATGCCGCTCGGGCTCATCGTGGGGAAGGCGGCCATCGGCACGGTGTCGAACTCGGTGTCCGAGATCTACGTGCGGGTGAACACGAAGGACGTGGTGCTCGGCCCGAAGGAGCTCGCGGTCGGCCTCTCGCTCGGCGTGCTGGGCAGCATCTTCGCCGCGCTGCGCCCCGCGTGGATCGCGTCGGGCGTGCAGCCGGTCGAGGCGCTGCGGAAGGACGCGGCCATCGGCGCCGGCGCGGTCGAGGTGCGCGCGTGGCCGACGTACCTGGGCCTCGCGTTGCTCGCCGCCGCGTACCCGGTCGCGCAGATTCCCCCGCCGCTCGAGAACTTCCCCATCGGCGGCTACATCGCGATCTTCTTCATCTTGATGGGCGTGACGCTGCTGTCGCCGCTCGTGCTGCGCACGCTCAACGTGCCCTTCACGCGCCCGGGTGAGCTGCTGTTCGGCATCTCGGGGCGGCTGGCGGCCGACAACTTCGCGCGCGCGCCGGTGCGCACCGCGGTGCCGGTCGGAGCGCTCAGCATCGGCATCACCATGTCGGTGACGCTGGCGGCGTTCATCGGCAGCTTCGAGCGCAGCGCCGACCGGTGGATCGAGCAGGCGATTCCGGCAGACCTCTTCGTGACGTCCGCCGCGCGGCTCGCCGGCACGCAGAACCAGCCGATGAAGCCGCAGATCATGCCGGAGCTCTCGTCGATCCCGAACATCGCCGCCATCAACCCGGTGCGGCTGTTCCCCCACGAGGTGCTCGACCTGCGGGTGTTCGTCATCTCGCTCGACGCCGAGGTGCACAACGAGCGCGGCGCCGCATTGATGATCGAAGGCCGTGCGCCGACGCCCGAGGAGCGCGAGCAGGGCGTGGTGGTGATCAGCGAGAACCTCTCGCGGCGCCGCAACCTGAAGGTGGGCTCGACGTTCCCGATGAAGACGCCCACCGGCGAACACACCTACACCGTCGGCGCGATCATCATCGACTACACGTCGGACCAGGGCGCAGTGATCATGGACCGGAAGATCTTCGTGAAGACCTTCCTGACCGAGCAGATCGACACCTTCCACGTGTACCTGAGCGATCGCTCGAAGCTCGAAGAGACGCGCGCCGCCATCACCGCGAAGCTCGGCAAGCAGTACGACCTGTACGTCATCTCGAACGCCGAGCTGCGGCAGGAAGCCAAGAAGCTGGTCGGCGGCGCGTTCAGCATCACCTACGCGATGGAAGTGGTGGCCGTGGCGCTCGCGCTGCTGGGCATCATCAACACGCTGCTCGCGGCGGTGCTCGATCGCACGCGCGAGATCGGCCTCTTGCGCGCGGTGGGCGCCGATCGCGGCCACGTGATGAAGCTCTTCACCGGCGAGGCGTTCTTCATCGGGCTGACAGGCTCACTCTTCGGCGCCATCACCGGCGGCGTGGTCGGCCTCATCGTCACCAAGATCGTCGGCGTGCAGGCCACGGGGTGGAACTTCCCGTTCAGCTACCCGTGGCTCACCGCGGTGCAGATGGTGGTGGTGGGGACCATCTCGGCGATCCTCGCCGGCATCTACCCCGCGCGCCGCGCTGCCCGGCTCGACGTGGTCGAGGCGCTGGCCTACGAGTAGCGCGCAGCGGCTATAGTGGCGGCCTCGATGGCCGGCCTGTTCCGCATCCTGGTGGTGGAAGACGAGCCGGTGATCCGCGAGCTGGTGCGCAGCCTGCTGACCGAGTCGGAGTGCGAGGTCGAGACCGCGTCTCACGCCGCCGATGGCCTCAAGCTGGCAAAGACGCAGAGCTTTGACCTGGTGTTGCTCGACGTGGTGCTCCCGCCGCACGGCAGCATCCAGCTCGACGGCGTGGCGGTGTGTCGCATGCTGCGGGCCGACCCGCGCACCGCGAAGACGCCGATCTACATGCTCACCGCGAAGGCCAAGAAGGCCGACGTCGAGGTGGCAATGAAGGCCGGCGCGAACGGCTACATCCACAAGCCCTTCCGCGGCTCGGAGCTGCTCGATCTCGTCTCGCAGCTCCGCGCGCGGCCGTAGCTGAACGTCACGGCAGGCGCGGGTGCAGGTACCGCGCGATGGCGAACATGTCGTCCCAGTCGAGCTGATCGAACTCCACCGCGAGGCCCTCTTCGTTGCGGCGACGCACCGTGGCCTGCGTGACGACCTCGCGATCGCCCGGAATCGGAATGCAGAGCGTCATGCGATCGTCGGCCGCGGCGAAGTCGCCCACCAGCTTCAGGCCCGCCATCGAGAGGTCCGTCGCCTTGGCGAGCACCGAACGGCCGCCGGTGAAGAGCTTCACCATGAAGCCAGCGTCGACGCGGGGGTGGAAGCGGGTGGGGAGAGCAGACTGCGCGGTCAGGGTGATCATTTCGGCGTTCCTTTGTCGTTCGCTACAGGGTGCGATCAGTGTTGATCACGGTGTAGCGCCCGCAACTTTTCGGCCGAGCGCGCGCGTGTGATGGACTGCGAAGAGAACTGGCGATGACGCAAAAACCACGCATCGGGTTGGTCTGTTCGGGTGGCGGCGCGCGCGGGGCGTACGAGGCCGGCGTCATTCGCTACCTGCGCGAAGAGCTGCCCGCGTCCGCGCGCGCCAACGTGCGCTTCGACGTGCTCTCGGGCACGTCGGTCGGGGCGAGCACCAGCTGCTTCCTCGCCGCGACGATGCACATTCCCGATCAGCAGGGCCGCGCGCTCGAGTCGCTGTGGACGGGCCTCACGCTCGAGAAGGTCTTCCGCGTCGAGGGCGAGTCGCTCTACTCGGTGAGCCGCAAGATCTGGCGCGCCACGCGAGCCAACGAGCGCCCCGAGGGCTGGCGCCTCTACGATCTCTTTCACCCCGAGCCCATCGAGCACATCGTGCGGCACGCCATCGACTGGCCCCGCATCGCCGCCAACCTCGCGCGCGGGCTGTGCTCGGCGGTGTCGGTCAGCGCGACGCGCATTCGCGATGGCAAGACGGTCATCTTCATTCAGCGCAAGGAAAGCGGGCTGCCGCGCTGGAGCCGCGACCCGTACCAGCAGCCCATCGAGGTCGTGCTGGGGCCCGAGCACGCGCTGGCGAGCGCCGCGATTCCCCTGCTCTTCCGCTCGGCGCGCGTCGGTGATGAGTACTACTGCGACGGCTTCGTGCGACAGAACACGCCGCTGTCACCCGCGCTGCGCCTCGGGGCCGACCGCGTGCTCTTGCTCTCGCTGCGGCACCGCCCGAAGGCCGACGTCGATCCGCCCAAGCTCCAGTCGATGCCCACCACGCCGCAGGTCATCGGCAAGGTGCTCAACGCGCTGATGGTCGATCGCACCGAGTACGACCTCGATCGGCTCCGGCGCCTCAACGAGATGCTCGAGAGCGGCCGGCGCAGCTACGGCGACGACTTCATCCACCGCCTCAACGAGACGCTCGGCGAGATCCGCGGCCAGGGGTACCGTGTGGTGCGCGATCTCGTGGTGCGGCCCTCGCGCGACCTGGCCGAAATCGCCCGCCCCCACCTCGAGAAGCGCGCGAAGCAGGAATCCGACGAGGCGCTCCCGACCCGGCTGCTGCACCGCCTCTCGGGGTCCAACCTCTTCACCCAGGCCGAGCTGGGCAGCTACCTGCTCTTCGACGCCGACTACGCGAAGGACCTGGTCGCGCTCGCGATGGAAGATGCCCACCACAAGCGCGACCAGTTGATCGAGTTCTTCGACCCCTCGTCGAAGTGAGCGTCAGCGGGCGACCGCGCTCTGCAGGCGCTGCGCCTCGAGCTGGTGGTGCATCGACTCGCCCGAGCCCTCGCCGATGAGCGGCGTGACGACCTTCTTGAACTGCACCGCCATCGCGCGCGCCTCGCCGATCGCGTACTGCAGCTCGTAGCCCATGGTGTTGGTGGAGTGCTTCGAGGTGACCTTCGCCTCGATGCAGTCGCCGAGCTTCTCGAACGCGCCGCTCTGGAGCGCCGCGGTGACTTCCTTCGACGACAACCGCTGCACCGCCTTGTTCAGGTCGATGACCGCCTCGAACTCGCGCTGCTCCGTCTTGTGCTGCTCGGACGCGGTGAAGGGCGTGATGACCGAGGTGAACTGGCCCTGCCCCTCGGCCTCGAGCACCAGGGACACGTTCTGGTGCGCGCCGAGGATGGCGTCCTTCACGGAGAGTTCGCCGCTCTTCACGCGCTCGAGCACGTCGGGCGGGAGCTGGATCTCGGACCGCACGGTGCCGCGCACCTCGCCGCCGAGATTCGCGGCGCCGAAGATCGCGCCCCCGCGCGCCACCAGCTCACCGCTGATCGACTGGTCGACGATCAACGCGCGGCGGTCGAGATCGATCGTCACGTTGACGCGCCCGCCGACGACACCTTCGCCGAGGACCGCCGGCAGCTCGGTGCGCAACCCGGTCGTGCCATGCCCGCCGATCGAGAACGAGCGGAGCCCCTCTTCCGACAGCTGCGCCACGCGCCGCGTCGCGATGCCATCGACGAGCGGGAGGTTGATCGCGCCGAGACTGGTCACGAGGTCCGCGACCCCTTCCGGCGTGCGCTGCTTCCACGTCATCGCGCCGTCGACGCCCGCCTCCGCTTCACCGAACAGGTGGAAGCCCCCCTGGACCCCGCCCGACGTCTTCACCGTGAACTCGCCCGACTCGTCGCGGTCGATGGTCACCTTCACCCGCGCACCGTTCAACTGAACGAGCGCGAGGCCCTCGATCTCCATCGAGCCCGGCGTGGGGATGTTCGCGATCGCGTCACGAATGCGACCGTTGGCGAGCGGGTTGCCCTGCGCGTAGGTGATCTCGTCCTGCTTCGCCTGCTCCGCGCGGTTGACCTGCACCGTGGGCGCCGCCTGCTGCGCCTCCTTCACGTCCGACGGCTGCGCCGACTCGAGCTGCTGGAACTGCGACACGTCCGACTGACCTTCGATGCGACCCGGCATGGTGAACTCCGCTGATGAAAGGGTGAGTGCGACGGGGCGCTCTGCTCGCACGCGCCGTTCCACCGCTTCCCGCACCACGTTTCGCGCGCTTCGACCCTTCGCGCGTCTCGTGAGTGAGATGGCCGTCTCAGGCGGCGAGCGACCGTGGGAAGGCAGGCGGCGCGTCTTTTCGCGCACTTCGGTCCGGCACGCCGCGTGGACAGTGGGCGGTCACCACCCGCAGTCACCAGAGGCCACCATGGACACCGCCAACCGCATCTCGATGACGCCGACCGTCGCCCGCCAGACCCCGCACAACGAGTTCGGCAACGTGCTCAAGAACACGCTGCAGACCGCGGTGCAGGCTGGCACCGCCTTCCTCGGCAACGTCGCCGGTTCCGGCATCATCAGCACCGCCGTCAGCTCGGTCACCGCGCTGGCCGGCGCGGGCCAGGGCACGGCGCAGGGCCTCTCGGCGGCGAGCGGAGTCGCGTCGATCAACACCAACGCCACCGCGCCGGGCCTCAGCGCGACGGCGCAGACGCTCGCGAGCTCGCCCAACGGCGTGCCCCAGGAGATGAGCGGCATGATCAGCCAGATGCGGGCCGAGGCCGACCGCTCGATGCTGGTGCAGATGCAAATGCAGCAGGAAAGCCGCGAGTACAACACGCTCACCAACGTGCTGAAGGTGCGGCACGACTCGGCCAAGTCGGCGATCAACAACATCCGGTAACGGCCATGGCGATCAACCCACTCGGGGCCGCCAGCGCCGCCACGCTCTCTGGCGCCGGTTCCGCACAGCAAGGTGAGAGCTTCGGCAAGGTGCTGAAGGGGCAGGTGCCGTCCCGCCCCGAAGGCGCGCCAATTCCGGTGAAGAACGGGCCTGCCACCGAGGCGAAGTCGGTGCAGCAGGCCCAGGCCGGCAAATGCCGCGTCGAGGCAGGCGCACCGGTCACGCAGTCGACGCCGGTCAGCGCGACCCGCGTGCTCGACCAGGTGAACCAGGCGCAGGCCCGCATGGAAAAGATCCTCCAGCTCGCCGAGTCGGGGAAGTCGTTCAGCCCCGCCGAGCTGCTCTCGCTGCAAACCCACGTGTACCGCGCGTCGCAGGAACTCGACCTGGCCGGCAAGGTCGTCGAGAAGGCGACGGGCGGCGTCAAACAAGTCCTCCAGACCCAGGTGTGATGCCCATGAAGACCCTGCCCCGCCTCGCCGTTGCCGTCCTCGCGCTGTGCCTCAGCGCGTGCGCCACCCAGATCCAGCACGGGCTCGAGGAGCGCGACGCGAACGAGATCGTGTCCGTGCTCGTCGCGCGCGGCTTCAGCGCGAAGAAGGTGCCCGAGAAGGGCAAGAAGCCGACCTGGTCGATCGAGCTCGACGACGCCGAGGCGACCGAGGCGATGCGCGTGCTGACCGAGCTGAAGCTGCCGCGGCCGCAGCGCCTCAAGACCCAGGCGCTCGCGCAGTCGACCGGGCTCATCGACACGCCGCAGGCCGAGCGGCTGCGCCAGCTCGAGGCGCAGGAAGGCGACATCGAGGAATCGCTGGAGACGATGGATGGCGTCGCCTCGGCGGCAGTCGAGCTGGTGGTACCGGCCCCGCCCCGCCCCGGCCAGCCGGCGGTCGCGTCGAAGGCGTCGGTGCTGCTGCGCGTGCAGCCCGACGCGCTGGAGCGCATGCAGATGCAGCGCGCGGAGGTCAGAGCGCTCGTCGCGGCAGCCGTCGATGGGCTGAAGAGCGATGACGTGGTGCTGGTGATCGACCCGGTGACGCTCCCCACCGCCGCCGCGCCGGTGACGAAGCCCGACGTGTTCCGTCCGTTGGCCGTCGTGCTCGGCGCGGCCGTGAGCGCGCTCGCGTTCGTGCTCGTGGTGCTCGCGTGGCGGCTCAAGCGCAAGCCCGCGGCGGCGGTGAGCACCGCGCCGGCCCTCGCCGTGTCGCCGCCGTTGGCCACGGGCTCGTCCCCGTCGTTGGCGACCCCGCGCCCGACGATCAACCCGCAGCTGCAGCGAAAGGTGGCGTGAGATGCGTACGAAGATCGACCGCGCCCGCGCAACCGCGTCGAAGGTGATGGGGTACCCCGAGCGGCTCGCGCTCTTCATCGCCGCCCTGCACAAGAACGAAGCCGACAAGCTGTTCGCCGGGCTCGCCCCGAAGCTCGAGATGAGAGCGCGAGGCTGCGCGAAGGAACTCGCCGAATGGGACTCGGCCCGGCGGCAGGCCCGCCTGGCGCACGAGTTCGGCGTGCGCCCCGACGCGCCGGAGCGGCTCAAGCAGCTGGTGCTCTCGGCAACGGGTGATCTGCGCGCGGCGATCGTCGCGCACCTCCCGCCGGCCGTGCGGCGCCACTACCCGCAGTTCTCAGCGCCGTCGGCGCAGTTCAGCGAGGCGACGCGCGCGATCGCGGCCCGACTGGTTCGAGAAGCCATGCGCTGAACTCGCCCCCTCTCCCCTGGGGAGAGGGTCGGGGTGAGGGGAATACGAAGCCGCCGATGCGTGTGACGTTCCCGGCGCCAAGCGCTGGCGACGTCACCCTGACGGATCCGTCGGTGCGCGTGACGTTCCTGGCCCACGCGCGGGCTTCGTCACACTCATGGAGCCGTCGATGCGCGTGACGTTCCCGGCCCCACGCGCTGGTTTCGTCACACTCATGGAGCCTTCGATGCGCGTGACGTTCCCGGCGCCACGCGCGGGCTTCGTCACACTCATGGAGCCTTCGATGCGCGTGACGTTCCCGGCGCCAGGCGCTGGTTTCGTCACGCGCATCGAGCCGTCCATGAGCCCGTGCGTGTGACGTTGCCGGCGGTGGCCGCTGGTTTCGTCGCACGGACGGCCACCGCGGCCAACCCATTGATTTCACAGGCCGACCCACTGGAACGCCCCCTGAACAACACCCGTCCATGCACGACGCGACGACGCAGGTGACCGAATCGAACCCGCTGCCCCGAGCGGCCGAAGTGCGCCAGCCCTTCTACACGCGCGTGAAGCTGCACCCGCCCCAGAAGCTGACCCGCGCGCACCTCGCGGTCGGCTCCCGGCCGGGCGTGACCAGCGCGATGGCCGCCGCCGCGCAGCGCATTGCGACCCGCATCGGCGGCCAGCTCAAGTGCGAGCTCAAGTGCAGCGCCACGCTGCTGCCGACCACGCTGCACCCGTTCAGCCACCTCGCGGCCCGGTCGCTCTTCGTGACGCTCGAGCTGGGCGACGCGCTGGTGGTCGTCGAGCTCGACGCGCTGGGCGTCGGCGCGGTGCTCTCTCAGATCACCGGCTCCAACGAGCCCGCCGGTCTCCCCTCGCGCCTGTCGAACATCGAAGAAGCCGCGCTCTCGTGGGTGGTGCTGTCGACCCTCGCCGAGCTGCGCGGTGAGAGCGCCTTCGCCGGCATCACCCCTCGCCTCCTCGGGCTCACCCTGGAGCGCGGCGACGTGCTGAACCAGCTCGACGCCCGCCGCCGCCACGTGGGCGTCCAGGTGCAGCTCGAGCTGGGCAAGGTCCGCTCGGTGGCGCGCGTGCTGGTGCCCGCGCAGTGGCTCCAGTCGAAGTTCGACTCGATGCCGGCCGAGACTCCGGCGCTCGACGCGCGCATCGGCGCGGCGACACTGGCCGCCAGCTGCTTCCTCGGTTCGGCGCAGCTCGCCCCCAACGAGGCGCGCAACCTGAACGTCGGCGACGTCGTCGTGTTCGCGGGTGTCTCGTACGGCGCGCAGGGGCTCACGGGCCCGGGCCGCCTCGTCACCTCGACCTTCGAGCTCAGCGGCACCTTCGCCAGCAGCGGCTTCACCCTCACCCGCGCCCTCGGGCGCACCACCCAGGAGATCACCATGTCGTCCCTCACCGACCCCACCGTCCCCGTCGAGATCGAGATCGAGCTGACCCGCGTGCGCGTGCCGTTGCACCAGCTCGGCGGCCTGCGCCAGGGCACGGTCATCCCGCTCCACATCAACGCCGCGCAGCACGTCGTGCTCCGCATCGGCGACAAGACCATCGGCAAGGCCGAGCTCGTCGAGGTCGAGGGCGAGATCGGCGCGCGGCTCGTCGAGCTCTGGTGACGCCATGACGCTCACCGTGCGCCACAAGCTGTTCCTCGCCGCGGCCCTCGCGCTCGCCCTGCCCCTGGTCGCGAGCCTCCAGGGCGCGAACGCGGCCACCATCGCGCGCGGCCTGCTCGCGATCGCCGCGCTCGCCGGCCTCGCGTGGTGGCTGCACACCAACCGCCCCGGCTCGAAGTTCAAGGCGGCGCCGCGGCTGCAGGTCGTTCAGCGCGTCGGCCTCTCGCCGCGCACCGGCGTCGCGCTCGTCGAGGTCGACGGCAAGCCGTACCTCATCGTGCACGGCGACGGCTTCGCGCGCGTTCGCCCCGCCCGCCGCCCCGCCCGCGTCACGCCTCGCCCCGCCCCCGCCCCCTCCGCCGAAGCCGAACTCCCCTCCTGAATCGCCCACGCCCATGAACCCCGCCGACCTCGTCCTCGCCGTTCACCCCGCCGCCCGCGCCGCCGAGCTCCCCGACGGCTTCGCCAGCAACCAGCTGCAGATGATGGGCCTGTTGGCCGCGATGGCGGTGCTGCCGTTCGCGATCATGATGCTCACCAGCTTCTCGAAGATCGTGGTGGTGCTCTCCATCGTGCGCTCGGCGCTCGGCACGCAGCAGGCGCCGCCGACGATGGTCATCACCGGCCTCGCCGCGATCCTCTCGGTGACGGTGATGACGCCCACCGTCGAGAAGATGTGGGACGCGGGCAAGACGCACAGCTGGGCGAACGTCGACAGCCCGACGCTGATGAGCCAGGGCGCCGCGGTGGTGTTGCCGCTGCGAGACTTCCTCGTGAAGCACGGCAGCCCCGATGAGCGTGCGCGCTTCGTCGACCTCGCCCGCGAACTCCGCCCCGCAGACGAGAGCGATCGCGTCAGCGAAGAAGACCTCTCGGTCATCGTGCCGGCCTTCGTCATCACCGAGCTGAAAGAAGCCTTCATCATCGGCTTCCTCCTCTTCCTCCCGTTCCTGGTGCTCGACATGCTCACCGCGAACGTCCTCCTCGCGCTGGGCATGCAGACGCTCAGCCCCAGCCAGGTGAGCCTGCCGTTCAAGATCCTCCTCTTCGTGGCGGTCGACGGGTGGGCGCTGCTCTCCCGCGGGCTGCTGCTCGGGTACCGGTGACGCCATGGACACCTCGCTCCTCCTCGGCCTGATGCGTGAAGCGCTGCTGTTGATGGTGTTCGCCTCCGCCCCGCCGATCCTCGCGTCGCTGCTGGTGGGCTTCTTGATGAGCGTCTTCCAGGCGACGACGCAGCTGCAGGAATCGACGCTCTCGGTGGTGCCGAAGCTGTGCGCGGCGGTGCTCTCCCTGGTCATCGCGGGCCCGTGGATCGGCGATCAGCTGACGCGCTTCTCGACGCAGCTGATGCTCACCATTCCCTCGGTGTCGCTGTGAACGCCGAGGCGCTCGCGCTGGCGGTGGACGCGCTGCGCCCGCACCTCACGAGCGTGGCGGTGATCTCCGCGCGGCTCGTGCCTGTCGCGTTCCTCTGTCCGCTCTTCGGCGGCAGCCACGCCCCGACGCACGTGAAGCTCGGCACCGTGCTCGCGCTGGCGTGCTTCCTCCACTCGGCTGCGGGCATCGCGGTGCCCCTCGTCACCACCACGCCCGACCTGCTCGCGCTCGTCGGCCGGGAGCTCGTCTTCGGTCTCTCGCTCGGCCTCATCGCGGCGCTGCCCTTCGACATCGCGCGCATGGGCGGCCGCTTCATCGATCTCTTCCGCGGGTCTTCTGCCGAGGCCGCGCTGCCGATGGCGGGCACGAAGGAATCGGCGACGGGTGACGGCCTGTACCACCTGCTCCTCGCGCTCGGCTGCGTGGGCTTCGTGTGGCCGGCGATGATCGGCGCGCTCACGCGCAGCTACGCGCTGGTCGGGCTCGGCCAGTTCCAGCAGACCGAAGCACTCGCGCTCGAGCTGGTGCGCATCGTCGGCGAGGCGTTCGCCACGGGCTTCGCGATCGGCGCCCCCGTCGCGGCGCTTGCGCTGGCCATCGACCTGGGCCTCGGCCTCGCCTCCCGCGGCGCCGGCAGCCTGAACCTGAAGGAGAACGGCGCGCCCGTTCGCATCCTCGCGGGCGGGGCGATGGTGTGGCTCGGGGTGGCGGTGCTCGCCTCGCGCCTGCAGGACCTCGCCCTCCACCACGCCGACTTGATGAACGACCTGGGCCAGCTCGCGGCCGGACGCTGACCGCTTGCGCGGACCACGCAGACACATAACTGGTTGATTTTACTGACCATCAGACTGGCCGGCGGCCTGCTCATGCCCGGGTCTGCCCATGAGCGAGAAGACCCACCAGCCCACCCAGCGCAAGCTCGACGACGCGCGCAAGAAGGGCCAGATCCCGCGGAGCAAGGTGCTGAGCTCGGCGGTCGTCACCGTCTCGGGGCTCGCCGCGACGCTCGCGTTTGCGCCCACCACCCACGCCCGCCTGCGCGCGTGGACCATCTCGATGCTGAGCAACGGCGGCGCCTCGACGACGCCGACCGCGGCGCTGATGGACTCGGCCAAACTGCTCGCTGAGCTGTCGTTGCCCACCCTCGCGGCCGTGCTGCTCGCCGCCGCCCTGGTGAGCGCCGCGCAGAGTGGCCTTCGCGTCCAGACCGACGCCGTCGCGCCGAAGTGGGAACGCCTCGACGCCATCGCCGGCTTCAAGAAGCTCTTCTCGGAGCGTCAGCTCATCGACACCCTCAAGGGCCTGGCGATCGCTGCGCTGGTCGTCGCGTTCTTCTGGAACGGGTTGTCGTCGCTCGCGCCGCAGGCCTTCGCTGCCTGGCAGCACGACGGCGCCGCGGGTTTCGTCGCGCTGCTCTCACTGCTGACGCCGCTGGTGATGAAGGCCGCGGTGTTGCTGCTCGCGCTCGGCGTCGCCGACTGGGCGCTCGCGCGGCACCGCCACGTGAAGGACCTGATGATGTCGCACGAAGAAGTGAAGCAGGAGCACAAGAACTCGGAAGGCGACCCGAAGCACAAGAGCAAGCGCAAGCAGCTCCACAAGCAGCTCGCCAACGGTGGCACCGCACGCGGAGTGCAGAAGGCCACCGCCGTCGTCGTGAACCCCACGCACATCGCCATCGCGCTCCGGTACGACGAGCGCGAGTGCGATGCGCCCTACATCGTGGCCCGAGGCCAGGAGGAGGACGCGTTGAAGATCCGTCAAGAGGCCGCTGCCGCAGGCATTCCCATCGTCCGTGACATCCCGCTCGCGCGGACGCTCATTCACTACGACGTCGGCGAAGAGGTGCCCGAAGAGCTGTACCAGGCCGCCGCCGCCATCCTGAAGGTCGCGCTCGAGGAGAGCGAAGCGCAGAAGAACGGAGGCACGCCGTGAACCAGGTGCTCGGTTGGGTCGAGAAGGCGTTGGCGCGCGCGCGGTCGTCGTCGGACGTGGTGCTCGCGATCGTGATGGCGATGATCATCGGCGCGTTGATCGTGCCGCTGCCCGAGTGGGCGCTCGACGTCGGGCTGGCGATCAACCTCGCTGCGGCCCTCTCGCTGCTCGTCGCCGCGCTCTACGCGAAGGACGCGCTCAAGGTCGCGAGCTTCCCGACGCTGCTGCTCATCACCACGCTCTTCCGGTTGGCGATGAACGTCAGCTCGACGCGGCTGGCGCTCAGCGAGGGCCACGCGGGCGAGATCATCCAGGCGTTCGGCGAGTTCGTCGTGCGCGGCGACTACGTGGTGGGCGCGGTCATCTTCGCGATCCTCACGCTGGTGCAGTTCCTCGTCGTGACCAAGGGCGCCGAGCGCGTCGCCGAGGTCAGCGCGCGCTTCACGCTCGACGCGATGCCGGGCAAGCAGATGAGCATCGACGCCGACCTGCGCGCCGGCGCCATCACCCAGGACCAGGCGCGCGCCCGTCGCCGGGCGCTGGAACGCGAGTCGCAGCTCTTCGGCTCGATGGACGGCGCGATGAAGTTCGTGAAGGGCGACGTCATCGCCGGCCTGGTCATCACCTTCATCAACCTGCTGGGCGGCATCGTGATCGGCGTGTTGCAGAACGGCATGAGCGCGAGCGAGGCGGCCTCGACCTACGCGTTGATCGCCATCGGTGACGGCCTGGTCTCGCAGATCCCCTCGCTCGCCATCGCGGTCGCCGCCGGCATCGTCGTCACGCGCGTCGCGTCGGAGAAGGAAGACGACTCGCTGGGCACCGACATCGGCGCGCAGTTCTTCGGCCAGTACAAGGCGCTCTTCGTGGTGGCCGGGCTGTGCGTGGCGTTCGCGCTGATGCCGGGCATGCCGCACCTCACCTTCCTCTCCATCGCCGCGCTCGCGGTGCTGGTCGGCCTGGGCCTCAAGCGGCTGGCCGCGAAGCCTGCGAGCGAAGCGCCGAAGAAGGCGAAGAAGACCGAAGACAAGGTCGCCCCCGCGCAGGCCCCGCGCCTGGAGGAACAGGTGCAGGCGGTGACGCCGCTGGTGCTCGACCTGTCGGCCGAGCTGACCACGCTGGTCGAAGAAGAGGACCAGGCCTTCGTGCACGTCGACCTCAACGCGGTGCGCGAGCGGCTCTTCCACGAGCTGGGCGTGCGCGTGCCGGCCTTCCGCGTGCGCACCGGCGCGCCGTTGCCCTCACGTCACTACGCGCTCTCGGTCGACGAGGTGCCGGCTGGCCGTGGCCAGCTGCCCGAGGGCGAGCTCTTCGCGTTGCAGACCGCCGCGGAGCTCAAGGCCGCGGGCGTCGAGAGCACCGCCGCGCAGGACGTGCTCGGCCGCTCGCTGAGCCAGGTCACGTGCGAGCGCGAGGTGCTGCAGGCCAAGGGCTTCGCGTCACGCACCACCCGCGAGCTGTTGGTGGATCACCTCACCGTGTTGCTGCGCAAGCGCGCCGCGCACTTCCTCGGCGTGCAGGAGGTCTCGGCCTCGGTTGCCACGCTCGAGACGCAGGCGCCCGCGTTGGTGAAGGAAGCGCTGCAGAAGGTGCCGCTGCCGCTGCTGACCGACGTGCTGCGCAAGCTGCTGCAGGAGCAGGTGAGCATTCGCAACCTCCGCGCGATTCTCGACGCGCTGGTGTCGCCGACCACCGAGGGTGACGCGGTCGCGTTGGCCGAACGGTGCCGCGCGGCACTCTCGCGGCAGATCAGCCACCAGTTCGCGCACCACGGCCCGCTGTTCGCGTGGCTCGTCGACCCGGCGATCGAAGAGAAGCTGCGCCAGGGTGGCGCGGCGCTCGACCCGGCCGATGCGGGCGCGATTCTCGAGGGCATGAAGCGCGTGGCGCGCCAGGGCAAGGGCGTGCTGCTCGCCTCGCCGGACGTGCGGCGCCTGCTGCGGAAGTTGATCGAGGGGGCCTTCCCGGAGGTCGCGGTGCTGACCTTCAACGAGCTCGACCCGGAACTGCAGGTGCGGCCAGTGGGGCGCCTGGTGGCGGCCGCCCCGTGACGAAGCGAGTGCTGCCGTTCAGCCCTGACCGGGGTTGAGCGGCGGCACCTTGCCGTCGGGACCCGGGCGGTTGACGCGGTCCTTCAGCTCCTTGCCGGCGCGGAACAGCAGGCCACGCTTGGAGCGCACGGCGATGGGCTCGCCGGTCTTCGGGTTGCGGCCCTGGTAGGCGCCGTAGTGCTTGACGTGGAAGGCCCCGAGGCCGCGAATCTCGATGTTTTCACCGGCGACGAGTGCGTCCTTCATCGCGCCGAAGATCATCTCAATCGTGGCTTCGGCCTGCTTCTGGGTGATGCCCTTCTTCGCCACCAGAATGTTGACCAGATCCGACTTGAGCACCTGCGTTCCCCTGTCCATATGACTGCGTGATTGACCAACCACACAGCGCCGAACAACTGCGCACAATCACTGCGGAAATGCAGAAAGCCTACCGAGCCCAACTCAACCCAGCAAGAAACCTACGCTTTTTCGCTCTTGTCAGCGGTGCTGGAGGCGAGGTCGGCCCACGAAATTGCCTTGAGTTTCTCGATGGTTGTCTCGTCGGCCGACGAAAAGAGCCGGGCGACCGCCTCGAAGCGGCGGGAGCTGTTCTCGGGGTCGCGCAAGCGCACGTGCGCGGTGCCTCCGACCGCAGCGGAGATGTCGGCCAGGGTGAGCGTCGCGACGTCGCGCGCCGGCTTGAGGCAGCCCTTGTCGTCGTCGACCAGCAGCTTGTTGGTGACCAGCAGCTGCACCATTTCCTTCACGCGCTGCTCCGGGAGCTTGAGCCGCTCGGCGAGCGCCTTCGAGTTGGGTGGCGGCGTGCCGTCGATGGCGGCGCGCGCGACCTCTTCGGCGACGCGTGAGGCGATGAGCTCGTTGCTGCGAGGGTGCTCGAGCAGGTCGCGGAACTCGTCGTGGAAGTCGGCGTGCTCGACCGCGTACGCGAGGCGCGCGCCGGACAGCACGATGTACCAGCCGACGTAGATCCACATCAGGAACAGCGGCGCGATGCCCATCGAGCCGTAGACCTTGTTGGCGCTGAAGAAGAGGCTCGCGATGCCGCCGTAGGCGTGGCGCGCGATTTCCCACGCGATGCCGGCGACCGCGCCGCCCGTGAAGGCCGACTTCCACGGCACGGGTGCGTGCGGCGCGAACTTGTAGATCGAGGTGAAGACCGCGACGGCCGCGATGACCGAGCCGATGAAGTACGCCTGCGTCGAGAAGGGGAACTCGAGCCAACCGAGGAACTGCTTGAGCCCCTCGCTGCCGAGCAGCGAGATGACGAGCAGGAGCGGCCCGATGAAGAGCACGCCCGCGTAGAGGCCGATGCTCACCAGGATGTTGCGCGGGCGTCGAACGCGCCAGATGTCGTTGAGCGACGCGTCGAGGTGGCGAAGCATCAAGCCCGCGCTGACCAGCACGATGATGAACGAGAGGCTGCCGGCGGTGCGCGAGTTGGCGGCCGAGAGGAAGGTGCGAATCGTCTGCTCCGATTGCGCGCGGCCGCCGGGCGACAAGATGTCTTCGAAGAACTTGAGGATCAGCGGGTCGATGCGCTTCGCGTTGAACGCGTGCAGCAGCGAGAAGATCACCGCCACCATCGGCACCAGCGAGGTGATGGTGATGAAGGTGAGGTTGCCGGCGCGCAGCGCGAGGTACTCACCGCGGTAACCGAGGAAGACGGCGACGATCAGGCGCCACAGCGCCACCGCCCGTTTGCCCCACAAGCTGATCACTTCTCGCTTGCGGGCCATCGGCGTCAGCGGCGGACCAGGATCCGCTCGATCAAGTCCTTCGAGATCTGCGTCAGCTCGACGAAGACCACGCCCATGCCGGGCGTCTGACCGGGCGTGTCGGGGTGCACCACGCGCACCACCTCGCCGATGCCTTCGATGGTCTCCAGGTCGTCGAGGATCACCGTGAACTTGAGGTTCACGTGCGTGCCGATCGGCAGCGGGTCATCGGACTTGATGAACACCCCGCTGCGACTCATGTTGATCACGTACTCGCTGATGAACTGCTCGACCGACGAGAACTCGTGGTTGATGGACCGTCGGGCTTCGATGCGGCGATCGACCGTTCCCGTCATGTGAGCTCACTCCTGGCTGGTGCCCGTCGGCGCGGGCTGCTGGGGAGGCGCAGACGGACGCGGACCATTGCCACCGTTGCCGCCGCCGCCGTTCCCGTTGCCGTTGCCGCCGCGGTTCTCACGACGCTCACCACCACCACCACCGCCGCCGCCACCGCCACCACCGCCACCACCGCCGCGATCACGATTCCGGTCGCGGTTGCGGCCGCGGTCACGATCGCGGTTTCCGCCGCCACCACCGCCGCCACCGCCGCGATCGCCCCGCTCACCGCGTTCGCCACGTTCGCCGCGTTCACCGCCGCCGCCGCCGCGCTCACCACCACCACGCTCGTTGCGATCGAAGCGGGCCTCGTTGCTGCCAGGCTTGCGCGAGTTCGTGTAGGTCGCGGGGTCGTGCTCGACGGTGGTCGCCGCGATCTTGATCTCCACGCCTGAGACAGGCCGTGCGTAGATGTCGTACTGCTCGCGGTGGAAGTCGCTGCGCGGCTTGACCTGGATCGACTTGTTGAAGCGGTCCATCAGGTGGCGCAGCTCTTCGCGCTCCTCGCCCTGCAGCACGTTGGCGACCTCGGTCTGGGCCTGCACGACGAGCGTGGGGTCCTTGTAGACGCCGCCCGAGCGGCGCAGCTCGCGGAAGATCTCGTACGCCACGGTGGTGGCGGTCTTCACGTAGCCCTGGCCGGCGCAGTAGCCGCAGTTCTCGTGGAGCACGCGGCCGATCGACTCGCGCACGCGCTTGCGGGTCATCTCGACGAGGCCGAGCTCGCTGATGCGCAGCACGTTGGTCTTGGCCTTGTCGCGGCCGAGCGCCTCGTGGAGCGCCTTGAAGACCTTGTCGCGGTTCTGCTGCTTCTCCATGTCGATGAAGTCGCAGATGATGATGCCGCCGATGTTCCGCAGCCGGAGCTGGTAGACGATCTCCTTCGCGGCCTCGGTGTTGATCTTCACGATCGTGTCTTCGAGGTTCTTCTTGCCGACGTAGCGGCCGGAGTTGACGTCGATCGCGGTCAACGCTTCGGCCTGGTCGACGATCAAGTAGCCGCCCGAGCGCAGCCAGACCTTGCGAGCGGTGGCGCGCTTGATCTCTTCCTCGATGCCGTAGGCGTCGAAGATGGGCTCTTCACCCTCGTGCAGCACGACGCGTTCCTTGAGCGCCGGGTCTTGCGCCTCGACGAAGCGCTGCACGCGCTCGAACTCCTCGCGGTCGTCGATGACGAGGCGCTCGATGTCGTTGGCGAAGAGGTCGCGCGTGGCGCGCAAGATGAGATCGAGGTCGGGGTGCATCAGCCCCGCGCGGTGGATCTTCTCGCTCTTGCGGACCGTCTCGTTCCACACCTCGATGAGGAAGCGGATGTCGGCCTCGAGCTTTTCCTGCGGCACGTTCTCGGCGACGGTGCGCACGATGAAGCCGGTCCCGGGCGGGCGGAGGCGCTCGACGGTGTCGCGCAGGCGGCGGCGTTCCTTCTCGTTGCCGATGCGGCGGCTGATGCCGACGTGATCGACGGTCGGCATGAACACCAGGTGCCGGCCGGGGATCGAGATGTGCGAGGTGATGCGGGCGCCCTTGGTGCCGATGGGATCCTTCGACACCTGCACCAGCACTTCCTGGCCGACCTTGAGCAGGTCTTCGATGCGCTGCTGCTTGCGCGGCTGCTCGGGCTTGCGGTGCTTCTCGCGATCGCGGTCGCGGTGCTTCTCGCGATCCTTGTCCTTTTCCTTGAAGCGCACGTCGCGCGGCGCCTGGCTGCGCTGCGCCTCGCGCGAATCGGCCTCGGTGGCCGGCGCGGTCACGGCGGCGACGTCACCCTTCGCGTCGACGGCGGCGGTCACCACGTCAGAACCCGACGGCGCGGTCACGGCGGCGGCGACCACGTCAGCGCCGGTCGGCTGGCCAGCCTGGTCGACGGCGGCCGCGACGACCTCGGCACCGCTCGGAACGGGGGCGGCGGACGCCTCCGGGGCAGCGGCGAGGGGCTCGGGGGCCGGCGCGCTCTCGTTCTCGGGCGGCGGCGGCACCGACGGCACGGGGCTCGGCGAGCTCTCGATGCCCTCGGCGGGCGCGGCGTCGAGGCCGGAGTCAGACGACGCGACGCCCTCGGTCGAGCTGTCGGTCTCCTCGGGCACTTCGGGCACGTCTTCGTCGCTCTCGCCCTCGGTGAGATCGAACTGGTGACGCGTCACCTCAGGGTCGAAGAGCACGTCGCCGACGTAGAGGAAGGCGGCCTTGTCTTCGCCGATGTCGACGAACGCGGCCTGCATGCCCGGGAGCACGCGCGTGACGCGCCCCTTGTAGATGTTGCCGACGATGCCCTTGTCTTTTTTTCGCTCGAGATAGAACTCAGCGATGTGGCCCTGCTCGACCAGCGCCACACGGGTCTCCCGACCCGCGGCGTTGATGACGAGAACGCTGCTCATGGACGAATCCTTGCTGCGCAGCGCGATCTCGCAGGCCCCACGGACGGGACGTAGAGCTCACACGAGTCGAACGCTGCACCACGAGGCAGGGGGCGGCGCCACGCTGAAGCTCACGCTGTGGTGTCACTCCGCGAAGGTCGACCAAAGAGACCCCCCGCCGGTTTGTTCTGCGATGAACCCCACCACCCCAGGCTGCGGGTGCTGCGGTGGAGTCGACTTTGTCCCGTGCTGTCGGCCGTTTGGCGACCGGGACCCCGTCAAAAAGAGTTGTCGGGACTCAGTGAACCACGAAACACGCAGACGCGGAAACCAAATCCCACGATTTTATGCGCGCGCCGACGGCAGCTCGACCCGTGGGTTGCGGGGTTTCCACTGGAGTTTCAAGGCAGTCCACGCGGGATCGAGCATCAGCTTCTTGGTGTCGGTGAGCCCCATCTCGAGGGCGGCGAGGCGCACGAAGTCTTCGGTGGGAACGTGGCCGGAGTCGGCGGTGGTCGGGAAGACGAGCCAGATCGCGCCCATCACCGCCATGCCGCGCGTGCAGTGGCTGAGGCGCTCGACGACCTCGGTCTTCTTGTGGGTGAAGACGACCTGCACGTCGAGGCCGGTCTTCGCGTCGGGCACCAGCGAGGCGCCCTCGGGGAGCGGCAACAGCGCTTCCATGAAGCCTTCGGGCGGCGCGTGAATGGAGATGTTCATGCCGCCGCGGATGCCGAGCATCGACGAGAGCGAGGCGATGAGGTGCGGGCCACCGAAGCTCATCGACGGACCTCGAAGCGCTGGAAGGGTTCGGCGGCGGGCGCCTCGGTGACGGTCACGCCTTCGACTTCGGCTTCTTCCGGGCCGCGCCGGCACCAGGTGATGAAGCGCTCGATCGTCTCAGGCGGGGCTTCGGCGATCGATTCCACGTCGCCCGAGGGGAGGTTGCGCACCCAGCCCTTCACGCCCAGGCGCACGGCTTCGTCCTGCGCGCTGGCGCGATAGCTCACGCCTTGCACGAGGCCCTTGATGAGGAGATGAACGCGGCGCACCGTCATGGAACCGCGCCGCTCTACCACGCTCATCGAGGTCGACGAAGAGGGGCTGTCGTCGCACGTCTCGCCAGAGCAACGGTCGGAGCGAGGGGTCTTCTTCACCCCGGCGGCGGTGGTGGAGGCGGTGCTGGAGCGGGTGGCGCCCTTCGTGCCTGCGCGCGGGCGAGTGCGGATCATCGATCCCGCGTGTGGTGCGGGGGCGTTTCTCACGGCGGCGGCGCGGCGATGGCCACGGGCCGAGGTGGTGGGCGTCGAGCTCGATGCGCGGTCGGCGGCGATCTGTCGGGGCCGGTTGCCGAAGGCGAAGATCGTGGTGGGCAACGCGCTGACGGACGAGGTGTTGCCGCCGCCGGATGGCGCGTTCGAGCTGTGGGTCGGCAACCCGCCGTGGAATGGCACGTCTCCGCTGCTGCGCGACAAGGCGGCGTGGGAGCGGGCGTGTTCGTGGCTTCCCGACGGCGTGGAGCTGAAGCGCGGGACGAGTCTGCGCGATGACTTCGTGTTCTTTCTGCTGCTCGCGTCGACGCGGTTGGCGCGACGGGGGGCGGGGGCGCTTGCGTTCGTGACTCCCGCGACGTTGCTCGATGCGTTCGCGCATGCGCCGGTGCGGGCTGCGTTGTCGTCGCGCATGTCGCTGCGGTCGGTCGAGGTGCTCGCACGGGGGACGTTCGCGGGGACGCGCGTCGAGCCCTCCGTCACGGTGTGGACCGCGGGCGCGGGCGAGGATGAGGTGGTGTCGCGCGGTGAGGAGCGGTCGTGGCGGCCGACGGGCGATGCGGCGGCGCAGCTCGATGCGGAATGGCGGGCGCGCGGGGGTGTGCCGATTTCAGCGCTGGTCCCCGTGAGCTTCGCGGGGCTCAAGACGCGGTTCGACGAGCTGCTCGTCGATGATGACCGCGAGGTGCTGGCGAAGCGCGTGAAGCGGTTTCTCTCGGGGAAGGACCCGGGGCTTGGTGCGCACTTTTCCTCGAAGGTCGGTGCGCTCCGGGAGTTCGCTGGGGCAGGCGTGCGGTTCGATGAGCGGTGCTTGCGGCCGTTCTTGCGGTACCGCGGGCCACAGCCGATGGGGAAGGATGCGTGGTGTTACCTCGAGCGGCGGTTGATTCCGCGGGGTGATCACCGGCAGCGCGGGGAGTTCGATCCGCACTCGTCGCGGCTCAAGTTGGTGTTCAACGTGCACGAGCTGCCGTTGGCGGCGCATGTGATTGAGCGGGATGGGTGCGTGACGATGTATCGGCACTCGCGGTTTGCTCCCGAGATGGTGCCGCGGGGGTTGCTGCGGGACTCGCATGCTCGGGATTTCGATGCTCGCGACCTCGTGCCCAATGTGACTCCGCTGGGGGCTCGGTTCGGGTCGGTGCGCGCGGTGTTCGAGCGGATTGCGGCGCATGTGATGTCACGCGAGTTTCAGGAAGTGTGGGCTCCGGCTTTTGGGGCTTCGCGCGCGCCGATCATTCCCATCGATTGAGATCTGGTTTCCCCTCACCCCGACCCTCTCCCCCTCGGGGGAGAGGGAGTTTTCAGCCCGCGTCTTCTCGGAAGAGCCAGGGCGGATCGAGGGGCCTCAGGGTGGCGAGGTGGGCTTTCGCGGTCTTTTCGATCTCGCGCATCGTTGCGGGGCCGAAGCGATCGATCGTCGCGAGCAGCTGGCGCATTCGCACGTTCTTCGCGAGGCGCTCTCGGTGGGTCGAGAGGAAGTTCCAGTAGAGCGCGTTGAGTGGGCAGGCATCGGGGCCCGTGCGCTGGTCGGGATCGAAGCGGCAGCGCGCGCAGGGCGCTTCGTGCTTCGCCACCGCCGGTCCCCTGCCCTTTGCGGAGAGACCGGACTGGCGCTTCACGTACGCGGCGGCGGCGACGTACGGCTTGGTGGTGAAGGCCGCCGTGCCGAACAGGCCCATGCCGACGACGTTCGGGAGCTCGACCCACTCGTACGCGTCGACGAAGGCGGCCCAGAACCAGTGCGACACCGCGCGCGGATCGAGTCCAGCGAGCGTGGCGTAGTTGCAGAGCACCATCAGCCGCTGAATGTGGTGCGTGTACCCGGTGTCGCGGACCGACTCGACCGCCTCGCGTACGCACTGCATGCCCGTGCGCTCGGGTTCCCAGAAGAAGTCGGGCAGCGGCCGCGTCGCGCCGAGCTGGTTGGCCTCGCGCAGGCCGGGCATCAGGTGCCAGTAGACGCCGCGAATGAACTCGCGCCAGCCGATGACCTGGCGCACGAAGCCCTCGACGCTCGCGAGGGAGGCCTTCTTCGCGCGGTAGCGGGCGATGGCGCCGTCGACCAACTCGCGAGGGTGCAGCAGGCCGAGGTTGAGCGGCACCGAGAGCAGCGAGTGGAAGAGGAAGCGCTCGTCGCTGCGGATCGCGTCTTCGTACTGGCCGAAGCCGGCGAGCCGATGCTCGAGGAAGTCGTCGAGCCAGGTGCGGGCTTGCGCGCGGGTGACAGGCCAGCCGAACGGATCCGCCCTGCCCCACGGCGCGACTTTGTTCGCCCAGCGCGCCACCCTCGCGGTGATCGCGTCGGGCGCGAAGAACGGAATCGGCGGTGGCTTCACGCCGCGCGCGTGCTCGCGGTTCTCGGCGTCGAAGCTCCAGCGGCCGCCCTCGGGCTTGCCGTGCTTGTCGAGCAACAGCCCGAGCTTCGTGCGGAGGTACGCGTAGAAACGATCCATGCGCAGTTGGCCGCGCTGGGTCGACGCCCACGCCGCGAAATCGGCGCGCGAGAGGAGGAAGTGACCGCCCTCCCCTCCGTCAGCGTGGAGCTCGAGCGGGAGCTGGCGGGCGAGCTTCACGAAGCGCTGGTGAATGGCGTGCTCGCGCGGCTCCATGACGTGGAGCGAGGCGGGCTTAGCGTGGCGGGCGAAGAGCTCGACGCCGCTCGCGTAGTCATCGACCAGGCGGTGCTCGACGTGGAAGCCCGCGGCGCGGCGCTCTTCGACGAAGTGGCGCAGCGCGCTGACGACGAGCGTGAGCTTCTGCCGATGCCACGGGAGCGCGGTCGCCTTCGCGCGGCTCTCGAGCACGAGCAGCTGGCCGTCAGCGGGCGTCTTCGGGAACGCCGAGAGCGAGGCGTCGAGATCCCACGGCAACACGACGGTGACGCGGGTGAAGCGGCGCTGGGCGGGCTGCTCGACGGGGACCGGCGGAAGCACGCGCGTTGCTAACCACCCGCGCGCGGGCGCGCATCAGATGTAGCCGAAGCGGCGACGCACGGCCCACTCGAGGCCGACGATGACGACCAGCACCGAGAGCCAGTACCAGCGGTCCCACAGCGGCTGATCTTTCGAGCGGCCGACCTCGACGAGCGGCGGCTCCTTCAGCGGCACGTCGCTCAACGAGAACGAGGTGGAGTCGAAGTACTTGCCGCCGGCGGCCTTCGCGAGCGACTCGAGCAGCGAGCGATTCACGCGGGCGTCGGCGAGCTCAGGGCCCACGGCGCGCACGGCGACGGCGTCGGAGGCCTCTCCGAGCGGCTTGTCTTCGAGCGTGGCGCGGCCGGTGACCTTGTACGCGCCGGGCTCGGGCGGCGGGAACTCGAGGCGCGCGGTGCCGTCGGGGCCGGCTTCTCCCGTCACTTGCGCGAGCAGCTTGCCGTCGTCGGCGTCGGTGAGCTCGACGGTGATCTTCGCGCCGGGCGCGGGCTGGTAATCGGCGCGACGCGCCACGACGACCACGCCGACACTCTTGCCAGGCTCGACGGTCGAGGGGTCGGCGGTGACGGACAGGTTGGTGAGATCGGGGTCGCGCACCAGCCAGCGAATGGCGTTGCTCCAGAAGCGCTCGTAGCTGCGCGTCGGCGCACCGCGCGCGTGCGAGGTGAAGGCCCAGTGCCAGCTCGCGTCGGTGGCGAGCGCGAGGGTGCGACCACGGCCCTGCTCCGAGATGGTGAGCAGCGGCGCGGGCTGACCGTCGACCTGCAGCGTGGGGTGCGTGAGGAGCACCGTCGCTTCGGGCCGCGCGCGCACGAGGTTCATTCCGGGAATCGGCGGCAGCGCTTCCCACGCCTGGTCGGAGCTGACGTTGCCGCTGCCGAGCGCGGTGATGGGGTGAGCGAGGCCCGCGCGCGAGAGCTTGGCGACGAAGGGCTCGAGGTTCGCCGGGCCGTAGGTGGTGACCGGCAAGATGTCGGCGAACGGGTTGAGCGTGCTCTGCGCCTCGGCGAAGGAGCGATCGCCGCCGAGGTAGGCGAACGCGCCGCCGTTGTTCACGTAGTGCTCGATGTCGCGGCGGAAGCTGACCAGCGACACGCCCTGATCTTCGTGGCCGAAGTTCAAGACGATCACCACGTCGAAGGTGTCGATCTTCTTCTGGAAGATCTCCTCGCGCGGGAACGGAATCAGCGAGAGCTCTTGCCCTTCGAGGCCGGGCGGCACGCCGGAGTCGTCGGTGCCGTTGCGCAAGATGTAGAAGCTGATCAGCTCGACGTTCGCGTCAGACCGCAGCACGCCGCGCAGGTAGCGCTCGTCCCAGCTCGGGCGGCCGGCGACGAGCAGCACGCGCACGCGATCGCGGATCACCTTGAGGGCGAAGCTGCGCGAGTTGTTCTCGGTGACGACCTCGTCTGGGTAGACGGGCACCGAGACGGTGTAGACGAAGCGGCCGGTCTGGTCGGGCGTGAAGGTGAACTTCACGGTCTGCGTCTCGTCGTCGCTGGTGAACGTCGCGGTGCGCGTGGCGACCACCTGCCCTTCCCTGCGCAGCACGACCTGCACGGCTTGATCGGCGAAGCCGCGGCCGTGGAGCTCGACCTCGGCGCTGATGGAGTTGCGCACGAAGGCGAAGTCATCGACCTTCACCGCGTCGATGGAGAGGTCCGTGAGGCCCTCCTTGCCGACCGCGACGGTGGAGACGGGCACGCCGAGCTGCTCGAGCACCTGGCGCGGGCGGCCGCTCAAGCCCGAAGCGAGATCGGCGTTGTCGGCGCCGTCGCTGAGCACGAGCACTCCGGCGAGCTGACGCGTGCCGCTGCTCTCACCCGCCTTGATGGCGCGCAGCGCAGCGAAGAGGTCGGTGCGGTTCGAGCGCGGCGGCTGGGCGCGCATCGCCTCGGGCGTGGTCGCGCCGAGCTCGGGATCGAACGCCCACGTCTCGAAGGCGTACTGGTCCTTCAGGCGCTCCATGTCGGGGGCGAGCGTCTCGAGCGCGCGGGCGACGGCCTCGTTGCGCGAGATGCCGCGGGGCTCGACGGGGAACGACATCGACGCCGAGCGATCGACCAGCACCGCGACGCGGTTCTTCACGCGCGCGACCTGCAGGCGACGCAGGCCCGGCTCGAGCAGGAAGAAGAGCGCGGCGATGCCGGCGAGCACACGCAGGATCCACAGGATCCACCGGCGGCGCGCGTTGGTCTCGGCGCGCACGCCCCAGCACGCGAGCACCACGCCGAGCACCAGCGCGATGGAAAGCGCGACCAGCACCGGCGTCGCGTGCGACGAGAGCGTGACGAGCTTCCACGTGTCGATCGCGTCGGCGCTCATTGACGTCGCTTCATGATCACCGGCAGGTGCACCGCGTCGTCCTTGTAGTCGAGGCACAACGCGTACATCGCGATGTTGACCGCCAGGCGCGTGGCGAGCTCGCGCTGCCGCGAACCACCGGGCGCGGGTTCGAACTCGAAGGTGCCGGACTCGTCGCGGTTGAGCGCGCCGAGCACGTCGTTCTGCGAATAGACGACCGCGGCGCGCTTGTTGAGCACGCACGCGTCGAGGTTCGGCTTGTTGAGGAACCGGCCCGGCGCGGCGTCGAGCAGGAAGAACGACTTGAAGATGACGTGCGTCGACGGGAGCGGCGCGAGCGGCGTCGCGGGCAGCACGCGCGCGAGCTCACGGCGAATCGCGGCGTCGAAGCCGGCGCCGTCGCTGCCGTCGTTCGCGTCGGCAAAGAGGAAGCCGCCGAACGTGAGGTACCGGCGGAGGTTCTCGACCTCGACCTGCGTGAAGGGCGGGAAGTCGCCGTCGCTGGAGAGATAGAGGAAGGGGTGCTCGAACAGCCGGGGGTCATCGAGCCCCAGCGGGCGGGCCTCGAGCAGCACCTCGACCGACGTGCGGCGCTGGAGTTCCCACGCCAGCCGGCGCAGACCCGAGCTGCGGAGGTCCCATTTGCCCCCATGTTTGACGACCGCGGGGATGAAGCGGGACGACTCGCCGAAGGCCCAGGCTTTCGAGAACGGCGCGAGGGCCGGGAGTGCTCCCAGGCTGGCCAGCAAGGCTCTGCGGCTGATCGACCCCACGCCAAACTGCTTATACGCGCGGGGCGTCGAAATGGGGTATTCGCCTGCGCCGATGGCCAGGTCGAAGAAAGAGAAACAGGCAGCGGCGTCCTCCTCCGAGGGGCGCTCGATTCTTCGCGCGGCGTTCGCGGCGTACGAGCGCGGTGATTCCGTGCAGGCGCGCTCGTTGGCCGAGCAGGTGCTCGCGGGCAAGCAGGGGCCTGACGAGGCGGCGGCGGCTGAGGCGTTGGCGAAGGAGCTGGTCGGGGAGCGCGCGGTCGAGGCGACTCCGGCGGGCGTCGCGGCGGAGCTGGTGAGCCGCACGGGGGTGCCCCCGAAGGCGTACCTGTTCGCGGGCGTGGCGGCGTTCGCCTTCACGGTGCTCGCCCTGATCGCGCGCTTCCGGTACTGATTTTCGTCGCGTGGAGAATTTCCAGAACGCCTTCGAGCCGTACCGCCACTTCGACCCGATGGGCTGGGTCGGCGTGTTCCACTTCTTGCCGGTGTGGGCGGGGCTGGTGGCGATCGTGGTCGGCGCGCTGATGTTGCTCTACGGCGGCCGGCAGCTGTTCCGGTTGGTGGCCGGCCCGCTGGGCGCGGTCATCGCGCTGGTGTGGGCGGTGCCGCTCGCGCAGCGGCTGGGGCTCGCGGTGAGCCTGCGGCAGTTCGCGAACATCGCGGCGCTGACGCTCTTCGTGGCGGGGCTGGCGTGGCCTCCGGCGGTGGTGTTCTTCGCGTTCGGCGTGCCGGCGGGGTTGCTCGGCGGCGAGCTCGCGGGGCCCAGTGACTGGCTGCTGGGCTTCGGGCCGTGTTTCCTCGTCGGCGGCGGCATCGGCGTGGTGGTGCACCGCATGGTGGGCGCGGTGCTGTCGGCGGCAGCGGGCGCGTGGGTGTTGGCGCTGGGGCTGCTCGCCGCGCTGACGCCCTTCATTCCGCCCGTCGGGTGGCTCGCCGCGAACCCGGTCGCGGTGATCTGCGTCGCGGCGATCTTCGCGATCGCGGGCGCGGTGTTCCAGATCTTCGTGCGGCCGTCGGAAGAGGAAGCCTCGAAGCGGAAGATCGAGAAGGCCCTCGAGAAGAAGAAGGCACGCGAGCAGAAGGCGCTCGAAGAGCGCTGGGGCAAGTACAAGGAAAAGTGACGCTTTTTGCCGGCTTTTTCGCTAGCTGGCCGGGCCATGGCGAAGGCGCAGCGCAAAGAAGAAGAGGCAGCGACGGAAGCTGCCGACGCGAAGGCGAATCCGGCTGAGGGCGCGGCGGCGGCGAGCGCGACGACGGCGGACGACGCTGAGCGCGCGCAGTGGAGCCCTCCGGCGAAGCTCTCGCGCCTCTCGCTCGGCGTGATCATCGGCGTGGTGGCGCTGATCAACCTGCCGATGATCCACTACTTCCTCTTCCGCGGTCAGATGCCGGCGACGCAGCAGCTGCCCTTCCGCGACGACTTCGAGAACCCGGCGACGGTGCAGGAGCGGTACTGGAGCACGGGCGGCCTGTGGCGCGTGGAGCGCGGGCAGCTGTTGTCGCCGGGCGTGAAGAACAACCCGCTGTGGCTCAAGGCCGATCTCCCCAACGACGTGGCGGTGGAGTTCGACGTGCGCTCGATGTCTCCGGAAGGCGACATCAAGGTGGAGATCTTCGGCGACGGCAGCGACCACGCGTCGGGCTACGTCTTGATCCACGGCGGGTGGAACAACTCGATCAGCATCATCGCGCGGCTCGACGAGCACGGTCAGGCGAACAACACGCTGATGGGCAGCGGCGGCCAGGCGCTGGTCGACCAGGGGCTGTACCAGGCCGACACCCGCGTGCGCGTCGAGGGCGCGCCGTTCCGCGTAGAGATCGGCCGCACCTACCACTGGCGCATCGAACGCCGCGGCAAGGTCATCAGCTGGTTCATCGACAACCAGCCGTTCATGCGCTTCGAAGATCCGCTGCCGCTCACCGGCAAGGGCCACAACCGCTTCGGGTTCTCGAGCTGGGAAGCGCAGCTGTACTTCGACAACCTGACGGTCACGGCGCTCTGAGTTTTCGAGCACCAACTGAAACGGCGCCCCCGCGAGGTGCGGGAGCGCCGTGCTCACTGCGACGATCGAGCTGGGTTCAGCTCACTCGCAGTTGGGGTTCGACTGCAGCGTCGAGATGTCGCAGAAGGTGGCGTTGAACGAGCCGGTCACCTTGTCGCCGCCGCCGAACGTGACGTCGAACGTGCCGTTGGCGCTGCCGGTGCTGTCACCCTTGAAGTTGGTGACCTTCACGAGGCCGCTCTTGCCGGTCGAGGCGGAGCCGGAGAGCGTGTTCGTGCAGTTGGTGTCGGTGTGCGAGAAGCCGGCGAAGGCGAAGCTGCCCGCGGCGGTCGGCAGGGTGTCGATCACGGTGTAGTCGCCGACGTCGGGCGCCAGCGAGTCGGTCGCGGTGATGCGCGCGATCGAGAAGAACATCGAGGTCGACGACTTCGGCTCGCGGTTCGCCTTGAGGCTGTCACAGATCTTCGGCTTGTCGGCGAGCACGATGATCGCGCCCGTGGTCTTGCCCGCCGTGTCCTTCAAGACCGCGAAGATCGCGTCGGCGACGGGGAGGCTGTTGCCGCCGACCGTGCCGCTGACCGAACCCGAGCACCCGCTCAACGCCGCGATCGCGGCGACCATCAGCATCATTCGCTTCATGTGTTCCTCCGTCTGGTGGGGAAGATCTGCGCTGACGGATGTACGGCGGGGCGATCGCAGAGGGAAGAAAAAGGAGCGCTACTTCCCGTCGACGCGGCCGTTGCCCGAGTGTTTGCGCTTTCCCGTGACGGTGGCGCCAGCGATGCGCACGACGGAATTTCCGCTGGCATCGATCGCGGTGATGCCTTCGTAGGCGCCGCCCTCGAGCCGCACCTCGGCGTTGCCGGTGAGCTCGAACACGGTGTCGGCCTTGATGCTGCAGTTGACGAACTTCAAGTGGCAGTTGCCGCTGGCGATGACGGCGGTGCCGGGGAGCGTGGTGGTGACGTCGCTGATGGTGAGCTGCTCGTTGCCGGCGCACTCGAGCGCGCTCTTGCCGTCCCAGCCGAGCATGGGCACGAGGTTCGCGGCGCCGCCGCTGCCGCGCAGGGCGACGACGAAGGTGCCGATGATGATGACGAGCACGGTGACGCCGATGCCGGTGCTCAAGAAGCTGCTGCCGCCACCGGAGTTGGTGGGCGGCGTCACGATCACGATCGAGGGGATCGGCTCGTCGTCTTTCGGCGGAGGTGCCGCGCCGGTGTCGAACGAGCGGTTGCAGTACGGGCAGGTGTAGACGGGCGCGCTGGTCTCTTCGATCTTCGCGGGCGCTCCGCACTGGGGGCAGTTGATGGCCTTCACGCGCTCGCCAACCTACTCGCAAAAAAACACCGCGGGGCGCCTGGGAAACCCCAGAGCGCCCCGCGGCTGAGCTTGTTCCCGGGGAGGGGAGGTCAGCTCACGGCATCTCGGTCTGGCCCTGGCGGCGCAGGAAGGTCGGAATGTCGTACTGGTCTTCGTCGAGCGTCACTTCGCGCGAGCTGACGAGGCGCTGCGGCGGGTGCACGCGGTGCTCACCCGAGAGCGAGCGCGGCGGCGGCGCGTTGAGCGAGCTCTTGCCGGGGACGAGCGAGGCGACCTGCTCGTGCGCCGGCGCGGGCGGCGCGGTGACGGCGAGGGCGGGCGTGGCGGTGATGACCGGCGCCGGCGTGGGGCTCGAGCGGAGCAGCGTCTGCTGCTGCGGCACGCGCACCTCGGCGGTGGTGGCGCGGCGCGGGGCGGTGTCGCGCGAGACGAAGCCGGTGGCGATGACGGTGATCTTCACCTCGTCCTTCGCGTTCTCGTCGACGAGCGAGCCGAAGATGATGTTCGCCTCGGGGTCGGCCGCGTCCTGCGCGATGCAGATGGCCTCGTTGATTTCCTGCAGGGTGATGTCGCGGCCCGCGGTGATGTTGATGAGCAGCCCGCGCGCGCCGTCGATGCTGACGTCTTCGAGCAGCGGCGAGCTGATGGCCTGTTCCATCGCGCGCAACGCACGCTTCTCACCCTGCGCGCGGCCGGTGCCCATCAGCGCGAGGCCCTGCTCGCCCATGATGGTCTTCACGTCGGCGAAGTCGACGTTGATGTAGCCGTGGTACTGGATGAGGTCGGAGATGCCCTGCACGGCGTTGAGCAGCACCTCGTCGGCGCGCTTGAACGAGTCGAGGAGCGGGAGCGGCTCGTTGCTGAGGGTCAGCAGGCGCTGATTGGGAATGGTGATGAGCGTGTCGACGGCGGCCTTGAGTTCCTGCAGGCCCTGCTCGGCGGCCTTGCGGCGGCGGTTGCCCTCGAACATGAACGGCTTGGTCACGACGCCGACGGTGAGGGCGCCGAGCTCGCGGGCGATGTCGGCGACGACGGGCGCGGCGCCGGTGCCGGTGCCACCACCCATGCCGGCGGTCACGAAGACCATGTCGGCGCCCTCGAGGAGCTTCATGATCTCCTCGCGCGACTCGGTGGCGGCCTGGCGGCCCATCTCGGGGTTGGCGCCGGCGCCGAGGCCGCGCGTCAGTTCCTTGCCGATCTGGAGGCGGGTGGGCGCCTTGTTGGCGGCGAGCGCCTGCACGTCGGTGTTGAGCGAGATGAAGTCGACCCGCTCGAGGCCGGACGCGATCATGGTGTTCACCGCGTTGCAGCCGGCGCCGCCGACGCCGACCACGCGAATCCTTGCTGCCTGCTTGCTCTGCTCGAACTGGTCCATTTGGTTTCCCCGGGAAGGTTGGTGGAGCTTGGGGCCGCCCGAAGGCGGCGCAAGTTTTCAGCTATGTGGCTGTAGCGCGTACGGGTGAAGGGCCTGCCCCTCACCCCGGCCCTCTCCCCGCTTTGCAGGGAGAGGGAGCTTCAGAAGACTTCTTGCAGCCACTCGCCCATGCGGCGCTTGACCTTCTTGAAGACGTTCTCTTCGCGGATGCGGAACATCGAGCGGTCCTGGTGGCGCGCGCCGTAGACGACGAGGCCGACGCCGGTCGCGTAGACGGGGCTCTTCACGACGTCGACGAGACCGCCGATGCCGCGCGGCACGCCACGGCGCACCGGCACGCCCATGATCTCCTCGGCGAGCTCGGTCATGCCGGGCAGCAGCGTGGAGCCGCCGGTGATGACCACGCCCGAGGTGAGCAGCTCGCTGAAGCCGTTGCGCTCGACCTCGTGGTGCACGAGCTGGAAGATCTCCTCGACGCGGGGCTCGAGGATCTCGCTCAGGATCTGCCGGCCCATGACGCGGGGCTCGCGGCCACCGACCGAGGGCACCTCGATCATGTCGGCCTTGTCGATCATCGAGGTGAGCGCGCAGCCGTGCTTCTGCTTGAGGCGCTCGGCGTGATCGATCGGCGTGCGCAGCCCCACCGCGACGTCGTTGGTGAGGTTGTGACCACCGAGCGCGATGACCGCGGTGTGCACGATGCTGCCGTTCTGGAAGATCGCGATGTCGGTGGTGCCGCCGCCGATGTCGACGAGGCACACGCCGAGCTCCTTCTCTTCCTCGGTGAGCACCGCTTCGGACGACGCGAGCGGCTGCAGCACGATGTCGGCGACGTTCAAGCCCGCGCGGTTGGCGCACTTCACGATGTTCTGCGCCGAGGCGACGGCGCCGGTGACGATGTGCACCTTGGCCTCGAGGCGCGCGCCGGTCATGCCGAGCGGCTCGCGAATGCCGCCCTGGTCATCGACGATGAACTCCTGCGGGAGCACGTGGATGACTTCGCGGTCGACGGGGATGTTGACGGTCTTGGCCTGCTCGATGACGCGGGCGACGTCGGCCTCGCGCACCTCGCGGTCCTTGAGCGCCACCACGCCGCGGCCGCCGAAGCTCTTCACGTGGCCGCCGGCGATGCCGGTGTAGACGTGGGTGATCTCGGTGCCAGCCATCGCCTCGGCCTCGTCGATGGCGCGCTGAATGGAGTTCACGGTGGTCTCGATGTTGACCACCACGCCCTTCCGCAGCCCCTTCGACGGGTGCGAGCCGATGCCGATGATGTCGATGCCTTCGTCGGTCAGCTCTCCGACGATGGCGCAGATCTTCGTGGTGCCGATGTCCAGCCCGACGAGGATTTCTCCGCCCTTCTTGCTTGCCATGTTCACCTTTCCGCTCCTCTTTCGAGAGAGCAGGTTTGCTGCGCCGCTTGGTCGCCCCTCTCAGGGCAACTTCGCGGCTGATTTCCCCCCGGCGTCGCTGCCCGGGGCTTTCACCTTCACGGCCACCCAGGAAGGCCGCGCGCGGTTGTCGAGGTGGATGACCTCGGCGACCATCGAGCGGGTGCGCAGTTCCTTCTGCACGCGGGCCAGGCGCGCCAACTTGGCGGCGAGGTCCCCTTCCCCGAATTCGATCTGCAACCCCGACGACGTGAAGACCGTCATGCCTTCGGGGTGAACGTTCACTTCTGAGAGCGCGAGGTCCTTCGAGGTCGCGTCGATGAGCTCGAGCGCGGTCTTCAGCGTGCGCGTGGCCTCGTCCTTCTTCGACGCGAAGGCGTCACGGTCGATGCCGGTGACGAGCGGGAGGTCGAAGCGATCGCCCGCCTTGAGGCGCTTGAAGGGTTCGGCGTTCTCGTTCACGAGGTACAGCTCGCCGAGAGAGAGGGCCGCGACCGCGCGGTGTTCCTCGACGTCGATGCTGAGGCGCGACGGGAAGTGGCGCGTGACCCTGACCGACTTGATCCACGGGTGCGCGGCGATGGCGCGTTCCATGGCGGCGGTGTCCATCGCGAAGAGGTTCTGGCCGAGGAGCACGCCGCCCAGGCGCACCAGCTCGACGTCGGTCGCCTCGACCTGGCCCTTCACGTTCACGTCGTGCAGCGCGAACCGCGGCGAGGTGCGCGCCCAGTTCCAGCCCTCGTTCGCCCCGAAGCCGATCGCGACGAAGGCGATCATCAGGCCGAACACCTTCAGCACCCAGGGCGCGTGTTCCTTCGCGGCGGCCTTGAGCTCGCCAGTCTTCTTCGCCACGTCGATGCGGCGGCGATTGCGCTTACTGCGGAGGATCACGGGACGTCCTGCGGTGGGAACGGGCGCGTCGGGCAACGCGACCAACGCCATCGTCAGCCGAGGATCAGCACCCCGCAACTTTCTGGCCACAGCCACGTCGCTGTAGCTCATGTGAACCTTCCGACCCGCTTGACCTCGGGCGTCAGGGTGACGCCCTTCTCTTCGAGCACCCGGCGCTGGGCTTCGGCCATCAGGCCGGTGACGTCCGCAGCCGTTGCGCCGCCGAGGTTGACGATCCAATTGGCGTGCAGCGTGGAGATCTGCGCGTTGCCAATGCGGTGGCCCTTCAGGTTGACCGCCTCGATGAGCGCGCCCGCGAAGTGCCCGGGAGGATTGGTGAAGACGCTGCCGAAGTTGGGCTGGCTCAGCGGCTGGGTGCGCTTGCGATAGGCGAGATCGGCTTCCATCTTCCTGGCGCTCTCGGCCAGATCGCCCTCACGGAGCGCGAAACGGATGCGGGTCACGATGCTGCCGGCCGGGAGCTCGGTGTGGCGGTAGTGAAAGGTGAGATCTTTCTGGCTGACCCAGCCGAGGCCGTCGGGGGTCGCGAGCTCGACGGCTTCGACCACGGTCATGCACTCGCCGTTCTTGGTGCCGGCGTTCATCGCGGTCGCGCCGCCGAGCGTGCCGGGGATGCCGGCGAGGAATTCGGCGCCGACGAGTTTGTGCTGGCGCATCAGGGTGACGATGCGGGCGATGGCGCTGCCGGCGTTCACGGTGATGCGGGTGCCGTGCACTTCTTCGGGGAAGTAGTCGTTGGCGAGCTTGAGGGTGAAGCCGGGGACTCCGCCGTCGCCGACGAGGGTGTTCGCGCCGCCGCCGATGAGCGTGAGGGGGATGCCTTCGGTGCGGGCGAAGGCGAGGGTCTTCACGAGTGAGTCGGCCGAGGCGGGTTTGATGAGGACTTCGGCGGGGCCTCCGACGCGCACGCTCGTCCACGGGGCGAGGGGCTCGTTGAGCTTCGCCTCGGTGGCGGTGAGGTGCGGCGGGATCCCCCTCTCCCCGCGAGCGGGGAGAGGGTCGGGGTGAGGGGCCGTCATCGCGGGTACACCCGTGCGATGGCAGCTCGGATCGCGGGCTCGCTCGCCACAACGGCCTCGATGTTCTTGCCCGTGAGGAACTTGAGGTCGTCGACCGCGTACACGTTGCTCGGATCGGAGAGAGCAACGAGCAGTGCTGCACCGTCGAGGCGGATCGGGATGGCGAGATGCTTCTCAGCAACATCTCGTGGCACGAGCGCGATCGCGTCGGCCTCGAACTTGATGGAGCGCAGGTCGACGGCGGGAACTCCGTACTGGCGCGAGAGGAATTCAGTGAGGTTCGCGTCAGTCACCGCTCCGCTGCGAATCAACGCCGCGCCGATCGAGATCCCGCTCTTCTTCGCGAACTCCTGCGCTTGCTTGAAGTCGTCAACGGTCGGCGATTTCGGCCCCTCACCCCGACCCTCTCCCCCCTCGCGGGGGGCGAGGGAGCGCAGGAGGTCTGGTCCCGTGTTGGTGATGTCACCGGCGCCCAGGGTGATGAAGATGTCGCCCGGCTGAAGGCGCGGCGCGATCGCTTTGACCAAATCTGTGCGCTTGCCGACGTACGTGACGTCCGGGTGTCCGTGCGCTCGCACCGCCTCGGCGAGTCGATCGCTCGTCGCGCCCGGAATCGGCGCTTCGCCCGCGGCATAGACATCAGTGAGGAACAACACGTCTGCGTCGTTGAACGCACTGCAGAAGTCCTCGAACAGATCGTGCGTGCGCGTGTACCGGTGCGGCTGGAACGCGACGACGATCCGCCGCCCGAACGCCTTCCGCGCCCCCGCGAGCGTCGCCTTCACCTCGGCCGGGTGGTGCCCGTAGTCATCGACCACCGTGACGCCGTTCGCCTCGCCCTTCACCGTGAAGCGCCGCTGCACCCCACCAAAGCCCTCGAGCGCGGCACGCACGGTATCGAGCGGAATGTCGAGCTCTTCACTGATGGCGATCACCGCCAGCGCGTTCATCGCGTTGTGCGCGCCGACCATCTGCACGGTGAACTCGCCGAGGTCATGGTCACGGCGGAACGCGCGGAACTTCGTCTTGTACCCGTCGAGCCTGACGCCCTCGAGGCGGTAATCGGCCGCGTGCGAGCTGCCGTAGGTGACGAAGCGCTTCTCGATCAACGGCAACAGCGCCTGCACGTTGGGGTGATCGAGGCACAGCACGTTCAGCCCGTAGAACGGGACCCGGTTGCAGAAGTCGACGAACGCTTTCTTGAGCGCGTCGAGCGTCTGGTAGTGGTCCATGTGCTCGGGGTCGATGTTGGTGACGACCGCGATGCTCGGGTGGAGGTGCAGGAAGCTGCCGTCGCTCTCGTCGGCCTCGACCACCATCAGGTCGCTCTTGCCGAGCTTGGCGTTGCTGCCGAGCACGTTGACCTTGCCGCCGACCACCGACGTCGGGTCGAGCCCCGCGGCGCCGAGCACGGTGGCGACCATCGAGGTGGTGGTGGTCTTGCCGTGCGAGCCGGCGATCGCCACCGCGTACTTGAGGCGCATCAGCTCGGCGAGCATCTCGGCGCGCGGGATGACGGGGATCTTCCGGCGACGCGCGGCGACGACCTCGGGGTTGTCCTTCTTCACCGCCGACGAGATGACGACCACGTCGACCTCGGTGACGTTCTCTTCGCGGTGGCCGGTCTGCACCTTCGCGCCGAGCTCGACGAGGCGGCGGGTGACGTCGCTTTCCTTCAGGTCGGAGCCGCTGACCACGTAGCCCAGGTTCAGCAGCACCTCGGCGATGCCCGACATGCCGATGCCGCCGATGCCGACGAAGTGCACGCGCGCGGCGTGGCGAGACTTGAAACGCGAGGCGATCGTCATTGCGGCTTCTCCTGCGGAGGCTTCGGGCGGAGCGGCTCGCCCTCGCGCTTCTGCCCCGTCAGCGCGCCCCACTTCTTCAGGCACAGCTGCTGGAGCACGTCGGCGATTTCCCGCGCGGCTTCGGGACGACCGAGGTTGCCGGCCGCCTTCTCCATCTTCTGGAGCCGCGCCGGGTCGCCCTTCAATTCCTTGATGGTGGCCGCGAGCTTCTCGCCGGTCAGCTCGGCCTCGCGAAACATCACCGCCGCGCCCGCATCGACGAGCGCCTTCGCGTTCACCGCCTGGTGGTCATCGGTCGCGAACGGAAACGGCACGAGGATCGACGGCTTCTTGCAGACCGTCAGCTCGGCGAGGGTGGTGGCGCCCGCGCGGCAGAGCACGAGATCGGCCCCGAGGTACGCCCCGGCCATGTCGTCGATGAACTCGCGCACATCGGCGGTGAAGCCGGCGTCGGCGTAGCCCTTCTTCACCGCCTCGAGATCGTTCTTCCCGGTCTGATGCGTGATGACGATCTGGCCCTTGAGGTCCTGCAGGTGGGCGAGCGCGTCGAGCACGCGGGTGTTGAGCCCCTTCGCGCCGAGCGAGCCGCCGAAGATGAGCATCGTGAAGGTCTCGTGCTGCACCTTCGAGCGCAGGAAGTTCTCGAGCAGCCCGCGGCGGATGGGATTGCCGAGCACGTGCGAGCGCGAATACGGGAAGAACGGCAGCGCGCCCTCGAAGCTCAAGAAGATCGCGTCGACGAACTTGCCGAGGATCTTGTTGGTCACGCCGGGCAGCGCGTTCTGTTCCTGAATCGCGGTGGGAATCCGCAGCAGCCACGCGGTCATCACCACCGGCCCCGACGAGTAGCCGCCGACGCCGACCACCACGTCGGGCTTGTACCGGCGAAGAATCGCGATCGCGGCGAAGAAGCTCAGCGGCAGCGTGAGCAGGCCGATCAGCAACTTCACGAGGCCCATGCCCTTCAGGCCGCGCGACTTGATCGCCTCGAAGACGAAGCCGTTCTGCGGCACCACGCGCGCCTCGAGGCCGCGATCGGTGCCGACGAAGATGGCGTCATTCTTCGGGTGACGCGTGACGACCTCTTCCGCGAGCGCAATGCCCGGGAAGAGGTGGCCCCCCGTACCGCCGCCGGCGATCAGCACTCTCACGCAGGCTCCAGTCCTCCGGCGACGATCGGCACGGGCTGGGGCTTCGCGGTGCGGGCGGTCTTGCGACGGGCGCCGGTCTCGGCGGTGGCGCTGATCGACAACAACAGCCCCGCCGCGCTCATGAGCACGATGAGCGAGCTGCCACCGTACGAGATGAACGGCAGCGTCAGGCCCTTGGTCGGCACGAGGCCCATCGCGACGGCCATGTTGGTGACCGCCTGGAAGCCGATGAGCGAGACGAGGCCGAGGCCGAGGTACGTGCCGAACGCTTCGCTCGCGTTGAGCGCCGCGCGCAACCCGCGCCAGATGACGACCACGTACAGCGCAACGAGGCACGCCACGCCGATGAGCCCGAGCTCTTCACCGATGATCGAGAAGATGAAGTCGGTGTGCGCCTCGGGGAGGAAGAACAACTTCTGCCGCCCGTCGCCGAGGCCGAGACCGGTGAGACCGCCGGAGCCGATCGACATCAGCGACTCCGCGACCTGGTAGCCCGAGCCCTGGCGGTTGGCCCACGGGTCGAGGAACGCGGTGATGCGCTTCATGCGGTACGGCGACGACGCGATGGCCACGTACGCGAAGGGAATCGCGGCCAGCAGCATGCCGAGGATGTACGAGAGCCGCGCGCCGGCCGCGAAGAGCATCACGAACATCAGGAACAGCAACGCGACCGACGAGCCGAAGTCAGGCTCGAGCATGCACAGCAGCACCAGCAACGCCGCGAGCCCGAGGTGCGGCACGAAGCCGATGCTGAACGACTTCACCTTCTCGCGCTTCTTGGCGAGCGAGTACGCGAGGTAGACGACCCACGCGACCTTCGCGATCTCCGCGGGCTGAATCGAGACGCCGGGCACGCGCAGCCAGCGCTTGGCGCCGCCGACGGTCGTGCCGAGGCCGGGAATCACCACCGCGACGAGCAGGATGATCGCGACGATCAGCAGCGGGTACGCGAGCCGCGCCATGCGGCGGTAGCCGAGCTTCATCGCCAGCGCCATGCCGACCAGCCCGATGCCCGCCGCAGTCGCCTGCCGCTTCAAGAAGTAGAACGAGTCACCGAGCTTGTCGGACGCGGTGATCGCGCTCGCGCTGTAGACCATCACCAGGCCGAAGCCGACGAGGCCGAGGACGGCGGCGAGCAGCCACGGATCGTAGGACGGGCGACGCTCATTCATCGGCGAGCCCCCGGACCAGCTGCTTGAAGACATCGCCACGGTGCTCGAAGTTGTTGAACTGATCGTACGAAGCGCACGCCGGAGAGAGCAGCACGGTGTCGCCAACAGTCGAGATTTCGGCAGCCTTCTTCACCGCGGCGTCGATCGCGCCGCAGTCGTGAACTGGACAGATCGAGCGAAAGGCGTCAGCGATGGCCGGCGCGTCCTTGCCGATGGTGAGCACGCCCTTCACCTTGCCCTTCGCGGCGTCGACGAGCGGCTGGTACGGCGCGCCCTTCCCCTTTCCGCCGGCGATGAGCCACACGTTGCCCTGCAGCGCCTTCATCGCCACGAGCGAGCTGTCGACGTTGGTAGCCTTGGAGTCGTTGATCCACTCCACGCCTTTGCGCTCGCGGACGAACTCGAGGCGGTGCGGCAAGCCGGGGAACGAGTCGAGCCCCTTCTGGATCGCGGCGTCGGGAATGCCGGCGAGGCGCGCCATCAACGAAGCCGCCATCGCGTTCTGCAGGTTGTGAGCGCCTCGCAGCGCGCGGTTCTTCACCGTGAAGCGCGTCGCAGCGCCGAAGGTGAAGGTGAACTGCTCGCCCTCCCCGACGGCCAATCCCGCGAAGCCCGGGTTGGTGCGCCGCGCGTCGAGCGTGAACGCGTAGACCGGCACCTTCGCGAGCCGCGAGAGCACCAGCACGTCGGCGTCGTCGGCGTTGACCACCGCGAAGTCGCCGGCCTTCTGGGTGTCGAAGATGCGCGCCTTGGCGAGCCCGTACGCCTGGTGGTTGGCGTAGCGATCGAGGTGATCGGGCGTGAGGTTCAGAATCGCCGAGCCCTTGAAGCGCGCGTCGACGCAGCCCTCGAGCTGGAAGCTGCTCAGCTCGATGACGTGCAGGTCGTACGGCTTCTGATCGGCCTTCTGGTACGCGAGCGTGAACGCGGTGCCGAGGTTGCCGCCCACGAAGGTGTTCGGCACGTGCTGCTTCACCAGCTCGCCCAGCAGCGCGGTGGTGGTGCTCTTGCCGTTGGTGCCGGTGATGCCCAGCAGCGGCCCCGCGCCCTTCGGCAGCGTGCGCCACGCGAGCTCGATCTCTCCGTAGACGGGCACGCCCGCATCGCGCGCGGCGACGATCTCGCTCTTCGACAACGGCACGCCGGGGCTGACGACGACGGCCTCGGCGCCCTTCCAGTACTCCGCGGGGAACGCGCCGGTCTTCAGCTCGAAGCGCGGGTGGTCGACGGTCTGCGCCTGCGGGTTCTCATCGAGGGCCAACACGGTGGCGCCGCGCTCGAGGAGCAGCTTCGCCGCGCCCACGCCGCTCTTCCCCATGCCGATGACGACGAACTTCTTCCCAGAGAACACGAACACCTCACCGCAGTTTGAGAGACGCGAGCGCGATGCCGCCGAGCAGCACCGAGACGATCCAGAAGCGAATGACGATCTTGGTCTCGCCCATGCCACCCTTCTCGAAGTGGTGGTGGAGCGGCGCCATGCGGAACACGCGCTTGCCGGTCATCTTGAAGCTGGCGACCTGGATCATCACCGAGAGGATCTCGGCGAGGAACACGCCGTGGATGATGGCTGACAGCACCTCGTTCTTGCTCAGCATGGCCACCGTGCCGAGCGCGCCACCGAGCGCGAGCGAGCCGACGTCACCCATGAAGACGCTCGCCGGGTGCGCGTTGAACCAGAGGAACGCGATGCCGCCGCCGATGATCGACGCGCAGAACACCGCCAGCTCCGCGCCGCCGTCGACACGCGTGATGCCGAGGTACTCGTGCACCGGTACGCCGACCAGCTGCTTCACGCCGTTGATGGTCTCGTAGTCCGAGATCTGCACCTGCGTGCCGGCGGCGTAGCAGAGCACCGTGAACACCAGCGCGGCGATCATGGTGGGCGCGATGGCGAGGCCGTCGAGGCCGTCGGTCATGTTCACCGCGTTCGACGTACCGACCACCACGAACCACGCGAAGAGCACGTAGAGCCAGCCGAGATCGGGGTTCGCGTAGCGCGTGGGGATGAACGGAATGGTGAGCGTCGACTGAATGAGCAGCTTCGGCGCGCCCTGGCTCCAGTCACACATGATGCCGAACACGGCGATCAGGAAGAACGCGGTCTGCAGCACCATCTTGTAGCGACCGGCGAGGCCCTTGGAGTTGCGCTTACTCAGCTTGAGGTAGTCGTCGAGGAAGCCGGTGAAGCCGTAGCCCGCGGTCATGAGCAGCGCGACCCACACCACGCGGCTGTGCAGATCGGCGAAGAGCAACGTGCCGAGGAAGATGCAGAGCAGGATCAGCGTGCCGCCGAGCGTGGGCGTGCCCTTCTTCTTCTGGTGCGATTCCGGCGTGTCTTCGCGCACGTTCGACTGGCCGTGCTGCGAGATGCGCAGCCGCTCGATGAGGCGCGGCCCGACGAGCATGCCGATCAGCAGCGACGAGGTCGCAGCCGCGACGATGCGGAAGGTCGGGTAGCGGAGGAAGTTGAGGTACTTCGCGTGGTCGGCGTCCTTCAACCACTCGTAGAGCAGGTACAGCATCGGTCAGTGCCCTCCGGCCGGGGTCTGGGTTCCGGTGAGCGCGGCGACGACCCGCTCGAGCCGCATGCCGCGGCTGCCCTTCACCAACACGTAGTCGTGCGGTTGGAGCTGCTTGCCGAGCCACGCCACCAGCGGCTCGACCTCGTCGAAGTGCTGCACGCGCGCGCCGAGCTTCTTCTGCGCCAGCGGCAGCGCCTGCTTCATGCGCGGGCCGAAGAGCGCCAACAGCTGCACGCGGTCCGACGCGCTGATGCCCATCTGCACGTGCTCACGCGCTTCTTCCGAGCCGAGCTCGAGCATGTCGCCGAGCACCGCCACCGCGCGCCCGACGGGGTCGTTCGAGGCCGCGAGCTCCTCGACCGTACGCAGCGCGGCGTTCATCGAGGCCGGGTTGGCGTTGTAGCAGTCGTCGACCACCGTCACGCCGTGGGGCGCGTCGACGATCTGCAGGCGGCGCGCGTGGGCCGAGGCCGCCTCGAGGCCACGCACGCACTCGTCGGGCGAGTAGCCGAGCGCGAGCGCGAGCGCGAAGGCGCCGGTGGCGTTCGCGGCGTTGTGATCGCCGACGAGGCGCAGCGCGGTGGCGTAGTCCTGCCCCTGGAAGCGAATGGTGAGCTGGAGCCCTTCGCGGCCCTGCGGCGCGACGCTGACGAGCCGCACCTGCGCGTCGGGGTGACGGCCCCAGGTGAGCTTCTTCGCCGCGATGCCCGTGCCGTCGAACGCCTGCCCGGCCACGCGCGCGTCGTCGAGGTTCACCACCGCGGTGGCGTTGGGGCCGAGGCCCTTGAAGAGTTCACCCTTGGCGTTGGCGACGCCCTCGATGGATCCGACGCCCTCGAGGTGCGCGGGCTGCACGATGGTGATGAGGCCCGCGTCAGGGCGCGCGATGTCGGTGAGCCGGCCGATCTCGCCCGGGTGGTTCATGCCCATCTCGATGACCGCGGCGACGTGCCACGACTCGAGGTTGAACACCGTGAGCGGCACGCCGATCTCGTTGTTCAGGTTGCCTTGCGTCTTCAGCGCCGGCCCGCGCATGGAGAGGATCGACGCGACCAGTTCCTTGGTGGTCGTCTTGCCGTTCGAGCCGGTGACCGCGCAGATCGGAATCTTGAAGCGCTCGCGGTGGAAGCGCGCCAGCCGCCCGAGCGCGTGCAGCGTGTCGTCGACCTCGTACACGGCGACCTTGCCGTCGACCGACGAGTCGAAGAGGCCCTTGCGCGAGACGACGAGCCCCGCGGCGCCGGCCTTCACCACGTCAGAGAGGAAGTCGTGCGCGTCGAAGCGATCGCCCTTGAGCGCGACGAAGAGGCAGCCCGGCGTCAACGCGCGGCTGTCGGTGCACACGCCCTCGAAGGGGAGACCGCGCCCCGACCGTGCGCGCGTGGCGCCGGTGGCCGTCATCACCTCGTGGTCGGTGAACCGAGCGGTCATGCGTGATCAGAGCCCGAGCGCCTTCCGGGCCTCCTCGAGATCGTCGAAGTGGGACTTGGTGCCGTTCACTTCCTGGTACGTCTCGTGGCCCTTGCCGGCGATGAGCACGGTGTCGCCGGGCTTGGCGAGCGAGACGCCGAGCGCGATGGCGGCCTTGCGATCGGCTTCCACGAGGTAGCCACGCTCACCCGTGCGCGCCTTGGCCGGGCTCATGCGGCGCAGCTCGGTGCGCTCGAGGCCGGGCACGACGTCCTGGATGATGTCGTCGGGGTCTTCGGTGCGCGGGTTGTCCGACGTGACGATCGGCAGATCGGCCGCGGCCGCCGCTTCGCCCATCAGCGGGCGCTTGCCGGTGTCGCGATCGCCGCCGCAGCCGAAGATGACGATGAGCTTGCCCTTGGTGACCGAGCGCGCCGATTCGACCGCGCGGTTGAGCGCGTCGTCGGTGTGCGCGTAGTCGACCAGCACGGTGATGCCGCCGCGCTCCACGCGTTCCATGCGGCCGGGCACGCGCATCACGCGCTCGACGCCGTCCTGCACGTCGCGCCGCGAAGCACCCGCCGCCAGCGCGATGCCCACCGCGCAGAGGATGTTGTCGAGGTTGTGCGCGCCGATGAGCGAGCTCTTCACGGGAATGTCGCCCGCCGGCGTCTTCAGCGTGGCCTTGATGCCCTGGGTGGTGAACTCGACGTTGCTCGCCGAGAGCTCACCATTGCCCGCGCGCGAGAACTTCCACGACTGGCGCTTGAGCTGGCGCATCTCGTTGTAGACGCGCGTGGTGTACGTGTCGTCGCCGTTCACGACCGCGAGGCCACCGGGCGAGAGGTGCTCGGTGAAGAGCCGGCGCTTGGCCTGGAAGTAGGCCTCCATGTCCTTGTGGTAGTCGAGGTGATCGCGCGAGAGGTTGGTGAAGCCGGCCGCGCGGAAGGTGAGCCCGTGCACGCGGTCTTGCGCGAGGGAGTGGCTCGAGACCTCCATCACCACGGTGTCGACGCCGCCGTCGGCCATCTCGCGGAAGGTGCGGTGCAGCGCGATGGGGTCGGGCGTGGTGTGCGTCGCGTCTTTGAGCTCGCCGCCCCAGCGCACGCCGATGGTGCCGAGCAGCCCGACGTTGTTCATGCCGGCCAGGCAGATGCTCTCGACGAGCCACGCGGTGGTGGTCTTGCCGTTGGTGCCGGTGACGCCCAGCAGCACCATCTCGCGCGCGGGGTTTCCGTAGAAGTTGCCGGCGATGAGCGAGACCGCCTTGCGCGCCGAGGGCACCGTGAAGACCGGCACCGACAGCCCGCTGATGGGCTTCTCCGCGACGACCGCGACCGCGCCCTTCTGCACCGCTTCGTGCGCGAACTGCAGGCCATCGGCCTTGGTGCCCGGCACCGCGACGAACAGGTGGCCCGGCTTCACGTTGCGCGAGTCAGAAGACACGCCGCCGACGTCGACCTTCGCCTTCGAGGAGGCGACCGGCTCCGTTCCCACCCCTGCGAGGACCTCGGTGAGTTTCATTGTGTCTTCCTGGCCGCGCTCAGGCGGCCCTCAACGGGTGGAATCTGGCAAACGGCTGGCCAGCTCCACGGTGATGCGGGTCCCCTTTTCCACGAGGCTTCCCGCGGCAGGCTTCTGGTTGATGACCCGGCCGGTGCCGGCGAGGTGCGGCTCGAGAGCCGCGGTCAGCAACTGTGACACGGCTTCGCGACCTGCCAGCCCGCGCAGGTCCGGCACGCGAACGGCGCCCTCGACCTCGGCTTCGTCGGTCACCGCGTCGACCGGGGCGCTGAGCTTTTCCAGCGCGGCGGCCATCATCGACTTCGTCTTCTCCGGCTTGCTCTCGGGCGCCGGCTTGACCGCGGCGACGGGCAGCTCGCGCGACTTGGGCGCGCCGATGTGCGGCATGAGCTGCTGGGCGATTTCCTTGAACGCGGGCGCGGCGACGTCACCGCCGTAGCGATCGACCGAGGGCTCGTCGATGACCACGAGGATCACGGCGCGCGGATCTTCGGCCGGCACGAGGCCCGCAAAGCTCGAGAGGCGCTTGTCGGAATAGCCGCCCGCGATGGGGTCGACCTTCTGCGCGGTGCCCGTCTTGCCGGCCACGCGGTACTCGTCGAGGCGCGCCTTGGTGCCGGTGCCGCCCTTCTCGACCACGGTCTCGAGCATCGACACCACCTGCTTCGCGGTCGCCTCGCTCACCACGCGGCGCACCTGCGTCGGCTTGTTCTCGAGCAGCACCACGCCGTCGGGGTCGACGACCTTCGAGACCAGGTACGGCTTCATCAGCACGCCGTCGTTGGCGAGCGCGCCGTACGCCGCGGCGATCTGCAGCGAGGTGGCGCTCAGGCCCTGGCCGAAGCTCTGGGTGACGAGCGCGATCTCCGCCTTGGGGAAGGGGAGCTGCCCCTTGCCCTCACCCGGCAGACCGAGGCCGTAGCGTTCACCGAAGCCGAAGTTCTTGAAGGTCTCGGCGAGGCGATCGCGGCCGAGGCGCTGGCCGACCTTGCCGGCGCAGATGTTGGAGCTGACCTGCAGAATGCCCCGCGGCGTGAGCAGCCCGTGCGGGTGCGTGTCGTGCACCACGTGACGGCCGATGGCCCACGCGCCCTTCTCGCAGTCGAACTCGCTCGTCTCGTTGATGATCTTCTGATCGAGCGCCGAGGCGAGCACGAAGCTCTTCATCGTCGAGCCAGGCTCGTTCAGGTCGGTGACGGCGCGGTTGCGCAGCGCTTCCTTCGAGGCGTCCTTCGGCGCGTTGGGGTTGAAGCGGGGCCAGTTGGCGAGCGCGAGGATCTCACCAGTCTTCGGGTCGAGCACCACGGCCATGCCGGCGGTCGCCTTCTGCTCGAGGGCGGCCTTCTCGAGCGCCTTCTCGGTGGCGTACTGCACGGTGCTGTCGATGGTCAGCGTCACGCTCGCGCCGGCTGCGCCGATGGGATCTTCGACGCCGTTGGTGAGCAGCTTGCGGCCCTTCGCGTCGCGGAAGCCCTCGCGCTTGATGCGCTCGCCGCTGAGCTCGTCTTCGAAGCTCTGCTCGAGCCCCTCGAGGCCGCGGCCGTCGGTGCCGACCATGCCGATGACGTGCGCCGCGAGCTCGCGCTGCGGGTAGAAGCGCTTGGGCTCGCGCGCGAAACCGATGCCGGGGATCTGCAGCGCCTTCACCTTCGCGGCCTCGGCGTCGGACACCTGGCGCTTGACCCACACGAAGCGGCGGCCGTTCTCGATCTTGAGCTGCAGCTCCTTGCCGTCGAGGCCGAGGGTCTTGGCGAGCTTCTTCGCGACCTCGCGCGCGTCACCGGCCATGGAGGGATCGAGCCACACCGAGTCGACGTCGACCGACGACGCGAGGCGGGCGCCGCGGCGATCGACGATCTCACCGCGGCGGGCGGGGATCTCCATCGCGCGCACGTATTGATCTTCGGCGTAGGCCTTGAGGCGATCCTTCTGGGCGACCTGGAGGTTCCACGCGCGGCCCAGCGCGCCGACCAGCAGCGCGAAGAAGACGACCCCGATCACGTAGACGCGCAGGCGCATCCACTTCGTGGGGGCTTCCATCGGCTGCATGTTCTTCAGGTCGCGCATCGCTTGGTGGGCTCGCTTCACTTCAGGGGAATCACGACGGACGGGACGGCCATGCCCAGCTGCTCTTTCGCGACGGGCGCCAGCCGCGGCGGCGCGGTGAGCGAGCTCAGCTCGAGGCGCAGGGCGTCGTTCTCACGGGTCAGCTCGGTCGAGCGCGCGTCGAGGCGCGAGAGCTCGTAGCCCATGCGCACCACCATCACGCGCGAGGTGACGTGCACCACGCCGACGATGGCGAGCAGGAACACCGCCAGCGCCGCGGGGAAGATCTCCAGGAAGATCACCGACAGCGGCACCCCGCCCTTGTTCTTCGCTTCCAAGACCACGCTCATGAGATCTTCTCCACGCCCCGCAACTTCGCGCTGCGCGCGCGGGGGTTCTGGTCGGCTTCGGTGTCCGACGCGGTGAGGGGCTTTTTCGTGAGCGCGCGAAACGAGGGCGCGGGGCCGACGGGCCTGGGCAGGTGCTTCGGGCCGTCGTCGGGCGCCTCGCCGCACAGCGCGCGGAAGGCGTGCTTCACGGCCCGGTCTTCGAGCGAGTGGAAGCTGATGATCGCCGCGCGGCCACCGACCTTGAGCAGCTTCGGCAGGCTCTGCAGCGCGCGCTCGAGCTGATCGAGCTCGCCGTTCACCGCGATGCGCAGCGCCTGGAAGGTGCGGGTGGCGACGTGAATGTCCTTCGGCCACGCCTTGCGCGGCACGCCGGCCTTGATGGCCTCGACGGCCTGCGCGGTGGTCTGCGGCAGCCGCGCCTTCAGCTCGCGGGCGATGGAGCGCGAGTGGCGCTCTTCACCATATTGATAGATGAGATCGGCCAGCTCGCCCTGCTCCACTCGCGCGATGAGCTCGGCGGCGGTCTCGCCCTCGTCCGACATGCGCATGTCGAGGGGGCCGTCGTGCATGAACGAGAAGCCGCGGTCGGCGTGATCGAGCTGGGGCGAGCTGACGCCGAGGTCGAGCACCAGCCCATCGACGGGGCCGGGCACGAGCGACGCCGCGTCACCGAACTCACCACGCACGGGCGTGAAGCGATCACCGAAGCGCGAGAGACGAGCCGAGGCCGCGGCGAGCGCGCGCGGATCGCGGTCGATGCCGAACACACGGGCGCCGCGCTCGAGGAGCGCCTCCGTGTGTCCACCACCTCCCAGCGTGCCGTCGACGATCACCCGGCCCTCCAAACCCGGCGAACCGGGCGTCAGCAGTTGCACCGTCTCCTCACGGAGCACGGTCTGGTGCTCGAACGGCTTCACCCGTAGACGAGCACGCCACGCTCGAAGGACCGCACCGCCTCGTCAGACGCGACGAAGTAGTCGAACGCGTCGTGCGCGCCCGCGCTGCGGAAGATGGCGTGGAGGTAGGGGGAGAGGCCGGCGAGCTTGAGATCGCCGCCCAGCTCGCGGAGCACCTCGGCGCGGCGCACCAGCGGCCGCACCCCGCGGTAGTCGAGGTGGCTGACGTTCGAGAAGTCGACCACCACCTCGGTCACGCCATCGCTCGACAGGCGGCCGAGCATCGAGATCACGTCCTCGGTGTCGGCGCGATCGAGCTCGCCCTCGAGCACCACGGTCATGATGCGAGACGTCGCTGTAGCGGGCCCGCCGCGCTTCACCACATCCAGGTCAATCAGTTCACTCACGTTCTTGGTTCCCCTCGCGAAAAATTGAAAATCAGCTCGAGCGCAGCTCGGTCAGCACCCGCATCACGTCGGCGGAATCGGCTTCGTGGCGCGCCTCGTCCTGCGCCTTCGACCAGCCGTCCTTCGACCAGAGCTCGATCACCTTCACCATGCCGGCCCACACCAGGTCCTTCTCGAGACCGGCGTGGGCGCGGAGCTGCGGCGGGATCAAGACGCGCCCCAGCTTGTCGACGTGCACTTCCTGGGCAGAGGCGACGTAGAGGCGGAGCAGCGCCTTGACGCCCGGTTCCATGGGGTTGCGGCGGGCGAGCGCGGTCTCGAACTGCTCCCATTCCTTCACCGGGTAGCAGTGCAGGCAGGGGTCGAGCGCCGTCGTGACGATCAGCCGATCGTCGTAGCTGCCGACGAGGGTCTCGCGGAGCTTCACCGGGAAGCTGGTCCGACCCTTTGCGTCGATCTGGTGCTCGAAGACGCCGCGGAACACTGCACCGCTCCGTTCTGCTGCTCAAAAACCGCTGCCGAGGCTGAAAACCGCCATCTGCCGTGATCCACCACTACTTGGAATTCTGATCCGCCAGTTACCACTCTTTGCCACTGGATCGCGAAAATAGGGACGGTTCGGTGGGGGGTCAAGAAACCGCCGTGATCCCACCAGTCGTGCAAATGGCTGTAAGAAGGGGACCCTGTGCAGCCCGTCCGCCTCAAGGTCGCCTACAAGACGCCGGAGTCGTTGCTGGGCGAGCTGACCAAGTCGGTCGGCCGCGGCGGGGTGCGCATCGAGACGCGCAAGGCCCTGCCGGTGGGCACGAAGTTCGTGTTCGAGCTGCGATCACCCGGCGTGAAGGAATCGGTGGAGGTCTCGGGCACCGTGATGACCGTCAGCGAGACCGCGCCCGGGCGCTTCGTGCTGCACATCAAGTACGAGCCGCCGCGCGTGCGCCAGGGCCTCGACGCGGTCATCAAGCGCATCTTCGAGACGTCGGCGTTCGACAGGAAGCGCAAGACGCCGCGCATTCCGCTGCACGTGCGCGCGACGGAAGATCGCCCTGACGCGCCGACGTACCGCATTCGCGACATCAGCGCGGCGGGCATCGGCATCGACGTCGAGGCCGACGCGCTCCCACGGCACATCAAGGTCGGGCAGTCGTTCAAGGTGTCGATGCGGCTGACGACCGGCTCGCTCACGGTGCCGGGCACGGTGGTGTGGATGGTGAGCACCCGCGCGAGCGCCACCCTGCCCCCGCGCGTCGGCGTGTCGTTCACCGGCGTCGAGCCGCACATGGCGCAGCTGCTCGACGACCTGCTGACGCTCAAGGCGCTGCCGACCCCGCCGTGGATCGCGCGGCTGAGTTTCGAGTGATGGCCAGCCCGGTGCTGTCGGTGCTCGAGCGGTTCTCGCGCAAGACGCGACGCAAGAAGAGGTGATGCGCGCGCTCGCCCAGCACGACGCGTACTTCGTGCCGATCGGCCTGGCGGCGCGCTTCGGGCGCACCGAGTTCGATCGCATGGTGCAGCTCTCGGCGCAGGGCGGGCCGCCGCCGGGAGAGGTGTACGTCTTCAGCGACGAGTCGTGCCTCGACCTGGTGGTGAAGACGCCGCTGGGCAACTTCGTGACGCCGGTGAGCGGCGTGGAATGGCTGACGCACCTCGACCCGCGGCAAGACGTGAAGGTGAAGGTCAACCCGGGCGGGCCGCAGGCGCACTTCTGGTACATGGGGAAGGACGCGGTGCCGCTCGCGAAGTTGTGGGGCGAGGCCGTGGAGCTCGAGCAGCTGATGGTGAAGAACGACCAGGTCGCGCTCGCGGCCACGCTGCGGCGCTTCACCGCGTTCACGATTCTCGCGCTGCCCAGCGGCGCGGTGGCGACGGCGCCCGGGGCGGGCAACTACGAGAACCCGGCGATGATCTTCACCGCGCCCGACTGCTTTCAGAAGGTGCTGGCGTCCGAGCCGCTCGCCGGTCTTCGCCCCGTGCACGTGACCGGCAAGGAGCTGTTCGAGCTGCTCCCGCGCGCGGGCGTCGACGGCATGGTGTTCAACCCGCTCGGCCCCGGCGTGGCGGCGGCGTACCCGCTGGCGCTGATCAACCGCGTCTTGATGCTCTCATGATGACTCGACTCTGCTGCGTGGTGGCGTTGGTGGGGCTGGTGGGCTGCGCGCCCGACCCGAAGCTCGAGGACGCGATGTACGCGGCGTCGCTGGGCGTCGATCTGTCGGCGTCGACGAAGCTCGCGGCGATGTACTTCCGTGACGTGACCGTGGGGTCGGGGGCCGAGGCGAAGAGCGGCAACCTCGTCACCATGCGGTACACGGGGTGGCTCGCGAACGGCACGCAGTTCGATTCGAACCAGGCGAGCGGGTTTCAGTTTCAGGTCGGGGCGGGCGATGTGATCCAGGGGTGGGACCTGGGGGTGGTGGGGATGAAGGTCGGTGGTGAGCGGCAGCTCATCATTCCGCCGTCGATGGGCTACGGCGCGAGCGGGAATGGGCCGATTCCGCCGAATGCGATCCTGGTGTTCAAGGTGACGATGATGAGCACCCCGTAACGGTCTCCCTCTCCTCCCGAGGAGGAGAGGGTTGGGGTGAGGAGTGAAGCCGCACGACAGCACGGCGGAGCCTCTCCCAAGTCTCGCTGCACCCACGAACGCTGTGCTCCAGGGCGTCTCTCCTCACCCCGACCCTCTCCTCTGAAGAGGGGAGGGAGTCAGGTCAGACCGAGCAGCTCACGCCCGAGGTGATGCGCGCCCGCCGTCGCCTCGAGCGCCGCCGCCGACGCGAGCGCTCGAAACGCCCGGGCGTGAAACCGTTCCTGCGGAAGGATGCGCGCGAACACCGCCCTCACGTCAGCCGGCGCCCCGGGATCGCTCGCGATGGCCACGATGCGCTCGAGCCGCATCTCCTCCGCGTGCGCACCCACCGCCGCCCCGGTCTCGAGATCCCGCACCTGCCCCAGCACCGCGTCCCAGTACCGCGCCGGCACGTCTTCCACCTTCGGCGTCACACCGCGCGTCCGCAGCAACCCGGCCACCCACTCGGCGTGCTCCCGTTCCTGCCCGGCGATGACGGTCAGCACCCGCGCAGCCTTCGACCCCGGCGCCGCGAACGCATCACGCAACGCCTCGATGCGCCCCGCCGCGGTCACCTCGCCCCGGTACTGGTCGAGCAACCACCCCTCGAACGCCACAGCGTCCACCTTCACTGCGGCCCACCACTGCGCGCTGGTCTTGTGCATGCCCCGATGGTGTCGCAGCCCACTATCGGCTGGAATGTGAATGACCCGATATGGACTCGGAATTCCCGATGATGGACACGGCGCACCTCCAGGCGTTCGGAGTGTTCGCGCGCACCCTCAACTTCACCGCCACCGCCAAGGCGCTCTCGCTCTCGCAGCCGGCGGTGTTCGAGCGCATCCAGCTCCTCGGTGCGCGCCTGGGCCGCTCGCTCTACCGCCGCGAAGGCCGCGCGCTGGTGCTGACCGCCGACGGAGAGCGCGTGGCGCGCTTTGCCCGGGAGCTCGAAGACCGCTGGCGCGAGTTCAGCGGCGAGCTGAGCGGTGTGGTGGAACCCGAGGTGGTGCGGCTGGCCGCCGGCGAGGGCTCGTACCTCTTCGTGCTCGGCCCGGCGCTGAGCACCTTCCGCCGCGAGTCGAAGGCCCGCCTCGACCTGCTGACGCTCGGCGCGAAAGACACGCTGGGCGCGGTGCAGCGCGGCGAGGCCCACCTCGGCGTCGCGGTGATCGACCTCGTCCCGCGCGGACTGGAAGCCGAGCCGCTCCTGACGACCCCGTTGTGCGCCGCCCTGCCCGCCCGCCACCCGCTCGCCAGCAAGCGCACCCTCACCCTCGCCGACCTCCGCGGCGAGCGCTGGGTGGTGACGCCCGACGGCCAGACGCACCGCGAGCTGTTGACGCGCGCGCTCGGGCAACAGGGCGCGGTGGTCGACGCACCGCTCGAGGCCGACGGCTGGCCGCTGATGCTCAAGTTCGTCGAGCTGGGGCTGGGCGTCGCGGTGGTGAACGGGGTGTGCGCGAAGACGCCGGGCGTGGCGCTGCGCCCGCTGGCCGAGCTGGGTCACGTCACCTACCGCCTCGTGACGCGCCGCGGGGCACGACGCCCGCCCCAGGCTGACCGGCTGGCCGAGCTCCTTCGTCGAAGTGGTCGGTGAGGAACCCCGGAGGTCTCCGGGCAACGGCTACAGTGGGAGGCCCATGCTGTCGGTTCGCGATCTCCATCAGTACGCGGCGAAGTTCACCGCGGCGCAGTTCGAAGAACAGCTCGGCCCCTTCGTGATGGTGCAGGCGCCGCCCGACTCGATTCGCCAGGCGCAGGCGCGCGCGCTCAAGTCGGGGCGCACCACCAAGCTCGGGCAGACGGCGACGCCGCCGAGCGTCACCAACATGATCACCCAGCTCGAGCACCTGCTGGTCGCGACGCTGCCGAACATCGGCGACGAAGGCTTCACGGTCGGCCGCTCGCCCGACAGCGACCTGGTGGTCGAAGACGAATCGGTCAGCAAGCACCACGCGCGCATCTCGTGGGACGCGAACGTGCGCGCCGCGGTGATCGAAGACCTCGGCTCGAGCAACGGCACGGTGCACAACGGCACGCCGGTGCGCGGGCAGGTGGCCCTCTACACCGGCGACGAGCTGCAGTTCGGCACCGTGCGCTTCTGCTACCTGTTGACCCAGGTGCTCTACGCGCAGCTCAAGGCCGGCGCGGTCAAGCGGTGAGGTCGGGGTAGCCGCGCGCCGATTCCACGGCCGCCGCGAGCACCTCGTCGTTCGCCTCGGCGTCGAAGGGCAGCCACACCAGCAGCGCTTCGACGTCTTTCAGGCGCTGCGTCAGCTCGTCGCCCTTCACGCACGACGAGAGCGCCTTGCGGGCGCCGTGGAGCGCGCGGGCGTGCGCGTCGTTCGACCAGCGCTGGAGCGCGGCGGTGCGCCACGGGGCGAGCGCGCGCTTCTTCTCGAGCTGGCGGTTGCGGGCGGCCATCGCGTCGAGCGCGAACGCGTCCATGATGAGGTCTGACACCGCGGCGAGCACGGCCTGGTGGTGCTCGAGCTTCGGCCCGTGCGCCTCGACCGCGGCCTGGAGCACCAGCCGCGCCACCTTCTTCAGGTTCTCGACCGGGGCGTCCTTCGGCGAAGGCGTCGGCACGTCGGCGCCGAAGAGATCGACTTTGCCCTTCAGCGTGCGCTTGAGCAGCGTGCCGGTGATGAGCAGCCGGTTGATCTCGTTGGTGCCCTCGAAGATGCGGTTGATGCGCGCGTCGCGGTAGGCGCGCTCGATGGGGTATTCCTCGATGTAGCCGGCGCCGCCGTGCAGCTGCACGCCGTCGTCGATGAGCGCGCCGAGCGCCTCGCTGCCGAGCACCTTCAAGATGCTCGCCTCGACGTTGTATTCCTCGATCGCCTCCAGCAGCTTCGCGCCGCCCGCCACCGCGTCGTCGATGAGGCCCGAGGTGCGGTAGGCCATCGACTCCACCGCGTAGAGACACGTGAGCATGCGCGCCAGCTTCTCGCGCGTGAGCCCAAAGCGAACGATGGGCGTGTCGAACTGCTTGCGGTCGGCGACGTAGTTGAGCGCGCCGGCGAGGTGCAGCTTCATGCCGCCCAGCACGCCAGCGCCGAGCTTGAGGCGCCCGAGGTTCAAGATGTTGAAGGCGATCTTGTGGCCCTTGCCCGGCTCGCCGAGCAGGTTCTCCACCGGCACGCGCGCCTCTTCGAGAATCAGCGGGCACGTCGAGCTGCCGCGAATGCCCATCTTGTGCTCTTCGGGGCCGACGGTGAGGCCGGGGGTGTCGCGGTCGACGATGAAGCCGCTGAAGTGCTCGCCATCGATCTTCGCGAACACCACGAACACGTCGGCGAACCCGGCGTTGGTGATGTACTGCTTGCTGCCGGTGAGCAGCCAATGCTTGCCGTCGGCGCTCTTCACCGCCTTCGTCTTCGCCCCGAGCGCGTCGGACCCCGAGCCCGCCTCGGTCAACGCGTAGGCGCTCACCTTCCGCCCGCTGGCGAGGTCGGGCAGGTACTTCTTCTTCTGCGCGTCGTTGCCGAACCACGCGATGGGCAGCGTGCCGATGCAGGTCTGCGCGGCGAAGGTGACCGACCAGCTGCCGACCATGCTCTTGGCCTCGGCGACCAGCAGCGAGGTCGTCTTGTCGAGCCCGCTGCCGCCCCACGCCTCGTCGATGTCGATGCCCAGCAGCCCGAGCTCACCGGCCTTGGCGAGCAGCTCGCGGAGCAACTGGAAGTCCTTCTTCTCGATGCGCGCCGCCTTCGGCAGCACGTCTTCCTGGCTGAAGCGCCGCGCGGTGTCGAAGAACGCGCGCTGCTCGTCGGTGAAGAACTCCGGCGCCATCACCGGGCGGGACCCGACCGGCTCGAGGAGGAAGCCACCGCCGCCGGGACCCTTCGTTGATTCTGAAATCAATTTCATGGCCGCGAGATAGCCAATCGGCTCGCGGTTGTCACGGCGGTGCTCAGGGACCCATGGCGCGCTTGAGCAGGGCGTCGCGCTCGGGGCGCAGGTTCGGCGGGTAGAGCGCGTGCGTGAGCTGGTCTTCGAGCTTCGCGGCCTCGGTGGTCAGCTCGGTGCGTGCGCGCGCCTGCAGCTCGCGGTCACCTGCCCCGCCGCCGATCACCCAGTCGAGCAAATCGGGGTGTGCCCTCGCGCGCGACCAGGCCAGCGCGTCCTGGAAGGCCGGGTGCGTCTTGAAGGCGGTGCCGAGCGCGGGGTCGGCGAGGACTGCGCTCCACGCGGCGACGCCCTCGTCGAGCCGCAGCAGCTTCACGAACGGCTCGCGCTGATCCGGCTTGCTGACCTCGAGCAGCGCGACGGTCAGCGCGGCCTCGCGGGGATCGAAGTCGAGCGTCGGCCACGCGGCGCGCGACGCGTCGCACTCACCCTTCGCCTCGCGTGCGATCGCCACGTCTCCCGTTTCGACCGCCAGTGACTGGCCGAGATCGCACCGCAGGCCGAGCGCGACGGCGCGCGTCGCGGGGTGCGGGTCGGCCGCGGCGGCCTTCAGGCGTTGGCGCGAAGACGTGAGCCCCTTCTGTCGCAGGTCCATGCCCTTGCCGTCCTTGATGCGGGCCAGCGTCTCGAGCGCGACCGAGAAGTCGAACTTCCGCTCCGAGGCCTGGGCGAGGAGCTTCTGGTACGCGGGCACGTCGTCGGTGAGCGACGCCCAGCGGTAGCGGCGAATGAGCGCGTCGGGGCTGGCGGGCGTGAGCGCGTCTTCCATCGCCGAGAGGTCGGCCACCTCGCGCAGCAGCGGCTCTTCGGCCAGCCGCGGCGCGAACTGCGCGGCGTCGGGCCCGGCGGCGAGCGCGCGCAAGACCGTCCACGCCTGGTTGCTGCCCAGCGCGAGCCCGCGCAGGTGGATCTGCGGCTCGAGCACGTGGAGCATCGCGCGCAGCTGCACCACGTCGGCGAAGTTGCCGAGCACCACGGTGTTCTCGGCGCCGAGGCGGTGGCTGAGGCGCAGCGCCTTGAGGGCCGCGTCGAGCGAGGCGACGTCGCCGGTGAGATCGTAGCGATCGAGCCACGCGATGGCGGCGTTGTTGGCCGACACGCTCGAGGTCGCGGCGTCCTTCTCGAAGAAGGCGACGACCTTCGCGAGCTCAGCGTCGGCCTCGGCGTCCTTGCCCTCGAGTGCGAGGCGGTGGCTCTTCGCCTGGGCGAGCCGAATGATGGTGTCGGGTGACTTCATTTCGACGCGCTGGAGCCACAGCTCGATCTCCTCGAGGTCGTGCGCCAGCACCGACAGCGAGCGCGCCGCGGCGTCCTTCTCGGGCTGGCCTGACTGGTTCCACACCTGGGTGAAGAGTTCCTTGCTGCGCGAGGCGAGGCCCAGCTCGCGGTAGCCCTCGGCGGCCTGGAGCTTGAGCGCCGCGGGCCCCGACGCGATGGCGGCGTTGATGAGCTTGTCGCCTTCCTCGGGGCGCCCGAGGCGGTGCAGCACCTGGCCGTAGCCGAGCTGGAACTCGGGGCGGCCTTCGCTCTCGGCCTGCACGCCGACGAAGTGGCGCTCGGCGCGAGAGAGCAGCCGGGCGCGGTTCTCACCGCTGGCCTGCGCGGCCTCCCGCAGCTCGAGGGTGCCCAGGCGCACCGCCGGCATCGCCACGCGCGAGGCGCGCACGTACTCGCCGCGCAGCTGTTGCAACGCGGGGTCCTTGCCCACCTCGGTGCGCATCCACTCTCCGAAGAGCTGGCGCTGCTGCTCTTCGCTGGCGGTCTGCAGCTGCTGTTGGAGCGAGAGGGGCAGCTGGTTGCGGCGGGCCGCGTCGAGGAGCCCCTGCTCGACCTGGGTGGCGCGCGCGTCGAAGCGCTCGCGCGCGGAGCGCAGTCGCGGCACGCCCCGCTCGACGATCGCCTCGAGGATTTCGCGACCCCGCGCGGGCTCGCTCTCGAGGAGCAGCATCGACTCGAGCAGCAGCGCGTCGTCGACGAGGTGCCCATCGGGCCCCAGCGCGCGCAAGACCTGGAGCGCGCCCTTGCCGTCACCGCGATCGCGCAGCGCGAGGGCGAGCGACACCCCGACGGCCTGGTCGGTCGGCCGCGCGCGAGAGAGCTTGCGCAGCGCCTCGACGCCGGTCTCCGTGACCTGCGGCAACGCCTTGGCGCTCGAGACGCTGGCGCGGATCGACTTCGCGAGGTCCTGCTTCGAGGTGCGGCGCGCCCAGGCCTCGAAGAGCTCTTCGTTCTCAACGAGCAGCTCGCCCTGGTCGGCGAGCGATTCCATCAGGTGGTCCGCGTCTTCGTTGGCGGCGACGTCGGACGTGGTGGTGGCGAGCAGGTGATCGAGCGCGGCGAGCGGCCAGCGATCGGCGACCGCCTTCGCGGCGTTGCGGTGGAGCGCGTTGACGTCGTCGCGCAGCCCATCAGCCACCGCGCCGACGGTGAGCGGGCGCGCGGCGTCGAGCACCGAGACCGACGCCTCGAGCGCCTCCGGCGTCGCGGAGCCCCAGGCGCGGGCGCTCTCTCGCAGGCGCGTGACGAGCGGCTCGGCGCCCTTCGCGACCCAATCCGCCTGCCCGAGCGCGGCGAGGCGGCGGGCGAGCTGGCGGCCGGTGTCGGCGCGCGTCATCGGCAGCGGCGTCGGCAGGTCGGCGAGCTTGAGGCGCACCCACGCCTCGAGCGCGGGACCGAGTTCCTCGGGCGCGGTGTCCTTGAAGGACTCGAGCGCGCCGTCGAGCGTCGCCAACGCTTCGGCGGTCTGGCCCTTCTTCTCGAGCGCGAGCCCGGCCTCGACCGCCTCGCGCGCCTTCCACGACGGCGAGCTCATCTTGTCGTCGGCCCACGAGAAGCCGACGGCGCCGATGATGAGCGCGAGCACGATGCGGCGGTACCAGCGCCAGAACGAGGGCAGCGGCGCCTTGCCCAGGAAGTACCAGCCACCGTTCGACGCGTCGGCCACGCGGTACGCCCGAATGGGGATGACGGGAATGAAGAGCACGCAGAAGCAGTACGCCGCGAGGTACGAGCCGTCGGCGCGCTGGGCGCTCTTGCCGTACAGCTTCGCCCCGACGCCGTTGAGCGTGTACAGCGAGGGCGCCGACCCGATGGGCTCGAGCACCTCGTTCTCGGCGATGGCCGCGGTCGCCTCGTCGCGCAGGGGACCGGCCGGCGCCTTCTTCGCGATCTCTTCGAGCTTGTGCCGCGCCGCGCGGGTTTCGCCGGCGCGGCTGAGCCACTCGGCGTCGGCGAGCGCGACGTGCCAGTCGAGGTTGCGCTGTCCGTCTTCGAGGCGCACGCGCACCCCGACGCTGGCGGCGGTGGTCGCCCCGGCGGCGAGCAGGGCGCGCGCGGCGTCGTCACGTCGCGCGGCGCCGAGCACGGCGGCGATCGACCCGCACACGCGCGCCACGATGTCCTTGAAGCGGCGGTGCTCGTCTTCCGACAGCTCGCCGAGCGCGGCTGGCAACGGCTCGAGCACGCTGGCGCGGAAGCGCGCCTCGAGGGCGTTGACCTGCTCCAGGTCCCACCCGACGCGCGTGCGATCGGGTCGCAGCGCATCGGAAGACAACGAGCCAGACGCCTGCTTCAGGCCAGCGGCAACCCCCTCGAGCACGCTCATGGCGCGGGAGTATGCCCCGCAGAAGGTGGTAGGGGTGGCCCATGCGTCTCGTTCTGCAAGCCCTCGCGCTGACGTGCCTGGTCGGGTGTGCGCCCGTCATCGGTGACGCGTGCACCGTCAACACCGAGTGCGGCAAGGGCGTGTGCATCCAGGCGGCGTTCGCGCCGGGCGGGCTGTGCTCGCTCAACTGCACCAGCACCGGTGGCACGTGCCCCGCGGGCTCGACCTGCGTCACGCACGTCATCGATGCCGACACCGCCGGCTGCCTGCTCTCGTGCACGAAGGACCAGGACTGCCGCACCGGGTACGTGTGCCGTGTCGAGCGCGACAGCCAGACGAAGGTGTGCGTCGGGACCTCCGGCGTGCCCTGAAAGAGTGAGCTCGCCGCGCGACGAAGGCGAGCGAACGACCAGCGACAAAGACTGCACTCGTCCCCCTGGTGCGGGGTGGGCAGGGAGTGACCGCGCTCCTTCTTGCCCTGCTGGTGACCGCCAGCCCGACCGAGCCCGCGGGCGCCCCGGCCGACACGCTGACCGACGGCTGCCAGAAGGGCGTCGCCGCGGCGTGCACCAACCTCGGGCTCAAGTACGCGACCGGCAACGGCGTGGCGCGTGACCTCGTGAAGGCGAAGGCGCTCTACGAGAAGGCGTGCGACGGCCACGACGCGGTCGGGTGCAACAACCTGTCGAACCTGCTGGCGGGCGACCCCACCACCCTGCCCCGCGCGCTCGAGCTCCTCGCGTCGGCGTGCTCGCTGGGCGCGGGCGTGGCGTGCGGCAACCTCGGCGGCCGCGCGCTGCTTGGGCTGGGCGTGCCGCAAAACCTCGCGCGCGCCAAGGAGCTGCTGGAGCGAGGCTGCGCGCTCGACGCCGCCGACGCGTGCCACAACCTCGGCGTCGCGCACGAGCAGGCGCTCTTCGGCGGCAAGGTCGACTTCCGCACGGCGCGCGAGCTGTACGCGAAGGGCTGCGAGCTGGGTGGCGTGAAGGCGTGCGTCAACCTCGGCATGATCTACGAGCACGCGCGCGGCGTGCCGCGTGACCTGAAGAAGGCCGCGGGGCTCTACGAGCTGGGGTGCACGCGCGCGGTCGGCGGCGACGACCTCATGGCGTGCAACGACTTCGCGAACATGCTGCGCACCGGGCGCGGCGTGAAGAAGGACGAGCCGCGCGGGCGTGCGATGCTCGAGAGCACGTGCAAGGCGGGCCTCCAGCAGGCCTGCGTCAACCTGGTCGAATGAAGAAGGAGCAAGTCATGCTGCGGAGCCTCGTGGTGGTGGTGGTGCTGACGTCGGGCGCGGCCCTGGCCGATTGCTACTCGGACTCGGAGTGCGGCGGCGGCGTGTGTCGCAGCGGCAAGTGCACCACGCAGGGTGGGCAGTGCTATTCCGACAGCGAGTGCGCGGGCGGCGTGTGTCGCAGCGGCAAGTGCACCACCGCGGGCGGGCAGTGTTACTCGGACAGTGAGTGCGCGGGCGGCACGTGTCGCAGCGGCAAGTGCACCACGGCCGGCGGGCAGTGCTACTCGGACAGCGAGTGCGCGGGCGGCACGTGTCGGAGCGGCAAGTGCACGACGGCTGGTGGGCAGTGTTACTCGGACAGTGAGTGCGGCGGGGGCGTGTGCCGCAGTGGGAAGTGCACGACGGCCGGCGGCAAGTGCTACTCGGACAGTGAGTGTCCGGGTGGGGTGTGCCGCAGTGGGAAGTGCACGAAGTAGCTCACTTGTTCAGATCGACGGGCCGGCCCAAGGGTGTTGCGCCAACCTGGGCAGGCTCCCCGCGGGGCAAATCGGCGGAACCGTCTGGCCTTCCGAATGCGTAGCGCGCGATTGCGTGAACGCCAGACGCCGTGCCTTGAGAGTCTCCCTCGACCACAAAGTCAGTCTGTGGCTGTGAAACCCATTTGAGTTTGTACTCTCTTGCTGACGCACCGGTGGTCGCCGCCGGAATCGACCAGCCGATGGCACTCGGCTCGATTGAGACGCCAGGCGGCACCACGAACGAAACCTTGAGGTCCGCCTCGAGTGGACTGTTCTTGTCGATCTCGAGTCGCAAGGTCGCGCTTGAACTGGTGCTCTCGACAACGATCCAGCGCAGGGCGACCGGGGCTGACCCCGCCGCTGCCGGCTGCGGCGTGACCACAGCGGGAGGGGGTGTCGCTCTCGTACAGCCGGACACAAAGACAAGGACACCAATCAAGAGGAAGGTGCGCATGGGATTCATTGGGGGTCGATTCGGATGGTGAATGAGTTGAGTCCGGCCCCGCCGACCTGAGAACGGTCGATGGTGGCGCCACACGCGTAGTCTCGCCAAGAACAACGAAGGTCCAGATTCGAGATCGAATCGATCGAATCGGGACTGAGAGGCGAATCATCGTCCCAGAAAGCGAGGGTCGTGTTGCTCAGATCCGACCATGAGTAGGCCGCCCCTACGTACGTGGTCCACACCGGGCTGTAGGTGTCAGACACGTAGCCGTTGCAGGCAGTGCCGGCAGCTGTCGTGGTCAAGCAGGCGTAGGGATCGGGCGCTCCGATCGTGTCAAACGAGAGCGCACGAACCTGTGCGGACTGAACAAAGACCCGCCACTGAGAACTGGTCGTCGCCGCGGCGACACAGGCCCCGCCCATCGACAACGGCATGCACACCATTCCACCACCGCAATTGCTCGAGGCCGGCTGGCACGCGTCGCGACAATGCCCCTGTGTGCTGCTTCCGAAGTCGAGCAAGCACAACGAACTCGCGCACTGGGAGTTCGCGGTGCACGCCACTCCAGCGGCGCGTGCGCATCGGCCGGCAACGCACGATTCCTGCGCCGCACACGCGACACAGACGGAGCCTGCAGAGCCGCACGCCGCGCCCGACGCCCCAGCCTGACATTGATTGTTGGTGTCACAACAACCAGAGCAAGTCGCAGCACAGGTCGAAACGCAGCGGCCTTGCGAACAGGTCTGCCCCACGCCGCATGCAACACACTGAAGACCGAACGATCCGCATGCTGTGTTGCTCGTGCCAGGTTGGCAGACTGCAGAACCATCTCGACAGCCTGAACATGCGCCACCGGGACAGATTGGCGTCGCACTCGGATATGGATAGTTGACCGCTGGATTGGTCGCCGCGTCGATGACCGATGGAGGCACACCGGAGCACTCAAGCGCATCCAGCATGTCTGCGAACATTGGTCGGCTGAGGCCAGTGTCGACGACGTTGGTGAACTGAAGGCCATTCAAAGTCCAAGTGTGTCGTGTGTACCCACGACCCCACGGAGACGTGTTCATGGCCGGTGACGACAAGCTCAGAAGCACATGGGGGATCCCCACTCCCCCGTCGGTTGAAAGCTGAAGCAACATTGCTGCGACTTCGTTCTCGTCGATTCGCTGCTGCAGCCCCTGGGCAGCCAAAGGGCGAGTCCAGGAATGACTCGAGTAGGACCGGGCCGCGAGGTTGAGCCAGAAGAACGAAGTCCCGCCCGATTGAGTCTCGTTGTTGAAATAGAGAGGCGAGCCGCGAACAGCAGAACTGAACCAAGTCCCAAACCCTTCGGACCACGCCTGTCCGGGGAAGGTTGGATTCGACGCATAATGGGTGCCGCCCTCAAGCGGTGACGTGCCGTAGCTCGCCATGACCCAGTGCCCAAGTTCATGACCAGTGACTGGGTCGGCGAAGAGTGCACTGTTTCGGCTCTCGAACCAGGCCTGCGACCCGAACGCAAAAGTAGAAAAGGAATACGGCAAATCCAAGAAGCAGGCACCGCACGACCACCCCAAGTCTCTGCCAACCCAAATCACCAAACGGCTGCCTTCTCGCTGGTACACAAGATTCGCGGCCTCAAAAACCGCCCGCAGAAAGACGAAGGCTCGCACCGCACCGGCCATCTGCGCCTCAGTGATCGTGGTGGTTGTGCCAGAGGGAGTCGTCGACGCGATCTGCCACGACCAGGCTTGGGCGGACGGAAACTGAGCTGTAGGCGTACCGACGCCTGGAGCGAGTTGCGGGTCGGCAACCATGTAGCGCATGCCGCCAAGGCCATCTGCGGCAGCAGCAATGAAGAGGATGCGGTCACCACTCTGCGGAGGTGATGGAACCCGAACGGTGTACGAGCCATCTGAGCCAGTCGTCGTCGCGTCGACTGCTGTTGTGCCTTGCAGCGACAAAACCAACAACCCCGCGGCCGACAGCGGCGTAATTGTGGATGAGAAGCCAGTAGGCGCCGTTTGGCTGTTGGGCGCCCTGAACTCGTACAGGAGTGTCCCAGACACGGACTGAGTTGCGATGTTCGGTGCGCAGAAGTCGCTCACCGGATTGTCGACGCATCGCTGCGCACACGCACTGGAGAGCCAGGTTCCGCTCGAACAAGTTTCGATCGTCGATGCACCAGTACATCGCGTCGCACCATCTCGGCACGCACCAGTGGGTAGGCATTGATACACGCCCGAGGCTGCTTGGCACGACTCGCCAACTCCGCATGTGATGGAGACGACGGTCGGCGTTCCATTGCCGGTCGGAATGCTGCAGTACTCGACGGTGGTCGATGACGAGCATCGACCGTTGACCGGAACACCGCCACACACCCCAGCGTCACCGGTTCCGCCATCGACTCCTGCGCCCCCGCCGCCCGTCGCAGCACCTCCGCCTGTCGCAGCCCCGCCTCCGGTCGCAGTACCGCCTCCGGTCGCAGTACCGCCGCCTGTCGCAGTACCGCCGCCTGTCGCAGTACCGCCGCCTGTCGCAGCACCGCCGCCAGTCGCAGACCCGCCGCCCATCGCAGACCCGCCGCCAGCCGCAGCTCCACCACCGGTCATTGCGCCGCCACCGGTCGCTGCCCCGCCACCACTCGAACTCCCGCCTCCCATTCCGGCACCGCCGCCGGTTGCAGTCCCGCCACCGGAACCCCCGCCAACCGAGGCAGGAGCACAACGGCCGTCAAACCCGCATGATTGGCCGAGGGGACATTGCACGCAGCTCAGCCCGCCAGCACCACAAGCGAGCGGTTCGGTCCCGGCGACACACTTGCCTTCCTGGCAGCACCCACCGCAGCTCTTGGGATCGCATTGGTTGGTCGGCGCAGAGCAAGAGGCCGCCATGAGGCTCAAGAACCACACGAGTCGACGCATCGATGTCCCCCCGGGATGGCGAAAAGATACGCGGCCCGAAAAAAAAGAGCGAGCCACCCCGAGGTGGCTCGCTCCTTCAACAACTTCAGCTCAACTCGACTTCAGGGGCCGAACGACACGCCCTGGAAGTGGAAGTTGCTGCTCGACGCGGCCTTGAGGAAGCGCACCTTGTCCGCGCGCTCCTGGCTGACTTCGCCGATGGGGTGCAGGCGAACGGCCTTGCCGATCACGCGAGCCGACTTGCGCGAGAAGAGGAAGATGTTGAACGAGTCGGTCTCGTGGTTGAGCACGTAGATGCCGTCCGTCTCCTGCGCCGCCGAGAGCACCGCGCCAGCCGCCGCCGCGCGAACGAGCGGGTCCGCCGGGGCCGCCTGGCCCGTCAGCGCGCCGATGATGCCCGAGATGGCCGCGCCGGCGCCGCCGTCGTCAGCACCCCAGCAGATGAACATCAGGATGCAGTTCATCGAGGCTTCGCCCTGGATGCGCTCGCCGAGCGTGTAACCAACCTCCTGCGGGCGGGTCCACATCGCGGCCGGCTCAGGCGCCATGCCGGCGACCGGGTCGATGTACGAGCGCTGACCGTGCGCGCAGCCGACCGAGATGACCGCCAACGCCGACAAGCAAACGAGCTTCTTCATCATGTGTGAGTTCCCCTTCACTTCCCGAAATTGGGCGTCGCGCACCCTACTCATCGCGATCCGTCCTTCAAGCGCGAAGTTTTCCTGCACGTGGCGCTTGCGCCGCGGGGTCAAGCGATTGTGGTGTATTCAAAATCATGGGCGCGCTCGTCTTCAGGCTCGTGAGTGGTGGCGCCGAGCGCACGGTGGCGACGCTGGCGTGGCCCGACGCGCTCGAGGTCGAGGCGCTGGCCTTCGTGCGCGACAACCTCCTGGCCGAGCGCACCGGCAGTGAGCGCGCCGCGCAGCAGCTGCTCGCACGAGGGCGCGTGACGGCCGCCGAACGTGCGGGCTTCCTAGCCGAGAAGGCGTTCTTCCCGCCTGAGGTGAGCGACGCGCTCGCCTCGGCGATGGACCTCGAAGATTTCGTGGCCGAGTTCGCGGTGGCGCTCAAGGCGTTCCGCGCCGCGCCGCCCGACGCCGAGCTTCACTTCGGCAGGTGAGCGGCCGCGCGTGCGTGCGCTGCTGCCAGCTCGCGTCTCGCGCCCCGCCACGCGATGAGCCCGTCGGGTCTGACCAGGCACACCGCTTCGTCATCGTCGAGGCCGAGCGCCGCTGCGACCACCGCGTCGACGCTGACGACTTCGAGCGCTGCGCCCGCATCGAACGCGCGCCGGGAAAACACCACCCAGCCGCGGCCCACCAGGTCGTGCGTCGTGCCGACGCCGAGCGGCAGCCATGGGACGCGCGTGCCCGGTTGGCCACGCCACGCCAGCGGGTGGGCTGCAGCCGGCAGCCCCGCGTCGACCGGCAGCACGTCAGAGCGGTGCAGCGCGCCCAGCTCGAGCGCGACGTCGCCGAGCACCGTCACCCCGTCGGCGAGCCCCTGCGCTTCCCTGGCGTAATCGGGCCGCGCGAAGGTCTGCAGCAGACGCTGCCACGCGATGGGCTGTCGTTCCTGCGAATAGCTCTCGAGGAGGCGCGGCGACGACGTGCCCTGGAGCACGGCCGCCAGCTTCCATGCGAGGTTGTGCACGTCGTGGATGCCGGTGTTCGCCCCGAAGCCACCGCGGGTGGGAGGGAGGGTGTGCGCGGCGTCACCGGCCAGGAACACGCGCCCGACGGAGAAGCGGTCGGCGACGAGCGCGGTCAGGTCCCACCGCCCGGTGGTGAGGATCTCGAACGGCGGCGGCACGCCGATGGCGCGCGCGATGTCGGCCCGCATCGTCGCTTCGTCGCGCTCGACGTCGTCGAGGAACATCAGCACCCAGCGGTCGTCGCCGTAGGTGGTGAGGAACGCGTCGAGGCCCGGCTGCTGCACCTCGAACTGGTGCACACCGCGCGTGAGACCTTCGTCGAGCCTGGCGTGGAAGAGCACGCTGCGCACCACGCGCATCAGCCCGCGCCCCTGTCGTCGAACACCGAGCGCCTCGCGAATCGCGCTGCGGCTGCCATCACACGCGACGAGCCAGGGCGCGCGCACCGTCTGGAGCTGCTCACCGCGGCGCACCTCGACCGTCACGCCCTCGGAGTCCTGGGTGAAGCTGACGACCTCGGCGCCGAGCCACAAGGTCGCCCCCAGCTCGAGCGCTCGGGCGCGGAGCAGCGGCTCGAGGCGGTCCTGGGCGATCGCCGCGCCGGTGGGGAACGGGGTCAGCCCATCGGGCAGCTCCGGCTTCGCGCCAGGCGTCCACGGCCGGTCTTCGTGCCACGCGCCGGCCACGCTCTCGACCCTCCGCCGCTTCAGCGAGAAGCCCGCCGGCACGGGCGGGAGGTGCACGCCGGCCTCGGCGAAGACCTCGAGCGTTCGTGGCGTGAACCCCACTGCGCGAGGGTGCGGGTGGCTGGCGCGGTGCTTCTCGACCACCAGCACGCGCACCCCCTTCGCCGCGAGGAAGACGGCCGCCGACAGCCCGACCAGGCTGCCACCGACCACGACCACTTCGACTTCTGACACTGCCTCGTTCGATACATTGTCCATATCGATACACTGTATCACTCGAGACGGTTGTCAACCCTGTCCGATCGGGCGACAAGCGGTCATGGCCGCGAACAAGCCTTCCCCCACCCTGGTGTGGACGCAGTCGCAGCCCGAGCGCCGCCGGGCGCCGGCGCCGCTGAGCCGCGAGAAGATCGTGCGATCGGCCCTCGCACTGGCCGACCGTGAAGGGCTCGACGCCGTGTCGTTGCGCAACGTGGCCGCCAGGCTGGGGGTCGGGCCGATGCGCCTCTACGGCTACACGGCGACGAAGGAAGGCCTGTTCGCGCTGATGGTCGACGCGGTGTACGCCGAGCTGGTCGCCGGCGGCGGCTTTCGAGGCGACTGGCGCGCGGTGCTGGGCTCGCTCGCCACGAGGTTGCGTGAGGCGACGCGACGCCACGCGTGGTTCGTGAGCCTGCTCGGCGGCCGCCTGCATCTCGGCCCCAATGCCCTGGCGTTCCTCGAGCTCGTGCTCAGCGGCCTGCGGCGCACCATCACCGACCTCGACCTCGCCCTCGAGGCCGCGCGGGTGCTGAACGCGTGGGTGATTGGCGCGCTCCACACCGAAGCCAACGATCTCGCTGCCGAGCGAGAGACCGGGCTCGACGAGAAGGCCTGGCACGAGGTCACGTGGCCATGGCTCGAGGGCCAGCTCCGCGGCGGCGCGCTGCCGAACGTCGAAGCCGTCGTGGTGCACGCGACGCACCCTTCGGCCGAGACCATCTTCGCGCGAGGGCTCGAGACGGTGCTCGACGGCGTCGAGGCGATGCTCGAGCGCCGAAAGCGGTGACGGCCCTCAGCGCCCGGCGTCGACCGCGCCCGCGCGCGGGTAGATGAGGCACAGCTGCTCGAAGAACGGCGCGTCGGGGCGCACGTAGTCGACCGACATCGCGCGCGCGATGGAATGCAGCGTGGTGCCGAAGCTGGGCACGAAGCACACGTCGGGCGCGCTCTTGAACTTCGCCTGGATCTTCTGGAACCCGCGCTGCAGCGTCGTGAGATCCAACTGCCCACCGCGCAGCGGCACGGTCGGCCCGTTGGGATCACCCCCGGGCAGCTTGCCGAGGTTGGTCTTCAGCTCGAACCCGTCGGCGCGCTGAATCACGCGCAGCTTCCCCGGCACGGGCTCATCGATCCATTCCTGGAAGCGGGCGGCGTCGCGCAGCGTGAGCTTGAAGGCGATGGGCGCGTCGGGGTGCGCGAGCCACACCTCACGGTGCGCGTCGTCGAGCGCGGCGAGCAGGTCAGCCACCTGCGCGAGGTACTCGTCTTCGCCCGCCTCGAGCAGCACCGGCGCCTGCCCCTCGGGGATCGCCGGCATGGAGTCGCCCACCAGCTTGAGCACCGCGGCGTTGGCCGGCCGCGGTGGGCCGACCGGCGTGAAGGGCACGATCTCGTAGAGGGCGTCGCGCTCGTCCTTGCCGGCGTCGGTCACCACGCCGCCGTCGACGCGCTGGACGACCTGCTCGAGCGGCTCCAACGGCTGCGGCTGCGCGCGGGGAATCGGCGCCGGGGCCTTCTTCTCGGGGCACGCGCAGAGGACGGCACAGCCCAGCGCCAGCAGCACGCGTCGCATCACTTCGCCTCCGTCGGCTTCGGCGCGGCGGGGAAGCGCCGCTCGACGCACGCCTTCGACACCAGCCCCTTCGACAGCGCGTCGAGCACCGCCTCGCGCGGTTCCTTGAAGAGCACCATGCCCTCGAAGCGCTTCGCGTCGTCGGCGTGGCCCGCATCGCGGATGTAGATGGCCTTCACCCGCCCGGGAAACTCGTCGCGCATCTGCGCGTACACCTCGGGGTCGTGCTCGCCCGAGTCACCGACCATCACCGCGTCGTTGGGCAGCTCCTTCATGAGCGCGCGAATGACGGGCTGCTTGTAGTTGCTCAAGGTCGAGGGCCCGAGATCGCGCAGGTAGATGCCGAACGTGGGGAAGTGGTGCAGCGAGAGGAACTCGCGCACGCGGAACACGTACTGCGCGGGGCTGCCACTCACGAGCGCGAAGCCGGGGCGCGCCGGTTGGTCTTCTTCGAGGCACGCGTAGAAGTCGCTCATGCCCTCGACCACCGGGTGCGTCTTCGCGTCGTCGAGCAGCGCGGCCTTGAGCATGCCGGCACCTTCCACCACGTGGGTGACCGCGAGCGTGTCGTCGAAGTCGCTGACCACGAAGAACGGCGCGGTGGTGGCGACGATGGTGACCGCCGCGCTGCCGACCTCCGCCTGGTCGACGTGGGCCTCGGCGACGTCGAAGCCGACCGCGAAGGGCCGGTCTTTCCCCGAGAAGGTGACCTGGAAGTTGCCGTCGTGGCCGCTGGTGGTGCTGAGCGCGAGCCCGGCGTAGCGCACCTCGACGGCCGCTCCGACCCAGTTGGAGCTGGTGAGCGAGCGCAGGTTCTTCTCGAGCTTGCTGCTCCCGCTGGAAGGCGCGTGCTTCAACACCCGACCCGACAGCGTGACCGACCCCGGAGTTCCCACCGCCGGAAACAAGATGACGGCCGGGCGGGCGACGGCGACCGGGGCGAGCAGCAGCGCGCCGAGCGAGAGCCAGCGCATCACTTCTTCCCGAGCAGCTCGCGGCTCTTCGCGGTGCAGGCCTTCGACAACTCGCTGAGCGTCATCGGGTTGCCGGCGACGGTGAAGACGCGTTCCTTGAGCTCCGGGTTGCGCACGCCGAGCGTGACGGCGGTGGCGGTGCACTCGTCGAACTGCGCGAGCGCCTCGGTCTTCTTGCCCTTGCCCAGCAGCGCGACGGCCGCCTCGTACGCCTTCTTCGGCCCGTCATCGAAGGCGATGAGCCCGGCGATGGGCTTGATGAGCGGCGCGGTGACGTCGGTCTTCGCGGTGCAGCCCGACACCACTTCCTTCACGGTGCTGGGCGTGCCGTTGATGACCACCGCGAGCCGGCCCCACGCGGGGTTCTGCTCGAGCGCCTTCGCGCCCTCTTCCTTGCAGCTCTTGAAGCCCGTCAGCGCCTTCTCGTAGTTCGTCTTCTGCACCCGCAGGTCGTTGGAAGCGGCGGCGGTGTCGAAGGCCAGCAGCGCGGGCGCGTAGGCATCGGCGGTCTTCTTGCGCACGTCGCGCTCGACGCGGGCCAGCTCGAGCCCCTCGTAGCGCTTCACCAGCTCGTAGCGCGCCTTCTCGGCGGCGGCGGCGTAGCTGCCGGCCTGCATCTCGAGCGGGGCCTTGGCCTCGAGCGAGGTGTTGATGGCGTCGAGCGCCTTGGTGGCCGCGTCGAGATCGGCGTCGGTGCCGGCCGGAGCGCGCGCGGCCTCGATCTTCGCCTTGGCGTCGGCGAGCGACTGAACGAGCGCATTCTTGGTGGCGATCGCCTCGAGCTGCAGCTTGCGCGTCGCGATCTTCCCCTGGAGCTCGGTGATGCGCTTCTTCACCTCGCCATCGTAGAAGGCGTACTCGCGGTCTTTCGCGATGAGCTCGGTGCCGCCGTTGAGCGCCGCGGTGATGGCGTTGATGGCGGTCTCGGCTTCCTGCACGGCCTCGGGCCCGGAGTCGGGCTTGCTGAAGTTGCCGATGATGGTGTTCGCCATCTTGCGCGCGTCTTCGACCTTCGCCTTCTGCGCAGCGACGTCGAGCTCGATGCGCCGCTTGGTGATGGTCGTCTTGCCTTCCTTCTGCCAGGCCTTCGCGTCGGCCACCGGCTGCACCAGGTTGGGATCTTTCGCGTTGAGCGGCTCGAGCGTCTTGTCGAGCACCAGCAGCGCGCTGTTGGCGACCGCGAAGTCGTCGTCGCTTGGCGCCTTCTTGTCGAGCTTCTGCAGCGCGGTGCGCAGGTCGCGCGTCGCGAGGTCGAGCGCCTTGATGGCCAGCTGCGCCTCGACCTCGGTGAGCTGCGCGCGCACGGTCTCGACGTAGGCGCCGAACTGCTGGCTGCGCTGCGCCTCGGCGTCGAACTTCTCGAGCGTCTTGCGGGCGACGATGGCGATGGTCTTGGCCTCGGCGAGCTGGTCGGCCGAGGGCGCGCGCATGTGCACGATCTTCACCGCGCCCGCGAGGTCCTTGGCGGTGGGCTCGATCTCCGCCTTGAGGCGCGTGAAGCCGGTCTGCGACCACAGCTCGTCGCTCTTCTTCTTCGCGGCCGTCAGCTCACCGCGCGTCTTGGTGGCGTAGGCGCCGTAGTTCTTGTCTTTCGCTTCGAGCGGCTTGCCCTCGTCGAGGCGCTGCGCGAGCAGCTTGCCGGCGGTGTCGGCGTCGCCGAACTCCGCGTCGGTCGAAGCGGTGGTGAGCGAGACCATCTTGGCGTTGAACGCGATGCGCGCCTCTTCGACCTTCGCGCGGTGCTTGTCGCCTTCCTGCGCGGCCCACTTGTCGTCGCTGGCCTTCTCGATCTTCGCCGCGGTGGCCTCGGTGTCGTTCAAGTAGCTCTGGAACGCCGCGTCCTGCGGGCCGAAGGGCTTGGCCTCGGTGGTGGCCTTGCGCAGCTCGGCGATCGCCGCGCGCACGTCGTCGAAGGTCTTCGACGGCACTTCCTTCGCCTCGACCTGCTTGCCGAGGTCCTTCACGGTGGCGAGCTTCTCGTCGATGGTGCGGCGGTGGTTGAAGATCTTCAGCTTGCTGCGGCGCGCGTCGACGAAGTCGCGCTTCTCGCGGAGGTCCTTGCGGGCGGCGAGCGCGGCCTTGGCGTAGTCGAGATCGTTGGCTTCCTGGCCGGCGCCGGCGTCGATGGCGTCCTTGAGGTCTTCGAGCGTGGCGTGCGCGGCGTCGAGATCGGCCAGCGTGGGCGCCTCGGCCTCGACCTTCTTCAGGGCCTCGGCGAGCTTCGAGCGGGCTGACTCGAGCCCCTTCTTCGCGCTGGCGACGTCGGCGGCGGGAGCGGGAGCTGCGACGACGGGGGAACTGGCGCCAAGCGCGACGGACAGCGTCGCGGCCACGACCATCGGGTGGGATCGCATCGAGACGCCTTCTTACCAAGTCTGTCCCGAAGGGCGTGTTACCTTCCGCGCGCCGTAACTCGCGATGTCCACACCCGAGACGATTCAGTTCGGAAAGTACGAGCTGCTCGACCGCATCGCCGCGGGCGGGATGGCGGAGATTTTCCGCGCTCGCTACGAGCCGGCGCCGGGCGTGACCAAGCAGGTGGTCATCAAGCGCATCCTGCCCCACTACGCCGAGAACAAGGCCTTCATCGGCATGTTCACCAACGAGGCGAAGATCGTGATGGGGCTGTCGCACGGCAACATCGCCCAGGTCTTCGACTTCGGGTCGATCGACGGCGACTGGTTCCTCGCGATGGAGCTGGTCGACGGCCACCCGCTGTCGAAGGTGGTCAAGCGCGCGCGCACGTTCGGCATGCCGGTGCTCCCGCCGGAGTTCGCGGCGTTCGTCACCGCCGAGATGCTCAAGGGGCTGCACTACGCGCACAACCGGCTCGACGACCAGGGCCGCCCCCTGAAGATCGTGCACCGCGACGTGAGCCCGCAGAACGTGCTCGTGTCGTACGAGGGCCAGGTGAAGCTGGTCGACTTCGGCATCGCCAAGGCGCGCAACGCCGGCACCGAGGAGACGGCGGCGAACGCGGTGAAGGGCAAGTACGCCTACTTCGCGCCCGAGCAGGCCCGCGCCAAGGAGCTCGACGCGCGCACCGACGTCTTCGCCGCGGGCATCGTGCTGTACGAGCTGCTCACCGGGCAGCTGCCCTTTCAGGGCCGCATGATGGACGTCCTGGCCCGCATCGTGCGCGGGCAGTTCCGGCCGCCGCGCGAGCTGAACCCGAAGATCCCGCCCGACCTCGAGCGCATCGTGCTCAAGGCGATGGCGCTCGAGCCGCGCGACCGCTACCAGAGCGCCGAGGCCTTCCAGCAAGACCTCAACCGCTTCCTCTCGAACAACCACCCCGAGTTCACGGCGGCGATGCTGACGCTGCTGCTGCAGCTGCTCTTCGAAGAGGAGCTGGTGAAGGAAGGGCGGCCCACGCAGATTCCCCGCGAGTTCGTCGAGCGCGCGCAGAAGTGGAAGGAGCCGCTGCCGCCGCCGCTCGCCCCGGGCAACAAGGACGAGTCGGAAGAGCCGACCGAGATGGTCGCCTTCCAGGAAGCGGCGCTCGGCGCTCCCCCCGCGCACGGTCCGGCCCCGGGGCAGCCGCCGCGCTTCACCTTCGGCGCGCCGAAGTTCGATGACGTCAAGCCGAAGCCGGGCTTCCCCTGGGTGAAGGCGCTGGGGCTGCTGGTGCTCGCCGCGCTGGTGGGTTTCGGCGCGGTGACGCTGGTGCAGCGCATGCGCGAGGCGACGCTGGAGATCAACAGCACGCCGCCCGGCGCCCAGATCGTGCTCGACGGCAAGACGCTCCCGCAGAAGACGCCCGCGCGCGTGAGCGGGCTGGTGGGCGACAAGGCGTACAAGCTCGAGGTGACGCTCGGCGGCTACCAGCCGTGGAACAACGAGGTGCCGCTCAAGTCGGGCCAGCAGCTGGTCGTGGAGGCGAAGCTCGAGCTGGTGCCGCCGCCTCCGCCGCCCGAGCCGCCGAAGCCCGACCCGAAGCCAGACCCGGTGGTGCCGCCGCCCGAGCCGCCGAAGCCTCCGCCCGCGCCCGACATCGTGAGCTGGCCGGTGGCGACCTTCGAGCTCGACGCGACGAGGCACCACCTCGAGCTCGACAAGAGCGGCGCGGCGTTGATCACCCTCGAGCCCGCGAAGACCTACAAGGTGACGCTGCAGGGCAAGCTGCCGGCGACCGGCTGGGGCTTCTACGTGGTGTCAGACGGTGGCGCCCTGCCCGGCACGTTCGGCGCGGAGCCGCTGCTGATCAAGAGCGCCTCGCGCTTCTACGCGTTCCACGTGCCCAACGCGGTGCTCGGCTCGACCGAGAAGGACGAGACGAAGCCGCGCAGCCTCACCGTCGCGGCCGAGGGCCAGAAGAAGCCGGTGGTGAAGAGCGTCAGCGACAAGCTCACCTTCCCCGCCAGCCAGCGCGTGACGGTGACCAACCTCGAGCCGAACAAGGCGTACGAGCTGACGCCGCACCAGGGCAAAGAGCCCGCGGTCGCGCGCGAGAAGGGCCTGCCGATCGCGCTGGTGGTGGTGGGCACGCCCAACGGGCTGTTGCTCGCGCCGGTCGACCAGGTGCTCAAGCTCGAGGGGCTCGCGTCGTTCTGGGTGACGTACTTCGACGACGCGATCGGCGACGGCGAGACCGGCCGCATGCAGTTCGAGTTGCGCGAAGTGAAGCCGCCGAAGAAGAAGCGCCGCTGATCAGCTACAGGTCGACCTGTAGCTGAAAAATTGATCAACGCGCCGGCGCTCCTACTCTGTGTGCACCTTCGACCCACATCGGGTCGCACGACAGAGGAGCAGGCCATGAAGAAGATCTTCGTCTCGATGCTGGTGATGACGGTGGTGGCGGGTGTGGCGGCGGCGAACGTGCAGCACAAGACCTCGACGGAGGAGGTCAACCAGGCCATCGACGCACGCCTCCACGCGATGCTGGTGAAGCTGAACGCAGAGAAGAAGTGACTTCATGATCTCGTCGTGGTGGAAGTCGCCGTCATGGCTGAGACGACTTCGAACCTCGCCGTCGGCGACAGGCTCGTCTACCCGAACCAGGGCCTGTGCACGGTCACCGAGATCAAGACCGAGGAAATCGCCGGGCAGAAGCTCACCTTCGTCAGCCTGGTGATCATCGAGACCGGGGCGAAGGTGAAGGTGCCCCGCGAGAAGCTCGAGAAGAACGGCGTGCGGCGCGTGTCGACGGCCGACGACGTGAAGAAGGTCATCGACTACCTCAAGTCTGATTCCGAGAAGGCGTCGCTCGACTGGAAGAAGCGCGCCCGCGACAACACCGCGCGCCTGTCGGAAGGCGGGCTCATCGGGCTGGCCGAGGTGGTGAAGGGGCTGCAGGTGCTCTCTGAGCTCCGCCCCCTGCCCCCCAAGGAACGCGAGCAGTACAACGACGCGCGGCACCTCTTCGTCGAGGAGCTCGCCGCGGCGATGGGCGTCAGCGCGGCCGACGCCGAAGACGCGTTCGACATCTTGCTCTTCGTGCCCGGGAAGGAACGCCCCAAGCGCAGCATCGAAGAGTTCCAGGGCATGGGCGGCGAGGACGACGAGCTCGGCCTCGATGGCGACCTGATGGGGCTCGACGGCGAGGAAAGCAGCTCGTCGGAAGAGTCGTCGGAAGGTGAAGAGAAGAGCGAAGAGGGCGAAGGCGAAGAGGGCGACGAAGACGGCGAGAAGAAGAAGCCGAAGAAGCCCGCCGCCGCGCCGGCCGCGCCGAAGCTGCCCAAGGGCGCCAAGAAGTCGCTGCTGTCGGACCTCGAGGTGACCGCGCCCGCCGCGACCGCGCTCGAGAACGCGCCCAAGAAGCGCGGCCGTCCCCCGAAGCCGAAGCCCGAGGTGACCGAGCCGCCGCCGCCGCCCAAGAAGCGCGGCCGCCCGCCGAAGCCGAAGCCCGAGGTGACGGAGCCGCCTCCGCCGCCCAAGAAGCGCGGTCGCCCGCCGAAGCCGAAGTGAACCTGACTCGAGGCCACCACCCGTGATCCGCATCTTCACGCTCGACGAATTCGACCCTGCGCTGCTCAAGCAGCTGACCAAGTCGCTCTACACGGCCTTCGGGGTCGGCGCGGAGCACAGCGGCCCGGTCACCGCCCCGCACGGCCAGCAGGAGCCGTACGACGCCAACAAGTTGCTCGAGGCGCTGCCCAAGGTGCACGCGCTGGCCGACGACAAGGTGCTCTTTCTCACCGCGCGCAAGCTCGCGCCGCGCAAGCTCGCCTCGGGTGAAGCGCCGACCTTCGGGCTCGCGCGCTACTCGGCGCAGCGGGCGGTGGTGACGGTGGCGGGCATCAAGAACCTCGTGGAGAACGTGAAGACGGTCGCGCGCTACGCGATGCAGGAAGTCGGTCACACCTACGGCCTGCACCACTGCCTCGATCCGCGCTGCGCGATGTACCCGCAGTGGACGCCGTCGTACGTCACCGGCGACTCGATCTTCTGCACGTTCTGCCGCGACACGGTCGACGCGAAGATCCGCACCACCAAGTCGTGAAGAGCCTGCCGCGCCTCGAGGGTCTCTTGCTGGTCGGCGCGGGTCTCTTCGCCCTGCTCTTCCAGCTCTGGGTGCCCTCGACGCACGTCGAGGAGCGCGACTACCAGGCCGTGGCCCAGGTGCTGACCGCCGAGGCGCAGCCCGGTGACGTGGTGCTGCTGCACCCGTGGTGGACCGAGCGCGCCCGCATCTACGTGCCCGAGGGCCTGCCGGTGGTGGGCCACCTCTTCAGCGACGGCGACGCGCTCGAGCGCCACCCGCGCATCTGGGTGTTGAGCGAGCCGCACCTGCCGCGCGACGGCGAGGGCGCGTTCGAGACCGCGTTCAACCCCGGCCGCACCGCGGTGGGCGCCGCGCGCGACTTCGGCAACCTGCGCCTGCAGCTCTTCACCAACGGCCGCTACCGCCCGCTCGCGTTCGACGCGGTCGACGTGCTGTCGAGCGCGCAGGTGTACTTCGAGACGCCCGACGGGCAACGCCAACCGTGCAATCCAGCCGGCAACGGCTTCCGCTGCCCCAACGGCAAGGTCGTCGCGCGCATGCTGCGCGAGGTGCACTACGTGCCGTACACCTGCGTGCAGATGGAAGCGCCCGGTGGCGCCACGCGGCTGATGATGGAGTTCACCGCGCCGCGCGCCGCCGAGAGCAGCACCCTGCAAGCCGGGTACATCTGGGAATACGGCTCGTGCAAGGAGACCTGCTCGTCGTCGACCGTGTACCTCGAGGTCGATGGCCACGGCTCGTCGATGGAGCTCGCCGCGGGTGACGAGGCGATGCACCGGCTCGAGGGGCCGCCGATGGCCGAGGGCGCGAAGGTGCGCTTCGGGCTGTTGGCGCAGAACCCGAACGCGCGCGTGGTGTGTTTCGTGCTGACCGGCAACGGGAGGACCCCGTGAGCGAGCCGGCAAACGCGAGCCAGCCTGCACCCGTGAGCGAGCCCGCGCCGCTCGACAAGCTCGATCGCCGCTGGGCGTGGGGTCTCTTCCTCGCGGGCTTCTTCCTGCTGCTGCTGACCGAGCGGAACGTCGGCTTCGGCCGCGACGAGTCGGTCTACTTCCACGCCGCCGAGAGCCACGCGCGCTGGTTCCAGGTGCTGTTCTCGAGCCCGAGCCAGGCCGTCACCGACCCGGTCATCACCCAGCACTTCGACTTCAACCACGAGCACCCCGCGCTGATGAAGAACCTGTTCGGGCTCTCGTTCGTGCTCTTCCACGAGAAGCTCGGGCTGTTGCGCCCGGCCGCCGCCTTCCGCGTGCCGGCGTTCGCGTTCGCCGCGTGGATGTTGCCGCTCATCTTCCTGTTGTCGCGGCGCATGTGGGGCCGCGCGGCGTCGGTGTTCGCGGCGGTGTCGTTCTTCCTCGTGCCGCGGCAGTTCTTCCACTCGCACCTCGCGTGCTTCGACGTGCCGATCGCGACCGCGTGGGTCTTCACCGTCTACTGCTTCGTGCAGGCGCTCGAGCGGCCGCGGTGGTGGATCTACACGGGCCTCGCGTTCGGCTTGGCGCTCGGCGCGAAGCACAACGCGTACTTCATCGTGGTGACGCTGATTCCCTTCATCCTCTACCGCGGGTGGCAGGTGACGAAGGGCGCGGGCGAGGCGCGGTGGTTGTTCTTCGCCATCAACGGCACGTTCGTCTTCGGTGCGGTGCTGTACGTGCTGATGGTCGCGGCGATGGGCGGCGAGAAGGTGCTCGCGACCTTCACCTTCCAGAGCCCGCAGCTCGGCCTGTACCTCGTGACCTGCGGCGTGGGCGGCTGGCTGACGTGGCGGCTGTCGAAGGTGAACGTCGACGCATTCCGCACCATCGCGCCGCTGGTGGCGATGGCGGTGCTCGGGCCGGCGGTCTTCTACGCGCACTGGCCCTACCTGTGGCACCACCCGGTCGACCGCACCGCCTGGTATTTGAACTTCCACCTCACCCACAACCACTACGCGTGGTTCTACCTGGGCGAGCTGCTGCGCGGGCCGCCCTTCCCGCTCTCGTACGTGGTGGTGAAGACGGCGCTCACGGTGCCGACGGCGATCTTCGCGGCGATGAGCGCGGGCTTCGTGTGGGTCTGCGCGCGGGCATTGAAGCGCACGCTCACCGGCTTCGAGTTCATCGTGCTGGCGAACGCGGTGATGAGCATCGCCCTCATCAGCCACCCGACGGTGCCGCACTTCGGCGGCGTGAAGCACTGGTTCCCGTCGATGCCCTTCCTCGCGGTGCTGGCGGCGGGCTCGCTGGAGCGCGGCTCGAAGGCGCTGTCTGAGTGGCTGTCACCGAAGTGGAAGGCGGCGACCGAGCGGAACCTCGTGGTGGCGCTCTCGGTGTTGCTGGGCGTCAGCGGGCTCATCGCCACCGCGCGCGTCTACGAGTTCGGCACCAGCGCGTATTCGGAATTGGCGGGCGGGCTGCCGGGCGCGGCGTCGCTGGGCATGCAGCGGCAGTACTGGGCCAACAACCTCTCGGGCGTGCTGCCCTGGCTCAACGCCAACACGCGGCCGGGCGATCGCGTCTACTTCCACGAGAACCACGGTGGCCAGATTCGCGACCTGCAGCGCAACGGCATGCTGCGCGCCGACGTGGTGCCGGTGGGCGGGCCCGACCAGGCCGACCTCGTCATCTACCAGTACCACCAGGAATTCCGCGACGCGGAGTTCATGACCTGGCAGGCGATGGGCACGGCGCGGCCGGTGTACGGGCTGTACCTCGACGAGACGCCGCAGATCATCGTCTACCGGCGCCTGCGCTGAGACTCACCGGCCGGATTGCTCGGCGATGCGCTCGTTGCGCGCGCGGTGCAACGCCTGCTGCGCTTCCGGCGTCAGTCGCCCAGTCGAGGCGCGGGCGCACGTGGTGCAGTCGCTGTAGTCGCCGACGTTCACGTAGAGGCGGTCAGCGCGCCCCTCGCCGAAGACGAACGCGCCAGCGAGGAAGCCCGCGCCCGCGTCGGTGGTGAACCTCATGAGCGGGCCGTCGAGGTACGTCCACGGCATGGCGAGCCCGGTGGCGCTGTCGATCGGCACCGCCTGCCCGAGGAAGAGGTTCTGCGTGGCGGAGGCGGTGCCGAGGTTGCGCACCTGGACCACCGCGTCGATGCCGCCGCCGTCATAGCCAGTGGGCAAAAGCCGCGAGGCCGGCACCTGCAACGGCGCGTTGCTGATCCAGTCCCACCGGGCCGAGTCGTAGCGCGAGAAGAAGGTGCCGCCGTCGAGGCCGAGCTGAATGTCGAGGAGGTACCCGTCTTCGCCGGCGTTGAGGCAGGTGCCGGTGGAGACCTGACCGCCCGCGGCGGAGCCGGCGATGTAGGCGTGGCCAGCGTCGAAGACCTCGCCGCGTGCGTTGGCGTACACGAGGCTCGAGGCGCCGACGAAGCACGCGCCGGTTGAGCCGACGTTGCGCACGTGCACCGTGAGGAACGCGTTCTCGTCGGTCGCGGTGTCGCGCGTGAGCTGTGAGTCGATGATCACGAAGCGGCTGTCGCCGGTCACGGTCACCGGGAAGGGCTTGCTCAGGCTCGTGTTGGGCGTGGTCATCTGACCGAGCACGCCGCCGGCGAGGAGATCAGCCGCGTTGCCCCAGTTCGAGGTGCCCGCGTCGGCGACGCCGGTCGTGCCTCCGCCAGTCGCGCTGCCACCGCCGGTCGCGCTGCCTCCGCCAGTGGCGCCACCGCCCGAGCCTCCGCCCGAGCCACCCCCCGTGCCGCCACCGGTGCCGGCGACGCTGCAGGTCGCCAGCTGGCACACCAAGCCGCCCATGCAGGTCGCGCACGCCTTGCCAGCGGCGCCGCACGCCGTGCTCTCGTTGCCGGTGCGGCACACACCCGTCGCGTCGCAGCAGCCCTGGCAGCTCGACGCGTCGCACTTCTTCGCGGTGCCACACGAGAGGACCAGCGCCGCGCCCGCCGCCACCACCATCAGCCCGAGAGTTCGCATGGGGCGAGACACTCCACGCGGTGGCACAGACGGTCAATGATTTGCGCCGTGAGTTGGTGTTACGTGCGCGCCATGCGCACGCTCCCTGCCCTCGGGCTCGCGGTGTTGACGTTGACCGGCGTCGCCCTGTCCGGCTGCGACAAGAAAGACGACGCGCCCAGCAAGCGCGCCGCGCTCAACCGCACCGGCGGCTCGACCTTCGAGATCATTCCCTCGGCGGGCCAGTACCCGCACTGCCTCGCGTACACCGTCTCGCGCAGCGGGCTGACGCGCCAGCTGACGATGTCGCGCAGCAACATGTCGTTCGAGTGCGCGCCCGGCCGGCCGCTGGGTGGGCATTCGTACCGCGTGCCGACGAACGAGGGCCCGGTGCGCGTGTTCGTCTTCTTCACCAGCCAGCCGGTGAACGCCGCATCGGTGTCGCAGCAGCTGCTCGACGCGCCCGATCGCCAGGCGCTGTCGGTGATGAACATGCGCCTGCCGGGCAACGCGTCGCTCGAGGTGCTCGACTTCACGCCCGAAGAAGACGTCGCGCCGGAAGTCGGTGCGCTGGTGGGCGTCGATGCGGGCACCCCGGCCGAGGCGCCCCCTGCCGCGACCCCCGACGCCGGATGACCACGCGCCTTTCCCTGCTGCTGGCGCTCGCGCTGGTCACGGGCTGCCCGCGCGATCGCCTCGCGCAGGGCAAGTGCCGGCAAGATTCCGACTGTGGCTCGCCCGCCAGCGCCTTCCGCTGCGAGACCACCACGGGCGTCTGCTACTGCCGCACCGACCAGGCGTGCCCGGGCGCGCAGTTCTGCAACACCATCGGCTTCTGCCAGGACCGCGCGGGCTGCGCGACCAACCTCGACTGCCCCGACGGCACCACCTACTGCGACACCGGCTCGGGCCAGTGCGTGCCGCGCGGGCGCTGCACGAGTGACCTGCAGTGCGCGCTGGGCCAGGTGTGCGATCTCAACCGCAGCAGCTGCATCGAGGGCTGCCGCAAGGACGGCGACTGCCCGGGCAGCTCGTGCCGCTGCGGCGACGTGCCGTGCGCGTGCACCGGAACGACGCCCGAAGAGCTCGCGCGCTGCCAGCTCGGCGTGTGCGACCCCAACTTCTGCAGCAACGAGACCTTCTGCAAGTTCGGAGAGCTGTGCGGCATTCCCCCCGACGCGGGCGTGACGCGCAACACCTGCTATTCCGACTACGACTTCGACCGCCGGCCGTACTGCGCGCGCTGCACGAGCGGCGGCGGCGTCGACACCTGCGGCTTCGGCGCGAACTTCTGCATCATCGACACGCGCACCAACTCCACCTACTGCGGCGCGGACTGCAGCGAGGGCCAGGCCTGCCCGCGCGGGTACGGCTGCCGCGACATTCGCGTGGTCTTCACGCGGTGGCAGTGCAGCACCACCCAGGGCTGCCCCGGAGACCCGAGCCTCCCGTGCACCACCGACGCCGAGTGCCAGCGCGGCGGCACGTGCCTCAAGTCACCGGGCGCGCCGAGCGGGTACTGCGCCGGCCAGTGCCGGCTGCGCGAGGGCAGCTCGTTCGGCTACTGCAGCTGCCAGGTCGACGAAGACTGCGCGACCGAGAGCTGCAGCAAGGGCGAGTGCACCATCACCAAGCGCAAGTGCGTCGACGACACGCAGTGCCGCACCATTCGCTGCGTCGATCTCGACGGCGTGGGCGCGTGCCTCATCGGGCAGAACTGCACGCCGAGCAACGGGCTGACCTGCGTCGAGGTGCAGTGAGCTTCACAGGCAGGTGACGCCGGCGTCGCTAACCTCGATCTCCCGGGTGTTCACGCCGTCGGCGTAGGTCCAGTGGCCGGGCGGTGGGCGACACGACGCGGTGAACGCGACGTACGGCTGCTGGGTGTCTGCCTCGGGGTCGGCGCACACCTCACCGTGGATCACGACCTTCAGCGCGAGGCCGTCGTGCTCGACGTGGCAGCCGAGGCCGCGCGCCTCGGGCTGACGCCAGGTCTCGTAGCGGTACGAGACGACGAAGCCGCCATCACCGCCGCTCACGCACGGCAGCGGAGAGGGCAGCGCCGGCTTGTCGCAGACCTGCGCTCGGCCGCACGCGGCGAGCACCACCGACGTGCACTTCGCGCTCATTCCGAGCACCGCATGCGACCGTCGGCGAACACCTCGACCTTGCGCGTCTTCACGCCGTCGGCCATCAGCCACGTACCGACCGGCGGCACGCACGACCGGGAGAAGAAGTCGCGATCGCCGTAGTAGCTCTCGGCGCGCACGAAGCAGACCTGCCCGTCGGGCACGAGTTCGAGCACCTCGCCGGTGGTGCGAAAGTGACAGCCGAAGTCGGGGTTGGGCCGGGCGTTCCATTCTTCGGTGTACGAGTTCACGAGGGTGAAGACGGCGGTGACGGTGCCGTCGGCCGCTTTCGCCTCGCCCTGCCGGCCGCAGTACAGGTCACCGACGGGCGCGTCGTCGCATTCGAGGCACCCCATCGCCCCGACGCCGAGGCACGCCCACGCGAGCACGAGCTGGAGCGTGGGCTTCATTCGGTGCACCGCATGCGGCCGTTCTCGAAGACCTCGACCTTGCGGGTCCTCACTCCGTTCGCCATCAGCCACGTGCCCACCGGCGGCACGCACGAGCGCGTGAAGAAGTCGGGGTCGGCGAAGTAGCTCTCGGCGCGCACGAAGCACATCTGTCCGTCGGGCACGAGCTCGAGCTCCGGGCCGTCGGTGCGGAAGTGGCAGCCGAAGTCAGGGGTGGGCTGCGCTTTCCACTCTTCGATGTACGCCGACTTGAGCGTGAAGAGCGCGGTGACGGTGCCGTCGGCGGCTGGCGATTCGCCGTACTGGCCGCAGTACAGATCGAATTGGGGGGCCTCGCACTCCACGCAGCCCATCGTGAAGAGGCTGGCGCACGACAAGGCGATCACGGTTTTCATGGAGGCGCCGCTAAGCAAACGGCGGACCAGCGAAGTGGAGCATCGGCGCGCACCCCTCGTGCGACACGGGTGGCGTGATCAGTCGCTCCTTTCAGAGCGGGAAGAGCGCGTCGAGCTGCTTCATCACCTCGGGCGTCAGCTTCTCGACCACGTCGAGGGCCTTCATGTTCTCGCGCACCTGCTCGGGCTTCGTGGCGCCGGTGATGACGGTGGAGACGTTCGGGTTCTTGAGGCACCACGCGAGCGCCAATTGTGCCCGGGTGACGCCGAGCTCACGGGCGAGCGGCGCCATCGCCTTCACGCGCTTCAACGTCTCGGGCACCAGCAGCCGATCTTTGAGCCACGCGTAGTTCGACACCGTCAGCCGCGAGCCCTCGGGGATGCCGTCGTCGTACTTGCCGCTCAAGACGCCCGAGCCGAGCGGCGACCAGGTGGTGGTGCCGTAGCCGTGCTTCTCGAACAGCGGAGCGTACTCGCGCTCCACGCGGTCGCGGGCGAGCAACGAGTACTGCGGCTGCTCCATGACCGGCGGCGTGGCGCCGATCTCGCGGGCGACGCGAATGGCCTCGGCGATGTCTTTCGCGGCCCACTCGCTGGTGCCCCAGTAGAAGAGCTTGCCCTGCTTGATGAGCACGTCGAACGCGCGCACCGTTTCCTCGATGGGCGTGTCGGGGTCGGGCCGGTGGCAGAAGCAGAGGTCGAGGTAGTCGACCTGCCAGCGCTTCAGCGCGGCGTGAAAGCCCTCGAGCACGCGCTTGTGGCTCAGCCCCACGTCGTTCGGCCCGTCGCCGCCCCAGAAGAGCTTGGTCGAGAGCACCAGCGATTCGCGCTTCCAGCCGACCTGCTTGAGCACGCGGCCCATCGAGCGCTCGGCCTCGCCCTTGGCGTAGATCTCGGCGCCGTCGAAGAAGTTCACGCCCGCCTCGTACGCCGCGGTCATGCATTGCTTCGTCGGCTCGTCGCCGACCTGGCCTCCGAAGGTGACCCACGAGCCCAGCGAGAGTTCCGACACCTTCAGCCCACTTCGACCCAGCCGGCGGTAGCGCATCGTGGGCGGACACTTAAACGTGGTGCTACGAGCGCGCCACCGTGCCTCACCCCAAGCCGACGCCCGAACAGCTGGCCCGCTACGCCGACGCCTTCAACCAGAGCCAGACGCTCGAGCACTTCGGCGTGAAGGTGCGCTTCCCCGATCTCGAGACGGTCGAGGTGGTGCTCGACCCCATCAAGCCCGAGCAGCGCGGCGGCCTGGGCTCGGACGCGGTGAACGGCGGCGTGCTGGCGGCGATCTTCGATCTCGTCATCGGCTGCGCGCCGGCGCTGGTCGACCCCACCTTGCGCTCGGCGACCGTGCAGCTCTCGCTGCAGTTCATGAGCGCGGTGCGGGGCTCGAAGCTGACCGCGCGCGCGAAGGTGCTCAAGGGCGGCTCGACGCTGGTGTTCGCGAGCGCCTCGATCTTCGACGAGCAGGGCGCGGAGTGCGCCACGGCGACCGGCATGTCGCGGCTCTCGTCGATTCCGTGGGCGTCGGGTGGGACGCCCGCCATCAACTGAGAGCAGGTCACGCGGCGAACTTCGGCCAGGGCTTCGCTTCTTCGAGCTGCGAGGCCAGCTCGAGGAGCACGCGTTCCTGCCCGCGGTTGGCGCCGAACATCACGCCGATCGGCAGCCCGCTCTTCGTGCGCGCCAGCGGCAGCGAGATCGCCGGCGCGCCGGTCACGTTGTACGCGGGCGTGAACGGCACGAACGAGCGCAGGCGCGTGAGCTTGGTGTCGAAGGGCACCTCGGGCGACAGCTCCCCGATGACCGGCGGCGGCACGCCGAGGGTCGGGGAGAGCAGCACGTCGAACTTCTGGAAGGCCGAGAGGAAGCTCTGCTGGCCGAACATCAGCCGCCAGGTGGCGCGCGCGCCCCTGGTCTTCTCGCTGGCGAACGAGCGGCTCAGCCCCTGCGTCCACGGGTCGATCTTCGCCTTGTCGAACTCGGGGTGAGAGAGGTACTTCATGGTGCCCGACTCGGCCCACGCGACGAACGACCAGTAGCGAATGAAGTCGTCGATGAACTCGAAGCGCACCGGGCTGCCCATCTCCTCGACGTGGTGGCCGAGCGACTGGCAGAGCTTGCCGGCGTCTTCGACGGCGGCCTTGAACTCCGGGTCGATGGGGCTGCCGTCGGGCGTGACGGTGTAGAGGCCGATCTTCAGCGGGGCGGCGGGCGCCTTCGAGACCGGCGTCATCGACGGCATCTTCGTGGGCACCGCTTTCGACAGCGCGTTCCAGAACGCCACCGTGTCGCGCACCGTGCGGCTCACCACGCCGTGCGTCGCGATGTTCACCGGGAGGAGCCGGCTGGCTTCCATGTCGAAGCGGCCGCGCGTGGCCTTGAGGCCCACCAGGCCGCAGCACGCCGCGGGCACGCGAATCGAGCCGCCGCCGTCGCTGGCGTGCGCGATGGGCAGCACGCCCGACGCCACCAACGACGCCGCGCCGCCGCTCGAGCCACCGGAGCTGCGCGTGGGGTCCCACGGGTTGCGGCACGGCGGGAAGCCGAGCGGCTCGGTCGACGCGGTGAGGCCGAGCTCGGGCGTGGCCGACTTGCCGATGCTGACGAAGCCGAGCTGCTCGAAGGCCTTCACGAACGGGTCGCTCTTCTTCGGGGGCGTGGCGCCGGCCGCGCGCGAGCCGAAGGTGGTGGGCACGCCTTCCTGGTGCGCGAGATCCTTCACCGCCGAGGGCACGCCGGCGAACGGCGCGTCGGACAGGAACGTGCCCTCGTACTTCTGCGCCACGCCGAGCGCGCGCTCGAAGGTGCGGGTGATGAGACCGCCGAGGTCCTTCTTCTTCTCGGCGCGCGCGATGGCCGCCTCGGTGACCTCCTTCACCGACACGTCGCGGTTGCGAAGGCGTTCAGCGGTCTCGACGGCGTCCCACGACTCCAGCTCGTGCATGAGCGGGCTTCTACACGTCAGGGCTGCCAACTGGAATTCGACTGGCCCGAGCGGGCGACCTCGGCGAGGCGCTCGAGCAGCTCGGCGTGGAAGGCCGGGGTCGTCCAGTCGTCGCCGCCGAACCCGGTGCCGATCTCCGCCATGAACTCAGTCACCGGCTGGCCGCCGTCGAGCAGGCGCAGCCGGTAGAAGCAGCGCTCGTGGTGCTGGTCGTAACTGTCGAACGTGCCGGTCCACGCGCGCGTGCCCTCGAGCGGTTGCGGGGTGTCGAAGTTCGGCCACTCGAAGCGCTTGGGCAGCAGCGCCGCGATGCGCTTGCGGAAGAACTTCATCGCGGTGGGCACCGACGCGGGCTTGAGCCGCATGCCGCGCGAGAGCTCGGCCATCACCAGGTCGTGCGCCCGCGTCTCGTCGAGCCTCGCCACCGCGCGCCGTTCGGCCCCCTGCAGCAGCGCGCGCGCGATGAAGGTGCACAGCGCGATGCCGCCGAAGGTCAGCCACACCGCGAGGTTGGTCTGGAACTCCTCGCTCCGCCCGCGCGAGAGCGCCCAGGTCAGGACTCCGCCGAGCACGGCGCCGAAGACGCTGCCCAGCGTCCCCGCGCGGCGCCACAGCTCGGTGCGGTCGGGCTCGCCGGCGTCGCCGACCCACGCGCGCACCGCGTCGAGCCGCTCGGGCCACGGCACGAAGTCGCGCAGGTTGCTGGAGGTGAGCACCGACGCGAGCATCGCCCCGACCGAGAGCACCTGCTTGCGGTCGGCGCCCGACGTCCACCCGAGCTCGATGAGCCAGTCGGGCCGCTGGCAGGCCTCGACCGCCGCCGCGGGGTCGGGGTGCGCCGCCTTGAACGCCGCGAAGTCGTCGGCCGCCACGGGGAGCCCTGAGGCTACACTCGCGCGCGTGCTGAAGGTGATTCCCCTCGGGGGCCTGGGCGAGGTGGGCATGAACACCATGGTGTTCGAGCACGCCGGCCGCCGCTTGCTTGTCGATTGCGGCCTGATGTTTCCCCGCGCCGACCAGCTCGGCGTCGAGGTGGTGGTGCCCGACTTCTCGTGGCTCAAGGCGTCCGACGCGGGGCTCGACGGCGTGGTGCTCACCCACGCGCACGAAGATCACCTCGGCGCGCTGCCCTGGCTGTTGCGCGAGCTGAACGTGCCGGTGTGGGGCACGCCGTTCACGCTCGCCCTCGCCCGCCACCGCCTCGAGGAAGCGGGCCTCGACGCCGACCTGCGAGAGATCGGCCCGCGCACTCCTTTCCACGTGGGCGAGGAGTTCCAGGTCGAGGCGCTGCGCGTGACGCACAGCGTGCCGGACGCGGTGGGCCTCTTCGTGCGCACCAGGAGCGCGACCGCGGTGCACACCGGTGACTTCAAGCTCGACGGCATGCCGATCGACGGCCAGCTGACCGATCTCGAGCGGCTCGGCGAGCTCGGCGAGGAAGGCGTCGATCTCCTCCTCTCGGACTCGACCAACGCGGAAGTCGAGGGCACGACGCCCAGCGAGCAGCTGGTGCGCGAGACCTTCCGCCGGGTGAGCGAGGGCGTGAAGGGCCGCCTGGTGGTGACGCTCTTCGGGTCGCACCTCCACCGCGTGGCGCACCTCATCGAGCTGGGGCGCGAGCGCGGCCGCAAGGTGTTGCTGCTGGGCCGCAGCCTGCAGCGCAACGTGCGCCTCGCGCAGTCAGTGGGCATCTTCGAGAAGCAGGACGACGTGCTGGTGCCCTTCGAAGCGGCGCCCGCCATTCCGCGCGACAAGCTGCTGATCGTCGCCACCGGCGCGCAGGCCGAGGTGAAGTCGGCGCTCAACGGCCTGATGGCGGCCGAGCCCGGACCGCTGCGCCTCGAGCCGGGCGACACCGTCATCGTCAGCGCGCGCGCGATTCCCGGCAACGAGCCGATGGTCAGCGCGATGGTGAACCGGCTGCTGGCGCGCGGCATGGAAGTCATCACCCCACGCAACGAGCCGGGGGTGCACGTGTCGGGGCACGCGGCGCGCGACGAGCAGCAGCGCGTGCTCGAGGTGGTCAAGCCGCGCGGGTTCGTGCCGATTCACGGGGAGCTGCACCAGCTCCACGCGCACCGGGCGCTCGCGCGCAAGGCGGGCTTCGGCGACGAGCGCACGCTGGTGGCCACCGACGGAGACATCATCGCGGTCGGCGCCGAGGGGCTGAGCACGCTGGGCCGCGTACCGGTGGGGCAGCACCTCATGCGGCGCGAGGGCGTGGCGCCGGTGAGCGAGCAGGCGATGGCCGAGCGGCGCTGGCTGGCGGAGTCGGGCGCGGTGATCGCGGTGGTGGTGCTGCAGGTCGGCTCAGGCAAGGTGCTGCACGGGCCGGTGCTCCAGTCGCACGCGCTGGGCGGAGAAGAAGCGGCCGCGCTCGCGCTGGCGACCGAGAGCGTGCGCACGCAGCTGGCCGAGTTGAGTGAGGCCATGCGCGCCGACGACGCGCGCGTGCGCGAGGAGATCATTCGCGGCGCGCGCCGGGTCTTCAAGCAGCTCTTCGGGAGCCGGCCGACCATCGTGCCGATCGTCGTGCGCATTCCGTGATCTGCCGGGCCGCGACGGCCCATGGCCTCAGGGTGATCAGCTACGCTTTCGCACGCCAACGCCGGGAGGTGGGACCCGGTGCTCCTTTTCCACACCCGTCGCTGGCTGCACCTCTTTACCTGGGTGAATTGCATGTCGCTCGCTCGCCTTTCCGTCGCCGCTGCACTCGTCGCCCTCGCCGGGTGCTCGATTCACACCGAGCTCCCCGAGCCACCAAAGGCGGGCAGCATCGGCGGCACCCTCGACACCGGCGGCCACCTCCCCACCGAGGGGCAGACCATCACGCTGACCTCCGACAAGGGTGAGCGGCGCACGCAGCCGACCGGACCAGGTGGCGTCTTCACGTTCGCCGACCTGCCGCCGGGGCTCTACCTCGCGTCGATCTCCCTGCCCGGCTTCGCCAAGTGGAGCAGCGATCTCTTGCGCGTGAACTCCGGCGACCACGTCGACCTGGGCACCATCACGCCCGACTGGCTGCAGTCGACGCCGCAGGAAGCGACGCTGCACGGCAAGGTCGCGGCGATGAATGGCGGCAACATCGAGGGCGCGAAGGTGGAGTTCCGCCTGCTCGGTGGCGGCCCCGTCGACGGCGTCGCGGTGGCGCAGGTGGTGGTGGCGGCCGACGGGTTGTTCAGCCAGCGCCTGCCGCCCGGCGAGTTCAAGGTCGTCGCCTCGCACCCGTTCTTCGAGACGGCCGACGCGACCATCACGCTGCTGCCCGCCGAGCAGAAGGACACCACGGGCGATCCGCTGCTGCTCAAGATCAAGCCGGCCACCTTGAAGGGCCAGGTCTTCATCGAACGCGACGGCCTCGACCCCGTGCCCGCGGTGGGCGCGCGCGTTTCCGTGCTCGGCACGCCGGGCGGCGCCGACGTCGACGTGGCGGGCAACTTCGAAGCGACCGGGCTGCCGGGCGGCGACTTCCAGGTGCAGGTGACGCTGCCCAACTTCCACGACTCGGTCCCCAGCCGGCCGGTGACGCTGGTGCCGCTGATGGACACCACGCTGCCGAAGGTGACGCTGCTCATCGATCGCACCACCGTGGTCGGCAAGGTGAAGATCAGCGACAACGGCCCGGTCAGCGGCGCGCGCGTCGAGCTCGCGGGGTCGACCGGCTACTCGGCGCTGGTGACGCCCGACTCGGCCGATCCCTCGGAAGGCAGCTTCACCATTCCCAACGTGCCGGCCGCCAAGCCGTGGACGGTGACCGCCAGCAAGGACCAGTACGCCAGCGCGTCGAGCCAGGTGATGACCGTGGTGGGCGTGCCCGCCAACGCCGGCACGCTGCGCCTGACGCGCCTGTTCGGCGACTTCTTGATCGACGACGGCGACCCGTCGAACACGCCCGGCTACACGCGGCGACTCGACGTCACGCTCAACTTCACCGGCTTCCCCGCGACCGACGTCGACAGCTGGCGCGCCAGCGAAGACCCGGGCTTCGCCGACGGGGGCCAGCCGTTCCTCTCGTACACCGGCCGCCTGCAGCCCTTCGGCCTCGACGCGGGCGACGGCGTGCACACCGTGTTCGCGCAGTACAAGAACGGCGCGCAGGCCACGAGCCAGACCTTCACCAGCAACGTGGTGCTCGACACCCAGGCGCCCGCGCTGCCGCAGCCCAGCTTCTTCGCGACCGGCACCGCGGGCTCGACGAAGTACGTCAACACGCGCGGCAACCTCGCGCTCACCGTCGTCGCGGCCGACACCAGCGGCGGCTCGGGGCTGTCGCTGATGCGCGTGAACGAGGCCTTCGACGGCGGCACCGTCGGCGGGCCGACCGATCTCTACCGCCGCGACGCGACGCTCCTGCGCCCCGACGGCGGCGACGGGCTGGTGACCGGGTGGGTGCAGGTCATCGACCACGCGGGCAACGCCAGCGCGGGCGCGAGCGACCAGGTCACCGTCGATACCGTGGCCCCGACCGGCAGCATCACGCTGGTGCGCGGCGCGAAGGCGACCGACGACGGCTTCACCAACAACCCGCTGGTGACGGTCAACGAGACGTGGGCCGACGACGGCGGCGCGGTGCTGGTGAAGTTCGCCAACGGCCTGAGCGATCTCGGCACGGCCATCTACCAACCGGTCAGCCCGAGCGCGGCGTGGTTCATCGACCCCAACGGCGACGGCTTGAAGCACGTGTACGTGAACTTCCGCGACGTGGCGGGCAACGAGACGGCGGCGCCGGGCGCGTTCGCCGACGACGAGACCATCACCTACGACACGCACGCGCCGAACCCCGCGCAGGCGACGCTGCTGACGCCGGCCATCACGAAGAACCCGCAGGTGACGCTGAGCTTCGCGACCAACGTCGCCGATCTCTCGTCGATGCAGGCGCTGACGCTGTCCGACGAGGCGACGTTCACCAGCGGCACGACCGTGGGCCCGAGCGCGTACCCGATGAGCAACCAGTCGACCTTCACGCTGCCGTCGGGCGACGGCGTGCGCAGCGTCTACGTGCGGCTGCGCGACAAGGCCGGCAACGACGCGCTCACCTCGGTGTCGCTCACGCTCGACACGCGGCCGCCCGAGGGCTCGTTCACCATCACCGGCGCGCTGGCCGACGGCCTGCCCTCCTCCACCATCACCGCGGCGGGCACGGTCACGGTCAGCCTGCTGCCCGGCGGCGCCACCGAGTACAAGCTGGGCGACTCGAACGTCACGATGTGCCCGGCCAGCGGGTACACCACCATCACCACCACCACGCTGACCAACGTGCCGCTGCCCGGCGACGGCAAACTGACGCTGTGCCTGCGCGACGCGGCGGGCAACGTGCAGGGGCCGCTGCTGCAGGCCATCACCTTCGACGCGCAGGCGCCGGCCAGCTGCGCGCTCGCGCTCACCGGGCGCAAGGTCGACGGGAGCCCGGCCCCCGCGGGCCTCACCGCCAACACGTCGGTCACCGCGACCATCGGCAGCTGCAGCGAGGTGCCGGTCGACCTGGTGCTCTCGAACACGCCGGTGACCTGCACGCCCGCGACGCTCCTCGCGTGGCAGCCCTACGTCACGACGCTGCAGCAGCTGGTGCCGACCGGTGACACCGGCAAGACCGTCTACGGGTGCGTGCGCGACGCCGCACACAACGTGGGCACCATCGTCCAGGCGAACATCACGCTCGACACCACGCCGCCGTCGCCGGTCTCGGTGAGCATCGTGCAGGCCTCGCCGGTGAACCTGCGGCCGGTGACGCTGGCGCTGACGGCGAGCGACACCAACGGCCTGGGCCTCACCGACGCGGTGACCGCCAGCGAAGACCCGCTCTTCGTGGGCACCACCACCGTCGGCCCGCAGGCGTACCCCGCGGGCAACCAGCTGCCCTTCACGCTCTCGGCGGGTGACGCCGACAAGACGGTGCGCGTGCGCTTCCGCGACCGGGTGGGCAACGACTCGTTTGCGACCACCACCATCACCTACGACGGCACGCCGCCGACGGGGTCGTTCGTCATCCAGGGCACGCTGGCCGACCTGTCGCCGTCTCTGACGGTGACGGCGTCGAACTCGGTCGTCATTCAGCTCACGCAGAGCGGCGCGACCGGCTACCTGCTCGACAACGAGACGCGCACCACGTGCCCGACGACGGCGGGCAGCTACACGGCGATCACCACCAGCAGCATCGCGCACACCATGACCAGCACCGCGAGCCCGCGCGAGGTGCGGCTGTGCCTGCGCGACGCGTCGGGCAACGTGACCGGCCCGCTGGCGAAGAACCTTCCCTTCGATGCCTCGCCGCCCGCCTCGTGCGCGCTGGCGCTGACCGGCCAGGGCGTCAACGGCGTCACGCCGCCGGTGGGCAAGACGGCGACCACCAACGTCACCGCGACCACCACGCTGTGCAGCGAGGCGATCGTCGACGTGTACTTCTCGACGACTGCCATCGTGTGCGCGCCGACGGTGAGCCTGCCGTACCAGACGTTCTCGGCCTCGATGGTGACCGCGCTCGCCGGGCCCGACGGTCCGAACCAGCTCTGGGCGTGCATGCGCGACGCCGCGCGCAACGTGGCGACCGTCACCGCGGCGCCCATCACGCTCGATCGCGTCGGCCCCACCTCGCCCAACGTGATCATCAACTCGAACCAGGTGTGGTCGACCTCGCTCACCGGCAACACCATCACCGGCGGCGCGATCGGCGCGGTCGCGTGGCAGGTGAGCCAGGACAACACGACCTTCCCGGCGTACCAGGCGCTGGGGCCCATCAACCCGTTCACGCTCCAGGGCACCGGCACGCAGACGGTGTACGCGCGCTTCCGTGACGACGTCGGCAACGAGTCGGCGATCGTGAACGACAGCATCCAGGTCGACACCGCGCCGCCCGACATCGCGACCGCGGGCACGATCTGGTCGTTCGACACGCCGACGGGCGCGGCGGCGAACTTCACCAACTCGACCAACTTGAACTTCACCTTCAGGTTCTTGCCCGCCGACGCGGCCGGGCTGCAGCTGGTGCAGGCGCCGGTGTGCACCGCGGGCAACTTCAGCGGCGCGCCGATCGTCGCCGCGGGCAACTCGATCGCCTTCTCGCTGGGCGCGGTCGCCGATGGAGCGTGGCCGATCTGTGCGCGCGTGCTCGACGCGGCGGGCAACCCCACGGTCGCGCTCCCGCAGATCACCGTGACGCTCGACCGCTTGCCGCCGACGGCCCCGAGCATCACCACCGCCCCGGCGCTGCTCAACGCGAACGCCACCGCGGGCTTCACCGTCACCACCACCGGCGCGGTCACCGAGCTCAACTTCGCGCGCTACGAGACGAGCGGCGGCGCGGTCGCGACGTGGACCAACAACGGCGGCAGCGATCTCGCCATCGGCTCGGCCGCGTTCTCGTACACGCTGCTGCAGAACAAGGCCAACGTGCTGCGGCTCCACGCGGTCGACAAGGCCGGCAACGTGTCGCCCGAAGACAGCGTGACCATCACCTGGGACGCCACGCGGCCGCAGCGCGTCACGATGCGCGACGTGTGGGTCGACAACTCCGACAGCCACAGCACCGCGTACTGGATCAACCCGAGCGACACCGACATCGTGGCCTACAAGGTCTATTACGGCCCGACGCCGGGCTCGACCAACGCCTCGGGCTTGCCGACCGGCTTCAACGGCTCGAACGCCATTGAGGGCAGCTCGCCGGTGACGGTGCCGGCGATTCCCGGCGCGCTCGACCAGTCGCTGGCACTGACCGGCTTGACCAATGGCTCGGTGGTGTACGCGACGGTGACCGCGCTCGACGCGGCGGGCAACGAGAGCCAGGTGCCGAGCACCAACCCCAACCTGCTCAACTTCTACGTGACGCTCGAGCCCAACGAGGTCTCGATGAACCGCATCGCGCGCATTCCGATTCTGAACGCCGGCATCATCGAGGCGATCTCGATCCAGGGTGACCGCGCGTACGTCGCCGGCCGCACCAACAACGGCTGCGGCAGCACCGGCTCGGCGACGCTGACGGTGGTCGACCTGAGCCAGATGAGCAGCGCGATTCGGCAGGGCCACCCCGACAGCGCGCCGCCGCAGCCGTCGGTGCTCTTCGGGCCCATCACCTTCGCCGACGCCATCGGGTGCACGACGGCGGTGACCTCGCCGCGGCCGCTGCTGGTCGACGTGGTGGCCGAGGGCCCGTTCCTCTACCTCTCGTCCGACAACAAGGTGCGGGTGTTCTCGCTGACGAACCCCGACTCGCCGACGCTGCTCTCGACGGCGGCGCTCGCCTACACCACGCAGCAGCTGCACCCCATCGGTGACCGGCTCTTCACCACCGGTGACCCGACCGTCGTGGCGCTGCGCACCAGCGATCTCTACGACACCAACGCGAGCACCACGGTGACCGCGGCGGACATGATCGGCGCGGCGAACCCGAACTTCGCCTCGCCGTGGTGGGCGTCGGGCTCGACCGTCAGCCGCAACCGGCTCGTGGAGTACACGTTCAACGGCGGCACCACCTACGACTTCCTGCTCAACCAGGCGCTCGCCGCGGTGCCGACCTTCTCCACCGCGGGCGCGTCGATCGCGGTGACGGGCAACGGGCTCGACTCCACGGTCGAGATGGAGACCGCCGACACCTTCGGCAACTACCTCTATTACTCCACGGGCCAGTCCTTCACGCTGTACCGGTTGGCCAACCTGTGGAGCTCGACCACCGCCGGCCCCGGCCTCAACGCGGGTGGCACCGCCGACCAGTTCCGCCAGATCCAGACGTCGGGTGGCCTCGGCACGGTGGTGGCCGGCAACCAGGCCTTCCTCGTCGGCAACGCGGGCTCGCTCCTGACCTCGGTCGACATGTTCCTGTCCTCGGGCATGAACGAGTCGAGCCTGAACGTGGTGTCGAGCCAGCGCGCGGTCGCCCACTACGGCAACTTCTTGATCACCGGCTCGAGCACGCTGCCCAGCGCCAGCCTGACGTTCTGGGAGCTGGCGACGCCGCGCTCGATGCATGAGATCGCCTCGGGCGCCGGCGGTGGCCCCTTCGTCGACGTGCGGCCGGGCTTCGCGATCAGCGGCAACGGGCGCGCGCACGATCTCCACACCGGCGCGAACATTCCCACGCCGGCGACGGTCAACTTCCCCTTGTCGAACGACGACTTCCTCTACGACTCGACCCTGATGGGCGAGACGCTGGTCACCGCGCAGGGCAGCGGCTTCGTGCTGTTCAACCTGAACGACACGACCGACCGCACCACCAGCACGGTCTACGACATCGCCGATGCCACCCAGGTCAACCACCCGGTCGCCAACGCGCGCGTCACCGGCGTTGAGGCGTGGGGCAACTACCTGGTCGCGGCGACGATTCGCACCGACGGCTTGTGGATCGAGCTGTACGACGGTCGCCTCGCGCGCAACCCGGCGGCGGGCACCTTCGCGGGCACGATTCTCTTCTCGGCGCGGCTCGCGAACTTCGTGCCCACCTCGACGCTGTGGGCGTCGATCTCGCTGCGCAACGGCCGCGCCATCATCGCGCTCGACGACAGCGTGGGCACCGCGCCGACGCCCGGCGTCTACATCGTCGACTTCCGCACCCTCGTCGACGACGTCGTCGGCGGCAACTTCTCGATTCTCGGCACGCTGCCCCTCACCCAGGTGCGCCAGACCCAGGTGCGCGGCGGCTGGCTGTACGCGGGCGGCAACACGGCGCTCAACATCATCGACATCAAGGAGACGATGACCGAGCCGCCCACCGCGCTGCCCGGCACCCCGCTGTCGACCACCGTCACCGGGAGCGTCGATGCGCTCGCCGTCTACGGCAACCATGCGTTCGTCATCGGCCGCAACGGTGGGCAGCTGAAGTCGATCGACGTGCGCGTGCCGCTCAGCCCCATCGTGATGTCGGTGCTGCCGATCGCCAGCTCGTACTACTTCGGCAGCTCGCCCATCGAGCCGTACGTGAACAAGCCGTTCCGGCGCGGCCTCGCGGTCGCGGGCACGCGGCTCTACGAGACGGGCTTCGACGAGATTCGCGTCATCGAGCTGGAGTGAGCGCACCTCGGTGGCGGTCTGGCGCTGATGGCACCGACGACAAAAACTGCGTGGTCGCCGGGGCGAGCGCGCCTGTACATTGTCACTCGTGCCGGACGTGGAAGGGCTGCTCCAGGCCCTGCGAGCGCAGCTGCCGATTCAGAACCCGCTCTGGGCGTTCCTCCACAACAACATCTTGCAGGGCTGGGAAGGCCTGCCCTTCCACGAGGCGCTGCGGCTCGCCGGCCCGCTGTACCGCGCGCGCGGCTACGAGACCGAGGCCTTCTACCGCGCCGAGCTCGCGCGCGGCCGCATCAGCCGTGACGCGCTCGCGGCGGTGCTCGCCGAGACGCTCCCGGGAATCGGGGTCGACACCTTCCTGAGCGACGAGACGTGCGGCGACGACGTCGAGCGGCCGGTGGTGCACCGCGGCGCCGCCACCTTCGACGAGTACGACCGCCGCCTGCAGGACCTCGTGGTGCCGGTGGTGTCGACCTGGCTCGACCAGGGCATCGCGCCGTGGAGCCCGCCCTTCGCGGCCGAGGGGCTGTGGGCCTACTTCGCGGCCTCGGTGACGGGCGCGCCGTCGTGGGGCGTGGTGGTGAGCGAGGGCCTGCGCGCGCGCGTGCGCGGCCACGCCGGCCGCACCGTGGCGCAGGTCATCACCGCCGAGCTCGAGAACGTGCCCGAGGAACACCAGCGCGCGTGGTGCGCCGAGGTGCTCTTCGCCCTCAAGGGCTGGTCGGGCATGGTGAACCGGCTCGAGCAGGAGCCCGGCATCGCGCCCGTCGCCGCGCCGAGGCCGTCGCTCACCGACTGGCTGGCCGTCTTGCTCGTCGCCTGCCACTACCTCGACGGCGCCTTCGGGCTGAAGCACGCGCCGGGTCCCGCGCCGGGCACCGAGGGGCTCGGGCGCCTGCGGCGGTTTCACGAGGCGTACGAGCGCACCTTCGCCACCGACTTCCTCGGGCACCTCGAGCGCCACGGCCGCGAGGCCCGCCCGCCCGTCTCGAGCCCCGCGGTGCAGGTGATGGGCTGCATGGACGACCGCGGCGAGAGCCTGCGGCGCGCGCTCGAAGCCGACGCCAACGTCGAGACCATCGGCACGGTGGGCTTCTTCGGCGTCGACATGGCCTTCGCGGCAGTGGGCCGCAGCCGCCCCACGCGCCAGAGCCCGCCGACCATCAACCCCAGCCGCGTGGTGCGCGAAGAGGCGATCGGCGCATCGGCCGAGACGCTCGACCGCGAGCGCGAGCTCGAGAGCACCCGCCAGGGCGTGGCGCTGACGCTCTGGTACCAGGTGACCGCGTTCGGCCGCGCGCTGCTGCTCTCGCTGACGCTCGGCCTGATGAGCTTCTTCCCGCTCATCCTCCGCTCGCTGTTGCCGGGCCCGACCGCGCGCTTCCAGGCGTGGATTCGCCGCATCGCCACCCCGCGCTTCGCGACGCGGCTGGCGCTCTCGAGCGCCGAGGGCGGCTATTCCGACGAGGAACAGGCGCAGATCGTCTGCTCGCTGCTCCGGTCCGCGGGCGTCTCGCGCTTCGCGCCGCTCTTCGTGGTGCTCGGCCACGGGAGCACCAGCACCAACAACCCCTTCCGCCAGGCGTACGGCTGCGGCGCGTGCAGCGGCAACAGCGGCGCCTCGAACGCGCGCGCCTTCGTCACCATGGCCAACTCGCCGCTGGTGCGCCGCCTGGTCAAGGAGCGAGGGCTCGACATCCCCGAGGAGACCGTCTTCGTCGCCGCGCACCATGACACCGCGCTCGACGAGTTCGAGCTGCTCGACACCGAGGGCCGGCACCCGACTCCGGCGCAGCGCGCGCAGCTCTTGAAGATCTTCCGCCGCGCGTGCGAGGCCGACGCGGTGGAGCGCGCGCGCCGCTTCGATTCCGCCCCTGCCTCGCGCGGCGCGGTGCTCGCCCACGTGCGTGAGCGCGCGCACGATCTCGCCGAGCCGCGGCCGGAGTACGGCCACAACCGCGTCGCGCTGTGCATCGTCGGGCGGCGGGCGCTGACGCGGGGGCTGTTCCTCGACCGGCGCGCGTTCCTGGTCTCGTACGACCCGACCACCGACCCCGACGGTCAGCGGCTGGCCGACGCGGTGGTGGGCAGCGTGCCCGTCGCGGTGAACATCGCGATGGACTACTACTTCTCGCGCGTCGACCCGCACCACTACGGCGCGGGCTCGAAGCTGCCGCTCAACATCGTCTCGCTGCTGGGCGTCATCACCGGCAGCAAGAGCGACCTGCGGCTCGGGCTCGCGCGGCAGATGGTCGAGCTTCACGAGCCGATGCGCCCGCTGGTGTTGATCGAAGCGGCGCGCGAGCACCTCGACGCCGTCATCGAGGGCGACGGGCGGCTGCGCGATCTCGTGCGCCACGACTGGGCGCGCCTCGGGCGCATCGACCCGGCGACTGGTGCGATGGAGTGGTGGACGCTCGCGGGCTGGGTGCCGTGGCGCACGCGCTTCCCCGAGGCCGCGGCGCGCGAGCTGCCGGTGGTGCCGCCGGTGCTCGACGCAGCCTTCGACGTGCCGCTGGAGGTGACGTCGTGACCGCGGAGGTGCTCGTCGCGCTCGCGCTGGGCTGGGCCGCGCTGCCGGTGGCGCTGCTCGGGCTCTGGCTGCTGACCGGCCGCAGCGCACGGGAGTCGTGGCTCTCGCAAGCGGCGCTGGTGCACTCGGTGGTGCTGCTGGTCATCGCCGCGCTGCTGGGCGCGAGCTTCGTGCGGCAGGAAGCGAGCGCGGTGTTGATCACCGTGCCCCCGCTCTTCGAGCTGCACGGCGCGCGGTGGGAAGCGGCCTTCCTCGTCGATCGCCTCTCGGTGGTCGGCTTCGCGCTGCTCGCGGCGGTGTACGCGCCGATCGTCCGTTTCTCGATTCCCTCGTTCCACCGCGAGCCGGGCGCCGAGCGCTACTGGTTCCTGGTGTTCGTCTTCGCGCTGGGGCTCGCGCTGGTCTTCCTCTCGGGGAACCTCGACGTCTTCTTCCTCGGGTGGGAAGTGGTCGGCGTCACCTCGGTGATGCTGATCTCGTTCTTCCGCCACAACCTGCGCAGCACCTACAACTCGCTGCGCGCGCTCGTCTTCTACCGGCTGTGCGATCTCGGCGTGCTCGGCGCGCTGGTGTGGATGCACCACGCCTTCCCCTCTTCGGGCTTCATGGAGCTGCGTGAAGATGCAGCGCTGCCCACCTCGGGCCTGGTCGCGCTCGCCCTGCTCTTCGGTTCGCTCGCGAAGGCGGCGCAGCTGCCGATGTCTCCGTGGCTGCACCGCGCGATGGAAGGGCCGGCCAGCTCGAGCGCCATCTTCTACGGCGCGCTCTCGATTCACCTCGGGCCGTTCCTGCTGCTCCGCACGGCGCCGCTGTGGCTGCCGCACGAGGAGACGCGCGTGTTGATGGGCGTCATCGGGCTCACCACCGCGGTGTACGCCACGCTCGTCGGCCGCACGCGGCCCGACGCGAAGACCGCGCTCGCGTACGCGACGATGCGCATGCTGGGCATCATCTTCGTCGAGCTCGCACTGGGGCTGCACCGCCTGGCGCTGGTGCACCTCGTGGTCCACGCCGGAGCGCGCACCTGGCAGTTCCTGCGCTCGAGCAGCTTGATCGACGACTTCCAGGACAACCCGTCGGTCAGCGCCCAGGTGCGCGCGCGTCGCCAGCCGGGCCAGGCGGTGCAGGCGCCCGCGTGGCAGCAGCGCCTCTACGTCGCGGCGATGCGGCAGTTCTGGCTCGACGAGGCCCAGCAGCGCTTCATCGCGCGGCCCGTCGCGGCGTTCTTCAAGGGGCTCGAAGCGGTCGAGGCGCGGTTCCTCGGGGCGGAGGACGACCGATGAAGACGCCCCCGCTGTCCGCGATCATCGCGCCCGGCGCGCTGATGACCACGCTGTGGCTGGCGCCCACCGAGCGCGCCTTCCAGGTGGCGTGGGTCGGCTTCACGGCGTGGGGCGCGTTGCGGGCGGCGCAGAAGGGGCGCCCGTTCAACGCCGCGGTGGTCGCGCTCGCGGGCGCGGCGGCGTTGATACCGATGCTCTTCGACGTGCCACCGACGGTCGTGTTGATCGCCGCGCTGTGCGCCGCGGGGGCCTTCCCCTTCCACCTCGGCACGTTCGCGCTCGAGCGCGGCTTGCTCCTCGCCGAGTTCCAGCTGGTGCTGCTCGGGCAGCCCGGCCTCGCGTGGCTCCACCGCTACACCACGGTGCATGGACCCATCACCGGGCCCACCTTCGGGTGGATGCTCGGCGCGTTCGTCTGCTCGGCGGTCTTGATGACGGGGCTCGGGCTGGTGCGGCAGCGACCGTCGCGCGCGGTGACGGCGATTCTCCTCTCGCAGTCGATGCTCGCGCTCGCCGGCGCGCTCGGCGGCGAGGCAGGCTGGGGCGCGGCGCGCGCGCTGTGGGCGTCGATGGCGCTGGCGACCATCGTGCTGCAGGGCACCGTGCGGCGGCTCGCCCTGCACTACGGCGCGACGCACCTCGACCAGGCGTGGGGCCTCGCGGAGACCGAGCCGCGGCTGCACAAGGCGTTTCTCACCATGGGCTGGCTGTCGATCGGCGTGCCCGGCGGCATCGCGTTCTTCGCGCAAGACGTGCTCTTTCACGCGGTCATCGAGCACAGCATCGCGGCGACGATGGTGTTCCTCGTGTCGGCGGCGTTGAACGCCATCGTCTTCTACCGGGTGTACCTGTCGCTGTTCACCGGGCCGCCGCGCTTTGCGCGCGTCGAGACGCCGAGCTCGTGGCGCCTCGATGCGATCTTCCTGTTGTGCGTGGTGCTGGTGGTGCTCGGCGGGTTGTGGCCGGCGAGCGTGCTGTAGGCCCCAGACTCCCTCTCCTCTTCAGAGGAGAGGGTTGGGGTGAGGAGTAGCCACCGCTGGAAACGTCACCCGCATCGACGCGGTTACTCCTCACCCCGACCCTCTCCTCCTCGGGAGGAGAGGGAGCTCAGGGCACCCAGCTTGATGAGACTTCCGTTCCACCCCTCGAGCTGACCCTTCGCCGCGAACGGGTTGGTGGTGGGCACCGTCTGAGCGACGGTGAGAATCGTGCCGTCGCCATCTGCCGTGAACGTGACCTCGGTGGTCAACCGCTCCCCCGTCCCCTCGCCGATGATCGACTCGAAGACCAGCCGCTCGCCGGGGACGATCGCCAGGAATTCACCGTGGAACGGGTACTGCTGCCCGGCGCCATCGGCCATCACCATGCGGTAGCGCCCGCCGACGCGGAACTCGAGCTCGCATTCCGGAAGCGAGAAGCCGAGCGGGCCCCACCACTTCTTCAGCTCTGCCGGCGACGACCACGCGGCCCACACCTTCGCGGGCGGCGAGTCGAACCAGCGTGAGAGGATCATCTTCCCGCTGCTGCTCACGTACGGCAGGTAGCCGACGAGCCGCGAGAGGTTCTCCATGCCGCTCTTCACCGCGCCGAACTTCTTCACCGCCTCGACCGCCTCGAGCGACGGGAAGAGGCCGGTCATCGTGACGCGCGTGCCCTCGGGCACGGTCTCGAAGGTGACGGTGGTGTGGAAGTGCGGCTCGCCGCCGTCGCCGCCGTCGCCGCCGCCGTGCGCGTACGCCAGTCGCTCGAGGGGAACGATGGTCTCGTAGCGCACCCAGTTCGGCCACGTCTTCCCGTCGGGCCCATGCATCAGGTAGCGCCAGGTGCCGCCGACCACGAAGTCGCGGCTCAGCGTCTCGTTGCGAAAGCCGTTGGGCCCCCACCAGCGATCGAGGTGCTTCACGTCGGTCCACATCTGCCAGACCAGCTCGCGCGGGGCCGCGTAGGTGCGCTCCTGCACGATCTGCTTTCCCATCACTTCACTTCGAACGCTTCGCTTTGCCATGACGACCTCTGCTCGGGGTGGGGGTGGACACTGCCTGCACTTCGTCGAGGTACGCGCCGAGGCGGTCGAGCCGATCGACCCAGTGGCGCTCGAAGTCGCGCAGCCAGTCGTGCGCTTCCTTCAAGGGGCGAGAGACGAGCTTGCACGGCCGCCACTGCCCTTCGCGGCCGCGCGCGATGAGCCCCGAGCGCTCGAGCACCTTCAAGTGCTTCGACACCGCGGGGAGGCTCATCGAGAACGGCTCGGCCAGCTCGAGCACCGTCGCCTCGCCGTGCGCCAGCCGCGTGAGGATGGCCCGGCGGGTGGGGTCGGACAGGGCCGAGAACGCAGCGTCGAGGCGGTCGGTGGCGGTGGTCATGTTGAACCCTCTGGTTAATTAACCAATTGGTTCAATACACGTCAAGTCGCGCGCTGCGAAAGGTCACCAGCCGCGCGGGGCGCATGCGACTCTCCGCCTCAATGAGCCTTCGAGCAGCGTGTGTGGTGGCAACCTGCCTCGCGACCGCGGGGTGGGCGCAGGAAGCAGCAGTCGATGGTGGCGTGGCGGTGAGCGAGACCCCTCCACCCCCGTCAGCGGAGATGATCAAGGCGTCGGAGGCGAAGCCGCAACAACCGCCGCCCCCAGCGTTCGTGTGGCACGCGGGCCTCGACGACGGCCTGCGGGTCGACACCACCGACGGCAACTACGGCGTGCAGATCGGCATCCTGGTGTGGACGCGCTTCGACACCACCTTCAACGACAAGAGCATCAAGGACCAGTTCACGGTTCCGCTGGTGCGCCCGCGCCTGCAGGCCCACTTCTTCCGCCCTTGGCTGACGCTCTTCGTGCAACCGGAGTTCGCGATCAGCCCGCGCCTGCTCGACCTCGAGTTCGACATCCACCCCATCGACGAGATCGGCATCAAGCTGGGCCAGTTCATGGTGCCGTTCTCGCACTCGTTCCTCGCGCCGGTGCCGAAGCTGCAGTTCCAGGGCTTCACCGCGGCCAACGAGACGTTCCGCGCCAACCGCGACACGGGCGTGATGCTGTTCGGCACGTTCTTCGACGCGCGGCTCGAGTACTTCGCGGGCGTGTTCAACGGCAACACCATCGACCTGCTCACCAACGACAACCCGCAGCTGCTCTACGCGGGCCGGCTGGCGGGCACGGTGTTCGGCAAGCCGCCGCCCTCGCGCTCGTTCGCGAAGTACGACGAGACGCTCCACCTGCCGGGCACGCACCCGGCGACGCTGATGCTCGGCATCGACGGCTACATCAACCAGGCGAGCACCAGCGGTCAGCCCGACCAGCTGCGCAAGACGGGCAGCGTCGACGTGACGTTCATCTGGCAGCGGCTGTACGTCGCGGCCGAGGGCTACCTGCAGGGCCTCGACACGCTGATCCCCGGCATGATGCCGACCACGCAGACGCGGTGGGGCGCTGACGTGCAGGTCGGCTACATGATCGTGCCCGAGCGCTTCGAGCTCGCCGCGCGCTACTGCTACACGCGCTTCGACGCGGCGAAGGCCGATTCGTGGTTCTCGCAGGTCGACGGCCAGCTCAACGGCTACGTGTTCGGCAACCACCTGAAGGCGGGGCTGCGGTACACGCTGACCGACACCGGGGCCGCGCAGCGCGGCTTCGACCCCGGCATCTCGCACTCGGTCTTCCTGCAGGTGCAGAGCTGGATCTGATCAGCCGAGATCGAAGAGCAGCACTTCACCGGGCGCCTCGACGCCCTCGACGCTGATCTCACCGGTCTGGGAGAACGCCGCGCCGTCACCGGCCTCGAGCCGCTGGCCGTTCACCTTCACCGCGCCGCGCGCGACGTGCACCCACGCGTGGCGCCCGGCGTCGAGCTTCACGCTCGCGCCCTGCCCCGCCGAGAAGAGCCCGGCGAACAACCGCGCGTCGCTCTGCATGAGCACGCTGCCCTGCGCGCCGTCGGGCGAGGCGACGAGGCGGAACTGGCCCTGCCGCTCGCTCACCGGGAACTGCTTCTGCTCGTAGCGCGGCTTGAAGCCCTGCTGCTTCGGCATCAGCCAGATCTGCAGGAAGTGAACGCCCTCGGTCTTCGAGCCGTTGAACTCGCTGTGGCGCACGCCGGTGCCGGCCGACATCGCCTGCGCTTCACCGGGCTTCAGCACCGCGCCGCTGCCGAGCGAGTCCTGGTGGGCGAGCTGCCCGTCGAGCACCCACGAGAAGATTTCCATGTCGCGGTGGCCGTGCGTGCCGAACCCCTGGCCGGGCGCGACGCGGTCTTCATTGATCACACGCAGCGAGCGGAAGCCCATGTGCGCGGGGTCGTAGTAGTCGGCGAACGAGAAGGTGTGAAAGGTGCGGAGCCACCCGTGGTCGGCGAACCCGCGATCTGCTGCACGTCGAATCGTCATCATGATGGCCTCACCCTAACCACGCGCCCGGGGAGTACCATCAGGCCATGCTCGCCCGATTGGCGGTGACAACCTTGATACTGGCCGGCTCGGACTTCCAACCCCGCGAAGCGAAGGACTGGACCGGGCGGTACTACGGCCTGCAGCAAGTCGGCAGCGACCCCTACGGCTACGAGTCGATCAGCTTCACGCTCGGCAAGGGCCGCACGACGCTCGGGCTGATCTGGACGCGCAGTGATCAGACCGGCGAGAAGGAACGGCGCGACCTGCAGCTGACCGACGTGAAGATCGACGCGAAGGGCCTCACCGCGAAGGTGAAGGGCAAGCGCCCCGCGACGATCCCCGAAGAGTGGAAGGGGCAGTTCGTGACGAAGTACCCGCCGAACAACGCGAAGGGCCCGGTGGTGGAAGGCCTGCTGTTGGAAGGCGGCTGGTTCGTCTCGCTGACAGATTGACGCGATGACACCCTCTCCCTGCAAAGCGGGGAGAGGGCCGGGGTGAGGGGCTTACTGAGAGAGGTACTTCTCGTAAGCCTTGAAGTTGGTCTCCCGCCCCAGGAAATCCTTCACGAGCTCCGCGGCATCCTTCGTCCCACCACGCGCGAGCACCTTGTCGCGATACGAATACGTGATCTTCGTATCCATCAAGCTCTTCCCCTCGAACGCGCTGAGCATGTCCTTCGCGATCACGAGCGACCACATGTACGTGTAATAGACAGCCGAGTACCCGATGAGGTGCCCGAAGCTGGTGTGCATCTTCGTCCCCTCGACGTACTTGAACGGCGTCAACTTCGTCTGCAGCTCCTTCATCATCGCGAGCTGATCGAGCTTCGACGGATCCGCCTGGTGGAAGCGCAGCGACACCGACGCGTAGAACATCTGCTGCAACACCCCGGTCCCCAGCCCGAACTTGTCGGCCCGGCGCATCTTCTCGACGAGCGGCTTGGGAATGACCTCGCCCTTCGCGTTCTTCGCGAACCGGCTGAGCGTCTCGAAGTTCCACGCCCATTCCTCGAACATCTGCGAGGGCGCCTCGACGAAGTCGTGCTCGGTGGCGACGCCGGCCTGCCGCACCCAGCGCTGCTTGGCGAGGATGGCGTGCATGAGGTGACCGAACTCGTGGAACATGGTCACCACGTCCTTGTGTTCCATCAGCTCGTCGCCCTCGGGGAAGTTGCACACCAGCACGCCCTCGGGGAGCTGCTCGCTGGTGCCGTCCATGAGGCCGAACTGCGCCGCGTGCTTGTACTTGTTCTCGCGCGGGTGGAGGTCCAGGTAGATGCGGCCGAGCTTCGTGCCGCCGCGCATCACGTCGTAGACCTTCACGCTCGGGTGCCACGTCTGGGCGTCCTTCACCTCGGCGTACTGCAGGTCGTAGATCGCGCCGGTGATGTCGAGCAGGCCCGCGAGCGTCTGGCGGAACGGGAAGTACGCGCGGGTCTCCTTCGCGTCGACGGCGTACTGCTTGGTCTTCACGCGGTTCTCGAGGAAGCCCTTCTGCCAGTCGCTGACCTCCTTGGCGTTCTTGTCGACCGTCTTCAGTTCCTTGAGGAGCTCGGCGTAGTCCTTGTCGCCGCGCTTCTTCGCGAGCTTGGTGATGCGGTCGATGAAGTCAGCGGCGTTCTTGCCGCTCTTGATCATCTTGTCGCCCGTCACGTAGTCGGCCCAGTCGGGGAACCCGAGGATCTTCGCCTTCTCGGCGCGCAGCGTGAGCACCTGCTGGAGGATCTTCTCGTTGTCCTTGTCGCCGCGGCTCTTGAACTTCACGTACAGCTCTTTGCGGAGCGCGTCGTTGGTCGCGTACGTCATCACCGGCCCGTAGTCGGGGTAGTCGGTGGTGATGGTGAGCTTGCCGTCGGCGCCCGCGGGGTGCGCGTCGATGAAGTCCTTCGGCAGCCCGTCGAGCTCGGCGGCGGTGGCCTTCACCTCGCGGCGATCGGTCGCGATGTTCTTCGAGAACTCCTGGCCGAGCTTGGTCAGCTCGTCGTCGATCGCCATCAGGCGCTTGCGGTTGGTCTCGTCCTGGTCGACGCCCGCGCGGCGGAAGTCACGCAGCGTCTGCATCACCAGGCGCTTGGTGTCGTCGTCGGCGCCGTCGAGCGAGACCGCCGAGATGACGTCGAACAGCTGGCGGTTGAGCAACAGCTGCGTGGTGAACGTGGCCGCTTCCTGCTCGCACGCGCGCGCCGCGTCCTGCATCGCCTTGTCGGGGTGCACCTCGCCGTAGAGGCCCGCGCGGTAGGCGGTGTTGCCGACCTTGGTGAGCAGCGAGTTGAAGGGCACGAGCACGGTGTCCACCGTGCGCGGCGCCGGCGTGGCGATGACCTTGTCGAGCGAGGTCTTCGCGACGACCAGCGAGGCCTTGCAGTCGGCGAGGTACGTCTCGGCGGGCGTGGGCGGCGGCTTGGGCGGCTCCGCGGGCTTCGGCGCTTCAGCGACGGGCGCCGGTGCGGGCGCGGGCTTCGCTTCTTCGGTGTGGGCGCAGGAGACGAAGACGAGGGCGGTCAGCGCGAGACGTTTCATGGCGTGCGCGTCTCGCGCGGACGGGCGCTGCGGTCAAGGAACACCGCACCGCTGACCTTTCGTACAAAATGTGCCTCGGCGGCACCTGGTGTGCGAACGATCTACGGCAGCACGAGCGTGACGTTCACCGGCTGCCCGCCGCGGTCCGCGCTCACCACCACCGACGCGCCCCGCCCGCGATTGGCGATCAGCGTGAACGCCCCATCGCCGTCGACCACGCCGAGCGGCTTGCCATCGATCGCGATCACGCGATCGCCCACCAGCAGCCCCGCCTTCGCCGCCGCGCCCGCTGCCTCGAGGCGAATCACGGTCGGCAACGCAGCGAACTCGAGCCCGGGGTCGCCAATGGAGCCCTGCGTGCGCCGCACCACCTCCATCGTGAGCTCAACGGTCTTCCCGGCCGCGACGTCGACGAAGCCATAGGAGCCGCTCTGCACGTCGTCGCCCAGGCACCCGAGCGCGACGTGCCCTGCCGGCGCGGGGTCGACCACCACCAGCCCGTCCTGGTCCGACGTGGGCGCCGACGCCTCGTCCCAATTCGTGATGCCCGGCGAGTCACCGTCGGCGAGCACCGGGTGGCAGATGAGGTTCGGCACCGGCTGACCGGTCTCGTGGTCGCGCACGCGCCCGAGGATCTTCCCCATGCCGCGGCTGTGCATGGTGATGGTCGTCCGCTCGCCTTCTTTGAGCGTCACCTTCTGCACGTCGCCTTCCTGGTTATCCATCGCCGAGACGATCCACTCGCCGGCGGGCAGCTCGAGGTGGAACTCGTCACCCGTCACCTGCCCCGCCACGAAGCGACCGCCGACCGGCTGCGCGTAGATGACCGGCGTCTGCTGGTACCCGACCAGCTTGCCGTCGAGGTGCGCGACGGGACGCAGCGTGATGAGCACGTCGCTCTTGCCCGCCTCGGCGGTGACGGTGCTCTCCTCGGCCGTCGGCGATCGCGCCCGGATCGCCCACGTGCCCGAGGACAGCCCGGTGAAGGTGAACGCGCCGTTCGCGTCGGTGAAGGTCTGCGGCAGCGCGCGCCACGGAGAGAACATCGCGAACTGATCGTCCCCCGCGGCCTGCGCGCGCAGCTTCACGTCAGCGACCGGCTGCCCCTTCGCGTCGACCACACGCCCCGAGAGCGGCAGCTTCTCGGTCTTCACCTGCAGCTTGATGCCCTCGGCGTGCGAGTTGCCGTCCTTGAGCACCACCGACGGCAGCGACGCCGCGACCGGCTTGGCGGGCGAACCCGGCTGGCCCGAGAGGTAGACCTTCGCCTCGTACGTGTCGCCGCCGGTCATCTGCGCCGCGCGGTAGTGGCCCTGCGCGTCGGTGGTGCCCTGCCCGGTGTCGTAGCGGCTGTTGGCCCACGACACGAGCGCACCCGCGAGCGGCTGGCCCTTCTCGTCGACGACCGTGCCCTCGATGCTCGCCGCGCCGTCGAGCTCGAGATCCAACGTCACGTCTTCGCGGTCGGCGATGACGAGGCTCTTCTGCGTGAAGGCGCCGGCTGCGTCGCTCGAGCCGATGACCTGGTGGTTGCCCTTGTTGAGGCCGAGCACCTCGTAGCGGCCCTTCGCGTCGGTGATGACCTTCTTCGGCTCAGACATCATCGAGTTCACCTCGACCTTCGCGCCCGCCACCGGCTTCTTGAGCCGCGTCACCACGCCGCGCACCGAGGCCATGCGCTGCACCTCGAGCGTGACCTCCGGAGCGCCGGCCTTCGCGACCCACCGGCGCGGACGCTCGACGGCCCACGGCTCGGCGGTGAAGACCAACGCCCCCTCGGGGACACCGTCGAGCACGAAGCGCCCATCGGCCTGGCTGAACGCATCGACCGCGCGCCCGCTGGCCACGGTGTGCGCCGTGACGCGCGCGCCGGAGACGGGCTTGCTGCCGCTCATCACGATGCCGCGCACGCGCACGCCGCCCACCACCACCAGCCGCACCTCCCGCCCGGGACCGTCGACGAGCGCGCTGACGACCTGGATGGGGCTGCGCGCGCTGCCCGCGGCGACGGCGGAGACACGGTAGTCACCCGGGGAGACCTGCATCGTGAACTTGCCGCTCGCGTCGGTGTGCGCGACGCCCGAGCGCATGCCGTCGCTCTGGAACATGCGCGCCGAGGCGGTGACGATCGCGTCGGCGACGGGCGCATTCGCGGTGTCGACCACGATGCCGTGCAGCGTCGCCTCGGGGGTGAGCACGATGTCGCGCAACATCGAGCCGTTGAGCTGCACGCGCAGCGTCATCGCCCCGTAGCCCGCGGCCTCGACGAGGAGGTTGCTCTCTCCGAGCGGCAGGCAGAGCTCGTACGCGCCGTTGGCGTCCGAGGCGACGCCCGCGGTGCGGCCCGGGTGCACGCGCGCGCCGACGACGGGACCTGCGCCGGAGTCGAGCACGCGTCCCTTCAACTGCGCGGGGCAACCGGAGGTGAGCGCCAGCTCGAGCGTCTCGGGCTTCGGCGCTGCTTCGGGATCGCGGAGATCGACCTCGACCGCGACCGCGGGGTGACCGGGCAACGACGCGCCGACGCCGACCGCCACCGGGCGCTGGAAGCCGAAGTCGAACGTGCCGTCGGCAGCGGTGACGCGCTCCTGCGGCGGCGTGCTGGTCGGCTGCTCGTCCATCGAGAGCGTGACGACCGCGCCGGCGATGGGCTTGCCATCGAGCGTGACGTGCCCCGCGACACGACGCGCGGGAGCTCCGGGCTGCGCGAGCCACGTGGGCACCGCGCCGGCCGCGCGCTCGACGTCTTCAGCGGCAGGCGGGAGCGTGGCGCGCAACGCGAGCGTCGGTGCACTCGGAGTCGGCGTGGCGACCGGTGCGGGAGGCGGTGCGTCGGACTTCCAGAGGAACAGCGCGCCCGCGAAGAACAGAATGATGCCGGCGGCGAGGGCGACGAGGTGCTTGAGCTTCATCAACAACGCTCCCGTGGTGAGGTGCAGCGAGGAACCGTCGGCCTGCGCGAGCGGCAGCAGGAGCGCCGACCAGCGCTCGCGGCCTCCTTCGCGCTCGTCGAGCTGCGCGCGCAGCGCATCGACGCCCTGCTTCAGGCGCCAACGCACCGTGCCGGGCGGCAGATCGAGCCGCGCGCCGATGGCCGTCGCGTCGAGGCCTTCGAAGTAGCGCAGGTAGAGCACCACGCGCGTCGGCTCCGGGAGCTCGGCGACGAGGGTGGTGAGCAGGCGCTGCAGCTCGAGGCGTTCGAGCACTTCGACCGGAGTCGGCGCAGGCTCGACGTCGGGCACGCTCGCTTCGCGGCGCACGCGGCGGCTCGTGCTGCGATGGCGGAAGGCGGCCAGGTTCTTGAGCACGCCGGCGAGCCAGCCCTTCGACACCGGGCCCGGCGCAGACAGCGACGCTTCGAGGGCGTCTTGCGCGAGGTCGTCGGCGTCGGCGTCGCTCACCAGCGAGCGCGCGAGCCGGCGCACCCATTCGGTCTGGGTGAGCGTGTCGTCGAGGGTGGGCGGGGCGGGCGTCATGGCGTCACGGGAGAGTTGCCGTGCACCTCCAGGGTGTTGGGGGAATCGTCATTGTCGGTCGTGACGCGGCCGTTGCACCAGAGATGCTGAAGGGTTGCGGGGCGGCCTCTGGGCTGTCGCACGCGGGTCGCAGGCTGCCCCCGTGAGCACCACTGCCTTCATTTTCTCGGTCTGGCTGATGCGGGGCGCGATCGCGTTTCACACGTGGCGCGCGAAGCCATGAAGCGGTTGGCGCACGTGTCTGATCTGCACCTCGGCGAGTCGCCGCGGAATGCGACGTCGGCGCGGGCGCTGGTGCGATCGCTGCTCGAGACGGAGATCGATCACGTGGTGGTCACCGGTGACGTCACGCACGCCGGGCGCATCGACGAGTACGAGCAGTGGTTGGAGATCTTCGATCCCCTCTTGCGCGCGAAGAAGGTGACGGTGGTGCCGGGCAACCACGACGTCGCGGGCGATGGCGTCGCGGAATTGCTGAGCGATGAGCTCGACGTCTCGGTCGATGGGCGCGAGGGGTTGTTCATGGTGTGCATCGATTCGACCGCGCCGCACAACAAGGCGACGTTTCGCAGCCATGGGGCGTTGTGCGAGCGCATGTTGGCGGCGGTCGATGATGCGCTCGAGCTGGCGCCGGGCGGGTGGACGCGGGTGGTGATGTTGCACCACCACGTGCTGCCGTTGCCGATCGAGGGCGTGGGCGAGTGGTTCGCCGAGCGGTTTGGCTGGCCCCACGCGGCGGAGTTGCCGCTGGGGCGCGAGCTGCTGCGGCGCGTGCAGGGGCGGGCTGACCTGGTGTTGCATGGGCACAAGCACGTGCCGCGCGAGCAGGTGCTCGGTGGTGAGCGGCCGCTGCGAGTCGCCAACGCAGGGAGCTCGACGCACCTCGGGGCGTATCGGGTGTTCGCGCACGAGGGTGCGGTGGTGAAGCCAGGCGAGTGGGTGCGCGTCGATCCATCGCAGCCGAACGCGCACATGCCGATTAGACAGACGGCATGAACGACAACCACCTGCTGGGGCCGTTGCAGCACCTCGTTGGCCAATGGGAAGGCAAAGGCGGCACCGACACCGCGCCGTCGGCTGATCGCGGCGTGCGCGTCAGCAGCTACCGCGAGCGTCTCTCGTTCGTTCCCACCGGGCGCGTCGACAACCACGAGCAGGTGCTCTACGGCCTGCGCTACTCCACGACGGCGTGGCGACTCAACGAGCCCGACCCGTACCACGAGGAACTCGGCTACTGGATGTGGGACGCCGCGAACGGCATCGTGCTGCGCAGCTTCGTCATTCCGCGCGGCATCGCGCTGTTGGCCGGCGGCAAGGCCACGGCAGACGCGAGCAGCTTCCACCTCGAAGCCGAGCTCGGGTCGGCGACGTGGGGCATCGCGTCGAACCCGTTCCTGCACGAGCACTTCCGCACGGTGCGGTACACGCTCGAGGTGAAGGTGCTCTCGCCGACGCAGTTCTCGTACGAGGAAGACACCGTGCTGCAGATGAAGGGCCGCGCGGATCTGTTTCATCACACCGACACGCACGCGCTGACGAAGGTCGGCTGAGTCGCCGGTCAGGTCCACACTTCGCCGTCGTCTCCCCAGGCGTGAAGCCGCTCGCCTCCACCAGTTGTTGACCCGACGCCGCGCTCTTCGCGCGAACTCGCTGGTCCACTGGCCCTCATGGTGAAGGCACCGCGTCGCAACCGCGGACAGCCCGGTTCGATCCCGGGGTGGACCTCTCTGGAACGTCATCTGGCTCGTGGGTGCCAGCCCGGTTGCTACTCGGTGAACTCCCTCAGGGAGAGGCAGGTTCGACTCCTGCACGTTCCGCTGTACAACCCCGCCCGTGTCCGCGCCGACGCACCCTGCCCCGCCGTCGATGATCGATCCGGCCAACGGCACGCGCGTCTGGCTCTTCGACGAGACGGCCACCATCCTCCACCAGACGGTCGGCCCGCTCACCGAGTCGGCCGCGCGGTTCATCACCACCGACGCCGACGCCGTCACCCGCACGCGCTGGGTGAGCCAGGGCCGCAAGATCACCTACCTCAACGACTGGCGCCTCACGCAGAGCTACGAGGCGAAGGGCCGCGAGCTGCTCATCAAGTGGGGCAAGGACTCGCTGAAGCACACCGAGCACGTGTGGATTCAGATCGCAGCTGACGCGCCCGGCTTCATTCGCGTCGCGGTGCGCACCGGCATCAGCGTGCTCAAGTTGCTGCGCATGCCGATCGATCAATCCAAAGACTTCACGCCGCTGCTCGCGCCCCTCCTCTCGCTCACGCCAGTCCGCCTGCCATGATCCTCCTCGCGCTCGTCCTGACTGCTGCTCCTTCCATCGAGACCTGGGGCTACGCGCCCGACGCGCTCAAGCCGCTCGCCGTCGAGGCCACGCTCAACTCAGAGCTCCCCAACTTCCCCGTCACCGCCGCCGTGAAGGCCCTGCCCGTCGCCCAGCGCGCGCAGGCGGTGAAGACGCTCGCCGGCTGGGTGAAGACCTTCGTCTCGTCGGCGGAGTTCAAGTCGCTCTACACCGCGCGCCTCGGCGATCTGCGCGCGCCGAAGCCGCAGCCGAAGCGCACCGTCGATCAGATCGCCAAAGACCGCCGCGCCGAGCTCGACAAGCAGGTCGCCGACATGCTCGCCAACGTCTCGAAGGTGCCTCCCGACATGCAGGCGCAGCTCAAGTCCGCCGCCGTCGACATGAAGAAGAACGGAGAGACGCTGCTCGCCGACAAGAAGTCGCTCGAGCTCATCGAGAACGCGCGCTTCGACGAAGAGAACGCGCGCTACCAGCAGAGCCTCACGCAGCTCCCTGACGATCCGAAGGACGCCATCAAGCGCGTGCTGAGCAAGTTCCTCGAGGCGACGCAGGGCATCGACTACGGCGCGAAGCTCGAGCCCGCCGGAGACCGCAAGCGCTTCGCCAACCCCGACTACGAGTCGAAGGACTGGGCCTGGAAGATGGGCTTCCGCGCGGGGAAAGACGCCACCGAGGCCGCGCGGGCGTTCTGCGACGCGTGGCTCAAAGAACTCAAGTAACCGCCCGGATGAAGTCGCCCGGCCGGTTGTTTGCCCAGCGGGAGGACGGCCTCTAACTTCAGCGGCCGACGTACTTCTTCGCATGTGGCTCTCTGCCCTCGCCCTGCTGCTCGGGAACGCCGATGTCCCGATGCCTCCGCCACCTCCGGGCATGGTGCTGCTCGCGCAAGCCACCGTCACCGCCGAGGACGCGGGCGCCGCGCCGCTCGAGTCACCTGACGCAGGCACTGCGGTCGACGCGGGGTCGGCGCTCGACGCCGGCTCAGTCCTCGCGCTCAACGCGGGCAACGGGCCACGCCCCCGCGACGACGACGACGACGACGAGCCCGAAGATCTCGACCTCGAAGCGATGCGCGCGCTCGAAGAGGCCACGCTCGACCCGGCCGCACGACCGGGCGCGTCCATCAGGTCCACCCTCGCCCAATTGGGGTACGGCTCGCTCACCCGCGATCGCCTCGAGGCCGCGCTGGAAGCCGCCGAACTCAGCGGCGAAGAGCTGCCCTTCACCTTGGACCGCGTCACCGACGTCGAGAGCTTCGACGTCAGCAAGGTGCGCGATCGCTACGACATCCCCGTCGAGATGCAGCCGCTCGTCGCGCAGTACATCCACTTCTTCCAGGGTGGCGGCCGCAAGTGGTTCCGCCGGTGGATGAGCCGCAGCGCCCGCTACATCCCGCTGATGCAGCCCATTCTCGAGTCGAAGGGCCTGCCCCGCGATCTCGTCTACCTCTCGATGATCGAGAGCGGCTTCAACACGCAGGCCAAGTCGTGGGCACGCGCCGTCGGTCCGTGGCAGTTCATCGCCGGCACCGCGAAGATGTTCAACCTGCGCGACGACTTCTGGGTCGACGAGCGGAGAGATCCCATCAAGTCGACCATCGCCGCCGCGAACTACCTGAGCCAGCTCTACACCAACCTCGGCCACTGGTACCTCGCGTGGGCTGGCTACAACACCGGCGGCGGCCGCGTGCGCCGCATGATCGACACCTACGGCACCACGTCCTTCTGGGAACTCTCGGAGAAGAAGGGCTTCGCGCGCGAGACCAAGCACTACGTGCCCAAGCTCATCGCGTGCGCGCTCGTCGCCAAGCACCCCGAGGCGTTCGGCTTCAGCCTCGACGAGTTCGATCCCGAGCCGGCCTTCGAATACGACGAGGTCGCGCTCACCGACTCGGTCGATCTCGAGGTGATCAGCAACGCCGCGCAGGTGCCGCTCGATCAACTCCAGGAATTCAACCCGGAGATCAAACGCTGGTGCACCCCGCCCGCCTCCGAAGCGCAGCCGTACCTGCTGCGTCTGCCGAAGGGTCACAAGGAAGCGTTCCAGGCGACGTTCTCGAAGATGGCGCCGGGCGAGCGCCTCAACTTCAAGATCCACCGCGTGCAGAAGGGCGACACGCTCTCGAAGATCGCGCTGCAGTACCACTCCGCGCAGGAAGCGATTCTGCGCATGAACCATTTGAAGAGCGCCACCGCGCTGCGCATCAACACCGACCTCGTGGTGCCCGTGCCCAGCGCGCAGGCCCTCAAGGCCGGCAAGGCCGACCCCGCCCTCGAGCGGCAGGTCGCGCGCGCTCGCAAGTCCGGCCTCACCGCGGTGCGCCCCGAGCAGGAAGTGCCCGCGGGAACGCAGACCACTCCGAGCGCTCCCGTCGGCAAAGTCGCCGTGTCGGGCTCCATCGCCATCTCCACCGAGGGCGGCAAGAAGAAGGTCACCTACGGCATCGGCAAGGGCGACACGCTGTGGTCCATCGCGCGGCGCTTCGACATCCACGTCAGCGAGCTGAAGGAATGGAACCCCCAGCTCGGCTCGCCCAAGGGCCTCCGCGTCGGAGCGGCGCTCACCATCTGGCCGGGCCCCGCCGCTGATCTTTCGACGAAGTGAGGCAGGGGGCGTTGCTCCCGCGCCCGCACGCCGCTATCAGCGCGCGCATGCACCCCGCTTCTGAGGTGAAGCTCGACTTCCGCCGCGCCGAACGCATCGGCTTCGACGAGGCCATCCTCTGCCAGGGCAAGTCGACCGCCCACCTCACCGAGATCATCCACCGCGCTCGCATCGAGAACGCGCGCTTCCTCTTCACGCGCCTCTCGCAAGATCAGCTCGAGAACCTCTCGAACGAAGATCGCCGCGCGCTCCAGTACGAGCCCATCTCGCGCACCGCGTTCTTCGGAGAACCCCGCGCCGCCGAGGGCCCCGCGCGCATCTGCGTGCTCGCCGCCGGCACCAGCGACGCGCCCGTCACGCGCGAAATCCAGCGCACGCTGCAGTTCAACGGCATCGCCTCGACGCTCTTCGCCGACGTCGGCGTCGCGGGGCTGTGGCGGCTCACCGAGAAGCTCGACGTCATTCGCACCCACCCCATCGCGATCGTCGTCGCGGGCATGGACGCGGCGTTGCCCACCGTCGTCGGCGGCCTCTACGGCGGCGTGATCATCGGCGTGCCCACCTCCACCGGCTACGGCGTGGCCGAGGGTGGCACCACCGCGCTGCATTCCATGTTGTCCAGCTGTGCCCCCGGCATCGTGACGTTGAACATCGACAACGGGTATGGCGCCGCGTGCGCCGCGATGCGCATGCTGCGCGCGTTCGAACCGAAAGACAGGTGACCGATGCTGACCACGCTGCTGCTGCTGTCGTTGTCGCAGGTCGATCTCTCGCCGTCGCTCGAGAAGGGCCCGCTCGTGCTCGTCGAGGAGAGCAAGGGCAAGTTCGCCAGCTGCTCGAGCATCATCCTCGTCGACGCGCCGCCCGAGAAGGTGTGGGACATCGTGAAGGCGCAGGACAAGTTCAAGGACTTCGTGCCCAAGGTCGTCGAGAGCACCATGAAGCCGCAGGGCACCGACTACGAGGTGAAGTTCGTCGTCGACGTGCCGGGCATCGATAGCGAGTACTCCATTCGCTACACCATCGACGACGCGACGAAGACCATGAGCGGCGCGTGGGCGAAGGGCGATTTGAAGGGCTCGCGCTGGCACTGGAAGATCGAGAGCGCGCCCAACAACAAGACGCTGCTCACCCACACGCTCGCGGTGAAGAACTTCTCGGGCATCGCGCAGTCGCTCGAAGACGACAACCAGACCATCACCGTCGGCGTGAACGTCAGCGCGGCGCTCGCTGCGACCAAGGCCGTGAAGAAACGCGCGGAGTCCATGAAGTGACCTCCGAAGTTGTGGAGTTTCCGCCGGACTTCACGTTCGGCGTCGCGACCTCGGCGTACCAGGTCGAAGGCGGCATCGAGAACGACTGGGCCGACTGGGAACGCGCCGGCAAGTGCAAGGAGCCCGATGCGCGGTGCGGCCCGTCGGTCGAGCACTGGTCGCGGTTCTTCGATGACGTGCCGTTGATCTCGAAGCTCGGCGCGAGCGCGTACCGCCTGTCGATCGAGTGGGCGCGCGTCGAGCCGAAGCGCGGAGAGTGGGACGACGCGGCGTGGGCCGGTTACCGCGCGCGCCTCGAGGCGTTGGTGAAGGCGGGCATCAAGCCCGTCGTGACGCTGCTCCACTTCACGCACCCGAAGTGGTTTCACGCCGAGACGCCGTGGCACGAGCCGTCGTCACTCGTGTCGTGGACGCGGTTCGCGAAGAAGTGCGCCGAGCTGCTCGCGGGCCTCGACGTGATGGTCACCACGCTCAACGAGCCCAACGTGCTCTTGCTCGGTGGGTACTTGAGCGGGCTCATGCCGCCGGGCATCGCCGATGGTCGCAAGGCCTTCGCGGCGACGGCCAACCTGGTGCGCGCGCACGTCATCGCGCGGCACGAGATCCTCTCGCGGTGCGGGCCCACGCCCATCGGCATCGCGCAGAACATGCTCGTCTTCGCGCCCACGCGGCGGTGGCACCCGCTCGACCAGGCGCTCACCCGGCTCGCCGAGGGCAACTACAACCACGGCTTCCTCGAGGCGCTCGCGACCGGTGACCTGAAGCTGCAGATGCCCGGCTTCACCGCGGGGCGAGAGCGGATCGACGGCGCTGCGAAGAGCACCGAGTTCACCGGTTTGAACTACTACACGCGCGCGCACCTGCGGTTCATCGCGCGGCAGCCGTGGGTGCAGTTCGAGTTCCTCGACCCCATGGCGCGCAAGCTCACCGACATCGGGTGGGAATGGTTCCCCGAGGGGTTCCTGCAGATCCTCCACCAGCTCAAGCGCTACGGCCTGCCGGTGTGGATCACCGAGAACGGGCTCGACGATCGCCACGGAGATCGCCGCGCGCAGTACCTCTACGAGCACTGGCAGATGCTGCTGCGCGCGCGGGCCGACGGCGTCGACGTGCGCGGGTACCTGCACTGGTCGCTGCTGGACAACTTCGAGTGGCTCGAGGCGTGGGGGCCACGCTTCGGGCTGTACCGCGTCGATCGCGCGACCATGGAGCGGCAGTGGACTCCCGCGTGCGAGTACTTCAGGCACGTCGCCACCACGCGACGATTGACGCCCCCCACGTCGCAGGGAAATCTCCCCTGAAGCGTGAGTGAAGCGACCAAACCTCCCTTGATGGCGCGCGTCGGGCGCCGCTACTTCGCCAACCGCAGCACCAAGGTGAAGGCCGTGGAGTCGGGCGACGCGCTCCACGTGCTCAACCCCGAGGAACGGCGCGCGCTGCGACGCGTGGAGGTCGGCGCGATCTCCCGGGCGGCGCTGGCCGGTGCGCTGTCGGGCGGCTCGTGCGCGGTGGCCGAGGTGTTCGCCGACTCGCGGTGGCCCAACGACATCGTCGCGTACTGGACGTTCCTCGGCACGGTGACCGTCATCGCCGCGGTCGCTGAGATCGCCTTCATCTATTGGGACACGCTGCGCTCGGTGCACGAGCTCGCGCGCGTCGCTGGCCTGGAACTGTTCGGCAAGGACCGCGAGACCTCCGATGACGCGCTCGTCGACGCGCTCGCCCGCGCCGCGCTGGAGCTGCCCAACCCCATCGACCTCGGCGTCGGCGTCAACCCGCACCGCGAAGTGAAGAAGTGGCAGCTGGTGATGATCTCGCTCGCGTACAAGGCGAAGGTCGGCGTGACCAACTTCCTCGTGAAGTTCGTCATTCGTCGCATCGGGTCGCGCGTGGCGTTGCGCGGCTTGCTGCCGTTCGTCTCGCTGCCGGTCACCGCGTTCTGGAACGGCGTCGTCACCTGGCTCGTGCTCCGCGAGGCCCGCATTCGGGCGATGGGTCCCAGCGCGATCGAGGAACTGGTGAAGGTCATCTTCGGCGCGGCGCCCGTGTTGAGCGAGAAGGGCCGGCTGTCGGCGGTGCGCGCGGTCGCGGCCGCCATCGTGCGCACGCAGGATCTCCACCCCAACCTCGTGCGGCTGCTCAACGTCACCACGCGCACCGCGGGAGACGTCGGCAAGGCCGAGCTCGACGACGTGGGGCTCTTCTTGTCGGACCTGAAGTCGCTCGATCCCGCCGAGCGCAAGGTGTCGCTGCAGCTGCTGGCCACCGCGTGCATCGTCGATGGGCGGCTGACCAAGCGCGAGAAGGTGTTGTTCCGCGACGCGCTCGCCGCCGCTGGTCAGTCGCTCGACCTCGGCACCCTGGAGGCGCTGCGCCTCTGCTTCATTCGGGGTGACGAGGGCGTCGAGAAGGTCCTCGCGGCCATCTGATTGGTCCGGCCCGTGCAAAGCTGAGCGCCGTGTCTGACCTGAACGAGCTCATTCCGCTCGTCATCGCCCTCTTGGTGGCCTTCTTCGGGCTGCTGCTCGCGGGGCATGGCTTCGCCTCGCGCCACGTGCCCGGCATGTGGACCTTCACGTTCGCGCCGCTCGGCGTCGCGGGCATGACCTTCGCGGGCGTGCTCTTCGGGTTCGGCATGGTGCCGCAGACGGCGACCTCGGCGCTCGCGCTCGGGAGTGCGGGGCTGTCGTTCCTCGGCTTCACGGTCGAGGCGTGGCGCGATGGGCGCAATGTGCGACGGCCGCTCTGGGTGGCCGCGGCCGCCGGGTCGGTGGTCGTCGCGTCGTTGGCGGTGTGGGGCTCCGGGGTCGCGGACCTCGTCGTCGGCTCGCCCCTCATTCTCTACGCGCGGGTCGTCGCCTTCGGGCCGCCGGTCTTCGTCGCGCTGTCGCACTTCGCGATGCGTCGCCGCGGCACGCCCGCGGAACAGAAGACCTCGTCGCGGCTGGCCGTCGGCATCTCGACCGCGCTGGTGCTCGCCGTCGCGATCTCGCTGCCCACGATGTTGCGCGCGATCTGGAACGTGAGCGATCCGCTCCTGTGGGTCGCGCTCGCCGCGCTGGTCGCGACGTGGGTGCAGGTCTTCGAGGGCCGCGTCGAGGTGAAGCTCTTCCCCTCGCGCGCGCTGACCTGGCTCGTGCTCTTCCTGGGGCTGGTCGCGATCGCCGCCGCCGCCGCGCGCCAGTTCGACGTCGGCGTCAACCTCACCACCGTGCTCACCGGCGTGGTGGCGACGCTCTTCGTCGGCGTGGGGTTCGTCATCTTGAGTGAGGCCGCGTCGCGCCGGGTCGACGCCCTGCTCGCCACGCGCATGGAGCGCGACCTCGAGGCGGCGCGCAAGACCGTGCAGTCCATGCAGGACAAGTGGGGGCACCTCGAGCGGCTCGCGCTCGCGGGCGAGCTGTCGGCGATGGTGGCGCACGAGATCAAGAACCCGCTCCAGGCGGTGCGGGGGTACGCGGAGCTGCTGGTCGATCTCGCGCCGAAGCTGCCGGCGGCCGATCGCGCGCGGTACGAGCAGTCGCTGCAGATCATTCGTGACGAGAGCGATCGCATCAACGCGCGCGTGCAGTCGCTGCTCCAGCTCGCGCGGCCGCAGGTGCTCGCCAACGACGTGTCGACCCGGTTCTCGCTGCGCACCGTCGCGAGCGAGGCGGTCGCGCTCGTGGAGGTGCAGGCGCGGCCGGTGCAGATCACCCTCGACGCCGAGCCGTCGCTCGATGCGCGGGGCAACCCCGATGGCCTGCGGAGCGCGCTGGTGAACTTGTTGCGCAACGCACGCGAGGCCCAGAGCGCCGGGCGCATCGAGGTGGTGGTGTCGCGGAGCGAGAAGGGCGCGCGGCTGGTCGTCGCCGACGAGGGCGTGGGCCTGAGCGAGGAGCACCTGGCCTCGCCCATCGTCGCGTTCCGCTCGACGCGGCCCGATGGCACGGGGCTGGGGCTCGTCATCGCCCAGGCCGGCGTGGAGTCGTGCGGCGGCACCCTGTCGTTCGAGCGCAACGTGCCACGCGGTACCCGGGCCATCATCGAGCTGCCGACGGAGGGTTGAGCCATGGCGGAGATCCTGCTGGTCGAAGACGAGAAGAACCTCCGCGCGCTGTTCGAAGATCTGCTCAGCCGGCGTGGGCACCGGGTGGTGGTGTGCGAGACCATCGCGGCCGCGCGCGCGTCGCTGGCGGTGAAGCTGCCCGACGCGATGGTGGTCGACGTGAAGCTGCCCGATGGAGAGGGGCTGGTGCTGCTCGATCGTCGCGTGCCGGCGGTGGTGATGACGGCGTTCGGCACGCTGGAGCGCGCGGTGCAGGCGCTGCGGGCGGGGGCGGTCGATTTCCTCGTGAAGCCGTTCGACAACGCGCGGTTGTTGTCGTCGGTCGAGCAGGCGCTGGCGAGCGGAGAGCGCCTCGAAGAGCTCGAGCTCACCGATGGCGCGGTGTTGCAGGGGCAGCTCATCGGCGCGGAAGGGGGGCTGTCGAGCGTGGTGGCCACCCTGCCCCGCATCGCCGCGACCGACGCGACGGTGCTGGTGAACGGGGAATCGGGCACCGGCAAGGAGCTGGTGGCGCGCGCGATTCACGAGGCGTCGCCGCGGAAGGACGGGCCCTTCGTCGCGGTCAACTGCGCGGCGCTGCCGGAGTCGCTGCTCGAGAGCGAGCTGTTCGGGTTCGAGCGCGGCGCGTTTACCGGGGCGCACGCGCGGAAGGCGGGCGTGGTCGAGGCGGCGCACGGGGGCACGCTGTTCCTCGATGAGATCGGCGACATGGCGCTCGAGGCGCAGGCGCGGCTGCTGCGCGTGCTGCAGGAGCGCGAGGTGGTGCGGGTGGGCGGTCGCGAGCCGGTGAAGGTCGACGTGCGCGTCGTCGCCGCGACGCATCGCCAGCTCGAGGCGCTCGTCGCCGAGGGGCGCTTCCGGCAGGACCTGCTCTATCGGCTCGCCGTCGTGCCGGTGAAGCTGCCGTCGTTGCGCGAGCGGAAGGCTGATCTTCCCGCGCTCGTGGCGCACTTCATCGCGAGGCATTCGCGGCGGCATCGACTTCCGCCAGTCGAGCCCTCGCCCGAGGCCTGGGGGTGGATGCGCGCGCACCCGTGGCCGGGGAACGTGCGCGAGCTGGAGAACTGGGTCGAGCGGGCGGTGATTCTGCAGCGGTTCGACGTGCCGAGCGCGCCGGCGGTGGTCCCGGCCCCGGTCGAGCCGGCGGAAGTCGCGGTGAGTGGGGCGGTGGTGAAGAGCCTGAAGGAAGCCGTCGCGGAGGCAGAGCGCGCCGCGGTGCTCGCCGCCCTCGTCGCCGCGAAGGGGAACAAGGCCGAGGCGGCGCGATTGCTGGGCGTCTCGTACAAGACGCTCTTCAACAAGCTCCACGAGCACGGCATCCAGGAAAGGCAAACCTGGACCTGACCCCCTCTCCCCCCTGGGGAGAGGGTCGGGGTGAGGGGAGTCGCCAAATCACCCAGCCCCGTCGCAGTGACGTGCCCCGCGCCCACCGCCGGAAACGTCACACGCATCGCAAACACCCGTCCGAGTGACGCCCCCCGAGCCCACCGCCGGAAACGCCACACGCATCGCGACTGACCGTCCGCGTGACGTTCCCCGCGCCCACCGCCGGAAACGTCACACGCACTGCCCCCCGCGTGACGTTCCCCGCGCCCATCGCCAGCAACGTCACGCGCACCGCACTGCCCGTCCGCGTGACGTTCCCCGCGCCCACCGCCAGCAACGTCACACGCATCGCGAATGCCCGTCCGCGTGACGTTCCCCGCGCCCACCGCCAGCAACGTCACACGCATCGCGAATGCCCGTCCGCGTGACGTTCCCCGCGCCCACCGCTGGCAACGCACTTCCCGTCCGCGTGACGTTCCCCGCCGCCACCGCTGGCAACGTCACACGCACCGCACTGCCCGTCCGCGTGACGTTCCCCGCGCCCACCGCTGGCAACGTCACACGCATCGCGGCCATCCACTCCGCCGCCCGGGGGCGCACCTCGATGCCTGAGTGGGAACGCCGTTACCCACTCCCCTGCCCAGCCCCGTGCGTGGGCCCTGTGCCCGCTTCTTGCTCACCACCCCGGGCATGTCCTTCCTCCCCTGGCGACCTCCCACGCTTCTGCCGCTCATCGATCGCCCCGCGCGCGACGCCTTGACCCGCGCCCAGCTGGGACCGGTCGCGGTCCTCGGCCCTGCCCTCCTCGGCCTGACGCTGATGGTGATCTCGACGACCGTCGGCCTCGCCCTCGCCGGCGCGACGCAGCAACTCGAGCCCACCCTCCGCGCACTGCTCGAGGCCGTGCTCCTCGCGACCCCGGTCTTCGTCGCCCTCACCACCCTCACCGTCCATCGGCTCACACCCGACACCACCCTCGCCGGCCTCGCGGTCTCCCTCGCCATCGGCGGCATGTCGGCGATGTTGGTGCTGCCGCTGCTGGCCTTCCTCCACCTCTGCACGCTCGAGAACGCCGACTCGGCGCCCATCTCCCTGCTCGCGCGCACGGTGATGCAGCTGATGGCCCCGGCGACCTTCCTCCTCGGCGTCAGCGTCGGCCTGTCCCGCTTCGTCGGCGCCTTCGCCCCGCGCGCCGGCCGCAACCTCGCGTGGCTCTTCGCCCTGTCGTCCTTCGCTGTCCTCCTGCTGCACGTCTCGCCGTCCCCCGGAGCACACCCGTGAGCGTCGCCATCGAACCGTTCGAGCTCGTCTCGCCCTTCGTCCTCCAGGACCCCGAGGGGCCGCCCCTGGCCGAGCTCATCGAGCGCCAACCGCCGTCGCTCCTCAAGGAACTGCTCGTCGACCCGAACGCGATCGCGCGTCGCATGCTCGACCCGGCGCGCGCCGCGAGCGCGATGAGCCAGACGCTCCTCGTGCTGATCGGCGGTACCGCGCTGGCCGGCCTGCTCATCGCCACGCTCCTCAACGGGAGCATCTGGCGCGCCGCGCTCCTCCTCCCCGCCGCGGTGGTGCTCGCAGTCGGCGCCGCGATGGGTCCGGTCGCGGCGACCGCCGTGATGGCGGGCGCGCGGGTCCCCTGGCAGCTCCTCGCCTCGGCGCTGACGACGGCGGTCACCGCCGGCACGCTGACCGTCTCGGCGCTCATGCCGCTCGCCTTCGTGACGATGGCGTTCGACCGCGAATGGGTTGGCCCGCTGACCATCGTCGCAGCCTTCGCCGTCGGTGGAGCGGTCGCTGGCCGTCGCATTCGCAAGGTGCTCAACGCGCTCGCCGAGCAGGTCTGCGAGCGCACCGGGGTCGAGCTCGACGACGAACGCCGCGCGCGCATCGACCTCATCGGACGCGTGGGCCTCGTGCAGCTCACGTTCACGCTGTCCATCGCGCTGTGGAGCCTGCAGGTGATCGCATGACGCTCGTCTGGCTCGTGGCGTACGTCGTGGTCGGCGCGGTCTTCCTCGTGCTCGTGCTCCGCCGCGGTGGCCGGCCCGCGCAGGCCGTGCTCGTGCTCGTGACGTGGCCGCTGCTCGCGCCTTCGCTCCTCCAGCGCTCGGTGGGCGATGGCTTCCCCGTGCCGCCGCACCTCGGCGAGGCCGAGCTCGACAGCCTCACGGTGCAGGAGCGCGACGCGGTGCGACGCTTTCAACGCCACCTCGCCTCGCGGCTGGAACAACTGCGGGCGTTGAAGCGGCTGCGCCTCCAGTCGAACGGGCGCATCACCGATCGGCTCGACCTGGTGGAAGCCGAGCTCACGCGCGACCTCGAGGGCGGCCGCGCGCTGCTCGAGGAACTGGCCGACCGCGTCGCGCTGGCGAAGGTCGCGTCGATCGGACTCGACGCGTCCCAGGGGCCCGACCGGCTGAGGCTGGAGGCGCTCATCGCGCGGGCCGACGCGCTGGTGCAGGCGACGGCCGACCGGTGAGTCAGCGCTCGAGGCGCACGGTCGCAATCATCCCGAGCAGCTCCTCGCGGAGCACGGGCCAGGTGCGCACCTCGCCAAAGCGAACGCCGTTGCCCCACACGACGTAGAGGCGGCGCGCCGGCTCGTCGCGGAGCACCGCCACGAAGCCTTCCATCGCGAGCTCGTGGTGCGAACTCACGCGGTCGCTCCAGTCACTCGCGCGCCCGAGAAATCGCCCGGCCCGCGTCACCGGCTCTCCGAGATCGCTGTGCGTCAGCACCTCGCCCTCGAAGAGCGTCACCTCGCGGCCGAGCAGCGTCACCGTGCCGGTCGGCTCGCGGCGCGCCACCTGCGCCATCGGGGCCGGGTCGCCCATCGTGTGCAGCCAGCGGAGCTGGTCGTGCTGCAGCAGCCCGTCGGCGAACGCGACCAACTCGCGCTCCGGCAGGCGGAGGTCGTCCTCGCGGTCGAGAATCACCGAGTAGACGCCGAACCACGCTTGGTACTCCGTGGCCGCCGGGTCCTCGCGGCTCGAGCCGCCGGAGAAGAGTGACGGTGGGGCGCCGAACACGAAGGCGTTGAAGCCGCGCCGCGCGAGCGGGCGCCAGGCGTCGTCCATGTCGGTGCGGATGACCGGCGCCCAGCGCGCGGAGGTGTCGAAGGTGAGGCGGTCGGCGGCACTGAGCTTGTCGGCCGCGCGCACGTTCGCGAGCCAGGCGCCGGCGTGCACCAGCCACGCGTGCCAGGTCAACACGAGGGCGAACGCGACCGCCACCGCCACCGCAACGCCGATGCGGCGCCGCTTCACTGACGCCACGTCGCACGCGGCGGAGCGGACCGCTTCACCCGGGCCTCGGCCGGCGGACGTCGGCGCGGGCGGAGCAACACCACGGCGCCGAGCGTGCGCTCCGCATCGAGCACCAGCGCGGTGAAGTGCCCAGACGCACCGCGCAGCACGAGCGGCGCGGGGTCCTGTTGGTGTTGCTCAAGCAGGTTCAAACCCAATCGCAAGAGCTCGAGCTCGTCCGGGGTCGGGTCGAAGGCGGTCCACACCGTGCGGCCCTGTGCGTCGAAGAGGAAGATCTGCGCGCCAGGGTGGAACCGCGTGAGCCGCTCGATCGCGACGTCGAGCGCCGCCTGCTCGGTGAGCGCGGCGATCAACCGCCCCACGACGACCGGGGCCTGGCGCGAGTCGCGTGAAGGCACGGCGAGAGCGTAGGTCGAGCCCACGAGAGCCCGCCATCGCACCACCCGCCACCTCGCCCCACCTCTGCCCGTGCGGGTGACCTTCCCGGCGGTGGGGCGCTGGTGGCGTCACGCACGTCGTCGGTTTTCGGCGGTCGTGGGTGCACTGCCACGGACGATGCGTGTGACGTTTGCGGCGGTGGGCGCTGGTGGCGTCACGCGCGTCGTCGGTTTTCGGCGGCCTCGGGCGCACTGCCACTAGCGATGCGTGTGACGTTCCCGGCGCTGGGCGCTGGTGACGTCACGCGGATGGTTGTTTTGCAGTCAGGCCGCGCGAGTCGAGACACACGTCGGCCTTCGCCTGCCGGACGCTCGATGCTTCAGACTTCAGCTGGGTTGCTTCAGCGGTACAGGACGGCGCAGAGCTCGTTGATGAGCTCGTCTGGGTTGTCCTGCAACCCTCTCCACGTCCACTGCAGGACGACGTACCCATCTGCACACAGAGAGTTGCGTCGGCGCCTGTCCTTCTCGAAGGCCTCGACGCCCGAGTGGTACGCGTACCCGTCCGTTTCCACGATGACCTTCTGCTCCTCGAAGATGAAGTCGATACGCCGGCGCTTGCCCTTCGACACCTGGCGCTTCTGCACATCGGGCTTCGGCATCTTCGCCTGCCGCAGCACGCGCAACGCCAATTCCTCGAGCTGACTGTCGGTCGGCCCGCCCTCACCCGTGATGGACGCCAGCACCGCCCGGAAGCGCACGATGCCCGGACGCTTGCGCGTGCGCTCCAGGAAGCGCTGCAGCTGCATCAGCGTCGTCTTCTTCTCCCGCAGCGCCTGGCTCATCATCGAGCGCAGCTGGGTGAAGGTGACGAGGCGGCTCATGTCCATCAGCGTCCGCGGCACCGACGTCACGCACAGCCCATCGTCCCTCACGATGACGTCCCAGTGCGGAGGCGGTTTGCAGCGGTAGATGCGCGCGCCCTCGAGCTTCAGCTTCCGCTTCTGCGGCTTCACCGTGATTTCGAGCGGCCCGGCCTTGCCCAACGGGTCCACCTTGAAGTCGTCAAAGCCGTGCAGCGCGGCGGCGGTGCGATGTGACAGCACCGACTTCGGGCCGCCCCACAGCGAGAGCGCTTCCACCCGCTGACGCCAGCACTCGAACGAGCCCTCGACGCGGTACACGCCGCGCAAGACGCGCACCCACGGCGTCTCTCCCGCGTCACGACTGACGCGCCGCTCGATTTGCCACCGGCTCAGATGGGCCATCGCCTGCGAGCGATGCAACACACCCATCTGCTTGGCCGCCAACTCCAGACACTTCACCTCTGCGTTTCTCATGCGTGGCGTTGTACCGCCCACCACTGACATCCCCGGCGCTCTCACCCGCTGAGACTCGAAAGTGGAGCACCCGCGCCGCACTTCGCGCCCATCAGCGTGACGAAACCAGCGCCCACCGCCGGAAACGTCACGCGCATCGCCAGTGCAGTCCCCACCATCAGCGTGACGAAACCAGCGCCCACCGCCGGGAACGTCACACGCATCGCCAGGCAGTCACTTCCACTGAGGCAACCGAGCGAGGGCGACGCGACAGGCCGCCCCCAACCGCTCGTTGTTCAAGAAGAACGCGCTCGGCGCCGCCGTACCACCCTCGATCAACTGCAACGCCCGCCGGTACTCGAGCGCCGCGTCAGGGTGCAGGCCCTTGCGCTCGAGCAACAGCCCCAACAAGTACCGCGCCCCCGCAAGCCGCGGCGCCAGGTACAGCGCCTTGCGCAGGCCCGACTCCGTCTCCGGGTGATCTTCCCCCGCCGCCGCCCACTCGAGCACCAGCTGAAACAACTTCGCCCCCTCGTCCTCCGGCGACAGCACCACCGGGTGCTCCCCGGTGATGGAGGGCGCCGACGGAGCCCCGAGCGGCACCGGCGCCGAAGGCCGCGGCGCAGGCGTCGGCCGTGACGGGCGCGGCGCGGGCACGGGCAACGGCGTCGGCTGACTGGGCCGCGGCGCGACCTGCGACCCATCGACGCGCTGGTAGAAGAACGCCCCCGGCAACCGCAACGTCGCCAGCCCCGCCACCGGCTCGAGCAACGGCTCCGCGGTCGACAGCACCAACACCCCACCGGGCCTCAACCGCTCGACGAACCCTTCCACTGTCGCCTTCGCCGCCTCGGGCGTGAAGTAGATGAGCACGTTGCGGCACACGATGACGTCGAACGCCGTGCCCGCCGCCGAGAACGGGTACGGAAAGTCGACGAGGTTGTGCCGCTGGAAGCTCGCCCGCGCCTTGAGCCCGGGAATCAGCCGCGCGCCCTGCCCATCGCGCACGAAGTACCGCTCGGCCAGCTCGCCCGGCACGCGCTTCATCGCCTCCGCGCCGAACGCCAGCTCCGACGCCTTCGCCAACGCCGCGTCGGACAAGTCGGTACCGAGCACCGTGCTGTCGGGCGGCGCGCCACATTCCGCGAGCAGCACCAGCAGCGTCGCGACCTCCTCACCCGTCGAGCAACCGGCGCTCCACACCGCCAGCGGCTGACCGGGCACCACGCGCGGCCGCAGCACGTGTTCCTCGAGCGCCCGCAGCTGCTGTTCGTCGCGGAACAGGTCGGTCTTGTGCACCGAGACGATCGACAGCAGCGTCGCCAATTCCCGCACGCCCTCGTGACGCGCGAGCCGCTCCGCCACCGCCGCCGGCGCCTGCCCCGGGAAGACCTGGTTGAAGTGCGCGACCAGCCGTTCGCGCTGCTGACGCGAGAGGCGCGTACCGGTGCGCGTCGCCACCAGCGTGAAGAGGGGCTCCGCGTCGAGCGGCGCGCCCGTCACGCCTGCCCACGCGCGAGCTTCACGAGCAGCTCCGCGAGCTCATCACCGTGCACCTGCTGATCGACCAGCCCGCGCGCCACCGCCGCGCCCGGCATGCCGAACACCACCGACGATTCCTGGTTCTGCGCGACCGTCTTGCCGCCCGCGACCCGAATCGCGGCGAGCCCGTCGACGCCGTCGTTCCCCATGCCGGTGAGGATGACGCCGACCGCGCGCCGCCCGTACACCTTCGCCGCCGACTCGAGCAGCGTGTTCGCCGACGGCAGGTGCCCATCGCGCGCCGGCCCCGGCTGCACGGCGACCTTCCCGCGCCCGGAGATCGACAGGTGCGCATCGGCCGGCGCGACCAGCACCGTGCCCGGCGCGAGCACGTCGCCGTCCTTCGCTTCCTTCACCTTGAGCTTCGACGAGTCGGCCAGCCAGCTCAGCAGCGACGACGCGAAGGCCGCGTTGATGTGCTGGACGATGAGAATCGGCACCGGGAAGTCGGCCGGCAGGCTCGCGAGCAACCGCTGCACCACCTGCGGCCCGCCGGTGCTCGAGGCGATGCAGATCGCTCCGACGGCCGACGGCGCGAACGGCTGCACCGGCTCGCTCACCGCCGGCTGCGACGGGTTCGACGCGGTGCGCTTCACGCCACGCACGTGACGAATCACGCGAATGGTCGCCAGCAGCTTCACCTCGCGCGCCAGCACCGCCATCTCCTCGGCGGCGGGCTTCACGCGCAACGCGAGCGCCCCGACCGCCAGCGCGCGGTGCGTCAGCTCGGGCGCCTGGTTTCGCGGGTCGGCGGTCAGCACGAGAATCGGCCGCGGGTCGTCGGCCATGATGCGCTCGGTCGCCGTCAGCCCGTCCATCACCGGCATGTCGACGTCCATCGTGATGACGTGCGGCTTGAGCGCCGACGCACGCTCGATGGCCTGCTGCCCATTTTCCGCCGTGCCCACCACCTGCACGTCGGGGTCGCTCTCGAGCGCTTCGACGATCAATTGACGCACGAGTGCCGAGTCGTCGACCACCAGGACCCGGACCTTTGCGTCACCCATCGTTCCCCCGTGAGTACAACAGATCGGTGACGTCCGTCAGGCAAGGAGTCTTGCCACGACGTCGACCAGGTCCTGCCTGACCAGGTCACCCTTGGTGACGTAGCCATCTGCGCCCGCGTCCATGCCGCGTCGTCGGTCGGCTTCCGAGCCGCGGGTGGTGACGATGACCACCGGCAGCGCGCGGAACGTGGCGTGGCTCTTCAACCGCCGCGTCAGCTCGAGCCCATCGACGCGCGGCATCTCGAGGTCGGTCACCACGATGTCGACCGCCTCGCGCCCGAGCACGTCCATCGCCTGCGCGCCGTCGACCGCCTGCACCACGTGGTACCCGACGGACTCGAGCAACGCGACCAGCAGCTCGCGCGTCAGCGGGGAATCGTCGACCACGAGGATCTTGCGGCGCCGCAGCTCCTTCTTCTTCTCGAGCACGCCGCCCAGCTTGAGCTCGCGCCCGTGCACCGTCGCCACCAGGTGCGGGGCCGACATCACCAGCGCCAGCTCGCCGTCGGACATCGGCGTCGCCCCGCTCAGGTGCGCGTAGCGGGAGAGGAGCCCCTTGAGCGGCAAGATGGCCTGCACGCGTTCCTCGAGCACGCGATCGACCGCTACCGCCGCGGCCTGCCCACGCCCGCGCAGCACCAGCACCAGCTCTCCGTCAGACGGCGGGCGCTCGGGCGCGGAGAAGAGAATCGACGCCACCGAGGAGAACGGCAGCACCTGGTCGTCGATGGCCAGCGCCGGGCGGCCGGCGACCTCGCGCTTGTGTTCGGCTTCGACGGTCAGCGCGCGCACCACGTTCGACGCCGTCAGGCACAGCCGTTCCTCGCCCACCTGTACGAAGAGCACCGGCGCGACGGTGAGGCTGATCGGCACGCGGAGCTCGAAGCGCGTGCCCTGCCCCGGCTTCGAGTCGACCGTCACCTCGCCGCCCACCGAGATGAGCTGGGTGCGCACCGCGTCGAGCCCCACGCCGCGCCCGGACAGGTCGGTCGCCGAATCGCGCGAGGTGAAGCCCGATTGGAAGATGAGATCGATGGCCGCGAGATCCGACAGGCTGGCGGCCGCGTCGGCGCCGAGCATGCCCTTGCGCACCGCCACCTCGCGCAGCCGCGCCGGGTCGAGGCCGCGGCCATCGTCGCGCACCTCGATCACCAGCCGCTCGCCCTCGCGCCGTGCCACCAGCGACACGAGCGCGCGCACCGGCTTGCCCAGCCGCAAACGCTCGTCGGGCGACTCCACGCCATGATCGACCGCGTTGCGCACCAGGTGCAGCAGCGGGTCGCGCAGCGTCTCGAGCACCGAGCGATCGACGCGCTCGCCTTCACCCTCGAGCGCGACCTCGACCTCCTTGCCGAGCTCGCGCGCGAGATCGCGAATCAGGCGCGGCCACGGCTCGAAGAGCAGCGAGACGGGCACCATGCGCAGCGCGGTGATCTCCTCGCTGAGCACCGTGAGGTCCTTCATTTCCTCGGTGTTGAGCAGCGTGTTGCGGCGGTTGACGTCGGCGAAGAGATCTTTCGTGCGGCCCAGCCGCGTCGCCAACTCCGAGCCCGCCTCGCCGAGATCTTCGGCCAGCCGGTGCAGCGCCGCGAGCTCGCGCGCCAGCTGCCGGCGCCGCATCTCGACCGCTTCGCGCTGGCGCGTGCGCTGCTGGAGGTTGGTGGTCGCCGAGGTGAGCGTCTCGAGGCTCTGCTGGCTGATGCGAATCGACGCGTCGGCCGCGCGCGGCTCGACGGCCCGCGCCACGGTGGTGGCCGGCCCCGCGTCGCCCGCCGCCGCGGGACGGGCCGCGACGGTGTGCACGCCCCGCGGCGCCGACGCCGGAGGCTCGGGTGGCGCTCCGGGCGCGGTGGGCGTCGGGTCGGGAATCGGGGGCGGCGCGGCGACCGAGCGCTCGGCGGCGAGCGCCTGCTGCAACCACCCGAGCAGCTGCGCGAGATCGGGCGGGCTGCCGGCCACCGCGCCCGCGAGCACGCCGACCGCGTCGCTGCACACCAGCAGCGCGTCGACCGACCCGGGCGCGAGCTCGAACTGGCGGGGCTGCGCGGCGCGCACCAGCTCTTCCATCTCGTGCACCAGCTGGTTGATCTCGGCGAAGCCCATCATGCGGGCCTCGCCCTTCAGGCCGTGCAGCTCGCGGAGCGCCGCCTGGCCCGACTCCACCCCGCCGCCGCCCTCGAGGTTCATCAGCGAGCGGTTGATGCGCGCGAGGCGCTCGGTGACGAGCTCGCGAAACTGCACCAACAGCCGCTCGCGGCCGCTCATGAACGGCCTCCCCGCTGCCCGAGGAAGCGCTGCACCACGCCCTGGAGTGAGTTGGCGAGCGCGACCAGCTGCTGGTTCGCCTCGGCGCTGCGGTGGGTGGCGTCGAGCTCGCCGCGCGTGACGCGGAGGATCTCCGTCATCGCCTCGGCCAGTTGATCGGTGCCGCTCTGCTGCTGCTGCGTCGAGAGGGTGATGGTGCGCGCCCGGGTCGCGGTGTCACCAGCCAGCCGCGCGACCTCGAGCAGCGACGCGGTCACGTCGCCCGCCAGCGCCATGCCGTGCTCGGTCAGGCGGCTGCCCTCGGCGGTCGCGTCGGCGGTGCGCACCGTCGCCTCGCGGATCTCGGAGATCAGCTCGTCGACCTCCGCCGTCGATTCCAGCACGTTCTCCGCGAGCCGCCGCATCTCGCCGCCGACCAGCGCGAAGCCGCGGCCCACCTCGCCGCCCTTCGAGCCTTCCAGCTCCGCCGACAGCGCGAGCAGGTCGCTGCGATCGGCCACGGTGTTGATCAGCTCGACGATGCGGCCGATCTGCTGCACGCGCCGCTGCAGCCGTTCCACCGCGCCGGCGATCGACCGGTTGTCCTGCTTCATGCGCTCGACCGCGGCGTCGAAGGCCTGCGCGTCGTGCTGGCCCTGCTCCGCCGCCTCGAGGGTGGCGCGCGCGAGGTCCTGCACGGCCGAGGCGTTCTGGGCGATTTGCCGCGCGCTGCGCGCGAGTTCCTCGGTGGTGGCCGAGGTCTCGTTGAGCGACGCGGCCTGCTCGGTGGCGGAGGCTTCGGACCGCTGCGAGGTCTGCTGCAGCGACTCGCTCGCGGTGCGCACCTGCAGGCCCACGTCGACCACGCGATCGACCAGCCCCGCCAGCCGCTCGCACAGCCGCGCGAAGACGCCGGTGACGCGCCACACCTCGCCGTCGGCGGGGATCACCCGCGGGCGATCGAGCTGGCCGGCCGAGACGCGGCGCCCGTCTTCGGCGAGGGCCTGCAGCGGCGCGGCGATCGACTCTCCGGCGGCCTCGGTGGTGAGGGCGGCGATCACCAGCGCCACGAAGCCGAGGCTCGCCAGCCGCAGCGTGAGCGCCGTCATCAACGCCGACGAGGCCGCGGCGCGCGCGGCCGGCGCCAGCGCGGCGAGCACCTGGGGCGCGTCGGCCACCGCTTCCCACGCGACGTCGATGACCAGGGCCAGCGGCGCGAGCGTGAAGGTCGCGATGAGGAAGATGAGCCGGGTGCGCACGGTCCAGTTCTCGGTGGACTCGACCGCGAGCACCGCCGAGGGAGGCAGGTCTTCGGCCACGCGCCCGAACGCCTCGCGCGCGCGGTTGGTCACCAGCAGCGAGAGCAGCGTGGCCACCAGCGGGATCACCGCGAGCACCCCGAGCAGCACGCGCGCGACGCCCGCCCAGCTCGCGTCGCACGACGACAGCGCGAACGCCGAGACCACGACCGCGCCGCCCACCCAGGCGATCGAGGTCGCCTTCGCGTACTCGGTGGGAATGCGCCGCAGCTCGCCCAGCGCCCGCACCCGCGCCTCGACGCTCAGCCCCACCCGCCCCGCCGCGAGCGCGCGAAAGGTGCGCAGCTTCGTCAGCGAGACGACCGGCACCGCGACCACCAACAGCAGCACCAGGCCCGCGGTGAAGGTGAACAGCAGCTGCGCGTGCGAGCTGGCGACGAAGCGCCCGGTGAAGGCCGCCCACAGGCCGAGCAACAGGAGCGACAGGGCATTGGCCGCCAGCCCCGGCATCAGCACCCACATCGCGCGGTTGCGCAGCCAGGCCGCGAGCTTCACGCCTGCACCTCGAAGTTGGTGATGCCCTTCTCGAGGTCGGCGGCGAGCGAGGTCAGCTGATCGTGCGCGGCCTGCATGCCCACCTGCGCGGCCGCCGAGACCTCCGCGCTCTTCAAGATCTCCGCCATCGCCGCCACGAGCTGGTCGGTGCCCAGCTGCTGCTGCGCGGTCGCGAGGCTGATGCTCTGCATCGCGTCGGCCGACTGGTTGGCGAAGTCGACGATCTTCGACAGGCCGTCGCCCACGCGGTGCGCGAGTGAGGCCCCGACGTCGGTCGCCTTCACGCCCGCCTCGGTCGCCATCACCGCGGCGTTGGTGGCGTCGCGAATCTCCTCGATGAGCCGGGAAATCTCGCGCGTCGAGACCATCACCGACTCCGCCAGCCGCCGCATCTCGGCGGCGACCAGCGAGAAGCCGCGGCCAATCTCCCCCGCCTTGTGGCCCTCGAGCTCGGCGTTGAGCGCCAGGAGGTCGGACCGATCGGCGATGCCCTCGATGAATTCCACGATGCGGCCGACCTGCTGCACGCGCTTGTTGAGCCGCACCACGCTGTCGGCGATGGCCTGGTTGCCGCGGCGCATGTCGGCCATCGCGCGCAAGAAGCCCTGGCTGCTCTCGCGGCCCTTCTTCGCGGCCGTCAGCGTCTGCTGCGCGAACTCGCTCACCGACTGCGCGTTCTGCGCCACCTCGCGCGCGCTGCGGGCCAGTTCGAGCGTCGTGCCGTGCGCGGCGGTGAGCGCGGTGCGCTGCGAGCGGCGCGGCCCGAGCTTCTGCAGCTGCCCCGTGGTGGCGCTGAGGCTGCGCGCGGCGTCTCCGAGCGGCCGCAGCAGGCCGAGCAGCTCGCCCTCGATGCCCGCCAGCGCGCCGGCGGCGGCGAGCGACTCGTATTCCGCGGCGATGAAGCGCGGGTCGCCGTGCGCGCCCTTCATCAGCCGCTCGGTCTCGGCGGCCAGCTCGTGCAGCGGCTGCCCGAGAATGGTGCCCGTCATCCACGCGGCGACGGCGACCATGCCCAGCACCAGCACCACCAGCGCCACCAGGCCCCACTGGCCGGTCGCCTGCTGCGCGGTGGCGGCGGCGGCGATGCCCGCGCCGTCGGTCGCCTCGCTGACCGCTTCGAGCGTGTCGCGCATGCGCGCGAGCGCGAGGTCGATGACGAACATCACCGGGCTGGCGGTCGACAAGACCGAGAACGCGACCAGCCGGCGGCGCATCACGAACGCCGGCGCGAGCGCCTCGTGCAGCTCGCGCACGCCGAGGCCCGCGGCGGCGATTTCCTTGAGCACCACGCGCGAGCGCGGCAGCGTCACCACGAGCGAGAGCGTCGCGGTGATCGGCGCGACCGCCACGCCGATGAACGACACGCGCCAGACGACGCCCGACGGCACCTCGACCAGCAGCGGCCACACCACCGCGGTCGCCAGCGCCCCCAGCCCGAGGAAGCCCAGCGCCAGCCAGAAGGTGAGCTCGGGGAGCCCGGCCACTCCGCGCGCGGCGGCGATGAGGTTGGCGCGCGTCGGCGCGAGCGTGCCGTCGCCCAGCATGCGCAGCGGGCCGAGGCGGCGCTGCTCGACGCTGTCGCCCAGGAAGTTGAACGAGCCGCCTACGACCACCAGCACCAGCAGCAGGCTCAAGCGCGTGCCGGGCGGCAGCTCCACCGCCACCCACACGTAGATCATCGCGAGGAAGATGCCGACGATGGCCGCGAGCGTGCTGAGCGCGCTGACCCAGCGGTTGCGGCCGGCGAGCGGCCTCTGTTTCGGGCTGCCCGGTGCCGCGCTCCCGGCCTCGCTCACGACGAGACCTCCGGCGCCTGCACCAGCGAGCGCAGCGACACCACCGGCCAGAGCGCGCCCTCGCATTCCACGAAGGCGACCACGCTCCACGGCCCACGCGTGGTGGCCAGGGCCGCCGGCACGTCGAGCGCCGCCTCGGGGTGCGAGTGCACCTGCACCGCGTCGACGACCAGCGCCGCGCCCGCGCACCGCAGCGCCCGCGCGTTGACCGGGGCGATCGCGCCGGGCGTGAAGGCCGCGCCTGCGTACGGGAGCCCCTCGGTGGCCTCGGAGAAGCCGTCGACCTCGCGCGCCGAGATCGCCAGCCGCTCACCGAGCACCGTGCACAGCACGAGCCCCTCGATCACGCGACTGGTGCCCCCACCCTCGCGCCCCATCGGCTCAGCCCGCACTCGCGAGGAACTCGACGAAGGTCTGGGTGTCGATGATCGCGACCTCGCCGTCGCTCGAGCGCGCCGGGCCGCGGAGGTGTTGCTGCACGCCGCTGTCGCCGAGGCGATCGAACGGGCCCTCGAGCTGCGAGACGCCGAGCACGCGGGTCGCGGTCAGCGCCACCGCGCCGCGCGGCGTGCGCACCAGCACCGCGCGCTTCCACGCCTCGTCGAGCGGGCGCCCGGTGAGCCGCGTGAGGTCGACCACCGGCAGCACCTCGCCGCGGTGCGCGAACACCCCCAGCAGGTGGGCCGGCGCGCCGGGCACGCGCGTCAACGTCGGCACCGTCACCACCTCCGACGCGGTGTCAGCAGGCACCCCGTAGAGGCTGGAGCCGCAGGCAAAGAGCAGATGTCCGTGAGCGTCGGCCACGCGCTGTTTTCAAGCACACTTCGGGGTAAACAGCGCGCGTGTTCGACCTCTTCACGGAGCTCAAGGAGTACGTCGGCTTCGGGGCCGAAGACGAGGCGATGCTGCGCTCGCTGCACGACCTGCTCTCGCCGCACTTCGAGCAGGTCGCGGAGACCTTCTACGCACGGGTGCTGCAACACTCCGACGCGCGCGGCGCGCTGGTGCGGGGCGAGAAGCAGGTCGGCCAGCTGAAGATCACGCTCCAACGGTGGATGCGGGAACTCTTCAGCGGCCCGTGGGACGAGGCCTACGTCACCCGCCGCGCGCGCATCGGCCGGGTGCACGTGCAGATTCGCCTCGCCCAGCACTACATGGTCGCCGCGATGAACGTGGTGCGCTTCGAGCTCATCAGCCGCCTCGAGGGGCTCGAGCTTCCCGACCGCAACGCCGCGCGGCGCGCCATCACGCGCATTCTCGACATCGACCTCGCGCTGATGCTCCACACCTACCGGGAAGATCTCGAGTCGAGCCAGGCGCGCGCGGAGCGGCTGGCCACCTTCGGTCAGCTGGTCGGCAGCATCGGTCACGAGCTGCGCAACCCGCTGGGCGTCATCGAGACGTCGCTCTACGTGCTCAAGGGCCGCGCGAGCGACGACGAGAAGACGGTGCGGCACCTCAACCGCATCTCGCAGCAGGTGCAGCTCGCCAACGAGATCGTCACCCAGCTGCTCGACCTCATTCGCGACAAGCCGGTCGCCCGCGTCGCCGTCGACCTCACCCACCTCGTGCAGGGCTTCATGGCCGAGCAGAAGGGCCCCTTCACGCTCGCGCTGGAGCCGGACGTCGAGGTCGAAGGTGACGTCACCCAGCTGGGCCAGGTCGTGTCGAACCTCGTGCAGAACGCCGTGCACTTCGCCGGCGAAGCGGGCCGCGTGGTGGTGTCGGTGCGCGTCGACGGCCAGCGCGCCCTGTTGACGGTCGACGACAGCGGCCCGGGCATCGACCCGGCGGTGCGCAACCGGCTCTTCGAGCCGCTGGTGACCAGCCGGCCGGGCGGCATCGGGCTGGGGCTGGCGTTGGTGAAACGAATCGTCGAGCGGCACGGCGGGCACGTCGAGGCGTCCCGCTCGCCGCTCGGTGGAGCGCGCTTCGAAGTCGCGCTCCCGGGGAGGAGACGGTCGTGATGCGACGGTACATGCTGGTCGACGACAACGTGGCGTTCGCCGAGAACGTGGCGGAGATCTTGACCGATGCGGGGGCCACCGTGACGTCGGCCCACGACGCCGCGTCGGCGCTGGAGATCGTCAAGCGCACGCGCTTCGACGCGCTGGTGACCGACATGCGCATGCCCGGTGGCTCCGGCGCCGATCTCCTGCGCGAGGTACGTCACACCGACCCCGGCCTGCCGGTCGTGCTCCTCTCGGCCTACGCCGCGAACGAGCAGCTCGCCGAGGTGCGGCGGCTCGGCCTCTTCGCCTTCCTCTCGAAGACCACCAACCCGCGGCAGCTGGTGCAGCTGCTCGAGAACGCGCAGCGCGATCGGGTGGTGATCGCCGTCACCGACGACGAGGCCTGGGTCGACCAGGTGCGCGAGGCCGTCACCCCGCTGGGCATCACGGTGTGCGGCACCGCCGAAGACCAGCCCATCGCGCAGCTGCCTCCCCCGCTGGCGGTGCTCGCCGCGCCCAGCGGCGGCTGCGTCGAGCGCCTCAAGCTGGTCGACTCGTACTTCCCCGGTGTCGCGCGCCTGCCCACCACCTTGTCGCCGGGCGAGACGGCGCGGCGGCTGGCGACGATGATGAGCGCGCGCGCATGAGCTCGCACCTCCTCATCGTCGAAGACAACGCCGACTTCGTCGCCAACCTGTCCGAGATCCTCTCTGACCTCGGGCACGAGGTGCGCACCGCGTCGACCTGCAAGGCCGCGCTGGGCAAGGCCGCCGGCTGGGTGCAGGTGGCGCTCGTCGACCTCCGGCTCCCCGACGGCGACGGCACGCGGTTGGCCGAGCAGCTCAAGGAACTCGAGCCCGACTGCGAGGTGGTGCTCCTCACCGGCCACGCCTCGGTCGAGTCGGCGGCCGCCGCGGTGCGCGCCGGCGTGTGGGACTACCTCATCAAGCCCTGCGCGACGCCCGACCTCCTGGCGACGGTCGGCAAGGCGCTGCGCCACGTCAGCGCCCAGGTCGAGAAGCGCGAGCTCTCGCGCCGCGCCCAGCGCGCCGAGAAGCTGGCCGCCGTCGGTACCCTCACCGCGGGCCTCTCGCACGAGATTCGCAACCCGCTCAACGCCGCCGGGCTGCAGCTGACCGTGCTCGAGCGCCGCGTGCGCAAGCTCGAGGCGGCGCTGCAGGGCCCGCTGCTCGAGCCGCTCACCCTGGTGCGCGACGAGATCCGCCGGCTCGAACACATCTTGCGCGACTTCTTGCAGTTCGCGCGGCCAGCGCCGTTGACCCTCGCGCCGGTGCTGCTGCCCGACCTGCTCTCGCGCGTGGTGGCGCTGCTGGCCAGCGAGGCCGAACGCCGCGAGGTGGTGCTGACGCTCGAGCCGAGCGCCGAGGCGCGCATTCCGGCCGACGGCGATCAGCTGCGCCAGGTGTTCATGAACCTCGCGCTCAACGCGCTCGACGCGGTGGGCCCCGGCGGCAAGGTGCAGCTCTCGGTGCACCTCCTCAACGACGTGGCGCTGGTCGACGTCGACGACAGCGGCAAGGGCGTCGACCCGCAGCACCGCGATCGGCTCTTCGAGCCCTTCTTCACCACCAAGGCGAACGGCTCGGGGCTCGGGCTGCCCATCAGCCACGCCATCGTCTCGCAGCACGGCGGCCGCATCGAGATTGGCACGTCGCCGCTCGGGGGCGCGCGCTTCGAGGTCAGCCTCCCGCGGCGGTGAGCGGGCGGCCGGCCTGCACCAGCCGGCGCAACCCCCGCAGCGCGCTCGGCTTGAGCGGCTTCTCGAGCAGGGCCAGCATGCCCGCGCACCGGCACTGCTCGATCGCCTCGACGGTCACGGTGCCCGAGAGCGCGACGACGAGCGAGAAGCGGTTGGGGCCGGAAGAGACGCGCAGCGCGCGCACCACATCGTCACCCGACGCATCGGGGAGCTCGCGGTCCATCAGCACGAGGTCGAAGGCCAGCTCGCGAATGAGCCGCAGCGCAGTGACCGCGTCACCGGCCGTGCTGACCTGCCAGCCTTCGTTGCGCAGCACGGCTTCGGCCACCCGTCGGGCGGTCACGCTGTCTTCGACCAGCAGCACGCGCATGCTGATCGGTGCACGGGGACATTGCACCCGTGCCACCCGTCAGGTTCGTGACGGCTCAGTTCACCGACTTCTGGGCACTTGCGCTGTCGGCCTCGGCGTACTCCTTCAGCCGGTACTGAATCTTGCGCACCGAGATGCCGAGGAGATCGGCCGCGCGCGACGTCGAGCCTCCGACCAGCTCGAGCGTGCGCAGAATGGCCTCGCGCTCGATCTCGTAGAGCGTCGCGCCCGGAATCAGCGAGTCGCTCGTGCGGCCCGTCGGGCGCGGCCCGCGGAGCGCGGCCGGCAAATCGTCTGACGTCAGCTCGGTCGACCGCGCGAGCACCACCGCGCGCTCGATGACGTTGCCCAGCTCACGCACGTTGCCCGGCCAGTCGTACGCCAGCAGCACGTTGAGGGTGCCGGGCGCCAGGCCCTTCATCTGCTTGCCGTGCATCTGCCCGTACCGCTCGAGGAAGTGCTGCACGAGGGCGGGGATGTCGGTCTTGCGCTTGCGCAGCGGCGGCAACGTCACGCTCACCACGTTGAGCCGGTAGTAGAGGTCTTCGCGGAAGCGGCCCGCCTTCACCTCGGCCTCGAGGTCGCGGTTGGTCGCCGCCACCACGCGCACGTCGACCTTCACGGTCTGGGTGCCGCCGACGCGCTCGAATTCCTGCTGCTGCAGCACGCGCAGCAACTTCACCTGCAGGCCGGCGCTGATCTCCCCCAGCTCGTCGAGGAACAGCGTGCCGCCGTTCGCCAGCTCGAAGCGGCCTTCACGACGGCCGACCGCGCCGGTGAAGCTGCCCTTCTCGTGGCCGAACAGCTCCGACTCGAGGAGCGTCTCGGTCAGCGCCGCGCAGTTCACCTTCACGAACGGCTTCTCGCGCCGCGGCGAGGCCTCGTGCACCGCCTGGGCGATGAGCTCCTTGCCGGTGCCCGACTCGCCGAGGATGAGGATCGTCGCGCGCGTCGGCGCGGCGCGCACCACCACGTCGAACACGCCCTGCAGCTCGGGCGACTCGCCGACGATGTTGGAGAACTTGTGCTTCTCGCGCAGCCGCTCGCGCAGCAGCTCGTTTTCCTGCCGCAGCGCGCGCTTCTCGAGCACCTTCTCGAGCCGCGCCAGCACCGCGCTCACGTCGACCGGCTTGGTCACGTAGTCTTCGGCGCCGCGCTTCATCGCCTCGACGGCGGTCTCGATCGAGCCGAACGCCGTCACCATCACGAAGACCGAGGAATGGCCCTCGGCGCGCGCCTTCTGCAACAGCTCGAGGCCGTCCATCTTCGGCATCTTGATGTCGCACAGCACTGCGTCGGGTTTGAAGGTGCCGAGCGCCACGAGGCCGGCTTCGCCATCGGCCGCTTCCGCGACCTCGTAGCCTTCCTCCGTGAAGATGGTCTTCATCGCATCGCGAGCGTTCTGCTCGTCATCGACGATCAAGATTCTCTGCTTCATGCGCTTCTTCTCCATGACTGCAGGTTTTGCGCGCCTTCCCCCTGACGCGCAACGATTGCGTTGACTAGCGAACGACCAGAACGGGTTTGCGCGCGATGTGAACGAGGCGGTCGGTGGTGCTGCCGATGAGCACGCGACTGACGGCGCCGCGGCCCTTGGACCCGATGACCACGATGTCGAAGTTGTTGGTATCGGCGTAGTCGGCGAGGGCTTCGGCGATGGAACCCTGCAGGGTCACACGCGAAATTCCGGGCTGACCGAGTTCCTTGGCCGCCTCGCTGAGGAGCACTTCGGCGGCGCGGCTCGATTCCTCGAGGAAGCGCGAGGCGTCGAACGCGAGCTCGGGCGGCACGAAGGTCGGCACCACCACGGTGGCGAGCGTGACGTCGGCCTTGAGGGCTGAGCCAAGTTCCACAGCCTTGCGAGCGGCGTGGGACGAAGCGGTCGAACCATCGATGGCGCAGAGGATCTTCATCGACACCGCAAGTGTGCACGGCGCGGGCCGTCGCACCTGTGGCCACACAGTTGCTACGGATCAAGTCATGAACCGACGAGCGCTGACGGTGTGTCTGGTGGTGGTGGTCGGGTCTGCGTGGGCCGATGACGGCAAGGCAGAGGCGAAGAAGAAGGCGCCGCCGGCCGCCACGCTCAAGAAAGGCCTGGGCGCGCCCGGCTACCTGAGCCCGGTCGCGCGCGGGCTGCTCAAGCGCCGCATGGAACGGCACAGCAAGGACATGCTCCAGCTCGTGCAGTCGGTGCTGCTGCTCGATCGCGACGCGGCCGGCCGGCTCGCGACCGACGTCGCCGAAGAACCGCGGCTCACCCGGCCCATCGCGGGCGGTGAAGATGACCTGAACGCCAGCCTGCCCGAGCGCTTCTTCGTGCTGCAGGACGACCTGCGCATCAAGGCGAAGGCGGTGGCTGAGGCGGCCGCGAAGAGCGACGACGTGAGCCTCGCCACGCGCACCGGGGAGTTGATGCAGGTGTGCGTCACCTGCCACAGCACCTACCTCGAGCCGACCAAGGACGCGCCGGCGCCGAAGTAGCCAGCCCATCGCAAGCCGTTGATGCGCCTGGAATTTTGGGGCCGCGACCGCCCAGCGATGCGCGTGACGTTTCACTCGATGCGCCGCGGGTTTCGTCACACGCACGGCCGGCGATGCGTGTGACGTTTCACTCGGTGCCGCGCGGGTTTCGTCACACGCACGGCTGGCGATGCGTGTGACGTTTCACTCGGTGCCGCGCGGGTTTCGTCACACGCACGGCCGGCGATGCGCGTGACGTTTCACTCGATGCACCGCGGGTTTCGTCACACGCACGGCCGGCGATGAGCGTGACGTTTCACTCGGTGCCGCGCGGGTTTCGTCACACGCACGGCCGGCCATAGGCTCGGGCCCGTGCGGCGCGCATGGCGGATCATCGCTGTCCTCGGACTCCTGCTGGCTGGCGGCGGGTGGCCGTCGATTTCCCCCGAGACCGCGATCGACCGGCGACCCGACTACCAGGCGCCCGCGCTCCTCGAGCGGGCGTGGGCGCTCCCGCTCGCCGCGCGCCTGCCGCGGCCCCCGCTCCCGCAGCCCAACGTCTCGGCGTGCGGCCCGACGAGCCTGATGAACGTCGGTCGCGCCCTCGGCCAGCCGTCCCTCTCCCTGGCCGAGCTGACGAGCGGCGAGTCCCGCTGCCTGCGGGGCCTGTGCCTGGGCGGATTCACGCTCGACGAGCTGGCGTCCCTCGCCGCCCGCCACGTCAGCGGCTGGCAGGTCACCGTCGTTCACCCCTCGAGCGCCACCGCCCTCCGCGAGGTCCTCCGCGCTGCGCCGACGAAGGGCCAGCTGGTCATCGCCAACTTCACCCGCGCGCCGCTCTTCGGCCGCGGCGGCGGTCACCACTCGCCGCTCGGCGGACTGCTCGAGCCCGAAGACCTGGTGTTCGTCGTCGACGTGAACGCCGACTACGGCCCGTGGCTCGCGCCCACCCAGCGCCTCTTCGAGGCCATCGACACCACCGACCCCTCGAGCGGCGAGAAGCGCGGGCTGTTGATCATCGAGGCGGCGCGCCCCATCGACCACTGAGACTTGCGCGTGGCGAGCGTGTTGATTACGCCTTCACGCCGATGAATCCAGATTCATCTCCACGAAAGCGAACTCAGAAGCTCAAGGAGCGCCTCAAGGAAGTCGCGGCCGAGGCGATTCTCGAGGCGGCTGAAGAGGTGCTGTTCGCCCGCGGCCTCGAGGCGCCGATGGAAGTCATCGCCGCGCGCGCGGGCGTCGCCGTCGGCACCCTCTACAACCACTTCAAGGACCGCCGCGCCCTCGTGGAATCGCTCCTCGAGAAGCACCGGGAGCGCATGCTGGCCGAGGTGCACGCCGCCGAGCAGCGCTCGCGCGACCAGGACACGCGCACCCAGCTGACCACGATGATGTCGGCGCTGGTCGGCTCGTGGACGAAGATCTACCTCCTCGTGAAGCAGGGCGAGCATCTGCCCGACCTCAAGCGCCGCCGCGAGATCCGCCGGCGGTTCGTCACCCTCTTCGGCGAGGTGATCGCGCGGGGCCAGGCCGAGGGGTTGATCGCCCCCGGCGACGTCGCGCTGCACACCCTCGCGCTCCAGGGGTTGATGCAGGCCTTCATGACCCAGGCCGCCGACGAGCCCGAGCGGCTCCCGGGCGATCGCGTGGTCGCCGAGATCGTCGGCCGGTTCCTCGATGGCGCAGGAGCGCGCGCCCGCCGATGAGCGCCCCGAAGACCAACAAGTGGCTGGTCGCCGTCTCGGTGACCTTCGGCACGTTGATGGGCGCGATCGACGCGTCGATCGTCAACGTCGCGCTCTCGCAGATTCGCGGCGCGGTCGGCGCGACGGTGCAGGAGATCACCTGGATCAGCACCGGCTTCGCGATCGCCACGGTGATGGTGATGCCGCTCACCGGCTTCTTCGGGCGCCTCTTCGGCCAGAAGAACGTCTACCTCGCGTGCCTCGCGCTCTTCGTCGTCGGCTCCGCGCTGTGCGGCATCGCGTGGAACCTGCCCTCGCTGGTGTTCTTCCGCGCGATCCAGGGGTTCGGCGCCGGCGCGCTGCAGCCCACCGAGCAGGCGATCCTCCGGCAGACCTTCCCCCCGAAGGAACAGGCGACCGCGATGGCGCTCTTCGCGATGGCGGTGATGGTCGGCCCCGCGCTCGGCCCCACGCTCGGCGGCTTCATCGTCGACAACTTCCACTGGTCGTGGATCTTCTTCATCAACGTGCCGGTCGGCATTCTCGGGTTCTTCATGGTCTCGCGCTTCGTGCACGAGCCCGAAGACCTGAAGGCCCAGGCGCGCATCGAGGCCGAGCGCCAGCGCAAGCACATGGACTGGCTGGGCATCGCGCTCTTGTGGGTGTGCCTCATCTCGCTGCAGTACGTGCTCGAGGAAGGCCAGGCCGACGACTGGTTCGAGTCGCCGCTCATCGTGGTGATGAGCATGGTGTGCGTCACCGCGCTCGCCGCCTTCATCGCGCGCTCACTCACCGCGCAGGCGCCCGCCGTCAACCTGCGGCTCTTCGCCGATCGCACCTTCACCTCGGGCACGCTCGCCGCCGCCGGCATGTTCGCGGTGATGATGTCGGGCATGTTCCTCCTGCCGCTGTTCATGCAGGAGCTGCTGGGCTTCACCGCCACCCAGTCTGGCCTCGCGCTGATGCCGCGCACGCTGATCATGCTGGTGGCGATGCCCTTCGTCGCGCGGCTCTACCAACACACCAGCCCCGCCGTGCTCGCCGGGGCCGGACTGCTCGTCAACGCGTCCGGCCAGCTGATGCTCGCCAGCCTGTCGCTCAACTCCAACTCGGGCGCGATCATGAGCTCGCTCGTCATGCAGGGCATCGGCATGAGCATGATGATGGTGCCGCTGCAGACGGTCGCGCTGTCGACCATTCCGCGAGAACGCATGGCCGACGCGACGGGCTTGAGCTCGCTGATGCGCCAGGTCGGCGGCTCGCTGGGCGTCGCGATGTTCGCCACGCTCCTCTCGCGCAACGGCGTGTTCGCCAGCGCCGCGGTGCGCGCCCACCTGGTCGCCGAGCGGCCGGAAGTGCAGGCCCGCCTCCGCGCCACCGAGGGCGGTCTCCTCGCCCGCGGAATGGACGCCGCCCACGCGCACGAGGTCGCGCTGCGCAGCTTCGGCGGCGCCGTCGCCCGCCAGGCGATGGTCATCGCGTTCGATCAACTCTTTGTCGTCGGCGCCATCTGCTTCCTGTGCGTGTTGCCGATGGTCGCCATGCTCCGCCGCCCGAAGGTCGTCACCGCGGCCCCCGTTCACGTCGAAATGGAGTGACCCATGAATGCCCCCAACCCCAACCCCGCTGCAGCCGCTCCTCCGGACGCCACCAAGGAGGCCGCCGCCAACGCGAAGGCCGCCGGCGGCAAGCGGCGCGTGTTCATCATCGTCGGCATCGGCGCCCTCGCGGTGACCGGCTACCTGGTGTGGCACGCGATGACCGCGCACCGGCAGTCGACCGACGACGCGCAGATCGAGGCCGACGTGGTGCCGCTCGCCCCGCGCGTCGGCGGCCAGGTGCTCACCATCAAGGTCGCCGACAACTCCAAGGTGAAGCAGGGCGACGTCATCCTCGAGCTCGACGCGGCCGACCTGCGCGCGCGCGTGAAGCAGGCCGAAGGTGAGCTCGCCGCGGCGAAGGCGCAGGCCGCGTCCGCCGAAGCGCAGGCCAGCGTCTCCGAGGCCGGAGCGCGCGGCGGGCTCTCGTCGGCGAAGGCGCAGGTGTCGACCTCGCTCGCGCAGGTCAGCAGCGCCGATGCGCAGATCGCCACCGCCAAGGCCCAGCTGGTGCGCGCTCAGGCCGAGCTGCGCCGCGTGACCACCGACCTCGACCGCACGCGCAAGCTGCGCGAGGCCAACGCCGTGCCGCAGGAACGCCTCGACAACGCGCAGGCCGCCGTCGACACCGCGACCGCGGCCGTGTCTGCCGCGCAGGCGCAGCAGCTCGCCGCCGAGGAAAGCCGCCGCGTCGCGCAGAGCCGCGTCGCCGAGGCCAACGGCATGCTCGACACCAACACGCCCGTCGACGCCAAGGTCGCCGCGGCGCGCGCCACCGCCGAGCTCGCCAGGGCCCGCGTGGTGACGGCGGAAGCGGCGCTCGACCTCGCGCGGTTGAACCTCTCGTGGGCCACCGTCGTCGCGCCCGCCGATGGCGTGGTGTCGAAGCTCACCATTCACCCCGGTCAGCTGGTGTCGCCGGGCATGGCGATCGCAGAGCTGGTGCCCGAGGCGACCTACGTCATCGCCAACTACAAGGAGACGCAGATCGGCGAGATGAAGCCCGGCCAGCGCGTGGAGCTGGAGATCGACGCGTTCTCCGGTCGCACCTTCGAGGGTGAGGTGGAGAGCCTGTCGGGTGGCACCGGGGCGCGCTTCTCGTTGCTCCCGCCCGACAACGCGTCGGGCAACTTCGTGAAGGTCGTGCAGCGCGTGCCGGTGCGCATCAAGTGGAAGAGCCCTCCCGGCGTGCCGCTGCGCGCGGGCATGTCGGTCGTCGCCACCGTGCACACGGAGTCGTGACATGCGCTCCTTCGCTCTCAGCGTGGTGGTGGTGCTCGCGACGGCGGCGCAGGCCGGCGAGGTGGTCAGCGTGGAAGACGCGGTGCAGCGCGCGCTCTCGCGCAACGCGCAGGTCCGCGCGGCGAGAGAACGCGTCGCGGCGGCCGAAGACGGGTCGCGCTCGGTGCGCGGGCAGCTGCTGCCCGCGCTCGCGTTGAGCGACGAGCTGCAGCACTACTCGGGGCCGTTCCAGGTGCAGCTCATGATTCCCGGCGCGCCCGCCGCCGCCGCGCCCTCGCTGACGGTGCGCGACCAGAACACCAACAGCTTCGTGGTGTCGGCGAAGCAGCCGGTGGTCGGCCTGCTGCGCACCAGCCAGGAACTGATGGCCGCCAACGAGAACGCCGACGCGGCCGCGTTCCAGGCGGGCAACCTCGAGCGCAGCGTGAAGGAAGCGGTCGAGCTGGGGTTCTTGCGGCTGTACGAGGCGCGCGCCGCGCGGGAAGTCGCCCGCAGCTCGCAGGTGCAGCTCGCGGAGCAGCTCACCGTGACGAGGGCGCGCGTCGAGGCGGGGGCGCTCACCACCGCCGACGTGCTGCGGCTCGAGGTCGCGCGCGCCAACATCGCCCAGCAGGAACTGCAGGCGGGCGTGCAGGAATCGGCGGCGCGCATCGCGCTGCTCACCCTGCTCGACTTCCCGCTCGACGCGGAGGTCGACTTCGCGGCGCCCACCGCGCTCGAGGCGTCGGCGGAACAGCCCGCCCCGGCGCTCGCTGACGCGACCGGCGCGGCGATGGAATCGCGGCTCGACTTGAAGCAGCAGGTGCGCCTGCTCGACGGGGCGGAGTCGACGGCGCGGGCGCGGTTGTTCGCGTTGCTGCCCGAGGTCGACTTGACGGCGACGTACGTGCGCATCGATGGGCAGGCGCTCGCGCAGCAGAACGCCGCGTCGATCGGCGTGCGCGCGTCGTGGCCGGTGTGGCTGTGGGGCACGCAGTGGTACGCGCACCGCGCGGCGGTGCACCAGGCCGAGGCGCAGCGGCTGCTGTCGGAAGAGACGGGGCGGCAGGTGCGGGGAGAGGTGACCGGGCGGCTCGATCAGCTGCGCGCGGCGACGGCGGCCATCGACGTCGCGCAGACCGCGCTGACGTCGGCGGAAGAGGCGTACCGGGTGACCGCGGCCGTCGTGCAAGCCGGGAGCGGGACGACGACAGACCTGCTGGATGCCCAGTCGGCGTTGACGCAGGCGAAGCTCAACCTCGTGCGCTCGAAGTACCAGCGCGCGCTGGCGTGGGTGCAGCTGCAGCGCGCGATGGGGAAGTGATGGGGCGCGCGCGCGCCTGCCCGTGCGCGTGACGTTTCACTCGATGCGGTGCGGGTTTCGTCACACGCACGGCCGGCGATGCGCGTGACGTTTCACTCGATGCGCTGCGGGTTTCGTCACACGCACGGCCGACGATGCGCGTGACGTTTCACTCGATGCGCCGCGGGTTTCGTCACACGCACGGCCGGCGATGCGCGTGACGTTTCACTCGATGCGCCGCGGGTTTCGTCACGCGCACGGCTCGCGAGGCGCGCGACTGCGACATCGGCACTCCACTTCTCGACTCTCACGCCTCGAGAGCGCCCGGGAATGTCAGTGCCCGCGAGTACAAGGCACCGTGGGGGAAACACCATGGTGATTGGCGACTTGAAGTGCCTGGAGGCCGCGAGCGCAGCCTTCGGCGTGTTGCATCGAAAGACGGCGCTCTCACATCTGACGCGCACCCAACTCGAGCGGCGCATTTCGCGCGCGCCGGGCAAGCCGATGGTGCGCGTCTTCCGCAGTGTCTACCGGGTGGCGGGCGCGCCGCAGACCTGGCGGCAACGGCTCGAGGCCTTGATGCAGTGGGCTGGACCGACGGCCGTGCTGTCGCATCGCACCGCCGCCGCGCTGCACGGCTTCGACGACTTCCGCATCGAAGACACCGCGACGGCCACCGAGGGGCCGCTCGAAGTCACAGTGCGCACGCAACGCCGGAAGCAAGCGGGGACACGCATCTACCGCGTGAAGCCGCCACCCAAGCGCGACGTCATCGAGCGTGACGATGGACTGCGCGTCACCACCGTCCCGCGCACGCTGCTCGACCTGAGCGCGCAGCTCAAACGCTGGCAAATCCGCTCGCTGGCCAGCGAGGCGTTGCGGAGGAAGCTCACGACGCTCGACGAGCTGCGCCGCCTCGTGCGTCGCACCCACAAGCGCCCGGGCATTTGCATCTTCCGCTCGGTGGTGGAGGAGCTCTCCGGCCAGGTCGGGCCGACCGAGAGCGAGTTGGAGGAGCTCGCCTTGCGCGTGCTCGAGCGCAACGACATGCCGATGCCCAGGGTGCAGAAGCCCGTCGCCAGCGGCGGCAGGAAGAGGCGCGTCGACCTCCTCTTCAAGGACGAGAAGGTCATCGTCGAGGCCGACGGCTACGCGTTTCACTCGGGCGTCGAGGCCTTCGAGGATGACCGGGCCCGCCGCAACGCGCTGGTGAGACAGGGCTACACGGTGCTGCAGTGGACGTGGCGGGCGCTCAGAGACACACCCGAGGAGCTCATCGCGCAGCTCCGCGCCTTGCTGAAGCGCTGAAGGAAGTGACGCCAGTCAGCTGAGCTGAGGTGACGCCCGCCGGCGTGCGGCCGAAGCGCGTCCTCGCTCCCGAATTCCATCCCGCGTCGGTCCGCGAGCCCTGTGCCCAGGCCGCTTCTCAGCCCGCCCGCCCGTGCGTGTGACGAAACCCGCGCCGCATCGAGTGAAACGTCACGCGCATCGCCGGCCGTGCGTGTGACGAAACCCGCGCCGCATCGAGTGAAACGTCACGCGCATCGCCGGCCGTGCGTGTGACGAAACCCGCACCGCATCGAGTGAAACGTCACGCGCACGGCCCGGGGCGACTTCAGCGACCCAAGAAGCGCACCGGCAACACCTTCGTCACCCCGTTGGTCTCATCGGTGACCTTGAGCTGCAGCTCCACCTGGGGACCGGCGAGCACCTTGCGCGGAATCGAGATCGACACCGGCACGTGCGCATCGGTGAGCGATTCCAGCTCCACGCGCGGGGTGCCCACGATGACCTTCGCCTCGCTCGGCGCCCCCACCACCTCGAGGGTGAACGCCGCGCGGCCCGGGTTCTTGTTGAAGACGTGCACCTCGAACGGGTTCCGCACCTCGTCTCCATCGACGACGAACGGCATCGCCCCGCGCGGCCTGAAGATGTTCGCCTCGAACGGCGTGCGCGTGCCCAGCGAGACTCCGAGCGTGGTGAGCGCGACCAGCATCAACCCCGCGTACACCAGCAACCGCGGCCGCAAGGTCTTGCGCGGCTCACCCTTCAGCTCGTGCTGCGAGGCGAAGTCGATCAGCCCGCGCGGGCGCTTCACCTTGTCCATCATCTCGTCGCAGGCGTCGATGCACTGCGTGCAGGCGATGCATTCCATCTGGAGGCCGTTGCGAATGTCGATGCCGGTCGGGCACACCGCGACGCACCGGTTGCAATCGATGCACGCCCCCGCCGCCTGGCCGAGCTTGCCGCGCGGCTCTCCGCGCGCCTCACGGTACGCGATGGTGATCGAGCTCTTGTCGTGGAGCACCGACTGCAGCCGCCCGTACGGGCACAGCACGACGCAGAACTGCTCGCGGAACCACGTGAAGTTGAACATCAAGATCGCGGTGAACCCCGACGTCAGCCCGAACGCCTCGAGGTGCAGGCGCGGCCCCTCGGTGATCATCGCGAACAGTTCCTTCGGCGACACGAAGAGCGCGGTCGCGGTGTGCGCGATGGCGGCGCTGATCACGAAGAACACCGAGTACTTCCCCAGCCGGCGCGCGAACTTGCCCACCGACATCGGCTCGCTGGCGAGGCGAATGCGACGCTCGCGCGGGCCATCGAAGAAGCGCTCGATCGGCCGGTAGAGCCCCTCGAGGAACACGGTCTGCGGGCACGCCCAGCCGCACCACACGCGCCCGCGCCAGGCGGTGACGAGCAGGAGCCCGAACGCGAAGGACAGGGCCAGCAACAGCACCATCCAGAAGTCCTGCGAGTTGAAGGTGCTGCCGAAGAGGAAGAAGCGCCGGTGCTCGACGTCGAGCTGGATCATCGGGTGACCGCCGACCGGGATCAGCGGCCCCGCGACGTAGATGGCGATCAGCACCCCGAACGCGATGCGCCGGGCGGTGGTCCACCGGCCCTTCACGTCAGCGGGGTGAATGATGTGCCGCGAGCCGTCCTTGTTCATCGACCCGAGGATGTTCGCGGCTGTCATGACGGTGTGATCCAGATACTGCGTGGAAGGATTCGACCAGCGCCCGAACGAAGGGCGCCGGTCGAAGGTGACTCAGTCGTTGATTTCGTTGCCCTGCGGTTCCTTGCCGGCGACGTTCTTGTTCTTGAGCGTCAGCACGAACGCGGCGACCTTGCGCACCTTGTCGGGCCCGAGCACGGGGCCCCAGGGCGGCATGCCCTTGTCGGCGTACCCCTCGGTGACCGACTTCGCGATGTCGGTCGGCTTGTTGCCGTGAATCCAGAACTTGTCGGTGAGGTTCGGGCCCACGAGCCCCTGCCCTTCGGCCGCGTGGCACGACGCGCAGGTCGAGGCGAAGACCTTCTTGCCTTCTTCGACCTGGGCCGGGTCTTGCGACAGCGCGGCGAGCGCCTCGTCGCTCATCGGGTTGGCGTCGATGCGCGACTTCTTCAGCGCGTCGACGTCGGTGCGGTACTCCGCGACGGGGTTCGGCATCGACTTGGTCGTGTGGAACACGAGCCAGTAGCCGAAGCCGAAGACGATGGTCGCGTAGAGGATGAAGAGCCACCAGTTGGGCAGGTGGTTGTCCTCTTCCTGGATGTCGTCGTAGGTGTGAACGATCTTCGAATCAGGCGGTTGATTGGTGCTCATGGTGTTTCCTTCAAAGAGTTCAGTCAGCCAGGGGCAGGTTCGATTCGTGCTCGAAGTCCTTCTGGCGCTTCGCGAAGAAGACGCGCGCGGCGACGAGCGTGAAGACCACCAGGAAGAAGATCAGCGCGAACAGCGGGAACGCTGAGAGCTCCATGTCTGCGAAGTGTTGCTTGAACATGGCCTGGTCCTCTCAGCGGCTCGCGGTGGTCGGTGCGGTGTCTGACAGCACCACGCCCTGGTCGCGGCCGAGCCGCTGCAGGTAGGTGATGAGCGCGACGATCTCGCTGTTCCACGCGACGGTGACGCCGTTCTTCGCGAGGTCGGCGACCACGGTCTGCGCCTGGCGCTTCTGCGAGTCTTCGGCCGCGTCGATGTCGGCGTTGGTGTACGGCACGCCGAGCTTCTGCATCAGCGCGAGCTTCTTGCCGCCGAGCTTCACGTCGATGGTGCCCTCGGCCAGCCACGGGTAGTTCGGCATGTTCGAGCCCGGGCTCGTCGACCGCGGATCCATCAAGTGGGTGTAGTGCCACAGGCTCGGGTAGCGACCGCCGATGCGGTGGAGGTCAGGCCCGGTGCGCTTGGAACCCCACTGGAACGGGTGGTCGTAGATGAATTCCTCGGGGCGCGAGGCCTCGCCGTAGCGGAGGTACTCGGCGACCATCGGCCGAATCATCTGCGAGTGGCACACGTAGCAGCCTTCGCGCGTGTAGATGTCGCGGCCCTGCTGCTCGAGCGCGGTGTACGGCTTCTGCGCCGAGCCCGTCGCGGGCACCGCTTCCTTCACCATGATGGTGGGCACGAGCTCGGCGATGCCGCCGATCAACATCGCCAGCAGCGTCAGCACGGTGAACGTCAGCGGCTGCCGCTCGATGATGCCGAACCACGACGGAGCGCCGCCGGCGCGCGCGCGCTTGTTGATCAAGTACGCCGCCTCGCCGACCACCAGCACCGCGATCGCGAGCCCGACCGCGAGCACCGCGCTGTCGACGATGAAGAAGCCGAACATCACGACCAGGCCGACGATGGAGAACCACAGCGGGCGACCGGCGATGACCGCGCCCAGGCTCTCTTCGGGCTTGGCGGGTTCCTCGGTGACGGTGACCTCGGTGGTGGTCTCGACCAGCTTCTGGCCGGCCATGGTGCTGACCAGGTTCCAGATCATCAGCACGAAGCCCGTGAGGTACATCAGGCCGCCGAGCGCGCGCACGATGTACATCGGGTGAATCGCGATGAGCGTCTCGGTGAAGCTCGGGTAGGTCAGCGTGCCGTCGGGGTTGAGGGCGCGCCACATGAGGCCCTGGTTGATGCCCGAGATCCACATCGAGACCATGTAGAGAACGATGCCGATGGTCGCGATCCAGAAGTGGGCGTCAGCGGCCTTCTTCGAGTGGAGCGGGCGACCGAAGAGCTTCGGGGTGAGCCAGTAGAACATGCCGGCCGCCATGAGGCCGTTCCACCCGAGCGCGCCGCCGTGCGCGTGGCCGACGATCCAGTCCGTGTAGTGGCCGAGGGCGCTGACCGACTTGATCGAGAGCAGCGGGCCCTCGAAGGTGGCCATGCCGTAGAACGTGACGCCGGCGACGAAGAACTTGAGCACCGGGTCTTCGCGCACCTTGTTCCACGCGCCGCGCAGCGTGAGCAGGCCGTTGAGCATGCCGCCCCACGACGGCGCCCAGAGCATCAGCGAGAAGACCATGCCCAGCGACTGCGCCCAGTCAGGCAGCGCCGTGTAGAGCAGGTGGTGCGGGCCGGCCCAGATGTACATGAACACCAAGGCCCAGAAGTGGATGATGGAGAGGCGGTACGAGTAGACCGGCCGCTCCGCCGCCTTCGGCAGGAAGTAGTACATGATGCCGAGGATGGGCGTGGTCAGGAAGAACGCGACCGCGTTGTGGCCGTACCACCACTGCACCAGCGCATCCTGCACGCCGGAATAGACCGAGTAGCTCTTGAGCGGCGAGAGCGGCAGCGCCATCGAGTTGACGATGTGCAGCACCGCCACCGTGACGATGGTCGCGATGTAGAACCAGATCGCGACGTAGAGGTGCTTCTCGTTGCGCTTGGCGAGCGTCCAGAAGAAGTTGATCGCGAACACCACCCAGATCACCGCGATGGCGATGTCGATGGGCCACTCGAGCTCGGCGTATTCCTTCGAGGTGGTGATGCCGAGCGGCAGCGTGATGGCCGCCGAGACGATGATCAACTGCCAGCCCCAGAAGTGGATCTTCGAGAGCAGGTCGTTGGCCATGCGCGTCTTCAGCAGGCGCTGGCTCGAGTAGTAGACGCCGGCGAACATCATGTTGCCGACGAACGCGAAGATCACCGCGTTGGTGTGCAGCGGGCGGAGCCGGCTGAAGGTGGTGTAGGGAATGCCGAAGTTGAGCGCGGGCCACGCGAGCTGGCTGGCGATCAGCAGGCCGACGATCAGGCCCACCGCGCCGAACACGATCGACGCGAGCATGAAGTTTCGAACAGTCGCGTCATCGTACGTGACGCGTTCCACACGGCTACTCATGGTTTCCCGCTCCTTGTTCCTGCTTCTTCGGGGCTGCTGACTGGACGTGATCGTCCTCGAGAGGCGCGAGTGAGAGACGTTCAGCGTGCTCGAAGGTCCGCGACTTGACGGTCCACACGAAGAGCACAACGCCGCCCACCACCAGCATCAGGCTGACGAAGACCTGCAACACGATGACGTTCACCAACGGCCTCCGCGAAGTTTCTGCGGGGCCGAAAAGGAGTGCGCAAACGCTGCGCGCCCCTGCCGGCCTCGCGAGTGGAAGTCGTTGATCCGCGTCAACATGTCAGCTCGTCAGTGCAGGCGGCTTGCCAGCGGGCCGTGCGCCGGTAGGGTCGGCCGCATGGTGCTTCTGGTGTGGTTGGTGGTGGCTGGCGCGGCTGACGCGGGGCAGCTCGATGCGGGGCCACTCGACGCAGGGCGGGCGCGCAGTGACGCCGGAATTCCCGAATGGAAGCTGTCGCAGAAGCTGGGCAAGGGCCTGCCGGCGCGTGACGAGCTGCTCACCGAGCTGACGAAGACCGGCGGCGGCGTGGGCGAGACGGCGCTGACGAAGGCCGAGGCCGAGGCCATTCTCGACGACCCGCGCGCGGAGCCGATCTACGGCGAGAAGACCATCTCCATCGTCGCGCCCTCGATGGTGGTGCGGCACCGGCAGGAACACATCGACCTGATGAAGCGCTTCCTCCAGCCCGAGCGCGTCGAGGCTGGCCAGGCCTTCCGCAAGGACAAGGACGCGGTGCTCGCCGCCACCGAGAAGAAGACCGGCGTCGATCGCGACGTGATCATCGGCATCCTGATGTGGGAATCGAAGCTCGGCACCATCACCGGCGACTACGTGGCCTTCAACGCGCTCGCGTCGCAGGCCTTCTTCGTCGACGAGGCCAACGCCATCGCGCTCAGCCGGGTCGAGGAGAAGGAACTGCTGGGCCTCAACGAGCCGAAGAAGAAGAAGGGCAAGAAGGAACCCACCGCCGAGGAGCTCGAGAAGCAGAAGGCCGCGCGAGAAGAGGCCGCCAGGAAGCAGGCCGCGCGCGTGGAGAGCATTCGCAGCCGCGCCCGCAAGAACCTGTTGGCGCTGGTGCGGCAGTGCAAGACGCGCGGCATCGACGTCTTCACCATGAAGGGCTCGTGGGCCGGCGCGCTCGGCTTTCCCCAGTTCATGCCCGCGTCGCTGCGCTGGGCCGAAGACGGCAACGGCGACGGGGTGATCGATCTCTTCCAGATGGACGACGCCATCGCGTCGGTCGGCAAGTACCTGCAGGCCGCGAACTTCAAGAAGTCGGCCCGCGACGCGGTGTACGACTACAACCACGAGGCCGCGTACGTCGAAGGCGTGTTGGCCTTCGCGACCGCGCTCAAGGGGCCCGACGCCGGCATGCCGTACGGCGTGTCGCCGGTGGTCGAAGAGTCCGACGCGGGCACGCCAGCTACGCCGGATGCGGGTTCAGCACCGCCGAAGAAGTAACCGTCGCGCTCCCACGCTTCGACGCCCGGCCCAGCGACCACAGCGTGAAGGCCAGCAGCGAGAGCGTGCTCGCGGGCATGCTGATCGCCGCGGCGACCGGTGACATCAACCCGAGCAGCGACGCGCCGATGGCGAGCACGTTGTAGGCGAGCGACAGCGCGAGAATGCGCTTCACCACCGCGCGCAGCTCGGCGGCCCCGTCGAGCGCGACCGAGAGCGGCGTCAGCCCCTCGCCGACGAGGAAGAAGTCGCTGCGCCCCGGCATCACCGGGCGATCGATGGCCGGCGTACCCGCGGCGAGCGCGGTGGCGAACGCGATGGAGTCGTTGACGCCGTCGCCCACGAAGAGCGTCTCGTCGGGGCCCAGCACGCGCAGCCGTTCACCCTTCTGTTCGGGGGAAAGCTGGCCGTGGGCGTGCCCGGGCGGAATGCCGAGCTCGGCCGCCAGCGCGCTGGTGCGGGCCGCGGAGTCACCCGACAGCAGGTGCAGCCCGTAGCCCTGCGCGGCCAGGCGCGCGAGCTCGGCCTTCGCGTCGACGCGCATCACCTCGCGCGTGCGCAGGTCGGCGACCGTCACGCCGTTCAAGCTCAGCACCGTGCCCGCCCCGCCCTCGCCCGACGCCCAGCTCGCGCGCCCGAGCCGCCAGGTGCCGTCGGCGCGCGCCCATTCCATGCCGCGCCCGCCGAGCTCGACCACCTGCGCCGACTCGTCCCACGTGGGGCCGAAGGACTCGAGCGCGCGCACGATGGCCGCGCTCACCGGGTGGCTCGAGCGCACCGCGAGGTTGAACACCACGTCGCGCACCGCCGGGGTGAGCGTCGCGAGCTGCGTGGGGTCGACCAGCTCCAGCTTGCCGAGCGTCAGCGTGCCGGTCTTGTCGAACACCACGCGCTGCACGTCGGTGAGGCGATCGAGCAGGTCGCTCGAGCGCGAGTAGAAGCCCACGCGGCGCAGGCGGCTGAGCACCAGCTCGTACGCGAGGGGAATGGCGATGCCGACCGCGCACGGGCAGGTGATGACCAGCAGCGACACGGCGACGTTGAGCGCCTGGTCGAAGCCGCGCGGCAGCCACAGCACGAAGCCGAGCGCCGACACGCCGAGCACCGTCACCACCCAGCGCCGCGCGACCTGGTTCCACAGCTGTTGGTGCTTCGAGCCGTGGGTGCCCTTGCGCTCGGGCGGCGCGCGCAGGAGCGAGACGAGCAGCGAGTCCTTGAAGTCCTGCTTCGCGAGCGCGCGCAGCGCCGCCTGGCCCGCGTTGAACGAGCCCGCGGGGAGCACCTGGCCGCGGCCGACCTGGCGCGGCGCCGCCTCGCCGTTGATCCAGTCGCTGCTGACGCGCGCGCCCTCGTCGAGCAGCTCGGCGTCGACCGGCACGACATCTCCAGCCGCAATCAGGAGGTGATCGCCCGAGACGACCTTCGGCGCGCGCACGATCTCCACGCGCCCGCCGTGAATGACGCGCACCCACAGCCCTTCCGCGCCGTCGTCTTCGAGCAGGAAGCGGCGGTTGCGCAGCAGAATGCGTTCCTGGATGAAGCGCCCCAGCAGCATCAGCGTGATGAAGGTGTTGAGCGTGTCGAAGTACGCGAGGTCGCCCCGCCCGCCCGTCGCCACCAACTGCACGATCGACATCGCGTAGACGAGCACGATGCCCAGCGCGATGGGGAGATCGAGGTGCAAGAGCCCCGAGCGCAGGCTCAGCCAGCCCGCGCGCAAGAACGGCCAGCCGCCGACCACCACCGTCACCGACGAGAGCGCGAAGGTGAGCCAGGTGAAGAGGCGGAACACGTCGGCGTCGTCGCGCGAGAGCCCGAAGTGGAAGCTCACCGAGAAGAGCATCACGTTGATGGTGAGCGCCGCGCTGACGCCCAGCCGCAGCGGCAGATCGATGCTCGGGCGCCGGGCTTCTTTTCGTGCCGGCCCGAACTGGTAGCCGAAGCGCTCGACCTCGGAGATCCACTTGTCGGGGTCGAAGCCGCCGGGCACCCAGCGCAGCTTCACCGTGCCGAGCGTGGGGTTGACCACCACGTCGCCGCCGCCGCGCGCGTCACGGCGGAACGTCTCGTTCATCAGCCACACGCAGGCCGCGCAGTGAACGCCCTGCACGTCGAGGTCGAGGGTGCAGATGGGCTCGTTCTTTTCCTGCACCGCCGCCATCAGCGGCTCGAGCCAGGTGTGGCTCTTCGTGCTCGGCACGGTCGCAGGCGCGAGCGTCGGCGGGGCGAGCGCGTAGTACTTCTCGAGCCCTCCCTCGCGCAGCAGATTGTGCACCGCCTCGCAGCCCGAGCAGCAGAAGCGCGCATCTTTTGCGTCAGGGGGCACGGGGCTCTTGCAGTGGAGACACCGCGAATCGCCCACGATCTCCACTGATTGTGCTGGCTCGACCACGCTCACGCGAAACCGGGGTGCGAACGGCATGCCCGTTGAACCCGCACTCGCTCCGTGGAGCTGTTGCTGCCGGCCGCGCTGATGAGCGCCTTCGTGACGGGTCTGACCGGCAGCGTGCACTGCGCGCTGATGTGTGGCCCCCTGGCGTGCGCCGGTGCGGGCGGCTCGCGCTCTGGTTCGGCGATCGCCGGCTGGCACCTCGGGCGCCTGTTCTCGTACGCGCTGGTCGGGGCGCTGCTGGGCGCGATCGGGCGTGGCGTCTCGTTGGCGCTGACCGACTCGGTGCAGCGCGTGCTGCCGTTCGTGATGGCCGCGGGGCTGCTGCTCACCGCGTTCGACGTGACGAAGCGGCTGGGGCCGTTGCCGTTGATTGGCCGCGGGGCGCGCGCGCTCACCTCGGTGGCCGCGAAGCTCGCGCCGCTGGAGCGCTCCTTCCTCTTCGGAGTCGCGACCCCGCTGCTCCCGTGCGGCCTGCTGTACGGCCTCTTCCTCGCGGCGATGGCGTCGGCCCACCCGCTCTCGGGCGCGTTGATCATGGTGGTCTTCTCGCTCGGCGCGGTGCCCGCGGTGGTGGGCGTGCAGCTGGGCGCGGCGCGGCTCGCGCAGTCCGAGCGGTGGACCTTCGTGCTGCGGCGCGCGGTGCCGGTCGCGGCGGCGGTGGTGCTGGTGGTGAGGGCGCTGATGGCTCGGGCTGACACGGTCGCCTGCGGCTGATCTGTTTGGCTTTCCCTGCGAGATCAGTGGGCTATAGGGGTCTTTTCCCCCTTCCCCCGGAGCTCCATGGTTCGCCCTTCTGCCTGGTCGTTCGCGGTCGCCTCGCTCGTCGCTTTGAGTGGTTGCCAGCAGCAGCTCCCGACGTGCGCCGAAGGCCAGGTCGTCACGGCTGACGGCACGAGCTTGAAGTGCGTCTCGCAGACCGCCGCCGTCACCGTGCCCCAGTGCGCGACGGGCCTGGTGTTGACCGGCACGGCCACCGGCCTGCAGTGCGCGATGGTGAATGGCTCGAACATGGTGACGATTCCGACGTGCGCGACCGGCGAGGTGCTCAGCGGCAACGGCACGGCGTTCTCGTGCGTGCGCGCGATCACCACGCCGACGTGCGGCGCGGGCGAGGTGCTGACCGCGAGCAACAACGCGTTCTCGTGCGTCGCGCAGACCGCGGTGCCGACGTGCGCGGCGAACGAAGTGCTGACGAAGGACGCCAACGGCCTCAAGTGCGTGGCGCAGGCGGTGGCGCCGACCGTGCCGACCTGCAGCGCCAACCAGGTCCTCACCAGGGACAACACCGGCCTGACCTGCGTGGCCCTGCCCGCGGCGGTCGCGGTGCCCAACTGCCCGAGTGGCAAGGTCGCCACCGGCAACGGCACGGCATTCACCTGCACCGATCTCCCGGTCTTCCCCACCGTGCCGGGCTGCAGCGGCAACCAGGTGCTCACCTCGTCGGGCGGCGTGTTCTCGTGCGTGACGCCGGTGACGTTCCCCTCGTGCACCGCCGGCCAGGTGCTGACCAACACCGGCGCGGGCCTGTCGTGCGTGTCGCCGGTCACCATTCCCACCTGCACCGCCGGCCAGTTCGTCACCGCCAACGGCACGGCACTGACCTGCTCGACCCCGGGCAACGCGCCGACCTACCTCGGCAACACCACCGTCACGACCAACGCGCGCTTCGTGCGCACCGGCACGCCTGACGGCATCGAGGCGGGCAACGGGTTGTGCGCCGATCGCTTCGGTGCGCCCGCGCACATCTGCAGCATCGAGGAAATGACGCAGGCGGTGCGCGGCGGCAGCATCACCTCGGCGGCCGACATCGCGCGCGCGTGGGTGCTCAACTACACGACGTACGACCCCAGCACCGTCGTGACGCTGCCGAACAACGGCTACTCCAACAACTGCCAGAGCTACACGTACAACACGGGTGACCACCTCTGGTACGGCACGTCGGTGGAGTGGAAAGCCGCGACGGTGAACCTCAGCGCCCACGCGTTCGCCTTCAAGTGGGGCACGCAGACGGCCTGCAACATCTCGCTGCCGATCGCCTGTTGCCGCTGAGCTTCCGCTTCGTCGTCGTCGCGCTCGCGTTCGTCGCGTGTGCGCCGCGCAGTGAGCCGCCCCCCGTGCCCTCGCGAGGGCCTTCGGTGGTCGAGAGCGCCGTGCTCCGCGCGGCGCTGGACGTCGAGCGTGAGCGCTGGTCTCGCGAGCGCCGTGAGCGCCAGCTCGACGCGGTCGACCCGGGCGAGTTGATCGAGCACTCGCGTCGTCACCACCAGCTCCAGATCGACGCGCGCGAGGTCGACGTGGCGAAGATCTTCCAGCAGGGAGAGACGCTCTTCGAGCGCCGCTTCACGCCGCCCGAAGGCCTCGGCTTCGGCCGCGCGGTCGATCGCGGGCTCACGCGGGTCGAGGGACCGGCGATGGGGCCTGACGCGATGAGCTGCGTCGAGTGCCACCACCGCGGCGGTGATGATGGCGCGGGTGAGCAGCACCAGCGCGCGTGGCTCGGAGGCGATGGGCGCCGGCTGTCGACCGCGCAGCCCCGCGTCGCACTGCACCTCGCAGGCCTGGGGCTGGTGCAGCTGCTCGCGGCGGAGATGACGAGAGACCTGCAACAGCGGCGCGAGCAAGTCGTCTCGCAGCCCGGTGACTCGACGCGCTTCGAGCTGGTCAGCAAGGGCGTGTCGTTCGGCACCCTCGTGGTGCGCGACGGAGGACTCGACTTGTCAGAGGTGGTGGGCGTCGATGCCGACCTCGTGGTGCGGCCGTTCGGGTGGAAGGGGGCGCACGCGACGCTCCGCACGTTCGTGCGGGCGGCGCTGCCACAGCACATGGGACTCGAGCCGTTGCCGCTGCCGGCCGATGGCGGCGCGTTCGCGGACATCGAGTCGAAGCCGTGGCTCCACGACGAAGACCAGGACCAGGTCGCCGGCGAGCTGCACGAGGGTCAGCTCACCTCGATGGCGGTGTACCTCGCGCTGCTCGACGTGCCGCAGGTGCGGCCGCCAGTCGCGGCGGATCTGCGCGAGGCGTGGGGCCGCGGCGCGGTGGTCTTCGGCGAGCTGGGGTGCGCGGAATGCCACCGCCCCACGCTGCCGCTGCAGGGGCACGCGTGGGTCGAGCGGGGCGAAGGCCGCGATGCGGGGCTGGCGATCGATCTCATCGCCGACGTGCAGGTGCCGCCGGCGCTCGAGCAGCGTGACTATGCGCGGCCGCTGGAGGTGGCGCTGTTCTCGGATCTCCGCCGGCATGACCTCGGGCCCGAGCTGGCGACCGCGGCGGTTGATGGCGGCGTGGCGCCGCGGCTCTTTCTGACGCGGCCGCTGTGGGGGCTGGGCACGCGCGGCAATGCGTACCTGCACGATGGGCGCGCGCGGACGATCGCCGACGCGGTGCTCGCGCACGGGGGCGAGGCGGCGGGAGTTCGGGAGAAGTGGAAGGCCGCGAGCGAGGGCGATCGCGCGGCGGTCGGCATCTATCTCCTGTCGCTGCGACGGCAGCCCATGGCGAGGTTGCAGCCATGACCCACTGGTCTCCCTCTCCTCCCGAGGAGGAGAGGGTCGGGGTGAGGAGTAAACGCGTCGATGCGCGTGACGTTTCCGGCGCTGGTCGAGGGCTGCGCGATGCGTGTGACGTTTCCGGCGCTGGTCACGGGCTGCGCGATGCGCGTGACGTTTCCGGCGCTGGTCGCAGGCTGCGCGATGCGTGTGACGTTTCCGGCGATGCGCGCGGGCTTCGTCACGCGGACGGGCTGCTCGATGCGCGTGACGTTTCCGGCGGTCGGCGCGGGCTTCGTCACGCGGATGGCGTGGTTTCGCGCGCTTGGCGTGGGCTTCGTCAGGTTGGCGCTTCGACGGGTTCACTCCTCACCCCGACCCTCTCCTCCTCGGGAGGAGAGGGAGAGCGGTTGGCGTTGGCGTTGGCGCTGGCGTTGTCGCTCTGCGCTTGCGGCCAGAAGCTCGTGCTGCCCGCCCCGCCCGCCGGTACCGACGACGTCACCGCGATGGGCGCGACCTTCTCGCGCGCCGACGAACTCACCGAGCGCAAGATGCGCGAGCTGCTCACCCCGGGCGCCACCGCCCGCCTGCGCGCCGAGCAGCTCGACCGCGCCGACGTCGCGACCTGGCTCGACGAGGGCCGCCTGCTCTTCGTGACCGACACGCCCTGGCACGGCGAGCGCGTCGAGGTCCGCCCGCTGCACGGCGCGACGCCATCGGCCGACTCGACCCGCTGCGTGGCCTGCCACTTCACCGGCGGCCTCGGCGGCGCGGGCGCCTTCTCCGAGCGCACCTTCGTCGGCGGAGACGGCGATGACGCCACCACCGCGCGCGTCCGCGCCCCCCGCATGCTCGCCGGCGCCGCGCTGCTCGAGCTGCTCGCCGCCGAGGACCCACAGCGCGTGCCCTTCGGGTGGGAACGCGGCGCGCGCACCCTGCGCGAAGCCGTCGAGCACGGCGCACGCTGGCACCTCGGCGCCGAGCCGACCGACGCCGAGCTCGACGCGTTGACCCTCGCGGTCGCCGCGGTGCCCCTGCCGCTCGAAGACACGCTCGAGGCGGACTCCCTTCGCCAGCGGCTCGCGAACGGCCGCGGGTTCTTCGTGAAGTGGGGCTGCGCGGCCTGCCACGTCGAGGCGCTGCCGCTGAGCCACTTCACCTTGCGCCTCTCGCACGGCCGCACGCTCGACGTCGAGGCGAGCACCCGCGCGCAGCTCGGCATTCCGACCGCCGCGGTGCGCGTGCCGCTCTTCTCCGACCTGAAGCCGCACGACGTCGGCACCGGCACCACCGCCGACCCCGGCCCGTTCGTCACGCCGCCGCTGTGGGGCGTGGGCACGCGGCTCACCTTCCTGCACGACGGGCGCGTCACCACGCTCGACGACGCCATCTCGGCGCACGCGGGCGAGGCCGCGAAGGCCGCCGCCGCCTGGCGCGAGGCGCAGCTGGAACGCCGCGACCTGACCCTCTTCCTCCTCACGCTCACGCGCCCCACGCGCCTCGAGGGCTCTCCATGATCCTGGTCCTCGCCGTGGCGCTCGCCGCCGGCCCCGCCGACGAGTACGCGACGCGCGCGCGCCCCATCCTCCTCGCGGCGGGCTGTGCCAACGGCCAGTGCCACGGCTCGACGCTCGCGCCCCTCAAGCTGATCGATCGCGCGCTCAACGAGCAGGAAACCGCGAAAGAAGCCGCGCTGGTGGTCGCCGCCGGCGACGCGCAGCGCCCGCTGCAGAGCGTGCTGCTCCGCAAGGCGATGGGCGAGCTCGATCACGTCGGCGGCAAGAACCTCGAGCGGGGCTCCTGCGAGATCGAACAGCTCGCCGCGTGGCTCCAGGGCACGACCGCGATGTGCACGCTGACGCTCCGCACCCGCGAGGCGCCACCCGCGATGCAGGGCCCGCTGCCCGAGGCGCTCGACCCGTTGATCGCCACCTGCGCGACCGCCAGCTGCCACGGCGGCCCCGCAGCCCCGCCGCTCGCGACCGGCGCCGACGCGCGCGCGCGCAACGCGGATCGACTCCGCGCGTTCGGCAACGGCTTCGCCCCGACCGACAGCGCGCTCTTCGCGGTGCTCCAGGGCCGCAAGCAGCACCCGGTCGCGCTGAAGGACGTCACCGGCGCCGACGGCCGCGCGCTCTTCGGGTGGATGTCGGGGGAACCGCTCACCGCGCCGAAGCGACTGCCGAAGCTCGCTGACCTCCCGAAGCTGATGCCGGTCTTCGAGAAGCGCGGCTGCACGCAGTCGACCTGCCACGGCAGCTTCGGCAACGGCCTCCTGCTCGGCGGCGGCGAGGTGATGGTGGCGTCAAACTACCTGCGCCTGCTGCCGCGCATCGCCGACGGGTCCCTCCGCGCGAAGACGTCGAACGCCCGCGCGCACGGCGGCGGTTTGAACCTGGCGGCGAAGGGCGACTGCATGGCGACCCAGGTCGAGGCGTGGGTGTCGGGCCAGCCGCTCGTCGCGTGCCCGCCCCACCCTGCTCCGTCGCGCGCGGTCTACGACACGGTGGTGCAGCCGGCGCTCGAGGCGCTCAAGTGCACCAGCTGCCACGTGAAGAGCCCCGGCGGCTTCAAGCTGGTGCCGGCCGATGGCAACGACGCGACGCTCGCCTCGAACTACGCGGAGGTGGTGCGCTTCGTCGACCCCGACTTCCCGCCGGTCTCGCACGTGCTGCTGCGGGTGCGCGAGCCGTGTCTGCAGTCGCGCATCATCGCGTGGGTCGCAGGCCGCTCGCAGCCGGCGTGCGAAGTGAAGCCGCGCGCAGTGCCCACGCCGTGAACGAGTCCGCGCCGCCTCGACCCATCTTTCCCCGATCTCCGGCCGCTCGTTGCCCGTAGGGTTTGCGGCATGAAGAAGCTCGAAGAGGCCGTGTCTGCCGCGAGCCAGGGTGACGTCGCCACCACGCTGCGGGCGCTCCTCGCCGCGTGGAAGGAGAACCCGGCGCCTGAGATCGCCGAGGCGCTCGAGCGCGTGACCACCGCCGCGAAGCCCGGCGGCGACTTCGCCGAGCTCGCCGAGCGGGAAGACGTCGTGGCGTCAGCGTGGCTGGTCGATCAGCTCCCGACGATGAACGCCGCCGGAGCGGCCGGGGCGATCTCGAAGCTCGGCTGGCTCCGCGACGACCCGCGCGTCGCGGCGGCGCTGCTGCGCATTCTCGCGTCGCCGCCGTGGCACGCGACGGGCTCGCGGCCCTTCTGGACGCGACTGTTCTCGTTGCTCGACCAGAACGCCGATCCCCGCTCGCTCGCGCTGCTCTCGAAGCCCAACCGCGTCACCACCCAGGTCAACGGCGCGACCATGCGCGCGTGGTTCGGCACGAAGATCGACCAGGCGCGCGACCACCTCGAGGAACAGGTCGGTGCCCCGGCCCAGACGCCCGCGGCGGTGCGGAAGCTCGCGGCGAGCGTGCGACTGGCACCGACCGCAGGGGATTCCCCGAGGCTGACGCAGGCACCGAAGAAGAAGGGCCCGCTGAACGAGAAGGCGCTCTACGAGGCGGTCTACGCAAACCCCGATGACGACGCGCCGCGCACCGTGCTGTCGGACTTCTTGATCGAGAAGGGCGACCCGCGCGGGGAATTCATCTCGCTGCAGCTCAAGCGCACCTCGACCCAGGCCGAGCCGGGGCGCGAAGGCGCGCTGCTGCAGAAGCACCAGCCGGCGTGGCTGGGCGAGCTGGCGGGCGTGCTGCGGTACAAGAACGCCTGGGTCTACGGGCCGCAGCCGTACTCGTGGGGCATGCACGTGGCGATTCGCTGGCACCGCGGCTTCCTCGCGGGGGCGAACGTCGACTTCAGCGGGCCCAAGCTCAAGAAGCTCGCGCCGCTGCCGCAGTGGGCGACGCTCGAGTACCTGCTCGGGCTCCAGCTCGACGGCAAGAACGACGCCGACGCGAAGGTGCTGCTCGGATCCCTGCGTGGCCTGAACGGCCTGACCGCGCGCCTGCCCCTGCTGCGGCTGGTGCCGACCGTCGCGCCCCTGGCCGCGCGCTTGCGGCAGCTCAATTTGTGGCTGGGCGACGACGAGGTGCCCGAGGCGATGGCGGTGGTCGACGCCCTGCCCTCGCTGCGCGCGCTCGAGGTGCACTACACGAAGAACGCCGCGGCGGTGGTGGCCTCCAAGGCCTTCGAGCGGCTCGAGGAACTGCGCTTCTTCGGCACGGTCACCGTTCGTCGCGACCAAGCCGGCGTGCACGTCGCGCTCGACGTCACCGCCGACGCCTTCCCCCTGTGGGGCACGGCGCTGCTCGAGGCCCTCGACCCGAAGCGGGTGAAGAGCACCAGCCTGACGGGCTACTCGACGCCGCGGAGCTACCTGGCCGCGCTCGAGCGCTTCGACGTCGAGCCGACCGTGGTCAAGAAGGGCTGACGCCCCTCACTCCGGAGTGATGAAGCTGGTGACGCGCTGACCGACGACGAGCGGCGGCGTGCCCTCGAGCTCGAGCACCGTCTCGAGCACCTTGGTGTCGTTCTTCTCGATGGGGTCGTCGGTGCGCACGTTCTTGCGGCCGAAGCGCCGCCCCAGCTCGACCACGCGCCCGGCGAACTTCTGGTCTCCGAACGCGTCGGCCATCACCCACGCCTTCTCGCCGATCTTCAGCCGCGCGACGTCGCGCTCGTCGACGTCCATGCGCACGCGCAGCTTCGAGGTGTCACCCATCACCACCAGCGGCTCGGCGCCCTGGAAGCTGTACAGCTCGCCCGGCCTGATGCGCACCTGGAGCACCTCGCCGTCGAGCGGCGCGCGCACCGACAGCCGTTCGACCTGCGCCCTGGCCTGGGCCACGCGGGCCTCGGCGGCGGCGACGCGGGCGCGCTGCAAGGCGACTTCCTCGATGCGGCTGCCAGCCTCGGCGGCGCGGAGCCGGGCGTCGCTGGCGCGCGCGGTGGCGTCGTCGGTCTGCGCCTGCCGCTTCGCGCGCTCGAGCTCGTCGGGCGTGGCCGCGCCGGTCTTCGCGAGCTGCTCGGTGCGCGCGAGCACGCCGGCCGAGAGCTCGGCGCGGGCGCGCGCGGCCTGGGCGTCGGCGGCCACCGCGTCCTTGTCTTCGACGCGCACGCCCTTCAGCACGCGACCCAGCGTGGCGCGCTCGCCCTGCAGGTCTGCCTCGGCCGACTGCAGCGCCGCCTGCTCGACGGTGTCGTCGAGCTGCACCAGCAGGCTGCCCTTCTTCACCTGCTGGCCCTCGGCGACGGCCACCGCGCGCACCACCGCGGTGACCTGCGCGGCGACCTTCGTCTCGCGGTCCGACGGCTCGACCACGCCGTTGCCGCCGATGACGGTGGCGCCGAAGCTGGGCAGCGCTTCCTTCACGTCGTCGCCCCCGACGCGCGACTTCGCCTCGCGCTCGGCCTTCTTCAAGTCCTTGCCGATCGGCTCGGTCACCGGCGTGGCGTTGGCGTTGCGAATGATCTGCACGCCGCACGACCCGAGTACGGCGAGGAAGACGAGGAACTGCAGGCGGCCCTTCGCGCTGGCGGTCATGAGTGCGTCCCCTTCTGAACGAGCAGACCGTCTTCGATGTGCACGGTGCGATCTGCGTAGTGAAAGATGCGGTTGTCGTGGGTCACCACCACCACGGTGTGACCGCGCTCGGTCGACAGCTGCTTGAGCAGCTGCACCACCTGCTGGCCGGTCTCGGCGTCGAGCGCCGCGGTCGGCTCGTCAGCGAGGATCAACGGCGGCCGCCCGGCCACGGCGCGAGCGACGGCGACGCGCTGCCGCTGGCCGCCCGAGAGCTCGTCGGGTTGGCGGGTGAGCTTGTCGCCCAGACCCACCGCGCCGAGCACGTCGCGCGCTTCCTTCAGCGCCGCCGCGCGCGAATAGCCGCGCAGCTCGAGCGGGAAGGCCACGTTGTCTTCGACGCTCAGCGCGGGCAGCAGGTTGTGCCCCTGGAAGATGAAGCCGATGTACGAGAGGCGCAGGTCGGGCAGCTCGCCTTCCTTCTTGCCGTGGAGCGGTTCCCCGAAGAGGTACGCCTCGCCCGCGGTCGGCGCGAGCACGCACCCGAGAATCGACAGGAGCGTCGTCTTGCCGCTGCCCGACGGCCCCACGAGCATCATGAACTCACCGCGCGGCACCGCGAGGTCGATGCCCTTGAGCGCGTGGAACGCGAGCGCGCCGCTGCCGTAGACCTTGGTCAGCCCCTTCAGTTCGACCGCCAGCGCGCTCATCGGAACACCATCGCGGGTTCGAGTTGCCGCAGCCGCACCAGCGCCAGCACCGAGGCGAAGACGCACACCAGCGCCATCAACCCGAAGGTGATGCCGATGCTGATGGTGGGGAGCACCGGCGTCAGCTGCGGGTTGCGCATGCCCTGCACCATGCCCGCCATCAGCCCGAGGCCGAGCAGGCTGCCGACCAGCCCGTACACCAGCGCCTGCACCAGCAAGAGCAGCGACAGGTCGACCATCGAGGAGCCGATGGCCTTGAGGGTGCCGAACTGCCGCATGTTGTCGACCACCGAGCTGAACATCGACAGCGCCACGGTGATGAGGCCGACCAGCAGGCCCATCAGCGTCGAGGTGCCGAAGCTGAGGCCGATCTGCGTCCCGGTGAGGATGTAGACGAGCGTCTCGTGCAGGAACTCCTCGCGCGTCATGACCTTCGTGTCGGGGAGCTCGGCCTGCAGGCGCGCGCGCAGGTCCTTGACGTCGACGCCCGGCGCCGCGCCGACCAGCACGAAGCTGTGCTTGTCGGCGGGGAAGCGCGTCACCTCGCGCGCCAGCGTCTGCTCGGCGAACGCGTAGGCCGGCGCGAACGGCAACAGCCCCCAGGTGAAGCCGACCGCCTGCACCTTGTGACCCGACAGCTCGCGCACCGAGCCGAGGTTGAGCCCACCGAACTTCTCGCGCTCGGCGTCTTCGAAGATGACCGCGTTGGGCTGCGACAGCGCCGCCTGCGAGCCGGCCACCACGTTCCACGGGCCGCCGGCGAAGCGCGGCGCGCGCGTGCCGACCAGCGACACCGGCTCGCTGCCGCCAGTGGGCAGCTCGAGCTGCGCGGCCTGGAGCAGGAGCGGCTCGGCCCACGCCACGCCCCCGGTGGCGCGCGCGCGGTTCAAGTGCTCGTCGGTGAGCGGCGTGCCCGCCTGGAACTGGCGCGTGCCGGGCGGCGTGATCCACACGTCGGCCTTGGCGTTCTCGACGAACATGCGGTTCTTGAAGAGCAGCGCCATGAAGGTGCCGACCTGGAAGTTCCCGAGCACCACCGCGAAGACGACGCCGAAGAGCGTGCCGGCGAGCTTCAAGCGATCGTGGAACATCATGCGCACGCCGATGGCGCCCATGGTGCGCGCGCGGGCGGCGAAGCTCGCGCGGCCGCGCAGCGGCTGGGCGATGGGGGTCGTCATGGCGTCGCCTCCAGGGGCAGGCCGGCCGACAGGTTGAGCTGCGCGCGGGCGGTGGCGAGCTCGGCGGCCGCCTCGACCTGCGAGACCTCGGCGGCGAACAGGTCGCGCTCGGCCTGGATCACGTCGAGCTGGGTGGCGACGCCCGCGCCGTTGCGCTCGGCGGTCAGCTCGGTGGCGCGGCGCGCCGCGGTGACCTGCGCGCCGGCGGCCTTCGCCTTGATGAGCGCGGCCTCGAGGTTCTGCCAGTCGGCGTGGAGCTGGTCGGCCGCCGCCCGCCGCGCGCGCTCGGCGTTGAGCACCGCGAGGTCCTGGTTGGCGGCCTGCACGCGCAGGGCGTTGACGCCCACCAGGTCGAGCCGCCACGAGAAGGTGACGCCGCCGCTGGCCTGCGCGCTGGCGTTCTGGAAGCCGGTGGCGTTGGTGAAGCGCTGGGTGAACTGGGCGTTCACCGTCGGCACGAGCGCGAGCGTGGCGGCGAGCTGCGTGCGACCGGCGGCCGTGGCGTCGCTCTCGGCGGCGGCGACGGAAGGCAGCAGCCCCAGCCGGCTCTCGAGCTGCGCGAGGTCGGGCGGCGGGTGCCCGTCATCGGCGACGGCGGCGGGCGCTTCCTTCGGAGCCAGGCCGGTCAGCGTCTCGAGGGTGCGGGCGCGGTTGGCGAGCAACGCGCCGGCGGCCGCCACCAGCTGGTGGTTGCGCTCGACCTCCGCCGAGGCGCGGGTGAGATCGAGCTCGCTGCCGACGCCCGCGGCCTGGCGCGAGCGGCGAAACTCGACCTGCGCCTCGCTCACCGCGAGCGAGCGCCGCGCCGACTCGAGCGTCTGGCGCGCCGCCACCCAGCCGTAGAAGGCGGCCACCACCTGCCGCTGCACGCTCGCGCGCGTGGCCCCGACCCGCTGCTCCGCCGCGTCACGCGCCGCGCTCGCCGCGGAGACCTGCGCCCACTTCGTGGCGTCGATCAGCGGCAGCTCGGCCTTCAGGGTCGCGTCGAGCTGGTCCTTCGGCACGATGGTGATGGTCTTCGTGGTGCCGTCGCTCTGCGGCAGCGAAATCTGCGCGTCGTACTGGTTGTGGGTCCACCCTCCGTTGGCGCTCAAGGCCGGGAGCAGCGCGCCCCACGCCTGGCCGAAGCTCGCCGAGGCGCGGGCGGCCTCGGTCGCGCTCACCCGCCCGTCGACGTTGCCCTGCACCGAGGCGTCGAGGAACGCCGAGAGCGGCTGCGCCCCCGCCACCCCTGCCCACGCCAGCACCAGCATCTGTGTTTTTCGTAGCACGGTTGAACATTGAATTACGCCGTTCGCAGCCGTGCGCAAGCCTTCCTGTTCCGAATTGGTTGTTTGCGTAGCACGACGGTGCTACTTAATTTTCATGGCACGCACGCGAGGCAGCCGCAACGCAGGGTACGACGAGGAACGCCAGCGCCTGGCGCGCAAGGCGGCCGAAGCGCTCCAGCGCGAGCCGGGCCCGAACGCGTCGCTGCGCGACATCGCAGAACACGCGGGCACCTCGGTGGCGACGCTGCGCCACTACTTCGTCGACCGCGAGGGCCTGCTCAAGGCGGTGATGGAAAGCCTGCGCACCGACGCCGCTCCGTACCTCGCGCGCGCGTCCGAGCCGATCATCGGCGACGTGCGCGCCTCGCTGTTGCGCTTCGTGGGTGGGCTCAACATGGCGTGGAGCCGCTACGGCGTGGGCAAGATGTACGCCTCGTCGCTGGCGGTCGGCCTGGGCAACAAGCCGCTGGGCCCGAGTTTCGTGCTGCACGTGCTCGAGCCGCTGCTGCAGACCGGTGAAGCGCTGCTGCGCCAGCACGAAGATCGGCGGGAGCTGGTGGTGGGCGACACCCGCCACGCGGCGCTGATGTTGCTGTCACCGGTGGTGCTGGGCCTGCTCCACCAGGACAGCCTGCAGGGAGCACAGTGCCGCCCGCTCGACGTGCCGGTGATGCTCGAGACGCACGTCGACGCCTTCTTGCGCGCGTTCGGGCCGGGGCGGGCGCGGCCACGCTGAAGCGGCCCCGAAAAGCACATCACCTCCCCCCGCGCGAGCAGGGGAAGGTGACGGGCACTGCGGTGCTGTCGCGAGCCGCTTACTGCAGCGCGCTGAGCAGGAACGTCCACGGCTCGCTGCCGGTGACGCCATCATCAACGGTCAGGAAGACGCGGTTGGCGACCGACGTGAAGCCGGTGATCGACGAGCTCTGCGCCCCGGCGGCGAAGTTGTTGAACATCGTCGTGCCCCCGCTGGTGCCGTCGGTCTTCCACAGCTCGAAGCCCGCGAGCGAATCGCTGGCCACGGCGAGGATCTTGGTCGCCCCCGGCACCTTCACCAGCAGCACGCCGCCGGTCCAATCGCCGGTCCAGATGTCCTTCACCTGGGTGGTGCCGCCCGCCGTGCCGTCGCTCTTCCACAGCTCGACGCCGGTCGTGCCGTCGTTGGCGAGGAAGACGAGCGTGCCGGCGTTGTCGATGAGCGAGTACGGGCTCGACGACTGGGTGCCGGTGGCGAGGATGTCCTTCACGAGCAGCGTGTCGGCGGTCTGGCCCTGCGTCTTCCAGAGCTCGAGGCCGTTGGCGGCGGTGGTCGCGGTGAAGAACAGGTTGGTGCCCGAGACGGTGAACTGCGTCGGGTTGGAGTCAGCCGCGTTGGGGTTGATGTCCTTGAGCAAGCCCGTGCCGCCGGCGGTGCCATCGGTCTTCCACAGCTCGTTGCCGTTCGTGGCGGTGAGGGCCACGAAGTAGAGCGCGCCGTTGAAGATGGTGAACGTCGAGGGGTTGCTGCCCGGGAGGCCGGCGTTGATGTCACGCACCTGAGTGGTGCCGGCGCTGGTACCGTCGGTCTTCCACAGCTCGGTGCCCGTCGCCGCGTCGGTGGCGGCGAAGTAGACGGCGCTGTTGAAGAGCGTCAGCTGCAGCGGGTTCGAGTCCATCGTGCCCGGGTAGATGTCCTTCACGCGCACGGTGCCGGTGTCGGTGCCATCGCTCTTCCAGATCTCGTTGCCGCCCGCCGCGTCCTTCGCGACGAAGAGCAGCACGCCGCCAAAGTCCATCATCTGGGTCGGGTTGGAAGCCGCCGCGCCCGGGTTGATGTCCTTCACGCGCACGGTGCCGGCCGCGGTGCCGTCGGTCTTCCACAGCTCGTTGCCGCTCGTTCCGTCGTCGGCGACGAAGAAGATGGTGGTGCCGACCTGGATGAACTGCGCCGGGTTGGACCCCATCGCGCCCGAGCGAATGTCCTTGAGCTGGGTGGTGCCCGCCATGGTGCCGTCAGAGGTCCAGAGCTCGGTGCCGGTCGTGGCGTCGGTGGCGGCGAAGTACATCGTGCTGCCGAACACCGTCATCCACTGCGGGTTCGAGTCGGCGGTGCCGGCGTTGATGTCCTTGAAGAGCTGGGTGCCGCCGGTGGTGCCGTCGGTCGACCAGAGCTCCCGGTTGCTGGTGGCGCCGCTCGGAGAGTCACCCGCCGCGAAGAACACGCGGCCGGCGAACGAGACGTAGCCGCCGGGCAGCGAGCCCTTGCGGTTGGTCATCAGGTTGGTGATGAGGTTGACCGTCGTGCCCGTCGCCTGCCACAGCTCGATGCCGTTGATGCCGTCGGTCGCGGGGAAGATGAGCTGGCCAGCGAGGTTGACGATGTTGGTGATCGCCGAGTCGCTGGGCATCGCGGGCGGCACCGGGTTGCCGTTGAGCACGTCCTTGAGGAGGCGGGTGTTCGCTGCGGTGCCATCGCTGTCCCACAGCTCGAAGCCGTGCGTGCCGTCGTCAGCAACGAACGCGACGCGGCCGTTGACCGAGATGAGGTTGCGAGGGCTCGACGACGCGCTGAGGTTGATGTTCTTGACCTGCACGGTGCCGGCGGTGGTGCCATCGCTGACCCACAGCTCGCGGTCGGTCGCGCTCTGGCCGCTGAAATAGAGAATGTTGTTCACCGCCGTGAGGTACTGCGGCGCGCCACCGGTGGCGCCGGGCACGGTGTCCTTGACCAGCACGGTGCCTGCGAGGGTGCCGTTGGTCTTGAACAGCTCGTTGCCTTCGGCGGCGGTGCCGGCCGTGAAGAACACGCTGGCGCCCACGCCCTCGAATTCGACGGAGTCGAACGCGAGCAGCGAGCTGTTGACGAGCGGGCTCTTGATCTGAATGGTGCCGGCCGAGGTGCCGTCGGTGACCCAGATCGCGCGCTGAGAAGTCGGCGCGAGGATGCCCGTGCCCTGCACGCCGAACACGAAGTAGGCCTTGCCGCCGTACGAGTAGAGCGCGGAGATGGAATACGACTCACCGACGGCGAGCGCCTGGGCCGGCTTGCCGACCGCGGCGGTGCCCGCGACGGTGCCGTCGCTCTTCCAGAGAGGCATGACCAGCGCGGTCGTGGTCAGCGCACGGAAGACCACGTTGCCGTTGAGCTCGGTGATCTGCGAAGGCTGCTCGGCCGGCAGGGCGATGGTGCCCAGCGCGGTGCCGTCGGTGACGAAGAGCTTGGTCTTGTTGTCGACCGGGTCGAGCGCCGAGAAGAAGAGCTTGCCGCCGGCCGCAGTGAGGCTGGTCGGGTTCGACGGGTTCGGGCCCGGCACCAGATCGAGCACCATGACCGTGCCCGCCGCCGTGCCGTCGGTCTTCCACAGCTCGGTGCCGTGCAGGCCGTCGTCGAGCGCGAAGTAGAGCGTGTTGGTGACCCAGCACATCGACTTGAAGGCTGCGGCGGTGAGCGGGTTGACGAACTTGCTGGCCACCTTCTGCGTGCCGCCCGCCGTGCCGTCGGTCTTCCAGATGCCGGCGCCTTCGATGTCGTGCGTAGCGACGAAGTACAGCGTGGTCGCGACGCCGCTCGCGCCCGCCAGAGTCATGAGGGTCGGGTTCGACGACGCAGACGGGTCATCACCGAGCGCGATGTCCTTGAGGAGGGCCGGGGTGCAGCCCGCGCCCGCGCAGACGCCGCCGCCACCGCCGGTCGCCGTGCCGCCGCCGGTCGCGGTGCCGCCGCCGTCGCCGTGCCGCCACCGGTCGCGGTGCCGCCGCCGGTCGCCGTGCCGCCACCGGTCGCCGTGCCGCCGCCCGTCGCCGTGCCGCCGCCCGTCGCGGTGCCGCCACCGGTCGCGGTGCCGCCGCCGGTCGCCGTGCCGCCGCCCGTCGTGCCGCCACCGGTGCCGCCGCCCGTGGTGCCGCCACCGGTGCCGCCGCCGGTGGTTCCGCCACCGGTCGCAGCGCCGCCGCCCGTTCCACCTCCGCCCGTGCCGCCGTCCATGCCAGACGGTGCCGGGCACCCCATCAACGCCAGCGACGCAACCAACCCCACCACTGCAACCCGCGGTGCAATCTTCACAGCGATCTCCTTTGGAAGAACCGGCCCACCCCCGCAACCAGAACGGGCGCACCGTACCAAACCGCCGCGCCAAACAACCCGAGAATGATCGCGGGGCGGGCCGACATTGCCGTACGTTGTGCGCGTGAATTTCTTCGAACGCCTCGGCAGCGAAGCGCTGCGGCTGTACACGCCCTGGGTGCTGGTCGCCACGGCGACGGCCTTCGTGCTCGGCAAGTTGGTGTCGGTGCACAAGGCGCGCATGAAGGCGCTGTTGTTCTTCACCGGCGTGCACGTGGCCGGCCTGGTGACGACCGCCGCGCTGGGTGACGACAGCACGACCTTCGTCGAAGGGTTTCGCACCCTGACGTGGATGTTGAGCGCCGTGAGCCTGGTCGGCGCGGTGTCGACGGTCTTGTTCTCGGTGGTGCTGCCGCGCATCAGGCTCGACACGCCGCTCATCGTGCAAGACGTGGTGGTGGGCGTCTCGATGGTGGTCGCGTCGGTGGCGGTGTTGAGCCACGCGGGCGTCAACCTCTCGGGCCTCATCGCGACGTCGGCGGTCTTCACCGCGATTCTCGGCTTCTCGCTGCAAGACGTGATCGGCAACATCGCCGGCGGCCTCGCGCTGCAGGTCGACGCGTCGATCAGCGTCGGAGACTGGATTCGCGTGGGCGACGTGACCGGCAAGGTGGTCGAGGTGCGCTGGCGCCACACGGCGATCGAGACCCGCAACTGGGAAACGGTGCTCATCCCCAACACGGTGATGACCAAGTCGAACGTGATGATCCTGGGGCGGCGCACCGGCCAGCCGACGCAGTGGCGGCGCTGGGTGTACTTCAACGTCGACTTCCGCTTTCAGCCCGGCGACGTGGTGAGCGTGGTGCAGTCGGCGGTGCGCGCGGCGAAGATCGACCGCATCGCGGCCGACCCGGCGCCGACCTGCGTGCTGATGGACATGACCGACAGCTACGGCAAGTACGCCGTGCGCTACCACCTCACCGACCTCGCGGTAGACGACCCGACCGATTCCGAGGTGCGCGCGTGCGTGTACTTCGCGCTCAAGCGCGCCGACATGACGCTCGCGCTCCCGGCGCACGCCATCTTCGTCACCGAAGAGACGAAAGACCGGCAAGACATCAAGACCGAGAAGCAGCTCGCACGGCGCCGGGCGCTGCTCTCGCAGATCTCCCTCTTCAAGGACCTGTCGGACGACGAGCGCGCCGAGCTCGCGCGGCACATGAAGTACGCGCCGTTCGCCCGGGGCGAGGTGATGACGCGCCAGGGGTCCGAGGCGCACTGGCTCTATCTCGTCGAAGACGGAGAAGCCGACGTGCGCGTCACCGACGGCGAACACGAGCGCGAGCTGGCGCACATCAGGGGCCCCTGCTTCTTCGGCGAGATGTCGCTGCTCACCGGCGAGCTGCGCAGCGCGACCGTCATCGCCTCGAGCGAGGTCGAGTGCTTCCGCCTCGACAAGGTCGCCGTGCAGACGCTGATGGACCAGCGGCCCGGCATCGCCGAGCACATGGCCAAGCTGCTGGCCGAGCGCAAGGTGACGTTGCAGGCCGCGAAGGAAGGGCTGAGCGCCGACGCCGCGCGCGAGCGGGCCGAGCGCGAGGCGAACCAGCTGCTGTCGCGCATTCGCAACTTCTTCGCGCTCGACTGAGCACGGGCGACCGCGCCGGGGTCCGGGCGTGGGCAGGCCTCGTCCCTCGAGAGAAGGCCCACCCACGCCCGTCCGCCGCTCCACGAACGGCGCGCAGGCTCAATCGACGAAGCCGATGCCCTGCGGCTGCTCGAACGACTCGGTGTTGACGATCGCGCGACGCCACGGTCGCAGCTCGACCGTCGCGTGGTCGGGGTGACGCACGCGCCCGCGCACGTAGACGCGGGTGTTCGCCGCCGCGCCGACGCCCGACACCGCCTGTAGCACGAGCACCTCGTCGGCGACGTGCGGCCGGCCACCGCGGAAGATGCCGGCGGCCTGGGCGATGCCGATGTCACGGCGCACCTTCGACAGCGAACCCTTCGCCGCGGCCTCGACCTCGGCCAGCTCGCGCGGAGCCAGCGAGACGAAGAACCACTCGCCCTGGCGAACGGTCTTCTCGAACGCGCCGCGCTCAGCGTTGCGCACCGCCTCGGGGCGGAGCAGCACGTGGGCCGACCACACGGTGGTGGCGGGCGCGGGCAGCATCGCGATGAAGAGGTGCTGCTCGTCCATGCCGGCGAGGAAGTGGCGCTTGCGGTCGACGGTGAAGTTCTCGACGAACCAGCCGGTCTTCACCTTGCGCACCGCGTTCGGGGGCGCGGTCAGCTCGCGCCGGCGGAAGTTGCTCACGAAGGTCTCGAAGCGGCGGCGGGGCTCGTGCACCATCAGCACCAGCTGGCGCAGCGCGCGATCGACGTTCGCGACCTGCACGCGGTTGTCGCTGGCACCGGTGAAGATGCGGAAGCGCTCCCCGCGCGCGCGCGCGACGTCGATCTGCACAATGTCGCCCGCCCCCTGGCCGCGGAAGAGGGGACGATCGAGCACCTCCAGCGGGAGGCCGGCCTTCTCGAACGAGGTGTGGAGGTGCGCGGACATGACGGCAGGCCAGACGCCCGCCGCCCGTGCTGGCTGACTAGCGCTTGATCTGCAGGCAGCGCACCGGCTGGCTGGTGGCCGAGCGCGCCATCTCGTCGCTGATGTGGCCGATCTCGGCGAGCTGGTTGAGCAGCGTGTCGCGCGCCTCCTTCAGCAGCGCGGCGTTGCGGCAGTTGCGAATGTCTTCCCAGTAGCCCCACGGCGGCACGGCGAGCTGCAGCTCGGTCATCTCGGCGAGCGTGAGCTGGTTGAGGGGCTTGGCCATCACCACTTCCGACGCCTTCTCGATGCCGATCACGCCCTGGTCGAACCACATCGAGTGCAGCGTGAACGAGACCAGCTGATCCTTCTGGAGGAAGCGGTGAATGCGATCGGCGCCCACCAGCTTCTGCATGTCGGTCTTCATGCCGAGGCGCTCGGCGAGCTGGCGCGCGTAGATGAGCTCGCACGCGCCGTCACCGTCGAGGATCTTGTTGCTCGCGCTGGCGATGAGCCGCTTGTTCCACGGCCAGCCCTCTTCGCGCGGGCTGCGGAAGTAGTCGGGGCAGCCGGTGGCGGTGATGAAGAGCGCGATGAAGTGCTTGGGAATGGTCGAGAAGTCGGGCCGCGGCCACTTCACGCTCTCGCGCTCGTTGGCGGGGCGCGCCGACTGCACCGACTGGCGCTCGCTCTCGATCGACTGCCGCAGGTGCATCTCGACGTCGGCTTCGCTCTCGATCTGGTTGGGCAGGTTCGCTGCCGTGTACATGTAGATCGACGGCGCGACGATGCCGAAGGCCACGGCGGAGATCAGCGTCAGCCACAGCGTCAACTTGATGAGCGTCTTCAACGCGCGCACGGTGTTCCCCGGGCCAGAAGTTGGTGTACGAGCACCGCACCATGTCGTCGAGCAGCACGAGCAGCATGCCGAGCTGGGAAGCAGCGACCCTGCACCGCAACCACCGGGTGTCTCCCGGGCTCCACCTGCTCACGCTCGACGTCTCGGAACGACTGGCCGCTGCTTTTCACGCGCCCGGACAGTACCACCGCGTGCGCGTGGCGAGCGGAGATGACGCGTACTTCGCCATCGCCTCGGCGCCCGGCTCGCGGCGCTTCGAGTACCTGGTCAAGGCGTCGGGCGGCACGGCCACCGAGTGGGCGAAGCTCGCGCCCGGCGCGCAGGTCGAGGTGAGCCCGCCCGAGGGGCCGGGGTTTCCGCTCGAGCACTCGGTGGGGTCCGACCTGTTGCTGGTGGGCACCGGCACCGGCTTCGCGCCGCTGTGGTCGGTGATTCAGTCCATTCTCCCGAGGCGCGACCGCTTCGCGCAGGTGCACGCGCTGTGGGGCAGCAACACCGCGGCCGACCTCGCGTGGCACGAGCGGTTCGCCGAAGTGCGGAAGGCCGGCATCACGGTCGAGCCGGTGCTCTTCGCGGGCGAGCCGGGCTGGCAGGGCAAGCGCGGCCGCGTGCAGGACCACCTGCCTGCCGTTTCAACCAGTGCGCGCGCGTTCCTGTGTGGGCACGAGGGCATGATTGCCGACGTCACCACCCTGCTCGGACAGCGAGGGGTGCCCGCCGCCAGCATCTTCTTGAACGTGCCCTGAGTTTGGGATCTTTTGCGCCCATGTCGTTCGTCACCACCTGGTCGCGCAGCCACTCGCCCGTCGGGAGCTGGCTGCTCGTGAGCGATGGCGAGGCGCTGACCGGGGTGTACCCGGAAAGCCACCGCGCGATCCCCTCGACCGAGGGCTGGCGGCGCGACGACGCGTGGTTCGCCGGGGTGCGCGATCAGCTCATCGCCTACTTCGCGGGGCGTTTGACGAAGTTCACGGTGCCGGTGCGCGCGCCGGGCTCGCGCCTGCAGCAGCGGGTGTGGGACGCGCTGGGCGAGATTCCCGTCGGGGCCACCACCACCGCGGCCGGCCTCGCGCAGCACGTGGGCGTGTCGTCGACGCGGTCGGTCAGCGCGGCGGTGGCGCGCAACCAGCTGCTGCTCGTCGTGCCGTGTCACCGGGTGCTCGGCGCTGACGGCTCGCTGACTGCGTGGTCGGGTGGGCTCGAGTTGAAGCGCTGGCTGCTCGAGCACGAGGCGACTTCGCGGCGGGCGGCTGGGGGCGTGACGCCGATCGCGATGGCGGCGGTGACGCCGCGTGCGCGACGGGTCGTTCTCGGCGCCTGACCTTCAGCTCCCTCTCCTCCCGAGGAGGAGAGGGTTGGGGTGATGAGGAGAACCCCGGGTTGGCGCTTCGACGGGTTACTCCAGCGCTCAGCGGTAGATGACCTCGTGCAACACCGCCGCGGGGTCGCTCTGGTGATCCCCGAGCGGATTGGCCGGTGACCACGCGCCGATGAGCAACCACCGCCCATCGCGCGAGAAGCGCACGCGCCGAATCGACAGCCCGAACGAGTCGTCGACCAGCTCTCGCTCGCCGTGCACGACGACGCGATGATCCCACCCGCCGCTGGCGAGCGTCTGACCGTCGGGGCTCACCGCGGCGGTCGCCACCACGCCGTGGTGCCCGCCCTGCTTCTGCAGCAGCTTCCCGCTCGAGAGCTCGACGAGCACCGCGCAGTCCCATTCCCGCAGCGGCTCGACTTCGCCTCGCTTCTCGCGGTCGTAGATGGCCTTGGTGCGTTCGGCCTTCGTCTCGGAGAGCGCGAGCGCCGCGCGCGTGCCAGTCGCGTCGAGCGAGAGATCGTTCACCGCGCCCGCGAACGTGAAGTCGCGCAGCTTCGCCAGCGAGCGCACCGCCGAGAGGCTGACACCCGTCGCGCCCTCGCGCGCGCTGACCACGGCCTCGGCCGTCGCGTCATCGAAGACCACCTGCGCGCGATCGAACCACGGCGCGCCGAGCACGCCGTCGACGTCAGGCGGCACGCACACGTCGCACACCACGAGATCGACTCCCTCGAAGGTGAGCCCCTTGAGCGACAGCGCGCGGCCGCGGGCAAGCTTCGCCAGCTGCGCGCCGAGCGCGGTCGGCACGGTGACGGTCTCGCCCAGGCCCTGCACGTCGAGCCCGGCGGCCTGCGCGAGCGACGCGCGAACCAGGTTCACCGGCGAACGCGCGTCGAGCGCGAACGACGCCGACGCACGGGCCTCGACCACCGCCCGCACCGAGGTCACTCCGCGGTTGCGCGTGACGTGGGTGCGCACGTCCTTGCCGGGCGAGGCGAGTGGCACCACCGAGAAGAGCACCACGCGCTTGTCCCACCCGCCGCTCACCAACTCCCCGGCCGGCGTGAAGGCGAGCGCGCGCACCTCGTCGGCGTGAGCGCGCAGCTCAGCGACGTGCGACAGGGTCGGGAAGGAAACGAGCGTCACCAGGCCCTTCGCGCTGCCGAGCGCGAGCAGCTGCCCATCGGGCGCCCACGCGACCGACACCAGCGGTTCCTCGGTGAGCCACGCGGCCTCGGGCGTGCCGGTGAGGGCCGAGCTGATGCGCAGGGATCCGTCGCGCGAGACGGCGGCGACGTGCTGGCCGTCGGGAGAGAACTCCACCGTGTCGACGTCGAACTCGTAGGCGTTGAGCGCCTGGTCGCTGCGGGGCTTCGGCTCGCGCAAGTCGTGGATCGCGAGGTGGAACTCCTTCAAGCCCAGGCGCGAGAGCGCGACGAGCTTCGCGTCGGGCGAGAGCTTGGCGTCGTAGATGAAGTCTTCGCGGTTGAGCACGCGTGCGGGCCCCAGCGCGACGACGGGCCCCGACAGGTGCGCGTGGGGATCAGCGGCGAGCGCGGCGAGCTTGTCGGCCGGGTTGACCGGGAGTCCCGCGCAGCCCGTGAGGCACCACAGCGCGGCGAGCGCGAGCGACCGCATCACCCCTCAGGCCGCTTGGGGGTGACTTCCTTCACCCCCTTGGGCGTGATGTTCAGCATGTAGAGCTGGCGGCGCGTCTCGCGGAGGTCGTCCATGGTGAGCGAGCCGGTCGCGCCCTGGAAGTCCTTGAGGTGCTGCAGCGCTTCGCGGAACGCCGCGCGCGAGGTGGGCGAGCCCTTCTCGATGATCGAGCGCACCACCGCGCCGGTGTCGTAGCCGACGGCGTCGAGCAGCGTGATGGTCGCGTCGTGGTGCGTCTCGCGGAAGGCGCTCACGAAGGCCTTGGTCGAGGGGCGATCGCTCTGCTCGTAGAACGCCTCGACGTACACGCTGCACAGCACGTACTTGCCGCCGCGCTCGACGAGCTGGGGATCTCCGCTGGCGCCCTTGGGCGACGACCACGTCGAGGGCCCGAGCAGCGTGACGGTCTTCAGCTTGTCCTTGCCGGTCGTCTTCTGGATGCGCTCGAGGTCCTTCTTGTCGCAGGCGTTGGTGATGATGTCTTCGACGGCGAGCGCGGGCGCGACGAGCGAGACCTGCTGCCACGAGTCGGGGATGAGCATCGCCTCGAAGTCGATGACCGGCTCGAGCGCCGACTTCATCTTCTCGATGGCCTTGCGGCGGCGGAACTCGTCCTGCGTGCCCTCGCGGATCTCGCGCATCTTCTCGTAATAGTCGGCGCGATCTTCCAGGTAGTAGCGGCCGGCGAGGCGCTTGGCTTCCTCGGTGAACGTCTTCTGATCGTGGTTGTAGGCCTCGATGCCCTTGATCTGCCCGCCGCGCTTCTCGATGGCGTCCCAGAACTCGTTCGAGAGCTCGACGCCGAACGAGGTGTTGGGGTGGAGGATGGCGAACGTCTTGTAGCCGAGCGTGGTCATCGCGTAGTCGGCCAGCGCCTCGGCCTGCTGCTGGTTGGTGACCATGGTGCGGAACACGTGCGGGCCGATCTCGGTGAGGCCTTCCGCGCGCGACATGGTGATCAGCGGCACCTGGAGCTCCTCGGCCACCAGCGCCGCGCGCCGCGCATCGTCGGACAACAGCGGCCCGATGATGGCGATGACGCCCTCGTCGAACGCGAGCTGCTCGACGAGCTTCGCGGTGAGCGTGGGGTCGCCCTGGCTGTCCTTCACGATGAGCTCGACGTCGCTGCCCTTCAGCGCGAGCTGCAGCCCGCGCATGGTGGTCTCGCCGAACGCCTTGTACTTGCCGCTCATCGGCAGCACCGCGCCCACGGCGTGCGGCTTGACCTGCGCCCGGCGCGCGAGCCGCTCGAGCAGCGCCTTGCCCTCGGCCGCCCACGGAGAATCAGGCGAGTTCTGCACCAGCGACTTCAAGGTCTCGTCGAGCCGCTGCCAGTCGCGCAGGTGGTAGTAGACGCGCGCCATCTTGAAGGTGACGAGCGGCCACGCGGGGTGCGACTTCGGCAGCTCGTTCCACGCCTCGGCGATGGCGAGGAAGGTGGTGCGGGTCTCGATGACCTCCTCGAGCGACGCGAGCGCCTTCTTCGTCTCTTCGGGGCCCGACGCGGTGTCGGCGGCCTTCAGCGCCGCGCGCAGCGCCTCACCATATTGCTGACTCCCGGCGGCGGCCTTGGCGAGCGCGGCCTCGGCGAGCTTCTTGTCTTCGCCCTCGAGCCGGTCGACCAGCGTCGACAAGATCTGGAACGCGTCGCGGTAGGCCTTCAGCTCGGTCGCCGCCAGGCCCGACTTGAGGCGCGCGTCGGTGGCCTGCGGGTGCAGCGGGTTTTCGAAGAGCAGCTCGCCGAGCGTCTTGCGGGCCAGCGCGTAGTCACCCTCTTCGAACGCCAGCACGCCCGCGCGGTAGAGCGCGTCTTGCCCGGCGGTGGTCTCCGGGTACGACTTGCGCACGAGGAGCAACGCCTCGATGCCTTCCTTGCGGTTCTTCGAGTCGGCGACGGTGATGGCCTTCTCGAGGGCCTGATCAGCCGCGGGGTCCTTCTTCGCGTCGACCTTCGGCCCTCCGCCGGTCCCGGTGCCCCCGGTGTTCTTCGGGCAACCCGTCAGAACGGCCAGCGCCAGCACCACCAGCAACGACGAACGCATCATGTGCACGCACATAGCAGCACTTCTCCCTGCGGCCACGTTGAGACGCACCGCGGCACCAGACCCACGAGAATGTTTGTCAGCCGTGGCCAAGCGATGACGAACCCGGCCGTACTTTGGGCAGTGCATGAGCGCTGCCACCTCGACCGTCACCCCCGTTTCAGCCCCTGCTCGCTTCACGACGACTGACTCGCCGTTCAAGAAGGAGCTGCAGCAGACCATCGACGGCTACTTCGAGACGCACAGCCGTCACGCCACGACCGCGCTGTGGATCAAGGCGGCGGTCTGGTTGGGCTCGACCTTCGCGGCGCTCGCGGTGCTGGTGCTGGTGCCGATGCCGGCGTGGCTCGGCGTCATCCTCTCCCTCTCCGCCGGCTTCGGCATCGCGCAGGTCGGCTTCAACGTGGGCCACGACGCGATCCACGGCTCGCTCTCGTCGAAGTCGTGGGTCAACGCGCTCTTCGCGCGGAGCTTCGACGTGATGGGCGCCAGCTCGCGCATGTGGAACTGGGCGCACAACGTGGTGCACCACACGTACACCAACGTGCCGGGCACCGATCACGACCTCGAGCCGGGCTTCTACCTGCACTTCTACCGGCACCAGCGGCGCGGCTACCTGCACCGCTTCCAGCACATCTATGCGTGGGTGCTCTACACGCTGACGATGGTGGTCTGGGTCTTCAAGAAGGACTTCGTGCAGCTCGTCGAGCGCGGCCCGGCGACGACGCGGCGTGACGTGATCGACGTCATCGCGGGCAAGGTGCTGCACTTCGCGCTGTGGCTCGGCGTGCCGATGCTCTTCAGCCCGTGGGCGTGGTGGCAGGTGTTGATCGGCTACGCGCTGATGCTCGCGGTCACCGGCTTCTCGGCCGCCGTGGTGTTCCAGATGGCGCACGTGGTCGAGGGCCCGGCGTTCCCCACGCCGCACGACGGCCGCTTCGACGACGACTTCGTCACGCACCAGCTGAAGACGACCGCGAACTTCGCGCCCGGCAGCGCGGTGGCGACGTTCTTCACCGGCGGCCTCAACCACCAGGTCGAGCACCACCTCTTCCCGCGCATCTGCCACATCCACTACCCGGCGATTGCACCGCTGGTGGAAGCCGTCGCGAAGAAACACGGCGTGCCGTACCACGCGAACCCCACCTTCCTCGGCGCGGTCGCCTCGCACGTGCGGCTGCTCAAGGCCCTGGGCCGCGGCGAGCAGGAGTCGGGCGCGCCTGGTGCCGGTTTGAAGGGTGGGCAACTTGCGCCGCAGCCCGTGACGGGCTGAGGTCTTCGGGGTGCGGCACCCCTCCCCCTGGTTGGCGGTCTTCGTGGTGGCGTCGGCGTTCACGCTGGCGACCGCGGCGTGTGGCCGCACCGAGGTGGTGCGCTACTCGGTCTTCCCGCCGGACGCGTCGGTCGATGCCGGGCGTGACGCGGGGCCGTTGCCGCACGACGCGGGGTGGACCGACGCCGGTTGCATGAACCGCATCGTGCCGTTGGTGCCCGCGGTGCCGACGGTGATGTTCGTGCTCGATCGCAGCGGCTCGATGGACGAGGACCTCGACGGCCACGACGACGCGGGCTTCGGCAACGCGCGGTGGGACGTGCTGCAGCGGAGCCTCGGCGCCGTGCTCCCCGGCCTCAACCAGAAGATCGCGATGGGCGCGCTGTTCTACCCGGTGCCTGGCGAGAGCTGCACGGTGGCGACCAACGTCGACCTGACGCCGCGGCTCAACAACGCGCAGGCGCTGCTCTCGGCCTTCCTCACCTCGGGCCCGCTGGGCGGCACGCCGACGTCTGACGCGCTCACCACCGCCGCCGCCCACGTGCTGACGATTCCGACCGCGAGCTCGGCCCGCGCGCTGGTGCTCGCCACCGACGGCGCGCCGAACTGCAACGAGTTCCTCGACCCGAACACGTGCACCTGCACGGCGGCGCCGCTCTTCGACCCCAACTGCGATGGCGTGACGCTCTGCCTCGACGATCGCCGCACCACCACCACGCTCAGCAACCTCTTCAACAACCAGAAGCTGCCGACCTACGTCATCGGCCTGGGCTCGAGCCTCAACATGTTCAGCTCGACGCTCGACGCGATGGCGGTCGCCGGCGGCGTGCCGCGCATGGGCACCGGCGCGAAGTTCTACTCGGCGACCAGCCAGGCCGAGCTGACCGACGCCTTCTCGCGTATCACCGCGCAGCTCACGCGCTGCACCTTCCTCGTCACCGGGCTGTCGATCAACGACACCTTCACCCTGCGGCTCGACGGCCAGGTGGTGCCCGAGGGCGTGATGGGGTGGGAATGGCTCAACCGCGATCGCGGCGAGATGGTGCTGCATGCCACGGCGTGCGACCGCGCGGTGATGGGTGCCCAGGCGCAGCTGGTCGTCGACTGTCACTGAGCGACGAGGCTACGAGAGCGCGCTGAGGATCGACGCCACCGCGCCGACGTCATCGGCATCGACGTAGGGCCCGAAGCCGAACCGCAGCCGGTCGTCACGCGCGTCGGTGATGACGTGCTTGCCCTTGAGCGCGGCCGACAGCGTGCGCGCCTCAGGCGTACGGAAGGTGAGGAACTGGCCGCGGCGCGAGTCGGTGACGGGCACCACGAGCTGCCCCGCCGCCAGCTTCCCCTTCGGCAGCTGCGCGACGAATTGCTCCTGCAAGGCGTGAGCGTGCGCGCGTGTGGCGGCGGTGGTGAGCCCGACGCGCTGGCGCCACGCCATGATGGCGTTGAAGCGGTAGAGCGCGCTCGGGTCGAACGTCGCGCCGAGGAAGCGCCCGCCACCCGCCGCGTACCCCACCCGCCCGGCCACCTTCTCTTCGAGCGCACCGAACGCGGCGAACCAACCGGTGTTGCGCGGGCGAAGCGAATCGGCCCACGCCGGCACGTGGAGGAAGCACGCGCCCTCCCCCGTCATCGCGTACTTGTAGCCACCGGCCACGTAGAACGCGCGCGAGGCGAGCGCCGAGAGGTCGGTCGGCACCGCGCAGAACCCGTGGTACCCGTCGACGACCGCCATGGTGCGCTCGGGCAGCGCGTTGATGAGGCCCGCGAGCCCCTCGACGACTGCGCCGGAGTTGAAGAACACCTGGCTGAAGAACACCAGGTCAGCGCCCTGCTTCGCCGCGGCGACGAGCCGCTCGGGAAACGTGGCGAACGGCTCACTCGGCACCCGCACCACGCGCGCGCCCTCTTCCTCCAGGCGTCGGGTCTGGCGCTCGAAGGAATGGAACTCCGAGTCGCTGGTGACGAGGGTGGGCCGCTCGGGGAGACACGAGAGCAGCCGCAGCACGAACTCGTGCGTGTTCGGCGCGAACGCGATGGAGCGCGCGTCAGGCAGGTGCAGCTCGGTCGCGACGTGCTTCGCGGCGGCGGGCATCACCTCACCGAAGACGTGGTCCCACTTGTCGTCGGCGAGGCGGGCCGCGTCGAGCCACGCCTGCTGGTGCGCCTCGAAGCTGACGTCGGGCCAGAGGTGGTGGCTGTGCGCGGCGAAGTGGAGGCGACCCGGAGCAGCGCCGAGAAAACGGCTGAACTCCGATTTCCAGGAACGAGTCACTTCTTGGTGACCAGGTCCTTCACCTTCTCGAAGAAGCTCTTGCTCTGCGGGTTGACGTCTTCACCCGAGGCCTCGGCGAACTTCATCAGCAGCTCGCGCTGCTTGCTCGAGAGGTTCTGCGGCGTCTCGACGACCACGCGCACGTGCTGGTCGCCGCGATCGCTGCCGTTCAAGTGGGGAATGCCCTTCCCCTTCACGCGGAAGACCTTCCCGCTCTGCGTGCCCTCGGGCACCTTCATCTTCACCATGCCGTCGAGGGTGGGCACCTCGAGCTGCGCGCCGAGCGTGGCCTGCACGAAGCTGATCGGCACCTCGCAGAAGACCTCGTATTCCTCGCGGTGGAAGAGCGGGTGCTCGCGCACGTGCACGACGACGTAGAGATCTCCAGGGGGCCCGCCGTGTTCGCCCGGCTCACCCTCGCCCGCCAGCCGCACGCGCGTGCCGGTGTCGACGCCGCCGGGGATCTTCACCGACAGCTCGCTGACCGACTCGACCTTGCCCTGGCCGCGGCAGTCCTTGCAGGGGTCAGACACCACCTGCCCGGAGCCACCACACTGGTTGCACGTGCGCGCGACCGCGAAGAAGCCCTGCGTGAAGCGCACTTCGCCGGCGCCGCCGCAGGTGGGGCACGTGCGGTGCTGCTTGCTCTTGCTGCCGGTGCCCTCGCAGGACTCGCAGCGCTTGGGCCTCGGAATCTTGACGTTCACCTCGGTGCCGAACGCGGCCTCTTCGAACGCGAGCTCGAGGTTGTAGCGGAGGTCGGCGCCGCGGTTGCGCGCGCCACGACGGCGGCCGCCCCCGAAGATGTCGCCGAAGATCTCCCCGAAGATGTCGTTGATGTTGGCGCTGTTGAAGCCGCTGCCGCCGAAGCCCTCGACGCCCTGGTGCCCGAAGCGATCGAAGCGCGCGCGGCGATCGGGGTCAGACAGCACCTCGTACGCCTCCGACGCTTCCTTGAACTTGTCTTCGGCTTCCTTGTCGCCCGGGTTGCGGTCGGGGTGGTGCTGCATGGCCAGCTTGCGGAAGGCCTTCTTCAACGCGTCGCCGTCAGCGTTTCGCTCGACACCCAGCACTTCGTAGTAGTCACGCTTCGATGACATGGCGGCGCACCGCCATCTAACGCAGCCTGACTCGAATGCAATCGACGCCCTCAGCCAGCTGGTCGAGAGTCCTTCGACGTGCCCGGCCCTTCAGCGGGGTGCTGGCTGGCGCGGTCGTCGCTTCTCTGCTGGCGGCGCTGGCGGGCGCGGCGTGGGCGTCGCTGGTGGGACCGGGCCTGCGCGCGCTGTTGACGGACCAGGCGGTGACCTGGGGGCCGTTCACCTTCACCGGCTCCGGGCTGACGGTCACCATTCCGCTGCTGATCATCGCGGCGTCGGCGGTGAAGGCGCTCTCGTCGTACGTGCATTCCGGGCTGACCGGCAAGGCCGCGCAGGGCGTGCTCACCTCGCTGCGGCGCGAGCTGTACGGGCACCTGCTGGCGCTGCCGCCGCGCTGGTTCGAGCAGCGGCACTCGGGTGAGCTGCTCTCGCGCTTCACCTCTGACGTGGGGCAGCTGGAGTTCTCGGCCGCCGCGGCTCTCACCAGCCTGACGCGCGACTCGCTGCAGGTGCTGGCGCTGCTGGGCGTGTGCCTCGTCACCGACTGGCGGCTGTTCCTGGTGACGTTCGTGGTCCTGCCCGGCACCATCATTCCCGTGTCGCGCTTCGCCCGCAGCGCGCGGAAGTCGGCGCAGCGCTCGCAGGCCTCGGTGGGCCAGCTGACGCTGCAGCTCGCGGAGAACGTGGCCAACCTCCCGGTGGTGCAGGCGTACCGCGGCGAGGCGCGCGCGCTCGAGCGCTTCGACCAGGAGCAGCGCCGCTACCTCGACGAGATGAAGCGCTCGCTCTTCGTGCGCGGCGCGTTCAGCCCGACCACCGAGTTCCTCGGCGTGCTCGGCGTCGCGGCCGCGGTCGCCATCGGGGTGCGCCTGGTGCAGGCCGACCCTGACTTCGCGGGGCGGCTGGTGAGCTTTCTCGCCTCGGCGCTCTTCCTCTACCAGCCGGTGAAGTCGCTCTCGCAGACCGCCAGCCAGCTCTCGCTCGGCGCCGCGGCGGCGGGACGCTTGTTCGAAGTGCTCGACGCGCCGCTCGAAGCCGATGCCGGCCAGCTCGCGACCCCGCTGTCGAAGGGACTCGTCTTCTCGAACGCGCGGCTGACGTGGGCCGACGGGCGCGAGGCGTTGCGCGGCGTGAGCTTCGAGGTGCGCGCCGGCGAGCACGTCGCGCTGGTGGGACCGTCGGGCGCGGGCAAGTCGAGCGCGGTGGCGTTGCTGCTCGGGCACGCCCGGCTGAGCGGCGGCGAGGTGACGTGGGACGGCGTGAAGCTCGACCAACTCTCACGCGCGAGCGTGCGTGCGCAGCTGGCGTGGGTGCCGCAGGAGCCAGTGCTCCTCTCGGGCTCGATTCGCGAGAACCTGCGGCTGGGCAAGGCCGACGCGACCGACGCCCAACTGTGGACCGCGCTCGAGCGCGCGCACGCCGCCGACTTCGTGAAGGGCTTCCCCGCGCAGCTCGAGGAAGACGTGGGTGAGCGCGGCGGGCGGCTGTCGGGCGGTCAGCGGCAGCGGCTGGCGATCGCGCGCGCGTTCTTGAAGGAACCGTCGCTGCTGATCCTCGACGAGCCGACGAGCGCGCTCGATGCCGACACCGAGCGCGAGGTGCAGGCCGGCCTCGAGGAGTTGATGAAGGGCCGCACCACGCTGGTCATCGCGCATCGCCTGTCGACCGTGCGCCACGCCGATCGCATCGTGGTGCTCGACCAGGGCCAGGTCGCCGAAGAGGGTCGCCACGACGAGCTCGTCGCGCGCGGCGGGGTGTACGCGCGGCTCCACTTCCCGGTGACGGCGTGAACGGCGCCATCGATCGCACGCCGTACGCCGACGCCCGCGTGGGGCCCAACCGCGTCTCGCTGCTCAAAGACGGGCTGCAGGCGTACCCCGCGATGCTGGCGGCCATCGCGCAGGCCAGGAGCACCATCACGCTCGAGACGTACATCCTGCGCGAAGACGGCACCGGCCGGCGCTTCCTCGAGGCGCTGATGGAGCGCGCGAAGGCCGGCGTCGAGGTGCTGCTGATGTTCGACTACTGGGGCAGCGACGTGAACGAGGTCACCATGGCCGCGGTGCGCGCGGCCGGCGTGAAGGTGCTCGCGTTTCGCCCGTGGCGGTACCTCGGCTCGTTCGCGAAGGCGTTCGCGCGCGTGCGCAAGCGCAACCACCGCAAGTCGCTGGTGGTCGACGGCGTGGTCGGCTTCACCGGCGGTCTCAACATCAGCGACGACTACGCGGCGGTCGAAGACGGCGGCCAGGGCTGGCGCGACACGCACGTGCGCATCACCGGCCCCGACGCCGCCGCGCTCGAGCGGCTCTTCCTGCACACGTGGGAACGCAACCGCGGCCCCGCGTTCGACGGCCCGCGCTTCCGGCGCCCGGTGCAGGCGGGCTGCGAGCTGTTGCGCGTGGTGGGCAACGACTTCGCGCTCGACCGCAAGGGCATTCGCCGCGCGTACACCGACGCGTTCAACCGCGCGCGCGAGCGCATCTTCGTGACCAACGCGTACTTCCTGCCGCCCGCGAAGATGATCAAGGCGCTGGTCGCGGCGGCCAAGCGCGGCGTGCGGGTGGCGATCGTGCTCGCGGCCACCACCGACGTGAAGCTGGTGCTGTGGGCGGCGCGCGGCCTGTACCCCAAGCTCTTGAAGAACCGCATCGAGGTCTACGAGTGGAGCGCGGGGCGCGTGCTGCACGCCAAGACCGCGGTGGTCGACGGCACGTGGACCACGGTGGGCTCGTCGAACCTCGACCCGCTCTCGCTGCGGCAGAACCTCGAGGTCAACGCCATCGTCATCGAGCCCGGCTTCGGCGCCGCGCTCGAGAAGCTGTTCCTCGAAGACCTGGGCAACTGCCACCAGGTGACGCGCGAGACCATCAAGAGCTACGGGTGGTTCGAGCGCTTCGCCTCGTGGTTCGCGTACCAGTTCCGCCACTGGCTCTGAGCGACGGGTGGCACGGCGAGAGCGCATCGGGTGGTGGGTCGCGCTCATCGGGCTGCTGCTCGCGCAGGTCGCGTTGACGCAGCCGAGCTTCCTGCATGCGAGTTGGCACGGCAGCGGACTGGTCGAAGGCATCTTCGGCTTCCCCCACCCGGCGACGCACCGGGCGAGCTACGGCCAGGTCAGCTTCTTCGTGCTGGGCGCGATCGCGGCGCTCTTCGGGCAGCGCTTCGAGGTGGTGGCGCTCACCAACCAGGTCTTCGGCGTCATCGCGCTGGGCCTGCTCTCGGAGTGCGCACGGCGGCTGAGTGGTGGTCGCGCGCTCGCGGGCTGGGCGGTGCTGGCGTTGCTCGGCCTCTCCCCCGCGTGGCTGCGCGTCACCGCGTCGGAAGATGCACACGTGCTGGCGCTCGTCTTCGCGGCGGCGTCGCTGCTGCTGGTGGTGGTGTGGACCCAGACCGACCGGCTGGCGGCGCTCGTCGGCAGCGGCGTCGCGTGCGTGCTCATGCTGTGGACGCGGCAGACCTTCACGCCGTGGGCGTTGCTGGTCATCGGCGTGCCGGTGGCGGCCAGGCACACCCCGCGCGCGTGGCGCGCCTTCGCGGCGACGGTGTTGATCGCCATGCTGGTGCGGGTGCTGACGACTGCGTCCGACGGCAGCGAGCAGACCAGCCTCTTCATGATTCCCATCTTGCTCGCCAGCGGCAGCCTGGTCGGCTCGATGCTGCACCACCACGTGTTGCTCGACGTGCTGCGCTTCGGGCCGACGTTGACGGTGGCGCTCGGGTTCGGCGCGTGGGCTGCGTGGCGGGCGCGCGGCGTACGGCGGTGGCTCCTCGCGGGGCTGGCGGGCTACTTCGTGCTGACGCTGCCGATGGGCTTCCCGACGCCCGGGGTCGAGCTCGCCTTTCGCGTGCCGGTGATCGCGCTCGCCGTGCTGCTGGGCGCGGTCGCCTTCGCCGAGTCAGCGGCGCCGAGGTGGGTGCAGCTCGCGGGCGCGCTCGGCTGCCTGGCCCTGCCCCTCGTGTTCCCCGCGCGGGCGCTGCTCTCGTGGCAGGCGACCGACTACCTCGACTACCTCGCGCTGCGAGAGCGCGTCGCGCTGCTGCCGCCCGCGGTGACGGTCGTGCAGCTCCCCTCGGAAGACCCGAGCTGGCAGCCGCCGCTCCACCTCTTCCGCCAACGGGGCATCGACGCGCGCCTGGCGCCGATCGCCAACGCGCAGGACCCGCAGCGCCCCGCGGTGCTCGTCGCCGGCGTTCAATGCTGGGGCCACGCGCTGGGCGAGGGCCTCGACGTCACCTTCGAGAACGTGCGCGCGCTGCTAGGGCCCACCTTCGAGCGCGTCTACGCGCACGACGTCGACCCGCGGCGCGACGGCGTCAGCGCCGTGCTGCGGCCAGACTGTGCGCGCTTCATCGAGGGCGCGGAGCGGGTGGGCACCGAGGTCGAGCTGCCGGTCACGCAAGACGCACCCTTCGCGACCTACGCCGTCGACCGCGTGCCGTTCTCGGTGTGGCTCCGACGCGGTGCCGTCACTTCGGGCAGCGCACCGTGAGCGACCGCGTCACCGAGTCCTCGCGCACCTTCACCGTGAACTTGAACTCACCGCACGTCTCGCGCAGGTCGACCCAGAACGGTGACCAGTCGACGTCGCCGTATTCCTTCTGAAGCGCCTTGAAGACCTGGGTGTCACCGCCGGGGAACGTGACGGTGAGCTCGACGGTCGACAGCGGCGTCTCGTCGAGGGGAATCAGCGAAGAAACGCCCACCATCAGCCAGCGCACCGGCGCCGCGAGCGTCGGCGTGGGAGCGTCGAAGAGGTCGGTGACGCCCTTTCTGCCTTCTCCCCTGGCGTCGAACGGCGACGCGGCCATCAGGCGCGGCACGACCGGCTTGCCGCGAGGTGGAGCCCCCATCGACAGCGCCAGCATCAGCCCGAGCGCGATCATCGGTCACACACCACCTTCAACGTCTTCTTCAGGGTCTGATCGCCGACCTTCACCGTGAAGGCCACCGGACCGCAGCGCCAGCCGAGGTCGACCCAGAACGGAGCGAGATCGCGCCCCTTCTTCCCCTGCCGACCGTGAAGCACCAACGAGTGCGGCTCGTTCTTGCCGGGCAACTCGACGGTGACCTCGATGTCCTGGGGCGTGTCACCGGCGGTGGAGTGCACTTCGATCGAAACGAAGGTCACCTCGTACTCGCTGTTCGACTTCACGGCGCCGCCCGCCATCAGGTCTCGGCCGAAGTCGTACGGCAAGTGCGCCGTGAGCCGGAGCTCCGGGGCGGGGGCCTGCGCCAACGACAACGTCGCCAGCAGCCCGAGGAGCATCACTCGCCGTTGATCTCGACGTTCGAGAACATCTTCATGAACTCGCTCAGCTCGAGCTTGAAGATGCCGTCGTCGGCGCCGTTGCCGCTGGGCTCGGTGTCGCCCCACGGGTTGCGCAGCTGCACGTACTGCTTGCCACCCGATGTCTCGGTGCCCCACACCGAGTAGGCGTGGTCGGCGAAGAGGCCGGTGTTGGCGTACTTGCCGTTGCTGCTCTCGCCGAACGTCGACGCGGTGGCGGGCTTGTGATCCTTCGTCGCGGCGCTCAAGCGCGCGAAGACGTCGGCCGCCTTCGTGCCCGCGCCGTGGAGCTCGATCATCGACGACGGCTTGCCAGTCAGCATGCTCATCGCGTCGCCGGGCACGCCCGCTTCGATCGCGCCGTAGCTGCCGGCGCGCTGGGCGAAGGCCTTCTCGAGCAGCGCCGGCCACAGCTCCTTCTCGTCGCGCGCGCTGGCGTACTGCAGGTGGTACCAGTCGTTGTGCGGCAGGTCGCTGTCGATGTGCACGCTGGTCTCGGACCACCCGTGTCCCTTCGGCGCGAAGAGCTTCACGTCGTACGTGCCGTCGGCGTGCTTCTGGAAGGCCTTCTCGACGAGCGCCGGCTGGGTGTGCGCCACCGAGGCCATCGCGGCGATGAGGTAACAGTCGCCGAGGTACTTCTGGCAGACGTCCTCTCCGCGAATGGTGCCCTTCACCAAATGCGCGCCGGGGAGCAGCGTCTGGCGCACGCGCTTCTCATCGGCCTTCAACACCTTCGGGTCCTTCACGCCGCCGGGGTTCACGGGCGTCGGGTCGTCGAGCACCATCGACGAGCGGAGCTTGGTGGTGAGGAACGCCTGCATCTTCGCGTCGCCCTCGGGCGTGAACGAGCTCTTGTAGCGCTCGACGTCGGCCTTCAGCTCTTTGGCTTCCGACTCGGTGATGCCGCCCGCGCGCACGCGCTTGAGCAGGCCGTCGACGTCGGTGTCGGTGATCTTGCCGTCGCGGGCCAGCTTCGCGAAGTCGTTGGAGAGGCGCTTGATATCGGTGCCCATGACCGCGCACCGTACCAGCTTCAGGGGGTGCGGAAGACGCGCTCGACCGCGGAGGTGATGGCGCGCGGGTCGAGGTGGAAGATGAGATCCGACTCCTGGTACGGGCTGATGGCGCAGCCGGGGCCCTTCTCGGGGTGAGGCATCTGCAAGAAGGCCTCGACGAAGCCGAGCGCGCGGCCGTTGGGGTACGTGGCTTCTTTCGAGACGAGGTGACAGGGCACCACGGCGCCGTCGGGCATCACGGTGCCGAAGTAGCGCCCCGCCGCGCACTGGCCGCAGTCGCCGAAGTCGGGGCCGCGGCCGAGCCGCTCGAGGAAGCCGGGGGACGCCGCGACCGGGAGTCCCGAGCGGCGATGGTCTGAGAGGCGCCGCGCGAGCGAGGCGAGCACCTCGTGGGTGAGCGCGGGGTCGAGGCCGCGGTGGTGGTCGAAGCAGTCGGTGTACGCGGGCTGGAAGTAGGCCCAGAAGCCGTGCTCCTTCGCGAGCGCGAGCACCGGTTCGACGACGTGGAGGTTGGGCTTCGACAGCACGGTGATGGTCGCCACCGCGATGCCGCGCGACTTCGCGAGCGCGACCGCCTCGAGCACCTTCGCCTGCGAGCCCTTCTTGCGGCGCACCTCGTCGTGAATGGCCTCTGTGCCGTCGAGCGAGAGCACCATCATGTCGAGCGAGCCGGCGAGGGCGTCGATGTGGCGCGGCACGAGCCAGCCGTTGGTGTTGAGCGAGGTGAAGAGCCCGCGGGACTTGGCGTGCGCGATGATGCGGGTCGCGTCGTCACGCACCAGCACCTCGCCGCCCGAGAAGCTGGCGCGAGAGAGGCCGGCGTCGGCGAAGGCGTCGATGGCGCGGCAGAACTCGTCGGTCGTCAGCTCGTCGCCCGCGGCGGCGGGGATGTCGCAGTACGCGCACTGGAAGTTGCAGCGGTGCGTGAGGATGAAGGTGATGGAGTACGGGAAGCGGCGGCCGAGCGCGCGGGCCAGCGCCAGGCGCGGCGCGCCCTTCGTCAGCTGCGAGAGGCTCACGACACGCGCCCCCACGCGAAGAGCAGCGCGCCGGCGATGACGCATGCGACCCGATGGGCGAGGCGAACTCGGGACCACGAGGTGGCGAGCACGGCGGCGCCACCGCTCGCCGTGCCGAGTCCGGTGTTGGGGGCGAAGGGCACCAGCGTGCAGGCGAGCATCGCGAGGGCCGGAAGGAAGGACTGCGCGAGCGTGCCCGCGACGGCGGCGCCCACCACGCCGAAGGTGAAGACCAGCGCGAGCGTGCCGCGGACTCCGAGGGCGCGGGCGGTGGTGAGCACCTCGCTGCGCGCGTCTTCGTCGGCGTCGGCGAGCTCGTGCAGCAGTTGGTTCTGCAGCAGGAGCGCGGTGAAGACGGCCAGCAGCATCGGGAAGGCGGCGTGCGCGACTCGGTCGTCGAGGCCGAGGGCGAGGAGCGGGACGAAGATGAGGGTGTTCGCGACGAGTCCGGCGCCGGGCCAGCGCTTGAGGCGTGGACCTGCGGAGTAGAGGGCGCCGGATGCGAGGGAGGCGAACATGGCCACCAGCGCGGACAGGCCGAGCGCGGCCGAGAGAATGAGCGCGAGGAGGACCAACGCGGCGAGCAGTGCGGGGAGTTCGCGTCCGACACGGACGTGCCCGGCGATGGGGTTCTTCGCGGGGTCGTCACCGAGGCGATCGGCGATGGAGTTGATGCCCCACGCGAAGGCGAGCGAGGCGGCCGTGGCGGTGCACGCCAGGGCGACTCGACCGGGTGTCAGTACCGCCATGGAGGCGAGCGGCAAGGGAACGAAGTGGAGCCACTGGCGAACGCGCAGCGCGGCTGGGGCGGTCGTCCAGGTCACGGGTTGGGAATGGTATTCCGCTTCGCCCCTCACCCCAACCCTCTCCCCGCTCGCGGGGAGAGGGAGCTATCGGCCCAGTTCCTTGAGGAGCGCGTCGGCTCCGTAGACGTTCTTGAGCGCCGCGAGGATGAGGTCGCCGTGCACCGCGACGGTGCGGTTCTGCGCGGGCTCGTACCAGAAGTTCCCACCCAGCGACGGGAGGTTGCCGTCGAACACCAACCCCACGACGTCGCCGTTGCGATCGAGCAGCGGTGAGCCCGAGTTGCCGCCGATGATGTCGTTGGTGGTCGCGACGTCGTACGGCGTCGCGGGGTTCAGCTTGCTCTTCGCCTTGACCCACGAGTCGGCGACCGCGAACGGCGCCTTGCCCGACGCGCGCTCGAAGAGCCCCTTGATGGTGGTCATCGACGGCTGACCCTCAACGCCCTTCAGCCGGCCATACGAGAGGCGGAGCGTGAAGGTCGCGTCCGGCGGGCCGCTCTGGCCGACGCTGCGCTTGGCCTGGCTCACCAGCTCCATGTTCTTCTTCACCACCGAGTCGACCTCGTCTTCCCAGCGCTTGCGCACCGCGCGCGCCTCGTCGTCGACGAGCTTCGCGAACGCCATCATCGGGTCGGACTCTTCGATCTTCCCCGTGAACTCGAGGCGCTGCTTGCGGAAGGCCGCGTCGCCGACCTGCGTGCCGTTGATCAGCTCCGCGGCGCGATCGTCGGGCGCCTTGCCGGCGAGCACCTTCTTCACGAACGCGTCGTCCGCGCCGTACACCTCGCGCAGCTTGGTGAGCGACCACGTCAGCCGCGCGCGCTCGAGCTCGAGGGGAATCGGCGCGGCGTCGAGCAGGCCCTGCTTGAGCGCGGGCAACTGCGCGTCGGAGTACTCGCGCAGCCGCTCGCCGTTGGGCTTGGTGATCTCGACGGAGTACCGCGCGAGCCGCCGCGCGTGGCCGAAGAGGTCCGACTGGAAGGCGCCGCCGGCCTCGCGCATCACGTAGTCGACGTAGAGCTGGCGCTGCACGAGCAGGGCCTTGGCGATCGCGTCCCACGCGCCCTTCGTGTCGTCCGGAGCCTTCGCACGCAGCGCCTCTTCATCAGCGCGCTTCTTCTCGAGGAACCCCGGCGCGACGAGGGCTTCGCGGCGGCCCTTGATGGCCTTCAAGCCGTTCTCGATGGCGCGCAGCCGCGACTTGGCCAACCGCTCGCGCTCGGGCGACTGCTTCATCCACTCATCGAGGCGGCCGCGCAGCTCGGCGTTGCTGGCGATGCTCCACGGAAACGCGACGTCGCGGAGGAACTCGTACTGCGCGACGGTGAGCCCGCGCTCGGTGCCGCCGGGGTGGCCGGACACGAAGACCACATCGTTCTCCTTCACGCCTTGCTTCGCCCACTTGAGGTGCTCGGGCGTCTTCACGGGCTGACCGTTCGCGGTGAGGCGCAGGAACGCGGCGTCGAAGCCGTAGCGCGGGAAGTTGAAGTTGTCGGGGTCGCCGCCGAACGCCGCCATCTGGAACTCCGGGGCGAAGACGACGCGCACTTCCTGGAAGCGGCGGTACTCGTAGAGGTGGAACTTCGCGCCGTGGAAGAGCGTGACCACGTCGCAGCGCTTGCCCGCGTCGCCCTTGCTGCACTCGGACTCGAGGCGCGCCTGCTCGGCCTTGAGCTTCTTCTGGAACTCCGCGCCGCTGCTGCCCTGCGTCGCGCCGAGAATGCTCGCGGTGACGTCGGTGATCTTCACCAGCTGGTTGGCCTCGAATTTCGGGCACACCTCTTCCTTGTCGCGGCTGGGCGCGAGGAAGCCGGTGGCGAGGAGATCGCGGTCGGCCTTGCTCAGGTCCTCCAGGCACGCGCGCACGCAGTGGTGGTTGGTCATCACCAGGCCGTCGGGCGAGACGAGCGAGGCGCTGCAGCCGTTGGCGAGGCGAATGCTCCCGAGGCGCACGCGATCGAGCCACGCCTGGTCGGGGCCGAAGCCGACGTCTTTCTTCGCCTGGGCCTGCGGGAAGTCGTTGAAGAGGTACATGCCCTCTTCGGCGAACGCGGCGGTGGACAGCACGAGCGAGGACAGCAGGGCGAGGCGCATTCGGGTCTGGCTCCGGGACGGTCAGTTCAACATCTGCGGCAACACGAAATAGAGATCGACGTCGGCGTCGCACTCGACGCATCGGCCGCGCGCGACGCGGAGGCCGAGCCGGGTGGTCTCGCCGAGCTCCTTCACCTGGCCGCCGCACTCACAGCGCAAAGCGGCGCGGGCGTCGTCGATGATGCGGGCCGAGGTGAGGACCAGCGGGAGGTCGGCGCTCAAGCCCGGTTGGCGCGACCGGGCGCTGCGGACGCGCGAGCGTTTCCACACCGCGGCGCCCCGCTTGCCCGCCCACGCGACGAGGGCCACCACCAGCACCAGCGCGAGGACGTCCACGGCGCATCGCTTACGCCTGACAATCGTGGCCTTCAATGATGAGGTACGCGCGTCGATGAAGACCGTGAGCGTGAGCGAACAACTCCTGCCGCTGCTCGAGCAGATGAGCCGCGACATGGCCGTGCCGGTGGACGGACTGGTGAACCAGGCGCTGTTCAACTGGGCGCGGCTGCATGGGTACGTCGAGCCGTCGGGCGCGCCGGTGGCGACGACGTCCTCGACGGCCAGCACCTCGACGACCGCGGCGCTGAACCCCAACGAGCCCTCGCACCTGAGCGACGCGCCGATGCCGGCGTTGAACCTGGGCGCCGAGCCGGTGGCGAAGAAGACGCCCGCGAAGGACCTGCACGCCGAGCCGGTGACGAACCCGGTGATTCACACCACGCCCGAGCCCGACTTCTCGGCCGACATGACCGTGCCGAGCATGAAGAAGATGCAGCGCGCGGTGCTGATCGTGAACGACCGCGAGACGCCCATCAACGCCGACCGCTTCGTCATCGGGCGCGACGTGAGCTGCAACATGACCATCGATGCGCCGCGCATCAGCCGGCAGCACGCGGTGCTGACGCCGCACCGTGACTTCGTCGAGCTGGAAGATCTCAACTCGTCGAATGGCACGTGGATGAACGGCGACCGCATCAGCAAGGTCGAGCTGCGGGACGGCGACGAGTTCTTCCTCGGCGACGTGCAGATGCAGATCCAGTTCCGCTAGCACCGACGAAGCTACGCCGACTGCCCCACCTGGGCGTGCCCCAGCTGTGCGCAGAACGCTATGGCTGGCCTCCGTCCGATTCGAGAGTCATCGTTTCCCAGCTGCCGCCCGTGAAGTCTTGTCGAACGACACCGCGCCCCACTTCCCATCGCGCTGTTACAACCTGGGAAGTGGCTCACCTGCACAAACAGGGCGCGTCTCTGTCGTGACGACTGTCGTAGACGCAGCCACAATCAACGTTTGAATGGCACACGGGCCACCGCGATCAACACGCACCCACTTGTCCCCAGGGAGCAGACTTGCGGCCAGCAGAAGGCGACCCGTCTCAGCGTTGGTGATTCCAGCGTCGGTAACCTCGAGAGTTTCTGACCAATCAGAACACGCTGGTGCCGACGCGGTCGGCAAGCAACTCCGGCGGTGCAGCAAGCGACGCCTGGGGCCAGATCCAGATACGGAGATTGGATACGGCGGCACATCATTCCATTCGCCGCGATAGGCCCCGGGATTTGGAAGGAACGAATCAATCGTGACGCACGAACACGCAAGCACCAACCCCAGACAACACGCGCGCATCATCGGGGCACCGGAGCAGGCATGGGCTTGTTCGGCGACTTCGGCTGTCGATTCTTGGAGGCCACTCGAATCAAACCAGCGAATCGGATTACCAAGAGCGTGGCCATACACCTGAACCTGAATCGCACGCAGCGCAACAACTACCGCGCCTGCACGCAGTCGGCATCCGATGACAGGCACAACGGCTCATCGAGGAACGCCGGCCGCAGCTGCGTGACCTGCCCCCACCCCGCATTGATGCGGTCCGGCCCCGGAGTCGGCCCGCCGAAGACCATGCCGAAGTTGATCTGAATCGGGTCCTTGTTGAGCTGCGGCAACAAGATGCGCAGCCCGGTGCCAATGGTGTGCGTGAGCGACGGCACGTCGTTGAACGCCGAGCCGACGTCGTAGAAGAAGACCAACCCCAGCCAGCTGCTCAGAATCTCGAACGGCTTCGCGCGGTACTCGAAGTTGCCCATCAGCAAATTCCGCCCGCTGAACTGCTCGGGAAACGCCCCCCGCAACCCCGTCGACCCGCCGAGCAACAGCTGCCGGTTGTCGAGATCGTTCGCCTTCACGTCGATCAGCACGCGCGCCACGAAGCGCCCGCCGAAGAACGGCGGTGAGTAGTTCGAGATCTCCGCCGCCAGCCGCCGGTTCGCGATGTCGACGCCCGGCCTGATGCGCATCGCGCCCGCGACCGAGAACGTGAGCAGATCGTCAGCCCGGTAGATCCGGTAACGCACCGCCGCCCCCGCCTCGACGAAGTTCGACGGCGCGAACGGCAGCGGAAACGCCCACCGCACCCCGCCCTGCACCACCCACCCGAGCTGAAAGTCTTCCGACAGCTCGTAGGTGTCGATGTTGCGCAGCACCTTGAAGTCCGAGGGGAACGCGCGGACGTACGCCATCGCGTAGGTGACGTTCTCCGAGCGCGGCAGGTAGTTCGCGTTGAGCCACGCCGCCTTGTCGGGGTCTCCCACCGTGGGCGTGTACTGGCGATACCACCCACCGAGTGACGCGCTGACGTCGACCTTGAGCTCGCGCCCGAAGCTGCGCGTCAACGTCGCGTCGCCGGTGAACTCCTTCACGTCGTACGTGTAGGGCACCGTGTCGGTCGACGACGCGTCGGGGTACGGCAGCTGCCAGATGCTCGCGCCGCGAAAGACGCGCCGCTTCCTCACGTTCCACGTCCCATCGACGAGAAACGCCCACTGCGGGTTCAGGTTGATGATCGGCTGGCCGAACACCACCTGGCCCGACGTGCCCTCGAGCGCGCCGGTGGCACGGTTGAACACCAGCGACGCCGCCTCGCCGAAGTACCACCGCGAGCTGAACAGCCGCCGCTCGACGAAGCGCTGCCCGACGCTGAAGGTGTCGAGCCGAATGGTGGTGTTCACCGCGAGGTTCTGGCCCCAGCCGTTGAAGTTCACCTCCACCAACTCGAGCTGGAGGAACTGCAACAGCGAGCCGATGAGCGTGAACGAGTTCGACAAGCGCAAGCTCCACTTGTCCTTGGTGACGACGAGCATCGCCACGCCGCCGTTCTGCCCCTTCACCGCGACGACCTTCACCACCGCGAGGAAGAACAGCCGCCGCAGGTTGCGCTCCGTCTCGAGCGCCTTGTGCGGGTCCCACGTCTCGCCGACCTTCAGAATGACCTCGCGCCGCACCACCTGGTCGCGGGTCTTCACGTGGAAGACGTTCAAGAAGCCGGGGTACGGGTCCGACTTCGAGAAGACCTCTTCGCTCGCGACGAGCACGTCTTCGAGCACCTTGCCGTTCGGCTCCGGCTCCAATTCGCGGCCGTGCAGCTCGAGGCCCCACGTGATCAAGCGGTCTTCGTACCCCGTGTCTTGCGGGGCGGGAGTCGCGCTCAGGAGTGCGGCCGACAACCACACCAGCATCGCCACGACCTTAGCCGCAGACACGCACACGGGTAGGCAGCGTTGACCCGGGGGCCCGGCAATACCCGCAGCGACCGACGCCGGCGCGCGGACTTACGGGCGGATCGCCTCGTGCAAACGGTGCAGTCCGTCTCTCACCGCACAAGGACACTCCCCATGTTCGCGCCCACACCCGCCCTCCAGCAGGGCTTCCAGTTCCTCAGCCGCACCGAGCTCGACCAGCAGCTGTCGGCGATCTTCCGTCACTGGGACGCGTCGCCCGAGCTGCGCGCCGAGTTCGTGGGGTGGGCGTGGGTGGTCGCCGCCGCGTCTGACTTCACGGCCGTGACCGAGGGCCAGCTGAGCGCCGCCGACCAGGTGCGCGAAGAGCGCGACCAGGTGCACCGCCAGATCGCCGAGAAGCTGCACCTCACCGCGCGCGTCGATCTCGAGCTCGTCAGCCGTCGCATGTTCCTCGACTGGCTGTGCTCGGAGATGCGCGTGCTGCGCGCCGCGGCCTGAAACCGAAAAGACCACGGGCCCACGGGGAGGAAGTGTGACCGTGGGCCCGCTTGGGGACGCGTGATGACTTCGACGCGTCAGGCTTTCGTCTTCTCGGCCTTCACGGCGATCTTCTTCGCCTGGGCCTCCGGAGCGCGCGGCACCATCACGGTGAGCACGCCGTCCTTCAGTTCGGCCTTCACGTGATCGCGGTCGATGCCGCGCGGGAGCGTGAAGGTGCGCATGAACGAGCCGTACGAGCGTTCCCACGTGTACAGCGTCTCGTTCTGCTCGGTGCGTTCGGCTTCACGTTTGCCCTGGATGATGAGCCGGTCCTCCATCAGGTTGACCTCGAAGTCGTTCTCCTTCACGCCGGGGAGATCGCCCTTGAAGAGGTAGCCTTCCTTCGTCTCCTTCACTTCGAACGCCGGGACGAAGGCGCCCACGTCGTTGTTGTTGAGCGGGCCTCGGAGGTTGCGGAAGGGTTCGAGCCCGAGCAGCGCCCGCATTTCCTGGAAGGGATCCCAGGTCGGCAGCGGCGCCGGCACCGATTCTTTCTTGAAGATGTTCATGGTGCCTCCATCTGGTTGTGGCGTCGGGAGTGGCGCCGCTGGGACGGGCAGCATCAGCAGTGCCAGTGTGGAGATCTGCGAAAACGCGGGTGATCCGTCGCCGGCGGGCCGAAAACCCTGCGCGATCAGGGGACCCAGCGCGCGAAGCCGTGCGCCCGTTCCCACGCGTCGGCCTCGAGCCCCGGCACGCCGTCGAGCGAGCGGGCGAAGCGTTCGGCCGGGCTCGTGGCACCACTGGCGGCGGCGCGCGCTTCCCACGCGGTGAGCAGCTCGAACACCGCGGTGCCCGCCTTCACACCACGGCGGAGATCGCGCGGCAGCCAGTCGCGAAAGAGCCATGGAGAGAAGCCGCGCTCGAAGTCGGTGTGGAAGAGCAGCGAGCGCGCGCCCTGCTTCGGCTGCACCCACGCGACCAGCACGTGCCCGTCGGTGTCGGTGCTCCCTTCGATCAGCACCCCGCCCTCCGCGAGCCCCGCCGACAGCTGCGCGCGCGCGGGCGCGACCTCTTCTTCGCGATAGCCGCGCAGCACGTTCATCGCCCTGACCACTGCGGCGGGAGAGAACCGCGCGCACGCCTCGAAGCCGCCCTGGTGCAGCTCGACCTCGTTCGACGGGAGCGCGGGCGGCGCGTGCAGGTCGAGGCCCACCACGCGTGCGCTGGGGTTCACGGTGCGCAACGAGCGCGCCCACTCGAGCGTGGTCACCGCGCTCTCGCCGTAGCCGACGTCGACGAAGAGCCCGGTCGGAAAAGACGACGCGCGCCGCAGCAGCCACGCATCGAGCGCAGCGAGCCGGCCGGCGCGCGTTCTCTGCTTCACTTCAAGCGCTCAGGGCACCAGCACGGTCACGTCGAAGCTGCCAGTGGCCGACGGCGCGGTCGACGCGTTGCTCGAGGGGATGAGCTTCGCGCGCACGGTGTACGTGCCCGAGAGCTGCAACCCGTCCTTGTCGAGGAGCGGCATCTTCGCCGAGAAGACCTTCGACTGGCCGGCGCCCAGCGTGAGCGAGGTCAGCGAGAAGCTGCAGGCGCGGCCGTCGGAGAGGCGGCGCACCACGCGGCCGGTCATCGACACCAGCTCGACGTCGAACTGGCAGCCCGTCGAGAACTGCCAGGTCTGCGAGTCGCTGCCGAGGTTCTTCAGCTGGAACTCGACGTTCGCCTCGGCGGTCTGCGCGTTGCTCGGGCACGGCGTGGTGATGCACTGAATGGTGTTGGGGAACGAGGTGTAGCTGGCCTTGTCGAGCACCACCTTCGCGTCGACGTTCGCCGAGGGCGCCGCGACCGGGAAGCTCACGCCGTTCACCTTCGCGCTGGCGAGGTTGAAGCGCTCGCCGCGGCCGGTCTTGAACGACACGAGGCCGACGTTCGAGGCGAAGGTCACTTCCTCGAGCTCGGGCGGCGCGCAGCGCGCGGTGGGGCTCGAGATGATCGCGAAGTTGATGGTGCGGGTGTCGGTGAACGTGCCCGACGGCGTGGTGTAGCTGCCGCCCGTCGAGAGGCGCTTGCCGACGAGGCCGACGCACACGCCGGGGCTCGTCTTCCAGGTGCTCGTCGCGTAGCCGAACTTGATGAGCGGCTCCCACGCATCGGCGCGCCACTGGTACAGCGTGGTGCCCGTGTCCGACGCGAGGCCGACCCACACCGGGTCCGCGCGCAGGCCGGTGAGCAGGCCCATGTTGCTCGACACCTGCGTCAGCGTGACGGTGCGCGTCTCGCCGGTGCTGGTCTTGAAGTTCCACGTGTTGCCCGACTGCATCGGGAACCACGTCATCGACTTGTTGGTCGAGGTCAGCTCGGCGTCGTACGTCTCGATGTCGTCAGATTCGTCGTCGACGATGGCGCTGTTGGGGCCACAGGCGAAGAGCACCGCGAACGAGAGGGTCAGGAGGACGCGCTTCATGGGGCGTGTATGCCCACGGCCTACACTCAGCGTCAAGCGCTGCGGGGGCGTGAAACTTCCGTGTTTCAGGCTGGTTTCTCCTCACCCCGACCCTCTCCTCCTTGGAGGAGAGGGAGCTCTTGGCGTCACTTCCAGGCGACCGTGAGCTCGACGCGCTCGGCCGCCGTCTTTTCCCACGTGGCGAAGAGGTCCTTCTGGAAGAAGGCCTGGAAGAGGCTGCGCAGCAGGCCGACGTAGAGCTGCAGCGGCAACACCTCTTCCTTGAACACGATCTTCGCGGTGACCTCGCTGGCCTCGGACACCAGCCGCGTGCCCGGCGCGATCATCGGGTTGAGGGTCTGCACCAGCGGCTTGAAGAGCGACTTCGGCGTGGCGCCCTTGAGCGCCTCGAGCGACTTGCCGAAGGGCGACTTGAGCAGCGCGTCCATCGTGTAGGTGCCCAGCTGTTCGAACGCGTCGTCGACGCTCTGCAGCTTGGGCGCGAGCAGCTCGACCGCCTTCCACAGCATGCGCAGGAACTCCGAGGTCGGGTACGTGAGCGAGTCGACGTAGGCGCGCTGCTCCTGGGCAGCCCTGCGCACCTTCGGCTCGGCCGCCGGCCCCACCGAGCGCAACACCGCGGCGATGAGCGCGTTGAAGAACATGCCGCGCAGGTGATCGGTCGGCTGCGTCGAGGCGATGCGGGCCTCGAGCTCCTTCACGTCGAGCACGCGCGTGATGTTGGCGCGCACCTTCTCGCCCGCGCCCTTCACCTGCGGAGGCTCGACCGCCGCCGACTTGTCGGTCGACATCGTGGTCTCGGCCTGGGGAATCGGCACCGCTTCCGACTCGTCGGGGAAGAGCTGCTTCATGAACGCCGCGAGGTGCGCGTTGGTCGCCGGCAGGCGCTGCTTGGCGAGCCACTGCTCGATGGCCTTCTGGAACGCGGCGGCGGTCTCGTACCGGCCGTCGAGCTCGCGCGAGAGCGCCTTGAGCACGATGGGGTCGAGCGACTTGGGCACGGTGCGGTCGAGCATCGACGGCGGGTGGATCTCCGCGCCCACCACCGCCTGCAGCGTGTCGGTCTCGTTGTCGCGCTTGAAGAGCCGCTCGGTGCAGAGGATTTCCCAGAACACCGTGCCCAGGCCGAACACGTCGCTGCGGCCGTCGAGCTGTTTGCCGTACGCCTGCTCGGGCGACATGTACGCGTACTTGCCCTTGATGATGCCGGTCGCGGTGCGCACCAGCTTGTTGGCGGCCTTCGCGACGCCGAAGTCGATGAGCTTCACCGAGCCGTTGAACCCGATGAGGATGTTCTGCGGGCTGACGTCGCGGTGGATGAGGTCGAGCGCCTGCCCCGACGGAGTCTTCGCCTGGTGCGCGAAGTCGAGCGCCGCCGCGGCGTCGGCCACCACGCGGCACTTGAGCGCCACCGGCAGCGCGTTGCCCTTCTCGAGCGCGTACACCACGACGTCTCGCAGCGAGAGGCCGTGCACGTACTCCATCGCGATGTAGTACTCGCCCTTGTCTTCGCCGAGGTCGTAGATCTGCGCGATGTTCGGGTGGTTCAAGACGGCGGCGATGCGCGCCTCGTCGAAGAACATGTTCACGAACTCCTGGTCCTCTTTGAGGTGCTGCAGGAGCGTCTTCACCACCACCAGCTTCTCGAAGCCGACCGGGCCCTTCTGGCGCGCGAGCCAGACTTCGCCCATGCCGCCCACGGCGAGCTGCTTGACCAGCTGGTACTTCCCGAGCGTCTTCACGGCCGAGCGAATGGATAGCACGCCAACCACCGCCCCGAGCGGCTACATTGGTCGCCGATGAGCGTGGACATCGAGCCGCTCCTGGCGCGCATCACCGACTATGCGCCGCGCTTCGGTCGCGCTCGTGACGATCTGCTCGCCATCGCCTCGCGCGGGAAAGCGGGTGACTACCGCGGCGTGCTGCAGAACGCGCGGCTGGTGGTCGAGACGCTGTTGCGGGTGATGGTGACGGAAGACCTCAAGCAGACGCCGGGCAAGGCGACGCTCGAGGAGCTGGTCGCGAAGTTCCGCCAGTCGGCGAACGCCGGAATGATTCCGCGCAACATCCTCGCGCACATGGGCACGGTGCAGGCGTGGGGCAACCTCGGCTCGCACGATCACTCGGGCGCGCTCGACGACGACAGCGTGCGCGTGGGGCAGGAAGAGCTCGTCGCGTGCCTCAATTCCATCGTGGCGATTCTCGGGTGGTACGCCGAGAAGAAAGGCCTGATGCCGGCGGGCAGCAGCGTGAGCAAGCCGGCGCCCCCGCCGCGCACGCCGCTGATCATCGGCGCCAGCGTCGGAGTGCTCGCCGGTGTCGCGGCGGTGATCTTCCTCGTGGTGCGCCCGTCGACCGTGGTGACGCCCGATGCGACGCCCACCGAAGTGAAGGTCGCCGAGCCGAAGCCTCCCGAGCCGAAGGTCGAGCCGCCGAAGCTCGAGCCCGAGCCGAAGGGCCCCGAGGTCGCGGCGATCGCGGCCGAGCTCGACGCCGGCACGCCGACGCGCCCGCCGAAGGTGGTCGGCAAGAAGACCACGCCCCCGAAGAACGGCACGCCGCCGAAGGGCACGAACCCCACCGGCACGACCAACGGCGGCATCATCCCCGACTACCCGTCGGACTGAAGCGCGGGTCAGTCGAGGAACTTCACGGTCGTGGCCTGCGTCGCCATGATGATGATCGACGCGACGATCGAGCCGATGCCCACCGAGAGGCCAATCGCCATCGGGGGCCCGCGATCGAACGAGCCGTACGAGGGGAGAATCGCGAACACCAGCCCGACGATGGTGCTCGCGATGCCCACGGTCATCAGCGGCACGCCGAGCCCGAACAACAAGCCAGGGCTGCCCGCCCGCACCTTCAGGTTCACCTGCCCGCGGTGCGAGTGGTCGGTGAGGATGAAGGTCTTCGAGGGCGTGACCGACAGGCCGCCGACGTAGAAGTAGTCGTTGGCGTTGACGATGCGCTTGTCACACGGCGCGGTGCACTCGCCGGTGAGCTGGTTGTTGCCGACGCGGAAGAGCTTGGTGCCGCGCTCGTTGCTCTCGATGTGCACCTCGACGCTGTCGTCGGCGTTGCCGCGCATCACGGGAAAGGCGGCGCCGGTCGAGCGCGGCACGTCGGGGTGGAACTCGGGCGGCGTGTTGCCCCCGCGCGGCACCTCCGGGTGCACGAAGTTGTCGGCGTCGACCAGCGGCGCGCTCGGCGTGGGCGGGAGCGAGGTGGCCGGCGCGTTGGAGCCCGGCGGCAGCTCGATCATCACCGCGCGCGGCATGTCGAGGGTCAGCTCGATGGTGCGCTCGACGCTCTCGCGGCCGTCGAGCTCGGTGCGAATGAGGTGGCGCATCGGCGTCAGCTCGACCGTGATGGGCGCCTCGCCGACGGTCACGCCATCGACCGAGACGCGCGCGTGCACGGGCAGCGTGGTGACGGTGAGCGCCTGCACGCCCTGCTTGGCCATCTTCTGACCGAGCGCGCGCAGCGAGGCCTCGGCTTCGGGGCGCTGCGGCGCGTTGGGGCTCATCGCCAGCCACGCCTGCCACGCGTCGATCGCCTTCAGCGTGCGGCCGGCCTTTTCCCACGAGCGCGCGGCGTTGAACTTGGTCACCGGCACCGGGCGCGCGAAGTACGAGGCCTCGAAGCGCTCAGCCGCGGCGTCGAACTCACCGCGCTCGAAGAGGGCGGCGCCTTCCTCGAAGAGGGTCTTCGCCTGGCCGAGCGCGATCGACGAACAGAGCAGAGCGGACACGACGAGCCACCGGCGCATGGCCGCGCATCATGCAGCAACGTCACTCGAAGCTGTAGGTCGTCATGCCGGTGATGAGCGCGATGAGCCCGACGATGCCGCCGACGCCGAAGAGCGACCACCCGACGCCCAGCGCGATGCCCTTGTCGGGCAGCGAAGAGGGAATGAACGCCAGCCCGATGGACAGGCCGGCGATGGCCGCGGTCAGCATGGGCACCCCGAGACCGAGCTGGAGCCCCGAGCTGCCAGCCTTCACCTTGATGGTGACCTGGCCGCGGTGCGAGTGGTCGCTGAGGACGAAGTTGCCCGAGGGCGTGATGCCCATGCCCCCGAGGAAGAAGTAGTCGTTCGCCTTCTGGATCAACTTGTCGCACGGCGCCTGGCACTCACCGGCGAGCGAGGGGTTGCCGACGCGCATCAGCCGCGTGTCAGGGTCATCGGAGTCGACGTGCACGCGCACCTGCGGTCCGTCCAACACCGGGGCGCTCGGCGGGTCGGGGTGGAAGAAGGGGTCGGTCTGCACCAGCGGCGCGGGCGGTGCGGGCGGCAGGCTGACGGTCTTCGCCGGCGCGAGCTCGAACGCCTCGACGCGCGGCTGCTCGAGGCCGAGTTCGATGATGCGCTCGAGCGGCTCGCGGCCGTCGAGCTCGACGCGCACCTGGTGGCGGGTCGGCGTCAGCTCGAGCGTCAGCGGCGTGTCTCCGACGCGCGTACCATCGACCGAGACGGTCGCGCGCAGCGGGAGGCTGGTGACGGTGAGCGCCTGCAGCCCCTGCTTCGCGAGCTTCTGGCCGAGCGCGCGGAGCGAAGCCTCGGCCTCGGGGCGCTGCGGTGAGCCGGGCGCGATGCTGAGCCACGCCTGCCACGCGGCGATGGCCTTCACCGTCTTGCCCGCGCGTTCCCACGAGCGGGCGGCGTTGAACTTCGTCACCGGCACCGGGCGCGCGACGTAGGACGCCTCGAAGCGCTCGGCCGCGGCCTCGAACTCGCCCTGCTCGAAGAGCGCGGCGCCTTCCTCGAAGCGGTTCTTCGCCTGGCCGAACGCCAGCGAAGCCGCGACCAGCACCAGCACGACGCACCAACGCATGCGGCGCATCTTGCGACAGCTCGGCGCGAAACGTCAGCGCCGCGTGAGGGCCTGGCGCAGCTCGGCCAGCGCGCGCTGGGTGTGCGTCTGCGCCACCACCGTCGCGCCGTCTTCGAGGGTCGAGCGCTCGAGCAGTTCGAGCGCCACGGCGAGCGACGGAGGCCCCGCGTACGGCACCGGCTTGAACGGCACGCTGTCGTCGAACGAGGCGAGCGCGGCGCGCGTCTCGAGCTGCGCGCGAATGCGGTGCCCCTCGGTGTCGGGGTCGGCGACCAGCAACGTGTCGTACGCCGTCTTCAGGTAGTCCTTCACCGTGAAGGCGCCCTTCTCGGTCTGCGCGAGCTGCGCGGTGGCGCAGCCGGTGACGAGGGGGAGCGACGAGACGGCGAGGAGCAACGCGAGCAGGCGAGACATGCTCCTTGGTCGCACCAGGTGCGATTTTGATTCATTGTGCTGGCGGTGAACGAGTTCGCGCTCATCGACCGCTTCGTGCGCTGCTTCGACGTGGCGCGAGCTCCGTTCGGACCTGGTGATGACGCCGCGGTCATCGAGACGCGCGCGGGGCTCGAGGTCGTCACCACCGACGCGCTCGTCGAGGGCGTGCACTTCACGCGCGAGACGTTCTCGTTCGAAGACGTGGGCCACAAGGCGCTCGCGGTCAACCTGTCGGACGTCGCGGCGATGGGCGCGTGGGCGACGTGGTTCACCGTCGCGCTCGGGCTGCCGCGCGACGTCGGGGTGCGAGAGGTGGTCGCGCTCGGCCGTGGGATGTCGCGGCTGGCTGAGGTGCATGGAGCGCGGCTCGTCGGCGGCAACGTCACGAGCGCGAGCGAGCTGAGCGTCACCATCACCGTCGCCGGGCAGGTGCGCGGGCGTGGGGGGCCGCTGCTGCGCTCGGGCGGCCGTGAAGGAGACCTGCTCTTCGTCTCGGGTCCGCTCGGTGACGCCGCGGGTGGGTTGCTCGCGCTCAAGCGTGGCGTTCGCACTGGGGCGCTCGTGCGCGCCCAGCGGAGGCCCTCGCCGCACCTCGCGTTCGCGCACGTCGCGCGCGGGCTTTTGACTTCGGCCATCGACGTATCCGACGGGCTGCTGCAGGACCTGGGGCACGTCTTGAAGGCGTCGGGCGTCGGCGCGGAGCTCGAGTCGGGGCGGTTGCCGATCTCGGAGGCGCTGCGTGGGTTCGCCGGAGAGCGCGCCCTCGAGCTCGCCCTCTCGGGTGGGGAAGATTACGTGCTGCTGTGCAGCGCGCCGGCGCGTCACCGTGCAGCCCTCGCGCGACTCGGGGCGTTCGAGATTGGTCGGCTCATCGCCGGGGCTGGTGTTCGGCTCGACGGGAAAGCGATCAGCCCCCGCGGCTGGCAGCACCGGTAGTCGGCGTTCAGTTCAGGTCGAACTTCATGCCCGCGCGCACGAGGCGGTCGCGGTACGTCGCGCCCATCGCGGTCGCGGGAGTGAGGACTCCAGCGCGTTTGGGCAGCTTGTCCTGGTCGAGCGCGAGGCACATCGCGGACTCACCGAGGATGAGGCTGGTGAGCTGGTAGCCGGGGTCGCCCTGCCCTTCGACGACCAGCGAGCGCCTCTCGCCCTTCTCGGTCTTCGCGTGCAGCCGCATGCGCACCATGCCGCGCTTGCGCGTCTCCTCGTCGGGGCCTTCGCCCGGCTTCGGCAACCGCGACTCGATGAGCTTGCGCGTCGGGCCGAACATCAGCCCCGCGAAGAACGCGCCCAGGCCGGCAGTCATCATCGCCGCGCGCACCGGGCCCTTCATCGCGGACACCTCGGCGTAGCGCAGCTTCGAGCCCCACGCGTAGTCGTTGAGCGCGTTCGAGCGGCGCACGACGCGCGTGTTCACCGAGGCCATGAAGAACGGGGCGATCCACCCGCCCACGAAGTCGTCGTACTTGAACGTCGTGAGGTCTCGCTCGTCTCCGAGCTTCGGTTCCTTCTCGCGTGCCGGGGACAGGCCGTAGGGGTCGGTGAGGATGCGCCGGCGGGCGCGATCGGCCTTCGCCTCGTCGAGGCCCACGAGCAGCGAAGCGATGGTGCCGCCCGAGAACGCGCCCTTGAGTCGCTCGACGACCAGCGTCACCTGCTCGAGTGGACCGAGCGCCTCGTGCAGCGTGAAGACGCCGAGGTCGGACGGTACCGAGTCGAAGCCCGAGGCGTGCACGATGCGCGCGCCGCTCTGCTTCGCCATCGCGTCGTAGCGATCGATGGAGTCGCGCATGAACTGGGTCTCGCCCGTGAGGTCACACGAATGCGTGCCGGCCTTCGCGCACGCCTCGACCAGCGGCAGCCCGTACTTCGCGTAGGGGCCGACGGTGGTGCACACCACCTTCGTGCTCTGCGCCATCGCTTCGAGCGACTTCGCGTCGGACGAGTCGGCGCTCATCAACGGCACGTCGGCGCCCTTCGGCCCGAGCGAGCTGCGGATCTGCGCGAGCTTCTCCTGGTTGCGGCCGGCGAGCGCCCACTTGAAGCCTGCCGGTGCGGCCTTCGCGAGGTACTCGGCCACCAGGCGGCCGGTGAAACCCGTCGCTCCGAAGAGCACCACGTCGTACGTGCGTGACATGGCCCACCTCTAACTGCGGGCGCGGGCGGATTGCACCTTTCGTTCGCGCGTGGTGTCAGTCGACTGCATGAGCACCGCCGTGCCCCAGAAGGTCATCGATGCGCTCCACGCGCGGCCAGATGATGACGCGCCGCTGGTCGCGTTCGCCGATGAGCTGAGCCACGCCGGAGACGTGCGCGGGGAGCTCGCGGTGCTGGTCGCGCAGCGGAAGTTGAAGCCGATGATGCACTTCCTGCTCATGCACGCCGCGAAGCTGTTCGGCCCCGCGGAGCCGTTCGTGCACGACGGGGTGATCGACGAGCTCGGGTGGGCGCCGGGGTTCGTGCGCCGCGCGACGATTCACGAGGCGGAGGATGCGAGCGCGAGCGTGGCCGACGTCACGCTCGCGTTGCTCGCGTCGCCTGCCGGGTGCCTCGTGCGTGCGCTGGAGATTCCAGAACTCGGTGAGGCGTCTTCTGAAGAGCTGCTCGCGGCGCTGGCGACGCACCAGGCGCCGAAGCTGATCGACACGCTGATCATCGATGATCACCTCGATGCGTTCGGTGCGCTGTGGAAGGTCATTCCCGCCGTGCGGCACCTCGCCGTTCGCGGCATCGCGCAGGATGTGACGGGCTTCTCGACGCGTCGGCTCGAGGCGCTCTCGTGGCTCGACACCGCGTTCGAGCGCGACGTCGTGAAGGCGCTGCTGAAATTGAAGTGGCCTGCGCTGGAGCGGCTCGAGCTGAGGCCGGTCGACGATGAAGAGGGCGCGGTCGAACAGGCCGGGCTCCTCGAGTTCCTCGACAAGGTCGACGCGCCGCGGTTGTCGCACCTTGCGTTGCGGAACTTCCGACTGGATGAGGACGATGTCGGGGCGTTGTTCGAGAGCGAGCGGTTCGAGCACCTCGAGAGCCTCGACCTCGGGCACTGCGAGGTGTTGCCCGAGGCCGCGGTCGTGGTCTTCGAGGCGGAGTCGAACTTTGGCGAGGTGAAGGTTTGTCTTCCCGGCGACTTCGCCGAGGAACTGCCGGAGTGTGCGAATCCAGTGTGGCCTGGGTTGATTCGCTCGCGGTGACGGGGAAAAGAGCGTCTCCCCTCACCCCGACCCTCTCCCCTGCTGGGGAGAGGGAGCAATTGGTCAGCGGTGGAGCAGGTAGGCCTTCTCTGCGGCGATCGCGAGCGCCGAGGTGTTCACCACCCAGTCGCCCGCCGTCTTCTTCCAGCTCTCCCAGCCCTCGGGCAGCCGCTTCTCGACGAACATCGCCTTCAAGTCGTCGACTGAATACGCAGGCTCGCCGTTGACCTGCTTCGTCTTCGGGCTGTTCTGCAGGAACGTCGCCATGAGGCCGAACTCACCCGAGCTGCCGATGAGGTTGTCGTCGCCGAGCACCTTGGTGAGCTTCTCGAGCACACGCCGGTCCTGCTCGGGGTTCGTCTTGCCCTGCGCGCGGTCGGCGATCGACTTGCCCGCTTCCTCGACGACCTTCACGAAGTCCTTCGCCAACACCGCGCCCGTCTTCAAGCCCGGCGCCTTCGCGTTCGGGTCGGCGCGCACGTTCTCGGCGATGAAGCGGCCCATGTCCGAGCGGGTCACCACGCCGTTCTTCGCGAACTTCATGAAGCGATCGAAGTCCTGCGGGCTCAGGCGGCCGGAGTTCGGCTTCGTCGGGTCGCCCTGCAAGATGCCGCTGTGGCCCGCGTGTGAGCCCTGTGAGCCGGGGAAGTCGAGGCTGAACGTGCCGAGCGGCACCGGCGTGTCGAGCTTGCCGCCGTCTTTGCCGCCCGCCATGAACGCATGGTTGCCCTGCGCGAAGAGCTTGAGCACCTCGCCCAGGTTGCTGCCCGGGCCGGTGTTCCCCAGCTTCACCACGTCGTCGATGCTCGCCAGCGGCTTGCTCGCGTCGTTGCGCACCGGCAACTGACCGCCCTGCACCGCCGAGCCGATGAACGGGCACGTGGCCTTCTTCTGCACCACGCCCGCCTTCTCGGAATCGCTCAGCTGCGCGACGTTGGTGTTCACGCTGGTCGCGGCGGCGCGGCGCTCTTCGAGGCTCTTCGTGCTGCCGGTGCCCCACGACTGCGAGGCGGGAGCAGACGGCGTGGGCGTCGCGGCGGGCCGGGTGGGCTCCGAGGTCGTGGGACCGATCTTCACCTGCGGACTGCCGCTGCTAATCTTGGGCATGACGCCTCCGTAAATGATTTATGGAACGCGTTCTAACGATGGCGCGCGCGCGAAGCAAGGGGACGGCGGAAGGACGGGGCGAGGTGGCCCGCGAGGCGTTGATCGCCGCAGCCCGCCACGCGTTCGCGAAGGGCGGCGCGGCGGCGGTCGAGGTGATTCCGGTCTGCAAGGCGGCGGGCCTGACGACCGGCGCGCTGTACCACCACTTCAAGAACCGCCAGGGCCTGCTGGTCGCGGTCATCGAGGCGGTGGCGGCGGGCGTGGCCGAGAGCGCGGCGGCGGCGATGGGAGGCGTGTCAACCGACTGGGAAAAGCTGCGCGCCGGAGTGCACTGCGTGCTCGACTGCTGCCTCGAAGACGAAGTGCGCCACACGTACAACGAGGCGCCGTCGATCGTCGGACTCGAGGAGTGGCGGCGCATCGAAGAGTCGAAGACTGGCGTGCTGCTGGTGACGACGCTCGCGCGGTTGCAGGCGGCGGGCGCGCTGCAGGTGCCCGGTGGCTCGTTGCCGTTGCTCGCCGCGATGCTGAAGGGCGCGATCGTCGAGGGCGCGATGTCGATCACGCGTGCTCCGCGGCCGCGGGTTGCGCGCAAGGAAGCGGGCGTGTTGCTCGATGCGCTCCTGCAGTCCGTTCGGCGCGGCTGAAAGCGCATCGGGACTTCGGCGACGAGGTGGGCTCAGCTCGCGCGCATGGCGAAGGCAAAGTCGAAACCAGCGGCGAAGGGGAAGGCGAACCCGTTCAAGCCTGTGTGGGCTTCCTTCGACCTCGGCGAGTACCGCGAGTGCGCCGGGACGTACGAGGTGTACTCGTACAAGAGCATTCCGCCCATCGACGAGGGCGAGCTCGACGGTACGTTCTCGTGGCTCGGGGCGAAGGGCCGCGCGAAGAACGCGAAGCAGGCGGCGCACGTCGAGAAGCTCGCCGCGCAGGCGAAGAAGGCCGGGCTCGAGCTCCCCGCCGACTTCGTCTACCTCCTCAGCCGCCCCTCGCTTTGCGCGACGATTCCGTCGTGCACCGCCTGCGAGTGGGACCTCTCGGAGAAGCTGATGCCGAGCAAAGCCCTGCCCGGCTCGTTCACCGTGCGCTTCCTCCGCGACCAGCAGGACGTCTTCTTCTGGTACTTGTTTCTCGCGCCGGGGCTCGCGCCGTGCGTCGTCGTCTCGCCGATTCCGTACGATGACCCGCGCGTCGAGACCGATGTCGATCGCAAGACGCTGCTCGCGAATTCGGGGGTCGTCGCGCCGTCGTTCGAGCACTTCGCGTACCGGTGGTGGCTCGAGAACGAGCTGTGGGACGTGGTCACGTCGTCGAAGCCGAAGAAGCTGACGCCCCGGCAGCAGAAGTATCTCGACCACTACAAGTGACGCCGACCGCTGGGGCGTCTCCCCTCACCCCGACCCTCTCCCCACGGGGAGAGGGAGCAATGGGCGCAAGGGCTGCACCACCCCGCACTCGCTGCGCCGACCGCCGCTGCAACCGGTGAGGAAGAGGCGCACCCCGTGGCGTTTCCGATGCACCACGCAGGGGCATGACCGCCGCAACGCCGCTGACTCCCCCGCTGTCCGTCGTTCCCCCTCCGCGCGAGACGTCGCTGCCCGCGCTCATCGAGCGTGAGACGCGACGACGCCGTCGCAGGCTCTTCGGGTGGGTCGCCTTCGCGGTGATCGCCGCCGCCGCGCTCGTCGCCGCCTTCGTGCTCACCCGCCCGCGCCCGGTGCCTATGACCGCGCGGTTCCGCACGGCCGCGCTGACCCACGGCTCGCTGGTGCGCGAGGTGCGCGCGACCGGCACGCTCGAGGCGGTGTCGACGGTCTCGGTCGGCGCGGAGATCAGCGGCCGCATCGCGAGCGTCGAGGTCGACTTCAACCAGCACGTCACCGCGGGCCAGGTGCTCGCGCGCTTCGACGTCGCCGCGCTCGAAGCCCAGCGCGCCCAGAGCGCCGCGCTCGCCCTCGCCGCGAAGGCCCAGCTCGAGCAGGCGCGGTCCGACCTCGAGCAGGCCCGCCGCAACAAGGCGCGCGCCGACACGCTGTACGCCCAGCAGGTGCAGTCGGTGACGGAGAACGAAGCGGCCGGCACTGCGCTCTCGATCGCCCAGTCTCGCGTCGCCGCCGCCGAGGCCTCGCTCGCCGCGCAGACCGCGCTGGCCACCGTGGCGCGCACCAACCTCGAGCACGCCGTCATCCGCTCGCCCATCGACGGAGTCGTCATCACGCGCAACGTCGACCCGGGGCAGACGGTCGCGTCGATGCTCGCGACTCCGGTGCTGTTCACCGTCGCCGCCGACCTGAGAAAGATGGAGGTGCTCGCCAGCGTCGACGAAGCCGACATCGCCGAGGTGAAGGCCGGGCAGCGCGCCACGTTCACCGTGACCGCCTTCCCGTCTCGCACGTTCGAGGGCGCGGTGACCGAGGTGCGCAACGCCGCGCACGTGGTGCAGGACGTGGTGACCTACGGCGTGGTCGTGACGGTCGACAACCTCGACCTCGCGCTGCGGCCGGGCATGACGGCGAGCGTGCGCATTCGCACCGGCTCGGTCGACGACGCGCTCAAGGTGCCGAACGCCGCGCTGCGCTTCACGCCGCCGGGCGAGGCGAAGAGCACCGAGCCGCGCCTGTGGTTCCTCGAGGGAGATCGCCTCGTCAGCCGCGCGGTGAAGCCGGGACTCACCGACGGCGAAGACACCGCGCTGACCTCTGCGGCCGAGGGCGTGGTCGCAGGCCAGGGCGTGCTGATCGACCTGAGCCCCGAAGGGAAGAAGGCCTATGGAACCGCGAGTCACTGAGCCGCTGCTCTCGTTCAAGGGCGTGACGCGCCTCTACGGCGAGGGCGAGAGCCAGGTGCGCGCGCTGGCGGGCGTGGACCTGGTGATCAACCCGGGCGAGTTCGTCGCCATCACCGGCGCGTCGGGCTCGGGCAAGTCCACGGCCGTGTCCATCCTCGGGTGTCTCGACCTCCCGACCAGCGGCGACTACCTCATCGAGGGCCACCCGGTGCAGAGCCTGCCGCCGGACGTGCTCGCGGCGCTGCGCAACGCGAAGTTCGGCTTCATCTTCCAGAGCTACAACCTGCTGCCCCGCACCAGCGCGCTCGACAACGTGGCGCTGCCGCTCATCTACGCAGGCGTGGGCGTGGCGGAGCGGGAGGCGCGGGCCCTCGAAGCGCTCGTCACCGTCGGTCTCGGTGAGCGCGCCGACGCCCGGCCGAATCAGCTCTCGGGCGGCCAACAACAACGCGTGGCGATCGCGCGCGCGCTGGTGACGCGGCCCGAGGTGATCCTCGCCGACGAGCCGACCGGCAACCTGGACTCGAAGACGTCGACCGAGATCATGCACCTCATCAGCAGCCTCAACACCGAGCGCGGCATCACCGTGGTGATGGTGACGCACGACGCGAAGTGCGCGGCGTGGGCGAGACGGCAGCTCGTGTTCCGCGACGGGAAGATCTTGAGCGACACGCCGACGGAAGGGGTGCGCGCATGAACCTCGGAGCCACCACCAGCATCGCGATGTCGGCGCTGCTGCGAAATCGCCTGCGCTCGCTGCTCACCGTGCTCGGCGTGGTGATCGGCGTGGCCGCGGTGCTCACCATGGAAGCGCTCGGCCAGGGCGCGACCGCGTACATCGGCAACACCATCAGCGGCATGGGCAGCAACATGCTGATGGTCGTGCCCGGCTCTCCGTCGCACCGCATGGGCGGCGGCTCGAGTGGTGCTCCGCTCTTCACGCCGGCCGACGTCGACTCGGTGCGCGCGGCGCGTGACGTGGGCCTGCTCGCGTCGGTGACGCAGCGCTCGCTGCGCGTGGTGGCGGGTGGGCTCAACCGCGTCACGCTCGTGATCGGCGCGTCGCCCGACTACCTCGACATTCGCAACTGGGGCGTGCAGCGGGGGCGCCGCCTGACGAAGGAAGACGAGCGCCAGGCCGCGCAGGTGTGCCTCGTCGGCGAGACGGTGAAGAACGCGCTCTTCCCCGGCCAGGATCCGCTCGGCCAGGAGATGCGGGCGCACGGCGTGTCGTGCCGCGTGGTGGGTGAGCTCGAGGCGAAGGGCGCCTCGGCGTTCGGCATGGACCAGGACGATCTCGTGCTCATGCCGTTCACCACCTTCACCCGCCGCATCGTGGGCACCGATCGCGTGGCGATGATGGTGGTGTCGGCGGACGACCCCGATCGCATCGACGACGCGCGCGATCAGATCCAGGGCATCTTGCGCGGCCGCCGCCACGTGCAGGCTGGAGAAGAAGACGACTTCGCGGTGCGCGATCCCCGCGAGGTGCAGGCGGTGCTCGACCATGTCACCGGCGTGCTCACCGTGTTCCTGCTCGGCGTGGCCGGCATCTCGCTGGTGGTCGGTGGCATCGGCATCATGAACATCATGCTGGTGTCGGTGACCGAGCGAACGCGGGAGATCGGCGTGCGGCTCGCGGTCGGCGCGCGCGGTGGCGACATCTTGAGGCAGTTCCTCGTCGAGGCGATGGTGCTCTCGGCGGCCGGCGGGCTGGTGGGAATCGCGCTCGGCCTCTTCGGCGGCTGGGGACTCTCTCGCGGGCTGTCGCTGCCCTTCGTGGTGCCGGTCGGCGCGATTCCCGTGGCGTTCGGCGTGTCGCTGCTGGTGGGCGTGCTGTTCGGCGTCTTCCCCGCGCGCAAGGCGGCCCGGTTGAACCCGCTGGCGGCGCTGCGGTTCGAGTAGCGGTCTTCTCAGGCCCGGGGGTGGGTTTTCGGCTACACACCGCCCCCATGCCCCGCATCAACAAGGTCCTGGTGGCGAACCGCGGCGAGATCGCAATCCGCGTGATGCGCACCTGCAAGGAGCTCGGCCTCGGCACCGTCGCCGTGTACTCGGAGGCCGATCGCTCGGCGCTCCACACCCGCTTTGCCGACGAGGCGTACTGCATCGGCCCCGCGCCGAGCCGCGAGAGCTACCTCGTCATCGACAACGTGCTCGAGGCCGCGAAGAAGGCCGGCGCCGACGCGATTCACCCCGGCTACGGCTTCCTCTCGGAGAACGCGAAGTTCGTGCGCGCGTGCGAGAAGGCCGGCGTCACCTTCATCGGCCCTCCGGCGAGCGCGATGGACGCGATGGGCGAGAAGACCCAGGCGCGCCGCAACATGATCAAGGCCGGCGTGCCCGTGGTGCCCGGCACCGACAAGCCCTTCGAGACGTTCGACGAGGCGAAGGCGTTCGCGCTGAAGATCGGCTTCCCGGTGATGCTCAAGGCGGCGGGCGGCGGCGGCGGCAAGGGCATGCGCCGGGTCGATCGCGCCGAAGAGCTCGAGTCGGCGTGGCGCACCGCGAAGTCCGAGGCGCTCTCAGCGTTCGGCAACGACGCCGTCTACATGGAGAAGTTCCTCGACCAGCCGCACCACGTCGAGATCCAGGTCTTCGGTGACACGCACGGCAACGTCATCCACCTGAACGAGCGCGAGTGCTCGGCGCAGCGCCGCAACCAGAAGGTCGTCGAAGAGACGCCGTCGCCGATTCTCACGCCGGAGATGCGCGCGGCGATGGGCGAGGTCGCGGTGAAGGCCGCCAAGGCGGTCGGCTACGTCGGCGCGGGCACCATCGAGTTCCTCGTCGACAGCGCGCGCAACTTCTACTTCCTCGAGATGAACACCCGCTTGCAGGTCGAGCACCCGGTCACCGAGTGGGTGACGGGCATCGATCTCGTCGCGTGGCAGCTCCACGTGGCGCAGGGCGGCGTGTTGCCGATCTTGAAGCCGATTCAGCCGCGCGGGCATTCCATCGAGGTGCGCGTGTACGCCGAAGATCCGGCGACCAACTTCATGCCGGCGCCGGGCACCATCAAGTACGTGCGCGTGCCGAGCGGGCCGTACGTGCGCGACGATTCGGGAGTGTACGCGGGCTACCGGGTGCCGAACTTCTACGACCCGATGATCAGCAAGCTCTCGGTGTGGGCGCCAACGCGCATGGAGGCCATCTTGAAGATGCGCCGCGCGCTCGACGAGTACGTGCTCACCGGCATCACCACCAACCTGCGCTACCTCAAGCAGATCATGGAGCACCCGGAGTTCGTCGGCGGCAACTACGACACCGGCTTCCTCGGCCGCGAGCACCAGAAGCTGCTCGGCGTCGAAGATCCCGCGCTCACCCGGGCCTCGGTCATCGCCGCGGCGGTGCGGGCCCACCAGCGCATGGAAAAGCAGCAGGCGCAGATCGCGCAGGTGCAGTCGAAGGGCAGCGGAGGCGGCGGCTCGGCATGGAGAACCGCCGGCCGGCGCGCCGCTTCGTGGAGGAGGGGCTAGGTCATGGCGCGCGCGACGAACTACTACGTGAAGAACCTCGCCACGAAGGCGGCTCCGGCTGCCGAGGTGTCGGTCGAGGCGCTGGGTGACGGCCGATACGCAGTGACGCTCGACGGGCAGCGCAGCGAGCTCGAGTCGCTGGTGCTCCCGCACGGCGCGGTGTCGATGATCGTCGACGGCAAGTCGTACTCCGTGGAGTTCGACGAGAAGGGCGACGAGGTCGACGTGCTGCTGCGCGGCCAGTTCACGCGCTTCGACGTCGCCGACGAGCGCAAGGTGCGCATGCGCGCCGCGACCGCCGGCTTCACCGCCGAGGGCAAGCAGTCCATCACCGCGCCGATGCCGGGGAAGATCGTGAAGGTCTTCGCGAAGGTCGGCGACGAGGTGAAGGAAGGCCAGGGCCTGGTGGTGATCGAGGCCATGAAGATGGAAAACGAGTTGAAGAGCCCCAAGGCCGGCAAGGTGACCGAGGTGCAGGCGAAGGAAGGCGCCACGGTCGAGAACGGGGCCCCGCTGATCGTCGTCGAATGAATGTGTGAGTGGTTGGTGGTCCTCTTTTGCGAAGTGAAGGAGCCGTCATGCCCGTCTCGAAGCTCGACACCGCCGTGCGCCGCGTTGCCATCGACAACCACATCACCGCGAGCGAGGCGAAGACGCTCATCAAGGAAGTGAAGGCCTCGGGCAGCAAGAAGCCGATCGACGATCTCTTCAAGGCCATCGACCGCACCGACGCCGCGATCGACACCGACGCCACGCGCCTCATCTTGAAGGAGCTCGATCAGAAGATGAGCAAGACCGAGTGGGTGCACTACGCGCAGAAGGCGGCGAGCACGGCCGGCGCGTGGGGCCCGGGCGGCGAAGGCAGCACGAAGGTGACGCGCGCGAACCTGCCCCCGGCGCTCCAGAAGATCTTCGACAAGTGGGAGAAGAGCTCGCCCGAAGACAAGCCCGAGGTGAGCTCGTTCGACGTCGCCGGCAAGAAGGCGTACCTCATGTCGCAGTACAGCGAGTTCGGCACGAGCTACGGCCTGTTCGACGAGGGCGGCAAGTCGATCGAGCTGAAGGAAGACAGCGCGAACGTGCAGAAGAACGCGCGGCGCATCCAGAAGGCGTACGACCAGTACTTCCGCGCGCCCGACATGAAGAACTGGAAGAACTCCATCGAGCACACCGAGCTCGGCGTGATTCGCAACTACTACGCGAACGCGAGCGAGCTGAAGGGTGCGCCGCTGACCAACGCGCTGAACGCCGAGATGAAGAAGGTGATCAGCGAAGACAAGAAGTCGGTGAAGAAGGCCGACGTCGAGACGCAGGTCTTCAAGAACAAGACCGACGGCTCGTTCCTGATCATCACCGGCTCGCGCAGCGGCATCGGCCCCGAGCACTTCGCGCTCTTCAACAAGGCCGGCTCGCTGCAGAAGCGCTTCGACCTCGACATCTGAGCCGTGCTGCTCGCGGTCGCCCTGGCAGTGCTGGCGCAGGCCGACGGCGGACTCGATGCCGGTGTGCCCGGCTCGCGCGTCATCGTGCGCGCGCCTGATGGGGGGCTCCCGCCGGCGGGGCTCTCGTGTCTGCCCACCTGGTACGCGGGCACGGTGAAGTACAAGGCTGACGCGGGCGGCTGGGGCATCGAGCTCGAGACCGGGCTGTTCCTCGACTGGGGCTCACCCGACGGCGGCGCGCACGTCGACCCCGATGATCCCGACTCGGAGGAAATTCCCGACCTCGCCGACATCTACGACCCGCCGTACGTGAGCGGGCCCATCGTGCCGCTCGACGTGAGTGACGCGGGCAGCATCGTCGACCCGGGCCGCGCGCGCGTCGAGCAGCTCTTCCTCGCGACCTACGGCAGCAAGCGCGACGAGGTGCAGGAACGGCTCGGGCGCGTGCGCTTCTTCGGGCTGCGCTACCCGTTTCACGAGCGCGCGGCCGAGGCGTTGCGGCGCGTGGTGGCGAGGCTCGAGCCGCAGGTGAAGGCCAACCCGAAGCTGCTGCCGTTCTTGAAGGACATCGGCGGCACGTGGATCTGGCGCACCATCAAGCGCAGCAAGCGGCTGTCGGCGCACGCGTTCGGCATCGCGATCGATCTCAACGTCGAGCTGAGCAACTACTGGCGGTGGACGTACCGCGGCCACCCGATGGTCTGGAAGAACCGCGTGCCGCAGGAGATCGTCGACGCGTTCGAGGCCGAGGGGTTCATCTGGGGCGGCCGGTGGATCCACTTCGACACGATGCACTTCGAGTATCGGCCGGAGCTGCTCAGTCCGCTGTGCCGGGAGTGATCAGAAGAGATCGGCCGGCAGCAGGCGGTTGAAGAACTCCTCGGTGCGCTGCCCTTCTTCGCGCGCGGGCGCCTCGTGCCGCACTTCCTTGCCAGAGACCCACTGCACCTCGCCCTTCGGGTCGAGCTCGATGTGCCACGCGTTGTCGGGCGCGAGATCGCCCTCGATGATCTTCGCCAGCTGCTGCCCCACCGGCTCGCACTCGATGAGAATGCCCATCTCGCTGTTGTGCACCCAGCTGCGCGGGTCGAGGTTCATCGAGCCGATCAGCATGCGCTTGCGATCGATGACCATCGCCTTCATGTGCAGCCCGATGAACTTCGAGGTCACCGGCGGGGTGTCGACGATCTGCGTGCGCACCACCGCGTCGTGCTTGAGCTCGTACAGCTCGACGCCGCCGGCGACCATCTTCGGGCGCCACTTCGCGTAGTGCGCGTGCACGCCCGCCGCGTCGGTCGAGGCGAGCGAGTTGGTGAGCATCACGAAGCGCACGTTGGGCTTGAGTTCCTTCTGGGTGTGCTCGAACGCCTCTTCGTTCGGAATGATGTACGCGTTGGTGACCAGCACCTCGGTCTGCGCGCCGGCCCACAGCTCGCGCACCAGGTCGGGCAGCTTGTGGGTCACGTTCTGCTCGTCGGGCACGTCGGTGAAGACGCGGCTGGTGCCGGGGTGGAGGTCCTTCTCCAGCGCACCGAGCTCCGTCGACCACTCGCGCACCTCGCGCGGGAAGCGCTCGAGGATCTTCGCGCCCGCCAATTCCTTCTCGAGGTCGGCGCGCTCGGTCTTCAACGACTCCTCGGTGCCCACCGCGATCTCGGTCTGCGGCCGCACCCACTCGCTGTTCCAGTAGCGATCGAACACGCCCGACACCTGGCGCGACGCGTGGCCCACGGTGATCACGTCGAGGTCGCGGAAGTTGAAGTCGCCCGACAGGCCCATGTACTCGTTGCCGAGGTTGCGCCCGCCCATGATGGCGACGTGGTTGTCGGCGATGAGCGCCTTGTTGTGCATGCGCTGGTTCAAGCGGCTGAAGTCACCGATGAACTCCAGCGCGCGCCCGACCGAGCCGCGGCGCACCCACGGGTTGAACACGCGCAGCTCGACGTTGGGGTGCGCGTCGAGGGCGGCGTTGGGCACGTCGCGCAGCTTCATGTCGCGGCTCTCGTCGAGCGTGGTCATGTCGTCGACGATGAGGCGCACCTTCACGCCGCGATCGGCCGCCGCGAGCACGTGAGACAGCACGAGGTCGCCTGTCTCGTCGCCCCACCAGATGAAGGTCATCACGTCGATCGAGCTCTGCGCGGAGTCGATGAGCGCCAGCCGCAGCCGCAGCGCCTCTTCACTGCGCTCGAGCAGCTTGAAGCCGGAGTGATCGGGGCCCAGCGAGTCCTGCAGGCGCTTCTCGAGATCGGCGAGCGGGCCGGCGCGACCGGGCAGCAGCGCTGACTCCACGGGGCGCTTCGAGCGAGACGCGGTGGCACAGCCAGACACGGCGACGGCGAGCACGACGAGCAGGGTTCGGCGCATGGGCCGTGAACTCTGCCCGAGCCACCGTCACTCGTCCCAGCTCTTCTCGAGCGCGTCCACGGCGTCGTTCACGGCGTCTCGCTTCCCGTCCTTCGGGGCATCCTGTCGCTTCCCCGCGGGCGCCCACTCGATGGGCAACGTCACCTGCGTCTTGCCGTCGACGGCGTTGAAGACCTCGAAGTGGAGGTGCGGCTCACTCGACCACCCGGTGTTGCCCGACTCGCCGATCGCCTCGCCCACGCGGACCCGTTGGCCGAGCGTGACGAGCACCCCGCCCGGCCGCAGGTGCGCGTACTGGCCGTAGGTGCCGTCGTCATGACGAAGGATGACGTAGTTGTTCTCGTACTGGCACGACGAGTCGCCGCACCCCACGTTGGAATCTTTGCGAAAGCCGGTCACCACGCCCTCGCGCGCCGCGAGCACCTTCGTGCCCTCGGGCATCGCCCAGTCCCACGCCTCTTCGTGCATCGAGCCGTTGAAGTGGCTGAAGCTGCCGTGGGGTTTCTGGATGACCTTGCGCTTCCCCTCGAAGGGCTGCTGGTAGGTGGCGGGCGGAGGCGTCTCGCCCAGGCGGCGACCGATGCGCCAGTCCTGGTGCCAACCCTGGTGCTGCCAGCGCTCGTTGCGATCCACCGCGCGGAACTTCACGAGCACGAAGCGGCCGTTGTTCTTCGGGGGGCTCTCGAGCGTGAGCGGCGTCTCGGGCGCGAGGTTCTGCGCGTCGGTGAGCGTGACGGTGAAGGTGACGTCGCTGCAGTTCTTCAGCTCGGCGATGAGGTTGAAGCCGCCGTTCACCTTCTCCTCGGTCACCGTCGCGCAGGGGTCACCAGCGAAGGCGAGCGAGGCCGACAGCGACACCACCAGCAGCACGAGGCGCATGCGCCGAAGGCTACACGGCTTCACTCGACGACCGGCAAGCGTCCCAGCTGCACCACGGTGCGCCGGTGGAGCATCGGGTCCTGCTCGCCCGCGATGGCGGCGGTCATCAAGACGCGCGCGAGTGCCTGGTTCGACTCGAGGCACGCGTCGCGGGCGCGCGCGATCCACCCAGTGTCGGTCGTGCGCACCGGCCGCCCGTGCTCGAGCGCCTTCACCTCGGCCACCGCGTCAGGACCGCACGGAACGTGCACCACCAGCTCGTCACCCGGCTCCAGCGCGAGCTGCCGCGCCATCGATCCGCCGACCCCGAGCGCGGGATGCGCCCACGGCCGGCACACCACCGCGCCCGCGACCTGGTCGTTGCGCGGGTTGATGAGGAGCAACGTGACCGACGCCATCACCGCGTCGAGCGCTTGTTCCCCGAGCGCCGACTGCTCGCGGGTCAGCAACCGCGCTTCCTTGATGCTCTTGGCGTGGCCATGCCGCTCGAGCCAGGCCCACGCCCACGGCTCGAGGAGCACGCGCGCCATCGCGCGAGGCACCTGCAGCACCGCGTCGTCCGCAATGGGCACCGCGCGCGCCGTGGCTGAGAAGTCGACGCGGCGATCGAGCGTCCACAAGAAGCCGAGGTCGCCACTCAAGTGATCGATGAGCGACACCAGCGGCCGGCGGTCCGGACCGGTGATGACACGGCCCTCGCGGGTGTTGTCGAGCAGCGACTCCACCGACTCCTGGAGCATGCGCGCCTCGTTGATGAGGATGATGACCGGCGCGTTCAGCTCGATGAGGCGCTTCAGGCGGTTGTTGCGGTTGATGACGCGCCGGTAGAGATCATTCAGGTCGCTCGTTGCGAAGCGCTGCGCGTCGAGCGGCACCAGCGGGCGCAGGCCGACCGGCATCACCGGCCACTCGTCGAAGAAGAACCCGAGCGCCGTGACGGCCGTGCCGGCCGCGCGCTTCTCGACCTCGGCCTTCAGCGCGAGCGCGCCCGTCGACTCGAACGCCTCCGGAGGCTCACCGCCGACCGTCTGTTCCCCGCGCAGCACCGCCTGGAAGCGCTCGGACGTCAGCCCCACGAACTCGGCGAGCGTGTCGTACGCGAACGGGTGCACCACGGGCGTCGCCAGCGCCACGCGCGCCAGCTGCGTCATGCGCGAGGGCGAATCGAGCGCGCCGAAGAGGTCCTCGCAGAACAGGCCGCCCCGCTCCGGCTTCAGCGTGCGGTAGTTGAGCGTCTCGGGCTTCGAGACCACGCCGGGGGCGAGGTCCTTGAGCGCAGCGGGCGTGAGCAGGCTCAACTTCGGCCGCGCCCACGCGAGGTCGAGATCGAGCCCCATCGCCTGCAGCGTGCGCTCGAGCGCCTTCATGCGGAACGGCAGGGTCGGCTCGGCCTTCGGCGCCCCGCGCACGATCGACTCGAAGAGCTTCGCGCGCCCGTCGAGGGAATCGCACCGCACCGTCATCATCTCCTGCACCACGTGGCGTGCGCCGCGATCGAGCAACGCGTCGAGCTGCGTGGTGGTGACGCGCTGACCGCCGCGGCTGCTCTTCTGCGCCATCGGCTGCTGCGTCACCGTCGAGTACGGCCCGATGTTCCGCGCGTGCAGCACCTGGTCGGCGAACGGCTCGACGCGCACCACCTTCGCGGCGGCGGCGAAGTCGGGCAGGGAAAACGACGCGCTGCCTTCGATGGCCGTCACACAGGCCCGTCGCTCGGGCTCTCCATCGATCGCGAGCAAGTCGCCGACCGCGAGCGGGTGGCTGCTCTTCACGCGCACGGTGATGGTGCGCTGTGGCGCGCTCTTCGTCCCCGTGTCTTCCATCGAGATGCCTTCGATGACGCCGAGCAGCCCGTGCGGACACCGCAGCGACGCGTCTCGGCCTTCGGGCACGCCGAACGCGGCATCCAACGCCGCCGCGGGATCGCTCGGCCGCGCGAACCGGGAAGGCGCCAACCGGCCGATGAGCACCATGCCGCCGTCGACGTACGAGCCGATGCGGGCCACGCCATCGTCGTCGAGGTGCGAGAGCGCCTCGGGTTCCAGGTCGGGGAGATCGGCCGTGAGGCGATCGGTGTCGGGGTTGAACTGCAACGTGAGCTCGTGCGTGACGTCGCGGTGCAGCGACGCCGCGGCCTCGGGTGACAGCACCAGCGGAAGCGCGGCAGGCATGCGCTCAGCATGACCCAGCGTTCGCGCGGAGTGCGCAGCATTTCCGTGTAGCGTCGCGCGGCCATGAGCGAGCCGAAGGAGCCGCTGGACCCGACGTTGCCGTCGCCCCGCTCCACTCCCGCCGCGCAGGGTCCGCTCCCGGCGCTCGACGAGAGCCGCTACCGCGTCGAGGCGGGCGCCGATGGCCTGCTGGGCCGCGGCGGACAGGGGGCCGTGTGGCGCGCGCGCGACGAGGTGCTGCGACGCGAGGTCGCTCTCAAGCGGCTCCACGGCAAGGGCCGCGACGGCGAGGAGACGGCGTTTCTGCGCGAGGCGCGGCTCACGTCGCTGCTCGAGCACCCGGGCATCGTCCCCGTGCACGACCTCGGGCGCGCGGCCGATGGCGCGGCGACGCTGGTGATGCGCCGTATCGACGGCCGCAGCCTCGCCGAGCACCTCGACTCGCTCACCTCGCTCGACGATCGCCTCGCGCTGGTGCCGGCGTTGCTGCGCGCGTGCCAGACGGTCGCCTTCGCACACGAGCGCCACGTGGTGCACCGCGACCTGAAGCCGCAGAACATCATGCTCGGCTCGTTCGGCGAGACGTACGTGCTCGACTGGGGCGTCGCGATCGTCGCGCAGCCTGGCGCAGCGATCGACGTCACCGCGCCTGCCGAGAACGCCGGGGTGGTCGGCTCGCCCGCGTACATGAGCCCCGAGCAGGCGCTCGGGCTGCCCGCCGACGAGCGCAGCGACGTCTTCGGGCTCGGTGCGTGCCTGTACCACCTGCTCACCGGAGCGCCGCCGCTCTCGGGCGCCAGTCTCCATTCTGCGCTCGGCCACGCCGCCGCCGGCGACATCGTGCCGGTGAAGACGCGCGAGCCCCGCGTGCCGCGCGATCTCGCCGCCATCTGCGACAAGGCGCTGCAGCCCGAGCGCGCGAACCGCTACGCCTCGGCCCTCGAGCTCGCCAGAGATCTCGACGCGTGGCTCGTCGGTCGTCGCGTGAGCGCCCGTCGCTACTCTCCCGGAGAGCAGCTGCTGCGCTTCGTGAAGCGCTACCGCATACCGTTCGTGGTGCTGACCATCGCGCTGGGCGTGCTCGTCAGCTCGCTGGTGGTCGAAGAGCTCCGCGTGCGGCGCGAACGAGACGACGCCCGCAGCTTCGCCCGCGAGCTGCTGGTCGACGTGCCGCAGCAGGTGGCGACCCAGCGTCCGAGCGTCGAGCTGCTCGAGCTGCTGACCTCGCGCGCCGAGTCGTGGCTCTCGCGCCGCGACTTCGACGTCGAAGACCGCATCGCGGCGTGCGGCCTGCTGACCCAGCTCTCGGCGCTCAACGCCGACGGACAGCGGCCCGCCGAAGCCCGGCGCCTGTCGAACCGCGCCCTCGAGCTCGCGCGCGCCTCGTCGGCGCTGCAGCGTGACCCGCACTTCGTCGCGTGCGAGGGGTCGGCGTTGATCATGCTGGGCCGCCTCGCGCTGCTGGACGAGCACCGCGAGGAAGGCCTGCAGCTGTACGCGCAGGCCGAGACCGCGCTCGACGCGTGGCAGGGCCCGCCGTCGCCGGTGGTGGTGCTCGCGCAGGCGACGCTGCAGCGCGACCTCGGCGACGACCTGTGGGAACGCGAGCCGGCGAAGGGCGCCGAGCACCACCTCGAGGCCGCGAAGCTGGTGCTCCCGTTCCTCGCTGATGGCGACCGCGCGTTTCGAAACAGCGCGCTCGGCTCGGCGGCCAACGGGGCGCTGGCGCTGTGGGGCCTCGGCCGGCGGTCGGAAGCGCGGGCGCTCGCCGGGCAGATCTACGCCGGCGCGAAGCCCTCGTGCGATGCGCAAGACAACGGCTCGCAGCGCGCATGCCTCGCGGCGCTCACCTCGTACCTCACCCTGCTTTCGTGGGACGACGAGGCCCAGTTCGCCGCGCTGCTGCCGCGCGCGCTCGAGCTCGACGCGCACTACCTCGAGCACAACGCCGACTCCGCACCCGCGCTCTACGACGCCACCCTGTTCGCCATCGAGCGCGGAGACCTCGACGCCGCGGCGCACCACCTCGAGCGGCTGCGCGCGCTGGCGCCGCCCCTCGCGGGTGAGTTCGGGCCGCTGGTCTCGAGCCTGCGTGGACAGCTCGACGCCGTCGAGGGGTGGGACGTGCCGGAAGGCGACCAGGCCGCCGCACTCGCCGAGATCCTCGTGCAGGTCGCCCACGGTGAGTACGCGCCCGCGAGTGCTGGGCTCCGCGCGCTCGATCACCAGCGCCTCTGGTACGCGCTGAGCTGGCCGGCGCACCCGAAGCTCTCGCTCGAGGTGCCGGCCGCGGCGCGCCCCTCACTCGACGCGTTCGTTCGCGACTTCACGAAGGCGTACGGAGACGCCGATCACGCCGCGCTCGCCCGCGCCCTCGATGGCTTCGCCGACGCGCTCGACGCGCTTCAGGGCGCGCGGCCGTAGGTCCGGTACAAGAAGGTGGCGAACGCGATGAGCAGCGCGCCGAAGCCCAGCGCGTAGATGGTGCCGAGAATCACGCCGCCCATCGCCCACCGCCGCCCGCGCGTGCCCGCCTGCCCGGCCTTGATGAGCCGCAGCTCCTGCACGCCGAGCGCGAGCCCCGAGAAGCCGAGGAAGAACGACAACAGCCACACGCCCAGCCCGCGCCGCCCGTGAATCAGGGTTCCCAGCGGCAGGCCCGAGAGCGCCACGAGCGCCAACAGCGGAGAGAGCCGCGCGCGCACCGACGCGGGCGTGCCCTTCATCAACGGCAGGCAGCTCGCGCACGCGGGCGTCGCGTCGCCGAAGTACTCCACGCACTCGCCACAGAGGAACGAGCCGCACCGCGCGCAGATGTCGACCGCCGGCACCGCGGGGTGCTTGCCGCATGACGCACCCGCGACCGAGGGGACCGGGGGCTTCACTGCGCGAGGAACGGGTTGCTGATGGTGGCGAACGTCGAGGTGTACCGCGAGGCGAACGGCTTGCCCTCGGGCGCGCTGGTGATCTGCGACTCCACGCGCAGCTGGTACACCGCGCCGAGCTGCACCACGCCCGCGGGGAAGAGCACCGAGGTGCCGGTGGTGACGCCGGTCGCGACCGTCGTGCGGGTGATGAGGCCCGTCGAGTCCTTGGTGAGCTTCAAGAGCGACACGCGGTAGCGCGACGGCGCCGGGCCCGCGGTCGGCGGCATCCAGTTCACCTGCAGCGGCGACGCGGTGGCGACGGTGATGACCGACTCGAAGGTGATCGACTGCACGGTGCCCGCGCGCGGCGGCCGCACCGCCGGCACCAACGGCTGCCCGACGTCGACCTTCACCGTGCCCTGCCCCGTCGACGACCACGAGCCCGCGTCCGCCACGGTCTTCGCGATGCGGTAACCGACGAACAGCGAGCCCGACACCGCCCACGAGTTCGGGTACGGGTTGCCCACCATCAGCGAGCGGTTCACGTCGCTGATCGGGTTGTCGAAGCGCGCGTCGTTGAAGCAGTTGAGGAGGTCGCCGCTCGCCGTCTCCGGGGCGGGCTCGGCCGCGTAGTAGAGCGACTCGCCGGTGGTGACCGCCTGCGGGTGCACCAGCGTCGCCAACGCGTCCCACTGCGTGCGCGGCCAGGTGATGCCCAGCGACATCATGGGCGCGTTCACGAACGACGCCGACGCGGTGTTGGTGCCGCCGGTGACGGTGATGGTGCTCATCTTCAGGCTCGACTTCGCGACCTGGCAGTTGAGCGGCACGTCGAGCACGCCGCCATCGTCGGCCGCGCCGGCCACCGGGGTGGTGATGAGCGCCTGGTTCTGGAGGTACGAGACGTAGAGCGAGTCGCCCTTCGTCGAGTCGACCGCGGGCGCCTGATCGAGGAACGCCACCGTGCCGTAGTCGACGCTGAGCGACGTCGGCACCTGCCCCGCGGTGGGCGGAGTGGTGAACGCGACCGAGCCGAGGCCGTAGAGGTTCGCGCCGACCGAGAAGAACTCCACGTCGTCGAGGTCGTTCCACGCCGGCAGGCCGCTGGTGGTGAGCGTGAGCGTCGCCGCGCCGGCGTCGATGAGCGCGGCGTCGGCGCGCCCCAGGTCGTTGTAGCCGACGTCGAGCTGGTCGGCCGACGACTCGAGCCACATCGTGCCGTAGTGCATGACGTAGCTGCCCGTCGGCACGGCGTTGACCACGTACGAGCTCGAGCTGCGCACGCCGGGAATCTCGACGTACGCGCCACCGTCGCGCACCAGCAGCGAGATGGTGCCGGTGGGGAGCGAGTCGTCGATGACGGTGGTGCCGTTCTCCTGCGTCCGCGTCACGTGGCGCACGAAGGTGACGGTGCGCACGCCGCCGTCGCTCGTGGTCCCGCCACCACCGCCCGTGCCGCCGCCGGTCCCGCCGCCACCGCCGGTGCCACCGCCCGTGCCGCCGCCCGTGCCCGTCGACATGCAGACCTTGAGCGCCGAGCAGACGCCCGACACGCACGCCTGGCAGCTCCCGCCCGCGGTGCCGCACGCCGCGGCGGTGTCACCGGTGCGGCAGGTGCCCGTCGAGTCGCAGCAGCCGGTCGCACAGGTGCTGGCGTCGCACTTCTTTGCGGGGCACGCGAGCCAGAGGGGACAGAGCAACGCGAGGACGAGCCAGGGAGCGGCTTTCATGCGGCGGTGTCTACACCACGGCCGCTCACCGCGCGCGCAAGGCTCAGCGGCTGCACCACGTCACGGGCTGGCTGTTCCACAGCGTGTCGAACTCCGGGCATTCCCACTTCGAGCCGAGCGCGGCGCTTACGCTGCGCACGATGGTGTCGTGGCGCTCCGTCGGCGGCACGTCGACCAGCGCGACCATGAAGGCCTCGAAGCCGGGGGTCTTCTCTCCGAAATCTCCGAAGGCGATGGTGGCGAGGTCGGCCGGGTCGACGTTGGCGGCGACGATCTCCGGCCGGCACGGGTCGTCGTGAAAGTGGCGGCACATGCCCGCCAGGGCCGGCCGGAGCTCGTCGGAGATCGGCACCACCAGCCCCGCGTCACGCGACTGCAGCGTCCACGCCACCGCCGCGCTCGCGCCGCCGACGATCACCAGCACCAGCGCCGCCAGCCACCCACTGCGACCACTGCCCAGGCCCACCACGCGACGAATCCGCTGCATGAACGCTCCTCCGGTTGAGGCGACCGCGAGCGCGGGCGCCGGTTGACGACAGCTCTCGAGGGCGAGCAGCGCTTCGGCGTACTTCCGCCGCACGCCGAGCTCGCGCACCACCACCTCATCACAGGCGTACTCCCGCTCCTCGCGCGCGCACGCCGACACCCACCACAGCGCGGGGTGGAAGAAGAGCAGCGCCTCGGCGACCAGCTGCAGGGAGTTGAAGAGCGCGTCGAAGCGACGCACGTGCACCAACTCGTGCGCGAGCAACAGCTCGAGGCTGTCGATCGGCACCGCGGTCAGCGCCGAGAGCGGCACCAGCACCACCGGCTTCCAGAAGCCCACCGTGAGCGGGGAGTCGAGCTGCGCCAACCCCGCCAGCCGCACCGCCCGCACGCCGAGCCGGGCCCGCAGCGCCTCGAACCGCGCCGTGAGCGCTTCGCTCAGCGGCTCCGCCACGCGCTTCCACCGCTGCACCTCGAGGAAACCGCCCAGCAGTCGCAGCGACATCACCACCGCCCCCACCGCCCACGCCACGGGGACCAGCAGCCACCACCGGCCGTGCGAAACGCCCGGGTTGAGCACCCGCGCCGACTGCGCCTCGGTGCCGAGGAAGGTGAGCACCGGCCAGGCGACCTGCGCCGCCAGCGTCGCGAGCGCCAACCACACGCGGTGCGCCGGCCGCGTCACCACCAGGCGCGCGAGCGCGAAGCCCAGCGCGACGAGCGTGACCTGCCACAGGCTCGCCACGAGCGCCGCGGTCAACGCCGCCACCGCGCTCATTCTTCACCCTCGAGCGAGTCGAGGAGCGCGCGCACCTCGGCGAGCTCTTCCTTCGAGGGCTTGCCGGTCGACAGCGCGCGAATCGCCAACTTCGCCGCCGAGCCCGAGAACGCCCGCTGCATCAGCTCGCCCACCAGCTTCGCCTCGGTCGGCGCGGCCTTCACCAGGGGCGAATACACGTGGCTGCGGCTCGACTCGTCGCGCGCGACCAGGCCCTTGTCGGCCATGATCTGCATCGTCTTCAGCACCGTGGTGTAGCCGGTGTCGGCGTCGAGCTGCTCGTGCACGGCGCGCACGGTCTGGGGGCCGCGCTTCCAGAGCACCTGCAAGATCGCCAGCTCGGCCGCGGTGGGCGTGGGCTTGCTCATGCGGCCCATGATGTACGAAACGAGTCGTAGATGTCAACGAAGGGCTTCGTACTTCAGCAAACCGGCGTGCGAAATCAGGGCGCAGACATGCGGAACTCGGCGTCGAACTGCACGCCCGTCTTCGGGAAGTCCTGCTTGGTGAGCTGCTTGACCAGCTCGGCGCCGCGCGGCTTCTCGTCGGGCGCGGGCACGCCCTTGCCTTCCTGCTTCGTCGAGAAGAGACGCCCTCCGGCGAACTTGCCGTCGGCCATCAGCGAGACCTCGAGCAGCACCGTGTAGCCGAGCGCGCCCGAGAGATCGAAGCGGCCGTAGGTCGCGAAGTTGCCCAGCGAGTACGCGATGAGGCGGTCCTTGTAGAGCTCCATGCCGCGCACCACGTGCGGCCCGTGCCCGATGACGAGATCGGCGCCCGCATCGATGACGCCGTGGGTGAAGGTCTTCAGGTCGCCGCGGTTCTCGCCGAGGTAGCGCTCGATGCCGTCCTTCACGCGCGTGGCGTTGGTGCCCTCGGCGCCGCCGTGGAAGCTGACGATGACGAGGTCGGCGTCTTTCGCGGCCTGCTCGACGAGCTTCTTCGCCGTGGGCAGGTCGTTCACGTCGTTGGTCGCCCCGCTGGTGTGAAACGCGATGAGCGCGAGCTTCTTGCCCTTCACCTCGAACTTCGCGATCGACCCGGGTGGGCCGCTCCACGCGATGTGGTGCGCGTCGAGCGCCTTCTCGGTCTCGCGCCGGCACGCCTCGCCGAAGTCACCGCTGTGGTTGTTGGCGGTGCTGCCCACGTCGATGCCCGCCTCTTCGAAGTACTTCGCGTACGCGGTCGGCGTGCGAAACGCGAAGCAGTTGCCGCCGTTGCGGCACTTGGCCGACGTGCCCGAGTCGCACAGCGGCCCCTCGAAGTTCGCGAAGGTGAAGTCGGCGTCGAGCAACAGCGGCTTCACCGCGTCGAGCAGGTGCGCGCCGTCGTCGGGTGGCAGCTTCCCCTCGGGCACGCTGGTGCCGAGCATCATGTCGCCCACCGCGCGCAGGCGAAGCGCCGGCTCCGCGGCCGGGCTCTGCGCCAGCACCGCCACCACGACCACGGCGAACGTCACGGCGTCGGGTCCACGCAGCTCGAGTACGAGATGCCGCCGTCGTCAGGCACGCAGCGGAACTCGGGAATGAAGCCACCGTCGGCGGGCGGCACCTGGTCGCAGCGGCCCGACGCGCAGTTGCGGCCGATGCCGTTGCAGCGCGCGCCGAGCGGCTCGAGCGCCTCGCAGGTGGCCGCGGGCGGCGTGCCCTTGCAGTACAGCGTGGTCAGGCAGTCGGAGTTGCCGGTGCACGCCACGCCCTGGCCAGCCAGCGGCGCGCAGGTGCCACCGTCGGCGCCGCCCAGGCAGCGGAGATCGAACCGGCAGTTGCCCGAGATGCCCGGGAAGCAGCGGGCGCCCGTGCCCGCCGGCGAGCTGCACACCGCGCGGCTCCCGGCCTGCTCGGGCGCGCAGCTCAAGAGCGGCTGGCAGAACCCTTCCGACGGAATGCCGCCGTCCATCTGCGAGCACACCGAGTTCGGCCCGCGCGGCGTCTCGCACTGCTTCGTCTCGCGGTTGCAGAGCGTGCCGGTCGCACAGTCAGACGAGTTGGAGCACGGCCCGCCGAGCATCGAGAGCGGCTGGCAGACGTACCCGAAGAAGCCGCCGTCGACGTAGAAGTTGCCGTGGAGCCCGTCCTGGCAGGTCTGCGGGTCCCGCACCACCGCGCCCGCGCCGGCCGTCGCCGCGTTGCACTTGCCCGGGCACTGCATGCTCGACGAGTCACAGAACGCGTTGGCGCCACAGTCCTGCTCGATGAAGCAGCCCCCGTCGACCGGCACCACGCCCTGGAAGACGGTGTTGCTGCACGCCGTGGGGAACGAGCAGCCACTCTGGAGCTGGCTCAGGCAGCTCCCGGCAGCGGCGCCGTCGAACGTGATGCGGCCGTCGTGCACCGACGGACGGAACGGGTCGCACAGGTAGCGGCTGGTGTCGGTCGACGCGAGGTTGGCGTCGCAGCCCGCGCGCGTGTCGAAGAGCCCGCAGCGCACCGCGAAGTCACACAGCGTGCTGGTGTACGTCGAGCAGAACACGTCGAGCGTGACCGGGTTCGACCCGCCGCCCGTGCCGCCGCCGGTCGTGCCCCCGCCCGTGCCGCCGCCCGTGCCGCCTCCAAGGCCTCCGCCGAAGCCGCCGCCGGTGCCTCCGTCGGGCCCCGTCGGGTTGGGACAAGCGGTGAGGAAAGCGAGCGCAGCAGTGAACACCAGGGCGCGAGTGTGCATGCGCGCACTCTCCCATTCTCTGCGCGTGAGTCGAGCGCGATGAGCGGGGCTTGGTTACCCTCCCCCCGCCATGTGCTGCTTCACCGGCCCCGTGAAGGACGTCTCGGCCACGCGCATCTTCGCGCGCTCGCTCCCCGGGCGGCGCCAGCTGGTGGTCTACGAGGCCGCGCTCGACGCCGACGCGCCGGTGGCGATGGTGCTCCCGATTCCCGTCGCGCCGGGCACGAAGGAAGCGGACGTGCGCTTCGTCGACCTCTCGGGCTGCCCGAAGTTCTTCGACGAGCTCGCCGCGCTGTGGCCCGAGCCGAAGCGGCGCGGCGGCGGGTTCCTCGCGCCCGCGGCCATCAGCGTCGTCAAGCGCCTCACCGTGCACAAGGTCGGCCGCTTCGTCGCCTCGTTCGCGCCGACCCGCGCCGATCTCTCGCGCCTCGACCCGCGCTTCCAGCTGCCGGCCGCGGTGTGGGACCAGCTGCCCGAGCACGCCGCGTCGGGCTTCGCCGTCTTCCAGCTCGAGGGCACCGGCAAGCGCGGCCTGCACCCCATGGCGTTCGAGTTTCCGCGCGCCGACGACCGCCTCTTCTTCCCCACCGTGCACGTGCACGACGGCCAGGTGCACGAGCGCGCGGCGTTCGACCACGTGCTCTTCGCCCAGCCCGACGCGAGCTGGGTGCCGCACTTACACTGGTACCGCTCGCCCGAGCCGCTGAGCGAGCTGAGCCAGAAGGCGCGCGCCTTCGTCGGTGACGGGCCGATCTTCCGCGACCTGATGTCGGCCACGCTGCCCAACCGCGACGTGTGGCTCGACGGCCAGGTGCTCGCCGGTCGCAGCCGCGTCACGGCCCACGTGCACGTGCGGGTCATCACCGCGTGGGAAATGTTGCAGGGCCAGGGCCGCGGCGCGCCGCGCGACGGCAAGGGGCTCGACCCCATGGTGTGGAAGGAACTGCAGGTGAGCGAGGCGACGCGCGCGGCGGTGTGCGCCCGCGTGTCCGCGCGCCTCGAGGCCGAGCTCGCCCGCCGCGCCACCGAGCTGGGCGTGCGAGCGTGGGACGAGACGCTGCCCGCCACCTTCCCCGAGGCCAACTTCCCCGGCGCGGTGCCGATGCAGGAACCCTGCAAGGTGTCGTTCAACGAGCAGGGTGGCGGCGTGTTCGCCACCGAGGCGCGCGTCGCGTTCGACACGCAGCCCACGCCCGCTGCCTGCGCCGCGATTCGCGCCGCCCTGCGCGCCGCCCGCGACGAAGCGCCGGGAGCCAGCGCGTGAAGCTCAAGGTGCTCGAGGCCATCAGCGAGGTGAAGCCCGCCGACTGGAACGCGCTCTTGCGCCCCCTCGACGCGCCCGTCCTGCGTTGGGAATGGATCGACGCGATGGAGAGCAGCGGCTCCGCCGTGCCCGAGCGCGGGTGGGAAGCGGCGCACCTGACGCTGTGGCGCGACGGCACGCTGGTCGCCGCGTGCCCCGCCTTTCTCAAGAGCCACTCGATGGGCGAGTACGTGTACGACTTCGGGTGGGCCAACGCCGCCTCGCAGCTGGGCATCGAGTACTACCCCAAGCTCCTCGTCGGCCTGCCGCTCTCGCCGCTCACCGCGCGCCGCTTCCTCGTCGCGGCCGGAGAAGATGAAGCCGCGCTGCGCAAGCAGCTGCTGACGGCGCTCGACGAGCTGGCGCGCGATCGCGGGTGCAGCAGCATTCACGTGCTCTTTCCGCCCGACGACGAGGCGCGCGCGCTCGAGCACGCCGGCTGGTTCCGCCGCAGCACCATGCAGTACCACTGGCGCAACCCGGGCTACCGCGCCTACGACGACTACCTCGGCCGCTTCGACAGCAAGCGCCGCAACCAGTTCAAGCGCGAGCGCGGTGCCGCCGCGACCCAGGGCCTGACGCTCACCACCGTGCGCAGCCACCAGCTCGAGAAGCTGCACGCCGAGCTGGCGTGGCGCTTCTACCAGGCGACCGCGTCTCGCTACTCGTGGGGGCCGGTGCAGCTCACGCGCGACTTCTTCCACCGGGCGTTCGCGAAGATGCCCGACGCCATCGAGCTGGTGGTCGCGGCGCGGGGCGCGAAGGGCGAGGGAGAGGTCGTCGCCGGCGCGTTCAACCTGCACACCGCCGAGCGCCTCTACGGCCGCTACTGGGGCTGCTTCGAGGAATTCCCGTTCCTCCACTTCCACGTCTGCCTGTACCACTCCATCGACGACGCCATCGCGCGCGGCCTCAAGGTCTTCGAGCCCGGGGCGGGCGGCGAGCACAAGATCTCCCGCGGCTTCGAGCCCACCACCATCCACTCCGTGCACCGCGTGTTCGACCGCCGGCTCGACCAGGCGCTGCGAGCGTTCGTCAAGCGAGAGCAGGCCCAGGTCGCCGAGGTCACCGGGCGATCCGAGGAGATCGCCGGACTCAAGCCGTGGCCACCCCGCTGAGGTGGTGTAGAAGCAAGGGCCCGTGCGCCTCGCGTCGTGCCTCGTCTCATTGGTCCTGGTTCCGGTGCTGGTCGGCGCGTCTTCGTGCGGGCCGGCGGCGTACGCCTCGAGCACCTTCGAGGGAGACAAGGAAGGCTGGGTGCTGTCGAACAACGGCCCCGGCACCGACCCCACGCTGCAGCGCGAGGGCGGCAACCCCGCGGGCAACCTCTGCGGCAAGGACCAGGGTGACGGCGACATCTGGTACTTCGTCGCGCCGCGAAAGTACCTCGGCAACGCGAGCGCCTTCTTCGGCAAGCGCCTCACGTTCGATCTCAAGCAGGGCAGCATCTTCAACCAGGTGCGCGGCCGCGACGTGGTGCTCAACGGCGGCGGCATCGGCATCACCTTCAACTTGCGCTACGCGCCCGGCGTCGACTGGACGCCCTATTCCGCGCGGCTCGACGGCGCCTCGGGTTGGAAGCTCGACGAGCCCGGCTTCCCCGACGCGACCGACGCCGACCTGAAGACGGTGCTGGGCGACATCAACAGCCTGCGCATTCGCGGCGAGTTCTTCGACGGCCCCGACGACACCGCGTGCCTCGACAACGTGTACCTCGGTCGTGACTGACGTCGCGGGCAAGCCCGAGTGCACGAAGTGCGGCGCATGCTGCGTCGCGCCCGACATCGCCGCGCTCGACAAGCCGCTGGGCCTGCGCTGCCCGCACCTCGGCCCCGGCGAGCTGTGCCTGGTCTACGAGTCGCGCCCCGCGGTGTGCCGCAGCTACGAGGCCGACCAGCTGTGCCGTGAGATCGAGGCGCCGACGCTCGAGGAACGCGTGACGAAGTACCTGCGCCACTTCGGGCTCGAAGAAGAGGCCGCGCGCGTGAAGGCCACGCAGCTCAGCTCGCGCGCCGCGGTGCTCGCGAAGCTCGGCAGCCCCCTCTCCCCGCTGGGGAGAGGATCGGGGTGAGGGGAAGAACTCACCATGCGCGTGACGTTCCCCGCGCCCACCGCTGGCAACGTCACACGCATCGCAGAGCAGCAGGGTCGATTGTCCGTCCGTGGCTGCCCTGACGACCACCAGTGGACAACCGACCTGCATCACCAGCACACGCAGCCGCGGCACGCCGCTGAGGGGCTGCCCGCGACGAGCACGGCACCGACAACCCCCGCCACCGCTTCTCTTCGAGCAACTTTCAGCCCACAGCGAGGTGGCGACCCCGCGGCGAGACCGGCTCGCTCGTCGAGGCCCTCGATCGCCCTTAGAGATCGAGCCGTGTCAGCGCCGCGCCGAGCTCAGCCGCCAGCTCCGACAGCTCATTCGACGGCAGCTCACCGATGCGCTTGCCGTTGGCCGAACGCATCAGCTCGTCGAGCGGCCCGTTGCACCCGCGCAGCACGTTGCACGCATCGATGGCGGCCTCCAGCGCCCACCCCGCGGCGCCGGTGTCGAGATTCAAGTGCAGCTCGGCCTGCTCGGTGCGCCGCAGCGCCAGGTTCCGCGCCGCGCGATCGTGCGAGATGAGCACGCCGCGCGAGAGCTCGAAGCTGGTCTGCGAGAGCAGCTCGAGCATGGGGTTCACCCACTCGCGCACCTGCTCGACGCTCGCGGCGCTGCCGTGCCTGGTGAGCCGCTCGCGCAGCCGCAACATCTCGCGCTTGGTGGCGATCTTCACGTGGCGCCACGCGGGCATCGCGCTGAGCACCTCGAAGTCTTCCGCCAACGCCTTCGCCAACGACGCGCCGTCGGTGGCCGTCTCGAGCCGGTTGAGCGCGGTGCGCCGCAGCGCCGACTCGGTGCCGCGGAAGCTCAGCGCGCGCAGCACTTCCTGCGAGAAGCCGGGCACCACCTCGTCGCGGGTGAAGGCCCCCAGCGCGCCAGCCGACAGGTAGACGCCGTCGCTGACGCGCTCGCGCAGCTTCGACCTCAGGCGCTGCAGCTCGGCGAGCAGATCCCACGGGCTCGAGAGGAGATCGGGCCGGCGCACCAGGTTGCCGACCTCGTTGAGCTCGACCTTGAGCATCGGGCTGATGGCGCGAAACACCGCCGCCGCTTCGAACTCGGCGCGCTGATCGGAGCCCTCTTCGCCGAACAGGCTCGCGCGGCTGCGCGTGGGCGGGAACGAGGCGTCGATGACGGTGCACAGGTCGTTCACCGCGACCACCGTCTCCGCCACCGCGGGCGCCATCTTTTCCCACAGCGCCAGGTCGGGCGCGCCGTCGTCGGCTTCCTTCGGCTCGAGCTCGCGCAGGTTGATGGCGGCCAGCCGCTCGATGCAGCGCCCCGACGCCAGCATCACGTCACCCAGGCGCACCGCCAGCTCGCGATCGACGATCGAATCGAGCAGCGCCGCGAGTTGGTGGGGGATTTCGCCTTCGCTCTGCTTGCGGGGGGGCTTCAACTTGCGCGCATTCTATCGCGCAACGCCTCGACGGCATCTTTCGCTTCCTTCAGGCCGACGCCGGTCTTCTCGCGATACAGCTTGATGGCGTCGATGAGGTGCCCGCTGCGAATCTGCGCCTCGATCTCCGAGTCGGTCACCTGGCGCAGCACCGCGCCCTTGGGTGGCAGCGCGTCGGGAGACTGGCCACGCTCGAGCGCCTCGACCGCGTCCTTGGCCTCGCGCAGCCCCACGCCGGTCAGCTCGCGGTAGCGCTTGATGGCCTCGATCTTCCGCCCCGCGCGCAGCAACTGCTCGGGCGACTGCTGCTCAGCCGAGTCGAGCTGCGGCGTGCCGGGAGGCCGCTGCTGCAAGGTCACCACCTCGACTCCGCGCTTGCCGGCCAACGCGATGATCAGCCCACCGACCACCACCAGCAGCACCAGCCCGACCGCGAGCAATGCGAACAAAGCCATGCCCGGAACAGTACCCAAACAACCGGGTGCGATTCGAGGTGGGCGACTGCCCGACCGCGCAGTGCGTCAGGCGACCTCGAAGAGCGCCGCCGCGCCCATTCCGCCACCGATGCACATGGTGACGACGCCGTACTTGCCGCCGCGGCGCTTCAGCTCGCGCAGCAGGGTGCCGGTCATGCGCGTGCCCGAGACGCCCAGCGGGTGGCCCATGGCGATCGCGCCGCCGTTGGGGTTCACCTTCGCGGGGTCGATGCCCAGCTCGCGAATGCAGTACAGCGACTGCGCCGCGAAGGCCTCGTTGAGCTCGAAGACGTCGATGTCCTTCACGGTGAGCTTGTTCTTCTCGAGGAGCTTCTTCACCGCCGGCACCGGGCCGATGCCCATGATGTCGGGCGGCACGCCGGCCACCGCGAAGTCGATGAAGTAGCCCAGCGGCTTGATGCCCAGCGCCTTCGCCTTCTTCTCGCTCATCACCACCGTGGCGGCCGCGCCGTCGGTCAGCGGGCTGGCGTTACCGGCGGTGACCGTGCCCTTCGGGTCGAACGCGGGCTTGAGCTTCTGCAGGCCCTCGAGGTTGGTCTCCGGGCGAATGATGGTGTCGTCGGTGACGGTGACCTGGCGCGCCTTGCCGGCGTCGTCGAAGACCGTGACGGTGATGGGGGCGATCTCGTCCTTGAAGTTGCCCTTCTCGCGGCCCGCGACGGCCTTCTTCTGCGAGGCCTCGGCGAACTTGTCCTGGTCTTCGCGCGAGACGTTGAAGCGCGCGGCCACCTTCTCGGCCGTGGCGCCCATGGTCGTGTAGACCTCGGGGTGCTTGTCCATCAGGTCGGGGTTCGCCGAGAACTTGTTCCCGCCCATGGGGATCATGGTCATCGTCTCGGTGCCGCCGGCGATGCCCACCTCGTACTGGCCGGCCTTGATGGCCTGCGCGACCTGCGCGATCGACTGCACGCCCGAGGCGCAGAAGCGGTTGACGGTCATCGCGCTCACCGTGTCCGGCAAGCCCGCCATCAGCGCCGCGACGCGCGCCACGTTGTTGCCCTGCTCGGCCTCGGGCATCGCGCAGCCCATCACCACGTCTTCCACGTCTTCCTTCTTCAGGCCGGGGACGCGCGCGATGGCTTCCTTGATGACGTGCGCGGCCATGGTGTCGGGCCGGGTGTCCTTCAGCTCGCCCTTGTGGGCGCGGGTGAACGGGGTGCGGGCGCTGCTGGCGATGACGATTCTCTCGGTCATGACGGTCTCCAGATAACCAGTGTTGGAAAGAGGTGCGGGCCGAACGGGTGGGAACGGCGATCAGTTGCGCAGCGGCTTGCCCTTCTCGAGCATGAACTGCAGGCGGTCCTGCGTCTTTTCCTCACCGCAGAGCGAGAGGAAGGCCTCGAGCTCGAGATCGAGCAGCTGCTGCTCGGTCACGGGGCTCGCGGTCGACACGTCGCCGCCCGTCAGCACCTGGCCCAGCTTGCGGCCGATGAGGCGGTCGTGGTCGCTGATCTGGTGGTTCTGCACCATGTCGTAGAGCTGCATGTCGATGGTCGCCGCGCCGCTCTTGCCGGGGAGCAAGAACGTCGTCGCGCGCGGCGGCCGGAAGCCCGCCTCGGCCATGCCGATGACGCGCGCCTTGGCGTCGGCGAGCAGGTGATCGCGGTTCATGCTGATCATCGCGTCGGGCGCGAGGAAGCCCGCTTCCTTCGCCTCTTCGGCCGAGGTCGCGACCTTCGCCAGCCCGATGGTGAGGAAGGCCTTCTTCACGAAGTTGAACGAATCGATGTCCTTCGAGCCGGCGTAGATGCCCGAGAGGTTGCGCAGGAGCTGCAGGTTGCCGCCGCCGCCGGGAATCAGGCCCACGCCGAACTCCACGAGGCCGATGTACGTCTCGGCCGAGGCGACCTGCGCGTTGCCGCCCATGGTGACCTCACAGCCACCGCCCAGCGCGAGCTGGAACGGCGCGGTCACCACCGGAATCGTCGAGTACCGCATGCGCTGGTTGGCCTGCTGGAACGAGCTGATCTGCGAGCGAATGTCGGCCCACTGCTTTTCCTTCGCCGCCCAGAGGATCATCGCGATGTTCGCGCCGGCGCTGAAGTTCTGGCCGTCGTTGCCGATCACCAGCCCGCGCGCGTTCTTCTCGGCCCAGTCTGCCGACTGGTGCATCAGCGACATGATCTCGCTGTCGATGCTGTTCATCTTCGAGTGGAACGAGAGCAGCGCCACGCCATCGCCCATGTCGAAGAGCGACGCGCTGTCGTTGCCGAGGATCAACTTGCCCGCGCGGCGCAGCGACTCGACCGTGATCTGCCGGCCGATCTCCGGCACGTAGCGCGGCGACTTGCTGCCGACGTTCCAGTACGTGTCGAACTGCTTTTCCGCGCCGTAGAAGCTGGTGCGGCCGGCCTTGAGCATGTCTTCGACCCACGGCGCGACGAAGATGTTGAGCTCCTTCATGCGCTTGACGCCCTTCTCGACCCCGTAGGCGTCCCACGTCTGGAAGGGGCCCTGTTCCCACGCGAAGCCCCAGCGCATCGCGCGGTCGACGTTCACCACGTCGTCGGCGATCTCACCGAGCAGCCGCGCCGCGTAGCTCAAGGTGTCGAGCGTCACCTGCTCGGCGAACTTCGCGGCCTTGTCGCTGCCGCCCATCACCACGCGCACCTTCTCGCCGAGATCTTCGACCTCGCGCGCCGCGCCCAGCGAGTCGAAGCGCACCTTGTTCTGCGCGCGGTACTCGAAGGTCTTCAGGTCGAGGACGAGGATTTCCTTGCCGCCGTCGCCCTTGTTCTTCTTGTAGAAGCCGGCGCCCGTCTTGTCGCCGAGCATCTTCTTCTCGACCATCTGCTCGAGCCACTTCGGCGCCTTGAACGTCTCGCGCAAGGGATCGTTGGGCAGCGAGTCGTAGCAGTTCTTCGTCACGTGCATGAACGTGTCGAGGCCCACGAGATCGGCGGTGCGGAACACGGCCGACTTCGGGCGCCCCATCGACGGGCCGAAGATCTTGTCGACCTCTTCGATCGTCACGCCGTGCTGATCCATCAGCCCGATGGTGCGCATCATTCCGTACGTGCCGATGCGGTTGGCGATGAAGTTGGTGGTGTCCTTGCCGTAGACGATGCCCTTGCCCAGCGTGCGCTCGCCGAACTCCGCCAGCGTCGCCATCACCGCGGGGTCGGTGTGCTCACCGGCCACCAGCTCGAGCAACTTCATGTAGCGAACCGGGTTGAAGAAGTGCGTCACCAGGAAGCGACGCTTGAAGTCGTCGCTGCGCCCGTCGGTCATGCCCTTGATGCTCATGCCCGAGGTGTTCGAGCTGATGATGCAGGTCTTGCTGATCAGCGGCTCGAGCTTCGCGAACAGGCCGTTCTTGAGCTTCAGGTCTTCCTTGATGACCTCGACCACCCAGTCGCACTCGCCGACGCGCTTCAGGTCGTCGTCGAAGTTGCCGACCTCGATCAGCGACAGCGCCTTCTCGGTCATCAGCGGCGCCGGCTTCTGCTTGCGGAGGTTCGCCACCGCGCCCGCCGCGAACTTGTTGCGCGCCGCCTTGTCGGTCGACGTCTCACCGGGGGGCACGATGTCGAGCAGGATCACCGGGATGCCCGCGTTCGCGAGGTGCGCCGCGATGCCGCTCCCCATCACGCCTGCGCCCAGCACCGCGGCCTTGCGAATTCGTCCGTTCGAGCTCATCTGGATCTCCAAAGAAAGAAGTGGGGCCTTCCTGCAAACGCCGCGATCCATAGCGCAGCGCCCACAGAAAGGCCGTCAAATCGACCTCGGCTGATCCGAATGTCTCCAGTGGAGACTCTTCGTGCAATTTCAGCGCATGCTGACCGCCACCGCGTTGCCGGTGCTCGGGGTGCTCTTGCGCACGATGGGCAGCCGGCCGCGGCCGTTGGGCACGAAGGTCACGCCCGCGAAGACCGAGAACGCCCGGGTGTCGCGGTAGAAGCCGATGTCGCCGCCGATGTCGAAGATCACCTCGTCGACCGGCGCCCCAGGTGAAGCCGTTGAGCGAGCCGCCGTCGAGCGGAGTCGCCTGCGCGTTGCCGAACGCCGAGTAGATCTCGCTGAACACCCCGAAGCCGCGGCCGATGTCGTAGCTCACCGCCACCGTCGCCAGGCCCTGCGGAATCGGCGTGCCGCGCAGGTCCGCGACGTTCACCATCAGGTTGAAGTCGGCGTGCACGCGAAAGATGTCCTTCGAGACGTACCACCACGCCTGGAAGTCCCACGTCTTCTGCGCCGCGTCGGCGAAGCCGTGGGTCGGCATGTTGAGGTGCACCGAGATCGCGTTGCTCGGCATGAACGTGCCCTGGTCGTTGATCTTCCACTTCAGGCCCGGCATCACCCCGTCGAACGCGCGCGGCGTCAGGCCCGCCCCGGCAAGGAACACGTTGTTGGTGCCGACCTGGAGCTGGAGGTTGTCGAGCAGCGAGTACTTGAGCAGCAACTGCCCTGAGTTCGCGAACGAGCCCGACTGCCGCCCGTAGTAGCCCGCTTCGACCTCGAAGTAGCCGGCCGGCACGATCTCCGCCATGCACGCGATGGTCGGGCGGCAGGCCTGCGCTTCCACCGACTCGCGCTCCGGTTGCACGGTGTCGATCACTTCGTTGTCGGCGGCGAGAACGGGCAGCGAGATCAGCGACAGCAGCGCGGCGGCGAGTCGGGTCATGGTCATCCTCCGCTCGGCAAACTCTGCAGCGTGCGTGCCCAGTGCCCCGGCGTGCGATGCCGCGCGGTTTCGTCGCGCGCTCGTGGGTCGGCTGAGCCCGCCGGGGCGCGACTGCATCACCCGCGGTTCGCGCCTGACCCGCGCGCGCCAAAGCGACCCGTCACGGCGCGGCCCAACGTCGCGACATTGCCCGGCGCCCCGGTGGGATCTCCCCTTGCACCCGCCTCGGCGTGATCCACCCGACGGGAGCGGACAGCACATGGAGAACACCAGCGAGGCGTGGAAGTGGGCGATGACGGCAGCCGCGCGTGACTACGGCTCACCCGGCGCGCACCGCCACGCCCTCACCGTCGTCGTGCAGGTGCCCGGCTGCTTCGAGGGCGCGGTCTACGTGCCGGTCGCCGAGCCCGTCGACGGCGCGCGCGCCACGCCGCTCGCCGCCGCCTTGAGCGCCGCGACCGCCTCGGCGCCCGTCGCGCTCCACGTGGTGTGGCAGGGCGTCACCGTCGGCCCCGAGCGCACCGACGTCGAAGTGGCGCTCACCGAGCTGTCGACCCGCACCGCGGTCGAGAAGCTCCACATCTCCCAGTCGCTGGGCGCCGTGAAGCGCATCAGCGAAGACTCGGTGCTCGCGATCATCTCGCAGATGCGCAGCATCCACTCGCTCGCGCGGCAACACACCTCGGCGCTGCAGAACTTCGCGCAGCTCTTCGAGCAGGCCGGCGGGCAGGACAGCACCAGCACCATCACGTCCACCATCGACGCGCTCGGCGGGCGGGTGCGGCAGTTCGGCCAGGAAGTGCTCGATCGCACCAGCCGCCAGGCGCGCGACGTCGAGCAGGCGCGCGTGTGGACCAACGACATCGTCAAGCTCGGCCAGGCCATCGCGTCGATCGCCAGCAACGCCCGCATCCTCACCTTCAACGCGCGGCTCGAGTCGGCCCGCATCGGCGAGGCCGGCCGCGGGTTCGCGGTCATCGCCGGCTCGATTCAAGATCTCGCCACGCAGGTCCGGCAGACCAACCAGTCGGTGACCGAGCTCGCCGCGCGCCTGCTCGACGCCCTGCCCCGCCTCGGCGCCGAGGCCACCGAGACCTCGAAGCTCGCGAAGGACGCCTTGAGCCGCTTCGAGTCGCAGCTCACCGAGGTGCAGCACCACCTCGACACCGTGCGCGACGCCTCCAGCAACGTGATCCGCGACACCACCGGTTCCGCCGGCGATCTCCAGAGGCACGCCGACGAAGTGCTCGGCCACCTCCAGTACCAGGACCGGGTGTCGCAGATCGTGCAGCAGGTCGAAGGCCAGGCCGCGACCGTGCTCGACGTCGCCGGGCTGTCCGAGAAGCCCGCCACCGTTCCGCTCGCCCACACGCCGCCCTCCACCGTCGAGCTCTTCTGATCCGCCATGCTCCGCCCGTCCTTCCGCCTCCTGCCACTCGCCGCCCTGGTGCTGGCGGCGTGCCCCCGGCCCCACCATGAGCTGGTCACCATCACCGTCGGCCCGTCGCCGCTCCAGCTCGCGCGCGGTGAGCAGGTGCAGCTCGTCGCCACCGGGGTGTTCGCCGATGCCACCTCGCGCGACCTGACCGCCGAGGTGACGTGGTCGGTCGACGACCGGTTCGTCGCCGGCCTCGACGAGTCGAGCGCCGGCGTGCTGGTCGGCGCCAACGACGGAGTCACCCAGGTGCGCGCCCGCCTCGACGGCATCGAGGGCAAGCGCACTGCCACCATCGCGGGCGGCCGCATGGCGCGCCTCGAGGTCGACCCGGCGCACCCGGTGGTCGCGGTCGGCGTGCCGATTCGCCTCACCGTCACCGCCATCGAGCTCGACGGGCAGAAGAGCGACGTCACCGCGCAGACCGTGTGGTCGTCGCCGTCGTCAGACGTCGCCTCGATGCAGGGCGAGCTGCTGGTCGGCCACCGCGCCGGCACCACCACCCTCACCGGCTCGGTGCAGGGCGTGCTGGTCGAGGTGACCGTCGACGTCACCGGCGCGACCTTGAGCGCGCTGACCGTCTCGCCCGCCCAGGCCACCACCATCGTCGGCGTGCCGCGCGCCTTCAGCGCCGTCGCGGTGCTCAGCGACTTCTCGACCGCCGAGGTCACCGCCGCCGCCGACTGGTCGTCGTCGAACCCCGCGGCCGCCGTCTTCCCCGCGTCGAGCCCGCCAGGCCTCGCCGTGCCGCGCGGCGCGGGCACCACCACCCTCACCGCCACCCTCGGCGCCGAGCGCGCCACCGCGCAGCTGGTGGTCAGCACCGCCACCGTCACCACGCTCGAGCTGAGCCCGCCCATCGGCCAGCTCGCCGCGGGCACCTCGGCGCGGCTGCGCGCCACCGCCACCTTCTCCGACGGCACCGCGGGCGACGTCACCGCCATCGCCACCTGGGCGAGCAGCGACGCGCAGGTCGCGCGCGCCGAGCCGGGCGTGGTGCACGCGCTCTTCCCCGGCCTCACCACCGTCAGCGTCTCGCTGGGCGGCGTCACCACCAGCCGCCCGCTGCAGGTCACCGCCGCGCGCCTCGTCTCCCTCGCCCTCTCGCCGCCGGCGGTCACCGTGCCGCGCGGCCTCACCGTCGACGTCGCCGCCACCGGCACCTTCAGCGACGGCAGCAGCCAGGACCTCACCGCGCAGGCGGTGTGGACCAGCGGAGATCGCACCGTCGCCACCGTCTCGAACGCGCTCGCCACCAGCGGCCGCGTCTCGGGCCGCGCCCGCGGCGTGACCGAGCTCACCGCCACGGTGCTCGGCAAGACCGCCGGCGCCCCGCTCACCGTCACCGACGCCGCGCTCGTCTCGCTGATGGTCGGCCCCGCCGCCGCCACGTTGCCGCTCGGCACCCGGCTCCAGCTCGGCGTCACCGGCTTCTTCAGTGACGGCTCGAACGCCGACCTCACCACCCAGGTCACGTGGACCAGCTCGGCCCCCGCGTGCGTCGCGGTGTCGGCCGGCGAAGCCACCGCCACCGGCCGCTGCCCCGCCACCGTCACCGCCACGCTCGGCACGCACAGCTCGTCGGCGCAGCTCACCGTCACCGACGCCGCGCTGCTCTCGCTGGAGGTCGCGCCGCGCTCGCTGACGCTGCCAGTCGGCGTCACGCAGCCCTTCACCGCCACCGGCCTCTACAGCGACTCGACCCTCGTCGACCTCTCAGCGCAGGTGACGTGGTCGTCGACCGACTGGACCGTCGCCACCATCTCCAACGCCAGCGGCGCGCAGGGCGTGCTCACCGCGCGCGGCATGGGCGTGGCCACCGTGCGCGCGCAGCTCGGCGCCGTCGTCGGAGAAGCCGCCGTCACCGTCTCGACCGCGGCGCTCAAGTCGCTCGACTTCGTGCCCGCCAGCTTCTCGCTGCCGCTGGGCGTGGGCGATGACGCGCACCTCGTGGCCGGCTTCACCGACGGCTCGACCGTCGACGTCACCGCGCAGTGCACCTTCGCGTCCAGCGCGCCCGGCACCGTCTTCGTGTCGAACGCGCCCGCCACGCGCGGTCACTTCGACGCGCTCGCGCTCGGCACCGCCACGCTCGACGCCGACTGCCTCGGCGCGCGCGCGTCGGCCACCGTCACGGTCACCGCCGCGGTCATCACCGGCCTCGCCATCAGCCCGCCCACGCTGAGCCTCGCGCGCGGCACCAGCCAGTCGCTGCAGGCCACCGCGAGCTTCAGCGACGGCACCAACCGCGACGTCACCGCGCAAGCCGGGTGGACCAGCACCGCCCCGCTCGTCGCCGCCGTCTCCAGCCTCAGCGGCCACGAGGGCGAGGTCTCGGCGCTGTCGATCGGCGGCGCCACCGTGCGCGCGCAGCTCGCGGGCTTCGTCGCCACCTGCGACGTCACCATCACCGCCGCGGTGCTCGACCGCCTCGACGTCACGCCCGCGGTGGTCAACCTCCCGCTCGGCGCCGGGCAGCAGCTCACCGCCCTCGGCCACTACACCGACGGCGCCACCCAGGACCTCACCGCCCTCGTCGCGTGGACCTCCTCGGCCCCCGGCATCGCCAGCGTCTCGAACGCGCCGGGCACCGAGGGGCAGGTCAGCTCGAACGCCAAGGGCTCGGCGCGCGTCACCGCCAGCTTCCAGGGCCAGGCCGGTGGCGCCGACGTGACCGTCACCGACGCCGTGCTGCAGTCGGTGGTCGTCTCGCCCAGCTCGCCGACGCTCGCGCGCTTCACCACCGCGTCGCTCACCGCCACCGGCGTGTGGACCAACGGCGCCACCCTCGACCTCACCGCGAGCTGCGCGTGGGCCAGCAGCGCGCCCGCGGTCGCCGCGCTCAACGGCCCGCCCGGAGTCGTCAGCGCCCTCGCCCCCGGCTCGGCGAGCATCACCGCCACCTGCCTGGGCGTCGCCGGCAACACCACCGTCACCGTGTCGAACGCGACGCTCACCTCGCTCGAGCTCGGGCCGCTCGGGCCGTCGGTGCCCGCGGGCTTCACGCTGCAGCTCAGCGCGCTGGGCCACTTCTCCGACGGCAGCACGCAGGTGCTCACCTCGCTGGTGAGCTGGGCGAGCGCCGACGTCTCGCTGGCCACCGTCTCGGGCCAGGGCCTCGTCACCGCGCGCGCCGCCGGCACCGTCAACGTGACCGCCACCTTCCTCGGCGTCACGCAGGCCATCGCCTTCACCGTGTCTCCCGCGGTGTTGACCGGCCTCGACGTCTCGCCCGGAGTCACCTCGATTCCCCTCGGGCTCGGGTCGCCGCTCGCCGCCCTCGGCCACTTCTCCGACGGCTCGACCGCCGACGTCACCGAGTCGGCCAGCTGGTCGTCGTCGAGCCCCGCCATCGCCTCGGTGTCGGCCACCGCCGGCACGCGCGGCCAGGTGAGCACCTTCCAGCGCGGCGTGGTGACCATCACCGCCACCGTGCAGGGCTTCACCGCCACCTCGCTCGTCACCGTCGCCGCGCCTGCGCTCCAGGCCATCACCGTGACGCCCGGCAGCACCTCGGTCGCCGCGGGCCTCACCACGCCCTTCACCGCGACCGCCACGTGGTCCGACGGCACGAGCAGCGACGTCACCACGCAGGTCACGTGGGCCATCGCCGACGGCGCGGTGGCGACCATCTCCAACCTCGACGGCTCACGCGGCGTCGCGCGCGGCCTCGTCATCGGCGCCACCACCGTCGTCGCGAGCGCCGGCCCCGTCAGCGGCACCGCGTCGCTGAGCGTCACCGCCGCGCTCCTGGTGCGTGTCGAGGTGACGCCCACCAACCCGTCGGTGCCCTCGGGCCTCGACGCGCAGCTCGTCGCGACCGCCGTCTACACCGACGGCACGACGGTCGACGTCACCGAGCAGAGCGCGTGGACCTCGAGCGCCCCCGCGCGCGTGCAGATCTCGAACCTCGCGGGCAGCCGCGGCCACGTGCTCGCGCAGGCGCTCGGCCCCTCGACCGTGAGCGCGACCTTCAACGCACAGTCGGGCTCGACGGTGGTGACGGTGACCGCCGCGGTGCTGCAGTCGATCGCCGTGACGCCCCCCGCGCCTTCCGTGCCCGCCGGCCTCGACCTGGCCCTCGTCGCGACCGGCACCTGGTCTGACGGCAGCACCGGCGATCTCACCGGCTCGGCCGCGTGGAGCTCGAGCGCGCCCGCCACCGCCACCGTCGCGTCCGGCACCGCGCACGGCGTGGTGGTGGGCAGCGCGCTCCTCACCGCGAGCTTCGCCGGCATCACCGGGTCGACCACGCTCACCGTGACCGCCGCCGTGCTCCAGCAGGTGCAGGTCACGCCCGCCAACGTCACCCGCCCGCGCGGCCTGACGCAGCAGTTCACCGCCACCGGCCTCTTCAGCGACGGCTCGACGCAAGACCTCACCGGCGCCGTCACGTGGGGCACCAGCAGCGGCGCCATCGCGCCCATCAGCGGCGCGGGCCTCGCGACCGCGGCCAACCTCGGCAGCGCGAGCATCTCGGCGACGCTGGGCGCCATCAGCGGCGCGACCCCGTTCACCGTCAGCCCGGCGCTCCTCACCGGCGTGACGCTCTCGCCTGGCACCGGCACCGCGTCGCTGGGCACGGTGCGCCAGTACCTCGCCATCGGCCACTACACCGACGGCTCGACGCAGAACCTCACCAACGGCGCGACGTGGAGCTCCACCGTGCCGTCGGTCGCCACCATCAGCAACGCCGCCGGCTCGAAGGGCGTGGCCACCACCGTCGCCACCGGCACCACCACCATCAGCGGCGCGTTCGGCGGCTTCGTGGCGCAGGTCGACCTCACCGTCATCCAGACCACGCTGGTCAGCATCGACGTCACGCCCGCCGCCGGCCACACCGCGCTGGGCTACTCGCGCCCGATGATCGCCATCGGCACCTACAGCGACGGCACCACGCAGATCGTCACCAACCAGGCGACGTGGACCTCGAGCGACGACAACGTCGCCTTCCTCTCGAACGCGCCGGGCAGCCACGGCCTGCTCTCGACCGTCTCGCTGGGCACCGCGACCATCACCGCGTCCATCGGCGCAGTCAGCGGCTCGACCCCGCACACCGTCGACGCGGCGGTGCTCGTCAGCTTGAACCTGGGGAGCGGCCCGCTGTCCCTCAACAGCGGTTCGACCGCCCAGCTCACCGCGATCGGCACCTTCAGCGACGGCTCCACTCAGGACCTCACCACCACCGTCACGTGGTCGAGCGCCGACCCCGCGGTGGTCCAGGTGAGCAACGCCAGCGGCTCCGAAGGACTTGTCAGCGGAATTTCGCCCGGAAATTCGAGTGTCTCAGCACTCGAGAACGGCGTGACCGCGACCCTGAGCGTCATCGTCAACTAAAGCGAATCCAGGGGTTTGACGAGAAGTGGCGCGTTGATCCACACTTCCGCGCCCGCTCACGCAACAACGTGGGCACATGTACGACAATTCGGCACCTCGCTGAACTCCGCTTCACTTCGCTTCTCACCCGATCGCTCAGGAATCACCCATGCCCGTCATCAACGACAAGCGCCTCAGCACGCTCTACACCTCGTTCGAAGCCCAGAAGCGCACCAACCCGAACCTGAAGCTGGGCACCGACCAGGCGCTGCAGATCATCTCGGAGATCGGCGATCGCAACGGCTGGAGCGCGTCGAAGGTGCTCACCGAGCTGAAGAAGCCGGGCATGTCGCAGGACCAGCAGATCGCGCTCGCGCAGAAGGGCATGTCGGCCGGCGAGAAGAAGGACCTCGCGGCGATCGTCGACAACGGCAGCATCCCGCTCGAGCCCGGCGCCAAGGCGTTCCTCGAGGCGGTGCTCGGCCGCACCCCGGGTCCCGGCCCTGGCCCGACCCCCGGCGGTGACGTGTCGGTCAACGGTCTCTCGGTGAGCGGCAACCAGATCAACGGGCTGGCCGGCAAGACCAAGGCGGGCGCGACGCTCGAGGCCATCAACCTCTCGGCCTCGCCCACCGGCCGGTACCACACCGACGACACCTTCGTGATCGGCAAGGCCGACGCGAACGGCAACTTCTCGGGCGCGAAGCTCAGCGGCGACATGGCGATGAAGGAAGGCGACATGATCCGCATGCGCGCCCGCTACGCCGACGGCACCACCTCGGACTGGATCAACATCAAGGCCGACACCGCCGAGACGAAGGACACGCGAAACGCCGAGGTCGCCGTCTTCCGCATCGGCATGAGCCCGGGCACCGGCGGCATGGTGAACGTCGAGAACATCAACGCCAGCCGCCAGATCTCCGAGCCGAACGCGAAGATCCAGTTCACCAACCAGCGCACCAACGAGAAGACCGTCGTCACCCTCGACGCCGACGGCAACTTCCCGAAGGACCTGAAGATCAAGGGCCAGGCCGGCGACAAGTTCACCATCGCCTCGAGCGACGGCGTGAACAACACCAACTTCGCCACCTCGGTGGGCAGCGTGCAGGTCTCGGGTCAGGCCCCGGGCGGCACCGACCTCATCAAGGACCCCGCGCTCCACAAGGACGAGCTCAACGCCGACGGCACGCCGAAGTTCGGCAAGAAGAACTTCACCGGTCCGCTCATCGACGGGAAGATCGAGGCCAACGACGTGCAGCAGGGCCAGCTCGGCGACTGCTACTTCCCCTCGGCGATCGCGGCGATGGCGCAGGCCAACCCCGACGTGCTCAAGAACGCCATCAAGGCCAACGGCGACGGCACGTACACCGTGACCTTCAAGGACCGCGACTGGGCGACCGGCAAGACCAAGGACGTGCAGGTCAAGGTCGACGGCGACTTCTACGTGCGCAGCTGGGGCGGCCCGCTCTACGGCCACAGCGCCAACAGCGGCGAGCCCACCAAGATGGAGATGTGGTTCCCCCTCCTCGAGAAGGCGTACGCCACGTGGAAGGGCAGCTACAACGACATCGGCAACGGCGGCTCGTCGGCTGACGTGTTCGAGGCCTTCACGGGCGCCGAGGGCCGCACCATCGGCACCGGCAACGCCGACCAGGTCTGGAAGACCATCACCACCGCGGTCGACGCGCACAAGCCGGTCTCGGCGGGCACGCACGACGACAACGGCCCGGTGAACTACGCCAACACCGGCGTGTACGGCGACCACTCGTACTCGGTCATGGGCTACGAGAAGTCGGGCAACGACCGCTACGTCGTGCTCCGCAACCCCTGGGGCGAGTCGGAGCCCGCGGGCAACGGCGCCAACGACGGCGTGTTCAAGCTCAAGCTCGAAGAGTTCCAGAAGCTCTACGAGAACGTGATGTTCACCAACTGAACGTCCCCGTGACGTGAGGTGAGAGCGGGCGTGCCTGAAGAGGCGCGCCCGTTTTTCTTTGCGGGCTAATCTCTGGCCCTCATGGAGCTGGAACAAATCGAAGTGCGCGAGGCGACCGTCACCGACTTCGACGGCAAGAAGACCGAGGTGAAGGGCGGCGTGTGGCTCTCGCCCGAGGCCTTCCTCTCGTCGGAAGCGCGGCTGCAGGCGATGAAGGAAAAGCAGGAAGAGCGCGAGCGCTCGACGATTCCGTGGGTGGTCGGCGCGGCCCTGCTCGGCGCGGTGGTCGGCTACTGGCTCGCCCGGTCCGACGAGTAGTGGGTCAAGAAGGGCCGCGCGACGTGCAGCGTGCCGAGCGCGACTTCCATCGAGCGCAGCTCGCGCGCGACCGCCGCGTGGCGCGCCTCGGCCACCCCGACGTGCCGCAGCGCCTTGTCCCAGTCGCCGGGCGCGAAGACCGCGTTCGAGCTGGGCCAGAAGATGGTGAAGACCGACACCGCGGCGCGCGCCGCGAACGACTCGGTGATCAGCGCCATGGGCGGGGGCTTCTCGCCGTAGATCGCGCGCAGGGCCTGCCGCTGCTTCGAGCTGGGCGAGCCGCCGTCGGTGAAGACCAGCGCGCCGCACTTCGACACGTCACCGCGCAGCTCGAGCTGCCGCTTCGAGTGCACGACCGCCTCGTCCCACTCCGCGTCTGAGGGGTTGCGAGATCCGAGTGCGATCAACAGCAGGTCATCGAGCTGCCGCGTCAGCATGTTGGGCATGAGCCCGACAGGCTAGCAGAGCCCTCAGGGCTGCACGGCCACCAGGTCGCGCATCGCCTGCTCGACGTCGGCCTGCTGCGGCACCGACGCCATCTCGAGCGGGTCAGCCAGGCCGATGCCCGGCACGAACTTGCCCGCCAACAGCTTCGGCGGCGCCAGCAGCTTGAAGAACAGCTGCTCGACCGTGCGGCGCACCAGGTGCTCGCCGAAGTTCGTCACCTCGGTGTCTTCGTTCACGAAGAGCACGCGGCCGGTCTTCTCGATCGACGCCTTGATGGCCGCCCAGTCGTAGGGCCACAGCGTGCGCAGGTCGATCACCTCGGCGTCGAGGCCCTCGCCCGCGAGCTTCTCGGCCGCCGCCGCGCACAGCGGCAACGTGCGGCCGTAGCTCACCACCGTCAGCTGGCTGCCCGCGCGCACCGTCTTCGCCTTGCCCAGCTCGAACATCGGGTCTTCGAGCACCGGCCACTGCGCCGCCCACTTGCTGCGATCGCCCAGCGGCGCGTCGATCAGCTTGCTCAGCGCCTTGTCTTCGCCCGGCTCACCGGGAATCAGCTCGGCCCCGCGCACGCGCATCAGCGCCTTGGGGATGAGGAACATCACCGGGTTCTGTTCCTTGCACGCGGCGATCAGGAGGCCGTACGCGTCGAGCGGGTTCGACGGCATGACGATCTTCCACCCCGGAATGTGGGTCGCCGACGCGTCGAAGGAATGCGAGTGGTAGATCGACCCGCGAATGCCGCTGCCGACCGGCGTCATCACCACCATCGGCAGGTTCCACTGGCCGTTGCTCGCCCAGTGCGTGTTGCCCGCGAGCTTGAGCAGGTCGATGGTGTTGTAGATGTAGTCGCAGAACTGGATCTCGGCGATCGGCCGCCCGCCCGCCAGCGCGATGCCCATCGCCGTCGAGATGATGCCGCGCTCGTCGAGCGGCGAGTTCCACGTGGTCTTCAACCCTTGCGTGCAGGTGAAGACGCCGCCCAGCGGCGCGCCCACGTCTTCGCCGAAGATGTCGGTCACCCCGAGGTTTTCCTCGGCGTAGTGGAGCGCCATGCGCACTGCCTGAGCCATGTTGGCCATGAGTTTGGTTCCTCGAAGCGAATGATCAGTCGGCCAGCGGGTCGCGCCCGGGCTCGCCGTGGAAGACGTGGTTCCAGATGGTGTCGCCGGTGGGCAACGCCTCTTCCTTCACCTGGCGCGCCTCTTCCGCCAATTCCTCGACGTAGCGGTCGCGCACCGCCTTCGCCTGCGCCTTCGTCAGCACGCCCGCCGCAGCGAGCCGCTCTTCGAAGAGCGCGATGCAGTCGTCTTCGGTGGTCGCGAAGTTCGCGCCCGACGCCGAGCTGTGCCCGTAGAGCCGCGAGACGCGCGCCTCGACGAGGTACGGCTTGCGCTCGGTGCGCACGTACTCGAACGCTTCCTTCAGCTCGAGGTACGCCGAGATGGGGTCGTTGCCGTCGATGGTCTTGGTGCGCATGCCGAACGCGACGCCGCGATCGCTGATGCGTTCCACGCCCTGCACTTGATCGAACGGCGTGCTGATGCCCCACCGGTTGTTGGTGACGAGGATCAGCACCGGCAGCTCCTGGCCCTTGCGCGAGCTCCACACCAGGCAGCTGGCGAAGTCGCCCTCGGCCGTGCCGGCGTCGCCGCCGGTGACGATGCTGATGCCGTCGCCGCCGAAGCGCTTCTGCACCAGCGCGGTGCCCGGGGCCATGCCGTACTGCACCTCGATCGGCGAGCTCACCGGCACGAGGTTCCATTCCTTCTTCGAGAAGTGGCCGGCGAAGTTGCGGCCGCCCGAGTACGGGTCGCTCGCGGTGTTCTTCATCTGCCGCAGCGCGCCGATGGTGGGCTCGCCCATCGCCAGCAGGGTGGCCGACTGGCGGTAGTGGAAGTGCAGGTAGTCGAACGCCGGGCCCTGGCCCTTCTTGATCAACAACCCGAGCGGCACGTTGAACGCCTCTTCGCCGGGCCCGCCGATCCAGAAATAGCCGTGGCCGGTCTTGTACATCTGGATCAGGCGTTCCTCGAGGCAGCGCGCCTTCACCATCGTGTCGTGCATCGAGAGCAGCAGGTCCTTCTCGAGCGGCAGCTCTTCGGAATGCGACACCACCGGGCGGAGGTGCGAGGGCATCACGATGCCGCTGGCGTCACCGTTCTTCTTCGCGGGGACGGGCGCGGGCGGGGGAGTCGCCTTCCTGGGAGCTGCCTTCGGGGCTGCCTTCTTCGCCGCCCCGCTCTTCTTCGCTTCACGAGCCATGGGTGAGACGGCGTCTACACCCAACGCCGCGAAAGATCAGTTCTTGTAGAACTTGAGCGACACCTTGGTGAGCTCGTCTTCGCAGTTGTCGAGCTGGCGCAGGTTGGTCGCTTCGTCGCACAGCTTCTTGATGCGGTTCCACGACTTGTCGAACATCTCTTCGCGCTCGGGGTCCTGCTTCATCACCGAGCGCATGTCGTCGAGCGTCATCGTGATGTGCTTGCGTTCTTTGTACTCGGAGATTTCCGAGTCACCCATCACCGCGTCGCGATCGATGATCACCTCGGGCTCTTCACCGGTGCCCGCGTCGACCTCGGCCGCCACCGTGGGGTTGGTGTCGGGCGGGTTCTGCACGTTGGGGTTGGTCGTCGGGTTCGCGTTGGTCGGGTTCTCGGGGACCGGGTCGGTGCCCTTCTTCGGCGGCGGGTTGCTCGCCGTCAGCATCGGGTTGACGTGGGGCTTGCCGTTGTCGGTCGGCAGCTCCTTCGTCGGCACCTTGAGGCTCTTGAGCGGCGGCACCGGCGCCGGCGGCGGCGTGGGCCACAGCACGTACGCGAGCACCGCCACCAACCACACGCCCACCACGCCCCCCACCACCCACGGCCAGCGCCGCGTCACCTTGCGCTTGAGATCGGCGACCTGCGCCGAGACCGCCATTTCCCGCGCGCGCTTCTTGTCTTCGGAATCGACCTGCTTGGGAGCCTTGTCGCTCACCACCGGGTCGATCTGCATCAGCGACATCATCGTCGCCGCGTTGCGCATCTGCTTGGTGGCCGCGCGCAGGTCGGCCTTCACCTGCGCCGCGTCGGGCCGCTCACCGGGTTCCTTGGCGAGGAGCTTCAAGATCAGCTCCGACAGCGCCTTGGGAATGGCCTTGTTGATCTCGTGCGGCACCGGCGGCGCCATGTGCACGTGCTTCTCCATCACCTCCATCGGCGTGGTGCCGATGAAGGGGAGCTGCCCGGTCAACATGTGGAAGCAGAGAATGCCGAACGCGTAGAGGTCGGCCGGAGGACCCGCGGGGCGACCGCGCGCGTGCTCGGGCGAGATGTAGTCGGGCGTGCCGGCGATGCGCGTGACGTTCTGCTGGTTTCGGCGCGCCAGGCCGAAGTCGAGGAGCTTCGCGTAGAAGAGATTGCCTTCCTTCACGAGGAAGACGTTCGCGGGCTTGAGGTCGCGGTGCACCACGCCGGCCTCGTGCGCGGCCGACAGCGCCGAGAGCACCTGCTCGAGAATGACCACCGCGTCGCCGGCGGGCACCTTGCCCTCGCGCTGCATCAGCTGCTCGAGCGCCTCGCCCTCGAGCAGTTCCATGATCAGGTAGTTGCGGCCGTCTTCGAGCGTGCCGGCGCCGAAGATGTTGATGATGCCGCGGTTCTTGATGCTCGAGATGATGCGCGCCTCGTCGAGCAGGCGGTCCATGTCGCGCGGGTCCTGCACGATGTCGGCGCGCAGCACCTTGATCGCCACCGACTTGCCGATCATCTGGTGCGTCGCCTTGTAGACGACGCCCATGCCGCCGGTGCCGAGCTTCTGCTCGATTACGTATTCCTGGAGCTTCTTGCCGATCAGCGAGTCCTTGCCGCTCATCGACGACTCGCCCGCCTTCGAGCGACGCGGCGCCGCGCCGGCGTTGGCCTGCGGCACCGGGCCCGCCGCGGGGCGCTGACCACTGTTGGCCTGCTTGCGAGCGGGGGCCGGAGCGGCACCCGGGGGCGCCTTGCCGTCCTCGTGCTCCATCATCGTGTCGTCAGGGGCCGTCGCGCCGGCGTCGAGCGGGCCGGTCGCCATCGCCTTGCGCACCGGCTGGCGGGCTTGGACCTGCGGCGGCACCTTCAGCGCCTTGCTCTTCGAGGTGCTCTCGTTGAAGAGCCCAAGCGTCTGCCCGCACTTCGGGCACTTCTGCGTGTCGGTCGACGAGACCGTTCCGCACTTGGGGCACATGACTCCGGCCATGAACGGCGGACATTCAACCACAGGCGGGCGCCACTCTCCCCCCCGATTTGGTGGCCCCCGGTCGAGTTGTCAGTGCGGTGAAAAGCCGGCCCCATCACGCGAGAGCACCAGCTGTCCACAGGCCGCGGCGATCTCGCGACCCCTCGGCCAGCGAACAAGCGTCAGTACGCCACGCTCGACCAGCCGCTCGTGGAAGCGCGTCACCCGCTCGGGCGAGGGCGTCTTCAGCGCGGTGTCGGGGTACGGGTTGTAGGGAATCAGGTTGACGCGCGAGGGGATGCCCTCGAGCAGCGCGACGAGGCGATCGACGTCGGCGTCGGTGTCGTTGAGCTCGCCGAAGAGCACGTACTCGATGAAGTACTCGCGCTTGCTGCCACGGCGGGCGGCGTCTTCGCGCAGCGCACCGAGCAACGAGGCGATCGGCCACGTCTTCGTCTGCGGCATCACCTGGGCGCGCACCTCGTCGGTGGTCGCGTTGAGCGAGAGCGCGAGCGAGGCCTTCGACTCGGCGAGGAAGCGCTTCAAGCCCGGCAACACGCCCGACGTCGACACGGTGACCGAGGTCTGGCGCAGCTGCGGCGCGGGGCCCTGCGTGAGCACCTCGACCGCGCGCAACACCTCGTCGAGGTTGTCCATCGGCTCGCCCATGCCCATGAAGACCACGTTGCTGGCGGGCTGCGCGTCGCTCGCCTCGCTGCGGGCCACGAGGTACTGGCTCACCATCTCCTCGGCGGTGAGCTGGCGAATGAAGCCGAGCTCCTTGGTCGCACAGAAGGTGCACTTGCGCGTGCAGCCCGCCTGGCTCGAGAGGCAGATGGTGCTGCGGCCCTTCGCGGGGATACGCACCGTCTCGACGTTGGTGCCGTTGAAGTCGAGCGCGTACTTGGTGGTGCCGTCTTCGCTCACCTGCCGCTCGAGAATCTTCGGCACCACGAGCCGCGCGCCCGCCTGGAGGAACGGGGTCCACACGCGGTGGCTCACGCCGGGCAGCTCGGTGGGCAGGCCGGTCGGCATGGGGCGCTGGCTGAAGAGCCACTTGAGCGTCTCCATCGCGCGCGCGCGGCTGCCCAGCGCCTGGCTGAGCTCGGTCACGGTCATCGCGGGGAGGTGGCGGGCCACGGCGCGCGCCATACCAGCCCCCTCTCCCCCTGGGGAGAGGGTCGGGGTGAGGGGAAAAACTGCCGATGCGCGTGACGTTTCCAGCGGCCTGCGCCGGTTTCGTCACACGCACGGTTGGCGGCAGTGAGCGCCCCAACCGACCAGAATCGCTACCGAATCGAGCGCCGCCGACGCATCAACACGGCAGCACTGAAGAGCGCCGTCAGCATCGGGCTCGCGTCGCACCCGCACGAGCCGGCGGCCGTCCCGTCACCACCGCCGGTCGCTCCACCGCCGGTCGCGCTCGCGCCGCCGCCGGTCGTCCCGCCACCCGTCGCCGAGCCACCTCCGCCGCCCGTCGCACCACCACCACCGCCCGTCGCACCACCACCGCCCGTCGCCGCGCCACCACCGGTCGCGCCACCGCCACCGCCGGTCGCGCCACCGCCACCGCCCGCTCCGTTGCGCGGGCCAACGGGCGCCGCCACCGCGCCCAGCTCGATGGCCCCGAGATCCGGCGCCGCGCCGGCGAACCCATCGTTCAGCCCGGCGATGGCGACGCCGGTGTCGACCGCGACGCCACCACTCGCGAGCCGGAAGTCCGCGTCGCTCTTCGGCGGAAACGCGTTCGCCGGAAACGTGGGCGGCGCAGCGAACACGCTCAGGTCGATCTGCTGCGCGTGCTGCTCCGTCGTCATCGAGCGCAGCGTCGCGAGGCTGGTGAAGCTGGTGCTCCCGATCTTCCCGCTGAACCCGGTCTGCGAGCCCACGCCGTCGTAGTCGAACGAGCACGTCGCATCGGCGTCTTGCAGATCGAACACCCGCCCCGAGCCATTGCCGTAGCCGCCCCACGTCCCACCGGGCCCGCCGAAGAAGAGGTTGTTGCGGAACACCGCGCGGCTCCACGTCGCGCCCGCGTAGCAACCGAACGCGTCGCCGTTCTTCACGACCGTGTTGTGAACCACCTGGTCGCCGACGGTGCCGTTGTGGAACTTGAAGCAGGTGTAGAGGACGTTGAAGAGCGTGTTGCGCAGGTAATACGTGGGCCCGCCGAGGTTGGGCTGCGAGCTCAGGCCGTCGAAGCAGTTCTTGATGCGGTTGCGGTACACGCGCACGTTGCCCATCGCGGAGTCCGACTCCACGGCGTCGTCGGTCGCTTCCTCGATGTCGTTGTTGCAGATGTCGATGCTCGTCTGCTCGTACGCCTCGTCGTATTCCATGAGCGAGATGTCATCGCGGAACGCCTTCACGTGGTTGAAGCAGACCACGTGCCCCGAGCCGGTGAAGACGATGCCCTCGCCGCCGTTGTAGCCGCTGACCGAGAGCTGCGCGTCGACCCAGTTCGCGCCGCCCACCACGTCGTTGTCGACGATGAAGTTGTCGCGCGGCACCGCGTTGCCGATCTCGAAGCGAATGCCGTTGGCCATGGTGCGAATGGTGCAGCCGCGCACGACCATGTTCGACGAGCCGTTGAGCCGCACCTCGCCGTTCACGGTGACGCCCTCGAGGTACACGTGCGCGAGGTCGAGCAGGTCGATGCGCCCGCCGATGATCACGCCCGCCACCGACTCGCCGCGAATCACGATGGGGTTCCCCGCGGTGCCGCTCTTCGTGAAGCTGAACGTGGGGTACGTGCCGTTCGCGAGCAGCAACACGTCGCCCGGCATCGCGCCCGCGATCATCGACGTGAAGTTGGCCGGCGTGACGTTCTTCACCGTCGCGCTCGGAGACGCCGCGGGGATCGGCCGCGTCGAGGTCATCACCGTCTGCGTCGCGCCGCCGCCGTCGGGGTCGGTCAGCGTGAGCTCAACCTCCCACGCGGTGCCGGGCGTGAGATCGAAAAGGCTGCCCGAGTGCTTGTTGCCCCACTGGCCGCCGCCCGAGCCGAAGGTGCCGCTGGTGTTGGTGCCCGCGGGTACGCGCACCAGCGCCGGGCCGTTCGTCCACGCCGTCGTGCCCTGCGCGCGGTAGCGAACGGTCACCTTCGAATCGAGGTCGGCGTCACCGGTGATGGGCCACTCGAGCGAGAGGCTCCACGTGGTGGGCGAGACCGAGACCGCCGTGCCTGGCGTCGTCGCGTTCTGCGCGAGCACCGCGGAAGCCGACAGCACCACCGACACCACCAACACGCGTTGGAGCATGGCGCGCAGTGAAGCAGGCCGCCGCGCGCCTCACCACCCGCACGCGTGCGTGACCGACGGCCGGCAGTAGCCGTCAGCGTCACACGTTTCACCGGTCGCGCAGCCCGCGGTGCAGCTCACGCGGCACGCTCCGCTGACGCAGCTCGCGCCGCCCGTGCACGTCACGCCCGCGTCGCCACCGCACGCCGGGAAGCAGCGCGAGCCCACGCACGCCTCGTCGGCCTGGCACCACACGCGCGCCTCGCCCCCACCCTGCGCCAGCCACGCCTCGTTGAAGTGCACCCAGCCGATGGTGCGGCGGTTGTGCGTGTACGCGACCCAGATCGTGCCATCGCGCTCGCTCTGCACCACGTACGGGTAGCTGCACTCGTCGGTCGCGCAGTCGTCGATGACGAGATCGCGCACCGCCACGAAGTGCCGCCCGTCGTCGGTGCTCAACGCCGCGCTCAACGGAGCCCGCGCATTCGGCGCGTTGTCGAACACCACCACCACGTGCCCGTCTTTGAGCCGCGTCTGCGCCGTCGCCGCGCCGGGGTTCGGCAAGCCGGTCGACACGTTCTTCGTCCACGTGCGGCCCTCGTCGCCCGATTCCATGCGCTGCAGCCGCTGGCGGCTCGTGCCGTCGCGCATCACCGCCGCGAGGCCGCCGTCGGTGGTGACGATCATCGACGGCTGAATCGAGCCCACGTGATCGAGCAGGAACGTGCCGTCCTTCCACGTCTCCACCAGCGACCACGTCGAGAAGTCGTTCGACGAGCGCACGAAGGTCGGCACCGCGAGGCACTCGTAATACCCGGGCAGCACCAGGTTCCCCGAGGGCGCGCGCACCGGCGGGTAGCGCAGCATCCAGCAATCGGAGTCGCTCAACGTGACCGGCGGAGTCCACGTCGCGCCGTCGTCGATCGACCTCATGAAGCGCATGCGTGCCTGCGCCCAGCCGTTGCCCTCGATGTTCACGAAGAAGAGCCACAGCGTGCCCTTCTCGCGCCACAGCACGGAGTTGCCTTCCGAGCGCGTGGGGTCGTCGTAGAGCACCTCGGGCGTGCTGAAGATCTGTGCCCCGGGCGCGCGCTTCGCCCACACGATGCGCGAGTCGAGCGACTTCTCGGCGACGCCGTGAAACCACGCGATGGCGATGGTGCTGTCGCCCAGCTCCGCGACCGACGAGCCGTGGTGGTTGCAGTCGTTCTGCGGCACGCCACCGATCGGCGTACACGGCAGCGAGTCGTACGCGAGCACCAGGCCCTTCTCGAAGACCGGCGACTGGTGTTCCGGCAGGAAGAGCTCGGGGCCCGCATCGACCGGCTGCATCACCGAACCACACCCCGCGAGCACCACCAGCATCCAGAAAGCGCGCATGCGCGCGTCTTACACCCCGAACGGGCACCCGCCGGAACAACGCTTCAAACCGCGGTGTCCACGGGTACGATGCCCGCCTTCAAAGAGGGGGTCGGATCCCATGCGTCGAGCGTTGGTTGTCCTGGCGATTCTCGCCGTCGTCTTGATCTTCATCAGCACCCGTACCTGCCTCAGCGTCGGCCTGAGCAAGGGCCTGTGGCTCGACGAGTGCCCCGATGGAGAGCTGCGGCAGACCATCACCGTGCTCGCGCCGGAGCTCAAGCGCGCGGCCGCCGGCACCGTCACGGTCACCGTCAACGCCACCTACCTCACGGCGCCGAATGACCTGCGCCACACCGAGTCGATCACCCGCTTCACGCCGACCGTCGCGCTCGTCTCGTCGAGCGGCGAGACGCTGCTGCCGCCCAAGAGCTCGTGGCGCAACACCGGCAGCTCGATGCAGGCCGAGGTCGAGCTGCCGAAGGTGAACGACGGCGACTACACGCTGCGCGCCAAGGTCACCTCTCCCATCGGCGACGAGACGCTCGATCTCCCGCTGCCGCTCTACACGCCCGCGCGCGTGCACGTGCTCACCGACCGGCCGCTGTACGAGGCGGGCAACACCGTGAAGTTCCGCGCGCTCGCGCTCAAGGCGAGCGACCTGACGCCGCTCGAAGAACGCCCCGGCACGTGGCGCGTGCTCGACCCCAACGGTGAGGTGCTGCTCGAAGAGCGCGCTCCGTCGGGCCCGTGGGGCGTGGTGAGCGGCTCGTTCCCCCTCGATCGCGGCGCCGCGTCGGGGAGCTGGACCGTGAGCTGGTCGTCGGGCGGCGTGACCGAGTCGCGCACCTTCACCGTCAAGCCCTTCACCCTGCCCCGCTTCCGCGTCGAGGCGAGCACCGTGAAGCCGTTCTACGGCCGCAAGGATCGCCCGGTGCTCAAGGGCAACGTCACCTATTCCTCGGGCGCGCCGGTCGCGAACGCGAAGGTCGAGCTCTCGTGGAACGTCAGCGGCGAGTGGCCCGCGCCCACGAAGTGGACCGATGGCACCGGCCTGCCGAAGCTCGCCACCACCTCGAAGGACGGCACGTTCGTGGTCGAGCTGCCGCAGGTGCCCGACGATCTGCAGGGCAGCGCGACGCTCAGCGCGTCGATGGGCGCGGTCGATCCCTCCGGCGATCGCGTCGAGGGCAGCGCGTCGGTGTTGCTCTCGCAAGATCCGATCTCCGTCACCGCCGTCACCGAGCTCAACGAGGGCCTGGTCGAGGGCTACAACAACCGCCTCTTCCTGCGCGCGACGATGGCCGACGGCCGGCTGCTCGACGACGTGACGCTGCACGTGAAGCGCCTGTGGGAACCGACCGACAAGGGCACCGACGCGAAGGTCGATGAAGACGGCGTGGCGTCGCTGCAGGTCGACCCGGGGCCCGCGGTCACGGTGGTGATTCCGGCGATGCCCTTCCGCCCGCCGCCTCCGACGCCGTGGGTGACGCGCAACGGCCTCGAAGAACGCCTGGGCCTGGGCAACACCGAAGAAGACGAGGGCAGCGGTGAGCCGTCGCTCGCCGACCGCATGACGTTCGACAAGCTCGACGCGAAGCTCGAGCACTGCTCGCGCTACGTGCTGCAGGGCAACGGCTTCGTGCAGGCCAACCTGCTCGTGCGCGCCAGCGGCAGCATCAACGCGCTCTCGGTGCCCCAGACGCGGCTGGGCCGCTGCGTCGAGGCGGTGCTCAAGGGCACCAGCTTCGGTTCCGGCAAGGAACGCTTCTTCGTCGTCAGCTGGAACTTCGACGACTCCGAGCTGCCGCGCTTCGAGGTCTCGCTCGAGGGCCAGCCCGACGTGCCCGGTGAGCTCGAGCTGCTGGTCGACGACGCGATGCTCGACGCGCGCGATTGCCTGAGCGCCACCGTCAAGACCGGCTCGTTGCCCCGCCTGATGGAATGGCGCGAGCAGGGCCGCGAAGTGAAGCTCGAGTGGGCGCCCATCAAGGGTGACGCGTACGCCGACAGCGCGCTGTCGTGCATCACCTCGCGCGTGAAGTCGGTGAGCTACCCGCCGCTGCCGCCGGGTTCGACCGAAGACAGCGACCCCACCGTCGCGCCGTCGATCGGCTTCGGTCGCGTGAACATCATCGCGCCCGAGAAGTACGAGTCGATCAAGCCGCAGGACACCATCATGGAAGGCTACGAGTTCCTCGTGACCGCCAAGCGCGGCAACGAGAACCTCGGCAGCACGAAGCTGCGCATGTCGCCGGGCACCATTCCGCAGATCCGCCTGCGCGCCACGCCCTCGCAGCTGGTGCGCCCGGGCGACACGGTGAAGGTGGAGATCGTGCGCGGCCCCGACTTCACCGGCTCGCTCCCCGAGAAGCTCTTCCTCACGCACGCGTACGAGAGCGTCGAGGCGAAGGTCGACGAGAACTCCCGCACCGCCGAGTTCAAGGTGCCCGCGGGCTGGCAGGGCTGGGCCGGCGTCGAGTGGGGCGGCGGCCAGGTGTTCCTCTTCGTGAAGCCCGACTCCGCGCTGACCGTGAAGGTCACTCCCGAAAAGCCGCGCTACGCCCCGGGCCAGGTCGCGCAGCTGGGCATCGAGACGAAGCTCGGCGATCGCGGGGGCTCGGCCGCGGTCGGTCTCTTCGGCGTCGACGACTCGCTCTCGCAGCTCGCCTCGCTGATGGGCGCCGACGAGCTGGCCTCGCTCCGCCCGCAGGCCAGCGGCACCGCGGCGTTCGGCAACCTCGACGCGCAGGCGCTCTCGCTCGGTCGCATTCGCGGCGCCAACGCCGCCGCCGCCACGCTCATTCGCGTCAGCTCGCTGCCCGCGCCGCCGCAGGTCGAGGCCGCCGTCTCGGTGCAGGGCAGCACGGTGTTCGACCCCAACGAGGCGCAGGTCGATCGCTTCTACACGGTGCTCGGCGAGTTCTACGCGCAGGTCCGCGCGTGGGAGACCGAGGCGCCCGCCGCCGAGAAGATGACGCCCGCCACCATGGCGCGGCTGTGGTCGAAGTCGCTCGACGCGCTCGAGGGCAAGAAGGAACCCGTGCGAGACGCGTGGGGAAGGAGGCTGCGACTCCACCGGCTGCCGGCTGATTTGCTCGCCCTCACCGAGCCGCGGCAGGTCATCGTCAACGGCACGCGGTTGCCGGAAGACACGCAGAACTGGGCGCAGTGGGTCGCGAAGGAGAAGCCGTGAAAAAGGCCATCGTCTTCACCCTGACGTTCCTGGCGATCGCCTTCTTCATCACGGTCGCGCTCGGCACCGCGAGCAAGTCGTCGCCGTACTCGTACCGTGAGCAGAACGCGTACCCCGCGGCGCCGAGCATCGTCGCCATGCCCGAGCCGATGATGGACGCGCCGGCGCCCGTCGAAGCCGAGGCCGACAACAAGCGCATGAAGGGCGAAGAAGGAAAGATGGGCAAGAAGGACTCGGCCGCCCTCAAGAAGATGTTCAACGGCGCGATCGGCGACAGCAGCGGCTTCGGCGGCCTCGGGCTGCGCGGCTCGGGCTCCGGTGGCGGGGGCATCGGCGACGGCATTGGCATCGGCGGCATCGGCACCAAGGGCCGGGGCGGCGGGGTCGCGCTCGCGGAAGCAGCCCCTGCCGAGGCCGAACCCGCGCCGACGCGCGCGTGGTTCCCTGAGACCTTCCTCTTCGAGCCGCTCATCGTCACCGACGCCGACGGCCGCGCCAACGTGCCGGTGAAGGTGCCCGATCGCCTCACCACCTGGCGCGTGCTCGCGCTCGCGCACTCGCGGCAGGGCAGCCAGGCCGGCGCGGTGAGCAGCTTCCTCGGCACGCTGCCGACCTACGTCGAGCCCGTCACGCCGCCGTTCCTCTACGCGGGCGACGTGCTCGAGCTGCCGGTGCAGGTCGTCAACACCACCGACGCCGACGTGAGCGCCGCGCTCTCGTACGAGGTGAACGGCGCCACGCTCTCGGGCAACGGCGCGCAGGTGAAGGTCGCCGCGGGCGGCACGGTCATCGAGCACGTCACGCTCACCACCACCGTGCCCGGCAACGCGGTCTTCAAGGCCACGCTCGGCAGCACCGACGCGGTCGAGAAGAGCATCGAGCTGAAGCCCTCGGGCAAGCGCGAGGTGCAGAACAAGGGCGGCACGCTCGCTGCGCCGCGCACCTTCACGCTCGTCGGCCCCGACAAGCCGCTGCCGGGCACCGAGTCGGTGCGCGTGCAGATCTACCCGGGCGCGCTGGGGCTGGTGCGCAACGAGCTCTCGGCCGCGCCCGGCCGTGGCGGTGTGGCCGAAGACGCCTACCTGCTGCAGCTGCTCGGCCAGGCGCCGGCGCTGCTGCGTTCGCTCGGGGCTGACCCGAACCAGCAGGTGATTCGCGACCTGTCGATTCTCGCGACGCAGCGGGTGATGCAGTACGCGCGCGCGCCGTCGCTCGACACCTCGACGCTGCTCACCGAGGCGGCGCTCGCGCACCCCGGCAACCCCGTGCTCCAGCGCCTCGGCGAGCGGCTCGCGATGCAGATCGCCATGGGCCAGCGCGCCGACGGCACCTGCCAGGGCCAGACCGGGTGGACGCTGCAGCGCCTCCTGGTCAGCACGTCGGAATGCGTGCGCGCCGCGCGCGCGTCGATGGACACCCCGGCCGCCCGCCAGCGCGCGACCGCCGTCACCCTCAAGGCGTCGGGCGCGTTCGAGCGCAACGCCGCGCGCGTCAACGACGCCTACACCGCCGCCGCCATCGTCGCCTCGGGCGCGCTCACCGGCGGCGCGGGCGACGAGTTCAAGAAGCTCATCTTGTCGAAGCTCGCCGACACCGGTGACGGCGCGAAGTACCTGCCCGTCGACAGCGGCGTGGTGCGCGCCGACGGCGTCGCGCCCTCGACCTACGAGGCCACCGCGCTCGCCATCCTCGCGCTCGAGGGTACGCCCAACGCGCCGCTCGCCGATCTCGGCACCTACCTGCTCTCGGGCTACTCGACCTGGGCGGGCTGGGGCGATGGCCGCGCCAACCTCGTCGCGCTGCGCGCTGCCGTGAAGCTCTTCAAGGACCCGGTGCCCGCGGGCGTGACCGTCACCCTCTCGCGCGACGGCAAGGAACTCACCCACGGCCTGCTCGACGCCAACGCGCTCAAGGACGTGCTGGTGCTCGAGGCCGACGCGACCGGCAGCGGCGGATCCCACGAGTGGAAGCTGGAGGCCAACCCGCCCGTGCCCGGCCTCGGCTTCGCGCTGCAGCTCGTCTCGTATTCCCCGTGGAAGGACGAGCCGGGCGGTGGCCTCGAGCTGCAGACCGAGCTGCCGAAGTCGATGCGCGCGGGCCAGCCGGCCGACGTGCAGCTGACGGCCGCCGGTCCCGGTGGCGTCGCGCTCGAGCTCGCGTTGTCGCTCCCCGCGGGCGTGCAGGCCGACTCGACCTCGCTGACCAAGCTCGTCGCCGCGGGCGCCATCACCCGCTACGAGACCGAAGACGGGCTGCTGACGCTGCACCTCCCGCCGCAGGCGAACGGCGCGCTGTGGAAGCGCACCGTGCAGCTCGTGCCCACGCTCGGCGGCACGCTCCACTCGGGCGCGTCGTCGCTCGGCCTCGAGAGCGGCGGTCGCAAGCGCCTCTTCGCTCCGGTGAAGTGGAAGGTCGACTGAGTTCTCCCTCTCCCTGCGAAGCGGGGAGAGGGCCGGGGTGAGGGGCGGTCAGAGCGCGTCGAACCGAAACGAAACCCCACGCGACGACAACTCGTCGCCGGGCACCAGCACCGCCGAGTGCACCGGGTGCCCGTTGTGCCGCAAGCTGTTGGTGCCCGGGGTCACCTCGGCCCGCCAGCACTGCTGATGAAAGAACACCCGGCTTCCACCGACGAGCAACTGCGCGCGAGGGTCGAGCGTCTGCCGTTCCCCGCCAATCACCAACCACGCGTCTCGCAGCCACTGCACGTCGACCGTCGCCAACCGCGGCGCCGCGACGAACGGTGACTGCTCGAGCTCGTCACGAGCCGCCTGCGCATCGGCGGCGACGAAGTGCGGCCCGACGTGCAACGCCTCGAGCAGCGGCAACGGCACCTCGTGCAGCCCGAGAAACCGGTCGAACGACGGCAGCGAGAGCCGCCCGACGTACCGCATCGCCGGGTGATCGAACGCCTCGCGAAGCGCATCGAAGTCACACGTCGTCCGCACCCGCGCCGCGCGCACCACGCCCTGCCGCCACTCGAGCTCGAGCTCGCCCCGCTCCACCGCGCGCGCCGCCAGCGGCCCGGGCTGCGTGAGCCCCTGGCTCGCCGCGAGCGCGAAGGCATCACCCCGCTCGGCCGCGGCGTCGACCGAGACGCTGATCGCCGCCTCGACGTCGCGCGCACCCGCCAGCCGCTCGAAGTCGACGTCGGGCACGAAGGGCGGCAACGCCTCGCACTCGAAGGTGAAGCGCACGCCGTCGATCTCCAGCTCGTCACCGCTCGACAGCACCGCGCGCCGCAGCGGGGCGCCGTTGAGCCGCGTGCCGTTGGTGCTCTGGAGGTCCTGCGCGAAGAAGCGGCCGGACAGCATGCGCGTCAGCCGCAAGTGCTGGCGCGCCACGCGCGGGCTGGGCAACGTCAAGTCGACGGCGTTCGACGAGCGGCCGATGGTCAACGTGAGGTCGAGCTCGAGGCGCTGCTCGCCGAGATTGACGAGCCACGCCCTCGGCTTGCGCAGCGGCATCGGCGGTTCAGCGCTCCTCGAGGAGGATCTTCAGTTCCTTCACCCGCCGCGTGACGTGGTCGCGCTCGAGCTTCTGGAAGACCTCGGGCAGCAGGTCGCGGCTGGTGCATTCCTGCACGGCCACCAGGTTCTGCAGCTCGATCTCCAGCGGGTAGCTCGGCGGCACGAAGTCCTTCAGCACCGCTTCGACGTCGGCCGCGGTCACCTCTTCGCGCCCGTCGACCACCGCGCGGAACTTCGAGCGCACCAGCATCGCCTCGATGTCGGCGCCCGAGTACGGGTGCCCGCCGGTCAGCTTCGCGAAGTCGGGCACCTCGACCTTCACCTTCGTCTTCTTCTGCATCGCCTTGAAGAGCTCGTCTCGCTCGGCATCGGTCTGCGGGTAGAAGAGCGCGAGGTGTTCTTCGGCGCGGCCCTGGCGCTTCAAGTCGATGGGCAGCAGGTCGGGGCGGCACGTCAGCAGGAACCACACGATCTTCCCGCGGAACGCGGTGTTGCCCATGAAGCTCGCGATGGCCGCGAAGATGCGGCTCGACGTGCCGGAGTCACCGCCGGCGTCGCGATCACCGAGGAACGCGTCGGCCTCGTCGATCATCACCGCCACCGGCCACAGCGCCTTGAGCAGGTTGAAGATCTTCTCGAGGTTCGACTCCGTGACGCCCTGCCACTGCGAGCGGAAGTTGAGGAACTTCACGCACGGCACGCCGATCTCGCCGGCGAAGCAGGTGACGAGGAAGGTCTTGCCCGTGCCGACCGGCCCCGAGACCAGGTAGCCCATCGGCATCACCTCGATGCGCCCCTTCTTCAGCGCCCCCGAGGCGTCGCGCAGCATCTTCTTGGCCTTGGCGTGGCCCGCGACGGTGTCGAGCGTGTACTCGGGCTCGATGAACTCCAGCAGCCCGTGACACTCGGCCTGGATGATCTCCTTCTTCTTGTCCTTGAGGGTCTCGGTGGTGATCTTCGCGCCCGACTCCATCGCCTCGGTCAGCACGCGGTCGAGGTTGATGCGCGACAGGCCGGCGGTCATCTTCGCCAGGCCGTCCATCGGCACGTCCGACACCGACTGCAGCTTCTTGCCCTCGAGCTTCCACTTCACGAACGCCAGCCGCTCTTCTTCGGTGGGCAGGGCCAGCTCGATGTTCGCCACGTACGGGTTGCGCGAGAGCCGCGGCGTCAGGTCGGCGAGGTTCTCGGCGATCAACACGATCGAGATGTCGCCGCTCAAGAACTGGGGATCCGACGCCCACTTCACGAGCGTGGCGAGCGCGAAGCGATCTTCACCCTGCAGGTGGCCCACGTCGCCCGCCGGCGCGATGGTCTCGGCGAAGTCGATCACCAGCGCGAGCGACTTGTTGTCGTTGAGCCGCATACGCAGGTAGTTCTCGAGCACCTGGAGCGCACGGCCCGGGTCGCGCGGCATCACCTTCGCGAAGTCAGTGCCGAAGAGCGTGTCGTAGCCCGCGAGCACGCGGCTGAAGTCCTGCTGGGTCTCGTTCGACGCCGCGCGAATGCCCGAGCTGCGGTCGTAGAACAGCACGTGGTCGCGCGAGCCGAAGAGCTCGTCCGAGAAGAACTTCTTCAGGTTGCCAAAGTCGAGGCCACCCTCGGCGTTGGTCACGGGCTGCAGGTCCCTCACCGCGCCGTAGGCGACGAAGGTGCTGACGGTGCGCGTCTTGTAACGCTGCGCGAGCTTCTGGGCCCACGCCGGCAATCCCGCCAGCGGGTCACTCTTCTTCCTCACCATGTGCGTGTGTCTCCTGTCGGAGGGCGGTCAAGGAGGCGCGTCGCCGCCACCACCACCACCGCCCCCGCCCTTCTTCTTGAGCTCTTTCTTGAGCTGCGCGGGCTCACCGCCTTCGCGCACCTCGATCGTCTCGATCACCGGCTCGTAGCCCGGTGCTCGCACCGCGACGGTCACCTTGCCGACCGACACCGAGCGGATGAACGGCCATTCCTTCACCGTCTTGCCGTTCTCGTCCTTGGTGGTGGGCACCGGCATGTCTTCGCCGTTGATGCTGACCGTCGCCGTCGCGGCCGCGCCGTCGGGCACGTTGATCATCACCAGGCCCTGGGCCGGGGGCTTGAGCAGCACCACCGCGACCACGCCGATGATCAGCACCGCGACGATCGCCGCGAGCGCGATGATCAGCTTGCTGTTGTTGTTGGTCGCCGGCGGCGCCGAGACCGCGGTCGGCAGCGCCTGGAACGACGGGTTGCTCGCACCGACCGCCGAGAGCGTCGGCGAGGTGTCGCTCGGCGACATCACCGGAGGAGGTGGCGGCACCGCGGCCATGCCGCCCCGCGTCGCCTTGCGGCCCCCGCCATCGAACGGCACCGACGCCAACACCGGCGGCCCCGGCGTCATCGCTGGCCGGCCGGGATCGGTCGCCGACTCTTCCTGCTGGCCCGCGCGGTTGCGGATGTTGAGGTTGCGCGCCGGCGCGGCGTTGCCCGGGTTGGTCGCCGGCTCGTCGAACGGGTTGTGGCTGCCACCGGCGCCATCGGCGAGCACCGTCGACTCGTGCTCTTCCTTGCCGTTGGTGAGCATCGGCGCGACCGCGGTGAGGCGCGGCATGCTGGTGAGGCTCGGCGGGCGCGGCGCACCGCCGGCTCTCACGGCGGGCGGCGCGTTCGGCGTCAGCGTGGGGGGCGGCACCGGGCGCACGATCGGCGGCAACCCCGGCGAGGTGCCCGCGGTGTTGCCCGGCTGGTTGCTGATCGGCATCTGCGTCGGCACGTTGGTGACGGCGCTGGGGCTCTGCGCGACGCCACCGAGCTGCGGCACCGCGCCGGCGCCGAAGCCCATCTCGATCGCCGCCATCATGCCTTCGGGCGCCTTCACCTCGACGTACTCGGCGAGGCGGTTCTTTTCCTTCTCGAAGTCCTCGGCGAACGTCGCCTTCATGAACGCCGCGAGGTCCTTGCGCGCGAACGCGTTCCCCGTCGAATACATGAAGCCGCGGAGGTCTTCGGCGAGCTCGCTGGCGTGCTGGTAGCGATCGTCGACGTCTTTCGCGAGCGCCTTCATCACGATCTTCTCGAGCTGATCGGGAATCTTGCGGTTGAAGTGCGAGGGCGGGAGCACCTCGACCTTGCGCACCTTCTCGAGCACCGAGAAGTCGCTGTCGCCGACGAAGAGCCGCTCGCCGGTCAGCATCTCGTAGAGGCACACGCCGATCGCGAAGATGTCGCTGCGGCCGTCGAGCGGGAGCCCGCGGATCTGCTCCGGGCTCATGTAGCCGAACTTGCCCTTGAGGATGCCGGCCTGCGTCTTCGTCGCCTTGCCCGCGGCCTTGGCGATACCGAAGTCGATGACCTTCACCTCGCCGTCGTACGAGATGAGCGCGTTCTGCGGCGACACGTCGCGGTGGACGATCGACATGTCGCGGCCCTGCTTGTCCTTCGCGCGGTGCGCGTAGTCGAGGCCTTCGCAGCTCTGCGCGATGACGTAGCAGGTGAGCGGAATCGGCGCGGGCTCGCCACGCTTGCGGCAGCGATCGAACACCGCGCGCATGTCCTTGCCGGACACGTATTCCATCGCGATGAAGTAGGAGTTCGAGAGGTTCGCCAGCTCGTAGATCTGCGCGATGTTCGCGTGGTTGAGCTGAACGGTGATCTTCGCCTCGTCGATGAACATCGTGATGAACTCTTCGTCCTCCGCGATGTTCGGCAGAATGCGCTTGATGGCGACGATGCGCTCGAAGCCGCCGGCGCCGAACGTCTTGGCGCGCCACACCTCGGCCATGCCGCCGATGTTCACGCGGTCGAGCAACAGGTACTTGCCAAACGGAATCGGCTGTCGTTTCGGTGCGGTGCTCACGCGGTCAGGACCGATGCAGGCTGGAGGAGCGGCGGAAAAAGCGCGCTTGAGCGTAACCCGTGCGCTCTCGTTCTGAAGCGCCGAAACGTCAGGGCGTTGGTTCAGGTGGGGGCCTCTCCCACACTCGCTCGTCGGGTTCGTCGTCTGGAATCTCCCGGGCCAGGCCCACCACGCCGACGAACGCCCCGTCGGGGGCGATCACCGAGACGGGCCCGAACGGGTGGCCGAGCTCGTTGGCGACGGCGGTCACCCACGCCTGACGGTGGTTGGGCGCGATGCAGTACAGCAGGGTGCCGGGCGGAACTCCGGGCGCGCCGACCAGCGGGCCGGTGCAGCCTTCGTGCAGCTCGACCCGCCAGTGCTCGACCGGCGAGCCCTTCACGAAGATCGGCGGCCGGCCCTGTTCGCGCGCCCACTCGTCGAGCGAGCGCAGGTCGGTCGGCACCGCGACGTGCGACGAGTTCTGGTTGGCGGCCTGGGTGAAGCCGTCGATCGCCGCGACCACCCGCGCCTCGGCGGAGATCGGCGAGTGGCTCGACGCGAGGATGGTGAAGTCGATGAAGACCAGCGAGCCGGCGACGAAGAGCACCAGCGCGCGCCGGCGGTCGTCGGCCGAGACGCGGCCCGAGAGGCGGCCGAAGTAGCTCGCGCCGAAGGCGATCGCGACCAGCACGCCCAGCAACGACAGCGGCAGCGAGGGGAGCTGGTTCATCAGCACCACCTCGGCCGATTGCGCACGCACGAAGCGGGACAGGTCGCCGAAGTAGAGCCACACCAGGAAGAGCGCGACGAGCCCTTCGATGATGCGCGCGCCCACACTCAACGCCGCCGTCGCCGTCCCCCTCTCCCCCTGAAGGGGAGAGGGTTGGGGTGAGGGGTGACCAGTGGTCTCAGCACTCGGAGCGGGTGGAGAAGCAGCGTCTCCCCTCACCCCGACCCTCTCCCCCTCGGGGGGAGAGGGAGACGTTGGCGCGTCGGGCGGCTTCCCTTCCGACTCGCTCATGACCCCTGCCCCGCAAGCACCCGCGCCGGATCCACCCGCGACGCCCGCCGCGCCGGCCACCACGCCCCGCCCACCGCCGCGATCACCCCGAGCACCACGCCCAGCACCGGCACCCACCCCGGCACCGCGAAGAACGACTCGGGCTTGAACGGGAAGTCAGGCACCATTCGCGCGACGAGCATATCGACGACCTTGCCCGCCGCGAGGGCGATCGTCGTCCCCGCCGCGCCGCCCATCAGCCCCAGCACCGCCGCCTCGGTGAACACCAGCCGCGCCACGTCGGCCCGCGTCGCGCCGACCGCGCGCATCACGCCCAGCTCGCGTTCGCGCGACCGCACCGACGCCGAGAGCGCGTGCGCGATGTTGAACGCCGCGAGCACGCAGATCAGCGCCGACAGCAGCGCCATCGCCGAGGTGGTGATGGCCACCGCCGCGCCCGCGTTCTCCGCCATGCGCCGCTCCTGGTCGTCGACGCGCAGCCCCATCTCCTTCACCGCGGCCACGATGCGCGGCACGTCGGACGGCGCCTGCGCGAGCAACGAGACGCCGGTGAAGGTCTCGGCGTCGACGTTCGATGCCTTGTTGAGCCGCTGCGCGACGGCGAGCGGCACGGTGATGCCCGCGAGCAACCCGCGCTCCGACACGCCCACCACCTGCACCGGGTTCGCGGTCACCGGCCCGGGCGGCACCGTCGCCACGAAGCTGCGGTTCCAATCGACGGGGAACGTGAAGCCCACCACCATCGTCGCCGAGAGCTGCGGCAGCCCGCGCGCTGGCGCGAAGGTCTTGTTGTAGATCTCGATCAACCGCGCCGCGCCCACCGCGGGAATCGGCTTGCCCGGCCCGGGGTCGCTGAAGTCGCCCAGCTGCACGTCGCCGCGCACGAAGTCGGGGTCGACGCCGACGGCGAGCACCTCGAAGCCCATGCGCAGGCGGCGCCCGAAGAAGTCACCGTCGTACCAGCTCACCGCCGGCACCCTGACGTTCATCTTGCGCCACGCGTGCGAGACGCCCGGCAGCGCCGAGAGGCGATCGACCGCCTCTTGATCGAGCTTGCCGCCGAACAGGCCCAGCGAGACCTGCGCCGGCACCACCTCGATGAGCCGCGCGTCGACCGGGAAGATCTTCTCGCGCACCACCTGGCCCACGCCCAGGCCCAGCGAGACGAAGAACACCAGCGACGCGATGCCCACCGTGATGCCGAACGCCGAGCTCAGCGCGCCGCGGCGATCGCGCCGCAGCTGCAGCTTCACCAGCGCCCACGCCGCCCCGCCCTTCACCCCAGCCTCCCGTCGCGCAGCGTGAGCACCCGCGAGGCCGCCGAGCGCAGGCGATCTTCGTGCGTCACCGCGACCACCGTCAGCCCCTCGGCGTTCAGCGCGCGGAAGAGCGCGATGACCTCGTCGGCCGTCTGCGCGTCGAGGTTGCCGGTCGGCTCGTCACACAGCAGCACCTTCGGCTTGCGGTAGAGAGCGCGCGCGATCGCCACGCGCTGCCGCTCGCCGCCCGACAGCTGCTCCGGCGCACGCGAGAGCTTGTCTCCCAGGCCCACGCGCTCGAGCGCTTCCTTCGCGCGGCCCGGCGCCTCGGCCCCCGCGGAAAACGCCTCGGGCAGGCTGACGTTCTCGAGCGCGCTCAAGCCCCCCACGAGGTGGAAGCCCTGGAACACGAAGCCGATCGACTCGTTGCGAAAGCGCGAGAGCGCCGCGTCGCCGAGCCCCTGGAGCTTCGTGCCCGCGACCTCGACCGTGCCGCCAAAGCCCGTGTCGAGCCCGCCGAGCACGTGGAGCAGCGTCGACTTGCCGCTCCCGCTGCGCCCCACCACCGCGACGAACTCGCCGGCCTTGACCTCGAGCGTCAGGCCATCGAGCACGCGCACCGCGCCGCGCGCGCCGTCGTCGTAGCTGCGCGTCAGCCCCTCGACCCGAATCACGGAGCGGCCGCCAGTTTCAGCTCCAGCCGGGCCTCGACCCGCTGGTCCTTCACGCCGACCGACGCCGAGATGCCCTTCAGGTCGTCCGTCGCGTCGAGCCACCGCAGCGTGGTCGCCTTGATGGCGAACCCGCCCAGGCCCCACGCGCTCTCCGGCAACGCGCGCACCGACGACGAGAGCCGCGAGAGGTCGATCGCCACCGCGAGCGCTTCGTCACCCAGCGGCGTCACCGGCGAGCCGCCCTGGCCGTCGCTCTTCACCAGCGCGTCGAGCCGCTGAATCGGCGAGGCGAAGAACACCAGCGGCCCCTTCGGCGCGAAGTGCACGCCCTCGCCCTGCGCGTAGGTCGTCACCACCGCCTTCTGGCCGTCGGCGCGCGTGCGCAATTCCATGTTCGCCCCGAAGCGCGGCGCGAGCGTGATGACCTTCTCGAGCGCCGGCAGCACCACGTCTTCCGACTTCGCCGCCGCCGCGCCGCTCAAGTGCACGTAGGTGAAGGGGTTGGTCTGGCGCAGGTCGAGCGAGGGCATGCCCTTGTCCATCGGCGGACGCTCGCTGAGCGAGAGCGACGCGACGACGCCCGGCTGCACCTGCGAGAGCCCCTGGCGATCGAGATCGAACCCGCCCTCGTCGAACGCCTTGTTCAGGTACGGGCCGAGCACGTCCTTCACCAGCGGCGTCAGCTTCGAGGGGTCGCCGGTGTAGCGCGCCACGAGGAACGCATCGCGCGGCAAGTAGCCCAGCAGGTCCTTCGCCTCACCCTGCGGCTGCAGCGCGCTCAAGTCGAACGCCGCCTGGTTCGGCGCGGGCGGCTTGCTGGTGCCGCTCACCAGCACCGACAGCCCGGCGGGCCGCAATGAGACCGAGGCGATCGCGCTGGCGAGCGGCGCCTTGAGCAATGCGGGGCTCCCCAGCGGCAGCCACGCGAGGAGATCGCCGTCGGCCGGCACCCGCGTGCGCGCATCGGCATACGCCTTGTCGCTGCTCAAGCTATCGCTCTCCCCCATCGTCGAGAGCGCGCCGAGCTTCGTCGAGCCCCCGCCGTCGCTGACGAGCGCGAAGCCGTGCGACATCACCCACGCCAGGCGCGGCGGCTGCCCGTCCTTCACGTGAAAGGTCTTCACCTTCGCGTCGCCGCTCACCAGCTCGCCCTTGAGGCTCGCGCCCAGGCGCTGCGCGGCGAGCGTGTCGAGCGTGGCGGCGAACTTCGCCTCGTCCTTCACCGGCAACGCCAGGTAGAGGTGGCCGCTGATCAACATCGCCGCGCCGGCCGGGCGCGCGCCGTCGAGGCCCGCCTTTTCGAGCGCCGCCGCGTCGCGCACGTCGATGCCCAGCTGACCGACGAGCGCGTCGAAGAGCGCCTTGCCGTCGCCAAAGCCCTGCAGCTGGCCGGCGAACGACGTCACCTTGAGCGACTGCACCAGCTTCACCTTCTCGCCGAGCGTCGTGAGCGACGGGGCGATCACCACGCCCACCGCGCCCTTCGGCAGCACGCGCTCGACGCCCTCGACCTTCGCGGCCGGAGGCGCGCCACACTTCGAACACGACGACACCACGAGCGCCGCGAAGAGCGCGGCGCCCCACCGCAGGCGCACGCTCATCGCACGCGCTCCGGGGCCTGGGGCAGCGAGGTGGTCGACGAGAACTCCTCGGTCACCTGCATGAAGCTCTCCATCTCCTTCACGGTCTCCTCCGTGGCGGTGACTTCGGCCGTGAGGGCCTCGAGCTGGCGGGTGACGACCTGGGGATCGCGAATGGCGATCGACTGCTCGTGCGTCAGCCGCAACACGTCCTCGATGCTGGCGAGCTGGTGGCTCACCACTTCCCGGCTCTCCTCCGCCTGCACGAAGCGCGCGACCCGCTTCTTGAGGATCTCGACGCGACGCGCCTTCACTTCCTTCAACCGCTCGTTCTTCTCGCCGGCCAGCTCTTCTTCCAGCCCCTTGAGCTCGGCCTCGATGCCCTTGCGATCGGTCGCGTTGAGGAACTTGCGGTAGCTGTTCAGCGTCGACACCAGCCGCAGGAAGCTGGTCAGCAACGCCTCGAGCCGCCGCTCGCTGCTCGCCACCAGCACGCGCCCGCCCGGCATGCGGCCGTAGCTCTCGAGAATGCGCCCCTTGAGCTCGCGCAGAATCTCGTAGTGCTCTTTTTGTGACGGCGAGAGCTCGGTCAAGAGCGCGTCGTGCTCGCGCGGGCTGGCGACGTCACCGCCCGAGTGCGCCTCGAGGTTGGCGCGCACCGCCCGGCGAAACGACGGCATCAGCGAGAGCAACAGCGAGTAGGTCGCCGCCCCGCCCGCCGCCGCCGCCATCGCCACCCAGTTGTCGGTCGCGACCCACGCCACGCCGCCGGCCGCCAGCGCGAAGAAGTTCGCGGGCATCAACAACGCCGCCTTGAGGGAGCTGCGGGCCTTCACGGCTTTCCAACGTACTTGAGCGCTCCCAAATCCGCAGTGTCTTCCGCCGAGGGGGCAGGTGGGGCGTTGAAGAGCTTCTGGTTCAGGTTCGCGGCGCTGCTGAACGCCTCGGTCCACGTCACGGGCGCGCCGTCGGCCAGAGCGAAGAAGGCGAGGTTGTCCTTCAGGTTGGCAGGGGGCGCGAGGCTGATGGCTTCCATCGGGTCGCCCAGCCGCGGCGCGAGCGTGCCCAGCACCTGCGCCGCGTCAGACCGGTCTTTGAGCACCTGCGCGTTGGCGTCGAGGGCGCCGCGCACGAAGCGGCGAATCGCGTCGGGGTAGCGCGCGAGGAAATCTCCGCGCGCCACGAGCACCGTCGAGATGAGGTGGGGCGCGTCGGCCGTCGAGGCGAGCACCTGCCCGCCCGCGAGCGTGAGCGCCGGCTGCACGTCGCCCACCAGCCCCGCCGCCGCGTCGACCTCGCCGCTCTCGAGCGCCGCGCCCGCCGACCACGCGGTGTCGAGCGGCACCAGCGTGACGTCGCGCAGGGTCAGCCCTGCGCGCGAGAGGCTCCACAGCAGCAGGTACCAGGCGCCGCTGCGGTCCTCGACGCCGACGCGCTTGCCGACCAGGTCTTGCACGCGGGTGGGCGTCGGCTTCGCGCCGTCTCTGGGTTTGCGCGCGGCGAGCACTTCCTGCCCGCGCGAGCGGCCCACGAGCATGATGACGCGCGGGTTGGCCTGGTGGAGCAGCGAGGCGCTCATCGCTACGGACGACGCCGGCAGCACCGCGAGGTCGACGCCGCCGTTCTCCCCGCCGGAGATGAGCGCGCGCCGCAGCTCTTCCTCTCGCTCGTAGCGCTGCACCTTCACGTCGATGGCGTACGCCGAGCGGAACAGGCCCGACCTTTCCGCGTCGCCCGCCGCCCAGAGAATCGGCGCCACGCTGCCGTGCGGCACCACGCCGACCGTCACGCCGCGAATCGGCACCTTCACCACGTCGTCGATGGGCGCCATCACGCCCGCGGGGAAGTCGCCCGCCACCAGCCGCGGCGTGGGGCCGAAGAGGCGATCGCGCGCGCGGTCGATCCACCCCTCGCGTGACGCGACGACGCTCAGCGCCGCGAGCGCCACTGAAAACGCGACGAGCACCCACCGGCGTCTTCGCTGGCGGGTGCCCGGTTCGTTCGGCCCGGTCATGGGTGCCGTACGCGCGCTGGCGTTACTTGACCTCGACCTTCTTGCCGATGGTCTTCTCGCCGCCCGAGCTCACGTCGGCCACGGGCGCGGGGCTCTGCAGCCCCATCTCCATCTTGAACTGCTTGACCAGCTCGGCCGCCTGGAGCGCCTCGGCCTCTTCCTCGATCTTGAGCGACTGCGTGTCGACCGACTCGAGCGCCATCTGCATGCGCGCCTCGTTGACCGCCGTCTGTTCCTCGACCTTGCGGAGCATCTCGTCGTGCGTGGCGTCGATGCCGCCGACCTCGAAGCTCTCCATGGCGTCGGCCACCTTGGCCTGCCACTTGGCGCGGCGCGCGTCGCGAATCGCCGACATCGCCTCGTTGGTCTTCTTGTCCTTCTCGCGCATGAACGCCTTCTTCACGTTCAGCGCCTTGTCGTAGGCCGCCTTGGCCGTCGCGAGCTGCGCCTCGTTGCGAGACAGCGCGCCCTTTTCCATCTGCAACCGCGTGGCGTACTGCGCCGCGAGATCGTCGCGCCCGCCCTGGATCGCCGCCTTCACCTTCGCGGTGAGATCGCCGACCTCCTGCTTGTACTTGGCGTTCTCCTTCTCGAGCAGCGTGACGTTCGCTCGCACCATGGCGATCGACTCGTTCATCTTCGGAACCTGGTCGTTCAGGTCACGAATGTTCTGCTCGAGGATCAGCTCGGGGTCCTCGATGGTGCTGACGAAGAAACCAACGAAGCTGCGCATCGCGCGGCGAAACCGTTGCCACATGGCGTCACACTCCAACCAGACTTCGGGGAAGGGCTGCGGACTTCAAGAACGTCTGAGACTCTACACGGGTTTACCGGCGATCTGATTGCTTCGAAGGGCCAAACAGCGCCGCCCACCCACCCGTTCCGGAGAAGCGAAAAGCCTCGCTGTTGAAGGCACTTGCGGCGAGTTTGAGCGCCACCAGCGCGAACAGGGAAATCGAGCCCACCGTGAGCCCCACCTGAACGGGCGTCACCGTGCCCAACACCGCCGCCTTGATCAGCAACGCGACGTTCAGCAGCGGCACCAGCGCGGTCACGGTGGTGAGCTCGATGCCCGGCATCTGCGAGACGAGCGCGGGCGCGAGGCACACCAGCACCAGCGGCGTCATCAGCGCCTGGCCTTCCTTGAAGTTGCGCGCGGTCGACGCGACGGCGAGCGCGATGCCGCTCAACAGCAGCGCCGACGGCACCAGGCACACCAGCATGATGCCCACCTGCCCCGCGGTGAGGTGGAAGGTGGTGGTCTGCGGCCCGAGCGAGAGGCCCAGCCCGAAGGTGACGCCCATCGCCGCGAGGTTGGCGAGCGCCGAGACGATCGCCACCAGCCCCACCGTCGCGTACTTCGCGGCCATCACGTCGACCGGGCGCACCGCCGCCACGAGCAACGTCTCGAGCGTGCCGCGTTCCTTCTCGCCCGCGGTGAGATCGACCGCCGGGTACATCGCGCCGACCATCAGCATCATCAACAGCACCAGCGGCAGCAGGCGCGAGGCGATGAGCGGCCCGAGGTCCTTCTGGAAGTCGAGGTCGACCGGGTCGGCCTTCACCGGCTGCACGAAGCCCGGCTCGAGGTGGAGCTCGTCGAGGCGCACCTTGAGCGTCGAGGCGTTCACCGTGTCGAGCATCGGCCGCAGCCGCTCGAGCGCCTCCATCGAGCGATCGAACCGCTTGGTGTACAGCACCGTGACCACCGCCTGGCGGCCGCCGACCAGCAGCGCGTCGACGTCGTCGGGCGCCTGCACCGCGGCGGCGATCTTCTGGTCCTTGAGCAGCGCCTCGGCCTCGGCGCGGGTGTGCAGGACGAAGGTCGTCTTCGGTGGGGAAAGCGCGCGGTTGAGCAGCCCCAGCGTCGGCTCGCCCACCACCGCCACCGTCAGCGGCTCGTTCTTCAGGCGCTGCGTGCCCGCTGCGATGATCGCCCCCATCACCATCAGCAGCACCGGGTAGAGGAACACCGGCAGCGCGATGGTGAGCAGCAGCGTGCGGCGATCGCGCACCACGTCCACCAGCTCCTTGCGCAACAGCACGCGAAACGCGCTCACGCCGCCACCTCGGCGCCGGTGGTGAAGTGGAGGAACGTCTCGGTCAGCGACGCCTTGCCCGCGCGCGCCTTGAGCTCGGCGGTGGTGCCCTCGGCGACCACGCGCCCCTTGCGCATGATCAACAGCCGCGTGCAGAGCACCTCGGCCTCTTCCATGCGGTGGGTCGAGAAGAGCACCGCCTTCTGCCGGGCCTGCGCGCGGCGCACGAGGTCGAGAATGTCGCGCGAGGCGATGGGGTCGAGCGTCGCGGTCGGCTCGTCGAGCACGTACGCCGCCGGGTCGTGCACCACCGCGCGCGCGATCGACACGCGCTGCTTCTGGCCCGACGACAGCCCACCGCACCGCCGCTCGAGGAAGTCGCCCAGCTCGAGCTCGGCGGCGATGGCGTTGACCCGCGCCTCGAGCGCCGCGCCGTCGAGGCCCTGCAGCCGCCCGAAGATCTCCAGCGCCTCGCGCCCGGTGAGGCGGTCGTAGAGGCCGGTGCTCGACGTCAGGAAGCCCAGGTGCCGCCGCGCCTCGAGCGGCTGGTCGGCGACCTTCACGCCGTTGATGCTCGCGGTGCCCGACAGGGGCGTCAGCAGGCCGGCCAGCATGCGCAGGGTGGTGGTCTTGCCCGCGCCGTTCGCACCCAGCAGGCCCACCACTTCGCCCGCCGCCACCTTGAACGACACCTGCTCGACCGCGCGCAACCGCCCGGTGCTGGTGGCGAAATCACGCGTGAGCCCGACGGCCTCGATCACCATGAGCCCCGCACGAGAGCAGGTTTTCGCGCCGCTTTAGTGGAGGAAGTTCATGAACGGCTCGCCTTCACCGGCGACGTTCAGCTTCAGGCCGAGCGGGGCGTTGCCGTGGGCGACGCCGTCGAACGCGTTCTCGTGAATGATGAAGTCGATGGTGTAGCTGCCGCGCGGCACGCGCACCGAGTAGGTGTCGCCGCCGACGAAGTTCCACGTGAAGTTCTGGAAGTCCTGCTGGCGCTGCAGCACCAGGCCGACCTCGGGGCCGGGGAGCGTGTCGGGCACCACCTCGCCAGCCACGCGCAGCGGCCCGGTGATCTCGATGGTCTCGTAGTTCATCTCGATGACCGCATCTTGATCGAGCGGCACGCGCGAGAGCATCAGGTGGCGGCCCGAGCCGTAGGTGGGGAACGTGACGGGGTCGATGGTGAAGTAGACCTCGTACTCGCCCTTGGGCAGCTTCACGTCGAACGTGCCGTCGGCGGTGGGCACCACGTCCTTCATGAACCAGCTGTACTGGCCCGTCATCGCGCGGTTGCGGAACGAGAAGCGGCCCAGGCGCTGGCCGGCCGGCGGCGGCTGCCCGTCGATGGTCAGCTTGCCGTGGAAGGTCGAGGTGTCGAGCGCGATGGGCATCGAGCGGTTGCTCTGCAGCTGGTAGTAGCGATCGACCACCCACCACCCCGTCGCGAGGTTCTCCGACAGCCCGTCGTCGAGAGACAAGAACGTGAAGTAGTTGCCCGGGAACGCCTTGATGTTGAACGACGCCGAGTCGAGGGGCACCTCGTACATCAGGAAGCTCGAGCTGTTCGACGCGCCGGCGATGCCGAACATGTACAGCTGGAAGTTGTAGGCCGGGTTCGGGCGCGCCGGCTGCCCGTCGATGACGATCGAGCCCTCGATGGCGCGCGTCGGGAAGTCGGCGCTGAACGTGGTGTCGTTGGTGAGATCGACCGACGACTGCAGCGGCTTGCCGTAGATGCGGCTGGGGAAGTGCCGGTTCGCCACGCCATCGAACGAGAAGCTCGTGCCGTAGCGCCCCTTGGGGATCAGCGCGGTGAGGTTCGACAGGCCACCCTCGTGGTGCGAGGTGATGGTCGCGTCGGCGTCGCCCGGCCGCGTGTAGGTGATCGAGAAGTCCGGGCCCGGGCGCACGTCAGGCAGCGGCTCCCCGTCGATGGTGAGGTTGGCCTCGAGCACCGACGCCGGAATGTCGACGTCGAACTCCTGGTCATGGTCGAACACCACGTTGAGCGTGGGCGTCACGGGGAACTTGGTGAGCTCGGTGCCGAACAGCGAGACCGCCGGCGACGAGAGGTAGAGCCCCATGGTGCCCTCGAGCAGGCGCAGCTCGTACGAGCCGCCCGAGCTGGTGACCATCGACTGCTGCCACGACGGCACGCCGTACGCGTCGAACCACACGTCCTGCGGGAAGGTGTTGGGCGTGAACGGCAGGCCGCCGAAGCGCACCGCGCCGCGCAGCAGGTGCGACGTCGCACGGAAGCTGCGGTTCTGGTCGACGGTCATGTCGGTGAAGCCGTGCTCGATGAAGCCCTTGAAGTTCGGCCACACGCCGCCGGGCTGGTGCTTGAGGATGTCGTACCGCGCGCGCATCACCTTCACCTGCAGCACGCCGCGCGCGTCGGGCGTGCGCTCGAGCTCCGACTGGTAGCCACCGGCGAGGAACTGCACCAGCACCGGCTTCGTCTCGGGCTGGTCGTCGAGGTACGCGTCGGCGGTCAGGGTGTGCAGCGAGATGCAGAGCCCCAGCGTGAAGACGCCCGCGTCAGGCGAGCCGGCGTCGAGGCCCGCGAAGGCGGCCGACGGGCAGGGCTCCGAGGCCCAGATGCCCGGCCACTGCGGCGGCGTGATGTCGGGCGGCAGAATCACCACCCCGGAGTCCCGCTTCGGCGTGCCCGCGTCGGTCTCTTCGACGGGGTCGGGGCCAGGGCCGGTCGGGCCGCACTGGCAGCCGCTGAACGCGGCGAGCACCACCAGCACGACGACGAGGAAGTTGCGGTTCAACGGTCTCTCCGGCAGAGCCCTGCGAGGTTCTTCACGGCCTAAAGCAAACACCCAGCCATTTGACAAGGTACCGGGGTTGCTCGTGATTTGCCGCGTCAGGCCCGACCGTTCACGACACCCTGCCACCTCGGAAAACCCGGGTGTTAGCCGACTGGCGCTGACGGCCGACGCGGCGCTGGCAGGCAGCTGCGTGGATCAGTCGAGGTGCGTCATGAGCCGCGCGCTCGCGGCGCGGGCGCTGGCCCGAATGGCGTGCTCGTCGACCAGCCGCAGCCGGCGGTCGCGCATCAGCACCTTGCCGTCGACGATGACGTCGCGCACGTCCTGGCTCTGGCCGGCGTAGACGAGCGTCGCGACAGGGTCCGACGAGTTGGGCGTGGCGTGCGCCTGCGAGAGGTCGACGGTGATCACGTCGGCCCGCGCGCCTTCGTGCAGCACGCCGATCTCGCCCTCGTAGCCGAGCGCCTTCGCGCCGTTGAGCGTCGCCAGCTCGAGCGCCTGCATCGCGCTGAGCGAGGTGGGCCCGGTGCGCGGGAGGTGGATCAACGCCGCGAGCCGCAGCTCCACGAAGATGTCGAGGTTGTTGTTGCAGGGCGCGCCGTCGGCGCCGAGGCCGACCACGATGCCCTGCTTGAGCAGCTCGGGCACCTTCGCCGTGCCCGACGCCAGCTTGAAGTTCGCGCTCGGGCAGTGCGCCACGCGCGTCTTCGTCTCGCGCAGCAGCTTCTGCTCTTCGGCGGTCAGCCACACGCAGTGCGCCAGCGTGGTGTGCGTGCCCAGCAGCCCGAGGTGGTGGAAGTAGCTGACGTTGTCCATGCCCGTCTTCTCGCGGACCACGTCGCACTCGGTCGGGTTCTCCGAGGCGTGGGTGTGGATGCGCACCCCGCGCGCCTGGGCGATGGCCTGCACCTCGCGCAGCAGCTTCTCGGTGCACGACAACACGAAGCGCGGCGCGAGCGCATAGCGCAGGCGATCGCCTTCCTGGCCGTGCCACTGCTCGATGAGCTTCACCGATTCTTCGAGCGAGGCCTCGGTGGTCTCGCGCAGGCCGGCGGGCACGCCCTGCCCCGCGTCCATCATGCACTTGCCGCCCACGAGGCGAATGCCGGCGTCGCGCGCTGACTCGAACACCGCGCCGTAGTGGCGCACCGTGCCCATGTCGAGCACCGCGGTCGCGCCGCTGCGCACGCACTCGAGGAAGGTGAGGTCGGCCGAGGCCCGCAGCGAGGCCGCGTCGTGCTGCGCCTCGAACGGCCAGATGCGGTCGCGCAACCAGTCGAGCAGCTCGAGCCCGTCGGCGTGGTTGCGGCACAGCGTCTGGCACGCGTGCAGGTGGCTGTGGATGAGCCCCGGCAGCACCACCTGGCCCTTGGCGTCGATGGTGCGACGCACGCCGCTCTTCGGGCCCTTCCGCGCCGGGCCGACCTTCGCGATGCGCCCACCCTGGATGACGACTTCCGCGTCGCGCACGACGTCGCGCGAGCCGTTCATGGTGATGGCGGTGGCGTTGGTGATGACGAGATCCACGGTCACAGACCTTCTCCTACTCGCAGGGCCGGGTACACTTTTCTCTCGTCATGACGTCCTCGCTCCCCGAGCTGACTTCCCGGTTGCTGGCGCGCCTGCTCTTGGGCCTGCTCGACACCCCCGCCGAGCCCCACGGCTACGTGAAGCCCGTCGGCTCGGCGAAGGTGCGCTACTTCGAAGACCTCGAGAACAACACCCACATCATCTACCCCATCATCGCGGTGGTGGTCGTCGCGCTCATCGCGTTCGCCATCATCTCGGCGTGGCGCAGCGAAGACATCGACGGCCTGAAGAAGGCCGAGCTCAAGCGCGAGATCATTCGCGAGCTGCGGCGCGAGGTCTACGGCATGACCGCCGACCGGCTCGCCAAGGCCATCAACGTGCCCGGCGGCCGCATGCTCAAGCTCCTCGAAGAGATGGCCGACGCCAACATCGTGGAGTCGCGCACCGACACCTCACGCGTCACCACGTGGCGCATGAAGGGCCTGACGAACGGCTGAGCCGTGGCTCAGTTGAGGCGGCCGATGATCGGCACCACCACCTGCGGCGTGTACGGGTCGCTGGTGCCGACGATCGCGAACACCGTCTGCGGCTGCGAGGGCACGTAGCGCACGCCCGCGTCGAGCAGGCCGTACTCGATTTGACCGACGACCTGGCTGATGCGCGCGCCCGGAGTGATGGTGCCCTCGAGCGTGACCGGCAGCGCCGGCCCGGTGGCCCACTTGAACCACGTGCACGGGCCGACCGTCGCGGTGCTGCACGCCTGGTCGGGCACGGTGCCGCCGTCGGCCGACTGGAAGAGCTCGGCGGTCAGCAGCTTCACCGGGCCATCGCCGGTGTTCGACACGAGCGTCACGTCCTGCGGGGCCGGGTTGTTGCCGGTGAAGGTGACCATGTTGGGCTGCGGGTTCGACAGCAGCGACGCGCCGCTCAGCGTGGCGGTGAGCGAGCCGGGCAGGCGCATGGTGCCGGTGGGCTCGTTCTGGCGGCGCCACAGCACGGTCGAGAGGTCCGACGCGTCGTTGCGGCAGATCGATCGCGGGCGGAACACCACGGCGACGGGCGCGGTCTCCCACGGCTTCGGGTCGGTGTCGGCGGTGGGGAGCTTGAAGGTCGGCACGTTGAAGCTCGCCGCGCCGGCGTCGGGCGCGTTGGCCCACGCGAAGTCGATGCTCGCGCCACCGTCGCAGCGGTTGGGCTGCCCCGCCTGGATCTGCATCGAGTACTGGATCGGCGTGTTGCCCTCGTTGCGCACGTAGAACTTGCCGCTGCGCTCGTACGGCATCACGCCGCCGTCGAGCGTGCACGGGAAGCCGCCGTCGGCCGGGTACACGCGCGCGTCGCACAGCGCGCCGAAGCGCACGTCGAGCGCGAGGCCGCCGGTGCCGTCGGTGCACGACTCCATGGGCGAGTCGTCGAACTTGAAGCAGATCTTCGGCACCGCCTGGATGCCGGTGCCCCGAATCGGAATGCTCTTGTTGCCCACGCCGTTGGGCAGCACCAGCTCGAGCGAGCCCATCAGGCTGACCTGCGCGGTGGGCGCGAAGTGCACGGTGACCATCACCGTCTCACCGCCCTGCAGCGTCTTCACCAGCGGCGTGAGGTCGGACGTGACGACGCCCGGCACCATGGTGAGCGTGGCCGAGGTCACCGGCAGCTCGTTCGAGCCGGAGTTGGTGAGCGCGAACGTGAGATCCTTCGACTCGCCGACGTAGACCTGGCCGAAGTCGAGCTGCGTGGGCTGCACCACCGCGGTCGCGGTGACGCCGGTGCCCGCCAGGTCGATGCTCACCATGGTGTTGTTCGGGTCGTCGGTGCTGAGCGTGACGCTCGCGGTGACGCGCTGGTCGGCCACCTCGGGCGTGAACGCGAGCGGGAACATCAGCTCTTCGCTGACGCCGATGCTCACCGGCAGCGGCATGTCGACCGCGTAGAGCGCGTTGGTGAAGCTCGCCTTGTCGATGGTGAGCGCCGCGGTGCCGTCGTTGCGAATGCGCACGCGCTTGACGGCCTTGAAGTGCAGCTGCACCTGGCCGAAGTCGACGCTGGTGCGCGAGTTGCCCATGTCGTCGAGCACCTCGATCTTCGGGAAGCGCTTGCTGGTCTGCGTGTCGCACTTGCAGCCGGCGACGACGGCGAAGGCGAGGAACAGGGGGAGAGCGCGCATCAGGTGAGCTCCGACTTCGGGGTCCGGCCCATCAACTCGGCGACCGCGGCCCTGGGCGACTTGCCTTCCCAGGCGATGCGGTAGACCTGCTCGCAGATCGGCAGCTCGACGCCCATCTTCACGCTCAGGTCGCGGGCGCTCTTGGCGGTCTTCACGCCCTCGGCCACCTGCTTCATTTCCTTCAAGATGTCGTCGAGCGCGCGGCCGCGGCCGAGCTCCATGCCCACCTTGCGGTTGCGCGAGAGCTCGCCGGTGCAGGTCAGCACCAGGTCGCCCATGCCGGCGAGGCCCGAGAGGGTGAGCGGGTTGCCGCCCATGCGCACCGCGATGCGCGAAATCTCCGCCAGCCCGCGCGTGATGATCGCCGCGCGCGAGTTGTGGCCCAGCCCCAGCCCGTCGCTCATGCCCGCCGCGATGGCGATGACGTTCTTGAGCGCGCCGCCGACCTGCACGCCGACCACGTCGTTCGAGCTGTAACAACGGAACACGTCGCTCTGGAACATGTTCTGCGCCGCGCGCGCGGTGTTCTCGAACTTGCTGGCGAGGGTGACGACGGTGGGCATGCGCAGCACCATCTCCTTCGCGAACGAAGGGCCGCTGAGCACCGCGATGTGCGGGTGGTAGCGCTCGGGCAGGCTCTGCTCGAGCACCTCGGTCATGGTGCACAGGGTGCCGTTCTCGATGCCCTTGGCCACCGTGACCACCGGCACCAGCTCGGGCACCACGTCGTGCGCCTTGCCCAGCAGCTCGCGCGTGGCCTGCGAGGGCGTGGCGACCACCACCAGCTCCGCGCCCTTCGTCGACGCGGCCAGGTCGGTCTCGCCCTTGATGCGCTCGCTGAGCTTCAGGCCCGGGAGGTAGTTGGCGTTCTCGTGCGCCTGGTTGAGCGAGGCGATGAGCGCCGCGTCGCGGCCCCACAACACCACCTCGTCGAAGTTCGCCGAGAGCACCTGGGCGATGGCGGTGCCGAAGCTGCCGGCCCCGAGAACGGTCGCGCGTTTCATAGGCGCCGGGTTCTACCCACTTCTTCCGCCGCGCGTCAGAGCGAGGTGACGAGCCCGAGCGAGGCGCTGGGCATCACCACCGAGTCGGACGCCCGGCCGTGCACGTCGAAGCCGAACACCAGCACGAAGGCGGTCTTCGCCGAGAGCGGCAGCTCTGCCCCGCCCTTCAGCGTGAAGTTGTGGCCCGGAACCACCGCGGGCGGCACGCCGGTCAGCGGGTCGGTCGCGAAAGGCTCGGTGTCGAGCGCGAGCAGGTAGCGCAGCTCGAAGAACAGGCGCGCCGCGCGAGGGGCGCTGCCCTGGTAGCTGCCGACGACCGCGGGGGAGATGTTGATGTTGCGGCGGCCGGTGAGCCACCGCGCGCCGCGCTGCTCACGCGAGGCGCGCTGGGTGAAGAACGCGTAGCCGCCCTCGGCGGTGAGCCCGAGCGCGAAGTTCTCGCCCTTCACCAGGTTGACCCGCGCGACCAGCCGCGGCTCGTTCATCATGAAGTAGTAGCTGTCGAAGCCGACGCCGAGGTCGAAGCGGTCGCCCAGCCCCATCAAGAAGCGCAGCTGCAGGAGCGGGAACCCGAGCGCGACCATCTCACCGCGGTTGAGCGAGCCGAGCGTGGTGGCCCCGAACATCGTGACCTGGTTGCGCTCTTCGGGCGGGCGCACGCGGGCCAGCACCTCGCTGCGGGGGCGCAGCGGCCCGGAGCTGATGGGCGCGAAGGTCGTCGAGGGAGCAGGAGGCGGCGCGACGACCGGAGGCGGCGGAGGCGGCGCGTCGACCGGCGGAGGCGTCACAGGCGTGGTGTTGCCGGTGTTGGCGGGCAACTTCCCCCACTCGTCTTCAGACTGCGCGCGGGCGGCCCCTGCCAGGAGGAGCACGCCCGCGAGAATCAAACCGGCTCGGGCAGGAAGCAGACGCATCTCGCCCGAGTGTGTCACAGAAGCGACCAGCCGCTTACAGCGACCGCAGGTAGACCAGCAGGTCGGCGCGCTCGGCGTCGTTGAGCGCCTGCGTGTTGCCGTGCTTGGTGTTCGGCGCGACGCGGGCCGCGAGCGTCAGCTCGGTGCCGTCGTGCAGGTACGGCGCGGTGCGCGAGATGCCGATGAGCGAGGGCACGTTGAAGCCCTTGGTGGTCACGAAGCCCTGGTCGGGGTTGGTGCCCGAGACGCGGAGCGTGCCGACGTCGGCGTTCTCGTTGTTGGTCATCAGCGAGCCGGCGTGGCACGAGTTGCAGCCCGCCTTCTCGAAGGCCGCGCGGCCGCGCACCGAGGCGTCGGTCTGCACCGCCAGCGGGTTCTCGGCGACCGGCATCGTGTCGATGAAGGTGTCGAGCGCGTTGCTGGCGTCGGTGGTGAGGCCCGAGCCGCCCATGCGCTCGGTGATGGTGTGGAGGTTGAAGGCCTCGAGCGTCGCGAACTCACCGCTCCAGTGGTACGGCGCGGTCGCCTTCAGGTTGCGGCCAGCGAGCGCCGGGGTCTGGCGGGCGCCATCGGGGAACTGCCACACGTGGCCGTCTTCACGACCCTCGAGGTGGCAGGTCGAGCAGGCGACGTTGGTCTGCGACGAGCTGACCATCGGGTTGCGGGCGTCGAAGAACAGCTTGCGGCCCTGCACGCGGACCGGGTCGGCGCCGAAGGCCGACTTGTCTTCCACGCGCACCTCGCCGGTGCGGGCGATGACGGCCGAGGAGTCCTTGCCCGAGCCGGTGAAGACGACGAGCTTGTGGTCGAACTGGCTGTAGACGAACGCCGACTTGCCGTCCTTGCTCAGCGCGATGCCGTCGACACCCTCGGCGTCGAAGTCCTGCACGCTGCGGATCGCCGAGCCGGTCTTGTCGAAGTCGATGTTGGTGCCGCTGCGCTTCCACGCCGGCATCCACGCCATGTTGCGGGTCTCGCGGTTGACGACCACCAGCCACTCGCCGGTCGGGTCGAGGGCGGCGACCGTCGGGCCCTGGATCGCCGGGAAGCTCGGGTCAGACGAGCTGAGGGTCGACGCGGGGAAGTCCTTGTCGCCCGAGTTGGTGCCGGTGCTGAAGCACGAGGTGATGTCGTCGACCTGCGGCGTCGGCGACGACGGCGCGGTGGTGTTGACGGTCACGATGCCGGCCGTGGCGACCGCGCCGATGTTGCAGGGGCCGCCGGCCGAGTAGTAGCCGCCGAACGTCGACGGCTTGCGCGCGATGTTGTCTTCGCGGGCCCAGGTCACCGGGGCGAACACGCGATCGCCATCGGGGGTGACCACGAGGTCGGTCAGGCCGCGCGGGCGGAACGACGAGAAGCTGCTGCCCCCGAACGACGTCGCCGGGGTGGAGATGCGGGTGGCGTTGGCGGCCTCGTAGATGCTCGGCGCGTTGTTCTTCACCACCTGGCCGGCGTTCAGGTCGACCGACACCAGCGTGCCCTGCTTGAAGAGCGAGACGAGCGCGCGATCGCCCTTCACGACCGCGACGGCGCGGGGCTCTTCACCGACCTCGATTTCCCACTTCTTCTCGAGGGTGTTGGTGTCGATGGCGGTCAGCAGGCCGGTCTCGGTCTTGTCGAGCGCGGTGGCCGAGACGACGAGGAGCAGCTTGCCGTCGGGGGTCAGCGCCATGCCGGACGGCTCGATGCCGACGGGAATGCGGGCCGACTCCGCGGTGTCGTCCTTGCGGATGACCGAGACCGAGCGCTCGCCACGGTTGGTGACGAAGGCGGTGTCGTTGGCGTCGACGATCACGCGCGCGGGCGACTTGCCGACGGTGACCTGGCCGAGGATCGCCTTGGTGGTCGGGTCGAAGCGAACCAGCACGTTGTTGTCGGTGTCGACCGCGAGGACCTGCTTGTCATCGTTGGTCAGCGCCACCGAGCCCGACGCGCGCGCTGCCGCGGCGTTGCCCGGAGGGTTGCAGCCAGTGAAGGCGACGGCAGCCGTGAGGGCACCCAGCAACAGCGATCGTTTGAACCAGTTCATTTCGGTCGTTCTCCAGTTGTTCAGAATGCAGGGTGAATTCGTCGATTCTGCTGCGACATCGGCGCCCCTGTCAGCTGTGTCAGGAAGCACCAGCCTCGGTGCGCCCGACGGGGCGTAACTGCTTGAAATTCAGTTGAACTTCGAAAGCCGCCGCACCTTCTGCACCCCTTGTGCCCGTTGAGGCGACCGCTTCGACGCACGACGTCATCATTGCTGATCAGGACTTAGTCGCCTCAACGACCCAAACCGATCCCCCCGGTGTGAAGGAAAGTGCGGCACGCCTGTGCAAGAAGCTGCGCATGGCCGGCCCCGAGAACGTGGAGCTGCTGTCGTTCAGGCGCACGTTCACGCTCTTGATCGTGCTGGTGGTGCTGCCCTCGGCGGGCCTGTCGGGCTTCGGCGTGGTCGCGATCATCAACGAGCGCGCGGCCGTGGAAAAACGACTCGAGTCGCTCTGGGCCGGGCGCGCCAGCACCGCGGCGAACGAGCTGGTGGCGGCGCTGCATTCGGCGACCGTCACCGCGCGCGAGCCGGCGCTGGTGCTCGAACGCGACGGCGAGGTGCTCACCGACGTCGGCTTCACGGTGCGCGAGGGCGTGGTGCAGACCACCGACGCCAACATCGAGACCGCGGTGCGCGCGCTGGGCCGCGAGCTGGCGGGCGTGCCGGTGACGCCGGTGGTGTTCTCGGCCACCACGCCCCAGGGCACCTACCTGCTGGCGGCGATGCGCGACGGAGACGTGGTGGTCGGCGCGCAGGTGTCGGCCGCGGCGATCGACCGGCTGCTCTCGCGCATCGGCGCGCGCGTGACCCCGCCCGGGGAAGAGGGCCGCTTCGCGTTGGTGGCGATCAAGCGCGAGGCACCGCCCGAGGGCGTGATGGCGCGGCTGGTGAGCGGCGTGAGCGAGGTGCGCGAGGCCGCGCTCGGCCCGCGCGAGCTGGCGGGCCTGGTGCTCCCTTCCCCGCTGCAGGACTTCCGCCTCGTGGTGCAGGCGACGGGCGAAGACCCGGTGGCCACCGCGTCGACGCGCAACCGGGTGGTGTACTCGGTGCTGCTCGGCCTCTTCTACGTCACGCTCGCGCTGGGCGTGATCTACACCGGCCGCACGCTGTACCGGGAAGCGCGGCTCTCGCGGCTCAAGACCGACTTCGTGTCGCTGATCAGCCACGAGCTGCGCACACCCATCACCTCGATTCGCATGTTCATCGAGACGCTCGCGCTGGGCCGCGTGAAGGACCCCAGGGAGATGCAGACGGTGCTCGAGCTGCTCTCGAAGGAGACGGCGCGCCTGTCGGGGATGATCGAGTCGGTGCTCGACTGGTCGCGCATCGAGAGCGGCAAGAAGTCGTACCGCAAGGAGAAGGTCGCGCCCGGGGCGCTCGCGCAGACCGCGGTGGAGGCCTTCAAGGCGCAGCACATCGGTGAAGAGGTGGCGCTGAGCGTCGACGTGACGCCGGGGCTGGGGCCCATCGAGATCGACCACGACGCGATCGCCGGCGCGGTGCTGAACCTGCTGCAGAACGCGTGGAAGTACTCGCGCCCCGACGACCGCCGCGTGGCGATGCGCGTGGTGAAGGACGACGAGTTCGTGGTCTTCGAGGTCGAAGATCACGGCGTGGGTATTCCCCGCCGCGAACAGAAGCGCATCTTCGAGCGCTTCTATCGGGTCGATTCCCTGCTCACGCGCGACACCGAGGGCTCGGGCCTGGGCTTGTCGATCGCCCAGCGCATCGTGCAGGCGCACGACGGCTGGATTTCGGTCGACAGCGTGCCCGGACAGGGCTCTACCTTCCGCGTTCACCTGCCCCTCGCCGAGCCCTGAGTCCTCAACGCCATGACCGACGAGACCAAGCTGCGAATCCTGGTGGTCGAGGACGACCTGTCGATCCTCACCGGGCTGTCGATGAACCTGCGCTTCGAGGGCTACGAGGTGCTCCAGGCGCAAGACGGCCGCACCGGCCTGCAGAAGGCGATCGACGAGCGGCCCGACCTGATGGTGCTCGACGTGATGCTGCCGGCGATGAACGGCTTCGAGGTGCTGGAGGAGCTCAAGAAGCGCGGCAGCACCTTGCCGGTGGTGGTGCTCTCGGCCAAGGGCGTGGAGACCGACCGGGTGATGGGCCTCAACCTCGGCGCCGACGACTACGTGGTCAAGCCCTTCGGGCTGCAGGAGCTGCTGGCGCGCATTCGCGCGGTGCTGCGGCGGCGCGTGCGTGACGGCTCGGTGGTGCGCTTCGGCGACACGGTGGTCGATCTCAACGCCAAGACCGTCGCGCGCGGCGGGCAGAGCGTCGAGCTCACCGCGCAGGAGTTCAAGCTGCTGGGCCACTTCGTCAGCCACCCCGGCCACACCTTCAGCCGCGAGGAGCTGCTCTCGGGCGCGTGGGGCTTCGGGTACGAGGGCACGGCGCGCACGGTCGACAACTTCGTCAGCCAGCTCCGCGCGAAGTTCGAGCTCAAGCCCGACGCGCCGAAGCACTTCGTGACGGTGCGCGGCCTGGGCTACCGGTTCGACCCGTGATCAGCGCTTGAAGCGCGACTCGACGAACGTCTTCAGCGCGGGCGGCATGAAGAAGGTCATCTCGCAGTCGCCGAACTTCAGCTTCGAGCCGTCCTTCAGCACGATGCGCTTGCGGGGCTCGGCCTTGGCGCCGTCGACCCACGTGCCGTTCTTGCTCTCGGCGTCGGTGAGCGACCATTCCTTGGTGCGGTCGTCTTGCTGCAGCCAGGCGTGAAAGCGGCTGACCGAGGCGTCGTCGACCACCACGTCGTTGTTGTCGACGCGGCCCACGGTGATGCCCATGGCGAAGGGGTTGTTGGCACCGGTGGTCTTCTGCACGAAGAAGATGAGCGGCTCGCCGGCGCGGGGGCGCTTCATGTCCTGCCCGGCGTCGGTGAGGGCCCACGAGCCGGAGTCGGTCGACTCGGACGGCGGCGCTTCCCACACCAGGCCGGGCGTCGTCGGCTCAGACCCCGGCTTCGGGTTGACGAAGAGCTTCCGGGCGAGCTGGCTGAGCGCAACGGGCACGAGGGCGAGCGTAGATCAGCCGCGGGCGATTAGAGTGAGATCATGCATCGGCGCTACACGATTCACCGCGACGGCGACCTCCTCGTCGAGGACCTTGGCCCCGACGGGAAGCCCCTCGACCCCGAGCCCGTGCCGCCCGAAGAACGGCTGCCGGTCGAGATCACCCTGCTCGCGCCCGACGACGTCGACTCGCGGGCGCAGCTGCTCGACCTGCTCGAAACGGCGCTGGGGCTCGAGACCGAGGGGCCCGAGTCGGTCGGCCTCCGCAAGAAGGAAGGCAAGAAGCTGAACGTGCTCAGCTGACCTTCACGGTGATGCTGCGCGGCCGGGCTTCCTCGCGGCGTGGCAACACCACGGTCAGCACGCCGTGCTCGCAGCGGGCCTCGGCCTTCGTCGCGTCGACGGTGTCGGGCACCACGAACGAGCGGGCGTATTCCTCGCGGGCACCCGAACGCAGCGAGCGCTGAGACTTCACGGTGAGCACGTCGCCCTCGATCTTCACGTCGACGTTCTTCGGGTCGTGCCCGGGGAGATCGATCGACAGCGTCAGGGCCTCGGGCGTCTCGTGCACCTCGGCGTCGAGCATGCGGTCGGGCGACTGAAAGAGCGCGTCGAACACCGGCCTCTGCCACGTCGGCGACCAGCCGGAGCGTGCGATGCGGTCAGCGAGATCGGACTGCGGGGTGGTCCACTTGGCGAGCAACATTGCATTCTCCTTTCGCGTTCAGCGGGCCTCCATGGCCCGGCGCGCAGAGGGGTAATGCAGCGCTCGAGGCGCGCAAGTGCGGGCGAATCAGATCAGCGCGGCGAGGTCGTCGAGGGTCGCGCCGAGGTTGGGGAACACGGGGGTGGTGCTCTTCGCTTCCGCGCGGGTGGACTTCATGGCGCCTGACAGGTCGACCGGGCGGCGGGTCGCCGACTCGAAGCCATCGCGGGTCGAGAAGGCCGGGCGCGTGAGCTGCTGCGGGCGGAAGGCGCGCTCGGGCGCGAAGCCGCGGGCGGTGGGCTGCGGGAGCTGCTCGAAGCCATCACGGAAGCGGCCGAGGCCGAGCACGCCGGGCACGCGCTGCTGGCGAACGGCGTTGAGCGTCTTCGCGCCGGCTTCGGGTTGAACGAGCGAGGCCGACGTGGAGCCGGCCGACTTCACGTCCATCACGTTCCAGAGGTTGCGCGCCAGGCTCCGAAGCACGTTCATGCTGAGTTGTCGGAGGGTGTGGGTGTCGGGTTTCCTGACCCGCAACCCCTCCTACTGACTCAAGATTCTGCGGGCCTCTTCGCTGCTGACGAACGGCTCGCGGCCGGCCGCCCAGGGCAACGAGGCGAGCGCGCGCCGCTTCTGGCTGTCGTTGTGGCGCAGGTCGTTGGGGAGCTCTTTCATCGCGGTGCGCAGCGCGCGGTAGTTGGCGTCGTCGGCCTTGTTGCCGTCGCTGAGGCGCTCGGTGATGGCGTGGTTGAGCACCTGGTCTTGCATGAGCAGCGGGTACGCGTCGGCCTTGCCGGTCATCGCCTGCTGAATGAGGGCGACCGAGTCGTTGCAGACGCCGGTGATGCCGTAGCCCGCGGCGTAGAGCTTCTTTTCCTTCGCGGTGGTGTTCACCACGTCGGTGAAGGCGCCGGCGAGGGTGATGGCCTTGAGGGCCTGGTCACCGCTGAGCGGGTCGTGGCTCACGCGGCCGCACCACGAGGGTTCCTGGCTCACGTTGCAGGGGAAGAAGCCGGTGCCCGACACGCCCTGGTAGTACTTCAGGTCGGCGTCGAACTTCGGGCCCTTCGCGTTGGGGCCGGCCTTGATGGAGACGATCATCTCGCTGTGCACGGCGGGCACGATGGCTTCCTTGCCCAGGCCGTCCTTGATGCCGGTCTTCACCATCAGCGGCGCGGGCACGTCGACGAACTGGGGCGGGTTGGAGTTCGGCACCACCGTCTTCAGATCGGCGAAGTTGGCGATGCGCGCGTCGAAGTGCACGTCGACCTGGTAGCCGTCGGCAGCGAGCTGCTTCACGAAGCCCTCGACGTTGGTGAAGTCCTTGCCGCCGTACTTCACCGAGAACTGCTGGTCGCCGGGCACGCCGGGGTTCTTCGAGAGGCGATCGAAGACCTCGGCGAGCACCTTGTTGCGCTTGACCTGCGCGTCGCTGGTGCTGCTCGGGAGGCTGCCCTGGAAGAGGCCGGGCGCGAGCTCCTTCAGGTCGCCCTTGCCGCGGGGCGCGTCGACATCGTCGAGCTTCGAGAGGTCGAAGTGCTGCGGGAGGATCGGCGCGGCCTGCGCGGCGTCTTTCATCTTGCCGGCCTTGTAGGCGCCGTTGAGGGCGACCATGCCGGCGCTCAGCTCCGCCGGCGAGACCTCGAGCGCCTTCGCCAGCGCGGCCGGGTTGCTGAGCACCGCCGAGCGCGTCTCGGGCGGCACGTCGATGCCGGTGCGCGCCTTGAACTGATCGAGCACCTTGTTGAGCGCGGCCTGCCCCTGCGGCGACTGGCCGACGGCGCTGAGCACCACCGGGAGCGGCACCGCGTCGGGGTAGCGGCCCGGCACGAGGTCGTAGTCGCTCGGCCCGGCGTTCTTCACCGCGTTGCCGACGGCGTTGAAGGCGTCGCGCACGGCGGGGCCGGCGGGACCAGTCCAATTCGCGGGGCGCGCGGGCGTGGCGGGCGTGCTCGGCGTGGTGGCCGGGGTGGGAGTGGTCGAGGGAGTCTGGACGCCGGGCGTCTGGACTCCGGGGGTACCGCCGCGAATGGGAAGGGGCATGGGCGCTCTTTCGGAAAACGAGCCTACAGCGAGACTTCGTAGGGGAAGCGGAAGTGGAACTGCAAGAAGGCGAACGCCGACACCCACATCGCCTCGTTGATGGGCCCCAGCTCGATGAAGGTGCCCATGCGCTGGGGAATGTAGAGCTGCGCGCCGCCGCCGAGCCCGAGGATGAAGGACGAGGTGACGTTGATCAGGATCGAGGTGCGCAGCTCGACGCCCGGCCGCAGGAAGTGGGTGGTGGGGATCGCGTAGCCGGCGGTGTTGAACACGAAGAGGTACGTGAGCAGCAGGTTGCCGTCGATGCGCACGCGGCCGCGGCTGCGGTTCCAGTCGCGCACCGAGTTCTGGCCGGTGTTCACCAGCGTCAGCCCGATGGGCGTCCACGTGGCGCCGAACATGCCGACGCTGCCGAGCGCGTCGATGGGCGGCGAGACGTAGAGCGCCGAGGGAATGAAGATCGACGGGCCGATGCGCAGCTCCGAGACCTTGTCGGCGCTCGAGCGGTACTGGGGCGGCACCTGGTCGCGGTGTTGATCGAGCCAATCGCGGTCGATGATGGCGGCAAGATCGAACGCCAGCGCGAAGTGCGGCACCGCTCCACGGTTGAGCGTCAGCGGCCCGAAGAACCAGTAGCCCGCGGGGCCGATGCCGAGATCGGCGGGCACCTGCACCTTGCCGGCCCACGCCGTCCCGGCGATCGAGAGCACCAGCGCGGCGGCGAGGGAGCGCACGTCACCACTGTAGATCGTCCCACTGGTGCGGGTGGTGGTGAGGCGCACGCCGCGGCCGCCACGGCACGTCTTCTTCGTCGGCCCGGCGCTCGGCAGGCACGACCACCACCTGCGCTCCACGGGCGCGCGCGGCAGCGAAGACGTCGCGCAGGTCGTACGCGAGGCCTTCCCAGTCGAAGCGGCGTTCTTCGAGCTCGAGCCGCTCGAGCGGTGGGCCGGCGGCGATCCACTCCAGGGCGTCGAGCGAGGGCAGCTGGTTGACGCGCAGCACGCCCTTCGACCAGCTGAGGCTGTGCGCCCACTGGTCGCCGAGGCTGAAGCGCTCGAGCTGGGCCAGGCGCGGGTGAGACCACGGGCGCACGCCGAACCCGTTCCACGTCACGGTGCGCGCCGCGGGGAAGGTGTCGAACAGCACGTCGAAGTCGACGCCGCTCACCTCGAGGTGCTCGACGCGCGTGCACGGCGTCGCCGGCCAGTGCGCCCGCCGAGAGAGCCCGTGGAGCGTGGTGAGCGAGCGCAGCGCGTTGATGAACCGATCGAACTGGCCGCCGGGGCCAAACAGCCACGCGCTCGCGCCGCGCGCGACGTCGAGGGTGTGCAGCGAGTGCCAGCGGCGATCGTCGAGGTCGGGCACTTCTTTGCGCGCGGCACGCAAGCGCGCCTGCACCAACTCGCCGTGCTCATCGAAGTGAACGTCTTCGAGGACCTTGTGGAGTGGACCGAGCAGGTCCTTCAAGTGCCGCCGGGTCAGCTGCTCGAGCCGCGCCTCGATCGCCGGGTTGCGTTCGCCGCGCGCGCGCCGGGCGTGGAGCGCGAGCCATTCGCCGCGCACGTGCCCGTCATCCATCAAGGCGTCTTCCAGCTGCATCTCGACCGTTCCTGGATCCATGGGTCCCCCGAAAGTGGTGAGGCGCCACTCTACGGAGGGGGACTGACATTCCATTTCGACCCGCATGTTCGGTATGAGGCGCCGCATGCGCGTGCTCCTCATTGCCGTCGCGGTCGCGGTGCTCGGTTCGGCCTGTCAGCCCCCGGGCCCGACCTATGCCCAGGACGTGAAGCCGATTCTCGATGGGCGGTGCATCAACTGCCACGTGGCGGGGGGCATCGCGCCGTTCGCGCTCGACACGTACGCCGACGCGAAGCTGCACGCGAGCGCCATCGCCGACGCGGTCACCACCGGCCGCATGCCGCCGTGGAAGGCGATGCCGACCGACGTGACGTACCTGCGCAACCCGACGTTGAGCGACGCGCAGAAGGCGTCGATCGCCGCGTGGGCGAAGCAGCCCGATGAGGGTGACGCGAAGAAGCCAGGCGCGGCGCTGCCGGCCATCGGCGGCGGGCTGGAACGCGTGGACCGCTCGGTGAAGCTGCCGGAGGCGTACACGCCGTCGCTGTCGCCCGACGACTACCGCTGCTTCGTCATCCAGTGGCCGGAAGCGGCGACGAAGTACCTCACCGGCGTGAACGCGCTGCCGGGCGTGCCCGAGCAGGTGCACCACATCGCGCTGTACCTCGTGCCGAAGGACTCGGCGATGTACCCCGTGATGTGGGACGCGGAAGATCCCGGCCCCGGCTACTCGTGCTTCGGTGGTCCGTTCGGCGGTCGCCCGCAGCAGTTCGCGGTGAACGTGCTGACGGCGTGGATCCCGGGGTACCAGGGCACCACGTTCCCCCGTGGCGGCGGCGTGGAGATCGAGCCCGGCGCGACCATCGTGATGCAGATGCACTACAACGTGCCGCCCAGCGGCCCGAAGCCCGACCAGACCGAGATGCAGTTCTCGCTCGCGGACACGGTGCAGAAGAAGCTCGCCTACCAGCCGATGCTCGACGTGGGTTGGGTGGCCGGCGCGATGGACATTCCGGCGGCGAACCCGGCGGTGGTGCACCAGTACGTGGCCGACCCGCGCGACTTCTTCAAGCTGCTGGGCTCTCCGCTCGACACCACCAACGGCTTCAACCTCGAGGCGGTGATGTTCCACATGCACAAGCTCGGCAAGCACGGCGAGCTGTGGCTCGAGAAGGCCGACAAGACGCGCGTGAAGATCATCGACATCCCCGCGTGGGACTTCCACTGGCAGAACGAGTACCAGCTGAGCGAGCCGGTGCGCTTCGAGCCGGGCGACAAGCTGCGGGTGAAGTGCACGTTCGACAACTCCGCGCCGGGCGCCATCTCCACCAACTGGGGTGAGGGGTCCGACGAGGAGATGTGCGTGGCGAACATCTTGAGCTCGGTGAATTAGGGCCCGCGCACCACGTTGAGAGCGCGCCCATGAACCGTCTCGCCGTTGCGTTCGCCGTCGTCGTCGCCGCTCGTGCGCTCGCCGCACCTCCGGAACCGGCGCTCGCGCCCGACTCCGACCAGCTCTACGCCGCGGTGTGCGCGGTGGCCTCGATTCCGGCGCCGCACGGCCACTCCGGCCAGGTCGAGCTCGGCGGCCTCGTGGCGGGCGACGATCGTGTCGATTTCAAGACGAAGACCGTCTTCGAGGCGCCCCGGCATGGCTGGGTGATGTTCTCGACCGATGAGGCGACGCTCCACGTGTCGGCCGAGCAGTTCATCAAGGACCTGCAGGCCGCGCTGGGCCGACGCCCGGCTGATCTCTACCCGGCACCGTGCGTGGTGAAGGGCTCGATGCAGACGGTGGTCATCACCGGGCTGGTGAAGACTCCGCGCGGCTTCGTCGGCGTCGCGGCGGTCGACAACCAGCTGAAGGCGATGAGCGCGCCGGAGCCGGATGAAGGCGCTGCGCGGGTGGCGACGATGCGGTTGGCGGCGCAGCTCGCGGGTACGAAGCTCACTCCGGCGTGGGTGGGCAACCTGTCGGGCGGTCGGGGACGCAGCGGGGCGAAGTCAGGCTGGGCTGGCGCGGCCGACGCGCACTGAGCGGTCTCCCTCTCCTCCCGAGGAGGAGAGGGTCGGGGTGAGGAGTGAAAACCGCGGCGCCCGTCACACGCACGCGCACGCCAACGGCGCACGTGATGTTCACACGCACGCACGACGGCTCTGGGGTGGCCGTGGGGTCTGGGGGTCGACGCCCAGGTCAGAACAGGCGTGCCGCTCACCCCGACGTGACTCGTGCCTGCACGCTTCGTGAAGGTTCCTCTCGGCATGACACGGCCAACCGCAGGGTCGGTTGTCACGAAGTGGCTGCTCCAGCGCTCCAGCGACCAGATCGTGACAACCGACCCGACCTGAAGACCCTCGCCCGTGGTCGAGGGGCTCGCTCGTCTCTCGGCAGCGCGTTCAGTCCATCGCCCTGTGCTTGCTGCCGACGAAGTGACTGAAGTCGGTCGCGTCGTCGCTCCTCGACATGCACGCCGCAGTCACGTGTTCACTCCTCACCCCGACCATCATGCGCGGGCGATGCTGAAACCGAAGCGGGCGCCGCCGCCGTCACGCGGGGTCGCCCACACGTCTCCGCCGTGCGCGCGGGCGATGCGACGCACCAGTGCGAGCCCGAGCCCCAGGCCGTCAGCGCCCTGCCCGTCTTGCCCGCGGTTGAACTTCTCGAAGAGCTGCGCCGCGTCGCCGTTCACGCCGGGCCCGCGGTCGAGCACCTCGAAGCGCACGAGCTGATCTTCGACCTTCACCTCGAACGCATCGGCGCCCTGCGCGTGCTTCTTCGCGTTGTCGAAGAGGTTGGCGAGCGCGCGCTGCAGCAGCGTGGGGTCGGCCTGGAGTGAATCGGCCTCACCGGCGACCGAGAGCGCGGTGGGGTTCAAGCCGGCGCGCTCGACGGCGCGGGCAGCCACGTCTCGCACCGAGAGCTCACGCCGGTTGACCTGGCCGAACTCGAGGCGCGAGTTGGCGAGGAGCTCTCCGACGAGCGAGTCCATCTCCACGACTTCGCGATCGAGCTCGTCGAAGGTCTTGGTGCTCGCCCCGGTGTCGCGGCCGATCTCGGAGATGACGCGCATGCGCGCGAGCGGCGTGCGCAGCTCGTGCGAGACGGTGGCGAGCAGTTCCCGCTGGTTCTCGACCTGCTTCTCGATGCGCGCCGCCATGTCGTTCACGGCGTCGGCGACCACGCCCAGCTCGTCGGGCTCGTAGCAGGCGAGATCGGTGCGGGCCTTCAGGTCGCCCTGCCCGATGCGCTTGACCACCTCGGTCAGCTCGTCGAGCGGGCGCGCCAGCCGGCGGGCAACGCGGCCCGACACCATCCACACCGCGCCGAGCGCGATGAAGAGGAAGCCGAAGAAGCGGCCACCGAACGACGCGGGGTGCTGCAGGCAGATGCGCACGTCGCCCAGCGTGGCGCCCTCGGCCGACTTCACGGGCGCGATGAGATCGGGGTGGTGGCACATCTCGCCGGTGACGAGCACGGTGGCACCGGTCGCGTCGACGAGCTCGAGCTCGGCGCCGAGGTCGGTCGCGGTCTGGCGGGCGTACTGCTCACGCGCCGCGGGGTTGCCCCAGTCGCGGGCGAACTGGTGACCGACCCAGTCGCGGGTGCGCTCGTAGGTGTGCGCCCATTCGGGCTGCTGCATCTTCATCACCAGGCTCAGCACCAGGAAGACGATGAACCCCGTGGTGATCATGCTGCCCAGCAGCCACGCGAAGATGCGGCGGCGCAGGCGCGCGCGCACGAAGCGCCCGATGGGCCCCATCGGCCGACGCCACGGACCACGCCCCTCGAAGTGGCGGTGGAGGTGCTCGTGGTGGCGGTGGCGGAACACGTCAGTCCCTCGTGAGCACGTAGCCGACGCCGCGCACCGTCTTGATCAGCTTCGGCGGGTCGTCGTTCAACTTCTGGCGCAGGTGGCTGATGTGCACGTCGATGGTTCGCTCGCCGACCACCACGTCGCTGCGCCCCGCTTCGGACAACAGCGCGTCGCGGGGCACCACGCGGCCCGCGCGGCGAACGAGCGCCACGAGGATGTCGAACTCGATGCCAGTGAGATCGAGCGCCTGGCCGTTGCGGGTCGCGATGCGGGCGGGCACGTCGACCGAGACGTCGCCGACGCTCAGCTGCTCGCTCATCACCTCGGGCCGGGCGCGGCGGAGCACGGCGCGCAGGCGGGCCAGCAGCTCCCGCGGGGAGAACGGCTTGGCCACGTAGTCGTCGGCGCCGATCTCCAGGCCGACCACGCGGTCGGTCTCGTCGCCGCGCGCGGTGAGCATGATCACCGGCACGTTGCTGCCCTTGCTGCGGAGCTTGCGGCACACCTCGAGCCCGTCCATGCCGGGCATCATCACGTCGAGGAGCACCGCGTCGAACGCGCCCTGCTCGAGCATCAACAGCCCGCGGGGGCCGTCGGGGGCGTGGGTCAGCGTCACGCCGTTCTGCTCGAGGTACTCGCGCAGCAGATCGGGCAAGCGCGCGTCGTCGTCGATCAACAACACCCGGGAAGCCATGGCGTTCATGAGATTACCTGTCAGCGGTGGCCGTGGAACTTCCCGGGTGGTGATCACGTCACTGCCCCGCGGTGGGGGCGGGCGCGGCGGCCGGCGTCGGCGCAGCGGCCGGCATCGGGGTGGGCACCGGCACCGTGATGATCTGCGGCGTGGCGGCAGGCGCGGCCTGGCCAGTCGGCACGGTGATGACGAACACCGTCGGCGCGGGCGCGGCAGGAGCCGGCGCGGCCTGGGGCACGACGACCGTCTGGGGCGCAGCGGTGGCGGCCGGCGCGTCACGGCGCTCGGTCACCTGCTCGTAGCGCTCGAAGCGCTCGCGGTCCCAGTTGCAGTGGTTGCGATGGTAGCGGGCCGACGCGATGGCCGAGCCGTAGCCTGCGAAGACGCCGAAGCCGAGGAGGACGAGGAGAATGCGACGCATGGGATGTTCCTTTTCTGGTCAGTGATGAAGTGGGGGGTTAGAGGTTGACGGTGGACGCTTCGCCGCCAGCGGGGCGGAAGCCGTGGTGGTGGTGACCGAAGCGCGCGCGGCCACAACCGCCGCCGTGCATGCGGCCCGGGCCGAACTCGACCAGGTCAGCGAGGCGAGCGCGCTGCTCGGGCGAGAGCGCCTCGTGGATCGACTGCATGCCCTCGCGCACCGCCTTCTTCAGGTCGTCGAGCGACGCCTGCTGCGCGTCGAAGGTGGCGTTGACGGCCGCGGAGTCGAACGTCTCCCCGCGCATCGCGCCTGCGAAGCTGGTGCGGCCGCGGAACACCTGCTCGCGCGCCTGCCACATCGCGCGCTCCGCGTTCTCGACCGCCTGGCTGATCACCTTCTCCTGGCCGGGCGTGGTGTCGAGCCGCTGGAAGAGACGGCGCAACATCCAGCGGCGGGGACCTCCGTAGCCACCGGCGCCGTGCTGCCAGCGGCCCCAGCGCAACACCTTCACGAACCCGATCAGGCTCAACGTTCCAACGATGAATCCAAACATGACTGCCTCCCGTGACGATGGGCACCGACATGGTGCTCATTCGCATGCGCCCTTGAGCGCCCTTGCGTGGAGAGACAGTAGGAACCGATTGTGAAGCGTCAGCCCCGAGCCCGGTGAAGAAGTGCGAAGCCCGAAAGCGCTGCGATTCCGGTCACTTCACTTCTTGTTGCCGCCGAAGCTGAGGAGGAAGTCGGTGGCGGTGGTGCCCGTGCTGCAGGTGATGTTGGCGCGGCCCGAGATGGTGCCGTCGACGGCGCCGCCGAGGAGATGGAGTTCGGCCATGTTGATGGTGAGCGGGTAGGTGCAGCCGTTCGCGGGCGAAACGTTGAGCGTCGCCTGCGACGGCGTGGTGAACGCGGCGCGCGCGCCGTCGACCATCGAGGCGTTCATCGAGATGGTCCACGTGTTGCCGTTCTTCGGGTCGGACGTGAGCGTGAAGAGCGCTCCGTCGGCGACGGTGAGCGTGCCGGTGACGGGCTCGGGCTGGCGGCCGTCGTTCATGCTGCCCGAGACGGCGTAGCTGCCCTTCCACGCGGTGACGTCGGGGCCACAGGCGCAGAGGGTGAGCAGCGCGGCGAGCATCAGTCGTGACATGGGGCGCTCGATATCAGGTACGAACGCGGGCATGCGCGCAGTGTTGCAGCGGGTGAAGGAAGCGTCGGTGACGGTCGACGGCCAGGTGGTGGGCGCCATCGGGCCGGGCCTGTTGGTGCTGCTCGGCGTGGGCAAGGGCGACGGCGAGGCCGACCTCGACTTCATGGTCGACAAGATTCCCCAGCTGCGGATCTTCGAAGACGAGGCGGGGAAGATGAACCGCTCGCTGCTCGATGGCAGCAAGCAGCTGCTCGCGGTCAGCCAGTTCACGCTCTACGCCGACACGCGCAAGGGGCGCCGGCCGAGCTTCCTCGACGCCATGCCTCCCGAGGACGCGAAGGCGATGTACGCGCGGTTCTGCAACGCGTGCCGGGCGTCGGGCCTCACCGTGGCCGAGGGCGTGTTCGCCGCCGACATGAAGGTGGCGCTGGTGAACGATGGGCCGGTGACCATCGTGCTCGACAGCAAGGCGTGACGTTCACGCGGCTGGCGCGAGCTGTTCCTCGGTGACCGGGTAGAGCACGCGGGCGCGGTGCGAGAAGAGGTGCTCTTCGCGCACGAAGTTGGTGCCGCCCTGCGGGGCGTGACCGCGTTGGCTCACCTCGCGCCACAGCTCGTTCTGCCGGAAGACGTGCTCGCCTTCGCGCACGAAGCGGTGGTGGCGCTCGAAGACGCGGTAGCGGAGCGTGGGCGGCGTGTCGCTGCGCAGCTCGCCCTCGAGGAGCTTGTCGGTGAGCCACAGCCGCACCTGGAAGTCGGCGGCGGTGTCGTTGCGAAAGCGGAAGTCGAGGTAGTTGTAGAAGAGCGTCGCGCCGCTGCCGAAGGGCACCACGCGCCCCGAGTCGGGGAAGGGGTCGAGGCTGTGGTGGTGGCGCTCGACGACCGTGAGCGGGCTGTGGAGCACCAGCCAGTGGAGCATGTTCGCGAGTTGGCAGAGGCCGCCGCCGAGCCCGGGGTGCGCGCGGCCGTCGCGGAGTTCCATGCCGTCGACGAAGCCGCGCTCGCGCGTGGGGCGGCCGACGAGCTCGTAGAACGAGAAGGTCTGCCCGGGGCGGATGACGACGTCGGTGAGCAGCGGAATGGCAGCTTTGAGGTTCTGGACCTTGCCGTGCTGGAGCGCGAGGTCGACCCCGGGCGCGGCGCGGATGAGTTTCGAGGTGTGCTTGAAGACGCGGAAGGAGAGTGGCGCGGCGCGGGTGCGGGCGAAGTCGTGGCTGCTGAGCCACCGTTCGGCGTGGCGGAAGAGCCGCAGGCGAGCGACGGAGAGGGGGTAGAGCGCGGGGTGCCAGCGACTGGGCCGGAGCATGGCGAGCGGGAGTGCAAGTCCTGCTCCCTCTCCTCTGAAGAGGAGAGGGTTGGGGTGAGGAGAGACGCATCGATGCGCTGACGTCTGATGCGTCGAGCGGTCGCGCCGCGCGTGCGCTCCGAGGGATTCACTCCTCACCCCGACCCTCTCCTCTTCAGAGGAGAGGGAGCACGTCGTCGACCTGATCCACGCTCAACTTCTGCAGACAGTCGTGATGCCCGAGCGGGCAGCGCTTGCCACCGTGGTTGGTGCACGGCGCACACTCGAGCCCCAACGACACCGCAGTCCCGGGCGAGCGTGGCCCCCACCGCTTCACCGACGTCGGCCCGAAGATGGCCACCGCGCGACACCCCACCGCCTGCGCGACGTGCACCAACCCCGAGTCGTTGCCCACCAGCACCTTGCACCGCGCGAGCGCCGCCGCGAGCGCCGGCAACTTCTCCTGCGTGAGATCGGCCTCGACCGGGCACCGCTGCTTCACCGCCTCGAGCAGCGGCGCATCCATCGGGCCACCGAGCAACGCCACGCGGAAGCCCTTCGCCTGCAGCCGCGCGCCGAGCTCACCAAACCGCTCGGGCGGCCACCGCTTGGTCTCCCACGCGGCGCCCGGCGCGATCGCCGCCCACGGCTTCGGTCCGTCGGGCAGCAGCGCAACGGCCCGCGCCCGCGCCTCGTCGCTCACGCGGAGCGCGAGCGGTCCCGCCTCGACCCCGGCGGCCGACGCGTAGAGCGAGGTGGCGTGCTCGGCGTTGAGCACCACGTCGCGCCCGACGAGCGACACGAGGGCCTGCCACGCCGTGCGCCGTACGAAGCGCTTGCGTTCCGGCGCCGCGGCCCGCGCCGCCCGCATCGACCACAGCTTGTTCTGGAGATCGATCGCCAGGTCGAAGCGCCCCTTCACGTCGAGCAACGCGGCCGCGCGGCTCACGGGGTTGCGCCGCTCGAACGAGATGACGCGATCGACCACGCCCTCGAGCAGCGGGGCGAAGTTCGCGTCGGTGAGCCACTCGATTCGCACTCCCGGGTACTTCGACCGCAGCGGCGCCACGACGCTGGTGGCGAGCACCACGTCACCCAGGGCGCTGTAGCGAATGAGGAGAATCGACCGCACGCGAGGGGCGGTGCGTAGCAGAAACGCCGCGGCCGGCCGGGGTCGAAGTGACCCGCGCACCACGCCGCACCCGCTGCTGATCGCGTGGTTGCTCGCACTTGGTGTGGGCACTGCGCCTGCACCTGTCACGGCGCATGGAGCTCACGGAACGCCACCTCGCGCCGATCTTCGAGAACATCACCGTCTTGCTGCAGCCGCTGCCCGGCATGCTCGAGCAGTTCGAGCCGTGGGCCGACGCGCAGACCGATCGCCTCCGCCGCGCGGCGCAGTTCGGAGTGGCGTCGCTCGCGTTCGAGGCGGAGCAGATGCGCGACGAGCTCGCGCTCCTGACGCCGCCCGCGGAGTTCGATCGCATGCTGACCGAGCGCAGCGAGCGGGTGCGGCTCTGTCAGCGGCAGTGGCTGACCGGGCTGATCGACTTCGTCGATGACCTCATCGGCGACCCGGTTCCAGCCTTGCTGGCCGCCTGATCATGAAGTCGTGGACCGCGGGGTTTTCGCCTACACTCCCGCGAGTTCATGTCCAACGGAAGCATTCCGCAGCGCACCGTGCTGGGCGTTCGCGCGACGAGCGTTGCCGATCGGTTTGCGTCACAAGAGTTCAGCCTGGTGCTGGTGAACGGCCCGCAGACCGGCCAGTCGTTCCCCATCGGCCAGTCGCTGCGCATCGGCAAGGCGCCCGACAACGACGTGGTGCTCGACCACCCGACGGTGAGCCGCAACCACCTCACGGTGCGCCGGCAGGGTGACACCTTCCTCGTGCAGGACCAGGGCAGCACCAACGGCACCTTCATCGACGGCGCGCAGATCAAGGAAGGCTTCCTGCGCGCCGGCGCGTTGCTCGAGGTCGGCGACGTGCAGCTGCGGTTCCAGCCGATGCTCAAGTCGCTGGAGGTCTCGCCCGCGAGCGACGATCGCCTGGGCGACCTGGTCGGCAAGTCGGTGCCGATGCGGCAGATCTTCGCGCTCATTCAGCGCATCTCGCCCACCGACTCGACGCTGCTGCTGATCGGCGAGACGGGCTGCGGCAAGGGCGCCGCCTCGCGCACCATTCACAAGCTCTCGCCGCGCGCCACCGGGCCCTTCGTGGTCTTCGACTGCGCGTCGGTGAGCGAGAACCTCATCGAGAGCGAGCTGTTCGGCCACGAGAAGGGCGCCTTCACGGGCGCGGTGGCGCAGCGCGTGGGCTGCCTCGAGCGCGCCGACGGCGGCACGCTCTTCCTCGACGAGATCGACGACTTGCCGCTCGACCTGCAGCCCAAGCTGCTGCGCGCGCTCGAAGACCGCGAGTTCCGCCGGCTGGGCCAGTCGGGCTCGGCGCACAAGTTCGACACCCGCGTCATCGCCGCCTCGAAGAAGGACCTGTGGGGCGAGACCCAGGCGGGCCGCTTCCGCGAAGACCTCTACTTCCGCCTCTCGGTCTTCACGCTCACCCTGCCCTCGCTGCGCGACCGCAAGGAAGACATTCCCCTGCTGGTCGACGCGATGGCCGGCGCCAACCTCTGGGGCCGCCTGTCGGACAAGCAGCGCGAGCAGTTCAACGCGCACACCTGGCCGGGCAACGTGCGCGAGCTGCGCAACGCGGTCGAGCGCCTCAAGCACGTCGCCGACATTCCCGAGCTGGCGAGCGAGAACTTCCTCCGCGAGTACAGCGGCCCCGACAAGCAGGAAGGCGAGACGCTGCCGGTCAACTACGCGGGCCCGTTCAAGGACGTGAAGGACGACCTGATTCGCGCCTTCGAGCGCGAGTACCTCACGCGGCTGTTGTCGAAGACGCGCGGCAACATCGCCAAGGCAGCGCGCGACGCGGGGCTCGATCGCAAGCACCTCTACTCATTGCTGCACAAGTACGGCCTCGTGCAGACCAACGAAGAGTAGTCAGCGGCCGCCGCGCGGCAGGTTGCGGTTGCGCAGCTGCAGGTAGCGCTCGCTGGCCGCGAAGCGAATCAGCTCGGTCATCTCGCTGGGCAGCGCCTTCTTCGCGCGCAGGCTGGCGATGGCCGGCGCGATGCCGCCGCACACCACGAGGCCCGCGCGGTTGGCGGAGTGACGCGCCCCCTCGGCGAGCGCCCCGAGATCGAGCCGCGTGCCGACCGAGCGCACCAGCGTGCGCAGGCGTTCCCACCCCCGCGCGGGCACCACCTCGCGGAAGAGCTTCGCTTCGGCCGGCGCGCCGCGGCCCTCGGCGACCTGCGAGACCAGCACCACGCCGCGCAGCAGCTGCTCACGGCGCAGGTTGCGGAGCACCATCAGGTCGGGCTGCAGGGTGAAGAGCGCGCGCCCGGCGAAGAAGCGCAGCTCGGCGTCGCTCACCTGCCCCTTCACGGCGAGCTTGCCCACCACCAGCCGCGGCTCGCCGGTGAACACCAGCGAGATGGGCGGGCCGGGATCTTCCGAGAGGAACACGTCGGGCGAGCGCACCCCGAGAATGCGTACCGCGGCGAGCAGCGCGTCGGCCACGCTGCGCGAGCCCTTGCCCGCGTCGAGGTGGAACTCGTCGTCGGTGCCCGCTTCCTTGCCGCGCGCCGGGTTCAAGCGGCACAGCGCGGTGCCGACGAGGCCGAGCAACTCCCCGCCCTCGCCCCGCAGCGCGGGGTGGCGCAGCCCGTTGCGATCGCTCTCGTTGAGGATGAGCCGCGGCGCGCGCGGCGCGGCGTGCGGGTCGCCCTCGAGGGCGCGGGCGATTTCCAGCATCAGCGAGCTGCGCGCGGGGTCGTTCGCGGTGTCGAAGTGCTCGGCCAGCAGCTTGTAGCCATCGGCCTCGAGCGGGTTGGCGCGCACCCGCTCGAAGAGGGCCTGGCGCTCACCCGACAGCGCGCGCGAGGGCGAGGGGCCGAACGACGGCGGCACGGGCTGCGCGGGGTCGCCCAGCTCGACCGCCTTCATCTCAGTGGTGCGGCGCCCCTCTTCGGCCTCGTCACCCTCGATCGCCTCGAGCTCGGGCTCGGGCTCGCGCGTGTCGAAGGGCACGGCGCTCTCGTGCTCGGCCGGCTCTTCGTCGGGCGGCAGCTCGAGGTCGCTCGAGGCGATTTCTTCGACCAGCTCGGCGGGCGGCGCGGGCGTGGGGGTGATCTCGGCGTCGTCGAGCTCGTCGTCGATCTGCAGCTCGCGCGTCGGCGCGACCGGCTCGTCGTCGAACGCGGGCAGCGCGTCGAGGCGCGACTCGTCGTCGGGCACCGGCGGCCTCGAGGGAATCAGCAGCTCGCCGCCGAGCGCGCCGAGCTGCCGGGCGACCTGCGGGGCGAGCCGGTGGTGGGCGTGCGAGGGCGTGTTGGGCTCGTCGCGGAAGCCCGCCTTCTGCGAGAGCTGCTCGAACGACTGGCGCTGCTGCTGGCTCGGGTCGGGCAGCAGCAGCGGCACGCGCGCGCGAATCGAGCGGCGGGGGGGAATGACGAGCGGGCCGCCCGGGAGCGGCGGCGACGAGCCCGGCGGCGGCACGGCGGCGATGGCGGGGATGACCGCGCGCGCCGGCGACGCCCGGGGCGCGGGCACCGCGGGCGCGGCGATGGGTGGAGGGCTCGGCGGGAACGCGGGCGGCGAAGACGCGGGCGTCAGCGGCACCGGCGCGTTGCCCATGAACTCGCGCTGGATCTTCTCGGCGCGCTTCTCGAACGTCTCGGCCTTCGCGCCGTCGCCGAGGTTGGTGCGCACGAACTGGCCCAGCCGCCGCCAGAGCTTGAGGCGCTGCGCAGGGTCATCGGTGGCGGTGGCGGCGTGCTCGAGGGCCCACGCGGCCTCGCCCAGGCGCTCGGCGCTGATGAGGCGCTCGGCGTACGCGAGCCACGCCTCGCGGTGACCCGGCTCGAAGCGCACCGCCTGCTTGAGGGCCTCGAGGGCCTCGGGGGCGCGCTCGTTGCGCTCGAGCAACGTCACCAGTTCCATGCGGAAGAGGCGCGCGCGCGCACCCCGCGGGTCACGCGACAGCGCGCCGAGAATGAGCTGCTCGAGCGCCACGTCGTCGCCCGCGGCGCGCGTGAGCGCGAGCAGGCGGGTGCTGGCTTCCTCGTCGCCGGGCAGCTCGCTGAGCACCTCGGCCCACGCCGACCGCGAGAGCCGGGCGTCTCGCAGCGGCGAGTCGGCGAGGCGGGCGAGGCGCCGGTAGAGGTCTCCGCGGCCCGCGCTGCGGCGGGCGACGGGCTTGAGCGCCTCTTCGAGCAGGCGAATGGGGGCGAGCTCGCCCTGCATCGCGGTGAGCTCGGCGAGGCCCGCGGCGGCGAGGGGGTGCAGCGGCACGAGCTTGAGGGCAGCCTCGAAGTCGGCGCGCGCGGCGGCCACCTCGCGGCGGGTCAGCGCCTCTTCGGCGCGGAGCACGAAGGCCCTGGCCCGCTCGGGCGCGCCCTGGGCCTGCTTGATGCCGGCCTCGAGCGCCTCGCGCACGCCGGTGGTGTCCTTCTTCTGGCCGAGCAGCCGCACCTGCTCGGACACGGCGCGCGAGTCGCCCGTCGCGGCCGCCACCTCGGCCCACGCGCGCGCGGCGCCCTCGGCGTCCGACAGCTCCGACTCGAGCAGCTCGGCGAGCTTCTCGGCCCACTGAGCCTTCTCGGGCCGGCTCGGCGCGCGCGCCACCGCGTCACGGTAGAAGTTGGCGAGCTCGCGCCAGGCCGCGCGCTGAATGAGGTGGGCCTCGAGCTTCAGGGCCGCGACGCGATCGGGCCCCTCTCGCACCGCCGCCGCGAGAATCGCCGCGGCCTCGGGCGTCTTGCCCGCGCCGACCGCCGCCTCGGCCACCGCGACCAGCTCGAGCTGGGTGCTGCGGCGGCGCGGGGCCGGCGCCGGGGTGGGTGTCTCGCCCGACTCGACGCTCAGGCTGACGGTGGTGCTGGTCTCGACGCTGTGCACCGAGCGGTCGCCCGAGTCGGTGCGCCCTGCTCCGCCCGGCTCGAGCAGCCCGAGCTCTTCGACCAGCGCGCGCGCGGACGCCAGCTGCCCGACGCGCTCGCCCAGCGAGAGCACCGCCTTCGCCGCTTCTTCGAGCGCGCGCGGCGGCGCCTTGGCGCGGTGGAGGTTGCGCAGCCACAACAGCCGCAGGAGGAACGCGGCCTGGAGGTCCTTCGCCTGCTCGGAGAACTGGGCCGCCTGCATGGCGCGCAGCGCGGCGCGCGCCGGGTCGTCGAGCGTCTCGGACCACAGCCGCGAGCGGCGGAGCGCGGCGCGGGAAGCGGCCTTGAAGCGCTGGGTGCGCGCGGCCTCGCGGGTCTCCTTCTCGAGTGAGGCGTCGAGCTCTTCCCACCGGCCGCGGCGCTCGAGGAGCGCGTTGAGCACGGCGCGCGCGCGGCGATCGGTGGGCCGCTCGGCCAGCAGGCCCGAGATGCCTTCCTGCGCGGCGTCGAGCTGGTCGGTCTTGCGCGCCAGGCGCACCAATTGGCGCAGCACGTCGATGCGCTCGTCGCCCAGCGCGTCGTCGAGCCGCTCGCTGATGAGCAGCTGCGCGACCTGGTGGGTGCCCGACGCGACGCCCAGCCGCACCATCGCCGCGGCGAGGTAGGCGTTCATCGGCACCACGCGCGAGGTGCGCACCAATTCCTGGAAGCCCTGCAGCGGCGAGGCCTCGCGCGCGACGCGGGCGGCGATGCCCACGTGCATCACGACGCGCTCGCGCACCTCGAGCAGCGCGGGGTCGGACTCGCGCGCTTCGACCTTCTCCACCAGCTTCTCGCCGGAGAGGTCAATCAGCGTCGTGGCACCCGGGTCCGTCGACATCGGGCTGAGGAGACTAGACGAAGGCCCCGCGTAGATCTGTGGGACAGGTGTGCTCGGCAGGTGCGAGACTGCGGCCCATGAGACCAGCTCGGGGGGCGGTCGCTGCACTGGCGGTGTTGGTGGTGGGGGCCGGTGCGACGGCCGGGGCGCAACAGCTGCAAGACCGCGCGCCACCGCTGCACCGCATCGTCCACAAGAACACGCTGGCGGTCCGCTACAACCCGCTGGGGCTGATCTACGACGGCCGCTTCTCGTACCGGCTGCGGCTCTACGAGAACGAGGGCCGGGCGCTGCGCGACAACTTCATCGGGGTGGGCGTGGCGCCGACGGCGAGCCCCGCCTTCGTGCGCATCGGCCCGTACGTCGAGTTCAACCCGCTCACCATGTTCGGCGTGTGGGCGATGGTGCAGTTCGTTCAGTACTTCGGCAGCTTCGACCTGCTGCAGGGCTTCCCCGGGGCGCAGTCGAACTTCAGCGACGCGTCGATCAAGCTCAACCGCGACAACCGGCTGCCGGCCAACGGCTGGGAGCTGACGCTGGGCGCGACGTTCCAGGCCAAGGTCGGGCCCATCGTGGTGCGCAGCATGGCGCGGCTGGTGAACGGCCACATGAAGCTGCGCGACGGCGATCGCATCTACTACGACCAGTTCTACGACGTGGGCGCGCCCAACGACGGGTGGACGTTCACCAACGATCTCGACGTGCTGTACCAGGGCCTCGAGAACAAGCTGATCGCCGGCGCGCGCTACACGGCGACGGTGCCGCTCTACGACCCGACGAAGCACTACGACCCGAACGCGACGGAGCAGTCAGCCGACAACGGCCTGCACCGGCTCGGCCCGCTCATCGGGTACAACTTCAAGATCGAAGACGGCGCGAAGTTCAACAACCCCACCGTCTTCATTCTCGTGCAGTGGTGGCTCAAGCACCGGTTCCGCACCGAGACGCCGGCGCTGCCGCTGATGGGCGTCGGCTTCCAGGTGACCGGAGACTTCCTGTCGCTGTGAGCTTCAGGGCCGCCGCGCGCGGAGCGTGTAGGTCGCGCAGCTGGCGGTGCTGACGTTGCGGTAGACGCGCACGTACACGGTGTTCGGCCACGGGTTGGCGTTCATCGTGAACTGGGAATCGGTCGGCGCATTCGGGTCGGAGTCGAGGAACGACCACTGCCGCAGCCCGACCGCGGTGGGCGAGGTGCCGCCCGCGCCGCAGTTGACGCCCGCGATGGCGCACGCCGAGCCGACCACGTCGAAGCGGTAGCTCGCGTCGCTGCCGGGCGCGAACTCGATGGTGGGGGTGCCGCCGCCGCGGTTGGCGCCGCTGGTCCCGTCGCCGGGGAAGCTGATGGCGTACCAGTCGGCGACCGCGGTGGTGGTCGACGAGCTCGGCACGTTCGAGAGCGGGCCGTCTTGCTGCTGCCCGACGCCGATGTTGTTGAGCGAGTACGGCGACATGCAGCTGTTGATGGTGGCGTCGGTGCACTCGCAGCCGTCGCCGAAGGTGCCGTTGACGTCGAAGAAGCCGCCGGTGCAGCTCGCGATGCGGCACGCGCCGCCGATGCACGCGGTGATGTTGGTGTGGCTGGGCGCGACGCAGAGCACCGAGGCCATGCCGTTGTCGACGGTGCCGTCACAGTCGTCGTCGAGGCCGTTGCACTGCTCGGGCGTGGCCATGGTGTCGGGCACGCACTGGATCTGCCCGCTGATGCACTGGGTCGAGCCGGCCGCGCACACCCCCGGCTGGCCGCTGGGGCACGACATGGCGCCGCCCGGGTTGCCGTTGTCGATCTGCCCATCGCAGTCGTCGTCGAGGCCGTTGCACGCCTCGGCCATCGGCGTACCGGGCACGCAGGTCTGCGGCATGCCGGCCTGGCAGTTCTGAACGGTGCGCAGGCACACGCCGCGGCCGCAGGTGGTCTGGCCGAGCCCGTCGTCGACCACCGAGTCGCAGTCGTCGTCGACGCCGTTGCAGATCTCGGTGCCGCCGTCGCCCGCCTTGCAGGTCTGGAATTGCCCGTTGGCGCAGTTCTGCACGGTGCGCTGGCAGGCGCCCGCACCGCAGGTGCTGGTGCCGAAGCCGTCGTCGACCTGGCCGTTGCAGTCGTCGTCGAGGCCGTTGCACTGCTCGGCGCCGGTGGGGGTGCCGGGCACGCAGGTGCCGCCCGGGCCGCCGTCGACGCAGTTCTGCACGGTGCGCGCGCACACGCCCTGGCCGCAGGTGACCGAGCCCAGCCCGTCGTCGACCTGGCCGTTGCAGTCGTCGTCGACCAGGTTGCAGCTCTCGGCGCTCGCAGTACCGGGCACGCACACCGTGGCGCCGCCGTCGGTGCAGGTCGGCACGGTGACGGCGCACGCGCCGCGGCCGCAGGTCACGGTGCCCTGGTCGATCTGCCCGTCGCAGTCGTCGTCGAGCCCGTTGCACGCCTCGACGCCGGCATCGAGCGGCACGCAGGGCTGGTCCTTGCCGTCTTTGCAGGCGGCGATGGTGGTCGCGCAGATGCCCAGGCCGCAGCTGATGGGCGGCGCGTCGTCGGTGACGCCGTTGCAGTCATCGTCGATGCCGTTGCAGGTCTCGGTGCCGGGCGCGCCGGGCACGCAGCTGATGAGCCCGCCATCGGCGCACACCGGGGCGGCCACGAGGCACGCGCCGACGCCGCACATGTTGACGCCGAGATCGTCGACCTCGCCGTCGCAGTCGTCGTCGCGCCCGTTGCACATCTCCGGCGCGCCGCGGTGGATGGCGGGGTCGGTGTCGTCGCAGTCGTCGCCCGCGCACGCCTGCCCGCGGCCGAAGCCATCGCCGTCGAGGTCGACGCAGCAGTCGCCGCTCTCGGGCACGCACACGTCGCCGGTCACGTTCGGCACGCTCTTGCAGAGGAAGCCGACCGCGCACTGCCCCGACACGCAGCGCGGCAGGCACGCCTTGGCGCCCGAGACGCTGACGCAGGGCAGGCCGTCACAGTCTGCGTCGCTCTTGCACGAGGCGCAGGCGTTGGGAGGACCAGCGTCGGGGTCGGTGATGGCGGGCACGCCGCAGTTGCAGCTCGCCACCGACAGGGCGCAAGCGATGAGCAGCAGGTGGGCGCCGTGACGGAAGCCGGTCATGAAGTGGGCAGATCGTGCCAGCGGGCGAGGTCGGGAGGAAGAGGCGCGTCGATGATCAGCCCGAGCGCTTCCAGCGACAGCCGACGCGCGTGCAAGAGGCACCGCGGCCCCTCGCCGCCGCCGTAGAGGCGATCACCGACGATGGGAAAGCCGAGGGCGGCGAGGTGGGCGCGCAGCTGGTGGGTTCGGCCCGTCTCGGGGAACAGCGCGACGAGCGCGTGGTCCCCGTCGTCTTCGCGGCGCTCGAAGCGCGTCAGCGCGCTCAGCCCGTTGGCCTGCCGCGAGGCGCGCCAGCGGCCGGGCCGCGAGGGATCTTTCGAGAGCGGGAGGTCGATCGAGCCGCGTTCCGGCACGCCCGACGCGACGACGGCCAGGTATTCCTTGCGCGCGCCGCCCTCGCGGAACTCGGCGGCCAGCGCGCTGGTGGCGGCCTGGTGCTTGCCGAAGATGGTGACGCCCGACGTTTCCTTGTCGAGGCGGTGCACGAGCCCCGCCTCGTAGCCGAGGTGCGCGCTGGCGAGATCGAGCAGGCTGTCGCCGGAGCGGCCGGGCGTGGGCTGCGCGGTGATGCCCGGCGGCTTGTCGACGGCGAGCACGTCGTCGGTCTCGAGCAAGACGACCAGGGCCGGCGCCGGGGCGCGGGCGGCGGTGACCGCCTGGCCGGATTCCTCGAGCACCACCATCACGCTCTGCCCCGGGCCGACGCGGGTCGAGAGGTCCTTCACGCGGCGGCCGGCGAGGTAGACGGCGCCGCGCTCGACCAGCGCTCGCGCCTCGGCGGCTGGCAGGTCGAGGCCCTCGCGCAGCGCGGCTTCGATTCTCCCGGCGCTGGTGACGGCAAAGGTGCGGCGCTTCACGACGCGCGTGTGCAGGTGCGCGGCGCGGAAGTCAACTTCGGCCGCGCGCCCCGCCCGACGGTGAGATTGACGCGATCGCCGACATGGGCGGCAATGGAGGGGATGGACCTGTCACTCAACGCCCTGGTCGAGCAGCTCGACGAGCTCTTCTTCGAACGATCGACCCGCGCGTTCCGGGCCGCTGCCGGCATCGAGCGCGACGCGGCGGTGCCAGCCGAGTTGCCCGAGCTGACCCGGCTCGAGGCCTGGCAGGTGGTGAGCGAGGTGTCGCAGAGCCCGCGCGTCGACGACGCGAAGCGCTCGCGGGTGGTGCTGCTGCGCCGGCACGTGGCGCGCGCCTTCGTCGAGGCGGCGATTTCCGGGCCCGCGGCGCGGCGCGACCAGTTCCTGCGCGGCCAGGGCTTCTTCTCGGCGGCGAAGACGTGGACGTGTGACGAGGCGCGGCGCGAGCTGCCGCGCCTCGCGTCGCGCGAGGGGCGCGTGGCGCTGCAGGCCGACTGGTCGGCGACGCTGCAGGCCAACGAGTCGCACGCCGCGCGGTGTCTCGACGGCGCGCGCGAGGCGATCGAGGCGCTGGGGCTCGACCCGGCGCGCTTCGTCGACGAGCTCCACGGGCGCCCGGCGGCCGAGCGGCTGGCGAGCGCCGAGGCCCTGCTCAGGGATACGGCCGACCCGCACCTCGATCTCCTCGGCTACGCGCTCAAGAAACTCGACCCGCTGCTGAGCCCGCGCGTTGGGTCCGAGCACGACGCCCGCCGCGCTGCGTTCGCGCCGTGGCTGCTGGAGTCGTTTCGCCGGGAAGACCTCGGCCACGCGGTGACGCGGTGCCTGGGTGACCTCGGGCTGTCACAGAACGCGGAAGGGCGGTTGACCGTCGATTCCGAGCCGCGCCCCGGGCGCGACCCGCGGCCGCGCGTGTTCGAGCACCGCGTGCCTGACCAGGTGCGCTTGCTGCTGACGCCCGAGCCCGGGCTCGAGGCGTACGCGGGCTGGCTGTCGACGTGGGGCCTCGGGCTCCACCGCGCGAACGTGAACCGCGCGCTGCCGTTCGTCGAGCGGCGGCTGGGCGATCGCGCGTTGCTCGAGGCGGTGGGCGTGGTGTTCGAGTCGTTCCTGCTCGAGGAAGGGTGGCTCAAGCGCTACCTGCGGCTGACGGCGAGCCAGGCGCGGGAAGCGGCGCGGCTCGCGGCGTTCCGCCAGCTGCACCGGCTGCGGCGCGACGCGGCGCTCTCGAGCTACTCGGCCGAGGCGATGCAGCGCGGGGCGAGCGCGAACCTGGGCGATGACTTTCGCTCGATGGTCTCGCGGGCGGTGGCGGTGGAGGTGCCGCGCGGCGAGGCGCTGTTCGCGGTCGACGCGTTCGGCGATCGGTTGCTGCACCTCGATGGCGTGGCGCTCGCGCACATGGTGCGCTCGGTGCTGCGCGAGCGGTTCAACGAGGACTACTGGCGGAACCCGGCGACCGGGCGGTGGCTGCTCGAGCTCGCGGGGCGGGGTCAGCGCGAGGACGCGGTGGTGGTGAGCAAGCAGCTCGGGGCGAGCGGGTTGGAGCTCGCTCAGGCCGCGCAGGTGCTGGTGGCGGTGATGGGGGCTTGAACGCCCGCCGCTCGAGCTCAGCCCTTTGCGGGCGTGCTCCAAAGCGGCCCCTCACCCCGGCCCTCTCCCCGCTTTCGCAGGGAGAGGGAGTGAGTGGGGTTACTTCTTGCCGAGGCGCGCGGTGATCTTCGACTTCACCGCCCCGCCGCGCGTCTTGCCCTGGTGGACCTTCAGACCGCGCAGCAGCTGCATCTCGATGAGGAGGAGCTCGTCAGCCAGCTCTTCGTTGCCACCGTGGGCCTGGGGGAGCGCCGCCTTCTTGTCGACCGAAGCGCCGTACCGCATGCGGAGCGCCTGCTCCTCGCGGGCCGTGATGGTCGCCGTCTTGAGACCGGCGAGCACCGTTTCCTTCGTCACCACCGCCGTGCTGCTTCCCTTCCGCTCCATGTCTTCTTCCCTTTCCAGTGAACCGACCCGGAACTGAACAACCGGCCATGTACGATGCGGCTGAGCCGCAACTGGTGGGCAGAATAGCGATCGCGATCGACCCCGCAAATTTTCGGCCTGAGATTTTTCCCCCTGGTTCGCAGGCCAAAAACCGTCCTGCTTTCAGACGGTTGAGGGGTGTTCTGTTGTCCTACAAGGTAGGCGTGGCCTTCGGACTGCCCGTCGCGCGGCTCAGTCGCCGTGTCATGGGCGACTGAGCCTTCGGACTGCTCCGCTGCGCTCCGCATTCCGGTCCACGACTTCGTCGCGCGGCTCAGTCGCCGTCGTCGTCGGGCTCACCGGGTCCACCAGCGGGAACACCGCCGTCAGACACCTTCCGCTCGATGCCGAAGCGGGCGAGCGCCGCGGCGACGCCGTCGGGCTTGTCTTCGTCGGGCAGGAAGTCCTTCGGGGCTTCGATGAGCGGCGCCTTGCCGATGTTGGTGAGCGCCGATTCGACGACGAGGTGCAGCTCGCTGTCGGCCTCGTCAGACTTCACGCCGATGCGGCCGTCGAGGCGCGCCTTCATCACCACGCTGGTGGCGGCGTCGACGTAGACCTCGCCCTGCAGCGAGCGCGGCGTGCGCGCGTCGTAGAAGAGGTGGCGCCGCTTGCTGGTTTCGTCGAAGCCGCTCTTGGGCTGCGCGATCGGCGGGAGCTTTCCATCGAGCTCGGTGGGCGCGTCGGCGAGCGAGACGACGTACTTCCAGGTGGTGCGGCCCTCGAGCGTCGAGGTGCCCTGCGCGTTGAGCTTCAAGCGGCCGCGGAAGAGCTGGTCGAAGTCGCGCAGCGCGCCCGAGGTCTCTTCGCGAATGCGCTCGGCCATGCCGCGATCGCGGGTGCGCTGGCGGAAGTGCCCTGCCCCGTCCTTGCCGTAGGTGCTGCGGGCGAAGACCTTGCCGCCCACGCGCAAGACCTCGAGGCCCTGCTCGTCGGTGTTGCCCATGCGCGCGATGAAGTCGCCCGACACGCCGCCGGGGCCCGACTGCAGCTCGCGGAATTCCTTGAGGCGCACGTTCTTGCCGTTGGCCGACCAGTCCCACGTGACCGACGCGGTGTAGACGTGCGGGCCGATGCGCTCGGTGGTCTCGGCGGCGCCCATCTCGAGAATGCGACGGGAGATGACGGCGCTGGCGGCCGCTTCCTCGGGCGGCAGCTTCTGGCTGGCCGACGCGATGACCTGCGGCGGGTCTTCGGCGGAGAAGATGCGCTTCTTGGCGGCCTGGTCGACCGGGTCTTTGCAGCCGGTGGCGAGCGCGAGGAAGACGAGGGTGGCGACTGCGCGTTTCACGAGGGCGGCCACCCTACCCGAAGTGTGGCCCGGTTGCGGTCCTTCTCCTGTATAGGGCCAGCCGCATGCAGAGCCTCCGCGACAAGTTGCTCAAGGCCGGGTTGGTGTCGGAAGACGCCGCGAAGAAGGCCGAAACCGAGAAGTCGGCCAAGCCCGAACGCCCGGCTCGGCCCGAGCGGCCCGAGCGGCCCGAGCGGCCTGAACGTCACGAGCGTCACGAGTCGCGCCCGCGGGTCGATCATCGTGATCGCAACCCGGAGCCGTCGCTGCGCATTCCGAAGCTCCCGCCCATGCAGGGGAGCAAGGAAGCGCACCGCCAGCAGGCGAAGAAGCAGCTCGAGCTCGACAAGCAGCTGCGCGAGCTGGTGCTGGCCAACGCGGTGGCGATCGACGCGGGCGCCACGCCGTTCTACTTCGTGACGCGCAAGAACAAGCTGCGCCGCCTCGAGCTGACCGAGGCGCAGGCCAAGCGGCTCGAAGCGGGTGAGCTGGCGGTCGTCGAGCGCCCCGACCCCGACAAGATCGAGCACGCGCTGGTGCCGCCGGCGATCGCCGACGAGATGCTCAAGCTCTCGCCGCGCGCGGTGCGGTTCCTCAACAAGGAAGGCGCGAAGGTGGGCTTCTTGACCGACGCGGAGATCTCCGCGCGCGCGTCGGAGGCCGATCAACCCGCCGAGGCCGAGACGCCCGCGGCGGCCGCCGAGCCCGCGCCGACGCCCGCCGCGAGCCCCGAGCCGGACACCTTCATCACCATCAAGCGCGCGCCGAAGGAGTGACGACGTGAGCAGCGCCGAAGAGAACCTCCCCCTGGGCCAGCGGAGGATCGACATCTTCTTCGCGATCGTCTTCGTGCTCTTCGCAGTGACGAGCGGCATCAGCGACGCGATTCCCACGCTGGGCATCGAGATGACGCCCGACTCGCCGAACGCGTTGGCGCGCGCGAACTACTGGTACGCGATCGACGCCGACCCGCTCTTCATGCACCCGCCGGTGTGGATGCGCTTCGTCACCGGGCTCTCGGCCTTCGTGTACGGGCCGTTCTACCTCGTGCTCGCCTGGTGCCTCGTGAAGGGGAAGAACTGGATCCAGCTCCCCGCGGTCATCTACGCGACGATGATCAGCAGCATCACCGGCGTCATCGTGTTCGGCGTGGAGTTCTTCGGCGAGCCCGAGTTCCGCACGTTGAACCCGGTGAAGTTCCTCTCGTTCAACTCGCCGTACGTGCTCTTGCCGCTGCTCTTGCTGGTGCGCATGCGCAAGCCGATGCCGTTCACGCGAAAGTTCTGAGCCGGCTTCAAGGGCAGATCGGCGTGGCGTCGTAGGTCGCGTCGATGGAGCCCGTGCTCGAGAGCAGCTTCACCGAGAAGGTGCGATCGCTGCCGGCCGGCAGGTGCGTGATGGTCGCCGTGCCCGACACCGCGGTCAGCGAGAGGCCGCTGAGATCGTCCCTCGAAAAGACGACGAACGGCTTGACCGCGGTGCCCGTGCGCGCCGACGCGTCGGTCACCCACGTGAGCACCTGGCCTTCGACGAGTGGGGGCGTCGCCGAGATGACGAGCACCGCGTTCTTCCCGAACTGCGTGCCCGCATCGACGGCAGAGCAATCATTCCGCGCGTCGTCCGAGAAGAACACCGCGGTCACCTGCCCCTGCGGAGTGGGGTTGTACGTGACCAGCGCGGCGGTGCCTTGACCGAGCCTGGGCGGCTCGCCGGGCGTCGAACAGGCGCTGCTGACGCACGAGCGGCTGGCGCACAACACGCCAGTGCTGCACGGCGACGCGGCGCCGCCCGAGTAGAGGACCTGGCAGGCAGGCACCTTGAGCGCCGTGTTGCAGCGCTGACCGGATTCACAGTCGGTGTCGGCCGCGCACGGGGTCTGACAACCCGCCAGCCACGCCGCCACGCACGCCACGGAAACGAACCACGCAGGTCGAGCCATGACCGGCCCTGCTACCACGCCAGTTCGCCGTGGCCTTGCTATCTCTGCTGCCCGTGGACCCGCTGCACCTCGACCCCGCCGTCTACCTGCTGGTCACCCTCGGAGGCGCGGCGGCGGTCATCACCTGGCGCTACCGCGAGACGAGCAAGCCGGTGACGCTGGTCTCGCTGCTCGCGCCGCCGCTCGGCATGAGCACCGGCCTGTGCATGTTCATCGCACCGCAGGCGCGCGTGCCGTTGGCGTGGGCGGTGGTGGCGCTCGTGCTCGGCGCGGTGGTGTTCGCGGTTCCGCTGGCGCGCAGCTCGAAGCTCACGCGCGAGGGCGGCCAGGTGTTCATGAAGCGCTCGCCGGCGTTCTTGTGGATCCTGCTCGGGCTGGTGGCGGCGCGCTTCGCGCTGCGCGAGTGGGTCGAGCAGTACGTCTCGCAGCTGCAGACCGGCGCGCTCTTCTACCTGCTCGCGCTCGGAGCGATCGCGCGCTGGCGGCTGGCGCTGTGGCGTGAGTTCAACGCGCTCCAGCGCGCGCCGGCTACTTGAGGCGACGGAAGACGCGCGGCGCGCCGGTGGCGTCGGACCCGCCGACGTAGACGTGGGGCCCGAAGGTGGTCATCGAGTCGAAGGTCGCCAGCAGCGGCGGCCCGCTCTGCGCGACCCAGCTCGTGCCGTCGAAGTGGGCGAGGCCGGTGCCGGTGCCCGCGACCCACACGTCGGTGGCGCTGACGACGCTGAGCGCGGTGATTTCCCCGGCGAGCGCGGTGCGCGTGATCCACGAGCCGGCGCCATCACGCAGCGCGACGGCGCCCTGCACGCTCGCGATGGCGACGGTGGTGCCGTCGGTCGACGCGAGCGACCACGCCTCGTTGGCTGCCGGCCGGCCGACCGCGGCGGTGTCGGGCGTCTCGAGCACCGAGCCACCGTCGGGGCTGGCGTGCCGGATGCCGCCGGTGAGCGCGATGTACAGCTCGTCGCCGCTGCGCGTGCAGCCCTGCGGCGTGCGGACCGGCGCGGTGGTCAGGAGCGGCCACGCGTTGGTCGCGTCCTGCCCGAAGACGTTCACGCCGCCGTCGCTCGAGCGCGTCATCACCGCGAGCAGATCGCTCGAGGTGCACAGCCCGAGCGGGAAGTTGGGGAGGAAGAGCGCGTCCCACGAGGCGGTGAGCTCGCAGCTGCCGGCACACGTCGGGAGGTTGCGCAGCGAGGTGCCCGCGGCGCGGCCGCTGAGCGAGTGCTGGAAGTCGTCGAGGTCGGCGTTGGTGAAAGCGAGGAAGTCGGGCGAGAACGCGCCGCCGGTGCTGCGCATGCCGTACTGGTGCGCGACGAAGGCGGCGATCTCTCCGGGGCCGCCGCTCAAGTGCAACACCGAGCCCATCGTGCCGGTCGGCACCTGCAGCGTCAGCTCGATCCACGGGGCGCTGCCACCACCGCCCGTCGCACCGCCGCCGCCCGTCGCACCGCCGCCGCCCGTCGCGCTGCCTCCGCCCGTCGCGCTGCCGCCACCCGTCGCGCTGCCACCGCCCATCGTGCCGCCGCCGCCGGTCACTCCGCCGCCGCCCGTCGCTCCGCCGCCGCCGCCCGTGGCGCCGCCACCGCCGCTGGAGCCGCCGCCGCCGCCTCGCCCCGCGTCGACACCGCTCACCAGCGGGCCGCACCCGACGAGCACCACCGCAGCGAGGGCGAGCGCGCGCGACACGTCAGTTCCCGAACGCGTTGATGCCGGTGATGGCCTTGCCGAGGATGAGCGTGTGCACCTCGTGGGTGCCCTCGTACGTGTAGACGCTCTCGAGGTTCAGCATGTGGCGCACCGGCGGGTACTCGTCGGTGATGCCGTTGGCGCCGTAGATGCTGCGCGCGACGCGGGCGATCTCCAGCGCGACCTTCACGTTGTTGCGCTTGCAGAGCGAGACCTGCTCGGGGCTCGGCTTGCCGGTCTCGTCGGCGATGCGCGCGAGGCGCAGCGCGAGCAACTGGCCCTTGACGATCTCCTGCAGCATGTCGGCGAGCTTTTCCTGCGTGAGCTGGAAGCCGGCGATCGGCTTGTTGAAGGTCTTGCGCTCGAGCGAGTACGCGCGCGCGCCCTCGAAGCACGCGACGGCCGCGCCCATCACCGCGAACGCGATGCCCATGCGCGCCTTGTTGAGGCACGAGAGCGGACCCTTGAGGCCCTGCACGTGGGGCAACATGTTCGAGGCGGGCACCTTCACGTCCTGGAACGAGAGCTCGGCGGTGAACGAGGCGCGCAGCGAGAACTTGCCCTCGATCTCCTTGGCGACGAAGCCGGGCATGCCCTTCTCGACCAGGAAGCCGCGGATCGACTCCGCGCCGCCGTCATCGACCTTGGCCCAGACGATCGCCACGTCGGCGATGGTGCCGTTGGTGATCCACATCTTCGAGCCGTTGAGCACGTAGTGGTCGCCGCTCTTGCGCGCGCGCGTCACCATGCCGCCCGGGTCGCTGCCGTAGTCGGGCTCGGTCAGGCCGAAGCAGCCGATCAACTTGCCCTGCGCCATGCCCGGCAGCCACCGCTGCTTCTGCTCTTCCGACCCGAAGGACCAGATGGGGAACATGCACAGCGAGCTCTGCACCGAGGCGAAGCTGCGCAGGCCGGAGTCGCCGCGCTCGAGCTCCTGCAGGATCAAACCGTACGCGACGTTCGAGAGCCCCGCGCAGCCGTAGCCGGTGAGCGTCGCGCCGAACACGCCCATGTCGGCGAGCTTGGGGATGACGTCGGTCGGGAAGGTGTGGTTGCGAAAGTGCCGGCCGACGATGGGCAGGTATTCCTTGTCGATGAAGCGAGCGACGGTGTCGCGAATCGCGCGCTCCTCGGCGCTGAGGAGATCATCGATGCGGTAGAGGTCGGTGATGGCGGCTCGGCTCATGGCGAGCGGCTGTACCGGGCCGCCGCGAGGAGATCAAACGCTGTGGTGGCACAGTGCCTCGACGTTTCTTGCGACACGCTCGAGGTTCGTCATGGAAGAAACGACTCGCGTCATGGAGATTTTCCCCATCGCGTGAATGTCAGGCGCTCAGGACGCCGCGTGGCCTGACGATTGCTGACCAGGACCGCTTCCCCCCCACCCTGGAGAGACACTGACCATGACCCACACGCGCAAAGGTTTCACCCTCGTCGAGCTGATGATCGTCGTCGCCATCATCGGCATCCTGGCCGCGATCGCGATCCCCAACTTCATTCGCTTCCAGGCGCGATCGAAGCAATCGGAGGTGAAGGCGAATCTCAAGTCGCTCTTCACTTCGCAGAAGTCGTACCACCAGGAGCACGACATCTTCTCGATCTGCATCCGCAAGGTTGGCTTCAGCCCCGAGCGCGGCAATCGCTACCGCTACACGACGAACACGGTCGACGGGAACGTGCCTGCCGAAGCGTGCGCCACCGTCGAGACGCGCGCAGTCGCTGCGGGTGTGACGGCCGCGACTGACGGTGAGGTCGACATCGATACCTTCAAGTACGGCGCGATCGCGGCGGCGGCCGCGGCGGTGGCCGTCTACGCCCCGGTCGCTCCGGCGGGCTCGGGCATCATCGTGCAGAACGACCTGGTCGGCACCACCACTCCCACGGCCGTCGGTAACGGCTCGTACGGCGCGGCGGCGCAGGGCAACATCGACTCCGACGTCCAGCTCGACCAGTGGTACATGTCGACCGTCACCTCGACCACCGCGGGCCTCTGCCCGGTGCTCGCGGGTCTCGATCAGAACGGCGTCGGTGGCGAACCGAAGAACGTCTACAACGACGTCAACTGTCCTTGAGCGTGCGCGTCGTGGACTGCCTCGAAGTCAGGGGCAGTTCACGTCGTCGTAGACGGCCTTGGGCTGCCCGCCGACCGCGTCCATGTCGAGGCCGGTGAGCACGGGGCACACCCCGGCGGTCGTCGAGGGCACGGTGGAGACGTACCAGACGTCGAGTTGCACGTCGGAGTCGATGTTGCCCTGCGCGGCGGCGCCAAACGAGCCGCTGCCGACGGTGAGCGGAGTGGTGGTGCCCACGAGATCGTTGGCCACGACGATGCCCGAGCCGGCCGGCGCGACCGGCGTGTAGACGGCGGCCGCGACACCAACCGCCGCGATCGCTCCGTACTTGAAGGTGTCGACGCTCACTTCGCCGTCGGTGGCGTTGGTGAGGCCGGCGGCGGTCGACCGCTGCTCGACGCTGGCGCACGCTTCGGCGGGCACCATGCCGTCGACGGTGTTGACCGTGTAGCGATACCGGTTGCCGCGCTCGGGCGCGAACCCGACCTTGCGCACGCAGATCGAGAACGCGTCCTCTTCCTGGAAGTACGACTTCTCAGCGGTGAAGAGGGACTTGAGGTTGCCCTTTACTTCCGACTGCTTCGAGCGCGCCTGGTAGCGAATGAAGTTGGGAATCGCGATCGCGGCGAGGATCCCGATGATGGCGACCACGATCATCAACTCCACGAGGGTGAAGCCTTTTTTCGCGGTCATGAGCGCGCGGTGAGCAACAACCACGCCGCGCTCGAGGGCGTAGGAGATCTGAACACTTTCGCCGACCAACGGACCTGAGTGACAAGAAGCGTCGGTCACACGTGACCATTTACGGCACCACTGAGATTTCAGGCGTGGTGGAACGCCTCAGCGCTGGGTGCCGCGGAGGATGATCGGGCCCAGGTTCTGGTCGTCGCCGCCGACGTAGATGAGGCCGTTGCGGGTCTTCAAGGCCGCCATGGCGTGGTTGATGGCGGGCAAATCGGGGGTCATCGCGCCCCAACTGGTGCCGTTGAAGATCCACCCTGCCTGCCCCGAGCTGCTGAACCCGCCACCGAACCCGAAGGCCTGCGTCGCGCTCACGCCGATGAAGACGTTGATGTTGCCCTCGCCGCTGCGGGCCATCACCTGCGGCCACACGCCGCCGTCGCGCTCGGCGATGACCGGCCCGTTGCCGCCGAGCCACTCGTGGCCGGGTGAGCTCCCGCCGCCGTGCCACGCGCCGAAGGTGCCGGTGCTCTCGGCGCTGAAGCCGAGGTTCAGCGGGTCCCACGTCACGACGTTGTCTTCGACGGGGAAATAGAAGTTCCCGTTGGCGCCGCGCCAGCACGAGCGCGGGCCGGTGTAGCCGAGCGCGGTCGATGCGCCGGTGAAGGTGGTGCCGTCGTACGAGTGGTACACGCCATCGTTGAACGAGCCCTGCTCGCCGATCGCGATGACGTTGTTCCCCGAGGCGACGCAGAGGGAGGTGAGCACTTCGCTCGCCGAGAGGATGCGCGTCTCCTGCCACGAGCCGGCGTCGTCGCAGCCCGACTTGCAGCCGTAGAAGTAGACGGTGCTGATGGCGAACAGCTCGCCGGTGGGCGCGCCCTCGAAGTCGACCGCGTAGCCGGCAGGCAGGCGGAAGAGCTGGCTGAACGCGCCGCCCGTCGAGCGGTAGAGCACGCCGCTGCCGGTGAGCGCGTAGACACCCGCGTCGGTCTCGGCGAACCCGATGACCGGGCTGCTCTGGGAAGGCGTCGGCACCATGCCGATGGTCGCGAAGTCCCAGATGCCGCTCGTGCCGCCGCCGCCGGTCGCGCCGCCGCCACCGCCGGTCGCGCCACCGCCGCCTGTCGCGCCGCCGCCGCCGGTCGCGCTACCGCCACCGGTCGCGCTACCACCGCCGCCCGTCGCGCTACCGCCGCCAGTCGCCGTGCCGCCGCCGGTCGCGCTGCCGCCACCCGTGGCACCACCCCCGCCGCCGCCGGTGCCCGCGTCTTTCTGGCCAGGCGTCAGCGGCCCGCACGCCGCGACGAGCACCGCCGCCACCACGCACGCCATTCTCATCGGCGACCCCGCACGACGATCGGCCCGCTCTGGTTCGACCCGCCCGCGTACATCTCGTCGGGGCCGGTCACGAGGCTGCACTCGATGGTCGACTGCGCGCCCGCGCCCGGGAGGAGATCGCCCGTGGGCGAGAGCGCGCTGCCGTTCCACTTGAAGCCGTTGCCTTGCGGGCTGGTGTAGTAGCCGAAGACGTAGATCTCGTTGGCCGAGGGGCCTCCGACGGTCCACAGGGTCTGCGTCGAGCCGGTCGTCACCTCGGTCCACGTGCCGGCCACGCGCCGTTGCAACGCGCCGCCCTGCCCCGTGACCCACACCGCGTCGGGCGCGCCGAAGCCGCCGTACAGCGTGGTGCTCCCCATCGCGTAGAGCGTCTCGGGCGTCGCCGCGCCCTGGTCGACGACGATCACCTTGTTCTCACCGCCGACGAAGAGCTTGCCCTGCGCGTACCAGCACGAGCGCGGGTAGTGCAGCCCGAGGTTGTTGTTGGTGCGCGTGAAGGTCGAGCCGTTCCACTCGTAGAGCTGGCCGTTGGAGTTCACGTCGCTGACGATGACCGCGATGGTCGACGCGCCGGCGCCGCAGGTGGCTTCGCTGTCGAGCCCGGGCGAGACGAGATCGATCATCGAGAACGCGGCGGTCGAAGTGCAGTTGCTCGAGCACCAGCGAATCGCGCGGTACTGCAGCACCACGATGAGCGAGCCCTCGACGTGGAGGTCTTTCACGCCGCCGGTGAACTGCACCTGCAGCGAGAACGCGCCGCCGGTGGAATGGTAGAGGTTGCCGTTGTCCTGCAGGGCGTAGAGGTCGGTCGCGGTGCCGGAGATCGCGATGATCGGGCCGCTGCCAGTGACGCCGCCGAGGCTGAGGCTCGCCCAACGCAGCGGGCCGGTGCCGCCACCGCCGCCCGTCGTGCCTCCGCCGCCGCCCGTCGCGCCGCCGCCGCCCGTCGCGCTGCCGCCGCCGGTCGCGCTGCCGCCGCCGGTCGCGCTGCCACCGCCGGTCGCGCTGCCGCCGCCCGTCGACGTGCCACCACCCGTCGCGCCGCCTCCGGTCGCGCCGCCGCCGCCGGTGAAGAGAGAGCCACCACCACCGCCCGCGCCAGCGTCTTTGCCAGCCGTCAGGGGACCACAGGCGCTGCACACCACGACGAGGACCAGGAGCACGCTTCGCACGACAGCTTTCGTACCACTCTCTTCGTGCTACGCGCCCTGCCATGACCGTGAAACAGGTCGCCGTGACGGGCGCCGGCCGGGGCATCGGCAAGGCCATCGCCCAGAAGTTCCTCGCGTCGGGCTGGCGCGTGTGGGCGCTCGCGCGCAAGGCCGAGGCCATCGAGCCCTTGAAGTCGCTGGGCGACGTGCACTTCGTGCCGTTCGACGCGACGAGCGAGGGCTCGGTGCTGGAAGCCGCGAAGAGGCTCACCACCGACGCGGGCCACCTCGCGTGCCTGGTGAACAACGCGGGCATCGCGCTCTCGGCGCCGCTGCACAAGACGACCACCGACGACTTTGCGCGCATCATGATGGTGAACGTCACGACGCCGTTCCTGCTCTGCCGCGAGCTGTCGGGCGCGATGGTGAAGGCCGGGCACGGGCGCATCATCAACATCGCGAGCACCGCGGCGAAGAAGGGCTTCCGCTACACGTCGGCGTACTGCGCGTCGAAGCACGCGCTGCTGGGGCTGACCCGCTCGCTGGCGCTCGAGCTCGCGCCGCGCGGCGTGACGGTGAACGCGGTGTGCCCGGGGTGGACCGAGACGGACATGCTGAGCGCGAGCATCGAGAAGATCTCGCAGACCACCGGCCGCAGCACGGCCGAGGCGAAGGACGCGCTGGTGCAGATGAACCCGCTCAAGCGCGCGGTGAAGCCCGAGGAGGTCGCGGAGCTCACCTGGTTCCTGGGGGCCAACGACGGGGCCGCCGCCATCACCGGCGCCGACTACGTCATCGACGGAGGAGAGACGACGTGAGCCAGGTCATTCAACCCGACGGCTGGGCCGTGCCGCGCGGCTACAGCAACGGCATCGTGGCGCAGGGCCGCACGCTCTTCGTGGGCGGTCAGATCGGCTGGGACCCGAAGAGCACCACGCCGAAGTTCCCCGAAGGCTTCGCGGCGCAGTTCGACGCGGCGCTGGGCAACGTGCTCGAGGTGGTGCGCACCGCCGGTGGCCGCCCCGAGAGCGTGTGCCGGCTGACGATCTACGTCTGCGACAAGAAGGAATACCTGGGCGCGCTCAAGGAGCTCGGCGCGAGCTGGCGCAAGCACTTCGGCCGCCACTACCCGGCGATGGCGCTGGTGCAGGTGAGCGCGCTGGTCGAAGACCTGGCGCGCGTGGAGATCGAAGCCACCGCAGTGCTCTAACCGAGCGCGGACGAGCTGGTGCCGCATCGCCTCCATGGGCGCAGTTGCTTCATGCCGGTGGAGGCGGATGCGGTGACCAGCTCGGCCACGCGTGCAAGAAAGCCTGAAATGCAGAAGCCGACGTCGTTTCGTTTCGAGGTGAAGGACCAGGTGGGCGTGGTGACCTTCACGCGCCCCGACACGCTCAATTCCCTCACCTTCGCGGTGTACCGCGAGCTGACCGACCTCATGGCGGCGCTCGAGCGCGAGCGTGACGTGCGCGCGGTGGTCATCACCGGCGAGGGCCGCGGCTTCTGTTCGGGCGGCGATCAGCACGACATCATCAAGGAGCTCTTCTCGCGCGACATGCCGGGGCTGGTCGAGTTCACGCGCATGACGTGCGACCTGATCAAGAACATCCGTGCGCTCAAGAAGCCGGTGGTCGCGGCGCTCAACGGCACGGCGGCGGGCGCGGGCGCGGTCATCGCGCTGGCGTCGGACCTGCGCGTGGCGAGCGAGAAGGCGAAGATCGCGTTCCTCTTCACCAAGGTGGGGCTGGCGGGCGCCGACATGGGCGCGGCGTTCCTGCTCCCGCGCGTCGTCGGGCTCTCGCGCGCGACCGAGCTGTTGATGCTCGGCGACGTGATCGACGCGCCGACCGCCGAGAAGTACGGCCTGTTCAACAAGGTCGTCGCTCCCGAGAAGGTGCTCGAGGAAGGCATGGCGCTCGCGCAGCGGTTGGCGAGCGGCCCGACCTTCGCGCTGGGCATGACCAAGGAACTGCTCAACGGCGAGATGAGCATGGACCTGTGGAACGCGCTCGAGAACGAGGCGCGCGCGCAGGCGGTCTGCATGCAGACGCAGGACTTCCGCGAGGCGTACGACGCGTTCTCGAACAAGCGCCCTGCCCGCTTCCAGGGGAAGTGAGACGACATGTCCGCGACGTTCTTGCTGCCGACCCACCTCGAGCTGCGCGCCCGGGCGCGCGCGGCGTTCACCTCGCTCGAGCCGCACGGCCCGATGCCCGACGCGCAGCTGCGTGACGAGGTCGCGCGACTGGGCTTCTACCCGTACCTCGTGCCCGGCTCGTTCGGCGGCATGACCGAGAAGGTCGAGGTGCTGCCGATCTGCGTGCTGCGCGAAGAGATGGCGTACCGCAACGCCGCCGCCGACTCGCTCTTCGCGGTGCAGGGCCTGGGCAGCCACCCGGTGGTGCTCGCGGGATCCGACGCGCTCAAGCAGCAGCTGTTGCCGAAGGTCGCGAAGGGCGAGGTGCTCTTTGCGTTCGCGCTGACCGAGGCCGACGCGGGCAGCGACGTCGCGAGCCTGAGCACGCGCGCCGAGGAGAGCGGCACCGGCTGGAAGTTGAACGGCGCCAAGAAGTTCATCAGCAACGCGGGCGTGGCGACGCACTACACGGTGTTCGCGCGCACCGGCCCGGGGCCGAAGGGCATCAGCGCCTTCGTGGTGCCGGCCGAGACGCCGGGCTTCAAGGTGAGCAAGCAGATGGAGCTGATGGGCGAGCACCCCATCGGCGAGCTGCAGCTGACCGACGTGCAGGTGCCGGGCGAGGCGATGCTCGGCGGCGAGGGCCAGGGCATGAAGCTCGCGCTCTCGACGCTCGACGTCTTCCGCAGCACGGTGGGCGCGGCGGCGGTGGGCATGGCGCGGCGCGCGCTCGACGAGGCGCTCACCTATTCCAAGACGCGCAAGCAGTTCGGCGCCCCGCTCTCGGAGCTCTCGGCGGTGCAGGCGTTGCTGGCCGACAGCGCGGTCGAGCTCGAGGCCTCGCGGCTGCTGGTGCACCAGGCGGCGCTCACCAAGGACCAGGGCCAGGCGCGCGTCACGTACGAGGCGGCGGTGGCCAAGCTGTTCAGCACCGAGGCCGCGCAGCGCATCATCGATCGCTGCCTGCAGGTGCACGGCGGCAACGGCGTGGTGAAGGGCGCGGCGGTCGAGCGGCTCTACCGCGACGTGCGCGCGCTGCGCATCTACGAGGGCGCCAGCGAGGTGCAGCGGCTGGTGATCGCCCGTCACCTGCTCGGCTGAATTCTTTTTTTCTCCCGCATGGTGGGGCCTCCGTACTCAGCGCAGGTGCTCTCGCTCGACACGCAGTTCGTCCGGGCGCTGCGGCAGCGTGACGCTGCAGCCTTCGAGGCACTGGTGCGGGCTTTTCTGCCCAGGGTGAGACGCATGGCCATGCAGTTCTTCCAGAGCGCCGCCGAGCAGGAAGACGCGGTGCAGGAGGCCTTCGCGCACCTCTACGCACACCTCGATGCCGTCGATCCGCTGCGCGCCGAATCGGTGCCGGGGTGGATCGTGACCACCTCGCGCAACCGCATGCTCGATCTCGCGCGCCAGCGCCGGCCCGGGCAGACCATCGAGCTGACGGAAGAGGTGGGCGGCGAAGAAGAGGCGCTCGGGCCCCAGGTGGTGCTCGAGGGTGAGCTGCAGCAGCTGCTGCTGCGCTTCGAAGAGAAGTTGAAGCCCGCGTACCGGCCGTACTTCCGCGCGGTGTTCCTCGAGGGCCGTGACTGGGAAGAGGCGCGCGTGGCGCTGCGGCTCTCGCGGCTGCGCACCAAGTACCTCAAGTCGGTGTTGCTCAAGCTGCTGCAGCGCCACGGGCCGCTGCTCGAGCTGGTGGAGCGGAGGAGACAGTCGTGAGCCACCCGACGCGATGGATCGAAGAGGTGCTCACCGGGCGCGTGCTCTCGCCGGCCGACGACGAGGCGCTGCGCGCGCACCTCCGCAGCTGCGAGGCGTGCCGCGCCGAGTACGACCGCGGGCTCGAGGTGCTGCGCGCCGCGCGTGGTGGCCTCGCGCCGGGTGAGCTGGAGCGCGCGGCGAGCCGGGCGCTGCGGCTGGTGAAGCCGGTGCCCGCGTCTCCTTCGATCTTCGACTGGCGGCCGCTGGTCGCCGGGCTGTCACTGGTGGCAGCCGCGTTGGCGGTGATCGTGCTGTGGCCGCGCGCGCAGGTCGGCGTGGTGCTGCAGGCGGGCAAGGGCCTGCTGGTCGACGGCGCGCCGGCGCAGCGCGACACGGTGTTGCTCTCGCGCGCGGTGGTGAGCACCGAGAAGGACGACAGCGCGCTGCTGCTGCGCGACGGCGAGACGAAGCGCGGCGTGCTGTTGCGCGCGTCGACGCAGGTGAAGGTGGTGTCGGCCAGCGAGCTCGAGCTCTCGAGCGGCCGCGTGCGCCTGCAGGTGAAGGACGCGAAGGCGCCGCTGGTGGTGCGCACCGAGGCCGTGCGCGTGGTGCAGGACACCGCCGGCGTGTTCATCGTCGAAGAGCGGCCCAGCGGCACGTTGATCGCGGTGCACCAGGGCAAGGTGATGGTGCGCGGCGGCGGCGAGAGCACCGAGGTGGGCGAAGGCCAGGAGGTGGAGTTCGCCAGCAACGCCCTCGGCACGCCGAAGGCCGCGGCGGCCAATTCCCTGGTGGAGGACCGCGGAGACGGCACGGTGTGGGGCGCGATCCTGCGTTTCCTGCGCCAGCTGGTCGACGTGATCGCCAGGGCCCTGAGCGGGGACTGAACGCATGACGTGAAGGGCAGTGGCAGCAACCACCTGGGAGACAACCTTGATTCTTCGTAACCAGAGCCAGGTCGAGCAGATCGTTCACGATGGGCCGCAGGAGAAGCGGGTCGCACCAGACTCGCTGGTGTCGCTGAGCCAGGAGACCGCGATGCGGCTGCTGGTGCACTTCCCGAGGGTGTGGGTCGCCGAGCAGGCGCTGGTGCCGCCGCCTCCGCCGAGTCCGTCACTGCGCCGTTGAGCTGCAGCGTCGACGTCAGGTGAGGTGGCGGTTCAGCGCGACCGTCATCTCGAACATGTTGATGCGGTCCTGGTCACCGAAGATGGCCTTGAGCGCGGCATCCAGGCGGATGAAGCGCTTGTTCTGCGGGTCTTGCAGCTTGTTCTTCGCGATGTAGGACCAGACGCGCTTCGTCATCTCGACGCGGGTCAGCGGGTCGGAGCCGACGATGGCTGCGAGCGCAGGCGACGGCGTGAACGGCTGCATGAAGGCCCTGGCGGGCGTGCGTGACTCCACCTCATCAGAGTCTTCGTCTTCGTCGGCTTCGTCTTCGGTCTCGTCTTCGTCCGCCTCGTCTTCGTCGGCGTCGTCTTCTTCGAGCTCATCGAGCTGCTTCGCAGCCACGGGAGTCACCGCCAGCGGCGAGCTCGGCAACGTCGAGCCCGGGTAGGGAATCACCACGCTGGGGCCGGGTCCGTCGGCCTGGACCACGTCGAGGTCAGAGTCCTTCCGCCGCGTCGCCATGCGCGATCGATACACCCGGCGACGTCTTCGCGGCACCATCTGAAGAGGCGTTCACGTAGATTTCGCCGCCATGAAACTCTCGCTGCCGCTCGCCGCGCTGCTCGTGGTCTCGTCGTCTCTCTCGATCGCCAAGCCGCCAAAGAAGGGCAAGGGCCCGCCGCCTCCGGCCATCGAAGCCGCCGACGACGCCGCGAAGGCCGGGTGGAACAAGCGCCTCAAGCTCTCGAGCAAGGGCAAGTGCGAAGACCTGATCAACCCCACCGCGCGGTTCGATCTCACCCGCGCCGACCCGACGCTCGACGAGGTGAAGGCCGACGCGGCGGCGTACCTGGCGCTCGCGCGCTGTGCCGAGAAGCAGAAGTACTACGTGCTCGAGGCCGACCTCGCGGCGCTCATCGCGAAGGCCGACAAGAAAAACCCGCACCTCGAGCTCTTCGTGCGCGCGCTGCTCGGGCTGGGCGCGAACGACGACGCGATCGAGCTGCTCAACAAGGCGCTCGAGGGCTTCCCCGACGATCCCGACCTCCACCTCTCGGGCGCGAAGGCGTACTGCCGCATTCGCAACTGGGAGAAGTGCAAGGAGTACGCGACGAAGGCCGACGAGCTGTCGGCGAAGATGCCCGACAAGGACAAGGAAGCGGTCTCCGGCCGCGCGCACAAGTACCTCTCGCGCGTGTACCTCCACACCGGTGAGTTCGACCTCATCGAGCTGTCGACGCTGATGATGGAGCTCAACAACAGCGACAAGGAGGCCATCGAGGGCCTCGAGCAGGCGCTGGTGCCGGCCAAGACGTGGAAGCTGGTGGTCGAGCCGGAATACGCGACCCACGTCGCGCTCGGCGTGTACCACCTGACCGGCAAGCTCGAGGGCCTCAACGCGCCCGTGAAGGTGGTGCTCACCAACCTCGGCGACGATCGCCAGGTGCGCGTCGAGGCGGGCTTGAGCGGCATCACCAGCACCGCCACCAAGACGGTCTCGCTGCGCAAGGGCAAGGAAGCGGTGGTCGAGCTGACGCCGCCGCTGCTCGCGAACTTCGACGCCACCTCGGTGCGCGCGACGAAGAACGTCTCGCTCGAGCTCAAGGTGACGAGCATCGGCAGCGACGCGAAGGAGTCAGTGGTGCTGCAGGAGACGCGCGAGGTGTCGGTCGAGCCGCGCGACTTCCTCCCGATGTCGGCCGCGGTCGACAAGGAAAAGCGCGTGAAGCGCTTCAGCTACGTCGGCGCGTGGGTGACGCCGAACGCGAAGGCCGTGGAGGCGTTCTTGACCAAGGCGAAGGCCAACGCGCCCGGCGAGACCTTCTCGGGGGAGCAGTCGGCGACGCTGCCGCAGGTGAAGGCGCTGTTCGACACGCTCAAGGCCGAGGGCGTCTCGTACGTGATGGACCCCAACGTGATGTCGGGCCTCGGGTTCGGTCAGCGCACGCGGCTGCCGAGCGAGGTGCTGGCGTCGACCAACGCGCAGTGCCTCGAGGGCTCGCTGCTCTACGCGTCGCTGCTCGAGTCGATCGGGCTGCAGCCGGAGATCATCTTCGTGCCCGGGCACGCGTTCGTCGGCTGGAAGGCGTCGGCGAAGGACGGCGTCAGCGCCACCACGCACTTCTTCCTCGAGACGACGATGACCCACGACGGCGAGTACGAGCAGGCGCTGCTCGTCGCGAAGAAGGAATTCGAAGAGGCCGACTCGCAGAACGAGGTGACGGTGCTGCCGATCGGCGCGCTGCGGAAGAACGGCGTGACGCCGCAGCCCTTCGAGTGAACCTTCTTCAGGTGACGGTGTTCTCGTCCCACTGCTGGCCGGCGCGATCCTTCGCCTCGACCAGCAGCTGATCGAGCTTGTCGAGCAGCACGGTGTTGCCGTTCTGCACGTAGCCCTGCAGCGACTTCGCGCACCCGTCGACCTTCTCGAGGAACTCCCCGAGCACCTGGCCGTTGAGCGCCTCGGCGTGGAGCCCGTAGTTGAGCTGCTGCAGGTAGAGCGCGTTCATCACCTGCTCGAACTGCCCGCCGATGGGCACCGAGAGCATGGGCTTCTTCAGGTACACCGCCTCGCTCATCAGCGTGTAGCCACCGCCGCCCACCACGCCGCGGCAGGTGCGCAGGTCGTCGATGAAGCCCGCCTCGCTGAACGGCTTGAAGATGACGTTGCCCTCGCGCACGTCGCTCGTGATGTCGCGCTTGAAGCCGTAGATGCGGCACTCGAGGCCCGACTTCTTGAGCTCGTCGATGAGCGCCGTGTTGGCCGTCATCGTCTGGTACACGAGCAGGTGGCCGCCGGGCTCGCTCTTCGCGTTCAAGATCTCCGGCCGCAAGATGCTCGGCACCAGCGTGGTGCGTTCCTTCCGCACCGGCGGGTAGAAGAACGTGGTGATCAGGTAGTGGAAGCAGCCGGGCACCTTCGACTTCACGATGCCCTTGGTCAGCTCGAACTGATCTTCGTAGCGGCCGATCAACGCGGGCTCGTGCTTGCACCGGTTGATGATCTGCATGTTGTCGATGCTGATGCAGGGGATGAAGTGGTTGCGCGCGAAGAGGTAGCTGAACGACTCGAAGTCGCTGATCACGACGTCGGGTTTGAACTCGTCGACCAGCTCGAAGTACTTCTTCACGTTCTGCGGCCAGCCGGTGATGGCGCCCTTGAGGTTCTGCAGCACCGTCTGCCACTTCTTCACCGAGTTCCCCTCGTACTCGATGGTGAAGCCCCAGATCTTGTGGACGTTCTCGAAGCGCTTGGCGAGGTAGTCGCGCGCGCGGCCCGAGACGACGATGTGCACGTCGTGGCCCGCGTTCACCAGGTGCTCGAGCACCACGCGCGAGCGGGTGGCGTGCCCCATGCCTTCGCCGACGACTCCGTAGAGGATGCGCATGGCGAGGGACGCTAGTGTCTGGCGCACCATGGCGCAGCAACCGAACGCGACTCGCGCGCTGGTGTGGGGGCTCATCGCCGCGCTGGTGGTGTGCGCGGTGGTGATGGGCGTCTTCTCGCTGCAGAGCGCGACCGTCGACTGTGACTTCCCCGGCACCGAGCAGTGCGCATTCGACCAGGAGACCGGCCGCGAGCTGGCCCGCTTGCAGGCGCTCGCGTCGCTCGGCCTGGTGTGCATCGGCGGCGGGCTGTTCTTCTTCGCGCGCAAGCCGAAGTAGGCGAACCTCTCGGCCCCGTGAGAGAGCTGAACCCGCACCAACTCCCCGAGAAGTTGAACCTCGCGCAGGTCTTCCTGCACGAGCGCGCCGCGCAGCACCCCGACCGCGTCGCCATCTACTTCGAGCAGCAGCGCATCACGTACGGGCAGCTCGCCGACGCCACCAACCGCACCGCGGCGCTCTACAAGGGCCTGGGGCTCGAGCTCGAGCAGCGCGTGTTGCTGATGCTCGGCGACGTGCCGCAGTTCGCCTCGGCGTGGTTCGGCGCGGTGCAGTGTGGCGGCGTGGTGAGCGCGGTGAACCCCGGCCAGAAGCCCGACGAGGTCACGTACTACTTGAACTACACGCGCGCGAAGGTGGTGGTCACCGACGCCGAGACCGCCGCCACCATCGCCTCGGTGCGCGCCAACCTGCCCTTCTTGAAGCACGTGCTGGTCGCGGGCGGCAACGCGGGCGCGCACCTCGACTACGACGCTGAGGTCCAGAAGGTGAAGCCCGACCCGGCCATCGCCGACACGCACCGCGACGACACCTGCGTGTGGCTCTACACCAGCGGCTCGACGGGCTTCCCCAAGGGCGCGGTGCACAAGCAGCACGACTTCGTCTTCAACGCGCTCACGTACGGGCTGCCGGTGCTCCAGTATTCCGAGAAGGACATCGGGGTCTCGGTGCCGCGGCTCGCGTTCGGCTACGCGCTGGGCACCAACCTCCTCTTCCCGCTGCTGGCGGGCGGCGCGACGGCGCTGTTCAAGGAGAAGGCCACGCCCGAGAAGTTCTTCGAGGTGCTCAAGACGCACCGGCCGACCGTGTTCACCGCGGTGCCGACGGCGCTCAACGGCATCTTGAACTCACCGGCGTTGAAGGACGCTGACTTCTCGTCGCTGCGCGTGTGCATCAGCGCGGGCGAGGCGTTGCCGGCCGAGCTCTACCAGCGGTGGAAGCAGCGCACGGCCGTCGAGATTCTCGACGGCATCGGCAGCGCCGAGATGTTCCACATCTTCATCACCAACCGCCTGAACGACGTGAAGCTCGGCTCGCTGGGCAAGGTGGTCGAGGGCTACGAGGCGAAGGTGTGCGACGAGCGCGGCCTCGAGCTGCCGCGCGGCGAGGTGGGCACGCTGTGGGTGCGCGGCGACTCGATGGCGCTCGAGTACTGGCAGCAGCACGACAAGTCGAAGACCACCTTCCGCGGCGACTGGTGCGTGTCGGCCGACAAGTTCCAGCAGAGCGAAGAGGGCTACTTCTATTTCTGTGGCCGCGGCGACGACATGCTCAAGGTGAGCGGCAAGTGGCTCTCGCCGGTCGAGGTCGAGAACGTGCTGCTCCAGCACCCCGCGGTGCGCGAGGCGGCGGTGGTGGCCTTCAAGGACGCCGACGGCCTCGACAAGCCGCGCGCCTTCGTGGCGTTGAACGCGGGCCACGCGGCGAGCGACGAGCTGGCCGAGAGCATCAAGGCGCACGTGCGCGGGAAGTTGGAGCCCTACAAGGCGCCGCGCCAGGTGAAGTTCCTCGACGCGCTGCCGCGGAGTGATCGCGGCAAGGTGCTCAAGACGGAGCTGCGCGGCTGATGCTCCACGACGCGAAGGGCCTCAGCTGGCCGAAGACGAAGGCGCTCGCGGCGGGCGGCGCGGTGGCGTTGCTGCCGGTGGGCTCGACCGAGGCGCATGGCCCGCACCTGCCGCTGTCGGTCGACGTGGTCATCGCCGAGGAGGTCTGCCGGCGCGTCGCGAAGAAGCTCGCGCGCGAGGCGGTGATGTTCCCCGCGGTGGCGTACGGCCTGACGGACTTCGCGGCGCCGTTCGCGGGCACGGTGACGCTGCCGGCCGAGACCGCGAAGCAGCTGCTGGTGGGCGTGCTGAGCGGCATCGCGCACGCCGGCTTCAAGACCATCGCGGTGGTCAACCACCACCTCGAGCCGGCGCACTTCCGCGTGGTGCACGACGCGGGCAAGGCGGCGCAGGCGGCGTTTCCCGAAGTGCAGGTGCGGGTGGTCGATCACCGCCGCGCGCCGACCGGGCCGCTGCTCGGGCACGAGTTCATGCACGGCGGCAGTCACGCCGGCCGCTACGAGACGTCGCTGATGCTCGCCGCCGCGCCCGCGCTCGTCGACGAAGAGCAGCGCAAGCGGCTGCCGACCCTGGAGATCGATCTCCCCGGCGCCATCAAGGCGGGCGCGAAGGACTTCTTGCAGGCCGGCGGCCCCGACGCGTACTTCGGAGCGCCCGCCGAGGCGACCGCCGAAGAGGGCGAGCGGCTGTTCGACATTCTCACCGACGCGACGTTGCGCACCATCGAGGCTCCATGAACGAACAAGCGACCCCCGACCAGATGCTGGGCGCGGCGATGATGGGCAGCTGTTGCTGCGTGCTCTTCGGCATCGCCTTCGTGGCGGTGTTGATCTCGATGTTCCGCAACAAGGCCAGCACGCCGGTGCAGTACCAGCAGCAGGGCCAGCAGCAGCAGTACACGCCCCCGCCGCCGGTCGCGCCGCCCGACGCCGCGTTCCACCTCTCGGTCATCGCGCTCGCGTTCGACGGCTACTTCCGGCCACAGGTCGAGTCGGTGCTCAACGCGCCGTTCACCGCGACCGACCCGGTGGGCATGCGCGTCGAGATGGGTCAACGCGCGGCGCGGGCACTGCTCGGCGTCGAGCCGCAGTGGCGGCACTTCGGGTACGGCGAGAAGGACCTCGCGGATCTCCCCGGCGCGCAGAGCAGCTTCAACAACGCGGTCGCTGACTTCCGCGGGCGCATCGCGCGGCCCGACGACGGCGGCGCGCTGGTGGTGCTGACCCTGATTCTCTGCACGCGCGGCCGGCGGCTGGGCGTCGATCGCCTCGACACGCGGGCGCAGGTGCACGACCTGCTGGGCGATCGCCTGAAGGTCGACGCCACCACGCTGCTCGGCGCCGAGGTGATGGTCGGCCCGGCGACGGGTGGCCTCACGGAGTTCGCGGTCAAAGAGCGCTTCCCCGAGATGCACACGCTGATCTGAGGGCGGCGCGCACGCGCGTGTGCCCTGGTGACATGGCTGACACTTGCGCGGGCGAGGTCCCGTGGTGAGAACAGGGCCATGAAGAACCGCGAAGTCAGCCGCCTCGTCGCCAGCCACCGCCAGCTCGAAGGTGGCGGCTTCGTCGTTCGCCGCCCCTTCCCGTCACCCGGGCTGCCGCAGGTCGACCCGTTCCTGCTGCTCGACGAGATGGGGCCGGTCGACTACCCGGCCGGCGAAGCGGTGGGCGCGCCCGATCATCCGCACCGGGGCTTCGAGACGGTGACCTACGTGCTCGAGGGCGAGGCGCAGCACGCCGACTCCGCGGGCCACCGGGGCTTCATCGGCCAGGGCGACGTGCAGTGGATGACCGCAGGGCGCGGGGTGGTGCACGCCGAGATGCCTTCGGAGCGGATGCAGCGCACCGGCGGCCGCATGCACGGTTTCCAGATCTGGGTGAACCTCCCGCGCGCCGACAAGTTCATCGCGCCGCGGTACCAGGAGATTCCTTCGGCGAAGTTGCCCACCGCGAGCACGCCCGACGGCAAGGCGCGGGTGAAGGTGGTGGCGGGCGAGGCGCTCGGCGCGAAGGCGGTCATCGAGACGCGCACGCCCATCGTGTACCAACACTGGACGCTGGAGCCCGGGGCCAACGTGGAGCTCCCGCTCGCCCCGTCGCTCACCGCGCTGGTCTACGTCTTCCGCGGCGCGGCGAAGGTCGGCACCGACGCGCGCGAGGTAAAGGACGGCTTCATGGCCCTGCTCGGCGAGGGCGACGCGCTCACGCTGCGCGCTGACGAGCCCACCGACTTGCTGTTGCTCGCTGGCGCTCCGCTGAAGGAGCCGATGGTGCGGTGGGGCCCGTTCGTGATGAACGAGTGGCACGAGCTCGAAGAGGCCGCGCGCGACTTCCAGGAAGGGCGGATGGGCGAGATTCGCTGAAGTCAAACCTTCGCGATCTTCCGCGGGGTGGTGTCAGAATGCGCGCATGCGTCTCTGGCTCGTCACGCTCGCCCTTGGCTCCGCTGTCGCCGTCGCCAAGCCGTCGGTCGTCTTGAGTGGCCCACAGCCCATCACGAAGTTCGTGAGCAAGGAGCTGTCGAAGAAGTACGCGGTCACGATCGCCTCGTCGCCGGTGTCCGCGATGCCGACGGCGAAGGAAGTGCGTGACGTCACCGCACCGAACAAGGCCATCGCGCTGGTGCTCTGCAGCCAGGGCGGCGCGTTCCTCACGTTGCAGGTGCTGAGCGGTCACGACGGCACGCCGCTCGACACGGTGAGCGTGAAGGGCACGGTGAAGAAGCTGCCCAGGGCGATGCCGAAGAGCGAGCTCGCGGCGCTGGTGTTCGCGATCGGCCAGGGCAAGGCGCCCGGCGCGGCCGTGAAGGAACCCGAGCCCGTCAAGGAAGAGCCGAAGAAGGAAGAACCGAAGAAAGAGGAGCCGAAGAAGGAAGAGCCGCGCAAGGAAGAGCCGAAGAAGGAGGCTCCGAAGAAAGAGGAGCCGAAGAAGGAAGAGCCGCGCAAGGAAGAGCCGAAGAAGGAGCCGTCGGAGCCGATGGCGAGCTCGATCGGCGGCGGTGGCGGCAACCTCGTCGCGGTGCGGCTCGGCGTCGGCGTCGGCGGCTTCAACCGCAGCTTCCAATGGCAGGGCAACCCGAGCCCGGCGCTCGCGACGGCCAACCAGCCCTTCTCAGGCGACATCTCGGTCGACGCGAGCTGGTACCCGGGCGCGCACTTCACCTCGAACTTCCTCGCCAACATCGGCGCGTTCTTCACCGGCGACTGGGGCATGGGCATGGTGTCGCGCGTGCAGGAATCGCGGTTCGCGCACTCCGCCGCGCGCCTCAAGTTCGGCGCGCTGGTGCGGCTGCCGATCGGCGATCGCTTCGCGCTGCACGCGCACCTCGGCTACGCGCGCGAGGAGCTCACCACCTCGTACAACGCCATCAACGACGGCAGCGCGCGGCCCAACATCCCCGACGTGCTGTTCAACGGGTTCCGTGGCGGGCTCGGGCTGCGGCTGCGCATCTTCGGGACGTTCGAGATCGACGCGCTCGGTGGGTTCATGGCCGTCTCGGGCAAGGGCGAGCTCGGCAGCGCGCGGTACTTCCCGGCGGCGACGGCGATCGCGATCGACGCGGGTGGTGGGCTGTCGGCGCAGATCGCGCCGCATTTGCGCATGCGCGGCGGCGTCGAGTGGCAGCGCTTCTTCATCACGCTCAACGCCGCCGATGATGCGACGTTCTACGCGAAGACTGCGTCGGACCAGTACATCACCGCGACGGTGCGGCTCGAGTGGGCGATGTGAGCCATCGGGTGAGGAGGAGAACCCCGGCGTTGGCGCTTCGACGGTTTTCTCCTCACCCTGACCCTCTCCTCTGAAGAGGAGAGGGAACTCCGTCGACTCCGTCAGCGTGACGTGACCTTGATCTCCGGCAGCAGCAGCGTGCGGCGGATGTTCGACGCCTGCGCCCCGCTCGCCTCGCGTTCCTTCCGCAGCGACGCGAGCGCGTCTTCGAGCTGCAGCAGCTTCGCGCCGAGCTTCTTCGCCGCGTCCCCGCTCTGCGCCTTGCCGACCGCCGCCAGGTTGTCACGCGTGCGCGCGATGTCGCCCTCGGTCTCGCGGATCTTCGCGTCGAGCAGCGCCACGCGATCGCGCGCCGCTTCGGCTTTCTGAATCTCGCCCTTCAAGCTGACCAGCAGCGCCTTCACGTCCTCCGGCGCCTTGCGCGCGAGCAGCGCCTCGAGGCGCGCGCTCGAGAGCTGGTCAGCAGGGATGCGCTCGATGACCGCGCCCTCTTCCATCAGGTCGACCGTCTCCGAGGCGCGCGGCGCGATGCTGATGCGCCCGTAGCGCGGCTGCCCCGGCGAGCGGATGTCTTCGGTGCCACCCGCGACCACGCGGTACTTCTGCTCGGACAGCTCGACCAGCACCACGCGCGGTGCGTCGGTGCGCGAGGTGAAGTCGATGCGGTGCACGAGGCGATCGACGCGGGTCAGCTCGAGCACGCGCCCGCCCGCGTTGCCGGTGAGCTTCGCCTTGCGCGGGTCGCCCTCTTCGCGCGACGTCGAGCGGCTCACCTCGAGATCGAGATCTTCGCCGTGGCGCAGCACGCGCACCTCGCCCGGCTTCACGCGATCGATCTGCGTCTCGCCGGTGTACGCGCCGTCGGTGAAGACGCTCAACGTGCCTCCCTCGAGCGTGAGCGCGGTGGTGTTCTCGAGGCGCACGCCCGTCGCGACGCGCCCTTCTCCGTCGAGCACGGTCACGCGCTCGGCCTTCGTCGCGCCATCGACGATGGGCAGCAGCGCCGACTTGCGCGCGCCGAGCACCACCGGTTCCTTCACCGAGTAGAGGAAGAGGTCGCCCGCCTCGCTGACCGCGGCCGGCTCGAGCGGCGTGGGGCCGTCTTCGAGAATGGTCGACGTCACGCCCATCGTGCCGACCCCGCTGCCGTGACCGACGGTGCCCACCGCGCCCGCGCCGAGCGTGCCCATGCCATAGCCGCCGCCGCCCGAGCCGACGCCGGTCATGCCGACGCCGACCCACTCGCCCTCTCCGCGGAGGTGCTCCCGCGCTTCCCGCGTGGCGAGCTGCGGCGCGGTGTCGAGGCCATCTTGCGGTGCGAGCATCTCGCGGCGGCCGTAGCGGGGACCGGCGAGCGGAAAGAGGAACGAGGTCGGGTGGCCCGAGGCGAGCGTCACCTTCACGCCGTCCCACGTCTCGTCGCTGTCGTTGTGCACCAGCGCGAAGCCCTGCAGGCGCTGGCTCTTCTTGCCCATCACCAGCCGGTACGTGGTGCGCCACACCGGCGCTTCCGTGGTGTAGCCGACCGCGACCGGCCCGCCGCCCGACGCGCCGCGCACCACCAGGCGCTCGCGCTCGGGTTGCAGCGCGCGCGCCCCGACCGCGCGAGACCACGCGAGCGAGACCTGGCTGCCGAGCGGACGAATGGCGTCGATGCGGCGCAGCGGCACGCGCGCCAGGCCGCCTTCGCCGAACACGAGCAGCGTCGGCTCGGGTTGCGGCTGGCCCTCTTTGTTGAGCAGGTCGACGGCTTCCTCGGCGACCTCGATGACGCGGCCCTTCACCGCCGCGCCGCCCTCGCGCTTCACCTCGACCTCCACGCCGGTGAGCGAGCGGCAGAGGTTGGGCAGCGAGGCCTGTTGATCGCGCTCGGGCATGCCGGCCATCGCGCGCGCGGCCTCGGCCGACAGTGGCGGCGCGAACTCCACCGACGCGACGCCCTGTGCCGACATCACCACCAGCGACTTGAGCGCGTCATCGAGCTGCCCCGGCTCGAGCGGGATCTCGGCGACCTGGCCGTTGGGCACCGCGCCGCGCCGCTCGAAGTACCCGACGCCGTTCTCGTAGAGCACCATCGACTTGAGCGGCAGCCGGGCCTGCCCTTTCTCGACCGGGGAAGGCGGCGCCGCGAGCAACGCGATGATCAGGAGGTGCATGGCCGGACCCGACACCGCAGAGCGTCATGGGTTCCCCAGCGGAAATGCGGACATGCAGATAATGCGCAAAGTGAGGTGAATCACTTGCACTGATACGTCAGCGTCGCTAATTCTTGCGCACCCATTCAGGAGGCTCACTCATATGCAGCTGGAATCGCTGAAGATGTTCGTCGACGTGGTCGAGACGGGTTCGTTCTCGCGAGCGGCGCAGCTCAACCACGTGACGCAGTCAGCGGTCAGCCAGCAGATCCGCACGCTCGAGACGCGGTACGAGCAGCGGCTGTTGTCGCGCAGCGCGCGGCAGGTGACGCCGACGCCGGCGGGTGAGCGGTTGTTCCGCGGCTGCAAGGAGATCCTCGCGCGCTTCGTGGAGGTCGAGCAGGAGATCCGCGAGCAGGCGTCGGAGATCAGCGGCGCGTGCAACATCTCGTGCATCTACTCGGTGGGGTTGCACGAGCTGCACTCGATTCAGAAGGAGCTGCTGCGCAAGCACCCGCGCGTGAACCTGCGCCTCAACTACCGCCGCAGCGACCAGGTGTACGACGACGTGATTCTCGGCGCGGCCGACCTCGGTCTCGTGGCGTACCCGCAGGCGCGCGCGGGCGTCGACCTGGTGCCGTTCCGCGAAGACCGGCTGGCGCTGGTAGTGCCGCCGTCGCACCCGCTGGCGACCAAGGGGAAGGTGTCGATGAACGCGGTGGTCGGGCTGCCCTTCGTGGCGTTCGATCGCGAGGCGCCGTCGCGCAAGGGCATCGACAAGCTGTTCCGCGACAAGAACCTCGAGCTCAACACCACGATGGAGATGGACAACGTCGAGACCATCAAGCGCGCGGTCGAGCTGGGGTTGGGTGTGTCGATTCTGCCGCTCGCGAGCGTGCAGTACGAGGTGTCGGGCGGGTCGCTGATCGCCAAGCCGTTCGTCGAGCCGGGGTTCACGCGGCCGATCGGCATCCTGGTGCGGAAGGGGAAGTACCTGTCGCGCGCGTCGCAGGCGGTGCTCGACGCGTTCAAGTCGGCGCGAGTCGAAGAATAACCTCCCTCTCCTTGCGAAGCGGGGAGAGGGTCGGGGTGAGTGTTCGCCTCTACTTCCTGTCTATTTTCAGACCCTTACGCCTTCGTCCCTCGTTTGCGCACTGCCCCCCACCCCGGGGTCTTACGCAACGACCATGCTCCACGCGCTCGCCCTCCTCCTCGCCTCTGCGACGGCCGCTGAGCCGTCGACCCTCTCGGTGAAGGTCGTCTCGCTCGACTTCAGCTACCCGTACTTCGGCGAGCCCGGCAACACGTGCCGCCGCGGGAGCGTCTACGTGCGCGCGACCGCCGACGCGAAGCCGGTGGTTGTCCGCCTCGTCGACTCCGCGGGGCTGACGCCGGGCGCCGAGGCCGTGCTCGCCGACATCCAGCGCGCGGGCACCGGCCGTGACGGCACGCCGGTCTACTGCTCGTCGGGTCGCCAGGGCACGCAGGCGCCCGCGCCGATCGTCGCCGCCGCGCCGCCCGCCGACACCCAGCCGCCGCTCGTGCCCGCCGAACCGGCCGCTGAAGCCACGCCCGCGCCCGCGCCCGCCGCCACCGCGACGAGCGACAGCCGCTGCATGGTGCGCCTCTTCCAGATCGTGAAGAAGTCGACCGGCGACAAGAACTTCGGCCCCTCGACCTTCGACCCCGACTCGGCGTTGGGCGCGCCCGAGCCCGTCGACTGCAGCCTCGCCCGCTCGCGCGTGACGAACGTGCTGCTGGTGCGCATGGTGAAAGACGGCGCCGCCAAGCCCTCGAGCATCCTCGGCGCGGAGTGGGCGCCCGGCTCGTGGGACAAGGGCACCGACGAGCAGCGCCGCGTGGTGAAGGTCTACCTCTCGTCGCCCGAGGAAGTCGCCGCGCAGAACTGAGACTCGTGGCATCGTCGTCCACTCGATGGACTTCTCGACCGCGCAGTTCGAGCAGCAGCCCACCGCGTCGCTCTGCGCGGCCTGCAAGACCCCGCTCACCGGCCAGTACTTCACCGCCGGCCCGCTGACGATCTGCGGCAACTGCGCGGCCACCGTGCAGGCCGGGCCCCCGAGCGAAGGCGGCTTCTGGCGCGTCACCAAGGCGTTCCTCTTCGGCAGCGGCGCGGGGCTCCTCGGCGCGATCGGCTACGGCGCGATCATCTACTTCGCGCACGTCGAGCTCGCGCTGATCACCATTCTCATCGGGTGGATGGTCGGCCGCGCGGTGATGAAGGGCAGCGAGAACCGCGGTGGCCGCGGCTACCAGGTGCTCGCGGCGGTCCTCACCTACGTGTGGTGCATGGAAGCGTTCGTGCCCGTCGCCATCAAGGGCATGCAGGAAGGCGATCAGCCCGTACCCACCGTGGTCGCGGCGATCCTCGCCCCGTTCATCACGCTCATCCTCCCGTTCACCGGCGACATGGGCGTGCTCGGCCTGCTCATCCTCGGGTTCGGCGTGTGGCGCGCGTGGCGCGAAGCCGCGCAGGTCGTCATTCCCGTCGAGGGGCCCTTCACGCTCGCGCCCCCGCAGCCCGAGCCCGTCGCCGCCGCGCCGGAAGCGCCCGTCGCCGCTGCGGTGCCGACCGACCCGACGTGACGCCCGCGCCGCTCACCCGCAGTTGTCCGCGCTGCGGCACCACCGCCCCGCTCCACTTCGTCGCGTGCCCGAAGTGCTTCACGCTCTTCTTCGCCGCGGAGCTGACGCAGCTGTCCACCGAGGCCGACGCGCTCGAGAAGAACGGCGACGTCGTGGGCGCGCTCGAGAAGCTGCGCCAGATGGAACCGATGCTCCCGCGCACCGCGACGCAGGCCACGCAGCTCAAGGCCCGCATCACCGCGCTCGAGGCGAAGGCCGGCACGTCGGGCAGCAAGTCGAAGGGCGGTCAGCGCGGCTGGCTCGCGGGCATCGGCGCGGTCGTCGTCGCGATTCTCGGCAAGGCGAAGTTCCTGCTGCTGGGCCTCGCGAAGCTGCCCACCCTGCTCACCTTCTTCCTCTCGGCGTCGCTGTGGGGCGGCTCGAGCGGGCTGGGGCTCGGCTTGGTGGTGCTCGGCAGCATCTACGTGCACGAGATGGGACACACCTTCGCGTTTCGCCGCTACGGCATCGCGGTGACCGCGCCGATGTTCGTGCCCGGCTTCGGCGCCTTCGTGCGCGGCGCGCACTACCCGAAGAGCGAATCGGCGATCGGCGACGTCGCGCTCTCGGGTCCGGTGTGGGGCGGCGTGTCGGGCATCGTGACGCTCGTCGTCGCGCTGGCGCTCAAGCAAGAATGGCTCGCCGGCGCCGCGGTGTTGATCGCGGAGATCAACCTCTTCAACCTCATCCCCGTGTGGCAGCTCGACGGCTCGCGCGCCGCGGCGGTGCTGTCGCGCACGCAGTTGCTCGCGCTCGGCGCCGTGACGCTCGTGCTCGGCGGAGTCGCGGGCTCGCCGATGGCGATGATCTCCGGCGCGGGGTTGATGGCGCGGCGGTGGGTGATGGGCCCGACCGCCGAGCACCGGGGCGACCGCCGCACGTTGATCGTCTTCAGCGCGCTGGTGGTCGGCCTGCTCGCGCTGCGCTTCGTCGCCAACCTCTTCGTCGCGATGCCGGCGCCGAGCTGAACGTCACCGCTCGAAGCAATACAGCGCGTGCGGCGACGCGCAGTCTTCGCCGCCGGCGTTGAAGCCCGCCGTCCACGTCTGGGCGGGGTAGCCGACGACGCCGGTGAGCGTGGTGCCCGCGTCGGTGAACTGCGCCGTCCAGCCCTTGCACGTGCTCGCCAGCGTCGCCGCCACGCCGAGCGACGCGCCGGTCCACGCGCCGATGCTGTTCGTCCCGCCGTCGAACTGCAGGTTGAGCGGCACGGTGAACGCGCCCGTCGCCAGCGTGCTCAGCGGCGCCATCGTCAGCTCGAAGCCATCGGCGCGCACCCACGGGCCGCCGTCGAGGTTGAGGCGCTGCAGCGGCGCCTGGCCCGGGCTCCCGCGCAGGGCCAGGAAGCCACCGTCACTCTGCGCCTCGCTGTTGCAGATCGCGTCGGCGACCGCGTCGGACACGTCGCCCTTCACCAGCGTGCCGCTCAAGAAGGCGAGCCGCGATCCCGCGGGCCGAGTGCGTGGAGGCAGCGCCGCGTGCCCGCCGACCTCGAGGCACACCATCGCCGGCCCGAGGCCACACGACGAGCGCAGCAACCAGCCCCAGCGATCGACGTAGAAGCCCACCGCGGCGATCGCGCCGTCGTCGTTGGAGTTGAAGCTCGTCCAGTCGAGGCAGGTCAGCCCCGCGTCACCGTCAGCCGCGAGGCCGGTCCACGCGAGCTGCCGCGTCGAGATGGCGCCACGCTCATCGAACAAGATGGGCGCCTGCACGCCGCCCACCGCGATGAAGTCGTTGGTGGTGCGCGCGAAGACCTGGCCGTCGAGGCGCAGCCACCCCTGGCTCCCCTCGGTGTTCAGCGCCGACAGCACGCTGAAGCTCGAGTCGCTGACCAGGCCCCACCACGTGCTGCCGGGAAGCACGAGCCCCGCGTCGGCCGCGTGCGCGACGCAGATCGCGTTGCGGTTGGCAGCCCCCGCCAGGTTCGAGCTGTCGAAGTTGTTCGAGGTGACGAAGGCACGGTTGAAGCGATCGAAGCGCGCGGTGACCGTGGTGTCGGCGTTCACGGTGATCGCGCAGCCCGGCGAGAGCCCACAGCCGCCCCGTCGAAGCCCGAGAACGCACCCCGTGCGCCGCTGAAGCTCGCGGTGAGCTGGCCGGTCATGCCGCGCCGCCCGTCGACCACGCACTGCGCACCACAGATGAGCCCGCCGTCGAAGCCCTCGACCTGCCCCGCGTCAGCGAGCGACCCTTCGACGCGCACCGTGAGCCGCACGGGAATGAAGCCCTCGGCGGTGACGGGCACCGAGACGTCGCTGAGCACGGGCGAGGTGAGCACCAGCGTGGCGCCGAAGAGGTCCTGCGTGAGCGGCGCGAAGTGCACGGTGAGATCGCAGCCCGCGTCGGGCGCGAGCGTGCGGCTGCTGCAGGTGTCCCCGGTGAGCGTGAGCGGCGTGCCCGCGTCGGCGTCGAGGCGCGCGGAGCCGAGCATGATGTTGAGCTGGCCGGTGTTCGTGAAGCGCACCTGGCGATCGGCGGTCTGCGGCACGGCGAGCACCGGGAATGCGAGCGGAGACGGCGTGACCGAATAGTGCGGCTGCGGCGCGATGCCCGAGCCCTGGAGGCTGACCGAGGCGTTCGCGGCGCCAGCGGTGATCGCCAGCTGCTCGGAGAAGCTCTGCTGGGTGAGCGGCGCGAAGCGCACCGTGAGCTCACAGCCCGCGTCGGCCGCGAGCGGCTGCCCGCAGGTGCCCGCGTCGAGCCCGAAGTCGTTCACGTCGGTGAGCGCGAAGGTCGGCGTCAGCGTCGCGCTGCCGCCGTTGCGCAACGAGACCTGCAGCTCGCGCGCGGTGCCCACCTCCACGCCGCCGAAGGGGAGCTGCAGCGGCGACACCTCGAGTGGATTGCCCGCGTCGACGCCACCACCACCGCCGGTCGCGCTCCCACCACCGCCAGTGCCGGTGCCACCGCCCGTCGCGGTGCCGCCGCCCATCGCGCCACCGCCACCGCCCTGCGAGCCGCCACCGCCGCCCATCGAGCCGCCGCCGGCGCCACCACCGCTGGCGTTGCCGCCGCCCGTCGCTGCGCCGCCACCCGCCCCCGCCACGCACTTGCCGAGCGCCTCGCAGTTGCGCTGCGCCTCGTCGAAGTCGACGCAGCCGACCGCGAACACCACCGCCACCGAGCAGAGGAGTGCGCGACGCATCAGAAGGTCCCCGTGACGCCGAACCACGCCTCACCCTGCGGCCCCAACGCGACGGTTGGTGTCGGCCCGCTCGCGGCGTCGACGATGAAGAGCGTCACCGCCGCGGCGACCGCCGCACCGCCCACCGCCAGCGCGGCGACGCCCGACGACTGCAGCGCCTTTCCATCGCGCACCAGCACCGTCACGTCGTCGGCCGAGCGGGCGGGCGCGTCGGCGGTCTGCGGAATCTGCGCGTAGAGCCCACGCGACGCGGCGAAGAGCCCAGCACCTGCGCCGGCGACGGCGAGGCCGGCGATTCCCGTGACGATCGCGGCGGCACGCAGCGGGCGTGGCCGCTCCGGTGCTTTCAGGGCGAGCTCGGGCACGTCGCGGCCGAGCGCCTTCGACGCGGCGACCACGATGTCGCGCGCGAGCGGCGCGACGAGATCGACCAGGCCCTCTTCGCTGCCCGCCCGCTCGGACTGCGCAGCGAGCAAGGTGCTGTCCTTCGCGGACAGCACGCGCACCGAGAGCTGGAAGGACGAGCCGACCTTCGCGACGTCGCCGGTGACGATGCCGTCGACGCCGAGCGCGGCGGCGATCTCCGCGAGGCACGAGTTCTCGGAACAGCCGAGCATCTGCTTCTGGCGATCGAGAGACAGCAGCGCCCCGGTGGACCGCGCCGTGGTGGCGCGCGCGCCGAACTCATTGAGCCGCGTCGCGAAACTCTCGGTGAAGAACGCCGCCTTGTCCTTCGCGAGGTCAGCCGCCTGGAAGTCGAGGACCGCGAGCTTCACCGGCGCAGCAGCAGCAGCCACCGACAGCATCACCACGGCAGGAGCGAGCATGTGCGCGAATCAGAGAACGGCCGGGCGGCGGAGCCAAGCTCAAACTCAGTCGGGATCTTTCGGCTCTTCCTCGCGCTTGCCCTTGAGCTGCTCTTCGAGCGCCTTCTTGAGCAGCTCGAGCAGCTTCTTCTCGGTCTCGCCGTCGAGCCGCTGGGCGCCGGGCTGGCACTCGCACGTCAGCCGCTGCCGCACGGGGTCGCGCACCCACGCGCACACCCCGGGGCACTCGCGCAGCGTGCCGTCTTCGAGGAGGCCCGGCGTCACCCCGGTCGCGCCCTTGAACGCGTCGGCGCACCCGGGCACCGACTCGGCGAGCCGCCCCCAGGGGAAGCGGTGCTGCGTGCTGCGGCCGCGATCGCCGCTCGAGAAGGTCATGCCGATGGCGCACGAGTTCGCGGTGCCGGTGACGTCGAGCGAGAGCTGCGCGCCGCGTTCGAGGGGGCTCCACATCGTCGCGGTCACCTCGAGGCCACCTTCGAAGGTCGTGGCGTGCAGCTCGACGCACGCCTCTTCGCTGGTCTTCCCCTCGCGGGCGCACTGGGCGCGACCACCCGAGGTGAACACGCGCGGCCGCCGCAGCACCAGCACGCCGGTGTCGAGGTCGAACACGAGGTGGAAGCGACCCCACACGTCGGCGCCGAGCATGCCCTGCGGCACGTGCGGCGGCGCGCCGGGCTCGAGGTCGACGATGCCGCGCTCCACGCCGAAGCCGGGCGCGAGCTCGAACGCGTCGAACGCGAAGCCACGCAGCTGGGCGAGCTCGGGCGGCAGGTCGAGCCCCGCGGGAATCGGGAGCCCGTCGAGCAGCTCGAGGCCCGGCCGCAGCCCCGCCTCGCGCGCGCTGGAATCGTAGAGGCGGCTGCGCGTGTCTCGCAGCGAGAGCAAGACCGGCCCCTGGAAGGTCGCCGCGCCCTGGCGCACGCGCACCGGCACGAGCGGCCAGTCGTTCACCGGCTCCTTGGTCACCGTGAGCACCTGCGCGTCGTCACCGCTCGCCTCGGCCTCGGCGAGCCACTGTTCCCGCGGCTGCGACGGGCGGAAGCGCACGCGGCGCGTCGCGGGGTCCAGCTCGATGGCCACGCCCTTGAGCTCCGACGAGCCGAGCACCACCACGCACTTGTCGCCGCCCGCGATGGCCGCCTCGAACGGCGCGAGGCGCAGGCCGCCGAGGGAAAACTGCTCGACGCGCGCCACCGGGAAGGTCTCGTCGGGCCCGAAGGGATCTTCGACCTTCACGTGCGCGCGCACGTCGGGGCGGCCGAGGCAGGTCTTCGTCACGAAGGTCACCGGCGAGGCGGGGTCGAGCGTCACCTCGGCTTCGCGCTGGTCGACTGCGCCGGTGAGCACCACGCGCACCGCGGGCGAAGGGCGCAGCGGCCCCTCGAAGCCCACCAGCGACTCGGCGAACGCGCCGCGCACCTGGGGGTGACACGCGGACCCCGAGGCGAGCAACAGCAGGCCGGCGAGAACGCGACGCACCACTGAAGATGTAGCCCAGCCCGGGGGTATACCGGGGGCCATGTTTCGACTCGTGATGACGGCGGCGGTCAGTCTGATGGTCGGCCTCGGGCTGGGGTGGCTCGCGTTCCACGCCGACCCGGTGGTGCAGAACGTCGAGACGCGCGTCGAGGTTCCAGGGGCTCCGGCGGCTGCGCCGTCGTCGGTCAAGGTGCTCGAGCGCACGGTGGTCGCGCCGCCCGCTCCAGTCGCGGCGATGCCGGCGCCGGCGAGCCCGGGCGCGAACGCACCGGTTCCGAACGCGCCGCCGGGCGATGAGCTCACCCAGCTCCGCGCGCGCGTCACGCAGCTCGAGGGCGCGTTGGAAAACGAGCTCAAGTCGAAGCGCGCCAACGAGGGCGCACCGATCGCCGTGCCGGCCGGGCTCGACCCGCGGCTGCGCGACGAGAAGCAGCTGGTGTCGACCTTCAACGCGGCGCTGAAGGAAGCGGGCTTCCCCGGCCAGGTCACGAGCGTCGACTGCAGCGAGCACCCCTGCATCGTGTTCGGCAACGGGTTCGGCGATCGCGGCGACATGGAAAAGCTGCAGGGCACGTCGGCGTTCGGCCCCTACTCGAAGGACTCGATGTCGACCTTCGGCTTCATGCGCGGGCAGGACAACAACCCGATGAACCGCTTCTTCGGCGTGGCGGTGATGCCGACCAGCAACGAGCCGCCCGACGCCGAGACGAACAAGCGCATCGCCTTCCGCGTGCGGCAGATGGAAGAGGTCTCGCGGCCGTCAGGGAAGTGAGCGCGGGGTCGCGGCGCCGCTGAACTGCCGCCACGCCTGCCAGGCGACGAGCTCGAAGGTCCAGCCCAGCGGCGAGGCGACCCATTCCGAGCCGCGGAGCACGACCTCGCCCACCAGCTCGAGGCCGAACTTCTTGAGCACGAGGTGCGCGACCTGCACCGCGAGCAGCCAGAAGACGAGCGCGGTCGACATCGGCGCCAGGCGCCAGAGGATCTGCCAGCTGCGCTTGACGGTGTCGATCAGCGCGCGCCACGGCGAGGCGTCTTCGAAGGCCGCGATCGGCACCGCCAGGTTCAAGAACAGCGCGATGACGAACACCGGCAGCAGCAGCATCATCATGCCGGCGATCATCGCGAGGTTGGTCACCACGTTGACCGCGAGCACCCGCAGGTAGCGTCGGCGCAGGAGCGTGAAGACCGGCGCCCACCCCGTGCGGTTCGCGAGCACGCGCTCGACGATCACGCCCAACGAGATGAGCTCGACCAGGGTGCCCAGCACCGCCGAGGCGACGAAGTGCAACACCCGCGCGTGGGGGTGCGTGTGCGCGAGGACGATCGAGGGAATCAGGCGCACCGCCTGGAGCGAGAGCAGGAGCGGCGCGTGCTGCCAGAGCACGACCACCGACGCGACGACGACGTCGAGCGGTGACTGCAACGAGCGCTCGAGCGGGTGCGGCGGCAGGGCCCAGCAGGCGTCACACCACGCACGGAAGCCGTTGGTGCGGAGCGGCGCGAAGGTGCCGCAGCGCTCGCAGGGAGTGGTCGACACGCCGCGAGCTTCCCACGCCTCCCCGCGTCGCCGGCGGCGGGATTGATTTAAGAAATAACTAAAGTACTGTGCCGCCCGTGCGAACCCTCAAGGTCTTCGAGTCGATCTCGGTCGATGGCTTCTTCTGCGATGCGAAGGGCGACATGTCCTTCGCGCATGACGTGCCACCCGACCGCGAGTTCTTCGCGTGGGTGGGCAGCAACGCTGGCTCCGGGCACGAGCTGCTGTTCGGCCGCAAGACGTACCGCATGATGGAGCGCTACTGGACCTCGGAAGAGGCCGCCGCGCAGATGCCCGCCGTCGCGCAGGGCATGAACGCCACCCGCAAGTACCTCGTGTCGCGCAAGGCGAAGGCGACGTGGGCCAACAGCGAGCGCCTCGAGGGCACGCTGGTCGACGCGGTGCGCGCGCTCAAGCGCCGCAAGGGCCCGCCGATCGTCATTCTCGGGAGCGGGACCGTGGTCGCCGCGCTCGGCGACGCGGGGTTGATCGACGAGTACCAGTTCGTCGTCATTCCGACGGCGCTGGGCGCGGGTCGCTCGGTGTTTTCCAGCAGGGCGAAGCTGCGGCTGGTCGAGCAGCGGGCGTTCGCGAACGGCAACGTGGTGCTGACCTATGCGACGTGAGGGCACGACCACCCTCGAGCGCGACGGCTCGGCCACGCTGACCTTCCTGCGCGCCTACCGGCACCGCCCGGAACACGTGTGGCAGGCCATCTCCACGCCCGAGGGGCTGCGCGAGTGGCTGCTGTGTTCCTCGGCGAAGATCGAGCCGCGGGTCGGCGGCCGCGTCGAGCTGGTGTCGGGGCCCGCGCACTACCGCTCGCAGGGCCAGGTGCTCGCGTGGGACCCGCCGCGGGTCCTCGAGTACGAGTGGAACGTCGAGCCGGTGCCCGAGATGCCGCGCGGGGAACGCGCGACCTTTCGCTACGAGCTCACGTGGGACGGCGCGGTGACCCGGCTGGTGGTGGTGTACCGCCGCCTCACGCCGTCGACCGCGCGCGGCTTCGTCGTGGGCGTGCACGCCTTCCTCGAGCGCCTCGAGGCGCAGCTCGACGCGAGGCCGCTGCCCGGCTTCTCGCCCCTCTTCGAAGCGCTGCGCGCCAACTACCCGGAGTGGAGCCATGACCCGCCCGCTGCAGGACAATGACGTCTTCCACGCCATCGCCCACCCGGCGCGCCGGCAGATCCTGGTGCTGTTGCGCGGCCACGAGCGCGCCGCGGGTGAGCTCGCCCAACCCTTCGCGATGACGATGGGCGCGGTGTCGCAGCACCTGCGCGTGCTGCAAGACGCGGGGCTGGTGGAAGCGCGGCGTGACGGCGCGCGCCGGCTGTACCGCCTGCACACCCGCCCGCTGGCCGAGGTCGAGTCGTGGATCGGCGAGTTCACCGAGTACTTCGGGGAACGGCTCGACGCGCTGGGCGACTACCTCGACCGCACCTTCGGCGAGCCAGCAGCGGCCACGAGCCGGCCAACCCGCGCTAAGTCGGCTCCGTGGTCTCCGCCTTCTGGCTCGCGCTCATCTCGGGCTTCGCGCACGCGTCGTGGAACGCGCTCGCCAAGTCGCCCGGCAAAGAGCGCGCCGCGACGCTGACGGCGCTCATCCTCTCGCTGGTGGCGGCGATGGGGCGCTGGGCGTTTCAGCCCGAGGCGGTGCTGACGACCGCGCACGCGCCGTGGGTGGTGATGGCGGGCCTGGGCGAGACGACCTACGTCTTCGCGCTCGGCATGGCCTACGCGCGCGGCGATCTCGCGCTCACGTACACGGTCTCGCGCGCGGCGGCGCTGGTGTTCATCTGGCCGCTGTCGTGGCTCTTCTTTCACACCACGCCCTCGCTGCTGGCGCTCGGCGCGACGGGGCTGGTGATGGTCGGCATCGTGCTCACGCGCAAACCGGGGGCGAGCGGAGCGCCGGCGCGCTGGCACGTCGGGTGGACGCTGCTCACCGGCGCGGCGGTCGCCGTGTACCACACGGGCTACAAGGGCGCGGTCGCCGGTGGGGCGACCCAGGTCCTGGCGTTCATCGGGGCAATTTCCCTCGCGGTGCCGCTCCTGCTGCTGCTCGTGGGCCGCGAGGTGCGCGCGCAAATCCCGTCGTTGGTGCGCCAGCCGCGCATGCTCGCCGCGGGGATCCTCTGCGCGGTCAGCTTCCTGGTGATGCTCGAGGCGCTGGCCTTCGCGGAATCGGGGCGGATCCTCGGGGTGCGCAACTCGTCCGTCGGGTTCGCGCTGGTGTTCGCGCTGCTGCTCGGCGAACGCCTCACCCGCCGCCAGTGGCTGGGCGTCGCGGTGCTGTTCGCCGGCGTGGCGCTCTTCGGCCTGGAACAGGCGCTGTCCTGACGGGGGCGCAACGGTTGCGGGGCGCCGGCCGCAGAACAGTCCGACAACACGCGCTGGCACGAAGCGCGCAGAACCTGCCGACCTATGCGTCGTGCGTTGATCGTGGGGCTGGTAGGCGGCGTGGTGTTGCTGGGCGTCGTCTTCTTCGTGCCGAGGGTCTCGTTCATCACCGGTGGCGCGCTGGTCGACCTGGGGTATCGCCTCCAGGACCCGCACGAGGACTACGACTTCGAGCACGCCGAGGACATCACCCCCACGCAGATCTGGGACGAGTTCTCGAAGCAGAACCAGCTCGCCTCGGGGGTGCGCGAGGTCTTCCCCCGCACCGTGCGCCACCCGCTGGTCGCGATGCTGGTCTGCATGGACGCGCGCCTCGACACCAACGAGATCACCGGTGACACGCGCCGCGACTATTACGTGCTGCGCACCGCGGGCTCGGTGATGGCGCCCGAGGAAGAGGAGATGCTCGAGCTCGGAGTGCGCAACGGCGTGAAGCTGGTGCTGCTGACGCGGCACACCGACTGCGCTGCCGAGAAGGCCGCCAAGGACCCGGAGAGCGCTCGCTGTTCCCGAACCTCACGACGAAGGTCGACGAGCGGGCCGAGGGCGTGAAGCGCTTCCTCGAGCGGCCGTACATCGCCGCGCAGATCGCCGCCGGCAAGCTCATGGTGCGCGAGGCGATGATCGACACCGCGACCGGCAAGCTGATCAACGCGCCCTGAGGCGGCGCCGGCCGAGCAGCAGCGCCGCGACGAGCAGCGTCACGCCATCGAACGACGAGCAGCCGCACCCGACCGTCAGCTCGTGACGCCCGGTGCCCGCGTCGGCACCACCATCATGGCCCGCGCCCGCGTCATCGAGGCCCGCGTCGGCGAGCAGGCCCGAATCGATGCCGCCTGCGTCCTCTGCCGCGCCGCCATCAGCGCCCGCGCCGCCGTCGGTGTCCGCTCCGCCGTCGGTGCCCGCGTCGGTGACGCCGGCGTCGCTGACGACCGAGGCGTCGGCGCTCCCACCGTCGTCACCCGTGCCGCCGTCAGCGCCGAGGCCCGCGTCGCCGAGGCCTGCGTCAGCGCCCGCGTCGAGGCCTGCGTCGACGCCGGCGTCAGCGCCACCGTCGGTTCCCGCATCTGCGCCGCCATCGCTCACGTTGCTGCCGCCGAGCACGGTGATGTCGACGGCGTCGCTCGGGGCGCCTCCGCGGCCGTCGCTGACGGTGAGCCGCAGCGTGACGACGGTGTTCATGCCGACGACCGGCGCGGTGAAGCTGGTCGTGGGGCTCGAGAGGCTGGTCAGCACCACCGGTGGCCCCGCGGTCTGCGCCCACGCGAAGACGAGCGGATCTCCGTTCGGGTCGCTCGCGCTGCCGTTGAGGGTGACCGGCGCACCCGAGGCGACCATCTGGTCGGGGCCCGCGTCGACGACCGGCGGCTCGTCGATGGTGTCGTTCACGGTCACCGCGAGTTGACTGGTGGCCTGGGACGCGTTGTCGCTGACGGTGAGCAAGAACGACATCGGCGTGGCGGTGAGCACGCTCGGCGAAGTGAAGCTCGCGCGCCCCGGCGTTCCAGGGGTCAGCGTGACGGCCGGGCCCGACACCTGCGACCAGGTCAGCGTGAGCGCGTCTCCGTCGGGGTCGGTGCCCGAGCCCACCAGCTGCACGAGCGTCGCTTCTCCGACGGACAGGGCCGGCCCCGCGTCGGCGGTCGGCGGCCGGTTGAACTTCAAGAGCCACACCGCGTTCGTGTACGTCGTGCCGGCGGTGCGTCCACCGAAGAGCAAGATGCCGCCGTACCGGCTCGAGTACACCGCCGCCGCGTCAGACAGGTTCCCCGGGTTGGGCGTGAGGTTCCACTGCGTCCACACGCGCGTCACCGGGTCGAAGCTGTAGAGCCCGCCGATGGGGTTGGTCGACTGGCCGCCGTAGACGACGAGCTGCTGGAGGTTCGGTTCCCACGCCGCCTCGCAGAACGAGCGCGCGGGAGGAATGCTGCCGGTCGGCGTCACGCTCACCCACCCGCCCGTGCGCGTCCAGGTCCACGTGTCGGCCTGGTCGTTGTTCGCCTCGCCCCCGAACAGCACGAGCTGGTTGCGCACCGGGTCCCACGCGCTGCACGCCGCGCCGCGCGCCGAGGGACCGCCCGACGACGGAATCGAGGTCCACGTCGCGCCGCCGTCAGCGACGTCGAGCGTCCAGAGATCGCCCACGTGGTTGTTGGCGAACACGCTGGTGCGCCCGCCGAAGACCACGAAGGCGTTGAGCGACGGCGCCCACGCCATCGTGGAGTCCATGCGCGCGGAAGGCCCGCCCGCGGTCGTCGACTGGGAGAACTGCCCTGCGCCGTTGAAGATGATGACGGTGTTGAAGACGGTCAGGCCGCTCGCGCCACCGAAGACCACGGTCAGGTCGTGCACCGGGTCGTAGGCGAGCGCGTGGCGTTCACGCGCGGGGGGCGCGGCGAGGCCGGCGGCCCAGAGACCGCTGCCCGGGTCGAGCGCCAGGTACGTCGAGAGCGTCGCCGTGCCGTCGAAGCCGCCGTAGAAGACGAGGTTGCCGCTGTTCTGCTCCGCGGCGCCGGTGGACCGGCGAGCGCTCGGCGTGCCGACCGTCGTGGGCTGGGTGAAGCCGGGAGGCGCGGCGAGCACCGATTGAACGAAGAGCGCCGTGGTGAGGAACGCCGCGGTCAAGGCACCGCAGCGTAGTTCACTTGCCGGCGTCGGGCGCGCCCTTGCCGGGCACCGTCATCTGGCCACCGGTGAGGAAGTCCTGCACCTGGGTGCCGGGGGGCGGCGTGAGCTTGAAGTGGCTCTCGTTGATGCCGACGTTGGTCTTCAGGTTCAGGAAGCTGATGGCGTTCTCGCTGCCGTCGGGGTCGATGACCGTGCTCTTGATGACCATCGCGCTGGCCTCGTCGACCTCGAGGAGGATCTTCTTGAAGCGCGGGTCGGCGACCAGCGGCGTCATCTCGAGCTGCGTACCGGTGCATTTGGGGCACGCGCTCTTCACGATGTTGAACTCGTTCTCGAGCTTGCCGACGCCGAAGAGGAAGGTGACCGACGCCGAGAGCTGGTTGCTGTTGATGGCGGCGCGGGTGATGAGCTTCGCCTCGGGGTCGTAGGCAAACACGCGATCGCCGGCGAGCACGAAGGTCTTCGGCGAGGGCTTCAGGTATTCCCACCGCATCAGCGCCGGCTTCTTGAACGTCACGGTGCCGCTGCTGCTCTGCGTGCGCTTGAAGGCCTTGTACGTGTAGTCCTGCTTGAAGTCGGCGGTGAAGTCCTGGGTCTTCTCGTAGAAGGCCTGCACGCGATCGACGAGCGCCTTCACGTCGGGCGCGAGCGGGGTCTTCTTCACCTCGGCGACCGTGACTCCGGCATCGGGCGCTGCGGGTTGACCGGCGTCGGTCGACGAGAGCGGCACGCCAGCGAGCAACAGCGCGTAGACGATTCGACTCAGGAACATGACGTGACCTCAGACGCAGGTGCGAGCAGGACCTTCATTCCTTCGACCGGGGGTTCTTCCGGGTGTTCCACGCGGCGTCGGCAGGGGGTTTGGGAGGTGACGCGGTGCCGCCCTTGGTGCGGTAGATGCGGCCGCGCTGCTTCACCGAGAGGTAGCCGAACTGCTCGATGAGCTCGGTGCGCTCGGCCTCGGTCAGATCGCCCTGCGTGCCGTAGCGATCGATGCGCCACGAGAGCGCACGGGTGATGATCGCCGACGCGGCCGCCGAGATGTTCATGCTCTGCGAGAACCCGCGCATGGGAATCCAGAACGTGCCGTCGCAGTGATCGAGCACGTCTTGCGAGACGCCGAAGCGCTCGTTGCCGAGCACCAGCGCGACCTTCTTGTCGAACTGGATGTCGAAGAGGCTCTGTGCGCCAGGCCGAATCGCCGACGCGAGCACCACGTAGCCGCGGGCCTTCAAGTGCTCGGCGCACGTCTTGAAGTCCTCGTGCACGTAGAGGTCGAGCCACTTGTCGCAGCCCTGGGTGACGCGGATGTTCGGCGAGAACTCGGCGTCGGGGTTGCGAATGACGTGCACGTCCTGCAGGCCCATGCCCTCGCAGGTGCGGAGCACGGCGGCCATGTTGAACGAGTCTTCGAGGCGGTCGAGCACCACGGTGATGGTGCGGGTGCGCTGCGCGGCGACCTGCTCGACGCGCTCGCGGCGCTGGGGCAGCAGCAGATCGGCAGGCAACGGCTTGCCGGCCGCGCGCTCGTATTTCGGTCCGCCGCCAGCCATCAGCGCTTCTTCGCCCTGGTGCGCGGTGTACTCCCTCTCCTCTTCAGAGGAGAGGGTCGGGGTGAGGAGAGACCAGTCTTCTTTTTCGCCGGAGCCTTCTTCTTCCCCAGGACCTCATCAGCCGTGACGACATGCCGCGCCTTGAGCCGCACCTTCGTCTCCGCCGGCGCGAACAACACCCGCGCACACGCATCGAGCACCGCCTGCGCGCCCTCGCCCGTCGCACCCGACAGCTCGAGCACGCTGATGCCCTTCTTCTTCATCTTCTCGACGAACTTCGGCAGCGCTTCCCGCGCGTGCGGCAGGTCGAGCTTGTTGGCCACCACGATCTGCGGCATCGACGCGAGCTTCGGCGAGTACTTCTTCAGCTCGCGGTTGATGATCTCGAAGTCCTTCGCGGGGTCGCGCCCCTCATCGGCGGCGGACAGATCGACGAGGTGCACCAGCACCTTGCAGCGCTCGACGTGCCGCAGGAACTGCAAGCCCAGCCCGTGCCCCTCGCTCGCGCCCTCGATGAGCCCGGGGATGTCGGCCATCACGAAGCTCTTGCGCTCGCGGTACTCGACGACGCCGAGGTTGGGCACCAGCGTGGTGAACGGGTAGTCGGCGATCTTCGGGCGCGCGCGGCTGATGCGCGAGATGAAGGTGCTCTTGCCCGCGTTGGGGAACCCGAGCAGCCCGACGTCGGCGAGCAGCTTGAGCTCGAGCACCAGCGTCTTCTCTTCGCCGGGCGTGCCGTCGTGCGCGAAGCGCGGGGTCTGCCGCGTCGAGGTGGCGAAGTTGATGTTGCCCCACCCGCCGCGGCCGCCGTGCGCGACGACCCACCGCTCGCCGGGAGTCGACAGATCCTTCAGCTGCTCGCCGGTCGCCTCGTCGATGACGAGCGTGCCGAGCGGCGCCTTGAGCACCATGTCTTCGCCGGCCTTGCCGTTCATGTCGCTGCCCATGCCGTGCTGGCCAGACTGCGCGCGGTGGTGCTGCTGGAAGCGGAAGTCGAGGAGCGTGGTGAGCTGCGGGTCGGCCTCGAAGATGACCGAGCCGCCGTGGCCGCCGTCACCGCCCGAGGGCCCGCCCTTGTCGACGTACTTCTCGCGACGGAACGCGACGGCGCCGTTTCCGCCGTCTCCGGCCTTCACGTAGATGCGAACTTGATCGACGAACTTCATGGCAGTTGGTGGGGCTCGGGCCTGAAAACACTTCGGGCGCCCCACCCGCTACAGCGGCGAGACGCCCGAGAGCGTGAAGCGAGAGCTGAGAGAACTCAGCTCGCCGCGGGCGCCGGGTAGACCGACACCATCTTGCGGTTGCGATCCTTGCGCTCGAACTTCACGACACCGTCGATGAGCGAGAAGAGCGTGAAGTCACGACCGACGCGCACGTTGGTGCCCGGGTGAATCTTGGTGCCGAGCTGGCGAACGATGATGCTGCCCGCGGTGATGCTCTGGCCGCCGAACACCTTGGTGCCACGGCGCTGCGAATTCGAATCGCGACCGTTGCGTGAAGAACCTTGTCCCTTTTTATGTGCCATGGCTGCGAGTCCTCTTGAGAAGTGGCCTGTTTGAAGATCAGGCGGAGATGGAGGTGATCTTCACCTCGGTGAACGGCTGACGGTGACCGCGGAGACGGGTCCAGCCTTCCTTTTCCTTGCGGAAGTGGAGGACGCGACGCGCCTTGGCCTGGCGAAGGATCTTGCCGACGACCTTCGCGCCCGAGACGGTGGGCTTGCCGACCTTCGGCGCATCAGTGCCGCCGATCATGAGCACCTCGTCGAACTTCAACTCGGCGCCCGAATCACCCTTCACCTTCTCGATGCGGAGGACATCACCCTCAGCGACCCGGTACTGCTTGCCACCCGTGCGAATGACGGCGTACATCGTTGTAACCTCACGATTCTGTTGATGAAACTGGATAGATGCAGGCCCAGGCGCCGCAATGGCGACTGGAAAGTGCGTGGCGCTTAGGCCAAAGCCCGCGAAACGTCAAGGGACGTGCCAGTGGATCAGGCGCACCTCTTTACTGCGGGCCCATCCACGCCTTGAGGGCCGGCACCGTCTTGCTCGCCCAGCTCTTGCCGGTGCGTTCCTTGATGAAGGCGGTGACGAGGGCATCGACGAGCGCCGAGGCGTGCGTGGCGAGCTCGAGCCGCTCGGTGAGCTTGGCGTCGTCTTCTTCCTGCAGCAGCGCCGGCAGCTTCACGCTCTTCAGATCGAAGAACTCCGCGTCGAGGGTGAGGTCGAACACCTGCTCGCCCCACGTGAGCTGCAGCTTGGCGACGTGCACCAGCAGGCCCTGGCTGAGCGCGCGCTTCATGAGCTTCGAGTACGGCGAGGTGACGCCCTTCACGCTCGCCTCGAGCACCTCGCCCGCGCCGGCGCGCACGTTGAGCTTGCCGTTGAAGACCACGGTGACGTCCTTGCCGTCGTGCTGCACCACGGGCTCGGTCGACTCGCTCTTCCACAACAGCCACGTCAGGCACTCGCGCCCGAGCCAGGTGCGGCCGCGCAGCAACGCCTCGCGCGCTTTGTCGGCCTCGACGACCGCCTGGTCCTTCTCCTCTTCGGTCGCCTGCCCGTCGACGCCGACCTCACCGCGCATGAACGCGCGCTCTTCTCGCTTGCTGGCCATGGGTTAACGCGCCTCTCCGAAGAGCTCCGGCGTGGGGAGCAACGTGTCGATCAACGTCGCGCTCATCATCGCTGGCGGCACGCGGGGAATGAGCTTCACCTCGAGGTTCGCCTCGAGCGCGCCCTGGATCTCGTCGATCATCGTGCGTGACGTCGCCCACACGAAGACGTCGCGCGAGACGGTGTCGAAGCTCACCTCGAAGGTCTTGCTCACCGGCGTCGCCTTCGCGCGCAGCGCCTTCTTCACCTGGTCCTTCTGCTCGGCGCGCTCACGGCGGCCCGGCGCGCGGCCGTTCTTCTTCTCGAAGGCCTGCACCCACTCGAGCATCGAGGCGCGCACGGCGTTGCCGGACACCTTCAGCTTGTCGACGCGCCACGCGAAGAGCGCGTGCAGGCCGTGGAAGAGCGAGCCCACCGAGAATTCGGTCTTCGCGTCTTCGAGCTCGACGAAGCCGGCGGTGCGCTCGTCGTCGCTCTTGGGGTCGATGGGCTCGAACGCCACCTTGCCCAGCCCGCGCTGGAGCCAACGCTTGACGTCTTTGGGGACGTCTCCCTCGAGCTTGAAGCGCGACAAGTTCACGGAGCCACGGCGAATCGGCATGGGGCGCGCGTCTACTTCTTCTGCAGCTCGCGCAGCACCTCAATCGAACTGGGCAGCGTCTCGAAGAGCGGCGAGGGCAGCGCGTCGAGCGGGTACCAGTCCCACGAGTCGACCTTGTCGGGCTCGAGCACCCGCGGCTCCCCGCTCACCCAGTCGGCGGCGAAGGACAGATCGACGTAGTGGCGCGGCGCGTAGGTGAGCAGGTTGAGCACGCGCAGGAAGCGCACGTTGGTGATGGTGAGGCCGGTCTCTTCCATCACCTCGCGCGCGGCGCACTGCTCGAAGGTCTCGAGGTACTCGAGGTGACCGCCGGGTGACGCGTACTGGCCCGCCCCGTGCGCGTTCTGGCGGCGCCCGAGGAGCAGGCGGCCTTCCTTGAGCACCAGCACTCCGATGCCGACGCGTGGTCGCTCCGAGGTCATGGGCGCAGTATGCCCTCAAGCATGGATCGACGACTCGGCCAGCTCTGTGCGTTTCTCGGGTTCTCCGGCGTGGCCGTCGGCGCGTTCGGCGCGCACGGCCTCAAGAGCATGCTCGAGGGCGCGGCCGACCAGGCGCAGCGGCTGCAGTGGTGGGAAACCGGCGCGCGCTACCACCTCGTGCACGCGCTCGCGGTCGGGCTGGTGGCGGTGCTCGCCTCGCACGTGACGAGCCGCTTCCCCACGTGGGCCGCGGGGCTCTTCACGCTCGGCACCCTGCTCTTCTCAGGCAGCCTCTACGTGATGGGCTTCACCGGCATGAGGGCGCTCGGCGCGGTGACGCCGTTCGGCGGCCTGTGCTTCCTCGCCGGGTGGGTGGCGTTGGGGCTTGGCGCGCGCGGCCTGGGCCTGCAACACGAGAACCCGCGGCCAGGCGAACCCTGAAAGTTGGTGCGGGGCGTCGCGGGGCTACACTCCCCGGTCTCATGACGCGACGTATCCCGCAGCTCGATCTGTCCGACTACACGCAGGGCACCGAGAAGGAAAAGAGCCACTTCATCGGCGCGTGGGGCGACGGCCTCACGGAATTCGGCTTCGTCTCGCTGGTGAACCACGGCGTCGACCCCGGCCTCATCGCGCGCACCTACGACGACGCGGCGAAGCTCTTCGCGCTCTCGACCGACGTGAAGAAGAAGTACGAGGTCGTCGGCGGCGGCGGCCAGCGCGGGTACACCAGCTTCGGCAAGGAGCACGCGAAGAACCGCACGGTCGGCGACCTGAAGGAGTTCTGGCACGTCGGCCGCGATCTCCCGCCGGGCAGCCCGCGGCGCTCGAGCTACGGCGACAACGTGTTCCCCGCCGAGCTGCCCTCGTTCAAGCAGAACTCGCTCGACCTCTTCGCGGCGCTCGATCGCGCGGCGGCGGTGATGCTGCGCGCGCTGGCCAACTACTTCACGCTGCCCACCGACACCTTCGCGGACATGGCGAAGGACGGGAATTCCATCTTGCGCGTCATTCACTACCCGCCGCTCAAGGACATGTTCGTGCCGGGCGGCGTGCGCGCGGCGGAGCACGAAGACATCAACCTCATCACCCTGCTCTGCGAGTCGACCAGCTCGGGCCTCGAGATCCTCACCCGGCAGGGAGACTGGCTCACCGTCGACGCGCTCAAGGGGCAGATCGTCGTCGACTCGGGCGACATGCTCTCGCGCGTGACGAACGAGGTGGTGCCCGCCACCACCCACCGCGTGGTGAACCCGCCGAGCACCGCTGACGACGTGGTGCGCTACTCGATGCCGTTCTTCGTGCACCCGTACCCGGAGTGCATGCTGCGCGTGTTCGACCAGTGCGTGTCGGAGAAGAACCCCAAGCGCTACCCCGACATCACGGCCGACGCGTTCCTGCAGCAGCGCCTGCGCGAGATCGGCCTCATCAAGTAGGCGCGCCGACCGCCTCGACGTTCACGTTCACCTTGAGGCCCGCGCGCACGCTCTGCGTGACGGTGCAGAAGTCTTCGAAGGTGTCGAGGCACGCGAGCAGCGCCTTCGAATCACGCTCGATGGGCGCCTCGAGCGTGACGTTGACCTGCTCGATGCGCAGCCGCCGCTGCTCGTTGCGCGCGATGTCGACGTGCACGCGCGCGCGCACGCCGGTGAGCGACTCGCCTTTGCGCGAGAGGCAGAACAGCAGGCTCGAGGCGAGGCAGTTGGCGATGGCGACCGCGAGGATGCGCGAGGGGCCGGGCCCTCCGTCCTTCCCGAGGGGCGGAGGCTCATCGGTCTTCAGCTCGGCCCACGGCTTGTCCCAACCGACCTTGAAGGAATAGCCCTCGAGCTGCTCGAGGGTGAGATCGAAGCTGCTGACGGGTTCGCTCATGGCGAGCGTTCCTGCGCCGCCTCGCGGCCGCCGTCAACTCAGCGCACGAAGCGCACGCAGCCGCGCAGCACGTTGGACGGCTGGTTCTCGCAGAGCTGCTCGAAGGTCGCCTGGAAGTCGGTCACGAGCCCCGCGTCGTCGCGCGCGAGCGTCAGCACCTCGAAGTGCCCCGACGACAAGTTGCAGCCGCGCCCGTCTCCGGAGACCGAGAGGCCGGCGATGGTCGGCGGCTGGAACGGGTAGCGCGAGGCCACCGGGTAGCTGCCGACGGTCAGCGCGCCGGCATCGGCCGGCGCGGCGAAGTCGAGGTCCCACCACAGGCCCTGCGCGGTCGAGCTCGGCACGACGTGCACCGAGACCACCGAGAGGTTGGTCCCAGCGGAGGTGAAGGTGCCCGCGGTGACGAGCTGGTGCCCGGTGAAGACGTAGCCGGAGCCGTCGAAGACGAGCGTGTTGGCGTCGGCGCACGAGCTGCCGGCGTCGGTCGCGCCCGCATCGGGAGCGCCAGCATCGGGAGCGCCAGCGTCGATGCCCGCGTCGCGCGTGCCCGCATCGAGTCCGCCATCGGTCATCACCGCCACGCACGCGTTGCCCTGGCGCACAGTGCCCGGGCCGCAGGTGAGCTGCGCGACGCATTCCATGGTGACGGCGTCGTAGACGGTGCCCGAACCGCAGATGACCTGGCCCGCGTCATCGCGCTGCACGCCGCGCAGCCGATCGTCGCCGCAGCCGCTGAGCACCGCCATCACCGCCAACGCGCGCCACCGCATCAGGGCGCCTCGAAGTCGCCGCCAGCCGCGACGCGATCGATCACCGCTCGCAGTCCCTCGGGACCGGCGCGCGAGAGGCACTCTGCGACGTCGTGCTTCACCTGCACGTAGTGGTCGGCCGCGTGCTCGTCGAAGAACTGGGCGCCAGACCACAGGCTCGTCAGCGGCACGAGGCCGCCTCGCTGCTCGAGCGCGCGGTACGCCTCGGCCCCATAGCGCTCACGGTGGTCGAACTGCATCGCCAGACCCTCGTCGAACCACACCGGCATCGCGACGAGGTTGCGCCACCAGCCGAGGCGCGCGAACAGCTCGGCGTGCGCCAGCTCGTGGGTGATGACGTCGGCGTTGAGGCCCTCGGGCCCGATGACCACCGTCGCGCCGAGCGGAGAGTAGAGGGTCGAGCCGTACTCGTTGTTCGCGAACGGGCCGAGCCGGTCCATGCGCGAGCCGAGGATGATGCGTCGAGGCGCGCGGGTGCTTCCGTAGAACGCGTCGAGCTGAGCGGCCGCGTCGGTGACCCAGGTGAGGACCTGCGCTCGTTGGGCAGCGGGCATCTCCGGGTCGACCCACACGCCGGGCGCGACGGGCTCGAGGCTCGAGAAGCCGACCAGCGACGCGGCGAGCGCCCTGCGTTCCGACACGAAGAGCGCCGCGAGGAGGACGAGCGGGACGACGGTGCGAGCGCGGCGGGCGGACCAGAGACGCATCGAGCCCGAGACGCTATCTCAGCCCGGGCGGTGACCGGTGTACGCCGGGTCGTTGATGTACTTGCTCGCGGGCGCGACGTGCACGCCGCCCGGCACGGCTTCGATCATCTGCCCGTTGCCGATGTACATCGCGACGTGGCCGTTCTTCACCAGCAGGTCGCCCGGCTGCAGCTGGTCCTTGGGCACCTGCGGGAGGCTGGCCTTCATCGCGCGGCTGCTGGCGAGGTTGCTCAGGTTGATGCCGGCCTTCTTCAGCATCGTCACCATCAGGCCCGAGCAGTCGTAGCCGATGACGCCTTTGGGCGAGACGTACGCGTGCTGACCTTCCATCTGGTAGGTGCGGCCGTCGCCCGGGGTGCCGAAGCGGAAGGGGCTCGCGCCACCGACGTACGGCGCGCCGAGCTGTGAGAGGCCGAAGTCGATCGCCGCCTGGATGTTCGCGGGCGCACCGGTCGGCGTGGTGTTCACCGGGGCCGGGCCCTGCGTCTGCGGCGCCGTCGTGGCGCGAGCGCCGGCCGCGTGACCTTCGACGAAGCGCTTGAACGCCGCCGGGTCTTCCTTCGCGAGCCGGAAGAAGTTCTGGAGGTTCTGCCGCTCGGTGGGGTTCATCTTCGCCACCTTCACGCCGAAGAGCTTCAGGTCGTGGAGCTGCTTCTGCAGCGCGGCCTTCGCGTCGGGGTCCTTCGCGGCACCCAGCTTCTTCTCGACGTCGGCGATCGCCGTGGCCACGCCGTCGCGATCGCGCAGCACCGCGGCCAGCTCTTCACTCGCGCCCGGCACGCCGGCTTCGACCGCGCGCTGGAGCGCCGCGATCTTCACCGCGAAGGCCTGCGTCACGTCTTGCCCGTGCTTCGCGCTCCCCACCGCGCGCTGAGCGGCGGCCCGGTGCGCACGCCCCTTGCCGGTCGACATCTCGTCGCGCGGAAAGCGGCTGCGGGCGGTCGCGGCGGCCTTGGTGGCCTTCGGGTTCGCGTGGGCCTTCGAGGCAGCGGCAGACTTCGTCTTCGCGGCGGGCTGGGAGATCCGGCTCATGCAGGGATTCTCTGCGCCCCGACGCCCGACTGGCCACTGCCGATCGGTAAAAGGCCTTGGCACTTTGCGGGTAAATACGGGCCCTCGATGCCCGCGCTGTTCGTCCTGCCGCTGCTCTGTCTCGCCCAGGCGACCGCCCAGGAGCCCGAGCGGCCGTGGCTCATCGCGTCAGTGCACGTGAGCCCGATGACCGCCTTCCCCGATGGGCTCGCCGCACAGGTGACGGTGCACGCCATTCCGTGGGTCGATCTGCAGGCCGGGCTCTCGACCTTCCCCGGTCAGCGCGTCGCGTGGTGGGCGCGCGGCGGGGTGCGCTACCTGGTGGCCGACGGTCGCGACGAGGACCAGCGCGGCGTCACGTGGACGATGGCGGTGCTCGCGGGCGTGCGAGCGGTGCGCGACTCGCGCGTCGACGCGCTCGGCTTCAGCGGCGCGGTGGCGAGTGACGTGAGGTGGTTCCTCGCGCCGCACTTCGCGCTGTCGCTGCAGGTGTTGCTGGCCGGCATGTACGACGGCGCGGGTCAGCGCGTGTTGCCCGAGGCGCGGCTCGGCCTCGGCGTCGCCTTCTGACGACGACGGACCTGCCAGCACAACAGGGCCGCGAGCCAGGCGTCCGCGCCGGTCGAGCCACAGCCGCAGCCGACCTGCAGCACGCGTGTGCCGGTGACGCCGCCGTCAGCCGGATCGCCGCCACCCGTGCCGCCGCCGCCGCCCGTCGTGCCGCCGCCGCCGCCGGTCGCGCTCCCGCCACCCACTCCGCTGCCTCCGCCCGTGCCAGTCCCGCCACCGGTGCCAGCGCCTCCGCCGCCTCCAGCGCCCGCGTCGATGGCGGTCGCCACGAAGTCGAGGCCGGCCTGGTCAGCCGCGAGCGTGATGGACCGCGATGCCGGCGTGAACGTGTACCCGGGCTTGGTGGGCGTGATGAGCCACGTGCCTGGCAGCAGCCCGGTCGCCGACCACGCCCCGGTCGCGTCAGCGGTCGCCGAGGCCGTGCTGACCCCGGTGAGCGACAGCGAGGTGCCGGCGCCATCGACCGCGGGCGTGACGGTGCCGGTCGCCTTGAAGAAGGTGAGCGCGACCGGAATGCTGGCGATCGAATCACCGGGGCGGGCCGGGGTGGTGACGTCGGTCACCGTGAGCGACCAGGAGCCGGGCTGGTTGAGCATCACCGACATCGTGGCGCGACCGCTGGCCAGCGCCTGGTTGGCCGGCAGCACCGCGCTGATGTCGGACGAGGCGAGGTGCACGACGTCGGTCGCTGACGTGACGACGTTGCCGCTGGAGTCGATCGCCTCGATGGTGGCGTTGAAGGTGAAGCCCGGCTGTTCGCCGCTGGGCGTGCCGGTGCGCCACGGCGCGGTCGAGCCGGTCACGGCCGTCACCCCGGGCACCAGCAGCCGGAGCCGCGCGAAGGCGCCAGCGCCGACGGAGACCTGAGCGCTCTCGATGGTGTTCCACGCGCCCCCCGAGGTGAGCGCGCCGGCGAGCGTGAACCAGCCGATGACCGCGTTGGGGTTCGACCACGACAGCGCCCACCCGCCGGGCCCGGGAATCGCCTGCCACGCCGGCTGAATCGCCCACGTCGAGCCGAGGTTGGTGCTGACCACGGTGTTCAACGCATTGCCGTTCGCGGTCTGGAGCACACCCGCCGGGGTCGCGTGTTGCGCTGCGAGGCCGACGAGGAGGCCGCCCGCCGTCGTCGTCAGCGTCGGGGTGAGGAGGCTGGTGGTGCCGCCGTCGACGCTCATCGCGGCCGTCTCGACCTCGGGCGCCACCGCGTGGGCGTTGATGGAGCTCGAGCCCACGGTACGCATGCGCACCGCGAAGGTCAGCGTGCCGTTCACGAGCATCGCGTCGGCCGGCAAGGTCGCCGTGGCGTCGGTCGAGGTGAGGTGCACCAGCGGGGTCGCGGTGGGAATGAGGTTCCAGTTCGCGTCCACCGCGTTCACCGTCACGTTGACCGTCGAGCCCGCGGTGACCGGCGCCGGCGTGCCGCTCTTGCCCGTGAGGCTGTTCGGCATGGCGGTCTCGCCGGGCCACAGCACCTGCAGCCGCCGCGTGGTGGTGGCGGGCACCGGTACGCCCGCGAACTCCGCGACTGCGAAGCCGCAATTGACCGGGGTGTTTCCCCAGCTCACGGTGACGGTGGTCGCCGCGCTCGTGACGCGCCCGAACCACAGCGCGCCTTCCTGGCTGTCGGCCTTGTCGATGATCGGGGTCCACGTGGTCACGCCACCGCCCGCCACCGACCGCAGGCTGTCGGTCGTCTGGAAGAGGAAGACCACCAGCGTGTTGCCGACCGTCGTCGGCGCGGGGAAGGTCGCGGTCAACGCGCTGGGCGCCGAATCGCACGAGCCTGAAGCGGGCGTGTTCTGACTGGCTTGCTGCACGAGGGTCTGCGCCGGCACCGGGGCGCCCGCCAACGCTGCCACCACGAAGATCGCGCGCAGCCCCACCCGGCAGTGCATTCGGTGGAGAGTACCCGACCGCCGGCGCTTCGAGCACACCGCGGGAAACGCGTTGCGATTTCGGCGTGACCTGCGATGTCGGCGGCATGGCCCTGGTCTTCCTCCTGCCCCCGTCGGCTCAGTCGCTCCGACCGGAGCACCGCGAGGGACTGCGGGGGCTCGTCGCGCCGCACCTCCCGGAAGCGCCCGAGGTCCACGTCGCGCCTTCGTACGACGTGCTCACCACCGCGATGCTCTCGGGTGAGGCGACGCTGGCGTGGGCGCCCCCGATGGTCGCGGCGCGTCTCGAGGCCGCGGGGGCCCCCATCATCGTGCGCGCGGTGCGCCAGCAGGGCGCGTCGACCTACCGCGGGGCGCTGGTGTGCCGCGCGGACAAGCCGGTGTCGCTCGAGGCGCTGCGCGAGGCGGCGACGAGACCGCGGCCCGGCAGCGGCGTGCAGGCGCGCCCGTTCAAGGCGGTGTGGGTCGATCGCGAGTCGGCGGGTGGCTACCTCCTCGTGGCCAACTGGTTGCGTGAGCAGGGGCTCGACCCCGACAAGATCTTCGCCGAGCAGAAGTTCCTCGGCTCGTACCAGGCGGCGCTCGGCGCGGTGCTCGCGGGCGTGGCCGACGTGTGCAGCGCGTTCGGTCCGCCGCCTCCGGGCGTCGGCATCCAGGTCGAGGAGTTCGTCCCCGGGCGCGCGAAGGAGTTCAAGGTGCTCGGCTTCACCAGCGAGGCGCCCAACGACGGCATCGCGGTCGGGCCGTTGATGAAGGCGCCGCAGCGCACCGCGCTCGAGAAGGCGTTCCTCGACGCGCACCTGGATCCGAAGTCGGCGCTGCTCATCTCTGCCGTGTTCCGCGCCCAGCGCTTCGAGCTCGCCTCGCCGGGCAGCTACCGCGCGCTGTATCGCACGGCCCGGCCCGCGCGCTGACGTGGCAGACTGCGGTCAGGGTCGCGCTCCACCGCTCGACTGCCCGTCATGACTTCCGTCCCACCCCATGCCGCTGCGCGCGCGCTGGCGCTGACCGATGAGGCCCTGCTGGCCGAGTGCCAGGAGAGCTTCTTCATCGCCTCGGGCCCTGGCGGCCAGCACCGGAACAAGACCGAGACCGGGGTTCGGTTGGTCCATGTGCCCACCGGCCTCACGGTTACTGCGACCGAGCGGCGCAGCCAGCTGCAGAATCGCGGGGCGGCGCTGGAGCGGCTCAAGGCGCTCTTCGCGAAGCTGTCGTACGTGCCGGAGAAGCGCATCCCGACTCGGGTTTCGCGCGGCCAGAAGAAGCGCCGGTTGGAAGACAAGCGGCGGCATTCCGAGCGGAAGCAGTCGCGGCGGGGCGACTGGTAACGGTTACTCCTCACCCCGGCCCTCTCCTCTGGGGAGGAGAGGGAGTCAGTGGGAGCTAGGCCTTGAGCTTCTTCTCGAGCAGCTCGCTGAGCAGCTTCGGGTTGCCCTTGCCCTTCATCGCCTTCATCGCGGCGCCCACGAAGAACCCCAGCAACTGCACACGCCCCGCGCGGTAGCTCTCGACGTTCTTCTGATTCGCGGCCATCACCTCGTCGATGATCTTCTCGAGCGCGCCGGCATCGCTGACCTGCGCCAACCCCTTGCGCGCGATGACGTCGGCCGCTGACTCACCCGAGACGAACATCTCCGCCAGCACGTCCTTGCCGGCGTTGGCCGAGATGGTGCCCGCGTCGATGGCCTTGAGCAGCTCGGCGAACTGCTGCGGCGTGAACCGGCCCGCCTCAGCGCCGTGCTCGTTGTTGAGCCGCGCGACCTCACCGATGAACCAGTTGGCGACCTTCTTCGCCTCGCCCGCACCGCCATACGCCTGCAGGCACGCCTCGAAGCGCTCAGCGAACGCCCGCGAGGCAGTGAGCACGCCCGCGTCGTACTCGGTCAGCTTGAGCTGCTCGACGTAGCGCGCCCGCTTCTGGGCCGGCAGCTCGGGCAGCGTGCTCTTCACCGCGGCGATCTGCGCGGCGCTCACCAGCAGCGGCGGCAAATCGGGCTCGGGGAAGTAGCGGTAGTCGTGCGCGTCTTCCTTGCTGCGCATCGAGCGGGTCTCGACGCGGTCGGGGTCGAAGAGGCGCGTTTCCTGCTCGATGGTGCCGCCGGCTTCGATGAGCTCGACGTGGCGCGCGATCTCGGTGTCGATGGCGAGCTTGATGTTCTTGAACGAGTTGAGGTTCTTCAGCTCGCAGCGCGTGCCGAACTCGGTGGCGCCCTTCTTCATCACCGAGACGTTGGCGTCGCAGCGGAAGCTGCCTTCCTCGAGGTTGCCGTCGTTGACGCCCACGTAGACCAGCACGTCGCGCAACAGCTTCAGGTACTCCACCGCCTCGTCGGCGCTGCGCAGGTCGGGCTCGCTGACGATCTCCAGCAGCGGCGTGCCCACGCGGTTCAGGTCGACCAGCGAGCTGCCCTCGAGCGCGTCGTGCACCGACTTGCCGGCGTCTTCTTCGATGTGGATGCGGCGAATGCGCACCGTCTTCCCGGCGGCGGGCAGCGCGACCTGGCCCCACTCGCACACCGGGAACTCGTATTGGGTGATCTGATAGCCCTTGGGGCTGTCGGGGTAGAAGTAGTGCTTGCGCGACCACTCACTGCGCTCGTTCACGCGGCACTCGAGCGCCAGCCCGGTGCGAATCGCCAGCTCGACCACCTTCTCGTTGAGCACCGGCAGCGCGCCGGGGAACCCCAGGCACACCTCGGTGGTGTGGGAGTTGGGGCGATCGCCGAACGCCGTGCCCGCCGACGAGAACAGCTTGCTGGTGGTCAGCAGCTGCGCGTGCACCTCGAGACCGATGACGCACTGGAAGTCGTTCACGCTCACGTCGGCTCAGTCCTTCAAGAAGCGAATCGTCGCGGGGTAACGCCAGGCCTCACCGTTCCACGCCTTCACCGCCGCGATGATGCCGAGCACCAGCACCGCGATCAGCGCGGGGAAGAGCACGCAGAAGCCGATGACGAACATCGCGCCCACGAAGGAAGCCGCGATGACGATGAGCGCGGTGAGGTGGAAGTTGATGCTCTCGATGGCGTGCGCGCGCACCCAGCGCGAGGTGTTGCCCTTCACCACCAGCGCGAGGATCGGCGCGAGGAACGAGAAGCCGAGCAGGCCGCCGAGGTGCGCGAGCATCGCCCACAGCCGCTCTTCCTCGCTGGGCTTGTAGCCGGCGAGCGCGAACGGATCGGTCACCGGGGTGCCGGGGGCGGGGTTCATGCCGGCCTCCACGCGATGAGGTCACGCTCGCGCTCCAGCGCCCGCGCCGCGCGCAGCACCGTCGCCTCGTCGAACGGCCGCCCGAGCAACTGCGCGCCGATCGGCAGCCCCTTCGACGACTTCGCCGTCGGCACCGACAGGCCGGGGAGGCCCGCGAGGTTGGTGGGCAGCGTCAGCACGTCCATGAGGTACATCGCGAGCGGGTCGTCGAGCTTCTCGCCGAGCTTCCACGCGCAGGCCGGCGACGCGGCGCTGAGCAGCACGTCGCACTGCGTGAAGGCCTGCTCGAAGTCGCGGCGGATGAGCGTGCGCACGCGCTGCGCCTTGCCGTAGTACGCGTCGTGGTACCCGGCCGACAGCGCGAACGTGCCGAGCATGATGCGGCGCTTCACCTCGGCCCCGAAGCCCTCGGCGCGGCTCTGCTCGTACAGCTCGCGCAGCTGCTTCACGCCGCTCGCGCGGTGACCGAAGCGCACGCCGTCGTAGCGCGCGAGGTTCGACGAGGCCTCGCCGGTGGCGATGACGTAATAGGCGGCGAGCGCGTAGCGGGTGTGCGGCAGCGAGAGCTCGACGACCGTCGCGCCCGCGGCCTCGTACGTCGCCGCCGCCGCGCGAATCGCCGCGGCCACCTCGGGGTCCATGCCCTCGACGAAGTACTCGCGCGGCAGGCCGATGCGCAGGCCCTTCACGCCGTCTTCGAGGTGGGCCGTGAAGTCGGGCACCGCCACGTCGGCGCTGGTGGAGTCGTGCTCGTCGCGGCCGGCGATGGCGTTGAGCAGCAGCGCCGCGTCGCGCACCGTGCGCGCCATGGGGCCCACCTGGTCGAGCGAGCTGGCGTAGGCGATGACGCCGCTGCGCGAGACGCGGCCCCACGTCGGCTTGAGGCCCACCACGTTGCACAGCGACGCAGGCTGGCGAATCGAGCCGCCGGTGTCGCTGCCGAGGGCGCCGAAGACCTGGGCGCTGGCCACCGCGGCCGCCGAGCCACCGCTGCTGCCGCCGGGGGTGTGGCCGGGCGCGTAGGGGTTGTGGGTCTTGTGAAACGCGCTCGACTCGGTCGAGCTGCCCATCGCGAACTCGTCGCAGTTCGTCTTGCCGAGCACGATGGCGCCCGCGCGGCGGAGGCGCGCCGTGACGGTCGCGTCGTGCAGCGGCACGAAGCCCTTCAAGATGCGGCTGCCGGCGGTCGTCTCGAGGCCCGCGGTGTTGATGTTGTCCTTGAGCGCGACGGGCACGCCGTGGAGCGGGCCGCGTTCACCCGTCGACGCGTCGAGCGCGCGGGCGGCCTCGAGCGCGCCGGCCTCGTCGAGCTTCAAGAAGGCGCCGAGCTGGCCGTCGACGGCGCGGTGCTGCGCGAGGCACGCCTGTGTCACCTCCACCGCGCTCAGCTCACGGGAGCGAAGCCGCTGGGCGACGTCGGCGAGCGTCGAGTCGGCGAGGCTCACTCCCCGCCCCCGATGACCTTCGGAATGACGAACGCGTCGGCGTGCTTCTGCGGCGCGTTGGCGAGTGCCTGGTCGACGGTGAGCTCGCCCTGCACCACGTCGGGACGCGCGGCGCTGCCCGAGGCGTGGAGCGCGAAGGTGGTGGGCGGCACGCCCGTGGTGTCGACCTTCGCCAGCTCGTCGACGGCGTCGAGCACCTTCGAGAGATCGTGCTGCAGCCGCGCTTCCTCGTCGGGCGTGAGCGAGAGGCGCGCGAGCTTCGCGACGTGGCGGACCTGCGCGAGCTCGAGCTTCATTTCTTGAGGCGCTCGATGCTGTTGCGCGCCACCGCGGCCTCCGAGCCGTTGGGCAACACGTCGAGGTAGCGCTGGTAGTACTCGATGGCCTGCTCGTTCTTGCCCTGCGTGCGCAGCGCCTCGGCCATGCCCATGATGGCCGGCCCGTAGCGCGGCCCGAGCTTCAAGGCCTGCTCGAACGCGGCGACGGCGGCGGCCGGGTTGCCCATGTCGAGGAGGCAGAGGCCACGGCCGGCGAGCGGCTCGACGCGATCGGGCTTGAGCTCGGTGGCGCGGCCGTAGAAGTCGAGCGCCGCTTCGGCCTTCTCGCGCTCGCGCAGGCGCTCGCCCTGGGCGAGGTACCACTCGTACGTCTTCTTCGGCTCGGGTGCGCCGGCGTCGGGCTTCGCCACGCCCGCATCGACCACCGCGGGAGTCGGCGGCGTCACGGCGCCCGCGTCAGGCGTGCCCGCGTCGGCGACCGGCGCACCGGCATCGACCTCGGGCGCGCCCGCATCTTCGAGCTCCACGCTCGCGTCGAGAATCACCGCGGGCAGCGGCGGCGGCGTGAGCGCCTTCACGCGCGCTTCCTCGTCGAGGCGCGCCTTCTCCTCGGCCTTCTCGCGGGCGATCTTCTCCTGCTCGGGCTGGTAGACGCCGAGGTACCAGCCGACGCCACCGCCGATGCCGAGGCCGAGCAGCACCAGCGCGATCCACTTGCCGCTGCCACCGCCTCCACCGACCGCGCGGCGGAGATCGTCGTCGCTCGGCTCGTAGCGCTGCGAGGGGCGCGGCGGCGGGTTGGGACGCGGCGGGCGCGGAGGCGGCGCGTGTTCCTGCGGCGCGGGCGCCTGGGGCTCGGAAGGCGGAGGAGGAGGCGGCGGTGCGGCGTGCGGCGGCACCACGGGCACGCTGAACCGGCCGCCCTGCAGCGTCTCCTTCACCGAGCGCGGCGAACCCTGGTGGGCGACGTCGGTGGCGAGCGGCTCGCGGCGGCGCGGCGGCAGCTCATCGAAGCTGGGCGGCAGCGTCTCGGCCTCGGGCCGCGGGACGATCGGCTCGGGCGCCGGAGTGGAGAACGTGCCGCCACGCCAGGTGTCGGTGATCTTGCCGCCGCTGGGCGCGGGCTGGCCCGACGGCGAGACCGCGGGCTTCTGGGCCTCCAGCGCGCGCGCCTTGGTCGCGTCTTCGACGACCTGGAAGAAGCTCGCCAGCTCGGGAATGTTGCCCAGGCGCTTCCACGTCTCGCCGGTCAGCGAGATCTCGTCATCGCGGTACACCTTGCCCTCGATGATCCACTTCTGGAGCATCGTGAGGTCGCGGCACGGGTACACGTTGCCGTTGGCCTGGCGCAGCTTCCACTCTCGCAGCGGTGGGGCTGGTGGCAGTTCTCCGACGGGTTGTGCGCCGGCTTGCTCGGGGCGGACCGGCAGCGTCACCACCAGGCTCTTCTTCTTCACCCGGAACACGTGCTGACACGACGTGCACTTCACGGTGACCCCGTCTTCGGTCACGCGCGCGTCGTCGAGCTCGTACTCGGTCGAACACCTGGGACAACTGACGTCCATTGGCGGTGGAAACTAGATCAGAGATGCCCGGCCGTCGTGGATTTCGCCCGCCCGTCGAGGCGGTCAATTGCAGACGCAGTTGCAGATGGTGCAGGTCGCGGCGGTGCCGCTGCAGTGATCGTCGGTGCTGCAGTCGAGGGTCAGGCTGCCGCCGCACGAGTTCACGCCGCCGCAGTTCGCGGTGTTCTGGGGCGGCCCGCTGTAGTTGACCTGCCCGGTGCAGACGGTGGTCGACGGGGCGAACTGGTTGGTGGGGCAGGCCTCGCTGGTGCCGTTGCAGCTCTCGGCGACGTCGCACACGTTGACCGGCGCGCGGCAGGGCGTGTTCGCGGGGGCGGCCCTCACGGCGCAGCCATTCGTCGTGCCGTCGCAGAGGTCGTCGAGGTCACACGCGCTGCTCGACTTCGCCTTGCAGACGGTGCCCGCCGGGGACTTGGAGTCGGCCGGGCACGTGGTCATCGAACCGCCGGCGCACGTCTCCGCGGGGTCGCACGGCCCCTGCGAGGCCCGGCAGACCTGGGTGGTCGGCGCGACGAGCAACGGGCAAATGTTGTCCATGCCGTCGCACACGTCGTCGACGTCGCACGGCGCGCCGCTGCTGATGGCGCAGACGTAGCCGGCGGGCCGACGCACGTCGGGGGGGCACTGCCCGCTCAGGCCAGTACAGGTCTCGACGATGTCGCAGCCGCCCGGCGCGGGCCGGCACACTACCGTGTCGGCCTTGAAGCCATCGGCCGGGCACTGGGCCGAGGTGCCGCTGCACGTCTCCGCGACGTCGCAGCCACCATCGACGCCACGGCACACGCCGCCCGTGACGAAGGAGTCCGCCGGGCAGGCGGCGGAGGTGCCGCTGCAGCTCTCCGCGACGTCGCACGGGCCGGCGACTCCACGGCAGGTGACCGACGAGCCGGCGAACGCATCGGCCGGGCAGGCCTTCGACGCGCCGGTGCAGCTCTCGGCGACGTCACACCCACCCGCGACGGGGCGGCACTCGGTGTTGGAGCCGGCGAGCGCATCGCTGGGGCACGCCGTGCCGACGCCGGTGCAGAACTCGGCGACGTCGCAGAGGTCCTGCTTGGCGCGGCATTCCTGCGTGCTGGGCGCGAAGCCATCGGCGGGGCACGTGGCGCTCACGCCCGTGCAGCTCTCGGCGACGTCGCACTGACCGTTCGCCGGTCGGCACGACTGCGAGCTGGGCTGGAAACCGTCGGGGGGACAGAAGCCGTCGCTCGGGCACACCTCTTCCACGTCGCAGTCGCCCGCGCTCGGGCGGCAGGTGAGGCCCGGCGTGCACGCCACCAGGCCCGCGTCGACACCGGCATCGTCACCGCCGTCGAACCCCGCATCGTCACCCGCGTCAGGTCCGCCGTCTGCCGTGCCGCCGCCCGTCGCTCCACCGCCGCCGGCCGGTGCACCGCCGCCCGTCAGACCGCCACCGCCACCGCCCTGCCCTCCGCCGACGCCGGAATCGGGCGCGGCCACGCACAAGCGGGTCGGCAGATCGCACACCTCGGTGCCCGCACGGCAGTCGGCGTCGGACGCGCAGTCCCGGCTGACGGGAGGGCTGCAGCTCCCGGCAACCACCAGCAGGCCGAAGGTCACCGCCACCGCGAAGACCGCGCGAGCTCGGAGCATGCCGCCCGACCTACCACGCCATCGCGGCCAAAAAATTGCCGGATCCGCCCCCCCACCTACAGTCGCCGATCGATCAGCCTTCTACAGGGGTGTCTCGACATGTCGGTCAAGCGCAAGGGTGAGAAATCGCTGCTTTCGAAGCAGGACATCGCGTCGCGGCGAAAGGCGCTGAACCAGAAGAAGCAGGGCACTCCGAGTGGCGCGCGGCGCGCGATCGTCGGCGTGTTCGTGCTCGCCACCTCGGTGCTGTCGCTGCTCGCGGTGGCCACGTTCAGCGCGCAAGACCGCGTGGGTCCCGGCTTCAAGAACGCGGTGGGCCCGGTGGGGCACGCCATCGCCGAGGCGCTGCGCGGCCTGTTGGGCGTCTGCGCGTACGCGTTGCCGCTCGTCGGGCTCTACGGCGCGGCGATTCTCTTCGTCGGCAACCGCGAGAAGCGGCGCTGGCCGCAGGCGATCGCGCTGGGCATGTTGCTGGTGTGCAGCGCGGTGCTCGCGCAGCTGATGTTCAAGGAAGACGCGAGCTGGGCGCACGCGCCGGGCGGCCTCATCGGCCGTGAGCTGGGCGGCTTCCTCACCGCGCTGTTCTCGACCGTGGGCACCATCGTGCTCGTCGGCGCGGGCGCGACGGTGGCGTTCATCGTGGGCACCGAGTTCGCCTTCCTGCAGTTCTGCACGTGGGTGTACGAGAAGTCGCTCGTCTTCGCCGCGTGGGCCAAGGCGCAGGCCATCGCGTGGGTCGCCAGGCAGAAGGAACAGCTGGCCGCCCGCCGCGAGCAGGCCGCGAAGGACGAAGAGGAAGAGGCGCAGTTCCTCGCGCAGCTCGAGGCCGAGGAGGCCGAGCTGGCCGAGCTCGAGGCGACGGCGGCCGAGGCCGAGGCCGCTGCCGACGAGGCGAACCGCCTGCAGCAGGAGAAGGAGAACTCCAAGCTCGCCGACCTCGCCGAGAAGGAGCGCCTGAAGGCCGAGCGCGAGAAGGCGCTGGTCGAGCGCGAAGCGGCGCGGCTGGCCCGCGAGGCGATCAAGGTCGCGCGCGCCAACCGCAAGGAACAGGTGAAGGAAGTGGCGGCCGGCCTCGCGCCCGGGCTGCTGGGCGAGCTCTCGCCCCACGCCTCGGTGCACGCCGCCGTGCCGCCCACGGCTCCGGCGATGGCGCCGCTGCCGTCGAACGGTGACCCCGCGTGGGCCGCCGCGTTCTCGTTCGCGCCGCAGGTGCAGCAGCCGCCTCCGCCGCCGAGCGACGCGATCCTCCCCTCGGAATACCTGCAGTCGGCGCCGCCGCCCCCGCGCCGCGTGCCGAACATCGTGCAGGCGCCCTCGGCGTCGCAGGCCGCGATCACCGAGCCGCCGCCGACCCGCGCGCAGGTCGCCGCGGCTGCCGGCGCCGAGCCGGTGTCGACGGGCGCGCTCGTGGCAGCGACGCAGGTCTCCCCGCTCGAGGCGAGCCTCGGCGGCGCGTTGATGGACAGCGCGAGCGCCGTGGCGGGCCCCGCCGCGTCGGCGATCGTCCCCGGCCAGGCCGCTGCCCTCGCGGCGGCCGGTGCGGGCGCGGTCGCGCTGGCGCGCACGCCGCTCATCATCGAGCCCAAGGCGCCGCCCAAGCCGACGAAGAAGGAACCGAAGAAGGACGAGTTCGTCTTCCAGGGTGGCCGCTCGAGCTTCGAGACGCCGCCGCTCGACGTGCTCGAGGTGCACGCCAAGGAGCGCGCGCAGATCGACAAGGACCTCTACCTGCAGACCGCCGAGCGCCTCACCGCGAAGCTGAAGGACTTCGGCATCGAGGGCGAGGTGGTCGAGATTCGCCCCGGCCCGGTGGTGACGATGTACGAGTTCAAGCCGGCGCCGGGCGTGAAGATCAGCCGCATCGCCTCGCTCAGCGACGACCTCGCGATGGCGATGGAAGCGATGCGGGTGCGCATCGTCGCCCCCATTCCCGGCAAGGGCGTGGTCGGCGTCGAGGTGCCCAACCGCGATCGCGAGACGGTGTTCTTGAAGGAGATCGCCGAGCAGGACGCCTTCCAGAAGTCGCAGTCGCGCCTGACGATGTGCCTGGGCAAGGACATCGAGGGCATGCCGTACATCCTCGATCTGTCGAAGGCTCCCCACCTGCTGATGGCCGGCACGACCGGCTCGGGCAAGTCGGTGAGCGTCAACTCGATGATCATGTCGATCCTCCTCAAGAGCACGCCCGAGGAAGTTCGCTTCATCATGGTCGACCCGAAGATGCTGGAGCTCTCGGTGTACGAGGGCATTCCGCACCTCCTGCTCCCCGTGGTGACCGACCCGCGCAAGGCGGCCATCGCGCTGCAGTGGGCGGTCGACGAGATGACCCGCCGCTACAAGCTGTTGAGCGAAGCCGGGGTGCGCAACATCACCGGCTACAACACGCTCGTCGAGCAGGAGCTCGCCAAGAAGCGCGCCTCGCAGCAGACGGTCGACGCGAAGCCGAGCAAGCCCACCAGCATCAAGCCCGAGCCGAAGAAGGCCGAGGTCGCGCCGGTCATCCCCTCGAAGGTCGAAGAGGCGAAGCCGGTCGAGGCCGCTCCGGTGGCCGCGGTCGCGCCGCCGGCCGTCGACGACAAGCCGAAGAAGAAGCGCCGCATGTTGATCGTCGACGTGGCGGACCCGTCGGCCGAGGCGACCGCGACGCCGCCCGAGATGCCGGCGGTGAGCACCGAGGCGCCGGCCGTGCCCGCGGGGCTCGAGCTGGGGGTCGCCGCGCCGAAGGAAGAGGCGGCCGACATTCGCGAGGCGGTGGCGGCGGAGCCGGCAGCGGCGGCCGTGGCGGCCGAGGTCGCGGCGGTGGCGAAGGAAGGCGAGATTCGCGTCGACGAGCCGGCGGTCGAGTCAGAACAGGAAGCGGCGGCGCTGGCGCAGGCGCAGGCCGACACCACGCCGGAAGAAGCGGCGGCTGACGCGGCCGAAGAGAAGAAGAAGCTGCCCTACATCGTGGTGATCATCGACGAGCTGGCCGACCTGATGATGGTGGCGAGCAAGGAAGTCGAGACCAGCATCGCGCGCCTCGCGCAGATGGCCCGCGCGGCCGGCATCCACCTCATGGTGGCCACGCAGCGCCCGTCGACCGACGTCGTCACCGGCATCATCAAGGCCAACTTCCCCACGCGCATCAGCTTCATGCTGCGCAGCAAGCCCGACTCGATGACCATTCTCGGCACCATCGGCGCCGAGGCGCTGCTGGGCATGGGTGACATGCTCATCATGCCGCCCACCAGCGCGCACCTGCAGCGCGTGCACGGCTGCTTCGTGTCGGAAGGTGAGATCAAGAAGGTGGTCGACCACCTCAAGGCCCAGGGCACGCCGGTCTACGACGAGAGCATCTTGAAGCCGCGCGAAGACGAGAACGCGGGCGAAGGCGGCGAGGAAGACGAGCTGCACGACGAGCTCTACGACCAGGCCATCGCCATCGTCAGCGAGATGCGCACGGTGTCGATCAGCATCCTGCAGCGCAAGATGCGCATCGGGTACAACCGCTCGGCGCGCATGATCGAGCGCATGGAACGCGAGGGCATCGTCGGCGCGGCCGACGGCGCGAAGCCGCGCGACGTGTTGATCAAGCCCGTGGGTCAGATGCCGGGGGCTGGCGCGCCGATGTGATGCCGGGCGCGTCGAGCAGCCGCCGCACGCGCTCGCGCAGCACGGTGGGCGTGAAGGGCTTCGAGAGGAACTCGAGGCCCACGTCGCGCACTCCGTGCTGGGTGACGACGTCGGCGGTGTAGCCCGACACGAAGAGCACGCGGGGCGCGAGGCCCTTGCTGCGCAGTTGTTCCACCAGCCAGCGGCCGTCGTGGCGCGGCATCACCACGTCGCTGACCACGAGATCGGGGGGCGAGGTGAGCCCCTCGGCGATGGCCAGCCCTTCTTCGGGCGTGCCGGCGCCGATGACGCGGTACCCGCCGGTGCGCAGCGCGTTCACCAGGGCCTGGCGCACCGAGGTCTCGTCTTCGACCACCAGCACGGTCTCGTGGGTCGCCTCGGCGCGCGTGACGCGCGGGTGCTCGACGGTGACCTCGGCCTCGCGGCGCTGCAGCGAGAGCACGAAGGTGGTGCCCGCGCCCGGCTCGCTCTCGACCTGGATCTGCCCGCCCGCCTGCGTGATGGCGCCCCACACCACCGCGAGCCCGAGCCCGGTGCCCTTGCCGACCGGCTTGGTGGTGAAGAACGGCTCGAAGAGGTGCGCCTTCACCTCGGGTGACATGCCGGTGCCGGTGTCGCTCACCCGCAGCTGCACCCACGTCGCGTCGACCGGCCGGGTCTCGAGGGTGAGCGTGCCGCCGCCGGGCATCGCGTCGCGCGCGTTGATGGCAAGGTTGAGCAGCACCTGCTCGAGCTGCGACGGGTCGGCGCGCACGGTGCCCACGCCCTCGCCGAGCTTCGTCACCAGCTCGATGTCTTCGCCGAGCATGCGATCGAGCAGGCCGCGGCAGTCGGTCACCACGCGGTTGAGGTCGAGCGACGACGGGTCGAGGGGCTGGCGACGCGCGAAGGCGAGGAGCTGCTGCGTCAGGCGCCGCGCGCGCTCGCCGGCCTTGAAGATCTCGTTCACGTCTTCGACCGACGCCGCGCCGCGCGGCAGCTCTTCCTTGAGCACCTCGCTGCAGCTCAAGATCACCGTCAGCAGGTTGTTGAAGTCGTGCGCGATGCCTCCCGCCAGGCGGCCGAGACCCTCGAGCTTCTGGGCCTGGTGGAGCTGCTCGGTGAGCTGCTGCTGCTCGGTCACGTCGCGCAGGTTCGCCACCACGCCGCCGACCGCGGGGTCGTCGAGGAGGTTGCGCAGCACGACCTCCAGCAGCCGCGCGCTGCCCTCGCGGGTGCGCACCTTCCACTTCGTGCGCGCCACGCCGTCCCTGGTGTGGGCCAGCTCGGCGAGCATGCCCTGCACGTGCTCGGCTTCGTCCTCGTCGTCGTGCTCGAGCAACGCCTCGATGGGCTTGCCGAGCACCTCGTCGGCGGTGAGCCCGAGCTGGTCGACGGCGCTGGGGCTCCAGAACTGCACGCGCCGCTCGCCGTCGAGCACCACCACCATGTCCGACGCGCGCTCGATGAGGGCGCGGAAGCGCTGCTCGCTGCGCGCGAGGGCGTCGGTCGCGGCGCGGCGGCTGCTGAGGTCGTTGAGCACCAGCACCGCGGAGGTCGGCGCCTCGCCCTTGCCCCAGAGCGGCGCGGTGACGATCTCCGTCCACACCGTGGTGCCGTCGCGGCGCACGTAGCGCTTCTCGCCGCTGAACGCGGTGCCGTTGGCCACCAGCCCGGCGATCAGCCTCTCGCACGACGGCAGGTCGTCGGGGAAGGTCAGCTCGAGCCAGGTCTTCGTGCGCAGCTCGTCTTCGGAGTAGCCGAGCAGCTGCGTGAGCGCCGGGTTGGCGTGGAGGAAGCGGCCGGTCGTGACATCGAGCTCGGCGAGGCCCACGCCGGCTTCGCGGAAGAGCGTGGTGAAGCGGCGCTCGCTGGCCTCGAGCCGCGCCTCGACCGCCCGCTGCTTGCCGAGGTCGACCACGAAGGCCAACACCGCCGGTGGCGCGCCCGCGATGCGAAACGGCGCGAGGGTGAGGCTCGCGAACAGCGTCGAGCCGTCCTTCTTGCGGTAGTGCTTGTCGCGGCGGACCACCTCGCCCAGCCGCGCGCGCGCCCCCGCCTCGCGATCGGCTTCCAGCTCGCCGGGTGAGAACTCGGAGACGTGGTGGCCGACCAGCTCGCTCACCTCGTAGCCGAGCATGCGCGCGAAGTTGCCGTTGACCTCCACGAAGCGCTCGGCGACGGGGTCGACCTGCGCCACGCCGAGGTCGGTGTTCTCGAACATCGTCTCGAGGCGCGCCTGGGTCGCGGCGAGCCGGCGATCGATCGCCGCGGCGTCGGTGTGGTCGTGCACCACCACCACCGAGAGCTCGACCTGGCCGTCGGGCCCGAGCACCGGGCGCGCCGAGAATTGCCAGATGCGCTCTTCGCCGGAGGGGACACGCCGCACCCGGAACTGCGCCCGGTCGAGGGTCTCCCCGGCCGACGCGCGCGCGCCGGGTGACTGCAGCAACGGCACCGGCTGGCCGTGCGCGTCGATGAGCTCGAAGTGGCGATCGAACGTGCGCAGCACCTCGAACGCCTCTTCCTGCGTGTCACAGCCGAGCTGGCGCGCGGCGACCTCGCTGACGAACAGGGGCTGGCCGTCTTTCGTGAAGATCGACAGTCCGTCGCCCATCGCCTCGACGGCGGCGCGCAGCTGGGCGTCGGCGCGCGCGCGGTCCTCGCGCAGCTGGCGCGCGGTGTTGACGCGCTCAGTGAAGAGGACGAGGTTGAGGAGCACCTGCTCGAGCTGCGACGGGTCGGCGACGATCGACGCCTTGCCGTCTTCGAGGGTGGTGACGAGCTCGACGTCTTCGCCGATGACGCGCTCGAGGAGCTTGCGCGCGTCGGTGACCGCGGCGTTGAGATCGATCGGCACCAGCTCCACGGGCTGCTTGCGCGCGAAGGCCAGCAGTTGAGCGGTCAGGCGCTTGGCGCGCTCGCCGGCCCGCGCGATCTCGATCACGTCGTCGACCGAGGCCGACCCGCGCACCAGGTCTTCGCGGAGCATCTCGCTGCAGCTCAAGATGACCGTGAGGAGGTTGTTGAAGTCGTGCGCGATGCCGCCGGCGAGACGTCCGAGGCCCTCGAGCTTCTGCGCCTGGTGGAGCTGCTCGGCGAGCCGCGTGCGCTCGGTGACGTCGCGGAGGTTGGCCACCAGCCCGTGAATCGCGGGATCGGCGAGCTGGTTGCTGAGCGTCACCTCGAAGGTGCGCAGGCCGCCGTCGCGGGTGCGCACGCGCCACCAGGTGTGCGTGAGGGTCTCGGGGTGCGCCACGCAGCGCTTGAGCGCGTCCTCGGGGCGCTCGTCTCCCCGGGGGTCGATGAGGGTGGGGAAGAGCAGGTCCTTCGCCTCGTCGGGCGTCAGGCGGAGCTGCTCCACCGCGCTCGGGCTCCAGAACTGCACCTTGAAGTCACCGTCGAGCACCACCAGCACGTCAGACGAGCGCTCGATCATCGCTCGGAAGCGGCGCTCGCTGGCCAGCAACGCCTCGGCGGCCGCGCGCCGCTCGGTGAGGTCTTGCACCACCAGCGCGTGGCGGGTCGGCGTCTCGCCCTTCTTCCACAGTGGGGCGAGCGTGATCTCGACCCACACCGGCGTGCCGTCCTTGCGCAGGTACCGCTTCTGCCGCGTGTAGCCCTCGCCGTCGGCGAGCATCTGGCGGTAGCGCTCGAGGTCGTCTTCGACGTGCTCGGGGTGGGTGAGGTCCTTCCAGCTCTTGCCGACGAGCTCGCTCGCCTCGTAGCCCAGCATGTGCGCCAGCTCGGCGTTCACGACGTGGAAGCTGCCGGTTTGCGCGTCGACCTCGGCGAGGCCCACGCGCGCAGCCTCGAAGAGCGTGCGGTAGCGGTTCTGGCTGTCGGCGAGCGCGAGCTCGGCGTTCCGGCGTTCGCCGATGTCGATCAACACGGCCAGGCGGCGCGGCGCTTCCCCCTCGACCCGCACCGGGGACACCATCACGGTGACCCACACCGACGAGCCGTCCTTCTTGCGGAAGCGCTTCTCGCGGCGCACCAATTCGCCCGAGCGCGCCGTGTTCTCGGCGACCCGGTCGGCGGCTTCGTCTTCGGGCACCGAGATCGTCTGCCAGTGCTTGCCCTTCAGGTCGCTGGGCTCGTAGCCGAGCAGGCGGGTCCACACCCTGTTCAATTCGAGGAAGCGGCCCTCGGAATCGAGCGTCGCGAAGCCGACGAGTTCCTGGGTATCGAGCAGCGCCTCGAACTCGCCCTTCAGCCTCGCCCCTTCGCGCGCGGCCTTCACCTCCTGAGTCGTGTCGCGCGTGACCACCACGGCGAGCTCCGCCCGGCCGTCTTTGGAATGCACCGCGCGGGCAGACGCGCGACGACGCCACTCTTCCCCGGTGACACGGTTGACCACGGCGTAATCGACCTGGTCGAGGGTCTCGCCGCGCAGCACCCGGGCGGCCGGCAGGTCTGCGGCCGACAGCTCGTTCCCGTCGCGGTCGCGCACCGAGTAGCGCTTGGAGAAGGTGGCGAAGTCGACGACGGGGGCCCCGTCGGGCTCGAGCATGCGCCGGGCAGGTGCGCTGAGGAACACCGGCACCCCACGCGCGTCGGTGATCATCACCCCGTCAGGAATGGCGTCAATCGCCGCCCGCAACTGGTCGTGCGCCCGCGCCGACTCGTCCTCGGCGCGCTTCCGCTCGGTCACCATCTCCGAGAACATCATGATGCCGCCGACCTCACCGCTCGCTTCCCGCAAGGGCCGCACGACCCAGTGCAGGTACTCGGTGCTGCCGTCGGCGCGCAGGTACGGGTCGTCGGTCTCCGAAAGCGTCTCGCCGGCGAGCGCGCGGCGGTGCACCGCCTTCCACCGCTCGGGAATGTCGGGGAAGACCTCGTAGTGCAGCCGGCCCTCGAGCGACCCGGTGAGGCCGAAGTCGGAGACGTAGCGCTCGCTGGCCGCGAGGTAGCGCAGGTCGCGATCGAGCATCGCGATGGCGGCCGGGCATTGCCGAATGAACTCGGTGTGGTGCTTCACCACGAGGCCGGGCTCGCGCATGCGGCGACGGGCGTGATCGAACGCGACGAGCAGGAAGAGCAGCGAGAGCAGCGTCAGCCCGAGGTGAAAGGCCCCGCCAGGCGGCACCCCCGCCAGCAGATCGATGATCAGCAGGATCGCGGTCGCCCCCAGGCTCGCGAGCGTCGCCGACATCCACGTGGCGGTTCGGGTCACGGCCGCTGGCACTGCACGATCTGTGCGCTGCTCACCAGACGTACGGCACGATGCGCCAACGCACCCGCTGCACGTACGCCTGCCACAACGCGCCGTATTTGCGCTCGCACCGGCGATCGTCATCGAGCTGCCGCGGCACGAGGAGCACCAGGTAGTAGAGGGGGTACAGCCACGGCTGCCACGCCGTTGGCGCGCCGAGGGCGAGGGTCAATCCTGACGCCATCAACAGCTCGCCCAGGTAGTTGATGTGGCGCGAGAGCCCCCAGAAGCCGTTCACCAGCACCCGTCCCTCGAGGGCCTCGGGCGTGATGCCGAGGAACTTCCGCGTCGGGTCGCGCTTGAAGTGGAACTTCTGCAGGTTCGCTCCGCGCGCGAACGCCCAGCCGGTGAAGAACATCACCGCGGTCAGCGCGAGCAGCGCGGGGTGCGTGTGCGGGTTGGGTTGATCAGCGCGGCTCCACAGGCCGACGCCGTAGAAGAATGGGTAGAAGGTGAGGCAGCCCCAGCCGAGCTTGAAGCCCACGCGCTCGGCCATGAAGTCGTACGTGTAGAGGTGCACTTCCTCGAAGAAGAGGTACTCGACGAGGAAGAAGGTGAAGAGCGCCGCGTGCAGCACCACGCCGGGCGACGGGTCGTCGGGGAAGGTCTCGAAGTGCGCGGCCACCGACGAGAGCAGGTTGAGCTCGAGCATCGTGGCGCCGATCAAATACAGCCACATCTTCGCGTCGACGCGCGCGCCCCACGCCTGCGGGTTCTCGCGGCGCCCCAGGTAGAACGCGGCGAGCACGCCCTGCCCGTCGACCTTCGGCGCGGTGAAGACGATGACTGCGCTGAACACCAGGCCGAGCGCGCACGCGGTCCACAACATCTCCCAGCGGTGGTGGTGGAAGTCGGACCAGCCGAGCCAGCCCATGCGGCACGCGCCCGCCCACAAGCCGATCGACACGAAGAACACGCGCAGGCCGTTGAGCCGGTAGCGCAGCGGCTTGCCGTCGGCGCCCTTCACGTAGCCGTCGACCCAACGCCCGGGCACGAGGAGGTGCAGCCCGAAGACGACCGCGTACGTCACCACGAGGAATGCCACTCCGAGCATCCACCTCGATTCTCGCGGCGTGGGAAAGCGCGCAACGAAAAAAGCGGCGCACATGCATCGGCTACAGTTCAGGCCATGCGGCTCGTGGCTCTGGCATTCGTGGTGGTCTTCGCGTCGGCGTGCAGCTGTGGCACCGGCAACGTCACCATCGGCGGGAAGAAAGACGGCGGCGCGGGCGGCAGCGGCGGCAGCACGGGGGGAGGCACCGGCGGCGCGAATGGCGGCGGCACCGGCGGCGGCACGGGCGGCGGCGTGAACTTCAACGGCACGCTGGTGATCAGCCCGCGCGACGTGATGCTCGATCTGATCAACGGCCAGCCCGCGCCCACGCAGCAGTTCACCGCGCTCGCCGATGGGCAGCCCGTCAACCCGACCTGGTCGCTCGTGCCCACGGGCAACGGTACCATCGACGCAGCGGGCCTCTTCACCGCGTCAGCCGTCGGTGGGCGCGCGACGCTCCAGGCGGCGTACGGCAGCGCGAGCGACTCCACGACGGTGACCGTGCGGCTGAGCGTCACCCAGAACGGCGGCACCGGCGGACAAGACGCGGGCGCAGGTGGCTTCGGCGGAGTCGGCGGCGAGGGCGAGGGCGGCCCGGTCGACCCCACCACGCTGGCGGTGCTCAACGGCACGCCCACCGGCGACGGCTCGACGTGGCTCTACCCGTACGATCGCACCGTGTGGCCGAAGGACCTGCTGCCGCCGCTCTTGATGTGGCAGCCGATGCATTCCTACGACGCGGTGCGCATCTCGCTGAGCTGCCCCAACTTCCACTTCGTCGGCACGTTCGCGAAGACCGCGACGCCGTTCCTCCACCACCCGATTCCGCGCGCGGCGTGGCAGCAGGTCAGCGCGCTGTGCGCCGGAGAAGACGTCACCGCGCAGCTCGTGTTCGCCGCGCAGGGCCAGGCGTGGGGGCCGCTCACCGAGACGTGGCACGTGGCCAACGGCTCGCTCAAGGGCGTCGTCTATTACAACTCGTACGGCACCAAGCTCGCCAAGAACTACAGCGGCGCGCTCGGGCCCGACCCCACGTTCGGCGGCGCGACGCTCGCCATTCGCGGCACCTCGACCGACCCCGTGCTGGTGGCCGGCGGCAACGGCACCGAGGCGCAGTGCCGCGTGTGTCACGTGGTGTCGGCCGACGGCTCGACGCTGCTCACCCAGCAGGGCACCAACTACGCCGGCACCAGCGCGTACGCCCTGCGCAACGGCAACGCCGAGACGCCGATGTCGCCGGGTGATGGCCGGTACGCGTGGGGCGGCATCTCGCCCGATGGCACCCTGCTCTTCTCGAACGTGAGCACGCTGGCGGGATCCGCGGGCGGGTCGAGCGCGCTCTTCCGCGTGCCGTCGGGCGCGGCGGTGTCCTCCACCGGTCTGCCCTCGGGGCTCGGCGCAGCCACGCCGTCGTTCTCCGCCGACGGCAAGCTGGTGGCGTTCAACGTGTTCGCCGGGCCCGGCGCGGATCAACGCAGCCTCGCGACGCTCAAGTTCACGCTGCCCGCGACGTTCAGCGACTACACGCCGGTCTTCACCCCGCCGGCTGGCACCGCGGTCTTCCCGAGCTTCCTGCCGACGGGCGCGGGCGTGGTGTTCGAGCTCGAGACGCTCAGCAACGGCCGCTTCGGAGAGACGCGCTCGACCTGTGACGACCCGGGCCCGTGCTCGTCGATCGGCACGCGCGCCGAGCTGTGGTGGGTCGAGCTGGCGAGCAAGCAGGCGCACCGGCTCGACAAGCTCAACGGCGCTGGCTACCTCCCGACCGGGCCCGACTCGCACGGCGACGACGCGACCCTCAACTACGAGCCGACGGTCGGTCCCATCGCCTCGGGTGGCTACGCGTGGGTCATCTTCACCAGCCGCCGCCTCTACGGGAACGTCGCGGTCATCAACCCGTGGTGGTCCGACCCGCGGTGGCACGACATTCACGCGACACCGACCACGAAGAAGCTGTGGGTCGCCGCCATCGACCTGAACGCCGCGCCCGGCACCGACCCGAGCCACCCGGCCTTCTACCTGCCCGCGCAGGAGCTGCTCGCCGGCAACTCCCGCGGCTACTGGTCGGCCGACCCCTGCAAGAACGACGGGCTGTCGTGCGGCTCGGGCGACGAGTGCTGCAACGGGTACTGCAGCGAAAACCAGTGCTCCTCGACCCCCAGCACCGGCACCGATGGCGGCACGTGCGCGAAGGAGTTCGACCGCTGCACGACCGACCGCGACTGCTGCGACGTGACGGCGATCTGCGCCGCCGGGCACTGCGCGACCATTCGCTGAGGGTGGGCGTTCTCATTCCGTGAGAAGGGTCCGCGTGCCCTCTGTTGACGGGACCGCCGGTCTGTGGGCGTTTGCCCCTTTCCATGGCCGTTCGTCTTCCCCTCTTCGCCACCGCCACGCGCGGCACCGAGCCCTTCCTCGCGAAGGAGCTCGAGGCGTTGGGCTGCAAGAAGATCCGCCAGGACCGCGGCGGCGTGCGCTTCATGGCCGCGCTCGATGAAATTCTGCGCGTCTGCCTGCACTCCCGCATCGCGATGCGCGTGCTCTACCCGCTCGGGGAATTCGAAGCCGACGGCGCCGAAGGGCTCTACGAGGCGTCGAGCCAGGTCGCGTGGGAAGAGTGGCTCTCGGCGCGCACCACCTTCGCGGTCGAGGCGACGCTGAAGGACACGCAGCACACGCACACCGGCTTCGTCGCGCTGAAGATCAAGGACGCCATCGTCGATCGCCTGCGCACCAAGCTCGGCTCGCGGCCCGACGTCGACACGCACGACCCGACGGTGCGCGTGGTGGCGCACCTGCAGCAGAAGAAGCTCTCGCTCTCGCTCGACCTGTGCGGCGAGCCGCTCTTCAAGCGCGGCTACCGCATCAAGACCACCGTCGCGCCGCTCAAGGAAACGCTCGCCGCCGCGATGCTGATGGCCAGCGACTACACCGGTGACGAGCCGCTCGCCGACCCGATGTGTGGCTCGGGCACCCTGGTCATCGAGGCCGCGTGGATGGCGATGCGCCGCGCGCCGGGCCTGAAGCGCCGCTTCGCGCTCGAAGACTGGCCGGAGTTCTCGGAGAAGGCGCGGCCGCTGCTCGAGGAGCTCCGCCGCGAGGCCGTGAGCCAGCAGCGCACCGTGCCGTTCCAGTTCCTCGCGCGCGACTACAACGAAGACGCGCTGACCGCGGTGAAGCGCAACGTGGTCGCCGCCGGGTTGTCGACCGCGGTGCGCATCGAAGAGGCCGACGTGCTGCGCGCGGGGCCTCCGGCGGGCGCGCCCGGGCTGCTCATCTCGAACCCGCCGTACGGCGAGCGCATCGGCGAGGGCGGCCAGAAGGGCATGAAGAGCTTCTTCCACTCGCTGGGTCGCGAGCTGTGGAAGTGGGAAGGCTGGCGCATGGCGTTGCTGGCCGGCAACCCCGCGTTCGAGAGCGCGTTCGGGCACCGTCCGAGCAAGCGCACCGGGTTGTGGAACGGGCCCATCGCCTGCGAATTGCTCCAGTACCCCGGCCCCGGGCAGCATCAGGTGGCTGAGCGCCGGGGGACGGCATGACGAGCACCACCCATTCGGGCGAGAACGACGAACCGAAGACGGCCGAGGTGGCCGCCGAGGCGCTCGACCCGCTCGTCGGGCAGACCATCGACGGCCGCTTCCGCATCGTCGACGTCATCGGCAAGGGCGCGATGGGCAAGGTGTACCGGGCGGTGCAGCTGCCGCTCAACCGCGCGGTGGCGCTCAAGGTGCTCGATTCCCGCTACGGCGCGGGGCGCGACGAGAGCTTCAAGCAGCGCTTCCTCGTCGAGGCCGCGCTCACCGCGAAGCTGAACCACCCCAACACGGTGCGGGTGGTCGACTACGGCAGCACGCGCGACGGCCTCTTCTACTTCGCGATGGAGTACCTCGACGGCGAGACCCTCGAGAAGCTCCTGATGCGCGGGCCCCTGCCGTGGCACCGCGTGTTGAGCATCGGCCAGCAGGTCGCGCGCGCGCTGCGGGAAGCGCACGAGCTGGGCGTGGTGCACCGCGACTTGAAGCCGGCGAACGTGGTCTTGCTGCACGCCGACGACGACGCCGACTTCGTGAAGGTGCTCGACTTCGGCCTGGTGAAGTCGTTCGTCGACGGCCACGAGCTCGAGGGCCGCGCCATCACCCAGCAGGGCATGCTGATGGGCAGCCCTCCGTACATGGCGCCCGAGCAGGGCGAAAAGAACCGCGCCGACCCGCGCAGCGACATCTACTCGCTGGGCACGATGCTCTTCGAGATGCTCACCGGCCGGCCGCCGTACAACGGTGGGGGCGCGCTCGAGATCATCTTGAAGCACGTCAACGAGCCGATTCCGCCCGTGGTGACGCCGCCGAAGTTCGACGCGCCGCCCGAGCTGCTCGTGTCGCTGGTGACCAAGTGCCTCGCGAAGTCGCCGATGGATCGGTTCCAGTCGATGGACGAGCTGTTGCTCGCCATGCAGGACCTGGCGCCGGCGCCCGCGCGCACCAACACGCAGGACCTGCCGGCCACCGAGGCGGGCGTGCCGGTGGTGTCGGCGCCGATCGAGATTCCGACGTCGGCCGCGCATCCCCAGCCCGAGGCGCAGCGCGTGCCGCCGTGGTTGCTGCTCGCGGGGTTCTTCGTCGCGGCGGTCGCGGGCGTGCTGGGGACCTGGCTGTTGCTCAAGCCGGCGACTCCGACGCGGCTCACGCTGCACGTCGAGAGCACGCCGTCGGGCGCGATGGTGAGCGTCGATGGCAAGCAGCTCGGGGTGACTCCGCTCGAGCTCGAGCTGGGGTTGAACAGCGGACGCGCGCTCCTCGATTTGAAGCTGGAGAAGGATGGGTTCGCGCCGGTCTCGTCGAAGATGAACGCGAGCGGTGGGCGGCTCGAGCTGACGCAGACGCTGGCGCCGTTGCCCCTCGCGTCGCCGCAGCCGGTTGCGCCGACGGTGCCGACGAAGGTCGAGACGCGGCCCGAGCCGAAGGCCGAGCCGAAGCCGGAGCCAAAGCCCGAGCCTGAGCCCGTGAAGGTCGCTGAGCCGCCGAAGGTCGAGAAGCTCGAGCCGCCGAAGGTCGAGAAGAAGGCCGAGCCGAAGGTGAAGACCGAGCCGAAGAACGACATCGACAAGGCGTTCGACGAGAAGCCGGCGGTGAAGAGCGCGCCCGTGAAGGAGCCGAAGAAGAAGGGCGGCGCGAAGGCTCCGGTCGAGAGTGGGCCGCGGCCGGCGTCGAAGCTCGATGAGGACGAGGCGCCTGCGCCGGTCGAGTTGAAGCGGCCGACGCCTCCTTGAGCCCCCTCTCCCCCTGGGGAGAGGGTTGGGGTGAGGGGAGACCCGCGATGCGCGGGATCGTCTCGCTCGTCTCGCGCGCTGCAGCGTCATGAGTCACTTCTTGTCCGCGACGACGCGACGACCGGTAACGTCTCGAACCACTGCAGCTTCTCCCCTCACCCCGACCCTCTCCCCAAGGGGAGAGGGGGCTCGAGTTCTCATGCCCGAGAACGACGACCTCCTGCGCCTCTGCCTCGAGAAGCCCGCTGACCTCGAACGCCTGCTCGTCTACGCCGACTGGCTCGAAGAGCACGGTGACCCGCGCGCGCCGTACACGCGCGCCCAGCTCGAGTACCGCCGCGCGAGCGAAGACGACCAGCTGCTCGCGTTGCCGAAGCTGCGCTCGCTCTACCCGCTCGAGCACGGTACCTGGTGCGGCCGCTTCGAGCAGGCCGGCGTGTTCGCGGCCAACCTCCTCGAGGTGCGCGACATGTGGTGGGGCGTCGGCCTCGGCGAGCGCGCCACCTCGTCGACGTACCAGGGCTTCGAATACGCGCGGCAGCCCCCGCTCCCGCTCGACCGGCTCGACGGCACGTTCGCTTGGCTCGCCGCTTCCCCCGAGCGCACCTCGTTCATCGACGAAGAAGACGACACCCAGTGGGCGCCGCGGCTCGCGTCGCTCAAGCAGCGCGGGTTCAACGTGCCCACCGCCTTCGAGCGCCTGATGCTCGACGCCGATCTCCAGCGCCGCGTGCCGAGCTGCACCGACAACACCTTCCTCTCGGGCAAGCGCGCCGAAGAGCACCCGCAACCCGACGGCGGCCTGTTCGTCACCTTCTACACGGACAGCCAGAGCTGCGTGCTGTGGGGGCTGCGGCTGGGCAAGGGCAGCGATCGCTACGCCGCGGTGCTCGCCGGCGCTCCCGAGTACCCCGACACCGACCCGCCCGAGGGCGAGCCGTACTTCCGCTTTCCCGATCTCACCTTCAACGCGCCGACCTTCGAGACCTTCGTGTACCGCTGGTGGCTCGAGAACAGCATCTGGTTCGCGCTCAACGGCTTCGGCGGCGGCAAGCGCGCGCTGACGCCCGACGAGCAGACCTACCTCGCGCGGCTGCGCGCCGCGTGAGCGTCACACCTTGTTCTCGGTGCCCTTGATCATCCGCTGGATGTTCGAGCGGTGCGTGATGACCATCGCCACCAGCAGCCCCAGCGCGAGCAGCGAGTACTCGAGCGGCGACTTGAGCGCGAAGCTCGACGCGATCGCCAGCGTGCCGCCGAGCAGCGACCCCACCGAGCTGACGCGGAACACCGCCATCACCAGCACCCACGCCACGAAGCCGATCGCCGCGGGAATCGGCAGCAGCACCAGCAGCACGCCGAGCGCCGTCGCGACGCCCTTCCCGCCCTGGAACTTGAGCCACACCGGGAAGACGTGACCCACGAACGCCGCAGCCGCGATGCTCACGTGCAGCAGCGGCTCATCGGGCGCGAAGTGCAGGCCCAGCCACACCGGCAGCGTGCCCTTGAGCGCGTCGAGCACCAGCACCACCGCGCCGAGCTTCTTGCCCGCCACGCGCGCGACGTTGGTGGCGCCGATGTTCCCGCTGCCCTCGGCCCGCACGTCCTTCTTCGCGAAGCGCGCGGTGACGATGACCCCGAAGGGAATCGAGCCCAGCAGGTACCCCAGCGCGACGAGGCCCCAGAGCATCAGCGCCAGTGCAGCATGGTGTGCGCGAAGATGACCCAGCCGTAGTTCAACGCGAACGCGGCGAGCACACCCCAGCGCGCGCGGTTCCATTCCTGGGTCGACAGCACCAGCTCGGGCACCGGCAGCTTGAAGGTGAGGTGCAGCACGCTCAACACCACGCACGCGGCGAAGAAGAGCGCGGCGACCGTGCCGAGCGGGTTGGCCTGCAGCGCGCCGATGACGTTGAAGTGCGCGACGCGGTCGGCGACGCGGGTCAGCCCGCAGCCGGGGCACGGAATGCCCGTCACGCGCCGGAAGCCGCAGCCCCAGAAGGGAACCAGCACGGCGATCGGCACCCAGCGCGCGATGGCCAGCCCGATCACACCGATCACCGCGAACGCGTCGACCGTGCCGAACGAGCGGTTGCGCTGGGGAATGACGAGCTGCACGGCCCTTCTCTTAACCCTTCTTGCGCCGCGCGAGCCACAGGAACGCCAACCACCACGCGCCGCCCACGCCGCTCGAGCAGCCCACCCCGAAGCCGCGCGTGCAGGTGACGTCGACGTGGAAGTCGAGCTGCCCGGTGCGGCTCGCGGGGTCCTTCACCTGCACCGAGAAGTCGTGCGTGCCGACCGACTTGCGCGAAGGAGTCCACGTGAAGAGGCCGCTCTGCGCGTCGACCGCGCCCTCCGCCCCGGCGAGCGAGAACTCGGTCGCCAGCGGGGCATGCCCGCGCAGCGAATAGGTGAAGGGCACGTCGCACGAGGCGCTGAGCGCCGGAGGTTGCTCGCTGATCAACGGCGCGCTGGTCGGAGCGAAGACCACGTCGAGCACCGGGCGATCGACCGCGGTGGGCGAGTCGCTCGACGCGAAGGTGCTCGAGTTGCTGCCCGGGTCCTGCTCGAGCGCCAGCCCGAAGTTCGGGTGCCGGCCCGCGACCCAGTCAGCCACCGCGGCGGTGACGTCGACCACCACGCGCCCCTCGCCGGGGGTGAAGCGCGCGACCACGGGCGCCTCGAACGCGGTCGCGAAGGTGCCCCACGTCGGCTCGGTCTCGGCCCACGCGCGGGAGGCGTGGTGTGCCCGCACCTCCACGCCGCTGGTGCTCGTCACCGTCAACGTGAGCCACGCCTGCGCGACGACCGCGGTGGCTGGCACCTGGCTCAGGTCGAAGTGAACGAAGGTCTCCTTGTCGGCCGTGCCCACCAGCCCGACGTAGAGCGTGTCGCTGTTGCCGTTGTAGTCGAGCGACTCGCCCCAGATGTAGCAGTCGTCGATCGCGCCGCCGTCGGCACCGCGCTGCAGCGAGAGGTGCGTCCAACCGTTTGCCCACGCGCCACTCGCGAACAAGAGCAGGCTGACAGCGAGCGACCGCATCGGCCTGCAGTGTAGCTGCACGCGAATCGACGATTCGCTGGAGGCCCCGCTCGCACCCGCCCGCACCTCCACGCCTGCCCCTTGCCCGGCGTGCGCTCCATCGGCTAGGCGCAAGGCCATGAACGCTCTCCTCGTCGCCGCCGTCCTCGCTGCTGCTCCCGCCACGCCTGCCGCTGCCACCCCGGCCCCTGCTGCCGCCGACGGCGCGGTGCTCGTTCGCGGTGAGAAGCTGAAGGGCGAGACCGCGGTGCCGCTCGAGAAGCTGCTCGCCTCGCCTTCCGACTACGAGGGCAAGACGGTGTGCGTCGAGGCGAAGGTGCGCAAGGCCTGCGAGAAGAAGGGCTGCTGGATGGAGCTGAGCGGCGGCGAGAAGGCGATGGGCGTGCGCGTCACCTTCAAGGACTACGGCTTCTTCGTGCCGCTCGACAGCGCGGGCAAGACCGCCAAGGTCGAGGGCGTGGTGAAGGTCGCGCAGCTCGATGAGGCGCGCGCCAAGCACTACGAGGCCGAGGGCGCGTCGGTGCCGAAGGGCAAGGACGGCAAGTACCGCGAGGTGCAGCTGGTCGCCTCGGGCGTCGAGCTCCGCTGATCAGTCCCCGTTGACCCGCTCGTATTCGATGCGCGGAGTGCTGGGCGCGGCCGATCGCGCCGTGGCGCTCACGCGCGAGGTGCTGCAGAACCAAGCGCCCGGCAGCTACGTGCACGACGTGCAGGACGACCCCCGCTTCCAACACCGCGGGGTCGACTTGCTGTGGGAACGCGCGGGCGTGCCGGTGCTCGGCATCGAGGTGAAGGGCGACCGCCAGGGCCACCGGCGCGGCACGTACTTCTTCGAGCTGGTGAGCAACGCCGAGAAGAACACGCCGGGCTGCTTCCTCTACTCGGTGGCCGACCTGCTCGTGTACGTGATGCTCGACGTGCAGCACGTGCACGTGTTGCAGCTCAAGCAGGTGCGCGAGTGGTTCGTCCCGCGCGCGAAGGAATACCCGCTGAAGACCACGAAGACCCGCACCGGCGCCCGGCTGTACACGACGGTCGGCGCGAGCGTGCCCATCAAGCACGTGCGCGAGGCGGTGCCCCAGGCGGTGCAGGTGCACGAGGTCGCGCGCAAGAAGCAGGAAGAGCTGTCGCTCGCGGCGCCCAACCCGACGTGAGTCAGGCGCGCGCTCGCGCTTCCGCCCGCAGGTACGCCGCGAGGCCTGCGAGCACGACACTCACCGCCAGCCCCGTCAGCGGGAGCCACGCGCGCTCTTCCGCGTCGAGCGAGAGCACCGGCCCGAGCACCGCGATGGTCGCGCCACACGACACGGCGCACGCCAGCGCGAGCTTCCACGCCCACGGTTTGCCGAGCCACGCGGCGAGACCACCTCCGACGCCACTGAGGCCGACGGCGAGCTGAAAGACCCACAGCACCGTCGGCTCGGCGCTGAGCCCGGGCAACTCGCCGGGCACCTGCTGCAGCGCATTGAGGCCGATGGCGACGAGCAGCGCCCCCACCGCGCGCGCACCGAGCCGGTTCATCGCCCCACCCCGCGCACCGCCGAGTCGAGCTGGGCCCGCGCCGCCGCGAGCTGCGAGGCGCCCGGCTTCGACAGCACCAGCCCCAGGCCGAGGCCATCGACCAGCGCCGTCAACGCGCCCACCGCGTGCTCTCGTGCCGCGTCGGTGGTGACCAGCGGCGCCACCAGCGCGCCGAGCAACACCTTCCACTCTGCGTAGCGGCGTTGGTGCTCGTCGGCGAGCGCGGCGACGTGCACGGCCTCGCTCCAGAAGGCCAGCCACACCCGCCACTCGCGCACCCGCACCTCGTCGAAGGGCAGCGCTTCCTCGAGCACCGCGCGGAGCCTGGCGCGGGGACTCTTCGCTCGCTGCGAACGCTGCACCATGCGCCCCGCCGCCGCTTCGTGCGCCTCGCGGAGCATCGCCACCAGGAGCGCTTCGCGGTTGGCGAAGTGGTGCGTGACCGAGCCCGTGGTGCAACCCGCCTTCGCGGCCACGTCGCGCAGGCTGGTGGTCGCGAAGCCGCCGGCGGCCAACTGCTCGAGGGCGGCTTGCAGGATGCGGGCACGAGGAGTCTTCGATGGCACGACACCACCATAACACCTGATACGTCACGGGCGTGCAGTCATTGCATGGTTGCGTAACGCTCGTTATGGCACGCGCATGCTCCCGACCGACGAGCGCTGGGCGCGCCGACCCCTCTTCGCCTTCACGCTCGCCACCGACCTCGGCTTCGTTGCGTACTGGCTGGTGACGGCCGCCCACGTCCTGCCCGAGGCGTGGCTCTTCAAGGACTACCGCGACCCGGTGCTCAACGACTGGAACTGGTCGTTCATGGCCATCGACCTGCTGGTGTCGACGACCGGACTGTGGGCGGCGTGGCTGTGGAGGCGTCGCGACGCGCGGGCTCAGCCGCTGGCGCTGATGTCGCTCACGCTGACCAGCACCTCGGGCCTGATGGCGTTGGCGTTCTGGACCCTGCGAGGTGACTTCGAGCCGGGCTGGTGGGCGCCCAACCTCTTCCTGCTCGTCTGGCCGCTGTGCTTCGTGCCGAGGTTCCTGGTTACGACCGGCCCGAGAGCGCCCACGGCCGCGCCGCGTAGCTGACCACCACGTCGGCGCCCGCGCGGCGAATCGAGGTCAGCGACTCGCGCACCGCCCGGTCGAAGTCGAGCAGGCCCGCGTCGGCGGCCGCGCGCATCATCATGTACTCGCCCGACACCTGGTACGCGAAGAGCGGCGCATCGCACGCCTCGCGCGCGTCGCGAATGAGATCGAGGTTGCTCATCGCCGGCTTGATCAGCAACGCGTCGGCGCCCTCGTCGACGTCGGCGAGCAGCTCGCGCCGCGCCTCGCGCCGGTTGGCCGCGCTCATCTGGTAGCTCTGGCGATCGCCGAACTGCGGCGCGGAGTGCGCCGCCTCGCGGAACGGCCCGTAGAACGCGCTCGCCATCTTGATCGCGTAGCTCAAGATGCTCACGTGCTCGTGGCGCGACTCGTCGAGCGCGCTGCGAATCGCGCGCACGCGGCCGTCCATCATGTCGCTGGGGCACACGAAGTCGACGCCCCACTGCGCGAGCAAGACCGACATCTTCGAGAGCACCGCGACCGACTCGTCGTTGAGGATCTCCTGCCCGCGCACGAGGCCGCAGTGACCGTGGGTGGTGAACGCGCAGAGGCACACGTCGGCGAAGAGCGGCAGGTCGGGCGCCGCCGACTTCGCCTCCGTGATGGCCTGGCGCACCGGCTCCAGTTGATTCTCGAGGCCCTCGCCGTCATCGCGCTTGTGGTCGGGCACGCCGAACAGCATCACGCCGCCGACGCCCGCCCGCTGCAGCGCGCCGATCTCCTCGCGCAGCATGTCGGGTGAGACCTGCCACAGCCCGGAGCCGGGCCGCGTCTCCTTCTTCGCGCCCTTCCCCGGCACCACGAAGTACGGCTGCACGAGGTCGCTCAACGCGAGGCTCGTCTCCGAGAGCAACGTGCGGATCGCGGGGGTCCGGCGGAGACGACGCAGGCGAACGGGCTGGTTCATGGGGCTTCTCCTCGCAGCAGGACTTCGAGGTGTGACGCATCGACGGCGGTCGGCCACGACGGCGGGCGGCGCTGGTCCCACGCGCGCGCGGTGCTCGCGCCGTGACAGGCGACGTGCGCCGGCGCGAGGCCATCGGTCGCGCACGCGCCGAGGAAGTGCTCGACGGTCGAGGGGCTGGCGAACACGGCGCCCCAGGGCTCTCGCACCACCGGCGCCAGGGCCTTCGGGAGATTCTTCGGCGCGCGCACCTCGTAGGCGAGGCGGCGATCGACGCGCGCCCACGACGCGAGCACCCGGCACGCGTCACGCTGCTCGGCCGACTCGAGGCCCTGCGGACTGGTCGGGTAGCGCACCTCGAGGCCGTGCTGGCTCCACGCCCAGCGCTGCGTCATCGCCTGCGCGAGCGCCACCACGCCACCTTCGATCTCCAGCTCGGGCTCGAGCCCGGCGGCGCGACAGTGGGCCGCGGTCATCGGCGCGAGCGCGACCACGCGCGAGGGCTTCGGGGCCTGGCTCACCGCCCACGAGTCGACCGCGCGGCGGCTGGTGAAGACCGTCACGCCGTTGACGTCGGCCCACGGCCACGGCGCGAGCAGCGACTCGAGGCACGGCACCTCGACGAACGGCGCACCGGCCGCGCGCATCAGGCGCAGCTCTGGGCTGTCCTCTCCCCGCTCGCGCGTGACGATCCACCGAACCATGCAGCGGAAGATCTGACACGAATCACCAGCGCCGGCCGGGCCGCATGACTGAGTTGTGACACGAGCCCCCACTCCCTCTCCTCCCGAGGAGGAGAGGGTCGGGGTGAGGAGAAACCGGCAACACCATCTCGGCGACCGCCATCGTGTGGCTCGACGTCGAGGTCGAGGCCCGCGCCGACTGGAGACTCCTGATCCGAGTCACCGTCGGCCGGGCACATGACCGACTTGTGACACGAGAGCGCCGCGCGACCTGCATTCATCTGCAGCATGAACTCGCGTGAACGTTTCCTGGCCGCGCTGCAGGGTGACCGGCTCGATCGGCCGCCGGTGTGGCTGATGCGCCAGGCCGGCCGGTACCTCCCGGGCTACCGCGAGGTGCGCGGCAAGGCCTCGTTCTGGGAACTCTGCCACGACCCGGAGCTCACCACCGCCGTCGCGCTGGAGCCGCTGCGCCGCTTCAAGCTCGACGCGGCCATCGTGTTCTCCGACATCCTCGTGGTGCCGCAGGCCCTCGGCCTGGGCGTCACCTTCGGCCCCGGCGAGGGCCCGAAGCTCGAGCGTCGCTTCGCCACCAGCGCCGATCTCGCCGCGTGGACCGTCAACGGCGCGCGGCAGCGGCTGCAGTTCGTCGTCGACGCCGTGAAGGCGCTGAGCACCACACTGAGCGGCTCGCACGGCATCCTCGGCTTCGCCGGCGCGCCCTTCACGCTGCTCGCGTACTGCACCGCCGGCGGCGGAAGCGATGACTTCCTCGAGGCGCGCTCGTTGCTCCACGCGCAGCCCGCGCTCGCCGAGAAGGCGCTCGCCACGCTGGCCGACGTCACCGCGGAGTACCTCGACGCGCAGTGCGAGGCGGGCGCCGACATCGTGCAGCTCTTCGACACCTGGGGCGGACTGCTCGATCGCGAGGACTACCTGCGCTTCGCGGTGCCGGCGCTGCGCCGCATCACCGAGCCGCTGCGCGCGCGCGGCCGCAAGGTGCTGCTCTTCGTGCGCGGCGGGCAACACCTCCTGCCGGTGCTCGGCGAGGCGAACATCGACGGCCTCTCGCTCGACTGGCGCGTCGATTGGCGCGAGGCGCGGGCGCGATACCCGCGGTCGATCTTGCAGGGGAACCTCGACCCCGCGCTGCTCTTCGCCGGCGCCGACGTGGTGAAGGGCGCGACGGCGTCGCTGCTGCGCCAGATGCGCGAGACCGACGAGGGCCGCCGCTGCATCGTCAACCTCGGCCACGGCATCCACAAGGACACGCCTCCGGCCGCGGTGAGCGCGCTGTGCGACGAGGTCGCGGCCCATGGCTGAGACGCTCGACGTGGTGGTGATCGGCGGCGGGTTGGCCGGCATCGCCGCCACGGCCGAGCTCAACGCACGCGGGCGCAAGGTGCTGCTGCTCGAGCGCGAGACGCGCCTGGGCGGCAAGGCCGGCTCGACCGACACCGACGTCGGCGAGTTCCCCACCGGGCCGGCGAGCTTCAACGGCCGTGTGCCCGCGTTCTGGAAGTTGATCGAGCTGCTCGGGCTCGAGAGCGAAGTGGTGAAGCTCTCGCCCCACTCGAGCGCCCGGTACGTGGTGCGCGGCCGGCGGCTGCGTGGGCTGCGGCCGCACCCGTTGAGCGTGCTCTTCACGCGCGCGGTCAGCCTCGCCGAGAAGTTCGCGCTCGCCCGGGAGTTCTTCTTCCCCCGCCGCTACGACGCGCCCGCCGACGAGCCGCTGCGCGCGTTGCTCGAGCGCCGCTTCGGCCGCTCGGTGGTCGAGCACTTCCTCGAGGCGGTGATGACCGGCATCTTCGCCGGCGACCTGGGGAAGCTGTCGGCGCGCGCGTGCATGCCGGCGCTGGCCACCGCCGAGCGCGAGTACGGCAGCGTGCTCAAGGGCGCGCTCGCCTCGATGCGCCAGCCGCCCGCCGGCACGCGCGCCGGCCTCTACACGTTCCAGCGTGGCTTCCGCTGCATCGGCGACCGCGCGAAGGAAGCGCTGCCGGTGCGACTGGGCGCGCGCATCGAAGATGTGCAGGTGCGGTCCGACGGGGTGACGGTCGCGCTCGGTGACGAGGTCCTCCGCGCGCGCGCGTTGGTGGTCGCCACCGAGGCCGACGCTGCCGCCACCCTGCTCTCGCGCACCATGCCCGAGGTCTCGCGACGGCTGGCGAGCTTCGAGTACGCGCCCATCACGCTCGTGCAATGGGCCGAGGCGAACGCGGGCGACTCGCGGCTCCCGTCGGGCTTCGGCTACCTCGCCGCGCCGGTCGAGAAGCTCTTCGCGCTCGGCACGCTGTTCATCTCCGATCTCCGCGGCGAACCCACGCGGCGCTTCTCGACCTTCGTCGGTGGGGCGCTCTCGCCCGAGCGGGCCGCGCTGCCCGACGTCGCGCTGGCGACGGGCTTGCGCGATGACCTCACGGTGCTGACCGGTGGCACCGTCGGCCGCGTGGTGAACGTGGTGCGGTGGCCCAGGGCGGTGGTGCAGCCGCGCGTGGGTCACCTCGACGACGTCGCGGCGCTTCACGCGTCGCTCGGCGGGATGCCGGTCGCGCTGGCCGGCAGCTACCTCGGCGGCGCGGCGATGAAGGACGCCTTGCACTCTGGCTTCGCCGCGGCGGAGCGCCTCCTGTCTCCCTCTCCCCGCTCGCGGGGAGAGGGAGTCGAGGGAGCCTTGACCCCGCTCGCCGTCGTCGGCGCCTCGTGGCGCACCGCCAGCACCCTCGCCCGCGCGCGCCTCGCGCAGCTCGCGTCCGAGCCCGAGCCGCTCGCGACCCTGCGCAACGGCGGCTACGCCTCGGGCGTGGCGTGCGTGAGCACCTGCTCGCGCACCGAGTGGGTGCTCACCACCGAGCAGCCCGAGTGGGCCGCGCGGCTCCTGCAGTCGGCGCTCTCGGCCCGCGTGCCCGAGCTGCGCCCCGACGATCTCCACGTGCGCGTCGGCCCCGCCGCGGCCCACTACCTGCTGCGCGTCTCGGTCGGGCTCGACTCGGTGGCCGAGGGTGAAGCCGCCGTCGGCCGCCAGCTCCTCAAGGCCTTCGAAGACTCCCGCGCGCGCGGCACCTCAGACCCGCGCCTCAACCGCGTGCGCCGCCACGTCGAGCGCCTCGGCCACGAACGCCGCGAGACCGTGCCGTCGAGCCGCAGCCTCGGCGTGCAGGCCCTGGTGCGCGCGGCGCTGCTCGAGGCCGCTCCACGGCGCATCGCCATCGTCGGTCGCGGCGACTTCGGCCAGGCGATGGAACGCAGCTTGCGCGGCGCCTCCGATTGGGACGTGACGACCTTCAACCGCGCCTCGCTGGGCGACCTCTTCAAGCGCCTGCCCTCGCTCGACGCGGTGGTGGTGTGCACCAGCGCCAGCGAGCCGTGGCTCGAGCTGCCCGCCAAGAGCGGCGGCGCGCTGTGCATCGACGCCAGCTCGCCCCCGCAGGTGCGCAGCGCGCCGGGCTGGAAGTCGCTCGGCCTCGACCACCTGCTCGCGCGCCCGGAGCTGCAGCTCCCCGAGGTCGAGCGCGTGCAGCTCGAGGCGCTCGTCACCCGCGCCACCGGCACGCTGGTCGCCGCGCTCGACGCCCACACGCCGGCCACGCGGCTGGCCGCCATCGACGCCGAGCGCACCGCCTTCTTGAACGAGCAGCTGCCCGAGCTCCTCGCCGGACTTCCCGCGCGGGACGCACGGCGCGTGCGCAAGGCGGTCGGCGCGTTCACCCATCGATTGCTGTTGATGACCCGGGAGGCGTCATGAGGACCTTCGTCGTCGGAACCCGCGGCTCGGCGCTCGCGTTGTGGCAGACGCGCTGGGTCTCGCTGCTCACGCACCGCGCGATCACCGAGCGCATCATCACCACCCGCGGCGATCTCGATCAGAGCAGCAAGCTGCAGGGCAAGCTCGAGAAGGGCTTCTTCACCGAGGAGCTCGAGGCCGCGCTCTACGCGAAGGAGATCGACTGGGCGGTGCACTCGCTCAAGGACCTGCCCACGCGTCAACCCGATGGCCTGGTGCTCGGCGCCATCGTCGAGCGCGCGTCGCCCGCCGACCTGCTCCTGGTGCGCAACGAATACGTCGACGAGAGCCGAGCGTTCCCCGTGAAGCCCGGCGCGCGCGTCGGCACGTGCTCGTTGCGTCGCGAGGCGATGCTGCGCCACGTCGCGCCCGAGGCCGTCGCCACGCCGCTGCGCGGCAACGTGCCCACGCGGCTGACCAAACTGCGCGATCACCTCTACGACGCCATCGTGCTCGCCGAGGCCGGCGTGCGCCGCCTGCAGCTCGATCTCACCGGGCTGGCCGTCTTCCGCCTCGACCCGCGCCGGTGGCCGCCCGCGCCGGGCCAGGGCGCGGTCGCCGTGCAGTGCCGCGCCGACGACGAAGAGGTGCGCGCGGTGCTCCGCGGGCTGCACCACGTCCCCACCGCGCACGCCGTGGAGATCGAGCGCGAGTTCCTCCGCACGCTCGAGGGCGGCTGCACCACGCCCTTCGGCTGCTACGTCGACGGCCAGCGCGCGTGGCTCGGCCAGCTCCACGGCGACACGTGGCGCGAGAAGACCACCCCCGTTCCCCTCGCGACGCCCGGCCCCGAGTGGTTCTCGGCCGAGCTCGCGTCTTTCCCCAGGCAGGAGTCCTCGCATGAGCCCCTCTTCACCCGTGTCTGAGACGTCAGAGAGCCTCTTCGCCCGCGCCGTGAAGTTGATGCCGGGCGGCGTCTCGAGCCCCGTGCGCGCGTTCGGCAGCGTCGGCGGCACGCCCCGGTACTTCTCCCGCGGCGAAGGCGCCTCGGTCGTCGACGAAGATGGCCGGCGCTACACCGACTACTGCATGGCGTGGGGCCCGCTCATCCTCGGGCACGCACACCCGGTGGTCATCGACGCGGTCACCCGCGCGGCGCGAGACGGCCTGGCGTTCGGCACCTGCCACCGCCACGAGCCGAAGCTCGCCGAGCTGGTGCTCGAGGCGTTCCCCTTCGCCGAGCGCGTGCGCTTCGTGGTGAGCGGCACCGAGGCGGTGTTGACGGCGCTGCGGCTCGCGCGCGCGCACACCGGGCGCAAGCTGCTGCTCAAGTTCTCGGGCTGCTACCACGGCCACGCCGACGCGATGCTGGTGAAGGCCGGCAGCGGCGTCGCCACCCTCGGCCTCGCAGAGAGCGAGGGCGTCACGGTGGCCAACGACACGCTGGTCGCGCCGCTGGGCGACGTCGAGGCGCTCGAGCGCACCTTCGCCGAGTACGGCTCGCAGCTCGCGGCGGTCATCATCGAGCCGCTGCCCGCCAACAACGGCCTGCTCATCCAGGACCCGCACTTCCTCGCGCGGCTGCGCGAGCTGACGCGCACCCACGGCACGCAGCTCATCTTCGACGAGGTCATCAGCGGCTTCCGCTTCGGCTTCCACGGCTACGGGCGGCTGCTGGGCATCGAGCCCGACCTCACCACGCTCGGGAAGATCGTCGGCGGCGGCCTCCCGGTCGGCGCCATCGTCGGCAAGAAGGAGGTGCTCGAGCGCCTCGCCCCGCTCGGCCGCACGTACCAGGCCGGCACCATGGCCGGGAACCCGGTCGCGCTCGCCGCGGGCATCGCCACGCTCGAGGTTCTCCGCGCCGGTGAGCCCTACCGCCAGCTCGAGAAGCTCTCGCGCACCCTCAAGGCCGCCGTGCAGGCCCGGAAAGACCGCGCGTTCCAGCTCGTGCAGACCGGCAGCCTGTTCTGGCCGTACTACCGCGCCGAAGGTCCGGCCCCCACGCGCGCCGAGCAGGTCGAGCCCGCGGCCGTCGCCGCCTTCAAGGAGCGCTACCACCGCTGGCTCGACGCCGGCATCTACCTCCCGCCGTCGGCCTGGGAGGTCGGATTCCTCTCGTCGGCCCACACCACGGAAGACGTTGAACGCCTCGCCGCCGCGCTCTGAAGTAGCCCCATGCACAAGCTCCGCCACTGGCTCGCCAGCCGACTCGACGTCATCGCCTTCGCGGCCGCGCTCGCGAGCGTGGGGCCGTTGATGGGGTGGTGGGCGGTGCTGGTGCGGCGCACCATCCTCTCGAGCGCGGCGCTGCTGCGCGCCGAGGCGATGTCTCTGCCCGAGGCGGCGCGCGTGGCCCGCTTCGCCGAGCTCGACGCGCAGACCGAGCGGCAGCTGTTCATGATCACCGGCGAGTCGGCGATGGCCGGCGCGTTGGTGGTGGTGCTCGCGGTCGTGCTCTTCGCCGTCGCGCGCAAGCGCCGCAGCGAATCGATTCGCCTCGAGACGATGCTCCAGCTCACCACCCACCAGCTCAAGACGCCGCTCGCCGGCGTGCGCACGCTGCTGCAGAGCCTCGAGAACGGCGCCATTCCGAAGGAGCTGCAGGCGAAGTTCCTCTCGCAGGGCCTCGCGGAATGCGACCGGCTCGAGCACATGGTCGAGACCACGCTGGCCTACCAGCGCTCGGTGTCGCGCCAGCGCCCGGTGACCGAGGCCGCGCCGGCGCGGGAGCTCGTCGGCGAGATCGTCGAGCACCGCCGCGCGACCTTCCCTCAGGAAGAGGTGCAGCTCGACCAGGTCGACGCCTCGGTGGTGCGCTGCGATCGCGACGCGGTGCGCGTGGTGCTCGAGAACCTGCTCGACAACGCGCGCAAGTACGGCGGCGGCAAGGTGAGCCTGCGCGCCGCCGCGAAGAGCCAGCGCTGGGAACTCGAGGTGCGCGACCAGGGCCAGGGCTTCGAGCCGAAGGACCGCGAGCGCCTCTTCCAACCCTTCGAGCGCGGTGGCGGCCCCGGCGTGCTCCACGGCAGCGGGCTGGGGCTCTACCTCTCGCGGCAGCTCGCGCGGCGCATGGGCGGAGAGCTCTCGGCGTCGAGCGAAGGCCCCGGGCGCGGCGCGTGCTTCGTGCTCTCGTTGCCGCTCGCGACGGAGGTGGCCCATGGCTGAGCCCTCTCGCGTCCTCGTCATCGAAGACGAGCAGCTGGTGCGCGACCTCGTCATCTTGAACCTCGAGCACGCCGGTCACCGCGTGACGTTCGAGGTCGATGCGCCGGGCGGCGCGCGCGCGTTGGCGGCCGGCGCGTTCGATCTCGCGCTGGTCGACGTGATGCTGCCGGGCGGTGACGGTTTCCAATTGGTGCGCAACGCGCGCGACGCCGGCCTCACGCAGCCGGTGCTGATGCTCACCGCGCGCAGCGACGTGAAGTCGAAGGTGCGCGGGCTCGACTGCGGCGCCGATGATTACCTGGCCAAGCCCTTCGACGTGACCGAGTTGCTGGCGCGGGTGCGCGCGCTCCTGCGGCGCTCGACCGGCGCGGTGACGCCCGCGGCGAAGTCGCTCGAGCTGAGCAACGGCTACTGGGTGCGCTTCGACACGGGCCGCGCGCTCACCAGCGAGGGCGAGGTCACGCTGTCCGACAAGGAGCTGCGGCTGGTCGAGCTGTTCTCCACGCACGTCGACCGCGTGCTCTCGCGCGCCGACATCCTCGAAGAGGTGTGGGGCATGGACGCGTTCCCCACCGACCGCACCATCGACAACTTCATCCTGCGGCTGCGGCGGCTGTTCGAGCGCACGCCCGAGACGCCGGTGCACTTCGTGACCGTGCGCGGCCGCGGCTACCTGTTTCGACCCTGACCATGAGCGACGGCGCGACCAGCCCCACGACGAAGGCGGTGTTGTTGGTGAACCTCGGGACGCCCGAGGCACCGACCGTGAAGGCGGTGCGTCGCTACCTGAAGGAGTTCCTCTCGGACCCCTTCGTGATCGACCTGCCGGCGCTCTTCCGCTGGCTGCTGCTGCACCTGATCATCCTGCCCTTCCGCCCGAAGCGCAGCGCGCACGCCTACCAGCAGATCTGGACCGCGCGTGGCTCGCCTTTGTTGCTGCACTCGCAGGCGCAGCGAGACGCGCTCGCGCCTCGTGTGCCGGGGCAGACCGTGAAGCTCGCGATGCGCTACGGCCGCCCGTCGATCCCCGAAGTGCTGACGCAGCTGCGCGCCGAGGGAGCGCGCGAAGTGACCGTCGTGCCGCTCTATCCGCAGCGCGCCGACGCGACGACGACCACCACCGTCGAGCGCGTGAAGGACCTCGCCCAGGGCCTCGAGCTGCACGTCGTGCCGGCGTTCCACGCGTCGCCGAAGTTCATCGAGGCCGCGGCTGCGCGCGTGAAGCAGGTGATGACCACCAGCGGCGCCGAGCACGTGCTGTTCAGCTACCACGGCCTTCCGGTGCGCCACGTCGCGCGCGCGTGCGGCAAGCCGTGCGATCGCTCCACCGAGTGTCCCGCGTCGAGCGCCGGCTCTGACTGCTACCGCGCGCAGTGCTTCGCCACCTCGCGCGCCATCGCCGCGGCGGCGGGGCTCACGTCGTTCTCCACCGCGTTCCAGAGCCGGCTCAAGGGCGCGACGTGGATCGGCCCGTTCACCGACGAAGCGCTGGTGGCCCTCGCGCAGAAGGGCATCAAGCGCGTCGCCGTCGCCTGCCCGTCGTTCGTCGCCGACTGCCTCGAGACGCTCGAGGAGATTGGCCAGCGCGGCGCCGAGACCTTCAAGGCCGCCGGCGGCGAGGCGCTCACGCTGGTGCCCGCCGTCAACGACGACCCGACCTTCATCGACGCGCTGGCCGACGAGATTCGAAAGGTGACCCCATGACCAGGACCGACCTCATCGCGAAGTACGACGTGCCCGGGCCTCGCTACACGAGCTACCCGACCGTGCCGTACTGGGAAGCCGCGCCCACGCAGGAACAGTGGCTCTCGCACCTCGAGCAGGCGATGCAGCGCGCGAAGACCGCCAACCAGGGCGCCGCGCTCTACGTGCACGTGCCGTTCTGCCGCTCGCTCTGCCACTACTGCGGCTGCAACACGGTCATCACGCGCGACACGTCGGTGAGCGACCCGTACGTCGAGTCGGTCTTGAAGGAATGGGACCTCTACGTCTCGCGCCTGGGCCGCGTGCGCTTGAGCGAGATGCACATCGGCGGCGGCACGCCCACCTACCTCGCGCCCGTGCAGCTCGAGCGACTCATCGGCGGCATCCTCGCGCACGTCGACCTGATGCCCGGCGCCGAGCTCGGCATCGAGGCCGACCCGCGCACCACCAACCGCGCGCAGCTCGAGACGCTCGCGAAGCTCGGCTTCACCCGCCTCTCGCTCGGCGTGCAGGACTTCGACGAGAAGGTGCAGTTCGCGGTGAACCGCCACCAGACCGTCGAGCAGGTGCGCACCGTCACCGAAGACGCGCGCGCGCTGGGCTTCACCAGCATCAACCACGACCTCATCTACGGCCTGCCGAAGCAGACCGCCGAGTCCATCCGCGTGACGGTGGAAGCGGTGCGCGCGCTGAAGCCCGATCGCATCGCCTTCTACGGCTACGCACACGTGCCGTGGATGAAGACCTTCCAGCGCAAGTTCGAAGACAGCGACGTGCCCGCGGGTGACGAGAAGCGGCGGCTGTACGAGCTGGGGCGGCAGCTGCTGCTCGAGGTCGGCTACCGGGAGATCGGCCTCGATCACTTCGCGCTCGAGAGTGACGGGCTGTGGAAGTCGTACTCCGCCGGCCGGCTGCACCGGAACTTCATGGGCTACACCGAGCACGAGACGATGCCGCTCTTCGCGCTGGGCGTGTCGGCCATCGGCGACACCTGGACCGCGTACGCGCAGAACGAGAAGTCGGTGCCCGAGTGGTCGCGCGCCATCGCCGCCGGGAAGTTGCCGCTCTCGCGCGGGCACGTGCTCGACGCCGAAGACCTCGTGCTCCGTCGCAACATCCTCGAGGTGATGACGCGCTTCACCACGCAGTGGGAAGCGGGAGCGACGCCGTGGCTCGGAGATCTCGAGGGACGGCTGCGCGAGTTCGAACGTGACGGCCTGATTCAGCTCGCGCCGCGCGGCCTCACCGTGACCGAGACGGGACGCGCCTTCGTGCGCAACGTGTGCATGGCCTTCGATGCGCGGCTCGCCCGCAAGCAGCCCGACCGCCCGCTCTTCAGCCGGACCGTCTGAAGCTCGGCTACAACGCGCGGCGTGACTCACCCCGCCGAGGAGGTGCTCGAGCGCATCGCTCGCGGCGCCGTCGCCCCGACCGTTACCGAGGCCGAGCACCTGCGCTCGTGCGACGAGTGCAGCGCCATCGTCTCGGCGCTCATGCGCGCGGCGAGTGGCTTCGAGACCACGCTCCGCACGCCCAGGCCGGTTCCGCTGGCCGACGCGCCGCTGCGGCTCGGCCGCTACGAGGTGAAGCGCCTGCTCGGTGAGGGCGCGATGGGGCGGGTGTTCGAGGCGTGGGACCCGCAGCTGCAGCGCGTGGTCGCGGTGAAGGTGATGCGCGGCGCGAAGACCGCCGAACTCCATGCGCGCTTGATGCGAGAGGCCCAGGCCGCGGCGCGCGTGAAGCACCCCAACGTCGTCACCGTGTACGACGTCAGCTCGCACGGCGACGAGGTCTTCATCGCCATGGAGTTCATCGCCGCCGGTTCCCTGACGCGCTGGCTCGCCATCGAGCAGCGCACGTGGCGCCAGACGCTCGACGTGCTGCTGGCCACCGGTCGCGGGCTCGCCGCGGTACACGAAGCCGGGCTGGTGCACCGCGACTTCAAGCCCGACAACGTGCTGGTCGATGACGACGGGACGCCGCGCGTGTCCGACTTCGGGCTGGTCGGCGTCGACCCCGCCGAGCGACGCGCAGGCGATGACCGCACCGACCTCACACGCACCGGCCTGTTGATGGGCACGCCGGTCTACATGGCGCCCGAGCTGCTCGACGGCGCGCCCGCGACCTCCGCGTCGGACCAGTTTTCGTTCTGCGTGTCGTGTTACCAGGCGCTCGCCGGGCGCCTGCCGTTCGCCGCGCGCAACCTCGGCGAACTCCGCACCAGAATGGCCGCGGGCGGTAGTGCGCTCCCGGTGCCGCCCGGTACGCCGCGGTGGGTGATGCGTGCGCTGGCGCGCGGCCTCTCGCCCGACCCGCGGCACCGCTTCGAGTCGATGCCTGCGCTCCTCGCAGAACTCGAGCGCGTGCCCCGTCAGCAGAAGACCGCCAGACGCACTGGCGTCGCGCTGGCCCTCGCGGCGGCGGCAGCAACCCTCTCGGTCTTTGCAGCTCGCCCCTCCCCGTGCGGCGCCGTCAGCGTCGGCACCGCGTGGGACGCCACGCGTCGCCAGGCCGTGCAGTCGGCGCTCGAGCAGCACGGTGCGACGAGCGCGCTGACCGGCATCGTGCTCGCAGATCTGGACGGGTACGCCGCGCGCTGGGCGGAGCAACAACACGACGCGTGCGTCGCCGCGCGCGTCACCGGAGAGCAGCCCGAGTCGGCGTACGCGCAGCGCGCCGCCTGCCTCGATCGCCGGCGCCGCGAGTTCGGCGCGGTGACCAGCCTGCTCGCGGCGGCCGACGACGACCTCGCGAAGCGCGCGGCCAGCTCGAGCGGCGGCCTCGAGACGCTCGAGTCGTGTTCCGACCTGGCCTCGGTGCGCGCCGAGGCCATGCCCGACAACCCCGAGCTCCAGCGCGAGGCGCTCGAGGCGCGTGAACTGCTCGCCCAGGTCTTCGCCCTCGGTGACGTCGGCCGCACGAGAGACGCCCTCGCGCTCGCCGAGCGGGCCGACGGCATCGCGGTGAAGCTCGACTTCAAGCCGCTGCTCGCCGAGACGCGCATGCGCCGCGGGCAGCTCCACGACTTCCTCGGAGAAGCCGAGCCCGCTGACCCGCTGCTGCGCGAGGGCATCACGCTCGCCCTGGCGACCGGGCAAGACCGCCTCGCCGCCAAGTCACTCGGGCTGCTCGCCGACTCGCTGGCCACCACCCGCGCCGAGGGCGGCCAGGAGCTGCAAAACAAGGAACTCGATCTGCTCCTCGAGCTTGCCCACGCGGCGATGAAGCGAGCCGGAAGCCCGGGCCGGCTGCGCGAAGACGTCGAGTACTCGACGGGTCGGGTGCGGCTGACCCAGGTCCGATTCGCTGATGCCGAAGCGGCGTTTCTGTCTGCCCTCGAGGCCGAAATGGAACGCCTGGGGCCCGATCATCCACGCGTGGCGTCGACGCTGTCTTCGCTCGCCGCGACCCGGCACATGTTGGGCAAGAACCGCGCGTCCCTCGCAGACCAGGAACACGCCGCACGCATCTGGCAGCGTGCGGGGTTCGAGAACGAGTCGATCGCCAACGCCGTTCGCGTTCGCGCCGACACCCTCTTCGAGCTCGGGCGGGTGACCGACGCGCTCACGGGCCTGGCCGAAGCCCGCGCGATGTACATCAAGTTCGGCGGAGACCCCGGCGCGCTGCTCAAGGTGCGGCTGCACACCGTCGCGCCGCTGCTCGAGCTCGGGCGCACGAACGACGCGCTGCAGGAGCTGCACGAAATCGAGCAGCTCGCGAGCGTGCAGCAGTTGGCGCCCCTGAGGCAGGGGCAGGTCATGCACGCCCGGGGTCAGGTGCTGTTGGCGACCGGCCGAGCGGAACTCGCGGCTGACGAGCTGCGGAGGGCGGCGAGCGCCACCAGCCGCGACGACGTGCAATTCGGCCAGGTCTCACTCGATCTCGGTCGCGCCCTCGTCGCGTCCGGCAAGCCGGCTGAGGGCGTCGCCCAGCTGCAGACCGCCGCCGGAAGTCTCGCGACCTACACCGTCTGGGAACATGCACACGCCGAAGCCGCGCTCGCCGAGGGGCTGTTCGCGCTCGGCCAGCTCGCCGATGCAGAGGCGCACGCGCGCACCTGCCTCGAGATTCCGCCGACGATCGGTGAGCCCTACCCGGTGACGGAGTGGCGCGCCCGCGTCGTGCTGGCGCGCGTCGCGCTCAGTCGGGGTGACGCCAACGCCGCCGACCTCGTCGCCCATGCGCTCGCGTCGTGCGAGGGCCGCGAGGTGCCGACCGCTGCTCAGTGCACCGCCACGCGCGCGCTGCTCGGCGCGAAGTGATTCGCGTCAGCGCGCCGAGCCATCGAACAGCGCCTGCGCGCGCGCCATCGACACCGCCGCCACCTTGCGGCCCAGCTCGAGCCCCGCGAGGTTGTCTGCCTGGATGTGGTAGCCGCCGAGCACGCGGCTCCACCCTGCCATCTCCGCGGTCGCGCTGAACGTCGGCAACTGCAGCACGATGTCGCACTGCTTCTCGTCGCCCTTCGCCGCCTTGCCGTCGACGCTCATCATCAACGCGTGCGTGGCGCCCTTCTCGGTCAGCGCGCCCGCCCGCCGCGCGTCTTGATCATCGAACGTGTCCGAGCCGGTGAAGAGCTCGAGCGCCTTCGACGCCGCGCCGCTGACGGTCGAGTGACCGCTCACGTAGCCGGGAAACGGCGGCGTCACGAACGACGCCGGAGAATACGGAGCCCACTGTTCGGCCGGCACCTCGCCGACGCCCTTGCCCGGCCCGAGCCACCCGCGCACCTTCTTCCCCGCGTACATCAGCCGCACCAGCGTCCACGGCCGCACCGAGTCGTACGCGCGCTTCGCGTCCCACGCGGCGATGAACGCGTCGAAGCACGTCGCGCCGATGGCGAAGAAGAGCTTCACGTCTTTCTCGAGCCCGTGGCGATCGCGCCGCGAGACCGCCTGCGCAAACCGCAGCCAGTGCCCCGACTGCCCCGTCGAGCGTGGCCCATCGCGCATGAACTCCACGGTCGCCTTCTGTTCCGGCGTCAGCGACGCGTTGAGCGAGAGCACCTGGTCGACCTGTTCGTTCAATTCCTTCGAGCCGTACTTCGGCGGCGGGCCCGGGCGGAATTGATCGCTGCGCTCGAGCGCGAACGTCTTCACGCGATACCAGTGCGGCGTGAGGAAGCCGGGCTTCACCACCTTGCCGTCGTCGAGCACGAAGGGAATCGGCTGCCAGCGATCGGGGTCGACCACCTTCTCGCCGTTCACAGGGGAGTAGAACGTGTAGTCGGCATACGGCGCCGCACCGGGAGCAGTCCCCCGCTCGTCAGCCAGCTGGTTCGCCCCGTCGTGCCGCCGCGCCTCCACGATGCGCTGGCCTGCCGCGCGCCCGAGCTTTTCCGCCGGCCCTTCTCCCAGCCCGCGCTTCTTCGCTTCGCCGGTCAGCCAGTCCTGCTGCGTCGGGTACAGCTCGGTGAGCACCACCACCAACGACGCGAGCATCGCCTTCACCCGGTTGGCGTCGGTGCGCTCGGCCTTCGGCGCGCGAGTGAACGGCGCAGCACCATGCGAGGGCACCGCCTTCTCGTCGTACGCCGCCCACGCGTCGTACATCGCGGCGACCGCGAGGAAGAGCTCACGCGAATTCACGGTGGGCCGCGCACCAACGCGCTCGATGTCGCGCGCCGTGGCCTCGAGCGCGAAGTCGAGCAGCTCGTACGCGGGCGACGGCTTCCACCCCGCGGGCGGCGGCTTCGTCTGGGCGAGCGCACCGCCGGGCACCGCGAGGAAGAAGACCACCACGAGGAGCAACGAGCGCAACGCGCGTCGGGTCATGCCCCGATTCTCGCCGCAACCCGCTCAGGGAGGGGGCGCTAACTTCGCCATCGCCTTCTTCGCCGCCTCGAGAAAGCTGACCAGCCCCTTCGGCGGCTTCTTCGCGCCGGCCTTGAGCTCGTAGCGCCCACCCGCGAGCGGCTCTCCGTTGGTGGCGCGCATCAACGTCACCACCACCTTGGTCTTCGACTTCGTCAGCTCCTCGGCGTCGACGGTCACCAGCGCGACCGCGCCCTTCTCGCGCGCGGCCCTGCCGAGACACGGGCCCAGCTTGCAGCCCTCCGGCGGGAGCTCCGACTCGTCGACGCGCACCGCCGGCACGCCCTGCTTCGTCAGCGCCTCGGCCATCGACTGCGCGAACTGGCGCGAGACGTCTTCGTAGATCGCGTCTTCCGCGGAGATGTCGATCACCGCCACCGACACGGTGGGCGCCTGCATCAGCACGACCGCCGCGAGGAGCGAGAGCATTCGAGGCGGGAGCCAGTCATCCCGGCGGGGCCCCGTCAACAGGCCTGTTTCACTCCCGCCCGATCAGTCGAAACCAGCAAAGAGAGGAAGATGCGGCGCTGTCAGGCTCTGTGTACCTTTGAGCGAACCATGGCCACGAAGCATCGTCCCGGGAGGGACGACGGCGACACCGGCGTCGCGACACAGACCCGGAAGAAGGAGCAGCTCAAAAAGCCTCCGCTCTTCCGGGTGCTGTTTCACAACGACAACTACACGACCATGGAGTTCGTGGTGTTCGTGCTGCAGTCGGTCTTCAACAAGACGGAGTCGGACGCGATGCAGATCATGCTCAACGTGCACCGCAACGGGCTCGGAGTCGCCGGCGTGTACACGAAGGACGTCGCCGAGACGAAAGTGAACAAGACGCACCAGCTGGCCAAGGAAGCCGAATACCCCCTCAAGTTGTCGATTGAGCCCGAGGAGCTCTGAAGACATGGCCTCACCGATCATCGCCAAGGAACTCCAGGCCGCCATTCGCTTCGCGCTCGCTGAAGCCAAGCGCATGCGCCACGAATACCTGACGCTCGAGCACCTGCTGCTCGGCCTCTTGAAGGACCCGCGCACCACCGAGGTGCTCAAGGCCTGCGGCGCGAAGCCCGACCGCCTCAAGCAGCGCCTCGACACCTTCCTCGAAGAGACCGTCGAGCGGTTGGCTGACGGCGTCGACGCGGAGCCGCAGCAGACCATCGGCGTCGAACGCGTGCTGCAGCGCGCGGCCTTCCACGCCCTGTCTGCCGAGCAGAAGGTGATGGACTCGGCCGACGTGCTCATCGCGCTGTTCCGCGAGGTCGACAGCCAGGCGCTGTTCTTCCTCAAGGAAGAGGGCATCACCCGCTACGACCTCCTCAACTACGTCAGCCACGGCATCAAGAAGGAAGGCGACGGCGAGGGCGGCGGAGGCGGCGGCGAGGAACGCGAAGGTGCCGGCATGGGCACCGACGACGAAGAGGGCGCGCCCGCGGCGAAGAACCCGCTCGAGGCGTACTGCACCGAGCTCACCACCGAGGCCTCGAAGGGCCACATCGATCCGCTCATCGGCCGCAAGAACGAGCTCGAGCGCACGGTGCAGGTGCTCTGTCGCCGCCGCAAGAACAACCCGCTGTACGTGGGCGACGCCGGCGTCGGCAAGACCGCCATCGCCGAGGGCCTCGCGCTCGCCATTCACGAGAAGAAGGTGCCGTCGGCGCTCGCCAACGCGAAGGTCTTTTCGCTCGACATGGGCGCGCTGCTCGCGGGCACCAAGTTCCGCGGCCAGTTCGAAGAGCGCCTGAAGGCGGTGCTCAAGGCGCTGCAGTCGCACGACGACGCGATCCTCTTCATCGACGAGATTCACACCATCGTCGGCGCGGGCGCGACCAGCGGCGGCTCGATGGACGCCAGCAACCTGCTCAAGCCGGCGCTCGCGTCGGGCAAGCTGCGCTGCATCGGCTCGACCACGTACCAGGAGTTCAAGAGCGCCTTCGAGCGTGACCGCGCCCTCTCGCGCCGCTTCCAGCGCATCGACATCGGCGAGCCGAGCGTCGAAGACACCATCGCCATCTTGAAGGGGCTCGCGCCGAAGTACGAAGAGCACCACAAGGTGAAGTACGACGAAGACGCGCTCCGCTCGGCGGCGGAGATGGCGCACAAGTACGTCAACGAGAAGTTCCTGCCCGACAAGGCCATCGACGTCATCGACGAGTCGGGAGCGATCGATCGCCTGCGCGAGAAGCCGACCGGCAAGGTCACCGTGGCCGACGTCGAGGCCGTCGTCGCGAAGATGGCGCGCATCCCGCCCAAGAGCGTCGCGAAGGACGAGCGCGAGCAGCTCAAGAACCTCGAGAAGGAACTGAAGGCCGTCATCTTCGGCCAGGACAAGGCGGTCGAGGAGTTGAGCGCGGCCATCAAGCTCGCGCGCTCGGGCCTGCGCACGCCCGAGAAGCCAGTCGGCAACTTCCTGTTCGCCGGCCCCACTGGCGTCGGCAAGACCGAGCTCGCCAAGCAGCTCGCCAAGACGCTGGGCGTGGAGTTCCTGCGCTTCGACATGTCGGAATACTCCGAGCGCCACACGGTGAGCCGGCTCATCGGCGCGCCTCCCGGGTACGTGGGCTTCGACCAGGGCGGCCTGCTGACCGACGCCGTGCGCAAGTCGCCGCACGCCGTGGTGCTGCTCGACGAGATCGAGAAGGCGCACCCCGAGCTGTTCAACATCCTCCTCCAGGTGATGGACCACGCCACGCTGACCGACAACAACGGCCGCAAGGCGGACTTCCGCAACATCATCTTGATCATGACCACCAACGCCGGCGCGCGAGACATGAAGAGCAAGACGCTCGGCTTCGGCGACCGCCCGAAGATGGATTTGGGCAAGTCGAAGGAAGCGCTCGAGCGCACGTTCTCGCCCGAGTTCCGCAACCGCCTCGACGCCACCGTGATGTTCGGCGGCCTCGACAAGGACATCATCCTCAAGGTGGTCGACAAGGAAGTGAAGGCGCTGCAGGGCCTGCTGCTCGACAAGAAGGTCACCGTCTCGCTCTCGGAGAAGGCGCGCGAGTGGCTCGCCGAGAAGGGCTACGACCCGGAGTTCGGCGCGCGGCCCATGGGCCGGGCCATCGATCAGAACCTGAAGAAGGCGATGGCCGAGGCGCTGCTGTTCGGCGCGCTCAAGAGCGGCGGCAAGGCGTTCGCCGACGTGAAGGCCGACGGCTCGGGGCTCGAGCTGGTCTTCACCGCTGCCGAGGCCTGAAACCAGCCGCCGCGCTCAGCTGACGACGCGGTTCGCCGCCACGAGCTGCTTCGCGGCAGCGCTCGTGAACTTCTTGCTGGTCGAGCGCACCCGCACGTTCGGGAACCCTTGCACCGCGGTGGCGATGGAGTCGGACAGCTCGTCGACCTCGAGCCACTCGAGCTTCGGGCACGCGGCGAGTATCGGCGCGAGCGACGGGTGGTCCCGCCCGATCAGGCCACAGTCTCGAACGTCGAGCGTGCGCAGCCGGCCGAGGTGCGGGCTCTGGCCCAGGGTCTGCGTGTCGGCGGACCGGAGATCTCCCGCCAGGCCGAGCGCCTCGACCTTCTCGAGCGTGGGCGACGCCGCGAGCTTGCGTAGCGCACCCGAGTCGAGACCGCGGAGGATCACCTTCTCGACCGGCGCCAGCTCGAACAGCCGCGCCCCGTTGGCGACGAAGGCCTGCACGCGCATGTCGACGGTCGCGATGAAGCCGCGGCGGTACCACTGCTTGAGCGTGAACTGCGCGACGGGCTTGCTCCAGCGCACGCCGTGCTGCTTCTCGAGGGCCTGCGCGCGCGCGGCGAGGTCGGCGTGTGCGCGAGTGCCCGGCGTCTCGCGCGCGAGCGAGAGCTGCAGCGCGATGAACTCACCGCGCGGATCGCCCTGCTCGGTGAGCCGGTCGGAATACACGGCGCGGGGCCCGTCCTCGTTGGGGGCGGCGAGCACCGCCTGCAGGAGCGCCTTCTCGGCCGCGGCCTCGCGTCCACCCGCGGCCGGCGCCGCGCGTGCGCTCACCGTGAACTTCGCGCGGTCACGCCCGTCCCGCGCCCACTTCTTCAGCTTCGGCAGGTTCTTCTCGGTGTCGCGGCTCCACGGCTTCAGCTCGTCCCACGTGACGCCAGGCCCGGCGCCGCGCGCGCGCGACAGCCCGATGCCGACCGTAACCGAGCCCGCCTGGTGGAAGGCGAGGCAGAGCGAGGTGCGCTGCTCACCCTGGTTCGCCTCTCCGCCGTGCACGATGCCGACGCCGTGCGGATCGCCCAGTGACGCGAAGATCGCCTCGAAGACATGGCTGTGTTCGAGCAGGCGCGCCTGGCGCGTTCCGTTCGTCTTCTCGAGTGCGGTGGCGAGCTTCTCGAGCTGGGCGGCCGTGAGGCGCAGCCCCGCACCCGCTGCCGCGGTCGCCGCGTCCTTCGCCCCGTGCTCCCGCCACACCTGCCCGAGCGCTTCCGCGCTGGACGCCTTCCCCGGTGGAGCGCGAGGTGGCGTCACGATCGCCTGCTCAGGCACCTCGGGCTTCGCGACTGGCTTCGTGGCCTTCGCGCGCAGCCGGGGCGCCGGCACCGGGCGCGGAGCCTGACCACCCGCCCCCTCGACCGCGCCTTCGAGCAGCGTCACGTCGGCGGCGGTGAGGATTCGCGGGGTCTGCAGCGACATGCCGAGCGCACCGGCCTTCGCAGCGAGGCCCTCACCCGAGTCGAACTTCAGCTTCCCGATGAGCGGTGTGATGTCGGTGAGCGGGCTGGCGTTCACCTGGCATTGCCACCGGCTCCCGGTGAACCGCGGCTTGCGGAGAATGGCGGCCATCCAGAGCCGCTCGCCGGGCGCGCGCACCGTCACCAGGAAGAGCGCGTCGGCGGTGGTGAGCACCTCGAGCCGCTTCTGCTTGCTGTCGTAGCCGTCGAGCGCGAGCACCTGCCCCAACTCCGCCCCCGGCGCCTGCTGTTCGAAGACCTTCTTGCTGATGATGGCCAACACGCTCGGCATCGAGATCCCCCTGAGAAGACGTCGGGCGCAGCAAGACGCACGTCGCGCGCAAGGGGAAGGACAAACCGCCGCCGAAGCGTGGGCTCAGGCGCCGGCCACCGGACCGCCGCTGTGAGCAGGCAGGCGCGAGAGCGCGATCGACCCGAGCAGCACGCCGAGCGCCGGCCACACCAGCAGGCCGAGGCACGCGTGCACGCCGGTGCCCGCCAGCGCGAGCGCCGTGCTGAGCACCGTCTTGATGGCCATCGTCGCGAGACCGACGCGCGTGCACTGCGGCGCCGTGAGCTGGCGTGACGTGCCGAACGCGCTCATCAGCACCGCCCCGACGACGAGCCCGAAGAGGAGCGCGAACACCGTGCCGATCCACTCGAAGACGACCAGCATCGCGAGCATGCCGAGCTGCACGGCGGTGCCCCAGCGCTCGACCCACGCGCGCAGCGTGGTGCCATCGACGCGAATGACGGGCTGGCCGATCATCTCCTGCACGCCCTTCAGGTCGACCGGCGGGCCGTCGCCGCGAATGACCGTGCGCTTGCGAATGATCATGTAGCGGCGATCGGCCGGCACCGGCCGCGTCTCCTCGGGGTCGGCGAGCATCAGCGTCTTCTCGTCGCCGGCTTCCGGGAGGCGGTCTCCTTCGACGCGCGCCACGCCCTTCTCGATCACCAGCGGGTCGAAGCGCTCGTCCCACGTGCGCGCGGTCTCCTGCAGCACGCGGCGCAGCTCGACGCCGCGGTACGCCGCCAGCGCGCCGCTCCACAGCGTCGCCGACACGAAGAGCGGCCCGATGATGGCCATCACCGGCCAGTGCCGCGCTTCCGCCCACAGGCTGGGCAGAAAAGGCAGCAAGAAGACCCGCTTCCAGAACGCGGGCACCGGAGGAAGAGGAGCGCTGTCGGGCACGCCGCCCCATACCGCAAGTGCGTCGCGGTGGACGGTGACGGGCAGCGCCGGGTCGACGTTTCAACGGGTTGCGCTGGCCGCAGCGCTGCACCAACCGCCCCCGTCGTTTCCCCTCAAGCCCTGGAGCAGCCCATGTCGCCGGACTTCTTCCTCCCGTTTGGTTTCGCCCTCTCGTTCATCGGTGTCGCCGCCGCTTCCATCGTCATCAAGAAGCACCGCTTCACGCCCTGGTACAACATGATGGGCGCGGTGCCGGGCGGGCTCTTCCTCCTCGTCGTCGGCCTCGCCACCAACAACATCGTCGCCAGCTTCAACGGCACGTGCTTCCTGCTCCTCGGCATCCCCCTGACCATCGCCTTCTTCCGCGCGCTCAAGGGCACCTGAAGATGTTCGCCACGTCGCTCGGTGTGCTCTGCCTCTCGCTCGCGGTCGGCATCTTTCCCAGCTCGTGGATCGCGCAGCGCCGCTTTCGCCTCCCTCACACCATTCTCTATGCGGGCGCCGCGGGCACGGTGAGCGCCTTCCACCTCGCGCTCAGCTTCTTCGTGGCGGGGGCCGGGCACTCGAGCGACGTGTTGATGGTCAGCGCCATCGCCCACCTCTTCGGCGCTGGAGCGATGCTGCTCAAGACGTTCCCGCCGGTGTCTGCTACACGCGCGAGGCGATGAAGCACGAGCTGGCACCCTCGAGCCCGAAGCCCCTCACCGGCAAGGCCGCGTTCTTCGACATCGACGGCACCCTCATCTCGACGAACGTGGTGCACGCCTACGGCTACTACGCGATGAACGAGGGCAGCGTGCTCGGCATCCTCGGGCGCACGCTCTCGACCGCCGCCCAGATTCCCCTCTTCGGCGCGCTCAACTTCGTCGATCGCAAGATGTTCAACGAGTACTTCTACCGCCAGTACGAGGGGCTGACCGAAGACCGGTTGCTCACGCTGTCGGAAGATCTCTTCGACGACGTCATCAAGCCCGCCATCTACAAGCGCTCGCAAGACCTCATCGACGAGGCGCGCCGCGCGGGCTGCCGGGTGGTGCTGGTGACCGGCGCGCTCGACTTCACGATGCGCCCGCTCGCCCGCCACCTCGGCGCCGACGACATGATCGCCAACCGCATGCAGTACGTGGGCGGCAAGGCGACCGGCAAGGTGATTCCCCCCATCATCGAGGGCGCCAACAAGGCGAACGTCATTCGCGAGTACTGCGAGACGCACGGCATCTCGCTGATGAAGAGCTACGCGTACACCGACTCCGCGAGCGACTACGCGATGCTCACCGTAGTGGGCCGCCCGACGGCGGTGAACCCCGACATCCGCCTGCGCGCGCTGGCCCGGTCGTACAACTGGCCGATCCTCGACGTGCGCTAGAGCACGGTCTGCAGGCGGCGGCGGAAGTCGCGCGTCACCTCGGCCTGCGCCCCCAACCGTTCGAAGAGCACCAGCATCGCCTTGCGCGCGCCGTCGTCGCGGAACTTGCGGCTGCGGCGCACGAGCTCGAGGAACTCTTCCAGCGCCTGCGCGTCGCGGCCGGCCACCGCGTGCGCGCACGCCACCGCCCAGCGCGCCTCGTGGTTGCCCGCATCCATCGCCAGCGCGGCGCGCGCCTTCTCTTCTCCGCCGAACGACTCGACGTCGGCCGCGAAGCCCGCCAGCCGCGAAAGCGCCTGGGCCTGCTCGTACTCCGCGGCCGAAGGAGGCACCGCGCCCAGCGCCGCGAGCGCGTCGTTCACCCGGCCGCCGCGCAGCAGCAGCTCACCCAACCGCAGCGAGGCCGCCGCGCCAACCTCGGTGCCAACCAGCGCACGCAGCGACGCTTCATCGTTCGCCACCGCGAGGGCCTGCTTCGCCGCCGAGGGCGAGAGCTCGGCCAGCCAGGCCTTCACGAAGCCGGCGTCGCGCGCGCCGGTGAACTCCGCGACCACCTGCCCATCGCGAAACGCCATCACCGCGGGAATGCCGCGCACGTCGAAGCGCTGGCTGAGCGCCTGCGCCTGGTCGACGTCGACCTTCGCCAGCTCGACGCGGCCCCCGAGCGCGCTGACCTCGCGCTCCAGCGTGGGCCCGAGCATGCGGCACGGCGCGCACCACCCGGCCCAGAAGTCGACCACCACCGGCACCTGCTTCGACCGCTCGAGCACCGCGGTGGGGAACTCGGTCTCTGACACGTCGCTGACGAACTGCATGCCGCCTGAGAGCCTCGGAGCCGCGCCGCGGATTCAGAAGCCGGCGAGGTTGCCCGCGAGCCGCGCCCAGTCAGACCAGCCCGTCGGCGTCTGCCACTTCACGTAGAGCGCGTTGTCTCCACCGCGCACGAAGGCCTCGAGCCCGCCGTGCGAGTTCTGACCGACGTGCACCTCGCTGGTGAGCACGCCGCCTTCCGACGCCCAGCTCGACCACGCGCCGCCTGGCGTCAGTTGCCAGAGGTGCCACATCGCGTTGTCACCGCCGCGCGCGAAGACCTCGAGGCGCCCGTCCTGGTTTCGGGCCGCGAAGGGGCGCGCCGTGATGACGCCACCGAGCGAGACGAAGCCGTTGAACTGGCCGCTGCCGGGCGTGCTCTCCCACGCGTGCCACAGCGCGCGGTCGCTGCCCCACACGAAGACCTCCATGCGGCCGTCGGCGTTCCGCTCGATGGCGGGCGCGAAGAGGATGTTGCCGTGCAGCGTTGCCCAGTCGGTCCAGCCGAAGGGCGTCTGCCGCCGCTGCCACACCGCGCCGTCCGTGCCGCGCGCGTAGACCTCGAGGAAGCCGGCCTTGTTGTTCACCACCACCGGCACCGAGGTGATCTGCCCGCCGAGCGACTCGAAGCCCGACCACCCACCGCCGGCGGTTTTCTGCCAGGTGTGCCAGAGCGCGCCGTCGCTGCCGCGCACGAAGACCTCCAGGCGTCCGTCGAGGTTCTTCCCGACGGCGGGCTCGGAGCTGATGTTGCCGCCCTCGGGGTAGTACGCGCTCCAGCCGCCGCCGGGCGAGTCCTGCCACTTGTGCCAGAGCTGGAAGTCGAGGCCGATGACGAACACCTCGAGCCGTCCGTCGGCGTTCGTCGCGACGACGGGGTCTGCGGCGAGCCCACCACCGAGCGGGTTGAAGCCCGACCACGGCCCCTGCGACGGCGCGGGTTGCCACTGGTTCCACAGCGCGCGATCGGCGCCGCGCACGAAGACCTCGAGCCGGCCGTCGGCGTTCTTGCCGATGCGACCGAAGCCACCGGTGAACCAGAACGGCACGTCTTGCGGCGGAGGCGGCGCGGCAGGTCCACCGGCTCCCCCACCGCACGCCGTCGGGCTGGTCGCCGCGAGCAGCGGGAAGGGATCGATGTCGCCGTCGTAGTTGCCGTCGGGCGAGACGTTGAAGTGCAGGTGCACCGACGGCGCGCCGGAGTTCCCCATGAAGCCGATGAGCTGACCAGGCTCGACGCTCTGGCCTTCGCTCACCACCGCCTCGTCGAGGTGCCCGTAGTAGTACCACCAGTTGCAACCGTCGCTGATGGTGACGCGCAGGCCGGAGGTCGAGCTCGGCACGCCCACGCGCCGCACGACGCCGCGCACCACCGAGACGATCGGCGCCCGGTAGAACGCGAAGACGTCGACGCCGTGGTGCACGCCGCCGTAGTCGGAGTTCGCGTTCGCGTCGGGGCACGTCGTGTCGCACGTGCCGCTCCCGCAGCTCGCGGCGTCGTAGCCGATGTTGTGCGGGGCGTTGACGGGGAAGTACGACATCTGCGGGTCGCACGAGACGGCGCCCTGCGCAGTGCCCTCGGAGTCGGGCATCTCCTTGCTGACGGTGAGCTGCGCGTCACCGCACGCAGCGAAGAGGGCGAACGACGCGACGAGGACGAGGAGCGTGCGGATCATGTCGGTGTCCTCAGATCGGGTTGCCGAAGCCCATGATGAAGTCCCACCCGCGCGTCTTCTCCCAGACGCCCTCGCCGCCCGGGCCGCCGGTGTTGCCTTCGATGGTGGTGATGGTGCCGTTGCCGTTGACGCTCTTCACGAGGCCGACGTGGTCGGCGGTGCCGTCGAGGTCCCAATCGAAGAGCACGAGGTCGCCGGGCTCGGGGTTGCTCTTGCCCTTCCAGTTCCCGGTGCGCGCGAGCTGGTTGATGATCGACGGGCACCAGGGATCGTTGAGCGAGCCGCCGGCGCTGGTGAGCACCCAGCTGGCGAAGTCGGCGCAGTATGACTCCTGGCCGCGACCGAACGCGCCCGGGTACCTGGTCACGTCGCCGTCGTTGTTGCCGGTGGCCTCGCGCGTGCCGACCTCGCCCTGCGCGATGTCGAGGATGCGCTGGCGGAACGAGCTGGAGGTCGAGCCCCCGAAGACCGGGCCGGTGCCCGAGGTGAACGAGCCGCCGCCGAGGGCGCCCCACGTCTGCGGGCCGACCACGCCGTCGACCGAGAGGCCATTGGCCGACTGGAAGCGAATCACCGCGTTGCGCGTCATGCCGCCGAAGTCGCCGTCGATGGGACCGGGATCGAAGCCGGCCGCCGCGAGCGCCTGCTGCAGCTCACTCACCGCACCGCCGCGCGAGCCGATGCTGAGCTGCGGCTTCGGGCCCGACGAGATGCTGGGAGACGGCGCGGGAGCGGGAGCCGCGGGAGCAGCGCCGTTCAGCGCGCCCCACGTCTGCGGCCCGACGATGCCGTCGACCTCGAGGCCGTTGGCCTGCTGAAACGCGATGACCGCCGCGCGCGTCATCGGCCCGAAGTCACCATCGACGGGGCCAGGGTCGAAGCCGGCGTCGGCGAGCGCCTGCTGCAGCTCGCGAACCGAGCCACCGGAAGACGACATCGAAACCACGCTGCGGGACGACAGGGCGGAGATGGTCATGCCGGGTTGTCGTCACCCGGTGCGGGCTCGAATTTCGCGTCGCCTGTCAAAGCGGCTGCTCGTGGAGCGCGCGCGCCGCACGTGATCACAAGAGTGAACAGGGCAGTCGATTCACGAGGTTGGCCGACCGGTCACCATTCCCGAACGCCGGCATCGCGGTGCTTGCTTTGAGGGGGGCTTAAAGCCAGAAGCCGGGCCAATGCGGCCGCTGAAGACGCTCAAGAAGCTGTACGACGAGGAATCGCACATCGTCATCACCGAGAAGGGCTCGCCCCCTCGCGTGATGTTCTACGGCGAGGACTTCTGGGTCGAAGATCTGCCCGTCGGCACGCGCGTGATCTTCCCGCGGCCGCCGCTCGAGGGCGTGCCGAACGTGAAGGCGGCGATTCGCTACGCCATCAACCACCCGCACGGCATGGACCCGCTCCATGCGCTCTTGAAGCCGGGCATGAAGGTCACCATCGCGCTCGACGACATCTCGTTGCCGCTGCCGCCGATGAAGACGCCCGACATCCGCCAGACGGTCTGCGAGATCGTGCTCGAGCTGCTCGCGGATTCCGGGGTCGACGACATTCACCTGGTGATCGCCAACGCGCTGCACCGGCGCATGACCGACGCCGAGATGAAGCGCATGGTGGGCGAGAAGATCTACGACGCGTTCGCGCCCGACCGTTTCTACAACCACGACGCGGAAGATCCGGAAGGCATCGTCGAGCTCGAGCGCACGAGCCACAACGAGGTGGTGGCGATCAACCGCCGCGCCGCGGAGTCGGACCTCGTCATCTACGTGAACATCAACCTCGTGCCGATGGACGGCGGGCACAAGTCGGTGGGCACGGGCCTGACCAACTACGAGTCGCTGCGCGCGCACCACAACCCGCAGACGATTCGCGACTCCGACTCGTACATGGAGCCGTCACGCAGCCAGCTCCACCGCTCGACCGAGCGCATCGGCCGCGTCATCGACAAGAACATGAAGGTCTTTCACATCGAAACGACCATCAACAACCGCATGTTCGAGGAGCCGGTCGGCTTCCTGATGAAGAAGGAAGAGGACTTCACGGAGTTCGATCGCCTGAAGCTCCAGAGCTTCAAGTACGCGCTCTCGAAGATGCCGCGCCCGATGAAGCGGAAGATGTTCTTCAACATCTTCGCGCCCTACGAGGTGACGGGCGTGTTCGCTGGCGCGACCGAGCCGACGCACGAGAAGACGCTCGAGATGAGCTGGAAGCAGTACTCGGTGCCGGTGCAGGGCCAGAGCGACATCGTCATCTTCGGCATGCCGTACGTGTCGCCGTACAACGTGAACTCGATCCTCAACCCGCTGCTGGTGCAGGTCATGGCGCTCGGGTACCTCTACAACCTGAACCGCGGCGTGCCGCTGGTGAAGAAGGGCGGCGTGATCATCATCACGCACCCCTGCTACGACGAGTTCGACCCCGACCACCACGCGCCGTACATCGAGTTCTTCAACCGGTGTTTGACCGAGACGCGTGACGCGCACGTGCTGTCGCACAAGTACGAGCGCGAGTTCGCGAAGAACCCCAGCTACGTGCACCTGTACCGCAAGGGCAACGCGTACCACGGGGCCCACCCCTTCTACATGTGGTACTGGGGCGAGAACGGCCGGCAGCACGTCGGCAAGGTGATCGCCGCGGGCGCCGAGAACAACCACGTGCCGGCGATTCTCGGGTGGGACCGCACCGATACGTTGAGCGAGGCGATCGAAGAGGCCCGCGGGTTCATGGGGCGGTCGGCGAGCATCTCGATGGTGCACATTCCGCCGATCTTCCAGACCGACGTGCGTCTCTGAATGACGACCGCGGTCGGCACCCGGCGTGAGCGGCCGTCACTCGACTCGCAGCACCAGCGGCGTGGGTGAGTCGTCGACCGCGCGAACGAGGGCGGGCCAATCGTTGAACGAGCTGATCGGCAGCCCGGCATCGCGCGAGAGCACCGCCCGCACCACGCACTCGTGAGTGTGACGCGCCGGCCAGAACCACATTCGCTCGCCGGTTACGCGCAGCGACGCCACCGCCACCGTGTTCGCCCACCCGTTCTGGTTGATGATTCGCGCCAGCTCGACGACCTGGCTGAGCGGCGTGTCATGGCGAACGTCGACGACGTACTCGCGAGGCGCCATGGCCAGGTCGCCGGCCTGCATCTGCAAGTCGACCAACTTCTGCTCCTGCTCCGCCAGGAACGTCCGCAACTCCGACGGCGAGGCGAAGGTCGAACCGGACGCCACGAATTGCCCAGGCTCCACCCTCACGACCGGTGCGAGCACCAGGGCTTCGCATCGGCGAGTTTCGACCTCGTCGCCGACGAACCACGCGTGACGCTCGTGCTGCGTCGAGGACAAATCGTGCGAAAGCGCGAGCGCACCGGCAGCGCCGAGCACGCCGAGGCCCAGCGAAGCGAGCGACACCGCCCTGCTCACCAGCACTGGTACGCGCCAGACCAGGACGATCGCCATGGCGCCCGCCGCGGCGACGAGACCGAGCGCCGGCCAACTGCTGCCGACGTGGGGCTGGTCGACGCCAATCGGTCGCGTCCACGAGTTCGCACGAAGCAGCCCACCCATCGCTCCGGCGGCGATGACCGCGAGCACGCTCAGTGCGACCCACCCGACCTGCCGCGACGCCGACTCGTGCAGACGCCACCAGGCCCACGCACAGGCGACCGCGGTGCCCACGATCAACAGCTCCGCTGGACCGTGAATGATCGGCGTGGCGATCGCGGGCCGCCCTGTGCAGCCGCCGAAGACGAGGTCTCCGTCGGGTGCGAGACTCACCGCCCGCCCGAGCAGCACGACGATTCCCGCGGCGGCGAGCAACGAAACGCCGACCGCGACCCTGCGGAGTCGAAGCAGCGACGCCGCCAGCGCGAGGAGCGAGACCGCGCCCGCGGCGAGGCACTGGCGGTCGAAGGGAAGCTCTTCTTCGCCCGCATGTGGCCAGAAGCGCGCGCCGTCCCTGACCCGCTCGAAGTCCTCGAAGAGCTGCAGTTCACGCGTCGCCGAGAGCTCGATCCACGCCGCACTGAGGAGCGCGACTCCCACCACGAAGGCGATCGCGCTTGCTCGACTCACGCGGGGATCAGAGCACTGACTGGCTGCTCGAGAAAGCCGGCCTCAACGCAAAGGCCGCGGCGCTCGAGTGAGCACGCGCGGCCAGTACGACACCTCTGTGACCAAGCTTCAGCGACGCGCGGTCAGCGTGCCCTTCGCCTTGCCCGGCTTGCCCTTGCCCTTCGGGTCGACCTGCGACGCCGCGCCGTTCACGGTCTGCGGCTGGCCCGGCTTCGGCGCCGGCTGCTTCCACGCGAGGATCGCATCAGCCCCGCTCATGGTCTCCGTCCGCCCCAGCATCGGGATGTTCAGCGGCTGGTCAGGCAGAACCGACACCGTCTTCGTGTGGCGCGTCGAATCCTGCGCGACCGAACCCATGACCAGGAACCCGATGCACAGGACCGCGGCGAAGAGAGGGCCGGCGATGCGCACGCGAGGGTCGTCGATCAAATTGGAAAGGGAGTTCATACCCCTCCCTTGAGCAATCAACGCGCCGTCCCAATGTGGCGTCGATCTCGACGGTTGAGGGGCCGATCAGAACCCCACCCCTCACAGTGGGTGCGCCGCCCCACAGGTCGATGGAGTGCGCGTGAGCCACCGGCAACGCGGTTTACAGCCTCCGCAGCCGCTTCATCGCCGCCTGGGCTGCCCAGTAGCCGGCCATGCCGTGCACTCCGGGGCCGGGTGGAGACGACGCACCGCAGAGGAACAGCCGCGGATTCGGCGTGGCGTGACCGGGGATGAAGGTCGGCCGCAACACGGCCTGGAGCCCCTCGACCGAGCCCGACGAGATGTCGCCGCCCACGTAGGCCGCGTTCATCGCTTCCATGTGTGAGGTGCGCTTGACGCTCTTGGCGAGCACCAACTGCTGGAACCCGGGCGCGAAGGCCTCGAGCTGTGCTTCGAGCTGCGAGGTCGCATCGGCGTCGCTCGCGTTGGGCACGTGACAGTACGCCCACAGCGTGTGCTGTCCCCGGGGCGCGCGCGTGTCGTCGAAGAGGCTCTGCTGCGCGACCAGCACGTAGGGCTTCTTCGGCACCTCGCCGCGATTCACCGCCGCTTCCGACTCCGCGATGTCCTTGAGCGTGCCGCACACGTGCAACGTCGCCGCGCGCGCACACTGCTCGTTGAGCCACGGCATCGGGGCCGCGAGCGCGTAGTCGATCTTGAAGACGCCCGGCCCCTTCTTGAACGCGCGCAGTTGCGAGCGGAACCAACCGGGCAACGCCTCGCCCGCGATGCCTTCCACCACGTGAGCGTGCGTGTCGAAGAGCACCACCTTCGAAGCGGGCAATTCGTAGAGCGAGCGAATGGGGCGGCTCCGCTCCACCGAGCCACCATTGCGCAGCAGCAACGCCGTGAGCGCGTCGATCAACTTCTGCGAGCCGCCCTTGATCAGCGGCCAGCCGACGGCCTGCGCGGCGGTGGAGAGCAGGAGCGCGAACGCGTTCGTCATGGGCGCGGTGAGCGGCGCGAAGCTGTGCGCGGCACATCCCGCGAGCAGCGCCTTGGCCTTCGGGCCCTCGAAGCGCTCCTCGGCAAACCAAAACGCGCTCTCGAGCGACTTGAGCCCGAACTTCACCAGCGTCGGGTTCGCGCGCAGCGGCGGCGGCACGGTGATCGGCGAGTACATCAGGTGACGGAGGTGATCGAAGTCCCTCACCAGCGGCGCGAAGAGCTTCACCCACGCGTCGCCGTCTGCGCCGAGTCGCGCGGCCGTCGCCTCGACGCTGCGCTCCATCAACGCGACGTCTCCGTCTGGCAGCGGATGCGCGACGGGAGACGGCGAGTGGATGAACTCGAGGCCGAGCTCGTGAAGTTTCAGTTCCTGGAAGTACGGCGAGCCGGCCGCGAGCGGGTGAATCGCCGAGCACACGTCGTGGTGGAAGCCAGGCAGCGTGAGCTCGAGCGTGCGCGCGCCTCCGCCGAGCGTCGACTGCCCTTCGACCACCTGCACCGAGTGTCCGGCCTTCGCGAGGGCCACCGCGGCGGCGAGCCCGTTCGGCCCGCTGCCCACCACCACTGCGTCGAGCATCGTCACGTCACTCGCACTTGATGTCGTTGAAGGCGTTCATGCAGCGCTTCGGGCACTTCTTCTCGAGCGCGAACTTCTTGCCGGAGCACTTGAGCAGCTCCTTCTTCGCGGGGTCGCACGAGAGGGTGCCGTCTTCCTCACACGGGTCGCCCACGTCGGCGATGGTCGTGTCGCACTCGATGTTCTTGTTCACCGCGCGGCAGTGGTTCTGGCCCTTGCACGAGCTGGCGGCGTTGAACTTCTCGCCGTCGCACACCAGCAGCGTCTTCTTGTCTTCGCTGCACACGGCCTGGTCGAACTGTTCCTTCGTGCACGGGTCGCCCGCAGCGCCGGACGCGTTTTCACAGCGCACGCCGTTCACGTTCGACACGCACAGCTTGCTGCAGTTCATCTTGAAGGCCCACTTGCCGCCCTCGCACGCGAGCATCTTCTTGCCGTCGCTCGAGCAGTCACCGCCGCTGCCCGCGCAGGGCACACCGACGTCGCGAATGACGTCGCAGCTCACGTTGCCCACCACTTCCATGCAGCCCGTCGCGCTCTTCTGGCACTTCACCTTTGCGTAGGTGCCGCCGATGCAGACGATGGCGTTCTCCTTGTCGAGGCAGGTGCCCTTCTCTCCCTCGCAGGCCTCGCCTTCCTTCGGCTTGCTGCAGCTGACGGCGAGCACGGCGAACGCGACGGCGGCGAGAACGGATTGGCGCTTCATGTGGTGTTCCTCCCGGCGCGGGAAACTCGCATCACGCGAACGCGACGTCGACATCGGCCTTCGCGGCCTCGGTCCAGAACCCGGGAAAACTCTTCTGCACCGAGTCTCGGCCGGTGAGCGTCAGCTTCACGCCGTGGAGTCGCGCGAGCACCGCGGCCGACATCGCCATGCGGTGATCATCGCGCGCATCGAATGAGAAGGCCCGCGGCGTACCGGGCGTCACGTGGAGCACGTCATCGTCGACGCGCGCGTCGTGGCCCGCGGCGCGCAGCAGTTCGACGGTGCCGGCGAGGCGATCGCTCTCCTTCACCTTCAAGATCGCGGCGCGGCTGAAACGTGACGGAGCTGGGAGCCGGGTGGCCAGCGCGGCGAGCAGCGGCACCGAGTCGGGACAGCTCGCGGCGTCGACGGTGAATCCCGCCCGGGGAGCGCCGCTGACGATGCAGTTCGCGTCGAGCGACAAGCCCACCGAAGCGAAGTGCGTGAGCAACGACTCGTCGGGGTGACCGCTGTGCTCGACGATGCGCTCGACGGGCAACCGCGCCACCCAGCTCAACGCGAGCAGGTAGCCGAGCGACGACCAGTCGCCGGGAATCGGCGGCACGCGCGCGGGCGGAGAGAGCGGTCGCACGCTCGTACCATCGAGCCCACCGAACGCTTCGACCCAGCGACGGGTGAGCGCGAAGTAGCCCTCGCTCGCCAGCGCGCCGTCGATCACCACGTCGACCGGGTGACCCGTGCGCGTCGCGACCTTCGCCGCTGCGAGGAGCACGCTCGAGGCGAATTGCGAGCTCTGCACTCCGCTCACCACCATTCGCTGGAGGTCGATTCGCTCGGGAGTCGTCACTACCAGCGGCCAGGGGCTGCCCGCCTCGAGCTTCAGCCCGGGAATCGCGGCCTGCAGCGCGGCGAGCAACGGGGCGTGGGGACGTTCTCCGAGGCGGGCGGTGCCGGTGAAAGTGACGCGGCGACCCGGGCTGACGGCGGCCTGACCAAGGAGGAAACGAAACGGCGCACCGCCATCGTGACAGTCGATCGTCGCGGTGCTCGCGCGCAGCGCCACCAGTCCGTCACGCAACACCGCCACGTCGCGCGGCATCGCCTCGCCCTCGGGCCACACGGAGGCGAACGGCACGCCCGTCACCTCAGCGAGCACGAGTGCCCGCTGCGCGTCTGACTTGGAGAGCGGCGGCACCAGCGAGCTCGTCATCGCGCCTCGAACGGCACGATGCGCACGCGGCCTGGCGCTTCGAGCAACACCCACGCGCCCTTCTTGTCGGCGGCGAGCAGGCGCTTCACGCGCGCGCGGAACTTCGGGGCCAACCAGGGAGCCAGGGCGGCGCGCTTCACCGGGAGCACCGCCTCGACGGCATCGGCGAGCGGCTTCGGGGTCACGCCGCGGCGGACGCCTTCGTCGAGCGCGTAGAGCATGCCGAGGCCCACCGCCTCGCCGTGGCGCACGCGGTAGTTCGAGAGGCTCTCAATGACGTGGCCAAAGGTGTGGCCGAAGTTGAGCACCGTGCGCAGGCCCTTCGTCTCGTACGGGTCGCGATCGACGACGTCGTTCTTCAGCGCGCGCGCGATGCGAATGACCGCCGCGTCGTCGGGCAGGCCCTCGCGCCACGACGCCCACTTCCGCGCGTCGAGCGTCACCACCATCTTGAGCGCCTCGATGCGGCCCTCGCGGCGCTGCGCCTCGGTGAGCGTCTCGAAGAGCTCGGGAATGAGCCAGCACTCGTCGGCGGCGTGAAAGACACCGAGCACGTTCTTCGCGCCGGCGACGTTGAGCGCGCCCTTCCCGCCGACGCTGCTGTCGACCGCGGCGAGGAGCGTGGTGGGCACGTGGATGAGCCGCGCGACGCCGCGCTTGAAGACGTGCGCGAAGACGGTGACGAGATCGCCGATGGTGCCGCCGCCGATCGCGACCACCGTCACCTTGCGCGGAAACGCGAGCGCCGCGACCGTGAGCTTCTCGAGGGTGCGCACGCTCTTGGCGCCCTCACCCGCGCGCACCTTGATGACCGGGCGGCCCTTCAGGTTGCGCGCCAGGCGCGGGTGGAGCTTCAGCACGCGCTCGTCGGCCACCACCACCACGTCGCGCGAGGGCAGCGCCGACCAGACGTCGGACAAGTAGAGGAAGCGATCGCGACTGCGTTTCCAGGCGCCGGGGCTCATGGCTGGTGGGGGCGCGCGCGCTGCAGGAGCCAGAGATCGGCGAGCACGAGCGAGATCATCGCTTCGACCACCGGCACCGCGCGCGGGAGGATGCACGGGTCGTGGCGGCCGGCCTTCGCGTGGTCGGCGAGCGTCGCGGGCGGCTTGAAGAGCACGCGCAGGAAGATGGGCTCACCGTTCGCCAGTCCACCCTGGATGCCGCCGTACACGTCCTTCGTGGCGTGGAATTCGCTGCCCTTGAGCGCGAGGCGCCGCTCGAGATCGTCGGGGCCCCAGCTCACGCCGGCCACCGCGCCGATGCTCGTCACCGCGCCCGACAGCAGCGCCTTCAGCTTGCCGAACACCGGCTCGCCCAGGCCCACGGGCACGCCGTCGATGCGCGCGGTGATGACGCCGCCGAGCGAATCTCCGGCGGTCTTCGCCTCGAGGATCGACTGCTCGATGGCGTGGGCGAGCGTGGCGTCGGGGCAGCGCGAGGCCTGCGCGTCGACCTGCGCGCGCGTCACCGGCGTCACGGGGAGCGGCAGCACGTGCGGCCCGACCTGCGAGACCCACGCGACCGTGCGCAGCCCGGGCAGCTCGCGCTCGAGCAGGGCGTCCGCGACGGCGCCGCCGATGACGCGGCTCAACGTCTCGCGGCCGCTGGTGCGACCTCCGCCGCGCGGATCACGGTGCTTGAAGCGCTCGCGCCAGACCCTGTCAGCGTGGCCGGGGCGATCTTCCTTCGCGAGCTGCGCGTAGTCCTGGCTGCGCTGGTCGGTGTTGCGCACCACCGCGGCGATCGGCGTGCCGAGCGTCTTGTCTTCGAAGACGCCGCTGAGCACCTCGACCTGGTCGGCCTCCGCGCGCGCGGTGGTGAGCGCCGACTGGCCGGGGCGACGGCGATCGAGCGCAGCCTGGATTCGAGCGCGCGGCAGGGCCACTCCGGCCGGGCACCCGTCGATCACCGCGCCCAGTGCGGGGCCGTGGCTCTCGCCGAAGGTCGTGACGCGGAAGAGCGTGCCGAAGGTGTTCATGGCTGCGCCCGCCGGTTAGCACGAATTCCCCCTCTCCCCCTGGGGAGAGGGTCGGGGTGAGGGGAGTCACTCATTCCTCACTCGCCGAGAGCCCACGCCGCCCGCTGCCCGCGAGCCTGCGCAATGAACCACCGAGCCCCGAGCCGCACCGGCACACCACCCCGCTCCTCGATCAACTGAGCCAGCACGCGAGCCGCAGCCCCATACGCAATGATCGCCACCCGAGCCCCGCCAGCGAAGTTCAGAGCATGCGGCACATCGACGCCGACCGGCCACGTCCACACCACCACGCCACCGATCGGCGCGGCGGTGATCTGCGCACGCGTGACGAACCGCACCTCGACCCCGGGCAGCTCACGCAGCGCCGGCGCCACCCCGCCCTCGCCCAGCACGGTGAGCGACGACGGCCGCCCGAGCGCTTCCCACGTCACGCGCGCGCCCTCGACGTCGGTGTTGCTCGCGCGCCAACCGCTCGCGGTGCGCACCAACGTGTTGGCCGCGGCGACCCCCGGCACCCCGAGCCGCTTCTTGAACGGGTTGGTGACCGCGAAGCCGCGGTAGTGCGGCCGCAACGCCGCGAGCAGCGCCGGAACATCGGTGTCGATCGGCAGCTCGATGCGATCGAACGGCTGCGCGTGAATGCGCGGACTGCGCGAGTGATCGAGCGCGCCTCCGAGAATCCCGAGCCGCTCGGTCGAGCCGTCGCGCACCGAGCGCCGCGCTTCCCGCACCGCGTCTGACAGCAGCCGCTGCCCTTCCGCCGCACGCCAGCGGCTCGACAGCGCGAGGTAGTCGAGACCGTTGTGCTGGTTGAGCACCGCGCGGAACGGCAGCGCGAGCGGCCCGGTGGCGAGCACGGTGACGCGGCCCGCGCCGAAGCGCTCGATCAGCTGCCGCTGCGTCTCGAGCAGCCGCGGAAATGCACCGGGCTCACCGAGCGGCTCGACGTGCTTCACGAGGACTCCGGGGCTGGCGAGCGAGCGCCACTTCGCCATGGCCTCGGCGGTGGTCAGCGCGCGGTCGGTGTGGAGCGAGACGAGCGAGCCGCCTCCCTGCGGAGAGTCGATGACCGTCGCGAGCGCGCGCCAGGCGGGCGGCGCAGGACGCACGCGCTCGGAGATCATCAACGGCAGCGCGCGCGCGGCGCCGGTGAGATCCAGCTCGGGCGGGTGGAGATCGGTGCGCACCTCGAGCAGGTCGGCGCCGACGTGCCGCGCCGCCCACGCGAAGGTCTCGAGGGGGTCGTGCGGCGGCAACGTCACCACGCGGCGCGCGCGGGCCGGGCGCTCGGCGCGCGCGAGGAACTCGGTGAAGCGCATCGGGCGGGCGGCGGCGTGGCGCCGTTCACGCTCGGTGAAGACCTCGCGCAGCTCTTCCATCAGCGAGAGCTCGGGCCGCAGGCGCGGGCGCGTCGGGTCCGCCTTGAGGCGCTCGCAGTACGTGTCGAACGAGACCGGCACCTCGACCACGAGGTGCGGGCGCAGGAGATCGGCGTGGTTCGAGAGGAACCCGCCGCCGACCGCGACCACGCAGCCGGGAGGGAGCGACCTGAACGCCTCGCGCTCGGCAGCGCGGAAGCCGGCCTCGTCGGCGGTGAACCACTCGCGAATGGGGCGACCGGCGCGGCGCTCGAGCTCGGCGTCGAGATCGACTCCGTCGCGCGAGAGCAGCGCAGCGACCTTCGGCAGGAGCGTCGACTTGCCCGCGGCGCGCTGGCCGGCGAGCACCACCGTCACGCCGCGCGGCAGGCCCTCGAGGCCTTCGAGCTGTCGGCGGCCGAAGTCCACCGCGAGCTCGGCGCGAAGGCGGGGGTCGACGAGCTCGAGCAACGAATGCACGGGTGGAGATCTACTTCAGCGGCGCGTGCTTGCGGCACGGCTGCGGCAGGGGCCCGGGAGGCCGCGTGATGAAGACGCCGGTGTAGGTATCGGCGTGCTCGGCGAGGTACGGGGCGAGCGGCACCTCGACGACCTGGCCGGCGAAGTGGTCACCGACGATCCACCGGCCGTCGCCCGCATAGAGCCCCATGTGCCACACCCAGACCGGGCGGCCGTCGAGCGTGCCGATGGGGCCTTCCTTCGGGTTCTCGTCGGGCGCGACGAGCATGATCACGTCACCGGGGCGCAGCTGCGTGAGGTCGAGCGCGCTGCTCTTGATCGGCGCGAGCCCCTCGACCGGAACGCCGAGCACCTTCGCGTTCACCAGCGCCGTCGGGTCGACCGGGAAGGACCTCCAGCCGCAGCCCGTCGCGCGCTCGGCGCCGGCGAGCACCACGCCCAGGCAGTCGATGCCGTCACCGCGCCGGCGACGGCCTCCGAAGGTGTACGGAACGCCGAGCTGGGCTCGCGCTCCTTCGAGCCACGCCTGCTCGGGCGAGTGGCGTGCCGGGGCCGCCTGACCGAGCAGGCTCGCGACGACGGCGAGGAGGGGAGAGAGCGACATCAAGGCTGGCGGGCGTGGCGGGAATCAGGTCAAGTCGTGCGGGTGCGCTGGCTCGCGATTGTCCCACTGCTGCTGTGCGGTTGTCCTGCCCCCACCCCGCCGACCCTCGGGGGTGATTGCACCGCGGAGAGCGTCGGGCGGTGTGACGTCGCCGCGCCGCGGCTCTTGCAGTGCATGAACAAGAAGTACGTGCTGTTTGCGGACTGCAAGGGGCCCAATGGGTGCTCGGTCTCGTCCGATACGGCCGACTGCGACACCACCGGGAATACCGTGGGCGATCACTGCGCGCCGACGAGCGAGGGCAAGGTGCGGTGCGATCCCGACGGTGGGCTGAACATTCTTCGCTGCGTGTCGGGCCAGCTCGATGTCATCTACACCTGCACCCCGCCTGCGATTTGTGGCTTCAGTGATGCGGGGCTGACCTGCATCTGAGGCGGTCGCGTCGCGGTCGATGCGCGATGCGGGTGACGTGCGCGGCGGTGGCTTGCCTCGGTGGACGAAGTGGGTGACGGGTCTGGGCCGTGCTCGACGCGAGCAGCCCCTCTCCTCGGGCAACAGATCCGCAACTGACGGGTCGATTGTCCGTTGGTGGTCGTCCCAGCAGCCACCAACGGACAAACGATCCCGCGTGTGACGCCGCGTCGTGCCGAGAGGCACGCCTGCTGTTCGGCACGGCAAGCACACCCACCCCACCCGCCTCCCACCAAGGCTCCCTCGCGATGCGCGTGACGTTTCTGGCGGTGGGTGCTGGAAACGTCACCCGCATGGCCGGGCGTCCCCCGGAGCGATGCGCGTGACCTTCCCGGCGGTGGGCGCTGGCAACGTCACGCGCATGGCCGTCCACTCGCGCATCCCCCGAGCGATGCGCGTGACCTTCCCGGCGGTGGGCGCTGGCAACGTCACGCGCATGGCCGTCCACTCGCGCATCCCCCGAGCGATTCGTGTGACGTTCCCGGCGGTGGGCGCTGGCGGCGTCACACGCATGGCCGTCCACTCGCGCATGCCCCGAGCGATGCGTGTGACGTTTCTGGCGGTGGGCGCTGGCAACGTCACGCGCATGGCGTGGCCGTCCGCGTGGGAGCGATGCGTGTGACGTTTCCGGCGGTGGGCGCTGGCAACGTCACGCGCATGGCCTGGCCGTCCGCTCGGGAGCGATGCGTGTGACGTTTCCGGCGGTGGGCGCTTGCAACGTCACGCGCATGGCCGTCCGCTCGCGCATCCCCGAGCGATGCGTGTGACGTTCCCGGCGGTGAGCGCGGGCGTCGTCACGCGCACGGTCTAGAGTGCCGGGCCCGATGAACTCCCGGCAACGTGCAGCCGAGGCGCGAACTTCGACCGATGTCGCGGTGTTGCGCGAGCGCTCGGTCGACTCCGAGGCCTCCGTCCGCGAGGCGGCGTACGTGAACCCTGCCCTGCCACCTGACTGGAAGCGACTGCTCGAGCGCGCCGGCGCCTTCGTCGAGCCGCTCGTCGAAGAGGTCGGCGAGGCCTGGACCGATTGGAACGGCGCCGAGGTCAGCCGCGCGCCCACCGAGGTGCGCCGCGCCTCGATTCCTCCCGACCCCACGCTCACCGCAGCCGAGCTCGAACCGCTTCTCGCGCTCGGCCCGTTCGCGCGCCAGCTCGTCGCCTCACACCCGGGCGCCTCGTCGGAGCAGTTCGAGCGGCTCGTCGACGACACCTCGGCAGACGTCGTTCGCGCGCTCGCGAAGGCCACGCGCTCCGCCGACCTGCTCGACCGCCTCGCCCGGAATCCCCGGGCGGACTACGCGGTGGCCAATTCCCCCTTCGCGGGCCCCGCCACCCTCGCGCGCCTGGGCGCCTCGACGAACGAGTACGTCCGCGCCGGCGTCGCTGCGCACCGTTCGACTCCGCCCGACGTGCTCGAGGCGCTCGCCGCCGATACCTCGTCGAAGGTGCTCGAAGCGCTCGCCGGCAACCGCGCCGCCCCGCCCACCGCGCTGGCCAACATCCCCTCGCTGCCGCTGGTGCGCGAGGCGCTGGTGAACAACCCCTCGGCGCCGCCCGACGTGCGCGAGCGCGTGCTGCTCGAAATGGCTCGGTCCACCGACTGGCTCACCCGCTCGGCTGCCGGCTCGTGCCGCCTCGCGCTCCCGGCGTCGGTGGTGGCCGTGCTGCGCGCCGACGCCTCAGCCCGGGTTCGCGAGAGCCTCGCCACGCACCGCGCGCTGAGCGCCGAGCTCTTCGAAGCGCTGGCGACCGACGCGAGCCCCGCGGTGCGCCGCGCAGTGGTCGAGAACCCCGCCTGCCCCGACGCGCTTCACCGCCGCCTGCGCGAAGACCCCGACTCCAACGTGCGCGCCGGCTGGCGCGAGCGACCCGGCCGCACCTGAAGCACGTCGGTGTCTCGAGCCCGCAGCGGCCCGTGGCCGTGCTCACAGCGAAGCTCGGCGACGACCGACCCTCCGCACTCGCGGTGAAAGACGTCGAGCGGCCCCGCGCCGCCGTGCAGCCACCGGTCGCCCCACTGCCGCAGCGCCTGGAGCACGGGGTACAGGTCGTGCCCCTTCGGCGTGAGGCGGTACTCGAAGCGCTCCCGCTGCCCCTCGTCGCGGTACGGCACGCGCTGGAGGATCTCGTGGTCCACCAGGGTCGCCAGCCGGTCGGTCAGCAGGTTGCGCGCGCAGCCGATCTTGGCGTGAAAGTCCTCGAAGCGGCGCAGGCCGAAGAAGGCCTCGCGGAGCACGAGCAACGTCCAGCGCTCTCCGACGACCTCGAGGGTGCCCGCCACCGAGCACCCCGCCCGCCCCATCTTCAACACCCCCGCGCGTTCCATGCCCTCGACCCTACCGTCGCTGAGTTTCATTTCACAACCCAGTGACAACACCTCAGTCTCTTTTTAGAACTCAGACATGGCCTCGACCCTCTTCGTCCACTCCACCGGCACCGGCCCCTTCATGTGGGACCCGATCGAGGTGCCCGCGGCGGGCGAGCGCCTGCAACCGGCCAACCTCGGCTACCCGCCGCACGCGCCGCTCGCGCGAGGCACGAAGTTCACGGTGGGAGACGACGTGCGCCACCTCCTCGCGGGCCTGCCGCCCGGAGACGGGCCACTCGACGTGGTCGCGCATTCCTACGGCGGGCTGCTCGCCCTCAAGCTCGTGCCGCACCTCGGCCGCCGGGTGCGCTCGCTGTGCCTCTTCGAGCCGGTGATGTTCGGCGCGCTGGTGGCCGACCCCGACCGCGCGCCCGAGGCACAGGGCGAGGTCGACCGCTTCCTCGCAATGCCGTGGTTCGTCGACGACGAGGCGCGCGGCGGCACCGCGGAGTGGCTCGAGGTCTTCATCGACTACTGGAACCGGCCCGGCTCGTGGGCGCGCATGCCCGAGTTGATGAAGACGCACAGCCTCGCAATGGGGTGGAAGATGTTCGTCGAGGTGCGCTCGGTGTTCCGCGAGTCGGGCCGCTACGAAGACAACGCGCTGCCCGCGGTGCCGGTGACACTGGCGTACGGCGAGCGCAGCCCCGTGGGTTCGCGCGAGGTGATTCGGGCGCTGTCGGCGCGGCATGCGCACGCGAAGGTGGTGGTGATGCCGGGGACGGGGCACATGGCGCCGCTGACGCACCCGTCGAAGGTGGCCGAGGTGCTTGCGGGGCACTTCGCGCGGCGGTGAGCTGGTTTCTCCTCACCCCGACCCTCTCCTCCTCGGGAGGAGAGGGAGAGATGATGACGCGGCGCGCAGTCGCATTTCGCTCGACGGCGGCGGCCGGAAGCGGGACGACCGCCGCACCATGGCCACCAGCTTCACGCCGATGTCGAAGAAACTCCGTCGCGAAGACGCGCTCGAGTACCACGCCCAGGGACGCCCCGGGAAAATCGAGATCACGCCCACCAAGCCGACCGCCACGGCGCGCGACCTGGCGCTGGCCTACTCGCCCGGCGTCGCCGAGCCCTGCCTCGAGATCGCGAAGAACCCCGACCTCTCGTACACGTACACCGCGCGCAGCAACCTCGTCGGCGTGGTGAGCAACGGCACCGCGGTGCTCGGCCTGGGCGACATCGGTCCCTACGCCGGCAAGCCGGTGATGGAAGGCAAGGGCGTGCTCTTCAAGAAGTTCGCCGACATTGACGTGTTCGACATCAACGTCGACGCGCGCGAGATCGACGCGTTCTGCGCCGTGGTGAAGGCGCTCGAGCCGACCTTCGGCGGCATCAACCTCGAAGACATCAAGGCCCCGGAGTGCTTCGTCATCGAGAAGCGCCTGCAGGACTCGATGAACATTCCCGTCTTCCACGACGACCAGCACGGCACGGCGATCATCAGCGGCGCGGCGCTGCTCAACGCGGTCGAGCTGGCGCGCAAGAAGCTCGACCAGGTGAAGGTGGTGGTCTCGGGCGCCGGCGCGTCGGCGATCGCGTGCACGAACTTCTGGGTGCGCCTCGGGGTGAAGACCGAGAACGTGACGATGGTCGACACCAAGGGCGTGCTCCACGCCGGCCGCACCGACGGCATCAACGAGTGGAAGAAGCCGTACGTGCGGGAGACGGCCGCGCGCACGCTGGCCGACGCGATGAAGGGCGCCGACATCTTCCTCGGCGCGTCGGTGAAGGGCCTCGTGACGCCCGAGATGCTCAAGACGATGGCGAAGGACCCGATCGTCTTCGCGCTCGCCAACCCCGACCCGGAGATCGACTACGGCGCGGCGAAGGAAGCGCGCCCCGACGCGATCGTCGCCACCGGCCGCAGCGACTACCCCAACCAGGTGAACAACGTGCTGGGGTTCCCCTTCATCTTCCGCGGGGCGCTCGACGTGCGCGCGCGCCGCATCAACGAAGACATGAAGCTCGCCGCGGCCCACGCGCTGGCGGCGCTGGCGCGCGAAGACGTGCCCGACGCGGTGACGCACGCCTACGGCGGCGAGCGCTTCGTCTTCGGCCCCGACTACATCATTCCCAAGCCGTTCGACCCGCGCGTGCTGCTGTGGGTGGCGCCGGCCGTGGCGAAGGCCGCGATGGACACCGGCGTCGCCCGGCTCTCGGTCGACCTGCAGGCCTACAAGCAGCGGCTGCAGCAGATGCAGTCGCGCAGCTACCAGGTGATGTCGACGGTGTTCGCCCGCGCGCGCACCAAGTCGAAGCGCATCGCGCTCAACGACGGCGAGCACCCGCGCACGCTGCAGGCCGCCCGCATCTTGCGCGAAGAGGGCCTGTGCGAGCCGCTGTTGCTGGGTGAGCGCGAGGCCATCGAGAAGCAGATCGCCGAGACGCGGCTCGAAGACGAGCTCAAGGGCGTGCAGATCATCGACCCGCGCACGCACCCGCGCATCGACGACTTCGCGAAGGAATACCTCGCCCTCGGGCAGCGGCGCGGCATCACCACCGAGCGGGCGCGCATGAGCCTGAAGCGCCGCAACTACTTCGGGTCGATGCTGGTGCGCACCGGTCACGCCGACGGCTTCGTCACCGGGCTGACCCAGGCCTACGCCGAGGCGGTGCGCCCGCTGCTGGAAATCGTCGGCACCCGCGACGGCCGGCGCGCGGGCGGCGTGTACATCGTGGTGCAGCGCAACGACTTCAAGTTCTGCGCGGACTGCACGATGAACCCCGTGCCGTCACCCGAGTACCTGGCCGACATCGCCATCGCGACCGCAGACCTCGCGCGCAGCTTCGACGTGGTGCCGCGGCTCGCGTTCCTCTCGTACTCGAACTTCGGTGACGCGGGCGGTGGCCCCTCGCCCAAGCGCATGCGCGACGCGATGGAGCTGGCCCACAAGCGCCGCCCCGACCTCGAGATGGACGGCGAGATGCAGGTCGACACCGCGCTGGTGGCCGAGGAGCGCGAGGCCCGCTCGCCCTTCAGCCGGCTCACCGGCAACGCGAACGTGCTCATCTTCCCGTCGCTCGACGCCGCGAACACCGCGTACAAGCTGCTGTGGCGCTTCGGCGGCGCGGAGGTCATCGGGCCGGTGCTGCTCGGCATGAGCCTCCCGGTGAACGTGCTGCAGAACAACGCGTCGGTGCAGGACATCGTCAACCTGGCGGCCGTCACCGCGGTGCGCGCGCAGGGTGGCGAGTTCTTGTTCTGAGGGTCACTTCTTCATCAGCGGCCCGGTCAGATCGCCGCCGGTGACCTTCTTGCCCTCGCGGGTGCGCCAGTCGATCAGCTCTTCCTCGACCAGGCTCACCTCGTCGCCCTTCTTCAAGTCGCTGACGCCCTTCGGCGTCTCGGCCAGCACGCCGATGATCATGTCGCCGCCGGTGAGCTTGCGCACCTCGACCCACGCGTACGAGGTGCCGCCGAGATCGGTGGGGAACGGCGCCTTCACCTCCAGCGCCTCGCCCTTCTTGAAGCCCTTCAGGTAGCGCGGCTTCACCGTCGCCACGTACGCGTCGAGCTGCTTCTTCGCGACCGCGGCCACCTTCGGGTCGAGCCCCGGCGCGGTCTTCGCTTCGCCGTCGTCGTCGTCGTCACCGCCGCCGGTCACGCCCCCCACCACCCCGCCCTCGTCGTCGTCGGGCCCGAACAGCGTGTCGAGCGCCGCCGCGATGCGGGCGGTCTTCGTCCCCGCGCCGTTGAACGAGAAGGTGAGGGCCGGGTTGGTGAGGGTGCCCGCGTTGACGAGGGTGAACTCGAGTTCCTTGTGCGCCTCGGCGGTGCAGAGCGACGCGAAGTCGTCTCGCCGCACCTTGTGCTTCACCTCGTCGATGCGCACCGTGACGCGACCGAGGTCGGGCTCGAACGCGCCTTCGGCCATCAGCTGCGCGGTCAGGTTGATGAGCGCCTCCGCGAGGTTCTTCTTGTCCACCGGCACGCCGGCCAGCTTGAGCTCGGGCAGGCCGAAGTGCGCGAGCCCGCCGGTGTTGAGGTCGACGGTGTCGGTCTTGGTGTCGACGAACATCGTGAAGTGCAGCGGCGCGTCGGGCACGTCCTTTTCCCAGGTGTCGAGCCGGCGCTTCTTCCACTCGGCCGCCGACAGGTATTCCTCGGCTTCCTGGTCCCACAGCACTCCGCCGGTCGCCTTCTGCAGCTCGGCCATCACCTTGATCGACTCGCGGAAGAGCGCCTGCTTGCCCAGCGGGAGGATGACGTCGACCACGCTGACGTCCTTCGCGCCCTGCAGCGCCTTCTGTTCCTTCTCGTTGAGCCCGCGCGCCGCGGTGAGCGTGTCGCCGCCGATGACCTCGTACTCGTCGGTGCCGTACGACCGGAACACCAGGTACGGCGGCTCGGCCTCGTCGGGCGCGTCGTTCTGGTACGCGTTCAGCTTCGCGGCCTTCGCCAGCTTCTGCAGCGTCTTCCACCCGTCGGCCTTCGCCTTCGTCACGTGGAAGACGGCGAACTGCGCGGTGGCGAGCACCGGCGGGTCGTACGCGCCGCCCAGCGGGTCAGCGGGGTTCGGCGCCCCGGTCGGCGGGCTGTCGTCGTCGTCGGTGCCCGTGGGCGGCACGTTGAGCGGGTCGCTCGGCGGCAGGTCGGAATCGTCGCTGTCCTTCGGGGTGGGGTTGGTGCTCGCGAAGGGATCGCGCTTCTTGCCGACCTCCATTCCGTCGGCGGCGGTCTTCACCAACTGGAAGACCCCCGCGGTGCAGCTGCCGACGAAGCACACGGCGAACAGCACCACGATGGCGATCGCGACCCCTCGCTGGTTCATGGGGCGCATCGTGCCTTCATGACATTGGAATGGGAACGTTTAGAGTCTGCCCGCCATGCCCAAACGAGCCCCGGCCAAGCGCGCCATCAAGCAAGACCGCGCGGTGAAGACCCGGCAGGAAATCCTGAACTCCGCCATTCAGCTGTTCGCCCGCCGCGGCATTCTCGCGACGACGATGGCCGAGCTGGCGCGCGCGATTCACATGACGCCCGGTGCGCTGTACTGGCACTTCCCCACCAAGGAAGACCTGCTGCTCGCGGCGATCGAAGAGCTGCACCAGCGCTTCGTCGGCTCGTTCGAGCCGGTGCTCAACCAGATGACGAAGTGGCCGGCGCACAAGCAGCTCGAGGCGTTCTGCACGCAGACCGCGCAGTACCTCCAGGACCACCGCGAGCACGGCATCTTCTACGGAATGGTCGGCGCCGAGTCGGCCGAGAATTCCCCCGACGTGGCCGAGGCGCTGCGCGAGGCGCTGGTGGTCTACGTGACCGCCATCGAGAACATCATTCGCTACGGGCAGGACAAGACGAAGGAGTTCCGCGCCGACGTCGACGCGCGCACCGTGGCCAACACCATCATCTTCGGCAACATCGGGCTGGTGGCGCAGCACAACCTCTTCCGCGAGACCATCAGCTACCAGCCCATCGTGCAGACGATGCACACGCTGCTGCTCGACGGCATCAAGAGCGGCAAGAAGTAGCGCCCGTCACTTCTTCGGCAGCTCGCCCAGCCGCGTGGTCACCACGCGGTTCTGCTTGAGCACCACCACGCAGCCGGCGCGGTAGGTCCACGTGTTGAGCTCGGCCAGCCATTCCTGCGGCTCGGCGCCCTCGCGGCTCTGGCGCACGAAGGCCCAGCCGTGCTCGCTCGCGCGTTCCTTCACGTGCTCGAAGGTCTCCCCGCCGTGGGTGGCCGAGCAGAACGCCTTGAAGCGCCCGTATTCCTCGAGCGCCTGCGAGCGAATGAACCAGGCGACGGCGAGCAGCACGACGAGCGGCACCACGCCCAGCCAGGGGGCGCGGCGCCGGGCGACCTCGTCGCTGGTGGAACTGGTCACGGCTCGGTCGGCGAGGCCTTGTTCTGCGGGTCGCGGTTGCTGGTCGAGCGCAGGTAGAAGTCGGCGTTGTTGACGTCGCTGTCTTGCCCGTTGCCCAGCAGCGCGTCGGCGCCAGTGCCGTTCATCGACATCTCGGTCGACGTCGCGCGCGCCTTGCGCTCGAACGACTTGGTCGCCACGCCAGAATGCGACGGCAGGGTCGCGCCCTCGCCGCCGGTCGCGCCCGTGCCGTACGCCACCGCGTCGACCACCGCGCCGCTCGCGTTCACCAGGCGGAAGGCGCCGCCGGTGTCAGACATGCCAGTCGCCGGGGCAAGCCACGCCGCGTCGGCGGGAGGACCGCTGGGCGTGGTGGTGCTGGTGCCGTAGCCGGCGGCGTTGGCGCTGTTCGCGGTGAGGAAGTAGCCGCCCGCCGCGATGACGTCGGCGGCGGTGAAGACGACGCGGTCGGTCCACGTGGTGGCCGCGGCCGACTTCGACTGCAGCTTCCACTGCGCGAGGTTCACGTCGGCGCCCGTCGGGTTGTAGAGCTCGACGAACTCGTCGAACGCGCCGACCGGGCCGCGGCTCGAGAACTCCGAGAGGACGAGGTGGTTGGCGCCGGTGATCTGGCTGACGGTGAGGTTGGCGGTCAGCACGTCGCTGCCCAGCGTCGCCGTCACCGTGCCCGTGCCCATCGCCATCGCGTCGACGTTGAGCGTGAAGGTCGCGGTGAAGGTGTCGGCGGCGACCATCACCGAGCCGGGCACCATGCCCAGGCCGCTGCTCGCGGCGAGGTTGATGGTGGTGGCCGTCGCGGGCGGCAGGTCGAGCGTGACGGTGAAGACCTGCGTGCCGCCGGCGACGACCGAGGCGGTGGCCGGGGTGAGGCCCACCAGGCGCGGCACGTCGTTGGCGCCGAGCACGCGCGCGTTGGCGGTCTTGGTGGTCGAGCCCATGGTCGCGGTGATGACGACCAGCCCGCCGTCGGTCGCGGTCTGACCGAACACCGGCACGGCCGCGCTGGTGGCGTTGGCCGGCACGATGATGAGGCCACCGTCGCCGATGACGACCTCCGGGCCCGCCGAGGTGACGGTGACCGCGGTGTCGACCAGCGCGGCGGTGGTGAGGTTGACGTTGAACGCGCCGGGGAAGGTGGTGCCGGTGCCCTCGCGCACGAGGACGGGGTTGGGCGTCAGCGAGAGCAGGTCGGGCGGGCCGGTCGACACGTCGGCCTGCGAGCGCAGCTCGAGCTTGGTGTCACCGTTGCGCAGCTCGAGCACGCCGGTGAGCGACGCGTACGGCTGGTTCACCGTGGGGAACGGCGTGATGAGGTACAGGTAGTCATTCACGCGCAGGCTGCCGTTGACGACGAACTCGTTGGTCGGCGCGGTGTCACCGGCGCCCGCGTCGGGCGTGATGCTGGTGACGGTGACGTTGTTGACGCGCACCAGCACGCCCTCGAGCGGGCCGGCCTGCGAGCCACCGGTCGCCACGTCGGCGGGGAGCACCACCTGCGGCGCGGGCAGCGCCTCGCCCTGGCTGACGATGAAGACGCCACCGTCCTGCGCCGAGAGCGTGCCGCCGAGCTGAATCTGGCCGAAGTAGTTGGCCGGCGTGGTGAGGGGAATGTTGATGCGATCGCCGGGCGTCAGGCCGGAGTTCGGCGAGAACGCGAAGATGCCCGAGTTGTTTGCGCCCTGCGCGTTGTCGTACGCCGGGTCGCCCGGCTTGACCTGGAGGAAGTAGCCCGACGGGCCGACCGCGGTGACGAGCACGCCCGTCAGCGAGACCGGCTGGCCGACCGGGGCCGCGCCCGTCTTGATGGCGTAGATGGTCGCCGGGCACGCCGCGTTGCCCGGGTTCGCGACGGTCGGGCACGGGTCGCACGCGTCGCCCTTCAGGTCGCCGTCGCTGTCGGCCTGCGAGACGTTGGGCACGTTCGGGCAGTTGTCGGCGGCGTTGAGCACGCCGTCGCCGTCGCGATCGTTGGGGTTGAACATGGTGCAGGTGGTGGTGTTCGCGTTGAGCGGGCACGGGTCGCACGCGTCGCCCACGCCGTCGCCGTCGTCGTCGCCCTGCTGGCCGTTGTTCATCGGGCGCACCGGGTTGAACACGCCGGGGCAGTTGTCGGTCGCGTCGGGGATGCCGTCCTTGTCCATGTCGGTCGAGGCCTGCGTGTAGACGGTCGAGCCGTTGTGGCTGTTGGTGCCGATGGGGCTGCTGCCGCTGCGCTCAGGCACGCAGCTGGGCTCGTTGGTCGGCGTCGAGCCGGGGCAGAAGAACAGCGGGTAGGTCGAGGTGTTGGCCTGCTGCAGCAGCGCCAGCGTGTTGGCCGCGTTCGCGCCGGTCAGCGCGGGGAACTCGCTGCCGATGCAGATCTGCTTGGCCGCGCCGCAGACCGCGATGCGATCGCAGGTGGTCGAGAACACCGAGACCACGCTCTCGTTGCCGTAGAGCACCTTGCCCGCGCGCATCGTGAGGAGGACGTCGGGCGCCTCGGCGTCGATGACCGAGCGGTAGAACGAGCCGGGCTTGCGCGCGAAGATCGCGACGTCACCCAGCTTGCCGGTGGCGAGCGTGCCGATGCTCGCGTCGGTGCGGGTGGCGATGGCGCTGTTGCTGGTCACCATGCGCCACATCGCCTCGTCGCTGATGAAGTTGGCGAACGAGTTGGTGTTGAGGCCCGACGCGCACTTGAGCTCGCGCAAGATGTTCATCGAGCCCGAGATGGTCCAGTCGGTGCCGAGCGCCACGTTGACGCCCAGGCGCTGGTAGAGCGGGATGAGCGCCGTGTCGCCGTAGAGCGAGACGTTCGAGCGCGGCGACCACACCAGCGAGGTCTGGGTCGAGCCCATCAGCGCCACGTCACGCGCGGTGAGCGCGATGCCGTGCACCAGCGCGGTGCGGTTGCTCAAGATGCCGTTGTTGTTCGCCGTCAGGCAGACGAACTCGTTGCGCGCGCTGGCCTCGATGCCTTCCGAGACGTGCGGCAGGTACGCGCTGGTGCCCGGCGCGGCGGTGGGCACCGAGGGGTAGCCGCAGCCGTTGGTGATTTCCGTGCCCGCGCTGTCACCGAGCGGGAAGGTGTCGCTGTTGACGCCGGTGGTGCCCGCGAGGTTGCCGAGCTGACCGCTGGTGTTGGAGTCGAGGTTGCGCAGCATGCCGGGGTTGCCGGTGCTGCTGAACGTCGCGCCGACGACCGACGTGGTGCCCGACATCACCTGGCGCACCTCCGCCCAGCGCACCATGGTGGCGATGTTCGAGTTGCCCGACGCGATGCTGGTGTGGCCGTTGTTGCCGCGGCGCCAGTCGTGGCGGTGCTCGTACTTCTCGCTGGTGCGCATCGGCGGGCTCGACTGGTAGCTGATGTGATCGTGGCTGTTGATAAGGCCGGGCGAGACGATCGCGCGCGGGCAGGTGATCTGCGCCGCCGTCGCGCCGCCGGTCATGCCGGAACAGTCGCACGCGACGCAGGTGATGGCGCCGGTCGAGTCGATCAGCACCTGGCCGCCGACGTAGGTGACGCCGTCGCCGAGGACCACGCCGGTGATGAGGCGGCCCGTGTCGCCCGAGGTCGCGGTGCACTGCTGCGCGGGCGGCACGAAGGTGTTGATGCCCACGCAGCCCTTCACGGTCGCGGTGTTGGTGAACGCCATGCAGTCGGCCTCGCAGCCGTCGCCGCCGGCGAGGTTGCCGTCGTCGCACACCTCGGTGCCCTCGCGCTTGCCGTTGCCGCAGCCGGGCGTGAGCGTGCAGTCGTTCTCGCAGCCATCGGCCGCGACCATGTTCATGTCGTCGCACTCTTCGGTGCCTTCGGTGATGCCGTTGCCGCACATCGCAACGCCGCCACCGCCGGTGCCGCCACCGGTCACGCCTCCACCGCCGCCCGTCGTGCCGCCGCCGCCGCCGGTCGAGCCGCCGCCCGAGACGCCGCCACCGCCGGTCACGCCGCCGCCGCCGGTCACGCCGCCGCCGCCGGTCACGCCGCCACCGCCCGTGGTGCCGCCGCCGCCGCCCGTCGCCGCGCCGCCGCCGGTGCCGTCGGTGCTCAAGCAGTCGGCCGCGCAGCCATCGCCGGCGACCTGGTTGCCGTCGTCACACGCTTCGCCGGTTTCGACGACGCCGTTGCCGCACGCGGCGCGAGGCGGGGGACAGGCGAGCAGCAGGGCGCAGACGGCGCCTGCGAGGAGAATTCGGCTGAAGTGGGTCATGAAGAGCGTTCGCTTGGGGAAAGTCGGCCTGAACGAGGACCCTCTTAGCGGGGCTCGGCCACGAAAGACAGCCACGCCAGCCGCGGTCTGTGGCCGGGTGTCAGGTCAACGCCGCAGCCACTTCACGTCGAGCGCACGACCCACCGGAGACAGCCGCACGGCGAGCCAATCTTCCATCGCGCCGTCGATCGAATCGTCACCCGGCAGCCATTCCCGCACCGCGCGCAGATCGAGCCCGCCGCCGTTGGCGCGCGTGACGATGCGAAAGGCGTCACCGGTCGAGGTGCGCGCGCTCGCCAGCTCGTACGGGGTGTCGATCGCCTCGACGATCTCCCGCCGCTTCAGGTCGACGAGCACGAAGCTCAGGCGATCGAGCCCCGGCCGCCCGCTGCGCGTCAGCACCACCAGCACCAGGTTCGACGTGAGCTCGTGCGCCGCCGCGCCGGTCGGGCAGCGCGGCGCGGGTGCGTGGAACGAGGGGTGCTCGTCGGCGAAGGTGAACATCGCGGGCGCCAGCTTCACCGGCAGCCGCTTGCCGCCCACCACGATCTCGAGCCGCCCGTCGTCTTCGGTGGGCACGCCCGAGGGAGAAGTGACCACCAGCGAAAAGCCCTCGCACTTCGTCTCGGTGACCAGCGGTCCCGAGACGAGCAGTACGGAGAGCAGCGCCGTCAGCACGCTTTTAGTTCGCGATGATGTTGAACTCGACGCGGCGGTTGTTGTCGCGGCCCTTCGGGGTCGCGTTGTCGTCGGCCGGCTTGTCGGGGCCGAAGCCCATCGCCTTGAGGCGCGCGGCAGGCACGCCCTTGCCGGTGAGGTACGCGACGACCGCGTTGGCGCGATCGAGCGAGAGCTGGCGGTTGAACACGGCGTCACCGGTGTTGTCGGTGTGCCCTTCGACCTGCACGAGGCCGATCTCGCCGTGCGCGACGAGCACCGCGGCGATCTGATCGAGCAGCGTGTTCGACTTCGCCTGGATCGTCGCCTTGTTGGTGTCGAAGTACACCTTGTCCTTGATGATCAGCTTGTTCGCCGTGATGACGACGAACTGCTTCTTCGCCGCGGGGCAGCCCTGGTTGTCAGCGGGGCCCGGCTCGTTGATGCAGTTGTCGAAGTTGTCGGCCACGCCGTCCTTGTCGGCGTCGCCCCACGGGCAGCCCTTGTTGGCGGCCGAGCCCTTCTCGCTCTTGCACTGGTCGAGGCGATCGACGGTGCCGTCTTCGTCGGTGTCGGCGTCGGGGCAGCCCTTGTTGTCGGCGACACCCTTCTGATCAGGGCACTGGTCGAGGCGATCGAGCACGCCGTCGCCGTCCTTGTCGCCATCGGGGCAGCCCGCGTTGTCCTTCGAGCCCTTCACCGTCGGGCACTTGTCGGCGCCGTCGTCGACGCCATCGCCATCGGAGTCACCCTCGGGGCACCCGTCTTCGTCGGCGATGCCGTCCTTGTCTTCGGCCTTGTCGGCGCACGCGTCGACCTTGTCTTCGACGCCGTCCTTGTCGTTGTCCTTCTCCGGGCAGCCGTCGGTGTCTTCGAACTTGTCGAAGTCTTCGGCGTCGTCGACGCACTTGTCGTCGTCGCCCTTGATGCCGTCGTTGTCGAAGTCGGCGTCGTCAGGCGTGGTCTGCGGCGCGCCGATGGTGAACGAGATGCCGAAGAGGAGGATGTTGTGCGTCGAGAAGTCCTCGTCGGGGCGCTGGCGGAAGAACATGTACTTCACGAACGGGCCGACCGAGAGACCCTCGAGCAGCGACAGCTCGACGCCCGCGCCCACGTCGAAGCCGGGGCCGAAGCGGCCCGACGAGACGGTGAAGTGCGCGTCGACCCACGCGTTGCCCCACAGGTTGCCGGTGCGGGTGGTGCCCGGGTTGAAGAGGTAGCCCTTCTCGTCGTTGAAGAGGCGCAGGCGCGCACCGAAGCCGACGCCGAACACCGAGCCGTCGTCGAGGTACGTGCGGTTCGTCGCCGAGCCGCCGAACACCTCCACCTGCGGCGCGACGGGCCCGAGGAACTTCAGCAGCGTGGTGTCGATCTTCAGCGACGCGCCGGTGACGGCGATCGACTTGTCGAGGCCGGGGCCGACCATCGGATCGAGGTGGAAGTTGACCGCCGCCTTTTCAGCGAAGGACGGCGTAGCCACGACGAGGGCCAACAGGGGCAGAGCCTGTGAAAGGACACGCAAGCGCATGAATTGACTCCGGGAAAAAAACGCGTGCGCACCGTAGGCGCAAGGGGTGAGGACACCAAGCGATTTGATCGGATCAACGCCCCTGCGGGCGACGTCGTTGGGAGGCTGATCAGCGCGCGCGTCGGCGGCGAGCCAGCGCGAGGCTGATCAGCACCAACACCCCGCCCGCTTCCGAGCACGAGCACGGCGCCGCGGCCCCGAGGTTGTTGCGCACCGCGGGCACCTGCACCTCGGCGAGCATGCCGCCGCCGCCGCCCGTGCCGCCGCCCATCGCCGCGCCACCACCGGTCGCGCTGCCGCCGCCCATCATCGCGGTGCCGCCGCCGGTCGCGGTGCCGCCGCCCGTCGCGGTGCCGCCGCCCGTCGCGCCGCCGCCACCACCGGTCGCGCCGCCGCCGCCGCCCGTGTTCGTGAAGCACACCGAGACGTGCACGGTGCGCGTCGACGCACAGCTGGTCGGCGTCGCGCAGCTCGGCTCGGGCAGCGTGTTGGGGCTGCCGGCGGTGCCGATGTCGGCGAGCTTCGGGTACGCGAAGGGCGTCGAGGTCCAGTGGTTGGCGCTGGGGGGGAACTCCATCCACCCGAAGACCTTCTCCTGGTACGGCGCCGCGCCGCCGACCGACGGCTTCCACACGCCGCGCGTCGTCGAGAACGTGGGGTTGTTCGGGTTGTTGCTCGTCGACAGCCCGTTGTACGCCCACGTCGCGCTGTACCAGTCCTCGATGATCTTCGGCTGGTTGTCGCCCACGCAGCGCGTCGCGCGCCACTTGTCGGCGAGGATCTGCGTGCCCGTCGCGAGGTTGTAGGTCGGGTCGTTCGCGACGCGCGCGCGGTCGAACGCCGGCGATTCCCCGACGTGCATGCCGCTGGTCACCTGGCCGATGCCGTAGCCGCAGTCGAAGCTGATGATGGTGCGCGAGGCGCCGCCGACCTGATCAGCCGGAGTGGTCGGCACGCAGAACTGCCGCCACCCCGATTCCTGGAAGGTGATGGCCTTGAGCAGCTCGCAGGGGAACTTCGCGGGCACCGGCATCGAGGGCATCGGCTTGCCGCAGCCCTGGCCGATGTCGCCCACCGCCGGACCATTGGAGCCCCACACCGACGGGCCCTGCGCCACCAACTGGAAGATCGACTGCCACTGCGTGACCGTGGGGTTGGTGCCGTTGGCCGCGTTGACGCCGCAGTTGTGCGTGTTGCTGGTGCTGGCGAGCGTGTAGCAGGGACAGAACTGCGCGAGCGCGAGCGAGGGCACGAGCGCCGCGACGAGGAAGAGCGTGCGCGTCACGGCAGCACCCCCGCCACGTCGAGCCGCGACTCGGGCGGCACCGCGACGTTCACCTTCTCGGCGCCGCGCTGCACGACCAGCAAGGGAAAGTCAGAGGGCCTCTCGTGCAGCACGACCAGCCAGCCCGCGCGCTCGAACACGAAGCGCTCGAAGCCGGTGCCGTTCGCCTCGACGCCCGCCGAGCCATCGAGCGCGGCGTGGCCCTTGCCTTCGCCGCGGCTGATCATCACGCGGCCGTCGGCGCGCACCACGGGGAGCAGCGTGACCTCCGGGCCCGACGCGAGCACCTTCGTGCGGCCGTCGACCAGCGAGGTCTCGTGCACTTCCCAGCTCGAGTCACCGCGCTGGGTGAAGAGCACCCGCTTGCGAGGCGCGTCGACCACGAAGTCGTGCGCCATCGGCTTGAAGGTGGCGTCGAGCACGCGCACGCCGAGGGTGTCGGCGTGCACGGCGAGGAGCCGCGCGCCCTCGGGCTTCGACTCGTAGAGGATCACCTCGCGGCCGAGGTGCCCGGCGAGGAAGAGCCAGAACCCGCGCGCGGAGTAGACGGTGCGCACCCGCGCGGTGACGGGGTCGAGCTCGTCGATGGTCAGCGCGTCGACGCGGCCAAGCTGGGGATCGTCGATGGCGCCGGCGACTCCGCGCGAGACGAACACGCGCCCCTCGGTGGTGACCAGCGGCCGTGAGCCGTAGACGAGGCCGTCGGCGAGCACGCGCGCGGGCTTGCCCGCTTCCAGCCGCAGCAACGCGCTGCCGAACGAGACGTCACCCTGGGCCTGCATCACCGCGCTCGCGACGACCACCTTCGTGCCGGGAATCACCGAGCCCAGCACCGGGCTGCCCTCGGCGTGGGTGAAGCGGACCACCGGCCCGGTCAGCGGCGCAGCGCTCAACGGTTGAAAGCGGAGTTCGCCGATGTCACCGCTCGAGCTGAGCAGCGCGAGCTCGGGGGACGCAGCGAGGACGAGAGCGAGGACCGGGACCATGCGCGGCCTCCCTTATTTCAAAGTGGGCCCGCGATTCGAGAGGGTATCGAGCAACTGCACCCGCGCGGTGTCACCCCGCATGTGCGAGTGGTGGCCGTCGATGAACGGCAGCAGCAGCTTCTTCGAGGGCGACTCGACGGCGGCGCTGAGCTTCCACTCGAACCTGCCGGCCCCGTTGCGGGAGAACTCGATCGGCGGGAGCGCCTGGTTGCCGCCCTTGTCGCCCCACTTCCACGTCAGCTTCGAGGTGTTGGTGCAGTACGTGTCCTCGAGGCAGTCTTCCTTCACCTCGAAGCGCACCTCGAGCGCAGGCCCGGCGGTGAAGGTGTCCTTCCAGGTGCGCACGGTGGCGTCGTCCTGCTTGCGCAGCTTCTTCTTCTCGTCGCTGCGCGCGCGGTTGATGGGCAAGAGCGCGCCGGGCTGCTTCAAGTCGATGCCGAGCTGCGCGAACGCTTCCTTCGCCTTCGCGAGCCGCTCCTTCGCCACCTCGGCGCTGGTGCAGCTCTTCGCTTCCCAGTTCGGCGGGTCCTGGATCGGGAAGGTCTGCGCGAGCTTGCCGTTCTCGAGCACCACCAGCGTCAGCCCGCCCAGGAACTTCTTGCCCGCGGCGTCGACGTAGCCCGGGCATTCCACGTTCTCGCCGCCGCCGGTCTCGTTGCCGAAGAGGCGCAGCGCGACGCGGGTCTCGTCGGCGTTCCACCCCGCCGGCTCGATGCGATCGGCGACGGTGAGCGGGTCTGGCGGTGGCTTCGGCGGGTCAGCCGCGAGGAGCAACGCGAGCAGGAGCGTCATCGGTCCGCGAGCCTACTCTCCCGCTCACTTCAGGGCGCGAGCATGCGGCGGCCATCGGGCGTGCGCGCGACCGTCGCGTCATCAGGCAGGCCCTTCGCGCGGTCCCACAGCTGGCAGGTCACCACCTCGTGCGACTGGTCGAGCCCCTCGCAGTAGCTGGTGAAGAGGCAGCGGCGAATGTCGGCGCCGCGGCCGGTGCGCAGCTTCTCGAACCAATCGGGGTCGGCCAGCGACTGCCGCGCGCTCGCCACCGCATCGGCCTCGCCGTTGGCCAACACCGCTTCCGCCTGCTGCCACGTCGCGATGCCACCGCACGCCACCACCGGCGTCTCGAAGCCGGCCTGCTTCACCGCGCGCTTGATGGTCGCGACCGCGGCGACGTTGCGACCCCAGGGCACGGCGAGCTTGGTGGTGGGCATGCACTCGTGCCCGGAGGGGCCGGTGTACGGGTACGCGGCCGCGCCGACCTTCGGCTGCTTCGCGTCTTCGAACTTTCCGCCGCGCGACAGCGAGAGGAAGTCCATGCCCGCGCGGGCGAACTCCACGCCGAAGAAGGCCGCGTCGTCGGGCCGATTGCCGCCATCGATGATCTCGTCGGCGAGGAAGCGGCAGCCCACCGCGACGCTGGCGGGCACCGCGGCGCGGGTGGCGCGGAAGACCTCCAGCGGGAGTCGAGCGCGCTGTTCTCTCGAACCGCCGTAGCCGTCGGCGCGCGTGTTCAGCGCCGAGAGGAACGAGGCCATGGTGTACGCGTGGGCGTAGTGCAGCTCGATGCCGTCGAAGCCCGCGCGCGCGCACCGGGCGGCGGCCGCGGCGAACAACGGCGGCAGCGTGCGCGGCAGCTCGGCGATGTGCGGCGCCTCGACGTCGGTCACGCGCTCGCGCAGGCCCAGCCGCATCGCCTCGTGGTCGCGCGGTGAGAGCACCGCCTGCAGCGCGGCGTCGTCGAGCCCGAGCAGCGTGCGGCGAATGGTCTCGTCGTCGCCCGGCACCTTCGCGCGCAGCGCGTCGTCGATGCGCAAGAAGCGCTGCAGGAAGCTCTCTTTCGTCGGCCGGCGCTTGATGGCGAGGAAGTCGATGAGCTGAATGAAGACCCTGGTCTGGCCGCCGCTCGCGCGCTTGACGCCCTCGACGAGCTTGCCGAGGCCCTCGACGAAGCGATCGTCGCCCGCGCGCAGGAGCGGCCCCGACGGCACGTCGCGAATGCCGGTGGCCTCGACCACCAGCACGCCGGGCTTGCCGCGCGCGAAGCGCTCGTACCAGGCGATGACCGCGGGCGTGACGAAGCCGTCGGCGGTCGCGCGCCACGGCACCATCGCCGGCACCCAGGTGCGCGTCGCGGCGGTGACAGGCCCGAGGCGGAGCGGCGTGAACCACCGGCCCGCGGCCGCCTCTTCGGCGGTGGGCCAGTGCGACACGGGCAGCAACTTCTCGCGACGGCGATCCATGGCGTGCACCGTGTCATAACGCGCGCATGAACGCCCTCGGCATGCTCGCCAGCCCCGGCACCTGGTCGCAACCCGGCCAGCCGCTCGTGGGGCGCACGGTCGCCAACGCGCAGTTCCTCAAGGCGCTGCTGACGCACTCGTCGTTCGAGGAGATCTCGCTCTTCATCGGCGAGACGGCGGATCTCGCGGCGCTCGAGAAGCTCACCGAGGGGTGGAAGGTCGCCGAAGAACGGCTCGCGGCGTACTCGCTGTGGCAGCTGCCGGAGCTGCTCGCGCGCGGCCGCCTCGACGTGCTGCACCACGCCTCGCACGTCGATCGCCTGGTGGACCTGTTGGCGGTGCGCGATCGCTTCGCGTCGTTCGGCGTGCCGGTGACCGGGCAGATCCACTCGCTGTCGTATCCGCGCTTCCACCAGGAGCTCGCGAGGCAGTTCTTCGTGAAGCCGTCGGTGGGAGACGCGCTGTTCTGCTCGTCGACCGCGGGGCGGCAGGTCATCGAGCGCTCGTTCGCGCGGCTTCATTCCGAGGCGAAGACGGCGGGTTTCACGGGTGACGCGCCGGCGTGGGAGCTGCCGGTGGTGCCGCTCGGCGTCGAGGCCCAGGCGCTCGGCGGTGGAGAGCGGCAGAAGACGCGCGAGCGGCTCCAGGTGCCCGAGGGCGCGGTGCTGCTCACCTGCCTCGCGCGCTTCACCGAGGCCGACAAGCTCGACCTCTTTCCGTTGATGCGCGTGCTCGAGCGGCTGGTGCGCGCGCCGGCCGCGGGGAGCCCGGAGGTGTACCTGCTCCTCGCGGGCGCGCGGCAGGGCACGAAGACGCCCGAGATGCTCGAGCTGTGGGCGCGCCACCTCGGCGTCGATCACCGGCTGCGCCTGGCGGTCGACTTCGCCGATGACGACAAGCGCGACCTGCTCGCGGCGAGCGACGTGTTCGTCTCGCCCGTCGACAACGTGCAGGAGACGTTCGGGCAGTCGGTGGTCGAGGCGATGGCGGCCGGGCTGCCCATCGTCGCGTCCGACTTCGATGGGTACCGCGACACCGTCGACGAGAGCCTGGGCGTGCGCGTGCCGACGCGCATTCACCCCGAGTGGAGCGAGCTGTCACAGCTCGGGCCGCTGCTCTACGAGCGCCCGCTGCACCTCGTGCTCGGCCAGTCGGTCGAGGTCGATCTCGCGGTGCTCGAGCGGGAGCTGCGTGGGTTGATCGCTGACGGCGCGCGACGCAAGGCGCTCGGTGAGGCGGCGAAGAAGCGGGCGCTCGCGCGGTACGACTGGAAGGTCGTCATCGGGCAGTACGAGGAGACGTGGGCCTCGTTGTCGAAGAAGGCCGCGCGGCCCAGTGGGAAGGCGCACCCGCTCGCGCTCGAGTACGGCGAGTTCTTCGGTCACTTCGCGACGGCGATCGGCTCGGACGCAAGCGCGAAGGTCGAGCGGGCTGAGCGCGCGGAAGACTTCGTCATCTACCCGGAGCTGAAGCACCTCTTCGTCGAGGAAGACGTGCGGGCGCTGCTGCAGTCGACGACGGGGCCGAGGACGGTCGAGTCGTTGGTCGCGGAGATGAAGACGCGGCTCGTGGATCGCCGGCCGTGGATCGCGGGGTTCGTCGTGGGGTGGTTGCTGAAGCAGGGGCTGCTGCGCCGAGCGTGAGCGGGTGACGCGCGCGCTGCGGCGTCTCCCCTCACTCCGACCCTCTCCCCACGGGGAGAGGGAGATTTCAGTTCATCGCGCCAGAAGGCCCGTTGAGCCCCGCGTTGCCACCCGCCGGCGCCGTGCCACCGAGCCCGCCGAGGCCACCGCTGAGCGTGCCGCCCGTCATCATCACGTTCGTGTTGACCCGGTAGATCGCGTACGACGCGCCGCCCGCGCCGCCACCACCGTGGCCACCCGCGCCGCCGATGCCGCCGTTGCCACCCGCGCCACCGCCGCCGATCTCGCTGGTGCACGCCATGCCGCCGCCCGCACCCGAGCCGGCCGGGCCCTGGGCGCCGCCCTGACCACCGCTCCCGCCCGTGCCGCCGTTCGAGCTGGTGACGGTGCAGTTGACGAGGTTGATGCCGGTCGAGCCAACGAGGAACAAGCCGAACGACGAGCCGCCGCCGGTGCCGCCCGTGCCACCGGTGCCGTGACAGCCGCCGCCACCACCACCGCCGCCGCCGTTGCCGTTGCCGTCGTCACAGAAGGTGCAGCTCTGCGAGCCGCCACCGCCACCACCACCACCGCCATTGCCGTCTTCGCCGTTGCTGCCGTTGGCGCCGCTCGACGCCGAGTACAGGTTCGAGACGACCGACCCGCCCGTGCCGCCGGCGCCATGACTGCCGTTCGCGCCGGGCGCACCGTTGGCGCCAGGGCCACCCCAACCGCCGGGGTCGCCACCACCACCACCGGGACCACCCGAGCTGCCGTTCATGCCGACGATGCCGCTGGCGCCGGTGTGCTTGCCCGGAGAGTTGCCGCCCTGGCCGCCCGCGCCGCCGGCGCGGCCGCACTGCGAGGTCCCTCCGATGCCGCCGAGCGCACCCACGGTGTTGGCGTCGCACGTGCCGGTGTTGCCCGGCGAACCCGCGCCGCCTGCCGCGCCCGCCGCGCCCGCCGTGCCCGGTGAGCCCGCACCCGCCGCGCCGCCCGAGATGGTCGCGGTGCGAATGGTCAGCCCGCTGCAGGTGATGCAGTACATCGCGTACACGCTGGTGCCCGGCACGTTGGTGTCGCGGCCCTGCACGGTGACGTACGCGAGCGTCGTCGCGCTGGTGATGTTGATGCCCGTCAGCGCCGTGATGCGCCCACCGGTCGGCGTGCCGTAGCGAATGATGACCGGGTACTGCGCGCCGCGCGCCCAGTTGTTGCTCACCGAGTAGCCGCCGTAGATCGACACGCCGTTGGCCATGGTGACCGACTCGTCGTACGTGCCCTCGCTGATGTACACGTTGGGCAGCACCACCGACGCCGCGTTGATCGCCGCCTGGATGGTGAGCTTCGGCAGGAGCCGCGTGCCCGGGTTCAGGTCGTTGCCGGTCTTCGCCACGAAGATGGCCTTCGACGCATCGCCGTCGATGCCGTCGCAGTTGGTGTCGGTCGACGCGTCGTCGGGCACGTCGGGCCCGGGCTGCGCGATGCACCCGAACTCGCAGCCGTTGGCCGCCACGCCGTCGAGGTCGGTGAAGCCCGGCGCGCAGGTGAAGCCGCACGAGCCGACGACGCAGGTGCGCGTGGAGTTCGGCCGGTTGGGACACGTGTTGGGGCAGGTGCCGCAGTGGTCGACGTTCGAGTTCACGTTCGACTCGCACCCGTCGGGCACCAGGCCGTTGCAGTTCGCCCAGCCGGAATTGCACGTGCCGACGGCGCACTGGCTCAACTGGCACGCCGGCGTGCCGTTGGGCGTGGTGCACACCACGTTGCAGTTGCCGCAGTTGTTCACGTCACTGTTGACGTTCTTCTCGCAGCCCGTGCCGTAGCTCTGGTCGCAGTCGGCGAAGCCCGGGTTGCAGGTGAGGATGCCGCACGTCGACGCCACGCACTGGTACGCGTTGATGTTGCCGTTGTTGACGTTGCACACCCGGCCGCAGAGGCCGCAGTTGAGCGGGTCGCTGACGGTCGAGAAGCCCTCGTCGGTCAGCCCGTCGCAGTCGTTGTCGAGGCCGTCGCAGATCTCCTGGCCGGTGATGACGCACGCGTACTCGCAGCCGTTGCCGTCGATGCCGTCGAGGTTGATCCACCCCGGGTCGCAGCCGCCGATGGCGCACTGGCCGTTCATCACGCACGCCGCGGTGGCGTGGGGCCGCGTGCAGATGTTGTTGCAGGTGCCGCAGTGCTCAGCCGACATCTTGTCGAAGCCCTCGTCGACCTGGCCGTCGCAGTTGTTGTCCTTCTCGTCGCAGATCTCGGTGCTCGGCGCGCCGGGCGTGCACATCTGCACGTTGCCGTTGGCGCAGTTGCTCACCGTGCGGCGGCATTCCCCCACGCCGCAGGTGGTGTCACCGAGGTTCTCGTCGGTCATGCCGTTGCAGTCGTCGTCCTTGTTGTTGCAGACCTCGTTGGTCGGCACCGGCGCGTTGCAGGCGTCGTAGCCGTTGGGCGGGTGACAGGTCTGCACGCCGTTGCAGGTGCCGATGGCGTTGGTCTCGCTGCACGGCTTGGTCTGCCCCGAGCTCGACGCGGTGCACTCGCAGGTGCCCGAGGTGGGCTGGCACTGCTTGGTGACGTAGGCGCCCATCACGTCGGTGGCGTCGGCGCAGCGGTAGGTCGCGGGGCACTGGCCGTCGAAGCTGCAGTCGCGCGCGCAGAAGGTGCTGTCGCCCAGCTGCACGCAGCGATCACCCGGGTAGGGGCAGTCGATGTTGAGCGCGCACGGCTGGCACAGGCCCGGGCGATCGGTCACGCAGGCGAAGCGGTCGTTCGGCGCGAGCGCGGTGCAGATGTCGCCCTGCTTGCAGCCCTGCGAACACTTGTGGAAACAGACCTGCGACTTGCCGGGCAGCTTGTCGCACAGCGAGCTCTCGCATTCCTCGTCGTGCGCGCACGCCTCGCCGTCGGGCTTCAGGGTCGTGGTGACGGGCGGCCGCGAGCAGTTGCAGGCGCTGACGAAGAGCGCACACGCGAAGCTCACGACCATGAGCCGAAGGAAGGACATCACGACTCCTTGAAGAAGGCTGGGCGGGGCCCCCAGCGAGCCCTCATCCTACACGCAAGGGGCCGGTGCTCCCAGCCAGCGGCGAGGAACGTTTCAGGGAGCGTGGAACGAGTCCCCGATGGCGATCACCACGTTGGCGGTCGTTTCCCAGCTCAGCGGCTCGGTGGTGGCGCCGCCAGGGAGTGCCGCCGCGAGCGCCTTCGCCTCGGCCTCGTTGCCCTTCGCGAAGTAGATGACCGACGCTGGCCGCGCCTTCTTCGCCTCGCCCGCGAACGAGACCACGCAGCCCGCCTTCGCCGCGAGACCGTCGACGAAGGTGATGGCCTTCTCGTCGAGCGGCTTCTTCGGCGGGTAGAGCACCTGCACGCGGGGGAACGGCCCGGGCACCATGAACGAGGTGGAGTCGGCGTCGTCGTCCTTGGTGATGGACAGCAGGATGCGCCGCGCGTCGGGGCTCCAGACCGCGGTGACCCGGTGCACCTGGCCCGGCAGCGTCACCGGGTAGCTCTTGCCGTCGCGCGTGACGACCGCCGAGATGGTGAAGGAAGCGGTGTAGGTCGCGCCCTTCCAGTTCGCCTCGCTGTTGGTGGCCTTCGCGGTGATGGTGAGCTGGCTGCCGAGCGGGCCCTTGAGCGACGGCTTCAGCTCGGTGCCGCCGCGCGGCTTGTCCATGTCGTCGGGGCCGTACTCGAGGCTCGCCCCGCGTGGATCGAAGACCGAGTACTGCTTGACGTCGACGCCGTCGGTCCAGCCCATCTGGTTGTATTCGACGAACGCGCCGTCTTCCCACCGCACCTCGGCGTGGGCAGCGGTCGCGACGAGCGACAGAACGACCAAGAACGAGCGGCTCACTTGCCATCTTGCTGGGCGTTCGCCTTCGGAATGTTCCGCTGCGCTCCACATTCCGGTCCACGACTTCGTCGCGCGGCTCACTTGCCACCTCCCAGCGCGACCACCACGTCGAAGGGCGAGTCCCACGTCAGCGGCTCGAGCGTGGCGCCCGCGAACTTCGGCGCGAACTTCTTGGCGAACGCCTCCTGGTCCTTGCGGAAGTACACCACCGTCGCCTTGCGCTTCTTCACCGCCGCGCCGTACGTCACGTTGACGTCGGTGCCCTCGAACTGGTCCTTCACGCTGGCGATCGCGAGCTTGCGGGTCGGCGCGAGCACGTTGACGCTCGGCGCGCCCGGCACCCAGGTGAAGAGCTGCACATTGGTCGCGGCGAACACCGAGCCGCGGGGCCCGTGATCGAGCGTCGGCTCGTGGGTGATGACGAGCAGCCCGCGCGAATCAGGCGTCCACGAGACGTCGAACGACGAGCTGGTCTTGAAGAGCTCGAGCTTCTTCTTGCCGGTGCGGCAGTAGACGGTGACCTCCGAGGTGTTGTCCCACGCGTCATCGCTGCTCGACGACTGCGGGCTCAGGACCACGTCGATGGTCGACTTGCCGTCGGGCGAGGTGCGCGACTCCACGGGCGGCACCAGCTTCACCTTCTGCTTCCACGCGTCGAACTTCGCCTTCTCGTCTTCGGAGAACGTGGTGCGGCGGCCGCCGATCGCCTCGTACCAGTACTCCTTGTCGCCGGAGCCGTAGACGCCGTTGGTGAGCGTGGTGCCGACGGCGAACTTCCCGTCGCTGGTGATCCCCTCGACCTCTTCCATGAACGACTGGCCGAGGGCCAATTGCGCGGCGAGCATCAAGGCCATCATGGTGATCCGTCCTCCACGTCGATGCGGCCCGAGGCGAGCTCCACCTCGGCGTCTTTGGGAATGAGCGGCGCCGTCAGCGGACCGACGTACTCGAAGAAGACCTTGTAGCTGCGCGCGAGCGGGGCACGCACCACGAATCGGCGCGCGGACGTGCCTCCGTCGGTGGGCGGTGGCGGTGCGGTGCGATCTTCCGGGCGGCCGTTCACCGCGGGGCCGAAGTGGCCGTAGCGCTCGCGGCCCACCATCGCGCCCTCTGCGTCGTAGAGCTCGACGCGCACCACGCGAAACGCATCGCCGGTCGGCACCGCGTGGCCGGCCTTGCGCCCGAGCACGGAGATCTCCACCTCGTCGCGCCCGAGCGAGATCACCTGCACGCCCAGCCCGCGCTGGAGCCGCTCGAGATCGTGGCCGCCGGTGCTCGCGTGGTTGCCCTTTGGGAAGTGACATGCGGTGCACGGCCGGTTGCTGCCCCACGCCTTCCACTCGGCGATCGTGTTCTGGAAGGCGATCTGCGTGTACTGCTCGGGCTCGCCCTGCCCGCGCGGCATGTTGAACTGGTGGCAGCGCTCGCACGCCGCCTCGGTCGACAGCGCGGGGCTCTTCTTCTCGACGTGCGCGGCCAGGCCTTTGGGCGTCGGCGTCAACGTGGTGAGCACCGTGCGCTCGGACACGTGGCAGCTCGCGCAGCCCACGCCTTCCTCTTCCTTCGCGAGGGGCAAGTGACACTCGTCGCACCACTTGAGCGGCCACTGCGAGTGGTTGGCGGCGTACCAGCGGTTGGTCGCGGCCTGCGCGTGCATCGAACTGCGCCACTGCTCGAACTGCGAGGCGTGACAGCTGCCGCACCACGCGCTCGTCGCGTCACGCGGGCCTTGCGGCGTGTCGATCGCGGGCACTCCGGCGAGCAGGAGCACCGCGACCATGGGGGTCACGCGAGCAACTCCGGGAGCGTCTCGATGCGGCGCGCGGCGTCGAGGCGCAGGCCGATGAACGGCACGCCCGCGGCTTCCGAGGCCTGGCGATCGAACCGCGAGTCACCCACCATCCACGCGTCGGGCGCGGCGACCTGGAGCTCGGTGAGCGCGAGCTGCACGAGATCGGGCGCGGGCTTGGCGTGCTTCACCCGGTCGGCCGTCGCGACGGACCCGAACGAAACCAGCAACCCCGCGCGCTCGAGAATGCGATTGGCCAGCGGCTGCACGGTGTTCGTCACCAGCGCGCACTTCACGCCGCGGCTGTGCAGCGCATCGAGCACGGGCTTCGCGTCGGGGTTCACCCACATCGCGTCGAGGTGACGCGTGAACTCTTCCACGTAGAACGCGTCGAGCTCGGCGGTCGTGCAGCGGAGCTTGAAGACGCCGATGTCCGCCGTGGTGCCCTGGCCGAAGGTCGGGAAGAACTCGTCGCGCGTGATGGCGTGCCCGCGGAACTTCACGCCCGCGGCCTCGACGGCCTTGAACCAGACCTCCTCGCTGCGCACGAGCACGCCGTCCATGTCGAAGAGCACTGCGCGCGGGAGCATCGGGGCGTATGTCGGGCACATGGCTTCGGAATTCAAGTTCTGTCCCCGCTGCGGGGCGCCGCTGGTGACGAAGGAACACCACGGCCGCTCGCGCGCGCTCTGCGAGAAGGAAGGCTGCGGCTTCGTGCACTGGGGGAACCCGGTGCCGGTCGTCGCGGCGATCATCGAGCACGAGGGGCAGGTGCTGCTGGCGCGCGGCAAGAACTGGCCCGAGAAGATGTTCGCGCTGGTGACGGGCTTCCTCGAGGCCGGTGAGTCTCCGGAAGCGGGCGTGCTGCGCGAGGTGAAGGAAGAGGTGGGCCTCGACGGCGAGGTGGTCTCGCTCGTCGGCGTGCACGAGTTCGAGATGAAGAACGAGCTGATCATCGCCTTCCACGTGCGTACGCGCGGCGAGATCAAGCTCGGCGACGAGTTGGCGGCGTACAAGCTGTTGCCCAAGGACAAGGTGCGCACCTGGCCGATGGGGACCGGAATCGCCCTCGAGGCGTGGCTGAAGAAGGAGCTGGCACGATGAACTTCGAACCGACCGCGAAGAGCCGCGAGGTGCTGGAGAAGGTGAAGCAGTTCATGGCCGAGGAGATCGAGCCCATCGAGCACCGCCACTGGGAAGAGGTGCGCGCGCTCAACCCCACCGGCGACTGGACGAAGTGGAAGATCCACCCGCGCGTCGAGGCGCTGAAGGCGAAGGCGAAGGCGGCCGGGCTGTGGAACCTCTTCTTGCCCGACGCGAAGCTGGGCCGCGGCCTCACCACGCTCGAGTACGCGCCGATCGCCGAGCAGACCGGGCGCAGCCTGATGGCGCCGGAGATCTTCAACTGCAACGCGCCCGACACCGGGAACATGGAAGTGCTGTACCGCTACGGGTCCGACGCGCAGAAGAAGCGGTGGCTCGACCCGCTGCTCGCCGGCGAGATCCGCTCGGTGTTCTGCATGACCGAGCCCGCGGTAGCGTCGAGCGACGCGACCAACATGCAGGCGACCGCGGTGGTGCGCGGCGACGAGGTGGTGCTCAACGGCCGCAAGTGGTGGACCTCGGGGCTGGGCGACCCGCGCGCGAAGGTGGCGATCTTCATGGCGCGCACGCCCGACGAGAGCGCGGGCCGGCACTCGCAGCACTCGATGGTGCTGGTGCCGCTCGACACGCCGGGCGTGAAGGTCGAGCGCATGCTGCCGGTGTTCGGCGACTACGACGCGCCGCACGGGCACGGCGAGGTGAGCTTCACCGACGTGCGCGTGCCGGTGGACAACGTCATCGCGGGGCCCGGGCGGGGGTTCGAGATCGCGCAGGGGCGGCTGGGGCCGGGGCGCATTCACCACTGCATGCGCTGCATTGGCGCGGCCGAGAAGGCGCTCGAGCTGATGATCGGTCGCGCGTCGTCACGCACTGCGTTCGGCAAGCCGCTGGTGAACCTCGGCGGCAACCGCGAGCGCATCGCGGAGGCGCGGGTGGCGATCGACCAGGCGCGGCTGTTGACGCTCTACGCGGCGTGGAAGCTCGACGATCTCGGCGCGCTGGCGGCGATGACCGAGATCTCGGCGATCAAGGTCGTCGCGCCGCGCATGCTGCAGCAGGTCGTCGATGACGCGATCCAGGTGCACGGCGGCGCGGGCGTGTCGCATGACACCTTGCTCACCGGGTTCTTCGCGCAGGGGCGGTCGCTGCGGCTGGCCGACGGGCCTGACGAGGTGCACCTCGGGCTCATCGCGAAGCTGGAGCTCGGCAAGCGCGGGCACCGCTGAGCTGACGGAACCTTCGCGTGGGGCGAGTGTCAGGCGCCCGGATGCCTCCCTCGCTCAGGCCGGCCTGGCTCAGCCCCTTGATGATCGTCGGTGTCGCCGCCGCACTGCTCCAGCGCTGGCCGCACAGCCCGAGCGGGATGACTGACGCCACCTCGTTCTTCGCGCAACTCCCAGACACCGTCGGGCTACCGGAGCTGGTTGCCTCTGGCTCGGTGGCAGCGATGGCGCTGGTGGCGTCGGCGGTGATTCTCGATCGCAGCCTTGTCCGCAAGCGCTGGCCGGCTGGCCTCGCGGCCCTGCCGCTGATGGTGCCTGCGCTGTTCACGTTGCCGCTCCTCAACCGCCACCTCGGCTTCGTCTTCGCGCCTTCGACGCACTGCGGGCCGCGCCTCTGGGAAGAGACTGCGACCCTCGAGCTGAGCGACATTCACGGCTTTCGAGCGATCACCCTCGTGCTCGCGGGCGCCGGGCTCGTCGTCATCGCGGTGATGGCAGCCGCCTGCGCGAAGCCACGAAGGTTCGAAGACCTCGCGATGCACTTCGCGACCTTCGCCGTCGGGGTGTCCGTTCTCGTGAGCGCGCGCACCCTCGTCCACACGAGGGAAGTGCTGTTGGGAGTCGTCTCCGGGACGACCCCTGCTTCGGCGGAATCCGTGAGCCGGGTGAACGAACTCACGGCGATCGCCAACACGACGTTGCTGTGCGCTCTCGTGCTCGCGGCGGGCGCGGGCCTGCGCCTCGTGGCTCGCGAAGGCGGTGTCCGGAGCATCGGTGCCTTCACGTTGCTCGTCCTGGTCTCGATCGGCGTTCGCGAAGCCTCTCTCGCGCAGTCGCGGCTCATCGCGTCGTACTCGCGCGAATCAGCCCCCTTCACCTACGGCTGGTACGACGAGGTCGAGACCTCCACCGCCGGTCTGGCCGGGGCCCTGTCTGACCGATGGTCGTGGCCGATTCTCCGCCTCGAAGACTCGACGACTCCCGGCGATCTCGAAGATGCACTCACCGCGCTGATGACGGTCGACAGGAACCTCACGCGGCTCGTCGTCGCGGTGCCCCAGCCGACCGTGCCCGTCGATCTCGAGCCACTCAACGGCCTCGCACGAAGCCGCGCACCCCGGGTGTGGACTCGGCTCGCGCCCGAGGGTGTCACGTGCCGGAGGCACACGCGCCGCGAAGGAACCACGCTGGAGATCGACGGCACCAGTCCCTCAGATGCAGCCGAGAGAATGAGAGGAGAGCCGCCGTGCGTCACAGTGACCTGGCGAGGGCGGGCTCCACGAGACGTCTTCGCCGATCTCGAAGAGGTGTCGAGGCGCCGCTACACCGGCCTCTTGATCGTGCCTGGTTCGCGCTGACTCACTTCGTCACGGCAAACCGGTACCGCACCTCATCGTCGCCCTTCGAGAAGCCCTTGATGCACTCGTGCGCGGCCTCGACCTTCAGCACCTTGAGGCCCCCGACCGCGAAGCCGATGATCGAGTACTCGAAGTACACGTGCGTGCGGCCCACGTTCCGAATGATGAGGTCCACCGTGGCCGGCGTCGACTCGACCACCAGCTCCCCGGCGTCGAAGTAGTTCTTGTAGATGGTGGGGCTGAAGAAGAGGAACCGCTTCCCCTCGTGCTCGGCGAACAGGCCGCGCAGTTGGTTGGCGAGCGCCCACTGCGCCGACATCTCGCCGAAGCGCCACCAGGCCTTCTCGTCGCCGGCGTAGAACTCGCGCACCATCGCGTCGTTCACGCTGAGGAACTCGTCGACGTCGATGCGGCTGATGGGCATCACGGGCGCCTGGAGGAAGCTCGCCTTCTGCGTCGTGACGAACTGCTTCCACCGCTCGGCGCCGAACTCCTTCTCCATCGCCGCCGCGCGAGACAGCCACGCGTTGCCCTTGACGTGCATGCCGCGGAATCTACCGCAGCCGCGCGTAGAGCCACGCATCGATCAGCTGGCCATCTTTGAAGACGCTCTGGCGCACCACCGCCTCGCGATGGAAGCCGTTCTTCTCGAGCACCCGCGCCGACGCCGGATTCCACGCGAAGACGCTCGCGTACAGCCGCGCCAACCACTCGTGGGTGAACGCGTAGTCGCACAGCACACCGACCGCCTTCGACATCAGCCCGCGGCCGTGGAACGAGCGGCCGAGCCAGTAGCCGATCTCCGCGCTGCGGGCATACACGTCCTTCTGCACGTGCACGCCGCACGCGCCGACGATCTTCCCGCCGACGTCGATGCCGAAGATGCGGTCGTTCGACGGCTTGCTGAGCAGCTCGAAGAACGCCCGCGCGCTGTCCATGGTGTACGGGTGCGGAAACGCGTCGCGCATGTTGCGCCACACCTCGCGGTCGTTGGCATGCTGCACGATCGACGGGAGGTCGCCCTCGAGGATCGGCCGCAGCACCGCGCCCTGTTCCCACTTCACCTCGAGCTGAACGATCTCTCGACTCATGCGTGCCTCCGACTCCGACTCGTCACGAGCCCTGACTGAGCACGCCCTTCAGTGCGAGGCCAGCCACGCGTCGGCCCGCGCCTTCTCCTTCGCGATGAGCGGCAACGTCGTGGAGTCGAGCTCGCCGCGCGCGGTCGTCACCAGCGCCTTCGCCTTCGCGACGTCGCTCATCGTCAGCGCCCATTCCAGCGCCACGCGCCCGTGCTCGAAGGGCGGCAGCTCCTGCGCGAGCTTCTCGGCGACCTCCAGCTCGCTCGCGTCCGCCGGCTGCCCGAGCGCGCGCTTCGCCTGGTAGCGCCCGAGGAGCGCAGCGCCGAGCGTCGGGTGCTGCGGGGCCACTTCCTTCCACATCGCCACCGCGCGCTCGAACGTCGCCAGCGCGTCGGCCGGCCGTTCGTCCAGCAACTGAGCCAACCCGAGGTCGGTGGTGCAGATCGCCACCGAGCGGCTCTTCTCGCCGAACGCGGCCGCGAGGTCGTGCTCCGCCGCGGCGAGCAGGTCGATCGCCTCCTTCGCGCGCAGGCCGTAGAGGTAGTCGTCGCCGAGGTTCTGCCGAATCACCGCGACCTCGGGGTGCGAGCGCCCGAACGCCACCTCCGCCGCGGCCAGCGCACGGCGGTGGGCGTCGATGGCGCCGTCGAGCGCGCCTGCCATCGCCAGCGTGTTCGCAAGCACCGACAACATGGCCGCGGTGCGACGATCGCGCTCGCCGTACGCCGCCACCCGCAGCGCCACCGCTTCGTCGAGCAGCGCCTTCGCCTCGTCGTTGCGGCCCTTCTCCGACAGCGACGCGCCGAGCGTGCCCATCACCTCGGTCTTCAGCCGCACGTCGTCCACCCGCTCGCACGCGCCGAGCGCCGCCGGCGCCCACTGGATGACCGCGTCGTGGTGCGCGCGGAGGTATTCCATCTGCACGATGTCGGACCACGCGAGCGCCGCAGCGCGATCTTCCCCCGAGCGCTCGGCCAGCCGCACCGCCTCGAGCAACGTCTGGCTCGCCTTCGCGTGCTCGCCGTTGAGCCCCTGGATGCCCCCGAGCACCGTCTGCGCCATCGCGCGCAGCCGCTCGTCGCCCGAGTCGTCGGCGGCCTTCGCGGCCTCGAGCGCCGGCGCCATCGCGTCCTTGTAGCGGCCCGCCGCCGCGGTGCTGCGCGTCTTCGCGATGAGCCCGTTCACCACGCGCGCGGCGTCCGAGCGGACCACCTTCGGCGCATCGCTCCGTGACGAAAGGCACGACGAGGGATTGGGCAACCGCTCCGCCATCGCGACCGCGTGCAGCACCACGCCCACGTCGGCGTCGAGCAACTGGGCGGTGAGCGCCTTCGCTTCGAGCACCTGGTCCGACAAGCACTCGAGCTGCCGCGCCTGGTTCGCCTGCGGCCCGCGCGCAAAGAGCGGCGCCGAGCACGCCGCGGTCCGCGCCTCGTCGAAGTCCTTCGCCCAGGCGTCGACCAGCGCCTCGACGCGCTCCAACGTCTCCTTCGCCGCGGGAGATGGCACGCGCAGAAACGCCTCGCGCGTCGCCGCCCGCGCCTCGCTGGTCCACGGAGACGAGAGCTCCGCTGCCGCCGCCTCGCACTGGGCCGCCGCCGCGCGACGGCCGCCGACCGCGAACGAGAAGAGCGTGAAGGCCACCACCGCCACCGCGCCCGCCGCGATGAAGCGCCCGCGTCCGAGCCGGGCACTCCGCAGCTCGGCGAGCAGGGCGCGCATCGACGGGTAGCGCTTGCCTGGCTCCGACGAGAGCGCGCGCTCGATGACCCGCTTCACGCGCGAAGGCACCGAGCGCTTCGCCGCGACGCCCGGCAGCGCGCCCAGCAACGTCTCGTGCATCATCACGCCGAACGCGTACTGGTCGGCCCGCGCGTCGCACGCCTGGCCCGTTCTCTGTTCCGGCGCGAGGTAGGCCTCGGTGCCCCGCAGCGCGCCCGACGAATCGCCGTGCATGCTCGCCAGGCCGAAGTCGGTGACGCGCGCACGGCCGTCGTCGCCGACCAGCACGTTCCCCGGCTTCACGTCGCCGTGCACGATGCCCGCCTCGTGCGCCGCGGCGAGCCCCGCCCCGGCGTCGAGGAGGAGATCGACCACCTCTTCCCACCGCCGCGCACCGCCCTCGAGCACCAGCCGCAGCGTGCGGCCGGGCACCAGCTCCATGGCGATGAAGAGCAGGCCCTCGCTCTCGACCACGTCGTAGACCGGCACCACGTTCGGGTGCGCCAGCTGCGCCATGAGGCGCGCCTCGTTGAGGAGCTGGGAGTGATCTCCGCGCCGCTCGCGCACGCACTTGAGCGCCACCTTGCGCCGCAGCCGCTCGTCGGTCGCGAGGTAGACGACGCCCATGCCGCCCGCGCCGATGGGCCGCTCCAGCTCGTACGCGCCGACCTTCGTGCCCTTCGGCAACACGTCGGCCGCCACGCCGGGGCGCGTGTTGAGGTTGGCGCTCGACGCGGAGAACGCGCGCACCACCGCCGCCACCAACTCGCGGCAGGTGCTGCACAGGTCGATGTGGCGTTCGGCCTCGGCGCGCTCGGCAGGCTCGAGCAACCCCGAGGCGTACCGCGCGACCAGCTCTGGCTCGAGGTGAGCGCCGGGCATGAACGGCCTCAAATACTTCAGGGATCGCGCGTGCGCCGCAAAATGAGCCCGAGGCTCTCGTCGAGGTTGCTCAAGGTGATGATGGCATTCACCGACTCGTCGCTGACCTGCAGGGAGTTGATGAGCGCGGTACGCACCCGCTCGGTCAGCCGCTCGCGCGCCGCCCCCACCCGCCGCGCCGCCGTGGCCCGGTGAATCGAGTGCACCTTCGCCAGCGCGTCGATCGACAGCCCGTCGAGGAAGTACTGCCGCAGCAGGTTGCGCTCGGACAGCTCGAGCGAGCGGAAGGACGTCTCGAGCGCGGTGGTGAACGCCTTGCCGTACGCGCCCTTCATCACCGCCAGCTCGGCGTTGGGCATCGGCACGTCAGGCGCCTCGTCGCTCGGCACTTCCTTCTTCTGCTTCTGCAGCCGCTTGAGCGCCTCGTGCGCCGCGATGGCGCGCAGAAAGCCGGTGAGGTCGCCCTTCCCTTCGTAGGTCGCCAGCTGCCCGTCGAAGAGCTCGAAGCGCAGCCAGCTCATCAGCTCGTCCTCGAGCGCCGCGTCGACGTTCATCTTCTTCAGCGAGCGGCGCACCTTCTGGAGGTGCTCCACGTCGAGCACCTCGAGCGCCGCGGCGTCACCCTGGAGACAAGCGAACACCAGGCCCAGCGCCTCGAGCTGCGGGGCGCTCTTCTTCGCGCCCAGCCACGCCTCGAACGCCTCGAGATCGATGTCGACGTCGCGCGCTCGCCAGCTGCGCACCACGGCCTGGAGGTCTGCCACGCGTCGAAGCCATAGCACTGGCGTTCCTCACTGGAAGCCCTGCACGGCGACCGGCGTGGTCGTGCGGTTGGTGGTGCCGTCGCCGAGCTCGCCGAAGTCGTTCTCGCCCCAGCAGCGCACGGTGCCCGCGGTGGTCAGCGCGCACACGTGGGAGACGCCCGCCGCGACCGCCGACACGCCGCTGCCCAGGCCGGTCTTGGTCGTCGCGGTGACGAGATCGCCCGAGACGGCGCCGATGTTGAAGCCCCAGCACTTCGCCGCGCCGCTCACGACCGCGCACGAGAAGTCCCAGCCGGTGACCACCGACGTCGCGCCGGACGTGCCGGTGGAAGCGACCGGCGCGAGCTCTTCCGGCGCCGCAAGGCCCGAGTTGCCATTGCCGATCTGCCCCTCGCGGTTGTCGCCCCAGCACTTCACGCCCGTCGAGGTGACCGCACACGAATGGAAGTAGCCGTTGCCGACCTTCGTCGCGCCGCTGGTGAGGCCGGTGGTCTGCGTCGGTACCGGGTACGTCGCGCCACCGGTGCCGTCGCCCACCTTGCCGCTGTAGTTGGCGCCCCAGCACTTCACCGCGCCGCTGATGACCGCGCAGGTGCCGGAATGGCCCGCCGACACGTCGGTGACGCCCGAGCTCAGCCCGGTCACCGCCACCGGCACCCAGGAGTCGGCGTTCATGTTGTTGCCGAGCTGGCCGCTCGCGTTCTCGCCCCAGCACTTGAGCGCGCCGCTGACGACGGCGCAGCTGTGCTGCCAGCCCGTGCTCACCACCGTCGCGCCCGAGCTGATGCCGGACACCGTGACCGGCGTCGCCGAGTCGTTGATGGTGTTGTCGCCGAGCTCACCGTGGCCGTTGTGGCCCCAGCAGCGCACCGTGCCCGCGGTGGTGGTGACGCAGGTGTGGTCGTTCCACGAGGCGATGCTGCTGGCGTTGGTGATGTTGAGCACCTGCACCGGCGTGCTCGCGGGGGTGCTCGTCATCTGGCCGTTGCCCAGCTGGCCGTAGTCGTTGCCGCCCCAGCACCACACGGTGCGGTTGTTGGCGATGGCGCAGGTGTGCGTGCGGCCGACCGCGATGGCGATGGCCGGGAGGTTCGGCGCAATCACCGTCACGCACGTGCCGCTCGCGTTGCACTGCATGCTGGTGCCGCACACCGTGCCCGCCGGCTGGTTGGTCGTGGAGTTGGTGCAGGTCTGCGTGCCCGTGGTGCACGCCGTGACGCCCACCTTGCACGGGTTGGGGTTGGTGGTGCAGCTCGCGCCCGCGGTGCACGACACGCACGTGCCACTGCCGCTGCAGACGAGGTTGCTGCCGCACGCCGTGCCCGCGGTGACGTTGGTCGCGGAGTTGACGCACACCGACGCGCCGGTGCTGCACGAGGTGACGCCCGTCTTGCAGATGTTGGGGTTGCCGGTGCACGCCACGCCCGCGGTGCACGAGACGCACGCGCCGGCCGGGCTGCACACCTTGTTCGTGCCGCAGCTGGTCCCCGCGGGGTCGTTGCTCGCGCCGTCGACGCACACCTGGGTCCCGGTGGAGCAGGAGTTGACGCCGACCTTGCACGCGGTCGGGTTGGTGGTGCACGCGCCGCCCGCGGTGCAGGTGCCGCAGTTGCCCGCGCTGCACACCTGGCCCGAGCCGCACGCCGTGCCGTTGGGCAACGCGGTGGTGGAGTCCTCACACACCGGCGCGCCGCTCGCGCACGACACGCGGCCGGCCATGCACGGGTTGGGGTTGGTGCTGCACGCCGTGCCCGCGGTGCAGGCCACGCACGCGCCGTTGCCGTCGCACACCTTGTTGCTGCCGCACGTCGTGCCGGCGTTCACGTCGGTGGTGCCGTTGGTGCACACCGCGGCGCCGCTCGCGCACGAGACGACGCCCTCGACGCACTTGTTGGAGTTGGTGGTGCACGTCGTGCCGTCGGCGCACGAGGCGCAGACGCCGGCGTTGCAGACCTGGTCGGTGCCGCACGAGGTGCCGTTCGACACGTTCGCGCCGTCGACGCAGACTTCGGTGCCGGTCGTGCAGCTCACGATGCCCTGCTTGCACGGGCTCGGGTTGCCCACGCACGCGCCGCCCGCGACGCAGCTCGAGCCGCCTCCGCCAGTCGCGGAGCCACCGCCCGTCGATGCGCCACCACCCGTCGCGGTGCCACCGCCGGTCGCCGCGCCGCCTCCGGTCGCGGCGCCACCGCCGGTCGCCGCGCCGCCTCCGGTCGGATCGCCGCCGCCCGTTGCCGTGCCGCCGCCGGCCGCCGAGCCGCCGCCGGTCGCTGAGCCACCGCCGGTCGCCGAGCCGCCACCGCCGCCCGTCGCCGAGCCGCCGCCAGCGCCGCCGCCGGTCTCCTCAGATCCGCCACCGGTGCCCCCTCCACCGCCGGTGCCATCACCGCCGAACAAGTTGCACCCCGACACGGCCAGGGTGAGCGACAGGAAGACGACGTTGCGAGTGATCACGTGGCTCTTCTCCAGGTGCAGCGTGAGGACGACGAAAAGTTCAGCGGCGCTTCTTCGAGGGAGGCGGCGCGTCGCCTCCGACCAGCTCGAGCGGCGCGTTGGCCGAGACGAACGATGAGACCGACGAGAGCGACGAGAGCGGCACCACCTCGGTGCGCACCGAGCCGCTCGGCCCGTCGGATCCGCTCGGGCCTTCGGACCCCGACGCGCCACTCGCGCCCTTCGAGCCGCGGTTGTTGCTGCCCTTGCAGCTCGCGCCGTCACCACCGCGCCCGCCGCGGCCCGCCGAGCCGCCGTGCCCGCCGAACCCACCGGGCGCCTCGGCCGAGATGACCTTCAGCAGCTCGGCGTCGGCCGCGCGCACCAGCAACGAGCCGCCCGCACCGCCCGAGCCACCAGCGCCGCCGCGCCCGCCATTGCCGCCGTTGCCGCCGCTCTGGCAGGTCTGCATCGAGCCCGAGCCGCCATCGCCGCCATGTCCACCCGAGCCGCCGGAGCCGCCCGAGCCACCGCGCGCGGTGATGCGCAGCGGCATCGAGGGATCGAACACCACGCCCTGCCCGCCGATGACCGCGACCGCGAGCCGTTCCCGCTTCGGCGAGCGCACCCACGCGAGCTCGACGACCACGTTCGCGCCCGCACCGCCCGGCCCGCCCGACGCGCCGTCGCCGCCGGGGCCCCCCGACCCCGGACCACGCGAGAGCCCGCCCGATTGGCCGCTGCGCCCCGAGTCACCCGAGCGGCCCGACGAGCCGCGCTCCCCCGCGCGCGAGAGCGTCTGCGGGCACGCGAGGCTCTGCTGCAACGTCGCGCCGGTCGACACGCCGGTCTGCGAGACCTTCACCGTGACCGAGACGTCGTCGTCGATGTTCTTGTAGCCGTTGCCCAGCGCCGAGCCGATGACCGGCGCGTCGGGCGCACCCGAGAGGAGCCCAGGCTGCGGCGTGCTCAAGAACTGGAACCACTCGGCGCGGTCGTGCACGTCCATCTTCCAGCCGCGCTGGTCGAACGCGCGCAGCGGAGGCAGCGTCACGGTCTCGCCCGCGCACAGCGTCGGCGGCGCGGTGAGCTCGAGCTTCTTGATGTCGTCGGGCGTCGCGCCGTCAGCGCCGTAGCGCGCGATCTCGAGGCTCTTGCGCGCGTGGTCGAGCGGGAAGACGAGGCGATCGCCGCGCGCCTTGCCGGTCATGGTCGCGAGCAGCACGCCGCCGAGAATGGCGATCGCGAGGGTGGCGCCGCTCCCGTAGAAGACGAGCATGCGCTGGTCGTCGGTGAGCGGAATCGTCGGCGGCGGCGCGGAGTCGGCGTCGGACTTGTTCGACAGCAGGTAGACCGCGCCACCACCGAGCGTCGCGAGGCCGCCGAGCAAGAGCCCGGTGAGCCCCACGCCCTGCAGCACCGAGCCCGCGGTGCGGCTGCCCTTCACCTCGTCGTACGACTTCGTGTCGCCGATGGCCTGGTAGTACTCCTGCTCGTCGAGCACCTCGCCGTTGCGCGCGAACGACACGGGCGCGTTCTTGTTGCCGCCCTCGGGCAGCGTGGGGTTCGCGGCGATCGCGTCGTCGCCGATCATCACCTCTTGATCGGTGGGGATGATGGTGCGCGCCGGGTTCGCCGCGCAGCTGAACTGCAGGAACGCCGACGTGACGAAGAAGACGAGGAGCTTGTTGGGCGCAGCGCTCGATCGGGCCATGCCCCGAAGGGAGGCGAGCCCGCGAATGTCGCATCAAATCGTCAAAGCGCTCTGGATCCGGCCAGTTACGGCACGACGAAGCGCACGCCCTGGCTCTCCGCGCTGCCGCGGCCGACGGCGCTGACGGCCCACGCGCCGGTGGTCACCGGGAAGCTCGTCATCGGGCCGCCGGCGATCTTCCGCAGCTCCCACTGGCCGCCGCCGAGGTCTTTGTAGAGCGCGAAGAAGCGCACCGCCTGCGGCTGCGGCGTCGACACCGAGACGGTGGTGCCGTTGAGCATCACGAAGGGCACGGCGGGCGCGACGCTCGCTCCAGCGCGCGGGAGCAGCGGGGTCAGTGCGGGCTTCGCGTAGAGGGTGTTGGCGAAGAGGCCGTGCACGCCCTTGGTGTCGGCGCTGATGAACGCCGCGCGGAAGTGCACGTCACCGAGCGCACCGTTCGACGCGAGGCTGCGCGTGACGCCGACCTGGCTCTGGATCTCCGAGAGCGGCCAGTTCGCGCCGGAGCTCGAGAGCTGGTGCACCGCGTGACCGGGGAAGAGGTGGCGGCCGCCCATGTTCTTCATCGACCACCAGGTGGCGAGCGTCGTGTAGTCCTGCGCGCTGCCGATGCGCCAGTAGAGCTGCGGCGCGAGGTAGTCGACCCAGCCGTTGAGCATCCACGTCGGCGCGTCGCAGGAGATGGCGCTGTACGCGTCGAGACCCGGCACCGGCTGACCGCTCTTCCAGATGCCGAACGGCGAGATGCCGAAGCGCACCGTGGGATGGCTCGAGGTGACGATGCCCATCACGTCGCGCACCAGCGTGTTCACGTTGTCGCGCCGCCAATCGCCGAGGGTCATCGTGCCGCCGTCGGCCTGGTACGCCTGGTACGTGGCGGAGTCGGGGAACGGCGTGTTGGACGCGTCGGGGTACGGGTAGAAGTAGTCGTCGAAGTGGAGGCCGTCGACGTCGTAGCGGTCGAGCAAATCGCTCACCACCGCCTCGACGTGCTGCCGCACCGGGAGCGCACCGGGGTTCATCACCACCGCGCCGTTGTAGGTGATGGCGTAGCTGCTCAGCGTGCGCGTGACGTGGTTCGACGCGGCGACGACCGAGGTCGAGGTGAGCCCACGGTAGGGGTTCATCCACGCGTGCACTTCCATGCCGCGCGCGTGGGCGAGGGTGATCAGCTCGTCGAGCGGATCCCAGCCGGGGTTGGTGCCCTGCGTGCCGGTGAGGAAGCGGCTCCACGGCTCGAGGGTCGAGGGGTACAGCGCGTCGGACTCGGGGCGCACCTGGAAGAAGAGCGCGTTCAGGCCTGCGCTGGCCATCGAGTCGACGAGCACGGCCATGCTCGCGCGGCCGGCGTCGGCGGAGAGCGACGAACTGGTCGGCCAGTCGAGGTTCTGCACGGAGGCGACCCACACGCCGCGCAGCTCGCGCTGGGAGCTGACGGTCACGAGCGTGAAGCCGCCGCCATCGGTCGGGGTGCCTGCGTCGATGCCCGCGTCGAGGCCTGAGTCTGCGGTGCCGCTGTCGGGGCGACCGGCGTCGATGCCGCTGTCGAGGGTGCCGGCGTCTTCGCCTGCGTCGACCTCGAGGCCCGCGTCGTTGTCGAGACCGGCGTCGTCGTCACCCGCGTCAGGGACGCCGGGAGGTCCACATGCGGCGAGCCAGGCGGTGAGTCCGACCACGACGAATCGCTGGGCTGCGCTGCGCACGCGGCTCGTCTACACGGGAAGCGGTGGGCTGCACCAGACGGCCTTGAGGGCGGCAGGGGTGACCGAAACGGATGGGTGACGACCCATCGAGGGTGCCCCTCGACCCCGAGCGAAAGTCACTCAGTTGGCGATGGCTTCGTGAAGGGGTGTCCGGAACTTTTTGAGAGGGCTGTCATCACTGGTGACACATCTGGGCTTGCTCCGGTTTTGTGGACACCGTCCGCATGGGGCAAGACATGAGGATGAACAAGAAGAAGACGTACTCCGACGAGTTCAAGACCGAGGCAGTGCGTCGAGTTCAGGAAGGGAAGAAGCCGGCTCAGGTTGCTCGAGAGATGGGCTGCGACCGCCAGAACGTCTTCACCTGGCTCAAGCGTGCACAAGAGGTGACTGGCGAGAGTTTCCGACCGGACCCGCTCAAGGAAGACGAGCGCAAGGAACTGGAGCGCCTGCGGCGAGAGAACGAGCGCCTCAGGCTGGAGGCCGAAATCCTAAAAAAAGCGGCGGCCTTCTTTGCGCGAGAGCTGAAGTGAAGTTCGAAGCTCTCGACGCGATGAAGGCCGACTACGACGTCACGATGCTGTGCAGAGTGCTCGGCGTCTCGCGCTCCGGCTTCTACGAATGGCGCAAGCGCGAGCCCTCGCTGCGTCAGCGTGAAGATGAGCGCCTCGCGTCCGTTGTGCGGGCTGCCTTCGAGGAGAGTGGGAGGGCGTATGGCAGTCCTCGAATCCACCAGGAGCTGCTGGCCCAAGGTGAGGTGATTGGTCGACGACGAGTCCGTCGGCTCATGAAGGAACAGACGCTCCTTGCGCGGAAGAAGCCCAGGTTCGTCACGACCACACTCAGTGAGCACGAGAAGCCAGTCGCGCCGGACCTCCTGCGTCGCGACTTCACCGCGACTCGGCCAAACGAGAAGTGGGTCGCCGACATCACCTACATCCGGACATCCCGAGGCTTTCTCTTTCTGGCGACGGTGCTCGACCTGTTCTCTCGGCGCATCGTCGGCCACGCAATCGAGGGGACACTCGAGCTGGAGGTCGCACTCCGGGCCCTCGACATGGCGCTCTCAACTCGCGAACGCACAGGGCCGCTGATTCATCACTCGGACAGGGGCATGCACTACACGAGCAACGAGTACCTCCGAGTCCTTGCAAAGCACTCCGTCGACCGAAGCATGAGCCGCAAAGGAAACTGCTGGGACAACGCCCCTGCCGAGAGCTTCTTCTCGAGCCTCAAGACCGAGCTCGGCGAGGTGCTCGAAGGGAAGCACTCACCCAACGACGTTCGACGAGCCGTCATCGACTACATCGCCAACTACAACTTCAAGCGAAGACACTCGTCGATCGACTACATCAGTCCCGTCGACTTCGAAGAATCAGCACGGATGGACCGAGCTGCGTAAACAGCGACCGGTGTCCACAAAAGCGTGCAAGCCCACATCTGTCATCAGTGGTGACAGCCCCTGGAAAAAATTCCGGACCCTCGTCTCAAATTTCGCCAACCGGGCCGGAGGCCGAGGGGCTGCGCGTGACGAGCAGGGCCAGAATCCATCACGCCCGGCATCCCCTCGAGGCCCGCTGCGCCCGAGCTTGTCGGACCCGCATGCGACAAGCGGCGACATGAACCAACCCAACCCCAACCCCTACGAGATGAACCTGCTCCTCCTCTTCAAGCAGCTCTCGCTCGCCCTCGATGTCCGCATGGCAGACGCGCTGCGCGAAGTCTCCCTGCACACCGAAGACATGCTGCTCCTCGCCTTCCTCTCGCAAGACCGCGCCTTCGGCCCGCAAGACCTCGCCTGGCTCGTCGGGCGTTCCAGGCAAAGCGTCCACCGCAGCCTCGAGCGCCTCAAGCGCCTCGGCTACGTCACCGCCTCACCGTCCGACTTCGTCGACCGCAACGTCTTCTGGGGCCTGACGCAGCTCGGCCACGAGACCTGGGGGAGCATTCAGCGCACCATCGCCGCCGAGGAGAACCGGCTCAGCTGGAACCCCGAGTCGACGCGCGCCCTGTCGACCCTGCTGCGCGAGTTCATCGTGAAGTTGCTGCCGTTCAACCCCGACGCGAAGTCAGGTCTCGAGCCGTGGATCCGCCGCGTTCAACTGCACGACCAGTGACTCAGGTTCAGGCCCGCAACCCATCGAGGATCAGCGTCGTCAGCGCCGCCGGCACCTCGAGCACGTTCCCGATGTCTTCATCGTGCAGCACCGCGAGCAACAACCGCTCGGCCGCGCCCACCACGGTGAGCGCGCTCACCGCGACGGGAATGGGCTTCAAGATGCCGTGCTTCTGCGCCGTCTTCGTCATCTCGATCGCGTACTGCGACACCGTCCGCGACAGCTCGATGATCGGCCGCCGCGCGCCCTGCGCCGGAGCACGCGACTCCTGCAGAAAGAGCCGCACGGGCCCCGGGTATTCCATCAACAGCGTGGCCAGCACCTCGCCGATGCGCGCGTACGCCTTGAACATCGCCTCGCGCGTCGACGCCGTCTCGAGATCGCGCGAGCACTGCTCCAGCGCGCGCGTCATCAGCTCCTGCGTGGCCTGCATGATGTCTTCCACCAGCGCCGTCTGGTCGGCGTAGTACCGGTAGAAGCTGCCCTTGGCCATGCGGGCCGACTTCATGATGTCGTCGACCGACACCGCCTCGATGCCGCGCTCGAGGAAGAGCAGCAGCGCCGCGTCGCGAATCGTCTGCGCCTTCTTCTGCCGGTTGAGGTCGCGCACCCCGCCCACCGGGCCGGGCCGCTTCAAGGCCTGACCCCGCGGAGTCGAGACCTCCCTGCCTTCGCGCTTGAGCTTGCCTGTGCCGTTGCCGTTCATCGCTTCTTCTTCTGGTTGGCCTCGGCGCGCTCCTGCCGCTCGAGGCGCTCGAGGGGTTCGTCATGACCCACGAAATGGGCCGCCCGCGCCGCCACCTCCGCCGCCTTCCGCTTCAACCCGCCACCGTCGTACTGGTACTCGGGCGCCTGCGACGTCGTCAGCGCCTTCAAGAACGAGCTCGCCAACGCGCGGTCTTCTTCCGACGCCTTCGGGGCCAACAACCGCGCCACCTCGAGGTGCCCGTTCGCCGCCGCCTTGAGCAGCGCCGTCTCGGTCTCTTCGTCGCGCCAGTCGGTGTCCGCGCCTGCCTCGAGCAGCACCTTCACGCCCTCGAGCCAACCGCTCGCTGCGGCCCTGATCAGCGGCGTGGTCTTGCCCGGGCCCAGCTCGTTCACGTCCTTCGTGGCAGCCACGGCGGCCTTCAACTGCGCCGCGTCGCGGGACTCCACGGCCTCGAAGAGCGTCATCGGCCGGGCAATGTACGTCAAAGCCCCTCTCACTTCCCGAGAAAGCCGTTCAACCGATCTGACACCCCGCGGTTTCCGGACACCGCCGTCACAGTGACAACGGCACCGGCCCTGTGGCATCTCGCGCGGCATGTTTCGTTCGTTCGCCGTCGCCGTCGTGCTGGTGGTCGCTTCCTCGTGCGCCTCGTGTGGCACCGATCGCCTCAAGAACGTCGAGACCGTGATTCCTCCGCCGGTCGACGCGGGCTCGAACTGCACCGCCGAGGTCTGCAACGGCCAGGACGATGACTGCAACGGCGCCATCGACGACGTGGCGATGCTCGACTGCGGCGTGGGCGCGTGTCACCGCACCGTGCCCGGCTGCAACTCCGGCGCGCCCGCGACCTGCACCCCGCTCCCGCCTTCCACCGAGATCTGCAACGGCATCGACGACGACTGCAACGGCACCGTCGACGACTCGCTGATGCCCGAGATGTGCGGCGTCGGTGAGTGCGCGGCGGTCTCGACCTCGTGCACCAACGGCGTGCCCGCCGCCTGCATGCCCGGCGCGCCCGGCACCGAGACCTGCAACGGCAAAGACGACAACTGCAACGGCACCGTCGACGAAGGGCTGATCTCCAACACCACCGGCGACGTGCGCATCACCAACAACCCCGCCACCAGCGACTTCGTCTACATCGGCCGCAGCAACACCGGCTTCGGCGTGGTCTGGCAAGACGGCCGCGCGGGCGCGAGCGGGCAGATCTACTACGCCGGCCTCTCGAGCCAGGGCACCCGCACCAGCACCAGCGACATTCGCGTGTCGAACACCACCGGCGTCTCCGCCCACCCCGCCATCGCGTGGAACGGGCAGTCGTGGGGCCTGGTGTACAGCGACGACAACTCGGGCGACCGCAAGCTCTACTTCCGCGCGCTCGCCGCCAACGGCAACCCCAGCGCGGGCGCCGTCGGCCTCACCACCTCGGTCGGCCCGAGCGACTGGCCCGACCTGGTGTGGACCGGCCAGAGCTTCGCCATGGCATGGGAAGACGGCCGCCTCGGCGCCAACAAGCAGGACCTCTTCTTCCTGCGCTTCGACAAGAACGGCACGCGGCTGGGCGGCGAGGTGCAGGTGACGACCGACCCGGCGCGGCAGTCCAGCCCGATCTTGAAATGGAACGGCACCGAGTTCGGCCTCGCGTGGACCGACTACCGCAACGCCGGCAACCGCGAGATCTACTTCCGCCGCCTGGCCGCCGACGGCTCGCCGCTGGGCGCCGAGGTGCGCGTGACCAACGACGGCGCCGACTCCGCGTGGCCCGACCTCGCGTGGAACGACGTCGCGCACGAGTGGGCGCTGGTGTGGCACGACACGCGCGACGGCAACTCCGAGGTCTACTTCGCGCGCCTCAACAGCAGCGGCGTGAAGCAGGGCAACGACGTGCGCCTCACCAACGCGACCGGCTTCTCGGGCTACCCGTCGATCGACTGGAACGGCTTCCAGTACGGCGTGTCGTGGCAGGACGACCGCGTCACCGCGAACTTCCCCGCCATCTACTTCGCGCAGGTCAACGCCATGGGCGCCAAGAACGGCACCGACGTGCAGCTCTCGAGCGGCAACGGCGTGGCGAGCTTCACCACCGCGCTGTGGAACGGGCAGACCTTCGCGTTCTGCTGGCGCGACGACCGCAACGGCGCGACGAACACCGAGATCTATTTCGCGCTCGTAGGCTGCCCGTAACGCAATCTCCCTCTCCCTGCGAAGCGGGGAGAGGGTCGGGGTGAGGGGCCTAAGTCGACGCCTTCTTCTTTGCCTTCTTCTTCGCCGCCGGCTTCTTCGCATCACCCGCGCACAGCTCGAGCGCCACCCCCGCCAGCTCCGCCCACTTCGCCCGGTGCGCGAACGGCACCACCACCCACTCCTTCATCGGCCGCCCCATGCCGGAAGGATCGAACAGCTCCGCGCCCTTCAACCCCAGCGCCGTCGCGTGCACCTCGCCGCGCAGCTTGAGCACCGCGGAGTTTCCGAACAGCCCGCCGAACGCCTTCCCGTTGAGCTTGAGCGCCGGCATGCCGAACATCGCGCTCACCTGCACGCCGCGCGCGCCGAGCGACTGGCCCAGCGCGTCCCACGCCTTCTGCTTCGCCGCCGTCGTCGTCTCGGGCTTCTTCATGCCCGCGGGTGTACCAGCTCAGCGCAGCACGCGCGTGAGGGTCTGCAGGTCGCTGCGGAACAACGGCTCCGCGCGCCGCAGCAACACCTCGCTGAGCACCGTGCCCGCCGGCAGCACGTCGACCCCACCCGTCGCGTGCAACCCGTCGATGAGCAGGTCGCCGGGCTGCAGCTCGTGAAACGGCACCGCGCGATCGCCCACCACGCGCTCGGTCACCGCCAGCCGCCACCCCTCGACCGACTCGAGCTGGAGCCGATCGATCGCCTCGCCCTTGAACGAGAAGCCCATCGGCAGCGCCGGCGCGAGCACCACGTGCCCCACGTCAGACAGCGCCGCGCGCATCTCCCGCGCCAGCGCCGCGGTGCGAATGGTGCCGCCCCAGCGATCGAGGTGCCGCAGCTCCACCGTCAACCAGCGCACGTCGGCGCCCACCACCAGCAACGCCGCGCTCCCGCTCGTCGCCGCGTCGAAGCCCGGAGACCACCGCGCCGCGCTGGCGAGCCAATCACCCAGCGGCGCGAAGCTCGGCGACGAGAGCAGCGACCGCGTCTTCCGCTCGAGCGCCGCCACCTCGCTGCGCACCCGCGTCACCCCCGACACGATGGCGTCGGTGCGCGTGTGCAACGCCTCCTGCAACCGCACGTTCGACGCCGCGAGGTGCACGCAGGCGCTCGCCTCGTTGTCCTCGAGCGGCAGGTGCACGAAGTCGTCGGCACCGGCCTGCAGCGCGCTCAACGAATCGAAGCGCGCGGCCTTCGGCACGCACACCACCAGGTGCCGCCGCAGCGGGTGGTCGGGCCGCGCCTCGCGCACCGCCCGGTACAGCGAGAGGGTGCACAGCGCCTCGTCGACCACCACCACGTCGGCCGGGTCACGCCCGAGCGCCGCCAACACCTCGGCGCCGCTCTCCAGCTCGCGCACCGCCCCGCCCGCCCCCTCGAAGCGCGACCGGAGCGCCGCCCGCGCCTCCACATCGTCGACTCGCAAGAGGACCTGCATGAGAAGGCGTAGCCGGGGAGTCCCCGGGCCGCGCGATCGTCAGCGGCGCGACGCGCCCGGCAGATTCGGCCGCACCAGGCCCGCGTCGACCACGCGCTCGAAGGCCCGCGCGCGCTTCGCCGCGTCGCGCACGAAGGGCACCGGCCCGAGGAACCGCACGCCCGGAAAACGCCGCTCGAGCTCGGGGCGGTTGAGCGGCACCGAGGGATCTCTCGCGTTCGAGCCCCGCGACAACACCACCGCCGCCACCTTCACCCGCCGCCGCGCCAGGGCCTCGAGCGAGAGCGAGGTGTGGTTGAGCGTGCCGAGGCCCGCGCGCGCCACCAGCACCACCGGCAGCTTCAGCGCGACGACGAGATCGATGACGTCGTGCCCTTCGGCGAGCGGCACGAAGAGCCCGCCCGCGCCTTCGACCACCAACGGGCCGTCGCCCAGCTCGGCAAAGCGCGCGCGCACCTTCGCCCACGAGATCCGCTGCCCCTCGGCCTTCGCCGCGAGCGCCGGTGCGAGCGGGCGCTTCAACTTCCACGTGCTCACCTCGTCGCGCCGCTGCCACCGCCCCGCCGCGTCCCACAGCCGCCGGGAGTCGCCGGTGCCACCGCTCTCCGCCGGCTTCCACGCGGTGGGCTTCAGGCCCGCGCGCGCCATCGCGCTCAACAACGCGGCCGAGACCTCGGTCTTGCCGACGCCGGTGTCGGTGCCGGTGACGAAGAAGCGCAGGGGACTCATGACGAGATGGCGTCGCGCACGGCCCGCCCGATGAGCCGCGCCTCGTCGGCGGTCAGCGACAGCGGAGGCATCAGCACGATGACGTTGCCCAGCGGCCGCAGCAGCACCTGGTGCTTCCGCGCCGCCATGCACACGTGGAAGCCCTTGCGCTCGCCGAACTCGAAGGGCGCCTTCGTCGCGCGGTCCTTCACCAACTCGATGCCGACCATGAAGCCGACGCGCCGCACCTCGCCCACCATCGGCAGCGCCGCGATGCTCGCCAGCTCGTCGCTCAGCACGCGCTCGACGTCCTTCATGCGCTCCAGCGTGCGCTCGGTCGCAAAGAGCTGCAGGTTCGCCAACGCCGCGGCGCACGCGAGCGGATTGCCGGTGTACGTGTGGCCGTGGAAGAAGGTCTTCGCTTCGTCGAAGCGCCCGAGGAACGCGGCGTACACGCGCTCAGTCGCCAGCGTCGCCGCGAGCGGGAGGTAGCCGCCGGTGAGCCCCTTGGCGACGCACATCAGGTCCGGCGTCACGCCTTCCTGCTCGACCGCGAACATCGTGCCGGTGCGCCCGAAGCCGGTCGCCACCTCGTCGCAGATGAGCAGCACGTCGTACTTGCGGCACAGCGCCTCGACCCGCTTCAGCCAGCCCTTCGGCTGCACAAGCATGCCCGCCGCGCCCTGGATGAGCGGCTCCACCACCAGGCCCGCGAGCTCCTCGTGCTTCGCCTTGAAGAGCGCCTCGAGCTGCGCGAGCGATTCCTCGAGCACGTCCTCGCCCTTCCACCGGTACGCGTGCGGCGTCGCGATGCGCTCGACGGGAAAGAGGAGATGGCGGAAGCGCTCGTGGAACAGCTCCATGCCGCCCACCGAGACCGAGCCGATGGTGTCGCCGTGGTACGCCTCTTCGAGCGCCACGAAGCGCTGCTTCCGCGGCCGGCCCGAGAGCTGCCAGAACTGGTACGCCATCTTCACGGCGATCTCGACCGAGGTGCTGCCGCTGTCCGAATAGAAGACCTTCGTCAGCCCCTGGGGCGCGAGGGACACCAACTTCGCGGCCAGCTCGATGCTCGGCACCGAGGCCTGACCGAGCAACGTGCAGTGCGCGACCTTCTGCAGTTGCGCGGCGACCGCTTCGTCGAGCTCGCGCTTGCGATGACCGTGCGTCGTCACCCACAGCGAGCTGATGGCGTCGAGCCACCGCCGGCCATCGGTGTCGATGAGCCAATTCCCCTCGGCGCGTTCGATGATCAGCGGCTGATCAGCCACCCACCCCTGCATCTGCGTGAAGGGGTGCCACACGTGCGCCGCATCGAGCGCCAGCAGTTCAGCGGTGTTCATGAAGTATCTCCCTCTCCTCCCGAGGAGGAGAGGGTCGGGGTGAGGAGAAAACCCGCAGCGAAGCCGCCAAAGCGAGCACATCGTCGACGCGATGATCCGCCCGAAGCGCCACGCGCAACCGGGCCGTCCCCACCTGCACGGTCGGAGGCCGAATCGCCTTCACGAGGAACCCCGCCGAGCGAAGCGAACCAGAAGCGGCGAGCGCGAGTTCAGAATCCCCAATGACGACGGGAAAAATCGCAGACGAACCCGAAACCCCGAGCGAGGAAGCGAAAGCCGTACACACCTCCGCGAGCGCCACCTGCCGCTCCGGCACCAACTCCAGCGCCCGCTCCGCCGCCGCGCACACCACCGCCGGCAGCGCAGTCGAGAACACCAACGGCCGGGCCTTGTTGATCAGCAACTCCGTCAACGCCCGCGACCCGACGACGAACCCACCAAAGCTCCCGAGCGCCTTCGACAGCGTGCCGACGTGCACCTCGGGCTCGACGCCCTCGAGCGCACACAGCCCACGCCCACCCGGCCCGAGCACCCCGGTGGAGTGCGCCTCGTCGACGACCAGCGCGAGCCCATGGCGATCGCACACCTCGCGCAGCGCCCGCACCGGCGCGCGATCTCCATCCATCGAGAACACGGCATCCGTCACCACCAACCGCCGCCGCCCCGCGTGCACGCGCACCAACGCCTCGAGCGCCTCGACGTCGCGGTGCGGAAACACCACCACCTGCGCGCGCGAGAGCCGGCACCCATCGATGAGGCTCGCGTGGTTCAACTCATCGCTGAACACCACGTCACCGGGACCGACCAGCGACCCGAGCACGCCGACGTTCGCCGCGTACCCGCTGTTGAAGAGCACCGCCGCCTCGGTGCCGAAGAACCGCGCCAGCGCGCGCTCGAGCGAGTGGTGCGCCCCGGTGTCACCGACCACCAGCCGCGACGCGCCCGACCCGACGCCCCACGCCTCGAGCGCCCGCGTCGCCGCTTCGCGCAGCTCGGGAGCGCCAGCGAGCCCGAGGTAGTCGTTCGACGAGAAGTTGAGCAGCGTCTGCCCGTTCACCGACACGCGCGGCCCCGACGCGGTCTCGAGCGGCTCGAGCACGCGGCGCAGGGAGGCACGCGCGAGGCCCGACAGCTCCTCCGCGGCCCAGGTGTCGACGAGCGACGCCACGTCTCAGAGCCCCGGCTTGTCGACGTTCGGCTGCAGCGGCGTGACGCCGGCCTTCTCGAAGAGCGCCAGGTCGCGCTCGAGCTCGGGGTTGGCGGTGGTCAGCAACCGCTCGCCGAAGAAGACCGAGTTCGCGCCGGCCATCATGCACAGCAGCTGCGCCTCTTCGTTCATCTGCTCGCGGCCCGCCGAGAGCCGCACCATCGACGCGGGCATCAGCAGGCGCGCGACGGCGATGGTGCGCACCATGTCGATGGTCTCGATGGGCTTCTGGTTCTGCAGCGGCGTGCCCTTCACCGCGACGAGCGCGTTCACCGGCACCGACTCGGGGTGGTGTTCCTGGTTGGCGAGCGTGCGGAGCAGCTCACAGCGATCGTCCACCGACTCGCCCAGCCCGATGATGCCGCCGCAGCACACGCCGATGCCGGCCTTGCGCACCCGCGCCAGCGTCGCCAGGCGGTCCTCGTACGCACGCGTGCTGATGATGTCGCCGTAGTGGTCTTCGCTGGTGTCGAGGTTGTGGTTGTACGCGTCGAGGCCCGCTTCCTTCAGCCGCTTCGCCTGCGTGTCGCTCAGCATGCCCAGCGTGCAGCACGCCTCCATGCCCAGCGACTTCACGCCGCGCACCATGTCGAGCACCTGGTCGAACTGCGGCCCGTCTTTCACCTCGCGCCACGCCGCGCCCATGCAGAACCGCGTCGCGCCGGCCTCGCGCGCCTGCTTCGCCGCCGCCAGCACCTCGGGCACGCCCATCAACTTCTCGGCCTCGACGCCCGTCTTGTAGCGGGCCGCCTGCGGGCAGTACGCGCAGTCTTCGGGGCAGCCGCCGGTCTTGATCGACAGCAGGCTGCACAGCTGCACCTTGTTCTCCTTCCACACCTGGCGGTGGACGGTCTGCGCCCGGTACACCAGCTCGAGCAGCGGCAGGTCGTAGAGCGCGCGCACCTCGGCCAGCGACCAGTCGTGGCGCAGCGGCACCTGCAGCTCGTGCGAAGGCGAGTGCGCGTGGGCCGAGTGGGCGTGACCGCTAAAGCCAGAGGGAGAAGAAGTGGACATGACGCGCTCAAACCAGCGCGATCCACCCTTGTCAACCTGTCACCGGCCCGTGGTTGACGAGCCCGGACTCGCTCAGTCGCAGGTGCCGGTGGCGGTGCACGAGCCCGCGCCGCCGTCGACCTTGCCGCAGGTCGTGCCCATCACGCAGTCGGAGTCGGCGCAGTCGACCTTCGTGTCGCCGTCGTCGTCGATGAGGTTGGCGCAGCCCGTTTCCTTCTTGCCGCCGAGGTTGCACTCGCAGCCCGCGCCGCCGTCAGGCGAGCAGCTCTGGCCGGTGCACGAGGCCTCGACGCAGTCGATCTGCCCGTCGCAGTCGTTGTCGACGTTGTCGCGGCACAGCACCGAGCCGACCTCGGCGATCTGCACGCCGCCGTTGCACTTGCACTTCTGGTCGTTGGTGCACGTGAAATAGATGTCGGGGGGCGTGCAGAACTGGTTCACGCAGTCGAGGTCGAGGCAGTCCTTCACGCCGTCTTGATCGTTGTCGACGCCGTCGGTGCAGTCGCTCTCGAGCGTGCCGCCGTCGGGCCGGCAGGTGCAGCCACCGTTGAGGCACGTCAGGCCGTTGCAGTCGGAGTCGACGCAGTCGATGACGCCGTCACCGTCGTTGTCCTTGTTGTCGTTGCAGATGACCTCGGCCTTCTTGAGGTTCTTGCAGGTGCAGCCGGCGATGCCGAGCCCACACGCGCGGTTGTCGCAGGTCGAGTCTTCGCAGTCGGTCTTGCCGTTGCCGTCGTCGTCGAAGTTGTCGTTGCACTGCGCTTCGACCTTCACCGTGCACGAGCCGCTGCGGCAGTTCTCGTTTCGCTCGCACGCGTGGTTGCACATGCCGCAGTGGTTCGCGTTGGTCTGCAGGTCGAACCCGTCGTCGATGACGCCGTTGCAGTCGTCGTCTTCGCCGTTGCAGGTCTCGGCCTTGCCGGTGTTGTCAGTCAGGCCGTCGCAGTCGTTGTCCTTCTTGTCACACACCTCCGTACCGGTCGGCTTGCAGCAGACGGCCTTGGTCGGGCCGAAGGCACAGACGAAGCCGTCGCCACCGCAGTCTTCGTTCTTCTTGCAGGCGTAGTGAACGTCGTCGGTGAAGTTGACGGTGCAGGACAGCCCGAGACCAACGACGAAAGCCGTGAAGAACGGGAGCGCGAGGCGCTCGACGTGACGCGAGGTCATGGAGGGGACCGAAGGTCGTGGAAGTGGCAGCGGAACGCAAGGTTTCTTCGCGGCGTGGGCGCGTGTCCCACCTCGGCGGCCACGAGATCGGCGCCTGCGCGCGCGTCACGGAATTGAACGCGCGCACCTCGCCGAGTTGCGGGTAGTCTTGCGGGACTCTTTTCCTCTCTGCCGTTTCTTCGGCGACCAAGCCATCGCCGATCAGGAGCCCGCCCGCATGCGCACGACGTTCCGCATTCTCCTCCTCGCTGCTTCCGTGTTCATCGCGGGCTGCGACGGCTGCACTCGCCCCTCTGGCAACGACGACGGCGGCAGCGACGGCTCGGTCGGCGGCGGCACCGGCGGCGGTGGCGGCATCACCACGGGCGGCGGCCAGGGCGGTGGCGGCGGCGGCATGACCGACGGCGGCGTCGACGGCGGCTGTCAGCTCGGCATCACCTGCGCCTCGGCGGGCGCGAACTGCGGTCCCATCTCCGACGGCTGCGGCGGCCTGATCCAGTGCGGCAGCTGCACCCTGCCCCAGACCTGCGGCGGCGCGGGCACCCCGTCGGTGTGCGGCGGCGACGCCGGCTGCGTGCCCGTCACCTGCGCGTCGCTCGGCGCGGAGTGCGGCCCGATGGCCGACCGCTGCGGCAACCTCATGAACTGCGGCTCGTGCGCGCTGCCTGAGATCTGCGGCGGCGGCGGCGTGCCCGGGCGCTGCGGCATCCTCGGCTCGAACGTCAACGACGCGGGCATGTGCATTCCCACCACGTGCGCCATCGCCGGCGCGACGTGCGGCACCATCGGCAACGGCTGCGGCGGCACGCTCAACTGCGGCACCTGCACCGGCGTCGGCAACACGTGCGGCGGCGGCGGCATCCCCTACAAGTGCGGCGGCGCCTCGATGTGCACGCCGCTGACCTGCGCCCAGCTCAACGCGACCTGCGGCATGGTCGGCGACGGCTGCGGCGGCACCATCAACTGCGGCGCGTGCACTGCGCCCCAGGTCTGCGGCGGTGGCGGCGTGCCCAACCAGTGCGGCGGCGGCGCGACCTGCACCCCGCGCACCTGCGCCCAGCAGAACGCGACCTGCGGCACGGTCGGCGACGGCTGCGGCAACGCGGTGAGCTGCGGCAACACCTGCATGGCGCCCCAGGCGTGCGGCGCCGGCGGCGTGCCCAACCAGTGCGGCGGCTCGGTGTCGTGCGTCGCGAAGACCTGCGCGCAGCTCGGCGTGAACTGCGGCCCGGTCAGTGACGGCTGCGGCAACATCATCCAGTGCGGCAACTGCACCGTCTCGGGCCAGACCTGCGGCGGCGGCGGCACCGCGAACGTGTGCGGCGCTCCCCCGGCGTGCGTGCCGAAGACCTGCGCGCAGCTCGGCGCGAACTGCGGCCAGATCAACGACGGCTGCAACAACATCATCAGCTGCGGCACCTGCACCGCCCCCGACATCTGCGGCGGCGCCGGCATCCCCTCGGTCTGCGGCTCGGTCGGCGTCGACGCCGGCAGCTGCACCAACCTCTGCCTGAACCAGAACGCGTGCCCCGGCACCGACGGCGGCACCACGCTCACCGGCGTCGTGCTCGCCCCGACCCAGGCCGACGCCGGCTACGGCCAGCCTGACCCGATCCCCGGCGCGCTCATCTACGTGCCCAACTCGACCGGCGGCGTCGTCGACTCGCTCGATGGCGACGGCGGCGTGACCTGCGACCAGTGCGCCGACGGCGTCAGCGGCAGCCCGCTGGTCAGCACCACCTCGAACGTCGACGGCACCTTCACGCTGAAGAACGTGCCCTGCGGCGTGAACGTGCCGGTCGTCATCCAGCTCGGCAAGTGGCGGCGCTACATCACCGTCAACAACCCGACCTGCTGCGCCAACACCGCGCTCACCGCCGACCAGACGCGCCTGCCGCGCAAGCAGGCCGAGCAGAGCCCGTACGACAACATTCCGCGCATCGCCGTGGTCACCGGCTCGGTCGACACCATCGAGTGCGTGTTGCCGAAGATCGGCGTCGCGCTCGACCAGTTCAACGTGCCCGGCCAACCGGGCCGCGTGCGGTTCTACCGAGACAACGGCGGCAAGATCGGCACCACCACGCCCACGGCGAGCACCATCTTCGACAGCCTCACCGAGATGAAGAAGTACGACATGATCATCGTCGACTGCGTCGGCGGCGAGCAGCCCAAGACGTTCCTCCAGCGCCAGAACATGGAGAACTACGCCAACGCCGGTGGCCGCCTCTTCGCCAGCCACTTCGCGTACGTGTGGCTCTACGGCAACCCGAGCGCCATCTCGTTCACCAGCTCGGCGACCTTCACGCCGGGCGCCTCGTCGCCGCCCAACCAGGACGCGCGCATCGACACCACCTTCCCCAAGGGCGTCACCTTCGCGCAGTGGGTGCAGTACGTGAACGCCCAGGCCGCGACCTCGACGCCGGCGACCCCGCGCATCCGCATCACCACGGTGCGCAATGACCTCAACGCCATCATCAACCCGCCCGGTCAGCAGTGGGTGTTCGGCAAGACGTCGACCACCGCCACCGTCGAGGCCACGCCCTTCCAATACACGTTCAACACGCCCACCACCGCGACGCCCGACAACCAGTGCGGCCGCGTGCTCTTCAGCGACTTCCACGTCATCGACGCGAGCGCGGGCACGGCGACCTGGCCGTACTGCAGCGTGAGCGCGATGACGCCGCAGGAAAAGGTCTTCGAGTACCTCATCTTCGACCTCTCCTCGTGCATCAAGCCCGACGTGCCGCCCCCGCAGATGTGCACGCCGCGCACGTGCGCCCAGGCCGGCGCGCAGTGCGGCCCGGTGGCTGACGGCTGCGGCAACATCCTCCAGTGCGGCAACTGCACCGCGCCCGCGACCTGCGGCGGCGGCGGCGTGCCCAACCAGTGCGGCAACTCCTGCACCCCGCGCACCTGCGCGCAGCTCGGCGCGAACTGCGGCACCCAGGGTGACGGCTGCGGCAACACCGTCAACTGCGGCACGTGCACCGCGCCCCAGACCTGCGGTGGTGGCGGTACGCCGAACGTCTGCGGTGGCGGCCAGTGCGTGCCGCGCACCTGCGCTCAGCTCGGCTACGCCTGCGGCTCGTGGGGCGATGGCTGCGGCGGCACGCTCAACTGCGGCACGTGCACCTCGCCGCAGACCTGCGGCGGCGGCGGCACCACCGGCCAGTGCGGTGGCGGCATGTGCGCGCCGAAGACCTGCGCCCAGCAGGGCTTCAACTGCGGCACCAACGGCGACACGTGCGGCGGCACCATCAGCTGCGGCACCTGCACTGCTCCGCAGACCTGCGGCGGTGGCGGCGTGCCCGGCGTGTGCGGTGGCGGCATGAGCTGCCAGCCGCGCACCTGCCTCATGCAGGGCTTCAACTGCGGCCTGCAGGGCGATGGGTGCGGCAACCAGATCGACTGCGGCATGTGCCCGCCGGGTCAGATCTGCGGCGCGCAGGGTCCGGGTCTGTGCGGCGCGACGGCGTGTACGCCGCTCACCTGCTCGGGCCAGGGCATCGCCTGCGGCCCGGCCGGCGATGGCTGCGGCAACATCATCCAGTGCGGCGCGTGCCCGAGCGGTCAGACCTGCGGCGGCGGCGGCGTGCCCGGCCAGTGCGGCACGATGTCGTGCGTGCCGCGCACGTGCGCTGACATCGGCGCGAACTGCGGCCTCATCGGCAACGGCTGCGGCGGCTCGCTCAACTGCGGCGTCTGCGCCCCCGACGAGCAGTGCGGCTTCGCGATGCCGAACGTCTGCGGCCGCGTCGGCTGAAAAAAGCAGTGCCGGCACGGAGGCCCTCCCTCCGTGCCGGTTGCTCTTTCACGACTCCTCCACCACGGCTCCCTCTCGACCTGCTCCCCAGCAGGGACAGGGAACTTCCTTCAGTGGAGGCGTGCCTTCAGCTCGACGAGCCGCTTCTCGAGGTCTTCCATCACCTCGGTCGAGACGATGGCCACGCTCGACAGCGCGCGCTCCACCTGCGGCTCGAGGCGATCCCACTCCGAGCGCGCGTCCATGCGCGCCAACGCCATCTTCAACTTCAGCTCGTCACGCAGCGCTTTGAGCGATGCGGTGGTCGACTTGTCCTGGCTCATGACGGACTCCTTTCGTTCGTGGTTCGGGCACTCAACGGCGACGCTGCGCCTGGGCACGGGTGGCGCGGGCCTTCGGGCTGAAGGTCTTCGCGCGCGCGGTGCGCATCTGCGCGACGTCTGCTCGGCCGTGGTGCGCCGACTTCCGAGTCGACACGCGCGAGGGGCGCGGCGACTTGCCGTTGGTGCTGAAGGAGTCTTCGAGGGCCATGCCGACCTTCTTGTCGCCCCGCACCGTCACGTTGCGCGTGTCGGTGTGCATCGGGTCGATGACCTTCGGCGGGTGGCGCGCCGGCTTCTTCGCGGCGTGCGTCCGAACTGCGTCCGCTCTGAACTGCTGCGCCTTGGTGGACATGGTGAGCCCAGGTCGTTCATCAGCCGTGCCACGGTGCGTCGCGGGCGTCGGCCCGCCAACCCCGAGCAACCGCTCGACTCCTCACCACGCCGCGCCGGGGGCGACCGCAAGCTCTGCGTGGATCAGCCCCGGGCGCCGCAAACCGCTCAACGCGCCGCCATGTCACCCGCCAGCGCCTTGCCTGCCGAGGCCACGAAGTCCTTCGAGGTGCCTTCGAGCGCGGCGATCTCCGGCTCCAGCCCCGCGACGAAGGCCCGGGCCGAGGCCGTGGTGATGCCCTGGCCGTCGCAGAACGCCGCGTACTTCTCGATGGCCGCCGAGTACCCGTGCATGCCGCTCACGTACGAGGCCACCAGCGGCTCGAGCGCCTTCATCGGCTGGCGGTAGCCGGTCTCCAGCGACTGGGCGTACTGCGCTTCCTTCGCCTCGCGCTCTTCCGCCGAGGCGTGCTTCATCTGGTGGCCCGCCTCGATGCGCTTGCGCACCGCCTCGAGCGCGCGCCGCGCCGATTCCACCTCGCGCCGCCCCTTCTCGAGCCCGCGCCGCGACGCCTCGAGCCGCTGGAGCGCCGAGCCGAACTCCGCCTGGAGCTTGCCGTTCCGGCACTTGCCGAAGTGCGCCTGGGCGGACGTGAGCTCGGCCTGCGCGTCGCGGACGCTCTGCGCAGCGGCGAGGGACGACACGAGGGACACGGTCAGAAATGCGAGGCGGGCGTTCATGGTTGGGCTTTCGAAGAGAGAGAGGAGAAGAGGAGCGCGACCGTCGCGGCCGCGCTGGCGCCACGGTGCAGCCGCGGTGCCACACGCTGGCCAGCCCCCTTACCGAGCGAGCGGTGCGCACCGCGGCGCGAGCACCGCGTCAGCGTGACCACGAGCCGCGCGGCCTGGCACCCCACGCACCGTGGCGCGCCGGAGTCACGGCTCGAGCGAGAGGTCTGCCTCGACCGGGTAGTGGTCTGAGCCGCCCGCCTTCAGGGTGCGCGTCGCGGTGATGGTCAGCCCGCGCGCGAGCACGTGGTCGATGGTGAAGACCGCCGGCCACGAGACGGCCGGCCCGGGGAAAGTCGGCTGGCACCACGAGTCGGGCCCCAGGCAGTTGCGCGCGAAGCCTGCCTTGCGGAGCACCTCCATCGCGTCGCCGCCGGGTTCCTCGTTGAAGTCGCCCAGCAAGATCATCGGGTCCTTCACCTTCGCGTACCGCGCCACGAGCGTGTCGGCCTGCTTGCGCCGCACGTCGGCGTTCTTCTCGAGGGTGGTGAAGAACCCGTCGCTCTTGCGGTGCTTGCCGACCGGGGGGTTCAAGTGAACGCACACCACCCTGACCCGCTGGCCGTCCCGCACGAAGGTCGCCTCCACCGCCGGAATCTTCGAGGGCGCCACCGGCGCGAGCTTCACCTCGGTCAGCGGCACCTTCGAGGCCAGCCCGATGCCCCACGTGCCCTTCTGCGGGAAGAACGCGCGGTACGGGTAGTCGGCGCTGCGCGCCTTCTCGAACGCGGTGACGAAGGCGGGGGTCAGCTCCGAGAGGCACACGAGGTCGGCGTCGGGCGGGTCGAACACCGCCACCGACTTCGCGTCGTCGGCGCCCTTGAACAGCACGTTGAACGCCACCACCTGCAGCGTCTGCGGCTCACCGGCGACGCAGACGTGGGCGCACACGCCCAGCACGAGGGTCCACAGCCTCAGGTTTCGCATGGGGCCCCTCGAGAGCACACCGCGTGCCGTGGCTCACGGCGCGTTCGCCCGCCGGTAGAGGGTCAGGCGCATTCGATCGGCGGCGAACCCGTAGTCGGAAAACGACTCGGCGGGGACTTCCTCGCTCGCGATCGGCGTGAGCTCGAAGTGCGCGCGAATCGCCGTGTCGAGACGCTGCAGCTCAGCGAGGCGCGCGTCGCCATCGGCGCGCCGGCTCGCATCGACGAAGCGGCTGACGAAGGCCGGCGCGGGTCTCGGCGAGAGCGAGATCTGCGTCAGGCAGCCCGGGTAGTAGTAGTCGAAGCGAAGGTCCTTCCAGCGATCGCCTCGCAGGTCGTCGCCGCCGACGATGCGCCAGCGGAGCCGCGGGCGGTCGGGGAGCATCGGCGGGTACGGGAGCGCCAGGCAGGCGTCGAAGTCGCCGCCGCTGTTCCGCGGGTCCCAGATCGCGACGATGGTCGCCTCGTCGCGCGGGAGCCACCGTTCCAGGAACGTGAACTCCTCTTCGTAGGCGTACGTGCCGAACCACGGCACCACGAGGTCCATCCACACCACGGCCACCGCGACCAGCGCCGCGCCCAGTCTCCTCGGCCACGTCGCCAGCCACGCCCTCACCGGCGCCTCGAGCGCGACGACGCCCTGCGCGCACGCGACCAGCACGAACACCAGGTAGACGAGGTGGTACGCGCTCTCGGGGAGGAACCCGACCGATTCCTTGCCGGCGACGACCGCGGGGATCGAGAAGATCGCCTGCGGCACGTAGAGCGCGGCGAGCGCCGGCCACGCTCGCGCCCGGGCGAGCTTCCACGTGGAGTACCAGATGGGCAGCTGGAGGATCGCGGGGACGTACGACCCGAAGAGGAAGTTGGTCGGGAGCAGGCAGCGGAAGAAGACGCCGAAGAGCACGCGCCCCACGGCGAGGCTCACCGCGAGCGCCGGCGAACCGTCGAACGAAGTGGCCTCGTGGAAGTAGAGCGAGAACGACGCCAGGTGGTGCGCCCACATCAGCGGCACGGCAACGAGGAGCCCGAGCCCGAACGCGAGAAAGCGACGCCGCGCTACCCAGAGCGCGCGCCACCCCGCCGGGTCCTTGCCGACGAAGAAGGGAATCGACGGGAGCAGCAGCATCGTCTCGGCACGGAACAGCCCGGCCAGCAGCGTGGACGCCCCGAGGACGAGGTGCATCGCCACGCCGCCGCGCCCGTCGCGCACCGCCACGAACGCCGCCGCCGCGACCGCCCAGAGCACGAACGGCACGAGGTGAATGGCGTCGGAAGCCGAGAGCCGAACGTACGCAGGGACGAGCGCCAGCAGGAACACGAAGACCCAGGCGACGCGCTCGCCGTAGCCCGCGCGGCGCGCGGTGCTCCAGAGGAGCAGAATCGCGCCGACGTTCGCGGCGATGCCGAAGGCGACCAGCCCCCGGAAGCCGAGGCCGAGATCGAAGGCGATGAGCCGGTGCACGAGCGGCTCCCACGAGGTGTCCTTCGAGAACACGCCGCGCGCCCACGGCAGGTTGCTGACGCCGTACCACCAGTTGAACGGGACGTGCGGAACGACGAGGCGCGCCGCGAGGGCCACCGTCGCGAGCGCGAGCGCACGGCGCCTCACCTCCGGCGGCGGCGGGCGGAACGAGCGCGCGACCACCGCGGCGCCGACGAGCAACACCAGCCAGGCGGCCGCCTCGATGACCCCGGCGACCCCGTAGAGCCGGAAGCGCTCGATCGCGAAGGCGCCGACGGCCGCTCCATCCATTCGCGCTGGAGGTTAGCGAAGTTCGCTCCGCGGGCGACGAGCGACGCCCCTGGCCCGGAATGTCAGTGCCACCATGTAGAAGGGGGCATGGCCAAGACGAAGACGCACTTCACCTGCCAGTCCTGTGGGTACCAGGCGGCGAAGTGGCTGGGGCGGTGCACGGAGTGTGGGACGTGGGGCTCGCTGGTCGAGGAAGCCGAGGTCTCGAGCGCCAGCCAGGCGCGGCCCGCGTGGGGGGCGTCGACCGGGCAGGCCAAGCCCATGCTGCTCAAGGAAGTCGAGTCGGCCAGCGAGGCGCGGCGGCTGACCGGCATCGCCGAGCTCGACCGGGTGCTCGGCGGCGGCGTGACGCTGGGGAGCCTGGTGCTGATCGGCGGCGACCCGGGCATCGGCAAGTCAACGCTGCTCTTGATGGCCGTCGACCGCCTGTCGCGCGACCGGCCAGCGCTCTACGTCTCGGGCGAAGAGTCGCTGCGGCAGACGCGCATGCGCGCCGAGCGGCTCGAGGTGCGCAGCGAGCAGCTGCACGTGTTCGCCGAGACCGACCTCGAGAAGATCCTCGTGGCGGCCGAGAAGCTGGCGCCCGGGGTGCTCATCATCGACTCGATTCAGACCATGTTCCTCGCCGAGCTGGGCACCGCGCCGGGCTCGGTGGGCCAGGTGCGCGAGTGCGCCGGCCGCCTGATGGCCTTCGCCAAGAAGACCGGCGTGCCCACCTTCATGGTCGGCCACGTCACCAAGGAAGGCAGCATCGCCGGGCCGCGCGTGCTCGAGCACATGGTCGACACCGTCCTCTACTTCGAGGGCGAGCGCGGCCACCCGTTCCGCATCTTGCGCGCGCACAAGAACCGCTTCGGCAGCACCAACGAGATCGGCGTGTTCGAGATGAAGGGCTCGGGGCTCGCCGAGGTGCCCGACCCGTCGTCGCTGTTCCTCGCCGAGCGGCCCAAAGGCGTCAGCGGCAGCGTGGTCACCTCGACCCTCAACGGCACACGGCCGATTCTCGTCGAGGTGCAGGCGCTGGTGGCGCCCACCGGGTACGGCACCGCGCGACGCACCGCCATCGGCGTCGACTCGAACCGCGTGGCCCTGCTGGCCGCGGTGCTCGAAAAGAAAGAGGGCGTGCAGCTCGTCGGCTGCGACATCTTCGTCAACGTCGCGGGCGGCATGTCGCTCACCGAGCCGGCGAGCGATCTCGCGGTGTGCGCCGCGCTGGTGAGCTCGTTGCAGAACAAGCCCGTCAACCCGCACACCCTGATTCTCGGAGAAGTCGGCCTCGCCGGTGAGGTGCGCGCGGTCGCCCAGGTCGAGCCGCGGCTCGCCGAGGCCGCGAAGATGGGCTTCAAGCGCGTGGTGTTGCCCAGGGGCAGCGCGCGGCGGCTCGAGAGCCCGCGCGGCATGGAAGTGCACCCGGTGGAGTCGGTGAGCGAGGCGCTGGGGTTGATTCTCGCGTGACGGCTCAGTCCTGCTGAATCGTCTTCGCGGCGTGCTGCGACTTTTCCCACGCCTGCACTTCGCTCACGCGGCGGGGAAAGCGGCTGGCGAGCAGCGCGCCGAGCTCGTGGTCCTTCATCGGCTTGGCGACCTCGCGCAGGGCCTGCGCCATCTCGAGCGCGTTGCGGAAGCGATCGGCGGGTTCCTTCTGCAGCGCCTTTTCCATCACTTCCCACAGGTGGTTGGGCAGGCCCGCGGGCCTGGGGAGCGGGTCGTTGACGATCGACTCCATGGTGCGCGTGTCGTCTTTCTGGTCGAACGCGCGCCGCGCCAACAGCGCCTCGTACATGATGAGGCCCATCGAGAAGATGTCGCTGCGGCGGTCGATGCGCTCGGCGGTGGCCTGCTCGGGCGACATGTAGAGCGGCTTGCCCTTCACGATGCCCGGCAGCGTCACGGTGCGCTGGTCGCGCATCTTCGCCACGCCGAAGTCGAGCACCTTCACGCGGCCGTCGAAGCCGCACATCAGGTTGTGCGGCGACAGGTCGCGGTGCACCAGCCCCAGCGGCAGCCCGTCGTCGCCCTTCGTCTCGTGCGCGGAGTGCAGCCCCTCGAGCGCCTGGCACAGCACCGCGGTGACGAGGTCGGGTGAGAGCGGCCCGTGGCGCCAGTAGATGACGTGGTCGAGGTCGACGCCGCGGATGAGCTCCATCGTCAGGTAGTACGAGCCCGCCGCGTTCCCGAAGTCGTAGAACGTCACGAGGTTCGGGTGGTTCAGCTTCATGCCGAGCTTCGCCTCGTCGAGGAACTGCTCGACGATGACCTCGTCGGTCGCGAGCCTCGGCAAGATGCGCTTGAGCGCCACCAGCCGCGAGACGCCGCCCGGGTTCACGGTGCGCGCGACCATCACCTGCGCCATGCCGCCGGTGCCGAGCGGGTGCAGCAGCTCGTACTTGCCGATGCGCGCGCGCGGGGCGAACTCTCCGGCTTCCGACAGTGAGTCGAGCCGCTCGCCGGCGCTCGAGCCGTCTGACAGCGCGATGAACGACAGCACCGCCGAGTCGAGGATCTCCGCGACCGCCTCGACCAGCGCCAGCACGTGCTTGCCGCCGCCGTCGAAGGTGCCCGGCAGGAGGAAGCCGATGCTCCCGAGAACGGTGCGGCCGAGCGTCAGCTCCGACACGAACACCGTGCGCTGATCACCCAGCGGCACCGCGCCGCGGTAGTTCGCCCAGGTCGTGACGTCGAAGTACTCGTTGCCCCACACCCGGGTGAGCACGGGGCCCGAGCCGCCCAGCAGCTGCACGAACGCGCCGCGCGCGTGGATCATGCGCGCGCACTGCGAGAGGAACACGTCGATCGCCGCCGACAGGCCGAGCTGCCGGTCGATGCAGTCTTCGAGCACCTCGTCGGCCAGCCGCTGCACCGACACCAGCCCGCGGAGGAAGCGCACTTCCTCGTCGAGGGAGTCGAACTTCAGCTGCGCGTGCGCGCCTGTGACCGGGGCGGCCACCGGCTACTTCTTCGACTCCGCGTTGTAGATGGCGTCGGCGATGCGGTACGCGCTGCCCTCGAGCTGCTTGATCGCGTCGCGGATCTTGCCGGGCTCGTTGGTGCCCAGCTGCTTCTTCAGGTTCTCGAGGTCGCTCTTGATCTCGCCCTTGTCCTTGTCGCCCAGCAGCGAGGCGTATTCCTCGAGCGACTTCTCGGTCGTGTAGATCAGGCCGTCGGCGTTGTTGCGCAGGTCGGCGAGTTCCTTCTTCTTCTTGTCGCCCTCGGTGTTCGACTGCGCCTCGGCGATCATCTTCTGGATCTCCGCCTCGGTCAGGCCGGAGTTCGAGACGATGCGCACCTGCTGCACGCGGCCGGTGCCGAGGTCCTTCGCGGACACGTGCACCAGGCCGTTGGCGTCGATGTCGAAGGTGACCTCGATCTGCGGCACGCCACGCGGCGCCGGCGGAATGCCGACCAGCTCGAAGCGCGCGAGCGTCTTGTTGTCCGACGCCATCTCACGTTCGCCCTGCAAGCAGTGCACGCTCACCAGGGGCTGGTTGTCGGTCGCGGTCGAGAAGACCTGCGACTTCTTGCAGGGGATGGTGGTGTTCTTCTCGATGATCTTGGTGAACACGCCGCCGGCCGTCTCGACACCGAGCGAGAGCGGCGTCACGTCGAGCAGCAGCACGTCCTTCACTTCGCCCTTGAGCACGCCGCCCTGGATCGCCGCGCCGATGGCGACCACCTCGTCGGGGTTGATGCCCTTGTGCGGGTCCTTCTGGAAGAAGGCCTTCACCTTGCTCTGAATGGCCGGCATGCGCGTCATGCCGCCGACCAGCAGCACCTGGTTCACCTGCGGCGGCGTGAGGCCCGCGTCCTTCAGCGCGATCTTGCACGGCTCGATCGACCGCTCGACGAGGTCCTTCACGAGGTCTTCGAAGACGCTGCGCTCGATGTTTTCCTGCAGGTGCTTGGGGCCCGAGGCGTCGGCGGTGATGAACGGCAGGTTCACCTCGGTCTCGGTGGCCGACGACAGCTCGTGCTTGGCGCGCTCGGCCGCTTCCTTGAGGCGCTGCAGGGCCATGCGGTCCTTGCGCAAGTCGACGCCGCCGTTGTTCGCCTTGAAGCGCTCGGCGAGCCAATCGATGAGCTTGTTGTCGAAGTCTTCGCCGCCCAGGTACGTGTCGCCGTTGGTCGACTTCACCTCGAACACGCCGCTGTTGAGCTCGAGGATCGAGATGTCGAACGTGCCGCCGCCGAGGTCGTAGACCGCCACCTTCTCGACCTTGCCGTCGTCCTTCTTGTCGAGGCCGTACGCGAGCGCGGCCGCCGTGGGCTCGTTGATGATGCGCAGCACGTTCAAGCCCGCGATGCGACCCGCGTCCTTGGTGGCCTGGCGCTGACCGTCGTTGAAGTACGCGGGCACCGTGACCACCGCTTCGGTCACCGGCTCACCCAGGTAGTCCTCGGCGGTCTGCTTCATCTTCGCGAGGATCATCGAGCTGACTTCGGGCGGGCTGAAGCGCTTGCCGCGAATCTCGACCCACGCGTCGCCGTTGTCGGACGCGACGACCTTGTACGGCACCATCGACCGCGCGCGCTGCGCTTCCTTCGAGTCGTACGACCGGCCCATCAGCCGCTTCACGGCGTAGATGGTGTTTTCCGGGTTGGTGACCGCCTGGCGCTTGGCGATCTGCCCGACCAGGCGTTCCTCGGTCTCCGTGAAGCCCACCATGGAAGGCGTGGTGCGGCTGCCCTCGCTGTTGGGAATGACGACCGGCTCCCCGCCCTCCATCACCGCCACGCACGAGTTCGTCGTGCCCAGATCAATCCCGATGACCTTCGACATGTCCCCTCCGATGAATCAAGACTGCGCGCTGCCGTCGCCCGGGGCCCCCCCGGCCGCGGGCGCCTCAGCGCTCTGTGCAGGCGCCGTGGCCGGAGCCGTCGGCGTGCGCGAAACCACCACCAGCGCCGGGCGAACCAGGCGCTCGTTCAACGTGAACCCCCGCAGGATCTCCGCGTGCACGTGGTTGGCGGGCATCTCCGCCGTCTCCACGGCCGACATCGCCTCGTGCTTGTTGGGGTCGAAGGGCTGGCCCTTCGTCGAGAACGACTTCACGCCGTGCTTGCCGAGCGTGTCCTCGAAGAGCTTGCGGATCATCTCCACGCCCTTCTTGAGGCTGTCGTAGTCGGCGGCGCTCTTGGCGGAGTCGAGGGCGCGGTCGAAGTTGTCGACCACCGGCAGGAAGTCCTTGAGGAGCTTCTCGATGCCGAACTTCTGCATCTCCTCTTTTTCCTTCTGCGCGCGCTTCTTGAAGTTCTCGAGGTCGGCCGCGGCACGGAGCATCTTCTCGTGCTCGTCCTTGAGCTTGCCCATCATGTCGCGGCCACGGGCCATCGACAGCTCGAGCTCGGCCTTCAGCTCGTCGATTTCCTTCTGGCTGGCGCTCGCCGCCGCGGGGGCACCTTCGGCTGGTGCCTCGGCCGCCGGCTCGTCGCTCGCTTCGCCAGTTCGCTTCTCGACCGCCCTGAGCGCTTCCTTCAGCACGTCATCGGCGATGTCGGTGTGGAAGCTGCCCTTGTCTCCGGGGTGTTTCACAGCGCACCAGTCAACCACATGATCCGCTGATCGGTGACGCGATTTCGTGCCTTCCGTCAGCGAAAAGCCCCTGACTGTAAGGACTTATTCGCGCCCCACGGTCTTCTTGGTGGCCGGCTTCTTCGGCGTGGCGGTCTTCTTCTTCGTGCCGCGGCCGATGGTCTTCTTGGCCGGTTCCTTCTTCGCGCTCTTCGCGGGGGCGGCGGGCGCAGGTGCCTCGGCCTCTTCGTCGGCTTCGGCTTCGGCCTCGTCCATCTGGGGCGGGGGCGAGGGAGGCGTCTTCGCAGGCGGCGGCACGGTCTCGGCGCTGGCGGCGGTCTCCATGGGCTTCACCACGAAGTCGTTCACCTTCTCGCCGGCCTTGGTGAGCGCGTCTTCGGCCTTCTTCACCCCACCCTCGACCATGGTGGCCATGTCGATGGCGGTCTTGCGCGCCCACACGCCGACGTCGTTGAGGCCCTTGCGGAGCTTTTCCTGGCGCTCGGGGTCCTGCACCTCTTCCATCAGCTTCTGCGCCTCGACGCGCACCTCGCCGCCGAAGCGCTTGAAGTCTTCACCGGTCTTCTTGAGGAACGCCTTGAGCTTCAGGTCCCAGGGGGAGTCGGCCATGGTGGGCTCCTTGTACCGCGAGTCCCCAGACTACGCGCCAGCCGTTGATCGATTCCCTCCCGTTCGGGTCGGTGACTACATTTCCCACCGGTGGCTCGTCTCGTCCGTCACTTCATCGAGGAACCGCGCACCTGCAGCTACCTGCCGGACGTGAAGGCCGCGCTGGAGTACCGGCTGATGGTCGACGTCACGGCGTCCGAGCTGGAAGAGCTGCTGGTGCGTGGCTGGCGCCGCTTCGGGCCGGCGTACTTCCGGCCGGCGTGCGCGGCGTGCGACGAGTGCCACTCGATTCGGCTCGACGTGCACCGCTTCGTGCCGACCGACTCGCAGCGGCGCGCGCTCAAGCGCAGCCACCGCTTCCGTGTCGAGCTCGGCCGCCCCCGCATCGACCCCGAGCGCCTGGCGCTGCACCAGCACTGGCACGGCACGCGTGAAGACGCGCGCGGGTGGGAACCGACCAACCTCACCGAAGACGAGTACGCCACACAGTTCGCGTTTCCCTCGAGCACGGGGCGGGAGATGGCGTGGTTCGACGGGAATCGGCTCGTCGCGCTGGGCCTGGTCGACGTGACGCCCAACTGCTTCAGCGCGGCGTATTTCTTCTACCACCCCGACATCGCGCGGCTCTCGCCCGGCATCGGCAACGTCATGCGGTGCGTGGAGCTCGCGCGCGAGCTCGGCTGCCAGCACATGTACCTGGGCTACCGCGTGCAGGGCTGCGCGTCGCTCAAGTACAAGGGCTACTTCCAGCCGCACGAGCTGCTCGTCGGGCGGCCGGCGATGCACGAGCCGGCGGTGTGGAAGGAAGCGCCGGTCGTCTCGCGCGTGACCAACGAGCCGAAGTAGCGCAGGCCCCCTCTCCCGCTGGGGAGAGGGTTGGGGTGAGGGGAGACGCAACGAGGCGGCGGCGAGCGGTGGCTCGCTCCGACGTCGGTCCGACATTCGCGTCAGCGTCGGCGCTCAGAACGGATCGTCGCCGTCGGGCGGCGCGTCGTGGTCACCGGGCGGCGGAGGGCCGTCGTCGTCACCACCGCCACCGCCACCACCGCGCTGGCGTGCGATCTCCGCCTCGATGGCCGAGAGCAGCGCGCGTTCCTTGTCGTGCCAGCGCGCCTTGCCCGGGTCGCTCAGCGTGCGGCGGCAACCGTTGGCGTAGAACTCGAGATCGCCCATCGACGCGCCGGTGACCGGCAGGCCCTTGCTGCGGCCGTAGGGCGGGAAGACCATGCCGCTGTCGCGCGGAGGAGCACCACCACCACTGCTCGCGCGCGCCGGGGCAGACCGCGCCGCGGGCGCCGGAGCCGGCGTGCCGCCGATGGTGAGGGTGTCGAACGAGAGCGTGAAGCCCTCGCCCGAGCGCACCGCGGAGCCGATGCGCACCTGCTCGGTGCGGCCATCTTCTCTCGCCACTGAAACGAAGACCGGGAACTTGTCGCTCATGAGGCGCACCATACTTCCCTGCTCCGACAAGTGACGACGGGCAATTGCTGGACGAAGGCGGCGCAGTCAGTGGACACTCGCGCCGCGTGGAAGGCGAATCCATTCTCGTCGTCGACGACGAAGTCATCGTGCTCGACGTGCTGAAGGTCGCCCTCAAGAAGGCGGGCTTCGCCGTGTTCACCGCGACCCGGGTGGTCGACGGACTCGCGCTCGCGCACGGCCAGAAGTTCGCGTGCGCGCTCATCGACAAGAACCTGCCCGACGGCTCGGGGCTCGACCTCATCAAGCAGGTGCGCGCCAAGCAGCCTGACTGCACGTGCCTGGTGATGACCGCGTACCCGAACGCCGAGTCGATCCTCGAGGCGCTGAAGTTGGGCGCGGTCGACTACCTCGAGAAGCCCTTCCCGCACGTCAGCCTCATCCAGGAAAAGGTGAAGGCGGCGGTCGATCGTCAGCGGCGGCTCGCGGCGTTGAGCGCGCGCGTCGCCGAGATGCACGCGCTCAAGGCGGCGACCGAGGCGGCGCAGGAGCAGGAAGTGTCGCTGCAGAGCCGCGTCGACACCTTGCAGTTCCGCCTGCAGCGCTGCCTCGCGTTGCTGCGCGAGGTGCGGCTGGCGCAGGACCAGGGCGACGCTGAGGCGGTGAAGCGGCTCGCGCCGCGCATCGCGGCGCTGATCGACGAGTTCAAGTAGCTCGACGCAACCAAACCAGCCCTGGTCGCCGGCAACGTCACGCGCATGGCCTCGAGGGGACGAGGGTGTGGCTGGTGGTGGTTGCCGTGCCGCCCGGCCAACGTGCCTCTCGGCACGACGCGCGTTGACGCACTGGGGTCGGTTGTCACGGATTGGCTGCTCTGACGCTCTGACGACCAGATCGTGACAAACGACCCCCTCGTTTGTCCGTTGGTGGCTGCCCTGGCGACCACGGGCGGACAATCGACCCCTCCCTGTGCCCCGGTCGCTGAAAAGTGAGGGGCTGCTGGCGTCGAGCACGGCCCAGACCCGTCAACCCCTCGTTCCCCGAGGCCAGCCATCGCTCGAGGCCGCCGTCCGCGTGACGTCACGCACGTCGAGAACGACTTCCCCTCACCCCAACCCTCTCCCCTTGAGGGGAGAGGGAGCTCTCAGCGACTACTCGGGGAGATTGAACTCCACGCGGCGGTTCAGCTCGCGGTTGGCAGGCGAGTCGTTCGGCACGGCCGGCTTCTCGGGTCCGAAACCGACAGCGGTGAGGCGCGCGTCCGGCACGCCCTTCTTCACGAGGTAATCGCGCACGGCGTTCGCACGGTCCTGGCTGAGCTTCTTGTTGAGCTCGGCAGGCCCCGCGTCGTCGGTGTGCCCCTCGATCTGCACCTTCGGGATCTCGGGGTGCGCGATCAGCACCTGCGCGACGTTGTCGAGCAGCGCGTTCGACCGCGCCTGCAGCGTCGCCTTGCCGTTCTCGAAGAAGACCTTGTCGAGGATGCGCAGCCGCTTGCCCTCGAGCACCACCAGCTGCTTCTTCGCGGCCGGACAACCCTGGTTCTCCTTCGGGCCGCTCTCGGTCGGGCAGTTGTCCTGGTGGTCGAAGAGCGAGTCGCCGTCGGAATCCTTCGCGGGGCAGCCGCGCTCCTGCGGGATGCCGGCGATGTTCGGGCACGCGTCCGCGCCGTCGAGCAGGCCGTCGCGATCGTTGTCGGGCTCGGGGCAGCCGTCGGCGTCTTCGAAGTCGTCCTTGTCCTCGGCGGTGGTCGGGCACTTGTCGAGGCGGTCGACCACGTCGTCGTGATCAGAGTCGGTGTCGGGGCAGCCCTGGTTCTCGGCCGGGCCAGCTTGGTCGCGGCACTTGTCGCTCGCGTCGAGCACGCCGTCCTTGTCGTTGTCGGGGTCCGGCGCGCCGTCTTCGTCTTCAAACCCATCCTTGTCTTCGGCGTCACTCGGCGCGCGATCGACGGCGTTCTTGATGCCGTCTCCGTCCTTGTCGAGATCGGGGCACGCGCTGACTTCGTAGGGCTGGCCCTCGACGCACGGCGGCTGCGTCATCGGCTCGTTGGCGAACGCGGCTCCCAGGTAGAGGCGGAGCGTCGGCGTCGCAGGCTCGCCGAAGAGACCGGGACCCGCGACGGCGTAGAGCTCGAGGGGACCTGCGGGCCAGCGCAGGCCGGCGAGCGCCTCGACGCCAGGGCGACCGGTGCCGGTGAGGGGCGCGTTGAAGCGAACGGTCAGCTCGCCGCGCGGACCGGTCGGGTTGACCGAGGTGATGGCGCCCGCGAGGAAGACCTGGTGGCCGAGCAGGTCGGTGCTGACGCCAGTGACCGGCGAGTAGTCGGTGAGGGGGCGGATCAGGAGTCCCGCTTCGGCCGCGAGCTGGAAGGCGTCGAAGACCTTGCCGATCTGCACCTTCGGCGCGAATTCGGTGCCGCCGTTGCCCTGTGCGACGTCGGTGCCGAGCGGGATGCCGAGGCCGAGGTCGATGGCGAGCGCGATGGGCTTCGAGCCGTCGAGGAGGTTGAACTTCGCGTGCACCCACGGGTTGCCGAGGCCCGCCTGCGCGAGGTGGAGCGACGAGACGCCCTGCTGCAGGGCGAAGACCGAGACGTGCGTCGAGACCTCGAACCACTTCGTGAGGCCGAGCGCGCCGAAGACCTGGAAGCCGAGGCGATCGGAGAGGACGTGCGAGCTCGCCGGCCCCGACAACGAGCGGAGGTTGCCGTACGTGTAGAAGGCGCCGACGCCGACGCGGTAGCCGGCCTGCGGGAGCGTCTGGCCGTTGCCGAGCACCAGCGAGCCGCGGCCGCCGGGGTCGAGCCACACCTGCTCGAGGTCAGCCGACTGTGCGAGAGCCGACGACGCGCCCAGCGTGATGACGAGTGTGAAGAGCGAGACGAAGCGATTCACGAGCACCCTCCCGGTGTGCGCCGGGGGATAGCACGGGCTCGCGCTCAGTGCGGGGCGAAGACGTCGGCGAGCTTCTTCGCCCCGAGCGCGCGGGTGAACCAGGCGTCGAGCTGCGCGGCTTCCGCCGTGGCGACGCGGCGCGAGACCTCACGGGGAATGCGATCGAAGCGCTGCTTGAGCAGAGCGCTCAGGTTGGTGCGCAGCGTCTCGGCGCGAGCCTCCGCGCGCCCCTTGGCGATCCCCTTGCGGTGTCCCTGTCGGTAGCCGAGCGAGCGGAGATAAGTGGCGATGGTCTGCACGGTCTGCGCCTCCTGGGTGGCATCTTTCATCGCGCGTTGAAGCACTGGCAAGGCCGTCGGCGCAGCGACTTCGTTCAAGTACCGCACGAAGAGTCGCTGTGTCGGAGGGTCGACGGCGAGCACGCGCAGCGTCTGGGGAATGAGCACCTTCTGGCGTCTCGGCGAGACCGCGGCGACCTTCAGGCCGAGCAGTCCACCGCGCAGAACGGGGTGGCTGGAGAGCGTCTCCGCGGGCTCGCGTTGCAGGTCGACGAAGATCGCGGGGAAGTCGAGCGTGAGCCGGCGGGTCGCACGATCGGCGGACAGCAACTCGGAGAACCGTCGCGGGCCGCTCCAGCGTCGCACGCCGTTGTAGACGACGAGCGGCACGACGACGGGAAGCTCGCCGGGCGGGTAGCGCTTGCCGAGCTTGGCGTAGATGGCAGCGAGGTAGCGGAGCAGCTGGAGGAAGACCCGCGCCTCCGAGGTCCGCTTGTGCTCGATGAGGCAATAGATCCACGCGGTCTCCCCGCGGACCAGCGGCACGCGCACGAGGACATCGGCGGCGCTCGAGCGGAAGGCTTCGTCGACGAAGGTGCCGGGCAGCAACTCCGGTGGTCCGGCGAAGCGCGCCACGGTGCGAGGCGGCAGGCGCTCGTGGAGCAGTGCGTCCACGGCGTCGGGTTGCTGCAGGAGTTCTCGGAAGACGCGGTCGTGAACGTGCACGCCGGAACGGAGAGTCCATGTCGCGTGCCACCTGTCGCCTCAGCGTGGGCGCACGGTTTGGGAGAGTTCGACGACCGCCGGGCCAGACGCGGCGCAGACGCTCCACTTCGCGTTCTCAGTCGACGAGACGCTGACACCGAAGTCGCGAAGTGCGCCGCGAATGCCACAAAGCTTACGTGCTTCGGCCTTCGCGCTCTCCCCCGCGCGACTGCCCCGAGGGATGAAGCGTTTGAAGGTCGCAGTGAAGTGAACTCACTTCGCCCGAGGTCGAGGGGCTGCGCGCAACGAGCAGGGCAAGGTCATGCACGCCACGCGTCCCATTCAGGCCGCGATGACGCGCCCCTCCGAGAGCGAACGCGCCGAGCGCATGAGCTTTCTTGCACGTAGCGCCGACTTCGCGACGTCAGCGTCAGCCCGCGTCGGCCTCTTCATCGCCGTGCGCGTACTTGAGCTCGAGCCGCTCGGCCTTCGCGCGGCAATCTTCGAGCGCCTCGAGCGCGCGCCGATCGATCCCGCCATCCGCACCAGCGATCTCCGCGAGTCGAGCGCACGCCTTGAGCTGCGCCTCCAGCTCCGCCGGCCGCGTGCCATTCGTGCCGTACGCCAGCGGAGTGCGCACCCGCACCCGCGCCTGCTCGATCGCCTTCTTCAGCTTCTGCGCGTCTGCATAGTGCTTGCTCGACGACGTCACCTTGCCCAGGTCAGCGAGCACCTCGTCGTACTTCGGGTCCTCCGGCCGCGTCGACGCGAGGATCAACGCCTCGTGCTTCATCTGCGCGCGCGCGAAGGCCTCGGCCTCGAGATCACGACAGCCGGTGACGAGGAGCAGGCACGCGACGACGAAGACGAACCGCATCAGTGCAGGTACTTGTCGCTGCCGCCGCCCGTGTTGCGACCGCCGTCGATCGACCGCAGGTGCGCCGAGCGCTTGTCGAGATCACGCTGCAGCTGCCAGGACCGGAACCGCAGCCACAGCTCCGACGGCCGCGCACCGCGCATGTAGAAGAACGTGAAGAGCAGCCCGAACGCTTCGGGAATGAAGTGCGAGATGCTGCGCGCGAACGCCGCGTTCAAGAAGACGAAGCCGACGCCGATGAGCGCGAGCTGGTTGCCGGTGACGGGAGCGCCCCAGAAGTTCGCCGGCCCACGACCGACGTGCAGCCCGTAGGCGACCCACATCGCGCCCGTCACCACGGTGCCACCCGCGTAGAGCTCTGACACCAATGCCGGAACCAACACGGACAACACGACCGTGGCGATCGCCGACAGCACCGTGATGCCGACGAGGAACCAGATGAGCCGCTTGCGCCCCCAGACGAACTCCAGCGAGGTGCCGATGCTCCAGATGATGAGCGCGCCAAAGATGACGCCCATCGGGCTGGTCTCGATGAAGCCGTAGCTGAGCAGCTCCCACACGAAGCCGCGGAGCACGAGCTCGGGCGCGAGCGCCACGAACGCGGCGATCGGCTTGGCGATCGCGACGATCACCGACACGACGATCAAGCTGATCGCCAGCGCGCCGGGGAGATTGCGAATGGGGGGAAGAACTGCGCGGGCCATGAGCCAACCTTAGCGGCGCGGGGCGGGAGCGGCAGCCGCCCCCACCGTTCGGCCTACTTCGCCCGGTAGAACAACGTCACCGTCAGGCAGTGGAACTCCTTGTCGGAGCTCTGGGTCACTTCCTTGTCGACGATCTCGACGTTCGGATTTTCCTTCAACCAGCGCGTGATGTTCTCGCCCATCACCTCGCGGTCGCGCGCCAGGGTGGTGCTGAACACCTTCACTCCGGTGAACTGGGGAATCGCCATGATCGTCTCCGTTCGACTTCAGCTCACGACCCGCTCAGCGCGGGCCTGCGCCGCGAGCGCGGAAGTTGTCGCACAGCGACGGCTCCTTGCACGACGGCCCGATGCCATCGGGGTGGGCGACGAACGGCGTCTTGTCGCTCTCCTCGGTGCCGCACAGCGCGCACTTGCGCTTGCGGTTCTTGCGCTCGGCCCGCCGCTCTTCGGCCAGCTGCTTCGCGCGTTCACGCAGGACCTTCGCATCAGGAACGTTCGTCGTCACGACTTCCTCCCCTCACAGATGTCTGCTGCTTACAGCGCTTCCACCAGAACCGCGATGCCCTGTCCGCCGCCGATGCACGCGCTGCCGACTCCATAGCGTGCCCCGCGCCGTTTCAGCTCGTACAAGAGGTGCAACGTGATGCGCGCGCCCGACGCCGCCAGCGGGTGGCCGAGCGCGATCGCCCCGCCGTCCACGTTGGTCTTCTCGCGCGGCAACCCGAGCTCCTTCTCCACCGCGAGGTACTGCGGCGCGAACGCCTCGTTCACCTCGAAGAGATCGATGTCGCTCAGCTTGAACTCGGCGCGCTCCATCAGCTTGCGAATCGCCGGCGCCGGCCCGATGCCCATGATGCGGGGATCGCAGCCCACCGACGCCCAGTTGATCAACCGGCCGATCGGCTTGAGGCCCGCCTTGTCGGCGAACCGCCGCGTCGAGAGGAGCGCGCTCGCCGCGCCGTCGTTGATGCCCGACGCCGCGCCCGGGTGAATCACGCCGTCCTTCTTGAAGACCTTCGGCAGCTTCTTGAAACCCTCGACCGTCGACTCGGGGCGCGGGTGCTCGTCCTTCGAGAAGAACGTCGAGCCCTTCTTCGACTTGAGCTCGACCGGCGCGATCTCGTCGTTGAAGCGGCCCGCGGTCTGCGCGGCCTGCCACCGCTGCTGGCTGAGCACCGAGAAGGTGTCGACCTCGCCCTGCGTGAGCTTGTACTGCTCGGCGAGGTTCTCGGCCGTGATGCCCATCGGCACGTTCGGGAACGTGTCGAACAGGCCCTGCGTCAGCGTGTCTTCGAGCTGGCCCTTGCCCAGGCCAATGCCCCAGCGCGCGCCGCGCACCACGAAGGGCGCCTGGCTCATCGACTCCGTGCCGCCCGCGAGCACGCACTGCGCCTGCTCGGTCATCATCAACTCGGCCGCCGTGATGTACGCCTGGAAGCCGGAACCGCAGAGCCGGTTGAGCGTCAGCGACGGCACCGCCACCGGCACGCCCGCCTTCAGCCCGATGTGCCGCGCCAGGTAGATGGCGTCGGGGCTGGTCTGAATCACGTTGCCGTAGACGACGTGGTCGACCTGGTCGGGGCTCACCTTCGCCTGCGCCAGCGTCGCCTTCGCCGTCTCGACCCCGAGGTCGGTGGCCGACAGGTCCTTGAGCGCGCCGCCGAACGTCCCGAACGCGGTGCGCTTGCCCGCGAGGAACACGATGTCTTCAGTCTTCGATGCGCTCTTCATCACTCACTCGCTCGCCTGCGCCCAGAACCACAACCGCCACAACGAAGCGCCGACCATGCCAAGGGCGAACAGCGTCCACAACAGGCCAACTGCATGCTGTTGACGCAACTCGGCTTTTCCCGATCCAGAAAACCAGCGGCGAGCCGAATCGACGCGCGACTCGAGGTCTTCGATGCGCTTGTGCGGGCCGATCTCGGGAGTGCGCCGCAGGTGCACCTTGAGCAAACGCTCGGCGCTCGCGCCGTCGAGACCACCCGAGAGATAGCTGCCGGGCACCTCGCGCGCGGCGCGCCGGTAGTTCGCGGTCACCACGAAGCCGCGCTCGCTCTCGGTGAAGAAGGTGAGGTGGTCCTGCTCGTCGGGGCCCACCGTGACCGAGGCGATGACCCCGTCGGCCTTGTGCACGCAGTCGACGAAGTGACGCGTCGGCGCGAGCGGCACCTTCTCGGAATGCGTGCCGAGCAGCTCGAAGCCCAGGCGCTTCAGCTCGGCGACGACGTCTTCGAGCTCGCCAGGCACCTGCGTGGCGTCGGCCGGCGTCTCGGCCTCGAGCCGCACGCGCGCGGGCCACAGCACGAGCATCGCGCGCCAGGCCTGGAACCGCAGGCCGATGAGCGCCGCCACCAGAATCGCGATCGCCACGCCCGGCGACATGCCCGTCTCTGCCACGCGAGGCTTGTACCGCACGCGCGAGGGCCGCGGCGGGAATTGCTGGGGCGCCGTTGACCCGCGCGCACGCCTTGCACCCTCCGCTGATCGCGACATTCCGCGCGGCTGCCGGCGGATCAGCGCGTGCAAAGCCTGGCGCCGGGAGGAGACCCTCGTGCGCTTGTCCGTCAAGCAGAGCTATTTCTTCGTCGCCCTCGGTGGCCTCGTGGCGTGCATCGCCTCGACGCTCATGGCCCTCACTGCGTTCTCCGCATTGGAGGGCTCGGTCGGTGACCTGACGCTGTCGGCGTCGAGCATTCGCAACCACCTCGACGCCGACATGATGCATGACGCGATTCGCGGCGACGTGCTCGCGGCGCTGATGGCCGATACGCCAGAGGCCCACAAGCAGGCCCACGCCGATCTCGACGAGCACACCACGCGCTTCCGCAGCGCGCTCGCTGCCAACGCGGGGCTCGCCGTGCCGAAGGAACTGCACGACAAGTTCGCGGCCATCACCCCCGCCGTGGAGACCTACCTCGCCGCCGCGAAGCAGATCATCGCGCTGTCCGACACCGACTCGAAGAAGGCACGCGGCGAATACCCGACGTTCCTCGAGAAGTTCGAAGCGCTCGAGGGCCAGATGGAACAGGTGTCGAACGCCGTCGAGGCGCACGCGCGGTCCACCCAGGAACGCGCCGATGAGACCGCGAGCTCGCGCCGCGAGCTCCTCTACGGCATCGGGGTCGTCACCATTCTCGGGCTCCTCGTGGTGTGCCTCGGGCTCGCGCGCTGGGTGCACCTGCAGACCAGGGCGCTGGGTGACGCGGCCGCGGAGATCGCCGCCGGGCTCGCGCGAGGCGATCTCACGGTGCGCCTCACGGGCCAGTTCGCCGCCGAGTTCGTACCGGTGCAGGATGCGCTCAACCGCGCCGTCGCGGGGCTGGGCGAGCTGCTGGGCAAGGTCGCGCGCTCGGCGTGGGAGGTCGGCCGCGCGTCGTCCGACATCTCCGCGATGAGCCAGGCCGTCGCGTCGGGCGCCACCGAGCAGGCGAGCACCTTCGAGCGCGCGGCGCACGAGGTGACCGCGCTCCGCACCGGCACCGCCACCTCGGCCGCCCGCGCCCGGGAGTCCACCGAGCTGGTCGCGCAGGTCAGCACCGCGGCCACCACCGGCGAGCAGGCCGTGCAGCAGATGGTCGCCGTGATGACCCGCATCGCCGACTCGTCCGAGGGCACCACGCACATCATCGACGACATCAACGAGATCGCCTTCCAGACCAACCTCCTCGCGCTCAACGCCGCGGTCGAGGCCGCGCGCGCCGGTGAAGCGGGCCGCGGGTTCGCCGTGGTCGCCGCCGAGGTGCGTGCGCTGGCCATGCGCTCGAAGGAATCGGCGACGCGCACCCAGACCATGTTGAAGGAATCGGTCACCCTCACCCGCGAAGGCGCCGACCTCGCGCGGGCCGTGAGCTCGCGCTTCGAGACCATCGTCAACCACGTGCGCCAGGCGTCCGACGGCATGCGCGCCATCGCCGCCGCGAGCGACGAGCAGCACGCGCACCTCGAAGCGGTGTCGTCGCTGGTCAGCGAAGCGCAGCGGGTCACCGAGTCGAATGCGTCGAGCGCCGAGGAGTCGGCCGCGGCGAGCACCCAGCTGGCGCGTGAGGCGCAGGTGTTGACCGGGCTCGTGGGGCACCTGCGGGTGAGCGGGGCGAGCAGTGCCCCGTCGCAGCCGCCGACGGCGCCGCCTGCGCCCAGGGCCCCGGAGTCGCAGCCGCCCGAGGGGATTCAGACGTGGTCGCCGATTCCCAATGGGGCAGAGCAGACGTTGACGTTCTGAGTCTCGTCCCCACCCCCGCCGCAAGGGAGCCGGACCGCGAGGCGATGTTGACGTTCCGAGTTCTCCTCCTCACCCCGACCCTCTCCTCCTCGGGAGGAGAGGGAGAGGGTTGGTCAGCGTCTCCTCGGCCTTGGCGCATCGGCGACGGGACGCGGAGGTGCGGCGCGATGCACCTCCCTCGCCCGACGCCGGGGCGCTGGCCCACCGTGGAGCGCGCACGCGTCGATCGCCGCGACCGCCAACAGCCCCGCGACGGTCAGCCACAGCGCGCGCCACGCCGGGCTCACGCGGCCTCGGCGGGTGGCTGCGCGACCGACGCCTGCGCCGAGAAGATGCGCGCGGCGAGCTTCTCGAGCTCGGCCGGGTGCTCGCGGAACCATTCCACCGCCCGCTCGCGGCCCTGGCCGATCGACTCGCCATCGAGCCGGTAGTGCGCGCCCGACTTCTCGATGAGCCCGAGCGTCGAGCCGAGATCCACCGCCTCGCCCGCGCGGCTGATGCCGCGGTTGTAGACGATGTCGAACTCCGCTTCCTGGAAGGGCGGCGCGACCTTGTTCTTCACCACCTTCACCTTGGTGCGCGTGCCGATGACCTGGTCGCCGTCTTTGAGGTTGCCCGCGCGACGGATCTCGCAGCGCACCGAGCTGTAGAACTTCAGCGCGTTGCCGCCGGTGGTGGTCTCGGGGTTGCCGAACACCACGCCGATCTTCATGCGAATCTGGTTGATGAAGATGATGCACGTGCCGCTGCGGCTGACCGCGCCGGTGAGCTTGCGCAGCGCCTGGCTCATCAGCCGCGCCTGCACGCCCATGTGCGCGTCGCCCATCTCGCCCTCGATCTCCGCCTTGGGCACCAGCGCCGCCACCGAGTCGACGACGATGAGATCGATCGCCCCGCTGCGCACGAGGTGCTCGGTGATCTCCAGCGCCTGCTCGCCGGTGTCGGGCTGCGAGATGAGCAGCTCCTCGACCCGCACCCCGAGCTTGCGCGCGTAGCCCACGTCGAGCGCGTGCTCGGCGTCGATGAAGGCCGCGACCCCGCCCATGGCCTGCACCTGCGCGATGGCGTGCAGGGTGAGCGTCGTCTTGCCCGACGACTCGTTGCCGAAGATCTCCACCACCCGGCCGCGCGGGAGGCCCCCCACCCCCAGCGCGCGGTCGAGCCCGATCGACCCCGTGGGGATCACCGCGATCGGCTGCACGTCTTGCGACTCGCCCAGCTGCATCACCGCGCCCCGCCCAAACTGCTTCTCGATCGCCTGCACCGCCGCCGCGATCGCCTTGAACTTCTCACTGGTCTTGCTCACGCCCTGCCCCTTCCTGCTTCGCTCGCGGCGGAGAGAAATTCTCCGCGGCGTCGGGGTGCTCGCTTGAGCAACGCTCGTGCCCGGGGAACGATCACCGTCGATCCGCGGCAGTGCACGTGGGTGACACTCTCGCGGGCCGCATGCGGCGTAGACGCTCCAGATCTGGTTCTCACGACTCGCGAGCGCCGTACGGCCGTGCGAAGGTCGGTTCGTGCTGCGTTGGTTGCCCGCGCTGGTCGTCGCCGTCGTGCTCTCGGGGTGCGCCGACGTCTGCACGCGCGCGCAGACCATCAGCGACGACTGGTCCAAGCGGCACTCGGCCTGTTTCCCGAGCGGCACGCTGCCCAACGCGCCCTTCGAGTCGACCGCGTGCGCCGCGGCGATGAAGCCGTGCAGCAAGGCCGACGAGCAGGTCGTGCAGCGCTACCTCGATTGCCTCGAGCAGCTGCCGAAGTGCACCAGCGACACGCGCACCAGCTTCAACGACGAGTTCCTGCACTGCGCGTCGGGCATGAGCCAGGTGACGCCCGGCTGTTTCGCGATGTGACGGCTTGGCAGCAGGAGCTCGTCAGATGCCGTGCTCGGTCATCCACCGCTCGGCCTCGATGGCCGCCATGCAGCCCGTGCCCGCGGCCGTGATGGCCTGGCGGTAGGTGGCGTCAGACACGTCACCCGCGGCGAACACGCCTTCGATCGACGTCTTCGCGGAGCCCGGCTGCACCCAGAGGTAGCCGTTGGGCTGGAGCTTCAAGGTGTCCTTGAAGAGCTCGGTGGTGGGCTGGTGGCCGATGGCGACGAACACGCCCTTCGCGTCGACCTTCTTCTTGTCGCCGGTCTTCAGGTTCTTCACGATGGCGCCGGTCACGCCCTTCGCGTCGCCGACCACCTCTTCGATCGCCGAGTCCCAGAGGAACTTGATCTTGGGGTTCTTCAGCGCGCGTTCCTGCATGATCTTGGACGCGCGCAGCGAGTCGCGGCGGTGCACCACGGTGACCGAGCTGCAGAGCTTCGAGAGGTAGTTGGCCTCTTCCATCGCGGTGTCGCCGCCGCCGACCACCAGCACCTCGGTGTTCTTGAAGAAGAACCCGTCGCAGGTGGCGCAGGCCGACACGCCGCGGTTCATGAACTCGTTCTCGCCCTTCACGTCGAGCCACTTGGCCGACGCGCCGGTGGCGATGATGACCGTCTCGGCGAGGTATTCCTTGCTCTCGCCCTTCACGTGGAACGGGCGCTTGCTCAGGTCGAGCTTCACCACGTTCTCCATGTGGATGACGGTGCCGAAGCGCTCGGCCTGCTTCTGGAAGCGTTCCATCAGCTCGGGGCCGGTCACCGACTCGGGGAAGCCGGGGTAGTTCTCGACCTCGGTGGTGATCATCAGCTGGCCACCGGGCACGCGGCGGGCGTCGCTCTCGGCGGGGCCACCAGCGAACACCACGGGGGCGAGGTTGGCGCGGGCCGCGTAGACCGCGGCGGTGTAGCCAGCGGGGCCCGAACCGACGATGACGACCTTGCGCTTCTCCATGACGTGCTCCTTCTTCTTTACTTCGCCCACAGCTGTGCGGAACTAGCGCCGATGGATGTCGAAATCTTGAGAAAAGTCGCCCTCTTCGAGGGAATGACGTCGGCGCAGCTCCGCAAGCTGGGCGCAGCCCTCAAGGAAACGAAGTTTTCGATCGGCGCGCACATCTTCAAAGAGGGTGAGGCCGGCACGTCGATGTTCATCATCGGCGACGGCAAGGTGCGCATCAGCAAGATGGTCCCGGGCATCGGCGAAGAGGCGCTCGCGATCCTCGAGCGCGGCCAGTACTTCGGGGAGATGTCGCTCATCGAGGAGGGCCCTCGCTCGGCCGACGCCATCGCCCACTCGAGCTGCGTGCTCTACGAGCTGTCGCGCGAGAAGCTCGACGAGGTGATGTTCACCGACAAGGAGCTGGCCTCGACGCTCCTGTGGACCTTCGTGCGCACGCTGAGCTCGCGCCTGCGCGAGACGAACGACAAGATCCGCGCGTTCTTCGCGCTGTCGTCCTTCGGCCCGCGCTGAAGAACGCGCCCCCCTGAATGAATAGGCGTCGCCGCGGCACCGTCGGTGGCGAGCCATGTCCGACGTCGAGTGCGCAATCGCGATGCTGTGGCCCGAGGGCCAGGGTGAGCCGGTGTGCGAGATGTTCCGGGTCGACCGCACCCGCCGCCGCTGGGAATCCAAGCACTTCTCGAGCGGGTCTTCGTTCAGCGACGGGGGCCGCCTGCTCGACGGCGAGACCGCGCGCACCCTCGCGGAGAGCGGCACCGGCAGCGGCCTCTACCGGTACCAGCACGCGCCCGCGGTGACCGGGGTGACCTTCGTGGTGGCGAAGCTCGATCAGCGCCTGTTCGACGAGACCTCGCCGCGCGACTGGACGCTCGACCGCCTCAAGGAACTGCCGGGCGCGAACGTGAAGCGCTTCCCCTGACGTCGTCGCCCCCAGGGGCTTTGATCAACGGCAGTTGCCGCTCTGGCACGACACGGAGCTGCCGCAGGTGGTGCCGCACGCGCCGCAGTTGTTGCGATCGGTCTGCAGGTTGACGCACGCGTTGTTGCAGCAGGTCTGGCCGTTGGCGCAGTTGCAGCCGCCGCTCGAGCCCGCGGTGCACACGGACGACGACGAGCACTTGCTGACGGTGTTGATGGCGTCGAGCAGATCGTTGCAGCGGGTGTTGTCGACGGCCTTCATGCAGGTGTCGAAGTTCTGCGCGTCGATGCGGCCCTGGCAGCGGTCGCTGGGCCACAGGCTCTGGTAGTCGGCGCGCTTGTCGGTCATGCACTCGCCGAAGTTGGCGTAGCGCTTGCCCGAGCCGATGTTGCCGCACTTGTCTTCGAACTGGCAGCTGCGCTGGGCGCCGGTCTCGCGCGCGCCCTCGACCGAGAGGCACGACGAGCCGAGCGCGAGGGAACCGACGAGGAGCGAGACGAGCGAGAGGTTCTTCATGGCGTGGTGCCAATACCACGACCACGGCGGTCACGGCACTCGCTGGGAGCCCCGCATGGACTGATCGACGGCGTCTTCGTGCCACCCGGCGCGGTCGAGCACGCGGCACGAGACGGCGAAGCTGACGTCGTCGAGCGTGATGTCGGCGTGGCCCTCGAGGTCGGCCCGGCTGCGCGCCATCTTGATGATGCGGTCGTGCGCGCGCGCCGAGAGCTTGAACTGCTGCACCGAGCGCTCGAGCAACAGCGCGCTGTGCGCGTCGAGCCGGCACCAGCGCGACACCTCGGTCGGGCCCATCTGCGCGTTGCCGAACAACCCCGGGTGGTCCTTGAAGCGGTGCGCCTGGCGCTCGCGCGCGGCCTCCACCCGGTCGCGGAAGTGCGCCGACGAGCGCGCCACCGCCGCGCGGCCGATGAGCATCTTCACGTCGACCGGCCGCGTCTCGAGGGTGACGTCGAGGCGGTCGAGCAGCGGCCCGCTGATGCGGTTGAAGTAGTCGCGCCGACGCTGCGGCATGCAGACGCAGACGCGATCGCGCACCCGGTGGAAGCCGCACGGGCACGGGTTCATCGCCGCCATCAGCATCACCTGGCACTGGTAGGCGATGTGCTGGTTCGCGCGCGCGAGCCGTACCAGGCCCTCCTCGAGCGGCTGGCGCAGCACCTCGAGCACGTGCCGGCGGAACTCGGGCAGCTCGTCGAGGAAGAGCAGCCCGCGGTGGGCCATCGACAGCTCCCCCGGGCGCGTCATCGGCCCGCCGCCCACCAGCCCCGCGTCGCTGATGGTGTGGTGCGGCGAGCGAAAGGGCCGCTCGGTCACCAGCGCCGTGCCGTCTCCGAGCATGCCCATCACCGAGTAGATGCGCGTCACCTCGAGCTGCTCCTGGAAGGTCATGCGCGGGAGGATTCCGGGCAGCCGCCGCGCGAGCATCGTCTTGCCCGAGCCCGGCGGCCCGCAGAGCAACACGTTGTGGCCACCCGCGGCGGCCATCTCGAGCGCGTCCTTCACGTCGTCCTGGCCCCTGACCTCGGCCATGTCGAGCGACGAGAGCTCGATCGGCCGCGTGCGCGGCGGCGTGGTGCGGTCGTACGGCGTGACGAGCTGCTCGCCGGTGAAGTGCATCACCGCCTGCGCGATCGACTCGACCGGGAGCACCTCGATGCGATCGACCAGCGCCGCCTCGCCGGCGTTCTGCACCGGCACCATCACGCCCTTGAAGCCGTGGTCGCGCGCGGCGAGCGCGAGCGGCAGCACGCCGCGAATGGGCTTGAGCGCGCCGTCGAGGGCCAGCTCGCCCCCGAAGAGCCACGCCTCGAGCGGCGGCAGCTCGAGCACCCCGGCCGCCGCCAGCACGCCCAGCGCGATGGGCAGCTCGAAGGTCGCGCCTTCCTTCTTCAGGTCGGCCGGCGCGAGGTTGACCGTGATGCGCTTGCTCGGGAGCTGGAAGCCGCCGTTCTTCAGCGCCGACACCACGCGCACCTTCGACTCGCGCACCGCGCCTTCCGGCAGGCCGACCACGTTGAAGAACGGCATGCCGAGCGACATGTCGACCTCCACCTCCACCACCACCGCGTCGACACCCATCAACGCGCCTGACCGGACTCGAGCGAGCATGGCCGCGTGCAGAGCAAGCGCGTGACCGCCCGCGCGCCGCCTCGCACTCACGCACCGCACCCGAGCGCTTTCGCGAGCACCGAGAAACGAGTGGAGCAGCAGCGCGCGTCCGCCCCGCGCGCCGGGGGTCCCGCCAGCGAGACCGCGCCCGTCAAACCTCTTCAGACCCCCGCTTCAACCGAGAGGTCACGGCCCTCGCTGTAGACGCGAACTCTGCGCGTGTCGGACTTGCGCGCAAATCGTTCGCGCGACGCGCTGCGCAAGGCCTGCGCATTCCACGGCATAGCGGCGGCTTCGCGGTTGCACACCTGCCGCCGCCATATGGCGATGCTCTCCACGTCCTGGCTCGGGCTCGAGCTGGAACACCCGTTGATGCTCGGCGCTTCTCCGATGGGTGATGAGCTCGAGAGCGTGCGGAGACTCGAGGACGCGGGCTGCTCGGCCATCACCATGCGCTCGCTCTTCGAGGAGCAGCTGCTGGCAGAGCGCCGCGCGCTCGACCGCCACCTCGGGCAGGCCGACCCCGACACCTTCAAGCACTGGGCGCCGACGCCCGACGACTTCGTGATGGGGCCCGAGCACTACCTCGAGAAGATTCGCCGCGTGCGCGAGGCGGTGTCGGTGCCCATCATCGGCTCGCTCAACGGCGCGACCGAGGGCGGGTGGCTCAAGTGCGCCGAGCTCATCGAGTCGGCCGGCGCCAGCGCGCTCGAGCTGAACCTCTACACCCTGCCCTCCGACCCTGACCGCGACGCGGCGTCGATCGAGGCCGAGCAGGTGGCCATCGTGAAGGCGGTGACCGCGCGCCTGAAGATCCCCGTGGGGGTGAAGCTCTCACCGTTCTATTCGTCGCTGCCGCACTTCGCGAAGCGGCTCGAAGAAGCGGGCGCGGCCGGCGTGGTGGTCTTCAACCGGCTCTACCAGCCCGACCTCGACCCGGTGACGTTCACGCTGTCTCCGATGGTGCAGCTCTCTCACCCCGGCGAGGTGCAGCTGCGGCTGCGGTGGCTGGCGATTCTCTCGGCGAAGACGAAGCTCTCGCTGGCGATGAGCGGCGGCGTGGCCGACGGGCTGGCGGCGGTGAAGGCGCTGATGGCGGGCGCGAGCGCGGTGCAGCTGGTGAGCGAGGTGCTGCGCTACGGCCCCGAGCGCCTGACCGCGATTCGCCACGCGCTCAACGACTGGCTCGACGCGAACGGCTACGCGACCGCGAAGGAAATCGTCGGCCGCATGAACCACGCGCGCATCTCCGACCCCAGCGGCTACGAGCGCGCGAACTACATCAAGCTGCTCCAGGGCTGGAAGTCCTGAGCCGGGCCCAGTCGACCTCCGACACCAGCACCGCGACCAGGATCAGCGCGCCGCCCCGCAGCTCGCCGAGGCTGGGCAGCGCGAGCCCCAGCGCCGCGAGCGAGACCACGGTGAACAGCGGCTCGAGCGAGTAGATGACCGCCGCGCGCGTCGCGGGGATCTGCGTCTGCGCCCACGCCTGCGCGGCGATGGCGAGCGCGCTGGCGAACACGCCGCAGAAGACGACCGCGAACCACACCGTCGGCGTGCTCTCGAAGCGCCGCTCGACGAACGGCAGGCACGCGGTCGAGGCGAGCGACACCACCGCCAGCTGCACCGCGGTGAGCGCCAGCGAGGGCAGCGGCTTGCCCCACTTGCTCATGCCCGCGATGTGGAACGCGTAGAGCACCGCGCACCCGAAGGTGAGCGCGTCGCCCAGCAGCACGTCGCCCGACGGCAGGTCGCCCAGCCCCACCCCGGTGAGCTGCTGCAAGCCGGCGAGCGCGACGACGGGCGCGACGAAGCTCCGCACCGGGGGCCGCTTGCGCTCGAGCCGCCAGCTGACGAACGGCACGAAGATGACCGTCATGCCGGTGACGAAGGCGCTGCGCGCAGGCGTGGTGTGCTCGAGGCCCAGCGTCTGCAGCACGTAGCCACCGAAGAGCAGCGCGCCCAGGCCGAGGCCCGCGCGCAGCAGCGCGCGCACGTCACCCAGCGGCGTGCGGCTGGCGAGCGCCGCGGCGACCACCGCGCCCAGGCCGAAGCGCAGCGCGAGGAAGGTGAAGGTGTCGACCTGGGCGAGCGCGTCCTTCACGGTGACGAAGGTGCCGCCCCACACCGCGGTGGCCACCAGCACCGCGAGGCTGGCGAGCGCCGGGCGCGAGGGCCGGCCCTCGACTTCCAGCGGCCCGGTCACGGCGCGCTCGCCGCCGGGCCGACCGACGGCCACACCGACGCGTTGCGCCGGCCGTCGGGCGTGCGCCGCGCTTCGAAGGGCCGGCACGCGCGCGCCTCGAAGGCCTTCTTCCACGCCTGGAAGCCGCCGCCGGCGAGCCACGCATCGTGCGCGGCGAGCCCGCCCTCGGGGCCACACTGCGCGAGCATGTACTCGACCCACGCCCACCGCGCGCTCGTCGGCCTCAGCTCGGCGCGCCCCTTGAGCCCCTTGCGGAGCCGCGCGAGGCGGCGGTCGACGACGTCGATGCCGGCGAACGGCGCGCCGTCGAGCGGCGTGTTGCGCTTGGCGGCGAACGGCGCGACGCCGAGCGCGACGGGCAAGATGCGCGAGAGTTCGACCGAGAAGCGCGCCAGCTCGTCGATGTCGTCGTCGGTCTCGGTCGGCAGGCCGACCACGTTGTAGACCTTGAGCCGGTGGATGCCGGCGGCCTTGGCCAGCTCGGCGGCCCTGACGATCTGCGCCTCGGTGTGCTTGCGGTCGACCAGGTCGCGCAGGCGCTGGCTGGGCCCGTCTGACGCGACGGTGAGCACCTTCGCGCCGCCGTCCTTCAGGGCCTGCACCAGCGGTGCGGTCAGCCGGTCGGCGCGCAGCGACGAGACGCCGACCTCGCGCCCCGACTTCACCAGCGTCTGCAGCAGCTCGACGATGCGCGGGTGGTCGGTGACCGCCGCGCCCACCAGCCCGACGCGGCGCGCGCTCGGGGGAATGAGCTCCAGCACGCGCTCGGGCGGCACGGTGCGCATGCCGCCGTTGGTGGTGCGGCGCATCACGCAGTAGTGGCACCCGCGCGAGCAGCCGCGCTCGGGCTCGATGAGGAACATGCTCCGCAGCTCGGTGTGCGGGGTGATGATCTGCGAGCGCGCGGGCAGCGACGCGTCGCTCGCCTTCGCGACGGCGCCCCTCGTGCTCGCGGCCGACACGCCCGGCACGCGCACCCCGGGCAGGCGGGCCAGCCGGTCCTTCACCGCCGCGCGGCCGCCGCCCTCGCGCACCGCGGCCAGGACCGGGGCGAGCAGGTCTTCGGCCTCGCCCTGCACCAGGGCGTCGACGAAGGGCTCGAGCGGGTCGGGGTTCGAGAAGGTGAGCGGGCCACCGGCGATGACGAGCGGCGCGTCGTCGGGGCGCTGGTCGGCGTGCACCGCCAGCCCGCCGAGCTGGAGGAGCTCGAAGAGGCCGGGCAGCTCGAGCTCGTAGGCCACCGAGAAGGCCCACACCGGGAACTCGTGGATCGGGCGTTGTCGCTCGATGGACAGCGGCGGCAGCTTCGCGCGCCTCCACGCCTCGACGTCATCGGGCAGGAAGAAGCGCTCGGCGGTGACGCCCTCGAGCGCGTGCAGCCCGCGGTAGACCGCCTGGAACCCCAGGCTGCTCATGCCGACGTGGTACGGGCTCGGGTAGCAGAGCGCGACCTCGAGCGGCGCGTTCTTCAGGAGCGCCCCCTCTTCCGCGTCGCGGAGCGCGCTCAGCTGCTCGAGGAGGACGTGTCGGGACATGAAACCCAGGGCATGAAAAAGCCCCCGGTCCCAGAGGGGAACGGGGGCTCTTCCTTAACCGAACTCCGCCGCGCTTACTTCAGCGTGGTCAGGTCGATGCTCGGCACGCACTTCTTCAAGTCCTTGTTGCAGGTGGGCTTGAAGTCCGGGTTGATGCCCGAGCCGAAGAGACGGCCGGCGTCGAGGTCGGCGTTCGGCGCGCAGTCGGTGTCGTCAGCGCAGTCGACGGGCGGCCAGAAGCCGATGGCCTTGAACGTCGCGTTGCAGCTGCCCTCGGTGTACTTGATGGTCGAGGTGAACGCCGTGCCCGGCACGGTGGTGGTCGAGAGCACGTTGAAGTTCTCGAACTCCACCTTGTAGGTGATGGCCGGCAGGGTGTCGGTGGTGCCGTCGACGAGGGTGAGGGTCTCGGCCTTGTAGTTCTCCGCGCCGCCCACGAAGTTGGTGACGGTGCACACGCCGTTGGTCGGGAACTGCGGCATGTCGCCGATGGCGGTGAGCTTCTTGCCGTCGGGGTCGTTCGGGTCGACGCGGTACACCGGCTCATCGACCGGGCCGCACTCGTTGGCCGGGTCGACGGTGAACGGGTCGCCACCGTCGGTCGGCGTCACGTCGCCCGTGCTCGGATCGACCGGGGTGGTGTCGGGCAGCTCGAGCCCGCCGTCAGCCTGCGTGATGACGCAGGTGGCGGCCGGGTCAGCCGCGCCCTGGCAGTCGTCTTCGTTGACGCAGTCGTTCGCCGGGTCCTGGTTCGCCGAGTAGACGTAACCGAGGTACGGGTCGACGACCGGCGAGGCCTTCACCGCGAGGGTGAAGGCGCCGCCGCTGGCCTTGGTGCGGTAGCGCTGCAGGCCGATCTGCATCGACTTCATGTCGCCGCAGGTGCCGTTCGCGCTCTCCTTGGTGAGGACCACGAAGTACGGCGCCAGCCCCAGCGCCGCGCTGGTGATGGTGACGCTGCATTCAGGCAGCGGCTGGGGCGTGAAGCAGCCCTGAAGAGCAAAGCCGGCAACCGCTCCGACCAGGCCCATGAGTGTCGTACGGAACTTGGAGTTCATGGTGATTTCTCTCTTTCCTGATCAGAAGCTGAAGCGGATACCGAAGCGCACCGAGATGGGCGCCTGGTAGCTCGTCGGCTGCTTGAAGTTGGAGTTCAGCTCGGAGCGGGTGAGCGGGATGAGGTTGCCGCTCATGTCCTTGCTCGACGTGAGGATCGCCGTGTTGTCGCCGGTGCACTGCGGCTGGCTGTTGCCAGCGAGGCAGGCCGCCTTCTGCGGGTCCTTGTCGTTGGTCTGGAACGGGAGCACGTCGCTGTTGGTGAGAGTCTGGTCGACGCCCGTGACCGCCTGGAAGTTGAACATGTTGAACACGTCGGTGGTGAAGCTGACGACGTTGTCCTTGGTGATGCGGTAGTTGAGGCCGAGCTTGGCGTTGATCGAGTGACGCCAGGGCAGACGGCCGCCCGCGCCGCGCGGGAGCACGAACACTTCGTCAGCGCCGTAGAGCGGGTGGCTGCCGTAGTAGTTGATCGGCGCGCCCGAACGACCCTCGTAGGTCAGGCCGGCGACGATCGAGAAGCTCGAACCGATCTGGAACTCCTTCGCGGCGTAGGCCTTGATGAAGTGGTTGCGGTCGGCGTCGAGCGGGCCCGTGCGGTTGGGCAGCAGCGACACGAGGTCGAAGTCAGAGTTGATATTCGGGTCGAGCTGGCCGGTCTCCGGACGGAAGAGGCCGTTGTAGTTACCGCGCAGCGAGCTGAACGTGTAGCTGACCTGGCCCTGCCAACCGTCGCTGAAGGCCTTGTTGAAGTAGACGCTGACGGCGTCGTAGTCGCGAACGGCCTTGGGGAAGCTCGACGCCAGGCCGTAACCCGGGTTGCCGAGGAAGTAGGTCGACGCTTCGTCGATCGACATGTCTTCCACCACGCGGTTCATCCAGCGCTTGGTGTAGGTCGCACCGAGGCGGCCGTCGGCGATGATCTCGTACTCGCCACCGACCACGATCTCGTCCGAGCTCTGCGGGAGCATGTTCGGGTCGACCGGGGTCTTGCCGGCGCCCGTCTGGAGGCCCGACGCGTTGGGGTCGTAGTCGCCGCCGTTGACCGCGTTGATCTGCGCGGTGTTGCGCGGGTCGAGGCATTCCTTGCTGGCCTGCGCGATGTCGGCGAGCGGGTCACAGCCGGGGTTGCCGGGCTGCGCGAGCGGGTCGCCCGGACGGCGGCGGTGGTTGAACTGGTACTGGTTCTCACCCGTCAGCGCGCGGTCGGCGATGTCCATCGGGACCGACTCGTAGAAGCGCGAGTAGTTCGCGAAGAGCTTGCTGCGGCCCTGCTGCGTGAAGTCGTAGATGAGGCCGACGCGGGGCGAGAGCATGTTGTTGAGCGTCATGCCCAGCGAGCCGTCGCTGGCGACCAGCTGCTGGTTCTCGTAGCGGAGGCCGAGGTTCAGGGTCACCAGGTCCATGATCGACCAGCTGTCCTGGATGAAGGCGGCCATGCCGTTCGACGTGGGGGTCGAGATGATGACGTTCTGGCGGGTCGCCTCGTCGGGCGCCGTGAAGTAGCCGTACTGGCGGTAGTCGCTGAACGACGAGCCAGCCGTGTTCTCACGGAGCATCGTCGCGCCGGAGTAGGCCTTCTTCAGGTTGTAGATGATGTGCTCGTAGTCGGCGCCGGCCTTGAAGATGTGGTGACCGAGGGCCTGGGTGAGGAACGTGACGGAGCCCTTGGCCGAGATGCGGTCGAGGGTGGCTTCCTGCATGAAGCCGAAGCCGCCGATGGCGTAGGTCGAGCCGTTGCCGGTCGCCGGGCACATCGCCGCCGACTGGGCCGCGGTGGCCGTGGTGCCGTCGGGCAGCGTCGAGCACTGGGTCAGCGCCTCGGGGGTGAGGGTCTCGAACTGCGAGATCGGGCGCGGGTTGGTGCGGCGGTAGATGACCGCGGGGGTGCCGGCGGCCGTCGGGTCACCCGGGTTGAAGTCGAAGCCCGAGCCGTCGTTCGGCAGCGCCGAGTTGCGAATGCGGAACCAACCGCCGCTGATGTCGACGAGGAGGTGCTTGTCGAGGAAGCCGCCCTGGTAGCGCAGCGACACGGTGCTGGTGTCGTTCTGGCCGTTCACGCCGCCGTTCCACGAGCCGACCTTGCGGCGCTCGCTGAACGAGAACGGGGTGATCGACTGCGAGGGCGTGCCCTGCACCGTCAACGCGATGTTGTTGTCGCTGTTGATGAGGAAGGTCAGCTTGGCGATGTACGAGAAGGCGCGCGAGTCTTCGAGGCGCTTCTGTTCCGAGCCGGCGAGGAGCGTGCGGGTGGTGTCGGGGTCGGTCGCGTCGTCGAAGCGATAGAGCGAGCGCGTGGTCTGCGTACGCACGAACGACGGGGCGAAGCCGACGAAGAACCACAAGCGGTCCTTCAAGATGGGGCCACCGACTTCGGCGCCGAAGTCGACGGTGTTCCAGAGGCGGCCCTGGGTCTGGATGACCGAGGTGCGGTTCTGGATGGGCTTGCTCACGCCGGTGAGCAGGCCGGGCGTCCAGTTGCCCCACACGCTGCCGTGGAACTCGTTGCTGCCCGACTTGGTGACGACGTTGAGCACGCCGCCCGTGGCGCGGCCGTACTCGGCCTGGTAGCCGCCGGTGATGACGTTCGCCTCTTCGACGAAGTCGAGCGGGAACTGGGCGCCGTTGGTGCCGAAGGCCGGGTCGGACACCGACACGCCGTCGACGAGGTAGAGGTTCTCAGGCGACTGAGCGCCGGAGAAGCCGTAGCCGTAGTCATCGGCGATGACCTGCGGCGCGACGGCCGCGAGCGACTCGAACGAGCGCACGCCGGAGCCGTTGGGCTGAATGAAGGCGATGTTGTTGATGAAGTCCTTGCCCACCGTGATGCCGGTGGTGGTCGAGCCGACGTCGACGGTCGGCGCGCGGCCGACGACGACGACGGTGTCGCCCTGCACGGCCTCAGGCTGGAGCTGGATGTTGACGCGCACGGTGCGATCGGTGCGGACGTTGATGTCGGTGCGCGAGTAGGGCTTGAACGATTCCTTCTCGAGCTTCAGGGTGTAGATGCCGGAAGGCAGCTGCGGCAGCCGGTACAGGCCGGCGGCGTCGGTGACGACCACCTCTTCGCCCTGGTGAGAAGGCGAGGTCGCAGTGATCACCACGTCAGGAACAGGCTTGCCAGTCGCGGCGTCAGTCACGGTACCCGTGATGACTGCCGTGCCCTGGGCAAACGCCAGAGAAGAAACGAACGCAGCGCTGATCAGCGCCGTTCGGTACAGCCAGGTTGTTGGACGCAAGCGACCCTCCAGGAATTGGAACCGAATTGCGGCGCGCACCCTACACACGACCACCCCACAGTCAACGCATCTCGGCACTTCAGGTACGATTTCTTGCTAAGAGGCCCGCCCGATCATGTTCGCCGCCGTCCTGAAACAGAGTGACGTACCGAAGAGCCGGTTCGGCGTGGGAACGCTGATCTCGGTCGGCCTGCACGTCGCCCTCGTGGGCCTCGTCGTCTACCTGTCGACGCGCCCGCCGCCGGTCGAAGAGGACGTGTCCGAGGTGAAGTTCTTCGCCGCGGTGCCGCCGCCTCCTCCTCCGCCTCCTCCGCCGCCTCCGAAGAAGTCGTCGACCAAGACCGAGAAGAAGGTCGAGAAGAAGATCCCCAAGGACGTGCTCGTGCAGCCCAAGGAGATCCCCGTCGAGAAGCCGCCCGAGGCCGAGAAGCCCGAGGAGCCGGCGGCGGAGACGAACGACGACGACGGTGAAGAAGGCGGCGTCGAGGGTGGCGTGGCCGGTGGCGTCGCGGGCGGCGTGGTCGGTGGCGTGGTGGGCGGCGTGGTGGGTGGCTCGCTGGGCACCGACGTGGTGCCGTTCGGCGAGGGCATGACGCGCCCCGACTGCGACAAGTCGATCTTCGCCGACCTCTACCAGAAGAACCGCGAGGCGCTCGAGGCGCACGTCGAGGGCATGATGATCGTGAAGTGCAACATCTTCGCGGACGGCAGCGTGAAGAACTGCCGCGTCATCAAGCCGCTGCCTTTCTTGTCGGAGTCGGTGCTCGCCGCGATGTCGAACATGCGGTGCAAGCCGGCCACCTTCCAGGGCAAGGAAATCAGCATCGACTACGTGCAGAACTTCATGTTCAAGCCGCCGCGCTGAAGACCGACACGGCACTGCGCTTTTCCCGCGGGGCGAGAAATCGCCCCGCTTTCATTTTCCACCCGTTTCATTTTCCAACTTGGCCGGTCGCACCCGGCCGCATTAGGAAGCGCCGCCCATGGACTTCTCACTTGGTCACCTGTGGTCGCAGATGGGCTTGTTCGCCAAGCTCGTGGTCATCACGATGTCGCTGATGTCGCTGGCGAGCCTGCTGGTGATGTTCGAGCGAATCGTCGTCTACATGCGGTCTGGCTCGGAATCGGTGGCCTTCGCCGAGAAGATGGCCAAGCTCCTGGCCAACGGTGACGTCGCGGCCGCGGCCGCCTCGGGCATCAAGGACAACGTCGGCCACCTCGGCCGCACCATCAACGCCGGCCTCACCGCGTTCAAGCTCGCGCCCGCGAACAAGGAAGTGGCGGTCGACTCGGTGGCGCGCGCGCTCGAGCGCCAGGCCGCGCGCGAGGTGCAGAGCTTCAAGCGCGGGCTGGGCGTGCTCGCGACGGTGGGCTCGACGGCGCCGTTCGTCGGCCTGCTCGGCACCACGATGGGCATCGTGAACTCCTTCCAGCAGATGGCGAACTCGGGCTCGGGCGGCCTCGGCACGGTGTCGGCCGGTATCGCCGAAGCGCTGATCACCACCGCGTTCGGCCTGCTCGTCGCGATTCCCGCCGTGATGGCGTTCAACTTCCTGCAGGGCTGGGTCGACGCGCGCTCGGTCGACCTCTCGGAGTCGAGCAACGAGTTCCTCGACCTCGTGACGAAGCACTTCGCGAAGTAACCCACCCTTCCCTCTCTTCTTCGGAGCCCGACCATGGGAATGGCAGTCGGCGGTGGGAAAGGCATCAAGGCCGAGATCAACGTCACGCCCATGGTCGACGTGGTGCTCGTGCTGCTGATCATCTTCATGGTGATCACGCCCATGCTCCAGCGCGGCAAGGACGTGCAGCTGCCGAAGGCGAACAAGGTCGACGAAGAGAGAAAAGGCGCGTCAGACCCGATCGTCGTCTCGGTGACCGTCGACAAGAAGATCTACATCGAGAGCGACGCGTACGACGACGAGGGCTTCGAGGTCGAGCTGCAGAAGAAGCTCGTGTCGAACCCCGGTCAGCGCATCTTGCTCAAGGGTGACAGCTCGCTGGTGTTCGAAGACGTGCGGCGGGTGATGAACCTCGCGCGCAAGGCGGGCGCGAAGTCGATCGCGCTCGGCGTCGAGGAGATCAAGAAGTGAGTCCCTGCGAGACGGCCGCGCGCAGCGCGGGAGTGCACTCGAGCGACCGCGAGAGGCGACGAAAGGCGAGCAGGCCATGAGTCGGAAACGCCGCAAGATCTCCGTCAAGCCGCAAGGCGGGCTCAACAGCGACATCAACATCACGCCGATGGTCGACGTGGTGCTGGTGCTCCTCATCATCTTCATGGTCGTCACGCCGCTGCTCGAGAAGGACATCGAGGTGAAGGTGCCCGAGAGCGAGAAGCTCGAGCAGATCGACGACGTGCCGGCCGACCAGCTGGTGGTGACGGTGGCGGAGTCGGGCGAGCTGAAGATCAACCTCGACGTGATGCCGTCGCAGGAAGTGTACGTCGAGAAGCTGACCAAGATGCTCAACAGCAAGAAGAAGGGCGACAAGCTCGTCTTCTTCACCGCTGACGACAAGACGAACTACGCGAAGCTGGTCGGTGCGCTCGATGGCGCGCGGCAGGCGGGCGCGGAGACGCTGGGCATGGCCACCGACAAGATTGAAGCGGCTGGCGCTCCAGGCACCGAAGGCGCGCCTGCGCCCGAGGCGCCGGCTCCGGCACCCTGATTCACTTCGCCGGCTGCTGGTATTCCGGCTCGAGGTGCGCGGTCTCGATGGCCTTCACGAGATCGGGATCCATCAGCTGGCGGTAGATGTATTCGACCAGCACGCCCGTGATGCACCAGATGGGCAAGATGAACCACGAGGTCATCTGAAAGAAGTTGCCGGCGTCGGCGTAGAACCAGACCTTGAGGCCGGTCGCCCAGTACAGCAGCCAGCCCGACAGGCATTCCCACCCGAAGATGCTCAGGCCGTACGCGAGCGCGCGCAGCCCCAGGTGCACGTGCGGCAGCTTGCGGTAGAGGAACTCGATGCTGAAGCACGCCACTGCGTAGACGGGGAACATCCACAGGCTGCACTGGCCGTAGAGCGACTTGCCGGGCACGTCCCACATGGCGCCGAGGTGCAGCGACGGGTCGACGCGCCAGTCGAACATGAACAGCCAGCCGATGACCGGCACGCCGCGGAAGGTGCGCACCAGGTTGTAGAAGCAGACCTCGAGCGCTACGCCGAGGAAGCCGTAGAGCGCGAAGCGGAAGAGCCCGTAGCCGAAGTGCTGCAACCCGGCGCGCGAGCTCTGGTGCCGCACCTTCACCGCGCGGCGCGCCACGTCAGGCGTTCCTCTTCTCGAAGAGCTCGCCCTTCAAGCCGGGCAGCTCGCCGGGCGGCAGCTTGCCCATCACGTAGTGCACGGTGTCGTGCAACGTCTCGTACGGGTCGCGCGCGACGAAGCCGAGATCTCGCTCGGCCTTCTGCGAGTCACACCAGAACCAGTGCTCGCCGATCTCCACTTCCTGCGGGTCGAGGCGCACGTCGGTGCCGCGCCACTTGGCGAACGCCTCGAGCGCGTACGCCCCGAGGATGTTGGCCGTCTTCGGCAGCTTCACCATCGGCTTGCGCACGCCGGTGAGGCGCTCGAGGCGCGAGAAGAAGTCGTGCATCGAGAGGTTCACGCCCATCAGGTGGCGGCCGTAGAGCTCGCCGCGGGTGAGCGCGTTGACCGCGGCCTGCGCGACGTCGCGCGCGTCGACGAAGCACATGCCGCCGCCGGGCATCGCGGGAATGTCGCGCTGGAGGAACTTCACGACCGTCCACGTGGAGCTCAAGCGGTCGTCGCCCGGGCCCATGAGGAGCGAGGGGTTGAGCACCACGAGGGGAATCTGCTCGCGGCGGCAGAACTCGAGCGCGAGCTTCTCTTCGTAGATCTTCGACAGGTAGTACGGCCAGCGCCCGACGACCTCGATGGGGTAGTCGTCGGCCTCGGTGCCGACGCGCTCCTCGCGCGAGACGGCGATGGTGCCCGACGTCGACGCGAGGATGATGCGCGGCTTCGTCTGCAGCGCGCGCACGTCGCGCAGGAGCTCGCGGGTGCAGTCGACGTGCAGCTCGTACATCTTGCGGCCGTCTTCGTTCTTGAAGCTGACGAGGCCCGCGAGGTGGAAGATGGCTTCGACGCCCTTGAGCGCGTCGCGCACGGCCTCGCGGTCCTTCAGGTCGGCCTTCACGTGGCGCACGGGGTGCGGGCCCTCGAAGAACGACTTCGGCGGCGCGCTGCGCGAGATGAGCGTGCACGCGTGGCCCTGCGCGCGGAGCAGCGGCACGAGGTGCGCGCCGAGGAAGCCGGTGCCGCCGGTGACGAGAATGTTCACGACTCACCCTTCCTGTGTCCCTGGTCGTCGACGCGCCCGCTGCGGCGATCTCGCGTGGGGATCGCCGGCACCTGCAGATCTTCGGGGCGCACGGTGCGGTTTTCCTTGAGCGCGCGCACCGATTCCTCGGCCATGCGCGTGACGAGCCGGTAGCCCTCGCTCTTGGCGAGGCCCGAGACCTTGGCGCGCAGGGCGTCGATCTCCAGCACCGGGCCGATGCGCACCTCGAGGTCTTCGAAGCGCGGCCACCACGAGCCCTTGGGCAGCGCGTCGTACGTGCCGTGCAGGTACACCGGCAAGATGTCGACGTCGAAGCCGAGCGCGAGGTAGCCGGTGGTCGGCTTGAATTCCTGCAGGTCGCCGTTCGGCGAGCGCGTGCCCTCGGGGAAGATGAGCAGGTTGAAGCCCTGGGTGAGCGACTCGCCCGCCAGCCGCAGCGACTCGCGCAGCGAGCCCGAGCGATCCATGGGGATCAGGTTGGTGAAGTTCTCGAAGTAGGCGCGCTTGAGCGGCGAGTCGAAGAAGTAGTCGCGCGCCGCGAGGGCCACCAGCCGCTCGCCCTGCTCTCCCATCGCGACCTTCACCAGGCCCATGTCGAGGTGCGAGGCGTGGTTGGCGACCACGAGGAAGTTGCGGTTCTGCGGAATGAAGGCCTTGCCCTTCACCTTCACGTCGAAGAGCCCGCGGTAGAGCGCGCGCTGCCCGGCGTTGAGCGCGAAGCGGCCGGCGTTGGCGAGCGGCTCGGGCAGGTTCAGCTCGAGCGACTCGTCGGCCTTGCGCGCGACCTCGCGGGTGATTTCGCGCGCGCGCACCTCGGCGGCGGGCTTGCGGCCGGAGCTCGCGACCACGCGGCGCAGGTCGTCGAGCGTGCCGATCTTGGTGAGGTCGCTGACGGCGGTGACGGGCACACCCGAGGCCTCGAGCGCCGCGGACAGCTCGGTGAGCATCAGCGAGTCGAAGCCGAGGTCGACCTGCAGGCGCGACTCGGGCTTCACCTCGGCCACGTCGCGCTGGATGACGTCGGCCACCAGCTGCGTGAGCCAGTCGGTGTTGTCTTCCTTGTCCTTGCGGGCCTTGTCGCCGGCGTGCGCCGCCTTTTCCAGGCGCTTCAGCTCGTCGATGACGAGCGAGCGCTTCACCTTGCGCGTCGAGGTGCGCGTGAGCTCGTGGTCGGTGAAGCGGAGCACCTTGATGCGGCGGTAGAACGGCTGATCGCCCGACACCTCGCGGAAGTGCTCTTCGAGCTCGCGGCGCACCTCTTCGCGCGGGCGCTCGGGGGCGTCAGGCTCACCCTTCACGCGGTAGTCGGGCACCGCGAGGCAAGCGACCTTCTCGCCGCCGTTCTCGTCGGGCAGGCCGACCACGCACAGCTCCTTCAAGTGCGGGTGGTTCGCGTAGAGCTCCTCGAGCTCATCGGGGTACACGTTCTTCCCGTTGGCATCGATGATGACGTCCTTCTTGCGGCCGACGAGGTAGAGGTTGCCCTCGCCGTCGAGCCGCCCGAGGTCGCCGGTGTGGAGCCAGCCGGCCTTCAAGATGGCGTCGGTGCTCTCGCGGTCCTGGAAGTAGCCGGCCATCACGTTGGGGCCGCGGGCGATGACCTCGCCGATGCCTTCTCCGTCGGGCTCGTGGATCTTCAGCTCGACGCCGGGCAGCGCCTTGCCGACGGTGCCGGGCAGGCGCTTGTGGCCCGCGCGCGTGACGGTGAGCACGGGCGCCGCCTCGGTGAGGCCGTAGCCCTCGTCGAGCGTGAAGCCGAGCGCGTGGAAGGCCTTGTGCACGTCGTCGGGCAGCGCCGAGCCGCCCGAGATGAGGAACTTGATCTTGCCGCCGAACTTCCGGTGAATCGGCCAGAAGAGGAGCTTGCCGAGGTTCAAGCCCTGCCGGTTGCGCAGCTCGGCGTTGATCTTCATCAGGCCCTTCATCGCCTCTTCGACGAAGCGGGGCTGGCTCGCGAATTCCTGCGTGATCTTGCGGTGGAAGAGCTGCCAGAGCGCGGGCACGCCGACCATGCCGGTGATGTCGCCGCCCTCGAGCACGTCGCCGATGCGGTCGGCGGTGAGCTCGTCGAGGTAGGCGATCTCGGCGCCCTGTGAGAACGGGGTGAGGAAGCCGGCGCTGAACTCGAAGGTGTGGTGCAGCGGGAGCACCGAGAGCACGCCGTCTCCCAGCCCGATGTCGAACGCGCCGGCGAGCTTGCTGACCAGCGCGGTGAAGTTGCGGTGCGTGAGCATCACGCCCTTGGGGCTGCCGGTGGTGCCCGAGGTGAACAGCAGCGAGGCCACGTCGTCGGGCGCGGCGCCCTTCTTCACGGGGCCCAGGCCGTCCTTCGAGAGCGGGTCTCCGGCGAACGCTTCACCCAGGCCCATGACGCGAATGCCCAGGCCCGCGGCCGCGAGCGCGTGCTCGAGCTTCGGGTGCTTCTCGAGCATGGCGTCGGTGACGAGGCACACCTTGGCTTCGCTGCGGCGGGCGATGTTGACGATCTCCGCCTCGCTGATTTCCTTGTCGACGGGCACCGCGGTGCAGCCGGCGCGCAAGATGCCGAAGAAGGAGATCGACCACTCCGGCCGGTTCTCGCCGACGATCATCACGCGGTCTTGCGGCTGGAGCCCCTTGGCGAGCAGGGCGCTGCCGACGCGCGCGGCGTAGCGGTGCACCTCGCCGTACGTGAAGCGCTGCACGCGGTCGCCCTCGAAGAAGCGGAAGGCGACGCGGTGGCGCCACTGGTGCGTGCTGGCGTCGAGCAGCTCGAGCAGGTCGCGGTAGGCGTGCACCACCTTGCGCTTCTCGGTCTCCTCGTCGAGGCCCGGGAAGACCCACTTCTCGAGGCCGGGGATGTGGGTCTCGAGGAAGTACGTGCGCCAGTCGAGCGCCTCGGGGTTCCAGTCGATCTTCGCGCGGTCGTGCGCGGGCATGCCGACGTAGAGCGAGCGCGTGTTGTCGCAGCGGAAGATGTACCGGTTCTCCCAGATGAACGGGAGGAACAGGTCGACGATCATGTTCACGCCGTCGGCCTGCTGCGCGACCTCTTCGAGCTGCACCTTCGCCTTGTCGAGCAGCGCGTTGACCTTCGGGGCGCCCCACTTCGGCCGGCGCTCGTCGATCTGCTCGTTGAGCCACTTCGCGCCCTTGCTGAAGAAGGGCGAGTTGGTGAAGTCGAAGACCGCCTTGCTCAGCGGCTTGGGCTCGATGCGCGACTTGAGCTCGTTGAGGGTCTGGTTGCCGGTGTCCTTGTTGCGCCAGCGGCGGCGCTTGTAGAGGCCGACCAGCTCGACCGAGCGCTGCGCGATGAAGGGGGAGCTGTCGCCGGTGGCCTGCTGGTACACGCGCCGCTCGCTGGTGCGCAGCTGCTGCGCGGTGATGGCGATGAGCGAGCCCGAGACCTGGTCGACGGGGATCATGTCGAGCACGGCCTTGTCGCTGGCGGGCAGCGCGCTCTGGCCCTTGATGAGCGCGTAGATGATGGGCGCCGAGGTGGTGAAGCCCTCGTTCCACCCGGGGAACGGGAAGCGCTGGGCGCTCTCGACGATCGACGGGCGCACGATGGCGTAGCGGAGGCCGGGCGTCGCGGCGATGACCTGCTCGCCGAGCGACTTGGTGTACGTGTACGTGTTGGGCCAGCCCCAGTGCTTGGCGCGCTCCATGCCGGCCTCGACGAGGCGGGTGGTGAGCCACAGCTTGCGCTCGCGGCCGACGGCGAGGCGCAGGGTCTTCTCGTCGTTGTGGTCGCGGCCCTCTTCCTTCAAGCGCTCCAGCGCCTTCTCGCGGAAGGTCGAGGCGAGCGCCTTGTCGTCGGCCTGTTCGCGCAGGCGGGCGACGATCTTCTCGGCGTCGGCGAGTTCCTGCTCGAGGCTGAAGTCGCGGCCGTCGAGCTCGTCGCGGCGGGGGAAGTAGCCGACGACCTCTTCGTCTTCGAACACCAGGCCGCTGCGATTGCCGGCCACGAAGGCGGTCGACATGTGCACGAGCGGCACGTCCCAATGGAGGCACGCCTCGACGAGGAACTTCACGCCGTGGGTGTTGACGTTGAGGCCGACCTCGAGCGACGGGTTGAAGCTGACGAGGCCGGCGCAGTTGATGACCACGTCGAGCTGGCCCTTGAGCGCGCGGGCCTTCGCCTCGTCCATGCCCATCCACGGGTCGGTGATGTCGCCGTCGAGGATGGTGCACTTCTGCTTGAGCCACGCGATGGCGCCCGCCTCGCCGCCGTGCTTCTCGCGCAGGGGCTCGAAGGGCTCGCTGGTGGCGACCTTCTCGTAGAAGCGGGTCTCGGCGTTCTTGCTCGAGCCCTTGCGCACCAGCACGAAGACGTGCGCGAGGACGTCGCCGTAGTGGTGGAGCAGCATCGACAACGAGACCTTGCCGACGAAGCCGGTGGCGCCGGCGAAGAGCACACGCTTGCCGGTGAGGGTCTTCGTGACGTCGAGGGGGCCCAGCAGCGACGAGTCGGCCATGGGGGCCGTGTACCTCATTGCCCTCGGGTCACAAGGGGCAGCGCAGTGGTGTGACCGCTCGGTTCGGGAGGTAGGCTCGGGGGGTGCGAACGCTGGCGCTGGTAGCGGTCCTGGTGTGTCAGTCGGTGGCGGCGGCCGACCTCCCCGCGGAGGTGCAGATCGCGCTCAACTCGCTGCGGAACGGCGAGCGCGCGCGGCTCGAGGCGGCGGTGGGCGACGTGGGCGCGATGCCGATCTACCGGGCTGACCTGACGGTCGACGTCGACAAGCGGCAGGTGAAGGGGCGGTACTCGCTGACGGTGACGTCGAAGAGCGGCGGCGCGGAGGTGTTGCTGCGGGTGGTGCCGAACGCGGCGCACGGCGGCGCGGTGACGTTGAGCAACGGGCGGGTGATCGGCGGCGGCCAGCTCAAGGTCAACCAGCCCGAGCCGTCGCTGTACCAGGTGGTGCTCGACCCTCCGATGAAGCCGGGGGAGACGGTGACGCTCGACTTCGAGCTGAAGGCGAAGATTCCGAAGCTGCCGAAGTCGGCGGGCTCGCTGACGGCGCTCTCGAACGACGGGCCAGCGGGCGACTACGGCGCGTTCGCGGCGAGTGACGACATGGTGTCGCTGGTGGGGCTGATTCCGATGATCCCGGCGACTCCGCTCGGGCAGCCGATGTCGGGGCCGACGGGCATGGGCGACTTCGGCACGAGCGACCCCTCGACCATCGTGGCGAGCGTGACGGTGCCGACGCGGTGGCGGGTGGTCGCCAACGGGCTGGCGATGGGTGAGGTGCCGACGGGCGAGCGGCAGGTGCGCTTCGCGTACGGGGTGGTCGGCGCGCGCGAGCTGCCGCTGTTGTTGCTCAAGTCACCGACCGTCGAGACGCGGCGGTTGGGTGACGTGGAGATCGAGGCGGTGCTGTTGGCGCCCAAGCCGGGCGACGCGAAGCAGGTGCTCGACGACGCGGCCGACGCGCTGCGGGTGCTCGAAGAGAAGCTCTCGCCCTACCCGTACAAGACGCTGCGCGTGGTGGAGATGCACCTCGTCAACGGCGCGGGCGGCATGGAGTTCCCCGGGCTCATCACCGCGAGCTCGACGATGTTGTCGGGCAGCGCGAACCCGCTGGAGGCGCTCGGGCTCAGCGGGCAGCAGGCGCAGCTGGCGCTGGCGATGATGGGGCCGCAGATCAACGCGCTGATGAAGAGCACGCTGCGCTTCACCATCGCGCACGAGGTGGCGCACCAGTGGTCAGCGATGCTGGTGGGGTCGAACCCGGTCGACGACCCGGTGGCCGACGAGCCGCTGACGCAGCACCTGGCGCTGCTGGTGCTCGAGAACACGCAGGGCAAGGCGGCGGCCGACGAGGTGCGCGAGGGGCAGCTCAAGGCGAGCTACCAGCTGCACCGCATGCTCGGTGGCGAGGACGGCGTGGCGGCGCGGCCGACCGAGGAGTTCAGCTCGAGCCGCGAGTACGCGGCGCTGGTGTACGGCAAGGCGCCGCTGCTGTTCGAGGAAGAGCGCAAGCTGGTGGGCGACGTGGCGTGGTTCAAGGCGCTGAAGACGTACGTCGAGCAGAACCGGTACAAGTACGTCAGCTCGAAGACGTTCCACGAGTTGCTGGCGAAGCAGAACGCGTCGCAGGCGAAGAAGATCGCCGAGCTCAAGAAGCACTGGTGGGACGAGACGCACGGCGATGAGGACGTGGGGTCGGCGCCGGATCTCGAGGGCATGATGAACCAGCTGCAGAACGGCGGCGGGAAGTCGGGGAGCTTCGACCCGAAGGCGATGGAAGAGATGGAGAAGGCGATGAAGGCGTTGATGGGCGAATGATGCCGGGTGCGTTGGTGGTTTGACGCGCTGAGCATCGCCACGCGCGCGCTTACGCATCAAGCATGCGCCGCTCCGCCCTCGCCCTCTCGACGATCCTGTTGTCCGCGTGCAGCTCCACCCCGTTGGTCGATCGCTGCGTGACGTCGGCCGACTGTGATGGCTTGGTGTGCCTGGGTGGCAGCTGTCGCCCGTGTTCGAGCGACTCGGAATGCGGCGACGGTTCGCGCTGTGGCGTGGTGGGCCCCGGGCGCTGCGGGTGCCCCGATGCCGACGAAGACGGCGCGAGCTGCGCCGACTGTGACGACGCCGACCCGATGCGCTTTCCCGGTGCGAACGAGGTGTGCGACGGGCGCGACAACGACTGCAACGGGGAGATCGACGAGGGCGTGGTGACGCACTGGTTCGCCGACCAGGACGGCGACGGCTTCGGCAACACCGGGCTCTCGCTCACGCGGTGTCTTGCGCCGGCTGGCTACGTGGCGCGCGGGGGTGACTGCAACGACACCGACCCGACGACGTGGCCGGGCCACGCCGAGGTCTGCGACTCCCGCGACAACGACTGCAACGGGCAGATCGACGAGGGCGTGAAGGAGACCTGGTACCGCGACGCAGACGGCGATGGGTTCGGAGACCCGTCGAACGCCGTGCAGGTCTGCCAGACGCCGGCCGCGGGCTTCGTCGCGGTGCCGGGCGACTGCGACGATTCGCGCGCGGAGGCGCACCCTGGCGCGGAGGAGTCGTGCAACGCGCGTGATGACGACTGCGATGGCGTAGTCGACGGGCTGCGGCGCTCGTGCGCGAACGCGTGCGGGCCGGGGGTCGAGGTCTGCAGCGAGGGGTTGTGGGACGGGTGTGACGCGCCGGTGATCACCACCATCACGCGCGCGGAGACGACATTGAGCGGCACCACCGCGCAGTTCGACTGTCTCCTCGTTTCGACCGCGGGCTCGCTCATCGTGCCCGAGGCGATGACGCTCAAGACCACCGGCTGGCTGCGCGTCGAGGTGAACGGCCTGGTGACGCTCGGCGCGCGCGCGAGCATCGAGAGCCGCGGAGACATCTCGTTCGTCGACCAGTCGGTGTTGCTCGCGAGCGACGCGACCATCACCTCCGCCGCGACGGTGCGCGTCGGGCAGGACGCCAAGTGGTACGCGCAGGCGCCGCAGGCTGCGGCGTATTCGGCAGGTGGCTCTCCGGCGTGCGCGACCGCGACCTCGACCGGCGTGGGTGGCGCCTCGGGTGGGGCGCGCGGCGGCGCGGGTGGGCGGGGCGGCGCATGCGGTCCGCTGATCACCCAGTCAAAGACGGGCGCCGGCGGCGCGATGGCGGTGAGCGGGCTCAACGGGTGCGACTGCTCGTGCAGCCTCGCGACGCCCGGGTTGCTGTCGGGCGGAGGCGGTGGCGGCGCGCTGGCCGGCGGTGGCGGCGGCGCGAACGCGGGTGAAGGTGGCCGCGGCGCCTCGGGCTTCGACGGGCTGGCGTTCACCACCGGCGGGCTCGGCGGCGGCGCAGAGTGGACGGCCGACTTCGGCGGCGGCGGCGGCGGCTCGTCGGGATCCTTCCTCGTCAGCTACGCGCCCGAGGCGTGCCAGGGCGCAGGCGGCCACGGCGGCGGCATCGTGCGCGTCACGGCCGACACCTTCGTCAACCGCGGCATCTTGAGCGCCGACGGCGCGGGGGGCGTGACGCCGTCGGGTGGTCAGTCGCATGCCGGCGGCGGAGGCGGCGGCGCGGGCGGCACGTGGCGCTTCCTCGTCAACGTGTTCGAGAACCGCGCGACGATCTCGGCGAACGGTGGGCGCGGAGGCAGCGGCGTCGGCGGCGGCATCACCACGCGCGCCGGCGGCGGCGGTGGTGGTGGTGGCGGCCGCATCGTGGTCGGCAGCGCCAACGGCGGCGCGATGGTGATGAGCCGCGGCAACCTGTTCGTCGGGGGCGGCGCAGCGGGCACGGGCCTCGCGGGCGCGGGAGCGCCCGGCGGCGACGGAGAGATCAGCGGCGTGCCGTGAAGAACGCTCGCACCGCCGCGACGACCTGGCCCGCGTCGTCGAGCGACAGGTGCGGGCCGATCGGCAGGCTGAGTACCTCTCGGGCACAGCGCTCGGTTTCCTCGAGCCCCGCCGGCGCGACCTGCCCGAGGTAGGCGCGCTGCTGGTGCGGCGGCGTGGGGTAGTGGATGAGCGAGGTGATGCCCGCGGCGTCGAGGTGAGCGCGGAGCGCGTCGCGCTGGGCGGTGCGCACGACGAAGAGGTGCCAGGCGTGCGTGCGCCCTTCTGGCGTGTGCGGCAAGCGGAGGTCGCCGACGCCGGCCAGCTCGCGCAGGTACAGGCGCGCCACCGCGTCGCGGCGCGCGTTCCACCGCTCGAGGTGACGCAAGCGAACGCGCAGCGCCGCCGCCTGCAGGGGATCGAGCCGCGAGTTGAACCCGATGCGCAGATGCTCGTACTTGATCGCCGAGCCGTAGTTGCGGAGCAGGCGCAGCGCCTCGGCCAGCGCGTCATCGTTGGTCGTCACCGCGCCCGCGTCGCCGAGCGCGCCGAGGTTCTTGCCCGGGTAGAAGCTCCACGTCGCGGTCGAACCATGGCCACCGACGCGGGTGCCGCCCACGGTCGCGCCGTGGACCTGCGCGGCGTCTTCGACCAACAGCACCCGTGCGTCGCGCGCCGCGGCCCGCATCGCCACGGAGTCGAAGGGGAGGCCGTAGAGGTGCACCGGCAGCCACGCCGAGACGTCGCGGGTGCTCGCCGCGGCGAACGCCTCGGCGGTCACCACGTGCGTGCGCCAGTCGGGCTCGACGGGCACTGGCACCAGCCCCGCGTGCGAGGCACCGAGCCAGGTGGCGATGAAGGTGTTCGACGGCACGAGCACCTTCGACCCGCGCGGGAGCTCGGCGGCGATGAGCGAGAGGGTGATGGCGTCGAGCCCGTTGCCCACGCCGATGCAGTGCCGCGCGCCGACGAACTGGGCGAACTCCTGCTCGAAGGCTTCGACCTCCGGCCCGCCGATGTAGTGGCCGGACGAGACGACGCGCCCGATGGCCTCGTCGAGCTCTGCACGGAGCTCAGCCGTCGCAGCGGTGAGCGAGAGGAAGGGAATGGTCATGGAAGCCTCGCCATCTGGCGCAGCACTGCATCGTACTTGTCGGTGCCCGAGGCCAGCGAGAAGTGCTCGGCCGCCCGCTCGCGCCCAGCCTGCAGCGCCGCTTCGTCCCGCGTCGACGCGGCGATGACGTCGGCCGCGCGCGCGAGCTCACCGGGCTCGACCGATGGCAGCACCACGCCGGTGCCCGCGCGCCGCACCCAGTCACTGACTTCGGAGCTGCAGCCAAACTGCGCCGGCCGCACGCCGCACGCGAAGAACTCGGCCAGCTTGGTGGGCATCGACGCGCGCTTGGCGCGGCTGGCTGGCTGCAGCAGCAGCGGGCTCCAGTCGAGCAGCGAGAGGTACTCGGGCATCGCGTCGTGGTCGGCGCGGGTGACGGTCAGGCGATCGAGCGGCAGGCCAGCCGCGCGCGCCGCCGCCTCGTACTCGGCCTGCTGCGCGCTCAGCACCAGCAGCCACGCGCGGGGATCTCGCTGTTGCACGAGGCGAATGAGCTCGAGCGTTTCCTTCACCAGGTACGAGCGGTTCAGCGAGCCGACGATGCCCAGCACGCGGCGGCCGCGGAGTTGCTCGACGAGGGCACCCGGCACGCGACGGAGCTCCGCGAGCGGCTTGCGCACGAAGTCGTCGAAGTCGGCGGTGGTGGTGATGCATTGCACCGGGCGGGCGCCGTTGGGGCCGAACGCGCCCTGGCGCACGTCATCGGCCTGCAGCTCGGTCAGCGTCACCACGCCCGCGGCTTGCGCGAAGAGCTGGTGCTCGACGCCGCGCGCGAGGCCGAGCCGGACCGGAGAGGTGAACCAGCGGCCTTCTTCAAGGCGCTCGTCGAACCAGTACGAGCGCGTGTCGAAGAGGTACGGCGTGCCGTAGGCCGACTTGCACGCGAAGGCCGCGACCGCCCCGTGGTAGGCGCGGGCATGAATCGCGTCGAGCCCTCCGCGCCGGGCGCGCTGCAGCGCGAAGCGGATCAGCGCCAGCTCGTTCTGCACCGCGTCTCGACCGCTGCCGCCGACCGCCCACGGCTCGTAGCGCCACTCGATGCCCGCGCGCGCGAGGCGTTCACGCACTTCGCGGACCCGCGCGGTGCGCTCGAGGTCCTTCGGCTTCTCGAGGGAGAAGAGCTCGTACTGCCAGCCCCGCTTCGCGAGCGCCTCGATGACGCGCACGACCTGGGAGAAGCCGAGCGCTTCGAGCACGCCGTCGGCGGTGAGGTACAGCAGCCGCTTCACTGCGTCGCCACCCTCCACCGGGACCACGCGAGGCGCGCCGTCCACAGCGCCGCGAAGAGGCCGCAGGCGATGATGCCGAAGAAGGTCAGCCGCTGCGCCGGCCCGTAGCGGAACTGCGTCGGCCCCACTTGCGCGTAGCAGCCGCGGAAGGGCCAGGTGGCGCACTTCTCGCCGACGCGCGTGTAGAGCCAGGGCTCGGGGTACTGCACCGTCGCGCCTGCAAACGCGTTCGGGTCGGGCGCACCATCATGGGGCCGCCGCCAGCTCACGTCGCCCGCGGCGGCCGAGACGCCGAGCGCTGACGTGTATTGGCCACCGACGAGGTACGACGAGTCGAAGAGGGGATCGAAGAGCACCCAGCCGCGCTGCGCGTCGTACACCTCGAGCACGTTGTGCCCCGCGCCGTCTGTCGGCAGCAGCTGCACGACCCGCGCGGGCACGCCCATCGCCAGCAACGCCGTCGCGGCCATCGCGCTGCGTGCCGTGCACAGCCCGGGAGCACCGGCAAGATGCGAGGTCACGGCCGCGGCGGGATCGAAGTTCGCGTCGACGAACTCCCCGTCGCCAGCGCCATGCGGGCTGCGCTCGAGGAGGAGGGTCGTCACGCAGCGCGCCGCTTCGACGCCCGCGAGCGTGCGACAGCGGGGCTCAAAGGCGTCTCGAAAGGCCTGGAGTGACGGTGCGGTTCGATAGGCGTCGAAATCCCACCGGGCGCCGCCCATCGTCGACGCCGGGGGCGGGGCAGAAACGAGCGCGTCGTCGGTGCGGAAGATGGTGCTCGTCGAGTAGTCGAGCTGGCGCAGCGTTCCCAGCAGGGCCGCGCCCACCACCATCGCGGCGACGAGCGGCCACATGGGCACACGTTCAGGCGGCGCCGGCCGGCGTGGGTTCTCGACCTCCGCGACTTCGGTCAACTCGTGCACCACGCCCCCGCTTCGAGCGAGTGCCCATAGCACTGCTGCCCATTCACGCCCAAGCCCACAGCCGTGTGGTACAGCCCGGCCGCTCTCGCCGGGTGTGAATTGTCGCCCCCTTACGGGGTACGAGCAGCGGGCAACGGAGGACGACGGTCGATGTGTGGGATTGCCGGGGTGGTCTACGCCGACGACAGGCGGCCTTCGACCGCGCTGCTGGCCGAGATGGGTCAGCGCATCGCGCACCGGGGCCCCGACGGCCAGGGCGTGCAGGTCTTCGAGGGTGCGGGGTTCGTGCACCGGCGGCTGGCGATCATCGACCTCTCCCCCGAGGCGGCCCAGCCGATGGTGTCGCACGACGGCGGCGCGTGGGTCGTCTTCAACGGTGAGATCTACAACTTCCTCGAGCTGCGCAAGGAGCTCGAGGCGCTGGGCGACGTCTTCAAGACGCGCGGCGACACCGAGGTCATTCTCGCGGCGTTCCGGCGCTGGGGGCCCCACGCCATCGAGCGGCTCGACGGCATGTTCGCGATCGCGCTCTGGGAACCGTCAACCCGCACCCTGACGCTCGCGCGCGATCGCACCGGCAAGAAGCCGCTCTACGTCTACGAAGACGGCGAGCGGGTGGTGTTCGCGAGCGAGGTGAAGGCGATTCTCGCGCACCCCGGGCTCGACACGCGCATGTGGCCCGAGGCGGTGACGCAGTTCCTCTCGCACGGCTACGTGCCCACGCCGCGCACCTTCTGGGCGCGCATTCGCAAGGTCTTCCCCGCGACGGTGGAGGTCTTCCAGCGCGGCAAGGCGCCGGTCGCGCGCCAGTACTGGGACTTCTCGCTCGAGCGCGCGCGTGACGTGTCGCTGCCCGAGGCGAAGGAACGGGTGCGCTCGCTCTTCTTCGCCGCGGTGAAGAAGCGCCTGATGTCCGACGTGCCGTTGGGCGCGTTCTTGTCGGGCGGCATCGACTCCACGCTCATCGTCGCGGCGATGGCGCGCGAGTCGAGCGCGAAGGTGAAGACGTTCTCCATCGGCTTCGAGGGCCACCCGCAGTGGGACGAGACCGCCTACGCGCGCCTCGTCGCCGAGCGGTACGAGACCGAGCACACCGAGTTCAAGGTGAAGCCCGAGAGCTTCGAGCTGATCGAGAAGCTGGCGTGGCACTACGACGAGCCGTTCGGCGACTCGTCGGCCATTCCCACCGCGATCGTCTCGCGGCTCACGCGGCAGAAGGTGACGGTGGCGCTGACCGGCGATGGCGGCGACGAGGTCTTCTGTGGCTACCCGCGCTTCGCCGCCGCGCTCGGTGCGGAGTTCATTCCCCGGCCGCTGCGCTCGTTGGCGCGCACGGTGCTCGAGCCGTTGCCGGCCGGTGAGCGGCACGGTTCCCCCTGGGAAAAGGCGCGCCGCTTCGCCCTGCACGCCTCGCAGCCGCTGCCCGATCGCCTGCGCAACTGGGTCTCGCTGTTCAACGCGCGCGAGCTCAAGGAGCTGCTGGTGCCCGAGTACGCCGCGTACGCGACGGCTCCCGTGCTCGGCGACTCGTACGCGCGGCTCGACGCGAAGACGAAGCAGCTCGACGTGCTCAACCGCGTGCTCTACCTCAACGCGCGCACGTACCTGCTCGACGACCTGAACGTGAAGATGGACCGGGCGTCGATGGCGGCGAGCCTCGAGACGCGCGCGCCTTTCCTCGACACCGCGCTGATGGACTTCGCGAGCACGCTCGGCGGACCGTTCAAGCTCCACGGCACCACCTTCAAGTGGATCTTGAAGCAGGCGCTCGGCGACCTGATTCCCGAGCCGATCCTCACCCGCAAGAAGATGGGCTTCGGCGTGCCGCTGGGCGCGTGGTTCCGCGACGAGTTGAAAGACGTGATTCGCGATCGGCTGCTCGGCGAGGGCGCGCAGCTGCACGCCTTCATTCGACGTGACGCGCTCGAGGGCCTGCTCGCCGCGCACGAGGCGAAGCGGCGCGACCTCGGGCTGCACTTCTGGAGCCTGTGGATGCTGGAGAGCTGGCTGCGCGCCCACCCCCATTGATGTGGTACCCCCCGCGACCGTGACGACCTACCGCCTCTGCGAACGCTGCATCATGGACACGAGCGACCCGGACATCCGGTTCGACGCGCAGGGCGTGTGTCACCACTGCCACACCTACGACGACGTGCTCGGCCGCGAGCCGGTCGACGTGAAGCGCCGCGAGCTCGAGCTTGAAGAGGGCCTGGAGCGCATCAAGAAGGCGGGCAAGGGCAAGCCGTACGACTGCGTGGCGGGCATCAGCGGCGGCGTCGACAGCACCTACGTGGTGTGGCTCGCCAGGCAGTACGGGCTGCGGCCGCTCGCGGTGCACCTCGACAACGGCTGGAACTCGGAGATCTCGGTCGGCAACATCCACCGCGCGCTCGAGAAGCTGGGCGTCGAGCTCTACACGCGCGTGCTCGACTGGGAAGAGTTTCGCGACCTGCAGGTGTCGTTCTTGAAGGCGAGCACGCCTGATTCGGAAATCCCCACCGACCACGCCATCGTCTCGACGGTCTTCCAGACGGCGTGGAGCAAGGGCATCGGCCACCTGGTGCTCGGGTACAACAAGGCGACCGAGCTGGTGCTGCCGCCGGCGTGGAGCCAGGGCCACTTCGACTGGCGCTACATCCGCCACGTGCAGGCCCGGTTCGGCACGCGACCCCTGAAGGACTTCCCGCACCTCGCGTTCCCCAACTACGTGCGGTACCGGCTGACGGCCGAGCGCAGCAGCTTCAACATCCTCAACTTCGTCGACTACTCGCGGCAGAAGGCGATCGACGTGCTGCAGAAGGAACTGGGCTGGCGCGACTACGGCGGCAAGCACCACGAGTCGGTCTACACGCGCTTCTTCCAGGCCTCGATTCTCCCGAGGAAGTTCGGCTTCGACAAACGCCGCGCGCACCTCTCGAACCAGGTGCTCGCCGGGCAGCTCACGCGCGACCAGGCGCTCGCCGAGATCGCGAAGCCCCCGTACGCAACGCCGCAGCTCGAGCAGGACGATCGCGAGTACGTGATCAAGAAGCTGGGCCTCACCGAGGCGAGCTTCGAGGAGATCATGCGCGCTCCGCCGAAGCGCTACGAGGACTACCCCAACATGTTCAACTCGCGCTTCTACCTCGCGGCGCGCGGGGCCTACCGGGCGGTGCGCTCGGCGGTCGGGAAGAAGGCCGCGTGAAGACCATCATCACCGTGGTGGGCGCGCGCCCGCAGTTCATCAAGGCCGCGGCGGTGGCCCACGAGTTCGCGCGGCGCAGCGGCGTTCGGGAAAAGCTGGTGCACACCGGCCAGCACTACGACGCGGGCCTGTCAGACGTGTTCTTCAAGGAGCTCGGCATTCCCGCACCGGCGCACCACCTCGGCGTCGGGAGCGGCTCGCACGGCGCGCAGACCGGGCAGATGCTGGCGGCGATCGAGAAGGTGTTGCTCGAGGAGAAGCCGGCGGCGGTGCTGGTGTACGGCGACACGAACTCCACGCTGGCGGGCGCGCTCGCGGCGGCGAAGCTGCACGTGCCCATCGCGCACGTCGAGGCGGGGCTGCGGTCGTTCAATCGAAAGATGCCCGAAGAGATCAACCGGGTGATGACCGACCACCTCGCGACGCTGCTGCACTGCCCGACGCAGGTCGCGGTCGACCACCTGAAGAACGAGGGCATCACGCGCGGCGTCCACCACGTGGGCGACGTGATGTACGACGTGTCGAAGGCGATCGCCGAGCGCGCGGAGAAGGAAGCCTCGGTGCGCTCGCTCGGCTTGCCGGAGCGCGGCTTTCTGCTCGCGACGATTCACCGCGCCGAGAACACCGACGACCCGAAGCGGCTGGAAGCCATCTTCCGCGCGTTCAGCGAGCTCTCGGCGCGGTGGCCGGTGGTCTTCCCGGTGCACCCGCGCACGCGGAACATCATCGAGCAGCGCAAGCTCGCAGTGCCGGGCGTGCGGTTGATCGATCCCGTCGGGCCGGTCGACATGGCGTGGCTCGAGCGGCACGCGGCGGCCATCGTGACGGATTCGGGCGGCGTGCAGAAAGAGGCGTACTTCCACCGCACCCCGTGCGTGACGGTGCGCACCGAGACCGAGTGGGTCGAGACGGTCGCGGCGAAGTGGAACCGGCTCGCCGACCCGGGCAACACCGAGGCCATCGTCGCGGCGGTCATCGCGGCGGCGACGCGCGCCGAGCCGACGCGCGAGATTCCCGACTACGGCGACGGGCACGCGGCGGTGAAGGTCGTCGACACGCTGCTCGCGGCGGTGTGAGGCGCGCGTGAAGGTCGCCTTCGTCAACCTCCAGTTGAGCGGCGAACTGACCGGGGTGACGCGCGCCATCAGCGGGCAGGCGCGCGCGTGCGTCGAGGCGGGCGTGCCGATCGACTTCTGGGTGGTGAACCCGGGCAAGCGCGGCGAAGAAGGCGGGCTGCACTTCGCGCAGTTCGAGGAGAGCCGGCTTGGCGCGCGCGCGACGCGGTTCTTCAAGGCGCGGTTGCTGAAGCAGGTGCGCGAGCTCGAGGCGTACGACGTCATCATCTTGCGCTACCCGCTGGCGATCGACCTCGACCCGCTCGCGTTCGTCGAGGGCACGCGCGCGAAGATCATCACCGTGCACCACACGCGGGAGATCGACGAGCTCCTCAGCGCCGGTCGCACCGCGGGGGCGATGGCGCGGGCGCTCATCGAGCAGGTGAACGGCGCGCGGGTGCTGCGGCGGGTGGCGGGCATCGCGGCAGTGACCGACGAGATTCGCCGCTACGAGCTGCAGCGCGCGGGCACGGTGCGGCCGTCGACGGTGGTCGCCAACGGCATCGACGTCGAGCGCGTGCCGCAGACGGGCTTCGTGCCCTTCGACGGGCGCGAGCTGCGCATGCTGTTCATCGCCAGCTCGCACGCGCCGTGGCACGGCACCGACCGGCTGCTGGCGAGCCTGCGCTCGTACCGCGGGCCGGTGCAGCTGCGACTCGAGATGATCGGCGGCGCGTCGGGCGCGAGCCCCGGCACCACCGAGCGCGAGGGGCCGCTCACCATTCACCACCACGGCACGCTCACCGGCGCGCCGCTCGACGCGGTGTTCCGCACGGCGAACGTGGCGTTCAGCTCGCTGGCGATGTTCCGCACCGGGTTGCGCGAGGCGTGCGTGCTGAAGACCCGCGAGTACGTCGCGCGCGGCATGCCGTTCGTCTACGGGTACGACGACGTCGACCTGCTCGAGCCGCAGCCGTTCTGCCTCGGGGTCGGCAACAGCGACTCGGCGTTCCCGGTCGATCGCATCATCGACTTCGCGAAGGCGTGCGCGGAGCGGCGTGGGCTGAGCGACGAGATGCGCGCGTTCGCGAAGGCGCGGCTCGACTGGAAGGTGAAGATGCAGGCCTTCTGGGACTTCGCGAACGAGGTCTCGCGGTGAGCGAGGCCACCACCGCGACGCCGACCGCGGATCCGCAGGCGGCGCGCTTCGCGCTGATGGGGTTCATCACCAGCGGCCTCGCGGTGGTGCTCTCGATGGTGCGGTCGAAGCTGGTCGCCGTCGAGGTGGGCCCGGTCGGCGTTGGCATCGTCGCGGAGGTCACGCAGCTGCTCACCTTCGTGGGCGTGATCGCCACGGTCGCCAACTCGCCGGCGCTGCTGAAGTGGATCTCCGAGAGCATTCGCGACCGCGACTTCGCGCGCCTCGAGCGGGGCGTCGGCACCGCGATCGTGCTCGCGCTCGGCCTCAGCGGCGTCGCGACGCTCGGGTGCGTCATCGCCGGCCCGTGGTTCCTGCCCAGCGGCTGGGACCTCTCGTTGCCGCTGGCCATCGCGTTGACCGGCGCGTCGATCGCCTTCGCCACCGTGGCGTCGTGCATCACCACGGTGCACGTCGGCTTCTCCGACCTGCGCGCCATCACCGCGTCGTCGCTGCTGAGCGCGCTGGCGACGACGGCCATCCTCGTGGCGCTGGTGTTGTTGTGGGGCCTGCCCGGGCAGTTCCTGGCGATCGCGCTCGGCGCGGCGGCCTCGGTGGTCATCACCGCCCTCTTCCTGCGCCGCCGAACCGACTCGCCGGTCAGACTCCGCCTCGCGTGGGACCGCGAGTTCGCGCGCACCGCATTCACCATCGGCACCACCAGCCTCATCTCGGGCTACGTCGCGCAGGGCCTGCTCTCGATCATTCGCCTGCTGCTCGAGCGAGAGGGCCAGGGGGCGGCCGGCGCCGAGCTCAACGGCAACTTCCAGGCGGCGTACGCCATCGCCACCACCTACTTCGCGGCGGTGCTGCAAGGCATCGGGCAGTACTACTTCCCGCGTTACGCGGCCGCGCGAGACGAGGCCGAGCTGACGCGTGAGGTCCACGCTGGTGCCGACTTCGTGCTGCGGCTGACGCCCGCGCTCGCGCTGCTGGTCATCGCCTTCCGCGAGCTGGTGATCGACGTGCTCTATTCCGGTCGCTTCAGCCTGGCCGCGAAGATGCTCGGCTTCATGCTGGTGTCGGACCTCGTGAAGGGCGTGTCGTGGAGTTACGCCGGGCCGTTGCCGATGCGGGGCCTGGTGCGCGCCTTCCTGCTGTCGGAGGCGATCGGGCTGATCCTCGGCGTGCCGGTCTACTACCTCGCGATCCACTACCTGGGCCCCGGCGCGGTCGGGCTCGGCATGCTGGCGAACCAGACGCTCTACCTCGCCGCGGTGATCATCATCATCAGGTCGGTCTGCGGCGTTCGGCTCGCGTCGCGACACGTGGTGCGCCTGGGCGTCTCGCTGCTGCTCGCGAGTGGAACCGTGGTGCTGGTCGACGCCTTTCCCCATGCCCGGTGGGGAATCGCCGCCGCGGTGCTCGCCTACGCGTACTTCACCGGCGCGCACCGGGTGATCCTCGACTGGCTCGGCCCGCGCCTGCGCAAGGTCAAGGCGGTGCTGACAGGATCGCGGGGAGCTCCGCCAGCGAGTCCAGGATGAAGTCGGGGGCGTAGCGCGCGAGCGACTCGCGGCTGCGCACGCCTGACAGCACCACGCCCGCGCGAATCTCGAGCTGCCGCGCAGCTTCGACGTCACGCCCGGTATCGCCGACCAGCACGTCGGCGGGCGTCACGACCGGGACGCGTGAACGAATCAGGGCGGCCTTGTCGAGCCGCTGCTGCGTCACCAGCACCTCGCGAAGGAAACGCGCGAGCCCGAGCCGCTGCGCCTGGTCGATGGCGCCGTCTTCGCGCTGGCGATCGGTGACGACGAAGAGCGTGTGTCGGGAGGAGAGGGCCTCGAGCACCCCCAGCGTCCACGGGAACGGCTGGTCGAGCGCGAGGCGGGCCGGCTGTTCGATCTCCCTCATCCACGCCGCGGTGAAGTCGGCGCGCTGGGCCGCGGTGGTCTGGAAGCGGTGCTCGAGCAGCCACGGGTTCGACCGTTGCGCGCGCTTGAGCGCCCAGTACTCGTCGAAGCCGAGGGGCGGGCCATACCCCGCGGTGAGCTCGGTGAAGAGCGCGTGGATTCGCTGGCGGCAGTCGACCAGCGTGCCGTCGAGGTCGAGGAAGACGTTCACGCGCACGCCATCAGGTGGACTCGACCTGCTGCGTCTTCAAGAACGCCTCGAACTCCTCGGTCTTGATCAACGTCGGCTCGACGTCCATGCCGCGAATCCACAGCAGGCCATCGGGGAGCGGGTTGATCTTCTTCGCGAGCGACGGAGCCCGGCCGTGCAGCGCCAGGTCGACGAAGATGCGCGGCATGTTCAGGCCAGCGCGCGTGAAGAAGTAGACGGTGGTGAAGAAGCGGCTGATGTTGATCTCGGTCGGGTTCGGCACGCCGGCCTGGTCGTACGTCATGTCGACGCCGTAGATGCCGTGCGGCCGATCGTCGATCGACGAGATCGCGTCGCGCGAGACCCGCGTGACGGTGTCGTCGGACCACGTCTCTCCGACGCCGGTGACACCAGTGACGCCCGAGAGGGTGCGGTTGCCGAAGCTCCAGCTCTTGCGCCGGCGGGTCTGGGCGACGACGAGCTCGCCCTCGTACCAGATGGACAGCCAGGTGACGGTGTTCGAGGTCAGCAGCTCGGCCGCGGTGAAGTGGCCCCAGCCCTTGAACCGGTCGATCCACAGCTTGGCGAAGGTGAAGTCGTCGGCTGGCAACGCGCCGCGGCCACCGCCGCCCTCGGTCGCGCGCAGCCAGATCTTCGCGCCGAGCGTGTCGAACGCGGTGCGCAGGTCCTTCTCGTCGCGGATCAGCATCGTGCGCGGCACCTTGATGCCGGCGCGCTGCCACACCTGGTACGACTGGTCTTTGTCGACGCAGGTCTCGATGACGTGCTCGCGCGGCATGAACAGCTTCACGCCCGTCGCCAGCACGTCCTTGCGCATGCGCGAGACGGCGCGGATCTCGAAGTCGTTCTGGAAGTGTGCGAGCTCGGGGCGCGTGCGGTTGAGCAGCCCCAGCAGCCGGGCGCCGTACTCGGGCGCGTTCGCCAGCGGCACCACGTGTCGCTCATCGACGTCGGCGAGGAACAGGTCGCTCGCGTCCGACGAGGCGCCGATGAGGTGGTCCTTGCCCGATTCGCGCAGCGAGCGAATGACGTTGTTGGTGGGCGCCCCACCCGCCCCGCCGAGGTAGATGCGGCTCATTCACGCACCCGGCACACGACCGAGATCTCCGCCGCGTTGCGGGGGAAGTCGTACCCGAGGCGGTAGAAGCCCTCGACCATGCGGGCGTCGAAGAACTTGTCGATCTGCCCGTTGCTGAACGGCTTGAAGAAGATGCCGTCCATCTTCTCGATGGTGAGCCCGGCCGCGACCAGGTCGGCCTCGAGGCTGTCCCACGAGTACACGCGCCGGTGACCGACCGCGTGGTCACGCTCGTTGAGCTCGTAGATGTCCTTCAGCATGCCCATCTTCACCGCGGCGAGCCGGTGGAACGAGTGCGCGTTCGGAACGCCGATGAACGCCCGCCCGCCCGGCGCGACGAACTTGCGCACCGTCTTGAGCAGATCGACCGGGTTCTCGACGTGCTCGAGAATGTGCTCCAGCACCACGGAGTTGAAGGGCGCCGGCGGCTGGTACGCCTCGAACAGCGAGTGCACCTTCTCGACTTCCTTCCCGTCGGGGATCTGGTCGAGCAGGTGCTGGCTGCCCTCGACGACCGTCAGGCGCTCGAAGCGCGTGCGCAGGAGCTTGGTCATCGAGCCGTCGCCGCAGCCGAGCTCGAGGCCCCGCGGGCCGATCAGCCAGGGCTCCAGGGTCTGAAAGCGGAATCGCACCAGCTCTCGATCGAACGAGAGCTGCTGGCTGGTGTACCACTCCGCACTGGACTCGACTCGCTTCAGCTCGTCATGCATGACACCGCTCCAGAAAGGCGACCTAGGTGCAACCGCTCATCTCGCACGTGATCACCAGCTTCAACCACGAAAAGTGGATTGAGGAGACCGTTCGCAGCGCGGCCGAACAGTCCTGGGCGGCGCTCGAGATCGTCGTGTGCGACGACGCGTCGAGCGATGGGACCCCTGCCCTGATCCGTGAGCTCGCCCGACAGTACCCGGGGCGCGTGCTGCCATTCACGTTCACCGAGAACGTGGGGGTGACGCGCAACTGCAACCGGGCCCTGGCGCGGTGCCGTGGCGAGTTCGTCTCGTTCCAGGGCGGCGACGACGTCTTGTTGCCCGGCAAGTTCGAGCAGCAGGTCCGCACCTTTGACGACCCGCGCGTGACGCTGTCGGGCCACCAGGTCGAGAACTTCCGCTGGCCGGAAGATCCCGCGAACCCGCCGTGGACCTTCACGCCGCTGGCCTGGGAGGGCGACGCTTCGCTCATCGTCGAGCACGGGCCGATCTTCTCGTCGACGTCGATCATGGTGCGCAAGTCGGCCATTCCCACGCGTGGCTTCGACGAGCGGCTGCCGATGACGTCCGACTGGAAGTTCCTCGTCGACTGCCTCGCCGGTGGTGGCCGCTTCACGATGCTGCGCGAGACGCTGGCCCGGTACCGCGTGTTGACGTCGAGCGTGACGCGGTCGCGGGCCGAGCAGCACCTCGCCGAGAAGCACCACACGCTTCAGCTCATCGCCGACGACGACCCCTCGCTCGCCGCGGCCGCGCGAAGAGGGCAGGCGCGGCTCCACCTCCAGGCAGCCGAGGAGGCGTGGCAGCGGGGCGACCGGCTCGAGCTGCTCAAGAAGCTCTCGGCGAGCGTGCGCGCCGGCCCGCTGGTGAGCCACCGCCAGCTCTCGCTGCTCGGGGCGAGCTTGATTCCACGCCGGCTCGTCGCGCCGCTGCGCGGAGTCCTTCAGCTGGCTCGCGCCGCGGCGAGGAAGTCTTCGTAGCGTCGGTAATAGTCACTCTCGAGGTACCGCATCGAGGCGAGCACGAGGCACACCGCGCCGCCCGAGAAGTTGTCGATCTCGCGCCACACGAGGCTGTCGATGATCAGCCCCTCGGACGCCTTGTTGAGGTGCACGGTCTTCTTGCGCGTGCCGTCGTCGAGGTGCACGTCGAAGCTGCCCGACGCCGCGATGAGCAGTTGCCGCAGCGCCTTGTGGGCATGGCCCGCACGTCCCGCGCCAGTCGGCACGTCGTACAGGTAGTAGACGCGTTCGATCGGGAACGGGATGTGCTGGTTCGCCTCGATGAACGTGAGGTTGCCCCGCGGGTCGGAGATCTTCGGCAGCGAGATGACCTGGCAGGCGTCGATGCTCATCGGCGGTCAGTGTCCTTCAACTTGCTGAAAGTTCAAGCCGAGCGAGGCAAACACCGCGTCCCACCGCGCGAGGATCTTCGCTTCCGAGTGCTCGCTCTCGGCGAACTGCCGCCCCCGCGTGCCCGCCTCGCGGCGCAGCGCCTCGTCACCCATCACCCGCTCCAGCGCGCCCGCCCAGTCCGACGGGCTGCGGCAGGTGAGCGGAACGCCGGTCGCCTCCATCGCGCGCGCGTACGCCGGGCTCGCCGAGGTGACGACCGGCATCCCCACCCGCCAGAACAGCAGCAGCTTGTTCTCGGGCTTCCCCCGGGTGAACGGATCCTCGAGGTCGAGCGGAATGAGCGCCGCGTCGCACGCCGTCACGGTGCTGGCGAACGTCTCGTCGCGCCACTCGTGAAACACCGCCGAGGGGAACACCGCGCGCAGCTCGGCCACCGTGTCGCGTCGCCCGAAGCGCCCGAGGAACCGCGGCGCGCTCGGGTTGGTCACCACGTGCAGTTCCCACCGGCGCGGCAGGCGCGCGAGCACCGGCGCGAGCCCGAACAACAACGGCAACGTGTACGGCAGCCCTTCCCACACGAACTTGAACGGCTCGGCGGCGCGGTAGTCGCTCTTGATGACCGCCGTCGCCGCGGTGTGCACGTCGAGAATGCGGTGCACGTTCGCGCAGAACGCCGAGATGTCGGCCCGCTGTTCTTCGGTCGAGCAGATGACCGCGTCGGCGCGCCGGCACACCGCCTCGAGCGTCTTCCAGTAGCTCGGCTCGAGGTGCGCGTGCTGCCGCGAGAGGAACTTCGCCGTGCCCCGCAGGGCCCCCCGCCAGTCGGTCTTCGGCACCGCGAGGTACGAGTCGATGAAGTCGAACACCAGCTTGCCGCGCGGCATGCGGGCCCACCGCGTGAGGTCGGCGGCGTTGGAGATGACCACCACGTCGTATTCGCGCTCGGGCGAGGCCAGCTCGTACTGCACGCCCCGCGCCCGCGCCCAGTGCACGAAGCGGCGGCGATCACCCGGCTGCGTCAGGGCCTGCGAGTACGGCGCATACCCGATGCGGAGCGGCGTCATCGGGGGCGCTCCTACCAGAGACGCGCGCGGGGGGACGTGCTACCTGCCGCGTGAACGGCGCCGCCCGCTCGGGGCACCAACCCTGGAAACGACGCATGAACTGGAACGGCAAGTCGGTGCTGGTGACGGGCGCGGGCGGCTTCATCGGCAGCCACCTCGTCGAGCGGCTCGTCACGGCGGGCGCGAAGGTGCGCGCGTTCATTCGCTACACGTCTCGCGGAGACGTCGGCAACCTCGCGCACGTGCCGAAGCAGGTGTTCGGTTCGCTCGAGCTGGTGCGCGGTGACCTGCGCGACGTCGAGGCGGTGCGCGGCGCGGCGAAGGGCGTCGACACCATCTTCCACCTCGGCGCGCTCATCGCGATCCCCTACTCCTACGTGAACCCGCGCGAGGTCGCGGAGGTCAACATGATGGGCACGTTCAACGTGCTCGCCGCCGCCCGCAGCGAAGGCGTGCGCCGCCTGGTGCACACCTCGACCAGCGAGGTCTTCGGCACCGCGCGCTACGTGCCCATCGACGAGGCGCACCCGCTGCAGGGCCAGTCGCCCTACTCCGCCAGCAAGATCGGCGCGGACAAGCTGGCCGAGTCGTTCTTCCGCTCGTTCGACACGCCGGTGGTGACGGTGCGCCCGTTCAACACCTACGGCCCGCGGCAGTCGGCGCGCGCGATCATTCCCACCATCATCTCGCAGGCGCTCACCCGCGACGAGGTGAAGCTCGGCAGCCTCGACCCCTCGCGCGATCTCCTGTTCTGCACGGACACCGCCGAGGGCTTCGTGAAGGCCGCCAGCGCCGACGCCGCGCTCGGCCATGAGATCAACCTCGGCACCGGCGTGGGCGTCACCATCGGCGAGCTCGCGCAGCGCATCTTCAAGATCGTCGGCAAGAGCCCGAAGATCACCACCGACACCCAACGCGTGCGGCCCGAGAAGTCCGAGGTGCTGCGCCTGCTGGCGGCCAACGCCAAGGCGAAGGACCTGCTCGGCTGGACCCCCACGGTCGCGCTCGACGACGGGCTCGCGAAGACGGTCGCGTGGGTGAAGGACCACCTCCACCTCTTCCGCCCCGACGAGTACACGGTCTGACCATGCGCGCCATCGTCCTCGCCGGCGGGAAGGGCACGCGCCTCGCGCCGTACACCACGGTGCTGCCCAAGCCGCTGATGCCCATCGGCGACGCGCCGATCCTCGAGGTGGTGCTGCGCCAGCTCGCGCACCACCGCTTCACCGAGGTCTCGCTCGCGGTCGGCTACCTCGCCGAGCTGTTGATGGCCTTCTGCGGCGACGGCTCGAAGTTCGGCGTGAAGCTCGACTACTCGAAGGAACCCGCGCCCCTCGGCACCGCCGGTCCCATCGCGCTGGTCGGCAACCTCACCGACACCTTCCTGGTGATGAACGGCGACCTGCTCACCACCATCGACTACTCGAAGATGCTCGCCGCGCACCGCGCCGCCAACGCGCTCGTCACCGTCGCCACATACGAGAAGACGGTGAAGATCGACCTCGGCGTGCTGCACCTGTCGCCGACCAACGAGATCACCGACTACATCGAGAAGCCCACCATGAAGTACGCGGTGAGCATGGGCATCTACCTGTTCGAGCCCCGCGTGCTGTCGTTCATCGAGAAGGGCGTGCGGCTCGACCTGCCCGACCTCATCAAGAAGCTCATGGCGGCGAAGGAAAAGGTGCTCGCCTACCGGCACGAGGGCTACTGGCTCGACATCGGCCGGCACGACGACTACCAGGAAGCGATGAAGGAATTCGAAGCGCACCGCGCCGAGTTCCTCCCCGGCTGAGGCCAGCGTGAGCTTCACCCTCGTCCTCTCGCCAGAGACCTACCCATGGGACGGCGCGAAGGAGCAGACCTTCGTCGGCCCCGAGCTCGAGGTGCTCGCGCGCCGCGACGCGCGGGTCATCGTGCTGCCGCAGTCGCTCGGCGGCGTGCGCGCCAGCGTGCCCTCGAACGTCGAGGTCGATGATTCGTTCGCGCAGGCGACCTCGAAGCTCAAGAAGGCCGAGCTCGTGGCCCACGCCGCGCGCACCACGCTCGTCGCCGAAGAGCTCCTGCGCCGCGGTCGCGAGCTCCGCAGCGCCGTCACCTTGAAGCGCCTCGTCGAGTACGCCGGCCGCGCGCACCACGCCGCGGTCTTCGCGCGGGCGTGGTTGAGGCAGCGCGGCCTCGAGCGCGAGCGCGTGGTGTTCGCCAGCACGTGGTGGGGCCCGGTGACGACGGGCTGGGGCTTGCTGGCGCGTGACCTGCGCGCGCTGACCGTGGTGTCGCGCGCGCACGGGTTCGATCTCTACGAAGAGCGACACACGCCGGCCTACCTCCCCTGCCGGCACCGCGCGTTCGCCCTCGCGCACGGCGTGTACCCCGACTCCGACATGGGCGTGACGTACCTGAAGGAACGCTTCCGCCCGTCGACGCCCGTCGAGGTCGCACGCCTGGGAGTCGTCGACCCGAAGGTCAGCGCGCCCGCCTCGACCGACGGTGTGTTGCGCGTGGTGACGTGCTCGCTGCAGGTGGCGGTGAAGCGGCTCGACCTCCTCGTCGAAGGGCTCGCGCGCGCGGGCGCCGCGGGTCGCAAGGTGGAATGGATCCACCACGGCACCGGCGAGCTGCAGCCGAAGCTCGAGGCGCAGGCGCGCGCGCTCTTCCCTTCGAACGTGACCTTCACCTTCGCGGGCTACTCCACGCAGGACCAGCTCTACCGCTGGTACGCCTCGCACCCCGTCGACGTGTTCTGCAACGTCAGCAAGTCCGAGGGCACGCCGGTCGCGATGATGGAAGCCATCGCCTGCGGCATCCCCGTGATGGCGACGCGCGTCGGCGGCAACCCCGAGATCTGCCGCGACGGCGTCAACGGCGTGGTGGTGGGGGCCAACCCGTCGGCGCTCGAGCTGGGTGACACGCTGCTGCGCTTCGGCAGCCCGGAAGCCCTTGCGTGGCGCGAGGGCAGCAAGCGCGTGTTCGCCGAGCGCTACGACGCCGAGCGGAACTACCGCGCCTGGTTCGACGTGCTCGAGAGCGCGTCGAGGTCGGCCCGCGACAGGTAGTTGATGAGCACCCCGCGGCTGGGGCCCTGGTAGACGAAGCGCGCACCGACGGCGAGGCCCGACAGCCGGCACGCGGCGAAGGCCTGCTTCATGTGGTCGACGTGGCCCGCCCCGCCCGCGGCGACGAGCGGCACCGGCAGCTTGCCGTCGAACGAGCGCAACAGGTCGAGATCGAACCCGCTCATGGTGCCGTCGCGATCGACTGACTGGAGCAGGATTTCCCCGCACCCCGCGTTGACGAGGATCTTCGCCCACGCCACCGGGTCGCCCTCGACGACCTTCGCGCCCGCGTGCGAGTGCACCGCGAGCCCGCCGAAGAGCTTCTTCTTCACGTCGACCACGCCCACCACGCACTGCGCGCCGAACGCGTTCTTCAGCTCGGTCACCAGAGACAGGCCCGCGAAGGTCGAGGTGTTGAGCGCGATCTTCTCGACGCCCAGCGCGAGCAAGGTGCGCGCGTCGTCGAGGGTCTTCACGCCGCCGCCGTACGCGACGGGCATGAAGGCCTCCGAGACGATCTCCTCGATCATCTTGAAGTTCGGCCGGCGCTTCTCCTTCGTCGCGGTGATGTCGAAGAGGAAGAGCTCGTCGACTTCCTTCTCGTTGAAGATCTTCACCGCGTTGATCGGATCGCCGACGTACTTCGGGTCGGAGAACTTCTGCGTCTTCACCAGGCCGCCGCTGCCCTTGAGCAACAGTGAAGGAATGATGCGCTTACGCAGCATGCGCGAGCCCCACCAGGCTGACCCAGTTCTTGAGCAGCGCCAGGCCGAAGCGGTGGCTCTTCTCGGGGTGGAACTGCGCGCCCATCACGTTGCCGTGCGCGATGGCGGCCACGAAGCGCGCGCCGTAGTTGGCGGTCGCCGCGACGTCAGCCGGGTCGTCGGGCACCACGTGGTAGCTGTGCACGAAGTAGAAGCGCGCGTCGCCCTTCGTCGCCCCGTCGAAGAGCTTCGAGTCGGTCCACTCGACCTCGTTCCACCCCATGTGCGGCACCGGCAGTGCCTCGCCCTGCGGAAAGGTGAAGCGCTTCACGTCGGCGGCCACCCAGCCCAGGCCCTTCTCGACGCCCTCTTCGCTCCCGCGCGCGAAGAGCTGCACGCCGAGGCAGATGCCGAGAATGGGCACCTTCTTCTCGAGCACCTGCTCGCGGAGCACCGCTTCGAGGCCGCGTTCGCGCAGGTTCTTCATGCCGGTGTCGAAGTGACCGACGCCAGGGAGGATGAGCGCCTTCGCCGCGCGCAGCTCGTCGGGCTTGCCGGTGATGACGCTCGGCACGCCCACCTTCTTGAGCATGTTCTTCACCGAGCCGAGGTTCCCCAGCCCGTAGTCGACGATGGCGAGGTCGCTGGGGGCCACGGCGCTCTCAGCTCGCGTGGAACTTCACCACCGCGTCGACGACCTCGCGCTGCATCGCCTCGGTGAGCTCGGGGTAGATGGGAATGGCGAGCGACTCGAGGGCGGCGCGCTCCGCGACGGGGAAGTCGCCGGTCTTGCCGCCCCACGACGTGAAGCATTCCTGCAGGTGCATGGGCTGCGGGTAGTAGATCTCGTTGCCGATGCCGGCCGCGGCGAGCGCCTTCTTGAGGCCGTCGCGACGCGCGGAGCGAAGAGAGAACTGGTTGTAGATGTGCCGGCGGTTCGGCGCTTCCTGCGGCAGCGTGAAGGCCTGCTTCGTGTCGGGCAACACCTGCTTCGGGTCGATGCCTTTGGCGGCGAAGAGCTCGCGGTAGCGCGCGGCGTTGCGCTGGCGGCCCGCGCTCCACGAGTCGAGGTGCGGCAGCTTGGCGCGAATGACCGCGGCCTGGAGCGCGTCGAGCCGGAAGTTCCCGCCGACGATCTTGCTGAAGTACTTCGGCTCCTGGCCCTGCACGCGCAGCGACTTCATCTTCGCGAAGAGCGTGGCGTCGTTGGTGACGATCGCGCCAGCGTCGCCGAACGCGCCGAGGTTCTTCGAGGGGAAGAAGCTCAGGCAGCCCATGGTGCCGATCGACCCCGCGCGCCGACCGCCGACTTCCGAGCCGATGGCCTGCGCCGCGTCTTCGATGACCGGCAGCCCGCGCTTCTGCGCGACGGCCATCACGCCGTCCATGTCGGCCATCTGGCCGAACAGGTGCACCGGCATGATGACCTTCGTCCGCGCGGTGATGGCCGCGTCGAGCTTGCTGACGTCGAGGTTGCAGGTCGCCGGGTCGACGTCGACGAACACGCACTTCGCGCCGAGCCGCGCCACGCAGCTCGCGGTGGCAATGAACGTGTTGGGGCTGGTGACCACCTCGTCACCGGGCCCCACGCCGAGCGCCATCAACCCCACGAGGATCGCGTCGGTGCCCGAGCTGACGCCGAGCGCGAAGCGGGTCTGCGAGTACTTCGCCAGCTCGGCCTCGAGCCCTTCCACCTCCGGCCCGAGAATGAAGTGCGCCGAGTCGACGACGCGCTTGATGGCCGCGTCGAGCGCGGGGCGAATGGTGTCGTGCTGCGCCTTCAGGTCGAGGAGCGGGACGGCCATCTATTTCTTCTCCACCGCAGGCAGCGGCTGGTCTTCGTCGTGGTCGAGGCAGCGCAGCACGCCGGGCTGCACCTCTTTGTAGCGCCAGCCGCTCTCGGGGCACTTCATGGTGCCGTCGGCGTCGGGCGTGCCGAGCACGTGGCCATGGCGGCTGACCCAGCCCTTGCGGCGCGCGGGCACGCCGAGCATCAGCGCGTAGTCGGGCACCTCGCTCTTCGAGACCACCGCGCCGGCGCCGATGAGCGCGTACCGGCCCAGCGTCGAGCCGCACACGATGGTGGCGTTGGCGCCGATCGACGCGCCGCGCTTTACCAGCGTGCGCTGGTAGAAGGCCGCGCCCTTGCGCACGATCTCCGAGCGCGGGTTGACGACGTTGGTGAACACGCACGACGGGCCGCAGAACACGTTGTCTTCGAGCTCGACGCCCTCGTAGAGCGAGACGTTGTTCTGCACCTTCACGTTGTTGCCGATCTTCACGCCGCCGCCGATGAAGACGTTCTGGCCGAAGTTGCAGCCCTCGCCGATGACCACCTTCGAGCTCACGTGGCTGAAGTGCCAGATGCGCGTGCCCTTGCCGATCGTGACCGGCTCGTCGACGACCGCGGTGGGGTGCGCCTGCCAGAGCTTGTCGCTCACGACTTCCTCCGGGCCATCGGGTGCGCGTCGGTCGAGACCTTCACGTCGGCGGTGCGAATCTGGTGCACCAACTCGATCGACCCGCGCGCGTCGGACAGGCCGAAGCCCCGGCCCGCGAGCAGCTCCTGGTAGACCTTGGTGTGGAGGTCGGTGAAGCCCTCGCTGAACTCGATCTCCTTGCCGTCGACGGTGATGCTGCGGAAGGTCGTCTTCTTGCCGGGCTCGGGCGTGAACGGCAGATCGCTGTTGTCGATCGACAGGAACCAGCGCACCTGCGCGCGCTCGAGGAGCAGCAGGCCCGCGCAGCGCCGCGGCTCGAAGAGGTGCACCTGCACGCCCTTCACCGCGCCGAAGAGCCACACCAGCAGGTCGAAGAAGTGGATGCCGATGTTGGTGGGGATGCCGCCCGACTTCTCGGTGACGCCCTTCCACGACACGTCGTACCAGTTGCCGCGCGAGGTGACGTAGGTGAGCTCGACCTGGTGCTGGTGCGTGGCGGGCGCGGCGAGCAGCTGCTTGCGCAGCTCGACCAGCTTCTCGTGCACGCGCAGCTGGAGCACCGTGTAGACCTTCTTGCCGGTCTCCTGTTCCATCGACTCGAGCGCGTCGAGGTTCCAGGGGTTGATGACCAGCGGCTTCTCGCAGAGCACGTCGGCGCCGACCCGCAGACCGAGGCGGCAGTGCGCGTCGTGCAGGTAGTTGGGCGAGCAGACCGTGACGTAGTGCACCCGCTGGGCCTCGGGGCCGCGGCGGAGCTTCTCGAGGTGGCGGTCGAGCCGCTCGATCTCGGTGAAGAAGCGCGTGTCGAAGCTGAAGCTGTCGAGAATGCCGACCGAGTCCTTCGGGTCGGCGGCGGCGACGACCTGGTTGCCGGTGTCGCGAATGGCCTTCAGGTGCCGCGGCGCGATGTAGCCACCCACACCGATGACGGCGAAGTTCCTGCTCATGAGGCGGTCACCCATCGATACAAACCATTGAAACGCCAACGAACATTCGAGCGAGCGGAGGCTATCGCTCGTTTCTCCGTCAGTGTCCACCCGCCACCGTACATTCAGGCCGCGAAGTCCAGTCGCGCACTATGGTGCGCGCGAAATGGCAGCGTCCTCAAGTTCCACGCGTACGACGGCAGCGGCACGCGTCATCGCACGTTGGGTGATCGCCGGCTGCCTCGCCGCGCTCACCTTCGAGTTCGTTCTCCGGCCCATCTACAGCATCGCGATGACGACCGATCCTCAGTTCGGGCCGATCATTGCCCCGGGGACCTCGGTGTCCTGGGCGCTCGAAGGTTGGGGCCATAGCTCGTGGGCCGCGAAAGGGGTCCGACAGGAAGCGGCGAACCCTGCGCGACCTTCGGTGCTCGTGATCGGCGATTCACAAACTGAAGCGCTGATGGTTGACGACGCGTCGGTCTTCACGGCCGTGGTCGAACGCCGACTGCAGGCCTCGAATCCGACCGTTCAAGTGCTGAACGCGGGCAAATCGTCTCACTCGGTCGCCGACTACATCGCGCTGGCGCCGGACTACATCGCTGCGTTCAGTCCGCGGTGGACGGTGATCCAGGTGCGCGACTCGGACTTCGGATCAGACGCCTTTCAAGACGCCAAGCGACATTTTCAGCGCACCGATGCTGGCCTGACGGTGGTGAACGTCGCTGAGCCGGCGCGTACCGGATTGCGCGGCCTGTTGTGGTCAGCGCGCCAACGCTCGTCGTTCGTCGGATACTCCGCCGTTCGGCTCGGGAAGTTCCGCGCTGCAGCCGCGCAAGAGCCCCCGCTGTTCAACGCAAGCCAGGCCAAACAGCACAACGGCCCGACCGGCGAAAGCGCGGAGGTCGCAGGTAGTTTCCCGCTCGATGCGGAGTTCGACCTGCTCACCTCGGCGTGGGGAGGCCGCCTCACAATCTTGTACCTGCCCGAGCTCGACCCGAAGCATCCCGAGACAGTGAGCTCCGTCGGGGCGTGGCTGGCAGGTCGCTGCCGGGACCAGGGCGTGAGCTTCGTCAGTCTGGCCGCCACGTTCCCTGCGTTTCTTGCAGAGGGCCGCTCGCCGTACGGCTTCATTAACACGCGCTTCAACGAAGGCCACATGAACGTCGAAGGGCACGCCGCAGCCGCGAGACTGCTCGCCGATGAACTCGAACGGCGTGGGGTGCCGTGATCTTCTCGAGCCCACGCTTCCTCGCGTTTCTGGTGGTGCTGCTCGCGCTGCTCGGCCTACCGCTGCGCCTGCGTACCAAGCTCCACGTGCTCGCGGCGGCGTCGTGCCTGTTCTACGCCGCGTGGGACGTCCGCTACCTCGTGCTGCTGGTCGGCGTCAGTGCTGTCGACTACTGGGCCGCAGCCCAGATCCACAAATCCGAGGTGCGCCGCACACGACAGGCCTGGCTGGCGTTGAGCGTGGTGTCGAACCTGACGCTGCTCGGGTACTTCAAATACACGAACTTCTTCATCGAGAACCTGAACGGAGTGCTCGGCAGGTTTGGAGGGCACGTCACCGCACTCCACATCCTCCTGCCGGCGGGCATCAGCTTCTACACGTTCAAAACGATGAGCTACACGATCGACGTCTACCGGAAGGAGATCCAACCCTGCCGGTCGTGGCTCGACTACGTCACCTTCGTCACCTTCTTCCCTGAGCTCATCGCCGGGCCGATCGTCCGCGCGAACGTGTTCCTGCCTCAAATGCAGCGGGAGATTGGGCCGACCCGCGAACGCCTCTCGCTCGGCATCAGCATCTTCCTCTTTGGGCTGATGAAGAAACTGGTGATCGCCGACCCGATCGCGAGCGCAATCGACCCGGTGTTTGCAGACGTGGGCGCATATTCAGGGGCGTCGCTCTGGCTGGCCGCGCTTGGCTACTCGATCCAGATCTACTGCGACTTCTCCGGCTACTCCGACATGGCGATCGGTGTCGCGAAGATGATCGGCTACGACTTGCCGGAGAACTTCGCGATGCCCTACCTCTCGGGCGACATCACGGAGTTCTGGCGGCGCTGGCACATCACGCTGAGCTCATGGCTGCGCGACTACCTCTACATTCCGCTGGGCGGAAATCGACGCGGCCTGGGACGCACTTACCTCAACCTCGCCGCGACGATGATGCTAGGCGGACTGTGGCACGGAGCGAGCTGGAACTTCGTGGTCTGGGGCGCGCTGCACGGCTGCGCGCTTGCCATTCACCGCTGGCTCACGAGCCGCGCCGACCGACGCTCGTTCCCCAACCTCCTGACTGGGCCGCTCACCTTCGTCTTCGTCACGCTCGCCTGGATTCCGTTTCGGTGCACGAGCTTCGAAGCCACCTTCACCATGGTGAACAGGATGTTCACGCTCCAGCCCGGCTTCTTGTGGTTCCCTCTGCCAGTGTTGATCGGCACGGTGTTGCTGGTCGTGGCGCACTTCATCGGCCACCACGTCGAAGCGAACCCCACGACAGGCGGTGTCCTCGGAAGCGCAGTGTCGAAGATCGACGGCCACCTGCACCGCGATGACATCTCCAGCTGGTTCGTGCATCTCCGCCTGGGAAGCACCGCGAGTATCTATGCGGCGCTGCTTTGGCTGCTGACGATCTTCTTCTTCGCAGCAACCGGGGCGAGCCCGTTCATCTACTTCCAGTTCTGAAGCCGGAAGTGCTCAGGCCTTCTTCTCGCCATAGCCGTAATAGCGGTAGGCGTAGCCGTAGTAGTAGTCACCATACTTCGACTTCTCGAGGTTCACGTCGTTGAGCACCGCGCCGTAGATGGTCGCCTTGACGTCCTGCAAGGCGCGCACGGTGCGACGCGCGAGATCGCGGTTGGTCTGGCCGGCCTTGAGCACCATCACCACGCCATCGACCTGCGTCGAAAGCACCACCGCATCGCTCACCGCACCGACCGGCGGCGTGTCGAGGATGATGCGATCGAAGCGCTCGCCCAGCTTCTCGAGCAACTCTGAGAACGCGCGGGTATGCAGCAGCTCGGCCGGGTTGGGCGGAATCGGGCCACAGGGCATCAGGAACAGCCCAGGCACCTCGGTCGACTTGATGGCGTCGTCGAGCTTGCCCTCGCCCACCACCAGCGATGAAACGCCGAACTCGTTCGCGACGCCGAACGCCTTGTGCAGGCGCGGGCGGCGCATGTCAGTGTCGATCAGCAGCACGCGGTTGCCGCTCTGGGCCATCGCGATGCCGAGGTTGATGGCGGTGGTCGACTTGCCTTCCTGCGGGCCACTCGAGGTGATGGCCATGCGCCGGAACGGCTTGTCGGGCGACATGAACAGCAGGTTGGTGCGCACCGAGCGCGTGCACTCGGCGATGAGCGACTTCGGCTCTCGATGAATGTGGAGGTCGCGCGCTTCCGCACCGACTGCATCAGGGATCGAGGGGATGAAGCCGAGGAAGGTGAGGTTGAGGCGCTCCTCGACGTCCTGCTGTGACGCAATCGAGGAGTCGAGCAGCTCAAGCAAGAGCGCCAACGCCAAGCCAAGCACGAGACCGGCGAGCACTCCCATCAGCACACCCTGCGCGACGTTGGGCCGGATCGGCGACAGCACTGGCCGCGCCGCGTCGAGCACGCGCACGTTCGAGGTGCGCAGCATGCCCGACAGCTCGATGTCCTTCAGGCGCTTGAAGACCGACTCGTACTGGCGCTTGTTCGACTCGGCCTCACCCTTGAGCTGGTCGAGCTCGAGCTTCTTCTTCTCGACCTCGAAGGCCTCGATGCGCGTCTGGTCGAAGAGGATCTTGAGGTTCTTTTCCTTCTCGATCGCCTCCTTGAGCTCGGCCTCGGTGGAGATCACGAGGTTCGAGAGCTCACGCGCGAACTCCTTCTCGGCGCCAGCGAGCTTCTCGCGACACTCGAGCACTTTGGGGTGCGCGTCGAGGTAGCGCGTGACGAGGTCGGTGCACTCGTTGCGGAGCGTGAGGACGCGGTCCTTGTACTTGTTGAGCGTCGCGTTCTCGCGCGCGGCGGGCAGCGCCTCGGCCCACAGCCGATCTTCGGCGCCCTGGCTCTGCTGCACGTTGCGAATCGCCGCGACGCGCGCGCGCAGGCCAGCGCTCCGCAACTGAACGTCGGTGAGCGCCTTGCTGGTCTCCTGCAGCTTCTGCGACACCATGCTCGCGCGGTCGTCGATGCTGGTCGCCAGCATGTCGGCTTGGCGGCGGTAGGTGTAGAGCGCCAACTCGCTGGCCTTGGCGGAATCAGAAAGCGAGTCGCGCCGCTCATCGAGCCACTTGGTGGCGTTCTCGGTGAGCTTCAACTTCTGCGACATCACCTCATCCATGTAGGCCTGCGCCACCTCGTTCGCGAGGAGGGCCGCCCGCGTGGGGTCGGAGTCTTCGATCTTGATCAGCGAGACGCGGCTCTCCTTCACCGGCTCGACCTTGATCTTGCCCTGCATCACCGCGACCGCGTCCATCTTCGCCATCACCTCGGCGCGCAGCTTCTCGTCGGCGATCTTCCCGGTGTTGAGGAACGCGGCGTCGCTCGACAGCCCCAGCTTCTCGACCACGCGCTGGCTGACCGACCGGCTCTGAATGATGCGGTACTGGGTCTCGAGGTATTCCTTGTTCGCCCAGTAGTAGCTGCCGGCCTCGCTGTTGACGTCCTGGATCTGGTTGTCGAGGAAGCGCGGTTCCTTCGGGTCGATGATGATCGAGATCTGCGCCGCGAAGACCTTGGGCTGACGCGTCGTGTACAGCGTCGACGCCGCGGTGACCGCCGCGAACACGAGCAGGATCAACCACTTCCGGCGCAGAATGATCCGCAAATAGAAGCGCGGATCGGCGCCGGAGCTGCTGACCATCGAGCTGTCGACGGAAGAGGCCACTGGATCTCGTCAGTACCACCGACCCGCCCTCGGGTTCAAATTCGCGGTGTTACAGGGTGCACCATTGACGGCGCCCCGCGTCGGCCGTAGCAGCGCCGGCCATGAACGTGCTGGTCACCGGGGGCTGCGGCTTCATCGGGTCGAACCTCGTGAAGTACCTGCGAAAACACCGTGCCGCCTGGAAGGTGGTCAACCTCGACTCCCTCACCTACGCCGGCAACCTCGAGAACCTGAAGGACCTCGAGAACGACCCGCAGCACGTCTTCGTGCGCGGCGACATCGGCAACCGGCAGCTCGTCGATCACCTGCTGCGCGAGCACCGCGTCGACGCGATCATGCACCTCGCCGCCGAGAGCCACGTCGATCGCTCTATCCTCGGGCCCGAGGCGTTCATCACCACCAACGTGCTGGGCACCAACGTGCTGCTCGAGGCCGCGCGCCACCACAAGCTCTCGCGCTTCCTGATGGTGTCGACCGACGAGGTCTACGGCTCGCTCGGGCCGACCGGGCTCTTCACCGAGACCACGCCGCTCGCGCCGAGTTCGCCCTACTCCGCTTCGAAGGCGTCAGCTGATCTCATCTCGCTCGCCTACGCGCACACCTTCGGCCTCGACGTGGTCGTCACCCGCTGCTCGAACAACTACGGGCCGTGGCAGTTCCCCGAGAAGCTCATTCCCCTGATGGTGGCCAACGCGCTCAACGACAAGCCGTTGCCGGTCTACGGCGACGGCAAGAACGTGCGCGACTGGTTGCACGTCGAAGACCACTGCGCGGCGCTGACGCTGGCGCTCGAGAAGGGCGTGAAGGGGCAGACGTACAACATCGGCGGCAACTCCGAGCGCCAGAACATCGACATCGTGAAGGCGATTCTCTCGGCGGTCGGCAAGAGCGAGGCGCTGATCAAGTACGTCACCGACCGGCCGGGCCACGACAAGCGGTACGCCATCGACGCGTCGAAGATCAAACGCGAGCTGGGGTGGTCGCCCACGCACGTCTTCGAGTCGGCGCTCGAGGCCACCGTGCGCTGGTACGTCGCCAACCGCCCGTGGTGGGAACGCATTTTGTCCGGGGCGTACCGCGGCTACTACGAGACCCAGTACGCGGCGCGGCTGGGCTGAACCAACGCGCGGTCGCCGGACACTCAAGGGCCCAGGGAGAAGACCGACATGAAGGGCATCGTCCTCGCAGGTGGCAGCGGCACGCGGCTCTACCCGCTCACGCGCGTCGTCTCGAAGCAGCTGCTGCCGATTCACGACAAGCCGATGATCTACTACCCGCTGAGCGTGCTGCTGCTCGGCGGCATTCGCGAGATCCTGATCATCTCGACGCCCGCTGATCTGCCCCGCTTCCGCGAGCTGCTGGGCGACGGGCGCCAGTGGGGCGTGGAGTTCTCGTATGCCGAGCAACCCAGCCCCGACGGCCTCGCCCAGGCGTTTCTCATCGGTGAGCGGTTCCTCGCCGGCAGCAGCGCGTCGATGATCCTCGGCGACAACATCTTCTACGGCACCGCGATCGGCCACCGCGTGCACCAGGCAGCCTCACACGAGCGCGGCGCGACGGTCTTCGCCTACCCGGTGCACGACCCGGAGCGGTACGGCGTCGTCGAGCTCGGCAAGGAAGGGCGCGCGCTGAGCATCGAAGAGAAGCCGGCTCGCCCGAAGTCGAACCTCGCGGTGACGGGTCTGTACTTCTTCGATCGCGACGTGGTCGACATCGCCCGCCAGGTGAAGCCCTCGGCCCGCGGCGAGCTGGAGATCACCTCGGTGATCGACGCGTACCTGCGGCGCGGCGAGCTGCGCGTCGAGGTGATGGGGCGTGGCGCGGCGTGGCTCGACACCGGCACGCACGAGTCACTCATCGAGGCGTCTCAGTTCATTCACGTCATCGAGAAGCGCACCGGCCTCAAGGTCGCGTGCCTCGAAGAGATCTGCTGGCGCCAGAAGTACATCGACGACGCGCAGCTCGAGCGGCTCGCCGAGCCGATGAAGAAGAACGACTACGGGCAGTACCTGCTCTCGCTCCTCAAGCACCCAGAGCATTGATGTGCGCGCTCACTGCGCCAGCGCGCGCTCGAGCCGCTCGACCACCGCGTCGGTCGCCTTCGCTCCGTTTGGCGTGTCGATGGTGCGTCCCTTTCGCACCTCGTCGAGCGCCGAGTGCAGGCTGCCCATGCGCTCGAGCACCTCTGCAATGCGGTAGTGGAGATCAGGCCGCGCGGCCGAGATGCGCGACGCCGTCTGGTACGCATCGAGGGCGCGCCCCCACCGCTCTTCCTTCTCGTACAGCGCCGCCTCGCGCTCGAAGAGGTTGGCGCGCTGCGCCCCGTCAACGAAGGGCCGCGCTCGCTCGATCGACTCGTGCGCTGGGCGAGCCGACCCTCGCGCACCAGCAACTCGACCAGCTGCCAGGTCGAGATCCGACGGGCGGCGCGTCACCATCGCCGTGAGCGCGGTGATCGCCTCGTCCACACGGTTCAGGCGCACGAGCAACCGCACCTCGAGCGCCTGTTGATCGTCACGCGCACGCTCCGCCTCCGAGAGCGCCTGCCGGCTCGAGTGCGCGCGCCGGGTCTCCGTAGCTCGTTCGGTGGCGCACCAGCAGCAACTTCGCTTCCGCGAGCACGTCGGGGTCGCGCCACCTCGACCGACTGGAGGATCGTCAACGCGTCCGCAAGCCGAGCTGGCGCGTCGCCAGCTCCCACAGGTACGAGAGGAAACCCGGGCGCTCGGATGATCAACCGATCGAGCAGCCCTTCTTCTTCGCCACCGCGAGCCCGAGCGCGACCGAGTTGGTGTCGCCGAGCTCCCACGCGCGCTTGAGCTGCGAGAGCGCTCGCGGCGCGCTGCTTGAGCCGCAAAGCCTGGCCGGCGACGACCGCCGCGCGAGGGTCGCGGGCGGAGGAAGGCGCCGGTTGCTCCAGGCCAGCGCGTCGACCGGGTCGCCACGTCGCGGTCTCACTCGCCATGCGCGCGTAGAGCACCCAGTCTGACGGGTGCACGTCGATCGCCGCGACGACCACCTTCCGCAGCTCGTCGATCGGCTTGCGCAGCTTGAGCTCGTCAGCGACCTCGACCTCGCGCTGCACGTGGTGCGAGCGCCCGAACCACGCGAGCGCCAGCACCATCGCCGCGGCCGCCAGTCCGCCGAGCGCCAGCGCCGCGCGCGTCGGTGCCTGCCGCACGTTCTTCTGCGCCGACGCCACGAGGCCCAGGGCGAGGCCACGGTCGGGGCGACTGCCTGGAACTCGAGCGAGAAGTCGACGAGGTCGTGAATCACCACGCCCAGCACGGCGAGGAGCACGCCTGCGTGCGCCGTGTACACGCCGACCCACAGCTTGCGGAGCAGCCACGCGCCGAACACCATCACCACCAACGCCGCGGGCAGCCCGAAGTCAGCGGCGAATGGAGCGGCAGGTTCTCGGGGTGCGTGAACGTGACGTCGAGCCGCTGGCGGGTTCACCGCGTGAAGCCGAGCTCGAATGCACCCGCGCCCATGCCGAGCGGCCCGACGGCGCGATGCCTTCCCACAACATCGGCCACAGCTCGATCTTGGTGCTGTGCAGCTTGTCGAGGCTCGACACCGTCTCGGCGCGGGCGACCAGCTGCTCGTACGCAAGCAGCCCGGCGAAGGCGATGGTGGCGACGATCACCACCCACGGCACCATCGCGCTGCAGGCCGCCGCCCTGGAGCGCGAGGAAGGCCGCGCCCACCAGGCCCCAGGTGATGGCGAAGCCCGCGATGCCGCCGCGAGAGAACGGACAGAACACCGCGACGCCGCAGCCGAAGGCCGCGAGCATCCACCCGACCTGCGCGTCGCGACTCGGCCGACAACCCGAGGCCCAGCGCGATGGTGCCCGCCAGCGTCAGGTACGCCGCGAGTTGACGTTGCCGAACGGCGCGACGAGTCGCACGTTCGCCTGGAACTGGTGCACGCCGAAGAGCGTGTCGACTCCGGCAAGCAGGTGACCAAAGCCCGTCAGCGCGATGGTGACGCCGGTGAAGGCCATCACCATGAAGAGCCGCCTCCGCGCCCCGGCACGCGCCCGAACCCTGCAACGCGACGAAGCCAAGCGCGAGCAGCGCGAGGAGCCGCGAGCGCCCGCCACGTCGACGGAGGATCGACCGAGATGGGCCGCCACCCCGTGAGCTTCCGAGCGGGGCGAGCGCGAACTCGCGCAGCTCGGCCGAGGGAGGCGACGCCAGCCCGAGCACCGGCGGCATCGGCACCAACTGCAGCGCCGCGACGCCCACCATCACCACCGGCACCAGCAAGACGGGGTGGAGGCCCACGCGCCGGCTGTGCCGCACCGTGCCACTGACCCACGCCAGCAGTGCCGCGAGCGCGCACCTGACCAGCAACGGCAATGACCACGTCGCAGCACCGCCGAGCGACCACGGCAACGCCACGAGCGCGAGCGCCAACACCGCCTCGGACGCGAGCCACCACCGGCTGGAGTCGGAGCGCGACATCAGGGGCGAGAGTTCGACGAAGTGCACGCTGTGCACCCGCGAAGAGATGCCGCACCACCCGCCCACCGGTCTGCGACAGGTAGAGGTGGAGCAGGGAACGCCGGGACCTTCTCGTTGGCCCAGCGCGCGCTGGCGACCCGGTCCTCGTCGAACACAAACTCATCGACCCTGCTCGCACCGACCGGTCTGCCCCGAGCAGCCGCTGCGCTTCGTCCGGCACGTTCGCGTCGAGCAACCGGCGGGCGAGCAACAACGCCGCCAGCGTCGGGCGGGCGACCTTCGCGGCGCGGGCGCGCTCGGCCACCAACGGCCACCGAAGTGCCGGTGAGCGATCGAGCACGCACTTCAGGTCGAGGAGCCACGAGATGCGCAGGAACGAGTGGTTCGCCGCGTGGACGCACAGGTACACCGGCTTCGTCTTCGGCTCGAGGTAGCGCACCGGGCGGCCCTCGAGGTCGGCCACCACCGCGCGCTGCAGCAGCGCGGCGTCGTCGAACCCGGTGAGGCCGAAGGCGAGCGCCAGCCGGTGGTGGAGTTCGACGAGCCCTTCGGCCCCGAGAACGCGCGATGGTGGTGGTCTTCCATCGCGTCGCCCAGGCCCTCGTCGGGGACGTAGCGCAGGCCCAGCTCCTCGAGCGCCGCCTTTCGCTGACCGCGAGCGCGCGCGGCCTGACCAGCACGTCGACGTCGGTCGCGGGGCGGTTGAGCGGTTGTGCGTAGAAGCGCGTGGCGAGCCCCAGGCCCTTGAGCAGCACCGGCGTGATCGGGCCCGCAACGCGTCGAGCACCTCGAGCGTGAACTTGCGGTGGCGGCGCCCAGCCTGGAGCTGCCCTCTGGCCGCGTCGGCCAGCGCCGGGGGCACCGGGTGCCCGCTCTGGGCGAGCGAGTCAGCGACGAAGGTGGCCACCCCGTGGCGCACCGCCTGGTCGACCCAGGGCCCGGGCTCGAACGCGCGCGCGGTCCCCTCTGGCCATCGACGCAGCACTTCGAATAGGGGACTCATCGAGAGGCACTCACACTCGGCTCATGGAAGACCTGATCTTCACCACGCTCGTGCTCGGCCTGGGCCTCGGCATTCACCAGGCCGTCCTGCGGGCGCACCCCCGCAGCTTCGAGCAACGGCTCCTCAATCGCAGCTTTCTGGCGCACGTCGCCGCCGGCTTCGCCCTGATTCTCGTCTACCGCTACTACTACGCCAACGAGGAGGGTGAGGGCACCGGCGACCTGAACATGTACCACCGGTTCGGTGCGCCCATCGCCGACGCTCTCCGCTACGACTTCGGGAGCGTCTTTCCGGAGGTCTGGTCGCTCTTTCTCCACCGCGACTACATGCTGCCGCTGGAGCCCTTCGGAACGGGCTCGACCGGCACGATGCAGGCGGTCGCGGTGGCGCTCTTCTACGTGCTGGGGAACTCTTTGTTCGCGGCGACCACGGTGATCGCCGTCGGGTCGTACCTCTCGAAGGTGATGATCTACCGGGCGCTGCGCTCGAGCTTCCCCGAGGAGCAACACGACAAGGTGCTGCTGGCGATCTCACTCTCGCCCACGGGCGTGGTCTGGACCTGCGCGATGCTCAAAGAGCCGATCCTGATGCTCGCGTTTGGACCAATGTTCGTCGCCCTGAAGTGGGTCCTCGACGGGCGGCGCTTGGCGGCGGCCGTCGTGGTGCTGGTGATCTCGGGAGCGGTGATCCTGCTCATCAAGCCCTACGTCATCATCGCCGCGGCCCTCGCAGCCGCGGTGTGGTTCTTCTGGGCTCGCACGCTCAAGTCCGACACCAACTTCGCGGTGAAGCCGCTGTACTTCGTGCTCGCCGCCGCGGTGGTCGTCATCGGGTTCGCGGCAGCGTCAGCCGCGTTTCCGAGCCTCTCACCCGACCAACTGGCCGAGAGCATCCAGTACCAGCGACGCGCAGCTGCCACCTCGACCGGTGGCTCGAACTTCTACCTCGAGGGACCGGGCGCACCGATGAACGAGGCGCCCCAGCGTGGAATCATCTCGCAGCTGGGCCTGGTGCCGCTCGCCCTCATCACCGCGCTCTTCCGCCCCTTCATCTTCGAGTCGTTCAGCGCGATGCAGTTCTTGAACGCCATCGAGATGACCTGGCTGACGTGGCTCGCCATCCAGGCGTGGAGGAGGAACCGGTTCCGCGGACTGCTCCGGCGCGTGACCGCCAACCCGGCGCTGATGTTCTGCCTGACGTTCGTGCTGGTGCTCGCGATGGGCACCGGGCTGTCGACCGCGAACCTCGGCACGCTCTCGCGCTACCGCGCGCCGATGATGCCGTTCTTCCTGCTGATGTTGTTGGTGCTGCGCGAACCGGAGACGACCACCGCCCCCGCGGCCGCGCCCACTCAGGACCCGCGCACGGGCTTTAAGGTCGACGCCGTCGCCGGCGCTTCTTCGACCTGAGGCACGGAGACCGGCACGAGCTTGCTCTCGACCCGCCGCAGGTGCTCCTCGAACTGATCGACGACCAGCTGCAGCAAGATGTCCATCTGCGGGGGCACGTCACCGAACTCGCTCTTCCACGCGAACTTGAGCTCGCAGGCGTCGGCGAACAGCCCGAACGCCGCCTGCGTCACGTCGCGCTGGGCCATGTCTTGATAGTCATCGCCCGCCCACTTCTCGACCAGCGTGGTGCCTTGGCGCAGCTCCACGGCATCGAGCCGGGCTTCGCGCGCCAGCCACTGCACCTGCTGAAACAGCTCGCCCTCGGTCTTCGCGCCGCCGAACTGCGCCGGCACCTTCAAGACCACCTTGCGCAGCCACTCCACGTGCCGGCTGCGGATGCGCTTGTTCTGCCGCCCGAGCACCATCAGGTACTCGAAGTACCCGATGAAGCGAATGAGGCCGAAGAGCACCGCGCTGACGCCGAGAATCGCCGCGCCCACCTGCCACTGCCGCCCGAACGCGATGGCGATGGCGCTGATGCACAGCACCACCGTCACGCCGTAGATGATCAGCACCGCACGCCGGTGCGTGATGCCCATGTCGAGCAGCCGGTGGTGAATGTGCCCCCGGTCGGGTGAGAAGATCGGTCGCCGCTCGAGGAAGCGCCGCACCATCGCCAGCAGCGTGTCGATGATCGGCACGCCCAGCGCCACGATGGGCACGAACAACGACACCGCCGCCGACGCCTTCTGCAGCGGACCCGCAATCGAGCACGCCGCGAGAATGAACCCGAGGAAGTAACTCCCCGAGTCCCCCATGAAGATGCGCGCGGGGTTGAAGTTGAAGAACAGGAAGCCGAGCACCGCGCCCGCGAGCGTCGCCATCACCACCGCGACGAAGGTGGTGCCCATCAGCCACGCCACGACGAAGTTGGTGACCGCCGCGAAGAACACCACGCCCGCCGCGAGCCCATCGAGCCCGTCGATGAGGTTCACCGCGTTGATGACCCCGACGATCCACACGATGGTCAGCGGCAGCGAGAGGAAGCCCGTCGAGAAGCTCGGCAACAGCGGCAGGTCGAGCGCGTCGATGCGGAACCCGAAGCCCCACGCGATCGCCGCCGCCGCGATCTGCCCGTACAGCTTGTAGAGCGCGCGCAGCGTCTTCACGTCGTCGAACAGCCCGACCGCGAACATCACCGTGCCACCCAGCAGCAACCCGAGGCCCTGGCGGAGGTGCTCCGGCGCGAGGATGTCGCCACCCAGCCCGCTCACCACCATCGCGATGACCGCGATCAGCACCGCGCCGTACAACCCCAACCCGCCGAGCCGCGCGATCGACTGCCCGTGAATGTGCCGGCCGCCCGGCGACGAGACCGCGCCCCACCGGAACGACAGCCTCCGCGCGAACGGGGTCAGCGCTGCGCCACAAAGCGCCGCCACCACGAAACTCGCGAGGTAGGTCTGCATGATTGGGTCGCTGCTCGTGACTCGTGCCCGCGGGAGGCAGGCACGTTCACGCGAATTACACTGGAAGCAGACTCGCGTACAACTCCAGGTGCTTCGCCAACACGCCGTCTTCGCTGAAGTTGTCAGCTGCGTAACACGCGGCCAGCTGCCCCAGCCGATGTCGTTCCGTGTGGTCGAGCACCAACCGCTCCAGCGCCGCGGCCAGTGCCTCAGCGTTCTTCCACGGCACCAGCAGCCCGATCTGCCCCCCGGCGACCGCGTCACGACACCCTGCGACATCGGTCGCCACCATCGCGCGACCCATCGCCGCCGCTTCCAGCAACGAGCGCGGCATGCCCTCGCGGTACGACGGCAGACACACCACGTTCGCCTGCGCGAGCACCGCCGGCATGTCGGTGCGGTGCCCCCACCACTCCACGATGCCCTCGCGCACCCACCCGTCGAGTTCGGCGCGCGGCACCGCCTGCGGGTTGCCGAGGTCCTCTCCGCCGACCAGCACCATCCTCGCCGCGACGCCCCGCGAGCGCAGCAGCCGCGCCGCGCCGACGAACTCGCGCACGCCCTTGTCGACCAGCATGCGCGCCGGCAACACCACCACCGGCGGCGTGCCCGTCGGCTCCGGAGTCGGCGGGAAGCGCTTGAGGTCGACGCCGCTCCCGCGAATCTTCACGACGCGCGCGCCCTCGAGCACCCCGAGCTGCCGCAGGCTCGCCTCGTCGTCGTCGTTCTGCAGAATCACCGCGGAGTTCGGGGTGCTGAGCGCCATGCGGTACGCCGCGCTCAACGCCTGCCGCCTCACCTGCGCCCGCAAGCCCGTCGACAAGAACACGAAGCCCAGCCCCGACACGGCGTTCACCACCGCGCGCACGCCCGTCGCCCGCGCGGCGAGGCTGCCGTACAGCATCGCCTTCACCGTCACGTGGTGCGTCAGGTCGGGGCGCAGCGTGCGGTAGAGCCAGGTCAGCTGGGCCAGCGCGAGCGCCTCTTCATGCGGGCGCTGCCCGGTGCGCCGCAGCTTCCAGTCGACGACCTCGCAGCCGGCCTTCGCGAGCGTCTCGAACGACTCGCTCCGCGGCGCGATGGCGGTGACGCGGTAGCCCGCGGCGATCGCTCCCTTCACCAGCACCAGCCGGTGCGAGACGAGGAAGTCGGCGTTGTTCACCACGAACGCGAGGTGCACGTTCAGTCGTCGAACAACGCCTCGACGAACTCCTTCGGGTCGAACGCCTTCAGGTCAGCCACCTTCTCACCCACGCCCGCCCACGCCACCGGCACCTTCAGCTCGTCGCAGATGCCGATGATCACCCCGCCCTTCGCGGTGCCGTCGAGCTTGGTGAGCGCGATGCTGGTGACGCCCACCGCGTCGTGGAACTGCCGGGCCTGCGCGATGGCGTTCTGACCGTTGGTCGAGTCGAGCACCAGCAGCACCTCGTGCGGCGCGCCGGGGCACGCCTTGTCCATCACGCGGCGGACCTTCTTCAGCTCCTCCATCAGGTTCGCCTTGGTGTGCAGGCGGCCCGCGGTGTCGGCGATGACGAGGTCGACCTTGTCGGCGACGCCCTTCTTCACCGCGTCGAACACCACGCTCGCGGGGTCGGCGTCTTCCTTGCCCTTCACCAGCTCCGCGCCCGCGCGCTCGGCCCACACGTCGAGCTGCTCGGCCGCCGCCGCGCGGAACGTGTCGCCCGCGCCCAGCAGCACCTTCTTGCCGTCGGCCTTCGCCTTCGCCGCCAGCTTGCCGATGGTCGTCGTCTTGCCCGCGCCGTTGACGCCCACCACCATGATCACGTGCGGAGGCCCGCCACCGCCGAGCTTCGTGTTCGCCGGCAGGGTGACGATGCGCTTCACCTCTTCGCGAATCACGCCCTTCAGCTCCGCCGAACCCAGCGTCTTGCTCTTCGCCTTCTCGCGCGCGTGCTCGACCAGCGCGCTGGCGGTCTTCACGCCGATGTCGGCGGTGAAGAGCACCTCTTCGAGCTCGGCGAGCACGCCCTCGTCGACCGGCTTCGCGCCGCCGCCGAACAGGCCGGCCAGCCGCGCCATGAAGCCTTCCTTCTTGGTCTTCGCCAGGCCCGCCGCGAGCGTCTGCCCCGCCTCGGCCTCGATCTTCCGCTGCTGGGCCGCCTTCGCCTCGGCCGCCAGCCGCGCCGCTTCCTCGACCTTGCGCTGCTCTTCCTCGGCCTTGAGGCGCTCGCCCTCTTCGCGCTCGCGCTTCTTGCGCTCTTTTTCCTCGGCCTCGGCGGCCTTCTCGGCCCGGTACGCTTCCTTGCGCGCAGCCTCGAGCTCGTCCTTGAGCTTCGCCGCGTCGGCGTCGGTGGCCGACTTGCGCTGCGCCTCAAGCTCCGCGGCCTTCTGGCGCGCTCGCTCGGCCTCGTCGCGCTTCTGCGCCTCGAGCTCCGAGACCGGCAGGCTGACCTTCGGCAGCTCTTCCTGCTTCGGCTCGATCTTCTGCTGGAGCTGGGTGGTCTGCTGCAGCTGCGCGGGCGGCGTGGGCTTGGTCGCGTCGCGGCCGCGGTTGAGCACCTTGCGCAGCGCCAGGCCCATCAGCACCACGAAGCCCAGGCACGCGAGCCCGACGACCCAGTTGCTGGGCTGCGCCCACGGCGAGATGTCGGCGAGCAGCAGCTTCACTGGGCGGGCACCACGGGGAACTTCGCGACGAACAGGCGGTTGTTGTTGTCGGTGGGCACCTGGTCCTTGTTCACGATCGGCAGGCGCTGATCAGTCTTCGGGTCCCAGAAGCCCATCACCAGCGACAGCCCGCGCACCGGCATGCCCGGCGGAATCGGAATCTCGAACACGTCCTGCACCAGCTCGCCCGGCTGCCACTGCGAGGTGGGCTTGGCGCGCGGCGCGTGGTCGACGTTGAGGCGATCGATCTTGCCGTCGACGTCTTCGACGTGGACGAAGATCATGAAGTCCTGCTCGATCTTCTTGTTCACCTTGAAGTTCGCCATCACCCGGACCGGCATGCCCTGCACGCCGCGGCTGGGGTTGATGACCACCGAGACCAGCTCGAAGGCGTCACCGAAGTTGGCGCCGCTCTTTACCTCCGCCGGAGGCGCGGGCGTCAGCGCGGCCGGGGTGGGCTGCGTGCCTCCAGCGAGGGGCGGCTCGACGATGCAGCCGAGGAGCGTCACGGAGACGACGGCAAGGAGGAAGGCGCGCATGGACGAGAGCGGCTTCTACTTGCCGCCCCCAAAGACGCAATCAGGAGTTGGATGGGTGGTGCGTCGTGCTATCCGCAAGAACGGTCGGAGCAGCCCGGATGAACGCCGGTCACCGCAGCACGGGGTGGCGGGAGGAAAGTCGGGGCTCCAGAGGGCAGGGTGCTGGCTAACGGCCAGTCGGCGTGAGCTGCAGGAAAGTGCCACAGAAATCAGACCGCCTCCGTCACTCGCAAGGGTGGCGGCGGTAAGGGTGAAACGGTGGGGTAAGAGCCCACCGCGCTCCTGGTGACAGGGGCGGCACGGCAAACCCCACCCGGAGCAAGAGCCAATAGGGGAGCGTCTGACCCGCAAGGGGAGGACACGGCGGCCCGCCGCATGCTCCCGGGTTGCTCGCAAGAGGGCGTCGGCAACGGCGCTCCCAGTTGAATGTTCATCGCCCGGGCAACCGGGGACAGAACCCCGCTTACACGGCTGCTCCGACCACTTCAGGAGAGATCGATGTTGCTTCCGGATCGACTCGCATTCGACCAGCTTGCTCATGCCGCACGTTCTCTCAATGTCGAACGCGGCATCGCACTCAACGACCTGCGCACGGATGAGGCATTGCGCTCGCTTCCGCACTTTGAAGCGACGGTTGCGTCATTCCGAAGCAGCCAGCTTGTGGTCGAACGTTTCGGCGCCGAGAACGCCGAACGACTGGTTCTTCAGTTGCTCCACAACTGCCCACGCACTCAACCGAATGACGCGGCAGTCGATCGTGCATGGAACGCGTTCGTCACCGAACTGGCTCTGCCAGAGTGGCGGTATGTTGCTGTCGGCGCCCTTCGAAATATCGAGTGTGCTGACGGGGCAGTTCAGCTCGGGCCGAATGTTCTGATCGGAAGCTTTGGATCGAGCGAAGTTCGCTCGTGCGGCATCAGCGACATCAGTCTTCAAGCAATTCGCCGCGAAGCGTTTCGAGATTTCAGCTTCACCGACTGCGTTCTCGTCGTCAGCGGATCTACGCCGAAAGACGCCAGCAACATTGTCCAAATCGGCTGCGATGGTCTCTTCGACACGGCGGCTCGTGCAATCTGCGCGCTGCGCTTGAGCGCGCCGGGTCTGGTTTCGGTGGGCCCGCTGTGGGTTGAACGCCTAGCGAATTTCGATGTCTTGGGAGGCCATGCCATCTACGGGACTTCAGTTCCGTCGATCGGCACTCGGTTTAGACTCGATGCAGCCTCTGCAGAGAGAGCGCGCGCGATCCTGCCGAGGATTGCGCGACCATCCGAAGTCTTGGCGCCTGGAGACTTCGAGATTTCCCTATCAACGTTCATGTCGAGCTTCGATCGATGGCCGCGAAACCCGGCGAACGAGCTCGTCGACATCGTGACGGCACTCGAGGCTCTTCTCGGCTCAGACGGCTCGATGAAGTTGGCTCTGCGTGTCGCGAGCCTTCTGGCCAATGATGACACCGAACGTCCGGCTCTGTTCGACGAGGTGACGAAGTTCTACCGGGTGCGCAGCAAATTCGTACACGGAGAGCGCCTGCAGCAACAGATGATCGAGCGCCTCACCGACGTCGAGCGCTTGCGGGAATACCTTCGCCGACTGCTGCGCGCATTCGCGTTTGCGTCGCCTCCGGCGGGGGCATTCGATCGGCTGGACGCAAGGCTGCTTAGCAGCACCGAACGCGAAGGACTGCGCAAGACACTCGGTCTCTAGTCACATGCGCTCTTCGATGGCGCGGTTGCTCATCTCGTCAGCCGCGCGGTTCATCTCGCGCGGCACGTGCACGAGCTTCACGCGCTCGAACTCGTTGAGCACCTTGAGCGCCTCTTCGTACAGCGGCCGCAGGCTGGGCGACTTCACCTGGTAGCGCCCGCCGAGCTGGCGAATCATCAGCTCCGAGTCGGCGAACACCTCGACCTCGCGCACGCCGAGCTCGCGCGCGCGCTTCAGGCCCAGCAACAGCCCGTGGTACTCGGCAAAGTTGTTCGTCTGGTGCCCGAGGAACTTGCCGAGCTTGTCGACCACCTGCCCCGACGGCTCGACGAGCACCGCGCCCGCCCCCGCCGGCCCGGGGTTCCCCCGCGCGGCGCCATCAGAATAGAGGCGCAGCCGCTGCCAGGTCGGCGCGGCGGGCACCTCGTCGGGCACTCCGCCAGCGACGAGCTCGCTGGCCTTCTCGAGCAGCCGCTTGAGCTGCGCGCGATCGAGCTGGGGAAACGCGCCGAGCGTGGCGACGAGCGGCTCTTCCTGAGCGATGAAGCGGAGCACCGCGGACTGTTGCCCGCTGCCGTTCCGCCCCGACTTTCTGCGGGAAGCCATGCTGCGGCGAGAGCCTACTTCGCCGCCGCCGGCTTCGGATCTTCGAGCACCTCGGCCGCGTAGATCATGCGCGTGCACGACGGGCAGGTGTCGATGCCGCGCGAAGCGACGAGCTGGTTGAAGCGCTGCGCGGGAATGTTCATGCGGCAACCGCCACACGTGCCCGGCGCGGCGACCGAGACCATCGCGGGCATGCGCTTCTTGCGAACCGAGTCGTACTGCCGCAGCAGCGAACCATCGACCGCCTTCGCCGCTTCGGCGCGCTTCTCGTCGATGCTCTTCACCTGCGACTCGACCTCGGCCAGCTTCGCCTTGAGCGCGTCGATGCGGTCCACCAGGTCCTTCGTCTTGCCGGTGAACTCGCCTTCCTTCGTCTTCACGACGTCGCGCTGAATGATGATCTGCTTGCCGAGCTCCTGCACGTCCTCGGACATCGTCATCTGGCCCTTCTTCGCGATGTCGATCTCGCGGGCCAGCGCGGAATACTCACGCGTGCTGCGCTGCTCAGACAGGCGCGCTTCCCACTTCCGCACCTTGTCCTTCTCGTCGGAGATGGTCTGCTCGAGGCCGCGCTTCTGCACTTCGAGCTGGTCGAGCTTCGTTCGTTCGGTGTCGACCGCTGCCTTCGCCGTCGCCAGCTGCTTTTCCAGCTCTGACATCTCGCGGGGGTATGCCTCCGCGTTCTTCTTCAGCGCCGCGATGTCGAGGTCGACTTTCTGCAGCGCGGCGAGAGCCAGCAATTTGTCCCGCAAAACTTCCTCCAGGGCGAAAGACGTGAGCGGCCTCTACCCGAAAGCTTTTGGCGATCCAACGCAAACCGCTGTTTCACGTACGCGCACCTACACGACACCACCGTCAGGTCCATGGCTGTCCCGCGACAGGGGCGTGGGCCGTGACCCGCGTTCGAGCGCGGAAATCGAAGGAATGCGTGGTGCGTTGAATGCCGCGATGACTGGCAAGCACCTTGCTCAACAGTCAGGCCGGTGGGGAGGAACGACCATGGGACGCAACAAGTCACGCGCGCGCAACCTGACGAACGCCGCACACGCTGGGGCGAACGACGCACGCCAGCCGACCACTCAGCGCCCGAGGGGCGAGCAGCAGCTGACGGCGCAGGTGTGGGAACAGATCGTCAAGGCCATCCGCGCGCTCGAGCAGCCGACGCACAAGGCGGCCTGAATGGTGCCGTGAAGCAGGAGCCCAACCCGGAAAACGGTCAGGGCTCTTCGTCTTCCTCGGCCTCTTCGTCCTCGACGTCTTCGATCTCGTCTTCGGACTCTTCGCTCTTCTCAGCCGGCTCGATCGGCTCGACGATCTTGGGCACGGCCGAGAGGCGGCTGCGACGGCCTTCGGGCTTGGCAGTGGCCTCGCGCTGATCAGCCCCGCATTTCGGGCAGATCGGATCGGGCTTCTTCAAGTCGTAGAACTTCGTGCTGCACTTGAAGCACACGTGCTTCGTACCGAGATCCTTGGCGGGCATGGGCCGCGCGACTTAGTGGCGGCGTGTTTCCAAGTCAACGCTTCACCGGCTAGTGTCCGAGTCATACCCTTTGTTTTTCGGGGTGGTTTCTCTCGCTGTCTGGGCCGGCCGTTTCCGTGAACGTTTCCTGCGACAAGTGCGGCAAGCGCTACGTCATCTCCGACGACAAGGTCGCGGGGAAGTCGTCCGTCAAGATTCGCTGCAAGCAGTGCCAGAACCTGATCACCGTGGCCGTGGGTGGAGGTGCTGCCGCCCCGGCGGCGCAGCCTGCCCAGGCCGCACAGCCCGCCCCGCGCTCGTCTTCGAGCGGCATCGTCCCCGCCCCGCGCAGCCCGTGGGAAGACGAGGCGACCCGCGCCATGCCGCCGCTCGACGCGAGCGCGCAGTGGTTCGCGATGGTGCGCGGCAAACAAGAAGGCCCGTGGGACGCGAACGCGCTCAGCCAGAAGGCCGCCGCGGGTGAGATCACCCTGCGCACCTATCTCTGGAAGTCCGGCATGGGCGATTGGAAGCGCGCCGCCGACCTCCCCGAGCTGAGCGCCGTCTTCGCGGGCACGCCGCAGCGGCCGCCGTCGGAAGCGTCGATGACGGTGCGCCCTCCCCCGCCGCCGCGCACCGCGACCAAGCAGCAGCACGCCGTGCAGCGCGACGTGGCGCTGGCCAACGAGCTGCCGGCCCCCGGCCTCACCAACCGCCCGACCGCGCAGAGCGGCGCCGGCGCGGTGGTCGCCAAGTCGTCGACCCAGGCGCCGCTCAACGATCTGTTCGGTGACGTCAGCGGCCTCAACGATCTCCCGAAAGATCGCTCGAAGGAATCGCCGGTCGCCGAGAGCCCCTCGGCGGAATCGCCGCAGCCCGAGTCGAACAGCGCGCCGGTCGACCCGTTCGCCGCGCTGAGCGCCGGTGACGGCAAGGAGGCCCCGCCGCCCGGCGAAGCCACCCGCTTCTTCATCGCGCAGGCCGGCGTCAACAAGCGCAACCCGCCGTGGAAGATCGCGCTGGCGATCATGGCCTTCATCGGCGGGCCGATCGCGCTCCTCTACATTCTCAACACGTTCGAGATCGTGAAGCTGCCCACGGTCACCACCACCAACGACAAGGGCGAAGAGGTGCAGGAATCGTTCTTCTCGGCCGGCGGTGTCGGCGGCCTGAAGGACCTGCTCACCGGCGACGCGAAGAAGCGCAAGGAAGAGGCGGAGCGCCAGCGGCTCGAGAAGGAAAAGCTCGCCAAGGCCAAGCTCGTCGCCGCCAACACCGGCCCGAAGAAGGACCCGAAGGACGACGAGCCCGAGGTCGTGAAGCCGAAGGAGCAGGACCCGAGCCTCGTCGACTTCTACGGCAAGGACGATCGCCGGCAGGTCGGCCCGAAGGTGCGCAAGGATCCCGGTGAAGAGGGCAACAGCGGCGCGGTCAACACGTCGGGCCTCTCGCAGGAAGCCATCGCCAAGGTCGTCGCCGACAAGGGCAAGGCGTTCCAGACCTGCATCGACAACGCGCTGCGCCGCCAGCCGAACCTCGCCGTCGGCAAGCTCGAGGTCGTGCTGCAGGTCGGCCCGTCGGGCGCGGTGAAGTCGGCCTCGCTCAACCCGAAGAAGCACGAGATGACCGAGTGGGGCCAGTGCATGATGAGCACCGGCAAGCGCATCGTGTTCCCGAGCAGCGACTCGGAGACCGAGGTGCAGCTGCCCTTCACGGTCGGCGTCGCCGTCGCGCCCTGAGCTGCACTTCGGAGGCGGCTCGGGGTTCTGCTCCGGCATGAGCCCCAAATCGAAGAAGCCGAAGAGTGCCCTCGCCTCGCTCGAGCGCGAGATCAACCTCGCCGCCCACCGCCAGGATTCCGGCCAGAGCGCGGACCTGACCACCTGGACGGCGTACGGGAACATCGCGCCTGACCCGCTCGCCGAGCTCGCCGGGCGGCCCGTCGAGGTGCTGCGCGTCTACAGGCTCACCCAGGCCACAGCGCTGCAGGCGCTCAAGAGCTTGCCGAAGCTGCGGGCGCTGCACTTCCAGGGCTGCGAGCTCGACGTCGCGCAGCTGCTCGCCGCCGCGCGCGCCCTGCCCACGCTCGAGGTGCTGAAGATCGAGGGCTCGAAGGGCAAGGTCGAGGCGGCCGACGTCTCGGGGCTCGGGCAGGTGCGCGCGCTCCACCTGCAGGGGGCGACGTTGGCCGACGAGGCCATCGCGGCGCTGTTCGCGGTGAAGACGCGCGAAGAGGTGGTGCTGCAGCGCGGCGGGTCCGACAGCCAGAAGCAGGTGGTGGTCAAAGACCAGCCCGTGCTGCGTCACCTGAACCTCGACCTCACCGTGAAGAGCCTGACGTTGATCGATCTCCCGGCGCTCACCGAGCTCGAGCTGGGCGGGAGCTTCGACGAGCTGAAGGTGGAAGACGTGCCGTTGGTGTCCCAGCTCGAGCTGCCCATCGGCGACCGGGCGTCGATCAAGAACGTGGGCGTCACGAAGATCATCGGGGTCGGCCTCTCGTCGTTCGAGCTGAAGGCCGCGCCGAACCTGAAGACGCTCGACCTGCGCGACAGCGAAGAGACGCTCGACCCGAAGCGGCTGGCGGCGCTCCGGAAGGCCTTCCCCCGGGCCACCGTGCTGCCTCGCTGATTCGGCCGTACACCCTCTGCCCCTCACCCCGGCCCTCTCCCCGCTCGCAGGGAGAGGGAGGCTGATCAGCTTGCATCGCGGGCCCCAAGCGAAGAATCTCCGCGCCGCATGTACCTGGGTCGCGTCATCGGAACGGTCGTCGCCACGCGGCGTGTCGCGGGGCTCGAGGGCGCTCGCTTCAAGGTCGTTCAGCCCGTCGACCACGAGCGCAAGCCGTCGGGGCCGGTGGAGGTCGCGGTCGATCGCGCCTCGGCCAGCCCCGGCACCCTGGTGATGCTCGAGGGCAGCCGCGAGGCGGCGCTGGCGTGTGACCCGTGGTTCGTGCCGGTCGACGCGGCCATCGTGGGGCTCGTCGACGAGGTCGACACGTGAACCTCTGCCGCGTGCTGGGCACCGTGGTCGCCACCGAGAAGCTCCCCGTGTTCGAGGGGCGCAAGATCCTCGTGGTGCAGCCGCTCGACGAGCAGCAGAAGCCCCTGGGCAAGTCGTTCCTCGCGGTCGATCACACCTCGTCGGCCGGCAAGGGCGACACGGTGCTGGTGATGAACGAGGGCAACGGCGTGCGCCAGATTCTGCAGGACAAGACCGCGCCCATTCGCTCGATCATCGTCGGCGTGGTCGATCAGATCGACGTGCCCGCCGGGAAGCGCTGAGCCATGCCGGTTGCGCCGCTCCCGAAGGTCCGCGCCGAGCTCGTCGCCCTCTCGCGCCGCCTGCACCAGATGGGCTGGGTGGCCAACCACGACGGCAACATCTCGGTGCGCCTCACCGGCAAGCGCCTGCTCATCACGCCCACCGCGTACTCGAAGGCCGACGTCGACGACGCGTCGCTGATCATCGTCGACCTCGACGGCAAGGTGCTCGAGGGGCGCAAGAAGCCGTTCTCGGAACTGGAGCTGCACCTCGCGGCGTACCGCGCGCGGCCGGAGGTCGAGGTCGTGCTGCACGCGCACCCGCCGCACGCGACGGCCTTCGGGCTGGTGGGGCTCGAGCTGTCACCGGTCGCGATGCCGGAGCTCGTGGTGTCGCTGGGCGATTCGATTCCCACCGTGGCGCGCGCGATGCCGAAGACGCCCGAGGCCGTGAAGGGCGTGGAGGCGGCGGCGGCGAAGGTCGACGCGATGCTGCTCGCGGGCAACGGGGCGCTCACGCTCGGGGCTGACCTCTCGCAGGCGCTGCTGCGCATGGAACTGGTCGAGCACTACGCGAAGATCCTCACCATCGCGCGCGGGCTGGGCAACGTTCAGCCGCTGCCGGGTGGTGACGTGCAGAAGCTGCTCGAGGCGCGGAAGAAGGCGGGCCTCGGGCCTCGCTCGTCTTCGGCTTCGTAACGAACCTGCAACAGTGCAACAGCTGCAACACGTGCCACACCTGCAACGGGTGCGCGTCGTCGGCTGTTGCGGGAAAAACTGCGACTCTGAGCGGGCGGCGACGTCGGAGGGTGCAATTCGGTTCCAGTGGCGAGGACCACCCCCGCACGAGATCCTGGAAGTTCCTGGGAGTTCCGACCCCACCGCCCACTCAGAGCACTGCGACGGGGAGAACTGCCGAGGCACCCCGCTATTTCAGGCTTCGAATTCTTTTTCTTTTTCGTGAAGTGGCGATGACGGCCACGAAGCGATCACGAAAATTGTTCAGCCGCGCACGCGGGCCGGCTGGCCGCAGACCACCTGGCAGCTGCCGTTGCCCCAGTGCTGGGTGCCGTTGCCGTCGCGGTACACCTTGACCATCAGGCCAGTGCCGAGAATCGAGAGCAGCATCACCAGAGCCACTCCCACGATGCTGCCCAGACCTGCACTGCCACGCTGATTGGCGAACATGACCTGCTCCTTTCGAGACGAACCATCCCGCTGCGGCTGCCGCTCATCGGCGCCGCTGCATCTGTCGGGGTGACACGGGCTCGTCGTTTTTGTTGCGCGGGGTGCTGCTTTTTTCCGCCGCGCTCGCCCTCTCTTACGGGGGGCGGGCCAACCCATTGCCTGGCGATTTCTTCAGGCTTTTCGGGCGGCTGTCAGCAGGGCGAGCGGGGGCTTCTCCTCGCCACAGAACTGGCGCAGGGCCACGTATTCCTCGTGGCGGCACTGCACCACCAGCTCGTCGCCCAGCTGCAGGGGGGTGTTGCCCTGGGGGTGCAGCACCTCGGCCTCGGCGCCGCGCTTCATCGAGAGCGTCAGGCCACCGAAGCGATCACGCAGCGCGCTCAGGTTGAGCGGGGCCAGCGGCGCGCCGACCTTGAAGCGGCTGACCACCATCAGGTGCTCGCCGACGTGAAAGCTGTGGATGATGCGCGGGTCGAGGGCCGAGAGGGCCAGCGCGGGCGCGGCGAGGGCCGACGTGGAATGCGCCTCGGCCATGAAGTTGTCGCGCACGCGCTCGACGAGGTCGTCGTCGAAGAGCCGCAGCACCACGCGCACGTCGGGGTTCAGCTTGCGCGCGTCGAGGCCGACGTTGATGTTCGAGAGATCGTCGTCGGTCGCGCAGACGATGGCCTCGGCTTCCTTCACGTTGAGGCGCTGCAGGGTGCCCTGGCTGCGGATGTCGTCGATCAGCACCGCCACGCCGAGGTCGCGCAGCACCTGCACGAAGGGCGCGTCGGCCTTCTTCTCGACCACCACCACGTCGCGGCCCAGGCGCCGCAGCTCGACGGTGACGCGGTAGCCCACGCGCCCTGCGCCGCACACCACCACGTGACCCTTGAGGCTTTCGGCGAGCACTTCGATCCACTCCCGGTCGGCGCGCCTGCGCGCGTTGAAGAGGTACGAGAACCGCACCACGCCATCGACCACCGCGCCCAGGCCCAGCGGCGGGATGATCAGGTTGAGCACCTCGAGCACCCAGTCATCGACGTACTCGAGCGACGGCTGCCCAAAGAGGAGGAAGTACACGTGGTGCAGCGCGCGCCCGAACGAGATGCCGCCCGGGTACCGCGCCACGTAGACGAGGGGAAAGATGCCGAACCAGACGGCGATCAGCCCGAAGGTGAAGCGAAAGCGCCACGCGACGGCCTTCGCGTACCGCAGCCGGCGGGCCAGCCGCACGCCGAGCGCCTGCCCCGGCGTGGTGAACAGCCCGGGCTCAGCTCGCGCCACCGTTCGCCTCGCCCGGCGGCGTCGCCCTGGCGCGCCGCTTCTCCACGATCCACACCAGGAGCACGCCCAGCTCGTAGCAGGCGAGCATCGGGCCAGCCATGAGCGCCAGGTTCACCGCGTCGCCGGTGGGCGTGATGACCGCGGCGACGATGAGGCAGACCACGAACGCGTGGCGCTGGTACTTGAAGAGGAACTTGCTGCTGACGAGGCCGACCATGCCCAGCACGGCCATCACCAGCGGCAGCTCGAAGATGACGCCGAACGCGAGCTCGAGCACCAGCACGAGCGTGAGCTGCTCTTCCATCGAGAGCATCGGCCGCGTCCAGTTGAGGGCCTCGGTCTTCGCCTGGCCCTGGCCCAGCAGCCGCTCGAGTTCCCACACCGCGCTCACGTCGTTCGACTTCTCACCCGAGGCCTCGAGCAGCAGCCTGGCCGCCTCGTCGAGCAACGCGGTGGCCTTCGAGAAGTCGCGCACCGCGAAGGCCGAGGCCGCCTGGCTCTTCTTCTCGGTGACGGCGATGAGCTTGCCGGCGAGCTCGCTGCCCGGCGCGGCGCCCTGCGAGGCGGCGAGCGCGTCGATGATGCGGCCCAGCGCCTCGAGCCGCCAGCCAACGTCGACGTTGTCCTTCGAGACGAGCGTCAGGGCGAAGCGGCTGCTGGTGGCCTGGCCGTCGCCGGGGGCGGAGAGGGCTCCGGCGGCGGTGCGCGACCACGCGCCGGCGCGCTCGTAGTCACCCAGCCGCATCAACCGCACGGCGTCGGCTTCCTGCAGCCTCGCCGCGGTGAGGCGATCGTTGATGGCGGTGACGTCTTCCTTCTGCAGCAGGAAGGTGAACATCTGCGGCAGCAGCACCTGGTAACAGAAGAGCGCTCCCGCGACGAAGGCGAGGCTGCCGAAGACGATGAACGGCCCGGCCATCTTGCGCTCGTGCGGGTAGAGGCCGGGCGCGACGAAGCCCCAGATCTGCCAGAGCAGCACGGGCGTGCTGAGGAAGACCCCGGCGTACAGGCCGATCTTCATCAGCACGTTGATCTCTTCGATCGCCGACGTGTACACGAGCGAGCTCGCTTCGGGCGGCAGCGACTTGAGGACCGGCTGCATCAACAGCCCGTAGATCTCGCGCGCGAAGATAAGCGACGCGAAGCCCAGCACGAGAATGGCGATGGTGAACCGCAGGAGCCGGGTGCGGAGCTCCGAGAGGTGCTCCATCAAGCTCATGCGAAATTCGTCGGGCTGACCTTGCTGCTCGGGTTGCGCCTGGGCCGCCATCGCGCTTCTTTCAGCTCTTGCTCTGCGGGTCGGTGCTGGCGTCGGCGGCGGCCGTGACGGTCGACGCGACGGGCGCGGCAGGCTCGGCCGGGGGAGCGACCGGAATCGGCTCGCCTTGCGCGGCGCCCTTCGTCAGCTGCGACGCGACGGCGTCGGTGGCGGCCTGCAGGTCGGGGTGCCCGTGGTGCGGGTCGTTGGCGTGCGGGTCATCGACTCCGCTGCCGAGCGCGACCGCGTCCTGGGCGGGGCGAACGACGGGCGTCGAGTCGGCGTGGAGCTGCGGCGGCGCCTCGTGAATCGAGGCCTCCTGGTCCATCTTGTAGAACTCGCGCTCGACCACCCCGCGGACCTCGTCGGTCTGCCGTCGGAACTCCCGCATGAACTTGCCGATGCCGCGGGCCAGCTCAGGCAGACGTTTGGGCCCCAGGATGAGCAGGGCCACCACAGCGATGAGTGCGAGCTCGCCCGAGCCGATGTTGAACATCGCCCGGGAGGTGTACCACGCGGCTCTTCAGTGACGAACCGGGAAGGCCGTGCCCTTGCCGCAGTAGACGAACGTGCCATCGGGCGCTTTGCCCGCCCGGCGGAGGCCGGAGAAGGCGAGGAAGCTGCCCGCCCGGGCAGGGCCGAGGTTCGGGTCTTCGATGCGCAGCACCACCGGCACGCCGACGGGCAGGCCGTCGAACGGGGCAATCAGCTCCGCGGTGACGAAGCTGCGGCCGGAGGTGCAGCCGTTGTTGGCGATGCCGTAGTAGGGGAACTTGTCGGCGATCGCGACGACCTTCACGCGCGCGTCTTCGACCATCGCGGCCGAGGTGAAGCGCGGGTCCTTCTTCGCCTCTTCGGCGTTGGCGGCGGGCACCAGGCCCCCGACCGCGGCCTTGCCACCGAGGTAGCTGTTGGCCGAGGTCGCGGTCGCGCTGGTGCCGGTCTGCACCTGGCTGCCGGTGTTGCCCTGGTTGGTGTTCGCAGGCGGCGGTGAGCTGGTGGTGGTCGTGGTGGTGGTGGTCGACGCGGTCGTGGTGGCGGGGGGCGGCGTCTCACCCGGCTTCACCACGCGGCGCTTTTCCTCGGGAGGCGGGTTCTTCGCGGCCTCGGCGGCGAGGCGGTCGGCTTCCTTCTTCTGCTCGGCCTCGAGCTTCTTCGCGTCGGCCTCGAGCTTCTTGGCCTCGGCGGCGGCCTTCTTCTCGTCTTCCTTGCGCTTCTTCTCTTCGTCGGCGGCGGCCTTCTTGGCGGCGAGCTCTTCTTCCTTCTTGCGCTTCGCCTCGTCGGCCGCGGCCTTCTTCTCGTCTTCGGCGCGCTTCTTCTCTTCGGCGGCCAGGCGCTTCTTCTCGGCGGCCTCGTCTTCCTTCTTCTTCTTCTCTTCGTCGGCGGCGGCCTTCTTGGCGGCGGCTTCCTCTTCCTTCTTCTTCTTCTCTTCGTCGGCAGCGGCCTTCTTCGCGGCGACTTCCTCTTCCTTCTTCTTCTTCTCTTCGTCGGCAGCGGCCTTCTTCGCGGCGGCTTCCTCTTCCTTCTTCTTCTTCTCTTCTTCCTGCGCCTTCTTCTTCTCTTCGGCGGACAGCTTCGCCTCTTCGGCCTTCTTCGCCTTCTCTTCCTCGGCGGCCTTCTTCTTGGCCTCGAGCTCGGCCTTCTTCTTCTCGAGCTCCTCGCGCTGGGCGGTCAGCTTCGCCTCGCGCTCCTCGGCTTCCTTCTTCTGCTTCTCGAGCGCCTCTTCCTTCTTCTTTTCCTCGGCGAGCTTCTTCTCTTCGGCCTTCCTGGCCTTCTCTTCTTCGGCGAGGCGCTTCTTCTCCTCGGCGTCGAGCTTCTTCTTTTCCTCGGCGAGCTTCTTTTCCTCTTCCTTGCGCTTCTTCTCTTCCTCGACGAGGCGCTTGGCTTCGGCTTCCTGGGCCGACTTCTTCGAGGCGAGCTCTTCGGCTTCCTTGCGCTTCTTCTCTTCCGCGGCGGCCTTTTCCTTCGCCTCGCTCTCGGCCTTCATCTTCGCGGCGGCTTCCTCGGCAGCCTTCGCCTTGGCTTCCATCTCGGCGAGCTTCTTCTCGGCCTCGAGGCGCTTCTTCTCTTCTTCCTCGCGCTTCTTGCGCTCTTCCTCGGCCTTGAGGGCCTGGGTGCGGTCGTCCTTGGTGATGGGCTTGCGCTTGCCACCCGATTCATCGGCGTTGATGGCGGGCTTGGGGCCGGCGACGTCGACCTCTTCCTGGGCGTGGGCCGCGAAGGGCGCGAGGAGGGGGACGGCGAGCAGGAGGGCGGAGAGGCGGTTCTTCATGGGTGCGCGCTCGTAACAGGCGGTGTGGAGGTGGATCAACCCGTGGAACACGTTGGGAGTTCCTCTAAGAAGCCCACCCCATGAACCGGGTCATGACTGGGGTCTGGTGCGCGGTGCTGGTGGGGCTCATCTCGAGCGGGTGCGCGGGCTTGCTGCCCAACCGCCCGGTGATGGCCGACACGAAGTTCCGGATGCGCGAGTTCCGGCTCGCCAACGGCCTGCGCGTCATCGTCGAAGAGGACCATGCGGCGCCGCTGGTCGCGGTGGTGACGGTGGTCGGCGTCGGCAGCGCGGGAGATCCGGCGGGCAAGGCCGGGTTGGCACACCTCCTCGAGCACCTCGCGTTCCGCGCGAAGCCGGGCGGCAAGGACACCGCGTGGAACCAGCTCGAGCGCGCGGGCGTGGGCTTCCTGAACGCGTCGACGAGCTTCGACCAGACCATTTACATGGAGTCGGGCTCGAAGGACCTGCTGCCCACCCTGCTGCAGATCGAGCTGGGCCGCATGCTCGACCCGCTCAACGGCGTCGACCAGAAGACCTTCCTCGTGGAGCGCGACGTGGTGCGCAACGAGCTGCGCCAGCGCGGGGAGAACTCGGTGGGCCCGGCGTTCAACGTGCTGCAGGGCCTCGCGTTCCCGCCCGACCACCCGTATTCCCAACCGGTCGGGGGCTCGCACACCACGCTCGACGCCATCGCGTGGGACGACGCGCGCGCGTTCACGGTGAAGAACTACCGGCCCGACAACATGACGATGCTCATCATCGGCGACGTCGACCTCGAGCACGTCGACGAGCTGATCAAGAAGGCCCTGCCCTCCCCCGTCTTCGCGCCGTCAGCCCCGAAGGCGCCGTGGCCGGTGCGCTTGTCGGCGCAGCGTGACGAGCCGCCCACCCCGCCCGCGGGCGCGATGGTGACCACGCGCGCCAACGTCGCCTCGCCCGAGCTGTACGTGGTGTGGACGGTGCCGCGCGCGTTCGATTCCGACACGGTGTTGCTCGACTTCGCGAGCGTGGTGGCGCGCCGCGAGCTGGCTTCGGCGGCGAACGACCCCGACATCGCGGGCATCGGCATCTTCCCGGTGCCCGGCGCGAAGGCCTCGATGCTCATCGCGCAGGCGACGCTCAACCGCGGTGACGACCCGCAGCGCTCGGCGAACCGCATCCTCGACCAGATGGTGAAGATCTGGTCGGGCGACGCCGGCAAGGAATACGCGCTGAGCCAGTCGGCGACGGTGCTGGAGCAGGAGTTCATCTTCTCGCGCCTGCGCAGCAACGCGCTGGTGTCGCTGACCGTCGACGCCGAGAGCCTGCTCACGCGCGGCGTCGAGCGCGCCACCGCGGCGCACTTCACCGGCGACCCGCTCACCTACTCGCGGCGCCTCAAGGCGCTGGCCGACGTGACGCCGGGCCAGGTGAGCACCTTCGCCGAGAAGTACCTCGCGCGCGGGCGGGCGCGCACGCTGCTGGTGTTGCCGCTCGAGGGCACCGAGGCGCGGCAGGGCAGCGCGGCCGGTCTCGCGGCGGGCGTCGACGCGTCGCAGATGGCGGCCATCGCCGCGCAGGACGTGGTGACGCTCGGGCGGGCGCACACCGAGCGCGCGAAGAGCCTCGAGACGGTGGTGCGCGCGACGCGCGACCACATCGACACCACGCTGCCCAATGGCCTGCGGGTGGTGGTGCGCAAGCGCCGCGACGCTCTGCCGGTGGCGGCGGTGGAGCTGACGCTCACCACGGGCTCCGGCGGCACCGAGCCGTTCGGCGCGCCCGAGCTGGGCGACCTCGTGGCGAGCCCGCGCAACCATTCCTACGAGGGCGCGTTCGGCATCTCGTGGAACACCAACGTCGGCACCGACCGCACGGTCTTCTTCGGCACCGGCGGCGCGGGCAACGTGCCCAACATGCTCGCCCAGCTCTCGGCGCGGGTGAGCACCATGTACGTCGAGGGCGCGGCGCTGGCCGAGGTGAAGTCGCGCTACCTCGACTCGCTCATCGCGCAGGACGCGCTGCCGGTGCGCAAGGCCGAGCGCGCGCTGCAAGAGGCGCTGTTCCGCGGGCACCCGTTCAGCAAGCGCGCCACCTACGCCGACGCGAAGGGGCTGAGCGCGTCGGAGGTCGAGGGCTGGTACTCGCGCGCGTGGACGCCCGAGCGCGGCGTGCTGGTGGTCGCGGGTGCGATCGACGCCGAGGCGACGCTCGCCGACGTGCAGAAGTGGTTCGGCGGCTGGTCGAAGGCGAGCAACCCGTTCACCGCGGCGCCTCCGATCACGCTGCGGCAGTCGAACGCGGTCGAGGTGGTGGTGACGCCGCAGCCGAGCGCGACGCAGGCGCAGGTTCACCTCGCGTGCCTGGTCGAGGGCATCGGCCTCGACGACGAGCTGCGCGCGCAGGTGACCTCGCAGCTGGTCGGCACCACGCTCTTCGAGAAGATTCGCGGCGAGCTCGGCGCGAGCTACGGCTTCGGCGGCCGGGCGCACCCCATCTTCACGCCGCCGGGCGGCGTCACGCGCATCGACTGGAGCGGGTCGATCGACAACGCACGCCTGGGTGACTCGATGAAGGTCATCGCGAAGGTGCTCAACGACTTCGAGGGCACGACGTTGAACGACGCGAGCCTGGGCCGTGCGCGGTGGGCGGTGGCGCGCGACGCGACGATGGCGGGCGCGACCTCACCCGACACGGCGGAGTCGCTCACGGCGCGCGTGCTGGCCGGCCAGCCGAGCGAGGGCGAGGGCCAGCTCTTCGACGCGCTGTCGAAGGTCGATCGCGACGGGCTGAGCCGCCAGTGGAAGCAGTGCCGCGGCCACCTGGTGATGTCGGTGGTGGGCGACGAGGCGATGATTCGCGCTGCGGTGACCGGCGCCGGCCTCAGCCAGTGAGTCAGTGAGCTGGCGCGGGCGGAGCGACCGCGACGGGCTCCGCCGCGATGCGGGCGCGCACGCCGCGCTCGACGACGAAGAGCATCAACGGCACCAGCAGGCTCAACGTCATGCTGGTGAGCGCGACCCAGTGCATGCCCTCGATGTGCGGCTTCGGCTCGCCGCCGGCGGGGTTGGGCAGCTTCACGGTCGAGAGCATCCACGACGACGACATCGCGGCGAGCGCCGAAGCGCCGTGCTGCGTGGCTGACTGGAACGACTGGAAGCGCGCGCGGATCGACGGCGGCGGGACCTTGGTGGTCAGCGTGTTGTACGAGACGTTGCGCAGGCCGTTGGCGATCATGAACGCCGGGAACATCGCGAGCGCGAGCCACACCGGCATCGAGTCGTGCGGCAGGAAGAAGAACGCGAAGACCACGCCGATGACGAGTACGGCGCCGGTGGTGCCGACGCGGAAGCTCCCGAAGCGATCGACGAGGCGCCCACCGAACTGCGTCGCGGCGAGGCTCGCCAGGCCGCCGAGGCCGTAGGCGTACTTGAGGCCCTCTCGCGGGAAGCCGAGGTTGAGCTGCAGGTACGCCGCGATGTTGGGAATGAGCACGAAGCCCGCCATCATCACCACCGCGGTCATCACGTAGCTGAGCTGCACCAGCGGGTCCCTCAGCATCGCGCCCACCGCGCCGATGTCGTTCTTCGGGCCGGCCTTCAGGTGGCCGGGCATCGGCGGCAGCGAGAAGACGGCGAAGGCGCACACCACCACGCCCACCAGCGCCACGCCGATGAAGGGCGCGCGCCAGTCGAAGGCCTCGGCGAGCCACAGACCGGCGGGCACTCCGAGCACCGAGGCGACGGAGAACGCGCCCATCACCGTGCCCATGGCGCGGCCGCGGAGCTGCGGGGGAATCGCGTCGCTGATGATGGAGAACGAGATGGAGGTCGCGGGCCCGCCGAACGTGCCGGCGATGAAGCGCGCGAGGAGCAGCGTCTTCAAGTCGAACGCGAGCCCACCGGCGGCCGTGCCTGCGACGAGGCCGAGCATCGCGACGGCCAGCGCCTTGCGGCGATCGAACCGGTCGAGGAACAGGCTGCCGATGAGCCCCGAGAGGCACGCCGCGGCGGTGTACGCGCCGCCGACCATGCCGAGCTGCGATTCAGGCACGTCGAGCGCCTTCGCGAAGTCGGGCCCGAGCGGCATGACGATGACGAAGTCGAGGATGTTGACGAACTGCACCGCGCCGATGAGCAGCACGATGAGCCACTGCTGTCCGTTCAACTTCGGTTCGTCGGCGGGCTTCAAACTGGGTCTCACCTAAGAGATTCACGGCGCGTTCGCCACTGATTGACCGACGTGGTGTACGAGGCGACCCGTGGATCCCCGGGTGCGCCGCGTGCTGTGGATCGTGACGTTCGGGGTGCTGGCCGCGCGCCTCTACACGCTGGGCGCCGCCAGGGGCTTCGGGCTGGTGGCGCGGGCCTCACTGTCCATCACCGCGCTCTCGCTCGCCGCGTGGCTGGTACACGTGGTGTTCCACGAGCTGGGGCACCTCTCGATGGCGCGCGCGATGCGGTTCCAGGTGCGGAGCCTGCGGCTGGGTCCGCTGGTGTTCGAGCTGGTGGGACCGCGGCGAGGCGTGCACGGGCAGTGGAGCCTGGGCGGCGGGGTCAACTCGTTGCCGCGCGGCGTGGCGGACCTCTCGCGGCGCTTGCGGCTGGTGGCGATGGCCGGGCCGGTGGTGACGCTGGTGGTGACCGCGCTCGCGTGGTGGCGGTGGTCGCTGACCGGCGAGCTCATCTCGAACCCGCTGGGCATCTTCGTGGCGATGGGCGTGCTGACGCTGGTGACCGCGCTGTTGCCGGGAGCGTTGTTGCCCGAGCGGCCAGACAGCGGCACCGACCTCGAGCAGGTCGTTCAGCCGCGCGCGGTGTTGGCGCACTGGGTGAACGCGGCCGCGGTGCAGGCGCTGCTCGAGGGCGAGACGCTGGCGCGGCTGCACCAGGAGATCGAGCGCGAGTTCGGGTGGGACCGGTTGCTGCCGCAGGCTTCCGGCGCGGTGGAGCCCATCGAGCTGGGCTACGCGCTGGCGTGTCTCGATCGCGGCGAGCGGACTCCGGCGATGACGCGGCTGCGTTCGATGGCCGAGCGCTTCGATGATGAGACTCCGCCGTGGCTGCGGACCGATTCGTTCAACCAGCTCGGGTGCCTCGCGGCGTTGGCGGGTGACGTGGTGCTCGCGCGAACCTGTCTCGAGCGCGTCGAAGAGACGCAGAGCTTCGAGTGGTACTCCCAGTTGCTGCGCGGGTGCCTCGCGAAGGCGGGTGGTGAGACGTTCTCGCTCGAGACGTGGCGGCGGGGGCTGGAGACGCACCCCGCGAAGGCCGTGGCGCTGGCGGGCAACGCGTGGATTCTGCGCGCGCTCGAGGCGTGAGCGCTTTTTCGAGGATCGTCGGGGCGAGGTCTGGCAACTCGGTGCCCATGCGCGCGCTCGTGGTGTCCCTGGTGGCGGTGGTGCTCCTCGGTTGTCCTGGACCGTCGGGTGGCGATGCAGGGGCGGGTGGTGGTGGTGCGACTGGTGGTGGCTCAGCGACTGGTGGTGGCTCAGCGACTGGTGGTGGTGGCTCGGCGACTGGTGGTGGCTCGGCCAGTGATGCGGGGGTCGAGGGGCTCGCGCTGCTCGGCGCGCTCGCCGGGTTGTGGAGCGGGCCGGCGACCATGACGCCGCTCGGGAATTTTCCGGTGATGAACTTCGATCTGCGACCGGTCGATGGACAGTTCGTCTTCGGGCAGTCCGACCTCGATGCCGCGAACACGCTGCGCTTCGGGTTTTCCATCGAGACGTGGGGCGGGCGCGACGTGCTCGCGTATCGGAATGATGGGTTCTTCCAGGGCGTGCTGCGCGACAGCAGGACCACGCTCGTCGAGACCGATGGCGGGACGTGGCGGTTCTGCTCGGTGACCGATGCGGGGTGCGGCTATCTCGATGCTCGCTTCACCGTGAGCGGGTCGCAGCTCGTGCTCGATACGAAGGTGCGGGGCGCGCAGCACGTGCTGTGGAATGCGACGAAGCAGGAGATGCGGACGGTGCCGGTGCCTTTCCCGAGCGATTTGGCGTCGCGGGGCGATGGGAGTGCTCCGTGGCCGGCGATGGCGAACGTGCAGGTCAACGTGAATGTCGGCGCGGCGCTCGCGGGGACGGCGGATGTGTGGGTGTTGATGACGACGACGCCGTGTTTTCCCAGCTTCGGGTGTCATGCGAGCCGGGCGGTGATGACCACCGTGAATGCGGGGGCGACGAGTGCGAGCGTGACGGTGCCGACGGTGCACGCGGGCGCGTACAAGGTGACGGTGCTCGTGGATCTCGACCGGAATTTTTCGACTCTGCGGGCTCCGAGTTCCGGAGACCGGGTCGCGGTTGATCAGGATGTGACGGTGCCGGCGACTGGGGTTGCTGCGGTTTCGGCGACGGCGGCTTACGTCGTGCCTTGAAGCTGTACGGCGACTCCCCTCACCCCGACCCTCTCCCCACGGGGAGAGGGGGTTCAGACTCGGAAGCGCCGGACTTCGCCACGCAGCACGTCGGCCTGGTTGCGCAGCGTCTCGATCGCTTCCTCGAGGCCCTTCACCGAGCGGTTCTGCTGATCAGCGACCGAGCGAATCGTCTCGATGGCCTTGAGCACCTGCTCGGTGCCGCGCGTCTGTTCCTTCTGCGCACGGTTCAAGTGCGTGACCATCTCGTTGATGTTCTCGATGCTGCGGCTGATCTGCTTGCCGCCGTGGCTCTGCTCTTCGACCGAGCGCTTCACGTGCTGGGTGAGCAGCTTCATCTGCTCGGCGACCTTCATCACCTGCTCGGACCCGCGCGCCTGCTCGTTGGTGGCCTTGTTGATCTGCTCGATCGACTCGCGCACGCGCTCGACGGCGCCGGTCACGTCCTTGCTGCCGCGGGCCTGCTCGACGGTCGCACGCGCGATGGCCTTCACCATCTGCGTGCTGTTCTTCGCCGATTCCTGGATCTTCCGCAGCGCGCCCTCTGCTTCGCGGCCGAGCACCACGCCCTCGTCGACGCTGCGCACGCCGGTGTTCATCGCGGTCGCGGCGTTGCGTGACTCGGCCTGCACGGCGCGGATCAGCTCGGCGATCTCCTTGGTGCTGGCGGCGGTGCGATCCGACAGGTCCTTGATCTCGTCGGCGACGACCGCGAAGCCCTTGCCGTGATCACCCGCCTGCGCGGCGATGATCGCGGCGTTGAGCGCCAGGAGGTTGGTCTGCTCGGCCACGTCGTCGATCACGTCGACGATGTTGCCGATCTCGGCGATGCGCTTGCCCAGCGAGTCGATGACCGTGCTCGCCTGCTTGCTCGAGTCCTTGATGCGGTCGATGCCGACGATGGTCTTCTGAATCGACTCCATGCCGCTCTCGGCGTCCTTCGACACCTGCTCGGACAAGCGCGCCGTCTCGTACGCGTTGGTCTCGACCTGGCCGATCGCCACGTCCATCTCGCGAATGGAGCTGTTGGTCGACTCGATGTTCTTGAGGAGGTCTTCGACGTTCCGCGCGACTTCCTTGATGGAATAGGTCGTCTGCTCGATGGCGCTGGTCGTCTCTTCCACCGACGCCGCCATCTTCGTCACGTTCGCCGCCACCTCGTCGTTGGTGGTCGACATCTCCATGATGCTGGAGCTCGACTCTTCGGCCGACTGGTAGAGCACCTCGACGTTCTCGGCGATGCCCTTGAGCGAGCTGAGCATCTCGACCATCGCGCTCGAGGTCTCTTCGACGCGGGTGAGCACGGTCGACGCGCCGCTGGTGGTGGTCGACGCGCTGCGGGAGATCTGATCGATGACCTGCGCCACGCTCTCGGCCACGCCGCGCACCCGGCCCAGCGTGTCGCGCAGCCCCTGCCCGATGCTGTTGAGTGACTCGGCGAGTTCATCGAGCTCGCGCGTCGGCGCGCCCTCGACGCGGCCCGAGAGATCGGCCTCGGCCAGCCGCATCGCCATCGCGCGCATCGTCGCCAGCGGGCTGATGATGAGCAGCCGCGAGAGCACCGTCACCAGCGCCATGAAGATGAGCACGCTCGCCACCAGCGCGATGAGGAGCGTCTTGCGCAGCGAACCCAGGCCCTCGTCGATGCGCGCGCGGTCGAGCGACACGAGCACGAAGCCCTTCATGCTGTTCTTGAGCGCGACCGGGTCGGCCACCAGCAGCTCACCCGTCGAGACCTGCAGCTGCACTGGCTGACCCTGCGCGTTGAACTGCTTGAGCACCGCCTCGGTGGTCGACAGCGACGTGTCCGACGACTGGGCGATGACGTCGCGCGGCCGGCACTCGCCCGAGCACGCGAGCACCCACACGTTTCGAATCGCGCGCTCACCGCCCACGATGTTGTTCACCTCGGCCGACGCCTCGGTGTCGATGCCATCGCGCGGGGAGATGGGCACCTTGCGCTCGATCTCCTTGGCGACCGCCTTGCCGCGTTCCCACAGCGTGTCGGTGAGGTACGTGTCGGCCTGGCTGGGCACGACCACGAAGAGCACCGCGACCAGCACGATGAGCGCCACCAGCAAGACGCCGATGATGGCGCCGGTGAGACCCGGCCTCTGAGAGCGTGCAGCCACGATGGCTGCGGACTGTGCCAAAACTCACCGGCCATGTCCCTTTCCGCCTACTCCGCCGTTGGTACGTCGCACACGCCGGTCCCCTCGGTCAGCCTGGTGGTGAAGCCCGACCAGGCGCGCTTCTCGCTCACGGTGAGCGTCGAGACCGACTCGGCGGCCGCCGCGGTGCCCCTGTTGCGGCGGGCCGCGCAGCGCCTCGAAGACCTGCTCCCGCCGCTGGGTGGGAAGCTGCTGGTCACCGACTTCGATCTCACCTCGGGCAACGCGAAGGTGAACAAGCCGCAGCCGCAGCTGAGCGCGACGCTGGTGCTGCCGCTCGCCGCCGACGCCAGCGTGTGGGACCGCGCCGCGAAGGTGGCCCAGGTCGACGACCTGCTGCGCGCGCTCATCGACGAGGGCAAGCGGCAGAAGCCCAACCTCGAGGTGCGCCGCGCTCTGCCCATCTTCGTGCTCGCCGACCCCGAAGCGCACCGCGCGAAGCTGCTCGAGACGCTCAAGGCCCGGGCGCGTTCCATCGCCGGTGATGGTGCGGCCGAGCTGCACGAGCTGGCGTTCGAGCGCGCCGTCACCCAGCGCGCGCTGTCGCTCGAAGAGGTCGAGGTGTCGCTCTCGCTCGAGGGCCGGCTGGTGATGAAGCTCGGCTGAGCTCTTGCACAGCAGGTCGCGCTTCATGCGATCCCTGACAGCAAACTGGCAGTCCGTGCTCCTCACCCTCGTGCTGGCGGGCTGTGGCGCGACCTCGACCCCCACTGACGCTGGCTTCGATGGCCAGGACGCGGGCGGCGACCCGAACGGCGACGCCGGCGTCGATGCGGGCACGCTGGTAGCGGTGTGGCGACCCGTGGCGGCGACGCCCGTGCCGACGGGCCTGTGGGGCACCGAGCTCACCTTCGACCCGGTCGACCGGCGCTTCATCGTCCACGGCGGCAACACGTACCCGACGGGCGACGTGACGAACGACACGTACAGCTACTCCATCGCGACCGACACGTGGACGAAGCTGACCACCACCGGTGACGCGCCGCCGCTGCGCTACTGCCACTGCACCGCGTTTCTGCCGACCACGCGCGAAGTGCTGGTCGCTGGCGGTCGCAACGGCAGCACCACCGTCGACAGCGCGTACACGCTCGACCTCGCGACGCTGACGTGGCGCCAGGTGATGGGCGCGGTGCCGACGGGCGCCATCGGCTGCGTGGGCCAGTGGATGCCAAAGCTCGGGCGCGCGGTGGTGTTCAGCGGCGAGGGGATGGCGGGCCTCAACTCCATCACGTGGACGTACGACCCTGCGACGCGCGCGTTCAGCAAGGCCGCGCCGCCGTTCACTGCGCCGCCGCGCCGCGACGCGATGCGCATCTACGACCCGGTGCAGGAACGGCTCTTCGTCTTCGGCGGCGCCGAGCGCATCTTCTCGAGCTACTTCGAAGACCTCGCCATCTACGACGGCACCACGTGGTTCAACCCCACGCCGCCGTGGCCGCACCCGAGCCCGCGGCGCTACGGCGCGAGCGGCTACGACGCGAAGAGCGCGCTGTGGATGTTGTTCGGCGGCACCAACGACACCGACGACTACGGCGACCTGTGGCTGATCGATCCGCTGCTGTCGACGTTCACTGAGACCGCGAGCACCGGCGGACCGGGCCCGCGCGGCTTCGCGGCGTCAGGGGTCGACGAGGTGACGGGGCGGCTCTACGTCTTCGGCGGCCTCCACACGCAGGGCTTCACCGCCATCAGCGAAGGCTGGAGCCTCGCGCTCGAGCGCCACTGAGCTTCAGCGGCCGGGGCGCGTCACGGTGAAGGTGACGAGGCGGTGATCAGAGCCGCCGCTCGGGCCGACGCGCACGTTCGACACCTTCGCGCCGCGCGCCATTTCCCAGTCGATGCGGCGGTCGGCGTACTTGCGCAGGCCGCCGCGCGCCGCGAGCCACGAGGGTGAGCCCGGGCCGCCCGTCGTCGCGCCCTCGTTCCAGTCGCCGCCGATGAGCACCGCTTCCTTCGAGCGGCGCACATGCGAGAGCAGGCGCGAGGTGAGCGACTGGTACGACTTGATGCGCGCGTCACCACCGCGCGGCACGCCATTGACCCAGTCGATGCCGGGCGGCGCGTGCACCGACACCACGCGCAGCCAGCCAGCCAACTGCACCGAGGTCGCCGCACGCGGCTGCGCAGGCCGGTTGTGCACGTTGGTCCACCCGGTCTTCGCTTCGATCGACTTCGCGCCGCGCGTGAGGAGGTCTTCCTTCACCAGCACGCCCGTCTCGCCGTGGTCCTTCGAGCCGGGGAAGGTGATCAGCTTGTAGCCGGGCAACTTCGAGAGCTCGCGGTGGTAGCCGCTGATCTCCTGCAGCTGGAGGAAGTCGAGCTTCCCCTTCTCGAGGAAGCCGCGCACGGTCTGCTGCACCACGTGCGGGTTGCGGCCGATGCGGCAGTTGTACGTCGCGCCCTTGAGCTGTGACGGCGTGCGCGTGCCGCTCTCACCCGGCTTCGGCAGGCCCATCATCGACGCCATGCGGCCGCCGACGCGCCCCTTCGGATCTTCCCAGCCGTGGTCGAGCTTCCACGAGACGACCGCCTTCGCGGTGGCGCGATCGAACGTGGCGTCGGCCTTGCCACGGAGATCACCCGAGGCGACGAGCTTCTGTTCGAGCGCGAGGACGCGCGGACCCTTCGAACCGATGCGGAGCATGCCTCGTTGTCGGGCTCAGCCGCCGAGAGCGCCCGTCGCGCCGCGTAACGCGCGTTGACGTTTCAGCGAAACAACTACGGCTCGGCCGGCGAGAGGTGGTTCTGCGGTTCTCGCACCGCGCGCGTGACGAAGTCGGCGCCGTTGTCGTTGGTGTCGCGCCCGTTGCCCGCGCTCGCCTCGGTGGTGCTCATCGAGGTGCTGGTCGACGTCGCGCTCGCCTTGCGCTCGATGGACCCGCTGCCATTCGACGCCCAAGCGCCGACGGGAGCGGCCGTGCCATCGGGGAACGACGCAGTGCCCCAGCCGACCACGTCGCTCACCGCGGGATCGTTGTTCGCGACGGCCGTCGACGCGCCTGGAAGCACGAGCCGCACGTGTCCACCCGCTGCCGCATACCCGAGCGCCTTGGGCGCCATCGGTGCGCTCACGCCCCGCGCCTCGAAGTCAGTGGTGGTCGAGCCCGTGTAGCCGGCCGCGCCGACGAGCGAGGTCACCAGGTAGAAGCCGTGCGGCGGCACGCTCGCGCCGGTGGGGAGAATGGTGGTCACCGACCAGCTCGCTCCGGCGGCCGAGCGGTATTGCAGCACCCAGCCCGCGAGCGGCACCGGCTGCTGCGCCGGGTTGTAGATCTCGACGAACTCGTCGTCGGCCCCGCCCGGCCCCGCGGCGGTGAGTTCGCTCAACAACACGTCACACACGTCGCCCTTGCCGTCGCCGTCGACGTCGTCCTGGTTCGAGCCGGCGATGGTCGGGCAGTTGTCGCAGGCGTTGCCGAACGCGTCGCCGTCGTCATTGGTCTGCGCGGTGTTGGAGACGCCCACGCAGTTGTCGCAGACGTCGCCGCGACCATCGGAGTCGCCGTCTGCCTGCGAAGCGTTGGCGACCGACACGCAGTTGTCGCACGCGTCACCCTTGCCATCGCCATCGAGGTCGAGCTGCGTGACGTTGGTCGCGCCCGGGCAGTTGTCGCAAGCGTCGCCCTTGCCGTCGCCGTCACCATCGAGCTGGTTCTGGTTGGCGAGCAGCGGGCAGTTGTCGACCGCGTTGGCCACGCCATCGTTGTCGGAGTCGGGATCGCACGCGTCGCCGAGGCCATCGGAGTCGGTGTCGAGCTGGCTGGGGTTGCTGACCGACGGACAGTTGTCGCACGCATCTCCGCGCCCATCGCGATCTCCGTCGGCCTGGCTCGGGTTGGGGGTCGCGGGGCACACGTCGCACGCGTCGCCGAAGCCGTCACCGTCGCCGTCGGTCTGCGCGGGGTTGGCGACCATCGGGCACGTGTCACACGGGTCGGCGACTCCATCTCCGTCGGGGTCGACGAGGCTCGCGGTGCACATCGAGCCGTTGCCCGTCGCGTTGCACGCCAGCACGCCGCAGCCGGGCCCGCTCAGGGTGCAGCGCATGCCGAGGTTGGGCACGTCGGGCAGGCCACACGCGTTGCAATTGTTGCGACCCTGCCCCGCGCACACCGAGCCAGTGCCCGCGCCGTTGCACGCCAGGTTGCCCGCGCAGCCGCCGGTGTTGCACGCATCGCCGATTCCGCTGACCACCGCCGCGCCGCACACGCCGCAGTTGTTCTTCGCCGCCGCGTTGCAGATGGCCGTGCTGCCGCCGTCGGGACAGCCGGTCATGCCGCCGCAGCCGTTGCCGCCCACGCAAGAGGCGTTGAGTCCGCTCACGTCGGGCTGGTTGCACTGGCCGCAGTTGTTGAGGCGGCCTCCGTTGCAGGTGACGATCTCGCGGCCGGCGCAGGCGTACGTCCCGCAGGGATCGCACGGATCTCCCGGCGCGTGCTGCAGCTCGGTGCACCCACCGCACGCGTTGGTCACGCCTTCGTCGGTCTGGCCGTCGCAGTCGTTGTCGTCGCCGTCGCAGAGCTCGGGCGTGGGCACCACTTCTCCGTCGCAGTCGCCGAGCTTGCCGGCCGCCATGCAGAGCGCCGAGCCGCCGTGGCACACGCCGACTGAGTCGGTGCCGGTCGGTCCCGAGTAGCAGGTGTAGGTCTTGCCCGGGTCGCACTCGTTCTTCGCCGGTGGGCTGCACGCGGCGAGCGCGACGAGAGCGAGAACGACGACCGGGCGCAGCGACATTTCGCCCCTGACGCTGGCGCACGCCGTGGGTGGTGGCAAGTCGGCGACCTGCCACTGTCGCCCTACTTCAACGCCGGAAACTTGCTCGGCAGCAGGCTGATCAGCTCCTCGACCGAGCCGGCCTCCAACACCACCGGTCCCGTCGGCTCGCTCAGGTCTTCGGCGTTCTCGGGCATGAAGTGCCCGTGCTCGCGCAGGAACGCCTTGCCCTTCTCGGGGTCGAGCACGAGGCCGCGCACCACGAAGCGACCGTTCTCCTCGAGGACGGCGTGCGAGTGGTGGGGCGCGCCGAAGCGCACGGGGCGCTTCTTCAAGTCGCGAGAGCCGCGAATGCGCTGCACGACGTGGGCGAGCATCTCAGGTGGGCGCGGAGCCATGCCTCAGCGTGCCACTGCCGGCCGGGGTCGATCCATGAACACCGCGACGCCGACCAGCAGCAACCCGATGACCACGTGCAACACGTCGTCGGCGCGCTTCCACAAGAAGAGCGACTGCGGCCACAGGCTCAGCAGGCTCGCGAGCGCCTGGTAGAGATCGATGACGCCGAAGCCGAGGTTGAAGGCGCGCGCGGCCTCGAGGCGACCCGAGAACGCACACGCGGTGCCGATGGCGCCGAAGACGAGATGGAAGATGTTGTAGGGCGCCGCCCCACTGGTGAGCGCGAGCTCGGGCGGGGTGACGAAGCCGAGCACGCCCACCACGAGGAGGATCGGCCCAAACGCCTTGAGGAGCAGGGTGTTGCGCGGGGTGGGAGGCACGCCACGGACCATACGCGCCCGTGACGATTCTGGATTTTCGATCGGAACCCCGGGGCCTGCGTGGTGTCGGGACCCTCATGCAGACCAGCACTCGCGTCCTCCGTGTCGCCCTGGTGCAGGGTGGCCGCATCGTCGAAGACCGCACCTTCCCGCCGCGCACGTCCGTCACCGTGGGCAGCGCCCCTGACTGCACCTTCCTCGTGCCGATGGCCGAGGTGCCCGAGCGCGCGACGGTGTTCGAGGCGAGCCGCCGTGGCGGCGTGAGCCTGGTGTTCGACCCGGGCGCCGATGGCCGCGTCACCACCGCGTCGTTCGATCGCTCGCTGCTCGAGCTCGAGGCCACTGCGACGCGTGCAGGTCAGCGGTGCGTGGTGCCGCTCGACGAGCGCTCGAAGGGCCGCATCGCAGTCGGCGAGGTGTCGCTGCTGTTTCAGTTCGTCGAGCCGACGGCGAAGCCCGTTCCCGCGGAGTTGCCGAAGGGCGCGCGCGGGCTGATGGCGCAGGTCGATCGCTCGTTCCTCGTCATTCTCGGGCTGTCGCTCGCGGCGCACTTCGCGGGGCTGGGATGGGTGTCGTCGCAGCCGGTGCCCGTCGAGCAGGAATTGAGCGTCGACGAGCAGGTCGATCGCTTCGTCGCGATCAAGATGCCGATTCCAAAGCCCGCGACGCCGACCGCCGCGCCGACGACCGACACGCCCAAGTCGACCGAGGAGACGCCGAAGCCGCAGGTGGCGAAGCGCCCGGTCGCCGTCGCCAACAACACGACCTCGCTGCGCGAGCGGACCAACGTCGGCATGGTGCGGCTGATTGGCTCGGCCGGCGGGCAGGACGGCGCGTTCGGCGAGCTGCTCCGTGACAGCGCCGTTGGAGACGTCGCGAAGGCGCTCGATGGCGCGACGAGCGTGCGGGTGGCGTCGGTCGACGACGCGACTGCGACCAAGCAGAAGGGCGCCGAGCAGGGCACCACGCAGACCGTCGAGCTGCCGGGCACCAGCGGCCTGAAGCGAGTCGAGCTCAGCGACAAGGAGCTCGCGAAGCTCGACCCGAAGGTGAAGACCGAGATCGTCGAGGTCGGCGGCACCGAGATCCCCGAAGACGAGCTCAGCCGCTGGCTCAACCACCGCAAGGCGGCCGTGCAGAGCTGCTACGAGCGCGAGCTCAAGCGCCAGCCGACGCTGCAGGGGCGCGTGGTCATCCACTTCGGGGTGACGCCGCGCGGGCGGGTCGACCACGTGGGCTTCTCCGACGACACGCTGCGCAGCCAGGCCGTGCAGGTGTGCATCAGCAACATGATGAAGGGCTGGGTGCTGCCGTTCACGCCGGAAGACGAGGTGCCGGTGTCGCTGCCGTTCATCTTCAGCGCGAACCGCTGATCACGCTCACGCTTCGGTGAGCACCGAGAAGAACCGCTCCGGGTCGTAGCCGACGATGATGTTCACGCCGGACCCGGGCGCGAGCTTCGAGCCCCACTCTCCGTTCGCGGCGCGGTACAGGTCGACCTCGGCCCACGTCGCGATGGACTCGTCGATCGCGCAGCACGCCGCGAGCGGGTCATGGAACGCCTTCCCGTGGCCCTTGCGCAGGTAGTGGCTCATGCCCTTGTAGATGAGCTCGAGCGAACGTGACTTCGTGCGGAGCGGCCCGAAGCGCTCGTGCATCGCCTCGTCGTAGACCACGCCATGACAGACGTTCTTCGAGACGAAGCGCTTCTTCGTGATGGCCTTCGAGGCGATGGCCGCGAGCGCTGACTTCGGGTCTCCGTTCAAGTTGAAGGTCGGGCAGGTGACCCGGCCGCGGAACTTCTCGAGCTGCTTTTCCACAGGCACCACGCCGTCGCCCGCGAAGCCGCCTTGCACCACGAGGCGATCGAGCGAGAAGCCGTCGAGCTTGAGCGCCGCGCCGAGGTTCTTGAGCGCGGCGCCGGTCACGAGCGTCATGCCGGCGCGCGCGCACAGCTCACGCAGCAACGGGCCCGCGGGCTCGGCATCGCGCGACGCGGGCAGCTCGCCGTACGCGTCGTAGTGCCATTGCGAGACGCACGGCCGCTTGGGGTGTTCGAGGTTGTGCGCTCCGACCGCGACGTCGGTGCGGTTGAACCAAGCGAGCGCAGTACGAACGACGCCGACCTGGTCGGGCGTGCCGGGCGTGACCGTGACGGCGTGCAACTTCACCCGGGGGTGACCGAGCAACAGCAGCAGCGTCAGGAAGTCGTCCGGATCGCTGGTCTCCATGTCCCACAGCAGATCGATCATGGCGCGAGCGACGGAGGCGCGCGTCGAACCTGACTCACGCCGAGCGGGACGCCGAGCGCGCGAGGGTCCACTTCAAGACGGGCGGCGTCACCATCGTGGTGACGATGACCATCACCACCACCGCCGAGAAGATCTGCGGGTCGACCACCTTCTCGCCCTTCACGGTGAGCTGCGCGCCGATGCTGGCGAAGATGAGGCCGACCTCTCCACGCGGAATCATGCCCACGCCGATGCTCAGGCGATCGAGCCCCTTGCCCAGCACCCCCAGGCCCGCCACCAGCTTGCCCGCGATGGCGACCACGCACAGCGCCGCGGCGAGCGAGAACACGCCGGGCTGCACGAAGGCCTTCAAGTCGGTGCGCATGCCCATCATCACGAAGAAGACCGGCACCAGGAAATAGCTGATGGGCTGCACCAGCTCCTCGAGGGTGTGCTGCTCCTTGTCCTTCAGGTCCTGGTAGTGGACGTCTTCGAGGATCAACCCCGCGGCGAAGGCGCCAACGATCGGCGCGAGCCCGATGAAGTCGGCCAGCCACGCGAGCGAAAAGCAGAAGCCCAGGCCGAACGCGAGCAGCACCATGCGCGCCTTGAGCAGCGACGCGAGCCGGAACAACCGCGGCGAGAGCCACACCCCGAGCACCAGCGAGCCGACGAGGAAGCCCACCGCCTTGCCCAGCGTGATCGCGACGTCGCCCAGCGCGAGCTCCGAGCCGCGATCGGCCGCGCCGATGATGCCGATCACCACCGCGAGGATGACGAGGCCCAGCACGTCGTCGATGACCGCCGCGCCCAGGATGATGCGCGCCTCCGGGCGCTGGCTCTGCTCGAGATCCTTCAGCACGCGCGCGGTGATGCCCACGCTGGTGGCGGTGAGCGTCGCGCCGACGAAGACCGCGACGAGGTACGAATGGTCGGGCAACAACCAGCGGGTGGTGAAGTAGCCGAGCACGAACGGCGTCACCACGCCGAGGCACGCCACGAGGAAGGCCGACACGCCGACCTTCATCATCTGCGACACGGTGCTCTCGAGGCCGACCTCGAAGAGCAGGATGATCACGCCCACCCGCGCGAACATGTCGAGGAACGCGTTGGTCGCGATGGGCTCGAAGATCTGCAGGCCGAGGGCCGACACGTTGCCCAGGAGCACGCCCACCACCAGCTCACCGAGCACCGCCGGCTGCTTGAAGCGCGTGGCGAGATCTCCGCCGAACTTCGCGGCGACGAGGATCAGCGCCAGCGACAACACCACCGGCGCCGCGGGGTCGGAATGGCCCTCACTCGCGAGCGCAGGGCACGTCGCGACCGCGCACGTCACGGCGAGCAACCGCGTGAGCAGGCGCGGCGTCACCCTCACGGCAATCCCAGCTGCCGCGCGAGGAAGGTGAAGGCCAGCGAGGTGAGCCGCGCGCGCTGCGTCGAATCGGCCGCGCCCGCGTGCCCGCCCTCGGTGTTCTCGAAGTAGAGGACGTCGGCCTTCTGCTCGAGCAGCCGCGCCACCATCTTGCGTGCGTGGCCGGGGTGCACGCGGTCGTCGCGCGTGGAGGTGGTGAAGAGCGTGCGCGGGTACTTCGTGCCGGGCCTGACGTTCTGGTACGGCGAGTAGAGCTTCAGCGCGGCCCAGTCGTCGGGCTTGCCGGGGTCGCCGTACTCCTCCATCCACGACGCGCCGGCGAGCAGCAGGTGGTAGCGCTTCATGTCGAGCAGCGGCACCTCGCACACGATGGCGCCGAACTGCTCGGGGTGCTGGGTGAGCATCACGCCCATCAGCAGGCCGCCGTTGCTGCCGCCCATGATGCCGAGCTTCGCGGGCACGGTGACCTTGCTCGCCACGAGGTCGGCCGCCACCGCCGAGAAGTCGTCGTACGCGCGCTGGCGATCGTGCCGCAGCGCCGCCTGGTGCCAGTCGGGGCCGTACTCGCCGCCGCCGCGAATGTTGGCCACCGCGTACGCGCCACCACGCTCGAGCCACGCCGCGCCGGTGCTCGCGTCGTACTCGGGCACCAGCGACACCTCGAAGCCGCCGTAGCCGTAGAGCAGCGTGGGCGTGGTGCCGTCGAGCGGCGCGCCCTTCTTCGAGACGAGGAACCAGGGCACCTTCGTGCCGTCCTTCGAGGTCGCGAAGTGCTGCGTGACCTCGAGCCCGTCGGCCTTGAAGTACGCGGGCTGGCTCTTGAGCAGCTCGCGCCTGGGCCACTTCGCGGGCTCGACGCCGGCCTTCAGCGTGCCCAGCGAGAGCGTGCTGGGGCTGATGAAGCTCTCTTCCCACATGAAGAAGTCGTCGTTCACCTCGGAGTCGTACGCCGCGAGGAACGCGTTCGACGCGGGCTGCAGCTCGAGGCGGTGCTGTTCCCACCCCTTCTTCCCCTTCCACGCCACCGAGACGACGCCCTTCACGTCTTCGAGCGTCTTGATGAGCAACGCGCTCTTCGTGCCGGCGAACGACTCGAGCGCGGTGTTGGGCTGCGGCTCGAAGAGCGCCACGAAGTCGTGCTTGCCCGCGCGGAGATCGGCCAGCGGCGTCACCAGCAGCGAGCCCGCCTTGAAGATCTTCTCGTTGATGACCCAGTCCGAGCGCAGCTGCACCAGCGCCTGGTCGTTCCACACCGAGATGCTCGCGTCGTCGGGCTTGTCGAGCTTCACCGGTCGGTCGCCCTCGAGCAGGAACGACTCGTCGGTGAAGAACGACGGCGCGCGCTGGATCCAGTCGCGCACCTTGCCGTGGTCGAGTTCGTGCACCACCCACACGCCGACGTCGGTCTCTTCACCTTCGAAGACGAGCTTCGCGTCGGTCAGCTTCGTGCCGCGCTTCCATTCCTTCACCAGGCGCGGGTAGCCCGCCTTGGTCAGCGAGCCCTCGCCGAAGTCGGTGGCGACCAGCAGCGTGTCGGCGTTCTTCCACGCCACGTTCGACTTCGCCGCCGGCAGCTCGAAGCCCCCCGCGACGAAGGTCTTCTTCACCGCGTCGAACTCGCGCGTCACCTTCGCGTCGGACCCGCCGGCCGAGAGCATCACCATGCAGCGCTCGTGTTTGGGCACCGTGCAGACCGCGCCCTTCCACACCCAGCTCTGCTTCTCGGCGGCGCCGAGCGCGTCGACGTCGATGACGGTCTCCCACTTCGGGTCCTTCTTCTTGAACTCGCTCAGCGTCGTGCGGCGCCACAGCCCGCGCTGGTGGGCGTCGTCGCGCCAGAAGTTGTAGATGAAGGCGCCGCGCACCTCGGGCTGGGGGATCTTCTCCTTCGAGTCGTAGATGGCCTTGAGGCGATCGCGCAGCGGGGCGAAGCGCGCGTCGGCCTCGAGTTCCTTCGTCGAGGTGGCGTTGCGTTCCTTCACCCACGCCAGCGACTTCTCGCCCTCGACCTCCTCGAGCCACAGCCAGGGATCTTCCGGAGGCGGCGGCGGTGCCACGGCCACGGTGCCCGCGTCGGGCGGAGGCGGCGGCGCCGCAGGCGTCGGACTGGGCTGCGCGGTGGCGCACGAGACGAAGAGCAGCGCGACGAAGAGCTTTCGCATGGGCGCGTACCTCATCATTCGTGGCGGCCCGATGCAGCGTGTATCGTCACGCCGCATGAAGCGACTGGGCGCAGTGGTGTTGGCGGTGTTCGTCTCGGGCTGTTCGATCGTGAAGGCGTCGTTCATTCGCGACGACTGGGCGCAGGCCGACCAGAAGGCGGTGAAGCGGCTCGCGGTGGTGGTGAGCCCCCTGCCCGCTGGCGATCAGCAGTCGGGCGAGGCGTGGGCGCGCATCGCGCGACGCTACGTGAACCAGAAGCGCGACTTCCTGGTGAAGAAGGAAGTGGCGGCGCCGGTCGCGCCTGCCCCGAGCGAGCTGTGCGGCGGCGACGACGCGATCGAGGGCGTGCTGTTCTTGAAGCCCACCACCACCCTCAAGGGCGACGGCTGGGAGATCGATCTGAGCGGCTCCCTCGTCCGCTGCCCCGACGCGCGCGAGGCGTGGCACGCCCAGGCTGCCGGCAGCTTCCCCTCGAAGGACCCGGGCCTCGTCGAGGTCACCAACGTCTACGTGCAGGAGTTCGGGCCCGGCGTCGCGAACGCGATCCCTCCCGCGCTCAACGTGCTGCGGCCGCTGCTCGACACCTTGCCGCAGCCCGTGCTCAGCGAGGCCGACGTCGACGAGAAGCTCACGCTCGACTGAGCGCGGTGCGCTTCAGCTCAACGTCGACCACGTCGCCGCGAGGTGCGGCTTCTGCTTGCCCTCATCGAGCAGCGTGAAGCCCTGCGACGTGCTCTCGAGCCACGGCCGCGACGGCATGAAGACCGGCAGCTTGAACTGGCAGTCGAGCGCCCAGGGCCCTTCGCGCGGGGGCTGCTCCGAGAGACACCGCGCGAGCGACCACATGCCGTGCGCGATCGCCTTCGGGAAGCCGAAGAGCTTCGCGCTCAAGTCGCTCAGGTGAATGGGGTTCAAGTCACCGACGAGATCGCCGTAGCGACGCCCGAGCCCTGACGGCGCGTCGAGCTGCACCCAGCGCGCTCCCTCACTCGCGACGCGCGGAGCCGGAGGCGCCTTCTTCGCCCCGCCGCTCGACTTCGCCCGCGCGAGGAACGTGGTGAGCGAGACCCACGGCGTGGCGCTGCCCTGGCGAAAGACGGTGTGGAGGTCGAACTCCTGCCCGCGCTCGGTGTCACGGTGGCCCTCGAGCCAGATCTCCAGCGCGCCCTCGTCGCTTTCCTGCAGCGGCGCCCGCACCTCGAGGCGCTGCGCGACGTGCACGATGCCCAGCAGCTTCACGGGGAACGCGTCACCGGCGAGCAATTCGAGGTGCAGCCCCGACGCGAGCACGAAGGGCCACACCGGCGGCACCTCGGGGCGAGTCCACCCGGTGAGCGCGCGGTACCGCTGCAACCCGTCAGCTTGCGCGTGGCGCCCGAGCCTGACGCCGTCGAGCCGCGCCGACAGCTTCGGCACCTGCTTCCCCGCGGGCACGTGCGGCGGCTTTCTCGACAGCGCCACCTTCATCATCAACCCGAGGCTGCGTCGCATGGTCGAACGGCCATACTTGAGTAGGCTGCGCGCCGCCATGAAGTGGATCGTCATCGTCCTCCTCGTTCTCCTCGTGCTCGGCGGTGTGGTGGCTGGCGGCGCGTGGGTGCACTTCAACTCCGCCGCCGAAGCGGCCGGCACCGGCACGGGCGAGGTCGAGCTCGAGGTGCCCAAGGGCGCGACGCCCCGCTCAGTCGGCGGCCTGCTCGAGAAGAACGAGCTCATCGACGACCAGCTCGTGTGGCGCTTCGTGCTGTGGAAGCGCGGCGGCCTCAACCTGAAGGCCGGCAAGTTCAAGCTCGCCCACTCGCTCTCGCCGATGGAGCTCGCCGCCGCGCTCGAGAAGCCGCCGCTCGCCGAAGACGAGCCGTTCGCGGTGCTCGAGGGCTGGCGCATTCGCGACGTCGACGCCGCGCTGGTCGCCGCGGGCCGGGCTGAGGCAGGCGCGTACACGAAGGCCGCGTCGTCGGGCAAAGGCTACACGGTGCCCTTCACGCTCCCCGACGGCGTGCTCGAGGGCTACCTGTACCCCGAGACGTACATGCTGCCGAAGGGCCGCATCGACTGCCGCCAGCTGGTGCAGAAGCAGCTCGATCAATTCGCGGCGCGCGTGTTCACCCCGCTGCAGCCGGAGCTCAAGGGCTACAAGCGCTCGCTGCACCAGATCGTCACCATGGCCTCGATGCTCGAGCGCGAAGAGCCGACGCCGTCGAACCGCCCGCTGGTCGCCGGCATTCTGTGGAAGCGCATCGACCTGGGCTACCCGCTCGGCGTCGACGCCACGAGCCGCTACGAGCTGGCCGAATGGAACGACCGCACCGCGTTCCTCGCGAAGCTGCGCGACCAGAATGATCCCTACAACTCGCGCCACAAGAAGGGCCTGCCCCCGACGCCCATCGGCGCGCCCACGCAGTCGTCGATCGAGGCCGCGCTGAGGCCGACCGAGAGCGACTACCTCTACTACCTCCACGACGCGCAGAAGGTGTTGCACCCCTCGCGCAACGCCGAGGAGCACGAGGCGCTCCGCAAGAAGTACGACGTGTACTGACCCGGAGAACTTCGCCGGGTGCCTCAGCTGATCCGCGGCGTTCTGCCGCGGGCATGTGCGTTGCTCTCTTCTCCCCCGCGCCGGAAGCCGTCAGCGCCTTGGCGCGCCAGGGGAGCGAGCACATGGAGAACTACGACCTGCTGGTCATCGGCGCCGGGCCGGCCGGGCAGAAGGCCGCGCTGCAGGCGGCGAAGCTGAACCGCCGCGTGGCCGTGGTCGAGCGGGAGCGCACCGTCGGCGGCGCGTGCGTCACCACCGGCACGTTGCCCAGCAAGACGCTGCGCGAGACGGTGCACTCGCTCAGCCAGCTGCGACGCCGCCAGTTGATCAACGGCAAGCACACCACGATGGAAGCGCTGCTCGAGCGCAAGTCGGCGGTGGTGAAGCACGAGATCGACATCATCCAGAACCAGCTCGACCGGAACGGCGTCGACCTGCTGCGCGGCGAGGCGAGCTTCGTCGACCCGCACGTGGTGCGCGTGAAGACGAGCAACGGCATGGTCTGCGACTACCGCGCCGAGAAGATCATCATCGCCACCGGCTCGCGCCCCGCGAAGGTCGAGGGCGTCGACACAGGCGATCCCCGCGTGATGGACAGCGACACCGTGCTCGATCTGTCGAACGTGCCGCGCTCGCTCACCATCCTCGGGGGCGGCGTCATCGGCTGCGAGTACGCCTGCATCTTCGCGTCGATCGGCACCAAGGTGACGCTCGTCGATCGCCGCCACTCGCTCCTGCGGTTCCTCGACGCGGAGATCAGCGCCGCGCTCGCGTACCACATGCGCGCGCACGACATCACGCTGCGCCTGGGCGAAGAACTCGACCACCTGTCCCTGGTCAACCACACCGGCCGCGTCGAGACGCACCTGAAGAGCAAGAAGGTGCTGCTCAGCGAAAAGCTGCTCTGCGCCATGGGCCGCCAGTCGAACGTCGAGGGCCTGCACCTCGAGGGGCTGGGCATCGAGCTGTCGGGCACGGGAGTGGTGAAGGTCAACGAGCACTACCAGACGCTCGCGCACCCGCACCTCTACGCGGTCGGAGACGTCATCGGCTTCCCCTCGCTCGCGTCGACCTCGATGGAACAGGGCCGCCTCGCCGCGGCGCACGCGCTGGGCGAGAAGGTGACCTCGATGCCCGCGTCGTTCCCGTACGGCATCTACACCATCCCCGAGATCTCCTTCGCCGGCCGCTCGGAAGAGGAGCTCACCAAGGAGCACGTGCCCTACGAGGTCGGTCGCGCGGAGTTCTCCGAGACGGCGCGCGGGCAGATCCTCGGCGACCACAGCGGCATGCTGAAGCTGCTCTTCCACCGCGAGACGCTGCAGCTGCTCGGCGTGCACGTCATCGGCGAGAGCGCGACCGAGTTGATTCACATCGGCCAGGCGGTGCTCGCGCACGGCGGCGTGGTGACCTGGTTCCGCGACAACGTCTTCAACTACCCGACGCTCGCCGAGGCCTACAAGATCGCCGCACTCAACGGGCTCAACCGGCTGTGAGCGTCGGGGCGAAGAAGCGCCCGGCCCCCGCGCCGTGCTCCACCATCGCTACGCCGTAGAGCGCGCCGAGGTGCGCCGCGGTCAGCACCTCGTCGACCGGCCCCGCGGCGAGCGCCTTGCCGTCTTTCAGCAACAGGGCGTGCGTCGCGACGCGCGAGGCGAGGTTCACGTCGTGCAGCACCGCCAGCAGGCCCAGCCCCGCGCCCAGCCTGCGCTTCACCGCCGCGAGCGCGTCGAGCTGGTGCTTCACGTCGAGGAAGGCGGTCGGCTCGTCGAGCACCAAGAGCTTCGGCTGCTGCACCAGCGCGCGCGCCAGCCACAGGCGCCGCCGCTCACCGCCCGACAGCTCACTCACCCGCCGCGACGCGACCTGCGCCACCTCGAGCTCGGCCATCACCTCGAGCGCGCGCTGCTCGTCGGCCGCCGAGGGAGAGGCCCACGCGTCGAGGTGCGGCGCGCGGCCCATCAGCACCAGGTCGAGCGCCACGAAGCCGCTCTCCTCGTCGATGGTCTGCGGCACCCAGGCCACGTCGCGCGCCAACACCGCCGGTGACGCGTCGCTCGAGCCCACCCGCGAAACGCGCCCCGAGCGCGGCGTCATCAGCCCCATCGCCACGCGCACCAGCGTCGACTTGCCCGCGCCGTTCGGCCCCAGCACCACCCACGCCTCGCCGGGCCTCACGGTGAGCGAGAGCCCGTCGAGCACGGGCTTGCCCGCGGGAGAGAAGGCCGCCACCACCGCGTCGAGCTCGAGGAGCGTCATTGCTGCTTCTGCAGCGCGACCTTCACCTGGTCGTGCAACGACTCGATCTTCGCCACGAAGCCGGGGTCTTCGCCCTTGTCGCCCACGTCGCCTTCGAAGGCGTGGATCTTCAGCTTGAACTGCCGCTGCACGTTCTCGTCGACCAGCTTCTCGTAGTCGCTCTTGAGCGCGCGCAGCGCCACCTCGCCGGGGCTGCCGCCGCTCGCCGCCTTCTTCGGCGCGGCCTTCGGAGCGGACTTCGGCGCCTCGACCTTCGGGTCCTTCGCGGGCTCCTTCACCACGTCCTTCGGAGCGTCCGGGGCCAGGTCCTTCGCGGCCTCCTTCGGCGCGTCTTCCTTCGGCGCGGGCGCCTTCACCTCGTCAGGCGCGTTGATCTCCTCGGCCGGCTCGCCGTCGACCACCTCGGTCTCGGCCGCACCCTTGCCCGCCTTGTCGGTCGTGAGGTCGTACGCGATGAACGCCACCACGCCGGCGACCGCGATGAGCGGCACGAGCAGCCACACCCAGCTGGTCTTCTTCTTCGCGGGCGGCGCCGCGGCCGCGTCGAGCTGCGCCTGCAGCTCGGCCGACGGCTTGTCGGCGATGGGGTTGCGAATCACCATCGTGTCGGTGCGCTGCACCGGCGGAGGCGGGGCCTTGGGCTTCGGCCGCTCACCCGCCGTCGCGCCGTTCGCCTTGGGGGGCTTGCTGGCGGCCTTGCGCTCGGCAGTGCCGCCCTTCGGCGCGGCGGGGGCCTTCTTGCGCGGCGGGCTCGGCGGCGCGGCGACCGCGGCCGGCACCTCGAGCTCGGTCGGGCGCTTGCTGTCTTCGTCGAGCGTGTTCGCCGGCAGCTCGCCCTCGACGCCCTCGAGCATCACCGACGGCTGGGCCACCGGCTCGGCGATGGCAGGCGTCGCGGCCTCGGTCGATTCCTGGTCGAAGAGCTTGGCGACCGCGCGCGGCTTGCTCGGCTCGGCCTTCGGCGCGTCGGGCTTCACGAGAATCGCCGGCAGCGTCTCCTTCTCGTGCACGTCGTTGCTCTTCGACTTCGGCGGCACGCCCGGCATCGGGCCGGCCTTCGGCGTGGGCGCGAAGCTCAGCGCCTCGACGCGCATCGGGTCGGCGCGAATGCGCTGGCCAGGAGCGGCCGGCACCCCGACGGGGAGCGGCTGGGTCTCGGGCGGGAGGAGCGCCTGGCCACCGAGCGGCGTCTCCTCGCTCATCGTCACCGCCGGCGTCGCGATGGGCGTCGGCCTGGGCGCCGAGGCGAACGGCGAGGGCATGTTCTGCGCCGTCTCTTCCGCGGGGCCGGCCGGCTCGTCGTCGGGCTGCAGCGCCCGCGCCTGGTCCTTCACCGTGGTCAGCATGCGGCGCTCGGCCTGGTACTCGGCGGCGAACGCGTCGCGCATGAAGCGCGAGGTGCTCTCGGCGCCGGCGAGCGGGTCGATGTCCTGCAAGATGCTCTGCAGCCGCCCGCGGAACTCTTCTGCGGTCTGGAAGCGCTGCGCGGGGTCGATGGCCAGCGCCTTGCCGACCGCGTCACTCAGCGCCGAGGGGCACAGCGGCTCGACGGTGTTGAGCGGCGGAATGGTCGGGTTGCCGACCTTCGCCATCAGCTCGCCCGAAGGCACGTCTTCGAACGGGTTCTTCCCGGTGACGAGCTCCCACAGCACGAGGCCCACCGCGTACAGGTCGCTGCGGCGATCGACCGGCTTGTGGCGCGCCTGCTCGGGCGACATGTACATGAACTTGCCGAGCACGATGCTGGGGTTGGTCTTGCTGACCGACATCGCCGACTTCGCGAGGCCGAAGTCGATGACCTTCACCTCGCCCTCGTAGCTGATCAGCACGTTCTGCGGGCTGACGTCGCGGTGCACGAGGTTGAGATCGCGATCGTCGTCGCCGCGCTTGCGGTGCGCGTAGGCGAGCGCGTCGAGCACGCGCACCATCACGCTCAAGACGAACGAGAGCGGCAGCGCGAGCGAGCGATCGCGCATGCGCGAGACGACGCGGCGCAGGTCCTTGCCGTCGACGAACTCCAGCGCGATGTACGGCGCGCCGGCCTCGACGCCCATGTCGAGCACCTGGGCGATGTTGCCGTGGCTCAACTTCACGAGGATGCGCGCCTCGTCGATGAAGCGGCCCACGAAGTCCTGGTCTTGCGCGAGGTGCGGCAGGATCTTCTTGATGACGCACAGCTTGTCGAAGCCGTGCGAGCCCATCAGCTGCGCGAGAAAAATCTCCCCCATGCCGCCCGTCGAGAGCGGCATCAGCAAGATGTAGCGACCGAAGGGCTGCGGGCGAAACGGTCGCAATCGCTGGCTGGCGCTCCCCTGGCTCATGCGCTGAAAGTGCGATGATTCAACACCCAAAGACCACTCACCGCACCAACCAACGATTGTCGCCAAAACGAGCGCGCGGTTGTCGCTGGCGGCCAGAGGACCGATGGGGCAGGCCGATCAGGCCGAAGGTCAGCTCCACTCGATCCGGAAGGTGCCCCCGACCGTGTCGCGCGAGACGAGCTCGACGTGCCCTGACTTCGCGCCCGCCAGCTCGAGGCCACGGCTCACGATGCCCACGTACCAACCCGGCATGCGCAGCTCGTTGACCCACAGCTCATAGGTACGAGGCGCACGCACCACCAGGCGCGTCTGGGAGTAGTTGTTTCCCGTGCGGAATTCCTGGGTGATGCGCCGCAGCGACGCGTCGGGCCCAATCACCCGCATCATCGCCATCATCGCCCGGCCGACGAGGGTCTGGCCGAACCCGTCCATGAAGCCGCGGCCCACCTTCGCCACCGCCTCGTCGGCGGGCAGCTCGGGGTACAGCTGGCGCGAGAGCCAACCGACCCCGTCGACGAACACCTCCATCGGGTAGGCCGGCAGCAACCGGCGCTCGACGTCGATGCCGCGCTCGCGCAGCCCGCTGATCAGCGCGGGGGTCAGCCGGTCGCGCACCGAGCGCACCAGGCCTTCGACCGTATGGGCAAACACGAGCTTCTCTGACATCGGGGCGCGCGGTTGTTACCACCGGGGACCCATGGCGATCGATACCACCCCCACTCATTCCCCCTCGGCGCTGGTCACCGGCGCCACCGAAGGCATCGGCCTCGAGACCGCGCGGCAGCTCTGGCAGCGCGGCTTTCGCGTGCTGGTGCACGGCCGCACCGAAGCGAAGGCGCGCGCGGCGGCGGCGAAGATTGGCGCTGAGCGCCTCGTGCCGGTGTGGGGCGACCTCGGCGACCTCGCGCAGACCGTGAAGCTCGCCGACCAGGTGAAGGCCGCCGCGCCCGCACTCGACGTGCTGATCAACAACGCCGGCGTCTTCATGAAGGAGCGCACCGAGTCGGCCGACGGCTTCGAGCTCACCTTCCACGTCAACCACCTCGCGCCCTTCCTGCTCACCGCGCACCTGCTGCCGGCGCTGAAGGCCGCGAAGGCCGCGCGCGTGGTGAACGTCTCGTCGATGGCGCACGGGCGCGGGCGCCTCGAGCTCGACGACCTGATGGGCAAGCGCCGCTACGAGGGCTACGCCGCGTACGCGAACTCCAAGCTCGCCAACGTGTACTTCACCCACGAGCTCGCGCGCCGGCTGGCGGGCACCAGCATCACCACCTCGGCGCTGCACCCCGGAGTGATCGACACGCGCCTCCTCCGCACCGGCTTCGGCATGGGCGGCGGCACCGTCGAGAGCGGCGCGCGCACCAGCGTGTACTGCGCGACCGCGCCGGAGCTGGAGGGCGTCAGCGGCCGCTACTACAGCGACTCGCGCGAGGTGCGCGCGGCCCCGCACGCGACCGACGAGGCCCTCGAGCGGGCGCTGTGGGACGCGTCGGCGAAACTCACCGGCGCACCACCGGTGACCGTGTGAGAATGCGCGGGTGGCCGGTTCGCCCCTGCTCCAGCGCCTGATGCACCCGGCGGTGGCCGCCAACGCCGAGCTGCGCCGCAGGGCCACCATCGTGCTCGCGGCGACGGCCTTCGCGCTGACCTTCGTGACGGTGCAGTCGGTGGTGATGGTGGCTGCGCGGGGCCTCACCCTGCGCCTGGTCCCCTCGGCGCTCTTCGTGGTGGTGGCGCTGGCGTGCATCGGGCTGGTGCGCGCGCGGCCCACGCCGAACGCCGCCGGCCACGTGCTGTTCGGCCTCTCGACGCTGCTGGTGGCCGTCGCGGTGAGCGGCGAAGAGGCGCTGCACGCCGGCTCGGTGGCGTGGTTCGGCGTGGTGTGCGCCACCGCGGTGATGAGCCTCGGCCTCCGTGCCGGCGCCGGCTGGCTGGCCGCGACGCTCGCCATCACCGTCACCACCGAGGTGCTCCGCCGGCTCGGCGTCATCGAGCCGTGGCTCTTCCCCACCGCGACGATGACGACCGTGCGCGCCGTGGGGCTGACGCTCGCCTTCTTCGTGCTCGCCGCGCTCTTCGAGTGGAGCCGCCGCACCGCGGTCGAAGAGGTCGAGCGCGCCACCCGAGGCAAGAGCCAGTTCCTCGCCAACGTCTCGCACGAGCTGCGCACCCCGATGAACGGCGTGCTCGGGCTGACCGAGCTGTTGCTGCGAACGCCGCTCGAGGCCGAGCAGCGCGAGCACCTCGAGCTGTTGCAGCGCAGCGGCCAGAGCCTGGTGGTGCTGCTCAACGAGCTGCTCGACATGTCGAAGGTCGAGGCCGGCAAGATGCAGCTCGACCCGGTCGACTTCGATCTCGCGGTCTTGCTCGCCGACCTGAAGGCCCTGCACGAGCCGGTGGCGCAGTCGCGCGGGCTCCAGCTGGCGTTCAAGGTGCCCGCCACGCTCCCGCCGGCGTTGCGGGGCGACGCGATGCGCCTGCGCCAGGTGCTCACCAACCTGCTGAGCAACGCCATCAAGTTCACCGAGCGCGGCTCGGTGCTGGTCGAGGTGCGCTCGGAACCGGGCGAGCGCTGGCACTTCGCGGTCACCGACACCGGCATCGGCATCGCGAAGGACACCCTCCCCCACCTCTTCACCGCGTTCAGCCAGGCGGAGGTCGGCACCACGCGGCGCTTCGGCGGCACGGGCCTCGGCCTCGCGCTCTGCAAGGAGCTGGTGACGCTGATGGGCGGCGAGCTGCAGGCGCAGAGCGAGCTGGGCCGCGGCACCACCATGGCCTTCACCGTGCCGCTCGCCGCGTCGCTCGCAGCGCTGGTGGTGCCCGAGGCGACGAGCGCGGGCACGGTGCGCGCGGACCTCGCGCCGGTGCTGGTGGTCGACGACAACCCGATCAACTTGCGCGTCGCCTGCGGGCTGGTCGAGAAGGCCGGCTACCGCACCGTGCAGGCGCGCAACGGCGCCGAGGCGGTCGCGCTCGCGAAGGCGCAGCCGCTGACACTCATCTTGATGGACTGCCACATGCCGCTCATGGACGGCTTCGAGGCGACCGAGAAGATCCGCGCGCTGGAAGGTGAAGCGGCGCTGGTGCCCATCGTCGCGCTCACCGCCTCGGCGATGCCCGACGAGCTGATGCGCTGCCGGCAGTCGGGCATGAACGACTGCCTCATCAAGCCGGTGACGCTCGATCAGCTCGCCGCGACGCTGCGGCGCATGGTGATGCTGCGCGAGCTGACCAGCTCCACCAGCCTCACATGAAGTCGTCGCACGGCGTGCCCAGGCGCTGCCCGTTGTAGGGGCCGAGCTCGAGGTAGACCATGCGCGCCGAGTCGTAGCGGCCGAGATCGACCTCGGTGAGCGGCGTCGCTTCCTTGCCCTGGATCCACTTCGCTTCGCTCTTGGGCTCCGTCGTGCCCGTGCCGGTGGTGACCAGGCGCAGGTTGCCGTTCTTCGTCGAGAGAATGAGGCCCATCGAGTCGTCGACGATGTCCTTGAGCGGCGCCTGCTTCATGTTGCCGCGCGGGCCGATGAAGACGCGGAAGTCGCGGCGGTCGTCGTACGAGTCGGTGCGGAAGCGATCGACGAGGTAGTAGTTGCCGCTGTCGTCGCGGAAGAGCTTCTCGGGCAGCCGCGTCCACGTCGGGCCGACCCACGTCGCCGCGTCGATGATCTTCTTCGCCTCGGCCGCGGGCACCAGCGTCACCGGCGTGGTCTTCGCCGCGCAGCTCACCGACCAGGTGCGCGTGTCCTTCGTCGGCGCGCCGGCGTCGAGGGTGTCGTCGGGGGCCGCGGGGTCGTTCATGTAGACGAACGCGCCGCGCCCATCGCCGTGGAACATGCGCGGGTCCCACACCGAGGCGCTCCACTGCTTGAGGCCGTTCTTCGAGCCGCCCTGGAGCCGCACGCGGCTGAAGGTCTTGCCGTCGCCCGACACGAAGAGGTTGGCGGTCGTCGCCTTGAGGTCCCACGCCAGGTAGTGGCCCTTGCCGTCGGTGAGCAGCGCGAAGGAGTCCTTCATGCCGCTGACGTCGACCGCGGGCGGCGCGGGCTGGGCGGGCGGCGCGGCGGGGGCGGGCTTCTGGGTCAGCGCGAGGGCGGCCACCAGGGCGAGCAGGGTCATGGGCGAGGGTTATGCGACGGCGCGCCCGCGGGGCCAAGGGCCGCGTGCATCGGGCACGTGCATGGAATATGGCGCCCGCCATGTCCGAGGGGACTCCGCTGCTCGCGCCTGGCGTGGTCATCGCCGAGACGTACGAGGTCGAGCGCCAGCTCGGTCGCGGTGGCATGGGCGAAGTCTGGCTCGCGAAACACCGCCGCCTCGCCGGCAAGCAGGTCGCCATCAAGGTGCTGCACGTCGATCGCGCCCTGCCCCAGGAAGCGCTCGCCCGGTTCAAGCGCGAGGCCGAGATCGCCGCGCGCCTCGAGCACCCCAACATCGTGCAGGTGCTCGACTTCAACACCCTGCCCACCGGCCAGCCGTACCTGGTGATGGAGTTCCTCAAAGGGCAGAGCCTCGCCGCGCGCGTGCAGGGCCAACCCGCGTCGCTCGAGCTGCTGACCACGGTGATGCGCCAGGTCGGCGCCGCGCTGCAGGCGGCCCACCAGGCCGGCATCGTTCACCGCGACCTGAAGCCCGAGAACATCTTCCTCGTGCCGACCGCGGTCGGTGACCAGGTGAAGGTGCTCGACTTCGGCATCAGCAAGCTGAGCGACAGCAACACCGTGCAGACCACCGACTCGGTGTTGATCGGCACGCCGCTCTACATGTCGCCCGAGCAGGCGCTGGGCCACAACCGCGAGGTCGGCCCGCAGAGCGACCTCTTCTCGCTCGGGTCGATCGCGTACGAGCTGGTGACGGGGCGCGCGCCGTTCGCGGCCGACCAGATCGTCAAGGTCGTCTACCGCATCGTTCACGAGAAGCACCCGCCCTTCGAGCCCGCGCGCGCCGACGTTCCGGCCACGGTCATCGCCGCCATCGAGCACGCGCTGCAGAAAGACCGCAGCAAGCGCACGCCGACCGTCGAGGCCTTCGTCGAGGAGCTCACCGGCCAGCCGCTCGCGCGCGTCGGCGACACCACCAGCGGCGTGATGCAGCCGGGCATGCCGATCTCGGCGTCGATGATCTCCGGTGAGACCCGGCCCGGCATCGCCACGCCGCGCACCCCGCCCCCGAGCGCGCCGCCTGCGCCGGTCGCGCCGTCGAGCCCCGCGGCGCCAGCCCCGAAGCCCGCGCCCGGCAGCCTCGAGGCCGCGCCGACCGTCTCGGGCAAGAAGTTCGTGATCGGCGTGGTCTCGGTGGTCGCGGTGTTGGCGGCGATCGTCACCAAGGTGCGGCTCGACAACTGGGCCGAGCGCGCCGCGTACCGCGCGCAGATGATCGACGCCGGGTGGACGCTGATGCCCGATGGCAACCTGACGCGCGATGCCGGCACGCCCTCGAACTCGATGTTCGTCGCGGAACCGACCGTGGGCCTCGACGCGGGCGTGGGCGACGCGGGGGAGACGGTGCCCGACGCGGGCGTCAACGTGCCCGACGCCGGCAAGGCCGTGGTGGTGGCGCCGAAGGCCGAGGAGAAGATGACCGACGCCGAGGCCGCGGAGCTCACCGAGAAGCGCGCGCTCGCGACGGCCGGCAAGTGGGACCAGCTGTGGGCGACCAGCACCAACCTGCGCGCGAAGATGAACACGCCCGCCGCGAAGCGCGCGGCCATCGAGCTGCTGATCGACGCCGCGTGCCACCGCTTCGACCTGTCGGTGCTCAACCAGCTGCTCAACGAGTACCGGCAGTCCGGCCGCTCGCCGAAGCCGATGCGCGCGAAGTGCGTCGAGGCCTACCCGTCCGCGGGCGACCTCGACTGGTGAGCCGTCAGCTCCGTCAGCTCAGACCTGCTTGAGCATCGTGCCGGCGTCGCTGACCTCGAACTTGCCGCCCGCCTCGACGTTCACCGACTTCACGACGCCGTCGACCACCAGCATCGAGAAGCGCTTGCTGCGCACGCCCATGCCGGCGCTGGTGAGATCGTTGTCGAGGCCGAGCTTCTTCGTGAACTCCGCGCTGCCGTCGCCGAGCATGCGCACCTTGCCGATGGCGCCCAGGTCCTGGCCCCACGCGGCCATCACGAAGCCGTCGTTGACCGACACGCACCACACCTCGTCGACGCCCTTGCTCTTGAGCGCGGGCAGCTGCTCGACGTAGCCGGGCACGTGCTTGGCCGAGCAGGTCGGCGTGTACGCGCCGGGCAGGCCGAAGATGACGATCTTCTTGCCCTTCACGGACTCGGCGACGTTCACCTTCTTGGGCGACAGCGGGCAGGCCTCGCCGAACTCGGTGGTCTCGTAGAGGACGGCATCAGGGAGCGGGGTTCCGGGCTGGATCATGCCCGCCCTCATAATCCCGCTGCGTTTCGTTCGCTCAACGAATGCCCGACAGCGTGCCCGAGTCGGAGTCTTCGTCGAGCACCTCGAACACCGCGACCTTGGCCTTCAAGGGCCCCAGCGGCCGTTCGCCCAGCGGCGTGACGTCGAAGCGCGCGCCGACGTGGGCGAGCGTCTTGCCGGTGAGCAGCACCTGCCACGGGTCGGCGCTCGCGCTGAGCCAGCCGGTGAGCTGCACGGGCTCGCCGAGCACCACGGAGTCGAGGCGGTGTTCCGAGCCGACGGCGCCGGCGACCACGCGCCCGGTGGTGAGGCCCATGCGCACCGCGACGCGTTCCTTCGCGGGGCGCTTGCCCTGCAGCTTTTCCCACTCGCCCTTGATGGCCATCGCCGCGCGTACGGCGCGGATGGCGTCGTCGCCCTTGGTGACGGGGTGACCGAACACCGCGCGGAAGCCGTCACCGGCGACGAGGTCGATCGCGCCGTCGAAGCTGATGACGAGCTGGGTGCACACGCGCTGCCAGTCGGTGAGCGTCTCGACGAGCCGCTCGGGGTTCATCTTCGCCGCGCCGGTCGCGAGCCCGACGAGCTCGGCGGTGAGCACGGTGACGTTGACCTCCGCGACCTGGGACGCCTTGGCGCCGCCGCGGATCTCCGAGGCGCGCTTCTCGGCCTGCTCGGGTGAGTACAGCCGCTCGAGCGCCGCCTTGAGGCGATCGCCCCCGCCCTTCGCCGCGGGCTGCCCCTGGAACTTCTGGAAGCCGGTCTCGAGCAACTGGGTGATGGCGGTGCACATGTCGAGCAGCGCCTCGACGGGCTCCTCGTCGGCGCGGGTGCGGTTCAGGTACAGCACGCCGGCGAACGGGGCCTTGGTGCCGATGGGAATGCAGAGCACCTGGTCGATGCCGTAGAGCACCACCGACTCGCGGTCGGCGAAGCGGCTGTCGTCCTGCACGTGGCCGACGGCGATCGCCTGACCCTTGGCCATCGCGGCCTCGAGAATCGCGTCGGACACCGGCACTTCACCACGCGCGAGCTTCTGCTGGTGGCGCACCGCGGCCGGCACCATCACCCCGGTCTCGTGGCGGCGGAGCACCACGCCGGTGGTCGCCTTCACGCGCGTCATGACGAGGTCGCAGGTCTCGTCGAGGAACTCCTGCAGCGACGCGGCGCGCGCGAGGCACTCGGCGACGCGGTACAGCATGACGAGCGAGTTGAACGCCACGCGCGACGCGCCGTCATCGGTGGGGTTCTCCGAAGTGTGACCCTCGGTCTCGTCGGTGTCAGAGGCGCCCTCGGCGATGGGCGGCGCGGGGAGATCGAACGGCGCGAAGTTGTCGAGCGCCTTGAGCACGCTCGATTCCTTGATGTCGCGCGCGAGCATCACCGCGTCTTCGATGTTGAGGCCGCGGCCGATGCGCTTGACCCGGCCGCCGCCGCCGGTGTCGACCATCTCGGTGTCGAGCGCCTCGGCGTTGCGGAGCTTCTTGAGGGCGAGCGCGTTCTCGCCGATCTGCACGACGTCGCCGGGCTTCAGGTCGACGGAGCCGGTGACGGTGGTGCCGTTGAGCCTGGTGCCGTTGCGGCTGCCGAGGTCTTCGAAGACGACCTGGGTGCCCTTGACGTGAATGCGGCAGTGCTTGCGCGAGACGAGGTCGCCGGAGAGCACGACGTCGTTCTCGTCGGCGCGCCCGACCTGGGCCACGCCGTCAGCGAGGTCGTACGCGGTGTCGAAGTAGCCCGGCCCGTTGATGATCAGTTGCCACATGCGAGGGGCCCGCACGATGCCACAGCAACCGCGCGACGGGTGATATGCGGCACGCCCATGGCCATTCGTCTCGTCGTCACCGACATGGACAACACGCTGTACTCGTGGATCGACTACATCGTCCCGGCGGTCGAGGCGCTGGTCGAGGCGGTGCAGCGCTCGACGGGCTGGCCCGAGATCAAGGTCGTGCAGTCGCTCAAGGCCGTCTACACGCGCTACGAGTCGAACGAGTACCCCTTCGCGCTGCAGGAGAGCTCGATCTTCGAGGAGTTCCCCGACTTCGGCAGCTTCGACAAGCTGGTCATCGAGCCGGCGCGCATGGCGTTCTCGGGTGCGCGCAAGAAGTACCTGAAGCCCTTCAAGGGCGTGGTCGAGACGCTGGCGGCGCTCAAGGAACGGCGGGTCTTGGTGGTGGCGTTGACCGACGCTCCGCGCAACCCGGCGCAGCAGCGCGTGAAGCAGCTCGGGTTGGACCAGTACCTCACCTCGCTCTACACGATGCCGGGCTTCGCGTTCCCGCACGGGCCCGACGGCAGCAAGCTGGTGGCGCCCGACATCCTCGAGAAGGAGATCAAGGGCGGCTACGCGACGTCGTGCCCGGCGGTGGAGCTGCCGCGCGACCACGAGAAGCCCAACCCCGCGGGCTTGAAGCGCATCTTGAGCACCTACGGGTTGTCTTCGTCGGAGGTGCTGGTCATCGGCGACTCCGTGAAGAAGGACATCGCGGTGGCGCAGGCGCTCGGCTGCCACGACGTGTGGGCGGAGTACGGAACGTACGTGAGCCTCGAGTACCGCGAGCGGCTCGACATCATCTCGAGCCCGGCCATCACGCGGCGGCACGCGGCGCACGTGTTCGAGCAGGGGCAAGACCAGATCACGCCGACCCGGTCGGTCTCGAACTTCTCTCAGATCCTCAACATCGTCGACACGCTCTCGTCGGAGTCGGGCATTCGCTGATTCTTTACGACGCGGTGATGGTCACCTCGACGTCGGGCGTGCCCGGGTCGGTCGAGAAGACGTGCAGCGTGCAGGTGCGCGGCGCGGCGGCGGGCGCGAGCTCGATGGTGAAGGGCAGCGAGCTGCCCGGCGGAATGCCGACCGACGGGTCGTAGGCGGGGCTGACGGTGATGACGCCGCAGTCGGCGGGGGCGAGCGACCAGTATGGCGGCATGCCGTCGACGCCGAGGAAGAGGGTGCCCGGCGCGGTGCCAATGTTGCTGATGGTGATGGCGCGCGTGCTCGGGGTGGTCACGATGCCGAAGTCGACGGTGGTGGGCTGCACGTCGATGCGCGGGCCGCCTCCGGTTCCGAGCAGCGAGACGCTGAGGGCCGGGTTGGCGCCGAAGGACGTCGTCGCGGTGAGCTGACCTTGCTTCGGTCCGAGGACGAGCGGAGTGAAGGCCAGGTCGAGTGTGAGCGTTCCCTCGGCGAGGCCAGCGTCGGTGCGCGCGGCGGGCGGTACGACGAAGGCGCCTCCGTCGACGCCGAAGACCTGCGAGCTCGCGGCGCCTTCTCGTGTCGCCACGTTGGTCAGCGAGATGGGCGTGAAGGAACAGGTGCGGAAGGTGAGCGTCTTGCGACGCGATGCGCCCGGGTAGGCGGCGCCGAAGTCGAGCGACGCGGGCTCCCACGAGAACACCGTCGCCACGCCAGTGCCGGACACGTGTTGCGTGCCGACGGGGCAGACGCCCTCGAAGAGCGGGAGATCGAGGGTGAAGTCTCCGAGCGTGTTCGGCGCGAAGGCGAGCGCGCCGCCGTCGATCGAGAAGGGGCCGCCGGAGAGTGGAGAGGTCGTGGTGCCAGCGCCCGCATCCCACGCGAGGACCAGCGTGTCGCCGAGCGTCGCACAGCCGAAGTCGATCGGCGGGACGAAGCGCGCGAGCGCGGGGCAGATGACTGGGCCGGCGTCGGCGCCGGCGTCTGTTGATGATGGAGGCGTCGGGCACGCCGAGAGCGCAGCGACGAAGACGACGGAAGTAACGGCGAGGCGAAGCACGAGCGGCACTTGAGCACGCGGGGACGTCCTCGCGTCAATCCACAGGCGCTGTGGCAGCCCGAACTGTCTGCATCACGAAGACGACAAGAAGCGCCGCGAGCGCGATCACGAACGGTCCGCATGCCTCGAAGACGATGAGGGGCATGCGAGCCTCGAGACTCATTGGCACGTCAGCGCTCAGCGTTGACTGCAGGCCGTACGAAACGAGCCACACGCCGGAGAGCACCGACCCGCGAGTACCCTGGCCAAAGGCGTCGCGACCCTCGACCGTCGGGACTCCAGCGCGATCAGCGCGACCGCCACGACAAGGCTTGCTCCCGAGAAGACGCCGCCGGCTTGCACCGCGTCGACGAGCCGCTGAAGTCCCATCATCGGCGCCTCCTCAGAACCACAATCAGATTGCGACACGTTCCACGCGCCAGCCCTCGTCCGCAAACGCGCGCACCAGAACATCTTCGGCTGCCCCGGAGACCAACCAGGCGTCAGTGAGGCCGGTCGCCTGGCGCACACTCCACGTGGCTCGGCCGCCGAACTCGGCAGCGAGTGCGATCGGGTCGGGCAGCTCGTCGATCGGCACCTCGGTCTCGAAGATCACGAAGTCGGCGAGCCAGAGCGCCTCACCGGCAAGCAACTCCTCAAGCGGAACATCGGGGCCAAAGAGCGCTTGCTGGTCGAGTCGCACCCCGAATGCGCGTGCGACACGCGATGGCGATCGCACGTGCCGCACGAGCCTTGCGCGGTCACGGACCTGCGCGCCGAGTTCGGCACTGGCGACTTCGATGAAGGTCCGCGGCCCCACGAGTACGCGGAGACACCGAATCAGTCCACTCGCGTAATCCGAGTTCCACGACTTGATCTGTGCAGCGCGGAGCTTGATCAAGACTCAGACCTTCGGACTTCGGGGGCCGTTGCGTTGGGCTGCAATGCGCGGCAGTTCCAAGACGAAGTCGGCCGCGGCGATGCTCTTCACCATGAAGTCAGCACCGGTGCTCGCGCAAGCTACCGCGGCTGCGCACGCTGCGACGCTCGCCGCCGCCACGCATTGACGACCACTCGATCGAACAGGAGCGCCGCCAACACGAGACAGAGTGGAATGAACACCGCGACCCGGAGCGACGTGGCTGTGAGGACATACGTCGACGCCGGCTGGCCATGCAGGTCTTCGAGCGGATGACTGAGCCCACCCACCGCAAGCAGGGCCGCGAGGAACCAGGGAACGATCAACGGTCTCCGCGTCGAAAACCAGCGCTCGAGCAAGCCGGCACCGGCAAACCCGAGCAGCCAGAGCGCAGCCATTGGGTCGGAAATGAACTCAATCACGATGCCCCTCGGGCAATGCGAGGCACTGCGAGGTGAAGGTGGCCAGCAGCAGAAGCGCGACCGTGACCATCAATACCGCCTCATTTCTGCACCTGCTCGAAGTCCACCGAACTGCAGGATGGGTTCAAGCGAAGTCGGAAATCAGCCACTCGCCCCGGTGAGATCGGCGTGACCGTACGCGAAAGGACGCCGCACGCCCGAATCGGAATCTTGAGGCGCTTCAATTCAAGCGCTCGCGCGTACCATTCGTCGGGAACACCCTCGAGCGCGACTTCACCACCGCAGACATACGGCCCGTGCCAGCCGCGGTACCAGAAGTCATCGATGACAATCACGGCGCTCGCGGGACCCTTGAGGGCCTCCGCACAGGAAACGGAGGTCGGCGAGGGCACCGCCTTCACGCAACCAACGTCGAGACACCCGAATGAAACGGCGGCCATCACCCGCAAGCTCAGCGCAACTGAATGCGTCACTGTGCAGTTCAGAGCGGTCATGGGAGTCAGCCGAAATGGCGCCGTGGAATCAGTACCCAGGATTGCCGATCATCATCGCGACGAGAGCTTCTTGAGATTGTGGAGAGCGACCTCCCTCCAGTCAGGTGGGACCGCATGCTGCTCGAAGTAGGCCGCGAGTGAGTCGTCGCTCAGAGCCGCAAGCTCCTCGAGCCACTTCGAGACGCGTCCTCCCCGGGGCCCATGCGCCAAAACAGGCTTCGAATCGACCGGTCGGGGTAGATCAACCAGGGCAGGGTCGGGGTCGGCACGCCTTCTGATGTTGCCCCACTCCTCGCTCAGGTGTCTTCAGACCGCCTCGCTTTGCCACCGCGCGACGACCCTGCGAAGGAAAACGCCCGACGCCGCACCTGCGACAACGAACAGCCACACCGGCGCGCTCGCTGAGACTCCCGGGGTCATCACCAGCACCCCACACGCCGCTCCGAGCGCGATGGCGCCAACGACTGTCCCCACGACTGATGCTCGAGGGCCGTGCCGCTGGCGGAGCCCGATCGCAAACAGGCCGATCATCAGCACCGACAGGACGACCAGAGGGACTCTCGCCACCGCCGTTCCCGTTCTGTGAAGACCAACGGAACCGAGGCCGAAGCAGGCGATGGCCGGAAGCGCGATGTCGCGTGACGACGGCAGGAGAAGGGCGAGCAGTACCAACCCCGTGCTGCACTCGAGGAATCGGTAGAACAACAGCGATCCAGCGACGCCCGGGAACCACCACGAGAGGCCCACCGCGCAGGTCCACACGATGACGATGCCGAACTCGGCCGCGACGCCTGTGATGCGATTGCCCGTCCAGTTCATTCTCGCCCTGGCGCATCGCTGCGAAACGACATCGCGAGCGCGATGCTGAGGTCAGCACCGACGCTCGCGATGGAACTGCGGTGAAGTTTCTCTCCTCACCCCGACCCTCTCCTCCTCGGGAGGAGAGGGAGTTTGAGTTCGAGTTACGACAGCTCGGGGTAGCGCTTGCGGTAGTACTCGCGGAACTCGCCCGCGGTGATCTGCCCGTTCTTGTTCAAATCGAAGATCGGGTTCGCCTTCGCCACGTCCGCGCCGCCGATGTTGTAGCTGTCAGGCTTGCCCACGCCCGCCGGCCAGAACGTCGCCATGTACAAATCTGAGCCGCTCTTGATCTTCCCGGCGAACGGCGTGAAGTACTTCTCGACGTACTTGAGCTGCTCGGTGGCGCTCATCTTCGACAGCGCCTCGGTGCTCGTGCCCAGGCCGCGCGCGGTCGCCGGCATGAACTGAATGAGACCCGTCGCGCCACCATTGGGGTTGCGCGCGTCCGGCTTCATGCCGCTCTCGTTCTTCATCACCGCGAGGATCCACTCCGGCTTCACGCCGAGCCGGGTCGCCATCTCCTTCACCTTCTGCACGAACTCCGGGCCGTGCATCTTGAGCGCCTGCGCCTCGAGCGCCTGCGCGGTGGCGGTGTTGCCCGACGGCGTCGGCGCGACCGGACCATCAGCGCCGCTCGGCCCCGACGGACCATCAGCCCCGCTCGGACCCGACGGACCACTCGGGCTCGGGCGCGTCGGCACTTCCGGCACCGGCAACCCGAGCAGCGACGCGCGCGTCTGCGGACCCACGATGCCGTCGACCGCCAGGCCCTTCGCGCGCTGGTACGCCATCACCGCTTCGCGCGTCTTCGGCCCGAACTGGCCATCGAGCGGCCCCGGGTCGAAGCCCGCTTCCTTCAGCTTCTTCTGCAGGTCTTCCACGCCCGCACCGCGCGAACCGCCGCGCAGCCACGTCGCGTGGTCGGCCGTGATGCCCTCGACGCTGGTCGCCGTGGTGCCACCGCTCGGCGCGCTCGGCCCGGTGGGCGCGGTCGGCGCAGACGGAGACGGCCCGCTCGGCGCCGTGGGGTTCGTCGACGGGTTCGCGCCCTGGTAGTGCATCACCGCCATCGGACGCCACCCGGCCGGCACGCCCGTGGTCTCACCGATGCGCTGGCTGCCGTCCTTGTTGGTGTTGTTCGAGCCGATGAACTTCGGGCGGCCCTGGTCATCGCGCCCGGCGAAGACCACGACGTGCTGGCCCTTCGTGCCGTCCTTGTGCGTGTACTCGAAGGCCACCACGTCACCCGGCTTGGCCTGGTCGAGCGTGGTCGAGACGAAGTTCGGGTCCTTCTTCAGGTTCGCGACCAGCATGCCGACGCCGGCGTGCCCTTCGCTCTTCGGAATCTGGCCGGTCGAGATCAGCAGGCCCGACACGAAGTTCGCGCAGTTCACGTTGTCGGGCACCCAGTCCTGCATGGCGTCGCCGAGCGTGGTGTTGTTCGCGAGCTTCAGGTCGTGCGCGTTCTGACCCATCACGCTGCGCGCCAGCTCGATCAGCTTGTCACCGGGCGACTTCTCGGCGTTCGGCGTGCCGAGCGAGACGGGCCCGGAGCGCGAGGCTTCGAAGCCATCGTCCACGCGCGGGGGCGGCCGCTTGGGGAGCTCCGCGGGGGTGCGGTTCTGCGTCGTCGGGATCGAGGGGCGGGGTTGAATTTTCATACGTGCCTACATCATCCGTTGGATCTCACTTTTGGTTTCCATGTGGGTGAGAGTGGCTGACAAGCCGCTTTCCACTCCACGCTTCGAGGCCAGTCAGTGCGGGGGCTTGGTCGAGAAGTGCGTGACCCCTTCGCCGTCAACCCAGCGATAAATCGTCGCGCTCTTCACGCCCTTTCGCTCGTCTTCGCGGTTCTGCTCGAGCCGCGCCTTCTCGCGCTCACTCACCTCGCGCTCTCGCGCTTCACGATCTTCGAGCTCCTTCGCCGCGACCAGGTTCTGCACCGCGGTCGCCTGCGCGCGCGCTTCGGCTTCCTTCGCCTCGGCCGCGCGACGCTCTTCTTCGGCCGCGCGACGCTGCGTCTCGGCGACCAGCAACTGCTGCTGCTGCAACAGCTGCTGCTGCTGCGCGAGCGTCTGTTGCTGCACCACGAGCTGTTGCTGCAGTGCGCGCGCTTCGGCGTCGCGCCGTTCCGCGTCGCGCTGCGCCTGCTGCTGCTGCGCCGACGAGAGCATCTGCGAGACGTACGCCTGCTGCATCACGTACGGCGCGTACGGCGAGACCGTGACGCGCGGGCCGCGCACGTCGATGCCCGGGCCGCGGAAGCCCGGCGACGGCAACGCCTGCCGGTTGGGAGTCCAGCCATTGACGAACCCGCCCCACGAGCCGTTGCCTCCCGTCGTGCCGAACCCGCCGACGTACCCGCCCCACGAGCCCTGGGCGAACGCGAGGGACGGCACGACGAGGCACAACGCAACGAGTGGAGCGCGCATGGTGAAGAGCATAGAAAAACGACGGCCTGCCGCTCCACTTTGGAGGGGCAGGCCGAAGCTCGTCGGTCCGATGGTGGGTGTTTACGGAGCGACGTAGGTCACAGACAGGTTGTACGAGCCTGCCGCATAGCCGTTGATGGCCATGTAGAACTGGGAAGCGGTGCCGGGCACGGTGAGCGTGCAGGTCTCCGTCGCGCCGCTGACGTACGGGCGGCAGTCGAAGAGCGTGAGCGTCGGCGCGCCAGCGAACCGCACGTAGAGGTCGGGGTCACCCGAGCCCGTCATCTTCACCGTCAGCTGCGAGCCCGGCACGACGGTGATGGGGTTGAACTGCGCCATCTGACCCTTGGCGACCGAGCCGCTCGCCGTCGCGGTCTTGGTGGTGCCAGTCGTCGGCGGCGGAGTCGAGCTGCCCTTGGTGTACGTGACGGTCAGCGTGAAGGTCGCCGCCGCGTAGCCATTGACCAGGATGTACGCCGAGGTCTGGCCCGAGGGCACGGTGAGGTTGCAGTTCTCGTTCGAGCCGTCGAGGTACGGACGGCAGTTGTACGACGAGGCGGTCGGCGCGCCGCCGAAGCGAACGTAGAGGTCGGCGTCGCCGGTGCCCGTCATCGCGACGTTGAACGTGGTGCCGGGGACGACCGCGAACGGGCCGTACGACTTGCTGGCGTTCTGCGCGACCGAGGCGTTGAAGGTCTCCGTGGTGCTGCCGGCCGTGCCGCCGCCGGTGCCGCCGCCCGTGCCGCCGCCCGTGCCACCACCCGTGCCGCCGCCCGTGCCACCACCGGTGCCGCCGCCCGTGCCGCCACCGGTGCCACCCGGGGGGCCGTACAGCGCCGCCGCGCCGTCCGCGTCCATCTGGGTCAGCACGAGCGAGCTGAACGAGCCGGTGCCGTTGCACTGCGGGTAGTGCATCACCGACGACGAGTCGTACGGCGTCAGCGCGCGCCAGTTGTTGTCTTCGAAGCAGGTGCCGGCCTCAGGGCGCGTGTGCTCGTGGCGGAAGCCGAGCGTGTGGCCGAGCTCGTGGCGCAGGATTCCCGCCAGCGGGGTGTTCGGGTCGCCGAACGACGTGTTGTCGATCAGCACGTTGCGCGAGCTGCGGGGGTTGGCCGGGAAGAACGAGCGCGCCAGGTACTGGCCGTTCACGTTCACCGGGTTCACGTCGAAGGTGACGTTGTTGTTGCTCGCGGTGCAGTTCGCGTCTTGCGCCGGCAGGTAGGTGTACTTCACGTTCGCCACCGCGGCCCACGCGCCCGTCGCGTTCGCCATCGCGGTGATGACCGCCTGCTTGTTCGCGCCGAAATTGTTGGAAATGCAATAGGTGAGGCTGGTCTTCATCGCGTCCGACCACTTGTCGTCGGTGGTGCCGATGCGATTGACGATCAGCTGACCGTCGCGAATGTTCATCTCGTAGAACTCGCGCAGCTGCTTCTCGTTCACGAAGACCGTGTCGCCGTCGGCGATGAAGATGCCGGTCTCGGGTTCCTGGAAGGCGTACTTCGCGCGGAAGTCTTCCCACGTGAGGCCGGTGCCCGTCTGCACCGTGTCATCGCCCTCCGAGAGCTTCCCCGTCGAACCGACGCCACAGCCCAGCGTCGCAAGAACGAACAGCGCACCAACAATCGACCGCTTCATGACCACTCCCAGGGAAAGCGAGCCCCCACCAAGGCTGCTTTCGGCGCGAATCCCTAGAGCACGTGGCTTGCCAGCCAAAAGTCGTTGATTTTTCAGATGAAATCAGATGTGCGATAAACTCTTGAAACTCCATGTAGTTGTATCTGCACTTGTCAGAAAAACCTGCGCGTCGTGTTTTTCCAGCAGGTTGAGTCGGGTGACCGAACCTGCGACAGGATCGCCAGATCGACCGCGATCAATGCAGATCTGAACGAGGTGTCCTGACGCGGGACAATTCTCAGATCCAAAGAGAGGCGGGTGGGCAGACGTGGTACTGGCGCCGCCCATGATCAAGCGATCCCTGCTGGCCGTGTCTGGAGCGGTGGTGTTGGCGGCGTGTCCCGAAAAGAAGACGGAGCCGGTGGTCGCACAGACGCCCGCGGTCGTCGACGCCGGCGCGCCGGCCGCTTCGAAGAAGGTCTACGAGGCGCTCAACCGCACCGACTTCAACCTGCGCGCGCAGGAGCTGACGCTGCCGCTCTTCTGGCGGTCGGACGCCAACAGCAACAAAGCGCTCGAGGCCGATGAGCTCGCGGTGCTGGTCGACTTCCGCGGCGGGGAGCAGAGCAAGCTCGCCGACTGGGTCGACGCGAACGGCTTCACCAAGAAGTTCGACGACGCGTACGCCGCGATGCAGAAGGGCCCCGACATGGGCTCGACGCCCGAGGAGCAGAAGCGCCGCGCCGCGCTGAAGCTCGAGCTCGAGCAGGGCAAGCCCACGCTCGTCGAGACCGACCTGGGCAAGGGCACCGAGGCCGACCGCAAGGCGTTCCCGCACTTCCTCAAGGCGGCGCTGCTCATCGAGCGGCTCTACGGCCAGCAGCACGCGACGGTCGAGCTGCGCGGCAAGCTCGCGGCCGGTGACACGCTGAGCGACGCGGTCTTCACCCGCAACCAGTCGCCGTTCTGCGTCGCGCCGAAGACCGAGAAGGACGCGGCCTGCGTCGCGCTCGCGCCGGCTCCCTCGCACGCGGTGGGGCTCTACCCGGCCGAGGTGCAGGCCGACCCGAAGTTCTGCGCCAAGCTCGAGAAGGAAAAGAACAAGAACGAGCTGATGGACCACTTCATGTCGGTGGTCGCCGACGGCAAGGGCTTCAAGGCGGTGCCGTTCAGCGAGGCGTGGAAGGCCGACATGGAAGGCGTCGCGACGGAGCTCGAGGCGGCGGCGGCGGCGTTCGGTGACGACGAGGCGGCGCTCAAGGCGTACCTCGCGGCGGCGGCGAAGGCGTTCCGCACCAACGACTGGGAACCGGCGAACGAGGCGTGGGTGGCGATGGGCGCGACCAACTCGAAGTGGTACCTCCGCGTGGCGCCCGACGAGACGTACCACGAGCCGTGCGCGTGGAAGGCCGGCTTCGCGCTGCAGCTCGCGCGCATCAACCTCGCCTCGCTCGAGTGGCAGAAGAAGCTCGAGCCGGTGAAGAACGACATGGAAAAGGCGCTCGCCACCTTCGCGGGCGCGCCGTACGCCGCGCGCGACGTGAAGTTCAAGCTGCCCGACTTCATCGACGTCACCATCAACGCGGCTGATCAGCGCAACCCGCACGGCGCCACCATCGGCCAGTCGCTGCCCAACTGGGGCAAGGTCGCCGAGAAGGGCGGCCGCACGGTGGTGATGACCAACCTGTACACCGACGCCGACTCGCGCGCGCAGCTCGAACAGCAGGCCGCGTCGCTGTTCTGCGGCGCGACGATGGCGCAGTACTCGACCGACCCCGACTCGGCGCTCCTCTCGGTGGTGCTGCACGAGGCCGCGCACAACCTCGGCCCGGCGCACGACTACATGGTGAAGGGCAAGAAGGACGACGAGGTCTTCGGCGGCACGCTCGCCGCGACGATGGAAGAGCTCAAGGCCCAGACCAGCGCGCTGTATTTCACGTGGTGGCTCGTCGAGAAGGGCCTGCTCACCGAGGGCGAGGCGAAGAAGTCGGCGCTGCGTGACGTGAGCTGGGCCTTCGGCCACATCAGCCGCGGCATGTACACGGCGGAAGGCGGCGTGCGGAACTACAGCCAGCTCGCGTCGATTCAGCTCGGCACGATGCTCAAGGCCGGCGCGCTGGTGTGGAAGCCCGAGGAGAAGGCCGCCAACGGCACCGACATGGGCTGCTTCGAGGTCGACCTGGCGAAGTGGAAGCCGGCGGTCGGCGAGCTGACCGGGCGCGTGCTCAAGGCCAAGGGCAAGGGCGACAAGAAGGACGCCGAGGCCATGAAGGCGAGCTTCGTCGACGCGAAGGATGAGTGGGCGAAGCTGCGGGAGACCATCACTGAGCGGTGGCTGCGGGCTCCGAAGGCGACGTTCGTTTATTCGGTGAAGTAGGCCCCTCACCCTGCCCTGTCCCCTCTCGAGGGGAGAGGGTGTCTTGCGTCGGCCCGCTGGTGCGTGTGCGACAGAGTGTGATAGCGCCCTACCCATGAACCGGTGGGCGCTTTCACTCCTTATTACCTGCGCGGCCTGCGGGCCTTCGAGCGAGGCCTTCGTCGAGGGCGACGAGGCGAGCGAGCTCGAGACCGCTGAGGGTCCGCTGCTCGGCGCTGATGGGAAAGACGCCGCTGAGCGCTCGTGCGCGGTGGTGCTTCGCAGCGTGACGCGCGGCTCCAACACCTGCTTGTCGGGCGTGTGCTGGTGGTCGTGGACGGCGCTGGTCGACGTCTCGACGCAGGCGGTGAGCGAGGCCGCGAAGCCCAAGCTGCTGCTCAAGAACCAGGACGCGAGCGCGTGGACGAGCGTGTCGGGCACGAAGACGACCGGCGCTCCGGCGGGTTTCCAGCGGTACAAGTTCAAGCTCGCGCGTGACGGCGTGCGCGACGGCATGTCGGCCACCGCGTACTCGCGCGCGAAGGTCGAGCTGGCGCCGTTCCTCCTCACCACGTCGGGCGCGCGGCTGTTCGATCACAACCGCAACGCGAACGGGCTGACCAACTACGTGCTCGAGCAGTCGAGCGGCTGGGCGATCGGCGACGACGCGCTGGTGTGCCGCGGCGATCCGATGCTGGCGCGTACCGTGAGCTTCACTCCGGCGGGTATCTCGCAGCAGGGCGTGCTGGTGGCCGGCGAGAGCGCGACGCTGCGCTACGACATCGCGCGGCTCGAGACCTGCCGTGGCACGCACAACGGCTACCCCGCGTGGGACGTGCAGGCCTTCGTGCGCTTCCAGCCGTCGGGCACGGTGGTGTCGAGCTCGGTGCGCGGCTTCGATTCGCCGTCGGGCGTGCCGTCGAACTCCGGCGCGAAGAGCGTGCCCTTCACCTTCGAGATTCCGGCGGGCACCACCTCGCTCGAGACGTGGTTCCAGAACTTCACGGGCGCGGGCAGCTCGTGCCAGGCGTGGGACTCGAACTTCGGCGCGAACTATTCGTTCCCGGTGTCGGCGTCGGCTCCGGCGCGGCCGCAGTGGGCGGGTAACGCGGGCTCGAGCTTCTCGCGGGCGTGCGCGCGCGGCGACGGCGTGCCGGCGAGCACGGTGCTCGACTCGTACGTGCAGCAGCGCGCGTGCGCCTTCGTGGAGGTCGACGTGTGGGCCCCGGGCTTCACCGACGCGGGCGACTCGGGCCTGCTCTTCGCCCAGGTCGACGCGACGCTCGACGGCGTGAAGCTCGCGCCGACTGATCTGCGCTTCGTGGGCCGCGTGGGCAACGACTGGCGCTTCCACTTCGAGGTGCCGAAGTCGGACCTGTTCTACGGGCCGAAGTGGTCGCGCTACGAGTACTCGTTCCGCTTCTCGACCGATGGCCGGGCGTGGCTGCGCGAGGGCGTGACGCGGGCGGTGGTGCGCGACGCGAGCTTCTGCAACCCGGCGTGGCCGTCGGGCTGCTGATCAAAGCCCCTGGGGGCGACGACGTTGGGAGGCTGATCAGCTCAGGAAGGGCGCTCGGCGCGTGCCCATCGCGTCGAGGCCAGCGCTCATCTCGACCAGGTTGCGCTGCACGATGCGGCAGGTGCCGGCCTGGTCGCCACGCACCAGCAGCACGCTCGCGGGCGAGTGCGCCAACATCGTGAGCGCCTCGAGCACCGGAGTTCCCGGCTCGACGTGCACGCCCTCGACGACGGGGATCTCTTCGGCGGTGGTGGCGGGAGATTGCTTGGCCATCCAGCTCGCGACGGTCGTGAGCTGGACGCCCTTCACGTCACCGGTGGCCTCGCGCACGAGCACGTACCGCGCGCCCGATTCCGCGGCGAGCTCAGCGACTCGCGCGAGGGAAGTGGTGGTGCGGACAGCGAGACACGACTCCAACGGCAGATCGCTTACGTGGAGCATGTCCGTTCGACAGTGCACGCACCGGGCCGTTCCATTTCGGGCGCGAAGTGTCTGCAAAGACGGGCAGTAGGTGACGCGGCCCCGTGACGATCGTTCAGGGGTGCAATGTCAGACCTGCAACGCGGTTTTGAGTGACCCACCCCTTCAGTGGGGGATCACCGCGCTGCACGGCGGGAGCAGGCCGAGCGCCGCGCCGTCGTGCGCGGGAATGACCTTCACGTCGGGCCGGTACTCGCTGAAAGCGTGGAGCCGGGCGATCGACTGCGAGAGCACGTCGAGGTCTTCGTCGAAGGCGCGCGCCATCTTGTGCGCCGGCTTCTCGACGCCGCGCGAGGTCCACGTGGTGTCGCCGCTGAAGAGGTACGTCACGCCTTCGGGGCCGCGCACGAGAATGCCGACGCTGCCGGGCGTGTGACCGGGCAGCGGCACCGCGACCACCGAGCCGTCGCCGAAGAGGTCGTAGCTCTTGTCGAAGCCGTCGAGCGCGGGGCCCTTGAAGTCGTAGACGAAGAGGTGCTCCTTCGCGCGGCGCAGGTGGTGCGTCATCACGCCGTGGTCGAAGAAGCCCTTGAAGGGGCCGGTCCATTCCATCTCGGTGCGGGGCAGCAGCACCTTCGCGTTCGGGAGATCGCCCAGCGCGCCGGTGTGGTCCCAGTGCGCGTGGGTGATGACCGCGTACTGCACGTCAGACGGAGAGAGCCCCGCGTTGGTCATCACGTCGACCAGCGGCTGCTTGGTGTGCGCGTCGCCCATGATGCCCATGAAGATGGGGCCGGCGCGCGCGAGGTCGTCGGCGATCGACTTGCCGAACGCGGGGTCGATGATGAGCCAGCCGGCGCTCGGGTGCTTCACCGCGACCGACGCGATGGCGTACTGCCAGGGCTCGGTGGACCACTCGTCGACGCCGTTGAAGCGCGCGCGCACGCCGCTCTCCTGCGTGAGCACGCAGAGCTGCACGGCGCGGGCGGTGCGGGGCGTGGCGGCGACGGTCGAGGCCGGCAGCGTGGGGATGACGGGCGCGCACGCGGTGAGCGTGAAGAGGAGCGCGAGGGTGAAGCGGGACATCAGTCGCCCTCCGGAGGCGGTGCGGGCGGCCATTGGCCCATGGTGCCCTTGAGCTTGATGACGGTGGTGAGCGCGTCGTGCACGGGCTTGTCGCCCTTCAAGTCTTCCTTCACGCGCTCGGCGATCTTGATGCGGCGGCCCATCGCGCCTCCGACGAGCACGCCGGCGGCGAGCGGCAGGAGGAAGAGCAGCCACGACGGGTGCAGCCCCAGCGCAGCGCGCACCGACAACGCCATGCCCTCGATGATGCAGAGCAGGCCGGCCATCTGCCACGTGGTGCCCCACTTCTCGGCGACCTGCGGCCAGACGTAGCTGAGCGCGTGGCGGTCGAGGTGGCGGTTGGTCTCTTCGGGGAAGTTGCCGAGCGAGGCGCGGTGCTCGGCGAGGAGCGCGCGGGCCTTGCGCTGGCGCTGCGCGGAGCCGATGGCGAGCAACACCCACGCCGCGAGGAACGCGTAGCCGCCCCAGGTCGGGAGGATCGCCCACGCGAGCGCGGACAGCACCAGCACCTTCTGCACGGTTCCCAACGACAGCGTCACGGTCGTGGCTGTCTATTCGAGGGCGCGTGACCCGTCGCTGCGTTTGTGCGGCAATGCGCGCGTGAGCCTCTGCCTCGAGTGCGGTCTGTGCTGCGACGGGACGATGTTCCAGGTGGTGCCGCTCGAGGCGGGTGAGGCCGAGGCGGTCGCGGCGTGCGGGACGCTCGGGGTGCACGAGGGGCGCACGGTGATTCGGCAGCGGTGCGGGGCGCTGGGGGCTGACTTGAAGTGCGCGGTGTATGCGGGGCGGCCGGCGGCGTGCCGGAAGTTCGAGTGCGCGGCGCTCGTCGCGTTGCAGCGCGGGGAGCTCAGTGAGACCGAAGCGCGCGAGGCGATCGGCGAGGTGCTCGCGCGGCGGCGGGCGGTCGCGGTGGCGATGGGCGTCGCTGATGAGGCCGTGGCGCTGCGGGAGGCGCGGGCGCGCGACAAGGCGGGGACGCTTGGTGAAGAGGTGAGCGAGGCGTTGTCGCGGCTGCGGCGGGCGTTGGTGTTGCTGCAGGTCGCGTGAGGCGAAAACGCCTTCGACGGGCGCGGGTCGGCCCCTCACCCCGACCCTCTCCCCGCTTCGCAGGGAGAGGGAGTTCTTTCTTCAGCGCACTCGCTGGGTCCAGCCCTCGGCCGCCGGAAACGCGACGACGCTCGTCGGCGGCGTCGCACTCAGTGGCTGCGTCCACACCGAGACGTGCAACATCGCGCCGCTCGGCAGCCGGTGGTGCTCATCATCGACGCCCGCATCTTCCGGCGGCACACGCGGGTCCGGCTCGAGCACGACGACGAGCCACCGCAGCCCCTCGGCCTCGCCGACGTAGTTGATGGTCAGCCCCAGGCGCTGCGCCTCGAAGCCCGCGCGCAAACCACCGGGCCACGCGCCGCTCGCGTCTCGCTGCGCCTCTGCCGCCGGGAGCGCCGCGCGCAACGACGCCTCGATCGCCTGCTGCGCCGACGTCAGCTCCGAGACCGGCCGCTGCCACTCGGGCCGCTGCGGCTGCGCGGCCTTCCACCGCTGCACGCCCCACGCGACGCCCCACACCGCCGCCGCGACGAGGAGCCACACCCACGAGCGCTGCTGCGGCGACATGCCGTTCATTCCCTCACTTCGCCTTGAGCTTCTCGAGCACCGGCGCCAGCTGCACCTTGCCCTTCAAGGCGCCCGCGAACAAATCGCCGTGCGCGTCGAGGCGCGCGCGCGCGGTGCGAATGGTGAAGTCCTTCGGGTTCAAGCGCTCGGTGACCTCGTCCCAGCGAATCGGCATCGACACCGGCGCCGCGTCCGCCGCGCGCACGGAGTACGGCAGCACCAGCGTCTTGCCCTCGTAGTTCTGGAGCGCGTCGAGGAAGAGGCGTCCCCGCCGCGGGCCCGTCTCGGCCTCGAGGCTCACCAGCTCGGGCTTGAGCTGCGCGATGACGGAGCAGACGAGCGAGGCGAACTCCCAGGCCTGCGTGAGCGTGTGGCCGGCCGCGAGCGGTACCAGCACGTGAATGCCCTTCTGCCCGCTGGTCTTCACCACGCTGTCGACCTGCAGCAGCTCGAGCAACGCGCGAATCGCCAGCGCGACCTCGATGGTCTGCGGCCACGTGGTGTCGGTGCCGGGGTCGAGATCGATGATGGCCCAGTCGGGGCTCGCGAGGTTGCCGACGCGCGAGGCCCAGCCGTGAAAGGTGAGCGCCGCCTGGTTCACCATCCACAGCAGCGCGTCGAGGTCTTCCATCAAGATGCGGCGGTCGGTGCCCGAGACGGTGCTGTCGGTCTGGATGCGCACCGTCTTCAGGTAGTCGGGCGCGCGCGGCGGAGCGCGGTGCTGGAACCACGTGAACTCGTCGATGCCGTCGGGCCAGCGCTGTGCGACCACCGGGCGCTGCTGCAGGTAGCGCAGGAAGGTCGGCGCGACGTCGCGGTAGTAGGCGACGAGGTCGGTCTTCGTGAAGCCGTCGCGCGGGAAGAGCACCTTGTCCTGGTTGGTGACGCGCGGCGCGGCCGAGAGCGAGCGCACGAGCGGAATCGGCTCGTCGTCGACCGAGACCACGAGGCCTCCGCCTTCCCCGGAGGCGCGGCGGGCGAGCAGCGCGTGGAGACCGAGCGACTCGAGCGAGCGCGTGACGTCTTGCAGCGCGCCGTCGAGTTCCTGCGGCGGGAGCAGGGAGCGGTGCCCGGCGGGGAGGATGTCGCGCAAGAGCTCGCGGCGGCGGCGGAGTGGGAGCGTGGAGACCGGCGGTTCCCCGGGCGCGCGCGCGAGCCACGCGAGGTCGGACACCATGAAGACCAGCGCGTCCTTCGACTTGCCGTTCACGCGCGCCTTGAGCTTCTCGAAGTCGGGGCGGCCGGAGTCGTCGAGCACGCAGAGCCAGCCGTCGAGGACAAATTCCTCGGCGCGCAGGTCCTTGAGCGCGAGCGTGATGGCGGCGGCGGGGCCGGTCCATTCCCGGAGGTCGTCGGCGAAGAGCCCGATGTCGTCGCCGAAGCGCACCGCCTGCACGCGGTAGCCCTCGTCCCAGAAGACCTCGAAGTGCCAGTCGGCGCGGGTGAGCAGCTCGGCTTCTCCGCCCGGCTCGAGGAGGGTGAGCGGAGCGAGGCGGTTTCTGGCGGCGAGGCCACGGGCGCTCCGTGGCGGGAAGCGCGGGCCGTCTTTCTTCGCCTTCTTCTTCACCGCCATCGGCGCGCATTGTCTCAGAGCGCGGCGTGAGATGCTCAGCAACGTGCCTTGTCCTCCGTCGTACGAAGAGCGCGAGCAGAGCCGGCTCGACGTGGCAATTCCCCAGCTGCGCGAGGCGGCGGCCGTGGCGGCGCGACGGCTGGCGGTGATGCGGCGCGCGGCGGCGTTGCTCGAGGCGAAGGCGCCGCTCGATGACCCGGAGCGCGAGCTCGCCCAGGCGCGGGAGGTGGCGGCGAAGTTCGATTCCAGCGGGGCGCTGCCCGCGTGGACCGGGAAGCCACCGGCGTTCAAGAACGGGTGGCCCGACGAGGAGGACCTCTCGCGTCAGCAGTCGGAGGAGTCCTGGCTCAACGGGCTGATCGTCGACGCGGAGCTGGCGGCGTGCGTGCTCGGGTGCGCAATCGCGCGGTGGCTTGCCGTGCGGGAGTCGGGGGATGTCGAGGTGATTCAGGCGCTGGAGTTCCATCGGGAGCATCGGCTCGCCGAGCGGGCGGAGGTGGTGAAGAAGCTCGAGGGCAAGTTGGGGTGGCCGGAGCTTGCGGCGCACCAGCGTGAGGCGCTCGAGCGGGAGCTGGAGAAGGTGCGGTCGATCGAGGAGCGGAAGTTGTTCACTCTGAGGAAGACGATCTTCTGAGCGGTGGCGTTCTGGTGCGCGGTGTGAGTTCCGCGGCGCGCGGGGAATGCGTTGCGGTGCGCGGCAAGTGCCTCGCGGTGCGCGGCAAGTGCCTCGCGGTGCGCGGCAAGTGCTTCGCGGCGCGCGGCAAGTGCGGCGGTACTTCGCAAGTGTGCTTCGCGGTGCGCGGCACGTGCTTCGCGGCACGCGGCAAGTGCGGCCGTGCTTGGCAGGTGTGCTTTGCGATGCGCGGCAAGTGCTTCGCGGCCGCGCCAAGTGCGGCGTGCTTGGCAAGTGTGCTTCGCGGTGCACGGCAAGTGCGACGGGTGCGCTGCAAGCGCGTTGCGGGGCGGGGCGAGTGCGGCGGTGGTGACAAGTGCGCTTCGCGGTGCGCGGCAAGGGTGCGGCCGCGCGGAGCGAGTGGCTCGTTGCGCGTGCCGTGCCCGGAGCTTTGAGGGACGAGTGTCGCTCGGTGTGCGGCCGGCGTGCCGACAGGCGTGCGTGCCCCTCGGCTTCGCGCGACGAGTGTGACTCGTTGATGCAGGCGTCGTCGTGGTTGGCGCTCACAATTTCTTCCACGCATGACGCAACGACGCACGTGGTCGGAGTTTTCGTAGTGGGGACTACGAATTTGCTGAACACACGACGGTTCGACCTGTGCGTCGACCCAGCCGTCACCGCTTCCCCTTGTGCTGTTCGCCCCTCACCCCGGCCCTCTCCCCGCTTCGCAGGGAGAGGGAGTGCGCCGTCGCCGCTTCCCTGTTGTGCTGTTCGCCCTCACCGCGACCCTCGAGTGCGTTACTTCAGCTCGAGCGTGCCGAGGTCGAGGGTCTGCCCCGGCGCGACGCGCACCACGGCCTCGTAGCGCTCGGGGCCGGACTTCGTGTTCAGCACCAGCACGTGCGCGCCTGGCTCGACTCCGTGACTCTGCTTCGGCCCCGTCGTGCTCGCCGGTCGCTGCGCGCGATCGAGGTACAGCACCGGGTCCTTCAGCGGCTGCCCAGCCACCGTCGCATCGAAGGTGATGGTGCCGCCCCGGTCGGGCACGAGCACCAGCGGCACCGTCGCGCCTCCGTCGGCGACCACCACTTCGCACGCACTGCCCAGCGCGCCGCGCTGCTCGTGCACGCACACGATGGTGCGCGTCGGCGGCACTCCGGGCACGAAGAGCTGCGCGCCGCGTGGGAACAGCGACGCCCTGATGTCCTTCGAGTTGAGCGTCAGCTCGCGGTCGATGGGCCCCGCGGTCTCGGGCACCGGGCCACCGTCTGGCAGCAAGAACGTGAGGTCGAGCTGCAGCGAAGGCCCGAGCACCAGCGTCGTCTCGCGCTCGGTGTCGGCCACGAAGCCGCGCGCGCCGAACGCCCCGTCCCCCGCGGCGACCTGCACGCTGCCCCGGCGCGGGCCACAATCGACGAGGCCCGAGCGGTCGCTCGCCGTCAGCACCTGGTCACACGACGCGCGCACGCCGGCCGCCGGTCCACCATCGGGCCAGAGCAGCTGCAGCGTCACGTCTCGCGTCTCCCGCTGACGGTCGAGTTCCTGCTGCGCCTCTTCACGCAGCGCTTCCGCCATCGTGGGGCCGAGGGTCACTTCGAGGAGCTGCACTCCGGGCGCTTCCCCGCCACTGACGCGCACGTCGAAGCGGCCGTTCTCGAAGGGCTCGAAGGTGCCACAGCCGCCGACGGGCGCCGGCTTGGCGACGAAGCGCGCGGTGCCTTCCGCGACCTCGAACGGCCCCGCCCGGCCGCCGACGCCGATGGTGAACCACTGGTCGCCGAGCTGCACCGTTGCCGCGCGCGCCCACGGGTGACCGAAGCGGTCGATGAGCACCACCTCGACGCGGCCCGGGTGGAGTCGGACCGGCCGAGGACGGAGCACGAGCCACGCGGTGAGCGAGAGACCGAGCGCGGCGAGGGCGAGTCCGATGAGGACCCTGGGGCTCATCAGCCGAGCAGGCCCTGCAGCGCGGTGTGGCCCCACGCGAGACCGAGCAGCGCGGAGCACGCGCCGGTCACGAAGAGGAGCGCGGTGGCGATCGCCGGACGGCGCACCCAGCGCGTGAGCTGGTTGCCCGCCAACCCCGCGAGCAGGCCCATGCCGACGACGGAGCCGGCGCCGAAGAGCGCGATGTAGCCGAGGCGCTCAGCGAGCGTCGGGAGCTCGGCGATGACGAGCGCGGTGAGCGCGCCGCTGCCCGCGAGGCCGTGCATCAGGCCGATGAGCAGCGGGCGCGTGGCGAGCGTCGCGTCGCGCACGTGCACGTGGGCTGGCGGCGCGGCGTGGGTGTGGGCGAGGTCGCCGTGCGCGTGGGTGTGCACCTGGCCGGTGCGGCCCTCTCGCCAGGCGCGGCGGAGGGCGCGGATGCCGAGGGCGAAGATCATCACCGCGACGCTGAGCTCGAGGGCGGCTTCGATCGCCGGGGGCATCTGGGCGCCCACCACCGCGAGTGAGCCGGCGACCGCGAGGAGGGCGAGGGTGTGGCCGAGGCCCCAGAGGGCTCCGAGGCCGAAGCCGGCGCGTGCGCCTCCGCGGGATTCGGTCGCCAGCGTCGAGAGCGCGGCGAGGTGGTCGGGCTCGAGCGCGTGGCGCATGCCGAGGGCGAGGCCGACGAGGAGCGGGGCGAACGTCACGCGGGGGCGCTTAGCACACGCTTCGGCGGTGTCTCCCCGTACAGAGTTGGCCCCTCACCCCGCCCCTCTCCCCGCTGCGCAGGGAGAGGGAGTGAAGTATGTGCGGCGCATGGCCCGGGTCGTCATCGCAGGCGGAGGTTCGGTGGGCAGCGCGCTGCTCGGCCACCTCCAGGGCGCTCACGAGGTCCGCATCGCCGACGCCGACCTGACGTCGATTCCCTCGACCGAGGTCGCGCTCGCTCGCGCCGAGATCGTCGTGCACGTCGCGCGCGCCAACCCGCCGTTCTCGCGGCTGCCGCGCGCTTCGGCCGCCGACCTCGAGCTCTTGATGGCCGACTCGGTGGGCCGCGCGGCGAAGCTGGTCGGCGCGACGAAGGTGGTGCACTTCGCCAACTCGGCCGACGACGCGCGCACCTCGTTGCTCGAGCGCGCGGGCGTGCCGCTCTCGGTGCTGCGCGGTGGTGGACCAGACCCCGCCGAACACCTCGCCGCGCTCGTGAACGGCGCCGCGTCGATGGAGACCGCCGCGTGGTCGCCCGCCGACAAGGAGCGCGAGACGCCGCGCTTCCTCACCTGCTCGGTGCAGCGCTGGCGCCGCCCGAAGGGCATGACCGCGCTCGACGTCGCGCGCGCGTACTTCACGTGGCTGCCCGGCGCGATGCCGCTGGTGCGCACGCAGGAGCGCGAGGGCGTGTTCAGCATCTTCAACGCCGGCGTGCGCGTGCTGGTGCTGCGCCACGTGCCCGGCCGGTCCGACGGCGACAGCGCGTGGCTCGAGGTGGCCGACGGCGCGCTGTACGGCGGCAGTCCGCGCGAGCGCTCGCCGCGCCTCGAGTTCCGCTGCCTGCTCGATGGCCAGTCGGTGATGGCCGCCCTGCTCGACTACCAGCCCGCCCTGCCCTTCTTCGTGTACCGCTTCACCCAGGCGCTGTTGCACGAGCGCACGATGCGGCAGTTCGGCGCGTGGCTCGAGGCGAAGGCGTGAAGCTGCTCCACGCGTTCCTCTACCCGGTGAAGTCGATGCGCGCCGTCGCGCTCGATTCGTTCGAGCTCGACGCGCTCGGCATCGCGGGTGACCGCCGCTGGCTGGTGGTCGACGCCGACGGCAAGTTCCTCACGCAGCGCGAGGTGCCCGCGTTGGTGCGCTTTCAACCCGCGCTGCGGCCCGGCGGGCTGGCGATCGACGACGGCGCGGCGGTGCTCGAGGTCGCCGAGCCGCCGCTCACCTCCCGGCGCGTGCGCACCACGATCTGGAAGGACACGTTCGACGCGCTCGACGCGGGCGACGAGGCGGCGGCGTGGCTCAGCGCCCGGCTCGCGCGGCCCTGCCGGCTGGTGCACTTCGCGCGCGACGTCACGCGGGTGGTCGATCGCACGTACGCCCTCGACGCGCAGACCAGCTTCACCGACGCCTACCCGCTGCTCATCGTGAACGAGGTCTCGCTCGACGCGCTCAACGCGACGCTGCCTTCGCCGATCTCGATGGACCGCTTCCGCCCGAACCTCGTGGTGCGGGGCGAGCGCGCGTGGGAAGAGGACGGGTGGACGAAGCTGCGCGTCGGCGGCGTGCCCTTCGACGGCGTGAAGCCGTGCGCGCGCTGCGTGGCGATCACGACGGATCAACGCTCGGGTGAGCGGCCGATGGGGTCGACGCCGCTGGCGCGCCTGGCCGAGCTCCACACGCTGAAGGTCGGCAGCAGCCCCGGCGCGATCTTCGGCATGAACCTCGTGCACCGCGCGCTGGGCTCGATTCGCGTCGGCGCCGAGGTGACTTTGGGTTCGCCCTGATCGACCCGGCTGGTAAGAGCCCCGCCATGTCTGACTGCCTGTTCTGCCGCATCGTCGCGGGCACCATTCCCGCGAAGAAGATCCACGAAGACGCCACGACCATCGGCTTCCTCGACATCAACCCCCAGGCGCCGCACCACGCGCTGTTCATTCCGCGCCGCCACCTGTCGACGCTGAACGACGCGACTCCCGAAGACCGCGAGCTGCTCGGGCACCTGATGGTGGTGGCCGCGAAGTACGCGCGCGAGAAGGGCCTGAGCGAGTCGGGCTACCGCGTGGTGATGAACACCAACCGCGACGCGGGGCAGACCGTCTTCCACGTGCATCTCCACCTGCTCGCCGGGCGGACGATGGCGTGGCCGCCGGGGTGAACGGCCGCTTCGGCGCGATCCATATCGGTTGACGTGTGGGCAGCACCTGTCACGCTCGCGCGCCATGGCCCACCTCGATCTGGAGCTGAAGAAAGAAGTCTCGAGCTTCCGCAAGCTGGCGATCGGCACCTGGCAGACGGCGTACGACCCGACCGTCTACGGGACGATGCGCATCCGCATGGAGAAGGCGCTCGAGTACATCGAGAAGTTCCGCGAGAAGCACGGCATTCGCCTGACGGTGACGCACCTGGTGGCGAAGGCGGTGGCCGAGGGCATGAAGCGCTGCCCCGACGCGAACGCGATCCTGCGCTTCAACAAGATCTACCTCCGCAAGCAGGTCACGCTCTCGGTGCTGGTGGTGCAGACCGACGGCGGCGACGGCAAGGTGGACCTCACCGCGGCGCGCATCGCCGACGCCGAGAAGAAGTCGCTCAAGGACATGGCGGAAGAGATGCAGGCCACCATCGACCGCGCGCGCAACCGCAAGGAAGTGTCGGTCGAGAAGGGCAAGGGGACGATCAAGATGATCCCCTTCCTCTTCATGAACACGTTCCTGAAGATCCTCGGGTTCCTGATGTACACGCTGAACATCGACCTGAGCTTCATGGGCATGCCCAAGGACCAGTTCGGCGGCGTGACCATCACCAACGTCGGCAGCCTCGGGCTCGACGTCGCGTACGTGCCGCTCGTGCCGTACACCAACACGCCCATCTTCGTGGCGCCCGGTGCGGTGCAGGACGTGCCCGTCGTCGAAGACGGCAAGGTCATTCCCGGCAAGGTGATGAACCTGAACGCGAGCTTCGATCACCGCTTCATCGACGGCTTCCACGCCGGCGTGTTGGCGAAGACGGTGAAGGAGATGATGGAGAACCCGTTCGAGAAGTTCGACGCGCTCTAAGCCTGAAAGAGGACCACGCGATGCGACCCAACCCGACGCCGATGAGCCCCGACGGTCAGCCGCCCATGCAGCAGCAGTCGTGGTTCGGCCGCAACTGGAAGTGGCTCGTGCCGGTCGGGTGCGGCGTGCCGATGATCTGCTGCCTGTCGTTCGCGGCGATGACGTACTTCGGCGCGTCGAAGCTCATCGAGGGCAGCGCGCCGTTCGTCGAGGCGATCTCGAAGGCGACGGGGAACGACGAGGTGAAGGCCACGCTCGGCACTCCGCTCAAGGCCGGCATGGGCCTCAACGGCTCGTTCAACGAGAAGAACGGCAACGGCACGGCCGACTTCTCGGTGCCAATCTCGGGACCGAAGGGCTCGGGCACGCTGCGCGTGAAGGGCACCAGCCTGGGGGGCGTGTGGGTCTACGACGTGATGCAGGTCGAGGCCGGCGGGAAGGTCATCGATCTGCTCGAGAACGACGCGCCGCCGCCTCCGAAGAAGGGCGGCAAGTCGAAGGGCGATGACCTGCCGCCGCCCGACGACACTGGCGAAGAACCGGCTGATCCCGACGGGGACTGAGCGCGCTCAGGGCAGGCACGCCTGGTACACGCCGCGCTGGTAGACGCCGTTCGAGTCGATGAAGCCCTCGAAGCAGCTCGCCGACGTGGCGACGCCTGCGAAGCGCGAGCCGACGATCGTGCCGTAATAGAAGCGGAACGCGAGGTTGCGCTGGTGCGGTGACTGCCCCCACTGGCCATAGAAGCCCGCGTCGCTCTCGAGTCCGCCGTCTGACTGCAGCTCGATGCTGCCGGTGACGTACGAGGACACGGTGCACTGCGAGAAGCTCGTCAAGCCGGTGCCGACGCAGAACGTGATGTCGACCAGCCGCGGGAAACCGCTCACGACGGGGAACACGAGCGCGCTCGGCACGGTGACGGCCATGAAGAAGGTGGTGGAGTCGTTGCCCGCGTCGACGTCGAGCGAGGCGGTGGTGACGCTCGCGGTGAGATCGCGCCAGCCCGGGCCCGCGTCGGTGTCGAGCACGAAGGCGGCGGTGGTCGAGGTCACGCCCGGGGGCACGTCGCCGACCGGGCACACCAGCAGGCCACCATCGCCCGCGCGCGCGCACACCACCGACGAGCGAAGCGCGAGCCCCGGCGGCAGCGTCACCCGCACGCTCGCGTCGGCCGCGGTGCTCCCGCCGAGGTTGGCGACGCGCGCCACATAGGACGCGACGCTCAGCTGGTCGATGACGAGGTCGCCGGTCAGCGTGAGCTCGAGGTCGGCCGGGCCGCCGTCGCCCAGCGAGCCGGCGTCGAAGCCCGCGTCACCCGCCCCGCCGTCGCCTGCTCCACCGTCACCCGCTCCACCGTCACCCGCTCCACCGTCACCCGCTCCACCGTCGCCCGCTCCACCGTCTGCTGCTCCGCCGTCGCCGCCGCCACCGTCGGGGACGCCCGCGTCGAAGTTGACGCTGCCGTCACCGCTGAACGGCCCGCCGCCATCCTCGGCGCCGGAGTCCTTCGCGAAGTTCTGGCCGACGATGACGTCGGGCGTGCAGCCGGCGAGCACCAGGACGAAGGCGATCAGCGCGCGGCGCACGAGCGGTGATTTAGCCGAAGGGGTTTCGGTGCCGCTACGCTCTGTCGCGTGTCGCTGACCGCGTCGCTCGCGCTGATGCTCGCCCTGGGTGCTGACGGCCCTCCGCGCCCGACCGAGGTGATCTTCGCCGCGCCCGACGGCTGCCCGACGCGCGAGCGCTTCGAGCAGGAGCTCGTCTTCCGCACCACGCGCGTGCGCCCGGCTGACGCTGCCGAGGCGACCGCGCACCTCGACGTCTCGGTCACGCAGCAGGGCAAGCGCTTCAACGGCCGCGTCGCGGTGCGCACCGACGATGGGAAGAACATCGTGCGCGCGTTCGGCGGGCCGCGCTGTGAATCGGTGGTCGCTGCGCTGAGCCTCGCGGCCGCGCTGGTGCTCGACCCCGAGGGCACGAAGACCGGCGCCCTGCCCGCCGCGTTGCCGCCGCTGCTGCCGATCGCGTCGCCGCCGGTGACGGTGACGGAGCCGAAGCCGGTGGTGGTCGACCCGCTGCCTCCAGCGCCGACGGTGAGCGAGCCGGAGCCAGTCGAGGTCGTCGAGCTGCCGCTCACGCCACCACCGACCAACCGGGTCTCGGGCGCCGTCACCGCGCTCGGCCTGCTGAGCACCGCGGTCAGCGGCTCGGCCGACTTCGGCGGCGGTCTCGCGGGCGAGCTCGAGCTGCGGCTGGGCGAGCGGCTGCGCTGGAACACCTCGCTCGCTCTCGGCGCGCAGACCGGGCGCACCATCACCGCTGCCGCGGGGAGCGCTGCCTACGCCTTCGGACTCATCGGGCTGCTCGACGTCGGCGTGGTCGCGCCGTTGCTCGACGAGCGGCTGCGGCCCCGGCTCGGCCTCGCGCTGGAGCTCACCTCGCTCGACGTGACGGGGCTGGGGGCCGACGCGAACTCCACCTCGCGGCGCTGGTTGGCGGCGATCGGTCCCACCGCGTCGCTCGGGCTCGCGCTCGGCGGCTGGCGCTTCTCGGTCGACGGGCTGTTGGCCATCAACCTCGTGCGCGAGCAATACCGCGTCCTTTCCCCCGGCGTGACGAGCCCGGCCGACGTGGTGTTCTCGGTGCCGGGGCTGGCGGCGGTGGCGAGCCTGAGAATCGGTCGAGAATTTCGGTGAGCTCGCGGCAGGCGCGTACGAGCTCGTCGAGGTGACGGTCTCGCGGGCGCTCGGCGCGGGCCGCGGCGAGTCGGGCGAGCACTTCTTCCAACAATCGCGGGCGGCTGGGCGAGCGCACGCCCAGTGATGCCGCGAAGGCCGGTCGTTGGATCTCGCGCGAGATCCATTTCGCCGCCCCACGGGATTCCTCTCCACGCGGCCTGTCGCCGCAAGGAGGTCACATGAAGGGAAGTGTCGCAGTCGTCGTTCTGCTGCTCTCGGCGCCGGCGTGGTCACTCGACAAGAAGGAAGCCGGAGCGCTCAAGCGCGCGGGGAACTTCATCGCCAACCTGCGCGAGCAGGTCGAGGGCACCAAGGGGAGCCAATACCGCTTCACGCAGCGCCAGGCTGACGAGCTGAAGGCGCGCCTCGACCGCGCGGCCAACGACCTGGCGAAGCTGCCGGCCGACGACGAGGGCGTGAAGGCCGAGCTGGCGAACCTCGAGCAGGTGCGCGCGATGTTGGCCGAACAGGAAGGTGGGCTGAAGGCGGCCGAGGGCGCGAAGGCCGACAAGATCGCCGCCATCGCGGCGCTGTTCACCTCGCCCGACTTCGCGACCGATGAAGAGACGCTGCACCAGCTCGAGAACGCCTTCGACGACGCGGGCCTGGTCGCGCCCGACTCGTATCTCTACGCGCGGTGGACGACGCACGGCGACCTCGCGGTGATGCGCACGAACGTGAAGGCCTGGCCGCAGCTCAAGGAGAAGTTCACCGCGCTGAGCACGAAGTACGAGAGCTGCGCCGAGCGGTTGATGGTCGGCGAGGTCGAGGTGAAGCGCAGCACCTTCTGCGTGGCGCTGCGCGAGCTCAAGGACAACGAAGGCCAGTACGCGGGCGCGATCGAGACGCTGCGCACCAAGGGCTCCGAGCAGCTCGAGAAGGACGGCGCGGCCCTGCAGCAGGCGGTCGACGCGGCGGTGAAGCGGAACGACGTGAACGTGTTCCTCGACCCCGACGGCAACATCACGGCGCTGCGAAACCGCGTGCTCAACCTGGCGAGCGTGTGGGAAGGCGTGGCGCCCTCGGAGGCCGACGGAAAGAAGATGCTCGAGCGGGCGCGCGCGCTCGACGGGGCGGCCGAGCAGTCGATGCAGCGGCTGTCGGAGGCGATCATCACCACCAACAAGGGCCCGAAGCAGGTCTACGCGGGCGCCGACGCGGCCGAGCTCGAGAAGTACGTGCGCGCGCGCTGGGCGAAGGACTACCCGAAGGAAGCGGTGGTCGCGGTGCGCTTCGTCGCGGGGGCGTTCGAGCGGCGCACGAGCTGGGACTGGGACGCCTCGCGCAGCGGCTTCGTGAAGCGCGACGAGTCGTCGTTGCCGGGCTGGGTGGTCGTGAAGGACGGCGGCGACCGCGCGATCATGTGGCCCATCAGCGTGTACCGCATGCACCTGAAGGGCGACTCGCTGGCCTTCGAGACGACGGTGCGCGGCTCGGTCGTCTCCCCCACCCGTCGCCTGCTGCTCAAGAACCTCTAGAGGTGCGTCTGTCGTGGCGAGGACGGTGGACTCATGCTCGCATCGAGCCTGGTGCTGCTCTTCCTCGCCACGCTGTCGGACCACGCGGTCGCCGAGCGAGGCTCCCCTCTGAACGCCCGAGAACGAGAGCGGCTCACCGAGCTCTACACGGCCCACTACGACGTGGTGTGGCGCGTGCTGCGACGCTCGGGGCTGGGCAACGCGCAGGCCGACGACGGCGCGCAGCAGGTGTTCCTCGTGGCGCTGCGGCGGCTGGGCGATCTCGTCGACGGGCGCGAGCGGGCGTTTCTGTGCGCGACTGCGCTGGTGGTGGCGCGCAAGTTGAAGACCAGCCGTGGCCGCGAGGAAATCGTCGACGAGGTGCCGGAGGTCGAGTCGACCGCGCGCCCCGACGAGCAGGCCGAGCACCGGCGCAACCTGCGGCGGCTCGACGTCATCCTCGGGGAGCTCGAGGAAGAGCTCCGCGCGGTCTTCGTGCTGCAGGACATCGAGGGCCTCTCGAAGCGCGAGACGGCGCTGGCGCTCGGCATTCCCGAGGGCACGGTGGCGACGCGGCTGCGACGCGCGCGTGAACGCTTCGAGGCGCTGCTGGCACGAGAGCTCGGAAGGAGGGCGCCATGAGCGGGCCTGACGAACTCGAGCGAGCGAAGCGGGCGCTGCTCGACGCGGCGAAGGGCGAGCAGCCCTCGGACGCGGCGCGCGCGAAGGGGCTCGAGGCCTTGCTGCAGGGCGAGGTGAAGCCGCTCGACGTGGACCCGCCGTCGCTCGATCCGCAGGCTCCGGTGCGGCCGTGGGTGTGGCTGGTGCCGGCCGCGGTGCTGGCGTTCTTGCTGATGTGGCTCAACCGCGCCGATGGCACGTGGCCTCCACCGCCGGTGGTCGATGCGGGCAGGCCGGCGCTGGTGGTGGTGGTCGATGCGGGCGTCGCGGAGCCCGTTCCCGAACCGGTGGTGGATGCCGGAGTCGAAGCGGCCGTCGACGCGGGCGTTCCCGACGCGGGGCGCGTGAAGGTCGCCAGCCCGCCCGTCGAAGAAGAAGACACGCTCGCCGCCGAGCTCGCGCTGCTCGACGAGGCGCGCGCGCTGCTCAAGGTGAAGCCCGCGGAAGCGCTCAAGACGCTCGACGCGTACCGCCGTCGCTACCCGAAGGGCTCACTGGGGCTCGAGGCCGACCTGGTGCGGGTCGAGGCGTTGCTGGGCGCGGGCCGCCGCGGCGAGGCGGAGGCGCTCGCGCAGAAGCTCCACGCGAAGGACACCGGCGGCCTGCTCGGTGAGCGGCTGCAGCGGCTCTTCCCCGACGCGGGCTGACGTTCAGACGTTCAGACTTCGAAGCGCACCGGCTGACCGCCCGGCTTTCCGACGAGCGCACCGTCGCGCATCACCACGCGGCCGCGCGAGATGGTCGCGATGGGCCAGCCGGTGACCTGCATGCCGTCGAACGGCGTCCACCCGCACTTCGACTTCGACCAGTCGTTGGTGATGGTGCGCTTGGTGCCCAGGTCGACGAGCGTCAAGTCAGCGTCGAAGCCGGGCGCGAGGCGGCCCTTGCCGAGCATGCCGAACACGCGCGCGGGGCCGGCCGAGGTGAGATCGACGAAGCGCTCCAGCGAGAGGCGGCCCGCCGCGACGTGGTCGAGCATCAACGGCACGAGCGTCTGCACGCCGGGCATGCCGCTGGGCGAGGCCGGCCAGTCTTTCTTCTTCTCTTCGAGGGAGTGCGGCGCGTGATCGCTCCCGAGCACGTCGACGAGGCCGGAGCGGATGGCGGCCCACAGCGCTGCCTGGTGGCTGGCGTCGCGAATCGGCGGGTTCATCTGCGCCAGCGTGCCGAGGCGCTCGTAG
>JAXLYB010000002.1:0-1265016 GCA_046351675.1 Myxococcaceae bacterium
CTCTCCCCCCTGGGGAGAGGGGGTGTGGACGCACCAGGTTGGGGCACCGGTGCGCCAGCGCGACGCAGCGGCGACGAGGGTCCGCGCGTTTGGGCCATGGCACGACGCTGGCTCTGCCTCGAGCGCATGGCCGACCGAGACAGCAGAGAGCGCGACATCCTGGTGGCGTCGAACGAGTACGCCTACGTGCAGGACCTCACGAAGGGCGACATCGTCCTCTACGTCGGCCCGACGAAGATCTCCCTCAGCAACACCGAGCGCCTCGTCGAGCTGAAGAACGACCGCTTCTCCCCGGTGCGCAACGAAGAGGGCAGCGGCGTGCAGCCCTTCGTGACCGCGTCGAGCACGCAGTACGTGGTGCTCGAGAACCCGGCGAAGGACGTGGGCGTGAAGCCGGTGAAGGGCAACAACAGCGCGGTGGAATTGCTGACCGGCCGCCGCGTGGTGGTGCCTGGACCCGCGACGTTCCCGCTCTGGCCTGGCCAGAAGGCGCGCGTCGTCGCCGGGCACGAGCTCTTCGAAGACCAGTACCTGCGCGTGCGCGTCTACGACTCCGTCGAGGGTGAGAAGGCGAGCATCGGCGCCGAGCGCATCGTGCGCGGGTCTGATCAGAGCTTCTTCATTCCGCGCACCGGCCTCGAGGTCGTGCCCGACGAGAAGGGCGGCTACGTGCGCAACGCCGTCACGCTGCTCGACGGCCAGTACTGCGTGCTGCGCGGGCCGCGCGGGCGCCGTCGCTTCGAACGGGGCCCCGCGGTGGTGTTCCCCGAGGCGTGGGAAGACTTCGTGGTGAAGAACGGCGCGCGCGTCTTCCCCGCGTGGCCGCTCAAGCGCGACCGCGGGCTGCACGTGCGCGTGCTGCAGGGCTTCGAGGCGAAGGAAGGCGACGCGGTGCCGGCGGGCCGGTACGAGGCGGGCCAGGAGCTCTTCGTGCACGCGCGCGAGGGCTTCTTCTTTCCCACCGAGGCGCTCGAGGTTTTGGGGGAAGTGCACGCCGTGCAGCTCGCGGCGAAGGAAGGCGTCTACCTGCGCGACCTGCAGACGGGCGCGGTGCGCACGGTCGAGGGGCCGGCGGCGCTGTTGCCCGACCCGACGCAGGTGGAGCGCGTGTCCCGTCCGCTCGACGCCGAGACGGTGAAGCGGTGGCGGCTCGCGAAGAGCGACGGCACGCGCGCGCCGACGGTGACGGTGCCTCCGGGCGAGGCGGTGCTGGTGACGGGCGTGCTCTCGCGCGAGGTGGTGCGCGGGCCGGCGGTGCGGGTGCTCGCGTTCGACGAGACGCTCGAGACGCTGGAGCTGTCGACGGGCACTCCGAAGAGCACCGACGCGCTGCTGGCGACGTGCTTCCTGCGCGTCGAGGGCAACAAGGTGAGCGACCTGGTGCAGGTGCGCACGTCGGACCACGTCGAGCTCGAGGTGCGGCTGTCGTACCGGGTGAACTTCGTGCACCGCGAGGGGGTGGACGACGCGCGGTGGTTCTCGGTGTCGAACTACGTGGGGCTCTTGTGCGACCACCTCGGGAGCCTGGTGCGCGCGGCGGTGCGGTCGGTGCCCATCGAGCGGTTCCACGCGGCGAGCGCGGAGATCCTGCGGACCGCGGTGCTCGGTCAGAAGCCGGGTGATGGGGCGCGGGCGCGGGTGTTCGAAGAGAACGGCATGAGCGTGTACGACGTCGAAGTGCTCGACGTGAGCATCCTCGACGAGGCGGTCGAGACGTTGCTCACCGACGCGCAGCGCACGGCCATCACCGCGGAGGTGGCGCGGAAGCGCGAGCAGCTGCGGCTGCAGACCGAGGAGACGCGCGAGGCGGTGGCGCGGGCCATCTCGGCGGCGCAGCGCGAGACGCTGGTGGTCGAGACGGAGCTCGAGGCGAGCCGGCGGGCGCTGTCGGTGGCGAAGGTGGAAGCGAAGGCCGAGGCAGCGCGGCTCGAGGCGCTGGGGAAGGCGCGCGCGACGGCCGATGCGCTCGAGCTGCAGTCGCAAGCGGAAGCGGCGGCGGGCGCGCGGCGCGTGCAGGTCGAGAAGCAGCAGCTCGACGCGCGGGCGGAGGCGTTCAAGGCGCAGATGGCGGCGCTGCACCCTGAGCTGGTGGCGACCTTGAAGACCCTGGGGGATCAGCAGTTCGCGGCGTCGTTGACGTCGAACTTGTCGCCGCTGGCGATCCTCGGCGGCAAGTCGGTGGCCGAGGTCGCAGAGCGGTTGTTGGCGGGGCTGCCGGCGAAGTTCCCGTCCCCCCTCTCCCCCGATGGGGAGAGGGTCGGGGTGAGGGGAGACGCTGCAGAGCCCAGGTGAGCGCAGACGCACCGAGGCTGCTGGAGTCCTGACTTCAGGCGATTGGCGACGTCGCAGGTGACTCCCCTCACCCCACCCTCTCCCCAAGGGGGAGAGGGAGATCAGGCCAACACGGCGCGCGAGGCAGTCGACGCTTCGCGCACCGGCTTCGCGCGCGCCTCGAACAGCGGCGCATACGCCGCCCGGTAGCTCCACGCGAGCCACAGGTGCGCACCGAGCACGAACACCGGCGCCCCGAGCTGCCCGAACTCGACCAGCGTGTGGAAGCCGATGATGTTCACCGTCACCGGCGCCAGCACCACGAGCGCGAGCGGCACGAAGCGGTTGGTCAACAGCGCGACGCCCACCGTCAGCTCGACGATCTTCACCAGCGTCATCACGTACGTCGCCGCCAACGCCGCCGACCACTGCGCCGCGAGCCCCTCGTGGGGCGGCATCGGCGCGAGGTGCAACAGGCCCATGAGCCCGGCCGAACTCAGCAACAGGCCCAACAACACGCGGGGAACGGCGACCGGCAGATTGAGCTTCGAAAGCATGTGTCTCTCCAGGTGAAAGGTTCGACCGGGAGATAAGGTCGTTGCTCCAGCAGCACCAGCCATGGCACCGGCAACTCTTTGTTGCTACTTCAGCAACATGGACTGGAGCCGCGTCCCCGTCTTCCTGAAGGTCGTCGAGACCGAGAGCATCACCCGCGCCGCCGAAGCGCTGCGCCTGCCGAAGTCGTCGGTGAGCCGCACCGTCACCGCGCTCGAGCGCGACCTCGAGACCCAGCTGCTCACCCGCACCACCCGCCAGCTCAAGCTCACCGACGCCGGCCGCCAGTTCTACGAGCGCGCCAAGGCCGCCCGCGCCGCCCTCGAGGAAGCGACCGCCGAGCTCGCGCACCAGAGCGACGACGCGCAGGGCGTGGTGCGGGTCACCGTCGCACCGAACGCCTGGCCCCTGAGCATCCTCTTCACGCGCTTCACGAAGGAACACCCGAAGGTGCACGTCGAGGTGCTCGCCACCAACCGCCACGTCAACCTCGTCGAAGAGGGCATCGACCTCGCCATTCGCGCCGGCTCGATGCCCGACAGCTCGCTCATCGCCCGCAAGATCGCGACCTCGGAGCTCGGGCTGTTCGCGTCACCCACCTACCTCGCGCGCAAGGGCACGCCGCGCCGCGTGGAGGACTTGAACGAGCACGAGGTGGTGATGTTCCGCGCGCGGCACGGCGCTGCGCAGCTGCGCCTGAGCGGCCCCGAGGGCGACGTGGTGGTCGCGGTGCAGGGACGCGTCAGCGCGGACGACCTGAGCTTCGTGCGCGCGTTCATCACCCTCGACGCGGGCATCGGGCTGTTGCCGCTCATCATGTCGGCCGGGCCGCGGACCGACGGGCGGCTGGTGCGCGTGTTGCCCGAGTGGAAGGTGAAGGGCTCGGGTCTGCACCTCGTGATGCCGGCTGCGCGGTATGTGCCGACGCGGGTCAGGTTGCTCGCTGATTTCATCGCCACGCACTTCGATGGGGCGCAGCTGTGCCAGGTGGCGAAGGAGCTGTCGGGGCCGTCTCAGGCGAAGAAGAAGGTGAAGCGGACAGCGTGACTCCCCTCACCCCAACCCTCTCCCCACGGGGAGAGGGGGCTATGAAGTGCACGTGACCCTCGCCCTGCTCATCGCGCTCGTGACCACCACCGACGCCGGCGTCCCCTCGTGTCGCACGGTCAAAGACTGCTGGCTCGACCCGAGCGGCACCGCCATCGCGCGCCCGAAGAAGTTCACCGGCTGGTCGCTGCCCAGGCCCGACTGCGGCAAGAACCTGCTCTGGCTGCGCTACCAGCTGCAGTGCGTCGACCACGTGTGCACTTCGACGTTCCGCGGCGACGCCTGCTGATCAGCGTGGTACAGGCCCCTGGTGGCCACGCGAAAACCAGCGAAGAAGAAGGCCGTAGCGAAGAAGGCCAAACCGGCGCCGAAGAAGGCCGCGCCGAAGAAGAAGGCCGCCCCTTCGAAGAAGCCCGCCGCCAGGAAGAAGTCGCCCGGCGCGCCGCGCAGCTCGCCCCCGCGCGCGCCCGTGCTCCAGCCCGACATCACCGCCCCGCCCGCCCCGCGCCCGGTGCGCGCACGCCGCGTGAGCATCGGTGAAGCGCTCGCACAGCTGAACGCCGCCACGCTCGAGGGCGTCACGAAGGAGCTCGTGCCCTTCGGCCTCAACCCCGACGCGCCGCTCACGCCCTCGGTCTCGCTCGCCTCGCTGCTCGGCCCCGATGCGCGCCCGGTGAGCGCACTGATCTCCGCGCTCGAGCAGTGGGACGGCGAAGGTGCCGACCTCATGCTGGTGAACGAGGCGTCCACGCTCCTGCGCGCCGAGCCGCGCGACCCCGCCGCGCTCGAGGCCTTCGTGCGCCGCAACTGCCTGGCATGAGCCGCGCGCGCCGCCCCGCGACGACGCCGGTGCTCGACCTCCGCTCGGTCGACGAGGGCCTGTCGACCGTGCAGCGCCGCTTCTTCGACGAGGCCCTGCCGCGCGAGGTGCACCTCGCGGCGTTCGAGCGCTTCGACCCCTCCCGCTACGACGACGCCGAGCTCCGCTGGGGCCGCGAGTCGTGGGAATTGCGCACGCTCGACGAGTACCGCTCGCAGGTCGGCTTCACCGACTTCCTCCTGCAGCTCACCGAGCTCGGCGGCGCGTTCGACACGCTGACCGCCGCGGTGCGCGTGGTGCGCGACGAGGCCCGCCACGTCGAGCTGTGCCGCCGCCTGGTGCGCGCGCTCGGCGGCAGCGACGTGATTCCCGGCGAGCCGAACTGGGTGCGCGCCGACGTCACCGAGAGCCAGCGCGTGCGCGTGGTGATGATGATCACCGGCAGCCTCTGCATCGGCGAGACGCTCTCGACCGCGCTGCTCGCCGCCACGCGCGACGTCACCACCGACGCCCTCGCGAAGGGCGTCGTCACCGCGCTCACCCGTGACGAGTCGTTCCACTCGCAGCTCGGGTGGACCCTGCTCGCCCAGCTCTGGCCGGTGCTCACCGCGAAGGAGCGCAAGCGCGTCGAGCAGCGCATCACGTCCGACCTCCACAGCGCCCACGAGGCGGTGTTCGAGAACTGCGACGACGACTCCGCCGAGCCACGCAACCCGTTCGGCCACCTGAAGACCGCCGAGCGCCAGGTCGTCTACGAGCGCTCGCTCGAGCGCGACGTGCTGCGACGCTTCGCGAAGCTCGGCATCAAGGCCTGACCCGACCCACCTCCCCTCGGGGGCAGAGGGCGACATGGTGCGTGCGTCGAGAAGGTCTTCCCCTCACCCCGACCCTCTCCCCCTCGGGGGAGAGGGAGACAGGCGCCACCGCGTTCTGAGGTTGAACTCACGAGGGCGGCGGGGCTCAGATGGCGCGGTGCGCGTCCCCGTCCCCCTCCGTCATGCTGCGCGGGTGCTGAACCACGGCCCGACGACGCTGATCAGCTCCGCCGCCGGCGGCCGCCGCAACGTGATGGCCGCCGCGTGGACCATGCCGCTCGACTTCGACCCACCGAAGGTCGCCGTCGTCATCGCCGCCGACACCTTCACGCGCGAGCTGGTCGACGCGTCGAAGGAGCTGGTGGTGCAGCTCCCCACGCGCGCGCTGCTCGACGAGACGTGGGCGGTCGGCACGTGGTCAGGCCACGACGGCGACAAGTTCGAGCGCCTCGGCCTGAAGACCGCGGCCGCGTCGAAGGTGCAGGCGCCGCTGCTCGAGGGCTGCGTCGCGTGGCTCGAGGGCAAGGTGCTGCCGCAGCCGCAGCTCGAGAAAGACTTCGACCTCTTCCTCGTCGAGGTCATCGCCGCGTGGGCCGACGACGCGGTGTGGAGAGACGGCGCGTTCCACTTCGACGGCGCGCCCGACGCGCTGCGCACCCTGCACCACACGACGCGTGGCCGCTTCTTCGTCACCGGCGCGGCGGTCGAGGCGAAGAAGCGCTGAGCGATGGGGCGACGACTCGCGCTCCTGGCCGTCGTCGCGCTGGTGGGCATCGCGTGGGCGCTGGCCTCCACCGCGCCCGAGGAGCCAGCCGTCGCCCCTCCAGCCTCTGCGCCGCCGAGTCCGCCGCCACCGCCCGAAGCCGCACCCGACGCCGCGGTCGACTTCGGCCGCGCGTTCTGCCCACCTGAGCGGCTCCCCGAGTTCAGGTCTCGCTTCACCGGCGAGCGGGTAGTGGGCGACGTGCTGCGCGACGGCGGCGTGTGGCTTCACGCCGAGCTGCCCGCGGGCCCCGAGACCGACGCCCGCCTCGCGCGCAACGAGGAGCCCGTCTTCGCGCTCGCGAAGGGCCTCACCCACGCGCTCGACCCGAACGTCGACGAGAGCCTCGCGGCGCTGCGCGCGTTCTTGTCGGCGCACGACGACCCCGCGGTGCGCGCGCTGGTGGCCCGGCTCGAGGTGGCCCGCGACATCCGCAAGGACTACGTGGTCGAGGTGGCCGACGGCGGGTTGACGCTGGTCGTGCCCCCGAGCGTGACGCCCGCCGAGCGCGCGCGCCGGTTGGAGCGCACCGCCGCGACGCTCGACGAGGCCGCGACGTGGCTCGGCGCTCCGCGGCGCAGAGGCCTCACGCTCGTGCTCTACCCGTCGCGGTCCGAGCTCCTCGCGGTGAGCTGCCACCCGTTGTGGACCGGCGGCTTCTACGACGGCTCGGTGGCGTTGCTCGTCACCAGCCCCGAGCGCGCACACCGGCACGAACTCCTCCACGCGACGCTGGCGACGCTCGGCTTCTCCGCGCCCATCTGGTTCGAGGAAGGCGCCGCGCAGACCTTCGAGCGCAAGCCGCCCGACGCCGTGACGTGGCGCCAGCTCGTCACGTCACGCACGTGGATTCCCTTCGACTCGCTCGAGCGCTCGCTGGGTGAGTTCGACACCGCCGACGCGCGCCTCGCGTACGCGCAGTCACACGCGATGGTGCTCTTCCTCGAGCGCTGCGCGGGCTCGGGCGGCCTCGTCACCGCGGCGCACCTCGCGACGTCGCGTCAGCGGCTCGACGCCATCTTCACCAGGGTGTGCGGCCAGCCGCTCAGCGGCCCCGAGCTGCTCGACTTCATGCAACGCACGCTCAGCGCACTGCCCCCAGCGACTCCGACGACACCCAATTGAGCGTCACGCGCACGGTGGCGCCGGTCACCGAGCGGTCGAACAGGTCGTCGTCGAACTTGGCGCGCCGAATCGCCATCACCAGGTCGGCGCCGAGCGCGAGGGGTCCCCAGATGCGCACCAGCGGGCCCGCGGTGACGTAGCTGATGCTCTCCCAGCCGGTGGGCCCGACGTACACGCCGCCGAGGAACCACGAGCGGCCGACGACGCGCAGCCACGCGCGGTCGTTCCAGATGAGGCGCGCCTCGAGCGTCACCTGTCCGCCGGGCCCCACGTGGTAGTCGCGGCCGATGTCGTCGAGGCCGAGTGAGCCCGCGCTCGAGAACGGAACGCCCGAGAAGATGCCGGCGAACTGCAGCGTCAGCGTGTCCGACAGGCGGGTCTGCAGCGAGGTGCCGAACCCGAAGCTGACCGCCGAGATGCGCACCAGCGACGCCGCCGAGAAGTCGTACTGGCCGAAGACGCCGTACACGCCACGCGTCGAGGCGCCGAGCGCGAACTGCCCGCCGTAGAGCAACCCGCGCATGAAGAGCGAGACCACCGTCTGGCCCGGTGCGCTCAAGTTGAAGTCGAGATCGAAGTGCGAGAACGGCGCGCGGTACGTGAACTTCGGGTCACCCGGCGTGCCGTAGGTGACGCGGCCCTGCACGTTCACCTGCGGCGCGAAGGACTGCACGATGGCGAAGCTGTTGGGGTCGCGAAACGCGCTGCCGAAGTTCGCGCCCGCGCCGAGCTGCGCGAAGAACGGCGGGTGCTCGTCGACGTCTTCGGCGTCGAGCGTCTCCGAGAAGAGCCAGCGGTTGAGCTGCCCGACGGGCTCGATGAGGAACGCGAAGATGCTGCGCAGCCACTGTGGCCCCGGGCCTTCGCGCAGCACGAGCAGCGAGGTGCGGTGCAGCACTTCGCCGAGGTACGTGCCGCCGAGCGGCGTGGTGATCTGGTCGTTGTAGCTGGGCGCGTCGATCTCGAAGAACTCTTCCCACGTGAGTGAGGCCATGAAGGCGTAGCCGAAGCTCCACCAGAAATTGAGGCCACTCGACCGCGCGGCAGTGAAGGCGATGGAGCCCTGGTACGGGTGGCCGAACTGGTTGATGGCGAAGGAATCGACGTCGAACTCCCACGGGCGGCGACCGTCGAAGTGGCTGGCCACCGAGTCGACCGACACCTGCGCGAAGTCGGACCGCAGGAGCAGGTTGTTGAGCGACGCGAGAATGAAGTGGAGCGCCTCGGTCTCGATGATGGGCAGCAGCACGTGGTACCGCTTCTTCACCTTCGGCGGGATTTCCCCGGGCTCGACCTTCGGCGGGAGCGGCAGCGAGATGACCGGCTCGGCGCGCGGCGCATCGTCGGGGAGCGCGGCCACGCCGGCATCGACCTCTTCGGGCGGCGGGAGGTCCTGCGCGCGCGCGGCGCTGATCAACAAGACGCTGATCAGCAACGACGAGCGGATCATCGCCAGCTCCAGCCGAGCGACACGAAGGCCCCGCCGCTGGTGGGCGCGAAGCCGACCTGCACGGGTGACGCTGGCTGGTACTGCAACACGATGGCCGAGATGATGCCCATCAGCCCGGCGCCGACGCTGAGCATGATGCCGGCCACGCGATCGCCGCGCGCTTCGAAGAGCATCTTCTCCTGCGCTTCACCCGGGTCGAGCTTGAGCGCGTCTCCGGTGAGCACCGCCGAGGCGACGAGCGACACGATGCCGCCCGCGAGCAGGCCAGCGCCGACGGTGAGCGGAATCAGCGCGCGCGCGGCGAACGGGCCCGGCGCGCCGGAGTCGGTGGCCGCGGGCGGCGTGTCGGTGGGAGGTGAAGAAACCGGTGCCGCGAGCAACGCCAACGCCAGGAGTGCGGAGGTCATCGGGACGTCGAATGTAGCCCGGCGCGTGCTTCATCGACGCACGAAGCGCCGAGGTAGCCACGCTCCCGACGGGCGACTAACTCGGTGCGCATGCTCGAGGTGAAGCCGCTCACGCCGGCTCGGTGGAAAGACGTGGAGCGCCTCTTCGGTGAGAAGGGCGCGTGCGCCGGCTGTTGGTGCATGTTCTGGCGGCTCGAGAAGGGCGAGCGCTTCGACGACGTGAAGGGCGCCACGGCGAAGCGCCGCTTCAAGGCGCTCGTGCAGCGCGGGAAAGTGCAGGGACTGCTCGCGTACCTCGACGGCACGCCCGTCGGCTGGCTCACGCTCGGACCGCGACGCTCGTTCCCGAAGCTCGACCGCGCTCCCTCGCTGGCGTGCGACGACGCTGACGAGGTGCACAGCGTGCCGTGCTTCTTCATCGCGCCCGAAGCCCGCGGGAAGAAGGTGGCGACCGCGCTGCTCAACGAGGCGGTGCTGACGTTGAAGAAACAGGGCGCGCGAATTCTCGAGGGCTACCCGGTGAAGCCGCCGCGACCGAACGAGAAGATTCCCGCGGCGTTCGCGTACACCGGCACGGTTCCGCTCTTCGAGAAGGCCGGCTTCGTGCCGACGGTGCGCCGGCCCACGGGCAAGCAGCGGGTGCGCCTCGCGCTCTCGCTCTCGCGCTCGAAGAAGCAGAAGACCTGACGCTGCGACAGCCGCGCACCACGCCGGGCGCGACGTGGACGTCAGGGATCAGGTGAGGCGCCGATGTCAGCGGATCAGCTCGCCGGAGGCCCGCTGGTGGTCCGCCCCCTCGGAGCCGGCTGTGCACGGGCGTTGCAGAGCCGCGCGCGCATGATTCCCTCGCGTGTCGCGCTGTGCCTCTCGTTGCTCGTGCTGAGCGCGGCGTGCGGGCCGCAGAGCGCCGTGGGCCAGCCCTGCCGCATCTCGCCGTTCGTGCTCGAGAAGCAGCCCTGCCCGTCGGGGTACACGTGCCAGTTCGACTCGAGCTGCGACACTGCGGAATGCCAGGGCACCTGCGTGGTCTCGTGCGCCGCGGCGCCGTGCGGTGGAGCCTGCCGGTGCACCAGCACGTCGAGCTCGATGAACGCGTGCTTCCCTCCGGCCGATGCGGGGCCGGAGAGCTGCGAGCGGTAGTCCGCTGCCCCTCGCGCTCGCGAAATGACCCAGGAAATCGGGCTCGCGCGACAGGCGGGCATGCACCTCGCCTTGCTGTGCGTGTTCCTGGCCGCCGCCGACGTGTCCCTCGTCAACGAGCGGCCGTCGATTCATGTCACCGGCTCTGCGCAGGTGGCGGCGGCACCCGACAAGGTCGACGTGTTCGTCTTCGTCTCGACGGAGGAATCGACGCCCGAAGCCGCGATGCGCGAAAACGAGAGTCGCATGGCAACGCTGATGAGCGCGACGAAGAGCGCGGCCATCGCGGGGCCTGACGTGCAGCTCACGTCGGTCAACATCAGCCAGCGAGAGGAATACGACCAGGGCGGGCGTCGCACCGGCACGAAGTACCTGGTGCGCAAGGACCTCGTGCTGTGTCTGCGCACGCCCGCGAAGCTCGACGCGCTGTTGATCGAGCTGGTGAAGGGGAAGGTCAGCGTGAGCCGCATCGACTTCGCGTCGGAAGCGCTCAAGTCAGCCGCCGAGCAACTGCCGGTGAAGGCGATGGAAGACGCGCGTGCGCGCGCGGTGAAGATGGCCGCGGCGGTGAATGCCGTCGTCGGGCGAGCGCTCCGCGTTCAGACCTCGCGTGGCGCGCAGGGCAATCGCGGCATGGAGACGTACTCGACGGGCGGCGGCACGTTCCTCGGCGGGGCGAGCACCGGGGCGCTCAGCGCCGCGTGGGAGGTCGAGGTCGACTTCGAGCTCGTCGACCCGCCGTCGAAGAAGTAGCCGCGACTCGGCTCAGTTCACCGGCGGCAACCACGCGCACGACCAATCGAGCTGACACGCATCGAAGTCGAGCTCCTGCCCGTTGGTGTGCAGGTAGCGGATCATCTGGTTGATCAGCAGCGAGCCGAGGTCGAACGGCTTCTCCGGCTTGGGCTGCGGAAACCCGTGCACACCGAGCGGATCCATCATCGGGAAGAACTGCGCGCTGATGCCCCCGCCCTGCGCCGCCGAGTTGTGCCGCAGGTTGCGGAACGCCGGCATCAACCGCGGCACGTCGAAGCCATCACCCGCGTGCCCCGCGCCGAGCGACACGTCCTGGAACGAGTCGATGTCCATCAGCACGTCCTTGCCCATCGAGTCCTTCCACCGACCCGAGCTCTCCGCGCCCTCGACGGTGCCGGTGTCGAGCAGCACCTGCTGCTGCGTCTTCCCCCAGCGCGGGTCGACGTTCTTGAAGTCGATGAGCCCCGCCGCGCGCGCCATCGCCACGCCCGACGCGGTGGGCACGCCCGGGTCACCCATGGTGTTGATGTAGAAGACGCGCGTCTGCACGGTCTCGCCGGTGCCGTAGGTGAGCGTGCGGTCTCCGTGGAGGAACGGCGCCGTGTTCGCCGGATCCGCGCCCTCGAGCGCGACCTGCGCCAACCCCAACATCCGCCGCAGCTCCGGGTTCGCGCGCCGCAGCCCGAAGCCGTCGGTCACCGCGACGAACGGCTCGCCCGCCGCGTACGTCTTCTGCTGGAACTTGGACGCCGCGTCGAACGCCGCCACCGTCTCGGTCGGAGCGCCCGTCGGCTCACAGCCCTCGCGCTCCCGCGTCGGCAGCTCGCCCGCGTAGAACGACAGCTCGAGCCCATCGCCCTGGTCGCTCGGCACCGCGACGCGCAGCTTGCCGTCGGGCTGCACGCGCCCGCACCGCCACTCCCCGCTCTTCAGGTTGCGCAGCACCGCGAGGCTGCCGGGCGCCGGAGAGGTCTTCAGCGCCGCGACGCGCACTTCCTTCCCCTCGACGAGGTCGGGCACGTACTCGAACACCGCGCCGTCGTGCACGAGCACCAGCGGCGCCATCATGCGCAGCACCATCGCGTCGCGCACGCCACCGAGCGAGCTGCGCACGCCGATCTCCGCGAGCGTGCCGCCACCGATGATGGGAATCGCCGTCTCGACGTTCGGCTCGAGGCCACCGACGTAGCTGCTGATGATGCCGCCCAGCGAGCCGCCGACGAGGTGCACGCTCGCGCTGCCGCCCACGTCGACCACGCCGTCACCATCGAAGTCACCCGCGAGGTCGGGCTTGCCGTCGCCGTTCGCGTCGTACTTCCACGTGCGCTGGCCATCGAAGCCCTTGAGCACGCGAATCACCTGGAAGAGGTCCACCGCGGTCTGCCGCACCACGTCGCGCGTGTGGAAGAGGTACGCGGTCCAGTAGTCGACGCCGCTGTCGAGCTTGCCGTCGCCGTTCTGGTCGAGCGCGCGCCCCTCGACGATGCCCTGCCCCATGCCCTCGAGGCCGCGCTGCTTGAACTGCCCCTTCACCAGCTCGAGCGTGATGGGGTCGACGTCGACGCCGTGGCTGACCGCGTCGATGCCCAGCGTGGCGATGCCCATGCGCGCGAGGAAACCGGCGACGTTCATCGCGTCGAACTTCGTCGAGCCGTGGCCGTGCACGAAGATGGCGACCGGCGCCGGCTTGCCGCCGCGGTTCTTCGGCACCATCAGCCAGTAGTTCACGCCCTCGTGGCGCACGAACGCCTCACCCGTCTCGGCGTTCAACTTCCACACCTGGTCGGTGAGCGGCAGCTGCGTCTTCCCGTCTTCGGCGTAGCGCGGGAAGAACTGCGGCGAGTCGATGGCGCCCAGCGCGTGGAAGTCGATGAACGCGAAGTTGTCGAAGAAGAGGTTCTCCTGCGCGGTGGAGTTGCCGCTGCCGAACTGCGTGTAGAGCGTCTTCGCCATGTCGAGGAAGAGCGCGCCCGGGACGATCTTCGAATTGATGCCCGGCCCCTTCGTGCGCACGTCGCGCATCGTGAAGTCCGCGGGGAACTCGGTCGCCAGCCGCGCCAGCGGACCCATGCCGTAGAGACCGTCACGCGCCGCGACGAGCGGCTTGGTCCACCGCTGGGTCGTGAAGGTCCACGCGAAGGCCACGTCGTCGACCGAGCGGCCGAGCTGCGAGAGGCACTGATCAGCCAACGGCCGCAGCGCCGGAGTCTGCGCCGCGTGGTTCACGTCGCTGAAGGGCGAGCGCACCGGTTCCCCGTTCACGTCGGTCAGCGCCTTCGTCAGCACCACCGCGTAGGTGGTCGCCTCGCGCAGCGGCATCACCGGCCGCGCGATGAGGGTGTGCGTCTGCCGCTCGTAGAAGGTGATCAGCTCGCCGTTGCTGCGCGTGTTCGGGTGGTCGAGCACGCCGTCCATGTCGGTGTCTTCGCCGGGGTCGAGCGTGCCGTTGCCGTTGAGGTCTTCCTCGGTCTCTTCGAAGAGGAGGTTGGTCAGCTTCCCGCGCGGATCAGCCGCGTAGTAGTCGGGCCGATCGAGGCGCGCGGGGAAGAGACCGTCGCCCAGGTCGAGCGGCATCGCCTGGCAGAAGTCGGGCGAGCCCTTCGTGACGTCGACGAGGAGCACCGTGTCGTCGCTCTGGTCGTAGCGGTCACCGCGGTGGCGGCGAATCACGTTCTCGACGTCGAGCTCGGCGTCGAAGGAAACCGTGATGGGCGCGAGCGTGCCCCAGCCGTCGAGGGCATCGAGCTCCTGCCGCGTCTTCTGTTCCCACACCGTGGGCGCCACCATGCTCGCGTTGAGCCGGCGCTGCGTGCTGCTCGTCGCGTCGAAGCGCGTCGCGAAGTCGTTGGGCAGCGGAATCTCGGGCAGCGGCCGGTGGTACACGTCGAACTTCACGCGCGCGCCCGTGCCCGCGGGGGTCGGCGCCAGCCCGCTGCTCGCGCTCGGAGTGCAGTGCAGCGCAGGGACGGCGACGGCCAGGAGAACCAGATGCCTGAAAATGTTTCTCACGGGCGCCTCATTGGCATGGCCCCGCGGGTGAGCGCAACGAGTGCGCTTTGGATTCCCTTTTGAAAGCCGTCGCGCGCTGACTACGAAGTCACCCCGGGCCGCGACTCCCGCGCCCTCATTCCCACTCACAGCAAGGACACCCCGCATGCGCTTCGCTCTTCGGCACTACCTCGTCGCTGTCGCCATCGCCGCCTTCGCCACCAGCTGTGGCCCGCCGTGGAAGGTCATCAAGGCGTCTGGCCCGCCGTCGGCGCTCGAGGGGAAGACCGACGTGGGCGTGGCGTTCGACTACTCGGAGCTGGTCGTCGACGGGAAGCCGCTCTCGCAGTGGATGGAGCTGAAGACCAAGGAAGACCCCAAGTACCCGGAGACCTGGGCGAACCTGATGGGCAAGTTCGAGACGGGCGTGATGAGCACGTTCAGCTCGGGCTTCGCGGGCGCGCACCTCGCGACCCAGTCGCCGGGCGCGGCGCAGGTCATCGTGTCGGTGAAGACCTTCCAGATGGGCAAGTACATCGTGATTGGGCAGATCCCCACGGTGATGAACGTGCACATCCAGGGCAAGGTCGGCGAGGCCGTGACCGATGAGATCATGATCACCCGCAGCTTCCCCGCGTCGGTGGTGCAGCCGTCGGTGTTCAACCACGTGCCGCACGTCGGTGAGCAGGTCGGCAACGTCGCCGCGCAGTTCATGAACGCGGCGCAGCCCAAGAAGTAACAAGACTCCCTCTCCTCTTCCGAGGAGAGGGTCGGGGTGAGGAGAGAACCCTCGCAGCGCAGTCGGTCGTCTTCCCCTCACCCCAACCCTCTCCCCCTCGGGGGAGAGGGAGCTCGTTCTCCGAGATGACCGAGGGCCCTCCTCAACTCCGCCGCAGCGCCGCGCTCACCACGGTGCGCTCGGTGCTCGGCGCGTTGATCCTCGTCGCGCTCTTCGGTTCGATCGCCGCGGTCGTCAGCTACCGCGCAGACGTCACCGAGGCCCGCCGCCAGGTGCAGGCCCGGGTCGCGCAGCAGGGCCGGCTCTACGCTGACTCCCTCGCGCTCCACTTCGACGTGCTCGAGGCCGAGCTGCAGCGCCTGGCCGATCGCGGCTTCCAGGCACTCGCCGGCCATGACGAGACCGTGCTCACCACCATTCGCGACGACCGCGCGCTCTTCACCGAGGGCGTGGCGTTGCTCGACCTGCACGGCGCGGTGGTGTGGTCCGAGCCCGCGCTCGCGTTCCCCGCCGACGTGCAGCTGCAGCCCTGGTTCCAGCACGTGCTGGGCCTCGAGAAGTCGACCGTCGACGAGCTGAAGCTGGCCGGCCAGGGCGAAGACAGCTCGCGGCTGGCGGTCGCGTTGCCCGTGCTCGAAGACGGCAAGCTCGCCGGGCTGCTGGTGGGCGTGGTCGGCTCGAACGACCGCCTCCTCTACGGCGTCGCCGGGCCCGGCGAGCAGCTGCTGCTCTTGAGCTCGCGCGGTGAGGTCATCTTGCCGGTGCAGGCGCCCGCGTGGTCGAGCAGCACCGAGTTCCAGGTGCGCTTCTCGGCGCTCAAGCAGCAGCACGACGAGCCGACGATGTGGGACCTCCAGGGCCAGGAGCTCATCGCCGAGGCCTTCGGCGTGAAGGAGACCTCGCTGCAGGTGCTCGCCGTCGAAGACTCCGACGTCACCACCGCGCCGATCCGGCGGCGGCTCAACTTCCAGCTCTTCTTCCTGCTCGTGGTGCAGCTCGCCGCGCTCGGCGCGTTCGTGCTCTTCCTGCGGCGCACGTGGCGCGCCTTCCTCGAAGCCGAGGAGCGCTTCGCCCAGCGCGAGAAGATGGCCGCGCTCGGTGACGCCGCGTCGCTCATCGCGCACGAGGTGAAGAACTCGCTCAACGGCTTGAGCGCGGCGACCAGCTTGCTCGAGCGCGGAGGAGATGCCGCGCTGGTCTCGCGCACCGTCACCGGCCAGGTCGAGCGGCTGGGCCACCTCGCCCGCTCGCTCTTGAGCTTCTCGCGGCCGACCGAGACGCGGCGCGTGAGCGTGCAGCTCGACGCGCTCACCCGCGACACCGTCAACGCGCTCCACGCGCTGCCCGAGTGGCCGGAGGCGAAGGTCGAGCTCGCGCTCGAGCCCGTGCAGGTGGACAGCGACCCGTTGTTGCTCACCACCGCCATCGACAACCTCGTGCGCAACGCCATCGAGGCCGCGGTGCTCGCGAAGGACGTGGGCCAGGTCGCCACGCCGCAGGTGCGCGTCATCGTGAAGCGCGAGGGAGAGCGCGCCGTGGTGCAGGTCGAAGACAACGCGCGCGCGCCCGCCGAGCTGGAGCAGCGCCTCGGGCAGCCGTTCTTCACCACCAAGCCGCGCGGCATCGGGCTCGGGCTGGCGATGACGCAGAAGGCGATGGAAGAGCTGGGCGGCACGCTGCGCTTCGAGCGGCTCGAGGGCGGCAGCCGGTTTCAGCTCACCCTGTAGACCCTCAGCTCCCTCTCCCCCTGAAGGGGAGAGGGTTGGGGTGAGGGGAGACGCTTCAGAACGTCCCCGTCAGCGCAATCGCCGGCGCATTCCCCCTCATCATCATCGGCATCACCGTCACGCGCGGCTTCTCGGCATCGACCGTCGTGTTGCGCTGCAGCCACTGCGCGGGCTTCGACGCGCCGACGATCGCCGTCACCACACCACCCACCTGCACCGCGGTCTCGCTGACCATCAACATCGTGAACCAGAACGCCGCGAAGCCGCGCCAGAACTGCTGGTCGCCCAGGAAGCTCGACCATTCCGACGGCTGGCTCGCCCAGTTCCACGCGTTCACCATCGCGATGAGCGGACCCGCCACCGGCACCAGCAGCGTCAGGTCCTGCGTCGGCAGCGCCCAGAGCGCGGTGGTGGCGTAACCCGCGGCGAAGGCACCGAGGCCGGCGCCGATGACCGCCCAGCGCGGCTGCTCGACGAGGTGGTACCCCTCGGGGACGAAGCCGTCGCGCGAGACCTTGAGGCGCTCGGGCACGGGGGCTTCGACCATCGGCGGAGGGGTCTGCGCAACGGAGAGCGTGACGAGGAGCGAGAGGAGCATGCCGCGAAGGTGTGCAAGCCGGTCGCCTTCGGGGATTAGCGGGGTTGCGCGCCGAGACTGCGCAGTCGGCTGCACACCGTGTGCGTCCCGTTTCAGGGCTTTCGAGGGCTTTCCGAGGGCCTCGTTCGAGGCGGATCCACCTCGCGCCCGGCAGCAACCCACCGGCCATGAAGCTGACCCTCTTCGCAGCGTGGGCGGGGCTGACGTTCGGCGCGCCCTTCGCGGTGCTGGCGCTGCACGGTGCGGGGCTGCCGCTCTCCGCCGGCGTGCTCGCGATGACCGCCCTCGCCACGCTCGCCGTCACCGTCGCCGAACACGTCGCGCCGTTCGAGCCGAAGTGGAGCGTGGACCACGGAGACGCCCGCGTCGACCGGCTCCACGCGCTCGGTTCGATGGCCGTCGTCGCGGCGCTCGTGCCCCTCGTCGCGCGCGTGCCGAGCCTCGGGTGGTGGCCGACGCGCTGGCCCTTCGTCGCGCAGCTCGCCGCCGCGCTGCTGCTCGCCGAGCTCGGCGCGTACTGGGCGCACCGGCTGATGCACACCACGCAGCTGCTCTGGCGCGTCCACCTCGTGCACCACAGCGCGCGGCGGCTCCATGCGCTCAACGCGTCCCGCAACCACCCGCTCGACACCGCGCTCGGGTTCCTCGCCGCCGCCGTGCCGTTGGTCGCGCTGGGAGCGCCGGCGGAGGTCCTCGCCGCGACCGGCGCGCTCGCCGCGGTGCACCTCCAGTTCCAGCACCTCAACGCCACGCTCGAGCTGGGGCCGCTCAACCTGCTCTTCGCTGGCCCGGAGCCGCACCGCTGGCACCACTCGCGCGTCGAGGCCGAGGCGAACGGCAACTACGGCCACGTGCTCAGCCTGTGGGACGGCGTGTTCGGCACGCGCGTCGCGCCTCCGGGCCGGCCGCCGGTCGACGTGGGGGTCTTCTCTCCTCGTGACGAGGTGCCCGAGCAGCTCGGCGTGCAGCTCCTGGTGCCCTTCCGATGAAGCACGTCACCTTCGACGATGGCCGGCAGATGTGGGCGCTCAACGCGGTCGACGCGGCGATGCTCCACCAGCAGATCTACCGCGCGCAGACGTACGCGCGGCCGGGGTGGACGCTGCGGGAAGGCGCGTGCGTGTTCGACGTCGGCGCGAACATCGGCCTGTGCTCGCGCTGGCTCACCGAGCAGCACCGCGGCTTGCGGCTGTTTGCGTTCGAGCCCGCGCCGGAGACCTTCGCCGCGCTCGAGCGTAACGCGGCCGAGTTCACCGGCGCCGAGGTGACGCTCTTGCGCTGCGCGCTGGGCGAGCGACGCGGTGAGGCGATGCTCACCTTCGACCGCCTCGCGAGTTCGATGGCGTCGCTGCGGGAAGAGGGGCCGGCGGTCGATGCACGCGCGTGGCAGAGCGCCGTCGCGGCGGACCTGAAGCTGCCCCGCGTCGCGGTCGCGGCCGTCGAGCTCGCGCGCCGCGTGTTGCGCCGCCGTGTGCCGTGCGAGGTGCGCACGCTGTCTGACGTCATCGCCGAGTACGGCGTCGAGCGCATCGACCTGCTCAAGCTCGACGTCGAGGGCGTGGAGCTGCAGGTGCTGCGCGGCGTGAGCGACGCCGACTGGGCGCGCATCGAGCAGGTGGTGGTGGAGACGGACGACGTGCCAGCAGTGTGCGCGTTGCTCGAGCGGCAGGGCTTCGCGGTCGACGTCACTCAAGACGCGGGAGCCACGTACCGGCTGCTCGGGCTCTACAACGTGTTCGCACGCCGCCCTCCTCTCCCTCTCCTCCCGAGGAGGAGAGGGTCGGGGTGAGGAGAAACCTCGAGCTGCGGTGCGGATAACGCTGCCACAGCCCATGATCCGCACCGGCGAGGGGCTGCGTGGGTCGTGCAGTCACGAGACCCGTCACACCGTCGAACGGCACTCGGCTTCTCTCCTCACCCCAACCCTCTCCTCCTCGGGAGGAGAGGGAGATGAGGTACGGTCGCCCCGTGCTGACGACGCTCCTCATCGACGACGACCGCGCCTTCTCCTCGGTCGCCGCCGCCACGCTGCAGCGTGAAGGCCTGCCCGTCACCATCGCGCACTCGCTGCACGAGGCCCGCCGCCACGTCGCCTCGCGCAGCTTCGACCTGATCATCCTCGACCGCCGCCTCCCCGACGGAGACGGCCTCGCCGCGCTGCCCGAGCTGCGCACCGCCAACCCCGGCGCGGTGGTGGTGATGGTCACCGCGCACGGCGACATCTCGAGCGCGGTCGAAGCGATTCGCCTCGGCGCGACCGACTACCTCGCCAAGCCCATCGAGCTCACCGACCTCCTCTTCAAGGCGCGCCGCGCGGCCGACGAGATTCGCCTGCGCGATCGCCTGCAGCACGCCGAGGGCACGCTCTCCACCCGCCGCGGCCTCATCGCCCCCGCCGCGCCCGCGATGAAGGCCGTCGTCGACACGCTCGAGCGCATCGCCACCACCTCGCCGCGCAGCCCGGTGCTCCTCCTCGGCGAGACCGGCTCGGGCAAGGAAGCGCTCGCCTGGCATCTCCACCAGCGCACCTTCGCCGGCAAGAGCGCCGAGTCACCCTTCATCCAGCTCAACTGCGCGGCGCTGCCCGAGGCGATGGCCGAGTCGGAGCTCTTCGGCCACGAGCGCGGCGCCTTCACCGACGCCAAGTCCACCCGCCGCGGCCTCGTCGAGCTCGCCTCGCGCGGCACGCTCTTCCTCGACGAGGTCGGCGAGCTCAGCGCGGCGCTGCAGGCCAAGCTGCTCACCTTCCTCGACGGCGGCCGCTTCCGAAGACTCGGGGGAGAGACCGAGCTCACCTCCTCCGCCCGCGTCGTCGCCGCGAGCAACCGCGACCTCGAGCGCGCCGTGCGCGACGGCCGCTTCCGCGAAGACCTCTGGTTCCGCCTCTCGGTGTTCCGCATCGACGTGCCGCCGCTCCGCGCGCGCCGCGAAGACATTCCCGCCCTCGCCGAAGGGCTCCTGCGCCGTCAGGCCGCCGAGCAGGGCCGCCGCGAAGTGCCGAAGCTGACGCCGCGCGCGCTCGAGCGCCTGCAGGCCTACTCGTTCCCCGGCAACGTGCGCGAGCTGCGCAACATCCTCGAGCGGGCGATGGCGCTCGAAGGCAGCGAGCTCGGGCTCGACTGGCTCGTCGCCCCCGCCGCGACGCCCGCCGGCTCGAGCTTCACCTCGAGCGAGGTCGAGACGCTCGACGCGTTGGAACGCCGCTACGCCCGCTGGGCGCTCGACCGCAACGACGGCCGCCGCCTCGACACCGCGAAGGCGCTCGGCATCTCGCACCCCACCTTCAACAAGCTCGTGCGCGACGGGGCAGAAGAGGGCTGAAAAGCCCTTTCACCGCGCACCGAAAAACTCTTTCACCACACCCCTGTCGCACCCAGTGGATCAGCGGGTCTGCGCGTGGCCCTGCGCTTGAACAAGGCACCCGCCATGTGGTGCGTGATGTTGGTGGCGTTGGGCGCGAGCCCGCAGGCGCTCGATCTCTCCCAGGTGGCAGACGGGGCACGGCTCCCCGAGGTGGTGTGGCAGCAGGCGCCCGAGCTGCACGACGCGCGCGTGCGACTCGCGGCGGCCGAGGCTGACCGCAAGCGGGCGCTGCGGCTGCCCAACCCCGGCCTCGACGTCGGGCTCAACACGCTGCCCATCGGGCCGCTCAACCCGCCCGGTCTCGCCGACCCGTTCTTGAACGTGCCCAACGTGGCCATCGGCCTCTCGGTGCTGCTCGAGCTGGGCAAGCGCGAGCCGCGGCAGGAAGCGACCGCCGAAGCCGCGCGCGCCGCCGCGCTCGACGCGCTCGACGTGGTGCGCCGCCGCACGCTCGACCTCGAGGAAGTCATCGGTGACGTGGCCGCCGCCCAGGTGCGCGTCGACGCCCTCACCAACCTCGCCGACGACGCGCGGCGCCTCTCCGAGCTGCAGACCGCGCGCGCCAGCAAGGGCGACACCTCGGAGCTCGACGCCGACCGCGCGCGCCTCGAGCTCGAGGGCACGCTCACCGCGTTGGGCGAAGCGCGCGAGCAGCTGCAGGCCGCGCTGCGCGGGTGCGTCGAAATCGTCGCCGTGCCCTGCGCGCCGTTCGCCGACGTGAAGCAGGCCAACGCGTGGCTCGACCGCGCGCTCGACGTGAAGTCGGGGCCGGTGGAGAAGCGCGCCGACCTCCGCTCGCTCGAGGCCGCGGTGCGCTCGGCCCGCGCCGCGCAGCGCCTCGCGCAGAACCGGTGGATTCCCGACCCCACCGTGCGCGTGGGCTACGTGCGCGACCAGTTCGTCATCTCGGGCAACCAGCAGAACTCGCTCTTCGTCGGCTTCTCGATTCCCCTGCCCTTCTTCGAGCACGGGCAAGACGACGCCGAGGCCGCGGGCGTCGCCGCGCAGAGCGCCGAGCGGGCCCGGGATGCGCTGGTCGCCGCCGCACGCTCGCAGCTCGAGACGCTGGGCGCCGAGCTGACCGCGGTCGAGGCGCGCCAGAAGCGCGTTCGCGAGCAGTCGCTGCCCCTCGCGCGCAGCGTCGTCGAGCGCCTCGAGGCCGCCGTCTCGCGCGGCGCCGCCCCGCTGCAGGAGCTCATCTTGAGCCGCCGCACGCTCGCCGAGCTCCTGCTCACCGCGGCCGAGCTCGACCGCACCGACTTCCACCTCCACGTCGCGCGCGCGCGGCTGGGGTCCTCGCTCGACGCCCTTCCGGAGTTGAATCCATGAAAGCCCTCCCTTTCCTCGCGCTGGCGCTCGTCGCGCTCGGCTGCAGCAAGAAGCCGCTGGAAAAAGACCCCGCCGAGCTGATGAAGGCCGACGCGACCGGCATCACGCTCGCCGCCGACGCGCCGCAGTGGAAGTACGTCGAGCTCGCCGTCGCCGCCGCGGGGCCCACGCTCGCGCCGCTCCCGGTGCCGGGCCACGTCGACCTCGACCCCAAGCGCACCGCCACCGTCGGCGTGCCGCTGCCCGGCCGCGTGGAGGCGGTGCAGGTGCGCCTGGGCAGCCGCGTGAAGCAGGGCGAGCGGTTGTTCTCGGTGCGCTCGGGCGCGTTCGCCGACCTCGACCGCGAGACCGAGGCCGCGCGCGCGCAGGTCGCGGTGCGCCAGCGCCTGCTCGAGCGCGCCAAGGAGCTGTTCGAGCTCAAGGCCGCCCCGCAGAAGGACGTGCTCGCCGCCGAGGCCGAGCTGAAGGAATCGGAGCTCGCGCTCAAGGCCGCCGAGTCGAAGCAGCGCTCGCTCTCGGTCGCCGCCGAGGGTGACAACCTCTTCTGGGTGCGCGCCGCCCGCGCGGGCACGGTGGTCGACCTCGATGTCTTCCCCGGCCTCGAGGTCGCGCCCGACCGCGAGAAGCCGCTGCTCAAGCTGGCCGACCTCGACGAGGTGCTGGTCATCGCCGACGTGCCCGAGAGCGACGTGGTCGACGTGAAGCTCGGCGAGGCGGTCACCATTCAGCCGCAGGGCACCGAGCCGCGCGAGGGCGTGGTCGAGTACATCAGCGAGGTCGTCGAGCCGCGCCGCCGCACCGTCGAGGTGTGGGTGCGCGCGCAGAACCTCGACCGCCACCTGCGCCCCAACGCCTTCGTCGAGGTGGTGGTGAAGCCCGGCGCGGAGAACGAGGTGATTCGCGTGCCCGACGTCGCGGTGGTGACGCAGGGCACGCGCTCGGTGGTCTTCGTGGCGACGTCACCCGGGCGGCTCGAGCCGCGGCCGGTGAAGCTCGGGCGGCGGCGCGACGGCCTCATCGAGGTGCGCGGCGGGCTCGAGGTCGGCACGCGCTTCGTGGCGCGCGGCGCGTTGCTGTTGCTCAACCAGGTCGACCTCTCGTCGGACACCTGAAGCGGCCATGTTCGAGCGCATCGTCAGCTTCAGCCTCACCAACCGCGTCGCGGTGGTGTTCTTCGCCGTGGTGGTGTTGCTGGTCGGCGCGGTCAGCTTCCGCCGCCTCACCATCGAGGCCTTCCCCGACCCGACCGACACGCAGGTCAACGTCATCACGCTCTTCGACGGCCAGCCCACCGAAGAAGTGGAGCGGCAGATTGGCTTGCCGCTCGAGCGCGCGCTCAACGGCACGCCGAACATGACGCGCCTGCGCAACCTCTCGATGTTCGGGTTGTCGATGGTGACGCTCACCTTCCGCGACGGCACCGACGGCCTGTGGGCGCGCCAGCAGGTGCTGGAACGGCTGCGCGAGGCCGAGCTGCCCGAGGGCGTGACGCCGGAGCTCGGGCCCTACGCGACGCCCATCGGTGAGGTGTACCGCTACACGCTGCACGGCGCGCAGGGCGACCCGATGAAGCTGCGCACGCTGCAGGACTGGGTGGTGCGCCCGATGATCATGCGCGTCAACGGCATCGCCGACGTCGTCAGCTACGGCGGCCTGCAGCGCGTCATCCAGGTCGAGCCGCGGCCGCAGTCGCTCGCGTCGCTGGGCCTGACGCTGCAAGACCTCGAGGAAGCGGTCGAGAAGGGCTCGCAGAACGCGTCGGGCGGCGTGCTCGAGCGCGGCAGCGAGCAGTTCGTCATCAGGTCCGAAGGCCTCTTCAAGTCGCTCGACGACATTCGCAACGTCGGCGTCACCGAGCGCGACGGCACGCCGCTCTTCGTGAAGGACGTGGCGACGGTGACCGAGGCGTGGGCTCCGCGCCAGGGCGTGGTCAGCGAGGGCGCCACCACCGACGCGGTCGAGGGCATCGTGCTCATGCGCCGCGGCGAGAACCCCTCGGTGGTGCTGGAGCGCCTCAAGGAACAGCTGGTGAGCATCAACGCGCGGCTCGCCGAAGACGGCGCGACGGTGAGCGCGTTCTACGACCGCCGCGAGCTCGTCGACGCGACGCTCGAGACGGTGGGGCACAACCTCATCGAGGGCGCGGTGCTGGTGCTGCTGGTGCTCTTCGTCTTCCTGCTCGACCTGCGCGCGGCGCTCATCGTGTGCACGCTCATTCCGCTCTCGCTCGCGGTGGCCTTCATCTACCTCGACCAGCGCGGCATGTCGGCCAACCTGCTGTCGATGGGCGCGGTCGACTTCGGCGTCATCGTCGACGGCGGCGTGGTCATCATCGAGGCGATTCTCGCGGCGCTGGTGCTCAAGGACCACAACCCGCTCAGCCAGCAGGAACGCATTCGCAAGTCGGCCTCGGCGGTGGTGCGGCCCACGGTGTTCGCGCTGCTCATCATCATCGCCGCCTACATCCCCATCTTCATGTTGGAGCGCGTCGAGGGCCGCATCTTCTCGCCGATGGCCAACACCGTCGCCGCGGCGCTGGTGGGCGCGCTGCTCTTCTCGGTCACGCTCGTGCCGGCGCTCGCGTCGTTCGCGTACAGCAAGCCGATGCACGACCACAAAGACTCGCCGGTGCTCGTGCTCGCGCAGCGGCTCTACCTGCCGACGCTGAAAGCCGCGCTCAAGCGGCCGTGGCTGGTGCTCGGCGCGGCCACGGTGCTGCTCATCACCACCGGCGTGGTCGGCTCGCGGCTGGGCAGCGAGTTCCTGCCCGAGCTGAACGAGGGCGCGCTGTACATGACCTTCACCCTGCCCTCGAACGTCTCGCTGTCGGAAGGCCGCCGCCTCGTGCCGCGGCTCAACCAGCTCATCGCCGCGCAGCCGCAGGTCGAGGCGGTGTTGAGCCAGCTCGGCCGCCCCGAAGACGGCACCGACGCCACGCTGACCAACAACCTCGAGTTCTTCGTGAAGCTGAAGCCCGCCGCCGACTGGCCCAAAGACACGCCCGAGCTGGGCGACGTCATCCACGCGCTCCACGACGCCATCGACGAGGTGCCGGGCCTCGAGGTGAACTTCAGCCAGCCCATTCGCGACAACGTCAACGAGAGCATCTCGGGCCAGTTCGGGCAGATCGCCGTGAAGCTCTACGGCGACGACCTGGTGAAGCTGCAGGCGCAGGCCGAGAAGGTGAAGCTCGTCATCTCCACGGTGCCCGGCGTCGCCGACCTGGGCATCGTGAAGTCGGGCGAGGTGCCGCAGCTGCAGGTCGAGCCCGACCGCGTGGCGCTCGCGCGCTACGGCATGACGCTCGGCGAGTTCCAGCACGTGTTCCAGACCTCGGTCGGCGGCCGGCCGGTCGACGAGTTCTGGGAAGGCGAGCGCCGCTTCGACGTGGTGCTGCGCCTGCCGCGCACCGAGCGCGACGACGTGGAGAAGCTCAAGAAGCTGCGCGTCGCCGTCGAGGGCGGCGTCACCGTGCCGATGGAGGCGCTGGCGAAGATCTCCACCGGCACCGGCCGCGCGAGCATCAACCGCGAGAACGGGCGCCGCTACATCGGCATTCGCATGAACGTGCGCGACCGCGACCTGGGCAGCTTCGTCGACGAGGCCCGCGGCCGCGTGGACAAGGAAGCGCCGCTGCAGGCCGGCCAGCGCATCGAGTGGGGCGGCGAGTTCGAGAACAAGGAACGCGCCATGAACCGGCTCGCGCAGGTGGTGCCGGTCGCGCTCTTCCTCACCCTGCTGTTGCTCTTCAACGCGTTCGGCAACTTCCCCCGCGCGGTGCTCACGTTGCTGAACGTGCCCTTCGCGCTCACGGGCGGCGTGTTCGGCCTGTGGCTGGCCGACATGCCCATCTCGGTCGCCGCGGCGGTCGGCTTCATCGCGCTCATCGGGCAGGCCGCGCTCAACGGCGTGCTGGTCAGCTCGGCCATCGCCGAGAAGTTGAGGGAAGGCATGGTGCTCGAGCACGCCATCGTCGAGGGCGCCCGCGAGCGCCTGCGGCCGGTGTTGATGACCGCCGCGCTCGCCGCGCTGGGCCTGGTGCCCGCCGCGATGAGCCGCGCCATGGGCTCGGAGACGCAGCGCCCGCTCGCGGTGGTCATCGTGTTCGGCACCCTGTCGGCCTGCGCGCTGACGCTGGTGCTCTTGCCGGTGATGTACCGGGAATACGCGAGGCGCTTCGAGAAGCGCGCCTGAAGCGGCCCGAGCGAAAACGCCAAAATGCAAGGACCACCTGCAGGCCCCTGCTCGCTCGTGCGGAGGCCTCGCTGATCCGCTGGGCGAACGGGTGCACGGCCCATTACGATGGTCGGCTCCCATGGGCAGTGAAGGGGAACAGCTGGGCCGCTACACCCTGGTGCGCAAGCTCGCGACCGGCGGCATGGCCGAGGTGTTTCTCGCGAAGGCCCAGGGACCCGGCGGCTTCGAGAAGTCGCTGGTCATCAAGCGCATCCTCCCGCACCTCGCGAAGAACCCCGAGTTCGTCTCGATGTTCCTCAACGAGGCGCGCATCGCCGCGCAGTTCGCGCACCCGGCCGTGGTGCAGATCTTCGACTTCGGCGAGATGGCCGGCACCTACTTCCTCGCGATGGAGTTCGTCGACGGCCCCAACCTCCGCACCATTCTGCGGGCCATTCCCGACCGCCGGCTGCCGCTCGCCGTCGGCGCGCGCGTCATCGAGGAAGCGTGCGAGGGCCTCGCGTACGTGCACGAGTTCGCCGACCCCGCCGGCAAGCCGATGGGGCTCATCCACTTCGACGTGAGCACCGACAACCTGCTCATCGCGAAGAACGGCGCGGTGAAGGTGGTCGACTTCGGCGTCGCGGTGGCGGGCAACCAGAGCAACGCCACGCAGGGGCAGGTGAAGGGCAAGATTGCGTACATGCCTCCCGAGCAGATCATCGGGGAGGCCGACCTGCGCGCCGACGTCTACGCGCTGGGCGTCATTCTCTACGAGCTGGCCGCCGGCACGCGCCCGTACGAGACCAAGCCCGACCAGCAGCTGCTGGCCGACATCATCCAAACCGACCCGGTGCCGCTGCAGCAGCGCCGCCCCGACGTGCCCGGCGAGTACGCGGCCATCGTGCAGAAGGCGATGGCGAAGAACCTCCAGGCGCGGTTCCAGAACTGCCGCGAGCTCGCCGCCGCCCTCGAGGAGTTCGTCACCAACAGTGGCCAGCGCGTCGGCACCCGGCAGCTCTCGGCCCTCGCCGCGCACACCGAGGAAGTGCCGGCGGCGCCGAGCAAGCCCGCCACCTCGCCCACGCCCGCCACCGCCACGCCGTACAAGGCCGTCTCGCCCGCGCCCATCTCTCCGCCGCGCGGCACGCCGGTCGCCGGCCCGTCGAGCGACCCCTTCGCCTCGTTCGGCGCGCCGCTGCCCCGCGCGTCGTCGGCCCCCGTTCCGCCGCCGCCCTCGAGCGCGCCCACCGCCCCCTCCGTCGCGCCGGTGACGCTCGAAGTCGGGCTGCCGAAGCAGAAGCAGTTCGACGCGAAGGCCAACGACCTCTTCGACCAGTTCTTCAGCGACCTGCAGGAAACCGACGGAGGGAAGGCCGCGCCCGCTCCCGTCGCCGCCCCGCCCGCGCCTGCCCCGGTCGCGCCGCCCGAGCCGGAGCCCGCGCCGGCCGAGGAAGAGACCGGCATGAAGGTGACCGTCGGCTCGACCGGCGCGCCGATGTCGATCGAGGCCTTCAACGCCGCGCGCGCGAAGTACTTCAGCAGCTCGCCCAGCAACCCCGGCACGCCGCGCCCGGGCCAGGGCATTCCCATGAGCGGCCTGACGCCCGGGCCGGGCAAGGGCCTCACCGGGCTGACGCCGTGGCCGTCGGCCGTCGCGGCGGCGCCCGCCCCGGGCCTCACGCCGGGCCCCGCCGCGAAGGGCATGTTCGCCGCGGAGCCGGCCCACCAGGTGCCGACGCACACCCCGGGCACCGCGTCGAAGGGCATGTTCGCCGCGCCGCCGCCCAGCCAGGTGCCGACGCACACCCCGGGCACCGCCGCGCGCGGCATGTTCGCGGCGCCGCCGCCCAGCCAGGTGCCGACGCACACGCCCGGCACCGCGGCCCGCGGCATGTTCGGCCCGCCCGGCGCGCCCCCCGCGCCGCCGCAGCCCTCGCGCAGCGGCACCGCGCCCGCCTTCGTGCCGCCGCCCGCGGCGCCGACGCCGCAGAACGCGCCGCCCGAGGTGCGCGCGCAGGTGCTGATGGCCGAGGCCACGCACATGCGGCTCTACGAGGCCGGGGCGCCATTGGCCTCCCGCGCGGAGCTCGAGGCGGTGCGCACCGAGCTCGAGCGCGACGAGGGCGTGAACCTCTTCGCGCGCTTCCCGATGCACGCCGGGCGGCTGCTCAAGGTGGTCGACGAGGGCCCGGTGCTCGAGCGCGTGGTCGGCGCCATCGACGGCCTGCTGATGGCCGAGGCGTGGGGCGCGCTGGCGACGCTGCTCGAGCGGCTGCGCGCGTCGGCGAGCATCGACCCGCTGCACCAGCGCGTGGCCGACATCGCGCTCGCCCAGTTCGCCACTGCCGACCAGGCCCGCCGCATCGCCTACCGCCTGCGCGAGGCGCCGCCCACCGACGCCGAGGGCCTCGGGCGCCTGATTCCCTTCTTCGGCCACGCCTTCGCCGTGACGTGGCTCGAGCTCTTCGAGACGCTCGACCTGCCGGCCAGCCGCGACGCGGTCCTCCCCGGGCTCGCCGGCCTCGCCGCGCTGAACGCGCCGCCCTTCATCGAGCGGCTGCAGCCCAAGCGCCCGCGCCGCCTCACCGAGCTGACCTACTGCATCGAGAAGGGCCGCGTGCCCGAGCGCCAGCGCGTGGTGCGCGAGCTGATGGCCCGGCTCGACCCGCTCCGCAAACGCGAGGTGCTCGCCGGCCTCGCGCGCGCCGCCAGCGAAGACGCCTTCCGCTTCGTCAGCCTCGCGCTCAACGACGACGACGAGGCGACGCGCGTGCACGCCATGCAGTTGCTGGGCAAGCACTTCCCCGACCGGGTGCTGGCGACGCTGCAGCCCTTCGTCGAGGCGCAGACCGCGGCCACCCGGTCCGACGCCGAGCGCCGCGCCGCGTGGGCCGCCATCGGGCATTCGAGCTCGCCCGCCGCGTTCGACCTGGTGTCCGCCGAGCTCTCGCTGCGCGCCGGGTTGCTCAACCGCGGCAAGGCCGACCTCCGCAAGGTCGAGGTGCTCGAGGCGCTCGCGGTGATGAAGACCCCGCAGGCCGTCGAGCTGCTCAAGCGCACCGCGCAAGACGGCTCGCAGGGCCCGCTCGTCACCTCGGCGGCCGACGGCCACGTGCGCTCGGCGGCGCTGCAGGAACAGACGGTCTCGCACATCGGAGAGGTGCGCCGGTGGGACCGCAACCCGCGCACCTGGCGCGACGTGCTGCTCGACCTCGCGTCGCTCGCCGCCGCCTCGCGCCTCGTCGAGCTCGACAGCGCGGCCTTCGACGTCGCCTTCACGCGCGTGGCGAAGTCGCTCGCGGCCCTCCTCCCCGCCGGCAGCCAGGGCGCGGTGACCTGCGGCGCCGAGCTGACGGTGAACGACCAGTCGGTGGCCGAGGGCGCCGACGCCGCGGTGGTGCGCGCGCTCAAGGCGTTCCAGTCGCGGCAGGTGCTGAGCTTCACCTTCACCCGGCAGCCGCCGCGCGCCGAGCTCGAGCACCTCGTGCGGTGGCTCGCCGCCGGCCCCAACGCCGAGGGCATCGAGACCTCTTCCATCGTGCTGCAGTCGGCGACGGTGTCGCGCTCGCGGCCGGCGCCCGACCCGGTGCGCGTCGCGGCGATGGCCGACTTCTCGCGCGAGGCGATGATTCGCTACGTCGACCTCGTGCTGGCGTGGCGCGCGTACTTGAACGAGCGCCGCGCCAACCCGAAGGCCGAGCCGCCCGACACGCGCACCTTCTTCACCGAGCTGGCGGTGGCCGCGGAGTCGCGCGCGGTGCGCTTCCTCGGGCTCTCGCCGCGCGAGCGCAACCGCGACTCCGAGCTGCTGCACGCGGCGAACACCATGATGCTGGCGGTGCTCTTCGGCGCCGAGCTGGGCCTCGTCGAGCAGCAGCTCATCGACCTCGCGTCGGTCGCGTTCTTCACCGACGTCGGCAACTTCGACCTGGGCGACGACCTCTTCCAGCGCGCCGGGCGCCTCACCGAGGCCGACCAGCAGGCGGTGGTGGCCGCGCGGAAGGCCTCGGCGCGCTACCCGTTCTTCAAGCTGGGCGACAAGGCGCAGGCCGCCTCGTGGGCCGCGGTCGTCGCCGAGCAGGACCTCGACTGGGGCGCGAAGGACCGCCCGGGCGGCACCGGCCCGCGCGCCGCGGTCGGCCTGGTGGGCAGCCTCGTCGCGCTCGCCCGCGCGTTCGAGATGCTCACCACCGCGACCGGCACGCGCGAGGCGATGACGCGCGACCAGGTCATCGAGGTGCTCTCGACGCGCGTGCCGCACCGCTTCCGCCCCGAGCTGCTGGGGCTGTTCGTGCGCTTCCTCCAGCGGCTGTCGCTGCGCCCCACGCGCTGAGCTCGGCCGGGCAGGTGGGGAAGTCGCGCCCCGGCCCCCGTTGACTAAGCTTTTTCGCCGTGACCGCAGTGGGCGAGACGGTCGAACGCGCGATCGTCTTCGAAGACGCGTACGGCTACCGGCGAGTGAGCGCAGCGCGCTGCGTCGACATCTGGCTGTCGGCCTTCGACGAGTCGCTGCTGCAGGTCGACCTGGGGCTGCGCGAGAGCGGCCCGGTGCTCTACGTCATCCTGCGCTTCCGCGAAGACCGCTTCACCGACGGCACGCACGCCGCGGTGGTGAACGCCGGTGAGCACGCGGGCGGCGCGGTGGTGGCGCTCAGCGACCTCGAGTACCGCGAGCGCGGCCACTTCATGTCGCGCTTCGCGGAGTGCGGCACCCAGCGGCTGGGGCTGCAGCCCGACGCGGTGCTCAAGGCGCTCGACGAGGTCTTCACCGTGGTGCCCGAGCGGCGCGCCGAGGTGCGCACGCCCATCGACGCGCCCGCGGTGGTGAAGGTCGAGGGCAAGCGCGTCTCGGGAGCGGTGGCCAACCTGTCGGCCGGGGGCGCGCTGATTCGCACGCTGACGCCGCCGCCCGTGCTGCACGCCAAGGTCGAGGTCGAGGTGAAGCTGCCCAGCGGCAACGTCACCGCGCCGGCCACGGTGGTGAACGTCGGCGACCAGGGCGTGTCGGTGCAGTTCTCCCCGGGGCCGCTGCCCGAGGTGAAGGAAAAGCTCGCCGCGCTGCCCACCACGCCGCTCGACACGAAGCTCACGGCGGCCGCGTTGACCGCCCCTCCCACGGGCGGCGCGAGCACCGAGCGCGTCGGGCCCTACGAGGTGCTCTCGCTGCTCGGCTCGGGGGGCACCAGCGCGGTGCACTTCGCGCGCGCGGTCGAAGGGCCGCTGGCCGGGCAGCAGGTGGCGCTCAAGCGGCTGCACAAGCGCCGGTCGCAAGACGCCGCGGCGGTGCGCGACTTCGAGCTCGAGGGCCGCACGCTGGCGCTCATCAAGAACGCCAACGTGGTGAAGGTGCTCGACGCGGGCGTGTACGACGACCAGCACTGCCTGGTGATGGAGCTGGTCGAGGGCCGCGACCTGGGCCAGGTGTTGCGCCGCGCGCGCGCGAAGAAGCACCTCTTGCCCATGGGGCTGGCGTGCTGGGCGACGCGCGTGCTGCTCGAGGCGCTGAGCGCGGTGCATTCCGCGAAGGACGCGAGCGGCGCGGCGCTGCAGCTGGTGCACGGCGACGTCTCGCCGCACAACCTCTTCATGTCGAAGACGGGCGTCATCAAGCTCGGTGACTTCGGGCTGACGCGCGGCGCGGGACAGGTGACGCGCTCGGTGAACGAGGGCCGCCCCACGTACCTCGGCCCCGAGGGGCTCGACGGCCAGGTGACGCAGTCGCTCGACCTGTGGGCCGCGGGCGTCACGCTCTACGAGCTGTTGACCAACGAGCAGCCCTTCAAGGCCAACTCGCTCGACGAGCTGGTGGAAGCGATTCGCACGCAGGACCCGGTCGACCTGCGCGAGCGGCGCGACGAGTGCTCGGGCCCGCTGGAGGCCATCGTGCGCCGCGCGCTCGAGAAGGACCCTGCGCAGCGCTACGCGACGGCGAAGGACTTCGCGTCGTCGCTGAGTCCGTTCGTCGACGCGGTGCGCACGCTGCGCGAGGTGCCGAAGCTGCTCGAGCAGCTCTTCGGCAACACCTGAGCGCGTCGGTTCGCCCCGCTGTGCAAACTGGTCAGGCTGATCTGACGTGCGTGCGATGTGCGCGCACAGGCGACAGCTGATCAGACGCGCAGAACTCCTGTGCTGGACAGGGGGCACGAATCTTGGACACTGCGGCCACTCCCCATGCGCCTCCTCCGCCCCTCTCATGCCCTTGGTGTGTGCTTCCTCGCTTTCACCCTCTCGAGCTGCGCCTGCGACACCGTCGGCGTCGGCAATGACGAAGACGGCGGCGCGGGTGGTGGCGCGGCGACGGGCGGTGGCGCGACGGGCGGTGGCGCGACGGGCGGCGGCGCGACGGGTGGCGGCTCAGCGACGGGTGGCGGCTCGGCGACGGGCGGCGGCTCGGCGACCGGTGGCGGCTCAGCGACGGGCGGCGGCTCGGCGACCGGAGGCGGTGACCCGATGGGTGGTGGCTCCGCGACAGGCGGTGGCTCCGCGACGGGTGGTGGCTCCGCGACGGGCGGTGGCTCCGCGACGGGCGGCGGCTCCGCGACGGGCGGTGGCTCCGCGACGGGCGGTGGCTCCGCGACGGGCGGTGGCTCCGCGACGGGCGGCGGCTCCGCGACGGGCGGTGGCTCCGCGACGGGCGGCGGCTCGGCGACCGGCGGCGGCGGCGCGTGCACTTCGGACCCTGGCTGCACCGCGGCCAACCAGCAGGCGTGTGACCCGAACGGTACCAACGCGCACGGCACCTGCATCGACGTGGGCGGCGGCTGCTTGAAGGTGATGTCACTGATGGCGTGCGCCATCGGCCAGACGTGCTCGGGTGGAACCTGTGCGTGTCCCGCCGTCGCGGCGATGCCGGTCAGCGGCGGCGGCTGCATGATGCCCGGGGTGACGGCGTGCGAGACCGGCAACACGCAGATGCTGCTCACCTGCGCGCCGGTGGGGAGCTGCAACGTCTGGCAGCAGACCCGCGCCTGTCCGACGATGAGCCTGGTGTGCGGCACGACCGGCGGCCCCGCGGCGTGCCAGTGCCCGGCGAACACCGGCACCGCGTTCTACGCCGACCCCGTCAACGGCTCGCCCGGCGGCGCTTCGCCGTACCCCACCGGCGTCAACACGCCCGCGCAGTGCCGCTTCAAGACGCTGACCGCGGCGTTGACGGCGGCGTCGGCCGCGGCGGCGACGTCGAGCGCGTCGGCGGTGGCGACCGGCTTCACCGGTGCCCAGCCCATCACCTTCTCGGCCGAGACCTTCCCGCTGGTGGTCAACCCGCGCGTGACGCTCACCACCAGTGACACCACGCCGACCCCGGCGAACTACGTCATCTCGTTCAACGACACCACGCCCAACCGCAGCGCCATCGTGCTGCACGAGAACGGCACGGTGAACGGCGTGACGGTGCAGAACGCCAACGCGCCGGCGAGCTCGACCGGCATCTCCACGGCGTGCCCGGCGGCGGGCGGCACGAGCTCCGTCACCAACACGGTGGTCATCGGACAGACTGCCGGCCCCAACCTCGCGGCGGGCCTCGCGCTGACGTCGAACTGCGGCGTGAGCGTCGACAACTCCACCTTCCGCGCGGCGACCAACGGCGTGCGGCTCGCGGCGACGGCCAACGCCACGCCGCTCACCCTCGCCAACAGCCTCGTCGAGCAGAGCAGCGGAGTCGGCGTGCTGGTGACGCGCGGCGCCGCGACGGTGACCAACACCCGCGTGCGCAACTGCGGGGGCCACGGCATCAGCTTCCAGTCGGGCAACGCGGTGACCGGGAGTCTCTCGGTCACGGGCGGCCTCGTGGAAAGCAACCAGCAGAACGGCATCGACGTCACGGCCATCAACGGCAACACGGTCAGCCTCAGCGGCACCGAGGTGCGCACCAACGGCGCGACGAGCGGCGGGCTGATGAACTTCAGCGGCATCAACGTGAGCGGCAACCTCACGGTGCCCGTCGCCAACGTGAACGTGCACGAGAATGCGCTCCACGGGATGTCGGTGTCGGCGTTCGCTACCGTGAACGTCACCGGCACCTCGCACTTCGACGGCAACGCGACGGCCTCGACGAACGGCGTCGGCATCGTGGTGAGCGCCACCGCGCTGCTCAACGTCGCGCCCGGCACCACGGTGAACGGCAACCAGGGCGTGGGGCTGCGCGTCGGAGGTGGAGCGCAAGCGACCGTGACTGGCATCACCATCGCCCGCAACGGTACGGGCTTCATGGCGGCCGCCGGGCGCGGCGCGCTCGAGGTCGAGAACGGCACCGCGACGGTGATCAGCAACGGCACCGGGCTGAGCGCCGTGCAGAACAACGCGTGGCACGGCATCCGCGTGTTCGGCGGCACGCTCACCCTGCAGGGCGGGTCGGGGCAGCCGGTGGACGTCTCGGCCAACGGGCTCAACGGCCTGCTCAGCGACGCGGCGACCGTCACCTCGACGTTCGCTCAGTTCCGCAACAACGGGACGCACGGCGTGGAGCTGAACAACCAGGGCCCGCTGGGCGTGGGCCAGCCGATGAGCTTCACCTCGAACACCTTCGCGACGAACGTGGGCGCTGGCCTGCACGTCAACGCGTCGGGTGGTCAGGCCGTGACGGGCGCCAACTCGCTCGTGGTGAGCGGCAACACCTTCAGCGACAACCTCCACGGGCTCAACGTCGCCGCCAGCACCGGTGACGTGCGCGCCCTGTTCCAGAACAACACCGTGACCGGGTCGCGCGACATCGGCGTGATCGTCAACGGCACGGCGACCTCGGTGCACGCGTGGTCGGGCAACACCATCACCAAGAACCTCGCGACCACCCTGTTCTCGGGCCAGGGCGTCGGCGGCATGGTGTTCCGCGGAACGCCGCCAGCCAACTTCGCCTTCACCGGCAACCGCGTGTACAACAACGCGTTCAACCAGTTGGTCGCCGTCGGCGGCGGTGCTCCCGCGACGTGGCTCTTCAACGGCACCAGCGCCGCGTCGTGCAACCCGAACACCGCCAACAGCTTCACCTGCTACGGCACCACCCCGGGGTCGGTGGGCGTGATGGCGCTCGGCGCGAGCGTCACCGTGCAGGCGCATGGCAACGCCTGGCAGAACGCCGCGCCCGCCGCGGGCGTGGACTATCTCGGCGCTGCTGGCGGCACGGTCACCACGCCGGTGGCGGTGTGCGCGGCGAGCACGCTCGTGTGCATGTGAGCCTCACTCTCCGTCGAAGCAGACCTCGACGGAGTTCACGATGAGCGAGGGCGACGAAGCCGACGGGCTGATGCGGAGCAGCACGCCGGCGTTGCCCGGGCGGAAGGCGCTCGTCGCGTCGGCCGGGTACCAGGCGTAGGGCGCGCTGTTCGACACGAAGTTGGACGGTGTGGCGCCCGAGCCGTCGAAGGTCATCCACGCGAACGCGCCGCTCGAGGTGGTGTTGAAGCTGCGCCCCTTGATGGAGAGCGTGACGGAGCGGAGCGTGGTCAGCCCCGCGGTGCTCAGCTCGACGTCGATGAAGTTGGTGCTGCCGAGCTCGAGCCCGCCCACGCCGAGGAAGGTGTCGGTGAAGACCGGCGTGTAGCCAATGCTGCCGCGGCTGAAGGCGCCTGCTCTCCAGCGGGAATGATCAGGCAGGTTGTTCACGTCGTAGGTGACGTAGGCGGTCGAGTTGGGGCCGTTGCCCGACCAGTGGAAGCGCGCGACGTAGTGGCCGCTCACGCCGGTCGCGGTGCAGCCGCCGGGGTACGGAGAGCCCGCGTCGATGGGGCCGGCGTCGGGGGACATTCCCGCGTCCAGTGAGCCAGCGTCGGTCACCGAGCCAGCGTCATTCACTGAGCCGGCGTCGGTCACCGAGCCAGCGTCATTCACGGAGCCGGCGTCACTCACCGAGCCGGCGTCGGTCACCGAGCCAGCGTCACTCACCGAGCCAGCGTCACTCACCGAGCCGGCGTCACTCACGGAGCCAGCGTCACTCACGGAGCCAGCGTCACTCACGGAGCCGGCGTCACTCACCGAGCCGGCGTCATTCACCGAGCCAGCGTCACTCACCGAGCCGGCGTCACTCACCGAGCCAGCGTCACTCACCGAGCCAGCGTCACTCACCGAGCCACCGTCGCCCGCCGGTCCTGCATCGAGGGACGAGCCGGCATCGTTCCCCGCGTCAGCCCCTCCGCCGCCACCGAGCCCGGCGTCGAGAAACGGGAAGCCGGTCCCCGCGTCGTCGTCTTCCGCCGGCAACCCGCACGCGGCCACGAGCCCGAACGACAAGAGAAGGAGCGCGCGTCGCATCGGCTGCATGACCCCGCAGCGCGGCGCCGAGTGCACGAAACCGAAGCGCCTGCTCACGGCGAACAGAGCGACCGGTCGACGCCGAAGCCGACGTACAGGCACCGCGGCAGCGACGGCGGGCACTCCGCGGCGACGTCACAGAGCGCCGAGCACTTCTTCGGACCGCTCGAGGGCTCGATGCACAGCGCGCTCAGGCAGTCTGCTTCGCCGGTGCAGGGGTCTCCCGCCAGCCCGGCCCCGCGCGCGCCCGGCACGCAGAAGACGTTCGCGCCGGTGGCGTCGAGCGAGTGACAGAAGAAGCCCGGCCCGCAGTCATCAGACGAGAAGCACGGGCAGTCGGCCTGCGCCGCGCACGCCCCGCCGTCCCAGAAGCGGTTGAGCGAGCCGCCGTCGGGCCACGTGGTGCGCGTCGTGCCAGCGTCGAAGCCCGCGTCGGCACCTCCTCCTCCTCCGCCACCCGCACCGCCGCCGGCCCCGCCGCCAGCGCCACCGCCGGGCCCGCCGCCGTCGATGTGGCCGACACAGCGCCGGTTGCTGCAAAGGTCGAACGTCGCCGAACACGAGACGCACGCCTGGCCGCCGCTCCCACACGCGGTCTGCTCGGTGCCCGCGACGCAGGCGCCCGTCGCGTCGAGGCAGCCGTCACACTTCGGCGACGGACACGCCGTCAGGGCCGCCGCCACCACCCCCATCATCAGCACTCGCGTCACGCTCACTTCATGACACGACCCGCGTTCTGAAGTCGCCAGCGGACGACGCGCGTGGAAAAACCTCCTTCCTGATGTCGGGCCCTCCGTCAGAGACCTTCCTCTCGCAGAGCGCGGCGCTGGCCCCTGGCGCGCTCGTGCTCGACGGCCGCTTCCGCGTGTTGCGGCTGCTCGGCTCGGGCGGCATGGGCTTCGTGTACCTCGCCGAGCAGGTCTCGCTGGGCCGCCAGGTCGCGCTCAAGGTGCTGCGGCAAGACCTCACGCTCGCCGCGGGCTTCGCCGAGCGCTTCCGCCGCGAGGCGCTGCTGCTCAGCAGCATCGAGCACGCCGCCGTGGTGCGCGTCATCGACTACGGCACCGAGGGCCAGTCGCCGGTGCTGGTGATGGAGTACGTCGAGGGCGAGACGCTCGAGGCGCTGCTCACGCGCGAGGCGCCGCTCTCGGTCGAGCGCTGCGAGCGGTTGTTGATGCAGTTGGCGCAGGGCCTCGCGGCGATCCACGCCAAGGGCATCGTGCACCGCGACCTGAAGCCCGAGAACGTCATCGTCACGCAGGCGGCCGACGGCTTCGAGCAGGCGCGGCTGCTCGACTTCGGCATCGCGCGGCTGATGGGCCCCGAGGACAGCGAGGCGCAGAGCGGCAAGGGCTCGGTCACGCAGGCGGGCATCGTGCTCGGCACGCCGGAGTACGTCTCGCCCGAGCAGGGCATGGGGCAGAACCTCGACGCGCGCAGCGACCTGTACTCGCTGGGCACGATTCTCTTCCGCGCGCTCACGGGGAAGCACCCGTTCCCCGGCCCGTCGCCGCGGGAGTTCATCTCGCAGCACATTCACCAGGCGCCGCCGTCGCTCACCGAGCTCGCGCCGCACCTGCAGAGCTTCCCGGCGCTGGTCGGCGCGGTGAACAACTGCCTCGAGAAGGACCCGGCGCGGCGGCCGCAGACGGCGGCGGCGTTGTTTCAGCTCGTGACCGCGCAGGCGCTGCGGTTGTCCGCGCCGCTGCCTCCGCCTTCGGCGCTCGCGGCGCCGGCGCCGGCGTTCGGGTTGAAGGCGAAGCTCATCGCCGGCGGTGTCGCGCTCGCGGTGGTGACGGCGCTCGCCGTGTCATGGTGGTTCGACCCCGTGCGGCGCGCGCGGCGGCTCATCGACGCGCGGCGCGGGAGCGAGGCGCTGCAGATCATCGAGGACCTCGGGGCGAGCGCGCAGAACAACTGGCCGGTGCAGCAGCTCCGCGCGACCGCGCTGCACCAGGTCGGCCGGCACGATGAGGAGTGGAAGGTGATGGGGGCGGCGCCCGCGGGGTCGACGCTCGAGCCGCTCGCGCTGGAGGCGCTCGCTGATGACTTCGGGCATCAGGAATCGCCGAAGTTGCGCAAGTTGATGGCGGCGTTGCCCAAGGCGTCGTTGTTGCCGACGTTTCAGCAGCTCGCGCAGGGGACTGATCAGTGGACCCAGTGGGGCGCGATGCGGTTCGTCGACCTCGAGTATGCCGGGCAGGGGTTGCCGCTGCAGGAGCTGTATCTGAAGGCGTTGGAGAACAAGGATTGTGGTGTGCGGCGGGTGGCGGCGAAGAGGCTGATTGATTTTCGAAGCCCTGAGGCGATGCCGGCGCTCGAGAAGTTGAAGGCGTTGCCCCGGAAGAAGGGTGAAGAGGATTGCGGGCAGGCGGCGGCGACGGCGGCGGTGAAGGAATTGGCGAAGGAATAGGTCGCGACGACGCGACGACGACGCGACGACGACGACGACCGACGACGACGCGACGACCACGCGACGACCACGCGACGACGACGACGGACTCCCTCTCCTCCCGAGGAGGAGAGGGTTGGGGTGAGGAGAAAAACGTCGAAGCTCAGCTTCGTCGCTGCTCGAGCGGTGGTGCTGTCTCGGCTTCTTCTGAAGGGTTACTCCTCACCCCGACCCTCTCCTCTGAAGAGGAGAGGGAGAGGCGTGATCAGAGTCCTTCGTCGGGCCCCTCGGTCTTCTTCTTTTCTTCCTTCTTCTCAGGCGACTTCGGCGGCCCCGCATGCGGCGGCCCGAAGTCGACATTCACCACGTCATCAAGCTGCACGAACCGCCGCGCCAACTCCGGCACCAGCGCATCATCCAATTCGAGCAACACCTTCATCGTCGCCCCCGCCCGCTGCTTGAGCGACTCATCCTTCAGCTCGACCGCCACCGCATACAGCGCGACCGCCACCTCGGGATCGAAGGGGTTCACCGCGTTCGCATCGAGGTAGCTCTTCTTCGCCGCGTCCCACTTCTTCGCGCGCAGATAGATGCGCCCCAAATGCACGCTCGACGGCGCCGACCCGGGGTGCACCTGCAAGCTCGCCTCGAGCACCTTCGCCGCCTGGTCGAACTCCTTCAGCTCGAGCAGCGCGAGCGCGTACTTGTTCGACACCGACTCGTACTTGTCGCCCACCTGCTTCCACGCGCGCGCATACGCCTCGACCGCGGCCTTCGCGTGCTTGTGCTCGCGGAACAATTCCCCCAGGTGCGCGTTGCGGCGCGCGTCGACCTCGGTCACCTCGACGAAGTCACCGAAGCTGACCTCGCGCTCCTTCTTCTTCTTCGGCCCCGCCTCGGTGAGCTCCTTCTTCTCGAACGAGCTGGGCGGAATCAGGTCCTTCGGGAACGGCTGCTTCTTCAAGAACGCCATCCAGCTCGACTCGAACTGGGGCCACTTGCGCTTCATCACCTGCTCGACCGCCGCCTTGTCGCTCACGCCCTTCGCCATCGCGTCCAACAACCGCTCGAGCGCCTGCGGGCCACCTTCCTGGTCGACGAGCTTGAGCGCGAAGTACACCTCGGCGAACGCGGTTGCGGCGTCTTCGGCCGTCGGCAACAACGCCATCGAGGGGTGCATCTTCTCGAAGGGCACGAGCGTGTTCTTCTTCACGCGCATGCCGAGCAGCGCGAGCGTCGGCGGCGTCATCGCCCCGCCCGCCGGCCCACGCCACCGCGACTCGAGGTACTTCGCGAGGCCCTCGTGCATCCAGATGGGCACGGTGTTGCGGCTCTTGCGGCTGACGACGAGGTGCACGTACTCGTGCGCCATCGTGTCGAGCCAGTCGTAGCCCATCACCAGCGCGCGCGGCGTCGTCACCATCAGCTTGTTGAACTTGCAGATGGCGATGGTGCCGGTGGTCTTGATGGCTTCCTTGGTGAGCGTCGACACCTTCGCGAGCTCAGCGGCGGACGTGACGAGCTCGACGCGCACCTTGCCGGGCGGCGCGTAGCCGAGGTCCTGCACCAGCGCGGCCCGCTGCGCCTCGAGCGCGTCGAGCGCCCACGGCACGAGCACCGCGTCGCGCCCCTTCGGGTAGCGAATGATGAAGTGCTCGCTCTCGGCCTTCTCGTAGCCGTTGACGATGGCGCCGGTGTCCTTCGCGAGGCGCACCCAGCTGCCGGGCTTGTCGGTGAGGCCGGCCTTGGTGAGCAGCGCCAGCGCGTCGTCGTAGCGGCCCTCTTCGAAGGCGATGCGGCCCTGGTAGTAGGCGAGCGGCTCGACGTCGGCGGGGGCGATCTTCTCGAGCTCAGCCAGCTCGCTCTTCGCGGCCTCGAGGTCCCAGTCGTCGAGGTACTGGTCGAGGTTCTGGATGCGGGCGCGCGCTTCGCCTTTGACCGACGAGAGATCAGGCTCCTCCTGCGCGAACGCCGGGAGGCTGATCAACGCGCTGATCAACACCAACCGGCACGTCACTTGACGAGCTCCTCGTAGTACTTCTTGTTCTGGTCGCGGTACCGGTCGGGCGCGCCCTGCTTCATCGCGTCCATCACGTCCTTGCGGAACTCCCGCGACGCCGCGCTCGGGTCTTCGTCCTGGATCTCGACCTTCTCGTTGCTGGTGCCGCGCCCGCTCCCGCGCCGACGCATCGGCAGCGGAATGCCCTTCCCGCCCTTGCCCTGGCCCTGCTTCATCGCTTCCTGCAGACCCTGCAGCGACTGCAACGCGCCCTGCTGCTCGCCGTAGCCGCGGCTGGCGTCCTTGCCCTGCAGCCGCTCGCCGGCGCCCTGCATCTTCTGCCCGGCCTGCATCGCCTGCTGCATCGAGTCTTCGTCGAACAGCGGCGCGCGCTCGTTGATCGAATCCATCTGCTGCTGGAGCTGCTGCGCCTGCTGCTGCAGCTGCTTCTGCTGCCGCGCGAGCTCGTTCATCTGCGCGCGGTCCTGGTCGTTCATCTGCTGGCCGGGCTGCGGGAAGAGGTCGCGCAACTTCTCGGCGACCTCCGCGGCCTTCTTCGCGTCCTTCGCGAGGCGGTCGGCCATCTGGCGTGACTCGCGGCGCGACTCGGGCGGGTTCTGGTAGCGCTCCTCGAGTTCCTGAACCTCGCGCGCCATCTCGGCCATCTTGCGCGCCTCGTCTTCCATCTCGTTCGCCGCGTCGCTCGCGAGGTCGAAGTCGCTGGCCTCGAGCGACTGCTCGACGTTGTCGCGCGACGCCATCGCCTTGCGGTGCGGCTCGTCGAAGCGGAAGCCCAGGCGCTGGTTGTCGAGCTGCGACCAGTCCTTCTCGAGGTCGTCGAGCTTCTCCTTGAGCTCCTTCTTCAGCGCCTCGCCCTGCTTGGCGATGCGTTCTTTTTGCTGCTGGCGGTACTTGTCGCGCAACGCGCGCGTCTTCTCGCTCAGCGCTTCCTGCTTCTTCACGGTGTCGTCGAGGTTGTCGCCGAACTCCTGCCACTGGCGGCTCAGCTCGGGGTCGGCGCGCTCGTCAGCCTCTTCCTCGGCCTTGTCGAGCCCGTCGAGGAGCTCGTCCATCTTCATCGAGAGCTCCTGCATGGCCTTCATCGCCTCGTCGGCCTTGCCTTCCTTGATGAGCTTCTCCACGTCCTCGAGCGTGGTCTGCATGCCCATCTCTTCCTGCATCTGCTGAACGGCGTCGGCGTTCATGAACTCGTCGTGCAGGTTGCGGCTGAGGCGCGCGATCTGATCGTTGAGCTCGAGCATGCGCATCTTGAGCGCCTGCATCTGGTCGAGCAGCTGCTGCTGCGTGTTCGGGTCCTTCGTGCGGCGGAACTCGTCGAGCAGGTCGGTGAGCTGCCGGCGGTCTTCGCGCAGCTGCTTCACCAATTCCTTGATGGCGTCCATGCGGGCGCGGTCGAGCAGCGCCTCGAGGTAGAGCACGTTCTTCTCGGCGTGCGCGATGTCGGTCGCGATGCTCGCCGCGACGCGCCGCTGGAGGTCCTGCGTGTAGCTCCCGTTGCGGTTGTCGGCGAACTGCGTCTTGCCGCTCGGCCCCGCGATGCGCCCCGTGAGCCGCAAGAGGAACGAGCGGTTGGTGTTCACCTGCGAGACGTCGTGCTTGAGCTCGCTGCCGACGTTGAGCAGCGCGCCGATGAGCTCACGCTGCGGCTCGGGGTCTTCTTCGAGCGTCTTCGCGAGGTCGCCGAACTCTCCGGCCAGCACCCCGCCGCGCTCGTCGATGGGCTTGCCGGCCACCGCGGCGTCGAGCGGCGTGGGGCTCGCGCGGTCGGGCGATTCCATGCGGTCGGCGAGGTGGTCGATGAGGCGGTGCCAGAGCGCCTCGGTCTTCTCGAGCGCTTCCTGGCGGTGCTCGGCCGAGGAGTAGAGCTTCAAGCGCAGCACGCTCGAGGTGCCCTTCTTCGGGCCCTTCACGCTGTCGTTGTCGGTCGCCTCGAGGAACCACGTCACGGTCTGACCGGGCGTCAGCCCGAGCGGCGCCAGGTCCCACTGGTAGCTGCCGCGCGTGGTGCGGCCGTCGTCGGGCTTGAGCGAGACGCGCGCCTGCTGCCCGCCCTGCGGCGTGTAGACGAGCTCGAGCGAGGCGAGGCCGTAGTCGTCGCTGGCCTCGAACTTCACCGTGACCGCCTGCTTGCGCGGGTCGAGCTCGAGGTTGTCGAGCGGCGCCGAGACGCGCACCTGCGGCGCCTGGTCGGCCTCGACCGTGATGGATTGATCAGGCCCCTCGGCCTTCACCTTCGAGCCGTCGAGGAAGGCCACGTGGTACTGGCCGCTCTCGCTCAGCACGAACGAGCCGGTGAGCTCGCGCTTGTCGACCTTCAGCGGCACGCGCGTCCCCGAGGGAGAGAGGAGCAGCGCCGCCGCGTCGACGTCACGGTCCGCGCGGGTGCGAATCGTCACCTCGGTGCCCGCCGGCGCGCTGACGTCACCCGTGCTGCCGGCGATGGTGCGCGGCTCGAGGCCGGTGTGCACCGGGTAGCGGTAGGTCAGCTCGATGTCGCCGGTGATGGGCTGGCGCCGCACCACTTCCTCGGTCTTCGTGAAGGTCAGCGCGGCGGCGAGGCCCGCGCGCAGCGACGCGCCCTTCACCAGCAGCACCGCGAGCAGCGCGAAGACGGTGGCCACCAACCCGAGCGAGACGCGGCGCACCGGGCGCTGGTCGATGAGGGTGTTGACGCTCAGGCGGGCGGCGCGCGCGTCGACGTCGCGGAGGAACGCCTTCGCCAGCTCGGGAGAAAAGTCTTCGCCGCTGCGGCCCAGCGCGCGCGACAGCTCGACCGCGGCGAGGAGATCGAGGTTCAGCTCGGGCAGCTTCTCGGCGAGCAGGCGCGCAGTGCGCTCGTCGTTGCCGACGCGACGGCGCGGGAGCAGCACCCCGAAGCCGACCACGAGCGCGAGCGCTGCGAAGGCTCCGAGCACGAGCAGCACGCGCGCCGCCGTGACCGAGAGGTGCGCCAGCGCCGCGCCGCCGACGAAGCACACCAGGAACACGATGGCGCCGCCGAGCACGCCCTGCGTCCAGAGCGAGCGACCCTGCGCCGCGCGCACCTCGGCGAGCAGCTTCAGCGCCCGGCCCTGGTGGGCCTTCGGCGCAGCTGGCGGCGGAGGAGGGGCTTGATCAGGCGGGGGGTTGGAAGACGGCTCGAACACGCGTGTCCTGTTCTAACCGGAAAGCGGGCCCGACAGTTCCCTCCCGATGGACAGGGTCGTGTGCTTGAGTTTCAGCACGTCATGGGAACCCCCCTTCCCCCCCGCGCGCAGGCCCTGTTCGACTGGCTGGTCGACGGAGCGCCGGGCGCGACGACCCCGATGGCAGTGGTGCAGCGCATCGCCAATGAGCTGCAGGCGCTCGAGGTGCACATCGAGCGCATCGCGGCCTTCGTGCGCACGCTGCACCCGCATGTCGTGGGGCGCCGGTTCCTCTGGGAAGCGTCGACCGACAAGGTCGAGGTGGGCGAGCTCTCGTGGGACCGCCTGAGCTCGGTCGGGTTTCAAGAGAGCCCCATCGCGCACGTGATGAACACCGGGGAGATCGTGCGCGGCCAGCTGCGGCCCGACGCGAAGCTGGCGTTCAAGGACCTCGTGGAGATGCGGGACAAGGGCTTCACCGAGCTCTCGGTCTTCCCGCTCAAGTTCATGGGCGGCACGACGCACGCCATCAGCTTCGCCACGCGCGCGCCGGGCGGGTTCGCCGACTCGCAGTTCGAGATGATTCGCGAGCTGATGCGCCCGCTGAGCCGCGTCGCCGAGACGCTCGCGCTGATGCGCACCGCGGTGAACCTGCTCAACGCGTACGTCGGCAACGATGCGGGCGAGCGCATCTTGCAGGGGCAGATTCGGCGCGGTGACACGCAGCTGATCAACTGCGTCATCTGGTTCTCTGACTTGCGCGGCTTCACGTCGCTGTCGAGCGAGCGCGCGCCTCAAGACATCATCTCGGTGCTCAACCAGTTCTTCGAGTGCCAGGTGCCGGCCATCGAGAAGGAAGGCGGCCAGGTGCTGAAGTTCATCGGCGATGGGCTGCTCGCCATCTTCCCGGTGAAGGCCGACGCGCGGGCGAGCGGTGATGCGGCGGTGCGGGCGTCACGCGGGGCGTTCGAGGCGCTGCAGAAGCTGAACGCGACGCGCGCCGAGCGGGGAGAGAGTGCGCTCGGGTTTGGCGTCGGGTTGCACCTCGGTGAAGTCGCGTTCGGGAACATCGGCGGGTCGAACCGGCTCGACTTCACGGCGATTGGTCCGGCGGTGAATCTGGCGAGCCGCATCGAGAGCATGACCGGGAAGCTCGGCAAGCAGGTGCTGGTGAGCGGTGAGCTGGCGAAGCACTTGTCGGTCGCGACGCGGTCGGTGGGTGATTTCGAGCTGAAGGGCGTACCCGGTCGGGTCGAGCTCTTCGAGCTCTGAACCGGAGAGCTCCCTCTCCTCTTCAGAGGAGAGGGTTGGGGTGAGGAGTAACCGAACTCTGCGCTCTGAGGCGTCTCTCCTCACCCCGACCCTCTCCTCCTCGGGAGGAGAGGGAGATGATTACATCGGATCATGACCCCCGAAGCCGCGCAGCAAGAGCTCCGACGCAAGCTTCGCAACTACTTCCTCGCCGTGGTCGGCCTGCTGCTCTTCTCACTCTTCGGCGCGCCGTTGATCGGCGGCTTCATCGCCGCCGCCGCGCACCTCGACCCCAACGTCGCCGGCCGCAACATCGGCATGTTCGCCGCCGCGAGCATGTTCTCGACGGTCGTCATCGCGTGGGTGCTCGTCTACCGCTGGTGGCGCTGCCCCGCGTGCAACGCCAACGTCTACTGGCTGGTGAGCATGAACATGTCGGCCTTCGCCGGCGCCTACAACCGCAAGGCCTGCCCCTCGTGCGGCATCCAGCTCTTCCCCGACAAGTCGCCGCGCCGCTTCATGGTGGTGCTCGCCATCATCGCCGCGGTCTTCGTCGTGCTCGGCGCGTTGATGGCCGCCGGCGCCGCGTCGCAGCGCTCGCGCCAGCAGCAGAATCAGCCCACCCCGACCGCGCCCGCGCCGAACAGCCCGCCCCCCGCGAACCCGGGCTAAAGAGTCGAGTCGATGAGCGACTCGGGGGAGATCACCGCGCTGCTGGCCCAGTGGCGCACCGGCGGACCCGAGGCGGGCGAAAAACTCTTCGAGCTGGTCTTCGAGAGCCTCCGCCGCATCGCCGCGAACCAGTTCCGCGGTGAGCGCGCGAACCACACGCTCCAGCCCACCGCGGTGGTGAACGAAGTCTGGCTCAAGCTCGTCGGCCAGCAGGCCAGCTTCAACGACCGCGCGCACTTCTTCGCCCTCGCCGCGCAGGCGATGCGGCGCATCCTCGTCGACCACGCGCGCCAACGCCGGGCCCAGAAGCGCGACGCCCCCGAGCTGCTCGAAGAGCCGAGCAGCGGCGCGCCCAACGTCGACGTGCTCGCCCTCGACGACGCGCTGCAGAAGCTCGTCGCGCTCGACAAAGACCAGGCCCGCATCGTCGAGCTGAAATACTTCGCCGGCCTGACCAACGAGGAAGTCGCCGAAGCGCTCGGCACCTCGGTCGCCACCGTGAAGCGCTCGTGGCAGTCAGCGCGCGCGTTCCTGTTCCGCGAGCTCGAGAAGCGATGACGCCCGAGCGCTGGCAGCGCGTTCGCCAGCTGTTCGACGCGGTCGCCGAGCTCGCCCCGCCCGAGCGCGAGGCGCGGCTGGCACGCGAAGAGCCCGAGCTCGCCGCCGAGGTGCGCGCCCTCTTGAAGGCCGACGAGGCCGCCGGAGAATTCCTCGAGAAGCCCGCGGTGCTCGTGCCGGAGACCGTGGCGCAGGGCACGCGGCTGGGCCCCTATGAGGTGGTGCGCGAGCTCGGCCACGGCGGCATGGGCACCGTCTTCCTCGCGCGGCGCGCTGACGACGCCTTCCACAAGCAGGTGGCGGTGAAGGTGGTGCGGCGCGGGCTCGACTCCGAGCACGTGCTCGAGCGCTTCGAGGCGGAGCGGCGAATCCTCGCGACGCTCGAGCACCCGTCGATCGCCCGCATCATCGACGCGGGCAGCACCAGCGACGGCCGGCCGTGGTTCGCGATGGACTTCATCGAGGGCCGCTCGCTCACCGAGCACTGCCGCGCGACCTCACCGTCGGTGCGCGCGCGCGTCGAGCTGATGCGCGAGGTGTGCGGCGTGGTGCAGTACGCGCACAGCCGCCTCGTGGTGCACCGCGACCTGAAGCCCAGCAACATCCTGGTGAGCGCCGACGGCGCGCCGCACTTGCTCGACTTCGGCCTCGCGAAGGTGCTGCGCGACGACGGTGATGACGGTGCGCGCACCGCCACGCAGCAACGCTGGCTCACGCCCGACTACGCGAGCCCCGAGCAGGTGCGCGGAGAGCGCGTCACCACCGCGTCCGACGTGCACGGACTGGGGCTGCTGCTGCACGAGGTGCTCACCGGCACGCATCCCCTGCGACGCGACTCGGCCGACGACACGCTCAAGGCCATCGTCGACACGCAGCCCGCCCCTCCGAGCGCGTCGCTGCGCGCGAGTGGAGCGCCCAACCTCGCCGACCTCGACGCCATCGTGCTCAAGGCGCTGCGGAAGGAACCCGAGGGCCGCTACGCCACTGCGGAGGCGCTCGCCGATGATCTCGGCCGCTGGCTCGAGGGGCTGCCCGTGCGCGCGGCGAAGGGCTCGACGCGCTACCAGCTCGCGCGGTTCCTGCGGCGCAACCGTGGCGCGGTGCTCGCGGTGAGCGCGGTGTTCGTCTCGTTGATCAGCGGTCTCGTCGCCACCCTCTGGGAAGCGCGCATCGCCCGGCAGCAGACCGCGCTCGCGCAGCGGCGCTACGCCGAGCTCCGCCAGCTCGCGAGCACGGCGCTGTTCGAGATCCACGACGCGGTGCGCGAGGTGCCGGGCAACACGGTGGCGAGCGCGTTGATCGTCAAGCGGTCCACCGAGTACCTCGATCGGCTCGCGGCCGACGCCGGCGACGACCCCGAGTTGCTCCGCGAGCTCGCGCGCGCCTGGTCGCGTCTCGGCCTGAGCCTCTCGGCCTCGTCGGGCGGCGGCGTGGTGGGTGACAGCGCGGGCGCGCGCCAGAGCCTCGAGCGCGCGCTCGAGCTGCAGCAGAAGTTGATCGCGAAGGCGGGTGTCGACGACGACTGGCGCGAGCTCGCGAAGATCGAGATGCGGCTGTCCGACGTGCTGCTCACGCTGGGCAAGTCAGACGAGGCGCTGGTGCAGGCGCGCAACTCCGTGGCGGCCGCGCTGAAGGACCCGTCACCCGAGCGCCCCACGCGCACGCAGCTCGCCGGCAGCTACCAGACGCTGGCCTTCGTGCTCGAGGCGCGAGAGGCGCATGGCGAGGCGCTCGAGGCGGTGCGCGCTGGCCGCGCCGTGCTGCAGGAACTGAGCGTGCGCATTCCCGGTGACGCGGACCTCGAGAGCTCGATCATCGCGTCGCTCCGGCAAGAAGGCGCGGTGCTCACCGCGAGTGATCAGCTCGACTCCGCGCGAACCGTGCTCGAGGCGGCGGTGGATGCGGGCACGAAGCTCGCGGAGGCGCACCCCACGCGCGTCTTCCGCCGCAACCTCTCGCTGGCGGAGAACTCGCTGGGCAACGTGCTCCACGAGCTGAAGGACTACGCGGCGGCGCTGGTGCATTACGAGCGCTCGCTCGCGCTGCGGTCGGCGCTGCTCGCTGAAGATCCGCGCGACGCCGACGCGGGCTGGCTGGTGCTCGCCGCGAACTACGAGCGCGCCGAGTGCCTCGAGCACCTCGAGCGCTTCGATGAGGGGCTCGCCGACGCCGACGCGGTGAACGCCGCCGCGGTGCAGCTCGCGGCGAAAGATCCCAACGACACCGTGCTCGCCACCAAGCTCGCCAGCTACGAGGCCCTCGTCGCCGACCTGTTCGCCGATCGCGCGGAGAAGGAGAAGCGGCCCGACGACCTCGTCAGCGCCCGACGGTGGATCGCGCTGGCGCACCAGCGGCTCGAGGCCCTGGCGGGTGCTGGAAAGCTCTCCGACCGCAGCACGCTCGACGAGGTCGCCGACCGCCGGAAAGAGCTCGAAGCAAAGCCGTAACCTGCCGGAACCACGGTTTTTGAGCCTGTTTTCCGCGCTCCTGCGCGTCTGTTGATGAAGGCCCTCGAGGCCTCCACCAACTCGAACAGGAGCAACTCCATGTCCCTCATCGGCTCGCTGACCAACAAGGTGTCGACCGCAGTGCAGACCGCCACGCAGAACGTCGAGCAGAAGACCGAGCAGGCCGTCGAGACGCTGAAGTCGACGCCGGCCGTCGTCGCCGACAGCTTCGAGCACGCGCCCACGCTCTACGACGCCGGCGCGCATCGGCCCGGTCGCCTCACGCACGACGTCACGTTCACGCGCGGCCGCTCGTTCGACGTCGAGGGCCAGCACGGCCTGGCGGGCGTGCGGGGGCACGCGTTCACGCAGCGCGCGGCGACGGTGGTGAGCGCGGGCGCCGACGCGTTCGCGGGCATCAAGGAATCGCAGACGAAGGTGAAGGCCAACGGTGATTCCGACTCGGTGGCCGTGAAGCTCGGCGTCGAGGGCAGCGTGTCGGCGTTCGCGGGCACGGTGAATGGTGTGAAGGCGCACGTGCAGGCCGGCGCCGAGTTCACCGAGAAGACGGTGACGCGCGAAGACCTGGGCGACGGGCGCCAGCTCAAGCACGAGCACACCGTGAAGGGGTTGTGGGGCGGCGTCGCCGAGGCGGGCGCGCAGGTGGGCAGCGTCACCGGCGCGAACGTCGACCTCTTCGCCGGCGCGCGCGGTGGTGGTGAGGCGCGCTGGGCGGTGGTGGATGGCAGCCAGGAAGCCGCGGGCGTCGGAGTGCGCGGCATGGGGATGATGGGCGTCGGTGTGAAGGCCGACTTCGAGGCTGGGTACGACGTCGACCGGCACCAGACGCGCGTCTCGGGCGGCGTCGGCGCGGCGCTCGTCGTCGGTGGCTACGCCGGGGGTGAGGTGACCGTGGGGGGGCCCGACGAGTCGCCGCGCCGTGAGCCGGAGCTGGGCCGCGCGGTCGACTTCGTGCGCGGGCGAATCACCGGCTGAGCGCTGCGTGCGTGTGACGTTTCCAGCGCGCGCCGCCGGAAGCGTCGAGGCGCGGCAGGCCTCAGGGGACGCGGGGGTGACGGGTCTCGGCCGTGCACCGCGCGAGCAGCCCCTCGACTGCGAGCGAAGTTCACGCACGGTGGGGCCGACGCGGGTGCGGAAAATGGGCTGTGGCAGCGTTATCCGCACCGCGGTCGAGGTCGCTGGGCAGAGAAGTTGTTCTCCCAGAGCATTTTCTCTACCCGGTGACCCGAACGACGACTGAGTGAACGAGTCACGGCCCGCAGCGAGGGGCACCTGCGCTGTTCGGCACGGCCTCAGGCCACCAGCACGCCCGCCACCCTCGAGGCTGATCAGCGTCCCGCTCGACCTCAGAAGCCCACCCCGAGCTGCGCCGAGCCACCCAGACGCACCGGCCCCAGCGCCGTCGCCTCCACCGCGAACGCCAGGAACGCGTGCTTCACCTGCACCCGCACCCCGACGCGCCCACCGAGCGAGAACGCCGTGCCCTTGTACGTCGCCGGCTGCCCATCGATGACCAACTGAGTCGTGAGGTGCTCGAAGTCACCGAGCACGTCGAGGAACGGCGTCACGTGCCGAAACGGAAACTCGTACCCGATGCCGGTGCGCAGGTCCCACATCGACACCGAGCGCACCAGCACGTCGTGGCTCAGCCCGTCTGACAACACGACCGACTGCGCCGAGCTCGACGGCCTGAAGTTGATGAACGGAAACCGCACGCCAGTCGTGACGCGAATGCCGTTGGTCACCAGCCGCGACTCCAGCGTCGCGCCCGCGAGCACCGACGAGCGAAACGGAGGCCCGAGGAACGGCTCGGTCACGCTGCCGGCCACCGCGGGGTTCGAGTCACTGGGCGTCAGCTCGAGGCCGCGCACGGTCTCGTCGGTCCACTGCCCGAGGTAGCCGAACGACAGCTCGCCGTGCGTGCGCTGCCACGTCTTCAGCGCGGGGTCGTCCTCGACCGGCGGCGCGGGCCGGCGCGCGAGACAGTCGGAGACACAGTCACTCACCTCGCCCGCCTCCTCGAAGAGCGAGGGCTGGGGCGCAGCGGCGACCGACAACGAGAGCGCGAGGAGGAGTGGGGTCATGTCCCGCTCCCACAGCAACCCGCTCGCCCACGCAGATCCGCGCCACCACGGGGCGTGACACGGGCATGACGTGCGCAACCTGCGCAACCGGGGCAGCCCCGGCAGGCGCGTGCAATTGCACCGCAACGTGCGCCCGCGCGGACTACGGTGCAGCCCATGCCCGTTCTGGTTTCTGGAGCCCGCCCCCCGCTCGGGGTTGTGGCACTGCTGGCCTCGACGCTGCTCGCCTCGAGCACACTCGCGCAGCCCGCCCCGTCGACCCCGAAGACCGAGAAGCCGCGCCTGGTGGTGACCGACTTCGCCGCGCAGAAGGCGCTGCCCGAAGAGGCGCAGGCCATCGGCGACGCGGTGGTGACCTACCTCGCCGCGCGCGGCCTGTTCGAGGTCGTCGGCCCGCGCGACATCCAGACCATTCTCGGCGTGGAACGTCAGCGCCAGCTGCTCGGCGCGTGCGCGAGCGACACGCTGGCGTGCAGCGCCGACGTGGTGAAGCTCATCTCGGCGCGCTTCGTGTTGTCGGGCCAGCTCGCGAAGGTCGGCAGCGCGTACCAGCTGACGCTGCAGCTCATCGACACCGAGAAGTCGCAGACCGCCAGCCGCAGCAGCAAGCTCGCCGGCACCCTCGAAGACCTCCGCGCGCTGGTGCCGTACGCCGCGTCGGAAGCGACCGGCTCTCCGTTGCCTCCGCCGCCCTCGCGCGCGCTGCCCATCACGCTGCTCGCGGTCGGCGGCGTCACGCTGCTCTCCGGCGGCGGGGTCGAGGTGCTCGCCCTCTCGAAGGAAAGCCAGCTCAACGACGAGCTCTGCCCGGGCGGCCCGCAGCCTGACGGGCGCTGCAGCGGCATCAACCTGCGGCCCCGCACCTTCTACGTGCAGCAGCAGCAGCAGCTCACCGTGCAGAAGATCGTCGGCATCGGCGTGATGGCCGCGGGCGCGCTGCTGGTGGGCCTGGGGGTGTGGCTCATGCCGCCCGAAGACGCGCGGGCGAGGATTTCCCTGCGCCTGGTGCCCACGCCCACGGGCCTCGCGCTCGCCGGAGGGTTCTTCTGATGATCCGCCGCGGACTGTGGTTGGTGCTGGGCCTCGTCGTCGCGCTCGGCGCGTGCACCGGGGTGTTCTTCGACAAGGGCAACGCCTTCCCCTGTGACTTCTCGAAGGGGCCGGGCGCGCGCGACGCGGTGTGCGTGAGCGGTGACGTGTGCGGCACCGACAACCTGTGCCACCCGTTCATCTACGAAGGCCCGCGCTTCGAGGGCCCGGCGACGATTCCCACCTTCGAAGACAGTGAGTTCGTGCCGCTGCACCCGGTGACGCTCGATCAGCCCATCATCGCGGTGGTGCGCAAGGCCGAGAAGGACGGCGCCTTCGTGCAGCTCGCCGACGGCTCCTGGTTCGAGGTGAGCGGGCTCGACCGGGTCACGCGCTCGCCCGCGTGGACGGTGCTCGACGACGGCTTCGCCGCCACCCTCGGGGCCGGCCCGTCAGCGAGCGACGTCATCATCGGGCTCGACGCGAACGGGCAGATCATCGTGCAGAAGCGCGTCGGACCGACGCTGATGATCAACACCATCCCCACGGGGATCACCGCGCGGCACATTCGCGGTTCGAACGACGGCCCGCCGCGGCTCCCGGTCGAGGAACCCGTGGTGCTGCGGGTCAACACTATGAACGAGCTGTCGGAGCTCACCATCGGCGTCGACGGCGGGATGCCGACGGTGGCCGAAGTGTCGCTTGGCAGCGGCTTCATGGGCACTGCGCTCGACGTCGCGATGCTGGCCACCGGGCGGACCTTCACGCCCATCGTCACCACCACCAACGGGCTCTTCATCGGCGACAACGACGGTGGCTTCGACCTCGTCACCACCCGCGCCAGCGTGGGCCGCGCGAAGTTCCGCCTCAACGACGCCAACACGCTGCTGGTCGAGCAGGTCGGCGACGACGACATCGCCGCGTGGTTCGTCGACGTCGACCCCACCAAGAGCTACCACCTGCTCTCGCCCGCGTGGCCGCAGTGCCAGCCGTGTCGAGCCGACGAGAGCATCGAGCTCGCCACGCCCGTGCCGCCGCGCCTGGGCTTCGCGGTCGAGGTGCTGTGCCGCTCGAAGGAAACCGGCGACCGCACGCTCCACCGCGTCGAAGGTGCAGTGGGCGCGACCGGTCGCCAGCCGTGCCTGTCGACCGAGCTCGACTTCCCGCTCGACGAGGCGCAGCTCGCGACGGCTCCCGGGCCCGACGGAGGTCCGCGGCTGGTTGGCGCAGCGATCCTCGAAGGGGTCGCCGTGGGCGGGAAGAACGGCGAGCTGTGGCGCGGCGAGACGCTCTCCTCGGTGCTCCCGGTCGCGCTCGAGCGCGTGCCGACCCACGTCTTCGAGTTGCCCATTCTCAACGACGCGCCGCCGCTGCTGGGCGTGCTCACCGACCGCTACCCGGCGGCGGCCACCGACGACTTCAAGGCGGGGCTCCCCATGGGCTTCCGCCGCATCAACCTCTCCGAGGGCTTCGGGGCCGCGCAGGACGTGCGCATCATCGCGCCGGTGCGCGGCGCACCGGGCTGGGTGATCGAGAACAACGGCCTGCTCACCCGCGCCTCGGTCGACGACACCACCGGTGACCCGCTCATCGAGTTCGGCCCGCACCTCACGACCGCCGCGGGTGACGACATTCGCTCGAGCATCGGCGGCGAGGCGTACTCGCAAGACGGCGGCCTGCGCGCGCTCTTCGTCGCCGCCGACGACGGCCTCTACTTCGTGAAGGACCCCGAGGGCCCGTCGCTGGGCGACACCTTCGACCTCACGCCCGAGCTCATTCCCGAGCCGTCGGTGCCGATTCGCAGCCTCGCGCTCGAGCGCACGCCGCTGGGCACTGATGGCCTCACGCGCGCCCGCGGGTACCTCGTCACCTCGCGCAACGTCTACGAGTGGAAGTTCGGCGGCACGCCCCCGCGGTGGACCTCGCGGCCCCTGAACATCGCCGGCGGCGAGCCGCTCGAGGTGTGGTTCGACCGCGAGAAGAGCGCGCTGGGACGCGTGGGCTTCAGCGATGGCCGCATCTTCACGCTGCCCGGCGGCTACCAGCTCGCGGAATCGATTCCCGGCGACGACACCGAGACCGTCTCGCTCATCGACTACGAGAACTTCGGCGGCTGGCCCGTCGCGCTCGCCACCACTGGCCTCTACGTCGCGCGGTGGGACACCGACGCCAGGGGGAAGCTGCAGAACCACTTCCCCGACGGCGGCCTCAACCGCCCGATGGAATGGCACGAGATCGTGCTGCCCGACGGCGGCCGCCCGTGGATGAAGGGCGACCAGACCGAAGGGAAGCTCTTCGTGCAGGACGTGCCGCTCGACGGCGGCACGCACCAGTTCAAGCTCTTCGTCTTCACGCCCAACCTGGTGATGCAGGTCGGCGCGTACGAGCGCTGATCAGCCTCACTGATCAGCGCCTGGGCACCACCACGCCACCCGCTGGCGTGTTCGCCTTCGCGAAGTCGACCACCACGTCGAACCACGCGCGCACCTCGGTGCCGGGCAGGTCGGCGCCCGCGAGCGGGTCGAGGTGCGAGAAGCCGGGGTTCGACACCGCGCGAAAGCCCTCGGGCTCGGACCGCGTGCGCCCCTCGTTCGGCCGCCCCGCACCGACCGGCGCCATCAGGTCGCGCAGCCCGTCGTAGGCGGTGACGTCGCCCTTCAGAATGCCCGCCGCCTCGGCCAGCACCGGCACGGCCAGCTCGCGGCCGCGCGTCGCGCGCACGCCGTAGCCCGTCACCGGCCAGTCGCCGGGCGCGAGCGTGAGCGTCGAGGCCAGCGCGGAGTCGAGCGCCAACCGCATCGGGAAGTACCACTCACCAAAGTCTGCGCCCGGGCGTGTCCACGTGAGCGCGAACTCCGAGAGCGACGTCGGCTCGGGCGGAGAGAGCTGGTCGAACTCCTTCCACGTGAAGGTCTGGGTGCTCGGCGCCGGCTTCTGCACCGGGTCGCTGCCGAACAGCGGCGTCGCGGGCACGAGCGGCCCGTCGGTCGCGCCCGCGTTGACCGCGGCGATGGAGACGGGGCACGTCGTGGCGTCGAACGCCAACCCGAACGCGGCGCGGTTGGTCATGCGCGGCAGGTTGCTCGAGAGGAAGAGCAGCTCGAGCGCCTCGCGCCGCGGGCGGTCGACCTCCACCGCGTCGGGGTTCCACGTCGCGCGCAGCGCGGTGCCCACGCTGACGGGGAAGAGCTTCACGTCGAGCAGCGGGAACGCGAAGAACCGCGACGTCGCGCGCACCTGCGCGAGCTGGGGCTTCGCTCCGCCGAACATGCCGCCCGACAGGCCGGTGGTCTCGTACTCGTCGCGCGTCAGCGTGAAGGGTTGGCCGGGCGAGCCAGTGACGCCGTCGATCAGCACCAGCCCCGCGAGCTCGTCATCGCCGCGGGCACCGTCGAAGTCCCACGCGGCGAAGGCCGAGACGATGGCCGCTCCGAGCGAGTGGCCGGCGAGCACCACGCGCGCGCGACGCTGGTCGGCCGGCACCAGCGCGAGCACCGCGCGCAGATCATCGATGGTCGAGACGAGGCCCCATTCCGACTCGAAGGCCAGCTCGTCCTGGGTGTGAAAGCCGGGGAACGTCGTGCCGTCGGCCAGCGGCGTGCGGTCGACGTAGTAGCTGCCGATGAGGCCGGCGTTCTGCGCCGCCAGCGCCGCGTCGATGCCCGCGCGGTCTTCGAGCCCGTTGGAGCGCCGGTCGATGGCCCACGCCTCCAGCGCGGCCTCCGCGCTCGAGCGGCGCACGATGGCCCGCGCGAGGGCGTCGAACGAGCCCGCACCGCCGAGGAAGCCCGGCATCAGCACCACGATGGCGCGCGCGGGCCGCGGGGCAGCGGTGCCGGTGTCGACGCGGTAGCGAACCACGGTCACCGCGTCGAGCTCGTCGGGCGTCGCGGCGCCGGTGAGCGGGTTGGGCGGCGGCTTCGGGGTGCTCACCCGCATCAATTCCCGGCGAATGGCGACCCCACCCTGCGGCGCCTCGATGACCGCGGGGTCAGGCGCCGGCGGAGTGCACCCGCACGCGACGACCAGCAGCGCCCCGAGGACTCTCGTCATAGGCAGGTGGTCTGGCACATCTCGGAGCAACACTCCTCGGCCGCCCCGCACGTGACGCCACCCGCCTTGCACATCGGCACGTTCACGTTCACCGAGTTCAGGAAGAGCGCCCCCGAGAGCTGCACGGTCACCGCGGTCGCGCTCATCGGCGGGTCCACCCCGAGGAAGTACGAGCTGTCGCCCGCGCGGAAACCGCTCGCGCCGCAGTTCGACAAGCCCATGCCGCCCTGGCGCAGCGTCGTGGTCGGGTTGGTGTTCGCCGCCGCCGGAGCGGGCATGCCGAGGCCGGTCGCGCTCACCTCGAGGAAATTGCACTGGCCGGGCTTCAAGAAGGTGCCCGCGTCGAGGAAGAGCGTCGCCTGCGCGGTGAAGGTCTGGACGCGGGTGCTGATGGTGAAGCCCTGGTTCGTCACGCCCGCGTACCAGCGGAAGGTGCCGAAGCGGCTCGTCTTCACCGCGGACGCGTCGCTCGCGGTCGGAGGCTGGTTGCAGCTCAAGTTGCCGAAGTATGCGAAGCCCGGGTCGGGCACCGCGACGTAGTCCATCGGGAGGTTGCAGAACACGTCGCCGCCGCCCGGCGGGTCGGGCTTGAGTGCCTGCAACGAGAGCTGGATGCAGTCGTTCACCTCGCCGCTGGTGAAGCCGCCGATGTTGAAGCGGTTGAACAAGCAGCCGGGCATGACGCCGCCGTCGCCCTGGCCAGCTCCTGCGAGGGGATCAGGCCCCGCGTCTGGTGCGCCGCCACCCGTCGCCATGCCGCCGCCCGTCGCCGTGCCGCCGCCCGTCGCCGTGCCGCCGCCCATCGCCGTGCCGCCGCCCATCGCCGTGCCGCCGCCCATCGCGGTGCCGCCACCCATCGCGGTGCCGCCACCCGTCGCGGTGCCGCCGCCCGCACCGCCGCCGACCTCGGTGCCGCCATCGCAGCGGCCGGTCTCGGCGCAGTAGTCGCGAAACGCGCCTGAGAAGTCGCAACCCGCGAGCACCAGCGCGAAGAGGAGCGCGCGCTTCACCACGCACCTCCCAGCGCGAGGCCGCGCGGCACAGGCGGAGATGGCGCCAACACAAACCGCGCCGACGCGAAAGACGAGGCGCTGATCACCACGCACCTCCCAGCGCGAGCCCACCCGGCACGGGCACCAGCCACGCGCTCGGCGCCTCGAGCGGAGACGGCGCCAACGCAAACCACAGCGCCCCGACCGCGAGCGCGACGGCGCCACCCGCGAGGAAGCCGACACCGAGCCACTGGTCCCGCGGGCCGGTCTGCGCGGCGAGCATCGCGTCGGCGTACGAGAGCGCGTCGGGGCCGCGCCGCTGCAGCGAGGCGAGCGTGAGGTTGGCGCTGATGACGAAGCCGACGCCCACGCCCGCGAGGCCCACCCCGAGGCCCATGGGAATCAACGGTGCGAGCGAGCGGCTCGGGGGCGCCTGGCCGGCGATGGCCCACGACCACTCATCGAGCACGAGGAAGACCTGGCGTTCGGTCGACACGGTGCGCGACTTCGCCAGCCGCGCCTTGCCGTTCTGCGCGACGAGCACCTTCACCACCACCTGGTAGCCGTCGTCGAGCTTGGCGACCTCTCCGGTGATGAGCTCCTTCACGCCGATGGCGCCGGCCAGCTCGAGCAAGCACGCCTCGTCCTTGCAGCCCAGCAGCTCCTTCTGGCGCTCGAAGCCCATCACGGCCTCGAGGTCCTTCGGGGTGGCGACGCGCACGCCGCGCTCGAGCAGGCGCGTGGCGAGGTGCTCGCTGAAGAGCTGCGCCTTCTCGGCGGGCTGGCCGACCACGTTGAAGCGGCTCATGCCGAGCTTGAACTCGTCGCTCCCCGGCGCGGCCGCGATCAGGAACAGGAGGCTGGCAGCGAGGGCCGACACGGGCGGGCTCTATACTCCTCGGCGCGCGCGCGGCGAGCGGAGTAAACGAGGGCGCGTGCGGCTGCTGTCCCTCACCTGCAAGCACTTCAGGAACCTCGAGCCGCTGACGCTCGAGCCGTCGGCGCGCGCGACCATCGCGGTGGGCCAGAACGGCCAGGGCAAGACCAACCTCCTCGAGGCGCTCTACTTCCTGGCGACGCTCAAGCCGCTGCGCGCCAACCGCCTCCAGGAACTGGTGCGCTTCGGCGAGCCCTCGGCGACGGTGACCGGCCGCTTCCTGCTCTCGGGCGCCGAGCGGGAAATCAGCGTCGAGGTGATTCCCGGCGGGCGCACCGCGTTCGTCGACGGCAAGCGCGCGGCGTCGCTCGACGCGTACTTCGGCGGCGTGTCGGTGGTGGCCTTCACGCCCGATGACCTCTCGGTGGTGAAGGGCGGCCCCGACGGGCGCCGCGCGTTCCTCGACCGCAGCGTGTTCAACCTCGTGCCGGCGTACCTCGACGAGAACCGCGAGTACGGCCGCGCGCTCAAGAGCCGCAACCGCCTGCTGAAGGACCGCGCGCCGATGAGCCACCTGCAGGCGTGGGACGCGACGCTCGCGCGGCTCGGCGCCCGGCTGTGGGTGCGGCGGCGCGCGCTGCTGACGGCGCTGGGGGCTCGGGCGCAGGCGGCGTTCCAGCGCATCGGGCGCAGCCCGCTCGAGGCGAGCTTCGGCTACGAGCCGTCGCACCTGGGCGATGGGCTGCAGTTCAACATGGCCTCGGAACCGGAGCTCGCCGAGCGCATGCTCGCGCGCCTCGACGAGCGGCTGTCGCGCGACGTGGAGCGCGGCTTCACTTCCGTCGGGCCCCACGCCGACGACCTCGACATCACGCTGGGTGAGAAGTCAGCGCGCGCGTACGCGAGCCAGGGCCAGAGCCGCGCGCTGGTGCTGGCGTGGAAGGTGGCGGAGATCGAGAACCTCGCGGCGCACAACGGCTTCCTGCCGCTCTTGCTGCTCGATGACGTGTCGAGCGAGCTCGACCCCGAGCGCAACGCGTTCTTGATGAACTATCTCGCCGAGTCGGGCGCGCAGACGCTGCTCACGACGACTGACGCCGAGCTGGTGCGCGCGGCGGCGGGCGGTGAGACGAAGTGGCTGCAGGTGAAGGGCGGCATCGTCACCGCAGGCTGAGCCCCCTCTCCCCCCGAGGGGGAGAGGGTTGGGGTGAGGGGAAGATCCAGCACGGCCGGCGGAGCGATGAATGCAGGTGGCAGTCGCTGATCAGCGTGGTCGCCAAGCCCGCTCCCTGCCCCCTCTCCCCCTGGGGAGAGGGTTGGGGTGAGGGGAAAGCCCAGCACGGCGCGCGCGGAGACCTCGGGACCAACGATGTGCTGCTGACCGTTCGCCGCCGGCCTCACCTGTTACGCATGTTTCCGGCTGTACACGCGTCTCCCCTCACCCCGACCCTCTCCCCGCGGGGAGAGGGGGTGCGTCTCGCCATGCTGCGAGGTCCTGCTCGGCCAGTTGCTGCCCGACCTCGCGCAACCGCTCCTCCGGCAGGTGCGCGAGCACGGTGCACAGATCCTCTGCGCTGACGGGCTCGCGCGCACCGAGCGCGAGACACACGCGATCAATCTCACCCGAGGGAATGGTCAACGCGGCCTGCTCTCCCTCGATGCTGTAGTGGCCGCCCTGCCGTCGCCACGCGCCGACCGGCGTGCGCGACAGCCCCCGCAGCGTCGGGCTCTGCAGCAGCCGCACCAGCCGCACCACGTCATCCCCCTCGACCTCCACGTCGCCGAAGCGCGCGCTCGCGAGGGTGCTGCGCCGCCCCGAGCCGAGTGTGACCTCCGACCAGGGCCACCGGCGGCCGCGCGCGAAGAAGCCATCGGCATGCAGCGACCACGGCGAGCGCCCGCGGGCGCTGACCAGCGTGGCGACGATGATCAACAGCCCCACCACCCACGAGCTCGGGTGCCTCCCGGCGTCGTCGGAGAACGCGAGCATCGCCAGCACGTACGCCCCGATGGCGAGCCCGCCAAAGAGCGCCGAGACCTCTGCCGCGACGCGGCTCTGGCGAAATCGCGTCTCCGCGGGCCCGGGCGGAGTTCGGCTCTCGACGATGTCCTCCGCAGCACGGACCAGCGAGACCTCGAATCGCAACGTGCCGGAGACGCGACGGGCCAACGCGGCGCGCACCGCCTCTCGTTCATGGCGCACCAGCGCACTCAACTCGCCCCCGCTTCCATCAGGCAACGCGTCGACCGCCGCGAGCGCCCGCTCGAGCTCCGGCCACGTGCGCGCCAGCTCGCGCAAGGTGCCCGGGTCGTCGAGCGACTGCACCTCTCGCTCCAGCGCCGCGCGCGCCGAGGCGAGCAGCGCCACCCCGTCTTCGAGCAACTCGACCTTGCCCTCGAGGCGCGTGCGGTCATCGGGCGAGATGGCGGCTGATTCCGCGCGGCGCAGGTGCTCGTGGCTCATCGCTCGAACACCACACCCGCCACCGCCCGCGCCGACCACCCGGGCTCGCGCGCGCCCAGCTCATCGCACAGCACCTGCAGCCGCGCCGGCCCCGCGGGGTGCGCGGCCCAGTACGCATCGTGCGCGGTCTGCTCGCGCACCAGCTCCTCCCGCACCACGTCGAGCCGCTCGCGCCCGAGCCGCGCCACCGCGTTGCTGAGCTGCTGCCACCGCATCGCCTCGGCCATCGAGAACGCGCAGCCGCCGACCCAGTGCCCCTGCCGCAGGTCGTTCGAGTCCATCACCGCGCGGTGGGCCTGCGACCCACACCGGGCCAGGCACTCACACGGCCGAATCAGCGCAGCGCCGCTGCAGATCCTGCAGCCCCAGGTCCAGGCCCCGAGGTCCCACCGGGCGTCACAGCCCACGCAGCGCATGCCGTCATTCAACCGGCTGCGGCGGCCGGCGAACAGGGTCCGTTACACTTGCTGCGTGGGCCCCATCGCTCAACCCGACTGCGCCGTGACGGCCCGCTTCGGCATTCCTCCTCGTTGATCGCGACCTTCGGGTTAGCATCTCGCCCGTGGCGAACGTGACCCGCACCATTGGCCTGTCGCTCGGCGCTGACATCTGCTGGCCCGCCTGCTTCGAACACATCATGAAGCGGCTGGCCCTTCGCATTCCGTGGAAGGGCGACACCGTCGACTTTCACGTCGAGCGGGTGAGCATCGAGCCCTTCGACCTCGCGCAGCCCGTCAAATACGACGTGGTCATCGACCGGCTCACGCACTGGTACGACGTGACGCGCGAGTGGATCAAGAAGGGCGTGTTGATGAACGGGCTGTACGTGTTCAACAACCCCTGGTCGGTGCAGTCGATGGAGAAGCACACCTCGTACGCCGCGATGATGGCGCTGGGCATGCCCATTCCCCAGACGTGGATGGTGCCGCCCAAGTCGTACGAGGCGCTGCCCGACCTGAAGCCCACGCTGCGCCAGTACGCGCAGCTCTTCGACCTCGCCGCGCTCGGCAAGAAGATCGGCTACCCGCTGTTCATGAAGCCGTACGACGGCGGCGGGTGGAAGGGCGTCACCCGCATCGCCGACGAGGCCGCGCTCAAGAAGGCCTACGACGAGTCGGGCACGCTGGTGATGCACCTCCAGAAGGCCGTCGACCCGTACGACCGCTTCGTGCGCTGCATCGGGTTCGGCCCGCAGACGCACTGCGTGTTCTACGACCCCGCGGCGCCGCTGCACGACCGCTACACGATGAAGAAGGAAAACGAGTTCCTCGCGACGAAAGACGCGCAGGTGCTCCGCGACACGACGCTCACCATCAACGCCTTCTTCGGGTGGGACTTCAACTCGTGCGAGGCGCTGCGCTCGGCGAAGGACGGCGTGTGGTACCCCATCGACTTCGCCAACCCCTGCCCCGACTCGCAGGTCACCTCGCTGCACTACCACTTCCCCTGGCTGGTGAAGGCGTACCTCAAGTGGGCCATCTTCACCGCGACCACCAAGCGGCCGATGCGCAAGGCCTTCGACTGGGAACCGTTCTACGCCATCGCGAAGGAAGCGCTGCCGTACGACGAGAAGCTCAAGAAGTACGGCGCGCTGTCCCGCAAGATCCTGCAGGCCGACGAGTTCGAAGACTTCTGCGGCACGCACCTGAAGCACCTCGACGAGGTGGCGTGGGAATTCTTCGCCACCAACGACGCGAAGGACGCGATTCGCAAGAAGACCGCCGCGCTGTTCCCCGCGCACGAGGTCGAGCCGTTCACCGAGCTCTTCTTCAAGCGCATTCAGCAGTGGCGCGCTGATCAGAAGGCCTGAGGAGAGCGACGTGAAGACGACGGCGAAGTGGTACTCGCAGCGCCTGCAGCGAGACGTGTCGATGGTGCGCTGGGGCACGTACGGCGTGCCGGTGCTGTGCTTCCCCACCGCGGGCGGCGACTGCGAGGAGATCGAGCGCTTCTTGATGGTGAAGGTGCTCGGCCCGCTCATCGACGCGGGGCGCATCAAGCTCTACTCGTGCGACTCGGTCGCCGGCCAGGCGATGGTGCAGCGCGAGGGCAGCGGGCTCCACCGCCAGTGGGTGCTCAACCAGTTCCACCAGTACGTGCGACACGAGCTGGTGCCGGCGATTCGCAAGGACTGCCAGAACGAGAACATCGAGGTCATCTCGACCGGCGCGAGCATCGGCGCCTTCCACGCGGCGGCGGTCATCTGCCGTTTCCCCGACGTGTTCAGCAAGTGCATCGCGATGTCGGGCACCTTCGACATTCGCCGCTTCATGTCGGCTGATCACTTCGTCGACGAGTTCTGGGTCAGCTCGCCGCTGCACTTCGTGCCCACGCTGAGCGGGCCGCACCTCGAGAAGCTGCGCACGCGGTTCATCCTCATCCCGTCGGGCGAGGGCAAGGCCGAAGACATCAGCGAGTCGTGGAACCTCGCGCGCGTGCTCGGGAGCAAGGGCATCCCCAACCGCGTCGACTCGTGGGGCAAGCAGACGCCCCACGACTGGATGACGTGGCGGGACATGCTGCCGAAGTACCTGAACGAGATGGTGCCGTAGGCTCAGTGTGCGTTCGTCTCGAGCGCGCGCAGCCGACGCTCGTGATCATCGAGGCGCCCCTCGGTGTTCGAGCGCGCCTCGATCGCGACCTTGATTCCGCGGCTCACCATGACCATCTGTTCGGCGAGGTCACGCAGCGCCGTCTCGATCGCCTCGAACCGACGCTCGGCGAGCTCGCGTCCCTGACGCATCTCTTCCCGCAGCGCGTCCTGGCCAGACTTCATCTGGCGCATGTCGTCGCGCATCTCCTGGAGGATCTTCACGGTGAGGTCCGTCGGTTCCATGAGGACCACCCTACCAGCCGGGTCCGACATCACGCCAACCACCCCGGAGCTACAGCTTCATCGCGTGCGCCCGCAGGTGCATGCGCAGGTCCTGCTGCTTGCCCTTCACCCACATCGGCACCAGCAGCTCGAACATCGCCTGGTCGTACGACGTCGCCGCCGCGCCGAGCGTGGGCAGCGAGAAGGTGATGAGCCGCGCGCGCACCTTGGTGTTCGGCTCGAGCCGCGCCACCACGTCATCGGGGTGGATGGTGTGGGCGATCTGATCAGGCCCCACGATGGTGACCTGCGACCACTGCACCTCGATGGGCTGGGTCGTGTAGTTGGTCAGCACCAGCAACACCGACTCGAAGTTCGCGGGGTCGACCAGCAGCTCCGCGCGGTACTCGGGCGTGTCGTACACGTCACGTTCCCCGGGCTTGGTCAGGTTGCGCGCCCCCGGGTCGGTGATGTCGAAGTTGTAATAGTACGACGCGGGCGTGCAGCCGCTGGCGAGCGCCAACGCGAGCGCCGCCGCCAGGACCGAAAACGAGACCGAGGTTCGCATGGCGCCGCTTCTACACTGTGCGATGCTTGGAGCACACGGCCGGGAGGGTCATGGGTACCGAGACCACGCGGGCTCACAAGGAAATCGAGGTCGAGAAGAACGCGCGTTCGAGCCGGGCGTTCATCCGCGCCGTGCTCGCCGACCTGCGGGCGCTCGAGCGCATGCTCGAAGAGGGGCGCTTCGAGAAGAGCACCCACCGCATCGGCGCCGAGCAGGAGATGTTCCTCACCGACCCGAGCTACCTCCCGGCGCCCGGCGCGCTGCGGATGCTCGAGGCCCTCAAGGACCCGCACTTCACGACCGAGCTGGGCGCCTTTCAGCTCGAGATGAACGCCGACCCGCACCAGTTCGGCGGCGACGGCTTCTCGCGGCTCGAGCAGCAGATGACGCACCTGGTGCAGAAGGCGCGTGACGCGGCCGAGGCGCTCAACCTCCACGCGGTGCTGATCGGCATCCTGCCCACCATGCGCAAGGCCGACCTCGGCCTCGAGAACATGGTGCCCTCGCCGCGCTACCTCGCCCTCTCGCGGGCGGTGCACGAGCTGCGCGGCAGCGACTTCGAGATCAGCATTCGCGGCCTCGACGAGCTGGTCATCTCGCACGACTCGGTGATGGTCGAGGCGTGCAACTCGAGCTTCCAGGTGCACCTGCAGGTCGACGCCGACGACTTCGCGCGCCAGTACAACCTCGCGCAGGTGCTCGCCGCGCCGCTGATGAGCGTGTCGTGCAACTCGCCGCTGCTGTTCGGCAAGCGCCTGTGGTCGGAGACGCGCATCGCGCTCTTCCAGCAGTCGGTCGACACGCGCACCAAGACCCAGTTCCTGCGCGACGCCACGGCGCGCGTCACGTTCGGCACGCGCTTCATCGAGAAGAGCATCACCGAGATCTTCCGCGAAGACATCGCGCGCTACCGGGCGCTGGTGGGCACCGACCTCGACGAAGACCCGATGGCGGTGCTCGACGAGGGCCGCGCGCCGCAGCTCAAGGCGCTGCGCCTGCACAACGGCACCATCTACCGGTGGAACCGCGCCTGCTACGGCATCATCGACGGCAAGCCGCACCTGCGCATCGAGAACCGCGTGATGCCGTCGGGGCCCTCGGTCGCCGACGAGATCGCCAACGCCGCGTTCTGGTGCGGAATGATGGTGGAGTTCTCGCGCAAGTACGAAGACATCACGCGGCACATCGACTTCGACCACGCGGCGGGCAACTTCTACACCGCGGCGCGCGAGGGCTACGTGGCGCCGCTGCACTGGCTCGACGGCGAGGAAATCAACGCCCAGCGCCTGGTGCTCGACACCCTGCTGCCGGCGGCCGAGGCGGGCCTGCGCACGCGCAAGGTCCACGAGAGCGACATCAAGCGCTACCTGCACATCATCGAGGAGCGGGTGCGCAGCGGGAAGACCGGGGCGCGGTGGCTGACCAACTCGCTCCACCGCATGAAGGACGAAGGGAGCGCGGGCCAGCGGGCCTCGGCGCTCGTAGCAGCGACGCTCGCGCGGCAGCGCTCGGGCAAACCCGTCTCCGAGTGGGAGCTGGCACACTTGAGTGAAGCAGGCGCGACGAAGCACACGTACCAACGCATCGAGCAGTTCATGACCACCGACCTGTTCACCGTCGAGGTGGACGACCCGGTCGACCTCGTGGCGCACATCATGGCCAGCGAGCGCGTGCGGTACGTGCCCGTCGAAGACAAGGAACACCGCCTGGTGGGGTTGATCAGCAACCGCGCGGTGCTGCGCTTCCTCGCGGCGGGCGGCAACCAGAAGGACGCGTCGGTCGCGGAGTTGATGAAGCGCGACGTGCTGACGATTTCGCCGCAGACACTGACGCTCGAGGCGATTCACCTGATGCGCAAGCACCGCATCGGGTGCCTGCCGGTGGTGCTCGACGGGAAGCTGGTCGGCGTGTTGACCGAAGAGAACTACCTCAAGATTGCGGGCGACCTGCTCGAGGCCCAGCTCCGGGACCCGTGAGCCGCGCGACGCAGTCGTGGACCGGAATGCGCAGCGAAGCGGAGCAGTCCGAAGGCGAACGACCCAGGACATGGGATCCGTGAGCAAGAAGACGCTCAAGGCCGAGCTCACCCGCACGCTCGAGAAGACGCTCGCCACGCTCGAGGCCGCGCACGCCGACACGCGCAGCGCCGCGACGCACGAAGAGGCCAAGCCCGAGAACGACAAGGACACCCGCGCGCTCGAGCAGAGCTACCTCGCGCGGGGCCAGGCGATGCGCATCGAGGCGCTCAAGGCCGGGCTCGCGGCGCTCGGCGCGATGAGCCTCGCGGCGATGAAGGTCGCGGGCCCGGGCGCGCTCGTGGAGTGCGAAGACGAAGACGGCCAGGCGCTGCGCTACTACCTCGCGCCCGAGGGCGGCGGCACGAAGCTGAGCGGTGGGGTGCAGGTGGTGACGCCCTCGTCTCCGGTCGGCGCGGCGCTGGTGGGCAAGAAGGCCGATGACGCGCTCGAGCTGACGCTGGGCGGGAAGAAGCGCGAGCTCACCGTGGTGGGTGTGTCATGAGCGAGCCGGTCGTCTTCGTCGCGGGCATGGAAGGGTTGATCAAGGCCCTCGAGCCGCGCGTCGACGCCGCGTTCTGGAAGAGGCTGCGCGAGCGCGGCTTCGACAAGGACAAGCCGTTGCTCGCGGCGACTCCGGCGAAGACGTGGTTGCTGGTGTTGGAGGCGGGCGTCGAGGCCGTGGGTGGTGACCGCACCGCGGCGCAGCGGGCGCTCGGCGTCGCGGCCATCGAGGGGTTTCAGCAGACGCTCGTGGGGCGGGCGCTCTTTCCGCTGCTCAAGCTGATTGGGCTCAAGCGCGGGCTCGAGCGGATCAGCCGCAGCTTCCAGAGCGGCAACGACTTCCTCGACATGAAGCTCGTGTCGTTCGAGCCGGGTGAGGCGCGGCTCGAGGCGCGCGAGGTGCTCGGCGTGGGCGAGCACTTCGCCGGCATGCTCATCGCGGGGTGCACGGCCGTCGGCGCGCGCGAGGTGTCGTGTGAGACCCGGCCCGCGGGGAATGGCGCGCACTTCGTCGTGAAGTGGTCGCGGTAGCTCGTGGCACACTTCGCCGAATGCGAATCGTTCTCGGGCTGGTAGCGATGTCGTTGGTCGGCTGCGGTGGGGTGCTCGGCTCGTCGTCGTGTGATTTCCGCGATGGCGGCGCGAATGGGCCTGAGCCGCGGTGCCAGGAGCGCGTGCAGACGCTCGCCGCAGCGGCGTTCAAGGGTGCGTGCTCGGTGGCGCAGGGCGTGTCGGCCGATGGTGCGTGCCCGCGGACCGGGGCCGTTGGTGGGTGTGAGATCGGCACCCAGGGCGACGGCAGCAAGGTGAACGACTGGTACTACGCGCCAAAGACGCGTGACGAAGTGCAGATGCAGTGCACGAAGGACAACGCGAAGTTCCTCGAGCCGTAGAGAACAAAGAGCTCCCTCTCCTCCCGAGGAGGAGAGGGTTGGGGTGAGGAGTGAAGCATCGAGGCGCCAACGGGCTCATGCCTCGAGCGGTGGTGCTTTCCTCTCTGCTTCAGTTCAGCCGCACTCTGCGCTCCGGGGGTTCACTCCTCACCCCGACCCTCTCCTCTGAAGAGGAGAGGGAGTTCGCAGTTCGTCAGCGCCGGCGCCTTGCGAACAGCGCACCGAGCGCGAGCACGAGCAGCGGCTCCGCGCCAACGCCCGAGCACCCACCACACCCGCCCTTCACCATCGACGGCTGCGTCGTCGCGCCCGTCTTCCGATACAGCGTGAGCGTCGCCGTCAGCGTCTGCCCCGTGGTCGCCGTCGCGGTCGCGGTGATGACGTTCTTCCCCTCGACCAACGGCACGGTCGCCGAGAACCCGCCACCACCGAGCAACTCAGCCGACACGTCATTCAACGTCACGCCGATGAGGTCCACGCCCGTCACCGTGCCGAAGATGGTCACCGTCTCCGCGTTCACCGTCGACTCATCGGCCGGCTCGACGAACGTGAGCTCCGCGGCCGCGACCTCGTCGATGCCCGGCGTCAGCACCAGGTCGAGCGCCAACCGCGCATCGGCCGGCACCGTCACCGTCTCGGAGTGCGTGAGGAACCCGGTCTTCTTCACCACCACCAGGTAGTCCGCGGGCACCACCATCACCGGCGCGTAGTACGCCCCGCCCGCGTCGCTCATCACCGTCGACACCACGGTGCCGCTCGACGCCTCGCGCAGCTCGATGGACACACCCTCGAGGCGAGAGCTGTCCGCCGAGCTCGACACGAAGCCCGCCACGCCCGCGTTGAACGTCGCGGTGCTCGTCGCGCGGCCGGTGTTGTTCGCGCCATCGACCGCGGTCACCTCGATGCTGTTGGTGCCGGGCTTCAGCTGCACCTCGACCTGGAACGCGCCGTTGGTGACCGGCACGTCGGTGCTCGCGCCACCATTGAGCGCCACCTTCACGGTCGCCACCGCGCCGCGGTCATCTGATGCGGTGCCCTTCAGGTCGATGCGCCCGAGGTCGAGGCTCGCCATGTTCGACGGGAAGCTGATGGCCACCATCGGCGCCTGCGTGTCGGCCGAGTTGGTCGTCGACAAGCCGACCGAGCCCCACACGGTCGCGTTCGCCGCGACGGTGCGTGACACCTGGTTCGCGACGTAGCCCGACTTGGTGACGTTCACCGTGTACGTGCCGGGCGCGAGGTTGAAGAGGTACGCGCCGTCGGCCGCCGTGGTCTGCGTCTGCCCGCCCGCGGTCACCGTCGCGCCCGTGATGGCGACGTTCATGTTCGTCGGGTCGGCCGCGTTGTACGCGAAGATTTTCCCGCGCAGCACGCCGGTCGCCGCCGAGGCGTTGATCTCCATCGAGCCCCAGGTCTGCGTGCCCGCCGTCACCGTGCGCGTCACCGAGGTGCCCGCGAAGCCCGACTTGCTCACCGTCGCCGTGTACGAGCCCGGCGCGAGCGTGAACTGGTACAGGCCGTTAGCACCGGTGGTGACCGTCTGGCTGCCCACCGTCACCGTCGCGCCCGAGACGCGGTTGGCGGAGTTGCCGCCCGTGTAGATGGCGCCGATCAAAACGCCGGTGGTGGTGGTCGGCGTCGAGCCGTTCACCAGGTTCATGTACTTCGTCCAGTTCCAGCCGCTGCCCGGGTCGGTGTGACCGCCGGTGTTGCACTGCGAGGGCACCTCGGCGTGGCCGATGATGTGCGAGCGGTTGCGCGGGATGTTGTGGCGATCGGCGATCCACCGCGTGAGCTTGGCGGACTCCGTGTACATCGCGTCGGTGTACCAGGTGGCCGGATCGTTCACGAAACCCTCGTGCTCGATGCCGACCGAACGGCCGTTGTAACACTGCGCGTGCCACGCGGTGTTCTTGTGCTCGACCATCTGGGTGATCTGCCCGTCGCTCGAGCGCACGATGTAGTGCGACGACACGTTGGAGTTCGGGTTCTGGAACCACGACTTCGTGCCCGCGTAGCTGCCCTGCATGGTGTGAATCAGCACGAACTCGTACGTGCTGCGGCCCGAGGTGAAGTTCGGCGACGCGACCCAGCCGACCGCGCCCGGGTACTCGACGACGCCGTCACGCCGCGCGCTCGCGACCGGCGCGTGCGTGCGCCACGAGCTCGCCAGCGGCGCCTGCACCACGCCGTTGCCCGTGAAGCCCTGCTCGAGCGCGAGGAAGACGTCGGCGGCGTAGTCGGTCGAGGCCACCACCGAGTCGAAGCCCGGGTAGTACGAGACCGCGACGTACCAGTCGCCCAGCTCCTGCGAATCGAGCACCGGCTGGGAGCGCCGCGCGTCGTCGAAGAGCGCGCGCAACACCGCCGCCGCGCCGCGCACGTTGGCCGCCGAGTCGACGCGCAAGCGCCCTTCGGTCACGCCCGTCAGCGCCGCCGCGCGGCCGAGCGTGTCGACGCCATCGCGCCGGCTGAGCTGCATCACGCCCACGCCGCCCGTGCCCGACTCGAGGTTGGCGCGCGTGGACAACCGCGTCTCGACCCACGCGATGCTCTTCAGCACCGCGACCGGCACCTGGTACTCGCGCGAGGCCTGGGTGAAGGCCGTCTCCAGCGCGGTGTTGGTCGACGCCGAAGGGGCTGGAGTGACCGTCGAATCCGCGGGGTCGACCCCGCATGCCGACAGCACGGAGACCAGCGACACCAGCACGGCCACGAGTGAGCGCTTCATGGGCGGCGAAGGTAGGGCAGGCCTCGCACGGGTGGATCACCGCCCCCGGGAACAGTGTCGCGCGAAGGTGACAGTCCCTTTTGGCCTACGACCAACTCACCTCGAACGTCACGTCCTGCCTCGTGAAGTCCGACGCGCTCAGCTTCACCGTGCCCGTCGCGCCGAGCGTGGTGAGCACCGCTTCGAGGAGGCCCTGGCGGTACTCCGCGATGAACGAGGTGCGGTCGGTCGTGTACGGGAGGTAGCGCTCGTTGGTGAAGGTGCGAATGCGCACTGACTTCGGCCCCAGGTCGGCGATGTCGGCCTCGAGGTAGTTGGTCGCCTGCTTGAAGTTGCGGCCCATGCGCTGGAGCGTGCGCTTGACGCCGATGAGCTTCGCCACGGCGAGCACGGCCAGACCGAGCGGCGTCTGCACGAAGCCTTCCATGAAGAGGTGGCCCAACTGCCGCGTGCGCTCGGCGGGAGGGAGCCGCGGCAACAACTTCTCTCCCGTCAGCCGAATCACCTCGACCCACGTGTCCATCGGGTACGCGGCCTGCACCTTCGCGAGGTCGACGCCGAGCTTCTTGAGCTCGCCGCGCAGCTCGGGCGTCACGCGGTCCTTGAGCGCCTTCACCAGCGCCTCGAAGGCGTGACCGAAGACGACGGGCTGGAGCTCGGGGTTCACGGCGCGCGCGACGTTAGCGCTTCGGGCGGAAGTCGGCGGGCACTCCGCGCTCGCGAATGAGCCGGCGGTACGCGTCGACCGCCTCGGTCGGCTTGCGACGCAGCGACGGGTCGCGCTCGACGTCGACGGTGAAGAGGCCGAAGCGGCTGCGGTACTCGCCCCACTCGTAGTTGTCGGTGAGCGACCACACGTTGTACCCGACGACGTCGAGCCCTTCGTCGCGCGCGCGCTGCAGGAAGTACACGTGGTCGCGCAGGTGCTCGCTACGCAGGTAGCCCTCGGGGCGCGGCAGGCCGTCGTCGGTCGCCATGCCGTTTTCCACGACGTAGAGCGGCAGCGTCGGCGCGCGGGCGTGCAGGTCTTTGAGCGCGGTGAGCAGCGCGGCGGGCGTGAACTTCACCTTCCAGTATTCGCCGCGCAGGGCGTGCATCGCCGAGAGGTCGAGTGACACCGAGTAGTAGAAGTCGACGCCGAGGTAGTCGAGGCGGTCCTTCACGCGCTCGAAGAACCAGTCGTCGAACCAGCTCGCGGGCGCGGGTTCCCACACCACGTTGGTGGTGACCGGCGAGCCCGGGTCGACGGTGTGCAGCACGTCGAACGCGCGCACGTGGAGCTGCACGAGGTGTTCCTTCGCGAGCTCGACCTGGTCTTCGCGCACGCCGCCGTTGCGCCGCTCGAGCTGGAGGAACCACGCCGCTTCGTTGAGCGTCACCCACCACGCGTGGCGGCTGCGGTAGCGCGTCGCCACCAGCTTCACGAAGTCGCTGAACGCGTCGACGACTCCGGGGCTCGCGAGGCCACCCTCGTCGACCACCCAGCCGGGAATCACGAAGTGGAGCAGCGTCACCATCGGCACGAGTTGGTGGCGCTCGAGCAGGTCGAACACGTGGTCGTAGAAGCGCAGCGCCTCTTCGTCGATGACGCCGCGCTTCGGCATCACGCGCGCCCACTCGATGGAGAAGCGGAAGGTGTTGATGCCGAGCGACGCAGCGAGCGCGATGTCTTCGTCGGCGCGGTGGAAGAAGTCGACCGAGTTCCGGTACGGCCGGTGCGGCGTGCCCTCGCGCGCGGCGTAGCGGGACCAGTTGCTGTCGGGCGCGAAGCCCTCGCTCTGGAAGCCCGAGGTCGCCACGCCCCAGTGGAAGTCGTCGGGCAGTGGCTTCACCGCGGTCGCGCAGGCGCTCGAGGCGACGGCGAGGAAGACGAGCACGAGCGCAGTGCGGAACATGGCGAGCGGTGCGATATCAGAAGTCGCCGCCATGACCCGCGTGGTCGTCATTCAGCACGTGCTCGAGCTCTCGCAGCGCAGCAACACCATTCGCCACTCGGGTGAGGTGCTCGCGCGCCTCGACGTGCGGGTGCTGGGCTCGCAGGAAGTGCCGCTGCGGCTCGATGACCTGCGTGCGGAGGATGGGGCGTGGTTGTTGTGGCCCGGTGGTGTGAGCACCGTGCCCGTGCCGAAGCCGAAGACGGTGGTGGTGCTCGATGGCTCGTGGAGCCAGGCGCGGCGGATGTTCCAGCGCGTGCCGGAGTTGAGGCGGTTGCCGCAGTGGTCGCTCGTCGCGCCCGAGGGACGGCGGAGTCTGCGCGAGGCGCCTCCGGGTGGCATGTCGTCGCTCGAGGCGGTGGCGCAGGCGGTGGAAGCGCTCGATGGCGTCGATGCGGCGAGGCCGTTTCACGAGGCGCACGAGGCGCTGGTGCAGAAGCAGCTCGGGCAGCGTGGGTACGTCGGTCCGATGAAGTCGCAGGTGTGAGGCTCGCAGGGGTCCGCTCCCGGGGCCGCGTCGCGCAGCAGCAGGACCGCCACCCTCGAGCCAGACCGAGGCGCGGCAGGCCTCAGGGCGACGCGGGGGGTGACGGGTTTCGGCCGTGCTCAGCGCGAGCAGCCCCTCGACTGCGAGCCGAGTTCACGCACGGTCGGGCCGACGCCGGTGCGGATAACGAGCTGTGGCAGCGTTATCCGCACCGCGGTCGACCGCTGGGCAGAGAAGTTGTTCTCCCAGAGCATCTTCTCTACCTGGTACCCCTCACGACGAGTGCGTCACCGAGTCACGACGCGTCCGCAGTGAGGAGCACGCGCGGTGCTTGGTACGGCTTCGGGCAACCTGCACACCCACCCACCCTCAAGGCAGCAACGCCTCAGCAAAGCGGGCGGCCGCGGCGGGCTCGTGTCGAAAGAAGAGCTCTGGCTCGACGAGCTCGAGCTCCATCACGTGCAGGCGGCCTTGCCAGTCCACCGCGTCGACGCGGCCGTAGGTGCTGCCGGGCGCGGCTTGCGCGAGCAGCGCGGTGGCTTCGTCGATCTGCGCGCGCGTCGGCTGGAACGGTGAAGACTCGCCGCCGTAGTCGTGTTGCACGCGCCAGTCGCCCGACTTCGGGCGCTTGTGCACCGCGTGGCTGAAGACGCCACCGAAGAAGATGAACGAGTACTCGCCCGTCGCGATGGACGGCACGAAGGGCTGCACCAGCCAGACTTCTCCGTCGGCGAGGGGCACTTCGGCGGCGCGGGTGAGCACCGCGTCACACTCGGCGGCGTCGAAGACCTGCGCGCCGACGGCGTTGGCCGTGAAGGCCGGCTTGAGCACGGCGCGCTTCCAGTTGCGCTCGGTGAGCACTGAGGGAAGGCGATGGAGCGTCTCTCGGGTGAGCTCGACGGTCGGCACCACGGCGACGTTCTTCGCGGCGAGCTTCGCGAGGTAGGTCTTGTCGGCGAAGGCCGCGAGCATCGGCTGCGGGTTCACCACGCGGGCGCGCGTCTGGGTGAGTTCGGTCGCGATGAAGCGGCGGAAGGCGTCTCGGTGGTGGAACCAGTCCCACGGGTTGCGCATCACGACGACGTCGAAGGTGTCCAGCGTGGTGGTGGGGGCGCGCGTCCAGGAGAGGGGGACGACTTCGTGGCCTCGGCGGCGGAGCTCGGTGGCGGCGAGTTGGTCGTCGTCCCAGAGGTGGGGGAACTTGTCGCAGGTCAGGAGTCCAACACGCATGGCGAAGCCATATCTCGCTGAGGGGCCGACGGGTTACTCCTCACCCCGACCCTCTCCTCTGAAGAGGAGAGGGAGAGCGGTGATACGACGCGCATCACCCATGCGCGCGCTGCAGCTCAAATCGTTCGGCGGCCCCGAGGTCCTCCACTTCACCGACGTCTCCGTCGGCGCCCCGGGCGAGAACGAGGTGCTCATCGACGTCTACTCGGCCGGCCTCAACTTCGCCGACACCGAGCGCCGCCGCGGCCTCTACCTCGCTGATCAACCGCTCCCCGCGACGCTCGGCCTCGAGGGCAGCGGCGTCGTCACCGCGCTGGGCGCAAAGGTGCCCGAAGTGTGGCTCGGCCGCCGCGTCGCCTTCCTCGCCAACGGCGCCTGCGCTGATCAATGCCTCGCGCCGGTCAGCAAGCTCATCCACCTCCCCGACTCGCTCGACTTCGCGCGCGGCGCCGCCTTTCCCGTGCAGTGGCTCACCGCGTGGCACCTCGTGCACACCGTCGCGAAGCTGCAGCGCAACGAGCGCGTGGTCATCCAGTCGGCCGCCGGCGGTGTCGGCCAGGCGCTCGTACAGCTCGCCCGCGAAGCCGGCGCGCAGGTGACCGCCGTCGTCTCGCGCGACGCGAAGAAAGACGTGGTCCGCGCGCTGGGCTGTGCCGACGTGCGCCTCCGCGGAGACGCCCTGCCCGTCGTCGACGTGGTGCTCGAAGCAGTCGGCGCCGAGGTCGTCACCTCGACCATCGCCGCGCTCACGCCCTTCGGCCGCTGGGTGAACTACGGCACTTCGTCCGGCCCGCTGCCCGCGCTCGACGTCGACAAGCTCCTCTTCCCCAAGTCACTCTCGTTCAGCTCGTACTGGCTGCGCAGCGAGCACCCGCCCGGGACGTGGGACACCGGCGTGCGTGAAGTGCTGGCGCGCCTCGTCGACGGCCGCGCGCGCATGCTCGTCACCAGCGCCCCGCTCGAAGACGCGGCGAAGTGGCACCGCCGGCTCGAGGGCGGCCTCACCACCGGCAAGGTCGTCTTTCAGGTGCGCGGCACGAGGTGATTGCGCGCGGTGGCCTCGTGGTTCGAGAGGCCCTGGCGCGGCACCAGCTTCTCCATGCGCACCTTCGCGCCGCCCGCCGCTCGCAACTGCGCGTCGCGGTCCGCGGGGTACGAGCCGGTCGCCACCACCACGACGTCCTTCACGCCGTCGAGCCCGCCATTCTTCACCGAGTTGAGAATCGAGCTGAACGCGCCCGGCCCGTTGGTCGACTCGTAGAGACAGTCGAGCAGCACGAGCTGATCAGCCTTGAGCGAGTCGGCCTTCATCGCCGCCGCCAGCGCGCGCCCACCGGCCGAGTGCGCTGACACCACGTACTTCGTTCCGTCAGACGGAGTGACGCCTGCGCCCGCGAGTGCATCGCGCGTGGTCTGCGCCTCGTCCTTCACGTTGTTCCAGTTCGTCGAGCTCGCCCCGACGTTGGCCTGCGCCTCGGGCAGCACCCAGATGCGCTGCGGATCCTTCGTCAGCTGTTCCTTCATGTTGCCGGTGTGCGAGCCGTTGGCCGCGGCCACGCTGGTGACGTCACCGTGGTAGTGCGTCTGCACGGTCGCAGGCTTCGACGCATCGAATCCGGGCGGCACGATGCTCAGCACCGGCGCTCCGCCGTTGGCCTGCGTGGTGGTGACCATCAACTTCGCGGGCGGCGTGCGCGACAGGAACTCGCCGTACGTCTTCTTCGCGTCTTCGATGGTCTTGCCCAGCGACGGATTCGTCCGCTTGAGCTTGCCGAGCTCGTCGGCGCTCATTGAGCCGACGTCGTAGCTCTTCGGCGGCATGGGCGGGGTCGACGGCGTGGTGACGTTCCCCACGGGGCGGGTTCCAATCGGGCCGGGCATGAACGGCAGTCTGCGCTAGAACGGCGCCGCTTGCGAACCGCGAACCTCGCCATCGTCTTCACCGACATCAAGGGTTTCACGGAACGCACCAGCAAGCAGACGCTCGAGCAGAACGAGAAGCTCCTCAAGACGCACAACGAGCTGCTCGCGCCCCTCTTCAAAGGCCTCGGCGGCCGCATCATCAAGACCATCGGCGACGCGTTCATGGTGACCTTCGAGTCGCCCACCGCCGCGGTGTGGTCGGGCGTCGCGATTCAAGACGCGCTGTGGAAGTACAACCAGTCGGCGAGCGCCGACGAGCAGCTCCACGTGCGCGTCGCCATCAACGTCGGCGAGGTGCGCGTCGAGGGCAACGACGTCTTCGGCGAGCCGGTGAACATCGCCGCGCGCGTCGAGGGCCAGGCCGAGGCCGACGAGGTGACGCTCACCGAGGCGGTGTACCTCTCGATGAACCGCGCCGAGCTCGCCACCGAGGAGCTGGGCAAGTTCGAGTTCAAGGGCATCCCCGAGCCGGTGAAGCTCTTCAAGGTCGCGCGCAGCACCACCGTGGCGACCGAAGCGCCGTACGGCAACAAGGGCCTGGCGAAGGTGCAGGAGAGCACCGGCACCCAGCGCGCGCTGGACCTGGCGAGCACCGCGGCGTCGGCGGCGAGCACCGCGCTCGCGGGCACCTCGCGCCTCGTGCAGCAGTCGCTCGAGACGGCGAAGAAGCAGCAGCTCCCGGTGAAGCAGCTGGGGCTCGGTGCAGTAGCGGTCCTGGTGGTCCTCGGGCTCGGCCTGCTGCTGTTCGGCAAGAGCCCGGTGCAGAAGGCCATCGACGAGGCCGCGAGCGCGAAGCCCGAAGACCGGCGCGCGAAGGTCGAGACGGCGAAGCGGCTGATCAACGACGAGAAGGACGCGAAGCAGCGCGACCTCGACCTCGGGTTGCTCGCAGAGAAGCTCGGCGAAGCGAACGCGGCCGGTCACTACGTGCGCGCGGCGAAGGCGGGCTCGTCGGAAGCCGAAGACCGGCTCGTGAAACTGCTCAGCCACGCGAAGTGCGGCGTGCGCGCGGCGGCGGCGGACGCGGTGGCCGACCTCGGCTTGAAGCGCGCGTGCGGCAAGCTCGAAGACCTCGCCGAGAGCGGCGGCCCCGATGACGGCGAGCAGGTGCTCATCTTCGGCTGCAACTCGAAGGAAGCGGCGAACGTCGCGCTCAAGCGCCTGAAGTGCTCCTGAAGCCCTCGGGAGCCGGTACGCTCCCGCGCGGGGGAACACATGAACAAGGTGCTGCTGCTGTGCGCTGCAGTCGTCGTTGCGTCGTGCGCGTCGGTGCGGTGGGGCGGTGCGGCGTCGATGGCCGAGGAGAAGTTCCCGTCGCGCGCGGAGGTCGCGAAGCTGCTCGCGCGGCCGCCGGTGCTCGACGTCGCGAAGGTGAGCGCCGACCCGGTCGAAGAGTGGGAGCTCGTCGGGCCCTTCCCCGACACGCTGACCGCGACCCCGGTGCGCGCCGAGAGCGCGTGGGAAAAGGCGCTGGTGTCGGCGAACCCCGCCTTCGCGCAGGCGCTCACCGAGGACCACCGCTGCATCGCGCGCGAGGTCGCCCGCTACGTCGCGGCGAAACAGAAGAGCTACCCGGGCCACTCGCTGGAGCGCTTCATCGAGTCCCGCTGCGCGACGACCGCGAAGGACGTGCACCTGCGCAGCCTCACCGGCACGGTGCCGAAGAACGTCACCGAGGAAAAGTGGCTCGAGGAATGGAAGGCCGACCTCGCGAAGATGGCGAAGCTCGACGGCGCCGACCTCGCCGGCATCGCCGTGGCGCGCGAGGGAGACTCCGCGGCGTTGATCATCGCCACCTCGGAAGCGGGCGCCATCTTCGCCAAGCCCGTGCCCGTGGTCGCGAAGGGGCTCACCACCGTGGAACTGCGCGGGCGGCTCGGCCGCGGGGGCGCGTATCGCATCGGCGCGGTCATCAACCAGGGTGAGCTCGGCTCGGAAGAGTGTCACCCGCTCGACGCGACCTCGCCGCCGGAGTTCGCGTTCAGCTGCACCGTGAAGGCCGGCGACACGCGCGCGGCCGTCGAGATTGGCGCGTTCGACGAGGGCCGCATTCTCGGGCGCAAGGTGGTCGACTTCGTCGTCTTTCCCACCGGCGAAGCGCCGAAGAAGTGGTCGCGGCCGAAGGGCTCGCAGAACGTGCCCGAGGGACTCTTCGCGGCGCGCTTCCTCGCCGAGGTGAACGCCTTCCGCCAGCGCGCGGGCCTGGGAATGCTGACCGAGGCGAAGGACCAGTCGGCGACCGCTGCGCTGCTCGCACCGCACTACTTCGCCGCGAGCTTCGGCCAGACCGACCCGCTCGACGGCGACCTCGTCGCGCTGGCGATGATGGCCGGGTGGGACGTCCCGCTGGAGAAGGTGAGCTCGCACTTCGGCGGCGAGTGGATGTCGGGCACCCGCGACCTCGGGCTGTTCCTCGAATTCGTGCTCGACAGCCCGTTCCAACGCCAGGCGCTCACCGACCCGCGCGCCACGCACATCGGGCTGGGCGCGGTGGACTCACCCGGCGCGCTCGGCGTGCTCTTCGCGACCTACGTGCCGCTGCCGAAGTTCGACCGCAAGGAAGCCGAGATCGCCATCATCACCCGCCTCAACACGCTGCGGCTCGAGCGCAGCCTGCCGCTCGCGCAGTGGACGCTGTGGCCCGAAGACGAGGGCCAGGTCATCGAGGCCCAGCTCGCTGCGCACCGCTGGGGCCCCGCCGACGCCAGCCAGCACGCGCTCGAGAAGACCGCCGCCGTCGCGAAGGGCCGCGTGCGCGGGTACCTCCAGCTCGTCGACGACCTCGACCACTTCCAGTTTCCGCCCGAGGTGCTGCTGCGGCCCGACATCAACGTCTTCCTCGCGGTCGCCACGTACAAGGGCGAAGACTGGGCGCAGACCCGCTACGTCGTCTGCTTCGTGCTCGCGTCGAAGGGCGACATCGAGACCGCGTCGCGTTGACGGAAGCCCACGCACGTCACCACCGGCTGCGGCGGATACTTCGGCAGCTCACCGTGCGCGCACCGCAGGAAGACCGAGCGCGCCTCGACCACGCGCAGGTGCGCGCACTGGTGACACCTGCTGAGGGGAAACGGGAGCTCCGCCATCACTCGCGCGGCACGAAGACGCGCAGCTCGCCCGTCGTCTTGTAGTGGCCGAGCGCGCCCTGGCCGTCACCCGAGAGGCCCTGCCCCTTCGCGTTCGGCGTCAGCGTGATGACCTTGCCGGTGCCCGGGTCGTTCGCGCTGTAGGTCACCTTGCCGTCGGCGCCCACCGACTTGCCGGTGATGCACACCCAGTGGTCGGTGCCGTTGCTGCCGCCGTTGCTCCCGGCCTTGTAGTCGACGCCGACGACGACCGGCCGGCCGGCATCGAGCTGCGCGTCGATGGTGGCGCGCGTGAAGCTCTCGCGGCGCACGTCGAGGTTGCGGGCGCGGCCCACGCGGCTCCAGTCGAGCGCGTCGCCGGCGTAGCCCTTGTTGTCCTTGAGCCAGGCGTTGAGGCCCTCGGGCGTCACGGGCTTTCCGCTGATGGCGCTCATCGCCATCGCGCTCGACGACATCGCGCAGCCCGAGCGGGGGTGGTGGTGTCGCCCAGGCGCTGGTGGCCCCAGCGCGCGTCGCCTTGCTTGAAGACGGGGACGCCGTTCGACGAGGTGATGTCGGCGGGGAGCGTGATGGTGGGCGCGGGCTCGAGGGTCTTCGGCTTCTTCGGCTGCGCTTGCCAGCCGGCGGTGCGCGTGGCGTCGGCGGGCGCGGCGGCCACCGGAAGACGTGGGCGGTGCGCGGGCGCGGTCCCCGGCGTGGCGACGCGAGGGGCGTTGGGGGTCACACGCTGAGGCATGCTCCCGAGTGTATGCGAGTCAGGGGCTGACGAACTGCACCCCGTCGAACGCCACGGGCGGCACGCCGTCAGAGCGCTTCTGGCGGCTCGCGTCGGACTCGAACGGGGTGACCGTCACGATGACCTTGCGCGTGGGAATCACGTCGGCCGAGCGCAGCTCGTACCGCCCCGAGATACCCGGCTGGCACTGCGTCACCTTCGACAGCTGCGTGCCCAGCGCAGTGCTCGGCAGGAGGATGACACCGCCGTCAGCCACCACCACGCCTGCGTCCGTGACGCCGGCGTCGCTGATCCCCGCGTCGCTGGTGCCCGCATCACCCGAGCCGGCATCGACGGGCGCAGGCTCCGACCACGTCGCCGTCATGCAGAGCTCGGTGACCCGCTCGAGGTCCGCCCCGCTCACGCCGAAGGTGCTCAAGCCCATGCTGGCCGTCACCAGCACCTTGCCGTCGCTCTCGCGCGCCGCGGTCACCGACGTCGGGAAGAACTCGACGCGAGAGCCACACGCCACGACCAACAACACCGCTGCCACCAGGAGGGTTCGGTTCATGGCGGCCGCGCTGTGCAAGCCGGGCACCAGCACGGTGGAGCGAGCGTGCGCCATCCCGCTCCCTTTCGCGCGCGACAGGAGCGTCACGGCACGGCCGCGCCTGTGCCACGCTCGCCCCGGTGACGCCCTTCACGGCCTGGCTCACGCACCACACCGCGGCACTCGCCGAGCGCTGGCCCGGCGTCGCCCCGCCCGCCGACCCCTCGGCGATCGAGGCCCGCCTCAACGGCGCGACTGATCTCCACGCCCGCGCTGGCGCCGACCTCCTCCTCGCCGACGCGTGCTTGCGCGGCGACACCCGCGCCCTCGAGTACCTCGACGCGCTCCTCCGCACCGAGGTCCGCCGCGCCGTCACCCCGCTCGACGCGAGCGGCGTCTTCGTCGACGAAGTGACGCAGCTCGTGCGTGAGCGCCTGCTCCTGGGCACCGAGGGCCGGCGCCGCCTCGAGGACTACGCCGGCGAAGGCTCACTCGCGGCCTGGGTCCGCGCCGTCGCCGTGCGCGTCGCCCTCAACGCCCGCGCCCGCACGGGAAAAGAGGAGCTCGTCTCCCAACTCCCCGACGCGCCGCTCGCCGACCCCGACCCCGAGCTCGCGCTCTTGCGCGCCCGCCACAAAGAAGCCTTCCGCGACGCCTTCACCGCCGCGCTCGAGGTGCTCTCGCCGCGCGACCGCACGCTGCTCCGCCTCACGTCCATCGACGGCCTCAGCCTCGCGCGCGTCGGCCAGATGTATGGAAAAGACGCCTCCACCATCTCGCGCTGGTTGGCCGCCAGCCGCGAGGTGTTGCTGCAGCGCACGCGCGCCACGCTGGCCACGCGCCTGCAACTCACCGAATCGGCGCTCGACAGCGTGATGCGCGCCGCCGATTCCGAGCTGCACCTGAGCCTCGCCCGCCTGCTGGAGTCGCGGTGACGAACTATTTTGCAAGGCCCCGCCGCGGGCCCTGTCCCCTCGTCAGGAGGAAGCACCATGTGCCCTGACGAGAACACCCTGCAGAAGTTCGCCAACGGCCAACTCACCGAGATGACGGCCCTCGAGGCGCACCTCGACGGCTGTGAGGCGTGTCGCCGCGCGGTCGCCGCCGCCGCGTCAGACGCCACCCTGCCCGCCCAGCTGCCGTCGTCGACGCTGAGCCCCGGCCAGCGGGTGGCCCGGTACGAAGTCGAGCGCGAGCTCGGCCGCGGCGGCATGGGCGTCGTCTACCAGGCGCGCGACGTGACGCTCGACCGGCGCGTGGCGCTCAAGATTCTGCACGCGCGGCGCGACGAGGCGGCGCAGGCGCGGCTGCTGCGCGAGGCGCAGGTGATGGCGAAGCTGACGCACCCCAACGTGGTGCCGGTCTTCGAGCTGGGCGAGTGGAAGAACGACCTCTACCTCGTGATGGAGCTGGTGCCGGGCGTCACCCTCGAGGCGTGGCTCAAGCGCGAGAAGCACCGCCGCCGCGACATCGTGCAGGCCTTCCTCGCCGCGGGCCGGGGGCTCGCCGCTGCGCACGCCGCGGGCGTGGTGCACCGCGACTTCAAGCCGGCCAACGTGCTGATGGGCCTCGACGGCCGCGTGCGCGTCACCGACTTCGGCCTCTCGCGCCCCGGGCCCGCGCTGGAGCTGCCCGCGACCGACTCCGCGCTCGTCACGCGCGACGGCAGCATCGTCGGCACGCTGGCGTACATGTCGCCCGAGCAGCTCGACGGGAAGACGGCCGACGAGCGGTCTGATCAATTCAGCTTCTGCGTGTCGCTGGTCGAGGCGCTGCAGGGCACGCGCCCCTTCAAGGGCGAGAAATGGACCGAGCTCGCGAAGAGCGTGACGGAGCCGCCCTCGCTCTCGGGCGTGCCCCGCGCGATGCGCTCGGTGTTGAAGCGCGGCCTCGCGCACGACCCGGCGCACCGCTACGGCTCGCTGACCGCGCTGCTCAACGCGCTCGAGCGCAGCCAGCAGCTGGGCTGGGGCGCGGTGGGCGTCACCGGCACCATCGCGGCGATGGTCTCGTTCCTCTTCGTCGCGCCGCCCGCGTGGAGGCCCGCCGCGCTGCTCGGCTTCGACAAGTCCGCGCAGTCCATCACCTTCCCCGATGAGGACCTGGTGCCGGTGGTCATCGCCTCGCGCGACATCAAGGCCGGCACGGTGGTCGAGATGGAGATGCTCGCGCAGCGCGTGATGCCCAAGCCCTTCGTCACGCAGTCGGTGATCAGGCCCGACTCGGTCTCGTACATCGTCGGCCAGAAGCTCAACATCGACGTCTACACGGGCGACGTGCTGACCTGGCCGCAGTTCGAGACGGTCGAAGACGCGAAGAAGAACGCCGCGGCCGAGGAAGAGCGGCTGCCCGTGGTCGTCGCCGCGCACGACCTCCCCGCGGGCACGGTGGTGACCGCCGACATGCTGATGCAGCGCCAGTTGCCTCGGCAGTTCGCCACCACGTCCATCGTGAAGCCCGACGCGCTCAGCTACGTGCTCGGCCAGAAGCTCCTCGTCGACGTGCAGGCCGGTGACCTCGTGCTGTGGTCGCAGTTCGAGACCAGCAAGCAGCAATCGGGTGAGGAGCTGGTGACGGTGCTCACCGCCGCCGACAACGTGCCCGAGGGCGCGACGCTCAGCCCCGACCGCATCGTGCACAAGCAGGTGCCGAAGTCGCTGGCCACCAAGTCGGTGCTGCGCCCGCAGCAGACGCCGCACGTGTGGGGCCACCCGCTGCTCGCCAATTTGAAGAAGGGCGACCTCCTGCTCTGGTCGCAGCTCTCGAAGGACCAGTTCACCGACGACGGCCTCGACTCACAGACCATCGCCAACCAGGCCGAGCGCCTCTCTCCGCTGATCACCGACTGCGCGAAGAGCGACCCGGCACCGCCGGTGAAGTTCAGCGTGCGCGCCGACGGCTCGCTCTTCGACGTGCGCGTGAACACCGAGAACGCGACGCTGAAGGACTGCGTCTTGCGCGCGCTCGAGAAGGAGAAGCTGCCGAGCGCGAAGCACGCCACGTGGGACGTGAGCCTCACCATCAATTCCGTGCCGTGACCTTGAGGCGAAGTGCCCTTCCGGTGGTATGGCCCGTTCATGCTCTCCGCCCTGCGCCTCGCCATTCCGCTGTCGCTGTTCGCCGTGGTGCTCCTCGGGTGCCCCGAGAAGAAGTGTGACGCGTCGACCTGCGCGACGGGCTGTTGCAGCTCGACCAACCAGTGCGTGACGGCCACCAACGGCAGCCAGTGCGGCACGCTCGGCGGCGCGTGCGTCACCTGCGCGCCGACGCAGATTTGCCAGGTCGGGGTGTGCTCGGTCGCGTCGACGAGCGGCGGCGGCACGGGTGGCGGCACGGGCGGCGGCACCGGTGGCGGCACGGGCGGCGGCCTCGGAGGCGGCACCGGCGGCAGCCTCGGCGGTGGCACCGGCGGCGGGAGCAACATCCTCGGCACGTACCGCGACGTCTTCACGGCCTACTGCGACTACGCGGTGCGGTGCGGCTACCTGCCCTCGGCCCAGCGCGCCGACTGCATCGACCTCTACTCGATGTACTTCGTGGGCTCGGCGGCGAGCGCGACGCAGATCGACCACGTGGCGTTCACCGCCGCCGGCGCGGCCGCGATGGAATCGTGCCGCACGTCGCTCTCGACGCTGTCGTGCAGCCCCAACGCGGTGGGCAGCGCGTGCTCGGGCATCTCGTCGCCTGAAATCGTCGGCACCGTGCCGACCGGCGGCTCGTGCATCCAGTCGTCGTTCGAGTGCGCCAACGCGTCCGACAGCTGCGTGGGCAACACGTGCCCGCGCCAGTGCCAGGCGGTCGCCGTCGGCTCGCTCGGCGCGCCCTGCCCGCGCACGGGTTCGTGCAACGACGGGCTGTACTGCGACTCGATCAACGTCTGCCAGGCGCTGAAGGCCGGCGGCTCGACGTGCGGTGGCAGCTACGAGTGCCAGAGCGGTCAGTGCTCGACGGGCACCTGCACCACGCCCGTTCCGCTCGGCGGGGTCTGCAACTTCAACGCGCCGTGCGTGTCGACCGCCTGGTGCGACGGCACCAACCACTGCGCCGCGCGCAAGTCGGGCGGCTCGCAGTGCAGCAACTACCCGCGCGAGTGCGCCGACCCCAACCAGTGCATCAACAACGTGTGCGTGGTGCCGTCGGGCGTCGGCGTGGTCTGCCGCAACTTCAACGAGTGCCGCAGCGACCTCGACTGTGACTCGGTGCTGCGCACCTGCCAGGCGTACGCCTCGGTCGACGCGGGCCAGCCGTGCACCAACTCCGCGGTGCAATGCAAAGGCTCGTTCTCGTGCATCGGCGCGGTGGTGAACCCCGACGGCGGCGTCGGCACGCAGGGCACCTGTGGCACCCGCGTCATCGGGTCGCCGTGCACGTCGAACTACCAGTGCCCCATCGCCTCGTTCTGCGATGGCACCAAGCACTGCGCGGCCTCCACCGTCGGCAGCTCGTGCGATGGCTCGCAGAACTGCCGCGCGACCGAGTACTGCGCGTCGACCGGCACCTGCGCGGCGCGTTTCGGCACCGGCGCGCAGTGCGACGTCACCGTGTCCGACTCGTGCGCGGTGGCGACCGAGCGCTGCATCGCGACGCCGACCGACGCGATTCGCAAGTGCCGCGCGCCGGCGGGCGCGGGCGGCGCGTGCCTCTCGCAAGACGGCTGCCAGGGTTTCCTGCTCGCGTGCCTGAACCAGACCTGCACCACGGTCGGCCACGTCGGCCAGCCCTGCTTCCAGAGCCGCTGCATCAACAGCGCGTGCGTCGACGCGGGCTGCGTCGCACCCCAGGCCAACGGCGCGAGCTGCAACGGCTTCGGCGACTGCCAGAGCCAGACCTGCTTCGACAGCGTCTGCTCGACCTGCCCGTGACGGCCGTCGCGGGCTGGAACGTCAGCGCGACGCCGCGCTGAACAACTGTCTGGCGGGCACAGCGGTGTGCCCACCGACTGGACCGCACGGCCTCGCGCGCAGTGTTATTCGTGCAGTCGCATGTCACGCCGCCGCCGCACGCTGAGCCGCCGACAGACCCTCGCCGCAGGAGCGGCGGTCGCCTCGTCTCTGGCGTGCGCCCGCCCCACCACGAGCCCCAGCATGTCTGCCACCGCCACGTCCGCCCGCCAGCCCGTCGCCTACCTCCCGCACGGAGGCGGCCCGTGGCCGTTCGTCGAGCTCGACTTCGCGACCAAGCAGGAAGACGCGGTGCTGCGCGGCTACCTCGAGGGCTTGCCGAAGCTGCTCAAGACGACGCCGAAGGCGATGCTCGTCATCAGCGCGCACTGGGAAGAGGCGGTGCCGACGGTGATGACCGCCGCGAAGCCGCCGATGCTCTTCGACTACTACGGCTTCCCCGAGGCCTCGTACCACCTGAGCTGGCCGGCCCCCGGTGCGCCCGAGCTCGCCCCGCGCGTGCGGCAGCTGCTCGAGGGCGCCGGCTTCCAGACCGCTGTTGACGCCGAGCGCGGCTTCGACCACGGCACCTTCGTGCCGCTGATGCTCGCGTTCCCCAAGCCCACCATTCCCACGCTGCAGCTCTCGCTCAAGCGCGGGCTCGACCCGGCGGAGCACCTCAAGATGGGCCGCGCGCTCGCCCCGCTGCGCGACGAGGGCGTGTTCATCGTCGGCAGCGGCATGACCTTCCACAACATGCGCGGCTTCGGCGCGCCGCAGGCCGGGCCCATCTCGCAGCAGTTCGACGGGTGGCTGCAGGAGACGATGAAGCTCCCGCAGGCCGAGCGTGACGCGCGCCTCACCGACTGGGCGAAGGCGCCGATGGCGCGGCAGTGTCACCCGCGCGAGGAGCACCTGTTGCCGGCGATGGTGTGCGCGGGCGCGGCGGGCGCGGACCTGGGCAGCGTGGCGTACGCGAGCTCGTGGGCGTCGGTCGCGCTGAGCGCGTACCACTTCGGCTGAAGCGCTACTCGTCGTCGGGCTTCTTCGGGGCGACCGGCAGCGGCCGCTCTTCGTCGATCTGCTTGAGCGCCAGCTCCGCCTTCTCGAGCTCGGCCGCCGCGCCTTCCATCACCTTCTCGAGCTTCTCGAGTTCCTTCACCAGCTTCGCGGGCGGGTTGTTCATGAACTCCATCTTCTTCTGCTGCTTCTCGAGCGCCGCGTTGGCCTTGTCGTAGCGGGCGCGCGCGCGGGCGAGCGCGGCGTTGGCGGCCTTGCGCTCGACGTCGACGAGGGTGACCGCGAAGGTCTGCGGCTTCGTCATGGGGCCGAACTTCTTCACCGCCCCGCCCCAGCCTTCCTTCTTCACCTCGACGGTGGGCTTGCTCTTCGAGGCCACCGCGATGCTCGCCGGCGTCAGGCCCACCAGCTGGCCGTCGACCCACACCTCGGCCCCGGCCTCGGGCGCGCTGGTGACGGTGAGCACGATGCCCTGCGTGAGCTGCACCTCGAGCGACGACTCGCCGAGCGGGAGGTCGACCTTCTCGACGTGCGGCTGGTACCCGTCGAGCACCACCAGCAGCTCGGTCTCGCCCTTCTCGAGCGGGGCGGTGCGGCCGGGCGTCTTCGCCAGCACTTCCTTCATGCCCACCAGCACCCGCGCGCCCGGCGGCGTGCTCGTCACCTTCACGATGGCCGCGGGCTTGAGCGGGAAGGTGAGCGTGAGGTGCTCGTTCGCGTTCGGCATGCGGAACTGCGAGTCGGGGAAGTAGCCGTCGAGCTCGACGCGCACCTCGTTGTTCTTGCCCGCCGCCAGCTTCGTCTCGAGCGGCGTCTTCCCGCGTTCCTCGCCGTTGACGAAGACGCGCGCGCCTGGCGGCTCGCTGTCGACCTTCGACGTCGGGAACACGCCCACGTCGACGCCGCCGACCGCGGGGAGCCCGGTCTTCGTCGCGCATTCCTGGCGCTGCGCCTCGAGCCACGCCGCCAGCGGGCCGGCTTCCTTGCCGCTCGCGAGCGTCAGGCGATCTGACTCGGTGCGGTCCTGCGCGGCGTCGGCGATGCACGAGCACACCCGCGTGGGGCTCTGCTCGGCGCACCGCCCGATGAACTGCGCGCGCGTGTCGAAGGCCGAGATGCCGGCGACCTCCGCGATCTTCGCCTTGAGCATCTGACCCGCGAACGCTGCGGCGATGAGCCCGAGCACGAAGAAGAGCGCGTGGAGAATGGCCATCACCAGCGCCAGCACCCGCGCGCCGGTCGAGTAGTCGCGGTTGCGCCAGATGAACCAGCCGAAGATGCCGGGGAGGAACGCGGTGCCCAGCGCGAGCGGCCAGTCGACGCCGCCGCCGCGGTAGGCCGCCGTGAAGAGCACCACCCACACCAGCGAGCAGCAGCCGCCGCCACCCGCCCCGTTCGCGGCGAGCGCGACGTCGGCGAGCACGAAGAACGGTGCGAGCGCGACCAGGGTGCGACGAAACGCGGGCGACCACCTCGGCGCGAGCGGCCTCATGGCAGGTGAATCTGGCACGATGCGACGATGGCGCCGAAAGAGAAACCGCTCAGCCCCGCCCGCCGGTTGGCGCGCTCGCTGCCGAAGCCCGGGCCAAAGCTGAGAGAGGCCTGTGCCGCGCTGTGGACCGACGCGCAGTGCGATGCGTGGGGCCGCCGCGCGAAGCCGAAGGACGCGTGGAAGCAGGCCTGCGACTGGCTGCTGGTGGCCGACGCCGCGCTGCGCAAGGCGCCCGAGGACCTGCCGTATTCCCGCGCGCGGTTGGCGTGGTTGGCCGAGCTCACCGTGCAGCTCGAAGACGAGCTGAGCGGGGCGGTGACGGGCGAGCAGAAGGACGCGCGGGCACGGCGTGACGCGCGGCTGGGCGAGGCGAAGAAGCTCCGGGCGCGGGCGTTGAGCCGGCTGCAGCTGTGCGTCGGGGGTGAGGAAGACCGCGGCGCGGCGCTCGCCGTGGCCAACAAGGGCAGCCGGAATGCGGGCGAGGTGGCCGGCACGCTCGTCGCGCTCGGTGAGCTGATGGACCACTGGCGCAAGCGGGAGCGGCTGCGGGTGTTGCTCGACGAGCTCGGGCTCGATGACGATTTCATCGAGGCGATGGAACGCGCGGCGAAGGAGCTCCAGACGGCCGTGGCGGACGCCGAGACGCTCGCCGGCCACGCCACGCACCGCCTCGCGGGTCGATTGTTGAGAGAGCTGCGCGCGCTGCAGCTGGCATTCGAAACGGCTCGAGCAGAAGGGTTGGCGGTGCCGCGCAACGTGCTCCCTCTCCTCCTCAGAGGAGAGGGCCGGGGTGAGGAGTAACCGGCCGGAGCGGAGCTACCAGACGGCGATGGCCGTGGTGAGCAACGCCGCACCAACCGCCGCGCTCGCCCCCGCAATGCCGAACTCGACCGACGCACCATCATTGAGCCGCTGCGCCTCGGCGCCCGTGAACTCGGAATAGGTCAACCCATCGCTCCCCGGCACGCCCGTCGACAGCCGCCCGCGCTGCGCGAGACCACTGACGAGAAACCCGACGCCAACGCTCAGCGCCGCGATGCCCAGCCCACCGACCACGATGCTCGCCGCATGCGAACGCGGCGGAGGCTCGGGCGTGAGCGGCACGGTGGTGTCGGGCCCGGTGTTCGGCGGCGTGATGACCGGGTCGCTCTTCACCAGCGGCGCGTCCTTCGGAGGTTCCGCGCTGCTGCTGCCGATTCTCGAGCCGACCTTCTTCACGAAGGCGTCCAACTGCGCCGGAGTGACGTCACCACGTCGCGCGAGCAGCAGTGATTCCCGCTCGACGACCTCGGCCTTGCCCACGCGAAAGAGCTCGAGCGCGAGGCTCTGGTCGGTGCCGATCTGACTGACCGACACCAGCACCAGCCACGACACCTTGAGCTGGCGGGCGACCTCGACGTGACAGTCCGCGCCGCCGTTGCAGTTGGTCGCGTCCTTGAGGCCGAGCGCGGCGAGGCGCTTCTGCGAGTCGGCGAACGGCAGGAAGTCCGGGCCCGCGACGGCGTTCGACACCTTGTCGAGCAGCGCGCTCGCGTCAGCCGGCGACACCGAGGTGCGGCGCGCGAGAACGACGGCAGCGCGGGGGTCTACGGTCAACGTCAACGCCACGAGCGCGGAGAACATCGGCCTGGGAGTGTACCGCACCGCCGCTGGAACCCACACGTGACGTCCCGGGGTGCGGGCGCTCCCTTCCCGGCGCTGGGCGTGCGAGCGTGGCTGGCGTGCGTCATTCCCGACTCATCTCGCTGTGCCTCTCGCTCGCCGCGCTCGGTGGGTGCGGCCCCGTCACCCCGCCGCCCGAGCCGCCGCACTTCCTGTGGTCGGCCGACCCGACGAGCGTCGACAACCCGTTCCCTGATCAACGCATCGTCGCCGACACCTCGCAGCGGCCGCGCTGGTACCAGACGTTCCTCCCGAGCAAGGCCGTCACCGCGCGCTCGGCGGCGTACTTCAACAAGGTCGGCGCGCAGTTCTCCCGCGAGGTCGAGGGCACCGGCGCGTTCGGCGGCACGCTGCTGCCCGCGAGTGAGGCGCTCGACCCGGACACCGTGCAGGGCTCCATCGCGCGCCTGAAGAAGAACGCGAGCGGCGGCTGGGACGTGCTCGAGCGCGCCGTGCCCGTCGACCACCTGCGCGACGTCTTCGCGCGCCGTGGCATGCCGCTGCCCGAGGGCTCACCGGAATTCCTGTCGACCCGCCCCACCGTGCCGCTGCCCGAAGACACCGACGGCCTGCTGGTGGTGCTCGCCGGCCCAAAGACGAAGAGCGGCGTCGCGTTCGGGCGCGCGCAGGCGTGGACCGACACGAAGCCCGACGTGAGCGCAGTCGCCCAGGCGCTCGGCGTCACGCCCGAGAGCGTGCTCTTCACGCTGCCGCAGCACGCCCCGAAGGTGACCGCCGTGCCGCGCGCGCTCGCTGCGTGGGCCAACGCGCACCCGCCGGCCGCGACGATTCCACCGCACGCGGTGCTCGCCGACGGCAACGCCACGCGCCCCGTCGGCAAGTGGACGCCCGCCGACGCCGACTGGTCCGAGCTGCTGCGCTGGCTCGAGCGTCACCCGTTCAGCCAACCCGCCGCGCACGTGGGCCAGGTCTTCATCGGAGAGCTCGCGGCGCGCGACCTGCGCGACGGCAGCACCATCAGCCGCGCGTGGACGGCGGACCCCTCGCAGGCGCCCGTGGTGCCGCTGCGCTTCGTGCTCACGCTGCCATCGGGGCCGAAGCCCGCGGGCGGGTGGCCGGTGGTGATGGGCGCGCACGGCGTCAACGCGCGCAACACGCCGAAGAGCTCGGTGCTCGACGCGTACTGCCTCGAGTGGGCCGAGCCGCTCGCCGCGAAGGGCCTGGGCTGCATCGGCATCGACGCGCCGGAGCACGGCAGCCGCGGCAACTTCACCAACTTCTTCAGCATGGACGACCTGCCCGCGATTCGGGACCGGCTGCGCGAGATGACGTTCGACCTCTTGCAGGTGGAGTCGGCGCTGCAGACCCTCGACGTCGACGGCGATGGCCAGCCCGACGTGGCGCCGCGCGTGCGCTACTTCGGCAACTCGCTGGGGGCCATCATGGGCGGCAACTTCGTACCGGTGTCGAACCGCGTCTCGACCGCGGTGCTCAACGTGCCCGGCGGGGGGCTGTCGAACGTGGTGATGAGCCAGGAGCTGCAGGACCTCATCGGTCTCCTCATCGTCGCGCAGACCGACCTGGCCTTCGATTCACCCGAGTACGTCGCGTCGTTCCCGCTCTTCCGCGCGGTGGCGCAGCCGCTGTTCGACCCGGGCGACCCCATCACCCAGGCGCAGGCCGCGCGGCCGGAGATGGCGGTGCTGCTGCAGGAAGGCGTGGGTGACCGCACCATTCCCAACGACACGAGCCGGGACCTCGCGGCGGCGTTGAAGCTCTCGGTGCCTCCGACCGATGCGACGCACGCGTTCGTCGAGGTGGACCCGACGTGGTTCCGCCCCGCGGCGCAGCTGCAGGACTACAACGCGCACGGCGTCATCTGGGACTTCGCGCCGGTCAGGGAAGAAGCGATGACCTTCCTCGGCTCGGACGGCGCGACGTTGTTGATGCCGCGTTGATCAGCGTGAGGCCGTAGCGAAATTGTCCCTCGGGTGTGCGGGCGTCGGGCGGGCCGGTGAGCACCGCTTCGAGCGCGCCGGGGTGACCGCCGCGTCGCGCGAGCTGAAGGAAGAGGACTCCGCACAACGCCGCGATTCGCTGCCGCACGCGCAGGAATCGCTCGGGCAGTGTGGTGAGGGGCGCTCCGTCGTAGGCCGAGAGCAGGTGCGCGGTGTCTGCGTCATCGAGCCGGAAGAAGAGCGAGAGCGTCGCGAGGTCGTGCAGCGGCTCGTTCGGGCCTGCCGAGTCCCAGTCGACGAAGAGCACGCGGTCGCCGGCGTCGAGGAGGTTGGTGGGGTTCAGGTCGTTGTGGCTCAGCACCGGCGACTGATCAGACGGCGGCAGCGGGTGGTCGAGCACGGCGCGCACGGTGTCGATGGCCCACGCGGGCACAGGGAAGTCAGAGAGGCTGGCCCAGGTCTCAGCGAGGAAGGCGTGCGCGTCGCGCGTCGTCGCGTCCGGTGGAATCGGCAGTGCATGCAAGCGGCGGACGGTCGCGCCGAGCTGCGTGAGCGTGGCCGCACGCGTGGCGGGCGCGGCGAGGCGCGGGAAGAGCGGGTGCGGTGCCACGTATTCGGTGATGACCGTGCGTCCGCTCTCGTCGGCCTTCACGAAGGTTGGGGCGAGGCCTGCGCTCGCGGCGGCTCGAAGAATTTCCACGCGGGCTCGCCAGGCGTCGAGCGGCTCGTCAGCGGAGGTGGTCTTGAGCATGCAGAGGCGGCCGTTGAGTTCGACTCGGCTGACTTGCGCTCCGGACAGACCGGGCATCGGGTTTCTCCTCACCCCGACCCTCTCCTCCTCGGGAGGAGAGGGAGACAGGGGGCTCACTCGGGTCGCAGGTACATCACCCTGACTGGCCCGTCTGGTGTCGCAACGACCAACACGCGCTCGAGCACCTTGCCGCTCGCGTCAGTGGCCATCACGTTGAAGCTCCACACCAGCGAGGTCGCGCCGGGCTCACCGCCAGGTCCGCCATCGACCGACATCACGCGCACGGTGACGCCGGGCTTCACGCTCAGCGCCTTCACCTCGACGCGCACCGGCGACTTGCCCGCGAAGCGCGCACACGAGACGTCGGCGGTCTCGATGGCCAGCTCCCAATCGGTCGTCAGGCTCGAGATCTTCTCCACGCGCCGCGTCGGCGTGCCGCTCGTCGTCGCGGGAATCAGCTCGCCCACCGCCAGCGCCTTGCCCGCGAAGGTCCACGTGAAGGGCAGCGTCGGCGTCGAAGTCGAAGAGCGCATGGGGCACCCCGCAAGAAGGAGAAGTCCACCGGCCGCGAGTGCGACGCGCGCGCTCACTTGTTGATGACCACCGTGGCGTCGGTGCCGTTGGTGTTGCCCGACGCGTCGGTGAGCGCGCTCATCGGCACGGTGACCGTGTACGCGCCCGTTTGCGTCATCGTGTCGTCGCTGATCCACGCCAGCTCGACGTCGCTCCAGGTGAAGCGCACGTTGAGGTTGGTGCCCGACGGCGCGCGCACCACGAAGTTGTGTGACGCCCCGGCCGCGGGGTGCGCGTGGGCTCCGAGCGTCGGGCTGGCATCGGAATCCCACAGGCGGAAGTGGTCGGTCACGTCGTCGATGCCGCCGGTGTACACGCTCGGGTTCGGCGGGAAGCGCGCCTCGAGCACGAGCCGGTCGTTGCTCAGCCGCCCGGTGACCGCGACGGCGAGGCTGGCGGTGACGGTGAACGCGCGGCTGGTGAGCTCGTACGTGCTCTTCGCGCCGCCCTGCTGCGCCGTGCCGCGGGCGACGAAGCGGTATTCCCCGAGCGGCAAATCGGGCACCGCCTCGAACTTCGCGGTCCACTGGTGGGTGCGCACGGTCGCCTGGTCGTCGCTCTTGAAGGTCGGCGTCGCGGCGTAGCGCAGGAGCACCTCGGGCCCGTTCACCACCGGCCGCGTGGCGCTCGCCATCAGCGGTACGAACGCGCCGTTCACCTTCTGCTCGACCGAGACCCTGGGGAGCCCGAGGCCCGGGTCGCCGCCCTCGAACTGGAAGACGAAGGTGCGCAGGCGCTCTTGATCAACCGGCTCGGTCACCACCTGCGGCGCGCGCATCGAGTCGTCCGGCACGCGCGGCGTCGGGTCGGTCAGCGGCGCCGCGTCGACCGCGGGCTGCGTCTCGTCGTACGTCGCCGCGAAGGTCGACAGCTCGCTCAAGAGATACGGGCCGAACTTCCACCCGAAGGCCGACACCGTGGGCTCGTACCCGCCGCGCAGCCAGTCATCGGCTTCGAGCAGGTAGCCGAAGTGATCTTGCGAGTAGCCGACCGGCAGCGTGGTCTTCGCGCCGAGGCCCGCGAGCGCCTCTTCCATCTTGCGCGTCAGCCCCGTGCCCGGCTCGCCGGGCAGCGTGAAGAACAAGAGGTCGTCACCGAGCCGCACCATCGAGAGCGAGGTGTGGAAGGGACGCTTGCGCTCGAGCGGCAGGCACAGCACCTGCGACGGCGTCGACACCACTTCACCGCACGCGCCCGGACCGCCCGCCTGGCACTGGAGCCCGCCCGACTCGGGGAATTCGCCCGGCGCGTACCCGATGGCCTCGCGGCTCACCAACACGCCGCGCTCACGGAAGTCGAGCCGCACGCCGGCGGGCGCGTTGCCCGGCGCAGCGGCCTTCCACGCCTGCTCGACGACGAGCGCCGCGACGCGCCCCTGCCGCTCGATGTTCTGCAGGTCGCGGTGACCGAAGGGGCTGCCGCGCGGTGACACGTCGCCCGCCGCGCCCTGCACGTACTGCACGGGGATGCCGAGGCGGTCGCTCGCGTAGAGCTCCATGCCGCCCGGGCCGTCGGTGGACTGGAGCGTGTTGTCGCTGCCCAGCACCGTGCCGTGCATCGCGTAGTGCACCAGCGCGGTGAGCGGCTTGATGGGCGCGCCGCTGCCGTCGACCACGTCGAAGCGAATCACGGTGACCGCGGTGTCGCGGAAGTCGTGTCCGTAGATGGGGTCGTTCTCGCAGCGGCGGTCGTTGTTGAAGTCACTGCCGTCGGCGCTGCCGATGCCGACGCTCACCGGCTGCAGCGAGGCGAAGGCCCGCGTGATGGCGTCGACGATGGCGGTGGTGAGGCGCGCGTCCTGCTCGGCGTCGTAGTGGTCCATCACCAGCGCGACGAAGTCGGTGCCGTTCGGGTCGCCGAGGTGCGCGGGCGGCATGAAGCGCGCGGGGCCGGCGTGGGTGTGCGTCGAGTAGAGCACCACGTTCGCGGTCTCCCCGGTCGCGGCGAGCGCGGCGCGCACGCGGGTGCGCAGCGTGGGCGAGACGATGGTGAGGTCGAGGCGCACGAAGGCGACGCGCGAGATGCCGTTGCTCAGCGCCAGCGCGCGCGCGGTCGGCTCGACGTGCATGCCCTGGCTCGCGGGGAACTGAATCGCCCACGGCGAGCCGGGGTCGGAGCCGGGGCGCGTGCGGAGGTAACCACCCATCGGCATGCCGACTGGCGAGTCGAGCAGGGTGGTGGCGGTGCCGGCCTGCAGCGGGCCGGGCGGAGGCGGCGGCGCGGGCTTCGGTGGAGGACAGGCGCTGATCAGCGCGGCAACGGACAGAACGAGGAGACGACGCATCGGGCGCTCACCGTACCGTACTCCCTCTCCTCCCGAGGAGGAGAGGGTCGGGGTGAGGAGAAAAGCGTCGAAGCGCCACCCCTCTCGTTCCGGCGCAACCCTCTCCTCCCGAGGAGGAGAGGGAGTGTTGGAGTACGGTGCTCGCGATGGACGTCGCGCGCATCAGGCTCAACGACACGTGCAACCTCGCGTGCGCGTTCTGCAATGCCCGCGCTGACGTCGAGACACCTTCGTTCGCCGCGGCCGGCGCGGTGAAGCAGCGCATCGACGCCGCGCTGCGCTCGGGCGCCAAACAGCTCGTGCTCACCGGTGGAGAGCCGACGCTCCGCCGCGACCTGCCCGACATCGTGCGCTACTGCGCGCAGAACGACCGCCGCGTCACGCTCGAGACCAACGCGCTGCTCATCGACGGCGCGCTCGCTGCACGACTGAAGGCGGCTGGCCTCGCGCACGCGCTGGTGCACCCGGTGACCGCGCAGACCCGCGATGGACTCCGCGCGCTGCACGACGCGGGCGTCACGCTCGAGGCGGTGCTTGCCCTCACGCGCACGTCAGCGCCGAGCGTCGCGAGTTGGCCGGCGGAGGTGCGCGCGATCGGCGTGCCGCTCGCTGGCCTGGTCGCCGTGATCCCCGTCGAGAGCCCCGCGCCCGGCGAAGTGCTCGACCTGCGCGATGCCGGTCGCCTGGTCGAACAGCTCGACACGGCCGCGCGCCACGAGGGCCTGCCGTTGCGCCTGGCCGACGGCGTCGCGCTCCCGCCCTGCCAGGTCGACGCGCCCGCACGGCTCTCGCACCTCTTCCACCTCTCGCGCGGCGGCGCACAACGCGACGACTGCGCTCGCCGGCCCGGCTGCACGGACTGCGTGGTCGCCTCGATGTGTCCCGGTCTCCCGCTCGCGGCGCCCGCGGCCCAGGAGCGCCCGCTCCACGGCGAGGCGCTGCGCCGGCGGCTCTCGAGCATCAGCAGCTTCGCCGAGCAGATCGACCGCGAACTGGTGACGCGCACGCAGCGCAACCGCGGCCAGTGGGCGGTGCGCGAGCACATCGTGCGCATCAACTTCCGCTGCAACCAGGCGTGCCGCTTCTGCTTCGTGTCGACGCACCTGCCGAGCGCCGAAGACCGCGCCATCGAGGCGGCGATTCTCGACGTGGCGCGCGAGGGCGGCGTGGTGACGCTCTCGGGCGGAGAGCCGACGCTCAACCCGAAGCTCGAGCAGTGGGTGCGCCTCGCGAAGTCGAGTGGCGCGAGCCTCGTCGAGCTGCAGACCAACGCCACGAAGCTGGGTGACCGTGCGCTGACCGAGCGGCTCGTCGCGGCGGGCGTCGACGTGGCGTTCGTCTCGCTGCACGGCTCGACCGCGGCGGTGAGCGACGTGGTCACGGGAGCGCCGGGCACGTTCGACGAGACGGTGCGTGGCCTCGACGAACTGCACCTCACGAGCGTGAAGCTGCTGATCAACTTCGTGCTCTGCGAGGCGAACTACCGCGACTTCCCCGCGTTCATCGAGCTGCTCGGCGCGCGCTGGCCCCGCGCCACGGTGAACGTCAGCTTCGTCGCGCCCTCGACCGACGTGGTGCCGCGCGAGACCTCGCTCATTCCCCGCTACACCGACGCGATGCCCTTCCTCGCCGACGGGCTGCGGGCGACCGAGAAGCTGGGCCTCACGGTGGTGGGCTTCGACTCGATGTGCGGGCTGCCGCTGTGTCTCGTGCCGACCGACGTCTCGAAGTTCTTCACGCTCGGCGACGCGCCGGATTCCGAGGGCGAGTTCGAGAAGCCCGAGACGTGCCGCGCGTGCTCACTGCAGCGCGAGTGCTTCGGCCTGCGGCGCGGCTACGCCGAGCTGTACGGCACGGGCGAGCTGCGCGCGGTCACCACGCAATCCTGAAGCAGCCATGAAGAAGCCGTGAAGGAGCGGCCGCCCATTCCGGGTGTCCTTCTCTTCATGAAAACCAACCCCGCCCGTCTCGCCCTCTTCGCGCTCGCGGCCGTCGTCGCCGTGGGGTGCTCGTACTCGGCCTACCCGCACCCGCGCGCGATGCTCGAAGTCGAACCCTCCGAGGCGCCGCTGCCTGCTGACGCCAACCGCGAGCGCTACGAGTTCATCAGCGAGCAGCCGTTCCTCGCGGTGACTGATCAGCCGCTCTCGACCTTCTCCATCGACGTCGACACCGCCTCGTACGCCAACGTGCGCCGCTTCCTGTCGCAGGGCGAGCGCCCGCCGAAGGACTCGGTGCGCATCGAGGAGCTGCTCAACACCTTCCCCTTCGCGTACCCCGCGCCGACCGACGACGCGCCGTTCGGCGTGCACGCGGAGGTCTTCACCTGCCCGTGGGCGCCCGAGCACCGCTTGCTCAAGCTGGGACTCAAGGCGCGCGAGGTCGAGCTGAAGGACCGGCCGCGCGCGAACCTCGTCTTCCTGCTCGACGTCAGCGGCTCGATGGACGCGCCGAACAAGCTCCCGTTGCTCAAGTCGGCGTTCAAGCTGCTCGCTTCGCGGCTGCGCGCGGACGACACGGTGGCCATCGTGGTCTACGCGGGCGCGTCGGGCCTGGTGCTCCCGCCCACGCGCGGCAATGACGAGGCGCGCATCGCCAACGCGCTCGACCAGCTGATGGCCGGGGGCTCGACGCACGGGAGCTCGGGCATCGAGCTCGCCTACCGCACGGCCGAAGAGCACTTCGTGAAGGGCGGCATCAACCGCGTCATCCTCGCGACCGACGGCGACTGGAACGTCGGCACCACCAGCGACGGCGCGCTGATTCGCCTCGTGGAAGAGAAGGCGAAGTCGGGCGTGGCGCTCACGGTGCTCGGGTTCGGCATGGGCAACTACAACGACTCGATGCTCGAGAAGCTCGCCGACCACGGCAACGGCAACTACGCGTACATCGACAACCTGAACGAGGCGCGGCGGGTGCTGGTCGAGCAGGCGAGCGGCACGCTGCTGACGCTCGCGAAGGACGTGAAGCTGCAGGTCGAGTTCAACCCGGCGCGTGTCGGTGCGTACCGGCTCATCGGCTACGAAGACCGGGCGCTGCGCACGCGTGACTTCAACGACGACCAGAAAGACGCGGGCGAGCTGGGGGCGGGCCACAATGTCACGGCGCTGTACGAGCTGATTCCCGCGGGGCGCGCTGAGGTGCCGCTCGTCGAGCCGCTGCGCTACCAGCAGCAGGGCAGCGCGGTGCCGAGCACCGAGCTGGCGGCGGTGAAGGTGCGCTTCAAGGCGCCCGAGGCGACCACGAGCCAGCTCCGTCGCTATGTGGTCAGCGACGAGGGGCACTCGTTGGCCCAGGCGTCGTCGGAAGCGCGCTTCGCCGCGGCGGTCGCAGAGTTCGGGCTCTTGCTGCGCGACTCGGCGTTCAAGGGCAAGGCGTCGTACGAAGACGTGCTCGCGCTCGCGACGCCGGCGGCGAACACGCAAGCGCGGCAGGAGTTCCTCGACCTCACGAAGCGAGCGGCGCAACTCGCCCACTGAACTCCCTCTCCTCTTCAGAGGAGAGGGTCGGGGTGAGGAGTAACCAAACTCCCACGCCCGAAGTCGGCCCCTCACCCCAGCCCTCTCCCCGCTTTCGCAGGGAGAGGGAGAGTACGCTCCGCCGACGTGAGCGCCGTCCCCCCGCCCGGCCTGGTGTTGCCCGACGCCTGGTTCGTCGCGTGCACGAGCGACGAACTCCGCACCGCGCCCAAAGCAGTCACCATCCAGGGCCGCCCACTCGTCCTCTTCCGCAACACCAACGGGCAACCCACCGCCCTCGCCGACCGCTGCCCGCACCGCAACGTCCCGCTCTCGATGGGCCGCGTGGTGCGCGGCGAGCTCGAGTGCGCGTACCACGGCTGGAAGTTCGACCACGCCGGCGCCTGCACCTCCGTGCCCGGCCTGATGACGCAAGACCCGAGCCTCAAGAGCCGCTGCGCCGAAGCACACGCCACGCGCGAGCTCGACGGCTTCATCTGGGTCTACTCGTCCCCCGCACGCGAACCCAAAGACGAGCCCTTCCGCTTCCCGCACCTCGACACGCGCGGCTACACGACGGTGCGCCGTCGCTTCGTGGTCGAGGCCGGCCTGCACGCCGCGCTCGAGAACACGCTCGACGTGCCGCACACCGCGTACCTCCACGGCGGCCTCTTCCGCACCGAGGAAAAGAAGAACGTCATCGACGTGGTGGTCCAACGCCACGCGCGTCACGCCGAGGCGCGCTTCATCGGCGAACCCGCACCACGAGGACTCGCCGGCCTCGTCCTCGCCCCGCGCGGAGGCGTGGTGGAGCACGTCGACCGCTTCCTCCTGCCGTGCATCGCGCAGGTCGAGTACCGCCTCGGCGAGCGCGCACACCTGCTCGCGACGACCGCCTTCACGCCCGCCAGCGACGACGAGACGCACGTGTTCGCGGTGGTGACGTTGCGGCTCCCGGTGCCGGGCTGGCTGGTGCGCCCCTTCATCGCGCCCATCGCGACCCGCATCTTCGCGCAGGACCGCGTGATGCTCCGGCGCCAGCGCGAGCAGGTGAAGCGCTTCGGCGGCGAGAAGTACACCAGCACCGAGCTCGACGTGCTCGGGCCGCAAATCACGCTGCTGCTCAAGCACGCCGCCAACGGCGAAGACGCCACCGCGCACGAGCACCGCCTGCAGATGAGGACCTGATCATGCCGCCGCTCATCACCCTGCTCTGCCTCGCCCACGCGCTCGAAGGTGTGCCCGCCACCGGCAAGAGCCCCGCCGAGTTCGCGCCGAAGGGCTGGGCCGTCGAATCGGAGCTGACCGCCGAGCTGAACGGCGACGCGCTGCCCGACCGCGTGGTGGTGTTGCTCCAGGTCGCGCACGGAGACGACGAGCGTCACCGCGCCTTGCTCTGGCTCCACGGCACGAAGGACGGCGGCTTCGAGCTCATCGACAGCAACGTGGGCCTGCTCGCGCCGCTCAACGGCCTCGGCATGAAGGGCGGCACCGCGGAGCCCGAGCTCGAGCTCAACAAGAACGTGCTCAACGTCAGCAACTGGGGTGGCTCGGCCGACAGCTACGGCTCGACGCACCGCTTTCGCTTCGAGAAGGGCGTGGTGCGCCTCATCGGCGTCGACAAGAGCAACATGAACACGCTCACCATGGAGGAGAGCGGCACCAGCACCAACCTCGTCACCGGCGCGAGCGAGTCGTACTGGAACCCGCCGCAAGACGACGGCACCGGCCAGCCCACCGGCAAGAAGGGGTGGAAGAAGAAGACGAAGGTGGCCGTCGGTGCGCCCCAACGCCTCCGCGACGTCGTGGAATACGACCGCGACGCGCCCGTGCGGTAGAACGAGCACGTGAAGTTCGTCTGCCCGGCGTGCGAGCGCCTCCTCGAGCTCGAGCAGTTTCGCTTCGACCCGCCCGCGCTGGTGGTGAGTTGCTCGCGGTGTGGCGTCGAGTCGCGCCTCACGCCCGGCGCTGGTCGCACCGAAGCTGCTGCGCCCCCGGCCGCGCTCCCCGACACCCGCTTTCCGCCGCGCGTCTCGCTCGAGTCTGCCGAGGGCGCGAGCAACGTGGTGGTGCTGAAGACCGCCTCGCACGACGCCGTGCGCCGCGCCGCCGAGGCCGCTGCGAACCCGTTCGCGATCCCCGATGGGCTGTGCCCCAAGTGCCTCGTGCGCCGCAACGGAGACGCCGAGTGCCGCAACTGCGGGCTGCGCTTCGACGGCTTCGACGAGAACGCGATGCTCCCGCCGAAGGTGCTGCGCGACGACTGGGTGGGCTTGCTCGGCGAGTGGGGCAACGAGCAGCGGCACGCGCTCTTCCGCCGCAAGGCGCAGCAGCTCGACGCGCTCGCCGCGGTCGGCCGGCTCTACCGCCTGCGCCAGGCGCACTTCCCCGAAGACCCGCTCGCCGCCGCCGCGCTCTCGGACATCTTGCGCATCGCCGCGGTGCCGATGGGGCTGCCGCGCACCGACGAGGGCTCCGAGCAGCGCCGCCGCACCATCGTGCTCACGGCCGCCATCGTGGTGGTCATCTTGCTCCTGGGGCTGCTCGTGAAGGTGCTGTTCGGCGGGCCGCCGCCGAACAGCGTGCTTCCGCCGCCGCCCGTACCGCCGGGGTGAGCGCGCTCGACGACAGGGCGTGGCTCGTCATCGCCGACCGCTTCACCGAGGCCGGCAACCCGCTGGGCGAGTACATCGTGCTCGAGCTGCGACATGGCGAGGACATGCCCGTGCGCGAGACACGGCGTCAGCGCCAACTGGTGCGCGAGTGGAACAGCAGCTTCGCGCCATGGTCGAAGTTCGTCGCCTGGTCGACCGCGCGACTGACGCTGCGATTCAAGGACAGCGCCACGGTGCTCGCACACGCGCGTGAGCTGAAGGACCTCGCCGTGCCGCTCGAGCTGGAGATCGGCGACGGCAGCCGCTCGCTGCAACGCTGCGTCTTCGACGAGGGCTTCACCCGCCTCGCGTGGACCGAGGAGACGAGCAGCGTCGAAAACCAGAACCACTCGCCCGGCATGGACGAGACCTGGCACCACTGGACCGCCGTGAAGGTGTGGCGCGTCGCCGACGGAGTGCTGCTCTACGCCGGCGGAGTCGAAGGCCGCGCGCGCGTCGAGCTGCGGCCGGACGGGGTGTGGGCGCTCGAGAACGGACGCGCCCAGCACCTTCATCCCCCTCTCCCCCCGTGGGGGAGAGGGTTGGGGTGAGGGGAAATCCGACGATGGCGCTGCGACGGTTTACTCCTCACCCCGACCCTCTCCTCTGAGGAGGAGAGGGAGACGACCTCAGTTCTCGGGATACGCCGTCCAGCCGGTGGTCCAGTCGTCGGTGCCGACCGCGCCCACGAACGTCGCGCTCGAATCGAAGAACCCGTCGCTCGGCGGCGTCGCGCCCCCCATCAGCGCCGGCGAATCCGCGAGCGGCTTGAAGACCGGCGCCGTGACGTTGGTCGCCGCGACGAGCTTCGGGTCGATGTCGAGGCGGTTGTTGAGCGACGGCGCCTGCATCGCGCTCAGCTCATCGAACATGTTGTCGCTCACGCCACCGTCCGCCAGCGCGGGCGCGTGGTAGTCGACGACGCCGTTCACCGGGTTCTGGAAGAAGATGGAGTTCTTCACCGCGAGCGCCCCCATCGACCACTGCTCCTTCGACGGGTTGCCGTTCACGATGAGCCCCGTGTCGGTGAAGTTGGTGACGACGACGTTGTGCAGCAGCCCCGCGGTGCCCGCGCGCAAGATGATGCCGCGCGAAGGACCTTCCGACGCCGCCATGTCCGGGTTCCGGCCGACGAGCGTGACGTTGTAGAGCACCGGCGCGCTGCGGGGCATGAGGTCGGCGTTGGTCGCGTCGTTGTCGGCCTCGATGCCGTGGTTGCCGCGCCCGGGGACCTGCGCCGCGATGACGAACTGCGCCTTGCCGCGCCAGCCCTTGTCCCAGTCGAGGCCGTCGTCGTCGCTGCCGGTGATGACGAGGTGCTTCATGTTCACCGTGCCACCGAACAGCTCGATGCCGTCGTCGACGCCGCGGTGCACCTGCACGAAGTCGATGGTGGTGCCGCTGCCGCACCCGTTGAGCGTGATGCCGTTGAGCTCGTTGTTCGCCGAGAGGGGACGGCCGGCGAACTCCACGCGCACGTACTTGAGCGTGCCGCAGTCGTAGGCGTCGTCGGTGCCGCCGTACTTGTTCTTCGGATCATCGACGAGGCCTTCGGCGTTGCCCTCGCCGCCCATGGTGTTGATCACCGCGCGCCCGAGGAACACCAGGCCGCCCCAGTCACCCTGCACGCTGCCGCGCTGGCCGGCCGGCAGGCTCGAGGTGAAGACGATGGGCTCGCTCGCCGTACCCGCCGCCACCAGCTTCGCGCCGCGCGAGACGATGAGCGCCGACGCCGCGTCACCCGCGATGGTGGTGCCCGGCTGAATCGTCAGCGTCGCGCCCGTCACGTAGGTGAGCTGCTTCAAGATGTAGACGTGGTCCTTCGTCCACGTGGTGTCGGTGGTGATGTCAGCCGTCACGTCGATGGTCGCCGACGCGCCACCACCTCCGCCCGCACCGCCACCCGTACCGCCATCGGGGGTCACGGTCGCAGGGCACGCCAACAACAACGTCGAGACACACAGCGCCAGCAGCAGCTTCGCGTTCATTTCTTCTCCTCGGTGAGGTTCCAGGAAAGGGTCGCCATGAACTGCACGCCCGGTGGGTTGACGAGCACGTCCACGCCGTTCTGTTGAAACCTGACGGCCTGGTTGAGCACGTTGGCCGCGGACACCTTGAGCGACAGGCCCGCGGGCAGAGGCTGGGTCACGGTGACGTCCAGCCGGTGGAAGGGCTGCTCGACGATGTCGGGCAACCCGTTGAAGCCCACGTCGGAAATGCGCGGGCCGTACACGTTGTAGAAGACGCCGAGCTCGGTGCCCCACGTCGGGTGCGCCACGGTGACGAACGCGTTGGCGATGAAGGGCGACTGACCCTGCAGCGGCCGCGCGGAGTTCGTCTGCGGCGAGTTCGGGTCGAGCTGAATGCGCGACCAGATGAGCGAGAGGTTGCCGCCCACCGTCACCGGCTTCAGCGCGGGCGAGAAACGCGAGAGGTTGCTGCGCGCCTCGAGCTCACCGCCGATGAGCGTCGCCGCCTTCGAGTTGCGGAACGTCACGTCGCCCGCCAGCGAGCTGGTGCCGTAGATGACGCGCTCGATGGGCTGCTCGAACTGCTTGGCGAACGCGCTCACCGCGATGACGTCGCTCTCGCCCAGGAACCACTCGCCGCGCAGGTCCATGTTGTGGATGCGCGTGTTGACGAGGTCGGGGTTGCCGCTGACGTTGCGGCGGCGAACCATGTCGAAGAAGAGGAACGGCGCCAGCTCGCGGAAGCTCGGCCGCGCGAGCGTGTACGCGTACGAGGCCCGCAGGTTGAGCGCGCTGGTCGGCGACCACACCACGTTGGCGGTCGGCACCACGTCGACGCGCTGGCGCGCCACGCTCGGAATGCCCGCCGACACGCCCGTCGCGAACGGAGAGCCACCCACCAGCGTCTGCGTCGAGCCCTCGACCCGCACTCCCGCGAGCGCGCGCAGCGTGGGCAGCGGCTTCCACTCGGTGCTGACGTACCCGCCGTAGACCGCGAGCGACGCGGAGTAGCGGTCGTACGCCTGCGTCGTCTCCTCGAGCGTGAGCACCTGGTCGCCGGTCACCGGAGGACCGAAGCGCTCGGGCACCAGCAGCTCCTCGAGCGGGTACTTCTCGAGCTCGGCGCTCAGCCGGCCGAGGTAGCGGAAGCGGCGCCCGTCGAAGCTTCGCCCCGAGACCTGCCCCAGGCCGCCCGCCTTGAACTTGAAGCTGCGCCACGGGACGGTGAGGTTGAGCGTGCCGCCGCCCTGGTCTTCGTGGAGCGTGAGGAAGAAGCGCTCCACCGAGTTGGGCTGAATGCGCACCTGCGTGCTGCCATCGGCGTTCACCATGTACCGCGCGTCGCGAATGTCGGGCTCGTCGCGGTTGACGCGCGAGTAGTTGAGCTGCCACTCGAGCTCCGCGTCGCCGAGCGTGGGGAAGCGGTGCGTGCCCTTGAGCTGGTTGAAGAAGAGCTGGCGCGCGGTGAACTGCAGGCGGCTGCCGGTGACGTTCTGCGTTTCCTGCTGGTCGAAGCCGGCGCTGGTGGTGGCGCTGGTGTCGGCGTTGAAGAGATAGAGGCCGAGTGCGCTGATCTCGTGGTGGCGATCGAGCTGCAGCCCGGCGTTGAGCAACGCGCTGGTGGCACCACTCACGGTGCCAATCTGCGTCGTGAAGTCGCTCTCGCCCGCGTCGAGGCTGATGGTGCGCACCTGCAGCACCTGCCGCCGCTCGCGCCGTGAAATCTGGCCCGACGCGAGGAAGCCGAGCTTCGCCTCGCGCCCCAGCGAGAACGTGTCGCCCGCGGTGAAGCCGAACGTGCCCGACGGGAGGCTGTTCACGACGCCCGGGGTCCACCGCTGGCTGAAGGCCGACGCCGCCGCCTTTTGGACGTCAGCGCCGACGCCCGAGCCACCGATGCGCGCGGGCACCAGCGGTTGATCAGCCGGAATCGCCGAGGGCAGCGCGCGCGAGGCGTTCGCGAAGCCGATCGACTCCAGCGCCGTCGAGGCCTCGTTGGGCCGCGCCTGGAACGTCGTCATCGTGTCGCCCGACACCTGCGCGCGCAGCTTCACCTCGAGCTTGGTGGGGAAGGTGTTGGTGTCGATGGTCACCGAGCCGCCCGCGAAGGTGGCGGGCAGCTCCGGCGTGTAGGTCTTGATGACGTTCAAGTTCGACAGCAGCCCGACAGGAAAGAGGTCGAGCGGCACCGAGGGCTCGTCCGGTTCCGGGCTCGGCATCAGCGTGCTGTTGAGCAGCGTCTGCGTGTAACGGCCGCCCAGCCCGCGAATGAAGACGTACTTGCCGTCGACCAGCGTCGCGCCGACCACGCGCTTCACCGCGTCGCCGGCGTTCGAGTCCGGCGTCTTGGCGATGGCCTGCGCGCCGAGCGAGTCCTGCGCGACGACGGCCTTCTTGCGTTCCTGCACCAGCGCCGCCTCGTTGCGCTTGTCGACCTTCGCCTCGACGACGACTTCCTGCACCGCCTTCGCGTCGCGCGAGAGCGCGACGTCGAGCGGCACCGCCTCGCCCGGCTTCACCACCACGCCGGTCAGCTTGCGGCCCTCGTACAGCTCGTAGAACACGCGCAGGTCGTACGTGCCTGGCGGGAGCTTCAGCTTGAAGTTGCCGTCGACGTCGGTGAGCGCCGACTTCTTGATGGGGCCGGCGAGGACCTTGATGGTCGCCTCGATGAGCCCCTCGCCGGTGCGAGCGTCGATGACGCGGCCGCGAACGCCGACGAACGCCTTGCCCGAAGGCGAAGGCGGCGGAACGACGGAACTGAGCTCCCTCTCCCCCGCGGGGGAGAGGGTCGGGGTGAGGGGAAGAAGTCCGGCGTCGACCGCCGAACTGAGCTCCGTGAGGGGAAGCACCAACCCGCCATCGGCCCCCGCGTCGACCGCCGAACTGATCTCCCTCTCCCCCGCGGGGGAGAGGGTCGGGGGAAAAACCGACGCGCCAGCGACTCCCGAGTCGACCACCGATGGCAGCACGCCCGCGTCGTCGAGCGACTGCGCCCGCACCGCCACCGACGTCACCAGCACCGCGAGGAAGACCGTTCGCACGCCGCGCCTTGTGCGCTCTTCGCGTGGCGCCTTTCGGGCGCGAGCGTCAATTCACTGCGCCAGTCGCGTCACGGCTCCGCAACGACCGGCTCAGCGAGCACCGCGAGCGTCTCCACGCCGCCGCCGCGCACCTGGTCCATCACCTCGAGCGCGCGCCCGTAATCCATCGCGGAATCGGCATCGAAGAACACGACCTTGTCCGGCCGCGCGTTGAGCATGCGCACCAGCCGCGCGTTCAAGTCCGCGCGCGCGATGGCCTCGCCGTTCACCTTCGTCGTGCCGTCGCCGTCCACCGTGAGCACGAGCGGCGGCAGCGCATCCGGCGGAGGCGGCGGCTGGTTCTCCTCGGGCTTCGGCGGCACGTTGAGCCACACCTGCTTGCTGAGCATCGGCGTGACGACCATGAAGATGATCAACAGCACCAGCACCACGTCGACCAGCGGCGTGATGTTCATCTGCGGCCGAATGCGCTTCTTGCCGCCCTTGCCGTCGTCGAGTTCGACACCCATTTCTTCACCCGTGGTTCTGGTTCGCGCGGTCGATGACCTGCAGCGCCGCGCCGGGAAACCCGATCTCCTGGCACCGCTTGAACATCGCGCGCACCTTCCCGTACGCGACCGCGGCATCGGCCTTGAGCACCACGCGCGCGCTCGGCTTGTCGGCATGCAGCTTCGTCAACCGCGCCACCAACTCATCCTCCGCGACCTGCTCCTTCTCGAAGAACAGCCGCCCGTCCTTCGTGAGCGTGACGGTGGTCGGCTCGAGCGCGCCGTTGCCCTGGTCGGGGTTGAGAATCGACGGCAGCGTCACCGCGGCGCCCGCTTCCATCTGCGGCGCGACGACCATGAAGATGATCAACAGCACCAGCACCACGTCGACGAGCGGCGTGATGTTGATGTCTGGTTTGGCGCCCGCGCGCCGCGTGGTCGAAGGAACGTCAGCCGCCATGACTCAAGTCTCCAGCGCGTGCTTCGCCTTCCACAGCTCGGTGGGCTCCTCGAGCGCGCCCTTGAGCGCCTCTTCACCGCGCTGAGGCTCCACCTTCACGGCCGGTCGAAGCCCCTCCGTGTGCCGCGCCTCCAGGAAGTCGATGAACTCACCGCGCACCTGCTCGAGCGCCAGCAGCAGCGCGTCGGCCTGCGCCGAGAGCCAGTTGAACGCCAACACCGCGGGAATCGCGACAACCAGGCCGAGCGCCGTCTCGTACAGCGCCTCCGAGATGCCCATCGACACCGCGCCGAGGCCGCCCGAGCCCTCCTTCGCGATGCCCTGGAACGCGGTGATGATGCCGAACACCGTGCCGAGCAGCCCGACGAACGGCGCGATGGAGCCGACCGACGCGATGATGCTCATGCCGCGCCGCACGTCGGCCGCGACCGCCTCGGTCTTGCGCAGCAATTCCCGGCGCGCCGCCTCGACTGGTGACAGCGACGTGGGCTTGCTCGACGCTGCGACGTACGTCTTCGCGCCCGCGCCGAGCAGCTGCGCGAGGTGACCGCGGCTCTCATCGGCCTTCTTCGCCAGGCCCGCGGTGTCGCCGCTCTCGAGCAACGCGCGCGCAGTCGCCGCGAACTTCCGCGACGCCGAACGCGAGCGCCAGAACGCGAAGAGCCGCTCGAAGAAGATGGCCAGCGACGCGAGCGCCATCGCGAGCAGCGTCGAGGCGACCGCGATGGCCGGCGCGCCCATGTGGTGGAAGATGTTGGTCAGCGTGTCCATGGCTTCACTCCCGCAGTGAGAAGGTGATGTTGACGATCTTGAAGACGGTGATGGGCGTGCCCTCGAGCGTCGCCGGCTCGTAGGTCCACGTGCGCACCACGGCGAGCGCGGCCGAGACGAACGGCTCCTCGCCCTTGAGCACCTGGATGCGGCCGACCTTGCCGTCGCTCTCGACGACGATTTTCAGCACCACCTTCGCCTCCTGGCCGGTGGTGCGCGCGCTCTCGGGGTACTCGGGCTGCGCGTTCTCTTCGTTGGGCACCGGCGGGTCGGCGTCTTCCGGCAGGTTCACCGGGCCCTTCGTCTGCGCGCTCGCGATGACCGGCGCGGCCGACTCGTCTTCGTCGCGCGGCGCGGGCGCAACGGGAGCCGCGTCGAGCTTGCCGTCACCGGTGCCACCGACCGCGACCGCGATGGCCTGCACCGCGGTGTCCGACTCCTTCGGCTTCTCCTTCGGCACTTCCTTCGGCGCGACCATCGCGGCGGGCGCAGGCGGCGGCGCTTCGACGGCGACGGGCGGCGGAGGCGGCGGCTTCACCTTCGGCTTGGGCGGCGGCGGCGGCTCGACCTTCACCGGCTCCGGCGGCGGAGGCGGCGGACGGAAGCTCACGTCGACCTGCTTTTCCTTCACCGCGCTCGCGGGCCGGTTCGCGATGGCCGCGACCACCACGCCGAAACCGCCGAGCGTCAGCGCCGCCGCGACGAACGCCACCACCAGCCGCTTGCGCAGCGCGCCGACGTCAGCCTGGGCGACCTCGAAACCCTGGAACACGCGGGCGGCTTGTAGAGACGACGCACGGCAGGCCGGTGAAGCGCTCGTTCCGAGTCGGTCACAAGCTCGTCGCGTCCCCGCAACAGCGCGCACCTGGAACTGAAATGAAACGGCGCGCCTCCCAGAGGGAAGCGCGCCGCTGAACGTCAGAAACGAAGTCGCTTCAGAACGACTTGGCGCAGAAGCCGCCCGACGTAGTCGCGCGCACCGCCCCGCCAGTCTCTCTCAGGGCCTGGGAATGGAAGCCTTCATGAGGGCCACGGCCCTGGACAGCTCGCCCTCGTTCAGGTGCCCAAACCCCAATCGCATGAAGGGAATGGCGGCGCCCGACGGCACGTAGGGGCGCCCGGTGAAGAAGCGCACGCCCTTCTTGAGCGCCCGCGCGGCCCACGCCTCGACGTCGACCTCATGCACGCGCGCCCACACCGCGAGGCCAGCGCGAGGCACTTCGAACTCCAGCACGTCGCCCAATTCGCGCCGCAGCGTTTGCACCAACACGTCACGCCGCGCGTGAAACGCCCGCTTCGCGCGGAGCGCATGACGCTGCACCTCGCCGTCTTCCATCAGCTCCGCCACCGCGTTCTCGAGGCCGAGGTCGCCGACACGATCGACCTGGCCGCGCACCGCGAGCAGCGTCTCGAGCAGCGCCTTCGGAGCGGCGACGAAGCCCATGCGCAGGCCCGGCGCGACCGCCTTCGACAGCGTGCCCACCAGCACCACCACCCCGTGCGGATCGCTCGCGGCCATGGGAAAGACCGGCGCGCCCTCGAACTGGAACTCGTGGTCGTAGTCGGCCTCGAGCACCGCCAGCGAGTGCTTCGCCGCCAGCTCGAGCAGCCGCAGCCGCCGCCGCGCGCTCAGCGTCACGGTCGTCGGGTCGTGGCAGTGCGGCGTCACGTACAGCGCGCGCACCTTCGTCTTCTTCAGCGCGCGCTCGAGCGCGTCGACGTCGAGCCCTTCTCCGTCGACCGGAATCGGCAACAGCTTCGCGCCCATCAACGAGAACGCCTCGCGCGCCGAGGGGTAGCCCGGTGACTCCACCGCGACCACGTCGCCAGGCTTCAGCAACGCGATGGACAGGAAGTGCAGCGCGAGCTGGCTGCCGCGCGTGATGAGCAGCTCGTCGACGCCCACCTGCACGCCGCGGCGCTCGGCGAGGTGACGCACCAACTGCTCGCGCAGCTTGAGGCTCCCCGCGGGGCTGCCGAACGCGAGCGCGCGCCCCGAGCCCAGCTTGAGCGAGCGCCGGTACGCCCGCGCCAACAGCACCGAGGGGAACAGCCGCGCGTCGGGCAGCCCACCGGTGAAGTCGAGCACCTCGCGCGACACCGCCTCGAAGCCGCGCGCCGAGTTGTGAAACGGCCGCAGCGCAAAGCCCGGCTCGCTCGCGCGCCGCGGCCGCGGAGCCTGCGCCTCGCCCAGCGGCAAGGTCGCCGTCACGCGCGTGTGCGAGCCGTGCACCGTCTCGAGCCAGCCCTGCGCGCGCAGCTCGTCGAAGGCCGCCACCACGGTGTTGCGGTGCACGCCCAGCTGCTCGGCCGCCGTGCGCGAGCCGGGCAACACCACGCCGCGCGGCAGCGCGCCCTCTCGAATCGCCTCGGCCAACCGCGCCGCCAACCGCTGCGCGAGCGGCAGGTGCCCCCGCGCGTCACGCAGCTTCTGGAGGCCGCCGAGCCCGGCGAGGCTGAAGGTGTCCCTCACGCGCCCCAGACTGGCACATGGGAATCAGCGAAATCAGCTCAAACCCAGGGGCCAGGGCGTCGGTCGCAGGCCGGCCTGCCAGTTGTCGTGGCGCCCGTCCCAATAGGCGAAGGTGAACTCGCCGAGGTCGACGTCGTCGAGCGTGTTGACGTTGATGCCCACGAAGGCGCCGCCGAGCTCGGGCAGCGTGCCGCGGGAAAAGCAGTGCACGCCGCAGCGGCTGCAGAAGTGCCGCTGGGCGATGTCGGGGTGGCGCGCGTAGCGGGCGAGCACCTCTTCGCCCTGCAGCAGGCGAAACCGCGGCGGCTGGGTGATGGCGCCGCTGACGCCGAGCTTGGTGCAGATGGTGCAGTTGCACCGCGTCGCCCGGCCCTCGAGCTGGAGTTCGACTTCGTAGCGGACTGCGCCGCAGTGACAGCTGCCGTGGTGGGTCTTCATGGTGCGCGCAGCGTGCCGCCGGCTCGCGTCACAGGGTTGTCAGGTTTGTCAGGGCGCCAAAGTGGCACATCTGTTTTCGGCCAACCGGCCATCTTCTGCAGGTCCAGTTCAGGCGAGGGTGCGCCCCATGAACGACCTCGCCCCCGTCCGCAGCGTCCGCTTCGCGCTCCTCGCCACCCTGCTCGCCTTCACCGCGTGCGGCCCCGACTTCGATTCCCAGGCGGCGCTCGACGAGGGCAGCGGCACCGACGTCGCCGAAGGTGAGTTGAAGACGCTGCCCAGCGAAGACCGCGCGACGACGCTCGACGTCGGCTCGTGGAACGTGGAGTGGTTCGGCTCGCCCGACGACGGCCCGCTCGACGACGCGCTCCAGCAGAAGAACGTCACGCTCGTGCTGCAGCAGCTCAAGCTCGACCTCGTCGGCCTGGTGGAAGTGGTCGACCCCGCCGCCTTCACGCGCGTGGTCGAACAGCTGCCCGGCTACGAGGGCCTGCTGGTGACCGACCCGCGCGTCACCGACGGCACGAAGTACTACTCGGCGCGCGAGCAGAAGGTGGCGCTGGTCTTCAAGAGCCGCTTCCACGTCGACTCGGCCCGCGTCGTCGTGCCCGAGGCCGCGTACAACTTCGGCGGCCGCCCCCCGATGGAGGTGACGCTCTCGTTCACCGAGAACGGCGCGCCGCGCACGCTGGTGGTGGTGGTCGCGCACTTCAAGGCGATGGCGAACTACGACGGGTGGAACCGCCGCACGCTCGCCTCGGCGTCGTACAAGGCGTGGCTCGACGCGACGTACGCCAGGCGCTGGGTGCTCACCATCGGCGACTGGAACGATGACCTCGACGTCTCGACGTACCAGCACCGCCTGAGCCCGTTCTCGAACTTCGTCGGCGACGCGACGCGCTACTCGTTCACCACGCAGGCGCTCACCGCCTCGAACACCTCGACCACCGCGACGTTCGGCTCGACCATCGACCACCACATGGCCACCGCTGCGCTCGCGACGCGCTTCCAGGCCGGGAGCGCGAAGGTGGTGCGGCCCGACGTGGTGGTGCCGAACTACGCGCTCACCACGAGCGACCACTACCCCGTCGTGACTCGCTACGACCTGCGCTGACTTCGCTGCTGATCAGCGCGAGGCGCCCTCGAGGAGCACCGCGCCGATGGAGAAGATGGCGTACGGCACCATGCCCGCCGCGGCCGCGTAGTCCTTCGCGATGCGCTGCCCGAAGAAGAGCGCCAGCACGTTGACCCCCGCGAGCGCCGCGCCGAAGAAGGCGAACGTCGAATCGCGGGTCAGCGCCACGGCCACGCAGCCCGCGGCCGAGATGACGCCAGCGAAGACCTCGAGCACCGTGATTTGAAACAGCATCAACGTGCTGAAGCGGCGCAGCGGCGTCTTGCTGAAGAAGCCGCCGATGTATTCCTTGTTCCCTTTCCAATCGAGGACCTTGTCCAGGCCCGACTGGAGGAAGAGGACGGCGAGGAAACCCGCGGCCAGGGTCTGCGCTACCCACAGCGCCATGTCGTGCATGACGCGCGACGTACCACATGCGCTACACAAGTCGCCGATGGAGAAGGACGACCTCCGCAAGCGGCTCGAGGGTGACGCCGAGGCGCTCGACCGCGCGGTGGTGCGCCTGCGGGCGCTGGTGCCGGCGCTCGGCGCGTGGACGTGGAAGGCGCGGGTGCGCGGCCTGGCCGACGTCGCGCGCGCCGTGGCCCGCAGCGAGCTGACCACGCGCAAGGCCATCGATCGCGCGCTGCGCCGCGCCCGCGCCGAGGCCTGGCCGCGCGGCGCGACCCGCTCGCTCGTCGAAGACGCCGCGTCACTGTTCGAGTCGCTCGACGCGCAGCTCGAGCGGCACGGCTTCGCGACGCTCGACGACCTGGTGCTCGCGGTGGTGGGCCAGCGACGCGCCGTGGGGCTCGCCGAGCGCGAGTCGGCCGCGGCCGAGGTGCTCGACCCGGAAGATCCGCTCGTCGCGCGCCTCTCGCGCTTCACCACCGCCGTCGCCCCGCTCTACGGGCGCCCCCGCGACGCGCGCGCGCTGCCGCTCTCGCGCACCGAGCACGCGGCGCTCACCGACGCGTGGACCGACGGGCTCCTCGCGCTCACCGAAGCCTGGCGGCGCGTCGACGGGCTCGACGAGAGCGGCGGCGTCACCCGCTGGCTCCAACGGCGCGCGGGCGTCGCGCCGAAGTCGACCCGCACGCTGCGCACCGGCCCCGGCGCGCTCGCCGGCGCGGAGTACTGGAAGCACCACGCGCTCGCCGCGCAGGCCTTCGCGGTCGAGACGCACTTCGCCCCGGTGAAGGTGGCGGAACCCGAGCGCGCCGCGTGCTTCGAGTTCCTGCTGCGGCGGCACGATGACGGCTCGGCGCGGCTCGACCTCGACCCGCAGCCCGCCAGCCCCCCCTCGAAGCGCACCACCGCGGGCCGCGCGCGCACCGACAGCCCGCAGGAAGAGCGCGCCCGCGCGGCGTTGCTGATGCTCGCACACGAGCTGCGCGGCGGCGCGCCCGGGCGGGCCGCGCTCGAGGGCGGCGTGCGCCAGGTCGCGCAGTGGGCGAGCACCGCCGACGCGCTGCAGGGCGAGCCCGACTGGACCTCGCTGCGCGACGCCCTGCGCCTCGTCACCGCGCGCAGCTTCCAGCGTTCCCTTCCGCCCCTCGCCCAGAAAGGCGGGCCGCGGCGCCCGCTGGAGCAGAAGCTCGCCGACTTCTTCCCGGGTTCGTGAGAGAGAGGCGTCATGAAGCACCTCGCCCTCGTCGTGATGCTCGTTTCCGCCGCCGCGCTCGGCGCGCCGAAGAAGAAGGGCCCTCCGCCGCCGCCTCCTCCGGTCACCGAGCCGACGCTCAAGGTCACCGAGGCCCTGGGCGACACCGTGCTCGGCTTCGTCATCAACGCGTCGAAGGTGCAGGCGTGGCGCGTCGCTGACTCCGGCGGGCTGCGCCCCGAGGCGAGCAAGGCCATCGGGTCCGACTTCGTGCGCGGCGCGGCGGGCAGCGAGCTCGACGCGAAGGCCCTCGAGGCGCTGCGCAGCGTGCTCTACGACGACAAGAGCTACCGCTTCGAGGCCGACGTCTCGAAGTGCCGCTTCGTGCCGCACCTCTCGTTCCAGCTGCAGGTCGGGCTCGACACGCTCGAGGCGCTGGTCAGCTTCTCGTGCAACGAGGTGCTCTTCTACGTGGGCAAGCAGGGCGGCCGCTGGGTGCCGCAGGGCACGTTCGACGTGAAGCCGGCGCGCAAGAAGCTGCTCGAGCTCGCGAAGGCGACGCTGCCGCAAGACAAGGAAACGCAGAACCTGAAGTGACGCCCCAGCAGGAGACCGCTGGAAACACCAGCGCCCCGACCTCCGTGCTGGAGATCGAGGCGCTCATGCACCGCAGAAAAGAAGCAGGGGTTACAGCTCGCGGCTCATCAGCAGCCGCAGCTTCCCGCTCTTCTTCGACACCACGGTGGCGACCGTGGTGAAGCCGGCCTTGCGGTAGAACGACACGGCGGGCCCGTTCGCAGGGTCCACGCGCAGCGCGAGCGTCTTGCGGTTCATGTCGCGCGCCATCGACAAGCCTTGATCGAGCAACACGTGGCCGAGCCCCTTCTGGCGGAACTCGGGCTTCACCACGATGTTGCGCAGGTACGCGGCGCCGGGCACCGGGCCATCACGCTCGATGGTGACGTAGCCCGCCAGCCCGCCGGAGTACTTGCCGACCGAGATGAAGGGACGCAGCTTGGTGAGCGCCTCGAGGCTCTCGGCCTGGGTCTCGCCGCGCGACTTCCACGGGTCGGAACCCGAGCGCAGGTTCGCGAGCGCGTTCATGTCTTCGTCGGTGGGCGCGGCGAACTTCACCTGCTTCCAATCGGTGGTGACCGGCATGGGGGGTGCCGCAGATGTTGCGCCACCGTCCAGCTGCTTTTCAGTCATCGCCTCTCCTCCGGGTTGCTGCTCGGCCTCAAGTGGTGATCCTAACCACCAATGTCAACGCGGTGCACGAGGAGACATTTCAAACCTGACAGACCGGTGTAGGCCCAGCGGCCACAACCGCCCCACGTGAGCCCCGGGGCGGATCAGCACGAGTGTCGGGCGTTTTCGGGTGCGGTGGCGCTGCATTCGCCGCAAACTCCCGAGACGTGCAACTGAATCACGCGCAGCGCGAGCTCACGGTCAAGATCGTCTATTACGGGCCTGGTCTGTCGGGGAAGACGACCAACCTGCAGATGATCCACCAGCGCACCAGCCCCGAGGTGCGCGGGCGGCTGCTGACCGTCGAGACCCACGACGACCGCACGCTCTTCTTCGACCTGCTGCCGGTGTTCTTCAGCACCGCCAACGGCTTCAAGGTGAAGGTGAAGCTCTTCACGGTGCCGGGCCAGGTGATTCACAACGCCACGCGCCGCATCGTGCTGCAGGGCGCCGACGGCGTGGCCTTCATCGCCGACAGCCGCCGCGCCGCCGCGCAGGAGAACAACGCGTACTGGAAGAACCTGCAGGAGAACATGCGGGAGAACAACCTCGACCCCGCGCAGGTGCCGATCGTCATCCAGTACAACAAGCGCGATCTCCCCGACACGAAGACCGACGCGGAGATCGAAGAGACGAAGAAGAAGGGCAAGGAACCGGTCGTCGGCGCCATCGCGATTCGCGGCGTCGGCGTGCTCGAGACGCTCTTCGCGGTGCTGCAGACCGCCTACCGCTCGCTCGAAGCGCGCGCGGGCCTGAGCAAGGCCATCGGCCTGACCGAGCGCGAGTTCCTCACCCAGGTGTTCGCCAACATCGACGTCGCCGGCACCGAGCTCGAGAAGGTGTTGCCTCCGCGCGCCCCGGGGGCCCGCCCGTGAGACAGGGTGAGTCGGTGCTCCAGCGGCGCATCTCCCTCTCGGAGATGCTCGATACCGAGTCGTTCACCGAGGTGGTGAAGGGCTTCGTCGAGCTCTACCGCGTCGGCATCAAGGTGTTCGACGACAAGGGCGGGAAGATCGCCGACATCAAGATCGGCAACGGCGACTTCTGCGGCTACGTCTTCAGCTTCCCCGAGGGGCGGCGGCGCTGCACCGCGACGGTCGGCCGCGTGAAAGACGGCCCGCTCGGCACCACGCACGGCGCGCGGCTGCCGGTGCTCGAGCCCGACCTCGTGCCCACCAGCAAGGGCATGCTCACCGTGCCCTGCTTCACCGGGCTGCGGTACCTCATCGTGCCGATCTTGTGGGAAGGCGACACGCTCGGCCGCGTGGTGTTCGGCCCGTTCTTCCCCGAAGACCTCGCGCAGTTCCCGCCGCGCACGCTGACCGAGATCTCCGAGGGGCTCGACGTCGGCAACGCGAAGGCGCTCGTCGAGAAGGTGCGCAAGGCGCCCGAGGGCACCATCGCGCGGGTGATGCTGCACTTCGGCCAGCTGCTGCAGACGATGCTGTTCGGCGGCCAGAAGATGTACCTGACCTCGCAGCTGCACATCGAGGCGACGCTCGACAGCAACCGCGAGCTCGAAGAGCGGAACAAGAAGCTCGAAGACGCGAACGTGAAGCTGAAGGAGCTCGATCGCCTCAAGAGCGCCTTCCTCGCGACGGTCAGCCACGAGCTGCGCACGCCGCTGACCAGCATCATCGGCTACAGCGAGATGCTGGCTGAAGGATTGGCCGGTGCGCTCAACGGTGAGCAGCTCGACTACGTGCGCACCATCATGGAGAAGGGCGAGACGCTGCTGAAGCTGATCAGCAGCATCCTCGACATCTCGCAGATCGAAGCCGGCAAGGTGCGCCTCAACTTCGAGCCGATGGACGCGGTGGAGCTGATCAACTCGTCGGTCAGCTCGCTCAAGCCGCAGACGCAGAAGAAGGGCGTGCTGCTCGAGGCGAAGGCGCCGCAGAAGATGCCGCAGGTCACGGGCGATCGAGACCGCCTGCGCCAGGTCATCGTCAACCTGCTGACCAACGCGATGAAGTTCACGCCCAAGGGCGGCCGCATCGCGGTGACGCTGACCGAGGTGCAGCACCAGCCCGACCTGAACGCGCCGGGCTACCGCATTCTCGTGGAGGACTCGGGCGTCGGCATTCCGGCTGATCAGTTCGACAAGATCTTCCAGAGCTTCTACCAGGTCGATTCGTCGTCGACGCGCGAGTACGGCGGCGCGGGCCTGGGGCTCGCCATCGTGAAGAGCTTCGTCGAAGGGCACGGCGGCGTAGTGCGCGTCGCGTCGGAGGTCGGCAAGGGCAGCCGCTTCACGCTCGTGCTCCCTGCGACGCCGGGCAACACCGCGCAGGCGTTCATCGCGCCGCCCGTCACGTCGGTCGGCCCGGTCGACGATCGCTTCTGAGAACTCCCTCTCCCTGCGGAGCGGGGAGAGGGTCGGGGTGAGGGGCCGAACCATGTACAGCCGCGTGAAGTTTCTGATCCTCGCCCTGATCGTCGCAGCGCCAGCCCTCGCGCAGCGTGGCGAGCCCCTCACCTTCGGCACCTCGTACCGCCTCGTCTCGAAGAACCTCCGCGGCGAAGCAAAGCACCTCAACGTGCTCCTGCCGCCCGACTACGAAAAATCAGGCGCGAAGTACCCGGTGCTCTACCTGCTCGACGGCGGCGCTGATCAAGACTTCTTCCACATCGCCGGCCTGGTGCAGATTCTCATCGGCAATGGCTCGATGGCCCCGCTCATTCTCGTGGGCGTCGAGAGCGGCGACCGCAAGCGCGACCTCACCTTCCCCACGAAGGTCCCCGACGAGCAGAAGCTCGCGAAGGTGGTGGGGCAATCAGCCGACTACCGCTCGTTCTTCGTGACCGAGGTCTTCCCCTTCGTCGAGCGCACCTTCCGCACCACGGGCGAGCGCGGGCTGATGGGAGAGTCGCTGGCCGGGCTCTTCGTGCTCGAGACGTTCTTCCTCGCGCCCAACCTCTTCGACGCCTGGCTCGCGGTGAGCCCGAGCCTCTGGTGGAACGAGAAGTCGCTGGTGAAGGACGCGGCCGTGGCGCTCAAGAAGTTCCCCACGCAGCCCGAGCGGCTGGTGGTGGCGGTGGAGGAAGAAGACTTCAACGAAGGCGTCAGCGCGCTGCAGAAGGTGCTCGAGGCGGGCGCGCCGAAGAGCGTCAACGCCACGGTGAAAATCTTCCCGGGCGAGACGCACGGCACGGTGTTCCACCCCGCGGCGCTCGACGGGCTGCGGCGGTTGTTCCCCGGTCCACCCCCGGCGAAGTGAGTTAGCCTTCGCGTCACATGAACGTGTTGTTCCTGAGTTCCGAGGTGGCGCCCTTCGCGAAGACGGGCGGCCTGGGTGACGTGGCCTCGGCGCTCCCGCGCGCGCTGCACCGGCGGGGGCACGACGTGCGCGTGTTCATGCCGATGTACTCGCGCATCGAGCAGCAAAAGTTCCGCTTCCGGTCGATCGACTCGCTGCGCGGCATGAAGGTGATGTTCGGCACGCGCAGCTTCGAGGTGAGCATCTTCGCGGCCGCCCTGCCCGGCTCGAGCCTCGAGGTCTTCTTCGTGCACTGCCCGCAGCTCTACGGCCGGCACGCCATCTACGCGCACGACGGCGACGAGCACCTGCGCTTCCTGGTGCTCTGTTACGCGGCGCTCGAGGCCGCCCAGCGCATGCGGTTCGCGCCCGACGTGGTGCACTGCAACGACTGGCAGACGGCGATGGTGCCGTTGCTCTTGAAGACGCGCTTCGCGTGGGACGGCGCCATCTTCGGCCGCACCAAGTCGGTGCTCACCATTCACAACCTGAACTACCAGGGCACCTTCCCCGCGAGCGTGCTGCCCGAGACGGGGCTGCTGCGCGACAAGCACCTGCTCCACCAGGACCAGCTGAAGGACGGGCGCATCAACTTCCTGCTGCACGGCATTTTGTACGCGAACGCCGTCACCACGGTGAGCCCGACCTACGCGCGGGAAATTCGTACGCCGGAGTTCGGCGCGTGGCTCGACCCCTTCTTGCGCGCGCGCGAGTCGAGCGTGTTCGGCATCTTGAACGGCGTCGACTACGACGAGTGGAGCCCGCAGGCCGACCGCCTCATCCCCGCGCGCTACGACGTCGACCACCTCGAGGGGAAAGAGCGGTGCAAGGCGGCGCTGCTGTCACGCGCGCGGCTGCCGTCACTGCCGGGCGTGCCGCTGCTGGGCATCGTGTCGCGGCTGGCGGGCCAGAAGGGCTTCGACCTGTTGCCCGACGCGCTCGGGCTCGCGCTGCGCGAGGGCAAGTTCCAGCTCGTGGTGCAGGGCAGCGGCGAGAAGCGGTTCGAGCGGCTGTTCCACGAGCTGCGCGCGCGTTTCCCGCGGCAGGTGCGCTTCCAGACGCAGTTCGACAACGCGCTCGCGCACTGGATCCAGGCCGGCAGTGACTTCTTCCTGATGCCCAGCAAGTACGAGCCGTGTGGGCTGACGCAGCTCTACGCGCTCAAGTACGGCACGGTGCCCATCGTGCGGAAGACGGGCGGGCTCGCCGACACCGTGCAGCTGTGGTCGCCGCGCACCAACCAGGGCACCGGCATCGTGTTCGACGACTACAACGCGAAGGCCGTGCACTGGGCGCTCGAGGCGGCGTTCAACATCTACCGCGACCGGCCGGTGTACCGGCGGCTGCAGCGCAACGGCATGGTGCAGGACTTCTCGTGGGAGCACCAGGTGCAGAAGTACGAGGGGCTCTACTCCGCGCTCCGTTGATCAGGCCGGCGCTGGTACCCTCGCGCCACCATGCACGTCGTCTTCATCGAGCCCCGCTTCCCCGCCAACCAGCGCTTCTTCGTGCGCGCGCTCAAAGAAGTCGGCGCGACCGTCACCGCCATCGGAGAAGGCAGCAAGGACTCGCTGCCCGGCGACCTGCGCCACGCGCTGACGCACTACGAGCAGGTGAGCTCGGTGGTGAACGAGGCCGAGGTGTTCCGCGCGGCGAAGTTCATTCAATCGCGCGCGCGCATCGACCGGCTCGAGGCGGTGGTCGAGGCGCACATCATGTCGACCGCCAAGGTGCGCGAGATGCTCGGCATCGAGGGCACGTCGGTGAAGACCTCGTGGCTGTGCCGCGACAAGCCGTCGATGAAGGCCGCGCTGCGCGAGGCGGGCATTCCGTGCGCGCAGTCGACCGCCGCGTCGAGCGTCGCGGAGGTCATCGAGTTCGCCAAGCAGGTCGGCTTCCCGCTCATCTTGAAGCCGCGTGACGGCGCCGGCGCGTCGGGCACGGCGCGGGTGAACTCCATCGCCGACGTGCAGCGCGCGGCGTCAGACCTCGGGCTCGATCGTGGCCGCTCGGTCGCCGTCGAGGAATTCATCGAGGGCCACGAGGGCTTCTACGACACCATCACCATCGGCGGCCGCGTGGTGCACGAGTTCGCCACGCACTACTACCCGAACGTGCTCGAGGCGATGCGCACGCGGTGGATCAGCCCGCAGTTCATCACCACCAACCGCATCGACAGCGCGCCCGGCTACCAGGAGCTCAAGGTGCTGGGCCAGAAGGTGGTGCGCGCGCTGAACATCGGCACCTCGGCGACGCACATGGAATGGTTCGTGGGGCCCAAGGGGCTCAAGTTCTCCGAGATCGGCTGCCGCCCGCCCGGCGTGCGCGCGTGGGACCTCTACAACGTCGGCAACGACGTCGACCTCTACCGCGAGTGGGCGATGGCCATCGTGCACGGCCGCCCGGGTGCGCGGCTCTCGCGGCGCTTCGCGACCGGCATCGTCGCGCTGCGGCCCACGCAAGACGGCCGCATCGCCGGGTACCACGGCCTCGACAAGGTCGAGCGCGCGTTCGGCCAGTGGATGATCGACGCGCACATTCCGCCCGAGGGCTCGCCGACCCAGCCGGTCGAGGCCGGCTACATGGCCAACGCGTGGATGCGCTTCAAGCACCCCGACTACGACCAGCTGCGGCAGATGCTGAACACGGTCGGTGAGACGGTGAAGGTCATCGCCCGCTAATCCCCCTCTCCCCCTGGGGAGAGGGTCGGGGTGAGGGGAGTCACTTCACGAAGTACGAAAACGACACCGGCCCACCACGAGGCTGGTGCCCATCGTTCTTCCACCCCTCGACGACTTCCTTCACGCACCGCACATCGCTCGCGCTGGCCTCGACCTTCACCACCCGCAAGTCGGGCCCCGACGAAAACTCGCCCTTCACGCTGACCACCTCGTCCTTCGCGCTCGCCGGCGTGCACTTCGCGAGCGAGGGCAAGTTCGCGACGAGCCACGGCTTGAGCGCCGGCACGTTGAGCCCCTGCAGCGACTTGAGCTGAGGGCCGGGAGCACCAGACAGCGCAAGCGCGGCCACGAGGGAGAGCATCAGGTGCGCTGATGATGCCACGGTCGACTCGCCGAGGCGGGGTGCTAGAGCGCGAACAGCATGTCTGCGTCGCGCGTCGAGCTGTCGGGCTGGGGGCTGTACCCAAAGAGCTCGTGCGAGGTGCGCGAGCCCGAGACCGAAGCCGGCGTGCGCGCCGCGCTCGACCCCAACGGCACCATCGCCCGCGGGCTGGGCCGCTCGTACGGCGACGCGGCGACCAACGACCTCCGCGTGGTGCTCGACATGACGCGCATGGACCGCGTGCTCTCGTTCGACGAGGCCACGGGCGAGGTGCGCTGCGAGGCGGGCGTGTCGCTGTCGGCGCTCATCGAGCGCTTCGCGCCACGCGGCTTCTTCCCGCTCATCACGCCGGGCACGCGCTTCGTCACCGTCGGCGGGTGCATCGCCAACGACGTGCACGGCAAGGCGCACCACGCGCAGGGCTCGTTCCTCGAGTCGGTGAAGTCGATGCGCGTGCTGCTCGCCGACGGGCGCGTGGTGGAGTGCAGCCGCGAGCGCGAGGCCGACCTCTTCTTCGCGTCGTTCGGCGGCATGGGCCTGCTCGGGGTGATTCTCGAGGCCACGCTGCAGCTGCGGAAGGTGAGCACCACCTGGTTCCGCCAGCAGTCGTACGAGGGCCGCGACCTCGACGAGCTGCTCGACCTGATGGCCGAGCACGACGCGCGCGTGCCGTACTCGGTGGCGAGCATCAACCCGCTGGCGACCGGGCGCTCGCTCGGAACGGGCGTGTTGACCTGCGGCGACCACGCGCAGCCCGACGAGCTGCCCGCGAAGTTCCGCGCCCGTATGTTGGCCGTCGGTGGCGACGCGCTCCTCGACATTCCCGTGCGGCTGCCGGAGCTGACGCTCAACCCGCTCACCCTGCGCGTGGTGCACGCCGGCATTCGGCAGGTGATGTTGCGCGCCGCGCCGCTGGTGCACGCTGATCAGTTCTTCTACCCGCTCGATGGGCTGCTCTCGAACTGGAACCGCGGGTACGGGCGGCGCGGCTTCACGCAGTACCAGTTCGTGATTCCGAAGGCCGACGGGCCGAAGAACCTGCGCGCGTTGCTGACCACCATCGTGGAGGCGAAGCAGCTGCCGACGCTCAACGTGCTCAAGCGCATGGGGCCGGGGAACGCGGCGCCGCTGTCGTTCCCGATGGAGGGTTACACGCTGGCCATCGACTTTCCGATTCTGGGCGACACCGCTGAGCTGGCGCACCGGCTCGACGCGATGGTCGAGGACATGGGCGGGCGGATCTATCTCGGGAAGGACGCGTTCCTGCGGCCCGAGTCGTTCAATCGCATGTACCCGCGGCACGGGGAGTGGCGAGCGGTGAAGCGGCGGGTCGACCCGAATGAACTCTTCTCGTCCGACCTGTCGCGGCGCGTCGGTCTCACGGCGAGATAGCTCCCTCTCCTCTTCAGAGGAGAGGGTTGGGGTGAGGAGTAGACCGTCGAAGCGCTCAACAGTGGTTCTCTCCTCACCCCGGCCCTCTCCTCTGAAGAGGAGAGGGAGAGTAGAGTCACCCTCCTCCATGGGCTTCTTCACCGACAACCTCGAGGCCGAAGTCAACGACCGCCACTTCGCGGTGCGCACCATCGCCACCGTCCTCGGCGCGCAGGTGGCCTTCCACGTCGACGGTCGCAAGGTCGACGAGGTCAGCTTCTGGCTCTTCGACCGCGGCACGCTGAGCGCCACGGTCGACGGAGAGCTGGTGATCATCGAGGCCGTGATTCGCCCGTGGGGTTGCCGCTACCGCCTCTTCGTCGGAGACCTCGAGGTGCAGCTGCGGCTCGAGGCCGGCGAATCGGGGCTCGGCGTCTTCGTGCCGCTGCCGCGCTTTGCCGAAGTGCCCGTGCGCCGCGCGCTGCCGCCCGGCCGCCGCTGAGCCGCCCGCCCCGTGTGGGCAGGCGCCGACATCACCCCCAGTGGAAATGGTTGTGGTCGGCCTGACCGAAACGCATCATTCGCGCGCGCAACCAGGACCACGGCGAGGTGTGAGCACGTGAAGGGCGTATTGCTGGGCCCGCAACAACTGAAGCAGTCGCTCGGCGCAGCCGTGTCCGCGCTGGGTCGCGAGGGGCCGATCGCCCTCGTCACGGCTGGCTGGCAGGAACGAGAAGACCAGGACGACGAGTTGCCCGCGCAGCTCGGCCGCAAGGTGGTGAACCTGCGGCTCTACGAGCGCGCCGAAGAGGTGCTCGCGAAGGACTCGGAGTACGCGCGCGCGCACCGCGCCCGGCAGGACCAGCTCCGGCAGATCCAGGAATTCTACAAGCTGCGCCTCGAGCGCCTCTTCGACGCCGCGCTCGACATCGCGCGCAAGGCCGCGGGCACCGACCTCGAGCAGGAAGAAATCCGTCTCTCCATCGAGCACGTGAAGCGCATCGACCAGGAACACCTCGAGCGCGTCACCGCGTTGCGCGAGGCGTACGAGCTGCAGACGCGGCCGCTGGCGCGCCCGTCGATCGCCAGGCACCGCGCCGAGCTCGAGAAGTTGCTCAGCAGCGTCGGCACCGTCGCCATCGCCGGCGGCCACGTCGCGGTGCTGCTCAACCGCCTGCGCATGTTCGGTCTCAAAGAGCTGCTCAAGAACCACGCGCTCATCGCCTGGTCGGGCGGCGCGATGGTGACCAGCGAGCGGGTGATTCTCTTCCACGAGTCTCCGCCCGAGGGCGCGGGCATCAGCGAGGTGCTCGAGGCGGGCCTCGGACTCCACTCTGGCGTGGTGCCGCTGCCCAACCCGAAGCTGCGGCTCAAGCTCGACGACCCGCTGCGCGTGGGCTGGCTCGCGCGGCGCTACTCGCACAGCCGGTGCGTGGCGTTCGACCAGGGCGACTTCGTGCAGTTCGACCACGGGCGGTGGTTCGGCTCCGACGGCACGGTGCTGCTCAAGCCCGACGGCTCGGTCAACGCGGAGTGGGCGCGATGATCATCACCGGCGCGCACCAGATCCTCGCCATCGACCTGCTCAAGGCGAGCCACCCCGACATGGCGGCGGTCGACGCCTTCATGAAGGACAAGACCTTCCCCCTCGTGGAAGGCACGAAGGTCACCTTCATCTTCCGCGGCGCGGCCGACGGCGTGTACCTGAAGACCTGGGTGTACGGCCTCGACAACTCGCACCCGCTGCACCGCGTGGGCGAGACCGACCTCTGGTACCTGACGCTCGACATCCCGCGGAAGTCGCGCGTCGAATACAAGCTGGAGATCGTCCGCAACGGCCACGGCCAGTGGATCCAGGACCCGCTCAACAAGTACCTCGCGACTGATCCGTTCGGCGCCAACTCGGTGGTGCACGGCGAAGGCTACGTCGTGCCGGAATGGACGCAGCACGACCCCGAGGCGCGCCCGGGCACGCTGCAGCCGTGGGTGGTGAAGAGCCGCGCCTTCAACGACACGCGCGAGTTCCTCGTCTACCTGCCCGCGCGCTTCCGCAAGACGCGGCGCTACCCGCTCATCTTCGTGCACGACGGGCCCGACTACATGCGCTTCGCCAACCTGCGCACGGTGCTCGACAACCTGATCCACCGCCTCGAGATCCCCGACCTCATCGTCGCGCTCTCGGGCTCACCCAACCGCATCGGCGAGTACGCCAACGACGAGCGCCACGCGCGCTTCGTCACCGAAGAGGCGATTCCCGACCTCGAGGCGCGGTTGCCGCTCATCGGCCAGCCGCGCGGCCGCTGCTTGATGGGCGCGTCGTTCGGTGGCGTGGCGTCGCTCTCGACCGCGGTGCGCTACCCGGGCTTCTACGGGCGGCTGTTGCTCCAGTCGGGCAGCTTCGCGTTCAACGACATCGGGCATCAGAACAAGCGCGGCCCCGCGTTCGAGCCGGTCATCAAGTTCATGAACAAGTTCCGCGAGAACCCCACGCTCGTCGCGGAGAAGTCGTTCATCAGCTGCGGCATGCACGAGTCGCTCATCTACGAGAACCGCTCGCTGGTCCCGATGCTCCAGGCCACCGGGATGGAGCTGCGGTACGTCGAAGCGCGCGACGGTCACAACTGGGAGAACTGGCGCGATCGCCTCCGTGAGGGCCTCGCGTGGCTGTTCCCCGGGCCGCTGCGCCTCGTCTACGAGTGAGCCGTCACTTCACTTGAGGCGGCACGACGCGTTCTGCCGCGCCGCCTCGGTCTCGCTCAGCCCCGCCGCGCTCGCACCACGCGCGTGCTTCAGGAAGTACTTGGTGTCCTTCTCCGAGTAGCGCAGCGCCTCGCTGGTGCGCACCACGGGGATTCCGCGCACCGCCTTCGAGACGCGCTCTTCGTCGTCGGTGCGCACGTACACCTTCAGCGCGCACGAGCGGGCGTTCGCCGTTTCCAACAACTTCGCGCGCGACATGACGTGCGGATCGAACTGCAGCTCCACCACTTCGTCACCGCCGAGGAAGCCGACGCGCGATGACTTCACGGCGTCCAGGTCTCCGAGCGCGGCCTCGCATTCCCAGAAGCAGCCGGCCGCGAGCGTGGCGCGCTCGAGCTTCGGCGCGGCGACCTGGTCGAGCACCGCGAGGAACGCGGCCTTCGTGTACGGGCCCTCGAAGCGCGGCGCGAGCGGCTGGCGGTCGGCGTCGATGACGCGCACCACCGGGTTGTTCCACGTCGGCTCGCCGAAGCTCGCGAGCACCTTCGCGTCGGCGCCGCCCACGTTGTTGAACACGGCCACCGGCACGAAGTCGCGCTGCACGCGCTCGACGACGGCGGGGTCGCTCAACGCCCCTTCACCGAAGCCCAGCACCGTGCTGCAGCCGGGCACCTCGTCGAAGAGCACCAGCAGCGGCTTGCCGGTCTCGCGTGCGCGGGCGGTGGCTTGCTCGAAGTCGCGCAGCCACGTGACCTTGCCGAGCTCGGGTGGGTTCGCCGCCAGCACCGCGAGGAGGAGCGTCGCCATGGGTGCAGTACGCGTGCGGCGACCCGGCGGTTACTTCTTCATCGCGGCGTCGAGCACCTCGAGACCGGTGGCGCCCATGTCGTGCTTCGCCGTCTCGCGCACGTGCTTCTGCACGTCGGCCGGCGCATTCTCGAGCAGCTGCCCGAACTTCGTGACCGCGAGCTGGAGCGCATCTCCCGGGTGCGTGCGCTCGACAGCACCGAGCAGCATGTCGAACTGCTCAGCCGTCATCGCCTTGAGCGTGGCTGGCTCACTGGCGAGTTTCTCGACGAGGAGGTCGACGCGGTTGCGGTTGGTCTTCTTCTCGTTGCCCGCGGCGTAGTCGAGCCCCGATTCGCCGGCGTACATCGACGCCACGCGCGCGCGGAACGCGTCGGGCTGGTCGAGCAGCTTGCCGTAGGCCTCGAGGCCCGCGCCGTCACCGTCGGGCAGCTTCGGGTCCTTCGGGTCGCCCTTGAGCTGCGCGAAGACCTCGGCGCCCGCGCGGTTGCCGAGCACTTCCTCGGTGAGCAGGTCGTTGGTGCCGCCGCCCTTGAAGTCGGCGGAGTGCGTGCCCTCGTGCGCGAGCACCGCGGCGAGGCCTTCGGGGCTGCCGGCGAGCTTCGGGTCGAGCGTGATGTCTCCCGTCGCGGGGTCGGTGTGCGCGCGCCCGCGGCCCGCTTCCCACGACACCTGGCCAGCGCTGAGCTTCTCGCGCAGCTGCGTGACGACGGCGGCGTTGGCCGCGCCCCACTTCGTGCGCGCCGCGAGCTCGGCGCCGATGGCGGCATCACCGGGACCCGGTGATGCGGGGCCGCGCGTGCGGAGCGCCTTCTGCGCGGCGGCGAGCTCGGCGTTCGACATCGAGCGGGTGATGGCCACCGCGAGACCACCGAGAATCTTCGAGGGGTCCTTGTTGAACTCCGCGACCAGCGCCGCGCGGGTCGCCTTCGGCAGCGCGTTGAAGACCGCGAGCTGCTGGTCGGGCGGGAGCGAGATGGTCGCCGTCGAGATGGCCGTGGCCGACTTGTCCTTCGAGGCGTTGATGGCCTTGAGCGCCTGCTTGCCCGCGGCGTCGAGCGTGGGCGCGCTGCTCTTCGTGGCGCCCTGCGCGCGCTGGAGGTCCTTCACCTGCAACGTGCCCGCGGGGGCTCCGCCGTTTCGCGCGACCGGCGGCAGGCGGGTGTTCGTCTTGCCGAGGCTCATCAACTTCTTCTTCGCGTCAGCGAACGTGGAGTCGATGCCAGGCAGCGAGCCCTGCGACGTCGAGGTCGGCCCCTGCGACGCGGGCTTCGTCACCTCGGGCTGCGCGGGCACGTCGACGGTGAGTCGGGGCTTCGAGCCATCGAGGGGGCGAATGGTCATGCGCGCGAGTCTGCCTGATCACCCTCACTTCTTCACTTCGCTCAAGAGCCACGCGAGCAACCCCGCACGCGCCTTGCCGCGCAGCGAGCTCTTGATCCACCGCGGCTCGGGGTTCCACCGGCAGCGCGCGCCCTTCGCCACGCTGGCCAGCCAGGCCGGCAGCGCATTGAGCGACGCGAGCTTCGGAAAGCGCGCCGAGTTCTCCGGCGTCTTGCCGTCTTCCCAGCGAAAGCGGTCGGCGTTGAGGGTGCGCGTGGCGCGCGTGCCGAAGATGCTCGCCTGCGGGCTGGAGCGCGCGTCGAACCAGAACGACATCGTCAGCTGCCCATCGCCGTGCCGCTGCTCGACCGTCTCGAAGCCGACGTGGAACACGAAGTTCTTCCGCTCGCCGCCAAACCGCTCTGCGAGGTCGCCCACCTTCGACACCTTCGCGTACGCGTCGACGGCCTCGGTCGCCGACGCCAGCATCGCCTTCATCAACGGCGAGGTGCCCTTCTGGAGCGCCGCTTCGAGAAAGGTGAGGTCCTCGCCCTTCTTCTTCTGCGCGCGGTCCCACAGCGGGAGAAGCACGTCGGCCGACTCCGCGCTGCCATCGGCGACGAGGAGGTCGAGGTAGAGCCATGCCTCGAGGCCCTTCGCCGCGACGGTCGCCTGCGCCGCCGCGATGACGTCGCCCTGCTTCAGCAGTGAGTTGACGAGCGCGGTGCGCTTCGACGACGGCTCGAAGCCCAGGCCCACCAGCGCCTTCACCAGCTCGCGAAACCGCGGCCCGCTCGGCGTGCCCGGCAAGCTCGAGAAGAACACCGCCTCGCACGTCTTCTTCTTCTTCAGCACCTCGAGCGCGAGGGGCACGTACTCGTCGCTCAAGGTGCTGCCGAAGGTGTGCAGGTTCTCGGCTTCGGACAGCAGCGTGCCGAACGCGCGTCGCACGAAGGCGGGGTCGAGGTTCTTCGGCAGCGTCCTCGCCGCGCGGGCGCCGTACCAGGTGCCGCGCTTCAGCTCCTTCTCGAACTTCTTCTGCGCTTCCGCGTGGGCCATCGATGCAGAATACCGGCTCGCTCGCGAGCTGCTGTCGGCTTTCACATCGGAACGGTCTGGAGGGTTCTCGGCGCATGCGTCTTCTCGCTGTGGCAGCACTGGCGGTGGTGGTGAGCGGTTGCCTCAAGGGCGAGGCGCCGCTGAGCGCGAAGACGGTCGAAGCGTCTTCGGTTGGCTACACCATCGAGGTGAAGACGCTGCCGGGCCTCGAGGTGGAAGTCTCGAGCCAGCGCGGCGTGGCCGACGACACCGGGCTCGCGCGGGTGAAGCTGAGCGTCGCGTCGCTGAGCTACGCGAAGAACATGTCGTCGACCCCCGTCAGGGTGCACGGCACGAAGGGCCTCACGAAGTACTTCGGGTCAACGTACGTCGAGCTGCCGTTCACGCCCGAGGTGGCCGAGACGCTGCCGGCAGGCGACGCGTGGCTGCGCGTCCTGGGTGGTGGGGCCGGCGGCGTGTCGGGCGGCTCGCTGTGGTTCTTCGGCAAAGAGGTCGGGGGCGCGCTGCTCGCGGCCGACGGCAGCCTTTCGCTCGAGGTGTTGTCGTCACCCGCGGCGAAGGTGCGCCTCGCCGGGCACGAAGCGACCGCCAACGAGATGGGCCGGAGCGAGCTGAAGTTCACGCCCGCCGAGGTGCTCGCGCTGCTCTCGTTTTCAGACGACGAACCCGTCGACGCGAGCGTGAACGGCAAGCCCGTGGCGCTGCGCGCGCACTGGACGTTGCAGGCGGCACAGGTGCGACCGCTGGTCGAGAAGCCGCTCGGCGGTTCTCGCGCGAGTGAGTCGATGGCCCTGTTCTTCAACTCGCGCGGGCAGATGTCGGCCAGCGGGCGGGTGGGCAAGCTGTCGACCCTCGACGTGCTCGCGGTGGGGACCGCGCAGCCCGAGCGCAAGATGCCGGCGTGCGGCGGCTACCACCTGCTCAAGCCCGGCGAGAAGGCGACCGGTGAGGGCGTCAAGCTGGACCGCGTGGCCATCGACGAGGAAGTCGTCGCGCGTGATGCGCACACCGGCCAGGAACTCGCCCGCAAGGTCTTCACTGCCTCTGACTTCTGCCCGTCGGAGCTGCGCCCAGGCGACTCGGTGCTCAAGAACGAGGTGAGCTCCGACGACGTCAACACCTGGCTCAAGACGTTGTGAGCGCACTCCCAAGGTGTGCAGGCTCACCTCGCCTCGGCTTTCTGAAGAACACCGTCAGGGTCTATCCCAGCGATTTCACGCCGGAACGTGGACTGGATGAGCTGCGCGACGCGGACCCCTCGGGTTTGCGTTCGCGGTTCACTCCCACCGGGAGCGCCGGGTCGATTCCACACCATGAGTTCTCTCTTCTTTCCCGACGTGGTGCGCGCCGTTTGTTCCGCGGGAGGCGTGGCGCTGCTGCTTCGCGCGACCGCGTTCAACGAGCACTTGAAACTCCTCCCCGCGGGCTGGGCAGTGCTCGCGTTGATGGTCGCGCTGTGGGGATGGGCGAGCTTCCGCATCGTGCAGCGCGACGCGAGCGCACCGCCTGCCGACGTCGTCATCGGCCGCTGGCGAACGCTCAGCGTCGTTCAGGAGTTCGTCATCGCCGGCACCGGCGCGCTCCTCGCAGTGGCCGGTTGCTTCATGCTCATCGGCCCGCTCTGCATGGAGGTGTGGGGCACTTCCCCGCCCGAGCCCGCGCGCATCAGCACACCCGAAGTGGTCATGGGCGCAGTCTTCGCCGCGCTCGGGTTCATGCTCATCTTCTACCGGCCCGTGATGCACATCACGCGCACCGTCTCGCGCTGGTTCCCCTTCGGCCTGGCGCTCGGGTGGGCTCGACGGGAGTGGCCGACTTCGAAGCTGCGCGTCGTGAGCGAGGGCTTTCACCGCACCAACCGCGGTGGTCGCCTCGGCGAGATGCTTCGCGTGAAGGTCGCCGGACACCAAGCCGACCTCGAGTACCTCCCGGGGAGCAGCGGCGACGAGGCGCTCACCCAGAAGCGCGCGTGGCGCGAGCGGCTCGGGCTCAACGTCGAGGACTGAACTTCAGCCTCAGCCGACCGATTCGTTCTCGAACGCGATGGGCGGCGGCGGCGTGTCGTGCGCGCGCACGTGGCGGCGCAGCGCGACGGTCGGCACGTGGAAGTCGAGCTCCAGCGCGCGGCGGCCGTCGTAGGTCGCCAGCCGCTGGTAGCAGAAGGCCGACAGCGACTCCGCAAGGCGGCGGCGGTGGAAGCGCGCGTCGAGCACGCCCGCGCGGTGCACGGCCATCGCCACGTTCGGCGCGCGGAACACGCAGAGCGCGAGGCGCCCATCCATCGCGGCGTCGAGGGCGAGCTCGAGGCCCAGCCCGTCGTCGACGAGGTCGAAGCCCACCACCTGCAGCGGCTGCAGCTTCGTGGCCCGCATGAACTCGTCGGGCTCGGCGTCGCTGCCGTACATGTACTGCCGCGCGGCGCCGGGGCCGGGCCGGAGCGGGAGACCCAGGGGTTCCTCGAGTGACGCGACGTGCCGGCCGAGCTCGACGAAGCGCTGGAGAATCGCCGAGAGCAGCGTGGTGCGGCCGCTCCCGGGCTCGCCGCTGATCAACACCAGCCCGCGCTCGAGCTTGAGCAGCGGCGCCTGGACGAGCGGAGAGACGCCGAGCGCGTCGAGGGTCGGCGCGGTGCGCGGCAAGGCACGGAAGGTCGCGGCGCGAAACCCGCGCTCGGTGGTGAGCGTGACGCGGAAGCGCCCGAGCTCCGCCGACGCGATGGAGTGGATGGTCGGCCCACGCCCGTCGAGCGCCTCGGGCTCGAGCACGCCGCCCAGGTACTCGTGGATGTCGTCGGGCGTCAGCGCCTCGCTGCCCACCGCGCGGCTGCCGAACGGACCATGCAGCGTCGGCGGCAGGCCCACCGTCAGCGTGAGGTCAGACGCGTCGAGCTCGCGCATCTGCTCGAGGAGCGCGCGAATGCGGGACTCGGGCTCGTCGTCTCCCGCCTGGACCGGCGTGGCGCGCGGCGTGACGCCCTCGCGCAGCAACACCACGTGCTCTTCCTCGGCGCGTTGAGAACGCAGCGCGCCGGACTCGAGCAGGTTGACGAGCTCACTTTCCCACCCGAACTGCACGGCCTCGCGCGCGGCCCGCAGCGACTCGCGGCTGACCTGGCGGGCGATGATGCGCAGCGGCAGCGAGCCGAACGCCTGCGCCCCGACGCCGCGGCGGTCGAGCCAGCCGCCCTCGAGCAGCTGCGCGGCGAGCGCGTCGTCGGCCAGCGCGAGCGAGGCGATGAGCAGGAAGCGGTCTTCCCAGTCGTCGGGGCTCTCGAGGTCGAGCGTGCCGCCGTGCTCGCCCGCACCGAGAATGGACTTCTTCAGCGCGCCCGCGGCCTCGTCGTCGAGCGTGCCGGTGTCAGCGGTGCGCGCGATGGCTTCCTGCGGGGCCGTGCGGAGGTGCGAGCGCAGGGCCTCGGGTTCGAGGAAGCGGGCGTGGAGAACGGGCATGCGCGCGCGAAGGTAGCTCAGGGCAGCGACGGGTGCGTGGCGGTGATCCACACCGTGTAGAAAATCGTGCGCACGTCGCTGCCCCGGTAGTCACTCTTCGCGCGCAGGTAGAGGTACGTGCCGTCGAAGAAGTACTTCTCGGCCAGCGCGTCGTTCGCCACTTCGGTCACGCTCGACGCGGCGGTGAAGGTGCGAATGCCGGCGCCGTAGGGCGGGTAGTACGAATAGTACGAGCTGATCGAGAACGTGGTGCCCGCGGGGTAGGCGATCTTGAGCACCGAGCTGAGGCCCGGCGCAGCGCTCCACGGAACGAAGCTGATGCGGCGCGGCGTGAAGGCGTAGCCCGGGAACTCGAGGCGCACGGTCTCGCCCGCGGGCACTGGCAGCGCGGGGTAATCGGCCTGCAGCCCCATGGCGAGAGCCGGGTAGCCAATCACCGGCGTGCCGGTCACCTCGCGGCGCAGCTGCGCGGCGGGGACGAGCGGCGTGCCCGTGCCGGTGCCGACGCCGGCGCCGATGTACGCGAGCCCGAAGTAGTTGCCGGTGCACAGCACGCCCGAGGTGGCGCTGGCCGGAGGCGCGGGCGAGCAGGTGTTGCCCTGCGTGTAGAACGGCAGGTTGTTCACCCACCAGCGGCCGGGGAAGCCGCCGGCACCATCGGCGTCGAGCACCGGCCCGTCGACGATGAACGAGGTGGGCGCGGGCAAGGTGACGCGATCTCCGACCCTGACGTTGCTGAACTGGTTCGCGGAGAAGTCACCGATGCGCGTGTGGCCGAAGTACTCGAAGCCAAACATCGACCACATCGTGGCGTTGACGAAGCGCGAGCGACGAATCGCGCGCAGGTCGAAGCCCATCTGCATGACGGCGCTGTCGCCCAGGCTCTGCGCGAGCGGCGCGTTGAGGCGCGGCACGAAGAGCCCGTCGTTGATCTGCAGGCCGGCGCGGGTGTTGTTGATCGCGAGCGACACGGTGTTCCACACCACCGGCGCGGCGAGCGTCAGGTCGGCCCCCGCGAGGAGGAAGCCGCTGCCCTGGCTCCCCACCACGCGAATGTTCTGGAACGTGGTGGCCAGCAGCACGCCCGTCGGCGCCGAGAGATGCGCGTCAGCCTGGGGTGCGTAGTCGGCGCTGTCGGCGACGCCGCTGGTCGTGCTGGCGATCGACTGGCCCATCTGCACGCCCATGCCGAGGGTGGCGTGCGCGAGGTTGTCATCGAAGCTGCCCAGCGCCCGGCGCCGCGGGCTCAGGTCGAGGCCCTGCGCGAGCCCCAGCGGCTGCTGCGCGAACGAGAGCCAGTACCCGCACCCGGCGACCTCGGTGGCCACGTTGCGACGCACGAAGTTGGCGGGGGCGCCCAGCACGAAGGCCGACGCGCCGCAGAGCCCCGGGGAACTCCCCGGGCCGGGCGTCACGAACTCGGTGATGGTGGTCGGCGAGTTCGAGGGCCGGCGCACCGCGGCGACGAGGTTGTGCTCGAGCACGTTGTTCTCCTCGATGCCGCTGAGGAGCCACACGGCATGGCCGGTGACGCGCGCGATGACGTTGTCGCGAACCACCGCGCCGTTCGCGAGGTGGATCACCACGCCGCGGTTCACGTCGGTGATGGCGTTGTTGCTGAGCTGCACTCCGGCGTCGGCCATGGCGCGCAGCTCGATGGCCGCGGTGCCGTCGCCGCCGTAGCCGCCGCGGTTGAGGCGCACGCCGTCGAGCACGAGCACGCCGTTGCCCGTCGCCTGGATCGCCGCGCCCGTGCCCGCGTCCCACGTCGCGTCGCCCTCGCCTTCGATGACGATGTTGCGCGTGAGGTTGGCGATCTGCGCGCGGAGGTCGAGCGGCCAGCCCGCGTCGAACACGCCGTAGCGCGTGCCCACCAGCGGGCTCGAGACGGTGACCGACGCTCCGCTGGCGGCGGCGAGCTGCAGGAACTCGGTCCGCGAGCGGCCGCCGTCGGGCATGGTGTACGGCGAGGCGTCGTCGGCGTGGTGACCGCTGGGCGTGACGAGCACCTCGTCGCCCGCGCGCCAGTTGGTCGAGGTGCTGACGGTGAGCTGCGTCGTGCCGGCGTCGGCCGCTTCGAGCGTCGAGAAGATGGGCGTGGGGAAGACGCCGTGGAATTCGAGCCGGCCGTCTTGCTGCACGCGGATCATGCGGTCGCGCGAGTTGAGCGGGAAGTTGGAGCCGGTCAGCGTGATGCGCAGTGGAGAGGCGTGCGGCATCGCGGCAGTGCCGGCGACCCACGAGCCCCCGGAGAGATCGATGGCGCGCGCGCGAACGGTGAGCGCGGTGGGCGCCGTCGTGAGCTGACCGCGAATCGTCAGGCGGCCGACGTCGACGTTCTCGTCGAGGAGGATGCGCTCGCTGGTGGCGATGGTGACGTCGAGGCCCCCTGCGTCGGGGCGCGAGGGCCAGCACGACCAGCAGGTCTCGCCGGCAGGAGACAGGCACGAGGACGAGCAGAAGCCCGCGGGGCCGGCGTCGACTCCAGCGTCGAAGCCAGCGTCGGAGCCCGCATCGAAGCCGCCCGCGTCGGAGATGCCCGCGTCAGAGCCGCCCGCATCGGAGCCGCCTGCATCGAGTTCGCCCGCGTCGAGTTCGCCCGCGTCGTTGGCGCCCGCGTCGTTGGCGCCCGCGTCAGCGTCGCCCGCGTCGATGCCGCCGGCGTCGGCGTCGCCCGCGTCGTTGGCACCCGCGTCGACTTCGCCCGCGTCCGCCTGGCCAGCGTCGAGACCTGCGTCGACGGAGCCCGCGTCGTCACCACCACCCGCATCGAGCACGTTCGCGCCGCTGTCGCTCGACGGCCCGCCGTCGTCAGAGCCCATGGGCGTGCCGCAGCCGAAGGCCCCCGCGACGAACACCAGCACCACGCACCGCTTGATCATCCGCGCAGACTACGCGCTCGCCCCGCAGCGCACGAGCCTGCGAACAGACCCGTGCGAGGCAACTTTGGCCTTAGAGGTCGAGGGTCGCGTTGAGCGCGTTCTTCTCGATGAACTCGCGGCGCGGCTCGACCTCGTCACCCATCAGCAGCGAGAACATGCGCTCGGCCTCGACGGCGTCGCTCACCTTCACCTGCATCATGGTGCGGACCTTGGGGTCCATCGTGGTTTCCTTGAGCTGCTCGGGGTTCATCTCGCCGAGGCCCTTGTACCGCTGGATGGCGACGCCGTTCGACGCGTCGGCGAGCGCGTGCTTGAGCACTTCCTGGTACGTGTTCGCGGTGACGGTGGTCTTTTCCTTGTCGCCGATCTCGAGCGTGTACGGCGCGGCGCCGAAGGCCTTGAACGACTCCTTGAGCTCCACGAGCTTCTTGAACTCGGGCGAGGTGAGGAAGCCGACGTCGATGGTGGTCTCGCGCGGCGAGCCGTTGACCTCGGTGGCGATGATGTACTTCTTCGCCGAGTGCTCCGGGTCGGGCATGCGCTTGGTGCCGTTCTTCGCCAGCCAGTCGACGAGCTCCGGGTGGCGCGTCTCGAGGTACTCGACCATCGCGTCGAACTGATCAGCCGCGGCCTCGTCGTCCTTCAGCATCTCGGCGTCGATGGTCGTCGCCTGGATGAGCGCGTCGATGACCCGCGCGTCCTTGCGCTGCGACATCTTCTCGAGGCTCGACTCGTACTTGATGACCTTGCTGAGGAGCTCCTTGAAGTCCTTGCCCTTCAGCTCGGTCTTGTCGGCGCGCTTGAGGTTGGTGCGCTCGGACGCGATGGAGAGCAGGAACTCGTCCTTGCCCTCGTCGTCCTTCACGTACAGCTCCTTCTTGCCGCGCGTGATTTTGTAGAGCGGCGGCTGCGCGATGTAGACGAAGCCCTTCTCGATGATCTCCGGCATCTGCCGGAAGAAGAACGTCAGCAGCAGCGTGCGAATGTGCGAGCCGTCGACGTCGGCATCGGTCATCAGGATGATGCGGTGGTAGCGGATGTCCTCGGGCTTGTAGTCCTCGGTGTTGTTGCCCGCGCGCACGCCGGTGCCGAGCGCGGTGATCAACGTCACGATGAGCTCGCTCGAGAGCATCTTCTCGATGCGCGCCTTCTCGACGTTCAGAATCTTGCCGCGCAGCGGGAGGATCGCCTGGAAGGTCGCGTCGCGGCCCTGCTTGGCCGAGCCGCCTGCGGAGTCACCCTCGACGATGTACAGCTCGCACTTCGACGGGTCCTTCTCGCGGCAGTCGGCGAGCTTGCCGGGCAGCGACAGGCCATCGAGCACGCCCTTGCGGCGCACGGTCTCACGGGCCTTGCGGGCGGCGATGCGGGCGCGCGCGGCGTCACCGATCTTCCCGATGATCTTCTTCGCGTTCTGCGGGTTCTCGTCGAGCCAGGTCTGGAGCTTCTCGTTGACGATGCTCTCCACGAGGCCCTTCACCTCGCTGTTGCCGAGCTTCTGCTTCGTCTGGCCCTCGAACTGCGGCTGCGGAATCTTGACCGAGATGACGGTCGACAGGCCTTCGCGCGCGTCGTCGCCGGTCGGCTGTTCCTTGATGTCCTTCCACATCGCGGTGCGCTCGGCGTAGCCGTTGATGCTCTTGGTGAGCGCGGCCTTGAAGCCGGACAAGTGGGTGCCGCCCTCGGGCGTGTTGATGTTGTTGGCGAAGGTGAAGATCTTCTCGTCGTACCCCTCGTTCCACTGCATCGCGATCTCGACCTGGACCTGGTCTTTCTCGCCCTTGAACGTGATGGGCTTGTCGTGAATCACCGTCTTCGCGGAGTTGATGTACTCGACGAAGCTGGTGATGCCGCCCTCGAACTTGAAGTCGTGGCTCTTGCCGTTGCGCTCGTCGGTGATGGTGATGTGGAGGCCGGCGTTCAAGAACGCGAGCTCGCGCAGGCGCGCCGAGAGCGTGTCGAAGTCGTATTCCTTCACCTCGAAGATGGTCGGGTCGGGGTGGAAGGACACCTTGGTGCCGCGCTTGTCGGTGGTGCCGATTTCCGCGACCTGCTGCTGCGGCACGCCGCGCGCGTACTTCTGCTGGTAGACCTTGCCGTTGCGCTGCACCTCGACGTGCAACCAGTCGCTGAGCGCGTTGACGCACGAGACGCCGACGCCGTGCAGACCGCCCGACACCTTGTACGCGGAGTTCTCGAACTTGCCGCCCGCGTGCAGCTTGGTCATCACCACGTCGAGCGTGTCCATGCCCGGCACGGTGGGGTGCGGCCCGACGGGGATGCCGCGGCCGTCGTCGACGACGCTGATGGAGTTGTCGACGTGGATGAACACGTTCACCTGCGTCGCGAAGCCCGCGAGCGCTTCGTCGACCGAGTTGTCGACGACCTCGTAGACGAGGTGGTGCAGGCCGCGGAAGAACGTGTCGCCGATGTACATGCCGGGGCGCTTGCGAACGGCCTCGAGGCCCTCGAGCACGGTGATGGACGCGGCGTTGTATTCAGCCGGCTTGGGCGCTTCGTTCGACGGTGACGTCTGGTCCATGAAAAGGCGATTCTTTCTGTCGTTTGCGACGCTCAAAACCGAGCCCGCAGGAACCCTCAGGCTCTAGCATGTTTCGGGCTGTTGCAGCGAGCCGAAGTGCCACCGCAACACGATGTTTTTACGGGCCTTTTTGACCCTTTCGGCAAGCCCCGAAACACCCGTGTGACGTGAACTGCCGTGCACAGTTTCGGGCGCGATTTGTCGGCCCAAAAGTGCACGTCATGACGAGCCTCGTGCTGATCATTTTGAGCAACGTCTCGCAGCCATTTCCGGGCGTGACGCTGGTGGAGAACGGTCAGTCGGCGATGACCATCGTGAACCTCTGCGCGCCAGGCGTGGCGGTGCGCGCGACGAAGTACGACGAGCGGCGCGGCACTCCGCAGGCGTGGGCGCAGCGCGTGGGCGCGCAGGTCGCCATCAACGCCGACTTCTTCGACTTCCCCGGGTGGTCGCTGGTGGTGGGCCGCGCGCGCGGTGCGGGTGAAGACTGGCCGAGCGACAAGCAGTTCCTCGAGTCGCGGCTCTACTGGTACTTCGGGCTCTTCACCGCGGGGCTGCAGGCCGATGCGAACGTGCCGCCCGCGGGCGCGCCGTGGATGACGGAGATCGTCGGCGGTCACAACCCGCTCATGCGCGACGGCCACTCGCTCGGGCCGACGTTCGATGGAGACGGCGTGCTGCAGAGCGGTCACCGGCGCACGGCGGTGGGGCTCTCGGCCGACAAGCGCACGCTCTATTTCATGGCGAGCAACAAGCTCCTCGATGGCAACGGCATGGTGGCCGAGCTCATCGCGCTGCAGCAGGAAGCGGGCGCGCCGCCCATCGACGTGGCGACCAACATGGACGGTGGCGGCAGCTCGCAGCTGTACGTGCAGGGGCGTGGGCAGGTCATCACCAGCGGGCGGGAGGTGAACAACCACCTCGGCGTGTTCGCCAGCGGCAGTGGCTTCGCTCCGAACTGCAACAACCTGCCGCCGCGCGGGACGCTCGACGCCGCGACGTGCGAGGGCATTTCTGGCTGGTCGCAGGACCCGACGACGCCTGATGCGCCGGTCGACGTGCAGCTCGACTTTGGCGACGGGCACGTGACGACGGTGAAGGCTGATCAGCGGCGCGAGGACTTGTGCAGCAACCTCATGAGCTGCAACCACGGCTTCACGGCGCGGGTGCCGAAGGCGCTGCTCGACGGGCAGGCGCACCTCGTCACCGCGCGCGGCGTCGACCTCGAGAATGGCTCGGCGTGGAAGCTCGAGCAGGGTGAGAAGACGTTCAGCTGCCGGGTCGATCCACCGGCCGGTGGGCTGCGGCACGTCATCAACCCCGAGAGCTTCGCGGCGTGGCGGTTCTCGTTCTTCGACGACGTGCAGAGCGTGACCGACGCGCAGCTCGCCGCGCGCGACGTGCTCGCGGATTTTCCAGCGAAGCCCGAGCTGATTCGCGCCGAGGGGCGGCCCGAGGTGTGGCTCGTCGATGGCGAAGAGCGGCGGCACGTGCGCGTGGAGGTGGTGGGGCCGTGGCGGTTGGATTTGGCGAGTGTTCGCGTGGTGGCGAGCACGGAGCTGGCGCGGCTGCGCGAGGGGGCGCCGCTGGGGATGCCGTGGTTGGTGAAGGGTTCGGGGCCGGCGGTGTACGTGGTCGACGTGCCGGCTTCTGCGCCGCTCGTGCTCACGTCGCTCGGCGTTCCGGCGCGGAGCAGCAGCGCGGGGTCAGCGTCTTCGGATTCGGGTGGCGTGGTTGGCGGGTGTTCGACGGGTGGTGCGGGGGGTGGTGCGGGGGGTGTGGTGCTCTTGCTCGCGCTGTGGTGTCGACGCCGGCGCTGAGGGTTGAGGGCTTTTCTCCTCACCCCGACCCTCTCCTCTGAAGAGGAGAGGGAGAAGGGTATGATGCGCTTCCCCATGACTTCCTTGCGCGCGTCAGTCGTCGTCGTCGCTTCCGTCTTCGCCCTCACCTTCGTCAACTGCGGCCCCGACCAGCTCGACACCAGCGCCCGCACCCAGGCGCGCGCCCAGCGCTTCGACGGCCTCTCGCAGGGCGTGGTCATCAGCCAGGTGTACGGCGGCGGCAACAGCGGCACCGCCATCTACAACCGTGACTTCATCGAGCTCTTCAACCGCGGCACCGCGGCGGTGAACTTGAGCGGCTGGTCGGTGCAGTACGGCAGCGCCGCCGGCACGGGCGCCTGGTCGGTGACGCCGCTGAGCGCGACGATGCTGCAGCCGGGCCAGTACCTCCTCGTCGGCGAGCAGAGCGGCACCTCGGGCGCGCCGCTGCCCGTCACCGTCGACGTGAGCGGCTCGACCCCGATGGCAAATGGCGCCGGCAAAGTCGCCCTCGTGAACAACGCCACCGCGCTCACCGGCGCGTGCCCGACGTCGGCGGCCATCGTCGACCTCGTCGGCTACGGCACCGCGTCGAACTGCAAGGAAGGCATGTCGACGCCGAACACCAGCCAGACCACGGCCGCGCTCCGCAAGGTCTTCGGGTGCACCGAGACCGATAACAACGCGAACGACTTCTCCATCGGCACGCCGGCGCCGCGCGCCACGGGCTCGGCGCGGGTGAACTGCACGACCGTCGACGCGGGGGTCGATGCCGGCTTCGACGCGGGTGTGGACGCCGGGGTCGACGCGGGGCTCGACGCGGGCCGGCCCGACGCGGGCGCTGACGCCGGAGTCGACGCGGGTGGCTTCGACGCGGCGTGCACCGTGTACGCGACGTGGCCGACCGCCTTCTCCGCCGGCTCGTACGACCCGGGCTTCGTGACCGCGTACGCCGACTTCTACACGCAGCGGCCCTCGCAGATGGACGGCGGCATGCTGCTGTCGATCGAGGCGTACTTCGGCAACGGCACGCTCATGCCTCCCACCACCGCGACGTTCGACTCGATGACCGACTACGCGACGTGCGACGTCTGCCCGCGCGCGTATTCCGGCTGCCAGGCGAGCGGAGCGTGCGCCAAGAAGTACCTCGCGCAGTCGGGCTCGGTGACGGTCACCACCGCGACCGAGAACGACGTCGCGGGCCAGTGGGTCGGCTCGGTCAGCAACGTCACCTTCCGCGAATGGAACTTCGGCAGTGACACCCTCGTGCCGAACGGCGCGTGCATCACCGTCACCTCGCTGGCCATCAACCTCTCGTGGGACGCGGGCAGCGGTCCGACCGGCGGTGGTGGTGGTGCGACGGGCGGCGGTGGCGGCACCACGGGCGGTGGCGGTGGCGCGACGGGCGGCGGTGGTGGCGCGACCGGCGGCGGCACGGGCGGCGGTACGACGGGCGGCGGCGGTGGCGCGACCGGCGGCGGCGCGGGCACCGGCGGTGGCGGTGGGCGTCCTCCGCGCATGGACGGCGGCACCGGCGGCGGCGCGGGCGGTGGCGGTGGCACGACTGACGCGGGCAGCGACGCTGGCGCGACGGGTGGTGGCTCGGGCGCCGGTGGCGGCGGCGGCTCGGCGACGGGTGGTGGCAGCAGCGGCTTCGGCGGTGGCGGCGTGCTCGGTGGTGGCGCCGGGGGCGGCTCGACGAAGGGTGGCAGCGGCTGCGCGTGCAGCACGGGCGCGGAGCTGGTGGTGCCGCTCGCCTTCCTGCTGGGCCTGATCCGCTCGCGGCGCCGTCGCAACTGACGTCCGTCGGGAACCCGCGCGACCGCGCTGGTGTAAGGAGCGTCGAATGCGAACGCTCCGATGGCTGTGCGCGGTGACGCTGCTCCTCGCCGTCTTCACGCCGCGCGACGCGAACGCGTTCTGCGGCTTCTACGTCTCGGGCGGCGGCGGCCAGCTCTTCAACGACGCGTCGATGGTGGTGCTGGTGCACGACGGCACGCGCACCGTGCTGTCGATGCAGAACAACTACCGCGGCCCGCCCGAAGACTTCGCGCTCGTCGTGCCGGTGCCGGTGGTCCTCCAGAAGGACCAGGTGAAGACGATTCCCAAGGAGGCCTTCACGCGCCTCGACGAGCTGACGGCGCCGCGCCTGGTCGAGGTGCCGCGCGAGCCCTGCGGCATGGGCCTGGGCGTGATGGGCGTCGGCGCGGGTGGCGGCGGCATGGCGCTGGCGGGCAGCGCCGACATGCCCCGCGACCTGGGCGTCAAGATCGAGGCGAAGTTCGACGTCGAGGAATACGAGATCCTCATCTTGAGCGCGAAGGACTCGCTGGGCCTGGAAATCTGGCTCAAGGAAGAGAAGTACAAGATTCCCGACGGCGCGCAGGCGGCGCTCGCGCCGTACGTGCAGCAGGGCTCGAAGTTCTTCGTCGCGAAGGTGAACGCGAAGAAGGCAAAGATGGTCGACGGCCACGCGGTGCTGTCGCCGCTGCGCTTCCACTACGACAGCGAGCAGTTCTCCCTGCCGGTGCGCCTCGGGTTGCTCAACAGCAACGGCGCGCAGGACCTCATCGTCACCGTCATCGCGAAGAGCCGCTACGAGCTGGCGAACCTGAAGAACGTGCTGGTGCCCACCAACGTCGACGTGCGCACCCGCACCCAGCCGCAGTTCGGCGGCTTCTACCGGGAGCTCCTCGACCGCACGTTCAAGAAGTACCCGCGCGCGGCGGTGACGGAGTTCGCGTGGCAGGGCGCGCTGCCTCCGCCGACCGAGATGGTGGGCGGTGGCATCTACGGCGTGACGTGCGACCCGTGCCCGCCTCCGCACCCGGTCGACAACCCGCTGGCGAAGTACCTCGGCGTCAACCTGCTGCCGAAGATCAAGACCGACGAGGGCATCGCCGCGTTCGCCGCGGCCGCGACGGTGACGCGCCTGCACCTCCGTTACACGAAGGAGACCGCGCCGGACGACCTCGTCTTCAAGGCGGCCGACCCGGTGGCGGGCGGCGTGCCCGAGGTGAAGGTGGCGGGGCCGGCGAAGACCAACCGCTTCCAGGGCCGCTACGTGATGTGGGTCGACGGCTGCGGCGGCGGGCTGCTGGGCGGCAACGGCTTCTTCACGCCGGGCAACCCGCTCGCGCCGGTGACGGGTCCGTCGGCGCCGTCGGGCAACAAGCTCATCGACCCGTTCGAGCAGCTCATCGTGTCGGACCTCACCGAGCTCGAGGTGAAGGCCGTGCCCCTGGCGAAGGACGCGCCGAAGGTGACGTTCACCGCGCCGCCGCCTCCGCCGCAGGTCACGTACGTCAGCTCGGGCGGGCCCCGGGTGCAGTTCGGCGGCGTGCAGACCACCGAGGGCTACGACACGGTGATCGTCACCCGCGTGATGAAGATGAACCAGAACCAGCTCAAGTATTGCTACGCGCGCGCTCTCAACCTCAACCCGACGCTCGCGGGGAAGCTGATGCTGCGCTTCGAGGTCGGCGAAGAAGGCCGCGTCACGAAGTCGGAAGTGCTGACCAGCACGGTGGCGAGCGACGACGTGACGGCGTGCGTGACGACCCGCACCAGGGTGTGGCAGTTCCCCAAGCCGGCCGGCGCGCCGGCGGTGGTGACCGTGCCCATCGTCTTCACGCCGCAGTGACTGTTCGGCCCCTCACCCCGGCCCTCTCCCCGCATCCGCAGGGAGAGGGAGGCTCAGCTCGAGCGACGCGTCGAGGTCGAGGCGGTGGAGGAACAGCACCGCGCCCCGCTGATCGACCCTGACCTGGCTCGTCTGCCCCGCGCGCGTGGTCCACGCCGAGAGCGCGTCGGCCGCGGGCCCCTGCGGCGTTCCTTCCGGCCAGGTGATGGTGAGCACGTCGGCCTCGCGCGACACCGTGCCCTTCGCTGACCACGGCGTGGTCACGGCCTTCACGCCGGTGGTGGTGGTGAGCTCGCTCGTCGTCTCGCCGCTCCACGTGCAGTCGGCGCCGTCGAACGACACGGTCAGCGTCGCGCGCGGGTCTCTCGACACCGAGTCACCGCGGTGAAACGCCGTCACGCGCCACGCACCCGAGAGCGTCGGCGTGGCCGTCGCAATGCAGCGGCCCGCGCGGCACTCGGCGGTGAAGGTCGCGCCGTGCGAGCAAAGCCTGGGCGGCGCGGGCTGACAGTCCTTGCGGGCGCAGGCGCTGCGCCGCTCGACTCCGCGCGCCGGGGTCTCGGCGCTGATCAGCTCGTCGCAGGAGCTCGGGTTGCAGCACTCGTCTTCGCGCACCAGCACGCAGTCGGCGGCCGCGCGGCACGCGTCGAGGTCCTTCCGGGCAGAGCGGCAACCCCCGAGGGCCACCACGAGCACGACGAGGAGCACCGGGCGCAGGCGCTGCTTCGACGGCGACGCGGCGCCCGGAGTTCCCTCGCGGCTCACAGCACCACGCCGTCCTTCGCGGCCTGCTCGGCCGTGACGACGCTCGCCACCGTGCCCTTCGGGTGCTGGTACCAGCCCGTGCCATCTTCCTTCTCGGGCTGCGTGCGCACCTTGAGCAGCGTGAACATGCCGCCCATGTCGATGCGGCCGAACGGCCCGTCGCCGCCGCGCATCGGAATGGAGTTGGGCGGCGCGGGCATCTCCATCTCCGACATCGAGGCCATGCCGTCGTGACCCATGGTCATGTACTTCGGCACCAGCTTGCGCGCGCGCGCGTCGATGCGCGCCCCGTCGGCGCCGAGCATCAGCGGGAAGCCGTGGCCCATCTGGTTCATCACGTGGTGGGTCATGTGGCAGTGCATCGCCCAGTCGCCCGCCTCGGTGGGCACGAACTCGAACACACGCACCGAGCCCACCGGCACGAGGAAGGTCGTCTCGGGGTGGCGCGCCGAGAGCGGCACCTCGCCTCCATCGGTCCACGTCAGCTCGGCGCTCACGCCGTGCAGGTGAATCGGGTGGTGGTCCATCGGCGAGAGGTTGCCCACGCGCACGCGCACGCGCTCGCCGACGCCCATCACCAGCGGCGCGGTCGCGGGGAACGCCTTGCTGTTGAAGGTGAGCACGTTGAAGTCGGCCATCGCGTTCGGGTCGGGGCGCATCGTGCCGGGGTGAATGAGCCACTCGTGCGCCATGAGCACGAAGTCGCGATCGACGCGCGGGCCCTTCGGCGCCTTCGGGTGCACGACGATCATGCCGTTCATGCCCAGCGCCATCTGCGTCATCTCGTCGGCGTGCGGGTGGTACATGAACGTGCCCGCGCGCTTGAACGTGAACTCGTAGAGGTACGTCTCGCCCGGCTGCATCGGCGTCTGCGTCAGCCCCGCCACGCCGTCCATGCCGTTGGGCAGAATGACGCCGTGCCAGTGCACGCTCGTCACCTCGGGCAGGCGGTTGGTGACGTAGAGCCGCACGCGGTCGCCCTCGGTCACCTCGAGGGTCGGGCCCGGCGTCGAGCCGTTGTAGCCCCACGCGCGAATCTTCAAGCCCGGGGCGATCTCGTGGTCGAACTCCTCGGCGATGAGGTGGCCGACCTTCACGCCGTTGATCAACTTGAGCGGCAGCGTCGAGCCGTTGGGCGTCACCACCGCGCGCTGGCCACCCGGCGCGACCACCACCGGCGCGGGCGCGGTCGCCTTCGCGAGCGCGTCCTTCGCGGCGAGCGCTCCCAGCGCGGTCCACTGCATCAGTTCCCGGCGGTTCATCAGTGCCCCCCTTCCATCGCGCGCGCGTCGACGCCGCTGTTGCTGGTGCTGACCGCCTGGAACTCGAGCGGCGTGAAGCGGCCCGCCTTCAGCAGCTCGAGCGCGGCCAGGGCCCGCTGCGCCTCGAGCCGCGCGTCGACCTCGGCCAGCGCCGTCTCGGTGACCGCGCGCTGCGCCGCCAGCACCTGGAACACGCCGACCTGCATCGCGTTGTACTGGAGCACCGTCTCGTCGAGCGCCTGCCGCCGCGCGGGCAACAGCCGCGTCGCGTAGTGCGTCGCGCGCTTCGTCGCCGACTCGAGCCGGTTCCACGTCACGCGCACCGCCGAGCGCACCGCGAGCGCCTGCCCCTCGGCCCGCGCGCGCACCACGTGGTACTCGCTCTTCGCCGAGAGCTGCCGGCCCTGCGCCTGGTCGAGCAGCGGCAAACCCACCGTCATGTGCGCGCCCAGTTCCCACAGCGCGCCGTCGCGCTCACCGTGAAAGCCCGCCTGCAGGTGCGGGAGCCAGCCCTCGGTCGCGGCGAGCGTCACCTTGCGGCTGGCGGCCTCGGCGCGCGCCTTCGCCTCGGCCAGCTCGAGCGAGTTCGTCACCGCGAGCGCCTCGGTCAACGCGTCGGCCGCGGGGAGCACCGGCGCCTCGAGCGAGCCAGCGAGCTTCCACCCCAGCTGCGCGCCCGACAGCCCGAGCCGCCGCGTCAGCGCCTCGCGCGCATCGAGCAGCGCGTTCTCGGCCTCGGCGACCTGCAGCCGCGCCTGTTCCACCGCCACGCGCTCGGTGGCGACCTGCAGGCCGTTGACGTTGCCCGCCTTCTCGAGCGTCTCCATCGCGTCCCACGAGGCCTGCTGCGACTCGAGCGCCGCGAGCCGCAGCTCGAGCCGCCGCGCCGACGCCTGCACGTCGAGCCACGCCAGCCGCGTGCGGTAGGAGAGATCGAGCAGCGCGCCCGCCGCCTTGAGCCGCTCGGCCTCGAGCGCCGACTCCGCCACTGCCGAGCGCAGCGGCGTCATCACCGTGGCCGCGATGTTGAGCTCCAGCCCGAAGTCGAGCTGCGCCGGCTGCGGACCGCCGGGGTCGCGAATCGCGAACTCCACCTCGGGGTTGGGCAGCAGCCCCGCCTGCACGAAGGCGCCGCGCGACACGCCCACCTCGGCGAGCGCCGCGCGGGCGTCACGGTTGGCGAGGAAGGCGACCTTCACCGCGTCGTCGGCGCTCAGCGGCTTCTCGAGCAGCGCCTGCACTTCCGACGGCACGTCTTCGGGCACGTCGAAGCGCGGCAGCGCGAGGGTGGCGAGCGTCGAGCTCCGCGCCGACACCGTCGCCTCGACCGCCGCGACCTCCGACGACATCGTGGCGCAGCCGCCCAGCGCGAGCGCGACGAGCAGACCGGTGAGCCGCTTCATGGGACCTCCTTCGCCGTGGGGTGCTGCCCGAGGAACGTGTCGCGGCAGCGCTTCGAGCAGAACGAGACGCGGTGACCATCCAGCTCGAGCGTCGCGGCCGCCTTCGCCGGGTCGACCTTCATGCCGCACACCGGGTCGCGGCCCTCTTCGAACGCCGGCGCGGCCATCGGCATCGGGTGGTGGTGGTGACCGCTCGGCGCGGCCTCGGCGCACTCGCGCGAGAGCGAGGGCAGCGTGCAGCTCGAGGCCGAGAGCGGGTCATCGCCGCCCAGGGTCGAGGCGACGGCGGCCCGCGCGCCGGCGGGGGTCGCGGGGTCGAGCGCCGAGCCGGCGACGGGCTTTCGGTGGGCATCGGGCGCCGCGCAGGACACCCACAGCAAACTCAAAATCCAGTGAGACCGCATGCCCCGCACTGACCCGCATTCGCGCCCGGTTTCAACCGCGGAGTCGACTTCTCGCGTTGGCGCCGATTCGGGTGAGAATCGCGCCGGATGGGCGACGGGGAAGCGAGCGCGAGTGACTCAGGCAGCCCTTTTCCGGGGGCGAGCATCGCGGAGTGGCGGCAGCTGCTCCTGCGCCGGCTGGTGGGCTTCGCCGCGGTGGTGTCGGGCATCGCGACGGTGGCGCTCGCACCCCGACAGTTCAACCTCGGGCGCCCGGCGCTGACGGCGGCGCTGGCCATCGCCACGGTGGTGCTGGCGTTGATGGCGGTGCTCGAGCGGCCGACCGCGCAGCTGCGGGGCCTGGTGCTCTCGGTGTGTCTGCTGGGGCTGGCGACCACCGGCATCGTGGTGACGCACTCGTGGCTGCCCAATTCCTTCGTCGCGATGATGCTGGTGACGCTGGTGCTCGCGGTCACCGTGGGCGCGCGTGCGGCGTGGCTCGCGCTCGCGGCGTCGCTGTTGATCATCACCGCGCTCGGCGCGTGGCTCATCACCGGGGGGCCCTTCCCGCCCGACGCGGGGTCTGACGTCTCGTCGGCCTACAACTGGGTGCGCATCACCAGCATCTTCGCCGGCGTGTCGGGCTCGGCGCTCTTCGCCGTGACGCGCCTCATTCGCCGGCTCGAGCAGGCGCTCGCGCGCAACCACGTGCTGCTCGAGCGCGAGCGGCAAGCCGCGGCCGAGCGCGTGAAGCGGCTCGAGGCCGAGCAACAGCGCCTGCTGGTGCAGCAGGAATCGCAGCGCCTCGAGGCGCTGGGCCGGCTCTCGGGCGGCATCGCGCACGACTTCAACAACCTGCTGACGGTGGTGGTCTCGAACGCCGAGCTGCTGCTCTCGCGCGGCGGCGACGCGCAGCTGCTGGGCGAGGTGCGCGACGCGGGGCTGCGCGGCGCCGAGCTGTCGCGCACGCTGCTCACCTTCGGCCGCATCAGCTCGACGGGCGTGTCGGCGGTGCCGCTCAACGCGACGGTCGACGACGCGCTCAAGCTGCTGCGGCGGCTGCTGCTGGCCGGCCAGTCGCTGGAGTTCCACCCCGACCCGCGCGTCGAGCGCGTGCGCTCGAACGTGGGCGAGCTCAACCAGGTGGTGATGAACCTGGTGCTCAACGCGCGCGACGCGCTGCACGACTCGAGCGGCGACCGCGTGGTGCGGCTGGCGACCTCGCTCGAGGCCGACGGGCGCGTGGCGCTCACCGTCGCCGACCGCGGCGTGGGCATGGACGCGGCGACGCAGCAGCGCGCGTTCGAGCCGTACTTCTCGACCAAGCCGTTGGGGCGCGGCACGGGCCTGGGCCTGTCGACGGTGCACGGCATCGTCACCAGCCACGGCGGCGAGGTCTCGCTCACCTCGACGCCCGGCGCGGGCACCACGGTGAAGGTGCTGCTGAACCCCGCCGAGGCTGACGCGGAACCCGCTCGCGCGCCCGAGCCGGCGAGCGACGCCGCGAAGGTGGAGCTCGCCCGACGCCTGGTGCTCACCATCGACGACGAGCCGCTGGCGCTGAAGGTGCTCGAGCGCCTGCTGCGCGCCGAGGGCTACGAGGTGGCGCGCGGCGCGCAGGTGCCGTTTCTCTTCTGCACCGGCTATTCCGAAGACGCACTGCCCGACGCGTTCCTCGCACAGCCCGGGCGCGCGCTGCTGCAGAAGCCCTTCACGCGCGACGACCTGATGGCGCGCGTCGACGAGCTGCTCAGGGCACGCCCTTGAAGACGATGCCCAGCGACACGCCGTAGTACGCGTCGGTCGCGGTCTGCCCGGCGCCGAGCGTCAACGCGTGCACGGTGAGGTCGAAGCCCAGGCGCACGTCGAGCCAGGTCCACGTGCGGAACGCGAGCCCGGCCTTGCCGTCGAACGCGCTGCCCCTGGCGCCGGGGAAGAAGCCCGCGGTCGACAGCTCGCCCATGCCCAGCAACCACGTGGCGCCGATGCCGATGTCGAAGGTGATGCGCCAGAACTCGAGCAGGCGCAGGCCGACGGCGACGCGCGGGCCCTGGAAGGTGACGTTGGGCACGCGCGGGCGAGGCGTGCCGTCGCTCGCGAAGGGCGAGGCAGTGGCCTCGAAGAGGTGGAGCCCCGCGTGGAACGAGGGCTCGGCGTAGCGCATGGGCAGGCGGAACAGCAGGCCGGTGCGCAGCTGGGTGGCCGAGCTGGTGAAGCGCGCGTCACTGCCGCCCATGCGGGTGATGAACTCGGGCGCGAGGTCGACGCGCATGAAGACGCCCACGTCGGCGCCGCGGTCATCGACGAAGTACGCCGCGGGGAACCACTGCACGTCGAAGGTCGCGCCGGTGGGCGAGGTGCCGATGCTGGTGCCGAGCGCGTTCGCCGCGGGGGAAAACTGCAGGTTGCGCCCCCACCAGCGGTAGTCGACGCCCAGCCGCAGCTTCTCGCGGGGCGTGGTGGTCGACGCACTGGTGCCGGCCGGGTCGGCGGCGAGCACCAGCGCGCTCAAGGTGAGGGCGAGCGGGCTCACTTCGCGGGGTGCGCCTTGTCGTACGCCTTGCCTTCCTTCGAGGCGAGGAAGCCCTCGAAGCCCTGCGCGTGCGCGTCGAAGGTGACGCCGGTGTTCTTCTCACACTGGTTCATCCACTTCGCGACGTCGGCCCACTTCTTCTCGCCGAGCGCCATGTCGATGAGCGTGTAGTACGGGTCGGGCAGCTTCGGCTCGGCGCTCATGGCGAGCTCGAGTTCCTTCTTCGCCTCGGCGGCCTTGCCGTTGCCGACCTGCGCGTTGCCGCGGAGCACCGAGAACCACGCGTCGCTGCCCGCGCGCTTCTCGACGGCGGCGATGGACTTCATGCACTCCGGCCACTTCTTGCGCAGGAAGTAGAAGTCGATGCCCATCACCTGCGCGGCCGCGTCGTCGGGGTACAGCGCGAGGAAGCGCGCCATCGCCTTCTGGTACTTGCCCTCGTCGCCGTTCGAGAGCGCCGAGATGTACGGCTTGATGAAGAGGCGGTGGTCCTGCACGTCGCGCGGCAGCGAGGCCCAGATGGTCTCGACGCCCGCCCAGTCACCCTTGAGCGACGCCTCGTTCATCTTCTTGAGCGAGTCGATGTGCTTGATCAGCTGCGACTCTTCCTTGCCGAGCATGCGGTCGAGGGTGTCGAGCTTCAGGTCGGCGAGCAGCGGGAAGGCGAGCATGCGCACGTCTTCCGAACGCCAGCTGCCGTTGGCGAGGTCGTAGAAGTCGACCAGGCGCAGGGCGTTGCTGGCGTCCTTGCTCACGAGGAACTCGACGAAGTTGAACGCGCCGCCCTTGTAGAGAATGCGCAGCTGCACGCCGCGCTGGCCGTCGATGGACAGGTTGCGAGTCCACTTCACGCTGCCGCCCTGGCTCAGCTCCTTCGCGAGCGCGCCCCAGCTCTGCTTGAAGCCCTGCAGGAGGCCCTTGGTGAAGCCGCGGCGGAAGTCGTCGGGCACCTTGGTGCCGTTGAGCGAGCGGTCGAGCATCGCGTTGGCGTCGACGCGGCTGGTGACCGGGTCGCTGCCCGACATGAATTCCTGCGCGAGCGTCTTGCCCAGCTCGGTGAGCTCGGCGTCGGTGGGGGCCGCGGATAGAACGAGGGTGAGGGCCAGGGCGATGGACATGGCCGCCCTCTTAGTCGGATCATCTGCGCCATGCGCGTCTCGACGTGGTTGCTCGCGGCGGTGGTGTGCACGGGCTGTCCTTCCATCGACAATCCGCTCCTCGGTGACGGTGGTGCGGGAGGTGGCGCGACCGGCGGTGGGACCACCGGCGGCGGCGCGGGCACGGGTGGCGGCAGCGCGACGGGCGGCGGCGCGACGGGTGGCGGCGCGACGGGTGGTGGCGCGACCGGCAGCGGCACGGGCGGCGGTGGAGCCTGCGTGCCGAGCTGGCGCTGTACGCCGTGGCGCGAGGCCGACGGCGGCGCGGTGCGCACCTGTCTCGACGAGAACGCGTGCGGCGTGACGACGGGCCAACCGACCGAGGGGCCGCAGGCGATTCCGCAGCTCGACGCTCCGTATTACCGCTGCGTGGTGCAGCCGATTCTCGAGCGCTCGTGTGGCCAGCTGGCGTGTCACGGCACCGAGCAAGACCGCGCGCTCAAGCTCTTCGCGCGCGGCCGGCTGCGGCGCAACGAGACGGTGCCGCAGGTGTCGACGTGCCCGAACAACGGCCCGGTCAACCTGCAGATGGAGGGCAGCGCGACGGTGATGTGCGTCGGCTGGAGCCGCCTCACCGCGGGCGAGTGGTCGAGCAACCTCCTCTCGGCGCGGCTGCAGGGCGTGATGCTCAGCAACCCCGACGACAGCGAGCTGCTGCAGCAACCGCTCGAGACGAGCCCCTTCGCCCACGCAGGCATCAAGACGTGGAAGACGACGAGCGACCCCGAGTACCAGGCGCTCAAGGCGTGGCTCGGCGGGGCGACCGCGAGCGCGTCGTGCGACGGAGGTGCCAATTGAAGCGCGCGTTGATGGGCTTCGCAGCGGTGTGCGTCGCGGCGTCGGGCGCGGCGCTGGCGTGGGACGGCAACAAGCTGTGGGAAGAGCCGACGACCGGCCCCATCAGCGGCGGCGCCGGCATCTGGGGCGTGGGCGGCAAGCAGGACAAGGGCATCACCTGCGCGCACTGCCACGTCGGCGGCCAGGGGCGCGTGGGGCTCGGCCTCGCCTTCGTGCCGGCGCTCGGCGCCAACGACGCGTACGTGCCAGGGCAGCGCTACGCCATCACCGCCACGCTCACCGGGCAGTGGCTCGGGCGCGGCTTCCAGACGTGCGGCCAGTACCTGATGTCGATGAACGGCATGGGCGCGGCGTTCGAGTTCCCCGACGGGCGCGTGGCGGGCGTCATCGAGTCAGACAACGCGCAGAGCGCCGCGAGCTGCCCGCAGACGGTGGCTGATCAGCTGACCGGCACCACCATCACCTGGAAGCGCTGCCACGCGGTGGTGGGCGGCAACCGCGAAGACCTCACCACCTGGACCTTCGCGTGGACGGCGCCCGCCGCGGGCTCGGGTCCCGTCACGCTCTTCTGGGGCGTGGTCGACGGCAACTGCGACATGACCAGCAAGAACGACGACGTGAAGGTCGGCCGCCGCGCGCTGGTCGAGCAGTGATCAGCTCTTCTTCGCCTTGAGGAACTGGTCGAGGCGCGCGAACGCCTCGCCGAGCACCTGTTCCGACGGGAGGAAGACGACGCGGAAGTGCTGCGTGCCGGCCTTCTGGCCGAAGCCCTCGCCGTGCACGAAGAGCACGCCCGTCTCGCGCACCAGCTGCAGCACGAATTGCTCGTCGCCGCCCGGCCACGGCGTCTCGAGCGAGGGCAGCGCGTAGAAGGCGCCCTTCGGCTCGACCACCGACACGCCCGGCATCGCGCGGAGCGCCTTCACCATCAGGTCGCGGCGCGAGCGGAGCTTCTTCATCATCGCCGGCACGTGGTCCTGCGGGCCCTCGAGCGCGGGCTTGATGGCGTACTGGAACGGGCCCGGGCCGCAGAGGCGCGCGTCGGCCAGCCGCTGCACGGCGGTGACGACGTCGGGCATCAGCTTCGGGGTGTTGAAGACCAGCCAGCCCACGCGCCAGCCGGGCGCGAGGTACGCCTTCGAGAGTCCGTTGAAGGTGATGAGCGGCACGTCGTTGGCGAGCGTCGCGGTGGCCACGTGCGCGTCGTCGAAGAGCAGCTTGTCGTAGATCTCATCGCTCAACACGACGAGCGAGTGCTTGCGCGCGATGTCGAGCACCGCCTCGAGCTGCTGCTTCGTCGCGATGGCGCCGGTCGGGTTGTTGGGGTTGCAGACCAGGATGGCCTTGGTCTTCGGCGTCACCATCTTCGCGATGGCGTCGGTGTCGATGGCCCAGCCCTTCGACTCGTCGAGCGGGTAGCTCAACACCTTGGCGCGCAGGCGGGCGGCGATGGCGTTGTAGAGCGGGTAGCCGGGCGAGGGCAGCAGCACCTCGTCGCCCTCTTCGAGCAGCGAGGTGAGCGCGAGGTCGAGCGCCTCGCTGACGCCGGAGGTGACGAACACGTCTTCGGGGCGCACCGCGGGCTTCTGGGCGGCGGCGATGGACGCGCGCGCTTCCTTCAAGCCGGCCGAGGGCACGTACTGGTTGCAGTTGTCGCGCAGCGCCTTGTTGACCACCTCGACCAGGTGCGGCGGCGTCTGGAAGTCGAACTTGAGCGGGTCGCCGATGTTGCAGCTCAGAATCTTCATGCCCGTCGCCTCGAGGCGCGCGGCCTCGGCGGCGATGTTGCGAATGGCGTACTTCACGTTCTTGATGTGGCTGGCGGGCTGGACACCGGTGGTCATGGCGAGGCGCCTTATCGCTGATCACCCGGCGTCGGAAGTGACAGCACAGGTGGGCACGCCGCTGTGCGTCACAGGGAGCGATGCCCCGGTCGGGTCCCGAGCGGCTACAACGTCAGCCGTCGCATGACCGAGCGCAAACGCTGGCCCCGCCGCCTCTCGAACGTCATCGGCTTCGACGACGCCCCGCACGAGAAGGGGAGCGCCGGGCGGGTCGGCCTCATTGGCTGCGTGTGCTCCGGGCCGCGGCTCGACATCGTGGTGCGCGATTCCATCGAGAAAGACGGCACCGACGTCACCGACGTGATGACGCGCGTGGTGAAAGACAAGCAACTGGTGCACGTGCGCGGCGTGTTGCTGCAGGGCATCACCTTCGGCGGGTTCAACGTGGTCGACATCCACCGGTTGTCGAAGTCGCTCGAGCTGCCGGTGCTCGTGGTGACGCGCAAGAAGCCGCGGCTGGGCCTGGTGTTCGACGCGCTCAAGCGGCTGAGCGACTGGGAGCCCAAGCAGGCGTTGATGGAAGCGGCCGGCGAGCCCGAGTCGTGCGGCGAGGTGTGGGTGCAGCGCGCGGGGCTGACCGCGGCCGAGGCGCTCGACATGCTCACGCGCACCACGCAGCACGGCATCATTCCCGAGCCGCTGCGGCTGGCGCACATCATCGCGGGCGGCACCACCACCGGGAAATCGCGCGGCCGCACGTGAGCGCCCCTCGTCAGCGTGGCGAGCTGGTGCTCGGGCACAAGGCGTACCTCAAGATTCCGCACCTCCCCGGGTCGCGCACCGGCTCGAAGGACCGCTTCATGCCGCGTGAGCAGGCGCGGTGGCTGACGCACGCGTGCAAGAGCAAGCACGTGGTGGTGGTGCAGGAAAAGCTCGACGGCTCGTGCGTGGCGGTGACGAAGAAGGCGGGCGACATCATCGCGCTCGGCCGCGAGGGCTACCGCGTGTCGGAATCACAGAACCCGGGGCGGCTGATGTTCGGCCGCTGGGTCGAGACGCAGCGCGCGCGCTTCGACTCACTCCTGCGCGAGGGGGAATGGGTGGTGGGCGAGTGGCTCGCGCTCGCGCACTCCACCCGGTACGCGCTGAAGCACGAGGCCTTCGTGTTGTTCGACCTGTGCGAGCTGCGCGAGGGGGCGATTCACGCGTTCTCGACCGAGGTGACCGACGCGCGCGTCGCGGGTGGGTTCGCGCGGCCGCACGTGGTGCACCGCGGGGACGCCATCAGCGTCGAGGCGGTCGACGCGGCGCTCGGGGCGCATGGGTTTCATGGCGCGCTCGACCGCGTGGAAGGCGCGGTGTGGCGGCTCGAGAAGGGTGACGGCGTGGTGCTGCGCGGGAAGTTCGTGCGGCCGGGGAAGACCGACGGCGCGTTGTTGCCTGAGAATTCGGGGCAGCCCGCGGTGTGGAACTGGCGGGACTGAAGCCCCTCACCGCAGCCCTCTCCCCGCTGCGCAGGGAGAGGGAGTCCGCGAGTGACGACAAGTCTCCCTCTCCCTGCACAGCGGGGAGAGGGTCGGGGTGAGGGGCCGACTATCTCTTCTTCACGCCATCGGGCTGCCCCGCAAACAACACCGCCGTCGGCTGCCCGCGCAGATACGCCGTCACAGCGACCGCCTGCCCACGCTCGAGGCTCTCGACGAACGCATCATGATCAGCCTCGATGACCTTCTTCGCGGGCGTGCGCGACCCAAACCGGTCATGCAGGTCCTCCCCCGTCAGCACCCAGATGCGCCCGAGCATCTGGTGATCCGACAGCTCGTGAACGGTGAGAATCCCCGGAGACCCGGTGCGCGAGGCCTGCTTCTGCGCCTCCCCGAGCGAGACATCACCCGCCGCGAGGTGCTGCGCGTCGATCAACGTCTGCTCCATCGAACGGTTCCACTTCACCCACAGTTGCCAGGCGGACATGCGCCGCATTGTGCGGCGGAACCCGCGGTGAAACCACTTCGACTTGCGCGACCCTCTTTAGCTGAGTATCTACTCACTCGTCATGGCCCGCCCGCTCGACGAGAACCGCCGCACGCTCATCCTCTCCGCGGCGACGAAGGTCTTCGCCGAGCACGGCCTCTCGGCCCCGACGGCGCTCATCTCGAAGACGGCGAAGATCTCCGAGGGCTCGTTCTTCACGTACTTCAAGACCAAGGACGACCTGATCGCCGCGCTGTACGTGCAGATTCGCCGCGAGGTGGCCGCCGCCATCAACGACGGCTTTCCCGTGCGGGGCACCATCGAGCAGCGCCTCGAGCACGTCTTCACGCGCTTCGTCGGCTACGGGCTGCAACAGCCGCTCTCACGGCGCGCGCTGGCGCACCTCAACCTCGCGAAGGCGGTGACCGCGCGGCTGCGCACCGAGACGCAGTTGCTCTACGCCGAGGTCGATCGCATCCAGGCTGACGCCATCGCACAGAAGCGGCTCCACCTGCCGCCGGTGTTGCCTGGCCCCACCATCGCGGCGCTGGGCGACATGACGCGCGAGCTCATCGAAGCCCACCCCGCGCAGGCGAAGACGCTGATGGCGGCGGGGTTCCAGATGCTGTGGGCGGCGCTCAACAGCAAGCCGGACTGAGGTTGTTGGCTGAGTAATGACTCACTCATTGTCAAAGGAGCCGGGCATGAGCACGGTGCTGGTCACGGGCGGTTCAGGGTTCATCGGAGGCCACGTGGTGCTCGCCGCCCTCGCGGCCGGGCACACGGTCCGCACGACGGTGCGCTCGCTGAAGAAGGAAGCCACCGTTCGCGCCACCTTGAAGCGCGCGGGCGCCGACGACTCGCGGCTGACCTTTTACGAGCTCGACCTCGAGCGCGACGCGGGCTGGGCCGAGGCCGTCGCCGGGTGCGACTTCGTGCTGCACGTCGCCTCTCCGATGCCGCAGGGCGAGCCGAAGAACCCCGACGACGTGCTGGTGCCCGCGAGAGAAGGCGTGCTGCGTGCCCTGCGCTTCTCGCGCGACGCCGGCGTGAAGCGCGTGGTGCTCACCTCGAGCTGTGGCGCCGTCTATTACGGCCACCCGCCGCAAGAGGCCGCCTTCGACGAGACGAGCTGGACCAACACCGACGGCGACATGAGCACCTACGTACGCAGCAAGGCGTTGGCCGAGCGCGCGGCGTGGGACTTCATGCAGCGCGAAGGCGGCGCGCTCGAGCTGAGCGTCATCAACCCGGCAGGCGTGTTCGGTCCGGCGCTGAGCACCGAGGCGCTCGGCTCGCTCGGCCTCGTGCAGCGTCTGCTGCGAGGGATGCCGGGCGCGCCGCGGCTGTACTTCTCGGTGGTCGACGTGCGCGACGTGGCCGACCTGCACCTGCGCGCGATGACGTCTGCGGCTGCGAAGGGCGAGCGCTTCATCGCGACGACCGAGGGCGTGCTGTCGATGCTCGACGTGGCGAACGTGCTGCGCGCGCGGCTCGGCGCGGCGGCGGCGAAGGCGCCCCGGCGTGCGCTGCCAAGCTGGCTGGTGCGCGTCCTCGCCCGGGTCAACCCGCAACTGCGACAGCTGTTGCCCCTGCTCGACGTGAAGCGCCAGGCGTCCAGCGCGAAGGCGAAGCGCGTGCTGGGCTGGTCGCCGCGCGCGCCGGAAGACGTCATCGCCGCGACGGGTGAGAGCCTGCTGCAGCTCGGCGCCACGTGATGATCAGAACCGCTAACGTCCGCTGGCGTGACGCCGCTCGAGAAGGCCGCCGCTGAAGGCAAGCTCGCGCTCGTCCGCGAGTTGCTCGAGTCGAACCGCTCGTCGTTGAGCTCGGCCCTCGGCACCGCGGTGCGCATGCGCCACCTCGACGTCGCGCGCCTTCTCCTCGAGCACGGCGCCGACGCGAACGGGCGCGACACCGAATGGTCGCCGCTGATGCACGCGGTGAAGTCGGGGCTCGACGCCGTTCAGCTGTTGCGCGAGTTCGGCGCTGACGTTCGCGCACGCGCGAAGGACGGAAAAGACGCGCTCCACGTCTATCTGGTGGTGACGCACTCGATTCGCGACGAGGTGACGGCCGACCTGGGCGTGGTGCAGTACCTGCTCGACGCGGGGCTCGCCGTGCGGAGCGGCACCCACTCGCACCTGATGGCGGCGTGCTTCACCAACAACGCGTCCATCGTGGAGTTGCTCCTCGCGCGCGGTGCGGACCCCAACGAGCAGGGAATCCTCGGCGCGGTGGCGCTTCGCTCGCACGGACGAGAGATGTTGGCGGCGCTGGTGAGGGCCGGCATCGCGCCCAACGCGCATGAGGTCGACCGGTTCCGCGACACCACGGTGCTCACCGACGTCTGTGCGCGCGGAGATGTCGAGACCGCCACCACCCTGATCGACCGCGGCGCCGACCCGAACTTTCGCGGCACGAGCTCGCCGTTGGCCCGCGCGGTCGAGAGCGGCAACCAGGTGCTGGTCGACCTGCTGCTCGAGCGCGGAGCCCGCCCACTCGTCGCGCCGCTCCCCGAAGAGACCACCCGCGCGCTCGACCTCGCCGAAGCCGCCGCGCGCGCCAGACCCGGCGACGCGAGCGCACGACTCACGTGGGCCAAGACGCTTCACGCGAGTGGCTTTCGCGCCGCTGCTGCGTGCGAGGCCGACGCGCTCCGCCGCACCGGGGTCGACGTTCCGCTCGAGCTCTCGTCGTTCGACGCGCACGGCACCCGGTGGACCTTCGTCGACCTGCCCCGCCTCGAGGGCCTCGCCCCGCGCACCACCGACGAGCGCTATCCACGCGCGATGGTGAGCGAAGGCCGGCGCACCGTGCCGCTCCTCCTCACGTCGAGCCCGCCCTGCACCACCTGCGACGAGAAGGGCGAAGAGGTCTGCACCGACTGCGACGGCACCGGCACCCACTTCGAGCCCACCGACTTCGGCGACTTTCGCGAAGAGTCCTGCCCGACGCGGCAGCCGTGCAGCAACTGCTTCGGGCTCAAGTTCGTCGTGGTGGCGCGGCGCTTCAGCAAGGGCGCGTGCGTTCATTCCGAGCTCGACGAAGAGCTGACGGTGGGCCTCAACGTCTTCCGCCGCTGCCGGGTGTGCGGTCTGGCGTCGATCTACGGCGAGACGCACTGGCGCTACCGCCGCGACGATTACTTCGCGTGCGCCGTCTGCGGCCGCTTCCTCTGCACCTGTGCCGCGAACACCGTCGGGTAGTCACGCTCAGCCGATTCGTCAGCGCTGTATCGAACTGCGCACGAGCCCTACTGGGCAGAGAAAATGCTCTGGGAGAACAACGTCTCTACCCAGTGCGTGAACTTCGCCCGCAGTCGAGGGGCTGCTCGCGTTGAGCAGTGCCGAAGCCCTTCACACCACGCGTCGCCCTGAGGCCAGCCGCGCGGGAGAACAACTTCTCTACCCAGCGGTCGACCGTGGCGCCCGGGCCACGGTCTGATGCCGTGCCGAGCAGCGCCGCCGCATCGCGCGCCATCTTCACGCGGCCTTTCAGTCTCCGTCGCCGCCGCGCGTCGGCGCCCGTCATAAGGTCTCGACCCATGCCGGCAGCGCTCGTCTTCGTCACCCCCAATTCGTGGAACGCCGACGAGGCACAGCGCCTGCTCGCGGGGCTCTCGGTGGAGTTCTCCCGCGTCGCGCTCCCGAAGGGCGACTCGCCACGCCTCGAAGACGTGGCGCGGTTTCGCGCGCGCGCCGCGTGGGAGCAGCTCCGCCGGCCGTGCTTCGTCGAGAACACGCAGCTGCAGCTCGAGGGCGAGGCGCCGTGGACGGGCGCGGCCTTCAAGCAGCTTCACCGTGAACTCGGCGACGCCGGCTTCTGCGCGAAGTTCGGCGGGCGGCGCGGCGAGACCCGGGTGGTGGTGGCGCTCGCGACGAGCGCTGATCAGCTCACGCTCTTCGAGGGCCGCGGCGAGGGCACGGTCGCGTCGTCACCGCGCGGCGAAGGCGGCTACGGGTGGGACCGGGTGTGGATTTCCGACGGCTACTCGCGCACCCAGGCCGAGCTCGGCCCCTCGAGCTTCCTCATCAACATGCGGCAGCGGCCGTACGTCGACCTCGCGGCGCACGTGCGCGGCGACGGCACGCCCGGCTACTTCGAGGCGCACGTCACGGTGAAGCCGTGCGACATGACGAAGTTCGCGGCGACCTGCGAGCGGCTGGGCGTGAAGTGCCTGCACATCGTGATGCCCGAGCGCACCGCGCAGCACGAGCAGCCGATGACCGGCAGCTACCACCTCGGCACGCTCTCGCAGGTGCGGGAGCAGGTGCTGACGCTCTCTCGTGCGCTGGTGCACGACGGCTTCGAGGTGACGCGCATGAAGCTCGAGGCGACCGGCAAGGCGTTCGGCGTGCCCGAGACCGAGGCCGAGGGCCGCGCACTGCCGAAGGACGTCTACTTCGAGCACCACGCGACGGTGACGCTCCCCGAGGGCTTCGACGAGCGTGCACTGCAGACGCGCTGCGCCGCGCTGGGCGGGTACGTGTCGAAGAACCTGCGCAAGCCCGGCCGCGAGCGCTTCGTCACCGTGCGCAGCTACCAGGTGCACCGCGCGGTGGCCGACGCGCGCTTCGAGGCGCTGGTGGGCGAGCTGCTCGCGCTCGGCGTGCCCATCAAGAACCGCGCGCGGGAGTTCGCGGTGTTCGACTCCGCGCCGCAGATCGACCTCGGCTGGTTCGAGTCATGAGCGGGTCGTCTCTCTCGCTCGACGAGGTGCTCGACTGGCTGCGCGCGTCGGCGCTCGGCCCGAAGCTCGTGCTGCGTGGCTCGTTGCTCAGCGAGCAGTGGCTGCCGGGGCGCAAGGCGAACGACGTCGACGTGCTGGTCGACGGCGAGTGGAACCCCGCCACGCTGACGCCCGTGGTGCGGGAGCTCTTCGCGCCGATGCGCGACGTGGCGTGCGTGGTGACGACCATCTGGGCCGAGACCGAGTTCCCGGGAGTGCGCGCGTCGCTCGGGCGCGGCGGCGTCGCGGTGCAGGTCGACTTCGGGTGGGGCGAGCAGCTCGCGGCCGAGCCGGTACCGCTCGTGGTGCGCGGTCATTCGTGGCGCACCGTGGTGCCGGAGGTGATGTTCGGCTGGAAGACGCACTCGCTCGTCGAGCACGGTCCGCGCGGCAAGTGGCACGCCAAGACGGTGGCCGACCTCGCGCTCTTTCACCGGCACGTGAAGCTCGACCCCGCGCTCGCGAAGGAAGCCATCGTGCGCTCGTTCGCGACGCAGCGGCTGTCGCTCTCGCTCCTCGACGCGCTCTTCGATGACCCGACGTGGGGCATGAGCCGCGGCTCGCGGGGGAAGTGGAAGAGCTACCGCAAGAAGGCGCCGTGGGTGACCTTCACGCTCGAGGAAGCGCTGACGGACGTGAGAGCGGCGCTCGGGCCGTTGTTGCGGCCGGGGCGGTGACGCACGTTCCCCGATGTGCACGCGCGCGCGGTGGGGGCTCTGCTCGTGGTCGGCTGCATCTTCGTGCGTGCCAGACGCCACGCCGGTCGCGCCACCCGTCACCTGCAGCGGACCTGATCAGGTCTCCTGCGGCCAGACGTGCGCCATCCTCCAGACCGACGACGAGAACGCGCACGCCTTGCCCGCGCCGCAGTTGACCCCCACGCTCTTCGCGTCGACGCACACGCCGTGGTCGCAGACGGCGAGCGGGACGCAGGTGGTGATGCCGCAGTCGTGCGGGAAGCACGTCGACGCGGCGCACTTCTCGCCGCTGCCGCACGCGCCACAGTTGGCCGAGTCGGTGCGGGTGTCGACGCACGTGCCTCCGTCACCGCCGCACGTGCTGCTCGCGCCCGAGCACACCACGCCGACGCACGGCTTCTCAGTGCACGTGTTCGGGAAGCAGACCGAGCTCGGGTCGCACACCTCTCCGCTGCAGCTGCGGTCGAAGCAGGCGCCGTTCGCGGAGGCAACTGCGGCGTCAGCCCGTACAACTGGGGCGTGGGCACGAACTTCACGTGGCTGATCTCGGCGGCGACCGAGCCGTGAGCTGATCAGCGTTTGCGCCGCGAGAGCACCGGGTCGATGGTCGAGCGCTGCCCGACCACCTGCACCGCGAGCGTGTCACTGCACGCGGCCCACGCCTCGTCGACCCACTTCAGCGGCACCGAGGCCAGCGTGCGCGGCAGCCCCGCCGCGGCCTGGAGCGTCGACCCGCGCGCCATCTCGCGGGCCAGCGAGCGCGCGAGCACCCGCGACGTCAGCAGGCTCCCGAGGTTGCGCTTGGCGAGGCGCCAACGGGCGAGGTCGACCACCTGGTCTTCCCACAGCGCGCCGTCGAGCGAGTCGAGCCGCGTGAAGAAGTCAGCGAGCCCCTGCTGCTTGTTGCGCGCGTCGAGGTTGGTGGTCAGCAGCAGCAGGTTGTCTTCGAGCGCGAAGTCGGTGACCTCCGCGCTCACCCCGTAGGTCAGCCCGCGGGCGCGGCGCAGGTCGTCTTCGAAGACCATCGCCAGCGCTTCGCCCAGCAACAGCGAACCACCGCGCTGCTCGAGCGTGGTGGCCGGCGGCAACCGGCACGCCACACGCACCGAGGTCTGCGCGGCGTCGGGGCGGTCGACCACCAGGGGCTTCGCCGGTCGCGTCGGCACCGCGCCGAGCTCGCGCAGCTTCCCCGTTCGGCCCGACCCGGCGCCCCAGGAGCTGAAGAGCTCGTTCACCAGCGCCAGCGTCGGCTCGACGTCGACGTCGCCGTCGATGAACAGCACCGCGCCCTTCGCGCGGAAGGCGTCGCCCACGAAGGCATCGAAGTCGCCGAGGCTGATGTCACGCAGGTCGTCGAGCGTCGCCTCGACGTGCGCGCTGCCCGGCGGGAGCACCTGCAGCAGGAGGTCGCGCAGGCCATCGCTGGCGTCGAGCGGCTGGTCGGCCCTGCGCCGGAGCCGCTCGACGACGCGGTCGGCGGCCCACACGCGATTCACCCCGACGCGGGGCGGCAGGTTGTGGGCGAACACGTCGAGCACCAGCGGGAGCAGCCGCGCCTCGGCGGTGAGGGTGACGGTGGTCACGTCGGGCTGCACCACCACGTCGGGCCGCGGCAGCGTGGCCGGGTGTTCCGGCGGGAAGTTGTCCCACCACTCGAGCATGACGCCCGCGAGCTCGCTGACCTCGCGCGTGGTGTGGCGCGCGCCGAGCGGCATCGCGAGCGTGACCGAGGCGACCGGCACCGGGAGTCGGCGCGAGACCACCACGCGCAGCCCGTTGGGCAGCGTGGCCTCGTGCACGTCGGGCAGCGACGCTGGCAGCGCGGTGGCCGCCATGCGCGCGGGTTCGACCACCACGTTCTTGCGCTCGGCCTGCGGCGCCGGGCCGCGCTCGCCCCGGTCGCTCGAGGCGACGACGCGGGGCACGAGGAGCAGCTCCGCCGCGCCTCGCCACACGAGCGCTTCGCGGCCGAGCCGGGTGAGCTCAGCCCAGCCGGCGTCGGTGAGGCGCAAGGGCCGTTCGCTCTTCCAGTAGGTGGAGCTCGCGCGCGACTCGGCCTCGGCGAGCAGGTCCTGGCGGGCGAGGAGGTCACCGAAGGCGCGGTCGTGTTCGTCGGAGCGCTCGACGCGCCAGTCGAGCGGCTTGGCGCGCGCGCGGGCGCTGAGCTGGTCGAGGTCGGCGCCCGGCGCGACAGCGACCGTGAGGGTGATCATCGGCGCGAAGAGGCCCGGGAGGAACTGACCGCCGACGCCGAGCACTGCCGCGTCTCCGGCGAGGTTGCGGGCGAGCGCGTCGGCCATCGCGTCGGCGACGAGCGGCATCGCGCTGTACGCGGCCCCGGCTGGACCCGGCACCGCCCACACGAAGACGAGCTCGCGTTGCCGCACGTCGACCTCGAGCACCGGGCGATCGGCGAACGGCCTGGGCAGACCCGGCTTCTCGATGAAGCGCTCGAAGGGTGGCGTCGGCGTGCCCGGGGAGACCCAGCTCGCGGGGAACGCCTTGCGCGCCAGCCGTTCGGCGTCGGTGGGCTCGACGTCGCCGACCAGCACGAGGGTGGTGGTCTCCGGGCGGTAGTAGGTCTCGACGAAGTGCTCGAGGTCGGCGCGGGTGATGGCGGCGAGGCTCTTCGGGTCGCCGGAGATGGGGCGCGCCGCGCGTGAGACGGGGCCGAACGCGAGCTCTCCGAGCGTGGCGAGCACCGCACCACCGCCGTGGGGGTACCGCTCGAGGTACTCGTTGCTCACCACCGCGCGCTCGATCTCGAGGGTCGCCGCGTCGACGCCCTGCAGCGGGTGGAGCACCATCGAGGTGATGAGCGGCAGCACCTCGCCGAGGCGATCGGCCGCGACGACTCCGCTGTAGACCGTGGAGTCGAGCGAGGTCGCACCGTTCGCGGTCGAGCCACCGTTCGAGGCGACGCCCGCGAAGTCGAGCTCGTCCCACGCTGACAGGCGGTTCACGGGCTTCGAGCGGAAGGCGAGGTGCTCGACGAAGTGCGCGGTGCCCGACTTGCCGGCCGGGTCATCGCTCGCGCCCGCGCCCACCAGGAGTGCGACGCCGACGCGGCCAGAGCCGGCGTGACGCTCGATGACGACGCGCAGCCCCGAGGGCCAGGTGACGACGCGGTTGGGCACCGCGTTGGAACGCGGCGGGAGCGCGGTGTGAAACGGAAGGCAGGCCGAGCCGACGCACAGCAGCGAGAGGGCGAGAGTCGCGCGACGCATCGCGCGCACTCTACCTGTTCATCTGTTCACGGCCGGCCGTTCTGCACCCACTGCGCCGCCGCGTCGATCGCGCTCTGGTTGTACGTGAGCGCGCCCGTGTCTTCGTCGACCTGCACGCGCGCCGCCTTCTGCGCATCGAGCGCCTTTTGCCGCTTCTCGGTCGCCCCGGGCGGCACACCGCCACGCCCGTAGAACGCCGGCGGCGGATCTTCGAGCGCGTCGGCCGTCTTCTGGCCCAGCACGTGCGCCGCGTTGTCGTGGCGGTGACCGTTGTTGCCGTCGGTGTCGTGCTGCAGCCGCGCGGCGTCGATGAAGTTGGTCACCTGCTGCTCGGTCCACCCGTTCATCGAGCGCACGAAATCGCCGGGCGTCATGTTGAGCTTCTTCGCGACCGCGCTCACCCACGTGCCGAGGTTCTGCCCGTCGCCGTTGAAGTCCTTCAGCTGCTCGGCCACCTCGTGCTTCACACCGATGCTCTCGAGCATCTTGCCGAGGTCGTCTTGCTGGCCCTCGAACGGATCATCGTGGCCCGCGAAGAGCGTGACCACCGCGCCCGCCGCCGCGATGACGCCGCCCGCGATGTTGAGCACCACGCCCGCCGGCGCGCCCGCGATGGTGCCGTCGAGGAAAAGGCCCGCGGTCGCCACCGCACCGCCGATGGCCGCCATCGTGTCGCCCACGCCTTCCTGGATCTTCCCGTCCTTGAAGGCGTCGAAGGCCTGCCAGCCCGAGACCACCGTGCCGAGCACGCCGATGCCCGCGCCCAGCAACTTGCCCGCGGTGAGGCCCACCGTGCTCGCCACTTCTGCGTCGGTCGCCGCGCTGCTCGCGAAGCGCGAGAGCGTCGAGGCCACGAAGTCGGCGCCCTGCTTCCCGACCGAGAGCGTCTCGGTGATGGTCGCCAGCTTCGTCTTCATGTCGGCGTCGCTGAAGTTCGCCCAGTCCTTCACCGCGGCGACCGCGCCGAACACCACCGTCAGGCCCTTGAGCGACTGCGAGAGCGCGCTGTCACTCGCGCCCAACTTGGTGATCTTCGCGCCGGCTTCCTCGGTGAGCTTGCTGAGCTCTTCCTCGGCCATGCCCGGCTTGAACTTGTTGAGCGTCTCGCCGAGGTCGGCGAGCTTGTCTTCGGTCGTGCCGAGCAGCTTCGCGTTCTTCTGCAGGCCGGCGAGCAGCGCGCTCTTCTCGGCCTCGAAGTTGCCCGTGCTCGCCGCGTTGAGCAGCGCCACGCCCGAGGCCTGCAGCACCGCGCCCCGCAGCTTCTGGAGGATCTTCGCGCCGTCCTTCACGTCCTTCAGCACGTCCTTCGCCTGGTCGAGGAACGTGGTGCGGCCCTGGCCCTGCGCCTTCACCGCGTCGCCGATGGCCTGCGCGCCCGCCTTGGTGTTCGCCAGCTCGGGGATGTCCTGCATCGCGCCCTTCGCCGCCGACACGAGGTCTCCCTCGTTGCCGTACTTCGGGAAGGAGCCACCGCGCCCCGCCGGCACGCGCTCGTTCGCCGCCTTCGTCAGCACCGGGTCGGTCGCCGCGAGGCCCGCGCCGTTCTCGACCGACGCCAGCAGCGCGGCCTTCGACTCGAGGTCGTTCGTCGCGTCCTTGAGGTGGTTCTGCTCGTCGAACGCCTTGAGCGCCTTCGTCTGATCCGCACCGCTGAGCTGCCACTGCGGGAGCTCCTGCGCGAGGCGCACGTGGAGGTCGTCGACCTTCTTGTTCGCCTCCTCGAAGTCCTTCTTCACGTCGTTGATGGCCTGGCCGACGAACTTCGAGGTGTCGTTGGCCGCGGTGGTCTTGCCCGTGCCCTGCAGTTCGCTCGCGAGCCGCACGCCGAACGACGCGCCCGCGCCCGACTTGATGCTGTTCTTCAGCATCGTGCCGAACTCGTCGTCGTCGTCGCCGACGTTCTGGTTCTTCATCGTGCCGGCGACCGTCTTCACCAGCGCCTGCTGGGAGTCGGCGTCGAGCAACTCGGTGGTGCGGCCCAGCGAATCGAGCGCGGCCTGGCGCTGTTCCTTCGTCGCGCCCGAGTCCTTGTCGACGACCTTGCGCGAGATGTCTTCGATGGCCGGCTTCGCGGCGTCGAGCAGCTGCTTGCGGTACGCGGGGTCGGGGTTGCTGGTGACGAGCGACTCGAGCTTCTTCGCCTTGGCCGCCGGGTCCTTGATGGCGTTGACGCTCGCCGCGTCCTTCACCGGGTCGGGCTTCGCGGTCGCCTGCGTGGCGCTGGTGGCGCTCGTGGCGTTCGCCGCCTTCGCCTGCGCGGCGCGCTCGGCCTGGTCGGCGCTCATCGTCATGCGCACGCCATCGGGGCCGCGGCCCATGCCGAACGACCGCACGCTCGTGGCCGACAGCTTGAGGTTCGGCTGCTCGATGGCCTTCGCGTCGAGGCCGAGCGCGGCGAGCTTCGTCGAGCTGTTGCGCCGCAGCGCCCCGCCCTTGCCCGTCGACATCTCGTCCTTCTTGAACTTGTTCGCCTTGGCCTGCGCCTGGGCCTTCGCCTTCGCGGCAGCCTCGGCGGCCTTCTTCGCGGCTTCGGCGGCGGCCTTGCGACGCGCCTCTTCCGCGGCCCGGCGGCGTGCTTCTTCGGCGGCGCGTTGACGAGCGGCTTCTGCGGCTGCAGCGGACGACGACGAGCGGGTGGTCATGGGCGTGGGGCCTCCGAGGAGAGTCTTCGCAGCGGGAACGCGCACGACTTTCCCCCGCGAAACGAAGCGACTTTACAGGGTCGCACGCGCGGCCTGGATTGATCAGGGAAGACTGACGCTTCCGCGTGACACCGACGTGTCGGTGCAGGTGCGCAACAGCGTGTCTTCTTCTTCAGAACCGCGCGAGCAGCGCACCGGGGCGCGGGCCGAGGTCGACGCCCGGCGGCGCAGGCGGCGGAGGCACGCTGCGGTCGTCGTCTCGCGACTTCGCCACGCGGAGCGCCTGCTCGACCTTGCGCAGCGCGGTGGCGTTCTCGGCGCGCTCGGGGCCCTTCATCAAGTAGAGCACCAGGCCGACGACGAACACGGCGGCGCTGACTCCGATGAAGACGCCGCCCACCACCATCGAGCTGAAGAGGAAGAAGCCGAGGCCGACCGAGAAGCCGACCGCGCCGACCACCATCACGGTCACCGGCAACACGGCCGAGGGGCGGCTGTCGAGAATGCGCTGACGTTCCGCGGTGAGCTGCGCGACCGTCATCTGCTCGAGGGGCAGGAGCGCGGGCGCGGGCGGCTGCACGTTCGGAGCGGCGACCTCGGCCTCGGCCACCAACAGCCCGGGACGTGGAGCCTGGTCGGCGAGGAGTCCTCCGGAAGCCAGCAGCGCAAGGTTCACCAACACGAGCGTCATGTGGTGCATTCTGCGCCCATGCCCAACCCCACCGCTACCTTCCAGACGTCGCTCGGCAACTTCACCGCCGAGCTGTTCCTCGACCAGATGCCGCTCACGGCGGGCAACTTCCTGAAGCTCGCGAAGAGCGGCTTCTACGACGGCCTGCACTTCCACCGCGTCATCAAGAACTTCATGGTGCAGTTCGGCTGCCCGAACTCGAAGGACCCGATGAGCCCCGAGGCGGGCATGGGCGGCCCTCCCGACGGCGACATCAAGGACGAGTTCACGGTGAAGCTGTCGAACGAGCCGATGACGCTCTCGATGGCGAACACCGGCCGGCCCAACAGCGGCGGCAGCCAGTTCTTCATCAACACCGTGCACAACGACTTCCTCGACTGGTTCACGCCGGGCCAGTCGCGGCACCCGGTCTTCGGGAAGGTCGTCTCGGGCCAGGACGTGGTGAAGAAGATCGAGACCACGCCGTGCGACGGCGACGACCGGCCGCGCACGCCGGTGAAGGTCATCAAGGTGACCGTCGCGGGCGCGTGAAGCCCTCGCCGCTCGTGGTGGTGGTGTTCGGCCTGCCGGGCGCGGGGAAGACCTTCGTCGGTCGCCAGCTCGCTGCGCAGCGCGGAGCCCACTTCCACGACGGTGACGCCGACCTGCCGGCTGACATGCGCGCGGCCATCGACGCCGCACAGCCGGTGACCGATGAGATGCGCGAGCGCTTCGTCGACGCACAGGTGGCGCGGGTGAAGTCGTTGCTCGGCGCCCACGCGACCGTGGTGCTCGCGCAGACGTTTCCGAAGCAGGTGCACCGTGAGCGCTTCGCGCGGGAGTTTCCACGCGTGGAGTGGGTGCTCGTCACCGCGCCCGACGCGCTGCGGGCGGAGAGAATTGCGCACCGGTCGCACCAGCCGCTCGATGCGGCGTATGCGAAGCGCATGGCGTCGTTCTTCGACGCGCCGCCTGCGGGGACGAGGGTGGTGGTGAATGATGGCGTGAGGCCGCTGCCGACCTCGGGCTGAGCGTGCTCGGACGCGGCGCACCGGGCCTTGAAGGGTGATGGGCGGCGCGAGGTCCGGGTGAAGTGCCGAGCAGCGGGCGTGCCTCTCGGCGTCGGGCGTCGCGTGACTCGTTGATGCACGCGTCGTGATGATCACGCGTGCACGTGTTCAGACTTTTCGTAGTGGGGACTGCGAATTCTCCGAACACGTGCCCATCACGAAGCCTGCAGACGCGAGTCACGTGCTCGAAGTGAGAGGCACGCCCGTCTCGCGGCAGTGCGTCGACCCACCAGCCCACTGCCACCCCGAGAAGGCCAGCGCACGAGCCACCGACGATGCGCGTGACGTTCGCGGCGGCTGGCGCTGGCAGCGTCACACGCACGGTGCTCTCTCGATGCGCGTGACGTTCCCGGCGGCCAGCGCTGGCAACGTCACACGCACGGTGCTCTCGATGCGCGTGACGTTCCCGGCGGCCAGCGCTGGCAACGTCACACGCACGGCGTCACAGCTCGACTTCCGTCACCCGCCCATGCTCATCGGCGATGCCCAGCCGATCGTGCGCCAGCTCCCGCAGCGTGACCTGCCGCGTCCCCGCCAGCCGCGCCACCAACCGCATCGGCGCTTCGCTCGCCAGCGACGCAATCAGTGACGGCGACCAATCGACCACCGACACCTCGGTGCTCCCGTTCACCACCCGCGCCAGCACCAACCCCGCATCCATCGGGAGCTGCTGCCACCCACTCGCGTCCAACACCCGCTCGCGCACCGTCGTCGCACCCGAGCGCGGCAGGATCTTCAACGTCAGGGTCAGCCGCGCGTCGTCGCGCACCTTGAACGACCACGTCACGAGATCACCGCTGCGCCACCACGCGAAGTCCGACGGGTCGAGCCGTCGCTCGAGGGTCTGCGCGCCGACCTCGAACACGATGCGCCGCGACTCGTTCTGCGCCAGCTCGGTGCCGAGCGCCGAGACGAACCGCCCCTGGGCGTCGAGGTCACGCGCGTTGAACTGCGGCACGCGCCACCACTCCATCGCGGCGGGCGTCGCCGGGTCGAGCAGCACCAGCGAGCGTTCCATGCCGACCGCCCAGCACAGGCCGTCGAAGCGCCGCGAGAACGCGTCGATGCCCGCCTGGAACCAGCTGTCGATGCCGAAGTGCAGCGGATCGAGCCGCCACACCCGCGTGAGCGCGCCGTCGAGCGAGAGCACCAGCACGCGCGACCCGAGCGGCCCCACCACCAGCGCATCGGCCTTCACGAGGTGGTGCTTGAGCGTCTGCCCCGAGGGAGACACCACCTTGAGCCCCGCCGCCCCGAGCGCCAGCACGCGACGGCCCTTCGGCAGCGGCGCGACGTCGAACACCCGCAGCTGCGACGCGATGGGCGCGGGCACTTCGAGCGGCTGCCGCTCTCGCGCAGGCCGCGGCGGCGCGTTCGGCACTGCGTCGGCGACGAGCACGCGGTCGTTGGTCGACTTGAGCACTTCCTGCACGAGGTATCGGTCGACGGGCCGGCCATCGCTCGCGTCGCGCATCAGCTCGCGCCACAGGTCGCGGTGAATCGGCCCCGTCGCCGCGGGCGCGTGCTTGAGCAACGACTGCGCGGCGAGCGGCAGGAGCGCGCGGTCTTGCTCGATGACCTCCCGCAGGCGCACGCGCGCGTCGTCGAGGTGCTCGGGGTTCCGACGCAGGTCGGTCGCGAGCGCGGTCACCGCCGCGGCGCCGCCGACCTCCAGCGCCTGGTCGCGCCAGCTCGCCCATTGCTCAGGCGCCTCGCCCAGCGGCGCGGTGGCGAGCAGCGCCTCCGCCCAGCGCTGGCGCTGCGCGAGGTAGTCGCCCCAGATGACGCGCAGCCGCGTGGCGACCTCGTCGGACCGGGGCGTCAGCGCGGTGATCAACGCCTCGAAGTCGTGGCTCCCGCGCACCAGCCGCAGCGCCTCGTCGGTGCGGCCAGCGAGCAGCCACAACCGAATGCGCTCGGTGTCGGACAGGTGCTGCGCGGTGGCGACCTGCGCGGCGAGCTCAAAGCGGCCGTGCTTTTCGAGCAGCGCCACCGCGGCCGTCGCGTCGTGGAGCAGCTTCGCGAGCACGAACGCCGCCTCGTCGATCTGCCCGCGCGCGATGAGCGCGTCGGCGGTCTCGCGGTAGAACTTCCGCATCGCCTCGAACTCGCCGTCGGGCACGATGACCGCGGCGCCACCACGCGTCGGCGGCGTCAGCAGCGAGAGCGAATCGCGGCGAAACGGCGTGATGCCCGTGGTGGTGCGCACCGGACCAACGCCCCCGTTCGCGAGCGGCACCGCGCGGCGGAGCGCTTCACCGAGGTTTTCCTCGAAGGCGCGCCGCAGCTCGTCGAAGTAGCGGTCGGGCCGCTGCGCCGGGGGACGCGAAGCGCTCGCGGTGTCGCCGCCACGGAACCAACGGCCGAGCGACGCGAAGAACCCACCTTCGCCCGCCGCGACGGGAGGAACGGGCGGAACGATTCCCCCCGAGCCACGCGCGCCGTTGCCGCGGAACCAGCGACTGAAGGACGAGAGGAAGCCGCGTCCGCCCGGAGTGACTGGAGGGGCAGGAGGAACGACGGGAGGCAAAGCGAGACGCGAGGTCCGCTGCGTGCGCCGTGTGCCGTCGCCGCCGAGCCACGCGCGGAGACGTGACCAGAGTCCCGGACTGCGCGGTCGCGCGTCGTCTTCAACCGGCCGGCGAGCGAGCGGGCCGGGCGGTGGAGGTTGTTCGTCAGCTGCGGGCGGACGCGGCGCGCCGCCAAGCCACGCGCGGAGACGCGACCAGAGTCCTGGGCCGCGCGGTGGCGCGTCGTCTTCAACCGGTGCGAGCGGGCGCTGTTCGTCAGCTGCGGGCGGCGGGAGCGCGGTCGGCTGTTGCGCACCGCCGAGCCACGCACGGAGACGCGACCAGAGACCCGCGTCACGAGGTGGTGGAGCCGCGGGTGGGTCTTGCTCTTCGACGGGCGGAGGGAGCGCGGGAGGTGCTCCACCACCGAGCCACGCGCGAAGCCGAGCCCACATTCCCGGGGGAGTAGGAGACTGATCAGCACCATCGACACCCGGCTCGACCGGCAGCGCGTTCTGCTCGGGGCCGCGACGATTCGCCCACCACTGCGCGAGCCGCTCGCGCCACGTCGGCGGGGGCGGCGGTTCCGGCACCGGAGGCGGCGCTGGCGGACGACCCTGCGCGGCGAGTTGCTCGAGCAGCGGCGCGAAGAGTTCGTCGAGTGACTGACGCGCTGGCGCGGGCGCGGGTGGCGCGACGGGGCGAGGCGGGGGCTCGAGCGTCGCGACCTGCTCCACCCGTGGCGTGGGCAGTGAGAGCAGTGTCGAGGGGTGCACCGCGAGCGTCGCTGAGAACGTGACGGTGCGGAGAGTTCCCGCAATGAGATCGACCAACGCGTCGCGTGGCACGTCGGCGAGCGCCGCCGGATCGAGCGCCGTCGTCAGCCAGCGCCCGTCGAACTGCACCACGGGCAGGCCCGGCGCTTCCCGCGAATCGACGCGCCGCCCGCGCAGGCCGACGAGGTACCAGCGCGTCCCGTCGCGGAAGAGGCGCGCGCCGTCGGTCCACGAGGCGAGTACGCGCTCGACCACGCGTGCGCGGCCCACCAGCGCCTCGTCGAACACGAAGCCGCTTGCGTGCACCGAGCCGAAGAAGGGCTGCGCGCTCATGTCGGCAGCCTCGTGGCGACGGTTTTCTTCTCACCCCGACCCTCTGCTCCTCGGGAGGAGAGGGAGACGCGCGCGTAGGCCGGCAGCCTCCTGCCGATGGCTTTCTCCTCACCCCGACCCTCTCCTCCTCGCGAGGAGAGGGGGCCGCAACCCCGAGCCTCTCCTCCGCTCATGGCAGCTCCTTCCCCGCATCGCGCACGTGGAGCCTCAGCACGGTCTCCTTGCGCGTACGGCTGTGCACGCCAATCTCACCGTTCACATCGCGCCACGCGAAGACCTCGCCGTGCACCCATGCCGTCGCGACCTCGATCTGCGCGCGCGCCCGGGCCTCGATGATCCACTGCGGCGCGGTCTGCCCGGTGTCGAGCGAGCGAATCGTGCGCCCGTCCTTGCCGACCGCGATCACCGTCACGCCATCGTTCTCACTGTTGGGCCACAGCGTCGCGCACACCGCGACGGGACTCGCGCCGTCGAAGACCTGCGCCGGCAGCGTGCGCACCCGCACCGCCTGGTGGCCGGCCAGCATCTCGACGCGGCCCGGGTAGGTGCACATCGCCAGCACGCCCAGCCGATTCGACCACCCGAGCACCGCGTGCAGCGGCAGCTCGTTCAAGTAGAGCTGGCGCACGAGGCCGCGCTTCACCACCTGGCTGCCGCCGAGTCCGAGCCCGACCACGCCATCACCCAGCTGCGTCGCCCAGTGCAGCGAGCCGTCGACCGCGCGGAGCGAGCGCGCGTCGTAGAACTTCCGCTCGAACACCCAGCCCGCCTCGAGCGGCCACGCCGAGAGGAAGAGCTGATCAGCCGTCGGCATCGGCGCCGACGCCGAGACGCGCCCGCCGAGGTGCCCATCCCAATCGCTCGCGAAGACCGCGCCGTCTTGCCACGCGAGCGTCACGCCCCTCGCGCGCTTGCTCGACCACGCCGCCGAGACGAGGCGCGCACCCGCGGGGAGGTTCGCGACCGACGGCCAGCCGAAGCCCGCGCGCGCCGTGTTGCGCAGCGGAATCGCCACCACCGAACCCGATTCGGTGCGCGCGAGCAGCCGGTGGCCGTCTTGCGAGAAGGCGAGCTCGGTGTGGGGCGCGAGCGGAATCGGCGAGCCCTGCTTTCGGCGGTGCGTCGGGTTGACCTTCGGGCGCGTCCACCCGAACGGGTCGCGCAGCACGCGCAGCTGCGTCGCCTCGTCGGGCAGCGCGAGCTCGAGCGTGCGCGGTCGCGCCTGGCGCGCGGTCGTCAGCGACAGCTTCAGCGCCCCGGTCGTGTCGGCGTCGTCGACCACCAGCATGCTCCAGCGCCGCGGCGTCACGAGCGGGGCGAGGTGCGCGCTGCCCACCACCAGCACGTCGCGCTCGACGCCGTCGTCGACCCAGGCGTCACGCCAGCGATCGAGCAGCGCCGCGGTCGGCACGTGCGGGTTGCGCGAGTCGAGCCACGCCTGCACCGACGCCTGCGTGAGCGCCTCGTGCGGCGGGAGCTCGAACATCCACAGCGGCGCCCAGCGCAGCCGCACGCCCGCCTCTCGCGCGCGACGGGCGAAGGCGACGAGGGCCGCGAGCTGCGCGATGCGCGGTGCGCCCTGCTGTGCGGGGCCGGTGTCGAGCAGCAGCCATGCTTCGAGCGCGACCTTCGGGGAACGGCGTTCGAGCTCGACGAAGAGCTGCTCGCCCGAGGTCGCGCGGCGAATGAACTCGTCGGGGGCCTCGAGCTGGAGCGCCCACTCCGACGCGAGCAGGCGTTCCCACGGGCCGCGGCGGCCGAGGCCCGAGTAGCCGTGCGGGTCGTCGGCGTGCGTCTCGTCGCGCACCTTGAGCGGACCGAGGATGTTCTGGAGCCGCTCGGCGAGCGGGGCGAGCGCGCCGAGCAGCTCGCGCGCGAACAGGCGGAGCTCGGGTTCCCACGCGTCGAGGTGCCGTGGCCAGGGCGCGAGTTCACTCATGGGCAACTCCCTCTCCTCCCGAGGAGCTCCCGAGGAGGAGAGGGTTGGGGTGAGGAGGAGAACCCCTCGGCGCCAGGGAGTTCCTGGCCCACGCCTCGAGACGAATCGGATCGATCGGCCCCGCTCTGCCGACCGGCAACAGCACCGGCACCCCACCGACGTCTCGCACCACGCACGGCCAGTCGACACCGGGCTGCGACGACCGCCACGCATGCTCGAGCCACGACGCCGGCACCGACAGCGCGCCCCGCATCGCCTGCTGCGCGGTGGGCACCAGCAGCCACGGCGCGTCCGGCTCCCGACCGAAGTACTGCGCGCCGTCGACCCACGGCAGCTCGTCACCCGTCAAGGCGAGCACGTTCCCCGCGACGACGCCGCGCAGCTGCGCGAGCCGCGGACTCCCGGCGAGCCGGCGCGCCAACGCCCGGGCCGCCTCGCCCTCGACCACCACGTATTCCGGCTGGAGCGTGGGCCAACGCGGCGCCCAGTGCAGCTCGTCCATCACGACTCCACGGTGAGGCTGATCAGGCCAGCGCGTCGACGATGAGCGCGCGGCGACTCTTGAGGCTGTCGGGCAACGTGTCGCTCGAGAACGCCGCGTCGATGTCGCGCGCCACGCCCTCGAGCTGCAGGCGCCACCGGTCGTCGCGCACCTCGGCGACGAGCAACTGCGCCGCGCGGTCATCGAGCAGCTTCGCGCGCGCCGCGCGTCCCTGGGTCGCCTCGAGCGCCGCGCCCGGCGTCGCGTCGTTGGCCGCCCCTTCGAGCTGCTGCTTGAGCACCGTGCGCGCCAACGCCTGCTGCTCCGCGGTCGGCAACGCGAAGACCAGCGGCCAGAGGTCCTCGGCCTCGGCACGGGAACGCCCCGCGAGGGTCGCCGCGGCGGCGATGAGGCGCTGCACGCGCACCAGGCGCCGGTCGGTCAGCTCCACGCCGGCCTGCCGCAGCAACCGCACGCACTGCGCGTAGAGCGGGCGAATGCCCGAGAGATCAGCGCCGTCGGCCGCGCGCGCGAGCACGTCGAGGTCGTCGATCGACGCCACCGCCACCGGCCGCTTCGGCCGCGCGCCGAGCAGGTCTTCGAGCAGCGCGTCGGGGAGCGGCTCGACGAAGGTGCGCAGCAAGAAGCGGTCGGCGAAGGCCGCGAGCGCGTCTTCGGTGGGCAGCGCGTTCGACGCGCCGACGCACACCCGCAGCGGCACCTGGAGTTGCGACTTGCCGCGCCGAAACGTGCGCTCGTTGAGCAACCCCAGCAGCGTGTTGAGGATCGCCGACGAGCCGAGGAACACCTCGTCGAGGAAGGCGATGTCGGCCTCGGGCAGCATGCCGCCGACCTCGGTCTCCACCACGCCCTCGCGCAGCTTGCGCAGGTCGACCGGCCCGAAGATTTCAGACGGCTCGGTGAAGCGGCCGAGCAGGTACTCGAAGTACCGCGCCTCGAAGACCTGCGCCGCGCGCCGCGCCGCGAGCGACTTGGCGGTGCCGGGCGGGCCGATGATCAGCAGGTGCTCCTCGGCGACCGCGGCCAGCAACACCAACTCGACCAGCACGTCGCGCGCGACGAGCCCGTCCCTCGCGGCCGCCAACGCCTGACGCACCCGACCCAGTGCCGTGCTCTCCGTCATGGTCGCCGGACTGTACTCGCGCCGCCCCCCTGACCACTGCCGTTCACACTCTGGAGCGCGAGAGCACCACTGCGCTGTCGTGATCCCGGGCGACACCCGCGGGTGACGAAGGAAGATTCGAGTCAATCTGTGATGTTGGCGTCGCTGGCGTCGCGGCGTCAGCGTTGCAACACCGCGTCACTCCGATGCCGAGGCTGACCCCACTCCTCCCCGTGCTGCTGGTGTTGAGCGCCTGTGAAGGCGCCATCGTCGGCGACCGCGCCGCGCCGCCCGACGCCCCGACGACGCCCCCCGTGGTCGAGCCCGAGCTGCCCGCGTTCGCGCCCGCGCCGCTGCGTCCGCGGCTGCTCCTCGGCGCGCAGTACCTCGCCGCCATCACCGACCTCCTTGGGCCCGAGGCCGCGCGCCCGGTGACGCCGCCGGCCGACGTGCCGGTGAACGGGCTGACCGCCATCGGCGCCACGGTGCTCGAGGTCAGCTCGTCCGCGGTGACGCAGTACGAAGACAACGCGTACCTCGCCGCGACCGCCGCGCTCAACGCGCGCCGCGCGAGCCTCATCACCTGCACGCCGAGTTCGAGCACCGACGCCACGTGCATGCGCCAGGTCGCGACGCGCTTCGTGCCGCGCGCGTTCCGCCGCCCCGCGACGACCGTCGAGCTCGACCGGTGGACGCAGGTCGGCCTCACCGCGGCGCAGGCGTACGACGACTTCGACCAGGGCGTGCTCTTTCTCTTCGCGGGGCTGCTGCAGTCGCCGGCGTTCCTCTACCTCGACGAGACCGGCGAGCCCGACCCCGCGGACGCGAGCCGCCGCCGCCTCACCTCGTACGAGCTGGCCAACCGCCTCGCGTTCTTCCTCACCGGCGCTCCGCCCGATGATCAACTGCGCGCAGCGGCCGCGGCTGATCAGCTCCACGACGAAGCCACGCTGCGCGCGCAGGCCACGCGCCTCCTGCAGAAGCCCGAGGCCCGCACCGCGATGACGGCGTTCTTCGACGAGCTGCTCGGGTTGCAGGGCCTCGACCACCTCGCGAAAGACACGGTGCGCTTCCCCGGCTTCGACGCGGTGACGCTCGGCCGCTCGATGAAGGAAGAGACGCGCCGCACGCTGCTCGACCTCGCCTTCGACGCGCCCGCCGACTTCCGCGACGTGCTGACGCGCCAGACCACCTTCGTCGACGGCCCGCTCTCGCGGCACTACGGGCTGACGCCGGTCACGCAGTGGTCGAAGGTCACGCTGCCCGCCGGGCGCGGCGGCCTGCTCACCCAGGGCGCGTTTCTCTCGCTGCAGTCGCACCCCTCAGCCAACTCGCCGACCTACCGCGGGCGCTTCATTCGCGAGACGCTGCTCTGCCAGACCGTGCCCGCGCCGCCGCCCGACGTGAACACCACCCTCCCCGCGCCGCCGGCCAACACCCAGCGCACGCTGCGCCAGAAGGTCGAGCTGCACATGAGCGTCACCGGCTGCAGCGGCTGCCACCAGCTGATGGATCCACCGGGCTTCGCGTTCGAGGGCTTCGACGCCACCGGCCACGCGCAGTCACTCGACGACGGCTTGCCGGTCGACACCACGGGCACGTTCGAAGACAAGGGCAGCTTCTCCGACGCACCGGGCCTCGTCGCACTGCTCCACGACGACCCGCGCATCGTCTCGTGCCTCGCGCGGCAGGCGTTCCGCCAGGGCACCGGTCACGTCGACCTGCCCACCGAGGCGCGCCCCCTGAAGAAGGCCACCGAAGGCTTCGCCGCCGCGGGCTACCGCTGGCAGGCGCTGCTGGTCGAGCTGGTCGTGTCCGACGCGTTCCGCACTGGCGCCCCGGAGGCCCCGTGAAGCTCTCTCGCCGTCACCTCCTGCGCGGTGCGGGCGCGGTGCTCGCGCTGCCCGCCCTCGACGCGATGTTCGATTCCAACGGGCTCGCGTTCGCCGCCGACGGGATGCCGCCGCCGCGCCGCTTCATGACCTGGTTCTTCGGCAACGGCGTCATCCGCAGCAAGTGGACGCCCGCGCAAGTGGGCACCAGCTACGTGCCGACCGAGCAGCTCGCGCCGCTGGTCGACGCCGCGCGCAACATCGACGTGCGCGGTGACGTGTCGGTGCTCTCGGGCTTCAACGTGAAGACGCCCAACGTGCGCGGCCACCACAACGGCGCCGGCGCGTTGCTCTCGGGCGCGCCCGTCATTCCGCTGCCGCCCGGCGGTGCGCCGTACAACTCGAAGTTCGGAATGATGTCGGTCGACCAGGTCGCCGCCGACGCCATCGCGGGCGACACGCGCTTCAAGTCGCTGCAGCTCGCGGTGAGCAAGCGCTACACGACCGGCGAGGGCCCGACGCTCGCCAACTGCTCGCACCGCGGCCCCGACTCGCCGATGCCGCAGGAAGTGAACCCCGCGCGCCTCTTCAACACGGTGTTCGGCGGCTTCACCCCGAAGGACCCGCGCGACCCGAGAGATCAGCTCCGAGCCTCGGTGCTCGACGCCGTGAAGGACGACGCGAAGGCGCTGCAGGGCAAGCTGGGCGCGCGCGACCGGGCGCGGCTCGACGCGCACCTCACCGGCGTGTCCGAGCTGCGCACCCGCATTCTCGCGCTCCCGCCGGTCATCACCTCGTCGTGCGCGCTGCCGATGCAGCCCACGCAGACCAACGTCGACGTGAGCGGCGTCGAGCCCATCGAGCAGGTGTCGACGCTGATGAGCGACCTGCTGGCGATGGCGTTCGCGTGCGACCTGACCCGCGTCGCCTCGTTTCAGTTCTCGGGCTCGGTGGGCGGGCACTGCTTCAAGTTCCTCACGCCGAACGACCCGCGCGACACCGAGCACTCCATCACCCACGACGCCGCGCAGCAGGACAAGGTGAACGAGGCGGTGAAGTTCACGATGCGGAACTTCGCGTACACGCTCGCGGCGCTGAAGAAGACGATGGACAGCCCGACCACCAACGTCTTGCAGAACACGGTGGTGCTCTGCACGAGCGACGTCGCCGAGGGCATCGACCATTCCATCAACGACTACCCGGTGCTGCTCGCCGGCCGCGCGGGTGGCGCGCTCAAGTCGGGCTACCACTTCCGGTCCACCACGGGCCGCAACACGAGCGACATCCTCCTCACCGCGCTCACCGCGCTGGGCACCGGCATCTCGTCGGTCGGCAAGGACAGCGGGCTCTCGACGACGCCCATCGCCGAGCTGCTCGCCTGAGCGCCCAGAAGTGCTTTCATCACCCGCGCGATGAGCGCTGATGACGCCGCGGGCCTGCACCGACCGAGGAAGGCCGCGCGCTGGTTGCTCGCGACGCTCGGCATCGCGGTGCTGCTCGCGGTCGGCACGCTGGTGGCGCTGCAGCAGACCTTTCGCCGGCTCGGAGTCGACGCGCAGGCCCGCTACCTCGCGCTGAAGCAACCGTGGCTGCACGCGGGCACGCGCGACGGCGACGAGCTGGAATGCATCAACGCCGCGATGTTGAGCGCGAGCCCGCCGTCGGTCGACGACCTGCGCGCCGGGAAGGCGGTCACGCCCGAGGCGTTGAACGAATCGGCGGCGTGGGTCGACCGCGTGCTCGACTGCACCGAGCGACGCGCGCTCTTGCAGGACCCGGAGCACCTCGTCGGCTGGGGCAAGGACGAGCCGGTGCAGCAGCGCAGTGACGTGGTGTTCTCGGCGGCGGTGAAGGTCGCCGCGCAGCGGGGCGCGACCGAGGAGAACGCCGAGCGTTGCGTGCGTTTGCTGCGGCTCGCCGCCGACCTCTCGCAGCTCGGAGAGACCTGGTCACTCAACCCGCGCGAGACGGTGCTCGAGGCGCTCGGCCCGTGCCTGAGCGTGCTGGCGAAGGTCGAGTCCCGGGCCGAGCGCGCGAAGCAGGTCGACGAGGTGGGCGCGCGCTTCATCTCCAACCGCCGCACGGTGGAAGAGATCAACGCCCACTGGGAGACGCGCTCGCTCTGGCGGTGGATTCCGCCCGAGCAGCGACGAATGCCTGCGCCGCAGTCGGTCGAGCAGCAGTGGTGGATGGAGTGGGACGAAGCGCGCGCGGTGCGGCGCATGCACGCGTTCGCGGTGCAGCTCGCCGAGGTGGCCGACACGCCGGGGCCGGAACGGGAGGCGCGCTCGAAGGCGCTCGACGACGCGGGCCGTACTCTGCTTGACGACACGCGCAAGCCCGAGCTCGAGCGGTTTCTGCAGGAAGCCGACGTGGTGCACGCCACGCTGAAGTGGGCCGCGGCGGTGTTGCGGCGCGAGTCGCCGACGTTGCCCGATGGCGCCCGCCTCGATGGCACGACTGTCGAGTTGCGGCTGCGCGCGCTCGGTAGCTATCGCGTGCCGCTACCGGCCGAGTGACTCCTCCTCACCCCGACCCGGTCTTCACGTAGTCTCCGCGCCCATGCGTTCCCCCTGGGTGCTCTTCACCGCGGCGCTCGCCGCGACGGTGGCGTGGTCTGCCCCGTCTGACGTCGACGTCTTCCTCTCTTCCAACCGCGTGACGCCGCTCAACCGCGAGCTCCCGCGCGACACCGCGGCGCTCGTCTCGACCGCGACCATCACGCAGACCGAGCCGCGCTTCGGCGTGCCGACCTTCGTGTTCGCCGCGCGCGACCCGCACGCGCCCGACCTGCGCCTCCAGGGCCTGACGCCCGAGGCCGTCGCTCGCCGCGCGCTCTTCGCGTGGGCGCCGCTCTACCGCCTCGACCCGGTCGCGCTCGCCGAGGCGCCGCTGCTGCACGTGCACGACCTCGGCACCGGCGCCGTCATCGTGCAGTTCGGCCAGCAGCTCGACGGCGTGCGCGTGTTCCACCAGCGCCTCAACGTGGTGCTGACGCAGAAGCTCGAGCTCGTCGCGCTCAGCGGTGCGCTCGCGCCGCTGCCGTGGGTCGACCACCGCTTCGCCCTCTCGCCCGAGAGCGCGCTCGCCGTCGCCTTCGAGGCCTCGTACGGCCTGGTGACCACCGACGGCGCGTTCCGCTCGAGCGGCTTCGACTTCGCCGGCGCGCAGCGCTTCGACGCGTCGAACCTCGAGTCCCATGACGTCTCGCTCGCGCGCACCCGCCGCGTGCTCTACCCCGACGTCGACCAGAAGCAGCTGGTGCCCGCCTTCCACGTCGAGCTCGACGCCGCGCCGCGCGGCAGCACCGACGCGCAGATGTTCAGCTGCGTCATCAGCGCGCTCGACGGCCGTGTGCTCTCGCGCCACTCGCTCACCGCGAACGACGCGTGGGACTACAAGGTGTGGGTCGACCCGGTGACGCTGCGGCCGCTCGACGGCCCCAACGGCCGCGCGACGCCGCACCCCACGGGCCTGCCTGACAACACGGTGCTGCCCTTCGTCGCGCCGGTGGTGGTGCACGTCGGCAACGCGGGCTTGTCGACCAACGACGACTGGCTGCCCTCGACCGCGACGGTGACGACCGGCAACAACGTCGAGGCCTACGCCGACCTCGCTGCGCCCGACGGCTTCGGCGCGGGAGACCTGCGCGGCACGCCCACCGCCCCGGGCGCCTTCACCGACCTCTACGACGTGAGCCTCGACGTCGCGCCCGCCACGCAGCGCAACGCGGGCATCACGCAGCTCTTCTACGACGTGAACTGGCTGCACGACGCGTTCTACGACAAGGGCTTCAACGAGGCGGCCGGCAACGCGCAGACCTCGAACTTCGGGCGCGGCGGCGCCGAGAACGACTCCATCAAGGCCGAGAGCCAGGACGTGGGCGGCCTCAACAACGCCAACATGTCGACGCCCGACGACGGCGCGCGCCCGCGCATGCAGATGTTCGTGTGGCAGCCGCCCGCGCTCGCGACGCTGACGCTGCAGCCGGGCAACCTGACGCCGGCGGTGGGCACGGCGGCGTTCGGCCCGTCGTCGTTCAACCTGACCGCGAACGTGGTGCTCGCCAACGACGGCGTCGGGCCGACCAGCGACGCGTGCTCCGCCATCACCAACAACGTCACCGGCGCCATCGTGCTCGTCGACCGCGGCACCTGCACCTTCGAGAGCAAGGCGGTGCGCGTGCAGGCCGCGGGCGGCGTCGGCATGATTCTCGCCAACAACGCCGCCGGTGGTCCGCCCGCGCTGGGCGTCGACGCGGCCATCACCACGCCGCCGACCATTCCCTCGCTGTCGCTCACGCAGACCGACGGCAACGCGCTCAAGACGCAGCTGCTGGGCGGCCCGGTGAGCGCGACGATGCTGCGCGCCGCGGCGCTGCTGCGTGACGGCTCGGTCGACAACACCGTCGTCGCGCACGAGTGGGGCCACTACCTCTCGCACCGCCTCGTGCCCGGCCTGGGCTCACAGCAGGCCGCCGCGATGGGCGAGGGCTGGGGTGACACGGTCGGCATGCTGCTCACCGTCGAGGCGAGCGACGCGAGCAAGCCTGGCAACGCGACCTTCGGCGGCGTCTACGCGATGGCCATCTGGGACACCGACTCGAACGTGGTGCCGACCAACGCCGCCTACTTCGGCATTCGCCGCGCGCCGTACTCGGTCGACTTCACGAAGAACGCGCTCACCTTCAGGCACATCGGTGATGGCGTCGCGTTGCCGACGCACCCGCTGGCGACCGCCGCGCCGGCGAACTCCGAGGTGCACAACGCCGGCGAAATCTGGGCGACCGCGCTGTGGGAGGTCTACGTGGCGCTGCTCCGCGCGACGCCGCGGCTCACCTTCGCGCAGGCGCAAGACCGCATGTACCGCTACCTCGTGGGCTCGCTGAAGGCGACGCCGTCGGACCCGACGTACCTCGAGGCGCGCGACGCGTGGCTGGCGGTGGCGGCGGCGAACGACGTGGCCGACTTCCAGGCGCTCGCGGCGGCGTTCGCACGGCGCGGCATGGGCCAGGCAGCGATCGGCCCGGCGCGCAGCTCGACGACGTTGACCGGCGTGGTCGAAGACTTCGGCTGGGGCAACGAGGTGGCAACGACCAGCGCGACGCTGACCGACGACGACCCGCAGGACTTCTGTGACCGCGACGGCGTGCTCGACGTCGGGGAACGCGGCCGGCTCCACGTCACGGTGAAGAACCTCGGCGTCGGCAACCTCGCCAACCTCACCGCGACGCTCAGCAGCACGGTGAGCGGAGTGACCTTCACGCCCGCGACGGTGCCGGTGTCGGCGCTCGCGCCGTACCAGGCGACGAGCTTCGACGTGGCGGTGCGCCTGCCGGCCTCGGTGACGGCGCGCTCGGCGCTCGACGTGACGGTGACGCTCGACGACCCCTCGCTGCGCCCCGCGACGCCGCGCACTCGCACGTTCAACTACACCACGCAGCAAGACGTGGTCGCGTCGGCGTCGACGAGCGACGACTTCGAGGCCAGCCCGCTCGCGTGGACCTTCGACAACGCGGTGATGACGTCGGCGTACAACTGGTCGCGCGCGGAGACGGATCCGCTCCACCACCTCGCGCACGGCCCCGACGCGGCCGCGCAGGCCGACCTGCGGCTCGTCAGCCCCCCGCTCGACGTCGGCACCGGCCCGTTCTCCTTCACGTACTCGAACCGCTGGTCCTTCGAATACACGGCGGGCGGTACGCCGACCGCGTGGGACGGAGCGGTGCTCGAGCTGTCGAACAACGCGGGCGCCACGTGGACCGACATCGGCGCGTCGGCCAGCCCCGGCTACGGCATCGCGCTCACGTCCACCTCGGGCAACGCGCTCGGCGGCCGCGCGGCGTGGGTCGGTGACAGCGCGGGCCAGCCGGCGTTCATCACCTCGACGGTGAACCTCGGCACCACCTACGCAGGCCAGACGGTGCGGGTGCGCTTCCGCATCTCGACCGACCAGGCGAGCGGCAAGACCGGGTGGGACCTCGACGACATCGCGTTCACCGGCCTCACCAACCGGCCGTTCCCCACCACCGGCAACCACCGCGGCACGTGCTTGAACCGGCCGCCCATCGCGAACGCCGGCCCCGACCTCGTCGCCGACGAGCGCACGGTGGTGACGCTCACCTCGGCCGCGTCGACCGACGCCGACGGCAACACGCTCACCGCGCGGTGGACGCAGACCGCCGGGCCGAGCGCGACGCTGACCAACGGCACCTTCACCGCGCCCGAGGTGAGCGCCGACACCACGCTCACCTTCGCGCTGGTGGTGAACGACGGCACGCTCGACTCGCTCGCACCCGACACGGTCGACGTGCTGGTGAAGCAGGTCAACCGCGCGCCGGTGGTGAGCGCCGGCGCCGACGCGACGTTCGAAGAGCGCGCCTCGTTCCAGTTGGTGGGCACCGCGACCGACCCCAATGGAGACCCGCTGACGCTGACGTGGCGCCAGGTGTCGGGCCCGCTCGCGCTCGTCGGGGCGACCAACGCGCTCACGCTGCAGGGCGCGGCGCCCGAGGTGACCGCCGACGCGACGCTCGTCTTCGAGCTCGCAGCCAGCGACGGCACCACGTCGACCACCGACCAGGTCAGCGTCAGCGTGAAGCAGGTCAACCGCGCGCCGACGGTGCGGGCGTTCGCCGATGGCTTCGTCGATTCCGGCGCGAGCGTGACGCTCACCGGCTTCGTGATGGATGCCGACGGCGACGCGACGACGCAGGCGTGGTCGCAGCTCGCGGGCCCGAGCGTGACGTTGAGCTCGACCACCGCGCTGTCACCGACGTTCACCGCGCCGGTCGTCACCAGCGACACGTCGCTCACGTTCCGCCTCGTGGCGAGCGATGGGCAGGCGATGAGCACGCCGGGCGAGGTGACGCTGGTGGTGCGCGGACAGAACGCCGGCCCCATCGCGCGGCCTGGAGACGACGTGACGGTGGCCAGCGGCGGCACGGTGACGCTCGATGGCTCGGGCTCGAGTGACCCCGAGGGCGGGCCGCTCACCTTCGCGTGGGTGCAGGAAGGTGATGGCAGCCGGCTCACGTTCGATGACGCGAGCGCGGCGAAGCTGGTGGTGCATGCGCCGATCGTGAAGGCCCAGGAGCGGCTGTCGGTCACGTTGTACGTGCGCGATGCGCAGGGCGCGGTGGGCAATGCGACGGTGCACGTGACGGTGACGCCGGGGACGGCGGGCGGGTGTCAGTGCTCGGGTGGTGGGTTTGAGCCGGCGTGGCTGCTGGGGTTGTTCGTGCTGCGGCTCGCGCGGCGCCGCAAGTAGCCAGCTCCCTCTCCCTGCTGCGCAGGGAGAGGGAGATTTCAGATGATCCCCTGGGCTCGCAGCTCCGCGGTACGCACCGGCGTGTACTTCGGCGGCGCACCAACCCCGAGCCGCGCGCGCACCTCGTCGACCGGCAACGCGAGCAACTCTTCCCACCGCACCGCCGGCAAGAACGCCGCCCGCTTGCCGCGCACGAAGCCCTCGACCACCAGCCACGTGTCTTCCTGCGACAACCCACGCGCGAACGCGCCGCTGACGAGCAACGCGATGCCAGGGTGCCAGTTCTGCCCGAGCGTGAACGCGAGCAGCGCGATTTCCCCGAGCACGTCACCCTTGTAGCCAGTCGCCGCGTGCCACAGGTCGTGCGTGTCGCGCAGGCGCTCGTGCTGGTAGCGGTACTCTTCGTCGACCTGCGTGGTCTCACCTTCCGCCGCCGCCGCGAGGATGCCCTGCGCGCTGATGTTCTCGCTCTCGACGAACGCGAGGTACGCGTGCGCGAGCGAGCCCGCCGGCATGGCCCGCAGCGCGTCGCGGTCGCTCAGCACCGGCACGATGTCGGGCCGCTGTTCCAACAGCGCCTGGCCGCCCGGCGCCGCGAGGATCTTCGCGCGCATGCGCTCCATCGCCGTTCCCGGCAACGCCTCGATGATGGTGAAGACCTTCGGCAGGTCATCGGGGTCGGCGAGCAGCGTCTTGAGCGCCTTTCCGGCGCGGATCACGTCGTAGCGGGGGCGAGCAGTCATGGCGGGTTTCTCCGGTCGTCGACTTATCGACAAGCTTGTTTATAACTTTGCCGACAACCCTGTCAACAACAACAAACAACCTTGTCGATGACGTTGCGTCTCCGCGAGCGCGGTGTCACACCCTGCGCATGGCGAAACGAGAGCCCGCACCGAGGAAGCGACGGAGCGCCGAGGACGCGCGCGAGGCCATTCTCGACGCCGCCGAGCACCAGCTGCGCGAGGTGGGCCCCGGCGGCCTGCGCCTGCAAGACATCGGCAAGGCGGTCGGCATGTCGCACCCCACCGTGCTGCACCACTTCGGCAGCCGCGAGGGCCTGCTCGAGGCGGTGGTCGCCCGCGCGCTCAGCTCGGTGCAGGAAGGCCTGATGCAGGCGGTCATCGCCAGCGAGGGCACCGACGACGTGGTGCGCCTGCTCGAGGAGGTCAGCAAGAAGCTGAAGGCCGACGGCCGCGCGCGCATGTTCCTGTGGCTCGCGCTGGCCGGCTACGGCGAGGGCGTGAAGGGCCTGCAGGTGCGCACGCTCGCCGAGGGGATTCACGAAGAGCGCAAGAAGCGCTGGGCCCCGCGCAAGGCGCCGCCGTTCGAAGACACGTGGTTCACGGTGATGATGCCCGCGCTCGCGCTCCTTTCCCTCTCGGTGCTCGAAGACTGCGCCGACCCTGACTTCGACCCCGCGCGGTTCCGCGCCTTCCTCGCGAAGGTGGTGCACCACCACCTGGAGAACGGCTGATGCGCGCGCTGACGTGGAACGTGCTCCACCGCGTGCACGGCGAGCGTCACGGCGAAGAGGCGGTGAAGACCTGGCCCGACGAGGCGAGGCGCACGCGGCGAATCCTCGAACTGCTCGACCACGCGCTCACGAAAGAGCGCTGCGAGGCCGTGCTGCTGCAGGAAGTGAGCGGCGACGTGCTCGCGGCGCTGCGGGAACGCTTCGACGCGGGCTTCAGCGTGGTGAACCACCGCTACGTGCGCGCGCCCCGCCCCACTCCCTCGGTGGACGACGCGAGCGAGCACCTGGTGGTCATCGCGCCGAAGGGCAGCCGCACCGCGCAGGCCTCGGGCTACGCGAGCGACGGCGGCAAGGGCTTCCTCGCGGTGACGACGCCGGGCGGTGCGACGGTGGTGTCGACGCACGTGAGCTGGGGCGACAAGCGGGCTGATCAGCTCGTCGCGCTCGGCCAGGCCCTCGACCGGTGGACCGGCCTGGTGGTGGTGGGCGGCGACTTCAACGTCGAGCTGCCTCCGGTGCAGCAAGCGCTGCGCGCGCACTCGTTGGTGCTCCCAGCCGACGGGCTCGCGACGCGCGAAGCCGAGGGGCGCCGCCTCTTCATCGACCACCTGCTGGTGCGCGCGGGCGAGCTGAAGACGCTGCGGGTGCTCGAGCACGAGGGGCTCTCGGACCACCGGCCCGTGCTCGGCGACGCGGTCAGTACTTGAGCGCGCGGTACGAGTAGACGACGTCGTCGTCGAACTGCAGCCGGAAGGTCTCCGCGCCGCCGTCGAGCGCGAACTCCAGCGCGTCGGGCGTACCGGGACCGTTCGCGCCGAGGCCGACGAAGAGCGTGTCACCGCGCAGCTGCGCCGAGCCCATCGCGAACGCGAACCACCCGAGGTCGAGCTCGCTGAACGACTGCACCACGCCCGCGTCGGGGTCGAGCTGGTACGTCACCACGCGGCTGCGGCCCACGGCGTTGCCGTTGTCGAAGACCTGCAGACTGTCGGGGCCAATCACCGACGTGAAGTGCTGGTGCGAGGTGCGCTGCGCCGGTGGAGTGCCGAACGAGTCGCCCTCTCCACCGAGCCTCCAGACGATCTCACCGGTGTGGCGGTCGAGCTTCAGCACCGCGTCGAGGTGGCGGAACGACGCCACGAAGTTCTCGTCGTTCGGGTCGATGACCACGGAGTTCAGGTGTGCGTAGTCGGCCGCGGCGGACGCGTTGCCGAACGCGTTGCCGTCGGTGCTCAGCGCGTACAGCTCGGGGTGCTCGGTGCTGTCCCACTCGAAGACGACCTGGCCGGCGTCGACCTCCTGGATCAGCGCCGCGGTCACGAAGGCGCCGCCCACTGCGGGGCTCAGCGACGCGGGCACGTTGGTGGCGTACTCGTCGTAGTAGGCGACCAGCACGCAGTGGTCGTCCGACAGCAGAATGAAGTCGTGCGCGTCAGCGGTGACCGACGTGCGCGCGGCCGTGGGGAGCACCTGGAACGTCCTCAGCGGCGCGAAGTGCTCGTCGAGCACCTGCACCACGCCAGCCGACCAATAGGAGTAGCGCACCGCGCCGCCCGGCAGCACGTGCCGCTGGAAGTCGAGCGCGATGGAGCTCACGCGCCGGTAGAAGAGCACCTGCCCCTGCGCGTCGAGCGCGACGACGAAGTGCCCGTAGCGCGTCGTGTACCACTCGAAGGGCGTGAGCAAGACGAGGCCTGGCGAAGGGTCGCGGCTGGTGACGGTGAACGAGGGCCAGTCCGCTGGGCGCAGGCGCACGCGGTACTCGGTGCTGCCGACGGTGACGACGATTGGCGCGGGGTTTCCGTCGAGCGGGCCCGGAGTCAACGCGGCGGGCTGTCCGTCGCCGAGCACCAGCGTGCCGACGCGCGCGTCCGAAGCGCCGCTCACCGTGACCACCGTCGGCGCGAGCGCGGAGTACTCACTGAGCTCGTACTCGGTGATGGCTGGGTCGAACGCGGGCACCAGCTGGCCCGGGCTGAACGACATCGTCAGCACCGCCGCGCCGGCATCGACGACCTGCACACCCGCGTCGACCTGCACACCCGCGTCGACCTCCACACCCGCGTCGAGCTCCGCGCCGGCGTCGACGGCTGCCACCCCGGCGTCCACCTCCACGCCCGCGTCGACGGCGACCGTGAAGTCACCCGCGTCGACGCCCTCGGTCTCGTCGGGCTCGGTGGGCACGACGGACACCGGCTTCCACGCCGCTTCGCACCCGCAGAAGAAGACGACCGCCAGGGCCAGGACCGAGTGGTTCACGAATCACCTCGCGCAATGGGGGAACGCGCTGGAGGTGTTCGCCGGCCGGCCAAACCGATCAACCGGGGCGTCAGTACCCGATCACCGGCGAGCTGCGCACGTGCTCAGCCGAGGAAAGCTGCCCGATCATGAAGTCCGCGAGGTCCTCTCGCGTGAGCTGCAGCTTCACGTCCTTGCCGGTCTTCGAGACGCGCACGCCCCCGCGCGCCGCCGTGTCGAGCAACTGCCCCGGGCGCACGTTGATGAACTCCAGGTCGCTGTTGAGGAGCAGCGGCTCCGCGCGGTTCTTGTCGGCGTACACGTGGCGCAGCACCGTGCCCCGGATGATCTTGAAGAAGAACGGCGAGGTGTGCGCGCTGTCTCCCGCGCCCGCCGCCGACAGGTTCACCACGCGCTTCACGCCGTGCTTCTTCATCGCGGCGACGAGGTGCCGCATCTGCACTTCCTGCAAGTCGTCGCGCTTCAAGCTGCGCGGCCCGAAGGCGTTGAGCACCGCGTCTTGCCCCGCGACCGCGGCCTCGACCGTCGCGAGGTCACGCGCGTCACCCTTCACCACGCGCAGGCGCTCGTGCTTCGTCGCGACGTCGGCCGGGTTGCGCGCGAACGCCGTCACCTCGTGGCCCTGCTCGAGCAGCTTGCGCACGAGGTGCTTGCCGGTACCGCCAGTCGCTCCGATGACGAGAACTTTCATGGTGCCCGGCACCTAACATGCAGTGCCCGCACGCATGACCTCGTCTCTCGTGCTCGGGGTGTTGCTCCTCACGACGTCAGCGTCATACCCGCGCGACTCGCCGTTCGACGCGCCGTGGTTCGAGCCGCGCCCGACCGGTCACTCCACGAAGCCGGCGCACCTCAACCTGCGCGAGGTCTCGGCCGCGGGCTTCCTGATCTCGGGGCTCATCTCCGCGACAGGAGGCGTGGCGCTCGTGCTCGAGGTGCTCCACGCCACTCCCTTCGCCTACCTCGAGGCGTCAGGCTTTCAGCACCTCACGAGCAGCCTGGTGTTCGGCGTGGGCGGCGCGGTGTTCATCGCGAGCTGTTTCGCGCTCGGTGCGAGCATGTCCCACCGCACAGCGGACGCTGCGACGCGCGTGTCGTGGAATCGCTCGTCGGTGGTGGTGTGGTTCTGATCAGCGCATCAGCGCTTGAGCCACGGCAGGTCTTCGCCCGTCAGCGACCACAACGAATCGGGGTACGCCTGCGCCGTCGTGAAGTTGCCCCAGTTCACGTTCGCGTACTTGTAGCCGTAGCCACCGTGGTCGGGCTCGGCCCACTGCGCCGACGGCACGCCCATCGCGCGCAACGTCTGGCCGAACCACTGCTGGATGAAGAGGCCCGGGTGCTCGACCTCGGCGCGCATGCGGTCGTAGACGAGCGCGGTGTTGCGGTAGTCGACGTACTGCCCGGTGGCCAACGCCCCGCCCGCGCCGCCGAAGGTGATGACCGGCACCGAGAAGGTGTTGTGCGTGATGTTGCCGCTCTCCTGCGTCCACACCACCAGCGAGTGGTCGAGCAGCGTGCCGCCCTGCCCGTCGGGAATCGCCTCGAGCTTCGCCGCGAGGTCGAGCACCACGCGCTCGAAGAAGAGCCCGTTGCCGCCCGAGAGAATGGCCTGCGGCGCGCTCGGCGCCTGGTTGTCGGGCGCGGGCGCCTGCTGATCAGCCCGGTGCGCGACCGACTGGTGGTAGTCGCCCGAGAAGTCGGTGAACGTCGCGTCTGACGAGACCACCGCGATGCGGCTCAGCCCGCAGGTGAACGCGGCGACGATGAGGTCGTTGAGCATCTGCGCCGACGAGCCCTGCTTCACCGGGTTGATGTCGTAGTCGCCGACGTACGGCTGCCCGTACATCTGCACGTTGCTCTGCGCGCCGCGCGGCGGCTGCGTGCACTGCGCGCCGACCTGCACGTTGAGGCGCCGCTTCAGCTCGTCGAGGCGCTGCAGGTGCTGCTCGAGCCGCAGCTTGTCGTCGGCCGACAGGCGCCGCGTGGAGTCGTGCAGCTGCTGGTAGTGGTCGCGCACCCGGTTCACCGCGGGCGGGCGCGGCGCGGGGCCACCAATCATCGTGCCGGGCGGGAACAGCCGGTCGTACCAGGTGTGGCTGTCGCGCGAGCCCGTCACCTCTTGAATCGCGCCGCTGCGGGTCGACGGGTTGGCCCACGTGTAGCTGATGCGGTTGCCCATCGTGATGACGCGCTCTCGCACGCCCGAGAGGTCCGGGTAGAACTCCGGGCTCCACGCCATCAACTGGTCGACCGTCACGCGCGGGTGCTGGCCCACGATGGCGCCGTCGCCCATCGCCTCACCCGAGCCGTCGTTGCGCGCGATGTTCCCGAGGTGGCCGCCGGTGTGGTGGCCCACGTAGAGCGGCCAGTCGAGGCCCTGCACCACGTTCATCTTCGAGGCGAGCGCCTGCGTGAAGACGCCGCTGTCACCGCTGAGCACCGGCGAGAGCCCCGCGCGTCCGCCGTTCACGTTCAGCGTCAGCGCCTGCTTGCGCACCGTGCGGCCGCCGTAGCTCATCGTCACCGGCGAGGCCGCGGCCGGGTACATGTTCTGGTTCCATACCGCGCCGTGGCCCGTGCAGAAGTGCACGTAGAACTTCGGCATCGGCATGCCCTGCGCGCGCGCGGTGCCAGGCGCGAGCGCACGCAAGAACGGCACGGTCGAGAGCGCGGCGAGCAGCTGACGTCGGGAGAGCGCCATGGGTCAGGGCACGATTCGGCGGGTCTTGAACGAAGGGAGGCGGGTGATGGCCGAGAGCGCGTCGTGCAGCGAACCGCCCCGGGCCGCGTCGTCGAGCGAGCGCAGCGAGCAGGCGTCGAGCGTCACGCTCTCCCCGCGCTGGAAGCTGTAGCGGAAGTACTGGCGCGCGAAGCAGCTGTCGAAGCGCTGGCTCTCGGCGATGCGCGCGGTGACGGGCCCCAGCCCGGTGAAGCTGCGCGTGTCGCCGAGGTCGACGCGCGGCACCGCGGTGGTGTCGACGGGCGGCGCCGAGGTGGGCACGCCGTTCGCGTCGTAGAGCTGCTGCGTGGTGCGCACGCGGCCGAGCGCGTCGAAGTTCTCCGACACGTAGCCGAGGTGGTTGAAGCTCACGTGGCACCCCGAGCACGAGCTGCCCGGCGTCTCGGTGAGGTTCGCCACCACCTGCCGCGTCGTCGCGTCCGGCGAGAGCTCGGGCGGCACCACCATCAGGTTGCCCGGCGGCGGCGGCAGCGCGTCGCACAGCAGCGCGTTGCGAATGCGCAGGCCCTTCATCACCGGCCGCGTGTTCGCCGAGTCGTTCGCGAGGAAGGCCGGGCGCGTCAGCAGGCCGCTGCGCTCGGCGGGGAGCTCCACCGGCTCGCTCGTGCCGTCCCACGCCGGCGCGCCGTAGAGCGCAGCGAGCTCGGCGCTGGTGGCGAACTGGCGGCGGTCGGTGAGCAGTCCGTCGAGCGACGCGCCGTGGCGCACGTTCCACCGCACCGCGCTGAGCACGTCGTCGAACATCGCGTCGCGCAGCTGCGCGCTGGGCCGGTTGGCGCCCGCGAAGGCGTCGTACTGCGGCGTGCCCAGGCGCGAGGTGAGCGAGCCGAGCTCGTGCAGGCGGAACCACTGGTCGAAGAACTCGTTCACCATGCCGTCGGCGCGCGGGTCGGCGAGGAGCCGCGCCACCTGGGCGTCGAAGGTCGCGCTCTGCAGCAGGTCTCCCGACGCGGCGGCGGCGCGCAGCTCGGCGTCGGGCGGCGCCTGCCAGAATTGGAACGAGAGGCGCGCGGCGAGCTCGTACGCGTCGAGCGAGTAGAGGTCACCGCCCAGCGACTGGTCGCCCGACTCGAGGTGGTAGAGGAAGTTCGGCGAGGCGAGCATCACCGTCAGCACGTCGGCCACCGCGTCGGGATCGACCGGCGTGGTGCCCGCGGTGGCGACGAAGAAGGTGCGGTCTTCGGCGGTCAACGCGTGGCGCACGGCCAGCGGCCCGAGCTTGTCGACCAGCGCCGAGAGACAGGAGGCGTCGTTGGTGGTGCTCGCGTCGGTCGCGCAGCTGCCCATCAGCTCCGTGAGGCGCGCGGCCGGGCGCGTGGCCTGGCGCGCGAACGCGTTGGCCACCGCGTACGTCGAGTCGACGTTGGCCTGCTGCATCGTCTGGTCGAGCCGCGTGAAGCCGCCGTGGCTCTCGCCGTTCGCCTTCACCACCGCGTCGTCGGGCACCTGCGAGAGCTCGGTGGCGATGGCGCCGAGCGCGGCGGAAGAAGAGGTCGGCAGCGCCTGCGTCGCGAAGGCCTGCACCGAGTTCACGTACTCGCGGCGCGTCAGCCGGCGCAGCGGGAGCTCTTGCGGCGTCTGCGTCGGGTCACACGCGTACGGGCTCGGCGTGGGGCCGGTCGGGCCGGCGGGGTTCATCGTGCCGTCGGGGTTGATGGTGGGAATGGTGTCGTCGCGCGGGCCGGTGAGCGCTCCCTCGCAGGCGCAGAGTCCCGCGAGCAGCAGGCTGAAGAGGGCGCGGCGCATGCGGGGAACGGGAATCGAAGCAGAACTCCGGCTGCCGTGCGCAGTAGGGACTTCTCCCACCAGGTGACCTCCTCAGTGGAGAGGAGCCCTGGGGGCCTGATTTCGGCTCACGGGCGCTGCGTGCTGAGGATGTCGGCGTCGTCGCCTTCGCCGCCGGGGGCTGCGTCTGCCCCGAGCGAAATCACCACCGGGTCGCCGTCGCGGAGTTCCCAGTGGAGCACCGTGCCCCAGGGGTCGACGGGCGCTTCCTTGAGGGCGCGCTGTTTGATCAACGGCTCCCAGCCTTCGCGTTGATCAGGGTAGTGGCCGACGGAGGCGCGGTAGAGGTCGAACGCCGTCGAGGCGGTCTTCGTGTCGAGCCACGCCGTGCGGCGCTGCGATTGGCGGTGCTGGCCGATGGCGTAGACGGCCACGGCGGTGGTGAGCATCGAGATGATGGTGATGACGACGATGATCTCGATGAGCGAGAGGCCTCGTCTGCTGCGCGTTCGTTTGGTCATGCACGGCGCGCACTGCGAACACCGTGCCCGCCTCTCTCCCTCTCCTCTTCAGAGGAGAGGGTCGGGGTGAGGAGAGAACCTCTTCCTCGAGCCCGACAAATCGTCACTCAGACCCGCACCGGCAGTGCCTTGAAGTGCACCGGGTCGGTGCTGGCCGGCAGACACACCAACACCACCCGCTCGCCCTTCGCGATGCGCGACATCCACTTCGGGTGAAGCACGACGAACGGATTCTCGACCGTCGTCACCTCGCGAGGCCCGGCGTTCCCGCGAAAGAACGCCTCCTCGACGCTGAGCGACAACCTCGGCTCAGCCGACACGCGCGTGAGCCCCTCGGTCGCGAGCGCCCACCCGCTCTCGGTCACCTGCCCGACGACGAACAGCATCTTCGGCCGCATGTTGCGCACGAACTCGAAGCCGAACGCGATGGCCACCGCGGTCGACACGAACATCGCCAGGCACACGAACGCACCGCCCGCGAACACCGACACCGCGCTGATGAACATGCCGATGCCGATCGCCGCGACGACGCGAAAGCCCGCGGCCATCGCGCGCTTCGCACTCGCCGCCCGGTACAGCTCGTCGACTTCGAGGTCGGTCACGTGAGCCGCGAAAACTACCTCAGTTCACATGGCCTCCTGAACCCAAGAAGGAGGTCGCCATGCAGGTCCGCACGTCACTCTTCGCCGCTCTCGTCGTCGCGCTCTGTTCCACCGCTGCTCTCGCGCAGGACAACCCGGAATGCCTCGGCTCGAAGTGCGGCGCGCCGAAGGAAGAAGGCGGCGGAGGTGGCGGCTCCTGCGTCGCGGGCGTCTGCGTCGGCGGCGGCTGCTCGGTGTGGGTCGCGTACACCGACGACGGCAAGACGCTCGCGTACACCGACGACGCCGACGGTGACGGCAAGAGCGACGACACCGACAACTGCCCGTTCTCGACCAACCGCGACCAGCTCGACGGCGACGGCGACGGCGTGGGCGACAGCTGCGACACCTGCCTCGCGGCGAGCAACTTCAACCAGCTCGACACCGACGGCGACGGCCAGGGCGACGCCTGCGACGACGACCTCGACGGAGACGGCGTGCTCAACGCCGCCGATCTCTGCAGCGGCATCCCCGACCCGAAGCAGCTCGACACCGACGGCGACCATCTCGGCGACGCGTGTGACGCCGACGACGACGGCGACGGCATTCTCGACGCGACCGATCTCTGCCCGCTGTTGCCCAACCCCGGCAACACGCCGCTCGCCGACCCGCGCTGCAACGCCGACCAGGACTTCGACAACGTCAGCGACACCTTCGACAACTGCCTGAGCTCGGTGAACCCCTCGCAGGCCGACTTCGACAGCGACGGCCGCGGCGATGCGTGCGACTTGGACCTCGACAACGACGGCATCTTGAACGGCGCCGACAACTGCCCGGGCGCGCGCAACCGCGGCCAGTGGGACGAAGACGGCGACGGTCTCGGTGACGCGTGTGACGCGCGCTACTGCGTGGTCATCGACCCCAACAACAAGGACGACTGCCTCGACCCCAACGGCCCGTTCCGCGTGCACGGCGGCGGCTTCGTCACCCTGAAGGCCGGTGAGCAGTTCCGCCTGCCGCTCTTCGCCAACCGCCAGGGCGCCGCCATCGAGTACGTGTGGACCGTCACCCAGCGTCCCGGCGGCTCGCGCGCTGCCGTGGTGCACCCGCAGGGCGTCACCACGCACGGCACCCGGTGGATGTACTCGTACGAAGCGGGCCGCGCGCCGACCTTCACCGCCGACGTCGATGGTGATTACGCGCTGCAGCTCCAGGCGAAGCTGGTGTTCGAAGACCGCGCGTACCCGCGCAACCGTGAGTCGACGAGCTCGCTGAAGATGAGCGCGCTGGGTCGTGGTGCCAACGTCGGCTGCAGCGCCGCCCCGTTCGGAGCCCTCGCCTTCGCCGCCCTGGGCCTGCTGATCAGCCGCCGCCGCTCGAAGGTTTGATCCAGCTCGATGCGCGTCGAGTCGCCGCCACGACGTGAGGGTTGGTCCCCCCACCACCCACACGCTTCGTGGCGGCAAGCCGTTGAAACCACGTGTGCCGCGCCCATGGCGCACCCCTCGCAACCGTCTGGACCGTCGCCATGGGAACGTTCCGGCAAACCCTCGAGATGTGGGCCTTTGAACCGCGGAAAAAGCCTCGAGACACCGAGGCTCCCGTGGCTCTTCGCTCCCTGAAGAACGTGGCCTTCCCTGCGACCGACGAGCGCCTCCTCGAGGCGTTGAAGGCGAAGCGGCCCGGCACCTGGTTGCAGTTCTACGACCAGTTCGCGCCGTACGTCCTCGGGGTGCTGCGCAAGGTGATGGGCCCCGACCGCGAGCTCGAAGACCTGGTGCAGGACATCTTCGCGCGGGCGCTCGAGGGCATCGAGCGGGTGCGCGAAGCAGACAAGTTGAAGCCGTGGCTGCGCGGGCTGACGGTCTTCACCGCGCGCGAGACGCTGCGGCGCCGCAAGTGGCGCAGCTGGTTGCCGCTGGGCAACCCCGAGGAAGAAGAAGACGTGATTCCCTTTCCCACCACCACCGACGCGCTCGAGGAACGGCTGCTGCTGCGCAAGGTGAAGGCCGTGCTCGACTCGATGAACGTCGACGACCGCCTCGCCTTCACGCTGCGCCACCTCGAAGGGCTCGAGCTGACCGAGGTGGCGGAGACGCTCAAGATGTCGCTCTCCACGGCCAAGCGCCGCATCTGGCGCGCCGAAGAAGAGTTCCGCCGCGCGTGCGAGCGTGACCGCGACCTGCGTGCCTGCTTCGAAGAGGAAGACGACGCGCCCGAAGAGTCGCTCACCGCCGAGGTGCAGACCGCGCCCGGGGTCGACCCGTTCAGCGGCAAGCCTGACACCACCGCGCAAGTGCACGTGCTGGAGGTGCGCCGATGAGCGCCCTCGACATGAAGAAGGTGGCCGAGCGCCTCGACCGCGCGAACGAGTCGCAGCGCAACTCGACGCAGATCCTCAACTCCGCGCGCTCGCGCTTCGCCGAGAAGCTGCACGGCATCGACACGCCGGCGCCCTCGCTCTGGCGTCGCCTGGTGCCGCCCGTCGCGGTGCTCGCGGTCGCCGCGGCGCTCGCGGTGGTGTTCTGGCCCGAGGCGGTGCTCGGCGTGCAGGTGCGCGGCGAGACCGGCCCGGTGGAGTTCGTCGACGCGCGCGGTGGTGAGCGCGTGATGGACTTCTCCGACGGCTCGGAAGTGCGCGTGCGCGAAGACGCCCGCGTGCGGCTGCTCGGCGTGACGTCGAACGGCGCGCAGGTCGCGCTCGAGCGCGGCTCGGCCCACGTCTCGGTCATTCACAAGCAGAAGACGAAGTGGACCTTCTCGGCCGGCCCGTACCGCGTGCACGTCATCGGCACCCAGTTCGAGCTCAAGTGGAACCCCGACACCGGCGGCCTCGAGGTCGAGATGGACGAAGGCATCGTCGAGGTCGACGGCCCGGGCCTGCAGCGGCAGCGCGTCACCTCGCGGCAGAAGCTCGAGGCGTTCGCCGAGCCCGCGCGCGCGTCGCTGTACCTCGAGAACCCGGCGGGGGACACCGAGACGAACGACAAGGGGCTGACCGCGCGCCGTACGAAACGCCCGGCGACGAAGGACGTGAAGGACGAGCCGGTGAAGGTCGAGAAGGGCAAGGGCTCGGGCGCGTCGTGGCGTCAGCTCGCCGACCAGGGTGACGTGCAGGGCGCGATGGCCGCGGCCGACGAGGCGGGCTTCACGTGGCTGGCCAACTCGATGCCGCGCGGCGACGTGCTGGTGCTCGGCGACGTGGCGCGCAAGGCGAAGGACCCGAAGAAGGCGAACGAGGCGTGGCTCGCGGTGCGCGAGCGCTTCCCCGGCAGCGTGAGCGCGAGCGAGGCGGCGTTGCGCCTGGGCCACCTGGCCGAAGACAAGCACGACGTCGATGGCGCGGTGCGGTGGTTCGAGCAGGCAGCGCGCGAGGCGCCGAATGCGCCGACCGCTCCGCAGGCGCTCGGTGATTGGCTCGACGTGCTGGTGGGTGCGGGTCGCAAGGCCGAAGCCCGCGAGGTGGCGACCGAGTACCTGAAGCGCTTCAAGAACGGGCCTGACGCCGCCGCCGCGCGCGCCGCGCTCGCAGACTAACGATCGCCGCGACCAGGCCGCCGCAACGACACGAACTGCTCGTACTGCGCCCCGCTCAACGTCGCGCGCGCGGCCTTGTCGGTCTGACGCTGCGCCGCCATCCAGTCCTTCACGGCATCCGCCGAGCGCGAGTCGAACACCGCCTGGCGCGCATCGGCCTCGGCCTTGAGCCGCTCGACCATCAGCGAGCGTTGATCAACCGACAGCCCCGCACCGTCGAGGAAGGCGCTGAGCTTCTCGGCCTGCGCCGCCTGGCCCCGCGCGCGGGCTTCGTCGCGCTTGCGCTGTTCCTCGGCGCGCAGCTCGCGCATCACGTCGGCCACCATCGCGCGGCCACCGTCGGGGTCGAGCCCGAGCGCGTTGCCCTGGCCGAGCGCGCGCACTTCGTCGCGCAGGCGCGCCACTTCGAGCGCCAGCGTCGGATCGACGCCGCCGTCGAGCACCGCCACGCCGCGCCGCTCGAGCAGCGTCACGCGGTCCCACAGGTTGCGGGAGTCGTCTTCGAGCAGCTCCACGCGCTTTCGCAGCTCGAGCATCTCGTCGAGGTTGACTGAAGGCGGGGCTGGCGGTGGCGCGGGAGGTGCCGGCGGCTCGCGAAGAAGAGCGACGCCCAGTGCCACCAGGGCGACGAGCAGGCTCGCGATGGGGAGCAGGCGATTCACGATTGGTCCGCCTAGCACACTGTCCCCCTCTCCCCCTGGGGAGAGGGTCGGGGTGAGGGGTGAACCGGATCCGTTGAACTGCGCGACTCCCCTCACCCCAGGCGCTAGAGACCGCGCTCATGAACTCCCTGCGCGCGTCGCTCGCCCTGCTCGCCCTCGTCGCCCTCGCGTGCGGCGAGCCGCCAGGCACCAACCCCGACAGCGGCATCACCAACGACGCAGGCAACACCCCCGACGACGCGGGCACGACCACCGACGCGGGCACGACCACCGACGCGGGCACGACCACCGACGCGGGCACGACCACCGACGCGGGCACGAACGACGCCGGCACCGACGCCGGCACCACCTGCCCGCCCGGCCTCCGCTGCGTGACGACCTTCCCCTTCACCGACACCGCCGACACCACCGACCCCTCACTCCCCGCCGCGCTCGACCACTATTCCTGCTCGCCGAGCACCAACGAGACGGGCCGCGAGGTGAAGTGGCGCGTCGAGCTCCCCGTCGCGGGCTTCTTGAGCGCCGCGGTGACCGAGATGAACGGCGTCGACGTCGACGTGCACCTGCTCTCGGCCCTCGACGCGAACGCCTGCCTCGCGCGCGGCAACTTCCACGCGAAGGCCGACGTCGGCCCCGGCACCTATTACGTGGTCGTCGACACCTTCACCTCGGGTGGCGTGCCGCAGGCCGGCGCCTTCACCGTCGACATCGGCTTCACCGTGCCCTCGCAGGGCGCGTGCGCGATGGACACCGGCACGCTCTCGCGCGTGAACGACATGGGCAACTCGCTCGCCATGCCCGCCACCGGACCGATGGCCGTCGAGGCGCACCTCGTGACGCAAGACGAGCCACCGCCCTACCCCGCGACCGCGACCGACGAACTCCTCGCGCACTACGCGTTGTCACAGGCGCGCACCGGCTTCGTGATGCACCGCACGCAGGTCTGGGCCCCGCTCGAGGGCGGCACCTTCTACGGCGCGGGCATCGGCAGCCCCACGCTGTTCCCCGTCGAGCACGAGGGTTGGTACGTGAACATGTACTGGACCAGCGCGGCGCGGCCCGCGCGCGGCACGAAGATGATTCTGCGCACGCCCGGCTCGAGCCGCGCGGTGGTCGTCGCCGCGGGCTACGAGACCGGCCCCGGCGACCTCTCGTTCATCGGCGGCACGCCCGAGGAATCGCACTTCTACCTGGGCACCGGCCACGGCAGCGTGCTGCAGCTGGGCATCGCGACTGATCAATCGCTGCCGTTCGGCCCGCGCACCTGCGCGCCCTGACTCACTTCTTGAGGAAGTTGCGTTCCCACTCGTTGAGCGAGCGCTCGACCTTCGCGCGCTTGGGCACCGTGTCGGCCGCCGCGGCGTCGATGCGGTAGCGCCCGAGGAACTGCAGCGCCGTCGGGTCGAGGTTCTTCTTCTTCTTCGCGCGCGCCTCGAGCTTCGCGATGCGGTCCTTCAGCTGCTTCACCGTCGCCGGCGGAGGCGGGTTCTTCTTGTTCGGCACGCGGTCGACCACGTCGTCCACGCCCGCGTCAGCCTCGTCGTCGTCAGCCGTGCCCGCGTCGACCACCGCGGCGACCGCGGGGCCCGCATCGAGAACTTCAGCGACCGCCGGAGCTCCCGCGTCGACCACCGCCACCGGCGCCGGGGGCCCCGCATCGACGACCACCGCGGGCACGTCGGCCACGGGCGGCACCACGGGCTCGGGTTCCTTCGGGCGCGTCAGCACCCACACCGCCGCCGCCACCACCAGGCCGAGCGCGACCACCAGGCCCACGCCGCGGTAGTTGCGCCGCCGCTCGACGACGCTCAGCTCACCGGGCGTGTGCGTCGACACGTCGGGCAGCGACGGCGCGGGCCGCGACGGCTCGGGCGCGGGCGCCATCTGCTGGAACATCGGCGGCAGGCGCGGGGCCGAGCTGCCGGGCACGAACGCCGCGTGCTCGCGCGAGCTGCGCGGCCGCGGCGCACCCAGCGCCATCACCACGTCTTCGAGCCCGGCGCGCACCTCGTCGACGGTCTGCGGGCGGCTCTCCGGCGCCTTCGAGAGCATGCGCAGCACGAGCGCGTCGAGCTCGTCGGGCAGGTCGGGCACCAGCGACTTCGGCGACGGCGGCGCGCTGCTGACGTGCGCGACCATCACGTCCATCGGCGTCGCGCCGATGAAGGGCATGCGCCCGGTGATGAGCTCGAAGGCCACCACGCCCAGCGCGTAGATGTCGGACCGCGGAGAGATGGCCAGCCCGCGCGCCTGCTCCGGCGCCATGTAGTCGGGCGTGCCGCTCACCGTGGCCTGGTTGGTCTGCTTGGTGTTGCCGTCGAGCCCCAGCGCGCGCTTGGCGAGCCCGAAGTCGAGCAGCTTCAAGAAGCGCGTCCCGTCGGCCTGGCGGCAGACGAAGATGTTCGACGGCTTCAGGTCGCGGTGGATGACGTTGGCCCGGTGCGCGGCCGAGAGCGGCGCGCACATCTCGAGCAACAGCTCCATCGCGGTGAGCAGCGGCACGCGCCCGCCCTGCTTGTGGAGCCACGCGTCGAGGGGCTCGCCCTCGAGGTACTCCATGATGATGTACGGGCGGCCGTCGGGCAGCTGGCCCAGCGAGAAGATGTCGATGATGCCGCGGTGGCCGATGGCGTTGACCGACTCGGCCTCGGCGATCAGCCGCTGCACCTGGTGCTCGTCACCGGCGACTTCGGGCTTGAGCACCTTGATGGCGACCCGCTTCTTGATGAGCGGGTGCACGCCCCGGTACACGACACCCATCCCCCCCTCGCCGACGGGCTCGAGAATCTCGTACTCCCCCACGTGCTGACCCAGGAGTGGATCGCGCGTCAGCGGAATCGGCGGGGGAATGGGTGGGGGTTGCTCTGCCACGGGTGGGACCCCTGCATATTCCCACGATTGGGGCGTGTCGCTGAGTTCTTCCCCGCGCTTTCAGGCCTCGAAATACGCCTACTTGATGCGCAGGAGGATCGAGTCGAACACCGCTTCCTCGATTCGTTCGAGCGCGGGGTCGAGGAGCCCCTTGAAGTCGGCCACCACGCGCGTGCTGGTGCCGGCCTGCTTGAGCGCGCTGGTGATGACCGCCTGCCCCATCACCGGCTCGACCGAGCGCCCGAGGTTGAGCGTCACGGGCACGGTCGCGCCCTCGGTGAAGCCAGCCTGCATGATGGTGATGAACGAGGTGCACGACAGCTCGCGGGTCATCGACTTCTTGCCGTCGACCTCGATGTTGAAGAGCTGCGCCACGCGCACCGCGCGCCGCGGCAAGACGCCATCGGGCGCCTTCTGGCCCTGCGTTTCCATCAGCGAGCGCGCCAGCTCGTCACGCATCGCCAGGTAGCGCGCCTTCTCGTTGTCGTTGAGCGCCTTCTTCTTCCACTGGTCGTGCATCACCCTGAACGAGATGAGCCACTTCTCGGCATCCATGGGCGCTCAATCTACTTCGCGCGAGGCGGAACGTCAGGCTTCCGCCCGCCGTGGAACGGCTACATCCGTCAGGCGGGCTCGACACCGAGCGGCGTGCGCTCGCGAATCGCGCTGAGCACCGCGGCGAACACCGTGTCCGGCGAGCCGCTGCCGTCGATGGTGACCACGTGCGGCTCGCGAATCGAGAGGAACGCGTCGCGCACCTTCGTCAGCGCGTCGAGGGTCTCGAAGAGGTCCTGGCCTTCACCGCGCGCGGCGATGCGCTGCACGCTGAGCTTCGGCTCGACGTCGACCAGCACCACCACGTGCGGCCGCGGGGCGAACGCGCGGTTGAGCGCGAGCAGCGCCTTCGGGTCGAGCCCGCGCGCGCCCTGGTACGCGGCGGTCGAGTAGTAGTAGCGGTCGATGACCACCACCGCGCCGCGCTGCAACGCGGGTTTGATCAACGTGGCGACGTGTTCCTTGCGGTCTTCGACGAACGCGTTCAGCTCGTCCTCGGGCGAGAGCCGCTCGGTGAAGCGCGCCGCGCGAATCTTCTTTCCCCACGGGCCATCGGTGGGCTCGCGGCTGCGCACCACTTCGTAACCGCGCGCCTCGACCCAGTCGGCGAAGCGGCGCGCCTGCGTCGACTTGCCCGAGCCGTCGATGCCCTCGAAGGCGATGAGCAAGCCACCCTCGAGCCGTCGCTGCGCTTCTTTCGTCACCCCGCCCGATTACCCGTAGGCTGCGGCCATGTCGAACGTCGCAAGCGCGCCGTCGCGCGTGGTGAAGGCGGTGCCGCTCGAGCCCGAGGCCTTCCACCCGTTCGGGCGCGTGGTGTCGGCGGGGCTGACCAGCGGCAACGCGGCGAACCAGGGCACCGCGGTGCGCTTCGACTGGAGCACCGAGCTGATCAGCACCCGCCCCGACGCGAAGCCCAACCTCGCGGTGTTCCGCTCGGTGGCGCGCGTGCTGCCCCTCGACCTCACGCTGCTCGAGCGGCACCCGTGCTCGACGCAGGTCTTCCTGCCGATGATCGTCTCGCGCTACCTGGTGTGCGTCGCGCCGACCTCGCCGCGCGATGGCCTGCCGGTGCTCGAGGAACTGCGGGCGTTTCTCTGCGGGCCGGGCCAGGGCATCGCGTACGCGCCGGGCACGTGGCACCACCCGATGGTCGCGCTCGGGCAGCTCTCGGAGTTCGCGATGCTCGCGTGGGAAGACGGCACGCCGCGCGACTGCGAGGTGCACACCCTCGACGCGCCCGTGCGCATCATCGCGTGAGGCTGGGCGGGCCGTAGGGCTGCACCTTCGTCACGGTCAGCGCGGGCAGTGGACCGCCCGCGAGCACCGCGCCCAGCACCTCCAGCTCCGACTGGTGCGAGGGGCCGACCATCAACATCGCGCGCCCGCCGGTGATGGCCGACTGCACCACGGGCGCCGACTGCACCTCGCCGTCGAGCTCGATGAGCAAGTGCTGGCCGAGGACCTTCTGCGTGAGCTTCGCGAAGTCGTCGGCGCTCGCCCGGTCGAAGGTGACGTTCAACGCCGGCTGGCCTTCCACCACCTCGGCGGCGGTGATGCGCGGGGTGCGGCAGTCCTCGTCGGCGGCCCACGCGACGACGGTGCGGTCGGCTTGCGTTTCCCACGCGATGCCTCCGTCGGCCCAGGGCTGCAGCACCGCGAGCACCGCGTCTCGGGTCCGGCCCTGCACGCCGCACGACTCGTCGCCCAGCGCGCTGAGCCCATCGCGGCGGCCCAGCTCGCACCACGCCTTCGCGGTCTGCGTCGCTTCACGGCAGAAGCGCAGCTCGCCGCGGGTGGTCACCAGCTTCTTGATGAGCTCGAGGTCGGCGTCGGCTGCGACGCGAATCGAGAAGGTGTCGCCGTCTTCGCCGAGCTTCGCCTTGAGCTTCAGGTGCGCGAGGCGACGGTCGAGGGTCGCGCGCACTTCGTCGGTGCGGCCTTCGGGTTTGCTGATGATCAGCATCACGCCGCGCTCGGGGGGCGTGCGGGAAGGGCAGGCGGTGAGGAGTGAGGCGAAGAGAAGGAGCACCGGCGGGCGCGGCATCGGTGTGGAGGCTAGCGCAACATCTCCCTCTCCCCCCGAGGGGGAGAGGGTCGGGGTGAGGGGAAACCCGGCTGCGACCCTTTGCTGGATCTCCGGCGTCGGTTGAGCCAAACGCTCCGCTCGCCGTGGTCCTTCGCACCGTCCTCATCCTCTGCCTCGTCGCTGCCCAGGGCTGCGCCACGCTCGGCGCCCAGACGCTCCCCGACGTGCAGGCCGCGTACAACGACAGCCTCGCCGTCACGCAGGACACGCAGTTCCTGCTCAACATCGTGCGCGCGCGCTACCGCGACACGCCCGCCTTCCTCGACGTCGCGAGCCTCACCACGCAGCAGACGATGCTCTCGACCGCCGGCCTCTCGGTCAGCGTGCCGCTGTCGCCGACCGCGGTGCCTCCCGGCGTGGGCGTGACGCCGGGCGCGACGCTCGGCGGCACGATGTCGGTCACGCCGACCACCACCTTCGCGCCGGTGCGCGGCGACGACTTCGTCAAGCGCCTGGTGACGCCGGTCTCGCTGCAGACGGTGGCGATGGTCGCGTCGTCGGGCTGGAGCATCGCGCGCGTGCTGCAGCTCACCGTCGACCGGCTCAACCGCATCACCAACGCGCCGACCGCCACCGGCCCCACGCCCGACCTCTCGCCCGACGTCTCGCGCTTCATCTCGCTCACCCGGGCGCTGCGCGCGCTGCAGCTCGAAGAGCAGCTCACCATCGGCGCCACGCGCGACGAGAGCTCCGGAGACCAGGGCTACCTGTCGTTCACCTGCGACCCCGACGCGTCGCCGAACTTCGCCACCGTGCGCGACCTGCTCGACCTGCCCGAGCGCACGCTGCGGCTGCGGCTCACCGAAGACCGCACGCGCGTCGACGGAGACACGCTGCGGCTCCACATGCGCTCGGTGCTCGGCGCCATCTTCTACCTGTCGCAGGGCGTCGAGGTGCCGCCCGAGCACGAGGCGCGCGGGCTGGTGACCATCACCCGCGACGCGCAGGGCAAGCGCTTCGACTGGCAGACCGTGCTCGACGGCAACTTCCGCGTGCACTTCAGCCGCGAGGAGCCGGCGAACGCCGCGGTGCGCGTGAAGCACCGCGACACGTGGTTCTTCATCGCCGACGACGACCTCGAGTCGAAGACGACGTTCATGCTGCTCATTCAGCTGTTCAACATGCAGGCCGGCCGCAACGCGCTGCCCGTGCCGCTGCTCACCATTCCCGCGGGGCGCTGACGTGGCGCGAATTCCCATGGGCTCGCGCTACACCGCCACGCTCGAGGCGACGCGCGGGGTGCCGTTCACCTGCCGCTCGTGCGCCTTCCGCGGCGTCGCGGTGGTGCGCGCGAAGGGGGTGGGCGAGGCGTCGGCTCCGCTCTGGATCGGCACCGGCGCCGCGAAGGACCGTGCTCGCACGGACGCGGAGAAGGACCTCCGGCGCAAGGCCGAGATCCTCGCGGCGGCCGGCACGTGCCCGAAGTGCAGCAAGGCGTGGCGCGATGACCTCCACGCCGAGCGTTCCAGCGCGCAGGTGTTCGCCGTGCTCATCGCGATGGGCGGCACCGCGCTCCTCGCGTTCACGGTGCGCCGCTTCGACCCGATGCTCGGGTTCCTCATCTCGGCGGCGATTGCGGGGCTGCACTACAGCTCGAAGTCGTGGCTCTGGAGCGAGGTCGACCGGCGCGTCAGCGTGGTGACCGAGGCCGACGCGCGCAAGTTGCTCGACACCGAAGCGCGCGCCGCTCTCGAGGCGAGCGCCGCCGCGGCAGAGGCAGAGTCGAGGCCGCTCCCGCCGCCCGCGACCAACTGCGTGCTCTGCCCGCTGTGGAAGAGCGGCTACCAGGACGTCGTCAGCAAGCCGCTCCACGGCAAGCTCCGGCTGGGCCTGTTGGCCATCGAAGGCGACGAGGGCACGTGGATCGAGGCGTCTGACCTGACCATGGAGCCCGAGGTGGCGCTCGAGATTGCGCGCCGTGGGCTCGCGGCGCGGTCGAGCAAGCCGTTGCGCGAGGTGCAGCCCGGCGTGTGGAAGGCCGAATGGGACGACTGGTTCGCCGCGGCCCGCATCGCCGTGCCCGAGCTCTTCGCGTCGCTGAAGGTCGACGGCGCGCCCATCGCGTTCACGCCCTCGGAGAACACGCTCTTCATCGCGGGCGAGAACGACCGCGCCGGCCTCGAGCTCGCGACGAAGCTCGCCTGCACGCACGCGCGCGAAGTCATCACCGGCAAGACCGTCGCCGGCGCGTTCACCGCGCGCCCGTGGAAGCTCGACGGCGAGCACTTCGCGCCGTGGTACCCGTCGGCCGACTCCGAGCCGCTGCTCAAGCAGCTCGAAGAGGTCGTTGGCGACAAGGGCTTCCGCCCCTAGCTCCCTCTCCCTGCGAAGCGGGGAGAGGGCCGGGGTGAGGGGCCGTACACGCGCCGCTCAACGCTTGATGACGCCCTCGAGGTCGACCAACCGCACCCCGCGCGGCGACTTCGGAAACGACGGCACGTAATCCGTCGGCCGGCAGGTGATGACGAGCACCTGCGTCTGCGCCGCCGCCTCGGCCAGCGCATCGCGAAACCACGACAGCCGCGCAGCGTCGGAGTGCACCAGGTGGTCATCGAGCACCACCGGCAGCTTGAGCTGCGTCGCCAGCGCGAGCCGCACCACCGTCGCCAGCTGGTCCTTCGTGCCCACCGACAAGAAGTCGAGCGCGTCGTCGCGCACCTCCTCGCCGACCTGCACGTTGCGCGGAGTCAGCGACTCGTCGAACGAGACGGCGCCGTACCGCCCGCGCGTCAGCTCGGCGAAGGCCTTCGAGACCGGCCCGCTCAGCGCCCGGCCGAGGTCGGCGCTCACCTCGCGGTCGGCGGCCTTGAGCTCCTCGAGCAGCAGCTTCCACCCGTCGGCGACCTCGGCGAGCCGCGCTTCCGCCGCGCGCGCACGCTCGAGCGCGAAGGTGGTCTCGCTCACCGCGTCCTCGGCGGCCGCGAGCCCGCCGCGCTCCAGCCCGCCGAGCGCCGCGCCCAGCGCCTGCGTGTCGCGGTCGACCTCGGCGCGCGCGGCCTTCACCGCGGCCTGCAACCTCGAGAGGTCCACCGGGGGCGCGACCGCCTGGGGCGCCAGCTGCTCGCGCACCTCGCGCAGCGCGCCCTCGAGCGACGCCACCTCGGCCTGCCCACTGCGCAGGGCCTGATCAGCACGCTCGAGCGCGGCCGACGCCTCGCGCAGCGCATCCTTCGCCGCCTTCGCGTCTCCCACCGACGCGCCGCGCGCCGCCGGAGCCGCCGCGCCCTGCAACCGCGCCTGCGTCTGCGCCAGCTGCTCGTCGAGCGCCTCGAGCGCGCGGGCCAGCGTCGCCTCGTCTTGCGCCACGGCCTTCGCCGCCGGCCCGAGCTCGGTGAGCTGGTGCGTGAGCAGCGCCGCCTCGCCCTCGAGCTTCGCGACGCGCGCCGACGTCTCGTCGAGCGCCTTCGTCGACGTCTCGTGCTGCGCGCTGGTCGCCGATTCCCAGTTGGGGCCCAGGTCGTTCCACGCCTTCTCGAGCAACTCGAGCGGGAGGCCGCCGATGCGCGCGCGCCGCTTCTCCACTTCCTCGGCGCTCGGCACGGCGCCCTTCGGCCCGCCCGCGCGGAGCTGCGCGCGCACGGCCTGCAGCTTCGCGTTGAGCTCGGCGACGGCGGCGAGGCGCGATTCCAGCTCGTCGAGCGTGCGCAGGCCAACGGCCTCGAGCTGCTTGAGCCCTTCCTGCTTCCACCGGCGCTTCAGGTGGTCGACGTCAGCGCGCTTCTCGGGCGCGCCGGCCATCACCTCGAGGTCGAACTGGTCGCCGACCTGCACCGTCGCGCGCCGCTCGGCGTCGAGCACCTCTTCCTTGCGCGTCACCTTCTCGCTCGCCGGGCCATCGTCGGTCGTGGTGCGCAGCCGCAGGTCTGACCGCGGGCGAATGGTGAGCGTGAAGCCACCGCCCAGCGCCGCCTCGGCCAGCTCGAGCTGCTTCTTGAGCGAACGGAGCTCGGTGACCGCGCGCTCCGACGGCACGGGCAGCGCCTCGAGCTCGGCGGCGAGCCGTTGCTCGGTCGAGCGGTCCGCGTCCCCCCCGCCGGACTTCGAGCCCTCGCGCGCGTCGCGGGCCGAGCGCCACTGGCCGTACGCGATGATGGCGGTGGTGAGGGCGACCTCCTCGCGCAGCGTCGCGAGCTGCTGGCGCGCGGCGGCGAGCTGCGGAGCCAGGCGCTGCTGCGCGGCCGACACCTCGGTGACGCGCGCGCGCGCCTTGTTCGCGGCGCGGGCCTGCTCGAGCTTGCCCTCGAGCTGCGCGCGCTTGAGCTGCTGGCCGGCGAGCATCTCCTGCAGCTCGGCGCGGAGGAGCGCCGCCTTCGCCTCACCCTTCTCCGCGGTGGCGTCACGCGCGGCGCGTTCGAGCTCGGTCGACTTCGCCGCGGCGACGTCGTGCGCGCGGCGGGCCTGTTCGTGCGCCGCCTGGAGTTGTTGCGCCTTCTCGCGCGCGGCCGCGAGCTGGCGCTCGAGCGCGGTGCGCTTGCCGACGAGCGCCTGGAGGGCTTCTTGCGCGCGGCGCGCCGCGGCCTGCTGCGTCTCGGCGGCGAGCGCGGCGGCGCCGGCCTGGTCGAGCTTCGCCCTCGAGCTGGCGAGCACCGACTCGAGCGCGGGGATGCGGGAGGCGAGCTGCGTCAGCTCGGCGAGGCGGTGGCGCTCTTGCTCGAGCTGCGAGGTGAGCCGTTCGACGTCGGCGGCCGCGCGCGCGAGCGCCGAGCCCTTGCCGCCCTTGCGCTTGCCGGTGGCGGTGAAGGCCCTGGCGACCTCCTTCTCGGCGCGGGCGACGAGCTTCGCCACGCGGGCGTCGCGGCCGAGCGAGGCGAGCACCTCCGACAGGCGCGCCTGGCCGCTGTCGTCGCCGTCTTCGTCGAGGCGGGTGCGCAGCACGGACTCGACGTCGCTCTGCGCCGGGAAGAGCGCCTCGAGGAGAAAGCTCGCCGGGGTGCCGCGGACGGTGGCGGGCACGCCGAGCGAGAGGAGCGCCTTGATGCGCTCGTCGGCCTTCTTGCCGCTCGCGGCCGCGCGCCAGTTCGCGCCGTCGCTCGACTGCTCGAGGGCCAGGTCGCTGCTGGTGAAGGTGCGCGAGACGCGCCACCAGTCATCGCCATCGCGGAAGGTGACGCGCACCCACGGCGCGGCGTCGCGGCCCCACGGCACGAGCGTCTCGGCGAGGCTCGACGTGCCGGGCAGCACCAGCGCCGAGCGAAGCGCGAAGGCGAGCGTCGACTTGCCGAGGTCGTTCGGCCCGTGGAGCACGTTGAGGCCGGGCGTGAGCGCGAGGTCGACCTCCCGCACCGCGCGCACGTCCTTCACCTCGAGGCGAACGAAGTGCACCGTCACCCCCTCCCCCTCTCCCCGTGGGGAGAGGGTCGGGGTGAGGGGAGACGCACCACCGAGCAACGGAACGACGCCCGCGCCGCGAAGGGAACTCGTCCGCGCGAGAGGAAACGCACTACCGACCGACGGCACGACGCCCCCGCCACGAAGGAAACTCGTTCGCGCGACGGGAGACGCACCCGCATCACCCCTCCCCCGCCAGCATCGCGAGCGCCCGCCGCGCCGCCGGCTCATCCCGCTCCGCCAACCGCTTGCCCGCGAGCGCGAGCGCCGCCGGCCCATCACCCGTCTCGAGCCCGCGCACCTCGAGGCTGAGCTGCCTCGTGTCGAGCTCCATCACCAACGCCTCGTCCTCCTCGAGGTCGTCGAGCTCCTGCTGAAACGCAGCGTGCTCCGAGAGCGCAACGCGCGCATTCACCACCACCCGCAGCACCCGGCTGCCGAGGTCCTTCCGCTGCCCCAGCTGCCGCAGCGACGCGAGCGACCCCACCATCACCTCTTCCCACCGCAGCACGGCCGACTCGCGCGGCTCGACGAGCAGCTTGCCCTTCGCCCCGAAGCGCAAGAGCGCGACGCGGCCCTCGCCAGGCGCAAAGTCCATCGGCTCTGGAGTGCCGCTGTGCACCAGCGCGCGATCGTCCCACGCGAAGCCCTGCGCCGGCTCCCCGCCCAGACACCACGCGTCGAGGCCCGCGGCCGCCAGCGCCTCACGCGAGAGCAAGCGCGCACGGTGCACCACGCCCACCTGCGGGCCCTCACCTTCCGGCGTGGCCGTGACCTCGCGCACGCCGACGCGCGTGGTGGCGGGGAACAGGTGCAGCGTCAGCTCGTCGCGCACGCGCACGGTGCGCGGCTCGGTGACGACGTGCACGAACGCCGGCAACGCAGCTCGAAAGTCGGCGTCGGTCCACACCGAGCCCTCGAGCGCCGGGTCGCGGTCACCGGGCACGAGGAAGACCGGCCGGTCCTTCCACTTCAGCGCACCGAGCCGCTCGAGCACGGCCTGGCGGAGCGCGGGCGCGGGGTGCGGCGAGTCGAAGAGGTCGCCCACGCAGACCACCGCCGCGGCGTCGACCTCGGCGGCGAGCGCCAGCACGTTCTCGACCGCGGTGAGGCGGGCCGCGTCGAGACGCGGGGCGGCCTCGGGCGCGAAGCGAGCGAAGGGGCGGCCCAACCGCCAGTCAGACGTGTGCAGGAGCGTGAGCACGGGAAATTCGAAGCCGAAAGTCGCGCGGAAATTACCCCTGAAACGTCAACGCGCGTTGCAGTTCTCTCACACACGGAGGGTGCGGGCAGGTCGGACAATTGGGCATGGCTCCGGCGCTGGCTCAGAGGGTGGTGGTGGCGACGCAGGCGTGGTGGCGCCAGGTGCGTCCGCGGCCTGACGCGACGTCGGGCGCGCGCCGGCTGGTCGGCGAGCTGCAACAGGGCTCGTCGCTGGGCGAGGCGCTGACCGAGGCGGCTGATCAGCTCGCGCGGGTGGCGGTGAGCGAGGCCGCGAAGAGCTTCGAGGGCGGCGTGCTGGCCCTCTTCATCGTCGACGTGCGCGACTCGCTGCGGCGGCAGCTCTCGCAGGCGGGCGGGCTGTCGCAGGACGCGGTGATGCGCGGCGCGCTGGAGCTCGCCTCGCGGCGCGTCGATGAAGACACCTTCGTGCAACACCTGATCAACGCGCTGCTCGAGGCGACCGGCATCTACGTGGAGTCGATGCTGGTCGAGCGCCTCGACGAGGCGAAGTGCGAGCGCGCGGTGTCGGCGTTGTTCCAGCGTTCGTTGTGCACCCTGGTGGGGCGCAGTGATGCGGCCCGTCGGCTGGGTCAGCGGCCGTCGCGGCTCGAGTTCATCGTGCCGTCGCCGTCGGCGCCGCGGTGACTCGTCTCCCTCTCCCCCCGAGGAGGAGAGGGAGATCAGGGGGTCAGTGGGTCCAGGCGTCCGTCGCCAGGAAACCATCGATGGTCACGATGCCCGGCATCCCCGCCGTCGCGCCCGCACCCGCCCGCACGTCGATGCCCGCCGGCATGGCCACCGTCACCGTGCTCGCGCTGTCCTGGCTCTCGATGAACACCCGCCCGCCGTTGCCGCCGAAGCCGGTCTGGAGGTCACCCGCGCCGCCCTTCGCCACCAGCACGCCGCCGTTCACCACGTGCGTCGCCGTGAGGCTGAGCTCGCCACCGGGCGCCGGCTGCATCACCGGACCACCGCCCGCGACACCGCCCGTGACGTCGAGCTTGCCGTTGTTGGTCAGCGCCCCGAGCGCGCCCTGCAGCGAGACCGAGCCGCCCGAGCCACCGCCGAAGGTCACGCCCAACCCGCCGCGCGCGTCGGCGTCGCCGGTGTTGGTCGCGCCGTGCAGGCCGTACACGTTGATCGACCCGCCCACGCCACCCGTCAGGCCACGCCCACCCGACGCGCGCAGCACGCCGTTGTTGGTGGTGCGTTCCCACGTGCGCCGCGGAATCCAGACGCCCGACTGCGTCGTCAGGTTCAGCGAGCCGCCGTTCGCGCCGCTGCCGTTCACGCAGTCACCGCCGTTGACCGACAGGTCGGCCTGGTTCACCACCGCGCCGCCGGGCAGTTCGGACCGGCTGCCCTGGTAGAAGTGGATGCTGCCGCCGCCGCCGGCCGACGTCTGGCCTGCACCGCCGTTCGCCTCGAGGCCCGAGTAGCCGAGCAGGACGATCTCCGCGCCCACGCTGAGCCCCGACTCCGCCATGAACTGCACGCTGCCGCCGTTGCCGCCCGAGTCGCCCGCGCCCGCCGACGCGTTCACCGACACCGAGCTGATCAGCGAGCCCGCGCTGAGTCCGCCGTTGTACGTGCTCAGCCCAATCTGCACCACGGCCGTGCCGCCCGTGCCGCCGAACGAGCCGCTGCCGCCCGACACGTTCCACCGGCCGTCGACCACCGTCGCCGTCGTGCGGAGGTTGACGTAACCGCCGCTGCCGCCGGTGCAGCCGCCCTCGCAGGCGCCGAAGCTGCCGCTCAGGTTGCCGCCCTTCGCCGAGATGGCGACCGAGCTGTAGACCATGCCGCCGCGCCCGAAGAGACCGCCCACCGTGTTGTCGAGCCGCACTTCGCCACCGGCACCGCCCGAGCCAGGCGTCACCGCGTCGTTGCCGTTGGCCTCGATGCTGCCCGCCGCGACCAGGTCGCCGCCGGCGGTGAGCGAGACCAGGCCGCCGCGGAAGCCGTCGTCGCCCGCGCCCGCGTTCGCGCGCACCACGCCATTCATGAAGAGGTTGCGCCGCGCGTTGAGCGAGACCGACGCGCCGTTGGTGTTGGTGGTCGGCGTGCAGTCGATGGTGCCCTGGTGCACGAGGTCGCCGTCGGCGGCGTTCACGGTGAAGCTGATCGGCGCGGTGGCGCGCACGCTCGAGCCCGTCGCGAACACCACGTCGGCGCAGTTGAAGACCGCCGAGCCGTTGGCGCCGGTGATGACGACCGAGCCCGCGAAGCGGCAGCTGCGGTCGACGCCGACGAACGTGGGCGGCAGGGTCAGCGTGGCGCCCGCCGCGACGGTGAGGCTGGTCACGGTCGAGGGCGTCATGCCCGCGCCGCGCGCGATCGCGATGCCGCTGCCCGTCAGGTACGGCGTGCCCGCGTCGAGCGCGTCAGGCAGCTGCTCGAAGGTGAGCGTGGTGTTGCCGGTGATGTTGAGCGGCGTCGCGCCGAGCTCGGCCGCCGGCACCGTGGGCGCGGGGCGCGTCGCGTCGGCGTGCCCGGTGCGCCACACCTTGAGGTGACCGCCGTTGCTGCCGCGGTTGAAGCCGACCGTCACGCTGCCGCCCGAGCCGCCGTTGCGCAGCGAGCCCGCGCCGCCGTTGGCCTGCAGCACGTTGGTGCCCGCGTCGCCGCCGGGCGCCACGAGGCTGCCGAGCACCGCGCCGTCGTCGCCGTTGCAGACGATCTGCGTGTCGGTGACCTCGCTCGCCTCGAGCGCCTGGTTGCCCGCGATGCCGCCGTCGGCGCCGTTGTCGAGGCCGCTGGTGATGACGACGCCGCCGGTCGGGCAGCGCTGATCATCGTTCGGAATGGGCGCCTGCGTCACGAGCGACACCGCGCCGTTCGAGCCGTTGCCACCGTTCATGCCGTCGCCACCGTTGCTGCCGTTCGAGCCGTTGGTGCCGTTGGTGCCGTTGCAGATGACCTCCGTGGTCTGATCAGGAGAGATCAACCGCACGCCGCCCGCCGCGCACTCCGAGCCGGGGTCGATCTTCTCGACCGTGAACTGGTCCTTCCGGCAACCCGCAAACACCACCACCACCGCGACAGCCACGAGGGTCTTGTTCATGGGCGGCGACTTGTCACGGGTGTGGGCCGCCTGTCCACGCGTCAGGCCGCTGCCGCGCGCGGCGTCGGGCGTCGCATGTTCGGGAGGCCGCCACCATGCAACGCGCCGTTTCGATGGCGCTGGAGCTGTGGCGGTCGTGTCGCTGCGAGCAGCTGGCCCTGAGGCTCGAGCTCGCGACCGAACCCACCCCTGGCGCCGACATTCCCCACTTCGAAGCGCCGGCGTTCGCGCGCTGGTGGCTCGAGCGCTGCGCCGCGCGACGCTCGCGTGACGTGCCGCTGCTGGTGCGTTCGCTCGCGCCCGCCGCGTCACCGCTCTTCCTCTCGCAGCTCGAGGGGCTGGCCCGCTTTCGCGCCGACCCGCGCCTCGCCAACGGCCTGCGCGCCGCGCTCGAGCTGCACGCCGCGATGGACCTCGCCGCGCCACGCTTCCGCCCCCTGTGGCAGCGGGTCTTCAGCCTGCTCGCCGCGATGGGTGACCCGCGCACGCGCGGCTGGCTGCCGCAGCTGGTCGAGGCGCAGCGCCATTCCACGCCCGCGCACCGGCGCTGGCTGCAGTGGCAGGTCACGCGCGTCACCGGCGCGCTCCCGCTGTCGGTTCCGCCGAGGGAGCCGGTGCACCTCCCGGCGCCGCCGCCGCCACTCGCGGTGACGAGCCCCGAGGAGCGGCTGGTGTTGGCAGATCAACTGAGCGCCCGCGGCGATCCCCTCGGGGAATTCCTCGTGCTGCAGGCCGTCGAGGCCGACGCGCGCCTGGCGCCCGAGCAGTCGGCCCGGGTGCGCGCGCTGGTGCAGACCCACGGCCGGCGGTGGCTCGGCGCGCTGACGGTGGCGCTGCGGCCCGACGGCCTCCGCTTCGAGCGTGGCGCCGTCGCCGCGGGCACGCTGAGCGGCACGCACGCGCTGCGGCTCCACGGTGACCCGGCGTGGTCAGGCGTGCGCGAGCTCGACCTGCGCGCGATGCAACACACCGACGACGCCGCGCTGTGGCGCTTCCTCACGCACCCGGTGTTCGCGCGGCTCGAGGCGCTGCGCTCGGTGCCGCTGTCGTTGGCCGAGCCGCTGCGCCGCGGCCCGGTGCCGTTTCGCCTGCGGGTGCTCGGCTTCCTCGACGCGTTCTCCGCCGCCGAGCGCGTCAACCTGCTGCACGCCGAGCCGCTCGCGCACCTCGAGGTGGTCGAGTTCGCCGGCGGCTCTGACCGGTGGGAACGGCGCGGCGAGCAGTGGTCGCGGCGCAAGCACGGGAGCCAGGCATGACCCCGGACATGACCCCCGACATGACACGGGCGTGGCGTCCACGAAGGAGGCCACGCCCGAAGTCGAACCGCTCGGCTGATCAGCTGATCAGGAAGGCCACGCCGCGCCGAACGCCTGCGAGCTCAAGCCGCGCGCCTCGAAGATGCTGCGCCACTGGTCGGGCGAGTACGCGTTGGCGACGCCCGGGTACTTCTGCGCGAGTTCCTGCGCCCGGGCCGGGGCGACGTTGCCCGCGGGCAGCGCCGCGAAGTCGGCCTCGAACGCCTTGCGGGTGGTGGCCGGCACGCCCTTCTTGAGCACGGTCTGCACGAAGAAGCCGAACTCCTTGCCGTGCTCGTTCCAGTTCACGGTGCTGTTGGGCTTGCCCGCGAGCGTGTCGTTCACCGCGCCGAGCGTCGGCTTCCAGAAGTAGTCCGGAACGTCGTCGGTGTAGGTGGTCGGCAGGTTGGTCATCGTCTTGAGCTTCTCGTCGTCGGCCATGTACGCGGTGAGCACCTTCCCGTTCGCGTCGCAGACGGCGTACATGTTCCAGCTCTTCGAGCTGCGGCCCGGATCGCCCTCGTGGTCGTCGCTGACCTCGACGCCGTAGGTGCCGACGATGTTGACCTGCTTGACGCTCGCGCCGCCGGTCACGCCGTCCTTCGTCGCCTGGTCGATGAGCTGCTTGGCGACCTCCGGCTTGAGCGTGGTGGTGGTGAGGTCGGAGCTGACGAAGGGCTGGTTCCAGACTTCCTTGTGGCCCTTCTTCTTGTCGTTGAACACGTCGGCCACGACGCCGCCGCCGTTGTTCATCAGGTACTGCTGCGTGCCCTTGAGGAGGTCGACCGCGCTCAGGTTGGAGTCGAAGAGCTGGTTGCCGTCGTTGACGGAGATCTTGTCAGCGACCGCCATCATCCAGTTGCCGAGGTCGGCGCGCGACATGAACTGGCCGCCCACCCACAGGCCGCGCTCGCCCACCGGGCCGGGCACGTCGACGAGCTTGTCGATCTCGGTCGACAGCGACGACCAGGTCCACGCGTGGCACTTGCCCCACCAGAAGTCGGCGTCGGGGTTGAAGAAGTCCTTCGAGTTCGCCATCGCCTCGAAGCCGTCGACGCGCACGCCAAACGCCTTCGCCGCGGCGTCGAGCGCCTGGCCGGGGGAGTTCTTCTGCGCCGCCGCGAGGTCCTCGGGCTTGATGACGCTCGACGCGGGCACGCTCGAGCCGTGGCGGTTGCGCAGCGGCCCTTCCTTCGTGGCGTCGTAGCTGCGGGTGTACGCGGGCACGTTCGACTCGCCGTGCACCTTGCCGTCGCGGCCGAGGAACACCGTGTCGTCTTCGAAGCTCGCCTTGTTGGTGCCGTTGACCGCGCGAATCACCTCGGCGTTGGCCGGGGGCGTGGGCGGGGTGATGTCACCGAGGCCGAGGAACTTCTCGATCATCGTCTTCGCCGCGGGGTCGAGCTTGTCGGCGTTGCGCGAGAGCATCGCCTTGAGCTCGGCCTTCTCACCCTTGCTCACGCCGCCGTAATCCTTGGTGGCGTCGAGCATCAGCTTCGCCTCGTCGGCGGTGATCTTGGTGTCGGTGAGGAAGCGCTTCTCGAGGTTCCGCAGGCTGGTGATGCTCATCGGTGTCTCCCAGGTTGAAGTGGAGCTTCTGATCAGTGAGGCAATCTGACGCGCTTCCCTAGCGCAGTCATCGCTTCCCGCCCAGTCCCCGCAGCGCGTTCTGATACCGGCCCTGCGCGGGGTTCAACCGGCTGGCATGCCGGTAGGCCTCGATGGCCTCGTCCCGGCGGCTGAGCGAGAGCGCGAGGTCGGCACGGAAGGCCCACGCGTCTTCGCACTGCGGGTCGCGCGCGCACGCGTCGGCCAGCGCCTCGAGCGATTTCTCGGCGGCGAAGTCGGGGTTCAGCCGGAAGCGGGCCAGCGCCAACCACGCCAGGGTGCGGCCGGTCGGCTCGATGTCGGCGGCGTACTCGAAGTGTTCCACCGCGCTCTTCACCTGGCCCTGCTCGAGCCGCTTCTTGCCCTCGTCGAACTGCGACTTCGCGTCGAGCAGCTCGGTGCGAATCTTGAAGTGCTCCGCGGCGCGCGACGGGTCAGGCCCACCCTTCTTCTTCGCGAGCGCGTTTTCCCGCCGCTTGCGGTGCAGCGCGTGCTGCTCGGGCTCGACGAGGGCTCCGTAGGCGCGGGCGTACGCGAGCAGCAGCTGCTCGGCCCGGTTGCGCGCGTCGGGGTGGTGGAACTTCGCCGGCGAGAGCGCGTTGGCCTTCGCGAGGAAGGCGGTGCTCAGCGAGGCGATGGGCGTCTCGGGCGTCACCGCGAGGAGGTCGAACGCGTCCTTGCTGCGGTACGCGAGGAACTCGGTCGCCAGCGCCGAGAGCAGCGCCTCGTCGTCGACCGGTTTGGGCGCGGCGACGGGTGGAGAGGCGGCGGGCGCGGGAATCGGCTCGACCGGGAGCTGCGTGAGCCCCGACGGACTCGAGCGCTTCGGCCGCGCGTCAGCCACCTTCGCGTCGTCGACCAACTCGAGCACGCACAGCGCGTAGAGCTTGCGGCGCAGGTCGTCGCGCTGGGTGTTCGGCAGCGAGAGCACCGTCGCCACCGTGGGCCGCTTCTTGAGCGCCTGCACCAGCCGCAGGTCCTTCGCGGGGAGCTTCAGCTCTTCGCTCACGTCGTCGACCAGCAGCGCCAGCACCTGGTCGTCGGGCAGCTTGAAGTGCGCGTCGAGCAGCTCCACCGGCAGCTGCGCCGCGCCGAGGTACACCAGCTGCGCGGTGTTCATCTTGATGGGCGTCAGCACCTCGTCGAGGTCGACCAGCTTCCACTTCGCCTCGACCCAGCGAAACGCGTCGAGCAGGGTGTGCGCGAGGTTCTGCTGCAGCAGCTTGAAGAGCTCGAAGCTGTTGATCAGCTTCTTCTCGACCACCAGCAACTGGAGCGGCTTGCCCACCGCCGCGCTCTCGGCGTTCAGCGCGTGCAGCTGCTCGTCGGTGAGCTTGCCCTTCGCGACCAGCGCCTTGCCGAACGTCTCGTGGAGCAGGTTCGACTCGCAGCCCACCGGCACGCCGTTCTCGAAGTGCACCCGCTTCTCGAGGTTGCGCAGCTTCAGCTCGAGCGTGCACGAGCGTTCCTCGCTCAGCAGCGCGTGGAGGAGCAGCGGCAGCGGCGTCTCGTGCAGCGTTCCACTCTTCGCGCGAACGACCTCGCGCCGTGGGGTGAACACGGGCCGAAGTGTACCCCCGAAGCGCGGAGAACCAGCGTTCACGCCACGGCCTGCAGCACCCTGTCGCACCCCACCCATCATTTTGCGCAGTGGGCAAACTTGCACAGTGGGCACGTTTCATGGTCTGACCACGCCATGACCCGCCGACCCCCGCCCCGCCCCTCCGCGCCCCAGCCGGGCTTGCGCGAGCGCAAGAAGCAGTCGCTGCGCGGGGAGCTGAGCCTCGCGGCGCTGCGCCTGGCCAAGCAGCACGGCCTCGAGCGCGTGCGCACCGACGACATCGTCGACGCGGTGGGCGTGTCGCGGCGCACCTTCAGCAACTACTTCGCCAACAAGTACGAGGCGCTGGCCGACCGCGGCGTCGAGCGGGCCCAGCAGTCGGCCGAGGTGCTCCGCAGCCGCCCCCGCGACGAGCCGCTGTGGCCGGCGCTCACCGCGGCCCTCATCGCGCCGTACGAGCAGCTGGTGCTCAACGATTCCCCCGAGAGCCGCGAGGCGACGCTGCTGGTGTTCGACCACCCCTCGGTGCGCGCCGAGCTGTGGAAGGGTGAGCACGCGGCGCAGCAGGCGCTCGCTCAGGCCATCGCCGAGCGCACCGGCCTCGACCTGCACAAAGACCTCTACCCGGCCCTCGTCGCCGCGACGGCCGTCACCGCGGTCACCACGGTGCTCGAGCGCTGGCTGCGGCACAAGCGACCGCCGCCACTGCTCCCCCAGCTTCGCGACGCGCTCGCGCAGCTCGAGCACGGCCTGCCCGAGCCCACCCGCCGCCGCCACCCGAGGAGGTCCACGTGAAGCCTGGAACCGAGAGTCAAACCGCGGTGATGGTCGCCGCCGCCCGCGCCGCAGCACACGGCCGCACGAGCGTCGGCCGCTTCGCCGACCCCACCGTGCTGACGCTGTTGCCCCACGACGCCCGTCAGCGCGTCGAGCAGCTGCGCAGCGGGGCGACGCCGCACGGGCTCCGCGAGCGGCTGGGGCGCAAGATGCTCGAGGGCCGCGTGAAGATGATGGTGCCGCGCACGGTGGCCATCGACGACGCGATTCGCGCCGCCGCCGCGCCGCAGGTGGTGATTCTCGGTGCCGGGCTCGACGGTCGCGCGTGGCGCATGCCCGAGCTGGCCGACGCCACCGTCTTCGAGGTCGACCACCCCGACTCGCAGCGCCGCAAGCAGGAACGGGCCGCGACGCTCACCCCCACCGCGCGCGAGCTGCGCTTCGTGCCCGTCGACTTCACGCGCGACCGGCTCGACACCGCGCTCGCTGCCGCGGGCCACGACGCCACCCGGCCGACCACCTGGGTCTGGGAAGGCGTGGTGATGTACCTCGAGCGCGCCGACATCGAGGCCACCCTGCGGGTGCTCCGCGAGCGCTCGGCGCCTGGCAGCCACCTCGTCATCCTCTACACGTCGCCCTCGCTGGTGCGGAAGTTCGCCGGCCTGGTGCTCGGCCTGCTCGGGGAACCGTTTCGCTCGGCGTTCACCGCCCGGCAGATGCGTGGCTTGCTCCACGGCTTCGGCTTCGAGGTGGCGCACGACGACGACCTCGCGACGCTCGCGCAGCGCCTGGCGTCCGAGCCGTCGAGCCTCTTCAAAGACGTTCGGCTGGTCACCGCCACCGCCCGGAGGAATGAAGTGGTGTAGGACTGCCTGCGAGATGTTGCTCGACGCCGCCACCCTGTCCCGCATCGCCGGTCTCAAGCTGCGGGCCCGCGCGGTGGTCGAGGGCGTGCTCTCGGGCCTCCACAAGTCGCCGCACCAGGGCCAGAGCGTGGAGTTCGCCGAGCACAAGGAATACGCGCCGGGCGACGAGCTCCGTCACCTCGACTGGAAGGCGTTCGGCAAGTTCGACAAGTACTACGTCAAACGCTTCGAGCACGAGACCAACCTCCGCGCGGTGATGGTGGTCGACACCTCGGGCTCGATGGCGTTCGGCACCACGGGCTTGAGCAAGCTCGACGTCAGCCGCGTGATGGCCGCGACGCTGAGCCACCTGCTGGTGCGGCAGCAAGACGCCGCCGGTGTCGCGCTCGTGGCGCAGGGCCGCTTCGCCGAGATTCCCCCGCGCGCGGCCGCCACCCACCTCGGCGCGGTGCTCGACGCGCTCGAGGGCGCGAAGGCGTCGGGGCCGACCGACCTGAGCGCCGCCGCCGACACGCTCGCCGAGAAGCTGCCGCGCCGCAGCCTGGTGTGCGTGTTTTCTGACTTCTTCGACGAGCGGGCCGACGCGCTGAAGCGGGTGCTGGCGCTGCGCTCGCGCAAGCACGACGTGGCGGTGTTCCACCTCGTCGACCCGGCCGAGCTCACCTTCCCGTGGGAAGACCCGACGCTCTTCCTCTCGATGGAAGACGAGCGCCGCGTCGAGGTGAACCCGCGGGAAATCAAGGAAAGCTACCTCGAGGAGTTCAACAAGTTCCTCGACCAGACCCGCGACGCGTGCCGCGCGGCCGACTGCGACTACCAGCTGGTGCGCACCGACGAGGCGATTGATCAGGCGCTGCTCAGGTTCCTCGCGCGCCGCGGGGGCCGCCTGTGAGCTTCGCGCAGCCGCTGTTCCTGCTCGGCACGCTCGCCGCGCTGATTCCCCTGCTGGTGCACCTCTTCGACCGGCGCCGCCCGCGCGAGGTGCCGTTCGCCGCGCTCGACTTCGTGTTGCGCAGCCAGCGCCGCACCGCCTCGCGCCTGCGCCTGAAGCGGTTGCTCCTCTACATCCTGCGCACGCTGCTCTTGCTCGCGGTGCCCATCGCGCTCGCCCGGCCCTCGTTCGACGCCTCGGGCACGCTCGACACGCGGAGGGGACTGGCCGCGACCGCCATCGTGCTCGACACCTCGCTCGCGATGCGGTGGTCCGACGGCACGCGGCTGTTCGACGTCGCGAAGGACGAGGCGAAGGGCGCGCTGCGCGAGCTGAGCGCGGAAGAGCCCGCGACCGTCGTCATCTGCACCCGCACCCCGCAGACCATCGGCCCGCTGGGCTTCGAGCGCACGCGGTTGATCAGCGCGCTCGACGACGCGAAGCCGCAGTTCGAGAGCGTCGACCTGAACCAGTGCCTCGAGCAGGCCGTGCGCTCACTCGACGAGTCGCCGCTCCCCAACCGCCGCCTGGTGCTGGTGAGCGCGCTGACGCAGGGCTCGCTCAAGCTCGAGGCCGCGCCGCCCATCGGCACCAGCAGCAAGGGCGAGCACTTGAAGCCCGAGGTGGTGGTGCGCGACGTGGCGAAGGGGAAGGACCTGCCCAACCGCGCCATCATCGACGTGCGCGCCGAGGCCGCCCCGCAGCTCGGGCCCCGCGCGTGGCAGTTCACCTTCACGGTGCGCAACTTCTCCAACGAGGCCGCGCACGACGTCGAGCTGCAGCTCGAGGTGAACGGCGAGGTGGTGCAGAAGGGCTTCGTCGACGTCGCCGCCGACGGCACGAGCCAGAAGACGCTCGCGTGGCGCTTCGAGAAGGGCGGCGTGGCGACCGTCACCGGCAAGCTCGAGCCCGACGCGCTGCCCGACGACGACGCGCGCAGCGTGGTGCTCTCGGTGCCGCGGCCCCTCACGGCGCTGGTGGTGAACGGCGCGCCCTCGGCCCAGAAGTACCGCGACGAGGCCTTCTTCACCGAGGCAGCGCTGAGCGCGAGCGGCTCGCCCGTGCGCGCGGTGGTGCGCGACGCCGACGCCGCGTGGCGCGAGAAGCTGAGCGACTACGACGTGGTGCTGCTGCTCAACGCCGAGCCGCCGCCGCCCGACACGGTGCGCGCGCTCGCCGACTTCGTGAGCCAGGGCGGAGGCCTCTTCATCAGCGTCGGTGACCGCGTCGACCCCGACGCGTGGAACCTCGCGATGGCGACCGTGCTGCCGCGCAAGCTGCGCGTGATGAAGACCGCGGTGGAGCCGAACGCCGTCGACGCCGCCACCCGCGCCGCGCGCCTCTCGCAGGTGTCGTTGAACCACCCGGTGATGGCGCCGTTCCAGGGCCGCGCGCGCGAAGGTCTGTTGTCGACGCGCTTCTACCGGTACGCGCTCTTCGAGGGCGACGCGTCGGGCGTGGAGACCGAGGTGCTCGGCACGATGGACGACGGCGCGCCGGTCTTCCTCGCCGCGCGCCAGGGCAAGGGCCGCGTCTTCGTCTACGCCTCGACCGTCGACCGCGACTGGTCCGACCTGCCGATTCGCACCTCGTTCCTGCCGCTGATGCAGCGCGTGGCGGCGTGGCTCACCGGCACCCTCGACGAGCGCGAAGAGGTGCACGCGCGCGTCGGGGCGGGCGTGGTGCTCGCGCCGGAGAAGGGGCAGTCGCCGGCGTATGCGCGCGCTCCCTCGGGGCTGGAGGTCGCGCTGACCGCGGTGCCGCAGACGTCGCAGTTCAGCGGTGGGCCGCTGCCCGAGCCCGGCGCGTACACCGTGGTCGACGCGCGCGGCGTGGCGCTGCCCAACCTCGGGTTCGCCGCGGCCATCGACCCGGGCGCGAGCAACCTCGCGCGGCACCCGGTCGACTCGTTGAGCGCCTGGCTGGGCGAAGACTCGGTGCGCGTCGCGGGCGGCGCGGGGGCCGAGCGCACCACCCCGCTGTGGACGTGGCTCATCACGCTCGCGGTCATCGCCTTCTTCCTCGAAGGCGTGCTGTTGCGGCGCTGAGTTGAGGGAGAATCACGGTCGTGCCGAAGAGTCCTTTCAGACGAGCGCACCGATGAGTCTCGAGCGCCCCAGGGTGCTGGTGGTCGACGACGACGAGATCATTCGCCGTCTGGTGAAGGTCACGCTCGCGCAGAAGTACGAGGTCTTCGAGGCGCCCGACGCGCCCACCGCCATCGAGCTGGTCGGCCAGCACGACATCGAGGTGGTGGTCATCGACGTGATGATGCCCGGCATGACCGGCATGGAAGCGGTGCCGAAGCTGCGGGAACGCGCGAAGAACCCCATCTACGTGCTGTTGCTCACCGCGCTCCACGACCAGCAGAGCCGCAACCAGGGGCTCGAGGCCGGGGCCGATGACTACCTGGCCAAGCCGATGGACCGCAAAGAGCTCGTCTTGCGCGTGCAGAACTTCGTGCGCCTCGGCCGGCAGGAACGGCTCATTCGTCAGCAGCTCGAGTCACTGAGCCAGCTGCAGGCGCTCAAGGACGACCTCACGGCGCTGCTGGTGCACGACCTGCGCAACCCGCTCACCGCGGTGTCGAGCGCGTTCCAGTTGATGGAGAGCTCGATTCCCGAGAGCGAGCGCGAGCTCTTCAACCTCGGGAAGAACGCGCTCAAGCGGGTGATGGAAGGCGTCAGCGACCTGCTCAAGGTGCGCATGCTCGAGAAGGGCGAGCTGCAGCTCGAGCGCTCGACGTTCGAGCCGAAGGAGCTCGCCGAGGAAGTGGTGCAGACCCTCAAGGCCGCGGCGCTCGACGGGAAGATCGACGTGGCGGTGGTGTCCCCGCCGGGCGTCACGTTGAACGCCGACGCGAAGCTGCTCAAGCGCGCGCTCGAGAACCTGTTGATCAACGCGTTCCGCCACACGCGCGGGAAGGTCGACGTCATCATCGAGCCCACCGCCGACGCGGTGCTGGTGTCGGTCGCCGACCGGGGACCCGGGGTGCCTGACTTCTTGAAGGGCGAGCTGTTCGACATGTTCGGCTCGCTCAAGCTCAAGGAGAGCGGCGGTCGGCGCGGGCATGGGCTGGGGCTGTACCTGGTGCGGCTCGTGGCGCGAGCACACGGCGGCGATGTGGTGGTGAAAGACCGTGAAAGCGGCGGCGCCGTCTTCCAGCTCAGCTTCCCGAAGTCGTAGCGCCCTCTCCTCTTCAGAGCTGACGATCCAACACAACTTGTGAATCGCGCGCGGGCATGATCTCGCTCGCAAATGCACGCACTTCCTCCGATTCACGACGAGTTCCGAGACTGCGAGTTTCCCGACCTTCGTCTTCTCGACCGAGTCGTGAGGATTGCGAGACAGCTCGAGGTGGACCCGAAGGCGAGCCTGCCCGAGTCGTTTCGAAACCCGTCGCAGCTCGAAGGCACGTACCGGTTCTTCGGTAACGAGCGCATTGACCTGGGCACCGTCGTCGCCGGCCACGTGAGCAACACGGTCCGACGCGTCGATGTCGCGAAGCGCGCGCTGGCCATTCACGACACGACATCGTTCGTCTTCGACGGAGAGCGAGACGGACTCGGAATCGTCGACCGCTCGCAGCAAGGCTTCTATGCCCACGCGTGTCTCGCTGTTTCCGCGGATGGTGTGCGGCAACCTCTTGGATTGCTCGCGCTCGACACGTGGATGCGCACGAAGAAGAAGGGCAAGCGCACGACGGAAGCGCGACGCAACGAGAAGGAGCTCGAGTCCGACCGTTGGTTGGAGCAGTCGCTTGCCGTCGAAGAGCTCGTGTCGAACTCGACGGTGCTCATCCACGTCGAGGACCGCGAGGGCGATATCTACGAGAGCCTCGCGACGCGGGCGCAGCGAGGGATGCACTTCATCGTTCGCGCGTCGTCAAACCGAGTTGTGAAACTCGAAGGCGGCGGCACACAGAACGTCCTCGAATCCGCTCGCACGCTTCCGTTGCGCTCGAAGCGAGAGGTCGACCTCTCGGAGCGTCACAATCCGTTCGCGCACCTCCCAAAGACTTCGCATGGCAATCGCCAGGCGCGCACGACGCAGGTTGAGATTCGCTCCGGCGAGCTGACGCTGCGACGGCCGCAGAGAGCTCTCCGGTCGTCTGACTTGCCCAAAGAGCTTCGCCTCAACGTGGTGCACGTCGGCGAGGTCGATGCGCCTCCAGGCGAGAAGGCGGTCGAGTGGCTCCTCTTCACGACCGAGCCCGTCGATTCAGCGACCGATGCTGAGCAAGTCGTCGACTTCTACCGAACGCGATGGCTCATCGAGGAATACTTCAAAGCGCTCAAGACGGGCTGCAAGTACGAAGACAAAAGGCTCGAGAGCGGCCCCGCGCTCCTCAACGCGCTCGGTGTTTTTGCCATCGTCGCGTGGCGGCTTCTCGTCCTGCGCTTCATCGACCGAACGGCGGACGACAGCCCAGCCGAGTCCGTCGCGACAGACGCCGAAATCGCAGTGCTCGTCGCGAAGAAGCGCCTGAAGCCGAACGCTACAGCGCGCGAATTCACCACCGCACTCGCTCGCTACGGCGGTCACCTGCCGCAGAACGGACCACCCGGCTTACTCATCCTCTGGCGAGCGCTCCGTGCACTGCAGCAAGTCGCGGAAGGCTGGTCCTTGGCTCAGGAAATGTGATCAATCCTCAGCTCTTCAGAGGAGAGGGTCGGGGTGAGGAGAGAAGCGTCGGGCGTTGGAGTCGCCTCAGCGCTTGAACAGCCCCTTCAGCGTCGCCCAGAACCCACCCGCGCGCTTCTCGAGCTCTTCACCGCGCTCCTTGTTCACCGCGGCCGCCTTCTCAGCCGTGATGCCGAGCTTCTGCGCCGCCTCTTCGCTCGTGTAGCGCGTGGCCAACGTCGCCCGCACCACCGAGCGCGTCTTGAACTCCCGCGCCTCGACGCGCAGCACGCACTCGGCGTCGAGCGACAGCGTCACCGCCACCTGCACCGCGCCCGCGGGCCCCTTCGGCAACCCGGTGATCAACACCGAGCCGAGGAACTCGTTGCCCGCCACGTTCGAGTCCTCGCCCTGGTACACGAGCACCTCGAGCTCGGTCTCCCCGTCCTTCTGGGTCGAGAGGCCGAACGACTTCGTGACGGGCAGCGCGGTGTTGCGCTCGATGAGCCGGTGGAACACGCCGCCCGGCCGACCGACGCCCACCGTCATCGGCACCACGTCGATGAGCACCAGCGGCGAGACCTTGTCGAGGGTGCCGCTGTACAGCGCGGCGCCGAGCGCGACGGCCTCGTCGGCGTTGACCGACGCGTGCGCGGGCTTCTTGAAGACCGCCTTCAACTTCTCGCGCACCAGCGGCATGCGGCTCTGCCCGCCGACGAGGATGATGTCGTCGACCTGCGCGGGCTTGAGGCGCGCGTCGAGCAGCACGTCCTGCACGGCCTGGATGGTGCGGTCGACCAGCTCGCCACACGCGGCCTCGAGCTCGGCGCGCGTGACGGTGGTGCGCAGGTCGAGCGGCTGGCCGCCGTCCATCTCCAGCATCGGCAGGTGCACGTCGAAGCTGGTGCGCTCGGACAGGGCCATCTTCGCCTTCTCGGCGACCTCGTTGATGCGCGAGAGCGCGATGCGGTCGCCGCCGAACGGGCGCTTGTGCCACGAGGTGTAGCGATCGAGCAGGAGCTTCACGACCTGCGCGTCGAAGTCGACGCCGCCGAGGAACACGTCGCCCCCCGTCGCGAGCACCTCGAAGACGTTCTTGTCGAGCTTGAGGAGCGTGGCGTCGAAGGTGCCGCCGCCGAGGTCGTAGACGAGCACGGTCTTCGTCAGGTCGCGGCCCATGCCGAACGCGAGCGCGGCGGCGGTGGGCTCGTTCAGCACGCGCTCGACCTTGAGGCCGGCCATCGCGCCCGCGCGCCGCACCGCCTCGCGCTGCGCCTCGGAGTAGTACGCCGGGCACGTCACCACCGCGCGCGTGACGGGCGTGCCCAGTGATTGCTCGGCGAAGTCGCGGCATTCCTTGAGCACCAGCGCCTGCACCTCGTCGAGCGAGAGCACCTTGCCGCCCAGCTTCACGGCAGCGCGGCGATCGGGGCCGGCGACGATGGAGAAGTGCGCGCGTTCCTTCACCTGCTGCACGGTGGCGTTGTCGAAGTCGCGGCCCACGAGGCGCTTGGCGCCGGTGATGGACTGCGTCGGGTTGAGCACCATCTGCTGCTTCGCGCGGTGGCCGATGAGGAGGCGGCCCTGCGTGGTGAGCGCGACCACCGAGGGAATCGTGTTGTAGCCATCGCGCGAGACGACGATGTGCGGGCGGCCCTTGTTGAGCACCGCGACCGCGGAGTTCGTCGTGCCGAGGTCGATGCCGATGAGCGCGCCGGTGGCGTCGCCGCCGACCTTCACGTCCTTGAGGTACACCGGGCCGGCCGGCACGGGCGCCGTCTCGAGCGCGGGCGGCGGACCTTCGAGCTTCGGAGCGAGGACTGGCGCGGAGGGCGCGAGCGCCGGCGGAGGCGCGGCGGGGACCGCTTCGAGCTGCTCGAGGTCGACGTCGAAGCCCGACGGCCCCGAGGAGAAGGGAATGTCTTCGGCCGGCGCGGTGGTGTCGGACAGCAGTGAGTCGAGGTCGAGCTCGATGTCGCGTGACGGGTCGGTGTCGGCGGTCGCGTCCGAGAAGATGTCGGACGGGTCGACGTCGAGGGGCGCCTCTTCCTCGGCAGCCACCGCGGGAGGCGGAGGCGGCGCTGCGGCGGTGAAGAAGGAGCTGAAGTCGGCGGGCTCGTCGGCGTCGGGCGCGGGCGGAGCCTCGGTCGCGGGCACGACCCCGTACGCGGCGGTGCGCGGACTCTCTGGCACGGGTGCGGCCGGCGCGGGCACGACTCCGTACGCGGCGGTGCGCGAGCCGTCAGCCGGTGCACTCGTGGGAGCGGGGGCAGGTGCAACTCCAGCCGTCGCTGCGCGCGGGCCAGCGGCCTGACCAGCCTGCGTCGCGGGCGCAACGCCAGGCGGAGCCGCGGGGCTCACAGGCGGAACTTCAGGCGTCGCGGCGCGCGGGACAGCGGGTGCCGAAGCAACTCCAGGCGCGAGAGCCGTGGCGGGCGGCGCGGCCGCAACGCCAGGCGTTGGCGCTGGAGCCGCTGGTGCTGCAGGCGCAACTCCGGCACTCGCGGCGCGCGAGGCAGCCGATGTTGCGGGCGCAACTCCAGGCGTCGCAGCGCGTGGGGCCGATGTCGCGGCAGGAACTCCAGGCGTCGCAGCACCCGAGGTCGCAGGCGCAACTCCCGGCGTCGCGGTGCGCGGGGCCGATGTCGCGGCAGGAACTCCAAGCGTTGCAGCACCCGGGGTCGCAGGCGCAACTCCCGGCGTCGCAGCGCGCGGGGCCGATGTCGCGGGAGGAACTCCAGGCGTCGCAGCACCTGGGGTCGCAGGCGCAACTCCCGGCGTCGCAGCGCGCGGGGCCGATGTCGCGGAAGGAACTCCAGACGTCGGAGCACCTTGTGTCGCAGGCGGAACTCCGGTCGCCGCAGCGCGCGGGGCCGATGTCGCGGCAGGAACTCCAGGCGTCGCAGCACCTGGGGTCGCAGGCGCAACTCCCGGCGTCGCAGCGCGCGGGGCCGATGTCGCGGCAGGAACTCCAGACGTCGGAGCACCTTGTGTCGCAGGCGGAACTCCGGTCGCAGAGGCTGAGGGAGGAACTGCAGGCGTTGGAGCACCCGCGGTCGGCGCAACTCCCGACGTCGCAGCAGCACGCGGGGCCGCTGTCGCGGGAGGAACTCTAGGCGTCGGAGCGCCCGCCGTCGCAGCGCGCGGGGCCGAGGTCGCGGCAGGAGCTCCAGGCGACGGAGCACCGCCGGTCCCAGGCGCAGGCTGAGCGGTCGCGGGCACGACGCCGTAGGCCGCGGTGCGCGGACCGGCGGCTGGAACTGCGGGAGGCGCAGCGGTCGCAGGCACGACGCCATAGGTCGCGGTGCGCGGAGGAATGACCCCCGACGTCTCCGCGGTGAAGAGGGACCCGACGTCTTCCTGATCAGGCCGCTCCGGCTCAGCGCGCGGAGGAATCACCCCCGACGTCTCCGCCGTGAAGAGCGAGCCCACGTCTTCCTGCGCCGGCCGCGGCGGCGGCACGATGCCCGACGTCGCCGAGGTGAAGAGCGAGTCGAGCTCCACGGCCGGAGGCGCGCTGGGCGGAGGAGGAGGCGCTGGAGGCCGCGCCGCCGGCTTCCCGAGCATGCGATCGACCAGCTCGCGTGACGCGGGGTCGAGCGTGACGAACTGCAGCCCCATGCCCGCGGGCCCGCCGGGATCATTCTCCCCGCGCACCCACCGCACGATGGCCGTGCCCTGCAGCACGCGCTGCCCCGAGGCGATCTCCACCTTGAAGTTCAGCTCGGTGCCGACGGGCTTCGGCTCCCGCGTGCGAATGAACATGCCGCCGTCGGACAAGTTGGTCGCGTACTTCGACGCGAACTCGTCGAGGCCCTTGTGGGCCAGCTTCACCAACAGCCCGACCTGTTTGCGAACGTTCGAGCGGTGGTCGTTCGACACTGCGGCTCCCGGGGCTGATCAGCTCATCGCGCCGATGATGGCGTTGGTGAACTCCACGGTGTTGTTCTTGCCGCCGAGATCACCGGTGCGCACCTTGCCCTCGGCGTACACCTTCATCACCGCCTTCTCGATGCGCTGCGCGTGCGCGTCGAGGTTGAGCCACTCGAGCATCATCACGGTCGACATCAGCAGCGCCGTCGGGTTCGCCAACCCCTTGCCCGCGATGTCGGGCGCCGTGCCGTGCACCGCTTCGAAGACCGCGCACGAGGCGCCGATGTTCGCGCCCGGCACCACGCCCAGCCCGCCGACCAGGCCCGAGCAGAGGTCCGAGATGATGTCGCCGTAGAGGTTTTCCATCACCATCACGTCGAACTTCTCGGGGCTCTTCACCAGCTGCATGCACAGCGCGTCGACGATGACCTCGCTGGTCTCGATCTGCGGGAAGTCGCGCGCCACCTTGCGGAAGCAGTCGAGGAACAGGCCGTCGGACAGCTTCATGATGTTCGCCTTGTGAACGGCGCTCACCTTCTTGCGGCCCTTCTTCACGGCGTACTCGAAGGCGAAGCGGCAGATGCGGGTGCTCGCCTTCTCGGTGATGATCTTCAGCGACTCCACGACGCCCGGCACCACGATGTGCTCGATGCCCGCGTAGAGGTCTTCGGTGTTCTCACGCACCACCACGAGGTCGACGTTCTCGTAGCGCGTCTTCACGCCCGGCACCGACTTGATGGGCCGCAGCGACGCGTAGAGGTCGAGCCGCTTGCGCAGCGCCACGTTCGCCGACTGCTGGCCGCCGCCGATGCCCGTCGCCGTCGGGCCCTTCAGCCCACAGCCGTTGCGCATGATGGCCTCGACCGTCTCGTTCGGCAGGTTGGTGCCGTAGCGGTTGGCGATCTCCGAGCCCGCGTCCTTGTACTCGAACTCCAGCGGCGCCTTCGACGCTTCGAGAATCTTGCGGCACGCGTCCATCACCTCGGGGCCGATGCCGTCGCCGTTCAGCAGCGTCACCTTGCGAATCGTCTGAGCGCTCATGGGCGCGCAGTATGCACCGAGTTCCGCGACGCGCTTCAGCTCAGTTGCACATCGAGTACTCGCGGCCGTCGGCGTTGATGATGGGGTAGCCGTTGCTGTTGCGCGTGATGGTCAGCGGCACCGGCGAGAGCACCGGGTTCTCGGGCGAGCTCAAGTACAGCTGGCCACCCTTCACCGCCCACTGGCCGCCGTTGGTGCGGTTGCCCGTCGCCTGCGCCACCGTGCCCGTGTACGCGTTGTTCGAATAGATGTCGGACTCGCTGAAGTCCTGCCAGGTGCCGTTCGCGTTGAAGTGCACCTTCTGGGTGTAGCTGTTGCCGTTCGAGTAGCGCAGCCAGCACCAGTTCGACGAGAGCAGCAGGCGGCTGAGCTGATCATTTCCCGCGGGCGTGGCCTTCGGCGCGACCGGTGGCGCCACGGTCTCGGCGGCCGGCTTGTTCTTCTTGCCGCCCGCGCGCGTGAGCTGCACCGGCATGCCGCCGAGGTTCACCACCAGCACGTCGCCGTTGACCTGGTACGGCAGGCGGTCGGCCTCTCCGTCGGGGTCGGTCAACGTCAGCGTCGAGCCGTCGCTCTTCCACTTGAGCGGGTCGCCTTCCATCGAGCCGGTGCCGTTGGCGTTGAGGGTGAGGAAGGGCTCGCCGTTCATCTGCCACGAGCCGACGAGCGGGTTGGGCGCTGCTGCCACCACGAGGAGCGCGAGGAGCATGGCCCCAAGTGTAGGGCAGGACACGGTTTGCTAGCGTGCGCCGCGATGCAGCTGGACCGCATTCGGCAGAAGGTGTGGGCGGGTGAACGCCTCAACGACCAGGAGCTCGACGAGCTCCAGCGCGCCGCCCAACGCGAAGGTGGTCCCACGCTGCGCACCACCGTGGCCCAGGCGCTGATCAACGCCGACGCCGTGGTGCAGGCGCTGCCGATTCTCGAGGCCGTGCGCCGCGACTTCCCGCGCGACGTGCAGGCCCACCTCGCGCTCGGCCGCGCGCTCTGTTCCCTCGAGAAGTGGAACGAGGCCGTCGCGCCGCTCGAGCAGGCGCTCGCGCTGCAGCCCGGCGACCCCGAGCCGATGAAGGCGCTCGCCGTCGTCGCGCTGCGCCGCGGGGAGTTCGCCCGCGCGCGCTCGCTGCTCGACGCGGTGCTCGCCGACGACCCGCTCGACGACGAGGCGCGCGTGCTGCTGGCCGAGCTCGAAGAAGACACGCCGCCCGCCACGGTGCCGACGCTCGACGACTTCTCCCGCGCGCTCATCGAGCGGCTGCGCGCGCAGAGCACGCCGCACGTGGTCGCCAAGGGACAGCTCACGATTCGGCTCGGCCGGGGCGCGGTGGCGCGCTTCGACCTGCGCGGGCTCTTCGAAGAGGCGATGCAGGTCGGCCGCGGCGTCGACGAGGCGGTGACGCTGGTGGCGCGCGACCTCGCCGAGCGCACGCTGGGGTTGCCGCCGGGCAAGGTGCCGCTGTTGGCGCGCGTGCTGCCGGTGCTGCGCGACGCGCAGTTCCTCGAGCGCGGCGAGGGCAGCGTGCACCGCGAAGGTCCCGCGTCGCTGCTCATCTTCTATGCGCTCGATGATCCCGAGGCGGTGCTCTACGTGCCCGAGGGCCTGGTGCGCGCGCTGAGCATCAGCGCCGAGGAGCTCGACGAAGCCGCGTGGAAGAACCTCGAGACGCGCGGCGCCGAGGTGCGCTCGCTCGAGCTCGAGCAGGGCGCGCTGCGGCTGTCGAACTCGGTGACGGGGCTGTGGGCGCTCGCGCACGGTGATGGCCACGACGCGGCGCGGCTGCTGACGCGCTCGCACCAGCAGAAGATGGTCGAGGCCGCGGGCGACGGGCCGCTGCGCGTGTACCTGGGGCTGCGCGAGCTGGTGTTGTTCTGCCGCGAGTCAGACGACGCGAACGTGGCGAAGCTCGACGGGCTCGAAGCCGCGCGCGAGGGCATCAGCGGTGCGTGGCGCCTGCACGAAGGCAAACTGACCTCAGTCCCCGAATAAAACTCCCTCTCCCTGCAAAGCGGGGAGAGGGTCGGGGTGAGGGGCCAACCATCACTCCTTCACTCAACGACCCCGCCCCGCGCCGTCACCAACGCCCGAAGCTCCTCGAGCTGCGCCCCCTTCACATTCCGCCCCGGCCGAGCGACCAACTTCCGCCCCGCCGGCACCACCCCGAGCACCTCGCGCACGGTGACGAGCACCCGCTCAATCCACCCCGGATTCGGCGGCACCTCGAGTTCGAGCGCCACCTCGTTCGCCGTCACCCGCACCTCGAGCCCCCAGTCCTTCGGCTCGTAGTGCAGCACGAACACCGCCACCTCGGGCACCCCGGTCGCGAGCGCCCGCGGGATGAGCGACGGCCCGCCCTCGCGCGCCCACAAGCCGACGCCGAACACCAACCGCAACGAGCGCAGCCCCCGCACCACGGGGAGCGCGAGCACCTCGCTGAGCAGGTGCGGGTACGCCACGCCCGACAGCACCTCGAGCTTCGTGAAGCGCGGCAGCTGAGCCAGCGCGTCGTCATCGAGCCGCACGCCCTTCACGCTGCGCAGCCCGGGATGCCGCCCCGCCAATTGCGTAAAGGTGCAGCTCGGATCCTCGAGGGAGGTCAGCGACTTCATGACCGGGTGCATGGTGATCTCGTAGCCGCCGCGGCCGGCGAGCTGCTCCACCGTCGCCCAGTGGGGATCTCCCGCGACCTTCTCGAGCTCGAGCTGCAGTGACTTCGCGTTGCCCTGCTTCAGCTCGACGCGCGAGAGGAAGCCGCGCGAGAACTCCGCGTCCTTGATCACCCCCGCCAGCGGACCCACCCACTCCGCGAGGTGCGCGCTGATCAGCTCCTTCACGCGCTTCTTCTGCGCCGGGGTCGCCGTGCCCGCACGCTCGGCCTCCTGCAGCGTCATCAACTCCCCGCGCGGGTCTCCCGCCTCGAGGAGCGCATCCATCAACACCCGCCGCGCCGCCTCATCGAGCGGGTTCTGCAGCACCGCGTCGATCAACCGCGTGGTCGACTTCGCCTCGTGCGCGGAGCGCTCCTTCGCCGCCGCCGAGCTGACCACGCCCTTCGCGGCCGCGACCTTCGCCAGCACCTCGGCGCTCAACGTGACCGAAGGCAGCTCGAGTCCCTTCGCGAGCCGCTCGTAGTGCCCCTTCAAGAACGCCTGCCACGGCACGCTGTCCTTCCACGTGGCGCTGGTCGCGGTGAGCGACTCCCACGCGGCCACGTCACGCAGGTGCCCCGCGAGCGCGACCAGCTGCGTCCAGAACGGCCGCGCGCCGGTGCTGGTGAACGGAGGATTCGCGTAGGTGTGCGCGACGAAGCGGTCGAGGCGCGGGTCGGGCGCGAACTTCACGAGCGCCGTCACCCGGTCGCGCAGCACGGTCGCCGAGCCGCCCGCCATCGCCGCGAGCAACGCCGAGAGGTCTCCCGGTCGCTTCTTCGCCGCCACGTCGTCCCACGTCTTCGCGTCGACCTTCGTGCCCACCGTCTCGCCCAGCGCGACGAGTGCATCGGCCAGCTCGCGATGCGGGGCCTGCCGCCACGCGTCCAGCAACGCCGCCACCGCGTCCGCCGGCTTGCCTGCCTGCTGGGCCTTCTCCGCCGCCGCCACCAGCGCCTCGACGCTCTTCGCCGCTTTCGCCATGGTGCGGTTCTACCGTTCGCGAAGACCCCGAATTCACTCAAAGTGCACTGCTCGACTTCCCACTTTTCGAGGCTCGGCCGTCATCGAGGGCGAATCGTGTGAACGACCATGGAACGCTCTCGACCTGGTACGAGAAATACGGCGCGCTCGTGCATCGCCGCTGCCGCACGCTCATGGGCAACGACGCCGACGCGAACGACGCGCTCCAGGAGACGTTCTTGCGCGCGCACCGCACCCGAAAGGACGACGTGATGCAGCCGCTGCCCTGGCTCTACGCCATCGCCACGCGCATCTGCTTCGACGCGCTCGAGTCGAGCAAGCGGCGACGGCCGACCGATGACTCGGTGCTCACGCGCCTCAAGGAATTCGTCGGGCTGGCCGAGGCGCGCCATGCGTCGGTGGAAGACAAGCTCTGCATGGGCTCGGCGTTGGTGACGCTCGAGGCGACGACGCGCGAGATGGCGTTGCTCCACTGGGTCGACGGCATGACGCAGGAAGAGGTGGCGCAGCAGACGGGGTATTCGCGGAAGACGGTCGGCGTGAAGTTGCGTGAGGCCGAGGTGAAGTTGCGCGGGCTGTATGGCGCCGAGCTGACGGAGGTGTCGACGTGAAGACCCAGAAACTCCCTCTCCCCTCGAGAGGGGAGAGGGTCGGGGTGAGGGGCGCGCCGCAGCAAACAATGTTTTCGCGGAAGACGGTGTCGACATGAGCGCTGAAGGCCCCTCACCCCAGCCCTCTCCCCTCTCGAGGGGAGAGGGAGAGCTTGCCCCGACCCGCCGCGAAGGCTGCCCCGCGCGCGTCACGCTCGAGAGCGCCTCAGCCGGAGACTGGGCCGATGGAATCCGCGCCCACGTCGACGCCTGCCCGCACTGCCGCGAACAACTCCAGGCGCTCGAAGCCCACCGCGCCGCCTTCCTCGCCGCGCGCCCGACCGAGCGATTCCTCGGTCAACTCGACGCCCGCGCGCAGAAGAAGCCCGCCCGGCGCGCCTGGCTCCCCGCACTCGGCCTCGTCGCCACCGCCGCCGTCGCGCTCTTCGTCCTCCTGCCGCGCAACCCGGATCCTACCGGTGTGAACTTCAAGGGCCTCTCGAGCATCGCGCTCAAGCGTGGCGACCGCGTCGAGACTGCCGCCTCGTCCACGAAGCTCGCCCCCGGCGACGCCCTGCGCTTCTCGGTGCACGCCCCACGCGACGGCTTCGCAGTGGTGCTCGAGCGCGACGGCGCCGGCAAGGTGACCATCGTCGCGCCCTTCGCCGCGACCGCGCCGCTGGCGGTGAGCGTGGGCACGACCGACCTCCCCGACTCCGCGGTGCTCGACGACGTGCGCGGCGCCGACACCTTCTTCACCGTCTTCTCCGAGCAGCCCTTCGAGCTGAAGCCACTCGTCGACGCGCTCGAGCGCGGAGAATCACCGCGCTGCCCCGGCTGCACCGTGGAGGTGTCGAGCTTCGACAAGCCGTGATGCGCGCCTTCATCCTCCGTCTCGCCGTGGCGCTCATCCTCTCGTGGGGAGCGACGAGCTTTGCGGGCGAGGCGCCGGTGCGGCTGCTGCTCGCGTTCGGCAGCGACCTGGGCGACCCCGACGAGGCGCCGCTCTCGCACGCCGAGGAAGACGCCCAGCGCCTGCGCGACCTCTTCACCGAGCTGGGCAGCGTGGAGTCCTCGCGCGCCCTCGTGCTCCGCCGCGCCGCCGCCGACAAGGTGCGCGAGCGCTTCGCCGAGCTGCAGGGCCGCGTCGCCGAGCTGAAGGCCGCGGGCAAGCGCGTCGAGCTGGTGGTCTTCGCCTCGGCGCACGGCAAGGGCGGCGCATTGCACCTCGCCGGCACACGCCTCGAGTTGGACGAATTGCGCGAGCTCGCCCGCCGCTGCGGCGCCGACCTCACCATCACCATCGTCGACGCGTGCGAGGCCGGCCTCTCGCGCGCGAAGGGCTCGCAGAAGGGCCCCGCGTACCAGCTCACGGTGACGCCGCCGTCGGTGAAGGGCGAGGTCTTCATCGCGTCGTCGGGCGCGAGCGAGGCCGCGCAGGAATGGGAAGCGCTCTCGGGCTCGCTCTTCACGCACCACCTGATCAGCGGCCTGCGCGGAGACGCCGACGGCGACGGCGACGGCACCGTCACCCTGATGGAAAGCTACGCGTACGCCGAGCACCGCACGGTGGCCAACAGCCTCGACCGCGGCCAGCACCCGGAGTTCGCCGTGAAGCTCGAGGGCGCCAGCGACGTGGTGCTCACCCGCCTCGACCAGGGCCGCGCGAAGGTGGTGCTCGACGAGAACCTCGAGGGCCGCTTCGTGCTCGTCTCGCAGCCGCGGCCCGACGTGGTGACCGAGGTGAGCAAGGTGCGCGGCAAGCCGCTGACGCTCGCCGTGCCCGCGGGCCGCTACGTGCTGCGGCAGGCGCGCGGCTTCTCGGTGGCGATGCAAGACGTCGAGCTCCCGTACGGAGGCACCTCGCGCGTCGACGGCAAGCGCTTCGTCACGCGCGACTACGCCGAGGTCGCGCTGAAGGGCGGCGCGCTGGAGTTCCACCCGCAAGCCATCCAGCTCGGCGCCGCGCTCTCACTGCCGCCCGAAGACGGCACGCCCGCACGCTGGGAAATGCAGGGCGCGTGGCGGTACACGGCCGGCCGCGCGTGGCTCCTCGTCGGCGGCGGGTGGGGTACCGCGCGCTTTCGCGGCGTCGGGCTGACGACTCGCGACAACCGTTTTGCCGTGCGAGTGCAGGGCGGCGGCCGCTTCTGGCTCGGGCCGTTGAGCTTGATGCCCGGGCTGGAGCTCGAAGGCTCCGTGCTGAGGCAGGATTCCGAGCGCGACCAGGAGGCGGAGATTCTCCGCAGCTATCCCCCGCTGCCGATTCGCGTGACGGCGGGTCTCGGGGTCGGTCCCGTGGTGCGCGGTGAGCTCCCGCTGCCCGGGCCGCTGTTCGCCACGCTCTCCGCCGGGGCCTCGCTGCGTTGGCTGCCGCTGGTCGACGCGCCGGCCTTCTCCTTCGGGGCCCATGCGGACGTGGGGCTGGGGGTGCGCTTTTGACTTCCCACAATTTTCGAGTCGGCCGTCTTGAGGGCGCAGCGCACCTTCACTCACTCTCGAGGATGACCGACATGACGTTCCGCAAAGCACTCTTGACCGCCGCGATGACCGTGCTCGCGGCCTGCCAGCAACCCGGTGGTACGGGCCCGAAGTACCAGGGCGAGCCGCTCTTCACCGTGAAGGGCCAGATGGCCCTCACCAACGGAGGCACCGCGCCCTCGGGCCCGATTCGCCTCGCCGTCGCGTGGTACCCCGACTCGTCGTCGAACAGCGCCCCGCGCGCGATGGTCACGCAGGACGTGCAGTACCAGGGCACCTTCCCGCTCAACTATTCGTTCTCGTTCTTCGGCGTGCCTCCGGCCGCGGCGCTGAGCGACTACACGAACGCGGGCGCGACGACGCGCGCGGCCTTCGGCGTGTTGATGGCGTACGAAGACGTGAACGGCAACGGCCAGCTCGACACCATCGCCGCGGGTGGCAGCCCGGTCGACCACGTGCTCGGCACCTCGCTGGGTGACCGCTTCAACGGCGACGACACGACGGATCAGATCTACGTCGCGTACGTCGACGGCCAGCCGCCCAGCGACTGGGTCGGCTACGGCCCGGGCTTCCAGCTGTGGAAGTCGGGCACCATCGTGCCGGTCAGCACCAGCGTGCCGATTCCGCTGCACCAGACCAACGAGCTCGACTTCTTCGTCTGCGAGGAGTTCATCAAGAGCTCGGGCTACGGCTACGACCTGCCGTGCCACATCGCGCCGACCGACGGCGTGCGCGTCATCGGCAACGTCTACCGCCTCGACGGCGTGGGCTACGCCGGCCTGCGCATCACCGACGGCACCAACGCGCTCAGCAACATGACGGTCGAGGTGAACGGCGCGCCGGTGGCGTTCGACGCCGCGTCGGGCCTCTACTCCGCGTACGGCACGATTCCCGTCAACGCGCCCGGCCGCAACGTGGTCCGCGTGACGCCACCCGGCCAGCCCGCGCGCGTGTTCGAGATGGATGCCCCGGCTGACTTCGCGCTCCAGGCGCCGAGCGATGGCCTGCACCTGCTCGCCGGCTCGCCGCTGAACGTGGGCTGGACCCGCGCCGCCGGCGCGAGCTTCTACAACGTGGGCGCCAACCGCGTGACGCCGCCCTTCGCGTCGACCAACGTCGAGCTCGTCTACGACCGCGGCCAGGCGCAGCTCGGCACGCAGCTGAGCGGCTTCACCGACGACGACTACTACCAGCTGCAGGTGGTCGCCTTCGCGCCCAACTACCTGGCGCGTGGCCGCGGCGGCTCGATGGTGAACACCTCGGCGATTCGCCAGGCCTACGTCGACGTCATCGCGGCGAACGCCGGGCTGCGCGTCGAGGGCACCGTCACGCACTACACGTTCATGGGCCAGTCGTCGGGCAGCGCGTGGGTGCAGGCGTTCGACGGCATCACCTCGCTGCAGCAGGCCACCGTGACGCTCAACGGCGACGCGCTGACGTGGGACGCGACGTACCAGATGTTCGGCCTCGACACGGCCAACGTGCAGCCGGGCGCGTCGTCGACGTTCTCGCTGTCGACCTCGAGCCGCAGCGCGGTGAGCGTGCAGGTCGCGCTGCCCGGTGACTTCACGGTCGACCCGCTGCCGGCCTCGCAGTCGAAGAGCGCGCCGCTGTCGCTCACGTGGTCGGCGTCGTCGGGCGCGACCTCGTACCGGGTGTGGGCGGTCGACGCGCAGGGCCAGCAGCTGTTCTTCGACAACGTGGCGGGCACGTCGGCGCAGATTCCCGCGCTGAACGTCGAGGGTGACGTGTACGTGAGCGTCGCGGCGTACCTCCAGGGCGCTGATCGTCACCTCGCGGGCGCGGTGCAGAAGACCAACGCGGTGACGCTGACGCCGTGAGCTTCAGTTTCGTGAAGTGATTGGGGCGAGGGAGAGAGCGTGCGAGGGTGTCTCATGCCCCGCGCGCTCGTCTTCCTCGCTCTCGTCGTTGGTGCCGGTTGCAGCCCCGTCTCGCGCTCGCTGCGTCCCGATGGACTCGAGCTCGTGACGCTGACCCACGACAACACCAACGCGGTGTTGGTGAAGAAGGGCGACGCGGCGTTCCTGTTCGACAGCGGCTACGAGAAGAACGCTGATCAGCTCGAGGCCGACCTGCGCGCGCTGCCGTTCGACCCGAAGCAGTTGAAGGCCATCATCTTGAGCCACGGGCACGCGGACCACGCGGGCGCGGCGCACGTCTTCCACCAGAAGTTCGGCACGCCGGTGGTGCTCGGGTCGGGCGACGAGGCGATGTACGGGAAGGGGTTCAACGAGCCGCTGTGTCCGACGGGGTTCATCGCGCGGTCGCGGCTCGATACGGATCAGCAAGCGACGTTCGGAGGTTCGGTGGCCGACGTGCTGGTGAGCGAAGACGTCGACCTCGAGCCGCTCACCGGAATTCCGGGGAAGGTGCTGCACGTGCCGGGTCACACGAAGGGCTCGCTGGTGGTGTCCGTCGGCGACGTCTTGCTGGTGGGAGACCTGCTGCGCGGCGACATCGTGGGGTTCGGCGCCGAGACGCACTTCTTCATGTGCGACCTCGAGGAGAACCGCCGCAACATCGCCGCGCTGTTGCGTGCGCACCCGAAGGCCCAGGTCGTCGTCGTTGGGCACTTCGGGCCGGTCACGCCGCTGGCGGTGCGCCAGCACTTCGAGATCAACGACTGACGCAGAGACGGATCAGACCGTCATCCCGCACAGCAGACATTCCTTCGCACCGACCGGAATCTCGGCGGCGCACACCTGACACCGCTGGCCAACCGCACGAGGCGCGTCGATCACCGTCGGCGCCTCGTGGTGATCGAGCGCCACCTTCGGCGCCTCCACCGGACCGCCGCCGCACGCGTCGACCCACCGCGCGAGCTCGGCCTCGGCAGGCAGCGGCACACCCAACCCGCCCGGCGCGAACGTGAAGCGCATGCGGCCTTCGCTGATCAGCTCGACCGACAGCCGCAGCGGGCCCTGCAAGTTGACGAAGTGGTACTCGTGGTCGGCGCGCGACGAGACCGACCAGCCGTTCGCCACGAGCCAGTCCTCCGCGCGGTGCAGCGCGCGCAGCCCCGAACCGGCGCGCTCGAACTTCAGCTCCCTGGTCATCGCAAAGCCTCGAGCACGCGCGTCTTCTCCTCGTCCGTCAGCACGCCCGCGAAGGGCGGCGGCATCACCAGCACATCTTCGGGCGGGCGCTGCACGCGGTCGAGCGCAAGTGCACGTTCCTCGGCGGTGAGGGCTCCCAGTCGCGTCACGTCGAAGCGGGCGCGCGTGAGCGCCTGGTTGCGCGCGGGCTGGTGGCACTGGCCGCACGATTCCATCAGCAGCGCGGCGCCGGTCGCGCCGGCCGAGGGACGCACCTGGGTGGCGCGCTCGACCTCCTCGGTCATCAGGTGGCGCACGTCGGGCACGTCGGTGCGCGGGCCGCTGATCAACGCCTGCTTGAACTTCGCGGCGAGCGCCGACTGCGCGGTCGTGTCGGTCACACGCAGCTCCTTCCACGGCACGGGGATGAACTGACCCGCGCGCGCCCCGGCGACCAGCGCGTCGTACGTCGGGCTCGCGCCGGTCGATTGCAGCTCGAGGTTGATGACGAAGCCGGGGAACTCGTTGGGCTGCGTCGCGGAGTCTTCCTGCGCGAGCAACTGGCTCAGCACGGCCGGGTCGCTCGACTGCCGAATGAGGCCCGCGGGAATCGCGCCGTAGCGCTCGGTGTCGACGTGCGCCGAGAAATAATCGTCGACCAACTGGCCGCCGCTCACCGTCTCGCTCGCCGGCGCGAGGAAGTGCGTCCACGGGAAGCGGAGTTCCTGCATGCGGAGCAACCGCGGCGTGCCCGGCCCTTGTGGTTGGTGGCAGCGGAGGCAGTCGAGCGCGGTGTTCTCGAGGTCGACGTCTTCGTAGAGCTCGACGGCCTTCCAGTTGCGCTCGGTGTCTTCGGTCAGCGTGTCGGCCGCGGTGCAGGTGGCCGTGAGGTCGCACGCGCGCGTGAAGGCGAGCACGAAGAAGCGCAGGGCCTGGGTCGTCTCGTCGCGCGTCGCGAGCTCGACGATGGGCTCTCCGCGCGTGAAGCCCGCGGCGACGAAGCGACGGCGTGCGTACGGCTCGCGTGGGACGCCGTCGAAGACGAGGGCGCGGGGGTTGAGTGGGTTGACGCTGCGGATGCCGAGCGCGGTGGAGTGCGCGGTCAGCGCCACCGTCACGCCGGTCTCGCCCGGGACGAGGCCGAGCGCGCGGTAGACGGCGAGGAGTCCGTCGGGGACGGGGCGCGGGTCCTGGCAGAACCAGCGCGTGACGCGGTCGTCGTTGCCGCGTGCGCAGAGCGTGTCGCGCGAGGGCGGCGGGAGGAAGCGGCGGAGTTCGCTCGGGGTCGCGATGCCGACCGGTGGAGCGCCCGCGTCGAGTACGACCTGATCAACCGCGCAGGCATTGATCAGCACCACGCAGAGCGCGAGTCCGGCGCGATGGAAGTGACGACGTTCCACGCGATGAGCATAGCGTCCCTGTCTCCCTCTCCTCTTCAGAGGAGAGGGTCGGGGTGAGGAGTAACCCTCGAGCGTTTCTGCGTCTCCCCTCACCCCAACCCTCTCCCCAGCGGGGAGAGGGGGCCACGACCAGGGCGCTCGATGATCACGTCATCCACCACCAGCGCATCCACCGGGTGCGACAAGAAGAACGCCAGCGCATCGGCCTCCGTCGCGACGATGGGCTCGCCCTGCCCATTGAGCGACGTGTTGAGCAGCACCGGCACGCTCGTCTCCCGCGCAACCCGCGCGAGCAGCGCCCCGACCAGCGAGTCCTCCCGCACCGTCTGCAGCCGCGCCGTACCATCCACGTGCGTCACCGCCTCGAGCTTCGCCCGCGCCTCGCCCTTCACCTCAGCCACCGTGGTCATGAACGGCCCAAGCCGCGGCGCGAAGGGCCCGAAGAAGTCCGCGGCCCGCGCCTCCGCCACCATCGGCGCGAAGGGCCGAAACGGCTCGCGGCGCTTCACGACGCGATTGAGGCGCTCCTTCACCGCGACCGGCGTCGGCAACGAGAGCAGGCTGCGCTGCCCCAGCGCACGCGGCCCCCACTCGAAGCGGCCCTGTACCCACGCGAGCACCTGCCCCTGCATCAGGCGCTCCGCCGTCGCCTCGACCACGTTCTCGACGCGCTGCACGCGCAACCCGAGCCCCTTCGCCACCTCGCTCGCCACCGAGCCCTGCACGCCCGTGCCCCACGCCGCGTGCGCGAAGCCCGTGCGCGCCTCGCCCTTCTGCGCCGCCGCGAGCAACGCCGCGCCGAGCGCCCCGCCGGCGTCACCGGCCGCTGGCTGCACCCACAAGTCGGAGAAGCCCGCCTCGCGGAAGAGCCGCGCGTTGGCGACCGCGTTCAGCGCCACGCCGCCCGCGAGGCAGAGCGCGTCAGCCCCGGTGAGCACCTTCGCGCGCTTCGCCAGCGCCAGCAGCGCGTCTTCGAGCACCGCCTGCAACGTGGCGGCGATGTCGGCGCCGCGCTGATCAGCCTCCGGCACCGCGCCGCCCTCGAGCGACCACGGCGTGCCCGGCATCCGTCGCGGCCCCAGCAGCGCCTCGAGCTTCGAGGAGAACCCGACCTCGGTGTTGGTGTGCGCGTCGAAGTACTCGAGCCCGAGCGTGAACTGCCCGTCGCCCCGCACCTGGAGCAGTCGCTCGAACTCCGCGCGGAACTTCGGCGTGCCGAACGCCGCCAGGCCCATCACCTTGTACTCGCCCTCGTTCACCTCGAAGCCGAGGTACGCGGTGAGCGCCGAGTAGAGCAGGCCGAGCGAGTGCGGGAAGCCGATGCGCTCCTTGCACTCGAGCGTGCGGCCCTCGCCGAGCCACAGCGCGGTGCTCGTGTCTTCGCCTACTGCGTCGACGGTGAGGATCGCCGCGCGCTCGAACGGTGACGTGAAGAAGGCGCTCGCGGCGTGGGAGGCGTGGTGCTCGCCGTGCGAGATGCGCGCGCGGTCGATGCCGAGCCCCGAGCTCAGCGCGTCGAGCACCCACACCTTGCCGCCCAGCTGAGAGGCGAGCGCGCGGGGGAATTGCCGCAGCGACCGGGGGAAGGTGCGCAGCATCGACAGCAGGACTCGTTCGAGCTTCCCGTACGGGTTCTCGTAGAAGACGACCTGGTCGACTGCGCCGGGCTCGAGCTTGCCGACCGCGAGGCATGCGCGTGCTGCGCGCAGTGGCAACGAGGCGTCGTTCTTGATGCGCGAGAAGCGCTCTTCCTGCATCGCGGCGACGAGTTGGCCGTCGACGAGGAGGGCCGCGGCTGCGTCGTGGTAGTTCGCGCTGATGCCGAGGATGACGCTCATGGGCGTCGCACCCGGGCCGGCCACCGCGAAGGTCGCCGCGAGTGAGCCGGCGGGAGCGAGACGTCGTTCTTGATGCGCAAGAAGCGCTCTTCCTGCATCGCCGCGTCCAAGTCGTTCGCGCTCCCGAGGATGACGGCCGCGCTTGAAGGGTTACCCCTCACCCCGACCCTCTCCCCCGCGGGGGAGAGGGAGCCTGCTTCCCCGACCGGTGCTGCGTCGTCGCTCTTTTTGATGACGCTCATGCCCGCGGCGCGCGCGCCTTCTCGACCAGCGCGAGCGGGAAGAGCAGCAGGTACACCACCGACATCAACCCGGTGAACACCAGGCCGCTCAGGGCCGCGCCCGCGCGCAGCCAGCCGCGCTTGAGCTCCCACGCGCGCGCGAGGCCCAGCGAACCGCCCAGCGTCTTCGTCAGCTCGAGCGAGTACGACTCGTGGCGCTCTTCGTCTTTCGACACCGCGTCGAGCAGCGCCTTCGTCTTCGTGTCGGCGCGCGCCGTTCCCTCCAGCGCGGCGAGCTCGTCACGGAAGAGCTGCATCTGCGCGCGGCCACGCCGTTCCCCGAGGTGCACGAAGCTGATGAAGCGCGCCTCGCCGAGCGACGTGAAGAGGTGCTCGAAGTCGCTGGTGTAGAGCGCGGGGTCGGCCGCGCGCGAGGGGTCCAGCTCCAGCGCGCGCAGGGTGAACATCTTCGCGTGGCGCGCTTCGTCGACGGCGTGCGCGACGTACTGCGCCTTGCGCGCCGGGTCGGCGGTGCCGTTCGCCGCTTCCATCATGTCGAAGAAGCTCGAGCGCTCGGCCTTGGCGAACTCCAGCAGCATGCGCGCGGTGGCGCGCGGGCTCCGCCACCGGAAGGGCCGCATCAGGCGCGCGAGGAGGAGCCGCATCAGCGGCCCAGCATACGCCCTCTCACCAGCCGCGACGCCACTCGCGCGGCACCGCCTCGCGGGTCGCCTGGTGGTCGAGCTGGTCGAGGTCGGCCTCGGCGTCCTTCAGCTCGTTGCGCTTGAGGGCGAGCTGCTGCATCGCCTGCTCGTACGCCGGGTTCGGGTTGCAGACCGCGCGCGTGGGCGCCGCCGTGCCGGTGCCCGTCGTCGTCACCACCGCCGCGGGCAAGCACGTCTGCATGGTGGGCACCGTGGCCTCGAGCGCGGAGATGTTCTGCTTGAGGCTGGTGATGCGGCGCGTGGCGTCGATGAAGCGGTTGCGCCAGGTGCGCTCGAGCGCGTACGGGTCAGCCGGGGCAGGCGCCGCGGGAACCGGCGCTGGAGCCGCCGCGGGCGCGCTCTTCTCGTCGACCACCGCCTTCTTCGGCGCGACCGGCGCGACGGCCATCTGCTCGGTGCCCACCTTCGCCTTCTTCGGCACCTGCGACGGGTCGTCGGTGTAGTGCATGCCGTCCTTGTCTTCCCAGGAGTAGACGGTCTGGGCGAACGCGGGGCTGGCGACGAGCAACAGGCTGGCGAGGGCGAAGAGGGAGCGGCGCATGTGGCCTCCAGGTGCTGCTCGGGTGAGGTGAACGGGCCCTCGACGGCCCGCCCACCACGAAATTCACGACACGAAATTCATCTTCGCGCGGAACCCCTCACGTCTCGACGGCGCCGATGAGGATGCCGGCGACCTTCCCGTCGGAGGTGCGACCCAGCACCATGCGCCCGTACAGGCCCTGATCAGACGCGACCCCACCGTGGTCGTCCTTCGGGCCGATGTTGATCACCTGCAAGTCCGTGAGGTTGTCCTTCATCAGCGTGGTGATGCCCTTCCACGCCGCGCTCGACTTCGGGTCCTCGTCGTCGGCCAGGCCGTTGATGAAGCTCGTGGCGTCACGCGGCGAATACGTCTCGCCCGCGAAGTCGGCGGGGAAGTTGCCGTCGTCCTTGAACAGGTTCTTCAAGGGGCCGGCGAAGGCCGTCATCGCGTTGGGGCCGTTCAGGTGGCTGGCCGCCGCGATGTCGCCGGTGACGAACACCGGGCTGTAGTCGCTCTCGGACACGTAGTTCGCGTCCTTCGCGAGCTTGTTGATGGCGGTGCCGAGCTCCTTGCTGCCCAGCTTGCCGCCGCCGTCGACGTCGCTGCCACCCGCGGCCTTGAGCGCCTTCGCGAGCGCCACCGCGTTCTTGCCGGTGAGCGACATGCGCGAAATCTCGTCCTTCGAGAGCCCGTTCTGGTTCAGGTCGTACTTCGCGACCATGTGCTCCTTCGCGTACGCGACCGCCTTGTTCACGTCTTTCGCGGTCACCTGCGCGCCGGCCTTGAAGTCACGGCGGTCGATGAACTTGAAGAAGATGTCGGCGAGCGCGCGCTGTTCCTTCGGCAACGCGTTGAGCGCGGCCTTCATCTCGGCGCGGCTGGTGCGGCCGTCGGTGCCACCGGCGGTGATGATGGACTTCGCGGCGAGGGCGAGCGCGGCGTTGACGTCGGCTTTGGCGATGCGGGGCATGGGTCACCTTCGAAACGGCGAGGGAAGAAACGCCGCGACGAAAGTGCCCGCCTCGCTCGGGGTCAACCCCGAAACCGAAAACCTTCAGCGAATGGTGACGACCACGCGGTAGGCGAACTGCGAGTTGGCGCCGCTGGTCGAGAAGCCCTTCACCTGCACGTACCAGGTCACGCTCGTGGTGCCGGTGTTCTTCACGCCGGTGTGGAGCGGGCTGGTGCCGGTGCCATCGACGAGCGAGCAGTTGCCGCGGCCGTCGTCGTCGCTGGTGGCCAGCGACGTGCCGGTGGGCCCGAGAATCGAGATGACGCTGTCGACGCCGAGGCTCTCGCAGGTCTCGGTGTTGCCCTCGATGATTTCAGCGCGCACCGCCTTGCCGGCCGGCACGGTGATGGCCCACACGTCGACGTCGGTCGCCAACGAGTGGTCGCCGCCGCCGAAGCCCTCGGGGAAGGTGAGCAGGCGCGTCTCGGCGGTGGCGGTGGTGTCGTTGACGCCCGAGATGCCGACGCCCTCGGTCTCGGTGCCGCGCGGCGCCTCGATGGCCGCCTCGAGGAAGTAGCGGGTGAGGGTCGCGTCGTTCCCGCTCTCCTCGACCTGGATGTAATAGGTGCCGACCGGCAGCAGGGTGACGATGGCGCTGCAGCTCGAGATGCCCGAGGTGGTGTCGGTGAGCATCGCCATGCCGTTGCTGGTGAGCAGGCGCAGCGTGGTGGTGCCGGTCTGGCAATCGCCCGCCGAGGTGAAGGTCTCGAAGCGCATCACCGTCGCCGCGGCCACCGACACGCGGAACACGTCGACGTCGCCCACCGTGCCGATGGCGCCGCGGAGCATCGTGGTGCCGGTGATCTGCACCGTCGAGCTGTCGGCCTGCTGGCGCGTGTTGTTCGGCTCGATCTCATCGACGGCGTTGATGCGGCACATGTTGTTGCAGCCGTCGGTGTTGATCATGTTGCCGTCGTCGCATTCCTCGACCGCCGGCGTGAGGATGCCGTCGCCGCACACGATGGGCGTGAAGCGCACCTCGAGGCCGTAGCCGGTGATGAGGTCGGTGTCGCCGTAGTCCATCACCTGCACGTAGACCGTCGCGCCCGGAGCCAGCGAGAGGCTCGCCGTCGAGCAGCGATCGAGCGAGCCGTTGCGGTCGTCGTTCGACACCAGCACCGCGCGCGTCGCGTCGTACACCGTCATGCCGGTGTCGATGCTCGTGCCGCACGCCACGCCCTGGCCGTAGCCACTCGCGCGGTTCCACGTGTCGAGCTGCAGCGTCTGCGGCACCGCGGTGTCGTTGGTGATGGCGAACACGTCTTCGTCGCCGGCGGGCGAGATGGCCGCGAGCACCCCCTGCGTGCCGTTCGACGCGCGCACCGCGCCGTTGGCGTTGGCGCGGGTGATGGCGCTCGCGTCGACGTCGTTGCCCACGATGCCGCTGCCGCCGGTCGAGGGCGTGCCGTCTTCGTTCGGCTCGGTCTCGGTGGGCTCGGTGCGGCAGCCCGCGCTGCACCCGTCGAGGCTGCGGGTGTTGGCGTCGTCACACTGCTCGTTGCCGTCGATGAACCCGTCGCCGCAGGTCTGGGTGCGCATCACGCACATCGAGGGCATGGTGCCGGTGCAGCTCCAGCCGACCTCCACGGTGCAGGTCGCCGAGCAGCCGTCGCCCGGCGTGGTGTTGCCCTGGTCGCAGCCCTCGGTGCTCGCCTTCACGCCGTCGCCGCAGGTGGTGGTGCACGTCGAGGGCATGCCGGTGCAGGTGAAGCCGGTCTCCACGGTGCAGGTCGCCGAGCAGCCGTCGCCCGGCGTGGTGTTGCCCTGGTCGCAGGTCTCGCCGTTCAAGATGCGCCCGTCGCCGCAGATGCCGCGGCACACCGAGGGGTTGGTGCCGGTGCACGCGTAGCCGCTCTCGATGGTGCAGGTCGCCGAGCAGCCGTCGTTGTTCGCCAGGTTGCCGTCGTCGCACGCCTCGGTCGCGGCCTTCGCGCCGTCGCCGCAGCGAATGGTGCACATCGAGGGCGCGCCGGTGCACGAGTAGCCCGCCTCGACCTGGCACGTCGCGGAGCAGCCGTCGTTGGGCAACAGGTTGCCGTCGTCGCAGGTCTCGCGCGCGCCGGTCAGGCCGTCGCCACACACCGCGGTGCACACCGACGGAGAGCCGGTGCACGTCGAGCCCGCCTCGACCACGCACGCGCTCGAGCAGCCGTCGCCGTTGGCGGTGTTGCCGTCGTCGCACGCCTCGTTGCCCTGTTTCGTCCCGTCACCGCAGTTGCCGCTGCACACCGAGGGCATGCCGCTGCACGCGTAGCCCGCCTCGATGGCGCAGGTGGTGGAGCAGCCGTCGCCCGCCGCCACGTTGCCGTCGTCGCAGCGCTCGGCGCCGCTGATCAACCCGTCGCCGCAGCGCGTGACGCAGCGCGAGGGCACGCCCGCGCACTGGTAGCCGGTCTCGACGGTGCACGTCGCCGAGCAGCCGTCGCCCGCGGTGGTCCCCATGTCGTCGCAGCCCTCGGCCCCCACGGGAATGCCGTCGCCGCACGTGGTGGTGCAGGTCGAGGGCGTGCCGGTGCAGGAGAAGCCGAGCTCCTTGAGGCAGTTGGCCGAGCAGCCGTCACCGGCGGTGCGGTTGCCGTCGTCGCAGTCTTCCGACGGGTTCTGCATGCCGTCGCCGCACGAGCTGGTGCACTGGCTGGGCATCATGGTGCACGCGTAGCCGGGCTCGACGCGGCAGCCCGCGGAGCAGCCATCGCCGCCCATCGCGTTGCCGTCGTCACAGGTCTCGGTGCCGGCGACCACGCCGTTGCCGCAGCGGGTGACGGTGCAGTTGGTGTCGCAGCCGTCGCCGTTGGTGGCGTTGCCGTCGTCGCACGCCTCGGTGCCGGTCTTCACGCCGTTGCCGCAGCCGGTGGGCCGGCAGGTGCCGCCCGCGCCGTCGTCGCAGCCGTCGTCGTTGGTGTGGTTGCCGTCGTCGCACGCCTCGCCCATCTGCTGCACGCCGTCGCCGCACGCGCCCGCGGCGCAGCGGTTCATCGCGCACAGGCCGCTCTGGCAGTCGGCAGGCACCTGGCAGCCTCCGTTGGTGGCGCACTGGCGGGTGGGCGCGCAGCTGCCGCCGCAGTCGACGCCGGTCTCGTCGCCGTTGCGCATGCCGTCGGTGCACGAGCCCGCCGCGACGCTGCAGGTGTGGGTGCCGAGGTTGCAGACGTTGGGCGCGCAGTCGAGGTTCGACAGGCACTGCACGCACGCGCCCTGGCCGTCACAGGTGCCGGTGTTGCACCGCGTGCCCAGCGAGGTCGGCACGTGCCGCGCGACGCCGCTGCTGCTGCACACGTCGTCGGTGCACGGGTTGCCGTCGTCGAGCGCGTCGCAGGTCGGCTTGCCGCACGAAGAAGCGAGGGCGAGGCCGAGCGCGAGGCTCGCAGCGAGAGAAGCGCGGGAGCTGATCATTTCGGGCGCAGGCTCTACCCCGGGGGGCGGCGGCCGGTCCACCGGGGGACCGCTCGTGCTTCCACCCTCTTCGGGCTTGGCCGGGCGCGCGCCTCGTGCCATGTCCGCCCCACTTCGCCGTTCGCTCGCGTCACCGAGGGGAAATCCACATGCCGACCCGCCTGCCGTATGCCTCGACCGTCGCGCTGTTCGCCGCGCTCGCCTTCGCGTCCTTCACGGGCTGCCAGGAAGACATGACCGCCGAGAAGGCCCGGTGGGACGGCATGCAGAAGGAATGGGCGACCAAGCTCGAGGCGACGAAGAAGGGCCACGCCGAGCTCGCCGAGAAGCTCAAGGCCGTCGCCGCGCCCGAGGGTGAAGGAGAGCTGGTGGCCGCGCGCAACGCGCTCAACGAGCAGCTGACCGCCGGCGAGAAGGCCATCACCGAGGCCGAGAAGGCCGTGGGCGAGGCGAAGGCCAACATCGAGGGCCTCATCGCCAAGGGCAAGAAGGTGCCGGTCGAGGTGGCGCTGGGCAACGTGAAGAACTCCGTCGACGGCCACGTGATGCGCGCCTCGTCGCTGGTGAACGCCGGCAACGAGCAGCTCGAACAGCTCGACCGCAAGATGCAGACCCTGAAGGCCGAGGGTGAAGCGGCGAAGTCGCGCACCAGCGCGTGGGCCGGCGAGGTGAAGAAGAAGGGCGGCATGCTCGCCATCGACGACATCGTCTTCCAGGGCGAGGGCCTCGTGGCCGACAAGTCGCGCGTCGCGCTGACCAGCCTGGTGGCGACGCTCAAGACGTGCGCCGAGGTGCGGGTCGAGGTCGCGGTGACGGCGGTGAGCGACGTGGCCGACCTGGGCAGCAAGCGCGCCGAGGCGCTCAAGGGCTACCTGACGGGCAAGGGCGTCGACGCGGCGGTGCTCGCGAAGGTGTCGGGCACGTCGGCGAAGGAAGGCGACGAGAAGGTCGCGGTCAACATCACCACGCCCTGCAAGTGAGCCGCGCCGTCAGGGCTTGCGTCGAATGACGATGCCCTGCGAGTAGCGGAACACGCCCCACGCGACGCACGCCATCGACGCCACGCCGCCCAGGCGCACCGCGTAGAAGGCGAGGTCGTCGTTGATCTTCACCATCTCGGTGACGGTCATCATCGTGCCCAGGCCCAGCGCGAGCAGAATCGCCGCGCCAAAGCCCATCCAGTACAGGCCGACGACGTGTGACGGGCCGGTGAGCCCGATGTCCGACAGGCTGAACACCGACGGCGAGAGCGTGTTGGTGCCGGCGGTCAGCTGCGCGCTCGGCAGCTCGGCGGGCATCGCGCCCATCACCGAGTTGACCAGCACCTTCGCCGACTCGTCGTCGTGGCCCTGGGCCTTGAGGCGCGTGATGGCGTCTTCGCGCGAGACGCCCTCGGTCTTCCACTTCGTGACCTGGTCGTAGGCGGTGCCCGACGCAGCGGCTGCGGGCTCGCTCGGAGAAGGCGAGGCAGAAGGGGGCGCGTCAGCAGTCGCAGTGCTCGTCGCGGTGGGAGCGGCTCCGCCCTCGGGCGCGGGCTTGTCCTTCCACCACGGGGAGTCCGGCGGGGAATCGCTCACGAGGCAACGCTGCGGGACCTGCCGGCCACTGTCAATGATCGCCATCGCCCCGGTCGCGGCGGGTACACTCCCGGGCGCCCCGCCATGATCTACCTGCTCGCCTTTTCCGGCGTCGTTCCCGCGGTGGTGTTGATGGCGGTGATGGCGCGCTTCGACAGCAAGCGCCCCGAGCCCAAGAAGCAGCTCTACCTCGCGACGCTCTTCGGCGGGCTCTCGACCATTCCCGTCATCTTCCTGCAGGTGGCGCTCGAGAAGCTGAACCCCGGCGGCGTGAGCGGCGCGCTGTACACCGCGTTCGGCGTCGCGGCGCTCACCGAGGAGACCGCCAAGGCGCTCGTCGTCTACTTCGTGGTGTGGAAGAGCGCGGCCTTCGACGAGCGGCTCGACGGCATCGTGTACGCCACGCGCGCGGGCCTGGGCTTCGCGCTGGTCGAGAACGTCGGCTACCTGATGGGCGCCGAGAGCCTGCAGGGCTTCATCGGCATCTTCATCGTGCGCGCCATTCTCGCGGTGCCCGGCCACGCCATCTACGCGGGCTTCATGGGCTACTGGGCCGCGCGGAAGAAGTTCGACCAGACCGGCCCGGGGCTGCTCGGCGGGCTGGGCATCGCCATCTTCCTGCACGGCGCGTACGACGCGGCGCTCTTCCTCATCGGCGTGCTCGGCAAGCAGGGCGGGCTCGCGGCGCTGTTGATTCTGCCGCTCCTCGCGGTGCCGCTGGTGGTGGTCATCGGCGGGTTCCGTCGGCTCAAGCGCCACGCCGAGGAAGCCCTGCGCCTCGACGACGTCTCGCACGCGCCGCGCCCCGAGCCGCGGCTGCCGTTTGGCATGGGCTTCGTCTTGCGGTGAGGGTCGATGGCGACGCGCTTCTCCTTCGAGCTGGCGAAGGTGGCCGAGAAGTTCTCGGTGAAGCTCGACGCGCGCGGCCTGATTCCCCTCGACGACGCGCGGCGCTGGCTCGCACAGACCACCGCGTACGTGCGCGAGAGCGCTGATCAGACCTGGGCCGCGCTGCTCTCGCTCGAGTCGGCCGAGGAGTTCGTCCGCGCGGCGTCGGCGCTCGAATGGAAGTTCCCCATGCTGCGCGGGTGGGACAACGAAGACGCGGTGCGCCGCTACGGCGAGGGCGCGCTGCCGTGGCTCGAGACGCTGCTCGACCGCATCAAGGGGCGCGTGGGCGCGATTCCCGCGCTGCCGTTCAACTTCGTGGGCTCGCACCTCCTGGCGCTCGGGGGCGACGCGGCGGGCGCTGCGCTGCGCGTGAAGCTGTCGAGCGACGCCGACCCCGATGGGCTGGGCTTCGTCGTCGACTGGCTCAAGCGGCAGAAGGCCGACGGGTGGGCGGGGCTGGTGCGCCTGGCCGAGAGCGGCAACCCCGAGGCGAAGCGCGCGCTCGACGTGCTCGAGAAGCGCGACCCGAAGGGCGTGGCGCGGGTGCTCAAGCAGGTGGGCGTGGCGGTCGCGAAGAAGAAGAAGGCCGAGCTGACGGTGGCGGGCGTGCTGCACGTGCTCGACGCGGCCGCCGCGGCGCCGATGGGCGCGCGCATTCCGTGGCCGTCGCTGCACCCGACGTCAGGGCACTTCGAGCCGCACGCGTGGCGGGTGGTGACGGTGCGCCAGGAGAAAGGCGACCACTGGGGCGTGCTCATCGAGGTGGTGCAGGGCGACCTGCTCGACCCGAAGGTGAAGTGGCCGGCGGTGGTGCAGCGCTACACGTACGGCTCGAAGGTGCAGTCGGGCGGGCGGTACGTGCTCGACGCGAAGCGGTTGAAGGTGAACCGGCGCACGAAGGTGACCGAGGAGCTCATCGAGACGCTCGACTTGCGCGCCGGGCAGTCGGTGACCGGCGCGGTGGAGTCGTGGAAGGACGTGCTGCTGATTCGCCATGCGCTCGCGAGGGACCCTGGCGTGTTCTTCGCGCCCGCGGAGAAGGCGGCGAAGGTGCTCAAGGTGCCGAAGGGGAAGGTCGTGTCCGTCGTGACGAAGTGGGAGCACGTCGATGGCACGGCGCTCGGGAAGGACGAGCACGCGCGGTTGCCGTCGAGCTCGGTGGCGTGGAAGAGCCTCGCCGAGGCGTTGGTCGCGAGGGACGCGTCGAAGTTCCAGGCGGGGGCGGTGAACACCGAGTGGCGCTCGTTGCTCCCTCTCCCTGCGACGGCGGGGAGAGGGTCGGGGTGAGGGGCTGGAATTGCCACCTGCGCCCGACGCTTCTCTCCTCACCCCAACCCTCTCCTCTGAAGAGGAGAGGGAGCAAGTCGAAGTTCCAGGCGGGGGCGGTGAACACCGAGTGGCGCTCGCTGCTCCCTCTCCCTGCGACCGCGGGGAGAGGGTCGGGGTGAGGGGCTGAAATTGCCACCTGCGCCCGACGCTTCTCTCCTCACCCCAACCCTCTCCTCTGAAGAGGAGAGGGAGCAATCAGTTCGACGGCGCCGCCTGCCCGTTCGCGCCAGCGTTCCCCGGCGACGAGCCACCCGCACCCGCCGTGCCGTTGTTCATCGTGACCGAGGTCAGCACCGGCGCCGAGTTCACCTTGTAGAGCGCGTACGACCACCCGCCCTGCCCGCCGCCACCGTGCCCACCGCGCCCGCCGGCGCCACCATTGCCGCCGCGGCCGCCACCACCGACCTCGCTGGTGCACGCCGTACCGCCACCCGCGCCCGAGCCCGGTGAGCCGCCGCCACCACCCGGCCCGCCCTGCCCGCCGTTGCCGCCCGCGCCCGAGGTGAGAATCACCGTCTCGAGCCGCAGCCCGTTCGACCCGATGAGGAACAGCGCGAACGACGACCCGCCCGGCGAGCCACCGCGCGCCAGCGTGCCGTGACACCCGCCACCGCCACCACCACCGCCGCCGTTGCCGCCGCCGTCGTCGACGCACAGGCCGCCCTGGCCACCGCCGCCGCCACCACCGCCACCGCCGTTGCCGTCAGCTCCGTCGGTGCCATCCGCGCCCGGCGCGCACTCGAGGTACGGGCCGACCAGCTGCGCGTTGTTGCCACCCGCACCATCGGTGCCGGGGTTGCCCGCCGCGCCAGGCGCACCATCACCACCCGCGCCGGCCGTACACCCGCCGCTCAAGCACAGCGTCGAGTTCGCGCTGCACTGCGGGCCTGCGCTGCCGCCGCTGGCCACGACTCCGGCGAAGCCACCCTGCCCCGCGTTGCTGCCCTCGGCGCCACCGTTGCCGCCCGCGCCGCCGTTCCGCGCGCAGACCGAGAAGCCTCCCGGCCCGCCCGCGCCCGCCGCGCTGTCGCACGAGCCGTTGCCGCCCGGGCTCCCGTCACCCGCCGGCGCGCCCGCCGTGCCGCTCGCGCCCGCGGTGCCATTCGCGCCCGCGCCCGCCGTCACGTTCACCTGGTGCAGCAGCAGGTTGGTGCAGTTCACGCAATGCAGGCCGATGGAGCTCGCGCCCGCGCCCGTCGCGTTGCCCGAGCGAATCGCGAGATACGCCACCGTGGTGTTCACGTTGATGGCGTTGCCCGTCACCGCGATGACCTTGCCGCTGACCGTGGTGTCGTTCTGGATGGTCACCGGGTACAGCGAGGTGTTGCGCGTCCAGTTCGCGACCTGCGAGTAGCCGCCGTAGACCGAGACTCCGGGGCGCAGCGAGACCGTCTCGAGGTAGACGCCCGTCGAGACGTACACGTGCGGCTTCGCGAGGCTCGCCGCGTTGATGCCCGCCTGCACGGTGCGCTTGGGCGCCAGCTTGGTGCCGGGGTTCGCGTCGGCGCCGAGCTGCGAGACGAAGATGGCGCGCGACTCGTCGCCGTCGATGCCGTCGCAGTTCGCGTCGACCACCGCGTCATCGGGGTCATCGACGCCGCTGGGCGTGCAGAGGAACTCGCAGCCGTTCGACGACAGGCCGTCGAAGTCGATGAAGCCGGGCAGACACGAGAAGCCGCAGGTGTTGAGCGCGCAGTACCGCGCGGCGTTGGGCCGGTTGGGGCACACCGTCGAGCAGTTGCCGCACGCGTTCACGTTGCTGTCGATGTTGGTCTCGCAGCCGTCGGGGCTCTGGCCGTTGCAGTTGCTCCAGCCCGCGTTGCAGGCGCCGAGCTGGCAGGTCGACGTGACGCAGGTGGCGGCCGCGTGCGCGTAGGTGCACACGTTGCCGCAGCCGCCGCAGTTGTTGGGGTTGTTCGAGGTGTTCACCTCGCAGCCGTCGACGAACTGCAGGTTGCAGTCGACCGTGCTGGCCACGCAGGTGTTCACGAAGCACGCGCCGCCGGTGCAGCGGGCGCCGGTGACGTTGGGCGCGCTGCAGACGCGGCCGCACGAGCCGCAGTTGTTCACGTCGGTCGCGAGGTTGTAGCCCTCGTCGATCAACCCATCGCAGTCGTTGTCGAGCAGGTCACAGGTCTCGACGCCGCCGTTGGTGATGGCGCACGCGTACTCGCAGCCGTCGAGCGGCGAGCCGTTGATGTTCCAGAAGTTGGGCTGGCACGCGCCGATGCCGCAGAAGCCGTTCAAGCACACGCCGCTCGCGTGGGCCGGCGCGCAGGGGGCGTTGCACGCGCCGCAGTTGGCGAGGTCGGAGTTGGTGTTGATTTCACACCCGTCGCCCACCGTGCCGTTGCAGTTCGCGTAGCCGGAGTTGCACGTCACGATGCCGCAGGTGCCCGTGGTGCAGCGGGGCGTCGCGTTGGGCGGGTTGCAGGGCTGGGCGCAGCCGCCGCAGTTCTGCAGGTCGCTGTCGGTGCTCACCTCGCACCCGTCGGCGTACTGGCCGTTGCAGTTGGCGTGGCCCTGGACGCAGGAGTTGATGCGGCACATCGAGCTCCCGCAGCCGGTGATGGCGAAGGGCGCAGTGCACACCGTGGTGCACGAGCCGCAGTGGTCGGGGTCGCTGGTGAGGTCGAAGTCTTCGTCGACGCGGTTGTCGCAGTCGTTGTCGATGCGGTCGCACTGCTCGACGCCGTTGTTGGTGAGCACGCACGCGTACTCGCAGCCGTTGGCGCGCTGGCCGTCGACGTCCCACCAGTTGGGTTGGCAGGTGTACTGGCAGCCGCCGTTCACGCAGCTGTTGTTGGCGTTCGCCGCGTTGCAGGTGACGTTGCAGCCGCCGCAGTTGCTCAGCGAGGTGTTGGTGTTCACCTCGCAGCCATCGGGCACGAGGGTGTTGCAGTTCGCGAAGCCCGGGTCGCACGTGCCGACGCGGCACGAGCCGACCACGCACGCCGGGGTGGCGTTGGGCGTCACGCACGCGCGGCCGCACTGGCCGCAGTGGTTCGGGTCGCTGGCCACCTGCACCTCGCACCCGTCGGCGTACTGCTGGTTGCAGTTGGCGCGGCCCATGGCGCAGACCGCGATGCCGCACGTGCCCGCGACGCAGGCGTAGGAGCTGACCGAGCCGCCCGGCACCGAGCACACCAGGCCGCACTGGCCGCAGTTGTTGGGGTCGCTCGGCAGGTTCCAGTCTTCGTCGATCTGGCCGTCGCAGTCGTTGTCGATGCCGTCACACACCTCGGCGGTGACCTGCACGTTGTCGTCGATGCCGCCGTTGCAGTCGTCGTCCTTGCCGTTGCAGACCTCGGTGGTGGGCTGGCCGGGCACGCACGCCTGCGGCACGCCGTTGATGCACGACGCGGTGGTGCGCTTGCACTCGCCCACGCCGCAGTGCGCGTCGCCGAGGTCTTCGTCGGTCATGCCGTCGCAGTCGTCGTCTTGCCCGTTGCACGTCTCACCCGCCGGCACCTTCGCCGAGCAGGTGGTGAAGCCGACCGGCGGCTCGCAGACCTTCACGCCGAGGCAGCGGCCCGCGTCGGTGTCGTTCTCGCAGGGCACCTGCTGGCCGGCGTTGGCGGCGACGCAGTCGCAGGTGCCGGACGTCGGCGCGCACTGGTGGTCGGCGGTGCAGGTGTACGTCGGCGGGCAGGTGCCGTCGAAGCTGCAGTCGCGCCCGCAGACCTTCGTGCCGCCCACGGTGATGCAGCGGTCAGCCGCGCGCGGACAGTCGGCGTCGGAATCGCACGGCTTGCAGAGGCCCGCGCGCTCGGGGACGCAGGCGTAGCGGTTGCCGGGCAGCGTGGTGCACACGTCGGACCCGCGGCAGCCCTGGGTGCACGGGCGCAGGCAGACCTTCGGCGCGCCTTCGACCGAGTCGCACAGCCCTGTCTCGCAGCGCTCGTCTTCCTGGCAGGGCTGCAGCTCGGCGATGGGCGTCTCGATGGCCGCGCGGCGCTGGCAGTTGCACGACGACAGCGCGCTGATCAACGCCAGCAGCGCGGCGACTCTCGAAGTGGATTTCATGGTCAGGGGCGGGGAACCCACCCAGCAGAACCATGACCACCCGGTTTGGTCAACGGAGCGGCTGCGACTTTTCCGACGGCACGGCCTGCACCGAGACTTCCATGCCGCCGGCCGCCAGCGCGTGGAGCGCGTCGGTGTCGGACTGGTCGAGGAAGACCGAGCGGGAGATGGCCTCGCGGCCCGGGCCGGAGTGCACGTTGCCCAGGTTGAGCGGCACCGCGGGCAGGCCACGCGCGCGCGCGGCGACGGCGCTCTTCACGTCGCGGAACAACAGCAGGGTGCGCACGCCATCACCGGCGAGCGCCGCGAAGTCGGTCCCGCCGACGGTCGAGAGCACCACCTCGATGTCGGGGGGCACGGCGAGGCCGTACGCCATCCTGGTCATCGGGTCGGCGGCAGCGGCGTCATCGGCGACCACCACGCGGCGCACGGCGAGATGCGGGAGCCAGGCCTCGACCACCTGGCCATGGATGAGGCGACTGTCGATGCGGGTCCAGGCAATCACGACTCACTCCCACTGCTGCGCGACCGCCGGCGGCTTTTCACGACCGTGGCGGCGACGTCAACTGCGACTCGACCAGGCTCTTCACGATGATGACCCGTGAGACACCGAAGGTCTGCAGAACGGTTCGCAGCTGCGCCTCGGCCGACCGGGCAGCCTGCTCGGAAAGAGAGGCGTCGCGCTCGGCGTCGGCCTGGAGCCGGGCCCGCGCAAACACGAGGAAATCGCCGGTCTGGGCGGCGTCGAGGGAGCTGTGGAGGAAGCGCGTCTCGCCGGGCAGCAGCTCCACCGACACCCGCATCGGCGGGAGCACCACCTCGAGCGCGTCGCCGACCCGGCGCACCGACTTCGCGTCGAGGTGGCGCAGGTCGAGGAAGCAGTGCGCGTCACCCACCGCGATGGCTTCGGCGCGGCGAGGGAAGACGGTCGCGCGCGCCCATTCCAGCACGTCGGCGCCGAGCGACTTCGATGGCGGTGGATCCGGCTCCCACCGCACGTGTTTGGTCAGGCGAGCGTCGAGCACTTCGAGCCGCGCCACCTCGCGCAGCCGGTCGACCACCGTCGCCGCGTCGGGGCCCTCGACGTGGCCCGGGAGCCGCGGCCGCAGCCACGTGGCGACGCCGAGGACGGAGAGGACCGCGATGGGCACGAGCGACCACGTCGGGAGGCGCATGGCGCCACGAGTTGCAGCGCCCGCGCCACCCGACGCCGCGCCTCACCGCTCGGAATGCAGGCCGACCGCGTTCCCCTCGGAGTCGGCGACGATGGCGATGAAGCCCGGCTGGCCGATGTCGGTCTTCGGCATCACCACCTGGCCGCCCGCCTTCGCGACGCGCGAGAGCACGCCGTCGAGGCGGCCGTTGCAGTTCAGGTAGACCAGCGCGCCTTCCTTGCTCGGCTTGCGGTCCTTGCGCTGCACGAGCGCGCCCGCGACGCCGTCGGCCGCGAAGATGGCGTGCGGCTCGCCCATGAAGGCCTCAGTGCGCAGCTTGGTGTCGAGCACCTGCTCGTAGAAGCCCTGCGCGCGCTTCATGTCGGTGACGAAGATCTCGAACCAGCTCAGCGTGTTGGTGGTCATGTCGTGCTCTCTCTCTTGGTTGGGTGCAGCGAGGGTCGACGGTCCATTCCGTCGAGTGGCGGCACTGTCGCCCAGTCTCATGACAGCGTTCTGTCAGGTTTCTGCGGACTAGAGTCCCGGGGCATGACGCGGGCGTGGGCGGCGCTGTGGCTGGTGAGCGGGGTGGTGCTGCCGCTGTCGACCTGGCGGCCCGAGACGAGCACGGGCAGCAAGCTGCTCACGTTGGTCGCGCTCGCGGGGCTGGCGACGTTGCCGTTGAAGCTGGCGTGGGCGACGCGCGCGCGGTGGGCGGTGGTGGCGCTGCTCGCGGCGCCGGTGGGGGTGCTGGTGTTGCCTGGTCGCGCGCTCGACCGCGCGGCGTTGACCACGGCGTACCTCGCGCAGCTGCGGAGCTTCGATGGCACGCACTACGTGTGGGGCGGCGAGAACCACCGCGGCATCGACTGCAGCGGGTTGGTGCGCGTGGGTTTGCGCGACGCGCTGGCGGCGGAAGCGGTGCGCACGTGGAATCCGGCGCTCGCGCGCGCGGCGCTGGAGGTGTGGTGGTTCGACGCGTCGGCGAAGGCGCTGGGCGAGGGCTACCGCGGGTGGACGCGTGAGGTGACGCGGGGGCCGCAGCTCCGTGCGCTCGACGTCGGTGCGCTCGAGCCGGGAGATCTCGCGGTCACGCAAGATGGGTTGCACGTGCTCGCGTACCTCGGGGACGGGCGGTGGATTCAGGCTGACCCGGTGCCGATGCGCGTGCACCAGGATCGCGTGAGCGCGAGCTCGACGGGGTGGTACTCGGCGCCGGTCGTGGTGTGGCGGTGGGTGGTGCTCGAGTGATGAAGAAAGCGGCTCCCTCTCCCCCGAGGGGAGAGGGTTGGGGTGTGGGGAAACACCCATCGAGCGTGCGGGCTGGGGTCGAAACGATCGTGCTGATCAGAGCCTGAATGGACGCGAAGAAGGCTCCCTCTCCCCCGAGGGGGAGAGGGTTGGGGTGAGGGGAAACACCCATCGAGCGTGCGGCTGGGGTCGAAACGTTCGTGCTGATCAGGGTCTGAGGCAGACGCGAGCTTGGACTCCGCTCGGCCCCTCACCCCGACCCTCTCCCCTCTCGGGGGAGAGGGAGTTTGCTGTGCAGGTGCTCACCGCCCTCACCCTCACCCTCCTCCTCGCCCCGCCGGGGCCCGAGCCACCACCAGCGCCGCCGCTCATCTCCCCGCCCGTCTTTCGCGCCGAAGTCGTGAAGCCCGGCGCCGCCCCGACCCTCATCGACGAAGGCGCGACGTCTGCGGTGTCCGGCCCCGAAGGCCGCGCGGTCGCCTGGCTCGCGCGCGGGCAACTGCAGGTGCTCGACCTCGGGCGCGGCGCGACGAAGCCGAAGACGCTCGGGCCGGCCGCCGGCTGGTTGAAGCCGTCACCCGACGGCCGCTTCGTGGTCAGCCCCGGTTCGCCGCTCCAGCGGGACGGGCTCGAGACGAAAGACGGCCGCATCACCCTCGCGAAGGGCGAGGCACTGCACCAGCTCACCGGGTTGGCGATCGGCCGCACGCACTTCGGCTTCATCAGCGGCGCCGGCCGCGTCGTGGTCGCCTCGCTCGACGAGGGCGTGGCGCGGTCGTTGGTGGTCGACGCACCGAAAGACGCGCGCTGCCACATGGGCGACGGCTTCCCGCGTGACTTCACCGCTGACGGCCAGTGGCTGATGTTCCAGAGCGGGTGCGACGCGCACGGCGCCGCGAAGGTCGACGGCAGCGCGCTGGTGAAGCTCGACTTCGACAGCGCGAAGGTGGTCGGCCAGCACGTGGTCGGCTCGAAGTCGAACGGGCCCATCCAGGTCGCGGCGCTCGACACGCAGGAACGGTGGACGATTCCCAACTCGTCGCTCGCACCCTTCCCCTTCGTCTACCCGCTCGAGGGGCGCGCGGCGTTCGTGCAGGCCAACCACGACGGGCTCGAGTTCGTCGACCTGCGCGAGAAGACGGTGCGCATGGTCTTGCCGGCGGGCGAGGTCGGCCCGGTGAGCTCGTTTCTGAGCCCCGCGAGCGACGGGCAACGCGTGCTGGCGATTCGCCAGGGCGCGACGGCGTGTGAGCTCCACCTCGTCGACCTCCGCCCGGGCGCGAAGTCGAGCACGCTCGCGCGCCTCGACGGCGTGACGATGTGCGAAGCGCGGTGGGCCGGCCCGAAGCGCGCGGTGCTCTACGGCTGGGGCGGGGCCAGCTCAGTGCTCGCCGACATCGACCTGCAGACGCTGGTGCTGCGGACGCACGGCGGGCTGCTCGGGCCTCCCGGCAACGTGATGGCGTCGACGAAGGGAGCGCTCGTGGTCAGCGGTGGGCGCGTGCTCTTCGTGCCGCTCGATTGATCAGGCGCTGGCCTTCAGCGTCACCACGCCGACGTCGAGCTTCAACCGCTCGAGGAGCGCCATCGCCTCGGCGCGCTGTTCCGCGGGCACGCCGAGAAACTCGAGCGCGGGCAAAGGCTGGTCGAGCGCGAAGCCCTTGATGTCGATGAAGACCGACATCACCGAGATGGCCATGCGGCCAACGGTCGATTCGATCATCACCGCGACCCGCGCGCCGCCGACCGCTTTTCGCAGCGCGTTGCGTTCCTGCGAGCCCGGCGACCACCCGGTGCTGAACGCGAGCACCCCGCCGAGCGTGCCGGTGCCGAGCTCGGTGATCAGCCGCTGGAACTCCTGGGCCGTGGGCGTGCCGGAGTTGTGCACCGAGATGACGATGGAGCCCAACCGGGCGAGGGCAGCGTTGGCCATGGCGCTCAGCCGAGGATCTCGGCCTCGGCCTGCAGCCGCTTCTTCAACTTCTCGTCGACCTGGCCCTCGGCGAGCTCGAGCAACGTCTTGCGCAGCGCCGCGCGCCGGTCTTTCTCCGACGCGAGCTCGCCCTCGAGCTTGTCGACCTTCGCGCGCAGCTCGCTGGTCGCGTCGTCGATCTTCAGCTCCATCACGTTCTGCAGCAGGTCGAGCTCGGTGACCTTCTGGAACGCGGTCGACTCGCTCTTGCGCAGCGACTTTTCCATCTCGCGCAGCGAGTCGGCGAGCGCCTGCCGCTCGGCCTGCGTACGGCGGTGCGCGATGGCGTGCTTCACGCGCTCGACCACCAGCATGATGCTCTCGAAGGGCTTGAGCAGGTAGTCGTCGGCGCCGAGCTTCATCGCCTCGAGCACCGACTCCGTGCTGACGTAGCCGGTGATGATCAACCGCGCGCAGTGCGGCTGCTTGTCGGCCACGTACTTGAGGACGTCGAGGCCGCTCTTGCCCGGCAAATTCTTGTCGCTCACCACCGCGGCGAACTTCTCGCCCTCGAGCTGGAGAATCGCGTCTTCCGCGGTCAGCGCGCGGCGCGTCTCGATGCCGGCCTTCTTGAAGCCGAGCTGCAGCACGTCGAGGATGGCCTTCTCGTCGTCGACGAGGAGCACCGTTTCAGGGAGGACCGCCGGCATGGAGCGCGAGTTTCGGTCGGACCGGGCGGTCGCGCAATGAAGCGGTTCGCGTGGGTCTTCCTCGCCTCGGGGCTCATCGCGCTCGGCGCCTTCCTGCTCGTGCGGTGGCTCGAGGCCGACACGGGCGCACCTCTTGCGCCGCCACCGCCTCCGCCGCCCCTAGCCACGCCTGCGCCTGCCAAGCCGCCGTTCTTCGCCGCGGGCCTCGAGACCGAAGCGCCGCGGCCGCCACCTCCACCGGTCGCCCCGAAGAAGGACGCGGGCGTGCCGCGCGACGTGCGGTTGCACGTGATGAAGCAGGGCAAGACCGCCGTCGGCGAGCGCATCACGCTGGCGTGCGGCGTGAGCGGGGTGGTCGACCAGATGGGCGACCTGGTGTTGCCGGTGCCCGAGGGCGGGTGCGACGTCATCTCTCCCGAGCGCGTCGAGCCGTCTTTCGTCGCGTCGTCGTCGCCCGAGCAGACGATGGAGATTCTCGAGCCGCTGTCCATCTCCGGCCGGGTGGCCGACGCGCAGGGCAACCCGGTGCCGGCGTTCGTGACCGCGGGCAAGGTCTCGGTGCGCGCCGACCTGCAGGGCCGCTTCGAGCTGCGGGTGCCGAGCCCCGACAAGGTGGAGGTCTTCGCCGAGCTGCTCACCCAGCGGTCACGCTCGCACTTCGTCGCCGCGCCGAGCCGCGACCTGCTCCTCGTGGTCGAGCCCGTGTACGACGTGACGCTGCTGACCGGCACCACCACCGCGCGCGTGGTCGCGACGTCGACCTGGAGCACGCTGACCTGCAATTCCACGCCGTGCACGGTGCGGGTGCCGGCCGGCGAGCTGCGGGTGCGCGCGCTCGCCGTGGTGCGCGGGCGGTTGCTGACCGACTCGCTCACCGAGGTCATCAGCGCGCCGACGAAGCTCGAACTGGTGCTCAGACCTGCGCCGCCGCTCAAGGGGCGCGTGGTGACGACGACGGGGCAGGCGGTGCGGGGCGTGCGGGTGAGCGCGAAGTCGATCAACCCGACGGCCGAGGAGCTCACCGACCAGGGGCTCTCGCCGGCGACGGTGATGGAGCTGTCGTCGACGCTGACCAACACCGATGGGCGGTTCGTGCTGCCGTGGCCGCCGATGACGAACTCGTTGTTCTACCTGCTGCAGGTCGATGCGCCGAAGAAGCTGCAGCATCGAGCGTTGGTGACGCCGGGGGATGGGGCGGTCGAGCTGGTCGTCGCCGAGTAGAAAGTAGAAAGCGCAGCGCGACCGCTGGAGGCATCAGCGCGTTGGCGCTTCGACGAGGGAAAGCAGTTACACTCGCTCGACGTTCATCGACTTGATGCGCTCGCTCAACGCCGCGGGCACCTCGACGCGCTCATTCTCGATGCGCGCGGCCAACGAGCGCGCCCTCGGAAAATCACGCAGCGACAACAACCGCTCGAGCATCCGTTCCTGGTGCGGCCACGCCGCCGGAAAGGGAAACGCCAGCGCGGTGCCGCGCTCGGTCGCCAGCTGCCACAGCGCGAGGAACTCCGCGCCGCTGGCGTGCTCGAGCAACTCGGTCTCCACGGCCTCGAGCGTGAGCCGGTGGTCCGACAAGGGCCGCTGGGTCCAGTCTTGCGCCAGCGCGGCCTCGAGCTCCGGGCGCGCCGCGTCGAATTGCCCGGCCGCCACCCGCGCCAACGCCGCGCGCGCCTGGTTCGCGTAGCGCAACGTCGAGTCCTTCTGCCGGGCGGCGAGCGCCTCGAAGCACTTCGCCGCGCGCAGCGGCTGGTCGCGCTGGAGAATCACCGCCACTTCCTCGAGCTCGTCGTCGCTCAGCGCCGCCGGCTCGTCACCCGGCCCCAACTTCCCCAGCAGCGCCTCTTCGTTGCGCGAGAGTTGATCGAGCGCGCCCTCGACCGCCTCGCGAAACGGCGCGACCTGGTCGTGCGGTGCGCCGTGCTCCGACGCACGCTCGAGCAGCAGCAGCGCCTCGCGGCACGCCAGGCTCAGCTCGTCGGGCATCACGTCAGCCGCGTCGCGAAAGCGCACGTACGCGAGCAGCACCAGCCACTTCCACTCGGTGGTCTGCGGCGTCACCACGTCGCGCAGCAGCGTGAGCGCCGAGGCCCAGTCGTCGTCTTCGAGGTGGCGCAAGAGCCGCGCGTCCTTCCCCGCGGGCAGGTGGAACGGCGGGGCCAGGAAGTGCAGCGCCATGCGAGGGGGCACGGTACGGCGCGCTCACCAGAACTTCCACCACGGCTTCACGGCCGCGACCACCACCGGCTCTTCGGGCACGAGCACCGTCACCGACTCCGGTTCGCGCGGTTCTTCTTTCGCCGCCGCCAACAACGCCTCGACGCGCGCGAGCAACGCCTGCAGCCGTTCTTCGCTCAGCTTCGGCGCACACCACACGCGCACCTCGACGATGGGCAACCCGCGCCCGTGCCCGCGCTGGCAACGCTCATGAAACGCCGCGTCGGTCGGCGGCGTGAAGACGTGCCCCTCGGTCTCGAGCTCGTCGAAGAGCACCTCGAGCGCCGGCGTCGCCCGGACCATCTGCGCGCGAAAGGCCGCCTCTTCCTGCTCGTGGTGGCGCTGCCCGTGCTCGTACGAGCCATCGGGGTCAGGCGCCCAGCTGATGGAAACGCCCGCATCGAGGGACACTTCGCAGCGGCTCAGGGCCTGGTCGGCGTGTGAACTTCCGCTCATGCGTCAGACACTAATTCTCATGGATTTAGCCTTAAAGCCCATGGACGAAGGCTAATGCCTGTGTCAGATGGCCTCTGTCTTCGCCGTCTTCTCGCAGCCCCACTCCCACGCGTCACCACAAGGAACGCCCATGTCCAGCACTCCGCTTCGTGACTTCCTCGAGATTCCCTACGAGCAGCTCGAGGAGATGAACCTGCAGGTGAAGCAGTCGCGCGTCAACCGCGAGCCGGCCGACAAGCTCCGCGAAGCGCGCATGAAGTACCTGCAGGACGAGAAGCGCATCAAGGCGGTGACGGTGTGCTTCACCGACCTCGAGGGTCGGCTGCACATGCTCGACTACGACAAGAAGTTCCTCCTCAAGAGCCAGGACAACCTGACCTTCGACGGCTCGTCGGTGCGCGGCTTCTCGGCGCAGCACGAGTCTGACCTCCGCCTCAACATCGACTGGTCGGCGTTCTACTGGCTGCCGGCCGACGTGTTCGGGCCCGGCAAGGTGCTGGTGTTCAGCGAGGTGATGGGCCGCGACGGCCTGCCCTACCCGTCGGACCTGCGCAGCAAGCTCAAGCAGTACAGCGAGGAGCTGTACAAGAAAGAGCAGCTCATCTGTCACGTCGCGCCGGAGATCGAAGGCTTCCTCTTCAAGGGCCGCGACGCCGAGCGCCACTACAACGAGACGGGCAAGTTCGAGTACGTGAGCATCGGCGGGTACTACCACTCGCTGCCGGGCGACAAGCTGCGCGCCTTCATCGACGCCGCCGCCGAGGTGCAGCGCGCGATGGGCTTCGGCAACGAGAAGGACCACCCCGAGGTCGCCCCGTCGCAGTTCGAGATGAACTTCAGCTACAGCGAGGCGCTGATCACCGCCGACCAGGTGCAGCTCTACAAGCTGCTCTGCCGCCAGGTCGCGGCGAACCTGGAATGCACCGCGTCGTTCCTGCCCAAGCCGGTCACGGGCATCAACGGCAACGGCATGCACACCAACATGTCGTTCAACAAGGCGGGCAAGAACCTCTTCTGGGACGCGAAGGGCCAGGAGAACCTGTCGAAGCAGGGCTGGGACGCCATCGACCGCATCTTGAACAACGCCGATGACCTCTGCCTGATTCTGAACCCGTCGGTGAACGCGTACCGCCGGCTCGACCCGCACTTCGAGGCGCCCAACCAGATCAAGGCGTCGGCGAACAACCGCGGCGCGATGGTGCGCATCCCCACCGGCAACGAGAAGTCGGCCCGCATCGAGGTGCGCAGCGTGGCGCCCGACGCGAACCCGTACATGGTCTTCTATTCCATCATGCGCACCGCGCTCGAAGGCCCGGGCTCCGAGGGCGACGCCGAGAAGAAGAGCCGCACGCGCTTCCTGCCGGACAACATCTACGACGGCATCCGCCTGTTCAAGGGCAGCAAGTACATGAGCGAGATCCTCGGGGAGACGGTGGTCGGCAAGTTCGCCGAGGTGAAGCAGCTGCAGGCCGATCGCTGCAGCAAGGCGCTGGGCTCGATGATCAAGGTCCCCGAGATCCAGTTCCACCACGAGGTCACCAACCAGTACCTGTGGAACCAGTTCTGACCCACGCGCTCACGCGTTGAGGCGTTGAGGCGAAGAGCCCTCCCCACCCCGGGAGGGCTTTTTCGTTTCAGCGTCTGACGGGCGCAGGCGCTACGAAGCGGCCATGCACCTCTCGCTCGGCGGCAAGTCAGCACTCATCACCGGCGGTACCCGCGGCCTCGGGCTCGCCACCGCGAAGAAGTTCCTCGAGGCCGGCGCGCGCGTGACGGTGTGCGGGCGCGACGCGAAGTCGCTCGAAGCGGCGCTGGTCTCGCTGCGCACGCCCGGTGCGCAGGTGCACGGCGTGCAGGCCGACGTCTCGAAGGCGGCCGACGTGAAGCGGGTGTTCGACGCGGCGGTGCAGGCGTTTGGCCAGGTCGACGTGCTGGTGAACAACGCCGGCGTGGCGCGCGCGATGGCCTTCGAGAAGCTGACCGACGAGCTGTTGCAGGAAGACCTCGAGCAGAAGCTCTTCGCGGCGGTGCGGCTGATTCGCCTCGCGTGGCCGGGCATGAAGGAACGCCGCTGGGGCCGCATCATCAACGTGCTCAACATCGGCTCGAAGGCGCCGCAGGCGGCGACCGCGCCCAGCGTGCTCTCGCGCGCGGCGGGGCTGGCGCTGACCAAGTCGCTCTCGCACGAGTTCGCGCCGCACAACGTGCTGGTGAACGCGCTGTGCGTGGGCTTCATCGACGCTGATCAACACGTGCAGGCGGCGGCGCGGCAGGGCGTGCCGTTCGACGACTACGTGGCGAAGCGCGCGAAGGAAGTGCCGCTGGGGCGCATCGGGCAGGCCGAGGAGTTCGCCAACGTCGCCTGCTTCCTCGCATCGGACGCGAGCTCGTACGTGACGGGCACCGCGCTCAACGTCGACGGCGGGCGCTCGCCGGCGGTCTGACGAGTCACGTCCACGGGGCGGCGCAGTTGGGGCACTCGCGGGCGCGCTCGTATTCCTCGCGCGGGCCCTCGAAGCCGCAGGTGCGGCAGAGCCTGACGCGTTCCTCGGCGACGGCGGCGCGGGGCAGGTTCTCGACGGCGCGCGGCACGGCCTGGCCCGGGCGCCACAAGAGCTCGAGGCGCATGTCGCTCAGCGGCGCGCAGGTGCCCTCGACGAGCGGCCCGCGCATCACCTGCTCGAGCTCGAACTTCTTCTCGCCGGGTGCGGGCGGGAGCGCCGACGCCTCGAAGAGCGCGGGCGAGCGCGGCGCGGCGAGCGTGTCGTGGAGCAGCCACGCGGTGCGCACGCGTTCTCCGCGCGGCGCGGGACCTTCGACGCGCACGCCGAGCTCGGGCAGCTCACCGGCCTCGAGCTTGAGCGGCACGCTGGCGCGCACCACGCGGCCCTCGGCGAGCGAGGGGAGGTGTTGCCGCACGACGACGCGCGCCGACGGCAGGCAGAGCAGCACCAGGCTCGCCTTCGGCGGCGGGTCGAACGCCGACTGGAGCAACACGGTGGCGACGTAGCGGGGACCGTCGACGCGCTGCACGGATTCGAAGTGCACGTGCACCCCGGCGAACTCGCGCGGAGGCTTTCCCATGGCGTCGAGGACGTCCGCAAACACGGCGATGAATCAGAGCGTGGAATCCGCTCGGTCGTACGCGGTCGAGGTCGCCTGGCCGGACGAGAAGGACACGTAGGCCGCGGCCCCCGCGGGCGCGCCGGGAGGGCGGTAATCGCCGGTGACCGCGGTCGCGTAGCCGTCGGACCTGGGCCACGAGTCGGCGGTCATCGAGCCGGTGGGCGTCGTGACGTGCGCGGTCCAGTGCGGGGTGCCGTTGGGGAGCACGTGGTTGTTGAGCACCACCGAGCCGGCGCCGGCGAAGGCGCCTCGCGCGCGCAGGTCGTCGACGAGCCCGCGCACGGCGCGCGCGTTGAGGCCCTCGGCGCTGCCGACGGCGTCATCGGTGCGGTAGCCGAAGCCGAGCTGGTAGGTGAGGTCTTGCAGCTGGCTGGCCTGCGCAGCGGTGAGGTGCCCATTGGCCATGGCGTCGAGCGCCGCGGTCGGGATGTCGGGAGCGCCCATCTGGTGCTGGGCGAGGCGGCGCAGCGCCTCGGCGTTCGCCGCGGGGTTGCCGGCCAGGAGCATCGCGTTGAAGACCGCCGCGCCGCCGCACCGATTCTGGTCGCTCTGGGTCCCGTCGAGTCCGTCGAGCTGCGGGCTGCGACTGATGAGCATGCCGACCTGGGTGCGGTCGGTGAGGCTGTAGGTGGTGTTGCGTTCGGCTTCGTGGGCCGCGAGCGCGCGGGCAGCGCCCTGGGCCGCGGGGTCGCCCGACATCATCGGCCGCGCGAGGTGTTCAGTGCGGGCGCGCTCGGCGTGAAACGAGTCGACGGTGACGGGCGCGGCGGGCGCAGGCGGCGCCGGCGGCCGCGGCGGTTCTGCAGCAGGCCGCGCGTGCGACGTGGGGTGCGCGTGGTGCGGCCGGGACGAGCCAATACTTCCTCCGCCCATGGGGCCTCCGGGGGCTGCGACGAGGTTGGAGAGGCTACTCGAAGTGTCGTGATGGTGGCGTCGGCGTGAAATCTCGAGGCGGAAGATCGCGGGTCGGCGCGTAACCGCCCGAAATGATGCGGGTGCGATCTTCTGCGCAGAGATCGCACCCGTGGAATCGCATGCACAGCGGATCGAGAGACGACAGAATGAAGGGGCTGGGGCCGAAAACTTGACACAGGAGGAAGCATGCAGCCTGAGTCCGTTCGTTCCGTCGCGCAGCGTTTGGAGACGTACTTCGAGTGGTACTTCCGCATCGACCCCGACGCGTCGTCGGCGGCGGTGTCGCTGGTCAGCCGCTTCAACAAGCTCGTGCGCGGGACCGGTGATGCGACCGAGGCGCGCAAGCTCCTCGACGACACCAGCACGCTCTCGCTCGGCTCGCCGTGGGAAGAGATGCGCCTGGCGTTGATGACGCTCGCCACGCGCTGACGCCAGCGAGTGGTGACGCCGCACAGCTTTTCCGTGCGGCGGCGCGCACGAGCGCCAGCGGCAGCGCACAGAGGAACACGCGCTGACGCCAGCGAGTGGTGACGCCGCACAGCTTCTCCGTGCGGCGGCCAACGAGCACGCGCCTAGTTACACGCGCACGCTGACGCCCCGGCGTCGGCGCAGCTGCAACCGTTGGTGCAGGTGATGGTGCCGCAGTTCGGCGCCGCCACGCAGAGGAACCCCGGGTTCGGCGGAATCGCGCCCGTGCAGAGGCACGCGGGCATGCCTGCGTTGTCCTTGCTGCACGAACACCCGGCGGTGCACGACACGGTGCCGCAGGTGCCTGACTGCACCGGAGCGCGGTCGGCGTTGGCGCCCGTGGTGCGGCCCGTCTCGTCGACGCATTGCTCGGGACACTTCGCCGTCGCGCACGGCCGGCCGCCGCACGCCAGCAGCGTCACCGCCAGCGAGAGCCCCACCACAGCGAAGAAGGTTTTCATGAGGCCACGGTATACGGTGCGCCCGTCATGAGCACTCCTGTCGTCCCCAAGCACGCGCGCGTCGTCGTCATCGGCGGCGGCGTCATCGGCACCTCGGTTGCGTACCACCTCGCCCACCTCGGCTGGAAAGACACCGTCTTGCTCGAGCGCGACAAGCTCACCTCGGGCACCACGTGGCACGCGGCCGGCCTGATGGTGACGTTCGGCTCGACGAGCGAGACCTCGACCGAGCTGCGCAAGTACACCGCGAAGCTCTACGCGAGCCTCGAGGCCGAGACCGGCCAGGCGACGGGCTTCAACCCGGTGGGCTTCATCGAGGTCGCCAGCGACAAGGACCGCCTCGAGGAATACCGGCGCGTGTCGGCGTTCAACCGGCTGTGCGGCGTCGACGTGCACGAGATTTCGCCGAAGCAGGTGAAGGAACTCTTCCCCATCGCGAACATCGACGACGTGCTCGCGGGCTTCTACGTGAAGGAAGACGGGCGCGCGAACCCGGTCGACGTGACGATGGCGCTGGGCAAGGGCGCGAAGCTCAAAGGGGCGACGCTGCTCGAAGACTGCCCCGCGGTGAACGTGCTCACGAAGGACGGCGCGGTGGTGGGCGTGGAGACGCCGTACGGCACCATCGCCTGCGAGTACGTCGTCAACTGCGCGGGCATGTGGGGCCGGCAGCTCGCGGCGAAGAACGGCATCTCGCTGCCGCTGCAGGCCGCCGAGCACTACTACCTGATCACCGAAGCCATCCCCGGCATCGACCGCAACTGGCCGGTGCTCGAGGACCCGGGTCGCTACGGGTACTTCCGCGAAGAGGGCGGCGGCATCATGGTCGGCATGTTCGAGCCGGTCTGTGCGCCATGGCGCATCGACGGCATCCCCGCGGACTTCTCGTTCGGGGAAATTCCTCCTGACTGGGAACGCATGACGCCGTACCTCGAGCGCGCGATGGGGCGCGTGCCGGTGACGCAGACGGCGGGCATCAAGAAGTTCTTCTGCGGGCCGGAGAGCTTCACGCCTGATCTCCGGCCGCTCGTCGGGCCGGTGCCGGAGGTGAAGAACTACTTCGCGGCGTGCGGGCTCAACTCCATCGGCATTCTGACGGGCGGCGGCATCGGCAAGCTGGTGGCGCAGTGGGTGATGACGGGCGACCCTGGCTACGACATCACGGGCATGCACCCCGACCGGCTGCACCCGTACCAGTCGAACCCCGAGTACCGGCGCACGCGCACGGTGGAGTCGCTGGGCATGGTGTACCAGTGCCACTACCCGACGAAGTCTCCGAGCACCGCGCGCAACGCGAAGCAGTCGGCGATTCACGAGCGGCTCGCGGCGCAGGGCGCGTACTTCAAGGACGTCAGCGGGTGGGAAGGCGCCGATTGGTACGCGGGTGAGGGCAAGACTCCGGACCCGGGGCCGCTCTCGTTCGGGCGCATGAAGTGGTGGCCGCAGTGGGCCGAGGAACACAAGGCCACGCGCGAGGGCGTCATCCTGATGGACATGTCGTTCATGGCGAAGTTCCGCGTCGAAGGGCGCGACGCCGGGCGGCTGCTCAACCAGTTGAGCGCGAACGAGGTGAACGGCGAGGCCGGGCGCATCACGTACACGCAGTGGCTCAACGAGCGCGGCACGCTCGAGGCCGACCTGACGGTGACCAAGTTCGACGACCGCAACTACTGGGTGGTGGCGAGCGACACGGCGCACCGGCACGTGCTGCACCGCATGAAGTCGGTGTTCGGCGACGCGCACGCCTTCGCGTGTGACGTGACCAATGCGTACGCGCAGATCAACATCCAGGGGCCGAAGTCGCGCGAGCTGATGCAGAAGGTGACGACGGCTGATCTCTCGAACGAGGCCTTCCCCTTCCGCTGCGCGCGGGAGATCGACATCGGGTTCGCGCGCGTCTTGTGCGTGCGCATCACGTACCTCGGCGAGCTCGGGTACGAGCTCTACATTCCGAGCGAGCAGGCGACGCACGTGTACGACGTGCTGACGAAGGCGGGGAAGTCGGTGGGGCTGCGGCATGCGGGCCTCAAGGCGCTCGCGTCGCTGCGCATGGAGAAGGGCTACCGCGACTACGGGCACGACATCGACAACACCGACTCGGTGCTGGAGGCGGGCCTGGGCTTCGCGGTCGACCTGAAGAAGCCCGACGGGTTCATCGGCAAGGACGCGGTACTGAAGAAGAAGGCCGAGGGGCCGCTCAAGCGCCGCATCGTGCAGGTGCAGGTGAAGGACCCCGAGCCGCTGTTGTTCCACGCGGAGCCGATCTGGCGCAACGGCAAGCGCGTCGGTTACGTGCGCGCGGGCTCGTACGGGCACACGCTCGGTGGCGCGGTGGGCCTGGCGATGATCGAGGGCCACGGTGATCCGGTCGACGCGAAGTTCATCGAGAGCGGCACGTGGGAGGTCGAGATCAGCGACAAGCGCTGGCCGGCGTTCGCGTCGATGAAGCCGCTGTACGACCCGGAGAACAAGAAGATCAAGGCGTGACCCTCGAGGAAGCGCGGCGCCTCGTCGAAGAACGGCCCAACCTGTCTCCCTCTCCTCTTCAGAGGAGAGGGTCGGGGTGAGGAGAGTCTCATCGGCCGCTGCGGTTGGTTACTCCTCACCCCAGCCCTCTCCTCCTCGGAGGAGAGGGAGCTTGAGGCCGACCTCGCCTTCGTGCGCCTCTTCGCTGACCCACAGTCATCAATCGCGTGACCCCAAGTTCGCTGCGCGCACCCGCGCGGCCCTTACGCTCGTCGGCATGTCACGAGTCCTCTCCTTCTTCGGCGGTGTCCTCCTCGCGGGCGCCATTCTCGGCGTGTACGTCTTCCACCTGCCGCTCGCGCTGCTGGCGACCGTGGGCGTCGCCGTGGTCTGCCTCTCGTGGCTCGTGGTCGTCGTCGTGCTTCCGTGGAACCTGCACTTCCAGGCCAAGCACCTCCTTTTCGAGTTCAAGCGGAGCCGCGCGCGCGGCATCACCGTGCCGCCCGAGAGCGAGGCGTCGGCCCAGCAAGTCGCCCGCCGCATGTGGCGCGTGTCGATCGCCCTGCACCTCGGCTCGGCCGCGCTGCTCGCGTTCGGCTCGTGGGCCTCGAACGAGCCCCTCGGCAACGCCTTCGCCGCGCTCTTCCTGCTCAGCACCCTCTTCCGCCCCGCGGTCGAGTACTACCAGTACCTCCGCCGGCAGCTCAGCGACGTGCTCGACGAGGTGAAGTTCCCGCCCGACGACGTCATGAAGCTCAAGACCGAGATGGAGGCCGCGAAGGAAGCCGACCGCCGCCACCAGGAAGAGGTGAAGCACCTCACCGAGCGGCTGGCCGAGCTCGAGACCACCTCGCTGCTCCGTGTGAACGACGCCAACCGCCGCCTCGACGCCGTCGCGCGCAAGTTCGACGAGACGCTCGACCGCCTCACCGACAACCGCGAAGTCATCTCCGGCCTGCGTGCTTTTCTGCGCCTCGTGCGCGAGGCCCCGCCCCACCCCGGCGGCTGACGCAAGGCTTGCGCGGTGCGCGCGGCACACCTGCCCACCTTCTGCTGATCTGCGCGTGGTGCGTCACTTGCTGCACCTCACCCCATGAGCCCTGCACTCTTCGGTCTCTGGCTGGTCTTCTCGGCGTTCCTCTTCACCATCGGCGCGAGCGCTGCGTTCCCCTACACGGGCGCGTGGATGCTTGGCCTCGTTGCCTGGGCCATCGGCGTGGTGCCGCTGTCGTTCCAGCGCTGGTTCGAAGCGCGCCGCAAACACGAAGAGGATGACGTCGCGCAGGCGCTCACCAGCTGGTCCCGGCACGCACCGGGCGCGGGGGCGAAGCTCGCCCTCGCGGTCGACGAGGCGCTCGAGGAAGAAGACGAGCGCTCGCTCGAGAGACTGCTCCGCGCCCTCGAGGGCGTCGATGGCGACGCGTTCCGTGCAGAGCGCGATGCCTTTGCCATCGCCGCGCGCGTGTGGCTCTCCGACAACGGCGGTCGGGAGAGTCGCGTCGCGCACCTCGAGGTCGCGCGTGAGCGGGCGCGGTCGCTGGGCGCTCGCCTGCGCACGGTGTGAGTCTCGCGGACCTCGCGAGGCGTCTTTCTCCTCACCCCGACCCTCTCCTCCCCGGAGGAGAGGGACTTCGCTCGTTCACTCGAAGGAGAAGACGTCGGCGTCGCGCAGCGTGAGCTCGTGCCGGTGCGTGAGCGCTGCCGCCACCAGCACCGCGCGTTCCTTCAACTCGGGGGAAAGGCCGCCGCTCGGGTGGTCTCTCCACGTCGGCCACGCGCTGCGCACGAGGAGTCGCTGGCCCTGGCGCACGCCTTCCACCGAGACCTGCGCGTCGTTCCACCACACGCGGTGCGCGCGGAGCAGCGCGTCGGCGCGACGCACGAAGTCGCCCACCGCCGCGTGCCGCCGCGCGTCTCGACGCTTGCCGCTCACCTCGTACGCGAGGAACGCGTCGGCCGCGTGCGACACCCACTCGAGGCTCGCCGCGCAGTCGAACGAGCACGGTGACCAGGAGATCCAGTGGAAGAGCCCCAGGTCGAGGTTGTTGAGGCGCGCGTCGGCACGGCGGCTCCGCGCGGCGCACGCCCGCGCCAGGGCCAGCGGGGTCCGGTCTCGCACCTTCACCGTGTCGGTCTGCGCGAGGAACGCGTCGACGCAGCACGGCGGGTAGCCCAGCGCGGCGCCGAGCGCGGCATCGTCGACCTCGACCTCGGCGCGCACGGCGTCCTTCACGCGCTCGGCGTCGCGCCCGATGAAGGCCAGGCGCCTGCCGAGCGGCTCGGTGACCTCCACGGTGAAGCCAGGTGGCAGCACGCGCTCGAGGTGGGCCTGGTTGTCGGCCGAGAGCCATTGGCGCACGACGGGCTTGAGGCCGATGACCAGGGCGATGAGCTCGACCTCAGCGCTGCCGACGCGCAGGGGGAGTTGGGGCGTCGCGGCGTCGCGCTCGACCTGCGCTCGGATGGATGCGGGGGTCGAGAGGCGCAGCCATGACTCTCTCCAGCGGCGCGGGAGCATCGGCGGGGAGGCTACACGATTGGTTTCCCCTCACCCTGAGCCTCTCCCCATCGGGGAGAGGGGAGTCACTCGTCGCGGGCGCCCAGCAGCCACATCAGCGCGCTGAAGCCGAACAGGCGCAGCAGCTTGTTCTGCGCCGGCGCCGTGCCCGAGCGCAGCTGCGCCGCGGGGAAGAGCTGCAAGATGTTGCGCAGGCGCTGGGCCTGGAAGTCGTCGAGCCCGCTGGCCACCACGCGTGCGCCGCGCTCGCTCTTCACCACCTTCACCGTCGCGCGCTGCACCTTCATCGACTTCAGCGCGTCGACGAAGTCCATGCGCAGGCGCGCCGGCGCGACGCCGCGCACCAGCCGCCCCTCGCCGTTGCGAAACGAGAGCGCGAAGAGCTCGTTGCTGCGCTCGAGGAAGAGCCACGCGACGAGCGCGGCGAGCGCGGCGACGGCGACGAGGGCCCAGACCATGATGGAGGACAGACACCCGAGTACCTCGAAAGGTGCAAATTCAGGGGCGGGACTGCCACCCGCCTCCGAGCGCCTTGTAGAGCGTCACCGCTGCGACGTGTTGCTGACGCCAGCTCTCGATGAGCTCGAGCTCGGTGGCGAGCGCGTTCTGCTGCGCGAGCAACACTTCGAGCCACGTCGCCTTGCCCGCGCGGTAGAGCGCGTCGGCGGTGTCGATCATCTCCGCCTGCTCTTCTCGCTGCTGCCGCTTGAGCGCCAGCACCCGCGCGGTGCTCTGCTGGTTGGCGAGCGACGTGACGACCTCGACGTACGCGGCGAGCACCGTTCGCTGGTACCCGTACATCGCCTCGCGCTGTGACGCCTTCGCGCCGTCGAGCTGCGCTTCCAGCGCGCTGCGGTTGAGCAGCGGCGCCACGAGGCCACCGAGGAAGTTGTAGATGAGCGATTCGGGCAGCCGCGCGAGGTACGCCGGGTCGAAGGCCTGCAGGCCCACGCTCGCGCCGAGGTTCAGATTGGGAAAGAACGCCGCCTGCGCGCTCTTCACGTCGAAGCGCGTCGCCTCGAGCTGCGCCTCGGCCTGGCGCACGTCGGGGCGGTTGCGCAGCAACTCGGCGGGCACTCCGGCCGCGCCGGATCCCGCGGGCGTGAAGTCGTCGAGGCGCGGGCGCTCGATGGGCCGCGGGAATCGACCGAGCAGCGTGTTGAGCCGGCCCTCGGCTTCGACCACGCGCTGCGCGACCTGCACCTCGAGCGCGGTGGTCTCGAGCAGCTGCGCTTCGAACTGCTGCACCGCCAGCTCGGTCGCGCGGCCGACGCTGCGCTGGGTCTTCACCACCTCGAGCGCCACCTGCTGGTGGGCGATGGTGCGCGAGAGCACCTCTCGCATGCGGTCGAGCGCGCGCAGCTCGAACCAGGCGGTCGCGACCTCCGCCACCAGGCCGGTCGCGACGAGGTGCACGCCCTCGACGCTGGCCAGCACCTGCGACGCCGCGGCGTGCTTCTGGTGGCGCAGCTTTCCCCAGAGGTCGGCTTCCCACGACGCTTGCAGGCTCAGCGCGAAGTCGCCGAGGTGCACCGGCACGCGCTGGTTGGGCACGATGTCGGTGGTCGCGTTGCCCGCGCCGTCCATCGTGTAGAGGCCGTACTTGCGCACGCCGGCGCCGACCCCGACGTCGAGGCGGGGGAAGAGCGCGCCCGTCGCGCGGGTGACGCCGGCGCGGGCGAGGTCGACGCGCTCGACGGCCATCGCCAGCGATTGGTTGTGCTCGAGCGCTTCGCCGACGAGGGCGCGGAGGTGCGGGTCGCCGAACCAGGTGCCCCAGTCGAGCTGTGCGGGGGCGCCGGCGTCGGGGGTGTCGCCGAGGGTCGCGTAGACGTCGGGGAGGTGTTCCTGGTCTTTGATCACCACGGGGTCGAAGGCGGTGCAGCTGGCGAGGAGGGCGAGGACGACGAGCGCTGGTGCAAGGGTCGTGGTCGGTTTCCCCTCACCCCGACCCTCTCCCCCCGTGGGGGAGAGGGAGCTCAGTTGGTCAGGCGACATCGGGCACCTCCTCGGACGCCTCGGGGGTCTCCGACTTCGGCGGCGCGGGGTCGCGCCAACCCGCGCGCACGAGCACGTAGAGCCCCGGCACGAGCAGGCCACCGAACACGGTGCCGAGCACCATGCCGCCCACCGCCGCGGTGCCGATGGTGCGGTTGCCGACCGCGCCCGCCCCGGTGGCGACCACCAGCGGCAACAGGCCCGCGACGAACGCGACCGAGGTCATCACGATGGGCCGCAAGCGCAGCCGCGTCGCCTCGAGCACCGCGTCGAAGGGCGCTGCACCCGCGCGGCGGCGCAGCTCGGCGAACTCCACCACCAGGATGGCGTTCTTCCCAAGCAGGCCGATGAGCATGATGAGCGCGACGTGCGCGTAGATGTTGTTCTCGAGCCCCGCCGCCCGCAGCGCCGCGAGCGAGCCGAACACGCCCGCCGGCAGCGAGAGCACCACCACCAGCGGCAGCAAGAAGCTCTCGTACTGCGCCGACAGCACGAGGAAGACGAAGACCAGGCAGATGAGGAACACCACCAGCCCCTCGTTGCCCGCCTGGATCTGATCTCTCGCGATGCCCGCCCAGTCGATGGCGAAGCCGCGCGGCAACTTCGTGCGCGCCACTTCCTGCACCGCCGCGATGACCTGCCCCGAGCTCACGCCCGGCCGCGCGTCGCCGGTGACCTCCGCCGAGGGGTACATGTTGTAGCGGGTGGTCTTGTCGACCCCGTGCGTCTTGGTGAGCGTGACGAACGAGCTGAGCGGCACCAGCTCGCCGCGGTCGTTCTTCACCGAGATGCGAAGCACGTCGTCGCGGTGGGCGCGGTAGCTCGGCAGCGCCTGCACCATCACCTTGTACATCTGGTTGAAGCGAATGAAGTTGGTGACGTACTCGCTGCCCAGCATCGTCTGCAGTGCGTTCATCGAGCCGTCGACCGTCACGCCCATCTGCGCCGCCTTGTCGAGGTCGACGTTGAGCAGGTACTGCGGGTAGTCGGCCTGGAAGATGGTGAACGCCGACGCCACCTCCGGCCGCGCACGCAGCGCCGCGAGGAACTCGTTCACCACGCGGTCCATCTCGTTGAAGTCGCCGCGGCCAGTCTTGTCGAGCACGCGCAGCTCGAAGCCGCCGGCGTTCCCGTAGCCGGGCACCGGGGGCGGCGCGAAGAACTCCAGCTGCGCGTCGCTCAGCCCGCGGGTGCGCGTCTTGAACTCGTCGATGAGGTCGTTCACCGAGCGCGTGCGCAGGTGCCACGGCTTCAGGTTGACCAGCACCGTGCCGTACGAAGGCCCGGTGCCGTCGGTGAGGATGTTCGAGCCCGCGAGCGTGGCGATGCTCTCGACGCCGTCGATGTGGAGCCCGATGGCGCCCAGCTCGTCGACCACCGCCTTGGTGCGCTCGAGCGTCGCGCCCGGCGGCGTGGTGACCGCCGCGTAGAAGGTGCCCTGGTCTTCGATGGGAATGAAGCCCGAGGGCAACGCGCTCCCCGCCAGGCCGCTGCCCGCGACGAAGGCCAGCAGCGCCGCGAGGGTGAGCCCCCGCCGGGCGGCCGCGCGCGAGACGAACGAGCCCACCTTCGCCTCGAGCTGCGCGAAGCGGCGCTCGAACCACGCCAGCGGCCCGCGCTGTGCCTTTTCGTGTCGCCGCAGCAAGAGCACGCACAGCGCCGGCGTCAGCGTGAGCGCAATGACGCCCGAGAGCACGATGCTCACCGCCATCGTCACCGAAAACTGCCGGTAGAAGACGCCCGCTGGCCCGCTGATGAACGCGACCGGCACGAAGACCGCCGACATCACGAGCGTGATGGCGATGATGGCGCCCGCGATTTCGCGCATCGCGCCTTCCGTCGCCTCGAGCACCGTCTGGGTGGGCTCGCGTTCCAGCCGCGCGTGCACGGCCTCGACCACCACGATGGCGTTGTCGACCACGATGCCGATGGCCAGCACCAGCGCGAAGAGCGTGATGAGGTTGAGCGAGAAGCCGAGCGGCAAGATGACCGCGAAGGTGCCCACCAGCGACACCGGCACGGCGAGCAGCGGCACGAGCGTCGAACGCCAGTCCTGCAGGAAGACGAAGACCACCAGCGCCACCAGCAGGAACGCCTCGAGGAAGGTCTTCACCACCTCCTCGATCGACGCGTCGAGGAAGCGGCTGACGTCGAACGACAGCTCGTAGTCCATGCCCGGCAGGAAGACCTCGCGCTTCATCTGCGCCAGCCGTTCCTTCACCTGGGTGATGACCTCGCGCGCGTTGGAGTGCGGCAGTTGCTTGAGCACCAGCGCCGCCGACGGCCGGCCGTTGAAGCGCGACTCGACGTCGTAGAAGGCGGTGTCGAACTCCACCTGCGCGACGTCGCTCACCCGCAGGAGGTGCCCGTCGGCGCTCGCGCGAATCGGAATGCGCCCGTACGCCTCGGGGGTGACGAACTTGCCGGTGTACTTCACCGCGTACTCGAGCGGAGAGCGGCCCTTGTCGCTGTTCTCGCCGATCTTCCCCGGCGCGGCCTCGACGTTGGCGGCCTTCAGCGCGGCCACCACTTCCTCGGGTGACACGCCGTACGCGAGCATCTTGTCGGGCTGCAACCAGACGCGCACCGCGTACTCGCGCGCCCCGAGGATGTCGGCGAACCCCACGCCGGGAATGCGGCGCAGCTCGGCGAGCACGTTGATGTCGACGAAGTTGTAGAGGAACTTCTCGTCGAGCCCCGGGTCGCTGCTCTGGATGTTGAGGTACATCAGCATCGCCTTCTCTTCCTTGGCGATGCGCACCCCGGTCTTCACGACCTCGGGCGGCAGCTCGTCCATCACCTGGTTCACCCGGTTCTGCACGTTGATGCTGGCGACGTCGGGGTCGGTGCCGAGCTCGAAGTACACCTCCACGAGGCCGACGCCGTCGTTGCCGGTGTTGCTGCTCATGTACTTCATGCCCGGCACGCCGTTGACCGCGCGCTCGATGGGCAGGACCGCGGCGCGCGTGACGACCTCGGCGTTGGCGCCGGTGTACTCGAAGGTGACGTTCACCTCGGGCGGCGCGATGTCGGGGAACAGCGTGATGGGCAACGCCCGCAGCGCGAGAAGGCCCAGCAGCGTGAGCACGATGGAGATGACGAGCGCGAAGACCGGCCTGCGCGTGAAGAACGTGGTGAGCATGGCGGCGGCTCAGAGCGACGAAGACTTCGGAGGGTCCCGCACCACGATGCGCTCGCCCTCGCGCACCTTGTGCACGCCCTCGAGCACGATGCGGTCCTGCTCCCCGAGGCCCGACTCGACGACGAAGGCCTCGTCGAGGCGCACGCGCGGCACGATGCGCGTCGCGTGCGGGCGGTCGTCGTGGTCGACGACGTACACGTAGAGGAGGTCTTGAATCTCGAAGGTCGCCGCCTGCGGCACCACCAGCGTGCGGCCCAGCTCGGTGCGCACCACCACCTTGCCCGACGCGCCGTGCTTGAGGAGCCCCTTTGGGTTGGCCAGCCGCGCGCGGAAGGCGAGGTTGCCGGTCGCTTCGTCGAACTCCGTCTCGACCGCGTCGACGGTGCCGGGCTGGTCGTACGGCTGACCGTTGGCGAGCTTGAAGGTGACGCTCTTCGGGGCCTCGCCGCGCACGTGCACGGTGTCGAGGTATTCCTGCTCGGACAGGCGGAAGTAGACGAACACCTCGCGCGTGTCGGTGAGCGTGGTGAGCAGCTCGTCTTCGTTCACCATCGCGCCGACCCTGCGCGGCAGGCGGTTGACGACGCCGTCGAAGGGCGCCCGCACCTGGCCGTACGACAAGTTGATGACCGCGCGGCCCTCGTTGGCGCGCGCCTCTTCGACGCGGGCGGCGAGCGCGGCCACCTTCGCAGTCGCGAGATCGAGCTCGGTCTGCGAGGCGATCTTCTTCTCGAGCAGGAAGCGCGTGTTGGTCTGGTCGACCTCGGCCGCGTGCAGCTCCGCCACCGCCACGTCGACCGCCGCCTTCGCCTTCTTCACTTCCTGCGCGAGCTCCCGCGCGCTGATGGAGAAGAGCAGCTGCCCTTCCTTCACCGCCTGGCCCTCGTCGACGCCGAGCTGCTCGATGAAGCCCTTGAGGCGCGAGCGGAACTCCACCGCGCGCACCGCCTCGACCTTGCCCACGTATTCCTTGTCGACCCAGGTGCTCGTCACCAGCGGCCGGCCGACCGGAAACTCCAGCGCAGCTTCGGCCACCGGCGCTTCCCGGCAACCCGCCAGCACCACCACCCACCAGAACGAAACTCGCACGATGCTGCGGCCGGAGAGCAAGCTTCACTCCGCTGCGCGTTGTCGTGAAATCAACTAGTTGGACGTGTTATCCAACCTGCGACGTCTCTCTTTGCGACTCCAAGGTGACAAAATGCGACTCGCTACGCGAATGACCCTGGTGCTCGGCGGAGCGGCGGTGGTGCTGTCGGGCGGCGAAGGTCTGCTCGACCTGCGCGACGAAGAGAGCGACCTGCGCGAGGTGGCGGCGCGAGAGACGCAGCTGCTCGCGCGCGCGCTGCAGAAGGCGTTTCGCAACGCGCTCGCTGACCGGCAGGTGGAAGACGTGGCGCAGACGCTGGCGGCGCTGAGCTCGGTGGAGCCGACCGTCGCGGTGTTCGTCTACGACGAGGCGGGCGCGGTGGTGGCGACGTCGAAGGGCGCGCAGCCGAGCAAGGCGACCGACGGGCTGGCGGCGCGCGGGCGCTCGAGCCAGGTGCCCATCTGGGAATTCGAGCCCGACGACGCGCCGACGCGGCTGCGGCTGGCGATTCGTCTGCGGCAGGAATCGGAAGGGCAGTCGTCGGCCATCGTGCTCGAGCGGCCGTTGCACGAGCTGCAGCGCGACCTCGCGGCGTCGCGCCGGTACATCGCCGGGAGCACGGCGCTGTTCATTCTCGTGGTGGTGGGGCTCACCTGGCTGCTCACGCAGCGCTACGTGGGGCGGCCGCTCGAAGAGCTGGTGGCCGACATGCACCGGCTGGGCAAGGAGCCGGTGGCGCCGCTGACGCCCGGCCTCGACGAGGTGGCCGAGACGCGCGCGGAGTTCGACCGGCTGGTGGTGGCGCTCGACGCCGAGCGCGCGCGCACGAAAGAAGAGATTGAGGCGAGGCGCGCGTTGGAGCGTGGCCTCGAGCGCGCCGACAAGTTGATCAGCCTCGGGCAGCTGTCCGCGGTGATGGCGCACGAGATTGGCTCGCCGCTGCAGATTCTCGAGGGGCGGGCCCGGTCGCTGATCAAGAACCCGGGCGACGCGGAGGCCACGCGGCGGGTGGCCGACCTGCTCGTCGAGCAGACCGAGCGCATCACGCGCATCGTGGGGCAGATGTTGTCCATCACCCGGCGGCGCTCGCCGGTGCGCGCGCGCCTCGACGCGAAGCAGGTGGCGCAGCGCGTGCTGTCGCTGCTCGAGCTCGAAGCGCAGCGGCGCGGGGTGCAGCTCACGCTCACCGGCGAGGGCCAGGTGCACGCCGACGCCGACCAACTGCAGCAGGTGGTGCTCAACCTGGCGCGCAACGCGCTCGAGGCCTCTCCCCGCGGCGGCAAGGTGACGCTCGCGCTGGGCGGCGACGAGAAGCGCCTCACGCTGCGGGTGAGCGACGAGGGCCCCGGCGTGCCGGCCGAGGCGAGAGACAAGCTCTTCGAGCCGTTCTTCACCACCAAGCCGGACGGCAGCGGCCTCGGGCTCTCGGTGGTGCGGTCCATCGTGCAGGAACACGGCGGCGAGGTGCGCCTGCTCGAGGTGGCACAGGGCTGCACGCTCGAGGTGAGCCTGCCGCGCTCGGAAGAAGGTGCCGCGTGAGCCGCAAACCGACGCTGCTGATCATCGACGACGACCCGGGCATCGTGGCGTGGCTGCGCGAGGCGCTCCCCGAAGAGGGCTTCGCGGTGCGCGGCGAGACCTCGGCCCCGCGCGCACTGCAGCTCTTGCGCGAGACGGCGTTCGACCTCGTCATCAGCGACGTGGAGATGCCCGAGCTGCGCGGCCTCGACCTGTTGCGCGAGGTGAAGAAGGCGAGGCCCGAGCAGCTGGTGCTGCTGGTGACGGCGTTCGGCAGCATCGACCTCGCGGTGCAGGCGGTGCGGCTGGGCGCGGTCGACTTCCTCGCCAAGCCCTTCAAGCTCGAGGTGCTGGTGCTCGCCATCGAGCGCGCGCTGCGAGAGACGACGCTCAAGCGCGAGGTGACGCGGCTGCGCGAGGCCGTCGCGCGCGACCAACCGCACGGCATCGCCGCCCGCAGCCCCGCGATGCAGCGCGCGCTCGAGCTGGTGCGGCGCGCAGCGCCCAGCAAGCTGCCGGTGCTCATCACGGGCGAGTCGGGCGTCGGCAAGGGCGCGCTGGCGCGCACGGTGCACGAACTGAGCGACCGGCGCACCGGGCCCTTCGTGCAGCTCAACTGCGCGGCGCTGCCGACGGGGCTCGCCGAGTCGGAGCTGTTCGGCGTGCGGCGCGGCGCCTTCACCGACGCGCGCGAAGACCGCGCGGGCCTCTTCGAGCAGGCGCACGGCGGCACGCTCTTCCTCGACGAGCTGGGGGAGTTGCCGCTCGAGCTGCAGCCCAAGCTGCTCCACGCGCTGGAAGCCAACGAGGTGCGGCCGGTGGGCGCGCCAGCGCCGGTGGCGGTCGACGTGCGGGTGGTGGCGGCGACCAACCGCCCGCTCGAAGACGCGCTCAAGGAACGCCGCTTCCGCCCCGACCTGTACCACCGGCTCAACGTGGTGCGGCTCGAGGTTCCGCCGCTGCGTGAGCGCCGCGAAGACATCGACGTCATCGTCGACCAGGTCATCGCCGGCATGGCGCGGCGCGGAGGCGCGACGGCGGGAGTGACGCCCGCGGCGATGGCATGGCTGCGCGCGCAGAAGTGGCCGGGCAACGTGCGCGAGCTGGTCAACGCGCTCGAGCGCGCGGGCACCATGGCGGGACACGGGCTGCTCACGCCCGACGACTTCGCCACGTGGGCGCCGAGCGAGGCGCCGGTCGCGGGGCTGGTCGACGACGCGCTCGCGCGCACGCTCTCGCTCAAGGAATTGGAGAAGCTCTACATCCAGCGCGTGCTCGAGAAGACGGGCGGCCACAAGGCGCGCGCAGCGCAGTGGCTGGGGCTCGATCGCCGCACGCTGTACCGCAAGGTGGCTGAGCTGAACGGCGAGACGCCGACCGACACCGAGGGCAATGAATGACGCGGTGAATGACGCGCTGACTCGTGCTTCGGTGCGCGGCCATGCTCCTGACCGCCCTGACGCTGACGCTCACCGCCGCGCCCCCGCTGCCGCCGACGCCAAAGAAGCCGGTGGTCGACACCTACTTCGACGCCGGCGTGACCGACGACTACCGCTGGCTCGAAGACGGCACCGACGCCACCGTCAGCCAGTGGAGCGACGCGCAGAACGCCCGCGCGCGCGCCTTCCTCGACGGCTCGAAGGCCCGCCCGGTCATCAAGAAGCGCATCGAGGAGCTGCTGAACTTCGAGGCGCCGAGCTGGTCGGGGGTCGTCGAGCGCGCCGGGGTGCTCTTCGCGTGGAAGCGCACGCCCCCGCAGTCACAGCCGGTGGTGGTGGTGCTCAGCTCGCTCAGCGAGCCCACGGGGGAGCGCGTGCTCTTCGACCCGGTGTCCTTCGACGCGACCGGCGAGACCGCGGTCGACTTCTTCGAGCCGTCGTTGGACGGCAAGTTGGTTGCGCTCTCGCTCTCGCGCAAGGGCACCGAGCGCGGCGACGTGCACGTGTTCGACGTGGCGAGCGGCAAGGAGCTGAAGGACGAAGTGGTGCCGGGCGCGCACAGCGGCACCGCGGGCGGCACGCTGGCGTGGTTCAAGGGCGGCTTCTTCTACACGCGGCACCCGCGCGGCACCGAGCGCCCGCCCGAAGACCAGGGCTTCTTCCAGGAAGTGTGGCGCCACACGCTGGGCACGCCGACCGCGAAGGACGTGGCGGAGACCGGGCAGAACGGCCTGCGCATCGCCGAGCACTTCGTCTCCACGACGCGCGATGGCACGTGGGCGGCGGACCTCGTGCAGAAGGGCGACGGCGGCGAGTTCGAGCTCTTCGTGCGCAGCCCGGCAGGCAAGTGGACGAAGGTCGCCGGCTACGACGACAAGGTGGTGGGCGTGGAGCTGGGCGCCGGCACCGCGTGGCTGCTCTCGCGCAAGGACGCGCCGCGGGGCCAGGTGCTCGCGCTGCCGCTGGTCGACGGCAAGCTGACGCTGGCGAGCGCGAAGCTGGTGGTGCCGCAGGGCGAGGGCTCGCTCGAGGGCGTGACGGCGACGGCGTCGCGGCTGTGGCTGACCGAGGTGCTGGGCCCCTCGACGCGCGTGCGCTCGTTCTCGCTCGACGGCAAGCAACTCGCCGAGCTGGTGCCCGGCCCGGGCGTCTCGCAGTGGGGCGTGGCGTCGCTGGGCGGTGACGACGTGGTGCTCGGGCAGTCGGGCTACCTGATGCCGTCGAGCCTGTTCCGCGTCGAGGCGAAGACCAACGCGGTGGTGCCGACGCCGCTGGCGCTCAAGTCACCGGCGGACCTGAGCCCGTACGAGGTGGTGTCGGAGACGTGCGTGTCGGCCGACGGCACGAAGGTGCCGCTGTCCATCGTGCGCAAGAAGGGCAGCAAGAACGACGGCACTGCGCCGGGGTTGCTCACCGGGTACGGCGGCTTCGGCATCTCCATCAGCCCGCACTTCGACCGCTCGCTGCCCTCGTGGCTCGAGCTGGGCGGCGTGTGGGCCGAGGCCGCGCTGCGCGGCGGCGGCGAGTTCGGCGAGACCTGGCACCAGCAGGGCATGCTCACGCAGAAGCAGCACGTGTTCGACGACTTCCTCGCGTGCGCGAAGCTGCTCACCGACAAGAAGTACGTCGCGGCGAAGAAGCTCGCCATCGAGGGCGGGAGCAACGGCGGCTTGCTGATGGGCGCGGCGATGACGCAGGCGCCGCAGCAGTTCGCCGCGGTGCTGGCGCACGTGGGCATCTACGACATGCTCCGCGTCGAGACGACGGCCAACGGGGCGTTCAACGTCACCGAGTACGGCAGCGTGAAGGACGAGGCGCAGTTCAACGCGCTCTACGCGTACTCGCCGTACCACCGCGTGAAGAACGGCACCGCGTACCCGCCGGTCATCTTCTTCACCGGCAAGAACGACCCGCGCGTCGACCCGTGGCACTCGCGGAAGATGGTCGCGCGGCTGCTGGCGTCGGGCACGAAGCAGCCGGTGCTGCTGCGCACCTCGGACACGGGGCACGGCATGGGCACGCCGCTGGCCGAGCGCATCGCGCAGACGGTGGATGCGCAGGTGTTCCTCGTCGAGATGTTGAAGATGAAGGTGCAGCCGACGGTGACGCCCGCGAAGTAGCAGCTCCCTCTCCCCCGCGGGGGAGAGGGTCGGGGTGAGGGGAGTACGGAATGATGCGGTCGAAGTTCTGGTGGTGCGTGGTGTTGCTGCTGTCCTGCGGCCCTGGGTCAGCACCAGAACCAGCGCCCGAAATCGCCACGCGATCCGACGCGCTGACGCAGGTCTCCTCGTTCGGCACCAACCCGGGCGGGCTCTCGCTCTTCATCTACGAGCCCACCTCGCGACCGGCGAGCGCACCGCTGGTGGTCGCCCTGCACGGCTGCTCGCAGACGGCATCGGCGTACGCCGCGGTGGGGTGGAACGAGCTGGCTGATCAGCACGGCTTCCTCGTGGCGTACCCGCAGGTGACGACCAACAACGCGTGCTTCGACTGGTTCGACGCGTCCGAGCAGTCGCGCAGCGGCGGGCAGGTGACGTCGATTCTGCAGATGGTGTCGTGGCTGGTGGCGAACAAGGGCGTCGACGGGTCGCGGGTGTACGTGACGGGGCTGTCGGCGGGCGGGGCGATGGCGGGCGTGTTGCTCGCGGTCGCGCCTGACGTGTTCGGGCGTGGGGTGGTGTTCGCGGGGCTGCCGTTTGCGTGCGCGACGTCGCAGGTGTCGGCGTTCGGGTGCATGGGCGGGCCTCCGGACAAGACGCCGGTGCAGTGGGGCGATCTCGTTCGCGCTGCGGCGGGTGGACGGGCGGCGCCGCGCGTGTCGCTGTGGCACGGGGCGAGCGACACGACCGTCGTGCCGGCGAACCTCGTCGAGGAGGTTGATCAGTGGACCAACGTGAACGCGATTGATCAGACGGCGGACGTGACGACCACGGTGGGGCCGGCGACGCGGAAGCAGTTCCAGGACGCGCAGGGCGTCACCCTCGTCGAGTCGTGGAGCGTCGCGGGGATGAACCATGGGACGCCGGTGGATCCACCGGCGTGTGGGACCGCGGGGGCGTTCATTCTCGATGTGAATGTGTGCTCGAGCGCGTACGCGGCGGAGTTCTTCGGGCTCGTGGTGGATGGTGGGGTCGTTGATGCCGGGTCGGGTGGTGGTGGTGGCGCGACGGGTGGTGGTGGCGGCGTGATGGGTGGTGGTGGTGGCGCGATGGGTGGTGGCGGCGCGACGGGTGGCGGTGGTGGCTCGACGGGTGGTGGTGGCGCAACGGGTGGTGGTGGTGCGCAGGTTCCGAGCGGATGCGGCTGTCAGGGCGCGACCGACGCGATTGCGATCGGGCTCGTCGCTTTGCTCGCGCGACGCCGCCATCTGCTCCCTCGCCCCTGAAGGGGAGAGGGTCGGGGTGAGGGGAAAACTTCTGTCCTCAGCGCTCCGACGGTTCTCTCCTCACCCCAACCCTCTCCTCTGAAGAGGAGAGGGAGTCGTCGTTGTCGTTGTCGTCGTCGTCGTCGTTGTCGTCGTCGTCGTCGTTGTCGTTGTCGTCGTCGTCGTCGTTGTCGTCGTCGTCGTCGTCGTTGTCGTCGTCGTCGTCACGGCCCGACGTACTTCGACTCCGGCCGAATCAACCTTCCGGTCGCCGCCTGCTCAGCAACATGCGCGCACCACCCCGCAACCCGCCCCACGGCGAACATCGGGGTGAACACCGTCCTCGGCAGCCCCACCACGTCGAGCAGCACCGCCGTGTAGAACTCGACGTTCGCCTGCAGACTCCGGTCTGGATACTTCTGCGCGAGCACCCGCGTCGCCACGCGCTCGACCGCGCGCGCCAGCGTCAGCCGCGAGCTCGACACGCCCTGCGTTTCCAACTTCTCGACCGCGCGCTCGAGCACCGCGGCCCGCGGATCGCGCACCCGGTACACCCGATGCCCCATGCCCATCACCCGCCGCCCCGCCTCGAGCTCGGTGCGCAACCAGGCCTCGGCGTTCTCCGGCCGCCCGACCGCCTCGAGCATGTCGAGCACCGGCCCCGGCGCACCACCATGGAGCGGCCCCTTCAGCGCCCCGATGGCGCCCGTCACGGCCGACACCAGGTCCGACCGGGTCGACGCGATGACGCGCGCGGTGAACGTCGACGCATTCATGCCGTGGTCGACCACCGCGACGAGGTACGCGTCGAGTGCCGCGGCGAGCGGCGCGGCCGCCTCACCCTTGATCATCCGCAGCACGTCCTCCGCGTGACCCAGCTTCGGGTCAGGACGCACCGGCGCGAGCCCCGCACGCTTCCGTGCCCACGCCGCAGCGAACACCCCGACCGCCGCCGTCACGTGCGCTGCGTCGAGCGTGCTTGGCAGCTGCCCCACCGCCGCGCGCAGCGCATCCATGCCGTCCTCCAACGCGAGCGCGCTGCCGAGCGAGCCCAGCCGCTCGAACGCCGCGACGCGCGCCGGCCCGAGGTCGACCACCGCCTGGCCCCACAACCGCGCCGCGACGTCTTCGAAGCGCACCACGCCGCTCAAGTCGTCGACGCGTGCCCCCGCGATGATCAACTCGCCCCGCTCGCCATCCACGTGAGACAACTTCGTCTCCGCCACCACCACGCCTTCCAGTCCGTGCGCCACCGTCGTCATGTCTGCTCCTTTCGAGGTGCTCCATGACTACGCTCGCCGCGTGGCGCGCGAACGTGGATTGAGCAATCAACCTTCCGAACCGAAAGACTGGCTCACCGCGAGAGAAGCGGCGGAGCTCCTCGGCGTGCGCACCGAGACCGTCTACGCGTACGCGAGCCGCGGTCTGCTGGCGACCGCGCGCGGGCCCGGCAAGAAGGCGCTCTACCCGCGCGCCGCCGTGGAGACGCTGCGCACCAAGGCCGCCGCCCGCGCCGGACACACCGCGGTCGCGGCCGCGGCGCTGCGCTGGGGCGAGCCGGTGCTCGACTCCGCCATCACGCAGCTCACGCCACGCGGCCCGGTCTACCGCGGCCAGCGCGCCATCGACCTCGTCGAGACGCCGTACGAGCAGGTCGCCGAGCGGCTCTGGAAGCGCCGCGCCGACTGGGACGCCATCGAGCCGCGGGTGCCGGTGCGCAGCCAGCGACCGTCGGTGCCTGCGCTGCTCGAGGTGGTGGTGGGCCGGGCGACCGCGCTGCGCGATGCACCGCTCGTCGGGCCAGCCGAGGAGCGCTCGCGCGAGGCGGTCGGCCTGTTGCGGCGGCTCGCGACCGCCGCCGGGCCGCATGAAGCGCTCGCCGAGAGCCAGCTGTCGATCGCCGCGCGCGTCGGCGCCTCGCTCGCCGGCGCGTCGGTGCCCACGCGCGTGCAGAAGCTCATCAACGCGTGCCTCGTGCTGCTCGCCGACCACGAGCTCAATCCCTCGACCTTCGCTGCGCGGGTGGCCGCGAGCGCGCGCGCGCCGTGGGTCGACTGTCTCGTCTCGGCGCTCGGCGCGGCGGCCGGCGTGCGGCACGCGTCGGCGTGCGACCTCGCCGAAGACCTCTGGGAACGCGCGCGCCTCGTCGACCGCTCGGGAATGAAGGCCTTCGTCGCCGCCGAGCTCGCCGCGGGGGGCCTCGCGGGCTTCGACGCCGGCGCCTACCCGCGCGGCGATCCGCGGGCGAAGCGGCTGCTGCAGCTGGTGTTGCCGGTGATGCGCTCGGGTGACCGCGCGCGCGCCGTGGCGCTGACCGACGCGGTGGACGACGCGACCGGCCAGCTGCCTGCCATCGACTTCGCGCTGGCGCTGACCACGCGGCACCTCCACCTGCCGCGAGGCTCGGCCACCATGCTCTTCGTCATCGGGCGCGTCGCCGGGTGGCTGGCCCACATCGAGGAACAGCTCGCCAGTGACGACTTCATTCGCCCGCGCGCGAGGTACGCACCGTGACGCGAGGCCTCGTCATCCAGTTCGCGATGGCGGGTGAGGCCGCTCCGTTCCTCGCGCGGCGGCGTTTCACCGCGCTCACGGCTGACCCCGCGTTCGGCTTTCAGTTCCACCAGGCGGCGGACGCGCCGCTCGTGGTGGCCATCGCCGGAGCGCACCCGCGCTTCAACGTCGACAGCATCGGCACCATCCCCGCGGCGCTGCTGGCGAACACCGCGCTCGAGCGCTTCGGGCCGACGCGGTTGATCAACGCCGGCACTGCGGGCGGCTTCGAATCGCGTGGCGGAGTGGTGGGCGACCTCTACATGGGTGCCGAAGTGGCGGTGTTCCACGACCGCCGGATTCCCCTGCCTGGCTTCGAGGCGATGGGGCACGGGCACTTCCCCGTCGACTGCGACCGCGCGCTCGCGCAACGGCTGGGCTTCAAGGTGGGCATCGTGTCGACGGGTGATTCGCTCGACGCGACGAGCGAAGACCTGAAGCACCTCGCCGCGCTGAATGCGTCGGTGAAGGAGATGGAGGCCGCGGGCATCGCGTGGGTCTGCGAGCACCGCCGCACGCCGCTCACGCTGCTCAAGGCCATCACCGACATCGTCGACCACCGGGCGTCGACGCAGAGCCAGTTCCTCGAGAACTATGCGCTCGCGACGGCGCGGCTGGCCGAGGGGCTCGAGCGGCTCGTTGCGCACTACCTGCCGACGTAGAGCGGAATGCCGAGCGCCTGGAGCGATGCGGGCGTGGCTGGGCCTCGAGGGACGAAGGGGTGATGGGCCTGGCCGTGCTCGACACGGGCAGCACCTCGCTTCGGGCGACAGGTCCGCAAGTGAGGGGGTCGGTTGTCACGATCTGGTCGCTGGAGCGCTGGAGCAGCCAATTCGTGACAACCGACCCACGTGAGCGACCTCGCGTCGCGCCGAGAGGCACGTCGGCCGTTCGGCACGGCGCTCAACACCAGCCGACCGTCGTCCCATGAAGGCCGAGAGCAGGTGAGATGCGTGGACCGATTCGGGTGAAGCCTCGAGGGACGAAGGGGTGACGGTCGGTTGTCCGTCTGTGGTCGTCAGGGCAACCACCAACGGACAAGCGACCCCTCGGTTGTCACGATCTGGTCGCTGGAGCGCTGGAGCAGCCAATTCGTGACAACCGACCCACCTGAGTGACCTTGGGTCGCGCCGAGGGGCACGTTGGCTGTTCGGCACGGCGAGCAACACCAGTCGCCCGTCGTCCCATGAAGGCCGCTCCTCTGCACCGCGAAGCTGAGGCCGCTTTCGGGCGAGTGCGGTCGAGTGCGGGTTACCCCTCACCCCGACCCTCTCCCCCGCGGGGGAGAGGGAGTTTGTTGTCACTTCATGCCGACGTAGAGATTCTGCACGTCGTCGTCCTCATCCATCTCCTCGAGGAACTTCTCGACGTCCTTCATGTGCTCGGGCGCAACCGTGACGGGGTTCTTCGCACGCCACACGAGGTTGGCCGACACCACGGTCCACCCCGCGGTCTCGAGTGCCTTGCGCACCGCATCGAGGTCAGTCGGCGCGGTGTAGAAGTGGGTCACGCCCTCATCACCCGGCTCGAGATCCTGCGCGCCCGCTTCGATGGCCGCGGTCTCGGCATCAGCCCCCGCAGGCCCGCGCGCGTCGATGGCGCCCAGACGATCGAAGTCCCACGAGACGGCGCCGGTGGCGGCGATCTGCCCGAGGCGGAAGATGCCGCGCACGTTCGCGGCGGTGCGGGTGCGGTTGTCGGTGAGGCACTCCACGATGACCGGCACGCGGTGCGGGCCGAAGCCCTCGTAGGTGACGAGCTCGTAGTTCACCTGCTCGTCGAGCAGCCCCGCGCCCTTCTTGATGACGCGCTCGATGGAGTCCTTCGTCATGTTGACGCTCTTCGCGTAGTCGACCGCGAGGCGGAGGCGCGCGTTGCTCGACGGATCAGCCCCGGCCTTGGCAGCGATCATCACTTCCTTCGCCGCCTTGCTGATCAGCTTGGCCTTCGCCTTGGAGTTCGCCTCACGGCCCTTGTGCTTCCATTGAGCGCCCATGCCCGGGGCTCATACAGTCGCGCGCATGTCTCCGCACGCGCTGATTCGGGAAGCGATTCGCACCATTCCCGACTACCCGAAGAAGGGCATCCAGTTCCGCGACGTCACCACGCTGCTCGGCAACGCCGACGCGTTTCGCGCGAGCATCGAGCTGCTGGTCGAGCCCTTCCGCGCCGACAAGCCCGCGGCCATCGCCGGTCTCGACGCGCGCGGCTTCATCTTCGGCGGCGCGATGGCGGCGGTGCTCGGCGTCGGCTTCGTGCCGGTGCGCAAGAAGGGCAAGCTGCCGGGCCTCTCGATTCGCGCCAGCTACGCGCTCGAGTACGGCACCGACGAGCTCGAGCTGCACGTCGACGCCGTGAAGCCAGGCGAGAAGGTGCTGGTGGTCGACGACCTCATCGCCACCGGCGGCACCGCGGGCGCGGCGATCGACCTGCTGGAACGCGTTCAGGCGAAGGTCGTCGGCGCGTCGTTCGTCATCGACCTGCCCGAGCTCGGCGGCGCGAAGAAGCTCGAGGCGCGCGGGGTGCACGTGCGCTCGTTGATCAGCTTCGCCGGGCATTGAGGCCGTGTAGGGTCGGCGCCATGGCCCGCATCGACCCGCACTCCGTCACCGACGACTCGCAGCCGCGCACCCGCCACCTCGAGTGGCACGCCCACGTCGACTTCGCGCAGAAGCGCCTGACCTGCACCGCGACGCTGCGCTTCCACCAGCCGCCGACCAACACCACGCCGCTCGATCTCGACGCGCGACAGCTCTTCATCTCCAAGGTGACCGACCTCGACGGCCACCTGCTCACCTGGGAAGCGCTGCCCACCGACCCGATCCTCGGCACGCCGCTGCGCATCATCGTGCCGCCGCTCACCGCGGGCGTGCGCCTCGAGTACCGCACCGCGTCCGACGCCTCGGCGTTGCAGTGGCTCGAGCCGTCGATGACGCACGGCGGGAAGCAGCCCTTCCTCTTCAGCCAATGCCAGGCGATTCACGCGCGCTCGCTGGTGCCTTGCCAGGACACGCCGGGCCACCGCATCACGTACGCCGCGATGCTCGAGGTGCCCGCGCCGCTGGTCGCGGTGATGGCCGCCGCGCCGGGGAAGCGGAGCGAGCACGCCGGGCTCCGCGCGTTCTCCTTCGACATGCCGCAGCCCATTCCCCCGTACCTGCTGGCGTTCGCGGTGGGCGACCTCGCGTCGAAGGACCTCTCGCCGCGCTCGCGCGTGTGGGCCGAGCCCGGGCTCCTCGAGTCCGCCGCGTGGGAATTCGCCGACGTCGAGCGCCACATCGGCGCCGCGGAAAAGCTCTTCGGGCCCTACGACTGGGACCGCTTCGACCTGCTCGTGATGCCGCCCAGCTTCCCGTACGGCGGCATGGAGAACCCGCGCCTCACCTTCCTCACGCCGACGCTCCTCGCGGGCGACCGCTCGATGGTGAACGTCGTCGCGCACGAGCTCGCGCACTCGTGGACCGGCAACCTCGTCACCAACGTCAACGCCGAGCACTTCTGGCTCAACGAGGGCTTCACGGTCTTCGCCGAGCGGCGGATTCTCGAGGCGCTCGAGGGGCGCGAAGTGTCGGAGCTGCACGCCGCGCTCGGTCGCAATGATCTCGAGGCCGCCATCGAGCGCTTCGTGAAGGCGGGGACGCCCGAGCTGACGAAGCTGCGCACGCACCTGGTGGGCATCGACCCCGACGAGGCGTTCAGCGTCGTCCCGTACGAGAAGGGCTACCTCTTCTTGCGCGCGCTCGAGGCGGCGGCAGGACGCGAGGCGTTCGACGGGTTGTTGCAGGCGTGGCTCAAGCAGCACCGCTTCGGCGCGGCGACGACCGATGACTTCGTGCACCACGTCGAGGCGCGGCTGCCGGGGTTACTCGCGAAGGTGAAGGCGAGCGCGTGGCTCGACGAGGCGGGCATTCCGGCCGATGCGCCGCGCGCGAGCTCGGCGAAGTTGAAGCAGCTCGAGGGGCTCAAGGGGCGCGTGCCCGAGAAGAGCGACACCACGGGGTGGACCGCGACGGAGTGGCAGCTCTTCCTCGATTCCGCGCCGCGGACGTGGGGCGCTGATCAGCTCGGGGCGCTCGACGCGCGGTTCTCGTTGTCGGCCGCGAAGAACACCGAGGTGCACGTGGCGTGGCTGCAGTTGGCGCTGCAGTGCGGGTACGCGCCGGCGGTGCCGCTCGCCGAGGCGTTCATCGGGAAGTTCGGGCGCATGAAGTACCTGAAGCCGTTGTTCAACGCGCTGCTCGCGCGGGCCGAGACGAAGCCGGTCGCGAAGCGGGCGTTCGAGGCGCACCAGGCGAAGTTCCACCCCATTGCGCGGCAGGTGGTCGGTGGGCTCATCGCCAAGGCGTGAGCGTGGAGCCGACAGCAGCAGATCGTCTCACAGACGACGACCTCGACCTCGACCTGTTGCTGTACCTGCAGACGCTCACGCCAGCGCAGCGCATCGCGCGTCACCAAGCGGCGCTCGACCTGGTGCTGGCCCTGAGGAAGGCAGCGACGAAGCACCATGGCTTTGACCCTCGAGCTGTTGCGGCGGCTGACACGCGAGAAGGTTGAGTTCCTCGCGCGTTGCAGGTGCGCGCGACGCTGCAGGCCTCGAGGGACGAAGTGGTGGCGAGTGACGTGCGCGGTGCCGAACGGCGCGCGTGCCTCTCTGCACGCCATGTCGAACGCCGAGCGCACGTGTTCAGCGTTTTCGTAGTGGGGACTACGAAATCTCCGGACACGTGACCATCACGAGGCCTGCGAGAGCGAGTCACCGGGCGTCGCACAGAGGTGCACGCTCGCCTCTCGGCACTGCGCGCACCACCACCAACCCCGCGTCCCTCAAAGCCAGAGCGCTCAGAGCGGCGTCGCGTTCCGCTTGAACGCGTTCCACTTCACCATCGCCGGCCGTTCCCAGTTCGCCTTCACGTACTTCGCGACCACCTCGGGCACCGGGTCACCGTTGATCACCAACCGCTGCAGCGCGATGGCCAGGTCGACGTCAGCGATGCACCACGCGTCGAAGAGCGTCGGTCGCCCGTGCTGCAGCAACGCCGTCGCATAGTCGACCAACCGCTTCGCCGCAGCCTGCGCCTCGGCGCTCAACGGCTTCTTCGCGCGCTCGAACCAGAACGTCGTCGTCGGCCGCTCGGCGCGCAGCGGCATCAGGTCGGTGCGCAGCCAGTGCATCACCTCGCGGCAGATGGCGCGCTTCTGCAGGTCTTCGGGGAACAGCCGCGGGTGCTTCGGAAACGGGAAGACCTCCGCGAGGTATTCGGTGATGGCGGTCGACTCGGCGAGCCAGAAATCACCGTGCTTGAGCGCGGGAATGCGGTTGGTGCGCGCGGCGAAGCCCGGCTCGAAGGTCTCCTTCTTCGAGAGCACCTTGGTCACCAGCGTGTACGGCAGCTGCTTTTCTTCGAGCGCGACGAAGGCGGCCACCGCCCAGGGCGACTCGTAGTTGGCATCGACGAAGAGGGTCAGATCGCTCATGGCCCGTCAGAGTGGCACAGGCGCCTCTGCTACGGTGCGCCCGTGATGCGCCTCTTCCCTGTGCTCGTCGTGGCTTCGCTCGTCTGTGGTTGTGGCGCCCTCACGCCCGGCAAAGACGCCGGTGTCGGCGGAGGCGGCGGCTCTCTCTTCGGTGGCGGCGTCGGCGGAGGCACCGGCGGAGGAACGACCGGCGGAGGAACAACGGGCGGCGGCACGACCGGCGGAGGAACGACGGGCGGCGGCACAACCGGCGGCGGCACCGGCGGCGGAACCACGGGCGGCGGCACCGGCACGGGCGGAGGCTCGGCCGCGCTCGCCTGGACCAGCATCGGCATCGGAGGCAGCACCTCGACCTCGTACGTCATCGCGCTCACCGGCAGCGCGACGGACCTCTGGGCCGCGCAGGACACCGGCCCGCTCTTCCACTCCACGGGCGGCGCGTTCACCTTCCAGTTCAGCTTTCAGTACGGCGTGAAGGACCTCTACGCGAGCGGCGGCACGGTGGTGATGATCCAGACGCGCGCGATTCGCACCTGCACCTCGGGCTGCACGCACGACGCCGACTTCCAGCAGCTCGACCTCCTCAACTCGGGCATGAACTGGAACCTCTTCGGCGAAGCAGTGTGCGGCACCAGCCCGACGAACATCGTGGCGGTGGTGAGCGACACCAACAACCGCGGGCAGCTCTTCGAGTGGCACGGCTCGTCGTGGGTGCGCACCAACACCAACCTGCCCATCGACAACCCGACGCACTGCTGGTTCGACGACGCCGGCCACCTCTACATCAGCGGCGAAGACGCGGTCGTCTACTACGACCAGGGCGCGGCGACGCCGGTCGCCCTGAGCAACAACTTCACGAGCTACACGAGCGGCGCCTTCGTGGGCGGCTCGGCGTGGGTCGTCGGCCCGTACGACTACGTCGCGAAGGGCGCGGTGAACACCTTCACGCCCGTCACGCTGGCGGGCGCGGGCCAGCTGCTCCACGCGGTGGGCGGCCTGAGCGCCACCGAGGTCTTCGCGTTCGGCTACTACACGTCGACCAACCGCGTCGGAAACGGCTACCGCTGGAACGGCACCGCGCTCAGCCCGGTGGGCGACCTGATTCCCGGCTTCGGCTCGGGCTCGACGGTGCGCGTGGTGCACGTGACCGGCCCCAACGAGTTCTACGTCGCGGGCGGTGACGGCTCCGGGCCGCTCGTGGCGCGCGCGCGGCGTTGATCAGCTGATCAACCGCCCTCGTTCCACCACGTCCGCACGTCGTCGAAGCGCACCACGCGCCTCACGGGCGGCAGGCTCTCGAAGAACCGCGCGCCATACCGCTTGCGCAGAATGCGGCTGTCTCCGAGCGCCACCACGCCCCGGTCACGCGCGGTGCGAATCAACCGCCCGAAACCCTGCCGCAACGCGAGCGCCGCCTGCGGCACCTGGAAGTCGTCGAACGGCCGCCCGCCCGCGTCGCGCACCGCGTCCATGCGCGCGGCCTGCAGCGGCTCGTTCGGCGGAGAGAACGGCAGCCGGTCGATGATGACCATCGACAGCGCATCGCCAGGCACGTCGACGCCTTCCCAGAAGCTCTGCGAGGCGAAGAGCACCGACGGCGCGCTCACGAAGCGCTCCAGCAGCACCTTCCGTGGCGCATCACCCTGCTTGAGCACCGGCACCTGGAGGTGCGGCGAGACGAGCCCGTGCACCTCGTCCATGTGGCGCAGCGAGGTGAAGAGCACGAAGGCCCGCCCACCCGAGAGCCGCAACAGCTGAAAGACCTCGCGCGCGAACTGCAACGTCCACTCGGGGCTCGATGGCTCCGGCAGGTAGCCCGGCACGTAGAAGAGCGCCTGCTTCGCGTAGTCGAACGGTGACTGCAGCTCGAGCGCTTCCCACGCGCGGCCCTCGAGCCCCAGCCGCGCGACGGTGTAGTCGAACCCTGCGCCCGCCGATCCCCCCGAGCCACCGCGCGCCGTGCGCAGCGTCGCTGAGGTGAAGACCACCGAGTCGACGGTGTCGTAGAGGTACTTCGAGAGCGACTCTCCGACGTCGATGGGTGCTGCCCGCAGCGACAGCGTGCGGCCGCGCGTGCTCGCCCAGTACACCTGCGCGGGGTCTTCGGCGCGCACCGTGAGGTCGAGCGCCAGCGCCGACTCGAGCGCGCGGCGGTGGAAGGGCCCGAGGTCCACGTCGTCTTCCGGGCACAGCGCGCCGATGGCGCCGAGCGTCTCGAGCAGGCGCGTGGCGTACGGTTTCGCTGGCGCGAGCGTGTCAGGCAACAGCCGCAGGTCGTTGAAGTCGAGCGGCGGCGCGTCGGGCTTCTCGAGCACGTCGACGCGGGTGTGCTCGGGTGGAGACAGCGTCTCGATGACCGACTGGAAGAAGCGCTCCGAGCGGGTGCGCAGCTCGAGCGCGAGCGCGGTCAGCGTGGCGGCGCGCGGATCAGTCCCGGGCGTGCGCGCGATGATGTCGGTCGCGAGGTTGGCCAGCCGCCCGCTCGACGCGGTGAGCCCGAAGTACTCGGTCGCCACGTCTTCGAGCGCGTGGGCCTCGTCGAACACCACCGCGTCGTACGAGGGGAGCACGCCCAGCTCAAGCTCCGGCGTGCCGCGCAGCTTGAGCGCGAGGTCGGCGAAGAAGAGCGCGTGATTCACGACGATGAGCTGGCAGTCGTTCGCGCCGCGGCGCGCGCGGGTGACGAAGCACTGCTCGTAGAACTGGCAGCGGGCGCCGGTGCACGACTCGCTGGTGGTCGACACCTGGAACCACGTGGCCCAGTCGTCGGGCAGCGTGGTCTCGGCGCGGTCGCCGGTCTCGGTGCGGAGCGCCCACTCGTGAAAGTCGTCCCAGTGGCGCGCGTCGTCGGGCGCCGAGAAGAGCGGCTGTTGCTCGAAGCGCTCGAAGCGCGCGGCGCAGAGGTAGTTGTTGCGGCCCTTGAGCAGCGCGGCGGTGACGGGCAGCCCGACCTGGTCGCGGAGCAGCGGCAGGTCGCGCGCGAAGATCTGTTCCTGCAGCGTGCGCGTGGCGGTGGAGATGACGACCCGCTTGCCCGACAGCAGCGCCGGCACGAGGTACGCGAGCGTCTTGCCGGTGCCGGTGCCCGCCTCGGCGAGCAGGAAGCGCCCCGCGTCGAACGCCGCCTTCACCTGCCGCGCCATCTCGAGCTGCGCGGGGCGGTGCTCGTAGCCCTCGAGCGCGCCCGAGAGCGCCCCTCCCGGCCCCAGCACGTTGTCGACGGTCAGCCCTTCGGGCGGCGCCCATCGGCTCTCTCGCTGCGACTCGTCGCCCACGAGAGGACGTCTACACCAACGCGTGCACGCGAACCGGCCGGCGAACAATGAAGCAGTGCAAATCATCGAAGCGAGGGTTACCTCGGGCACGGCATGAGCACTCCCGCGAAGACGAAGACGATTCTCCTCACCGGCGCCACCAGCGGCATCGGCTACCAGTCAGCGCTGCAGCTCGCGAAGCAGGGGCACCACGTGGTGATGGTGGGCCGCGACCGCGCGAAGACCGAGAAGTGCGTCGCCGAGGTGAAGCAGGCCACCGGCAACGCGAACATCGAGTTCCTGCTCTGTGACTTCGCCTCGCAGGCGTCGATTCGCGCGATGGCCGCCGAGGCGCTGCAGAAGCGCCCGCGCATCGACGTGTTGATCAACAACGCGGGCACCGTGTTCGACCAGCGCCAGCTCACGGGCGACGGCATCGAGGCGACGTGGGCGACCAACCACCTCGGCTACTTCCTGCTCACCAACCTGCTGCTCGAGCGCGTCGTGGCGTCGGCGCCGGCGCGCATCGTGGTGGTGGCGTCCACCGGGCACTACCGCGGCACGATGGATCTCGACGACGTCGGCTTCGAGAAGGGCGGCTACGGCATCATGAAGGCGTACCAGCGCTCGAAGCTGGGCAACGTGCTCATGACGCGCCGGCTCGCGAAGCAGCTCGAGGGCAAGGGCGTCACCGTCAACGCGCTGCACCCCGGCGGCGTGGCCACCAGCATCTGGGACGGCGCGCCCGGGTGGACGCAGCCCATTCTCGCGGTGCTCAAGCGGCTGGTGATGATCACCCCCGAAGAAGGCGGGCAGACGCTCACCTACCTGGCGACCTCCAGCGAGGTCGAGGGAAAGACCGGCCTCTACTTCGAGAAGAACCGCCCGAAGACCGCCGCGAAGCTCGCGCTCGACGACTCGCTCGCCGAGAAGGTGTGGGTGAAGAGCGCGGCGATGGTGGGCCTGCCCGGCTGAAATCGCGCGCAACTGTGGCAGGGTGGGGCGATGCGCGTTCTCGCCGTCGTCTGCTTGATGCTCGGCTGTTCCGCGCCCGTGAAGCCGTCGATGGACGCGTCGGTCGAGGACCCGATGGATGCGTCGGTGGAGGTGGATTCCGCGGTGCCGGCCACCGGGTGCACCCTCGTGGAGGTCGTGCCCTTCATCGCGCCGTTCGGTCAGCCGAACACCCGCCAGACCCTGACCTTCCACTTCCGCGCCAACATGACGTGCCAGACCGGCTCGCGCGATCCGACCACCGACGTGGTGCTGACGACGCCCTCGAACGACGTGCTCGCGCTCGAGTCGGTCGAGACCGGCCGACTCACCGAGAAGTGGCTCAACGAGTACAACGTCTTCGTGGTGAAGGTCGTGGTGACGCTGCCCGACGTGCCGGTGGTGCGCGCGACGTTCCACCTCGAAGGCCAGGAGCTGACGCGCGACGTGCAGCTCATCACGCCGCCTGATCAGCTCACCGCCATCTCGTGGAGCCCGGGCCACGGACCGACCGTGCCGCCGCCGCGTTTGCCGATGTGGCAGCTGGGTCCGACCGAATGGCTCGAGGTGTGGGACCTCACGCCCATCGCCAACTACGTCTGGGACTCCACCCGCACCGAGTTCAGCTCGTGGTGGCAGCTGCGGCAGCCGCGCCCGATGTACCTGGCCTTCGCCGCGACCAGCCAGTTCGTGTTCGCCGCCGGGTTGCTCGTCGACCGCACCCAGCACCTCGCGGTCGGCCCGCAGGGAGGTCCCAGCCTCGCCGCGGCCTCGCTGGGCGACGACTTGTTCGTGCTGACCAACCAGTCTGAGCTCCAGGTCCTCGACCCCGACGCTGGCGCGTTCACCACGCTCACCACGCTGGCGTTCACCGGCGCCGTCATCTCGATGGTCGGCGACGGCGACCAACTCCTGCTCGGCGCCGAGTTTCCCGACAACCCGGCCGCCAACTTCGTCGAGTTCCGCCCCCGCGCGGCGCTCGACCAACCCGGGCCGCGCCTCGGCTTCCCCGGCAAGCTGTTCACCGTCGGAACCGACCGCCTGTGGGGCACGGACTTCGCCGAGGTCATCAGCATTCGCGGGGACGGTGGCGTTCAGGCCGTCCCGCACCCGAGCGCCGGCACCATGGTGTACCGCTCGACGGTTGGGCCGACGCGCCCGGGGTTCGTCATCCCGCGGGTGCTCGGCGCGGAGAAGCCGTTCGACGAAGGACCGTACCTCTGGTTGCCGCAGCCACAGCGCGACGGAGGCCTGGGGCACGTCTGGGTGCAGGTCTCGACGGCCAACGTCGCCGTCAACGACCAGGGGCTCTTCGAGCTCGACCGGTACGCGCGATTCCCCGCGCCTTGAAGCTCACGGCGAGGTGACCGACGAGCGCACGCTCCCCGTGCAGCGGAGCAACAGGCCCGCACCGCCCGAGCCGCCCTGCGAGAACTCGAGGTCGACCGTCATGACCTCGCCGCTCAACGTCGAGGACCCGTCGACGCGGTTGTAGTTGCTGAAGCGCAGTGGCGAGAGGCTGACCGCCGAGTCTTCGAGCGGCGCGAAGAAACGCACGAGGCCGATCACCGGCTCCGACTCGAAGCGCCCGGCGTCGGGCGACCACGCGAGCTTCAGCTGTCGAATGAACTGCGACGTTCCATCGGGGGCGGTGCACGCCACGCCACCGCACACGTTGGGTTCGAACTGGCCGCACTCGAGGCCGCCGGGGCACGAGCCGCAGTCGACGTCGCCGCTGGCACCCCGCACCGTGCCGCACGCTTCCCATTCCTGGTGGCATTCCGCGGGCGTCGAGGGCGTCGCGGCGGGCACGCACGACTGGCCCGTCGCCGTGCTCGCCGGGCACCCCGTGAGCAGCAGCAGCACCAGCGCGATGACCCATGGCCGCGACCGCATCACGGCGACGCTACTGCCCGACGCCGCAGCAGGCCACGCCACCTTCATTCCGAGATGGCGCTGTCGATGCGCGTCTGCACCGTCGCCGCCGCGCCGGGCTTCGCGCCCGCGACCACCCGCGCCAGCTCGAGCTCGTCGGCCACCGGCCCGCTCGCCTGCACGGCCGCGCGAAACGCCTCGCTCGTGCCGAAGCGCTGCGCCGGGTCCTTCGAGAGCGCGCGCAGCAGCACCGCTTCCAACGCCGGCTCTCGCCCGGGCAACGCCGGAGGAGCCGCCTCGCGAATCAGGTCCATCGTCTCGAGCGGCGTGCCGCCCTCGAAGGGCCGCGCGCCGGTGAGCAGCTCGACGAGCAGCACCGCGAGCGAGAATTGATCAGACGCGACCGACAGCGCGCGCCCCGACACCTGCTCGGGCGACATGTACGCGTGCGTGCCCTTGCGCACTCCGGCGCGCGTCTGCTCGCGCAGCTGCGTCGCGCGGGCGATACCGAAGTCAGACAGCTTCACCTCGCCCAGCTTCGAGACGAGCACGTTGGTCGGGCTGACGTCGCGGTGCACCACGCCCAGCGGCCGCCCCTGCTCGTCGGTCGCCTGGTGGAGCGCGTGCAGCCCGAGCGCCACCTCCGCGCCGATGAAGCGCACCAGCGGCGCGGCGAGCGGCAACGCCAGCGCCCCCAGCTCGACACCGTCGACCCAGTCGAGCCGCACCCACGGCCGCCCGTCGACCACGCCGAACTCGTGCGCCTGCACCAGGTTGCGGTGGAACAGCAGCGCCTGCAGCCGCGCCTCCTCGAGGAACATGCGCTCCAGCTCGGGCGTGCCGACCAACTCTTCGCGCAGCGTCTTCACCACCACGCGCTTCTCGAAGCCGCTCGCGCCGAACACCCGCGCGCGGAACACCTCGGCCATGCCGCCCTGCCCCAGCTTCACCTCGAGCTGGAACGGCCCGAACGCCCGCGGCAGCCGCTCGCTCACCGCGCGAAGTAGCGCGGAGCCTTGCGCGCCTTCGTCAGCCGCTCGAACGCGTGGCCGAGCGCGAGCACCCGCACGTCGTCCCACGCGGCGCCCACGAAGCTCAGCGCGAAGGGCAGCTCGCCGACGAAGCCCGCCGGCACCGACACATGCGGGCACCCCGCGACCGCCGCCGGCGTGGAAAAGCTGAAGGTGAACGCGTCGCCGTTCGCGAAGTCGGTGAGCCACGCCGGCTGCCCGGTCGGCGCGACCACCGCGTCGAGCTTCTTCTCGCTGAAGAGGACGGTGAGGTCCTTCTTCGCCTGCGCGCAGGTGGTGAGCGCGGCGCGGTACTCGGGGCTGCTCAGCGGCCCCAGCCGCGACGCCTCTTCCACCAGCTGCTGGCCGAACCACGGCAGCTCGCGCGAGGCGTTCTTCTCGTTGAAGGCCACCAGCTCGCTCAGCGTGCGCACCGGGCCGCCGCGCGCCGCGAGGTAGGCCTCGAAGTCGGCCTTGAACTCGTGGAGCAGCACGGTGTTCTCGGCGTCGTCGTACGCGCGCGAGCCGAGCTCGACGTCGACCAGCACCGCGCCCGCCTGCTCGAGCTGCTTCAACACCGCGCGCACCAGCGGCGCCATCAGCCACGACGCGTTGACGAGCCGCCGCACCACGCCCAGCCGCTTGCCCTGCAGCGACGCACCGGCGAGCGCCGCAAAGAACGAGAACGCCTGCTTCGCGGGGCGGGTCGCGGTCGCCGGGTCGCGAGCGTCGACGGCGACCAGCGCGTCCATCACCAGCGCGGCGTCGCCCACCGAGCGCGTCATGGGCCCCGCGGTGTCCTGGGTGTGCGAGAGCGGCATGATGCCCGCGCGCGAGACGAGGCCCACCGTCGGCTTGAAGCCCACCACGCCGCAGACCGACGCGGGCGACACGATGGACCCGTCGGTCTCGGTGCCGATGGCCGCCGCGCACAGGCTCGCCGCCACCGCGGCCGCGCTGCCCGACGACGAACCCGAGGTGTTGCGCGTCAACACGTAGGGGTTCCTGGTGAGCCCGCCGCGCGCGCTCCAGCCCGAGATGGAGCTGCGGCCGCGCAGGTTCGCCAGCTCGGAGAGGTTGGTCTTGCCGAGCAGCACCGCGCCCGCGTCACGCAGCTGCTGCACCACCGACGCGTCGCGCTGGGGCGTGGGCGCGTCGAGGAAGGCGAGGCTGCCCGCGGTCGTCTTCATCGCGTCGGCGGTGTCGAGGTTGTCCTTCACCAGCACCGGCAGGCCGTGCAGCGGGCCGCGCACCTTGCCCGCCGCGCGCTCAGCGTCACGCTCGGCGGCGAGCTTCAGCGCGTCGGGGTTCAGCTCGAGCACCGACTTGAGCGTCGGGCCGGCGGCGTCGAGCTTCGCGATGCGCGCCTGGTACGCGGCGACCAACTGCACCGAGGTGACGCCGCTCTCGAGGGCCGCGCGCAGCTCGCTGAGAGAGCGCTCTTCGACGTCGACGGGAGGAGTGGAGGTGCCCGCGTCGGTCGCGGCGCCGAGCACCAGCGGCCCGACGGCGGCCGACAGCATCTCGCGCCGGCTGAAGCTCATCCCACCGGGTGCTTGCCGAACTTCGGCAGGGGGATGACGTCGAGCAGCACCAGCGCGCCGACCACCGCGAGCGCGACCAGCACCAGCAGCGCGAGAATCCACCCCGTGCTGCGCGGCTTGACCGCCTCGAGCTCGGCGAGCGAGTCGGGCGACATGGCGCGCGGGTCGGTGCCGGCGCCGGTGGAGATGGAAGGCAGGCTCGGCGACGAGAGCCCCTGCAGGTCGGGGCGCGAGGGGCCGGTCACCAGCTCGGGCGCGTCGTCGAGCTCGGGGTTGAACGCCGGCTGCGGCTGGGGCTGCGGGGGCGCGGGCGGGGGCGGCGCGGCCTGGCTCTGCTGCGACTTCCGCGCGGCGCGCAGCTCGAGCATGCCCGGCAGCTCGTTGGGGCGAGCGATGGCGGTCTTCACGCCCTCGTCGTCTTCCCAGTCCATCGGGTTGCCCTTGTTGGTGATGCTCAGCGTGTCGCCGCTCTGCGTGCGGGGCGGCGCGTTGGGCGGCGGGCGCGGCACCTCGTTCACGCGGTCGGTGGTGACGCGGTCGGCCGGCGCGGGCGGCAGGGTGTTCGACGACTGGCTCGTCACCGCCGACGGGGCCGACGGCGCAGGCGCGGCGGCCTGGCGGCGCGCGGCGAACTGGGCGCGGAGGTTCTTGATCTCATCGGGCAGCGCGGTGGCGGGAATCGTCTTGTCGCTGCGCTCGTCGTCGTCGTCGTACGAGTAGTTGCGGTTGAGTGCGGGCTCCGGCGCGGTCACGCTGCTCGCCTTGAGCTGCGGCACCGGCACCGACGGGTTGCTCGGCGAGCGCAGCGCCTTGGGGCGCGCCGGGTTGGTCGCCTCTTCGCGCTGCGGGGCGGCGGCGCCGGCCTTCGCGAGCTCTCCGGGCGTGACGCCGGGCCGCGTGGAGTCGTCGCCTTCCTGCGGCATCACCACCTTGGGGGCGGTGACGAGCGACGGCTTGCGCTCGGCGGCGGCGGGCGACGACGGCTTGGTCTCGGGCTGGGCGCCGGCCCGCACGCGCGCGATGACCGACTGCACGCGCACCTCGCCGGTGGTCTCCGAGCCGAACTCCGTCGACTCGAGCAACCGGCGCGTCTCGGCGCGGCGGTCGTTGAAGTGCCGCGTCACCAGCTCGCCCGACTGCTCGGGGTGCCAGAGCATGCCGGGCGCGGCCTTCTCGATGGCGCGGGCGAACTCGAGCGCGGTGGCGAAGCGCTTGTCGCGGTCGCGCTGCAGCGCCTTGAGCACCACCCCGTCGAGGTCGGCGCTCACTTCCTTGTTCCACTTCGAGGGCGGCTGCACCTCTTCGCGCAGCGCGGCCATCATGCCTTCCTCGGCGGTCTTGCCGTGGAAGAGGCGCAGGCCGGTGAGGCACTCGTGCATCACCACGCCCAACGCGAAGATGTCGGACCGCGGGTCGAGCGGCTCACCGCGAATCTGCTCGGGCGACATGTACCCCGAGGTGCCCTTCACCATGCCAATGCTGGTGCGGCCGCTGCGGCCGAGCGCCTTGGCGATGCCGAAGTCGAGCAGCTTGGTGACGCCCTCGTACGTCACCATGATGTTCTTCTCGGCGACGTCGCGGTGAATGACGATTTGCCGCCGCCCGCGCGCGTCGGTGAAGGTGTGCGCGTAGTGGAGCGCCAGCGCCGTGTCGCGCGTCGACGCGAGCGTGAACCCGACGGGAATCGATTCCTTCGCCTGCCGGCACGCGCGCGCCATCTCGACCAGGGTGCAGCCCTGGACGAACTCCATGGCCATGAAGAGCTGGCCTTCGTCGGTCTCGAGCTCGAAGACCTGCGCGATGTTCGGGTGGTTGAAGACGGCGGTGATGCGCGCCTCTTCGAGGAACATGCCGACGAAGTCTTCTTCGCCGCCGATGTCCGGGAGAATGGTCTTGAGCACCACCAGCTTCTTGAAGCCGGCCAGGCCCGTCTGGTGCGCGAGGTAGATCGCGCTCATCCCTCCGGTCGAGAGACGACACAACACCTCGTACTTGCCGAGGTGTCGGCGATCGAGCGGTGAGCTCGGCGCAATGAAAGAAGGGTTGGCGGGAGGCACCTGTACCGCGCGCGACTCTACCTCCGAAACGAAGGTCGTCCTCTTTGTTCACGCCCCGACGAGGGCCAGGTCGCCGAACTCGTGACCTGCCAGTCTGGCCTGGTGCGACAGGTCGGTGGCAGCCTGCAGCGCCGCCTCGTCGAGGAGCGAACGCAGCAGCCGGTGGTGCGACTCGCCCGGTTGGTGGATGCCGGTCAACAGCGCGTCGGTCACCCGCAGCGGACTGTGGGGTCCGAGCACGTTGCGGGCGATGCCGCTCAACGCGCCGGTCTCGGCCCACGCTTCCAACGCGCGCATCGCACTTGTGCCTACCGCGACCACCCGGGGTGCAAATGACACCGCCTCGGCCGTCTCGCGGGGAATCGCGTACCGCTCGGCCCACGGGAGCTGGGCGTCGAGCACCGCGTCGCCGGTGCTGCTGAGGCCCGTGGCGTGGGTGAGCGTGCGCACCTCGATGCCCCGGCGCTTCAGCGCGTCGAGGCGGGCGAAGGTGAGGTGGTGGCCTGCCGAGGGGAGCTCGGCGGCCCAGGGGCGCGTGGCGTAGACGTTCTGCACCGCCCACAGCGGGAAGGGTGACGGGGCGTGCGCGTACTGAATCGGGCGGCCGTGCGCGTAGACCGCGGCCCAGAGCGCGGAGTCGTCGGCGTCGAACGCGAGCTCGACCAGCCGCGCGGAGTCTTCGCACACGCGCGTGATGCGGGCGTCGAGGCCGGCGAGGCGCAGCGTGGTGCCGACGGGGAAGACGGGCGGCGGGGCGCGGTGCTCGGTGCGGGTGGTGTGGTCGCCGGGGCCGAAGAGCACGGCGCGGAAGCCGCCGGGGACCTTCTCGAAGAGCCGGGCCTCGAGGGACTGGCCGGCCCAGAGGAAGCGCAGCGAGCCGGGGAAGGTGGCGGCGTCGTTGAGCACCAGGAGGTCTCCGGGTGAGAGCAGCGTGGGGAGGTCGTCGAGTGAGGTGACGTACGGCGCGGCGGTGGGCGACGCGACGAGGAGACGCGGCGAGGTCTGCACCTGGGTGGAGGGGAGGAGCGCGGTCATGACGCCACCTCCACGACCGCGTGCAGGCCTTCGGCGGTCACGACCTCAGAGCGGGAACCTGCGCTCCCTCTCCTCCCGAGGAGGAGAGGGTTGGGGTGAGGAGAGAAGCGCAGTCCGTCTCGAGCACCGCGCGCGCCGAACGCTTGCACGGTCATGAAGCCACCTCCGTGAGACACGCCATCGACGATTTTCTCCTCACCCCGACCCTCTCCTCCTCGGGAGGAGAGGGAGCACGCATGACGGTGAACTCTCATGACGCCACCTCCGCGAGGTACGCGCTCGCGCTGACGCGGGCCCCCGTCGCCACGCCGTCCCGCGCCTCGAGCACGCGCCGAATCGCGCGCGCCACCACCTCGGGTCGCTGCAAGCTCGCCCGGTCCGCTTCGGGCACGGCGTCAGCGTGCATGCGCGTGTCCATCTCCCCCGGGTCGACGCTCAGCACGCGCACACCCACGCCCTTCAGCTCAGCAGCCAGCACGCGGTGCAGCTGATCAGCCGCCGCCTTGCTCGCCCCGTACGCGCCCCACGCCGGGTAGCCCTCGACCGCCGCGTCGCTGCTCACGTGCAGCACCGTGCCCGCGCGCCGCAGCACCATCGGCCCGACGAGCGCCTTCGTCAGCCGAAACGGCCCGACCACGTTGGTCTCGAGCACCGCCGCGAGGTCTTCGCACTCGGTGTCGAGCAGCGCTCGGAGCGGCACCGGCCCCAGCGTGCTCGCGTTGTGAATCAACACGTCGACCCGGCCGAGGAACTCGTGCGCCAGCGCGGCGATGCGGTGGGTCGAGTCCTTGTCGGCGACGTCGGCCACCACCCCGAGCACCCGCCGCCCCCTGGCCTGGAGCCCCCGCACCGTCTCGTCGAGCGCCTCCTTCCCGCGCGCCACCAGCACCACGCCCGCGCCCCGCGCCGAGAGCTCGTCGGCCAACGCCGCGCCCAGCCCGCGGCTGCCACCCGTCACCACCACGTTCGTGTCGTTCCAGTTCATGTGGCAGTTCTCACCCGCCGCTGCCAATCTGTCGTCACGATGGCTCGTTTATTGGCAGATGGTTCTCCCGAGAGCGGTCACCTGGGGCACAACGTGCGCCAGCTGCGCGAGCGGCGGGGGCTGTCGCAGGCCCAACTGGCAAAGCTGGCCGGCGTGCCCCGCGCGACGTGGACCCACCTCGAGTCGGGCGCGGCGAACCCCACCTTGAGCGTGTTGATCAAGGCCGCCAACGCGCTGCAGGTGCGGCTCGAGGAACTCCTGAGCCGCCCCGCGGGTGACGTGGAGTTCTTCTCCGCCGCCTCGCTCCCCTCTCGCGCGCGGGGGCCGGTGGTGCTGCGCAAGCTGCTGCCCGAGTCGCTGGCCGGGCTCGACCTCGAGCGCATGCACTTCCCCCACGGCTCCCGGCTGACGGGCGTGCCGCACACCGAGGGCACGCGCGAGTACCTCACCGTCGAGAAGGGACAGCTCGAGCTGTCGGTGGCCGGCGAGCAGCACCGGCTCAGCGCAGGAGACGTGGTCGCGTTTCGCGGCGACCAGAAGCACGGCTACGCGAACGTCGGGCCGGGCGAGGTCATCGCGTACAGCGTCATCTCGTTTCAGCCGGTCTGAGCGCTACGCTCGGGGGAATGAACGAGCTCCTCTCAGACCTCGAGTCCGTCGACGCGCAGGCGCGGTGCACCGCCATCACGCAGCGCCTCGCGAAGCGATTCCCGGGCAAGGCGCTCTACTTCAGCAACAACGCGCAGTTCATGGTCGGGCCGTGGGCGGCGGCGACGCGAGAGGCCGAGGTGGCCATCTCCCCCGACGTGTCGCTCAAGAAGGTGGGCACCCGCGAAGGCTTCGCACAGCGCATGCGGCGCCAGCACCAGGGCGGCCGCGAGCCGGACACCTCGACCTGGCACCTCCACCACGGCCTCGAGTCCTTCACCTGGAGGGGACACCACGTCGACGTCTTCACGGTGCAGCAGCTCACGCAGTACGAGACCGAGCGCTGGTCGTGGCTCATCTCCGATGACGAGGGGCTCCTGCGGGCGCTCTTCTCGGCGGTGGTGGCGTGGAACAGCGAGGTGCACGGCGAGGTGCTGGTCTTCTCGAACGGGTGCTTCTCGAAGAGCGCCGACCTCCAGTCGGCCATCGAGTCGACGAAGCTCGAAGACCTCGTGCTCCCAGCGCAGCTCGCCGAGTCGCTGACCGCCGACGTCAGCCACTTCCTCGCGAGCCGCGAGCTGTACGCGAAGTCGGGCGCGGCCTGGAAGCGGGGCATGCTGCTGATGGGCCCGCCCGGCAACGGCAAGACGCACGCCATCAAGGGGCTGATCAAGCAGGCGCGGCTGCCGTGCCTCTACGTGAAGTCGTTCTCGGGCCGCCACGTCGACCCCGCCGGCTCGATTCCGCAGGTCTTCGCGCGGGCGCGGGAGCTCGCCCCGTGCGTGGTGGTGCTCGAAGACCTCGACTCGCTGGTCGACGACGAGAACCGCAGCTTCCTCTTGAACGAGCTCGACGGCTTCGCGGTGAACGACGGGCTGCTCACCATCGCCAGCACCAACCACCCGGAGCGCCTCGACCCGAGCCTCATTCACCGGCCCTCGCGCTTCGACCGCAAGTACCGCTTCGAGCTGCCCGACACCGGCCTGCGCCGCCGCTACCTCGAGGCCTGGGCGGCGAAGGCCCCGGCGACCGTCGCGGCCGACGCCCTCGCGCGCGCCGCCGAGCTCAGCGCGGGCTTCACCTTCGCGTACCTGAAGGAGGTGGGGCTCTCGACCCTCATGCAGTGGGCCAGCAACGCCCAGGCGCGCCCGCTCGGCGACGAGCTGCTCGACGTCGTCGAGAGCCTCAAGCAGGAGATTCTCGCGACGCCCGCCGGTCCGCCGCCCGAGCCGAAAGCCAAGCCGCGCTTCCCGTGGGACTTCGGGTGACGCTCACCGCTCGTCGGTGACGCCGGCATCACGGCGCTGCAAGACACCGAGTGATTCCTTCACGCCGTCCCACAGGTCGACCTGCACGCGCGCCTGTGGCAACGCCTCGCAGACGCCGTCGAGGGCCTGGTCTCTCGCCGGCCCGGGGTGCGCCATCTCGCGCAGCAGCTTGCGTCGCTTCGCGTCCTGCTGAGCAAAGGTGCGCCACCGCGCGACGCGCGTCGCGAGGTCCGGCTCGTCGCGCCTGTCGGAGGCGAGCTGCAGCTGCGTCGCGACCAGCTCGTCGAGCACCCCGTCGAAGGGTGGCATCTCGAGCGCATCGACGATGGCCTGCTGCGCCGGCGCGTCGGCGAGCACCTCGGGGCACACCAGCTCGAGGTCGAACAGCAACATCGAGGCGTCGCCGACGTCGGGGCCGCGCGCGAGCTCGAGGCCGAAGCGCGCGGCGTCGACGCACCACTGGGCGGCTTCGGCGTTCTGCCCGCGCGAGCGCAGGAGCCGCACGTCGACCGGCACCATCGCCAGCGCGCCGGAGAAGTCGGGGCTGATGGGCAGCTCGTAGGGCATCAGGTGACACTGCAGCAGCTCCCGCTGGCTGGGGCGCAGGCGGTCCAGGTCCGCCAGTGCTTCGGCCGGCAGGCTGTCCACCGGCTCCGAGCCGTCGAGCACCTCGTCGCGCGGCCAGGTCGTCCACTCGGGAGAGGCTGGCGCTTCCCGTCGCGCGAGCACCTCTGCGACGCACCCCTCGCTGCCCTTGAAGACCGGCGCGGCCAGCGCGGCGTCGTAGCGGCGAATCACGCCCCGCACACGCACCGCCACGCCCACCAGCAGCCCCACCACCACGAGCGCGGGCACCAGCAACCACCGGCGGAGGCGCACGGCGCGCGGCTCCATCACCGGGCCTTCTTCCCGGCGGGCTTCTTCGCCTTCGCCTTCGGTTCCTTCGGGGCCTTCGGGGCCTTCGACGCGGAGACGTCCTCGGGCGGCGCGAGCGCTTCGTCGCCGTGGTGGTCCCACTCGCCCTTGCCGCCGATGGAGAGCCACTCGCGCCGCGACGGCAGCGCCTCACACCGCACCCAGTTCGAGTCGTGCGCGAGCGTGCCGGTCTGCCGCAGCTCGAGGTCGAAGAACACGAAGGCCTTCGCCGCCGGGTCGAACGCCACGAAGCCGTCTTGCAGCGGCGCGGTCGACATCACCACGCGCTTCACGCGCCGGCTGCTGCCGTCGGGAGAGAAGAGCACCAGCTCGTCGTGCGTGGTGTCGAAGCCCGCCGCCTTCTTCCGCGCGATGGTGAGCACCGCGCCGCTGGTGTGCACCGCCACCCCGAGGAACTTCTCGTCGTCGGCCGGTTCGAGGCTCTTCGTCGCGCGACGCGTGCCGAGGTCGAAGCACGCCACGCGGCCTCCCTCGGCGAGCCACACCGTCTTCCCGTCGCCCGGGTCGAACACCGCGACGTTGAAGAGCGTCATCTGCCCGTACGGCTCGCCCCGCTGGCCCTCGAGGCGCCCTGCCGGCTGGCCCGTCGCGCGGTCGATGCACAGCAGCGGCTGGCGCCCGTCGGCCTGCACGAGCACCACCTCGTCGCCCACCAGCTTGAGCTGCGTCGAGAGCCCCTCGGTGCCGTGGAGCGCGGTCGCGGCGCCGTCGGGGTTGATCAACCACAGCGTGCCGTCGCGCTTCCATTCCACGCGCGCGCCGTCGCGGCCCCACAGCGCGCCCGCCGACTTCTCCTGCACCGCGCCGCTGCGGAGGTCCCACACCTTGCCGCGCGTCGCCACGTGGTGCGGCCCCGCGACGACCACCGTCTCGACCTCCGCCGAGCGGCCCGGTTGCTTGTAGCGACGCAGCAGCTTCATGCGGCACTGCTTACCCGCCGCGGCACGCCGTGCCACGCTTTGCGGCATGAACGCTGGCGACGTCGCTGCGCTCGATTTCTCGGTGCTCTACCGCGAGGTCAGCGCGCCGCTGCGCAAGAAGCACGGCCTCGCCTGGTGCCTGGGGCCCGCAGGCACCAACGCCGCCGGGACACCGCTGGTGCGTTGCGCGGTGGCCGACGTGCTGTTCGACGAGCGCCCCACCCTCGAGCGTGTTCAGCGCCTCGAACTGAAGGTGCGCGAGTTCACGCAGTTCCGCGCGCCGGGCGTGTACCTGCTCAAAGACGAGCCGCTCCCGCGCGGCGTGACCTTGCTGGGCACCCTCGCGAAGCGGCCGCGCGTGTCGAAGCGCGCAGCGACCTTCGTGACCTACGCGGGGTGGTCGAACTTCGTCATCGCGTTCGAGGTCTCGTGGCGGCGCGAGCACGAGGCGCCCGTCGCCGCGCCGAAGGTCGCCCCGAAGCCGCGCGCCCGCTCGCTGGCCGACGTGCGCCTCGCGCCGGCGCTGCCGAAGCTCGTGTCGAAGCGGCGCGCGACCGCGGTGCAGGCCCTCTTGCGCGAGGGGGTGCGCGCTCTCTCGGCGGCGAAGACCCGGAAGGCGCGGCTCACGGCGCTCGAGGGGGTCGTGGAGCAGCTCAACGCGTACGACGAAGCGCAGGGCGGCTTCATCGACACCGCCGAGCGCGAGACGCTGCTGGAGTGCCTCGAAGCGTTGGCGGCGGTGAGCGGCCTGGGCGACGTGTCGGCGAAGCTCGACGCGTGGCGCGAGTGGTGAGCGAAGACGGGCTCAGCGCTGCGGGGCGCGCTGCACCTCGCGCCACCACGCATCGACGGCCTCGACGCGCGACGGCTCGAACGGCAACCCGAGCCGCGGCGTCACCACGCGCAGCTTCTTCTCGTCGGCGAGCTTCACCAGCGTCTCGGCCGGCTCGTCCCAGGCGTGCAGCGCGAGGTTGAAGGTGCCCCAGTGCACGGGCAGCAGCGTGCCGCCGCCCAGCCACTCGAACGCCGTGAGCGCGTTGGCCGGCCCGAGGTGGATGTCGCCCCAGCTCTCGTGAAACGCGCCGACCTCGAGCATCACCAGGTCGAAGCGCCCGAACTTTGCCGCGGTGTCCTTGTACTGCTCGGTGAGGCCCGTATCGCCCGAGAAGAAGACGCGGTGCTTCGGGCTCTGAATGACGAACGACGACCACAGCGTGTGGTTGCGGTCACCCAGCCCGCGCCCCGAGAAGTGCTGGCAGGGCACCGCGGTGAAGCGCAGCCCCTTCACGTCGAACGACTCGTGCCAGTCGAGCTCGTGAATGCGCTCGGCCGCCACGCCCATCGCCTCGAGGTGCGCGCCCACGCCCAGCGAGGTGACGATGGGCACGGTGTGCTTCGCCAGCTGCAGCATCGTCGGCCGGCAGAGGTGGTCGTAGTGGTCGTGCGAGAGCAGCACCGCGTCGAGCGGCGGCAGCTCGTCGAGGCTGGCGGGCATGGGGTGGAAGCGCTTCGGCCCCGCGAACGACAGCGGGCTGGCGCGCTCGCCGAACACCGGGTCGGTCAGCAGCCGGAACCCGTCGAGCTCGAGCAGCACCGTCGAGTGGCCCAGCCAGGTGACGCGCATCGCCTCGGGCGCCTTCGCCCACGCCTCCTGCGGCTTGTGCAGCGGCAGCGGGCCGGGCGGCATGCGCTGGTTGGTGCCGAAGAAGTACTCGCCGATGACGGGCAGCGGGTTGCCCTTGAGGCCCGGGCCGCGGCCGGTGGGGTTCTGAAACGTCTTGCCGTCGTGTTGCTTCGAGGCGAGCACGCGCTCGTGGCGCAGCGAGGTGGGGCGCGTCATGGAGGGCGGTGCATAACGCGCAGTCGTCCAGCGCGCACCGAAGGGGTCGAACCACTGGTCTCCCTCTCCTCCCGAGGAGGAGAGGGTCGGGGTGAGGAGTAAACGCGTCGATGCGTGTGACGTTTCCGGCGCTGGGCGCGGGCAGCGTCACACTGACGGGCTGCGGGATGCGCGTCCTGAAGGTCACCAGGCACGCGACGCCGATCCGCACACTGATCAGCACGCCCGGACCGGGTTGCGAGCCTCTCGCGCCGAACAGCCTTCTCCCTCACCCCGACCCTCTCCCCAGGGGGAGAGGGGGCCTCAGCGCAGGCTGATCAGCACGCCCGGCTGGGTTGCGAGCCTCGAGCGCTGATCAACCTTCTCCTCACCCCGACCCTCTCCTCCTCGGAGGAGAGGGAGAACACTGGCCTCAGCGCAGCGCACGGGTGCGCAGCACGAAATCAGTCCCCTGCGCCTTGCTCCACGCCGCCACCGCCCGCCCCTGCGCATCGAGCGCGAGCGAGAAGCCGTCGTTCGTCCCGACGCCCACGTCGAGCAGCTGCGGCGCCGACCACGCGTTCGCGGCGAACACCGAGAACCACAGCTGCCCGCCACCACCGTACGCGTCGACCGTCTTCCACACCGCGACGAAGCGCCCGGTCGAATCGGCCGCGAGCCGCACCCCACCGGGGTACGTGGCGCCGACGATGGTGGTGGGCGCCGACCACACGCTGCTCCCGGTCAGCTTGCGCGAGAACGACAAGGTGAAGCCCGCCCACACCGCCATCGCTTCGCCGGTGGGGAGCACCTTCAAATCGAACTCCTGCGAGGTGGTGGTGGTCGAAGACAGGTTGATGACCGTGCCCCACGTGCCGTTGGTGGTGGCCGACGTGGTGGGCATGTACGGGCCGAGATTCTGCGCCGACGCGAGCCACACCGCGGTCGCCTCGCCAGTGCCGGTCATGCCGAGGCGCACGTTGCGGCGGTCGAAGTACGCGCCCACCGCCGAGCGCTGGGTCGCCGCGGGGAACGCGGTGGCCGCCTCGCCCGTGGTCGACCACAGCTCGTCGCGCGGGCTCAGCCCCGAGCCGGTGTTGCGCGCGAAGGTGATGACCGCGCGGCCGCCCGGAGCCATCGCCGCGCGCGGCTCGAAGCAGCTGAAGTTGGGGTCGCTGATCAACGCCTCCGCGCCCCAGCTCGCCCCGGTGGACCGCCGGGCGAAGACGCGCGTCGTGCTGGTGACGAAGCGCTCGATGACCGCCACGCCGTTGCCGCTGCCGTCGAGCGCCACGTCGGGCGCGCGGCCGTAGTCGGTGCCGCTCAGCGACTGGGTGGTCCACGAAGCGTCGGCCGCCCGGCGCGCCAGCATCGCCTGGCCGTGCGCGGTGAAGCCCATCAGCACCACGCCGCTCGCGTCGCTCACCACGCGCGGCTGGCTCGTCATCACCGGCGCGGTGTCGGCCGGGTCGGTCAGCAACGTCGGCGTGCCCCACGCGCCGCTCGCCGTGCGCTCGACGCGGAACACGCCCATCGGCGAGGCCTGCATGCGGCCGAACAGCGCCACCGCGTCGCCGCCCGGGGTCAACGTCACCTCCGGCCACGAGTGCTGCCCGCTCGAGAAGCCCAGCGCCTCGTCGTCGCCCCACCCGCGCGTGGTGCTGTGCACGAAGGAAATCGGCGCGCTGCACGGCGAGCTGTTGCCCGCCGCGTCCTGCACCATCACCACGAAGCTGCTGGTCGTGCCGGCGGCCACCGTGAGCGGCGCCGAGAACGAGCCCTGGCCCGAGGTGTTGATGGCCGTGCCCGCGGTCGCCGTCGCCGCCGCCACGCCGGTGCACACCGTGTTGGCGAACACCAGCACCTGCGCGCCCGCCTCCGCCGCACCCAGCACGCGCAGCGCGGTCACGCTCGACGGCGACGGCGGCAGCGTGCCCCACAGCGTGGCGACGGCCGGCGCGCGGTTGTCGTGCGTGAAGGTGAACGGCGCCGAGCACGCCGAGACGTTGCCCGCCAGGTCGGTGACGTTCGCGGTGAAGGTGGTGGTCGAGTTCGCCGTGACGCTGGTCGACGCGGTGAACTGCCCGCTCGCCGACACGGTGTAACTGGTCGCGGTGCCGGTGCAGTCGGCGGTGCGGAAGAGCTTGAGCGCGCCGCTCGCGTCGGCCGTGCCGCTGAGCACCGGGTACTGCGAGGTGCGGCTGGGCGAGACCGGCATCGAGCCGGTGATGCTCGGCGCCGCGGGAGCCAGCGTGTCGTTGAGCAGCGTGGGGCCGGTGACGCAGCCCGAGACGTTGCCCACCACGTCGGTCGCGCGTGCCGACACCGTCACCGGCACGTTGGGCGTCACCGAGACCAGCGAGCTCGCCGGCGCGCCGCTGCAGTCGGCGGTCGCGAAGAGCGCCACCGTCGAGCCTGGCTCCGAGGTCGAGACGTTCACCGTGAACGACGTCGCGGTGCGCGAGGGCGAGGCGGGCGTGGTGCCGTTGAAGAAGACCTCGGGCGGCGTGTCGTCGTGCTCGTACAGGAGCGGACCCGCGCAGCTCGAGCGGTTGGCCGAGGCGTCGAGGGCCACCGCGTAGAGGCGGTTCAAGGTGTTGAGCTGCATCGCGACCTGCGCGGTGAAGTGGCCGCTCGCGTCGGCGGTGGTGCTGCCCGCCGGGCTCGAGCTGCACGCCGCGTCGAAGAAGAAGCGCACGCTGCTGCCGGCCTCGGCGTCACCGGCGACGGTGGGCACCGCGACCTGCGACGGACCCATGGGGGTGATGGACGTGAAGTGCGGCGGCTGCGGCGCGAGCTGGTCGTGCACGAAGCGCAGCGGCGGCGCCGAGCATCCCGAGGCGTTGCCCGCGGCGTCGAGGGCCTGCGCGGTGAAGCGGGTCTCGGCGTTGGCGGCGACCTCCAGCTCGAGCGAGAAGTGTCCATCGTCGGCGCGCACGTCGGTGCCGGGCGCCTGGCACTGCGCGTTGGTGAAGACGCGCACCTTCACGCCTGCCTCCGCGAGGCCCTCGACCTTCACGTGCGGCGGCAGCCCGCCCAGGCCCGTCACCGAGACCAGCGAGGGTACCCCCGGCGCCACCTCGTCCTGCACGTAGACCGCGGGCGCCGAGCAGCCGCTGAAGACGCCGTTGAGCGTCGCGCGCGCCGAGAAGTACGTCGTGGTGTTGGGCGCCGCGTCGACGCGCACGCCGGTGGCCAGCTCCGCGGCGGTGGCGGTCACGAGCGGGAGGCTGGCGCACTGCCCATCGGCGAAGACCTCGATGGTCGAGTCGGTGGGCGCCGAGCCGAGCACCACCACGCTGCGCGCGCTCGAGGGGCCCGCGTTGTCGAGGCGAATCGACGGCGCCAGCGGCGTCACGACGGACGGCGGCTCACACGCCGCGAGCAAGGTCACCACCACACTGCACAGCACCGGCACGGACAGGCGGGACGAAGACATGCGCCGTTTGTCGTGCGAGGTGCGATTTTGGGGTCGTACACTTCACGCCCATGGTTCAGCGCGTTTACGCGGTGTTGGCCGGGTTGCTGCTGTTCTCCACCCTCGGTTGTCGCGACCTGAACCTGCCCCCGACGCCGGGCCCCGGGAGCCTCCAGGGCACCGTCGCGTACGTGAAGGCGGGCCGCGCGACGCCGATTCCCGCGGGGGGCGCGCTGGTCGAACTCACGCGCCAGGGCCGCACCACGCGCGCCTCAGACAGCACCGGCTTCTTCCGCTTCGACGGCATCACCAACGACGAGGGCGCGCTGCTCTTCAAGTTCGTCGAGCCGGAGTCGCGCCTCGTCTTCCAGCGCACCGTGCGGCTCTCGGAAGTCAGCGCCGGCTACGGCCGCGACGTGCAGCTGGGCACCATCGTGCTCGGGCCCACCGCGTCGGTCTCGGGCAAGGTGCTCCGCAAAGACGTCGCCTCGCCCTCGGGTCACGCCGGCACGCTCGTCTTCGTGCCCGAAGGCCCCGCGCTCACGCAGACCGCCGACGACGGCTCGTTCACCCTGCCCGGCCTGCCCGAGGGCTCGTTCTCGCTCTCGATGTTCCGCCCCGGCTACCTCGGCCAGAGCGTCAGCGGCTCGCTGCGCGCCGCCGAGGAGTTCCGCGTCGCGACCGTGGTGCTCGAGGTCGACCCCGCGATGCCGATGCCGGCGACGCTCAAGGGGCGCGTGCTGATGCTCGACGGCAGCGAGCCCTCGGGCGTCTCGGTCGCCTTCGCAGGAGACCAGGGCACGGTGAGCACCTCGACGCTCGGCGACGGCACGTTCTCGCGCGACGGGCTCGACGTGGGGCTCTACCAGCTGACCTTCTCGAAGAGCGGCTACCGCGCGGTGACGGTGCACAACGTGCTCGCGACCGGAGTGGTCGACGTGGGCTCCATCACCCTCGTGCCGGGCGCGCAGGCGGGCGATGACCCGGCTGACGCGGGCTTCCCCGTCACCACCGATGCGGGCGCAGGCGACGCCGGCGTCGACGCGGGTGGAATCGACGGCGGCGCAGATGGTGGCGCCGATGCAGGTGCGGACGCGGGCGCCACCGACGCAGGCTTCGACGCGGGCTTCCGCAACGGGTGGCAGGTGCTGGTGGGCGACAACCAGGTGGTCTTCCCCTCGCAGGACCTCGCGCCCGTGCGCTTCTCGCTGCGCGACGACGCGGGAACGCCGGTGCGCGCGACTGACCTGGTGCTGGTCGCCGGGCCGGTGGGTGGGCAGATGCGGCAAGACGTCCTCACCACGGACTCGAGCGGCCAGGCGGTCGCCGACTTCGTCGCGCCGCGCACGTTGGGGGCGCACCAGTTCGTCTTGCAGCAGGCCGACGGGGGAGGCGCGCTCGGCGCCCTGAGCTTCACCGTGGTGCAACCCGACGCCGGCCTCGCGTACACGCTGCTCAACCGTGGCGGTGTCAACTCGTCCATCGACGACGGTGGGCTCGGCGTCTTCTCGGCGGCGTACCAGGTGCGCGGGCTGGCAGTGGCGAGCGATGGCACCCTCTATTTCACCAGCGTGGTGAACAACCAGGTCGCGAAGCTCTCGAAGGAGGGCGTCGTCACTGTCATCGCGGGCACCACCACCACCGGCGGCTACACCGGCAACGGCGGCCCGGCGATCGACGCGCTCCTCGACATCCCCAATGGGCTCGCGCTCGATGAGGCTGCGCAGAAGCTCTACGTCGCAGAGGGCGGCAGCAGCGTGGTGCGCGTCATCGACCTGAGCACGGGCTTCATCGACTACCTCGGCGGGCGGGGCAACGCGACCGACGCCGACTACGGAGACAACGGCTCGTTCGCCAACGCGAAGCTCGCGGGCCCGGGCGCGCTCACCTTCCACCGCGAGGGCGGCGTGCCGGTGCTCTACGTGGGCGACGTGGGCCACGGCCGGCTGCGGCGCGTCGACCTGAACACGTCCATCATCACCTCGGTGCTCAAGGCGGGCACCAACCCCGGCGAGTTTGGCGGGTGCGGCTCGACCATGGCGTGCTCGGTGGCGTGGCTGCCGAACGGCGACCGGCTCGTCAGCGGCAACGTCAACCTCGCGACCACCACCGCGAGCGGCCTGCTGCGGCTCTCCCCGTCGGGCGTGGTGACGCCGCTCACCAGCACCAGCGACACCAACGCCACCACCGAGGGCGTGCCCATCTACGACACCGGCTTCTCGGGCGCGCCGGCCCTCGCGGTCAACGCCGCGGGCGACGTCTTCCTCTCAGACGAGGGGCACCACACCGTGCGGCGCCTCGAGGCGGGCACCGGGCTGGTCACCACCGTGCTCGGGCAGGTGAACGTGTTCTCGCCGATGGGCAACTACCTGCCGGGCACGCAGGCGACGCTCTACAACCCCGGCTTCATCGCGCTCGGCCCTGACGGCACGCTGTACGTGGCTGATCAGAACCACCACGCCATCCGCGCGCTCGCCGGCGTCGGCCGCACCACGCGCACCACGCCGACCCTGGGCACCGATGCCGGGCTGACCTTCAGCGCGCCGATTCTCCAGACCACCGGGCCGGCGCTCGCGCGCCTCAGCGTCGGCGGAGTGCCCCTCGTCGGCCTGCCGGTGCACTTCGAGGCGACGTCTGACGGCGGCGCGGTCGACACCTTCGCCAACACCGACACGCAGGGCGTCGCGAGCAGCGCGCTCCAGGCCGGCCTCGCGCTCGGCACCTACCGCTTCACCGCCACCTTCACCGACCCGCTCGGCTTCCCCGCCGCCGGCAACCCGGTCACCTACACCCTGACCGCGACGGCGCCGCCCGCGAAGACGGTGCTCAGCGTCGCCAACCGCGACCACCTCCCGGGCACGGGCGGCATTCCCGGCCCCGCGCCGGCCGCGCACCTGCAGACGCCGTGGGGCCTGGCCCTCGGCAGCGACGGCAGCGTGTACGTGACCGACATCGACCAGCACACGGTGGAGGTGATTCGACCGGGCGGCCGCATCGAGCACGTGGCGGGCCTCAGCGGCATCTCGGGCTATGCCGGCGACAACGGCCCCGCGGCGAGCGCGATGCTCGACAGCCCGCGCGGCGTGGCGGTCGACGCCAGCAACCACTACCTCTACATCGCCGACACGGGGAACGGCGTCATCCGGCGGGTCGACCTCACCGCGAGTCCGCCGGTGATGCAGCGCTTCGCGGGGTGGGTGACGCCGCTCGGGCCGCCCAACGACGGCGCGACCGCGGCGCAGGCCGGCTTCTCAGACCCGACGTACCTCCTGCTGCGCACCGAGGGCGCGACGGAGTGGCTCTACGTGACCGACTTCCACCACAACCGCATCGCGCGCGTGAAGACCGATGGCACGCTCGCGCAGACGTACTTCTCGCCGGCGCTCGGGCCCACGAGCGGGCTGATGCCCACGCCGACGATGTGCGACGTCAACGGCTACCTGTCGGACTGTGGCTTCACCTTCGACGCGCAGGGGAAGCTCATCGTGTCGCTCAGCACCGCCGACACGACCTTCGGCGGCACCTACGCCGTCGTGCGCTGGGACTCGCAGGCCAACACGCTGACGCGGTTGGTGGGCGGCAACGCGGGAAACACCGGCGAGGGCGTTGACGCGACGTTGATCTCGCTGCCCAGCGGCGCGGCGCCGGCGCTGATGCCGAACGGAGACCTGGTGCTGACGAGCACCTTCGAGCACCGCGTGCGCTCGTACGCGATGGGCACCGGGCTCACGTCGACGCTGGTCGGCGATGGCACGCCGGGCTTCGTCGGGGAGTACGTCGTGGCGGGGCCCTCGACCCGGGCGAGTGCGCCGCGGGCGGCGGTGGTGAGCCCGCAGGGGCACGTGTACTTCACGGACAGTGGCAACGGGGCGGTGCGGCTCATCTGGTGAGGTTGAGCCGGGGCGACGGCAGAGGCGCGGCCTTCATGGGACGAGGGCTGGGCTGGTTGCGCGCCGTGCCGAGCAGCCAACGTGCCCCTCGGCGCGACGCGAGCTCACTCACGGGGGGTCGGTTGTCCGTTGGTGGCTGCCCTGACGACCACAGGCGGACAACCGACCCTCACTTGCGGACCTTTCGCCCGAAGTGAGGGGCTGCACGTGTCGAGCACGGCCAGACCCGTCACCCCTTCGTCCCTCGAGGCCCTCAGAGTCCCGGCCAGGTCTCGACCGCGCGATTCCACTTCAGCGTCACCGGCGCGACGAGGCGCGTGAAGAACTTCTGCAGGTCGTCGGCGTCGGCCACCCCCTCGGCCCCCGAGAGATGCAGCTCGAAGCGCACCGGCGTCAGCCCCTTCACCGCGAAGAGCAGTTCCTTCCAATGCGCGCTCACGTGCGGAGGGTCGCCGTCGAAGCATTCCACCGCCCAGCCACCGCGCTCCCGCACCAGCCGCAGCTGGCGCTCTTCATCGCCGAACTGCAGCACCTTCACGGTCGCCGGCACCCACGCCAGCGTCACCTCGCGCAACAGCCGCGGCACCACGTCGAGCGAGTACGCACTGGCGTGCAGGCGCTCGAGGCCGGGCACCTCGAGCAGCTCGGCCAGCCCGTTGCGCAGCTCGCGGGTCGGCTCGTACTCGAAGAACGAAGCGCTCACCGCGGGCACCGGCTGGGGCGCCTCGCGGAGCACGCTCGCCATCGCGGCCGGCTCGCCGAAGAAGCGCATCGCCTCGAGCGCGGGCAGCTTGAAGCCGTCGCGCCCCCACTGCTTCACGGCCTCGAGCGGAAACGGCCCGGTCGCCCTGAGCGCGCGCATCACCGGCGAGAGCTGCTGCAGCCCGCGGCGCACCTGCGTCACGGTGGCCCACTCCGGCGCCTCGGACGCGAGGATGAACTGGTTGCGCTTCACGTCGCGCACGGTCACCACGCTGACGAAGCCGTCGACCCAGGTGGGCGGCTCGTTGCGCAGGTCGAGCAGCTCACCGAGCTGACCGAGCCACTGGGCCTGGTGCTTCTTGATCAACTGCCGCTGGCGCTTCTCAGACGCGCGCGCGAGCTGCAGCGAGATGAATTCCCCGCGCGGGTCGCCCTGCTCGAGCAGCACGTCGGCCAGCACCTGGCGGTGACCGCGCACGTGGGGGTGGAGGTACACGGCCTCGAGCGGATCGCTGGCCGGCTTCACCTCGGCGGGCTTCCATTCCTGCGCGAGCAGCGCCTTCTGCTCAGCGGCGCTCAGCGGCGGACCCGACGGCTCGGCCGCCAGCCCGGCATCGACCACCCGGCGCGCGCGGGACGCGAGGCCTTCGTCGTGCGCGCGGAAGGGGAGTCGCTTGTCGAGCACCTCAAAGTGCGCGCGGTCGCCGTGCACCTCGATGCAGTTGATCAACCGCCGCGTCAGCTTCGCGCTCAGCCAACCCGCCATCACGTCGCCCACCAGCAAACGCGTCACCAGCGTGCCGAGGCGCGGGTCGGGCGGCAGCCCTTCACACGCCTCGAAGAGCGGCCACAGCACCGAGGGCGAGGTCTGCTTCGCGAAGCGCTCGAGCTGCAGCAGGCGCGCAGTGAGGTGCGTCGCCGGCTCCTTGCGCACCGCCGCCAGCCAGGTCTTCGCCGCGTCGCTCTTCTTCGCGGGCAGCTGCGGCACGGCGACGTCGAACTTGAGCCCGATGGACTCCACCAGCGCCGAGGTCGACGGGTGGCGCGTGTCGCGCCAGCGCTGCAGCAGCTCGTCGAAGGTCATGCCGGCCGGCTGAGCGCCTCTCGGAACGCGAGCGCCCGGGTCATCGCGCGCTCGGGCGTGTCGGCGTGCACCACGAAGTGCCCCATCTTGCGGCCACGCCGCGCTTCCTTCTTCCCGTACAGGTACACGTCGACCACGTCGGGGAAGTCCTTCCACGCGCCGAGGTGCAGCTCGCCGCCGGTGCGCCCCTGCGCGAGCCAGACGTCGCCCAGCAGCTGGCCCATGCACCACGCGCCGCGGTGGAGCTCGGGCTGCGCGACCGGCACGCCCGCCAGCACCCGCGCCAGCGCGTCGAACTGCGAGAGCGTGCACGCCTGGCGCGTGACGTGCCCCGAGTTGTGCACCCGCGGCGCGAGCTCGTTCACGCAGAGGCGGCGCACGCCGTCGCGGCCGGTGCCGATGAAGAACTCCACGGTGAGCAGGCCGCGCAGCTCGAGCGCCGTCGCGATGCCGCGCGCGACCTGCACTGCTTCGTCTTGCCAGCGCTGCGCGACGCGGGCCGGGAGCACCGTGAGGTCGAGCACGTGGCGGGTATGCAGGTTCTCGAAGACGGGGAAGGTGATGGTGCCCTTCTCATCGCGGCAGACGAGGCACGAGATTTCGGCCTCGAGCGCGAGCACCTCTTCGAGCACCCAGCCGCCCGCGGCCTTCGACGCGTCCGCCGGGAGCTGCGCGAGGTCGGCGGCCGCGAGCAGCTTGAACTGGCCCTTGCCGTCGTAGCCGCCGAGCGCGGACTTCACGATGCACGGGAAGCCGAAGCGCTTGACCGCCGACGACAGGTCTTCACCCGGGGCGACGATGGCGTGCTGCACGGGGCCGAAGCCGCCAGCCGCGAGGAAGGATTTTTCTTTCGCGCGGTGCTGCGTCACCTCGAGCACGCGCAGCGAGGGCACCAGCTTCGCGGCGTGTGGCTGCAGCGGGCCGGCGGGGACGTTCTCACTGTCGAAGGTCGCCACGTCGGCGCGCGAGAAGAGCTGGGTGAGCGCGGTGGGGTCGGTGAGCGGGGCGGCGATGACGTTCGCGCGGCGCTGCGCACACGGGGAGTCGTGGTCGGGCTCGAGCACCGAGACCGTTTGCCCGAGGCGGTCGAGCGATTCGGCGAGCATCAGCCCCAGCTGTCCGCCACCGAGGATGCCGATGTGAGCCATGCACTCCCTCTCCCTGCGGAGCGGGGAGAGGGTCGGGGTGAGGGGCCAACTTCGGGCCTCATCACTCCGACATTTCTCTCCTCACCCCAACCCTCTCCTCTTCAGAGGAGAGGGAGCTCCTTGCGCTACTTCCGCTTCGTCTTCGGCTTCGTCTTCGTCTGCGTCTTCTTCGCAGGCGCCACCACCACCGGCCGCTCGAGCTTCGCTTCCCGCGACTTCTGCGCCTGCTGCTCGCGCCACGCCGACAACCGCACCCGCAAGGCCCCGTCATTCACCGCCAGCATGCGCAACGCAAACAGCGCCGCGTTGACCGCCCCCGCATTCCCAATCGCGAACGTCGCGGTGGGCACCCCCGCCGGCATCTGCACGATGCTCAGCAGCGAATCGACGCCCGCCAGCGCCTTCGACTGCACGGGCACACCGAGCACCGGCAACGACGTCAGCGACGCCACCATGCCCGGCAGGTGCGCCGCCCCGCCCGCGCCCGCGATGATGGCCGAGAAGCCCTCGTCGGCCGCGGTGCGCGCGAACTCGAACATCAGCTCGGGGGTGCGGTGGGCAGACACGACGCGCGCTTCCCAGGGCACGTCGAAGGTGTCGAGGGTGCTGGCGGCGTGCTGGAGCGTGTCCCAATCGCTCGCGCTGCCCATGATGACGGCGATGCGGCTCATGGGCGCGTCCTACTACGTCACGCCTCAGTTCTCGCGGTGGTCGTGCCCCGCGCCGCCGAAGGTGCCCACCCACGGCTCGATGGCCTGCGACAGCCGCGTGGTGGGAATCGAGAAGAACGCCCCCGCGCTCCCGGCCAGCGGCGGGTCGCACTTGTTGCACCCGGGGTTGCCCGACGAGTCGAGCGCGCCGTTCATCATGCCGATGGACCCGTTGGCGACCTCGAAGAGCTGCGGCGGCGTGCGGTCGGGCACGTTCACCTGGCAGGTGAAGACCTGCTGCCCGTCGATGACGTCGAAGCCCTGCAGCGCGTAGGTCGGCACCGCGTAGATGCTCGGCTGGTCCTTCACCCAGGTCAGCGCCACGGTGCGTGCGCCCTTCGAGGTCTGCCACTTCGCGAGTCGAATCTGATCAGACCAGAAGGTGCGCCCCACCGGGAGCGACGAGGTCCACCGGTTGAGCGAGGTGCCCGCCTCGTAGCCCTCGAGCTGCGTGCCGCCTTCCAGCGGCGCGGGGATCAACCGGCTCTGCGAAATCACCGCGCGCCCCAGCTCGTGCGGCAGGGCGAACAGCGGCTGCCCGCTCGTCGCGTCGAGAATCACGCTGGTGTACTCGGCGTAGAGCAGGCCGCGCGCGACCGCGAGCTCCCCGCCGCGCATGCCGGTGTTGAGGCGCTTCCAGCGGAACACGCCGTCGCGCGAGAAGCTGATGATCAACGTCGTGTTGTCGGGCACCAGCGGCGCCGAGTTCGACACCGTCGGCGAGTACGCGATGAAGAGGTTGCCCAGCCAGTCGGCCGCGACGCCGTACGGGTGCGGGTGGTTGCAGGTGTCGAAGAGCGGGTCGTTGATGGGCGCGGCCTGCACCAGCTGCCCCGACGCGTTGATGACCGCGAGGAAGTACCGGCGGCACTGCGTGGTCGAGTCGCCGGTGACGTTGCGCGGGTAGGCCTCGAACACCGCGGCGAGGCGGTCGCTGTCCTGCACCACCAGGCGCGCGAGGAAGATGGTGCTCACCACGTCCATGAAGTCGGGCCGCGCGGCGCGAATGTCGAAGGTCCACGCGGTGGTGCCGGTCGCCAGCTCGAGCGCGGTCACCTTGCCGTTGGGGCTCGACGGGTAGTCGGCGCACACGTACCGCGTGTTCCACAAGATGCAGCGCCGCGAGGGTCCGAGGGGCGCGGCCAGCGCGTCGGCGGTGTTGGCGCGCAGCACCGCGGGCACGTCGAAGAAGCCCGACAGCGACATCGCCCCGGTCGGCTCGAGCACGAAGTCGTGGAGGTGCGGCGGCAACGTGCCCGCGTCGACGTCGACCAGGTCGACCGTGTCGAGCGACCAGCTGGGGCTGAGCGCCTGCGGCTGGCTCTGCATCACGCACACGTCGCCCAGGCACCGGCCCTCGCTCGAGCACGGCGAGGCTTCCTGGCAGACGAAGCCATCGGGCGGGTCGCGCACGTCGCACACGCCGGCGATGCACACGTTGGCCTCGGTGCACGAGCCGGTGAAGCCGCCGCACGGGCTGCCGTCTTCGCGCGGCTGCAGCCCGCACCCGGTCTCGGGCCGGCAGACGCCTTCCATGCACGCCCCGTCACCCGGGCACGGAGGCGCCGGCAGGTACTCGCAGCCCGTCAGCGGGTAGCAGACGTCGATGGTGCAGAGGTTCTGATCATCACAGGTGCGCGCGTCGCCGACGCAGCGGCCGCCCGAGCAGTGCGCGTTGACCAGGCACTTCGAGCCGCTGTCGCAGACCGTGCCCTCGTCGAGCGGAGCCTCGACGCACTTCTCGGTGCTGGTGTCGAAGTGCGCCGACACGCACGGGCTCGACGCCGAGCAGATGGGAATTTCCTTCGCGGTGGCCGCGATGCCGAGGTCGGCGTGCGCCTCCGAGCCGTGCACGCGCACCTGGAGCCGCCGCGAGTAGCTCCCGGGCAAGGTGGGCGAGAACCGCAGCGTCAGCGTGGTGCTGCCCGCCTCGAGCTTGCCCGGCAGGTCGGCGGTGAAGGGCGCCAGCAGCTCCGACCACTCGACGTCGACCGTGGCGCGGCTCTCGTTGACGACGGTGATTTGACGCTCGCGGGGCGCGCCGTCAGGCCAGGCCGGGTCGAACTCGACGATCTCAGGGTCGAAGCGCAGCGTGGAGTTCACCACCGCCACGTCGTCCTTCTTGCAGCCCGCCAGGAGCCCCATCGCGAGCAGAATGATCACCACTCCGTGGAGGAGCGACGCGCGCACGAAGGCCACAGTCTGCGCGTGACGTGCCAGCCAGTCCACTGCCACTCCTGTGTGTGAAAGAGATCAGATCAAGCAGTGACAGCAGTAGGGACTGTGGACTTGTGGACAACCCGAAAAGCCGAGCGAATCGGGTCGCCTGGGCCATCCCCCGGTGTGGACAACCACACGGGTTCTCCGCAGGGTCCCACATGTGGGGCGGTAGACGACCAGTTCCCCACATTCCCTGCCGGAAAAGTGACGGGTTTCCGCAGCACTTGCCACAGCCTTCCCAGGTGGAACCGGGGCTAGACTTCGCCCCCGTTCATGGGTCAGCGGGTCGGCAAGTACGAGGTGCTCACGCGCCTGACGAAGGGGGGCATGGCCGAGCTCGACCTCGCCTGGTTCGCCGGCCCTGGCGGCTTCCGCAAGTACGTGGTGCTCAAGCGCATCCTCCCGGAAGCGGCGGGCGACGAGAACTTCGTCAACATGTTCCTCGACGAGGCGCGCGTCACCGCGGCCTTCAGCCACCCCAACATCTGCGGCGTCTTCGAGCTGGGCAACGACAAGCAAGAGGGCCTCTTCGTCGCGCTGGAGTTCATCGCGGGGCAAGACCTGAACCAGGTGGTCGCCGCGTGCGCGCGCCAGCAGGCGGTGCTGCCGGTCGGCTTCTCGGCGTCGGTGGTCAACGAGTGCGCCCAGGCGCTGCACTACGCGCACACCTTCAAGAAGCCCAACGGTGAAGACGCGGGCGTCATCCACCGCGACGTGGCGCAGAAGAACGTGATGGTGACGTACGACGGGCAGGTGAAGCTGCTCGACTTCGGCATCGCCAAGGCCAAGGGCGCGCTCGCCAAGACGCGCGCGGGCACGGTGAAGGGCACCGCGGGCTACATGTCGCCCGAGCAGGTGCGCGGCGAGACCATCGACGGGCGCAGCGACGTGTTCGCGCTCGGCGTGGTGCTCTGGGAGATGGTGACCGGCCGCCGGCTGTTCTCGGCCGACACCGAGCTCCTCGAGCTGCGCATGATTCTGCAGGAACCCATCAAGCCGCCCCATGAGCTCGAGCCCTCGGTGCCGAAGGAGCTGTCGGACGTGGCGATGAAGGCGCTCGAGCGCGACCTGAAGAACCGCTTCCGCTCGGCGCGCGAGATGAGCAAGGCGCTCACCTCGAGCTGCGCGCACCTGCTCTTCGATGCCGAAGAGCGCGCCGACTTCATGCGCCAGCGCTTCAGCGAGAAGATCACCTCGGCGCAGAAGCTCTTCGACGTGGCGTCCAGCAAGGACACCTCCGAGATCGACGCCGCGGTCGAGGAATACCGCCGCTCGAGCGTGCACGACCGCGAGCAGGAACCCTCGGTGCCGCGCAAGCCGGCGGTCTCGGCGAACAAGCTGAAGGCCGCGCGCAGCGGGCAGTCGCTGGGCAAGTTGAAGAAGGTGAAGTCGCGCCGCGAGACCGACGAAGACCAGCCGTCGTCGCGCCGAGATGACTTTCCGCCGACCGACGCGCTCGTTCCGGTCACGCCGCCGTCGAGCTCGAAGCTCTGGCCGGTGGTGGCGGTGGTGTTCGCCCTCGTGGTGGGCCTGGTGGTCTTCAAGGTGATGCAGGGCCACGACGACCCGACCCCGCGCCCGCCGCCGACTGGCGAGATTCCCGGCATCGACACCGCCGAGAACCCGCCGCCGAAGAAGGAGCCGCGCGTCGCCGAGATTCCGGGCATCGACACCACCGAGACGCCGCCCCCGAAGGACCCTCCGAAGAAGGACCCGGTCCCCAAGAAAGACGACGCGCCGCGCACGCCGAAGGCGGCGAAGGAGCAGGGTGAAATCACCCTCGCGCTCTTCCCCGAGGCGACGGTGAGCAAGGGCAGCCAGCGGCTGGGCCAGGGCTCGTTGATCAGCTTCTCGCTGCCGGTCGGCACGCACCTCGTCACCATTCGCGGAGACGACGGCGTGAAGCGCAAGCTGTCGCTGCAGATCTCCGCCGGCAAGAACAAGCCCCAGCGCTACCGCCTCGAAGACCTGCCCCCCGAGTGAAGCCGGGCGACGACATCGGCCGCCTGCTGGAGGTCACGAAGCAGCGGGCGGAGTGGCTCGAGGCGACCGACCGGGCCCGGCGCGAGGCGTTCGAGGCGGGGCGGCGCACGCTCGAAGACCTCCGCCGCCACCGTCACAAGGGCGCCTCGCCGATGATCGAAGCCGCTTCGCGCGCGGCGCTGCGCACCGTGGTGCTCGCGGCGGGCTGCGTGATGCTCATCACCGGCGCGACCACGCTCGACCCGGCCGCGGGCGGCGCCGCCATCATCGCGTCGTTCGGCGTGCTGCTGATGGAAGGCATCCGGTGAGCGAGCGCGTTGCCCTCGAAGCCGCCCAGGCGCGGTGCCAGCAGCTCGAGGCCCAGTTGATCAGCGAGGCCCAGCTCGAGCTGTTGGCCGAGCAGCTCGAGCGCGAGGCGCAGGCGTGGGAAGCGCAGCTGCAGAAGAGCGAGGCGCGCACGCTGGCTTCCGACCGCTCGGCGCTGGGCGCGAAGGTGATGGGCTTCGGCTTCGCGCTGCTCTTCGGCACGCCCATCGTGGCCATCATCGGCACCTCGCTCTCGCGCATGCTCCGGCACGAGCTGGAGCTGGCGTGGGCGCTGGTGTTCTTCGGGCTGGCGGTGGTGGTGGTGACCTCGCTGCCCTGGGCGCGCACCGCGTTCGCCCACCGCGTGTCGCGCGCGTGGAAGCTCAGCCGCACCGCCCGTCAGGGCGCCACGACACTGCGGGCGGTGGCGGCGGCCGGTCGTTGAAAGGGCGCACCCGAGGGGCTAGACCCCAGCGCCGCTCGCACGCCCTTCAATCCACGACGCGAGCGAATGGAGTCTCACGTGAAGAAGCTTTCCCTCCTCGCCGCGCTGACCGCCACCTTCTCTCTGACTGCCTGCGGGCCGATGACGCGCGAAGACCGCGTGGCGGCGATGACCGGCTCGGTGACCGCGGGACAGACGCTCTACATGGCGCAGTGCGCGTCGTGCCACGGCACCGACGGCAAGGGCACCGCCTCGGGCGTGACGCTCGTCGACCCGGCGAAGACGAAGATGGCGACCGCGCTCATCACCGTCATCATCAACGGCAAGAAGGGCACCGACATGGCCGCGTACGGCGCCTTCACCGACCAGCAGATCGCCGACCTCTACGCGTACATCAAGCAGACGTTCGGCAAGTAAGCCCGCGCAGTTTCAGTTCGTCCGGAAGCGCCGAATCACGCTCTGCAGCTGGAGCGAGAGGTTCGTCAGCTCCTCGGTGGCGTTCTTCATCTGGCGCACCGCGGTCGTCTGTTCCTCGATGACGCGCTTCACGGCGTCGGTCGACTGCAGGTTGGTGCGCGCGAGCTCCGAGATCTCGTTCACCGCCTGCACCATCGCCTCGGACCCCTGCTGCTGCTCGCGGGCCGAGGCGTGAATCTGCGCCACCTTCTCGACCTCGCTGCGCACCGAGTCGCTGATGTGGCCCATCGAGCGCACGATGGTGGTGACGTCTTCACGCGACTGCGCGAGCTCCTCGATGCCTTCCTTCATGGCGCCGAGCACGTGCGTCGACTGCTGCGAGATGTCGCGCGCCAGGCGGGAAATGGCCTCGGCCGACTTGCCCGCGCTCTCGGCGAGCTTGCGCACCTCGTCGGCGACCACCGCGAAGCCACGGCCGTACTCACCGGCGCGCGCGGCCTCGATGGTGGCGTTGAGCGCCAGCAGGTTGGTCTGCGAGGCGACCTGGGTGATGGCGTCGACGATCTTCGAAATCTCCAACGTCTTCTCGCCGAACTTGAACACCTCGTGGCTGGCGGCCTCGACGCGGCTGAAGACCTTGCGCAGCTTCTCGCTCGCCAGGCGCGCGGCGGTGCTGCCCTCGACGGCGGCGGCGCTGGTGGCGGTGGTGGCGCGCGCTGATTCCTCGGCGCTGGCGGTGGTGCGCTGCAGCGCGGCGGCCATGTCGGTGATGGACCGCGAGGCCCGCGTCACCAGCGAGCTCTGCGTCTCGGCGCCCGCGGCGATGCGCTTCATCGACTCGCCCACCTGCGCGGCGCGGGTGTCGACGCCGGCGGCGTTGCCCTCGAGCGCGGTGGCGGCGTCGGCGACCGACTCGGCGGTGTGCTGAATCGAGCTGACCAGCTCGCGCAGGTTGTCCTGCATCATGGCGATGGCGACCGCGAGCTCATCGACGTCGTCGCGCACCGACGACTCCCCGAGCGTGACGCGCCGGCTGATGTCGCCGCTGCTGATCTCCAGCGCGGTGCGTGAGAGCGAGCGGACACGCTCGACGCGCAAAAGGATGGTCGAGAGCCCGAGCGCGAGCACGGTGGTGACGCCCAGCGCGGCGCTCACCTTCATCGACCAGTCCCACGCCTGGCCGACGTAGAGCACCGCGATGACGGCGATGGCGAGCAGCAGGTAGCCGGCCAGCACCTTGAAGTGCAGCGAGACCAGCGGCCGTTGCGCGGGCGGGGCGAGCCGCTCGGGGGAACTGGGGGAGCGCCGGAAGGGTGCGTCGTCGGATCGAGCCATGGGTGTCTAGATGCGTCGCAGCGTGGTCGCGGTGGCGCAGACCTTATCGCCCGAGAGAATGCGGTGCTTGAAGGCCACGAAGCCGGTGCCGTGCCCCGCGCGCGTGGTCTCGACGGTGATCAACTCGCCCGCGTTGATGGCCGCGCGAAAGTGAATGGTCTCGGCGATGGGCACGACGGCCTGCGGGTCCTTGCCCTCTTCGGCCACCACCCGCGCCACGCCCTCGTCGCAGTAGTCGACGTACGCGGCGTGGTTCACGTGGTCGTGCGGATCCATCCACCCGTGCCAGACGGTGAAGTCGAACACGTGCTGCTTCTGGCCTTCCTCGCTGCGGAACGAGGGGAGCTCGACGTCGGGGTAGCCCTGCTCGACCGAGAACGCGTCGTAGATGTCTTGCCCGGCGCGAATGGGCTGCAGGTCGCGGCTCAGGTACGCCCATTCCTGCGTGGCGGCGGAGACCAGCTCGTCCTTCGAGTACAGCCTGACCTGCCGCGTGAAGAGCATCTGGCGGCGGTCGCGCGAGGGCCAGGTGCGCGCGTTGAGCTCGTCTGAAATCTTCACCTCGCGCTCGTGGCGCACGGTCATGGTGCGCACCACGAACATGGTGTTGGCCTGCACGTAGCGCTCGGGCGTCCAGCCGACGCTGCTCGATTGATCAGCCACGGCGTCTTGCATGCCGCGCCACACGTCTCCGGCGCGCGCCACCAGCCGCGGGCCAAACGAGTTGCGCTGCAGGTTGATGGGGAACTTCAGCGTCTTCGGGGGGAACTCCTTCACGGGTGGGACTCGAAGAGCTTGGAGGCGTCGGCGGCCACGCGGGTGTCGAGCTCGGTGAGGCGGTTGCCGGCGTCGTGCGTGATGAGGCGCAGCGTCACCTTGCGCCAGCGAATGTCGATGTCGGGGTGGTGGTCGAGCGCCTCGGCCACCTTCGCCACCTTGTCCACGAAGGCGATGCCCTCGAGGAAGGTGCGGGCCTCGAAGGTGCGCACCAGCATGCCCTTCTCGTCCTTCGACCAGCCGGGGTGGCGGTCGAGGAAGGCCTTCACCTCGGCGTCGGGCAACGGGGGCTTGCTCATGGTGGCGGTCATTGTGCACTACCCGACGAACCGCGACAGGTTTTGACGGGGTGGTATGCACCACCGTCATGCGAACGCTCGTTCTTGCCACGGCGGTGGTGCTGCTCGGCGCGGGGTGCTTCTGCCAGTCGCGCGAGGAGAAGCTGAAGGCCGCCGAGGACGAGGGCAACCTGCTCGTCGCGACCAAGGCGAAGCTGCTCAAGGGCGCGGGCGAGGCCGTGAAGAAGGAAGGCAAGGAAGCCGCGCAGACGCTCGCCGAGGGCACGGGCGAGGTGGTGAAGGGCGTCGGCGAGGGCATCGAGAAGGGCTTCATGGCGGTGAAGTTCAAGCTCGACGAGTCGGCCGCGGCCAACGGCGTGGGCGTCACCCGGGCGGCGCGCGCCGAGAGCGGCACCGCGGAGCACACCGTCACCGTGTACGTCACCTTCGAGAAGGCGCTCAGCGGCGTGCTGGAGATGCGCGCCTACGACGCGAGCGACGTCGAGGTGGGCCGGGTGAAGGTGAGCGTCGACGAGAAGGAATCGGGCGCGCACTACATCGACTTCACGTTCGACCCCCGCACGCCGCTGCTCACCGCGGGCTACGTCTCGCTGCGGGTCACACCGAAAGCGCCGTGAGCCTCGGACCCGTCGTCTTCGATGAGCTGGTGCTGGCGTCGACGTCGCCGGCGCGGCGTGCGTTGCTCGACGGCCTGGGGCTGCCCTACGTGGTGGTGGCGCCGGAGGTCGACGAGGTGGTCGCGCCCGGCACGCCGGCCAGCCACGCGGTGGCGATTCTCGCCGAGCGGAAGGCGCGCGCGGTGTACGCGAAGAAGCCGCGCGGGTTGATCATCGGGTCTGATCAGCTGGCGTCGATGGCGGGCCAGGTGCTCGGCAAGCCGCCCGACGCGCGCGCGGCGAAGGCACAGCTGACGTCGATGGTGGGCAAGACGCACGAGCTCTTCACCGGGCTGTGCGTCATCGCCAACGGGTTTTTGGTGACCGAGGTCGACGTGGCGCGGCTGACGATGTTCCCCATCGATGACCGCGAGCTCGAGGGGTACGTCGCGACGGGCGAGTGGCAGGGCTGCGCGGGGAGCTACCGCATCGAGGGCCGCGGGCAGTCGCTCTTCTCGCGCATCGAGGGTGACCGCGCGGCGATTCGTGGGTTGCCGATGCAGCGGCTGGTGCGCATTCTGCGCGAGGCCGGGGTGTTCTCGAACGGGGGGACGACATGATGACGCGCGTGCTGGGCCTGGTGGTGGTGGTGGTGTCGGGGCTGGCGTGGGCCGACGAGCCGCCGGTGGCCGCTCCTGCTGCGGCGCTCGAGCCGCCTCCGGCGCCGAAGCAGCCGACGCCTCCGCCGGAGCCGCCGAGTGCGCGCGACCGCCGGCTGGGCTCACTGGGCATCGGCTTCCTGGGGACGGCGAACGTCTTCAAGGCGCAGCCCGACAACCTGGTGGGGCCGCTCGGGCAGCTGACGGTGGTGCAGCGCACGACGGTGCCGATCCTGGGCGTGCGGTTCTGGATGAAGCAGTGGCGGCTGGGGCTCGAGGCGGGCGTGGGCGCGATGGTGTCGGGCAGCTACAGCGACGCGCCGGTGATGCCGGGCGGGCAACTGGGCGAGGGGCCGGCGACGACCGAGCTGTTGTTGCACCTCTCGGTGCCCATCGCGCTGGCGAGCACGCAGCACGTGATTCTCTTCATCGCGCCGGAGTTCCGCGGCGGGTTCTCGCGGTTCCAGCCCGACGCGTCGGGTGCGGGCGTGGTGACCGCGGGGACGTACGACGTGAGCGCGAAGGTGGGCGCGGAGATCTTCTTCAGCTTCCTCGGGCTCGACAACTTGAGCATCGAGGCGGGCGTGCGGCTCGGGGTGGTGCACGAGGCGCGGTACGTGGTCACCTCGTTGCCCCTGCAGCCGGTGAACACCGCGGTGAGCTCGCAGACGCGGTTCTCGACGTCGCTCATCGCCAACCCGTGGGACCTGTTCACGTCGACGTTGGCGGCGAAGTACTACTTCTGACTCCCCCCTCTCCCCGTGGGGAGAGGGTCGGGGTGAGGGGAGACGCCGGTGCGGATAATGGGCTGTGGCAGCGTTATCCGCACCGCGGTCGAGTCCTTGGTGCCCTTCACGACGCGTGAGTGAAGCGAGTCACGGCGCGCAGCGAGGGGCACACACGCTGTTCGGCAGTGGGTCGGAGCACCAGTACGCCCACCACCCCGGGGCAGACAGAACTGCAATCAGCCTCAGGGCGACGCGAGTGGTGATGGGTCTTGGCCGTGCAAGTCACACGCAGCCCCTCGACCACGAGCAGAATTCACGCACGGTGGGGTCGACGCCGGTGCGGATAATGGGCTGTGGCAGCGTTATCCGCACCGCGGTCGACTGCTGCTGACCTTCACGACCGGGCAAAGAACGTCTGCTGAGGCTGGTTCCTCGCCAGCGTGCTGCGCAACTGAGCCACGAACTCCGCCCCCAGCGAAGCGTGCGTCACCGGCACCACCACCCAGCCCAACGACACGAGCCGCGCCCGCTGGGTCGCGTCGTGGTCGAACGCCGCCCGCGATGAGTGCCACTGGTAGCTGTCGGCCATCACCGCCACGCGATGGTGCACGAACGCAGCGTCGATTCGCGCCACGTGCTGTCCCTCGGCGTCGAACACGTCGTGCTGCGGCGTGAAGCGAAAGCCTTCCCGTCGGAGCAGGCGGTGCAATCGGGTCTCGAGCGGAGACTCGGCGGGGCGAGGCCCCGCGCGCACCACCAGCAAGCGCTGCAAGGTGCTCAGCCCATGCGTGTGTTGCGCGGTACGCCCGCGCAGTTCCAGGTGAAGCCAGTCGATCAAATTGCCGAACCGCAGGTGCGCCGCGTCGAGCATCGTCTCGAGGTGCTCTTCCGTCGCCAGGCTCGCCACGTCGATCAGCGTTCGCGCGATTCGCGTCACGTACAGCTGGTCGTCCTTTCGCTCGAGCCGAAGGGCCGCGTGGAGCGGGCGGTGCACCACCACGCTCGCATCAGGCACCCGCAGCACTCTCTTTCGGGGAACGGTGACGTGCACGACCCCCAGCGCTTCCGGGCTCTGAACGTCCGGCAGCCCCCACAGCCACGCCGCCGTCCAGTGTGAGAGCGCGCTGCCATGCGCCACCAACCGGGTCAGCGCCCAGGCCCACTGTCTCCACGAGGGCGGGCGCGAGGTGAAGCGGAACAGTTCGCGCATCATCGGCGACAGTCGTTGCTGCGTAACGGCCGTTCGCACCTGCGAGTAGGTCAGCCCGCAGCTGATCAGTTGATCCAGTCGTATCGTCGATTCTTGTGCTGCCGCCAGGGACTCCGCCGCCGCCCACCGATTGATCATCGTGCCGCAGTACCAAATGGGTCCGACAAGTCAGTCGGCCACGTCGCGCTTCACGCCCTGCCGAAATGCCCACCCACAAATCCGGTCTTCCTGGTGCACGGGCACGGCCTCGAAGTCGACGGCGAACCCATTCGACATCACGCGCACCACCTTCGCGGCGCAGCGAATCTCCATCGACTCGAGGTTGAACGCGCACTCGCCGACGGAGCCGAGCTTTGGCAACGGGCTGTTGGGCACGTGGCGCAACACCGACGCGCCGCACGCCGAGACGTCGACGGTGCGAAAGAGCTCGAACCCACCTTCCCACGAGAAGGTGAAGCGCAACGCCGCGCGCACGCGGAAGAAGCGTCTGCGGTTGACGGACATGGCAAGCCCAAGGGCATCATCGGCACGAATGAGCGAGTCCTTGAGGCCCGGCCGTGCGTTCGCGGTGCTCGCCGGGCTCGGCTTCGGGGTCGGCCCAGTCCTCGATGGGTTGCACACGTGGTCGGGCGCGACCTGGTACGGCGCCCCGCAGTTCCTCAAGTCGGTGTGGTGGTGCCCGCCGCTGTTCTGCTTCGCGGCGTTGGCGATCGGCCTGGGCCGATTGGCGACCGAGCGAATGATCAACCGCCCCTCGCCCCGCCCCACTCCGCACACCGTCGCGGTCTCGATGAGCGCCTTCGTGCTCGGCTACGCGGCGAGCGGCTTCTTGCCGGCCCCTGAAGCCACCAAGGCCGTGCTCCTCTTTCTCGCGGCCGTTGCGGTGTGGTGGGCGCTCGACCGCACGCTGCCCGGGGTGCTCGGTGCGCTCGCGGCCGGCTTCGGCGGCTGGCTCGTCGAGCACACGCTCGTGGGCCAGGGCCTCTTCTTCCACCGAGACGTCGCGCTCGACGGCGTCGCGTTGTGGATTCCGCCGCTCTACTTCCTCGCGGCGATCGCCATCGGCCACGTGGCGTTGATCAGCGCACGCGCAAAGGCGCCCGGGCCGTGAGCGACGCGAGCACCGTGCAGCACTACCTCGGGCAACTGCTCGACGCGTGGCAGCGCCAGCCTCACCCGCGAATCGCCGCGGCGTTCGAGGCCCTCGCTGCGTTCGAGGAAGAGGTGAGACCCCGCGCGGTGCCGCCGTCGGACGAGTGGTCGCTCATCGAGAGGCGCCATGACCCTCGCGACTTCGGCCCGTTGCTGGCGGCCCTCAGCGCCGGTCCCGAGTCGCTCGTGGAGACGCGACTCCGAACGCTCGCCGCGCGCCGCGACCCGCGCCTCGGCCCGGCGCTCCTCGAGGCGCTCACGGGCTCGCACGGCGCGCTCGCGGCCGAGCTCCTCGAGCAACTCGGCGACGGCCGGCTCGTTGACGCCATTGCAGCGGCGTCGACGACCGCGCCTGCCGCGACTTCGGCTCGTGCACAGCAGACGCTCGTGGCGCTCCGTGGGCGGCCGGCGCCCGAGCTCTGGCCTGGCCCCGCCAGGCATTGCGCGTGGGCCGAGGAGTGGGTGACCCTCCGGCCACCTCCACCGCACCTCGACGCGCTCTTCGACCTCGTCGTGAAGCGACCCGACGATGACCGGCCTCGCCGGGTGTACGCCGACGCCTTGCTTGAGGTGGGAGACCGCCGAGGAGAAGTCATTCTCGCGCAGCTCGAAGGTCGCCCGGCGCCAGACTCGGTGAGCCACGAGGAGTGGCTGCGACCGCTCAAGGCCGCGGGTCGGGTCGGCGTCACGCGAGGCTTCCCGAGAATGGTGGGGCTGGCACGCACGGGCGAGGTCGACCTCTCGGCGCCGCAGTGGCGCACCGTCGAGGAACTGCACCTCGATGAAGACGCTAACGCGGCGGACGCGGTGCGACTGCTCGAGTCTGACGCGCTGCCGAACTTGCGCGCGGTGGAAGGCCTCGGCACCGGCGTCTTCTCCCGGCTCGCGCCACGCGCTCGACCGTGGACGAAGGTGTCACTCACCCTCGACTCCGCACCGGAAGAACTCCACGGCCTCGAGGCCGTGACGGACTTCACCTTCCGCGCGCCGCACGTCTCCGCCGGGCTCTTTCGTCGCATGGCCGCGGTCGAACGGCTCGACCTCTCGGCCGAGGTCGAGGCGACGGCGCTGCGACCGCTGGGTGCGCTCCGTGGGCTGTGGCTCTCGGGCCTGGGTGAGGCGCTGGAACTCCCCGCGGGCCTCGAGGAGCTGAGCCTCGACGGCGACTTCGCGCGGGCGCGGTTCGAGGCGTGTGCGCGGCTCGAGCGGCTCTTCTGCACCTCGGGCTCGCTCGCGCACGCCCCGTCGGTGCCGTCGGTGCGTGACGCGTGGCTGACGGTCGACGCGGCGCACGGTCGCGCCTTCGCAGGGCTCGGTGGTCTTCGGCACCTCGTGCTCGACAGAGAGAGCACGGTGGGCGCGGGGCAGCTCTCGCCACTGATCAACCTCCTCAGCCTCTCAGTCGGGCTGATCCGCGACGTGGGCGCAGCGCACCTCGCGGGCCTGGACTCGCTGGTGCTCCTCTCGAGCTTGTGGGACCTCGGCACCCTGCCCCCGCTGCCAGAATTGCTCTGCTGCGAGGGTTTTCTGCCGCGCGCGGCACGCTCACTCGAGGTGCTCGTGCGCGCCGCGCCGAAGCTCGAGTACCTGCACTTCACGCCCGTCAGCGAAGGAGAGCTGTATTTCCGCGACGCCGCGTCGCTCGAGCGCGGCCCGGTTTCTGACGCGTGGCGGACGGTCGGGCGCCTGCTCTCGCCGACCAGGGTGCGGGTGGTCCAGTTGTCGCCCGCAGTGTGGCTCGAGCGGGCGCTGGGAAGGCCGTGGGAGACGCGAACCCGAGAGGTGCGCCCGGTCGACCGGCACGCCGCGCACGAAGCGCTGATCTCGCGCCTGGTCCCGCTGCTCAACGCGGGCTGATCACCGGAACTCCACGCGCGTGACCTTCAACTCCCGCACGAACTTCGCGACCTCGTCGATCAGCTCATCCGACGCCACCGCGATGCAGCCCCACGTCCAGTCCGACGCCACGTTCAGCTCGCCCGAGTCCTTCGACTCGCGCGGCGGCCCGTGAAGCCCGATGGCCCACGCCGAGAACCGCTTCGGGTCGGGATTCACCAACCCGATGAAGGTGTGAAAGTGCGCGCTCGGCCGCGGCGCGACCAGCGTGTACGTGCCCAGCGGCGTCTGCGCCCACCCCACGCGCTTCGTCGCCACTCCGCCCGAGCCAATCGCCACGCGGTACGAGTGCTTCACCTCGCCCTGCGCGCACAGCGACATGCGGTGCAACGCCGTCTCGACGATGACCGCGGTCCCCTTCTCGGGGCACGGCGCAGCGGCGAGCACGAGGGAAAGCAGCGCGAGCACGCCCGTTGAGACGCTCGGCCCCCCGCGGCAGTTCCCCTCCCTCGCCGAGTGTCGGGGCGGCGTGAGATCTCCCGAGGTCCCCGTGCGTTGCTGTGCTCTGGTTCGCGTCTCACCGCACCGGAGGCCTCATGACCCGACTCCTCGCCCTGTCTGCCGCGTGTCTCGTTCTCACCGCCGGCGCCCCGAAGACCCTCGACCTCGCCACCCAGCAGCGCCTCGGCGGCGCGCAGCGCTTCCTCACGCACGTCTCGACCGACAAGCGCGTCTACAAGGCCGGCGAGACCGTCTACGTGCGCGGCGTCGTCACCGACGCGAACAGCCACGCCACGCCGCCCGGCCAGCAGTACGCGCAAATCACCATCAAGGGCCCCAAGGGCGACGTGCTCAACGCGGGCGCCTCGCTGGTGCAAGACGGCGCGTTCGGCTTCTCCTGGAAGATTCCCGACGACACCGCGGGCGGGGAGTTCTCGATTCTCGGCGCCGGCGTGCAGGGCGCCGCCCCGGGAGAGCGCAAGTTCGACGTGCGCGTGTACCGGGCGCCGCGCCTCAAGTCGCAGATCACCTTCGCGCGCGACGGCTTCGGCCCCGGCGACGCGGTCGTCGCCACCCTCGAGACCGTGCGCGCGGAAGGCGGCGTGCCCACCGGCGCCCGCATCACCGCCGTGGCGCGCGTCGACGGCGCCGACGTCGCGAAGTCGCCCTGCTCGCTCGACGCGAAGGGCCGCTGCACCGTGAGCCTGAAGCTCCCCGCGGCCATCGAGCGCGGCGAGGGCACGCTGGCCTTCACCATCGAAGACGGCGGCGTGGTCGAGACCGCGACCAAGACCATTCCCCTGCTCGTCTCGAGCTTCGACATCGCGCTCTTCCCCGAGGGCGGTGACCTCGTCGCGGGCCTGCCCTCGCGCGTGTACCTCGAGGCGCGCACGCTCTCGCAGAAGCCCGCCGACATCGCGGGCGTCATCGTCGACGGCAAGGGCGCCGAGGTGGCGCGCTTCCGCACCGAGCACGAGGGCCGTGGCCGCTTCGTCTTCACGCCGAAGAAGGGCGAGAAGTACTCCCTGCAGGTCACCGAGCCGGCGAACGTGAAGAAGACCGTCGCGTTGCCCGCGGTGGTGAACGAGGGAGCCACCCTGAGCGCGGTGAGCGACACCATCGCCGCGACCGAGAACGCGAAGCTCGTCGTCTCGTGGACCGGCGACCGCGTGGTGAGCGTCGCCCTGCGCCAGCGCGACGTGGTGCTCGACACGAAGACGCTCGACGCGAAGCAGCAGCAGGCCACCCAGGTGTCGCTCGACGCGAAGACCGCCGAGGGCGTGCTCATCGCCACCGTGATGACGAAGGACGGCCAGCCGCTGGCCGAGCGCCTGCTCTTCCGCGAGCCGAAGAAGAAGCTGCTCATCACCGTGACGCCCGACCGCGCGCGCTACGTGCCCGGCGGAGACGTGACGCTCAAGGTGAAGGCCACGCTCGACGGCCAGCCGGCCCCGAAGGCGGTGGTGGGCGTGACGGTGACCGACGACGCGGTGCAGGAACTCATCGACAAGCGCGAGCAGGCGCCCTCGCTGCCGGTGATGGTCTTCCTCGAGAGCGACGTGCGTGAGCTCGCCGACGCCCACGTGTACCTCGACGCGAGCAACCCGAAGTCGAAGCCCGCGGTCGACCTCCTGCTCGGCACGCAGGGCTGGCGCCGCTTCGCGGTCTTCAACGTGAACGACTTCGTCGCCCGCGAGCAGGACGAGGCGCGCCGCGCGCTGGCGATTCGCGACTACCAGAACGAGATGTTGCTCGAGCTCGCGTCGGCCGCGCCGCGGGGTGGCGCCATCGGGCCGCCGCCGCAGATGGCGATGGTGCCGAAGACCGCGCCGCCGGTGCCGATGGCGCCCGCGCCGGTCCCGAACCGGCCCGCGCCAGCGCCGATGCCGAAGCCCCAGGACCCGGCGAAGATGCCGCCGCCGCCTCCCCCGGCCCCGGTGGTGCGCGCTGACCCCGCGCCGAAGATGGAAGCCGCGAAGGAGCTGAAGGCCGACGACATGCGCGCCAACGCCGGCGCCCGCGCGCGGCTCATCGCGGCCGACGAGATGCCGATGCAGCAGATTTCGTTCATCACCATTCGCCAGTACGCCCACGACGTGCGTCCGGGCCGCAAGCCGAACGACCGCCTCGACTTCGCGGAGACGCTCTTCTGGTCGGCGGCGACGGTGACTGACGCGAACGGCGAGGCCACGGTGAAGTTCGGCCTCTCCGACGCGGTAACGAGCTTCAAGGTGGCGGCCGACGGCTACACGGCGGGCGGCGTGTTCGGCACCAGCACCACGAAGGTGGAGTCGGTGAAGCCCTTCTACGTCGAGGCGAAAATGCCGCTCGAGGTGACCGAGGGTGACGTGGTGCGGCTGCCGGTCGCGTTCGTCAACGGCACGCGCGAGCCGCTCTCGGCGGTCTCGATGAAGCTCGACTCCAAGGCCGACTTCCGCTTCGCGCAGCCCACCGGCCTCACGCTCAAGGCCGACGAGCGCGCGCGCCAGGTGCTGAACCTCACCGTGCCGGGCCGCACCCGCACCTCCGACCTGGTCTTCACCGCGAACGCCGGCGGCTACAGCGACGTGCTGACGCGCTCGCTCACCATCGCGCCGAAGGGCTTCCCGGTGACGCAGGGCCAGGGCGGGCTGCTGGCGCCCAACGGCCGCGCGAAGGTCGAGCTCACGCTGGCGGCCGACACCGTGCCGGGCAGCGTCACCACCAGCGTGCTCATCTATCCGTCTCCGGCGGGCAACCTGTCGGCGGCGCTCAAGGCGCTCATTCGCGAGCCGAGCGGCTGCTTCGAGCAGACCTCGTCGACCACGTACCCGATGACGATGGCGCTGCAGTACTTCGGCACGCACACCGGCGCGGACCCGGCGGTGGTGAAGGACGCCACCGACAAGCTCGATCGTGGCTACAAGCGGCTGACGGGCTTCGAGTGCAAGCAGAAGGGCTACGAGTGGTTCGGTGAGGACCCCGGCCACGAGGCGCTCACCGCGTACGGCCTGCTGGAGTTCACCGACATGAAGAAGGTGCGCCAGGTCGACGCCGACATGCTCGCGCGCTCGCGGGAGTGGTTGATGGCGCAGCGTGACGGCAAGGGCGGCTTCAAGCGCGCGCGCCGGGCGTTGCACACGTGGATCGAGGACAAGGACGTCAGCGACGCGTACATCACCTGGGCGCTGCTCGAGTCCGGCGAGGCCGCGAAGGGTCTCCAGCCCGAGCTGGGTCGCGTGAAGGAAGCGGCGATGGGCAGCAAGAACTCCTACGTGTGGGCGGTGGGCGCGAACGTGCTCGGCTTCGGCCCGGACGGCGGCTCGAAGGCCGAGCTGCTGCAGCGGCTGGCGAAGGCGCAGGACGAGAAGACCGGCATGGTCGGCGGCGGCACGCAGAGCATCGTCGGGAGCACCGGCGTGTCGCTGGCCGTCGAGACCACCGCGTTCGCCACCATCGCGTGGCTGCGCGCGGGCAACGACTACGCGGTCAACGTCGAGCGCGCGATGAAGGGCCTGTCGGAGGCGAGCAAGGACGGCAGCTACGGCGCCACGCAGTCCACCGTGCTCGCGCTCAAGGCGGTGCTCGAATACGACAAGGCGCGCGCGAAGGACCGCAAGCCCGGCGCGGTGCAGCTCTTCGTCGACGGCAAGAAGCTCGGCGCGCCCGTGAAGTTCGACGGCTCGACGATGACCGAGCTCGCGCTGCCCGACGCGTCGGAATTGATGAGCCCCGGCCCGCACACCTTCGAGCTGGCGATGGAAGGCGGCGGCCAGCTGCCGTGGTCGGTGGCGGTGTCGAGCTACCGCGTGCAGCCCGACTCGGCGAAGGACGCCAAGGTGGGGCTCACCGTCGCGCTGGGCAAGGCGGCGTTGAACGAGGGCGACGTGGTCGAGGCGACCGCGCGTGTCACCAACCTCACCGACACGCAGCTGCCCACCGTGGTGGCCATCGTCGGTGTGCCGGGCGGGCTCGAGCCGCGCATCGACCAGCTCAAGGAACTGGTGAAGGCGAAGACCATCGACGCGTACGAGGTGCGCGGCCGCGACGTGGTGCTGTACTGGCGCGGCATGACGCCGAAGTCGGAGAACCGCGTGCCGGTGTCGCTGGTGGCGGCGGTGCCCGGCAAGTACGTCGGGCCGGCGAGCCGGGCGTACCTCTATTACGGCGCCGAGCAGAAGACGTGGGTGGCGGGGTTGAGCGCCGACGTCGCCGCGAAGTGAGCGTCACCACGCGTCAGCCTGAGGTTTCCGCGGGTCGCCGGGTAGAGAAAATGCTCTGGGACCCAGTGCGTGCTCGGCGGTGCCGAAGCCCTTCACACCTCGCGTCGCCCTGAGGCTCTCCGCGGCTCGGTCTGCTCCAGGGTGCGTGGCGTGCTGGGGAATCTGCGCGCTGCCGAACGCGCACGTGCCCCTTGGCTCCCGCGCTCGTGACTCGCTTCACACACGCGTCGTGAAGGTCACCGGGTAGAGAAAATGCTCTGGGAGAACAACTTCTCTACCCAGTGCGTGAGTTGCCCCGTGGTCGAGGGCTGCTTGGTGGCTCATGGAGCTGCTCGAGGTGATCGCGCTGATCAGGTGTGACACTCGAGTCGCGAAGTGCGCGCCGAGTGCAACAAAGCTTCTGTGCTCGGCGCGATTCGCTCCGGGGAGCACGCGTGCATGACCTTGGCTGTGCGCACGTGCGAAGTGCGTTCACTCTGTGTCGTGCAGAGAGGCCCACTCGCCGCTCGGCACCGCGCGCACACCCATCACTCGCGTCGTCCCATCAAGGAAACGGCACGGCCTGACACACTCCCCGGAGCGAATTGGGTCGAGCACATAAGCTTTGTTGCACTCAACGCCCGTTTCGCGACGCCGGTGTCACAGCCGGGCCTCTCCCTGTGCCTTGAGCCGACTCCCGGCTAAACCCACAGCTCGTGCGCGCCCTCCTCGCGACCACGCTGATGCTCCTGGCGGCCTGCATCGACACGCCCCCGGCCGACGCGGGCGTCGACGCGGGCCCCGACGAGGTCGACGCCGGCTCGAACGTCTCGGTCGTCTCGCTCGCCTTCAACGGCGACTTTGGCGCGGTGCAGCTCGGCTCGAACGCGACGCGCACCGCGGTGATGAAGAACGAGGGGCCGAACACCGTGAAGCTCTTCGCCTTCGCGACCAGCTCCATCGACTTCTCGGTGAGCAGCGCGGTGCCCCCGCGCCTCGAGCCGGGCGAGACGCTGCAGGTGGTGGTGACCGCGTACACCTCGCGCCTGGGCCTCTTGAGCGGCGAGCTGCGCTTCGGCCTCGACGGCGTGCAACAGGTGGTGCCGTTGAGCGCCGAGGTCGCCGGGCCACAGCTCGATCTCTCCACCGACACCGTCGACTTCCCCCTCGTCGGCGTGTTCGACACCGTCGCCGGCTCCGCCGAGCAGCGGCTGGAGGTCCGCAACTCCGGCCGCTCGACCTTTCCCCCCACCATCGACTCGACGCTCGAGCTGACGGTGGTGGGCATCACGCAGCTCTCGGGCGACCCCGCGACGCTCTGCGTGCTCGACTGCCAGAGCCAGACGCTGCGCGTGGTGCCCCAGGTCGCCCGCGAGCTGCCGGTGAAGGTCTCGGCCGACACGCCCGGCGAGCGCACGTGGTCGGTCACGCTCGCCACGACCGACCTGCTGCACCCGCTCGTCACCCTCTCGGTGCGCGCGGTGTTCCAGCGCCTGCCGCTGTGCCAGTTCACGCTCGTGCCGACGGTCGACTTCGGCGCGGTCGCGCCCGGCGAGGCGCGCGAGACCGAGGTGGTCTTCGAGAACTCGGGCACCGAGGACTGCACCGTCAGCACCATGGGCCTCGACCAGCCCACCTTCCCGACGTCGGCGTTCACCGCGACCGCGAGCGTGCCGGCCACCATTCGCCCGGGCGGCTTCCTGCGGGTGACGGTGGGCGTGCAGCCGGCCGACGGGCTCCCCGACTTCCAGCTGCTGGGCAAGCTCGCGCTGGGCGTCAACGCGCCGACCGGCTTCGCCACCGTCGACCTCCGCGCGCGGGCGCTGATGGGCTCGTGCCTGGCGGTCACGCCCTCGAGGCTCGACTTCGGCGAGGTGCGCGCCGGCTGCAGCTCGGAATGGAAGACGGTCTGGGTGGCCAACCACTGCGGCGATCCGTTGGCGGTCACGGCGGTGCGGTCGCTGCACCCGCTCTTCGAGGTGGCTGACGCGGGCGGCTTCGACCCCGGGCTGGGCACGCCGGTGCAGGTGCGCTTCCTCCCGGGCGCGACGGGGGCCGAGGCGGGCCTGCTGTCCATCGACTGGGCCTCTCCGGCGATGGCGCTCAACACGGTGGAGCTGCGGGGCACGGGCTCGAGCCAGGCCAGCCATGTGCAACGCTTTCCCCCGCGCAGCTCGGTCGACGTGCTGCTCGCCATCGACGACTCGCCCTCGATGCTCGCGCGCCAGACGGTGCTCGACGCGCAGCTCCCGCAGTTGCTGAGCGCGCTGCTGCAGAACGGCGCCGACTTCTCGCTGGCGGTGGTGACGGCGAACGACGGCCCCGCGCTCGGGCGGCTGCGGTTCGCGAACAACGGCGAGTGGGTCATCAACCCCAGCACCGCCAACCCGCAGCTCCGCTTCTCCGAGCTGACGCGCGTGCAGGGCCAGGGCGGCGCGCGGAGCTGCGCCAAGGCGGCGCTGTGGGCGATGACGGCGCCGTGGCTCGGGCTCCCGCGCAACGTCTTCCGCCGGCCGGGCGCCCCGCTGGTGGTGGTGTGCATCAGCGATGGGCCGGAGAGCGACGCGTTCTTCGTGCCGCAGGTGCTGACGCTGTCAGACCGCGTGACATGGCACGCCATCGCGCCCATCGACGCGCAGACCGGGGCGATGAACTGCGGGTTGATCAGCCGGCCGGCGTCGTACTTCGACTCGCACCACGCGCTGCCCGAGGCGACCGGCGGCCTGCGCGAAGACTTCTGCAGCCCCGGCTGGTCGCGCGTGCTGGGTCCCACCGCCTCGGTGCCGCAGATGGGGCCGCGCTTCTTGCGCCTTGACGGGCACCCGGACCTGTCGATGCCGGACCTGCAGGTGGCGGTGAACGGCACCGTGCTCTCGACGGGCTGGTCGTACGACGCGGGCGTGAACGTGGTGCTGCTCGATGCCGCGCCTGGTGGCACCGCGCGGGTGGACCTCCAGTGGTCGGCGGCATGCAACCCGTAGCCGCGTCTTCAGCGCGTGCGACGGGTGTCTCCTCGCCCCGACCCTCTCCTCCTCGGGAGGAGAGGGAGACGGGAGTCACTGAATGAAGCCGTGGCGCTGGGCGCTCGCAGTCGTCGCAGCCGTCCTCCTGCTCGCGGCCTGCGCGCCCTCCTTCCTCCTCTGGCGCGGCAAGCGCAGCCTCGACCGCGCCAGCCGCTACGACGCGTTCGCCGACGCCTCGCCCGATTCGTGCGTGTGGAAGCAGCTGCGCTCGAGCGACGACGGCACGGCCGTGCGCCGCGAGTGGTCGCGCGACAAGGTAGCGACGGCGCTGCAGCCCTGGTTCGAAGGCACCCAGCCGATGTCGTCGTTGCCGCCGCCCGCGCGCGCCGACCTCGACCGCTACACCGAGCGAAACCGCGCCGCCCTGCGCTGCGAGACGAGCGTCACTCCGCGCGTCGACTACACGGCCCTCAACGGCGAGTTCATCATGTGGGGCCGCATGACCGCGCTCGACGTGCGCCGGCTGCTCGAGGCGGGCGACGCGGAAGGCGCGGCGACCCAATGTGCGCGGGCGCTGCGTTGGGTGGCGGTCCTCAGTGGGCCCTACGGCAGCCTCTACACCACCGACCAGATGCTGCGCGCGCTCGAGGCGCCGTGCCTGGCCGCGAAGGCGAAGCACCCGGCGGCGGCGGCCGACTACGCCGCGGCGGCGCAGCTGCTGCCCACGACCGAGGTGACGCTCGGCGTGCGGTGGTGGATCTTCGCGCGCGCGGAATACGCCGAGGTGACGAGCGCGAGCGCGCTGGAGTTCTCCCGCCTGCCCGACATGCTGCGCGTCGCCCGCAAGTGCTCGAAGTCGGAGCGGCTCTTCGACACCTACCTCTCGCAGGAGAACGAGCCCGAAGCCCGCCTCGAGACCGACCAGCGCTTCGCGGACGTGGTGGTGAAGCCACCGTTCGAAGACGAAGAGAAGGAGCTGCCCGAGCTCGAGCCGTCGATGAAGCGGCTCGAGTCGCTCCGCGCGGGCTTCGCGAGGTTGGGGACGCCGTGAAGAAGGGCATCGCGTGGGCGGTGGCCTCGCTGCTCGTGGTGCTCGGGCTCGGAGTGCTCGCCGTGCGCCACGCGGTCGCTTCCGCGCAGGGACGCCTCGCCCGCGCCCGCGCTGCCTTGCCTCCCGAGGTCGCGCCCGCGGAGGGCAGCTGGTGCTTCGCGCCCCTCAAGGCGGCGAACACCGACCTGTGGTTCAACGAGGGCTCGCTCGTGCAGCTGACGCCGTACCTGCAGGGGAAGGGGCCGCTCCCGGTTGCGCTCGAGGGCGAGGTCGCGCAGCTGAAGCTCGGGCTGCCGGCGTTCTTCGGCTGTCCGCCCACCGAGCGTGTCTCGCCCGACGAGGGCGCGCGGCTGGTGTCGGTTCCTTTGCTGGCGGTGGCGATTCGCGATGAGTTCAACCGCGGAGACCTCGAGCGCGCGGCGAAGGAATGTCTGCAGGCCGTGCGGTGGACGCCGGTTCTCTCTCGCAGCCAGGTCGACCTGCGGCTCGTCACGCGCTTCGTCGAAGGCCTGGCGATGCCATGCGGGGACGTGTTCCATGCGCGCGCGGCTCCCCCCGACGCAGGGAAGGTTCTGGCCGACGCGTTGCCCACTCCGGAGCAGCAGGCCGGGCAGGTGTGGGGCGCCGAGGTGCTCCGCGCGTTCGGCCGGCTGGAGCGCGTGTCGTTCTCGTTCTGGCTCGTGGGCGACGTGTTCGAGCTGCGCCGCGAAGAGCAGCGGTTGGCCGCGGCCGAGCGGCTGTGGGACTCGTTTCGCACGGCCCCGGCGTCGGAGCGGCAGAAGTGGAGTGACTCGTTCGACGCGTTGGTGGACAACGCGCGCGTGGGCGGCCTGCAGCGCGAGACGTTGAACGACCGGTGGAAGGCGACCGAGCTCCTGCGCGAGCGGCTGCTGGAGTTCGGGAAGTGACGACGCGCCGGCTGATCAAAGCCCCTGGGGGCGACGACGTTGGGAGGCTGATCAAAGCCCCTGGGGGCGACGACGTTGGGAGGCTGATCAGCTGGTGGGCCGCGTGCACCGCGCTGCAGGTGGTGTTGATCGCAGTGCCGACGTGGCTGCGCGCGCACCACTTCGGCTTCGCCAACTACGACTTCGGCATCTACTCGCAGGCGCTGGCGCGGCTCGCGCTCGACCCTCCGAACCCGTGGCTCAGCGGGCGGCAGCTCTTCGTCTTCAACGACCACTTCGACCCGGTGCTCTTCCTCTTCGCGCCGTTCGCGCGCGTCTTCCCCGCGGCGTCGGTGGGGCTGGTGGCCGAGGCGCTCTTCGCGTCGCTCTCGTTGGTGCCGCTGGCGTGGCTGGCGCGCGAGGGGCGATTGAGCGCGCGCGGCCTGTGGACGTTCGGCGTGCTGCTCGCGCTCAACGTCGGGCTCACGCAGGCGATGGGGTTTCCGTTTCACCCCACGACGTGGGCGGTGGCGCCGCTGGCGTGGCTGCTGGCGGCGGTGGTGCTCGAGCGGTGGGGCGTGGCGCTGGTGGCGTTGGTGGTGCTGTTCACCTTCAAGGAAGAGTTCCCCTTCGTCGGGCTCGCGCTGGCGCCGCTGGTGTGGGTGCGCGCGCCGCGCCGGCTCGCGGTGGGCTGGGTCGTCGCATCGCTCGGCTGGGCGTTGTTCGCGTTCGTGCTGCGGCCGCGGCTGTTCGGCGAGGTGATGCCGTACGCGTCGGTGCCCTTCCGCGGGTGGGACGAGGGCGTGGGTGCGTTTCTCGCGGCGCGGTTCGCTCCGGGCGTGCTGGCCGGCGCGGGGGATTTGGTGGTCGCCTTCGTGCCGTTGATCATCTCGTTCGCACTCACTCGCACGCGGCCCGGGTGGCTGTGGCTCGCCCTGGTGCCGATGGTGAGCATCCGGTTTCTCTCGATGGCGTGGCGCGACCACTACGGCGCGGTGGTCGCCGTCGGGCTGGTGTTCTGGCTCGTGGACTGGTGGGGCCGCACGAAGCGCGAGCTGCCGTGGTGGGTGGTCGCGGCGAGCGTGGTGTTGGTGCTGGTGACCAACGAGAGCGGGCTGCGGCGGTCGGTGCGCTCGCTGTCGGGCGCGCAGGGCTGGGGGGCGTCGACGGGGTGCATCGACGTGCCGCAGCGGCGCGAGGCGGTCGCGCGCGCGGTCGAGATGGTGCGGGCGGCGCCGGGGCCTTTGTTCGTCAGCGGCAACCTGCTGCCGTGGCTCGCCGAGCGCGGCGACGTGTACGCGATTGGTGGGCCGCAGGGCGACGCGGTGAAGGCGGTGACTGTGTTGGTCGAGCAGCCGTTGTGCGGCGACACGTGGGCGCAGAGTCCCGAGCAGCGGCTCGAGAGCTGGAATCGCGCGCGCATCGCGAAGACGGTGGTGGTCGATGATGGGTTCGTCATCGTCGCCAGCCCATGACGTGTCTACCTCTCCTCCCGAGGAGGAGAGGGTCGGGGGTGAGGAGAAAAACGTCGAAGCGCCAACCTGCTCACGCCGCGAGCGGCGGTGCTCTCTCTGCGTCTTCCGTTCACCGAAACTCTGCGCGCCGAGGGTTCTCTCCTCACCCCAGCCCTCTCCTCTGAAGAGGAGAGGGAGTTTCTCGCCGCACGTGTGGCATCATGCCCGGCCTCGAGTGCGTGCACGACGGTTGCACTTCGCGTGAGCCCACCAGGAGGACACACCGTGCATCGCCTCATCACGCTGGCTTCGCTGATCACCCTCGTGTCGGTTTCTGCACAGGCCCGTGCAGACGACTTCCCACCTGACGCCGGCGCCCCTGAAGCCGCCGCGCAACCGCAACCCACGGGCTGCGCGCGTCCCGAGGGCGCGACCGAGTCGTCCCTCTCGGGCAAGACCGACCGCGAGCGCCTCGACTTCCTCGCCACCACCCTCGAAGACGAAGGCGCCGCCGCCCGCCGCTGGACCTTCGTCTGGGGCGCCACCTACGCCGGCCTCACCGCCGTGCAGCTCGGCGTGATGGGCCTCTTCGACAAGGCCGACCAGCCCGACTGGTACTGGGGCGCGCTGTCGTCGGGCGTGGGCGTCGCCTTCACCGTGTTCGGCCCGCTGCGCGTCGCCTCGGAAGGCACGCCGTTCGCGCAGCGCGCCCGCCGCCAGGGCCTGAGCGACCAGGAGACCTGCCAGCTCCTCGTCGAGGGCGAGAAGATGCTCCGCGAAGACGCCGACTCGGAGTCGTTCAACCGCTCGTGGTTCATCCACGTCGGCAACGTGCTCTTCAACGCCGGCTTCGGACTCATCCTCGGCCTGGGCTACGGCCACTGGACCTCGGGCATCATCAACGCCCTCGTCGGCACCGCCATCGGCGAGCTCACCATCTTCACCATGCCCAACCAGCTCATCCCCGGGTGGTCGAAGTACCGCGGCGCGCCCGTCACCTTTCACCTCGTCCCCACCGCGGGCCCCGGCGTGGGCCTCGTGGTGCGCTTCTAAAGGAGCCGCGATGAGCGCGACGACTTCGACGACGACGGGCTTTCGCTGGGTGGTGTTGGGCCTCTTCATGGTGGTCGCCGCGCTGAGCCAGGCGCTCGGCCTCAACTTCGCGCCGCTGGTGACCGACGTGCAGCACAAGTACGGCGTGGGCGAGCTCGCCGCGTCGTCGCTGACGCTGGTCTTCCCGCTCGTCTACGTGTTGCTCTCGGTGCACGCGGGCAAGCTCACCGACCGCCGCGGCTACAAGTTCACCATCGGCCTCGGCTCGGTGGTGCTCGCGGTGTTCTCGCTGCTGCGCATTCCCGACGCGGGCTTCCCGCTGCTGCTCGTCGCGCAGACCGGCGCGGCCATCGGCCAGCCCTACGTGGTCAACGGCATCTCGCGCCTCGTCGCCGACTGGTTCCCCCCGGAACAGAGCGCGCTCGCCACGGGGCTGGGCACGATGGGCATGTTCCTCGGGCTCGCGGTGGGCATGGCCGCCACGCCGCCGCTCGTCACCGCCGTGGGGTGGACGATGACGATGGTCGTCTACGCGGTGCTCAGCGTGCTCGGCGCGCTCGCCTTCCTGCTGGTGGTGAAGGAACGCACGAAGGTCAACGCCACCGTCGCGCACCCGCCCATGTCGAAGCTGCTCGGCAACCGCCAGCTGGTGTGGCTCTTCACGGCGTCCTTCATGGGCCTGGGCTTCTTCAACGGCTTCACCACCTGGCTCGAGCCGATTCTCGCGCCGCACGGGTTCGACGCCGAGAAGGCGGGCGAGGTCGGCGGGCTGCTCATCGTCGGCGGCATCATCGGCTCGGTGGTCATTCCCGCGTTGTCTGACGTGGTGCGCCGCCGCAAGCCGTTCCTCGTGCTGAGCGTGGTGTGCTCGCTGGTGCTCTTCGCGCCGGTCGTCACCTCGCAGAGCACGTGGGTGGTGATGCTCACCGCCGCGGCGATGGGCTTCTTCTTCTTCCCCGCGCTCGCGCTGCTGCTCGACATGTGCGCGGCCAACGCGGGCGAGGCCGACGCGGGCAGCGCCACTGGCCTGCTGATGATGTTCGGCAACGCGGGCGGGGTGATCATCGCGGTGCTGATGGTGGTGGTGAAGGGGGACGCGCCGACCTTCGAGCGCGCCGAGGTGCTGCTCGCGGTCACCATCGCGCTCGCCATCGTCGCGGGCGTGGTGGTGAAGGAAACCGCGCCGGGCCGCGCGGCGCCTGAGCTCGAGCCCGCAGCAGAGCGTTGAAGGAGAGCGTGGTGCTCCCTCTCCTCTTCAGAGCTGACGATCCAACACAACTTGTGAATCGCGCGCGGGCATGATCTCGCTCGCAAATGCACGCACTTCCTCCGATTCACGACGAGTTCCGAGACTGCGAGTTTCCCGACCTTCGTCTTCTCGACCGAGTCGTGAGGATTGCGAGACAGCTCGAGGTGGACCCGAAGGCGAGCCTGCCCGAGTCGTTTCGAAACCCGTCGCAGCTCGAAGGCACGTACCGGTTCTTCGGTAACGAGCGCATTGACCTGGGCACCGTCGTCGCCGGCCACGTGAGCAACACGGTCCGACGCGTCGATGTCGCGAAGCGCGCGCTGGCCATTCACGACACGACATCGTTCGTCTTCGACGGAGAGCGAGACGGACTCGGAATCGTCGACCGCTCGCAGCAAGGCTTCTATGCCCACGCGTGTCTCGCTGTTTCCGCGGATGGTGTGCGGCAACCTCTTGGATTGCTCGCGCTCGACACGTGGATGCGCACGAAGAAGAAGGGCAAGCGCACGACGGAAGCGCGACGCAACGAGAAGGAGCTCGAGTCCGACCGTTGGTTGGAGCAGTCGCTTGCCGTCGAAGAGCTCGTGTCGAACTCGACGGTGCTCATCCACGTCGAGGACCGCGAGGGCGATATCTACGAGAGCCTCGCGACGCGGGCGCAGCGAGGGATGCACTTCATCGTTCGCGCGTCGTCAAACCGAGTTGTGAAACTCGAAGGCGGCGGCACACAGAACGTCCTCGAATCCGCTCGCACGCTTCCGTTGCGCTCGAAGCGAGAGGTCGACCTCTCGGAGCGTCACAATCCGTTCGCGCACCTCCCAAAGACTTCGCATGGCAATCGCCAGGCGCGCACGACGCAGGTTGAGATTCGCTCCGGCGAGCTGACGCTGCGACGGCCGCAGAGAGCTCTCCGGTCGTCTGACTTGCCCAAAGAGCTTCGCCTCAACGTGGTGCACGTCGGCGAGGTCGATGCGCCTCCAGGCGAGAAGGCGGTCGAGTGGCTCCTCTTCACGACCGAGCCCGTCGATTCAGCGACCGATGCTGAGCAAGTCGTCGACTTCTACCGAACGCGATGGCTCATCGAGGAATACTTCAAAGCGCTCAAGACGGGCTGCAAGTACGAAGACAAAAGGCTCGAGAGCGGCCCCGCGCTCCTCAACGCGCTCGGTGTTTTTGCCATCGTCGCGTGGCGGCTTCTCGTCCTGCGCTTCATCGACCGAACGGCGGACGACAGCCCAGCCGAGTCCGTCGCGACAGACGCCGAAATCGCAGTGCTCGTCGCGAAGAAGCGCCTGAAGCCGAACGCTACAGCGCGCGAATTCACCACCGCACTCGCTCGCTACGGCGGTCACCTGCCGCAGAACGGACCACCCGGCTTACTCATCCTCTGGCGAGCGCTCCGTGCACTGCAGCAAGTCGCGGAAGGCTGGTCCTTGGCTCAGGAAATGTGATCAATCCTCAGCTCTTCAGAGGAGAGGGTTGGGGGTGAGGAGAAACCCCGTCGCCCCAGAGCGTCTCAGGCGCGCGCACCTTTCAGCGGTGTCGCGGGTTGGGGTGAGGAGAAACCTCGTCGCCCTCGAGCGTCTCCCCTCACCCCGACCCTCTCCCCACTGGGGAGAGGGGGATGCTGCGCAACTTTCAGTGGTGTCGCGGGTTGGAGGTTCCATGCGCACCTTCCCCTTCGTCTTCGCGGTGTTGGCTGGCTGCTCCCCGATGGTCGGGCTCCCTGATGGAGGCGACGCGGGGATGACCACCGAAGACGCCGGCACCGACGCCGGCTCGGGCTGCCCCGTCGACGTCACGCCCTCACCCGGCGTGGTGGTGACGACCACCGGCGCGCTGCAGAGCACCCCGCGGGGCGACGTCGACGCGTACCTGGGCGTGCCCTACGCGGCGCCTCCCGTGGGCGCACTGCGCTGGAAGGCCCCCGAGCCCGCGGCCTGCTGGTCGGGCGTGCGGCCCGCGACGGCCTTCGGCGCCGAGTGCCCGCAGAGCCAGGCCGACGGCGGCGTGCTCGGCGCGGAAGACTGCCTCTTCCTCAACGTCTTCGTGAAGCGCGGCGCGAGCGCGGCGCCGGTGCTGGTCTGGATTCACGGCGGCGGCAACGTGCAGGGCGCGGGCAGCTTCCCCGTCTACGACGGCGTCGAGCTCGCCTCGCGGCAGGGCGTGATGGTGGTGACCTTCAACTACCGGCTCGGCGGGCTCGGCTACTTCACGTCCCCCGGCCTCGACGCCGAGAGCGACGCGGGCGTCAGCGGCAACTACGGCCTCCTCGACCAGCACGCCGTGCTGCGCTGGGTGCGCGACAACGCCGCGGCCTTCGGCGGAGACCCGACGCACGTCACGCTCTTCGGTGAATCGGCGGGCGGGCAAGACACGCTGACCAACCTCTTCACGCCCGGCTCGAAGGGCCTCTTCCACGCGGCCATCATCGAGAGCGGCGGCGCGTACGGCACCACGCTGGCGCAGGCGGAGGCCTCGATGGCCACGCTCCCCGCGCAGCTCGGCTGTGGCACCGCGAGCGACGTCGTCTCGTGCCTGCGCCAGGTGCCCGCGTCGCAGTGGGCCTCGCTCGACGTCGCGGTGGGTCCGCTCGACCGGGGCCTGGTGCGCTTCGGGCCGGTCATCGACGGGCACGTCTTCCCCGGAGACCCGTGGGTGCTCGCCGCCGCGGGCCAGCAGCACGGCGTGCCGGTCATCATCGGCTCGAACGCCGAGGAGACCTCCCGCATGGTGCCCACCGTCACCACCGACGCCGAGTACCAGGCCGCGGTGCGCGCGCTCTACCCGGCCGGCGCCGCCAACGCCGCGCTCGTGCAGTACCCGTCGTCGCGCTTCGCCACGCCGCGCGCCGCGCTCATCGCGCTCACCACCGACGCGACGTGGACCTGCCCGGTGCGCCGCATGGCCCGCAAGCTCACCAGCTCGCAGAGCGCGCCCGTGTACCGCTACTTCTTCAGCTGGCACGCTCCGGGCGTCGCGGGCGCGGTCATCGGCGCCACGCACGGCCTCGAGGTGCCCTTCGTGTTCCGCACCTTCTCGGCGCTCGGCTCGAATTGGACGCCCACCGCCGGCGACCTCGCGCTGTCCGACGCGATGGGCGGCTACTGGAGCTCCTTCGGCCGGTCGATCGGCACGCCGTCGGGCACCGTCTCCTGGCCGGCCTTCCCCGCGGGCGGCGACGTCGCGCTCGAGCTCAACACCACCATCGCCCCGCTGACTGGGGTGCGAACGGCCGATTGTGACTTTTTCGACGCGCTGAACCCATGATTTCAGGGCACTTTCACCCCTAGCGAAACTCCTGTCGGGTCATGTGCGACAACTGGTGACACTCGCTGTCCACCGGGGGTTTTCGCGATGGCCCGCACCACGCTCTTCGACCTGCTCCGCAGCACCGTTCGCACCGCAGCCACCGAGGCGCCGGCGCAGGAAGCGGTCGAACTTCGCCAGCACTCTCGCCGCTCGTTCGTGCGCAACGCGGCGTTGTTGGGCGCGGGCGTGGTGGCGGCGAAGTCGTTCGGCGCTCCGCTGAAGGGCTCGCTCAAGCTGGGCATCGTCGGCGGCGGGCTGGCGGGGCTCACCACGGCGTACGAGCTCAAGCGCAGCGGCGTCATCGCCACGGTGCACGAGGCGTCGGGTCGCGCGGGTGGTCGCTGCTTCTCGATGGGCGGGCGCTGGGGCGGGCCGGTCAACTTCCCCGGGCAGGTCATCGAGCGCGGCGGCGAGCTGATCGACACCGGTCACAAGTCGATGCTCGGGTACGCCAACGAGTTCAACCTCGCGACCGAGAACTACGTGAAGGCGCCGGGCGAGGTCTTCTACCGCTTCTTCGACCAGATGGTCCCCGAGGCGACGGTCATCGACGAGTTCCGCGCCTTCGTGCCGGTGATGCAGGACGACCTGCGCAAGCTGACCGGGTCTCCGACGTTCTTCGACCACACCGCGGCCGACGTGGCGCTCGATCGCGTGAGCATTCGCGAGTACCTCGTGTCGCGCGGCGCTTCGCGGCTTCTGACCGAGGTCATCTGCGAGACCTACGAGGCGGAGTACGGCCTCGCGGCTGATCAGCAGAGCTGCTTCAACCTGCTGCACTTCATTCGCTTGAACCGCCAAGGCAACTTCGAGCCCTTCGGCGTCAGCGACGAGCGCTACCACCTCGTCGACGGCAACGAGGGCGTGCCGCGCGCGATGGCCGACCGCCTCGGCGCGCAGGTGCGGTACGGCGAGTACCTCGAGAGCGCGCGCAAGACGGCCGCGGGCGCCATCGAGCTCACCTTCCGCGCGTTCAACAAGAGCCTCACCTTCACCTACGACGCGGTGGTGTTCGCGGTGCCGTTCTCGGTGCTGCGCACGGTGAACCTCGACGCGTCGCTCGGGCTGTCGGCGGACAAGCGCCGCGCCATCAACACGCTCGGCTACGGCACGAACGCGAAGACGATGATTGGCTTCAAGGGCCCGTTCTGGCGCGCGCTGGGCAACAACGGCGCGACGTACAGCGACCAGGCCGACCACCAGGCGACGTGGGAAACCAACCGCACCTACGCGACGGCGACCGACGCGGTGCTCACCGACTACTCGAGCGCGGCGCGCGGGGCGAACCTGAGCCTCTCGACGCTGCAGCAGGACGTCGCGAAGTTCCTCACCGCGTACGAGCGCGTGTGCCCGGGCGCGAAGGCGAACGTGAAGCGCGACGCGGCGGGCAACGTGGTGGCGTGGCTCGAGCACTGGCCGAGCAACCCGCTCTCGCGCGGCAGCTACACCTGTTACACGCCGGGGCAGTTCACGGGCGTCGCCGGGCTCGAGGGCACGACGGAAGGCAGCTGCTTCTTCGCCGGCGAGCACGCCAATTCGTTCTACGCGTGGCAGGGGTACATGGAAGGCGCGTGCCTGTCGGGGAAGGACGCCGCGGCCGCCGTGCTCGCCGTGGTGAAGTGAGCAACATCTCCCTCTCCCCCGAGGGGGAGAGGGTCGGGGTGAGGGCAAAACGAGTTGCCGCCCACCACCGAGCCTGCAATTGAAGCCCGCATGAACCTCGACACGCGCGGGAAGCTCTTCCTCTCGCTGAGCGCGCTGTTCGTTACGGCCCTGGTCATCGGCGACGTCATCGGCGGCAAGCTCACCGGCGTGCCGCTCTTCGGCTCGGTGCACTTCCTCTCGGTGGGCTTCATCCCCTTCCCCATCACCTTCCTGCTGACGGACCTGCTCAACGAGTTCTACGGCAAGCAGGCCGCGCGCACGGTGACGTGGGTCGGCTTCGGCATGGCCGTGTTCACGCTGATCATCCTCACCATCGCGGTGGCGGTGCCGTGGCACCCCGAGACGCTGAAGCCCGAGTGGACCGGCCTCACGCCGGCGCCCTACGACTCGGTGTTCGCGAGCGGCCGGCGCATCCTCATCGCGTCGATGACGGCGTACGTGGTGGCGCAGCTCATCGACATCGCGGTCTTCCACAAGCTCAAGTCGCTGACGGGCGGCAAGCTGCTGTGGCTGCGCGCGACGGGGAGCACGGTGGTCTCGCAGTTGATCGACACCATGGTGATTCAGACCATGGTGTGGAGCGGCAACCTCGACATGCCCAAGCTGGTGAACCTCGTCTTCACCTCGTGGGTGGGGAAGATCCTCATCGCGATTCTGCTGACGCCGTTGATCTACGCGGGGCACGCGTTCGTCGAGCGGGTGTTGAAGATCGAGCCGCAGAAGCCCGACCCGGCGTGATCTCCCTCTCCCTGCGAGCGGGGAGAGGGTCGGGGTGAGGGGCTGAACGGGACCTACCGCCTGAACAACCACAGCTCGGTGGTGGTCTGAAACACCACGTACTCCGGCGTCACGCTCTGCCGCACCGTGCGCGCCGGGGGCGACCACGCGTCGAACGTGAGCGTCGGGCTGACCGACAGCAACTGCCCATTCCACGTGAACGACGGCAGCGGCGTCTTCAAGTCGACCAGGGTCGGCGGCTGCGCGTCGAGGAAGAGCAGCACCGGCTCGCCACCATCGGGTGAGACGCGCGCCCGGCCCACCACGCCGGTCTCCTTGCCGCGCACCCACAGCAGGTCACCCTGCCCTGCGCCGGGCACGAGGCCGATGACCTCGACGCAGGTGACCGAGGCGTCGGCGTCGTCTTGCGTGGCGCACAGCGCGGTGGCGGTGGCGAAGCCGACGTGCGGCCCGCCCCGGCACAGCCCTGGGCCCGTCGCGGCGAACGGCAGGTCGCGCGTGCTCGTCTCGAGTCCACCGTCGTCGGCGTTCGAGACCTGCAGCAGGCTGGTCGTGCCGCGCGTGAGCCGCGTCGCGCTGGCGTGAATCGGGCCGGGCGGGACCGTCGCCGCGATGGTCGTGCGCTCGAGCGCGCTGTTCACTTCCCGCAGGCGAGTGACGTCCGACGAGGTCCACCACCAGGCGGTGCCCTGGGACACCGCCATGCCGTCGACGGTGGCCGTGGCGACGGTGCCGCCGTCGGCGTCGAGCACGGTGAGCGCGGCGCCGCGGCGGCAGAGCACGGTGTTGCTCAACCCCGCGACCTCGTCACACGGCGCGCTCGAGGGCATGCGCAGCGCGGGCGTCTCGGCCGAGCGGTCCTGGAAGACCTGCAGCTGGCGGCGGCCGATGCCGAGTGCGGGCTCGAAGCGCGCCTCGAGGTGGTAGGCGCCGGAGTGCGGGGGCGTGAAGCTGACCGTCGTCGAGTAGCCCTTGGTGTCGCTCGAGATGGGGTCGGAGTGCATGTGCGGCCACTCCACGTTGTCGGAGTCGACCACCAGCGTCGTGACGCCCACCGCGACGGGGTTGCCGTTCTGACAGAAGACCGCGGGGGGCAGGACGACGTCGATGTCGATGGGTTCGCCGGCTTTTGCGATGAGGACTGCCTGCTTCGGCTGGCCTTGCGCGCTGGGGCTGCACTGGTTGACGCGCGAGAGGGGGCCACACGCACAGAGCACGAGCGACGACGCCGCGAGCAGTGACCGGAACACCGAACGAGAGCCTAGCCTCCCTCTCCCCTCGAGAGGGGAGAGGGTCGGGGTGAGGGGCGGCTGAATCTTCCACCACGGCCACGGAAGGAGCGGGTGCCGCGACGCTTCTCTCCTCACACGTCCACGGAAGGAGCGGGCGCTGCTCGCTTCACTCCTCACCCCGACCCTCTCCTCCTCGGGAGGAGAGGGAGATCAGTCTTCCACCCACGTCCACGGCGCGCTCGGCGTGTGCAGCCTCGACACGACGACCTCGCGCTTCCGCCGCTGCCCATTGGCGAGCACGAGCTCGAGCGAGTGCGGACCGACCGGCAACTCGAGCCGCGCCGGCGCAAACCCGCGTGGAGCGCCATCGACGAACACCTCCGCGCGAAGAAACGCTTCACCGCCGACGCTGATCAGCCCGGTGCCCTCGGCGACGGGAGGCTTCGCCGGCGCGACCACGGGCTTCTTCGCGGTGGCAACGGGCGCGGGAGTCGCAGCAGGCTCGGTCGGAACAGGCGTCGGTGGCGCAGGCGCCGGCGGTGGCTCCACCGGCAGCGGCGCAGGCGCGACCGCGAGCGGCACCGGATTCTGCGGAGGCTCGGGGTTCGCGAGCTTCCACCCCGCGACGCCGAGCAGTCCGAGTGCGAGGCCACCGACGACGAAGCCGAGCGAACGAGCGCGGCCCGCGGAGGGAGAACCGGGCACCGTGACGGGCGTGGCGAGCGGCGGCGGACTCGACGGCGTGCGAACGCTCGTCGCGGCCGCACCCGGAGGCGGCGCCACGCGCTGCACCCACGCCGCGAGCGCTCTTCGGGGCTCCTCGCTCGCCTGCGTTGCGCGCAGCTGCTCGCACGCGATGGCCATCTCCTCGGCGGACTCGTAGCGCTCGGCCTTGTTGCGCCGCGTGGCCTTGGCGATGAGCGCGCGCACGTCCTCGCCGAGCGAGGGCGAGAGCGTCAGCTCGGTGCCCGACAGCAGATCGACCAACGCGTTCTCATCGCGCAGCGCGCTCTCGCCGGTGAGCAACGCGTGCAGCACGCAGCCGAGCGCGAAGACGTCGGTGCGGCCATCGAGCGGGCCACGAATCGCCTGCTCCGGGGCCATGTACGCCGGCTTGCCGCGCGCGACGCCGCCCACGGTCTTCTCGGTGCGGCCCTCGGCGAGCGCGATGCCGAAGTCCGACAGCTTCACGTCACCGGTGCGCGCGAGGAGGATGTTCTGCGGGCTCACGTCGCGGTGCACGATGCGCAGCGGCGTACCGTCGTCGGCGGTGCGGGTGTGCGCGTAGTGCAGCGCGTGGCCGACGACGCTGCACACGTGGAGCGCGAGCGGCAGCGGCATCGGTGCGCCGAGCTCGCGGCCCCGGCGGGTGAGCTTCCAGGCGTCGAAGCCGTCGATGAGCTCGAGCACCTGGAACGCGCGGCCCGCTTCGACCCCGAAGTCGAGGATGGACACGATGCTCGCGTGGTGGAGCTGGCTGGTGATGCGCGCCTCGTCGAGGAACATGCGCTCGAAGGCGCCGCCGTCGTCGGGGTGCGGGAAGAGCTGCTTGATGGCCACGCGGCGGGTGAAGCCGGCGTCGCCGTGCGAGGTGGCGAGCCAGACCTCGGCCATGCCTCCTTCGGCGAGGCGCTGCTCGAGCTCGTAGCGGCCGGCGAGACGCAAGGTGAACCACTTACTCCCTCTCCCTGCGGAGCGGGGAGAGGGTCGGGGTGAGGGGCTGATGCGAGTCGAGGCGATCAATCAGGCGCAGGCCCCTCACCCCAACCCTCTCCCCTCTCGAGGGGAGAGGGGGTAAGCCCCCGCGATGCTCTCGCTCGCCCTCGCGCTGTGCCTGCACGCCGCGCCCGACGCGCCAGCCCGCAGCTCCGTGACCGTGGTCGTCGACGGCCCCCGCGCCGCCGAGACCCGCCGCGCGCTCGGCACCCTCACCCTCCCCGTCGAGCTGCGTCTCGTCGACCTCCCACCCGCGGCGCCGCTGCCGCCGCCGTCGCCCTGGCCCGAGAAGCTCGCCGCCGCCCGCAAGCTCTACGTCGCCGCGCGCTTCACCGAGTGCCTCGCCGAGCTCGAAGGCGAGAACGTCGTCCCCACGCTGCTCGCCGACGCCGAGCGCAACCTCGCCGCCCGCGTGCTCGCCTGGCGCGCCGCCTGCCACCTCGGCGCCAACCAGTCCCCCGCCGCGCAGGCCGACACGAAAGCCCTCGCCGCCTTCTCGCTCTCGCCCCCGCCCGACGTCGCGTCGATGACGCCCGAGGTCGAGTCGCTGTTGGCTCGAGCCGCCAGCCAGGCCACGCCCGCCGCCGAGCCGCTGCGCATCGACAGCACGCCGAGCGGGGCGACGGTCGACCTCGATGGTCGGCCCGGGGCGTGCAGAACGCCCTGCACGGTGAACGTTCTCGAAGGGCCGCACGTGGTGCGGTTGTCGGCTGATGGCTACACCCCCGCGTGGCGGCTCGTGTCGGGCGTGGTGCCGGCGGTGTCGCTCGAGCCCGCGTCGCCCGAGCTGGCGGCCGAGCAGTGGCGCGAGCGCAACCGGCGCGGTGAGCCGCTCGATTCGGAGGCGTCGCTCAAGTTGCTGTCGACGGCGCTGCGGTCGCCGCGGCTGGCGTTGGTGGCGTCGGAGGCGGCGACGCCCGAGGCGTTGCGCGGGGCGTTGGCGCTCGATGGCGTGCTCACCACGCGCGCGGCGCGGGAGGCGGATGCGGGCGGGTTGGTGAAGGACCTGCTGGTGCGCGGCAAGGTGGTGGAGGAGGCGCCGCCTTTGTACGCGCGGTGGCCGTTCTGGTTGGCGGTGGGTGGAGCGGCGGTGGCGGCGGGGGTGACGGCGGCGGTCGTGGTGGGGACGAAGCAGACGGTGACTCGCGTGGAGTTGAACCCGTGAGTGCTTTCGTGACTTCGCTTCTCCCCTCACCCCGACCCTCTCCCCCTCGGGGGAGAGGGGGCTTGGTGCTCCTGGGGTTGTTGTTGTCTTCCTGTGTCGAGACTCGCTCGGTCGCCATCACCTTCGGCACCGACGGCGAGGGCCTCGACGGCTTCCTCTGCAAAGACTCGACGGGCACCCCGCTGCTCTCTCGCCTGCCCGCCGACGGCCACGCGAGCCTGGTCATCGACTTCGTCACGCTCGGCGGCGTGCCCGGGTGCCGCACGGGGCAGTTGATCAAATGGTGCAGCAGCCACCAGTGCGTCCCGCTGCAGCGCACGCGCAGCTGCGTCGACGTCACGCTGCCCAAACCCGGCGCCCCGCGCGAAGAGCTGCGCGCCGCGGTCCTCGCGTCACTGCGCAGCTCACTGCAGTCGGGTGGCTTCCAGGCGCTCGCTGACGCGCCCGACGAGTTCGTCCTCGTGCGCGTGGTCGGCACCGTGCAGGGCTGCGACGCGCTGCTGCCCTCGGGAGCCGACCCGCTGCCCGCGTTCGACAAGAGCCAGCTGCTCGGCTGCGCGTACAGCTGCCCGGTGCTCTTCGACAAGGTCGAGCAAGACGTCTACCTCGGCTTCGAGACGCTCACCGCCGCGTGCGAGCAGGGCGTGCGCACGTGCGCCGATGGCCAGCTGCAGTGGCAGCCGTGAGCTGAAGACTCACTCGCCTTCGCGCAGGTGGTGCCGCTGCAGCAGCTCGATGAGGTGCGAGCGGTCCATCTTCGCGTGACGCGCCGCTGCCGAGACGTTGCCCTTGGTGAGCTCGAGCAGCTTCGACAGGTAGAAGTGCTCGAAGCGCTGGAGCACCTCCGCCCGCGCGTCCTTGTAGAGCTTCTCGGGCCCCGGCAGCACCGCGCCCGACGACGGCGTGTCGGCCGATTGCAGCGCGTCGAGCGGCGGCGCTTCGCCCATCGCCAGCGTCGCCTCGACGAGGTTGCGCAGCTCGCGCACGTTGCCCGGCCACGCGTACGCGCGCATCGAGGCCAGCGTGTCCTTCGGGAAGAGCGACTCCACGCTCGCTTCGCTGCCCGCCTCGCGCAGGAAGTGGGCGATGAGCAATTCGAGGTCGTCGCTCCGCAGCCGCAGCGCGGGCACGTCGAGCTTCACCACCGCGAGGCGGAAGTAGAGGTCGAGGCGGAACTGCCCGGCGTTCACCAGCGCGCGCAGGTCGCGGTGCGTCGCCGAGACCACGCGCACGTCGACCTCCAGCTCGCTGCTGCCGCCCACGCGCCGGAAGCGCCGCCGCTCGAGCACGCCCAGCAGCGTGGCCTGCAGCGACGGTGACAGCTCGCCAATCTCGTCGAGGAAGACCGTGCCGCCGTTCGCGCGCTCGAAGGCGCCCTCGTGCCGCCGCTCGGCGCCGGTGAAGGCCCCGCGCTCGTGGCCGAAGAGCTCGCTGGCCACCAGCCCGGGCGAGAGCGAGCCGCAGTCCACCGTGACGAAGGGCTTCTTGTGGCGCGGGCCGCGCTCGTGAATCGCGCGCGCGATGAGCTCCTTGCCGGTGCCCGACTCGCCGTGGAGCAGCACCGCGCTGTCACTCCGCGCCGCCTTGTCGATGCGGGCCAGGAGCGTGCGCATCACCGCGCTCTGCCCCTTGAGCGGACCCAGCGCGTCGCCCTCGCTCAGCTCGACGCTGCCCAGCTGCCCGCTGCCGACCTCGAGCTGCGTGTGGCCCAGCTGCAGCACCGTGCCCGGCGGCACGAGCGCGTCGGTGAGCGTCAGCCCGCCCGCGAGCGTGCCGTTGGTCGAGCCCAGGTCGCGCACCGCCACCTTGTCGCCGCGCCGCGAGAGCTCGACGTGAAAGCGCGAGACCGAGGGGTCGGTCAGCTGCAGCACGTTGCCTTGCGCGTTGCCGACGGTGATGGCTTCGGTGGCGTTGGTCACCGACAAGCCCAGGTCCGGTCCCGCGACCACGCGCACCGACACCGTGCGCACCGGGAGCCCCACCACCGCGACCGGCAACGTGCCACTCATGAGCGGTTCCTCATCGCGCGGCACCGTAGCCCAGCAGCGGCGCCCGAAGGGTGCAGCCTCGACCCTGCAGGCTCGACCCGACAGCTGTCGGCCGGGCCCCGCGAAGCCCCGGCGCAGGTGCGGGGGAACAGTGGGGCGCGGTGATCGGCGCGGCGCTTGCTCCCGTCGCCGCCCCATGAACTCGAACCTCATGCGGACTCTCCTCGGAGCAGCAGTCGCAGCGGCGCTGTGCGCGTGCCCCGCACCCTCGGGCAACGACGGCGGCACCGGTGGTGGCGGTGACACGGGCGGCGGCGCGGCGACCGGCGGAGGCACGGGCGGTGGCGCGACGGGCGGCGGCACGGCGACCGGTGGCGGCACTGCGACCGGTGGCGGCACCGCGACGGGCGGTGGCGGCGCGACGGGCGGTGGCGGCGCGACGGGCGGCGGCGGAACGACGGGTGGTGGCGGCGGCTTCACCGGCCCCGTGCTCCCGGGCTCGAACCACTCGACGCCGGTGCAGATCAGCACCACCGACGCGCTCGTGGCGATGGTGAACCAGGACAGCAACTCGGTCTCGTTCTTCAACACGGCGACCAACACGAAGACGGCGAGCGTCGACACCGGGGCGGACTCCATGCCCGTGTCGGTCTCGATTCACCCCGACAACACCACGGCCTTCATCGCGCTGCGCCGCTCGCAGCAGTTGGTGAAGGTGACGGCCATCAACACCGTGACGCCGGTGCTCGACGCCACGCGCGCGCCCCTGGGCTCGGAGCCGACGGGCGTCGCGCTCTCGCCCACCGGGGCCATCGCGGTGGTCGCGAACTTCGGTGAGGGCACGCTGACCTTCGTCGACACCGCGAGCATGAGCGTCATCGGCACCACCAACGTCGGCGGCAACCCGCGCGCGCTGGCCATCACCAACAACCACGACACCAACGACCTCGACGAGAAGGTCTACGTGACGCAGTTCTTCGGCGCGCCGACCGCCGAGATGAGCGACACCGGTCGCACCGGCAAGGTGCAGGTGGTCGACTTGTCCACGCGCGCGGTGACCGCGACCATCGACTTGGCGCCCATCGCCGACACCGGCTTCAACGTCGCGCAGCCTGACGGCGGCCCCGGCACCAACGTGGGCTGCGCCATCAACCAGCTCTTCAGCATCGCCATCAACGACAACAACCAGAAGGCGTACGTGACGAGCGTGTGCGCGGCGCCCAACGGGCCGGTCTTCAAGTTCACCAACGTCTTCGCGGCGGTGTCGGTCATCGACCTGGGCACCAACACCGAGGACACCGGCATCGCGGGCACGACCGCGCTCTCGAAGCTCGTCAACGCGCAGGGTACGGCGACCTCGAGCCTGCTGGGCGTGCCCATCGGCATCGACTTCCGCCCCGGCACCAACGTGGCGTACGTCGTGAGCCAGGCCGGCGACGTCGTGCAGCGCATCAACTACCGCAACGCGACCGACGCGCGCGGCCCCATCGTGCTCGGCCCCGACGTGGCGTTCGCGCAGATGTCGACGCGTGGCACGGGTGGCATCAAGGTGCCGCTGGGCATCGCGGTCGCGCACACCGCCAACCGCGCGTACGTGGCGAACTGGGCCGAGCGCTCGCTGTCGGTCATCGACCTCGCGACGCAGGCCTTCGACCAGGACATCAACTCGGCGACGCTGCCCACCGCGGGCACGCCCGAGGCGCACCAGCTCGCGGGCCTGAAGTTCTTCTTCACCGGCACCGGCCGCTGGGCGGACCGCGCGGTGAACTCGTGCGGCAGCTGCCACCCCGACGGCCTGTCGGACCACATCACCTGGCAGTTCGCCGCCGGTCCGCGCCAGACCGTGCCGCTCGATGGCACGTACGCGAAGGGCAACGGGGCTGATCAGCGCGCGCTGAACTGGACCGCCATCTTCGACGAGATGCACGACTTCGAGCTGAACACGCGCGGCACGGCGGGCGGCAAGGGCGCCATCACCACCGGCGCGGTGCCCAACGACGTGGCGTTCAACCTGACCAACGGCGTCTCGCTCGACGGCGGCACGAACAACGTCACGCGCAACGACAACCTCTCGGGCTCGACGAAGTCGGTCGTCGCCTCGGCGGCCTCGGTGCGCGACTGGGATGAGATCGACGAGTACGTGAAGACCATCAAGCCGCTGAAGTCGCCGAAGAACCTGGTGGCCAGCGACGTGAGCGCGGGTCGCACGCTCTTCGAGCAGAACAACTGCGCGTTCTGCCACGGCGGCGCGAAGTGGACGGTCAGCCGCGTCTCGTACACGCCCTCGCCCGAGAAGAACGGCTCGCTGCCCGGCGCGAACAGCCTGCCGGCGACGGCGTTCGGCATGCGCACCGAGGCCAAGCCGCAGGTGCTGCCGAGCGGCCTGCAGAGCACGCAGAACACCGACACGCTGAAGATCGACCTCGAGCGCGGCGTGATGCTGGCGGACGGCGGCACCGGCAACGTCGGGCCCGAGCGCATCACGTGCGTGGTGCGCAACGTCGGCACCTTCGACCGGCTGGCGGGCATCGAGCGCAAGGCTGACGGCACGCAGGCGCAGGGCATCAAGGGCTTCAACCCGCCGGCGCTGCTGTCGGTGAATGCGGGCGCGCCGTACTTCCACGCGGGCCAGGCCAGGCGCCTCGAGGATGTGTTCACCCAGCCGTACGCGACGCACTTCCAGGCGGGGTCGGCGAACTTCCTCACGGGGCTCGCGGGTGGCACGCCGTCGACCGCCGAGATGGACCAGGTGCGGCAGCTCGTCGCCTTCCTGCGGTCGATTGATGAGTCGACGACGACGTTCACCATCAACGCCGCGCAGGACATTTGCGGCGGCTACTGAGCCGTTTGCTCCCTCTCCCTGCGCAGCGGGGAGAGGGCGGGGGTGAGGGGCCGATGCGAAGCGCAGCAGTGAAAAGTTTTCCCCTCACCCCGACCCTCTCCCCCTGTTGGGGAGAGGGAGTTGTCGTGTCACTCCTCTTGTCTCTGTTGTTGATGGCGTGCGGCCGAACTCCACTCCCGCTCCCGGCACCAGAGCCCACGCCCATCAGCCGCACCTGGCGCTCCCTCTCGGTCGGCTACGAGCGCGCCTGCGCCATCGACCCGCGCGGCACGCTCTGGTGCTGGCCCGCCGCCGGCCCGGGCGCCGGCCTCTTCACCAACCCGAACGCGGGCGAGCCCTTCACCCCGAAGCGCATCGACAGCTCCGAATGGAGCGTCGTCTCCGTCGGCCCCTTCCTCGCCTGCGCGCTGAAGACCGACGGCTCGCTGTGGTGCCTGGGCCGCAACGCGAGCGGCATCCTCGGCCCGACGCTCACCGAAGACGCGCCGCTCACCCATCTCGGCGACGGCTACGTCGACGTCACCGCCGGCTCCGGCTACGCGTGCGCGCTGACGGTGGACGGCGCGATGGACTGCTTCGGCGCGCCCGACTGGCACGAGAACCTCACGCTGCTCACCCCCGTCGATCGCTCGGCGCCACGCCGCATCGCGGGCCACTTCCGGCAGCTCGCGTCGAGCTGGTACGAGACCGCGGCGCTGACGCTCGACGGGAAGCTCCTCGTCGCCGAGAACGACGACGCCTTCGTGCCCTGGGCGGCTGATCAACGCTTCCGCGACGTCGCAGTTGGCTGGGGCACCATCGTCGCGCAGACCGAAGCGGGCGCCCTGGTGAGCCTCAAGTCGGCCGACGACGTGCACGCGCTCGAAGGCGCCGCGCCGTTCTCAGCCAACGACGGCCCGGTGACGTCGGTCGACGGCGGCATCGAGCTCGGCGGTTGGTACGGCGGCCTGCTCGAGCTCACGCCCGACGACGCGAGCCACCTCGTGCGCCTCGGCGCATCGCACGACGGCGTGTGCTTCGAGCGCTCGATCGCCGCGTGGCAAGACGACGTCATCGAGTGCGCCTTCCGCACGATGAGCGGCTTCGACCGGCGCGCGCTCACCTTCCCCTGACGCTGACTGCAGGGAAGACCCGACACCTGTCGCCTCGACCCACGAGGGCGCGCGCGCGTCCTCCGAGCGAGCCCCCCGCGGCACGCACGTTGCTCGGGCGCGGCGCGGCCGGAATTTTCCAACGCAACGAGGGGAACGAAATGCGCAGCGTGATGCAGGTGATGGCGGTGTTGTTGGTGGGCTGTGGAGGCACGTCGATGCACGGCGACGCGGGCACGGGCGGCGGCGGAGGCAGTCTCTTCACCGGCGGCGGCGCCGGCGCGACGGGTGGCGGCAGCGCCGCGGCGGGCGGAGGCGGTGGCACGAGCGGCTTCGCGGGTGACGCGTGCGACAACCAGCGCGTGCTCGCGCTGACGCAGTCGGGCACCGAGTTCCACGGCAGCGCCATCAGCGACACCTCGCTGGCGACGCCGAACATCTCGCCCACGTGCGGCCAGCGCACGAAGGACGTGGTCTTCAAGGTCGACGTGCCGATGACGGGCTCGCTGCACGTCACCGTCACGCCGCACGGCACGGGCGGCAACGTGCACTTCGACCCGGTTATCTCGCTCTTCACCGGCGCGAGCTGCGCGGTGGCCACGAGCGCGGCGTGCACCGACATGGGCGCGGTCGACGCGAGCGAGACGCTGATTCAGCAGGTCAGCGCGGGGCCGGTCTGGGTGTGGATCTCCGGCGCAGATTCGCAGGACACCGGCGCGGAGTTCGACGTCGAGGTCGTGCTCGACTGAACGCGGCTACAGTGCGCCCTCGTGCGCGCGCTCAAGGCCGTGGCGAAGGTGCTGCTCGGAATCCTGCTCGGGTTGGTGGTGGCGGAAGGCGTCTTCCGCCTGCGCGACCAGTCGGCGTTTCCCCACCTCAACTACTACGAGCCCGATGACCAGCTCGGCGTGCGGCTCAGGCCCCACGCGTCGATGCAGCTGCGCGTCGCGACCGGCAACCCCATCACCACCGCGGCCACCAACGCCGACGGCTTTCGCGGCGCGGAGTGGCCTGCACCGCGCGGTCCGGGTGCCGACGAGGTGTTGGTCGTAGGCGACAGCCAGGTCTTCGGGCTCGGCGTCGAGGCCGAGCAGACGTTCTCCGCGAAGCTCGGGCCCGCGCTCGGGGGCGACGTGGTGGTGCTCAACGCGGGCGTGCCGACCTACGGGCCCGCCGAGTACACCGAGGTGGTGCGCCGCCAGCTCGAGGCGCGCCAGCGGGTGAAGACGGTGGTGTTCGTGATGAACCTCGCGAACGACCTCTTCGAGCTCGACCGGCCGAACGTCGAGCGCCACCGCGTGTGGGACGGCTGGGCGGTGCGCACCGAGACCGCGCCGCGCGACGTCACCTCGTTTCCGTTCCGCGGCACGCTGATGTCGCAGAGCCACCTGGTGTACGCCGCGCGCGGGCTGTTGCACGCCGCGTCGCCCGGCAACGAGGGCTTCGCGACCGAGGGCTCGTGGAAAGACGTCGCGAGTGCGGGCGAGAAGGTGACGCCGCTGCCGCCCGCCGACGAGGCGGCGCGCACGCTGTTGGTGCAGCGCCGCGACCTGAGCCGCCAGCTCGAGGAACTCGCGCAGAACCTCCAGTCGCACCTCGAGGAGCAGCTCGGTGACAACAAGTACGTCGACGAGCTGAAGCCGCTCGTGCCGCAGGGCGGAGACCCGCGCGACATCCTCGAGGTGCCGTTCGCCGAGGGCGCGCGCCGCGTCGACGTGACCGCGTACCACCTGTTCATGGCGGCGGTCGGCCAGGCCCGCAACGACAAGCTGCTCGAGGAGCTGGCGACGAAGAAGAAGGACGGGAAGTTGAAGGACCTGCTCGAGCAGCGGCGCGCGCTGCGCTTCAAGCTCGACTCGCTGCGGCCGGCCGACGAGGCGCCGAATGCGCTGCCGCTCGACCTGATGCTCGGCAAGGTGCAGGCGCTGTGCGCGGCGGCGGGCGCGAGGCTGGTGGTGGTCGCGCTGCCGCTCGACGTGATGGTGAGCGGCGAGGAATGGAAGAAGTACGGCGTCGAAAAGCCGCTCGATTTGAGCGCGACGCGCGTGCTGACCGAGGACCTGGTGGCGCGGGCCGAGCGCGCGGGGGCGGTGGGCGTCGACCCGACGGCGGCGCTGGCGGCGGCCGAGCCCGGGGCGTTCTTGAATGGTGACCTGCACCTCACGCCGAAGGGCCACGAGGTGCTCGCGAAGGAGATCGCCGCGGCGGTGCTGCGGCCTGCGAAGCCGAAGGTGAGCGCGCTCACGTTGCCCGAGGGGCGGAGCTGGCCTCCGGGTGAGGACGAGTTCCGGCGGGCTGATGAGTGCGTGGTGAAGGGCTCGACCGCGGCGGGGTGCGAGACGAAGTTGGTGCGCGAGTGGTTGCGGGTGTCGTGCGAGACGCGGGCGGGCGATGAGGGCGAGTACGCGCGCACCGTCGAGGTGCTCGAGGGTGGACATGGCGATTCCCGCGCCGCGAAAGATGGGAACGCGGTGCAGTTGTTGATTCCCGTGGTGAAGGGCGACCACGCGCGGGCGCGGTTCACGTGGGAGAGCGTCGAGCAGGTGCTGTCTCTCGACTGGGCGGAGGATGGGAAGTTGGTGATGGCGTTCGGGACGACGACGCCGTTCAAGCGGTCGATGCAGCGGCCCGAGCTCGAGTACCTGCGCGAGAACAAGCCGGACCGCGGTGATCCGCTCGCGCCGCCGACGTGCGCCGAAGGTCAGGTCGCCGGTGGGGCCATGGTGCGGTGCGCGGCGGGGTGTTCGGCAGAGAAGCCGTGCGCGAAGGGACACTGCGAGCCATGGCCCGGCGGGTCGTTCTGCGCAGTTCCTTGAAGCAGAAAAACGAGCTCCCTCTCCTCTTCAGAGGAGAGGGTCGGGGTGAGGAGTAACCAACCTCGAAGCGCCTACCGCCGTCCGGCGACCGAGACGATCGTCTCCAGCACGGCCTCGAACTCACACACAACCTGGTGGTTCCCAAACCGCAAGACCAACCACCCCTGATCAGCCAACCACTCATCGCGAAGCTGATCTTCAGTCACCCGAGTCAGGTGCCCCGCACCATCAAGCTCGACGGCCAACATCTTCGAAGGGCACGCGAAATCGAGGAAGTACGGCCCCGCAGGGTGTTGCCGTCGGAACTTGAGTCCGAGCAATTGGGCGAGCCGGCGCAGCTCGCTCCACATCACTTGTTCAGGCGACGTCGCGTGGCGACGGAGGAAGCGAGCTCGTGCGGTCGACTGCTTGACCCAGCGCATGCTGGGGAGAGGAGCAGGGGCTGTGCCAGCGAGGGTTACTCCTCACCCCGGCCCTCTCCTCTGAAGAGGAGAGGGAGTCCCTGTCCCGAGTCTTCGCGCCATCTCTGAGAACAGCGCCATCGTGAACGCCCGGCGATCGCCCGGCGACGACAGGCTCATCACGCCCGTCACCGTGAGCGACGCATGATCAGCCTCGAGCACGCCCAAATCGACGCCCACGCCCTCGAGCAGCTGGTCCTTCACGGGCACGAGCCCATCGTTCTCGCCCTGCCCGTCCAACATCGCCGCGGTGATGGCCAGCTCAGCGGGCACCACCTTCCGGTGCTTCGCGCGCACGTAGAAGATCCGCGAGAACAACGCCGACTTCTGATCAGCGTTCAACGTCTGATCAAGCTTCGCCAGCGCCCCGGCGAACGCCGCGTGCGCTTCCTTCGACGACAGCGAGTGAATCCCGTCCTTCCGCTTCTTCCCGAGGAAGGTGAGCGCATCTGCGAGTGGAGACCCACCGACCGCGCCCTGCACCACCACCACCGACCGCACGCGCCCGTCGAGCACGTACTCGGGGTGTTCGAGCACGGTGAGCAGCACCGCCGCGCCGCCCTTGCTGTGCCCGAACAACGTCACCGACTGCCCGGGGTGCGAATCGAGCTCCTTCGTGAGCAACGTCACGTCTTCCTCGAGGTGCATCGCCGACGTCGGGTACACGGTGCAGCTCGTGCCGCCGGCGGTGCGCACTGCTTCCTCGTTGTCGACGAAGTACCCGGGGATGAGCTCGTTCATGAACCCGGCGACGAAGATGACGTGCTGATCAGCGAGCGACGGCGCTTCGCCTGGGCGGGTGAGCCACTCGGGCCCGAGCACGCGACCGTTGGGAATGCCACCGAGGCTGAGGGACGAGACGACCGCGACCGCGAGCGCGAAGTTCACGTCACGGAGTTGCCAGAACCCGCCGGGTTGATGCAACCGGGGCTGTCACCTGGGGGCGACGTGCCGACAAGGCCGCGAGTTTCTTGCCGACCGTCTTGCGCGACTGCCGCGTGACGTCGGCGATCTCGTCTTGCGTGAGCCCATCGCGCCACGCGAGCGTGACCAGCTCGAGCTGCTCGAGGCTGAGCGTGCTCAAGAAGCGCTCGATGTCCATGCGGGCGTCGAGGTCGGTCTCGCTGACCTCGTCATCGCGGAACAGGGTGCGCTTGAGCGCCTGGGTGTTGGCGTTGCGCAGGCGCTGCAGGCAGTGGCGCGTGGCGACGGCGTACAGCCACGTGAGCGGCGCGCTGCGGAGGCGGAAACGCCCGAAGCCGCTGATGGCGGCGACGAACACTTCCTGCACCGCTTCCTCGGCGTCGGCGTCGTTGCGCAGGAGCGACACGCAGCGTCGGTAGACGACGCCATGGTACCGCTCGAAGAGCTCTCCGATGTCGAGCGCCATGGGTCAGAACTTGAAGGGGAAGAGGATGGGGTCGGGGCTGGCGTGCGTGTGCCGGGGGAAGAGCATCGCCTTGATCGCCGCCACGAAGCACTGGGCCATCGGCGTTCCCTTGAACTCCTCTGAGCCGTCGGCGAGGTCGACCTTGATGACGGTGCCGCTCATCGTCACCCACCACTTCATGACGATCTTCCCGCTCGTGCCGGGCGCCTTCTTCGCCGTGCAGGCCGCGAGCGCGCCCTTGTGGGCGACGATGACCTCCATGATGTCGGCCATGCTGAGCGAGTCCTTCACGCCGCCGCCGCCGGGGGCGGGAGGGATGTACATCTCCTTGCCCTTGTGACCGTTCGCCAGATTCGGATCCGCGCTCTTCGGTCCATAGAAGTCGACTTCCTTCGGCTCAGCCTTCGGCTCGGGCTTCTTCGTCGAGCCACCGAACGCGCTGTCGAAGTCATCACCATCGCCATCGCGGAAGCGGCCGTCGATCTCTCCGCCCACGACGCCGCCCACCACCCCGCCGACCACACCTCCGCCCCCGCCGCGCCCACGCCCGCCGAGCGTGCCGTAGCCATTCCCGAGCCCGCCACCACCGACGCCCGTGCCCTTCATGCCAAGCCCGCCGGTGCCGCTGACGTCGCCCTGCCCCGTGCCGCGGATGACCTGGATGGTCGTGCGCTTGTACGTGATCTGGCCCTGCTTGCCGTCGATCTCAGTGGTCTGATCAGCCGCGAGCGTCGGCTCGGTGACCGTCGTCGCCGTCACGTTGGTGACCGGCAGCTTCTCGGTCGCGACGAGCGACGTGTACTTGGTGACGAGGTGGTACTCGAGGCCGAGCGCGCTGATCTGCTCGACGGTCTCGGGGTCGTCGTTGCCGTACCGCGCCTGGCTCAACTTCTCGATGCGCCGCCGCGCCCACGCCATCGTCATCGCCTTGCCCTTCGCGGGCTCGGCGGCGGGGTCGGGGAACACCACCGGCACCTCGAACCACTCCTCTTTCCCCGCGCGCTTGCCGTGCAGCATCACCGTGCCCACCGCGGCCTGGCGGTAGCGGCCCTGGATGAAGAGCGGCTGCGCGTCGAAGAGGTCGGGCACCGGGTCGGGCATCACGTCGGCCACCGGCAGCGCGCCGAAGTCGATCTTCAAGTCGGTGAGCAGCGGCCGGCGCACGCGCTTGACGAAGCGGCTCACGGCCTCGGTCGCGTCCTCGACGGGCCGCACGTATTGGTAGAAGCCGCGCCCTTCGTCGCTCAGCCGCGAGAGCAGGTAGTGGTTCACCGAGCTGCCGATGCCGAAGCCGAACACCCGCGCGTTGCCGCGCAGCCGCCGCGTCTCGGCGAGAATCTCTTCCTCGTTGCCGATGAAGCCGTCGGTCATGAGGAGCACCATGCGCACGCGGTTCGGGTCTTCCTCGCGGGCGAGCGCGCGCCGAATGCCGGCGAGCTGGTTGGTGCCACCGGCCGAGGGCAGTGAGCGCAGGTAGTTCACCGCGCGCTGCACCGAGTCGGGCGACGCGGGCAGCGGCGTGTCGTGGAAGCTGCTCGCGCGGTCGGCGAAGTCGATGAGCATGAACGTGTCGCTGGGGTTCATCTGCGTCAGCGCCTGTTCCATCGCGAGCTTCGCGGCGTCGAGCGGCGCGCCGTTCATCGAGCAGCTGGTGTCGATGACGAACACCATCTCCTTGGGCGTGGGCGGGAGCGCGGCCTTCGACGACTCGGGGTTGAGCATCAGGGCGAACGCACCGCCCGCGGCAATCATCGCCGCGCGCGCCTGCGCCCCCGAGACGCGCCACCGCACGATGAGGTCCTTGTTGGGCAACGTGTCGTACGGGTCGAGGTCGAGCTCCACGCGCGCCGACGACGGGCGGTCGACCTGCAGCTTGTGCGAGACGGACCAGAGGTCCTCGATGACGGTGCCGGCGTCGAGGTGCACGCTCACTTCGATGTCGCGGCCGCTGCGCACGGTGGGCGGCGTGATGCGGCTGGCGTCGAGCACCTGGTCGGTGTCGCGCGCGGTGCCGGTGCCCTGCGATTCGCCGGGCAGCGCCGCGCCGGGGATGTAGCGGGGCCCGACGACCATCGGGAAGTTCAGCGTGTAGACGCCGTCGTCGTAGTGCAGCGGCGCGACGTAGCTGAGCGTCACCTGCACCGTCTCACCCGGCAGCAGGTTCGCGATGGACTGCGTGAAGACGTTGGGGCGCTCCTGGTCGAGCAGCGCCGCGCGGCGGCCCTCGGCCTTCGCCTGCTCGTACTCGCGTCGCGCCTCACCGCGCTTCTTGACCTCGGCGGTGATGATGCGGTTCCCGGCCTTCAGCTCCATGGCGTGCACCGCGGAGTCGTCGGGCAGCGGGAACACGTACACCGCCTCGACCGGCGCGTTGAACGGGTTGCGGAAGGTCTGCGTCACCTCGACGGCCTGCATGAAGCCGCTGATGGTGATGTCGACCTTGGTGTGGGTCAGCGTGAAGGGGCGCGCGGTGCCGTCGGTGGTGGCGGCCTCGAGCGAGCCCTGGCCGAACTCGACGTCGCGGCCGCGCAGCGAGACCTTGCGCAGGCGGCTGGGCCACGTCTCAGGGCGCGGCTCGAGCACTTCGCGGGCCTGGCGGCGCGGCGAGGCGGGCGTGTTGGGTTTGGCGAGCTGCTCTTTGGGGGCGGGCGGCGTGGTGGTCAGTGACTGCGACAGACCGAAGGTGAGCGCCGCGAGCGCGGCGGTGGCGATGACGGTGAAGGCGGCGGCGCGGCGCTTCCACTGGCGGTCGGCGACGTTCGCGGCCTCGCGGGCGCGCAGCGAGCGGGGCGAGCTCGAGAAGCGCTTTCCTTCGGCTTCCATGCGCGAGAGGTCGGCGCGGCACCGCTCGCACGAGAGGACGTGCGAGGTGACGTCGGGGGAAGACTGGCCGGCGAGGAGTTGCTCCAACTTGAGCGATGACGGGTGGCTCATGCCGAGTTGATTCCCTGACTCGATTTTCGTGGGAACCCTCGGTCGGGGTGAGGAGTAACCCGTCGAAGTTGTTCACCCCTCACCCCAACCCTCGCCCCTTCAGGGGGAGAGGGAGCTCAACGTCGTGCTACGGACCTGATCAACCCATCCGATGCACCCCACCACCGCCGACATCATCGTCATCGGCCTCGGCCACGCCGGCTGCGAAGCCGCCCTCGCCTGCGCCCGCCTGGGCCTGACCACGCTCGGCGTCACCCTCCGCGCCGACCGCATCGCAGTGATGTCGTGCAACCCGGCCATCGGCGGCACCGCCAAGGGCCACCTCGTCCGCGAGCTCGACGCCCTCGGCGGAGAGATGGCCCACGCCGCGGACCAGGCGGGCACGCACTTCGTCACGCTCAACGCGTCGAAGGGCCCGGCCGTCCGCGCCACGCGCGTGCTCTGCGAGCGCGACGCCTACGCCACCGTCATGCAGCGAACCCTGCATGCACAACCACGGTTGTACATCGTCGAAGGCGAGGCCGCGTCGCTCGAGGTCGACGGAGACCGCGTGGTGGGCGTGACGCTCGCCGACGGCCAGGCCCTGCGCGCGAAGGCAGTCGTGGTGACGACCGGCACCTTCCTCCAGGCGCTGATGCACGTCGGCCCCGAGCAGAGCGTCGGCGGGCGCCTCGGTGACGCCGCCGCCACGGGACTCTCCACTTCCCTGCGCGCGCTCGGCTTCACCCTGGGCCGCTTCAAGACCGGCACGCCCGCGCGCCTCGTGCGCGACAGCATCGACTGGGACCGCTGCGAGCGTCAGCCGGGAGAAGCCACCCCGAAGCCCTTCTCGCTCCGCACGCCGCGCGCCCCCTTCCCGCTCCGCGCGCAGCTCGAGTGCCACGTGACACACACCACGCCGCGCACCCACGAGGTCTTGCGCGCGAACCTCGCCCGCTCGCCGCTCTTCCGTGGAGACATCGTCGGCCGCGGCCCGCGCTACTGCCCGTCGCTCGAAGACAAGGTGGTGCGCTTCGCCGACCGTCAGCGCCACACGGTGTGGCTCGAGCCCGAAGGCGTCACGTCTCCGCTCGTCTACCCCGCGGGTCTCTCGACGAGCCTGCCGGCCGACGTGCAGCTCGAGTTCCTCCGCACCATCCCCGGGCTCGAGCGCGTGGAGGTCGCGCGCTACGGCTACGCGGTGGAGTACGACTACGCGCCGCCCACGCAGCTGCACGCGACGCTCGAGACGAAGCGCGTGCGCGGCCTCTTCTTCGCGGGCCAGCTCAACGGCACCTCCGGCTACGAGGAAGCGGCGTTCCAGGGCCTGCTCGCGGGAATCAACGCGGCGCTGCAGGTGAAGGGCGAACCCGCACTGGTGCTCGGCCGCCACGAAGCGCACGGCGCGGTGCTGCTCGACGAGCTCGTCACGCGCGGCGTCGACGAGCCGTTCCGCATGATGACCTCGCGCAGCGAGCACCGCCTCACGCTGCGCGAAGGCAACGCGGAGTTCCGCCTGCGTGAGCACGGTGCGCGCGTGGGCCTCGTCTCGCCCGAGCAGCTCGAGGTGACGCGGGAGCGCGTGCGCGCAGTGCGCGAAGAGATGGCGCGGCTCGAGCGTGCGCGGCTCGGTGTGAAGCTGCGGCGGCCCGACGTGACGTACGCGTCGCTCGCGGCGGAAGACGAGGCGCGGCCCGTGCTCGACGAAGCGGTGACGAGCGAGGTCGAGGTCGAGATGAAGTACGCCGGCTACGTGAAGCAGGCGAACGCCGCGTGGAATCGGCGGAGCGACGCGCACGATGGGTGGGCCATTCCGCAGAGCTTCTCGTTCGCGACGGTGCGGGGGCTGAGTCGAGAAGCGGTGGAGAAGCTCGAGCGGGCCCGGCCGGACACCGTGGGGCAGGCGCGGCGGGTGCCGGGGGTGACTCCCGCGGCGTTGTCGCTGGTGCTCGTGGCCCTTCGTTCTCACTCCTCGGGGTGAGGAGTGACGCTGTCGTTCCACGTGAAACACTGAGACGGGGTCAGGCGCGTCTCTCCTCTCCCCGGCCCTCTCCTCTGAGGAGGAGAGGGAGCGCTGTGGACAAAGTTGTGCGAAACGTCCCCTGCCCCACTCCTTTCGATCGGTTCCGCTGTGGACAACTCGCTCCTCGCCCAGGGTCTCCAGAAGCTCTCGCTCACGCTCTCGCCTGAACAGCAGGCCGACCTGCTCGCGTGGGCCGATGAGCTGCTCAAGTGGAACCCGAAGGTCTCGCTGACCGCCATCACCCGCCCCGACGAGGTGGTCGACAAGCACCTCCTCGACTCGCTCGCCGTGCTCCCCGAGGTCCAGGGCGTCCAACACCTCCTCGACCTCGGCGCCGGGGCCGGTCTCCCGGGCATTCCCCTGGCGGTCGCCCTGCCCTCGCTCCAGGTCACCCTGGTCGACGCGGTGGCCAAGAAGGTCGGGTTCATGAAGTCCGCCGCCGTGAAGGCCCGCGTCGCCAACCGCGTGAAGGCCCTGCACTGCCGCGCCGAAGGGCAACCGGCCAAAGAGGGGCTCCCGGTCGTCGACTGCGTGACCAGCCGGGCCTTCATGGACGTCGGCCCCTTCCTCCAGCTGGCCCGCCACTACCTCCAACCCGGCGGCAAGGTGGTCTGCATGGTCGGCCAGACCCCTCCGGCCGAGGTCCTGGAGGCGGCCGGCCGGTCCGCGGGGCTCTCCCTGGCTTCCCGCCGCACCTTCACCCTGCCCCTCTCGGGTGACCCGCGTGGGGTCGTGGTGTTCCACGTGGAACAGCCGAAGCGCTGAAAAGCGGCCACCGCCCGTTCGGGACCCCAAAAAAGCAGAGGAAGGAAGAAACGGCCGCCCCACCTGTCGGACCCATCAAGTAAGAGGGTCGCCGACATGGGCCGAATCATCTGCATCTCGAACCAGAAGGGCGGCGTCGGCAAGACCACGACGGCCATCAACCTCGCGGCATCACTGGCGGCGGCGGAGCGGAAGACGCTGCTCGTCGACCTCGACCCCCAGGGCAACGCCGGGTCCGGCCTGGGCATCGACAAGAGCCAGCTGCCCGGGTCCATCTACGACGCGCTCATCGATGAGCGGCCGGTCGGCGAGCTGATTCAACCCACCGAGCTGCGGTTCCTCGATGTGCTCCCGGCAACGGCCGACCTCACCGGCGCCGAGGTCGAGCTGGTCAACCTCCCGGAACGCGAGCGGCGGCTCAAGCAGGTGCTCGACCCCATCAAGCGCAAGTACGACTACGTGCTGGTCGACTGCCCGCCGTCGCTGGGCCTGCTGACGCTCAACGCGCTGACCGCCAGTGACGCGGTGCTGATTCCGCTGCAGACCGAGTACTACGCGATGGAAGGCCTCGCGCAGCTGCTGTCGACGGTCGAGCTGGTGCAGCGCTCGCTCAACCCGAAGCTCGCCGTCGACGGCATCGTGCTCACGATGTTCGACTCGCGCGCCAACATCAGCCACCAGGTCAGCGACGAGGTGCGGCGCGTGTTCCCGCAGCTGGTGTTCGACACCGTGGTGCCGCGCAACGTGCGCCTCGCGGAGAGCCCGAGCTTCGGCAAGCCGGTGCTGCTCTACGACATCCGCTCGCGCGGCTGTGAGGCGTACCTCGCGGTGGCGCGTGAGCTCATCAAGCGCGACAAGCAGAAGCTCAAGGTGAAGTCGCCTCGTCCCTCGGCGCCGCGCGCTTCCTGACAGGTGAGCCGGCCGCGCGACGAAGTCGTGGACCGGGACGTGGAGCGAAGCGGAACGGCCCGAAGGCCGGCGAACAATGAAGGAGCCAAAGACAACATGCCCGGACTCATCAAGGTGGTGCCCCCCGCGCAGCGCAAGTCGGCCCTCGGCCGCGGCCTCGGCGCGTTGCTCGCCGATGCGCGCGCGCCGGTCGAGAAGCTCGACAAGGCGAACGCCGGCGGCGTGACCCGGCTGCCGCTCGAGCAGATTCACGCCGACAAGGCGAACCCGCGGCGCAGCTTCGACACCGCCGAGCTCGAAGAGCTCGCGACGTCGCTCAAGCAGCAGGGCGTGCTGCAGCCGATTCTCGTGCGGCGTGACGGGCGCGGCTACCGCATCATCGCGGGCGAGCGGCGGTGGCGCGCGGCGCAGAAGGCCGGGCTCACCGAGCTGCCGGTCATCATTCGCGAGGCGAGCGACGCCGAGGCGTACGAGCTGGCGCTGGTCGAGAACATTCAACGCGCCGACCTGAACCCGCTCGAAGAGGCCGAGGCGTACCGGCGCCTCATCGAGGAACGGAAGCTCACGCAGGAACAGGTCGCCGACCGCGTCGGCAAAGACCGCTCGAGCGTCGCCAACTCGCTGCGACTGCTCGCGCTGCCCAACGAGGTGAAGCAGCTCGTCATCGAGGGCGACCTCGACATGGGCCACGCGCGCGCGCTGCTCGGGCTGCCCTCGAGCCGCGAGATGGTGGTGCTCGCGCGCCAGGTGGTCAGCGACAAGCTGTCGGTGCGCGAGACCGAGTCGCGGGTGAAGGAAGCGCGCGGCGTGAGCGGCGCGGGCGCGACGAAGAAGAAGACGCCGAAGGCGCAGAGCCCCGAGGCGAAGAAGCTCATCGAAGACCTGCAGCGGCGGCTCGGCACGCGCGTGCGGCTGGTCGAGAAGGGCGGCAGTGGAAAAGGCACGCTCGAAATCGACTTCTTCAGCTACGAAGACCTCGATCGCGTCGTGTCGCTGATTCGGCGCTGAGGTCTCGAGCAGTACAAGAGGAGTTTCACGTCATGGCTTTGTTCGACAAGAGCAGTTCGAGAAACGAGGAGGGTGCGGTGTCCGCGAAACCAGGTGGAGTCGACCTCGACACGCTGCTGGGCAAGGGCAGCGAGTTCGAAGGCAAGTTGACCTTCAAGGGCCAGGTGCGCATCGACGGCAAGTACAGCGGCCAGATCCACACCGACGAGACGCTCATCATCGGCGCGTCGGCGAAGGTGAATGCGGAAATCACCGCCGGCACCGTGGTCATCAGCGGCACGGTCGAGGGCGTCATTCGCGCCAATCAGGTCGTCGAGCTCCACAAGGGCGCGAAGGTGAAGGGCACCATCGAGGCGCCCAACGTCACCATGGAGCGCGAGGTCATCTTCGACGGCAACATGAAGATGGAAGGGCTCGCCGCCGGCCGCAGCGCGCCTCCGTCGCCCACCGCGAAGAGCTGACGATGCGGCTCGCGCTGGCCCTGCTCGTGCTCGCCGGCTGTGCGTGCGACGAGAGCGGCAAGGCGCCGCCGCCGGGGCTGCGCGTGCCCGTGCCCGATGGGTGGAAGGCCTCGTCGACCGCGAGCGGCTTGCTCGTCGGGCCGGCGGGCAGGGTGGTGCTCCAGCTCGAGAGCACCTCGCGGCCGTTCCCCGAGGCGCAGGCGTTCGTCGACGCGCTCGAGGCCGAAGGGGTCGAGATACACGAGAAAGAGTCAGTCGAGACTTTCATCGGTGTCAGGTACTCCGTCGACCACCGCGAGGCGTTTCTCGGCGTGCGGCAGACCGGGCCGCGCACCATCTGGTGCTCGACCACCGGCAGCGCGAGCAGTGAAGAGGTCGAGGCGGCGATGACGGTGTGCCGCAGCTTGAGCTGGGACGGCAAAGAGTAGGGCCGGCGAACCAATGATACGGAGGAGCGCGATGCGAATGACGTCTGTGGTGCTGGTGGCGATGGTGATGGTCGGCTGCACGGCGAGCCAGGAGAAGAAGGACGAGCCCGTCACGGCCAGCAGCCCGGCCGACGCCGCGAAGGCGAAGGTGAAGTCGGCGCTCGCCGCGCTGCCCGCGTGCACCGAGGGCGCGCAGGCCGGCGTGCTGACCGTCGCGCCCACCACGTGCACCAAGAAGTACTGCGGCACCGCGTGCTGCAACCAGTGCAGCTGGGCGGCGACGTTCGAAGGCAAGAACGGCCAGAAGACGCCGGCCGACGCCGCGAAGGTGCAGGCAGCGCTCACGGTGGGCGAGGGTGGCCTCGACTGTGAAGTGGCGGCGTGGGGCGAGGCGCTGAGCGGCACGTCGCTCGCGCTCGAGCCCGCGGCCTGCGTGGTGCGCTGAGCATGCCCACGGCGACCTCGCTCCAGATTCCGGTCAGGCGGCTGCTCGAAGACGAGCAGTACGACCTGAAGCTCGAGCTGCTCGAGGGGCGCCCGGGGCTGGAGCACGCCATCAGCAGCAGCCGCATTCAGAAGCCGGGGCTGGCGCTGACCGGCTTCACCGAGCACTTGCACCCCGAGCGCGTGCAGGTGTTCGGCAACACCGAGATTTCCTACCTGCGCACGCTGACCGAGGCGCAGCAGACCAGCGTGCTCTCGCGGCTCTTCGAGGCGCCGCTGGCGTGCGTGGTGGTGACCAAGGGGCTCGAGGTGCCGCGGCCGCTCATCGAGGGCTGCGCGCGCGCCGGCCTCGCGCTGATGCGCACGCCGCTGGTGAGCTCGGCGTTCATCAGCCAGGTGCAGTCGTTCCTCGAAGAGGCGCTCACCGCGACCGGCTCGCTGCACGGCGTGCTCATCGACGTGTTCGGCGTCGGCGTGCTGCTGCTGGGCAAGTCGGGCATCGGCAAATCTGAAATCGCGCTCGACCTCATCATGCGCGGGCACCGCCTGGTGGCCGACGACATCGTGAACCTCACGCGCAAGCAGGGCGACGTGTACGGCCACGGCAACGACCTCATCCAGCACCACATGGAAATCCGCGGGCTGGGCATCCTCAACATCAAGGACCTGTTCGGCGTCGCCGCGGTGCGCGACAAGAAGCAGATCGAGCTCATCATCGAGCTCGTCGACTGGGTGCCGGGCGCCGAATACGACCGCCTCGGGCTCGACGAGAAGACGATGTCGCTGGTGGGCGTCGAGGCGCCGCTCTCGGTGGTGCCGGTGCGGCCGGGCCGCAACATGACCACCATCGTCGAGGTCGCCGCGCGCAACCACCTGCTCAAGCTGCGCGGTCACCACTCCGCGCTGGAGTTCGCCGAGAAGCTGACGCGCGCCATCTCGCACGCCGAGACGCGCACGCCGCTCCACGGGTCGCCGGTCGTGAAGCGAGAGGAAGAGAAGTAAACCTTCATCACCACCATGAAGAGCATCCTCGTCATCACTGGCATGTCGGGCTCGGGCAAGACGACCGCCATTCGAGCGCTCGAAGACGCGGGGTGGTTCTGCATCGACAACCTGCCGGCGCCGCTGCTGCTCAAGGTGACCGAGCTCGGTGAGTCGAAAGACCAGCTCGCCTTCGTCATCGACGTGCGCGAGGGCCAGTTCCTCAAAGACGCGCCGCACGTGGTCGAAGAGGCGCGCCGCGCGGGGCACCGGGTGGAGGTGCTCTTCCTCGACTCCTCAGACGAGGCGCTGAACCGCCGCTATTCCGAGACGCGCCGCCGGCACCCGCTCGCGGGCTCGGGCGGGGTGGCCGAGGGCCTGGCGAAGGAACGCGAGGCGCTGGCCGACCTGCGCCGCCACGCCGAGCACGTGCTCGACACCTCGACGATGACGGTGCACGAGCTGCGGCGCGAGGTGAGCAGCCGCTTCGGTGGCACGCGCGACCGGCTCACGCTCACGGTGATGAGCTTCGGCTTCAAGTACGGCCTGCCGAGCAACGCCGACCTCGTGCTCGACGTGCGCTTCCTGCCCAACCCGTACTTCGTGCCCGAGCTGAAGCCCTTCACCGGCAAGGACCCGCGCGTGGCGAGCTTCGTCATCGACCGGCCCGACTCGTGGGTGTTCCTCGACAAGACGTACGAGCTGCTCGAGTTCCTGGTGCCGCGGTACCAGAAGGAAGGGAAGAGCTACGTCACGGTCGCCATCGGGTGCACGGGCGGCAAGCACCGCTCGGTGGCCATCGCGCATGCGCTCGTGCAGCGGCTGAAGGGCTCGACGTTCGGCGCGCACGCGCACCTCGTCGATCGCGACTGCGACAAAGAGTGAGCTCGCCGCGCGACGAAGTCGTGGACCGGCGTGCGGAGCGAAGCGGAGCAGGCCGAAGGCGAGCGAACGGCCAGCGACAAAGAGTGAGCGCACGACCAGCGACACGGAGTGACGCCAGGGGAGACGCCGTCGCTCAGCGCCCGAGCGAGCCCAGCTCCGCCGACAGCATGCCCTCGAGCTCGCGGATGTTCCGGTACACCAGGCACCGGTGCCCCTTCACGTCGAAGCGCAGCTCATTGACGTCGCGCACCAACAAGATGGTCGGGACCTTCGACGCCCACGCGTAGCCGACCTCCAGGTACACGTTGGGGTTGGCGCCGCTCAGCTCGGCCACCACCACGCGCGCCGTCGCGATGCGCGACAAGATGCGCTGGATAATGAGCCCCTCGAACACCGCCGCGTCGACGCGCTCGCACAGCAAGCCCGCGCGGTGCACCGGCTGCTGGATGCCGTAGTGGAAGACGTCTTCGAACTCGGGCGCGAAGGGCATCGCGACGAACGCGTGCGCCTTCTCGTCGAGCGCCCTGGTGCCGTGCGCGGGCAGCGTGGGGCCGGGCGGCGGCGCCGACGGGGCAGGCCGCTCGATGTGAAACGCGCGCTGCTGGAGTGAGACCCCGGGCAGCCCGGTGAGCTTGCCGGCCAGCGTGTCGAACAGCCGCTTCGCGCGCGCGTCGCGCTTCTCGACGATGGTGATGGTCTCGAGCGAGGCGGGCAGGGTGCCGCGCTGAATCGAGTCGATGAGCCCGCCGGCGAGCGCGAGCACCGACTCGCCCTCGTCGAGGCCGCAGTTCGCGCCGTGAATCGTCAGCGCCAGCGAGCGCGGGGCGCGTTGGCCGCTCGAGGCGACTTCCAGCACGCGCGCCGCGAAGCGCCGCACGTCGTGGTACCCGAGCGAGCCGAGGCCGACCGTGCCGAGGAAGAGCACTTCCTTCGCCTTCACCGCGCCCAGGCCCGGCGTGAAGCGCGGCTCGTTCGGCTCGGCCTCGAGCGTGCGCTTGTTGACGCCGTGTTCGGCGAGCATCGCCGCGACGAGGCCGTCTGACGCGTGGAAGCCCTGCGCGTACTTCACCGCGAGGAGATCTGCGTCGACCTCGAGGAGATCTCCCTGCTCGATGCGAAGCGTGACGGAGGCCATCGCGCGCGAGTCTGGCAGTTTCGCCGCGCGTGGGTGAGCACGTTGCTCGCCTGCGCGGTTCTCTCCTCACCCCGGCCCTCTCCTCTTCGAGAGGAGAGGGAGACGGGCGCGCGGGTGCGCGGGTGCGCATGGGTCTGCTTCCGTCGGCTGCGCGGTTCTCTCCTCACCCCGGCCCTCTCCTCTTCGAGAGGAGAGGGAGACGGGCGCGGGTGCGCATGGGTCTGCTTCGGTCGGCCGCGCGGTTCTCTCCTCACCCCGGCCCTCTCCTCTTCGAGAGGAGAGGGAGACGGGCGCCGGTGCGCATGGGTCTGCTTCCGTCGGCTGCGCGGTTCTCTCCTCACCACGGTCCTCTCGTCTTCGAGAGGAGAGGGAGACAGGTGGCTGCCTGGGTGAGAACGTTGCTCGGGTGCGCGTCTTCGTCGCCCTCGTCGGTCTCGCGATGTTCGCCGGCTTCGGCGCCGCCGCGTGGTTCGCGTGGGTCGAGCTGCGCGCGTTCCCCTCGGCGCCCGAAGCGTTGACGGTGCGCGCGGCGCTCGCGCGGCCGCCGGGCCCAGGGGCGTGGGTCGAGCTCACCGACGTGCGGCTGCCGTGCGCGCAGGACGTCGTGTTCGCGGGAAAGGATGCGTATCGCCTCGGCTTCAGCGGCGACGACGCGAGCGGCGAGCCGTTGCGGATCATCGTCGCAGGGCAGCCAGCGTGCTCGGACGCGCCGACTCATCTGGTGGGGGTGGTGCGCTGGTCGACGCCTCCGCGGGGCGTCGTGTTTCCGGGGCAACGCTTCGAGGGGGAGGTCGCGCACCTGTGGCTGGGCGAGGACCGCGGCGACTTCGAGGGCCTGGTGGTGTTGATGCCGGCACTCTCGCTGCTCGGCCTCGTCGTGGTCGCCGGGGCATTCACGCGGCGAGAGAAGAGCAAGCCGGTGCTGAAGGCCGTCGAGGGGACCGTGGAGGGCACTCCGTGGTCGGCTGACGAGCGCGTGCTGCCCGCGCGGGTGCTGCGCTTCGCTGCGTCGCCGATGGGTGACCGGTTGCTCAGCGTCTTCGCGCTGCTCGTCATCGGGTGGGTCGGCGTCGGCCTCGGCTGGGTCGCGCACCTCAAGGCGCCCGGCGTCGGCGGGTGGATTGGCCTCTGCGCGTTCGGTTCGCTGGGCGTGCTCGCGCTGCTCGGCGTGTGGCGGTTGCTGAGCGCGCTGCGCACGGTGGTCGAGTTCGGCACGGCGGAACGGCACGAGGCGCTGGTGAAGGTGCTCGAGACCAAGCGCGACCGCGGGAGTCTGCACGTCACGTTCGCGCATCCGCTCACCGGCGCGCCGATGACGCGCGTGGTGGGGGCGAGGTCGAGCGTGATGGTCGTCGACGGGCGGGTCTTCGTGGTGTGGGCGAGTGACCCGAAGGCGTTGATCCTGATCAGCGAGGAGTTCTTTCCGTTCGAGTTGACGCCGACCGAGCAGCGGGAAGCGGCGCGGCGGGTGTTGCGGTGGCGGAAGGCTCTCGGCCCTTGAGCTCTTGAGCTCCCTCTCCCCCGAGGGGGAGAGGGTGGGGGTGAGGGGTAGACAGTTTCGGCTTTCGTTGAACCCTCGTGCCCTCGGCTCGTTCGCGCCGCTGATGTCTTCTCCTCACCCCGACCCTCTCCTCTGAAGAGGAGAGGGAGACAGGGGTCACAGCACGTTCACGATTCGGAACTCGAGCTTCACCGGCTCCTGCGGCGTCGACTGCTCGAGCCGATGGCAGATGTCGCCGTGGAACGTCACCTCGCCCGGGCCCGCGTCGTACGTCCAGGTGTCATCGCTGCGCTGCACGTCCTTGTCGTCGACCAGCACCGCGAGCATGCGCGGGTCGGCGGGCTTCTCATCGAGCGTCCACAGGCACGGGTTGTCGTTGATCTTGATGATGGCGCGCATCGCGGCCTCGAGCTCCGCGCCGGTCGACGCCGAGTAGAAGCTCTGCTCGCACCGCCCGGTGCTGGTGTTGCACGCGCCGCCACCGCACTCCGCGGTCGTGCCGTTCGGGCACTTGCGCGCGAACGCCCCCTCGTCGGCCATCGCCTTCAAGACCATCGGCCCCGCGCCCGACGCCACGTCGGCGCCGAAGCCCACCACCGCGGTGCGAATGCCCTTCTGCAAGAGCGCCTTCACCGCCGCCACCGACCCATCGCTGTCGAGGCACCCGTACGCCGTCGCCGAGCCCGCGCAGCCCGAGCCACCGAGCGTGCACGCGCATGCATCGACGCGCGCCTGCGAGCAGTTGGGCGAACAGTCGGTCAACGCGTTGGGGTTGTGCTCGCTGCAGTTGGGCAGGCCGTCGGTGAGCAAGAGCACCAGGTCGAGCCGCCCGTCATCGAGATCGTTGAGCGACGGCGTGGTGCCCACGAAGGTGAGCGCCGCCGCGGTGGGCGTGCCGCCCGTGGGCTGCAGCCCCGCGATGTTGGCCTTCACCGCCGCCGCCGCGCTCGCCAGCGTCGCGTCGGTGCCCTCGTCGTTGAGCGTCGGCGCGGGAATCGACTGGTTCACCACCACCGACGCGCGGCACTGCGAGGCCACCGTGATCGCCTGGTCGGGCTGCGGAAACACCGTCAGCCCGAAGCGCGCCACCGTCGGCTGGTTGGTGAGGAACGAGTTCATCGCTGACTGCAGCTCGCTGATGCGCGTCGGACACTGCGCGGAGCACTTGTTGCTCTGCGAGCTGCCGCACCCCGGCTGGCACCGCGGGTCGGCCGGGTTGGTCGGCAACAGCATCGAGCCCGAGTTGTCGACCAGCAGCATCACGTTCGGCTTGAGCTGCTTGCTCGCGAAGACGACGCGCTGGTCGGTCTGGCTCACCGTGAACGGCGTCACCCGCTGAAAGTCGTACGTCTGACAGGCCGCGAGCAGCAGCCCGACCACCAATGCGTGTCGCACGTGTCACCTCGCACTGCGCCCGCAGCTCTCGCGAGCCCAGGCGCCGTCGCTGTCCCTTTCGACACTGAGTGGGGCGAGGCCCGCATTTCCATTTTCAGGGCATATTTCCGCCCTCCATCGCTGCGGTTAACCTCCGCCTCCATGCGCAAAGCCCTGGTGGTCGTGCTCGCTGGCGCGTTCAGCGCGTGCCCCGGCATCGTCTCGGGTCCCCTCGGCGGAGGCGCGGGCGGCGGCACGGGCGGAGGCACCGGCGCGGGCGACGGCGGCGCCATCGACAGCTCGGGCTGCCGCGTCGAGGCGCTGCTCGCGGCGCGCTGCACCAGTTGCCACGGCGCGGTGCCGTCGAACGGCGCGCCGGTGTCGCTCGATTCCCTCGCCGCACTGCGCGCGCCCAGCCAGCTCGACGCCACGAAGAGCAACGCCGAGCGCTGCCTGTTCCGCATGCGCGACGCGATTTCCCGCATGCCGCCCGAGCCCGAAGCACCCGCGAGCGCCGACGAGAGCGCGCTGCTCGCGCTGTGGCTGGGCGCGGGCATGCCCGACTGCGTGCAGCCCGACGGCGGCACGGGCGGCGGCGGCGGAGACGGCGGCACCTCCGAGACCGACCCCAACTTGATTCCGCAGGGAGAGCTCTTCCAGTGCACGCCGGGCACGCAGAGCGACGCTCCGACGCGGCTGCGACGGCTCAACCGCGTGGAATGGACGCGCAACGTCGGCGGCGCAGTCACCCGTAGCTGGACCGGCTTCAGCTTCTTCGACAACCCGTTCGACCCGAGCGCGGGCGAGCCCTACAGCACGTGGGCGCGCGACGAGACGCTCGACGAGTCGATGGTCGAAATCTTCCTGCCCGTCGTCGCCGAGGCCGGGCCGCCGTGGGCCGGGCCGTACACCGGCAGCAACCGCCTCGAGCGCCTGCGCAACGACACCACGCTGCGTTGCATGTACCAGTCGCTCGCGCCCACCCCGACGTGCGTGCGCCACTACCTCTCGGAGTTCCTCGAGCACGGCGTCTACTTCCGCCCCCCGCGCACCGACGAGCTCGACCGCCTGCAGGCCTTCGCCACCACCGTGCTCAGCCAGGAACGCTCGCCCGACGGCGGCCTCGACGAGCCCACGCGCACCGCGAGCATCACGCGCATCTCCAACGCGGCGTGGCTCACCACGGGCGCGCTCTTCCGCGAAGAGATGGGCGACGTCTCGCTCGACGCGGGCCGGGTCGACCTCACCGACTGGCAGCTCGCGCAGCAGCTCGCCTACGCCGTGCAGAGCCGTGCTCCCGGCGCGACGCCCGCCTGGGTGTACCCCGATTACTCGGCGCCCGAAGAGGGCCACATGGCCGACATCGCCGACAACGCGCGCGACGGAGGCATTCGCAACGGCGCGGTCGTCGACGCCCTCTTCCGCAAGTACGCGGGCGGCACCGACCCCACGCGCTTCGACTTGCTCGTCGACTGGCGGCAGGAACGGCGCGTGCGGCGCGGCGAGTACTGGCTGGGCGATGGCGTGGCCGGCTTCTTCCGCGAGTGGCTCGGCTACATGGCGGTGCCCAACATCTTCAAGGAACGCCCCGAGGCCACCAGCGCCTTCGATGACGGCGGCACCAGCCCCTACCGCCCGCAGCTCAGCTCGTACGGCAACCTGATGAGCGGCTACTACGGCTACGAGGCGACGCTGGTGCAGCAGATGGACGACGTCGTCGCGCGCGTGGTGGTCGGCGACCGCGACGTCTTGAAGAACCTGCTCACCACGCGCCAGTTCTTCCTCGCGGCGACGGTGAACGGCGGCAGCTCGGCCGGCGCGATTCAGTGGACCGGCGAAATCTACGGCACCGAGATGACCATCAACGACGTGCCCGCCGAGCGCTGGGTGACGATGCCCACCACCGAGCGCGCCGGCGTGTTGACGCACCCCGCGTGGCTCGGCTCCCACGGCGGCAACTTCGAAGACGACCCGAGCATCGTGCACCGCGGCAAGTGGGTGCGGGAGAAGCTGCTCTGCGGCTGGGTGCCGCCGCTCTCGTCGGTGCGCGTGCAGGCGATGGTCGGGCCGCACGCGGCGAACAAGAGCGCGCGCAACCGGCTCGACGAGGCCACCGCGAGCGCGCAGTGCCAGGGCTGCCACGCGTTGATGAACCCGCTCGGCGCGCCGTTCGAGATCTACAACCATGCGGGGTACCTCCGCGTGCTCGACCACGCGCCCGACGGAGGGTGGAAACCGCCCGACGGCACCACGGTGCTCAGCGGCCTGCCGGACCCCGCGCTCAACGGGCCCGTCACCGACGCGGTCGACTTCACGACGAAGCTCGCGGGCAGCGACCACGTGAAGCGGTGCTTCGTGCGCCAGGCCTTCCGCTACTTCATGGGCCGCGCCGAGAACCGCACCGACGCGTGCACGCTCGCGCAGATGGAGAGCGCCTACGACTCGAGCCAGGGCTCGTTCTTCTCGATGGTGAGCGCGCTGATGCAGAGCGACACGTGGAAGACGCGCCGTGTCCCCGGAGGCACCGAATGAGCTCGCCGCGCGACGAAGTCGTGGACCGGAGTGCGGAGCGGAGCGGAGCAATCCGAAGGCGAGCGAATCGAGGACACGAGTGAGGACACGAATGAACTCCCGACTCTCTCGCCGCACGCTGCTCAAGGGCGCTGGCGCGTCGCTGTTCCTGCCGTTGATCAACGAGGCGCTCGGCCAGACCATGACGCCCGCACGGCTGGTCATCGTCATGGAATGCAACGGCATCTACCCCGAGGCGTTCCTCTCGATGGGCGCGCGCACCGCGCTCGGCGCGTCGGCCATCGGCACCCGCCACAACTTCAATGACGTGTACCCGGCCACGCCGCTCACGCTGACCGGCGACGCGCTCAGCTCGGCGCTCTGCCTCGGGCCCCTCGCGGCCTCGGGCTCCGCGCCCTCGCTCGTCAACCGCGCGGCCGTCGTGCTCGGCCTCTCGAGCACCATCACCGGCGGCGGCCATTCCTCGGGCACCGGCGCGCTCAGCTGCGCGGTCAACGGCGCGGCGGCCACCATCGACGCGGTGATGGCGCCACGGCTCAAGCGCAGCGCGCCGTTCGACGCGATTCGCCTCGGCACCAGCAGCTCGCTCACGCCCATCGTCTACGAGTCGTGCAGCTTCGGGCCCGGCAAGCCCGCCGGCATCCTCGTGAACCCGACGCTCGCGTACGACACGCTGTTCGGCAGCATCGTCGGCGGCGCGGGCGCGGGGCAGGAACGCAGCCAGCTCTTCGACTTCGTGAAGGCCGACATCACCGCGGCGCTCGCGCTGTTCAAGGGGAACTCCGCCGAGCGGCTCAAGCTCGAGCGCTACCTCACCTCGATGGAGAACCTGCGCGCGCGCGAGGGCCAGCTGATGTCGATGGCGGGCACCGTGCGGCCGCTGCTGCCGCCGTCGCCGTCGACCAACCCGCTGCTGATGGGCGCCAGCCCGCCCGACTCGATGAAGTGGCTCGAGGCGCAGTTTCAGATCGCCACCACCGCGCTGCTCGGAGGGCTGACCAACGTGGTGGTGCTCGCTTCGGCCAGCAGCGGCTTCGACGTGCGCTACGACCCCGCGCTCACCACCTCGGGCCGGCACGACCTGCAGCACGGCATCGGCCAGGCCGCGAACTGGAACGCCATCGCCGCGGTCACGCGCAAGCACGTCGAGCTGGTGGCCACGCTCGCGCGCACGCTCGACGCGACGCCCGAGGTCAGCGGCGCCGGCGGCACGATGCTCGACCACACCGCCATCCTCTACCTCTCGGACAACGGCGAGCAGCACCACGCCACGGCCATCGAGTGGCCGATGTTGCTGGTGGGCGGCAACGCGCTCGGCCTCAAGACCGACGGCCGCACGGTGGTCTTCCCGGCCGACGGCGCGGCGGGGAACCGGCAGGTCTCGAACGTCTTCAACTCCCTGGGGCACGCCTTCGGAGATGCGGGCTTTGACACCTTCGGCCTCGAGGGGCCTTCGCGCATCGCGCCCGGGCCGCTGAGCGAGCTGTACGCCTGAATACGCGCGGTGCCCGCACCGTCAGCGCGCGCCATGGTGCTGCGCGGTGTGCTGGTGTGGCTCGGGTGCGCGCTGGCGTCGTCGTGTGCCGCTGACCAGGCACCGCTGCTCGCGCTCGACGTCGCGCCGGCGGCCTTCGACCCGGCGACGCGCGCGGTGCGGGCCACGGTGCGCGCGTTCGATGCCCACGGCCAACCGGGGCGGGGCGTGGTGGTGGTCGAGCCGAACGTCGGTACGGTCGAGCTCGCCTCGGCCACGCTCGACGCCGACGGCACCGCGTCCTTCGATTGGGCCTGCCCGACGTTGGCCTGCGGCGCGGGCGGCACCCTCACCGCGAGGTGGGACGTGAACGGTCAGACCCTGCACGACTCCGAGCGGGTGCCCTTCGTGCGCGACTCGTCACTGCAGGAAGAAGAGCCGCCGCCGGCCGAGCCCTGCGAGGCGCTCCTGGGCAGCGAGGCGTATCCCCTGGGGCTGGTCACCCTGCACGTCACCACCGCGTACGGAGAGGACGACGTGGTGGCCACCGCGGGTGCGGGCGCCTTCAGCGCGACCGACTTCGTGCTCTCGACGGGCGCCACCGGCGACATCCCCGCGTGGATGACGACCGACCCGGAGCTGCGCTTCTGGGGGCGCGAGCCGTACGAGGTCAATCGAACCTACGTCGGCACCAACGGCGAGTTCGTCGGTGTGCCGCACTTCGACGTCGAGGTGGGCCAGGCCCCGTGCTTCCCGTGGTCCGGCGAAGGCGCGGTGCGCGTCACGCGCCAGAGCTCGGTGACCAGCCTCGCGGGCGGCTACGTGTTCACGTGCTCCGCGCCGTTCCGCTACTCGGTGCGCGGGTGCTTCAGCCTCTGATCAGCCCCGGCAGCATGTGAGGGGCTGTAGGCCGGCGCTCGGCTCGGTTCCTGCCTTCCGCGGCGTGGCGTGAGACACTCCCCGGCCATGCATGCCCGGTCAGCGATTCGCTTCGCGGTGGGGTCGATTCTCCTCGTCGGCGCCACGGTCTCCTTCAGCACCTGCAGCAACGTGCCCGCGGGAGGCGGCGGCCTCGAGGTCACCGTCGTCCTCGAGAGCGGCGTGAAGAGCAAGTGCGTGCTGGTGAAGTCGGCCAGCGGCAGCGAGTCGCGCTCGAGCATGCCGATGGTGGTGGGCAGCAAGACCGAGCTGCACGTCGCGGTCCTCGCCGATGGCCTGAAGCCGCCGACCACCGTGCAGGCGTTCGGCTTCTCCGACGACGCGTGCACCACCGCGGTGCCCGGCGAACAGAGCGAAGCGGCCGGCGCGAACTTCACGGTGCCCGTCTCGCACGTCACGCTGACCCTCAAGCCCGCGGGCCAGACCGACGGCGGCACCAACCCCGATGGCGGCACCGACGGTGGCGCTGACGGCGGCGTCGACCAGGACATGGACGGCTTCCCCGTCGGAGTCGACTGCGACGACACGAACCCGGCGATTCACCCCGGCGTGGCCGAGAACTGCTCCAACGGCGTCGACGACAACTGCGACAACGCGCGCGACTGCATGGACACCGCGACGTGCAACGGCATGGCGTGCCTCGGTGGCGGCCTGTGCATGGCCGGCAATTGCCTGCAGCAGAACGAGACCATCTGCGACGACGGCCTCGACAACGACGGTGACCAGCTCATCGACTGCGCCGACCCCACGTGCGTCAGCCAGGTGTGCAGCGACGGCAACGGCTGCACCACCGGAGACCGCTGCGTCGCCGACGCCGGCTGCGTGAAGACCGGTGACGTGAGCTGCATGAGCCCGCCCAGTGGCTGCTTCAACATGGCCGGCACCTGCAACCCCGACGGCGGCACGTGCAGCTACGTGCCCAACACCAACGCGTGCAACGACACCCTGGGCTGCACCACCAACGACGTGTGCAACGCCGGCGTGTGCAGCGGCATGCCGAGAACGTGCAACACGCCGCCGACGTCGTGCTTCGCGCCCACCGGCTCCTGCAGCGAGCCCAGCGGCACCTGTTCCTACGCGCCCATCGCGGCGGGGCAGGGCACGTGCACCGACAACGACAACTGCACCACCGGCGACACGTGCGCGGGCGACGGTGGGTGCGCGGGCACTCCGGTGACGTGCACGCCGGGGCAGTGCCAGATGAACAACGGCTGCTCGGCGGGCGGCACGTGCATGTTCACCGCGACGACGGGCGCACCGTGTGACGCGGGCACCGGTGGCCCCGCGGCCTGCGACTCGAGCGCCAACTGCAACCCGGCTGCGACGCTGTTCCCCTTCACGCCCAGCAACTTCAACGAGGCGCAGCTGCCCACCGACGCGGGCGTCAACCTCACGGTCAGCTGCGCGGCCACCATCGCGACCAACGGCACGCCGGGCATCTCCAGCGGGTGCGGCTTGTTGCTGCCGCCGTACACCATCATCACGCAGAGCAACGGGCGCGAAGCGGTACTGTTCCGCCTCGCCTCGCTCACCGTCAACTCGAGCCAGACGCTGACGCTCACGGGCAACCGGCCGGCCATCTTCGCGGTGACGGGCAACGCCACCATCAACCGCAACGGCTCGAACATCGGCCGCATCGTCGCGAACAACTACGACGCGCCTCCGGACTGCGGTGTGGGCGGCAACGCGGTCAACAACAGCGGCCATTCGGGCGGCGGCGGTGGTGGCTACGGGCTCGACGGTGGCACCGGTGGCTCCAGCGGCGGCGGCACCAACAACGGCGGGCTGGGCGGCGTGCTGAACGGTGTGCCGGCCATCGTCCCCCTGCGAGGCGGGTGCGCTGGCGGCGATGGCACCTCGGCCAGTGGCCCGGGTGGCGGCGCAGTGCAGCTCACGGTTGGCGGCACGCTCACCCTCCAGGGCATCATCAACGCGCCCGGCCAGGGTGGCACTGGCGCGAGCGGGACGACAGGCAACTCCGGCGGCGGTGGCGGCAGCGGCGGGTCCATCTTGCTCGAGGCCAACCTGCTCACGCTGAGCAATGGCGGGTTGTTCGCGAACGGAGGCTCGGGTGGCGAGGGCAGCGGTGGGAGCTCGGGTTTCAACGGCAACAACGGCACCGAGACCACCGCCGTCACTCCCAACGGCGGCAGCAACAGCGGCAACGGGGGCAACGGGGGCGTGGGCGGTGCCTCGGGCGGAGGGGCGACTGCGGGTGCGCCGGGCGCCGGCAGTGGTGACGGCGGTGGCGGCGGCGGCGGCGCCATCGGCCGCATCAGGCTCAACTCCGTCATGAACTGCGCACGCTCGGGCTTGACCATCAGCCCCGCAGCGACTGGAAACACCGGCTGTCCGTGACCCGTTCTCTCGTTCTTCGCAGCGCGGTGGCATGCCTGCTGGGTCTCAGCGCGTGCGGGAACCCCGGCGGCGGGCTGCAGGTCGACGTCGTCCTCGAAGACGGGTTGATCAGCCGCTGCGTGAAGGTCACCGCCACCGACGGCGTGCGCACCCACGTCACCAACCCGATGCGCATCGAGGGGCGGCGGTTGCTCGTGGTGGGCGTCGGCCAGGCCGACTTCTCGAGCACCGTGCGCGTGCAGGCGCTGGGCTTCGTCGATGACGGCTGCACCGAGGCCGCGCCCGAGGAAGTGAGCGAGGTGGTCGAGGGCAGCTTCGCGCGCGCGGTGCCGCAGGTGACGGTGACGCTGCGGCCGGCGGGCGCACTCGACGGGGGCTTCAAGCCCGATGGCGGCGGGAACGACGCGGGCGACGACGGCGGTCTCGATGCGGGCGGCGACGATGCGGGCGTCGACGGGGGACGCGATGGCGGCGACGACGGAGGCACGTCTGACGGCGGCTCCGATGCGGGCGCCGATGCGGGCGTTGACGCTGGCACCGACGGCGGCGCTGACGCCGGAGACCTCGACCGCGACGGCTTCCCCGCGCCATTCGACTGCAACGACAACGACCCGGCCATCCACCCCGGTGTCGCCGAGCGCTGCAACGACGGCGTCGACAACGACTGCAACTCCGAGACGGACTGCCAGCAGATGAGCTGCGCTGCGCAGCCGTGCTCCACGCTCAGCACGTGCGTCGGCGGCGCGTGCTTCGAGCCGGTGGAGACGATGTGCAACGACGGCCTCGACAACGACGGCGACCTGCTCATCGACTGCCTCGACCCGCAGTGCACCGGGCTGTCGTGCAGCGACTCGAACGCCTGCACGCTCGGTGAGACGTGCCGCGCCGACGGCGGCTGCGAGAAGGCCAACGATGTCTCGTGCATGAGCCCGCCCAGCGTGTGCTTCGACGCGGTCGGCGCGTGCCAACCCGACGCCGGCACCTGCAGCTACACGCCGAACACCGCGAGCTGCAGCGACGGGCTGGCGTGCACCACCGGCGACACCTGCAGCAGCGGCGTGTGCGCGCCCACCAGCCTCGTCGCGTGCGTCTCGCCGCCAGTGTGCTTCGGCAACGGCGTGTGCAACGAGCCCTCGGGGACCTGCTCGTACTCGCCGCTCTCGCTCGGCAGCGGCACCTGCAGCGACGGCGACGACTGCACCATCAGCGATACGTGTGACGGTGACGGCGGCTGTCTCGGCACGCGCGTCACGTGCACGCCGACGCAGTGCCAGACGAGCGCAGGGTGCGACGTGAACGGCTCGTGCCTCTTTTCGCCGAAGACGGGCCAGGCCTGCGACGCCGGCACGGGGATGATGGCGGTGTGCAACGCGCTCGGCGCATGCAACGGCGTCACGCCTCCGCTCTTCCCGTTCACGCCGAGCAACTTCGCCGAGAGCGATTTGCCGATGACGTCGGGCGCGTGGAACACCAACTGCAACGTCACGCTCGACACGTCGGGCACGCCCAGCGTCGCGGCCAATACGTGCGGCGCCACGTTGCCGCCCTTCGTCATCCTCTCGGTGGGCGGCGTCTCGACCGTGCTCTTCCGGCTGACGTCGATGACGCTCACCGGCGGCACGCTCACGCTCACCGGCACGCGCCCGGCCATCTTCGCGGTGGTGGGCAACGCGAGCCTCTCGAACGGCGCGCGCATTCGCGCGAGCAACTTTGGCGCGCCGATGGCGTGTGGCACCGGCGGCGTCGGTGACAGCAGCGGCTCGGGCAACGGCGTGGGCGGCGGTGGCGGGGGCGGGTTCGGCTCGGCCGGTGGCGCGGGCGGTGAGAGTGGCGGCGGCGGCGCGGGGACGGCCGGCATCGTCAACGGCAACGCGACGCTGACGCCGCTGCGCAGCGGGTGCGCGGGCGGGAATGGGTCACAGCCGGGCGGTGCAGGTGGGGGCGCGGTGCAGCTCACCGTCTCGGGCACGCTCGCCATCAACGGCATCGTCTCGGCCCCGGGCCGCGGCGGGAGCGGCGGCAACGGGGTCGGCCAGGGCGCCGGCGGCGGCGGGAGCGGTGGCGCGATTCTGCTCGAGGCGAGCGCGTTGACGCTCGGCGCGGCGTCGGTGCTCGCGGCGAATGGTGGCGGCGGTGCGGAAGGCGGTGCGCTGCTTGCGGGTGAAGATGGCGCGGCGGGCACCGAGAGCACGACGCCGGCGGCGGGTGGTCAGAACGGGAACTTGTTCGGCGGGAGCGGCGGGCAGGGCGGGGCGCGCGGTGGGGCGGCGGGGGCGGGGCAGGGTGTTGGGTCGGGTACCGGGGCGGGGTCGGGTGGAGGTGGCGTGGGGCGCATCAGGTTGAACGCGCTCAGCTGCACGAGTGTGGGGACGGTGAGTCCGGCGGCGAGCAGTGCGGGTTGTCCCTGAGCCTGGCGCGACGGCGCGACGGCGCGACGACACGCGACGACACGACAACGCAACAACGCGCGACGACACGACAACGCGACGACACGCGACACGCGACACGACAACGCGCGACGACACGACAACGCGACGACGCGACAACGCGACGACGCGACCACACGACCACACGACGACACGACGACACGACGACGCGACGACGCGACAACGCGACGACGCGACCACACGACCACACGACGACACGACGACACGACGACGCGATCGACGATCCCCTCTCCCCCGCGGGGGAGAGGGTCGGGGTGAGGGTAAACCGCTGCTTCACCCGAGTGACTGCACGCTGACGTTCGAGAGAACACCGCGGCGATCGCGCCCAACCACACGCTGAAGAGCGTCTCCCCTCACCCCAACCCTCTCCCCTTCAGGGGAGAGGGAGCTCCAGGGAGCGTCACGTCGGGCTCCGCAACCGCCTCGCGAGCAACCAGAACGACACCCCCACCACCACCCCCGCACCATTGACCCACTGGGGAAACACCGCCCCCACCACCGCCGCCACCGCGAACCCCACCGCGACCAACACCCCGCGCTGCTCGATGACGATGGCCGCCGTCCACCACCCCGCGGCGTTGAGCACGAAGTACGCAACGAGCGCATGGTGGAACGGCAGGTCAGCGCTCACCGCCAGCCACCACAGCGCCGCCGACGCTGCGTTCAACCCCGCGAGCCCGTGCGAGATGCGCCGCTGCAGCTCGTTCACGTCCTTCTGCCGCGCGAGGAACACCGCGTACCCGAGGCTGTTGAGCAGCAGCGCCGCCGCGAAGACCAGGCCGACGCCGGTGGTGAACTCGTACCTCCCGCTCGACACCAGCGCCTGCGCCACCACGCTGCCGAGCACCGTCACCACCGCCACCACCCGCGAGTACGCCGCCTTCGGGTCGCGCGCCGACTCGGTCGACGTCTCCCGCTCGCGCTGCTCGAGCCGCGTCAGCCGCTTCGACTGCTCGGCCTCCGCGCGCTCGGCGGCCTCGACCTCCGCGGCCAACCCGGCCGGAGCGTCCTCGAGCTGCGACAACAACATCCGCGCCGCCCGGGCCTCGCCGCGCTCCAGCTCCGAGCGCACCATCGCCGTCGTCGCGCGCAGCAGCCCTTCTCTGGCCGGCACGAACGCGGGGAACGTGCGGCGCACCTGCTCGAAGCCGAAGCGGCACTCGTTGAACAGCGCCTGCGCATTGAGTCCGTGCAGCGACGACTCCTCGCTCTGCGCGCGCAGCATCGCCTCGAGGTGCCCCAGCGTGCGCATCGAGCGCTCGTGCACCTCGAGCGCCTCGCGGTGCTCCAGCCAATCGACCAGCGCCTGCTGGAACTCGCGCACCGTCGCGAAGCGCTCGGCCGGGTCCTTCTTCATCGCGCGGCGGCAGATCTGTGCGAGCTCCGCGGGCACCGCGCGATCGAGCGGCGGCTCGACGCACTCGGTGGCCAGCACCATCGTCTCGTGCACGCTCGCACCGCCCCACGGCGGCCGGCCCGCCAGCACCTCGTAGAGCGTCGCGCCGAGCAGGAACACGTCGGTCCACGGGCCCAGCCGCGTCGCCTCGTGCGCGGCCTCGGGCGCGAGGTACGCCGGCGTACCGCCCGGGCCCGACTCGGTCGCCAGCGGCAGCACGGTGTCGGGGCGCAGCGCGGCGGCGAGGCCCCAGTCGACCACGTAGACCTCGCCGAACGCGCCGAGCAGCACGTTCGACGGCTTCAGGTCGCGGTGAATCACGTCGCGGCTGTGCGCGAACGCCACCGCGTCGCACACCTTGCGGAGCACCTCGAGGTGCTGCACCAGCGTCAGCGCGCGCGGGCCGCGCAGCACCTCGCTCCACGGAGTGCCCTCGACCCGCTTCATGCTGAAGAACGGCTGGCCCTGCGGCGTGCGCGCCAGCACGTGCACCGGCACGAGGTTGGGGTGCTCCAGCCGCCCGGTGACGATGGCCTCGCGCAACAGCCCCGTCGGGTCGCCGCGGTCGTCCTTGAGGAACTTCAACGCCACCGAGCGCTGCAACGCCCGCTGCCGCGCGCTCACCACGCGCCCCATGCCGCCGCGGCCGAGCTCGCCGCTGAGCTCGAACTCCGCCTTCTCGTCGGCCGACGCGTCGATGGTCGGCAGCTCGAGCCCGTCGAGGTCGGGCACGTCGTGGGGTCCCGATTGGAACGTCGTGGTGTCGCCTGAACCCATGTGGCTGCGCAGCCTACCGGCGATCGACGGTACACTCGCGCTCCCGTGCTCTCCGCTCCGCACCTGCCTCGCCTCGCGTTGGCGCTCGGCGCGCTCGCCGTCCTGGCCGGCTGCACGTGCGGCGTGCTCGACCCCGCAGCACGCTTCGGGTGCAAGACCGACGGCGACTGCGGCCCGGGCTTCAACTGCCTCGACTCGGTGGCCGGTCGCGAGTGCGTCGCGTCGTGCTCGAGCGGCGAGCCGTGCCCCACGGGCCGCGAGTGCAGCGCGGGCCGGTGCATCGACGTCGACGAGTGCGCCCAGAGCCCCGGCCGCTGCGGCCTCAACACCGAGTGCGTCAACACCGCCACCTCGTTCGAGTGCCGGTGCGCGATGGGCTTCTCGGGCGCGACGGTGAGCGGCGGCCCCGCGAGCTGCGCCGACGTCGACGAGTGCCCCACGCAGGACTGTGGCCCGCTGGGCGTCTGCACCAACACCAGCGGCTCGTTCACCTGCAGCTGCCCCAGCGGCACCTTCGGCGCGACCGTGACGGGCGGGCCGACGAGCTGCTCCACCACCGACCGCTGCACGACCGCGGGCCAGTGCGGCGCGAACGCGAGCTGCCAGAGCACCGCGACGAGCTTCACCTGCACCTGCGCCTCGGGGTGGATGGGCGCCGTCACCACCGGTACGCCCGCGACCTGCACCGACGTCGACGAGTGCGCGCTCGCGGGCACCTGCGGGGCCAACGCGGTCTGCAAGAACACCGACGGCTCGTTCGGCTGCACCTGCGCCACCGGCTTCACCGGCACCGCCACGCAGGGCATGGCCGCGGTCTGCACCGACGTCGACGAGTGCAGCGCGGCGCGGCCTCCCGACTGCGGCACCGGCGCGCAGTGCGCCAACACCCCGGGCACCTTCGAGTGTCGCTGCGGCGCGGGCTTTGCCGGCATGACCACCACCGGCGGTCCAGCGACCTGCGTGCCGTCGGGTCCCTGCCAGGGCGTGTCGTGCGGCGCGAACGCGACCTGCATGCCGATGGGGAATGGCTCGGGCTACACGTGCACGTGCAACGCGGGCTTCACCGGCGCGGCGGTCATCGGGGGCGCGGCCACGTGCACCGACGTCGACGAGTGCTTGCAGCCGCAGAGCTGCGGGCCCAACACGGTGTGCACCAACACCACCGGCTCGTACGCCTGCCAATGCGCGCCCGGCTACAGCGGCGCGCCGACGGTGGGCATGCCGGCCACCTGCACCTCGGGCGTCACCACCCTCGCCACCGCGGCCGATGCGGGCTCGGTGCAGCTGGTCCTCCCCCAGGCCGTGCCCGCGGGTGGCCACCTCGTGCTGGCCGCGGCCGCCGGCAACGCGCCGACGGTGACCGACCCGCGCGCGAACGTGTGGACGCGCGTCATCAACAACAACAACTGCGCGGGCTGCGGCACGGCCTCGGTGTGGACCACCACCGTCACCACGCCGTACCAGGCGGGCGACCGCGTCACCGTCACCACCAACAACGGCGGCGTCGGCGCGTGGCTGGCCGACCCCGGGCCCTTCGTCTCTCTCGACGCCACCGGCACCATCGGCGCCAGCGGCAGCCAGATCACCAACACCCCGGTCGTGAGCACCACCACCGCGGTGCTCGAGCCCACCGAGCTGCTGGTGGGCGTGGTGTCGGTGCGCGCGCTCAACCCACTCGTGCTCGACGGCGGCCCGTGGGACGTGGAGTACGGCTTTCAGCTCGATGGCGGCACGCCCGTGTCGGGCGTCATCGGCGCGCGCGGGGCCACCGGGCTTTCGGGCGTGCAGGGCTTTGGCGCGACCGCGGCGACGGCCGCGCGCTTCTCGGGCGTGGTGGCCACCTTCTACGGAGTGCCGCAGCAGAACCCGACCGGCCTCACGCTCACGCACGTGGCGAACTCGCAGAGCTTCACCGTGGGGTGGACCGCGGGCCGCAGCAACGGTGGCGCGACGGGCTGCCGCGTCGAGGTGCAGCTGGCGAACCTCTCGTGGCAGGCGCTGGTGACGGTGAACTGCGATGCCACCACGACGCGCGCGGTGTCGCTCCCGGTGACGGCCAACTGGTACGGCGGCACGTGGAGCTCGGTGCCGGTGCGCCTCACGCGCGTGTCCGACGGCATGGTGCTCGGCACCTTCCAGTCGCGGCTCACGTGCACCAACGCGGGCCTCTCGCCGACGCCGACGCCGACCATCGACGAGAACTGCAACGGCACGTGGGACGACCACACGTGTCTCTCGTACGCGTGGGTCTCCGGCGTGACGTACTCGGTGAGTTACACGGTGTGCACCAACACGACGAACACCAGCACCATGAAGACCTGCACGTCGGTGAACGATGCCGAGGTGCGGTACGTCGATGGCACGACGCCGGGGCCGTCGCCGGCGAACGCGTTCTCGTCAGACCAGTACGGGCTCGGGTGCCAGGGCGCGTTTCTCGGGGCGGTGACGTGGACGTGCACCGGGTCGAACTGCGTGTACTACTGAAGTTCCCTCTCCTCTTCAGAGGAGAGGGTCAGGGTGAGGAGTAACCCGTCGAAGCGACGACCGACGCGAGCCGCGCGCCGCAGGGTTCTCCTCCTCACCCCAACCCTCTCCTCCTCGGGAGGAGAGGGAGCTTCTTCAGCAAATAGACGATGCGCTCGGTCACGCGAAACCCCGCCGCCTGATGCGCCCGCACGCTGCGCCGGTTGTGGCTCCACGTATCGCTGCTCAGAAACCGAAAGCCCTTCTCGCGACTCCACGCTTCGGCAAACCGCAGCAACGCCCGCCCCACGCCACGCCGCCGCGAACGCCGCGCGACGAACCACCCCTCGACGTGCGGAATCGGCGCTTCGCCACCCGCTTCCGACCACGGGCGAATGCCGACCGAGACGAACCCGACGCGCTCGCCAGCCACCAGCGCGACCGCGAGAAAGCCCTTCGGCCCACCATTCACGTGCCGCGTGAGCGCCCCCACGGGCTTGTCGAAGAACGCCGCGCGCCCTTCGTCGGGCCACAGCTCGAGCATCATCGCCGCGAGCGCGGGCTCATCCCCCCGGCGCGCGAGGCGCACCTCGAGCTTCTGCTGCTTCACGCGACGCGGCGCACCGACGCAGCCGGCGCGCTGGCCGGAGCCGCTTCCTCGAGCGACGGCGCGAGCCACTTCGCGGCTTCCTCGACCGTCATGCCCTTGCGGCGCGCGTAGTCTTCGACCTGGTCGCGCCCAATCTTCCCGAGCCCGAAGTACCGCGCCTCGGGGTGGTTGAAATAGAAGCCGCTCACGCTCGCCGCCGGGCTCATCGCGAACGACTCGGTCAGCGACAAGCCCGCCTTGCCGGCCTCGAGCAGCGCGAAGAGCGGGCCCTTCTCGGTGTGCTCGGGGCACGCGGGGTAGCCGGGCGCGGGGCGAATGCCGCGGTACTCCTCGCGAATGAGCTGCTCGTTGCTGAGCTTCTCGTCCTTGCCGAAGCCCGAGGCCTTGCGCGCCTCGAGGTGCGCCCACTCCGCGAACGCCTCGGCGAACCGGTCGGCGAGCGCCTGCACCATGATGGCCGAGTAGTCGTCGTGCGCGTTGCGGAAGTGCTGCGCGAACTCGTCGACGCCCAGGCCCGCGGTCACCGCGAAGCCGCCGAGCCAATCCACGACACCGCTGTCCTTCGGGGCGACGAAGTCGGCGAGGCACAGGTGGTGCTGCCCCGGCTGCTTCTCGGCCTGCTGCCGCAGGAAGTGGAAGCGCCCCACCACCTTCGCGCGCGACTCGTCGGCGTACAGCTCGACGTCGTCACCGACCGCGTTGGCCGGCCAGAAGCCGATGACGCCGCTGGCCTTGATGCGCTTCTCCTTCACCAGGCGCGCGAGCAACACCTGCGCGTCGCCGTACAGCTTGCGCGCCTCGGCGCCGACCTTCTCGTCCTCGAGAATGCGGGGGAACGCGCCGTGCAGCTCCCACGCGTTGAAGAACGGACCCCAGTCGATGAAGGGCACCAGGTCGGCGAGCGGCACGTCGGAGAAGTGCTTCGTGCCCACGAAGTCAGGGCGGCGCACGTCGGCCTTCTTCGGGTCGAAGGGCACGCGGTTGGCGCGCGCGCCCTCGAGGGTGAGCAGCTTGCGCTGCACGCGGCGCTCTTCGAAGTCGGCGCGGGCCTGGGCCTGCTTGGCGCGCACCTCGTCGAGGAACTTCGGCTTCTGCTCGGGCGAGAGGAGCGCGCTCACCACGTTCACCACGCGCGAGGCGTCGAGCACGTGCACCACGCCGGGCGCGTACTCGGGCGCAATCTTCACCGAGGTGTGCGGCTGGCTGGTGGTCGCGCCGCCGATGAGCAGCGGCACCTCGAACTTCTGGCGCGTGAGCTCCTTCGCGGCGTTCACCATCTCGTCGAGCGACGGCGTGATGAGCCCCGACAGCCCGATGATCGACACCTGCTGTTCCTTCGCGGTGGCGATGATCTTCTCGAGCGGCACCATCACGCCCAGGTCGATGACCTCGTAGTTGTTGCAGGCCAGCACCACGCCCACGATGTTCTTGCCGATGTCGTGCACGTCGCCCTTCACGGTGGCGAGCAGCACCTTGCCCTGCGAGCGCACCTGGCCGCCGGCCGCGAGCGCCTGCTTCTTCTCTTCTTCCATGAAGGGCGTCAGCCACGCGACCGCGCGCTTCATCACGCGCGCCGACTTCACCACCTGCGGCAGGAACATCTTGCCCGCGCCGAACAGGTCGCCGACCACGCGCATGCCGTCCATCAGCGGGCCTTCGATGATGTCGAGCGGGCGGCCCATCTGCTTGCGCGCCTCCTCGGTGTCCTGCTCGATGAACTGGTCGATGCCCTTCACCAGCGCGTGCGAGAGGCGCTGCGCGACCGTGCCCTGGCGCCACGCGAGGTCTTCCTTCACCTCGGTCTTCCCGCCGCCCGCCGCCGCCGCCTTCGCCTTGAGCTCTTCCGCGAACGACACCAGCCGGTCGGTCGCGTCGGCGCGGCGGTTGAAGAGCACGTCTTCCACGCGCTCCAGCAGGTCCTTCGGAATCTCCTCGTACACGCCGAGCATGCCGGCGTTCACGATGGCCATGTCCATGCCGGCCTTGATGCCGTGGAACAGGAACGCGGTGTGAATCGCCTCGCGCACCGGGTTGTTGCCGCGGAAGCTGAAGCTCACGTTCGAGACGCCGCCCGACACCTTCGCGCGGGGCAGGGTCTGCTTGATCAGCTTCGTGGCCTCGAAGAAGTCGAGCGCGTAGCGGTTGTGCTCTTCGATTCCGGTCGCGACGGTGAGGATGTTGGGGTCGAAGACGATGTCTTCGGGTGGGAAGCCGATGCTCATCAGCAGCCGGTACGCGCGCGTGCAGATGCGCACCTTGTCGTCACGAGACGCCGCCTGGCCGTTCTCGTCGAAGGCCATCACCACCGCCGCCGCGCCGTAGCGCTGGATCAGCTTCGCCCGGCGCAGGAACTCGAGCTCGCCATCTTTGAGCGAGATGGAGTTCACCAGCCCCTTGCCCTGCACGCACTGCAGGCCCGCCTCGAGCACCGACCACTTCGAGCTGTCGAGCATCAGCGGCACGCGGCAGATGTCGGGCTCGCTGGCGATGAGGTTCAGGAACTTCACCATCGTCGCTTCGCCGTCGATCAGCGCCTCGTCGACGTTGATGTCGAGAATGTTCGCGCCGCTCTCGACCTGCTGCCGCGCGATGGCGAGGCACTCGTTCCAGTCGCCGGCCTTCAGCGCCTTCGCGAACTTGGGGGACCCGGTGATGTTGGTGCGCTCACCGACCACGAGGAACTGGGAGGCGGCGGTCTGCTCGGACGAGGTGCTCATCGATAGATGTAGATATATCGATGCGGCCGGTCGATCAAGCCGACGCACCCTCCCCGAAGGCGCCCCCCGCGCCCCGGGAAGAGCCCCTCCCCACCGTCGTCAACGGTCGTGCGTGACGTGCCGCTCGAGCTTGGTGCCGAGCAGCGAGTCGACCCACCGGTTGCTGATGCCGAAGTTCTTGTCCACGTCGGCGAAGTGATGCGCCATGTGGTGCGCGCGCATGATGCGGCCCCAGCGCGTGAGCGGCGGGCGGAAGTGCGTCGACCAGTGCATGAAGTCGTAGAAGAGGTAGCCGCAGAGGAACCCGCTGAACCACGGCACGGTGACCTGCGGCGCGTCGAACAGCCACAGCGCGCCACCCACCAGCAGCGCGATGGAGATGCTCACCGACAACGGCATGACCAGGCGCTGCGGATCATCCGGGTAACGGTGGTGGAAGCCGTGCACGATCTCGTGAAAGCGGCGCGAGATGGGCCCGATGCCGACCCAGTGGAAGAGCTTCTTGTGCGCGAAGTACTCGGTGGCCTGCCACGACACGAAGCCCAGCGGCATCAAGAGCGCGGCGGCGGTCCAGGTGGTGACGCCCGACCACAGCGCCCACGTCGGCAGCGCGATGGCGATGGGCACCCAGAGAATGAACGGCGCCGCGGGGTGCACCTTCGAGAAGAACTCGAGGAAGTTGCTCTCGAACATGCGGCCGTTGGTGTGCCGCTCAGGGGGGTGGAGGGAGCCGGTGTTCATGGGCCGCGCTTCACAGCACGAGGTCCAGAGTGACGACTTGATCTGGATCAAGGGTCAGAAGTGCGGAGTCACCAGTTTCACCCGCCCGCCCCGCTCCAACTCCCGCGACACCGCCGCCAGATCGCGCTGCGCCTCGCGCGCCGTCACCCACCGCCGCGTCGGCTCATACCCGACCCGCACCGCCCGCAACGACTTGAGCCACGGCGACGCGAGCTCATACGGCGTGAAGTTCGAGACCATCACCAGCAGGTCCTCGACGGTCGCCCACGACGGCTCGTCGACGCGGTGCCCACTCAGGCGCACCGCCGCGCTGACGAGGAACCCGTGCCGCCACACGTCGGACCCCGAGACGACGACGTCTTCCAGCGCCCCGAGCCACGCCGCGCGGTGGCGCTGCAGCAGCTTCTGGGCACGCTTGCGCGAGCGCGCCGACGACTCGAACTGCAGCGCGATGAACTCCCCGCGCGGGTCGCCCGCGGCCAGCAGCTCATCGGCCACCACGAGGCGGCGCGAGAGATCATCCGGACGCTCGTACACCGCGTGGAGCGGCGAGGGCGAACGGGTCTGGGCATCGAGCGGACACATGACGGCACCGCCCGCACCGACACCACGTCATCCGCGCGCCTGACTGCGCGGCGAGGTAGAACGGCGCGCTCATGCTCTCCCTCGCGCTGCTCGTTCTCGCGGCCGGCCCCACCGCCGATGCCACCGACGCTTCCGTCCCCGCCCCGCCGCCCGCCGCCGCTCCTGCTCCGGCGCCGGCTGCCCCGAGCGGCCCGACGCCCGTCACGGTCGGCGTCTACGTGGTGCAGGTCAACTCCATCGACCTGAAGACCAACAGCTACACGGTCGACTTCTGGCTGTGGTTCCGCTCGAAGGGCCGCGACCAGAGCCCGCTCGACGCGTTCGAGATCATGGACGGCCGCGTCACCAGCAAGACCAACGTCATCAAGAAGAAGCAGCCCGACGGGTACGACTACGCGGCCGCGCGCATCAACGCCGTGGTGCACCAGCAGTGGGACCTGCACCGCTTCCCGTTCGACGACCACGAGCTCGAGCTGTCGATCGAAGACGCGGAGTTCGACGTCAAGACCGTCAACTTCGTGCCTGACGCGGTGAACCAGGGCGTCGACCCGGGCGTGAAGGTGAGCGGCTGGGAGGTCACGGGCCTCAAGGCCGAGGTGACGCCGCACAGCTACCACTCGAACTACGGCGACACGGCGCTGGGCACCAACGTCGACACGCAGTTCAGCCGCTACACGGTGAAGATCCAGGCCGAGCGCCGCGGCGTGGCGCGCTTCTTCAAGACGGTCTTCGCGCTGCTCATCTCGGTGCTCGCGTCGTGGTGCGCGTTCTTCATTCGCCCGAAGGATGCCAGCCCCCGCGTGTCGGTCTCGGTCGGCGCGCTCTTCGCCGGCGCCGCGGGCACCATCGCGCTCGGCACCCAGCTGCCCGACCTGAACTACCCGACGGTCGCCGACAAGGTGGTCTACCTCTGCCTGTCGATGATTCTGCTCTCGCTCGCGGGCACAGTGCGCAGCCTCGGCCTGCACTACCAACAGCAGGAAGCGAAGTACCTCGCGTTCGACAAGCGCGGCGCGCTGCTGTTCCCGATCTTCTTCGCGGTGATGCTGCTGATCATCCTGCTCTGAGCTGTCAGAGCTCCCTCTCCTCCCGAGGAGGAGAGGGTTGGGGTGAGGAGAAAACCCTGCTGCTCGCGGCTCGCGCAGGTGGTCGCTTCGACGGTCTACTCCTCTCCCTGACCCTCTCCTCTTCAGAGGAGAGGGAACTTCAGTACGCGTTTGCGCTCGAGTCGCGCGAGCCGGGCCACGTGACGCTCGGGCGCCTCGACTTCACCCGCCAGCAGCGCGTGTCGCTTCGCTGCTTCCGGGTCTGACATCCGGTGCTCGTAGAGCTTCGCGAGCCGCAGGTGCAGCGCCGCCGGAGCCGCAGCGCGGTGCACGGCCTCGAGCAACACCTCGAGCGACGCCGCGAACTCGCCCTTGCGGCGCAGCAGCTCGGCCTTCAGCGACAACGCCGCGCCGCCCACCTCGCCGGGCGCCGCGACCGCCTGCGCGAGGAAGAGTTTCGCCTTCTCGGCGTCGCCTGAGCGCACCGCGACCTCGGCGAGCCCGAGCGCTGTCGCCGGAGTGAGCGCCGCGCGCCCTTCCCACGCGGCGACCAACCGCTGCACCAGCTCGACCATCGACCGCACGTCGCGCTCGTTGTGTTCCAGCACGCGCGAGAGCACCGCCACGCGGCCGGTGCGCAGGAAGTCGAACCACGCCGCGGGAATCAACGCGCCCGCGATGTCCGCCCGGCGGTGCACGCCCAGCACGCGCCGCTCGAGCGAGGCGAGGGTGAGCTCGTCGAGGTGGTGCTTGAAGACGCGCCGCGCGCAGTGGAGCAGGTCGACGTGCGGCAATTCGCGCGGCGGCGGCAGCCGGTTCATCACGAAGCGCGCACGCAGCAGCGGCCAGTCGAAGCTCTTGCCGTTGAAGCTGATCAACACCGTGGCCTGCGCGAGCTGCGCCGACAGCCACTCGAGCATCGGCCGCTCGGCGCCCGGAGACGGCAAATGCACCTGCGCCACCGTGCACGCCTCGCCTTCGACGCGCGCAATCCCGAGAAGAAACGGCACGGTCCCGGTGCCGCCGTGCAAGCCCGTCGTCTCGGTGTCGAAGAAGAGCGGCCGCGAGAGGTCGAGCGCGTCAGCCGACAGCGCCAACGCCGCCACCGACGAAGCCGACAGCGCACGCCACTCCGCCGAGCGTTCGACGAGGTGCAGCGAGCCGAACGCCGTCTCGCGAGGGGCGATGAGCGCATCGAGCGCATGCGGCCGCCCACGCGGACCCGGCGACAAGTACCTTGGCCCAGGCGGAGCGAGCCGCCGCAACCGAGCCGTCAAAACCCCCTCTCCCCCTGGGGAGAGGGTCGGGGTGAGGGGAGTCACGCTGCTCACGCATCAACCGCCATCAACGCCTCGAGCACCTGAAGCGCCAACCGCTTGCGCCCCACCCGCTCGACGCCAGTGGGCCCCACGCACGAAGGACACCCCTGCTCGCAAGCACACCGCGCCAGCAGTTCCCCTGCGCCACTCAGCAACCGCGACCGCTCATCGAACAACCGCGACGCGAGCCCGACCCCGCCCGGAACGTGGTCATAAAGAAAGAGCGTCGGCTCATACACGGCGTCCCCGCGAGAGCCCGACCCATCACGGCTCCCCATGCACCGCCCGAGGTCACGCGGATCAATCATCAACCCCACCGCCGCCACCGTGTGCAGCACCGCGTTCAACCCGGTGAGCGCATCGAGCAGGTCCGGCCGCGTGCCCGCGCCCTCGCTGATCAACCGCTGCAGCAGCGCCTCGGGCACCGTCAGCCAGAAGGCCGTGGTGTGCATCTGCATCTCGGGCAGCCGCACGTCGCCGTAGCCAACGTTCTCATGCGTGTGGAACTTGATCTTCTTGTACCCGACGACGCGCTCGACGACCGACACGTCCCCCGCGCCGAGCTCGAGCCGCGTGCGCTTCTCCTCCTGCGCGCGCGAGAGCACCGTCACCTTCGTGTACGTCATCGCGTCGGTGAAGTAGTCGGGCTCCACGGGCCGCACGAAGGCCTTGTGGTTCTCGAAGTCGAGCCGCTCGACCTGAAACTGCCGCCCATCGTGTTGGTAGATGGCCTGCTCGTGCAGCATGGTGTGCGTCGAGCGCCAGTCCATCTCGGCGATGGTGTGATCAGTGCTCAGGTCGACCACCACGAAGTTGTCCCAGCCCACGCTGCGCAGGCTGACGTCGTTGGCGGGGTACGCGTCGGTGCTCCAGTGCCAGGTCGACTTGCCGGAAGGAGATGACGCGGCGTGCACCACCTGGTGCGAGCTCAAGTACTCGAGCACCTCGCGCACCTGCTCGCTCTTCACGTCGCGGAACGGCTCCTCGCTCTCGAAGGGCAGCTCGAACGACGCGCACTTCAGGTGCTGCACGAGAATCTCGACGTTGTCGGGGTCGATGCGCGCCTGCTCGATGGGCGCGGCCAGCAGGTCCTTCGCGGTGCTCGCGACGTATTGATCCACCGGCGCGCTCGAGGTGACGAGCAGCGACAGCGACGTGCCCTGGCGCCGACCCGCACGACCGAAGCGCTGCCACAGCGCCGCGACCGAGCCGGGCCAGCCCGCGCACACCACCGCATCGAGCGAGCCGACGTCGATGCCCAGCTCGAGCGCGCTCGTCGCCACCACGCACCGCACGTCACCGCTGCGCAGCCGGCCCTCGATGTCGCGCCGTTGCTGCGGGAGGTAGCCCGCGCGGTACGCCTGCACCAACTCGGGCGAGAGCCGCGCTTCTTCGAGCGCGTCGCGCACGTACTTGAGCATCACCTCGACCGAATTCCGCGACTGCCCGAAGAGCAGCGTCGGCACGCCGGCCTTCACGAGGTCGGTGGTGAGCCGCGCGCTGGCCTTCACGTACGACTGCCGCACGCCCAGCTCGGCGTTGAGCACCGGCGGGTTGTAGAGGAGCACGCGGCGATCTCCCCGCGGCGCGCCGGACGCGGTCACCAGCTCGACGGGGCGGCCGAGCATCTTCGAGGCGTGCTCCTTCGGGTTGCCGATGGTGGCCGAGGCCATGAGGTACTTCGGTTTGCCGCCGTGAAAGCGCGCCACGCGGTCGAGCCGGCGCAAGACGTTGGCGAGGTGCGAACCGAAGACGCCGCGGTAGGCGTGCAGCTCGTCGACCACCACGTACTCGAGGCCCGCGAAGAAGCGCGACCAGCCCGCGTGGTGCGGCAACACGCCGGCGTGGAGCATGTCGGGGTTGCTCAAGATGATGCCGCCGCGTTCACGCGCCGCGCGGCGAGCGTCACCCGGTGTGTCGCCGTCGAAGGTGATGGCGCCCTGGTCGAGCCCCGCGTCCTTCATCAGCGAGCGCACCGACTCTTCTTGATCTCTCGACAGCGCCTTCGTCGGAAAGAGGAAGAGCGCGCGCGCGTCGGGCTTCGTCGCCAGCGCCTGCAGCACCGGCAGCACGTAGCAGAGCGACTTGCCCGACGCGGTCGGCGTCGCGACCACGAAGTCCTTGCCCGCGAGCGCGAGCTCCACCGCGTGCGCCTGGTGCGAGTAGAGCGAGCTGACGCCTCGCTTCTGCAGCGCCGCGCGCAACCGACCATCGAGCGCCTCGGGAATCGCCGCGTGCTTCGGGCCGCTGCCCTCGAGCAGCTCGTCGAGCACCACGTGGTCCCACACCTTGCGGTCGCGTCGCCACTGCGCGAGCAGCCCGTCGACCCCACTCACTGCGTCCCACGGCGTCGTCCGCGCCTTCGAAAACGTCACGTCCATGCGGCTGCTCTCCCGTTCAGTGGGTGGACTGTACGGGTGGTCAGGTGACTGCTCAAGTTTTCAGCTCGGCGCCCCGCGTGTCGATAAGGCATCCGACAAGACGAGTCGGTGGCGCGCTCTCGATACTGGCCCGATGCGCTCGATCCTGGTCCTGGGAGTCGTGGTGGTCGCGTTCTCGTGTTCCGGCCCGTCGGGAGACGACGGAGGCGTCGGCGGCGGAAGCGGCGGCGGTGCGACGGGCGGCAGCGGAGGCGGCACGTCGACCGGCGGTGGATCAGCGACCGGCGGTGGCTCCGCAACGGGTGGCGGCTCCGCAACGGGTGGCGGCGCCGCGACGGGTGGTGGCGCCGCGACGGGTGGCGGCTCCGCGACGGGTGGTGGCGCCGCGACGGGTGGTGGCGGTGCGGCGACGGGCGGTGGCGCAGCGACGGGCGGCGGTGGCGCAGCGACCGGCGGCGGCTCGGCGACCGGCGGCGGTGGAGGCATGGACGCGGCCGTCGAGTTCGACGCCGGCGAGCCACCCATCGTGCCCACGTCTGATCAGCTCCACCCCGACGGCGGGTCCATCAACTTCGGCGGCAGCGTGCCCGTGCAGCCGATCTCCTTCCGCGCCACGCCCATCGACCCCGAAGACGCGAGCGTCGCGCTGCAAATCGAAGTGCAGGCCTTCTCGCAGCCCTTCACCGGCACTCCGACGGCGACCTCGCCCTTCGTCCCCTCGGGCACCACCATCACGCTGCCGCACCCGACGCTCAACCCGGGCCCGTACAAGTGGCAGATCCGCGGCACCGACGCCACGGGCAACTCGAGCGAGTGGTCGGCCTACGCCGGCGGAGTCGCGGCAGCCTTCACGATTCCCCAGACGAGCCTCTCGGTGCAGGTGGTGATCAACAACGGCCGCCCGGCGACCACCAGCCCGAACGTGCTCGTCAACGTGAACGCCACCTCGACCAACGGCGCGGTGACGGGTTACCGCGTGTCGAACACCAACAGCTTCACGGGCGCCTTCTTGCCGTTCGCGCCCATCGCCGATGCGGGCTTCCAGTACACCTTGAGCCCCAGCACGCCGGGTACGCGCTCGGTCTACGTCGAGGTGCAGGACTCGGTCGCCACGGCGGCGGCCTTCGACACCATCGACGTCGACACCACGCCGCCGGTGCTCAACGACTTCCTCTTCGTGCCCAACGTCCCCTTCACGCGCAACCGCTCGATGTCGGTCACTCCCCTCGAGGGCATCGGCACGGGTCCGTCCATCACCACCTTCATCTGCTGGTCGGGCAGCCTGGTGGTCACCGACTGCGCGAACCGCGACCTCAACAGCGGCACCATCCTCCTGACGACCGGTGACGGCGTGAAGTCGGTGAACGTCTACCTGCAAGACAGCGCCGGCCAGTTCTCGAACATGGTGACGAAGACCATCACGCTCGACACGCAGGGCCCGTCGTTCACCTTCGACATCAACGGCATCAGCGACGGCGGCCTGGTGACCACCACCTCGACCGCCATCACGCTCAACGTCACCGCGCAGGCCGACGTCAGCGGCATCGTGTCGTACCGGGTGAGCGAAGACGGCTCGAACTTCTCGGCGCCGCAGCCCTTCGTCACGCCGATTCAGTACCAGCTGCTCAACACGAGCCTCGGCGTGAAGTTCATCTACCTCTCGCTCGAAGACGGCGCGGGCAACCGCAGCCTCGGGCCGTCCCCGCAGAGCGTCACGCGGCAGTGAGCTAGAGCACGTCGCTCGGGTCGAACTGGAAGGTGACGATGGCGCCGGCTGCCCCGCCGGCCGCCGCGCCCGACATCTGGCCGGCCCCGAGCGCGAACCCGCCGTTGCCGCCGTTGCCGACGCTCGCGCCGCCGCCCGAGCCGCCCGCCGCGGAGCCGCCGGTCACTCCGGTCGCGCCAGCGCCGCCGCCTGAGACACCGAGCGTGCTGCCGCTGGTGTTGATCACCGGAGCCGCGAGGCTGATCAACCCGCCGCCTCCGCCTCCGCTCGGGCCGGCGAAGCTGTTCGCGTTGGTGCCGAAGCCGCCCGTCACGTCGACCACACCGCTCACCGTCACCGACGTCTTCGACGCCAGCAACACCACGCCGCCGCCACCACCCCCACCGACGCCGTTGGTGCCGCCGTTCGAGCCGTTCGCGCGAATCGCGCCGCTCGAGCTGAGCGCGCCGCGAGAGAGCACGGTGAAGGTGCCACCGCCCCTGCCGGCGAAGCCGTTGATGCCGATCGACTCGCCGCCCGCACCCGCCCCGCCGCCGAAGACGCCTGGCACGCGCAGCTGACGCGACGCGGCGGCCGACAACCCCACGCCGCCACCGCCGCCGTTCGAGCCGAGCCCGTTGCTCGCTGGAGAGAACGCCATGCCGTGGGGCGTCTCGGTCAAGGTCGAGCGCAGCGGTTGCTCCACGACGATGGTGCCGAGGTTGGTGAAGGTGCCCGAGCAGCGAATGACGGTGCCGGAGCCGACGGTGAGCGTGACGCCCGCGGGCACGGTGAAGTCGGTGAACTGCAGGTTGGTCGCCATCAGCACCTGCGAGGTGGTGACGTTCATCGCGCCGGCGCTGCCGTCTCCCCACGGCCGCGTCGTCGAGGCAGGCGCGCCGGGAGCACCAGGAGCGCCCGGGTCGCCCTTGTCACCTGTGTCTCCCTTGACGCCCATCGCCCCGGGAGCGCCCATCGCGCCGTCTGCCCCCGCGGGACCTGCAGGCCCGGTCGGCCCCGTGGGACCAGCGGGACCTGCCGGCCCGGTCGGCCCGGGTTGGGAACACGCGACGAGGAGACCGCAGAGCAGACCAGGGAGTGCGCGCATGGTGGTCCTCACGGCAGGCACGGCGCGACGCAGGTCCCCAGCCCGTTGCACTCGAGGCCCGGCTCGCAGTCGAGGCCGCTGAAGCAGCTCTGGCCCGCCGCGTGGCGCACCGCGCAGTGGCCGCCATCAGGCGTGCCCAGGCCGAGGCACGCCAACCCCGCGACGCACGAGTCTGTGGCGTCGCAGTTCGCGTTGAGCGCGCGGAGCGCCTGGCACGTGTCGCCGCCGCCGCCGCTGCCGCTCGCGCAGTAGAAGTCGGCCGCGCAGAAGTTGGAGTCGTTGAAGGAGCAGGCCTCGTTGATCATCCGCGTCGGCGCGCGGCAGAAGCTCGCGCCGCCATCGCTCGACGGCTCGCAGCGCAGGTCGCCCTTGCAGTTGACCGGGAAGAAGTCGCTGCGCACGCACGTCGCGCCGACGCCGCCAAAGGTGTCGCACACGCCCGCGCCGCCATCGGAAGGCAGGCGGCAGTACGTGCCCGGGCCGCACGGCTCGCCGAGCGAGGTGTCGCACGCGGAGTTGATGGGCAGCCCCGCGAGGCAACGCGGCGTCCCCGCGTCGTCGGCGCGGCACACGTCGGCCGTGCCGCACGGGAGGATGACGCCCGCATCGGTGGTGCACGCCTGCGTGCGGGTGCGCACCTGTTGGCAGCTCAGGTCGCTCGCGAGCTGCGTGCCGCTGGTGCAGCGTTGATCAGACCCGGTCAGCAGCAGGCCCGCGGAGACCGCGGCGACGCACAGCCCCGGGCACGCGCCGGCGTCGGTCGCGCACATCGCGCCGTCGACGCACTCGGTCGTCGTGCCGCACGTCTGGTTGATCTGCCGCGTGCCGGCCACGGCGCCCTTGCACGCCGGGTCGCGCTCGACGAACGCGAAGAACGAACCGAGGTCGCGCACCGAGACACTGCAGTCCTGGTTCAGCGCGGCGACGCACGTGGCCATCTTCGCGGCGTCGACGTGCACCGAGCCCGCGTCGACGCGTGGCGCGAGGCTCGCGGCGCACTCGTCGGAGAAGCCGGTGCGCGAGAGCACCAGCTCGCACTGCGCGCGGTCTGACATCTGGCCGCACATCACCAACTGCTCGCACGCGGCGGTGCGGAAGGTGCGGCAGAACTGCGTGAGGTCCACGGTGCCGGCGTCCACTCCGGAATCGACCGCGCCACCACCGCCGGTGGTCCCCCCGCCGGTGGTCCCCCCGCCACCGGTCGCGCCGCCGCCGCCGCCCGTCGCCGAGCCGCCTCCCGTCGCTGCACCCCCACCGGTGCCGCCGTCGGTCCCGTTGCTTCCTGGACAGCCCGCGAGAAACACGACCGCCACCAGCGACGAGATCCGCCTCATTGCGACGCCTCCCCTTCGTTGCGAAAGCTGGCACTTTGCACTGGCGCGTTTGACGGCACATGTCGGATGTTCCTCCGACGCGATGGCCAGGCTGACGCTCGTCGAAGATGACGCCACGACCCGCGCCGCGACGACGGCGCTGCTCCAACGCCTCGGCCACGAAGTCACTCCGCTGAGCAAGGCGACCCAGGCCGTGAGCCACGCGCGCCAGGGCACGCTCGGGGAATTGGTGCTCTTCGACCTCGAACTCGAGGGCACGCCGGGCTTCGACGCGCTGACTGCGATGCGGGCTGCGGCACCCGACGCGAAGGTGGTGGCCCTCACCGCGCACGCGGGGCCGTCGTGGGTCTTCGCGGCGCTCGAGGCGGGTTGCGTCGGCTACGTGCTCAAGTACGAGCTGACCGAGCGCTTGCCGTCAGCCATCACCGACGCGCTCGGAGGCGGCAGCCCCCTCTCGAGTCGCGTCGCACGGCTGCTGCTCGAGCACCACTATCCAGCGTCGGCGGCGGGCACGCTCTCGAAGCGCGAGCTGAACGTGCTGCGCGGGCTGGCCGACGGCTTCACGTACGAGCAGGTCGCGCTGCGGCTGGGCGTGAGCCTCTCGACGGTGCGCACCTACGTCGAGCGGCTGTACGCAAAGCTCGACGTGCACAGCAAGAGCGAGGCGACGGCGAAGGCGCTGAGGCTCAAGCTCTTCGGCTAGGAACTCCCTTTCCCTGCGAAGAGGGCCGGGGAGAGGGGCTGTGATCAATCGAGCAGCCGCCGATGATCAACCCCCACGACCGACGGAAGCCCATGCTCCTCGGCATCGATCAACGCCTCCGCCATCTCCGCCCCCAACCGATCGAGCGCCACCCGCACCTCGGCCACCGACCCCGCGACATGCGCCGCCCGCAACGACTCCCGCGCCGCCGCGAGCCGCGCGGACACCCGCTGCTCCAACACCGGCACCGTCGAGCTCAGAAACAAATTCCGCCGCGCCGCCGCGACCGGCCCGGCCACCACCGCCGTCGACATGCACACCACGGTGAGCATCACGAGCGACTCCGCGTCATGGCTCAACACGGCCGCGAGCACGGCGAACGCCACCGCGCCGACGGCCACCAGCCCCCAGCTCCGCGCGCCATGACGCCGCGGCCACCGCACGCGCAGCCCACCCTCGGCCAACGGCTCGACCGCGCCGCCGAACGTCCACACCCGAAACCGCAGGTTGCGCAGCGACCGCCCGGTCCTCTCTGCGACGCCCTCGCGCTCGCGCAGGCTGAGCGTCACCGACACCGAGTCGGCATCGGCGTCAGCGGCGAGCTCCAGCTGCGCCCCGTCATGCCGGCGCGCCAGGTCGTAGGCCGCATCGCGCGCGAGCGACGCCAGCACCGCCTGCTCGGCTGACGGCAGCTGCTCGGCCCCCGCCGACGTCTTCACGCGCACCGACACGTTCCACGGCGCGAGCAGGTGCGTCAGCTCCTCGGTCCACGGCCCGGCAGAAGCCTTCGCGCGCCCGTCGACCAACGGCCCGAGCAGCTGCAGCACCGTCTCGACGGACCGTGACGCCTCTGCGTACTCGCGCGCCGCGTCGAGCTGCGTACGCGCCGCGAGCAGCGGCCCGGAGAGCCAGTCGTGCAGCGAGAGCGAGGGCGACACCGCGTCGAGCAGCTGCCGGCGGAGCGCGCGCTCTTCGTGGTCCAATCGCTGCGGGGTGCTCGCGCTCGCCAACGCGTCGTGGCGGCGCGACAGCCACCCCAGCAGCGCCGCGGACCCGACCCCGACCACCGCGGCGGCGAACAACGAGCGCGTGCTCGGCGCGTGCGCGAGCAACAAGCGCAACACGAGGGGCGACGCCGCGGTCAGCACCAACACCGCTGGCGCGCGGTGGGGCCGCAGCGTCGCGATGAGCACCAGCACCGGCACGCAGAACAGCCACGCCGGGCTCAGCTCAAAGTCAGACGCGGCGCCGTACACGAAGGCGATCAGCAGCCGGTTGGCGAAGAAGAGCAGGCGCACCCACGCGAACGCCGGGTCGACGGCGATGGGCCGCGCGATGAACGCGAAGAGCACCAGGTCTGACAGCCAGATGACCGTCACCACCGACGCGAGCGTGGGCGTGATGCCGAGCGCGTGCTGACCCCAGTGCGAGATGAGAAACGCGGCGACCGCGACGGCGCACGCGAACGAGGTGCCCACCACGCGGCGGTTCGTCAGCCGCTCGACGGTCGTGTCAGAGAAGACGAGGAGGTCGCCGGGCAGCACCGCGCGCGAGCAAAGAACGCCGACGCAGCGAAGTCACCAGCTCCCTCTCCTCCGTGGGAGAGGGTTGGGGTGAGGGGAGACGCAGCAAGTGCTGTTGCCCACGCCTTCCCGCCACCGCGCTCAAGCTCGTCGTCGCACTCGTGCCGGTGGACTAGACCTCACTGCCGTGCCGCTCCCGCTCCGCAAAGAGACCCTCACCCTCGGCAACCTGCGCGCGATGGCGAAGAACGGCCCCGCGTTCTTCGTCGACACCGCGCGCTCGCTCGGCCCCGACTTCCGCGTCGGCCTCGGCCCCATCACCTTGAGCGTGCTCAGCTCGCCCGAGGCGCTGCAGCAGGTGCTGCAGAAGAACGCCAAGGCCTGGGGCCGCGGCTCGGCCATCGACGCGATTCGCCCGATGCTCGGCAACGGCCTGCCGATGAGCGACCCGCCGCTGTGGCTCACGCAGCGCCGCACCATGCAGCCGGCGTTTCACCGCTCGCACGCGCCCAACTGGGTCGAGGTGGTGCAGACCGCCACCGCGCCGTCGCTCGACGCGCTCAAAGACGGAGAAGCCGTGCCGGTGCGCAAGCTGATGATGCGCATCACGCGCGACGTCATCGTGCGCGCGATGTTCTCGAACTCGCTCGCCGGCCACATCGAGCAGATTGATCACGCCTTCGAGGTCGTCGAGTCCTTCGTCGGCTCGCTCGCCACCAACCCGCTGAGCCTGCCGCTCTGGGTGCCCACCCCGCTGCACCTCGAGTTCAAGGCGCAGGTGAAGTTCCTCGACGAGCGAATCCAGTCGTTGATCGACGCGCGGCGCGGCCAGGCCGACGCGCCGAATGATCTCCTCACCATGCTCCTGCGCGCGACCGACCCCGAGACGGGCACCGGCATGAGCGACCGCCAGCTGCGCGACGAGCTGATGAACATCTTCTTCGCGGGCCACGAGACGACCGCGAACCTCCTCACGTGGACCATCGCGCTCCTCCACCGGCACTCCGAGGCGAACGCACGCGTGCAGCAGGAACTCGACGCCGTCCTCGGTGCGCGGGCGATGCAGCACGACGACCTGCCGAAGCTGCCGTACGTCGGCGCGGTGCTCCGCGAGGTGCTGCGCGTCGCGCCCCCGGCGTGGATGTTCGTGCGCGAGGGTGACGATGGTGCCCTTCTTCGCGGGCTCGCCGTGGAGCTCGGTGTCTTCGAGGGCCTCGCGCCCTTCACCACCCACCACCTCGCGGCCAACTGGGACGAGCCCGAGGCGTTCAAGCCCGAGCGCTTCGTCACCGACAGCTCCATCGACGCCGCGTCGTGGAAGTACCGGTACGTGCCCTTCGGCGCCGGCCCGCACGTCTGCATCGGCAACCACTTCGCGCTGCTCGAAGCCACCGTGGTGCTCGCGATGCTCCACCAGCGCGGCCAGCTCGTGCCCACCGAGACCGGGCCGCTCGAGCCGAAGATCGGCGCCACCCTCGCGGTGAAGGGCGGCGTGCCGGCGACGTTCCGCAAGCGCACCACCAACTGACCTGGTGCACTGACCCGCAAAAGCAAAACGCTCGGAGTGCCCCCTTTTGGCACCCCGAGCGTTCTGTCCCCCGTTGCTGCGAGGAGGCTTACTTCGCCTCGGTCACCAGGCGCTGCACCACCGCGGTGCCGTCCTGCGCGTTCGAGCGGCTGGCGTACATCTCGCTGCGGCCGATGACCGCGCCGTTCGCCGCCTTCAGCACGAAGTACGAGCTGCCGTCCGCCGCGTCACGCACCTCGAAGCGGGTGGTGTTCTGGCCGTTGAGCTTCACCGAGGCGATGCCGTTCGTGGCGCTGGCCTTGGTGGTGTAGCTCTGCGACTGCAGCACGATCTCGCCGTTGTTCGCCTTCAGGTGGAAGTAGTACTTGCCGTCGAGGCCCTTGAACGTCTCGAAGTGGGTGTCGACCGCCGACGCCGCGCCCGTCGAGACGATGTTCGCCACGACCTTCTGCACCGCCGCCGCGCCGCGCTCGCTGTTCGAGGCGCTCGAGTACATCTGGCTGACGCCGATGATCTCGCCGTTGCCCGCCGCCAGCACGAAGTAGCGGCTGCCGTCGCTGGCCTCACGCTGCAGGTAGCGCATCGGGTTCGCGCCGTTGGTCTTCACCGACGACACGCCGTCGAGCGCCGAGTGCGCCGACGAGTAACCCTGGCTCGCCAGCACCTTCTCGCCGTTCCCCGCGAGGAGGTGGAAGTAGTAGCGGCCGTCCTTGCCCTGGAAGGTCTCGAACTTGCCGGTCGTCGCGGCCAGCTCGGCCTCCGCGTCCATCGTGCCCGTGTCCTCGCCGTCGATGACGGCGTCGGCAGGGCCACAGGCAACCAGCGTGAGGGACAGCATCAGGAGCGAAGCGCGGAGGGTGTTCATGGTGTGTTCTTTCGTTGCTGCGAGGATGCGTGCTGGGAGAGCAGGGGACGTGCCACGCCGGACAAACCCACAACCCATTGAAAGAACGAAGAAGCGAGGCGGTGGAGTGTTGCGTCGATGCAACAACTGATATTCGTCGGCTACGAATGTATCTCTCAGACACCGAGCTCCAGCTTCATTCCGCAGACATGGAGTCGCTGGCCCGCCGCCTGGTCGAGGTGGCCTGCGAGCGCACGGCGACCCGGCACGGCGCGGTCTTCCTGTGGGACGCCAAGGCGAAGGGCCTGGTCGTCGACTTCCACATGGTGAACGGCGTCATCGTCGCGCTGCCGGGCACGGGCACGGTGCTCAAGCCGCGGCACGACGGGCGCAGCAACGGCATCGCACTCTCGTGCTTCCTCAACGCGAGCCCGTACCTCTGCAACGACACCGCGAAAGATCCGAACTACGCGCGGTACTTCCTCGACGTGGGCTCGGTGCTCGCGGTGCCGATTCCGTGGCAGGGCAAGCCGATGGGCGTGCTCACCGTGTCGTCGACCGAGCACGACGCGTTCGACTACGCGCACACCTTCGCGCTCGAAGAGGTGGCGTCGATCTCCGCGAAGTACCTGCGGCGCGCCTCGCTCGCGCGGCAGACGCGGGCCGACGGGAGGCCGTTCGTCATCAAGGGCCTCTCGCCGGGCTGGCACGAGGTCGAACGCAAGCTCGAGCAGGTCTCACCGACCGACGCGCCCGTGCTGGTCACCGGCGAGAGCGGCACCGGCAAGGACCTCGTGTCGCGCGCGATTCACTTCAACAGCAAGCGCGCGGGCAAGCCGTTCGTCACCGTGAACTGCGCGGCGATTCCCGAGACGATGCTCGAGAGCGTGCTCTTCGGGCACGTGAAGGGCGCGTTCACCGGCGCCACGTTCGACAAGGTCGGTGAGTTCCAGAAGGCCGACGGGGGCACGCTGTTCCTCGACGAGCTCGGCGAGCTGCCGCTGATGCTGCAGGCCAAGGTCTTGCGCGCCATCGAGCAGGGCGAGGTGACGCCGCTCGGGAGCAACGCTGCGCCGGGGCGGGTCGACGTGCGCTTCGTGTGCGCGACCAACCGCAACCTCCCGCAGATGGTGAAGGAGGGAAAATTTCGCGACGACCTGTTCTTCCGCGTGGGCGTTATTACCGTCGAGCTGCCCGCGCTGCGCACGTACAAGGACAACCTACCCATCTTGAGCCAGGTGTTCCTGCAGCAGTCGGCGCAGAAGCACCACCGCAAGGTGTCGGCCATCAGCCCCGACGCGATGGCGGTGCTCACCGCGTGGGACTTCCCCGGCAACGTGCGCGAGCTGAAGAACTCCATCGAGCACGCGGTCATCATGGCGCGCGGCGAGACGGTGCAGGTCGAGGACCTGCCGAAGCTGATGCGGGGCGCGCCGGCGAAGAGCGGGAGCCCAGTGCAGGCGGTGGCGGTCGAGGCGCCGGTGCGCACGCTGGCCCAGTGGCGCGAGGTGTGGGTCGGGCCGCCCGAGAAGCGGTACCTCGCCGATTTGCTGCAGGCGCATGGTGGCAAGGTCGACGCGGCGGCGAAGGTCGCGGGCATCAATCGCGTGACGATGTACCGGCTGATGCAGAAGCACGGGTTGGTCGTCGAGCGGCGCGTGAAGGCGTGAGCAAAAAACTCCCTCTCCCCTCGCGGGGGAGAGGGTCGGGGTGAGGGGAAAATCAACCCACGCTCGTGCGACTTCCCGACGGCGAGAGGGGCGCTGCGTCACGGCGAGCGCGGATTGCCACCACGCGCGCTCGCTGCGTCTCCCCTCACCCCAACCCTCTCCCCTGCGGGGGGAGAGGGAGCTAGGGTCCGCCGTCATGAGCGACGACGCCGCGCCGGAATCGAAGGCCCCGCAGATGGATCAGCTCGACCAGGCCCCACCCATCTCGGCCGAGCTGCGCGCGAAGATTCTCTCCGACCCGAACGTGGCGAAGCTGGCGGCCTCGCTCGAGGTGAGCCTCGACGAGTTCGTGAACCAGATCGGCTACTTCATGAACCACCGCGACACCGAGCCGCTCTTCGCGGTCGTCAAAGACGACGACCTCCGCAAGATGGGCGTCGAGCCGCCGTCGGCCGAGGCCATCGAGGCCAACGTGCGCGCCACCGTCGCCGCGATCCAGGCCGGTCAGGCGCCCAGCGGCTTCACCGCCCACAAGAAGAACACCGTCGAGATGCCTTCAGCCGGCGGCGATCAGGTGAAGCCCGACAAGGTCGACCCTGAGCTCGAAGACACCGTGAAGAAGGTCCGCTTCCCCACAAAGGGCTGAATTCACGACGCTTTGTAGAAGCACTCCGAGCGGAAACTTTCGCTCTCAGTTGGCGAGAATCACCTCACGCAGTTCTTCCATTCCTGATCAGGAGCGACCATGGGTTTCCTCGGCGGCATCGGCAAGGCGTTCAAGAGCATCGGCAACTTCGCGAAGAAGGCTGTCGGCTTCGCCAGCAAGATTCTCAACGGGCCCATCGGGAAGATCGCCTCGTTCATCCCGGGCGTCGGTCCCTTCATCGCGGGCGCCGCCAAGGTCGTCGGCATCGCTGACGCCGTCATGAACGGCAAGGGCCTCAAGGGCATCATCGGCGGCCTCGTCGGCAACCTCGGCGGCGGCGCGCTCGGTGGGCTCCTCGGCAAGGCCGGCTCGCTGCTCAGCAAGACCGGCCTCGACTCGGTCATCGGCTTCGCGAGCAAGGCGACCAACTCCAACCAGCTCTTCGACGTCATCTCGACCGTCATGCAGCCGCGCAAGGGCGACACCTCGCCGGCGGCCCAGGGCGACCGGTACAACATGCAGCAGCTCGCCGCGTTCCAGATGGCGAACTTCCTCAGCTGATCAACGCTGCAGTTCGGTACCGAGCGGGCGTGCTTCCTTGCGAAGCGCGCCCGTTTCGTTTTCTCAGCTCGCGCGCGGGCCTTCGGTCCACTGCCACGCGGTGACCTGCTCGAGCACCGCGAGCGAGGGGTAGAAGTTGCTCGCGCCGGCGGAGACCACCGCCACCACCTGCTCGCCCTGCTTGAAGTAGCCCCAGCCCTGGCGCACCAGCAGCGTGACGTCGTCATCGTCGGCGTCGAAGTCGAGCGGCGCGCGGGGCGGGTTCACCACGGGCGGCATGGTGTTCACCGGCACCGCGACCGCGTCGGCGCTCAGCGTTCCCTGCAGCCGGCCTTCGCGCAGCTGCAGCCCGGGGAAGAGCTCGACCGTGCCCGCGCTCTCGAGCTGGCCCATCAGCCGCGCCGCGATGCGCTCGTTGAGCTCGGCGGCCACCGACTCGAGGTTCGCGTCGGGGCCGAAGCTGCCCGACGACACTTCGATCGACCGCTGCCCGTCGCTCAACTCCAGCGTCGTCGACTGCGCCTTCGCGCCCGTGCGGAGGTCGGCGTTCAGCGACGAGCCGTCCTGCACGCGCTGCATCTTCACGCTCGTGACGTCGTCGAAGCGCAGCACCGTCGTCTTGAAGATGGTCCGCTTCATCACGCCCTCGGTGCCGATGACGGTGAGGTCGCGCAGCGCGGCGACGAAGCCGAACAGCGCGAGCGCGCACAGGGCAGCGGCCCCCACCACCTTGAGCACGTCGTCGGACTCGACGCCCAGCGTGAGCGCCATCGCCACGAAGCCTCCCGACACCAACGCGGCGGCGGCGACGATGAACAGCACGCCCCCGTCGGGGCCTTTGCGCAGCGTCACGTCACCGATGGAGTTCGCCATGTGGGGCCAGACCCCACAGCGGCGCGCGGAGTGCAACGACGACGACAACGACGCCGACTCCCTCTCCTCCTGGGGAGGAGAGGGTTGGGGTGAGGAGAAACCCGCATGCACGAACGTTCGCGGCGCGGCGTCGGCTCGCCGTGCACGCGACTCCCCTCACCCCGACCCTCTCCCCACGGGGAGAGGGGGTCAGCGCTTCGGTCGCTCGCGCTGCGCCGGCGCCAGTCGCCCGAAATCGACCTGCAGCTCGGCGGCGAGCCACGCCAGCGACGCGATGGTGCGCGTGAGCTGCGGCAGCTGGGTGGGGTCGAGCTTGTCGGCGGTGTCGTTCGCAGTGTGGTGCAGGTCGAAGTAGCGCGTGCCGTCCTGGCGCGCGTCCATCACCGGCACGCCGGCCGCGCGGAGCGGGCTCACGTCGGCGCCTCCCTCGGCCCCGTCGGCATCGACCGCCACCTCGAGCGGCGCGAACCACGGGCCCCAGCCCTGGAACGTCGCGCGCGCGGTGTCTGACGCGAGCAGCCGCACCGCGCGAACGCGCTCGGTGCCGAAGTCGGACTCCATCGCGACCACGTGCTGCGCGAGCTCGCCCTCGTGGGCCTTGGCGTACGCGCGCGCGCCGCCGAGCCCGTTCTCTTCGTTGGTAAAGAGCACCACGCGCACCGTGCGCCGCGGCACGCGCGGCAGCGTGAGGAGCAACCGCGCAGCGTCCATCACCGCCGCGACGCCCGCCGCGTCGTCGACCGCGCCGGTGCCGAGGTCCCACGAGTCGAGGTGCGCGCCGAGCACCACCACCTGCTCGGGGTTCTCGCGGCCCGGCACCTCGCCCACCACGTTGGCGCTCTCGACCGGCGCCTCTTCGCGCGAGAGCAACGTCAGCTTGAGCCGCACCGGGCCCTTCGCGAGCAGGCGGTGCACCAGCTCGGCGTCGGGCACCGACAGCGCGCCCGAGGGGACCTTCGCCGGGTCAGGTCCCTGCGAGCCGGTGTGCGCCAGGCGGGTCTGATCAGTGCCCACCGAGCGGATCAACGCCGCCACCGCGCCGCCGACGAACGCCTGCTGCCCCGCGAGCCGCCGAATCATCGCCACCTCGCCGTAGCCCGCGCCGTCGATGGTGCGGCGCATCGGCACGTTGACGAAGAGGATCTTCCCCGTCAGCGACTGCGGCGCGACGGCCTTGAGCTGATCAATCGACGTCACCTCGGAGACCTCGCCTTCCACGCCCGACTCCGGCGTCGGCGTGGAGTGCCCGAGGCCCACCACCGCGAGCGGCACGTCGAGCGGCGCCAACACCCGCGCTTCTTCGCGGCCCCGCACCCACCGCGGCACCGTCACCGCCTCGGTGTGCACGTTCGAGAGGCCGAGCGCCTTCATCGTCGTGACCGCCCACGTGACGCCGGCCGCTTCGCCGGGGCTGCCGGAGAAGCGCGGGCCGCTCGCGTCACACAAGGCCGTCGCGAGCTCGAAGGTGCGCGTCTGTGCGCCCTGCAGTTGGCTCAGCTCGTCGGGCGGCGCCTTGATGGGGTGCGCCGCCGGAGTGAAGGTGCGGCAGCCGCAGAGCAACAGCGCGAAGAGCCACGGGAATCGTCGAGGAGCCACGGACGCGTCTTTAACCGTCGGACCTCCGGCGCACGAGCTTCGTTGCCGGTGTGCGGGGAAGCGATCCACGACGCGCGTCGATGAATTCCGGCTCGGCGTCGGCACACGGACTCGACGTGCGCACGCTCCTGGTGGCCGCGGCCGTGGTGCTCTTCTCCTGCACGGGACAAACGCCGCCGGTGCGCCTGGGTGGGCCCGCACCTGCGCCGAGCGCCGCGTCGGGCGCGAAGGTCGAGGCGCCGATTCGCCGCCTCACGCGTGCGCAGTACCACCGCGCGGTGCTCGACCTCTTCGCGCCGCTCGGGTGGACCGAGTCGCCTGCGTGGCGCTTCCCCGCTGACGAGCACGCCGGCCCGTTCTCCACCAACGTGCGCGCGGCGCCGACGGCGCTCGACGTCGACCTGGCGTTCGCCGCCGCCGAGTCGATGGCGCGCAGGGCGAGCCCAGCCGTGGAACAACTGCTCGGCTGCAACCCGCTGACGGTCGCGTGCGCGCAGGGCGGGGTGGCGCGCTTCGCCCGCCGGGCGTGGAAGCGCTCGCTCACGCCGACCGAGCAACAGGCGCTCGCCGCGCTGTGGGAAGGCCGCGAGGTCCGCGAGGGCACCACGCTCGCGCTGACCGCGGTGCTCGCCTCGCCGTTCTTCCTCGAGCTCGCCGAGCCGGGAGAGGCCGCCGCCGACGGCCGCGTCGCGCTCACCGGTCCGCAGGTCGCCGCGCGCCTGGGCCTGCTCTTCCGCGGCGGGTTGCCCGACGAGGCGCTGCTCGATGCCGCCGAGCGCGGTGAGCTCTCGACGCCCGACGGAGTCGCCGCCGCGTCGTGGCGCCTGCTGCGCGACGACCGCGCCGTGGCCGCGCTCACCGACTTCCATTTCCAGTGGCTCGGGCTGACCGCCGCCGCGGAGAAGGACCCCGCTCGCTTCCCGATGTGGGGCACCGCGGCGCGCGACGCGGCGCTCTCCGAGACCTCGCAGTTCGTCGACACCGTGATTCGCCGCAGCGATGGCCGCTTCGAGACGCTGCTCAGCGCGCCGTTCACCTTCCTGCCGCCGCCCCTCGAGCGGGTGTACGGCCTCAAGCCGGCGTTGCCCGGCGTGATGGTGGGCCTGCCGAGTGAGCAGCGCCGCGGCGTGCTGACGCTCACCGCGTTCCTCTCGACGCACGCGCAGGCGAAGCTCACCAGCCCCACGCAGCGCGGGCTGACGCTGACGCGCGACGTGCTGTGTCTCTCGCTCGGCTCGCCGCCGCCCAACGTCGACCTCACGCCGGTGGGCGTCGACCCGACGGGCGCGCAGTCGCGGCGCTCGCTCATCGAGCAGCACGGCAGCGACCCGCGCTGCAGCGGGTGCCACCGCGTGATGGACCCGATGGGTCTCGCGTTCGAGCACTACGACGCGGTGGGCGCGTGGCGCGAGGTCGACCTCGACGACCGGAACCCCATCGACAGCGCGGTCACCGTGTCGCTCGGAGATCCACAGCTCGACGGCCCCGTCACCTCGGCCACTGAGCTGGTGCAGCGGCTCTCTCGCTCGTCGATGGCGCGGCGCTGTTACGTCACGCAGTGGTACCGCTACGCGCTCGGCCGCCTCGAGACCAGCGACGACGCGTCCGAGCTGGCCGCGCTGCAAGAGCGCTTCGAGCGCTCGGGCGGCTCGATTCCCGACCTGCTGGTCGCCCTCACCACGACCGACGCTTTCCGGAGCCGCCGATGAGCCTGCGACGCGCTTCGACGCTCCTCCCGTTCGCGCCCGCGCTCGCTCGCGCCTCCGACTCGATTCCGTCGCCGCGCCTGTTGCGTGCTTCGGCTCGCGTCGGCCTCACCCCTGACGCCCGGAGCCGCCGATGAGCGTGCTCACCCGCCGCGCCCTGCTGCGCGCTTCGGCGCTGCTCCCGTTCGCGCCTGCGCTCGCCCGCGCCGCGCCCGATGCGCCGCGTGCGCCGCGCAACCTCGTGGTGCTGTACCACCCCAACGGGCTCGAGCCGGGCTGGAAGCCCTCGGTGGTCGATGGCGCGCTGGTGTTGCCGCCGGTGCTCGCCGCGCTGCAGCCCTTCGCGTCGCGCTTGCTGTGCGTGCACGGCTTGAAGAACGGCGTGCGCAACGAGGTCGCCTCGCACCAGGAAGGCATGACCAGCCTGTGGACCGGCGCGCAGATTCGCAACGGCGGAGACTTCAGCGCCTGGCCGTCGTTCGACCAGCTCATCGCAGAGCGGCTGGGCACCGGCGCGCCGTTCAGCTCGCTCGAGCTCGGCGTGCAGTCGCAGCTCGGGCTGTTCGCGGGCGGCAACGACTCGGTGATGATCTACGACCGCGCGGGGCGCCGGCAGCCCGACGACGACCCGGCCAACGTCTTCTCCCGCGTGTTCGGCGGCGACGTGTCGCTGGAGGCGCAGGCCCGCGTGCGCGCCAACCGGCAGAGCGTGATCGACCTCGTGAAGGGCGACCTCGCGCGCTTGCGGCCGGGCTACGGCGCCGCCGAGCAGCGCAAGCTCGACGCGCACCTCGAGGGCGTGCGCGCGCTGGAGCAGCGCCTCGACGCCGTGGGCCGGCTCGAGTGCTCGACCACGCGCGGTCGTGACGCGGTGGCGCGCGTGCAGGGCAAGACCGACCGCGAGCTCGCCTCCTCGGAGCTCTTCCCCACGCTCATCGACCTGCAGTTCGACCTGCTGACGCTGGCCCTCGAGTGCGGGCTCACGCGCGTCGGCTCGGTGCAGCTGTCGAACAGCACCTCGGCGACGAAGGTGCCGGGGACGACCGGCGGGCTCGGGCTCCACGTGACGATGCACACCGGCACGCGCGCCGAGAAGGTGTTGATCAACCAGTTCTTCGCCGGGCAGACCGCGAAGCTGCTCGCGAAGCTCGACGCGGTGAAGCGGCCGGATGGCTCGTCGCTGCTCGACGAGACGCTGGTGGTGTGGGGCACCGAGATGGCGGTGGGCAACCACCTGCGCGACCCGGTGCCGTTCTTCGTCGCGGGCGGTCACCCCACGCTCGGCGCGGTGCAGACCGGGAAGTTGATCGAGACCACCCAGGGCGACCGCACCACGCGGCTGCTGCTCGCGGTGATGCAGGCGTTCGGCGTGAGCGGCGTCGAGACGCTGGGTGACCTCACCGATGCGTCGAGCCGCGGCGCGCTGCCGGGGGTGCTGCGATGAGGGCGCTCGCGGTGGTGCTCCTGCTGATCAGCGCGTGCGCGAAGCCGGGGACGTGCGAGGTCGGCGAGACGCGCGCGTGCCGGTGCGGGCAGGGCGAGACCGGGCAGATGACCTGCGTCGCGCCCGAGGGCGCGTGGACCGCGTGCGGGTGCGCGTCGAAGGCGGGGGTCGACGTCGCGGTGCCGCCTGCGCCTCCGCCGCCGACGAGCTGTGGTGGCGTGACGTGCGCGCCGTTCACCGAGGAGGACACGGCCGTCGGCGCGAAGGGGTGCTGCACCGTGGATGGGCGGTGCGGGGCGAGCAGTCGCTTCTTGTTCGGGGAGCAGTGCCTGCCGCGCGGTGGGCCGGTGGGGACGAAGAGCGACGCGTGTCCCGATGAGTCGGGGAACTTCATCGACCTCGAGGGGTGCTGCCGGCCTGATGGGTCGTGCGGGCTGTCGATCGACACGGTGCCGAATTTCGACGTGGGGTGCGTCGAGCGGACGGAGATGGAGCGGTGGGTGAATGCGGGGGCGCAGGAGCGCAACAAGCTGTCGCAGACGTTCTTGTTGCCCGTCGTGCCGGCGTCGTACGCCGCGACGTCGTGCGGACCGTGAGGCCCCTCACCCCAGCCCTCTCCCCGCTACGCAGGGAGAGGGAGATCAGGGCTTGGTGAACGCCAACTTCTCGACCGTTACCCCCGCCACGCTCTGATCAGCGCTCAACGCCGCCTTCACCCGCTCGGCATCCAGCGCTTCCTTCGACGCGACCAGGAACAACACTTCCTGCCCCTTCGTCGCGTCCAACTTCGCGCCCACCGCCAGCGGCGTCACGCCCGCACCGACCTGCACCGCCGGCACGTAGACGAACCACCCATCGGGCGCGTGCGAGATGACCGCCACCCACCGCGGCTCGCTGGTGGTGACCTGGAACTGCAGCGTCTCGCCTTCGCCGACGCTCTGGCCCGCACCGAGCGACCGTGCACCCGCCATCACCTTCCACGCGACGTCGCCCTTCACGCGCGTGTCGTCGTCCACGCCGGGCGTGCGGAAGAACACCAGGAGCACCGCCGCGACCGCCGCCGCCGCCAACGCCCCCCACCACAGCCGGAACGCTGACGGCTTCGGGCTCGGCATCACCTTCTCGACGAACGCCGCCGGGGGCATCGACGTGAGGAAAGCCCGGGAATCATTCTCGAGCGCGCGCAGGGCGTCTGCGTCGGCCTTCGACTCGGCCAACACCTTCTCCACCGCCCCCCGCTCGGCGGGCGACAGGTCCTGCGCGAGGAATTTCTCGAGCTGGAGGTCCGTCAGTCGCCGGCTCATGTGGGTTCTTTCCTCCGTTCCTTCACGCGCTCCATGAATCGAGTCAGTCGTGCGGACACGGTTTTTCGGGTCACTCCCAGTGTTTGGGCGATTTCTTCGAGGGTGTGGCCTTCGACCCAGTGCATCATGGCCGCGGTCATCGTGAAGTCGTCTTCACCCTTCGTCAGGATGGCCAGGTCGTGAGCGAACTCGACCCGCTCGGTGGGCGAGGTGTCCTGCCTCCGCGCCCAGGCCGCGCCCTGCTCTTCGACCGTGGTGTCGGGCTCGTCTTCCCGCACCTCGAGCTCCGCGGCCTTCCCGTACCAGCGGCCGCGCCGGCGGAGCCGGTCGATGGCCTGAAACGTGGCGATTCGGTAGAGCACCGTGAAAGGCTGCGCCTCGCCGCGCCAGTTGCCCTTCAAGAAACCGACGAACGTGTCCTGGAGACAGTCTTGCGCCTCGGCATCGGAGCCCAGCAGGGTGCGACAGCGACGGAAGAGCGCAGGCCCGTACCGGCGGTAGAGCGCTTCGACCTCGGTGCGCGCATCAGGCTCCCGGCCCACGTCCGCTCGTGTATCACGGCTCTGCTCGGGCTCCTCGTTTCGCTCGTTGCGCTCGTTGCGCTGCCAGCGCACGCCGAGAAGCGGGTCGCGTTGTTGATCGGCGCCAACGACGGCTGGGCGACCGACCGCCCGCTTCGCTACGCGCACGACGACGCGCGCCGCATGCAGGACGTGCTGGTGCAGCTCGGCCAGTTCGACCCCGCCGACACCACACTGCTGCTCGACCCCAGCACCGGCGAGCTCGACGCCGCGCTCAAGCGCATCGAGGCCCAGCTCGCCTCGGCCACCGAGAGCACGTTCTTCTATTTCTATTACTCGGGGCACGCCGACGCGTCGTCGCTCCACCTGCGCGGTCCACAGCTCGCGCTCACCACGCTGGCCGACCGTCTCGCCGGCACGAAGGCCACCCTCTCGCTCGCCGTGCTCGACGCCTGCCGCTCGGGCGCGATTCTCGGCACCAAGGGCGCTGCCCCGGTCGCCGCGGTGCCGGTGCGCCTGCAGGCCGATGAGCCGGTCGCGGGCTTCGCGTTGTTGAGCAGCTCGGGCGCCGACGAGCTCTCGCAAGAATCGAAGGCGCTCGCGGGCTCGCTCTTCACGCATCACTGGATTTCGGCGCTGCGCGGCGCGGGTGACACCGACGGTGACGGCACGGTGCGGCTCACCGAGGCCTACGGCTACGCGTACGACCGCACCCGCAGCGACACCGAGAGCACCGCGCTGCCGCAGCGCCCGGGCTTTCGCTTCTCGTTGAAGGGGCAGGGCGACGTGCCGCTCACGCGCCTGCAGGCCGCCGCCGCGACGCTCGAGCTCGAGGTCGAGCCCAGCCGCCGCTACGTGGTGGTCGACGGCAACGAGCAGCACCTGGTCGCCGAGGCGCGGAGCCACCCGACCGAGCGCCGTCGTCTCCAGCTCGCCGCGGGCACCTACCGCGTGAAGCGCCCCGTGCCCGACGGCATCGACGTGGCCGAGGTGACGCTGGTGCCCGGCGCGGTGCTGTGGGCCTCCCGGCTGCCGTACCGCAAGGAGCCGGTGGAGAAGGGCCTGGTGAAGGGCGGCAGCACGCTCGCCGAGTGGGCCGCCAACGGGCGCCTCGCCGAGGGCGACGTCGACGCCGCGCTGTCGATGTTCGACCGCATGCTGATGGAAGACCCGTACGAGTCGCGCGCGCGCAAGGGCAAGGCGCGGGCGCTACTGATGCGGAGCGCGGAGCTGCAAGACAAGCCCGAGGAAGAGCTCAAGGCGATTCAAGACGCGATGACGCTCGACCCCACGCTCGCCGAAGACCCGTCGGTGGCGCGCTTCTTCGAGCGCAGCAAGGCGCTCCAGACGCGCTTCGAAGAGACGAAGGCGGTGAAGAAGTTCACCGAGGAAGAGGTGAAGAACAACCCGCGCCTGCGCAAGCGCTGGGGCCTCGGGTTCCTGCTGCTCAGCACCAAGGGCATCCTCGTGCTCGAGGGTCACTTCCTGCCGACGCGGTGGCTGTCGATCAGCCTCGCGGGCGACTTCATCGGGCCGGGCGTCGACCTCACGGTGAAGGCGATTCCCCTCGTGTCGAACTGGAGCCCGACGGTGAGCTTCGGCGCGCACTACGGCTTCGACGCCTGGCAGCGCAGCGGGCACCAGTCGTCGGTGTCGGTCAACGGCCAGCCCGTGGCGCTCGCTTACGACGACATCTGGGGAAAGATGTTCCACGCCGAGGTCGGCATTCAGTGGATGTCGCCCAGCGGCTTCGCGGCGGAGTTCGGCGGCGGCCCGATGCTCTTCTACAACCCGCATTCCGGGCTGTTCGAGTGGTTCGGGTTCGTGACGCTCGGCATCGGCTGGTACTTCCACTGAGCTCGCGTCAGCGGCGCGAGGCCAGCAGCGCGCGCACCAGGCGCTCGACCTCGCGGCGGGCCCGCGCCCGCGCACAGCCCTGGCGCTCGCGCAGCGCGTGCCACGCTTCCCAGCTGGTGACCCACTCGAGCGCGGTGACGAGCCGGGGCCTGGCGCGCAGCTCGGGGGCCAGCATCACCTGCAGGTTCTCGCGGAGCAGCTCGCCCGCCTCGTCGAGAAACGCGCGCACCCCCGGCGTGCCCCGCGTGGCCGCCGCCTCGAGAAACACGCGCACCGGGGTCACCGTCTCGTACAGGCGCGTGCGGTGGGTCAGCAGCGCGTCGAGCCGCTCGTCGAGGCCGCCGCGGGGCGCCGGGAGCGGGAGCACGCGCGTCAACCGCTCGCGCATCAGCCGCGCGGTCTCGAGCTCGAGCGCGTGCGTGCCGTCGAAGTAGCGGAACACCGACCGCCGGGCGACACCGGCGCGCCGCGCGAGTGTCTCGACGTCGGGCAGCGCGCCCTGTTCCCGAACGAACCCCAGCAGCGCCTCGCCCACCTTGCGGCGGCCTTCGTGCGCCCGGGCCGTGCGCCCGTCGATGGCTGGTTGGGTTGTCATGTGGCACCCAGAGTGCCACAATCTGCGCGTGATGACGAGGCAGCTCCTGGCGCTGGCGGCGCTCTTTGCGGTGGTGGCGGTGGGCGCGCCGGCGCTGCGGCTGGAATGGATGTACCTCGGCCTCGGCGGCGCGCTGTTCCTCGCCGTCGCGTACCTCGCCAACCCCGCGGCCTGGGCCGGGCGCCGGCTCGCGCTGGCGCTGCTCGTCGCGTACCTGGTGCACCAGTTCGAGGAACACGGCTTCGACCTGCTGGGCCACCGCTACGCGTTCCAGGCCTCGGCCAACGCGGTGCTGGGGCCGGTGCTCGGCTGCGCGCCCGGCGCCGAATGTCCCCTCACCGTCGACGCCATCTTCTGGGTCAACACGCTGCTGGTGTGGTGGCCCTACGCGCTGGCGGTGCTGTTCGGGGCGCGGCGGCCGGCGATGGTGGTGGCGGTGTCGGGCCTCACGCTCGCCAACGCGATCGCGCACGTGGTGCCGGCGGTGCTCAAAGGCGCCTACGACCCGGGGCTCCTCACGGCGGTGCTGCTGTTCGTGCCGGTGGGCGCGCTGACGTGGAGGACCGCGCGGCGCAGGTGGGGCGCTCACCGGCAGACGCTCGGGCTGGCGTTCGCGTGGGGCGCGCTCGGGCACCCGCTGCTGCTGGTGGGGGCCTTCGCGGTCTATTCGCGCGGGCTCGCGCCGGGGTGGGCGTACCCGGTGTTCCTCGTGGCGTATGCCAGCCTGCCGCTCGCCGCGCCGACCGCGAAGCTCTTCAGCCGGTCGTGACGCGCGTCAGGGCTGGCAGGCGCGCACGAAGTCGGACTCGGCGAGGAACTGGTCGAGCAGCGCCTTCCACGGCGCCCACTTGTGCGGGCCGGGCGTGGTGAAGACGTGCCCCTTCGGGAGCGCCTCGGCGAGCACCGCGGCGGAAGGCGCGAGCGAATCTTCGGTGCCCCAGCCGAGGTAGAGGTTCGGCCCCTTCTCGGTGCCCGCGGTGACGCCCTGCAGCCAGCGCCACAGCTCGCGCTGGTAGGTGTCGCTGGTGATGCGCTCGACTTTGGCGGGCGCCTTCCACTTCGCGAGACCGCCAGCGTCGTGGATTTCGGCGGTCAGCGAGCGGTCGCCGAGGAACGGCGCGAGCATGAAGATGCCGGTCACCGTGTCGACGTGCTCGTGTGAGTAGAGCAGCGTGCCCATGCCGCCCATCGACATGCCGATGAGCCAGGTCTGCTGGTAGCCCTTGCTGCGCGTGGCCTGCAGCACGTCGGCGTCGAGGCGCTCCGGCATGATGCCCCTCATGTAGTAGCCGAGCGTGGCGTCGGCGGCGATGACGTCGACCGAGAGGCCCTTCTGCTTCAGCGCGTCGACGAAGCCGTAGCGTTCGAAGCTCGCGGCGCTGTCACCCGCGCCCGGCAGAAAGACCACCAGGCACTTCGCCGCGGGGAGTTCGTGCTTCACCGAGGTCATCGGAATCGGGGCCGACACGCACGACGACAGCAGTGAGACGCACAGCAGGAAGCCAGCTCGCATGCCGGCCTTCTACTTCAGCTCCCTCTCCCCCAAGGGGGAGAGGGTCGGGGTGAGGGGAGAACATTGTCGATGCCTGAGAGGGACGCTGGGCGCGCGTGAGCAGCCCTCGACGACGACTCGGGTGAACCCACTGTCGTGCAGAGACGCCCTCCCGAGGCGAATCGGTCGAGCACATGAGCTGTGTTGCACTCAGCGCGCATTTCGCGACGCGAGTGTGTTCGCAGCGAGTCGGACGCAACATCGCGCGGCCAGGAGCGCGGAGATCTGCGGCGAGGAGCCGACCGCTCCATTCTCCTCGCGACGTTGCGCAGCGAGGATCAGCGCGCGAGACCTCGGGCACGACGACGCGCGGCCACGAGCAGCGCGAGCGCGAGCGCGACGCCGTCGGGCGACACCACGCCGCACGAGCAGCCCGAGGCCATCCCGTCGCCACCACCACCCGTCGCCGAGCCGCCACCGGTCGCTGAGCCACCGCCCGTCGCCGAGCCGCCACCGGTCGCCGAGCCGCCACCGGTCGCTGAGCCACCGCCGGTCGCGGAGCCACCACCCGTCGCGGAGCCGCCACCGGTCGCTGAGCCACCGCCCGTCGCGGAGCCACCGCCCGTCGCTGAGCCGCCGCCCGTCGCTGAGCCGCCACCCATCGCTGAACCGCCGCCTGTCGCGGAGCCGCCACCGCCGCCCATCGCGGAGCCACCGCCCGTCGCGGAGCCACCGCCCGTCGCCGAACCGCCTCCCGTTCCAGAACCACCGCCGGCGCCGGATCCACCGCCAGTGCTACTGCTCGAGAACGTCGCGAGCACCTGCCGATTGAAATTGACGTTGATGGTGAGGGGATTCGTCGTACCGCCCGCGAGCCCCTCGAGCGTCCACCCGACGAAGCTCTGGTTCTGCGCCGGCACCGCAGTGAGCGTCACCATCGTGCCCGACGCGAAGACGGTGCCAGTCGGGTTGGTGGTCACCGAGCCGAGCCCAGCGGTCGTCACCGAGAGCGAGTAACTCGGCGCGATGGGCGTGAAGCGCCCGGTCACCACGGTGTCGGTCGACATCGTGACGGTCGTCGGGTTCATCGTGGGGCCTGGCACTCCGTTGATGACCCAGTCGACGAAGCGCGAGCCAGCGCGCGGCGTGGCGGTGACCTGCACCATCGCGTTGTTCGCGTACGGACCAGGCCACGGGTTGGCCGAGACGGTCCCGTCGCCGGTCGCGAGCAGTGAGAGGGTGCGCAGCGTCGGCGGCAGCAACGCGAACTGTGCCGTGACGGTCAGGTTCGCCGCGACGGTCACCGAGATGGGGTTGTCGGCGAGCACCGCGGCGCCGCTCGTCGCGCCGGTCGAACGCACGTCCCAGCCGCTCAGGTACGAGCCTGGCGCCGGAGTCGCCGTGACCGTCACCACCGTGCCCCCCGGGTAGTCGGGTCCCACGGTGTCGGGCGTCACCGTGCCGCTGCCGGCGCCCGAGACGTTGAGCGTGAGCGTGCGCGTCGTCGAAGGAGAGACGGCCACGCACGAGGGCGCGACGGTGTGGTTCGCGTCCATGATCAACGCAAACGGGTTGGTCGGGCTGCGCGCCACGCCGTCCACCGTCCAGGCCACCAGCTTCATGTTGGTGCCGCTCGCGGTGCCACGCACCGTCACCGCGGTGCCGGTCGGGTAGCCGCCCCCGGGCTGCGCGGGCGACAGCGAGACGCTGCACGAGGCCGAAGCGCCGGTGACGGTGAGCGTCTTGCCGGTCGGCGGGGCCGCCGCGAACTGCGCCTCGACGGTGTGATCCAACGCGTCGGTGATGAAGGTCATCGGGTTCAACGCGCCCGCCGCGTTGCCGTCGATCTTCCAGCCCGTGAAGATGAAGCCGGTCGCGGGCGTCGCGCTGATGGTGACCGACGTGCCGGGCTGGTACGCGCCACCGGCCGGCGAGAGCGCCACCGTGCCGTTCGCCGCCGCGGTCACGAGGTTGTACGAGGTGCGCGTGGCGAGCGTGACGAACGGGCGCCACTCGTTGATGCTGCGCATCGTGTTGCACGACGGCGGGTAGCCGTTCGCCGGCACGTAGTTGGTGAAGCGCCACACGTACTCGCCGCCGGGCAGCAGGTTCGAGAACGACGCCGAGCAGTCGCGCACGTCACCCGTCCCCACACAGGTGAACGGGCTGGCGACGACGGGCGTCGGTCCGTTGTTCCCCGGCGCCTTCGCGAGCTCGATGGCCAGCGTGCCGTCACAGCCGAGCAGCACCACCTCCCCGTAGACCGTGGCCGAGGTGCCCGTGAGGTTCCGCACTCCGGGCGTCGGGTACGACACCCACGGCGAGGGGTCAGGCTGCGGCGCGCCAGACGCTGGCAGCACGAAGACGCCCAGGCGCGCGTTGGTGTCCTGCGTCACCACCGCGCTGTTGGGGTCGAGCACCTGCACCGCCGCCTGGAGGTACGACGGCGCACCGCTCAGCACCACGCTGCTCACCACCGGCACCATCACCTCGATGACGCCGCCGGTCGCCAGCGGCCAGTAGCCCGAGCTGCCCACCCGGCCGAGGCCGAGATTCCCCGTGCCGAGCAACGGAGCGCTGGGCGTCGTCGGACACTCGGCGCCGAGCCGCACGCGCGTGCCGTCGCGTCGCGTCCAGATGCAGATGATGGGGTTGGTGGCGTCGATGGCCGTCGTGGTGTTCGGCGGCAGGTGGAGCTCGGGGTACACGTACGCCCCCGCGCAGCCGAGCGCCGAGGCGGCGACCTTCACGTAGTAGACCTCTCCGACGCGCGGCACGCCGTAGGTCCCCACCCACGTCCACGCCAGGTCTTCGACCCCCGTGTAGAAGGGGAGCACGCAGGTGTGCTGCTGGCGCGAAGGTGCGCTGTCGTTCCACTGCGCGAACGCCGAAGTCGACAGCGCGAGCGCCACCCACGACCACCGTCCGATGCGAGTCATGGCTGTGCAGTGTACGAGCGGCTCCAGAGCAGGCATTGCGCAGTGTTTGCGGGCAGAAAAACGAAAAAGCGCACGCGCGTTACCCACGTTTCGCACCTTGAACGACAGACGAGCACCGACGGCCAATGACGGCCGGCGCGTCACTCACGGAGTCGTTCATGAAGAAGATGATTCTCCTCGCGCTCGCCACCCTCTTGCCCGTGCTGTCGGGCTGCGCAGGCATGCAGGTCAAGAAGGACCAGGTCGCCGCGGCGCACCGCGTGGCCCTCGTCGGCTACCAGGGCGTGCTGCAGCTCGAAGACCAGAACTCGAGCAGCAAGAAGGGCGGCATCACGGGAATGATCGGCGCCGGCAAGGCCGCTGGCGACCTGATGTCGGGCAAGCTCGGCGCTCGCCGCGCGGAACAGGGCACCCTCGGCTACGGCGAGCTGAGCAAGCGCCTCGAGAAGACCTTCAACTGGGAAATGGTGCCGAAGGAACAGCTCACCGGCGTGCCGGTGTACTCGGACCGCCTGAGCAAGTCGGTGAAGCTCGCGCGTGTCGGCTCACAGACCGTCGACGGCGTGCTGACCACCGGTGAGCTCGCCTCCGTCAAGCCGCAGCAGCTGGGTGAGCTCGCGCAGGCCCTCAACGCCGACGCGGTCGCCACCGTCAACGTCACGTACACCGTCGGCAAGACGGGCGGCGTGTCCATCGGCGGGTTCGGCTCGACCACCAAGTACCCCGTCGCCACCGCGCACCTCACGGTCGTCGACAAGCAGGGCCAGGTCATCTGGGAAGACTACGCGGCGCGTGGCCAGGTCACCTCGCAGTGCCTGCGCAACACCATGGGCGCCGACATCGTCGAGAACGAGACCGAGGTGCTGACCGAGGCGGCCAACTCCGCCTTCGACGCGGTGATTCAGCGGTACCAGTCGTTCGAAGAGAAGAAGTAACTCGCGGTCGACAGCGGGTGTCGAGAGAAGGCCGGCTGATCAGCCGGCCTTTTTTTCGAGCTTCGACAGGCGTGCCTCGACCTCGTCGAGCCGTTCATCGGTGCTCGTGCTGAGCCGCATCAAGATGCCCGACAGCCGGGTGAGCTGGCTGCGGGTCTCGACGCCCATGTCGCGAACCTGGCGCGCGCAGACGCGGGCTGATCAGACGTACGAAGAGAAAACGTAGAGCGTCAGCATCGTCCACCCCGCCAATCCGAGGACCGCCAGCCACCGCGCGGCGTCGACGTACGGGCGTCCCGCGGCGTTGGTCGTTCCGGCCTCGATGCGAGCGCGCTCGGCTGCGGTCTCGCGCAGCGCCAAGAAGAGCAACGGCAGCACACCATGCAGCCCAAGCAGCGCCCACAGCAGCACGCGGCGTGCAGCGCGAGAAGGCTCGAGGCGCACGGCGGGGAGCGCGCGGCACGCCTGGCACCACGTCTGCCCGAGGAAGCGGTCGAGGCAGCGCGTGGTGCCGTCGAGGTGGTCGCACCCGAACGCGCCGCAGCGGGCGCAGGTGCCCGTGGACGGTGCGTCGTGCGTCGCGCAGCGGGCCTCGCTCATGCCAGCACCTCGGCCGCGCGCGCGGCATGTTCGGGCGCGACGTAGACGTCCATCGCCGCCCACGGCACGAGGAAGTGCGAGGTCGCGCGAAACCGAACGCCGCGCACGAAGTGGGGAATGCCGGCGCGAACGAGCGCCACCTGCGCGGGCTCGACGTCACACAGGCGGTGGAGTTGCCCGGCCACCACCCACGTTCCCGTCGCCTGGCGCGCGCGCAGCTCTTCGAGCACGTCGCTCAGCACCCAGGTCGCGATGAGCCAGTTGAGGACCATCGGTCCGTCGAGCGGCGGGCTCGCCATCAGCGCGAACAACAGCACTGGCGTCAGCGGCAGCAAGACCACCAGCGCGACCGTTCTCCGCAGGTCCATCACCAACCGGTCGCGCACCGTGAGCTGCAGCGCGGTGGCGTCGAGGTGCGGCAGGCGCCGTGCCCAGGCCCGGGCGACGGTCGACGGCCGCCACGTGAGCGCCGCGAACAGGAGGCTCAGGTCGAGGCCCACCAGCCCGCCCACCAGCGTCGACACGGCGTGGTCCCCGAGCAGCGGCACCCACTTCGAGAGGTTGCTGACGGCCGCGACGCCCGTTCCCCCGAGCGTGGTGGGCACGAGCGGGAACGGCGCGGTCGGCGCGCTCGTGTCGGCGGTCGGCGCCGGGCGAGCCAACAGGCCCAGCCCCAGCCGAACGCCCACCGCCTGCACCACGAAGAAGACGGCGAGCCCCGCGAAGTCTCCGCGCTCGAACAGCGCGCGGTTGGCCTGGAAGATGTGGTCGGCGGCCGCGGCGAACACCAGCAGCGTCAGCCCATCGGCGATGCCGAGCCGCGACACCACCGGCACGAGCGCGAGCACCAGGAGGGGCAGGCCGATCCACTGCGCGACCAGCACCGGGGCGAGGGGCTCTCCCTCGTCGTGCATCACGCGCATCATCGCCACCGACTGCAGCAGCACGAGGCTGAGGCCCAGCACCGCGGAAACGAGGTTCATGCGCCAGCGCAGGCGCGGGTGGAGCCGGGCCTCGCGCCACGCGGGCACCGCGAAGGCCACCAGCTCGGTCAGCACGAAGGGCGCGGTGAAGGCGGTGCCGATGGCCGGGAGCAGCATCGGCACGCGCGAGTCGGCAAACTCCAACCCGACGGTGGGCACGTGCCACAGCCACACCACGCCGAGCACGAAGAGCGCCGAGACCGCCAGGCGCGCGGCGCCGCTCACTGGTGCAGCACGATGCCCAGCGAGCCGATGGTCGCGAACGCCGCCGGCAACCCCGTGGTGCCCGACAGCCGCACCCCCAGCTCGGCGGAGAAGCCGAGGTGCGGGTTGAGCAGGTACTCCCCGCCCGCCGCGAAGCCCACGCCCAGCAGCGCCGCCGCGTTGAACGAGCCGGTGAAGACCGCGCCGACGCCGAGCGAGGGCCGCAGGTACGCCACCAGCAGGTTCGCGGCGCGCGCGTGGAGGTAGATGCGCACCGAGACGTCACCCGAGACGGTCAGCACGCCATTTCCCGTGTTGACCGCGCCGTAGCTGAGCGACGGCGTCAAGAGCAGCGCGACGCGGTTCCACCCGAGGCCCACCGACACCGCGCCGCCGAAGCCGCCCGTGCCGCCGCTGACGTCACCGTGAAACTGCACGCCGAAGCGAACGTCGTCACCGCTCGCGACCGGCGCCGGCGCGGGCTTGCCCGTCGGCTGCGACGAAGACGTCATCGGCGGAGGAGACCATTCGGTCTGCGCGAGAGACGACGACACCACCAGCGACGCGGCGAGGGCGAGGGTGAGCATGGAGCGGGTGTTTGGTGGTGTTCGAAAGCGAACGCAACCTCCGTCAGCTGCGCCAGAATGCACCCCGTGTCGTGGCTCGAGGTCGTCGTCACCGCCGTGTGGGGTGGGCTGCTGGCCCTCGAGCGCCGCGCGTTCCTCCAGGCGATGGTGAGCCGGCCGCTCGTCGCCGCCGCCGTCACCGGCATGCTGCTCGAAGACCCGGTCGCGGGGCTGGCCATCGGCGTCGTCTTCGAGCTGCTGCACCTCGGCGGTGCGTCGCTCGGTGGCGCGCACCCTGACCACGACACGTTGCCAGCGGTCGCCGCGTCGGCGCTCGCCGCGGGGCTGGGCCACGCCGACGGCAGCGATTCCACGCCGGCGATGTGGTCGGTGGCGATGCTGGCGTGCGCGCCGTTCGGCCGCGCGGGCCTGAAGCTCGAGAACGTGCTCGATGCGCGGGCCAAGAAGTACTTCACGCGCGCGCTGTCTGCCGCGTCGTCGGGTGACTTGCGCCGCGCGGCGAGACAGAACCTGCGCGCGCTGTGGCCGCAGTTCGTCTTCTACGGGCTCATCTGCGGCGCGGCGGCGTTCCTCGGGCCGAAGCTCGAGCCGCTGGTGACGAACTTGCCGCTCCCGGTGCTGCGCGGGCTCGCGTTCGCGTACCCGGCGATGGGCGTGGCGGCGGCGACGGCGGCGGTGCACGGCAGCCATGCGCCGCGGCGCGCCGCCATCGCGCTCGGCGTGCTGGGCCTGGGCCTCGTCGGCCTCGTCGCGACCGGGAGGTGGGGATGAGCCTCCCGTTCTCCACGCTCGCGCGCATCGCCTGGCGCAGCCTCTTCATCCAGGCCGGGTTTTCCCCCGAGGCGATGCAGTCGCTGGGGCTGCTCTACGTGCTGGCGCCGGCCTGGCCGCGCTTGTTCCCCGACGAGGCGCGCCGCCAGGAAGCCGTGCAGCGCCACCTCTCGCCCTTCAACACGCACCCCTACGCGGCGGCGGCGATGGTGGGCGGCATCCTCTTTCACGAGGAGCGGCTGGCGCGCGGCGAGGGCACGGCGGAAGACGTCGAGCGCTTCAAGCAGACCTTCATGGGGCCGCTCGCGGCGCTGGGCGACGGCTTCTTCTGGCTCAGCCTGCGGCCGGCGATGGGCGCGCTGGCGGTGGCGCTGACGCCGTGGCTCGGCGCGTGGTCGGTGGTGCTCTTCCTCGCGACGTACAACGCGGTGCACTTCGTGACGCGGCTGTGGCTGTTCAGCACCGGCTACCGGTACGGCGGCGGCGCGGTGGTGATGAAGCTCTCGGCGTGGAAGGTGCCGCTGTGGAGCAACCGGTTGCGCGCGGTGGCGGTCGCGGCGGCGGCGGTGTCGGCGCTGTGGTTCGCCGACGCGCTGGCGGTGGTCGGCGGGCAGGCCAGGGCGCTCGGCGCCGGGTCGCTCGTGCTCGGCGCGGCCTCGTGGTGGCTGTTGCAGCGGAAGGTGTCGCCGGTGTGGCTGTTGTACGGCGCGGCGTTGGTGGCGACGGTGGTGGGTGCGTTGTGGTGAATGTGGAGTAGATCGGGAGCCCCCGTGGACAAGGTCGAGGCAGAGTTCACCATCATCAACGCGCTGGGCCTGCACGCCCGCGCGGCCGCGCAATTGGTGAAGGCCGCCAACCGCTACCCGTGCGAGGTCGAGCTGGAGTGCGAGGGCCAGTCGGTCAACGGCAAGTCCATCATGGGCGTGCTGATGCTCGCCGCCGCGCAGGGCATGCAGGTGAAGCTGCGCTGCACCGGCGAGGGCGCGAAGGCGTGCGTCGATGAGATCGCCGCGCTCATCGCCAACAAGTTCGGTGAGCCGCGGTGAGCGCGCCGCCGCTCTACTTCGACCACAACGCCACCACGCCGCTCCTCGCCGAAGTCGTCGAGGCGATGACGCCGTTCCTCACCACGCACTTCGGCAACCCGTCGTCGGGGCACGCGTACGGCCGCGTGGCGAAGGCGGCGGTCGAGGCCGCGCGCGCGCACGTCGCGGCGCTCGTCGAGTCGTCACCCGATGAAGTGGTCTTCACCTCGGGCGGCACCGAGGCCACCGCGCTCGCGCTCAAGGGCACGCTGCGGCCGGGCGTGAAGGAGAAGCTCGTCACCTCGCGCGTCGAGCACCCGGCGACGATGCGGGTCTGCGAGGCGCTCGCGCAGCAGGGCCACGAGGTGCACTTCGTGGGCATCGACGCGCGCGGCCGGCTCGACGAGGGTGCGCTGAGCGCGACGCTGCCGGGCGCGCGGTGGCTGTCGGTCATTCACGGTCACAACGAGACGGGCGCGCTGCAGTCGCTCCCCTCTCTGTCGGCGTTGACGCGGGCGCGTGGGGTGTTGCTCCATGCCGATGCCTCACAGAGCGCCGGCAAGGTGCCGCTGTCGCTGGCGCGCGATGGGTTCGACCTGCTGACGCTCGCCGCGCACAAGCTGTACGGGCCCAAGGGCGTCGGTGCGCTCATCGTGCGGCGCGGCGTCGAGTTGATGCCGCAGCAGCTGGGCGCGGGTCACGAGCGCGGGCTGCGCGCGGGCACCGAGAACGTGCCGGCCATCGTCGGCTTCGGTGAGGCGTGCCGCGTGGCGAAGCGCGACCTGGCGACGCTCGCCGCGCAGGTCTCGGAGCTGCGGCGCGCGCTGGAGCAGGGCCTGCGCGCGGCGGTGCCGGGGTTGATCATCGCGTGCGAGGCCGGCGAGCGGCTGCCGAACACCAGCTACGTCGTCTTCCCCGGCATCCCCGGGAACGTGCTGCTCGACCGCGTGCCGCAGCTCGCGGCGTCGACGGGTTCGGCCTGTCACGACGGTGCGCACGAGCCGCCGCGCGTGTTGTTGGAGCTCGGTCTCAGCCCTGAAGTCGCCATCGGCGCGGTGCGGCTCACGCTCGGCCGGCTCAACTCGCGTGCTGACGTCGACGAAGCGGTGCGCGCGCTGTGCGCCGCCGCAAACGCGCGCTGATCAACCATTCGCCTCCCAACTTCGTCACCCCCAAGGGCTTCGATTCTCAAGGGGCAAGAGACCTACACACTCCGACACACAGTGGCGTTTTTTGTCGGAAAGCGACTGCGCTCTCTTCACCTTCGCGGTGTCGCTGATACCGTTCGCGCGCTTTCCGCACATGCCTCATCGGTGCGCGAAACAGCTCAACGAAGTTCCTGGGAGGAACGCACATGAAGAAGGTTCTCGCAGCGGCGGTGGTGGTCAGCTCGTTCGTCATCGGCTGTAGCTCGATGGTGAACCCGATCGAGATCGAGCAGCCGGGGTACGAGCTCTCGCCGGTGCAGTTGCAGCCCGGCTTCGAGCGCTGTTCGACGAAGGACCTCGATGAGGCGACGCAGGCGCAGGTCGAGCTCGACATCGCGCCGGCGCTTCTGCAGGTCACCACCTCGCGCCCGGGCGTGCAGCGCTCGGCGGCGACGGGCGGCACGATTTCCGTCTACTGGCACGTCATCAACAACGGCACGGGCATCGCGAATGGCGACGTTCCGGACTCGCAGATCGCCAGCCAGATTGCGGTGCTGAACGCGGCGTACGCGTCGACCGGCTGGCAGTTCCAGCTCGTCTCGACCGACCGCACCACCAACGCCACCTGGTACACCTGCACCAACGGCAGCACGTGCGAGTCGCAGATGAAGACCGCGCTCCGTCAGGGCACGGCCGACGACCTCAACGTCTACTCGAACAACATGGGCGGCGGCCTGCTCGGCTGGGCGACCTTCCCGTCGGACTACGCGTCGAAGCCGAAGATGGACGGCGTCGTCATCCTGTTCTCGTCGCTGCCCGGCGGTAGCGCGGCGCCGTACAACCTCGGCGACACGGCCACGCACGAGATCGGCCACTGGATGGGCCTGTACCACACGTTCCAGGGCGGCTGCGCTCGCAAGGCCACCGGCGGCGATGGCGTCTCTGACACGCCTGCGGAGAAGTCGGCGGCGTTCGGTTGCCCGGCCGGCCGCGACACCTGCACCGGCAGCGCCTTCACCGGCGTCGACCCGATCCAGAACTTCATGGACTACACCGACGACAGCTGCATGGACCGCTTCAGCGCGGGCCAGGACGCGCGCATGGACAGCATGTTCACGACCTACCGCTTCGGGAAGTAAGTCCACCCTTCACGGCGCGAAGGTGCTGTGAAGTGACGCGGCCGGGGACCTCGAGGTCTCCGGCCGTTTCATTTTCGCGTCGTCGCTTCAGGAGCAGAAATGCACATCGCAGCGCTCGTCGTCACCGGCATCGTCGCCCTGCTGCACGCGTGGTTCCTCACGCTCGAGATGTTCCTCTGGCAGAAGCCGCTGGGCCTCAAGACGTTCGGCAACACGCCCGAGAAGGCGGCGCTGACCGCGGTGCTCGCGAAGAACCAGGGCCTCTACAACGGCTTCCTCGTGGCGGGCCTGGCGTGGTCGCTGGTGCACCCCGACGCGGGCGTGGCGGTGCAGCTCGCGCGCTTCTTCCTCGGGTGCGTCATCGTCGCGGGCGCGTACGGCGCGGCGACCGTCTCTCCGCGCATCTTCGTGGTGCAGGCCGTGCCCGCCATCGTCGCGCTGGCGCTGTGGATGCTCTGAAGACGCCGTGGCTCGAGCTCGACGTCGACGAAGCGCGCGCGCTCGCGCAGCGTCACGGCACGCCGTTCTTCGCCTTCGATGCGGCGGTGGTGGAAGCGCGCGTCGAGGCGCTCAAGCAGACCGGCGCGCACCTGCTCTACGCGGTGAAGGCCAACCCCGCGCCGGAGCTGCTGCAGTTCTTGAACGGGCTGGTCGACGGGCTCGACGTCGCGTCGGCGGGTGAAGCGGCGCGCGCGCTCGAGGCCGGCTGGCCGGGCCCGTCGCTGAGCTTCACCGGGCCCGCGAAGACCGACGACGAGCTCTCGCTGGCCAGGCGCTGCGGCGCGGTGGTGAACGTCGAGAGCGAGCGCGAGCTCGACGCGCTCGAGGCGCTGGGCGGCGCGCGCGTACGGCTGCGGATCAACCCGTCGACCGTGTTCCGCGCCTACCGCGTGCAGATGACCGGCCACCCGAGCCCGTTCGGCTTCGACGAGGAAGCGCTCGAGGCGTTGCTCGGGCGGTGGAAGCGCTGGCCGTCGCTGAAGCTCGAGGGCGTGCACGTGCACCCCGGCTCGCAAGGCACCAGCGTCGGCGCGGCGCTCGAGGTGGTGCGCGTGACGCTGCGGCTGCTCGCGCAGGTGCGGGCCGCGACGGGCCTCGACGCGCGCGAGGCGAACGTGGGCGGCGGCTTCGGAGTCATCGCTCCCGGTGACGAATTCGACGTCACGTCGTTCGCCGAGAAGCTGCGGCCGCTGGTCGAGGGGTTTGCCGGTGAGCACGGCGTGCGGCCGGTGGTGGTGCTCGAGCCGGGGCGCTGGCTCGTCGGTCCCGCGGGGCTCTACGTGACGCGCGTGGTGCGCACCAAGCGCTCGCGTGGCGTCACGTTCGTCATCGTCGATGGTGGCGTGCACCACTTCATGTCGGCGGCGACGTTCCTCATGCCGCCGGGCGCTGCGCGCGCGCCGGTGCTCAACCTCACCGGTCCGCACGGGCCGGCCGAGCGCGTGACCATCACTGGCGCGCTGTGCACCGTGCTCGACACGCTGGGCAGCGACGTGGAGGTGCCGCGGGTCGAGGCGGGCGACCTCCTCGCCTTCCAGGGAGCGGGTGCGTACGGCGCGTCGTTCAGCCCGGGTGGCTTCTTGTTGCGCCGGCCGGCGGCGACGTCGTGGCGGCGACCCACAGCTCCCTCTCCCCCGAGGGGGAGAGGGTCGGGGTGAGGGGAAGACTTCAGTGACGGGCTGGTGAAGGGCCTGGGCCGCGCAAGTCACGCGCAGCCCCTCGACCACGATCGAAGTTCACGCACGGTGAGGCCGACGCGGGTGCGGATGATGGGCTGTGGCAGCGTTATCCGCACCGTGGTCGAGGGGTCTTCACCCGACTTCAGGAGGCCGCGGCAGGCAGCGAGAGCGTGAAGCGCGCGCCTCCCAGCGGCGACGCGTCGCACACCAGCGTGCCCTTGAAGGCGCCCACGTACTCGCGGCTCAACGCGAGGCCGAGGCCCGTGCCGACGCCAGGCCGCGACGTGTAGAACGGCTCGAAGATGGTCTCGCGCATCGGCGCGGGGACGCCCGGGCCGTTGTCGTCGACGTGAATCGACACGCCACTGCTGGTCGACTGCGCTGACAGCCGCAGCTTCGCCGCGCTCGGGTTGTTCGCGTCCATCGCTTCGCACGCGTTGACGACGAGGTTGATGACCACCTGCAGGAGCCGCTGCTCGTTGGCGGTCACCTCGGGCAGGTCGATCGGCACGTCGAGCTCGACCTTCACCGGCTTGCCGCGCAGGTTCGCGAGCCGCGCGGCCTGCTTGAGCAACGGCTGCACCGTCAGCGGGCGCAGCTCGTTCGAGCCCTGGCGCGCGAGGCCCTTCAAGTCGTCGACCAGCGCGGCGATGCGGCGCAGGCCGTCTTCGGTCTCCTTCCAGATTTGCGCTCGCTCGACCTCGTCCGCCGGCTCGCTCGAGCGCAGGTGCGAGACGTTGGCGAGCACGAAGGCCAGCGGGTTGGCGACCTCGTGCGCGACTCCGGCGGCGAGCGTGCCGAGCACCACCAGGCGCTCGCTCTGGAGCTGGATGGCCGTGGTGCGGTGGAGCGCGGCCTGCTGTTCCCGCTCCTGCCGGCGCAGGTTGTCGAACTCGCGCGCGCCGAGCACGCCGGCGGCGTAGAGCGCGACCATCGCGGCCGTGGCGTGCACGATGTCGTGCATCTGCCAGTGCATGAAGAAGAGCGTGACCGGGTTCACCACCACGCCCGTGACGCAGATGGTGACCACGATGGGTGGGCGGTCGATGAAGAGCACCGTCAGCGCCAGCGGCAGGGCGAGCAGCACCACGAGGTCGGTGGGGCGCCCGACGAGAATCGCCACCATCGGCGCGGTCACCAGGAAGAAGATCGCCAACGCGCCCATCGCCACCTGGCGCCACGCGGGCAGCCGGCGCATCACCAACGCCGTCGCGCCGCACACGAGGGCCGACGAGATTTCCCACCAGACCTGCTCGCCCTTGACGAGGTACTGCACGGCGCCCGAGAGCGCAGCGGTGCCCGCGGCCCCCGCGAAGAGGACGATGCGGCGATCGTCGAGACTGCGCTCCGACACGAAGCCCCCTGAGCGGACTCGCATTCTGCACCGTGTCACTGGAATTTGGGGAGGAGGTGCGCGCTCACGCACATGGTAGGAGCGCGCGCATGGGCGATTTTCTCGAAGAGCTGCGTTGGCGCCGGTTGCTCCACGAAGCGATGCCGGAGACGGACGCGCTGCTGAAGGCGGGGCCCGTGAAGGGCTACATCGGCTTCGACCCGACGGCCGACTCGCTGGGCGTGGGCAACCTGGTGCAGGTGATGACGCTGCTCCACTTCCAGCGCGCGGGGCACATTCCCTTCGCGTTGATGGGCGGCGCGACGGGCATGGTGGGCGACCCGTCGGGCAAGTCGGAAGAGCGCAACCTGCTGACGTCGGACACGCTCGCGCAGAACCTCGCGGGGCAGAAGAAGCAGCTCGAGCGCTTCCTCGACTTCAGCCCGTCAGGCGGCGCGCAGCTGGTGAACAACTACGACTGGTTCAGCCAGGTGCGGTTCCTCGACTTCATTCGCGACGCGGGGAAGCACATCTCGGTCAACTACATGCTCCGCAAGGACTCGGTGCGAAACCGCATCGAGAAGAGCGACGAGGGCATGAGCTTCACCGAGTTCACCTACCAGCTCATTCAGGGGTGGGACTTCTACTGGCTGTACAAGCACCACGGCGTGAAGCTGCAGATGGGCGGGTCTGATCAGTGGGGCAACATCACCACCGGCACCGAGCTCATTCGCCGCAAGGAAGGCTCGGAAGCGAAGGCGTACGCCATCACCACGCCGCTCATCACCAAGGGCGACGGCACCAAGTTCGGCAAGACCGAGAAGGGCAACGTGTGGCTCGACGCGAAGCGCACGTCGCCGTACGAGTTCTTCCAGTTCTGGCTCAACGCCAGCGATGACGACGTGAAGAACTACATTCGCATCTTCACGCTGCTCGACCGGGCCACTGTCGAGGGGCTCGAGGCCGAGCACGCCGCCGCGCCGCACGAGCGCAAGCTGCAGAAGACCCTCGCGCGCGACATCACGGTGCGCGTGCACGGGCAGGAACAGCTCGACGTGGCGCTCGCCGCGACCGAGGTGCTGTTCGGCAAGGGCACCATCGACCAGCTCAAGGCGCTGTCGGAAGAGCAGTTCGTGCAGGTGTTCGTCGGGGCCGGGGTGCGGGTCGCCGAGGTGCCGCGTGATGCGTTCGGCGGGGGCGTGCCGGTGATCGAGCTCTTCAGCGAGAAGTCGCAGCTGGCGGCGTCGAAGGGCGAGGCGCGCAAGCTGCTCGAGAGCAACGCGCTGTCGATCAACAAGGCGAAGGTGGCCGACACGAAGGCGACCGTCGGCGCTGATCAGTTGATCAACGGGCGCTACCTGCTGCTGCAGAAGGGCAAGAAGGACTACTGCCTCGTCAAGGCGGTCTGACCGCAGTGCTCCCTCTCCTCTTCAGAGGAGAGGGTCGGGGTGAGGAGAGAACGCTCTGAGGAGCAAGGGCATGGCGGGAGCGAACGCACTGCCCACTGCCGAGAGCACCTCGGCACGCCACACCCGTCACGTAGTGACTCTTCTTCGTGAACGACCGCGCTCCGGCGAGCGCGACGGCGCGAGCACATAAGCTTTGTTGCACTCGACGCCCGTTTCACGACACGCACGTCACACCTGCGGACCGCACCCCACCTCGCGCATGACGCGCTGCACGTCATCCTCGCCGAGCCCGGCGCCGCGCCAGTGAATCGAGCGATCCTCCGCGAGCACGAGCACGAGGTCCGCCACCACCGGCATCGTCGACGCGAGTGACTCGACGGCCATGGCTCACTTCAGCTTCGCGAGCTTCGCCTCGAGGGTCAGCACGTCCGGCCGCTCACCCGCGCAGAAGTTGTCGAACACATCCCACGCGTCGCCGTTCTCGCGCACCTCGGCGAGCAGGTTCTTCGCGAACACCAACCCTGCAGCACCTTGCTTCGTCTTCAGCGCGAGGTTGGCGAGCTGCGCCCTGAACGCGAGCTCGGTGGCGACCAACTCGCGCGGCACGCCGTACCGGTGCGGCGCGTCGAGGAGCTTCTGGTTCGCTGCCCGGCCTGCGACGTAGATCTGACGCGCCAGCTCGTACTTCTTGTTCGACTCGGCCTGCGTGCCGAGCACGTACGCGCTCAACGGCGCCCGCAGCAGCCCCGCCCGTGGCGTGGCGCTCGCCCATTCCTCGGTGAGCGGTGAGCTGCCGTTCTTGCGCGTGACCGCCCGCAGCCGCAACGCGAGGTGGTTCTCGAGAGAATCGCGCCCGTAGTCGCCCGCGAACGCCAGCCCTTCGATCAAGTCGTCGGTGGACACCGAGTCATTCAGCTCGTTGGCCACCGCGTCGATGGTCCTCGCGTCCTTCGAGCGCAGCGCGGCGCTCAGCGTCGAGCCGGGGTCGACCCGCGCGAGGAACTGCGTGGCGTATTCCTTGTCACCCTTCGACGCGCTCGCCTGGAAGGACCGCACCTTCGTGACGGTCGGCGGGGTGGGCTTCAACTCCCGCGCGTTCATCAGCGAGACGAGGATGCCGGTGTCGAGGGTGGTGTCGCCCGAACCGAGTTCCTCAGTGACGATGGCTTCTTGATCAGCCGGTGAAGCGCTGATCACCGACAGCACCACCACCCGGTGTTTCGGCGTGCCCGGCTCCGTCTTCGGCACCAGCGCGCGCATGAAGTCCCACACCGCCGGCGTGTGCTGCTCCCCCAGGCCCACGAGCGCCAGCTGCCGCTGCTGCGCGGTCAGCGTCGCGTCAGCCGTCATCGCCATCAGCAGCTGGTTGGTGGCGGCCGAGTGCTGCAGCGCCACGAAGTTCGCCCAGGGATTGCCGGTCGCGCAGTACGGGTCGGGCGGGTTCGCCATCATGGTCAGGATGTCGGCGCGCGACGGATCAGCGCCGAGCGCGAGCGAAACCACCACCAGGAGCGCAGTCACGCCGACGAGTCTGACACGGCTCCACGTTACGCCGCTTGATGGAGAGTGCTCGCCCGCGCCGTGGTCGCCGCCGGGCAAGGTTTCTCCTCACCCCGACCCTCTCCTCCTCGGGAGGAGAGGGAGCTGGCTTGCTAGAGAGACATCATGAAATGGCTCGCGCTCGCCCTCGCCCTGCTGCTGGCTCTCGGCCTCGCCGTGGTCGCCGCCGTGCGCTGGCAGCTCGCGCACGCCGAGACCGTCGAGTGGGTCGCCGTCACCGCGACGCTCCCCGGCGCGAGCCCGATGGTCATCGAGCGCGAGCTCACCGTGCCGCTCGAGGCCGCGCTCAGCACCGTGAAGGGCCTCGACGAGCTGCAGTCCATCTCCCGCGAGGGCGTGGCGGTCGTGGTGCTGAAGGTGCGCACCGTCGGCGTCGACGCGTTGCCCGCGGCGATGGTGGTGCGTGAGGCGCTCGAGCCGTCGCTCGCGCAGCTGCCGCGCGAAGCCGGTCCTCCCGCCGTGCAGCGCCTCGCCGCGCCGGGCGAACTCGCGCACCGCCGCTTCCTGCTCTCGTCGGATCGCTGGTCGCCCGTCGAGCTGCGGCGTTGGGCCGACGACGTCGCGCGCCGTGAGCTCGAGGTGAAGAACGGCGTGCGCGCCATCGAGGTGTGCGGTGGCAAAGACGAAGAGATCGAGGTGCGCCTCGACGAGCCACGGCTCGCGGCGGTGGGGCTCCACGGGCTCGCGGTGCTCTCGGCGCTCGAGCTCTCGAACCTCGACGTGTCCACCGGCCGCCTCCAGGAGCGCGGGAACGTCATCACCGTGCGCACGCTCGGTGCCTTCGAGTCGCTCGACGCGCTCGGTCAGACGGTGCTGAAGGCCGAGCCACCTGTGCGGCTGCGCGACGTGGCGCAGCTTTCCCGCGTTGGAATCGAACCCGCGTGCGACGTGCGCTTCCGCGGCAAGCCGGTGGTCATGCTCGACGTCACGGCCGAGCCAGCGAGCGTTGCCGGGCTCTCGCTCCCGCCTCGGCCGGCCGGGCTCCAGCTCGCGGAGCCGGCGCCAGGGCTGCAGACCAGCCGGTGGCTCGAGTCGGGCAGCGCACGCGACACGCACCTCGTCGACGGCATGTCGGGCATCGAGCTCACGGTGCGGCGCGGCGCGGAGGTCGAGGTCTCCTTTCCCCAGGCGCCGCCCGCCGCTCGGCCCGACCTCGGCGTGGTGTTGATCTCGAATGAAGGCGGCTCGGTGGTGCGCATCGTCGGCGAAGACCTCGAGGCCGACCGCGCGGTGGCCCAGCAGGCGCGCGATGCCGCGAGCGGCGCGTGGGTGGGCGCCGTGATGCCCGCGAGCGGCGCGCCGGAGCTGGTGGTGAAGCACGACCGCGACCGCGAGGCGCAGCTCGGCGTGATGACCGCCGACGTCGCGCGGCTGCTGCAGCTGGCCGTCGCCGGCGTGGAGGTCGGCTCGCTCGAGGAAGGCGCGAAGCGGACACCGGTGCGCGTGCGGTTCGCCTCGAAGCTCGAAGACCTCACCGCGCGCCTCGGCAACGGCGTGCCCCTGCGTGACGTGGTGACCATCGAGCGCACCGAGGGCGCGAGCGAAGTGCGGCGCTTCAACCGACGGCGCGTGCTCGAGTTCGCCAGCGGCCTCGACGTCGCCGCGGCGCGCAAGGCGTTGAGCAGCGTCGCGCTCCCTCCGGGCGTCGCGATTGAAGTGGGGCCGGATTCAGCCTCGGCTCCGCGTTGACGCGGGGCAATCCGTGGCATGCTGCCGCGCCATGTCCGACCAAAAGGGTGGGGTCCCGCGCATCGCCATCTTCATCGGCGTCATCGTGCTGCTGAACGTGCTCAGCCAGGTCTTCCACTGGGGATGGATCTTCTACTGAGCCGTCGCAGGCGCGCCGGTTGACGAAGCTCTTCGACGTGTTGCTCGCGGCGACGTTCGCACTGTCGGCCGTGCGCCTCGGTCTGCGCGATGGGCTCGCAGCGAAGGTGAGCGGCGGGCTCCAGCTCGCCGTCGCGCTGGCGTTCGCCTTTCGCACGCCCGAGCGCCGCGCCGCGGGGTGGAAGGACCTCGCGGGCGCGCTGCCGTCGCTCCTGGTCGCCGGCGTAACGGTGCAGGCCGCGGCTGATCAGCAGTGGCCCGCGGTGTCGCTCGCGTTGATCAGCGTCGGTGCGCTCGTCTCGGTCGGTGCGCTGGTCTCGCTCGGGCGGAGCTTCGCGGTGCTCCCCGGCGTGCGCACGCTCAAGACGCACGGCCTCTATCGAGTGGTGCGTCACCCGCTCTACCTCGGCGAGAGCTTCGTCTTCGCGGGCGCGGCGCTGGTGCTCGGCCCCTGGGGCGCGGTGGCGGCGGCGGTGCTCGTGCCGCTGCTCGCGTGGCGCATCACGGTCGAAGAACGCTTGCTCGCGGCGGAGCCCGGCTGGGCCGAGTGGGCAGCGCGCGTGCGTTGGCGTCTGGTGCCGTTCGTGTGGTGATACGGTCGGCCGCATGCCCGACATCGCCTCGCGCAAGTTCGTCGAGACCTTTCAGCGCGCCTTCTCGCAGTCTGGCCGCCTGTCCAGCGCCGACCTGAAGGCGCTCGAGACCGCCCGCGGCGCGCTCACCAACGCCACCGACAAGGCCGCCGCCGACGCGGTGATGGGCATGTTGCGCCACGACCAGGAGCTCGACGCCTTCGAAGTCGCGCCCATGAAGAAGGCGCTCGGCGTGCTGGTGGGCGTGACGCACGGCCCGCTGCCCGCCGACCTCGCGAAGGCGCTGACGCACGGCGTGCCGCAGTCGAACGCCGCGGTGAAGAACTACGACCTGCAGTTCGACGTGAGCGGCGCGGGCCCCGACTTCCCCGCCAAGGCCACCATCACGCTCGACAAGGCCGCGACGAAGGACCTGGTGCTCGAGGCGAACCCCGAGCGGCTCAACGTGTCGTCGGTGAAGGTCGACGGCAAAGACGTGCCGTTCACCATGAAAGACGGGCGGCTCCATGTCACCGCGCCGGGCGCGAAGGAACTGACCGTCGCGTACACCGTGAAGGCCGTCGGCAAGGGCGACGACGCGTACGGGCTGATCAAGGACAAGTACAGCGGCCGCATGTGGACGATGACGTGGCCGTACAACACGGGCGCGCTGTTCCCCTCGAACTCCAACCCGAGCGACGGCGTCACCACGCGCGTGGCGGTGAAGGTCGGGCAGGGCTTCGACGTGGTGGGCACCGGCACCAAGCAGGCCGACGGCACGTTCGCGACGAAGAGCGACTCGCCGGCATACGCGTTCGCGTTCTACGCCGCGAAGGACTTCCAGCTCGGTGACGCGGGCTCGAGCAAAGACGGCGTCGCGGTGACGGGCTTCGGCACGAAGTCGGTGCCGAAGGAGCTGCGCGACGCGTACCTGCAGACCGCGCGGAGCTCGCTCGACTTCTATTCGTCGTGGCTGGGCCAGTACGACTACGGCAACACGCTCAAGCTGGTCGAGCTCGAGGGCGGGCTGGGCGGCATGGAACACACCGGCGCCGTCGCCATCATGCTCTCGAGCGCGCGCGACCCCGACTACGGCAAGGAAACCGCCGCGCACGAGACCGCGCACCACTGGTTCGGCGACAACATTCGCATCAAGGACTGGAACGATTTCTGGATGAGCGAGGGCTTCACGAACTACGCGACCTACCGCTTCTTCCGCGCGGACCAGGGCGAGGCGAAGTACCAGTCGCTGCTCGACCGCTCGAAGCTCGAGCTGCGCGACGCGCTGGAAGCCAACCCGCACGCGCTGTCGGCGCCCAAGGGCACCGACGTGAACGAGATCTTCGACTCGGTGCCGTACGAGATGGGCCCGTGGATGCTGCGCATGATGGAAGTGAAGCTCGGCACTCCGAAGATGGACCAGCTGCTCAAGGACTGGTTCCAGCAGAACCGCCAGAAGACGGTGAGCACCGACCAGTTCGTCGCGTTCGCGAAGAAGGAGACCGGCGTCGACTTCGCCGACTTCTTCAAGGAATGGAACGCGGTGCGCGCGGTGCCCTCGTTCCGCGCGGACCTCACGGTCGCCGGCTCGAAGGTGAAGGTCGCGCTCAAGGCGTCGACGCCGGTGCCGAAGGGCCTCGAGGTGCCGCTGCGGTTGGAAGGCGATGGCGGCAAGTCGAAGACGGTGATGGTCGACCCGAGCAAGCCGCTCGAGCTCGACGCGGGCTTCCCGGTGAAGCGCACGAAGTGGGACCCGGAGCACACCGTGCTCGCGTTCGTGTCCTGACGGCTGCGGCTGACACTCAGTTCGTTCGCGTCGAGAGCGCGCGCCGCACTTTTTTCGTCGCGACGCTCCGCGGCAGTGGCGCAATTCGCGGCCTGCGCGGGCTGGCAACGAGTTTGCTGTTGATCAGCGGCGTATGGACGCCCTGAACGTCATGACCCTCGAGGTGGTCGCGGTCCCCCCGGAATTTCCGCTGGAGCAGGCGCATCACCTGATGCTCGAGCACGGCATGCGGCACCTCGTCGTGATGTCGGGCCTGCGCATGTGTGGCGTGCTGTCTGACCGCGACGTGCTGCTCGCCGCGACGCGAAGACCAGGCGGCGCGCTCGTGTACCCCAACGTCTCGGTGGGAGAGGTGATGTCGCTGGCGCCCGTGTCGGCCACCACCAGGACGCCCATCAGCGAGCTCGCGCACACCATGCTGCACGGCCACATCGACGCGATTCCCATCATCGAGCGAGATCGCCTCGTGGGGCTGGTCACCTCCAGCGACCTGATGCGGGTGCTGGCGATGCTGCCCACCCGCACCCCGGTGCTGGAGTTCCACGTGAGGCGAGCCAGCGAGTTGACGGCGGCGGCCTGACACGGGGCGAAAAGGCGCCCACCAGCGGCAGGACAGCTATGGTCCGCCGCCATGACTCTCTCGCGCAAAGATTTCGTTCGGCTGTCCATCGTCGCGGTCGGCGGTGCGTCGGCGCTCCTCGGCTGCGGCACCATGTCGGGCACTGATGGCGGCACCGGTGGCGGCAGCGCGACCGGCGGCGGCACGGGCGGTGGCTCGAGCGGCGGCGGCACGGGCGGCGGCTCAAGCGGCGGCGGCACGGGCGGCGGCTCGAGCGGCGGCGGCACGGGTGGCGGTGCGACGGGTGGCGGTGGCGGCGCGACCGGCGGCGGTGGCGGTTCGACCGGCGGTGGCGGTGGCTCGACGGGCGGTGGCGGCGGCGCGACGGGTGGCGGCGGCGGCTCGACCGGCGGTGGCGGCGGTGCGACGGGCGGCGGCGGTGGCGTGACGGCGAACTGCTCGACCAACGGCGCGACCGCGAGCGCCATCACCTTCAACCACGGCCATACGCTGATGGTGCCCGCGGCCGACTTCGTGGCGACGGGCGACAAGATCTACGACATCACCGGCTCGGCGCTGCACGCGCATTCCATCACGCTGACCGCGGCGCAGCGCGCGACGATTCTCGCCGGCGGCATGGTGACCGTGACGTCGACGCTCACTGGCCACACCCACGACGTCACCGTGGTCTGCGCCTGATGCTGGTTCCCTGTTGCTGCCGCTGGCGCTCGTGCGTGACACCGCACGGTCCTGCTGTGCGGCGTCCCCACTCGCTGGTGTCAGCAGTGTCATCGTGAAGCGCTTCGCTCTCGTTCTCGCGCTCGGCCTGGTGCTCGCCCGCCCGGCGTCTGCGCGCTCCGTGTGGATGAACCCGGGCCTGATGGGCTCGAACGCGCTGCAGGGCTTCGCCATCGAAGCGCCGTGGTCGGAGGACTACACGCTGCTCCAGTTCGGCGCCGCGCTCGCGCAGGGCTGGTGGTACGACACGAGCTTCCTCCCGTACTGGCGGCTGGTCGCGCCGTTCCAGAAGTGGGTGTCGACGTACTTCGAGGGCAGCATCGTCGAGGCGTGGTGGAGCTCGGAGCAGACGCGCGCCTCGTGGGGCCTGTTGCACGACCAGGGCATCGCGAAGGCCGACCTGCGCTTCGGCTTCAAGATCCTGCTGGCTGATCTCGGCGACGCGCTGCCGAAGGTGGGCTTTCGCGCGTTCACCAAGACCACCACCGGCAAGGGCTACGAAGACCGCCGCTTCACCGACGGCCCCGCGTACCTGCTGGAGTTCCTCGTCGGCGAGAAGTTCCCCGTGAAGGGGTTCGACCTGAGCCTGCTGGGCATGGGCGGGTATTGGATCTGGCAGCAGGGTGAGTCGGGCCAGAACGACGCCATCACCTGGGGCCTCGCGCTCAACGCGCGCTTCTTCCAGCGGCTCACCGCCGAGGTGCAGATGCGCGGCTACGTCGGGTGGCAGCACGACGACAAGCCGGTGGTGCTCGGCACGAAGCTCGCGGTGCAGCTGACGAGCTGGTTCGGGCTGCAGGGCGTGTTCAACGTCGGGTTCCGCGACGCGCCGCGGCTCGAGGGCATTCTCACGCTCAACTTCTTCCTGCCGAACCTCGCGCCGGTGCTGTTCGACTTCTCGCCCGGCACGCCGCTGCTCAAGCACCACGAGTAGGTCCCACCCCAGACTGGAGTTCCCATGCGCGTCCCTTCGCTCGTCGTCGTTCTCGTCTTCCTCTCTCTGTCGTCGGCCTGTGGGCTCGGCGGCGGCAACTACAGCTGTGACTTCCGGCCGAAGTCTCCGCAGTGCACCGATTGGCGTGACCTCATCGGCCCCGCGGTGACGCAGCAGGCGCTGTGCAAGACGCTCAACGCGTCGGCGGGCGAGGGCGCGTGGACGGCGAACATGAAGTGCCCCGCGACCGACTCGGTCGGCGGCTGCCAGACCAACACCGGCGCGGGCAAGCAGACCAACTGGTTCTACGCGCCGCGCACCGAGGCCGACGTGAAGAGCGAGTGCGCGAGCGACGGCACGACGTTCGTCACGCCCTGATCGACTTGATGCCCTGGTTGGCGAGCGCGTCGGCGCGCTCGTTGCCTTCGTGGCCCGCGTGGCCCTTCACCCAGCGCCAGTCGATGTCGTGCGGGCGGGTGGCGGCCTCGAGGCGCTGCCAGAGGTCGGCGTTCTTCACCGCGTCTTTCGAGACGGTCTTCCAGCCGTTCTTCTTCCAGCCGTGGATCCACTTCGTGATGCCCTGCATCACGTAGGTCGAGTCGGTGTGGAGCGTGACCTTCACCGGGCGCTTGAGCGCCTCGAGGGCCGAGATGACGGCCATCAGCTCCATGCGGTTGTTGGTGGTGTCGGGCTCTCCGCCGAAGAGCTCTTTTTCTTTCGCGCCGTAGCGCAGCAGCGCGCCCCAGCCGCCGGGGCCCGGGTTCCCGCTGCACGCACCGTCGGTGTAGATGACGACCGTCCCGTCGCTCACGCGGCGGCGACGCTTAGCACAGCGCTCGCCTGGGTCAGCGGCGCGTGAGAATCGACAGCAGCGCGCGCAGGCCCGGCGAGACGCGAATGAATTCCACGCCCATGCGGTGCCACGTGCTCGCCATCGGGTCGCCGACCTGCACCCACTGCACGCGGCCCGACCACGTCAGTTCCTTGTCGCCGTGGAGCACGAAGCCCGTCACCACGTCGCCGCGCCGGCGGATCACCGGCGACTCGAGGCAGAAGCCCGCGGTGGAGAGGTCGGCGCTCATCGCGGCCGACTTGTTCACCGAGATGGGGAGGCGCTTCTCGATGCGCTCGTGCTTGCGGAAGGGCTGGGTCATGCACGAACGGTCTCACGCGACAGGCCTGTCGCAACTTTTTGGCCGGCGTCATCGCGCACCAGCGCGGCGTAGAGCGCGGGCAACACGAAGAGGGTGAGCAGCGTCGCGCTGATCAGCCCGCCGATGACGACCGTCGCCAGCGGCCGCTGCACCTCGGCGCCCGGCGCGGTCGAGAGCGCCATCGGCACGAAGCCCAGCGACGCGACGAGCGCGGTCATCAACACCGGCCGCAGTCGCGCCTGCGCCGCGCGCGTGATGGCCTCGGCCCCCTCGACGCCCGCCGCCTGGAGGTCGCGCGCGAACGACACCAGCACCAGCCCGTTGAGCACCGCGACGCCGAAGAGCGCGATGAAGCCGACGCCGGCGCTGATGGAGAACGGAATGCCGCGCGCCCACAGCGCCACCACGCCGCCCACCACCGCGAAGGGCACGTTGAGGAAGATGAGGAGCCCGGTGCGCATCGAGCCGAAGGTCAGCCACAGGAGGAAGAGGATGAGCGCGAGGGCGATGGGCACCACCACCGCCAGCCGCGCGCGCGCCGCCTGGTAGTGCTGGAACTGGCCTCCCAGCTCGAGGCGGTAGCCGACCGGCAGCTTCACCGCCTCGACCGCGCGTCGCGCGTCGTTCACCACCGAGAGCAGGTCGCGGTCCCTGACGTTGAACTCCACGGTGAGGCGGCGCGACATCGCCTCGCGGCTGACCTGCGCGGGGCCGGTCTCGAAGCGCACCTCGGCGACGTCGCCCAGGGGCACCACCTGCCCGGTCACGCTGCGCAGCGGCAGCGAGGCGATGGCGTCGACGTCGGGGCGCGGGGGGAGCGCGGCGCGCACGCGAATCGAGAAGCGGCGCTCGCCCTCGAGCACGTCGCCCACCGCGTGGCCCACGGCGATGGTCTCGGTGATTTCGTTCACGTCGGCCACCGTCAGCCCGTAGCGCGCGAGGCGGTTCCGGTCCGGCGTGATGCGCAGGTAGTTGAGGCCGGCGACCTGCTCGACGCGCACGTCGGTCGCGCCGGGCACCTTGCGCACCGCCGCGGCGAGCGCGTCACCCAGCGACGCCAGCGTGCCGAGGTCGGGGCCGTAGAGCAGCAGCCCGACGTCTGAGCGGATGCCGGCGACCAGCTCGTTGGTGCGCATCTGGATGGGCTGCGACAGCGCGCCGCCGATTTCGGGTGAGCGCTCGAGCCGCTCGAGCACCTCGCGGCCGACGTCGGCCTTGGTGACGCCGGGGCGCCACGCGTCGCGTTCCTTCAGCTCGATGTAGATGTCCGACGCCTCGAGGCTCATCGGGTCGGTGGCCACCTCGGGTGAGCCGTTGCGCGCGACGACCTGCGCGACCTCGGGAATGGTCATCAGCTCCCTCTCGAGCTCGACGTCGGTGCGCACCGATTCGGTGAGCGCCGCGCCCGTCAGTCTCCGCGCCTCGATGAGCCAGTCGCCCTCGTCGAGCTGCGGCACGAACTCTGCGCCGAGCCGCGCGAAGAGCACCAGCGAGACGATGAGCGCCACCACCGCCACGCCCACCGTGCGCACGCGGTGTCGCATCGCGCGCCCCAGCCACGGCCCGTACAGCGCGTGCGCGCGGCGCAGCAGCCAGGTCTCTTCGTGCGAGCGCGAGGGGCGCACCACCAGGCTCGTCAGCACCGGCACCACCGTCAGCGAGAGGAGGAAGGCGCCCAGCAGCGCGAGCAGCACCGTGGTCGCCATCGGACGGAACAGCTTGCCCTCGGTGCCCACCAGCGCGAGCACCGGCAGGTAGACGATGGCGATGATGGCCTCGCCGAAGACCGACGCGGCGCGCACCTCGAGGGTCGCGGACTCCACGGTGTCGAGGCGCTCGGCGTCGGTGAGCGGCGTGGCGCTCGCGCGTTGCCGCTCGGCCAGTCTGCGCACCGCGTTCTCGACGATGATGACCGCGCCGTCGACCAGCAGCCCGAAGTCGATGGCGCCGAGGCTCATCAGGTTGCCCGACGCGCCGACGGCGTTCATCACCGTGACGGCGAAGAGCAGCGAGAGGGGAATGGTGACGGCCACCACCAGGCCGGCGCGCAGGTCTCCGAGCAGAATCAGCAGCACCAGCATCACCAGCAGCGCGCCCTCGAGGAGGTTCTTGCCCACCGTGCCGATGGTGCGGTCGACCATCGTCGAGCGGTCGTAGAAGGGCTCGATGGTGGTGCCCGGCGGGAGGCTGCTCTGCAGCGCGGCGAGCTTCGCCTTCACGGCCTCGGTGACGGTGCGGGAGTTCTCGCCCATCAGCATCAACGCCACGCCGACCACCACCTCGCCCTCTCCGTTGCGGGACGCGGCGCCGCGGCGGAGGCGGGCCCCGAAGCGCACGTCGCCCACCGTCGCGATGGTGATGGGCACCCCCTGCGGCGTCGCGCCGATGACCACGCGCAGCAGGTCGTCGCGGCTCGTCACCAGGCCCGAGGTGCCGATGACGAAGTGCTCGCGGTTGCGCTCGAGGTAGCCGCCGCCCGCGTTGGCGTTCGACTTCTGCAGCGCGTCGATGACCTGCGAGATGGACACCCCGGTCGCCTGGAGTCGCGACGGCTCCAGCACCACCTGGTACTGCCGGTCTTCGCCGCCGAAGCTGTTCACCTCGACCACGCCCGGCACCATGCGGAGCTGCGGCGCGATGTACCAGTCGAGCTGCTCTTCGAGCTGCATCAGCGTGAGGTCGGGGTTGCGCACCACGAATTGAAAAATCTCCCCGAGGCCGGAGCTGATGGGCCCCATCTCCGGGCGGCCGTAGCCGGCGGGCACCGCTTCCTGCGCCTCGCGCATGCGCTCGTTCACCAGCTGGCGTGCCCAGTAGATGTCGGTGCCGTCCTGGAAGGCGACCGTCACCACGCTCACCCCGTACTTCGAGATGGAGCGCACCTCGGTCGAGCGCGGCAGGCCCGCCATCGAGCGCTCCACGGGCACGGTGACGTACTGTTCGACCTCGACGGGAGAGAGCGCGGGCGCGGCGGTGATGATCTGCACCTGCACGTTGGTGACGTCGGGCACCGCGTCGATGGGCAGCTGCAGCGCCGAGCGCACGCCGAGCACCACGAAGAGCACCGTGGCGAGCAACACCACCGCGCGGTGGTGCAGCGACCAGCGCACGATGCCGGAGAGGAAGGAGAGCATCAGTCCTCCTCCGCCAGCGTCGACTTGAGCAGCAGGCTCTTCAGGGTGAAGGCGCCCTGCACGACGACCTCTTCGCCTTCCTTCACGCCGGCGAGCACCTGCACGTCGTCGAGCGCGGTGTCGCCGCGGGTCACTTCGTGCACCACGAAGTCACCGTCGGCGGCTTTCACGAAGACCACCAGCCGGCCGCCGAGGTCGACCAGCGCGTCACGGGGGACGACGGGCGTGGGCGTGGCGTTGGCGCCGAGCGCTCCGACCTCCACGATGGCGCGCCCGAAGAGACCGAGGCGCAGGCGTCCGTCGGCGTTGGGCAGCCGCACGCGCGCGGTGAGGGTGCGCGCGAGCGGGTCGATCTGCTGGCTGACGTATTCGACGGTGCCGTGAAAGTGCTCGCCGGGGAACGCGTTGACCTCGACCTCCGCGGGGCGGCCGACGGTGAGGCGCGCGAGGTCTTTCTCGAAGACGCGCGCGAGGAACCACACCTCCGACAGGTCGACGATGGTGCCCAGCACGTCGTCGGTGGCGACGGGTTGGCCGACCACCGCCGCGCGGCTCACCACCGTGCCCGAGAGCGGTGCGCGCAGCGCGAGTTGGAAGCCGCTGGCGTCGGCGCCGGCGCCCAGTGCGTCGAGCTGTTCGCCGAGCGCAGACGCTTCGCTCTCGAGCGCGCGGGCGTCGGCCTCGGCGTCGATGACGGCCTGCTCGGCGCCGAGCCCGCTCGCCTTGAGCTGGGCCAGCCGCGTGGCGTTGGCGCGGGCCGCCTTCGCGCGGGTGCTCGCCGAGGTGAACGCGCCGCGCAGGCGGCCGAGGTCGGGCACGCGCACGGTCGCGAGCACCTCGCCGCGCGTCACCACGGCGCCTTCGTTGAACGTGACGCGCTCGAGCCGGCCGGGCGTGGCCGACGACACCTTCGCGGTGCGGTCAGGCGGGGCGACGACCTCGCCGGTCAGCGTGAGCGTCGCGCCGAGCACGATGCGGCGGACGGCGGCGGTCTTGATGCCGGCGCGCGCGGCCACCTCGGGCGAGAGCTTCACCGTCGAGGGGAGCGGCTCGTGGCCTTCATCGTCGTCGCGGTGTTCGGGCGGCGATGGCGGCGTGGTGGGCGACGCCTCGTGGCAGGCGGCGAGGGCGAGGGCGAGCAGCAGGCAGATCTTGTTCATCGAAGAGCTCAGGCAACTCCCTCTCCCCGCTGGGGAGAGGGTCGGGGTGAGGGGAGACGCAGAAGGGACGAGCGAGAGCGACGGGTCGAGCCGGGGTGAGGGGAGACGCAGAACACGTCGATCCGCCCGCCTCACGGCACGTCCTCCAGCGTCGCGCCGAGCGCCCGACGCAACCGCACCGTCGCCACGCACAGCGCGAGCCGCGCCTCGACGTGAGCCGACAGCAAGGCAAACAGCGGCTCCTGGGCGAGCAACGCCTCTCGCACGGTGATGCGCCCGGCCGAGAGCTGCGCAGCGAGCGCGTCGAGCGCACGGGTGGTGGCCTCGAGCCGCGCCGCCGTGAAGAGCGCACTCGCCTCGAGGCTGCGGCGATGCTCCGCCCGCGCGGTCGCCTGCTCGAGGCGCAGCGAGCGCTCGAGCCGCGCCAACTCCGCCCCAAGACGCTCCGCAGCGGCCTCAGCCTCGGTGACCTCCCCGCTGCGCGTGCGGCCCAGCGGCTGCGGCAGGGGAATCGGCAGCCCCAGCCCCACGCCGAGCACGCGCTCATGGAAGCCGTCGTTCTGCACGAACAGCGAGAGCGTCGGGTTGGGCACGCGGGCGCGGCGGGCGAGCTCCAACCTGCGCGTCACCGCGGCGCGCGCGGCGCCGAGACCGACCACCTCGGGACGCTCGGTGGCCGCGTCGGGCACGGGCAGCGGCTCGAGCTGCCCCTCGGGCGCGACCGCGTCCTCGGCGCCCCACGCCGAGCTGAGCTGCGCCGCCGCGAGCGCGCGCTGCCGTTCCACCTCGAGGCGCCGCTGGCTGGCCGACACGAGCGCGGCGTCGGCGACCACCGCGTCGAGCTCGGGCACCAGGCCGCGGTTGGCCATCTCGCGCGCGGTGGTCGCGACCTGCGCGGTGGCGGCCTCGAGCTTTCGCGCCACGCCCAGGCGCTCGTCGAGCGCCAGCGCCTCGAACCACAGCTCCCAGAGGCCCACCGCAACCTCAGCGCGCGCGACCCTGACGCGGGCCCGTTGCGCGCGCACCTCTTCATCGGCGGCGGCGGTGCGCAGCCAGCTCTGGCCGGCGATCTCGAGCTCCTGGTTGAGCGACAGGTACCAGTTGAGGTCCTGGTCGCTGGGGCCGACGCGGCTGGCGACGCTCGCGGCGATGGCCGGGTTCGACGGCAAGAACGGGCGTGCCGCCTCGCGCCGCCCTTCGGTCTCGCGCAGGCTGGCGAGCTCGACCCGCAGCTGGGGGCTCCGCTCGAGGCCGCAGGGAATGAGCGTCCGCCGCGTCAGCGCGCGGCAGTCTTTTTCGGCTCGAACGACGACGGCGGCCAGCGCCACGAGCGCGCAGGCGAGGCGCACGTACGTGCGCCTGGAAACAGGAGACATGACAACACCCGAGAGGAGTCGAGGCACGGCCGCGTCGCGCCACCTCGCGCGACGACCAGGGACGGCCTCAGGCTGCCGGTGGGCGGAACGGCGGGTCGGTCACGCCGGGTGCAGCGGCGCCGAGGTGCAGCGGGGTGAAGGGCGTGCGCGGCTGGGCGTCGGCGTCGCGCACCACGAGGTTCGCCGGCATCGCGACCGGCCGGGCGCCGCAGGTGCAGTGCACGCACTGCTGCGAGCAGGGCGCGTCGGTGTCGTCGCACCCGTCGGAGCAGCACTCGGCGCCGGTGAGCCAGCTCGCGGTGTCGACGACGACGTCGAGGACTGCGGGGGTGGCGAGGGTCAGCAGCGCGACCGCGGCACAGCGCAGGGCAAAGGAGCGGCGGGTCGCGCGCAACACGCGTCAACCGTAGGAGCCGCTCCGGCGAGGCGCAAGCTCCTGGCGGGGGATCTGCAGTCGAACGTCTTGAGGAGGCAGGGTTGATCAGGCCTGTTGCCCCGACCGGCCGTGAGCAAGTGCGTGACCACGGTCTGCTTCGAGGGTGGTGGGCGTACTGGTCGCCTGAAGCCGTGCCAAACGGCGCATGTGCCTCTCACTGCGCACCGTGACTCGTTCACGCACTCGCCGTGAAGGTGCACCAGGCAGAGAAGATGCTCTGGGAGAACAACGTCTCTGCCCAGTGCTGGCGACCGCGGTGCGGATAACGCCGCCACAACCCATTTTCCGCACCGGCGTCATCACCCCTCTCATCGACCTGAAGCCGACCGTGCCCGAGCTGCCACCACGGGCGGCTCCTTCACTGACGCACGGCCGCGTGATCTCAGTGCTTACGGCACCCGCAGGCTCACGAGCGCCGGCTGGGGCGGCTCGGGCTGCACGGTCACGTGCTCGATGTGGTGCTGCGCCGCGATGGCCGACGCGACGGCACGACAGACCTCGGTGCCGTGAGACCCCGGGGTGAGCGTCACGTGCACGGTGACGACCGCCTGGCCGTCGGAGATGGACCACGCGTGCAGGTCGTGCTGCCCCGCGACTCCCGGCACCGCCGCGATGGTGCGCTCGAGGGCGACGAGGTCGAGCCCGGGTGGCGCCGCTTCCATGAGCACCGCGAGCGACTGGCGCACCAGCTTCCACGCGCTCCACAGAATGAGCACCGAGATGGCGATGGACAGCACCGGGTCGGCCACCGTCCAGTGCAGCAGCCACACCAGCAGCCCGGCGAGCATCGCTGCGACCGAGCCTGCAGCGTCGGCCATCACGTGCGCGGCCGCGGCGCGGATGTTCGCGTTGGTCGCTCCGCCGCCGAGGAGAATCTTCGCGGACACCAGGTTGAACCCGAGCCCCACGGTCGCCACGGCGAGCATCAAGACGCCCTGCACCTCGGGCGGCTGGCTCAACCGCCGCACCGCCTCGATGATGATGAGCACCGAGCTCACCCCGAGCACCACGCCGTTGCCGAGCGCGGCCAGCACCTCGGCGCGCCGGTACCCGTAGGTGCGGCGCCGGTCTCTCGGCCGGCTCGCGAGGCGCTGCGCGAAGAGCGCGATGGCGAGCGCGCCCGCGTCGGTCAGCATGTGCCCCGCATCGGACAGCAGCGCGAGGCTGTGCGTCCACGCGCCGGCCACCACCTCGACCACCATGAAGCCCAGCGTGAGGCTCAGCGCCCACGCCAGCCGGCGGGTCGGCGTCGCCGCCGAAGCGTGCGCGTGCCCGTCGTGGCCTTCGTGCGAGTGGTCGTGGGCCGAATGGTCATGCCCCGCGTGCTCGTGGTGCGAGTCGCTCACGGCGGCGACGATGGCTCAGCGCACCAGCGGGCACAACGTGGGCAACGCGCGCGCCAGCGCCGGGCCCGGGTGCAGCAGGTCCTTGGTGGGCAAATCGACCCACTTCGCCTTCTTCATCGGCCCCAACTTCTCGAGCGCGACGCGCCCTTCCTTTACGTCAGCCGCGTCGATGATGACGTCGGGCACCGCCGCCACCGCTTCCTCGAGCGAGAACGTCGGGTACGCGCTGGGCGCCTTCTGCGCCGCGTTGCGCGCCCCGCAATCGGTCAGCAACTGATCAGCAAAACTCCCCGGCCCCGCGACCACGAGCGGCGAGAACCCGTAGACGAAGAGCACGCGCTTCGGCACGCCGGGCTTCACCGCCTGCTCCTTCGCCCGCGCCGCGCGCAGTTCCTCGACCAGTTGACGCGCCCGCTCAGCCTTGCCGGTCACGCGCCCCAGCTCGGTCATCGCCACCGCGACGTCATCGAGCGAGGTGAGCGACAGCGCGAGCACGGGAATGCCGAGTCGCGCGAGCGTCTCGACGGGCTTCTGGTTGCCCGGGCCCTTCTGCACCACCACCACGCCGGGCTTGAGCCCCACGATGGTCTCGACCGACGGATCATTGAACCCGCCGGCCCGCGGCACCTTCGCCACCTCGGGGAACTCGCAGAACCGCGAGACTCCGACCAACGCGTCCACCGCTCCGAGCGCCAGCACCGTCTCGGTCAACGACGGCGCGAGCGTCACCACGCGCGCCGCCGGCAACTGCGGCTTCGGCCCCAGCCAGTCCTGGGCTGGAGCCGCGGCCGAGACGAGCAGCAGCGCGGCGGCGAGCGAGCGCATCAGCGCGAGACGATGTCGGCGACGTTGGCCACGCCCGTGACGCTCGACACCGGGCAGAGGTTGAGCGCGTTCGACACGCCCCGCACCTCGCTGACGCCCGCGTCGGTGACCGAGAGGATGACCGCGCGACCGCCGTTCTGGTCGCCGAGCACCACGTTGCCGTTCGACACCGCGAAGCGGCCCGGCATCATCGGCAGGAAGCCCGCATCGGCGTCAGCCTGGCCGGCGACGGTCCACGCGGCTCCCACGCGCGCACCCGACGGGTCCACCGCCACCACGCCCGCCGCGCTCACGGCGTCGACGGTGAAACTCGGGGAGTAGGTCACCACGCCGCCGCACGAGACGACGAGCTTGCCGCCCACCATCGAGAGCCACTGGGGGTTGAGGCACTCGCCGCCGCCCAGGTCGATGACCGAGAGCGCGTCGTTGTTCGCGGTGTCGACCTTCGCCACCAGGCCCGGGCCTTCGGGCGCGTAGGTGTCGGGGTTCAAGTTGTTGAGCGCCACGAAGACCGTGGTGCCGCTGCTGGTGATGGCCCACGGGCGCGCCACCGGCGTGCCGCCATCGAAGGGGTGCAGGTCGAGGCCCTTGAGCGACACGCGGCCGGAGAGCGACGGCGCGTCGGGGGTGGACACGTCGATCTTCTGCAGCTCCTGGCCCGCGTCGGCGTCGGCGCCGAACCCGCCGTACAGCGGCACCCACAGCGTCGTGCCGACCTTCACCACGCCCTGCGGGTAGGTGTTCATGCCCAGCTGCAGCTCGGTCAGCGCGCCGAGCACCAGCGTGCCGTCAGCGCCCGCGTCGAGCGTCATCACGCCGGCGTCGAGGCCTTCCTTCAGCACCAGCAGCGAGCCCGAGCCCGCGTTGGCGACGTAGACGTACGGGCGGTCGACGAGCAGCTGGTTGGCGACCGCGCCGGCGGGGCTGTCGAGCTTCGAGCGCGCGTAGGTGCCGCTCGTGGTGGGCAGCGCCGCGTAGATGCGGTGGTCGGTCTGGTCCGACACGAGCACCGTGGTGCCGAGCCGCGCGAGGGCCGCCGGGTTGCTGCCCATGTCGCTCAGCGGGCCCTTCACGCCGCTCGCGGGGTCGAAGCCGACGAGCTGGCCGCTCCAGTAGCAGGCGGCGACGGCGGCGTAGTCACACGTGCCGTTGACGCACTGCTGGCCCTGCGCGCACGCCACGTCGCAGCCGCCGCAGTGCGCGACGTCGCTCGAGGTCTCGACGCACGAGGCGCCGCAGCGGGTGCTGGTGCCCGAGCAGCTCGCCTTGCACACGCCCAGCTCGCAGACCTGGCCAATGGCGCACTGCACGCCGCACTGGCCGCAGTTCTTCGCGTCGTAGTCGGTCACCACGCACGCCGAGTTGCAGAGCACCGTGCCCACGCGGCACGCGCACGAGCCTGCGTTGCAGTCTTCACCGGCGAAGCACGCCGTGCCGCACGCGCCGCAGTTGCGCCGGTCAGACTGCGTGTCGACGCACCCGGTGCCGCAGGGAATCGTGCCGGCCTTGCAGACCACGCCGGTGGGCGGGCACGCGCTCAAGACGAGCACGGCGAAGAGAGAGAGTGAGACGACGCTGAGGCGGGACACGGGTGACTCCTGTGAGGGGAAAGGGTGGAGAGAGGTCATGACGCGCGGTCCCACTGGAAGCCGAGCGTCACGAAGAACGCGCGGGGCGGGAGCGGGTAGCCGTCGAGGTCTTGCGTGCGCACGTCGAGCACGTTCTTCAGCTCGGCGCTGACGCTGATGCGCGGGCTGGCCCACGGCGTGACGGTGGCGCCCACGTTGACGAAGGCGCGCTCGGGCAGCGCGAGCGTCTCGGTGCGGTTGGTGAACTGCGCCGACTGGTACAGCACCTCGGCGTGCCCGCGCAGCCACGTCGGGCCGCCGCTGACGCGCGCGTGCACGCGGTGCCGCGGACGGAACGGCAACGACTTCAGGTAGTAGCGCGGGTCGTCGCGGAGGTTCTGCGTGTCGAGCCACGCGTACCCGGCGCTCGCCTCGAGCCAGGTGAAGGGACGCGCGGTGGCTTCGACCTCCACGCCGGCGACGCGCGCGGCCATGAAGTTGTACGGGCGCGCGAGGTTGGGCGGGTAGTACTCGTAGCTGATCAGGTCTTCGTACAGCGAGCCGAAGCCCGTCACCGCGACGCTCGCCTTCGGGTGCGACCATTCCACCGTCGCGTCGGCGGTGAGCGCGCGCTCGGGGCGCAGCTCGGCGTTGGGGAGCAAAGTGCCCTGCACCACGTACAGCTCGGTGAACGACGGCGGGCGGCTGGCCTGGCCCACGTTGGCGCGCACCGAGAAGCCCTTCGGCAGGTCGAGCGTCGCGCCGAGCTTGGGCGAGAAGACGACGAAGCGCCCCGCGGCGTCGACGCGTGCGCTGCCGTGGAGCGCGAGCGCGCCATCGAAGAGCCACAGCTCGTCGGCCACCATCGCGCCGCCGCGACCCTGGGCCGGAGTCGCGCCCGTGCTGCGCAGCCAATCGCCGCCGCCGGTGAGCAGCGCGGTGACGGCGTGGCGGTTCGCGAAGACCTGCGTCCAGCTCGCCTCCGCGCCGGCTGAGCCAGTGGCCTGGTGGTACGGCCCCGCACCGAAGACGCCGCCGGTCAGCGTGAGGTCGTCGAGGCGCAGCGAGGCGAGCGTGCTGACGGTGCCGAACGACTCGAAGCGCGTGCGCGAGCGCACCGACACCGTGCCGCGCCCGCTCGTCTGCCGCGCGGTGCTCGACGGGTTCTGCACCGGGCCGGCGAGGCCGCGGTTTTCCACGAGCCCTTCGGCGAGCACGTCGAGGCGGGTGTCACCGAGGCGGCGGCGGAAGCGGGCGAGCGCGCCACCCTGCAGCGCGTCGTTGTTCTGCCGGGTGAGCGTGGTGAGGGGGTTGCCCTCGAGCGAGGGCTGCGCGTCGTACGAGTAGTCGAACGCGCCCTCGGTGCGCAGGCCGTGGAGCACCACGAGCCCGTCTCCGCCGAGCAGCTCGGTGGTGCCGCCGGCCTGCACGCGCGTGGTGACGAAGCTGCCTTGCGAGGCGTTGGCGAAGACCGAGGTGAGCGGCGACGCGTCGTCGCGGGGCGAGCGCGTGACGAGGTTCACCACGCCGCCCATCGCGCCGGGGCCGTACCGGGCCGAGCCGCCGCCACGCAGCACCTCGAGGCGGTCGAGCGCACCGAGCGGCACGCGAGAGAGGTCCATCGCTTCTCCGGGCGCCGAGAGCGGCACGCCGTCGAGCAGCACCAGCACCGCGTTGGGCGCGGCGCCTCGCAGCGAGAGCGACTTGCGCTGGCCGACGCCGCCGCTGTCCTGCACCACCGCGCCGGGCGTGGTGGCGAGCAGCTCGCCCGCTTCCTTCGCTTCGCGCAGGGCCTCGCGCGCGTCGAGCACGGTGACGGTGGCCGACGGGTCGCGCACCACGGGCGAGGTGGCGAAGGGCTGCTGGTTGTCGGGCAGGCTGCCCACCACGGTCACGTCGTCGGTGAGGGTGAGCTGGATGCCGCCGTCGGGCAGGCGCAACAGCGCGAGCTCGTCATCGGCCGCGCCCCCATCGGCGGGACCGGCGGCCAGCGCGCGCAGCGACACGAGCCCGAGCATGAGCGCGAGGCGACGGCAGGACGCCCGCACGGAGGCGGGCGCAGCGGCTGCGGAGAAGGGTCCCACTCGACGGCCCTCGTCTCTCTTTTCGCGAAGAGAGAGGACGACTGCTCGTCAGGCAGGTTTCCTGGCTGCCGGGCTTCTCCGTCTTGCTCACCTTCCCGGGGGCTGGCTGGCCCCCAGTGGTGCTTCGAGCAAGGCGGGCTCCGTCGTCTTTGCGGAGCTTCCCGGGTCACAGTGGCGCGACCGCGCCGGATTTCCACCGGCTTCCCTACGACCTGACGAAGGGCCTCGTACCGCCGACGCGCGCGGCGTTCAAGTGGTCAGCGGCTGGCGCGCCATTCCGTGGGCGTCTTTTCGGCCCAGCGGCGGAACGCGCGGTCGAAGGCGCGCAGCTCGGAGTAGCCGAGCAGGTACGCGACCTGGCTCACGTCGAGCCGCACGTCTTTCAGGTACTGGCGCGCGAGGTCGAAGCGCACGTGGTCGAGCACTTCCTGGAAGCTGGTGCCGAGCTCGGCCAGCCGGCGCTGCAGCGTGCGGCCGCTCAGGTGGAGCCGCGTGGCGAGGCGCTCGACGTTGGGCTCACCGTGCTTGAGCGCGTCGCGCAGCGCGTGGCGCAGTTGGTCGACGAAGTCGTCTTCGCGCGGGCGCGAGGCGAGCGCGGCCACCGCGTGCTCTTCGAGAAAGGCCGAGAGCGCCGGGTCACCACCCACCACCGGGGTCTCGAGCCAGCGGCGCTCGAGCGTGAAGCCGTTGGTGGGCTCGTCGAAGGACAGCTCCGCGGTGTGGAGTCCGCGGCGGAGGCGCTCGAGGTCGGCGTCGGCGGGCCGCGCATGCGAGAACCACGCGCGCGTCAGCACGGCCTGCGGCGCGAGGGTGATCAGCGCCTTGATCATCACGGCGCTGCTGTATTCCTGCAGGTGGCGGCCGAGCACCCCGGGCTTGAGGGTCGTGACGTGCTGAAAGCTCGCCTCGTCGCCCGCCTCCTCGAAGCGGAACTTCTGGTACGGCACCACGATGGCGTTGAAGCGCACGAAGTTCTCGAACGAGTGCCGCAGCGTCGGCCCCGCGCGCACGAGGAACTCCGCGACGCCGTAGATGCCCTTCGGCATCCACTCGCTCAAGGAGAGCCCGAGGTGCGGGTCGTCGAGCGCGCGCGCCACCTCGTCGGCGAGGGCGGTGAGCGTGGTGACCGGCGTCTCGAGCGGCGTCTTGCCGGGCGCCGGTTGCTGCAGCACCTCGGCGGGGAGGGCGAATTGCGCGACCAACGGGGCGGGGTCGAGCCCCTTGCTCTTCGCGAACGCCAGCAGCAGCGGCGCGAGGCGGGAATCGAACGCGAGCTCGTGCTTCGACATGCAGGTCGAACGTACAACGGGCGCTTGCGCTTGGGTCGCGAGTGGGGTGTTGGGCCCCTGTGCGTACCTTCAAGTTGCTGGCTCCCGTGGTGGTCGTCGGTCTGTGGACCGCGTGTGGCACTCCGCCTTCCGAGTGCGGCCCGTCGTCGTGTGATGGCTGCTGCTCGAATGGCGTGTGCGTGAGTCCGACGTCGGCGCAGTGCGGGCAGACGGGGCTGACGTGCGTGGCGTGCAACACCGGTGAGGCCTGCGTGCTCGGCTCGTGTCAGGTGGTCGGCGGGACGGGCGGCGGCACGGGCGGTGGTACGGGTGGTGGTACGGGTGGTGGCTCGGCGACGGGCGGTGGCTCGGCGACGGGCGGCGGCTCGGCGATGGGCGGCGGCTCCGCGACGGGCGGTGGCGGCTCGGCGACGGGAGGTGGCGGCTCCGCGACGGGCGGCGGTGGCTCCGCGACGGGCGGCGGCTCGGCGACGGGCGGCGGCTCGGCGACGGGCGGCGGCGGCTCGGCGACGGGCGGCGGTGGCTCAGCGACGGGCGGCGGCTCTGCGACCGGCGGTGGTTCTGCGACGGGTGGCGGCGGCAGCTCGAACCCCTGCGCTGGCACGATGCAGCTCTGCAACGGCACCTGCGTCGACGTGCAGGCCAACCCCAACCACTGCGGTCAGTGCGGCCACGGCTGCACCGGCGCCGAGGTGTGCCTCTCGGGCACGTGTGGCCTGCTCCCGACGGACTGCTCGACGCCGGGCGCGACGTGCGGCGACGAGTACTTCTGCGACCCGGTGACGCGCACCTGCAAGCCGGGCTGCCGGCTCGACAGCGAGTGCCCGCCGACCGCGACGTGCAACGCGAGCGCGGCCACGTGTTCCTGCCCCACGGGCCAGCACGAGTGTGGCCAGGCGTGCGTGTCGAACTCGAGCGTCCTCTCGTGCGGCTCGCTGTGCCTCGCGTGCCCGACGGTCGCCAACGGCTCGCCGACCTGCAACGGCACGACGTGCGGCATCGCGTGCGCGATGGGCTTCACGCTCGCCGGCGGGGTGTGCGTCGACATCAACGAGTGCGTCATCAACAACGGCGGCTGCGGCGCGAACGCGACGTGCACCAACACCATCGGCAGCCGCACCTGCGCCTGCAACATGGGCTTCACCGGCGACGGGTTGACCTGCACCGACGTCAACGAGTGCCTCACCGGCAACGGCGGCTGCAGCGCCGACGCCACGTGCACCAACACCACCGGCAGCCGCACCTGCACGTGCAACAACGGCTTCACCGGCAACGGCCTGACGTGCGCTGACTTGAACGAGTGTGTGATCAACAACGGCGGCTGCAGCACCAACGGCACCTGCACCAACACCGTCGGGAGCCGCACCTGCACCTGCAACACGGGCTTCACCGGCAACGGCATCATCTGCACCGACGTGAACGAGTGCCTCACCGCCAACGGCGGCTGCAACGCGAACGCGACCTGCACCAACACCCCGGGGAGCCGCACCTGCGCCTGCAACGCGGGCTACACGGGCGATGGGCTGACGTGCAGCGACGTCGACGAGTGTCTCGTGAGCAACGGCGGCTGCAACGTCAACGCGACGTGCACCAACACCGTCGGGAGCCGCACCTGTACGTGCAACATGGGCTACGCGGGCGACGGCATCTCGTGCGGCGACGTGAACGAGTGCCTCACCAGCAACGGCGGCTGCAGCGCCAACGCCCTGTGCACCAACACCATCGGGAGCCGCACCTGCGCCTGCAACAACGGCTTCGTGGGCGACGGCGTGACGTGCACCGACCTCGACGAGTGCCTCATCGCCAACGGCGGCTGCAGCACGAACGCGACGTGCACCAACACGGTGGGCAGCCGCACCTGCACCTGCAACGCGGGCTACACCGGCACGGGCCTCATCTGCACCTGGAGCGACCCGTCGCTGAGCAACCTCACCGTGTCGCAGGGGGCGCTCCTCTTCTCGTCGGGGACGACCGCGTACGTGGTGCCCGAGTCGATGGGCGTCGCGAGCGTCAGCGTCGTCGCGAGCGTCACCAACCCGGCGGGCGTGACCCTCACGTTGAATGGCGCGGCGTACACGCCCGGCACTTCGACCGCGGTGACGCTGCACGGCGCGGCGACGCCGGTGGTCATCGTGGTGACGGCGGCCTCGGGCGCGACGCGCACGTACACGGTGCTGCTGACCCGCGGGCTCTCGCAGCAGGCGTACGTGAAGGCGTCGAACACCGGCGCGGGTGATTGGTTCGGCGCGTCGGTGGCGCTCAGCGCCGACGGCAACACGATGGCGGTCGGCGCCTACTACGAAGACAGCGCGGCGACCGGCATCGGCAACGACCAGGCGTCGAACGCGGCGGTCGACTCGGGCGCCGTGTACGTCTTCGTTCGCTCGGGCACGACGTGGGTGCAGCAGGCGTACGTGAAGGCGTCGAACACCGGCGCCGGCGACTACTTCGGCCGCGCGGTCTCGCTCAGCGCCGACGGCAACACGCTCGCGGTCGGCGCGATGTGGGAAGACAGCAGCGCGGTCGGCGTCAACGGCACGCAGGCCAACGAGGCGGCGCTCGAGTCAGGCGCGGCGTACGTCTTCACCCGCGCGGGCAGCACGTGGACCCAGCAGGCGTACCTGAAGGCGTCGAACACCGGCGCGGGTGACTGGTTCGGGTGCGCGCTCGCGCTCTCGTCGGACGGCAGCACGCTGACGGTCGGCGCGTACAACGAAGACAGCAACGGCACGCAGAGCGACAACTCGACGACGGACAGCGGCGCGGCGTACGTCTTCCAGCGCTCGGGCACGACGTGGGCGCAGCAGGCGTACCTGAAGAAGCCGGCGCCGAGCTCGACCAACTACTTCGGCAACGCCATCGCCATCAGCGGAGACGGCAACACCATCGCCGCGGGCGCGTACGGGTTCTCGTTCATGCGCGGCCAGGTCACCACCTTCACGCGCGTTGGCTCCACGTGGACCGCGACGGGCGGCGCGCTGCCGGTCGACTACAACGACAACGATTACTTCGGCATGTCGGTCGCGTTGAGCGCCGATGGCATGACGATGGCGGTGGGCGCGACGGGCGAAGACAGCGCCGCGACGGGCATCAACGGGAGCACCCTCAGCAACGCGTCGACCGACTCGGGCGCGGTGTACGTCTACACGCGCTCGGGCAACTCGTTCGTGCAACAGGCCTTCATCAAGGCGTCGAACACCGGCGCGAGCGATGGCTTCGGCACGTCGGTCAGCCTGAGTGCTGATGGCAACCTGCTGGCGGTGGGGGCGTTCAGCGAGGACTCGAGCGCGGTCGGTCTCAATGGAACGCAGGCCAACGAGGCCGCGTCGGGGGCGGGCGCGGTGTACTTGTTCCACCGCCTGGGCACGACGTGGGCGCAGGACAACTACGTGAAGGCGTCGAACACCGGCGCGGGTGATGGGTTCGGGGTCGAGGCGTGCTTGAGCGCGGACGGGAATACGCTCGCGGTCGGGGCGCAGTGGGAGAGGTCGGCGGCGGTCGGCGTGAATGGCAACCAGGCTGATGACAGCCTCGTTGAGCCGGGTGCGGTGTACGTCATCACGCCTTGAGGCACTTGGCTCCCTCTCCTCTTCAGAGGAGAGGGCCGGGGTGAGGAGACAAGCGCAGTTGCCTGGTTGAGATCAGATCAGTTGATGCCCGGGTCGCACACGCCCGCGTTGCACACCGACGAGGCGCACTGGTTGCCGTTGGTGCACGTCGAGCCAACCGGCAGGCCGCAGATGCCGCCGACGCAGTTGCCGTTCACGCAGTCCATGTTGCTCAAGCACGCCGAGCCGTTGGGCAGCTGGGCACCACCGTCGCGCTTGTCGGTCTCGATGAGGCTGCCGTCGGCGCAGCCGTAGACGATGCTGACCTTCGCGGTCGCGTCGTTCGCCACCAGCGTGCACAGGCCGCCGTAGAACGTGATGCGCTGCGTGGCGCTCGCGTAGTCCCAACCGTTGGCGTGGTTGGTGTCGTGGGTCTGCTGCACGCCGTTCACGTAGACGAAGATCTTCGTCGGGTCGGGCGGCGCCGTGGCCAGGCGGTACTCGCAGCCGAGCGCGCCCTGCGCGATGAGGTTGAACGCGGCGAGCAGGCCCTGCGCGTCGTCGGCCTGGTAGTACTTCTGCGTGCCGGGCCGCGGCGTGCCACCCGCGGTGGCGATGGCGTTGAGGTTGTTCGCGTCGACCTCGCCACCGAAGCCGATGACGAACGTCTTGATGCCCTTCTGCGCGAGGTTGTTGGTGGCCGCCGTGACGCCATCACCCATGCAGGTCTCGGTGCCGTCGGTGACGAGCATCACGTAGTTGGCGCGCATCGGGTCGGCGAGCGAGGTGACCATGCCGGCCGCGGTGAGCACGCCGCCGATGGGGGTGCTCCCGCCGGGCATGTTGGCGTCGAGCGCCGTGCCGATGGCCGCCGCGGTGCTGGGGCCGACGTTCACCGAGACCGCCGCGGGCACGCACTTCTGGCCGTTGCCGCTGCCCGCAGGGAACAGCTCGAGCCCGAACTGAATCTGCGTGTCGTACTGCATCGTCACCTGCTTCACCGCGCTGGTCGCGATCTGCCACTTGCTCATCGCGCCGCCGGGCGTGATGGGGTCGGCCATCGAGCCCGACTTGTCGAAGGCGATGAGCATGTTCGAGTTCACCTTCGTCGCCTGGAAGAGCTCACCGCCGCAGTTCATGCCGCCGTCCGGCGCCGCGGGCGAGCAGGTGCCGTCGGTGCCGCACACCGCGCCCGGGTTGCAGCCCGCGGTGCGGCAGTCGCTGACGCACTTGCCGACCGAGTTGCAGAGCTGGCCGGTGGCGCAGTCGCTGTTGGTGCCGCAGCCCATCGCCGAAATGCAGCCACCCGCCGCGGAGCACTTCTCGCCCGCCATGCAGTCGGCCGCCGTCGTGCAGTGCGTGGCGCACGTGCCGCTCGAGAGACACACGCCCGTCGAGCCGCAGGAGTTCATGCCGCTGCAGCTCTGCGCGCAGGTGCCGTTCGAGGTGCACGCCTGGCCGGTGGGACAGTCGCGATCAGACCCGCACCCGCTCTTCGGCACGCAGCCGCCCGACGCCGAACACTTCTCGTCGGCCTTGCAGCTCATGTCGCCCGCACACTTCGTCGCGCAGATCTGCGTGTCGAGACACTGGAGCGTGTTGAGGCAGTCCATGTTCGACTGACACGGCGCACCCGCGGCGCCGCCACAGTTGCACGCGCTCAGCGCGGCCGCGGCGAACAACGCCAGCAGCGAGTTGGGAAGAAAGGTGTTCGAGCTGGAGCGCATGTGTTCGACCTCGCGTTGGTGACCGGACCCCACGGGGAGACGCGCCACATGTTCTCACGGCCACGCGCCGAGCGCACGAGCACGGCCGGTGTGCGACGCGTCGGCACATGATCAGTGACCACTCCAGTGAACACCTGGCCCCCGCGCGCTGAGAATCGTGGGTGGGCTTGCACGACCGCGGTTAGAAGGCGGCCGTGCGAATCCTCCTCTCGGTGCTCCTCTTTTCCTGCAGCGCGGCGCTCGCGCAGCCCGCGCCGTGGGTGCTCGACACCGGCAAGAGCGAGCTGGTGGTGAAGGTGTGGAAGACCGGCGCGGCGGCGGGCCTCGCGCACGACCACGTGGTGCGCGCGTCGAAGTTCGAGGGCAAGGTGGTCGACCTCGACGATTCCGGGAAGATCGAGACGCTCGCGCTCGAGCTGAAGGTCGACGTGGCGGGCCTGGTCCCCGACGAGCCCGAGGTGCGCAAGCGCTACGGCGTCACCGGCCCCGCGGTGCCCGACTCAGACCGCGAGAAGGTGAAGGAGAACATGCTGGGCGCCGAGCAGCTCGACCTCAAGCGCTTCCCCACCATGTCGTTCCGCAGCACCCGCGTGTACCGCGAGGAGAGCGGCGTCATCGAGTGCGAGGGCGACCTCACCATGCACGGCGTGACGAAGCCGGTGGTCTTCCCGCTGACGGTGAAGACGGGCGACAGATTGATGGAAGGCGATGCGAAGTTCCGCGTGCGCACCAGCGACTTCGGCGTCAAGCCGTACTCCGCGGCCCTCGGCCTCATCAAGAACCGCGACGAGGTGGAGTTCGTGCTGCACGTGGTGGTCAGCCGGTGATGCGCTTTCGCGCCGCGCGCCCCACCAATGACCTCGCCGCGCTCGAGCGCTTCTACGTCGAGGGCGCCGGGCTGGAGGTGCACGCGCGCTTCGCCGAGCACGACGGCTTCAGCGGCCTCATCATCGGCGATGGGTCCGCGTGGGAAGTGGAGTTCGTCGCCGAAGCCAAAGTCACCGCCCCGCGCGCGCCGAACCACGAGCACTTGCTGGTGCTGTACGTCTCGCCGGCCGAGCTCGCCGCGCGCGAGGCGAAGCTCGCGGGCCTCGGGTTCCGCCGCGCGACGCCGCACAACGCCTGGTGGGCCGAGCACGGCGTGACGTTCGAAGACCCCGACGGGTACCACTTCGTGCTCGCGCGCGAAGACGCGGCGCCGCTCCACGGGCGTTGATCAGCGGCGCAGAATGAGACCGCGCGGCCCGACCACCCACACCGTCGAAGTGCCGCCGTCGCTGAGGCCGAACACGCCGGTCACCGGCCGCGTGGTGGGCAACGGCACGTTCACCCAGTCACCCGCGTTGTCGCGCCGGTACAGCACGCCCGCGTCGGGGCCCGTGCCGCCGGCCCACGCGACGCCATCGGGGGCCACCCACACGCTCTCGAGCGAGAGGAGCGGGTCGACCAGCTCCAACGCCGAGCCGGTGCCGGTGACCGTGGCGGCCGCGCCGTTGTTGCCGACCGCGACGAAGAAGGGCGTGGTGCCGCCCAGCAGCGCGCCGTGCACGGCGTTGAAGTCTTCGGTGCCGACGGTGGAGTTGGTCCACGCGGCGCCGTCGTAGCGCGAGAGCGAGCCCGCACCGCCCACCACCACCACGTCGGTGCTCGAGGTGCCCCACACCCCCGCGAGGTCGGTCGGGCTGTTGGTCGGTTCCGCGCGGAAGGAGCCGCTGACGCCGCTGTCGGACACCGTGACGTCGGGCGAGCTGTTGCGCACGAAGTAGTAGCTGCCCGAGGTGCCCCACGCGCCGACGTACTGGCCGCCGAACGCGCCCGTGAAGTCGGAATACACCGGCGTGCCGGCCACCCACTCGATGAACTTGCTGTCGTCGCCGGTGAACCACGCGCGGTTCGGCTCGGCGAAGCAGCCCATCAGCCGCGTGGTGCTGCCGAGCGCGAGGCCCTTCGCCTTCCATTCCACGCCCAGCGGGCCCTCGGTGCGCTCGAACCAGCGCACGGTGTCGGGCGGGGCGCTGCCGTCGATGCTGCCGAGCGCGAAGAGCTGCGAGGGGCTGGTGCCGCAGACTGCGTTGAGGTTGTGGCCGCGGCGCACGAGCGGGGTGCTGCGCGGCGCGAGCGCGGTCGCCGCGGGGAGATCGAGGTCGACCTGCGCCATCGCACCGTTCTGGCCGCCGGTCAGCACGCGGTGGCCACCGTTCGATACCGCCGCCACGGCGCCGGGCGCCGCCGCCGCGCTCACGTTGAGGCGCACCATGCCGGCGTCGCTCAAGTCCTGCACGAGCGTGAAGAGGCCGCCCGGGCCGACGGCCACCACGCCGCCGTCGGCGACCGCGACGAGGCTCTGCACGCCGTTCACCGCGGGCGAGAGGTACGTCCACCCCGCGTCGGGCTGCGCGTCGAGCGGCTGCCACGCCAGGGTCGCCTGGTTGTTGCCGTTGCCGCCCACCAGCACGCCGTCGCGCCAGAGGATGACCGCGAACGGCTCGGTGAAGGGCTGGTCGACCGCGCGGTCGAACTCCCACACGCCCGCGGCGTTGCGCACGAAGAGCTGCGCGCGGCGGGTGATGATGCGCACGCGGCCCTGCGGGTCTTCGAAGATGCCGCGCACCTCGTCGGTCACCGGCAGCAGCTCGGGCGTCCACCGCACCGTCGCGGGGAGCAGCGCGCGCCGGCTCAACAGCAGCCCACCGGGGCCGCCCGCCAACGCGCCGCCGTCGGCGAAGCCGTACACCACCTTGAGCGCGGTGGTGGGTTGCGGGTTGGCGCCCTCGCGTTCCCACGTGGTGCCGTCGAAGTGGGAAATCGCGCCCTGCGCCCCGACGACGTAGAGATCACTCGTGTTCGCGCCGCCCACCGCGAAGAGGTCGACGGCGGGGAGCTTCGGGTCCTGCAGCGAAGACTTCTCGCCGTCGTGGAAGAGCACCAGCGCGCCTTCACCGACGAACCAGGCGTGCCGCGCGTCGAGTCGCACCGCGCCGAGAATGGTCTGACCCTGGGGCAGCGGGTTTTCCCAGCACCAGCCGCTGGGCGTGCAGAGGTGCGGCAGGCCGCAGCGGTTGGGCTCGAAGACTCCGCATTCCTGCGGGCCCGGGCACGCGTGGTTGCAGTCGACGTCTTCACAGCCGTCGTTGACGAAGCCGCACTCCGCCGCCGCGCACTCGGTGGTGACGTCGTGGCGCACGCACGGCCCCGCGTCGATCCCGCCGTCGGACTCGATCGGCCCCGCGTCTCCGTTGGGCGCTTCGCCGGGCAGGTGACAGAAGAGGTCGGCCCCGCACACCTGGCCGGGCACCACGCACGTGCCATCGCTCTCGCACCGGAAGCGCACGTTCGACGGCAGCGGGCAGGCCGTGGACACCAGCAGCAAGACGAGGGACGCACCCACCACCACCGACTTCGAAGACCGGGTGGTGACGCGAGACATGGGCTGCATTGTACACGAGGACTTCGACCTGCGACCTTTGGTCACTCGCTGAGCACGCGTGGCGCGAGTAGCCTCTCGTCACTCCGGCATGTCTCGCGTCGCCTTCCGCCTCGCCCCCTGGCTGCTCACGCCATTGCTGATGGCGTGCCCGGCGTCGCCGCCCGCGCCGACGTTCGAGGGGGTCGAGCCGACCTCGCTGCAGGCGAGCGCGGGCGGTGAGGTCTCGCTCGCGGGGGCGGGGTGGTTGCCGCAGGGCACCTTCGACTTCGATCAACCCGCGCGCTCGTCGTGGTCAGCGCCGGTGTCGGTCACCGCGAGCAACGGCACCATCGCGGTGATCCTGTCCGCGGCGTCGTGGGTCGATTCCTCGCACGCGAAGGCCACCGTGCCGCCGGGCCTGGCGCCGGGCGTGTACTCGCTCGAGCTCACCACGCCGCGCGGCGCGGTGCTGACGCTGCCCGACGCGCTCACGCTGCTCGAAGACCCGGTCGACGACTTCGATGCGGGCGTCATCACCCCGTGCACCGACGTGACGTTCGCCGACGACGACGGCGACGGCTTCGGGCGCCCGGGATCCGAGGCGATGCTCTGCGGGCCCGGCCGCGTCGACGCGGGCGGCGACTGCAACGACGTCGACGCGCTGGTGTCGCCGGCGGGCACCGAGGTCTGCAACGGCGTCGACGACAACTGCAACGCGCAGATCGACGAAGGCGTGTGCCCCACCGACGCCGGCCGCACGTGGACGCGCATTCGTTCCATCGAGAACCAGGACACCGACCTCGTGGCGGTCGCGGCCTACGGGCCCGAGACGGTGTGGGTCGGCGGCAACGACAAGCTGTACCACCGCAACGCCGACGGCGGCTTCGTCGAGCGCTCGAGCGGCTGCCCCTCGCGCATCAACGCGCTGTGGGCCGCGCCGAACGGCCGCGTCTTCGTGGCGGGCGGCAACCCCGGCATCGGGCGCATCACCACCGCGACGCCCACCTCGAACTGCACGGGAGGCCAGATGCTGCCCGACCCGGTCGCGGGCCTGTCGGGCGTGGTGCTCGCCGACGGCGGCGCCGAGGTGAACGGGGTGCTGCGCGACGGCCGCCGCTTCACGTGGGACGGCACTGGTGCCCCGCGCGTCACCGGCCAGCCACAGTCGATTCTGCTGACGCACGCGAGCGGCCCCGAGGGCAACCTGGCGTTCGCGACGGGCACGCAGCTGACCCAGCAGGTGGTGGCGCGGCTGCGCAGCGATGGCGGCACGACGCTCGAGAACCTGTCGACGCTCGGCGCGTTGACGCCGCTGCGCAACGTGAGCTCGTCGACGTCGATGTCCTGCGTGGTGGTGGGCGACAACGGTGAGCTGCTGCGGCGCACGCGCGGGTGGGAACGCCTGGTCGCGCCCGTCAACAACAACCTCACCGCGGTGAAGGCCTTCTCGCCGGGCCGCTTCTACCTGTCGACCGACGTCGGCGGCGTGCACTTCTGGAACGGCGCGTGGCAGTCGTGGCCCACCGCGAACGTGGCGATTCGCGCGATGGACGGCGTCGACGAACTTCATCTCTGGCTGGTGGGCGACAACGGCGTCATCATCAAGAGCCCGTGACTGGTCAACCTCCCAACGCCGACGAGCAGCTGCGGCGTGACGATCTCCTCGCCTGGCAGTTCGCGCACTACCCGGAATTCCACGGCTCGAAGGCCAACCTCGTGCTGCACGTGCTGACGGTGCCGCTGTTCCAGGCGGGCTCCATCTTCCTCGTGCTCGGGTGGTTGAGCGTGTCGTGGCTGCCGGTGGTGGGCTTGCTGATGATGGCGCTGGCCGTCGTCGCGCAGGGCCGGGGTCACGCGCTCGAGCACAACCCGCCCGTGCCGTTCGCCTCGCGGGGAGAAGCGGTGCGCCGCATCGTGCTCGAGCAGTGGGTGAACTTCCCGCGGTACGTGGTGACCGGCGGTTTCGGGCGGGCCTGGCGCGCGAAGTAATGCACTCGGCCGCGGGCGCGCTTATGACCCGGCGCCATGTTCTCCCGGGCCGTCGTCCTCGTGCGCATCGCGGTCGCGAACATCTTCTCGAGCGCGTTGAACCTCTTCGTCGGCGCGGTGCTGCTGTTCGGCGCGGCGCTGCTGGTGGTCGGCGGGTCCATCTTCGCGACGCTCGATGAGGCGCTCAGCAAGTCCATCGTCGGGTCCATCACCGGTCACCTGCAGGTCTACGGCGCGCGCAGCAAGGACCCGCTGGAGATCTACGGAAAGATGGACGGCAGCGACTCGAACCTCACGCCCATCGACGACTTCAAGTCGCTCAAGGCGCAGCTGCTGAAGGTGAAGAACGTCAAGCGCGTGGTGCCGATGGGCGCGGCCACCTCGATGCTCGGCTCGGGCAACACCGTCGACGTCACGCTCGAGAAGATGCGCGCGCTGGTGCGCGAACAGCAGGACCCGACGACGAAGCGCTCCGACGAGGAATACCGCAAGCGGCTCCAGAGCCTGCAGGGCCACGTGCGCAACATGGTCACCGTGCTGTCGAAGGACCTCGAGCGCGAGAAGGAGCTCACCGACGAGAAAGACCTCGACCAGAACGCGCGCGACATCCTCGCGAAGGCCGGCAGCGATGCGTTCTGGGCCGACTTCGACGCTGATCCGCTCGGGCACCTCGAGCTGCTCGAGAACCGCCTGGCTCCCGTGGTCACCGACGCCGACCTGCTCTTCATTCGCTACCTCGGCACCGACCTCGAGGCGTACCAGCAGACGTTCGACCGCATGACCATCGTGCAGGGTACGCCGGTGCCGACGGGCCACCGCGGGCTGCTGCTCCCGAGCTTCTTCTACGAGGAGTACTTGAAGCTGAAGAACGCGCGCCGGCTCGACAAGATTCGCGACGCGCGCGCGGCCGGTCGCAAGCTGAGCGACGGCGAAGACAAGGAACTGCAGCGCTTCGTGCGCGAGAACGTGGCGCAGACGCGCGAGATCGTGCTCCAGCTCGACGGGCTCGGCACCGCGGAGGCGGTGAAGAAGCTGCAGGGCCACCTCAACGCGAAAGAGACCGACCTCGCCGCGCTGTTGTCGAACTTCTTCCAGGTGACCGACGAGAACTTCGACGCGCGCTACGCCTTCTTCTACGCCGAGCTGGCGCCGATGCTCTCGATGTACCGGGTGAAGGTGGGCGACACGATGACGCTGCGCTCGTTCGGGCGCTCGGGCTCGCTGACCACCGCGCTGGTGAAGGTGTACGGCGTGTTCGAGCTGAAGGGCCTCGAGAAGTCGCCGCTCGCGGGCGCCAACGCGCTGGTCGATCTGATCACCTTCCGCGAGCTGTACGGCTACCTGAGCGCCGAGAAGAAGGCCGAGCTCGATCAACTGAAGGCGTCGGTGGGCGCGAAGGAGGTCAGCCGCGAGAACGCCGAGGCCGACCTCTTCGGCGACCGCAGCGAGGTGGTCGCCGAGACGAAGGCCACCGCCATCGACGACACGCTGGGTGACAAGAACGGCCCGAGCGCGAAGTCACGGCGGCTGGGCGACACGTTCTCCCCCGACGAGCTCGACGACGGCATGGTGCTCCACGCGGCGGTCATCCTCGAAGACGGGTCCGAGGCCGCGCAGGCGCAGGCGCTGAAGGACGTCGAGGCGCTGCTGCTGGCGAGCGCGGCGCCGGTCGACGACCAGAAGCTCGAGGCGATGAAGGCGCTGGTGAAGGGCGGCACGCTGGGCTTCCGCCTCGGCGCGGCGGTCGACGCGGTGGCGAAGCTGCAGGACGCGCGCAAGGCGGGCAAGACCGAGCCCATGTCGGCGGCGCTGCTCGAGCTGCAAGACGCGCTCAAGGGGGAGCGGGCCAGCCTCGACCCGAAGCTCGCGGCCGACGTCGACGCGTTCATCGCCTCGGCGCGCCCGAAGACCTACGCGGTGAGCTGGGGCACGGCGGCGGGCTTCCTCGGCAAGTTCATCGACTTCTTCCGGCTGCTGCTGGTGGCGGTGGTGCTCGCGTTCGCGTTCTTCGCGCTCATCGTGGTCACCATCGGCATGACCATCGCGACGCTGCAGCGCACGAGCACCATCGGCACCATGCGCGCCATCGGGGCACAGCGCACCTTCGTGGTCGCGATGGTGCTGGTCGAGACGGTGCTGCTGGCGCTGGTGTTCGGCGCCATCGGCGCGGCGCTCGGCTCGCTGGTGGTCGAGTTGCTGCACGCGCGCGGCATTCCCGCGGTGCGCGACGAGCTGTACTTCTTCTTCTCGGGCCCGGTGTTGCGGCCGGAGTTGACCGGCTCGGGCGTGGTGCTCGCGGTCGGCGTGACGCTGGTGGTGAGCGTCATCGCGGTCATCTTCCCCTTGTTCCTCGCGACGCGCGTGCAGCCCATCGTCGCGATGCAGTCTTCGGAGGCCTGACATGGGCATGCTCTTGCGCATCGCGTTTCTCTCGCTGTGGCAGCACCGGCGGCGCACCGGCGTGTTGATGGTCGCCATCGGGCTCGTCACCGCGCTGATGGTCTTCTTGCTCGGGGTGGGCGAGGGCATGAACCGCTCGCTCGTGGAGTCGTCGACCACGCTGATGAGCGGTCACGTGAACGTCGCCGGCTTCTTCAAGGTGACGGCGGGCCAGGCGGCGCCGGTGGTGACGCACGCGAAGGAAGTCACCGCGGTCATCCGCAAGGAAGTGCCCGAGCTCGTCTACATCGCCTCGCGTGGCCGCGGCTGGGCCAAGGTGGTGAGCGAGAGCGGCTCGACGATGATTGGCCTGGGCGGCGTCGACATCACCCAGGAACAGGGCCTGCAGAAGGCGCTCAAGGTGAAGGAAGGCAAGCTCGAAGACCTCTCGAAGCCGGGCTCGATTCTGCTCTTCGAAGACCAGGCGGCGACGCTCAACGTGCGCGTCGGTGATGCGCTGACGATTTCGGCGCCGACGCCGCGCGGCACCAACAACACCGTCGACGTCACGGTGGTCGCGGTGGTGCGCAACATGGGCATGATGAGCCAGTTCTCGTGCTTCATGAACGAGGGCACGCTGCGCCAGCTCTACCAGTTGAAGGACGACACCACGGGCGCGCTGCAGGTCTACCTGCCGACGTCTGAGTTGGTGGAGGTGAAGAAGGTGCAGGCGCGGCTGCGCGATGCGCTGAGCAAGGCGGGCTACCTGCTGCTCGACGACGACCCGCGCGCGTTCTGGTTCAAGTTCGAGAACGTCAGCCGCGAGCCGTGGGTGGGGCAGAAGCTCGACCTCACCAACTGGCACGACGAGGTGAACTTCGTCGCGTGGACGGTCGACCTGATGAGCTTCGTGTCGTTCGGGCTGGGGTTCGTGCTCCTGCAGGTCATCGGCGTGGGCATCATGATCGTGATGTGGATCTCGATTCGCGAGCGCACGCGCGAAATCGGCACCCTGCGCGCCATCGGCATGCAGCGGCGCAGCGTGCTGGTCATGTTCCTCACCGAGGGCATCTTGCTGGGGCTGTTGTCGACGCTGGGCGGCGCGGTGGCGGGCGTCGTCGGCTCGGTGCTGCTCAACCGGGCGCAGGTCGGCGTGCCCGTCGGTGTGCAGTTCGTGCTGCTCAGCGACAAGCTGGTGGTGCTGCCGACCGCGCAGTGGGTGGGTGCGACCGTGCTGTTCATCACCGGCGTGGTGACGTTGATCAGCATCATTCCCTCGTTCATCGCGGCGCGGCTCAAGCCGGTGACGGCGATGCAGCACGCGGGCTGAGGTGGCCGGGCCCACCGAGGTGATGTTCAGCGGCGCGGCGTGGGCCGACGGGTCTGCGCTCGCGTGGCTCGAGGCGCAGCGGCCGGCGCCGGTGGTGCGGCTCGATGATCAACGCCTGGCCGTCATCTCGCACGCGGCGGCGCGGGAAGTGCTCGGGGACTCGCGGCGCTTCACGTCGCGGTTCGGAACCGGGCTGCACCACGTGGAGGTGCCGGGGGCGTCGCTCAACTTGAGTGATCCACCGGTGTCGACCGCGCTGCGGCGGTTGCTGCAGCCGCCCGACGTTGCGGACCGGGAACGCATGGTGCACCGCGCGACGGAGTTGCTCGACGCGATGGCCGCGCGCGGTGGTGGCGACCTGGTGCGTGAGTTCGCGCAGCCGTTCTCGCTCGGCACGTTCGGCGAGGTGTTCGGTGTCGAGGGTGCGCAGCTCGAAGACCTGGGGCGGCTGACGCGCGCGATGGCGGGTGCGCCGGACGTGGACACGTTTCGCGCGGCGGACGCGGCGATGTTCGCGTGGCTCGGGGGGCAGCGCGGGTTGTTCTTCGGTGATGACGTCGGGTTGTCAGCGACCGACGCGCTCTATCTGCGGCGGTTGATCGCGCAGACCGGGTTCGAGTCGACGGCGATGGCGATTGCGCTGAGCGTCGAGGTCTTGCTCGCGCGGGGGCTGCCGTTCGATGCGCGGCCGGCGGCGGTCGATGAGCTGCTGCGCTTCACTTCGCCGCTGATTCGGTTCGCGCGTGAGGCGACGGAGGACACGGTGGTCGCGGGCGTCGACGTGCGGAAGGGGCAGCGGGTGGTGGTGTACTTCCCGGCGGTGAATCGAGATCCGGCGGTCTTCACTCGGCCCGGCGAGGTGTTGCTCGAGCGCGCTCCGAATCCGCATCTCGCGTTCGGGGCGGGGTCGCATCGGTGCTTCGGGCTCGAGCTCGCGCGCGCTCAGGTCAGCGCCGCGATCGAGGTGCTCGGTCGGCTGCCGCGGATCCGGATCGGGCCGGTGGTGCCGCTCGAGTCGACGGTGACGCGGGGACTGCTCGAATTCCCTCTCCTCTTCAGAGGAGAGGGTCAGGGTGAGGAGTAACCCTCTCGAAGCGCCAACCCGGGGTTCTCCTCCTCACCCCAACCCTCTCCTCCTCGGGAGGAGAGGGAGTCTTATCCCTCATCGTGCGAGCGGCTTCGTCTTCACCCACGCCTCAATCGCCTCGACCGCCTGCCGAAATCGCCCTTCCCTCGGCCCGCTGATGAACACGTGCGGCGTCCCCCGCACCGTCAGCAACCGCCGGAACTCCTCGACGAACTGCCGCCGCGCCTCGGGTTGATCACGATCCTTCGGCCCTGACCACGGGTGATCATCGAGCAGCACCGTGAAGTCCGGCCGCACGGGCTCGGCCTTGAGGAACGTGCCGTAGAGCCGCAGCGACCACAGCGCGAGGCTGAGCTGATCAGTATCGGCGATGAAGAACTTCGTCGCCCGTTCCCGCGCGCGCGCCCAGCCGGTGCGCGTGCCATTCCACACCGCGTCCCTCAGTTCTTCCGCGCTCGGTTGCCACGCGCCCGACGCGTCGAGAAACGTGCGCACGTATTCCTGCGCGACGCTGGTGCCGTAGTGCTTGCCCAGCTGGGTCGCGAGCGTCGACTTCCCCGCGCCCTCGGGGCCGACCAACGCGACCGACCCGGTGAACATCGACCGCAAGCTCGGCGCGATGTGGTCCCACAGGCCCCACGGGTCTTCCCGCACCTGCGTGGCGCTGAGCGCGAACTCGGCGCGATCGACGAGCACGAAGTCCATCTTCAACAACTGCGCGAACCGCTCGGCCTTGACGTCGCCGGCGACCAGCACCTTGCAGCCCGCGAGCGCCGGCCGCGCGCGCACCCACTCCAGCCACGGCTGCCAGAACGCGTCGTCTTCGGGCTCGCCCTGCTGCCCGACGTCGCGCGCCGTCGTCACCGTGCCCAGCCGCGTCGCCATCACCGACTCGCGCACTGCCTCTTCGCGCGCGCGCTCGCCCAGGAAATCACTCTTCCGCGCGGCCACCACGACGTGCAGCACGCCGCTCACCGCCTCGGTCGCGCGCGTCAACAACCGCACGTGCCCGCTGTGCAGCGGCAGAAAGCGACCCAACACCAGCGCATCACCCGCGCGCTTCTGGCCGGCCACAGCCGCGCCGCGCTGTTGCTGCGCCCACTCGCGCACCAGGCCCGCGGCGTGACCGCCCTCGACGGTCGGCTCGGGCGGCTGCGGAGGCGGCTCGGGTGGCTCGTAGTACCCGCCGCCATACCAGGCGCGCGTCAGCAGGCGCGTCACGACGAGGGCTCCTCGAGCCACAACGCGTCGTCGGGCACGGGGTACTCGTCGAAGAACGTCACCTCGATGCCGGTGCGCGAGGTGAGCACCACCCAGTGCGAGAACGGCGAGGGCTTGATGGCGATGGCCCCGTCGGCCAGGCGGCGAATCTGCGGCCAGGTGAGCAGCGGCGCTTCGACCTCGACGGGAATGCGCGGCACCGAGGCGCGGGGCGGAGGCTGCGGCGGTCCGCTCGCGTCGGCGAGCCGCGAGTCACTCGAGACGAACATCGGCAGCGCGAGCAGCGGCGCGGCGTGCTTCTCGTCGCTCATCACCGACGGGTCGCTCACCGCGGGAGGAATCGCCTCTTCCACCAGCTCCCGCCCGCGCGTGCGCTGACGCTCGCGCAGCTCGACGCGGATGATGTCGCTGACCAGGTCGACGTCGTCGGGCTGGAGCCCCAGCGCAATCTTGAGGCACGCCACCGCGCGGTTGCCGTGGCCCGAGTCGGCGAGCAGCGAGGCGGCCATGCGGTAGCTCGACACCGCCGGCGCCGAGCGGTCGAGGCGCTTCAACGTCTCGGCGTGCTTGAGCCACAGGCTGCTGTCGCGGGGCGCGTGGGTGAGGAGCTGCCGGTACAACACCTCGGCGCGCTCGTACCGGCCTTCGGCCGAGAGGCGCGAGGCCTGCTCCTTGAGTCTGCGCAAATCCACCGGCGGCCTTTAACCACCGTTCAAAACGATGATCACCGGGTTCCGGGCACTTACACTCGCGACCTGTCCGATTGATCGGTCTGGTGACCTGCCTGACACAAGGAGCTTCGACGTGCGCACCACTTCCCCCCTGCTTCCTGCACTCGTGGTCGTCGCTGCGCTGGGGGGCGTGGGCCTGCTGTCGAACTGCGGCATGCCCACCACTACCACCTGCAGCGATGGCAGCTGCAGCGACGCGGGCCTGGTGATCAACGAGCTCGCCGGCAGCGGCGGTGACTTCGTCGAGCTCTTCAACGCCAGCGACAAGGCCGCCGACCTGTCGGAGTGGGGCCTCACCGACGCCGACGACGCGGGCGTCCGCTACGCGACCGCGCTGCGCTTCGCCAACGGGGTGAGCGTCGCGCCGCGCGGCTACCTCACCATCTTCCTCAACAACGACCCGTGCCCGAGCACCATCTCGCCGTGCGTCAGCGCGCCGTTCGGCATCGGCAGCACCGGCGACACCATCACCCTGCTCGACGTGCCCAACAACACCGTGCAGCAGCAGGAATACCCGGCCAACGCGGCGCCGGCCGGCAGCTCGCTCGCGCGCAAGTACGACGGCGCGCCGACCTTCGAATTGCAACGCCGTTCTCCGGGAGCGAAGAATGCGCCGTGACCTCGTGCTGGTGCTCGCGTGCGGCGTGGCCGCGTGCGGTACGCCGATGAGCATCACCGACGCAGGGGCTGACGCGGGCAGCGGCGCCGATGGCGGCGGCGTGCTCGACGCGGGCCTGGGTGATGCGGGCACGCTGGCCGGCACCTTCACGCTCATTCACACCGTCTCGCAGTTCGGTGACTCCTCGTCGCTGTTCGGCAAGGTGTACGACGGCCCCACGCCCGCGACGATGGTGTGGACGGTCGACCTCGCCGACGGAGACTGCCGCGTCGAGGTGCCGCGCGTGCCGTTCTGCGCGACGCCGTGCGGTGGCAGCGCGGCGTGCGTCGAAGACAACGTGTGCCAGGCGTACCCGAGCGCGAAGCCGGTCGGCACGATGCACGTCAGCGGCGTGCGCGTGGGCGCCGACGGCGGCGCGGTGATGGACTTCGACATGACGCCGGTGGTGAACGGCTACCAGCCGCCGGCGAGCACCTCGCTCTCGATTCCGCCGTTCACCGACGGCGCGGCCATCACCCTCACCGCGCCGGGCAGCAGCAGCGTGGTGCCCTTCACGCTCGCTTCGCAGGGCGTCGCCCCGATGGCGCTGGGCGCGAGCAGCTACCCCATCGCGACCGCCACCGCGCTCGACCTCACGTGGGCCGCGGGCAGCAGCGCCACCGCGGCGCGCATCGAGGTGGAGATGGACATCAGCCACCACGGCGGCATCAAGGGCCAGATTCTCTGCGACACCGCCGACGACGGCTCGCTCACCATCAGCGCGGCGCTCATGACGCGGTTGATCAACCTCGGCGTCGCTGGCTTCCCGAGCGTCGTGGTGCGCCGCGTGAAGACCGGCACCGCGCTCACCAACTTCGGGCGCGTCGAGCTGCGCGTCACCTCGTCGCAGGAGGTCGGCCTCACCGTGCCGGGCGTCACCTCGTGTACCGACGACCCCGATTGCCCGATGGGCCAGACGTGCCAGCAAGACCTGACGTGCCGTTGACGTGACGAGGGAGACGCCAACCGTGAAGAAGCTCGTGCTCGCAGCAGCAGTGGTCGTGGGGTTCGTGGCCTGCAACGTGCCGGTCGCCGAGGAAGACGGCGGCACCGGTGGAGGCGCAGCGGGTGGCGGCACCACCGGCGGCGGCACGACGGGTGGCGGTACGAGCGGCGGCGGCACCGGCGGTGGCACGACGGGCGGCGGCACCGGCGGTGGCAGCGCTGGCGGCGGGAGCGCGACGGGCGGCGGCACGGGCGGCGGCAGCGACGGGCGGCGGCACCGGCGGCGGCGCGACGGGCGGCGGCAGCGCGACGGGCGGCGGGAGCGCGACGGGCGGCGGCAGCGCGATGGGCGGCGGCAGCGCGACGGGCGGCGGCACGACGGGCGGCGGCAGCGGCACCGACGGCGGCACGCTCGCGCGCTTCAGCTTCTTCGTGACCAGCTACGCGGCGATTCAGCGCGTGTCGGGCAGCGCGAACGGCTTCGGCGGCGACCTCCGTCACGGCGAGACCGGGCTCGGCGCGGGCCTGCGCGGCGCCGACAAGATCTGCACCGAAATCGCCGAGTACTCCATGCCCGGCTCGGGCGCGAAGGTGTGGCGCGCGTTCCTCTCGGCTGATCAGGGCGACGACGGCGGCGTGGTCAACGCGAAGGACCGCATCGGCAACGGCCCCTGGTACGACCGCCAGGGCCGCGTGTTCGCCCTCACGCTCGCCGACGCCATCGGCGCCAACCGGCCCATCGGCTGCGACCAGTCCATCTGCAACGATCTGCCGAACGAAGACGGCGTGCCCAACCACGCGCCCAACGGCACGCTGGTCGACAACCACGACATGCTCACCGGCAGCACCAGCGCCGGCCTGCGCTACACCTCGACGCAGACCGCGCCGAGCGCCAACTGCCTCTCGTGGACGACGAGCAGCACCACCGTCGCCACCACCGGCCGCCCGCGCGTCGGGCACAGCTGGCCGGCGATGTCGGGCCAGAACTGGATGAGCGCGCTCAACGAGGGCGGCTGCGGCGCGGGCGTGAATCTCGTCGAGATGGGCGGCCCCAACGGGCCCACCGTCGGCAGCGGCGGCGGCTACGGCGGCTTCTACTGCTTCGCGTTGTCTCCCTGAGCCTGTGAAACGAGGTCGTCGATGCGCCGCGCGCTGAGTCTGTCCCTGCTGGCCCTCTTCTCCGCGTGCCCGGCGACCACCACCACGCCCGATGCGGGCCGCGCGTGGGCCTGCACCGCGCAGAGCGCCGACCCCGAGTTCTTGAAGGAAATCGGCTGCGCCGACGACTACCTCGCGCTCGCGTCGGTGCCGGTGAGCGCGAGCATTCCCGGCGCGCGCTCGGTGAAGGTGGTGCTCGACCAGGCTGACTCGAACGCGCTCTATTTCCAGGACAGCGTTCGCTACGAGATTCACTACCAGTTCGTGTCGACGCACCTCTCGGGCGGCGCGCTGCCGGTGGTGCCCTCGCTGAGCAGCTTCAACACCACCGAGTACTTCTCGCCCGACCGCCGCTTCATCCTCGCCGCGGTCAGCTACTACGAGGGCCCGAAGGTCTACGCGCTGGAGTTCTCGCCCTACGACACCGCGAGCGCCGCGATGATGCAGACACTCTTCGAGGCGGTGAAGGCGCACGCCTTCTTCGGCGACGCGCTCGTCTTCCACCCCACGTCCGACGCGGTGGCGCTCGAGGCGAAGAAGCTGCCGGCGAGCATCCCGCAGATGACGACGGATCAGCTCTACGCGGGCATCGACTACCAGCCGCTGACCCTCGCGACGGGCGTGGGCCGGCTCCGCTTCTCGACCGCGGTCGAGGTCACCACCACGCCGCCCAGCAACCAGGACCTGCTGGTGCTCGACGAGGCGCCCAACGACATCTCGGTGGTGCGAGGGCTCGTGACGCAGACCTTCCAGACGCCGCTCTCGCACATCAACGTGCTCGCCGCGAACCGCGGCACGCCGAACATGGGCCTCAAGAACGCACTCACCAACGAGACCCTGCGCGCGCTCGAGGGCAAGCTGGTGAAGCTCACGGTCGGCGCGCTCGAGTGGTCCATCGTCGAGGTGAGCCAGGCCGACGCCGAAGCGTTCTGGGCCGCGCACGCGCCGACGCCGGTGACGTTGCCGCCGCTCGACTTCGGGCCCACGGGCCTCGTCGACGTACAAGACTGTACGCCCGACCCCACCGACGGCGGCACGCTGCGCGCGGCCATCAAGGACAGCGTGCGCGCGTACGGCGGCAAGGCGGCGCAGTATTCCATCTTGAAGCGCATCGGCCCGGTGGTGCCGGTGAAGGACGCCTTCGTCATTCCCATGAAGCACTACGACGACTTCATGAAGGACAACGGGCTCTACACGCTGGTCGAGGGCTACCTCGCCGACGCGTCGTTCCGCACCGACTCGACCGTGCGCGTGGCGAAGCTGCAGGAGCTCGAGGCCGCGATGCTCGCCGGCACCGTGCGGCAGGAGCTCATCGACGCCATCCTCGCCAAGGCCGCGTCGGGCAGCTTCGCGGGCAAGAAGCTGCGCTTCCGCTCGAGCACCAACAGTGAAGACCTCGACGGCTTCCCGTGCGCCGGCTGCTACGTGTCGCACAGCGCCGACCCCGCCAACCTCGCCGACCTGCTCGACGCGATTCGCAGCACGTGGGCCAGCGCGTGGAGCTACCGCACCTTCGAGGAACGCAGCTTCTACGGCATCGACCACTTCTCGGTGGGCATGGCCATCCTGGTGCACACGAACTACGCGAGCGAAGAAGCCAACGGCGTCGCGGTGACCTCCAACCCGTTCGACCCGTCGGGCATCGACCCCGCGTTCTACGTGAACGTGCAGACCGGCGGCACGGCGGAGGTGGTGGCGCCGCCTCCGGGCGTCACGTCTGATCAATTCCTCTATTACTTCTCGCAGGTGGGGCAGCCCATCACCTACCTCGCGCATTCCAACCTCATCGCGCCGAACACCACGGTGTTGAACACCACGCAGGTGAACCAGCTCGGGCGCGCGCTCGACGCGATTCACACCCGCTTCAGCGCGGCGTACGGGCCGGCCTCGGGCAACCAGGGCTGGTACGCGATGGACTGCGAGTTCAAGTTCGACGACGAGGCGACGCCCGGCACCCCGACGCTCTACGTGAAGCAGGCGCGCCCCTACCCGGGCCGCGGTCAGTGAGCGAGACTCGGGGACGCGATGGCCGGTGAGCAGGTCTTCGAACGCTACGAGCTGAAGTACTGGGTGCCGCGGCGCGTGGCCGACCAGGTCGTCGCGTCGCTCGCGTCTTCACATGGCGGGCACATGGTCGAAGATGAAATCGCCCGGCGCGCCGGCGCGACGCAGATCAACACCTCGCTCTACTTCGACTCGCCGCGCTTCACGTTCCTCGAGCAGCACGTCTACGGCTCGCCCGACCGCATCAAGCTGCGGGTGCGCTTCTACGGAGAGGAACCCGGCGGGCCGTGCTTCTTCGAGATCAAGCGCCGCCAGAGCGCGGTGGTGATGAAGAAGCGCGCCATCGTGCTGTACGCGCGCACGCAGTGGTTGCTCCACGACCTCTCGCAGCACGTGCCGCCCGAAGAGGTGCAGGGCGCCGACGCGCTCGAGCAGTTCCAGTACCTCGCGATGCGCACCCAGGCCGAGCCGAAGCTGCTGGTGCGGGCGCGACGACTCGCGCTGCGCGCCGTGGAGCCGGGCGTCGACGTGCGCGTCACCGTCGACACCGACATCGCCTGGCAGCCGCCGCGCGCCCCCGACGTGCTGGTGCCGCGGCCTGACCTGTGGCGCATGCTGGGCGCGCAGGAAGGAGTGCTCGACGGCCGCGCGCTCATCGAGGTGAAGTTCCGCAACTCCCGGCCGTGGTGGCTCGCCGACGCCGCCAACGTGCTGGGCGACTACCGGGTGTCGTTCTCGAAGTACGTCGCCTCGGCCCTCGAGGCCCGCGCCGACCCCTTCTTCCGCTTCGATGCCGCCTGAAAACTGGCCATGCGCGTGACGAAACCCGCGCCCATCGCCGGAAACGTCACACGTATCGTCGGTGGTTGGAGTGATGCAAGTGTGTGAAATTGCTGCGTCACTTGCGCCTCCGAAACTTTTGACGCAATGTGTCGATAAGCAGTCGTACCTTTCCGCAGGTCATCGGTGCTGGTGTTCACGAGCTCTCGCCACATGACTCCTTCGGTCGACAGCCTCGAAGCGGTGCGGTCGGGCCGCACCTCCTCGTCCGGACCGACGACTGCCGACTTGCTTGCCGACGGCTCAATCCGAAACCAAGCTGCCGCTCTCATGTTGCAGGAGCCCACGCCGGAAGCGCCGCTGCCGTTCGGGCGCTACCAGCTGATCCGCCGAATCGGTGCGGGAGGCATGGGCGAGGTCTTCCTCGCGCGTGAAGGCGGAGATGCGCCGCGCGCGGTCGTCGTGAAGAAGGTGCTGCCGAACCTGGTGGCCAACCGCGCCTTCGTCGGCCGCTTCCTCGACGAGGCCAAGGTCGTCGTGCGGCTCAAGCACGGCAACATCGCGCGCGTGTACGCGATGGGCGACGTGAACGGCGAGTACTTCCTGTCGATGGAATACGTGCAGGGCAAGACGGTGAGCCGCTTCACCAAGCGCCTGCGCGACCGCAAGGTCGACATGCCGCTGGGCGTGGCGCTCTTGCTCGGCGAGCGCGTGTGCCAGGGCCTGCAGTACGCGCACGAAGCGAAGGACGAGGCGGGCAACCCGCTGCACCTCGTGCACCGCGACCTCTCGCCCGCGAACGTGTGCATCAGCTACCGCGGCGAAGTGAAGATCATCGACTTCGGCGCCGCGCAGAGCACGCTGAAGGAAGAGCAGACCGCGCCGCGCGTGGTCATCGGCAACCTCACGTACATGGCGCCGGAGCAGGCCAAGAAGCAGATCGTCGACGGCCGCGCCGACATCTACTCGTGCGGCGTGATGCTCTGGGAGCTGCTCGCGTGGCACGCGCTGCCGCAGAAGGGCGACCCCATCGAGCGCTGGCGCAAGGCCGCCAACCCGGTGTGGGACGCGCCGTCGGCGAACATGCCCTCGTTGCCGAAGGAAGTGGACGAGGTCATCTTGCGCGCGCTGCGCAAGGAACCGAAGGACCGCTACAACACCGCGACCGAGTTCGGCGAGGCGCTCAAGAAGCTGCGGCAGAAGTTCGCGCCCGACGTGACCGACCGCGACGTGGGCGACCTGCTCGCGCGCGTGTTCGCCAAGGAGAAGTCGGGCGAAGACGCGGTGCTCTACGAGGCGGTCTACGGCAAGACGCTCAACATCCCCGACGCCGACAAGACGCGCCGCGTGCAGCTGGTGCCGCCGACCGCGCTCGCGTTCGAGCACACCGCGGTGCTCGCCTCGGCCGACTTCGTGCCGCAGGACGACGACTCGCAAGACGTCACCGATCCCGGCCGCGACGAGTCGAACGCCGACGCGAAGCTCGCTGACGTCGACACCACCTCGGGCGAGAAGGGCAAGCTCGAGAACGGCACGCCGACGCCCGCGAAGGACCCGCGCAGCATCAAGCCCGTCGAGGCGCGCGCGCGGCGCACCAGCTTCGGCGTCACCTTCAGCGAAATCGAAGAGCCGGTCATCGAGCACTCGCTCATCCAGGAAATCGAAGCGAGCGACGACTACGTCGACGCGCAGAGCGACCCGGAGGCAAACACCAGCGCCACGCCGCAAGAGGGCCGGTGGAAGCTCGCGGTGCTGCTGGGCGGCATCTTCCTGTTCGCGACGGGCCTGGGCTTCCTCGCGGTCTACCTCGCGCTGAAGTAGCTCCTCTCACTGCGAACGGCGCGCTTCACTTGCAGAAGCCCGCGGGCGGAATGCGTTCGGGCACCAGCAGGTAGCGCGTCTGCGGCACCACCTCGCCGCGCTCGTCGGTCACCGCGCGCTTCAACGCTGCGAAGCCGTGCTCGAAGCCCTGGAACTTGAAGCGCTCGGGGCCGCTGTCCTTCGCTTTCCACGTGCGGCACGCGCCCTTGTCGTCGACGAGCATCAGGCACGCCGGGCTCGCGTACGCCACCACCCAGCGGTCGAGCGCCTCGGTGGCGGGCAGCGCGGTCGCGGTCTTCGCGTCGTCTTTGCAGTCGGTGGCGGCCGGCGTGCGCTTGCCGCCGACGAAGACGAGGTTCGCCGGGCCGAACGGGCTGCGCGGGGCAATCTCGAAGGTGTCCATCGCGGGCACCGGCGCGGTCTTCATCGTCTCGAGCACCTGGTCGCGGCCTTCGTCTTCGACGCGATAGCGCCAGCTCTGCACGCCGAGCGTCAGCTCCACGCTCCACTCGGCCTTCTCGGGGCGGGGCGCGGAGAACTCCATCGACTCGACCGAGGTGAGGCGCTGCGCGAAGCCGAGGTCGCACGCGAAGCCGAACGCTTCCTGCGAGCCGGCGCGCGCGTGCACCACGGTGCCCAGCACGTCGACGGGCCCGGCGGTGCGCGGAGTCGCGGCCACCAGCGTCAGCTCGCTCAGCGCGTACTTCGTGGCGAGCTCGCGCGTCGCGGCCTCGAGTGCGTCGGCCTGCGCGACGTCGGGAAATCGCACGCGCTTCTCGTCGGCCTTCTGCGCGGGCCCCGAGGGTCCGTCGTCGGCGCTCACCGCGCGCACCGTGCGCTTCTGGGCCGTCGCGGGGAAACGGCAGAGTCCCTTCACCGCCTTCGTGCCCTTCTTCGGCGGCTCGCCCACTTCGACGCTCGCGCAGAGCTTCGCCTCGAGCAGCGCGCCGAGCAGTGCCTCGAGCTCGTCGCGGCTGCCGTCGTTCACCTCGAGCTCGAGCACGCCGGGCACGCGCTGGTAGCTGAGGCGCGAGAGCACCAGGCCGGGCGGCAGGTGCTTGCTCACCACCGAGAGGAAGTGACAGCCGGTGCCGAGCGAGTCGACGAGGGGTTGCTGCACGCTCAGCTTGCGCGCGAGGCGGCCTGCGTCGCCGCCGGCCCAGGCCACGCAGGCTGTGCAGAGCACCGCTACGGCCGGCAGGCGGACCATTCGCCGAAGACGCTACTCGATCTCCCTCTCCTCCTCAGAGGAGAGGGGGTGAGGAGAGAAGCGCAGTTGCCTCCCTCTCCTCTTCAGGGGAGAGGGAGCTCGAGGAGCGTGGCACTCTCCGCCGCGTGAGCGACTTCGTTCCCTATCCATCGAATGCGTCGCAGTCCCTTCCTCCGACCGACCGCCGCGCGAGCTCACGGCCCGGGAATCTCCGCGGGGCCTTCGTGGTGGTCGACCCGGGCTTCGCGGCCACGCTCCACAGCCAGCACGAGCTGCAGCTCGAGGTGCAGACCCGCAAGGGCGACGAGTTCACGCGCGACCTGCCGAACGTGGGCGAAGAGGCGCTCGCGGCGCTCGACGAGCGGGGGCTGGTGAAGGTCGGCACGCACGTGAAGTCGGGCGACCTGCTGGTGGGCCGCGTGCGGCCGAAGGCGGGCCTGCCGGCGTCACCCGAGGAAAAGCTCCTGCGCGCCATCTTCGGCGAGAAGGCCGGTGACGTGGCCGACGTGTCCCTGCGCGTGCCGGGCTGGACGGAGGGCGAGGTGAAGCGCGCGGTGCTCGAGGGTGACCGCGCGGAGGTGACGCTCGGCTGGTCGAGGCCGCTCGAGGTGGGTGACGTGCTCGAGCTCGACGGCGTGACGCACGTGGTGGCGGCGATTCGGCCGCTCGGCGGCGTCGACCTCGAGGGTGGCGCAGGCGGTGCGGTGCGCGTGACGAAGAAGGTGGTCGCTCGCGACGAGCTGTTCGCGCGGCACATCGGGCCGTACGACCTCGACACGCTCCTGCCAACCGAGGGCCGCGCGCGGTGGGGTGGGCAGCGCGTCCACGGCGAGGCGCTCTCGGTGGTGGCCGCGCGCGCGCCGTGGGTCGCGTGGGAGTGGCTGTCGGTGAAGTCAGACGCGGTGCTCGGCCGCACGCGTGCGTACGAGTCGCTGGTGAAGCGCGAGAACGTCGCGGCCGACGCGCTGCGGGCGCCGGAGCCGCCGCCGTCGCCGTCGCCCGCGCCGAAGCCTGCCGCGGGCGGTGGCATGCGCGACATCTTCAGCTTCTTCGAGACGCCGAAGTCGGCGGAGGAGGGCTACCGGCCCGAGGCGGTGGAAGAGGCCGTGCTCGGGCTCCGTGCGCTCGGGCTCTCGCTGACGCTGACGCCACGTGACGCGACGGTCGCCGTGCTCGACGACGAAGGTCTGGTCGAGGCGACGGTCGGGGCGGTGCGCAAGGTCGAGGAGCTGCAGTCGGAGAAGATCTTCGGTCCGCTGCGCGACTACGAGTGCCAATGCGGCAAGTACAAGCGCATGGCCCACCGCGGCATCGTCTGCGAGGTGTGCGGCGTCGAGGTGATTCAGTCGAAGGTGCGCCGCGAGCGGCTCGGTCGCCTCGAGCTGCCGGTGCCGGTGACGCATCCGCTCACGGGCCAGACGGTGGAGGTGCTCGGCGTGCTGCCCGCTGACCGGCGTCGCAAGGGCAGCGCCGCGGGCGACGCGCTCGACGCGGCGTACGCGCAGGTGCTCGAGGAGGGGGCAGGTCCGGGGTTGCAGATGGCGGTGGGGGCGGTGTGCGCGCTCCACGCGCGCGCGGTGAACGAGGCGTGGGTGCGCGCGTTCGACAAGCCGGTCGACGCCTCGGGCACGGCGCACCTCGTCGCGGATTCGTCGGTGTCGCGTGGGACGTGCCGCGCGCCGCGGGCCGTGCTGCTCGAGCTCTTCCGGCCGCGCATCTACGGGCTGCTCGAAGAGCAGGGCCTGGTGACGACCATCAAGAGCGCCAAGCGCCTGGTCGATCAGCAGCGCCCCGAGGCGTGGCGGGCGCTCGACGCGGTGGTGGCGCAGGTGCCGTTGCTGCTCGTCGGCGTTCGCGGCGCGGTTGGTGCGCGCGCGGAGGCGTGGGATTCGCCGGCGGTCGCGGTCGATGAAGGCACGGCCGCGGTGCTCGGCAAGGGGCCGGTCGCGCTCCACGTGCCGTACTCGACGCAGGCGGTGCTGGAGGTCGAGGCGTGGACCGAGGCGCTCTCGTTCGCGGGTGCTCCGCGGCCGGAGTCGCTCGGCGGGTGGCTCGGGCCGACCGATGATCTCGTGGGGCGCGTGCTGTCGTCGGTTGGGAAGAGCGGGCTCGCTGACGCGCTGACGTCGGTGGCGTGCGGGCGGTATCCGCCGTCGCCGGCGGCCGAGGTGCTGCGCGCGTGGGAAGAGAAGTGCGCCGAGGCGCAGCGGGCGGTGGCGTTGGTCGAGGCGGCGCCGCCGGCGGCGCAGGCGATGGCTTCGCTCGATGAGGTGCTGGCGCGCTCGGTCGATGAGCTCGAGATGTCCGTGCGGACGGCGAACGGGCTGCAGCAGGCGGGCATCAAGACGATTGGGGAACTGTGCAGTCGCACCGAGGCTGACTTGCTCAAGACGAAGAACTTCGGGCTCAAGTCGCTGAAGGAAGTGAAGGAGCTCCTGGCCGACATGGGCTTGTCCCTGGGCTCGCGGTGAGCTTCCCCTCACCCCAACCCTCTCCCCCGCGGGGGAGAGGGGGCTAGCGCAGATGCGCGAGCAGCGGCCCAATCAACTGCTCCGGCGCCTCGCGATGACAGAAGTGCCCGCCGCGAATCGACAGAATTTCCATGCCCTTCGCGAAGTGCGCGCGGGTCGGCTCGTAGTCCGACGCCCGGAGCGCCGGATCATCCGCCCCCACCACGCACAACGCCGGCACCTGCACCTTCGCGCGCATGAAGTCCGGCGTGAACGCGCTCGCCGCGCGGTAGTACCCGAGCGCCGCGTGCACCACGCCCGGCTGGCGGAAACACGCGCGCACCGGCTCGAGCTCCGCCGCGCCGTACTTCCAGTCGGGTGACCAGCGCTTGATCAGCTTCTCCATCATCGCGAAGTCGTCGCGCGCGAAGCGTCCCTCGGCGCCTGGCAGCGTCAGCTCGGCGAAGTGTCGCAAGCCCCACGCGAGCCGCAGCGAGGGCTTCAAGGTCGCCCGGTGGGGAATGCCGATGGTGGTCAACGAGCGAAAGCGCGACGCGGCCAGCCCGACGGCGCCGTACGCCGCCTCCGCGCCCCAGTCGTGACCGACGAGGTGCACGGGCTGTCCTTCTCCGAGCACGGCGGCCCATTCCGCGACGTCGGTCGCCAGCGTGCGCAGGTCGGTGTCACGCTCGGGAAGCGCGCTCGGGGCGTAGCCGCGCAGGAAGGGCGCCACCACGTGGAAGCCGCCGTCCGCGAGCTGCGGGCCGAGCACGGTCCACGAGTCGGCGGTGTCGGGGAAGCCATGCACCAGCAACACCAGCGGCGCCGCCGGCGTGCCCCACTCGAGCGCTGCGAACTTGAGCCCGTTGGCGGTGAAGGTCTTCACGCCGCGCCTCGTAACGCGCTCACCGGCGCGACGCGAGTGCGCGAAGCTGCGACGCCATGAGCGAGACCTTCTCGATGCTCGAGCCGACGTTGTTTCGCCACCTGCGCTCCTGCCAGCGCGTGCTCATCGCCGGGGCCGGCGGCGGCTTCGACGTCTACGCCGGCCTCCCGCTCGCGCTCGCGCTGTGGAACCGCGGCCAGGAAGTGCACCTCGCCAACTTGAGCTTCTCGTACCTCGAGAGCACCGACGCTGATCAGCCCTCGCGCGGCCTCTTTCGCGTCGAGCCCGGCACGCGCATGGGCGCGGCCCGAGGCGCACGCGACTACTTCCCCGAGCGCTCGCTCGCGCAGTTCCTCGAGCAGGAGAAGCGTCCGTCGACGGTGTGGGCCTTCACCAAGGCCGGCGTCGATCAACTCCGAGCGTCGTACCAGTGGCTCGTGGATCACCTGAAGCTCGACGCCATCGTGCTCGTCGACGGCGGCACCGACATCCTCATGTTCGGCGACGAGATCAGCCTCGGCACTCCCACCGAAGACATGTCGAGCCTCGCGGCGGTCGGCCAGCTGAAGCTCGCGCACCGCCACGTCGCGTGCCTCGGCTTCGGCGTCGACGCGTACCACGGCGTCAGCCACGGCCTGGTGCTCGAGAACATCGCCGCGCTCGAGCGAGACGGCGCGTACCACGGCGCGTTCAGCGTCTCGCAGTTCTCCAGCGAGGGCAGCACGTACCTGCGCGCGGTCGAGCACACCCAGCGCGCGCACGCGCACCACCCGAGCATCGTCAACGGCAGCATCGCCGCCGCGCTCAAGGGCGAGTTCGGCGACGTGCAGTTCACCGCGCGCACCAACGACAGCGAGCTCTTCATCAACCCGCTGATGGGCCTGTGCGCGCGCAACACGTACGTGTGCGAGCTGGTGAACGCGCCCTCGCCGATGCACGTGAGCCTGCTCATCGAGGCCGCGCGTGAAGGGAAGAAGCTCCGCGAGGCGAAGCCGATTCCCCACTGAGCGTCACGGGCGCGCGTCGACGTCGAGGCCCTTGAGTCGCTCGTACGTGCCGAGCACCTTCGCCGCGTAGCCGTTCGCCGGACTCGAGCCGCGCACCAGCGCGCCGTCGACTGGCCCGGGCCCGCGGTTGTACGCCGTCAGCGCCAGCTCCGGGTCGCGGTACATCTGTTGGTAGAAGCCGAGAATCTGGATGCCCGCGCGAATCGAGACCTCGGGCTCGGTGAGGTCCTGCTCGAGGCCGAGCACCTTCTTCCAGTGCGGCATCACCTGCATCAGGCCGACCGCGCCCTGGTTCGAGCGCACCTTCGGGTCGAAGTCGCTCTCGGTCGCCATGATGGCCAGCACGAGGTTCGGGTCTTGCCCGAAGAGCGCGCACTGCTGCTGCACGATGGTCGCGATGCGGTGACCGAGCGCGTGGTCGAGGCTCGGCTTGAGAATCAGCATCTTCAAGAAGAGCGCCTCTTCGTGCGCGTGGCTCGAGACGGCTTGTTGCACGTCGCTCAACCCGCCCGCGAGCGTCTTGCTCTGCGTCGCGACGCCGTCGAGCTGCGTGCGCGTCTGCTCGAGGCGCGCGAGCACCAGCTCGTTCGACTGTTGGAGCCGCTCGAAGCGCTCGTGCGCGCCCAGCGCCGCGGCGACGAGTCCTCCGGCCAGCGCGCCGTTGAGCGCGAGCGACGCGAAGAAGAGGCGCGGACGCATCTCCGGGGTGGTGGTCGTCGTCGGTGCGTCGAGACGAACGGGTGGCGAGAGCGCAGCCTCGGTGGCTGTGCCCAGGGTGGGGGCCTGGTCCATGTGTGCTGCCTCCTGAACTTCGAACGACCCGGCGACCGTCGCCACCGGACCATCACTTCAGTGCGCGGCGCGAGACTTCGCGTTGCGAGGTCCAACTCGTCAAACCAAATCGACCGCGCGACGTGATGTTGGTGGGTTGCGCGGACTGATCAGCGCGCGAAGTTTCGACGCGCATGAAATCAGCGCGGCACGAATCCTGAACAACGCAAAGCGCTGACCAGCGCCGCTCGTTACACTGCGCGCTCGATGACTCAGCGATTCCCACGACGCGCGCTGATGCTCGGTGGCTCGGCCTTCTTCGCGTGGAGCTGCGCGCGGAAATCGTCGAGCGACACGCAGCGAGAAGTGAGCCTCGTGGTGCCCGCGCAGCGCTCGCGCGATGGCGCGGGCGTGAATTTGAACCGCGCGCTCGGTCACCGCGCGATGGGCATGCTCGACCCGTTCCTGCTGCTCGACGAGTTCCATACCGACGACCCCAACGACTACCTCGCCGGCTTCCCGGAACATCCGCACCGCGGCTTCGAGACGGTGACGTACATGATTCACGGCGCGATGGAGCACCGCGACTCGGTCGGCAACCAGGGGCGGCTGAGTCCCGGGTCCGCGCAGTGGATGACCGCGGGCCGCGGCATCGTGCACAGCGAGATGCCGAAGCAGGAGAGCGGCTTGATGTGGGGCTTTCAGCTGTGGGTCAACCTGCCGGCGGTGAGCAAGATGCGCGCGCCGCGGTACCAGGACATCGCGCCCGCGCTGATTCCCGAGGTCGAGCTCGAGAAGGGGCGGCTGCGCGTCGTCGCGGGTGTCGCGGAAGGGAAGACCGGGCCAGTGAATGGCATCGACGTCGAGCCGCTGTTCGTCGACGCAGCGCTGCAGGAAGGGCAGGTCGCGGCGTTCCCCACTCCGGCGACGCACACCTCTTTCCTGTACGTGACCGACGGCGCGGTGAAGGTCGGCGGGGCGCGCAAGGAAGTGCGGCGCGGTGAGCTCGCGGTGTTGGCGGCGGGTACGTCGGTGCGGCTCGAGGGTGGCAATGGGCGCGCGCTGTTGCTCGCGGGCCGGCCGCTCGGTGAGCCGGTGTCGCGGTGGGGTCCGTTCGTGATGAACACCGACGACGAGATTCAGCAGGCCATCGCGGATTACCGAAGCGGTCGTCTCGTCTCGCCGTAGCTCGAAAAGCTCCAAGCTCTCCCTCCTCAGAGGAGAGGGCCGGGGTGAGGAGAGAACCAGCCCACGCCCGAAGTTTCTCCCCTCACCCCGACCCTCTCCCCCGCGGGGGCGAGGGAGCTTTTTCGCTACGCTGACGCGCCCGCCATGTCGTGCCCCGACACCGAGACGCTCGCCCGCCACGCCGAGGCGGGCCTTGATGCCGCGACCGCCGAGAAGGTGCGCGAGCACGTCGACGGCTGCGCGACCTGCCGCGAGCTGCTCGTGACGTTGGTGCGCACCAGCCGGCCAACCCCGGGCGCGCACGCCGACCTCCCGTGGGACGTCCCGCTGCCCGGCACGCTCATCGGCCGCTATCGCGTCACCGGCACGCGCGGCGCCGGCGGCATGGGCGTCGTGCTCGCCGCCTACGACCCGCAGCTCGATCGCCAGGTCGCGCTCAAGGTGCTGCGACCCGACCTCAGCACCGAGTCCCCCGAGCAGTCGAAGCTGCGCCTGGTGCGCGAAGCCCAGCTCATGGCGCGCGTACGCCACGCGAACGTGGTGACGGTGCACGACGTGGTGCTCGACGGCGAGCGCGTCTTCATCGCCATGGAGCTGGTCGAAGGCCAGACCCTGCGCGACTGGCTCGAGGCCGCTCCGCGCAGCGCCGACGACATCCTCGAGCGCTTCGTCGCGGCAGGCCGGGGTCTCGCGGCCGCGCACTCCGCCGGCGTGGTGCACCGCGACTTCAAACCCGACAACGTGCTGCTCGACGCGCGCGGTGAGGTCCTCGTGTCCGACTTCGGGCTCGCGTGGTCGGAGACCGCCGCGCCGCTGCCGCCTGGACTCGATGGTGCGAGCCCCCTCGACCGCGGCTCGCTCGCCGTCGGCACGCCGGCGTACATGGCGCCCGAGCAGCTCAAGCGCGAGCGCATCGACGCGCGGGCTGATCAGTACAGCTTCTGCGTCGCGCTCTGGGAGGCGCTCCAGCGCGAACGCCCCTTCGACGAGCACGGCCAGCTCAAGTCGCCGAAGCGCGCGATGCCCCGCCGCGTGGAGACTGCGCTGCGCCGAGGTCTGTCCATCGCGCCCGAGGCGCGGTTCGCGTCGATGGAAGACCTGCTCGTGCCCCTCGTGCCTTCGCAAGCGAGGACGCGCGCGTGGGCCATCGCGGCGGCGGCGGTGCTGCTGCTCGCCGGCGGGCTTGGCGTGCGGTGGCGCGAGCAGGCCGCGCGCTGTGAAGGTCCGCGTGCGCAGTTGGCCTCCGCGTGGACCCCATCACGACTGCCGGGCGCGGAGAGCCCCGCGGGTGGGCCGTCACTGCGAGACGGGCTCGTGCGGCAGGTCGAAGGGCTGCGCGCCGCGCTCTCGAGCTCGTGGGACGCGGCGTGTGGTGGCGCCGACGAGCGGCTGCGGACGTGCCTCCAGGCGCGCATCGACTCGTTCGCCGTGACGACCTCGGTGCTCTCGCAGCGAATGGCCGAGCCGCGCGTCAGCACTGCGCTGATCAATCGCGTCGATGGTCCCGAAGGGTGTCTCGCCGGCGAGGTGCTGACGCTGCTGCCCGTGCCCGCCGGCGGTGAAGCCGCGGCGCGTGACGCGCGGGTGCAGGCGTTGACGGCCGACGCGCTGCGCTTCGCGGGCGACCTCGACGGCGCCGAGCGCACGGCGCAAGAAGCCATCGAGCTCGCGGTCGCCTCGACGTGGCGGCCGGCGGAGGCCGACGCGCGGCTCTCCCTCGCGCAGGTCTACCGCGCGCGCGGCCGCTTCAAGGAAGCCGAGGCGGTGCTGGGTGACGCGCTGCTCGCCGCCGAAGCGGGCCGGCACTTCGAGGCCATCGCGCGCATCGCCGTGCAGCACGTGCTCGTGGTCGGCACGCAGACCAACCGCCCCGACGACGCCGAGCCGTGGGTGAAGCGGGCCGAGGCCGCGCTCGAGCAGCTGCCGAGACCGCGGCTCCGCGCGGAGGTCGACGTCGCGCTCTCGATGCTCCGCGTGGCGCAGGGGCGCTTCGACGACGCGATGGCGGTGAGCGACCGCGCGCTCGGGTGGCTCGAGTCACGCGACGCGGTGTCGGCGGCCGACCTGCACGCGCTGCGGGCGCTCAACTTGTTGCAGTTCGGCCTCGACGCGCAGGCGCTCGACGAGGCGAACCAGGCGGTCGAAGCGCGGGTGCGGTTGCTCGGGGAAAATCATCCGCTCACGCTCCACGCGCGCATCGCGCAGGGCGAGGCGAACGCGCGGCTCGGGCACACCGAGGTCGCGCTGCAGCAGCTGACGAGCGCGCTCGAGGTGGCGCGCGAGAAGAAGTCGGTGAACTCGGTGTCGCAGGCGACGGCGTTGGTCGCGATGTCGCTCGCGCTCGACCAGGCGGGGCGGAAGGACGAAGCGGTGGCGGCGGCGCGCGAGGCTGATGAGCTGGTGCGCAAGGCGCTCGGGCCGGCGCACCGCTACGTGGCGCTGTCGACGCGGGCGCTCGGGGAGCGGTTGTTCTCGGCGGGGAAGACCGAGGAGGGCCTGCAGGCGATGGACTCGGCGCTCGAGATTGGGACCGCGGCGGTGGGGGAGAAGCACCGCGAGACGCTCGAGACGCGGGCGCGGCGGGCGGTGATGTGGGCGACGCTCGGCCGGGCGGAGGCGCGCCGGAGGCGCAGTTCGTCATCGATGCGGTCACGAAGGAGACGGGTGACGCGCCGTTGCGCGCGCGGCGAAGAAGGCGCTCGAGCTCGTGCGGTGACTCCTCTCCCTCCCTGCGGAGCTCGAGCGGGGAGAGGGCTGGGGTGAGGGGCTGGTGCGAGTCTGTCGCCTCGTCTGCGCCGCAGCCCCTCACCCCGACCCTCTCCCCTCTCGAGGGGAGAGGGGGATTGAGAGATTTCCCAGGCTGATCGACAGGTGACTCTGCACCTCGCCCATCACCTCATCGAGCTCACTGGCGCCCACCGCGAGCCGCTTCGCCAACGCCGCGCGGCACACCTCGACCAACCGCTCACGCGCACCGCTCACCCACCGCGCCGCCGTCGCGCGATGCACGTCGTACACCTTCGCGATGTCGTCGACCGACAGGCCCTCGACCACGCTCATGCGCAACACGCTCCGCTCGCGCTTGTCGAGTGACGCCAGCGCTTCCTGGAACGCTTCCTTGAAGTGCGCGCGGTGCTGCAGCTTCATGAAGCGCAGCTCGGGGTCCGCCTCGGGCGCCGGCATCGTCGCGAGCGCGGTGTCGGCCACCGCGTGCTGCTGCACGGGCGCGCGTCTCGCCTTCTGCGCCTCGCGCACCGCGACGACCTTGAGCCACACGCCGAACGCGCCCGCCCCCGAGTACGAGAGGAACGCCGACCGCCCGCTCGGCGCGAAGAACTGTGCGCGCAGCCGCTGCAGCACGTCGGCCTCGACGCCCGCGCCCCCGTCGAGCTTGCGAATGACGCGCGAGAGCGGCTGCAGGAAGACCGACTCGAAGATGCCCACCGCCGCGGCGTCGCCCTCGAGACACGCGACGCACAGCGTGAGGCCTTCGCCCGAGAGGCGCGCGGCCGCTTCGAGCGTCAGCTCCGGAGGCGTCACGGCCGCCACGTGCGCGACGAAGCGCTCGACGCTGACGTCCACCGCGGGCCAGGCCTCGACGCCCTGCTGCGCGAGCTCGGTCAACACGCGCTCCCACCCGGCGTCCCCGGACCGACCTGCGCGTTGCCACGCCGCGAGCGCCGACATCAGCGAAGAGCCTAGCGTTTCGAGGGCTTGCGCAGCCCTTTGTCGATTCCGTGCGACTTCGCGCGCGTGCCTGGCTCCCTGCCGCATGACTCGCTTGCTGATGCTGTCGACGCTCTTGGTGGGAATGCTGGGGTGCCACGACACCGCGACCGGCGTGGTGAAGGGGGCCTGTCGCGGGTGCTTCGACGTGACCGGGGCGTGCTTGCCCGGCACGTCGGAGGACGCGTGCGGCGCGCCCGGTGACCGCTGCGTCGCGTGCGGCTCGGGCGAGGTCTGTGCGCCCCACGGCGCGTGCATCACGTCTGACGTCGTCGTCGAGCAACCCGACGCGGGGACCACGATGGGTCCGCCTGATGCGGGTGCGAGCGCGCCGCCCGACGCGGGCGTGACGCCGACGCCTGATGCGGGGATGAGCTCCACTCCGTGCCCGCCCGATGGCTGGTGCCGTGAAATCGTGGCCACCACCGCGCACCTGCGCTCGGTGTGGGCGGTGTCTCCGACTGACGTGTGGGTCGTCGGCGATTCGGGCACCGTGCTGCACTTCGACGGCACGCAGTGGACGCAGGTGAACGTCGGCCGCGGCGACGACTTCTTCGGCGTGTGGGCGTCGGGGCCGAGCGACGTGTGGGTGGTCGGCGGCACGGGTTTCCCGAGCGGCCCCATCGGCGTGGTGCAGCACTTCGACGGCGCCACCTGGTCGACGGTGAAGTCGAACCTGCCGCGCGTCGACGCGGTGTGGGGCTCGGCCGCGAACGACGTGTGGTTCGTCGGCCCGGCGGGCGCGATGCACCACTGGGACGGCGCGAGCTTCACCACGCTGCCCGCGGTCACCACCAAGGACATCACCGACGTGCACGGCGTCTCGGCCACCAACGCGACGGCCGTCGGCGCGAGCGGGCTCATCGTGTCGTGGGACGGCGTGAGCTGGCAGGTCGTGCCCACCAACCAGTTCTCTGGCTACACCTCGGCGCTGTCGTTCAACGCGAGCACCACGTGGGTCGCGGGCGGGAATGGCGCGTTCGCGATGCGGTCGAACAGCGCGTGGTCGAACGTCGCGCTCCCGCAGGACGTGACCGTGATGGGCATGTGGGGGCCGAGCCCGAGCGCGGTGTGGGCCGTCGGCCCGGGCGGAGAAGTGCGCTTCTTCAACGGCACGCAGCAGCAATTGAAGACGAGCGGCACGACGCAGTTCCTTCGTGACGTGCACGGGTGCGACGCGAGTCACGTGTGGGCCGTGGGCTTCAATGGGACGGTGCTGCGCTACGTGCCGTGAGGCGTGACCGCGGCGCAGCAAGCCTCAGGGCGACGCGGGGTGTGATGGGTCCTGGCACTGCTCAGCGCGCGCAGCCCCTCGACCACGCACGACGTTCACACACAATGGGGCCGACGCCGGTGCGGAAGATGCGAGGGCACTGGGTAGAAAAGTTGTTCCCCCAGAGCATTTTCTCTGCCCAGTGACCCTCACGACGAGTGAGTCACCGGGTCACGATGCGCTCGAAGCGAGGGGCACGCGCGCCGTTCGGCACCGCCTTCCGCCGAAGAGCACCCCCACCACCCTCAGAGCCGCTGGAGCAACTCCCGCAGGTCCTTCACCTCGTAATCCGCCCGCACCCCGCGCGCGCGAAAGCCACGATCGACCCAGCACGTCTTCATGCCGGCGTTGATGCCGCCCTGCACGTCGCGCTCGGGGTTGTCGCCCACCATCAAGCAGTCCTTCGGCGCCACGCCCAACCGCTCACACACCCAATCGAAAATCCCGCGCTCGGGCTTGCCGATGTCGACCTCGCCCGAAACGGCCACGCCCTGGGGGTCGAACCAGTGCAGGAGCCCCGAGCCATTCAACTTCGCCCGCTGCAGCCCCTTCACGCCGTTGGTCACGATGCCGAGCTTCGTCTTCGGCCGCAGCAGCGCGAGCACGGTGTTCGTCTCGGGGAACAACGGGAACGACGCGCGCAGGTGCCGCCACCGCCGCTCGAGCGCCGCCCCATCACCCTTCAGCTCGCACCGCTGCAGCGCGCGGTTCCACACCTCGGGCCGCAGCCGCGCCGTCTCCTGCTGCAGCTGCGCCTCGGCGGGAATCGACGGGTCATACGTCGCCCACAGCCCCTCGATGGCGCCGTGCCCGATGCGGTGCACGTAGTGGAGCGCCGGCTGCGGCAACGCCTGCCACGCCGCGCGCGCCTCTTCCTCCGCGGCCTTCGCCAGCGACACCGCGCTCGCTTCCGAGCCGGTCAGCTCGAGCGCCGTGACGAACGCCGCCTCGCGACCCACCGCTTCGTCCTGCAGCAGCGTGTCGTCCAAATCGAACAGCACCGCCGCGAAAGGAAAGGAGCTCACTGGAGGCAGAACCCGAACGAGCACGCGGGGAAGGGGCCGAAGCCCGGGTTGCAGCAGTCAGCGTTGCCGTTGCACGGCTCGTTCGCGCGGCCGCAGTAGCAGACGGTGGTGCTGCCACCCCACGGCGGCGCCTGGCAGAGGTACGGGCTGCCGCGGCAGTCGGACACCGAGGCGCACGTGTCGAAGCAGCGGCCCGTCGCGTCGTTGGTGCCCTCGGTCGCGCACACGCCGTCGGCCGCGCACGCGTTGGTCGACTTGCGGCACAGGCCCGAGCAGTAGCCGCCCTTGTCCGGCAGGCAGATGCCCGTCTCACACTGCGAGTCGCTGCTGCACGCGCCGCCGTACTTCACCTTCGCCTTGTCCTTCAGCTCGCACAGCCGGCTCCACGGATTGCAGCCGTAGTTCGCGCCGCCCGCGCGGTTGCAGTCGGCGTCGCTGTTGCACAGCGGCATGCAGGTGCGCGCGCCCTCGTCCCACGGCGAGTTCGGGTTCTCGTGGCACGCGTACGTCGCGCGGCAGCCGGAGTTGCCGGTGCACGACTGCCGGCAGAACTTGCCGAACTGGTCCTGCGTGCACGCGCTGCCCGCGGGACACCCGACCGACACGCCCGCATCGAGCGAGCAGTTGGTGACGTTGGCCACGCACGCGCCCGACGGCCAGCCGGTGGTGCTCTCGGTGCGGCAGGTGCCGTTCGCGCACTGCGAGTTGGCGCTGCACGGCTTGCCGATGGTGAGGTTCATGCACGACGCGCCCGCCGCGCAGTTGGGGTCCGCGCAGTCGACCTGGCCGTTGCAGTTGTCGTCGAGGCCGTCGGTGCAGTTGGTCTCCATCGCGAAGCCCACGCAGTCGGTGTCGGCGCAGTCGATGAGCGCGTCGCCGTCGTTGTCGAGGTTGTCGTTGCAGCTCGATTCGGCGCGGCGCTGGTTGCGGCACGTGCAGCCGGTGCCGCAGGCCTGGCCGTCGCAGCCGGTGTCTTCACAGTCGCGGTCGCCGTCGTTGTCGTTGTCGAGCGTGTCGGTGCACAGCGAGGCGCCGGTCTCCGCGGTGCCGTTGCCACACAGGTTCGCCGGCCCGCTGCAGTCGGTGGTGTCGGCGCAGTCGCGCAGGCCGTCCATGTCGTTGTCGGCGCGGTCGGTGCAGTTGGTCTCGTGCTTCGCGCCGCCGGTGCAGGTGCAGCCGGTGCCGCACGCCGTGCCGTCGCAGTCGGGCCCGTCGAGGCAGTCGGTCTTGTTGTCGCCGTCGTTGTCCAGGCCGTCGGTGCAGGCGGTCTCGGTCTTCGTGTTGTTCTTGCACTGGCAGCCCGCGCCGCACGCCACGAGGTTGCAGTCGGGGTCGGCGCAGTCGATGAGCGTGTCGCCGTCTTCGTCGAGGCCGCCGGTGCACTGCGTCTCCGCGCGCATCAGCGAGCGGCACTCGCAGCCCGTGCCACAGCTCTTCATGCCGCAGTCGGGGTCGGCGCAGTCGGTGACGTTGTCGCGGTCGTTGTCTTGCGAGTCGCCGCACGTCTGCTCGGTGGCGCGCGCCTGCTGGCACAGGCAGCCGGTGCCGCACGCCTGGTTGGCGCAGTCGGGGTCGGCGCAGTCGGCCAGCGTGTCGTTGTCGTTGTCGAAGCCGTCGTCGCAGATGCCCTCTCCGCGGTGACCGCCGCGGCACGCGCAGCCGGTGCCGCACACCACGCCCTCGCAGTCGGAGTCGAGGCAGTCGGCCTGGCCGTCGCCGTCGTTGTCGGCCATGTCGCCGCAGTTGTTCTCGCCCTTGATGCCGCCGTCAGTGCACGCGCAGCCGGTGCCGCACGCCTGGCCGAGGCAGTCGCCGTCCTTGCAGTCGAAGGTGCCGTCGAGGTCGTTGTCGAGCGTGTCGTTGCAGTTCGAGGGGGCCTCGGCGCCGCCGTCGCCACACCGCGGGCGGCTGCGGCAGTCGAGCTCGGCGCAGTCGATGAGGCCGTTGCCGTTGTCGTCGACGTCGTTGTCGCAGATCTCGAAGCGCTGGCACGTCACCGCCGAGCTGCACGCCGGGTCGTCACAATCGGTCAGCCCGTTGCGGTCGTCGTCGATGGTGTTGGTGCAGTCTTCGATGACGCGCTGGCAGCTGGCGTTGCTGAAGCAGTCGGGGTCGAGGCAGTCGGTCTTGCCGTCGTTGTCGTCGTCGAGCTGGTTGGTGCACAGCTCCTTCTTGCCGGGCACCACGACCATGTTGTTGCCACAGCTCGGGAGGGCGAGCGCGCAGACGAGGCCAGCGGAGATGATCAACAGGCTGAGGGGCTTCACGGGGCCCCGCATGTGTCGCACACCTTGGCGGCCTTGAGAAACGGGCCAGAAGTCAGAATCGGGCTAACTTCGCGCCCCGGTGTCGTCGCGCCTCTTCCCCCTCGCGCTCGTGCTCACCGCTGGCCTCGCCAGCGCGCAGGTCGCTGACCAGGCTCCGGCCAGCGTCCTCGAAGGCACGACCACCCGGCTGTGGCTCACCGGCGGCGGCGCGATGCGTTCCTACGACCAGCTCCCGAACAACCCGGTGCCCTCGCAGCCCACGGTGCGGCTCAACAACGTCTCGCCGCTCGACCTGCACCTCTCGGGTGCGCTGTGGGGCTTTCGGAACTTCGGGCTGGGCGTCGAGAGCCGCGTCGAGCTGATGTGGGGCAAGGGCGACGGGGTGACCATTCCGTACCACTCGTTCGACGCGCAGGTGCTCGGCCTGGCGCGCCTCCTCGCAGGCAGCGCGTTCGCGTTCGAGTTCCAGCTCGGCTGGGGGTTGCTCGGCCGCTCGGCGCTGCTGATCGACGCCACCGGCCCGGTCGGCGCGATGCGCGTGTTCACCGGGCCGGCGCTCGGCATCGGGGCGCAGCTGTGGGCCACGCGCGGCTTCACCATGCAGTTCTACCTGCGCGCCTCACCGGCCCTGCCGCTGGGTGACGGCAGCGGCCAGCTCAACCCGGTGTTTGGCTCCGCGATCGGGCTGCAGACCGCGTTCGGCGCGTGGCGGCTGGGCAGCCAGCAGCTCAGCCTCGCGGCCACGCTCGAGGTGCAGGGTGGTCTCGGCGGCCGCAAGGCGAGCGCCACGCCGCCTCCGAACGACGAAACGTACGTGCAGTTCTCCGGGCGGCTCGGCCTGGGCTTCCTGCTCGCGACGTGGGTCGAGACCGCGACGCGCGTGAAGCTCCCGCCTCCGCCTGCCGAGCTGCGCGGCCGCGTCACGATGCCCGACGGCAGCCCGGCGGTCGGCGTGGAGGTGACGCTCGACGGGCAGACCCAGCAGCGCACCGGCGCCGAGGGGCGCTTCGTGTTCGCCACCGTGCCCAGCGGCCCGCACCACCTCGAGGCGCGGCGCGAGAAGCTGACGCCCGCGGTGCTCGACGTCGAGACGCCGCTCACCGGTGACGGCGCGCAGCTGGTGCTCGGCCCGCCGACGGGCCCCGGCACCGTGCGCGGCGTGGTGAAGCAAGACGAGCACCCCGTGCAGGGTGTGGTGGTGAGCTGCGGCGAGCTGCAGGCGAAGACCGGCGCCGACGGCGTCTACGAGCTGCCCAACGTCGGCCCCGGGCAGGTGCACGTGAAGACCGCGCACCCCGACTTCAAGGACGCCGACGAGGTCGCGCAGGTCGCGCCGGGCGGCACGCTGGAGCTCGATCTCCAGCTGGTGCCCAGGAACGTCGCGGTGAAGGCCACGCTCCGCGGCCTGATTCGCAGCAAGGGTGGCGAGACGCTCGCGGCCACGGTGCGGGTGGTCGAGCTGAAGCTCAAGCTGCAGGCGAAGGCCGACGGGCGCTTCTCGGCCGAGGTGCCGAAGGGCCGCTACACCGTCGTCATCGAGGCGAAGGGCTACCTCTCGCAGACCAAGACGGTCGAGGTGTCCGAGGGCGACCAGGCCATCTTCCACGCCGAGCTCGAGCGCGCGCGCTGAGTGAAGCGAGGTGGCTCCGCCAGGATGCGGGAGTCCAACAGCTGCGGGTGACCCCTCACCCCAACCCTCTCCCCATCGGGGAGAGGGAGTTAGCTCGCGGCCGGCGGCGGCCCCACAACAACACCAGCGCCACCGCGAAGAACGCGGGCAGCGGCGAGAACGTGGTGCACCCGCACTGGTCGAGCGTGATGGTCGATGACCCGCCATCGACCGGGGTGATGCCCGAGTCGCGCTCGGTGCCGCCGTCGACGCCCGCGTCGGGCTCGGGCGGCACCTCGAAGCTGCTCCACCACGCGGTCGAGACGCCGGCATCACCGTCGAAGATTTCGCCCACCACCACGCCCGAGCGCCGCGGCCCGTCGGCGGCGAGGCCGGTCGCGAGCAGCGGGCTCACGTTCGCGAGCGCGGGCGTGCCGGGAATCACGACGGCCGACTGCACGCCCGCCGCGGTGACGCCGGTCACCGACAGGAAGGGGCCCGTCGCCTCGAGGCCCACCACCACCGAGTCCATCGGCAGGGGCAGCGAGACCGCGCGCTCCGCGGGGTTCGGGTCGCCCGGCGTGAAGATGCGTTGGCGCACTTCGGGGCTGACGCCGTTCGAGGCCACCGCGTACCCGTAGAAGGACTCGTCGTCGTGCGAGAGCGCGAGCGGCGTCAACTCCGAGACCGGAATCACCGTGGGCGTTTGCCCGTCGAGCGGCACCAGGCGCAGCTCGGCGCCGGTCGCGGTCTCGACCTCCACGAGGGCCAGGCACAGGTTGGCGGTCGCCACGCCGGGAGTCGTGCCGCAGTCGAGGTCTTCGAGCACCGGCCCCGAGGCGAGCGCGAACGACGTCGGCATGAAGGCGCCGGACACCGGCAGCAGGCGCGCGAAGAGGAGCCCGCCGGTGGCGATGAGCGTCGACGGCCCCACCGACGCGAGCGCCGCGAAGGCGTCACCGAACGGCGTCACGTGCACCCGGCGCAAGCGCGCCGACAGCGGCTGGTTCAGCGTGTTGCGCGGCGAGCTGGCGTAGGCATCGAAGGTGAGCGCGGTGAACTGCGGCCCGGCCGACAGCACGACCATCGCCACCGGCCCGTTCAGCGCGACGTCGAAGCCATCGATGGTGCCGATGCCCTGGTAGAGGTCGAACGGGGCCGACGCGGGCCCGGTGCCCACGCGGTTCAGCCACTGCCCGCGCAGCGTCTTGTGGCCCGAGCGCCAGACGGCGAGCGCGACGGAGCCGTTCGAGGCGACGCGCGCGCTGCTCTGTGCGGCGAACTCCGGCAGCGGGTCGATGGGCGTCACGCCCGGGGCGGTCGCGTCCGAGAGCTCGAGGAAGCCGACGTCGACGCGCTGGGCGCTGCTGCCGCGCGTGTGCGCGAAGGCGAAGAAGCCCGCCGTGTCGTGCGTCGCGAGCGAGAGGGCGGTCACCGTGCCGGGGTTGCGCAGGCCCAGCGCGCGGAGCGCGGTCGGCGAGGTGTGGGGGAACAGGAGCTCGAGATCGGTCGCGCCCTTCAACAGCGCGACGGGCTCTCCGCCCGCTTCCGACAGCGCGACCAGCTCGTGGCGGCCGGGCACCTCGAGGGTCAGCTCGGCCAGTTGGCCGTTCAGGTCGCGCCGGTCGAGCACGGCGATGGCGCCGTTGGTGGGGTCGGGGCGCACGTAGCCGAACCACAGCTCGCCGCCGTCGCCGGCGAAGGTGACCGCGGGGGACCGCTCGCCGTTGGCGGTCGTGCTGCCCGGCTGCACCTGTCCGTTGATCAACAGCGCGACGCCGTTGTTGAGCTCCACGCCCACCGCGGTATGGCCGCCGGCCGCGGCCGACACGGTGCCGATGACGCGATCGCCGAGCAGCGGGGAGCACGCGTACCCCTCGTTGGGGGCGAAGAGGTGCCAGCAGACGCGCTTGCCGTCGCCCCACGCGGCGAACACCCCGGCGTCACCGCGGCTCGGGTCGTACGCGAGCGACGGCGCGCCACCATCGGTCAGCAGCTCGAGCAACCCGTTGCCGACCGGCGCGGTCTCGTCTGACGAGGTGATGGCGACCACGCCGCCTCCGGCGAAGCCGAAGAACACCCGCCCGCGCGAGGTCACGGTCATGGCCGGGTGCTCTTGCCGGCCGGGGTAGGGGAAGAGGAGATCGGCCTGGGGCGCACCGCCGGCGGTCCACGACTTCGCGTGGAGATCGGTCCCCAGCAGCGCGCGGTCATCGGAGAAGAGGGCGAGGGCGGTGCTGCCGGTGCTCGTCCACGCCACCACCGGGTCGGTCTCGTCGTTGAGGTTGTCGACCGTGGTGCGCCCGAGGCTGCGCGGGTTCTCGAACGGCGCCAGCGGCGTCGAGACCAGCGGGTCGATGTGCAGCGGAAACGCTCCAGGCGCCAACAGCGCGCGGGGCACCACGAGCTCGAGGCCGTCAGCGGTGCGCCGCGTGACGAGGCGGTGCGGCTCGCGGGAACCCACCACGAACGCCGCGCCGTAGCGCCACGCCGGCGCGCCGGGGCCTGCGAAGACGTCGCCGTCGGCGTCGCGCTGCCGCCACGGCGAGGGAATCGCCAGGCGCACCACGAGGTCGCCGTCTCCCGCGGGCGCCGCGTCGAGGAACAGCTCGTGCTCGAAGACGCCCGGGCGCAGCTCGGTCCACTGCTCGCGCAGGCCGCACCCGCGCACGAGCTCGAGCGTCGCGCCGTCGGTGACGCGCCGCAGCTCGCGCGTGGTGCACCGCGCACCACCTTCGCGTTGCACCGAGGTGACCGAGACCCGCAGCGGCGCCTGGCCATCGACGACGGGCGAGAGCACCACCTCGCCGGGGCTGAACGGGCCGAGACCGGCGACCACCACGGACAGCATCAGGGGAAGCACGCCCCGCAAAGTATCTCCCTCTCCTCCCGAGGAGGAGAGGGTCGGGGTGAGGAGAAATCGTCGAAGCGCAGACGGTCGAATCCGCCCCGCGAGAGAGAGGTTTCGCGAAGTATCTCCCTCTCCTCCCGAGGAGGAGAGGGTCGGGGTGAGGAGAAAATCGTCGGAGCGCAGACGGTCGGTTCCGCCCCGGAGAGCGAGGTTTCGCAGGAGTGACGTAGACTCCTGCCTTGATGCGCCGTGCCCGACATTGGGAGGCTGATCAGCGCGTCTGGCTGCTGGTCCTCGCGCTCCTCGCCGGCTGTGGACGCACCGAGCTCCTCCCGCCCACCACTCTTCGCACCGACGTGTGCGGCGACGGAATCCTCGCGGCGGGCGAGACGTGCGACGACGGCAACACCGACGACGGCGACGCGTGCCTGTCGACCTGCGACCCCGCGCGCTGCGGCGATGGCGTGGTGTGGCGCGGGCGAGAGCTGTGCGACGGGCCGTTCCCCGCCGACGCGGGCATCACCTGCACCGCCGACTGCACCGTCACCTCGTGCGGCGACGGCAAGGTGCAGCCGCCGGAGCTGTGTGACGACGGCAACCGCGACGACCAGGACGCGTGCAGCACGCGCTGCCTCCCTGCGGTGTGTGGCGACGGGCTCGTGCAGCGCGGCGTGGAAGCGTGCGACGACGGCAACGCGAGCAACGACGACGAGTGCGTGACGGGCTGCCGGCTCGCGCGCTGCGGTGACGGCTTCGTGCACCAGGGCGTCGAGGCGTGCGACGACGGCAACTCCATCGAGACCGACGACTGCCTGACGGGCTGCATCGCGGCGCGGTGTGGCGACGGGCTGGTGCACCAGGGCGTCGAGCAGTGCGACGACGCCAACGCCGACGAGGGTGACGCGTGCCTGTCGAGCTGCGCGGCGGCGCGGTGCGGTGATGGCTTCGTGCAGCGCGGCGTCGAGGCGTGCGACGACGGCAACGCGGACGACTCCGACGCGTGCGTGCAGGGCTGCGTGCCCGCGCGGTGCGGCGACGGCTTCGTGCAGGCGGGCGTGGAGGCGTGCGACGACGGGAACTCCATCGACCTCGACGGCTGCACCAACCGCTGCACGCTGCCGGTGTGCGGCGACGGGGTGAAGGCGGGCAGCGAGCAGTGCGACCTCGGCGCGGCGAACGGAGACACGCCGGCGTTCCGCATCACCCAGCCCTCGGGCACCAACATCGGCACCGACGCGCTGGTGCGCAAGCAGACGGTGGCGCAGTTCTACGACTACCGCAGCGCCAGCTCGCACACCGGGCTCGAGAAGATTGGCGAGAGCCGCATCTACCTCTTCGCCAACGCGCTCACCGGCAGCCTCTCGCTCGTCACCACGCACGGCATCGACTTCACCGGCCCCGGCACGGCGCAGCCGATGTCGACGGTGAACTTCGACATCACGGGCCTGCCGCCTGGCGCCGCGGTGGAGGTGGCCGACGACACGCCCAGCGAGTTCTTCCTCGGGCCGAGCGGCAGCGGCACCGCGTTCGGCCGGTGGAGCTTCAACCAGAACTCCGATGGAGGCGCGCTCGGGCCGCTGCCGTTCCCCGGGCACTGGCGCATCACGGTGACGCCGTCGTTCATGGCGGGCATCACCACCTGGGGCTGGGTGCGGCACGACGCGGTGCGCATCGCGCTCAACATGAACGAGCCCATCACCATCGAGGCGCTCGACACGGCGAGTGAATGCCGGAGCGATTGCACGGTGCCGGTCTGCGGCGACGGGCGGTTCGACGCGGGCGAGGTGTGCGACGACGGCAACACGGTCGACGGAGATGGTTGCTCCGCGGACTGTCGTCGGCTCCAGTGAGCGCCATGTTTCGCGTGCCGTCAGCGATGTGGGGCGTGGTGAAGGAAGTGGCGCGGCACCTGCTGCGCCGGCCGGTGGTGGGCCTGGTGGCGGTGGCGAGAGATCCGCAGGGGAGGGTGCTGCTGATCAGGCGCGGCGACACGGGCGAGTGGTGCCTGCCGGGCGGCACGCTGGAGTGGGGTGAGACGCTGCGCGAGATGCTGCCGCGCGAGCTGCTCGAAGAGGCGGGCGTCGACCTGCTCGAGGCCGGCACGTTGCTGGGCGTGTACTCGAACCCGCGGCGCGACCCGCGCTTTCACGCGGTGACGGTGGTGGTGGGCGCGAAGGTGAGCGACATCAAGCGGCCGCCGATGAACGCGCTCGAGATTCGCGAGGTGAAGGCGTTCGCTGATGATCAGCTGCCCTCGCCGCTGTCGCACGGCATGACCGATGTGCTCGCGGTCGCGCTGAAGGGCACGACGTCCTGGGAATGAGCCAACTCCTCCCTCTCCTCCGAGGAGGAGAGGGTCGGGGTGAGGAGAGAAGCGAAGTCCTGCGCGCAGTTGACGCGGCCACCACTCGTGAGCGACAGAGCCTTCCATGCGCTCGTTCCTGCTGGTGCTTCTCGCCTCACTCTCGTTGCTCGCCTGTGGCCGCGTCGAAGACGGCCTCGATGACCAGGCAGAGACCACCGCGGTCGCGCACCGCAGCGACGCCATCGTCGGCGGCCACGTCACCTTCGGCTTCCCGCGCGTCTTCTCCATCTACATGGAGATGCCCGACGGCTCGGCCGGCACCTGCAGCTCGACGCTCGTCGGCCGGCGCACGCTGCTGACCGCCGCCCACTGCATCAAGACCGAAGACAAGACGGGCAACGCGACGTACGTCGACGCGACCAACGCCACCGTCCGCCGCCCGAGCGTCAACAACATCGAGGCCGCGCTGTGGCAGGCCAACCCCGAGTACGCGCGCGCAGCGGTCGACGCGGAATCGGGCGTCGACGTGGCGCTGGTGAAGCTCACCAAGGAACCCTTCGTGCGCCCCATGACGTGGAACACCGCGCCCATCGACAACTCGATTCGCGGGAACAAGGTCACCGCCACCGGCTACGGGCTCGAGAACGGCATCAACACCAGCGGCGCCGGCACCAAGCGCACCATCGTCATTCCCCTCGTGTCGGTGGCCGACCGCACCATCGTCACCGGCACCAACGTGCCGTTGAGCGGCACCTGCTTCGGCGACAGCGGCGGGCCGATTCTCTACACGTTCCCCGACGGGGTGACGCGGGTCATCGGGGTGAACTCCAAGCTGCGCATGACCGACTGTGGCCCCGGCACCGCGGGCCGCCCCGACGTGAACGACGCGTGGCTGCGCATGCGCTTCGACCAGTACGACGCGCCGGTCTGCGGGCCCGACAACGAGTGCGTGACCGTCGGCTGCGCGACGCCCGACCCCGACTGCGACTGCGTGGCCGATGGGCAGTGCTCGGCGGCGTGCGTCGCCCCCAGCGTCGACCCTGACTGCGCCGCGGCGTGCGCGGCCGATGGCGTGTGCGCGACGGTCACCTGCGCGCTGGCCGACCCTGACTGCGCGCCGATCGGCTCGAACTGCGGCCGCGACGCGCACTGCGCCAGCCGCATGTGCCGCGACAGCGCCCAGCACCCCGAGCCGTATTGCACGCAGAGCTGCAGCGCGACCGTGGCGTGCCCGTCGAACATGGAATGCGACCAGGGCACCTGCCGGTTCCCGATTCTGCCCACCGCGGGCATCGGCGAGGCCTGCACGCCGGGCGCGACGCTCTGCGAGGGGCCGGAGGCGGTGTGCACCGTCATCACCACGCAGGGGACGCAGCCGACGTGCCGGCAGCGGTGCCTCGAGCCCGATGACTGCGGGAAGGGGTTTGCGTGCGTCGACGATACGGGCGGGAAGAAGGCGTGCGCGGTGTTGGTGCAGCTGCCGCCGGTGGGCACTGAGGAGCTGAAGGCCGGGTGCTCGAGTGCGCCGGGGGCGGTGTTGGCGGTGCTCGCGCTCGTGTTCGCGCGGCGGCGTCGGCAGGCCTGATCTCCCTCTCCTCTTCAGAGGAGAGGGAGCTCGTTTCTGCTCGTTCTCTCAGAGCGACAGCACGCTCACCGTCGGCTCGGTACCCGTGTGCGCGCGATCCGCGTCCCACACCAGCAACACCCGTTCCCCGCGCTCACCCAACCCCTGCTGCAGCACCAGCTCTCTCGCCGCCGCCGCCGGCGACTGCAACTTCTCCGCGCCCATCAGCTCCGGCTGCACGCCCCACGACAGATTGAGCCGCCGGCACGTCGCCGCATCGGCCGCCATCGCGATGACCGGAGCCGCCGGCCGCTCACTGCTCACCACGCGCGCCGTATTCCCCGAGCGGGTCGGCACCACGACGGCCCGCACCTGCAAGTCACCCGATAGCTGCGACGCCGCGCGAGAGACGGCCGAGCTCACCCGCAACCCCTCGTCGGCATCGAGCCCCGACACGCGCCCGAAGTAGCCGTGCTTCCAGCTGTACCCCTCCACGAGCCGCAGCACGCGATCCATCATCGCCACCGCCTCGGCCGGGTACTGCCCTGACGCCGTCTCGGCCGACAACATCACCGCGTCGGTGTGCCCGAAGGCCGCGCTCGCGACGTCGGTCACCTCGGCGCGCGTGGGCCGCGGCGAGTCGATCATCGACTCCAGCATCTGCGTGGCGACGATGACGGGGCGGTGCAGCTTGCGCGAGAGCCGCACCAGCTCCTGCTGAATGAGCGGCACCTCCTCGGCGGGCATCTCGACGCCCAGGTCCCCGCGCGCCACCATCACGCCGTCGCTCACCTGGATGATGTCGGCGATGCAGTCGAGCGCCTCGGGCTTCTCGATCTTCGACACCACCGGCACCGGCACGCCGTTGGCCGAGAGCAGCTCCTTCAAGGCGCGCACGTCGTCGGGGCTGCGCACGAACGAGAGCGCCAACCAGTCCACCCCGAGCTTCGCCGCGAAGAGCGCGTCGTTGCGGTCCTTGCCGGTCAGCGCAGGCGACGACACCGCCACGCCCGGCAGGTTGATGCCCTTCTTGTCCTTGAGCGTGCCGCCCGCGACCACGTGGCACTTCACGTCGACGCCGTCGCTCTGGAGCACCTTCAGCTCGAGGTTGCCGTCGTCGAGCAGCACGCGGTCGCCGGCCTTCACGTCGCGCGCGAGCTCCGCGTATTCCGAGCAGATGAGGCCCGGGCGCCCGAGCGTGCCGGTGCGCGTGGTGACCACCACCTCGCTGCCCTGCGGCAACTCGATCTTCCCGCCCTCGAACTTCCCCGCTCGAATCTTGGGGCCGCACAGGTCGGCCAGCACCGCGACGTGCTTGTTGGCCGCGCTCGCCGCCGCGCGAATGCGCTCGTATGCCTGCTGGTGCAGCTCGTGGGTGCCGTGGCTGAAGTTGAGGCGGAAGACGTCGACGCCGAGGTTGATCAACCGGCTGATCATCTCGGGCGAATTCGACGCCGGGCCGACGGTGGCGACGATCTTCGTGCGGCGGCGCTTCAAGGTGACGCGAGACAGGTCGATGCCGAGCAGAGAGCGCTGAACCATGGCCGCTTCTTACTCCCCCGTGCGCACCACCACCGCCGTGATGTTGTCGGCGCTGCCTGCCTCGAAGGCCGCGCGCGCGAGGTCGTCACACGCGTCCGAGGGGCTGAGCGACAAGCCCACCTTCAGCCGCGCGTCGTCGAGCGGGTCGTACAGCCCGTCACTGCACAGCAGGTACACGTCGCCCGGCTGCACGTCGAAGGTGCGCACGTCGGCCTTCGCGTGGCCGTCGAGGCCGAGCGCGCGGGTGATCTGGTTCTTGAACTGGAACTCCCCGCGCGGGCCCGCGAGCCCGGCGGCCTGCATCTCGGCCCACACCGAGTGGTCGACGGTGAGCTGCGTCACCGCGCCATCGCGCAGCCGGTACGCGCGGCTGTCACCGCAGTGCACCACCGACACGCGCCCGCCGTGGAAGAGCGCGGCCACCACCGTCGAGCCCATCTGCGAGAGGCGGCCGCTCTTCTGGCCGAGAATCGCGCGGTGCGCCTCGACCGTCGCGGCGGCCAGCAGGTTCTCCTCGTACGAGCGGCTGCGGTCTTCCTTCACCGGCCAGGTGCCGAGCGGGTCGCGGCGGTTGCGGTCGACGAACTGCTCGAGCGTGGTGGTGGCGAGCCTGGAGGCAATCTCTCCGCCCTCGTAGCCGCCGAGCCCGTCGCACACCGCGAAGAGCCCGAGCGGCGAGCAGTCGAGCATCGCGTCTTCGTTGTTCGAACGGCGGCCGACGAGGGTGACGCCTGCGCTGGTGGTGTTCATGCCCGGGCTGCAGGAGCACGCCGCGGGCCGCGCCAACCACGCGGCACGTCATCCCCTCCCGGGGTCCCGAGGCCCCACGTGACGACTCAAAACGGGGTTTGCGTTGGCGGGCGGGGCGATATGGTTCTGTCCCCATGATCAACCGCACCCTCCTCACCTCTCTCCTCTGTCTGTCGTCACTCGCCTTTGCCGGCTCGCCTGAAGAGACGGCGTGCAAGAAGGGCAACGCCAGCGCCTGCGCCAAGGCCGGCCGCGCGCGCATCGACGCCGAAGACTACGCGCTGGCCAAGCCGCTGCTCGAGAAGGGCTGCCAGCACGGCTCGGCCGAGGCGTGCGACGACCTCGGGTGGATCTGGGACGACGGGCTCGGCGTCGACATCGACAAGAAGAAGGCCGCGGAGTCGTACATCAAGGCGTGCGAGGGCGGCTTCGCGCGCGGCTGCACCAACCAGGGCGTGATGTACCTGAAGGGCGAAGGCGTCGCGAAGGACCCGAAGAAGGCGGCCGACTCGTTCCAGAAGGCGTGCGACGGCAAGAACAACCCGGGCTGCCGTGACCTCGCGTTCCGCTACCTCAACGGCGACGGCCGCGAGAAGGACCAGGGCAAGGCCTTCGACCTCTTCAACGGCAACTGCAACAAGGACGACGCCGCCAGCTGCTACGACGTCGCGGTGATGTACCTGAACGGCGAAGGCCGCGAGAAGGACCTCCCCAACGCGAAGACCTATTTCGAGAAGGCGTGCGACGGGAAGTACGGCGCCGGCTGCTACGACCTCGGCGTGATGTACCAGAACGGCGAAGGCATGGCCCCGAACAAGGTCCTCGCGAAGAAGAGCTACAAGAAGGGCTGCGACCTGGGTCACAAGAAGTCGTGTGAGATGAACCCCTGATTCTTCTCGTCACCAGCAACCCGTGGAAGGTGGGCGAGTACCGCCGCTTCCTCGGGCGCCACGCGCAGTCGCTGGTGGTCGAGCCGCAGTCTTCAGTCGAATCTCCCGCGGCCCTCGCGACCTGGCTCACCAGCGCGAGGGCCGTGTTGTCTGACGAGAGCAACATCTTCGACCCCCAGGGCGACCTGGTGCGCGCCGACTACGTGGGCCCCGCGCGGAACATCTGCCGCCTGCACGCGTGGGTGTTGGATGCGAAGGGCGAAGTCGTGCGCCGCTCGTACATTCGCGAGGTCGCCGGCCACTTCGACGGCACGAAGCTGCGCCCCGACGACCCGACCGTCTTCGCGTGGGACGCCGCCTTCACCTCGGCCGCGGGCACCACGCTCGAGGCGATGAGCGCCATCGGCCTCAAGAACTCCGCGCGCGAGCAATGCCTGTCGGCCTTCGTCAAGGAACGGCTGTGGCTCGAGCAGCGCAAGGCGCTGAAGTGGACGCCCGTCGACCCCACCGACTGGTCCACCGACGCGCGGCTGTTGCTCGAGCACCCGCTCTACGCGCACCTCCGCGAGGCGCGGCACCCGCTGTGGAACGCGCTGAGCCACGTGGTGCGCGAGGGCGTCTTCTTCCGCTCGGCCCGCTCGCGCCGCGAGGGCAACTACTGGTTCCCCGGGTTGAACGGCGGGCTGCCGTACGTGCCGAAGTCAGACCCGGTGCACGAGGCGACGTACCTCTTCCACGACGTGATGCACCAGTTGATGCCCGACCTGCTCTTCGACGGCACCGACTCGGTCGACCACCGCCGCACGTACATCGCGTGGCGCATGCTGAGCGAGGCCATCTCGCTGTCGCTGGCCGACATGTGGTTCGTCGACACGCTCGCCCCGCGCGCGGAGCACCAGGGCTACGACTTCGCCAGGCGCCGCATCTATCCGCTCTTCCGCGCACTGCCGGCCGAGCAGCGCGCCGACCCGAAGTGGCTCGTGCAGCAGGTCTGCCGCTTCGTGCTGCTCGGGCAGGGCGGGGAGCTCGCCCGCTGCGGCCCCGCGTGGGACGCCTTCAGCGAGAAGTACTCGCGCTTCTTCGTCGCCGACTTCCAGTGGACGCGCATGAACTGGCAGAACCTGCAGGGGCGCGCGGCGATGGCGCGGCAGTGGGTGACGCTGGTGCGGCCCGAGACCTTCCGCGCGCAGCGGCTGTCGTTCGTCGCGGAAGTCGTCGAGCGCATCGGCCGCGACCTCCCGCTCTCGACGCTCGTGGAGCGCCTCTTCGAGCTGGTGTGGGCCGAGCGCATCGCGCCGGCGCTGGCGCCTTCGACCGCGCCGCTCGACGTCGAGCGCTCCACCGCGGCCGGGTTTCGCCGGTGGCTGCTCGGCCAGCTCGCCTTCTTCGCGCGCTACCAGCCGCTGCTGGGGTTGCCGCCGCTCGCCCACCAGCTCGCCGCGCGCGTGCGGGACGAGCGGCCGCTCGGGCAGGACGAGCGCGTGGCGATTCGCGGCCAGCTCAAGGCGCACCTCGAGCAGCTCGCGAAGCAAGGCGTGCTGTCCGACGACGATGCGCGGCTCTTCCCTGAGTGTTTTCCGCTCTTCGACCCGTTCTTCCTGCGCGACTACGACGAGGCGCAGCAGGAGTTCGCGACCGTGGCTGAGGCGAGCGCGCGCGCGTTCGCCTGATCAGGGCGCGACGCAGTTCCGCGATGAGCACCGGCCTCAGGGTGACGCGTGGTGTGATGGGTTTCGGCACGGCTCTGCGCGGGCAGCCCCTCGACTGCGAGCGAAGTTCACGCACGGTGGGGCCGACGCGGGTGCGGATAATGGGTCCTGGCAGCGTTATCCGCACCGGCGTCGAGCACCGGGGAGAGAAGTTGTTCTCCCAGAGTCACGACGTGCGCAGCGAGGGGCACCCATGCTGTTCGGCACGGCTCCAGGCGACCAGCACGCCCACCACCCTCAAGGCATTGAGGAGAGAAGCTCGGAGCGCCGAAGAACGGAAGGCGGCTCGGCCCCTCACCCCGGCCCTCTCCCCGCTCGTGGGGAGAGGGAGCAGTTGGACAAGGTTTGCCCCGCTCGAGGCACCACCCTGCCGGAGGTCTCATGCGCCTGTGCCAGCTGGTGATCGCCGGAGTCGTCGCCTCGGGGTGTGCGGTGAAGGTCGAAGCCGACGCAGGGCCGCCGACCACCGCCACGCTCGAGGGCGAGGTGTGCTTCAAGCCGGTCGACCCCACGGCCTTCCAGACGAAGCTGATCATCGTGTTCGACATGTCGGGCGCCAGCTGCGTCATCGACCCGCCCGGGGCCCAGTCGTCGCCGGGGCTGTGCGAGACGCTCCCGGTGCCGCCCGGGGTCACCGTGCCGGCGCGCGTGCTGGCGCTCCAGGCGCTGCTCGACTCGCTCGCCAACCGCCCCGACGTGAAGGTCGCCCTCGTGCCGTACGAGACCAACGTGAAGGGCGTGTGGCCCTTCTTCGGCATCGGCGGCGCGTTCGCCCGGCCTGACGCGAGCCTGCGGGCGAGGGTGAGCACCATGCAGGCCGAGCTCGGCAACCTCGGCGATCTCGAAGGGGCGCTGCGGGTCGCGACCTCGCTCATCGAGAGCGACGTGGTGCAGACCGAGCAGAGCAACCCCGAGCTGCTCCCGCTCACCTCGTACCAGGTGCTGCTGGTGAGCAACGGCCCGCCGCGCCCGCGCTGCGCGACCAACGACGTCTCGAGCAACTGGGCCGACGACACGCACCTCGACGGCGTGTGGCCCGACACCGACCCCACGCTGTGCAACGTGTTCGACCCCAACAACCCCGACGCCGTGATCGGCTTCGTGGCGGGCACCTCGCGCAACCAGACGAGCGACCTGGTCGCCATCGCTGACGACCTCGTGGCCTTCTCGCAGCGCCACCGCCTCGGGCGCCTCGGGTTCCAGGGCATCCTCGAGCTGAACGGCGACGCGCTCAGCGCGTGCGGCGCGCCCTGCTTGAACCTCTTCGGGCAGAAGTTCCGCCGCGACGGCACGGGGCTCACGCCGGTGACGCAGGGCGTGCTGCCCACCTTCCTCGAGGCCGAGGCGAGCGCGTTGATGACCTCGCTGGCCGACCACTTCCATGGGCAGGTGCGCTCGTTCTCGAACGCGGCGGTGCGCCAGACGACCTTCGCCGACACCGACCTGAGTGGGCTCGCGTCGGCGCCGGTGAGCAAGCAGCTGGTGGTGTGGCCAGCGCGCGCGACGCCGGTGCAGGGCGCGTGGCTCGCCGATCGCGACGGCGACGGGCTGGCCGACACCGCGGAGCTCGCCGCGGGCACCAACCCCGACGTGGCCGACACCGACGGCGATGGCTTCGACGACGGCTTCGAGGTGCTGCGCGCCAACCAGTTCTTCGACCCGAAGACCCGCGACGCGCGTGGCTGTGACCCGATGGGCCCGATGACGCTCGGCTGCTCGGTGCGCGACACCGACGGCGACGGGTTGAGCCAGTTCGCCGAGGCGTTCCTCGGCACGCGCGTCACCATGGTCGACAGCGACCTCGACGGCTTCCCCGATGGGCTCGAGGCGCGCTTCGGGCTCGACCCGACCGTGGGCATGGGCGGCGAGGACTCCGACCAGGATGGCGTCAGCGACGCCGACGAGCTGCTCCACGGGAGCGACCCGCTGGTGGTCGACCTCTCGCTGTCGCGGCTCAGCGTGGTGCGCGGGGAGCCCTTCACCCGCGCCGACGGCAAGGTGTGTCAGCCTTTCCGCGCGACGGACCTGCCGATGGTCGACGTGGTGGCGCAGGCCAGCGGCCGCATCGCGAGCGGCTCGAGCCTCTTCGAGGTGTGGAGCGTCGCCGAGCCGGCGAAGGCGCACTCGTTCGGCGAGTGGACGAAGGGCTGCGTGTGGGCGCGGCGTGACACCTCGGTCAGCCCGCCGCTGTTGGCGCCCGCGGACCTCACGGTCCGGCTCGACCCGACCGACATGCTCCTGCCGACCGAGCACCAGGGCACCGGCAAGTGCGTCGACCTCGGCGTCACGACGCCCTGATCTTTTCCGAGCGGGGCTTTGCGCCGCGGGGCCCCGTCTGGTCTCATGCGCCGCATGCCAACCATCAAGTCGACCCGCCCCACGATGGGCACGCAGCTGAACTCGCTCCGCAACGACATCCAGAACGCGCAGACCGCGGTGAAGCTCACCAAGGGCAGCCAGGTGAAGCCGGCGAGCGTGCAGGACCTCAAGAACTGGCTCGACGCGGCCATCAAGTCGCCCACCGACGGCGTGAAGGGCCTCAACGCGAAGGGCGTGCCGGTCGGCGGCAAGCAGGTCGGCCTCGACAAGAAGTCGCTCGAGACCGTGCTGACCAAGCTCGACGCGAAGGTCGCCGCCGAGATGTCGAAGACCGCCAAGAGCGGCGACACCAAGCGCCCCACCCAGGCCGAGCTGAAGGAATGGGTCACCAACGCCATCGTCGAGGCGTCGGTCGGCCAGGTGAAGACGGTCGCCAAGGGTGGCCAGACGCGCCCCGCCACCGCCGATGAAATTCGCAGCTGGCTGAACTGAAGGGCGCTCACGACATGGCGACGCCGAACGGTTGGTTTGATCGCACGATGGTGGAACGCACCATCAAGTACTTCTCGAACCCCGACGTGGACGAGAAGGACGCCAAGAAGATGAAGGAGCTGGTGGGCGACTTCGTGAAGTTCGAGCAGGTGGTCGAGCGCGGCCTGGTGGCGCCCGACGCGAAGCAGCTCGCGAAGGACTTCGTCGTCTTCGGGCAGGACTGGATCAAGAAGAACAAGCTCGAGAAGGTCTACGCCGAGCTCAAGAAGTAAGAGTCGCTCCGTGGCGCGAGTGAAGAAGTCGGTCCTCGTCACCTTCGACCTCGAGCTCGCGCGACGCACGCAGCTCCACAACGCGCGTCACCCGGTGAAGTCGGGTGACGCGTTTTTTTCGTTCGTCGGCGACGCGGGTCCGGTGGCGCAGGCGCTCGAGGCGCAGGGCTTCAAGGCGAAGACGCTCGGGCTCGACGCGAAGAACGTGAGCACCGCGTTGCCGAAGGCGCTGAAGGCCGTCGACCTGGTGTTCAACCTCTGCGACACGCTCGGCGGCGAGAGCCGGCTGGCGCCGCTGGTGCCCGCGCTCCTCGAGGCGCACGGCGTGAACGGGGTGGGGGCTGATCAATTCGGGCTCGCGGTCAGCAAGCGCAAGCACGACGTGAAGGCGATATTGGTGCGCGAGGGGCTGCCCACGCCGCGCTTCCAGGTCATCGACAGCGTGGCCGCGGCGAAGACCTTCACGCTCGAGCTCGAGGCGCCGGTCATCTTGAAGCTGACGGCGGAGCACAGCTCCATCGGGCTCTCGTCGGCGTCGGTGTGCTTCGACGAGGCCGAGGTGCGCACGCTGGGCGCGCAGCTGGTGAAGAAGTACCGCCAGCCGGTGCTGCTCGAGGAATACGTGCACGGCCGCGAGTTCTACGTGTCGTTCGCCGGGCACCCGCTCACGGCGCTGCCGATGATGGAGCACCGCTTCGAGAACCTGCCCGAGGGCTACCTCCCGATTCGCACCTTCGACATGAAGTGGTTCAACGACCCGACGAAGGGTGGAGAGCGCCCGAAGCAGGACCCGCGTTGGACGCAGCCGGTGCCGTACCGGCAGGGCGCGGTGCCGTGGCGGGGCTCGCTCGACGACATTCCCGCGGTCTGCCAGCGCGCGTTCGAGGCGGTGGGCGGGCGCGACTGGGGCCGGGTCGATTTGCGGCTCGACCGCGGAGGGGTGCCGCACGTCATCGACGTCACGCCCAACACGTACCTGGGCCCCTCGGCGCCGTGCGTGAAGGCCGCCGCGGAGCTGGGCTGGTCGTACGAGGCCTTCGTGGGCCGCATCGCGAAGGGCGCGCTCAAACGGGGACCTGCGCATGGCTGACGTGTTCGACCGCTTCCTGGACCTGAAGCTCGCCGACTCGAAGAACCGGCAGCTGTTGCAGCTGCTCGAGACCGGCAAGCTCTACGACAACGTCGCCACCGAGCTGCGCGGGCGAAAGATTCGCGTGCAGGGCAAGTGGCTCGACGACTTCGCCTCGTGCAACTACCTCGGCTTCGACCTGCGCGAAGACATCATGGCGTCGGTGCTGCCCGAAATGCGCAAGTGGGGCACGCACCCGTCGTGGGCGCGCCTGGCGTGCAGCCCTGAAATCTACCCGGTGCTCGAGCGCAAGCTGGCCGCGCTGCTCGGCGTCGAAGAGACCATCATCATTCCCACCATCTCGCTGCTCGCCATCGGGCTGATTCCCGCGTTGTCGGGCAAGGGCTCGGGCATCTTCGCGGACCGCTACGCGCACAAGGTGAACTTCGACGGCTGCCGGCTCGCGCGAGACCAGGGCGCGAAGCTCTTCTCGTTCACGCACACCGACCCGGCGGAGCTCGACCGGCTGCTCACCGAGAACGCAGCGCTCTCACCCAAGCTGGTGGTGGTCGACGGCGTGCTGTCGGTGACGGGGCGCACGCCGAACATTCCCGCGCTGGTCGAGGTGGCGCGCAAGCACGACGCCATCGTGTACATCGACGACGCGCACGGCTTCGGGGTGATTGGTGAGCGGCCGACGGCGGAGCGGCCCTACGGCCACCGCGGCAACGGCGTGGTGAAGCACTTCGGGCTCTCGTACGACAACATCCTCTACGTGTCGGGGCTGTCGAAGGCGTACAGCTCGCTCATCGCCTTCGTGGCGTGCCCGACGAAGTTGGTGAAGTACCTCAAGACCAACATCACCGCGTACATCTACTCGGGGCCGGTGCCGACCGCGTCGCTGGCCACGGCGCTGGCGGGGCTCGAGGTGAACGAGCGCGAGGGTGAGGCGCTGCGCGACCGCATGTGTGGCTTCGCGAGAGCCATCGCCGAGGGCTACCGCGCGGCGGGCATCGCGACCGACAACGACAACGCGTTCCCCATCGTGTCGGCGTACGTCGGCAGCGCCGAGAACGTCGCGCGGGGTGGGCAGCTGCTGTTCGACGAGGGCATCAACGTGACGATGCAGGCGTACCCGGTGGTGCCGAAGGACAAGGGTGTGTTGCGGGCGACGCCGACCGCGGCGAACACGGCTGAAGAGGTCGAGCACCTGATCAGCGCGATGACGAAGGTGCACCACGCCCTGAAGTAACCGCGGCGCTCTCCCTCTCCTCTTGAAGAGGAGAGGGTCGGGGTGAGGAGAAAACCTCGCAGCACCGATGTCGACCGCACCCGACACGAGCCAACGCAAGCCCACACAACCTCGTTGAGCGAGCCACGCCGCAAGGCAACCTGAAGCCATGCGCTCAGTCCTGCCTTCACTCCTCCTCGCGGCCACCCTCTCGTTCCCTGCCTGCCAATGCGGCGGCACCTCTCCGAACACCGACGGAGGCACTGGCGGAGGCACCGCCGCGACGGGAGGCGGCACCGCCACCGGAGGAGGAAGCGCGACGACGGGAGGCGGCACCGCAACCGGAGGCGGCACCGGCGGAGGCACGCCCTTCCCGATGAACGACGCCGGCGTGCTGGTCTGCAAGTCCCTCGGCGACGCGTGCGGCAGCCCCGGCGAGTGTTGTTCCCTCACCTGCGTCGGCGGCGTCTGTGGCGACGCGATGTCGGGCGGCGCGTGCGACCCGGCCGGCGCCCCGTGCACGACCGCGAGCGCCTGCTGCACGGCGCGGTGCGAGCCGGTACCCAACTCCACGCAGCGCGCCTGTCAGCTCGCCTGCTTCGGTGACGGTGCTCCCTGCACGCGCGCGCTCGAGTGCTGCTCGCTGGGCTGCAACAACGGCGTGTGCGGCGGCGGGCTGTGCAAGGTGTCGGGTGAGAACTGCGCGGCGAACGTCGACTGCTGCTCGCACCGCTGCGACCAGGGCAAGTGCACGGTGAACGTGACCAACTGCCGGCCGACGGGCGAGACGTGCACCTCGGGTGGCGGCACGACGTGCTGCGCGGCGTGCGACGTGGGCATTCAGCCGAAGCCGCGGTGCACGTTCGGCGCGGACACCTGCCGCGGTACGGGCGCGGCATGCACGGTGGACGGCGGAGCGGGCGATTGTTGCCGCGGGCAATGCCGCGCGGGGACGTGCGTGACGCCGTGCGCGTCGCCGGGTCAGGCGTGCGGGGCGACGAGCCCGTGCTGCGCGGGCACGTGCAACGCGGGGACGTGCGACGTCGCGGTGGCCATCGACGCGGGCACGGCGACGCTGGGTGATGGTGGCGTGTGCTTCGCCGTCGGCGGGCGATGCACGACGGGCACGGATTGTTGTTCGCTCAACTGCTTCGGCGGGTTCTGCGAGCCGGGGATCAACTGAAGCGCGAGCGAGAAATGGCCGGGGTGAGGAGAGAACAGCCGCAGTGCAGAGTGAAGAGGTTGGCGCTTCGACGTTTTTCTCCTCACCCCAACCCTCTCCTCTGAAGAGGAGAGGGAGACACGAAAGTCAGTCGCGGCCCTTCTTGTCCTTGTTCCCGAAGTCGTGACCTTCGAAGCCAGGCTCACGGGGCAGCGGCCGCGGAGTGCGCGGCGCGATGCCGATGGGCGGCGAGAAGCCAGGGTCGCGCGGCGTGTTCGGCGCGATGCCGATGGGCGGCGTGAAGCCCGGGTCCCGCGGGAACTGGGGATGAGGGAACGTCGGCAACCCGGGGAAGTTGGGGAACGAGCCGTTCGCGGCGCGCTCGAGCTGGCGCAATTCCCAGGGGCTGAACGACTTGTCTTCGAAGTGCGAGCCCTTCGGCAGCGCCATCGGGCCGTACGCCTTCTCGACCGGCGCGCCGATGGTGCCGTGCTTGTCGACCACGTAGTACTCGTTGGTCTTCGGGTTGACGTACGCGGTGCGCGAGCTCGACGTCTCGGCGGTGCCGAAGCTCTTGCTCGACAGCTTCACCTCGATGAGCGGGTCGCCGTTCGGCGCGTACATGCGGCCGTCCTTGCCCCGGTGCGGCGCTTCCGACGGAGGCAGCGGGCGGCTCAGCTTCACGCCCTCGAGCTCGCCGTTGAGCGCCGACTTCAGGCCGCGCGCGACGCCGAGGTCGTGAATGCGCGCGAAGATCTCCCCGAGGTCCTTCACGCCGTTGCCCAGGAGCGTCTTCACCTTGTCGGCCAGCGAGCCCTTCTTCACCTCGGGCGGCAGCTTGAGCGCCTTGCCGATGCCGAACGACATCTCGTCCTTGCTGAACTTCTGCGCGACGCTCTTCGGGCTCTGCTTCGGGGCCGCCTTCACCGCCGCCTTCGGGTTCAGCTTCGCCTCGACTGCGCTCACGGCCTTCGTGTCGATCTTCATGGGAGCTCTTTCGAAACAGCGAGTGGAGATGCACTCATGGTCTGCGCGGAGCAGGGCGAAGTTACCCGGCCGCGATGTCGCCGCTTTTTACAAAGAGGACCCAGAATTGATTCGCATCAAGACCTTGCGAGACACTCCCTGAGCGACATTTGGTGCATCGCTGTCTCACTTTCGTGCTCTCCTCGCGCCCGTGCTGCCGACCGACGGTGACCTGCGGGAACGGTTTCGAGAGGTCGGCGCCCGCATCGTCGCGCCCCGGGTGCACGACCACGACACGCGCGCGGCGTTCGATCGCGACGCCTTCCGCGCGGTCGCCGCGAGCGGCCTCTTCAAGCTGCACGTGAAGCAGGCCTTTGGCGGCGACGGCCTGGGCCTGCGCGAGTGGGCGCAGGCCATCGAGGGCTTCGGCGAAGGGTGCGGCGACCTGGGCTTCGCGGTCTCCATCGTCGCGCACGCCGGCTGCCTCATCACCGCGCTGCAGGAGTTCGGGTCCGACGCGCAGTGCCGCCGCTGGCTCCCGGGCCTGATGAGCGGCGCGCTGCTCGGCGCGGTGGCGAACAGCGAGCCTCGCGGCGGCACCGACGTGATGAGCCTGCGCGCGCGCGCGACGAAGCGGGCCGACGGCGGCTACGTGCTGACCGCGCGCAAGCGCAGCATCACCAACGTCACCGCGGCCGACCTGGTGCTCGTCTCCGCGCGGCTGCACGGCGTCAGCGCGCGCGAGGCGGTGAACATCTTCCTCGTCGACGGCAAGGGCCCGCGCGTGAAGCAGCGGCCGCACGGCGACCTGATGGGCCTGCGCACGTCCCCCACCGGCGACGTGCTCGCGTGGCGCGCGCAGCTCGATCCCGACGCGCTGCTCGGCGCGCCCGGCACCGGCGTGCCGTTCTTCAAGCGCGTCTTCAGCCTCGAGCGGCTCTTCATCGGCTCCCTCTTCCTCGGGGCGGTGCGCCGGTGCCTCCACCGCGCGGTGCACCACGCCGAGACACGCCTCTCGTTCGGAGTCGCGCTCGGGAAGAACCAGTACGTGCAGGAGAAGGTGGTGCGCATGCGCGTCGCCGAGGAGCTCCTCTCGGCGCAGCTCGACCGCACGCTCGAGCGCCTGCTCGCGGGCGACGACGTGTTCGGCGCGCTGAGCATCATCAAGGCCTACGGCAGCGAGGTGGCGCGGCAGTCGGCCGAAGACCTCGTGGGTCTGCTCGGCAGCCAGGGCCTCAAGGCCAGCGAGCGCGCGCAGAAGGACTTCCGCGACGCGATGGCGCTCTCGATTCTCGGCGGCACGCAGGAGCTGCAGAAGATGGTCATCTACCGCGAGACGGTGAAGTCCCACGCCGCCGCGCCCGCCTCGCCGCCCTCGCACGACGCGATCCAGCTCGAGGTGCACCCGCTCGCCGAGGTCGATCGCGCCCTCGAGGCCGAGCTCGTCGCGCTCGCGGCCCGCACCTTCCCCGGCCAGAAAGAGCTCGAGGGCAAGTACTGGTACGACACGCGGCCCGACTCGGTGGTGGTGGCCCGGCGCGACGGTCGAGTGGTGGGCGTGCGCACCCTGACGCGGCGCTCGGTGCTGGTGGGCGAGCGCACGGTGCGGCTGGCGGGCCTGGGCATCGCGGTCGACCCCGCGCACCAGCGCCAGGGCATCGGGCGGGCGCTCACGCGCGCGACGCTCTCGCTGTTGCGCTCCCTGGGAGACGAGCTCGCGGTGGTGTTCCTCATCACGCCGCACGCGCGCACGCTGCTCTCGGGCTTCGGCTTCCAGCCGCTCGAGGGCGTCGAGGTCTCGTACACCGCGCGCGCGAGCAACGAGCGCGTGGTCGAGCAGATGCCGTGCTGGGTCGCCGAGCTGGGCGAGCCCGACGCGCTGGTGCCGCTGCTGCGCGCGCGCGGAAAGCTGCACCTCGGCCTCGGCACCTGGTGACCCCCTCGGGGTGAGGGGAGACGCGCTTCACCCCACGCGGTTGAGCGCCCCAAACAACCGCTCGAGCAACGCCTCGAGGTTCGCCGCGCGCAGCGGCTTGCTCAAGTGGTCATCCATTCCCGCGGCGAGGCAGTTCGAGCGGTCTTCCGCGCTCGCGTTCGCGGTGAGCGCGATGACGGGCGTGCGCGCGCGTTCGTGGCTCGCTTCCCACGCGCGAATCGCGCGCGTCGCGTCGAAGCCGTCGACGTCGGGCATCTGGCAGTCCATCAACACCAGGTCGAACGCGCCGCGCTGAAAGGCCGCCACCGCGTCGCTCCCGTCGGCGGCGAGCGTCACCTTGCAGCCGCACTTCTCGAGCATCGCGCACGCCACGCGCTGGTTGATGTGGTTGTCCTCGGCGAGCAACACCGCGAGGTGCCGGCTGCGCGGCGCCTGCGTGAGCGTCACCACGTTCGACGGCGCGGCCGACCGCGAGACCGCGCGCGCGATGACCTGGCCGAGCACCGCCGACGACGCGCAGCGCGCCACGTGCGGCAGGGCGTTGGGGCCGGGCCGGGTGAGCTGCACCACGTGCACGGGACCGGGCGGGAGTGCGGTGGGCAGAATCGCGTCAGACCACACCACCACGTCGGTCTTCGACCACAGCCGCAACGCGAACGGGTCGTCGGGCGCCTCGACCTGCGCGCCGAGCTCGCGCAGCTGCTCGGTGAGAATCGAACGCTGCAGCGCCGACGGCTCCTCGACCACCACCGCCAGCCCCTCGAGCGGCCGCGCGGGTGCCGGCGTCTCGATGCTGCGCGCGGGGATCTTCAGCACGAAGGTCGTGCCCTCGCCCTCGCGGCTGGTGAATTCCAACGTGCCGCCCAGGCCCGCGGCGAGCCGGCGGGAGATGGCGAGACCGAGGCCCGTGCCCCCGAAGCGGCGCGACGTGGCGGCGTCGGCCTGCGTGAAGGGCTGAAAGAGAATGCGCTGCCGCTCGGCGGGAATGCCGGGCCCGGTGTCACTCACCTCGAAGACCAGCTGCTCGCCCTCGAGCCGCACGTCGAGCAGTACGTGGCCGCGCTCGATGAACTTCACCGCGTTGCCGACGAGGTTCACCAGAATCTGCCGCACGCGCGCCGCGTCGCCGCGCAGCTTCGCCGGCGTGCCCGGGCGCACGCGCACCAGCAGCTCGACGCCGCGGCCCAGCACCTTGGGGCGGAAGAGCTCCGCCACGTCGTACGCCACGGGGCTCGGGTCCCACGCGAGGTCTTCGAACTCGACCTTTCCGGCCTCGATCTTCGAGAAGTCGAGGATGTCGTTGAGCAGCGAGAGCAGCGCCTCGGCCGAGCGGTAGATGATGCGCGCGGCTTCCTGCTGCTCGGCGTTGAGGTCCATGCCCAGCAACAGCTCGGTCATGCCGAGCACGCCGTTCATCGGCGTTCGAATTTCGTGGCTCATGTTCGCCAGGAAGCTGCTCTTGGTGAGGCTGGCCTGCTCGGCGAGCTTCGTCTGGCGCTGCAGCTCGGCTTCCACCTCCTTGCGCGAGGTGATGTCGGCGCGAATCGAGATGAAGCGGTTGGGCTTGCCGTCGAGGTCGGGCATCGGCGCGATGAGCGTGTCGACCCAATACAGCGAGCCGTCGCGCCGGCGGTTGCACACCTCGCCGCGCCACGACTGCCCCGCGCCGATGCGCGCCCACATCTCCTGCCAGAACTCCGGCGGGTGCACCTTCGAGTTGAGGACGCGGTGGTTCTGCCCGAGGAGCTCTTCGCGCGAGAAGCCCGAGACGTCGAACATCGCCTGGTTCGCCCACAGCACCGTGCCGTTCGCGTCGGCGGTGCTCACCACGAAGTGGGTGTTGATGGTGTCGAGCAGCGCCCGGTTCTCGTGCACCGCGCTGCGCAGGTCGAGGGTCACTCGCGCCGCCGCGTCGAGCGCCTTCTGCCGGCCCGACGCCAGCTGCCACGCCAGCGCGGCGATCAACACGCTGAGCACCAGGCCGACCACCAGCGCGGGCCAGAACGGGTGGCGCACCTTCGCTTCGAAGAGCGGCGTCGACAGCACCCGCACCTCGTAGGCCCGTCCCGCCCACGCCACCTTGCTGGTGACGTCCCATTGGGCGACGCGCGGGGCGGGGAGATACTGGTGCCCGTCGGGGTCGTAGAGCAGCTGCGGCGTGCCCTCGCTCTGGTCGTAGACGTCGAAGTCGAGCTGGCGGTCGGCGGCGTCGAGCACCCCTTCCAGCAGCTCCTCGAAGACGACCGGCGCGTAGACCAGGCCGCGGAGCGCCCGCTCGCGCTCGGCCGCGGTGCGCGGGTCCCCCGTGAAGACGGGCTCGAAGAGGAGCACCCCGGTGCGCCCCGGCAGCTGCACCAGCCTGATGGGCGCCGACACCTGCGCAGAGCCGGTGGCGATGACGCGCTCGATGACCGCGCGCCGCACGGGGTCGGACCCGCTGTCGTACCCGAGCACAGCGCGGTTGGGCTCGAGCGGCTCGATGGTCGAGACCACGTAGTGCGGCCCCGCGCCGAGCTGTTGCGGGGTGACGCCGCGCGCGACGGCCCACCGCGCGAGGTCGCTGTCGGGCACCCGCTCGATGAAGCCCAGCCCAAGCACGCCGGGGAACTCGTGGGTGAGGTCGCGTCGCGCCACATAGGTGCGCAGGTCGGGCAGCCCCTCGTGGGTGGCGAACATGGCCGCGGTGCCGCGCAGGCCGCGGCGGGCACGCTCGAGCCGCGAGACGAAGTCGTTGACCAGCCGCTCTCGCGCGAAGTCGAAGGTCTGCTGAGCGTCGTGCTGGGCTTCGCGCTCGAGAGAGGTGGCGACGCCGCGGCTCACGCCGAACCCGACGACCGACACCGCCAGCGCGAGCCAGAAGGGAAACCGCTTCACCGGGCCGTGGGTCAGCACGAATGGATCCACCGCCAACCCATGGGGCAGACGAGCTGACCCGTGGGTCGTTTCACGCCGACGGGTCACCGGCGACTCAGCCCGGGCGGGCGCGCTTCAGCTCGTCTTGCAGCAGCTCCACGACGCGGCGCACGCGCGGCACGTCGAGCGCCGACTTCGCGCACACCAGGTAGCTCGTCTGCCGCGCGTAGGGCCCGAGGTCGAGGTCGAGCGGCACCAGGCGCGACTCGCGGCTGAAGCGGTGCTTCACCCGGCCGAGCACCATCGCGCCCAGGCCCGCCTCGGCCGCGGCGAGCATCACCAGGAAGTTGTCGGCGGTGAACGATGGGGTGAAGCCGGGAATCGCCGCCTCGAGCTGCGGGTTGGGCGGCACCGCGTCGTACGGCGGGCACCACGCCACGAAGGGAATGTCGCTCAGCTTCGGCCGCTTCGGCAGCCGCGCCTTGAGTTCCTTCGAGACGAACACCGACGACTCGAGCTGCAGCGACTCCACCACCTTCAGGTCGGGGTTCGACGGCGCCTTGCCCCGCAGCGCGACGTCGGCCTCGCCGCGCCCGAGGTCGAGGTACTGCACCGAGCTCGAGACCTCGAGCCGCAGGCCCGGGTGCTTCTGCGCCACGAAGGCCGCGAACGGCGCGAGGAAGTCGAACGCCACGAGCGGGCTCGCCGTCACGCGCACCACCCCGCGCGGCGTGGAGTCGTTGGCCGCGGCCGCGCGCTGCAGCTCGCCCGCCCACTCGGCCATCTTCTTCGCCGGCCCCACCAGTCGCTCGCCCGCCGCCGTCAGCGCCGCGCCCTCGACGCTGCGGCGGAAGAGCGCGGTGCCCAGCGCGTACTCGAGCGCCGCGAGCCGCCGCGTCACCGTCGGCTGGCCCAGGCGCAACGCGCGCGCCGCGCCGCTCAGGCTGCCGGCCTCCGCCACCGCGAGGAACAGCCGGGCGTCTTCCCACGAGATATCCATGAATGAATGGTGTCATGCCGAGACAGCCAATTTCCATCCATTCCTGCATGGGTATGGTTCGCGGCATGAAAAACAAAATCCTGCTGTCGGTGGCGGTGGTCGCGGTGCTCTCTCTCGGGGTGTTCGGCGCGACGGGCTGCGCGGTCACCTCGCACGCGGTGTCGAAGGCGACGCTCGGCACCAGCTCGCGCAGCTCGGCGCTCGAAGCCGCGCTCGCCTCGGGCCCGGGCGTGGTCGAGCTGGAAAGCATCGAGTCGGCCGACTGGGCGGTGGAGCGCAGCGGCCTCATCAACTTGAAGAACCCCACCGCGGTCGACGCGGGCCTGGTCGACGGCGACGAGCCGATCCAGGTCTCCTTTCACGTCATTCGCCACCCCACGAAGGGCACCTTCATCGTCGACACCGGCGTGGAGGTCGCGCTGCGCGACGCCCCCGAGAAGTCGGCGATGAGCTCGCTGGTGCGCTCGCAGATGCACATGGAAAAGCTCCAGGTGAAGCGCCCGCTGGGCGAGTGGGTGCGGGACGAGAAGCGGCTCGACGGGGTGTTCCTCACGCACCTCCACCTCGACCACGTCACGGGCATGGCCGACGTGCCGGCGGGCACTCCGGTCTTCGTGGGGCCGAACGAAGCGCGCGACGCGAAGGTGCTCTACGCCTTCGTGCAGGGCTCGACCGACCGCGCGCTCGCCGGCAAGTCGTTGGTGGAATGGCAGTTCGAGCCCGACGCCGACGGCGCGTTCGACGGGGTGCTCGACGTGTTCGGCGACGGCATGGTGTGGGCGCTGTGGGTGCCGGGGCACACGCCGGGCAGCATGGCGTTCCTGGTGCGCACGCCCAACGGGCCGGTGCTGCTCACCGGCGACGCGAGCCACACCCGCTGGGGGTGGGAGCACCACGTCGAGCCGGGCACCTTCACCGGCGACGCGCCGCGCGGCGTGAAGAGCTTCGAGAAGCTGCTGGCCTTCGCCGCGAAGCACCCGGGCCTCGACGTGCGCTTCGGTCACCAGCGCTGAGCGTGGTACGCAGCGCCGCATGACGCCTGTCGCGGTGCGAACCCTCGTCGCGGTCCTGTCGCTCGGTGTGCTCGCGGGCTGCAAGCACACCTTCCCGACGCCCTACACGATGACGCAGCTCAGCCAGGACTCGGAGCGGTGGCCGGGTGAAGCGCTGGTGCACTACCTCAAGCAGGAGAACGCCGACGTCGCGGTCTGCGAGCTCGGCTCGACCAACGCGCTGCACCGCCTCGACGACGACCTGGTCGACCCGTTCGTCACCGCGCTCGAAGAAGAGAACCTGCGCGCCGAGCGGTGGCAGGCCTGCGCGACGAAGCTGGTGCCCAGCGTACAGCGCGAGCTGCGCGAGTACTTCCTGGGGCGGCTGGCGAAGGTGGTGCTCGCGCTGCTGACCGACGAGACCGGCGCCGCGCGCCTCATCGCCGCGCACGAGGTCTTCGCGTCGCGCCCGCGTGAGCCGTCTCCGTCACTCGACGCGCTCACCGAGCGGCTGCTGGGGTTCGACCGCGGCCGGCTGCCGCCGGGCCTGCCGCCAGTGTTCGACTCGCTCGTCACCACGCTGGAGTTCGACAAGGGCAGCTACCTCGGCAAGCCGCTCACCGTCGCCGACATCGAGGCCAACCAGGACGACGGTTTGTTGATGCGCATGGCCACGCGCCTGCCGACCGAGGACCTGCGCAACGCCGCCAAGCACCGCCTGGTGCAGCTGCGCATCGCGCGCTCGGAGTGGCCCGAGGTGAAGAACCGCGCCGCGGAGGTCGAGGCCGCGGTGGTCGCGACCGGGCGGTGGGCGCAGAGCGCGGCGAGCCTCGAGCTGGCGCGGCCCGACCCGCCGCTCTCGCTGCCGTTCAACGCGCTGGTGAAGCAGGACGTCAGCGGTGGGCGCGCGACGCTGCTCGCCCCGGGCGAGAAGCACGCCGAGGTGTTGCCGACGCTCGACCTGAAGCCGCACGTGAAGTTCCCGGTGAAGTGGAGCCGCCCGCTGGGGCTCTGCCGCGCGCCCGAGGTGATGGCGGTGGACCCGTGCGTCGACCGCAAGGAGGTCGAGTTCCAGGGCATCGCGAAGGTCGACGGCGAGGGCGTGATGCACCTGCCCGACACCATGCCGATGCAGCAGGCCTTCGAGCTCGCGCGCTCGGGTGACGGCGCGCTGGTGATGTCGGTGCGCCTCAAGGGGCAGCTCGTCACGTCGCTGTCGGTGCCGCTGCGCTACCTGCGCCCGCAGCCGTCGTACTTCGAGGGCGCGGTCGGTCAGAAGGGGCCGTCGGTCAACGTGGCGGCGCAGACCGCGGGCGACCTGTTCCTGCTCGAGGCGGTCAGCGAGACGGGCGAGCGGCGGTACGTGGTGCTCGCGCGCGGCGACGCGCAGGGCTTCGAGTTCGGCAGCATGGGCGGGCACGGCATGCAGGGCTACGAGGGCGCGAAGGGCACCGATGGCTCGAAGGGCTACAACGGCATGAACGCGTCGTGTCCGTCGACGCCGGCGACGTCGGGCGGGCCGGGTGGCATCGGCGGGCCGGGTGGCAACGGTGGTGATGGCGGCCCGGGTGGGGATGGTGGGTTGGTGCAGGTGAGCTTCCGGTGCGCGGGGCCGTCGTGCGCGGGGGACGCGGTGCTCTTGCGCTCGGTGATTCGCTCGCGCGGCGGGCCCGGTGGGCGTGGTGGGTCGGGCGGGCGCGGGGGGACCGGTGGTGCGGGCGGTAATGGTGGCTCGGGCACGAGCTGCACGGTGAATGGGACCACGCAGTCGCTGTCGAGCGGGAGCAGCGGCGCGAAGGGCGCGGATGGTCAGCGCGGGTATGACGGGCGGCAGGGGCCGGATGGGGCTGACGGGCTCGTGAAGTTCTGATCTCCCTCTCCCTGCGCAGCGGGGAGAGGGCCCGGGAGAGGGGCGCGAACTCTCCGGTCGCCGCTCAACGAGTCGATGCCGTCAGGCCCCTCACCCCAACCCTCTCCCCGCTCGGCAGGGAGAGGGGGCTCCGCGCGAGCTCACCCGCCGGCAACTCCTTCGCGACGAACGCATCAATCGCCTCCCACGCCGGCGCGGTGAGCAACACATCAATGTGCCCCACCCCCTCGAGCCGCACGAAGGCCTTCTCCCCGCCGAGCGCCTCGTAGATGCGCAGCGAGTGCCGCAGCGGGACGAACGCATCCTCCGACCCGTGCAGCAGCAACACCGGCACCCGAATCTCTCGCGCCGCGCGCACCGGCGAGATGTCGGCCACCTTGAACCCCGCCTCGCGCTCCGCCACTTCGACCGCCTTCGCCCGCGCCTGTGCGTCGAGGAAGAACGGCGCACGCTCGCTCACCATCGTCGACAAGTCGGCGAACGACGCGGCCGCCACCACCAGCGACACGCGCTCATCGACCGCCGCCGTCTGCAGCGACACCGCCGCGCCGAGCGATTCGCCGATGAGCACCACCGGCCGCCCGCGCCCCCACTTCTTCTCCGCCACGTCGATGACCGCGCGCAGGTCGGGCACTTCCTTCTCGCCGTAGGTGACGAACTCGCCGGTCGACGCGCCGTGCGCGCGCTGGTCGTACGCGACGACCGCGAAGCCCTCGCCCACGAAGCGCGCCGCGGCGTCGGAGAAGTGCTGGCGGTTGATGTCCTTGCCGTGCACCAGCACCACCACGCCGCGCGGCGTGCCCTCGGGCGAGAAGGTCCACCCCATGAGCGCGATGCCGTCGGGCGAGGTCACCTCGAAGTCTTCGTGCGCGAGCGCCGGAGCGCCGACCACCGGCACGCGCATGGGCCGCACCAGCGCCCCCGACGCGAGGTTCCCCGCGACGCACCCCGAGCCCAGCACCGCCCCGACCATGACCAGCCACGCGATTCGCATGGCCCGCGCGGTGTGCAAGCCAGCCGCCGGAGCCAACGCACCGACATCACCCGACCGACTGCGCAGCGCCCTGCGCAGTTTGAGGTAAGAAGGCGAGCCCATGCGCCTCTCCCTTGCTCTCGCGGTCCTCGTCGCGGCCCCGGTGTTCGCTCAGCAGCAGCAGGTCACCATCGTCGGGGTGGTCGCCTCGGTGAACGACGAGGTGGCGAAGAAGCAGGCCGACGCGTTCGCGAGCTTCGTGGCCATCGCGATCAAGGACCGCGCCATCTCGAAGGTGTACCCCGACCAGGAAGCGCTCGCGCTCGCGCTGGTGAAGAACGAGGTCGACGTCGCGCTGCTCGGGCCGCTCGGCTACCTCCGCGTCGACCCGAAGGCGGGCGCGCAGCTGCTCTTCCGCACCACGCGCGCGGGCAAGTCGACGTACCGCTCGGTGCTCTTCGCGCCGCCCAAGAGCAAGCTCGGCTCGCTCGAGGACCTCCGCAAGGAGAAGAAGCCGCTCAAGGTGGCGTGGGTCGAGGCGTCGAGCACCACCGGCTACCTGCTGCCCAAGGCCACGCTGCTCGCGGCGGGCATCAACCCGGTGCAGTCGTTCGAGGTGCAGGACTTCCTCGGCTCGCACGACGCGGTCTGCAAGGCGGTCATCGACGGCAAGTACGACCTCGGCGCAACCTTCTCTGATCAGACGCCCAACGACACGCGCGCCAGCGGCTGCGTCGGCTCGCTCGGCAAGAAGGCCGACACGCTGAAGATCATCGCCACGTCGACCGAGGTGCCCAACGACGTGGTCGTCGCGGCGGCGAAGTTCCCGGGCGGCAAGGCGCAGGCCATCGTCGGCGCGGCGAAGGCGGCGGCGGCGACCCCCGAGGGCAAGAAGACGCTGCAGGGCTGCCTGCTCGCCGACGGAGTCGCCGACGTGAAGGACGACGACTTCGCCCCCGTGCGCAAGGCGCTCGACACCTTCGTCCCGTGAAGCGGCTCGCGCGCGTCCTCGGCGTGTTGCTGGTGCTCGGCGTGCCCGGGTACTGGTGGTTCTTGCTCGAGAGCGGCACGCCGTCGCAGACCTTCCACCTCGAGCTCCACGAGCTGCGCCGACTCTCGGAGACGATGGCCGGCGACCGCCCTCACTTCCTGCGCGTGGAGCACGTCTCGGGCTTCGAGTTCCCCGAGGTGGCGGTGGTGGCGGGGCGCGGCTGGTCGATGACGAAGATGCCGGTGTACGCGTACCAGCTCGAGTGGGCTGACGGCGGCACGGCGATGATCGACACCGCGATGGACGAGAAGGTCGCGAAGGGTGAGTACGCGAGCTTCTTCGACCAGAAGGCCTTCGAGCGCGTGCAGGCGGGCATCAGCGAGGCGCAGTGGGTGGTCGTCACGCACGAGCACTACGACCACCTCGGTGGCGCGGCGGTGCACCCGAAGCTCGACGCGCTCGCGGGTGGCGTGGTGCGGCTCACGAAGGAACAGCTGAGTAGCGAGAAGGCGCGCAAGCCGTTGGTCTTCACGCCCGAACAGCTGCAGAAACTGCCGACGCTCGAGCTCGACAAGACGAAGGTCATCGCGCCCGGCGTGGTGGTGATTCGCTCGGCGGGTCACACGCCCGGCATGCAGATGGTCTACGTGCGGCGCGATGACGACGAGGAATACCTCTTCGTCAGTGACGTCTCGTGGCACCAGGACAATTGGCAGGAAGTGCGCGAGCGGGCTCGGCTGGTGACGGCGCTCTTCCTCGGTGAAGACCGCGACGCGGTGCTGGCTCAGCTCAAGGCCATCAAGGCCGCGGCCGAGGGGAACCCGAAGCTGCACGTGGTGCCCGGGCACGATGGCGTGGTGATGGCGCAGTTGCTCGAGTCGGGGGCGTTGGTGTCGGGCTTCAAGGCGCCCGAGCCGGTCGCGCCAGCGCCGTGAGTGCTCCCTCTCCCCAGCAGGGGGAGAGGGTCGGGGTGAGGGGTAACCCTTTGACCTCTGCGCCCGACGTGCTTCTCCTCACCCTGAAGCTCATTTCGTCAGCGGGTAACTCGCCTTCGCGCTCGCCCACCACGCGACGAGCTGCTTCCCCTGCTCGTACGTCGGCTCGACGCTCTGCGCTCCGGGCCGCATCAACGGCACGAGCCACGGCTGCAGGCTCCACAGCGCGGTGACGTCGACCAACTGCATGCCGAGGTCGACGGCCGCCCAATCGCTGCGCTGCGAGAGCTTCTTCACGAACACCTCCTGCAAATCGCTGTTCGCGTACCGCACGTCCTCGACCGTCGGCAGCGCACCGCCGCGCAAGAAGCGCACGATGGCCACCGCGCCCGCATCGTGCGGACACTCGGTGACGGGCGCAGCTTCGACCCGTTTCCACTCCGACTCGCTCAGCGCGCCGTGATTGGCCAACGCCGCCGCAGCCGCGAGCCAGGTCGGCGTGCGGTAGCAGCTGAAGCGCGGGCGCGAGGTCTGCTCGAGCTCGGCGTGCCACACGGCCTCGAGGCGCGGGCTCCACCAGCGGTCGAGCACGAGCGGCAGCGCGTCGAGCCGAAAGTGCCGCTCGCTGGCGAGGAACACCGGCGCGAGCTTCGCCACCACCGTCTGCGCCTCGGTGGGCGAGAGCCTGGCGAGCTGCGCGTCGGACTCGTTGTCGTCGAACACCAGCCGCGCCGCGCCGTCAGCGAGCGGCCCCTTCACGGTGACGCCGAGCAGCCCGCTCGCGAGCGCCTTGTTCGACAGCGCACCCGCCACGGCAAACAGCGTCTGGTGCTCGAACGACGAGCCGACCTCTTCGGGGTGGAGCGTCAGCCCGCGGCAGACGAGCTCGAAGCGCGCGGCCTCCGACGGCGTCTCGGCGGCGATGCGCGCGAGCAGGGCGGCGGGCACGGGCAGGTCTTCCTGCGTGCGCAGCACCTTCTGGAACTGCGGGGGAAATGCCTTGAAGAACGTCTCGAGCGAGGCGGCCTTGAGCTCGGCGTCGGTGATGGCCTCGAGGTAGGGCGGGTAGCCGTGCTCGGCGTACCAGCGGGCGAGCGGCTTGCGCGCGCGGGGCCGCACCACCGCGTCCCACGGCCAGAGGTCATCGTGCGGGCGGACAAATTGCTCGTGGTCGAAGGAGAAGCGGGCGACCACCTGGCCGTTGCGCGAGATCACGGTGATGGGCCACCCGATGCACAGGTGGTGGATGCCGCGCTTCGTCTTCACCGGCTCGGTGTCGAGCACGGCGAGCAGCGCCGCGATGGCGACCGGGTCGCGCACGTCGAGGAGCACCTTGCCGCCGGGCGTCTCCGGGCCGTCGTCGGTCACCAGCTGGAGCTGATCAGCCCCGCGCGCGGTGGACCGCAGCAGCGCCGCGGGGTCGACGGTCGGGCCATCACCCGTGGCAGGCGGCGCGACCAGCACCACGAGGATCAGCAACGCCGGCATGCCGCCATGCTATCCGCACGCGCATGAAGCCGTGGAAGACCCTCGCCACCGACGGGAAGTGGACGCTGCGCCAGCGCGACGCGGAGTTCATGGTCCAGGTCGACGGAAAGATCCTGATGACCTCGCGCCGCCACGGCAGCGAAGACGAGCTGGCCCGCATCGGGTGCGCGCGCGTCGCCGGCACCAGCAACCCGCACGTGCTCGTCGGCGGGCTGGGCTTCGGCTTCACGCTGCGCGCGGCGCTCGACGTGTTGCCCGACGGCGCGAAGGTGACGGTGAGCGAGCTCTCGCAGCGCGTGGTCGACTGGAACACCGGCGCGCTCGCCGAGGTGCACGGTCGCGCGCTCGAAGACCACCGCGTCTCGGTCGAGGTGGGCGACGTGCAGCGGCTGCTCAGCAAGCACCGCAACGCGTTCGACGTGGTGTTGCTCGACATCGACAACGGGCCGTTCCCGGTGACCGTCGAAGACAACGAGACGATGTACAGCGTCGGCGGGCTGTCGTCGGTGCGCGCATCGCTGCGCAAAGGCGGCCGCCTCGCAGTGTGGAGCGCCGGCACGCACCCGGGCTTCAACAAGCGCCTGCGCGAGGTGGGCTTCTCGGCGTCGGTCGAGAAGACCGGCGACGGACAGCACCTCGTCTTCATCGGCGACGTCTGACCCATTCCCCCCTCTCCCCGCTGGGGAGAGGGTCGGGGTGAGGGGAGAAGCCGCACAATGCGCGTGACGTTCCCAGCGGGCGGCGCCGGCAACGTCACCCGCATCACGCCGGAGCGAGCACGTTCAACGCCCGCCGAATCGCCTCCCCACTCCCTGCGAGATACACGACATCCCCCTCGAGCAGCGGCGTCTTCGGGTCCGGCTCCTCGACGAGCGTCAACCCACGCTGCACCGCGATGACCAACGCCCCGGTCTGCTTCCGCAGATCGAGCTCCACCATCGACCGCCCGGTCGCCGGACTCCCCGCCTCGATCGACACGCGCTCCAGCTTCAAGTCCGCCAGCGCCTGCAGCTCGCCGAGCGTCCGCCGCGGCACTGTCACCTTCCGCTCCGACGTCTGCGTCGCTTCCCGCGCCTCGCGCAGCCGCTGCTCGATGACGTTGCGCGGCGCCTCGAGCCACCGCAGCACGCGCGACAACATCTCCACGCCGCCCTCGACCTCCTCGGCGACCACGTCCTGCGCGCCGAGCGCGAGCAACTCCGAGCGCTCCTTGAGGTACCGCGCGCGCAACAGCACCGGCACCTGCGGCGCAACGCGCTTGGCGGTGTCCACCACCCGCTGCACCGCCGACGGGTCGTTCATCACCAGCACCAGCGCCCGGGCCTGCGCGAGGTGCGCGTGCTCGAGCGCCTCGGTCGACGTCGCGTCGCCGTAATAGATGGTGGCGCCCTGCGCGCGCGCCGCCCGCACCGTGTCGGCGTTCAGCTCGAGCGCCACGTACTCCACCTTGCACGCCGCCAGCGCCTTCGCGATGAGCTGGCCCGTCACGCCGAAGCCCACCAGCACCACGTGCCCCTTCGGGCCTTCCTTCGCGTCGCCCGCATCGAGCTCGTCGATGCTCTTGGCGCCCAGCAGCTTGCCGAGCGGCGCGAGCAGCCGTTCCCCGGCCGTGACGTGCGGCGCGGCGCGCACCAACAGCGGCGTGACGAACATCGACACGATGCCGGCCGCGAGCACCGGCGCCAGCCCCGCGTCGTCGATGACCCCGCTCTGCCGCGCGAGCTGCGCGAGCACGAAGCCGAACTCGCCGAACTGCGCGAGGCCCACGCCCGCCAGCCACGCCACGCGCGCGGGGAAGCGCATCACCAGCACCGCCAGCGTGGTGAGCAGCCCCTTGCCGAACACGAAGGCCGCGATGAGCCCCGCGACGAGCAGCGGCTGCGCGAGCACCACGCGCACGTCGAACAGCATGCCCAGCGAGACGAAGAAGATGCTGACGAAGGCGTCGCGCAGCGGGCGCACGTCACCCATCGCGCGGTGGCCGAACTCCGTGTCGGCGATGGCGATGCCGCCGAGGAAGGCGCCGAGCGCGAGCGACAGGCCGGCGAGCGACGTCAGGTACGCGGTGCCCAGGCACAGCGCCATCACGGCCAGCAGGAAGACCTCGCGCGCGCGGGCGCGATCGACCCAGCGCAGCAGCCGCGGCACCAGCACGCGCGAGAGCAGCACCACCGTCACCACCACCGCCGCCGCCTTGCCGAGCGCCAGCAGCACCTCGAGGGCCGGCGAACGCCCGCCGTGGTCCGTGCTTCCCTCGCCCAGCATCGGCACCACCAGCACCATCGGCACCACGCACAGGTCCTGGAAGATGAGCGTGCCGACGATGAAGCGGCCGTGCGGCGCGTCGAGCTCGCGGCGCTCCGTCAACGCGCGCAGCACGATGGCGGTGCTCGAGAGCGCGAAGACGAAGCCGAAGAAGACGCTGCGGCCCGTCGGCTGGCCGAGTGCCATCGCCCCGAGCGCGACGGCGAGCGTGGTGAGCCCGACCTGCAGCGCGCCACCCAGCGCCACGCTGCGGAAGATGTCCTTGAGGCGCGAGAGCGAGAACTCGAGCCCGATGGTGAAGAGCAGCAGCACCACGCCGAGCTCGGCGAGCACCTCGATGGCGTCGAGCGACTTCACCAGCCCGAAGCCCGAGGGACCGGCGAGCGCGCCGGCGAAGAGCAACCCCGCGACCGCCGGCAGCTGCAGGCGCGCGAGGACGAGCGTCACCACCACGCCGAGCGCGGCAATGGCTGCCAGCTCATCGAGCAGGGGAATGTGCATGGCGTGTCACCAGATGCGCGCAGCGGCCTTCGCGTTTCAGCCGCCTTCGTCTTCTTCGAGCAGGTTCACGCTGACGGTCTTGGTGTCGCCCGCCGTCACGCGCACCGTCTTGCGGCGCGTCTCGTTGAGCCCCACGTTGTTGAGCTCGATGGTGTGCGGCCCCTCGTAGAGGCCCTTCACGGTCACCGGCGTCTGCCCGTACGTCTTGCCGTCGACCTTCACGTACGCCCACGGCTCGGCCTTCACCACCAGCGCGCCGCGGCCGAGCGTGTCGACCTTCGTCGTGCTCCCCGGCTCGAGCGTGAACTTGAAGGCCTGGTCGAGGCCGAGCGACTTGTTGACGAGGTGGAAGGTGACCGTGCCCGGCGGGCGCTTGAGCGTGAGCGGCGTCGTGCCGAGGTCGTCCTTGCCGTCGACGACGTGCGCCGACACCGGAGGCTCGATGACCAGCGTCGCCTCGGCGGTGGGCAGCGGCGCGGCGTTCTCGACGACCACGGCGGGCGGCGTCACCGGCGCGGAGTCCGCCTGCGCGGGCTGCTGGTGCGTGGACCACCACTGCCAGCCGAGGCCGCCCCCGACGCCCGCCACCAGCATCGCGAGCACGATGACGACGACCGACGGGCCGCGCTTCGGCGGGTCGAACTGCGGCGTCTCGAAGGCGACGACGGCCGGCGCCGCGGGGCGTGACTGGAGCGCGACGGTCTCGGTGGGCACCGCCGGCGCGCGCGTGGGCGGTGGCGCGATGGTCTCGACGAAGTCACCCGACGCGCCGCCCGGACCGCCGACCGGCGGGTGGTTGCCGGACCGGCGGATCAGCTGATCTCGCATCTCCTCGGCGGTCGGCGGCGTGGCGTGCACCACGACCTTCTGCCCGGTGCCGGGCGTCGCGTTCTGGCCGGCCCACGTGCCCGACACGAGCGACTGGAGGAGCGGGCCGCTGCGGTCCTCGGCCATGCCGGTGGCCAGCGAGTTGAGCGCGGTGCGCTCTTCGTCACCCGGCGGCCAGAGCTGGCTCATGAAGTCGGCGACCTCTTCGACGTCGGCTGGGCGCCCCACGGCCTTCTCGATGGCCGCGCGCATGGTGCGCGCAGACTCGAAGCGATTGCCGGGGTTCTTCTCGAGCGCGAGCATCACCACCGCCGACAGCGCCTCGCTGATGGCCGGGTTGACCGCGTGGGGCGGCGGCGGCGTGTCTTGCACCACGGCGAGCGAGACCGCGCCCTCGTTCGCACCGCCGAAGGGGCGCTTGCGCGTCAGCGCGCGGTACATCACGACGCCCAGCGCGAAGAGATCGGCCCGGCCGTCGATCGGCTGGCCGAGGAGGTACTCGGGCGCGATGAAGCCGTGCTTGCCCTTCACGGTGCCGGCGACGGTGGCCGCGGCCATCACCTGCGGCGTGGCGGCCTTCGCGATGCCGAAGTCGACGACGCGCGTCTGGCCCGAGAGCGCGATGAGCAGGTTGTCGGGCGAGATGTCGCGGTGCACCAGCTTGAGCGGCGTGCCGTCGCGCTCGGTGAGCCGGTGCGCGTAGTCGAGGCCGCTGCACGCATCCATCGCGATGCGGGCGATGATCTTCTCGTTCGGCGGGAGCCCCTTCTCCTTCGCCCGCTTGAGCACGCGCGAGAGCGAGAAGCCCTCGATGTACTCCATGGCGATGTAGAGAATTCCGTTCTCCTGCCCGAGATCGAAGATCTGCACGCAGTTGGGGTGGTTCAGCCGCGCCGCGAGCCGCGCCTCGTTGATGAACATCGCGGTGAAGGTCGGATCATTCGCGAGGTTCGGCAGAATGGTCTTCACCACCACCAGCTTCTCGAAGCCGGCCACGCCGAGCGATCGACCCAGGTACACCTCGGCCATGCCACCGGTCGCGAGTCGACCGAGCAGCTCGTACCGCGTGAGGCGGGGCAGGGGCGTGCTCAACGGGAAGCGCGAGTGTAGCGCCGGGTCCACCATTCAGAGGAGGATGGTTTCGACCTACATGGTGCGACCTCGCAAGACGCCACGCTGGCTCGAGGCCGCGCGCGTCGCCAACCAATCGACGAAGGGTGACTGGTTGTCGCGGGCGCTGTCGCGGGCGGGCGTGCTGCCCCTCGCCCAGGCGGAAGAGGCGATTCGTCACGGGCGGGTCACGATTGACGCGCGCGAGGCCCGGGAGCCGCTGACGCCGGTGTCGCCGCGCAGCGTGGTGACGCTCGATGGCCAGCGCGTGTCGCTCGCGTGGGTGACGCGGGTGCTGATGTTGCACAAGCCGCGCGGGGTGGTGACGCACGGGTCCGACCCGGAAGGCATCGGCACGGTGTTCGACGCGCTGGCGCGCGCGCTGCCGTCGGGGCTCGAGCGCTTCGGGTGGCACGCGGTGGGGCGGCTCGACCGCGACACCACCGGGTTGCTGCTCTTCACCAACGACGAGAAGTTCGTCGCGCACGCGACGTCGCCCGAGACGCACCTGCCCAAGCGGTACGTGGCGAAGGTGGGCGCGAAGGTGACGGCCGAGAAGCTCGAGCGGTTGCGCGCGGGCGTCGAGCTCGATGATGGGCCGGCGCGGCCGGCGAAGGTGGGCGCGCGCGGGGATGACGTGGTCGAGCTGGTGCTGACCGAGGGGCGGTGGCACCAGGTCAAGCGCATGCTCGGGGCGGTGGGGTTGCCGACGCTCGAGCTCCACCGCGAGGCGGTCGGCGGGCTCGAGCTCGACGTGGCGGTCGGGGTGGTGCGCGAGGTGACCGAGGCCGAGATCCGCGACGCCCTCCACTTCCCCCCTCTCCCCCTGGGGAGAGGGTCGGGGTGAGGGGAGCCACACCGCGATGCGTGTGACGTTCCCGGCGGCCCGCGCTGGCAACGTCACGCTGACGGAAACCATCGATGCGTGTGACGTTCCCGACGGTCCGCGCTGGCAACGTCACGCTGACGGAACCATCGATGCGAGTGACGTTCCCGGCGGCCCGCGCTGGCAACGTCACGCTGACGGAAACCATCGATGCGAGTGACGTTCCCGGCGGCCCGCGCTGGCAACGTCACGCCGACGGAACCCCCCGATGCGAGTGACGTTCCCGGCGGCGAGCGCTGGCAACGTCACGCGGACGGAAGCCATCGATGCGTGTGACGTTCCCGGCGGCTGGCGCTGGCAACGTCACACCGACGGAAACCATCGATGCGTGTGACGTTCCCGGCGGCCCGCGCTGGCAGCGTCACGCGCACGGCCCCGCGGCACCCTACGGCGACGACGCGCACGCCTCCGGCCCGCGGTCCCCGTACGCCCGCACGCTCTGCCCACGCGGCTCGAAGTAGCTCCCGAGGTAGGCCCACGCGTCCGTGAGGGTCGCCGTTCCCCGGCAGTCGGGCTCTGAGAACACCTCGAGCACCGAGACCGACACCGGCACGCGCAATCGCACCTCCCCGCTCGGCTCGACGGTGAACACCGGCCTCACCCGCGGCGCCGACGGGACCCACGTCACCACTTCCTCGAGCTCATCGCAGGTCGTGTTGCCGGCGCCGTCCCACGTGCGCGCGCTGACGTGGTTCTCACCGGGTCGCGGCGCCCAGAAGATGAAGTCACACTCTCTCGCCGTTCCCCGGCACGAGCCCTCGAGCCAGCCCGAGCACTTCGCACCAGAGAAGAGGTCGACCCGCACCACCTCGAACGACCCCGACCACGCCACGCGGAACGAGTCCTCGGGTGACGGGTTGGGGCTGAGCAACCGCAGCACGCCATGGTCCGGAGGCGACCTGTCCCACGTGACCGCCACGCCCGCGCTGCACGCCGAGCGACCCTCGACCTCGGTCACGGAGGTCGCGAACAAGTACGTCGTGCCCAGGAAGTCGAGCGCGAGCGTGATTCCCACCGCGAACTGGTCGGGCGTCAGCTCCGCGATCGCGCGACCACCGCACGACTCCGTCACCAGCACCCGATCGGCCAGCGGCGCGACCCCCGACAGCTGCACCACGCCGCGCGACGTGAAGACGTGGTCCACCCGCAGCGTCGGCACGGGAGGCGGCGGCCGCGGCGACCACGTGATGCTCGCCGCGTTCGAGCAGTCCGACCGCTGGCCCTCGAGGTTCCACGCCCGCGCCGTGAAGGGCGAAGGGCGGTTGGGCAGCAGCTCGACCTCCACCCCCGCACGCAGCGCCTCGCCCGAGACCTCGCGGTACACCGGGCCCGCACACGCCCGGTCGGCGTACAGCCGCACCACGCTCGCCTCGTCGGCCTCTCCCCGCAGCGTCGCGCGCGGCAGCCTCGACTCCTCGGCGTCGAAGCGCACCGTCGGCGTGCTCGGCGCCGCGAGCATCGGCTCGACCGGCGGCGCGCTGCAGCCCACGCTCAGCAGCGCGGCGAGCACGAGCGCCCTCACAGCGCGAGCTCCAGCAGCGAGGTGATGGGCACCAACGCGCCCGACTCGTCGACGAAACCGACGCGCAGCAACGTGGGGTGCGGCCCGCCGAGCGCGGTGGAGAAGAACAGGCCGGGCTCGGTGCAGCGCTCCGCCGCGCTGATGAACGCGTCGTTGGGGATCTTCGAGCTGAACAGCGGGTTCCACTGCGTGTAGTCGACGACGAAGTTGAACTCGGTGCGGAGCTTCACCGCCGGCCGCTCGAGCTCGAGGCCCAGCACGCCGATGGAGTTCACCGCGCGCTCGCTCCCGAAGTTCAGCACCAGGGTGCGCGTGTCGGGCGGCGGCACCCACGGCAGAAACCGGCCGTCCTGGAACGGGCACGGGTCGACGTCGACGAAGGGGCAGGTGACCGACGACGGCTGCGCGCTCTGCGGGGACACGGGCGTGCGCTCGGCCCACGGCGTCTCGAGGCTGGTCTGCACGTTGATGACGTCGAAGCGCCCGAGCGAGTCGATGGGCACCTGCACCCAGTCTTGCTGCGTGGTGCCGCTGCGCGTGCGCCACGGCCGCGGCCACCCGCCTTCACCCGAGCGCCGGCGCGCCGCGATGTGACCGTCGAGCTCGTCTTCGACGAAGGGCTCCGCGGCGGGCTCGAACCATTCACCGAGGTCGAGGTCGGCGTCGGGGAACCAGAAGCGCTTCACCTTCTTCACCGGCCCCTCTGATTCCACCGCGAAGAAGCGCCGCTCGCTCACGCCGCCCGTCACCTGCTGCCGCAGCACGTTGAAGACGAAGTGCCCCTGGTCGTCGGCCGTGGTCACGTCGAGCTCGACCAGCGCGTCGCAGCGCGTCTTCGAGGCGAACTTGTTGCGCAGCAGGTGCACGCGGTCTCCGGGCGACCAGGTGCCGCTGATGGTGAAGACGTCGTCGGGCAGCGGGCAGCCCGTCATCGAGACGAGCACCAGCAGCCACCCCGCGCTGATCAACGCCCCCAGGGGCGACGACGTTGGGAGGCTGATCAGCCGCACCACGTCAGTATCTCCCCTTCACGCCGAGAAAGGGCAGCACCGCGGGAATCGCGAACGCCGTGCGCTGCAGCGTGCGCCCGTCGGCGGTCGTGACCGTGGAGTAGGTGTAGCCGAGCACCTCGCGGCTCAAGCTCGCGTTGAAGACGTCGAGGAAGACCTCGAGCGTGAAGGCGTCGAAGGTCCAGGTGCGCGAGAGACGGGCGTCGAGGCGCGCGAACGCCGGGAGCCGCGGCTCGGTCGACAGGCTCACCGGCACCCACGCGGCCTCGAGCGTGTCGGGGTCGAGACCCGGGCGCATCGCGCGGCTGCTGATCAGCCCGCTCTCGGGCCGGCCGGTGTTCACGTGCAAGCCGAGGCTCAGATGCACCGCCCACGGCAGCACCACGCCGCCGGTGAGGTGGAGCACGTGCGCCTGGTCGAACTCGAAGGGCACCCAGCGCTGCGCCGAGCCGGTCACCTGGCCGCGCTCGTCGAAGTCGTAGACGGTGCGGAGCCGCTCGCTGCGCTGGAAGGTGTACGAGAGCCAGCCGAACCACCGGCCCTCGGCGCGCTTGCGGAGCATCAGCTCGAGGCCGTACGCGCGGCCCTGCGTCGACGTCGATGCGCCGAGGCGCACGCGGTCGTTGATCAGGTCTTCGAGCGAGTACTCGATGGGGCGGGTGAGCTGGTTCCAGTACACCGACGCGCTCGCCTCGAGGCCGAACGGCAGCTGCGCGTCGGCGCCGAGGTCGAACTTGAGCGCTTCTTGCAGCCCGTCGCGCAGGCCGGCGAGGTCCGAGACGGGGAGGTTGATCAACACCGTCGGTGCCTGGTGCGCGAGGCCGGCCGACGCGCGCAGGCCCAGGCCCTCGGTCGCCACGAAGCGCAGCACGCCGCGCGGTTCGAACGCGGCACGCTGCACGCCCTGGTCGAGGAAGTAGCCGTCGAGGCGGAGCCCCAGCGCGCCGCTCCAGCGGCCGGACTTCCACGTCGCCTCGCCGAAGCCACCCACCAGCGCGCCCCACGTCGCGGGCTCGCGAAAGCTCGACGCCGCGCCCTGTGCCACCGACGGGTCGCGGTCGATGCGGAAGGCGGTCACCTGCCGCTCGGCGTCGAAGCCCAGCTCGAGCTCGAGGCCGTCGCGCAGCTCGCCGCGCCAGCGCATGCGGCCGGCGACCGACTGGCGCGACATGAGGAACTGGCCGTACCGCGTGCCGTCGCGCTCGCCGAGGAGCCCGAGCTGCTCGGTGCCGGCGTTGACTCCGAGCTCGGCCTGGCCGCCGAGCGTGGGGCGCCGCCACGCGAGGTCGAAGCGGTGGAACTGCGAGGTCAGCAGCGCGGTGAAGGTGTCGGGGCCGTTCTGGCGAACGCCCGCCTCGTCGATGACGCCCAGCGCGAGGAAGCGCACCTTCCCCTCGCCGACGTTCCACGTCACGCGGCCCTGGTAGTCGCCGAAGTTCACCACCGGGGTCGGCACCGGCACGCTGCTCGTCGACTTGAAGACGGCGTTCGCGACGGCCGCGGCGATGGGGCCGGCGTAGCTCACGCGGCCGGCGAGCGTGACGTGGAGGTCGGTGCCCAGCGGCGTCGAGACGAAGGCGCCGGCGTTGAGGAGGTCGAGCGACGCGACCACCTGCAGCCGGTCGGAGGGCTTCGCGAGCCGGCCGTCGATGGCGCCGCCGAGGAGCCGGCCGTAGCGCGCGGGCAGGGCGCCGGCGAAGAAGTCGACGCGCTCGATGAAGTCGGGGTGCACCACCGCGGGGCCGGCGAGCAGGTGGTAGAGCTGCGGCACGCGCACGCCGTCGAGGAAGAAGCCGGTCGCCGCGGGCTGTGCGCCGCGCACCACGGGGTAGCTCAGGCCCGAGGCGATCGACGCGACGCCCGGGAGCAGCATCATCACGCGGAACGGGTCGCCCATCGTGCCGGCGACTTCCTGCAGCTCGACGCGGGACAGCTCGACGCGCGCGGGACCCTCGTCGCGGCGGGCGCGCACCACGGTCTCCCAGCCGCGCTCGAGCGGGTCGAGGCGGTACCGCACGGTGAGGCGCTCGCGCTCGGCGAGAGTCTCGGTCACCTCGAGCGGCGCGTGGCCGGGGGCGCGCACGGTGAGCGTGACGTTTCCGGCGGGCAGCGCGAGGTCGAAGGTCCCGGACTCGGTCGTGGTGGCCAGCACGCCGCCGTCGGGGAGGCTGAGCGTCGCGAGCGCGATGGGCTCGCGCGTGCCCCGGGCGGTGACGGTGCCGGTCAGGAACGCGGTCGACTCGCTGGAACTGCCCCCGTCCGTGTGACGTTCCCGGCGGTCGGCGCTGGTTTCGTCACGCGCATCGTCGGGAAGGGCGCATTCGCCCGCGTCCGGACAAGTCGACAGGAGCAGCGCGACGACCAGCGCCGTCACGGTGGCTCAGAGCCCGAGGGCCAGCGCGTAGGCGTTGGCGCGGTCGCTCACGGCCCAGTCGAGGAGGAAGAAGACCAGGCCCTGCACGGCGAGACCGAGCCCGATGCCGGCCAGGAGGTCGTCGTGGGTGAGGGCGCCGACGCCGGCGGTGATGCCACCGCCGAGGGTGACGGCCGCCTCGATGCCGAGGAGCAGCGGCTGGTTGAAGTTGGTGATGCGCTTGAGCCGCGCGCGCTCGGTCTCGAGGAACGCGGCGCGGTTTTGCGTGAGCTCGAGGTCTCGGCGCTCCTCGGCGCCGTAGGAGCTGAGGGCGAAGGCGAGCCCGGCGGCGATCTCAAGCACCCCGAAGCCGAGGACCACCCAGCCGGCGCCCTTCGCGGCGTTCGAGCTGGAGGTGACGAGCAGGGTGCCCGCGAGGGAGGTGGCCAGGCCTCCGCCGAGGAAGGGCACGAAGCCCGAGATGCGCTCGCCGCGGTGCCACAGGTGGAGCGCGTCACGCACCACGTCGCGCGGAGGTGCCTCGGTCGGCGTCAGCGTCGGCGTCGGGGCCGCGGGCTCATCGGCGAACGCAGCAGGCGCGGCGACCAGCAGCACGAGGAGCAGGGAGCGCATCGGGCGACTTCTAGCGAACTGCCGGGCGATGCGTGTGACGTTCCCGGCGGTGGGCGCCGGTTTCGTCACGGTGATGGTGGGGACTGCACTGGCGATGCGCGTGACGTTCCCGGCGGTCGGCGCTGGTTTCGTCACGCTGATGGGCGCGAAGTGCGGCGCGGGTGCTCCACTTTCGAGTCTCAGCGGGTGAGAGCGCCGGGGATGTCAGTGGTGGGCGGTACAACGCCACGCATGAGAAACGCAGAGGTGAAGTGTCTGGAGTTGGCGGCCAAGCAGATGGGTGTGTTGCATCGCTCACAGGCGATGGCGCATCTGAGCCGGTGGCAAATCGAGCGGCGCGTCAGTCGTGAGGCGGGAGAGACGCCGTGGGTGCGCGTCTTGCGCGGCGTGTACCGCGTCGAGGGCTCTGTCGAGTGCTGGCGTCAGCGGGTGGAAGCGCTCTCGCTGTGGGGCGGCCCGAAGTCGGTGCTGTCACATCGCACCGCGGCCGCGCTGCACGGCTTTGACGACTTCAAGGTGGACCCGTTGGGTAAGGCCGGGCCGCTCGAAATCACGGTGAAGCCGCAGAAGCGGAAGTTGAAGCTCGAGGGGGCGCGCATCTACCGCTGCAAACCGCCTCCGCACTGGGACGTCATCGTGCGGGACGATGGGTTGTGCGTGACGTCGGTGCCGCGGACGCTGATGGACATGAGCCGCCTCGTCACCTTCACCCAGCTGCGCTCGATGATGAGCCAGGCGCTGCGGGAGAAGAAGACGACGCTGATGCAACTGCAGCGCTTCCTGGAGCGCACGCGCAAGCGCCCGGGCATCGTGCGCTTCCGGGCGGTGCTGGCGTCCATCACGGGTGAGGGCGGGCCGACCGACAGTCAGCTCGAGGAATTGGCGTTGCGCGTGCTGCGGCAGGCGAAGATGCCGAAGCCCGATGTGCAGAAGCGCCAGGTGTCGAAGGGCAAGCGCCGGCGTATCGACTTCATCTTCGAGGCGCAGAAGGTCATCGTGGAGACGGACGGGTACGCGTACCACTCGGGCGTCGAGGCCTTCGAGAAGGACAGGCGCCGACGCAACTCTCTGTGTGCAGATGGGTACGTCGTCCTGCAGTGGACGTGGAGAGGGTTGCGGGACAACCCAGACGAGCTCATCAACGAGCTCTGCGCCGTCCTGTACCGCTGAAGCAACCCAGCTGAAGTCTGAAGCATCGAGCGCCCGGGCGGCGAGGGCCGACGTGTGTCTCGACTCGCGCGGGCCGACTGCAAAACAACCATCCGCGTGACGTCACCAGCGCCCAGCGCCGGGAACGTCACACGCATCGCTAGTAGCAGTGCGCCCAAGGCCGCCGAAAGCCGACGACGCGCGTGACGTCATCAGCGCCCACCGCCGCAAACGTCACACGCATCGTCAGTGGCAGTGCACCCACGACCGCCGAAAACCGACGACGCGCGTGACGTCACCAGCGCCCAGCGCCGCAAACGTCACACGCACGGCCAGCAGCTCACGTCGACCGAGCGCTTCACGCCCTCACACATGTTTGGAGAAAGAGCTCGAGCGAAGGTCGCAGGCGATCCCGGTGATGGGCAGCAGCGCTGCGGAGCGCCGCACAGAACCCATCGAGCGCCGGTCGAATGCCCACGGGAAACGCGTCCCGGCCCTCGCCGAGGCGCTCGAGCGTCGCGACGTGCTCGGTCAGCTCGCCGCTCAACACCTCGAAGCGCGGCTGCACGCGCCCGAGCACTCCAGGGTGCAGGCGCTGCTGCGCGTAGAGCACCTGCACACGGTCGATGATCTCTTCCTCGAGCTGCTGAAGCGTACCCGCGAGCGCCTTCGCCAACGCGTCCCACGCCTCGACCGCGCGCAGCAGGTCACCGCTGATCACCCCGGAGTTCGCCTCTATGGCGCGCGCGAAGGCCGTCCCGGTCGCACGGACGGCGTGATGTTCCACCCGCACCGCGTTCACCGCGGCCTCGAGGGCCATCGACGCCGTGGGGTGGTTCATCACGACCAACGGGTGTCAGCCGGCCCCGAAAATCGATCACGAAATTCGTGCCCGATCGCAAACGACGCTGACAATTCGGCCAGCACCCGGGGCCCTCGCGCCGCCGTGAATCTCTCGTCGAGAAGGGGAGCCACGGAGCCTCACCGTGCCTCATCAACAGCGCCGCACCTGTTCACCGAAGTTCACACTCCTGCCCGTGCTCGCCGCGGCCGCGCTCGCGACCAGCTGTTCCGCGACCCGCGATGAGTCGGACCCCGAGGTCGCCCAGCTGCGGCAGGGCCTGCAGATCTGTCCCGGCGCCGTCACCGTGCCGGGCATCGACGTCTCGGAATGGCAGGGCGCGATCGACTGGAACGCCGTCGCCGGCGCTGGCTTCAAGTACGCCATCACGCGCATCAACGACGGCCACCACATGGACCCGACGTTCCAGGGCAACTGGGCCGCCATCAAGCAAGTGGGCCTGATTCGCGGCGCGTACCAGTTCTACGAGCCGACCATCGACCCGACCACGCAGGCGAACTGGGTGATCAACGCCGTCGGCCGCCTCGGCCCCGGCGACCTGCCCGTCACGCTCGACGTCGAGTGGACGACCGGCACGCCGAACGCCGGTGACATCTACAGCTGGGTGCTCCAGGTCGCCGCGGGCACCGGCAAGGTGCCGATGATCTACACGGCGGTCGGCTACTGGAATCAGTACTTCAACACCCAGTTCGGCAACCTCGACCTGTGGGTCGCCAACTACGGCGTCAACTGCCCCAACATGCCTTCCAGCTGGGACCACTGGCTCTTCTGGCAATGGGGCGGCGGGCCGGTGCCGGGCATCGGCGGCAACGTCGACCAGAACGTCTTCAACGGCTCGTTGCAGGACCTGCAGATCGCCGCGGGCCAGAGCGAGAACTCCGGCTGCACGGCGGGGTTGCAGGTCGCGTGCGCGCACTTCGGGTGCGGTTGTGCCGAGGGTTCGTGTTCCGGCGGCTACTGCCCGGGCACGGGTTGCTCCCAGGCGCAGCGCGATGCGTGCGGCGCGTTCGGGTGCAACTGCGTCGACCAGCAGTGCAACGGCGGCTTCTGCCCCGGCACCGGCTGCACGGCGAAGGAGACCAACGACTGCGCGAGCTTCGCCGTGGGCTGCGTCGACCACCAGTGCGCGGGCGGCTTCGGCCCCGGGAGCGGGTGCACGGCGCGCGAGATGCTCGACTGCGGTCACTTCGGCTGCGGGTGCGTCGATCACCACTGTGCGGGCGGCTTCTGCCCCGGCGCTGATTGCACCGCGCGTGAGCAGCTCGACTGCACGGCGCAGGGGCAGGGGTGCATGGGCCACCGGTGCGTGCCCAACCCCGACGCCGGCACGCCCACGCCACCCGTGATGGACGCGGGGTGCGCCGGTGCCGGTCGTCGATGCGGGCCTGGTGGTGCCGCCCGTGATGCCGGGGGGCGATGCCGGGCCGGTGTTGCCGCCGGCGATCGATGCGGGCGCACCGGTGGTGCCGCCGATGATCAGCACCGACGGCGGGGAGATTCCGCGCGTGACGGCCGACGCCGGGCCGATGGGGTTCCAGCCGCCTCCGACGATGATGCCGGGTGCGGTGGTCGATGCCGGTGGTGAGGCGCCGCCGATGGACCCCGTGTCGGGTGGGTGCTCGACGGGCCTGGGGTCGCAGGTGGTGCTGGTGCTCGTGGCCCTCGTGCGGAGGCGACAGCTGCGCCGATCCGCGTGACGAATGCGGCGGCCAGCGCCGGAAACGTCACACGCATCGCCCCGGTGCATCCCCTCACCCCGACCCTCTCCCCAGCGGGGAGAGGGGGCTTTCGACCCACGCGCGCTGATCTGCGCCACACTCTCTGCATGCGCACGCGCGTCATCCCGAAGTCAGGCCAGGCCATCCCCGTCATCGGCATGGGCACCTGGTCGACCTTCGACGTCGGCCCCAGCGCCCCCGAGCGCGCCCCGCTGCAGGAAGTCCTTCGCCGCTTCTTCGCCGGCGGCGGCCGCGTCATCGACAGCTCCCCGATGTACGGCCGCGCCGAAGGCGTCGCCGGAGACCTCGCACGCGACGGCCAGCACGACGCCTTCTTCGCCACCAAGGTCTGGGTGCGCGGCAAGCGCGAAGGCGAACGCCAGATGGAACGCTCGCTGCGCCTCTTCCACCGCGAGCGCCTCGAGCTGATGCAGGTGCACAACCTCCTCGACGCCCAGGTGCACCTCCCGGTGATGCGCGCGTGGCGTGAGCAGGGCCGCTTCACCTACCTCGGCGTCACCGACTACCAGCTCGCCGCCTTCCCCGAGCTCGAGCGCCTGATGAAGACCGAGGCGCTCGACTTCGTGCAGCTCCCCTATTCCCTCGAGATGCGCGCCGCCGAAGACCGCCTGCTGGGCGTGGCGCGCGACACCGGCACCGCCGTGCTCGTGATGCGGCCCTTCGAAGAGGGCGCGCTGCTCTCACGCCTCGCCCGCGGCCCGCTCCCCGCGTGGGCGAAGGAGCGCGGCTTCACCGGCTGGGCCCACCTGCTGCTCGCCTTCATCCTCGCGCGCCCCGAGGTGACGTGCGTGCTCCCCGCGACGGCGAACCCCGCGCACCTCGACGAGAACCTGCGCGCCGGCGACGGCCCCGAGCTCGACGCGGAAGGCGTGAAGCTGCTGCTCAGCGCCCGAACAGGCGCTTGAAGAAACCGCCCGAGCCCTGGCCCCACACCCACGTCCACCGCGGGAAACGGAACGCGATGTCGGTCGCGATGGTGTCGGTCGCCGCGATGGCGTCGGTCTGCACGCGCTTCAAGTACGGCGGCGCGTGCCGCTGGAGCGCGTCGAGCCACGTGCGCGCGTGCTCGAGTGGCCCCGCGAGCGTAAGGTCTTGCAGGAACTGGAACGACGGGTGCTGGAGGAACGCCGCGAGCTCCTGCGCCCGCTCTTCGCCGCGCGCGACCTTCTCGGGCCCCGGCTTCACGCTCATGGTGCGCACGTAGCCGCGCCGCCAGCCGAGCTCACACAGCTCCCCCGCGAGCGACGGCGTCAGCTCGGGCTTCGCGCTCTCGTCGCCGCGAATCAGCTTCGCGCGCGGCGAACCACCGACCTCCAGTTCCATGGCGAGGTCCATCCACGCCGGGGAATCGTCGGCCGCGGTCACGAGCCGCTGCCCCCACTGCGGCGAGAGCGTCTCGAAGCGCGGCTCGAACGCGGGTACGGCCAGCTGCACCGCGGCGGGCGTGCGCCGGTGCGGGTTGCCGGGCGCGAAGGTCTGCAGCGCCTCCGCGAGCTGCGCCGACGTCTGGAAGCGCGCGTTGGGGTTGGCCGACAGCGCGCGCTTGAGCACCGCCTCGAGCGGCTTGAGCGGGTCGGGCAGGCTGAACTGGAACTTCTGCTGCGCGACGAGGGCCTTCAGCGCCTCGCGCCGCTGGCTCTCGGTCTGGCCTTCAGCGGGCGCGCCCCACGGCGAACGGCCCGTCAGCATCAACACCGCCATCCACCCGAGCGCGAAGACGTTGGAGCGCGCGGTCTGCGGCACACCGAGCAGCTCCTCGGCGCTCCACATCCACGTCTGTGGCGTGCTGGGGAAGCCGATGTCGGGCTCGGGGTCGAGCGCGGCGAGGTGCAGGCGCAGCACGCCGTCTTCATCGCGCGCGAGCAGCGACGGCCGCACCGAGAGATGAGGCGAGGTGCAGTGCGCCAGCAGCATGCCCTCGGCCTCCGCGACACCGAGCGCCATGCCCCGCACCGCGGCCACCGCGAGCTGCGGGTCGGCGAAGGGAAACGTGCCGTCGGTGCGCCGCCCCGGAGAGTCGATGACGGCCCACGCGCCGCCGTCGTCACCCGCGTCGAGCAGCGACGGCCAGATGGGCGAGGTGAGCAGCGACGCGAGCCACCACCGCCGCTTCACGCGCGCCTCGTGCAACGGCTTGAGGCCCGCGACCGGCCGCTCGACCCACCACTCTCCGCGGACCTGCCCCTCGAGCGGACGCACCCGCGCGGCCTCGACGAAGGACCCCTGGTTCCACCGCAACGACGTGACTTCCCACCGCGTGGAAAAGGGAATCGCCATGGTCGAGCGCCGTGCCCTGCGAATCTAGCCAAGGATGGCGCGTCGTCGCGTTTTGCTCTCTTCGGGCCATTCCTGCTCGAGGTCGTAGAAGACCTCGAAGGCGCGCGCGCCCTCGGGGAGCCGCACCCACGGCAGCTTCGAACGCACGAAGATGTGCGCGTCGGGGGCGAAGCGGCCCGGGGCGTCGAGCGTGCAGAGCCGCACGAAGCGCAGGGCAGGGCGGCGGCCGTAGTCGCTCCACACCGCGACCTGGCACGCGCCGCAGCGGTAGATGTCGTGCGGGCGCCCGCTCTCGGTGGGCATCGACGTCGCGACGGGAGAGCCTCGCAGCACCGTCAGGCGCGCGGTCTCGATGAGGCCGTTCACGACGAACGCGCTGCCCGTCTGGCGTTGGCACAGGGTGCAATGGCAGCAGTGCACGAACATCGGCGCAGACTCGAGCCGGTACCGCACAGCGCCGCACGAACAGCCGCCCTCGAAGGTCTCGCTCATGCCGCGGAGTCTCGGGCACGCGCCGCGCGGCCGTCGACCTCTTCGTTCCACCGGTCGCCCGCGTGCGACTTGACCCACACCGCGGTCGTCTCGCGCACGAGGAACGCCGCGCGCAACCGCTCGCACAGCGCGCGGTAGCGAGGCGGCCGGGGAAAGAAGACGCCCGTCGCGACGTCGAGCGCGATGCGGCAGTCGCTGATCAACCGCACCGGCCCCACGAGCTGCGCGGCGTGCACCGCCTCCAGGCCCTCGGCGGCGGCGAGCAGTTCCATCACCAGGCTGGTCGTCTTCGGCGCGGCGCCGGCGCCCTCGAGCACCACCGCGTCGTCGCGCACCACCACGAAGGCCCACCCGCCGGGGCGACCGACGCGGTCAGACCCCGCGCCATCGCAGTACACCTCGAGCGGGCTCATGGCGTGGCGAGCACGAGCGGGCCGGCCGACGTCTGCACGGTGAGCGTGTGCGCGGCCTCGTCGCGGGTGACGCCGGGGCGGGGGCTCGAATCTCCGAGGGGAATCGAGAGCAGCACCGTCAGCAGCGAGTGCACCTCTTCGAGCGCGGCGACGTCGGCCTCGACCGGAGTACCGAGCGCGGCGAGCGCCTGGCCGCGGGCGGCGCGCGCGTCCTTCGCGGTGGCGGTGGCGAGGTACGCGCGGAACGCGGTGTCCCACGCTTCCCACTCGCGCTGCGTGGTCCACCGCGGCGTGGTCGGCCAGGCGAAGCCGCCGTCGAGCGAAGGGGCGAAGCGCAGCGCCGGCACGCGCACCTGCTCGAAGGCGAGCACCTCGTCGACCGTCGCGAGCCGCGCCGGCACGCGCGTCCACGAGTCCGACACCACCTTGCGCTGCTCGGCCGTCAGCTTCGGCAGCAGGTCGGCACACGCGGGCGCGGTCTCGAGCAGCAGCGTGCGCGCGAGCGGCGCCGCGCGGAGCCCGACGTGCGTCAGGTCGGCCGCCAGCGACCACGCGGCGTCACAGCGCTGCGCCGCGGTCGAGAAGTCTCCCTGCGCGAGCAGGCCGCGCAGCTCGAGCGTGGTGACGAGCGCGAACGCGGTCACCGAAGGGGCGAGCGCGCGCACGCGCGGGTCGTCGTCGGGCGCCCACACGAAGAGCTGCGGCTCGCGGATCAACTTCGCCGCGTCCGCACACTCCAGCAGGCCAGCCGCCCAGCGGTGGCGCGCGCCGATGGCCTGCTCGAGCGCCTCGGGCCACGGCGGGGCGCTCGCGCCGGTCAGCTGCGGGACGAGCGTGGCGCGCTGGTCGGAGGTGAAGGGCTCGAACGACGAGGGCGCGACGCGCAGCATGCCGTCGAGGCAGGTGAGGCCGTTCTCGTGCGTCGCGGGGGCAGGGCGTCCGCCACCCAGCGGCGTGACGCGGGCGCGCGCGAGCTCCTTGTCGAACGCGCCGCCGAGCGCCGTGAGGCGCGACTGCACGAAGAAGAGCGCGCCGGCGAGACCGAGCACCGCGACGAGGGCGAGGGTGACGAACCGCTTCACGGGTCGCTTCAGTCCTTCACGAGGAGAATGACGGCCACCACCGCCAGCGCGCCCGCGGTCACCCCGAGCGCGAGCGACGCCGTGTATTCGGCATTGGCGGTGTTCGCGAGCGCCTCGGCGTCGCGGCGGTACATCGGCGGGTGCTCGACGAGCGAGGCGTTGGTGCCCGAGGCCACGCCGAGCAGCACGCCGGCGGCGGCGCCAGCGAGCAGCGCGCCACCACCCACCACGAGCGCCGCGGTCTTCGGCGGCTTCTCGACGGGCGTCACCACGAGGGGACCGGTCTCGGCGACGCCCGCGTCGGGCGTGAGCGTCGGCGTGTCGTTCTTCACGACGGGGTCGACCCGCGGGGCGTCTTCACGGGGCAGCGCGTCGGCGAGCTGGGCGGCGAAGCTGCGCAGGCGCGCGCGCTCACCGTCACCGAGCCGGCCGGTCGCGGCGAACGTGAGCTGCGCGACCGACGCGCCGTCGGACACGCGGATGGCGTCGAGGTCGAAGGTCGTCTGCTTCTTGCTCCACGCGATGGACACCGACACGACGGCCGGCAGGCCCGCGGCCTTCGCGCCCTGCACGAGGCACGCGCGCTCGCCCTGGCACTTCAGCTCGAGCCGCTTCACGGCCAGCCGCGAGGCGAGCAGCTCCTCGGTGATGACGTCGAGGTGCGCCGACGCGGGCACGGTGCCGGGTTTGCCGACCTCGTTCGACAGCACGAGCCCGGTGGTGGGGGTGGCGGCCAGCGCGCCGGCGAGGAGCAGCGAGAGCATCAGCGCCCAGCGTAGCGCTTCACGACGTCGGCGAGATCTTTCGCGACATCGGCCGGTGACTCGCCGTCCTTGAGGCGGCCTTCGAGGGAGGACAGCTCGAGGCGCATCAGGCGGCGGCTGCCGTCGCTCTTGAGCCGGTCAGCCTGGCCGTAGGCGTCGGCGAACCGCGTCTTCACCTGGGCGGCGGTGAGCCCCTTCGGTTTGGGCGTCGGCCTGGGATCGGGGTTCTTCGGCACCGGGTCGACCTTCGCCACGGGCGGTGGCTCGACCTTCTCGACCTTCTCGACCTTCTCGATCTTCTCGATCTTCTCGATCTTGTCGGGGGGCGGATCGACCTTCTCCACCACGTCGGGCCGAGGGGGCTCGACCTTCTCGACTTTCTCCACCTTCTCGATCTTCTCGTCGGGAGGCGGCGGCACGACGTCGGTCGGCACCGGGTCCTTCGAGCCCTTCCAGAACACGGCGACCACCGAGAGCGCGAGCATCACCACCAACCCACCGAGCACCGGCACGAGCGGAAACGGCTTCGCCGCCGGAAGCTCGGGCTCGGGTTCGGCGTCCGCGCGCGCCGCGGGCAGCACTGGCTTGTCGCGCGTGGTGTCGGACGCGAGGTCCTTGAGCGAGTCGCGCTTGATCAGCTTGGTCGGCACCGCGCGCAGCACCTCGTTGGTCGCGCTGGGCGAGAGGATGACGGGCGGCGTGTGGTTCTGGTGCGCGGGCGTCGCCGTCGCCTCGAGCCCATCGGCCAGCTCGGTGCTCGGCATGCCCGCGGGCACGAGCAGCCCCGGCTTGCGCAGCCCGTCGGCCTTCACCACCGCCGGCTTGTGCTGCGGGCCCGACAGGCCGGTTCGCAAGGCGCGCAGCCGGGCGTGCACCTCCATCGCCGACGCGGGGCGCTGCGCCGGGTCTTTCGCGAGCATCTGCTCGATGAGCGACACCAGCCCCGCGGGCGTGCGCGGCGCGGCGAGCGCGAGCGACGGCAGGGGCTCGTTCACGTGCGCGCGCATCAGGTCGAGAATGCCCTCGGCCTGGTACGGCTCGCGACCGGTGAGCAGCACCCACGCGACGACGCCCATCGCGTAGAGGTCGGTCTGCGGCACCGCGCCCTTCCCGCGAATCTGCTCGGGCGCCATGAACCCCGGAGTGCCCATCACCAGGTTGGTCGACGTCTTGTTGGTGCTGCCGAGGCGCTTGGCGAGGCCGAAGTCGAGCACCGTGACGTGCCAGCTGCCGTCGGGCAGCGTGCTGACGAAGAGGTTGGCGGGCTTCAGGTCGCGGTGAATGACGTTGGCCTGGTGCGCCGCGCCGAGCGCCGACATCGTCTGCTCGAGCACGGTGATCACCTGGTCGGCCGGCAGCTTGCCCTTCTGCTGCTGGAGCTCGTCGAGCGACAGCCCGTCGAGCAGCTCCATCACGAAGTAGTGCCGGCCGTCGGGCAGCGAGCCGAAGCTGAAGATGTCGATGATGTTCGGGTGGCGAATCGCGTTCACCGCCCGCGCTTCTTCGAGCAGCCGGTCGATGGTCGTCTGATCATTCGTCTCGGGGATCAGCACCTTGATCGCGACCTTCTTGCCGATCATCGGCTGCACGCCGCGGTACACGACGCCCATGCCGCCGCGGGCCAGCGCGTCTTCGACCTTGTACTCGCCCAGCGTGCGACCGATCAGCGGGTCGCGCAGCCGCGTCATGCCGGTGCCGTCGTCGAGGTGCAGCTCTTCGAGGCGCTGCCGGCACTCCGCGCACGCGTCGAGGTGTTCGCGCGCCACGGCCGCGTCTTCCGGCGAGAGCAGCGACTGCCCGTACTGCACGAGCTCGGACTCGAAGAGATGCGTTTCCCGAACCGACGGCAGGTCGCTCTTCTGAACCTTGTCGGTCGACGTGGCCGCCACGGCTCTCCACCGTTTCACAGTTCGAGCGGAAAATCGAAGAAGTGACCTGCCGCCACTGCGGGCTAACGTCAGCCGCCGTGAAGCGGTTCCAGTGGTGCGGTTTGTGGCTCGTTTGCCTCGCGGGCTGTCGCGTGGCGGTCGTGCCCGACGCGGCGTACCTGTGCGAGTCGTCGGCCGAGTGCGCCTCGGGCAGTGCGTGCGTCGAGGGCGAGTGCACCAGCGGCCTCGATGCGGGCTTCGATGCGGGCGTCGACGCGGGGCGAGACGGTGGGACCGATGCCGGTGCGCCCGACGCTGGACTCGATGCAGGCGCCGATGCGGGCGCAGACGCGGGAGTCGATGCTGGCTCGGATGCGGGCTCCGACGCGGGTCAGCGCGAAGACTGCACCAACACCCTCGATGACGACGGCGACTCGTTCATCGACTGCCTCGATCCCGACTGTGGCAGCGCGGTGTGCCGGCCCGCGCTGGGCGAGTGCGACCGCGCCGAGCGTTGCACGGCGAACGCGTGTCCTCCCGACCTCGACGTCGACGCGGGGACGCCGTGTGACGACGGCAACGTGTGCACCGGGAGCGACGTGTGCATCGGCGGCAAGCTCTGCAGCGGCACGGCCTCGACCGAGCGCTTCATCGTCTGCTCGGGGCCCGGCGTCGCGGCGGCGTTGCTCCAGGGCACGACCGTCAGCTGCCCGCCGGGTTGCGCCAACTGGTCGGCGCGCGCGCTCGGGCGAGCGGTGCCAGACGCGCTCGTGCAGCTCACCATCTGGAGCCCGACGCAAACCGACGGTGGCTGTATGACGCCGCAGTACTGCGCTGACTGGCTCCCGACGCTGCCGGCGACCAACCCGGGCCCCGCGTGGTGCCCGACCAACACCGCGATGCTCGGAGCGCGTTTCGCCAGCGCGCCGGGGCTCATACCGCTCTACACGTACGTCTACGACGGAGGCATTCACGACTTCGGCACCAGTGCGGTGCCGCCGAGCGGCGCGAGCCTCGAGTCCGCTTCGCCGCCGCTCTACGTGTGCCCGTGACGCACGCAATGAGGTGACGAGGCGGCCGTAGAAGCCCCGTGCGCCACGCTGCCCGTCGTCGCGTGCTCGGTGCGGTCGCGGCCTCGCTGGCGGTGCACGCGTGTGTCGTGGGGCTGATGCTCGCCTCGGCGACGCCTCCCGTGCCGCCGCGCCGTTCCTCGCCGGTGCAGCTCACCGAAGTGCGGTGGCTCGAAGTGGAGGAGCCACGGCTGAAGCCTCCGTTGCCGAGTTCGACGCCTGCGCGGCCTGCCGTCGGAGCGAAGAAGACGCCGCGTGCGACGCTTCCGACGCCCGTCGCCGAAGTGAAGCCTCCGCCTGCGAGCGCGACTGCACCTGCGACACCCCTCGCGGAGGCGAAGCCTCCGCCTGTGAGCGCAGCACCGAGCTCCACCGCGCCTCCGACGCCCTTCGCCGAGGTGAAGCCTCTGCCTGCGAGCGCAACCGCTGACGCGGCGCCGACTTCCACCGCGTCCGTGAAACCGTCGATGCCCGTTGCCGAGGTGAAGCCTCTGCCTGCGAGCGCCACTGACCGCGCGCCGTCGACGCCCGTCGCCGAAGTGAAGCTCCCTTCTGGGAGCGCAACCGCCGGCGCACCGAGCTCCACCGCGTCGAGCGCGACCGACGGTCCACGCGTCGAGTCCTTGAACCCCGTGACCAACGTCGCGCCATCGCTCCCCGGCGTGGTCGAGCGGCCTCGCGGCATCACGCTGCACCCAGGCGACCTGCCGTCCGACGAAGAGCTCCGCGCCGACGAGCAGGCGCGCGTCGAGGCGCGGCTCGGCTCGTGGCTCCAGTCGGGCTTCGCGCAGGCGCGCGCGCAGAACGGCCTGCCCGACCCCGCGTACGGTGTGCTCGGACGCGAGCTGCGCGCGGCGACGGCCGAGGTGCCGGCCTTCATCGACACCAACTCCGCGAAGGAGGTCGCCACCGCGTTCAAGGACTCGTGGCTCGCAGGCGCCGAGCGCTACGGAAAGACGGGCGCGCCCTACGCCGAGCCCGAAGGGCGCCTCGAGAGCATCGAGCGTCCCAGCGCGCTCGCCGACGCGATGAGCCGCGGCAGCCCCGACGCACTCGCCCTCGGCAGCTTCTTGTCGGCCGGTGCGCGCCTGCAGGAATTCGCCGACGGCCGTGCGGGCCTCGAGCTCTACGCGCTGGTCGAGATTCGGCAGAACGCGCTCGGCGCGGTGGAGCACGTCGAGCTGGTGCGCCCCAGCGGCCTGCGACCGTTCGACGCGTGGGTGACCGAGCGTGCGGGCGGCATCGTGGTCACGCTCGGCTTCGACGCTGGCGCCCGCGAACGCGCGCTGCGCAGCGTGTGGCGCTTCGACGGCATCTTGAAGTTCCGCCGCGCGGTGAAGCCCGGGAAGCTCGATGGCCGCGCGGCGCTGGGAATGATCACCATGACCGCGCTGAGCATGTTGTCGGGCCTGGGCAACGCCAACGGGGCGCCGCGCTTCCCCGGCATGCTCGGCCGCTTCGACGAGGTCACCGGAGAGATGGACGTGGTCGACCTCACCAACCCCACCTACGACTGCAAGGTGACGCTGGTCGAAGCCGATTGATCAGAACAGGTCGCGGCTGCCGAGCAGCTCGTCGCGGCGCAGCGCACTGATCCGTTCGATTTCCCGCGAGAGCCGGGCACCTTCGTCACGCAGCGCCTTCAGCTCCGACCCCCCTTCCTCGAGCACGGCGTCTTCGCGTGACGTCGCGTCGTCGAAGAACTCGCCACGCGCGTACACCGTCTTGCGCGCGACCTCTTCCCGCGAGCGGAACTGACCCTCGACCTCGGCCAGGGCGGCGCGCAGCTCGGCGAGCTTCGCGTCGCGGTCACTCGTGCGGTGCCACTCGTGGTGCTCGAGCAATTCCTTCGCGCGCGAGTCGACCGTCACCGCGGGCGCGGCGGGCGCGAGCGTGCCGCCACCGGCGAGAAACACCAGCACGCCGGCCTCGCACAACGTCTGCTCGACTGCAGCGAAGGCCGCGCGCAGCCCGTCCTTCCCGGCGACGCGCGCATCGACCTCTTCCATCGTGTTCGGCGACTGGACCCAGTCCTTCCACCTCGCGGCCCCGACCAACGCGGCCTCGGCACGCGCTCGCCAGTCCTTCGCCTCGGGGCGCTCGGCGAGCTCGGGCCTCGTCAGCAGCGCGTCGGACACGACCGGCAGCACCTTCTCGAGCAGCGGCGCCTGCGACGCGAGCCGGTTCGCAGTGGTGGTGATGGCATCGCCCTCGCGCATCCACAGCTGCTCGTGCCAGCTCGGGATGCAGGGCATGTCGAGGATTTACCCCGCTGCCCTCGGCCGTCTCCATTGATCAGCGCTCGAAGTCGCTGGCCGGCAACCGTGCGACGCGGCGTACTTCGTTCTCGAGCCGGCGCTCTTCCGCGCGCGCGGCCTCGAGCTCGGCACCACCTTCTTCGTTCACCGCGTCCTCTCGCGAAGTGACGTCGTCGAAGAACTGGCCGCGGGCGTGCGCGCGCTCCCGGGCCCGGGCCTCGAGAGCGCTGCGGTGGTGCATCGCCGCGAGGTGGAGTGCGTTCAGTTCTGCGAGGCGGGCGGCACGCACGTCGGGCGCGGCAGACGGTGGCGCGCTGGGCCGCGGACGTTCGAGCACCTCGCGGCTGGCGCAAAGCACGTCGAGTGGCAGCGCCTTGAGGCGGGCGATCTCCTGCTCCAGCGCCGCGCGTGGACCTCGCCGGCTCTCGCGCAACGCCGACGCGTGCTCGCGCACTGCGTCTTCGCGCGAAGTGACGTCGTCGAAGAACCCGGTGACCCCGCGCCGCGCCTCGTCGCCAACGTCCTTCTTCAGCTCGCGCAGCGACTTGCGCAGCTCCGCGAGCTTCGCCTTGCGGTCGGCCTCGCGGTGACGCGCGTGGTGGTCGAGCAGCTTCTTCCACGCCTTGGCGTTCTCACTCTTCACGCGGTCCTTCGCGCGAAAGGCGAGCACGCCGGCCTCGCAGAGGTGCTCTTCGACGCTCCGCCACAGCTTGCGGCAGCGCTCGGCTTCGTCGCGGCGGGCTTCGATCTCCGCTTCGGTCGGCGAGTGATCAGCCACCACGTCGGGCCGGCGCGCGTCCTCGAGCAACGACGCAGCCTTTGCGTCCCAACTTGCCGCGACCGTCAGCCCCCGCAACTCCGGCGCGCTCTCCAGGGCTTCGGCGACCACCGCGCGACTGACCTCCAGCAAGGGAATCAGCCGCTTGAGCTCTTCGCGTGCGACGCGGATGCCCAGGTTCGACTGGTCCCACATTTGCTCGTGGTAGCTCGGAATGCACGGCATCCGGCGGCATTGTGCCACGCAGCGAAGCCTCGTCGGGGGCCGGGGTCTGTGCTCTGAACGGGGCGTGCTCGCCGTCGCCCAACGCGTCGTCACCTTGCTGCTGCTGGGGTTCCAGCTCGCGGTGGTCGCGATGGGCGCGATGCCCGAACGCGAGGCGTGCTGCTGCGTCTCGAAGGGCAAGGTCTGCAAGTGCAAGTCGCACGGCGCGCGCGGTCACGCGAAGAGCACGCCGGCGAGCGATGACGGCCGGCCGTGTGTCTCGAAGCAGTCTCCGGGCTGTGGCCTGCCCTCCGAGCTCTCGCTGCCGCTGCTGACGTGGGTGACGTTGCCCGAGCCCGAGGCCGCCACGGCCCCGACGCCGTTGAGTTGGACGCTCGCGTGGTCCGCGCGGGCCCTGCAGTCGCGTGAAGTCGCAGACGTGAGAGCGCCACCGCCCCGAGCGGCCTGAGCAGTCTCGTCACGTTCACTTCACGGCTGTTCTCAACTCACTTTCTTTCGAGGTTTGCCTCATGTCTCCACGCACGCTCGCGTGTGTCTCGTCGTTCATCGTGTTGTCAGGTTGCTACGCAGGTCCTCTCCTCGGCGAAGAGGACAAGCACTGCGGCTCGACCGTCGTCACCCCCAACCCCGCCTCGTGCAACGTCGCCAGCGACGGCGGCATGTCGATGATGGAAGCGGCTGAAGTGCGGTTCAACGCCGAGGCCGATGACGACGACTGCAAGTACCACGTGAAGTACAGCGCCAAGCCCATCGCCACGAACACCGACGTCACCTTCACCGTCACCGTCACGCGCAAGGTCGACGGCATGCCGGCGCTCGATCTCGACCCGGAGCTCGAGGCGTCGCTCGGCGAGACGCACCCGGCGCCGAACTCGAACGCGGAGACGAAGTCGCTGGGCGGCGGCGTGTACACCATCGGCCCCGTGCGCTTCGACCTGCCGGGCAACTGGAACCTCAAGTTCCACTTCGCCGAGCAGTGCACCGACATCGCGGAAGACTCGCCGCACGGCCACGTCACCTTCGCCTTCAGCGTGCCATGAGAGCCGCACTCACGGTGTTGGCTCTCGCGTGCGCGACTGCGTGCGGTGGGCCGGTCGACACGGGCAGCGGCGGGTTCTCGAGCGAGGCGAGCCAGGTCGTGCAGTCGACGCACGGGCTCGAGCTGCGGCTCTTCGAGCAGGTGGGGCATCCGCTCGCGCGCGGGGTGAACCAGGTGCGCGTCGAGGTCAGCGGCGACGTCGAGTCGCTCGAGCTGACACCGTGGATGCCGGTGATGGGCCACGGCAGCACGGTGCGGCCGACCATCGAGCGCGACGAGAGCGGCTTCATCATCTCGTCGCTCACGCTCGCGATGCCGGGGCAGTGGGAATTGCGGTGCGCCCTTCACGGAGCCGTCGATGACGACGCGATCTTCAACGTCGAGGTGCGCTGAAGCGGTGCTCCTCGCGGTGGTGCTCCTCGCCGGCACCCGGGCGTCGGCGCAGGCGTGCTGTGCGGGAGCGAGCCTGCTCTCACCGGCGCGCCTGACGCCGCACGAGGACGCGCTGGTCGGCGTCGACGTGAAGGGCTCGCTGCAGGCGGGCAGCCTCGACGCGCGCGGGGTCTTCGCGGGAAACGCGAGCGGGTCAGGCGCGCTCGATGGAGTGCTCACGCTGCACCACACCATGCGCCTGGGGGAGAGCGGTCAGCTCACCTGGTCGTTGCCGCTCGACGTCGGGGCGCGCTGGGTGCCCGGCCTCTCGGAAGGCGCGGTCTCGCTCGGCGACCTCGTGGTCTCGGCGCGGCACGACTTCCTGCTCGCGGGTGAGTCGGCGAGCCGCCCGGGCTCGGCGCTCCTCTTCTCCGTCACGGCGCCGACCGGGGTGCCTCCCGAGCAGTCGCACCTGCCGCTCGGCGCGGACGCGGTGGGCACCGGCGCGTGGCAGCTCTCGGTGGGCGGCGCGGTGGAGCAGCGCTTCGGCTCGCTCACGCTGCAGGGCATGGCGCTCGCGCACGGCAAGTTGCCGCGCACGGTCGGTGCGGTGACGCAGGTGTTCGGGCCCGGGCTCTCGCTCGGCGCGGCGGTCGCGTGGACCTTCGAGTCAGAGCTCGCGCTCGCGCTGTCTCTCGCTTCGAGCGGTACGCTGCCCTCGTGGCTCACGGATGAGGGCGGCGCGCTGCGCTGGAGGCCGGACACGGCACGCTGGAGGAATTCACTCTCGTTCGCGCTCGCGACGCCGATCGATGATCGGTGGCGGTTGCAGGCGGCGGTGTCGGGCACGTTGCCGTTCGGGTTCAACGAGCTCGGCGCCGTCACGCTCTCGGTGTTGTTGATGAGGACCTGGTCATGACCCTGCTCTTGTCGCTGTTGCTTCACGCGCTGCCGGCGACGTCGCTGCCGGCCACCGGTGGTGGGTCGATCTCGCTGGCTGCCGAGGTCGCGGCGCACGAGCTGACGGTGGTGCTCTTCTTCTCCGCGGAGTGCCCGGTGCAGCGCTCGCACGACGCGCGGTTCCTCGAGCTGGTGAAGGCGTACGAGGGGCGCGGGGTGCACTTCATCGCCGTCGATGCGCAGAGCAATGCGTCGATCGAGAAGGCGACGGAGCAAGCGGCGCGGCGGCAGTACCCGTTTCCGCTGGTGGTCGACGTCGAGGGCACGTGGGCCGATGCGCTCGGGGCGCGCTTCACCACGACCGTGGCGGTCATCGATCGCCAGGGCGTGACGCGTTACCTCGGCGGCATCGACAGCGACCGTGTGACGCTGACCGAGACCGCGACTCCGTTCTTGCGGGATGCGCTCGAGGCGGTGCTCGGTGGGCGCGAGGTGCCCAATGCACAGACCAAGGCGTTGGGCTGCGTGTTGCGCCGGCGCTGATCTCCCTCTCCTCTTCAGAGGAGAGGGTCGGGGTGAGGAGTAAACCGTCGAAGCAACACCCTGAGGTGTCTCTCCTCACCCCAACCCTCTCCTCCTCAGGAGGAGAGGGAGACATGATGCCGAACGTGAGACGTCGCACCGCCGTCCTGCTCTTCATCGCGTCGCTCTCGGCCTGCGGCACCACGCCGATGACGACGTGCCCGAATGATCTCCCCGCGACGTGCCCCTCGCCGGCGCCGAGCTGGGCGACCGACGTGCAGCCCACGATGCAGCGCACCTGCCTGCAGTGCCACGCCGCCGGCCAGAACGCGCCCACGCTCGTGACGTGGGACCAGGTGCACGCCCAACGAACCACCATGCTCCGCCAGGTCTTCTCCTGCCGCATGCCGCAGGCCGACGGAGGCGTCACGCTCACCGCCACCGAGCGCGCGGCGATGCTCGGCTGGCTGGTCTGCGACGCCCCGCAAAACTGAAGTCCCTTCAACACCAGCAGCGCGCTTCTTGTTCCGGCCGCCGCCCACTCGTTTCGGCGGCGTGCGCCCGCGTGGTTGGTGTTACATCTGTCGCCCGATGAAGCGGCTCCTCAGGCGCTGGTGGGGGAACTTCCGCCGACTGTTCCCGCTGCGCATCGGCGCGCTGATCCTCCTCGCGCTGGCGCTGATCATCGTCTTCCTCTTCTCGCCGAACGAAGGCGACTTCCTCCTCTACCCGGCCGGTCTCGTGGCGGGCGGCCTCATCGCCGTCTGCGTGCTGGTGGTCACGCTCGGCACGCTCTCGTTGCGCCGCCACCTCAAGCGCCTCGACGCCGGCCTGCCCGAGAGCCTCGAGACGCAGCGCCCCAACGGCACGCACTTCCGCTTCCCCGCGCTCCGTCGCTGGCTGGTGCTCGACGTCACGCTCGAATGGGTCGAGCCGCCCGGCGCGCACGTCACCCTCGAAGAGCTCGACGGCGTGTTGAGCGAGGTCGTCACGCTCGACGAGCGCGGCCGCTACGAGAACGTCACGCGCCGCTTCACCGTGAAGGACGTGTTCGGCCTCGCGCAGCTCACCTTCGACCTGAGCTGGCACGTCTCGCTGCGCATCGCCCCCGCCGCCGCCAAGCAGGGCGCCACGCTCGCTGCCGGCCGCGCGCAGGGCGACGCGCTCGCGAACCCCACCGGCCGCGCCGAGGGCGATCTCGTCGAGATGCGCCAGTACGCACACGGCGACCCGGTGAAGCACGTGCTGTGGAAGGTCTTCGCGCGCAGCCGCAAGCTGCTGGTGCGCATGCCCGAGCGCGCGCTCGCGCCGGGACCCGTCAACGTCGCCTTCTTCGTCGCCGGGCCCGATGACGAGGCCAGCGCCGGCGCCGCGCGGCTGTACCTCGAGGCCGGCTTGCTCGGCACCGACCTCGTCTTCTCCGCCGACGGTGCCGCCGCGCCCGCGCGCACGCCCGGAGAGGCCATCGAGCAGATCGTCGACTCCGCGAAGGAAAAGCAGAACGGCGGCAGCTCGCTCGAAGGGCTCGCCTCGCAGATCGACCCGGGGCGCCTGCACTCGTGTCTCATCTTCGCGCCTGCCACCGATGGCGAGTGGCGCCAGCGCGTGAGCGGCTTCGTGCGCAACCACGGCCTCGACGCGACGGTGATCATCGGCGTCGACCAGGCCGGCGAGCCGAGCCGCGCGAAGAACCGCCTCGAGAAATTCCTCTTCCAGCCCGAGAAGGAACTCGACTCGCAGCGCCCGGGCCTCGCGAAGCTCAAGCACGCGCTCGAAGCCGAGGGCATGCCAGTGCGAGTCCTCCACCGCGGCACAGGGCAGGTGCTCTGATGCGTCGCGACGCGAACACGAAGTCCGCGCACGAGGCGCCCACGCGCGCAGCGACGTTCTCCCTCTCTCCCCGAGGGGGAGAGGGTCGGGGTGAGGGGAAACCCCTGCGCCACGACTCGCACTCCATGTCGGTGCTCAAGGCACCCACGCCGCTCGCAGCCACTGTCTCCCTCTCCCCCCGAGGGGGAGAGGGTCGGGGTGAGGGGAAACCCTGATGCGCCGCGACTCGCACACCATGTCGGTGCTCAAGGCGCTCCTCCTCTCGGGCGCGGTCACCGTCTACTTCTGGTCGCTCGCCACCCCGCTCGGCCTCACCGCCGCGGTCCTGGGCGTGCTCGCCTCCTCCGCCCTCGCGTTCCGCCTCGAAGGCGCCGCGATCCGCATGGGCTCCTGGCTCGTCGCGGGCCTGGTGCTCGCCGCCCTCGGCCAAATCGGCGCATCCCTCCTCACCTCCTTCGCGAGCTTCCTCCCGCCCGGCCTCACGCTCCCGCTCGCCGACGCGCTGGTCCTCGGCCTCACCACCTTCGGCTTCTTCCTCGCGCTGCGCCTCGCCTCCTCGCGCTGGCACGCGGTCTCGGTGCTCGAGCTCGCCGTCGTCGTCGGCGCCGTCGCGCACGCCTTCCGCGACCACCGCCACATGCGCATCCACCAGCCGCGCTTCCTGAGCGACTGGGCCTGGAGCCACGGCATCGAACCCGACGCCGTGCTCGCGGTCTTCGGCGTCACCGCGATGGCCATCTCGGCGCTGCTCCTCCTCCGCGCCAGCCGTGCACGCCGCCTCGCCGCGATGCTGCTGCTCTTCCTCGGCGGCATCCTCGTGTTGCTGCTCAGCACGCCGCCCAAGGTCGCGGTCTCGAAAGAGGACGACCTCACCGCCGACGGCAACAGCGACAAGAACGACGACCAGAAGAACAAAGACAAGAACGGCGGCGGCGGTGGCAGCGGAGGCAAGCCGCCCGACCCCATCGCGGTCGCGGTGCTCCACGACGACCTGCCCGACACCGACGCGCTCTACTTCCGCCAGGCGGTGCGCTCGAAGCTGGTCGGCGACCGCCTCGTCGAAGACCAGGACGGCACCTTCGATACCGACGTGCCGCAGAAGTTCCCCGCGGGCAGCCCGGTGCAGGTGAAGACGCCGCAGGCACCGGAGTTCCACCGCGAGCTGCGCACCTCGATGTTCCTGCTCGCCGACCACGCGCAGCTGCCAGGCGTCGCGTTCCCGCTCGAGTTCTCGCCGCTGCCCAACCCCAACCCGCGCCGCTTCGTCGCCGCGTACGACGTGCGCTCGCAATTCCTGCTGCGGCCCATCGAGCGCATGCTCGGCCGCAACGCCATTCCCACCGACTGGAGCCCCGAGCGCCTCGCCTATTACACGGCGGTGCCAGCCGACCCGCGCTACCGCGAGCTGGCCGATGAGATCGTCCGCGACGTCGACCCGCGCTTCGTCGGCGACGAGATCGTCAAGGCGCTCGCCATCAAGCAGTACCTCGAGCACGAGGGCTTCTATTCGCTGGCCGAGAAGAACCTGAACGGCGACGACCCGGTGGCCGCGTTCCTCTTCGGAGAGATGAAGGGCTACTGCGTGCACTTCGCCCACGCGGCGGTGTTCCTGCTCCGCGCCCAGGGCATCCCCGCGCGCGTCGCCATCGGCTACGGCGTGTCGACCCAGCAGCGCGGCGCGGGCTCGGCGGTGCTCATCTTCTCGAACGAAGCCCACGCCTGGCCGGAGATCTTCGTCGAGGGCGTCGGCTGGGTGACCTTCGACATCGTGCCCGAGCGGTCCGACGAGCCGCCGCCGATGCACGTCGACCAGGACCTCGAGTCCGCGCTCGGCGAGCTCGCCCGCGGCCAGCCCCCGAGCGGCCTCGAAGACACCACGCCCTTCGAGATTCCCTGGGCCGCGCTCGGCTTCGGCACGCTCACGCTGTTGATCAGCGCGTTGATCATCGCCTTCGGCATCAAGCTCAGCCGCCGCCTCGCGCAGCGCAACCACCGCCTCGTGTACCGCGCAGTGCTCGATCGCCTGTCCGACCTCGGCGAGCAGCGCCAGCGCGGGGAAAGCCGCGAGCGTCACGCCGAACGCCTCGCACCCAAGGTGCCCAGCTTCGTGCCGCTCACCCGCGCGCACCTGCAGCTCACGCTCGGCCACGACGACCCCGCGCTCCACGCGCAGGTGCGCTCGCTCGCCGCGCAGGCCAACGCCGAACTGTCCAAATCCACGCCCGTCGTGCAGCGCGTGGGTGCCTTCTTCAACCCCGTCGGGTGGTGGTTCACCCGCTGACCCGCTGACTGGAGCCGTCCACCATGCTTCCCGCCATGACCCTCGACGACGTGCGCACCCTCGCTGGCCGCCTGCGCGACCGCATGCGCTACGACGTCATCGGCCGCGACGACATCATCGAGCTGGTGCTCATCGCGCTGTTCGCCGACGGCCACGTGTTGCTCGAGGACTACCCGGGCTCGGGCAAGACCACGCTCGCCAAGGCGCTCGGCCACGGCTTCGTCGAGGAGACGCAGCGCGAGATCCCCACCTTCCGCCGCGTGCAGTTCACGCCCGACCTGCTGCCCAGCGACGTCACCGGCGTGACGATGTTCGAGCCCACCACCAACACCTTCACCTTCCGCCGCGGCCCGGTGTTCGCCTCGGTGCTGCTGGTCGACGAGATCAACCGCACCTCGCCCAAGGTGCAGTCGGCGCTGCTCGAGGCGATGGCCGAGAAGCAGGTGACCGTCGACAACGTGAGCCACCGCCTCGACGACCTCTTCTTCGTCATCGCCACGCAGAACCCGCTCGACTCGGTCGGCACCTACCCGCTGCCGCTCGCCCAGCTCGACCGCTTCCTCTTCAAGCTCTCGATGAAGCACATCGACGCCGCCAGCGAGCTGCAGGTGCTCAAGACGTGGGGCCAGCCGCGCACCCAGGCCGAGCTGCCGCAGATCAACCGCGCCGAGGTCATCGCCGCGCGCCAGGTGATGCGCACCACCGTCGCCGTCGCGCCGTCGATCCAGCAGTGCCTCGTCGACATCGCCGCGGGCCTGCGTGACCCGCGCCGCACCCGCCAGGGCGTCTCGACCCGCTGCCTCGTGCAGGCCATTCCCGCGCTGCAGATGCGCGCCGTGCTCAAGGGCCGCGACTACGTCTCGTCGGAAGACATCGAGGCGCTCTCGATGCCGCTCTTCGCGCACCGCCTCGAGCTGATGCCGGGCGTGCTCGCCGACGTGCTCGTGAAGGACGCGCTCAAGGGCCCCATCGAGAAGCTCTCGCGCGCGACGCTCGGAGCGGCCTGATGTTCTTCGCGCTGCTGATCCAGACGGCGTTCGCCGCCGGCTTCGGGTCCGACTTCACGGCCGAGGAGCGCGCGCTCCTCGACGAGGTCGATCAGCAGCACTTCATCAAGGCCCGCGACAAGGCCGAGAAGATCCTCGAGAAGTCACCGGACAGCTTCCCCGCGACGTGGGCGATGGCACGCATCCACCACGACGAAGAGGGCAACCACCCGCGCGCGCTGGCCTGGGTGCGCAAGGCCGAGAAGCTGCTCGATGATCAAGACCGCGAGTGGGGCATCAAGCTCATGCTCGAGGAACACTTCATCCTCGCCGAGATGAACCGCAACGAAGAGGCGCTCGCGGTGCTCGATCGCTTCGACGAGAAATTCGGGCCCGCGCCGCCGTACATGCGCATCTGGCCGCTCTTCAAGTCAGGCCACATGAACGAGGCGCGCGAAATCGCCACCAAGCTCGCCGCCAGCGACGACGAGGGTGACCGCGCCGACGGCTACAACGGCCTCCTGTCCATCGCGTTCGAAGAGCACGACCGCGAGGGCACCTACAAGTGGTCGATGGCCGGCGTCGACGCGACCGGCGGCCGCAACTGCACCATCGTGCGCAACGCGGCGAGCGCCGCCTTCACGCGCCTCAAGCTCGAAGAGGCCGAACAGCTCTCGGCCAAGGCGCGCAAGCTGAAGGACTGCATCGACCCGGTCGACAACCAGATCGCCTCGCTCGCCATCATCGAGGGGCAGTTCCAGCAGGCCGTCGCCGCGCTCGAATCGTCGAAGAGCTCGTACATCGAGAAGCGCTACCGCCCGCACTTCGCGCTCGTGCGCCGCGGCGTGCTGGTCGATCTGCTCGAGGCCGTCGGTCAGAACGCCGAGGCCGCCAAGCTCGCGCAGGAACTCTACGGCCAGCAGCAGCGCATGGGCGCCAGCTCGAGCTCGATGGAAATCGAACGCCTCACCCGCGCGCTCCGCTACGCCTTCGCCCTCGACGGCCGCATCACGCAGCTCGAGGAGACGATGGCCATGGCCCCGCTCCCCAACGGCGCCGCGTCGATGGCCCCCGAGCTCGCGCGCCTCGTCGCCGCCCGCTGGGAAGTACGCCGCGCGCTGGTGCAGCTGCTCAGCGCCGATGACCGGCTGCTCCTCCTCACGCGTCCGGCGATGGGCGAGGTCAGCGACTGGGCACACTGGCGCACCGGAGACCTCATCGAGGTGGTCGGCACCGGCGTGATGCGCGCGTCCATCAAGCGCGCGCGCACCATCGACGCGCCGTTCCCCGAGGCGGTGCCGTACCTCGACGCGCTCGAGGGCGAGGTGGCGTTCAAGGAAGGCAACTGGAAGGACGCGCAGCGCCTCGTCGAGGGCTCGCTCGAGAAGATGCCCAAGCGCGACGCGCTGTGGCGCTGGCGGTTGACCGCGATTCGCTCTGAATGCCTGCGCCGCCTCGGCCACGCCACCGACGCGCGGGCTGATCAGCAGGAACTGTTGCAGCGCTGGCCCACCGCGTTCCGCATGCTGCGCCTGCAGGTGCCGGTGATGGTGAGCGCTGATCAATCGCAGGTCGCGAAGGACCTGGTCTCGCGCGTGTCGCGCAACCCGCGCTTCGAGGTGCTGAGCAAGGCGCCGTTTCGCGTGATGATCACCGGCCGGCCGAAGGGCGCCGACCTCTGCCTGCTCGACGACAGCGGCAGCCAGCTCGCGTGCGCGGGCGGTGACGACGCCGACAAGGCGCTCGGGGCCTTCGCGGCCGCCGCGTTCTCCCCCCGCATCTCGCTCACCCAGAGCGACCTGCGCAGCCTCGATGGCAGCCCGGTGCGCGTCGGCGCTGACCAGGCGCTCAAGAAACTCCTCGGCCCATGATTCGCTTCGCCTTCCTCACCCTCTGCTTCGCGTCGCTCGCGCTCGCCGAGCCCATCAGCACGCGCGCCGAGTGCGCCGACGCGAAGGGCACGTGGACCACGCTGCCCAACGGCCAGAGCGGCTGCCGCATCAAGGCGCAGAACGAGGGCGTGTGGGAATTGAAGCTCGGCGGCGGCCAGCTCATCGAGCGCACCACGTGGAAGAACGGCAAGCGCGACGGCCCGTCGGTGAAGTACTTCGAGCACTGCCAGGTGATGGAACGCGGCGCGTGGAAGAACGGCCGCCGCACAGGCCCGTGGACCTTCTGGAACGAAGAGGGAAAGAAGGAACGCGAGGGCAGCTACGAAGACGGCCGCGAGACCGGCACGTGGATCCTCTACCACTCCGACACCGGCCTGAAGCACCTCGAGGGCCCGTACGTGAAGGGCTTCGCCGAGGGCACCTTCACCGAGTACCTCCCGCGCGGCGACAAGTGGCGCGAGGTGCAGTTCAAGGCTGGCCGCCGCGTCGGTGAGGGCCCTGACGCGTGCGACACGCTCGGCGGCGAGTGGGTCGTGGAGTTCAAGAAGCGCTCGGAAGGTTGCCTCGTGCACAACCGCAACGAGGGCCAGTGGACCGGCTACGACGGCAACGGGAAGCTGCGCTGGCGCGGCACGTACAAGAAGGGCCGCCTCGACGGCGTGTACGAGGAGTTCCACCCGACGGGCGAGCGACTCCGCCGCGGGCTCTACGAAGACGGGCTGCCGAAGGGCCGCCACGAGTGGCGCGGCGTCGATGGCTCGCTCTACGGCGCGTCGACGATTCGCGAAGGCACCGGTGACTGGCAGGTCTTCCACCCCAACGGCCGCATGGCCGAGCAGGGCGCGTACGAGAGCGGCTGCCCCGTCGGCACGTGGCGCACCTCGAGCGAAGAGGGCCGCATCATGGTCGAGGAAAACTACGCCGAGTGCCGGCGCGACGGCCCGTACGTCTGGTTCCACACCAACGGGCAGCGTCGCCTCGTCGGCCAGTACAAGAAGGGCCAGGCCGTCGGCGAGTGGCGCGCGTACTACCAGAGCGGAGATCCCGACTGGGTCGGCCACTACGCCGACGGCGAGCGCACCGGGAAGTGGACGTTCTGGCGCTGGGGCAAGCAGCTCAAGAGCGAGGGCCCGATGGTCGACGACCGGCCCAACGGCGAGTGGACCGAGTACCACCCCACCGGCAAGGTCAGCGAGAAGGGCCAGCGCATCGGCATTCGCAACGAGGGCCAGTGGAAGACGTTCTGGTCGACCGGCGAGGCGTGGCGTGACGTCGAGTACGTCGAGGGCGTCGACCAGGACGCGGCCGCGAAGAGCTGCGTCGAGATGGGCGGCGTGTGGAAGGCCGACGGTGAGAACCGCTCGCTGGGGTGCCTCGTGTGCCGCGCGCGCGAAGACGATTCCATCGACGCGGTGCCGATGGGCGTGTGGACCTTCTGGCACCCGAGCGGTGGCATCGAGAAGCAGGGTCCACTCTTCGAGGGCAAGCCGGTCGGCACGTGGAAGTACTTCCACGACAACGGCAGCGTGATGATGCAGGGCACGTTCGACGGTGGCGTCGAAGAAGGGCCGTGGAGCGGCTCGTGGCGCAACGGGCAGAAGCGCTTCGAGGGCGCGTACCTGGGCGGCAAGCCCGACGGGCTGTGGACGAGCTGGCTCGCCGATGGCGGCGTGATGTCAGAGGGGCGCTACGCGCGCGGCGAGAAGGTCGGCGCATGGAAGTACGAGCGCAACGGCGTGGTGGTCACCGAGCCCGAGGCCGAGCGCGGCAAGTGGAAGTTGCGGCGCAACTCCGCGGGCGCGGCCGATGCGGGCGTCGATGCCGGGGTCGATGCGGGCCTGCCGCCCGAGACCGACGCGGGGAACTGAGCCGCGGAGCGCTAGGCTCGGCGCATGTTCGCCCTCGCGTCGGTCCTCGTGCTGCTGGCGCAGAGTCCACAGAAGCCGCCGCCGCGAACGGTGAAGGTGCAGGTGTTGGTGGGCACCCAGCCCGCGCCGCCGCAGACCGAGGTGCGGCTGCTCAACCCGAGCCCGCTGTGCGGCACCGCGCAGTTCGCTGGCGCGCCGATGAAGCACCCCGACGCCGCGGGCTGGGTGACCTTCGACGGCGTCGAGCAGGGCGCGAGCATCAGCGCCGGCCACCGTTCGCTCGGCACCGAGGGCCTCAGCGCCGACGGAGACGGCCCCTTCGTCATTCGCTTCGTGGCCGGCTTGCCGCTGCGTGGGAAGGTCGTCGATGGCCAGGGCCGGCCCGCGCCGCGCACGCGGGTGGCGATCATCTCCGCCGACGGAGAGCACCAACTGCGGCTCCAGGCCACCGACGAGACGGGGTCGTTCTTCTTTTCCAACACCACCAGCGGCCGCTGGGCCGTGCTCGCCGACTCGTTCGACTCGATGTGGTCGCCGGGCGTCGAGGTCGAGGCCGGCGCCGAGAACGTCGTGGTGGCGCTCCCGTCGCTCGCGTCGATGTCGGGGCGCGTGGTGGACACCGGCGGCAGAGCGGTCGCCGAGCCAGTCCTCGAAGTGCGCACGGTCGGTGCGCCGTGGCGCCGCCCCGAAGACCTCTCGCCGCCGAAGACGCAGGCCGAGTACCAGGCACGGCTCGCGGCGTGGGTCGACCCGCCGAGCTGGGCCGGTTGGTTCAGCGGCGACGCCCAGGGCACGTTCGACGTTTCGCTGAAGACCGCGCGCGCCGTCGAGGTGCGTCCGTCGTCGTCGCGGCTCTGCTCCCGCGGAACGTGGACCCGCGTCACCCCCGGCAAGGCCCTCGAGCTGCGCCTCCCTGCGCCGGCGACGCTGAAGCTGAAGACGCCGAGCGAGAAGGTGAGCGTCGAGCTGCGCGCGCCCGAGTCCCTCACCCGCGCCGACTGCGAGCTGAACGAGCTGGAGCTCACGCCGGTCGACGGCGCGCTCTCGTTCGACGTGCCGGTGGCGGTCACCGAGCTGATCTTGCGCACGCCGGGCCATCAGCCGGTGACGAGGCGGCTCGCGCTCGCGCCCGGCAAGGAACTCAACCTCGGCGCCATCACGTTCCCGCTCGCGGCGCGGCTGGTGGGCAAGGTGGTCGACGCCAACGGACGGCCGGCCGCGTTCGCACCGGTCTATCTCGGCGGTGAGTACCTGTTGAACGCGCAGGAAGACGGCTCGTTCGTCGCCGACTGGGTCAAGCCCGGCAAGACGCAGGTGGCGTCGCTCGAAGACAACGAGCTGGTCGCGAAGCAGCGGGTGACGCTGACCGCGGGCGCCGAGACGCCGGTGGTCATCACCCTGCCTGCGAGCTCGCGCTGATCAGGCGCGCACGACGCGCTGGAGCTTGTCGAACGACGCGTAGAGCTGATCCACCGACTGCAGCACGAACAGCCGCGGCTGCATCTGGTCGATGCGGAACTCCTGCGCGCAGATGCGCTCGACATCGAACGGAATCACCTCGGGCTCGCTCGACAACGACTTGAGGCACTCGCCGACGCTCGACGCGATGCCCGCGCCGAAGATGCGGCGGCCCTGCGGCGTCTCGACGAGCGCGAACTCGTTGGTGAACCAGAAGTAGCGCTCCAGCCGGCGCAGCCGCACCGCGTCGTCGAGGAACTCGCACGCGAAGGCGCCGTAGCGCTGGCAGTAATCGGCGTAGCGGGCGTCGGTGTGGAACGGAATGTGGCCGTACAAGTCGTGCACCACGTCGGGCGCGGGCGTGTAGTTCAGGTCGCGGCGGTCGCGCACGAAGTGGCCGATGGGGAACTTCTTGTCGCGGAGCAGTTGGTAGAAGCCCGCGCCGTCTTCGAGGCCCTTCACGTACACGCCGGCCCAGCCGGTCAGCTTGCCGAGGCGCGCGTTCACTTCCTCGAGGTCGGGAATCGTCGGGCGGTCGAGCTCGAGCTTGCGCAGGCCGTCGAGGAAGAGTGGCACCAGCTGCTGATCACGACGGGCGCGGTGCGCTTCGACGATGGCGGCCCAGGTGGCGTGCTCCTCGGCGGTGAACGGCTCACGGCGGGTGGACCAGGTCGGTGAGGGCAGGGCAGTCGCGGACATGAACTTCGACCGTATGGCTTCGCCGGTCGCCAAAGAAACTGACAGAGACCTGCCAAAGAATGTCGAGTGCGTGAACAGGGTGCGGCGCCGGCGTGCACGGCTCGCCAGTGGCGTCGCGTGCCGTTCGGCGTGAGCGAGCTTTCTCGCCGGTGAAGTGATTCCCCTCACCCCGACCCTCTCCCCAGCGGGGAGAGGGGGCAGCGTCGTCGATGGCTTCTTCTCGTCGTGAAGTGATTCCCCTCACCCCGACCCTCTCCCCAGCGGGGAGAGGGGGCAGCGTCGTCGATCGCTTCTTCTCGCCGTGGAGTGACTCCCCTCACCCCGACCCTCTCCCCAGCGGGGAGAGGGGGTTCAGGGCGCGGGCGTCTTCGGCGTCACGCGCACCATCTTCCCCATCATCGGCATCGCCACCGGCCGCGGGTCGAGCGCCTCGATGAGCGGCCCGAGCGTCTTCGTGTCGCGCAGCTCTTCGCGCGCCTCGTACGCCCGCGTCATCACCACCCGGTCGAACCACGTCGCGTCACCGCCGAGCTGGCAGGCCTTCTTCCCCTTCACCACGCCGTAGCCGAGCGCCGCGAACACCGCCGACACCGCCAGCGACAACGCGACCGCCACGCGCCGCCGCACCCGCGCCACGCCCTCGGGGCAGTCCTTCGTCAGCGCCGTGCCGTCGGGCCGCAGCCACACGCGCCCGCACACCCGCCCGGTGGTGTCCTCGAGCAGCTTCATCAGCTCCGCCTCGGACAGGTTGCGTGTGTTGAAGACGTTCAGCTTGCAGCTCGCGCAGTGCCGCACGCGGTCGGCCGCGTCGACGCGCTTCATCTCGTCCCACGACTCGGTGCACGGGCTGGCGATGCGCACCTTCAGCTGCCGCCACTTGCCGACCTGGAAGACGGTGTCCATCAGGGGTTCCCCAGTGCGCCGCCCGACGGCGCCGAGGGCGGCACGTACGCCATGTCGCCCTTGATCATCTTCACCGGCGGCAGCGGGAAGAGCTGGTTCACCAGCGCCCCGAGCATCTTCGTGTCACGCAGCTCCTCGCGCGCGGCCACCACCTTCGCCGTCACCACGCGGTCGAACCAGCTGCCCGTCGTGGGGCACTCGTTGCGCCGCGCACGCATCACGCCCACGCCGACCACCGCGAGGAACAGCGCCAGGCCCGTCACCAGCCCGCCCAACACCTTCTTGCGCAGGCCCACCGGGCAGTCCTTCGTCACCACCGTGCCGTCGGCGCGCAGGAAGACGCGCCCGCACACCCGCCCGCCCGTCGCGTCGCGCTCGCGCAGCAGCGTGAAGAACTCCTCGCGGGTCAGCTCGCTCACCGTGAAGACCTTCATCTTGCAGTCGCCGCACTCGCGCACGCGCGCGTCGTCACCGACCTGCTTCATCGACGACCACTTCACGCGGCACGGCGAGGCGATGGCGACCTTGATGCCAGGAGGAATCGAAGCCCCTGGGGGCGACGACGTTGGGAGGCTGATCGCGCTCACGGCGCCTCCTCGGGGAGCACCTGCGGGCCGGGACCCTTCGGCAGCGGAGGCGGCGGCATGGCCACCATCGCGCCCATCGTCACCTCCTGCGGCCAGAGCTCGTTCACGATGGGGCCGAACGTCTTCGTGTCGCGCAGCGCCTCGCGCCCCTCGTAGAACTTCACGCCCACCGTGCGGTCGAACCAGCTCGCGCCGGGACCCGTGGGGCACTCGCGCGAGGTGCCCAGCCGCCAACCGACCATGCCCAGCAGCAGCGCCGCCGCCGCGGTGATGGCCGCGATGGCCCGCCGCCGCAGCCGCGCCACGCCCGTCGGGCAGTCCTTCGTGATGACCGTGCCGTCGGGCCGGCGGTACACGCGCCCGCACACCTTGCCCTCGCTCTTGAGGAGCAGCGCCCGAATCTCCTGCTCGGTCATCTCCTTCAGGTTGAAGACGTTGAGGCGGCACTTCGCGCAGTGACGCACGCGCTCGTCGCCCGTCATCCCTTCCCACTTCTCGCTGCAGGGGCTGGCGACGCGGAGCTCGAGACCACGGCTGGTGTTGGGCGGAAGCATGAGCAGCTCGAACGGACAGCACGCCCGCGCGATCTGTTTCACCAAACCCGCAAAACGAAGCGACCTCCCCACGGGTGTGAGGAGGTCGCACGTTTCAGCAGAGCCCTTCCTGGAGGGGCTTAGAGCGCCTTCAGGTACGCCACGAGGTCATCGACCTCCTGGTCGTTCAGCAGCGACGTCTTGCCGTGCTTGTTGAGGTTCTTGTTGGTCATGATGCGCGCCTTCAGCGTCAGCGCGCTGCCGTCGTGGAGGTACGGGGCGGTGCGCGCCAGGCCGAGCAGCGACGGGGTGTTGAGACCACCGCGCGGCAGGAACGAGAGGTTGTCCGTCACCGGGCCGTTCACCACGAAGGTGCCGACGTCGGCGAAGGTGTTGTCGGTCATCGTCTCGCCGTTGTGGCACGTGCCGCACTCGGCCTTGTCGAACGCCGTCTTGCCGCGCGCGATGACGTCGGGCGCGGTGTCCTTGTGCGGGTTGTCGGCCGCCGGCATCGACTCGATGAAGGCCGCCACCTGCTGCTCCATCGCCGGCGACACGCCCGAGCCGCCCATGCGGTTGGTCACGGTGTGCGTCATGAACGAGAGCAGGTCGCTGAACTCGCCGTTCCAGTGGAAGGGCGCGGTCTTCATCAGCATGCGGCCCTGGAGCGACGGGGTCTGGCGCGGACCATCGGGGAAGTTCCACACGTGGCCGTCTTCACGACCCTCGAGGTGGCACGTGCCGCACGAGATGCCCGTCGCCGGGTTGTTCATGCGGGGGTCGACGGCGCTGAAGAACAGCTTGCGGCCCGCGACGGCCTCGGCCGAGAGCTTCTCTTCGCCGGTGACCTTGGTGGTGCCCACGTTCGAGACGCGGCCGTTCACCGACTCCAGCTTCGAGATGGAGTGGTTGAACTGGTTGTAGGTGAAGGCCGTCTTGCCGTCGTGCAGCACCGCGACGCCCGTGGGGCCTTCGCCGACGCTGATCAGCTGGCTGACCGTGCCCGACTGCAGCCCGAAGCCACCGGGCACCGGCGCGAAGTCGTTGGTCGCGCCGAACGAGGTGTTGGTCTTCGCCGTCGAGGTCGGCACCACCGCCACGTTGTTCGACTCGAAGTTGGCGATGAAGAGGAAGCGGCCCGTGGTCTCCATCGTGATGGCCTTGCCGCCCTGCACCGGCATCTCGGGGATGGGCGAGGTCAGCAGCATCGGCGGGCGCGCGTTGGCGTCGGTGCCGGTGCAGGTCGTCAGGTCGTCGACGAGCGCGTTGCCCTGGTCGTCGAAGGTGAGCAGCGCCGGCGCCGCGACGGCCGTGGTGCCGCAGGTGCTGCCGCCGTAGCCCGCGCTGCCACCGGGAATCGGCTCGCTCACGCCACCACCGGGGGTGGTGTTGAGCACGCCGTCGGTCGCGATGAGCGAGGCGACGTAGAGCTGCTGGCCGTCAGGCGACACCGTCATCGCCTCGAGGCCCATCGGGCGCGCGGTGCGCAGGCCGGTGTTGAACGCGGGGTCGAACGGCACGGGCGAGGCGCCGCCGCCGACGTCCTTCGTGCCGGTGCCGTTGTTGATGCCCAGCGCGGTGGCGTTGAGCGCGTTGAAGACGCCCGTGCCCGACTTCACGACCTTGCCGCTGCCGAGGTCGACCATCACGATGTCGCCCTGCTTGTAGAGCGAGATGGCCGCCTTGCCGTCACCCATCAGCGTGATGGCGCGGGGCTCCTGGCCGACCGGCGTCTCCCACTTCGTCTGCAGGGTGTTGGTGTCGATCGCCATCAGCGTGCCGAAGTCGCTGTCGGTGAGGCTGGTCGCGTTGACGACGTAGAGCGTGCGGCCGTCGCTCGAGAGCGCCATGCCCGTCGGCTCGACGCCCACCGCGATCTTCGTGCCCTCGGTGTCGTTCTTGCGAATGATCGACACGCTGCGATCGAGCCGGTTGCTGACGAACACCGTGTCGTCGGGGCCGACGAGCAGCTTCTCGGGCTGGCGGCCGACCTTGATGCTGCGCACCGTCTCCTGCGTCTTCACGTCGACCACGAAGACCGTGTCGAGGTCGGAGTCAGCGGCGAACAGCAGCGCGTCGTCATGGCTGACGCCGATGGACCCGCTGGCCGTGCTGCCACCACCGGCGGCGTTGGGCGCGCACGCGGGTGCGAACGAGAGGCAGGCAGCGAGTGCAGCGGTCAACAGACGCTTCTTCATGGTTCAACCTCGGTTTTCTGAGGAACGGCGTGGAGGAACTGCGCGAAACGAAAAGGCTTCGGTGGTTCTGCGAGGGGCGAGCCCTCATCAATGCAGGGCTGACGCCACCGCGCAAGACCTGCAGGGTTCAAGGACAGTCCGGCAAGAATCACGCATCAAGAGACACCCAACGCGCGACCCGTGGGACTCATATCGGGGGTTTTTCAAGAAGGAGGTGGGTTGGGGTAGGACGCAGCCCATGCGCGCGCTCGTCCTGGCTGGGGTGGTCTTCGCGGTGGTCGGGCTGATCAGCTGCGGGCCTCCGCCGTGCGGCAACAAGCTCGGCTGCGCCATCGATGGTGGATCAGGCGGCGGCTCGGCGGTCGGTGGCGGGTCTGGTGGCGGCAGCGCGACCGGCGGCGGCAGCGCGACCGGCGGTGGCAGCGCGACGGGCGGCGGCAGCGCGACGGGCGGTGGCAGCGCGACGGGCGGTGGCAGCGCGACGGGCGGTGGCAGCGCGACCGGCGGCGGAGGTGGCCCTCAAGACGCAGGCACGCCGCCCACCATCGCGGTCACCACCGGCAACTGCCAGATCATCACCCCGTGCGCCGGAGTGCTCGAGGGCACCTGGTTCTACACGGGCGCGTGCGGCGACGACCCGCTGGCCGACTTCAAGCAGTACTGCTCGAGCGTGACGTTGGTGAGCTCGAACTCCACGCTCTCGGGCCGCATCGACTTCGTGGGCCCGGCCGTCACCCGCCACGTCTCGACGACCTTCGACACCACCGTGAACCTGCCGCAGTCGTGCGCTTCCATCGGGTGCTCGAGCATCCAGACCCTGCTGCGCTCGACGGTGCCGACCGCGACGTGCATCACGGCCGCGGGTGGCCGCACCGGCTGCGACTGCAACGTCACCGGCACCGGCGCGCTCGACGAGGCCGGCACCTTCGTCAACGACGGTGGGGTGGTCACCGTCACCACGCCGAACAAGACGCGCACCTTCGATACGTGCGTGACCGGCGGGTCGATGCTCAAGGTGCGCGAGACGACGAGCGGCTTGAGCGGGACCGAGAAGGGCACCAGCTCGCTGACCCTGCAGTAGTCCGGAGACGCCCAGTCAGAACACGAGGCCGGCGGTCACCACGCCACCCTCTCGCACCGGCGCCGCGCTCATCGTGAACCGCGGCAACCGCGCCGCGACGTTCGAGGTGTGGCTCAACTCGAGAATGATGGTCGGGAAGAACAGCGACCCCGCCACCAGCAGGTCCATCGCGATGACCGCGGCGCTCGCGGTGTTGAACGGGTCGAACCGCCCGCTGATCAAGAACGTCGCCGCCGTCGCGCCCGCCGCCACCGCGCCCGCCACGCCGAACGCCGCCAGCGCCGCGAGGAAGGAGCCCTTGCCTCGCATCGCGGTGTGCACGCCCCACACCGCGGCCGCCGCGCCGAAGCTCTGCACCACCGCCAACGTCACCGCGACCGGCAGCAGGCTGAACGCGAAGAGCGCCGAGATGAACGCGCCGCTCGCGATCGACACTGCGCTCACCAGGCTCTCGACCGCGACGCGCGCACCCTCGGCCGCGCCCCACGTCGATGCCGCGCCGAGCTCGCCCAGTTGCTGGTGCCGCACGTCCAGCGCCATCGCCGAGAAGCCCGACAAGAACACGCCCGCCGCGACGGCGTACGGCAGGTGCCCCACCGTGCCCGACGCGCCCATGTCGGCCGCGACGGCGGTGAGAATGAGGCCCAGCAGCGCGCTCGGCACGAACGAGATCCACGGCGTGACGAAGCCCGCGTTGCCGCCCATCAGGGAGAACGTCGCCCAGCTCGCCACCACCGACACCACCGGCGCGAAGAGGCTCAGCACGATCTGGCCGGCGGTCGCCCCGCAGCCGAGGCACGCCGTGTCGGTCGCCGCGCCCGCGAGCGCGAGCATGCCGCCGTAGCCCACCGCGCCCGCCGCGAACGCGCCGAGGAAGCGGCGCACGCGGCCATCTTCGGCGAGGTGCGGCGCGGGCGAAGGCGCCTGGTCGAAGCTGATCGCGTCGTCGGCCTTCTGCGGCGCGAGGTCCCAGCGCGAATCGTCCTTCGGGGTGTCTCTCTGGGAGTCTCTCTGGGAATCGACGGCGGGGCTCTGTCCCAAAGACAACGCGAGCAGGGCGACGGTCGCGAGCATCGCGCCGAAGCGTACCGTGCCCGAAGCGGGGGCGGGTGAGGTATAGCGAGCGCCATGCCGACCAGCGCCACCTCCGCCCCGCTCACCTTCGACGCCTTCTGGCGCTGGGTTCAGGACCACCGGAATTGCGTGCTCCGCGTCGGCTCGAGCGACGTGATGCTGATGGACAACGAGCTCGTGCACTGGGACTTCTTCGACGAAGACGAAGGGCGCGCGGTGGTGCAGGCCATCGTCGGCAAGTCGCTCGTCGGCGAGGTGGTCATCGAGCGCGCCGACGTGCTCTTCGTGCAGGCCTCGCCCGACCTCGAGCAGCCCGGCTCGCAGGCGTGGAACTTCGAGCTCATCGGCGGCGCGCGCGGCGAGAACTACCCGCTCTTCGCCTTCCTGCTCTCGCACGGCATGGAAGGCCCAGCCGGCCACCAGACCCTCAAGCACTGAGCCGAAGGCGATGGCGTGTCCCCACACGCAGAGTGACCACTGCCCCGTCTGCGCGGTGACCATGGAAGCCAGCGGGCCGAACGACACGCTCGTGCGCGGTGAGGCGCCTGCGCCGCTCGCCGAAGCGCTGCAGCCCGGAGACCCCATCGGCCGCTACGCGGTGCTCGAGCGCCTCGGCCAGGGCGGCATGGGCGTCGTGTACACCGCGCACGACCCGCAGCTGCAGCGCACCGTCGCCATCAAGGTGCTCCGCTCGACCCTCTCGAAGGGCAAGGGGTCCACCACCGGGCAGGCGCGGCTGTTGCGCGAGGCGCAGGCGATGGCGCAGGTCGCGCACCCCAACGTGGTGCAGGTCTTCGACTCGGGCCCGTTCGCCGACGGCATCTTCATCGCGATGGAACTGGTGCGCGGCGCCACCCTCGAGCAGTGGGTGAAGACCAAGCGCCCGTGGCGCGAGGTGCTGCGCATGTACGTCGAGGCGGGGCGCGGGCTCGAGGCCGCGCACGCGAAGGGCCTCGTGCACCGCGACTTCAAGCCCGCCAACGTGCTCGTCGGCGCCGACGAGCGGCCGCGCGTCACCGACTTCGGGCTGGCGCGCGCGAGCCGCACCACCAGCTCCGTGTCGAACCCGGCGCTCGAGCTCGAGGAGCCCACCGCGAGCTTCAGCGGGTCGAGCGGCTCGGGCGTCACCAGCCTCGAGACGCCGCTCACGCAGGCCGGCGCGCTGATGGGCAGCCCCGGCTACATGGCGCCCGAGCAGTACGACGGCGCGGCGACCAGCGAGGCGACTGATCAATTCTCGTTCTGCGTCTCGCTCTACGAGGCGCTGTACGGCAAGCGCCCCTTCCAGGGGAAGACGCTGCCCGACCTCGCCGAGGCCACGCGCCGCGCGCCGGTGCCGCCCGCGCCGAAGGGCTCCGACGTGCCGCCCTGGCTCCACCGCATCGTGGTGAAGGGGCTCGCGAAGAGCCCGGCCGACCGCCACGCGTCGATGTCGGTGCTCCTCGCCGCGCTGTCTGACGACCCGGGCGCCCGCCGCCGCGCGCGCGTGCTGCTGGGGCTCGGCGCGGTCGTCGTGCTCGCGCTGGTCGGTGCAGGGGTGTGGCTGCGCACGCACGACCAGGCGCGCTGCCAGGGCGCCGACGAGCTGGTGCGCCGCGTGTGGAACGACGACGTGAAGCGCCGTGGCGAGGCCGCCTTCCTCGGCACGAAGCTCGGGTACGCGAAGGCGAGCTGGCTGTTGGCGCGCGAAGCCCTCGACGGGTGGGCGCGCGAGTGGGCGCAGGCGCGCACCGAGGCGTGCCTGGCGACGCGGGTGCGCGGTGAGCAGACCGAGCGTCAGCAGGTGCTCCGCTTCGAGTGCCTCGACCACCGCCTCACCGAGTTCGGCACGCTCGCCGAGACGCTCACCGAGGCCGACGCGCAGTTGGTGGCGAGCGCCAGCACCGCCGCGTCCCAGCTCTCGCCGCTCGCGACGTGCGCCAACATCAAGCAGCTCGAAGACCGCCGCCTGCCGCCGCCCGAGCTGCGCGACGAGGCCGCGACGCTGGCCGACCGCATCTCCCGCGCGCGCGCGCTCATCTCGGCCGGCCGCTTCGAGGGGCCGCGCGCCGAGCTCGACGCGGTGTCGGCGCGCGCGGTCGAGCTGCGCCTGCCCGCGCTCGAAGCCGAAGCGCGCGAGGCGCTCGGTGAGCTCGAGCACCAGGTGCGCCACTTCACCGACGCGCACCAGCAGTACGCGCTCGCGGTGCGCGCGGCGGAGGTGGCCGGTGACGACCCGACCGCCGCGCGCGTGCTCTCTCGCATGGTGTCGCTGGTCGGCTGGCGCATGCAGCGGCCCGACGAGGCGCGCACCTGGGCCGCGCTCGCGCAAGGCAAGCTGGCGCGCATCGGCGGCGACGCGCTCATCGAGGCGCGCATCGAAGAAGGGCTGGGCGACGCGGAATGGCAGGACGGCCGCCGCGCGCTCTCGCTCGACGCCTACCGGCGGGCGCTGACGCTCTACCGCAAGGTCGAGGGTGACGAGTCGCTCGACGTGGCGCGGGTGCGCGCGGCTGCCGGCTGGGTGTTGACCGAGCAGGGTGAGCTCGAGGCGGCGCGCGTCGAAATCGAGGAATCGCGCGCGCTGCGCGAGAAGTTGCTGGGCCCCGGTCACCCGATGCTCAGCGACACCTGGAACGACCTCACCACGCTGGCTGCCGAGCAACGCGACTACGCCGAGTCGCTGCGCTGCGCGAAGGTCGCCGTCGAGCTCGCGGGCCACCTCGAGCTGCGCGAGCTCGCCGCGGAGGTCACCCTCGTCGAGGCCGAGCTCAAGGCGGGGCAGCCGAACGTGCTCGAGCACCTCGAGGCGCTGCGCGCCCGCGTCGACGTCGACCAGACGCCCGCGTCCTACGTGGAATACGGCCGCATTCGCGTGCAGGCGCTCGCGCGCACCGGCCGCTTCAAGGAAGCGTGGGCCGAGGGCAAGGTGACGCTCGCCGAGCAGGAAAGGAAGCTCGGCAAGCTGCAGCCCGAGGTGGCCACCATGGCCGACGCGCTCGCCGAGGCCGCGCTCGGGCTGGGCCTGTGGAAGGAAGCGGCCGAGCTGTCAGAACGCTACCTGGCGATGAAGGCCACGCTGGGCGGCGCCGACTCTCCGCGCACTGGCGAGACGTTGCTGCGCTCGGCGCAGGCGCTGCTCGCGCTGGGCAAGGCGACCGAGGCCGCGCCCCGGGCCGAGCGCGCGCTGGCGGCGTTCGAGAAGGGCAAGCTCGACCGCGCGTTGCGGGGCGAGGCGCGGCGGGTGGCGAGCCTCGCGTTGAGCGCGTCGGGGGCCGAGCCCGAGCGCGCCGCGCAACTGCTGCAGGAAGCGCGGGAAGACGCGATTGCCAGCGGCGACCAGGCGCTGCTCAAGCGATTGGAGCACTGACTGGCGCGTCGCGCCGTCCGCGCGGCGCCCCTCGAGCGATGGGGGCGCGCTCACGCGATGGGAACGCCGACCTTCGCGTCGCGCCACGAGAACCACGTCGCGACCGCGAGCGTCAGCGCGTCGACCCACGCGAAGATGGGAATCGCAAACTGCGGCTGCAGCGAGCACCACGCCGCGGCCGCGCAGAACATCACGGCCACCACCCACACCCACCGGAAATACGAGACCGCGCCGATGGTGGACACGGTGGCGATGACGAAGCAGTCGCGCACCACGTGCGTCGCGGCGTTGATGGGCACCACCAGCCCCAGCACGCGCCCGAGAAAGATGAAGGCGAGGCTGGTGGCCACCAGCGTGAACGCCTGACGGTTGAAGCGCGTGTTGAGCAACTGGCGGCGAAACGCGACCGCGCCCAGCGCCATCACTCCGCCGATGACCGCGGGGAAGGCCACCAGCACTTCCTTGCTCGGCTCGAACGCGAAGAAGAGCGAGATGGTCGCCGCCACCGCGGCCATCATCGTCATCACTGCCATCCCGACCGTGCGCCAGCCGGAGCCGCTGCGCGGGTCGAGCTCGCGGGCCTGCGCTTCGAGCTCCTCCAGGCGGCGCCGCCGGTCGGCCTGCAGCGCCTCGACGCGGGTCAGCACTGCGCGCGCGGCGTCGTTTTCCGGCCACTGCGTGAGCGACTGCTCGAGGCCGAAGTGCGCTTCCGACAGCAGGCGCTCCACGCGGGCCTTCTGCGCGTCGTCGGCCTTCGGCTGCTGGAGCAGCGCCTCGAGCTCGGCGAAGCGGCGCGTGGCCTGGGCGGCGAGCGCGGCCGCGTCGCGGTGCTTGAGGTACGACGACAGGCGGTCGCGGAAGGCGCGCGCGCTCGGCGGGCGCTTCGCGGGGTCGGCGGCGCAGGCGTCGTTCGCGAGCGCGCCCAGCTCGGCGGGCACCGTGGGCCCGTAGGTGAACGGCGCCGACGTCTTCGCGTGGAGCAGCGCCTCGGTGATGGTCGCGCCCGGGTGGCGCGGCGCGCCGGTGAGCAGCAGGTGCAGCGTGCTGCCCAGCAGGTACACGTCGGTGCGCTCGTCGATGACGCCGCCCACCACCATCTCGGGCGCGAGGTGCGCCGGCGTGCCGCACAGCGAGTGCTGCACCTCGCCCACGCGCGCGGCGACGCCCCAGTCGGCGAGGTACACGTCGCCGAACTTGCCGATGAGCACGTTCTGCGGCTTCAGGTCGCGGTGCACCACGCCGCGGCTGTGCGCGTAGTGGAGCGCGTTGCAGACCTGCAGCAGCAGCTGGAGGTGGCCGGGCAGCCGGTCTTCCTTCGTGCCTTCCCACCCTTCCCACCCGGCGTGTGCGGGGTCGGCGACCAGCACGTCCCACGCGACGCCCTCGACGCGCTTCATCACCATCGCAGGGAGCCCGTTGGTGTCGAGCCCCAGCGCGTGCACCGGCACGATGCCCGGGTGCTCGAGCGAGCCGGTGATGACGCCCTCGAGCAGAATCGCCGCGCGCGCCTGCTCGTCGCCGTGCTCGCGCGAGGTCTTCACCGCCACGTCGCGCGTCAGGGAATGTTGTCGCGCGAGCAGCACGCGGCCCATGCCGCCCTCGCCGATGACGCCGCGGAGCTCGAGGTCGGCGCCGGGCGTGGCTTCTCCGGCGGCGGCGATCGACAGCACGCGCAGGTCGATCGACAGCGCCGGCAGCCCGCGCGCTCCCTGCGAACCGCTGCGGTCGACGCGCACGGTCTCGCTCGGCGGGAGCGTGGGGTCGAGGGTCTCGGGGGCGTCCATTCGCCCCGATCTTCAGCAGGCGCAGCCACGCCTGTCAGCGAATGCGAACAACGTGGACGGGCGCTGTTCACATCGCCGCGAATGGTGCTAGAGCCGCCGCCCTCACCCGTGGGCGGCAGGGGAAGTCGCTCACGTTCAGCCGATGTTTCAGCAAGGCCGACAGCAGCAGCCGTATCAGTAGCAGTCACCCTCAGCCCGGTACCAACATGACCAACAACGTTCTGGCCCGCGTCGCTCGATTTGCGAACGCTGGCGTCATCCTCATGGCGGCGCTCACGCTCACCGCCTGCCCCAGCGGCAAGAAGTGCGCGACCAACGCTGACTGCACCACGGGTCAGGTCTGCAGCCCGATGTCGGGCACCTGCGTGACCGGCACCGGCGGCGGCATCGGCGGCGGGCTCGGCGGCGGCCTCGGCGGCGGCGGTGGCGCGGGCGGCGGCACGGGTGGTGGCACCACGGGCGGCGGCGGCGGCACCACGGGCGGCGGCACCGGTGGCGGCACCACCGGCGGCGACACCTGCCAGATGGCGACCGTCATCCAGGCCGGCACCCTGATGGGCGACACCACCGGCAAGGCGGCGAACTACGACGCCACCGACTGCCTGCCCGACGGCACGGTCGGCCCCGACGCGGTCTACCAGATCAGCGTTCCGGCCGGTCAGCGCCTCACGGTCACCGCGACCCCGGGCAAGGACTCGATGATGAACCAGTACGACACGGCGCTGTACCTGATCCAGTCGCCGGCCTCGAACTGCGACGCGACCTCGGCCGACGGCGGTGCGGGCCTGACGTGCCTCGCGCAGTCCGACAGCTCGGCGACGTATGGCGCGGTCGAGTCGGTCTCGTACCTCAACAGCGGCAGCTCGGCGGTCGACGTGTTCGTCGTCGTCGACTCCTACCTCGACATGAACGCCACCGGCTCCGACGGCGGCGTCGCGGCGATTCCCGCGGGCCCGTTCACGCTCGAGACGACCCTCAGCACGCCTCCGGCCGACGACACCTGCAACGGCCCCATCGCGCTGACGGTCGGCACCCCGCTCACCGCGCAGGCCATCAACACCTACGGCGACGACTACAACGACAGCGCGGCGATGGGCTGCGCCTTTGCCTCGAGCGAAGACCGCGTGTACTCGGTGACCGTGCCCAACGGGCAGCGCCTGACCCTCGACGCGACCGTCGAAGGCACCGGCGACCTCGACCTCACCTTGAACCTCGTCGACGGCGCGGGTGCGTGCGGCACGGCGTGCGTCGCCAGCATCGACGATGGCTTCAGCGGTGACCCGGAACACCTCGACTACGTCAACCGCACGGGCGCGGCCCAGACGCTGCTGCTCATCGTCGACAACTGGGGCGGCATGGGCACCTTCGCGCTCACCAGCAGCCTCGCCACGCCGCCGGCCGACGACGTCTGCCAGGGCGCCACGGCGCTGACCGGCTCGCTCACCAACCAGACCACGGCGGGCTACACCAACGACTACGAAGGCACGGACATGGGCTGCGTTGCGTCGACGCTCGGCGTTGACCGCGTGTACTCGGTGAGCGTGCCGGCCGGCCAGCGCGGCTCGATCACCATCACCCCCGCCGCCGCCGCTGCCGACGCCGGCACGGGCTACCGGCCGAGCGTCTCGCTCGTCACCGGCCCCGCGGCGAACTGCGACCTCAGCCCGCGCGTCTGCCAGGGCGGCGCCGGTTCGGCCAACACTCCGCACACCGCGACGTGGTTCAACGGTGGGGCGGCTGCGGCGACGGTCTTCGCCATCGTCGACAGCCCGCTCGGCACCACGGGCAACTTCGACATCGCCTTCTCGGCGGCGGCGCCCATCGCTGACGACCTCTGCACCACCTCGACCACCACCATCACCGCGAACGGCACGCGCGCGTCGGACAGCCTGACCACGTTCGGGCTCGACTACGCGGGCGGCACCAACTGCTTCGCGAACCGCGGCCCCGACCGCGTGTACAAGGTCACCGTCGCGGCCGGTCAGCGCTACACCGCGGTCGTCACCCCGGCCGTCGCCACCGACGCCGGCTTCAACCCGGTCATCAACTTCGTCGACCAGACCGCGGCTGACTGCGAAGCGATGCACGCGTGCGTCGGCGGCTCGAACTCGGCGCGCACCGGTCAGCCCGAGACGGCCGTGTACTCGAACCTCACCAACGGCTCGAAGACCCTCTTCATGACGGTCGGTGATTCGCAGGCGGGTTCGCCCTCGGTCGACTACTCGCTCGCCAGCACCTTCGCGGCGGCTCCGGCCGGCGAGGCGTGCTCGAACGCGATGGCCATCACCGCGGGCACCCAGGCGGGCCAGACCACGGTCGGCTTCTCGTCGGACACCACGTTCGACGCGAACACCATGACCTGCACCGACGTCACGGCGGCGCCCGACAAGGTCTACAGCATCAGCGTGCCGGCCGGTCAGACCCTCACCGCGACCGTCACCGGTCCGGCGATGACCGACGGCGGCGTGGCGGCGCAGGACTTCGTCATCAACGTCATCGACGGCTCGAGCTGCACCAACGTGCTCGACTGCGCGGCGACCGCTGACGCGGTCTTCGGCAACGGTCCGGAGACGGCGACGTACATGAACGCCACCGCGGCGGCGAAGACGGTCTTCATCCAGGTCGTCTCGTACCCGGCTGGCCCGTACACGCTGACCACGCAGGTCCAGTAAGCCACTTCGAAGAGACGCAGCGCGCGCGGGCCGGTGGGGCGACTCACCGGCCCGTCGTGTTTTCGGCGCGCGAAAGATGACGATTCCGTGAGGGAAGCCGCGCCCGCGATGGCGCAGACTGCGGCGCGTGCAGAGGCTGCTCCACCTCGGGCCGCGGTTGGGCTTCGTGCTGCTCGTCGGCGCGCTGTTCGCGTTCGAGGCGCTCTTCGTCTCCGAGCGCACGCGCACCCTGCAGGCGCTCGCCGCCGAGCACGAGCTGCGCAACCAGCGCGCGACCGACGCGCTGCACGACGAGCTCCTGTCGCGGCTCGACGTCGCCGAGGCGCGCATCGAGGCGCTGGAGACGCTGCCGTTGCTCGAAGACGACGGGCTCCTGTGGCTGCGCAGCGGCACGCAGTGGCTCCCGCGGGTGCCCGGGGTGCGGCCGCTCGCCCGGCGCGACGAGCTGGCCAGGGCGCTGGGCGCGGCGCTCGACGGCGATGCGGGCGCGCTCGACGCGGTGCTGCCGGGGCTGGGTGACGACGAGCTGGTGCGCCGGGTGAAGGCCGGGCAGGGCGCGAGCGCGAAGCTCTTCCTCTCGTGGCCGTGGCTCGAGCGGCGCGCCGCGGCCGAGCTGTGCGTGCAGCTGCAGCGGCGCGACCCGAAGGACGGCGCGGTGCGCGAGGCGTGTCAGCGCGGGCTCGCGGAAGGCGCGGTGGTGCCCGGGGTGAACGCCGGCGCCGAGCCCTCGCTCGCGGTGCGCGACGGCGCGGGGTGGCTGGTGGTGAAGCGCGGCGACGACGTGCGCGGCGCGTGGGTGCAGCTCGACGAGGTGCTGGAGCCCGTGAAGAAGCGGCTGCAGCAGCGCGCGCTGTTCGACGAGGGTGACGCGCTGACCGTCGACGCGAGCGGGCGGCTGCCGGCGCTGCTGCTCGAGAGCCGCTCGCTGCGGTCGGCCGAGGGCGCGACGCGCACGGCGTTCGTGTGGAAGACGGTGCTGCTGACGCTGACCGCGCTGCTCGGGGTGCTGGTGGTGTGGCTCGCGCGGGTGGCGGAGCGGCGGGAAGCGCGGACCCTCGCGCTGCAGCGCGAGTTCATCCAGACCATGAGCCACGAGCTGCGCACCCCGCTGGCCGCGATTCGCGTGATGGCCGAGACGCTCGAGCGGAAGCTGGAGGCCGGAGCGAGCGCGAAGGACTACCCGCGGCGCCTGGTGTCGGCGGCCGACGGGCTGGGGTTCCTCGTCGAGAACATCCTCTCGTTCAACCGCATCGCCGCTGGCCGCGTGGAGCCGCGGCTCGAGGCCGTCTCACCCTCGGCGCTGAAGGCCGTGCTCGAGGAGGACGCGGCGCTCGCGGTCGAGCGGCCCGTGCAGGTGCGCTGCGTCGAGCTCGAGGCGCTGCCGGCGGTGAAGGCCGACCCCGCGCTGCTCAAGGTGCTGGTGCTCAACCTGCTGCGCAACGCGTGGAAGTTCGCGCGGCCCGAGGGACCCGGCGCGACGTTCGAGGTGCGCGGGCGCGCGGAAGGCGACGCGGTGGTGCTCTCGTTCAGCGACGACGGGCCCGGCATTCCCGCCGAGGCGCACGAGCGGGTGTTCGAAGCGTTTCACCGCGTGAGCGAAGCCGGGCCGGGTGGCTCGGGCCTGGGGCTCGCGCTGGCCCGCCGCATCGCGGAGCTGTTCGGTGGTGCGCTGCGCATCGCGCAGAGCTCAGCGGCGGGGACGACGTTCGAGCTGCGCTTGCCGCGGGCGTGATCAGAGCGGCTGATCAGAGCGCGACGCCGATGCCGATCATCGGGCCGTTCACGCCCGGGCTGGTGCTGAAGAGCGTGGCGAGGGTGCCCGACTGCGTCGCGTCGACGACCTGCAGGCGCCAGCCGGCGTGCAGTTCGAAGATGGACCAGTTGAGGACGAACGCTGCGCGCGCCTCGATCTGCCGGAACGGGAAGAGCGTCACCATCAGCGCGCCGTCGATGCCCACGCGGCCGAACATGCTGCGCACGTTGGCGCCGAGCACCGGCCCGGTCGCGACCACGCCGTCGCGCATCATGATGTCGACGCCGCCGAGCGCGCGCAGGGTCAGCTCGTCCTTCGAGATGAAGGCGAAGCCACCCATGATGTTGAACTGGTTCACCTGGATGCTGGTGTTCGCCGACAAGAAGGTGCTGAAGCCGAAGAGGAAGGCGAACTTCGCGATGTCGACCTCGGCGCGCGCGTTGCCCACCAGGCCCTGCGCGGTCGACGTGACGCCCAGCGCGCCGGTCAGCAGCCCGAGGAAGTGCTTGGTGCGCTGCGACGAGAGGAAACCTTCCTCGCCCTGCTGCTGCGTCTGCGTGGGCCGGTTCTTCGGCTGGCGCTGCTGCTGCTGGTTGTAGGGCTGGTACTGCGGCTGCTGGTACTGCGGCTGCTGCTGGTACGGCTGCTGGTACTGCTGCTGCGGGTACTGCTGCTGGGGGTATTGCTGCTGCGGGTACTGCTGCTGCGGGTACTGCTGCTGCGGGTACTGGTTCTGCGGGTACTGGTTCTGCGGGTACTGCTGCTGCGGGTACTGCGGCTGCTGCGGATACTGCGGCTGCTGCTGCGGGTATTGCTGGGGCTGCTGCGGGTACTGGGGGTTCTGCGGGTTCTGGTACTGCGGATCCACCGGCGCGTTCGGGTCCGGGGTCGCAGGCGGCGTCATCGGCTGATCCGCCGGCACCATGGGCGGCGCGGAGAAGTCATCGCTCTGCGCCAGCGCTCCAGTCGAGGTCAGCACGACCGCTGCGGAGAGGATCAGGAAGGAGCGAGGCATGGCCTCGAGACGGAGAACGTTGCGTTTCATTCAGTCCGGCTCCCGCGCGTGACGGCCTGCATGAAGACTAGTTGTCAGCGGCCCAACAGGCGATCCATCAAGGACTTCGGGCGTGTCGGGACGACCCAGGTGACCTCGTTGCTCTCGAGCGACCCCGTGAAAGCATGGGGATGCGGCGGGCTCTGGGAGAACCCGTGCGCGGGTGGCGCCGCGAAGAGCAGGGTGACCTTCCAGGGGCCCGCGGCCAGGTGGTCGTACGACCATCCGATGGGCTCGCTGCGCCCCGCCGGCTGCGTGCACGCCAGCGCCTCGTCGCGCTCGAAGCTCTGACCGGGCTCGATGACCGTCCAGTCTTCCGCCACGCCGCACGGCAACACCGGGCCGGGGCCGGGCTCGACCACCGCGCCGCTCGCGTCGCGCACGCGCAGACGCCGGTTCCACCAGAAGGCGAGGGCGACGGGCGTCGAGCCGGTGTTCTTCCACACCGACACCAACCGCTGCGCATCGACCTTCAGCGAGAGCTCGACCGGCACGCGCGGCTCAGACGCGCATCGGCATGACGACCGCGGTGTACGACTTGTCGCCGGGCGCGTGGAGCACGCCGGGGCTGTGCTCGTCACCGAGCTCCAGCGTGACCTCGTCGGTCTCGAGCGCGCCGAGCACGTCGAGGATGTAGCGGGCGTTGAAGCCGATGGTGAGTGACGGGCCGCGGTAGGCGACCTCGAGGTCGTCCTTCGCTTCGCCGAGCTCCGGGTTGTTCGCGGTGATGCGCAGCAGGTTCTCGCTGAGCGACAGCTTCACCGCGCTCGACTTGTCGGCCGAGAGCAGCGCGATGCGCTTGAGCGCGTCGAAGAACTGGCCGCGCTTCACCATCACCTGCTTCTCGCCCTCGCGCGGAATCACGCGCTGGTACTCGGGGAACTGGCCGTCGATGAGGCGCATCACCATCGAGAGGCCGGGCTTCTTGAAGAGCGCCGAGTTCTCCGCGAAGCCGAGCTGGCACTCGGCGTCGGGCGCTTCGTCGAGGAGGCGCTTCAGCTCGAACAGGCCCTTGCGCGGAATGATCACCCCGGCCTTCAGCTTGAAGTCACCCGACAGCTCGCGCTCGATGAGCGCCAGGCGGTGGCCGTCGGTGGCGACCATGCGCACCTTGTTGCCCTCGCGCGGCTCGAAGAACACGCCGTTCAGGATGTAGCGGGTCTCGTCGTTGCTGATCGCGTACGACGACTTCTTGATCATCTCGAGAATCGCCGCGCCGGTGAGCTTCACCGCGTGCACGTTCTCTTCCTTCGGCAGCCGCGGGAACTCTTCGGGCGCCATGCCGACGATCTTGTAGTGCGCCGCGCCGGAGGTGATCTCGGCGTAGTTGTTCGGCAGCTTCTTGAGCGTCAGGTGCGCGTCGGGGATCAGCGAGACGATGTCGAAGAGCGTCTTGGCCGACACGGTCACCGCGCCGGGCTTGGTCACCTCGGCCGGGTGCTCGCTGACGATGCCGATGTCGAGGTCGAACGCGGTGACGGTCACGCCCGTCTTGCTCGCCGTGATGAGCACGTTCGAGAGAATGGGCATGGTCGCCTTGCGCTCCACGATGCCCTGGGCTCGGTGAAGCGCCTTCTTCAGCTCGTCGGCCGCGATCCGGAATTCCATAGGAAGGCCCCGTGTACTCCGCGCGCCAGCCACGGGCAACGAAACGCGGAATTGGAAATCACCGAGCGAATCTCAAGGCTTGGCTGACGATTGGCCGCGATGAGCGCGCTGCATTTCCTGCGCAGCGCGGAGGTGCCAGCCGCCACCTGAGAGGTTCCACTGCGAGAACCGGCGAGGTGGCAGCGCCATCTCGACGACCGCGTTGATCCACGGCGTTGCGGGAACGCGTTCGCTGCACCGCTTCTTGCTCAGGGGCTGGCGCGGTGAACGCCGACTCCACCAGCGACGTGCTCGAGCTCGACGGGTTCGGCGTCGGCTTCGAAGACCGCGTGGTTCTCGCCGACGTGTCGCTGCGGGTCGCCTCGCGCGGCGTGTTCGCGCTGATGGGCCCGGGCGCGGGCGGCAAGTCGACGCTGCTGCGCACGCTGGCGGGAGTGAACGATTCGGCGCCGGCGATGCGCACCTGGGGCACCGCGCGCTACCAGGGCACCCCGCTCGGGCGCGGCACCGCGCGGCCAGCGCTCGCCCACCAGGACGTCACCAGCTTCGCCTCGACGCTGCGCGAGAACCTGGTCTCGGTGATGCCCAATCGCTCGCAGGCGATGCGGTCGGCGCAGAACGCGTGGCTCGAGTCACTGCTCGGCGCGAGCGGGCTGCGCGACGACTTCGCGCACCGGCTCGACGAAGACGCGCTGCTGCTCGGGCCGGGGCTGCGGCGGGTGCTGTCGGTGCTGCGCACCATGGCGACCGGCGCGCCGCTGGTGCTGCTCGACGAGTCGACCGCGCACGTCGACGACCACACCGCGGCGCGCGTGCTGGGGTTGATGCGCTGGTACGCGCGAGACCACGCGGTGCTGTTCATCACGCACGTGCAGCAGCACGCCCGCGCGGTGGCCGATGCGTGCGCGCTGCTCGCGGGCGGGCGAATCCAGGAATGGGGCGAGTCCGACGCGTTCTTCGACGCGCCGCGCACCGAGGCGACGCGCCACTTCCTGCGCACCGGCGGGTCGCGGCTCCCTTCGCCCGACGCGCGGCAGGAGTTGCTCGCCGATGACGTGCCGCCGCCGCCTCCGTTGCCCGCGGCGGCGCTGGTGCCGAGCGCGCACGCCGGCCCGCGCGGCTTTCGCTGGTTGATCGCCGGGCGGCTCGGCGGGTTGCCGCGGCCGGGCATCGTGGCGCCGCTGGAGGCCGACCTCGAGGGGCTGGTCGAGCTGGGCATCGACACGCTCGTCACGCTCGAGGAAACGCCCACCGTCCCCAGCGCCGACCTGCACGCGCACGGCATCGAGAGCGTGCACTTTCCCATCGTCGACATGGGCGCGCCGACGCCGGCGCCGACCGCCGAGCTGTGCGCTCGCGTGGCCGACCTGATGACCCGCGGCGCGGTCGCGTACCACTGCCGCGCGGGGCAGGGCCGCACGGGCACGCTGCTGGCGTGTCAGCTCATCTGGGCCGGTCAGAGCGCGATGACGGCGCTCGACGCGGTGCGCGCGGTCGAGCCGCGCTGGGTGACGTCGGACGCCCAGGTGCGGTTCCTCGAGACCTTCGCCGAGTTTCTCAGGTGGCAGCGCGGGCCTGCCCCTGATCAGCACCCCACTCGCCCGAGCCTCTCTCACTGAAAGGAAACACCAGGCATGTCGCTCGATAGCGTGTTGTCGAAGGTCCAGCAGGACATCCCGGAGTGCGTGGCCGTCGGCTACGTGGACATGAGCACCGGCATGTTGCTCGGGGTGAAGACGCTCGACAGCCACCCGCAGGAGATTCTCGATCTCGTCGCCGCCGCGACCGCCGACCTCTTCCAGGGGCGCAGCGTGAGCACCATCGAGAAGCTCTTCCGCAAGTCGCGCGGCCAGACCGAAGACGGTCGGCACTTCTTCAACGAGATCATCGTCATGAGCGAGAACCTCATTCACGTCTTCCTGCGCTCGAAGAAGCTCAACAACCAGGTCGCGGTCTTCGTGTGCCGCAGCAGCGCGAACATCGGCATGGTGCTCTCGCGCAGCCGCGTGGCGATGGGCGAAGTCGAGCGCGCCTGATCAGGAGCCACCATGGTCGCCGCCGAACGTCGTCGGACCGGACCACTCGCCGCGCAGCCCGAGCTGTGGGCTGCGCTGGGGCAGGGCGTGCGGTTGCGCGCGATTCTCACGCGGTTCTACGCGCGCGCGTTCGGCGACGCGCGGCTCTTGCCCTTCTTCAAGGGACAGAGCCCCGAGCGCCTCGTCGACAAGCAGTATGCGTTCCTCGCGGAGATCTTCACCGGGGAACGCACCTACTTCGGTGACCGCCCGCGCAACGCCCACCACTGGATGGTCATCGACGACGCGCTCTTCGATTACCGCGAGATGGTGTTCTTCGAGGAGGTCGCGCGCGAGCTGACGCTCGACGAGGCGCTGCTCGCGAAGTGGCGCGCGGCGCACGAGGCGTTCCGCAAGCAGATCGTCAAGAGCAAGCCCTTCCCCCGGCGCATGGCGGGCGTCGACATGCCGCTGGGCGGGTGGGAACGCGACACGCTGGCCGCCGGTACGCTCTGCGACAAGTGCCAGCGCGAGCTCGGCGTCGGCGTGCAGGTGGTCTTTCACAAGCGGCTGGGCACCACGCACTGCCTCGAGTGCGGGCCGGAAGACGACCCGGTGCTCGCCGCCGCGGAGGGCGCGGCATGATCTACGGCCTGAGCCACGTGCAGCTCGCGGTGACCGACCTCCCGCGCGCCGAGCGCTTCTACACGGGGCCGCTCGAGTTCCAGGTCAAGCAGCGTGGCGACGGCTTCGTCGACCTCGACGCGCGCAGCCTCGTGCTGCGGCTGTACCACGTGGCTCGTGTCGAGAGCCGCGCGGCGCTGCGCCTGCAGGTGGGCGACGTCGCGCGGTGCGTCTCGCTGCTCGAGGCCGCGGGCGGGCAGGTGGTGCACGCCGCCGAGCGCACCGCCGAGCTGGAGCTGCTGGCGACGCTCAACGACCCCGACGGCCACGCGCTGTGCCTGTGGCGGCCGCTGTCGGAAGACGAGTACGGCTTCGTGCCCGAGCTGCCCAAGGCGGGCGAGTGGACGGCCGCGGGCGAGGAGCTGCTCAAGTCGTTGTTGCTCTCGGTGCCCTCTCTCTTTCGCGCGCTGGCGCGGCGGAAGGTCGCGCGCGAGGCCGAGGCGCTCGCGACGCACGGCCCGGTCGACCGCGAGACGGTGATTCGGGCCTTCATTCGCTCGAGCGCGAAGGTGACGCGCGACCGCGTGCGCGCGCCGCTCCAGCGCCACGGGGTCGACCTCGGCCGCTACCAGGAGGACTTCGACGCATGAGCCCCCCGTTCGCATCGCGGGTGCGCTTCGCGTGGGCGGTGGGCGTGGTGCTGCTCGCGTTCGTCGAGGCCGTCGCCCGCCTCGGGGCGCGCGCGCTGCACACGCTGGCCGCGGGCCTCGGCGACGGCGAGGCGCTGGTCTTCGCCGTGCTGGTGGTGGCCTTCGCGTGGGGCGAGGGCGTGCTGGCGTTGCACCGCCGCTTCGTGCCGCGCGTGGTGTCGGCCGCGCTCGCGCTCGAGCCCGGCGAGGGCTGGTGGGCGCCGCTGCGGGTGCTCGGGCTGCTCGGCGGGACGCGCGGGGCGCGCTGGTCGGCGTGGGCGTCGGTGGTGCTCATCGTCATCGCCGCGGTGGTGGTCGCGCACCTGCCGGCGCCGTGGCGCGGGCTCGTCGACGGCGCGGTCGCGGTGGCGCTGGCCATCGGCGCGACCTCGCTCGCGGGGCGCGCGGTCGCGGCCTGGTCGCTCGCGCGGTGGGAGGTCGACGATGTCGACTGAACGGGTCGCTGGAGTCGATGGGTGTGGCGCGCCGCTCGCGCAGTCGGGACAGGAGAGCCTCCGTGTCAGCTGAGCGCGCCACCTCACTGCCGCTCGCCGACGAGGCGTGGAAGGCGTCGCTGCTCGGCCACCTCGACCGGCTGCGCCACGGCGCCGAGCGCCTGAGGACCCTCGGCCTCGAAGACTGGCGGTGGACCTCGCCCGCCGCCGTCGACGTCGCCCACCACGAGGTCGCGGTGCGCACGCGCGAGCTCCTGCGCGCGACGCTCGTCGAGCTCGAGCGGACGCAGCTCACCTGCCAGACGCTGCTCGAGTCGACGACCGCCGATGCGCGCGCGATGCGCGAGGCCCACGACATCGACAGCCTGGTGTTCGCCGCGCGGGCCGACCTCCAGCAGTTCGACCACCTGCTGCGCCGCACGCACCTCGAAGAAGACCCGTTCGTCACGCTCGAGGCCTGCCAGCGCGCCGCGCGTCACCTGCGCCGCTCTCAGACCGCGGTCGCGCGCGTGCTCGCCTCTCGCGTCGGGGTGCCGGTGGCCTTCGCGGTGTCCGACGACGACGAGCGCGAGCTGGAGCACGCCCGCGTGTTGCGCGCGGCCTACGCGCGGCTGCGGCGCGAGGTGACGCGCAGCGCGAGCCTCGGGGCGCTCGACGCCCGCATCGACGCCGCGGCGCGCGCGCTCGAGCAGCTGCTGGCCGACGAGGTCTTCGTGGGCGCGCGGCTGAGCGACAAGCGGCTCTTGTGGCAGCTCCATGCCCGGGTGCGCGCGGCCGACGCGCTCGACGCGGAGCGCTGGCTGGGCGACCTCTCGGCGGTGAGCGAGCTGCTGCTGGGCATCAACCGGCGCGAGCTGCTCGCGCGGCACGACCTCGCCACCCTCGAGCTCGCCGAGCGCAGCCTCACCGACCCGGTGCAGCTCCCGCTGCTGCTGACCCGCGTCGAGGGGCTCGACGAGCGGCTCGACGCCCTGCGTGGCGGCTGGCACCCCGAGCTGCACGGCGTGGTGCTCGAGGTCGCGCGCCGGCTCCGCACCGCGCGCACCGGAGGCGTCGCATGAGCGCCATTCCCTCCGCGATTCTCGAGCCGATTCGAGAGGGGCTCGCCAACCGCGCGGGGGGCGAGGTGGTGGTGCGCGCGCGCGACAGCGTCGGCCACGTCTACCTCTTCGGCGGCGGCATCGCGTGGGTGACCTGCGACACGGTGACGCGCCGGCTGCGCGACGTGCTGCAGGAAGAGGTCGGCATCGAGGGCGAGACGCTCGACGCGGTGGTCGCCGAGAGCAAGGCGAAGCGCACCCACTTCGGCGAGACGCTGCTCGCGTGGGGCCTGACCACCCGCGACGCGCTGCGCGGCACGCTGCTGCGGCACAACGTGCGCAACTTCGCAGGCATCCTCGAGCTGCCGGGGCCGGTCGCCGCGATGTTCATTCCGCAGAAGCGCACGTACTCGAGCGACCTGCTGTTCTCGCTCACCGAGATTCTCGGCGCGTTCGCGCAGCCCACGCCGCGCCCGGTGACGGTGGTGGCGCCAGCGCCGGCCGTGCCCGCGGCCAGGCTCGACGTGGCGCTGAGCGCGCTGGCCGCGACGGTGACGGGCTGCCGCGCGTTGCTGGCCTTCGACCCGGCCGAACACCGCGTGCTGGGCTCGTGGAGCCCGCCTGATCAGCCGGTCGATCCGCTGGAGCTGTTGCCCGCGAGCGAGGCCGTCGACCCGGGCGCTCCCATCGCGCGCCTCGTCAGTTCCCAGTCGGGGCTCTTCTCCACACCCAGCCCGGTGCCGCAGCACCCGCGCGAGGTGCTCTCGGTCTCGAGCGACTCGATTCACGTCGTCTCGCGCAGCGCGTCGGCGCACCTGGGCCTGGTGCTGCTGTGCGGGACGGTGGGTGGTCCCGGGCTCGCCATCGCCACCAGCCGCCGCTTGATGGCCGAGCTCGAGCGCCAGCTGGCCGGGCTCACTGACGTGAAACACGAATCGGTGTCACACTGAACGAGGGGGATGGATTCACCATGGAAGGCGTCGACGGCAACCATCGGCCACGCGTGCTCGTCATCGACGACGACGCGATGGTGCTCACTGCGATGAGCCGGCTCCTGCCCCGCCTGCAGTTCGAGGCGGTGGTGGCGCTGAACGGCCCGCAGGCCATCGAGCGTTTCCGCGAGGTGCGGCCCGACGCCGTGCTGCTCGACTACTGGCTGGAAGGCATGACGGCCGACGAGGTGCTCGAGGCGCTGCACCTGGTCGACCCCGCGGTGCCGGTGGTGCTGCACACCGGCGCTCCGACCATGGCCGGCGTGGTCTCGATGACGCAGAAGGGCGTCTTCGACGTGGTGACGAAGCCGGCCAGCTCCGAGGCGCTGCGCGACGTGATGACGCGCGCGGTGGCCTCGCGCCGCACCTTCGCCACGCCCACCCCGTTCTCGGCCAAGGGCCTCGAGGTGCCCGAGCACCTCGTGCTGAGCGGCACGCCCGCGATGCTCGACACGCTCAAGCTGGTCGGCTCGGCGATTCGCCCGGGCGCGTCGGGGCACATTCTCATCACCGGCGAGACCGGCACCGGCAAGACGATGGTGGCGCGGCTCATTCACGACCGCAGCAGCCGCGCGGGGCAGCCCTTCGTCACCGTGCACTGCGCGGGCGTGCCGGCCGACCTGCTGGCCAACGAGCTCTTCGGGCACGAAGCGGGCGCGTACACCGGCGCCGACGCGCGGCAGATGGGGCGCATCGAGGCCGCGGCGGGCGGCACGCTGTTCCTCGATGAGATTGGCGAGCTCGGCCGTGCGCTGCAGGTGAAGCTGCTGCGGCTGCTCGACGACGGCGAGTACGAGCGGCTGGGCAGCACGCAGACGCGGGTCGCGCGGTGCCGCATCGTCGCGGCCACCAACGTCGACGTCGAAGCCGCGGTCGCGCGCGGAGACCTGCGGTCCGACCTCTTTCACCGCCTCTCGGTGGTGCGCATTCACATGCCGCCGCTGCGCGCCCGCCGCGACGACATCGTGCCGCTCGCGCGCTCGTTCATCGGCCTCATCTCGCAGCGCCTGGGCACCACGCTCGCGCTCGCGCCCGACGCCGAGGCGTGGCTGAGCGCGCAGTCGTTCCCCGGCAACATCCGCCAGCTGCGTCACCTCCTCGAGCACGCGGCGACGGTGGCGGGCCGCGGCGCCATCAGCGCCGAACACCTCTCGTCGCTCGCCGTGTCGAGCGAAGCGCCGGCCGCGCCGGGCACCGCGCCCCTCGAGGTGCCGTTGGTCGCCGAGAAGACCGGCGCCGCGCCCAAACGCGTGACCTTCAGCCTCGAGTCGCTGGAGCTCGAGAAGGCGCGCGCGGCCGCGAACGAGGCCTTCGAGCGCGCGTGGCTCGAGGCGCTGCTCGAAGCGGCCGAATGGAACGTTAGCGCCGCGGCGCGGCTGGGGCGCATCAGCCGCCAGTACCTGCAGCGCATGCTCCGCCGCTACGAGGTCGACGTCGCCTCGCGCCGCCGCGGGTGACTCATTCCTTCACGAGCTGCACGAACGAGCCGTACTTGTTCTCGATGACGTTCACGTAGTCGACCGGTTCCTGGCAGCGGCAGAACCCGGTGCGCACCAGCTTCGCGTACTTCGGGCGGCCCATCAGCGACATGGCCTTCTCGACGTTGTCGGTCCACGCGTTGGGGTCGAGGCCGAGCTCGCGCGCCAGGCGCCGCGCGTCTTGCACGCGGCCGAAGCCGGCGTTGTAGCCCGCGAGCGCGAAGCGCACCCGCTCGTCGAGGGGCAGCGAGGGCTCGAGGCGCTGCACGAGCTGGTTCATGTACTTGATGCCGGCGTGCGTGCCCTGGTCGGGGTCGTGGAGGCGCGTGAAGCCGAGCTCCTGCCCGGTGGCGGGCATCACCTGGAAGAGCCCGAGCGCGCCGACGTTGCTCTTCGCCTTCGGGTCGAAGCGCGACTCGCGCCACGCCTGCGCGCTCATCAGCCGCCAGTCGAAGCCGTACTGCGTGGAGTACTTCTTGATCAGCGAGTCGTACGGCGAGAGCTGCCCGGTCTTCGCGGTCGACAGCTCGCGCGCCTCGGTCAGCGCGCCCTTGTTCTCGAAGCAGTGCTTCTTGAGCACGTTGTAGTCGAGGCCCCGGTAGACCTTCTTCACGAAGGCCTCGAGCGCGGCGAGCAGCTCGGGGTTGTCCTTCCGCACGCCGAACGCGATGGGCACGTCCTCGGAGCCCGACAGCGCGAGCGGCGCCTCGAGGTTCTTGCGGAACAGCGCCTCGGCCTCGAAGAAGTGCGAGTCGGCGACGGTGAGCGAGGTGATGCCGTCGGCGACGTCAGCGAGGATGTCTTCGACCTCGAAGTCTTCGGGCGCGTCGGCGAGCTGGAAGCCGTACTGCTGCGCGAGCGGGCGGAGCTTCTCGGCGTACGAGCTCGACGGGCGCACGGTGACGATGCGGCCCTTCAGGTCTTCGAGCGAGGTGAGCTTCGGGCCGCCCTTGCGCTGCACGAAGAGCTCCTTCACGAGGAGGTAGGGGCGGGTGAAGGCGATTTCCTTCGCGCGCTCGGGCGTGGCGGTGAGCGAGGCGGCGATGACGTCGCCCTTGCCGGCTTTCAACATCGGCAAGAGGTCGCCGTACGTCGGCGCGAGCACCACCTCGAGCGTCAGCCCCATCGACTTGGCGAAGCCCTTGGTCAGCTCGTAGTCGAAGCCGTCGCGGCTGCCCTTGTAGAGGTAGAAGCTGACCGAGTTGTTGCGCGTGAGCAGCCGCAGCGTGCCGCGCTTCTTCAGCTCGCCCAGGTCGGCGGTCGAGGTCTCGCTCTCCCCCGCGAGCGCGTGCTGCATCAAGAAGGAGTCGAGCCGGCTCTTGAGCGCCTGGTTCGCCGGGCGCACCGCGAACGCGATGCCGCGGCCCTTCGCGACCGGGAAGAGCGGCTTGAGCAGCGGCACGTACTGGCGAATCACCTCGAGGCGCAGCGAGTCGATGACGGTGAGCGCGATGTCTCCGCTCGAGACCTGCAGCGCGAGTTGATCAGGCGCGGTGAGCCCTTCCTGCTCGACGACGGTGAGCTTCGGGAAGCGCGCGAGCGACTCGACGTATGCGCTCCCTTTGGGCACCACCACCGTCTGGTCCTTCAGCTGCTCTTCACTGGTGGGGAGCGCGGGGTTGGCAGAGCGGCCCACCAGCACCTCGTCGACCGACTGCGTGGGCCGGGTGAAGGCGACGTACTTTTTGCGCTGCTCGGTGACGGTGAGGCCCGCGGCGATGACGTCGCCCTTGCCCTCGAGGAGCGAGGGAATGAGTCCCGAGAACGTGGGTACGGGCACCAGCTCGAGCGCGCGCCCCTCGGCCTTCGCGAACGCTTCGAGCAGCTCGAGCTCGCGGTGCACCGGGTTGGCCTGCGGCGGCAGGAAGTCGTCGGCCTCGGCGCGCACCAGCACCCGCAGCGGCGCGGGTGGCGACGGCGGCGCGGCCTGCGTCACGACGAGAGCGAGCGTCGCGGCGAGGAGCATCGCGTCACCCGAGGACGACGCCGTGCGGCTTCAACGCGGTGACGACGGAGGCGGCGAGCCCGACGTCGTTCGACAGCTCGTCACGCTGGCCGGGCCATGACTGCAGCTCGTGCACGGCTTCTTCCAGGGTGCGCGCCGTGCTCGACCGCGGAATCGCGCTGCGGAACTGCATCGCCGCGATGGCGGTGCGCAGCAGCATGCCGGTGATGCCATCGACGGTGATGGCGACGGCCATGCCGAGGAAGCGGGCGCGCTCGGCGGCGACCAGCTGCTCGCATTCGCGCCGCACCGCGCTGGTCGCGCGCATCGGGCCGTCGAACGTGGGCACCACGCCCAGCAGGCTGACGCGCCCATCGCGGCGCGCGAGCTCGAGCTGATACCGGGTGATGGCGCGGTAGGCGTCGTCGTCGGGCGAGCGCACGGTGGCCGTGACCATCAGGCCCGGGCGCTCGATGATGAACAACCCCCTGTCGGCGACGACGGTGGCGAACACACGGCCTCCGGAGCAGGGAATCTCAGCGCCCCGGGCGGCCGATGTCGACCACGAACCGCTGCGCAGTGCTCGGCGCTGTCTCCCTCTCCTCTTCACAGGAGAGGGCCGGGGTGAGGAGAAACACGTCGGAGCGCAGAGGTTAGCGAGTTCTACCCCTCACCCCGACCCTCATCCGCCGCGACGGTCCTCGCGAGCAGAGAAGCTCAACGCCGGCCGACGTCGACCACGAACAGCTCACCCATGCAGCCGACCACCACGCGCTTCGAGTCGGGGCTCCAGGCCACGCTGTGCGCGGCGAGCGGCTCGAGCAACAGGCGCTTGCCGCTCTTCGCGTCCCACACGTAGACGTGCTGGTCGTCGATGGCGGCGACGCGACGACCGTCGGGCGAGAGGACGACCTGCCAGACCGTCTTGCGCTTCACGCCCAGTTGGTGGCGCAGGCCTCCGCGGGGCAGGTCGAGCAGGTGCACGTCGGCCGAGTCAGAGCCCATCACCAGCCACTTCGCGTCACGCGCGACGGCGAGCCCGAGCGCGGCGCGGCCCGGCACGCGGAAGTGCGCCACGCGCTGGCCGGAGTCGACGCGCCACGCGTGCAGTTCGCCGCGCTCGGAGCACGCCACGGCGACGGCATCGTCGGCCGAGAAGGCGAGCCCGTAGCAGTATTCCGGGGACGCGAAGTCGAAGGTGCGCACGCGCTTGCTGCGCTTCACGTCCCACAGCTCGACGTGGCCTTTCTTACCCGGCTGCAGCAGCAGCGCGCCGTCAGCCGAGAGCGCGGGGAGGCGGGGCGCGCCGTCGAGTGGCTTGCCCAGCGGCTTACCCGTCGACAGCTCGAGCGCGCGCATCGTCTCGCCATCGGTGAGCAACGCCACGCGCGCGTCGGCGCTCAAGCGCAGGCCGCGAAACCCCTTCGGCAGTGCGTGCACCACGTCGGCCTGACCGTCGGGGAGCTTCCAGCGGCGGGCGGAATCAGCATCAAGCGACCACACCGCCGCGCCGTCAGGCTCGAAGGCCACCGCGCCGACGGCCGAGCGCAGGCCGCTCTTCGCTTCGGCGGGCGCGAGCGTGGCGGGGTCGTGCAGCTCGAGCACCGCGTCGTCGCCCGAGACGAGCACGCGGCCGTCGGTCGACGAGGCCCACAGCCGGTCGCTCGAGTCGATGACCTTGCCGGTCGAAGGGTCGAGCAGCGCGGTGGTGCCTTCGAGCTCGCGGCGGATGAGCCCGCGGCCGCTGAGCACCTCGAAGCGCGCGTGCTTCAGGTTCAACGGGCGCGACTTCACGCTCTTCGCCTTCGGGTGCCACCAGTGCGCGTGGGTGTCGGTCACCACCAGCACGGTGCCGTCAGGCAGCACGCCGCAGCGAGCCCACGAGAAGTTGTGGTCGATCTCCACGCGCGCGAGCTGGCGCCCCGTCGCCGACTGCACGCGCACGACGCCGCCCTTCTTCCCCTTGAAGGGGCCCTCGTCGGTGCGCCGGGTGAAGACGACGGCGACGTGGCCATCCGGCGTGGGCGCGAGGTCGGTGGCGCGGCCTTCCCAGAAGTCGGCGACCTCCTTCGTGCCGGCGAACGAGCGCACATTGCCGGTGGCGAGCGCGAGGTGCTTGCCGTCGGGCGAGAGCGTGAAGCGCGGGTCTGACTGGTGGGTGCTCACGCGCACCGGGCGCCAGGTGCTGGTCGCGCCGAGGAAGAGCTGGTCGTGGTCTCCGTACTGCACCGCCGCGACGCGCCCGGTGTCGGCGATGCAGCAGCGCTCGACGGCCCGGCGGCCCGCGCGCACCTCGGCCTTCGGGGGACCGAGCTCGAACACCTGCTGCCGCGCCTCGAGGTCGAACACGCGCGCGAAGCCCTCGTCGTCACCGGTGATGGCGAAGCGCCCGTTGGGAGAGACGGCGAGCGCGGTGATGCGGCGCGGTTGCACCAGCCCGTTGCCGCCTCCGAGTCGAAGCACGCTCATGCCAGAGGGTGCTTAGCCCGTGACGCGCTTGACCGCCTCGTCGAAGCCGGCGCGCGTGGTGGCCGCCTCGATGCGGCCTCCGAAGGCGATGTTCACCGCGGTGATGCCGAGCTTGATGAGAATCGAGCCGTTGTACCAGACGACGACGCGCGCCACGCCGTGGCGGTTCTTCGCGAACCACTTCGCCCAGCGGTCGCGAAAGCCCGGCTCGAAGTCGGTGATGCTGTGCACGTCGACGGCGATGACCGCGCGCCCCGGCGCCTCGGTGACGGCGCGGTCGCACACCGGCTCGCCGACCTCGTACCAGCTGGTCTTCGGGCGCTCGTCGATGCGAATGACCACCGCGCCGCCGGCGAAGCGCTCGAGCCGCAAGCCTTCGTGCGAGACCACCTCGACCGGCGCGGGCATTGGCCGCAGCGTAGCCCGAAGCGTCAGCGCCGCACGCCCAGTCGCTTCATCATGGTGCGCACCGTGCCGCCGGGGTCCTTGGCGGCGCCGCGGCCGACCTCTCCGAGCAGGCGCGCGGCCTCGGCGGCGTTGCCGTTCGACCGGCGCAAGGCGACGTCGAGGGCGCGGCGCTCGAGCGTCTCGAGCTCGTGCTTCAGGTTGTAGCGGCCGCTGGCGACGCGGGCCTCGAGCTCGGCGTCGGCGGCCGCGGGCTCGTCGGCGGGCGCTTCCCACAGCCGGCGCGGGAGGTCGGACACCAGCAGCGTCTCTCCGGTGCGCTTCTGCACCAGCGCGCCGAAGATGACGTTGCGCAGCTCGCGAATGTTGCCGGGCCACGACGACGCGCGCAGCAGGTCCATCGCCTCGCGCGTCACCTCGCGCACGCGGGCGCGCTTCGCCGCGAGCGGGTCTTCGACGTAGAAGCGCTCGACGAGGCCCTTCACCAACGCGGGCAGGTCGTCGAGGCGCTCGCGCAGCGGCGGCAGCACGACCTGGATGGTGCCGAGGCGCTCGAAGAGGTCGGCGCCGAATTGGCCGTGGGCGATGAGCCCCTTCAGGTCGCGGTTGGTGGCCGCGACGAGGCGGAAGTCGATCTTCTTCCACACGTTCTCGCCGAGCCGCGAGATGACGCGGTCTTCGAGCACGCGCAGCAGCTTGTTCTGCAGCGCGAGCGGGGTGTCGTCGATCTCGTCGAGGAACACCGTGCCGCCCTCGGCCGCGGCGAGCTGGCCGTCGTAGTCCTTCGTGGCGCCCGAGAACGCGCCGCGCACGTAGCCGAAGAGCTCTCCTTCCATCAGCTCGTTGGGAATCGCGGAGCAGTTGATGGGCACGAAGGTCTTGGCCTTGCGCGCCGACCACTGGTGAATGAAGCGCGAGGCGAGCTCCTTGCCGGTGCCGGTCTCGCCGGTGAGCAACACCGGCATCGCGCTCTGCGCGGCCTGGTGGAGCTTGCGCAGCAGGTCCTTTGCGGCGGCGCTCTCGGCGACGAAGTCCTTCACCACGGGCAGCGGTGGCTCGGCGACGGCGCTCTCGTCGAGGCGGGCGAGCAACCGCTGGTCCCACGCGCCCTCGGTGACGATGACGTCGAGCGCGCCGGCATCGACCGCGGCCTGCATCGCGGCGACCGGCGGCCGCTCACCACACACCCAGACCCACGGGCGGCGCACGTCGTCGGGCAGCTGCGCGCGGGCGGTGCGCACCACCAACACGCCCGTCTTCGCTTCGACCCAGCCGCGCGCCGCGAGCACGGGGTGGATCGACTTCAGCCCTTCGCCCCGCCATTGGAAGGTCGGCATGGGCGTGAATCAAACACTGCGCCTGCAGGGTTGAAATCGTGAAGTGTCGAACGCCAGGTCAGTCTTCGCGCCGGGGCATCATCAGGGCCACGAAGGCGACGAGGCCCGCGAGTCCGATGCTGCTGAGGCCGACCAACCACATGGTGGTGTTCATGGTGCGGGAGTGATCGCACATCTCGTGCCGGGCGCCAGTTTCTCAAGATCCAACGACTTGCTGATCAGCGGGTGACGGAAAACGTCGATCGTCCCGTGACGTCAGGGGCACGCCTCGCAAGCGATGCAGACCCGGTGGGTCGTCCCCAACTCGTGATTTGAATCAGGTCTGCACGTGACTGCAATCGTGTGCGCGTCGACCGGCCACCAGTCGAAGCAGCCACCTGCACGCGGCCCCGGGCCTGCACAGCTGCCGCCCAACTCACGAAAGGAGGGCATATGGAATTCCTCATTCTGGCGGTGGTGGTGCTGGGGTTGTTCACGCTGTTGTTCATCGCGCTCGGTACGGCGGTCATCGCGGAAGACGAATCGGGGCTGGTGGTGAAGAAGTTCGGCAAGGCGTTGCCTGCGGGTCGTCTCATCGCGGTCAACGGCGAAGCCGGCTACCAGGCCGAGCTGCTGCCGCCCGGTTGGCACTTCGGGCTGTGGCGCTGGAAGTACAAGGTCGAGCGCGTGCCGATGGTGACGGTGCGCCCGGGGGAAATCGCGCTGGTGGTGGCAGCTGACGGCGCGGCGATTCCCAGCGAGCGCATCCTCGGGCACGAGGTCGACTGCGACGACTTCCAGGACGCGCGGGCGTTCCTCGAGAACGGCGGCGAGAAGGGCCGGCAGCTGGCCTTTCTGACGGCGGGCGCGTACCGCATCAACCCGGCGCTGTTCCAGATCGTGACCACCGCGAACGCCGATCGCTTCGGCGTGCGCGAGGGTGACCTGGAGGTCTTCACGGTGATGCCCGATCGCGTGGGCATCGTGACGGTGCTCGACGGCAAGCCGATTCCCTCGGGTGACCTGGCGGGTGCGCCGGTGCATGGGCACGACTCGTTCCAGCGGGGGCAGGCGTTCATCGACGCGGGTGGTTGCCGTGGTCTGCAGGAGCAGGTGCTGCTCTCGGGCTCGTGGAACCTGAACCCCTGGTTCGTCCGGGTGGAACAGATTCCCATGACCGAGGTGCCCATCGGCTCGGTCGGCGTGGTCGTGAGCTACGTCGGCAAGGAACACCTGGACCTGTCGGGCGACGACTTCACGCACGGTGACCTGGTGGAGCGCGGCCGCAAGGGCGTGTGGATCGAGCCCCTGCTGCCTGGCAAGCACCCCATCAACAGCCGGGTGATGAAGGTCGAGCTGGTGCCGACGACCAACATCGTCCTCAACTGGGCGAGCCGCGTGGAGACGCACAAGTACGACGAGAAGCTGGCGCCCATCACGGTGCGGTCGCGTGACGGTTTCAGCTTCACCCTCGACGTGTCGCAGATCATCCACATCGGCATGAAGCAGGCCCCGCGCGTCATCTCGCGCGTCGGCTCGATGCAGAACCTGGTGGACCACGTCCTCCAGCCCACGGTGGCCAACTACTTCCGCAACTCGGCCCAGCAGGTGACGGTGCTCGAGTTCCTCTCGGCGCGCTCCGAGCGGCAGCAGGAAGCGTACGACGCGATCAAGAACGCGCTCGCGGCGTACGACGTGGAATGCATCGACACGCTGATCGGCGACATCCAGCCTCCGGCGGAGCTGATGAAGACGCAGACCGACCGGAAGATCGCCGAGGAGCTGCAGCGGACCTACGACGTTCAGCGCGAGGCGCAGATCAAGCGCCAGCAGCTCGAGCGCGAGACGTCGGTGGCCAACATGCAGGCCGAGGTGGTGCGCAGCGAGCAGATGGTGAGCATCAGCCAGAAGAACGCGTTGGCGGTCGCGGAGACGGCCAAGGGTGATGCGAGCCGGGTGCGGGCGGCGGCGGAAGCGGAAGCGCACGCGATGAAGGCGCGCGCGGAAGCGCAGGCCCAGGCGACGCGGATGCACGGCGTCGCGGAAGCCGAGGCGCAGCGGGCCATCGGTGCGGCGAAGGCCGAGGTCTACCGCGAGGGCGTGGTGGCGATGGGCGGCGAGGCGTACGTGGCGGTGCAGCTGGCGACCATCCTCGGGGAGAACCAGGTGAAGCTGGTGCCCGACATCGCGGTGAGCGGTGGTGGTGAGGGTGGCGGGCTGGCGAACGCCATGGTCGCGAAGCTGCTCAAGGCCGAGCTCGCGGCCGGCGCGGTGCAGAAGGTGACGAAGCCGGTCACCAACGGCAGCAACGGTGTGGTCGCCGTCGCCAAGCCGGCTGTCTGATCAGCACCAGGTGCAGTGTGGCCGGCCTCCTTCCGCTTCGCGCGGGAGGGGGCCGGTTGCTGTTTGGTCACTGCACGCGCTGCAGCTCGAGCTCGTACTGCTCGCGCGCAAAGTCCCACGAAGCGTGCGGGCCGCGCAGCGAGAGGCCGGTGAAGCGCTCGTACGCCGCGCCCGCGGTGGTCATCGCCTCGAGCGAGACGTCAGACACCTGGTAGGTGCGCGCGGCGAGGTCGAGGTCGGTCTTGTCCTGTTCCTGGTCGCCGTTGGTGTAGTGCGCCTGCTGCCCGCTCGGCGTCAGCGTCAGCGCGGTGCCAGCGAGCGCCCAGTCGCCTTGTTCCCTGACCTGCGAGGTCGAGTGGCGGCCGTTGAGGGTCGTCGAGTGCAGCCAGGTGAAGACGTAGGTGCCGTCGGTGGAGAAGACGAACTCGTAGAGCGTGCCGCTCGAGTCGGTGCGCACCCACTCGGTGCTCCCGGTGCGCGCAACGACCTGGTCGAGGTTCGCGCCATACTGGGCCAGCCAGCGGCTGCCGGGCAGTGCTTGCGTCAGCGTCGCGCCGCGCCCCACGGCGGTGGCGGGCTTCCACGACGACGCCGACGCCGAGGGAGCGGCGACGACTGGCGGCTCGACGGCCATGGCGGCGACTCCGCCGAGCCCGAAGAGGCCGAGGAAGGCGACGCTGAGCACGCAGCACAACCCCGCGGCGCCGACGATGGCGAGTACCACCCACGGCACGCTCCGAGAAGGGCCGGGGCTCTGCGGCGCGGGCGTCACCAGGCCACCCCCGGGAGCTGGGCCTGCACCCACGCCGCGAGCGTCGCCTTGAACGGCGCGCGCATCGGGCTGCTGAACTGCCCCCGCACCCACGTCGCCTGGTTCTCGGTCGCTTCGAGCCGGAGCTTCGCGGTCACCGCCTCGAGGTTCTTCAGCGGCGTCTTCTTCGGGTCGTGTCGGGCGAAGTGCACGTGCTCGTTGAAGTTCCAGATGCCGCCGACCGACGGGTCCTTCGTCGAGTCGAACCACATGCGCAGCTTCGGCCAGTCGCCCTGCGCGAAGAGGCTCACCTTGAACTTGAGTGCGTCGCCCTGCGTGAGCCCGAGCGCGCGGGCAGCCTGCAGCCCCCACGAGCCGGCGTTGCGGGTGCTGGTCTTCTCGAGAATCAGCGCCTTGAGGCTCGCGGCGGCCGGCCTGGTGAGCAGCGGCACGACGTCGTCGGTGAGGAAGTCGAGCGCCTTGTCGGCGAGCTTCTTCTTCACCGCGGGGAGGATGACGTCGAGCGACGACTCCGAGCCCTCGAACGCGAGAAAGAGGAGCACGTCATCGGGGTCGTCGGGAAACGCAGCGCACCAGGCCTGCGTGCCGGTGACGACACGGGCGTCCTTCACGTACGGCGCGAAGCGACGGTCTCGTCCCTTTCGCGCGCGCGCGAGCGCGGAGTAGTTGATGGCGTCGAACGCGTCGCGCAGTTCGTACACGTCTTCACCCCACTGCTCGGGCTTGCTCGGCAGCGCGGCGCGCAGAAAGACGCTCAGCGGTTCCTTCTTCTTCGAGCGGTGAATGATCTCGGCGACGGCCGGCGCGTAGGAGCGCGGCGCCCAGAACAACCACTCGACGCCGCGACCGTCGGCCAGCCGCTTCATCGCCGCGCTGACGAGCTCCATCGGTACGCCCGTCGGGAGGCGCTCGAGCAGGCGCACCAGCTCCGACTCGTCAGACTGCGCGAGCGGCCTGGTCGCGAACGGCGTCAGCCGCGTGACCGCGTTGGACAGCGAGAACGGTTTGGGCGCCATGTCAGACCAGCTCTCGCAACCCGAGCTGCTTCGTCAGCGGGCCGTCGAAGAGCCCGAGCGGGTTGAGCGTCTTGAACGCGCTGAGGAACTTCGGCAGCCCGTCGGCGTAGTTCTTCGCGAACTGCGCCTTCGTCATCGGGTTCTGCTGCCCCCAGTGCGGGCGCGCGCCGAAGGTGTCCATCATGAAGTTCGCGTAGAGGTCGAGGGTCTGCACCGCGTTGGGCGTGCCGGCGAGAATCGGCATCTCGAGCATGATGGTGTCGCGGCCGTACTGCGGCGAGAGGAAGTCTTCGCTCTTCGCGACCCAGCGCATGCCGATGGGCGAGGTGACGCAGTTGTTCATCGCCTTCCACGCCTCGAGCTGCGGAATCAGCTTCTGCATCACCTCGTCGGCGCGCGACGCGTCGAAGCCCATGCTGGCGGCGTTCACGGCGAGCTCGTTCGGCGGCCCGAAGTCCATCGCCTCGGTCGAGCGGAGCACCACGTCCATCTTCGCGCAGAGGCTGAGGGCGAAGTCGGTCGCGCCTCCGAGCTTCTGCGGCTGGTTGTGCGCGGCGAGCGCGGCGAGGTCGGTGCCGACGTTCTTGCCCCCGAAGAGGATGCCGAGCCCGCGGATGCCCCACGGCGGCTGGCCGGTCTTCGTCAGCCGCGTGATGAGCACCGTCGGCGACGGCTTGGTGGTGACGTACGGGTTGATCCACACGTGCACCGAGTGCACCGACGGGTTGGTCATCATCTGCTGCACCTGCGGCCACGCCTCGGCCCAGGTCGAAATCCACCGGTCTTCCTTGAGCTGGAACTTCTGCGTCACCTGCAGCGTCGCGGCCGAGATGATGCCGAGGTGGCCCTGTGCGCAGCGCGCCGAGTGGAAGAGCACGTCGTCCTGCACGAGCTCGTAGAGGGCAGGGTTGGGCTGCTTCGCCTTCCACGCGGCGTACTTCGCGGGGTCGGTCATGCCGTTGGTGGGCTCGATGCGCCGCACCTTCACGTTCTTGTTCGCGTCGAAGCCGACGAGCTCGAGCGCGCGAATGAAGCCGCTGATGCCGGGAATGCCGAAGCCCGAGCCGTGGCCGCCAGCGCCCGAGCAGCCGACGACGGTGAGGTCCTTGAAGCCGGGCTGCTGGATCATCGTGCGGCCGGTCGCCGAGAGCGCGTCGTTCAGCTTGCCGACGGTGATGCCGCCTTCGAAGCGCACGTACTCGTCTTCATCGAGGTCGAAGTCGGTGCGGAAGTTCTCGGCCTGCAGCTCGAGCAGATCATTCATGCCCGCCATGCGCACCAGGCAGCCGGTGGTGGCCGCGGCGTTCGCGAAGCCGTAGCCATCGCCCATCGCGCGGAACGAGGTGTACGCGTTCTTCCGGTCGTCGAGCGCCTTCACCAGCTCGGCCTCGCTGCGGGGGAAGACGAAGTTCGCCGGCCACGACGGCATCACCGTGTTGTGGTGCTGGTAGACGACGGGGTTCTTCGGGTTGGTGTCGGCGAGCTCCGGCTGCGCCTCGAGCATCTTCTGCAGCTGCAACGTCAGCGCGGGCGAGTGCGACACGTTCACGGCTGCGACGAGGTCGAGGTATTCCTGAGGAGTGGCCATGGTGGGCGCGGAGCCTAGGTGGCCGCATCGCCGTGCGCGGAGATTTCGTCGCCGCTACAACTCGCGCCCATGCGAACCCTCGCCCTGCTCACGCTCGTCCCTCAGCTCGCGCTCGCGCACTTCATCCTCGATGCGCCGGCGGCGAACTTCACGCAGGGCATCCTGGGAGATCCACAGAAGGCGCCCCCATGCGGCGACGACGGCAGCGGCAGCGCGATGGCGAGCGGGCAGGTGACGACCTTCGTCGCGGGGCAGACCGTCACCATCAAGCTGCGCGAGACCATCTTTCATCCCGGGCACTACCGCGTGGCGCTGGGCGTGAATGGGCCGGGCGATTTGCCAGCCGAGCCTCCGGTGACCGCGGGCGCGACGGCGTGTGGCAGCGCGCCCATCGATCCGAACCCCGCGTTCCCCGTGCTCGCTGACGGGCTGCTGCAGCACACGATGTCGTTCAGCGGCACGCAGACGGTCGAGGTGAAGTTGCCGGCCGACGTCACGTGCACCAACTGCACGCTGCAGGTGCTCGAGTTCATGAGCAGCCACGGGCTCAACAACCCGGGCGGCTGCTACTACCACCACTGCGCGACCATCAACGTCGTGGCGGCGGACGCGGGCGTGATGCCGAGCGACCCGATGATGACCACGAAGGGGTGCTCGACGACCGGCGTGGAGTTGTTGCCGATGCTCGGGCTCGCGGGGTTGTGGCTGCGGCGGATCAGCGTCCGGCGTCGGCGCTCGTGAGCCGTGCGCGCAACCGCTCGAGCGCGTCTTCATTCAGCAACAGGTCTCGCTCCACGGCCTGCTGGGCGTACGAGCGCGTGAGCCCGAGCCAGGTCGCGAACGGCAGGTCGTGCAGAAAGAGCGCGACCACACGGCGCTGACCGCTCTTCGTCTTGCCGTACGTCGCGCCGGTCAGCACGCCGGGCAGTGAGCCGCCCTTGGTGGCGAGCACCTCGAAGTCTTGCTGGTTCGACGCGAAGGCCATCGGCCACTCGAGCTCGGTGCGGGCGAGCGCGGTCTGCGGCGCGACGGGCTCGGCGTAGAGGCGTTCGATGAGGCGGGCGAACGCGCGTGGCGTGCCGCGGTTGTCGAGCGTGCGCGCGAAGGCTTCTTGCTGCGCGAGCGTGAGCGTGGTGCCGGTGCGCTTGCGGCGGTGCTTGTGTTCGAGCTGTTGCGCGGCGCGGGCCCACGCTCGCTCGTCGAAGTCGGCGCCGCCGTCGAGACTCTCTTCGGCCAGCAGCAGCGCGGCGCCGAGCGGGTGCGGCTCGGGCAACCCATCGCGAGCAGCCACGCGCGCGCGCCCGAGCTTGAGCAACACGAAGTCGGTCGCGGCGTTGTCGGAGAAACGAATCATGCCGTGCAGCGCACCACCGAGCGTCTCGGTGCCTCCGTCGGCGCTCGCCTGCGGGTGGGCATCACCGTCGGTGCCCGGGAGCCAGAGTTGATCAACCGCGTCGTACGTCGGTTCGTCGAGCTTCCACCGTCCAGCGGCGACCTCTTCGGACGCAGCGAGCAGCGGAATCACCTTCACCGTCGACGCGAGCGGCCACGCGCGGTCGGCGTCGTGAAAGAGGCCGGCGTCTTCGTGGCCCACGTCCCACGCGGCGAGCGCGTACCGGTCGGGGTGCTTCGCGAGGTAGGCGAGCAGCTGCTCCTCGGTGTCGAGCGACGCGCCGCCGAGCTCGTCGGTCTCGACGACGTGCACCACCGCGTCGGCGACGGGCCGCCCGGAGTCAGTCGACACGAGAAACGCGCCAGTCGTGCCGACCAGCAGCAGCACGAACGTCGCGCACCCGAGCGCGGCCCACTTGAGGAGCTTCACCGCTCACTCTTTGTAGATGAGCGTCCAGTACCAATAGAGCGTGCCGTTCGGCTCCGGCTGCGGGCGGATGTCGAGGTGCACCACGGTGATGTTCGGCTTCGTGCCGAGCCACTGGCCGACGGTCTCCATCAAGCCCTCGTACGTCCCGTTCCAAAACCATTGGAGTTTCATGTCGCGAACCCTACTCGGGTACGGTGACCGGAGTGCGTCTTCTCCTCGTCACGCTCCTCGCGCTCGCCTCGTGCACGCCGCCGCCAGAGGCGCCGCAGCCAGTCGCTGATCCGGTCGGCTACGCCAATCCCCTGATGGGCACGGGCGGCTTCGCGTTCTTCGCGGCCAACGCGTTTCCCGGAGCGTGCGTGCCGCATGGCCTGGTGAAGCTCGGGCCCGACACGCGCGGGGCGAAGTACGGCGACCTCCGCTTCATTCACTACACGGGCTACTGGTCGGGCGACGACACGGCGATGGGCTTCTCGCACCTGCACCTGCATGGCACGGGCGCGACGGACTGGGGCGCGCTCATCGTGCAGCCGGTGAACTCGAGTGACCCCGCGGTGCTCACGCGCGACGGCTACCAGAGCAAGTTCAGCAAGAAGAGCGAGCACCTCGCGCCGGGCAGCTACGAGGTGACGCTCGCGAAGTGGAACGTGAAGGCCGAACTCACGGCGTCGCTCCGCGCGGCGCACCACCGCTACACGTTCGCGGACGGTGACTCGCCGTTCGTGGTGCTCGATCTCTCCCGCGCGCTCGCGACGGGGAAGATGCAGGAGCAGGTGGTGACGGTCGTCGACGCCACCACGCTCCGCGGGAGCTTCCGGCTGCTCGGCGGCATGAGCGACGGCTACGGCGGCAACCAGGTCTTCTTCGAGCTGCGCACCAACCGCGCGTTTCAGGTCGCGCAGCAGTCGACCGATGGGCACGTGCTCGAGCTCGGGTTCGCCGCGGGCGGGCCGGTCGAGCTGCTGGTCGGCGTGTCGCTGGTGAGCGCGGCGGGCGCGACGGCGAACCTCGAGGCGGAGCTGGGCGGCGCGTTCGACTTCGACGCGCACAAGGCGGCGGCGCAGCAGGCGTGGCGCGAGCGCTTGAGTCGCGTCACGGTGTACGGCGGCTCGGAAGAGGACCGCGCGACGTTCTATTCGGCGATGCGGCTCGCGTTCTTGATGCCGACGGTGATCAGCGACGGCGACGGGCAGTACGTGTTCGGCGGGCGCGCGGGGCAGGTGCCGGCGGGCGAGGTGATGCTCAGCGACTTCTCGCTCTGGGACACGTACCGCACGGTGCATCCGCTCTACGCGCTGGTGGAAGAGAACATCGCGCGCGACTCGGTGCGCTCGCTCGCGCGCATGTCGGACGCGATTGGTGGGTTGCCGCGGTGGCCGCTCGCGACGGGCGAGACGGGGACGATGGTGGGCGCTCCGGCAGACATCGTGCTCGCGGATGGGGTGCTGCGTGACGTGCCGGGGCTGAGCGATGAGTCCGAGCGGCTGTGGCAGCTCGCGTCGACGCAGGCGCTGGCGACTCCGGCGGGTTCGCGCGCGGGCATGAAGCGGTACGCGCAGCAGGGCTGGCTGCCGGTGGAAGACAACGATCGCAGCGTGGGCGTGACGGTCGAGTATGCGCACGCCGACTTCGCGCTCGCGCAGTGGGCGCGGCGGTTGGGGCACGACAGCGAGGCTGATCAATTGATCGCGCGCGCGAGGGGTTGGCGTTCGCTGTTCGACGCGAGCGTGGGCGTGCTGCGGCCGAAGAACGCCGACGGCTCGTGGCTCGCGGAGCCGTACAAGCTCGAGAACTGGGACCACTACGTCGAGGCTGATGCGCTGCAGACGACGTTCATGCCGGTGTGGGACGCCGAGGGCTTCGAGGCGATGTTCGGCTCGCGCGAGGCGGCGGTGGACGCGCTGGCGGCGTACTTCGACGCGACTCCGGCGGAGAACGACGCGGCGATGATGAACGGCACGTGGGAGCTGCGCTGGCTCGAGCGGTACCACTACTGGCCAAGCAACGAGACGTCTCTCCATGACGCGTATCTCTTCGCGCGGCTCGGGCGGCACGACCTGACGGCGAAGTGGGTCGACTGGACGCGGCGCACGTTCTTCTCGGCGACGCCCGAGGGCGTGCCGGGCAACGATGACGGCGGCACGCTGGTGAGCTGGTTCGTCTTCGCGGCGATGGGGCTGTCGCCGGTGCCGGGGACTGATCAATGGATCATCGGGACGCCGCTGTTCCCGAAGGTCGAGCTGAAGCACGTCGGGGGCACGCTCACCATCGAGGCGACGGGTGTGTCGGCCGAGGCCATCTACGTGAAGCGCGTGACGCTCGACGGGAAGGAACTCAGTGCACGCGAGCTGAGCCACGCGCAGTTGATGGGCGCGAAGAAGTTGGTGCTCGAGATGTCGAAGACCCCCTGATCTGATCTCCCTCTCCTCTTCAGAGGAGAGGGTCGGGGTGAAGAGTGAACCCAACGACCAGCCTCACGGCGCGAGGCAGCGGCCGCACTCGGCGATGGTCCAGTGGCCGCCCTGGCACAGCGCCTGGTTGAAGAAGCTGCACGAACACGGCTGAGGCACGCGACACAGCTGGCCTTCCTTCGAGCAACTCGCGCCACCAAGGAGCGCGTCGTCGTCGGGGCAGCCGTCCTTCTTCGACTTCGCGCGGTGACAGGTCCACCAGTTGGGCCGCGGTGCGCCACCTCTCGCGACATCACATCGACAGACCACGTCGCCATCGACGCAGACCTCGGTCGCCCGGCAGGCATCGCCGTTCGACTGCAGCGTGACGGTGCCGAGCTGGTCGAGCTGCGGAAGCGATGCGGTCAGCGTCGCGCACTTCGGGCCGGCCAGCGCGCTCGTGTTCGCACCCGCACTGGCCGGAACCCGCGCACATCCAAAGCCGAGGCAGCAGAACAGGGCGAGAGCGAGTTCACGCATCGGCCCGACGAAAGCACGGAGAGGGTGTTTCTCCTCACCCCAACCCTCTCCTCCTCGGGAGGAGAGGGAGTCAGATGCGTGAGGTGTGCTTCGTGTCGGCCATCAACAGGTACACGACGCCCGAGAGTCCCGCGGCGACAGAGACGTAGACGAAGTACCAGGGCTCGAGCCCGGCCTGCTTGAGCCACAGCGCGAAGTACTCCGCCGTGCCGCCGAAGACCGAGAGCGTGAGCGCGTAGGGCAGGCTCACTCCGAGCGCGCGGACGTGTGCCGGGAAGAGCTCGGCCTTCACGATGGAGTTCACCGAGGTGTACCCACTCACGATGGTGAGCAACGCCATCAGGCACAGCAGCGCAATCCACGGGCTCTCGGTGTGGCTGAGCACGAAGAGCAACGGCGCGAAGCCGAGAAAGCCCAGCAGGCCGAACGAGAGCAACACGCGGCGTCGCCCCACGCGGTCAGACCACGCGCCGAACAGCGGCTGCAGCAGCATGAACCACAGCAGGCTCCCGGTGGTGAGCAGGTTCGCGGTGTCCTTCGAGAAGCCCACGGTGTTGACCAGGAACTTCTGCATGTACGTGGTGCACGTATAGAAGGCGACGGTTCCACCGAGCGTGAGGCCGACGACGGTGAAGAACTCGCGCGGGTGTTCTCGCAGCGCGCGCAGGGTGCCGCGGTGCTCGTGCGTGCCGGCCGCCTGGAACGAGCTGGTCTCCTCGAGTGACGAGCGCAGCCACAACGCGACCAACGCCGCGCCCGCGCCGAGCACGAAGGGAATGCGGAAAGCCCACGCGTTGAGCGCGTCTTCTCCGACGACGCGGTGGAGCACGAGCAGGCTCGAGACCGCGAGTAGCTGCCCGAGGATGACGCTCACGTAGATGAAGCTCGACCAGAAGCCGCGGCGGTCGCGGTGGGCCGACTCGGAGAGGAACACGGCCGACGCGCCGTACTCACCGCCGAGGCTCAGGCCCTGCGCCATGCGTGCGATGAGGAGCACCACCGGCGCGAAGAGACCGAGCGTGTCGTAGCCAGGCGTCACCGCGATGAGCAGCGAGCCCAACGCCATCAACGTGACCGAGCGCGTGAGCGCGGCGCGACGGCCGATGCGATCGGCCATGCGCCCGAACCACCACGCACCGATGGGTCGCATCAGGAACCCGATGGCGAACACCAGCGCGGCGCTCATCAACTGCGCGGTGGCGTCGGCCTTCGGGAAGAAGACGGGCGCGAAGTAGAGCGCGGCGGACGAGTAGACGTACCAGTCGAAGTACTCGACGAGGTTGCCGATGGTTCCGCCCACGATGGACCGCAATTCGGTCGCGCGCGCGGCCATGTGGAGCTTGTAGCAGCGGCCCGGTAGGAAGCAGCCCATGCGCTGGATGCTCCTGAGCCCCCTCGTCGTGCTCTTCGCCTGTGCCACCGCCACGCCGCTCTATCCCTCGCGGCCGAGCGCCTCGCAGGGCGCGCCGCAGAACGACCCGGCGCCCGCGAAGATCGTCGTGCACCTCACCGCGACGGCCGACGGCCTCAAGCAGGCGCTCGACACCAAGGTGCCGCAGAACGGCGCGACGACGTTCGAGTTCCGCGGGCAGCGGGGCGTCGAGTGGCAGCGCTCGCCCTTCACGCTGCGCTTCGCCGACGGCCGCATCGAAGTGAAGACCGACTTGCAGGTGGTCGCGGACATGCCGGTCATCGGCAAGCAGAACGTGCCGCTCTCGGTGTCGGTGGTGGGCGAGCCGATTCTCACCTCCGACTGGAAGGCGCGGCTGCAGGGCGCGAAGTCGAAGGTCGAGTCGAAGGATCTCCGCCTGCGCACGCTGCAGGGCTTCGCGGGCCTGCTCGAGACCGCGCAGAAGACGATGGACGAGTACATCGAGCAGTTCTCGTGGGACCTCTCGCCGCAGATTCGCGACGCGTGGGCGCGCATGACGCTGCCGATTCAGCTGCCGGGCACGGCGGACGGGTGTGCGCAGCTCGACGTGACGAGCATCGAGGCCGGGCCGACGGTCATCGCGGGCGGCTTCGAGAAGGACGTGGCGTTCGTGGTGCAGCCCTCGGTGACGCTGCCGTGCGCTGCGAAGCCGTTGCCGGCTGATCCCCCGCGCCTGGCGAACGTGGCGACGCTGCCGTCGGGGCCGTTCACGGTCGTGGTGCCGATCGCCGCGCGGTACGACGAGCTCGCGAAGGCGATGGCGATGGCGTTCACCGACGGGAAGCTGTTCTTCAGCAAGAGCTACCCCGAGCTGTACCTCGCCAACCCCGAGGTGTTCGCCTCGCAGACTGATCAGCTCGTGGTGAAGCTGCACCTCGCGGGGCCGATCAAGGCGGCGGGCCTCAAGGCCGACCTCGATGGCGACCTGTATTTCGCGGGGCACCCAGTGGTGGTCGACAACGAGCTGCGCATTCCCGACCTCGAGCCGACGGTGGAGACGAGCAGCTTTTTGCTGGGCCTCAAGGCGAGCCTCGACAAGGACGGCATCCGCGAGCAGGCGCGCGCGGCGTTGAAGCTCGACCTCGGCGAGCGCTTCGCGGCGGTGCGGCAGAAGCTGTCGAGCGACGTGCCGTTCGACAACGGGCTGGGTTGCCTGCGCGCGAACGTCGCGAAGATCGAAGTCGGCAACATCTACACGCACGGCACGTACCTGCGCGTGTACGCGAGCGCGACGGCGCAGGCGGGCGTGTACCTGCCGTGCCCCGCGGCGCCGGTGGCCGAGGCGAGATGAATCCACTCCCGACGCTGCACCTCGAGGCGTTGCGCGGGGCTCCAGATGATTCGCGGCTGGCGCTGGTGACCGCCGACGCGTGGCTCGCGGCGGGTGACGTGCGCGGGGAATTGCTGCGCGCGCAGTTGGCGGGCGAGGCGGCGAGCGTGACGCGCTGGTGGGACCAGCACGGCGAGGCCTTCGTCGCGAGGACACGGGCGAGCGCGTGGCGGGTGTGCGGCGGGTTGGTGCGCGAGGTGCGCTACGAGAGCGACGACTTCGCCAAGGTGGCGCCGGACGCTCTGCGCGACGAGCCGGTGGTGACGCTCGCGACGCCGTACTTCGGAGACAAGGAGCCGCGCGTTTCGGCGGCGAGGTTGAGCGCGCTGCTCGAGCAGTCGAGGCTCTTCGGGCTCGATCTGCACATCGCGTCGAACTCTCCGGTGGTCGCGGTGCTGCCGTCGACGCTCGACGTGGTGGCGCTGCGCACGGTGAGCGATGTGCCCGGGTGGCTCGCGTCGGTCGCGGCGCCGTCGCTCAAGGTGCTGTCGCTCGGGTCTGACGAGGCGGCGCTGCTCAACGCGTCGTTCGCGAAGACGGTGGAGTGGCTGCAGGTGTGGTCGCTCAGCGCCGAGCGGCTCGAGCAGTTGCTCGCGTGGCCGAAGCTGCAGGTGCTCGACGTGCGCGGCGTGGCGCTCGAGCCGGCGCAGGTGGCGCGGCTGCGGGAATGGGCGAGTGGGTCCCGGCGCGTGGTGCACGAGGCGTTCTCGCTCGAGGAGGCCGGGCCGTTCGCGCACGTGTTCTCCGCGGGCGGGGTGTGGCGGCGCGCGAATGAGCCGGCCCCGTGCTTCATCGCGGCGAAGCGTGGGTCGGGTCCGCCGACGTTCGCGTGTGCCGAGGGGCGCGACGTGCGCGGGTGGAACAACGACAACCCGGCGTGGCGGCACCGCCTCGACGCGGACGTGACGGGCCTGATGGCCGACGAGCAGGGCGTGGTGGTGTCGTTCGCCGATGGCACGACGCAGGGCTTCGACTCGGGTGGCCGTCGCGCGGATCGCGCGGTGACGTGGCCGCAGCGCGCGGAAGCGACGTCACGCGACGGCACGCTGGTGGCGCGGCTCGAGCGGAACGCGGTCGTGGTGCGGAAGGGCGGGGCGGAGGTCGCGCGGTGGGTGTTGCCCGCGGGCGTGAGCGCGGTGGTGGCGACGAGCGTCGGCTTTGCGGCCGCGAGCCCCGACGAGGTGTGGGGCCTGGTGCCGGGCGCGCCGCCGAAGCGGTTGCTGCACGAGACGAGCGGGCATCGCGTGTTGCTGGCGGCGGGCGGCGCGTGGGTCGGCTGGTCGAACCGCGACTCGGCGGTGACGCTGGTGCGGGCCGACGGCACGAAGACCGCGAGCTGCACGTGGCCGGGCACCTACTCGTCGGCGGACGGCGATGTGCTCGAGGTCGGGGCGATCGATCTGACGGATGACGGGTTGGCGACCGTGGCGCTCACCGGCGGCGGCATCAACCTGCTCGACGGCGAGACCGAGTCATCGATGAAGGCCGACGAGCACCCGGGCCAGCCGTTCCGCAGGTGGATCTTCATCTTCGGCGGCAACATCCTGGTCGCCGGGTAGCCAGGGTGAGGGGAAAGCAAAGCTGCCGAGAGGGTGGTGGGCTGCTGGTCGCCGGGCCAGGTACCAAGCACTGATGTGCCCCGCGCTGCGAACGCCCTGGTGACTCGCTCCCGCACTCTTCGTGAAATCAGGCAGAGGGTCCGGGACCGCTCCACGGGAGCTGTCTCCAATCTTGCGCGATAAGCATAGGAAACTATATCGATCGTGCACTTTTGGAGACATGTCGGCTTCATCGATTCCGAAGCCTGGTCACCTGCATGACGAGCGTGTCGTGCGGTCGCAGCTGATTCGCGACATGCACGGCACAGGTCGACGTTCACCGCTCGCGTTCAGCCCAGGCCAACTGCTCAACGCCCGAGCGCCACGTCGAGATCAGCCCACAAGTCATCGACGTGCTCGATGCCGACACTCATGCGCAGCAGCGTCGGAGGCAGATGCTGCTGCCCCGGAATCGCCGCCCGCCGCTCGATCGTCGACTCGACCGCCCCGAGGCTCGTCGCGTGGTGAATCAACTGCACGCGCGCACACACCGCATCGGCCGAGGCCGCATCACCGCGCACGTCGAACGAGATGATCGACCCGAAGCCCTTCAATTGCGCGCGCGCGATCGCATGCGTCGGATGCGACGCGAGCCCGGGATACCGCACGCGCGTGACGCGACCATCGGCCTCCAGTCGCTGCGCCAGCACCATCGCGTTCTGCTGTGCGCGCTCGAGCCGCAGCGCCAGCGTGCGAGCTCCGCGCAGGGCGAGAAAGCACTCCAGCGTTCCGGGAGTCGCCCCCCCGAGCTCGCGCGCCCGCCGCAGCTGCGCGAGCAGCTCCGCCCGCTTCACGGTCACCACGCCCGACAGCAGGTCCGAGTGCCCGCCGATGAACTTCGTCGCCGACTGAAACGCCACGTCGGCCCCGAGGTCGAGCGGCCGCTGGTTGAGCGACGTGGCGAACGTGTTGTCGACCGCGAGGAGCGCACCCGGCTTTCGCGCACACGCGCCGATGGTCTTCAGGTCTGCGACGGTGAGCAGCGGATTCGACGGAGACTCGAGCCACAACAGGTCGGCACCCGGTGCAGCACGCACCCAGCTCGCCGTGTCCTCGAGCGCGAGGCGCTCTACCGTCCACCGGCCCTTGCCAGCCCCGTCTTCCGCGAGCCCGACGACGCCCTGGTAGCAATCAGTCGGCAGCACGAGGTGCGCCTTCGCGGGGAGCAGCTCGAAGATCGCCGCTGCGCCCGCCATGCCCGACGCGAACGCGACACACGAGGCGTCTTCGAGGCGACCGACGAGCTCTTCCAGCGCTTCCCACGTCGGCGTGCCGTCGTCGCGCGAGTACGAGCGCGCCGCGCCGTGGTTGAAGTTCGACGCCGGCACCGGCGGCTGGTTGAGCGGCGCTCCGGGGCTGCGATCGCGCCCTGCGGAGACGAGCACCGACTCGGGCGTCGAGACGTGCGCGCCCATCACTTCTTCGTCTGGTTCTTCACGGCCTCCGCGCCGGCCTTCGCCGCCGCCTCATCGAGGTACCGCGGCGCCTCGGCGAGCGAGAGGTCTTCCTTGAACTGGTACTTGCGCGGCATGCCCGTCGGCACGTTGAGCTCGACGATGTCGTTGTCGCCGATGTGCTCGAGGTGCTTCATGAGCGCGCGCAGCGAGTTGCCGTGCGCGACGACGAGCACGTCGAGGCCAGCGCGGAGCTGCGGCACCACCTGGTCGTGCCACCACGGCAGCACGCGGGCGACGACGTCCTTGAGGCACTCCGAGGCGGGCATCGCGTCGGGCGCGAGCAGGCGGTAGCGCGCGTCCTTCGACGGGTGGTGCTCGTGGTCAGCGGCGACCGTCGGCGGCGGCACGTCGTAGCTGCGACGCCACAGCTGCACCTGCTCGGCGCCGAACTGCTTCACCATCTCGACCTTGTCCTTGCCCTGCAGGCTTCCGTAGTGGCGCTCGTTCAACCGCCACGTGCGATTCACGGGGAGCCACGTCTGCCCCGTCACTTCGAGCGCGAGGTGCGCCGTGCGGACCGCGCGCGTGAGCAGCGAGGTGTGCATCACGTCGAAGCGCAGGCCGGCGTTCTTGATCTGCGTGCCGGCGGTGCGGGCTTCCTGCTCGCCGAGCGGCGTCAGGTCGACGTCGACCCAACCAGTGAAGAGGTTCTTCTCATTCCAGGCGCTCTGGCCGTGGCGGACGATGACGAGGGTGCGTGCCATGCGCGCTATATACCTGCGCGTGGGCGAGGCTGATCAGCAGAAGAACAACGCGACGCCGCCCGACAAGACGTCCTGGTGGATGCTCGCCCTCGCGGCCGCGCTGGTGCTCCTCGTGCTGTACCTCGTCGAGGAATGGGGCGTGATTCCGGACTGATTACCGCACGAGCCGGAAGCCCACGCCCCGCACCGTCTTCACCTCGAGCTTCAGCTTCTTCTTCAGCGACGAGATGAAGTTGTCCACCGTGTGCGTGTCGACCACCACGTCGCCCCACACCGCGTCGAGAATCGCGTCACGCGTCGCCACCGTCTCGCCCGCGCGAATCAAGAACACCAGCAGGTCGAACTCCTTGCGCGTCAGCTCGACCTCGGCGCCCTTCGCGTTCTTCACGGTGCGCGCCGCCTCGTCGACTTCCCACGGGCCGACCTGGTGCTTGTCGCCCGCACTCACCGCACCACCGCGCCGCGCGAGCGCCCCGATGCGCGCCAGCAATTCCCGCAGCCGATACGGCTTGGCCAGGTAGTCGTCGGCGCCCGCTTCGAAGCCCTTCACCAGGTCGTCTTCGAGCGTGCGCGCGGTGAGCATCAACACCCGCTCCGGTTTGCGAGCGGCGCGCAGCTCGCGGCACAACGCCGACCCATCACCATCGGGCAGCATCAGGTCGAGCACCACCACGTCGAACTCGCCCGCCTTCAACTTCGCGCGCGCGTCGGCCAGCGTGCCCGACGACGACACCGCGTAGCCCTCGTCTTCGAGGTTGTCGCAGAGCGCGAGCCGCAAGCTCGAGTCGTCTTCCACCACCAGCACGCGCGCGCTCGTCACGGGGTGAAGAAATCCTGAGGGAGCTCCGGGTTCAACTCGGCCTTCGTCACCACCGTCGTGCCGAGCGGCTCGACGCCCGCGTCGCCCACCACCGTCTCCACCAGCTCGAGCGGCACGCACAGCCCGAGCTTCTCGTCGCACTGCTCGCGCTTCACGCTCAGCACCCGCGTTCGCCCGTCGGCGTTGCTGCGCTTCTCGAGGAAATCTCCGTTCGACGCGCGCAGCACGTAGCTCACCACCACGCCCTGGCCCGGCTTCACCGTCACCTCGTACGCCTCGACGGGCACCCCACCGCCAGGTCCGGGGCGCACGAGCTGACGACCCTCGACCCCCGCCATGGGAATGAGCGGAGACCGAAACCCCTCGGGCGCGAACGGCATGAAGGTCGACGCGAGGAAGAACACGCGCTCCGTGGGCCCCATGTCGAGCGGGATGGGCTCGTTCACCTTCGCCGGCGCGCCGCCGTCGGGCGAGGGGCCGTACAGCACGCGCACCAACTTCTGGCCGTCGAACGCGAGCTCCACTTCCTGCGGGGCGAGCACGTGACCGCGGCTCTTGTTGGGGCTGCGGAACGCGAAGGTGTGACGCGCGACGCGCTCGCCCTCGGTGGAGGTGACCTCGAGGCGGTACGTCTGCAGCTTGCGGTCGCGCTCGGCGAGCAGGCGGCGCGCTTCCGACACCACCGACGTCGTCGGCGGCGGAGCGGGCGGCTTCGTGCAACCCGCACTCACCACGAGCGCGAGCACGCAGAAATGAAACGCCCACTCCACCAGACGATGGAGCGGGCGAGGGTGCTTCAGAAACATGCGCGGAAGGTCACTTCACCGCGACGCCGACCGCGGACGACGACGGCCAGCCCATGAGGAAGCCGGCGAGCGCGAAGATGCCGTGGCGCGGGGTGGTCGAGGCGCTCTTCAGGTCGATCTTGTTGGCGCCCATGTTCTTCGCCTCCTTGATGAGGAGGTTGTTCACGACCTGGTCGAGGTCAGACGTCACGATGTCGACGAGGTGGAAGATGAGCGTCCAGCCGATGGAGTTGGCCTGGATGACCGCGATGGCCTCGCCACCGTTCGCCGAGACCTCGTTGCTCGCGACGGTCGCCGACTCGACGGACGTGCAGGCGGTGGTCGAGAGCGCGGCGGCGAGCGCGATGGCCAGATAACCCTTCTTCATGTGTGCTCCTTCAAAGATGGTGGTTGAAACGGCGCGGAGCATACACACGCCGTTCGACAACCCCACTCCAATCTGAGAACACCGCTCCGTGGCCTCGACGCACGTCAACAAGCCGCTGCACCTGTCCTTGTTCGTCGCGACGTGCGCCTCGACCTTCGCGGTGTGCTTCGTGTCGTTCGACGGCGGCGTGCTGGGCTCGACCGAAGACAAGCTGTGGGGCAGCGCGTTCTTCTCGTTCACCGTGATGTCCATTCTCCTCGCGCACGAGCTGGGCCATTACTTCATGGCGAAGCACCACGGCGTCGACGCGAGCTGGCCGTACTTCATCCCCGTGCCGCTGGGGTTCGGCACGATGGGCGCCGTCATTCGCCTGCGCGGCAAGATTCCCTCGCGCAACGCGCTGGTCGACATCGGCGCCGCGGGCCCGCTCGCGGGGTTGCTCATCACCATTCCCATGATGGCCGCTGGCGTGTGGCTCTCGACCGTCTCGAGCCTGCCCGATGACTTCGATGCGGGGCTGCCGCCGACGTACTCGTTGATCAACCTCGCGGCGAAGCTCGGCGAGTACGCCTCGTTCCTCACGCGCGGCACGCCGGAGCCGCTGCTGCCCGCGCGCGAAATCTTCGGCGACTCGATGCTCTCGTGGCTGCTGGTGCGCCTCATTCACGGCGAGCTGCCGCCGGGCACCGACCTCTTCGCGCACCCGGTCTTCCTCGCGGCGTGGTTCGGCCAGCTGATGACCATGCTCAACCTGTTGCCCGTCGGTCAGCTCGACGGAGGCCACCTCACCCACGCGTGGTACGGCGAGAAGGCCGAGGCCATCGGCGTGCGCATCGCGAAGGGCGCCCTGCTGTGCGCGCTCTTCTTCTCGGTCTCGTGGCTGGTGTGGTTCTTCCTCGTGACGCGCGTGGTCGGCACCGGCCACCCGCCCGTGGAGCGCGCGGCCGAGCCGCTCTCGACTGGCCGCAAGGCGGTGGTGGTCATCACCTGGGTGATGACGGCGCTCACCTTCATGCCCATGCCGGTGTCGCTGGGCTGATCGCCTCGGGCGGGAACTTCGCGGCGCGCGCGCTGTCTCGTCCTGCCGCATGGCGACGAGAACGCTGGCGCTCCCCTCGTGGATGAACGTCGTGCTGGAGGGCGGCGGGCTCGAGCTCGAGCGCGCGGCGGTGGAATACGTGCAGCTGCGCACGCTCCTCGAGGGCGACTGGCGCCCGCGCGCGCTGGAGGTGGTGGCGTTGACCACCTCGGTCGCCACGCGCGAGTTCGCGGTGTTGGAAGCCGAACAGCGAGCGCAGCGCCGGGCCGCGCTCGACCCCGAGTTCGTACCCGGCGCCTCGTTGACGAAGGTGGTGCGCGAGCGGCGCGCGGCGCTGGCGGCGACGCTGAAGACGCCGGAAGTCGAGCTCTGCGCGGCGCTCGACCGCGTGCGCGAGGAGGCCGAGGAGGCGTCGCGGCTCGCACGCGCGTTCCGGCAGCTGCACGTCGAGCGCACCGCGTGGACGGCGGGGCTCGCGGCGATGCTCGGCGCGGCGCCGCTCGCCTCGTACATCGTCGCGCGGCAGCTGGGCGGCGTGCGGTTCGACCTCTCGGGGCTCATCGACTCGCCCGCCTCGGTGCTCGCGTTGCTGCTCGCGTGCGCTGCCGGCGCCATCGCGCAGGCGCGGCTCTCCGCGTGGGACTGGCTGCGCGGGTGGAACGGCGCGCCCGCGACGCAGCCCCCGGGGTGGACGGCGACGCTCGCGTTGCTCGGCGTGGTGGTGGTGACGAGCGTTCCGCTGACGCCGTTGGCTCCGACGGTGTCGGCCGGCCTCGCGTTCTCGGCGACGCTCGCGCTCCTGGGCCGGGTGGTGCTCGCCTGGCGCCGCGCGCCCTGATCAGCCCAGCGATGGACATCGGCGCCCCGGGGTGAGTACAGGCCCCGCCATGAACTCGCTTCGGTGGTTGGTGCTTGGCGCGGTGCTCGGTTTCGCGGCGTCGCTCTCGTCGTGTGGTGCGCCCAAGAAGTGCAACGTGCAGAACTGTCAGTTCGGCTGCTGTGACGCCGCGGGCACGTGCCAGAACGGCTCGTCGAGCGCGCAGTGCGGCAGCCAGGGCGCAGCGTGCCAGCCGTGCTCGCTCGGGCAGATTTGCCAGCTCGGCATCTGCAGCCTCAACGGCTCGGGCGGCGGCACCGGCGGTGGCACCAACACGGGCGGCGGCACGGGTGGCGGCACGTCGACCGGTGGCGGCTCGGCGACGGGCGGTGGCACCAGCACCGGCGGCGGCAGCGCGACGGGTGGCGGCACCGGCAACTGCAACTCCAGCAACTGCAACGGCTGCTGCCGCTCGAACGGGAGCTGCATCGCCTCGCCCTCGAACAACAACAACACCACCTGCGGCCGGCTCGGCGGGCAGTGCAACGACTGCTCGCTGAACGGCACCACGTGCAGCGCGGGCGTGTGCGTGGGCGGTACGGGCGGCGGCACGGGTGGCGGCACCGGTGGTGGTACGGGCGGTGGCTCGCCTCCCACGGGCGGCGGCACTGGCGGTGGCGCGTCGAGCTGCACCATCACCACCACGTCGTTCGGGAGCAAGGGCCAGCTGTCGGGTACGGCGCAGTACTTCCCGAGCGATGCCGGCGTCGACAGCATCGCCTTCGAGGGCGCGCTGTCGCCCGGCACGACGCACGATCAGCTCGTCTTCGAGCTGTACGCCGGCTCCGGCGCGATGAGCTCCGGCATTCACACCGGGACGTTCCCGTTGACCGGCGCCGAGCTGAACTACGCGACCTGTGGCGTGTGCGTGCGCGTGCTGACCCAGTACGACGGCGGCACCTTCAGCGACCACTACATGGCGACCGGCGGCACCGTGACCATCACCTCGGTGGGCTCGAGCTTCGGCCAGACCTTCGCGGGGAGCCTGAGCAACGTGCAGTTCGAGCACGTCACGATCAACTCCACGACCTTCACCTCGACGCCGGTGAACGACGGCTGCTTCTCGAGCCTCACCAGCGCGAGCGTCAACGCGCCCCTCGTTCCCTGAAAGGCAGTCACCCCGAAGGAGGCACCATGGACATCGGTCTGAAGAAGAACACCGCGCTGGGGTTCGACCAGGCGCTCGAGCGCTTGCCCGAGCTGCTCAAGACCGAGGGCTTCGGCGTGCTCACGCGCATCGACGTGAAGGACACGCTCAAGCAGAAGCTCGACGTCGACTTCCGCCGCTACACCATCCTCGGCGCCTGCAACCCGAAGCTCGCGCACCAGGCGCTCGGCAAGGAGCTCGGCTTCGGGGTGCTGATGCCGTGCAACGTGGTGGTGTGGGAAGGCGACGACGGCAAGGCGGTGGTCACCGTCGTCGACCCGCTCCAGACCGTCGCGGCGCAGTCGGACGGGATGCGACCGTTCGTCGAGGAGATTCGATCGAAGCTGTCGCGGGTGCTCGCGCAGGTCTGATCAGTACGGGCACTGCACGACGACCCACGCGCCCTGGTTGCCGTCCCACACGAACCAGGCGTTGCCGTAGCTCGCGTAGGTGTAGCCGTTGATGACCTGCTGCTGCGCGCCCTCGGGCAGCTGGCTCACCACGGCGCCGATCGGCGCGTCGACCACCGAGAAGCCCTGGCCGTTCGAGACGTAGAAGCTGCCGCCGCCGAAGTAGTACGGCTGGCTGCCGAGCATCACCGTGACCGCGCCGAAGGGCAGCGTGGCGATGAAGCCGTAGCCGCTGTTGACGGTGTACGAGTACGTCGGGCGGTAGATGGGCCGCGGCGCGACGTAGATGGGGCGCGGGGGCACGTAGACGGGCCGCGGCGCGACGTACACCGGCCGAGGCGCGACGAAGACGGGGCCGCGGTTCCAGCCACCACCCCAGCCGCCGTTCCAGTTGTTGCTGCGCGCGACGTGGAACTCACCGCCCCCGCGGAAGCCGCCCCGGAAGCCGCCACCACCCCAGCCGCCGCCGTGCCCGTGCGCCGCCGCCACGCCCGCCGCCAGCATCGCCACCGAGAGAATGAGCTTGTTCATGATGATCTCCTTCGTCGTGCTCAACCACGCACCGTGCCAGTTGAGTCCCACGCGTCGAAGGCGTTGAACGGACGAGTCCTGGAAATGTTCAAAGGTGGCAGAACGGACACGCTCGTGTCGAAGCGACACGCCTGAAAGCTCAGGGCAACGGCGTCTCGCGCTGGCCGCGCAGCCACGCCACCATCGCGTCGCGGTGCTTGCCGCGGAGGTTGGTGCGCAGGCGCACCGCGTCCCAGTTCCACGCCACCTTCTCTTTGCGGGTGACGGTCGCGAGCCAGTCGCGCACCTTCAGGAAGTCGCGCGGCGGCTTGTCGTCGACGCCCAGCGCCTGGGTCGGCAGCCCGGTGCCGCGGTCGTCGGCCGAGATGATGAGGAACACCTCGCGGGTCTGCCGCGGCCGCGTGCCGTGCACCTCGAGGTAGAACTTCAGCAGGTCGACGTTGAGGCCCAGCTTCTTCGCCAGCGAGTGCTCGGCCTTCACTCCGTCGCGCGCTTCGAGCTCGGCCTTCACCGTCGCTTCGAGGGCGGCGAGGTGCGCGTTGGGCTTGGCGTAGCGAGTGATGCGCTTCAACTTGTAGCGCAGCGCCCAGTCGCTCTTCGCGGCGCGCGCGCGGCCGAACTCGGCGAGCAGCGCGTCGTGCGAGGTCTCGGTGCCGTCGTGCGCGAGCGCGGCGAGCACCACCAGCGGCGCGTCGTCGCTCACCGTCGCCGCCTGGATCGCCTGGAGCAGCCACGGCTGCTGCAGTTCCTTGAGCGTGGCCATGAAGGCCTTGTCGCCGATGGAGTACTGCCGCGTGGTGCGCGAGAGCGCCTTGAGCACCTCGGCCCACGCGTCGGTCGTCACCGCCTTGCCAGCCATCGCCTCGCGCACGAAGACCGCGGGGAAGGTGCGGCTTTCCTCGAGCGCGCGCAGGTGGTCCTTGATGTCGGCGGGTGAGGCCTTGCGCGTCGACTGCACGTAGAGCGCGTGGAGGGCCTGGTCGGGGTTCATGGCCACTCGAGGAGATAGAGGCAGCTCGCGCAGCCGACGTGCACGCGGTTGAGCGCGGTGGCGAGCGACTGGACGCTGCAGTTGATGCCCGGCTCGGTGCTCACCTGCGCCACCGAGGTCTCGTCACCGCCGTGCGCGTCGAGCGTGATGGTCACGCCGGCGTCGGTCGAGAGCACGAAGTTGCAGGTCGCGCCCTGCGCGTAGCGCGTGGAGAAGCCGCCGATGAGCGTCGGGCCGCTGCCGCAGTCGCGGTAGAGGCGGCCGACGTCTCCGTTCTGGAAGCCGCTGCAGCCGGGCGCGCAGGTGTTGAGGCCGCCGTCGCAGGTGAGGCAGGTGCCCGCGCTGGTGGTGCAGGTGCGCGCGCCCGAGCAGTCGAGGACGCAGTGGTTGTCGAAGCAGGAACGGCGCGGCGTCGAGCCGCCCCAGCACCTCACCGAGGCGTCGGGGGAGCAGTCGTCGAGGTCGAGGCACTCGAGCGGCGGGCCGGCGTCGGTGCCTGCGTCGTGACCGGCGTCGAGCTGGCCGCCGTCGGGCACGTCGTCGACGGGCACGAAGCACTGACACCCGGGCACGAGGGCGGTGAGGACCAGGGCGAGGATGTGGCTGCGCGACTTCATCGGGGCCTTCCTAACGCACCTCTTCTCATGCGGGTCCGACATGCGGGCCCAGGGCCGGGTGAGGGGAAGACAACGTGGGCGGTGCAGCTGGAAGACGGTTCGGTGCTTTGCACGCACCGCCCTCACCCCAACCCTCTCCCCATCGGGGGAGAGGGGGTTCTCGCCCGCTCACCGGTGGCCTTCGACCGCTCACCCGCGTGGCCCGCACGGCACCCGTCGTTTCGCGTGTCCTGTCGGCATGACCGAGCCCGTCCCCGCCCACGTCCTCCACCTCGTCCGCACGGCCTGCCTCGTCGAGTCGCGCGCCTCGTCGTACAGCCGCTACCTCGCGCGCGTCTTCGAGCCCCGCGGCTGGTCGCCCGTCTTCGAGCGGTGGGGCGCGGAGGAAGAGCACCACGGCCGTGCGCTCGGCACCTGGCTCGGTGCGCACGACCCGCACTTCGACGTCGACGCCACCTTCACGCGCTACCTCTCGCTCGTGCCGTACCATTCCGACGAGAGCGAGTCGGTGTACGGCTCGGAACAAGGCGAGCTCGTGGCCCGCTGCTTCGTCGAGGCGATGGCGGCGACCTACTACCAGGCGGTCGGGGCGGGCGCGGTCGACGCGCCGGCGTTGCGCGCGGTCTGCAAGCGGCTCGCGGCCGACGAGGCACGCCACTACACGATGTTCCGGCGGCTCCTCGAGCAGCTGCGCGCGGGCGAGGGTGCGCAGTTCGACGAAGCGCGCGCGGTGGTGTGGCGCCGCCTGCGCTCGCTCTCTGACGAGCAGATCATCACTGCGTCGTGGCTCGCGCGCGGTGCGCCGGGGACGTTCTCGCTCACGCGCGAGGCGTGGTTCTACCGGCTGCAGATGGCCCGACTGTACCGGCCGCGCCACGCGCGCTTCGTTTGGAGGTTGGTGCGGCCCCTCGTAACGTCGTCTCATGCGCGAGGCGGTGGTCTTCCAGTCCACGGTCGAGTCGATGCGCAAGACGACGCTCGGCAAGCTCAGTCCTCGCTGCGTGGCGAGGCTGCGTGAGCTCGGGTTCGACTTCGACAAGCCGCTGCTGAGCGCGTACCCGCTGCAGAACTGGGAGACGGCGACCGAGGTGGTGGTGGCCGACCTCTTCCCCGACCGCCCCATCGCCGACGCGCGCACCGCGTTCGGCCGGCTCTTCATGGAAGGCTTCGCGCAGACCGCCATCGGCATCGCGGTGGTGATGGTCGGGCGCGCCATCGGGGTGCGCCGCACGCTCGCGCGCATGACGCGCAACATGCGCAACGGCAACAACTACACCTCGACGGAGTTGGTGGAGCTCGGCAAGGGACACGTCGAGCTGAAGACGAGCATGCTCCCCGAGTTCCTCCCGCTGTGGCGCGGGAAGCCGAACTACCTCGCCGAGCAATTCGTCGGCGTGCTGCAGGTCGCGCTGGAGTTGCTCCACGCGAAGGACGGCACCGTCACGATGAAGGGGTACGACCTCGAGCACCGCGTCGCGACCTACGTCGTGAAGTGGAAAGAGTGACGCTCAGCACTGCGCGCGCGGCGACACAGCACTCGAACCGCACGAACTGGATCACCGAGTGACGCGGCACTCCGAGCACTTGCCCCCTCTCCCCCAGAAGGGGAGAGGGTCGGGGTGAGGGGAGAACATCAGTTCTCTGCCGAGCACGAGCAGCCCCTCGACTACGGGCGGAATTCACGCACGGCATGTGCACTGGGTAGAGAAGTTGTTCTCCCGGGCGCGTTAGCTAACAAATCGATCGATAGTTCTCGGCTCCCTGATCCAGTCATGATCTGTCGCCTCGATGTCCGACAAACACATTGCCGACGTTCGGAAGCGCTTCCGGCTCATTGAAGGCTCTCTTGGTGAGCGCGCCAAACGACATTGGGTCGGCGCTGAGGCCGAGGCTCTTGGCCGCGGAGGTGTTGCGTGGGTTGCGGAAGCCACCAAGATGGCGATCTCGACAGTGCGTGCTGGCCGCAACGAATTGCGGGCGCTCGCGAAGTCCCCGCACCTCGCGCTTGCGAAAGGCCGAGAGCGCCGCGAAGGCGGCGGCAGGAAGCAGCTGAAAGAGAAGGACCCGCAGCTTCTCGAAGCACTCAAGAAAGAGCTGTGCGCGTCCAGTCGCGGCGACCCCGAGTCACCGCTGCAGTGGACGACACACAGTCTCCGGCATCTGGCGGCGATGCTCACGAAGGCGGGCCACCCCACCAGTCACGTCACGGTCCAGGGGCTGCTGCACGAGCTCGGCTTCAGCCTCCAGGCCAACGCGAAGGTGAAGGAGGGAACTTCACACCCCGACCGGGATGCGCAGTTTCAGTTCATCAAGAGCGTCACCGAGGAATTCCTCGCGCAGGGCCTCCCCGTCATTTCGGTCGACGCAAAGAAGAAGGAGTTCCTCGGACAGCGCGCATCCCCTGGCCGAGAGTGGACCCCCAAAGGAAAGCCCGTCGAGGTGCTCTCGCACGACTTCGTCAGCGACAAGGACCCAGTTGCCATTCCGTACGGCATCTTCGACGTCGGAAAGAATCACGGCTTCGTCAATGTTGGCGCTGACCACAACACGCCTTCGTTCGCTGTCGCGTCCATCGCGAAGTGGTGGCGCAAACTCGGCAGCCACAGCTACCCGGACGCTCGGCATCTCTTCATCACTGCCGACGCGGGCGGCAGCAATTCACCCCGACATCGGCTCTTCAAGACGGAACTCCAGAAGCTCGCCGACGAGGCGAAGCTGACGATTCACGTCAGCCACTTCCCTCCGGGGACGAGCAAGTGGAACAAGATTGAGCACCGTCTCTTCTCCTTCATCACGATGAACTGGAGAGGGCGTCCTCTGACCTCGTACGAGATTGTCGTCGCGCTCATCGCCAACACGCGCACTCAAGCGGGACTGCGTGTCACTGCGGAACTGGATACCGCTCGCTTTCCTCTCGGCCGCACTGCGACCACGCGAGACCTCGCCGCCTTGTCGCTCCAGCGTCACGCCTTTCACGGCGAATGGAATTACTCGCTCAAGCCCCGCTCTGAGCACGAGCGCCGCTTGGCCGAGGCACAACCATTACCCAGCGCAGTCGTTTCACACGCGGAGCGACATGCGCGCTGGCGGCGAATCTTCCAGCAGCAGGCGCGCAGCGGTTTGTCGGTGACCGCTTTCTGTAAGCGGGAAGGCATCAGCAGAAACTCGTTCAAATACGCGCGTCGTCAACTGGTGGGCACCGTCACCGTCGACGACCGCCGCCGGATTTGGAATGAGCGCTTCAACGAGCAGAAACGCAGCGGTCTCTCTCCGAGAGCGTTCTGCAAGAAGCACCGAATCAGCTACGGCGCCTTCAGCACGGCGCAACGACGAATGATCCGGCGGCGCACGCAATCGGAGGACTAACTCTCGAACGAGCCCCCCAGAGCATCTTCTCTACCCAGTGACCCACACGAAGTGAGTCACGAGCGCGGGCGCCGAGGGGCGCAGATTTCCCACCACGCCCGCTACGAGCAGACCGAACCGACGCGTGACGTGAAGGGCGTCCTCATCCACGCGGGACGCACCGAGCAAGTCGACCGAGCTGCAGACAGCTCGCAGCACGCGGACCCGGCGAGCTGAAGCACACCGAGTGACGCTCAACGCTGCGCGCGCCGGCGACGCATCACCCCGAGCAACGCGATGGCCGCGAGCCCGAGCGAGTCGACCGAGCTGCACTGGCACCCACCGGCCATCTGACCGCCGCCACCGCTGCTCGCGCCACCCCCGGTGAGCCCGCCGCCGAAGCCGCCGCCCATGGCCCCACCGCCGGTCCCCGAGCCGCCGGTGCCGGAGCCGCCACCCGTGCCCGTGCCACCGCCCATCGCGACGCCGCCGCCGGTGCCTCCGCCCGCCCCGCCGCCCGTGCCGGAGTCGACCTCGCCCGCATCGACGCCACCATCGACCCCGCCGTCTTCGCCGCCATCGACGCCCGCGTCGCACGTGCTGAGGTGCATGCACATCGCGCCGTTCGCCGGGCACAAATCCACCGTGCACGCGTCGCCGTCGTCGCAGTCGCTCGCCATGTGGCAGCAGCCGGGAATCGTCATGTGGCCGCAGCCCGTGCCCTCGGCGCAGGTGTCGAGCGTGCAGACCTCGCTGTCGTCGCAGTTGGTCGGCGTGCCGGCCTGGCAGACGCCCGCCTGGCAGACCTCGCTGCCGTTGCAGCTCAGCCCGTCAGCGCACGACGTGCCGTTCGACGCGAGCACGTCGGTGGGACACGCGGCGCTCGTGCCGGAGCAGGTGTCGGCGACGTCGCACCGCCCCGCGGCAGGACGGCACACGGTCGTCGAGGGCGCGAAGCCATCGGCCGGGCAGGTCGCGCTGCTGCCGGTGCAGGTCTCCGGCACGTCGCACAGGTCGGTGGCGACGCGGCACACGGTCGTCGAGGGCGCGAGCGCGTCGGCGGGGCACGCGGCGCTGCTGCCGGTGCACGTCTCGGCGGAATCGCAGACACCGGTCGACGCGCGGCACACCGTGGTCGAGGGAGCGAGCGCGTCGGCGGGGCACGCGGCGCTCGTGCCGGAGCAGGACTCCGGCGCGTCGCACAGGTCGGTCGCCGCGCGGCACACCACGCCACTCAAGAAGAGGTCTGCGGGGCAGCCCGGGCCGGTGCCGTCACACCGCTCGGCGAGGTCGCAGCCACCCGGCGCCGCGGCACGGCAGGTGTTGCCGGTGGTGAACGCGTCGGTGGGGCAGGCGGCCGACGTGCCGTCGCACACCTCGGCGACGTCGCAGGGGCCGCTCACGCCGCGGCACTCCACGCCCTGGTTCACGACGTTGTTCACGCAGGTGCCGCTGCCGTTGCACGTGTCCTGGGTGTCGCAATCACCGCTCGGCGCGCCGTTGCAGAGCGTGCCCGAGGGGGCGAACTGGCAGGTCGCGCTGCAGCCGCACGCGGTCGACGAGACTCCGCCCGAGTCGCACGCCTCGCCGGGGTCGACGACGCCGTCGCCGCAGCCGTGCACGACGATGGCGTAGTCCTCCACCTCGCCCTCGTTCATCGGCGCCGACGGAGACGTTACGGGTGAGACGCCGAGGCGCACGCGCACGATGGTGCGGCCCGTCACCGCGTTGGCCGGCACCGCGAAGGTGAAGGGCTGCGAGCCGTTGATGGCGGCGTTGGTGACCATGTCTTCGCCGGTGTCGAAGGTGCCGCTGTGGTTCCAGTCGGCCCACAGGGTGACGCGACCGGGGCCCGACGCGACGATGGTGGTGCTCAACATCTGGCCCGCGGTGGCGGTGCCGAACGTGACGCCGTCGTCGTCGTCGAGGCCGGTGGTGTCGTCGGCGTCGGCATTGGCGCTCGGCTGGCTCGCGAGCTCAGCGTCGATGGCCGAGCCGAGCGTGAGCGCGGTGATGACGTGCGCGGGGTTGCCGTAGGAGGCGGGCGCGTCACCGAAGTCGGCGGGCACGGTCGCCAGTGGCGTGAGCGCGATGTCGTCGAGGGCGAGTTCGTCGCGGCTCCCGCTGCCGGTGGGGCCGTCGGTGGTCGAGAAGCGCACGTACAGCGCGGCGCCGGGCGCGAGGTTCAAGAAGCCGAAGCGCACCGCGCGCGAGAACGGAGTCCACGCCGCGGCGGGGTCGATGGCGGCGACGCTGACGAAGTCGACGGCGGGCAGCGCGGTGAAGGTGACGTTGTCGGTGGAGTAGCTGACGGTGATGGCGGTCGAGCGGGCCTGGTCGTTGCGCACCCACAGCGCGTACGAGAGGTCGACGCCCTGCCAGGTGGTCGACGAGGTGTTCGACAGCCGGAGCGTCGCGGTGCCGGGGACCAGGTCGGTGCCGGTCGGCTGGAAGCCGAAGGTGCGGTTGTTGATGGGCGTGTTGAACGCGTAGAGGCCGCCGGTGGAGACGCCGCCGTCGGAGATGCCGCGCGCGTAGTCGTTCGCGATCGCGGTGCCGCCGTCGGTGAGCGACGTGGCGTTGAGGCCGGTGAGGAGCCACTCGTTCGAGCTGAGCTGGCCGCAGGCGGGCGTCGGCGTGAAGCCCGTGCCGGCGTAGGTCTCGAAGCCGAAGCGCACCGGGCCGTTGAGCGTGGTGAGCGGGTAGCCGGTGCGGAGGAAGTTGTACTCGCCCACGGTGAAGGCAAAGGGCGCGGCGCCGATGTTCGACGCGGGCGCGACGTTGACGCCGTGGAACTCGTTGCTGCGGAAGCCGTTGGTGGCGTTGAGCAGCGTGGCGACGAAGCGCACGTCGTTGGGGTTGGTGGCGCCGAGGTCGGCCAGCGTCAGACCGTCGAACTCGTGCACGCAGTTGGACCCGCTGCCGTTGACGGTGTTGACGGTCTTCACGAAGACGTGGGCGCTCCCGCCGCGCAGGGCGAAGAGGCCGGTGAAGCCGTTCTGGATGACGAGCGCGTAATCGGCCTGGAAGCCGGGGGCGAAGGTGAGGGCGGCGCGCGAGCCGTCGGTGCCCATGCCGCTCGCCGCGGCGCGGCCCTGGTCGGAGTTGTCGGTGAAGGCGTTGGTGTCGGCGAACCCGCCGCCCACGGTGTCGAAGTAGATGACGATGTCGTCGGTGTTGGCCTGGGTGCACGCGCCAGCGGCGAAGGTCTCGAGCGCGAAGATGAGGTTGCCGGTCGAGGTGGAGTCCATCGAGAGGCGCACGTTGGTGCCGAGCACGCCGCCGAAGCCGTTGCCGAGGCCGAGGCTGGTGAGCGGGTACTCGGTGGGGCCGACGGTGCCGTCGGCGATGGCGGCGGTGCTGGTCGAGTCGCAGACCGCGACGGGGGCGGCGAGCGAGGTGGTCGCGGCGAGGGCGAAGCAGAGCAGGGCGAGACGCATGACGACCTCCGTGGGGACGAGACGGAGTTACTGCACCGAGCCGTCGGCGTCTCCCCCTCTCCCCCAGGGGAGAGGGTCGGGGTGAGGGGAGAATCAAGCGATGCGTGTGACGTTCCCCGCGGTGAGCGCTGGTGACGTCACGCGCACGGGAAGCCTGCCGCGATGCGTGTGACGTTCCCGGCGGTGGGCGTGGGCACCGTCACCCGGACGGGCTGCCCGCGATGCGCGTGACGTTCCCGGCGGTGGGCGCGGGCGACGTCACACGGACGGCTGCGTGCGATGCGTGTGACGTTCCCGGCGGTGAGCGCGGGCGACGTCACACGGACGGGCTGCCCGCGATGCGTGTGACGTTCCCAGCGGTGGGCGCGGGCGACGTCACGCGCACGGGCTGCCCGCGATGCGTGTGACGTTCCCGGCGGTGGGCGCGGGCACCGTCACACGGACGGGCTGCTCGCGATGCGTGTGACGTTCCCGGCGGCAGGCGCGGGCGACGTCGCGCGCACGGGCTGCTCGCGATGCGGGTGACGTTCCCGGCGGTGGGCGCGGGCACCGTCACACGCATGGCCAACTCAAGCCGCCGTCGTCTCGCCCGCACCCGCGCGAGCGCTCTCCCCGGTGACGAACGCCATCGCCGCCTCCACGACCTCCCGCGCCTTCCGCACGCCGTCGTGACCGAGCCCACCAGTCTCGAGCAACCGCGCCCCCGGCCACTGGCTGACCAACGCGCGAGAACCCGCCGCCGGCGTCACCACGTCGTCGCGGTCATGCACCACCAGCGCCCGCACCCCGGCGAGGTGCCGCGCATTCCGCCGCAGGTCGAGCTCAGTCACCGGCCGCCCGATGGTCTTCTCGATGCGCTCGAGCACCCGCGCCTGCACGGCCTCCGACAGCCCCACCTGCTGCGCGAAGTGCCGCAGGTACGGCGGCATCTCCACCGGCGGCGCCAGCAACACCACGCGCTCGACCGCGAGCCCCGCATCCACCACCCGCGGGAGCAGCGCGAGCGTGGTCGCCGTCGCCCCCAGCGAATGCGCCACCACCAGGCGCGGCTGCAGCCGGTGCACCAATTCCCGCACCGCGTCGGCCATCACCATCAACGTGGCGAAGGTGCCCGGGCTGGTGCCGTGCGCGGGCAGGTCCACCGCCACCACGTGAAACCCGCGCTCGACGAGCGGCCCCACGAAGGCGCGCAGGTGCGAAGCGTTGCCGCTCCACCCGTGCACGAGCAGCGCGGTGCCGGCGTGCCCCCCGGAGTTCCATTCCCACGCCCCCAGCTCGCCGGTGCCGGGATCGAGGCGGAAGCCGCGCCCGCTGGCCTCGAGCGTGCCGAAGCGCGGGGCGAACCGCTGCGGCCGGCAGAACGCGAGGAAGGCCTGCTCGGTCACCCAGTCCGGCGCGACGGTCTCGGCGGCTCGGGCGAGGAAGGATGCGATACGAACGGTCGTGCTTTTATTGGGCGAAGCCATGACGTGCTCCTGGGGCGGCGGGGTGGTTCAGCGGCGGCGGTGGGAATCGATGAGGCGCTTGAAGGCGGTGCGCGCGCGGTCGACGGCGCGCCGGTCCTTCAGGAGGCGGTTGTACATGTTGAGGGTCATCATCTGCCCCTCGAGCTCGAAGGCGATCTGCGCCGGGTCGGTGTCGAACGCGAGGTGGCCCTCGTCGATGGCGAGCTGCACCGTCTTCTTGAGCGCGTCGAGCAGAGAGCGTTGGTAGTCGACCAGCACGTCGTGCGGGCGGCCCTCGCGGTCGTCGAGCTCGGCGTTGGCCTGCGTGAAGATGCACCCGCCCGGCATGCGGGGGTCCATCATCCACTCGATCCAGTTCTCGAAGACGCGGTTCAGCCGCGGGAGCCCGCGCGGCGCCTTGAACGCCGCGAGCATCACGCGCTCGGTGAAGCGGCTCGAGGCGACGTCGAGCACCGCGACCTGCAGCTCTTCCTTGCTGCCGAAGTGCGCGAACAGCCCGCTCTTCGACATCTTCAGCTCGTCGGCCAGCGCGCCGATGGTGAGGCCCTCGAAGCCGTCGCGGGCCGCGAGCAGGAACGCCCGGTCCACGATGCGCTCACGTGTCTCCTCGCCCTTCGACATGCCGGTCAGAATAAGTACGACCGTTCGTAAAATCAACTGCGCTACGGTGGCCCCATGATTCCCGGCACTTCCGCGACCATCGCGGCCATCGCCACCGGGCCGGCTGCGGGCGGCATCGGCATCGTGCGGCTGTCGGGCCCCGGGGCGCTGGCAGCGGCGCGCGCGGTGACGCGGGGCCTGCCGGAGGCGCCGGCGCCACGTCACGCCTACGTCGCGCGCTTCGTCGACGCGGCGGGGCGCGTGCTCGACGAGGGGCTGGCGCTGTACTTCGCCGGCCCGAAGAGCTTCACCGGCGAAGACGTGGTCGAGTTGCACGCCCACGGCGCGCCGAGGCTGCTCGAGCTGCTGCTGGCCGAGGTGCTCCGCTGCGAGGGCGTGCGGCTGGCGACGGCCGGCGAGTTCACGCGGCGGGCGTTCCTCTCGGGGCGGCTCGCGCTGACCCAGGCCGAGGCAGTGGCCGACCTCATCGCCGCCACGTCGGAGGCGCAGGTGCGGGCCGCCGCCGCACAGCTGAGCGGGGCGCTCTCGGAGCGCCTCGAGGTCCTGAAGGCGCCGTTGCTCGCGCTGCACGCCGATCTCGAGGGCGCGCTCGACTTCCCCGACGAGGCCGAGGGCGCGGAGGCCGACGCCGCGGCGCGGCTGGGTCCCCTGGTGGCGAACGCTCGTTCGCTCGCCCGCGACGCGAGACACGGCGCGCTCGTGCGGCGGGGCGCGAAGGTGGTGCTCTTCGGGCCGGTCAACGCGGGGAAGTCGACCCTCTTCAACGCGCTCGTCGGCGCGGCGCGGGCGCTGGTCGACCCCGAGCCAGGCACCACGCGAGATGCGCTCGAGGCGCGCGTGGAATGGGCCGGGCTGGCGGTGACGCTCGTCGACACGGCGGGGCTGCGCGAGGGGGCGGGGCGGCTCGAGGCGAAGGGCATCGAGCGGACGAGGGACGCGCTCGCGGGGTGCGACGTCGCGGTGCTGGTGCTGCCTCCCGAGTTCAACGACGCCGAGCGCGCGGCCTGGAGCGGCGAAGTGGAGGCGGCGAAGCTGCTCGTGGTGCGGGGGAAGGCGGACCTGGGTGGCGCAGGTGGCGAGCTTTCCGTCTCGGGGCAGTCAGGGGCCGGGCTCGAGGCGCTGCGAGAGAAGTTGGTTGAGCGGCTCGGCGGTGAGGTCGGTGCGAGCGTCGTCAGTACGAGTGAGCGTCACTCGAGCGGGCTGGCACGGGTCGTCGAGCATCTCGAGCGGGCTGAGCTGGCGGCGAAGAGTGCGACGCTCGAGGTGGTGGCGGGGGAGTTGGCGCTCGCGCTCGATGGGTTGGCGGAGTTGACCGGGGCCGATGCTCGCACCGAGTTGCTCGATGCGATTTTTGCCCGGTTCTGCATCGGGAAGTAGTGGCCCCTCACCCCGATCCTCTCCCCGCTTTGCAGGGAGAGGGAGCTTGGTTTAGCGGTTCTCGCGCCGAATCACGCAGCGCAGCCCGGACCAGGTCTCGTCGATTGCACAGACCTTGTTGTCGACCAGCCCTCGCGGCAGCGCGACGGCGCGCACCACGTCTTCGGTCATGTCGGTCTCGACGCCCGAGCTCTTCTTCGGCCAGGCGACCCACAACCCTGCGTCCTTCTCCATGCCGGCGACGAGACGGTCGAACTCCGCGGCGAGCCGCTCGCGCGAGGTGGTGAAGAACACGATGACGTCGCTGCGCCCCTTCGGTAGCCGCGTCGCGACCTTCACGCCGAGGCTCGTCGCGAAGCCCTTCGGCGCCCCGAGCACCACCACGCGGCTCTCGGGCTTGATGCCCAGCTTCTTCGGCAACGGCGTTCCGGAATATCCAGCCATGGGCCCGAGGCGATATCTCACTGCGCATGGCAACTCACGTTCGCCCCGCGACCCGCGCCGACGTCGGCCACATCTTTCGCTTCATCTGCGAGCTCGCCGACTACGAGAAGCTGCGCCACGAGGTGCGCACCAGTGAGGCCGCGCTCGAGGCCCAGCTCTTCGGCGCCCGCCCCGCCGCTGAGGTCTTGATGGGCGAGCTCGACGGTGTGCCCCGCGGCTTCGCGCTCTTCTTCCACAACTTCTCGACCTTCGAGGGCAAGCCGGGCCTGTACCTGGAGGACCTCTACGTCGAGCCAGCGTCGCGCGGCTCAGGCCTGGGCAAGGCGCTCCTCGTCGCCCTCTCGCGGCTCGCCGTCGACCGTGGCTGCGCGCGCTTCGAGTGGTCGGTGCTCGACTGGAACGAGCCGGCCCTCGCGTTCTACCGGTCGATCGGCGCGCGCCCGATGAACGAGTGGACCGTGCAGCGGCTCGACGGCGACGCGTTGCAGAAGCTCGCCGGGCGCTGACGTCTTCAGCTTCGGCGCACGCCCGATGAGCGAGTGGACCCGTCAGTCCTTCATCTTCAGCTTCGGCGCCGGCCCCGGCGCAGCGAGCCACGCCTTCACCTCGTCGACGCTCGCCGCGTGCGTGCCGCCACCCTTCGCCTCGGGCACCTGCGCGACGCCGGTCGCCAGCTCGGTGAGCTGCGTGATGAGCCAGTCGCGCGAGGTCTCCTTCGCCTCGACGCTGCGGGCCTCGAGCGCCGCCACGCGTTCCTTCACGCGGTCGAGCAGCCCCTGCATCACCTTCTTGCGCGCCGCGCCGACGACGTAGGCGCCGTCACTCCAGCGCTCCTCGGGACGAAGGGCGTCGTCGGAGTTCGAGGCGAGCGCCGCGTCGAGCCAGCGCCGCAGCTCGGGCAGCTGCACCGCCTTGCTCCCGTAGCCCTTGGCGCTGGTGCGCACCGAGAGCTCGAGGTCTTTCGTGAAGGCGCGCAGCGACTCGAGCTGGGCCTGCGAATCGGGCGGGAGGGCGTCGGCCATGCGCCGAAGTCTAGTAGTGCCGCTCGAGCACGTACCAGCCGAACGCCCGCAACATCACCGACGCCAGCGACGGCTCGATGAGCGGCGTCAGCGCGACCCACGCGTCGTCGACCAGCTTCTTCGCGTCGGCCATGCAGCCGTCGAGCGCGCCGCAGTGCTCGATGAGCCCGATGGCCTCCCGCAGCACCGCGGGGTCCTTCGACTTCATCGACACCAGGAACCACAGGCGCTGCCGCTGCGTGGGCTCCAACGCACCGAGCGCGCGTGCGACGGGCAGCGTCACCTTGCCCTGCGTGAGGTCTTCGCCCTTCGACTTCAGGTCGCCCTTGAAGCCGCGCAGGTTGAGCACGTCGTCGACGATCTGGAACGCGAGCCCCAGCGCCTCGAAGTAGCGCCCGACCGCTTCGATCTGCTGCTCCGAGCCCTTGCCCGCGATGGCGCCCATGCGCGCGAGCGCCGCCGCCGGGGCCGCGGTCTTCAGCCGGTGAATCGCCAGCACCTGCTGCTCGAGCGAACGGCAGTCACCCGACACGAGCGCGGCCGGCACGAAGGCCTCGAGCCCGTCGAGGTCGATGGCCTGGCCGGCGTGCCCTTCGCGCAGCGCCTCGAAGTACAGGTCGTAGAGCTGCAGCTTCGCCGCGTCGGACACCAGCGAGCGCCGCAGCAGCCGCTCGCCCATGAAGTACGACGCGGTGCCGGCGTTGATGGCGATGGCCTCGCCGTGAATCAGGTGCGAGGTCGGCCCGCCGCGGCGGATTTCCGAGCGGTCTTGCACGTCGTCGACGATGAGCGAGCCGACGTGAATGAACTCGGGGAACGCGAGCCACTCGGCGAACTTGCGCGAGTCGCCGAGCACCACGTCGCAGCACGCGAGCGCCGCGTACGAGCGCCAGCTCTTGCCGCCGCGATCGGTGATTTCCCGCACCGGCGCGATGAGCGTGCGCGAGAGCTGCCGCAGGTCGACCCCGTCGAGGAAGTGCTCTCGCCCGGGCGCCGCGACCAGCCGCTCGGCGTGCTGCCGCGTCAGGTCGAGCGGCGCCGTGCGCTGCACCGACTCGCGCACCGCCTCGCCGACGCTCTTGAAGAAGTCATCGAGCGTCTCGGCCGAGAAGAAGCCGCTGCGCTCGACGAAGCCGCGCCCCTTCACCGCGCGCCCGGCGAGCTGCCCCGAGACGCGGCACGTGCCTTCCCAGAAGGCGGGCTTGGAGATGACGGTGACCAGCTCCTGGTCGTGGAACGCCGCCTCGACCTGCAGGCACAGCTGCGCGCCGGGCACGTCGAGGTCGAAGCCGACCGGGTAGCGCTCGAAGGTGCGCACGCTGCGCCAGGTGCCGCGCGGGGTGAGCGTGAAGTCGGTGAACGCGCGGCGCGTGCCGTCGGGCGCGATGACGATGGCCCAGCGCCCCTTGCCCTGCGAGGTCTCGGAGTCGACCAGCTCGTACACGCTGACGTCGGTGCCGTCGTCGAGCTGCGCGGCGACCCAGTTCCACGCGATGACGCCGAGGTCGGACTTCTTGGCGCTCGCCTTGTCCTCGGCCGCGTCGCGCGGCGCGTGGTTGCCGAACTCGTGGTCGTACCAGCCCTCGCCCGAGACCGCGTGCGGCGTGCCGTCGAGGGTCACCGTGCCCGTGACCGCGCAGCGCGGCACGAAGACGTAGAACATGTCTTCACCGTGCACCCCGCGCACCACGCCCTCGTCGCCGTGGCGCACGGGCGGCTTCTTCAGCTCGAACTCGAGCTCGGCGCCGACGGGGGAACGCGGGCCCTCGCCGCTGTGCAGCCGCAGGCGGTAGTGGCCGGGCCTGGTCTTCTCGAGCTGCGCGGCGCCGAAGTCGAGCGCGAGGCGATCGCTGGCGACGGAGATGGGCCCGGGGAAGAAGCGGTCGGGGAGCGGCACCTTGCCCTTCTCGAGGATCTCCGACACCGCGCGGTTGAGGCGCTCGTCCTTCGCGCCCTGGCCCTTCTTGATGCGCTCGAGCCCGATGCGCGGCGCGTTGGCGTCCACGAAGGTGCGCCCGACGTAGTCGCCCTGCTCGACGTCGCACACCGCCCAGGTCAGCGAGTGCGCGTGCTCCAGCGAGCCATCGGCGCGCTTGCCGTTGACGATGCGGAAGAACGCGGCGAACACCGACAGCTCGCGCCCGCTCGCCGTGCGGAGCTGGGCGTTCAAGTACCACCACTCCGTCGTCGAGGACGCGTGGGGCAGATCATGCACTGCGAGGTCGATGGGTCCTGCGCCGGGCCAGTCAGCCCTGGCATCGGTGTGGGTACTCCGCGTCACGCGACTTCCTTTGTCCCCTTGAGGCGCCGAGACCTTGAGAGGACTGGCGCAGCAAGTCAACGAGTGACGCGCGAGAGAAGGGCTCGGGTCAGCCGGCGCACGGCGGTTCGCCGCTCTCACGGGCGCGGTCGTCGTCGCGCTCGAGCTTGCGCTTCGACGCCTCGAGCAGGGCATCGAGCTGACCAAAGGCCTGCTCGGCCGTGGCGCGCAGCGTCTCGAGCGCGTCGCGCTGGTCGTCGCGCGGTTGATCGACGAGCAGCTGGCGCGCGAGCACCACCAGGTCGTGCAGCGGCGCGCGCAGTTCCCTCAGCCCGCTCGCGCGCTCGCCGGCTTCCGTTTCGTGGCGCACGCGCTGCGCGGCTTCGCGTTCGCGCTCGGCCGTCACGTCGTGCGCGATGCCGACCCGCCGGCCGTCGCTGAGCGGCACGGTGCGGGTGCGAATCCACCGCACGCCCTTGCGCGGGTGCCTGATGCGGTACTGCAGCTCGTAGCGGTGGGTGCCTTCGCGCGCGACCGCCTCGCGAATGGTGCTGGCGATGCGGGCGCGGTCGTCTTCGTGCATCGCGTCGAAGAACGCGTTGGAGTTCGCGGCGTAGGAGTCGGGCGGCAGCCCCATCACCTCTTCGGCCGAGGGGCTCAGGTATTCCATCTCGCTGTCCGAGCGCAGCCACACCAGGTCCTCGAGCGCTCCGGCGATCGCGCGGAGCTGGGCTTCGCGGCGCAGCACCTGCTGCTCGACCAGCTTCTGGGGCGTGATGTCCTGGGTGAGCGAGGCGATGTAGCCGGGCCGCGGCGAGAAGCAGAAGACGCTCAGGTGGCGGTGGAACGACTTCGAGACGTAGCTGGTCGTCATCGGCGTGCCGGTGCGGGCCACCTCGGCGTAGCGCTCGATCATCGTGAGGTCGGCCGCGGGGTTCAGCTCGCGCAGCGTGCGGCCGCACACCTGGTCGGCCTGCACGCCGAAGATGCGCCAATTCCGTCGCCACGGCCCGCGGTCAGAAAAATGACGACGCTTGTTCCTTCACGCAGCGTTTTTCGGAACGCTGCGGCCCGATGACGCTCGTGCTCCTCGCGCTGCTGGCCGCCGCCCCCGAAGCCGGGAGCAAGGTCACCTGGTCTCTCACCGAGCAGCGCTCGCTGGCCGGCACGGTCGAGGGGCGCAAGGCCGCGATGGACGCGTTGCCCCAGCTCGGAAAGCTGTCGGCGAGCGTCAAGGTGGTGACGGCCGACGGCGGGCGGCCGACCTCGCTCGAGCTCGAGCTGATCAGCGGGCCGAAGCTGCTCAAGGGCCGGGTGTTCTCGGTCGAGTTGATGAGCGGTGAGCTGGTGATGCGCGACACGAAGGTGCAGCCCACGCAGGACCAGCTCAAGGCCTCGCGCGCGTTGACGCCGTGGGTGCGCGCGTTGCTCGACGCCGACCCCATCGTGGCGGCGGCCGAGAGCGGGGCGCGCTGTGACGCCGCGGTGCGCGCGAAGGTGCTCGACGCGCTCGCCCACGAGGTGCACCGGGCGGTGGGCGCCGACACGCCGTTCGAGCTGGCGCCCGGCGGCGAGGCGACGTGCCCGAAGAAGGGCACCGGCTGGCAGGTGACGTTCTCGCTGACGCTCAAGGCCGGCGAGTACACCGCCGTCTTTCCCTTCAAGGGCACGGTCGACGTCGGCCCGAAGGCGTGGCGCGCGAGCTGGAACGTCGCCGCCACGTCGAAGTTCGACATGCCGGGCTACGGCGTGAAGGGGAAGATGACTGGCCAGGTGACCGCGGCCAGCACCTTCAAGTGAACCTCACGTCCCGGTGACCTTCGTCACTTTCCGGTGACCTTCGTCACTTCTTGGGGGGCGCGACCACCGCGGGCTTCTTCGCGCCGCCCTTCGCCGCGGGGGCGAACACCAGCTCGTCGTCGAGCAGGCGCACCATGTCGTCGAGCTTCGCGCGGTACGAGTCGTAGTCGCGCGCGCTGATGCGCTCGCAGGTGGTCTGCCAGACCTGCCGGCTCTTCACGACGCGCCCCTCGAGCTTCACCTCGCGCTGCAGTGACAGGCACGGCAGCTTCACGGTGCCGCTCGCGGGCAGCTTCTTCGCCTCGAAGCCCTCGGGGAGCGTCAGGTCGAGCTCCATCACCTGCTGCTGCGGCGTGCCGAGCACCAGCGGGTGCTTGCGCGTGGCGAGCGAGAACGTGTTGCGCGGGTTGGCGTCGTTGGGGAGCTTGAGGCGCAGCGTGTCGCCCTCGGCGCGGGCGAGGGTGCCGGTCTTCACGTCCATGCGAATGGCGGCGGGCACGCGCAGCGACTCCACCTCGAGCGCGCGCAGGTCCGAGGTGGTGGCGTTGGGCAGGTAGCTGCTGGCGATGCGCTGGCCGACCTGGCTGAAGACCTGCTCGTTCTTCGCCATGCGGCGCACGAGCGAGCCGGTGCGGCCGACGGTCTCGAGGGTGAGCGTGCCCTTCGCGCCGCCAGTCGCGTCGAGGTCGAGCGCGAGCTTCGTGCTCTCGGCGTTGGCGGCCGGTTCCTGGAAGGTGATGTCGCGCCAGGTGTGCTCGTTCGTCTTGGGGTCGAACACCAGCGACACGGTGCCCACGTCGTCGGTGCGCACCGCGGCGACGTCGAGCAGCTCGGCGGTGGGGTCGTAGAAGCGCGCGGCGACGCCGGGCTGCTCGGGCACGTAGACGATGGCGTGGTTGAACTGCTGCATCGGCACGTCCTTCTTCACCGGGCCGCTGTCGCGCGTGCGCACCAGCGCGAAGTGCGCGTCGAGGCCGAGCTTGCGCGCGAGCTCGATGAAGAGCACCGCCTTGTCCTTGCAGTCGCCGTAGCGGCGCTCGAGCGTCATCGACGCGGGGTGGGGCTTCACGCCGGCGATGAAGGTCTCGTAGTCCTGCTGGTAGCGGATCTCCTCCATCACGAAGGTGTGAATGCGATCGAGCTTTTCCTGGGCGTCGGGGTTGCCCTTCGAGAGCGTGCGGGCGACGACCTCGAGCTCGGGGCTGTCGCGGAACACGCCGTCGAGGAGCGCCTGTTCCCACGAGAGCCACGTCTTCCAGTCGGGCACGGTCGACAGCGAGAGGTTGATGGCCAGCTCACCGACGGTGGGCATCGACGGCTCGCTGATCAGCGGCGGGGTGTGCGCGGTGGAGAAGGTGAAGCGCAGCAAGTCGCCCCGGCGTTCCTGGGTGTGCTTCACCTCGCCGACCTGGAACTCGTGGAGCTTCGCGGTGAGCGGCGCCCACAAGATGAGCGTCGACTCTTCGCGCTGATCACCCACGCCCTGGAACGACCACGTCTCGTTGTAATAGCGGGCGAGGTAGCCGCGCGGCGGTGAGTCGAGGCGGTACTGCAGCACCATGGTCGAGCCGGGCTGCATGCCGCGGAAGAAGATCTGCCGGTTGCGCTCGCTCGACGCCTCGGCGCGCTGGCCCTTCTCGTCGACGGCGTAGGCGTGCAGCACGCGCAGGCGGCCGCTGCCGACCGACTGGCGAATGATGCGGTCACGGCCCTGGGCGTTGAACGCGTGGATGACGAGGGTCACCACGTTCGACGTCGAGCCGTCGGTGTTGAGCAGCGTCACCTCGTGGTCGAGCAGGTACGCCACGTCGGCGCCCGATTCCTGCTTGAGCTGCGCGCGCGACTTCCACAGCGCCTCGAGGCGCGCCTCGTCGGGCACGTCGGCCATCCACGGGCCGCGGGTCTCGGGCGAGAGGAAGTCGACGCGGTTGGCCAGCGCCTCGTTCTCGGGGTTCAGCTCGACCGAGCGCTTCCACAGCGCGATGGCGGCGGCGGTGTCTCCGCGCTCGTACGCGAGCTCGCCGAGCTTGGTCTTCGGCACCGACGCCTCGGGGCTGAGCGCTTCGGCCTTCTTCAGCGCGGCCTCGGCGGCCTCGAGATCATTGCGGCGGCGCTCGGTGTCGGCCAACGCGAGCCAGGTGGAATAGTCGGTGGGCGCCGAGTCGAGCCGCGCGAGCTGGTAGCGGCGCGCCTCGTCGAAGTCGGCGGCGTCGAAGGCGAGCTCGGCTTCGCGGCGCAGCGCTTCCGGGTGGTACGGCAGCCGCGACACGATGGCGTCGAGCACGTCGAGCGACTGGTCGCGCTTGCCGTAGCGGAGCAGCGCGCGGCTCAGCTCGAGGTCGTCGTCGGGCGACGCGCCGAAGCGCTGCTCTCGTTCCTTGAGCGTGCGCAGCTCGTCCTCGGTCCACCCCTCTGACCGCCACACGTCGGCCAGCAGGTCCCACGCCTCGCGGAGGTTCGGCCGTTCCTTCGTGAGCGAGAGCAGGCGATCGCGCGCCTTCTGCTTGAGGCCCTGCTGCTGGTGGAAGCGCGCCTGGCGCAGGCGAATGAAGGGCAGCTCGTCACCCACCTCGCCGTCGAGCGACGTGAGGAGGTCGGCGGTGCGGCCGCGTTCCTGGTTGTACCAGAGCGCGTCGATCAGCCAGCTGCGCGCCACGAGCGACTTCGGCAGGCGCGCGACGGCGGCGTCGGCGGTCTTCACGCTGGTCACGCCGCCGACCGAGAGGTGCGCCCAGCCGACGAGGTGCGAGGCGAGGCGCGCGGGCGAGCCGAGCAGGTTCTTCACGCGCCACTGCAGCAGCGACTCGATGGAGCTCTTCGCGACCTCGCCCTGGAACGGCGTGACGCGCGCCTGCAGCACCCACGAGCCTTCGCGGTGCGCCGACTTGATCAGCACGGTGTGCGTGCCCGGCTTGAGCGCGAGCGGCACCACGATGGCGTCGACCACCGAGCGGTCGAGCTGCGACGCGGCGAACACCAGGCGCTGGTCGACCCACACCTTGAGCGGGTCGGTGGTGCTGATGCGCAGCGCGACGGGCGTGGTGCCCTCGGTGGTGAAGGTGCCCTGCGCGAACGCGGCGGCCCAGCGCGCGGGCGTCATCAGCTGCAGGAGGTCGTAGTAGCCGCGGCCATCGCGCGGCGCGTCGGTGCGCCAGCGAATCGGGCCCGCGCGGCCCTCGTACTCTTCCTTCAAGCCGGGGCGCGTCTCGGGCGCCAGCTCGAGGTCGAAGCCCTTGCCCTGGTCGTTGTCCCACGTGCCGACGAGCGCGAGCGGCACGTTGCCGTCGCGGCTGCCGATGGCGTCGTTGCGGCCGCGGAAGTCGCCCGCGGAGTTGAGGAACGTCGCGAGGTGGAACGCGGCGACCGCGCGCACCTCCGGGTCGGGGTGCGCTTCGACCAGCGCGGCGAGCAGGTCGCGCACCACCGGGCGCTGGGCCCAGGTGAACTCCAGCGACATCAGCGTGTGGAGGTGCATCAGCGCGGCGTCGTTCGAGGTGTCGGCGAGCGCGGCGACGAGGTGGGTGATGACGTCGGCGTCGCGGGCCTCGAGCTGCGCGAGGCGGGCGGCGAGCTCGTGGAAGAGCGCGGTGTCGGGCCCCGCCATCTCGGCGTCGGCGAGGGCGCCACGCAGCTGGGCGGGCGTCTCGGCGCGGTAGAACGCCTCGGCGGCCTGCTCGAGCTTCTTCTGATCAGCGGCGGTGGCCCGGCCGAGGGTGGGCGCGAGGGTCGCGCAGCCGCTCAGCGCGAGCGCGCCGAGCACGACGATGAAGAACGAACGCATGGCGTGGAGTTAGCACGCGACTGCCGACAGGTCGCGGTCTGGGCTCTGCCCTGACGGACAGCCGTGCTCTGGTGTCCCCATGACCGACTTCGTCGCGCTGATTTCGAAGGACGCGTTCGAGAAGCTCGCTGGCAAGGACCCGAAGCCGGCGACGTGGCTGAAGCTCGACCGCTACGACTCGAAGCACGCCGCGCTCGAGGGGTTGGCGACCAAGGGGAACCGTCTCTTCCTGCTCACCGTGCGCGGCGACGCGCCGTGGCTGGTGAAGGTGCTGATGCTGTGCAAGCGCGACCCGCAGGGGTGGAAGGGCATGGGCCTCGGCGTGACGCTCGACCTCTCGCCGGTGCGCCACCTGCTCGAGCTCACGCGCGACGCGCCGAAGGGGAAATTGGCGATGAGCCTGCAGACGCCACGCGCGCTCTCGGAGCACGACAGCATGCTGTTGATGCACCTGCACAACGAGTCCGACGGCAAGTACACGCGTGGCAACAAGCCGTACGTCGCGGCGCTGCCGAAGTGGTTGCTGGCTGACGCCGCGAACGCGGGCGCTCCGGAGAAAGCGGAGAAGGCGAAGAAGCCGGCGAAGAAGTCGCCCGCGAAGCCCGCGAAGGCGGCGCCGATGCCGGTCGCGCTGGTGGACGCTGCGTTGGCGTTGATCGAAGAGAACTCCATCTCGGCCGAAGACGCCGACGGCTGGCTCGATGAGCCGAAGCGGCAGTACGGGCTGCGCGGCGAATTCACGGAGTCGGTGCAGAGCGTGATCGACGGCGTGCTCGGGGGCGTGGAGCGCAAGGAGCTGTTGCGCATGCTCGGCGCCGAGCTGGCGCCGTTCGTCGACGGGCCGTCACTCAGCCGCGTGCTCGCGCACGAGAAGGAAGGCGGGCTCGAGGCCATCGCTGATCAATTCGCCCTGCGCGCGGTCGATGATCTCTGCCGGGCGCTGCTCGCGTTGGCAGTGGATCAACCCGAGCGCGTGCCTGCGACGTGCGCCGGGTTCGTCGACGGCCTCGGCAAGTTCGTGCCGAAGGCGAAGCAGCTGCTCGGCTGAGCTTCCTTCAGAACAGCTCGTAGTGGTCGGAGTCGAACTGACGCTCGAGCGTCGCGCAGTTCTTTCCCTCGCACAGCTCGAGCTTCTCGCCCGCGAGCCGGCGCGCTTGCAGCGTTCGTTTGTGGTCGAGCTCGACCTTGAACCGGTCTGCGTCGAGCGGCTGCACGGTCATCGTGCCTTGCACGGTGTCGAACTTTCCGTCGGCCGCGCCGATCCACAGCTCCGAGCCGCCGCCGGTGTCGCTGAGCTCGAGCTGCAAGAGGTCACCGGGCGCCCACGGGCGTTTGGGCTGGGTCGGGGAGTCCATGTCGGCCCGCCGCCACGCGCCGCGCAGCCTCGGCGCTTCGCGGTGCAGCGTCGCGCACGAGGTCGCGCACACTTCGAGCCGGTCGTCGCCGAGTCGCTTGAGGGTGAGCTGCGTCGCCTGGCCGGTCTTCAGCTCGACGCCGAGCGCGGACTGCGTGTCGACCCAGTGGCCCGGATAGTTCGCCTTGCGACAGTTGGTGACGAAGCGCGCGGCCCAGATGCGCTGCACGCGCAGCGTCACGCTCTTGCCGTCGGCGGCGAGGCTCGCGGTGCCGAGCGCCTGCTGCTTCGCGGCCCCCGACGGCATGGTGCTCAGCTCGAAGTCACCGTTGGCGAACAGCTCGAGGCAGAGCTCGTCGCTGCGCCACCAGCCGACGAGTGAAGGAGTCGCGGCGGCCGCGTACGTCGACGTCAACACGAGGACCGCGACGAGCGAGCGCATGGCCGGACTCTAGCGTCGGCGGTGACGACGTCCGACGGCGACGAGCGCGAGCGCCACGAGGGTCGCGTCGAGGCTCGAGCAACCGCAGCCCGACTTGCTCTTGAGCTTGTCGCCCGTGCCCGCGTCGGAAGGCTCGGCGCCGGCATCGGTTCCCGCGTCGGTGCCTGCGTCGACGCTCGCGCCGCCGCCGCCGCCTGCTCCGCCCCCGGTGGCCGTGCCGCCGCCCGTGGCCGCGCCACCGCCCGTCGGGCTCCCGCCGCCACCTCCGCCGGTCGCGCCGCTGCCCCACGTGACGTCGACGTTCTGCGCCGCGAGCTCGATGCAGCCGCCGCCCGAGACCGGCGCGTCGGTCCCGAAGTCCCACTCCACGAACGACGCCGCGTTCACGCTGCCGGTCATGCGGCCGTTGAGCTCGTTGCGCGACGCGACCGACACGGTGACCGAGCCCGATTGTTGGAAATAAAACCGTTGGCAGCCGAGCACCGGGTCGCAGCCCTCGCCGATCCACGAGCAGGCGGTGCACGCGCCGTAGGTGCTCCCGGGGCCGTAGTTCTCGGTCGTCGGCAGCGCGACGCCCGCGTCGCCCCAGTACAGCTCGAGCGTGAGCCGGTCGAAGTCGCCGCCGTCGGTGGGTGTGTTGCGCAGCTCGGCCGTGGTGACGCCATCCATCGCGACGTACGAGCCGACCGAGCTGGTGGTGGGCCACGCCGCGAGCACGCGGCAGCCGGCGTCGGGGTCCATCGCGGTCGCGCAGTCGACCATCGGCGACATGGAGTTCATCGGCGTCGGCGCCCCGAGGAAGAAGTCGGCCGCGTTGTCATCGGTCTCGCGGCAGCCCTGCAGGCGTCGCTGCAGCGACTGGTCGACGGCGGGCGAGGGCGTGGGGCTGCCTTCCGAGCAGTTCGCCGTCGGGCCGTACGCGACGAGGTCGACCCAGCTCGACGACGCGGGGCATGCGGTGGTGAGGCCGGTGGAGTTGTTGACCAGCGCGACCTTGCCCGCGCTGTTGCTCATCAACGAGCCACCGCTCACGTCGTGCGCCGGCAGCGCCAGGCCCGTGCCCTGCGTGCCCATGCGCACGAGCAGGAAGTGGCCGGGCTGCAGCAGCCCGAAGTTGCCCAGCGACGTCACCTGCCACGCGCCGCTCGTCGCGCCGGTGTACTGCACCGACCAGTTCGTCACGTCGACGGCGGTGGTGCCGCGGTTGAAGAGCTCGACGAAGTCGTAGCGGTACGCCGAGCCGGTGGAGAGGCCTCCGCCGTAGACCTCGCTGATCACCACGTTCGCCGAGAGCGCGTCATGGCGTTGCGCGGGGCCACGGAACGCGCGCGGCGCTTCCACGTTGCACGAGAGGAAGAGGAGAACGGAGAGCGAGAGGGCGCGCTTCATGCGCGAACGCATACCGCAGGCTCAGCGCTTTGGCGCCTCGGCCTTCACCGCGACGAGCCGGGGGACGAAGCCTGCGCGGCGCACTTCGATCTTCTCGGCGGTGCAGGTGACGTCGGCGTCGGCGGGTTCGCAGGTGAAGTTCTTCGGCACCGCGGGCGGAAGCATCGCGAGTCCGTCGCTCACCGAGGTCGCGAAGAAGCCCTCGGGCGTGACGTGCAAACCGCTGCTGAACGCCGAGCCGAGCTGCGACTGCAGCATCGCCTCGAACATCACCGGGTCCTGGCCCTTCGGCGGCTTCGCCTTGAAGCGGATGGTCAGCGGGAGGTCGGTCGCGGCGACGTAGCGCACCTTCCACGGCTGGCCGGCGATCAAGCACGGCCGGATGCCGACGTTCAGGCCGCTGACGGTGCGCGCGAGGTCGTCGGCGGACCAGCTCGACGGCCCGATGACCGTGTACTCGACGACGTGCTCCGCCTCGAGGTTGCGCGCCGGGCCGCGGAGGTTCTGCGACTCGGTGAGGGCAGAGAAGGGCGTCGTGTCGCAGTTCAGCAGCGCAGGCTCGGGGGTCGGTGTCGGTGCGACGATTGCCGGCGGCGGCTCGGGGAGCGATCTCAACGGCACGCTGATCAGCACCGCGTCGAGCGCCCACACGCCGAGCAGCCCGACGCGCAGGTTCGGCGCGAACGCCGCGGCCCGTTGCGCGAACACGTGCAGCACGAGCGAGAAGATGACGGTGAACACCAGCAGCCCGACCACCGAGAACGAGGCGACGACCACGTACACCGGCGACATGAGGATGGTCGCGAACAGCGCGTCACCGCTCTTCATCGACTCGGTCGTCTGCTTCACGGCGGCCGCGGCGATGACGAGCCAGAGCGCCGGCGCCACCACGAGCGTGTTGATCAGAATCGCGAACAGCCGTCGCGGCACCAGCGCCGCGATCAGCCCACACACTGCGCCGTACGCGAGCGCGACGACGACGGTCTGCACGATGAAGTCGGCCTGCGCTCCGTGTTGTCCGAAGGCGTCGAGCTGCGTCGGGAAGAGGAAGCGCAGCGCCAGTGCGACCGCGGCGCCGAGGCCCGCGGAGACGGCAGCGACGACAGTTCGACCGCCCGAGGCGTTTTGCATCAGGCGCGCGATGCTACTCGACGCTCACCTGGTGCTTCTGAAGGAGTCGCACGAGCGTCGCTTCACCCGCCGAGCGGAACCAGCCGTCGGCGTAGCCGCGCGTGTGACGCAGCGCGATGGCGGCGCGCTCGTTCTCGCGCAGGCCCGAGTAGTTCCACGCGAAGGCGGCGGCCGCGGCGGGTGCGACCGCGGGTGAGCAGCGGAAGTCCTTCGCGCCGAAGGTGCGGTTCCACGCGTCGTCGAACTCCGCGCGCACGGCGGGGCTGGCGATGTACTCGGCCGCGGCGGCGCGCTGGGCGTCTTCGCCTTCGAGCTCGTCGCTCTGGAGGAACGCGAGCCACCGTTCGCAGATGGCCCACGCCACGAGGGCGGGCAGGGCGCTGCCGGCGGGCGCCTGGTCTCGTGCGGCGCGGGCGAAGGCGAACATCTGTTCGTGCGAGCCGTGCCACTTCCACAGCAGCGACCACTGGCGGCGCGCGTGCACGTAGAACGAGTTGGGTGCGGCGGCGCGAGCCCGCTCGAACATCGCCGGCAGTTGCGTGCCACGCGTCGCGGCGGCCTCGATGGCCATGAGGAAGATCTGCGGGACCGCGTCGTTCGGCGCCTGTTGCGCGGCGTGCTCGAGATCGACTCGGGCCTCGTCGATCCACGACTCGAAGCTGCCGACCTGCGCCGCGTTCAGGTCCTTCGCCCAGCCGCGACCGCGCGCCAGCCATGCGAGCTCGATGCAGGTGAGGCCGCGCAGCGTGAGCAGTGACGTCGATTGTCCTTCGCGTGGCCACGACTGCACGATGGCGGGGGCCGCGAGGCTCTCGGAGAGGCCGTACATGGCGCGCGTGCGCTCATCGACGTCGGGCGTCGCGTCGAAGAAGGCGCGGGTGTCGTCGAACTTCAGCGCGCGGAGTTGATCAACCAGCGGGCGAAGGCGCGCGTCACCGTGGAGCGGGTCTTTCGCGCGCTCGAGGAGCGAGGGCTGCGCAGAGGGCGCGGGGGCGGCGACCTTCACGGGCGCGGGCGGCGGGGGCGCAGGAGGAGGCGGGGCAGGCGGCTGCGGCGCGGGCTTGTTGCCGGAGAACCACGAGAGGAATCCCATGGCCGCTCGACACCTGGGGACGGGTGGATGTGCAAGAAACGGGGAAGGTTCTACTCCTCACCCCGACCCTCTCCTCCCTGGAGGAGAGGGAGTTTCAGCAACACCGCTTCCGTCGCCTTGCAGCCGAGGGCTTCACCGAGCCGCCGCAGCTGCACCTCGCCGACGCCCGACGCCTTCACGCGCTTCAGCAGGTCCTCGAGCAACGCCTCGAAGCTCGCGAACTCGGCGACGACCTGCGTGCCCTTCACGCGCACGAAGCGCGCCCGCTCGCCCTCGCGCACCAGCACCACCGCCTCGCCCGTGCCCTCAACGAACACCGGCGTCAGGTCTGCGCTGGCTCCGAGCGCCCCGCGCACCTCGGGCAGCTCGCTGCGAAAGAACGTGTCATTGCCCGCGCCGAGCAGTGGAAACGTCAGCCAGGTGAACGGCGGTTCCTGCGGCACGCGGTGGAGCCCGGAGAGCGCGTCGAGGAAGTCCACCGTCACGCCCGCGCTCTGCAGCTTCTCGCGCCACGGCCCGGTCTGCCGCTCGAGCCGCCGCGTGAGCTCGATCATCTTCCGGTAGAGCAGCCAGAACACGAGCACCACCACGGCCATCACGGCCATGCCGAGGTTCTCGCGGACTGCGTTGAAATCGTGGGTGTCGGCGGCGAGCAGCATGACCGCGACGTAGCACTTGCAACCGCGCGCCGAACGTCCGATGTGCGCGGTCCATGAGCCGAATTCATCGACAGCTTCCTCCGAAGGGCACCCGCGTTGGCCTCGCGTTCTCGGGCGGCCTCGACACCCGCGCCGCCGTGGCGTGGATGACCAAGAAGGGCGTGGAGGTCTACGCGTACACCGCCGACCTCGCGCAGCCCGACGAGAAGGACGTGAACGACATTCCGCCCATCGCCATCAAGCATGGCGCGAAGGTGGCGCGGCTCATCGACACCCGCGCGGCGCTGGCGCGCGAGGGGCTCACCGCGATTCAGTGCGGCGCGTTCCACCTGCACGTCGGCGGCAAGAAGTACTTCAACACCACGCCGCTGGGCCGCGCGGTCACCGGCACCGCGATCGTGCGCGCGATGAAGCACGACGACGTGCACGTGTTCGGCGACGGCAGCACGCACCGCGGCAACGACATCCAGCGCTTCTACCGGTACGGCATCCTCGTCGACCCCGAGCTGCGCATCTACAAGCCGTGGCTCGACCAGCAGTTCGTCAACGAGCTCGGCGGCCGCAAGGAGATGAGCGAGTTCCTCAACTCCATCGGGCTGCCGCACACCATGAGCGTCGAGAAGGCGTACTCGACCGACTCGAACATGCTCGGCGCGACGCACGAGGCGAAGGACCTCGAGCACCTCAATACGTCGATGAAGATCGTCAACCCCATCATGGGCGTGGCGCACTGGAAGCCCGAGACGAAGATCGACGCCGAGACCGTCACCGTCACGTGGGAACACGGCGTGCCGGTCGCGCTCAACGGCAAGCGCTACGACGACCTGGTGCAGCTGTTCCTCGAGGCCAACCGCATCGGCGGCCGCCACGGCTTCGGCATGTCTGATCAGATCGAGAACCGCGTCATCGACGCCAAGAGCCGCGGCATCTACGAGGCGCCCGCGATGGCGCTGCTGCACCTCACGTACGAGCGCATCCTCTCGGCGGTGCACAACGAGAACACCACCGACCTGTACTGCACGATGGGCCGCCGGCTCGGCCGCCTGCTGTACGAGGGCCGCTGGTACGACCCCGAGGCGATGCTGGTGAAGGAATCGCTCGTGCGCTGGGTGGCCACCGCCATCACTGGCGAAGTGACGCTCGAGCTGCGCCGCGGCGACGACGTCACCATTCTCGACACGAAGGCCACGCAGTCGGCGTACGCGCCCGAGAAGCTGTCGATGGAGAAGACCGTCGGCGCGTTCTCGCCCGAAGACCGCATCGGCGCGCTCGAGCTGCAGAACCTGAACGTCAGCGACAACCGCGCGCTGCTGCTGCACTACGCGCAGGCGCTCTCGCTGCCGCAGGGCGGCGATCCGCTCAAGGGCCTGCTGGAGTGACGTGAAGCGCGATCTCCTCGCGCTGCGCGGGGCCGATGACGCGACGTGGGAGGTGTTCGCTGATCAATTGATCAGCGACGGCGACCCGCGCGGAGAGCTCATCAAGCTCCACCTCGAGCTGGAGCGTCGCAAGGGCAAGGTGCTCGAGCGGCGGGTTCGGGAGTTGCTCGCCTCCGAGCGCTCGCTCTCGGGGCCGGGCGCGGTGTTGGCGTCGCTCGATGGCACGTGGCGGCGTGGGTTCGTGCACTCGGCGCGGGCTCCGTCGTTGGCGGCGCTCAAGGTGCTGCTTTCGAGTGACTCGGGCGCGTTGCTCGATTCGCTGGTGCTCGACAATCCCCGGTTGCCGCTCGGTGAGCAGGTCGAGTTGGTCGGGCTGAGTGGGCACCGGGCTCTGCGCAGCCTGCGCGTGCGGAGCGACGATGGCGACACTCGCTACGAAGACCCGATCGAGATCTCAGGGGTGCTTGCGCTGCCCTCGTTGAGCGAGCTGTCGGCCGTGGTGCGTGAGCTGCGGGCCACGACGCGTCGGCGAGAGCCGGTGTCGAGCGTGGAGACGCTCGAGCTGAGCGCGCACTCGATTCCGCTCACGTCACTCGCTCGGTGGACCTTCACGGCGCTCACCCGGCTCGACCTCACTGCGCTCGCCATGTGGACGCGGTTGCGAGGTCGCAGCACCCTCGCGTGGGACGCTCCAGCGGAGTTTCCTTTGCTCGTGTGGCCGGAGCGGTTCACCACGGTCGAGGCGGTGCCGAAGCTCACGGCGCTGTCGCTGCGGAGCTTCTTCGTCGATGAGGCCGCGCTCGGGGCGTTGGAGCGGTTGGCGCTCGAGGGTGTGTTGCGGTCGATTGATCTCTCGGCTTGTGCCGTCGAGGGTCGGCGACGGTTTCCTTCTGGCGTTGAGGTCAGTTGGCCGCGGTAGCAGATTGGTGACTCCTCACCCCGACCCTCTCCTCTGAGGAGGAGAGGGAGATTGGTTCCGATGGCTCTCAATGACACCGTCTACCGCCAGCGACTCGCTGGCCTCCGCGCCCTCGGTCAGCTGAAGGCGAAGTACATCGACGCGCTCGCGCAGGTGCTCGAAGCCCCCGACGAGTGGGCGTGCCTGCGCATGAACCCGCTCGCGTTCGCCACGGCACACGGCCTGGGCGAGAGCGAGAGCATCGACCTCTTCCTCCACGCCACGCGCGCCGGCTTGCTCGAGATGCGCTTCAACACGCTCTGCCCCGGCTGCGGCGGCATCGAGTACCAGCACGCGCGCATGGACGCGGTGCCGGCGACCGAGTGGTTCTGCGTCGTCTGTCACCGCGACATCGAGTCGCAACTCGACGACCGCATCGAGGTCAGCTTCACGCCGGAGCTCGGAGTGCGGCACCTCGGCATCGACCCGTTCCGCGACTCCGAGTCGTACTGGCGCTTCTATTTCAGCGCCAACCTCCAGCGCAGCGACGAGATGCAGGCGTTCAACGCGTCGAAGCTGCGTGGGTTTGCGCTCGCGAAGCCCAGCAGCAGCGCGCAGTTCGCCTTCGACGCGAAGCCCGGCGTCAGCTACCGCCTGCTGTCGGTCGACACGCACAGCGAGGTGCTGCTCAACGCCGTGCCCTCGGGCGGGGCGAGCACCATCGACCTCACGGCGATCGAGGCCGGGCTCGCGCCGCACGACGTGGCCATCGCCGCCGGCCCGCTCACGGTGCGCGTCACCAACCGCGGCAAGGTGCCGGTCGGCATGATGCTCACCGAGGTCGACTGGGACGGGATGATGGCGGTGCTGAAGCGCGCGCCGAACACCATGCACCCGTTCCTCACCGCGAAGATGCTGCTCAACAACCAGACCTTCCGCGACCTCTTCCGCGTGCAGACGCTCGACGCCGATTTGCGGCTGCGGTTGCGGTCGTTGACGCTGCTGTTCACCGACTTGAAGGGCAGCACCGAGCTCTACGACCGCACCGGAGACCTCCGCGCGTGGACCTTCGTGCGCGACCACTTCAAGGTGCTCAGCGAGGCGGTGAAGCGGAACCGGGGCGCCATCATCAAGACCATGGGCGACGCCATCATGGCGGCGTTCAACGAGCCGACGGACGCGGTGAAGGCGGCGGTCGAGATGATGAGCGGCATGGAAGCGCTCAACGCCGGCATGAAGAAGGAAGGGCACGACACGGGGCTCAAGGTCGGCGTGCACGAGGGGCCCGCGCTCGCCGTGACGTCAGAGGAGCGGCTCGACTACTTCGGGCAGACGGTGAACATCGCGGCGCGCGTGCAGGCGCTCGCGTCGGCGGGAGAGATCTATCTCACGCAGTCGGTTGCTCAGGCCGAGGGTGCGTTGCCGTTGCTGACCAGCCAGGGGTGGAAGGCGACGGCGCTCGAGGTGTCGCTCAAGGGCGTGGGCGGGAAGACCGCGGTGCACAGGCTGGTGCGCTGACGCGCGCGTGAGCTAGTTTGAACCAGTTCGTGGACGAGCGGGCCCGGCCGCTCGAAGCGCAATGACCCTCACTCGCGTCGTCGTTCCAGTGCTGGCTGCGGCCGCACTCCTCCTTCCGAACCCGGCAGACGCGTGCGGTTGCTTCGCGCCGCCGAGCTCCGTCGACACCGTGGTTCAGGCCGGTGAACGCATCGTCTTCGCGGTGCGCAACGGTACGGTCATCTCGCACGTGCAGATTCAATACGCGGGCCCCGCGCAGGAGTTCGGTTGGCTGCTGCCGCTCCCCTCGGTGCCGACGCTGAAGCTCGGCTCCGACGAGGTCTTCAACGAGCTCGGCGTGCGCACGCTACCGACCTACGACACGACGACGGTCTTCGCGTGCCGCCGGCCGACTCCGACGTTCGGGTGCTCAGCGCCATCGGTGTCGGCGGGCACGAGCGTCGAGTTCGGCAGCCAGGACGCGGGCGTCCGTTCGCCGGTGGTCGTGCAGGCGTCGATCGGCCCCTACGAGTACGCGGTGCTGAAGGCCGACGACCGCGTCGAGATGCTCAACTGGCTCAACACCAACCGCTACTTCATCCCCACCGGCACCGACACCGCGGTCGCGCCCTACATCCACCCGGGCGCGTACTTCCTCGCGCTGCGCCTGCGCGCGGGAGCGAACACGCAGGACATCACGCCGGTGATTCTCGAATACCAGGCGCAGTACCCGATGATTCCCCTCGTCCTGACCAGCGTCGGTGCGACGCCGAACATGGGCGTGCAGGTGTACCTGGTCGGCGAGGGCCGCGGCATCCCGCGCAACTACCACCACGTCGTGCTCAACGACGCGCTGCTGGGGTGGATGGATGGCTCGCGGAACTACCAGGCGCTCGTGACGCGCGCGGTGTCCGAAGCGCCGGGCAAGCATGCCTTCGTGACCGAGTACGCGGGAACGAGTTCCCTGATGAAGGACGTGCTCGCGCCGGCGTCGCGCTTCGGCACCGAGGCCGACCTCGCCACGAAGACCGACCCGATCGACTTCGTGCAAGCGCTCTACAACAACCGCTTTGCGGTCGATGACCTGCTGCCGTCTCCGGTGGTGCGCGCGCTCGCCACGCAGCTGCCCGTGCCCGCGGGTCTCGACCCGCAGGCCTTCTTCCACCAGGCCGGCTACTACCTGACCACCTCGTACCGGCAGTCGCACCCGGACGACTTCGCGAACTACCCGCCGTTCGACGCGGCGACGTTGGCGCACGAGATCTTCACCAGCTACGTCGCGCCGATGCGCGAGACGAACGCGCTGTTCGCCGAGTTCCCGACGCTCACGCGCCTCTTCACCACGCTGTCCCCCGAGGACATGACCGTCGACCCGGTGTTCGCGTTCGCGCCGGGCCTGCCAGACGTGTCGAGGGCCCACGCGGCGACGTTCTCGGTGAACTGTTCAGACGCCGAGCTGGTCACCGAGCAGGGGTGGGTGGTGCCGCAGTCGCGACCGGGTCCGGGACCCACGTTCGATTCCACGCCCGGGGCGCTGCGCGTCGAGGTGCTCCACGAAGATGGCAGCGCGCCCGAGGTCGTCGTCGACAACACCGCGGGCATCACCACGCGCTTCTCGAGGCGCGAAGCGGCGAAGTCGGCGCAGGGCTGCGCGATGGGCGATCCGCTGTCGTTGGTGGGCGCGGCGGCGCTGCTGACGTTCGCGCGGCGCCGTCGCTCGTTCTTCAGTGCTTCGTCACCCGCTCGAGCATCGAGCTGAGCGCCGTCTCGTCCAGCCGCCCCTCGGCGCTCGCGTACACGTGGCCCTTCGGGTCGATGACGTACAGCGTGGGAATGCCATCGACGCGGAACGCATCGCGCAGCGGCGTGGTGCTCAGCACCGTCAGCGCGTCGAGCCCGGGCACGGTCTTCACGAACTCGCTCACCACCGCGCGTTGATCGACCTCGTCCTGGTTCATCGCGACGAAGACCACGCCGCGCGCCTCGAACTTCTTCGCCAGCCGCACCAGCCACGGCAGCTCGTCGCGGCACGGCGGACACCACGTCGCCCAGAAGTCGAGCACCACCCACTTGCCCTGCAGTGAAGCGAGCGACGTCTTGCCGCCCGTGAGCCGCGGCAGCTCGAACGCCGGCGGGTTCGCGCCCACCTCGAGGTGGAACGGTTCCCGCGCGACGGCGAGCGACGCGCACAGCAGCACCACCATCGACGCGAATCGCATGCGCTACCCCTTCTTCTTCAAATACAGCCGCTCGAGGTTGGGCGTCGACGTCGTCGCGACCAGCTCCCAGCCCTCGGCGCCGCGCGCGTCGAGGTAGACGTGCAGCTCGGGGCACGACTTGAGCGCCTTGTCGGAATCGGCGTTCGTCGGCTCGACGCTCCCGAGCCACGTGCCGTTCTCCCACGTCGCGCGACCCTGCTGCGCCGCCATCACCAGGTACTTGAACATCTCAACCCACCTTTCGATCCAGCCCGAGCAGCGCGCGTGCGTTCTCGCGGTCCGTCTCCGAGCGCACCTCGAGCACCGAGCTGCTCTGCGAGCAGTTGCTGCACGGCGCGACGTCGACCACCAGCCGGCAGTCGAGACACACCAGCACCGGTCGCGCCGCCGACAACACCTCGCGCAGTTGGTCGTCGCTGAGGCGTGGCTTGGTCGTGCCGCCGCGCACCAGCAGCAACAGCCCCTGCATGCCGAGAAACAGCCCCAGCCCGCAGCAGACGAGCGCGAACACGAGCACCTTCAGCTCGCGCTCCCCGTCGGGCGAGACCTGCGTGAAGAGCCACGCGCCGAAGCCACCGCTCGCCAGCCCGAGCGTCAGCAGCACCGCGCCGCCCACGCGGCCCCAGCGCTGCACCATGGCGAGGAACTCGAAGAGCATCGTCGGGCACGCACCGTAGACCGTCCGGTGGTCTTGTGGAGCCGCGGCGTTCGTGCGACGCGGCGCGCATGGGCCTCCAATTCGGGTGGGACGACCGCATCGAGTGCATCGAGCCGGTGAAGGTCACCGGCGAAGGCGGTGAAGAGCTCTGCCTGGCGTACAAGACGAGCAAGCTGTTCGTCGGGGGCGGCGTCTACCTGCGCGATGAAGGCTACGTGCTGGGCGTGCCCGGCAAGCACGACATCTATTACCCGTGGCCTGATCAGCAGAAGGTCGAGGCGTGGCAGGCCGCATCGCTCGTGCCGTCGCCGCTCCCGGCGTATTCGATTCCCGTCATCGAGTACCTCGTTGGCTATTCCCTGTGGCTGATCATCGCCGTCATGGTGGCCTTCTCGCTCGGCAAGCGCTGGGCCACGAAGCGCCGGCACGCGCGCGACGCGTCGACGCCCATCAGCCTCGGGCCGCCGCGCATCAGCACCGACGGCGACCGCTTCATCAACGAGACGGTGACGAAGATGCTGCGCCCGGGCGAGCAGGTGCAACACCAGGCCTTCGCCGCGCCCAACGCCGACAACACGCCCGCGGTGATGTTCCTCGCGCTCACCACGCAGCGGCTCATCGTCATCCACTCGCAGCGCAAGATGTTCAAGGTGGTGCACGAGGCGAAGAGCGTCGAAGAAGTGCCGCGCGAGCTCATCACCTCCGCGAAGGAAGAGTCGTACGTCATCACGCTCGGCCTCAACGGCGGCGGCCAGTTCGAGTTCGTCGTGCCGAAGAGCGAGAAGGACTACTCGAACCAGGTGGTCTTCATTCGCGACGTGCCGCGCATCTTGTCGAAGGCGAGCGCCGCGGTGGGTCCCGCGGTCGCGGTGGTGGCCTGACGCTCACTCCTCGGGCGGAGCGAGCCCCTTCTCGGCGCACCCGTCTTCGTCGCCCAGCTTGCACGCCCGCTTGAACGCCTTGTCGGCCGTGCGGTCATCGCCCTTCTTCCGCAGCGCGCGCCCTGCATTCGTGCACGCCGCGGCGTTGGCTTCCTTGCAGGCCTTCGTCCACAGCGTGAGCGCCACGTCGAGGCTCTTCGGCACGCCGAGGCCGGCCGCCGTCGCGTTGCCCAGCTGGTTGCAGCCCGACGCCGAGCCGCCGTCGCACGCGCGCTTGAAGAGCGCGGCCGCCTTGTCGACGTCTTTCGTGCCGAGGTCGCCCTGTGCCCACAAGCTGCCGAGCGTGCCGCACGCGAACGCGTCGCCGCCGTCGCACGCCTTCTGCGAGAGCTGCGCCGACTTCTTCGGGTCTTTCGCGACGCCCTCGCCGTCCCAGTAGAACGACGCGAGGTTGCTGCAGCCGAGCACGTCGCCGCCGTCGCACGCCTTCGTGAAGAGCCCGATGGCCTTCTTCACCACCGCGGCGTCGCGGCTCTTCTCCACCAGGCGGAAGGCGAGCTTCGAGCACCCGCGCAGCGAGCCCTGGTCACACGCCTGCTGGTAGCGCTCGAGCGCGGCCGTGCGGCACTCCGCGGTCGCCACCAGCGCGTCGCCCGCCGCGAGACACGCTGCCGCGTCTTTCTTGCTGCAGGTCTGCTTCGCCGCCGCGGGGCAGGGGTCGGCCAGCGCGACGAGCGACGACAGGGCGAAGAGCACAGCGCCGAGGCGGCTCACTTCGAGCCACACTCCGGCACGCACACGCCGTCCTTCACGTCTTCCGAGGGCGTGAGGCAGAGGCCGACGCACTCCGTCCACCGGTGGCACTTCTCACCCGACTTGCGCGGCGCGCCGCACTTGCCGTCGACGGCGTTGGCCTGGTCGATGAGGCACGTCAGCCCCTCGGCGCACTGCTGCACGTTGCTCTGGCACGCCTCGCCGGCCTTCGCGCGCGGCGTGCACTTCTTGCCCACGCACAGCATCGTTGCGCCGCAGACGTCCATCATCTCGCTGCACGCGTCGCCGGGCTTCACGGGCGCGCCGCACGCGGTGACCAGCGGCTGCTTCTCGGTGCACCACGTGTTGGCCGCGCACTCGAAGTGGAAGTTGCAGTCGTCGCCCTGCTTGAGCGTGCCCTTCATCGCGTCACGGCAGACCTTGAGCTGCGCGAGGTTGCTCAAGTTCGGCGACTTCCATTCCAGCGTGTCGAGGCACGCCTTCACCTTGCTCTTCGTGATGGTGACGTTCTGCAGCCGCTCGGCGCACGACTCGTCGTCGAGGGCCAGCTCGAGGAACTGAATCGAGGTGCGCGACTGGGGCCGCTTCTCGTCGCACTTCTTCTTCAGGTCGCCGAGCTTCGCCTTGTAGGCGGCGCAGAAGTCTTCGGTGCTGAGGGTGTCTTTCGGCGGGGCCGCCTTCTTGTCCCCCGCGAGCGCGCTGGCGCCGAAGACGGCGAGGCCGAGTGCAAGCAGTCGCATGGCGGGCTCCATATCACCGTGGGGAATGGCCGCTCGTCGGACTGACGTGCTACCGCTGCATTCACGAGCCGGGCATTTTCCGTTCCCCATGCACGTCGGCTTCGTCCTCTTCCCCAACCTCACGCAGCTCGATTTCACCGGCCCGCTGCAGGTGCTCCACCGCCTGCCTGGCGCCACCGTGTCGTTGATCGCGAAGTCACTCGCGCCCGTGCCCTCCGACTGCGGGCTGTCGCTGGTGCCGACGCAGACCTTCGCCTTGTGCGCGCCGCTCGACCTGCTCTGCGTGCCGGGCGGGTTCGGCATCGACCAGGCCATCGGCGACGACGAGACGATGCAGTTCATCTCGCGCGAGGGCCATCGCGCGAAGTGGGTCACCAGCGTCTGCACCGGTGCGTTCGTGATCGGCGCGGCGGGGTTGTTGCGCGGCAAGCGCGCGACGACGCACTGGGCCTACCACCACCTCTTGCCGAAGGTCGGCGCGACGCCGGTACACGCGCGCGTGGTGCGCGACGGCCACGTCTTCACCGGTGGAGGCGTGACGGCGGGCATCGACTTCGCGCTCACCGTCGCAGCAGAGGTGGCAGGCGAAACGGCCGCGCACGCCATTCAACTCTCGCTCGAATACGAACCGGCGCCCCCGTTTCACGCGGGGACGCCGGAAGGTGCTTCACGGACCATCGTCGATGCAGCGCGCGCCAGGTATGCGCCGCGCCTCGCGACGTTCGAGCCGCTGCTGGCTCAGTCGTGCACGAAGTACTGCGGGGTGTGACGGCCGAACCCGCGCGCCACGCTGCCGTTGTTGAAGTTGGTGCCGCCGGCCTGCGCGATGCGCGGGCCACCCTGGCCGAGCTCACCGGGGCGCACGATGGCGATGTGGCCGTGGCCGCCGGTCGGGTTGTTCCAGCTGGCGACGACCGCGTGGCCCTGGTTCGCCATGCGCTGCGCTTCGGCGGCCGAGACCGCGTGCCACCCGTCCTGCTGGCGGTTGAAGTAGCGGTTCATGCTGTTCGCGTTGCCACCCGGCGTCGGCACGCCCATCTGGCGGAGCGCGGCCTGCGCGAACTGGTTGCAGTAGGTGGTGCGCTGCGGCGTGCCGCGGCGGCCGGTGGCGAGGAAGTGATGCGCCGGATCGAGGCGATCGAGAATGCGGTTGGTGCGCGCAGCGCTGGCAGGACCCGCGGCGGCCGAACGGCGGGCCGGCGTGAAGGAATCGACCGTCGAGTGGCCCGTGCGCCGGGCGTGGGAAGCGCGCTTGGGCGCTCCGGCCTTGTGCGTCTTGTGGCTCTTGTGGGCCGTATGCGTACGGGCGTGCTGGGTGGAACGCTGCGTGGAGGCGCGGGTGACGGTCATGGTGATTTCCAGGGGGGAGTGGGACTGCTGAAGGGGTTATCGGTAGGAGCCTTCGGGAGGTTGCCACCCACCGAATCGTCAGCGCAACGCTCTCAGCGCAGCGTCCTGTAGGAGTTCAACTCACGTAACAGCGGGGAATCCTTCCCCCACCAGGTGTTCGCCTTCGGGGCGCCCTTCTTCAGCTTCGTGGCGACCTCGTGGGCCTGGTCGAACCAGGAGTTCCGCAGCTCCTCCTCGTCGTCGTCGAGCCCGCTCTCTTCGGCCTCTTCGACCGACACCGCGCCGATCGACGGCAGGGGCAATTCCTCGACGGTGCTCTTCATCCACCAACCGTTGCGGAAGAAGTCGAAGCGCAGGTGCCAGGTGTTGCCCTCGCGGCCGAACATCACCGGCGGGCAGAGCGGCTGCAGCGTGGTGACGGTCGCCTCGACGCCCACGTACGCCTCGGGTGTGCCGCCGAAGTTCCAGCACGCGGCGAAGTTCACCGGCGCGAGGCGGTCTTCCGACAGCACGTGCACGCGGTCGCCTTCGACCACGAAGCGCGACGGGTCGAAGAACAGCTCCTGGCCCATCACCAGCGCGGGCGCGGGGAAGATGCGGTGCTTCGCGAACTCCTGCGCGGCGCAATACAGGTCGAGCACCTCGGAGTGCCGCGTGGGGTCGAACAGCGGCGAGTGGAACGGGCAGCACGCGCCGTTCGGCGTCTCGGGCGCCGGGAAGAGCGCGGCCTTGTCGAGCACGCTCAGCGGCAGCTCCTTCGGTGCGGGGTGCGCGGCGAGCAGCGTCTGCGGGTCGACCGTCACGGTCTTCGATTCGCACTCTGACCGGAAGGGCATCCGCGGCACCGAGCCGTTGAAGAAGTCGAGCACCGCGTAGGCGGCGGCTTCCTTGAGGTCGAGCGACGCGGGGAACCACCAGTCGTAGCCGTTGGTGACGAAGTGCAGCCCGCGGAAGCTCTTGTGCACCAGCGGCTCGCGCTTCGTGGCTGGCTCGACGCCGCGCCAGTGCGCCGACGCGACGCGGTTGTAGGCCTCCTCGGCGTAGCGCTCGAGCTCGGGCGCGAAGACGCTCTCGCCCGTCAGGTACACCGCCTTCGAGAAGGTCTGCGAGATGCGCGGGTCGTGCTCGAGCTTCGGCTCTTCGAAGATGAGCTCGGTGCGCAAGAAGACCTTCTTGCCCTCGAGGTACGGGCTGCCCTCGTGCGCGTACCGCTGGTGCATCAACACCACGGTGAAGGGCGCGACCTGGCCGAGCACCTCTTCGCCTTCGACCGCGAGCGCCGGCTCTCCACGGCCGCCCGTCAGGTAGATGAGCATCGTCCACCGGCTGACGTGGTGGCGCGCGGAATCGAAGTACGGCGTGTCGTAGTGCTGGTGGAACTTCTCGTCGCCGGGCTCGAAGCGGTTGCAGCGGAAGACCGGGTTGACGTGCTCGAAGCCGCCCAGCAGCGACTTGCCGAGGCCGTCTTGCACCGCCTGGGTGAGCGCCCACGCCAGCTGGTACGAGTGGAAGATGAAGCGCTCTCCGCCGCGCGAGCCCCGGTTGAGCGGCGGCGCGTAGAGGCCGAGCGCGTCGAGTTGCAGCAGGCGCGCGCGCGTGGCCTCGTCGGTCTGCAGCTCGAAGGCGTAGAGGTCTTTCTTGCCGAAGCGCGAGCGGCTGCCGAGCGTGAACTCCGGGTCACCGAAGAAGCCGTCGAGCCCGATGATGTTCTCGAAGTTGCGGAACGAGAGGTCGGCCGGGTCGATGAACGCGGCCGCGAGGTGCGGCGTCGCGGGCAGCGGGTGCGCGAAGAGTGACTTGAGCTTCGGCGCGAGGACGTCGGAGTCGAAGAAGCGCACCGCCTTGAAGCGGCGCGTGGGCCACGGGCTGACGTTCAAGCCGTCGACGCGGGTGACGGCCGGCAAATCGAGCGCGTCGACCTCGTCCTTGAACGCGGCGTCTTTCTCGCGGCGCGCGCTCAGCTCGAAGAAGCGGTCGCGCAGGGCGAGCCATTCCGAGCGGGGCTCGACGGTCTCAGTCTTCGGCGTCTTCGCGGACTTCCTTGATGAGCTTTTCGTCTTGCCACGGGGCGGGGTCGACATGGATGGCCTTCCAGATGCTGCGGAGCGGGGGAGCGAGCTTCGAGCCGGCGAGGGTGAGCGCGCCTTGCGGGCCGACGTCGTGGCGCGCAAGCCACAGCTGCTGGAGCTGCGGCAGGAACGGGGCGTTCGCCAACGCGGTCGCACCCTCGGCCTGGAGCGGGTTGTGGCGCAGGTCGAGCGCGATGAGCTTCGGCAGGCGCGCGCCGCTCAGCACCGCGGCCGCCTTCGGCCCCAGCTCGTTGGCCTGCAAGTGCAGCGCGCGGAGCGACGGCAGGAACTTCGCGTCGAGCAGGTGCCCGAGGCCGTCGCCGCCCAACCCGTTGTATCGGAGGTCGAGCTGCTCGAGCCCGCCCAGCGACGTCGCCGCGGCCAGCACCTCGGCGCCGGGCTTCTGCATCTGGCAGTACGCGAAGCTCAGCGTCACGACGCGCGAGAGGTCGAGCGCGAGCACGCCTTCCATCGCGGCCTTCACCACCTTCGGGTCGGCCTTCACGCGCGGGTAGCCGTTCTCGTCGTCTTCGAAGTTCTCTTCTTCGAACTCCTCGTTGTCGACGTCGCCGGGGTCTTCGCCGAAGCCGGTGATGGCCAGCGTGTGGCAGAGGCGCGCGTCGGGCGAGGCGAAGAAGCGCTGCAGCGCAGGGGCCGTCTCGTCGGTCCACCGCAGGGCGAGCCCGGTGATGAAGCCGTGGCGCCACGAGACGCCGACCTCCTTGCCGTGCGGCGCGGCGCCTTCCCACGTCTTCTTGTGCTTCTGCACCAGCGCGGCGATGGCCTTGAGCTGCTTCTCGCGGCCTTCACCCTTCAGCGCGCCCAGCTGCTGCTCGAGGCGAATGAGCTCGCCGCGCGCGTCGCCCAGGCCCTCGAGCACGTCGCCGTAGACGGCCCACGCCCGCTCGTCGTCGGGGTGGTGGCGGAGGTGGTCTTCGAGTGACACCGGCGCGTCCATGCGCGCAGGAGCCTGCCGATCAGAACGGCTGGTAGCAATCGAAGTTGGTCAGCTCGCAGATGCGCCCGTCGCGAAAGCGCGCCCACGCGGTGATGCGCGCGTCGAGCGTGCCGCCCGCCGGGGTCTGCCCGAGCGGCACCTTGAGCGTGCCCTGCCAGTCGAGGTCGATGACCAGCAGGTCGCCCTGCTCGACGGCGCGCCGCTCGACGTAGCGCTGGGCGCTGAGCACCTTCGGCGCCTGGGTCGAGGCCTCGAGCATCTGCGCGCGGTCGCGGGTGCGGCCCTGGGCCACGAGGCGGTTGGGCAGCTCGAAGACCTGCGCGTCGTCGGTGAGGTGGCGAGCGACGACCTCGGGGGCGGCGAACGCCTCGAGGTCGCGGAGGAAGGCACGGTAGCGGTCGAGATGGGTCATGGTGATGCACAACCGTAGTTGTGTATATGGAGAAGCACAACCCGGGTTGTGAAACTGTGGCATGGTGACCGCATGGAACACCTCGACGCGGCGTACCTGGCAAAGTTCCTCGGCATGGCGATCGACGACGAGGTCTACGCGGCGCTCGAGAAGGCGGGCTTCGGCGAGGTGCGCGAGGCGCACGGCTTCGTGGTGCAGCGCCTGCTGACCGGCCCGCAGTCGGCGAGCGCGCTGGCGGCCGACCTCGACGTCTCGCAGCAGCTGGCCTCGCGCTGGGTGGGCGAGCTGAAGACGTTGGGGCTGGTCACCGCGGCGAAGGGCGACGACGGGCGCGAGAAGCGGGTGGCGTTGAGCGCGAAGGGCGAGCGCGTGGTGAAGGTGACGCGCGAGGCGCGGCTCAAGGCCTTGCAGGCGCTCGAGAAGAAGGTGGGCGGCTCGGCTCTGGCGCGCCTGAAGAAGGACCTGCTGGGCGCGCTCACCGCGCTGGGGTGGGACGACGCCATCGCGCGGCGCAAGGTGCGGCCTGGCCGCGGGCGCTGATCTTCGTTGAAACCGCCGTCACGCGGTGTAGGCGGGCGCCATGGCCATCGACGTTCGCCCCGTGCGCGGCAAGAAGGAACTCGAAGTCTTCCTCCACGTCCCGTGGAGCGTGGGCATGGACCGGGAAAAGAACTGGGTCCCCCCGCTGCTCGACGACTACCGCAAGCAGCTCGACCCGAAGAACAGCATCTTCCTCGAGCACGGCGAGATCGAGACGTGGACCGCGTTCAAGGACGGCAAGCCCGTCGGCCGCATCAGCGCGCAGATCGACCACGACTACGACAAGACCTGGCCCAACGAGCCGAAGACGGCGTTCTTCGGGTTCTTCGAGTGCATCGACGACGTCGAGGTGGCGAAGGCGCTGTTCGCGAAGGCCGAGGAATGGGCGAAGGGGAAGGGCCGCGTGCGCATTCGCGGGCCGTTCACGCCTGACTCGAAGGGCGAGGTCGGCGTGCTCATCGAGGGCTTCGAGCGCCGCTCGATGATCGGCACCACGTGGAACCGCCCGTTCATGGACAAGCTGATCCAGGACGCGGGCTACCCCAAGGTGAAGGACGTCATCGGCTGGTGGTACGACAAGACGACGCCGATGGACGAGACGACGAAGAAGATCTCGGCCAAGACGCGCGAGCTGCCCAACGTGAAGATTCGCGACATGGAGCTCAAGGAGTTCCGTCGCGAGGCCGGCATCATCCAGGAGATCTACAACGAGGCCTGGAAGGCGAACTGGAACTTCACGCCCTTCACCAACAAGGAACTCGAGGTCATCGCCAACGAGTACAAGATGTTCATCGACACGCGCGTCACGTACGTCGCCGAGGTCGATGGCAAGCCGGCCGCGATGCTCTTCGCCATTCCCGACATCAACGAGCTCATCGTCGACTTCAAGGGCGAGCTGATGCGCAACCCCATCAACCTCATCAAGTTGCTGTGGCGCCTCAAGTTCAACCGCCCGAAGCACATTCGCCTCATCCTCCTCGGCGTGAAGGACGAGTACCGCGCGTCCCGCAAGTACGGCGCGCTGGTGGCCTGCCTCTACGAGCGCATCAGCGAGCAGGGCAAGGTCGCGGGCTACGAGGCCGGTGAGCTGAGCTGGACGCTCGAAGACAACGCCGGCATCAACAAGGGCATCGAGCGCATGGGCGCCAAGCCGTACAAGAAGTGGCGCGTGTACGAGAAGCAGCTCGCCTGAGCCTGCCCGACGCCATTCTCGACGACATCGCCGCGCGTCCGGGTGACCTCGGCGCGTGGCAGGTGTTGACCGACCTCTTGCTCGAGACCGAAGACCCCGCGGCGCAACTCGCGCTGTGCGAGCTCGAGCTGATGAAGGGCATCTCCAACCCCGACCTGCTCGAGACGCTGGCGCGGGAACGCGCGGCGCGCCCGAAGTTGCCGCACGAGCCGTCGTGGGGAGGCTTCGAGGCCCAATGGCGCTGCGGCTTCCTCGTGAAGCTGGTGCTCGACCTCGCGCCCGACGCGGGCCGCTACGCCGAGACGCTCGGAGCGCAGCGAGCGCGCACGCTCCACCACCTGCTCTTGCAGGTGCGGGAACCCCAGCTCTTCGGCGTCGCCACCGGTGAGCCACGGCACGTCGGCCCGGCGCTGGCGCAGGTGCTCGGCGGGGCGAAGGGCGTGCGCCGGTTGTCGCTCGACGCGCGCTCGGCGACCGACCAGACCGCGTTGCTCGGGCACCTGCTCGGCGCGGTGCCGCCGAAGCTCGGCTGGCTCGACCTGAAGCTCGGCGCGCTGCACGAGTCGCTCGACGCGGTGCTGTTGGCGCTGGTGCGGCGCGTGCCCCTGGTGTCGTTCGACGGCACCTCGCTGGCGGCGCACGTGGGCCTCGCGGAGCAGTTGGTGGCCGCCGGTCAGCACGTCGCCCTCGGCGGTACGGGGCTCTCACCGCAGACCGCGCCGTTCGTGAAGGACTGGTTGGCGCCCGACGCCACGCACTGGCTCGAGCGCGAGGCCGACGGAGTGGTGGTGCCGCTCACGCCGCACGCGCGCGCCGATGGCTTCGACTGTCCGGCGTGGCCCGAGGTGATGGCGGGCTTGAAGCGCGACCTGCTCGGGTGGTCGTGGTTCAACCGCCCGGTCGAAGACGGCCAGGTGCTGCAGTTCAGCAACGGGCGCGCGGTCTTCCGCCAGCGCTGATCAACGCCGCTCAGGGCGTCGGCTTCTGGCAGACCTTCGCGTACGCACCGCTCTGCGCGGAGTACGGACGGCCGCTGCCCGTGCAGGTGAAGCCCGCGCCGAGCGTCGCGCAGTCGGCGTCGGCCGCGCAGGTGACGGTGCAGAACGCGCCGCCCGACTCGAAGTCGAAGCACGCCGCGGGGTCGTGACAGTTGCCCTGCCACGAGGGCCCGTGCGCGCCGCAGTCTTCACCGGGCTCGCGCACCACCACGCGCGGCGGGCCACAGTGCGGCACCACGTCGAGCAGCACCACCATTCCGAGCGTCAGCAACGAGCGCACGGCCGGGAGTCTGGCACGGGTGTAGAACCGCGCCATGGACGTGCTGACGATGATGAAGGAAGGCGGGCCGCTCGCGATGGCGGCGGTCGCGCTGGGTGTCATCGGGGCGATGGTGGGCATGCTCGCGGTGGTGCTGTCGTTCAGCGCCCAGAAGAGCGGCTTCGGCTTCGGCCTTCTCGCGCTGGTGCTCGGTATCGGGGCCGCGGGCGCGGGCGTCGGCGGCACGCTCTTCGGGCACGTGCAGCTCGAGCGGGCCATCGCGATGGTCGACCCGGTCGATGCCGAGCTGATTCGCAAGGCCGGTTGGCGCGAAGCGGCGTCGGCGTCGCACCTGGGCTTCTACGCGGGGTTGCTGCCGCTGCTCCTCGGCGGGCTGGCGGCGGTGCTCGGCGCGCGGCTCGGCGACGGCGGCCGGCGACAGGGGCTCGAGGCCGTCACCAGCAGCGACGGGGCGAGCGGGCGCGTGGTGGCGGCGATGGCCTTCGGCGCGTTGGCGGCGCTGGGCGTGTGTGGCGCGTGGGTGGTGGGGCACCGGCCGGCGCCGCCCTCGAAGTACGAGTTCGACGTCGAAGACCACGAGGCGTGGGACCTCGCGCGCGGCATCTCGTACGTCGGCAGCGGCGCGCCCAGCGGGTGCCAGCGGCTCGACGAAGCGCTGCAGCCGTACTTCACGCCGAGCCAGACGCTCGACGCACCCGTCTCGAAGAAGCCGATTCCCGCGTCGTTGGCGGGCTGGCGCGCGGCGGCGGACCGCTGCGTGGGTGACTGGCTGACGAAGCTGCAGACCGCCGACCCTGACCCGGCGCTGCTCTTCTCGCCCGAGGGCATGCTGCGCTCGCCGATGTTGCATGACCCGCAGCTGCGCGCCGCGGTGCTCGCGCGCGTGAAGGGCGACGAGGGCCTGGGGCAGTCGACGCCCGAGGTCCGCTCGGCGTTGCGCGCGCTCTTCGGCGGCACGCTCGATGGCGGCGTCGACCCCGCACTCGGGGCGGCGCTCGGGGGCGTGGGCCCCGGCAGTGGCGCCACGGAGCGTTCGCGCGACGGGATTCGGCGCGCCTTCCAGGGCATCAGCAGCAAGGTGCGCCAGTGCTACGAGCGCGCGCTGGTGAAGAACCCGAAGCTCGCCGGCAAGGTGAGCGTGTCGCTGACCATCGAGCCGTCGGGCAAGGTGAGTGCCGTGCACGCGGTCGACTCGCTCGAGCCCACGGTCGACGCGTGCGTGGTGAAGCTGGTGGAGCGCCTCGTCTTCGAGCGCGCCGAAGGCAAGACGGTGGTGACGTTTCCCTTCATCTTCAAGGCAGCGGAGTGACCATGCGCAGGACTCGATGGTGGTTGGTGGTGGCGTGCTCGGTCTCGTGGGCGGTCGCGCAGCCGCGGCCTCCCTCGGCGGCCCCGGCGCTCTCGACGAAGGGTGACGCGGGCGTGCCGTCGAAGGCCGACGCGGGCACGGCGGCGCCCGCCGAGCCGTTGCGCGTGCCGGCGCCCGCGACGGTCGCGGACCTCGAGAAGGTGCGCAAGGAAGTGGGCGAGCTGCGCGCGAAGGTGAGCGAGCTCGAGGGGCGCGTGCAGAAGGCCGAGGGCGTGCAGCGTGACCTCGAGGCCCTGCAGAAGAAGTTCGACGCGCTCCAGGCGCGCATGGATGCCGAAGACGACCGGCGCGAGGCCGAGCAGCAGCAGGCGGCGCAGCGCAGGGCGGCCGCGACGCAGGCCAACCAGCTGGTGAACGGCGCGCTGCAGCAGCTCAGCCTCGGCACCACCTCGAACGTCGACGCGTGGCTGCGCACCGCCGAAGGGCAATACACCGGCAACGCGCAGCGCCTGGTGCAGCTCGCGCGTCAGTCGCTGGCCAACCAGGACCTCGTCGCGACGCGGCAGTACCTCGTGCTCGCGATGATGGAGGTGGGGCTGACCGAGCGCTGAGCCGGGCGTAGACTGTCGCCCATGGGCAAGATTCTCACGCTGGTCCTTGGCCTCTGCATCGTCGCGTTCCTCGCCTACAAGCAGATGTACCGGCACACCGCGCCGGGGGCGGCGTCGGCCCCGAAGGAACGGCTCGAGAACGTGCAGAACGCGGCGAACCGCATCGAGCAGGACAGCGTGAAGCGCGCGCAGGAAAACGAGAAGAAGGCCGACATCGAGCCCTGATCTCCCTCTCCTCTTCAGAGGAGAGGGTCGGGGTGAGGAGAGAAACCCTCGAACGCTCGGGTCGCGAACCGCATCACGCGGACAACGCGAAGTGCACGTCGGAAACGAGAAGAGAAGACTGATGACTCCTCACCCCAACCCTCTCCTCTGAAGAGGAGAGGGAGTGCGGGAGCGAGGGTCACTTCTTCGCGGGCGCCGGCTCTTCCTTCTTCGCCTCGGGCGCCTTCTCCGCCGGCTTCTCTTCCTTCTTCAGCTCCGCCGCCGGCGCCGCGGCGCCCAGCACGTTGATCGACTTCGCCGCGGGCGGCAGCAGGTGGTCGACCTTGCCGAGGTACCACGCGATGGCGAGCGACAGCACGAGCGCGATCGCGACGTAGAGCTTCCACGGCCGCCGCGCCTCGGCGTACGGGTCTTGCGTGTCGAGCTTGCTGCCCGGCGGCAGCTTCGGCGTCTTGGTGAGCGACGCGCCGAACGGCACGTTGAGCATCGCGTTCGCGTTGACCGCCCAGCCGTTGGCGTCGAGCAGCGGGCCGATGTTGCGCTGGCGCAGCTTGAGCCACGCGATGAGCATCGACGGGCCGCTGATCAGCCCGAGCAGGCCGACCACGCCCAGCGGCATCCACATGCCCAGGCCGAAGAAGCTCTGCAGCAGCGCCCCGAGCGCCGCGGTGAGGCCGCCGACCGCGACGCCGACCGCCGCGACCACGCCGATGTCGAGCTTCTTGGGTTCCTTCTCGAGCTTGCCGTCGTCGGCCGCCTTGCCGACCGTGGTGACGCCCGAGGTGAGCAGCGCGTTGCTGTCCTTCTCTTCTTCGGCGGCGCGCTTGGCGACCTGTTCCTCGATGAAGCGCACCACCTTCTTGTACGGGCTCCAGAAGGCCTGCGAGATGCTGATGGGGTTGTCGATGATCTTGGTGACCGTCGCGTCCCAGTCGCGGCCGTCGCGGTCCTTGAAGAGGCCGTTGCGGCCGACCATCAGGTTGTCGCTGTCACCGGCGGTGAACGCGGCGACGATGCTCATCTTCTCGCTCGTCGCGGGGCGCACCACGTCGCAGAACACGAGGCAGCTGCGCGAGAGCGGCGCCATGGTGGCGTGGCGCGCGGCGTCGTCGACCTTGATGCACAGCTCGCACTCGCGCTGGTCGAGGAACAGCGTGCCCACCTGGAAGATGGCGGGCTTCTTGCGCTCGTAGAAGTCCTTGAAGCTGACGAAGTTGTTGCTGAGCTGGAAGAGGTCGCGCGTGTAGCGCACCAGCTTCTCGACCGAGGCGATGGAGTTGGCGATCGGCTCCTGGATCTTCTCTTCCTCGAAGAGCGGGTCGAGCGAGGTCTTCATCGCGTCGGTGTTGAGCGCGCGCAGGCGGTCGACGCCGAGCTTCTCGATGCCGCTGCCCGGCTTGCTCGACTGCCACGCCTCGAACTGCGCCAGCCGCGTCTTGATCTGGTTCCACTGCGCCTCGGTCAGCACCTTCTGGTCGCTGCAGATGGGGCGCACCGTCTTCACCGCGAAGAGCTGCACCGCCTCGGCCCACGCCGGGTTCACCGCCTCGCCCAGCGGCAGCGGCTTGTTGGCCTCGATGCGCGCGAGCGGGAACCCGCGGATCTCGTCTGAGGTGATGCTCAGGTCCTTCGCGGCGACCTGGAGGTATTCCTTCTCTTCGCGGTTCAGCGCCGCGGCCGCCCGCGCGTCGAACGCCGCCAGCCGGCACCGCGCGAAGTAGTCGTCGACCTTGGTGCGCACCACCTTCATCGCTTCGAACGCCGCGACGGTGTCGCCCTTGAGCGGCATCAGGCCCGCGTCGGCCTCGCCCTTGGCCAGCCACGTCATGTACTCGCCCACCGCGGTGAAGAAGGCCTTCACCTGGTCGGCGTTGACGCCCTTCTTGCCCGACTTGTCGTCGGTGCCGCCCACCGTCGCGATGACGTCGGCGATGAGCTGCTTCTGCTCGGGCGTCTTCGCCGACTCGGCCGGCACCACGCCGTCGCCGTTGAAGGGCATGTCGTGGAACGCCTTCACCGCCGAGGCGGAGTCGGCCACCGAGATGCTCGTGGCGCTGGCCTTGTTGAGGCCCTTGAGCACGGTCTTCGCCGCGTCGTGGATGCGCTTGCCCTCTTCGAGCTCGGTGTTGATGCTCGCGAGCGGCAGCTCGGCGGGCGCCTTCACGAAGTCGTCGGTGGACTTGAGCAGCGCCCCCGCCCACTTCACCGCCGAGATGAGCTCGGGCGCGCGAATGCGGCCGTCCTTGTCGGTGTCGATCAACTCGAGCGTGCGCGCGTCGAACGCCAGGCCCTTCGTCGGGCACGCGAGCGCGACCCACAGCTTCCAGTCGAGCTGGTCGAGCGCGAAGAGGTCAGCGCCGCTCTCGAAGCGAACTTGATCGAAACCACCGGCACGGAAGAACTGGAACGCACGGGTCATGGCCGCGCGGCTTAGCGGTGCCGGGCGTCATTGCAAGCGCACACTTCGCGGGTTCCAGCAGCGCTGTCCTATTTCGCTGACCCGAGGTCCACGAAGGCCTGGTTCACCATCACGATGTACGGGCGTTCTTCGAACCGCAGCCCGCCCTTGCCGTCGTGCTCGATGAGCTCGAGCTTGCCCATGCCGGCGCCCATCGGCCCGATGGAATAGTAGTGGGCCTGCAGCTTGTACGGCGCGGCGCGCTTGCCGGGCGGGAGGCGAATCGTGAAGCACTCCGGGCCGTAGCCGGTGGTGACGTCGGCGTAGAGCTCGCCGCCGCTGGGGAGCACCTTCGACGAGTAGTACGCGTGCCCGCCCTGCGCGTCGGTGATGTGGAAGTCGACGTCGTTGGCGTCGGTTTCCCAGTTCAGCACGAAGCGCAGCGACGGCTCGGTCTCGGGCCACCCGCCCGCGGCCTTGAGCTTCTGCTCGATCTCCCCCTTGCGGTTGGGCTCGGCCTTGATCCACGCGGCGGCGATGAGGCCCGCGTCTTCGCGCAAGATGCGGTCGACGCCGGCGAAGCGGCCCTCGGGGTACGACTGCGCGATGCCGCGCGCGATGGCCTCGAAGGCCTTCTCGGGCTTGCCGGCGCGCAGCAGCGCGAACGCCAGCAGGCGGTGCGAGGCGGGGTGATCAGCGCGTTGATCAGCCGCCTTCATGAAGGTGTCGATGCTCAGCTCGAGCGCGCTGGCGATGCGCTCCAGCCGCACGCCGGCAAACCGACGCAGGTCGGCGCGCGCGGGGAAGAGGTCGATGATGCTGCCGTACGCGCGGGCGGCGGTGGACAGGTCGCCCATCGCCTCCGCGGCCTCACCGAGCGCCACGAGCGCGAGCAGGTCACCCGGCTGCTCCTCGTGCCAGCCGCGCGCGAGCGCGAAGCCCTTCGCCTTGTCGCTGCCCGAGAGCGCCACCATCACCGCCTTGAACTGGCCGGTGTACGGGTCGGAGCCCTGCGGCATCGACGCCTGGCCCGGGCCGGGACGCGACACGTCCTGCGCCATCGACGGTGAGCGCGGCGCCTCGGTGCGCGGGGGAGGCGGCGGAGGAGGCGCGGGCGCCGGCGCCGGGCGGGGCGGGGGAGGAGCGTCGCGGCGCGCGACCGACTTCGCTTCCGGGGCCGCCTCTTCCTTCGTGTCGTCGGTGGTGGCGGACGGCTTCGCCGGCTCGGGCGCGCCATCGGAGTCGAGCTCGGCCTCGTCTTCCTTCGCCTTCTTCTTGTCGGCCTTGCCGGCCATCGCGACGTCCTTCATCGCCATCGGCTTCTTCTCGGCCGGAGGCACCTTGTTCACCTTCGGCGGCTCGACCTTCGCGACCACCACCGAGTCGGCGCCGCGCTGGTTGGCCTTCACCTGGCCGTTCTCGACCACGAGGATGTCGGCGAGCGCGCGGCGATCGATCTTGAAGCGCGCGTAGTCGGCCTCGGTCTCCAGCACGAGGAGCGCGGTGAGCGAGCAGAGCACGCGGCTCTTCTCCGACAGCTCGATCATCTCCTTCTTCACCGCCTCGCGCTGCGGGGCGCCGTCGGCCTGGTCGAGCTTCGAGGCCAGCTCGTCGAGCCGCGCCTTCGCCCACGCGCGCTCGAGCAGCGGGCGCTCGACCGAGGCGAGCTGCCCGTCACCGACCGCCATCGGCTTGCCGCCCACGCTGCCCTTGAACGCCGCGCCCGAGGGGAGCTGCGCGTACACCAGCACCGCGTCTCCGGCCTGGATGCCGCTGATGGTGCGCGGCCACCACGCGCTCGCGCCGTCGACCTTCACCTCGAGCTTCGACTTCGTGCTCAAGCCGAGGCGGCGCGCGAGTTCCTTGCTGTCGAGCGAGCCGTCGAGCACCGCGCCGTCCTTCTCGAGCGAGCCCTGCGCGAGCCGCGCGAACGACGCCTCGTCACGCAAGCCACCGACCGCGATGGCGTCGAGCCGCTTCACCCCGGCGCTCTTCAGCTTGAGCAGCTGCGCGACGAGGTTCGGCCCTTCGGTCACGCCCGCCGTGAAGACGCCGTCGCCGATGACCACCACGCGCGGCGTCGGCTTGCCCTGCACGTACTTGAGCGCCGCCTCGATGTTCGACGCGCCGAGCGCGCTGCGGTCCTTGAGCGCCTTGAGCTGCGTCGCGCCGAAGCCCGACGCTGGGCCGGAGTAGAGCGGCGCGACTTCCTGGTCGAAGGCGACCACGTTGACGGTCGCGGTCGGCACCGCCGCGAGCAGGTTCTGCACGAGCGTGGCCTGGTCCTTCCACCCCAGCGCGCGGCTGCCGCTCGAGTCGACCAGCAGCGTGAACGAGGTGAGTGGATCAGCATCGGTCGCGTCGACCGGCACCACGCGCGCCACCGCGACGTCACCGCTGCGCACGCCGAGCTGGTTGCGCTTCGGCACGCCCACGAAGTCGGCGTTGGGCACGAAGCGCGTCTTCTTGAGCACGCCGTCGCCGTCGACGCCGGTCACCTTCACGTCGAGGTCGCCCACCTCGGGCAGGCCCTTGAGCGGCAGCACGTAGTTGGCCGTGCGCTGCACGAGGTCGTGCGAGAACGAGAGCACCACTTCCTTTTGCCCGCGCGCGGGGATGGGGAAGACCTTCGCGGTGAACTCGTTGCCGCCGCTCTGCTCGAGCAGCGCGGGGTCTTGCCGGCGGTGGAGGAAGTCTTCGTACGCGCGGCGCGCGGCCTGGCGCTCGACCACCTCGCCTTCCTGCCAGCGGCCGTCGAGCTTCATCGCGAAGCGGCTCACGGTCGCGCCGGTGGGCAGCGTCACCTTGAACTGGCCCTCGAGCACGCGGTCGAGCGGGTTCTCGAACGTCAGCGTGAGCTCGGTGAAGGCCAGCGGGTCCATCACCACGCCGCGCGCCTGCAGCTTCACCAGCTTGAGGCCGGTGCCGTCGGACGCGGTCAACGAGACCGGCGCGTCTTCAGCGGCGAACGCGGGTGAGGCGAGGCACAGGGCGACAGCGGCAACGTGGAGCAGAGAACGCATGATTTCCCTCGTGGTCACAGCGCGTTGCGAATGGCCGTCAGGTTGCGCTCGACGGCCTTCAGACGCCCGGGGCCGGGCTTTGGTTGCAGTCGTTCGAAGAGGCGCTTCGTCGCGGGAGCCACCCGACCGAGCAGCTCGACGCCGCGCACGTCGGTGATGCCCCACGGCGTGAAGACGCGCGGGAGCACTTCTTCGAGCAGCTCGATGCGGGCGGCCAGCGCGGCGTCTTCGCCCGTGCGCTCGGGCCAGGCGATCCACGCGGTGCCCTCGAGCTTCACCGCCTCGGTGCGGGCCTTCTTCAGGTCGGCGGCGAGCGGACCGACCTTCTTCGGCAGCGCGAGCGCGAGGTCGAGGCGCTTCTGCAGCGCGGGCGACAGTGACGCGCGGAGCATCGCGAGCTTCGGCGCGTGCCAGCCATGCTCGAGGTAGCCGTGCAGCGCGAGCAGGCGGTAGCTGGCCAGCGAGAGGAACGTGACGCGCTGCCACTCGCCGCCGCCGTCGGCGTAGTTCAGGTCGAACTCGATGCGGCGCTGCGCGGCGCGAATGGTCTCGGCGCGCACGCGGCGGCGCACGCGCTTCCACGTCGAGCGCACCTTCTCGAACGCACCGCCGCGGTCGTCGAGCAGCAGCAGGTCGTCGACCTCGGCGTACGCGAGGTTCTCGAGCGAGAGCGCGTCGAGCGGGCGCTGGCAGCGGAGCGTCACGCGCGTGCCGTGCGTCGTGAACTCGCTGAGGCCGCTGCGCTTGCCGAGCACCCAGAGGTCGAGGTTCGAGCCGGGCGTCGCGTTGCCGCGCGCGGCCGAGCCGGTGACCGCCACGCAGTCACCCTTCTTCGCGACCTTCGGCAGGAGTTCGAGCGCGAGCGCGCGGAGACGGAGAGAGTCGAGCGTGGGCTTCACGGCGCGGGAGCCTGACATCAAAGCTCTCGTGCCCGCGCGAATTCTTGCAAGAGTCCCGCGCATGGCTCCTCGACAGGTGAAGGTGGAACACGCGGCGGCGCTGTCGGCTGATCAGGCCGAGGAGCTGCCCTTCGGCCAGGCGCACTGGTGGCTGCGGCTCGACGGCGGCGACTTCGTGAAGTTGACCAAGCGCGTGCGCGGCGATTCCGCGTTCAACCAGGTGCTCTCGCTCGAGCCCGGCACGTACGTGCTCGGCGTCGGCCCCGCGCGCGGCGGCGTGCGCGTGAACGTGGTGGTCGACGACAAGACGCCCGCACCGGCGGCGCCCGCGGCCGAAGCGCCGAAGCCGGGCAAGGGCGCGACGCTCGACCTCACCTTCAAGAGCGTGGTCATCACCGGCGACCTCGACGGCTACGACCGCGACGGCGCGAAGGCGTGGCTCGAGTCGCTCGGGGCGGCGGTGAAGGGCTCGGTGTCGAAGAAGACCGACTACCTCATCGTCGGCCGCGACGCGGGCGCGACCAAGCTCGCCAAGGCGAAGGAGCTGGGCATCGCGCAGCTCACCGAGGCGCAGCTGCGCGAGGGGTTGGGGCTCGGCGCGGCGGCGCCGGCGCCCGCGGCGGTGGTGACGACGGCGGCGGCTCCGTCACGCGCGCCGGCACGCAGCGGCAGCGGCAAGGAGAAGGCGGCGAAGCTCTTGAAGGAGCTCAAGCCCGACGCGGCGCTGCTCGCGAAGGCCGAGAAGCTCGTCGGCCCGACGCACTTCCGCGACCTGGGCCTGACTGAGAAAGAGCTCTGGGGCTTCTGCATCGGCCCGCGCGGCGGCAGCTACACCGTGCACATCGACCTCGACGACCGGCCCCGCTACGCGTGGCGCTGCGCGGCCGACTTCCGCCTCTGCGCGCACGCGGTCGCGTTGCTGCTCACCGCCGAGCGCCACTTCATTCCGCCCGCGCCGTCGCCCGAGGGGCATCGCGAGGCGGCGCGCTACGTCTCGTCGTGGGAGTGACTCAGGGCGTCCAGGCGATGTCGAACACGTCGCCGCCCAGCACCGGCACCACGAGCGGCGTCGGCGTTCCGGGAATCGTCGCCGACGAGAGCAGCGCCACTTCGTAGGTCTCGTCGGTGCGCCAGTCGGCGGCGATGGCGATTTCACCCGTGGGAGAGAACGCGAACTCGTCGACCACGCCGTTGAGCACGTTGGCGCTCAGCCGCACCTGCGGCCCGCCCGGGAGCGGCACGCCGTACGGGTCGAACGTGGTGCTGCTGCCGTTGTCGTAGTTGCCGCCGAAGAGCAGCGCGGTGGCGCCCGGGGTCCACTTGATGCCGCGGAGGAAGTCGGTGTGCTGCGGCGCGGCGACGGTGCCGGTGCTCACGCGCGTCGAGGGCGGGCCCGCCAGCGGCACGGTGTAGACCTCGTACGCCTGCGTGACGATGGAGTCGGCGCTGAACGCGACCGTCGCGCCGTCGGGCGAGATGCCGAAGCTGCCGATGTAGCCGGTGACGCTGGTGCCGTCGGGCGTGCCGGGCACCACGGCCCACGTCGAGGCCAGCGCCTGCATGTGCATCAGGCGAAACGCGACGTCGGCGTTGGTGCGCATCTTGAAGACCATCTCGTTGCTGGTGGTGGCCGACCATTCCACCGCGCTGGTGATGCCCCAGATGCCGCTCACGCCCGGCGTGCCACCGAGCTGCTGCGCGGTGATCTTCGGCGCGGGCGAGGGCGTCGTCGCCGAGAGGTCCACCAGGTACAGCTCGTCGAGCCGGTCGACCGTCGCCTCGACCACGATGGCGAGGAAGCGGCTGTCGCGGCTGAACGTGGTGCTGATGACCGTGAGGTTCGGGTCGGTCAGGTTCGTGCCCGGCGGCGTGACGTCGATGGGCGTGCCACCGGCGGTCGGCACCACGTACGTGCGCACCAGGCCCAGCGTGTCCTTCGTGCTGAAGACGATGCGTTGCCCGTTGGGCGAGAAGCGCACGAAGCTCACGTTGCCCGACGGCGGCGTGGCCACCGTGCGCTGACCCGTGCCGTCGTGGTTGATGACCAGCACGTCGAAGCGGCCCGTCACCGTGGGGTCGGCGGCGAAGGCGAGGAGGCGCCCGGCGGCGTTCACGTCCCAGCTCTTGATGTCGTTGCCCGGCAGGCTGAAGGTCTGCTGCGTGCGCGAGGGGAAGAAGACGCGCCCAATCTCGTTGCGCGTGGTCGACGTCACCTTGCCGTAGAACCAGAGCTGGCTGGTGAACGCGGGCAGACCGCCGCCCGTGCCGCCGCCCGTCGCGCCGCCGCCGCCCGTCGCGCTGCCGCCGCCGGTCGCGCTGCCACCGCCCGTCGCGCTGCCGCCGCCCGTCGCGGTGCCGCCGCCCGTCGCGCTGCCGCCGCCCGTCGCGCTGCCGCCGCCCGTCGCGCTGCCGCCGCCCGTCGCGCTGCCGCCGCCTGTCGCGCTGCCGCCGCCGGTCGCGCTGCCGCCACCCGTCGCGCCGCCTCCACCGCCCGTCGTTCCGCCGCCGCCGCCCGCGCCGCCGCCACCACCGGGCTGACCGAGGCAGAGGCCCTGGCGGCAGCCGGTGCCCGCGGTGCACGACTGGCACACGTTGCCGGCGGTGCCGCACGCGAAGTTGTCGAGGCCGAGCTGGCACATGCCCGTCGAGTCGCAGCAGCCGCTGCACGTCGAGATGTCGCACCCGGGCTTCGCCGGAGAGCAGGAGACGAGCGCGGCGAGCGCGGTGGAGACGAGGAGCAGCCGGGTGTTCATGCCCCCGTCATGGCGCACCTTGGCGCGCTCAGCTACTCCTCAGCTCTTGCTGCTGGCGAAGGTGACGCGCGGGTTGAGCGCCATCGCTTCCTTGAGGGCGCCCTTCGGCAACGCGCAGCCGCTGACGTCGACGCGGCGGAGCGCGGGGAACGCGCCGACCCAGTCGAGGGACTTCACGGCGGTGCGCGAGACGTCGAGCTCCCGCAGGCCACGGAAACACGCGAGCGGCCGCGGGTCGTCGAGGTCGGTGCGAGCGAGCTTCAGCGTGCGCAGGAAGGTGAGGGCCTCGGGCTGCGTGCAGATGGCGGTGATCAACCACTTCACCGCGCGCTGGTGCGAGAGCAGGTTGCTGCCCACGTAGGAGAGCGTCTCGACGTAGCCGTACGACCACGTCGCTTCTCCGTAGCCTTCGCGAATCACCTGCGAGAGCAGCTCGCCGAGCAGCGCGGGCGCGTGCGCGTCGAAGAAGGCGCGGTGCTGGGCCTTCAGCTCCTCGGTGGGCGCGTGGCGCAGCGCGAGCTCGAGCGCCAACCATTCGCCGCGCGGGTTGCCCTCTTGCTGCAGGAGGTCGGACAGCACGACCCAGGCATCGCGCGCGTCGGGGTGCTCCATCAGCTGCGTGATGACCGCGTCGCGCGTCACGCGGCGCACTTCACCGCATGTCGAAGCCCAGCGTCAGCATCGGCGTCACCGTCACCAGGGTGCGCGTCTTCTCGACGGTGGTCTGCGCGCCGCTGAAGTCGGTCACCACCTCGGTCACCGTGCCGTACGGGTGGAAGAGCGTCAGCACGTCGACGCCGATGTTGAAGCCGCGGCGCCGGTGCGTGCGCGGGTTGGGGCTGGCGAACATCCAGCCGGCGCGCAGGTCGAACCCGGGCTTGAAGCCCGCGGCCGAGACGCCGCTGATGGTGCCGCCGGTGGTGGCGATGCCGAGGCCGCCGAGCGCGAGACCACCGAGGCCGAAGGCGGGGCCGGCGCCGATGGAGAGGTGGTTGAAGAGGGTGAGTTCGACGATGGCCGCGGCGGTGAAGTGCGCGAGCAGGGTGCCGTTCGCGGTGGCGCCGAAGCCGGTCACGCCTGCGCCGGCGCCGACTCCGAATTGGCCGCCGAATGCGGCGTAGGCCGAGAGGACCTGGGTGAGCTGGGCGCCGACGCGGCCTTCGAGGCCGAGGGCGAGGGCGGGGTAGGGCGAGTTCCAGCCGATGCTGCCGCCGAGGCCCCAGCGAACGCGGCCTCCGTGGTCGTCTTCTGCGAGCGCGGGGAGGGAGGTGAGCAGCAGAAGCGCGGCGAGGGGTCGGATCGGCGGCACGGGTGGTGTGTTGCCGGAGGTCGAGAGAACGATCCCCCTCTCCCCAGGGGGAGAGGGAGGTTCAGTAGACGTTCTCAGTGCAGCTCGTCTCGATGTCCTCGCCATCGACCTGCACGCTGACCTGCTCGAGCATGCGCGGCTGCCCCCAGCTCACCGGAATGCGCGGCTCGAGCTCGAGCGGGTCCGGGTCGATGGTCGGCATGCAGTTGCACGTCTGCTTCACGAGCACGCGATGCTGCGCGACCACCCGCCGCTCGACGGACACCGCCACCACGCCCCCATCGGGCGCGCGCGCGACCAGCTTCCGCTCTTCGCGCACCAGCCGCCCGGCCGCACCGTCGGCACCCGTCACCGCGAGCTCGCCCTCGAAGCGCCGGAAGAACGTGCACGCCTTCAGCGCGTTCGCGGTCACCTTCGTCACGGCCCCGCCCGGCGCAACGACCTCGACGCCGACGACGTCTTCGGGCTGCATGCGCCCCAGCCCGACCCGCTGCTTCTTGCACTGCGCCAGCCCCGCCTCGTCGAGGCCGGCCATGCTCAGCCCGTCGTCGCGCTCGAGCAACGGGTACCCGCGCTTCGCGAGGTCGGCGAACGCCGCGGCGAGGCGCTGATCATTCCGCTTCGAGACCCGCATCGAGAAGTCGTCGTACGCGTCGCGGCTCATCGCGCACGCCGCGAGCAGGAACACCAGCGCGAGGGTCGAGCTCCGCTTCATCTCAGTGCGACACCGTCGGCGGCTCGACGTGAGAGACGGTCTTCGGGTTGACCGCCACCGACCTGGTCTCGTCGCTCGCCGACAACGACTGTGGCCGCTGCGGCTGCTCGCTCACCTCGCCCTGCCGCGCCTGCACCCACGCGCCGATGGCCGCGCTGCTCGCGGGAGCGACCGCGGCGGCGGCGAGCAGCTCGAGCCACAGCGCCTCGGCCGACTCGAAGCGCTCGGCCGCGTTGAGCGAGAGCGCCTTCTCGAGCACCGCGTCGAGCGCCTTCGGCACGGTGTCGCGCGCCACGCTCGCGGGCGACGGGCGCGGCCCATACGGCCCCTCGGGGAACGCGCGCTGCAGCGTGAGCGCCTCGTAGAGCGTCGCCGCGGCCGAGTACACGTCGGTGCGCCGGTCGACGTTCGTCTCGCCGGCGGCCTGCTCGGGCGACATGTACGGCATCGTGCCGCGCGCGACGCCGGTCTGCGTGCGGAAGAGCCGCGCGTTCGCGAACACCAGGCCGAAGTCGACGAGCTTCACGTCGCCGCCCGCGGTGAGGAGCAGGTTGGCGGGCGTGACGTCGCGGTGCACCACGCCGAGCGGCCGGTTCTGCGCGTCGGTGACGGTGTGCGCGTGGTGCAGCGCCGCGAGCAACGCCTGCGCGATGCCCAGCCACACGTCGAGCGGCGGCGGCTCCGCGTGCTTGCGGCACACCGCGAGCAGCGCGCGGAGCGGGGGACCGTCGACGAACTCCATGGCGATGAAGTGCTGCCCGCCCTCGAGGCCCACCTCGAAGATGCGCGCGATGTTGGGGTGCGAGAGCCGCGCGGTGATGCTGGCCTCGTCGAGCAGCGACGCGGCGTGGCGCGGGTCTTCGGCGAGCTCGGGCAGCAAGCGCTTGAGCGCCACCTTGCGCTCGAAGCCGCCGGGGCCGAGCTGCCACGCGACGAAGATCTCCGCCATGCCGCCCGAGGCGAGCCGTCGTTCCACGCGGTAGCGGCCGATGGTGGTCACCTGGTCGCCGCGCTCGAGCGCGAGGCCGGCCTGCGCCGCGAGCGCGCCGACGAACGCCTCGTCTTCCGGGCGCTGCGCGAAGCCCGAGCCGCGCCGCCCGACGCCGAGGAAACCGACCGCCACGCCGTGCGCGCGAATCGGCGCGGAGAACGCGAGCCCGAGCCCCCACAGCGCCTGCTGCGCCGCGGCCGAGGCGGCGGTGGGCGTGAGCGACGCGACGCCGGCCGAGTGGTCGAGCAGCTCGTTGGCGACCTCGTCGCGCAGCAGCACGTTGGTGGTGCTCGAGGGCGTGCCGAGCACCTGCAGGCGGCGCAGCTCCTTGCCGGTCGGGTCGAGGTGCCAGCGCGAGGCGTGCTCCACCCCCAACACCTTGAGGGACTCGATGATGATCTGCAGCGCGCGCGCCTGGGGCTCGCGTTGCACCGCGTCGACCACGGTGCGCAGCACGACCGAGGTCTGCATCACGTCGGCCTGCTCCTCGCTGAACCAGCGATCGACGCGCCGCCGCAGCCGCCGGTACACCGGGCCGACCGAGAGCGTGACCGCCGCGGTGATGCCCACCAGCCCTTCCGACGACTGCGCGAGGCCGGTGCGCTCGGCGAGCAGCGGGAGCCCGAGCATGCCGACGACGAACACCACGCCGAGGCCACCGACGGTGAGCACGTAGCCGACGACCGACGTCGCGTACCGGTCGACCGCGAGCGGGTTGTGCCGCACCAGCACCACGCCCATCAGCACGGCGAAGAGGAGCACCAGGGTCGCCGAGACCTCCATCACGAACGAGCCGTCGAGACGGAGGAAGCGCGCCACCGACGAGAAGAGCACCGGCGCGAAGAGGCCCGCGAAGGTCGAGATGACGAGCAGCCGGTAGAGCGAGGCGAGCCGCGCGTCGCCGCTCTTCGATGCCTGGCGCAGCTGCCACACCTGGCCGAGGAGCAGGCCGAGGCACGCCAGGGTCGACCACACGCGCGTGGCGATCTCGAAGGGGAACGAGGGCACGTTCGGCAGGAACAGCGTGCGCACGAGGTGGGCGAGCACCAGCGCGGCCGAGGGCGCGACGATGAGCGCCTGCTGCCAGCGCGCGACGGTCAGCCGCCGGGGAAAGATGGTGAAGAGGAGCAGGCCGATCGACGGCGCGCTCGACAGCAGCGAATAGATGATGAGGAAGAGCGCGTTGCCGTTGTTGATGAAGCCGGTGGTCATCATCGTGACCAGCGCCACCGTGTAGAGGAAGAGCAGGAACAGCCACGACACCGCGCCGCCCGGCCGCATCAAGAAGGCGCCGAGCGCGATGAGCAGCAGGAGCGCGGCGGTGAGCAGGCGCACCGAGTACGCGACCACGATGGAGAACTTGCGCGGCGTGGTGTGCGAGCTCACCTCGAACTCGCGGCCCTCGTGCGAGAAGACCATGCGCACCGGCCCGTCGTGGAGCGAGGTGCGCACGAGCCAGAAGTTCTGCGTGGTGATGGGCTGGCCCTCGAGGCTGCGAATCTCATCGCCCTGCTCGACGCCGACCCAGCGTCCATCGTTGAAGGCGACGCGCGCTTCCTGGTTCGCCGTGCGCTGCACGTCGATGCCGAGGTCGGGCGAGCTGGCCTCGGCACGCACCACGCGCCATTCGAGCCACAGCACGACGGGCGCGAGCAACACCAGCAGCGCGAAGACCCACAGGCCGGGCGTGCCGCGCAGGCGACCGAGCAACGTGGCGGTCTGGATCGAGGCGCTGACGGAGGTCGTCGTCACTGCGCCGCGCAGTCTACCCGAGCACGAAGGGCCAGCCGGGCTGCTTCCCGCGCGCCCACATCGTCTCTTCGCCGCTCTTGCGCGTGTGGTTCTTGCGCCAGATGCGAGTGATCCCCTGTGCGTCGCGCTCGTACTCGAGGCCGTCGTTCGCGCCGGTGAAGGTGTCGCCCTTCCACGAGAAGTCGACTGACAGGTGACTCTGCATCCACGGTGGCTCGGCCTTCAGCGCGGTGATGCCGGCCTTGGTCAGCGGGGCGTTCTGCCAGCTCTTCAGGTTCGAATAGCTCTCGCGACGCACCACGCGGCCCGCGTCGTCGAGCGTGAGCTCCACCACGCGCTCGGGCGGCTGAAAGGCGTACTGGTCGTCAGTCGAGAAGCGCACGCCACGAACGCGTCGCGGCTGCCAGAGGTAGAGCTGCACGTAGGGTCTGGGCGTGCCGCGGTACTCGGTCTCGATGACGAGGCGGCCCGTCGCGTCGAGCGCGCACTCGATGTGGTCCTTGCGCGCCTTCGCGCCGGCCGCGGGCTTCTTCTTCACCACGGTCGCGAGCTTGAAGCCGCCGCGCTGCCAACGCCACGGCTCGGGGTCGAGCGGGTTGACCAGGCCCTTCAGCCACACCGACTGCTTCACCTGCTTCTTCACCAGCGCGTGGAGCGCCTCTCGCTGCGCCTTCACCGCGAAGAACCAGTCGACGAGCGGGAGCGCGAAGGCGTCGTCGAGGGTCATGATCAGCAGCCGGCGCGCAGCTCGAGCCCGTGCGCCACCGCGCCGATGAGGCCGCGCGGCTCGACCGTCGCCAGGCCACTGCACGCCGGGTCGCCGGTCTCGATGACCTTCCACTCGCCCGACTCGAGCTGCCCGACGTCGACCACCAGCCAGGGCACGCGGGTGCGGCGCGCGACCTCGTGGGCCAGCGCGCGCATCTCGCGGTCTTCGCGCTCGGTGGGTGCGCCGAACGGGTCGCCGAAGGGCCAGTAGAAACCGAGGCCCACCACGTCGGCGTCGAGCACGAAGAGGCGGTACTCGCGCGAGATGGGGAAGCCCTCGTACGTCGAGCCCGTGGTGCGCAGCGGCAACAGCTCGCGAATCAGCACCACCTCACGCGTCGACGACTTCTGCGCGAAGAGGGTGTCGACGATCTTCCGCGCCTGCGCCGCGTCGCGCGCCACGCACGCGTCGAGGCCGAACCACTTGCGCGAATGAATGGTGCTCTTGATGAAGACCGGCAGCGGCACCGTCGCGAGCGCGGCGTCGAGCTCGGCGGGCGAGCGAATGGCGACCGTCTTCGCGGTCACGCCGTCGAGCTGCGGCAGCGTGCGGTGCAACTCGACCGCGTCGAGGTGCTGCTGCGGGTCGTTGAGCAGCGTGACGTTGGCCTCGCGGGCCTCGTCGTGAATGCGGCGGTAGCGCTCGGGCGAGGGCACGTCACCGCACAGCACGCCCCACGCGAAGTCTCCGCGCTCGAGGCCGGGCAGGCGGCGCGACTCGGGCGTCAGCGTGGCCTCGGGCGGAATCTCGAGCACGCGGTGGCCGAGCGCGCGGGCTTTGTTGGCGAGGCCCACGCGGTCGTGGTCGGCGCGGTCGGTGTCGAGGGGGCCTTCGACGAGGAGAAGCATCGCGGCGCACCTTACGCCGAGCGCGTTCGGTGATCGACCGGCGCAACTGGTGTCTCTCGTCACGCCAGGGACGCACGTCCGCGCGTTGTCTCGCCCCACCACGTTAGCGATGATTCTCGAGTGAAGAACGTTGTCGCGACGGCGTGGTTGGTGCTCTCGGCGTGCTCCGCAATGAAGCAGGTCGGTACGGAAGATGGTGGGACCGCAGATGCGGGCCTGATGTGTCCGAGCGGACCATCGGGTGCCGGTGCTCGTCCGGTGATTCCGTGGACGGCGGTCGCTGGAGACGCGGGAGTGCCCGACGGAGGTTCGAGCTGTGTGTTCGGCGACTACGGCAATCTCTCCTGCTCGGGTCGCGCCCGCATCGAGCCTGCCGACGCCGGGCCGGTCCTGGTTTTCGACGATGGATCTCAGCTCGGGTGGACTCCCGAACTGGCCGCCGGGCTGAAGGCGCCGCACGTGACTGGAGCCAGCGCCGACGTCTCGCTGACGGTGAGTTCCTATCGCCCCGTTCCGTTCGGTGCCTTCGTCCAGACCATCACGATGCGCGTCTTCGAGCCCGCAACCGGCAAGGTGTTGTGGTTCTCCCGTGGCGGCTATGGCGTGCGGGAGGCGTTGTCCGACGCCGAGTCGACGGAACTCTTCGGAGCGGCTCCCAGCTACCGTGACTTCTGCACGATGCGGTACGACCGCAGCGTGTGCTGGCCGGTCACTCGCACGTACAGCGAGGTCGACATCGCATCGGTCGCACTCGAGCCCAACGAGCTGAAGGTCGTCCGAGGCTACGAGGTGCGATGGGTGCAATCAGGAGAGCAGGCGACTCGCCCGGCGAACTGCGTCGGCGACGACGGGGCCGACCCCACGCCCGACTGTACGTTTGGGGCCAGCTACCAGGGGCCCTGAGCGGCTCGAAGTGCTGCGATTGAGTCCGTGCCTCGCGGGGCGCGTGGTTACTTGGTGAAGCCGCACGGCGTCGGGCACATGCCGCCGTTGTACGGCTTGGGGTAGCCCGAATACGCGGTGCGCACGTGGTACGGCGCGGGCGCGTAGGACGTACGGTCCACGCCGGTCACGGTGAGGAAGAACTTCCCCGCGGGCATGAAGCGGCTCTCGATGCAGAAGCAGCCCCACGCGAGCGCGGTCACCTGCGTGCGGTCAGACAGCGCGGTCTTGCTGTACACCGGCTGGAAGTTCGCGCCCTGCATCCCCGCGCTGTGCCACGCGCCGAGGTTGCCGCCCTGGTAGCCGATGCTGCGCGCTACCACGGTGCAGCCCGTGCCGACGCAGAACTCGATTTCCAGCACCAGGTCGTAGGGCGGCGCGTTCTGGCCGCCGTTCTCGATTTCCCACTGGAGTTCCCACGTCTGGTCGCCGGTCACGCCCGTCGGGAAGCGCAGCTCGTAGCGGTCCTTGTCGGTCGTGTAGACGTCGTAGTCGTTCGGCGCGCGGACCCCGTGCGCGTCTTCGGGGTCGAGGTTGCGGGTGAAGCCGTGCCCGTAGGTGAGGCTGCCGTTGAGCTCGAACGTCGCGCCCGACGGCGGCGTCGGGAAGGTGCCGCCCGTGTCGCTGCTGAGCGTGCGCACCACGGTCTGCTCGGTCGCGCCGCTGAAGCGCGATTCCTCGTCGGGGTCGGCGCGCCACTCGAGCTTGAGCTGGTAGTCCATGTCATCGGCCCAGTTGCTGCCGTCGTCTTCGACGACCACGTAGAGGCGCGTGGTGGACGAGTGCGGCGGCACGGGAATGGCGCCCTCGAAGTTCTTCAGCTCGGTGAACTTCGGCATCTCCTCGCGCGAGCTGATCATGCAGCGCGGCGGCGAGACGCCACAGAACGCGTCGACGGTCGCCTTGGTCTGGTCGTCGCCGTTGTCCTTGCGCGGGCAGACGGCGGTGTTGGTGCGGCAGGCGTTCTGCCGGTCGGCCTCGGTCGCGCCCTGCGTGATGGGCAAGAACACGCGCACCTGGCGATCTTTCGGGCCGGGCAGCGTGGGGAAGCGGCCGCCGTTCGTGGTGGGCGTCACCTTGTAATAGAGCACCGTCGGCTTGCTGTTCGCCGCGAGGTCGACGCCGAACCAGTCAGGGTCGGGGATCTGCCCGAGCCGCGCGGTGATGTTCGCGCTGTTGCCGGGCGCGCCGAGCGACACCGCCTTCGCCGTCTGCAGGGTGTCGTTGGGCTCCGACGAGTCCTGCTCGGGGAGCACCAGCACGTCGACCGTGTACTGCTGCTTCAGGTCTCCGGGGATCGAGATGGCCGGATCATTCGCGCCGCCGCGGTAGCCCTGGATGATCAGCGTGTACTTGCCGCCGTTGGTGATGCGCGCGGTGGCGAGGTCGACGGCGAGGAACTCGTTGGTCATGAAGCCCTCGGAGATCGGACCACCGCTCGGATCTTTCAGCGTGTACGAGAGCCGGTAGGGCGCCGCGGGCGTCTGCGTCGGCGCGCTGATGTGGAGGTACGTGACCTTGCGGCCGGCGGGCGCGTCGAAGGTGAAGAGGTCGACGTCGTTCGACGTGGCGAGGTAGCCGGTCTTGCTGCCCTTCATGTTGGCGCCGTCGACAGCGAGCGGAATGGGCGTGGCGACGGTGTCGTTGGGCTCGTTCGCGTCGGGGTTCTCCACCACCTCCAACATGATGGAGTACGGCGCGCGCAGGTCGACGTGCTGGCGGCCACCGGTCGCCGTGTCGGACACCATCACGATGAGCTGCGTGCTCGATTCCGCGAAGGGCACGATCATGTCGACGGGCTTGGGCGCCGCGGAGCCGTGCATGTCGACGCCGCTCATCACGCTGCTGCCGTTGGGCCGCACCACGTTGATGGTGAGGTTCACGGCGGTCGCGGGCACCGAGTAGCTGCCGCGCACGTGCAACAGGCTGCGGCCCGTGAGGCCCGCGGGCACCTGCACGAGGAAGCAGTCTTGATCACCCAGCGCGCCGATCATCTCCTTCTGGGTCTGCCCGAGCGGCAGCGCGCACGACGCGTTGCCGAGCGCGTCCTGGATGGTGTTGCAGATGTCGGGAGGCGGAACGAACTCGGGCGGGAGCTCTTCGTCGTCCATCGGCGGCGGCTCGCAGCCAACCGAGAGGCAGATGAACGCGGCGGTGCACACGGCTGAGAAGATCGAGCGAAGTGTCACGGCGATGCCCCTGCGCGGTCGGACCCCTTTGCTTCTTGTCCGGTGGCGCGGGGTGATCAGTTCGCAAGAGCCATGCCCCCCGGGGACGCGCGCAACCTCGCGGAACGCAGGGGCCGCACCGGGGCAATGCACGCTTGTTTACAAAGCACTGGTGCACCCTCGCGTTACCGGCCGGGGCCGACCGCTCACTCGGGCAGCGACGCGACGAAGCCGTCCCACGCGGTGCGCGCCTCGGGAAACCCGATGGCCTCGAGCCCCGGCACCACGTCCTCTTCCATGCCGTCGAAGAAGGCGCGCGCGTAGCCCTCGCTGCTCAACCCGCCCAGGCGTGGGCCGTCCTCGACCTCCGACTGTGCGCGCGTCCACGCTGGAGAGCGCGTGGCGTGACAGACGCCGGCGTACTCGCGAAAGAGCGACGGCAGCTCCGCCGCGAGGCTCGCGCGTTCGGTCTCGAGGTGCTCGTCGGGGCGCATCAGCAGCGCGCCCAGCTCCCAGCCGCACTCGGCGTGAAAGGTCTCGTCGACGAGAATCGCGGTCACCACCTCGCGCGCCAGCGGCACGGTGCACGCCGCGAGGCAGCGCTTGAACATGCGGCCCGAGAGCGTCTCGCCGATGCAGAACGACGAGACGACCACGCGCCGCACGTGCGCGCGCAGCGAGCCGCGCTGACGCAGGTGCACGTGCTCGAGCGTCTCGAGCTCGAGATCCGCCGTGCCTCCGAGCGCGCGGTGCATCTGCAGGCAGAGGTCCACGTGGCGCACTTCGTCGGCGATCATCCGCGCGAAGGCGCCGCTCCAGTCGAGCGGAGCGCCGAGCGCCTGCACCTGCGAGGCGAGCTGCGTGAACTGGGTCAGCGAGTGGAACTCGGTGTACGCGCGGTGCTTCCACAGCTCCCGCGCGGGCCCCAGCCACCGCTCGTCGATGCTGCGCGCGTCGAACGACTTCCAGTCGATGGGCTCACCGCGGCGAGGTTGCGCGATGAGCTCGTGCTCGCGCGTCAGCGAGAGTGCGTCGTCGCCGGCGTCGGACCTGCGCCAGACCGTGATGGTCACGTCACTTCGTCGACGGCTTGGGGCTGTTGACGTGCTTCGGCTCGGGCTTGGGCTGCGGCTTGACCTGCGGCGGCGAGTTGACGTGCGGCGGCTGCTTCCCCGGGTCGGCCACGCCGGCGTCGGGGGCGGGCGCGTCGACCGAGTTGACGTAGAGCGGCTCCTCTTTCGGTTCGGGCTTCTTCGGGTCGGCGGCGCCGGCGGTCGCGGCGGTGACGAGCGCGGCGCCGGCAGCGAGGCGCTTCAAGCGGGACAGGCGGTGGTCGTTCACGAGAGGTCCTCTTCAGCAGCCGGTGCGGGTGGGCTTGCTCGGGTGCGAAGGCTTCGACGGCTTGCTCGGCGTGCTCGTTCCGCAACCGGTCGAGACGGAGCCGCCCTTCTTCTTGCCGCCCGCCTTCTCGAGGAGGTCCTGGCTGCGCGTCGACACCTTGCCCGACGTCGTCTTGCCGCCGGTCTTCGGCTTCCACCCCGTGGAGCCCGAGCCCGAGGTGCCACACCCGGTGGAGACCGGCGTGCGCCCCGAGGGCTTCGAGGTGCCCCGCGTCGAGGTGCCACAGCCCGTCGAGATTGGAGTGCGGGTGCCACCGCGCTTGACCGTCGTCATCGTTGCTCCTGTCGCTTCGTTGAGGTGGTGCGTCTGCTGCGCTTCTTCTCTGCCGGTGCTTCGTCTCGTGGCTCGTAGTGACACCACGCATCAGGTCCGCCGACGCCGGCGTCAGCATACAGCGCGCGCACCCGGCAGCCGCCACGACACGTGTCGTAGTGCTTGCAGGTGCTGCACTGCGGCCCGGGTTCCTGCGCGCGCAAGACCACGAAGCCGCGCCCCTTGCGCCACAGGTCGCCGAGCTTCTTGTCCTTGATGTTGCCGCTGTCGAAGCCGCCCGGGAGGTTCAGGCACGGCGTCACGTTGCCGCGCGGGTCGACGCCCAGCACCACGCGCGCGGCGACGCAGCCGAAGCCCTCGAAGTCGGGCTCGCCCTGCTCGTGCGGGTGCGGCGCGTCGAGCGTCACGCCGAGTTTCTGCGCCGCCGGGCGCGCCAGATCGATGGCGCGCGCGAAGGTGTCGCGGTCGCACACCAGCGCCGGGTCCTTCATCGCTTCGCCCGCGGGGTACGCCGGCCGGAGCAACAGCACGCGCGCGCCCTGGTCCTTCGCGAGCTGCACGAGACCGGGCGTCAGCTCGGCGTTCTCGGGCGTGATGGTGACCGAGAGGTTGAAGCCGTGCGGCCAGTGCGCGCGCAGCACCTCGAGGCCGGCCATGGTCTTCGCGAACGCCTTCGGGCCGCGCACGCGGTCGTTGGTGTGCGCGTCGGGGCCGTCGAGGCTGACGGCGAGCGAGGCGGGCGGCGTCTTCGCGAGGCGCTCGAGCACCTCGGGCCGCACCAGCGAGGCGTTGGTGTGGACGAAGCAGTCGACGCCCTTCGAGTCGGCGTACGCCACCAACTCCGGGAGCTCTTTGCGGAGGAAGGGTTCGCCGCCACCGAGCACGAGCTTGAGGCAGCCGAGCTCGACGAGCTGGTCGACCAGGGACTGCTGTTGCTCGAGGGTGAGCTCGTCTTTCGCGCGCTGGCCGGAGCTCGAGTAGCAGTGGTTGCAGGCGAAGTTGCACGCGAGGGTGACGCCGAGGTGGCAGACGAGCGGCGCGGCGTACGCGCCCTTCACGTCGCGTTGTTCGAGCAGGCGGCCGGTGAAGCCGTTTTCTGAGAGCGCGCCGTCGGCGACGAGCTCGTCACGGAAGGCGGTCGCGTCTTCGTCGCCGATGCGCTCGGAGAGGAGGCGGTGGGCCTCGGTCAGGCCGACTTCGGACGAGGCGGTGCAGAGGAAGGCTTCGCCGGCGGTGAGCGCGAAGTATTGGTGCGCGGTGCGGTCGTAGAGCAGCGCGCGGTCGGCCTCGAGACGCAGCGTGTGGCGGGGCGCGGCCATCGGACGTGACTTCGTACCACACGCGGAGTCGAGCTCCGGCGGAGGCGGGCTCGAAGGGGACGCAAGGTTTGATGGGTCCTCGGCCGTGCATCGGGCGCGCAGCCCCTCGACCACGAGCCGAAGTTCACGCACGGTGGGCCGACGCCGGTGCGGAAAGTGCTTTGTGGCAGCGTTATCCGCACCGCGGTCGAGGGTACTGGGCAGAGAAGTTGTTCTCCCAGAGCATCTTCTCTACCTGGTGGCCTTCACGACGCGTGCAGCAACGGGTCACCAGCGTGCGCAGCGAGGAGCACGCGTGCCGTTTGGCACTGCAGCGACCACGCGCACGCCCACCACCCTCGAGGCGGACCGCATCCGTGCCACCTCAGAATCGGAACGCGAGCGGCTTCGCCGGGTCGGGCTCCAGATACTCCCCGGGGAACGCGACGCCGAACATCATCGCGATGGCCCCCACGAACTGCGCGATGCCCACCGCAGTGACCGCCAGAATCCCGAGGTCCGCGACCGGCCCCTGGATCTGCGTCCCGAGCATGAACGGCCCCGCGAGCGGAATCGCGTACACCGGAGGATTCTTCGGAACGATGGCCGCCGTCAGCCCCGCGAACCCGAGCCACGCGATGCCGAACACCACGCCCCCACCGATGACCAACCCCTTCCGCACCTCGCGCACCAGGTGAAAGCCCTCGGGCACGAGGCCGTAGTACTCGTACTGGTTCTTCTTCTTTCCGCGCGGGGTGAGCTTCACCAGCTGCGGCTCGGCGCTCCAGTCGCTCGAGAGCGGAACGTCTGGCGCGGCGTGCAGCGTGCTGATCAGGACCAACGTGAGAACCATGCCGCCGCGGTCTGCAAGCCGAAGACCACCATCCCTCCGAGCGTGGCGCACCGAGGCGCGCCGCCAGACGCGACAGTCGTGTCATGTCTGGTTTGCCGCGAGGTCGAGGGCTAGACCGCTGGCGCGATGTCGGCGTCTGCGCTCACCCTGCTGTGCCTGCTGGCGGCCGCTGACCCCGACGGGGGCCTCCCCGCGCTCGAGACCACCGATGCCGGCGTGGTGCTCGCGCCGGTGCTCGTCACTCCCTCTCCCGCCGCGTGGCCGCTCGACGCCGGGCTCGAGGGCGGTGACGTCGAGCTGTTGCTCACCATCGACGTGACGGGCGCGGTCACCAACGTCGAGGTCACCTCGTCCGCCGGCGACGCCTTCACCCAGAGCGCGCTCGAGGCCGCGAAGGGCCTGCAGTTCGAGCCCGCGACGAAAGACGGCACGCCCGTCGACGTGGTGCTCTCGTACCGCTACCGCTTCGAGGCGCCGGTGCTCGCGCTCACCACCGACGCGGGCGTCGCGAAGACCACCGTCACGCTGCAGGGCCAGGTGCTCACCAAGGGCACGCGCGAACAGGTGCCGCTCGCGCAGGTCACCTTCGAAGACGGCGGCGTGACGCTCGCCGAGACCGACGCCGACGGCCGCTTCACCGTCGAGCTGCCGCCCGGCCCCCAGCGCCTGCGCGTCAGCGCGGTCAACCACAAGGCGAAGGTCTTCAAGGAGAACGGCATCGCGGGCCAGACGGTGAGCGTGGTGTACCGGCTCGACCGCCTCTACTCGCGCCCCTACGAGACCATCGTGCGCGGCCAGCTCGACCGCGCGGAGCTGAGCCGCATCACACTCTCGGGCGCCGAGCTGCGCGAGGTCGCCGGCACGCGAGGAGAGCCGCTGCGCGTGGTGATGCTCTTGCCCGGCGTCGTCACGCCCGCGTCGGGCATCAGTTACCCCGTGGTGCGCGGCTCGCTCCCCGCGGCGACGGGCTTCTTCCTCGACGGCGTGCGCGTGCCGCAGCTCTACCACCTGATGCTCGGCAGCTCGGTGGTGCACCCCGACTTCATCGAGAGCATCGACTTCTACCCGGCCAACGCGCCGACCCGGTACGGCCGCATCTCCGGCGGCGTGGTGAGCGCCCAGGTCGCCCGCGCGCGCGACGACCGCGTGCACATCACGGTGCAACCTTCCATCACCGACGCCAGCGCCTTCGTCGAGGTGCCCATCAAGGAGACGGGCACCAGCATCACCGTCGGCGGCTACGTGAACTACGCCGCGTGGCTGCTGGGCCTCATGTCGGCCGGCGGCGCGTTCGGCGAGGGCGTGACGCCGGTCTTCCAGAGCTTCGACTACCAGGCGCGCGTCGAGCAGAAGGTCGGCGCGGGCAACATCCGTTTGCTGGCGTTCGGCTCGAGCGACGTGGTGGGCGTGAAGCAGACCGCGCAGCCCGATGACCCGTCGGTGTACCTGACCTCGCGCTTCCACCGCATCGACCTGCGCGCGCAGTACCCGCTGGGCCCGGGCGTGCTCGACGTCGGCAGTTGGGTCGGCTGGGAGACGATGGGCCTCTACGCCGAGCAGAAGAACGAGCGCGTCGGCAGCTTCCTGCTCGACCGCTTCATCTGGGCCGGCCGCGCGACCTACCGGCTGGAGTTGAACGAGCACCTGCAGCTCAAGGCGGGCTTCGACTTCGAACGGCAGACCAGCGACGTGGAGACCACGGTGGGCCTCGGCGCGGGCGGCGACCTGCTCAAGCAGCCGCGCGTGATGGGCGTCTTCACCGGCTCGTTCGTCGAGGGCGCGCTCTTCTTGAAGCCGGTGACGGTGGTGGCGGGCGTGCGCGTCGACACGTGGCACCTCGCGCCGAGCTTCACGCTGCCGAGCATCGACCCGCGCCTCGAGGTGCGGGTGGACCCGGTGGAGTCCCTCACGCTGCGCGGCAGTGCGGGCCTCGCGCACCAGGCGCCGATGCTGCTCATCTCGCTGCCCGTCACCGACGCTGGCGCGCTCAAGACGGGCCTGCAGGAGGTCGGTCAGTTCTCGCTCGGCGCGGTGGGGCGGCTGCCGTGGTTCGGTCTCGAGCTCTCGGGCGACGCCTTCTACAACCACATCTTCCAGGCGCGCGAACGCAGCCTCTCGGAGTTCGTCACCGGCATCAGCTCGCTCGACGACACCTACTCCGGCAACCGCTGGGGCCGCGCGTACGGGCTGGAGTTCATGTTGCGCCTGCCGCAGCAGGGCCGCTTCTTCGGCTGGCTCACGTACACCTTCATGCGCAGTGAGCGCATGCGCCGCTTCGCCATCTACAACGCTGATCAATCCGAGGTGAGCGACACCACCGCGATGGTGCCCTTCGCGTTCGACCAGGCGCACTCGCTCAACCTCGTCGCGGGGCTGCAGCTGCCGGCGGGCTTCAAGGTGAGCGCCTCGTTCCACCTCAACACCGGGCGGCCGGAATCGGGCGAGTTCAGCTCGCGCACCTCGCGCCTCGTCGACGACGGCACCGGCAAGCAGGCATGGCAGGTGGTGCCGCTCAACCAGGTCGACCGCTTGCCGCCGTTCGCGCGCCTCGACCTCCGCGCCTCGAAGACGTTCAGCACCAACTGGTTCACCATCGACCTCTTCATCGACGTGTTCAACGTGCTGGTGCGCACCGAGGTGTACGGCTTCACCTACGGCTTCGACATGAACGGCGACCCGCAGAAGCGCCAGCAGGGCGCGCCCATCGTGCTGCCGAGCCTCGGCGTGAAGGTGGTGTACTGATGCGCGCGCTCCTCGTGTCCCTCGCCGGCCTCGCCGCGAGCGGCTGCTTCAACCCCGACGACATCTTCCCCGTCGAGGGCGACGTCTCTTCCATCGACGGCGTGCAGGGCCTCACCGTCGAGCTGTGGCGCAGCCCGCCGGCCAGCCAGGTGAACGGCACGACCTGCATCGACGCGGTGCCCTTCAAGACCACCGTCACCGACGAGCGCGGCCACTACCGCTTCGACGTCTTCCGCGCGCAGGCGCAGGGCCTCTCGCGGCGCAGCCTCAACTGCTTCGTGGTGCGCGTGGCCTTCCCCTCGGGCGCGGCGGCGCGCGTCGACGTGCCCGCGCTCAATGGCCATTCGACGATGCCTCTGTTGCGCGACTGGCGCTCGCACCTCGGGCTCGACGCGGGCGTGGCGCGCTTCGATTCTCCGGTGCCCGTGCCGGCCGACGACGACGACAGCGGCGTGTCGCTCGACCACGTGCTGCGCTTCGTCACCACCGACGGCGGCATGGCGTGGAAGAAGGGCGACCGCTTTCCGAAGCTCGACCTCGGGGGCGGCACCGAGCGGCTGCCCATCACGCTGGGGCCGCGCGAGCTCGAAGACTTCGAGGGCGCGCTGGAGCTCGAGGCCAACCTCTACGAGCCGCCGCCCGAACCGGTGACGGGGCCGGTGAACCTCTTCGATTCCAACAGCTTCCCGGTGGTGCTCACCGCGGCCGAGCGCGTCGCCATCACGCCCGGCGCACCGGCCGACTCGCGCGGGCTGGCGTGCCCTTCCATCGCGACGCCGTGCCCGCTCACCGACGGCGCGCTGGCCCCGGTCGACCTCGAGCTGCGCCAGTCGCTCACCTTCGAGCGCGACGGAGGGCCGTTCAGCGCGCTGGTGTTCCGCGAGCTCGAGCTGGCCACGCCGCTCTTCGGAGTGCAGTGGTTCGGCGCCGACGGCGGCCTGCTCGGCCAGCAGCAGGCCATTCTCACCCCCTCGGTGCTCGACACCTTCGTGCTCAGCCCGCGCAAGTCCACCGACGGCGGGTTCGACTTTTCGGCGCTGCCGGCGCAGTGGGCGGTGGTGTCCGTCGACGCGGGGACCGAGAATGTCAGCCGGGTCGTGTTGCGGTTCTCGTCGGGCGTGCGCAGCTGTGCCGAGGTCAGCCTGGTGCCCTGAATGCTCAAACTGCTGATGCAGTTCATTCGGCACTCGCCGGTCATCGCCTTCATCAAAGACCTCGACGGCCGCTACCAGCTCGTGAGCGACACGTGGCTGAGCGCATTCGCCACGAGCGCCGAGGAAGTGCACGGCAAGACCGACCACGACCTCTTCGAGAAGGACAAGGCCGACGACTTCGCGCGCAACGACGCCGAGGTGCTGCGCACGCTGCAGCCGAGCCGCCGCTTCGAAGACGTGCCGGTGCCGCCGAACGTGCGCACCTTCTTCTCGACCAAGTTCCCGGTGTTCGGCGAGGACGGCACGGTGCTGGGGCTGGCGGGCTTCGCGCTCGACCTCACCGAGCAGCTCGCGGTGGTGCGCGACCTCGAGCGGCAGAAGCGGTTCCTCGAGCGCACGCAGGCGGTGACCGACGTCGGTGGGTGGGAACTCGACGGGGCGACGCGCACGCTGGTGTGGACGAGCGAGATGTTCCGCCTCTTCGGCGTCGGGGAGCGCGAGTTCCGCCCCACGTTCGACGCGATGCTCGAGCGCTTCGTGCCCGAGCACCGGCAGGCGGTCGCGCGCGCGCATGAAGAGGCGCTGGCGCGGCGCACGCCCTTCCGGCTGGAGGTGGAGCTCGAGCGCCCGGGCGGTGAGCGGCGGCGCGTGCGGCTCCACGGCATCCCCGAGGGAGATCCGCCGCGGCTCTCGGGCGCGCTGCAAGACGTCACCCAGGAGCACCTCCTCGAGGAGCGCCTGCGCCACTCGAGCCGCATGGACGCGGTCGGCCAGCTCGCGGGCGGCATCGCGCACGACTTCAACAACATGCTCGGCGCCATCACCGCCGCGGCCGAGTTGCTGCGCTTCGACACCCTGAGCGAGGCGAGCAAGGAAGCGCTCAACGTCATCTTCAACGCCGCCCAGCAGGCCGCGGGGCTGACGCAGCAGCTCCTGCAGTTCAGCCGCAAGGAAGGCTCGAACCGCGTGCCGGTCGACCTGCACGAGGTGCTCGACGGCGCGGTGGCGATGCTGCAGCGCACGCTGGGCCGCCAGGTCGAAGTGGTGGTCGAGCGTCACGCCACGCGCACCGTGCTGCTCGGCGACGCGACGCAGCTGTCGAGCGTGCTGGTGAACCTCGCCATCAACGCGCGCGACGCGATGCCCGAGGGCGGGCGCCTCACCTTTCGCACCACCGACGAGCAGCCGGGGCTGGTGCGGCTCGACGTGAGTGACACCGGCGTCGGCATTCCACCCGGCGTGATTCGACACATCTTCGACCCCTTCTTCACCACCAAGGAACGCGGGCGCGGCACGGGCCTCGGGCTGGCGACCGCCGACCTCACGGTGCGCGCGCACGACGGCACGGTGACGGTGCGCAGCGAGCCGGGTCGCGGCACGACGTTCGAGCTGCGCTTCCCGCTGTTGCCCGAGGAGGCGCTCGTCTCGAGCGAGGCCGCGGCCACTTCGCACGTCGCGGGCGACGGCAAGCTCATCCTGGTGGTCGACGACGAGAGCTTCGTGCGGCGCACCACCGGGTGGCTCCTCGGGCGGCTGGGCTTTCGCGTGCGCGAAGCGACCGACGGTGCGAGCGCGCTGCACGAGCTCACCACCAGCGCCCAGAAGCCCGACCTGGTGCTGCTCGACCTCGTCATGCCGGGGCTGACCGCGCGCGACACGTTCTTCGCGTTGCGCCAGGCGTTGCCGCAGGTGCCGGTGGTGCTGTGCAGTGGCTTCGCGCCGCTGCCGGTGCTCGAAGAGTTGGCGACGCAGCCGAACGTCGCGCGGTTGCCGAAGCCCTTCACGCTCGAGCAGCTCAAGGCCGCGCTCGATGGGCTGTTGCCGCCTGCAACCGCTGAGAAACGCTGATTTTGAACCGTGGTGGGGCGGTGAATTCACGTGTGGGGAACTCCACAAGGAGAAGCCCATGCGCCTCAGCCCCTGGTTCCCCGTCGTCGCTGTTCTCTCGCTCGTCGCCGCGCCCGCGTTCGCGCAGCTCGGCAATGGCGTCAATCCCGAGTGCCTCGGCAGCAACTGCGGCTCTCCGAAGGAAGAAGGCGGCGGGTGTGGCTGCGGCTGCGGCTGCGGTTGCTCGGTGTGGGTCGCGTACACCGATGACGGCAAGACGCTCTCGTACACCGACGACGCCGATGGCGACGGCAAGTCGGACGACGTCGACAACTGCCCGTTCGCGACCAACCGCGATCAGCTCGATGGTGATGGCGATGGCGTGGGCGACAGCTGCGACAATTGCGCGGCGCTCTCGAACTTCAACCAGCTCGACACCGACGGTGACGCGAGCGGCGACGTGTGTGACGGCGACCTCGATGGAGACACCATCGACAACGCGCTCGACAACTGCCCGTCGATTCCGAACAAGGACCAGCTGAAGACCAACGGCGCTCAGGCGCTGGGCAACGTGTGCAACAACGACGACGACGGCGACGGCATCCTCGACACCATCGACGTGTGCCCGCTGCTGCCCAACCCCGGCAACGTGCAGCTCAACGACTCGCGCTGCAACGCCGACCAGGACGGCGACAACGTGTCCGACACCTTCGACAACTGCTTGAGCGCGGTGAACGCGACGCAGCTCGACACCGACCTCGATGGGCTCGGCGACGTGTGCGACTTCGACATCGACAACGACGGCGTGCTGAACCAGGCCGACAATTGCTCGCTGGTGCGCAACCGCGCGCAGCTCGACGACGACGGCGACGGCATCGGCGACCAGTGCGACGCGAAGTACTGCGTGGTCATCGACCCCAACAACAAGGACGACTGCCTCGACCCCAACAGCCCGTTCCGTGTGCACGGCGGTGGCCAGGTGATGCTGAAGGCCGGTGAGAAGTTCCGTCTCCCGCTGTTCGCCAACCGCAACGGCGCGGCCATCGAATACACGTGGACCGTGAAGCAGCGCCCGGCGGGCTCGCAGTCGGCGGTGAGCAACCCGCAGGGCGTGGTGACGATGTCGCGCCACTGGGAATACGCGTACCCCGACGGCAACGTGCCGAGCTTCACCGCTGACGTCGATGGCGACTACACGCTGCAGCTGCAGGCGAAGCTGGTGTTCGCCGACCGCGCGTACCCGAACAACCGCGAGGCGACGTCGGGGCTGAAGTTGAGCGCATCGCCCGACCGTGGCGCGAATGGGTGCTCGACGGGTGCCGACGTGTCGTTGATGGCGCTGGGGCTCGGGTTGCTGGTGAGCGTGACGCGCCGCCGTACGCGCCGCTGAGCGCCGAAGACTGACAGGGAGCAGGACCCGCCGGGGTGCGTGCGCGAGTGGAGTCGCGAGCGTGCCCCGGCGAACTTTTGCGGGCGCGGGGGCGCGGGGGCGCGGGGGCGCGGACTCCCCCTCTCCTCCCGAGGAGGAGAGGGTCGGGGTGAGGAGTAACCCTTCAGGCACACCGCTCAGGCCGCGGCGGGTGACAGCAGCCGGAAGGGAAGCAGTGGGCGATGGGGGTCGCCGCAGTGCCTGTCACCAACAGCCCCTCGCCCTCGTGCCGCGCCTGCGCGTGCTGGTGACCAGGGTCGGTTGTCAGGTTCTGGTCGCTGGAGCGCTGGAGCAGCCATTTCGTGACAACCGACCCCTCGGTCCGTCGCTCGAGCGGGGTCGTTTGTCCGCTGGTGGTCGTCAGGGCAGCCACCACCGGACAACCGACCCCATCACGAAGCCGAGTCACCTCGTGAAGCTGGTGCCGTGCCGAGAGGCACCCCGCGCGACGAGCAAGACCCCCAACACCGAACCCCCACCTTCCCCAGGGCCTGCGGGGCCGGCGAACTTTTTCCGCGCTCCGGTTTCTCCCTCCCGACATGGGACAATTCTTCGCAGACGGCGGCTACTTGATGGTGCCCATCCTCTTGATGGGCTTCGGCTTGACGGCGCTGGGCACCCTCCAGGCCACCCGCCCGCAAGAGCACCGCTGGCGCGCCGTGAAGTGGCTCGCCGTCGCGCAGCTCTCGCTCGGCACGTGGGGCTTCGTGGCCGCGCTGGTCGCCACGGTGCGCAACACGCAAGACGTCGAAGACCTCTCTCTTCGCGCCCGCATCCTCATCGCCGGCGCCGCCGAGTCCGCGAACAACCTCACGCTCGCGCTCATCTTCCTCACCATCGGTGGCACGCTGTCGGCCGTCGGCGCCTTCCGCAGCAAGCCGGCCGCCTGAGACGCGACGTGAAGCTCGCCACGCTCACCGACGAAGCGCTCCTCGACGCCTTCCGCCAGGGCGAATTGGCTGCGTTCGACGTGCTCTACGCGCGCTACGAGCGGCCGCTGTTCGGCTTCATCGTGCGCGCCGTCGGCGGAGATCGCGCGGCCGCGGAGGACCTGTTGCAGCAGGTCTTCCTGTCCTTTTTGCGCGAGGCGAAGCGCAAGCAGGTCGAGCGTGCGCGTGCGTTGCTGTTCGAGGTCGCGCGGAACGCGTGCGCCAACCACCGCCGCTCCACGGGCCGGGCCGACGCGCACGAGGCGGCGAGCTTCACCGACGTGACGGCCGACCCGCCCGACCTCGAGCTGATTCGCCGCCAGCGCAGCCACCAGGTGCAGGGCGCGTTGGCGAAGCTGTCTCCGCAATTGAACGAGGTGTGGTCGCTGCGCGCCGCGGGCCTCTCGTACGAAGAGGTGGCGAGCGCGCTCTCGCTGCCGGTGGGCACCGTGAAGTCGCGGCTCCACGAGGTGGTGGCGCAGCTGAAGGACGCCTTCGCGGCGCAACGAGGAGACGAGTCATGAACTGTGAGACCTGTCGGGCCGAGCTCTTCGCGTTCCACCTCGGCGAGTCGCGGGGAGAGCAGCGCGACGCGGTGGAAGCGCACCTGCGGACCTGCGCGGCGTGCGTGCGCGAATTTCTCGAGGTGAAGCGCGCGCTCGAGCTCACCGACGACGCGCCGGCGCCCTCGGTGCGGGTGAAGATGCGCGCGGCGGTGGAAGCCGAGTTCGCCCCGAAGTCCGCGTGGTGGGAGCGCCCGCTCGCCGGCCTGGTCGGAGTCGCGTCGGTCGTCGTGGCGGTGTTGCTCGTCGCGCCCTGACGCGTATCGTCGGCGCGTGAGCGCGCACTACGTCGTGCAGGTGTCGGCTGATCAATCGTCGCCGTGGAAGCCGGTCTTCAGCGGTGAGCTCGAAGCGGCGCGCAAGGAGTTCCGTCGCGTGCTGCGCAAGGCGAAGGGCGACGCCGCGGTGCGCATCGTTCAGCCGACGGGCGAGCCGATGATGCTCGCGTTCGCGCAGCCCAAGGCGGTCACCGTCGCGCCGCTCGCGAAGAAGAAGGCGCCGGCGAAGAAGAAGCCCACCGCGAGACGCAAGTGAGCGACGTGCTGGCGTGGCTCGCCTCGCTGCCGCCCGAAGCGCGTGACGCGGAGTACGAGCGCACGCTGGGCCTCGGCGCGACCGACCCGACGCAACCCGGGCCGCACCTCATCGGCCACCACCGCGCCGGGGTCGCCTCCATCGCGTTGGCGGTGCAGCACGCGCGGCCAAGTCCGTCGGACGTCTTCGTCGACCTCGGGGCAGGGCAGGGCAAGGTGCTCACGCTCGTGAAGTCGCTGTGCGCCTGCCAGGTCCGCGGCGTCGAGTTGCAGCCATCGCTCGTCGCGACCGCGCTCCCGGGAACGAACATCACCCTCGGAGACGCCCGCACCGCCCCGCTCGACGACGGCACCCTCTTCTTTCTCTACGCGCCGTTCGAGGGCCCGGTGCTCGACGAGGTGCTCGCGCGGCTGCACGACGTCGCGCGCCAGCACGCCATCGTGGTCTGCGCGCTCGGGGTGAACGTCGAGCGGCCGTGGCTGCACAAGCGCGAGGGCATCGACTCGCTCTTCCTCGACGTGCTCGACAGCGTGGTGCCCGGCGTCGCGCCGCGCGTGCCCGGGCCGGCGATGGAGAATCCCTTCCTCGACGTGGTCGCAAAGGCGGTGTTACGGAGCCCGCCGTGACGACTGCCACCGCCGCCGCTCCCGACGTGACCCTCGAGCAGATCCAGAACTTCCAGGGCCGCTACCCGAAGCAGATCTGGTCGCTGTTCTTCAGCGAGATGTGGGAGCGCTTCAGCTTCTACGGCATGCGCGGCGTGCTCACGGTCTTCATGGTGAGCCAGCTCGGCATGGCCGAGAAGGTCGCGAACCTGCAGTACGGCGCGACGCAGGCGTTCGTCTACGCCTTCACCTTCATCGGCGGCCTGTTCGCCGACAAGATCCTCGGCTTCCGCAAGTCGCTCTTCTGGGGCGGCACGCTGATGGTGGTGGGCTCGCTCATCCTCGCCATCGACCCGAAGACGTTCTTCTTCCTCGGCATCAGCTTCAACATCGTCGGCACCGGCTTCTTCAAGCCGAACATCTCGACGATGGTCGGCCAGCTCTACAAGGACGGCGATGAGCGGCGCGACGCGGGCTTCTCGCTCTTCTACTCGGGCATCAACATCGGCGCGCTGCTGGGCGGCTACCTCTGCGTGTGGCTCGGCAAGACGTACTCGTGGAACCTGTGCTTCGCGTCGGTCGCGGTGGTGATGACCATCAGCGTGCTGTGGTTCGCCTTCACGCGGCACAGCCTCGGGCCCATCGGCTTCCCGCCGGCCGCGGTGCAGCAGAAGAAGTGGCTCGACTGGGCGGTGTTCGGCGGCTCGCTCGCGGTGATCCCGGTCATCATGACCATGGTCTCGAAGACCGACTACACCGACTACTTCATGTACACGATTGGGCCGCTGACCCTCGCGTACATCGGGTACGAGATGACGAAGTACTCGAGCGTCGAGCGCAAGAAGCTGCTCGCGGCGATGGTGTTCATCATCTTCAGCATCATCTTCTGGGCGTTCTTCGAGCAGTCGGGTGGCTCGCTCGCGCTCTTCGCGGCGAACAACCTGAAGGCCGCCGAGCTGGGGCCGGTGCACATCGACCCCAACGGCGTGAACAACGCGGCGAACTCGGCCTTCGTCATCATCTTCGCGCCGCTGCTCGGGCTGGTCTGGGTGTGGATGGCCGCGCGCAAGCTGGAGCCGAACACGGTCGTGAAGTTCGGCCTGGGCTTCCTCTTCCTCGCGGGCGCGTTCGGCGCGTTCTACGCGTGCCGCTTCTTCGCGAACTCCGAGGGCATCACCTCGCTGGGGCTCTTCACCTTCGCGTACTTCGTCATCACCTTCGGCGAGCTGTGCCTCTCGCCCATCGGTCTGTCGATCATGACCAAGCTGTCGCCCAAGCCGCTGCAGGGCGTGATGATGGGCATGTGGTTCCTCGCGAGCGCCTACGGCCAGTACGCCGCCGGCCTGCTCGGCGCGGGCATGACGTCGCCCAAGGAAAACGCCACCGCGATGGACAAGCTCACCTCGTACACCGACGGCTACGGGCTGCTGGCCATCTACGCGCTCGTCGCGGGCGTGGTGCTGATCGCGATCTCGCCGGGCGTGCGCAAGCTGATGGGCGACGTGAAGTAACGTCGTCAGGATGCTCGTCTTCTCAGTGGTGGTCTCGCTCGCGACCGCGGGCTGGGAATGTGACTACGCGAAGCAGCAGTGGGCCCAGGCGAAGTTGCCCGCGCCGTGCGAGCTCAAGTCGGCCGCCGACGCCAAGGTGAAGTGGGCGCTCACCGCCGAGCAGGCGGCGTGCGCGTGGGCGGCGATACAGCAACCCGCGGTGGGCGCCGACGAGTCGAAGCGGCACGCCGCGTGGCTCGGGTGCGCGATGAAGTGGCCCGACGCGTGGGCGCTCAGCGTGGGCGTGGTGCGCACCTGGGACGCGACGAGCGACCTCTCGGCGCTCGTGAAGTTGCTCCCGGTGGACGCGGCGACGCGCCTGCTCGACCTCGACTTCACCCCGCGCGCGACCCTCGCCGCGTCGGTGGTCGAGCGTGAACCCGCCCGCCTGTTGCCGCTGCTCGAAGACCGTCGCCTGCCCGCCGACGACCGCGCTTCGCTCGCGTGGGTCGCTTTGCGCGCAGGCAAGGCTCCGGTCGATGACGCGCGCTTCCTCAACGCGCTCCTCGTCGGTCCGCTGCGGAACGGCCGGCTCCTCTTCGCGGCGCACACCTGGCTCTCGCTGCCCGCCGCGACGCGCGCGAAGTTCGCGGGCAACCCGGCCGCGCTGCCGCTGGGAGGTGACGTCGCCGGAGGCGCCTCGCGCTTCGAGGCCGACGGCACCATGACGCCCGTCATCGAGCACACGCCGAGCCTGCGCCCGCTCTTGGTGCTGGGGCTCCTCGCGCTCGGAGAGAAGGACGCCGCGAAGGCGATCGTGGTGCCAGCGACCGAGACGGCCGATGCGAAGCCCGACGACTTCCGCGGGCCCGACCTCGCGCTCGTCGCCGACGCCGTCACCTGGATGCTCACTGCCAAGCGCACCATCACCGCATGGGACGCGGCGCTGCGGATGCGGACTTCCCACGTCGAGGTCAAATGGGAATTCTGGGCGTGCGTGCAGCCGTACCTCGCGCCGCACGACGGCCTGTTCCGGAAGTCATTCGGCAGGAGGCTCAAGTACGAGCGAGAGCGCCCCGAGAAGCCCGAGGGCGCGTGGGCCGAGGCGCTCGCCGCCGCTGACGCCGAGGGCCTGGCGCTCTTGCAGAAGCGGGCACCGTTCACGGCGCCGGGCGACGGCGACGCGAAGGTCGAGGCGCCGGTGGCCGAGCTGCCTCCCGCATTCCCCTCGCCGTTCACGGAAGAGAAGCCCGCCGCGTTGCCGCCCAATGCCCCGGTGAAACTGACGCGCGAGCAGCAGCCGGTTGGCTTCTGGCCGGTGCGCATCGAGCGGCAAGGGAAACGCCTCGTCGCGCTCTCCCTCTCGCAGCGCCTCGACCCGGTGGGCGAGGTCTCTCCCGGTGGCTACTGGCTGTCGGTGTCTTCCGACGCGGGCGCGCACTGGCGCCACATCTACCTCTCGCTCGGTGACCACCGGCCCTTCGTCGCGCTGAAAGACTCGAAGATTCCCCTGCTCGACGCGCGCGACACCGTGCGCCTCGCGATGGAAGAGGCGCCGCTCAACGAGAAGTCCATCACCTTCCCACCCATCGGCATGAGCGCTCCGACCAGGCGACCCCTCGTGGTGCTGGTGGCGAAGCTCGCCGACCTCGAGCGCGACACCGACGAAGACGGGCTGACCGACCTCGTCGAGGCGCGCCTGCTGCTCGACTGGAAGAACAAGGACACCGACGGTGACGGCGTCATCGACGGAGACGACGCCACGCCGCGCCTCGATGACCGCCTGAAGCCGACGGTCGACGCCGAGATGCTCAACGCCTTCTTCGAAGAGTTCCTCACCGGCCGGCGCGCGCCGAAGGCCATCGTGCTCTCGCCGCAGTCGACGAGTCCGATCGGGCCGACCCGCGCCGCCGAGCTCGACGACGTGCGCTTCCTCGAAGGCACTCCCGCCGCGCTCGCGGGGCTGCGTCCCCTGGTGCGGTTGATCAACGTCGCGCCCGACGAGCTCAACGCGCTCATCAAGCGCTACGGCACGTTCTACCCGATGCACCTCGAGCTCACCGTCGAGGGTCCCGACCACGCCTTCCTCGAGTGGAGCGAGCGCTGGCGCGGTGGCAGCGTGCGCATCGACCGCGACGCCGACGGAAGGCTGGTGGTGACGATGCTCGGCGAGTGGATCACCTGAGCGCGCATTCGGCGTTACGCTGCGCCGGGCTGTTCGACCAGCAGGGGGCTCCAGGAATGAAGCGCGCGTGGCTCGTGGTGACCGTCGTCGCACTCTCGTCGTGCCGCGACCTGTCCTTCCCTGACCCGCCGCCTCCGCCCGGGCCGGGCACCATCTCGGGGCGCGCGGTGCTGCCGCTCCCCGGCCGCTCGGAGAAGGCGCCCGCGGCCGGCGCCAGCGTGCGCCTGCTCCCCACCGGTCTCGTCACCACCACCGACGAGCAGGGCCTCTTCGTGCTCGAGGGCGTGACGCGCGAGACCGGCGAGCTGCTGGTGCAATTCGACGGCAACGGCGACGGCCGCTTCGAGCGCCAGCGCGTGGTGCGCATCGACGGCTACAAGCCGGGCTTCGGCAAGCAGGTGCAGGTGGGCGACGTCGCGCTCGACGAGAACGCGCTGATTCGCGGTCGCGTGTTGCTCAGCAACGTGCAGACCACGAGCGGTCACGGCGGCTCGGTGGTCTTCGTGCCCGAGGGGCCCTTCACCACCACCACCGCCGACGACGGGCGCTTCCAGCTCGAGAACATGCCCGCCGGCACGCTGCGCCTCGCCTTCTTCCACGCGGGCTACGCCTCGAAGGGCTTCGAGGAGCTCACGGTCGCCGCCGGCTCGGAGCTCGCCCTCAACGACGTGCAGCTCGACCCCGTCGCGATGCAGGAACCCGGCACCGTCGCCGGCACGCTCACCGCGACGCCCACCACCCCGCTCGACCCCGCGCGCGTGGAGCTGCTCGCCGCCGACGGCCTCTCTCGCGTCGCGTCGCCCGACGCCGCCGGCGCGTTTCGCTTCACCACCGTGCCCAGCGGCGTCTACCGCCTGACGGTGACGCTCGCGGGCTACCGCTCGGCGCGCGTCGACAACGTCTTCGTCTCTCCGGCGCAGCTCACGCAGCTGGGCGTCATCGATCTCGTGAAGGGCGCTGACCTGCCGTTCCCCGACGCCGGCGTGGTCGATGGCGGCGGCAAGGACGACGCGGGCGTCGACGACGGCGGCAAGGACCTCGACGCGGGCTCCGACGCGGGCACCACTGACGCGGGGACGAACGATGCGGGCATCGACGCGGGCTCAGTCGACGCTGGTGACCCGCGCGCTCCGACGGCGCGCGTGGCCTCGGTGCTCTCCACGCGGCCGGCGGGGAGCGTGCTGCTCGATGGCTCGGCGTCGACGGACCCGGGCGGTCTGCCGCTCCTCTTCCACTGGGCGCAGACGAGCGGCACCAGCGTGCTCCTCTCGGTGAACGACTCGCTGCAGGGCACCACGCAGTTCATGGCGCCCGCGAACCCCGAGGTGCTGCGCTTCGAGCTGACGGTGTCGAACACGCTGGGCCTCACGAGCGCGCCCGCCGTGGTGCTGGTGACCGTGCAGGGCCCGCCGACCGCGCGCGTGCTGCCGGGCACCGCGTCGCTGCGGGTGGGCCTCTCGCTCGAGCTCGACGGCCGCGGCAGCACCGACCCATCGGGAGGTCCGCTCACGTACGAGTGGGCGGTGCTGAGCGGTCCACTCACGCTCGCGGCGTTCGACGGCGGCGTGGCGCCCGGGCGCGTGCAGGTGCTCGCCGGCAACACGACCGGCGTCGGCGAGGTCGAGCTGGCCGTGCGGAACAGCGTCGGGCTCCGTTCGGACCCGGTGCGCGCGACCCTCACCGTGACGAACGACCCGGTGGTGCTGGGGGTCGACGCGGGCCTGCCGACCACGGTGGGCTTCGGCGCGTCGGTCGTGTTGCGCGCGACGGCGACGTCGACCGACCCGCAAGACTCGTTCTCGTACACCTGGGCGCAGGTCGGCCCCGATGGTGGCGCGCCGGGCGCCGATGCCGGCGTGCAGCTCTCGACGACCGCGGGCCCGGTCACCTCGTTCACCGCGCCGGCGACGCCGCAGGACCTCTTCTTCGCCGTCACCGCCACGGGCACGCACAGCCTCCTCGCGTCCACCGCCTCGGTGCGGACCTCGGTCATCGATGATCAGCCGCCGTTCATCATCGCGAGCGATCCACCAATCTCGGGCGGGCCGACGCTCCCCGACGGGCCGTGGTGGGAAATGGTGCTGACCTTCAACGAGCCCCTCGACGTCGGCTCGCTCTCGGGCGCCACCATCAGGCTCACCGAGAACGATGCGGGCGTGCCGATCGACGTCGCGTGGGAACCCACCGCGTCGACGGTGCGCATCAACCCGCGGCACCCGCTCTCGCTCGGCGCGACCGCGGTGCTCTCGCTCTCGGGCGTCACCGACGCGAGCTCGCGCCGCAACCCGCTGCCGCCCACCACGCTGCCGTTCCTGGTGCGCGCCGTGGCGCACCGCACCTTCACGCTCGCGACGGGCGAGACCGGCGACATCCTCGCGGTGCCGTTGATCATCGGGCGCGACGTCGGCTGGGTGGGCTTCAACCGCGCGACGTCGGGCTGCGGGGCGTCACCGTCTCCGCACTTCTCAGCCATCACCGGCGCGGCGCTCAGCCCCTCGATCGAGGGCGTCAACGGCTGCGCGTGCACGCGCAACGAGCAGCGCAACCACGCCGTCGTCGGCCCGCGCGCCTACTACTCGTGCGGCGCCGGCTCGCTGTTCAGCAACCAGGGCAGCAGCTTCGTCATCGTCGCCGCCAACGGGCCGAACTCGCTCAACACCGACGGCGTCACGCTCGGCGGCACGAAGGAGAACATCGGCATGCAATGGCTCGGGCTGCTGGCGACGGGGTGGTCGGCCGCCGAACAGGTCGAGAGCTCGAGCTTCTACGTGAACTCGGGGAACGTGCCGCCCGCCTACGGAGGCGCGGTGGCGCCCGGCCGCAACCTCGCGCTCGGGGTGCTGCAGTTCGGCACGCTGCGAATCTTCGAGGAGCCCAGCGGCGGCCCGTGGAACAGCATCTCGGAATCGAATCCGCCGGTGAACACCATCATGCCGCGGGGCGCGTACGCGGGTACCCGCCCGGTGGTGTGCATGACCAACCAGAACACCCTGCTCACCTTGCGCTGCGTGGTGCGCAACGGCAGCTCGTGGACCACGTTCGAGGACCTCGGTGCCGGCTCGGTCGATCGCGTCTTCGACGTGCAGGCGTACGGAGACACGGTCTTCCTCGCGTACTCGCAGGCCGGCTCGGTGAAGGTGCGCACGCTCGACACCGCCGACCCCGGCGCCACCTTCCGCACGCTGCCCGGGCCGTCGGGCGCGTCGGTGTGGAACGTGAACCTCGGGTGCACCGCGAAGAACCCGGCGCTGCAGGTGCGCAGCGACGGCGTGTGGGTCGCCTTCCAGGAGACCTGCAGCTCGGCCTGGACCGCGGTGCTGCGCAAGGCGTACTGAGCCCAGCGCTCCCTCTCCCCTCGAGAGGGGAGAGGGTCGGGGTGAGGGGCCTTCACACTCTTCACCACCGCGGCGCGGGAGCGGGGCGCGACGATCGTCATCGGCCCGGAGGCTCAACGCCGACGACGTCTTCACCCCGCTCAGCCCAGCAACGCCACCACGCGGGCTTGCACGAGGCTGACCAGTTCGTCGCGCACGGCCTTCGCGCGCTCGGGGTCGCGCTCGCGCCACAGCTCGCCGAGCACCACGCCGATGATGCAGTCGCAGATGATTTCGCCCACCAGCTGCGTGCGGGCCTCGGTGAGGTGCGGGTGCTCTTCGCGCAGCCGAGCGGCGACGACGTGCGCGAAGCGGTCACGTTCCTTCACCACCGGGCCGATCCACCCGAGGCGACCGATGGCCAGCACCGCCGCGCGCGTGCGCCGCGGGTGCGCGAGGTACTGCTCGAGCGTCGCGTCGACCAACGCCGGCAGCGCCTCGGTGAACGGCTGCCCCCGCGTCGCGTGCACCTTCGCTTCGAGCTGCGCGAAGTTCGCGTCGGTCAACCGCGCGAGGAAGGCGCCGAACACGCCGTCGCGGTTGGCGAAGTAGTCGTACAGCGAGCCGATGCCGACCCCCGCGCGCTTCGCCAGCGCCTCCAGCGAGAGCGCGTCGGGGTCTTCGGACCGCGAGAGGAACTCGTCAGCCGCCTTCACGATGGCGTCGACCATCGAGCGGGAGCGCGACTGGCGCGGCGGCTTGCGGAGGAACTCGTTCTCGTCGGGCATGGCGGCTGACAGCGACAGATACCGTTTCAGCGAACGACCTGCACCCAGCCCTTGAAGGGACGTGAGCGGCCGCTGGCGGTGTCTTCGACGGTGAACGAGAGCTCGCCGTTGGGCACCGCGAAGCCGCCGTCGGCCACCGCCGGCGTGAAGCTGAGGTCCACCGAGGAGAACACGCCGCCCGTGGTCGGGCCCGTTGGCACCGTCGCGACCGGGTTCCAGCCTGCCGGCGCGGTGAGGCTCGTCACGCGCAGCGTGCCGCCGTCTTCGGGCGTGGCGACGTCGAGCTGCACGTGCACCAGCGGGTTGGTCGCCGCCCGCGCCGAGAGCGCGCGCACCACCGGCACGAAGCCCGACACGTCGACGCCGTGCGGGCCGAACGCGATGACGTCACCGAAGAGCACGCCATCGAGCGCGGGAGGCACCACGCCGACGTCGAGCGGAAAGCGGGGCACCAGCACGACGCCGTCGCCGGCCTCACCGCGCGGGCGCACCTTGAGCCCGAGCTGCGCGCCGCCCATCGCGTTGGCGTGCACCGTCACCAGCACCGGCACCACCACGGGAGTGACCGCCGACGACGCCGGCGCCAGCACGCTGCCCGGCACCACGTCGACGAGCGTGAAGCCGCTGCCCTCGACGGCGGCGCTCAGGTCGAACACCTGGTCGCGGCTCGACGACAGCCGCACGTCGATGGTCACCGTCGCGTCGAGGTTGGGCTGGAGCGCGCCGCCCGGGCTGACGGTTCTCGGCGTGAGCGAGGCGCTGTACTGCAGGAAGTTCGCGGTGCCGGGGAACTCGGTGAAGGTGCCGCTCGCCGTGCCCATCGCGGTCGTGACGGTGAACGTCACCACGGCGCCGGCGGCGGGCAGCCCCAGAATCGGCGGGGCGTCGAGCAGCAGGAGCTGATCAGTGCTGGCCGCCTTGATGGCCACCGCGGGAACGATCACGTCGTTGAACCGCAGCTCCTGCACGGTGCTCGCCGCGAGGCCAGCGCCGAGCACGGCGATCTGCTCGCCGGCACGCACCACCTGCGGGCTGATGGAGTCGATGCGCGGGAGCGAGCCCGCGTCCGCCGTGCTGCTGCCTCCGCCGGTCGCGCCACCACCGCCGGTCGCGCCGCCACCTCCGCTGGTCGCGCTTCCTCCGCCCGTGTTGCCGGCTCCAGCATCAGTGAGGCACGTGGCCGAGCCGCCACAGGCCATCAAGGTCATCGTGAACAACAGGGTCAACGTCGCGCGCATCGAAAGGCTCTCGGGGACAGCGGGTGGTCCGCTGCTGACCCCGCCGTCCGGCAACACGTGACTCGGGTCGAAGGCGTCGCAAGGGCGCGAGATGGCTCGGTCTTTCGCCCGAACGTCGAAACCCCTCGGGTTCTGCCGGGTCTGGTAGGCCACGCGCGATGACCTCGAGATTCGCTCTCTGCACGTTGCTCGCGCTCGCTTCCGCGTGCGCTGCCCACCGCACGACTGGCGCGAGGCCGGAGAAGGCGCCCCTCCGCGCGGGCTTGAGCGTGCGCGCGCTCGCCCCGGAGACGTGGGTGGTGACGCAAGACGAGGCCCACAGCTCGAACGTGCTCGTGGCGCGCTTCTCCGACGGCACGGTGCTGCTCTGCTCGTCGCCGTTCGACACCGACGCCACGCGCGCGCTGCTCGCCTGGGTGCGCAGGGAGCTCGCGCCAAAGCGCATCGTGGCCATCAACACCCACTGGCACCTCGACGGCACGGGCGGCAACGAGGCGTACCGCGAGGCCGGCGTCGAGGTCTGGTCGTCGGCGCACACGCGCGCGTTGCTGCTCGAGCGCGGAGAGCGGCTGCGCTCGGAGGCGGCGGAAGGGCTCGCGCCCGACGTCGCGGCGCACGTGCGGGCCACGGCCATCGTCGGCGCCGAGAACGTCTTCGAGGAAGCAGCAGGTCGCGGCTGGGCGTTCGGCGGCGAGCGCGTGGAGGTGCGCTTCCCCGGCGCCGCGCACGCGCCCGACAACGTGGTGGTCTCGATTCCCTCGCGCGCGCTCGTCTTCGGCGGCTGCATGCTGAAGATCGGCGACTCGTTGGGCTACCTCGGCGACGCGTCGCTGCCGACGTGGGAAGCCGCGCTCGACGTCGTCGCCGCGTTCGCTCCGAAGCTCGTCGTGCCCGGTCACGGTGCGCCCGGTGGCGCGGAGATCATCGACAACACCCGCCGCCTCGTGCGCGCGGCCGTCAGTTCTCGATGACTCGAAGCCCTGGCTCCCCGCGGCCTGGGTCAGCCTCAGGGTGGCGGGCGTGTTGGGGAATCTGCGCGCTGCCGAACAGCGCACGTGCCTCTCGGCCCCCGCGCTCGTGACTCGCTTCACTCACGCTTCGTGAGGGTCACTGGGCAGAGAAAATGCTCTGGGAGAACAACTTCTCTACCCAGTGCACCTGCCGTGCGTGAATTCGACCCGTGGTCGAGGGGCTGCTCGTGCTCGGCAGTGCCGAAGCCCTTCACACCACGCGTCGCTCTGAGGCTCTCCGCGACTCGGTCTGCCTCAGGGGGTGGCGGGCGTGCTGGGGAATCTGCGCGCTGCCGAACAGCGCACGTGCCCCTCGGCGCCCGCGCTCGTGACTCGCTTCACTCACGCTTCGTGAGGGTCACTGGGTAGAGAAAATGCTCTGGGAGAACAACTTCTCTACCCAGTGCACCTGCCGTGCGTGAATTCGGCCCGTGGTCGAGGGGCTGCTCGTGCTCGGCAGTGCCGAAGCCCTTCACACCACGCGTCGCTCTGAGGCTCTCCGCGACTCGGTCTGCCTCAGGGGGTGGCGGGCGTGCTGGGGAATCTGCGCGCTGCCGAACAGCGCACGTGCCCCTCGGCGCCCGCGCTCGTGACTCGCTTCACTCACGCTTCGTGAGGGTCACTGGGTAGAGTCTCGAACGAGCCCGGGAGAACAACTTCTCTACCCAGTGCACCTGCCGTGCGTGAATTCGGCCCGTGGTCGAGGGGCTGCTCGTGCTCGGCAGTGCCGAAGCCCTTCACACCACGCGTCGCTCTGAGGCTCTCCGCGACTCGGTCTGCCTCAGGGGTGGCGGGCGTGGTGGGGAATCTGCGCCGCGCCGAACAGCGCACGTGCCTCGGCCCCCGCGCTCGTGACTCACTTCACGCTCAGTTCTCGATGAGCCGGCTCAAGTCCGGCGAGCCGGCGAACTGCTTCTTCGCGCCCTCGACGACGTGACGCCGCGTCTCCAGCCGCGAGCGCGAGTCGAGCGTACGGCAGAGGTCGATGATCGCCGCCAGCCCGTTCTCGCCCGAGACGCCGGCCGCGATGAGGTACTCCGCGCCCGGCAGCACGTCGTCGTCGGCCATCACGCGCACCCGCCGCGAGCCGTCGGCCATCGGCTTCAGCTCGACCCACGTTGGCACGCCCTTCACCGTGTGCCCACCGGGCGGCCGGCTCCCCTTCTTCACCGCGGCCTCCAGCACCGAGCCGTCGAGTACGCGCATTTCGCCGCGCTCGGGCGGCACGACCACCACCCACACCGCCGCGTCGGCAGGCGCTTCGACCTTGAACCAGTCCTGGCTCGAGAACGGCGCGTCGGGCCGCCGCGGCACCAGTTCGTCCAGATCGATCTTCGGGCCCAGCCACGCCGTGACGGCGCGCGAGAGGGGCAGGGCGGTCGCGGTGAGCGGCGTGTCGTTCGGCTCGACCTCGGCCTGCCCGTCGACCTGCATCGGCTCGATGGTCAGCGTGTACGGCACCAGCGACTTCTCCCGGCTCGGGCGGTTGGTCTCGGTGACGAAGGCCTTCTCCTCGACGCGCGCGAACAACTCCCCGGCGGCGAGCTGCAGCCCGTCGACGCGCTCGCCCTCACCGAGCGACACGTCGTCGAGGAAGAGCTTGCGCACCAGCCGCGTGGCCTTCGCGCCGTCTTCGCGCACGTAGTCTTCGGTCTGGAGCAGCTCGAGCGTGAGGTTGAGGTCGGGCACGCCGGTCAGCGTCACGCGGTGCGGCCCCGCGGCGACGGTCGTCACGTAGAGGTCGCGGTCACCTTCACCCGTCGACGCGCCGATGGCGCCCTGCACCGGCACGCCGAGCGCGATGGGCGTGGCCTGCTCGGCGCGGTCGTTCGGTTCCTTCTCGACGCGCGCGGTGGTGACGGTGCTCTCGGTGTGCAGCCAGCGCCACCCGGCGAACGCCAGCGCGCCCAGCACGGCGAGCGCGATGAGCGGCGTCGCGGTCTGCCGCATGCGCAGCGAGCGCTCGAACGAGTCGAAGTCTTCGCGGCTGAGCATCTTGTCGCTCAGCTCGACCGGCATCGGCGTGTACTCGGCGGGCTTGCTGCCCAGCGACTTCTGCAGCTGCTCGAGCGCGACGCGCATCGACTCCGCGTCGGGCCAGCGGTCGGCGGGCCGCTTCGCCATCGACTTGTCGATGATGGCCTGGAACGCGGGCGAGATGGCCGCGTCGGGCTTCACCTGCAGCACGCGGGGAATCGGCGCCTCATAGTGCTGCGTCAGCACGCTGATGGGCGTCGGCCCGTCGAAGGGCTGCTTGCCGCTCACCAGCTCGAAGAGCACGCAGCCCAGCGAGTAGAGGTCGCTGCGCGCGTCGAGCGTCTCGCCGCGAATCTGCTCGGGCGACATGTACGCGGGCGTGCCGATGAAGTCGCCGGTGGTCGACTTGCGGCCTTCCGACTCCTGGAGCTTGGCGATGCCGAAGTCGAGGAGCTTCACCTGGTCGTCGCCCGACTTGCGGCGCCGCACCAGCATCACGTTCGCGGGCTTCAGGTCGCGGTGCACGATGCCCGCCTCGTGCGCTTCCTGGAGCGACGACAACAGCTGCGCGCCGATGCTCGCGGCCTGCGACTCGCTCATCGCGCCGTGGGCCTTCAAGTGCCAGGCGAGGTCCTTGCCGGGCACGTATTCCATCGCGATGAAGAGGCCGCCGTCTTCGAGCTCGCCGGAGTCGAACACCTGCACCGTGTTGGGGTGCGAGAGCTTCGCGACGACGCGCGCTTCCTGCAGGAAACGGCCCTTGAGCGCCTTGTCGAGTGCGTGGTCGGGGCGCATCAGCTTGAGCGCGGCCACCTTGCCCATGCGCACGTGCTCGACCTTGTAGACCGCGCCCATGCCGCCCTCGCCGAGCTTCTCGAGAATGCGGTAGCGGCCGTCGATGAGCTTCTCTTTGAGCGGCCCGTCGAGCGTGTCGGACGTGCCCGAGAGACCGCGCAGGTCGGCGCCGCACGCGGGGCAGTAGTTCGGCTCACCCTCGAGCTGCTTGGCGCACTGCGGGCAGGCGAGCGGAGCCGGCACGGGCGTCGGCGTCGGCGCGGGGTCGGTCGCGGGGGCGCCGGCAGGCCGATCGACGGCAGTTTCCTTGTCAGCGCCCATGCGTCGCCGGGGAAGGTACTACGCCTGCGCAGCCGCGCGAGAACGAGGACGGCTGATCAGCCTCCCAACGTCGTCGCCGCCAGGGGCTTCGATCACTTCCCCGCGGGCGCGGTGCCACCCGCGCCGCGCAGCACCACGTTCCCGCTCACGATGGGGTGCACCGACACATCGTCGAACGGCACCGTCGGCCACCACCGCGTGAGGAACGCGTCTTCGGTCGCAGGCGGCACGTCGACGCTCTGCCCCGGCTTCGGCATCACGATGCGCACCGTGGCGCTCTTCGCCGCGAGCGACGCGCGCTCGATGGGCTCGGTCCACGCGTGGTACGCGAGCGTGAAGAGCCCCCAGTGAATCGGGAAGAAGACCTTCCCGCGCACGAGCTGGTGGGCCTGCACCGCCTGCTCGGGCCCGAGGTGCCAGTCGGGCCAGCCGCGGTGGTACTGCCCGACCTCGATGAGCGTCAGGTCGAACGGCCCCAGCTTCTCGCCGATGTCCTGCACGGCGGTGAAGAGCCCCGTGTCGCCGCTGAACCACACGCGGTGCGTGGGCCCGACGAGCGCGTAGCTCGACCACAGCGTCGCGTCGCGATCGAGCACCTGGCGCCCCGAGGCGTGGCGCACCGGAGTCGACACCACCTCCACGTCGCCGACCTTCACGCGGTCCCACCAGTCGACCTCGGTGATCTTCTCGGCCGGTACGCCCCAGTACTCGAGGTGCGCGCCCACCCCGAGCGGCACGATGAAGCGCGGCGTGCGGCTGATCAACGCCTGCACCGTCTTCATGTCGAGGTGGTCGTAGTGGTCGTGCGAGATGATCACCGCGTCCAACTTCGGCAGCTTCTCGAGCGCGATGAGCGGCGGGAAGTAGCGCGTCGGCCCCACCCACGTCAGCGGGCTCGGGCGCTCGCTCCACACCGGGTCGGTCAACACGCGCACGCCGTCCACTTCGATCAGCGTCGTCGAGTGACCGAGCCACGTCGCGCGAACGCCCGACACCGGAGGCGTCTCGAACAGCCCCGGGTCCACCGGCATCACCTCGGGCGGAGACTTCGGGCTCGCGTCGGCGCTCGGGCTGAAGGCCTCGGTCAGCGTCTTGACGTTGTTGATGATGGGCTCGGGGTTCTCGAACGAGCCGCCCTTCCACTGCGGCGACTTCTCCATGCGCGCGCGCCGCTCGCCGCTCGCGCGGTGGCCGAGCGATTCCCACGCCTGCGGCAGCACGATGAGCACCGTCAGCGCGAACACCGCGAGGAAGGTCAGGCAGCCGAACTTGAGGACGCGGCGGAACATGAGCGGGTCATGATGTGCGGCAGCGCGCCGCCCGGCCACCAATTCTCACGCGCCCGGCTTGAAGGTGCGCAGCGGCTCGGTCTTGCCCTTCACCGGCAACGGCTCCGTCGCCAGCCACGGCCCGCTCTCGCCCAGCCGCCCGTGGGTGGCCTCGCTGATCAGCAGCGCCGCGCCCACCGTCTTCGTGAGGCCCTCGATGCGCGAGGCGGTGTTCACCGCGTCGCCGATGACCGTGAACTCGCGCCGCTGCTCGCTGCCCACGTCGCCCACCACCGCGCGGCCGGTGTGAATGCCGATGCCGATGTTGAGCGGAGGCTCCCCGCGCGCCTGCCGACGCTGGTTGAGCTCCGCGAGCACCGTCAGCATTTCCTGCCCGCAGGCCACCGCGCGCTGGGGGTGATCAGGCTGGTCCAGCGGCGCGCCGAAGTACGCGAGGATGCCGTCGCCGATGAACTTGTCGAGCGTGCCGCCGTGCTTGAAGACCACGGCCACCATCTCGCTCAGGTACTCGTTGAGCCAGCGCACCAGCACCTCCGACTCCATCGCCTCCGACAGCGCGGTGAAGCTGCGAATGTCGGAGAAGAGAATCGAGACGTCCTTGTGCTCGGGGCGCACCTCGTCGAGCGACGCGAGCCGCTCGGTCACCTGCGGGCTGAAGTAGCGGCCCAGGCGCGCCTGCCGCTGCTGCTGCTCGACCAGCTCGCGCACCATGCGCCGCACCAATTCCACGCCGCCGAACGCCGCCGCCACGCAGGTCGCCATCACCAACCCGAGCGCCGACACGCCGTGCGTGAGGTCTTCGCCCGCCTCGACGATGAGCGCGATCGACGCCGCGATCGCCGAGAGCCCGACCACGCCGAGCAACGTGCGCTGGAAGGTGAGCATCGTCAGCAGCGGCAGCACGAGGAAGATCGACGCCGAGATCGCCGCGGTGAAGCCCGGGTGCGGCTCGAGGGGAATCACCTGCCGCTGCGCGATGAAGATGAACGGCACGTCGATGAGCGCGATCGACCACGCCGCCGTGCTGCGCCACGTGGGCTTGAGCCACGAGACGACGAACACCGTGGCCGCCGTCAGCCCGTAGAGCCCGACCGGCCACATCGCCACCAGCCAGATGCCCGACACCCCGAGGAGAAACCACGCCGCGATGGCCACCGTGCGGAGCCCCGCCAACGGCACCGCCAGCCGCGTGCGTTGCGCCACCAGCGTCTGCTGAAAGAGGGCGTCGAAGGTGCTCTTCACGAGCCGCATTGTGGACCACGGGGCGCGTTTCGTGGTGAAGGGACGAATCCCCGTGCAGCGCAAGAACGCCACCATCGCCTTCGTGACGATCGCCGTGGCCGTCATCGCCATCGACCAGTGGACCAAGTTCCTGGTGCTCGACCGGCTGACGACCGCCCTCGACCAGGCGCCCTCGCGCGTCGGCCAGTTCTTCGGCGCCGCCCCGCCGCCCGCGTTCGACGGCTACCACTATCGCCCGAAGGAACAGGTCGTCTTGTCCGACGATTTCTTCCGCCTGCGCTACGCCGAGAACCCGGGCGCGGCGTTCGGCCTCTTCCGCAACGTGCCGCCCGACTACCGCGGGCCGCTCTTCCACCTCGTCAGCCTCGGCGCGGTCGTCCTCATCCTCAACACGTTCCGCAAGCTGAAGGGCGAGAAGAAGGAACGCTGGGCGTTGATCGGCCTGCCGCTCGTCTTCGGAGGCGCGCTCGGCAACTACGTCGACCGCCTCGCGCGCGGCTTCGTCGTCGACTTCCTCGAGGCGCACTGGTTCGACAAGGCGTACTGGCCGGCGTTCAACGTCGCCGATTCCGCCATCGTGGTCGGGGTGGCGATGCTGCTCATCGACAGCTTCGTGCGGCCCGAGCAGGCCGAGAAGGACAAGGAGGCCCCCGTTGCCCCCGCGGAAAACGAAAAGCCCGCGTGACGCGTGGCTCGCCTTCGTGCGCGAGGTGACGGCGGCGCTGCCCGAGACCACCGAGCGGGCCAGCCACGGCTCGCCCTCGTGGTTCGTGAAGAAGACGAAGAACTTCGCCTCGCTCGGCGACAACCACCACGGTGACGGCCGCCTCGCGCTGTGGCTCGCCGCGACGCTCGACGCCCAGCAGCTGCTGGTGAACGCCGAGCCCGAGCACTTCTTCGTGCCCGCCTACGTCGGTCACCTCGGCTGGGTGGGCGTGCGGCTCGACCGCGGCATCGCGAAGAAGAAGGTGAAGGCGCTGATCGAGCAGGCGTGGCGCGTGCGCGCGCCGCTGAAGCTGTCGAACGGGGGGAAGTCATGACGCTGCGTCACGTCGTGGTGGTCGGGCTGCTGGCCGCGCTGCTGCTGGGAGTGGGGTGTTCGCCGCCGAAGCCGCAGGGCGCGTGCGGGGGGAAGATCTGCGCCACCTCGAGCGAGCGCTGCGACCGCGACTCGCTCACCTGCGTGCCCGACCTGCCGCCGGTGGTGGTGCTCGACGCGCCGGTGGGCGTGGTCAGCGACGCGAGCTTCGTCATCAGCGGCACCGTCACCGACGACGACACCGTGACGCTCGCCGAGTGGCGCTCGGGCTCGAACGACTGGCAGCCGCTCGACCTCGACTCCGCCGGGGCCTTCCGAGTCACCGTCGCCGCGCCGCCGTTCGACGCCGAGAACTTCGCGGTCACCGTGCGCGCGCGCGACCGCCTGCAGGAAGCCAGCTCGAGCGCGGCGGTGCGGGTCGATCGCGTCGCGCCCACCCTCGAGCTGGTCTCGCCCGACGCCGGCACCGTCGTCACCGCCGCGACGTTCGAGGTCAGCGTGCGCGCGAGCGACGGCAGCGGCTCGCTCAGCAGCCTCACGCTGGGCAACTCGGCGGTCGCCAACCCGACCAACGGCGGCGTCTTCAAGGCGATGGTCGCCGTGCCCGCCACCGCCAACCTCGACGCCGTCGAGCTCACCGCCGAGGCCGCCGATTCCCGCGGCAACCGCGCGTCGACCACCTTCACCTTCCTCGGCGACCGCGTCGGCCCGGCGCTCACCGTGACGAGCCCCACGCCCAACCAGCAGATCAGCGGCGCGCAGCTCACCGTCTCGTTCACCGCCAGCGACCCCGCGGGCCTCTCGGCGGTGCACTGCTCGACCACCGGCTCGATGCAAGACGCCACGCTCACCGCCACCGGCGGCTCCTGCGTGCTGACCCTCGTGCCCGGCGAGCGCATGGACCAGGTGCGCGTGGTGGCCGTCGACACCAACGGCAACGCGACGACGGTCGACGTGCCCTTCCAGCTCGACAACGTGCCGCCGGGCGTCACCATCACCGCGCCGCAGGCCAACGTGTTCGCCAACGCCGCGGTGCCCGTCACCGTGGTCACCACCGGCGGCGCCACCCAGGTCTCGGCGCGGTTCGGCACCGCGGGCCCGGTCGCGCTCGCCGGCGGCCCGTCGTGGTCGGGCACCGTGCCCATTCCCGCGCACGACTATTTGCCCGAGACGCTCACCGTCGAGGCGCGCGACGCGTTCGGCAACGTCGGCACCGCGACGGTGGTGGTGGGCGTCGACACCGTGCCGCCCGTCATCTCGTTCACCGCGCCGACGCAGAACCAGAAGTTCAACCTCGCCGCGCTCGCTGGCGGCACCGACGTCACCGCGTCGTGGACCGTGTCGGACCTCGACCCCAACGCGCACACCATCAACGTGAACGGCGCCGCGTCGGCCGCCAGCTCGGTGATGGTCGCCACCTCGTCGACCGACAACCCGCAGAGCTACGTGGTCACGGTCATCGCCGCCGACCGCGCGGGCAACAACACCACCGCGCACGTCGACTTCTCGGTCGATCGCGTCGCGCCCACGCTCGTCACCTGGACGCCCGCGACCGGCACCCGCAACCTCTGGCCGCCGAGCACCACCATCACCTTCAGCGAGCCCGTCACCTCGCCCAGCGGCAACGTGGTGCGCCTGTCGACCGCCGCGCAGCCGGCCTTCACCGCCGCCGGCAACGGGTGGTCTGCGTCGCTCGCTGCCTTCGCGCTGCAGGCCTTCGACCTGAGCGTCGCGCCCGACGCCACCGACGCGTACGGCAACCCGGTGACGCCGCTCCCCGCCGCGCGGCGAGTGCACGTCGGCACCGGCATCGGCGCGGGCGCGAGCCTGAGCTTCGCCACCCAGGTCACCGCCTTCGACGCCGCCGCCGACGCCGACGGCGTGCTGACCATCGCCGCGGTCTCGGCCGGCGTGCTGCGCGTGTTCCGCGACACCGGCGTGCCCAACCCGTCCGACCCGGCCCTGGGCAACTTCGTCGAGGTGCCGTCGCTGGGCGCGAACAACGTGTCCCGCGCGCAGGTCAGCTCGTGGAACGTGGTGAACGCCAGCCTCGCGAGCAGCACGCGCTGGGGCGTCGCCGCGCAGACCCCATCGGGCACCGCGCGCTTCTGGTCCATCGACGGCACCACCGCCAACGACACGCTGGCCACGCCCGGGGCGCTCGTCACCCGCCCGCCGCTCGGCATTCCCCCTCCCGCGCCAGTGAACGTGCCGTGGGAAGGCACCGTCGCGCCCGTCGGCTTCGTCAACGACACGCAGTACTCGCGCGCGAAGACCACCGGCACCGGCACGTGGACGCTGCCCGCCTCCGGGCGCTGGACCACCCTGCAGTCGAACGGCTCGTGGTCGGTGCTCTCGCCGACCGCCAGCGCGATGCAGTGGGTGCGCTTCTACTGCTCGTACGCGTCGGGGCTGGGCAAGTACTGCGAGGGCATTCTCTACACTGCCGGCGCGTCGAGCCCGTCGGGCGAGCAGGGCGCGTACACGCGCGGCGGCGCCTGCGAGGTCGTGACGTGGACCAGCGGCGGGTCGCGGTACGGCGTCTTCCAGAGCGCACCGGCGTGCGAGAGCGACGGCAACCCGTGCTTCAGCACTCCGTTCACGGCGAGCCTGCTCGCGAATGATCCGCGCGTCGCCACGTGGGACGCGAGCGGTGAAGACACGCTGCTCTTCAGCCGGCGCGCCGCGAGCGCGGGCACGATGGAGCTGTTCAAGATGACGCCCGGCACCTGCTCGTACAGCGGCATGGTGGTGGCCAGCACCAACTCGCTGCCGGGCATGCTGGGGACCAACTACCCCTCGCTCCATCTCCCGGTGCGCGTCGGCACCACCGCGGCGCTGCTCTACGTCGACTCGGGCGGCCAGCTGCGGCTCAAGGTGCCTTGATCAGTCGACTGCGGGGAGAGGGGGCGTCAGTCGTAGCTCTCGAGGTGCAGCTGCTGCCGCTCGGCGCCGCCCTGCGTCTTCAGCACCTCGCGCACCTCGAGCAGCATCTTCTTCACGCCGCACACGTACGCGTGGGGCCGGCCAAACGCCGCCAGCTCGCGCCACAGCTCGAGCACGTGGGTCTGCACGTAGCCACTGCGCCCGGTCCACCCTGACTCCGGCCGCGAGAGCGTCAACATGAAGCGCAGGTGCGGGTGGGTGCGGGTCAGCGCCTCGAACTCCTCGCGGTAGAGCGCGTCTTGCAGCGTGCGCACGCCGAAGAGCACCCACAGCGGCTCGGTGCGGCCGCTCTGCAGCGCGTCGTGCACCATGCCGCGAAACGGCGCCACGCCCGTGCCCGTCGCCACGAAGAGCGAGGGCCCCACGTCGGCCGGCCGCGTGAACATGCCCTGCGGGCCCTTCACCTCGACCGACTCGCCCACCTTCAACGCGTGGAGGAACGTGCTGCCCACGCCGCCGTCGACCTGCGTCACCACCAGCTCGAAGCGCGCCTCGCCCTTCGGCACCGACGCGAGTGAGTAGCTGCGCCGCAGCGGGCGGCCCTTCTCGTCGTTCATCGGCAGCACCACCGACACCCACTGCCCCGACTCGAAGCGAAACGGCGCGCCGCCCTCTCGCTCGAAGACCAGCTCGCGCACGCGCGGCGTCACGGCTCGGGCGGCCACCAGCGTCGCGCGGAAGGTCTCGGGAGGGAGCGGCACGGGGCGGAAATACCGGAAATACGAGCAGTCGGCTCGTGTTGGCACTCGCTCGCTCAACAGGTTACGAGGCCCCCCATGCTGCCGGTCATCTACCGCTTCGTGTTCGAGACCGATGGATCTCGCGCGCTCCTCTATCTCCTCGCCGTCGCGCTCGTGGCCTACGCCGCGTGGAACGGGTGGAAGAACGCCGTCGGCCCCGATGACAAGAACGGGCAGCCCACCGAGCCGAGCAGCGACGACCGCCGCAACCGCGCCATCATGTACGGGCTGGCCGGCGTCGGCCTCGCGGCGTTCGGTCTCTATTACGCGCTGCCCAACGTGCCGGTGCTCGGGCGCGGCAAGGGCGAGGGCATTCCGATTCACACCTACGGCGTGATGATCGGCCTGGGCTTCATCAGCGCGGTCACGGTCGCTGCCTGGCTCGCCACGCGGGAATGGCCGGGCAAGGTCGGCCTCGAGCGGCGTGATCAGATCTTCGACCTCGCGTTCTACGTCTTCCTCGGCGGCATCGCGGGCTCGCGCATCCACTTCATCCTCGTCAACTGGCAGGACTACGCGGCCCAGCCCGGCAAGATCTTCGACCTCGGCGGCGGCCTCGTCTTCCAGGGCGGCGTCGCGGGCGCGGCGCTCGTCTCGTACTGGTACTGCAAGAAGAACAAGATCGAGTTCCTGCGCCTGGCCGACCTGGCGATTCCCACCGTGTCGCTCGGCGCGGCGTTCGGGCGCCTGGGCTGCTTCAGCGCGGGCTGCTGCTGGGGCCGGCCGACGCTCTCGCCGCTCGCGGTGGAGTTCCCCGGCCCGGCCGCGCAGAACCTCTTCGGCGGCGCGGGCGGCACGCCGAGCCTCGCGTTCAGCTCGATGGCCGACGGCGCGCACGAGACGCGCTGGTTCCTCGAGAAGACGGGCGAGACCTTCCCGCAGGCGGTCGACGGCGCGGTGCGCCTGAGCGACTGGGTGGCGCAGCACGGCCACACGGTCCCGATTCACCCCAGCCAGCTCTACGACTCGTTCGGGCAGATGCTGCTCTTCGCGGGCTTCCTGACGCTGCGCCGCTTCCGCCGCTTCCACGGGCAGGTCTTCTTCACCTGGCTCATGGTGTACGCGGTGCACCGCAGCGTGGTCGAGACGTTCCGTGGCGACACCGAGCGCGGCACCCTCCACGGGTTGATCAACGCCATCCCCACCGACGCGTGGTTCAACCTCTCGCAGGGCCAGCTGTTCAGCGTGGTGCCCTTCCTCGCGGGCGCGTACTTCCTCTTCAAGGGCCTGCGCGACGTGAACGCCCAGCCGCCGGTCGACGTGGGCACCCTGACCGCTGCGTGAGGTGTGAGGCAATTCTCGGGGCCTGTGGCTAGACTCCCCCGCCGTGGCTGTCGCCCGTGCCTTCGCCAAACCCGAGGAGTCGCGCTCTCCGATCAAGGACTCGGAAGACGCGATGGCCCGGTGTGCCGAGCTCGAGGCGGAGCTCGCTGAGCTGCGCGCCGCGTACGACCTCTACTTCCAGGGCGTCGAGCGCATTCCGCCGCAGAAGAAGCACGACGCGTTCAAGAAGGCGCTGAAGGCGCTCAAGTCGAGCTTCGTGCGCCAGACCGCGGCCAAGTTCCGCATCGAGAGCATCACGCAGAAGCTCCAGACCTACGAGCGGCTGTGGGAACGCACGCTGAAGGAGATCGAGTCGGGCACCTACCGGCGCGACCTCGCGCGCATCAAGCGCCGCCACGGTGACGACAAGAAGAAGCAAGACGACGACGCGTTCCACATCGACGAAGACCTCGACGTGTCCGACCTCGACGAGGGCGGAGATGATCTCGAGTCGGCCATTGCCGCCGCCGAGGCCGCGGTCAGCAAGGCCGCCGCGCCGCCTCCCGCCGTGAAGCCCGCGGTGCCCGCCGTCGCGCCGGCCATCGCCCCCTCCATCGCCCCCGCCGTCACCCCGGCCATCACGCCGGTGACGCCGCCCGGCGGCTTGAAGCCTGCGACCGGAGTGCAGGCCGCGCTCAAGCCCGCCACGCCCACCATCGCGCCGGCCGCCTCGCCGCCCGCGCCCTCGCTCAAGATCACCGCCGCCGCGCCGGTCACCGCGAAGCCCGCCACTGGCGTCGCGCCCAGCATCGCCCCGGCCGTGACCGGCTCGAACCCCGCGCTCAAGCCGGCCAGCACCGGCGTGCAGGCGGCGCTCAAGCCCGCTGGTGCGACGGGCGCGCAGCCTGCGCTCAAGCCTGGCACCGGCGTGCAACCGGGGCTGAAGCCGGCCGGCGCGACGGGCGCGAACCCCGCGTTGCGTCCCCCCGGTGCGACGGGCTCGAACCCCGCGCTGGTGCGGCCCGCCGCGGCCGGACCCGACGGCGGCCTGTCGGACGCGAAGATCAAGGCCATCTTCGACGCCTACGTGATGGCCAAGAAGCGCTGCGGTGAAGACACGCGCGCCGTCACGCTCGACTCGGTGTCCGCCACGCTCAAGAAGCAGGTGCCCGAGCTGATGAAGACGCACAAGGCCAAGAGCGTGGAGTTCAAGGTCGTCATCAAGGACGGCAAGGCCGTGCTGCGCGCGCTCCCGAAGGAAGAGTGAGCCCCATGTGGCCCGCGCTCATCGGCGCCGCGCTCATCCTCGGCATTCTCCTCGTGCAGCGGCTCACCCAGGTCTCGGCCGCGGAGGCGAAGCAGCTCGTCGCTGACGGCGCGGGGCTCATCGACGTGCGCAGCGAGGCGGAGTTCGCACGCGGTCACCTGCCGGGCGCGGTGAACGTGCCGCTGCCGCGCATCTCGCAGGACACCGCGGGCACGCTGCCCGGGCCGAAGGACAAGGCGTGGGTGCTCTATTGCGCGTCAGGGACGCGGAGCGCGCTCGCTCGCAGCACGCTGCGGGGGCGGGGCTTCACGAAGGTCGTGAACCTCGGGCCGATGAGCAAGTGGCACTGACCCCCTCTCCCCGTGGGGAGAGGGTCGGGGTGAGGGGAGACGCGGTGTCGCCGAAACCGTGAAGGTCACTCCTCGTCGCCACCCTCGTCGTCGCCATCACCACCCGCTCCCCCCGCCGCGCTCAAATCCGCGAGGTCCGCCGGCGTGAGCTCGGGGCAGTTCTTCTTCACCTTCTCGAACAGCTGCTCGTCATCGGTGTGCTCGATGGCGCAGCCGACGTGCAGGTACCCCGGGCCCTTGCGCACGAAGCTGCCGGTGTCGACCTCGCGCTCGATGGCGATGCGCAGCGCGCCCTTCTCGATGGCCTCATCGCACTGCATGCACTTGCTGCGGCCCGTCGAGGCGCGCTCGGCGTACGGGTAGGGCCGCTCACCGGCGACCGGCTTCGCGCTCGACATCGCCGCGTCGATCTCCGCGCGGTTGGGCACGGTGCCCGTGAACGAGGCGAGCGCTTCCTTCACCAGCGCGGGCTTCTTCTTCGCCGCGCAGAGCAGGTGGTGCCAGAAGTAGCTCGTCCCGCCCTCGTCGAACTGGTTCGGTGTCTCTTCACCGAAGCGCAGCACGCCCTTCTCGATCTTCTGCTTGCAGCTGCGGCACGTGGCGCGGTTCGACTTCGACTCTTCGATGACGTTGGCCATGGTGGCCGCCGACGATACCGCCACGCGGCCCTTTCGCTCAGCCTTTGAAGCGCACGCGGTTGTTGCGCGGCAGGTGCTCGAGCTCGACCTTCCCGAGCAGTTCCAGCACCGGCGGCACGTAGTTCGCGAACCGCCCGCGGTAGCCCTTGCGCAGCCCGTAGTACCCACCGACCGGGTTCTTCGGCGAGCGCGCCCACGCCTCGAGCGTGCCGTCAGCCGTCGGCTTGCCCTCGTCCGACGTGCCCAGCGGCAGCCAGTCGCCGTGCTTCTTCAACATCGCCACCACGTCGTCGAGGCAGCGCAGTTGGTACGAGAGCCGCGTGCTGCCCACCTGCACCACCAGCGCGGGCGGGCTCGCTTCCTCGTCGCGCCACGCCTGGAAGTCGCTGGTCTGCGTCGGCGTCTTCACCAGCCACGGGTCGTCCACCGTGCCGCTGCCCCACGTCACGTTGCCCGTCGGCTTCGTCGTCTTCTTCCTGGCGGCCATCAGACGGTGTCCTTCGCGAGCGCCTCGAGCCCGGTGGCGAACTGCTCGAACGACGGCGTGAGGTCGGGAATGGACTTCACGATGAGCCCGGCCATCAGGCCAGAGAACTCCTCGCTCATCTCGAAGCGCACGCCGTCCTGCTCGGGGGCGAGGGTGAAGGTGCGCACGCCGCGGAAGAGCCCCAGCGGCATGCCGCCTTCCCACGTCATGCGGCGCGGCTGCTCGAAGGTCTTCACCGCGAGCGAGAACGCGCGCGTGCCGGTCGCGGCGGTCCACAACTTCAGGCTGCGGCCGGGCGCGATGTCGCCGTCGATGCGGGTGATGCCCAGCGGCCCCGATGCCAGGGCGCGCGCGTTGGTGAGTACGGACCACACGCGCTCGGGCGGCGCGGCGATGTGCCTGGTGACGTGAAAGCGCTTCATGTCGGTCTCCTCGGTGAGGGTGAGGTGCACAGTCATGGCAGGCCAAAGGTGACGTCTTTTGTCATGATTCAAAACGGCCCATGCGCGCGTCCCGGCTGCTCCAGATGCTGCTGCTGCTGCAGAACCGGGGTCGGCTCACCACCACCCAGCTCGCCCGGGAGCTGGAGGTCGCCCGCCGCACCGTGCTCCGCGACGTCGACGCGCTGACCGAGGCGGGGCTGCCGGTCGTGGTGTGGCGCGGCGCGAAGGGCGGCATCGAGCTCGGGTTCCAGTACCGCACGCGGCTGACCGGGCTGGCGCGCGACGAGGCCGAGGCGCTCGGCGTGCTGCTCTCGGCGCCGGTGCCTGCGCTCGATTCGTTGGGGCTGGGCGAGGCGGGACGCCGCGCGCGCGCGAAGCTGCTCGAGTCGCTGCCCGACGGCGTGCGCGAGGTGGCGATGCGCGCCGCGGGGCAGGTGGAGTTCTCGACCCAGTCACCCCTGGCGGACGCGCGCGTGCTGGCGTTGGCGAAGGCGGTGCGCGAGTCACGCGTGGTGCGCGTCAGAGCCAACACGAAGCACGCGCGCACCATTCACCCCGTGCGGCTGCGCTTCGGCCCGCGCGGCGTCTCGGTGGTTGACGCTCAGACCGGTGCGGTGCTGCCGCTCGCGGACTGCGGTGACGTGAACATCTCGGCCCACCGATTCACGCAATTGCTCCCTCTCCCCCAGAAGGGGAGAGGGTCGGGGTGAGGGGAGAACCTCGGTTCTCTGCGGGAGACCTTCAGCGCTCGGTGACGGCCTTCCACGTCCCGCGCGCGCTCTGCTCGAGCACCACCGACCCCTCCCACCCCGTGCCGTACAGCGCCGTCGAGAGCATGAAGGGCTCGAACCGCCGCTGCCCGAGCGCCACCGGCACTTCTTTCGGCGTGCGCGAGCACCCCAGCCCCTGCGTCAGCAGCTGCACCGCCACCTTGCGCGGATGCCCGTAGGCCCACGCGGTCCAATCTTCCTGCCGCGACGAGTCGCCCATCGACATCACCGCCATGCACGGCGTCACCGTCTGCACGAGGCCCATGGTGGTGCCGTTGTGCGAGCCGTGGTGACCGACGATGAGCACGTCGCTGTTGAGCACCGCACCGTGCGCGTTGAGCAGCGAGAGAATGGCCTCGGTCTCGAGGTCACCCGTCACGAGAATCGAGTGCCCGCCGACCGTCACGTGCACCACCACGCTGTGGTTGTTCGCGTTGGCGAACGCCTTGGGCTCCCAGCCCTCGAGGTTCTGCTTGAGGCCGCCCCAGTAGACCTTGAACTCCGGGTCGAGGCCCTCGCACTGTACGGCGTCGATGTTGCCGTCGACGAAGCCCTGGCCCGGCTCGATCTGCGCGCGCGCCACCGCCGTCCACGCGTTCTTCTTCTTGAAGAGCGCCTCGGCGTTCTCCTGCGTCTCGCCGCCCGACTCGAGCACCGCGCCGTCGATGCCGCGCGGCTGGCCGTTGGTGACGAGGTGCTTCACCGTGTACCGCTCGAGCACCGCCGGCAGCCCGCGCGTGTGGTCGATGTGGGGGTGGGTGATGAAGACCGTGGTCAGCGTGCGGTTCAGGTCGGTGCGCCGCTCGAAGAACCGGTCGAGGTAGGTGGTGAGCGACTTCACCGCGTCGAAGTGCTCGGTGCTCTCGCCGCCGGTGTCGATGAGCACCGCCGCGCACGGGAACTCGAAGAGCGTCGCCGAGCCCTGGCCCACGTCGATGACGTGCATGCGCACCCGCTCGGGCACCGGCGCGTTGGCCCCCGGCAAGCCCACCGTCGTCTGCTTCATCACCGTGTCCGAACGGAAGCGCCGGGTCGGCGCGGGCGGACAGGCGAGCGTGGTCAGCGCCAGCAGGACGAGGAACGGACGCAGGCTCACCGCGCGCACCCTACCGCACCACGCGCATCACCACGCGCCAGCGCAGCTCCGGCACGCAGCGCTCCTGCCACGTCACGAAGAGCCGGTCGTCGACCATCGCCAGCCGCGGCCACACGCCCTCGCAGCCCACCGTGAGGTTCAGCTGCGTGGGGAACGGCCCGGCCCCGCCGCGCGGCGGCCCGTTGAGGAGCGTGCTCGGCACCGGGCTGCCCATCGAGTTGTAGTCCATGTACGAGAGCAGGATTTGCCCGCCCTCCGAGCGCACGCCGATGAGCTCTTCGCCGCGATTGACGAAGTCGGCGCCGGTGATGACCGCGCTTCCGTTCGCGCCCCACGAGCGGTCGCTCGCGAACGAGTTGCCGAAGGCGTTGAGGTTGTCGAAGAGCCGGTACAAGCCCAGCGAGCCGTTCGTGCGCGAGTAAGCGACGTGGAACATCGTCGCCGTCGGTGTCCACGACATCTGCGTCGCCTGCAGGTCGCGCATCGCCGGCGCACTCGAGGTGGTCGCCGCGCTCGGGAAGTTCTGCCAGCCGTTGGCCACGTCGCGGAAGGTCCACACCATCAGCGCACGCCCCGCGCCGACCAGCGCGATGACCTGTCGCTCGTTGCCGGTGACCTCTTCGACGCTCGAGACGCCCGTCGCCACGCGGTCACCCTGCGACCAGGTGCGCGAGAAGGTGTCGAAGCGCCAGCGATCGATCGCGCCCGCGGTGAACTGCACCGCGTCGAGGTGCGTGACGCCGCCGTCGCGCGATGAGAAGGGCTGGCCGGGCGTCGCGAGCGGTCCGCTCCACCCGCCGTCGCCGGCGCGCTCGAGGAGACCGAGCCCGCCGTCGGTCTGCACGAAGCCCACGAACATCGAGTCACCGCCCGCGAAGGTGCGCCTCGCCGCGACCGCGCCGCTGGCCACCCACGGCACTGACAGCGTCGACTCGCTCAGCGTGCAGCCAGTGGTGAGCGGACAGCCCGAGTCCGCCGGGCGCGGGTCGATGTCGAAGCGCGTCAGCTGGCCCGGAGCGTTCGCCGCGAGCAGCTCGATGCCGGGCGGGTGGGGCAGGGGCGTGCGCATCAGCTCGTAGGTGCCCTCGGGCGCCTGGCTGAGCGACGGCAACACCGGGCGCGGGTCGTCGAAGAGCGACGTCGACACCCACGGGCCTTCCCACAGCGTCTGGCCCACGAAGCCACCGAGGTTGGTGGTGGCGACGACGTTGCCGGCGAGGTCCGTCGCGTTGGTGAGCGCGTACGAGGGGCAGCTCGTTGGCTGCGTGAGCGCGGTGATGCCGGGGAGGGCGTAGCTGCCGATCGGCAACATGCTCATCGGGGTCAGCGCCTGTCCGGCGCAGCCAGCCGCGTTGAAGCCCACGGCGTTCAGCCCTTCCGAGAAGCGCACCGTGCGGCCCCACGGGCCCATGCGCCCGGGTTCCTCGGTCGAGACGAAGACCGGCGCGCGCTGGTCGATGAACGAGATGACCGTGTTCGCGCTCTGCGTCGAGGGCTGCAAGGGGGGCGCGCCCGTCGCGAGCACCGTGCACGTCACCTGCAGCGGTTGACCCTGCACCGTCGGCGCAACGAACGAAGGCGTCAACGACGTCGGCGCAAGCAGCGCCTGGGCCGGGTTGCACGACCACGAGACGGTCGGCGTGGGCGCACCGTTGGGCAACGTGAAGGTCGCCGCGAGGTTCACCGTGGGGTTGGTCGCGCCGACGTTGACCGCCGCCACCGGCGTCACGGCGACCGACCACGTCGAGGTGTTGAGGCCGCGCACGGTGAAGTCGCGCGAGAAGGTCGGCGAGGTCGCTCCCACCGAGTTGGTCACCTGCAGCTCGACGCGCGCGAGCTGATCAGGGTCGCCGGGCTGCACCGCGCCGAAGGTCACCTGCGCGGTCGGCCCTCCGTCGCTCACCAGCGTCGCCGACGAGCCAGCCGTCACGCGCCAGTCGTGGCGCAGCAGCACCAGGCCGGCGTCGTCGAACGACTGCGACTGCAACTGCAGCGTCTGCGAGCCGAACACCAGGCCGCCGTCGGGCACGTAGCGCGCGACCGGCAGGCTGCTCACGCCCACCGTCATGGTCGCGGTGTTGGTGCTGGGCACGTCGAAGCGGTCGAACACCTGCAGCGAGAATTCCAGCAGCGCGCTCGAAGCGGGGGCGGTGAACGTCGGCTGCGCGGCCGAAATGGAGTCGTTCACGTTCAGCGTCACCGCGGGCCCGGCGGTCTGCGTCCACTTGTAGCGGAGCGGGAAGGCGCCGGTGCTCGGTGTGCCGTCGAGCGCGCCCACCTGGTTGCGCGGCACCACCACGAAGTTCGTCGTCGCGGCGAACGGACCGGTGCCTGCATCGAAGCCAGCGTCGACTCCGGCGTCGGTGCCTGCGTCGGAGCCCGCGTCGGTGCCGGCGTCGGTGCCGGCGTCGGTCCCGGCGTCAGTGCCCGCGTCAGTGCCCGCGTCAGCGCCGGCGTCGGTCCCGGCATCCGTCCCCGAGCCCGCGTCGGTGCCGCCCGCGTCTGGAGTCATCGGGCCACCGTCGAGCGAGATGGAGCCACTGCCCTCGCCGAGGCGCAGCGTGCCGAGGTCGTTGAGCCCGGGCGCGACGAGCACGCCGTCGAGCCGCAGTGGCGCGAGCCCGCTCTTCTCCAGTGCCAGCGAGTACACGCCAGTGGGCAGCGTCTCGAACGCGAACGCACCCTCGGCGTTGGTCTGCGCGGACGACTCGTTGCCCTGCGCGGCGACGCGCACCTGCACCGCGGCGATGGGGCTGTCGTCGTCGAGGCGATGCACGAGCGCGCTCAGCCGCCCGACCGACGCAGCGCCCGGGTCGGGCTCGAGCACCACCGTCGCCACCCGCACCTCCTGGGCCGCCCCGACGTCGAGCGTGGTGACGGCCGCCCGGTAGCCTGCGGCGAAGAAGCTCAAGATGACCTGCCCCTCGGGCACGCCGCGCAGCACGAAGCTGCCGTCGTCGCCGGTCCACGTCAGCTGCGGGAGCAGGGGGATGAAGACGTTGATGCCGCCGTGCCCGCCGGGCAACGCCTCGCGATCGCCGCGCTTCACGGTGCCGACGACGGTGGCGCTGCGGCTCAACACGATGGTGCCGAGGTTCGCGTCGTGGCCTGCGCCGGCATGCACGCTCTCGAGGGTGATCAGGCGCGATTGATCAACCGTGCCGTCGCCGTCGCTGTCGTTCGAGAAGTAGAGCCGGCCGCTGGAGACGGTGAGGCCGCTCAGCACCACGTTGCCGTCTTGATCAGCGGTCGCGCGCAGCGTCGAGCCAAGCAGCGTGACCGTCGCGCCCTTCGCGGGCTCGAGCTCGGCGTGGCCCGGCAGCGCGGTGACGAGCGTCGCGCGCACCGTGCCCGGCCCGGGAGGAGGCGGAAGCCCCGTGTCCCGGCAACCCACCAACGAAATCGACACCACCCCCAACAGCGCCACGAGCGCGTTCTTCATTCGCGACACAGGTAGCACACCTGCCTCCCTCTCCTCCCCAGGAGGAGAGGGTCGGGGTGAGGAGAAAACTGTCAGCGCCTACGGACACCCGGTCGACAACCCACTCGCCGGCTGAGCGCCAACGCGACCCGCCGGATCACCCGCACCACCAGTCCCCGGCGTACCCGCGGCCCACGTCGTGGTGTTGTCGATGCTCGGCGCGCTCGTCCCCGCGCAGAAAATCCCGACCACCGGCCCGCCCCAGCCGCCTGGCCCTTGCCGCCCGGGGCCACCATGTCCGCCCGCGCCGCCGTTCGCGCCAGCGCCACCAGTGCTGGCCACCGACGTCTCGCCAGCCGCTCCAGTCCCCGCGGGTCCGCCCGTGCCGCCCGCACCCGCCGCGCCGCCCGTCCCACCAACACCGCCCGCGGTCGTGGTGATGGCGACGCGCAGCAACGTCGGCGACGAGTCGATCAACACCAACCCGATGCTCGCGCCACCCGGTCCACCGGCGTCACCGCTGCGTCCACCGCAGCCGCCGCTGCCGCCGCCGCCCGCGCCGCCGCCGCGCACGAAGACCGTCGCGACCTGATCATCGACCGCGCCGCCGCCGCCGCCGCCATTCCCGGGCCCGCCGGGCTGCGCTGGACTCCACGAGCCGAGCGTCGGACCGCGCCACGTGTTGGCGATGATCGAGCCGAGCGCCGACGTGGGCTCGGGCGGGCGCGCGTTCGACATCAAGCCGTCGGCGCCGTTGCTCCCGTTCGCGCCGTCGTTCCCGCTGCAGACGCCGACCGTGCACACCATGCCCGCGCCGCCGGTGCCACCCGCGGGGCCACCGCCATCTGCGCCACCGAGGTTGCTCATCGTGCCGCCCGAGCCACCCGTGAAGCCGACGGCCGTCACGCCTGCATCGCCACACGAAGCGCCCGCGCCGCCCGCACCCGCGAGGCCACCGGAGCCGCCCGCGGTCCCCGGTCCGCCCACCACGCCGTTCGCGACCGGAGCGCCGGCGGCGCCATTCGAGCCATTCGCACCCGTGCCGGCGAGCAGCACGAGGTCTTCGAGTCGCGAGCCCGACGGCACGTTGATCAGCCGCAGCGCCACGGCGGCGGAGCCGGAACCCGCACCATCGTCGCCGCGCACGTCGAGCTGCTCGAGCACGAGCCGCCCACCGTCGACGGGCTGCGCGGTGAGCGAGCCGGTGATGACGGCCTTCGAGCCCTGGCGCGGCCACGCGCCGCTGCCGGTGTAGCCGCCGTAGATCTGCACGGCGGTGGTGAGCGCAGCCGCCGCGTACGTGCCGGACGCGAGGTAGATCTGCGGCTTGCCCGTGCCGAGCGCGCCGCTGAGCGTCTGCATCGGGCTCGCCTGCGTGCCGGCGTTGGTGTCGGCGCCCGACGGCGCGACGAACACCGCGCGCGTCAGGTCGCCGTCGAAGCCATCGCAGTCGACGTCGAGGTGCGCGGGGTCGGGCTCGTCGATCGCCCCGGTGGGCACACAGCCCGCGTCGAAGCCCGCATCGTCCATGCCCGCATCGACCCCGGCGTCGGAGCCCGCGTCAGTCATGCCCGCGTCGACGCCCGCGTCATCCATGCCCGCGTCGACCCCTGCGTCGTCCAGGCCTGCATCGACGCCCGCGTCATCCATGCCGGCATCGACCTCGCCCGCGTCGACGCCTGCATCCACGCCGGCATCGCGACCCGCATCGGCGGAGGTGGACTCGTGACAGAAACCATCGGCCTGGCACACGAAGCCGTCGCGGCACGTGGCGTTCGCCTCGCACTTGAAGAGCGCGTTCTGCGGCAGCTGGGCGCACTGGCACCCGGTCCACAGCACGCCCGCCACCACCACGAGCCACCCGTGTCGCAGGCTCATTCGACCCCCCACAAGATGCCGCTCACCACGGCGCCCACGCCCGCGCCGATGCCGGTGCCGAGCGCGATGGTGAGATCGAGGTTGGCGGTCTGCTGCAGCGCCGTCGCCTCGGAGTAGGTGAGCGCCGACGTGCCATCAGCGCCGACCGTCTCGAGCCGGCCCTTCGCGCTCATGCCCAGGCCCGCGAACGTCGCCGCGGTGCCGGCCGCCGCGATGGTCAGGCCCGTCACCACCCACGCGGCCACCTTCGGCTTCTTCGCGGTCGGTGCAGGTTGGCGGAGATCGAGATCATCGTCGGGGCGCGCGCGCGGCGTCAGCTTCGGCTCGTCGCGCTTCGGCTCGACCTTCGGCGTGTCGTTCACCGCGACGGGCTCGGGCTTCGGCTCGGGTTTGGGCTCGACCTTCGGCTCGGTCTTCGGCTCGACGCGCGCGGGCTCGGGCTCCTTCGGCGCTTCGGAGACCGTCACCTTCGCGGGCTCGGGCGCAGGCGCGGCGTCACCCTTCGGCAGCAGCTTGATCAACGCCGCCACGGGGCCCTTCATCTGCGTCTTCACCTTGCCCTTGCTGATCTTCGTGGTGCTCTTCTTGATCACCTTGCCGCCGGCGATGAGCTCGAGGTTGAGCGAGCCCTTCGAGCCCTTGAGGCCGCCGCTCACCACGAAGACGCCCACCACCTTCGCCTTCTCCCCGATGGTCGACAGGCACCCCACGCGGTCGGCGTCGCCGAGGCACGTGACGGCGGGGCTGCCGGGCGGCGCGGTCTTCACGGTCAACTTGGCGGCGGAGAACGCGTCGCCGAGCTCGGCAGTCACCGCGCGCGCGGCGTCGTCGTCGGGCACGAGGAGCACCGACGAGGCGCGCGCAAGACAGGGCGCCATGAGGAGGATGGCAACGGCGAACGAGCGCATGGGAACCCCCGCGAGAGGCCGCATCTGAGCACAGCCCGCACGGGGCACGAAAATTCGGCCCGGGGCGAGGTGAGCCAAGGTAAGCCTTGCGCTCGCATGTCGAGCCCGTCGACCACTCCGCAGCGCCCGTGGCCGACCGAGGCGCTCGCACGCGGGGTGTTGTTCGGCTCGCTGGCGCTGGGCGTGGTGCTCAAGGCGCGCGTCGTCTTCACCGACGACGGAATCAACTGGCCCGATGAGATCTACCAATCGTTCGAGCCCGCCCACCGCCTGGTGTTCGGCCACGGCCTCGTCGCGTGGGAGTTCATCGAGGGCGCGCGCACGTGGGCGGTGCCGGGCTTCGTCGCCGTGTGGCTGTGGCTGTGCAAGCTCTTCGGCGCGGGCCCCGGCGCGTACATCGCGGTCGTGAAGCTGGCCTTCGTCGCGCTCTCGGGCGCAGCGTCACTCGGGGCCTGGCGCCTCGCGCGGGCGTTCGGGGCGCGCGAGCTCGAAGCCGCGACGGCGTCGGCGCTGTGGAGCCTCTGCGCGCTGAGCCTCTACTTCTCCCCGCGCGCGATGGCCGAGAACCTCGCGGCGCCGTTGGTGGTGTGGGGGCTGGCGCTGCTGTTCGACCCGCAGTCGAGCCGCCGCGTGTTGTGGGTCGGCGCGTCGCTGCTCGGGCTGGCGACCATCGCGCGGCTGCAGTGCGGCGTGGTGTGCGTCGGCGCGCTCGCGGCGGTGCCCTTCGTGCGGCCGGGCGACGCGAAGGCGAAGCGGCGCGACGCGCTCGAGGTGTTCGGCGTGCTCGTGCTGTGGGCGCTGGTGTTCGGCACCTGGGACGCGCTGGCCTGGCACGACGTGCCCACGGCAAAGGCGGGCGGCTTCTTCCACAGCGCGGTCGTCTACTGGCGCTTCAACATCGTCGAGAACCGCGGGGCGGGGTGGGGCACCGCGCCGTGGACGTACTTCTTCCAGCACCTGTGGCTCACGATGCCGGGCGTCACCGCGGTGTTGGGGGTGAGCGCGCTCGCTTCGCTGCGTCGCGCGTGGCCGGCGGCGGTGGTGCTCGTGCTCTTCCTCGCGTTGCACCTCTTCGTCGCGCACAAGGAGCTGCGCTTCATGCTCCCGGTGTTGCCGGTCGCGTGCGCGCTGTTCGGCGTCGCGGCGTCACTCGCACCGGAGAAGGGCGGGCGTGGACTCGTGGTGCTGGCCGGGCTGTGCGTCGCGGTCTCGGCGTGGAACCACAAGGCGCTCACCATGGGTGACGTGGGGAGCTACCCCGAGCGAGCTGGCTCGAGCGCGTGGGACGACTTCGGGCCGGTGAACCGGCTGTTGCTCGCGGCCAGCCGGCAGAGCGACGTGTGTGGTCTGCGCATCGACGCCGCGCACCTCGCGTGGACGGGCGGATCGACGTACCTCCACCACAAGGCGCCGCTCTACATGCCGGGCTTTCCGCCGCAGCATGGGTTCTTCAACTACGCCATCGTGTTTGCAGGGTCTGGGGCGCCGGTCGTCGCGAAGGAAGGGTCGCTCGAGCTGGTGAAGATCGCGCCGAGCTGTGTGCCTGATGTGAATTACGCGTGGCGCCTGCCCTGATCAGAATCAAAAGCTCCCTCTCCCCCGCGGGGGAGAGGGTTGGGGTGAGGGCTAACCAAGCGCGGCAAGCCTCAGGGCGACGCGAGGTGTGAAGGGCCTCGGCACTGCACTTCGCGAGCAGCCCCTCGACCACGAGCGAAGTTCACGCACGGTCGGGCCGACGCGGGTGCGGAGATGGGCTGTGGCAGTCGTCATTCCGTTCGGCAGGGCATGGGACGAACAGCGCAGCTTCACCCCTCACCCCGACCCTCTCCCCCGCGAGGGGAGAGGGAGCAGAGTTGACGATTCTCCCGCGCAACCCCGCGCCCCGCCTCGCCTCGCGCGCCGTTGACGATCCACCTTGAGAATCGTCAACCACCGCCCGCACTTGACGATTCGACGCCCCCACCGCCGTCAACCACCGCCCCCCAATCGTCAACCCGTTGACGAAACCCACGGCCACAAACTCGACGGACCACAACAGGCCCGTAGCATGCGCGCATGGCCGTTCACGCCGTCGTCGAGCGCTTCATCGATTCAGGCCGTCCCTTCAGCAGCGCCGACGTCGCGAAGGCCGCGGGCGTCTCACGCCAGGCCGTGCACAAGTACCTCCAGGCCGGCGTGCGCGAAGGGAAGCTGGTCGCCAGCGGCAAGGCGCGCGCGGTGCGCTACGCGAAGGTGGTGCCGATTCGCCAGCGCGTGGAAGTCGCCAGCGCCGGCTCGCTCTACCGTCTCTCCGCCCGCCTGCTCTTGATGGACGTGCGCGCCGGCGAGGTCGAGCTCGACTTCACGGGCGTCATCGAGCTGGGCGACGAGTTCCTCGACGAGGTCTTCCTGCGGTGGGCCCCGGCCAACCCGGCCGCGCGGCTCGTGGTGCGCCACCTCCCGGCCGCGCTCGCGCCGCAGTTCTTCGCGTTCGCGAAGCGATCGGCCAGCTGACGCGCGTGGTATGCCTCGCGGTCGATGGCTTCGCACGTGCTCCTGGTGGGTGGCTCTGACGCCGACGCCGCGCGCATCAAGGACGTGCTGCAGGCCCGCGGGCGGCTGGTCGAGGTGCTCCGCGCCGCCGACGTGCGCGAGGCCTCCACCCGGCTGACGCCCTCTGATCTCCCGATGTGCATCGTGGTCTCGCTCGTCGAGGGCGGCCCCTCGGTGCGCGAGTGGCTGCGCGTGCTCGACGCGCTGTCCGTCGAGGTGCCGGTGCTCGCGCTGGCCGACAGCGGCCAGGAAGCGTCGGTCGAGCGCTGGCTCACCGAGGGCGGGCACGACTGCCTGCTGCGGCCGCACTTCGACGTGCTCGGCGCCGTGCTGGTGCGCCTCGAGCGCGAGCGCGCCGAGGAGCTGGCCCGCGAGACGCACGAGCAGCGCTGGCGCGACTCCACCGGTGAGCTGGTGCGCCTCGCGCGCGACCCGGCGTTCCAGGGCCACGACCTCCCCGCAGCGTTCGCGCGCGTGACCGAGGCCGCCGCGCGTGGGCTGCAGATCATCCGCGCCAGCGTGTGGCTGCGCGATGCGTCGGGCGAGCGGCTCGACCTCGTGGAACGCTTCGAGACCCGCAGCCAGACCCACGGCGCCGGCCGCCAGCTCCCGCTCGGCCCCGCGGAACGCGCCTGGCTCGACGGGCTCCAGCGCAGCCGCGCCGTCGAGCTCGAGACCGACACCACCAACGCGCCCTCGGGCCTCATCGAGCAGCCCGGCATGGCGCTCGCGGTGCGCGCGCGCGGCACCGTCACCGGCGTGCTGTGCCTCGAGCACGACGGCACGCCGCGCCGCTGGCAATCGGGCGAGGCGTCGTTCGCGCACGCGCTGGCCGACCTCCTCACCCTCGCCCTCGAGAGCGCCGAGCGCGCCCGCGCCGAGCAGGCGCTGCGGGAATCCGAGGCGCGGTTCCACGAGCTCTTCGTCCACTCCAACGACTCCATCGTGCTGTACCGCGTGACGCCCGATGGCCGCGTGGTGTGCGAAGACATCAACCCCGCCGCCGAGCGCCTCTCGGGCCTCAAGCGCGAGACGACCATCGGCCGCATGGCGAGCGACGTGGTCGGCCCGGTCGCCGCGCGCCTCTTCGAGAGCCGCTGGGGACAGGCGATTCGCGCCAAGGCCCCCGTGCTCTACGAGCAGGAATACCCGCTGCCCGCCGGCCGCCGCGTGGTGAGCACCTCGATGGTGCCGATGCTCAACGAGAAGGGCGAGGTGCACCGCCTCGCCGCCATCAGCCGCGACATCACGCAGCAGCGCGAGGCCGAGCAGCTCCAGCGCAGCCTCGAGCAGCAGCTCGCCGAGGCGCAGAAGAACGAGGCGCTGGCCCGCCTCGCGTCGCACATCGCGCACGACGTGAACAACCTGCTGACCGTCATCATCGCCAACGCGCAGCGCCTGCAGTCGGGCCCGACCAAGGCCGCCGACGTGGGGCAGGCGATCCTCGAGGCCACCGCGCGCGGCCGCGAGCTGACCCAGCAGGTGCTCACCTTCGGCCGGCGCCGTCCGCCCGAGCGCAAGCCGCTCGACCTCGCCCCGCTGGTGCGCGAGACCCTGCGCCTCCTCGAGCCGACCGCCAGGGGCGTGCAGCTGCGCGAGGTGGTGACACCGCGCGTGCCGCAGGTGCTCGGCGACAGCGTGCAGCTGAACCAGGTGCTGACCAACCTCTGCACCAACGCGCTGCAGGCGATGTCGGACAAGGGCGGCACGCTGACCGTCACGCTCGAGGCCGTCGACGTCGACCTCGCGCTCGCGCGGAGGAACCCGCCCCTGCAGGAAGGCCGCTGGCTGCGCCTCACCGTCGAGGACACCGGCGTCGGCATGGACGAGGCGACCGCGCGGCGCATCTTCGAGCCGTTCTTCAGCTCACGGCTCGACGGCTCAGGCACCGGCCTCGGCCTGGCGGTGGTGCAGAGCATCGTGCAGGCGCACGACGGCGCCATCGTGGTCGAGACCCAGCCCGGCGAGGGCACGCGCTTCCGCGTCTACCTGCCCCCGGTGCCCGAGGAATTGGCCCGCCCCGGCAGCGGCCAGCACCTGATGCTGGTCGACGACCACCCGGGCATGGCGCGCGTGTCGGCGCGCTTGCTCGAGACGCTCGGCTACCGCACCACGGTGTTCGACGACCCGCGCGAGGCGCTGCAGGCCTTCCGCGCGTCGCCCACCGGCTTCGACGCGGTGCTCACCGACCTCTCGATGCCGCAGATGAGCGGTGAAGACTTCACGCGCCACCTCCGCGAGCTGCGCCCCGAGGTGCCGGTCATCGTCTCGTCGGGCATGGCGTCGGAGCTGGGCGAGGCCGAGCGGCGGCGGCTGCGCATCGACGCGGTGCTGGTGAAGCCGTGGCGCCTCGAAGAAGCGGTGGCCGCGCTGCAGCGCCTGCTCGGCTGATCAGCTCATCAGTTGAACGGGCAGCGGACGCACTCGCAGCTCTGCAGCCCGGTGTTCATGCTTCCGCGAACGTTCGGCCCCTGGCTGGTGCACGTCACCCGCCCGCCGGGCGTGAAGGTGTTGTTGGTCATGCTCACCGTCACGTCGCCCCACCACATGACGAACCCCTCGATGAGGTTGCCTCTCAGCGCGATGGGTCCGGTTGTCGTCAGCGCGTTGCTCAGGCGCCCGGAGAGGCCGCCGTTCTCGATGAGGTGGTTCCCGTTGGACAGAATCCTCACCTCGCCGAGGGAGTCGACCGTACACCCGCTCAAGGTGTTGGCCGTGCCGGTGAGCAGCACCTCACCCGTGAGGCGGGTGTTGTGGCAGCCGAGCTTCTGCCGGCCGGTCAGCTGCAGGGAGAACGCTTCGCCGGTGGTGGCGCCTTCCACTTCAATCTGATCCGTCGCGGTCGTCAGGGCATAGGTGATGGTCTTCAGGGCACAGACGCCGGGCCCGCCGCCGTGTGCGGTGTCATCGGCGCCCTTCAACCCATCGACGTAGTGGACGTCTTGCGGAGCGACCGCCGGGCAGCGGACCTCGAGGTCGAGCGTTGCGCTGGCTGAACCACCCGCATTCGAGGCGGTGACGACGTAGCGCTGGGCGGGCGTGAGGGCGGTCGGTACGCCGCTGATGATGCCGGTGTCGGGCGAGAGCGTGAGACCGTCGGGGAGCGTGGGCGCGATGGAGAACTGAACCGGGGTGCCGCCCGCCCACGACGGCACGTTGTCGACGATGGACAGCCCGGGCGCATACGAGGCGGGGTTCATCGAGTACGAGAGCGCCGTCGGCGCGGGCGCCGTCACGGCGATGTGCAGCACGGTCTGCGTCGAGCCCGCGGCGTTCGAGCCAGTCACCGTGTACTCGGTCGAGGAAGAGACCTCGAGCGGGGTGCCGCTGAGGACCCCGGTTGCGCGGTTGAGGCCCAGCCCCGGCGGGAGCGCGGGCGTCACGGTGTACCGCGTGATGGTGCCTCCGGCGTTGGACGGAGCGTCGGGCACCATGGGCACGCCGACGACGAAGGTGCCGGTGTCGCGCTCGTAGACGAGGTCGCTCGGCGCCGCCTCGTCACTGCACACGCACGGTCCGAGCGTGGAGCCGTCGTCGTTGCACACCTGGATGCCACGGCTGCCCGACGCGCAATCACACGCGAGCTGCGCCCCGGCGAGGCAGGGCTTCGAGGGTGACGAACAACTTGCAGCGACCACCACGACCACCAGCGGCAGGCGAAGGCGCATGCTGCGCTTGATACCACGAGCGAGGTTGCGCGATGCCTGCGCGGGACCTCGGCCTCAGCTCGTCGGTGCGCAGGGCTTCGCCCCGTTCACGGCGGCACGTTCTCCGGGTCGCGGTCGACGCCCATCGCGCGCCACGTGAGCTTCGCCGGCACGGTGCCATGCATGCGCCCGTAGTCGAGCACCCGCTGCCCGCCGACCTGCCCGATGACGTCGGCGAACTTGTGGCCGAACTTCACCTCCGCGGGGAGGAACGAGGTGCGGCTGTGGATGGTCTGCATGATGGTGTCGTCGAGGCCCATCAGCGTGAGCACGATCTCCGCCTGCTGCGCCGCGAGCCCTTCCTGCGTCAGGCCCCACAGCGGCGACTTCTCGTTGATGACGTGCATCGCCGTCCACGTGAGGATGAACGTCGGGCTGTTGTTGCGCACCAGCTCGAGGTCGACCACCCGGCGCAGCGGCTCGCCTTCCTTGGTTCGCTCGGCGCGCACGATGGCCGCGTGGAGCTGCGCCTCGACCACGTGGTTGGCGCGCTCGTTGGCCATGCGGAACATCAACGTCGGCACGCCGTCGCGATCGCAGATGACCGCGTTCTGCGACCACAAGATGCGCGCGCTCGGCCGCGCGAACTTCGCGAAGATGAGGCCGGTCACCATCGCGTTCGTCACCAGCGAGACCAGCGCCTCGAACACCACCAGGAAGTGCGCCGCGCGCGAGGCGGGGAACATCGCGCCGTAGCCGATGGTGCCGAACGTCTGCACGCTGAAGAAGAAGTGGTCGAGGTAGCTGCCGTCGCTGTTCTGCACGCCGCCGATGGCCCAGAACGCGAGGCCGAAGAGCGCGTTGAGGGCCAGGAACGCGACCGCGATGAACGCGAACAGCGTGCGCCACGGCCAGCGCAGCATGCGGTAGTACACGTCGGCCAGTCGCAGCGAGCCGCCGTTGATGATCTGGAGCTGGCGCTGGTTGGTCGAGAACAGCCGGATCTGCAGGGGGAGCGGCGGCTTCTCGGCCATGCGCAGTGATTACAAGCCCACGTCCACCGGTGCCACTGCTGATCAGCCTCCCAACGTCAGTCGCGGTGCTGGTGAATCGCCATGATCGGGTAGCGCATCTGCGAGTAGCTCACGCGCTGGCTGCCGTCGGGGTTCACGTTGTTCGAGCCGATGAAGAGCGGCCGCCCGTTCTGCCAGCCCGCGAACATCACCACGTGCTGCCCACCCGGCGTGCGCATCGACACCACGTCACCGGGGCGCGCCTGGCTGAGCGACACGCGGCGGAAGTTGGGGTCGCGATCGAGGTTGCCCATCAAGCCGTACACCGACGCGCTGCCCTGGTTCTGGCGGATCTGGCCCGACGCGATGAGCACGCCCGAGACGAAGTTGGCGCAGTTGACGTTGTTGGGCACCCAGTCCTGCATCGCGCGGCCGACGGCGTTGTTCGAGACCTTCAGGTCGCGCGCGTTCCACCCGAGGTACTGGCGCGCCACGTCGTACGGGCGGCTCGAGCCCGCCGGCGCCGGAGTCGTGTCACCCGAAGGACCTGACGGGCCGGTGGGCCGCGCCGGAGGACGCGACGACTGCGAGGGCCGCGTGGCGAAGTCATCGCGCGACCCGGGCACGTTGAGCGTGCGGCCCGCGTAGATGAGGTTCGGGTTGCTGATCGACGGGTTGGCGCGCATCAGCGCCGAGACCGACGTGTTGTAGCGAGAGGCGATGCCCGACAGCGTGTCACCGGTGCGAATGCGGTAGGCGCTCATGCAGCCATTATCTCCACAGCGCGGGGCGAGATTGCTCGCGATCTGCGAGGTCGCTGAACACTTCGCGTGTGCGACAAACACTTCACCGAGCAACTCCGGCTACTTCTTCTCGAAGTCGAACCCCACGCCGACCGAGCCGGTGATGCCGCGCAGCAGGCTCCCGTCGGCCTGGGGGAAGAAGAGCGTGCCGCCCTCGGTGGTCAGGTAGAGGCTGGGCAACACGCGCAGGCGGAAGCCGGCCGTCACCGAGAAGCGCGGCGCGGGCCCGATGCCGAGGATGGACAGGTGGCCCAGGCCGTAGAACCAGTCGTTCATCAGCGCGAACGAGAAGCTGCCGTCGATGTCGAGGCGGTTGAAGAAGAACCACTCGGCGGCGGTGTCGATGGTGATGCGCGAGCCGAGGCCGACCTTGAGCTCTCCGAAGACCGAGCCGCTGTCGGGCAGCACGGCGTCGCTCAAGCCCGGGCCGTGGAAGCCGATGTCGACGAAGCGCTGCAGCTCGTACATCGGCCCGAAGAAGCCGTGGCGGAAGCCGCCGTTCTGTTTGCGCAGCTCGACGCGCGTGGAGAAGCCGAGGTCTTGCAGCGTGGCGTCGAGCGTCATGCCCACCACCAGCCCGAGGTCGCCCTTGTTGTTGGCGCGCGAGCCGATGCCGGCGAGCACCATCCACCGCAGCGACGCGTTGCGCACCAGCACCGCGGTGGCGTCGAGGTGCAAGAGCGTCGAGGGCCCGAGCGTGATCAGCGGGTCGTCGGGGCTCGGGCGGAACGGGCGGCCCGCGAGGTTCTGGTCGTGCACCAGCTCGAGCGCGAGGCCGTAGCGGTCCTTGATCTCCGGGTCCGACGTGAAGGTGCCGCCGATGTCCCAGCCGATCTCACCGCCGAAGAGCCGCGCGCCGAGCACGTCAGAGGCGAAGAACTGCCCGCGCACCGGCCCGAGGCGCACCGCGAGCTCACCGCCCGACGGGTGGTAGTTCGGGTTGACCTGGTTCGAGTAGCGCCACAGCAGGTGGCCGAGGCCGAGCGTCTTCTTGCGCACCGGCCCGACGAGAATGTGGAACGGCCCGCTCTCGCGCCCGATGCGCAGCGTCTGCAGAATCTGTCCGTAGTCCGACGCCTCGTCCCAGTCGGGGCCGCGCAGGAAGCCGCCGATGTCGGTGGGCCGGTTGTCGGGAGGGAAGTCGCCGAGGCGGAAGCGGAAGGTCGGCCCCAGCTCGATCAAGAAGTCGTCGCCCACGCCGAACGCGATGACGGGATGAATCGCCGCCGTCAGGTCGAAGCCGTTGACGCCGAAGCCCGAGGGGAAGAGGCCGAGGTCGGACTCCAGCGCGCCGCGCAGCACGAGGCGCGAGGCGGGGTCGATCGGCGCACCCGCGTCGGGCACGTACGGGTTCGCGGGAGGAATGTACGCCGGCGGCGGCGTGCTCTTGCCCTGGTCACCAGGAGTGCCCGGCTGCGACGGGTCGTACGCGGGCGGCGGGTACGCCGAGGGCGGCGGGTACGCCGAGGGAGCGGCACCGGCGTCGGGCGCGAGGGGAATCGGCTGCACCACGACCGGCATCGGCTGTGGCTGCGGCGCGGGTTGAGGCTGCGGCTGCGGCGCGGGCTGCGGCGCCGGCTGCGGCACCGGGTCGAGCGGAACGATGACCGTCTTCGTCTGCTCACCGGCGTTCGGGTCGACCTGCCCGAGGACGAGCTGACCTGCCGTGATGGCGACGAGCGCGGCCCACATGCGCGGCGGAGCTTAGACGTTCAGTTGCTTACTTGGGCTGGCTCAGCACCAACCACAGGTCGCCGCCGTCGTGGGGCCCACCCTGGAGGTACAGCGCCTTCTCGCGCGCCAGCGAGTACGTCGCCTCGGTCGGCGGGAGCTTCACCTTCAGCGTGGCGACGTTGTCGTTCGAGACCGACTGCAACACGACCTCGGCGGTCTTCTGGTTGGGCAGCGCGACGGTCTGCGTCTTGTCCTTCACGAGCTCGAGCTTCTTGCCGTCGAGCTTCTTCATCGTCTGGTACTTCACCTTGCTGGCCATCGCGTCGCGCATGCGGGTGAGCGCGGGGTCGACCTGGCCAGCGGTGGTGGACGCATAGACGACGTCGGCTTGCACGGGCACCACCGGGTCGGCGGCGAGCACCGGCGCGGCGATGAGCATCGCGATGGACAGCAGTCCCGTCACAGCTCCCCCTGGTTTTCCGGATCGTCGGTGAGCGTCTCTTCGTTGTGCTCGCCGTCCTTCTTCTTCTTCTTGCCGCCGTCGGGCTGCTGATCACCGTCCATCACCCAGATGATGGCGTCGCCGCCCTCGGTCTCGATGACCACCGGCTTCACGGTCGAGTCTTCCTGCACCGACACGGTCTGCACGCGCACCTGCTCGGCGCCGTAGCCGTGCGGAGTGCCCGCCGCGAGCTTGAGCGTCACCGGCACCATGATGGCCACCGCCGCCGCCGCGCCGACGAAGCCCGCCACGAGCGGACCGCGCTGGTACGTGAACATCTCGCTGAAGCTGAGCTTGAGGCGCTCGAAGAGGGGGAGCTTGTCGGGCGTGACCTTCGACATCACGTCGTCGGTGAAGCCCTTCCAGTCGACCTCGTCGGCCTGCATCTCGAGGGCGTGCCGCATGATGGCGTCACCAGCGCGGAAGTCAGCGACCTGCATGGCGGACTCCTTGTTGTTGGCCAGGTGCTGCTCGACCAGCTGCCGTTCCTCGGGCGTGAGCTCGCCGTCGACGTAGGGCGAGAGCATCGGGAGGAACTTTTCGCGAGCGGGGTTCTTCATGACGTCACCACCTGATCAGGAGCGCTGACCATCGTAACGGGGAGGCCCGAGCAGAATTCAGGGGTTGGCTGCAGAAAGGTCATGACTGGCCCTCCTCGTTGCCGACGCCCTGCTTCGACTCATCCAACTCCAGGTATTCACTCAGGATTTTCTGCATCTTGAGGCGCGCGTGGAAGAGGCGCGACATGACCGTACCCTTGGGGATTTTCAGGGTGCGGCTGAGGTCTTCGTAGCTCATGCCCTCGATCTCGCGGAGCAGGAGGATCTGCCGGTGCGCCTCGGGGATCTGCCCGATGGCGGCGGTGATGCGCTGCGCGAGCTCGGCCCGCAGCGCGGACTTCTGCGGGTTGGTGCCCAGGCGCGAACCGAGCGCGCCGATGTTCGCCTCGGCGGTGTCCATCTTCACGCTCTCGTCGAACTCGACGTGCTCGTCGCCGCGGCCCGAGCCCTTCTTGCGAATCACGTCGATGCAGATGTTGACCGTGATGCGGTACAGCCACGTGTAGAAGCTCGCGTCGCCCTTGAAGTGGTCGAGGTAGCGGTAGACCTTGACGAAGGCCTCCTGCGCGACGTCGCGCGCCTCTTCCTTGTCCTTCAACATGCCGAGCGCGACGGCGTAGACCTTGCGCTGGTAGCGCTCGACGAGGAGCTTGAACGCACGCTGATCTCCCGTGCGTACGCGCTCGACGAGCGTGAGGTCGTCCGTGGCCAAAGCGGCGCGCACCGTAGCATCAACCGCTCGCCTCGCGAGACTTCGCGACCGCGCAGCTCGTGCGGGCGCCTTCGACTCGCTCTTCGAGGCAGGCAGGCGGTGGAAACCCAGCGTCAGCGCGGCAGCGGTCATGGTTTTTCAGACGCGGCCGGGGCGCAGAATCTTCACTGAAGCGGGGGAAGTGCGAGTGGTAGAGCACCGTTGCATGCGCATGCGCTCCCTCCTCGTCCTGGTGCTGTCGGTGTCCTCGTTGGTGGCGTGCAAGACGGCGCCGGAAGCGAAGCCCGCCGCTGATGCTGCGCTCGTCGTCGCGCTCAAGCGCACGCCGTGCAACGGCCGGTGTCCTTCGTACACGGTGCGCGTGCTCGAGAGCGGCGCGGTGGAGTTCAACGGTGAGCGCGACACGCTGGTGAAGGGCGCGGCGAGTGCGACGCTCGACGCGGCGGCGCTCGGGAAGTTGAAGGCGCGGCTCGAGGGCTCGGGCTTCTCTCAGTGGAAGGACGCGTACCTCACGGCGACGACGGTTGATCAGCCCGGCGCCGAGCTCACGTTCCAGGGCCGCACCATCAAGCACTCGAAGGGCGATGAGACCGCGCCGAAGGAATTGAGCGCGCTCGAGGATGATGTCGATTCGCTCATTGGCACCTCGCAGTGGGTCACCGGCCAGGGCGCGCCGGCGCTGTGAAGCGTTTTCCCCGCGAGTTCAGCGCGCTGTTGTCGCGTGAAGGGCGCGCCGTGCTCGATGGCCGTCACCCGCGGCTGTCGGGGGCGCTCGCGCAGGGGAAGGGACGGTTCGTCTCGGGTACCGGCTTGCTCGACGCGAAGAAGTCGTCGGCGGTGGTGACGTTGCTCGAGCGCGCGCTGGGTCCGCACCTCTTCGTGATGGAGCAGGCGATTCCGAAGAGCGCGACGTGGGGCATGAAGGTGGCGTACCGCGAGAAGTTGCCCAAGTCGGTGCACGTGCGGACCGCGATGCTCGACTCGGACGGCTCGAAGGCGCTGGCGGCGGCGGAAGAGGTCGGGCTCATCGCGATGCTGCGGTCGAAGAGCTTTCACGCGTTCGCCGAGGCGCTGTCGGGGTATCCGCTGCGCAAGCAGTGGGGGCTGCAGGCGCTCTGCTACTTCCCGAAGGACTACTCGGGGCCGCACAACGACCATCACCCTGATGAGCCGCTCGGGCGTGAGGGGTACACCGATTTGCATCTCACGTTCTGCAACGGCGCGGTCGAGCAGCAGCTCATCGTGTACGAGCGCAACGGGCACTTGAGCGAGCAGGAGTCGATCGTCACGCGCGGTGGGGTGACGTGTTACCGACTGCCGTTCTGGCACTACACGACGCCGCTGCAGGGGTCGGCGAAGGCGCGGCGGTGGGTGTTGCTCGGGACGTTCCTCGACCGCTGGACGTGACTCCCTCTCCTCTTCAGAGGAGAGGGTCGGGGTGAGGAGTAAAACGTCGAAGCGCCGACCTGCGGGTTCTCTCCTCACCCCAACCCTCTCCTCTGAAGAGGAGAGGGAGCCAGGGGCGAGTCTTTTCCCTCTCTCCGCTCGCCTCGAAGTGCCATCGTCGGTCAGCGCGCCGCGGCTCGGCCGTCTGTGAGGGAACACCACCCATGGCGAAGAAGAACAAAGGCAACCGCGACTCCTCGGAGACGCTGGTCGAGCGCGACCTGAGTGCCCTCGCGGCGGCCCGCAAGCTCCCCGAGGGCTACGGGCTCGATCAGAGCGCCGCCGAGCTCGCGACGCTGCTGACGCGCGGAGGCAAGGCGCCGCTGCTCGCCGGTGACGCGGGTGTCGGCAAGAGCGCGGTGGTGCAGGAACTCGCCCGCCGCATCTTCCTGGGCAACGTGCCGCCCGGCCTCATCGACGCGCGCGTGCTCGAGATGACCGCCGCGGGCATCTTCGCGCGCACCAGCACCCCCAAGGCCGCCGCGGAGATGCTCGAGGAGTTCATCGAGGAAGCGGCCGAGCGCCCCAACACGATTCTCTTCATGCGCGACGTCGGCCAGGTGCGGGGCAGCTCGCTCGTGCCGGTCTTGATTCGCGCGCTGCGCACCGCCCGGGTGCGCTTCATCTTCGAGGCCGATGCCCGCGCGGCGCAGGAGCTGTTGCGCAGCGACGAGACGCTCGCCGAGAAGCTCCACCTCTTCCAGGTCAGCGAGCCGCCGCTCGAGCGCGCGCGGTGGATTCTCGGGCGCGTCGCCGAGGAGATGGAGGTCGAGCAGTCGATCCCCATCGAGGCGTCGGCGTGCGACATGGCGCTGCGGTTGTCGGTGAAGTTCCTGCTGGCGCAGCGGCTGCCCCGCAAGGCCATCGAGCTGTTGCGCGAGACGGTGACCGAGGCGGCGGGTGGCGCGAAGGACAAGGTCAGCGGCGAGGACGTGCTCGCGCGGTTCTGCAACTCCACGCGGCTGCCGCGCTTCATGGCCGACGACGCGGTGGCGCTCGACCTCGATGAGGTGACGCGCTTCTTCGGCTCGCGCCTGCTCGGGCAGAACGACGCGGTCGAGGCGGTGCTCCGCTCGGTCGCCTTGCTCAAGGCCGGCCTCAACAATCCCCGCCGGCCGCTCGGCGTGTTCTTGTTCGCGGGGCCGACCGGTGTTGGCAAGACGCACCTCGCGAAGCTGCTCGCGGAATATCTGTTCGGCGCGGCCGACCGCCTCGTGCGGATCAACATGGCCGACTACCAGGACTTCGGTGACGAGCAGGTGCTGTTCGGCAACCCCTGGGCGCAGGGGCTGTCGGGCAAGCGCGGCGAGATCACGAAGCTCCTCGATGGGCGCGTGTTCACCGTCTTGCTGCTCGACGAGTTCGAGAAGGCGCACGCGAAGTGCCACGACCGCTTCCTGCAGTTGTTCGACGAGGGGCAGTTCATCAACGCGGCCGGCGAGACGGTGCCCTGCAACAACACGCTCATCGTCTGCACGTCGAACGTGGGCGCCGAGGTGTACCGCAGCGAGCCCATCGGCTTCACGGCGAGGCGGGGCGACGACGAGCTCATCTCGGAGATCGATCGGCGCATCTCGAGCACGTTCCGCCCGGAGTTCCTGAATCGCTTTGACGGGCTGTGCCACTTCCGTCCGCTCGGGAAGGTCGAGATTCGCCGCATCGCGCAGCGCGAGGTGGGGCGCGTGCTCGAGCGTGAGGGCATTCGCGCGCGGCAGTTGGACGTGGAGGTCGCGCCCGAGGTCGTGGAGATGCTCGTCGATCGCGGCTACTCGCCGTCGCACGGCGCGCGCTTCCTGCAGCGTGAGATTGAGAAGACGCTCACCGCGGCGCTGGCGGTGGAGATTGCGCGACGTCCGCTGCCTCCGGGGACTCCGGTGAAGGTGGTGGCGCACAAGTCGACGGTGCACGCCGTGGCTGAGCCGCGGGTGACGCGCGAGCGTGAAGCGACTGCCCAGGCGCAGCTGCCGAGTGCGGGCGCGTCGGTGACGAAGAAGAAGCTCGACCAGAAGGCGCTGGTGGGAGAGGCCGAGGCGTACATCGGTCGCGCGGCGGCGGTGGCGAGCGCGGCGAAGCGGCCCGAGCTCGAGGCGCGGCGCAGAGAGTTGCTCGCGCAGAGCCAGGCGCCGGGCTTTTGGGACGATGGCGAGAAGGCGGCGGCGGTGTTGCGCAGCTTCCGCGCGATGGATGCGCAGCTGGGTGAGTTGGACCGGTTGCGCGAGCTCTGCCAGGTCGCGCGGCGCAGGGCGCGTGATGCGAAGGGCGAGCTGCAGCTGGCGAGCGCGGTGCGGGCGGTGGAAGAGGCGGCTCGCGAGGTGCGGCTGGCCGAGGCGCGGGTGGCCGCGGGTGGGGCGCGCGACGTCGATGATGCGTGGCTCGAGATCCAGGCGGGCGCGACGGGTGACGGCAACCTCTCGTTCGTGCGCGAGCTGGTGACGCTCTATTCCGGGTGGGCCGAGCGGCGCGGCTACGAGTGCAAGATCGTGGCGGAAGGCCAGGAGCCGGCGCGCGCGGTGCTGCACCTCCATGGGCCGGGTGTGTACGGCTTCCTCTCGGGGGAGAAGGGCACGCACCGGCGCATCGATGACGACGTGCGGTTGACGGCGTACGTGCGGCTGTACCGGCCGGGGCACGGCGAGGTCGAGGTGCCCGAGTCGCTCTCGCTCGACGCGAAGGAAGTGAAGCGCCGCGCGGGGTCGTTCGTGGAGAAGGTCGGCACCGAGGTGTCGGCGCGCGATGAGCGTACGGGGCGCGAGGTGGCGTTGGTGGGCTCGTTGCCGCCGCTCGAGCTGAAGGCGCTGACGATGACGTTGCTCGGCGGGCAGGGCGAGGGTGGGGCCGAGGTGCGGCGCTACTTCGTCGGCAAGTCGCCGCGCGTGGAAGATCCGCGCACCGGCGAAGGCTCACCGCGCGTGAAGGACGTGATGCGCGGGGAGATCGACTTGTTCATCGCGGCGTGGATTACGAGGCCGCCCGATTCCGTCGAGGCGTGAGCGAACGAACTCCCTCTCCCCCGAGGGGGAGAGGGTCGGGGTGAGGGGAAGCAACTGCCGGGCTCGAGTGGGACGCGCGGTGTGATGGGTTGGCGCCGTGCATCAGGCGATGCAGCCCCTCGGCTTCGAGCGACGTTCACGCACGGTTGAGCAGACGCACCGCGGTCGACCACTGGGTAGAGAAGTTGTTCTCCCAGAGCATTTTCTCTACCCGGTGCGCTTCACGAAGAGCGCGTGAACGAGTCACGAGGCGCTCGCGGCGAGAGGCACGCGCGCCGTTCGGCACTGCATCGGGTGAGCAGCACATCAACCACCCTCGAGGCAGTTTTGTTTTCCCCTCACCCCGACCCTCTCCCCCTCGGGGGAGAGGGAGACAGTTTGAGCTGTTTCTCCAACATCGGGCGCACCGCAGGCTCGACCTTCAGCACGTCGAACGTGCGCGTGAGCCGCGTTGAGTCCTTCATCACTGCGAGCAGGGCCTCGAGTGCGTCGAAGCGCACTGCGAGGGGCCCCAACCACTCGTAGCCCCACGCCACCGCGTCACGGCCACTCATCACGTCACGCCCCAGCACCGCGGTCGTCGGGGCTCCCGTAGGTGGTGGCTGGCTCTCGAAGAGCTCAGTCAGCAACGCGCGGCGCTTGAGAGCCGTCGCCGTCGCCGCGCGCTCGACGATGAGGAATCGCGCGCCCTGGCGCACCCCCGCGGCGTCGAGACTCCGGTGTGAATCGGCGTCGAGGAGCTGCATCTGCTCGACCGCGTCGTGATCGAGGCGCACCACGCCGAGCCCACGCGCGAACCGAAATGCGAGCGCGCGCAACGGCGGCGGTCGACCATCACTCCCGAGCGCGACCGCGGGAAAATCGCCCATCGCTTCAGCCACCACGTCTCGCGCACACGCCGTGAGTCTCCGCTCGAGGCGCGCACGCTGACCGCCGTTCCACGCGTCGCCATCGACCAGCGCCACGCCCGGCGTGAGTCGGTCGGCGCCCCGCACCAGCCGGCCGAGTACTTCGCCATCGAGCGAGATGCGGCCGAGCGCGTCGACGATGAACGCACCGTACGGCGCATCGACCACGCGCTGCACGAAGTCATCGGTGGTCGGGCCTCCGTCGAGCAACTGTGAGAGCTGCGCGAAGGGGCCGCTCGCCTTCTCAGGGGCTCCACTCGCACGCCGACGCCTCGCCGCCTGCGCGCGGTGCACGAAGCGCTCGACCAGGCGCTGGTGCAGCGCATCTCCGAGCGCGTCTTCGATGGCGCGCGTCTTCTGCTGCCACGCCGCCGCGTCGCGCACCCACGCCGGCCGATGCGCGATGTACGTCCACGTGCGAATGGCCTCGAGCCGCGCCGTCAGCGTGTGCAGGTCGCCCTTCAAGTCATCGAGCGGTGCGACGCGCTGCTGCAGCCAATCGTCGCTCAGCCGCCCCGTGCCACGCGCGAGCTGGAGGAAGACCTCCTTCACGATGCGCACGTGCTCGACCAGCAGCCCTTTGCGGAAGTCGGGAATGCGGCACACGTCCCACAGCAGCTCGACCTGCTCGCTCGTGCCCGTCAGCGCGAGCACCTCGCCGTCCTGCGAGAGCGCCTTGAGCGCGTCGAAGTCGTCCGCGCGCTCGACGCGGGTGAACACGTCGCTCTTCGGCGCCACCGCCAGCGAGTCGAGCAACGCGCGCGGCGAGCTGAAGTCGAAGTCGACGCTGCGCCAGATGAGCCGCGTCACGGGCGCAAACCGGTGCGCCTCGATGGCGGCGATCGACCGTGGCCCGAGCGCGGGCGCGGTGGTGAGCGTGCCGAACTCTCCGTCGCGGACGTGCCGGCCCGCGCGACCGGCGATTTGTCCCAGCTCGTCGTCAGTGAGGTCGCGCTGCTCGAAGCCGTCGAACTTCGAGAGCGACGCGAAGGCCACGCGCTCGAGGTCGAGGTTGAGGCCCATGCCGATGGCGTCGGTGGCGACGAGGTATTGCACCTCTCCGGCCTGGTACATCGCGACCTGCGCGTTGCGTGTGCGTGGAGAGAGCCCACCGAGCACCACCGCGACACCGCCGCGCAGTTCCCGCAGCGACTGCGCCAGCTCGTAGACGCGCTCGGTGGAGAAGGCGACGACGGCCGACCGCGGCGGCAGCCCCTTGAGCGACTTGGCGCCGAAGTTCTTCAGCTGCGAGAAGCGCTCGCTGCGGCGGAACGAGACGTCGGGCAGCAGCTTCGCGAGCAATGGTCGCATCGTCTCGGCGCCGAGGAACCACGTCTCCTTGCGCCCCCGCGCATGCAGGAGCCGGTCGGTGAACACGTGCCCGCGCTCGCGGTGCGCGCACAGCTGCACCTCGTCGACCGCGAGGAAGTCGACCTTCCGATCGAGCGGCATCGCCTCGACGGTGCACACCCAATACGCCGGGTGCGCCGGGATGCGCTTCTCTTCGCCGGTCACCAACGCGACGCGTGCCTCGCCGACGCGCGCGGTCACCCGGTCGTAGACCTCGCGCGCGAGCAGCCGCAGCGGGAAGCCCATCATGCCGCTCTCGTGCTCGAGCATGCGCTCGATGGCCCGCCACGTCTTGCCGGTGTTGGTCGGCCCGAGCTCAGCGACGAGGTGTGAAGACGAGCCCATGACCGCGGACTGTCGAATAACACCGCCCTCGACGGTTTACTCCTCACCCTGACCCTCTCCTCTGAAGAGGAGAGGGAACTCACGCCGAGCAACGGCGCTCAGCGCGACTTGAGGTACTCGAAGAGGTCGGCCTCGTCGGCGGCGATGAGCGAGCGCGAGGTGGCGTGCGGGTCGCCCGCGTCGACGGCGAACGCGAAGTCGAAGCCCGTCATGCGGCCGTCGTGGAACCAGGGCCGGCGGTGGGCGAACTCCGTGAGGCGTGGCACCTGGAACGCGCCGCCCGTCCCCACGTCGAGCGTCTGGTTGTTGGTGCCCTGCGCGCCGGAGTGACAGGTGACGCAGCCGAGGTTGGTGAAGAGCGCGCTGCCCCGCGAGATGGCGCCCGCGTCGAGGGTGTCGGAGGCGGCCACCGCCGGCTGCGCGTCGAGCCACGTCGAGAGGTCGGTCACCACCGCCGGGCTCACCGTCGGCCCCGCCATGCGCAGCGTCATCGTCTCGGTCATCACCGACTCGAGCGAGGCCTGGTCGCCCGCCCAGTGGAAGGGCGCGGTGGTGCTCAGGCCGCCTCGCAGCGACGTGGTGCGCCGCGGGCCGCTGGTGAAGCGCCATGTGTGCCCGTCTTCGCCGCCCTCGGGGTGACACGACGCGCACGCCAGGCCCGACGGCGTCTCGCGGTCGAAGAGGTCGAACGCGGTGCCGAGGCTCGACGTGCCGCCGAGCACCAGCTCCTCGGCGATGCCGCCGGGCACGAGGCGCACCACGCTGAGCGGTTCGCGGAAGAGGGCGATGGCCGTCTCGCCGGAGAACGTGACCGCGGTGGGCATGTTGGGGTGGCCCAGGCCGTCTCGCACCGAGCTGAGGTCGCGGCGCCCGCCGGGCTCGCGCACCTCGACGTGACCGCTGCCGGCGACGACGAGCGCGACGCGGCCGAAGGTGGAGACCGCGAGGTCGACCGGCAACACCAGCGGCGAGAAGTCGTCGGGGCGCGACTGCTGGGTCGCCATGCCGAAGACCTGCACCAGCTCGACGCCGATCAACGGAGTCGTGAGCAGCCCCGCGTCGCCCGAGAAGCCGAAGCCCGGCAGGTACGCGCCGCACGACGCTTCGGGCACCACGCTCGTCTGGTGGAGTTGCCGCAGCAACGCGGCGCCGCCGGTGGGCTGACGCACCATGCGCCACGCGACGTGCGCCTCGGTCGCGGTGCCGCCGTCGAGCGCGAGCGGCGTGGTGACGCCGTTGGACCAGGAGAAGACACGCGCGTCGCGGAAGGTGCTGATCAGCACGCGCGAGCCATCGACCACCACGTCGCGCACGTCGTCGAGGGGCAGGGACGAGGCGAGGGGTGTGCGGGCGCCGCTGACGGGCTCCAGCTCTTCGAGTTGGCCGCCGAGGCAGCCGACGACCAGGCGCTGCGTGGTTGCGTTCCAGTCGAGTCCGCGGGGGAATTGGCAGGTCGCGAGCCGTCGCGTGGCGCGCGTCGTGACGTCGACCTCGAGCAGCTCAGCGCCGCGGCGCAACGTCAGGTACGCCTTGCCCGCGGGGCCCTCGACGACGCGCCCCGGCTCGTCGCCGGTCAGCAGCGAGACCGAGGTGACCGTGCGGAAGTCGCTGCCGACCAGCCACACCTTCGCGCGGTCGGGGTCGCCGATGACGAGCGAGCCGTCGGCGAGGGCGGTCAGCGTGCCGCCGCTCAGCGCGGGGGGCGGGCTGCGGTTGATGGTGGTGGTGACGGCCGAGGTGCCGCAGCCGGGGGCGCCGCCGCCGTCGCTGAAACCGCCGCCGGTCGGGAAGCCGCCTCCTCCGCCGAACGGAGTGCCGCCGCCGTCGCCACCGCTGCCGACGGGGAAGCCACCGCCGCCACCGCCGAAGGGAGTGCCGCCGCCATCGCCGCCGCTGCCCACGGGGAAGCCGCCGCCGAAGCCGCCGCCGACGGGGTTCGAGCCGGCATCGCGGCGACCGCCGTCAGTGCCGGAGGGAGTGGGGCACGCCGATAGCACGAGTACGGCCGTCGCGAGGAGGGTTCGCTGCATGTGCGTTGGACTCCTGAAGCGGTGCAGGTGGGACATCGAAGTTCAACTCCCTCTCCTCCCGAGGAGGAGAGGGTTGGGGTGAGGAGAGAAGCATCGAGCGCAAACCTGCGGGACTCTCCTCACCCCGGCCCTCTCCTCTGAAGAGGAGAGGGAGTTCGGAGTTCGTGCTGATCAGTCGGCTGCGTACACCTGCACGCCCCGCTCTTTGCCCTTCAGCTTCGCTTCTCCGAGCGCGCGCAACGATTGACGCTCGGCTTCAGACAACGCCTGCGCGAACGCGTCCGACACCACCACGTGCGCGCCCAACTCCTTGGTGGCGCTCTCGAGCCGCGACGCGGTGTTCACCACGTCGCCGATGACGGTGAACTCCTTGCGCTGCGCGGCGCCGATCGGCCCCTGCAGCACCTCGCCGAAGTGCACGCCGATGCCGTTGTCGAGCTGGGGCAGTCCCTCGTGGGCCCACGCCGCGTTGAGGGACGCGAGCGCGCGGCGCATCTCCCGGGCCGCGGCCAGCGCGGAGCTCGCGGGGTTCTCGAGCGTGCCGAGCCCGCCGAACGTCGCCATCACCGCGTCGCCGATGAACTTGTCGACCGTGCCGCCGTGCTGGCTGATGGCGCGCACCATCGCGTCGAAGTACCGGTTGAGCAACTCGACCACCTCCGCCGGCGTGCGCCCCTCGGAGAACGTGGTGAACCCGCGCAGGTCGCTGAACAACACCGCCACCACCTTGCGCTCGCCGGTGAGGTGCGCGCCGCCCTTCACCAACTTGTCCTTCACGTCTTCCGACACGTATTGCCCGAAGAGACGACTGACGGCCTCGCGCTCGACGACCTCGTCACGCACGCGCCCCAGCAGCCGCAGCGTCAACGACGAGGTGCTCGCGACCAGCACGCCGATGCCGACCAGCAACATCGAGCGAATGAGCTGCACTTCCCACCCCAGCACGTCGGCGCGGAAGGTGGAGTCGATGCTCTCGGGCAGCTGCAGCAGGTGCGGCCGCGCGAGCGCGAAGGTCGCGAGGTACGAGACGGCCGCGTACACGCCGACCACCACCGAGAGCCGCGGCTGCAGCGTGAAGCCGGTGAGCAGCACCACGATGGTCCACCCGACGGCGATGGGCCCGAAGAAGTAGGTCGCGGCGCCCCACGGCAGAATCCGCTCGAAGAACACCAGCGAGAGCGTCGGCACGCTGGCGAACCCGAGGAAGATGGCCCACGTCGCGCGGCCGTACACGCGCTCCTTTCGCGCGAACAGCCAGACCACGAGGGCGACCACCACGCACGCGCCGGGGAAGATGGTGGCGGGCCAGAAGGCCGGGTTGCTGACCGCGAGCCCGACGGTGGCCAGCACCGACGCGATGGCGAGCACCACGGCGAGACGGCTCCCGAGCTGCAGCGCGCGGTTGCTCTCGCTGCGAATGGCACTCTCGAACTCGGTCTCCGGCCGCGGGGTGCTCACTTCTGCATCCAACCGATGGCGATGAGCACCTTGATGATGACGCCCATCAAGCTCTCACCCGCGACGAAGCCGGATCCGATGGGCATGGTGATGGCGTCGCCTTCCTTCTCGCCCTTCTTCTGCCGCAAGTACTCCGCGAGGCCGGCGCCGATGCACATCATGATGCTGTTCCACGCGGGCAACACCATCGCGATGCCCAGGCCCGAGGCCGACGGCACGTACTTCTTCATCTTCTTGGGCACCTTCACCTCGAGGATGGCGAGCGTGGTGCCGACGATGAGACCCGCCAGCGCCGCCCAGCGCGCCGTGGGGTGGAGCGCTTCGACGCCCTTCACCAGCATCTCCGACACGTTCTTCCACACCATCACCGAGGGCGCGGGGAAGTCCTTGCTGCCGAGCACGTCGGCGGTCGGCACGAGGAGGTTGAAGAGCGGCACGATGACCAGCGCGCCGGCGAAGACGCCGAAGAACTGACCGATGACCTGTTTGCGCGGGTTCGCGCCGACGAGGTAGCCCGACTTGAGCGCGGTGAGCAGGTCGGCCGCGTGCAACCCGACGCCGCCGGTGATGTTCGCCGACATGATGTTGGGCGCGAGCTGCCCGGGGAGCAGGCCGGCGTAGGTGAGCTGCGTGACCGGCCCGAGCGCCTTGGTGGGCGTGACGTCGGTCTCACCGGTGACGCGCGCGGCGATGACGCCCATCACCACCGAGAGCGGCAGGGCGATCATTCCGGCCCAGAGCGGAATGTCGAACATCACCCACGCGAGCACGACGAGCGGCGGCCCAAGCACGAGGAAGCCCAGGGGGAACCACGTCTGCGGCGCCTCGATGTCTTCGAGCGGGTCCTTCTCTCCGTCCTTCTTGCGGCTGAAGAGCGCGCCGAGCGAGCGCACGCTCTTGAGCACGCTGCGCCACTGGAACGCGAAGCTGGTCAGGCCCGAGGACACGAGCACGGCCGCGCCCATCCACACCGTCCACTTCGCCATCACCTTGAAGCTCACCTCGGCGATGACGCCCTCGCTCACCATCTCGGGCGCGACGATGCCGAAGGTGATCAGCGCGCCGAGCAACAACGACCAGCCGGTGCGCCACGACATGAGCGAGCCCGCGCCCAGCATCAGCACGCTGCCTTCCATGCCGAGCGTCCAGTCGAGCAACGGCTTGCCGTGGAAGTCGACGGGCAGGGAGAACTCCGAGGGCGTCTTCCACTGCTTCCACGGGGTCTTCGCGTCTCGCAGGAAGGCGATGACCGCGGCGATGCCGGCCGCTCCGAAGAGGAAGCGCGCCTGCTTCGCGCCCGTGGAGTCCTTGGCATTGAGCGCGCGCAGCGTCTCGGCCGTCGCGGTGCCCGTGGGGAAGATGAGCTGCTCGCGGTTGATGAGCTGCCGCTTGATGGGAATGGCCGCGAACACCCCGAGGCCCGCGATGCACGCGAACCACGCCATCAGGAGCGTCGAGTCGGGGCGCTGCCCGGTCAGCATGATCAACGCCGGGAGCGCCGCCATGTTGCCGCCGCCGGTCATGTAGCCCGCGGCCGACGCCACGCTGCCCATGAAGTTGTTCTCGAGGATGCCCATGCGCCATTTGGGGCCCAGCACGCTGGCGACCGCGGTCCAGATGGCCCACGCCACGATGCACGCGGTGATGGTGACGCCCACCGACCAGCCCGTCTTGAGCACCACGTACAGGTTGGCGAAGCACATCAGGCAGCCGAGCAGCATGCCGGTGATGACCGAGCGCACCGTCATCTCGACCGCGCCGGGTTGGTAGACCTCGGCGAGCCACTTCTTCTCGGCTTCCAGCGCCTGGGCCTCGAGTTGTTCGGGCGTCAGCGGCGGCGTCGGACTGTCGGTGCTCATGAGACGCGGGATGTTCGATGCAATCGTGGGCGAGGTCGAGAGATGATGTCGGCCGATGAGCGCGGTCTGCGCAGCCCACGGGGCGCCGGCAGAGAAGACCTGCGAGCGGTGCGGCACCTTCTTGTGCGCGCTCGACGTCAGGCTGCTCGACGCGCACGTCTACTGTGAGAAGTGCGTCGTGTTGCCGGAGGTCGACTACCTCGAGGCGTACCGGCTGCAGTTCTGGGGCAAGCGGCGCGACGGGTTCTCGTGGTTCTTCCTGCTCGGCGGGGCGACGAACCTGCTTGCCGCGCTGGGCGTCGGCTCGAGCTCGCTGGCGGGACACCTGAGGGGCGATGACCTCGTGCTCGCGGGAGGGCTCCTGGTGCTGGCGGTGGTGCAGCTCGCGTGGTTCTTCAAGCAGCGGTGGGCGAGGCCGGCGCTCGGGCTGGTGGTCGCGCTCTTCGGGGTGGCGATGCTCCTCGCGGTGGGGCCGTTCGCCATCGTCTCGGCCGCGATGCCGGGGCTCGTGGTGTTCGGCGCGATTCGCAACGTGCGCTCGCGGCTGTTCTTCGAGATTCCCGTGCCGCGCGACGAGCTCAAGAAGGACTGGTCGACCTACGTCGACAACCGGCTCGCGCGCTCGTCGGTGGCGATGGGCGCCATCGGGTTGGTCTTCGTACCGTTCGCGGTGCTGGCGCTGATTCTCGGCGTCGTGGGGCTCAGGCGCGTCGACCCCAACGCGATGCCGCCGGTGGGGAACAAGGGCTGGGCCATCACCGGCATCGTGCTCGGCGCGCTCGGGCTGGTGACCGGCTCGTTGATCATCTGGGCGGCGCAGTACCGCTGATCAGCCGCCTCACTTGCGCGGGCGCACGCGGCTCACGGCGAACGAGCGGCCCGTGCGCGGCGTGCACTGCGCGCAGGAAAATTCCCGGCCGTCGTCCCACGCCTCGGCTGACTTCGGCCCGGCGCAGACCGCGCACACGTCTTCGCGGCAGACCGAGCAGCGGAGGAGCTCGCGTGGCTGGTGGCAGTGCTGGCACGTGGCGAGCTCTCCGGGGGCGGCGCCGGCAGGCACCCAGTCGCGCTCTTCGGCTTCGGCGTCGTCGAACGTCTCGCCGATGGGGCCGCGGTGGTGCTCGGGGAGGTCGACGGGCCCCTGCGTCCACACCTCTTCGGCGTCGGGCTCGTAGGCGTCGCGCGCAGGCGGCTCGAGGTCGTCTTCGGGGTCGTCGTCGGGTGCGTCGGCTTTCGCGCTCAACGGGGCCGCGGTGGGAGGCGCCGGCTCGGGGGCCGGGCCGTAGTCGGGCACGTTGATGGGTTCGGCGCCGTGCGGGTCGGGAACGAAGTCCTCGCCGTAGTCTGGCTCGTCGTCCTCGTATTCCTGGTCGAGGGCGTCTTCGGACTCCTCGTCGTACTCGTCGCGCTCTTCTTGCTCCGGCTGCGCTTCGAGGTCGGTGAAGAGGCGCAGTCTCGTTGCGGCGTCCGGCGCTTCGCCGACCAGCATCGACGCCGCGCCGAGGTCGAGCGCGTCACGCACTTCATCGAGCGCGTCGAGGCCCGGGTCGATGCCCAGCAGCGCCTCGAGGAGTTCGCGCGTGGTCTGCGCGCGTTGGTAGTGCGCGCTCTCGCGGCGGCTGAGCGGGAGCACGTCGCGCGCGAGGTCGGCCTTCGCGACGTGCGGGCCGAAGCTCCACGCGCTGACGGCGTTGTTCGAGCCCGACACGCTCAACGCGAGCGCGTCGAGCCGGCGGTCTTTCTTCGCGAGTTGTTGCGCGGCGACCCGGGGGACGAGCGGCGCGTCGCCGTCACCGCGCAGCTCGAGCAGGCTGGCACGCCCCCACGTCGCGCGACGCGCTTCGAGGCGCCTCACACCAGCGAGCTTCGCGAACTGCGTGAGGGCCGCGTCGTCGGCCTGGGTCAGCGGCCGGTTGAAGACCGCGAAGCTCGTCTCGAGCGGCTCGACGAGGTGCCTGGTGTGCGGCTCGTTCGGGTCGACGCTGCGCACCGCGAAGTGCTGGGGCTTCTTCGGCGCGATGAGCGCCGCGCGCGTGCGTGGTCCGACACGGCCGGCGAGGAGCAGGTGCTCGAGCCCGTTCCACCCGCGGAGCATCTCGAGCACCGCGTCGAGGTCAGGTGTGCCGACGCGCGCGCCGTACGAGGTGTACTCGGCGAGGATGTCGAGGCGGCGCAGAGACGCGAGCGGCACGAGCGCGGCGAAGGCCGGTGCGGGGTTGACGAGGCTGAGGTGGCGGAGCGTGTGAGCGCCTTCCCACTTCGTCGCGAGGGTGAGGCCACGGCCGGTGAGCGCGAGGTGCTCGAGCCGCGGCGCGCGCTGGAAGAGCAGCGGCAGCGGGAGCGCGGTCTGCGTCGCGTCGACCTCGAGCTCGACCGAGCGCCACGGCGCCGGGGTGCGCAGCGACTCGAGCCACGAGGTCAACTGCTCGACGGACTGCGGGTGGAGGAGGGCGCGGTCGACCATCGCGCAGTGCGGGTGCGTGGAGAGCGCCTCGAAGTCGGAGTCTTCCTGCGCGCCCGCAGACCAGATGAAGCCACGGCGGAAGACGGGCGCGAGCCGTGGCGCACCGCGCGTCTCGAGCGTCTGCAGCGCGTCGGGGGTGAGTTCGGTGAAGAGCCGCGACTGCGACTTCACGGCGTCGGCGAGCGCCGGCGTGGGCGAGGCCTCGCGCGAGAGCATCAGCGACATCAACGCGCCGCGGGGGTCGCCGCGGGTCTGCAGCCAGTCGGCATACACCGCCCATTCCTGGCGGTCGTCGCGGCGCTCGAGCAGGCGGGCGAGGTCCATCGCTTCGAGCATGACCCTTCTCGCGCCGATTTCGTGAATCCTTTCCACGGGCCTGCGAAGCGCCGTAGGGTTTGCCGATGCGCGCGGCGCTGCAGGCGCAGCTGGTTCCTCGCCGGCCTTCGCTGTGTCCCGAGCTGGTGCTGGAGCTCGCCGACGCGCCGGTGCCCCTGTGGGAGGCGCTGGAGGCGACGACCTCGAAGCAGGAAGAGCCTCCTTTCTGGGGCCACGCCTGGCCGGGGAGCCTCGCGCTGGCCCGCGCGGTGCTCGACGCGCCGCTGCTCGTCAGCGACCGCACGGTGCTCGACTTCGCGACCGGCTGCGGCGTCTCGGCCATCGCGGCCGCGCGGAGCGGCGCTCGCTCGGTGCTGGCGACCGACATCGACGCGCACGCGGTCAGGCACGCGCTCCACAACGCCGCGCTCAACGGCGTGCAGCTCGAGGCCCGGTGCCGCGACGTCATCGGCGTCGACGAGTCCTGGCAGGTCGTGTTGGTCGGCGACGTGTTCTACGAGGACGCGCTGGCCCGGCGCGTGTGGCAGTGGTTGCGCCAGCTGTCGTCGCGTGGCGCCCAGGTGCTCATCGGAGATCCCGGCCGCAGCTTCCTGCCGCACGCCGAGCTCGAGTGCCTCGCGACGTATTCCCTCGAGCCCAACCCTGCGTGGGACAGCGTGACCGACCGGCCGCCGCGGGTGTGGAAGCTGAAGACGTGATTCGTGAATCCTTCCTGCCGGTCGCCCCTCTTCCTCCCATGAACATGAACGTGGGAACGGCAGATCGCATCGGTCGCGCGGTGTTGGCCATCGCGGGCGTCGCGTTGGCGGTGGTGATGGCGCAGTGGCCTCTGCTCGCGCGCGTGGCGGCGGGGGGCACGGGCGTGTACCTGCTGGCGACGGCGCTCGTGGGCACCTGCCTCGGCTACCGCTTGATGGGCGCCTCGACCTGTCCGAGAAGGACGGCGTGAGCGAGCTGCTCGACCGCTCGGTGGCCGGTGACGACGCGGCGCTCGCGGCGTTGGTGCGCGCCTACCACGACCGGGTGCATCGCTTTGGGCGACGGGTCTGTCGCGACGGCTTCGACGCCGACGACGCGGTGCAGGAAGCCTTCACCACGCTGGCGCGACGGCCTGACGTGCAGGGCTCTCCGGCGGTGCTCTCGTGGCTCTTCACCGTGGTGCGCAACGCGTGCCTCGGGCTCTTGCGCCCGTTCGCGAAGACGCGGGAGCCGCTCTCGAGCACCCACGAGGAAACCCTCGCCGCCGACGCGCTCCCGCCCGACGAGGCGTTGGCGCGCTTCGAGCTGGTGTCGAAGGTGCACGAGGCGTTGCGGTCGCTCGACCCCGAGGCCCGCGCGGTGCTCGTGCTGCGCGACCTCGAAGGACTCTCGGGCGAGGCGACCGCCGAGCGCCTGGGCCTCTCGCTCGCGGCGATGAAGAGCCGGCTCCACCGCGCGCGGCTGTCGGTGCGGGAAGCGCTGACCGCGGACTGATGCTCAGAGCAGCTTGCGTCGCTTCGCCTCTCGCTCGAGCCCTTCGCGGTGCTGTGGCGCGGCGATGGCGATGAGGGCCTTCGCGCGCTGCTGCAGCGTGCGCGCGTAGAGGTCGGCGACGCCGTGCTCGGTCACCACGTACCGCACGTGCGCGCGGGTCGTGACGACGCCTCCGCCGGGCTTCAACGTCGACACGATGCGCGTCTCGCCCTTCGAGGTGGTGCTCGGCAACGCGATGATGGCCTTGCCGCCGTCCGACAGCGTCGCGCCGCGAATGAAGTCCATCTGGCCGCCGACGCCCGAGAAGATGCGCTCGCCGATGCTGTCGGCGACCACCTGCCCGGTGAGGTCGACCTCGATGGCCGAGTTGATGGCCGTGACCTTCGGGTGCCGCCGAATGACGGTGGTGTCGTTGACGTAGCTGCACTCGCGCAGCTCGACGACCGGGTTGTCGTGCACGAAGTCGTACAGCTTGCGCGTGCCCATCACGAAGCTCGCCACGGTGCGGCCCTGCTGGCGCACCTTGAACGCGTTGGTGACCACGCCCTTCTCGAGCAGCGGCAGCAGGCCATCGCTGAACATCTCGGTGTGCACCCCGAGGTGCTTGTGCCCGTGCAGCGCGCGCAGCACCGCGTCGGGAATGGCGCCGATGCCCATCTGGAGCGTCGCGCCGTCTTCCACCAGCGCCGCGACGCGACGGCCGATGGCGTCTTCGATGGGGTTGCCTTCGTTCGGCGCGTGCTCGAACAACGGCCGGTCGACGTCGACCAGCGCCGAGAAGCGCGAGACGTGCACGCCGCCGTCACCGAGCGTGCGAGGCATCTGCGGGTTCACCTGCGCGATGACGATCTCGGCGAAGCGCACCGCGGCGACCGAGCAGTCGACCGACGTGCCGAGGCTGACGTACCCGTGCGCGTCGGGCGGGCTCACGTGCACCAGCGCGGCGTCGAGCGGGAGCACGCCGGTGCGGAACAGCCGCGGAATCTCCGAGAGGAAGATGGGCGTGTAGTCGGCGCGCCCATCGGCGACCGCGGCCCGCATGTTCGCGCCCACGAAGAGCGCGTTGGGACGGAACGCGTGCGCGACCTCGGGCTTCGCGTGCGGCGCGTCACCCTCGAGGTGGATGTGCACCGTCTCGACGTCCTTCAGGTCGTTGGCCCGCGCGGCGAGCGCGTCGAGCAACACCGTCGGCGTCGCCGCCTGGCCCTGCACGAACACGCGCATGCCCGACTTGATGAGCTTCAGCGCCTCTTCCGCCTTCACGAACGTCGGCTTCATGGTCATGCCCTCGTCTTCGCCTTCGCCACCTCGAGCACGCGCGCGAAGTGTTCCTTCGTCACCGTCTGCACCGAGAGCCGCTGGCCCTTGGCGAGCACCGGCATGCCCGCCAGCTTCACGTCGGCCTTCATCACCTCGAGCGGCACCACCTTCGCGAAGCGCTCGACGAAGGCGACCTTGCGCATCATCCACCGCGGGTCGTCCTGGTCGCTGCCCGCGTCGTAGTACTCGTGCTTCTTGTCGAACTGCGTGGGGTCGGGAATCGGCGCGCCGCTCACCTTCGCCACGCCGGCGACGCCCGAGGGGTCACCGTTGGAATGGTAGAAGAGCACCAGGTCGCCCTCGCTCATCTCGTCGCGCATGTAGTTGCGGGCCTGGTAGTTGCGAACGCCTTCCCACCCCGTGACCTTCGCCTTCTGGAGGTCGTCGATGGAGAAGACCTCGGGCTCGCTCTTCATCAGCCAGTAGCGCATGGGGCGGGTGTACCCGCTGTTTCACACTTCTTCACGGCATCTCGCGCGCTCGCGTTGCACCCTGCGCCCCATGAGCAACCTCGGCAAGAAGACCACCGCTGAACAGGCGCTGCAGGGGCAGTCGCTGTCGGGCAAGACCGCCGTCGTCACCGGGGCGTCTTCGGGCATCGGCACCGAGACCGCGCGCGTGCTGGCCGCGGCCGGCGCGAACGTGGTGCTCGCCGTGCGCAACGTGAAGGCCGGCGAAGAGCTGGTCGCGCAGTGGAAGAGCGCGCTGCCCGCGAATGCTGGCTCGCTGACGGTCGAGGCGCTCGACCTGGGTGACCTCGCCTCGGTGCGCAGCTTCGTCGCGCGGTACCTCGAGTCCGGGCGGCCGCTGCACCTGCTGGTGAACAACGCCGGCATCATGGCCGTGCCGCAGGGCCAGACGCGGCAGGGCTTCGAGCTGCAGGTCGGCACCAACCACGTCGGGCACTTCGCGCTCACCACGGGCCTGTTGCCCGCGCTCGAGAAGTCGGCGCCCGCGCGCATCGTCACGGTGTCGAGCGACCTGCACAAGAGCGGCGACCCCGAGCGGCTCGTCGCAGCGCTCGAGAAGAAGCCGACGAAGTACACCCCGTTCGGCGCGTACGGTGACTCGAAGCTCGCCAACATCTTGTTCGTGAAGGCGCTCTCGAAGCGGCTGCCGAAGGGCGTCGAGGCGTTCTCGCTGCACCCGGGCGTCATCAACACCAACCTCTCGCGCAGCATGGGCTGGCAGGGCGTCATCTTCCGCGCGGTCGGCGGGCTCTTCATGAAGAGCATTCCGCAGGGCGCGGCGACGAGCGTGTTCGCGGCCACGGCGCCGGAGCTCCAGGGCCAGTCGGGCGCGTACCTGTCGGACTGCCACGTGGTGAGCCCCAGCCCCGCGGGCCTCGACGCCGCGCTCGCCGAGAAGGTGTGGGGGCTGACCGAGCAGGCCGCGCGCGCCTGATCAGCGACGGCGGCGACGGCGCGAGAACGCCCACACCGCAGCGACCGAGACCATCGTCAGCGGGTCGACCGAGCAGCCGAGCTGGCTGGTGAGCGGGCTGTTCTCGGCCACGCGCACCTTTTTGCCGATGGCGGGGATGTTGTTGGTGAGGATGGTGGGCGCGCCTTCCTCGGGCACCGACGCGATGCTGAGCGCGGCCGGCAGCGTCGAGCGGTCCTGGTCGGTCTTGTAGATCCACCCCTGCTCGGTGGTGACCTCGGGCGTGCCGCAGCCGAAGTCCTGCGTGCCGCGGTGCGTGCGGTCGACGTCGGGCAGCGCGGCGTTGAACGCGAACACCGGGTCGGCGGTCATGTCTTCGGGCGAGAGGGTGGTGAAGAGGCGCGTCAGCTTCGGCCACCGGTCGAAGAGCCCGAACGCCTGCTGAATCGGCGTCACGTAGTCCTCGAACACCTTCGCCGCGAGCGAGGTGGCGTCGAAGGTCGCGGTGTAGCCGACGAAGTCTTCGGGGTGCTGGTCGCGGTAGCTGCCCAGCCACACGTCGAGCTGTTCCACCCACGCGCGCTCGGTGATGCCGCGCGCGGCGAGCGGGTCGGGCACCGGCAGCTCGTGCGCGATGACCGCCACCAGCTGCGGAGGCAGGGGGTCGTCGACGCCGAAGCGGCGCACCTTCAGCGCGATGAGGAACTCGCTGAGCGTGGCGCTCGAGGCGAGCTGGCCCTGGGTGCCGAAGCGCGCCCGGTCGAGCTTGAGCGGTGTCGACGGGCCGGCGTACTCGGTGATGAAGGCGTGCTTGTTGGGCGCCTCTCCGACCGCGCGCGTGACGGTCTGCGCGTAGTTCGAGACGCCCCTTTCCCAGTCGAGCACTGAGTCGTTGAGGACCACGTGCGCGAAGTTGCGCGGAATGCCGCGGCCCTCACCGAGCAGCCACACCTGCACGCCCATGTTCGGCAACGCGCCCACGCTGGTGAGCACGAGGGGAATCATCGGGTAGCTGGCCGCGTACTCGAGCACCACCGGCGTGATGTCGCCGGCGTCGCGGTCAGAGCGCAGCTTGAGCGCGAGGAAGTACGAGCCGGGCGCGATGTACGGGTCGACCGCGGTCTCGGTGCCCGCGGGAATGAAGAAGCGGTTGTCGTTGAGCCACTTGATCATCTCGGTCTTGTCGGCCGCCGAGAGCACCGCGAACTCGTACGGGCCGACCGAGCCGACCTTCACCGCCGGCCCGGTGCCCGCGTCGGCGTTCTGGTCGATGACGCTGCGCCCCGCGAGTGGCGCTGACGCCGCGCACCCCAGCGTCAGCGAGCGGCACTTCACGTTGCCCTGCGTCACGTAGATGGGGTCGGTCTCGGCGAGCAGCCGGTCGAAGAGCTCGTCGGTGCCCGCCTTCAGCGTCGGCACCGAAGGCAGCGGCAACAGCCAGCCGAACGAGCGCGCGTCACCCGAGTACTGAATCTGGATGTGCGCGGTCACCGTGCCGTTGTCGACGGCGAACAAGATGCGCTCGCCGGCCTGCACCACGGGCGTGACGGTGGTGGTCGGCGCGAAACAACCGCACGCGTCGGCGGGCTGGCTGACGAGCGCGGCCACCAGGCCCGCGGCGAGCGCGAGCGAGTGAGCCAACGAGACGTGACGGAACATGACCGCTCCCTGGGAACTCCGGCCGCCCTCGACGCTGGCACAGCTCGCCGCGCTCAGCAGCCCTCGGACGTGAGTTTCGCTACTTCCCGCACCAGCTCGCCCTTCTTCGCCTTCGACGAGAGGAACAGGCGCAGCGTCTCGACCGCGTAGTGGGAATCGGCGGTGAGCAGGAGATCAGGCCGGCCGTCGCCGTCGAGGTCGCCCACCCACTTGAGCGACCAGCCGTCGGTGTCGCTGTCCTTCGCCTCGAAGAGCACCTGCCGCTTGCCGTCGAGGCTGAGCACCAGGCGGCGGCCGCGCTCGCCGAAGGACTCCACGGTGAACTCGAGCGCCGGCCCATCGCCGAGGTTCGGCACGGTGAGCGGCTTCTTCGGGTCGCCCAGGAAGGCGGGCACGTCTTCGCCGACGAGCAGCGGGGCCAGCTTCTGCGCGGTGAGCCCGCGCACGAAGACCAGCGGCACTTCGTCGGTGCCCACCGCGCGCACGTCGACGCCGGTCATCACGCTCTCGGGCTTGCCGTCGTCGTCGATGGGGTGGCGCGCCTTCTTGAAGTCGAGCTTCGCGGCGGCGAGCCGGTCGGGCCACAGCGCGAGCCAGCCCTGCGTCGACTGGCCCTTCACTGACTTGCTGCCCTGCAGCCCGGGGCGCAGCAGCTTCACCTGCGCGTGCGCGAGGGTCGAGGTCAGCAGGAGCACGAGCGCGGCGGCCTTCACGGCAGCGGCACTCCCGTCACCAGCATCAACCCACCGACGCTCGCGCCCGGCTCGTCGCTCACCGCCGCCAGCGCGAGCTGCTGCAGCGCCCGCTCGGTCTTCCGCGTCTTCCAGTGCGCGCCGAGCGCCTCGTAGAGCCGCGAGGCCTTGCCACCGCGCCAGTGCGTCGCGAAGTGCTGCGCGTCGCTGTGCTGCCCTTCGAACACCAGCTCGCCGGGGAAGAAGAGGCGGTGGCCCTCGTGCACCGTGGCCTCGCCACCCTCGTCGAACTGCTGCATGCCGTCGCCGCGCACGCCGCGGTTGCCCAGCGAGAGCGGCTGCTTCCACCCGTGCCGGAAGTACTTCACGCGCTCGTACTGGTCGAAGAGCTGCACCACCGCGAGCCGCAGCGAGTCGTTGCCCGACGCCTGCAGGGCCTCGAGCGCTTCCCGCCCGGCGCGGCGCGGGTTCTCGTTGTCGCCCGTGTCGCCGTCGAGCACCGCCTTGAGGGGCACCAGCGCGCGCTGCAGCGCTCCCTCGGGCAGCGGGCCGCGCGTCGACGAGAGCCACACCAGCACCTGGCGGTCGCTGTGGAGCGGCACCAACTCCAGCGCGTCGCCCGGCCGCGCGAGCACCGACAGCTCGTAGCGGCGGCTCTTGAACTGCTTGCTGACGAAGCCCGGCGGCAGCGCGGTTGCGAGCGGCGGAGACACGGCGCGCACCGCGGCGATGCGCACGTCGCCGACCGGCGCGGTGACCGAGCGGCGGTGGCGCTGGAACTCCGACCAGAAGGCGTTCTTCGCGAGCGTCACCACGCGCAGCGGCTCTTCACCCAGCTGCGCGTTGGCGACCTCGTGGAGCACGCGCGGCCCCTCGGAATACCCGCGCGCGCCGCGGCCCATGAAGCCCGCCGAGGGAATCAGCACCAGGTCTCGCGCGGCGAGGTGCACCGGGCGCGAGTTCGAGAAGTGGTCTGACGCCTCGCGCAGCATCTTGCGCTCGAGCGGAGCGCGGTTGCCGTCGATGGTGATGGTGCGCCCCTCTTCCCCCGAGGCCCAGATGAGGCCCGACGCGAAGCCGGCGGCGTACGAGGTGACGCGCATGTGGCGCGGCTCGAAGAGCACCACCGCGCACTCCAGCCGGTGGTCGAACGGCTTCTGGCAGAGCGCTTCGAGCGCGAGGTTGCCCGCGAGCCCCGGGTCACCGTCGTCTTCGAGCGAGGTGCGCAGCGCGTCGAATGCGGGCTGCAGGTCGAACGCGAGCGGCTTGCCGTCCTTGTCGACCACGCGCAGCGACACGAAGGCGAAGCGCTCGTCGCCCAGCTCGAGGCCGACGAAGAGCTCGGGCAGCGCCTGCGGAATCTTCTGCTCGATGATCGACAGCTCGAACCGCGGGAAGACCTTCGCCCACAGCGTCGCGTCGGGCTCGGGGAAGGGCGCTTCGTCGTCGTCTGAGGCGGGGCGCGGTGGCGGCGGGGGCCGGCGCGTCGAGACGCGCTCTTCGTCGATGACGAGGCTGGTGTTGCAGTAGCCGCAGGTGACGCGCGCGGCGCCGACCGGCACGTCGATGGGCGCGCCGCACGAAGGACAGTGTGGCGCCTGGAGGCGAACGCTCATTGGCAGAAGCCCTGGAAGCACTGCATGCCGTTGCAGTTGATGCACACGCGGCCCCCGGTGCCGCAGGACTGGTTCATCTCGCCTGCCTCGCACTGGGTGCCGGAGCAGCACCCGCCGCAGAGGCTCTGCTCGTCACACTGGCAGTGGTTGAACAGGCAGCGCTGACCGCCACCGCACACGCCCTCGGTGCCGCAGGTGCAGGCGCCGGCGGTGCACGCGGAGGTGGAGAAGGAGTCGCACACCTCGCACGTGCCGCCGCCGCTCCCGCACGCGCTGAACGAGGTGCCGGGCTGGCAGGTGTTGGTGTTGCCGTCGCAGCAGCCGGTGGGGCAGCTGGTCGAGTCGCAGATGCACTGGCTGCCGTTGCAGCGCTGGCCGGGGGCGCACGCCGGGCCGCTGCCGCAGCCACAGCCGCCGTCGGTGCCGCACGCGCTGGTGCGCGGGTTGGTCGAGCAGTTGGCGCACATGCCGCCGCCCGCGCCGCACGCGGTGGTGGTGGTCGGGTTGACGCACGTCGTGCCCGAGCAGCACCCGCCGGGGCAGCTGGTGGAATCGCAGATGCACGCGCCGCCGCTGCACCGCTGGCCCGCACCGCACGCCGCGTTCCCGCCGCACTTGCAGACGCCGCCGGTGCACTGGTTGGCCTTCGCCGGGTCGCACGCCACGCACGCCACGCCGTTGAGGCCACACGCGCCGGGGGTGGGCGCGGTGCAGGCGCCGCTCGAGCAGCAGCCGCTCCCGCACGAGGCCATGTCACAGCCGGTGCACGCCTGGTTCACGCAGCTCTGCGCGCCGCACGACTGGCAGGCCTGGCCCATCTTTCCGCACGCGGTCCCGCTCTGGCCGCTCTGGCACACGCCCGCGGCGTCGCAGCAGCCGTTGGGGCACGAGGTCGCGTTGCACACGCACACTCCGCCGACGCACGCCTTGTTCACGGGGCACGGCGAGCCGCCCGGGCCACAGCTGCACGAGCCGCCCAGGCAGCGATCGGAGTACGTCGGGTTGCAGTTGCTGCACGAGCTGCCGCCGGCGCCGCACTTCGCCAGGTCTTGCGCGAGGGGCTGCACGCACGCCACCGTGGGCGTCGTCGTGCAGCAGCCGGTGGTGCACGAGGTCGCGGTGCAGACGCACGCGCCGCCCTGGCAGACCAGGCCTGCGCCGCACGCCGGGCCCGAGCCGCACTTGCATTGGCCGCCGCTGCAGGTGTCGGCGTTGCTCGCGCACGCGCCGCACGCCGCGCCGCCGGTGCCGCACTGCGTGGCGGTCGGCGCACCGACGCACATCCCCGCCGCGCAACAACCGCCCGGGCAGCTCGTCGCGTCGCACTGGCACACGCCGGCCACGCAGCGCTGCCCGCTCGCGCACGGCGCGGTGGGCCCACAGCCGCAGCCGCCGTCGGCCCGGCAGGAATCGGCCAGCGTGGCGTTGCACGCGCTGCACGCGCCGCCGTTCGCGCCGCAGCTCGCCGCGGTGACGGGGGACACGCAGGCCGTGCCGTTGCAGCAGCCGCCGGGGCAGCTCGACGGCGTGCACACGCACTGGCCGCCCTGGCACGTCTGGCCGGGGCCACACACGCCCGCATCGCCGCAGGTGCACGCGCCGCCGACGCACGAGGGAGCGGTGGCGGGGCAGCTCGCGCAGAACGCGCCGCCCGCACCACACGACGTCGCGCTCTGCGTCATCGGCGCGACGCACGTGCCGCTCTGGCAGCAACCGTTGGGGCAGCTGAACGAGTTGCACCCGGTGCACTGCTGGTTGGCGCAGCCGTTGGCGCACGCCTGGCACGCCTGGCCTCCAGTGCCGCACAGCATGTCGGCGGTGCCAGCGCGGCACACGCCGTTGTCGCAGCAGCCATTCGGGCAGCTCGTCGCGTCGCACACGCACGTGCCGGCCGCGCAGCGCTGGCCCACCGCGCACGCGCCGCCGGTGCCGCACGCGCAGGTGCCGGTGGCGCTGCAGCCGTTGGCGCGCGTGGAGTCGCACGTCGCGCACGTCTGGCCCGCGGGCGCGCAGGTGGCCGCCGAGAGCGCGCGGCAGACGTCGCCATCGCAGCAGCCCGGACACGACGCGGCGTTGCACTGGCAGCGCCCCGACAGGCAAATCTGGTTCGGCCCGCACGCTGCGCCGGTCGTGCCGCAGACACACGCGCCGCCCACGCAGCGGTCGGTCGCGGTCGACTGGCAGTTGGTGCACACCGCGCCGCCGGTGCCGCAGGTGGTCGCGGCGGTCGACTGGCACACGCCGTTGAAGCAGCAGCCCGCGCAGTTGCTGGTGTCGCAGCCGGTGCAGGTGCCGCCTTCGCACGTCGAGCCGCTGGGGCAGACCTGGCACGCGGCGCCCGCGGTGCCGCACGCCGTCGCGGTGGTGCCGAGGTCGCAGAAGCCGTTGCGGCAGCAGCCGGCGCAGGTCGCGGGGCTGCACGTGTTCGAGACGCCGCCGCCGGTCCCTCCGCCGTTGGCGCCGCCCATGCCGCCCATGCCACCGGTGCCGCCGCCGAGACCGCCCGCGCCTCCGCCGGTGCCGCCACCGAGCCCGCCGCCGGAGCCGCCGCCATCGCTCGCGCCGCCACCGGTCGCGGTGCCACCACCCGAGGCCGAGCGCGAGCAGTGTCCACCGACGCACCGCTGGGTGCTCAGGCAGTCCGCGTCGGTGTCACAGAGGTAGTCGAGGTCGTCGTTCACCTTCGCGCAGCGGCACGCGGTGAGCGTGACGAGCGTGAGCGCCACGACGGTCAGGCGAAGAGGCACGGGCGGCACTCTAGTGAGGTGACCGTGCGGCCGAAACGACGAAGGCCCAGCCTCCTTGCGGAGACCGGGCCTCGAAGGACTTCTCAGAAGTCAGAGTGGCTTTTCAGCCGACCACGCGAACGTTCGCCGCCTGAAGACCCTTCGGGCCGCGGTTCACGTCGAACTCCACCTTCTGTCCCTCAGCGAGGGTGCGGAAACCGTCCGCCTGGATCGCGGTGTGGTGGCAGAAGACGTCGTCGCCGCCGCCGTCCTGCGCGATGAAACCGAAACCCTTCGCATCGTTGAACCACTTCACAGTACCAAGTGCCATTTGCTGTTCTGCTTTCCATCTCAAAACGGGTCGCAACATGCGCCCCGGCCACGACGTCGTTTGCTTCGTCGCGGCGAGATACGAGTATCCATAAACGCGGCAGATCGCAAACAGACCTCTCAGGCAGGTTCCAAGTCCGCGTATTTTGACGATCGGAATGCGGGTGAACGACCAGCGGCTGCACTTCGACACGGTGGTGGAAGGGTTGTGGCACCGCGCGCTCAAGGGCCGGGTGTCCGACGACCTCCGCGCAGCGCTGAAGGCCGACGGGCTGGATCTGTCGAAGAAGCCGGACCCCGCGTACCCGGCAGAGAAGATGGGCCGCTGGTACCGGCTCACCGCGAAGCACGTCTTCCCCGAGCTGAATGAAGAAGACGCGCTGCGGGCGCTGGGGGCGGAGGCGTTTCGCGGGCTGACGCGCACGGTGATGGGCGCGGCGATGATGGCGGTGCTCCGGGTGCTCGGCACGCGCCGCTCGCTGGAACGCATGACGCGCAGCATGCGCAGCGGCAACAACTACATCGAGGCGACGTTCAGCTCGGCGGGGCGCGGCGAGGCGACGCTGGTGTTCAAAGACGTCAACGGCCTGCCCTCGTACTTCGCGGGCGTCGTCGAGGAAGGTGGCCGCGCGACGGGCGCCGCCGACATGGTCTCGACGTGGAACATGGCCCCGGACGGCAGCTGCACCTACCACGTGAAGTGGACCGAGCGCTGAGCTTCGCCGTACGGTGCGCGCATGCGGTCGTTCGTGCTGATCATCGTGGTGCTCCTGGCCTCGCAGGCGGTGGCGGGCAGCAAGAAGAAGAAGGAACCGTCGAAGAACAAGCACGACGCGTTCGGCTTCATCGTGCTCAACGGGGAACGCACCGAGGTGCGGTGGACCGACGGCGATTCCTTCAACGTGAAGGACGGGTTGCTGAAGGGCACGGGCACGCGGCTGGTCGGCTACAACACGCTCGAGGCGTACGGCCCGGTGCACTCGTGGGGCGAGTGGAAGCCGGCCGAGCTCTACGAGCTGGCGAAGAAGTCGAGCACCGTGGCCGCGTCGCAAGAATGGGAATGCACCACGGACCTCAAGCGCGATGGCTACAAGCGCTTGCTGGTGAAGTGCCCGAAGCTGGCGATCGAGATGGCGCGGTCGGGTCACGGCCTCGCGTACGCGGTCGACGGAGAGAAGCCCGACCCCGACGTGCTCGCCGCGCAGCAGGAAGCGATGAAGGAGAAGCGCGGCATGTGGGAAAAGGGCACCACCTTCGGCGTCATCACCTCGCTGCACTCCGTCGGAGAAGACGGCGACGAAGAGGCCGAGCCGCAGGCGTACAACCGCGTGGTCGACACGCGCACGGGGCAGGCGCTCAAGCGCAAGCACCAGGACAAGTACGAGACGTGCCAGACGGTGTGCCTCAAGACCGACGAGCAGGAGTCGTGCATGGTCTACGTGCCCTTCAAGCACCGCTACCACTCGCAGCCGGACTGCCTGAAGACCGAGTGAGCGTGGGGTAAGAGGAGCGCCATGCGAACGCTCCCGCTGCTGATCCTGGCTCCGTCGCTCGTGCTCGCGCAGGTCAAGACGGTCACCGAAGACCGCGCGTGGAAGGCGCAGACCGCCGCGCTCAAAGACACGCTCGAGGCCGAGTACATCGTGCGCACCGGCGACGTCGACAACCTGGGCTTCGACTGGCCCGAGGGCTTCGACCCGTTCTGCGGCCGCATGACCGAGGCGCACGGCTACCCGTGGGAAGCGCGCAAGGAAGACACCGCGCCGTTCGACCGCATCTTGCTCAGCTCGAAGTTCAGGCCCGACAAGGCCGCGGGCTGCAATTCCGACGGGTACTCGGGCTCGTACGACCCGAAGCTGACGAAGCCGGCCGCGCTCAAGCTGCCGCTCGCCTCGCTCAAGGGCGCGACGGTGCGCGACGCGTGGCTGCAGGTCTTCATCGACGACTTCCAGTCGCCGTCGATGTGCTCGCACTTCGTGGTGACGCTCAACGGCAAGCGCTTCGCCGAGTTCGAGAAGGTGCTCAACGCCATCGACCAGGGCGGGCCGGTCGGCAAGCTGATCACCGTGCCGATTCCCGAGGAGTTCTACGCCGACCTCACCGGCAAGCCCGAGCTGGCGGTCTTCATCGACGAGGCGCTCGGCGTGCCCGACGGCTTCGCGATCGACTTCGTGCGGCTGCTGGTCAACCGCAAGCGTGAGAACACCTGCAAGGGCACGCTGCACGGCCGCGTGGTGGAGAAGGATTCGGAGACGCCGCTGCCCGGCGCGCGCGTGACGCTCGCCGACAAGACGACGGTGGTGGTCGACGCCGAGGGCACCTTCACGCTCGCCAACGTGCCGACGGGCTTCGAGGTCGTGACGGGCTCGCTCGCTGGCTACGAAGACGGCTCGGCGCCGGCCGACATCGGGCAGGGCGACGAGAACCCCGAGGTGGTGGTCAGGCTCGAGAAGGCGAAGACGGTCACCTTCGACTCGAAGCAGCTCAAGGTGGGCGAGGCGCTCAACCTCGCCAACATCCTCTTCGACCAGGGCAAGGCCGAGCTGAAGAAGGAATCGTTCGTCGAGCTGCAGAAGATCGTGCAGTTCATGAAGGACAACCCCCGGGCCGAGGTCGAGCTCTCGGGCCACACCTCGTCGGAAGGCGACGCGGCGTCGAACCGCTCACTCTCGTACCGGCGCGTGAAGGCCTGCAAGGACTGGGTGGTGGGCAAGGGCATCGACGCGGGCCGCATCATCGCGGTGGGGCACGGGCCCGACCGGCCGGTGGCGTCGAACGCCGATGAAGCGGGCCGCAAGCTGAACCGCCGGGTCGAGCTGCGCGTGGTGAAGATTGATTGAGCTGCTGCGCAGGCTGACCAACCTCGGCACGCACGACGGCCTCGACCCGCGCGAGCTGAAGCACGTGCGGCTGCTCAACCAGATTTCCCTGGTGGCGCTCGCGCTGAGCCTGATGGCGTTCTTCGACCCGCGCATGCGCTCGCCGGCGTTGATGGCGTCGTCGCTGGTCGCGGTGATGCTCTACCTGACGGCGCTGGTGCTCTCGTGGCAGCGGCGACACTCGGTGGCGCGGGCGTTGGTGGGCTTCGGCAGCATCGCGTGGATCGGCGTCGACGGCGTGCTGATGGCGCCCGACGCGCAGCAGCACCTCTTCAGCGTGGCGGCGGCGACGGGCGGGTGGCTGCTCAACCCGCGGCGCGAGCGCGGCCGGGCGTGGGCCATCGCGGTGCTCGGGCTGGCGTGCCTCATCGGCGTCGATCTCTACAACCACCACCGCGTCGGCGCGCTCGACCACCTGCCGTGGGACACCGCCGACAAGCTGACGCTCTTCGTGCTGCTGCAGGCGTTGGCCTTCTACGGCGTGGCGCAGACCGACAAGGCCGAGGAAGAGCTCGCCACCGAGCGCGCCAAGAGCGAGGGGCTGCTGCTCAACGTGCTGCCGCGCCGCATCGCCGAGCGGCTCAAGCAGAAGGAACGGTCGATCGCCGAGCGCTTCGACGAGGCGACGGTGCTGTTCGCCGACATCGTGAACTTCACGCAGCTGTCGGAGCGCACCGGGCCCACGAAGCTGGTGCAGCTGCTCGATCAGATCTTCACGCGCTTCGACGCGCTGGCTGATCAGCACGGCCTCGAGAAGATCAAGACCATCGGCGACGCGTACATGGTGGTCGGCGGGTTGCCGGAGCCGCAGAGCGACCACGCCGAGCGGGTGGCGCGCATGGCGATCGACATGCAGGGCGTGCTCGCGCAGCTCGACCCCGAGACCTTCGGAGGCCTCGCGATTCGCATCGGCATCCACACCGGGCCGGTGGTCGCGGGCGTCATCGGCACGCGCAAGTTCACCTACGACCTGTGGGGCGACAGCGTGAACACCGCCAGCCGCATGGAAAGCCACGGCCAGCCCGGGCGAATCCAGGTGACGGAAGCGGTGTTCGAGCGGCTCAAGCACCAGTTCGACTTCGAGGCGCGCGGGCCGATTCCCGTGAAGGGCAAGGGCGAGCTGTCGACGTGGTTCCTCGTCGCGGCGCGCGCGGGGCAGCAGTAGCGTCGCGCGCATGACTCCGACCGAGGCCTTCGAAGACGCGCAGAAGCGGGTGAAGACGTTGAGCCAGACCCCGAGCAACGACGACCTGCTCGAGCTGTACGCGCTCTACAAGCAGGCCACCGCGGGCGACGTGAGCGGCAGCCGGCCGGGCATGTTCGACCTGAAGGGCCGCGCGAAGTTCGACGCGTGGGCGAAGAAGAAGGGCACCGGCAAGGACGCGGCGATGACGGCCTACGTCGCGGTGGTCGATCGCCTCGTGAAGAAGTGAGTCACCGCAGCGGCAGGGCGCAGCGATCGGCGTCGACATAGAAGCCCGCCGCCGGCACGCCGAGGCCCTGGTTGAAGCGGGTCCAGTAGTTCACCTGCGCGATGGCGTGGGCGAGCGTGACCAGCTCTCGCGCCGAGAAGCTCGCGCGCAGGGCGCTGATCAGCTCGGGCGCCAGCACCACCGGAGTCGACGACAGCGCGGCCGCCCACTGGCCCGCGAGCGCTTCACGCCGGGGCAGCGCGTCGAAGCGGCCGTCGAGCACGGCGCGCAGCTCGTCGAGTTGAAGTCCGTTCTTCGCCCAGCGCGCGGCGTTCATGTCGAGGCAGAACGGGCAGCCTCCGACGCGGCTGGCGGTGATGCGCGCCACCGAGAGCACGCGCGCGTCGAGCTGGCCGCTGCCCGGCGTGAGCGCCTCGAAGACGCCGACCGAGAACGCGGCGCGGGGCACGAGCGTCAGCAGGCGCGCGGGCAACGGATCTCTTCCGGTGATCAACCGCGTCAGCCACAGCAAGGGCCGCAGGTACCAGGGCGGCGTCGGGTCGGGGACGAGCGGCGTTTCCACGGTGCGCCGTCAGTGCGCGAAGCGGTCCCACAGCGCGCCGGGCAGCAGGCCGCCGACGTAGGCGTTGATGACCTTGCCGTCTTGCACCTCGAGCGTGGTCGGCGTGGCCATCACGCGCAGCGCCATCGCGAGCTCCGGGTCTCGCGACGCGTCGACGGGGAAGACCGGGCTGCCGTGTTCGGCGAGGTCCTTCATGCGCGGGGTGATGGGCCGGCACGCCGCGCACGAGGGCGTGAAGAAGTAGACGAGCGCGCGCGGGGCGGAGCTGATGCGCCGGCCGAGCTCCCCGGGCAGCGCGGGCAACGGCTTGCCGCGCAACGCTTTCGCGCGACGGGCAGCGACCTGGCCGAGCACGACGTTCAACGCGATGAACGCCACGAAGAGGCCGATGACGATCCACGAGAGGCTCATGAACGGTGAGATGCAGAAAGGGCCCCGGAGGATTCCTTTGCACCCTGGTGAGACCCCCGGGGTCTTCCGCCCGCCATGACCGACAAGCGCATGTTCGAGTTCTCCGAGGGCACGTCCAACAAGTTCTGGGAGGTCTGGCGCGAGGGGGCCCAGGTCTTCACGCGGTACGGAAAGATTGGCGCCTCGGGGCAGGTCACCGTGAAGGACGAGGGCGACGAGGCGAAGGCTTCGAAGCTCCACGAGAAGCTGATCGGTGAGAAGACGCGCAAGGGCTACGTCGAGAAGACGGGCGCCGGTCCCGTGGCGAGCGCGCAGAAGGCGAAGGTCGCGGCGAAGGCGAAGGCGGCGGTGGCTCCGGTGGCCGACTCGGGTCTCAGCGAGCTCGAGCAGCGCCTGCTGGCCAACCGCGACGACTCGAAGAGCTGGCTGGTCTACGCCGACGCGCTCACCGCGAAGGGCGACCCGCGCGGCGAGGTCATCACGCTCGGTGAGCAGCTCCGCACGAAGTCAGACGCGAAGCTCGAGGCGCTCTACGCGCAGAAGTGCCGCGCGGCGCGGTGGCCGGCCGGGGCTCCGTTTCCGAAGATGCACTACCGCGTTCGCTTTCAGCAGATGATCGCCGAGCTCAAGGCGCACCCCGAGATCGAGCTGAAGGAAGCGAAGATCGAGAAGGCCAAGCCGAAGGACATCGAGAAGTGGAAGAAGGTCGCCGGCGCCTCGTGGCCCGAGGGCATGGAAGACCTCTACAACGAGGTGTCCGGGGTCCACATCGAGTGGAAGGCGCCCAACCTCGACTCGGTGAACGGCGGCATCTCGATTCCCTCGCTCTCGCTGTGGGACCACGACGCGCTCGAAGACGAGCTGTGGTTCGACTTCACCGAGCCCGACACCGCGCTCCATCACATTCGGCCGATCGACCGCTTCGTCGCCGAGGCGTACACGGTGCTGTACTTGAAGCCCGCGGGGAAGCCGGCGCGCGTCGCGTACCACTACTGCGGCGAGGAGCTGGTGCCGACCGACCTCAGCTACCGCGAGTGGCTCGAGCAGCTCTTCCGTTCACGCGGGGTGCTGTACTGGGTGCAGCTGGCCGCCGGGAAGTCGGGCGGTGATTGGGTCGCCAGGGGCTTCGAGGAGGTCGCCAGGATGTTCCCCGACTTCGACCCGAAGTCGATCAAGTCGAAGAAGCAGCACAAGGAAGTCGATCTCGAAGAGGCGTGATCGGTTTTGGCCCTCACCCCGAGCTCAGGGGACCCCCGCGTCGCTTGTATCGACCACCGACGCGTCGGGCGCGTTGCACTCGCGAATGCACGCCAGCAGGTGCTTGCCGTCGGCTGAACGCGCGGAACCAGCGCAGCTCTTCATGCACTCCGCGCGGGAATCCTTCGCCGGCGGCGGCGACGGGGGAGGCACGGCAGTGAGCGCGAGCAGCGCGGCGAGTCGGAGCACCATGGACGAGCGCAGAGACGGCCGATCTCGTTCCGAATTCACGAGTACGGTGCCGCGGATGACTGCCTCCAGGGTCTTCGTTGCGGGCGTGGTGGTGTTGATGAGCGCCGGGTGTCCTCCGCCGTCGTCGACTGGCGACGCCGGGACCGCGGGCGGTGGCAACGCGACGGGCGGCGGCAACGCGACGGGCGGTGGCAACGCGACGGGCGGTGGCAACTCCGCGAGTCCGGGCGGACCGGTGGTGCTCTTCACCGACCTCACCAGCGGCCCCAACACCGGCGGAGAGAACGGCGCAGGCGCGTGGGTCACCCTCTTCGGGCAGAACTTCGGCGCCACCCAGGCCACCTCGACCGTCACCATCGGTGGTGGCGCGGTGGCGGTGAAGAGCTGGTCGACCACGCGCATCGTGGTGCAGCTCGGGAGCCAGGCCGCCACGGGCGCAATCGTCGTCACCGTGGGCGGCGTCACGTCGAACACCGACCGGTCGTTCACGGTGCGACCGGGTTCGATCCGCTGCGTGGCTCCGTCGGGCGCCGACACGGCGAGCGGGGTGTTTCCTGCGTGCTGGCGCACGGTGTCGCACGCCGTCCACAGCGCCGACTTCGCGCCGGGTGACGTGGTCTACGTTCGCGCGGGCGTCGTGACCGAGGGCGCCGACCCGTTCACCGCCGCCGGCGGCGACGGAACGCTGAGCATTCGCCGGGCTCCGCCGCAGCAACCCGGCACCGCGGCGTTGCCACTCGCGCTCGTCGCGTGGCCGGGCGAGGTGGTCACCATCGGCGCCGCGACCGATCCCACGGCCATCGAGGTGAAGAACTATTCCGACGAGAACGCCCACTTCTTCACCATCGCCAACTTCGTCATTCGCGGCGTCACCGCGCTCGGCGTCTCAGGGGGCGCCGGTGGGAACCGGGGCTGGCGCGTCGTCGGCAACGACATCTCGTGCCCGAACTTCATCAGCGCGACGGGCGACTCCGGGCCCGGCAGCGACGCGTGCGTCGAGTTCGACCTGAGCGACGGCGTCGTCTTCCTCGGCAACCGGGTTCACGACGTGGCGAGCAACACCAACCCCTCGAAGCTGGGGCACGCGGTGTACTTCTCGACGGATTCGAACCGGGTGGAGGTCGGCTGGAACGAGATCGGCCCGAGCGCGGCGTGCCGCGGCGTGCAGTTCCACTCTTCGCCCATCTCGTCGGGAGACGGCACGGGGAACCAGCAGTTCGACCTCTCGGTGCACGACAACTTCATTCACGACGTTCGCTGCGACGGCATCAACTTCGCGACCGTGGACCCGTCGAAGGGCCGGGTGGAGGCCTTCAACAACGTGCTCGTTCGCGTCGCGCGGGGCCCAGCGCCCGATGACGCGGCCGGAGCGGGCTACGCCGGCGTCTACTTCGCGCAGATTCTGAACGCGGGCTCGGCGTGCAGCGGCACGTGCGCCGCGCGCGTCTTCAACAACACCTTCTTCGCGGTGGGCAACACCGCCGACCCCGGCAATCTCGACCAGGCGGCGTTGGTGGTGGGCGACGGGCCGGTGACGGTCACCTTCATCAACAACCTCGTCGATCAGCCCACGCCGCTGAGGCCGCTTGGCGGCACCGGCACCATCGCCTGCAACACCAACCTGTTCCACGGCGCGAGCGCAGGCGCGGGGTGCACCGGGTCTCTCACCGCCGACCCGCAGTTCGTCGCTGCGCCGGCCGACCTGCACCCTGGCCCATCGAGCCCGGCGCGCGGGGCCGGCGTGGTGTCGGTGTGTCCGGCGCTCGACCGCGATGGCGTGCCGCGCACGGCGTGCAACCTCGGCGCGTTCTGAGCACGTCAGGTTTGCGCACTGCGTCGAGTCGGACTAGCGACCCCCGCCATGAGTGACGCGCCCGCGAAGGATTACAAGGCCACGCTGAACCTCCCGCAGACCGAGTTCCCGATGAAGGGGAACCTCCAACAGCTCGAGCCGAAGATCATCGCGGACTGGGAAGCGAAGAAGACCTTCGAGGCAGTGCTGGCGAAGAACGCGAGCCGCCCGGCGTTCACGCTCCACGACGGCCCGCCGTACGCGAACGGCAAGCTGCACGCCGGTCACGCGCTCAACAAGATCTTGAAGGACATCGTCGTGAAGTACCGCAACCTGGCGGGCTTCAAGGCCGACTTCATGCCCGGCTGGGACACGCACGGGCTGCCCATCGAGCAGGCCGTCGAGAAGTCGCTGCGCGAGAAGAAGGTCGATCGCCGCGCGATGTCGCGTGACGAGTTCCTTCAGAAGTGCCGCGAGTACGCGCTCGAGTACATCGACATCCAGCAGCGCGAGTTCCAGCGCATGGGCGTCTTCGCGCGGTGGGAAGCCATGTACCGCACCCTCGACTTCGACTTCGAGGCCCAGGAGATCCGCGAGCTGGCGAAGTTCGCCGCCTCGGGCTCGCTCTTCCGCCGCAACCGCCCGGTGTTCTGGTGCGTGTACGACCGCACCGCGCTCGCGCTCGCGGAGATCGAATACGAAGACATCAAGGTCCCCTCGACCTACGTCGCGTTCCCCGCGAGCGGCGACCTGGCGGCGAAGTGGGGCTTCTTGAAGGGCAAGCAGGTCGAGTTCGCGATCTGGACGACCACTCCGTGGACGCTGCCCGCCAACCTCGCCATCAGCGTGCACCCCACGTTCGAGTACGTCTTCTACGAGCTGACGCCCGGGCGCGTGCTGGTCATCGCCAAGGAGCTGCTCGCGAAGGTGTTGAGCGACTTCGCGCCCGACGAGCTGAAGGTGAAGGACGTGAAGGTGGGCGGCGCCTCGTTCGACGCGGCGGCGTTCGCCTCGCCCACGAAGATCCTCGGGTACGCGCTCGGTGAAGAGCTCGCGGGCCTGAAGTACCGCCACGTGTTCCTCGACCGCACCTCGCCCATCGTCACCGGTGAGCACGTCACGCTCGAGGCGGGCACGGGGCTGGTGCACACCGCCCCCGGCCACGGCCCCGACGACTACGAGGTCGGCCTCAAGAACAAGCTCGACATCTACAACCCGGTGAAGGGCGACGGCACGTACGACGAGACGGTCGGCGCGGGGCTCGCGGGGCAGTTCGTGTTCGACGCGAACGAGACGGTGCCGAAGCTGCTCGTCGAGAAGGGCGCGCTGCTCAACAAGGTGGGCGAGTTCATCACCACCAGCTACCCGCACAGCTGGCGCAGCAAGAAGCCGGTCATCTTCCGCGCCACGCCGCAGTGGTTCATCTCGATGGAGCACGGCGACCTCCGCAAGAAGGCGCTCGAGCAGATCGACAGCAAGGTGACCTGGGTGCCCTCGTGGGGCCACGACCGCATCCACGGTATGCTCGCCACGCGCCCCGACTGGACCATCTCGCGCCAGCGCACGTGGGGCGTTCCGATTCCCACCGCCGTGTGCCGCGAGTGCGACCACGCGCTCATCGACGCGGGCGTGATGAACAAGGTCGCCGACGTGGTGGCGAAGGAAGGCGCCGGCGCCTGGTACGCGCGGCCGCTGAGCGAGTTCCGCGCCGAGGGCGAGAAGTGCCCCTCGTGCGGCAAGAGCTCGCTGCAGAAGGAGACCGACATCCTCGACGTGTGGTTCGACAGCGCGTGCAGCTTCGCGGCGGTGATGGAGCAGCGCGAGAAGCAGAGCGTGCCGGTCGACCTCTACCTCGAGGGGTCTGATCAACACCGCGGCTGGTTCCACAGCTCACTGCTGGTGGGCGTCGGTACGCGCGGTGTGGCCCCGTACAAGACCTGCCTGACGCACGGCTTCGTCGTCGACGGCGAGGGCAAGAAGATGTCGAAGTCGCTGGGCAACACGGTGTCGCCTGACGACATGACCAAGAAGCACGGCGCGGAGATCATGCGCCTGTGGGTCGCCGCGTCCGACTACCGCAACGACGTGCGCCTCTCGATGGGCATCCTCGACAAGCTCGCCGACGGGTACCGCAAGATTCGCAACACGGTGCGCTACGCGCTGTCGAACCTCTTCGACTTCGACCCGGCGAAGGACGCGGTGGCGCCGAGCGCGCTGTTGCCGCTCGACCAGTGGGTGGCCAGCAAGCTCGACGGCCTGAGCGAGCGCGTGAACAAGGCGTACGAGGCGTACGAGTTCCACCTCGTGTTCTCGAACATCGTCGACTTCTGCGCGAACGAGCTCTCGGCGCAGTACTTCGACATCCAGAAAGACGTGCTCTACACGCAGAAGAAGACGGGCGCGAAGCGGCGCTCGGCGCAGACCACGCTCTACCGCGTCGCGAAGGAGTTGCTGGTGATGCTCGCGCCGGTGACCTCGTTCACCAGTGAAGAGGCGTACGGTTTCCTGCCGGGGGCGCGCGCGGCTTCGGTGTTCCTCGAGGGGTTCCCCAAGGCGCAGGGCGGCTTCGACGCGAAGGTGGTCGCGGAGATCGACGAGCTCTTCAAGGTGCGCGCCGCGGTGCTGCAGCCGCTCGAGGTCGCGCGCCGCGACAAGCAGATCGGCAAGTCGGCCGAGGCCCAGGTGACGGTGACCGCGCCTTCGGCCACCCACGCGCTGCTGACGAAGTACGCTGCCGACCTGGCTGAGTTCTTCATCGTCAGCCAGGTGACGCTGCAGGTGGGCACGGGTGACGTGGTGGACGTGAAGGTCGCCAACGCGACCGGCAACAAGTGCCCGCGGTGCTGGACCTTCAAGCCCGAGGTGGGCGCGAAGGAAGTGTGCAATCGCTGTGCGGAGGCGCTCTCGTGATGAAGAACCTGCTCTCGGTGGTGGTGGTGCTGACGTCGCTCGTCTCGCTGGCCGGTCCCCCGCAGCCGAAGGTGGTGAGCACGCCCAACGGCGACACCTCGGTGATGGAAGCGCCGATGGTGTGCCCGTCGAAGAACAAGACGGCGAGCACGCTCTACAACGAGGGCATCGACCTGATGGACGCGGGCGATCTGCCGGGCGCGCAGGGCAAGTTCCAGAAGGCGCTCGAGCTCGACAAGAAGTACTGCGACGCGATGGACAACCTGGGGCTCGCGTATCGCCGCCAGGGTAACCTCGACGAGGCCATCAAGTGGTACCGCGCGTCGATCGCCATCGTGTCGAAGAACGGCACCGCGCGCATGAACCTCGGCGCCGCGCTGCGCATGAAGAAGGACTACGACGGCGCGGGCAAGGAATACGCCGCGATGATGAAGCTGATGCCCGACAACCCGGAAGGCTTCTACGGCCTGGGCTCGGTGCGCGGTGACCAGGAGCGGTGGGGCGACGCGATCGACCCGATGCTCAAGGCCGAGGAGCTCTACGTCTCGATGAAGTCGCCGTACGTCGGTGACGCTCGGAAGATCCTCGGGCGCGCGTACTTCAACGTCGGCAAGTGGGAAGAGTCGCTGCGCTACAACAAGTACGTGTACGCCGAGTTCCCCAATGATCCGTACATCAACATGCGCATCGGCACGACGCTGGTGAAGCTGGGCAAGGCGGCCGAGGGGAAGAAGTACCTCGAGGTCGCGCGGGACTCGAAGAAGGTCGAGCTCGACCCCGATGTCATGAAGCAAGCCGGCCTCTGAGCTCTCTCGCGACGGCAGTGCTCCTCGTCGAGCGTGGTGACTTCGCGGCCGCGCTGCCGGAGCTGCTCGGGGCGTGGCGGGCCGAGCGCGATGTGCGGCTGGCCAACGTCATCGACGGTGTCAGCCTGAAGATCGAGCGGCCGCCGCTGACCACTTCCACGCAGCGCGCGACGACCGACGAGTTCCTCGCGCTGGTGAAGAAGAAAGACCCTGCTGACTTCGGGCGCCTCGCGGCGGTGATCGGCACCACGCGCAGTGGCTTCATGGTGGACATGCTCGAGGCGCTGCTCGCCGACTGGCCGGCCGATCCACGCCTCACCACGCGCGCGGTCGAGCTGCTGAAGCGGCCTCCGTTCTCGGGGAGCGCGACGCAGTCGGCGTGGCGGCGGCTCTTCAAGGCGCTGCAGACCTGGGCCGACCCGCGGGTCGTCACCTTGTTGCCCGCCATCGACTTCGCGTCGTTGTTTCCCGCGCACGCGCCGGGCGTCGATGCCTTCGCCGCGCAGTTCTTCACGGACCGCGTCGGCGCCGTGGTCGAGGCGGTGAAGAAGAAGAACGCCAAGCCGGCGAAGGGCGCGGCGCTCGACGAGGCGGCGCTGAAGCGGCTCGAGGCGTTGGTGAATGACGAGGGCACGAAGCAGCTCGAGCAGAGCGCTCGCGCGGGTGACGTGGCGTCGAAGGCGGTGCTCACCGACCTGCTGCTCGAGAAGAACGACGCGCGCGGCCGGCTGGTGGCGCTCGAGCAGGCGCGGCAGGTGCGCTCGCTGACGGTCGACGAGGTCGCGGAGATGAAGGCGCTCGTCGACGCCAACCACACGCGGTGGTGCGGGGCGCTGGCGCCGGTGGTGCTGCCCGGCACCGCAAAGTTCGAGAGCGGGCTGCTCGTCTCGTGCTCGCTCGATCACAACAAGCGCAAGGTCATCGAATCGCTCAAGGGCGACCCGGCGTGGGGCTCGCTGCGCGAGGTGTTCGTCTACGAGGCGCCGCTCGAGCTGCTGCGCGACCCCGTCATGCGCTCGCTGCGCGTGGTGCGGGGGCTGTCGAGCGAGTCGGGCGCGGCGTTCCTCAACTGGGACTCGGGCCTGCCGTGGACCGGCTTCGGCGCGTACCTGCCGCGGTGGCACCAGAACGAGACGGCGGCCGACGTCGAGTTGATGCAGCGCCGGCTGCTGAAGACCTTCCCCAAGCTCGAGGAGCTGTGGCTGTCGGCGTACCTGCTGCAGCCGGCGGCGCTGGCGTGGGCGTGGGCGTTGCCGCTCAAGCGCATCGGCTTCACCGGGCTCGCGGGGAAGAACGTCGGCGCGTGGTTCGACGCGGCGCTCGCGCAGAAGCAGGCGTTCGAGCTGTCGACGGGGCCGTTCGAGGGGCTGCGCGTCGCGGTCGATGAGACGCGGACGCGGGTCGAGCTGCGGGTGAAGGGGCTGACGCAGCCGCGGAGCCTGACGTGGGCGGAGCTGGTGAAGGCGGTGTCCCCGTTGAAGGGGAAGATTCAGCGGCTGGAGATCAGCGGACGCACCACGAAGAGCGAGTGGGCGGCGCTCGAGGGTTTGCTCGCTTCGGGTGGGGTTGCTCTGACGGTCGGCTGAAGGCCTCGAGGGACGAGCTGGTGCTGGGTCTGGCCGTGCTCATCGCCGGCAGCCTCTTGCTTCGGGCAACGGGGCACACGTGTCGCTCGACGAACTGCAACAAACCGTCGTCCGGACGACGGTTTGTTGCGTTTGGTCGACCAGAGGCAACATGCGGCTGTGCCCACGACCGCGGAACGTCTTTCGTCGCCGAAGCGCGCGTCACCTGCATCACCTGACGTCCGAAGTCGAGGGGCTCACCTGCGAAGCGCACGGCGCGAACCCGCAGCAGACCGCGTCGCCCTGAGGCCGACTGCGTACCAACCCGACTCGACGGCGCGGCACGGGCACGAGCGTCGACGCTCAGGTGCGCACGAACACGACTCGACGGCGCCGCACGAGCAACACCGCGAGTGCGACCAGCACGACGCTCGCGGTTGGCGCCGAGGTGCACCCCACGTTCTCGAGCTTCATGTGCGTGACGCCGAGCGGGTCGTCCCTGCTCGGCGGCGGCGCAGCGAGCGCACCCGTGCCGCACACGGCCGCGCCATCGCTCACGCCGTCGCAGTCGTTGTCGACGCCGTCGCACACCTCCATGCTCGACGCGCCGGTCTGCACGCACGCGAACACGCCGTCGCGGCACTCCGTCTGGCCCACGCTGCACGCGCCGAGCTTTCCGGTGTCGCACGCGCGGGGCGCAGGCTGCTCGGCCACCGGCGCCGACTGGCACGCCCGGTACGAGTCCCACCGGCACGCCGCGGAGCACGAGCGCTTCTGCTGGCCGCAGTCGCCGCAAGACTGCGTTTCCTCGGCACCGGGCGCGCACTCGCCCTGGTCGCTGCACGCGCCCCAGCCGCCCCAGCGCCCGTCGTTGCCGCAGCCGCGCGACTGGTGACCGCAGTTGCCGCAGCTCTGCTGCTGCGAGTCGCCCGGGCTGCACTGCACCTGCCCCGCCCGCGTGATGAAGCCGCCGGTGAAGTAGCTCTGGCTGTAGTTGTACGAGCGCGAGCCGTAGCCACCGAAACAGTTCTGCTCGCGCACGGTGATGTTGCCGCCGCCGTTGAGCGAGCTGACGAACGCGACGTGGCCATACGTGCCGATGTCGCGGCAGCTCACCGAGTTGACCACCGGGCTCGACTGCACCGCGTACGAGGCGTTGGCGCGCGCGTGGCCAGTCCATTCCTTCGCGTTGCCCCACGAGGGGAGACCGACACCCAGCGAGCAACACGCGTTGTGCCACGCGTACCAGGTGCAGTTGCCGCCATTGTCGCAGCACGGGTACGGGTTGTTCGCGCCGCACTGGCAGGTGTCTTGCGTGTCTCCGCACTGGAAGACGGCGAGCGCCCGCGCCGCGCTCAGCACCACGCAGAGGGCCAGCGCGCGCGTCATTCCTTCACCTCGAGCTCCGAGAGCAGCGCGGCGAACGCGCCAGCGGCGAAGCGGTCTTCGAGGTTGCGGCACGAGAGCACGAAGACGCGGCGGCCGACGGCGAACACCGCGGCGCGGCGCGCGTACTGCTGCGAGGTGCGCGGGTGCTCGAACAACACCGCCTTCACGCGCTGCTTCGTCGCGGTCCACGGGAGCTCGGTGTGCTCGGCGAGGCGGAAGAACGCGAGGTGCTCGGCGAGGAACGCGTCGAGGTCGAGGCCTTCAGGGTTCTCGAAGACGCCGAGCTCGACCGCTTCGCCCCGCAGGCTCGAGAGCGTGAAGGCGTGCCGCATCTGCGCGCCGGCCTTCGCGTCGGTGAAGTGATGGGTCTCGAGGAGCGCGCCGGTGAGCGGCACCACCAGCGTCACGCGCGCGGTCTCGTCGGTCACCGTGCGCAGCGAGACGCCGTCCCAGGCGTTGCCGTCGTGCAGCGGGCTGCCGCCGGTGAGGATCAACGCCGCGAGGAGGTGCGCCGCCGTCATGCGGCATTGTCGGCCCTCGACCACCCTCGGCGCGCGGGGCGGACTGGAAGCCGGCTTGACGTTCCAGGCCGATTTTCCGCCGCATTTCGCGGGTGGATTTTCCTGATCAGCCTGGCCGTCGCTCGAGGTTGCGTTGCACGTGGAGCACGCTGAGCGAGACCGACGCCGCGGTGAGCACGTGCCACAGCCCGTGCCCCTGCCACGGAGATTCCGGCGCGCACAGCGGCAGCCCCTCACCCGCCGAGAAGAACCACACCGCGACCGCGCTCACGTGCAGCACCAGCCCGACGCGGAAGAGCGCCTGGCTCGGTGACAGCCCGCGCGCCGACGCCCGCACCTCGGTGCCGAGCACGGTGAGAAAGAGCACGAAGACGCTCGCCGCGACGATGGCCGGGCTGACGAAGCCCACCACCAGCCCCACGGCGACGACCACGCCCCACGCGGGCACGATGCGCTCGAGCGGCACGCTTCCCAGCCGGTGCAGCTGCATCACCACCAACAGCCCCGCGATGGCGAACATGCTCATCGCGTCGAGCGCCGCGCCCCACACCGTCAGCCCCGCGTGGAAGTACATCGAGCCCACGCCCTGGAAGACGAGGGCCGGCGGCGCGAGCAGGCCGAACAGGTCGAGCGCGGGGTGGGGCAGGGTGCGGTGGTCCCTCGCGCGCGCGGCGAGGAAGGCGACGACGAGGGCGGCGAACACCGCGGCGAGGTTGCTCCACGTGTTGCCGAGCTGGCGCACCAACCCCTCGCGAGGCTGCTCGCAGTAGCAGGGGCTGGTGGTGCAATCGAACGGCGCGCCAGGCCAGCCCAGCGCACCGAGCGCCACCACGGAACCGACGCCCACCACCGCGACGGCGGCGGCCAGCAGCAGCTCACGCGACAGCAAGGGCCTCATGTCATGGTGAGAGGCCCGACTTCACAGGCGGGATTCAGAGCGGGTAGCCGGCGATCTTCCCCTTGGCGAGGTCGGCGCCGAACTGCGCGATGAAGTCCTGCTGATCAGGCAGCGAGCAGCCGAACTTCTTCGCCTCGGCCGCGGCCTTCTCCGGGGGCCAGCCCTCGACCGCCATGCGGTAGCACGCGACCGCGACGCCGGTGCGGCCCTTGCCCGCCTCGCAGTGCACGTAGCAGGGCGAGTTCTTCGGGTTGGTCGCGAAGTCGAGGAAGTCCTTCATCTGCTTCTGCGTGGGCGCCGAGTTGTCGAGGATGCGCACGTTGAAGGTGTTGAGGCCCGCCTTCTTGCCGGCCTTCGCGTCGTTGGTGCCCTCGAGCGTCAGGTCGACGATGCCCTTGAAGCCCTGCTTCACGAGGCTGTCGTAGCCCTTCGGGTCGTCGATGCGCGAGCCGCGCGTCAGCCCCTCGCTCACCTTGAACTCGTACTTCGAGACCGGGTAGCGCAGCCCGGCGAGCTCGGCGACGCCGACCAGCTCGGACCCCGCGGTCGCGCCCGCGTTCTTCAGGTCCTTGCCCAGCTGCTTCGGCTTCCAGCCCGCCACGTCCTTGGCGACTTCCTTCACGTCGTGGCCGACGTCCTTGCCGAACTTCTTGATGCCTGAGCCGAGGCGCGAGAGGGCCGAGGGAGACTTGTCACCGATGCGGGGCATGCTGACTCCGGGGGAGGGTTGAGGTTCGAGAGCAGACCGCGCCTCGAGGGCGTTGGCCACTCAACCCAGCAAAATCTTTTCGACCGCGCGCAGCTGCTCCCCGGTGCCGAGCACCAGCAGGAGGTCGCGCGCCGCCAGCTGCAGCTCGGGCTTCGGGTTGGGCATCGGCGTGCCCTCGCGCACCACGGCGAGCACCGAGGCGCCCGTCTTCTGCAGCGCGAGGGCCTCGAGCGAGCGGCCGACCGCCGGCGAGGCCGGCTGGAGCTGCATGTCTTCGAGGCTGAGCTGCGTGGTGCCGCGCGACATCGCCGTCTCGAGAAAGTCGACCACTCCCGGCCGCAACAGCACGTGCGCGAGCCGCTTGCCGCCGATGGCGTAGGGGCTGATGGCGCGGTTGGCCCCGGCGCGCAGCAGCTTGGGCACCGCATCGTCGTCGACCGCGCGGCTGGCGATGAAGAGCTGCGGGTTGAGCAGGCGCGCGCTCAAGATGACGTACAGGTTGGTTGCGTCGCTCGAGGTGGTGACGATGAGCCCCTTCGCGCGCGCGATGCCGGCGGCCTGGAGCACGGCGTCGTCGCTCGCGTCGCCGCGCACCCACGCGCAGCCCCAGCCCTCGGCGAGGCGCTCGACGCGCTCGGCGGGGTCGATCACCACGAAGGGGGCGTTGGCGGCGAGCAGCTCCGAGGCCGCTTCGCGCCCCACGCGCCCGATGCCCGCGAGGATGAAGTGGCCCGACATCGAGTCGATGTGCTTCTGCATCTTGCGTCTCCTGCGTGCGCGCCGGGACTCGTCGCTCGAGGCGTAATCGAGCACCACCGTGAAGGTGTAGAAGAGGCTGCCGATGCCGCTCGCGGCGACGAGCATGATCAGCAGGCGGCCGGCGGTGCCCATCGGGTGGATCTCGGCGAACCCGATGGTCGAGATGGTGATGAACGTCATGTACAGCGAGTCGAAGAGGCTCGGCTCGCCGTTCCACACCACGTGAAAGCCGATGGTGCCCACCAGGTGGGTGAAGATCAGCATCGTCAGCGGCACGCGCAGCCGCTCGAGCAACGCCTTCCGCTCGCGGGTCATCCACTCCACGCCTTCAGGTGTAGCAGGTCGGCCTGGGGAGCGCGCCGCGCAGGCTTTGCGCGATTTCAGTTCGTCGCGAGGCTCATCGCCGAGGGCAGCGGCGCGCACAGCACCGTGCCTCCCGACACCGCGACGCTCAGCGAGTTGGTCACCACGCCCAGCTGCAGCAGGCCACGCGAGAAGGTCACCGTGCCCGTCGTGCCGCTCGGGGTGACCGTCGCGCTGCCGGCCGGCGTGAAGGAATAGTTGTTGGTGGTGTCGGCCAGCGAGAGCGTCACCGTGGCGTTCGCGTTGCCCGCGTTGGCGATGGTGAACTGCTGGGTGTGCGTGGTGTCGAAGTTGCGCAGCGAGGTCGGGTTGAACGACAGCCGCGCGCCCTGTGCCGTCATGTGCAGCGCCACGGTGTGCGGCTCGTTCACCGGCCCGCCGCTCGCGGTCACCGTCAGCGAGGCCGCGAAGAAGTCAGGCGCGGTGTCGGACGTCTGCGGAATCAGCGCGGGCGTGACGTTCACCGTCACCGTCGCGCCGGCCGCCACCATCGCCGGGCCGTTCACCACGTACGCGCTGCTGCTGCCGGTGAGCGCGTAGGCGAGCGAGAGGTTCTGCGTCGAGCCGTTGCGCAGCGTGAACGACTTCATCGCTGCCTGGGTGCCGCAGGGCACGAAGCCGTTGGTGCCGAAGGTGAGGCTGTTCACCGACTGCGTGACGACCTGCGCGCTCGTGCCCCGGCCCTGGAGCGGCAACCGCGCGGGGCTGCCCGTCGGCATCGGCAGCGGCTGGCAGAGCACGGTGCCCGGTGCGACCGACATCAGCGCGTCGTCGGTGGCGGTCTGCGCCTGCGCGGGGCTGAAGGTGCCGTTGACCACCACGCTGCTCGAGCCGCCCACCGGCACGCTCGCCGGCAGCGAGAAGACCGCGGGCTGCCCGGGCGCGAAGGCCAACGTCGCTGCCGCGTTGCCCGAGTTGGTGAGGGTGAACTGCGCGCCGCCGCTCGCGCCCACCGCGACGTCGCCGAAGTCGAGTGACATCGAGGAGAGCGAGAAGATGGCGCCGCGCGCGGTCTGGGTGAGCGCGATGTCGTGCGGCAGGTCGCCGCTGACGTCGGTGGTGACGGTGAGCGTGTCGCCGTAGAGGTTGGTGGTGACCGCCGAGGTCGCGGGCATCGGCTTCGGGGTGACGGTGATGCGCAGCGTGCCGCCGTCGGACGCCACGTCGCCGCTCGAGGGCGAGACGCTCAGCGTGTAGGGAGAGTCGGTGCGCTGGAGCGCCGCGGTCACGTGGTAGCCGAGCGTGCCGACGTTGGTGAAGGTGACGACCTTGCTCGCCGCGGTGCCGCCGCAGTCGGTCTGCCCGAAGTCGAGCGCCACCGGCGAGTACGCGACCGAGCCGCTGGTGCCCTGGCCCGCGAGCGCGACGGCGGTGGGCAGCGGGGCGCAGAGGACGCCGCTGTCGGGCACGAGCGTGAGGCCGAGCTCGCCCATGCGGCGCGCGGTGTCGGTGCCGGGCTCGAAGACGACCGACGCCATCGAGCTGCCCGGGGTCGCGAGCGCGGGTGCGCCGGCGGCGAGGGAGAACGGCGCCGCGAAGGTCCAGCCCACGCCGACGCTCGAGCTGCCGTCGTTGATCAACGCGACGGGCGCCGAGGCGGTGCTGTTGACCGGCACTCCGCCGAAGTCGATGGAGCCGGGGTCGAAGCGCAGCACCGCGCCGTCGGCCGACTGGTGGAGCGCGACGAGGTGCGGCGCGTCGTTGGCGGCGTCGGTGCTCAGTGTGAGCGTGTCGCCGAACGCGTCGAGCGCGGTGTCGGCCGTCGCGGGGATGCCGGTCGACGTGAGGGTGAGCATCACGCTGCCCATCGCGGGCACCGTGCCGCTCGAGGGCATCACGGTGAACGGAGAGCTGGTGCCCTTGCCGAGCGTCGCGGTCCACGCGTAGGCGACGCCGCCGCCGTTGGTGAGCGTCAGCGTGCGCGCGGGGCTCTGCGCGCCGCAGGCCACGCGGCCGTTGGTGCCGAAGAGCACGTCGGTGGTCGAGAGGCCCACCACGCCGGTCGTGCCGCGGCCGCTCAGCGACAACGAGGTGAGGCTGGCGCCGCAGGTCTTCTCGCGCACCGTCACGGCCACGGTGGTGGTCGACGGCGCGACGCGCGTGGGGTGGAAGTGCGCGGCGACCGTGTTCTCCCCGGTGGTGGCGTCGAGGCTGAAGCTGCTCGAGGCCATCGAGAACTGGTCGTCGTCGGGCGTGCCGAGCGTGACGGTGGCCGCGACGTTGCCGGTGTTGCGGAAGGTGACGTCGACCGGCGGCGCGTCGGCGTCGAGCGGCACCACGCCGAAGCTGACGAGCGGCGGCATCGCGGTGAGCGTGACGCCGGTGGCGGTGGCGCGGAGTTGCACCAGCACGCGGGGCTGCGCGGGGTCGTCGGTGAGCACGGTGAGGATGCCGTCGTGCACCTGGCCGGCCTGGGCGCTCGCGGGTACGCGCGCGGTGACGGTGAGCGGGCTGCGTACGCCGGGCGCGACGACCAGCGTGTCGGGCACGGAGAAGAGGGCGCTGCTGGTCGAGAGCGTGAGGTGCAGGTCGCTCTCGCCAGTGTTCCACGCCTTCAGCTCGCCGCTCGCTTCGCCGCCGCACTCGGCCGCGCCGAGGTCGAGCAGGTCCTTGTCGAGGCTGAGCGCGGGTGGGCCCTTCTGCGGGTCGCCGCCGTCCATCGTGTCGACCGTCGCGACGCAGTAGCCGGTGGCGCTGCAGTGGCCCCACGGCGCGCACGCGGTGTCGTCCGAGCACTTCTTGCCCGGGCCGCACTCGCACCCGGCGAGCATGGTGGTGGCGAGCACGAGGAAGAGGCGAATCGACCAACCCCTCTCCCCTTGGGGAGAGGGTCCGGGTGAGGGGAGACGCCGCAGCGCGAGTGAGCTGGACTTCACGGAAACCTCCTGGGTGAGTGACGCGGCGTGGGGGTCGAGAGAAGAGCGTCTCTCCTCTCCCCGGCCCTCTCCTCCTCGGAGGAGAGGGAGACAGATGGACTTCACGGGAACCTCCCGCTCAGCGCGAACGTGGCGCCGCCCGGCGACGGCGCGACGGCCACCGAGACCGGCGCGCTGGTGGAGAAGAGGATGAGCGAGCCAACGAGCAGGGCGCCCGCGCCGATGCCGCTGGCGAGCGAGACGGTCGCGAACGCATTCACCCGCAGCTGCGTCTGCGCCTGCGCGTCGTCGAGCAGGTGGCCGTCGAGCGGGAGCGTGCTGCGCTGCATCGCCGCGGAGATGCCGAAGCCGACCGCGGTCGCCGCCGCCGCGCCCGCCAGGCCGAAGCCGACGAACGCGGCGACGCGTCCCCCATTCCCCTCCGGAACGGGAGCAGGCGCCGTCACGACCACGGGCGGCGGAGGCGGCGGCGGGGCCGGCAGCTCGAGCGTCGGCGCGGTCGCGACCGGCGGGGTCGGCGCGGGCGGTGGGGTGAGCACTGCAGGCAACGAGTCGAGCTGCAGCTTCGCGACCAATTCGCTCAGCACCGCGAGGGCCGCGTCCTTGCCCGCAGGCAGGGTGACGCGCACCGGCTCGCGCGAGAGCACGCCGTCCTGGTTGACCACGCGGCCAGTGGCAGTGAGCTCGGTGCCGGCGGCGTTGCGCTGCACCGAGGCGTAGAGCGCGTAGAGCGAGCTGGCGTTGAGCGCGAGCTGCTTGAGGCACTCGTCGCGCACGTCGCAGTCCTGCCGCTTGAGCGCGGAGGTGGCCGCCTTCCACGCCGAGAGCGTCGGCACGAGCGTGCCCGACTTGCGCGCGAGCACCTGGCGGAAGTCGTTCTGCAGCGCGGCCTGCTGCGCGGCGCTCATCGGCATGCGCACGTCGAGCGGCGCGTCGACGAGGGTCGGCTTGCCCTGCGCGTGTGCGCAGACGGCCACCAGGGTGATCAACGAAAGCCATCGGGTCATGGGTCGCTCCTCACTTGCTCCACGAGATCGCGAGGCGGCGAATGTGCTGCTCCACCGCCTCGCACTGCTCTCCGGTCAGCGCCGCGTCGATGTCGCCCGACAAGCGCGGCTCGACCTTCTCGAACTCGGCCCAGCGCTTCGCGTCGCCGTTCGCGGCGAGCTGCTGCAGCTCCTGCAGGTGCACGCGCGCGGCGGCCTTCCACTTCTCGTCGGGCTCGCAGTCGCTGCGGTCGACCGTGAGCACCGAGGTCTTCTTCGCGGCGACGCTGAGCTTGAGCTTCTCGGGCGCAGGCTTCTCGACAGGCTTCTCGACAGGTTTCTCGACGGGCTTCTCGATTGGCTTCTCGATTGGCTTCTCGACGGGGCGCTCCACGACCGCCACGACCGGTGGCTTCGCCTCGACCGGCGCGGGAGGAGCGGGCGGCTCGACGACTGCCAACGCGCCCGCATCGGGCTCCGCGCTGACGGTGGGGGCCGACGGCTGCATCGCCTCGAAGACCAGCAGGCCGATGAGGGCGGCCAGGGCGAGCACCGTGATGGCCGGCACGCGCCAGTCTCGCTTCGGGAGCTGCTCCGACAGGTCCAGCTCGCCGGTCAACCCGCTCGGCACGGGCGCAGCCATCGACTGCGGCAACTTCCCCGAGGGCGTGGGCACCGGGGCGGCTTCGCTGACGGCGGTGAGCGCGAGCGGACGCGACGTCGGTGACACCACCGCGCGCACCAGCTCGAGCCGCGCGCGCACCACCGCGGCGCTCGGCGGGCGCTGCTCGGGCTTCTTGGCGAGCAGCTCGAAGGTGAGCGCCTTCAGCTCGGGGTGCACGTCGATGCCCAGGCTCTCGAAGCTCGGCGGATCAGACTCGAGGTGCGCCTTGATGAGCCGCACCACGCGCAGCGGGTCGTCGTCTTCCACGTCCCACGGGCGGTGACCGGCGAGCAGCTCGAAGAGCATCACGCCGAACGCGTAGAGGTCGCTGGCCGGCGTCACGCGTTGACCGAGGGCCTGCTCGGGCGCGACGTATTCCGCGGTGCCGGCGATGAGCGACTTGCCGGCCTCGCCGCTCTCGGCGCTCGCGAGCGCGACGGGCTGGACCTTGGCGAGGCCGAAGTCGAGGAGCTTGATGGTCTCCACGCCGCCCGAGCCGCGCGCGAGGAAGATGTTCGAGGGTTTCAGGTCGCGATGCACCACGCCGACGGAGTGCGCGGCCTCGAGCGCGGCGAGCACCGCGTCGGCCAGCAACAGCACGCGCGCGAGGTCAGGCTGCTTCTCGTTCAGCTCGTCCTCGAGCGTGCGGCCCTCGAGGTACTCCATCACCATGTACTGGCGGCCGTCGGGCAGTTTCCCCGCGCCGACGATGTCGACGATGTTGGGGTGCTTGAGCGCCGAGAGCGTCTGCGCCTCGCGCAGGAAGTTCGACGCCAGCGCGGTGTCGTTGGCGAGGTCGGGCTTGATGGCCTTCACCGCGAAGCGGCGGTCGATGAACTCGTGGCGCGCGAGGTAGACGAGCCCCATGCCGCCGGCACCGAGGAGCTGTTCGATGCGGTAGCCGCCCACCGAGAGTCCGACGAGCGGGTCCTGGTCGATGATGACGCTCACGCCGTGGTCTTGCGGCGGCGCGCAGGCGTGGATCATCGGCCGCGAGAAAGGCGTCGGATCAAGGGCTTGGGTGGTCGATGGACAACCATGTTGTCTTTTGGGGTACGGCGACGGCGCGGGCGGAGATGCGCGGCGCAAACCGCTCGAGCTGACGGCGCAGGGGCGCGCGGTGGTGGAGTTGTCGGTGCGGCTGCAGCGTCAGCTCGAGGTGCGGTGGGCAGAGCTCGCGGGGGCGCGGCACGTCACGGCGATGCGGCGGGTGCTCGAGAAGGTGGTGATCGACGAGCGGACGATCGCGCCGCCAGTCCGAATGTCCGTCCCCTCTCCTCTTCAGAGGAGAGGGTCAGGGTGAGGAGAAACCACGCAGTTCACCCGGTGAATGCCCCTCCTCTCCCCGCTCGCGGGGAGAGGGAGAAAAGATCGATCAACGACTCCGCCGGCTCGAGCACCACCACCCCCTGCATCACCCCACGCCCCACCGCCGGCTCGACCGACACCGACACCGTCGGCCGCACGAGCAACCGCGGCCGCTGTCCCCACGCCACCACCCACTCGAGCGACGCGTCGGCGCGCACCTCGTGCAGCACGCGCGACGGCCCCCACACCGACTGGTGCCACGCGTCGAGGCGCAGCGCGCTCGGCCACTGCGTCCCCAGCGCGAGCCGGCCCGTCACGCGCGTACTCACCCCACCCATCGGCGCCACCCACGCTGAGCCGCTCGAACTCGACGCGACCCACCCCGCCGGCCCCGCACCGACGGCGACGAAGTTCCTCCCCTCCGCGTCGCTGGCGTGCGCGAACACCCACCCGGCGACGCCGTTGAGCCACGGCGCCGAGCGCCACGCGCGGAAATCACTCGTCGCCTCGAAGCCGAAGCCCAGGTGACGCCGCCACCACGGCGCGGGCTCCATCGGCGGCGCGAGCGAGTCGAAGGCCATCAGCGTGAAGTGGCTCTGCACCACCGACGGCGAGCGCGTCTCGAGCGTCAGCGAGCCCTCGAGCACGCGCAGGCCCACGTGCGGACCGGCGGCGCGCGCGCGTTGTTCTCCGAGCGCCTCGAGCAGTCCGGCCTCGTCGACGCGCACCACCGGTGCCGCCGCGCCCGTCGCGACGTCGACCATCGCGCCCGCTCCGAGCGAGGCGCGCCAGTGCCCGCTCACCTGCAGGCTGCGCGCGGTGACCGTCGCCTGCGTGGCGTGCGCCTGCGCGTCGTCGGCGGCGAGAAACGCAGCGGCGTCGTCTTCAGCGGGGAACACCTCGCTCACCAGCACCGCGTGCGCCTCGGCCACCTGCGAGAAGAGCGCGAGCTGGGCTTCCTGCTCCGCGCGCTCGCGGGCCTCGGCGTCGGTGGGCGCCCGCTGCTTCGCCTTGCGCCGCAGGTCCTCGAGGAAGCTCTGGCGGTCGAGCAGCATCAACTGCTGCTGCAGCACCGTCTCGCGCTCGAGCCTGGTGAGGCGCTCGTTCCACAGCGCCTCGAGGTCGAGCGGCGTCCCCTCCACGAGGCGCTCTTCGAGTTCGCGTCGCTCGGCCAGCGCGACGTCGGCCTGCGCGCGCTCGACTCGCACGCTCTGCGCCCACCACTCCGCGAGCGCGTGGTGCGTCGCCGCCGGTGCACCGCGGCTGGCCTCGGCGAGCGTGGCGTACGCGGCAGCGCGCGTCGCGACGTCCGTGGCGTGCGTTCCCTCGAAGGGCAGGGCGAGCCCCGCCTCGAGCGCGCGTCGTCTCGCCTCGGCCCGCTGTGCGATGACGCCGGTCGCCTCGAGCGCGGGCAAGAGCGGCTCGAGCAGGCGTCCTCCGTCCTTGCGGCGCGCGCGGAACAGGTCGTCGAGCACGCCCGCGGGTGAGGTGATGAAGCGCGGCCACTGCGGCAGCGCGGCGTCGGCGGGATCGAGCGAGGACTCGAGCATCCACACCAGCAGCGAGGCGCAGTTGTCCGAGAAGAAGGCGTAGGCGAAGCGGCCGCGCCGCTCGAATTCCCACGCGCGCTCGAGGAACCGCCGCCGCTCGCCCGCGTCGAGCCGGAGTTCCCAGCGCGAGAGGCTGCGCTGCTCGCCCGAGCGCTTCTCTCGCTCGAGGTCGGTGAGACTCAAGGTGAAGACGCCGAGCGAATAGCCGCCGAACACGCCCCGCACGAGGTGCAGCGCGTCAGGCCGCGAGGGCGTGATCGCACCGAACTGCACGACGGTGTCGAACGAGGGCCCGAGGCTCGTCTTCCACACCGGGCGCACCAGCAGGTGACCGAAGAGGGATTCGGGCGCGCGGCCGGAGCTCTGCACGAGCAACACCTCGAGTCGCTCGAGCTCGTCTTCGCGCACCCAGCCGTCGAACGCGGGGCAGCGGCCGGGTTGCCACTCGTCGCCCAGCACCACGCGGTGGAAGGCGCGCAGGCGCGTGAAGTCCTGGCAGCGGAGGAGGTCGTCGTCGTCGAGCCCTTGCGTGACCGGCACCAGCGCGGCTTCGGCGAAGGTGAGAAGGTCGAGGCGCGCGCTCGCCATGCCGCGCGGACGGGCGAAGGCGGTGCGGGCGTGGTTGAGGGCGTGCTCGCCGAGGGACAGCGGTCGCTCGAAGGGGAGCAGCCAGCCGTTGGTGCGGCGCCAGGTGGGCGACGTGCTCCAGTGCTCGACGTCGTCCCAGCGGGAGAGGAGGGCGTGCACGATGGCGCGGGCTCGCCAGAGGTGATGGCGGGTGGTGGGGTCGAGGGCGGCGTCGCGGAAGGTCTCGCTGCCTTCCTGGCGAGTCAGGAGGAAGTGGCCGTCGGGGGTCCACTCGGGGGTCGCGATGCCGCTCGGGGTTGGTGGGGCGGTGGGGTCGAGCTCGAGCACCAGGGTGCCGGTCGGTGGATGGCGGAGGCGCTCGGGGAGGGTGGCGAGGCCTTCGGCGAAGGCGGCGCGGTCGTCGTCGGTGAAGTCGCCGCGCAGCTCGAGGGTGGTCGACGCGTCTCCCCTCACCCCGACCCTCTCCCCATCGGGGGAGAGGGGGCTGGTGGCGGCCAGGAGGAGCGCGAGGAGCATGGGCTCAGCGGCTTCCGCTCAACGAGAGCAGCGCGAGGCCATCGGCGCGCAGCACCGGGTCGGTCATCACCACGTCGCCGATGCGGGAAAAGACGGCCGCGGCGAGCTCTGGCGTGACCTCGGGCCCGACGCGGAACTTCGCGCGCTCGGCCCGCAGCAGCCTCGCGAAGTGCGCGCGGTGTGGCGGCGCGATGCCAGCCAGACCCGCGAGGTCGTCGAGCGTCGGCCCGGCCCCGAGCGCGAGGTCTTGCTGGAGCTGCAGCTCGTTGGCGAGCAACCACGAGCGCGCCTGGATCATCGCCTCGAGCGATGGTGGACCGTCGAGCGAGGTCTTCTTCGGGAACGGCGTGGGCGTGAAGTCGTTTCCGGGCGCGGGCGCGGGCGAAGGCGCGGGCGAGGGCGCTGGCGCGGTCTGCGGCGCGGGTCCCTGCTGCAACCGGCGCAGCTCTTCCTGGGCCAGCCGCGCCTCTCGCCGCCACTTGAGCGAGTACACGATGGTGGTGATGGCGCCGCCGGCGACCGAGAGCAGCGCGCTGCCCACCGCGACCTGGCTCCACGAGTTCTGCGACGACTGCGTGGTGGCCTGGCTCGAGCCGCTGTTCTGCGAGCTGTTGGCCGCGCTCTGGTTCGAGCTCTGGTTGGAGTTCGCCGACGAGCCCGACGACTGGTTCGACCCGTTGCTCGACGCCGCGCTGCCGTTGCTCGACGCGGCCGACCCGTTGCTCGACTGCGCGGAGCCGGCGCTCGAGCCACCCGACTGCCCCGACGACGCGCCCGACTGGCCCGAGCTGTTGCCCGATTGCCCGGAGCTGTTGGCCGAGTTGCCCGAAGAGTCGGCCATCATCGGCCGCTGCGTGGCGCACGCGCACAACGCGAGCGCGGTGAGGAGGACGACGCGTGTCATGACGGCTCCTGCGAGACGGCGAGCGAAAAAGCGAGGCTCACTGCGAACTGCGCGAGACCACCAACTCCACGACCGTGACGGACTTCCCATCATCGAAGCGCGCGCGCACGGTGCGTGGGCGCGACAACCACTCACCCACCGGCGTCGAGAACGAGAGAGGTTGATCGACCCCGGCGTCGAGCGCCAGCCCCTGCACCGGCGGCGAGAGCGCCTCGTCACCATCGAGCGAGACGCTGAGCGCGCCCGCCGTGGGAGTCGTCACCGTGAGCTGGATGACACCCTCGGCGCACACCAGCGACGCTCCGGGCGCGCTGCGGGCCTCGGCCACCACCTTGCCGCCGTTCACGCAGAACGCCCGCACGCCGAACGCCGAGCCTTCCCCGGCGCGCGGCGTGAAGCCGTCGTCACCCGCACGGGGCCAGAACACGACGAGCGCGACGGCAGCCGCGAGCGCGACCACGCCTCCGACCAGCGGCGCGAACGAGCGGCGCCGCGGCGCGAGCGGAATCACCTGTGCGGCGGGCGTCTGCGCGCTCGCGACGCCGAGCCGCGCCATCAACTTCTGCTCGAGCGCGTCTTGCCGGCCCGGCCCGAGCGCCCCCTGCTCGAGCGCGACGTCGAGGCGCGAGAGTTGGTCGCGGTACGAGCGGCACTCGGCGCACGTCGCGAGGTGCGCGTCGAGCTGCGCGGTCGCCTCCGCCGAGACCTCGTCGCCCTGGAACTGCCGCTCGAGCGTCGCGCGGGACTCTTCGCAGTTCATGCCGTCCCCTTCACGAACGACCACCCCTGCGCCGTGAGGTGCGTGAGGTAGCCATTCGACTTGAGCCACTCGAGCAGCGACGCGCGCAGCTTCTGTTCCCGCCGCCGCACCTGGATGCGGGTCTGCCCGAGCTTCGCGGCCGCCTGGTCTTGCGTCAGCGCGTCGACGAAGCGCAGCTCGTACAGCTTCGCCTCGTCGCCCTGCAGCCCCTTGCGGAACGCCGCCAGCAACGCCGACACCTCGCGGTCTTCGAAGAGCGAATGCACGTCGGTCGGCTCCTGCGTCATGGCCTCGTCCACCACCGCGCCGAGTTCGTCGCCCGCCGCGTCTTCACGGTTGCGCAGTTGCTCGAGCAGCACGTTGCGCGCGATGCCCATCAAGAAGACCTCGAACGGCCGCTGCCCGTCGTAGATGGCGCGGGTGCGCGGCTCGAGCGCGCGCGCGAAGACCTCGAGCAGCACGTTCTCCAGCTCCGCCGGCGCGCGGAGCGGGGCAAAGAGGGGCGTGCGGAACGCCGACGCGCGCAAGAGGCGCGTCAGGTGCGGCACGTGCTGTCGATACACCTCGGCCATGGCGGTCGCCTCGCCGCTTCGAAACCGCTCGAGAAACGACGCGTCCCACGCCACGTGGGGCTGCGTACCACGACGCGCGTCGCTCGCTTTGGTGAGTATTGGCACCAGGCCCGCACGTTGGATCGCGCGGTCGAACTTCGCGGTTACACTCCGGTCCGTGCTCCCGCTCGCGCTCGCCCTCTCGCTTGGTGCCAGCCCGCTCTACGCGCTCGTGGTCTCGAACAACGCGAGCAACGACGAGAACGTCGCCGCGCTGCACTTCGCCGATGACGACGGCGCGCGCTACGCCACGCTCTTCGAGAGCCAGGGCGCGGTGGTGCGCTTCCTCTCGGTGCTCGACGCGGAGACGCAGGCGCGGTTCCCCGGGCTCGCCGCGAAGACCCGCCCGCCCAGTCGCCGCGAGCTGCTCGACGCGCTGGCGGCCCTCAACGCGCGCATGAAGGCCGATCGCGCGAAGGGCGACACGCCGCAGTTCGTGTTCGTCTTCACCGGGCACGGCAAGCGCGGCCCGGCGGGCGAGGGGTCGATCTCGCTGCTCGGCGAGGCCTTCACGCGCAGCGAGCTGTTCGACCAGGTGCTCGCGCCGCTCCAGGCCTCGACCGCGCACCTCATCATCGATGCGTGCGACTCGTACTTCTTCGTGAACCAGCGCGGCGGCAACGTGCCCACCGCGCCCGCGCAGGCTGCGCTCGTCACCCAGTTCCTCGAGGAGCGAACGCTCGCGAAGTACCCCGACGTCGGCGTCATCCTCTCCACGTCGAGCGAGCAGGAGAGCCACGAGTGGGGCGCCATCAAGGCCGGCGTCTTCTCGCACGAGGTCGTCTCGGCGTTGCTCGGCGCGGCCGACGTGAACGCCGATGGTCGCGTGGAATACAGCGAGCTGCGCGCCTTCATCGCCGCGGCCAACGAGCGCGTCAGCGATCCGCGCGGCAAGGTGGCGATGTTCGCCCGCGCGCCCGCCCGTGACGCGCACGCGCCGCTGGTCGACCTCTCGCGGCCGATGCCGGGCAGCTTCCTCTTCCTCCCTGCGCGCCTCGAGGGCCGGTACTGGCTCGAAGACGCGCACGGCGTGCGGTTCGCCGACTTCAACCTCGAGGGAGACCGCCCGCTGGTGCTGCTGCTCCCGGGCGCGGCCGAGCTCTTCTTGCGCAGCGCGACCACCGAGGCGTCGGTCACGCCCGCGGGGGGACGGGTGTTCGATGGCGCGGCGCTGGCGTGGCGTGCGCAGAGCGTGGCCGCGCGTGGTGGCTCGCTCGACGACAGCTTCCGCAAGCACCTCTTCGAGCGGCCGTACGGGGCGCGCTTCTACGAGGGCTTCGTGGCGAGCAGCGGTGAGCTCGCCGTGGCGCCCCCTGCCGAGGCGGATCTCGCGCCGTGACGCTCGCGCTGGTGCTCACATTGATCAGCGCCGCCGCGCCGTGTGAGCGCGTGGTGCTCTTTCCCCTCGCGCCGGTGGCGACCACGCCGCAGGTCGCGCGCGAGCAGGAAGATCGCGTGCGGCAGGCGCTCGAGGCGAACGGCGCGTGGTGCGTCGAGCCGCGCGCCGAGACCATCAAGCGCGTGCTGGCGCTCGAGGGGCACCGCCTCGCCGAGTGTCGCGACGTGGCGTGCACCGCGCAGCAGCTCGAGTCGCTCGGCGTCGACCTGCTCGTGACGGGCACCGTGTTCGGCGTGGGCGGCAAGCCGACGCTCGAGCTGGGCTTCGCGCGCGCCACCGGCACGTCGCGCGCGACCGGCGCTCCCGAGGAGCTGCCGGCGCTGTTGGCCCTCGCGCGAGAGGCGCCCCGGGCGCGCAGTCACACGCGGTGGCCTTCGTTCCTCACCGGCGGGCTCGGTCTCGGTGGCCTCGGCACGGGCGTCGCGCTCGGCGTGATGTCGGCCAGCACTTCGCGCGCGCTCTCCACGGGCGTCGGGCCTTGCACCGGCGTGACGGGCAGCACCTTCGTGTCGTGCGTTGATCAGCAGTTCCAGGGAGGCCGCGACCTCGCGACGGCCGCGAACGTGCTCTACGTCATCGGCGGCGCGTTGCTCGGGACCGCCGTCGTGTTGTGGGTGGTGGACCTGCCATGACGCGCGCGCTCGTCTTCGGGTCGGCGCTCGCATTGTCCGCGTGCGCCTTCGAGCCGGACCTCTCGCGCTACGAGGCGTGTGGCGCGAACGACAGCTGCCCGGTGGGCTTCGGGTGCTTGCCGACCGCGAAGCGCTGCGTGCCGCTCTGCGGAGACGCGTGCGTCGACGCGGGCCAGGGTGACGCGGGCCTCGATGCGGGTTTCGACGCGGGCGTCGATGCAGGTCTTGACGCGGGCTTCGACGCAGGGTTCGACGCGGGCTTCGACGCCGGCGTGCCTCCAGAAGACGGCGGCCTCTTCCTGCCCGCGACGCCTCCCCCGCCGGCCATCGAGACCCAGCCGTACTCGTTTCAGTTCATGCCGAGCGGTGGCGTGGGCGCGTTCCACTACTCCCTCGACGGCGGGCTGCCGGGCTTCACGCTCTCGGTCAGCGGGCAGCTCAGCAGCGCCGCGGCGCCGACGGTCGGGCAGTTCCCCTTCACGCTCTTCGTGCAGGACGACGACGTGCCGCGCCAGACCGTCAGCCACGACTTCACGCTCGACGTGCGCCCGTTCTTGCGCGTCGCGAGCGCCCCGCAGCTCATCGAGGGACGCCAGGGCCAGGCGTACACCCAGGTGCTCGCGGCGACCGGCGGCAGCGCGCCGTACACGTGGTCAATCGACGGCGGCTCACTCCCACCCGGCGTGATGCTCGCGCCCGACGGCACGCTCAGCGGCTCGCCGAACACCACCACCGGCAGCCCGTTCACCTTCACCGCCGTCGCGCAGGACTCGGCGTCGCCCGCGCAGGTCGCCTCGCGCCAGCTCGCGGTGCAGGTGAAGCTGCTCGACACGCTGCTGGTCATCGTCACGCCGCAGGCCGCGGACGGGCGCGTCGGCACGCCGTACAGCCAGGCGCTCAAGGGCTACGGCGGTACGCAGCCGTACTCGTGGTCGCTGCAGTCGGGCACGCTGCCGCCTGGCATCACCATCACCGACAGCGGCACGCTCGGGCGCCTCGGCGGTACGCCCACGCAGGCCGGCACGTTCAACTTCACGCTCAAGTGCCAGGACACGCTCACCAGCCAGCAGAAGGCGATGAGCATCACGGTGTACTGATGGACGTCGAGGCGCTCCTTCACCGCGTGTACGTCGGCGTCGAGGGCACCTCGCTCCGCGACGAAGACCGCAAGAAGGCGCTCGAGGTGCGCGGCTTCCTCGAAGAGCTGAAGCGCGTCAGCCCCTCGCAGCCGTTGCTCGATGCCGCGGCGGGCAAGGCGTACGTCGGGCTGTTCGCCGCGAGCCTGCTCGGGTTTCAGCGCGTGACGGCGCTCGAGCGAGACGAGCGGCGCGTGGCCGATGCGAAGCGCGCCGCTGAGGTGCTCGGTGTCACGCTCGACGCGCGGGTCGGTGAGGTCGGCGACGCGAGCGCGTGGCCCGCGGAGTGTGGCGTGGTGGTCGCGCTCCACGCGTGCGGTCCCGCGAGCGACGACGTCATCGACGCGGTGGTGGCGCGGCAGGCGCCGTGGCTCTTTCTCGTGCCGTGCTGCTACTCGAAGACGCTCCGCACCTGGGCCGCGGCGCAGGCGAAGGCCGACGCGCTCGGAGTGCCCAGCGACGCGCCGCTGCGCGCGAAGTTCGTGCAGTCGATGGTCGACACCGAGCGCGTGCTGCGGCTCGAGGCCGGCGGCTACGAGACCGAGGTGGTGTCGTTCGTCGCGCCGACGGTGACGCCGCACCACCTGCTCTTTCGCGCGCGACGCACGGCGAATCCGCAGCGGCAGGCGAGGGCGCGCGCGCGGCTCGAAGCCTGGACCAGTCCGTGAGCGTGGTGCGCTGCGCGGCGTGCAACCGCCCACGGGCCGCTGGTGCGCCGTGCGTGTGTGGCGTGAGTACCGAGCGCCCCGCACCGACGCAGCCGTACGCCTCGCTCGAGAGCCACCTCGGCATCGAACCCGGCGAACGCGTCACGCCCGAGTACAGCCTGACGATGACCTTCGGCGTCCCGGTCGTGGACCCGTTCCCGCCCGGCACGAAGCTGGTGCGCCGCTTCCGGAGATGGACCGAGGTGGAGTGGTCGGCGCCGACCGAGCCCGATGATCAACGGTGGAACGACGTGCTGGTGCTCCACTACCGCGGCGAGCTGAGCGGCCCGGTGTCGGGGCCCGTGCCGCGCCTGCGCCAGGTGCGCGAGGTGCGCGATGGCACCGCGGCGCTCTTCGACGCGCTCCGCGCGCACCCTCCGCCAGAGCTCGGCACCTTCGAGCTCCATGCCCCGAGCGCGAGCGTGCGAGTGGCCGTCGAACACGCTCGTGTCTTCCCCGCGCTCGAGTTCCTCGTCGCGTACTTCCTCGATGACGCCGGGCCGGTGCTGGTCGACGAGCTGCTCGAACGCCACGCCTGGCTCGACTGCACGTCCTTCGCGAGCCGCTCCGCCGTCTTCAGGCTTCGCCGCTGAGTGAGGGCTGCTAGACCGTCGCGCGATGAGCTCGTCTGAAGGCGGCGCGGCAGCCAGCAAGGGCTTCTTGAGCGCGGCGGTGGTCCTCGCGGCGCTCGGTTACTTCGTCGACATCTACGACCTGGTGCTGTTCTCGGTGTTGCGCGTGCCGAGCCTCAAGGCGCTCGGCGTGCCCGACGCGGAGTTGGTCACCACCGGCGGCCTGTTGCTCGACCTGCAGCTCGCGGGGCTCATCCTCGGCGGGTTGTCGTGGGGCGTGCTCGCCGACAAGCGCGGCCGGCTCACCGTCTTGTTCGGGTCCATCTTGATGTACTCGGTGGGCAACCTCGGCAACGCCTTCGTGCACGACGTCACGATGTACGGCGTGTGCCGCCTGCTCGCGGGCTTCGGGCTCGCCGGTGAGCTCGGCGCGGGCATCACCCTGGTGAGCGAGCTGCTGCCGAAGGACAAGCGCGGGCTCGGCACCACGCTGGTGGCCACCATCGGCGTCAGCGGCGCACTCGCGGCCGGGAGCATCGGTGATGCGCTCGTGAAGTGGTCGGCGACCGACGGGTGGCGCGTGGCGTACGGCGTCGGCGGTGGCGTGGGGCTGCTGTTGCTCGCGCTGCGGCTCGGCGTGCTCGAGAGCGGGCTGTTCAAGCGCACGCAGCAGAGCGAGGCGAAGCTCGGCGACGTGCGGCAGTTGTTCGTGCCGCTCTCCCGTGGGCTGCGCTTCGCGCGCATCATCCTCGTGGGCACGCCCATCTGGTTCGCGGCCGGCGTGTTGTTCGTCTTCTCGCCCGAGATTGGCGGCGCGCTCGGTCTCGACCCGAAGCCCACCGGCGGCGCGACCATCTTCTGGGCGTACGTCGGCGTGACGCTCGGAGATCTCGCCAGCGGGCTGATCAGCCATCGGCTGCAGAGCCGGCGGCGCGTGCTCGGCGCGTTCCTCTCGTCGCTCGCGGTCGCGGTGGTGGTGTTGCTCACCTTCGGCGGCCGCTCGCTCACGACGTACTACGGGCTGATGATGGTCGTCGGGCTCGCCAGCGGGTACTGGGTGCTGTTCGTCACCACCGCGGCGGAGCAGTTCGGCACCAACCTGCGCGGTACCGTCACCACCAGCGCGCCGAACTTCGTGCGCGGCATGGCGATTCCCATCACCGCGGTGTGGATGGCGCTCAAGCCAGGCATGGGCACCATTCCCGCCACGATGGCGCTCGGACTCGTCACCATCGGCGTCGCCCTCATTGCGTGGTGGGGCATGCCCGACAGCTTTCACGCCGAGCTCGACTTCGTGGAGCACTGACAATGGGTCCTCAACCTCCGTTTGGCTGGTCGGTCGATCGCGATGACGTGCCGGTGCAGGTGACGGTGCACGGGGCGCTGCCGTCGTGGCTGCGTGGCCAGTTGGTGCGCACCGCGCCCGGCGTCTACGAGGTCGGCGCGTGGAAGGCGCGCCACTGGTTCGACGGGCTCGCGCTGCTCTATTCGTTCACCTTCGGCGGAGAGGGCGTGCAGTTCGTGCAGCGCCTGCTCGAGTCGGAGACGCTCAAGGAGCTGCGCGAAGATGATCGCAGCCGCGCGAGTTTTCGCACCCCGATGGTGCGCGGGTTCTTCAACCGGCTCTTCCACCCGATTCCCCGCACCACCGACAACACCAACGTCAACGTCGTGCCGTGGGAAGGGCACTGGCTCGCGATGACCGAGACCGCGAACCAGCACGTCGTCGATGCGCAGACGCTGAAGACGCGCGGCGCGTACCAGTTCAAAGACCGCTTCGGCCGCACCACCACCAGCGCGCACCCGTTCCCCAACCCGTCGGCGAAGGGCTCGCTCGTCAACGTCGGCAGCGAGATGGGGTACCGCAATGCGCTCGTGGTGTTCCGCCAGGACACGGGCACGTCGACGCGAGTCGCCGAGGGGCGCGTGCGGTTGGAACGGCTGCCGTACGTGCACAGCTTCGGCGTCAGCGAGCGGTTTGCGACGCTCATCGATCACCCGTTCACCGTGAGCCCGCGCACGATGCTGTGGTCGAACAAGGGCTTCGTCGATCACTTCGAGTGGGCGCCGGGGCAGGGCGCGAGGTTGTGGAAGGTCGATCGCCGCAGCGGAGAGTCGAAGGCGTACGAGACCGATGCGTTCTTCTGCTTTCACACCATCAACCAGTTCGAAGAAGGCGATGACGTGGTGCTCGACCTGCTCGCGTGGAGCGACCCGTCGATCATCGCGAAGCTGGATCTCGAGCTGCTCGCCAATGGGCACCCGCCCATCACCTCGAAGTGGGTGCGCGCGCGGCTCGGGGCCGGGTCGTCGAAGGTGACGCTCGAGCCGATGGCGGGTGACTTGTTCGAGTTCCCGGTGATCAATTTGAAGCGCGCGCTGGCGAAGACCACGCGCGTGGCGTGGGGCGCGACGATTACCGGCTCGGCCGAGGGTGGTGATGCTGCGCTGCTCAAGGTGGTGCCTGGCGAGGCGACGAGGCGGTTCTCGGCGAAGGGGTGGACTCCGGGCGAGCCGGTGATGACGCCGCGGCCTGATGCGACGGCGGATGATCAGGGCGTGTTGCTGTCGGTCGCCTCGCATGCCGAGGGGAAGAAGACGGCGCTGTTCGTCGTCGATGCGGAGTCGATGAGTGAGTTGGCTCGCGTCGAAGTTGATGTCGGGTTGCCGCTTGGGTTTCACGGGTCGTTCCGCGCGGCGTCGTAGCGCCGGGCGCTGGCTTGCCTTGAGGGACGAGGGTTTGACTGGTTTCGGCCCTGCTCGTCGCTGGCAGCCCCTCACTTCGTGACAACCGGGGCACAAGTGGGGGGTCGTTTGTCCGCTGGTGGTCGCCAGAGCAGCCATGGCGGGACAACCGACCCCCGGGAATGTCAGTGCCTCCCGATATGAATGGGTCGGGGGGCGGCGATGGACGCGGTGGAAGCTTTCGAGGCAGTGGCAGGTCAGCAGTTGGGCGTGGCGTTGAGGTCGCAAGTCGTTGCGCGGGGTGCGTCGCGTGCTGCCGTGCGCCACGCAGAGAAGCGGCTTCGGTTGGTCGAGTTGCACCATGGCGTACTGAGGCGACCCGGGCCGCTGCGCGATGAACAGCAGGTCAGTGCGGCGCTGTTGGTCCTGGGTGAAGGGTCGGCTGCCTCGCACGACACCGCCGCGGCACTCTTCAAATTCTCAGGCTTCTCGTTGCGACCGATACACCTCTCGGCTCAACGCAAAGCGGTCTTGCCGAAAGACTTCGTGCTTCACCGCACACGGCCGTTCGTCACGATCTGCCTCGGTGGGCTGCGCGTGACGACGCTGGCGCGCACGATTCTCGATTGTGCGGCGACGAAGCGGGGCGCGGCGCTCGAGGTGATGCTCGATGACGCACACCACCGTTTCGCCGGTGTCGAAGCGCGTCTGAAAGATGAGCTCGCGTCGCTGAAAGACCTGCGCGCAGTGCCAGGCGCCTATGAGCTGCAGCGCCTGATTGACCAGCGGAATGGTCAGGCATCAGAGTCGCCGGAAGAACTGCGCTTCTGGCGGTTGCTGCGGCAAGTGCGTTTGCCGCCGTTCGTGTTGCAGCACGAGATACGCGATGGCGACGGCGGTTACGTGATGCGAGTGGACTTTGCGTGGCCGGACCATCGGGTGGCCGTGCACTTCGACAGCTACCGCTGGCATGCGCGCCGCGTGACCTTCGACCATGACGCGACGCAACGCTCGAAGTTGAACGCGTTGGGCTGGGAGAACTTCGTGGTGACGACGGCGACCCTCGACAGTCGCCAATGCATCGAGGACCTCTCGAAGGTGCTCGCGCGTCGTGAGCCGCAACAGCGTTTCGGTTGGTGAGGGGGGTCGTTTGTCCGGTGGTGGCTGCCCTGACGACCACCAGCGGACAACCGACCCCCACCTTTCGCCCTCGTGTGCCGTGCCGAGGGGCACGCGCGCCGTTCGGCAGTGCAGCTGCCACCCGCACCGCCCGCCTTCCCCATGGCCAGCCCCCGCCCGCGCGCGCACAATGCACGCATGACCTCGCCGCTGGTGCGCCTCTACTTCTCCGCGTCCCTGCGAGGCGGCGCCGACTTCAACGCCCTCTCGACGCGCATCACCATCCTCGAGCGGTTCGGCGAAGTGACGACCCGCCACATGGCGCACCCGCACACCGCCGACGCCGTAGGCGCAGACGACGCGGCGATCTACGCGGCTGATCAACGTCTCCTCGCGAGCAGCGACCTCTATCTCGCCGACCTGAGCCAACCCTCGACCGGCGCGGGCTTCATGACCGCGCGCGCCCTCGAGCTCGGCAAACCCGTCCTCGCGCTCTTCCACGAGACGCAAAAGCCGAGCGCAATGATCGCCGGCCACCCGCGCATCACCACCGCGCGCTTCACCGACGACAGCTCCTTCACGCGCGCCGTGACGAACTTCCTCGCCGCGCAACCCGACGCCCCCTGGCGACTCCGCGCCCCGAAGGTCGTGCTCGCTGGCCCGCCCGGCAGCGGCAAAGGCACACTCGGCAAGACCCTCTCCACCACCTGGGGCCTGCCGCACCTCAGCACCGGCGAAATCCTGCGAGAGCTCGTCGCGCAGCAGCCCGACCACCCGCTCTCCCGCCGCGTCGACGGCTACATGAAGGCCGGCCAGCTCGTCCCCGCCGACCTGATGCGCGACATCGTGCTCGAGCGCCTCGGCCGCGCCGACTGCGCGCGCTTCGGCTTCCTGCTCGACGGCTACCCGCCCTCGCGCGCCGACCTCGACAACCTGCGCGGCGTCACGCCCGACGTGGTCTTCCTGCTCGAGTGCGACGACGCGACGGCCATCGCCCGCCAGGTCTCGCGCGCCGCGCGTTCGACCGACACGCCCGAGAAGGCGCGCACCCGCCTCGAGGTCTACCGCGCGCAAGCGCTCACGCCCGACTGGTTCCCGAAGAGCGTGACGGTGCGCCTCGACGCGTCCCGCCCGCCCGCCGAGGTCGAGGCCGCGGCGCACGAGTCGCTCACCGGCCTGCTCGGAGATCCGCGCCGCTCCCGCTCGTTCAACGCGGTCGCGCCCTTCAAGAGCACCGACGTGCGCTCGACGCGCGTGCACCTGCACGTCGACGCCGCCGACAGCTTCCGCGTGCGCGACCTCGCGCGAGAGATCCTCACGCGGCACCCGGCCGCGCAGGGCCAGCTGAAGCTCTACCCCATCGACGCGCTGCAGCTCGGGCCGCAGACCACCGCGCTGCCCATCTACCGCCACCTCCCGAACTTCCACCCCATCGCGCCGGGCGCCGACGCGGAGTGCTTCATCACGGGCCGGCTCGGAGACGGCGACGACGCGCTGATGCAGGTGGTGCGCGACGTGACGCGCGAGCACGGCGGCATGACCGAGCTCGAGGAATACACCGGCGAGTGGACGCTGCGCGCCGACGGCGAGGTCGTGACCGACGCGCGCTACGAGCCGATGCGCGGCCGCTTCGACGCGCTGCTCGCGGCGTCACGCGACGGCCTGTGCCCCGACGTTCCACCGCTCGAGCTCCACCTCGGCTTCGACGTGCCGCGGGTGAACGGCGCGCTCCCACTGCCGCTGCCCGAGTTGATGGCGCGCTGCACCGACGCGGGCCTGCAGAACGGCGGCTGGTTCGTCTTCCGCAAAGACGGGCTGGCCGCGTACCGCAGCAACGAGTTCAGCGCGCTCGACCTGAAGGCCGGCGAAGAGAAGGTGCGCGCCCAGGCCCACGCGCTCCGCACCGTCCTCGCGGCGGCGCGGCTGACGTGTGACATCGCGTTCAGCGTCGAGCTGGTGCATGGCATGTGGACGTGGCCCGCGCGCTGATGGAGAAGGGCGCATGGACACCCGCCCCTGGACGCTCAGCAAGCCCGGCCCGCTCACGAAGCGCGCTGACGGCCTCTACACCGTCGACGACGTGCTGCCGGGTTCGCGGCCGATTCACCGCCGCATGACGGTGCTGGTGCACGACGGCGGCGTGGTCTTCTTCAACGCGATCCCCGTGCCCGACGAGACGCTGAAGGAGCTCGCCGCGCTCGGCACTCCGCGCGCGCTGGTCATTCCCAACCAGTACCACTCGCTCGACGCGGTGCCGTTCTCGCAGAAGCTCGGCGTGACGCCCTACGGCACGGCCGCGACCATCGAGGCGCTGAAGGACCGCGTGAAGCTCGAGCCCATCGCCCACGCGCCGCTCGGCGACGCGAAGCTCATCACCGTGACGGGCTTCAAGACGCAGGAAGCCAACCTCGTCGCGAAGAAGTCGCTCATCGCCGCCGACCTCGTCACCAACGTCGAGCACCAGCCGGGCTTCGGCGGGTTCATCATGCGTCTGATCGGCTTTACAGGTCCGGAGCCGAAGCTGCCCAGGCCGGTGCGGGCCCGCGTGCAGCGCGACGCCGCCGCCGTGAAATCACTGATGACCGAGCTGAGCGCGCTGAACCTCGAGCGGATCATTCCCTCGCACGGGCGCGTGTTCGAGGGTGATGTCGGTGCTGCGCTGCGCCGTATTGCCGACTCACTGTAAGGCGCGAGCGCGGCAGCTTTCGCCGTGTGACTGAGAGGTGATCAGATGGGTCACCCAGATTAGGTAGAGAGGTGGGGAGGGACCTTTGAGCGATCTGCTCGTCGTCGACGACTCCAGCCAGAATCTCGAGATCCTCTCGACGCTGCTGTCGGCGCACGGCCACGAGGTTCGCACCGCGACGGGCGGTCAGCAGGCGCTCCAGCTGGTCGATCAACGCACGCCTGACCTGGTGCTGCTCGACATCCACATGCCCGACCTCGACGGCTTCGAGGTCTGCCGCACCCTGCGCGAGCGCTACGACAGCGCGCAGCTGCCGGTGGTGTTCCTCTCGGCGCAGAACGACCCCATCAACAAGGTGAAGGCCTTCCAGCTCGGGGCGATCGACTTCGTCACCAAGCCCTTCCACTTCCCCGAGGTGCTGGCGCGCGTCGACACGCACCTCGAGCTGAAGCGCCGCAACCGCCAGCTCGAGGAAATGAACGCCCGGCTGCGCGCGACCGAAGAAGCGCGGCGCAACTTCATCACCGCGCTGGTGCACGACATCAAGAACCCGCTCACGCCGATGCTCAAGAACACCGAGTGGCTGCTCGAGCAGGCGCAGGAAAACGGCGGCGTCGACCCCGAGGTGGTGGAGGTCACGCGCGATCTCCACGTCGCGTCGAACCACCTCTACCGCATGGTGCTCTCGCTGCTCGACGTCGCGCGCTCAGACCAGCAGGGCTTCGCCTTGCGCCGCGCGCCCACGCAGCTGCGGGCCTTCGTGGCCGACAGCCTCGAGCTGCTCACGCTGCGCCTGCGCGCGATGCCGGGCCGGCTGGTGGTCGACGTGGAAGACGCCGAGGCGAGCTTCGACCCCGCCGTGCTGGGGCGCGTGCTGCAGAACCTCCTCGACAACGCGCTGAAGTACACGCCGAGCACCGAGTCCATTCGCGTCAGCCTCGCGCTCGAGGGCAGCGAGCTGGTGATGGTGGTCGAAGACCGGGGCGCGGGCGTGCCGGCCGCGGCGCGCGAGCGCATCTTCGAGTCGTGGGTGCAGCTCGAGGAGCGCCCGGCGATTCCCCGCGCGAGCCACGGCATCGGCCTGGCGTTCTGCCGTCACGCGGTCGAGGCGCACGGCGGCCGCATCACGGTGGAAGACGCGGTGCCCCACGGGGCGCGGTTCGTGGTGAGGCTCCCGCGCGTCGGTTGAGCGGACCCCCTGTGCGCGCGTCACGGGGTGGTGCTAAGCGCGCCGTCGATGTTTCGTCACCCTGAAGACCGTCTCCCCGTTGCGCTGATCCTCTCGCTGTTCGCGATCGACCTGTCCGTCTACTGGTTCGCGAGCCACCCGCTGATCATCGTGGCGTGGGCGATCTTCAGCATGTTCCCCAAGGCGGGCGTCTGCGCCTTCAACCACCACCACCAGCACGTCTCGACCTTCCACTTCGCGTGGGTCAACCGCCTGCTGGAGTTCGTGTACGTGCTGCAGACCGGCGTCTCGAGCCAGGCGTGGGTGCTCCACCATTCGCTGGGCCACCACCTCCACTACCTCGACCAGACGAAGGACGAGTCGCGGTGGATGCGTGACGACGGCACCCGCATGGGCGAGTGGGAATACGCGCTCATGACCACCCTCACCGCGTACCCGCGCGCGTGGGGCGTCGGCGCGAAGCACCCGCGGCAGCGCCGCATCTTCCTCGTCATGGGCCTGCTCAGCTTGGCGCTGATCAGCGGCCTCGTCGCGCTGCGGCCGTTCGCGGGCACCGTGCTGTTCGTGCTCGTGCCGCTCGGCATGCTCTTCGGCACTGCGCTGGCGACCTACAACCACCACAGCGACCGCGGCACCGAGAACGACTTCGTCGCGTGCAACAACATCATCCAGCCCTTCTACAACGCGCTGACCGGCAACCTCGGGTACCACACCGCGCACCACCACCGGCCGGGCCTGCACTGGTCGAAGCTCCCCGCGCTGCACGAGGAGCTCAAGGCGCGCATGCCGAAGGAGACGTTCCGCGAGCCAGGCGTGCCGTGGAAGTTCTTCGGCAAGTCGGAGGGCGCTGAGAACTTCGCGCCTCACACCGCTGCGCAGGTCGCTGCGACGGAGCAGGTCGAGCAGGCACCGGTCGCATCGCCGGTGCCCGCTGAGCGCTGATCACTTCTTCGTGCCGCCCGGGTTGCTCGTGCCGCCGTTGTTCTGAGTCGTGTTGCCGGGGTTGGTGCCGTCGGCCTGACCCGAGCGGTTGTTCACGTTGCCCTGGCCGTTGCCGTTGTTGCCAGAGCTGCCGGACGAGCCCGAGCTGCCAGACGAGCCGGAGCTGCCGGACGAGCCCGAGCTGCCGGACGAGCCGGAGCTGCCGGACGAGCCCGAGCTGCCAGACGAGCCCGAGCTGCCAGACGAGCCGGAGCTGCCAGACGAGCCGGAGCTGCCGGACGAGCCGGAGTTGCCGGACGAGCCCGAGCTGCCAGACGAGCCCGAGCTGCCAGACGAGCCGGAGCTGCCGGACGAGCCAGAGCTGCCAGACGAGCCGGAGCTGCCAGACGAGCCGGAGCTGCCAGACGAGCCAGAGCTGCCAGACGAGCCGGAGCTGCCGGACGAGCCGGAGCTGCCAGACGACGCAGAGCTGGCGGACGAGCCGGAGCTCCCCGACGAGCCAGAGCTGCCAGACGAGCCAGAGCTGCCAGACGAGCCCGACCCGGAGCTCGCGCTCCCCGACGACGCTGAGCCGGAGCTGCCCGACGACCCGCTCGACGAGGTCGATCCACCCGCGGACCCGCCCGCCGACGAGCCCGACGAGCCTGACGAGCCTGACGAGCCCGACGACGAAGAAGAAGACGACGACGAGCTCGACGACGACGAAGAGCCCGAGCCCGACGCGATGAGCGGGGCGGAGTCACACATCGCGAGCGGCGGCGTGAGGTTCTGCCCATCGACCACGTCGCTCAGCAGCCGCCACCCGTCGCACGACTGCCAGGTGCGCGTGCGGTAGCGGAAGCGGTCACCGAGGTTCTCCTTCACGGTGACGATGAGCATCGACGTCAGGCCGACGTCGAGGTCGAACTGGTACTGGTAGCGCAGCCGGCCGTCGACGAGCACGCCGAAGTCCTTCCAGCCGAGCGCTTGCGGGTCGAACGTCGACGGCGCCTGCGCCGGGTTCCACGCGCCACCGTAGGTGCCGATCTGCACGCTCTGGTCGTCGACGCGCGACTTCACCGAGCGCTCGATGAAGGTGAGCATCGTGGTCTGCTCGACGCGCCGGGCGTTGCGCGCCGACTCGAGCAGGTTGGGGATCGCGATGCTGGCCAGCGCGCCGATGATGGCGAGCACCATCATCAACTCCACCATCGTGAAACCGCGGGGGTCTTTGCGAGTCATCACTGCACCTTTCGAACGTTCCACTGCCCGTCGCCTCGGAAAGTCACCTCGAAGCCCGACGACCGGAGGCTCGCGAGTTTCAGCTGGAAGCCGTCTTGCGATGCGTTCGCCGTGCCAGGCGCGAGCACCGCGCTGCCGACCGACGTGTCGCCCACCACCACCCACTCCTCGGCGCGCGGCTCGCGCACCCAGTTCACGAAGTGGAAGAGGAGCGTGCCGATGACCACCACCGCGGTGATGAACGGGAGCACCTTCTTCGTCGGGTCCCCGTCGCCCATCGCCAGCACCTTCGTGCCGTCTCCGATGAAGCCCGAGCGCTTCTTCTGCTGGTGGCGCGCGAGCACCACGAAGCGGCCGATGCACTCGTCGAGCGAGCTGATCAGGTCCTTGGTGCTCTCGCCGCCATCGAGCGCGAACGAGCTCGCCGCGGCCAACACGCCGCGCGCAGCGACCAGCTCGTCGGTCAACGCCACCACCGAGGGCACGTCGACGGCCAGCGCTGCGTCGAGCCCACCTCGCGCCACCAGCGCGCGCCACGCCGTGCCCGCCGCGAGCGCGACGTCACTGGGCGTGGTGCCCACCGTGCTGCGCACCTCGTCGAACAACCACTCCGGGAAGGTGTTGAGCACCGAGAGGTGCGTCGCCTCCAGCTCCGGCGAGACGTCCCCGCGGCCGAGCAGGGCGGCGAGCGCGTCCTTTCCCGAGGGCACGCCGAGCGGCCAGGGGCGCGCGAGGTCGAGCTGCACCGTGCTGCCGGGCGCCGGCGCGATCGGCTGGAACGCCGGCGCTTCTTCGACGGGCGGGCTCACGACCGCGCCGCTGAAGCTCAGCGACGACACGAAGCTCGTCGCGGGAACGGCAGGGTTCTTCTCGTCACTCATGCGGCCTCCACTGCGGGCTCGACGGCGGGCGCCTCGGCCTCGAGGGCCTCGGGCGGAATCGAGAGGTCGGCGAGCCGCCCAGTCAGCTCGGCGGTCGGCGCGAAGGGCACCAGGTCGACCAGCGTTGCGCCGTCGGCCGCGGTCGCCGCGCTCGTCACGCGCACCCACACCTTGAGCTCTTCGCCGGGGAGCATCAGCGTCAGCTCCTCGACCTGGCTGGGGAGCACCTTGCCCTGCACGTTCGCGCTCAGGCGCGTCGCCGACGCCACCCACGCATCTCCGGCGCGGCCGCGCGTGAAGCTCGCCGGGTACTTCACGCCACGCTGGCCCACGTCTTCGCTCTGGCGCGCGACGAGCGAGGCGCAGGTGGGCAGCGGGTCGTCGCTCGCGAGCGCGGCCACCAGGCCGGGCAGGTGCGAGAGCTTCTTCACCATGCGCTCGCGCACCTCGGCCTCGAACGGCGAGAGCGCCACCGTGTCGACGGTCAGCGGCCGGCCGGCCTCGAAGTGCGCGGTGAGCTGGTCCGACAGCCGCACCAACTGCACCAGCGGCGGCACGCCGTCACCGTGCGAGGCGTGGTGGCCGATGATGGTCTCGTAGACCGCGGTGGGCAGCGCCCACTTCTCGGCCAACACCGCGCCCAGCTCGACGTGGTGACGCGCGGCGAGCTCGAGCCACTCGGCGGCGGTGCGCACCTCGAGCTCGAAGCGCTGGGTGAGCAGCAGCTCCAGCGTGCCGAGCGCGACGAGCACGCCGACGTCGTGCAGGAGCCCCGCGATGAAGGCCGCTTCAGGGTCGACGCCGAACTCGCGGGCCAGCGACTCGCACAGCGCGGCCGAGGTGAACGAGCGCTGCATCACGCTGCGCCGCACCTCGAGCAGCGGGCCGGCGAGCTGCACCGACGCACCGAGGCCCGAGGCGAGTGAGAGGCGGCTCAGCTCCTTCTCGCCGATGCGCTGCACCGCGGTGGTGAGCGACGAGGTGGGTCCACCGCGCGCGTACGCCGGCGAGTTGGCGATGCGCAGCACGGCGGCCGCGAGCATCGGGTCGAGCATCACCGCGGCCACCACCTGCTGAAGGGTGTGCTCGCGTGTGGAAACCAGGGTCCTCAGCCGGTGCGCCGACTGCGGCTGTGGGAGGACGTGCACCGCGCGGCGGGTGACGCGCTCATCGAGGGCGGTCTGGAGATCCACGGGCGGCAAGATTTGCAGCGCGTGTGCCGCGTCGTTCCGGGGTGGATCATTCTGATCTCACCGCGCGAGGGGGTGGGTCATTCGCCGCTGCCGGGGTGCGCGAGACGTCACCGCGCGCACTTCGACAGCTCGTCGAGCCGCTGGTGCAGCTTCACCCCGACCGTCTTCTCCGACCGATGGGGGAGCAGCTCCAGCGCGCGCAGGTCGAGCGTGAGCGCTTCCCCACACAGGCCCGACGCGGCGAGCACGTCGGCGCTGGTGAAGAGCACCCGCGCGTTGGCCGGCACCTGGAACGCGCGGCGGGCGAGGTCGATGGCCGCGGTCGTCTCTCCGCGCGCGCGGTGGAAGCTCGCCAGCTCGGCCGTCACCAGCGGCGCCGTCGGGTCGAGCTCGAGCGCGCGCTGCAGCGCCACGTCTTTGCCGTCGGTGCTCGCCATCGCCAGCAGCAGCCAGCCGTCGGCGCGCCCGGGCTGCTCGGTGGTCAGCTTCTGCGCGGCCGCGAGCCGTTGCGCGGGGTCTGACCGCGTCGCCGCGACCTGCTCGAGCGCGGGCCCGTCACGCGGCGTGAGCGCGACCGCGGCGTCGGCCTCGGCGCTCGCCGTCGACCAGTCTCCGCGCGCGGCCGCGAGCCGCGACTGCAGCACGTGCACCTCGGCGTCATCGAGCAGCCGCACCTGGAACTGCGCGTCGATGCCCGCCAGCTCGAGCGACTGGCCGACCGACTTGCCCTCTTCGCGGAAGCGGCGGCTCTCGGTGACCATCGCCTCGGTGGTGAGCGACGGGAACGCGGCCTTCCACGCGCCCGACGGCTCGTCGCCGCGAGCGAGCGCGCGCACGAAGCCCTCGAACTGGCCGCGGTGCTCGTTGAGCAGCCAGTAGACCCAGAACCACGCGCTGGCGATGCGGTGCTGCTCGAGGCCGGGCTTGTCGGCTTCCACCTGCGTCCACGCCCAGAGCGATTCGACGGGCAACAGGTCCCACCGCTCGACGTCGCCCAGGCGCACCTGGTTGGCGCGGCCGCGGCGCGCGGTCTTCGTCTGCGGGTCGATGAGCGCGGTCTCGAGGTACGCCGCGAGGCCTTCGCTCACCCAGCGCGGCAGCCGCCGGAAGATGCGCGCGCTCAGGAGGTGCGTCAGCTCGTGCAGCGTGCGCTCGAGCTGCGGGTTCGACGCGAAGATGGCCGCGTCGTCGGTCGTCACCAGCAGCGGCCCGCGCCAGTCCTCCACCACCGAGGCGCCGTCGTCGCCAGTGGCCGTCGCGAGGTCGCTGGGGTTGGCGAACACCACCGCTTCGAGCGGGCTGCTGGTGAGCTCGCTGGCCTGCAGCGTCGGCAACACCGTGGCGCGCGCCAGCTCGAGCTTGAGCAGCGAGGCGCGGGCGTCGGCTTCGTCGAGGTCGGTGCGCAAGAGGAAGTGCGGCGAGCGGAGCTCGAGCCAGCTCGAGGGGCCGTGCGCGCAGCCGCTGGTCGCCAGCAGCAGGAGCCACGACGAGAGCACGACGCTGCGGCGGGACATGCGGCGCGAACCATACGCGATGGGCCGTCGACGTCGACTCCCTCTCCTCCCGAGGAGGAGAGGGTTGGGGTGAGGAGGAGAACACCGCCCACCCGTGCGCGCCGCGATGCGCCGTCGTCGTCGAGCTCCCTCTCCTCCTCGGGAGGAGAGGGAGCTACGTTGCCCTCTCCCATGGCTCGCCTCCTCCCGCTGCTCCTGGTGCTCTTCGCGCTCGACTGCTCGCCACCGCCGCCGATTCCGTGCACGCGGTTCCAGGTGTTCGCCGATGGCACCGTCAACGGCGGCAACTTCGGCGCACCGCCGCTCGGGGGCCAGGGCGGGGGCTTCGCGGGCGGCGTCGGCGGAGGCCCCGGCGCCACCGCCACGCTCTTCCTCGTCGACCAGCCGGTCACCCTCAAGGTGCGCGCGCCGCTCACGGCGTGCCCCGAAGACACCCTGCGCGCGTCGGTGGAAGTCACCGCGCCCGACAACCTCCCCGTGCAAGCGGCCATCACCGACCCGGTGCAGGCGGCTGATCAACACGTCGAGGTGTCGGTCACCTTCACCCCGCGCGTCGCCGGCATGTGGGTGGTGAAGGTGCCCTTCGAGCCGTCGCTCGGCGTGCGCACCACCAGCGTCGAGGTCATCGACAGCTTCCACGAGACGGGCATCGAGGTGCCGGTGACCGCCGCCCTGTGCGCGAAGGACCCGTGGCCGCTCGGCGCCGACACCATCGCCTGCGAGAAGAACGGCGTGGTGAACGTCGTCAGCGCCGACGGCGGCGTCACGGCCTTCAGCGGCACCGAGCTGGTCGTCGCCGACGACGTGCTGTGGTCGATCAACTCCACCACGCTCGAGCGGCGCACCTGGGCCAACGGCGCCGCCACGCTGGCCGGCTCATGGAACGGCTTCACGCCCAGCTCGCTGCACGGCGCGCACACCGCCACCCGCGCGGTGCGCCTGGGCAGCAACGGCTTCGTCGCGCAGCAGTCGGCCGACGGCGGCCGCATCGAAGACCTGAGCGGCGGCGACTTCAGCACCAGCGTCTACTTCTCCGAGGCCGACGGCGGCCTGCACCACGCGAGCACCTTCTTCTGCTCGGGCTGCGTGGGGAACCTCGTCGGCTTCGAGCCCGAGTTCCTCTGGTCGTCGAACGGCATCGGCTCGCTCTTCGGCTACCGCCGCCCGCTGCGCGACGAGAACTTCCCGCAGCCCTCGCAGAGCTTCGCGCTGGCGCCCCTCGTCGAGTCATTGCCGGCGGGCGGCTTCGAGCGCTGGCCGGCGTGGGTGCAGCAGGGCGACCTGACCATCCTCGTGCTGGGGCGCGGGTTCAACGTGACCACCACCGTGTGGCCGAAGGCGCGCGTGAAGCGGGTCGGGTCGAACTTCGCGGTCTTGTCGACCAGCGCCGGCGTGCGGCTCGTGCCGCTGCCCTGAAACTGGCCGAAAATGATCGATCTGCACCGGCCGGTGTCACAATGAATAGACGTGATTCCCGGTGAATTCGACCTCCTGACGGCCGCGTCGAGCCTCGCCCTCGCGCTGGGTCTCTGCTTTGCCTTGTCGGCGCTGTACACGGCCACCTACCAGGGCGTGGCGTACCTCAAGTCGTTCGCCCAGACGCTCGCGCTCGCGGGCCTGGCCAGCGCGGCGGTGATGCTGTGCGTCGGCGACTCCATCGCGCGCGGCATCGGCATCTTTGGCGCGGTCAACCTCGTGCAGGTGCGCACCACCATCAAGGACACGCGCGACCTGATGTTCGTCTTCATGTCGCTGGCGACGGGCGTGGCGTGCGGCGTCAACGCGTGGGGCATCGCGCTGCTGGCGTGCGGCCTGTTCAGCGTGGCGGTGCTCTTCCAGAACTTCTCCGACTTCGGCGCGCGGCGCGGCGTGGCGGCGGTGCTGCGCGTGAAGGTCTCGCCCGCGGCGCTGGCGACGCTGCCGTCGTTGCTGGCCAAACACACCTCGCGCGCGACGCTCTCGAGCTCGCGCAGCCTCGGCGCCGACGGCGGGGCCGAGCAGACCTGGCAGCTGCGGCTGGCGGGCGCCGACGCGCAGGCGGCGCTGCTCACCGAGTTGCCCGCAGCGGGCGCGGCCGACGCCTCGCTGCTCTTGCAAGACGACTCGCTCGAGGTCTGACCCTCCGAAGATGCGAAACCCTCGCGACATCTCGTTCAAGCTGGTGCTCGCCGCGGTGTTCTTCGTCGGCGGCTACGTGCTGCTGCAGGAACGCGGCGGGCTCGCCGGCTCGTCGTTCCCTGCGTACGCCGAGAGCATCGACCACATGGTCGCGCCGATGGTGCAGGGGCGGCTGGTCGCGGTGAACGTCGCGCTCGGGCAGAAGGTGAAGGCCGGCGACGTGGTGGCGAAGCTCGACGACACCGCCATCCGGCTCGCGCGTGAGCGGGCGGTCAGCGAGCTGGGGCAGCTCAAGGCCGACCTCGACGCACAGCTGGCCATCAACAAGAGCCAGGTGGTCGACACCGTGATTCGCAGCAGCTCCGCGGTGGCCGACGAGCAGGCGGCGCGCGCCGAAGCCGACGCACTCAAGAGCGAGCTCGAGCGCATGCAGAAGCTGCTGGCCGAGCACCTGGTCGACGCCGCCACCGAGCAGCAGGTGCGCCGCAACTACCTCGCGGCGGCGGCGCGCGTGCAGGTCTTCGAGCGCCGGCGGGTGAGCCTCCCCGAGCTCTACAACGGCAAGGGCGCTTCGGCCGACGCGCAGACCGAGGCGCGCGTGGCGCCGTACCGCGAGGCGATTCGCGCGAAGGAAGCGGCCATCGCGCAGCTCGACTTCGAGATGACGCAGTACGAGATCCGCGCGCCGGTCGACGGCACGGTGTCGCTGCTGGTGCACCCGGTGGGCGACGTGGTGGGGCCCGGCATCGAGGTGCTGCGCGTGGTGCGCGGCCGCAAGGGGCACATCGTGGCCACCATTCCCGAGGAGCGCGCGCGCGGCCTGCAGCCGGGCCTCGAGCTCGAGGTGCGCACGTCGCGGGGCCTGTGGTCGGAGAAGCGCAAGGGCAAGGTGGTCGAGGTGGGCCCCGCGGTCGAGCAGCTGCCGCTGCGCTCGTGGCTCTCGCCGTCGTGGCCGCGGTGGGGACGCCGGGCGGTGATCGACGTCGAGGGCGACGAGTCGTGGAATGCGGGAGACCGGCTCTATGTGCAGTTCTAGCCTGCTCGTCGCGTTGCTCGCCGCCGCGGTGTCGGGGCCCGAGGTGACGCTCGACCAGGCGTTGGCGCTCGCGGTGGAAGGCAACGCGCGGCTCAAGGTGTCTCGCAGCGAGGTCGAGCTCTCGCGCGCCCAGGTCGTCGCGGCACACCCGTGGGAGATGCCCAAGCTGCGCGCGCAGCTGCAGCGCATCGACGACATCTCGATCAACAAGTACAGCTGGTACACCAGCCTCGCGTGGACGCCGCCCAACCCGTGGGAATGGTCGAGCGGCACCGACGCGGCCGAGGCGCGGCTGGCGCAGGCGCAGTTCGACCTCGCCGCGCTCCAGTGGGACATGGAGAAGGACCTGCGGCTCGCGTGGCTCGACGTGTCGGGCGCGGCGTCACACGAGCGCGTGGCGCACGACGCGCTGATGGTGCGGCGCACGCTCATCGACCTGCTCACGCGCCGCCTCGCGAAGGGGCAGGGCACGCAGATCGAGCTGAACCTCGCGAACCTCGTCGCCACCGACGCGCGGCAAGACGAGCTGCGCTTCCAGTCAGACGCGCTCAAGGCGTCGCAGGCGGTGGCGTGGCTGGTCGGCCAGGTGGTGACTCCGGTGCCGGCTGCGCTGCCCGATGAGCCGCCGGCCATTCCTCCCGTCGACCAGCTGATGACGCGGCTCGAGCGTCACCCGGCGTTGCTCGCGTTGCAGCAGCGCGTGAACGCGGCGAGCGCGGCGGAGCGGGTGGTCATCGCGCGGCGGCTGCCGTGGCCCGAGGTGCAGGTGCGCCTGAAGGAGAACGTCAACGCCACCCCGAGCTTCGACTTCACCGCGGGGATCGCGGTGCCGCTGGCCATCACGCCCGCGCCGCAGCTCGAGGTCGCGCGCGCGCAGACCGCGCGGCTGCAGGCGCAGCTCGACGCCGAGCGGGCGCAGATGAAGTCCGAGCTGCAGATCCTCCACATTCGCGCGGAGAGCCTGCGCGAGCGGTGGCTGTCGTTCGAGCAGGACTACCGGGCGACCATCACCTCGCACCGGCAGCTGCAGGCGCGCGTGCTGAACGACGGGAGCCTCGACCCGACGCTGCTGCTCAACGCCGACCGGCAGGCGATCGACCTCGAACACAAGCGGCTCGAGGTGCACCTCGACCTGGCGCGCACGCTGGTCGAGCTGGAGGCCGTCGCGGGACCGCGCGAAGCTCCGCCCCCGAAATGATCGCGCTCCTCAAGGCCCTCAACGTCGGCGGCAACAACATCGTGCCCATGAAGGACCTCGCGAAGTTGTTCGAGGCCGCGGGCGCGCTCGAGGTGCGCACGTACATCGCGTCGGGGAACGTGCTGTTCGAGCCGAAGGGCAAGGCGACCGCCCGCGCCGTCGCCGACAAGGTGAAGGTGTCGCTGCAGAAGAAGTTCGGCATCGTGTCGCCCATCGCGCTGCGCACGGCCGAGGAGCTGGCGGCGGCGTTCGAGGCGAATCCCTTCGCGAAGTTCGATCGCAAGACGCGGCACATCGGGTTCTTCGAAGACGTGCCGGCGCAGAGCGTGAGCGAGCTCGACCCGCAGCGGTCTCCGCCTGATCAGTTCAGGGTCATCGGGCGCGAGGTGCACCTGCTGTTTCCGAATGGCGGCGGACGCACGAAGCTGACGACGGACTTCTTCGAGAAGAAGGCGATGACGGCGCTCACCGTGCGGAACCTGAACACCGTCGAGAAGCTCATCGAGCTCGGGAAGTAGCGTCTCTCCTCACCCCGACCCTCTCCTTTGAAGAGGAGAGGGAGAGAGTGGCGCTCACGGGATGCACGAACGGATTCGTGACACCTGGAGCTGTCCCCCACCACCGCTCGCCCAGCCGACATCCCCACCGGGGTAGCGCGCGAAGTCATCACGCACGTCGACCGCCACCGACGCCGTCACCGGCCCCTCGAGCACCACGCCCGCCGCCGACAGCACGGCCAGCTTCGAGTCCCCGCCCTCGACCCACGACGCGAGCAACCGGTCCGCGCCATACCGAGCGAGGTGCGGCGCGCGCTCATCCCCCGCACCCATCGCGAGCCACACCACCGGCCCCGGCGTGCCCTGTGACGAGATGGTCCTGAACGCGACGTCACGCGACGAGCGCCCTTCCGTCGTCGAGAACGTCACCGCGAACCCACCACCCGCCAGCGCCGCGAGCCCGCCCAGTTCCCCATTGCTCGACCCCGCGCAGTTCCCGCTCGGCTCGTCACTCAGCACGGTCGAGTCATCGAGCAGCACGCCCTTCGTCCGGTAGCAGTCCGACAGGCACACCGGCGCGACGCGCGCGCCATCCCACGCGAGCCGCACGTCGAGCGAGTGACTGCACCCCCAGTCCCACCCCGCGGGGCCGCCGACGCGCGCGCCGGTGTTCACGTCGAACGACGCGAGCAGGTCGCCCTGGTGCTTGCCCATCGCGCCCCAGTGCCGCGTGTGCCCGAAGTACGCGACGTACGCGTTGCCCGCGACGAGCAGCCGGCCCTCGTGGCCCCAGTTGTCGACCCAGCGCGCGCCCTCGGTGTCGCTGGGCGGATCCGCCACGATGGGCACGTCGAACGCGTTGCTGCCATCGCTGCGCAGCTTCACGAGGTGCATCTCGGTGCCGCGCACCACGAGCAGCGCGACCGAGCCATCGTCGTGCGCGACGAAGCCCCGCACGCTCACGCCCGCCGTCGTGAGGTCTGGCCCGAGGCGCGCGAGCATCGCGTTGAGCGGCGTGATGTGAATGGTGCCGTTGCTGCTCCACGCGACGCGCGCCGAGCCGTCAGTGAGACCGGCGAAGTGCACGGGGCGGTTGTTCGACCAGCCGTAGCTCGAGCCCACGTCGACCGAGGCGGGCCTCACGTCGATGGTGGCCTGGATGACGCGCGTATCGAGCGTTCCGCAGGGACCGGGCGGCAGCGAGCCGGCGTCGGGCACGGGCGGCGTCGACCCCGCGTCCACCACCGGAGGCGTCACACCCGCATCGACCACCACCGTGCCCGCATCAGTCGGCGTCGGCGTCGGCGTCGGACTCGGAGTCGGCCCCGGCCCCGGACCCGGCGCGGGGGAGCCGGACTGCACCGACTCGACGTCGGTGAGCGTCGCGGTGCCCACGCAGCCGCTCAGCGTCAGCCCCACCCACCCGAAGATGCACAGCCCGCGCAGCGTCATGCGGCGTCTTCGGCAGCGAGGGTAGATCGGGTGCGCACTTCTCCCGGGGCGAGACCCCGGTGTGCACTCCAGTCCTCGGGTGTGGTGACCGCCTCGACCTCGAATCCGCTAAACGGCTGCTTCATGAGCCACCGCCTGACGTCCGAGGTGATTGCCGACGAAGCGCAGCTGAGCGCGCTGCTGGGCGAGCCCATCGCCCTGGTGAAGGCGAAGGTGGCGACGAAGCTCAACCGGCACACCCGCGAGTGGATTCTGCGCTCGCCCTTCCTGTGCCTGGCGACGGCCTCGAAGGACGGTGCGTGCGACGTCAGCCCGCGCGGAGACCCTCGCGGCTTCGTGCGCATTCTCGACGACGTGACGCTGCTGGTGCCCGAGCGGCCCGGCAACCGCCTCGCCGACTCGCTGCGCAACGTGCTGTCGAACCCGCGCGTGGGCTTGCTCTTCATCGTGCCCGGAGTCACCGAGACGCTGCGCGTGAATGGCCGCGCGACCCTGACCACTGATCAATCACTGCTCGCGCCGTGCGCCGTCGAAGGCAAGACGCCGCGCCTCGGGCTGATCATCGACGTCGAGCAGGTCTACACGCACTGCAGCAAGGCCTTCATCCGGTCTGACTTCTGGAACCCGGCGGGCTTCGTGACGCGTGACGCGCTGCCGACCAACGGCGAGGTGTTGCGCGAGGTGTGCGGCGACGCGTCGTTCGACGCCGAGGGCTACGACCGCGAGCGCGCAGCCCGGTACGCGCGGCGCGAGGGTTTCTACTAAACAGCCACTGTGCTCTTCGTGGCGCTCAGCTCCCTGCAGGGACGGCCGATGGGCGCTGCGTTTCGCGAGCTGCGGTCGCTGGGCGTCGAGGGCGTGCAGCTGACGCCGGGCAACCAGCCGACCGCGGGCTTCAGCGACGAGGTGAGCGACGCGCGCCTGCCGACGCGCACGCACCACGGCTTCACCTGGCGCGCCTTCCGCACGCGCGAGGTGTGGAGCGCGCACGGTGACTGCCTCGTCGACAGTGACTCGGTGCACGCGCCGCTCGCGAACACGCCCGCGTCCCAGCACTACCTCGAGCGGCTGCGGCCCGGCCTGGTGCTCGAGACCATGTACCCGTCGTACGCGCTGGGTGACGGCTCCTCGCTCGAGCGCGCGATGGACCTCGGCGTGCCGCTCGCCGTCGACGTGAGCCACCTCTTCATTCAACAGGCGCAGGGCGTGCTCGGCGACGCGACGCTGCGACGGCTCTTCGACTATCAGCACGTCGCCGAGGTGCACGTGTCGGCGAACGATGGACGGCGCGACCTCCACGCACCGCTGACCCCGAAGACCTTCGGGCTCGAGTGGGCGCACGAGCGCGAGCGCGCCGGCACGCCGGTCGTCCTCGAGTGCTACTTCCACCGCCTGCCGCGCGACCAGCGACTGCGCCAGCTCGAGTTGGCCCGCGCCTGATCACTCCCGAGGAAAACAACATGGCCACCACCATCGACGTGTCCGCGCTGCGCCGCCAACTGCTCACGGGCTTTCGCGCCTACGCCGAGGCGCTCTTCAAGAAGCACGACAAGCTCGAGTCGGTGCTGCTGCTCGCCTCGCAGTACTTCGCCGACGAGGCGGGCGACGCGGTGCACGACCACGTGCGGCTCTCGAAGTCTCCGCTGCCGGTCACGCAGGCGACCGAGACGGACTTCAAGCGCGACTACGAGCTGCAGTGGAAGACGCTCAAGTGGGACTCCAACGGCGCGGCGGTCTACGCGTTCTCGGCGCACTGCTCGGAAGAGGGCGGCTCGCCATACACCGCGCCCGACGTGCCGGAGTTCGACCCCGAAGACGAGTCGACGTGGGTGGAGCCCAGCCAGAGCGAGAGCCCGCTCGCCCTCGCGCAGCGTGACGGCAAGAAGGTGGCGCTCACCTGGCTCGGCTTCCCGCACCGCGCGTGGCTCGACTTCCCGCGCGCGCTCGAAGAACGCGACGAGGGGTGGGACGAGGAGCTCGAGTTCGTCGACGACCCGAAGCCGGTGACGCCGCCTGCGACCGAGCAGGCGTTGTTGCAGCGGGTGTACGACGCGCCCTTCGACGTGGGCCCGCGCGAGGTGCTGCGCGACACGTGGGAAGAGCAGGGCGACGTGCGCGGCGAGTTCGCGGCGCTGACGCTCTCGGGCAAGCCGAAGCGCGAGCGCGTGGCGGCGCTGGTGGCCGAGCACGGGCGAAAGTGGCTCGGGCCGTTGATGAAGGTGGTGCCGCTCTCGGGCGCGTACTTCGACCGCGGGCCCTTCCTCGACCGCGCGGTCGCGTGGTTCGAGAAGAAGGGCGACTTCGACGCCGTGAAGAACGAGCCGTCGTGGGCGACGGTGCGCGTGCTCACGCTGCTCGGCGAGGGCGCGGCGCTCAGCCCGATGATGCGCGGGCTCGAAGAGGTCGGCCCGTTGAAGGCCAGTGACCTCGCGGTGCTCAAGAAGGGCGAGTGGCGCATCTCGCGGCTCGAGCTCGACGTGCCCTCCAAGGCGTTGGACGACGTCGCGAAGCTCGAGCTGCCGTTGCGGCGTTTGTCGCTGCGGGTGCCGGGACCGGTGACGCTGAAGCCGCTCGCGAAGGCGAAGTGGTTCGCGAAGCTCGAGGAGCTCGAGGTGTGGCTGTCGTCGTCGACGGCCCAGGTCGCGAAGGGCCTGCAGGGCGCCATCGACGCGCTCGAAGAAGTCGCTCCGGAAGGCATGACGCTGCGCGCAGGCGTGCTCTCGCCGGCGGGCCGCACGGGCTGGGTGCTCGAGCGGGCGGGCAAGAAGAGGGTGCTGCGCTTGCTGTCGCCCGACGAGCGGATCAGCCAGGGCCCGGCGCTCGCGAAGGAGCTCGACGTGAAGCTCGACTCGAGCTGGGTCTCAGACGGCGACTGGCTCGCGCACGGCCTGGGCCTGTGACGAAAGTCGCCTCTCCCCCGAGGGGGAGAGGGTCAGGGTGAGGGGAAACCCTTCTCTGATCAGCTGATGAGCGCGGAGCGAAGAACTGCGGCGAGCGGCCTCAACAATCCGCCGACCTTCTCGTCCGAAATCTTCGTCTCCGCGAACGGAGTGAACGGGTCCCCAATCAACCCGCGATTCAGCTCCACGCACACCACCTGGTACGGGTACGCCTGCGCGTACTGCATGCCCATCGTGACGGGGTGCAGGTGGTACGTGCCATTCTCGGTCGCCTGCACGCCGGCCTCACGCCACGCCCTCACCGCCGCCTCGACCAACTTCGGCGCGGCCTTGAAGCTCCCGTCCTTCGTGGCGCAGATGAGATCGATCGACGGCCGCTCGGGCCACGTCGCATACGGGCCGGGCTCGTAGGCGCGGTGCAGCTGCTCGACGATGGTGTGGTCGACCTTCTCGATGCCCACCGACTTCGGCGCGTACGAATGGAGCTGCAGCGCGAGCCCGTTCGCCCCGCGGCAGACCTCCTGGTACGCGGCGTCGACGACCTGGTGGTAGCGCGCGTGCAAGTCACTGAGCACGGGCACGTCGGCGGCATCGGTGATGTACGCCGCGATGGCCGCGGTCAGCCCCTCGCTCACCTGGCCCGGCTTGAGCGCCCCGACGACGCGGTTGGTGTCGATGAACGTGCGCGGAATCAAACACCGCGTGACGACCACGTTGACGCCCTGCGCGCTCAACGTGCGCCCGAGCCACTTCGCACCCTCGGGCGCGCCGACGTCGGTGTTCACGAAGAAGAAGTGCTCGAGCTGCGCGGGCAGCTTCGACTTCATCTGGCTCGCGACGGCGTCGTAATCAGCGCGCCTCGTCGCTCCGTGCGGCACCTCGATGAGCAGCCAGTGCGGCGAGGGCGCGCTCGTCTCGAAGCGCTCCACCTCGACCACGCCCGCGACGGAAGAGGGCAGCTTCATCCGGCGTACTCGATGCGCACGGTCTCGATGATGGTCTTCACCGCGGCCTTCACGGTGTCGGTGTCGGGGTGGCGCACGATGACGTAGCCCTCGCCCTCGTAGTGGTCGGTCTTCGGCTGGCCAATCTTCGGCAGCTTCGACTTCATCACCAGCGAGCCCACCTTCTCGTTCGCCTCGCGCACGCCGGTGACGCGCTGCACGCGACCGCGCCCGATGCCGCGGAGGTACGCACAGCCCACCGCGAACTTGCGCTGGTACGGCCCGTCGAACGCGCTGTCGGTGATGGCGCGCGCCCACGCCTTGTACATGTCGGCGTCGTGGCCGAAGCCCATCATCTCGACGAAGTTGGCGCCCGGCGGCCGCGCGGCGATTTCACCGATGGCCAGCGAGCCGTCGTCGCGACGGAACCATTCCATGTGCGTGAAGCCGGTGCCCAGGCCGAGCGCCTTGATGGCCTTGCGACCCATCTCGCGCGCGTCGTCGAGGTCGGGCGTCAGCACGCGCGGCTGCACCACGGCCCACTGGATCCACGGGTTCTCGACCACCTCGAGCGGGCCCGGGTAGTAGCGGCTCACGTTCTCGAAGAGCACCTTGCCCTTCACGGTGATGGTGTCGAAGCAGTACTCGCGGCCCTTGAGGAACTCCTCGGCGAGCGTCGGGTTGTCGGGCCGCGGGTGAATCGCGCTGATGACGCCCTGCAATTCCTCGAGGGAACGCACGCGCCACGTGGCCTTGGTGCCGGCGCCCGCGGGCGGCTTGAGCACGATGGGAAAGCCCACCTGCTGAACGAACTGCACCGCGTCGGCGAGCGAGGTGATCAGCTTGTGCCGGGCGCACGGGAGTCCAGCCGCGCGCAGCGCGTCCTTCATGCGCGCCTTGTCGCGGAAGAGGTCGGCCGTCTTCGGGTCGGTGCCGGGAATCTTGAAGTGCGCGCGGGCCTGCGCGAGCGGCACCTGCAGCGGCTCGAGCACGCCGACGATCTGGTGGATGCCGCCGTAGCGCTTCTTCACCTTCTCGCAGCCCTCGATGAGCTGGCGCGGGTCGAACGCGTCGGCCACCTTCACGAAGTTCGCGAAGGGCTTGGCCACCGCGCCGGTCGGCGGCTTCTGCACCAGCCCGATGAGTCGAACGCCCTTCAGCTCGGCGAACGCGCGGGCGAAGCGCAGCGAGGCCTCGGCAGGAAACGGCACCACGAAGACGACGGTACGCATGGCGGTCCTCTACCACTGCGCGCTCCCGCCGCCCGCAGGGAATATGGTGCGCGCCGATGGACACTCCGCCTCCCGATGATCTGAAGGGCAACCCGGCCACCGCCTTCATCGCTGGAGGCCTGCTGCTCGCCACCGGCCCCCTGGGGCTCGCGCTCGCGTGGCTCTCGGCGCGCGGCTACCGCGAGGGCATCCAGACGCTGGCGGAGCTGTTCCGCGACTCGGGCGGCTTCGTGTACGGCGTGTTCGGCGCGTGCTTCATCGCCAGCGTGTCGGGCGCGGTGGTGCTCGGCCTCGCGCTCCGCAACGGCCGCTTGCCGGCGCTCGCCGCGGTGGTCCCCTTCGCGCTCTGTTCGGTGGTCGGCATGGTCGGCACGCAGACCGCGCTGAGCAGCATCGAGGCTGCCATCACGCACGCCGCCGCCAGCGACCGCGCGACCATCATCGCCGCGTCCATCGCCGAGGTGAGCGGGCTGCAGTTGTTCGGCGCTGCCTTTGGCGTGTCGGCCTGCGTGCTCACCACCCTCGGCCTCGGCATCGCCCTCGTCGGAGCGCCCGCCCCCACGCGCGGCCCCCTGGCCCTGTCGGCGCTCGTCACCGCTGCGCTCTCGGTCTCCCTCGGCGGCTACCTCTCGAGCGTCGGCGCGGTGCGCTCGCTGTTCCGCGCGGTCGCGGTGGTCGCGCCGAGCGACCGCATGCAGGTGTTCGTCGCCGGGGCGGCCGAGACGCGGCCGTGGCACCAGCTCGCCACGTTCGGCTTCGTGGGCGCGTTGCTGCTCGGCGTCGCGGGGCTCGCGGTCTTCGCGCGCAGCAACCGCCTCGGGCTCTTGAGCGCCCTCTCGGCCCTCGTGCTCGCCGTCGGGTTGCGCGGCCCGCTCGCCCTGGCCGATCGCTCGCTCCTCTCGTTCGCCACGCCGCCCTCGCTCTCGGGACCGGCGCTGGTGGTCGCCGACGGCGGGCCGCTGCGCTCGTTCGCGGTGGTGACGCTCTCGCAGCAGAGCCAGGCCGAGGTCGACGAGCGCGTGCGGCGTGTCGCCGAGGCGTCGCGAGACGGCGTGCTGTCGCTGTCCCTCGAACAGGGCCTGCCGCGCGCGCGCCTCGTCGCCACGCTGCGCGCCGCGCTCGCCGTCAACGCCACCATCGAGTTCGTCACGCTCTCGCGCCCCCAGCCCGTGCCCGAAGACGGCAGCCCGCTCATTCGCATGGTGCTGACGCTGTTCGCGCAGACCGAGGTCGCCAACCGCGTCGTGCTGCGCGAGGTCGACGGCCCCTGCGAGCCCTGCCGCGGCACCGCGACGTTCATCGACGGCGGCCTGCAGGTCGAGCGCAACGGCGAGAAGCAGACCTGGAAGTCCACCGACCCGTCGCTGGCCAACGACGACGACGAACAGGCGCAGCTCGAGCCGCTCGCCACGAAGTGGACCGATGACGTCGCGCAGCTCGGGGCGGGCCTCGCCGCCGCTCGCGCCCACCGCGCGGTGCTGGTGCTCGAAGTGCCAGCGCAGTGAAGCCGAGCGCGCGGTCCTGATCCGACAGGGGGCGGCGCGAATGGCGTGTCATGAATCTGACGCGCTGATCCGGCTCATCCACCGCCAGTAGATCTGGGTGTGGCCTGGGTGCGTCAGGTGCTGGGTGTCCCAGCGCGGCTGTTCGAGTTCGTCCTCAACGGTGACGAGTCACAGCACCGCCGCAAGCTCGTGTCGTTCGTGCTGCTCATGGTCCTGGTGTGCGTCGTGTCCCTCGGGGCGCAGTGGGCGCAGGGGGTGACGCACGCCATGGGCGGAGTGGCGGCGATGCTCGTCGCTTCCCTCGTGGCGCTCGTCGCGCTGCGCTTCAGGGCGTCCAGCACCTGGGTGGCGACGGGCATCGTTTCGGTGGGGGCCGTCATCGCGGCGCTCCTCGCGCTGGCCGCCGGTCGCCACGGAAACCTCTCGGTCGTGTGGCTGACCGTCGTGCCGCTCGTGGCCACCGCGCTGGGTGGCCACCGCGCCGGTTGGATCACGCTGCTCGTCGCGTCGGTGGTGATCGTGGCCGTCATGGTGGGCATCGAGCACGAGTGGCTGCTGATGGCTGGACTCCCCGCGCAGTCTGCCGGGCTGCCCGCGCGCGTGACGACGTTGCTCACCTCGACCATCACCATCTTCCTCATCGCGCGCACCTACGAGCTCGAGACCACGCGCCGCATCGAGCAGCTCGACACCCAGAACCGCCAGCTCGTCGAGGCGCAGAAGGTGTCCGAGCAGGCCAGCCGCGCGCGCACCCAGTTCCTCGCGACCATCAGCCACGAGCTGCGCACCCCGCTCAATGGCCTCATCGGCATGATCGAGGCGATGCTCGAGGAACGGCGGCCCGAGCGGTTGAGCGAGGGCTTCGGCGTGCTCCACTCGAGCGCCGACACGCTGCTCTCGTTGATCAACGACGTGCTCGACTTCACGAAGATCGAAGCCGGCGCGATGGCGCTCGAGCAGCTGCCGGTGTCCCCCGAGAACACGCTGCGCACCGTGGTCGAGGTGCTCGGCAACCGCGCCTCGGAGCGCGGCACCACGCTGAGCCTCGAGGTCGCGCCCGGCACGCCGAAGTGGGTGGTGGGCGATCCCACGCGGCTGCGGCAGATCTCCTTCAACCTCGTCGGCAACGCCATCAAGTTCACCGAGCGTGGGCAGGTGCGCGTGCTCGCCTCGTGGGCCGGAGGCAAGCTGTCGGTCGCGGTGAGCGACACCGGCGTCGGCATGTCCGACGACACGCTCTCTCGCCTGTGCGCGCCCTTCGTGCAGGCCGACGCGTCGACGACCCGCAAACACGGCGGCACCGGGCTCGGCCTCGCCATCACGCGCCGCCTCGTCGACCTGATGGGCGGCACGCTCTCGGTCGTCAGCCGGCCTGGCCACGGCAGCACCTTCACCGTGGAGCTGCCCTTCACGGTGTCGGAGGCGCCGGCTCCGGTCGCGGAGATCGCGTCGACGCCCACGCCGCTCGAGGTGCTGGTGGTCGACGACAACACGGTGAACCAGCTGGTCGCGCAGCGCTTGCTCGAGCGCTTCGGTCACCACGTGCGCGTCGTGTCGAACGGTGCTCAGGCGCTCGCCGCGGCCGCGACGCACACGTACGACGTCGTCTTGATGGACTGCCACATGCCCGTGATGGACGGCTACGAGGCCACGCGCGAGCTGCGGCGGCGTGGGTTTCAGCAGCCCATCTTCGCGCTCACCGCCGCGGCGACCGTCGACGACCAGGCCGCGTGCGTCGCGGCCGGCATGAACCGCGTGCTGACCAAGCCGCTCCGCATCGAGCAGCTCAAGGAAGCGCTCGCCGCCGTCGCGGCGCAGGTGCGCGCGGCCGCGTGACGCTGCGTTTCTGACCCGGCGCCCGGGCGCGCGAGGTAGATTCTCGCGCGACATGAACGTCGTCTTCCTCGCGCCGAGCTACCCCCCTGAGATGCAGCAGTATACCCGTGGCCTCGCGCAGGTCGGCGCCAACGTGTTCGGCGTCGGCGACACGCCCCGCCAGGGCCTGCCGAAGGACCTCAAGCCCCACCTCGCCGACTACCTGCAGGTGCCGCGCATCATGGACGAGGCCGACGTCATCAAGCGCGTCTCGGCGTGGCTGCGCGGGCGGCAGATCGACCGCGTGCTCTCGAACTGGGAACCGCTCGTCATCCTCGCGGCGCGGCTGCGCGAGCGCTTCGGCTTGCCGGGCATGACCGTCGACCAGGTGGTCGGCTTTCGCGACAAGCAGGTGATGAAGGAACGCGTGAAGGCCGCCGGGCTGCGCGTGCCGCACTCGTTCAAGGTGAAGACCGAGCGCGAGATTCGCGAGGCCGCCGAGCGCATCGGCTACCCGCTCATTCTCAAGCCCATCGCGGGCGCCGGCAGCGCCGACACCTACAAGGTCAACAGCAAGCCCGAGCTCGAGTCGGCCATCGCGGCCATGCGCCACGTCGAAGTGGCGAGCTGCGAGGAATACATCGACGGCGAGGAATTCACGTACGACACGGTCTCCATCGGCGGAAAGCCCGCGTACGAGAACGTCGCCGCGTATCTGCCCAAGCCGCTCATCGCGCGCAGTGAAGAATGGATTTCGCCGGTCATCATCACGGTGCGCGACATGGAGCAGCCGAAGCTCCGCCCCGGCATCACGCTCGGCCGCAAGGTCTTGAAGGCGCTCGAGATGGGCGATGGCTTCACCCACATGGAGTGGTACCTCACGAAGAAGGGTGAGGCGGTGTTCGGTGAGATTGGTTGCCGGCCGGGCGGGGCGCACCTCGTCGACCAGATGAACTACACCGGCGACATCGACCTCTTCCGCGAGTGGGCGCGCGTCGCGTGCTGGCGCAGCTTCGAGGCGCCGACCCGCCGCAAGTTCAACGCCGGCATCGTCTTCAAGCGCGCGCTCGGCCAGGGCCGCATCACGCGCATCACCGGGCTGCGCGATTACATGCGCCGCTACGGCGACTGGGTGGTCGAGGAGCAGCTGCTGCGCCCGGGCACCATGCGCCGCAACTGGAAGCAGACGTTGCTCAGCGACGGGCACATCCTCGTGCGCCACCCGAATTGGGATGAGGCCTACAAGATGAGCTTCGCCGCGGCGACCGACGTCACGCTCTATGCGGGCGGCTGAGCGCTCAGTGAGATGAGGTGCACCTGCAGGTCGACCTCGTCGGCTGGCAGCGCGCGTTGCTTGATCAACCGCTCGTCGTACGCGCTCGCCGGGAGTCGTTCCCGGAGCATGGAGACGAGCGTGTTGAAGTTCTCGATGCGCGCCGGTTTCAGCTTCGGCCCCAGCCCCTCGTATTGCACGCGGCTCTCGGTCGCGAACCACGCGGGCTGCGCGCCGCGGAGCAGGTAGACGATCGGCTCGCGCGCGGTGGTCTCGATCTCCTTCTCGCTCTTCACCTCGCTCGTCACGGCCAGCCCCTGCGTCAGCACCGCCTTGCCGAGGTTGAACTTGCGGCTGCGAGTGACCTCGGTGTGTGTGCTCGAGACGCGATGAAACGCGCGCACCAGGTGCGTGACCTCGGCCCACGGGAGCACCTCGCGCTCACCGTTGGGCTTCAGGCTGATCAGCCCGTCGGCTTCGAGGCGAAAGCCGCGCACCTCGTGCATCTCGTCGAGAGAGGGCACGGTGTCGCGGTCGACGAGCACCGCTGAGCCGAGGGGACGCAAGGCCTCGAGCGCGGCGGTCGCCCGCGCAGCATCGACGGTGCGCAGCACGACGAACGGCGGAGCTCCCTTCAGCAGTTGGCCCGCTTCGAAGGCCGTGACACCCAGCGCACGCGAGACCGCGGCCTGGGCGGAAGCGAGGGGCGCTGAGAGCTGGAGCAACGCGACGAGGTGCACGCGCCGATGATGCCATCACCGCCGCCGGAAGCGTCTCCCCTCACCCCGACCCTCTCCCCCGCGGGGGAGAGGGAGCACTTTCATCGGAACGAGCGCGACGAGCGGCATCGCGCAGACGATACTGCGGCGGCCGATGACCGCGCCCCTCAGCATCGAGCAACTCCTCGCCGCGCACCCGTGGCCCGAAGAGCACGCGAAGACGCCGCGCCTCGAGTGGCTGTGGCACTTCGAGGTCGACCTCCCGGTCGCGCAGCTGTGGCCGATCATCGCCGACAGCTCGCGCATGAACCGCGCGCTCCACGTGCAGGAGATGAAGTTCGAAGAGCGCGGCAACGAGCGCTGGGGCACCAGCCGGCCCGGCGGCTTCGAGCACGAGTGGCGCGAGGTGCCGTGGAACTGGGTCGCGGGCCAGTGGCTCGAGTCGGTGCGCCTCTACAAGAAGGGCTTCTCGAAGGTGGTGTACGGCGTGTTCGTGCTCACGCCGCTGGCCGAGGAGCGCACGCGCGTCAGCGTCTACTTCGGCGCGATTCCCCGCAACCTGCTCGGCAAGCTCGCGCTCAACTTCGGCTTCCCCACGCTCGAGAAGGACTTCAAGCGCGTGTTCGCCGAGGTCACTGCGCAGCTCAAGGCGCTCAAGCCGATCTTCGAGATCCCGCCGCCGACGCTGAGCCCCGAGCAGACCGAGCGGCTCAACGGCATTCGCGAAAAGATGAGGACGCACTCGCTCGACCAGGCGTTGGTCGATCGTCTCTTCGAGTGGGTGCGCACCGCCGATGATCTCGACCTCTTCCGCATCCAGGTGCGGGAACGCGCTCGGGCGTGGCGCGTCGACGAGCTCGAGCTGCTCCGTGTGGCGTTGCACGCCACGCGCGACGGCCTGCTGGAGATCTCGTGGGACCTCATCTGCCCGCACTGCCGCGGCCCGGCGTCGAAGTTCGAGGAACTCGGTGAGCTGAGCTCGAACGGCCGCTGCGAGGTGTGTGAGATCGATTTCGGCTCGAACACGCCGGAGTCGGTGGAGATCACCTTCCACGTGCACCCCGCGGTGCGCCCCATCGAGCGCCGCACGTACTGCAGCGCCGAGCCGTCGACGAAGCAGCACATCCGGCTCCAGTACGAGCTGGGGCCGGGCAAGAGCCTCGAGGTCGGGCCGTCACTCGAGGCCGGCCGGTGGCGCCTGCGCACGCACGGGCGGAAGGACTACGGGTTGCTCGACACCGACGCCGCGCAGCCCGCCGCGCCGGTGGAATGGAAGGCCTCGACGCCGCCCACGTTGCGCGCGCCGGTGCGTCCGTCGCTGCGGCTGGTCAACGACGCGCCCGAGCCGCGGCGGTTCATCGTCGAGGCGGCGGGGTGGAACGACTTCGCGCTGCGGCCCGCGCAGCTCTTCAACGTGCAGGAGTACCGCGACCTCTTCAGCGAGGACTACCTCGGCGCCGACGTGCAGCTGGCGATCGGCGAGCAGACGATTCTCTTCACCGACATCGTGGGCTCCACGGCGATGTACGCGACGCGTGGCGACCCGGCGGCGTTCATGGAAGTGAAGAAGCACTTCAACGAGATCTTCCCGCTCATCGCGAAGCACCACGGCGCGGTGGTGAAGACCATCGGCGACGCCATCATGGCCTCGTTCACCGACCCGCTCGACGCGGTGAAGGCGAGCGCCGACATCCACGCGTGCTTCCACAAGGACCGCGCTGACTCTGCGACGCGGCTGCGCATCTCGCTCAACACCGGCCCGTGCATCGCGGTGAAGCTCAACGCGGGCATCGACTACTTCGGGCAGACGGTGAACCTCTCGGCGAAGCTGCAGTCGCTCGCCGAGGCCGGGGAGGTCGCGCTCAGCCACGCGGTCTTCAACGCGCGCGGCGTGAAGGACTTCCTCGCGGGTCGCGCGCTCGAAGACTGCGCGTACGAGTCGAAGGCGTTGCCGGCGCCGGTGCCGGTGAAGAGGTGGAAGACGTTCGCGTGAGCCGTTCGCTGTCTCTCGTCGTGTGTCTCACGCTGTTCGCGGCGTGCGTCACCACCGGACCCGTGGCGCCGCTCGACGCGCGCGCGCACTCGCAGCGCACGTGGGCCGCGGCGACCGACGAGGTGTACGACGCGACGTGGCTCACGCTCGAGGCGCACGGCTTCGCCATCACTGACGACGACCGCCTCGCCGGCACCCTGGTCGCGACGCGTGACGGCCGTGCGTGGGACGTGGAGGTCGCGGCGCTCGGCTCGAACCAGCGCGTCACGCTGCAGCCGCGCACGCCGTTGTTGCGCGCCGAGCTCGACCAGGTGCTCGAAGTGCTCGAGGAAGGAACGCGCGCGCTCCTCGCCGCGTGGAGCGAGCCCCCGGAGTGGACCTTCGACGGCCGCCGCAACCTGCTCCGCGCGCCCGGCGTCGCGCTCAGCCCGCCGGCGAGCTGGGAATGGCTCGACTTCGACCTGAGCCGCCGCGTCGTCACGGTGCAGGAAGGCAAGCGTCGCACCGGGCCCAACCGCACGCTGCTCGTGGAGCTCGATCGCGCGCGGCCGCGCTCACGGCTGCGGCAGACGACGGAGCGCGCCATCGAAGACTGTCTCTCGGCGCGCGGGCGGCTCTCGTTTCCTGATCAGCTCGGCGCCGGGTCGGTGCGCGTGCTCGATGGCACGACGCCGGCGACGGTGACGGTCGCGTCGCGCGAGCTGAAGCACGGCATGTGGCAGGTGCGGCTCGTCGTGGCGTGTCTCGGCGAAGAGTGCGTGGCATTGCCGGAGCCGCTCATCACGACGCCGTGAACGCGCGGTGTGAGTGCTCGGCCCCATTCGCTCGGGGGCGCGGGGCAGCGGGCTCGAGGGCACCGTGAGTGGTGAAGGGCCTGGGCCGTGCGAATCGCGCGCAGCCCCTCGACCACGGCGGTCGAGCCCTGACGTCACGTCACCTCCACGAAGCACGGTGTCCCCTCTCCTCTTCAGAGGAGAGGGTCAGGGTGAGGAGTAACCAAGCAGTTCACTCAGTGAATGCCTGGGCTCCGCGACGAGCGCCCGGGGACCGAAAAAGGCCGAGCACATCAGCTTTGTTGCACTCGACGCCAACTTCACGACTTCGCTGTCACGCTCGCGCCGGCAGCGCCACCAACTCCCGCACCGCCCGAGCGACGCGCTCACCCGGCGCCGCCTCACTCGTCAAATCCAACATCACATGCGGCTCGAACGCATGCCCCCACCGCTCCACTTCCATGTGCAGGAACAGCGCGAGCGTCGGACACCCGACCGCGACCGCGAGGTGCATCGGCCCGGTGTTGTTGCACACCGTCACCACCGCCCCGCGCATCAGCGCCGCCAACTGATCAATGCTCGTCGCCGGAGCCTTCACCGCGCCCGGCGCACCCCGCACCACCTCGTCAGCGAGCGCCTCTTCCCCCGGCCCCCACGTGACCACCGGCGTCACCTTCGCCTCGAGCAGCGCACGGCACGCATCGACGAAGCGCTCCACCGGCACGCGCCGCCAGTCGAGCCGCCCGCCGGGGTTCACCACCGCGCTGCGCCCTTCGACGACCTGGAACGCCGGCGTCTCGCGGAACGAGAGCCGCGCGGGCCCATCGACCGACACCAACGCCGAGCCGAGGTGTCTGCGCTGCACCGCCTCGCTGCGCGTGCTCGCGAGCGCGACGATGGGCACGTCCATCAACCAGCCCGAGGGAAAATTCGCCGGCCCGTAGACCACCGCCGCCGGCCCGACGAGCCGCGCGACGACCGCCGAGGTCACCGACTCGAGATCCCAGTTGCCGCAGTTCACCACCGCGTCGAAGCGCAGCGCGCGCAGCGCCGAGAGCACCGCCCACCGTGGCGCGTAGTCGTGCAGGCCCGACAGCCGCGGGTGGCGGTCGAGCACGCGCCTCATCTTCGGGTGCGCCAGCACGTGCACCTCGTGGCCCGCCGCCGCGAGCGCGTCGATGAGCGGAGTGGTCAGCAGCGCCTCGCCGACCCGGTTGTCCACCCGCACCAGCAGCACCCGGCGAGGACCCGCCGGCAACGCGCGGCCCTTGCGGCCCGGGCGCCACAACAGCACCGACATCACCACCGCGAAGCCAATCTTCGCGAGGTACTCGAGGCGCTTCACGAGCCCCGGGCGTGCGGGGCCGGCTGCACTGCTCACGGGTTGCTCACGGGACGCAGGGCGGGAAGCAGACGCCGCGCTGGTTGCCGTTCAGCGTGCCGCCGTCGGTCAGCAGGCAGCGGCCCGACGCGCACTGGGTGCCGTTGACGCAATCGCCACCCGCGGCCAGCAGCGCCGAGCACGTGCCGACGCCGGCGTCGATCAAGCAGAAGCCGCCCTGGCCGTTGTCCATGCCCGAGGCACAGGTGGGGCCCAACGCGCTGCACGCGGTGCCGGGGCTCTGCAGCGGCGTGCACGCGAACGAGCCGGTGCCGGCGTCGATCTGCGGGCAGGTGAGGGTGGCCTTGCAGTTCTGCGTCGCCGTGCACGCCGTGCCCGCGCTCCCGAGCACGAGGCAGACGTTGGCGTTGCAGCGCATGCCGGGCTGGCACTCCGACGACGCCTGGCACGCCATGCCCGCCGCGAGCTGCGCGGTGCACACCGAGATGCCGCCGTCGGTGGGCTGCGTCGGGCAGTACGTGCCCATCACGCAGTCGGTGAGCGTCGAGCGGCACTGCTGACCAGCCGCCTGCGTGTTGTCGCGCGCCTTGCAGGTGCCATCGAGGCAGATGTCGGGAATCGTGCAGCCGTCGTTCACGTCGGTGCGCGGGCTCTGCACGGTGCAGGTGCCGCCCGTCGCAGTGCGCGCGGTGCACACGCCCGGCGTGTTCATCGTCACCCCGTTGCACCACGCGGTCGGGCCGCAGTCGTTGATCGACCCGCAGGGCGAGCCCACCGCGATGAAGCCGCAGCTGCGCACGCCCGCGTCGGTGCGGTTGCCCTGGTTGCAGTAGCCGCTCTCGCAGGTGTTCGCCGTGGCGCACACGGTGCCGTCGACGTCCTTCGGGAGGCACCGGCGCATGCCGCCGTCGGTCGGGAGCGGCGAGCACGCCCGCGTCGTCGCCGGGTCGCACTGGCCCTGCCCGCTGCACACGGCGTCGACCGCGAGGTACGCGAAGCACTGGTTGCCGCCGTCGCCCGCCGGGCCGCACCACGACTGGTAGCAGTTGTTGGTGCACGCCGAGCCGACCGTCGGAGTCGCGACGCACGTGCGGCACGCACCACCCGCCGGCGGGCACGTGAAGCCGCCCGCGCAGTCGGCCGTCTGCGTGCACGGAGTGCCCGCGGTGCCGGCGCCGGTGAGCAGCGCGTCGCACTCCGCGGGGCCCGCACCGAAGCCGAAGTTGAGCGCCGCGCCGAAGAAGCCGCGGCCGGTCGCGCAGGTGAACGCCTCGCTCGCCGCGATGCACGCCGCGCCCGCGTTGGTGTCGTACGCGAAGACGCCCGCCATCACGCGCCGCTGCCAGAGGTCACAGTCGGCCTTCACGCGCGCCAGGCAGGTCGCGTTCTGCGCCGGGTCGAGGAAGAGGCATCGCGCCTCGCGATCGCAGTACGCCGCCGCCCAGCCGTCACAGAACGCCGCCAGCGCCACGCCGCCGTCGCCCGTGATGCCGCCGCCGCCGGTGCCGCCACCCGTGGTGCCGCCGCCCCCGCCGGTGGTGCCACCCCCCGTGCCGCCACCGGTCGTGCCGCCGCCGCCCGTCGTACCGCCGCCGGTGCCGCCGCCCGTCGTGCCGCCGCCCGTCCCGCCGCCCGTCGTGCCGCCGCCGGTCCCACCGCCCGTCGTGCCGCCACCGGTCGCGTCGCCGCCGCCCGTGGTACCGCCGCCGGTCGTGCCGCCGCCCGTGCCTCCGTCGTCACCGCCGACGTTCATGGGACAGCCTGCGCACAACGCGGCCACCAGTGCAGACGAGATCAGGCGGATTTTCATGGGGACGACATCCTCTCATTGGTCAGGTACGGCGCAAGCTGCGGGAGGGTGATTCCGCGAGCGGAAAACTGATCAGCCGCCCCGCGCTTCGGGGTGGCCGTCGTGGGCCACGGTGCTAGCGTTCGTCGCGGGTCGCAGTCCGCTTGAGCGCCACCGTCTCTTTCCAGGGCATCGGAGCCAGTCCCGGCGTCGCCGTCGGGCATGCGTTCGTCCTCGACGCGAAGCGCGTTCGCACGCCGAAGATCAAGCTCACCAGGGACGAGACCGAGGCCGAGGTGCTCCGCGTCAAGACGGCCATCGAGCTGTCCGACCGGCAGCTCGAGGAACTCAAGGCGAAGCTCGGCGCCGACGGTCAGGAACACGGTCTCATCCTCGAGGCGCATCGCATGATGCTCCACGACCCCATGTTCATCGTGGAGGTCACGCGCCTCATCAAGGAAGACACCATCAACGCCGAGTGGGCCGTGCGCCGCGTGTGCAAGCGCCTGCGCCACCAGTTCGACAACCTCGAAGACGAGTACTTCCGCGAGCGCAAGAGCGACATCGAGTTCGTCGCCGACCGCCTGGTGCGCAACCTGATGGGCGAGGTCGTCGACCAGGAGCTCGAGGTGCCGCCCCACGCCATCGTGTGCGCGCACGACATCTCCCCCGCCGACGCCGCGATGCTGGTGCGCTCGGGCAGCATCGGCGCGTTCGTCACCGACCTCGGCGGCCACACCAGCCACACCGCCATCGTCGCCCGCGCGCGCGAGGTGCCCGCGGTGGTCGGCCTCGGCAAGGCCACCGAGTCGATTCGCAACGGCGACATGATCGCCGTCGACGGCCGCCGCGGCCTGGTGCTCGTCAACCCCAGCGAGCAGCAGCTCTCGCTCTTCCGCGAGACGATGCGCCGCCAGCTCCAGAGCGAGCAGGCCGCGCTGCAGACCGCCGAGCTGCCCGCCGTCACGCTCGACGGCGTGCGCCTGCGCCTCAACGGCAACATCGAGTTCCCCGAGGAAATCCCCTCGCTGCTCGCGCACGGCGCCGAGGGCATCGGGCTGTACCGCACCGAGTTCCTCTTCCTGAACCGCAACCACCCGCCCACCGAAGAAGAGCACTTCGAGTCGTACAAGCAGGTGCTGCAGGCCATGGGGCAGCGGCCGGTCACCATTCGCACCCTCGACCTCGGCGGCGACAAGGTGCCGGGCAAGAAGCACGACAAGGAAAACAACCCGGCGATGGGCCTGCGCGCCATTCGCTACTGCCTGGCCCACCGCGAGCTGTTCCGCGTGCAGCTCAAGGCGCTCCTGCGCGCGTCGGCGTACGGCAACATGCGCGTGATGTTCCCGCTGGTGAGCTCCATCAGCGAGCTGCGCGAGGCGCGCTCCGAGCTTGAGGCCTGCCGCAGCGAGCTCTCGCGCCAGGGCGTGCCGGTCGGCAAGCGCTTCCCCATCGGCATCATGGTCGAGACGCCCTCGGCCGCGCTCATCGCCGACCGCCTCGCGATGGAAGCCGACTTCTTCAGCATCGGCACCAACGACCTCATCCAGTACTCGCTGGCCATCGACCGCCAGAACCGCGACGTCGCGTACCTCTACCGCCCGTTGCACCTCGCCATCTTGCGCAGCCTCGACGCCATCATCCGCGCGGCGAAGGGCGCCAACATCCCCGTGGCGATGTGCGGCGAGATGGCCGGTGACGCCGCGCTCACCATCGTGCTGCTCGCGCTCGGCCTCGAGGAGTTCTCGATGACCGCCGGCCAGATTCCGATGGTGAAGAACGTCATTCGCCAGATGACGCGCGCCGACGCGGTGGTGATTCTCGAGCAGGCGATGCGCTTCTCGTCTGCCGAGGAAATCGAGCGCTTCATCAAGGCCGAGGTCGATCGCCGCTTCAACGCGGGCGACGTGATGGGCGCCACCGTGCCCCGGAGCTGACGGGCTTCGCATGGAAAGCCACCCGAGCGCCCCCGAGCTCGCGCGGTTCGTCGGCAAGGTGCTCGACGCCGAGACCCACGCCCGCATCGCCGCGCACCTCGACGGCTGCGTGCTGTGCCGCGCCGAGCTGCGCACCCTCGAGGAAATGAAGCTCGGCGTCACCGACCCCGCGCTGCCGCACGAGCCCACCCGCGCCACGCCACACGAGGTGCGCGCGCCCGCCTCGGGCCTCGAAGACACCTTCGTGCGCCCCACCCCCGCGCCGCGGCCCAGCGGGGAGACGCTCGCCACCGGCTTCGAGGTCGGCCGGTACGTCGTCACCCGCCGCCTGGGCCAGGGCGCGATGGGCGAGGTCTTCGCCGCGTGGGACCCGCGCCTCGAGCGCTCGGTCGCCATCAAGCTGCTGCGCGCCGACCTGCCGATGGTCGAGAACAAGCCGCTGCGCGCGCGGCTGGTGCGCGAGGCCCAGGCGCTCGCGCGGCTCACGCACCCCAACGTCATCGCGGTGCACGACCTCGGCGACTTCGGCGAGGCGCTCTTCATCGCGATGGACCTCGTCGAGGGCGTCACCCTCGGCGAATGGCTGCGCGAGCCGCGCACCTGGCAGGAAGTGGTCGAGGTCTTCCGCATGGCGGGCAACGGGCTCGCCGCGGCGCACCGCGCGGGCCTCGTGCACCGCGACTTCAAGCCCGACAACGTGCTGGTCGGCGCCGACGGCGTGGCGCGCGTGTCCGACTTCGGCGTGTCTCGCCGCGTCGACGGCAGCGGCTCGGGCTCGGGCTCGGGTGAAGACACCATCACCGGCGCCGGCAGCCTCATCGGCACGCCGGTCTACATGTCGCCCGAGCAGTTCCAGGGCAAGCCCGCCGACGCGCGCAGCGACCAGTTCAGCTTCTGCGTCGCGCTCTTCGAGGCGCTCGCGAACGGGCAGCGGCCCTTCCAGGCGTCGACGCTGCGCGGCCTCGCCGACGCGGTGATGCGCGGCCCGCCCGAGCGCATTCCCTCGCGCGTCACGCTGCCGCCGTGGCTCGAGGCGCTGGTGCTCAAGGGCCTCGCGACGCGCCCCGAGGACCGCTTCGAGTCGATGGACGCGCTGCTGACCGCGCTCGCCGGGCCGGCCCCCGCGCGCCGCAGCCCGGTCATTCCCCTCGCGGTGAGCGTCGCCGTGCTCGCGGTGCTCGGGCTGCTCGGCTGGCGGGAATACGCGCGGCGGCGCGACGACCCGTGCCGCCACATCGACGAGCGGGTGGCCGCGGTGTGGAACGACGCCGCGCTCGCCCGCGTGCGCGCCTCGGCGCGCGCCACCGGCCTGCCGTGGGCCGAAGACGCCGTGCCCCGCATCGACGCCATCTTCCGCCGCGCGCTCTCGCGCTGGAGCGAGGAATACGAGGCCCTCTGCGTCGAGCTCGAACAGCCCACCAACCTCGCGTCGGTCAGCACGCGCCAGGCCTGCCTCGAGGGCCGCTTGAGCTCCTTCGTGCGCGTGCGCAGCGCGTACGAGAAGCCGATGCCCGACCTGCTCCGCAACGGCCTGGGCGCGCTGTCACCGCTGCTCGACTCGAGCGTGTGCGGCCCCGACGCGTGGCTCTACGAGGTGCCCGCCGACGAGCGCCGGCGCGCGGAGTTCGAGCGGCTCGCGCGCCGCCTCGACGACCTGGCCGACCAGCAGCGGCTCAGCGGGGGCAGCGAGCTGCTCGCGCCCATCGTGGCGCTGCGCGAGGAATCGACGGCGCTCGGCTTCGGGCAGCTCGCGGCGGCGGCCCGGCTGCTCGAGGGCGTGTCGCTCGAGGCGCACGGCGCGGTGCGAGAAGCGCTGGCCGCCTACGAAGACGCGGCGGTGCTGGCCGAGGCCTCGCGCAACGACGCCACGGTCGCCGAGGCGCGCCGCCGGCTGGTCGACATCTTCGTGATCGAGCTCGACGTGAAGCAGGGGCGCGGGCGGCTGCCTTCCCTCAAGGCCGCGTACCGGCGGCTGGGGCGCGACCCCGACGATTCGCCCCGCGTGCTCCAGAGCGAGTCGGCGCTGCTGCGGCGCGAGGGCCAGGCCGCCGCCGCGCTGAGCACCGCGCAGAAGGCGCTCTCGCTGCTCGGGCCGGGCGACGAGACCTTCCGCTGCGAGCTGCTCGAGCAGGTGGCGATGCTCCACCTCGAGCTGGGCGACGGCGACCTCGCGGTGCAGCAGTCGAAGGGCGCGGTCGACTGCGCGCGCGCCGCGTTCGGGCCACGCCACCCGCGCGTCGCGATGTCGCTCAACATCGAGGCGACCATCTTCTCGCGGCTCGCGCGTGACGCCGAGGCCGAAGACATCACCCGCGCCGCGCTCGACATCTTCAAGGGTGACCCCGATGGCCGCGACTACCGGGTGCTGCTCTTCAACTTCGGCCTGACGCTCAAGCGCCAGAAGAAGCTCGAGGAGGCGCTCCCCGTGCTCGAGGAAGCGGTGCGGCTCTCGCAGAAGGGCGACGACCAGGGGCGGCTGGCGCTGATGCTCAACGGGCTCGCCGAGACCCAGCAGGAGCTGCACCAGCTCGACGACGCCCTGCAGAACAATGCGCGCGCCATCGAGCTGCTCCAGAAGACCATGGGCCCGGGCGCGCGGCTGAGCTCGGCGTACTCGGTGCGCGGCGGCATCCTCGAGGAACAGGGCAAGCACGCCGAGGCCGCGGCCGCGCTGCGCGAGGCGCTCGACGGGTTGGGCTCTTCGACTGCGACCGCCGTGCTGCGCGAGGTGACGCGCTACGACCTCGGTCGCTCGCTGTGGCACGACAAGAAGACGCGCGCGGAAGCCATCGCGATGGTCAAGGCGGTGCGCGAGTACTTCGCGGGCCGCGGCCCCGACTTCAAGGACTACACGGCCGAAGCCGACGAGTGGCTCGCCAAGCACAAGTAGCCGCGAACGAGCTCAGCCCTGGCTGGCCCGCGCCACCCACGCCCGCGCGCTCGCGCCATCGACGCCGACGCGCTCGAGGCCCGGCAACACCACGCCGAACAGCGTCTCTTCGAAGAGTGCCCGCGCCGCGGCGACCGGCAGCACGCCCTCGCGAAACAGCCCGGCGTCGGTCGGTCCCGCCGCTGACGCACCGTAGAGCGGCCGCGCGCCCGGCTCGAGCATCGCGGGCAGCCCGGGCGAGAGGAACGCGAGCGAGCGCTTCGGCGCCAGCCAGTTCACCACCGCCCAGCCCAGCTGCGCGTGCTTCACCTCGTCGCGGGCGATCTCCACCAGCGCCTGCTGCACCACCGCCTCGCGGCCCGCGTCGGGGCGCGGCACGAGCGTGCTCAAGGTGGCGACGCTCTCGGTCTCGGCGATGCAGCAGTGCGCGACGGCGAGCCACGCGCAGCGCTCGAAGTCGTCGAAGCCCGAAGGCGCGAGCTCCGGCACCTCCGTTGGGAACCGGGGCTCCACGCCGCCCGAGCGCGCGAGCGTGGTGCACAGCGCCTCGTGGCGACGCTCGTCGTCGGCCGCGGTGCCCGCGAGGTTGATCAACACCAGCGGCGCGTCGAGCGCGTGCAGCAACGCCACCAGCCGCTCGAACTGCACCGTCGAAGCGCGCTCGACCGCAGCGCGGTGGGCCCAGGCGCGGGCCGCGACCTCGTTCACCAGAAGCCGCTCCCCGTGCCGCCCGGGTCGCCGGTGTCGATGCCCGCGTCGCTGACGCCGCCGTCAGCGAGCGTGCGCGTGCGCGGGGGCGAGGACGTGGTGGTGGTCGTGGTGGTCAGCGGATCTTCGACGCCGCCGCAGCCCGTCGCCGACGCGCCGAGCAACAACCCACCACCGACCACGAGCAGTTCGAACAGGCGTGCAGGGCGACTCATGCCGGGCAGCGTGCTCTCGGCTCACGCCAGCGGCAAGCGAGTGGCCGGCAGGGTGTCGGGTCGAGCCAACACCCCGGGGCTCATCGCCCGCTGACGCAGCGAACCGACGCCGTCGCGGTGTACGGCCCCGCGTCGAGCGCCGCGAGGTAGGTGCCCGCGCCGCGCTGCGGAAGCGAGATGACCCACACCAGGGCCGGCGCGCCGGCGACCGGGGTCGCGGTCCAGTAGTTCGCGGTGGTCACCGGGTCCGAGAAGTTCGTGCCGGCGTACAGCGCGGAGTTCGAGTGCGCGTGAATCGACTCGAGCTCCTTGATGCTCGGCACGCGCCACTCGGGCCCCTGCGTCGCGCAGAAGTCGAACGCGGCCTGCCAGGTCGGCGCGGCTGCGCCCGCCCCTAACCACCGCAACCCCGTGAGCTGGTCGGTCACGACGCCGCCGGGGTCGTTGCGGAAGCGCGGCGAGGGCGCCGACGCGCACACCGGGTTGGGGTCGCGCACGCAGTGGGCCATGGCGACCCCGGCCGCCTCGCTCGCGGTGGGCCACCACGAGCCATTCAGGTCGGGCGCGACGCCGGTGGGGAAGAACGCGATGGTGGTGTTGAGTCGATCCGACGACCAGACCGGAGAAGTGGTGTTGCCGACCGGCACCTCGCCCAGCGTCGTCGTCGTCACGCCGTAGTCCGCCAGGCCCACCAGCTCGTGCACCGTCGGCAGCCGCCAGCCCGCGTCTTGCGCCGTGTTGAGCCCGCTGCACGAGAGCCCCGCGTCGAGAATGGTCTGGGCGACGCCGCCGACGGTCGAGGTCCACTCGAGCCCCGTGAGGTTGTCGCGGAAGACGTTGCCGCCCTGCGTGGTGAAGCGCGGCAGCCGCACCGGGCCCACGAAGTCGGCGTCCTGCAGGCGGCGCACGCCTCCGTCGGGGAACACGCCGGCGTCGCACGCGAAGCTGGTGAGCCCGTCGCTGCACGCCGCGCCGCGCGAGTCGGGAATCATGCCCGCGCGACAGCGGCAGACGCCCAGCACGCACCCCTGCCCCACGCCGCACGGCTCACCGTCGGCAATCGCCGCGCCGGCAAAGCGGGAATGGCCCGGGTCGCACGTCTCGCACGGGCTCATCACGTCGCGCGGGTTGTAGAGCGTGCCACCGGCCAGGCACAGGTCGGTGCACACCCCGCTCACGCAGAAGCCCGCGTCGGCCCCGCACGCGGTCTGGTCGGCGGCCGTGGTCGCGGCCAGGCGCGAGGTGCTCGGCGTGCAGACGTGACACGGCGTGATGCTCTGGCCCGACGCGGAGAGCGCGCCGTTCACCAGGCAGTCGTCGAGGCACGCCCCGCTCACGCAGAAGCCGGCGTCGGCGCCGCACGGCGTCTTGTCGGGACGAGGGCTCGCCGCGGTGCGCGACGTCACGGGGTCGCAGACCTCACACGGCGAGATGAGCGCGCCGACGTCGAAGAACTGCGCGCCGACGTAGCAGCCATTGAGGCACTGGCCGCCCGAGCACACGCCGCCAGTGCAGAGGTCGCCGTCGGGCCCGCACGGCATGCCGCCACCGCCGACCGGGTCGCCGCCACCGACCGGGCTCCCACCGCCCGACGGACTGCCACCGCCACCCACTGCAGCTCCGCCACCGCCGGCTGGACCGCCGCCGCCACCGCCGCCGCCTTGCGCTGCGCCACCACCCTGGGCGTCGCCGCCGCCCGTGGCGCGCGACACGCACGTCTGCGACGCGGTGTCACAGCGCGTGCCGTTCAAACAGTCCGTGTCCGATTGGCACTTTGCGCCCGTGAAGTCGAACGCGAAGCACCCGCTCAACACCGCGCACGTCGCGAGGAGCGCTCGGCGCATCACCACGTCCCTCCGAGCACGAGGTGGGCTTGCTGGCCGGAGAGCCACAGCGACACCGCGGGCCGCGGCGGCACGTCACCCGTCGCGAGCCACACCAGCGCGCTGATCACCGCCACCAGGCCCGCGCCCGCGACCGCCGGCCCCACCACGAGCAGCGTGTTCGCCAGCTGCTGCGAGGCGAGCACCTCGCTGGCCGGCTTGCCCGCGTTGAAGCCAGGCATCGTGCCCGCAGTGCCATCGGCCATCGCCTTGATGAAGAGCCCGGTGCCGACCCCCAGCGCCACCACGCCGACGCCACCGAGGACGAAGGGCCCGGCGCTGCGCTTGGCAGGCGGTGTCACGCCGAGCGCCAGCGCGAGCCCGCGCGTCAGCTCCGACACCACCTCGAACGCCTCGGCCTCGCGCGTGATGCTGCGCCCATCACGGAACACCGCCTTGCCGTCGCTGGCGCGCAGGAGCTTCAGGTCCACGCGCAGCGCGCCGCCCGAGCGCGCGAAGGCGCCCTGCACGACCCACGGAGCGCCGAGCGCCTGCGTCAGCTCGACGAGGCACGCCTCGGTGTTGCAGCCCATCAGCTGCTTCTGTCGCTCGATGCCGAGCAGGGTGACGAGATCCGACGCGCCGGTGAGCTCCAGCGCGCCGGTGCGCGAGAGCTCGGTCAGCACCTGCTCACTGAGCGAGGCGGCGAGCGCGGTGTCTGCGGGGGCCGACGCGAAGCCCAGCACCACCACGTGGGGGTGCGCGGCGAACGCGCTGCTTGCGACGAGGGCCACTGCGCACGCCAGGGAACGGGTCACGCGAGCGGCGATGCTACTTGAACTGGCTGCTCCACTTCAGACTTCCGGGGTCGAGCGTCAGCACCGTCGTCTTGTCGGGCATCACCGTCGCCTTGAACGACGCCGAGCTGCCGTCGGCGAGCTTCACGCTCACCTTGTACACGCCGCTCGACACCTTCTTCTGAATCGGCGGCTGACCCCAGTCTTCGCCTGCCACCGCGACCGAGAGCGCGCCCTGGTTGTCGCCCACGCTCACCAGCAACTTGCCGGTGCCCTCGGGAATCGGCTCGTCTTTGGGCTTCTCGATCGGCTTCTCGGGCTTCTCGGCGGGCTTGTCGGGCGGCTTGTTCGACGCGACGAGCGGGTTCTTCGGCGTCTTCGGCGTGGGGTTCTTCGGCTTCTTCACCTCGGGCGGCGTCACCTCGACCACGGTGTCGCCCGCGTCGATGACCGGCTCGGGCGGCGGCGCGACCACCGGGTCCTTCTGCGGCGGCGGGTCGACGCGCGTCGTCACCAGCACCGGCGCGTCGGGCTTCGGCTTGAGCGGCTTGAGCGGCTCGACCTTCGGCGGCGGGCCCGACGAGCCGAGCGCCACCACCCCGCCGATGCCCAGCACCACCGCGAGGCCGAACGCCGCGACGTAGAGCCACTTGCGCGAGGGCGGAGCGTCTTCCTTCTTCACCGGGTCGAGGCGCTCGGTGCGGTGCGCGCGCGGGGAGGGCTTCGCCTCGGGCTGGGGCAGCGCCTTGATCTGCCGAATGCTCCCCGCGCTCGGCGGCGCGACGATGGCGGCCAGCGGCGTGAGGCTCTGCTGCGAGGGCGGCGCGGTGATGCCCGGCGCGGCCGACATGCGGCTGCCTCCGTCGGCGGTGATCTCCCCGTCGTCGTCGAGGTAGCCCATCAGGCTCGACTGCCCGACGCGAATGTGGGCGTCGAACGCCGCGCGCTCCAGCGCCTCGCGCATCTCGCGCGCGGTCTGGTACCGGTCTTCGGGCTTGAGCGCCAACGCGGTGCGCACCACGTCGTAGAAGCCGTCGGGCATGCCCGGGTACACGTCTTCGAGCGGCTTCCATTGGCCGCGCACCAGCGCCGCGTGCCGCTCGGCGTGGTTCTTGTGCTCGTCGAACGGCGTGCCGCCCGAGGCCAGCTTGTAGAGCGTCACGCCGAGCGAGAAGAGGTCGCTGCGCCCGTCGAGCTTCTTGCCCATCGCCTGCTCGGGCGAGAAGTAGCCGGCCTTGCCCTTGGTCACGCCGGGCATGGTGAGGTTGCGGTTGGTCGCGGCCTTCGCGATGCCGAAGTCGATGAGCTTCAGGCTGCCGCTGGTCGACAGCAGCAGGTTGTGCGGCGACACGTCGCGGTGCACCAGGTTCGCGACGCCCTCTTCGACCTTCAAGGCGTGCACCGCGTCGAGCGCGCTGCAGCACAAGATGCCGATGCTGAAGAGCGCCTCGTCGCTGAAGCGCTCGTCTTGCCCGCGCAGCGTGCGGTTGACGGTGGCGAGCGTCTCGCCCGACACCAGCTCCATCACCATGAAGAGCTGGCCGTCGTCGGTCTCACCGACCTCGTAGATGTGAACGATGTTCGGGTGCGACAGCGTGCACGCGGTGCGCGCCTCGTCGAGGAACATCTCGCGGAAGTCCTGCGACTCCGAGTACTCGGGGCGAATCACCTTCACCGCCACCGGGCGCGAGATGCCGCCGGCCAGGTCCTGCTCCGCGCGGTACACCTCGGCCATGCCACCCTGCGCGATGAGGCGCGAGATGGTGTAACGGCCAACGCGGGTTCCGGGCTCGAGCGACACGACCGGCTGCGGACTCTAGCCGCTCAGCAGGGGAGGGCGCGTTTTGCGCCCCCCACGTTCTGCCTGCGCGCGCTCACGGCAGGATGCTGAAGCTCATCGCGGGCAGCTGCACGCAGCGCGCGTTCGGCGCGACCATGTCGGTGGTGAGGTTCCACTCGACGAAGGTGGTGGCGGTGAGCGACCCCGCGAACGCGGTGGTGGGCGAGGTCGTGCTCGGCGCCGAGCTGACGGTCATCGAGCCGACGCGCGCCAGGTAGAGGCCGCCCGTGCAGCTGTAGCCGGTGCCGTTCGCGGTGCAGCCCCGCGAGAGGACCGCGCAGTTGTTGCAGTTGAACCACGTGGTGGTGTTGAGCATCTCGCTCGCAGGCGTCGACGAGCCGTAGAACTGGAACTCCAGCATGTCGCTCGGGTCGGTCGCCGAGGCAAAGATGAGCGCGTCGGGCACGTCCATGTTGGTGCCGGCGAGGCTCGCCTGCTTGCGCGCCTGCGGGAACGTGTTGAGCACCGTGCAGCCACCGCCGCCGCCGGTGGGAGGCGCGCCGCCACCCGTCGGAGGCGCCCCGCCGCCCGTGCCACCGCCGGTCCCGCCGCCACCACCGGTGCCCGCGTTGAAGAACGTCTGGATCGCCGTCTGGCAGCTCTGGGTCAGGCTCGCGGTGTCCGACGCGCACGAGAAGAACTGGTTCTGCGCCGCGGTCTCGTTGCCGGTGGTGCACGGCACCGCGCTGATGCACGAGCTGAACGTGCTGAGCTGCGCCTGGTCGTTCGCGCTGCACGAGCCGATGGCCGAGTTGCACTGGCTGAGGATGTTCGGGTTCGAGCTGATGGCGCCGCAGCTGGCGTGACCGGCGAAGAACGTCGTCGACGCCTGCGAGATGGTGGAGCAGGTCGTGCCGGTGCCGCCGCCGGTGGTGCCACCGCCCGTGCCGCCGCCCGTGGTGCCGCCGCCGGTGCCGCCGCCGGTGGTGCCGCCACCCGTCGTGCCGCCGCCCGTCGTGCCGCCACCCGTCGTGCCGCCGCCCGTCGTGCCGCCACCCGTCGTGCCGCCACCCGTCGTGCCGCCGCCCGTCGTGCCGCCGCCGGTGCCGCCGCCCGCGCCCGTGCCGCCGCCCGCGCCCGTGCCGATGATCACGCACGTGCCGAGCTGGCACTGCCGGCCGAGGCCGCACGACTGGCACATGTTGCCCTGGCCGCCGCACTGCGTGTCGGAGCCGCCAGGCTGGCAGGTCCCCATCGCGTCACAGCACCCGAACGAACAGCTCGAGGGGGTGCACACCTTGGCGCCGCCGCAGGAAACGACAGACATCGAAAAGCCGAGCACGGAGCCCAGCAGCAACCACCGAAAAGTCTTCATGAAAGGAGCCCCAAACCTGCGAATGACCGGCCAGTCAAGGAGAGACACCTGATCCACCGCACCTGTGCAACAAGCGGCCCATGCCTTCCACGGTCGAGCTCCAGGTTCACGACGGCATCGCCACCCTCACGCTGTCTGACGTCGCGCGAAAGAACGCCATGTCGGTCGATCTCGGCGAGGCGCTGCAGGCGCGCGTGCTCGAGCTGGTGGGGCGCAACGACGTGCGCGCGGTGGTGCTGACCGGCGCGGGCGGCGCGTTCTCGGCGGGCGGCGACCTCGGCATGTTGGAGCAACTGCGCGCCAGCTCCTTCGAGGAGTGCCGCCGCTTCATGCTCGCGTTCTACGGGCGCTACCTGCGCGTGCTCGATGTCCCGGTGCCGACCATCGCCGCCATCGAGGGGCCGGCCATCGGCGCGGGGCTGTGCGTGGCGCTCGCGTGCGACCTCACCGTCGTCGCGCACGACGCGAAGCTGGCGCTCAACTTCGTGCAGCTCGGGCTCCACCCCGGCATGGGCGCGACGTACTTCGTGCCGCGGCGCGCGGGCGCTCAACGCGCGGCCGAGCTGCTGTGGAGCGGTCGCCGGTTCGACGGCAGGGAAGCGGTGTCCCTCGGGCTCGCGCTGGAGTCGGTCGAGCCAGGCCAGGTCGTCGCGCGCGCGCAGCAGCTCGCCGCGCAGTTCGCCTCGGGCGGCCCGCTCGCGGTGCGCGCGCTCAAGAAGTCACTGGGGGTCGATCGCGCCGCGCTCCTGCAGGCCCTCGAGCGGGAAGCGCTCGCGCAGGCCGAGAGCTACGGCAGCGTTGATCTTGGCGAAGGGCTCAAGGCCGCGGCCGAACGGCGCGCCCCGAAGTTCACCGGAAGGTGAAACGGAAACAGCTGCAGGTGATGGGTTGGGGAAAAACGGTCACGGTACGGTGTGACACAGGGAACGCTGAGAATCCCCCCGCGCTCCTCGCTGCGACAAGCAGACATGCGTCGCACCGACCGATCCCTTGTATGGCACAGCCTGATCAGCGGCGCCACTCATCTGCTGACGAAAATGTACGAATTTCCTGACGAACCGCGTCACAGGCCTGACACCCGGCTGATCACTGGTTGTCTTCGAAGCCATCTCCGCGGAACGCATGGCCCGACGGCGACTTCGCGTCCCGATTGATTCCGTCCAGGGTGTCTTCGAGCTGCCCCAACGTCTGTCCCTCGCTGACGGCGTCGAGCGCGGCGAGCAGGTTGGCGGCGGTCGCGTTCCAGTACAGCTCGGTGTTCGAGCCGATGACGTCGAGCGTGGCGCTGCTCTTCCCCGTCGCGCGCGCGCGGAGGTCGTCGAAGTAGCGGAACGTGTTGCAGCCGTCGAAGAACATCACCTGGTAGCCGGGCGTGAGCGGCGCGGCGTCGAGATCGTTGACGCCGAGCGTGACGTGCCCCGCCTCGAACGGCGCGCCGATGACGAAGTTCCCCGCCGGGGAATGGATGTCGTCGAAGTCGGGCCCCGAGCCGTAGCGGCCGTGACCGCCGTAGAGCACCAGCTCCTGCGTGCGCAGCGCGGCGGCGAAGCGGTCCTTCGCGTGCGGCGTGTCGGCGGACACGAGCTCGAGTAGCACGCGCGCGGGCCGGCCATCGCGCTCGAAGGTGCGGGTGACGAAGCGACCGTCGGCGTCGAGGCCCAGCGCGCGCCGCTCGTCGGGCGTCACTTCGTGAAACCCGCGCTCCGCCAGGCCGAGTTCCAGCTTCGCGCCCTCGAAGCGGTGGGTGCCGTCTTCGTCGAAGCCGACCGCGAGCACGCCGCGCAGCACGCCGTCGGCCCACAGCGCAGCTTGATCCGTCGCCGGAGAAGGCGCCTTCGCCAACGCCTCGAGCGTCGCGGCGTCGAAGCGGCCGGTCGCTGCGAGCCCGTGCGCTTTCTGGAAGGTGATCACCGCCGCCGCCGTCTCGGGCCCGGGCTGGCCATCGGCACCGAAGCGCGTCAGCGAGCCGCCCGCGCGCAGGAGCGCGTTCTGGGCGTCGAGTACCTCGACGGTGTTCAACGCGGGCGCAGGCGCGGCACGCGAAGGCTCGGGGTTCGAGACGGGAACGACAACGGGAGCAGCAGGGGCGTCGATGCGCATGGTGACCTCGAGGTGAGCGGCCGCGGGAGGTCGCGGCGCGCGAGGCGGTGGGGATCAACCGCCGTGCCGTGGACCGCGCGACGCGCTCTCGCTGCCTTGCGTCTGCGCGGCCGTCCCGCGGTGTGGAGCGACAGACTGGTACACGCGGACTCCGAAAATCGACTGTCAGCTGGTGAGAAAAGCGCGCGTGATGGTTGCGCGTGCACGCGCTGGCGAAGCAGGCTCCCGCGCCATGCCCATCAACAAGCTCCAGAAGCTCGTCGACACCAAGCTGCAGCAGAAGAAGATCACCGCTGACGACGCGCGCGAGGTCATCGGCCTCGTGGAGAAGGACAAGAAGTTCGACGTCAAGGAAGCCCGGCAGCTCGAGCGCCTGACGAAGCTCCCCGCGACCCGCTTCCAGCGCAGCGACGAGTACATCCCCAACCCGAACGACCCCGAAGACGGGGTGACCATCAAGACCGACCCGAAGAAGTGGCTGGAGACGACGGTGCAGCTGGCCACCGCGAAGCTCTCGGTGAAGCACACCGTGCCCGAGGTCGAGATCAAGCTGTCGGGCACCAAGGAATTCGACGACGAAGACTTCGGCTCGCACTTCGCCCGCACCGTCGACGTCACGGTGCACGGCAAGGAAGTGTCGAAGGACGGGCCGATCGAGTTCAGCTACGGCACGCGCACCATCAAGGTCGACGTGAAGAAGGGCGACAGCCTCGACAAGGTCATCAACCGCATCGAGTCGGCGCTCCTCAAGAAGGAAGGCACGATGTCGGTGCAGGGCTTCTACGACGAGAAGAAGATTGGCAAGCAGACCATCAAGTTCGAGGTGCTCTGAGCGAGGCGCACGCCTCGAACCAGTCACCGTCGGGAGGCCGCGGCACCAGCGCTTCGAGCCGCGCCTCCAGCTTCTCCCGCACCTCACCGCTCGCGCGCTCGCGCAGCTGCCAGAGCGTCACCGCGTCGCGCGGCCCCGCGAGCTGCGTCACCACCTCGACCGCGTGCGGGTCGGTCGCCAGCCGTTCCACCGCGACGATGAAGCCGGGCGACGCGTTGAGATCGAACGCCACGCCGGGCGCCTCGTCCTTCGGGGTCACCGCCCACATGTCGGCGAGCACGGTGGTGCCCAGGCCCGCGCCCTCGAGCACCACGCGCCCGCTCTGCACGCGCAGGTGTGACCCGCCGTCGCCGTCGACGCGCAGCTCGTACTCGCAGCCGAGGTCCACCGCGGTCGCGCTCGGCGTGTCGACCACGAAGAGGCGGGGCGGCGCGCTCACCACCGCGTGCACGCTGCCGCGCGAGAGCTCGAGGCGCTGCTGCTGGCCGTCGACGCGCTGCACGCGCACCCGCGAATCGCCGCGCACCTCGACCACGCCGATGTCGCGCGCCAGCTCGAGCGTCAGGCGTTGATCAGCGCCCGTCTCCAGCCACTGACCGGTCGCGAGCTTGTGGCGTGAGCCGTCGTCGACCACGTGCACGCCGTCGGTCTGCAGCACGATGATCAACGTCGCCGCCGCGGCCGCCGCCAGCGCGAACGCGGGGAAGAGCAGGGCCCTCTTGCGCCGGGGCGTGGTGCGCGCGGCGGGGAAGGTCATGCCCTTGAACTTCGCCTGCCCGAGCAGCGCCTCGAGGTCCTTCGTCGCGCCGTCGGCCAGGCCGTCCTTCGTCCAGAGGTAGTCGTCGTCGCTCATGCCTCACCTCCGGCGAGCCCCAGGCGCTCGCGCAACAGCTTCATGCCGCGTGACAGGTTCACCCGCACCGACTCGGGGGTCAGGCCGACCTGCTCGGCGATTTCCGGCCCGCTGAGGCCTTCGACCAGGCGCAGCACCAGCGGCTCACGGTAGGCCTCGGGCAGCGCGCGAATCACCGCCAGCACCTCGTTCACTTCAGCGCGCGGCGGCTGCTGCGTCGTCGCCTCGGGCGTGGGCAGCGCGGCGAGCGGCGTGCGCGTGCGCCAGGTGTCGATGACCTTGTGGCGCGCCACCGTCGCCAGCCACGCGCCGAACTTCAGCTCTCCGCCGAGCTGGCCGAGCTTCTCGAACGCGGTGAGGAAGACGTCCTGCATGAGGTCGTCGGCGTCGGCGCGGCTGACGCGGGCCAGCAGCACGCCGTGCACCATCGGCGCGTAGCGCAGGAAGAGCTGCTCGAACGCGCTCCGGTTGCCCGCCTGCGCGCTGGCGATCCACTCGGTTTCGCTGGGGTCTCGCGCAGCCAGGGCCGTCACACCAACCCATAACGAGCGAGCGGGGTCGACCGTTAACGACGATCTTCTTCGTTCACGCTCAGGCGCGGCCGGCCGTTTCTCTTGTCGAATTTCACGCTGCATTTCCCAGGAGGGAACCATGGGCTTCACCGCGTTGACGCTGGCCGCCGTTCTCGCTTCGCCGCCGTACGTGCTGCACGAGTGGGGCACGTTCACCTCGGTCGCCGGCGCTGACGGCGCGGCCATCTCGTGGCGCCCGCTGGCGACCCCGTCGGACCTGCCGTCGTTCGTCTACGCGCGCGGCTCCCGCGATGGCTTCCCCGGCAAGGGCGAGACGCGCGGCACGGTGCGCATGGAAACGCCCGTCATCTACTTCTACGCGAAGGAGCCGCTCACCCTCTCGCTCAAGGTGTCGTTCAAGAACGGCGTCATCACCGAGTGGTATCCGTGGGCGCGCACCGACTTCCCCGGCAGCACCGTCGACTGGGGGCAGTTCAAGGTGGTGCCCGGCGGCCAGGACGCGCTGCCCCGCGAGAAGCAGCCCAGCCACTACTACCCGGCGCGTGAAGTCGACGCGGCGCAGGTGCGGGTCTGCCAGGGCGACGACGTCGGCACCGCGCAGGTCGAGCGCTTCCTCTTCTACCGGGGCGTGGGGACCTTCGACGTGCCGCTGCGCGCGAAGCTGGTGGGCGACACGCTCGAGCTGACGGGGCCGCGCGGGCCGGCGGTGGTGTTCGAGAACCGGGGCGGGCAGGTGGGCTTCACCCGCGTGACGCTCGGCGACGCGGCGCTCAAGGTGTCGCGGCCGGCGCTCAGTTCGACGAAGGCCGACGCGCAGGCAGACGTGCTCGCGCTGCTCCTCGGGAGCGGGCTCTACGAGAAGGAAGCGCGCGCGATGGTCGAGACGTGGAAGGACACGTGGTTCGAGGAAGGGCTGCGGGTCATCTCGCTCGTGCCGCGCGGCATGACCGATGACGTGCTGCCGCTCGAGGCGGTGCCGACGCCGTCGGAGTCGGTGCGCGTGCTGGTGGGGCGCTTCGAGGTGTTGACCGACGAGCGCGTGGCGCAGGCGAAGAAGATGGCGTTGGCGGCGAAGAGCCTGCAGCCGCTCGGGCGCTTCGCCGAGCCGTTGCTGGTGCGGGCGAGGGCGAGCGCGACGCCGGCGGAGGTGAAGCGCATCGATGAGTTGTTGCGTGCGTTGCAGACCCCGGCGGTGGCGTCCGTTGAATGAGACAGCAGACGCGAGGAGAGACGCCTCGGAGCGCAGAGGCCACCCTGCCTCCCTCTCCTCTTCAGAGGAGAGGGTCGGGGTGAGGAGAGACGCGTCGGACCGCGGACGCCAGGACGTTCAGCGCCCTCAGCGCAGGAGAGGGCCGAAGTGAGAGACGCGTCGGACCGCAGCAGTCAGACGTTCTTCCCCTCACCCCAACCCTCTCCCCCTGCTGGGGAGAGGGAGCTCGTTTCTCGACGGGCCTTGCTGCAACTCCTCGTCGCCCCACCGCCCCGCGAGCACCTCACCGCCCTCGAGACCGCGCTCGCCCGCGCCGGCGGCCTCCCCGCCGTACACCCCGGCCAGACGGTGCTCCTCAAGGTGAACACCAACTCCGCAGACCCGGCGCCGTACTCGACGAGCCCAGTCGTCGTCGCCGCCGTCGCCGCGCACTACGTCGAACGAGGCGTCCGCGTGCTGGTGGGCGACCGCTCGTTCTGGGGCGACCCCGACACGCGCGGCAACCTCGAGCGCAACGGCATCGCCCCCGCCGCCCGCCGCGCCGGAGCCGAAGTCGTGACCTTCGAAGACGGCGAGGTCGACTGGACCGAGCTGCCACCCGCACGCCTGCCGACCTGGGTCCCGCCCGTGCGCGTGCCGTCGCTCGTCTTCTCCGCGGCCGCGGTCATCAACCTCGCGTGCGCGAAGACGCACTTCATCACCGGCGTGACGCTCGGCCTGAAGAACGCGCTCGGCTTCGTGCACGCCGACGACCGCCGCCGCGAAGGCAACCTCCGCACCCACGTGCGCGAGCGAATCCACGCGCAGTACCGCGAAGTGCACGCCGCGCTGCCCATCACCTTCACCATCATCGACGCCTTCCTCGCGCTCACCTCCGGCGGGCCGACGCCCTCGAGTGGAGACGCGCCGACCATCGTGAAGACGGGCCGCGTGCTGGCCTCGCGCGACGCGCACGCCGTCGAGGCCGAGGCCCGGGCGCTGCTGCGAGCGCACGGCGTCCCCTGCTGACTTGTGCGAGCACGCCCGAGTCTGCTGTGTCGTCGCCATGGCGAAGGCGAGGCTCATCGTCACGGTGCTGTCGTTGGCCTGCAGCGGGTGCGGCGTCGTCGGCGAGGAATGCGGAACGCCCACGAAGTGCCCGGCGGGTGGGACGTGGGCGGTCTGCTGCCCCGGCGCGTTGACGGGCCGCGACGACTGCCTGGTGCGCCGGTCCGACGGCACGACGAACGGTGGCTGCGACGGGAGTGACTGTTCAGCGGCCAGGGCGATGGCCGCCAGTTGGTGCGCCACCCATTGAGCTCGACGTTCTCCAGGCGAGCCGCGTGGCTGCTGCTCGGTCTCTCCTCGGCGTGCGTCACGGCGCCGAAGGGGCGCGACTCGGGCTTCTGGTCTGACGAGCGCGAGCGGCCGCTGCTCTCGCTCGGCGCCGAACTGCCCGCGCACCTGCGGCTTCAGAGCGCGACCGGAACGCTCATCGGTCAGCTCACCGAGCGGCCCACGGCCGAGGTGCCAGTGGCCGAGCTGGCGCGCCTCGGCGCCGGGCGCCTGCTGGTGATGACGAGCGAGCGCCGCGTCTTCTCGCGCCACACGCTCGACGGCGAGTGGCAGGAGTCGTTCACCGAGCCAGTGAAGGACTGGTCGCCGTCGCTCCCGCACGACGCGGTGCTGGCCTCGGGGCGCTTGCAGCGCAGGAACCTCAACGGCGCGCTCACGACCTTCGGCGTGGCCGGCGAGTTCGACGGCGTCGTGCACCGGTGCGAGAGCATGTCGTGTGTCGACGCGGGGCGCGCGCTCGAGGCGGTGTGCGTGCGCACCAGCGCGGCGGCGCCGGTGACCTGCTATTCCGAAGACCAGGGTGAGCGGGTGCCGACCCTGCGCGTGCGCGGGACGTTCGGCCCGGTCACGAGCGTCGAGTTCGATGCGCTGAAGTCCATGCCGGTCGAACTGCTCGCCGCGTGGCGCGCGGCCGGTGGCGCGACGGATGACTCGGTTCGACAACTCCGCGGGCGTCGCACCGAGCGCGCGGCGTTGATCTGCGCGCTTGATCAGCGTGGTGACGTCACCTGCCTGGGCACGAACGCGCACGGGCAGCGCGCGAGCGCGGAGTTCTCCGACGCGTTGAAGTTGAGCGCGGTCTCCGCGGGGCTGCACGGCGTGGCGCTGGCGGCGGGCGCGGATCATGCGTGCGTGCTCGACGCCGCGGGGAAGGCCTGGTGCTGGGGTCTCGCGTGGCGGTTCCCCACCGAGCCGCTCGACGCGACCGTGAAGACGAAGACGCGCACGTGCCGGATCGACGAGGTGCGCACCGAGGCGTGGCGGGTCGAGCGGCAGCGTCGCGCGGACGCGGAGGCCGAGGCGTGCGACCACCGGTGCGGGCGGACGGATCCCGTGCCCGTCGTGCCGATCTACGTCGAGGCTGACGGGTGCACTGCCGAGCCGGGGGAGTCGGTCGTCACGACGCCAACAGTGCTGCGGTTTGCGATTCCGGTGCGCGCGCTCGAAGCGGGCTCGCGGACATGTGCGGTGCTGGAGAACGACGCGAGGGTGTGTGGCCAATAGCGTCTCCCCTCACCCGACCCTCTCCCCAGGGGGAGAGGGGGCTGGTGGTGGCGAGTCGTGGTCGCGCTCGGGCTGCTCGTCGGGCTCTTCTGGTGCGAGGCGACGGGCCGCCGCTTCTGGCAAGTGCCGTGGCGTTCGCGCGAGACGCCTGAGGTGCACGACGCGGCTGCGGCGGCGCGGCTGCGTGCGAAGGCCCACGTCATCCTCTTCACGCTCGACGGGCCCATCACCGACGACGTGCGCGACCCGCTGCTGATGCCGCGCCTGCACGCCGCAATCGCGCGCCAGGGGCTGTGGCTCGACGCGCACGTCGCCTCGGCGAGCTCGCTGAGCCTGCCCGGTTACCAGGCCCTCGCCGTTGGCCGGCTCACCGACTGCACCGACAACGACTGCGAGCGCGTGCAGGACGAGACGACCGCCGACTTCCTCGCGCGCGCGCTGCAGTGGAGCCCGGATCAGGCCGCCGTGTTTGGTTCGTGGTCGCGCCTCGCACTCGCGGTCAGCTCCGAAGACGGAGGCGTGACCGTCGACACGCCCCCCGAGGGCGACTCGAAGCCCGACCGCCCCTGGCGCAACGCGCGGCTCGACGTCGAGACCTTCGCGCGCGCCTTCGACTTCTGGCGCGAGCACCACCCGCGCTTCCTGCAGCTGTCGTTGCTCGACGCCGACGAGTGGGCGCACCGCGGCGACCGGGAGCGCTACCGCGCGGCGTTGATGCGCTCCGACGTGATGCTCGGCGCGTTCCTCGACGAGGTCGCGCTGTTGCCGCCCGACGAGCGCGCGCTCACCACCGTGCTCGTCACGTCGGACCATGGCCGCGGCGCGTTCGACTGGCGCGAGCACCAGCCGTGGGACTACGGCGGCGGCCCCATCTTCTTCGTCGCGCTCGGAGAGGGCGTGGCGCGCGACGCGAAGCGCGAGCTCGTCGACCAGCGCGACGTGCGGTGGACCATCGAGCGCCTGTTCGGCGTGTGCACCGCGGCGCGAAGGCCCCCGGGCGCCGGCCACCCCATCGAGGCGCTCGTGCACGGCTTGCCGTGCGACGACTGAGATCGAGCGCCAATCCGACGGGTGCTCCTCCTCACCCCAACCCTCTCCTCCTCGGGAGGAGAGGGAGTCGCCGCGTCGGCGTGATTCACGGCTCGTCGCTGGTGGTGATGCCCAGGCGCCGCAGCATGCGGTGCACCGACTGCCGCGGCAGCCCCGCCCGCTGCGCCGCGCGCGTCACCACGCCGTTGGCCGCCTTCAAGTGCTCGAGCAGGTACGTCTTCTCGAAGCTCTCGAGCACCCGGTCCTTCGCCTCGTGGTACGGCAACGAGAGCAGCTGACTGCTCATCTCGGCGCGCAGCTTGGCGCCCGACGACTCGTCGTTGCCCGCGTCGAGGTTCTTGCCGAGCGCCTTCGCGATGGCGCCCGCGCCCAGGTCGGGGAACGCGTCGAGCCGCTCGAGCACGTTGCGCAGCTCGCGCACGTTCCCGGGCCAGTCGTGCCGCGAGAGCATGTCGAGCAGCTCGTCTGACAGGCGCTGACCGACCTTGTTGCGCGCCTCGAAGTGACGCACCAGCTGCGGCACGTCGTCGGCGCGCTCGCGCAGCGGCGGCACGCGCACGCGGAACACCGAGAGCTTGAAGAACAGGTCTTCGCGGAAGCGCCCCGCCTTCACCTCGGCCTCGAGGTCCTTCTGCGTCGAGGCCACCACGCGCGCGTTCACCTTCACGGTGCCGCCCACGCCCGGCCGCTTCACTTCCTTCGTCTCGAGAGCGCGCAACAGCTTCGACTGCAGCGTCGGCGTCAGCTCCGAAATCTCGTCGAGGTAGAGCGTGCCGCCCTCGGCTTCTTCGAACGCGCCCGGCCGCGCGGTGGGCCGCGAGCTCGACACGTCGTGGCCGAAGAGGTCGCTGTCCATCAACGGCTCGCTGCTCGCGCCCAGGTCGACCACCACGAACGGGCCGTCGGCGCGCGGGCTCTTGGCGTGAATCGAGCGCGCCAGCGCTTCCTTGCCGGTGCCTGACTCGCCTTCGAGCACCACGGGTGAATCGGTCGGCGCGGCGCGCTCGAGCACCGCGAACAGGCGCCGCATGACGAGCGAGCGACCGAGCACGTCACCGAAGCGCTCGTGCGGAGACAGCGGCCACTGGATCTCGTGGCGCTCGGGCTCGAAGCGGAGCTCGGTGCGGCCGACCGTCAACCGCACCTTCTCGGACAGCTTGGCGTCGATGACCTGCACGCCCTCGAGGTGCACGCCGTTGGTGCTGCGCAGGTCGCGGAGCCGGTACCCGCCGGGGCCGCCGGTGAGCTCGAAGTGCCGCCGGCTGACCGAGGTGTCGGTGAGGCGCAGCTGGCACGACTCGTCGCTGCCCACCACCACGCTCTGGCCCTCGAGGACCACCTCGGCGCCCTTGTCGGGGCCCTTGGTCACCGACAGCCGCGCGCGGGGGAAGCGCGCCATGTCGGCGTGGAGCACTTCGGTCATCTGATCGATGCGCGAGCTGCCCGGATTTACAGGATCATTCGCCATGGGGCCGGCAACCTACTCCTGTCCCCCCCGCCTTCCATGGGGTTGAATAGATGGGGAGTGGTTCCGTCTGATCCACCGTCTCACACGACCCGCAGTTCTCGTCCCGCAGTTTTCGTGAGGAACACCATGTTGCGAACCAAGGGCTTGTTGTTGGTGGGCGTCCTGGCCGCCGGACTTCTCGGCAGCGGCTGCGTCGTTCGAACCTACCCAGCCACGACGCGCGTGGTGACGACCACCACCTGTGACCCGCGCTACCCGTGCGCCAACACGTACTACTGGGACCAGTGGCGCGCCTGTTACGTGTTCTACGACGGCTACCGCTACTACGACGCGCTCGGCACGCCCGGCACGTACCCGCTGCCGCCGCAGAACATCGTCATCACCTACCCGCCGTCGACCTACGTGCCGCCGTCGTATTACGTGCCGCCGTACGGCGCGTACCAGCCGCCTGCGCGCTACCAGCCGCCGCCGCCGAACTACCACACGGCCATTCCCATCACCTGGCACACCCAGCCGCCCGCGCCCGCGTACAACGGTGGCTCAGGCTACGCGCCGCCGCCGCCGAACAACGGTGGCTACAACCGCCCGCCGCCTCCTCCGAACACCGGCTCGGGCTACGTGCCGCCGCCTCCTCCGAACACCGGTTCGGGCTACGTGCCGCCGCCCCCGCCCAACACCGGCGGTAACCGTCCTCCGCCTCCGAACACCGGCTCGGGCTACGTGCCGCCGCCGCCTCCCAACACCGGCGGTGGCTACGTCCCGCCGCCTCCGCCCAACACCGGTGGTGGCTACGTGCCGCCTCCGAACACGGGTGGTGGCTACGTCCCGCCGCCTCCCAACACGGGCGGTGGCTACGTGCCGCCTCCGAATACCGGTGGCTACCGTCCGCCGCCGCCGCCTCCGGGGAACACGGGTGGCTCGAACGTCCCGCCTCCGAACACCGGCTCGGGTTACGCGCCGCCGCCTCCTCCTCCGCCCAGCGGCAACAGTGGTGGTGGCTACACGGTGCCGCCCCCGAACACGGGCAACGCGAACATGGGTGGCTCGCCTCCGCCTCCGCCGTCGTCGGGTGGGTATGTGCCGCCGCCTCCGCCTCCGGCGACTGGTGGCTACGTGCCGCCCAACACCATGGGTGGGACGTACAACCCGCAGCCTGCGCCGCCTCCGTCGGGTTACTCGCAGCCGGTTCGCCCTGGCATGTCGACCACGACCTACAACCCGGCGCCGCCGCCTCCGCAGACCCCGCAGCTCAACATTCCGCCGCCGGCCACCGCGCAGCCGATTCGTCGCGACCTGCCGTACACCGTGACGCCGCAGCTGCCGCCCTCGGCGCCGCCTCCGCCGTCGCAGCCGATCAAGAAGAGCAACAGCGGCCCGATGCCTCCGCCTCCTCCGAGTGGTGGCGGCATGCGGCCCCCGCCGCCCCCGCCGCACTGACGCGCGGCCCTCTCAGCTGAGGCAGTTCACGGCGCCGGTCTCCCACAACAGGGAGCCGGCGCTGTTTCTGTTGAAGTCGTTTTCTTTTGAAGTCGCTGCTGTAGGGTGCGCGCCTTTTCGACCTCCAGGGGGCCGCGACCATGAAGCGCTTTTCGACCGTCATCACCGCCGCACTGCTCGTCTCAGCGCTCGCGCACGGCTCGGGCTTCTACTTCGGCGACAACGGCGCGAAGGCGATGGTGCAGGGCGGCGCGTTCACCGCGCAGGCCGATGACCTGACGGCGATGCAGCACAACCCCGCGGGCCTCGCGCAGCAGCAGGGCTTCTCGTTCCTCGCCGACTTCCGGTTCCTGCGTCACCAGGTGACGTACTCGCGGCAGGACCCTGGCTTCGACCCGGCGAACCCGAGCGCGTTGATCAACACGGTCAGCAGCCAGACCGACCCGTACGTGCTGCCGTACTTCGGGTTGTCGTACGGCTTCCCCATCGCCAACCGGCCGTTCACCGTGGGCCTCGGGCTCTTCGCGCCGCCGTCGCAGGGTCACTACGTGTACCCGAACCCGAACTACGCGAAGGACGAGATGGGCAAGTACGTCGAGAACCCGCGCAAGTTCGCGCCGCAGCGCTACGCGATGATCAGCAACGACATCATCATCGCGTACCCGACGTTGTCGCTCGCGTACGAGATCATTCCCATGCTGTCGGTCGGCGTCTCGGCGCAGCTGACGGTGTCGAACTTCAAGCAGACGCAGACGCTGTTCGGCGGTGACGCGCTCGGCTTCGACCCGATGACGCAGCTGCAGGAAAACCCCGACTACGACGCGACGGTGTCGATCGACCTGCCGGGCCAGGTCGGCTTCACGGGCATCATCGGCCTGCTCTTCAAGCCCACGTCGTGGCTGTCGTTCGGCGCGTCGGTGCGGCCGCCGATTCCCTTCAAGGCGCACGGGAAGATCACCGTCGAGCTGTCGGACTTCTTCAAGAACGCGGGCGCGACCGTCTCGGGTGACACCGCGACGCTGACCATGACGCTGCCGCTCGAGGTGCGCTTCGGCGCGCGCGCGACGCCGTTCAAGGGTCTCGGCATCAACTTCGACTTCGTCTACCAGGGGTGGAACTCGGTCGATCAGCTGCTGCTCTCGCCCGACAACCTCACCATCACCAACATGGGCAACAGCTCGGCCATCGCGCCGTTCGCGGTGAAGAAGAACTGGATGCCCACGTTCTCGGCGCGCCTCGGTGCGTCGTACCGCATCTTCCAGTACCTCTCGGCGAGCCTGGGCGTGCTGTTCGAGACGGGCGCGTCGCCGACCAGCACCTACTCGGTCGACTGGACCCACCCCACGCGCTTCATCTTCACCGGCGGCCTCACCGGCCACCTCGGGCCCATCGAGGTCATCGCGGGCGCGATGTTCACGCCGACGAATACGACGGTGGTGACTGATTCCATCGTGCAGCGCGGGCAGTCGAACGCGATGTCGGCGCCGGCGTACGTGGGCAACGGCATCTACACCTCGGGTGGCTTCGGCATCATCACGGGCATTCGCGGCAACTTTGGTGGCTCGAAGCCGGCGGCGACGCCGGTCGAGACGAAGCCCGAGGAACCGAAGCCGGCGGCGACGGAGCCTGCGCCGGCGACCGACGTGAAGCCGGCGGACGCGGCGCCCTGAGCTGAGAGGGTCACGCACGACGCACTCCCTCTCCCCCTCGAGGGGAGAGGGAGCTCATCGTGCGTCGTTCGTCGCTGTTCGTCGGTGCGCCGTTGTTTGTCGCCGTCGTTGTTCGTCGTCGTCGTCGTCGTCGTCGTCACGCACACCGCAACGTCAGCACCGTCACCTCAGGCTCGGAATTGAGCCGCGGCAACCGCGTGCCCCGCCCAAACCCCAGCCCCCGATTCACGTAGAGCCGATTCCCGCCGACCTCGTACGCGCCGCGGTACCAGGGCTGGCCGATGGTCTTGAACACCCCGCGCGTCAGCCTCGGCACGTCGAGCTGCCCACCGTGCGTGTGCCCCGACAAGCAGAGCAGCCCCTCATCGCGCGGGAGCTTCGCCGCGCACGACGGCGTGTGGGTGAGCACCAGCCGCGAGCCGCGCGCCGCCCCGCGAAACGCCGCGCCGACGTCATCGTGCCGCGTGGTCGAGTCGTCGACGCCCACCACCACCAGCGCCGCGCCCCGCACCCGCACCGCGGAGTTGCGGTTCTGCAGCACCGCCAGCCCCGCGTGCTCGAGCCCCAGCCGCAGCGCGGGCGCGCCCGACCAGTGGTCGTGGTTGCCCAGCACGGCGAAGCGCGGCGCGCGCAGCGGGGCGAGCAGCTCGTAGACCAGCGCCTTCGAGTCGCGCGCGTTGGTGACGAAGTCGCCGGTGAGCACCACCACGTCGGGCTCGAGCGAGTTCACCTGCGCGACCGCGCGCGCGATGCGGCCGGGTGGAACGCCGTGCCCGATGTGCAGGTCGCTGAGCTGCGCGACGCGCAGGCCGTCGTGCGCGGGGTGGAGCGAGGGCAGCACCAGCTCATGCTGCGTCAGCTCGAAGGACTCGCGGCGGGCGGCGCGAACGGCCGCGCGATCGGTGGGGGACGGGCGGCCACGGAAGAGCACGCCCCTCTGAACGCAGACTTTTCGTGCCTTGTTCCCGGCGTCGTCGCAGGTGGACAAGGGTGCGCAGGGCGCTGCGCAACGAGGGCGATCTCCCCTCGGCGAATCGGCATACTGCGTCGTCTCCCGGGGGCTTCTTCATGACCAGTCGTTCGTTCCTGCTGCTGCTCGCGCTGGGCTTCGTCGCGAGCTCCTGCCGTGACCTCGTGTTGCCGGGCCCGCCGCCCACCACCGCCTTCTTGAGCGGGCGCGTGGTCGCCGCGGTGCCGGGCTCATCGGCGAGCGCGGCCGTGCCGAACGCGGTGGTGACGCTGCTCAACTCCAACGTGCACGCCACGACCGACGAGCGCGGCGTCTTCACGCTCGGGCCGCTGCCGGCCGGCACCTACAAGGTCTTCTTCTCGAGCAAGGCCAACGGCACCACGCGCCAGCGCATCCTGACCAACGTGGTGGTGAAGCCCGGCGCGACGAACAACCTCGGCGACGTGTCCATCCAGGAAAACGCGCTGCTCACCGGCCGCGCGCTCATCATGGGCAAGGCGAGCGGCAACATCGGCATCACCGTCTTCGCGCCCGGCACCGACTACGTCACCACCACCGCCGACACCGGCGGCTGGCTGCTCTCGAACCTGCCCGAGGGCCAGATTCGCGCCACCGCCTGGCGGCCGGGCTTCTCGCCGGCGACCACCACCGACATCAACCTCGAGGGCGGCGTCGTCACCTCGGCGGTCGACCTCATCCTCGAGCCGGAATCGGCGTCGGCGCCGCCCGGCTCCATCACCGGCTCGGTCCTGGTGGTGGGCCACGAAGACAACGGTGGCGTCACGGTGAAGGCCATCTCGGCGACGTCGCAGGAGACGCGCGCGAGCGCCACCACCGCCGCCGATGGCACCTTCGTGCTGCCCGGCCTCTCGTCGGACCTCTACTTCGTCACGCTCGAGCTGGCGGGCTACCCGTCGGCGCGCGTGCCGAACCTCGCGGTGGGCGGCGGCGTCAACCTCGAGCTCGACCCGGTGGTGATGGCGCCCGAGGGCCAGGGCAACGTGCGCTCGAACGAGCCCATCGGCGGTCCCTCGGGGCCGCTGTACTCGCTCGACGGCGGCCAGACGTCCGACGACGGCGGCCAGGTGATGAGCGACGACGGCGGCGTCATCGGCGCGGAGTGCACGCTCGACAACGACTGCGCCTCGGGCCGCCTCTGCATCGAGCGGCGCTGCGTCGGCTGCTCGGTCAACGTGCAGTGCCGCCCGGGCTACACCTGCCAGGCCGGAGACTGTGTGCGCAACTGCGGCTCCAACGCGGAGTGCCCCAACGGCCTGGTGTGCTTGAGCGGCTCGTGCACCGGCTGCATCACCAGCAGCGATTGCCAGGACTCGACGCTGGTCTGCAACGCGTCGTCCCGCTGCGCGCACTGCCAGTCGCGCGCGGAATGCCCGGCGGGGAAGGCGTGCCTGCCCGGCGGCTGCGGCACCTGTTCCACCGACGGCGACTGCGGCGCGGGCGCCCTCTGCGAGCAGGGCGTGTGCACCGCGGGCAACTGCCACGGCAACGCCGACTGCGCGGCCAACGAGGCGTGCCTCTCGCGCACCTGCAGCCAGTGCACCGCCGATTCCCAATGCCGCGCGGGCCAGCTGTGCATCAACCAGGCGTGCGTGACGGGCAACTGCCGCTCGGTCATCGACTGCGCGCCCGGCCAGGTGTGCCTGGGCAACCAGTGCGGCGCGTGCGCCAACGACGGCGACTGCGGCAGCGGCAAGCTGTGTCTCGCCGGTCCCTCGGGGCTGCGCTGCACGCCGGGCACCTGCCGCTTCGACGCCGACTGCACCGGCTCGAGCGCGGGCATGCTCTGCGTGTCGAACACCTGCCAGCCGTGCGGCTCGGCGAACCCGTGCCCGTCGGGGAAGATCTGCAACGCCACCGGCCGCTGCGTCATCGGCGACTGCTTCAGCAACTTCGACTGCACCGGCTCCAAGGCCGGCTGGGCGTGCCTGGGCGGCAACTGCACGCCGTGCGCGACGAACACCGACTGCGCCGCGAGCGGCTACGTGTGCCAGGGCGGCCAGTGCAAGGTGGGCAACTGCATCACCGCGACCGACTGCCCCGTGGCGGGCCAGCTCTGCACCAACAACGCGTGCGTGGGCTGCACCTCGACCTCGCAGTGCCCCGCGAACCAGGTCTGTGACACCGACCAGCTCTGCCACCCCGGCAACTGCATCACCACGAGCAACTGCACGCCCGACAAGGTGTGCCTGAGCCACCTCTGCAGCCCGTGCACCACCGACGCTCAGTGCGGCGCTGGCAAGCTGTGCCTGGGCGGCGCGTGCGTCACGGGCAACTGCCGCGTGGCCGGCGATTGCCCCACCGCGGGCCAGCTGTGCCTCAACAACACGTGCTCGAACTGCACCGCCACGCCGCAGTGTGGCTCGGGCCAGGTGTGCGACCTCGACCAGCTCTGCCACCCGGGCAACTGCGTCAGCGCGTCGGACTGCACGGGCGGGCGGCTGTGCCTCAGCCGCTCGTGCACCCAGTGCACCGCCGACACGCAGTGCACCGCGGGGAAGATCTGCGTCAACGGCGGCTGCGTCACCGGCGTGTGCCACAACGACTCGGAGTGCAGCGGCGGCCAGCAGATCTGCGACGTCAACGCCACGTGGACCTGCCGCGCGTGCAGCCCGCTCAACCAGACGACGGCCACCACGTGCGGCACCGGCCGGGTGTGCGACTCCAGCGGCTTCTGTCACTTCGGCAACTGCGTCAGCAACGGCAACTGCGGCGGCGGCACCGCCTGCGTGAACTTCAACTGCGGCCCGTGCTCGGCCGACAACCAGTGCAACAGCGGGCAGCTCTGCATCGGCGCGCTGTGCAAGACGGGCAACTGCCACGGCACCGGGGCCGACCCGAACATCGACTGCGCCGCGACCAACGGCGTGTGCAACGCCAGCAACGTGTGCGTCGGCAACTGCCGCACCAACGCCGACTGCTCGGCGACCACGGGCTACTGCGACACCTCGACGCACTTCTGCGCGGCGTGCACCGGCGCGGGCCAGTGTGGCTCGGGGCGGGTGTGCACTCCGGGTGGCGGCGGCAACACCTGCGTGACCGCGCAGTGCTCGACCCTCGAGTCGACGTGCGCGCCGGGCTACTCGTGCGTGAGCGGCAGCTGCGTGCAGTTCGGGCCCGACTTCACGGCTGACGGCGGCGGCTACCTCGAGGGCGCGTCGTTCACCGCGAGCAACGCGACCGCGATGGCGCTGTCGGGCAACAACTCGCTCTACTTCTCGACGTTCGAGCCGAGCTCGCCGACGGGCGCTGGCACGTACTCCGTGGCGTTGGAACCCAACCTCACGCTGCGGTGGCGCGTGCGCGACTCGATCTCCGGCAACCAGAAGACGAGCTTCGCCGGGGCGGGCATCGTGTTGCCAGCGCCGGGCTTCCCGAACGGGGAGCTCTTCCTGACCAACGACGGCAACGGCGGCGCCATCGCGCACCGCTCGGACAACGGCGCGCAGGTGTGGCGCATCAACATGATCACCCCCGCGTTCGCGACCGGCCTGGTCAACGGCGTGCCGTACGTCGCGTGGGAGAACGGCGCGCTCTCGGCCACCCTGTACTGGATGAAGACCGACGGCACGGGCCAGCGGTCGGTGGTGCTCACCGGCTGCACGGCGCCCGAGGCCATCGCGTTCGGCACCAAGGCCATCTACTTCGTCTGCGGCGAGCAGCTGTACGTGGTCGACCCGGTGACCGCGGCGTGGAAGACGGTGCCGCACGGCGGCGCGGCGGCCATCTACATCGGCGGCAACTACCCGTCGGCCATCACGCCCGTCTGGCGCCCGCCCGACAACTACGTCGCGCGCGGGGTGAACTCGGGCACCGTCTCGTCCGACGTGCTCGTGTACATGGGCCGCGCGTCGTTCGACTGGATGTTCGCGGTGAACATTCCCGACGACTGGCTGACCAACGGCACGTCGACCACCACGTGGACGCTGTGGTCGAACAGCACCACGCGGCACGCCAACACGCCGCTGACCATCGACGGCTCCGGCGCGGTGTACGTCAACAACGGTAGCAACCTCTACAAGGTGAACCTCTTCACCGGCCTGACCATCGCCACGACGCCGATGGGCAGCTACTCGCCGAACTTCAACCTCGCGGCCAACCAGCAGGTCATCGACGTGACGAGCAGCGGCCAGCTGCAGGGCTACCAGCTGACCGACGGCGCGAGCACCACGCCCACCGCGCTGTGGAGCCTGCCGGCGACGCCCGGCACCTTCCTCGGCCTCCCGCCGACGTTCCAGGCGACGCAGACCAACCGCGACAACCTGCTCGTGTTCCAGAACAACGCGCTGGGGCAGCCGGTGCTCAAGGCGCTCGCGCCAGGCAACGGGGCGACCACGTTCGTTCCGCCGGTGCCCGCGTGGCCCATCGGTGGCGACAGCGGCAACCGGCAGTCGGTGCAGGGCACGCAGTGCACCACCAACACGCAGTGCGCCGCGACGCAGACGTGCATCCTGGGCAAGTGCGTGGGCCAGTGCCGCGACGCCTCGCAGTGCGTGGCGGGCCAGGGCTGCACGCTGATGCAGTGTGGCAACTGCGCGGCGCCCTCGGGGTGCCGCGGCGGCGAGGTGTGCTGGTCGGCGCAGTGCATCGCGTGCGGCGGGCCGGGCTGCTGCAGCACGGCGGCCGACTGCTCGAACGGCAACTATTGTGGCAACGGCGGCCAGTGCAAGGTGACGCCCGCGACGGGCACGCCGGGCGCGTTCTCGCAGCCCTCGCTGATGTCGAAGGCGCCGGTGAACGTCTCGGTGGCCACCGACGGCACGATGTACCTGGGCGACACCAACGGCACGAACCAGCCGTTCTGGAAGGTCGTCTCGCCGGCGGGCACGGTGCTGTCGACGACGCCGACGATTCCGACGCCGGTGGGGAGCGCGGGCCAGCTGCCGCTGTTGATGATCACCGGCACGCCCTCGCAGACGCTGTGGTGGGGCGGGCAGGGCCAGTCGCTCTACAGCGCGCCCGCGTCGAGCTCGGTCTCAGCGTGGACGGTGAGCACCTACAACGTGTTCGGCAGCAACTTCCTGCGGCTCGCGCAGGGCGTCTCGAGCGTCATCGGGCCGAACCGCACGACGATCTACGCGACCACCGCGACCGGCGTGTCGACCACCATGCTCATCGCGCTCGACGCGACGCTGGCGTCAGCCGGCGGCGCTGGCAACCCGGGCCTGCTGTGGGCGGCGAACCTCGGCGCGACGTGCAACCCCTCGGGCACCTCGGTGGAACACGACCACCTGCTCATCGGTTCGGACGGCACCATCTACACCGTGTGCCCCGACGGTTCGGTGGAGGCGTGGGCGGCCGACGGTGACCCCGCGACGGGGCCGGCGCCCAACCGCCTGGGCCTGATGAAGTGGCGCTCGGCGCCGCCGGCGACGTGGGGCGGCGTGACGATGACGGGCCGCCCGGCGATCGGCAAGGCGGCTTCGGGTGACGTGCTCTACCTGCCGCGCGTGCAGGGCGCGCAGATTGGCGTGGCGATTCTCAACCTCCCCACCACCACCAACGGCACGGTGCCGCTCGAGGTGCCGGTCGACGCGACCATCGCCATCCTCACCGACCAGGCCGGGCGCGCCATCACCCTCGGGTGCGCGAACACCTGCGCCACGCGCGAGCTCGCCATTCTCTCGCCGACGGGCCAGGTGCTCTTCGACGACAAGACGACGTGGTGGCCGTCGGGCCACGCGCAGGTGCTCACCGCCGATGGGCAGCTCTTCTTCAGCGACTACAACCCGTCGGGCACCGGAGTGCCGCGCGACCTGAAGTCGGTGTCGGTGGCGACCCCGAACTTCGCGACCACGCTCTACGCGCTGATTGGTCCGGGCAACCTCGCGACCGACGCCAACACCGCGGCCGTCGTTCTCTCGACGGGCCAGGTGGCGACCGGCCTGGTGGCGTTCGACCACCAGCCCATCAGCGGCTCCGCGCGCAGCTTCTCGGGCATGCCCTTCGCGGGCACGCAGGGCCCGATGCCCAACGCGTGGAGCGCGCGCAACGCCGACCAGCAGCGCCGCAACAGCTTGAAGACGCAGTGAGGCCGGTGTCGTCGCTCGTCAGCGAATGACGAGCCACACCGCGAGCGTCAGCCCGAGCCCGGCGAGCAGCGCGCCGATGACGACGGGCACGAGCGACGGGCCGCGGGGTTCGTCGGCCTCCTCGGTCGCCGGCGCGACGCCGCTGTTCGTGCCCCGGCGCGCGACCGCGGGGTCGGTGGGCGCGTAGTGCGCGTCGTCTCCGACCACCACGGCCTTCACGCCCAGCTCGCGCAGCGCGGCGAGGAGCTTCGCCGACCAGTTGCGGTACTCGGCCTCGGTCACGTCGAAGGGCGTGCGGTACCGCGCCTCGAAGGCGGCGCCGGTGGCGAAGTAGTCCTTCACCTCGCCGGCCTGCGCGACGAAGTCGACCCAGCCGCACACCGGGTCCTGCCCGTTGGCGCTCAGGGTGAGCGACTGCCGCGAGAGCGCGCCCTGGCTCGAGCTGGGGCCGACGGGCGCGGTGACTTTCAGCACGCGGCGCGCCGTGCCGAGCGGTTCCTTCGCGAGCTTCGCGGTGAGGATCTCGGTGTTGCTCACCATCGAGCTGGCGACGGAGGTGTAGACGTTGGCGCGGTTGCTCATCGGGTCCTGGCCTTTTGGGTGCGCCCCTTCTTGGCGAGCCGCGAGCGAATGCGGCTCAAGGCCACCGGCGTGATGCCGATGTACGAGGCGACCTGGTGCTGGGGAATGTCCTTCAGGTGTTCGGGGCGCTCGGCGCAGAACTGGCGGTAGCGGTCTTCGGCCGAGAGCTGCAGGAACTCGTACTCCCGCTGTTCCTTGCCGACGAAGTGCATCTCGACGAAGCGCCGCGCGAGCCGGGTCAGCTCGAGCGAGTCGTGGGCGAGCCGCTCGAAGCGCTCGACGGGGAAGGCGAGCAGGCGCACCGGCGAGAGGGCCTGCACGAAGGTGCGCGACGGGCGGCGCAAGATGATCTCGGCGTACGGCGCGGAGAACTCGTTGGGCCCGCGGAAGGCCTTCACCGATTCGCGGCCGCGCGCGTCGACGTAGTAGTGGCGCAGCAGGCCCTCGAGCACGATGGCGAAGTGCTGCACCGGCTCGCCCGGGCGCGACCAGAACGCGTGGCGGGGCAGGGTGCGCTCTTCGGCGAGGCCGAGCAGCTGGTGAAAGGTGCGCTCGTCGAGCTCGCCGAAGCGGCGCAGGTGCGTGAGGAGCGTGGTGGCTTCGGCCGAGCCGGGGTCCATCTGGGGTGGGCAGTGTAGCGGGGCCTGTCGAAATGAACCGTGGTTAACGCGCCGCCCCGCTTTCCCCTGCGAAGAGGTGGGACATGAACGTCTACGCCGTCGTGACGCCCTTCGTGCTGCTGCTGATCATCGCGGAGATCGCCTGGTGCCTGTGGCGGAAGAACGGGTACTACGAGTTCCAGGACTCCATCGCGTCGCTGGGCACGGCCATCATCAACCAGTGCGTGAACGTGCTGGTGGCGTTCTTGTGGATGCCGGTGTTGCAGTGGCTGTTCGACCACTCGCTGCTCACCATTCACGAGGGCCCGGTGGCGGCGGTCGCGCTCTTCCTCGGCGTCGACTTCCTCTTCTACTGGTTCCACCGCTTCGGCCACCGCACCAACGTGGGCTGGGCCGCGCACATGCCGCACCACTCGACCGAGGAGCTCAACTACGCGGTCGCCCTGCGCGCCTCGGTCACGCAGCGCTTCTTCTCGTTCTTCTTCTACTGGCCGCTGGCGCTGATCGGCTTCGACCCGAAGTGGGTGGTGTCGATGGTCGCCTTCCACCTCGTGCTGCAGTTGATCCCGCACACCCGCGTGGTGCCGAAGCTGCCGCGCTTCATCGACGCGTGGATGAACACGCCCAGCCATCACCGCGTGCACCACGCGCGCAACGACCGCTACCTCGACAAGAACTACGGCGGCTTCCTGATCATCTGGGACAAGCTGTTCGGCACCTTCGAGCCCGAGACCGAGGCGTGCAGCTACGGCGTCACCTCGCCGCCCAACACGTGGGACCCGACGTTCATCAACTTCCAGGTGTGGCGCGTGGTGCTGCGCGACGCGTGGGACGCGAAGCGCTGGGTCGACAAGGTGCGGGTGTTCTTCATGCCGACCGGTTGGCGGCCTGAGGGCGCGCGCCCGTTGCCGAAGGGGGAATGGAAGCGCGACGGCCAGGAGATCAAGTTCCAGAGCCAGCCGCTGGCGGGCAGCGCGGCGTACCTCGTGGCGCAGGTGGTGCTCGGGTTCCCCGCGATGCTGCTGGTGACGCGGCCCGATTCGCCGCTGTCGACGCTCGAGAAGGTGATGCTGTCGGTGATGCTGTGGGGCGCGGCGACGGCGTGGGGCGCGATTCTCGAGAGCAAGCGGTGGGCGGTGCCGCTCGAGTTCGCGCGGCTGGCGGCGATGACGGCGTTCTTCGCGGCGCTCGGGGCGGCGGGGGTGATTCCGTTCGCGTGGATGGTGGGGGGCGCGACGGCGTGCCTGGTGAGTGCGGGGTGGTGCTTGTCGTTGAGGCGATCGACCGACTCCCTCTCCTCCTCAGAGGAGAGGGCCGGGGTGAGGAGTGAAGCGTCGGAGCGCTGAGGTCTGGAGTTCTTCTCCTCACCCCAACCCTCTCCTCTGAAGAGGAGAGGGAGACAGTGGGTGTGATCGTTTCTGCGCGCTGGCTGACACCAGCCGGGCATGAACCGACGCACGCTGATCCTCTTCCTCCTCCTCGCCGGCTGCGGCTCGAGCAGCACGAGCACCTCGGCGCTGACCGACTGCTCGGCCGTCACCGACACCTGGTCGACCTACGGCCAGTCGTTCTTCGCGACCAACTGCCGCACCTGCCACGAGCACACCTCGCAGTTCGGCTCGCAGAGCGCGGTGCTCAACTCCATCAACTCCATCGAGTCGGAGATCAGCAGCGGCGCGATGCCCGAGGGCACCACGCTCTCGGCCACCGACAAGGCGCGCATTCTCTCGTACCTCGCGTGCGGCGCACCCTGAGCTGACTCACTTCACGCGCTCGGCCCACACGATGCCGAACGCCCCGGGGTGCTCGGGCACCTGCAGCACGTCGCCTTCCTTCGCGCCGTCGCAGACCGCCTTCGAGACGTGGACCTCGAGCCGCTGACCGGTGACCACCCAGTTGTCGACCACCACCGCGCTCGAGTCGCGGCGGCAGCGCAGCTTGAGCACCTTCACCTCGCGCATCGTCGGCGCCGAGCCATCGAGCGACTGGTTGAGCAGCACCGCGACCGCGCCCGCGCCCGACGGCACGCCGAACGCCGTGACCACGGCCGAGACCAGCAACATGCGCATCGCGTTCGACGTGCCGCGCACCGCGAAGGCCACCGCCGCGTTGAACGCCACCCACGCGAGACCGCCGACGCCGAGCACCAGCGAGACCAGCTTCACGCCCTCGACCGTGGTGCCCGACGCGCCGCTGGCCGCCCCGGTGATCATCACGCCCGCGAACATCGCGCCGAACACCAGCCACGCCAGCCCGTACTTGCGGAACGCGCCCGGCCCCTTGAGCGTCGCGCCTTCGAACGAGGGCAGCTTGCCGGCGAGGTGCGGCAGGACTTCGAGCGCCGGCGCGAGGTGCTGCGCGTCGAGCGGCGTGAGCGCGTACACGATTTGAAACAGCTCGAGGCCACGCTCCGAAGTGCAGACCTTGTAGCCGAGCGAGACGAGCTTCTTGAGGTCGTCGCGCACCTCGGGGCTCTCGAGCAGCCGCTTCACCACCGCGTCGTCTTCGCTGGTGTCGACGTAGCAGGCGTCGTCGAAGGCCTGGTCGCCGGTCTGCACCTCGCGGTTGAGGCCGATGACCTTGCCGAAACGGTCGACCGCCTTCTCGGGGAAGAGCACCGCGTACGGCAGCGGCCCGGTGTCGACGCGCACCGAGGCCTTCACGTAGCTGCGGCTCACGTACGCGACGTTGACCGTCACCTTGCGGCCGCCGAACTCGTAGTGCACGTCGGTGCCGGCGTAGAGGCCGCCGCGCTTCACCTCGCCGGTCTTCTTCGCGCCGAGGCCCTCGAGGCCCGCGCCGAGCACGGTCGACTTCTTGGTGAGAATCGACCGCGACCACCGCACCGCGAAGAAGACGATGAGCCCGAGCAGCGCGACGTACGCGAGCACACCGACCGCGACTCCGACCGCGACCCCTGTGTTCATGCGTCAGGGACCAAAGCCCAACGTCACGCGCATTGACAGCATCGGAGTGAAGCAGCGGTGGCACTGAGCACGGCGGTGGACACCAAACGGGCCCCTGCTGCACGGCTGATCAACCACCTGCAACGTTGGCGAGCCCCGTGCACTTTGCCCAGGCATGAACGCTCTTCGCACCTCGCTTGTTTTTCTCACTTTCTGCACTTTCCTCGCCTGCGCGTCGGGAGAGGCCCGCACCGAGGAGCCCGCGCCGACGTCTCCTCCCGAGGCCGCGCCGCCGCCTGCCTCGCCTCCGCCGGCCGTCGATGCGGGACCGCCGCCGATGGTGGACCCCGGCCCTCCGCCCGCGCTGGTCGACGACGCCGCGGTGGTCGCGCTGAGCATCCCCGCGGCGCTGGCGTGCGGTGAGCAGCAGACGGTGACGCTGACGATGCGCAACACCGGCACCTCGACGTGGAAGGGCAGCGAAGGCGTGCGGCTGGGCGCGGTCGACGACAGCGACCCGTTGGCGGGAGTGGGCCGCGTGGACCTCGACCCGGGCGACGCCATCGCGCCGGGGCAGACGAAGGTCTTCACGCTGACGCTGAACGCGCCGCGGCAGCAGGCGAGCCTCACCAGCGACTGGCGCATGCTGCGCGAGAACGTGCGGTGGTTCGGCGCGGTGGCGGCGCAGCAGGTGGCGGTGGCGGCGTGCAACGAAGACGGCATCGACCTCTCGCAGGTGCAGGTCTTCAACTCGCCGGCCGACGTCGCGAGCTGGCCCATCACCACGCACATCGACCGCATCGAGATGCACCCCGAGAACGACATCGGCCTGGTGTTCAGCTTCCCCGCGCAGAGCACGTGGCCCGACTACACGCCGCCCGGGTGGGACGGGCCGCTCCAGTACACGGTGTGGGCGGTGATGAAGATCAACGGCCAGTGGGTGACGTCGGGCTTCATCCAGATGTGGCGCGGGCGGTACAGCACGGGCGCGCCGCTCATCGCGGAGTTCGCGCGCAACTGGGCCTACGACGGCCGCTGGGGCCCGATGATGGGCTACACGCCGCACGCCGGCGAGCAGGTGGGCTTCTTCGTCACCGCCGGCAACGCGCGCGGCATTCCCGACGTGACGTCGCTGCGCGAGCGCTCGAACGTGGTGGTGGTGAACCTGCCGGCGAACGACCAGGGCACCTTCACCTTCGCGCCCTGAGGAGCGACTCCGAGCGGCGTTGCACCCTCGAGGGCCTTCTGCTGAACCAGCCGCATGCGTGTGACCTGGGTGTGGGCGGTGGCGGTGCTGGCGCAGGGGTGTGCGACGTCGAAGGCCACGCGCACGGGCGCGACGGTGAGCGTGCAGACGGCCAACGACGGCACGTCGGAGGGAGAGCTCTTCGCCGTCGACGAGGCGCACCTGTGGTTGTGCGACGGGCGACGCGAGGTGGCGGCGCTCGAGCGCGCGGCGGTCGTGGGAGCGAGCATCAGCGCGGTGGGCACCGAAGCGGCGCCGACGACGAGCCTCGCGGTGGGTGACTGGCCGACGTGGGCGCGGTGGGCGCGGCACCCCGAGGGACCTCCGAAGGCGACGGGCCGTTGCGTGCTGAGCCACCAGGACTCGCCGCCGACGGTCGTCGAGCTGACGCTGAACGCGCGCGACCACGTCACCGGCGTGCTGCTCGAGGCCACCCGCGAGCGGTTGGTGCTGCGGCTGGGCGAGGGGCCGGCGTGCTTCGACCCCTCGCAGCTCGTCGGCGCGCGGCTGCTGGTGCGGGAAGAGGTGCGGGCGGAGCGGACGCCCAGCGGCCTTCCGCTCGCGTACTTCAGCCCTGAGGCCATTCTCATCGCGGGCGCGGCGCTGGTGTTCAAGGAGATGACCAGCTCGCCCGACGAGCGGCTCAAGTACGTGCCGATCGACCTGTCGCAGGTGACCGCCCTGCGCGCGCTGGCGAAGTACCCGGCTGGCGCGCCGACCGATCTCTGCCCGCGCTGACGCTAGAGTCGCGCGGTGGCCTTCGTCCCCAAGCCGGTCGCCCCCGCGCGTCGCGCCCTCGCCGGTGGCATCGACGCTGCGTGCCTCGTAGTGCTCAGTGGCATCGCGTTCTTCATGCCGCTCTCCCTGCGCGGCTTCGCGTTGCCGATGTGGGGCGTGCTGGTGGTCTTGCTCGGCTACTCGGTGCTCCCCATCGCGTTCTTGCGGCGCACGTTCGGCCTGAGCGTCGCGGGGCTCGAGGTGGTGAGCGTGAAGACCGGTCATCCCCTCGACCTGGGCAACGCGATGTTCCGCGAGCTCATCGGGCGCGGCTTTTTCCCCGCGGCGTATCTGCTGACGATGGTGATGGGCGTCATCGCCATGAAGTTCGAGCTCGGCTCGACCCGGACGCCGACGTTGGTGGCGGGCGTGATGAGCTTCGCGTCGGGCGGCGTGCTGACGGTGGCGGTGGTGGGCCACTTCATCGCGCTCAGCCGGCCCGACGGGCGCTCGCTGGCGGACCTGATGAGCGGCAGCGTGGTGGTCGAAGCGCCGGCGCTGCCGATGCCGACCGACCTCGAGGAATTCGACGAGGAGAAGGCGCGCCGTGCGGGCGTGCTGCGCAACGTCATCATCGCCGAGGTGGTGCTCGCGCTGAGCGTGCTCGGCGTGCCGTTCGTGCTGACGTCGAAGGGCTCGGAGTCTCCCGAGGAGAAGATTGCGCGCATGCGCCTCGAGGGGCTGCAGGCGAAGTTCGACAAGTACCCCGACAGCGAGCAGCTCACCGACGACCTGCGCGCCGAGCTCGAAGCGCAGGGCCGCAAGGCCGAGTCCGACGCGGTGGCGCAGAAGCACCGCGAGGTGCTCAGCCTGAAGATGGCGTCACGCGAGCAGGAGCTGCGGATGAAGCTCGAGCTCCCGGGTGACCGCGTGGAGAAGCGTGAGGTCGCGCAGCAGCTCATCTCGTTGCTCGACGCGCAGGAACGCATCGAGGAAGCGCGCCAGGCCTACGTCGATTGGTTGGGGCCGACGCCCACGCCGGCCGAGCTGGCGGGCTTCGGGCACTGGCTGGCCACCAACGGCAAGACGGAAGAAGCGGTGACGGTGCTGCAGCAGGCCATCGCGAGAGATCCGCTCGTCGCGTACGGGCACACGCTGCTCGGCGTGTCGCTGCAGCGGTTGGGGCGCAAGGCGCTGGCGCGCGAAGAGCTGCACCTCGCGCTGCTCGATGATCCGAAAGACGAAGACGCCGCCGACGCGCTCAGCGCAGTGGAGGCCGAGGCCGGGGTGCTCCCGCCCGCGGACTTGAAGCTGCTCGAGGCGCGGGTGGCGGCGTGGAAACGCGATGCGGGCCAGTGAGCTTGGTAGCTTTCTCGACATGACCCCGACCGCGCTCCTGCTCGCCCTCGCGTTGGCTACGCCGCAGTCTCCGCCCACCCTCGTGCCGCAGCTCACCAGCGCGCACCTCTCGGCGCCGCAGGGCCTGTTGCTCCCGGCCGTCTCGGGCGTGCGCGGTGGGCAGATCTTCGCGGGCGTGCGGCTGACGGTCGCCGGCTCGATTCTCACGCTGCTCGGCGCGGCGTCGGCGGCGGGCGGCGTCTACGGGCTGATCAACGCGGGCATGCAGACCGGCAACCCGCAGACCGTGTCGCTCGTGCTGGGGTGGACGTTCACCGGCTTCGGCATGTTGCTGGGCGCCATCGGGCTGCCGCTGCTCATCGTCGGCATCGCGAACCTCGCGACGGCGGGCCACGCTTCACTGACACTCACCAGCAGCGGCGACGTCGCGGTCGCTTTCTGACCTCTGGCCTTTGACAACCACGCTCCATCTCGACTGAGACCTCTGCCATGCCGACGCCCGTTCGCCCCTCGACGATTCGTCCCGTTGTCACCACTGGCACCACTGGCACCTCGACCGTCGGCTCCACGACGCCCGCGACGCCGGCCACTCCGACGCGCGGCACGACGGGCACGCCGACCGACTTCACGGGCGGCACGGCGACCTCGGTGCAGGCGAAGCTGACGACGATTCGTTCGCTGATGGCGGGCCACACCGACCGCGGCGAGGAAGCGCAGATCATCGGCCTCTTCAAGAACGCGTCGGCGGGCGAGCTGAACCAGATCATCGGCGGCATGTCGCGCAACGAGCTGCACGAGCTGACCGAAGACATCGACGACCGGCTCATCGGCCCCGACAACAAGACCGCGTTCCTCTCGCTGCTCTCGCACGACCGCGTGGGCGACCTGAGCGTCGACAGCAAGGTGAAGCTGGTGCAGGCGCTGCAGCTCGGCTCGACCGATTCGCTCGCCGAGAAGACCATCACCGCGGTCTTCCTCTCGACGAAGGGCGAGGCGCTCACCGCGCTCAAGAACGGCATCGACGGCGCTGGCGACCACCACGACCTGCAGCAGCTCGTCTTCCACGACATCGACTCGAAGGACCTGCAGAACCAGCTCCTCGCGCACTTCAAGGCGCAGGCGACGCCGAAGGACGGGAAGGTGAAGGTCCTTTCCGACATCGACGACACCTTCTACGTGAACTGGAAGGACGACCGCTTCCCCAAGAAGACCATCTACCCGGGCGTGCGCGCGCTCTACGCCGAGCTCGACAAGGGCCCCAACGCGCAGGCGCCGGACCGCACGGGTGACCTGATGTTCCTCTCGGCGCGGCCGTACGACCGGGCGGGCGCGAGCGAGCACTTCACGCGCGAGATGATGCACGACGCCGGCGTGACGCAGGCCACCGTGCTCTCGGGTGACTTCGCGCACCTCATCGGCAACCAGAGCATCGCCGACAAGAAGTTCGACAACTGGCAGCAGGTCAACCAGCTGTACCCCGAGTACGGCTCGGTGTTCCTCGGCGACAGCGGCCAGGGCGACGCCATCTTCGGCGCGCACGCGGCGGCGACGCAGGGCGGCGACATGCGCTCGGTCTTCATTCACAACGTCACGCACCTGAACGACGCGGAGAAGGCCGACTTCGCGAAGAAGAACGTCTTCATCTTCGACACCTACGTGGGCGCGGCGACCGAGGCGTTCAAGCGCGGGTTGATCAGCAAGCCGGGCCTCGAGCGCGTGGTGGGCGCGGCGAAGCAGGAATTCGCGGGCATCGCGTTCAGCGACCCGGCGCAGAAGGCGGCGCGGCAGGCCGAGCTCGATCGCGACGTCGCGGCGGCGCGCGCGCTGCTCTGAGTCTTCGATGTTCGGGCTCGCGCTGACCGTCGTGGTGGCGCAGGCCGGTTGCTACGGCGGGCTCGAGGCGCCCCGCGCGCCTTCGTTCGAGGCCATCGCGGCACGCCACTTTCCCCTGTGGAAGACGCCGGAGGGCACGGACCTCGAGGGCGTCGACAACTACCAGAAGGACCGTGTGCGGACGTTCGAGGCGGTGAAGGCGCTGCTGCTCGACTTCAAGCAGCACCCCGAGGCGCTCGAAGAGCTCGCGGCGGCCAAGCGCTCGGGGCTCGAGCGGCTCGACGGGTTCGTGCGACGGCTGCCGCCGACCTCGCAGCTCCACGCGGTGGTGGGTGAGCGGCGCGCGAAGGTGGTGGAGGAGCTCGGCGAGCTGGCTGCGTTCACGCGCGACCTCGGCGCGCTGAAGCTGGAGACGCTCGAGAAGCTCACGCGGTCCGACAAGCTGGCCGACCCGCTCGAGGGAGTGTTGCCGCCGTCACTGCACGACGCACTGCGGAAGTACGAGGCAGGGTGGACGCTGTCACCGCTGCTCGGCTGGTACGGGCAGCAGCTGTCGAACTCGGTCGCGCCGGTGGGGCCCGAGGCCGAGGCGCTGCGGGTCGAGCACTGCCAGCAATTGAGCGACGAGCTGCTCTGGTACCACGACCGCTGGCGCGAGCTGGCGGCGGGCCTGACGCTCGAGCAGTTGGTGAAGCTCGCCGCGCTGGTGCCGGCCATCGAGCGCACCGACGAAGAGCGGTGGTGTGGCAGCAGCGTCGACCCGTCGGTCACCTTCGACGCGAGCGGCTTTCACGAGATCGCGATTCGCCGCTACGACGGCTGCATGGACAAGTGGACGCGCGGCGTGTTCGGGCTGACGCGCGGCACGCGAGACCCGATGACGCGGCGGCCCGCGGGGCCGGTCTGGGCGCCGATGATCAACGCGGTGCGCGCGAAGGTCGGGGCGCCGCCGGTGCCGTGCGACACCTGGTGACGCCTCAGCTCTTCGTCTCGCCGAGCTTCTGCGCGCCCTGCCGGTCGTAGATGATCTGCAGAATGCTCGCGAGCACGGTGAAGCTGACGAGCAGCGTGGTGCCGAGGCCCAGGCACGCGACGTAGCCAATCGACCGCAGGCCCAGGTGCTGCGCGAAGCCGAGCGACGCGAAGCCAGCGATGGCGGTGAGCGTGGAAGAGGCGACCGCGCCGCCGACCGACCGTAAGGCGACGAGGGGACTGGTGCCCTCGAGGAACCGGTGCAGCAGGTACAGGCCATGGCTCACGCCGAACCCGAGCAGGATCGGCAAGATGACGAGGTTCATGAAGTTGAGCCGGTGGTTGGTGATGCTGAGCATGCCGAGCATCATCAACAGCCCGATGCCGAGCGGCACGACCGACGCGAGCGCCAGCGTGACCGAGCGGAAGTCGAGGTAGTGCATGATCAGAATCCACAGCGCGGCGAGGAGCACGGTGATCTTCCCGTCCCACAGCACGATGCGCGCGAGCTTCGCGTAGAGAATCGCGAGACCGGCCGACGGGTACTCCGCGCCCGACTTGCCCTTGATGGTGCGCGTCTGGTCCGCGAACGTGAGCAGGTTCTTGCCGTCCCACAGGTCGACCTTCGGGTAGAGGAAGGTGAGGTAACCGTGGTTCTCGGGCTTGGTGGTCGGCAGGTGGCGGAACTGCGACGCGTAGACCTCGGGCACGCCGTAGACGTCGAAGGGCTTCTTCTCGAGCACCTTCATGAAGAACGCCGCCTTGTCCTGCATCTCGGGCGGCAGTGACGCCACGTCGATGTCCTTCAGCTCTTCACGCCACTCGGCGAGCACCTTGGCGTTGGCCTCGGCGGTCTTCGGCGGAGGCGTGAAGGTGAAGATGCTCACCACCTGGTCGACCGTCGGGTACTTGCTCGTGTCGACGTTGTAGTTGTGGTCCGGGTCGTCGGTCATCGAGTCCCAGATGTCTTTCGCGCCCTCGACGTCCTTCGTGTACACGGCGATGGGGTCGCTGCTGATCTTGAAGCGGCGGTTGATCTCGTCCTGCAGCTTCACACTCGGCTGGTCGACCGGCATCAGCGCGCGGGTGTTGTAGTTGAAGCGCACGCCGCCCTTGAACCGCTCCCACATCGTCATCTCGCGGTCCTTCGGAATCGGGAAGTCGGTCCACGGCACGGCGAACGAGCAGACCAGCGCGACCACCGCGAGCGACCCGGCGAGCAGGAGCTTCGGGTTGGGCAGCTTCGTCTTGCCGCTCTCCATGTCGGCCGAGGGCGGGGTCATGCGGCCGGTGAGCTTCTCGGGCCACGCGGGGTTGCGGTGGCCAGCGAGCGCGAGCACCGCGGGCGCCCACGAGAAGAGCGTCAGCGCGGTGATCATCGTGCCGAAGCCGGCGAGGAAGCCGAACTGCGAGAAGCCGCGGAACTCCGAGACGAGCAACACGAAGAACGAGCCGGCGGTGACGATGGCCGAGATGAGCGCCGGGCGGCCCGCGTTGATGAACGCCTGGCGAATCGCGTCGTCCCACGGCTTGCCGGTGCCGAACTCGATGCGCGCGCGGTAGGTGAAGTGGATGCCGTAGTCGATGCCGAACCCGAGCAGGATGGCCGCGATGATGCTGGTCACCATGTTCAGCTCACCGAGCGTCAGCTTCGCGAAGCCGAGCGTCATGATGGTGCCGAGCACGATGCCCGACAGCACGATGAGCGTGGGCCAGAAGCGGCGGAAGAAGATGGCGATGACCAGCGCGATGAGCACCAGCGAGCTGATGGTGATGTCGTCGAGCGAGTCGACGATCGCCACGCTGTCGTCGACGTTGGTCTTGTACGAGCCCGTGAAGCCGAACGCGACCTTCTGGCCGTCGCCCATCAGGTCGTAGTCTTCGACCAGCTGCACGCCGGCCTTCTTCGCGGCGTCGGCGAGCAGGCCCTGGGTCAGCACCGTGCCGGCCGCCGTCTTGCCCGTCATCGCGGCGATGAAGTCCTGCGTGTTGCCGAGCATGGTGGAGTTCCACATCGGCTTGATCAGGATCATCATCATCTGCTTGTCGTCGCTGATGTAATAGTCGTCGCGAATGCTCTTCTTCCCGATCGCGGAGTACTTGTTCACGAGATCGGTGAGGTCGAGCTTCACCGGCTCGGTCTTGCGCAGCTCGATGTAGAACGGGTTGTTCCGGCGGAGCTGGTCCTTCAAGTACGCGTTGATGCGCTTCTTGCCCTCGACCAGGTCCTCGGTGCGAATGAACAGCACCATGTTCTCCTGAACGAACTCGATGGGGATCTTGTAGGTCATGAAGCGGACCCACGGTTCGCCCTTCTCGTTCTTCGCCTCGGTCAGCGTGTCGTGAATGGAGTCGGCGAGCTTCTTGAGCGCCTTCTCGTCGGTCGAGCGCAGGGCGAGCTGCAGGTAGCCAGCGCCGCCGACCATGTCGATGACGCGCTTGACCTCCTTCACCTCGGGGAGGTCCTGGCTGATCAGCGAGAGCTGGTCGGACTCGATGGTCAGCTTGCTCGCCAGCCACCCCGAGCCCACGCCGAGCGAGAGCAGCACCAGCAGCACGCGGCCGGGGTGCTTCACGAGGAGGTTGGCGTACGCCGTGATGGCGCGGGTGATGAAGGCTGACTTGTCGCTCATGTCGCTGAGCGCTCTAACTCCACGGCGCGGCGGTGACTACAACTTCGCCTGTTCGATGTGGGTGCGGAACGCGGTGAGCGAGTCGCGCACTCCGCCGCGCTCGCCGAGGCTGCGCAAGAAGTTGATGAACGCGCCCCGCACCACCAGCCGCGTGCCGTACTCGGCGATGGTCGTCTTCTCGTCGAGCTCGTAGAGCTGCCAGAAGCCTTCCTGCGCCTCGAGGCTGTCTTCTCCGGCCGGGTCGAGGGCCCACTCGACGCGCGCTTCCTCCGCGTAGAACCAATGCTGCGTGCGGTACTTGAACGTGAAGAGAAACGAGACCACGTAGTCGTTGGCCTCGCCCTCGGCCGTGCGCTCGCCGAAGGTCTTCGATTGCGTGACGTGCGGCAGGAACTGGTGCTGCTCTGACACGCGGCTGATCAGCTCCCACACCTCGGCCTTGGGGCGGTTGAAGCGCACCACGGCGCGAATCAGCGCGGGCCCGTCGGCATTCGACTTCTGGTCGAGCACCACCTGGGAATCGCGGGCCAACGCCTTGCGTACCGCGTCGGGCAGCGACGCGACGAAGCGCGCGCCGGGCGTGTCTTCGGCGCTCTTCGGTTCCTGGAAGAACTCCGCGGGCGCATGCGCGCGGGCTTGCGGTCGCTCAGCACGGCAGGCCAGCGCGACGAGCGCGGCGACGAGGGCGAGTCGGTGCATCCGGCGGTGTCTAGGGACGGAGCGCGCGACGAACGTTGATCTCGATCAAGCCTCGAATCACCGACCTCGAGGTGCGACCATGCCGCGCGCGTGAAGGCCGTCGCCCTGTTCCTCGCCGTCGCGGCGCTCGTGCCGTGCTTCCTGCTCTTCGACTGGGACCACGGGCTGGTGCGCTGCGGGCTGCTCCTCGGCCTGCTCGCGCTCGTCGCCGTGGCCTGGCGATTGGGCCCCGCGCTCGCGTGGCCGGCGTCGCCCCGCTTCGAGCGCGCGGTGTGGGCGCTGGTCGCCGTGCTCGGCGCAGTGCACCTCGGGGTCGCCATCAGCTCGGCGTGGCGCGCGGGCGTGCTCGGCAAGGAGACCGAGATGGGCGCCATCAACTACCGCGCCCTGAAGGTGGTGCTCGCCGGCCAGAGCCCGTGGGCGCCGACGAGCCTGCTCGACCGAGGCGCATTTCACGCGCTGGTGACCTCGCCGGACGGTGTGCGCTGCCTCGAGCCCTCAGGAGAAGACGCGGTCGCGCGCTTCGAGTCGTGGTGGCAGTCGGCCGATGTCGCGCTGATGGACGCCGCGGTGCCGCGCGTGCGCGAGGGAGTGAGCGACTGTGCTGGCCCGGCGCGCGAGCTCCGCTTCCTCTCGTACAAGTACGGGCCGGTGACGCTCGCGAGCTACGCACCCTTCGTCGCGGTGCTGGGCCGCGCGGGCGTGCAGGTGAGCCACCTCGCCTGGCTGGCCTTGCTCTGCGTGGTGCTGGCGCGCCAGGTGCGGCGGTGGGCGCTGACCGCGCGCGTGGTGCAGTGGGTGCCGGTGCTGACGCTCTTGCTCTCGGGCGTGGTGGCGGTCGACTTCCTGCAGCACACCGACTGCGACCTCATCGCGGTGCTGCTCGCGGTGCTCGCGTGGTCGGCGCTCGAGTCAGAACGGCCCGCGCTCGGCGCGCTCGCGTTGGCGGCCAGCATCAGCGCCAAGCTGTTGCCCGGGGCGCTGCTGGTGCCGGTCGCGGTGCTGACGCTGTGGCGCACGCCGCGCGCACTGGTGCTCTTCGGCGCGGGCGTGCTGGCGCTGCTCGGCGTGGCGTGGTGGTCGAGCCCGCAGGGGGCGGTCGACTCGCTGTGGACCTTCAACGTGGCGCGGCCCGGCGACTCGACGGCGTTCTCCTCGGTGTTGCCCGCGGCCGTCGCGTCGTGGCTGCCGCTCGCCGGCGCGCTGACCGTCGGCGCCGGCGCGGTGATGGCCCACCGCGTGGGTACGAGAGAGGCGCGGCTGCTCGCGGCGCTGGTGGGAATCCTCGTCTTCCTGCTCACCGCGAAGGTGTTCCACAACAACTACGTCGCGTGGTTCCTGCCCTTCCTCGGGTGGTGGCTCGCGCTCTCGACCGCGCCGCGCGCGACTTCGGCGCAGGCCCTTTGACGCCGCCCGCTTCTCTGGCACACCCCCTGTCCTCGTGGCCCACCTCGTCCAGCTCACGAAAGCGAAGGAGCCCGTCGAGCTGACGGAGCTCACCCTCGCGCCCGTGTACGACGGCGAGGTGCTGGTGCGCGTCGAGGCGTGCGCGCTGGGCCAGCTCGACTGGAACCTGCTGACGCTCGACGCGCCGCCGCGGCTGCCGCTGGTGCCCGGCCACGAGGCGGTGGGCGTGGTGCAGGCGGTCGGCCGCCACACGCGGCTGCGCCCCGGTGAGCGCGTCTTCATCACGCCGCTCGCCTCGTGCTGCCAGACCTGCGCGCACTGCCGCTCGGGTGAGGCCCGCTTCTGCTCGAAGGCGCGCTGGCGCGGCATCCACACCGACGGCGCGCTCGGCACGCACCTCGTCGCGCACGAGAGCGGCCTGATTCCCCTCGAGGTGCCGGTCGGCATGAGCGAGCTGCCCGAGCCGCTGCCGCTCCCGCTCGCCGCGTCGCTCGCGCTGGTCGGCGGCTCGTTGTGGACGGCGGTCGGCGCGGTGCGTGCGCTGCATCTCGTGCAGAGCTCGCGCATCGCGGTCTACGGCGTGGGCGGCGTCGGGCACCTCGTGGTGCAGGTCGCCAGGGCGCTCGGGCACCAGGTGTTCGCCACCGACCACGACCCCGAGCGCGTGCGGCTCGCCGAGGAGCTCGGCGCCAAGCCCATCGCCACCTACAAGGGCGAGACCGGCGAGGTCGGGCCGTTCGACGCCGCGGTGGTGTGCACGCCGTCGACGCAGGCGCTGCAGCGCGCGGTGCGCGTGGTGTTGCCCGGGGCGCGCGTCTTCTTTCTCGGCACCAGCCCCACGGGCCGCGTCGACCTCTCGGTCGCCGAGCTGGTGTGGCGCGGGCTTTCCATCAAGGGCGGGCTGCTCGGCACGCGCGGCGACCTCGACGAGGGGCTCTCGCTGTTGCTGGCCAACCGCGTGAAGGCGCGCGTGGAGTTGATCAGCCTCGAGGACGTGCCGGCGCGCCTGTGGGCGCTGCGCGACCTGGGCTTCCCCGGGCGGCTGGTGGCGTTGCCCCGCTGAAGGTCAGCGTCGTGGCGCGTCGCGCAGCGGCGGGTCGGTCACCCAGTTCATCGGCGGGAGGTCGAGGTTGGCGTCGTGGTGCAGCATCACGAAGCCCGCGTAGAGCACGCCGAGGTTGAGCGCTTCGCCGAGGCGCGCGACGAAGTCGGGCACGTACTCGAGCACGAAGCGCGGCACGGCCTCGACCTCGCCGAGCACCGCGCCGAGCACGGTGGTGCCGACCAGCACCGGGAGGTCGAACGCGCCGAAGAGCGCGAGGGCGAAGACGAAGACGGGCCAGAAGCGGCCCTCGACCAGCGACTCCGAGGTGCGCAGGGCGTCGTCGCGCTGCGTGCGGAGCGCCGCGACGGCGGTGAAGAGCAGCATGGTGCCCTTCCAGAGGGCGGGAATGAGCAGCAGCAGCGCGAAGAAGAAGATCCACAGGCCCGCTCGAATGCGCGTGCCCACCGCGCGGCCCCAGTTGCTCACGCTCTCGCGCAGCGCTCCGAAGAGCCCGAGCTTGCGACCTTCGGCCCGCGCGATGATCAACGCGAGCATCGCCTGCGCGCCGATGATGCCCACCAGCGTGTCGTAGAGGTTGGTCAAGCGAATCGACGCCGAGAGCGTCTTCAGGTCGTCGCCGGGCGGAACCAGGAGCTGCAGCGCCGCCGCGGGCCCCGCGAAGAGCAGGGCGAGCACGATGAGGGCGGGCGCCTCGGCGAGCACCAGCCCCAGCCCCGTGCGGAAGGCGTGCAGCAGGTCGAACGAGCGGCCCCGCAGGCCCCACGCGTCGCCCAGCGTGTTCGCGCAGGTGGTGCAGAGGCGCGGCTGCAGCTCGACGGTGCACACGTCGCACACGAAGCGGCCGCAGCGGGCGCACGCACCGAGGGCGGGAACGCCGGGGTGCGTCGAGCAGATGGCCGTCACGGCGCGCGGCTGCGCACGGCCGCCACCGCGAGGCCCTGCGCGTTCAGCTCGAGATCGAAGTGAATGAGCTTGCGGTCGTCGGCGCTCAAGGTGAGCCCGGCGCGCGTCGCCTCTTCGTCGAAGAGCTCGGTGAGCTGCTTCTTGAAGCGCTGCTCGAGCGTGCCCTGCTCATCGCCGCTCTTCGCGCCGTCTTCGACCAGCTTCGTCGAGCGCTCGAGCCAGGTGATGAGCTGATCAGCGATGGGCTGCGGGTCGTAATAGAGCCCGAAGTGCGTGAGGCCCACCGCGCGCGGCTTCAGCTCGAGCACCTTCTTGATGCTGGCGATGGCGGCCGGCCCGTCGAAGTCGGTGGGCGAGGTGCTCGGGTAGGCGAAGCGCTTGCCGCGCTGCAACGCGGGGTACACCAGGCCGAAGGTGTCGCCGGTGAAGACCACGTTCTCCTTGCTGTCGTGCACCACGAAGTGGTGGTTCGCGTGGCCGCGCGTGTGGAGGAAGGTGAAGGTGGTGTCGCCCAGCCCCACGATGGCGCCGTCGTCGAGCGCCTTCACGCGCTTCTCGTCGATGGGCTCGATGGTGCCGTAGAGCTTGTCGAACAGCTCGGTGCCGTAGACCTTGCGCGCGCTGGCGACGAGCTTGCTGGGGTCGATGAGGTGCCGCGCCGCGCGGGGGTGCGCGAGGAGCGTGGCGTTGGGGCACGCCTTCATCAGCGCCGACGCGCCGCCGGCGTGGTCGAGGTGCACGTGCGTGACGACGACGTACTTCACCGCCTCGGGGCTGAAGCGCTCACGCTCGAGGCGCTTGAGCAGCGCGGGCACCGCGTGGGCGGTGTTGGTCTCGATGAACGCCACCTCGCCCTGCGCCTCGCGCAAGAACGAGCACGCGAGGTCGGGCATGACGTAGTTGCAGTCGGTGACGACGAGGCGGCTCATGTCAGTCCTCGGCCTCGTCCTTCTGCTTGTCCTTCTTCTTCTTCTTCTTGTCCTTCTTCTTCTTCTTGTCGTCGTCGCGGTCGTCGTTGGCCGCGTGCGCCGGGTGCGGGTGGTCGTCGTGGTCGTGCGCGGCCGCGTGGAACTCGTCGTGCATCACGCCGACGTCGCGGAGCATCTTGCGCACCTCGAGCCCGTGCATCTCTTCCTGGGCGATCTGCGTGCGGGCGAACTCCTCGAGGTACACGCTGCGGTCTTCGACCACCTCGAGCAGGCGCTTGTAGATGTCGAGCGCGGTGCGTTCGTGGGCGAGGCTCTCTTCGAGAATGTCCTTCACCGAGTGCTTGTAGCTCTCGGGGATCTCCGCGATCTGCAGGGTGGGGTGGCCGCCGAGCCCGACGAGGATCTCACCCGCGGTCGAGGCGTGGAGCAGCGACTCGGTGGCCTGCTGCTTCATGAACTGCACGATGGGAATGCGGTTCGGCCCCGCGACCATCAGCGAGTAGTGCGTGTAGCGAACGACGCCGGCCAGCTCGAACTCCATGATGCGGTTGAGCAGCTTGAGCGTCTTCTTCACGTCGAGTTCCTTCATCATCGGTCACTTCCCCTTCTCGAAGAGTTGCTTCTTTTCGCGATCGGTCGCCACGCGCATGCCCAGCAGGTCGGCGTGCACCAGCCGGCCCGCGCCCCAGTCCTCGTTGCCGCCGCCGAAGCTCAGCGTCTCGTTGGCCGCCGCGACCTTTTCCTTCACCTTGGCGACCTTGCGCACCTTCTTGTCGATCTCCACCTTGCCCGGCGTGAACGCGACGCGCGCCGAGAGCTGGAACTTGTTGAGCTTGTCGAACTCCTTGGCCTCGGTGAGCGACTTGATCATCAGGTCGAAGTGGGTCTTGTCGGCCTGCCACACGTTCTGCGCGAAGTCGGCGTCGGCCTTGGCGGCGCTGTTGCCCGGGTCGCCCGCCTTCGCCGCGGTCCACGCGATGGCGATGCGGCCCAGCCCGTCGGTGCAGTCGATGGTGCCGATGACGTCGACGGGGAAGAGCCCCTTCGGCGCGTCGTAGTCGCCGAGCGTGACCTGCTGCGGGCCGCGCAGCTTGACGATGTACTTGCCCTTCTTCACCTGGTCCGCGAGGTCCTTGCGCTTGGCGGCGTTGGCCTTCTTCTCTTCGGGCGTGGCGCCGGGCGCGTCGCCGCCGAAGAGCGCCCAGAAGCCGTCGGGGCACGGGCCGTCGGGCAAGATGACCGTCGCCTGCGTGTCGTCGTAGGGCGCGTCGAGCTTCACCACCTCGGTCGGGAGCGCGACCGGCGCGTTTTCCTTGTCGCGCTTGGCCTTCGCCTCGGCTTCCTTCTTCTTCTGCAGGTCGGCCAGCTGCTGCTGCGTGCGGTTCTCGGCCGAGCTCTTGCCCGAGCACGAGAGGAACGCCACGCACGGCACCAAAGCGACAACGAGCGGTCTCATGGGGCGCGGAGTGTCGCCGATCACGTCGGCCGTTTGAACCGAAGTCGGCGCAGGCCGCGACAGCTGCCCGGGTCGCGGGGCGCGAGGTATCATGCCCGCCGATGTCGCGGCCGCTCGCCTCCGTGCTCACCGTCGGTTTCCTCGCGCTGGGTTGCGCGACCACGCCGGCGCCGGCGCCCACCACCGAGCCCACCGCGTCGCTCCCCGACGCCGGCAGCGACGACCTCGCCACCGCGTGGGACAAGCAGCCCGAGAAGGCGCCCGTCCCGCCCCAGCGGCCGCCCGAGGAGCCGAAGGTCGATCGCTTCGCCGGCTACAAGGCCGCGCTCGCCGACGGGCAGAGCGCGTTCAAGAGCAAGCAGTACGACGCTGCGCGGTCGGCGGCGCAGAAGGCCACCGCGGAGGCGGCGACGCTCGACGGTGAGGCGCGCTTCCAGGCCTGGCAGCTGGCGACCAAGGTCGAGCTGGCGGCGAACGACGCGGCGGCGGCCGAGAGCGCGGCGCGCGCGTGGCTGCTGGCGTGCGGCCCCGAGAAGCTCGACTCGTGCCGGCAGGCGGCGGTCAACGCGCTGAGCGCGGCCGCGAAGGAAAAGGGCGCCGACAAGGGCCTGGGGCGCGAGGTGACCGAGCTGCGCGACGACGAGACGTGCGCCGCGAAGACCGAGAAGGCCCCGAAGCCGCAGCCGTGCGAGCCGACGGCGCTCGCCCGCGCGCGCAAGAACAAGGACGAGGTGCTCGAGCTGCGGGTGCTCCTCGGCCAGGCGCTGCGCGAAGACGACGAGAGCAAGCAGGTGCGGCTGCTCGAGAAGGCCGAGGCCTCGTGCGTCACCGCCCAGTGCAGCGGGCTGCGGCGCAAGGCGCTGCAGAAGCTCATCGCCCGCGCGCGCGAGAAGAACGACGTCGACGGCGCGGTGAAGTGGGCGCTCAAGGAGGTCGCGGTGGTGGCCGACACGCTGCCCGAGAACGAGCGCACCTGGGCGCGCACCGGCACGCTCGACCAGACCTGCGTGTCGTACGACACCGCGCACGGCGCCGGGGCCTGCCGCGCGCTCGAGCGCAAGACGCTCAGCCGCTGGACCTTTCACGACTACAGCAAGGACGCGGCGGGCGAGGGCCTCTCGGCCGACCAGGTGCGCATGGTGAACGACCACTTCGCGCCGCTGTTGCAGGAATGCCTCGCCGAGCAGGCCAAACGCATGATGCCGCCCGACGCGCAGCGCTTCGAGGTGCGGTGGGTGGTGTTCAACGACGGCCGCGTGGGGGAAGCGCACCTGCGACGCGACCTCGACGAGACGCCGCTGGCGAAGTGCTTGCGCTCGCAGTTCGTGACGTGGCGCTACCCGCGGTACGACGGCGAGTACCAGAACGTCGAACAGGCGTTCACCGTCACCGCCAGCGAGCGCCGCATTCGCTGACCGCATGGGGATACCGTTCCCCTCGCGCCCGGTGTAGGCGGTGCCCCCAGGGACATGCTGATCCGTTGCCTCGCCCCGCTGCTCTGCCTCGTCGCGCTCGCCGCGTGCAATCGGCCGTGCGCGCACCGCGAGACGCTGACCGGGCTCGACGGCGGCAGCGTGCCCTGCGTGCAGCACGCCGACTGTCCGCGGCCGTCGAGCACGTTGGTGTGCGGCATGACCGAAGACCAGACGCGCGAGTGCATCGGGTGCGAGCAGAACACCTGCGTGCACTGGGTGCCGGGAGCCTGCCCATGAAGCGCCTCGTGCTCGCCGCCGCCTTCGCGCTCGCGCTCGCCAGCTGCACCAAGGACGACGCGCCCACGCACCTCGAGAAGGCGCGCGCGGAAATCTTCGAGCAGAACTGGGACACCGCGCTCAGCGAGTACAAGCGGGTGCTCGACCTGCTCGACCGCGACACCTCGGTGCAGGCCACCCTCTACCGGGCGCGGGCGTTGCGCGGCGCGGCCGACCTCTACGCGTTCCACCTCAATGATCCGCGCCGGGCGGTCGAGGTGTACCGCGAGCTGATCACCCTCTGCCCCGAGGCGCCCGAGACGCTCGAGGGCCGCCTGCACCTCGCGGCGCTGCTGTGGCACGACTTCCGCGACCTGCGCGGCGCCATCGCCGAGTACACCGCCGCGCTGGCGCGCAACCCGCCGCAGTCGGCCGAGCTGTCGTTCACCGTCTCGCGGCTCTACTTCGAGCTGCAGGACTACGAGCAGTGCGAGATCGAAGCGGCGAAGGTGGTGCAGAAGTACGAGACCTCGCCGTATGTCGACGACGCGATGTTCTTGCGCGGGCAGGCGCTGAGCATGATGGACGGCCGCAAGCCCGACGCGCAGCGCACCTTCGCTGAGCTGCTCGAGCGCTTCCCCGACACCGACTTGAAGCCGCACGCGCTGGTCGAGCTCGGCCGCCTGAAGGCCGACACCGAGCCCGAGAAGGCCATCGAGCTGTGGATCCAGGCGCTCAAGACGCACCCCACGCCGCTCGCGGTGCAGCAGCAGATCGCGCTCGTGCGTGGCCGCCTGCGCGCCACCACGCCGCGGCAGGTGGGTGACGCGGTCAGCGCCTTCGACTGGGACAAGTACCCGGTGGTCGAGGGTGGTGGCGGCGAGGGCGGCTCGGGTCGTGCCCCGCGCCCTCCGCGCAACTCGGTCGAGGCCGTCGGCGGCACCGAAGAAGAGGCCAAGCGCGAGGCGTCGATGCCCGTCGAGCGCGCCGAGCAGCCCGCCGCGCCCGCGCCCTGATCAGCCCGCGTTGATCAGGGTTCGACCTGCACTGCCGAGAAGGTGAACGTCGCCGCGCTGCTGGCCGACGCGCGCGAGATGCGCACCTGGGTGGCGCTGATCAGCTCGAACATCGCGACCCCGTCGCTCACGTCGTCGTTGCCGCTGGTGTTGTTGGCGCTCTCGCCGGTCGCCTGGCCGGCGAGCTGCTGGCCGGTGGAGAGCACCAGCGTGCGCGTGGTGTCGACCGCGCTGGCGAGGGTGGCGGTCACGCTGGTCTGGCCCGCGAGCAGGGTGGTGGTCTGCGTCTGCACCGTGGCGCGCGCGCCGAAGTCGATGCGCTGCCAGCCGATGGAGCCCGTCGCGTACGAGTCGCAGACGTTGTTGCCGGTCGAGCCGCGCGTGAAGCGCAGCGACGTCGCGGAATCGGCCTCGCCGCGCACCTGGAAGTTGCAGACCGCGGCGCTGTTGGGCGGCGCGGGCGGGCCGATGAGGTTGAGCTGGGTGAGCAGGAGCGTCGAGCCGAGGTTGGCAGCCGCGAGGCCGGTGACCGGCACGCTGCGGCCGTTGAGCGCGAAGCCGGCGCTCGGGCCGTGGAGCACCGAGATGCCGGTCATCGACACCACCTGTGCGGTCCACTGGCCGCACGGGTCGCTGCTGTTCAGCACCAGCGAGGCGCCCCCGGTCAGGAAGGCCGGAGTCTGGAGGTCGTCGCCGTCGTAGTTGTTGCCCACGCCCATGAACGACGAGAGCTGGAAGCTGCTCGCCGTGTCGACGGCCGGCACGAGCGAGAGGCTCGTGGTGCACGTGGTCGAGATGGCGGTCTGCTGCACCGCGAGGCCGGTCGGGAGTTCGAGCGTCTGCCAGTGGATGTCGGCGGGGCTGAAGCCGCTGCGGCCGCAGGTGATCTGGGTGGTCGAGCCGAGCCGGCAGCGCATCTCGGGTTCGAGCGACGAGCCGGTGTTCTGCGACGTCGCCTGGAAGACGAGCATGGTGTGCGTGGTGTCGGCCTGCGCGGTGGAGATGTTGCAGTTCACGCTCGACGCCCCGGTGAGGATGCTGCAGTTGTTTCGTCTCACGGCGGGAGTGACCTGCAGCGAGAGGCTGGTGACTGGCACCGACGCCGTCGTTCCCGTCACCTGATCGGCGCCGCCGGTGATGCCCTTCATGTAGAGCGACACCGAGCTCTGGCCCGCGGGCAGCGTCACCGTGCTGGTGCGCGCGGTGCAGCCGGAGTCAGCGAAGTAACGCACGCCATCAGCCGGCGTCGCTCCGAGGGTGACGATGGTGTCGCTCGGCAGCGAGCCGGTGCCGAAGGTCGAGCGGGCGGTGACGGTGAGCGGCACGCAGGCGCCGGCGAGCACGGGCGTCGACGCGGTGGTCGTCAGCTCGAGGTGATCAGCGCCGGTGAGCACCGTCACGTTCTGCGAGGCGCCGGTGAGGCTGGGCGCGGACACGTTGATGGTCCCATTCACGGTGGTGTTCGCCTTGAAGAAGAACGACGCGCGCGACTGGCCGGCGGGAATGGTCACGGTCGCGCCGAGCGGAGTGCCGCAGCCCGTGGCGTTGAAGAAGCTCAGGAGCAGGCCGTTGACGGTCACCGCGGTCGCGCCGGTGACCGGCGTCGCGACGCCCGTCGCGCTCTGGGTCTCGATGGTGACGACCTGCGAGCACGTGCCGGTGACCACGGTCTGCGGTGCCGTGACGAAGGCCAGCTTGGTGGGGACTGCGCCGCCGCCGCCTCCCGTGCCGGTGCCTCCGCCCATCGCGGTGCCGCCGCCCACGGCCGAAATGCCTCCGCCGGTGCCGGTGCCGCCGCCGCTCGGTGCGCCGCCACCGACACCACCGCCCGTTGCCGTGCCGCCGCCGGTCGCTGTTCCTCCGCCCGTCGCTGCTCCGCCGCCCGTCGCTGCTCCGCCGCCGCCGGTCGCTGCTCCGCCGCCGCCCGTCGCGGTGCCGCCGCCCGTCGCGGTGCCGCCACCCGTTGCAGTGCCGCCACCGCCCGTTGCTGCGCCACCGCCCATCGGGTCGCCGCCGCCCGTCGCTGTGCCGCCGCCTGTCGGGTCACCGCCGCCCGTGGCCGTACCGCCGCCGTTGGCCGCTCCGCCACCGCCTCCGGTGCCGCCGCCCGTCGCGCCGACCACGCACTCCTTCACGCCGCCGACTGGGACGCAGGCCGCGCCGGGGCCGCATTCGGAGTCGGTCGCGCATGCGAAGCGCGTGGTGGCCGGGTCGAAGACGCCGCAGGTGCAGCTGGCGAAAACGAGGGCGGAGGTGATCAGCGCCAGGGGCGGGGAACGCACGCTCGGGAGCTTACGTCCCGGGGCACTTCGCGTCTCCCCTCACCCCGACCCTCTCCCCACGGGGGAGAGGGAGCTAGAGGCGCAGGACCTTTTTGGTGAGCTGGCCCGGCTTGACCTCGACCTCGATGGCGAGGTCGATCTTCTCCTTCTCGTTCACCAGCTGCAGGCGATGCCGCCCCACCGGCAACGAGAGCTCGATCAACGGCGTGTCACCCAGCGACTTCCCGTTCTCGGTCACGCGCGTCCACGGGTCGGTGTTGAGCGAGAGCCGACCGCTCTTCGGCGTGTTGTCCTTCGCGACGACGGTGCCCTTGTCGCCGGTCTTCTCGGTGCCCGCATCGACCGGCGCGACCGCGACCTTCAGCTCGGGCAGCGAGAGCACCATCATCAGCTGCTCGCCCTCGCCCTTCACGGTGATGGTGCGCTTCACGCTCTGCCGGCCCTCGAGCTCGGCGCTCACCACGTGCTCGCCCGGCTTCCCCTCGCTCAGCGTGAGCGGCGACTTGCCGACTGCCTTGCCATCGAGCGACACCACCGCCCCGGGCGGCTCGGTCTCGACGACGATCGACGAGGGCACGGGGGCGTTGTCGTTGAACTCCACCTCGGTCGGCACCACCGGCGGCTCGTTGACGGTCGGCGCGGTGAAGGCCTTCCACGTCAGCACGCCGACGAACGCGAGCAGCACCACCATCGCGCCGAGCGCCGCGACGAGGCGGCCGTTGCGTTCCACCAGGCCGGTCTGCCCGGGCATGGTGCGGTTGGTGGTCGGCTTGAGGCCCTCGGTGACGTTGGTGGGGCTCGCCTGGCCGCTCGCGGCGTTCTCGATGAGCTCCTTGCGCTCCTTGATGCGGGCCGCGAAGAGCGTGTGCATCATCTCCGCGAGCTGCGCGGTCGACGGTCCGCCGCCGCGCGTGCGCAGCCAGTTCTCGAGGTCGGTCTTGAAGCTCGCCGCGTCGGGGTAGCGCTGCGCCGGGTTCTTCTCGAGCGCGCGATCGAGGATCTCCGACAGCTCGGGCGGCACCTTCGGGTTGCGCTCGATGGCCGACATCACCGGCGCCGGGCCGATGAGCGTCTTGAGAATCTGGATCGAGTCGTCCTGCGTGTAGAGCCGCTTGTGGGTCACCAGCTCCCACAACACGATGCCCATCGCGAAGACGTCGGCGCGCCCGTCGAGCTCGTGCCCCTCGGCCTGCTCGGGCGCCATGTACGCGAACTTGCCCTTGAGCTGCTGGCCCTGCGTCTGCGTCGCGCGGTTGGCGGCGCGCGCGATGCCGAAGTCGACCAGCTTCACCTGGCCTTCCCAGGTGAGCACGATGTTCTGCGGGCTAATGTCGCGGTGCACGACGTTGAGCGGCTTGCCGTCGACGCCGGTGCGGGTGTGCGCGTGCGCGAGGCCCTCGAGCGCCGACACCACCAGCTTCACCGCCGACTCGGGTTCGAGCTGCTGGCCGGCCTTGGCCGCGGCGCGCGCGACGGTGGCGAGGTTCTCACCCGCCAGGTACTCCATCGCGATGTAGTAGGCGCCCGCGTGTTCCCCGAGGTCGAAGACCTGCACGATGTTGGGGTGCGTGAGCTGAACGATGATGCGCGCCTCGTCGAGGAACATCTCGACGAACGACTCGTCGGCGCTGAGCGACTCGATGATCCGTTTGACGACGACGATGCGCTCGAAGCCCCGCAGGCCGCTCTGGCGCGCGAGCCAGATCTCCGCCATGCCGCCGGTCGCGAGCTTGGCGAGCAGCGTGTAGTGGCCGACGGTGCCACCCGGCGCCCAGGCCGAGCCGTCCTGCTTCTCCATTCGAGGGCAGACTATGCAACACTCCGAAGTCCCCATGCGGAACTTCTGTCTGGTCGCGGCGGTGCTGTGCGCCTCGACGGTGGCCCGGGCGGACGCCGGTGCCCTGCTCGACAAGGCCGAGGCGTCGATCAAGGACCTCGAGTACGGCGAGGCGCTCAAGTCCATCGAGGCGGCGAAGAAGGAGACCGGCAACTCGCGCGAGGTGATGGTGCGCCTCTACGAGCTGCAAGGCATCGCGCTGGCCACGATGGGCCAGGAAGCGAAGGCGCTCAAGGCGTTCCAGTCGCTGCTCTCGCTGACCGCCGACTACCGGCTCAAGGGCAACCAGCCGCCGCGCGTGACGACGGTGTTCTTCGAGGCGCGCAGCTGGGTCGACAGCAAGAAGCCGCTGGCGGCGCGGGGCGCGGGCGCGACGATGGGCCCGGGCGTGGTGAAGGACGTGAAGGTCGAGCTCACCAATGATCCGCTCAAGCTGGTGAAGAAGGTGCGCTTCCACCTGACGCTCGACGCGAACAAGTCGAAGGACGTCGAGGTGCTGGTGAGCGGCACGACGGTCGCGGGAGCCGTGGGCGCGCCGCGCGTGCAGTGGTGGGCCGAGCTGCTCGGCGAGAAGGACGCGGTGCTGCTCGACGTGGGCGAGGCGACCAAGCTCTTCAGCGAGAAGTCGCCCGACGCGGTCGCGGAGACGCCGCCAGTGCCGGTGAAGCCGAAGGAAGAGCTCAAGCCGCCGCCGAAGGTGGACCCGGTGGTGACCGCGCCGCCGCCCGACAAGAAGGACCCGGTCGAGATCGACGCGTGGACCGAGCCGCCTCCTCCCTCGAAGCCGATGTCGGGTTTGCGGCTGGCGGGCATCGGCGTGGGCGCGGGCGGAGTCGTCGCCGCGGGCCTCGGCGTGGTGTTCGGCGTCGTCGCGAACGGCACGGCCGCGAAGATCACCGGCGCCGAGAAGGACGCCAGCGGGCGGATCATCGGCATCACCCGGGTGGACGCGCTCGCGCTCGACGCGCAGCAGCGGGGCCAGGCGACGGCGGCGAACGTGTTGTTGATCGGCGGCGCGGTGATGGTCGCGGGCGGGGTGACGATGTTCCTGCTCGGCGGCGCGTCGTCGTCGGAGCCGAAGGTCGTGGTGGTGCCCACGCTCGGTGGCGTCGGCCTCACGGGGGAATTCTAGATGACGCGCGTGCTCGTGGCGGGAGTGGTGGCGGTCGCGATCAGCGGCTGCGCGGGGTTCAAGTCGGTCGAGCGTGGAGAGTGGCGGCTGGTCTACGTCGACTCCGCGAAGCGTGACGCCGAGGCGCCGCGCGAGGTCATCACGCGCGACAAGTACGAGACCGAGGTCACCGAGGGCACGCGTCGTGGCTGGGAACCGCCGCCGGGCTTCCGCTTCCCGCTGCTCCACGAGATCGATCGCATCGGGCTCGCGGTGGGCGAGGTGCAGGGCTACCGCGTCGATGAGACGAGTGAGGCCGAGGTGCTCGTCGATGGCAGTGGCGTCGAGCTCTTCTGGGGCCCGATGGAGAAGAAGGACACCTGGAAGGGCGACATCGACGTCACCGTGCGGGAGTCGATGCTGTACCTGAAGGGCACGAAGGCGGGGCCGGCGAAGCTGAAGCTGGTGCGGGGCCCGGACGTTCGGGAGATTCCGGTCACCGTGAAGTGAGCCGCGCGTTCAACCGTTCCATCTCGCGGTCGTGCAGCCGCGTGAGCGTCACCAACCCCACCACCGCGCCGATGCCCGCGTAGAGCATGTCGCTCTGCGCGTCCCACACGTAGCCCTGCGTGCCGAGGAACGCGTCGCCGCCCGCGGGGTCGAGCACCGTGGCCGCGCCCCACTCGAACAACTCGTAGAGCGCCGCGAAGCCGAAGATGACGTTGATCAGAATGAAGATCAGCCAGCCGTTGCGCTCGAGCTTCGTCTTGCGCAGCAGCACCTCGCGCACCGTGAAGACCGGGAAGAAGCCGAACGCGAAGTGACCAATCTTGTCGTAGTTGTTCCGCGACCAGCCGAACGCCTGCTTCGCCCACTCGCCCAGCGGGGCCTTCGCGTACGTGTAGTACCCGCCGTACACGAGGATGAGGATGTGGATGAACACGCAGACGTAGATGAAGCGCGTCATCGGGAAGCGCTTCCACGTCGCGGCGAGCGCCACCATGCCGACGAGTCCCGGGCCGACCTCGAGCAGCCAGTTCAGCTTGCCCTCGGGCGTGGTGAGCAGCGTGAACGCGAAGACCACGAGGAGAATCGCGCCGAGCGTCAGCGGCAGCCGCGGAGAGTGCGTCGTCATCGCGCGCGCACGTTACTCGCCGCGAGGCCGCAGGGTGTCGCGGAGAGAGTCGACGTCGAGCCGGGGCGTGCCGTGTTCGTCGAACGCGAGCGGCACGGTGACGGCGCGCAGCTCGGCGGGCGTGCAGGTGAGACCGAGCATCTGGCCGGTGCGCGTGCTGCCGTCCCACGCGCCGAGTGACAGCGCGAGCAGGCGGCCGTCGTCGGTCCACTCGGGCTCACGGGGTGCGCCGAAGCCGCGGCCGATGACCGCACGGGCGGACGAGAGCAGCGCGCGGGCGCGGCGTTCGGCTTCGGCTGGTTCGAGTGCGCCGCGGTGGGCGAGCACCACCACGCACGGTCCCGTTTGGACCGGAGTTGGTTTCGCGAGGTCCACGGAGACGACCTCCAGCGCGCGCACGGTGCGACGCGTTCCCGGCGGGAGGTCGAACAAGACGAGGTCGGGGCCCATGAAGAAGCGGTCTTCCTGTCCGCGCAGCTGCGCGAGGAGCGGACTCTTCGGCGCGCCGGCGTCGCTCGTCGGGCTCCAGGTCCAGCGCTCCACCGCGTCCAGGCCGCTGCCGGGCGGAACGTCACCGCTGATGGCCACGCTGACCGAGGAGCTCGGCTGCACCGGGCCGGGGGCGAGCGTGAAGTACTGGTGGCTCGTCGAGTCGTGCACGAACGGGGTGCGGCGTCGCTGTGAGTTGGTGTGCAGCCAGCGCGTCGCGGTCTCTGCGCCGCGCAGCTGGGCGAAGCGGAGCGCGATGATCAACGACTCCGGCGAGTCGACCTCGCGGAAGGGCAGGGCGTCCAGGTCGAGCGACTGCACGGCGGCGAATGAGCTCTCGTCGTGGAACGTCGCCCACGGCTCGGGTTGGTAGTGCGAGAAGTCGACGCTCGCGACCACCAGTGCGTCGGGCGGGAGCTGGCGGTGGAGCTGCTGCGCGAGCGCCTCGAGCTGCGCGCGCGGCGTCTGCCAGCGGACCACGAGCGGCACGAAGCGGGTGTTCGGCGCGAAGTGCTTCAGGAAGGTGGTGTGCACGTGAATCGAGTGCTCGCGCGCGAAGAGGTCGTCGCGGGTGTCGACGCCCTCGAGGTCGAGCGGCTCGGCGAGGAGGTCGCCGTCGGTCGTCTTCCACCGCGTGCCGAAGGAGGGCGAGGTGATGGCGCGGCCCACGAGGTAGTGGTCGGGGCCGAGGAGCACCACGACACTCGGGGTCTTCTTCAGCAGCGCGCCCCAGAAGCCCGCGAGCTCGGGAGCGTCGATGAGGTGGTGCGGGGCGATGGCGGCGACTGGGCGCGCGCGGAAATGGAAGGGCTCAGCGTGCGCGAAGATGTCGGCCCACATCTCGGAATCGCCCGGGTACGTGGTCTCGATGGGGCGCACGGTCGCGCAGCCGCTGAGCAGCGCGAGGCAGGTGATGCAGACGAGGCGCAAGGCAGCGAAGCGTATCGCTCCCTCTCCTCTTCAGAGGAGAGGGTCGGGGTGAGGAGTAACCCGTCGAGCGCTGTCGTTGGTGGTTTACTCCTCACCCCAACCCTCTCCTCCTCGGGAGGAGAGGGAGACAAGATGGCGTCGCGCATCCAACAAGTGCACTCCCTCGACGCGCTCCTCGCCCCGTTCACGCGCGAGGTGAACGCACGGTGCTTTTCGCGCACGCTCACGGGTGACTTCGAAGCCGTCGCGCGCCAGCTGGCGACCGACGGGGTGCTCGAGGTCGACGCCGAGCTGCTCCAATCAGCGCCCGGGCTCGACGCCGCCGCGGTGCGCGTCCTGCTCGACGACCTCGCGTGGCTGACGTCGCTCGGCCGCGAGCCACAGCTCAACGTCATCACGCACTACCCGAAGGACACGCGCGGCCTGCCCATCACCGTCGACGTTCACTCCTTCCACGTCGACAGCGCGCCGGTGGAGGCCGACACCTTCCTCTGCACCTACGCGGGCGCCTGCAGCGAGGGCTCGAGAACGAAGCGGCGCTGCGGCTCATCGACGAGCCCACCGTGCAGGCAGCGCTGCGTGCGCAGGGCCTGGAAGCTGAAGCCCACCACTTCGACCTGCACTTCGCCGCGGCGCCAGGCGCGCAGCCGTTCTCCTTCGGCGTCGGTTCGCTCTGGCGGCTCGCGGTCGATTGGCCGGGCTCGCCGAGCCTGCCCTGCATCCACCGGGCGCCCGCGTGGGACGGCCGGCCGCGCCTGCTGTTGATCAGCTGATCAGCGGTACTTGAGCCCGCCCCACTCGACGGCCGTGAAGCCCTCGCGCGCGGGCGCGGCGGTCAGCGTCTGCTCGGGCAGCTTCTGCGGCTTGTCGAGCGTGCGGAAGTCGACCAGCACGCGGATGACCGTCTTCGGCGCAGGCGTGATGTCGAGGGGCGCCGCGGCGTCGATCTCCGCGCGCGGCACGAAGCGCACCGCGGTGAAGCGCTCGCGGCTCATCAGCGGCCACCAGTACTCGAGGAAGTCGTGCGTCTCGTTCGCGCTGAGGCCGAGCAGCTTCAGCTTCTCGGTGAGGAAGCCCTTCAGCTTCTCGCGCGGGACCACGAAGCCCTCCTTCAGCGGCTGGGCCTTCTCGGTGATTCCGCTCTCCCAGAAGAGGTACGGGTGCTTCGCACCGTCGGCGGTCAGCAGCACGCCCTGCGGCGACGCCTTCACGGTCCACCCCTCGCCGTACGTGGGCTCGCTCTTCGTGACGCCGCCCTTCGGGGACACGCGCACCGCGACGTCGAGTTCCTGCTCGGGGTAGAGGTAGATGACGGGCTTGGCCATCTCGCCCTCGTATTCGTGGAACGAGACGCGGATCTCATCGAGCGCCACCGCGCCGTCTTCGAAGGTCGCCACGATGCGGAAGCGGTTCGAGCCGAGCGAGCGGTTCCGCGCCTTCTTCGACACGGTGTACGTCCACTGCGTCTCGCCGGGCTTGAAGGTCTTGATCAGCTCGCGCTTCTGCACCGCGCCCGACGCGTCGAGCGAGATGGCCTCGAGCCGCGCGCACTTCTCGGTCACGGTGCCCGAGAATTCGGTGACCTCGTCGTAGATCGACGCGCCGTCTTTCGGGGTGGTGACGCGCACCTTCTGATCAGCGCCCGCGGTGGTGCCGGGCAGCCCCTGCGGGTCGACCTTGATGCGCTCGAAGACCTGGCGCGGCTGGCCTTCTGCTTCGCACGTCACCTTCGTGCGCTGCTCGTCGATGGTGAGCGTCCACACCGTCGGGCTCTTGTCGAACTTCACCTTGATGGTGCGGGCCGCGTCATCGTGGTCGACGATCTTCAGCGGCCGCAGCGAGCTGCGCTTGAGCGAGGCGTACGAGACGTTGGGGCCGCCGGCGATGAAGAGCGTCTCCTTCGACGCGGGGTCGCGGTACGTCTCGTCGTCGGCGAACGCGGGCAGCGCGCACAGGCACAGCGTCACGGCGAGCAGGCTGGAGGTCTTCATGGCGCACGGGAACCTACGTCAGCCCGGGGCCGCTATGCTCGCCGCTGATGTGGATTCGCGCCGTCGCCCTCACCACGCTGGTCTGTGCGTTGCCCGCGCACGCCGCCGATGACCCCGACCCCTGGCTGGGTCCTGACAAGGCGCTGCACTTCAGCCTGAGCGTCGGGCTGGCGACGGTGGGCTACGCGAGCTCGATGTTCGTGACCGATGACGCGCGCATCAGGGTCGCGCTGGGCGCCGGCTTCGCGCTGCTGGCCGGCGCGGGCAAGGAACTGCTCGACCTCGCGGGTCTCGGCCACCCGTCGTGGCGCGACTTCGCGTGGGACTGCGCGGGTACGTTGGTCGGGGTGGTGCTCTCGGTGCTGGTCGACCAGTTGCTCGTCGCGCCCGCGGCGGGGCTTCCCGTGTGGTGAGCGAAGTGAGAGGGTGTCGTCTCGGTCGGGCCGGCCGAGCGCGGAGGCGTCAGTGAGCGTGCAGCGGGCCCGGGCCTTCTCGTTCTTCGCCGTCGCGCCGTTGTTCGCGCTCGCGGTGCTCGCGCTGAATGATCACCTGCTCAAGCCCGCGTTCCACAACGCGCTGACCGGCAAGCTGTCGGACCTCGCGGGCTGCTTCGTGCTGCCGCTGTTCGTCGCGTCGGCGCTGGGCTTCGCGACGCGCTGGTCCGTCGTCACACGCGTGTGGACCGGCGCCGCGGTGACGGTGCTCTTCTTCTCGGCCATCAAGCTGTCGAGCGCCGCGGCCGACCACGTCGCGCTGGGCCTCGAGCGGCTCGGTGCGCCGCTTCACCTCGGGGCGATGCACATCGTCGCTGACCCGACCGATCTGTTCGCGCTGCCGATGGCGTTGCTCGCCGTCGCGTACGCCGTGTTCCAGGAGAAAGCGTCATGAACCGTCTCGTGCTTCGCCGTGTCCTCGAGGTCCTCGCGCTGGTCGGGGCGCTCGTCGTCTTCATCGCCACGTCGCGTGCGCCCGGGCCGTGCGCCGTCGAGACGCTCAACGTGCGCGCGAACACCACGTGCGGGGCGGAGGCGAACGTCTCGCTCAGCTCGAACACCGGGTGCGGGGTGGTGGCGGGCGGGGCGGCGTTCGGTGGGTTGCCGGGGGCGGGGTCGGTGTCGTTCGACGTGCCCGACGGCGGGATGGGTCAGGGCTTTACGTTGTCGTCGTTCGATGCGGATGCGGGGGTGACGCGCACGTGCACGGCGACGCCCGATGGCGGGGTGTTCTCGTTGAGCTGTCGGGATTGTGGGGGTGGGGGCAGTTGCAGCGAGGTGTGCGCGGGGACGCTCACTCCGCAGTAGCTCTGCGCTCCCTCTCCTCCCGAGGAGGAGAGGGTTGGGGTGAGGAGAGAACTTTCACAGCGCACAGTCTTTCGGCAGAGCGCCCATTTCGGCCGCTCGCGGCGTCAGCGGGTTTTAGGAGAGGGAGTTGGTGGCGAGCAGGGCATCGGCCAACGTCTTCGTGGCCGTCGTGTCGTCGGCGTCGAGCCGGTAGCGCCACTGCGAGAGCACCGGGTCGAGCTCCAGCTCGAGGGCGAAGCGCACGCCGGCCTGCCCCTCGAGGCGCACGACGCAGCGACCGGGAACGCCGGGCTCCACGCGCAGCCGCACCCCGTCGCGCGGACCCCGCACCCAGGTCGACCGCACGTCGAGCTGCAGCACCCCGCCCAGGCCGAGCGCAGCGGCGAGCACGTCGGTCACGCGCGTCCACTCCGCGGGCACGACGTGGGCGAGCGCGAGGTACGGCCCGAACGCGAACGGCTCGGCGAGGCGGCGCGCGTGCTCGGTCGCGAGCGCGGTGAGCAGGTCTTCGGTCATCACCCCGCGAATCGCCGCGAGCTCCGGGTTCTTCGCGCGGGTGAGACACAGCCCCATCGACGCGGGGCCGGCGAGCGTGAACGAGGTGAAGGTCTCACGGCCGTCCTCGAGCACGCCCTCGCGCAGCGTCTTGCTCCACAGCGCGCGCAAGGCGACGAGCGGGTCGTCGGTGTCGAGCTCGCGCGTCACCGGCGCGTCGCGGTCGAAGAGATCAGCGGCCCGCAGCTGGAACTTCACGGGTCCCGCCCGGTCGGATCGCGCAGTTTTTTCGCTCGGTGTGTCACTGGCTGGAGGGGTCTTTACTCGGGCGCGGCCGTGCGTCAGAAGGCCGCCTCGCATGCTCCGCTACGCTGCCGACTGGCGCACCCTGTTCTTCATGTTCGTCTTCGCCGCGCTGTCGATCGGCGGGTGGCTGTTCGACCCCTCGGGCCCGTTGCTCGTCGCGTGGGTGATGGTGACGATGATCAGCTCGTGGATCTGCGCGGTCATCGCGCACAACACGGTGCACTGCCCGCTCTTCAAGCAGCGCTGGCTGAACAAGGCGTTCCAGGTGTGGCTGAGCCTCTCGTACGGGTTCCCGGTGAGCGAGTACGTGCCGGGCCACAACCTCTCGCACCACAAGTTCACGCAGGAACGCGAAGACGTGATGCGCACCACCAAGGTGAACTTCCGGTGGAACCTGCTCAACTTCCTCTTCTTCTTCTTCGCGGTCGGCCCGGGCGTGACCGCGGGCAACTACAAGTACAAGAAGCTGATGAAGCAGCGGCTCCCCGCGTGGAACCGCCAGCTCTGGTACGAGATCATCGCCGTGTGGGGCGTGAAGGCCGTGCTGGTCGCGCTCGATTGGCGCAAGGCGCTGTGCTTCGTGATCATTCCCCACCTCTTCGCGGTGTGGGGCATCACCACCGTCAACTTCCTGCAGCACGACGGGTGCGACAAGGACCACAAGGTCAACCACTCGCGGAACTTCGTGGGCGCGGTGTTCAACTGGTTCACCCTGAACAACGGGTACCACGGCATCCACCACCAGACGCCGGGCCTGCACTGGTCGCTCACGCCGCAGGCGCACGCCGAGCAGTACCACCCGACGATCCACCCGGAGCTCGAGCAGAAGTCGCTCGCGGTCTACATGTTCAAGGCCTTCATCTACCCGGGCAAGCGCGTCACCTTCGACGGCAAGCCGGTGGTGGTGCAGAACGAGGGGCCCGACAACGACTGGGTGGTCGCGACCGAGAGCACCGCGGCGGCCGAGCTGGGCGCGGTGGGTTCGGGCTTCGCGTCGACGTCGACGGCGAGCTGATCAGTCGCAGCCGGGGCTGACCTCGAACTCGGGGTTGCCCGCGTTGCCTGCCGTGCGCTGCCACCGCGGCCACGGTGCGGTCTCTTCGAGCTTCGGCGAGTCGACGAGGATGGCGGTGATCACGCCGCTCGAGCTCGTCACGTAGAGCACCCCCACGTTGCTCGCTGGCCGGAGCCGGTTGCAGTCGAGGTTGGCCGGCACGAGGAAGTTCTGCCCGGACGCGAGCCCGGTGATGGTGTCGGACCACTCCGCGGTGCTGCCGCTGAGCAGCGCGTTGTTGACCGGGAAGACGAAGAGCGTGCCGTCGCGGGTGACGCCGTACGCGCGGTTGCCCTGCGCGAGCAGCAGCCCGGTGAGGAAGGTCGCCTGCGGCCACGGCGTGCTCATGCTCAACGGCTGTGCGTTGCCGACGTTCACCGTCGCCGTCGCGCTCGTGAAGGGCACCGAGAGCACCGCATGCGGATCATTCACCGACATGGTGCCGGCGATGAGGCCGGCGCCGCTCACCACCGCGGGCCAGGCGACCTGGGTCGACCAGTTCGAGACGGCCACGCCACCGTCGGCGATGGGTGCAAAGAGCGTCACCGGCGACGTCGAGCCGGAGCGCGTCGCGACGATGGTGCCGTTGGGCCCGAGCGCGATGCCGGTGGCGAAGTCTTCGAGGCCGCTCTGGGGCAGGAACGTGGTGGGTCCGGGGAAGGCGCGCAGCTTCACCATGGCCACGTCGTGGTCGGCCGTCTGCAACAGCGCCTCGTCGCGCCGCACCGCGAGGTTCTGCAGCATGCCCACCCCGACGGGCGGCGTGGTGACGGTCATGGTGAGGTCCGTCACCTCCTGCACCTTGCCGAGCGCCGGGTTCGAGCGGCACACGGTGGTGCTGGCGTTCGAACCAAACGCGGCGACCACCTCGACGGCGCCGGCGCCCGCGTCGAACAGCGCGGTGGACGTCACCGCCCCGCTCGGCGACGCGCAGTGCGGCACCGACGGCATGATGGGCTGACCGGTCGCGGTGTCGCTGATCAGCACCTTCCCGCCGTCTTCCTCGACGGACACGAAGAGCAGCTCGCGCACCCCCGCGTCGGGGCGAATGACGGCCTTGCTCACCGCGAGCGACTGCACGGGCGGCGTGGGGAGGGTGCGCAGCAGGCTGCCGTCGGGCTTGAGCGCGGTCACTCCCTGGCTCGTGCCGACCCAGACGTTGCCGGTCGAGTCGACGGCCGGCGCGGCCACGACCGGCGCCACCGCGAGCTGCCAGCGCACGCGCTTGATGGTGAAGCCGGGCTGCACCGAGCCGAAGCCGAGCGCCGGGTCGGAGATGCTCACCTGGTAGGTGCCGAGGAGCCCGTCGAGCTTCGGCACCGAGCAGTCGAGCGCGACGCACGCGTCGTCGGCGGTGACACCCGCGAAGCTGCACGACGAGAGCGGGGCGGTCGTCGCCGCCGTGAACTGCGAGACGCTGCCCAGCCAGCCGACGTTGAGGTTGATCGCGGACGCGGCGCCTCGCGCGAGCACGAACACCGTCTCGTCGCGCAGGCAGGTGAGACTCGAGAAGACCACCGAGTAGCCCCCGTCGGTGCCGCCGCCTCCTCCGACGGCTCCTCCTCCGCCCGCGGTGCCGCCGCCCGTGGTGCCGCCACCGCCGCCGCTGGTTCCCCCGCCGCCGGTCGCGGTGCCGCCGCCCGTCGCAGTGCCGCCGCCCGTCGCGCTGCCGCCACCGGTCGCGCTGCCGCCACCCGTCGCGGTGCCGGCATCCCCCGTGACGCAGAAGCCATTGGCGCGATCGCACCAGCCGCCCGGGCACTCCGCGTCATCGGCACAGGGCACCGCCGAGACGCACGCGCTCCCGACGCACGCGAAGGAGATGATGACGAGCGCGCTGCGCATCAGAAGCGTCCCCCGAGCGCGAAGAGGCCGGCCTGCGGCGTCGCGACCAGCGAGACCTGCAGCGGCGCGCCGGGTCGCGCGAAGAGCATCAGCGTGCCGACCAGCGCGAAGCCGAGCGCGCCGGTGAGCGCGGCGGCCGACACACCCTGGGCGCTGCGCAGCGCGGCGACCTTCGTCGCGTCTTCGAGGAACACGTTGCCGTTCGCGTCGCGCTGCACCTGCGGCAGCTGCGCGAAGAGCACCGCCGAGGTGACGCCGAGCGCGAGACCGGCGGCCGAGACCACCGCGCCTCCCACGCGCAGGCCGGTGAAGTCGGGCGCGGGTGGCGCTTCGGCATGCGCGACGGTGGCGAACAACGACACTGCGAGGACGAGGTGCTTCACGGACATCCAGGGTTGAGCGCGAAGGCCGGGTTGCCGGCGTTGCCCGCGGTGCGCTGCCACTTGGGCCACGGTGACGCGGGGTCGAGCCGCCGCGCCTCGACGATGATGGCGGACACCTGGCCGGTGGAGGAGACGACGTAGAGCGTGCCCGGGCCGCCGGTGACGGCACGGTTGCAGTCGAGGGTGGGGTGCCCGACGACGGTGCCGCTGGTGATGACGTCGGCCGACCAGACCTCCGAGCCGTTCGCGATGCCGGTGGTCGGTGACGCCGTGTACACGCGCAGCATGCCGCCCGCGCTGACGAGGTGGACCCACGTGTTGGTCGAGCTCTGGCCGACGACGGGCGTGGTGAGCTGCGCGTCGACCACCACCTGCGGCGCGGTGACGCCGGTCGGCGAGAGCACCGACGGCGGGAAGGTGCCGGTGCTCACCGGCGCGCTCAGCACCCAGTTGCCGCCGAGCAGCCGGCTGTTGCCGAGCACGATGTCCTGGCTGAGCGAGGCCGCGGGCCAGGCGTCGGCCGACCACGAGGCGAGCGTGCCCGACGCGTAGGTCGGGCTGGTGGGGTTGGCGACGTTCCACGTCGAGACGGGAATCTGCGCGAGGCCGACCTGCGCCGCGGTGCTGATCAGCGCCGTGCCGTTGATGGCCAGGCCCGTGCCGAACGCGCCGGAGAAGAGGCCGCTGGCGCCGGCGGTGCCGCTCCCCTGCGCGCCACCGAGGTCGCCCCAGCCGATCATCTGCGCGCCGCCCGACGACGACTGGAAGAGCGCCCTGGTGCCGTTGATGACGATGTTGTTGGCGTACGGCGTCGAGTTCGACGGCAGGCCGGGCCGGAACTGCGCGAAGTTGGTGTCGGCCCACTTCTTCACCGCGCCGCTCATCGGCGAGTACTCGCACAGCTCGCCCTGGGCGGACATCGCCGTCATGTCCTTCGAGAAGACGATGGCCGCGCGGATCTCCGAGCCGTTGCCGGCGCCGCCGTCGTAGAGCGCGATCGACGACCAGGTGGGCATCGCCGCGGTGCAGCCGCTCCCGCTGACGGTGGTGAGGCCGCCATCGACCGAGAAGTGGCGGAGGTCACCCGCGGGGCCCGTGACGTTCATCGCCGCGTAGACGAACTCGCGAGAGCCGCTCTGCGAGATGGCGACGCTCATCACCGAGCCGGTGGTGATGGTGCCGATCACTCCGCCCACGGGCGAGAGCGCGGTGAGGGTGCCGGTGGTGTCGCTCAACGAGCTGCCGACCCAGAGCACGCCGCGCGAGTCGAGCGCGGGCGAGGCGATCACCGTGCCGACGTTGGCCAGCTGCGTCTGCCAGCGCATGCGGGTGACGTCGATGGCCAGCGACGCGCTGCCCTGGTTCGCCGCCACGTCGGTCGCGCGCGCGAGGATGGTGAACTGTTCGGTGAAGGTGTTCATCAGCGGGCGTGAGAAGTCGACCGCGAAGCAGAGGTCGTTCGGGCTGACCGTCAGGCCGCGCGAGGTGCAGTTCGACGCGGCGACCGGCGTGAAGGGCACCGGCGTGCCGCCGCTCGTGTTGCCCACCAGGGTGAGGGTGACGTTGAAGAGTTGCTCGCTCGGCGATGAGGACAAGACGACCGCCAGCGTCGCGTCGCGGAGGACGGGGCGCGCGACCGATTGAACGGTCAGCATGAGGTTGGGCGGAGTCGTGTCGGGGCCCGCGTCGGGCATGCCGCCGCCGCCGCCAGTCGTGCCACCGCCACCGCCTGTCGTGCCGCCGCCGCCGCCTGTCATGCCGCCTCCGCCACCCGTGGTGCCGCCGCCACCGCCTGTCGTGCCTCCTCCGCCACCCGTTGTGCCGCCGCCGCCAGTCGCGGAGCCGCCGCCAGTCGCGGAGCCGCCGCCAGTCGCGGAGCCGCCGCCGGTCGCGGAGCCGCCGCCGGTCGCCGAGCCGCCGCCCGTCGCGGAGCCGCCGCCCGTCGCCGAGCCGCCACCCGTCGCAGAGCCGCCGCCCGTTGCCGAGCCGCCGCCCGTTGCAGAGCCGCCGCCCGTTGCAGAGCCGCCACCGGTCGCAGAGCCGCCGCCCGTTGCGGAGCCGCCTCCCGTCGAGCTCGCGCCACCGCCAGTGCCAGCCTGGCCCGCGTCATTGGGGTCGAACACGCAGATGCCGCTCGGGTCGCACCAGCCGCCCGGGCAATCGGTGTCGGCGATGCAGGTCTTCACGTTGAGGCAGCCGCCGAGCACGACGCACGTCGCGGCCGCGAGGAGTACGCGGTTCATCAGAAGGTCCCTCCGACGGCGACGAGGCCGCCCTCACGAGTCGGCGCGATGGACGCGGTCACGGGCGCGTTCGGCGCGAGCGCGATCATCAGCGCGCCGGTGATGCCGAGCGCGACGCCCGCGGTGAGCGCGCCCATGCCTGCGCCCTGCGCGGTGCGAATCGCGCCGATCTTCGGCAGGTCGCCGACCGCGACGTTGCCGTTGGCGTCTTTCTGCACCGTGCCCGACGTCGCGAACAGCACCACGCCGGTGACGCTCGCGGCGACCCCGCCCGCGGCGAGCACCACGCCGGCGATGCGCAGCGGCGTGCCGGGGTTGGGCGGCTCGGTGGAATGGAAGACCAGCGGCGGCGGAGTGGGAGCCGAGCCCGTCGGCTCTCCGTTGCGCGAGAGGTCGAGCGTGGGCTTCTTGAGTGGCTCGGCGGGCAGCACGCCGTTGAGCGCGTCGAAGAACTTCGCGGCGCCACGCGCGAGCGCGTCGACCAGCGTCTCACCATTGCGCGGCACCGAGACCATCGACGACTTGAGCAGCTTGCCCTCGGCGCTGACGATGCGGCCGGTGAGGAGCAGGTCGCCCGACTCGGTCAGCTTGAGCGAGAACGCACCGGCGTTCTTCGTCGCGGTGCCGGTGGCGACCTTCGCCAGCTCGGCGTCGCGCGTGAGGTCCACCACCTTCGCCTTCTGCATCGCCGCGTCGACCTCTCCGCGGAGCGCCAGCGAGTAGCCCGCGCGTTCCTTCGCGACCGCGAGGAACTTCTTCTGCAGCTCGGTCGCGTCGGCGGCGTTGAGCTGCGGGCCGGGCTCGACCGCGAGGGGACAGAAGGCGGCGGACTCTTCGGCGGCGACGGCCGACAGCGACGACACGAGCACGGACAACACGACGACTCGCGACACAGAAAACTCCCGGGCGGCTCAGGGGGTGGGGGACGCCTTCGACTTCAGCTGGGTCTGCATCTGGGTGATGACGGCTTCGGCCCGCCGGCAGTCGTTCTTGTTCAGCGCGTCTGCGAGCTGATCCTCGAACTGATCTGGCTCGGGAATCAACTTCGACAGACGATGAAATTCGCCACGGAGCTTGTCGCGATCGAGCACACATTCTGCGACCCGTGGCGGCTTCGGCGGGTGCTTCTTGACGCTCGACAGTCCCACCAGCTCGTCGGGCGCGCCCGCGTCCAGTGTGGCTGTGACCGCGGGCTCGGGTGTCGGCTCTGTCGGACTCGGACTCGGACTCGGCTCCGGTGCGGGCGTGGGCTTCGCGACGGGCGGCGTCGGCTCGACGGGCGGTGAGGTGGGCGTCTCGGTCGATCTCGACGGCAGCAACGCCACGCCCGCGGCGAGCGCGACGACGAGCAGCGCGAGCACCGCGATGAGGCCACGGTTCGAGCGCGGCGGCGGAGGCAGGTCGGGCTCCGACGACGGTGCGGGCCGCGGAATCGGGTCGGTGGTGGGGTGCACGCGCGCGGGCGCGAGATCGGGCGCGGTGCTCGACGCGTCGCTGGCGGTGGCGCGCCCAACGCGGAGCATGCTGGTGCGCGAGTGCCTCGAGGTGACGGGCTGCAGGTCCTGGCTCGAGAGCGGTGAGGCCGCGCCGACGAAGGTGCCCGCCTCGGCGAAGGTGCTCTCCAGCCGCGTCAGGCGTCGCGCGACCTCCTGCGCGGGCGGGCGCTTCGAGACGTCCTTCGCGAGCATCTGCTGCAGCAGCTCGTCGAGGTCTTCGAGCAAGGCCGCGCTGCGCGGGTCGAGCTTCACGCCGGGCCTTCGCTTCAGCGCTTCCAGCATCGACGGCGGCGGCTGCTCGGCGTGGAGCGCGGCCACCTCGTGCGGCTCGCCGACGAACGGGTACTCGCCGGTCATCATCAAGTAGATGGTGACGCCCAGCGCGTACACGTCGTTGCCCGGGTGCGCGGGCTGGTCGGCGCGGAACTGCTCGGGGCCGCAGAAGTCGGGCGTGCCGAGGAGCACCGGTGGCTTCTTGCCGGCCTTCAGCGCCAGCCCGAAGTCGATGAGCTTGAGCCAGTCGACCAGCCGCCCGCCGCCGGAGTTGAGCGCGAGCATCACGTTGTCGGGCTTGAGGTCACGGTGCACCAGGCCGCGGCGGTGCACCGCGGCGAGCGCCTCGGCGATGGCGAGCGCGACGCGAATGGCGTTGACGCGATCGATGCCCTTCTCGAGCAGCGTCGAGAGGCTGGCGCCGTCGAGGAACTCCATCACGATGCAGTCGCGCGCGACGTCGTGCGCGTACACGGTGACGACGTTCGGGTGCTGCAGGTTGGCCAGCATCTGCGCTTCTTCGTGGCCCGCGCCGGCCTGGCTGCCGCGCAGCACCTTCACCACCACGCGCTGGTCGAGCGTGACGTTCTGCGCGAGGTACACCGTTCCCATGCCGCCGGCACCGAGCCGCTCGGTGACGCGGTAGTTGTTGGCCACGACGGTGCCGGCCTCGAGGAGGCGGTCCTGGTTGGCGCTCTTGGGATTCAATGCGTGCTGCGACCGGGCTGGAGGTGAACTCTCAGGAGCGTCGAGTCTGCCACGAACTCTCCCTCTCCTCCCGAGGAGGAGAGGGTCGGGGTGAGGAGGAAACCAACTCGCAAATGTCAGTCGTGCCGCAAGAGTCGAGCAGACTCTTTACCGGGCTTCCGGGAATTCCGGTTTCTTGCACGCGGCTTCCGAGGGCGGGGTCAGACACCTCCTTGTCGTTGAGCCCCTCGAAAGGAGTCGCCCGTGTCCGAGAAGCGCGTGTTGTGGGTGGTGCTGTCCGTCATCCTGCTGTGCCTCAAGATGTGCGTGCTGGCCAACAAGTCATCGCGCAGCTCGTACTCGTCGTACTCGAGCACCTCGTACGACCCGTACCGGTCCAACTCGCTCAACCCGTCGAGCACCGCGTCGTGGGAGAAGCTCCAGGAAGAAGCGGCGCGCAAGGCGGTGAAGGCCGAGCTCGAGAAGGGCATGCAGCGCCGCTGCAGTGACGTGCGCAGCGAGCTGCGGCTCGAGGTCGACTACCCCGATCGCGGTATGTCCTCGCTGGTGCGCGAGGTGCGCCGCGCCGAGTTGCCGAGCGGGGCGTGGCTGCCGGCGCCGCTGGTGTCGCAGGGCCTGGGCGTGTCCATCCTCGAGCGGGGTGGCGAGCAGGACCGCCTCTGCCTCGACGCCGACGAGTCGATGCTGAAGGCCCTGCTGGTGACCGCCAAGCCGTCGGTCGACGCGGTGAAGCTCGGCGCGGGCGCGTGGCAGGTGACGACCGCTGACTCCACGGCGACCACCGCGCTGCTGTCGAGCAGCACGCTCGAGGGCCTCAAGGTGAAGGGCACGCTCGTGGCGTTCGCGCCGACTGACAACCTCGTGGTGTTCGCCGACAGCGCGAGCCCCGCCGCCGTGGCGCAGGCCGCGAAGTACGCGGCGGAGCACACCCGGCTCGACGGCAGTGATGGCTGCGTCGCGGTCGAGCCGCTGGTGCGCACCAATGGCACGTGGGGCACCTGGTTGCCCAACGGCAAGCCGGCGGCGACGAAGGAGGTCGAGGCGGTGCGCATCGCGGCGCGGGAGTGCCTGGCCGAGCAGGTCGACGGTTTCCTCAACGAGCTGGTGCTGCTGCGCGAGTCGGGCTTCAGCGGCGCGCCGTGGGTCGAGAAGTTCGATTCCACCGAGCGCGACAACGAGGGCAAGCGCACCGCGGTGACGTTGGCGCTCGATTCGAACGTGGTGCCGCAGCTCCTCTCGCCCGCGCAGGACGTGAAGCTCGAGACGGCCGACGGCCAGGTCTTCACCATGAGCTGGGAGACGTTCATCGCCATCGGCGGCACGCGGCTCGCGCCCGTCACCGTGAAGGACGTCGCGGTCGACAACTCGTTCTTCTTCCTCGGTGGACTCTCGGTCGCCGACTTCGCGGGCAAGAAGGGCGTCAGCAGCAGCAAGGCGCTGTGAGCGTCACGAGCGCCAGTCGTCACGCACCCTGAATTGGCCGACGAGCGACGAGAGCCGCTCGGCCTGCGCGGTGAGCTGGCGCGCGACGTTGGTGCTCTGCTGCGCGGCCGTCGCGTTGCCCTGGGTGCCCCGGTCGATGGCTTCGATGGTGTGGCTGAGCTGGGTGAAGTGGGTGGCCTGGCTCTCGGCGCGCTGGGCGAGGTTGCTCACGCGCGAGGCCATCTCGCTGACCGACTTCGCGATGGTCGCCAGCCGTTGCCCGCTCTCGGTGATGACGGCCTGCATCTGGTTGGTGCGCTGCTCACCGTCGTTGACCGTGGCGCGGATCTCCGCGGTCGCCTTCCGCGTGCGCTCGGCGAGGTGGCGCACTTCGTCGGCGACCACCGCGAACCCCTTGCCGTGCTCGCCCGCGCGCGCGGCCTCGACGCCGGCGTTGAGCGCGAGGAGGTTGGTCTGGAAGGCGATCTCCTCGACCAGCTCGACCATCGAGCTGATGCGGTGAGACGACTCGAGGAGCGCCCGCATGGCCTCGGTGGAGCGCTGGACGAGGGTGCCGCCTTCCTCGGCGAGCCGGGCGCTCTGGGTCGCGCTGGCGCTCACCTGCGTCGCCTCGGCCGCGGTGTGGCGGGAGTCGGTGTCGAGCGTGGTGATCGACGCGCTCAGCTCCTCCGTGCGCGCGGCCTGCGACGTGAGCAGTTGGGACACCTGGTCGCTGCCGCGCGAGAGCTCGTCGGCGCCGCTCGCGACCCCGCTCGATGCGCGCTTGATGTCGAGCACCAGGCCGTGCACCCGCTCGAGCAGCGCGTCGAAGCTGCGGCCCAGCTGGCCGACCTCGTCGGTGCGGTCGATGTCGAGGCGGCGGGTGAGGTCGCCTCCGCCGGCGGCGATCTCCGCGATGCGCCGCTCGACCTCGAGCACGCGCGCTCGCTTCAGGTAGATGCCGATGGGGCCGAGGATGACGGCGGCCGCGAAGACGAGCAGCGCCGCGAGCTCGATGATGAGCCGCACCAGGCTCTCGTGGTCGACGGCGGCGAGCGCGGCAGGGCGGTAGCGGTACACCAGCCACCACGTGCTGTCGTCGCGCACCGTGAGCTTCACCGCCGCGAGCGACGGGTCGTCGACGTGCTGGGCGAGCAGGGCCCGGGCGCGATCGACGAGCGCAGGGTCGCGGCGATCGCCGAGCCACACGCCGCGCGCCGGGTTGGCGAGCACGAAGTCACCGACGCCCGGCATCGCCCAGCCGTCCTTCGCCGCGCGCGCGCGGTCGGCGTCGGTGATGACGAGGGACGGCACGCCGAGCAGGCGCGCTTCGAGCACGTTGGTGCGCACGACGGCCGAGACCAGCCCGTGGAACTCGCCCTTCGGGTCGTAGATGGGCGCCGAGTAGAGAATGCCGTTCGCGTCGCGCACGTCGCCGCGCGCCTTCGAGGTGTACTGGGCGTTGTCGCACGTGCGCATCACGGGGCTGGTGACGGCGGGCAGGTCGTCGAGCGCAGCGGTGCCGAGCCGGGGCCGCAGCGCGCGCAACGCGTCGAGCTGGCGCGGGTACCACGCGTACTCGTCGTCTTCGAAGTCTTCGGGCGCGTCGTCGTCTTCGGTGTCCTCGGCGCCTTCGACGTGCGCGTCGTCGGGGCTGAGCAGCACGTGGTCGTACATGCGCAGCGGCACCTCGCCGCGCTCGGGCGCGAAGCCGTCGAGCACGAGGTAGACCTCCGACACGCTCACGTTGGCCGCGAGGTTGTTGAACAGCTGCTGCACGGTGCGGTCGCCCTCGAGCGAGAAGCGGCCGCTCTTCACCGCGTCGTCGTGCTCGTCTCTGCGGTTTCGTCCCGTGACGCTGCGCACGCTGGGCAACAGGCCGATGGTGCGCACCGACTGGTAGATGAGCCGGAAGGCCTGCTCCAGGTCTTGCCGGCGCGGCTCCAGCTCGGTGGCGAGCAGCTTCTGCTTCTCGGCTTCGCGCGCGGCGTCGCGGGAATGCAGGGCGTGCGCGGTGACGCCCACGGCGGCGAGCAGGGCGACGGCGATCGCCGCGAAGATGGGGGCGGCGCTGGTGCGTGGCGCGCCGGGGGGCGCGACGTGGCGCGGCAGCTTCGGCCGCGGTGAGGTCGCGTCGTTGGTCGGCAGATCAACCCGAGGCGTCAGCACGTCCCACACAGCGAGCAACCGGCGTGCCCCCTGCAACGTGCTGGATCGGCGCCCTCCGAGGGAGTGCGAGCTGAACCACCGTCAGTGCGCTGACGCGAAGAGTCTGCGGCGGCGTCGAGAGTGGCGTGAGGGCTGGTGCGTGGCTGGCCGGGCTCGAGGCAACGAAGGGCCAACCGCAGCTCGCTGGACGCTCACCTCGAGCACCATGGAGTACGACGGCCGGCGGCGCGTACTTCTCGACCAACTGACGACTCAGGCGCACAGCTCGCAGCCGCAGCGCGCTGGCTCGACCTTCTTCAGGCGGCCGCGCGCGATGCGGGTGCTCTCTCCCACCGAGCACCGCCACGCCACGTTCCCCGACGCGCAGACGAAGTCGCCGGAATCGAAGAAGAAGAGGTCGTCGCGCTGGCTCGCGGCGGGCTCGGCGAGTTCGCCACCGGCCGCGCGGGCGAGCTCTTGCGCCCGTACGAACTCCAGCGCGAACGCCCGCCGAACCCAGTGCAGCGACGCCAGCTGCTCGGCCTGCGACTCGCCTCCATCAGGGAAGACGAACTCGACACCGCCTTCGTCGGCCGACCAGGTGCCGCTCGCGAAGGACTCGCCGGGGAGCTCGCTCAGGTAGTGGAGGTTGATGCGCCGCGTGACCGGGCTGCGCAGGCGCGCGTCGATGCACGAGCTGAGCAGCCGCCACAGCGCGCGGTGGAACGTCGGCGGGTCGCCGGGAGGCGTCGTGAATCCAAAGATGAGACCGCGGCTGCCCATGCGACCCCCGACCTCTTCAGTTCACCGCGCCCGGAGTGAAGAGTCGCAACATCTTGTCGACCCGCAGCGCGCCCAGCCGTTGCGCGGTCGCGAGGTGCTCGTCGACCGGCTCGCCGCTGAGTTGAGCCGCGGCGAACCGGGCCGTGGTGGCGTGCAGCCTCAGCTCGCAGCCCTCGGCCAACGTCGCCGCCGCGTCGAGTTGCGCGCGCGCACGCGCCCGGTCGCCGTCGATCGCCAACGCGCCGGCGCGCAGTGAAGTCGCCAGCACGTTGCCCCACGGCCGACGCCGCGCCTCGATGCGCCGCGCCGCGGCTTCCACTCCGCGCGTCGAGCGCGTGGCGAGCGCCGCGCGCCCCTTCATCCAGTCGATGGCGATGGCGATCCACTCCGTGCGCCGCAGCAGCGAGCGCTCGAGCGGCGGCAGCCCGGCGGCGAGCACCTCGTTCGCGACCGCGCCGCGGCCGGCATACAGCTCGAGCTGGAAGCGCCCGAGCAGCTCGAAGAAGTGCTGCACCGAGTAGCCGGTGGTGACGAGACCCGGGCGCGCGAGCTCGAGCTCGTGCCGGGCGCGCGCCTCGTCGTCGACCCCGAGCCACGCGAGGTTGGGCAGGCCCGAGCGGAGGTTGGCCTCGGCGTACCGGTCGCCACGCTCCACCGCGAGGCGCAGGTGGTCTCCGAGGCGTCGCCCCAGCTCGGCGAGCTGACCCTGTTGCGCCAGGCCGGCGAGCGCGAAGAGCTGCAGCGTGAAGAGTTCCTTCACCGCGCCGACACAGCCCATGAAGAGCGCCGAGGCGTGGTCGAGGTGCTCGAGCGACCTCGCGAGCGAGCCGAAGTGGAAGGCGGCGATGCCTGCGCCGCCACGTGCACAGGCGAGCGCGTAGTCGTCGTGCAGGCTCCCGGCGAGCGAGAGGGCGAGCTCCTGCACGCGCTGCGTCCGTTCCCAGCCAGCGCCGCCGGCGTTCCCCGAGAAGGCCGTCTCGAAGCCGAGGCAGATGGCGAGCCGGCGCGGCTCTCCGGTCTTCAGCGCGAGCACCAGCGCGCGCGCCATCAGCTCGGTGGCGCGCATCGAGTCGACCGCGGCCAGGCCGATGGAGGCGCTGGTGAGCGCGTCGATGCGCGCGAGCTCGGCGGCGTCGACCTGGCTCGCTTCGCGTCGCTCGAACCGCCAGCTGCGCAGCGCGACCTGCAACCGCGACCAGACAATCGACGCGATGGCGCCGCGCGGGGTGTCGGTCAGCCGCAGCCCGTGCGCCTGCAGCACCTGGCGCGTGAGCGAGAGTCCGCGGTCGACGTGCCCGGTGCGCAGCAGCTGCGCCGCCGCTTCACGCTCGAGCTCGAGCGCGCTCGGCGCGTCACCCGAGAGCTCCCTCGCGCGGAGGAAGGCGTCGGCCGCCTCTCCGCCCCGGCCCGCGTTCGACAGCGCGCGCCCGAGCGCGACCTCCCGCGCGCGGCGTTGCGGGTGACGAGGCATCCACTCCAGCGCGCGGGCGTAGAGCTTCGCCGCGTGGTGGAAGGCGAGCGCGGCGTCGGCGCGCTGGGCACCTTCGACGGCACGCTCGGCGGCCTCGGCGCTGCGGCCCGCGCCGAACAGGTGCTCGGCGAGCAGCTCGGGCTCGGCGCGCACGGCCTCGAGCGCGCGCACCAGGCCCTCGTGACGTTCGCGGCGGGCGTCGGCCGGCAGCCCGTCGACGACCGCGCGGCGGAGCGTGTCGTGGTACGGCTCGAGCGCCCCGTCGGTGCGTACGCGCACCAATCGCCCCGCGCGCAGGTGACCGAGCGCGAGCGCTTCGTCGAGGTCGAGCGCGCCCGCGGGTCCCCACGCGCCACGCACCAGCGGCGCACCGACCAGGCACACTGCTTCGAGGAGTCTCTTCGCGCCCGCGGGTACGCGCGCCACCCGCGCCGTCACCGCGGACTCGAGCTTGCCGCCGTGGCCCGCGAGCGCCTGCAGGAGGAAGGGGTTGCCCTGCGCGGCGGCGAGCACGGCGTCGACGTCAGCGGCGGAGGCGGCCCACGCGCGCACGAGCGTGCGGCTGCCGTCGGTGTCGAGGGGCGAGAGGCGGAGCTCGAGTCGCCCCGCGTCTCCCCTCACCCCAACCCTCTCCCCAGGGGGAGAGGGGGAGGTGCGCCGCAGAGGGACCAGCAGCGGGTGGCCTTCATCGCGCAGCGCCCCCACGAAGCACATGGGCGCCCGCGGCGCGGCCTCGAGCAGCTCGGTGAGAAACGGCACCGAGTCGGCGTCGGCCCAGTGCAGATCATCGATGACCACCACCACCCGCTGCCGCGTCGCGACGTGCGCGAGCAACGCCTTCAACGCGAGCGCGGCCTCGTGCCGGTGCGCCTCCACGAGCGACGCGGACGACGTGGCGCCGGCCAGACACCGCAGCGTCCGCAGGGCGGGGAAGCTGCGCGCGAGGTTGGCGGCGTGCGTGGCGAGCTCCGGTGGCAGCGTCGCCTCTCGGGCGAGCCACCGGGCCAGACCATCGACCAACCCATCGATGGCGCGGAACGGCGTCGTCTCGTGCTCGAAGCAGGTCGACGAGAACACCGCCGCTTCACGTTCCCACCGCGCGACGAAGTGCCGCAGCACCGCCGACTTGCCCAGCCCCGGCGGGCCCGAGAGCCACACCGCGGTCGGCCCATCGCGCCGCACCTCGGCATCGAGCGCGGTGAGCACGTCGTCACGGCCGACGAGCGGCACGTCGGGCTGCAGCTCGAGCAGCGGCTCGCGCGCGGCGTCGAGCACGCGCACCACCTCGCGCACGTCGGGCCGCTCGGACGGGGCGCGTCGCAGCAGCCGGCGCACGAGGCCCGCGACGTCGTCGGGCACGCCCGCGGAGAACGAGACCTCCGCTTCCTTCGCGCGCTTGAGCGCCAACACCTCGAGGCCCGAGCCGACGAAGGGCCGCTGCCCGGTGAGCACCTCGCACAGCATCACGCCCAGCGCGTAGAGGTCGCTCGCGGGGCTCGCCTCTCCGCCGCTCGCCAGCTCGGGCGCGAGGTACGCCGCGGAGCCCACCAACCCCTCGTCGCCCGTCGCGCGGCCGACCACCGCGAGCCCGAAGTCGAGCACCACCGCGCGGCCCTGCGGCGTCACGCGCACGTTCGCGGGCTTCAGGTCGCGGTGGAGGCGCCCGGCGGCGTGGAGGAACCCGAGGCCCAGCGCCACCTGCGCGAAGGTCGAGCGCACCGCCTCGAGCGGCTGCGAGGCGAGCGAGGCGAGCAGCTCGGCGCCGTCGACCAGCTCCATCACGAGGAACGAGTCGTCGCGCGCGCGGCCGAGCTCGTGCAGCGCGACCAGGTTGTCGTGCGCGAGGTCGGCCAGCGCGCGGAACTCGCGCTTGAAGGCGGCGAGCGACGCCTGGCGATCGGCGCGCAGCACCTTCACCGCCACGCGCGCGCCGCGGCCAACGTCGGTGGCTTCGAAGACGGCGCCGAAGTTGCCGCGACCGACGAGGCGGTGGGGCGTGAAGCGAGCGTCGAGGGCGACGGGCCAGCCGTCGAGGCTCATCCCCGCTCCAGCCCGAGCGACGCGAGGCGGCTGAGCAGGCTGGTGCGCGGCAACCCGAGCTCGCGCGCGGCCTTGCTGACCACGCCGTCGTTGCGCGCCAACACCTCGCGCAACAGCTGGCGCTCGCGTTCCTCGAACTTCGCGCGCTCGGCGGTGAAGGACGCCCAGTCCTGGCTGGGGGCGCCGTTGACGGCCGCGGGCGCAGGCGAGGGCGGAGGCGGCGGCGCGCCGGACAGCTCGGTCACGTGCGCGAGGCCGAGCTCATCGGCGTCGGCCGAATCGGCGAGCGCGAGGTCGACCGCGCGGCGCATCACCTGCTCGAGCTGGCGGAAGTTGCCCTTCCACTCGTGGCGTGCGTCGCGCAGCCAGCGCTCGAGGTCCTTCGACAGCGCCCAGCGTCGCTCCGGCGCGGTGCGCTCGAGGAAGCCGCGCGCGAGGGCGGGAATCTCGTCGCGGCGCTCGCGCAGCGGCGGCAGGTCGATGCGGTGGCCGGCGACGCGGAAGTAGAGGTCTTGCCGGAAGCGCCCCTCGGTCACCGCGCCGTCGAGGTTGCCGTTGGTCGCGCAGATGAGGCGCACCTTGCTCTGCTTCGGTTCGGCGCGCGCCCAGCCCAGCGGGCGGTAGGTGCCGAACTGCGTGAAGTCGAGCAGCAGCTGCTGCGCCGTCTTCGGCAGGTTGAGCAGCTCGTCGAAGATGAGGGTGCCGCCGTCGGCGTACTCCACGAGGCCGGGCCGGCGGGCGATGGCGCCCGAGAACGAGCCCTTCTCGTGGCCGAACAACTCGCTGGTGATGGTGTTGAGGTCGTCGGCCGAGCCGACCGTCGCGCGCACCACGGGCCGGCGGCCCGAGGCCTCGGCCATCAACTGCGCGAGCAGCGTCTTGCCAGTGCCCGACTCGCCCGTGAGCAGCACCGGCGCGTCAGACCTCAGCGCCGCGCGCACCAGGCGCTCGTACGGCTGCAGCGCCTGCGACGCGAGGAACGCCTCGAGCGCGACGCCCTGCCCGGACTCCGCTTTCACCCGCTCGCGTCGCAGCGCCTCGCGCGTGGCCTCGAGGCGGCTCGACTGCGTCACCACCGAAGACAACAGCGTCGCGGCCGCGCCGAGGAACTCCGCGACGCGCGGTGAAGGCAGGCGCGCCGGGTCGCGGAAGTCGACGTACAGCACGCCCGTCTTCGCGCCGCCGTCGCGCGCGTTCACCTGCAGCGCGGTGGCGTCGAGGGGCGCCGCGAACGCCGCGAGAATGCCGAAGGCCTGCGTGCTCTCGGTGCCGTCGCCGTCGAAGGCCGAGAGCGTGACGCAGCGACCGGCGCGCTCGGCGTCGAGCACCAGGGTCTTCGAGAGCTCGACGCGCTCTTGCGGCGACAGCGCGCGGCCCTCGCGGCGCCCGTACATCGGCACCGTCTCGCCGTCGTCCCACGTGAGCACCAGCATCGCGCGGTCGGCACCCAGCACGTCAGCGAGCGCGTCGAGGAAGCCATCGACGCTGCCGTCCTGCCGGCCAACGCGCTCGAGGAGCGCCTGCAGTCCCAACCACAATTTGGCCTCGTCGAGTCCGGGGTGGAACGCGAGCGGAGTCACGCAGGTCATTTGACCACGGAACTCCGAGGCGGTGATCAGAGCTTCGCAGCCACGTCGTCGATGACTTTCGTCACCTTGTCGTCTTCGACGCCCTTCTTGAGCGCGAGCAGCTCGTCCTTCGTGGTGCCGAGCGCGACGATGGACTTCACGGTGCCAGTGCGCGCCATCCAGTTCGCGTTCTTGTCGTGGAGGATGGCGATGAGCGCCTTCTTCACGTCGGCGGCCTTGAACCACTTCTCGGTCGCCTTCTTCCACGCGTCGAGCTTCTCGTTCTTCGGATCGCCGGCGTGCTCGAAGCTGCTGGTGAGCGTCCAGTACGGGCGATCGGCGGTGCGCGGCGTCTCGTTGAGCCGCTTGAGGAAGAGCTTGTACGCGCCCTCGTCGGTCGTCTCGAAGAACGGGTACTGGTGGAACATGCTGACCAGGCCCTTCATGCACGCGGCCGAGAGGTCCTTGTCGGCGGTCTTCTCGGTGAGCTTCGTCATCACCGGCAGGAAGACCTTGTTGCCGAGCGCGCCGCCGTACTCGCACGCGTCCTTGCGCACCGCGGGCGAGGGGTCCTTCTCGGTGAGCTCGACCAGCTTCTCCGCGCCGCCCTTCATCTCGCGGTTCCACGACGAGCTGATGGCGTACACCGCCTGCAGCCGCACCTTCTCGTCGGGGTGGTTGGCGCTCTTGAGCAGCATCGCGGCGACCTTCGGGTTCTTCGCGCCGGAGTTGGCGACCACGCGAATCAGCGCCTGCATCACGCCGGGGTCCTTCTCCTTCTCGGCCGCCGCGGTGATGGCCTCTTCGGCCGCGTTGCCGGTGCCGAGCATGCCGCCCATCATGTTCGCCGCCTTGATGCGCACCGCGGGCGAGGCGTGCCCGATGAGCTCGAGGCCCACCGACGCGTTCATGCCGGCGAGGTCCTTGAAGGCGGTGGTGTTGCCCTTCATCGCTTCCTGCAGGTCCTTCACCGCCTGGCACTTGCCGTCGACCGAGTAGCCGATGACGCCGCAGCTCTCGAACGCGAGCACGAGCCGCTTGTATTCGGCGGGCGTGAGCGCGGGCTTCTTGCCAGCGTTGAGCGCGTCGGCCGGCTCGGCGTGGGCCAGCGTTGCGGCGAGGAACAGCACGACGAGCGGAGCACGGAGGACGAGGTTGGTCATGGCGGGTGTGGACTGCAGGTGAGCGAGGGAGAACGTGAACGCTGAAACGGTGCGCACGACGGGGCCCCCCCGCCCCGCCGCGAGCACCTTGCGACGGCTGATCAATCGATGGGCTTCTGCGCTTCGGCCGCGAACGAGCCGGCCTTGAAGAACTCGTTGGCCTTCGGCGTGACGCGGTCGAGCGCCGCCGGGTCGAGCTTCGAGAGGAAGAAGCCCTCGGCGAGGTTCTCGTCGAGCGAGGTGCGGCCGTAGACGGTGACCGAGGTCTTCGGGTCGACCACCGCGGCGTACGCGCGCTCGGCGGCGCGGCCCTTCTGCAGCATCACCTTGTCGAGCGCGTTCTGGGCGCCGCGGAGCGCGCGGGCCGCCTCGTTCTTTTCCTTCATCGCCGCCTTGTTCTCGGGCGTGGGGTCGGCCTTCGTCTTGTCTTGCTGCGCGCGCGCCTCGTTGACGGCCTTGTTGGCGACCAGCGCCTTCTGGCGGCCGTGGAAGTCCGACATCGCGTGCGCCATCTCGTGGAGCAGCGTGCCGACCGACGCGGGCAGCGGCGAGTCGAGCGAGCCGACGAAATACTCGCCGTCGAGCGAGAAGGTCTTGTCGAACACGTCGATGGTCATGCCGTCGTCGGCGCGGCGGTAGTACGCAGACCGGCCGCTGGCGTCGTTCGTCTTGCGCCGAAAGCCGAGGCCCTGGAGCAGCGCCACTTCCTCGGGCGTCAGCATCGAGAGCGCCTTCTCGACGGCGGCGAGCTCGGCGGGCTTCCATTCCGCGCCGTCGCCGGTGAAGGCGTCGAGCTTGTACTTCGCGGCGAGGTCGGCGGCCGACGGCGCGCCGGTGAGCAGGTCCTTCACGGGCGCGCCCGACTGAATGGTCATCGCGCCGGCGAGGTCGCACATCACCGTGACGGGCACGCGCGTGCCGTCGGGCTGCGCGATGAGCAGGTCGGTCTCGGAACCCGGCACGCCCGCGCGCTGGAGCACCGCCATCAGCGCGACGCGCTCGGAGTGCGTGACGTCGCCCGCGAGCGCGGTGTCGCCCGTCTTCCAGAGCGTGGCCGGCTTGCCGAGGCGGTTGATGCTCACCACCTTCTGCATCGGCGCGAGCCCGACGATCTGCTGCGTGAGCTGCGCGTCGGCCAACTTCGCGACGGCGGCGAGCGGGTTGTAGCCCGAGCCGTAGCGCAGGCCTTCCTGCACGGGCGCGGGTCCGGCGAACGACGTGGTGGCCAGCGTGGTGGCCAGGAGCAGCAGCTTCTTCCTCATCGTGCGGTTCCTCCCCTGAAGTGAGCGCTCGCGACCGAGCACGGCACATGCCAGTTCACGCCGCTCGCGAACGGGCCGCCGCGCGCGACGAGGTGACGTCATCGCGTCAGCGCGTGGGTCGGTGGTGACGGGGGTTCGACGTCGCCCGTCGAGGGAACGGCGGCTGGTGCGCGACTTGCTCAGACGCGGCGCCCATGACCAACCCCCTTCGAGTGTCCCTGGTGTTGTGTTGTCTCCTCGGCGGCGGCGCGTTCGCGCAGGCCAACGCCGATGCTCCGCCCGACGAGCGCGGCGCCGCGAAGCTCAAGCGCTTCATCGAGATCCTCACCAGCACCGAGGACATGGACGCGGCCGGCAAGACGGTGGTCGCCGAGAAGCTCGTGCACGCCAGCAAGCTCGACAAGAACGAGCCGCGTCAGCTCAACAACGACTCGATGCGCTTCGCGTTCAAGAAGGCCTTCACCAACGCGAAGATGTACGACCCGGGTCCGCGCATCATTCGCACGCAGCTGACCGCGACGTCGGCGGTGGGCTTCGGGCCGACCGCGCAGAAGGGCAAGCTCTACAAGTACTTCATCGCCAAGAAGGACGGCGTGGGCGGCATGCCGGCGCCGATTCAGATCTTCTACCCGGAAGATGGCAGCGACCCGATCGTCTACGACTTCGGCAGCTTCTGACGCTCACGGGCAGACCGTGCCCGGGTTCGGCGGCGGCGGGAGCTGGCAGGTGCTCCCGTCGTTGCAGAAGCGGCCCGCGCAGCACGGCTGACCGTGATCACCGCACGCAGCGCACTCGGAGTACGGCATCAAGTTGACCGGCGTGCAGGTGGCGCCGAGCCCGCAGGTCCCGCCGAACGGGTCGATCGCGTCGCAGCACTTCTGCCCGATGCCGCCACACGACGCGCACAGCTCCGGCGCGCCGATGGCGTTGCCGACGGTGAACGGTGACGTGCACCGCAACGTGCCGCACTGGGGCTGACCGACGAGCCCGCAGCCGCCGTCCTGGCAGGCGCCGTTGCTGCACGAGCCCTGGTCGGGTGCGCACGCCGCGCCGTTGGCGATGCACGTCGACTTCGCGAGCTCGTGCACGCAGCAGCCGGAGCCGAGACACAGGTTGCCGGTGCAGCATGCCTCGCCCGGGTGGCCACACGGCAGGCACGTCATGCCGGACATGCCCATCGAGCACGCGAGGCCCGGCGCGGTGCAGAACGAACTCGAGACGCCACCCGAGCAGCACGGCTCGTTGAGACCTCCGCAGCCACCGCAGCTCGAGCTCGCGTTGCAGACCCCGAGCGACTGCGTGCCGAGCACGTCGGGTCCGCAGCTGGTGTTGGTGCCGACGCAGCGCTGACCGGCGCAGCAACCCGCGGTGCATCTCGACTCGGGACAGCACGGTTGGCCCGTCGCGCCGCACGCGACGAAGGTGCCTTGCGCGCACACGGTGCTCGGGTCGCTGCCGCTCTTGCCGCTGGCGATGCAGCGGCCGCTGACCGTGTCTTCGCAGGTGCTCGCGCGACAGCGTGGCGCGGTCGAGCACGCCGGCTCTCCCGCCCGCCCGCACGAGGTGCAGACGTTGGCCGCGCACGTCAGGCCGGGACGGGTGCACGCGCCAGCGCAGCACGGCTGGTTCGGTCCGCCGCAGCCCGCGCAGGTCCCGCTCGGCAGACAGAGGTCGCCGGCCTCGCACGACTCTCCAGTGGCGCGACAGATGCCCTGCGGGTCGAGGCCGAAGGTGTCGCAGCAGCCGGTGTTGCACGCGCCCGCGCAGCACGGCTGGCCGGGACCTCCGCAGGTGCGACAGGCGAAGTTGCACGAGGCGCCTGTCGCGCACGTGAAGTTGCAGCACTGATCACCGAGCGCGCCGCAGGGCGTGCACTTCTCTCCGTTGCAGGTTCCCTCGCTGCAGCGGCCCAGCGAGCAACACGGCTCACCCAGGCGCCCGCAGGCGGAACAGGTTCCATCGCTGCACGAGCGCGCGACCGAGGTGCAGGTGGTGCCGCAGCACGGCTGGTCTTCGCCACCGCAGCCGCCGTCACGACACGAGCCTCCCGCGCAGGTTCCGCCGAGCGTGCTGCAGCTCGCGCCCGCGGCGACGCAGCGTCGGCCCGTGAAGTCCTGCGCGGCGCAGCAGCCACCGTTCGCGCACTCGGCGTCGTCGCAGCACAACTGCCCGGGCCCGCCACACGCTTCGCAGCTTCCACGCGAGCAGCTCGCGCCGGCGTTGCACGTGCTCGAGTCGCAACACGGCTGGCCGGGCGCGCCGCACGGTTGGCATCCGCGCAGCGCTACGCCGCCGCCGCCGCTGCCACCGCTGCCTCCACCCGGACCGCCTCCGACACTGCCTCCGCCGGTGCCCGAGCCGCCACCTCCGCCGCCGATGGGGCCGAAGCAGGTGAGGCCACCGCCGCATTGTCCGGTCGCGCAACACGGCTGGCCCGCGGCGCCGCACGGCTGACACTGATCATCGATGCACGCGCTGTCGGGAGCCGTGCACATCTTCGAGAGGCCCGCGGCGCAGCACGGTTGGTTGAGTCCACCGCAGCCCCCGCAGCTCCCGGCGTTGCACGTGCCGCCGAGCGTCGCGCACTCGATGCCGGGCGCGGCGCATTGGCCGAGCACGCAACACGCTCCGTCGCGGCAGGAGTCACCGGGCGGGCAGCAGGGCTCTCCGGGTGCACCGCAGCTCGTGCACGTGTTGCCGACGGGCGGGTTTCCATTCGCGCACGCGCCGATGCAGTGCTGCCCGTCGCACGACGCGCCGCTCTGGCAGAGGAAGGACTCGCAGCAGCCCTGGCCCGGCGCGCCGCACGTCGTCTCGCAGCGTGCACCGACACACACGCCGGAGGTGCACGCGCCGCCGGAGCAGCACGGTTGGCCCGCGCCGCCGCAGCTCGAGGCGAAGCACGTGCCCATGAAGCACACGCCCGTCGTGCACTCACCAGCGCAGCACGGCTGGTCGAGCGCGCCGCAGGGCTGGCAAACGCCGAGCTGGCAGCTGCCGGCGGAGCACGTGGCGTCGGCGCAACACGGCTGGCTCAACGCTCCGCACGTGCGAGGCGTGGTGAAGCACGACGAGGTCAGCAGCGCCGCTGCGATGACTGCCACCGCGGGGAGCCAGAGCCGGCGCATGGGGCAGTTGGCAGCATTGGCCGTGCCCGGTGGAACCCTTCGGATCCGCCCGCGGTGAACGGTGATCAGCTGAGGCGTTTCCCGCAAGAATCGACGGGCGGCTGCAAGGCGTGCGTCGTCGCGCTCGTGCGAAGCGCCGACGAGACAGTGCGGCACGTGCGTTGCTGCCGGGGTTGGTGATGAGCCCGGCTCGAGCACTCCTCGCGACCCGGTTGGTGCACACCGCGATCTGGGCGGTGATGGCCGGCGCGATCATCGCGTTGCCCGCGCTGGCGCTGACTGATCAGTTCGGCTGGGCGCTGGCGATCGCCGTGCTGATGGCGGGTGAGGGCGTGGCGCTCGGGCTGTCGGGCGGAGCGTGCCCGCTCACCGCGATCGCGCGGCGCTACACCGACGATCCCTCTCCCGCGTTCGACATCTTCCTGCCGGTGTGGCTCGCGAAGTGGAACAAGGTCGTGTTCGGCGCGCTCTTCGTGTTCGGCGAGGCGTTGGTGTTGGTGCGCGTGCACTTCGCACCCGTGCACGTAGGCGTCGTGACGTCGGGCGTCGCGCTGACCGCCGCGGCGTTCGCGCTCGGTGCGCACCTCAAGCGAACGCAGCCCGTGACGGGCTAAGACTGACGCGGTGACGCGCACGCCGTCAGGCCGGAGCTTCAAGGTGGTCCTGGCCGTGACGCTCGCGCTCGTCTGCTATCCGGCCGGCTACGCAGGAGCGCGCCTCTTCGGGTTCATCGTTCACTACCGGTGGCAGGGACCTGATGGCTACCTGCACGACGAGCTCGGAACTCCCTCCGCGCCGGCCAACCGCGCGTTCCGTCCGCTCGTGAAGCTGGAGTCGCGCCTCCGTCACTTCGACGAAGGCGCCTACCACTGGGACTGACGCCAGCGCGCACGGCTTGCGTGTTCGCGCCGCGGCACTTCGTTTGCTCGCGAGCAGCCTCGAACGAGCAAACGGAGGCGTCCCATGAATCGAGGCGCGTGCTTGCTGTCGGTCGCGGTGTCCGTGGCGTCGGTGGCGTGGGCTCAGTCACCACCAGCCGCGTGCGTGCCGAGTTGTCGCTCGGGATATTTCTGCAACGAGGGCCAGTGTCTGAGCCGCTGCAACCCGCCGTGCAGCGCGGGCGCGACGTGTCTCGAGAATGGCGAGTGCACAGCGCCGACCGTTCCGTCGACGTCGCCCGTCGGTCAGCGGGTCAACCGCGGGTGGGCCACCGGCGCGGGCGTGATGGGAGCGGTCTCGGCGGGCATCATCGTCGTGCTCACCGGCGTCACCATGGCGCTCAACGGCGACAGCGCGGCGAACTACAGCGGCGCGGTGGCGATCCTCTTCACCGGCGTCGCCGTGCCCATCACCGCCATCGGCGCAGGGAGCGGCCGGTGGGACCCGCGCATCCCCGGCTCGGTCGCGTTGCGCGTCGTGGGCTGGGTGTCGTTCGGGCTGGCGATGGTGAACGCGGTGGTGGCGCTGGGGTTCGGCATCGCGGGCAGCACCTTCCCGACGGTGGGCATCGCGAGCCTCGGCGCGCTCGGGGTGATCAGCGCGCTCTCGCACATGGCCGACGCGTTCATCACCGCGAGCCAGGGACGCGAGCTGGCGGAAGCGTCGGCGCAGGCGCCGCCGGTGCAATCGACGCCGCTCTTCTCGGTCACGCCGAATCCACGAGGGGGCGTGACGACGACCGTGGGCTGGGCCCTGGTCTTCTAGCGCCGCGCCGACGAGAGCACGCGCTGCGCGCAGAGGTGGGCGAGCGCCATGATCACGATCTGCGGATTCACGCCAGTGTTCGAGGGGAAGACGCTCGAGTCGGCGACGAACAACCCCTTCACGTCGTGGTGCTGGAAGTCGAGCCCGACCACGCTGCGCGAAGGATCGCTGCCCATGCGCGCGGTGCCGAACAAGTGCGTCATCGACATCGCGTACGCCGCGGGATCGAGCGGGCCGTCGACCTCGATGCGCGCGGCCTGCTCGCGATCGGTGATGACTGACGGCACACCCGCGAGTCCGGGGTACACCTCGCGCGCTCCGGCGGCGAGGAAGAGGTCGGTCAACACGCGCACGGCCCGGCGCGCGGTCACCACGTCGCGCTTCGTCAGCCCGTAGCGCACCACCGCGCGTCCGCCGACCGAGCGCACCGAGCCCTTCGCTCCGGCGCGCAGCGCGGCGCCCCAGACGGCGTAGCGATCGAGGTGCGTCAGCCGCTCGGCGAGCTCGCGCCCCACGCCCGGCACGCGCGACGCGAGGATCGACAGGTCGAAGCCCAGCGCCTCGATCTTGATGCCCTCGTGGCGCAGGCCGGTGACCTCGTGGCCCTGCGTCGCGCCGAGCTGGTTGTGCACCGGGCGATCGAAGCGCCCGGTCACCGAGACGCCCGGGTGCGCCATCAGGCCATCGCCCACGGGTCCGCGCGTCAGCCCGCTGTTGCGCAGCAGCATCGGCGTCTGAATCGCGCTCGCCGCCATCACCACCGCGCGGCGCGCGTACACGCTGACCTCGCCCCCGCCGGCAGCGCGGCCCACCACGCCGACCGCTCGGCCACGCTCGGTGCGCACGTGCTTCACCGTCACACCGGCGAGCACCCGCGCGCCGTGCGCCACCGCGTCGGGGAGATACGAGCGATCGACGCTCAGCTTCGCGCCGTTGGGGCAGCCCTGGAGGCAGCGCCCCGAGCCCTCGCAGTGCTTCACGTTGCGGCGAATCGGGCGGTGCTCGAGCCCGAGCGCCTGCGCGCCCTTCGCGAGCAGCAGGTTCTTCTCGCCGGCGACCTTCGGGTCGGTGGGGCGCACGTTGAGCCGCTCTTCGACCTCGGCCTCCGCGCGCGCGATGGCCTCGAACGGCAGCGCGTCGGCGAGCGCCGCGTCTTCCTTCACCCAGCCGGCGTGCACGTCGGCGGGCAGCTTCCAGCTGATGGCGCCGTTGACCACCGAGGTGCCGCCCACCGCGCGGCCCTGGAGAAACGGGATCGCCGTCGGCCCGAACGCCACCGAGGTGCCGAGGTCGCGGTAGAGCTTCGCCATCGCCTGGAACCCGCTCGGCTGGAAGTCGCGCGCCTCGTGGCCCTCTTCGAGCACGATGACGTCGAGCCCCGCGGTCGCGCACGCGCGCGCCACCGACGCTCCGGCCGGGCCGCTGCCGACGATGACCACGTCGGCCTCCGCGGTGAGCGTGCGTTTCACCTCGCGGCCATCGCTGTGCACCAGCGCGCTCATGACGCCATCCTCCACGGCGCGGCGAGGTCTCGGCGCTTCGGGTCTTCGAAGAGCGCGAAGCACGCGAGGATCTTCACCGTGTCGAGCGCCTGGCGGACCGTGGTGCGGCGGCTCTCGTGCATCTGCGCGACGCAGTCGAGGCGCCGCTCGGGGCTGAGCGCGAAGAGCGGGCGGCGGAAGCCCGGCATCGCCAGCGGCATGAAGGTGAGGGCGTGCACCGCGGCGCGCAGGCCGGGCCCGAAGTAGGGCGGCGTGCACGTCTCGAGCTTTTCCCAGAAGTCGCGCGTGTCGACGCCGCCCAGCGAGGTGCCGAGCACGGCCTCGAAGAGCACCTCGGCCCAGCGGCGCTCGAAGGCGAGCAGCGGCGCGGTGGCGGCCTCGTGCATCGCCGCGGGCACGTGGGTGATGGGGTGCTCCCGCTCGAGCAGGAAGTACGTGGGCGTCTCGAGGCAGAGGCCTCCGACCGAGAGGTAGCTCACGCCGAGGAGCAGGTCGGTGTTGCCCGGCTCGACGGCGACGAGCGGGTCCTTCGTCACGCGAATGGTGTCGAGCGGCGCGTTGGCGGGGCCGCGGCCGTAGTCGATGACGAGCCCGCGATCGAAGCCGCGCGGCATCGGCGTGCCCTCGGGGTGCACCACCTCGTAGTGCCACGTGGTGACCGGCAGGCCGTGCTTCAACTTCGGCCGGCTCGGCGCGTCGAGGCCGTCTTGCTCGAGCCGCACGTTCCACCCGAGGAGTCGGCCCGACGACGGCTCGCGCCAGAAGGTCTTCTGGAAGGTCTTCCACGTCAGCTTCTCGACGAAGCGGGGCAGGCCGAGCGAGGTGCCGCGGTACGCCCAGCCCTCGAGCGCGGTGGGGTCGACCGGGTGTCCACCGAGAATGCGGTCGCGGAGCTGGCGCTTCGACTCGCCGCGCAGCGTGTGAACGAGGCTCATGACTTTCCTTTCGGCTTCGACTTCGACTTCCGGGCGAGCGCGGCGAGGGTGCCGGCGTCGACGTGCTCGAGGGCCTCGCGCACCAGCGTGCGAGCAGACGCAGCGTCGCGCGTGCGGATCAGCTCGACGGTGACGGCGTAGCCGGCCAGCGAGCGATCGCGATCGGCCACCAGCGCCTGCGCGAGCTGCGGGTGCGCCTGGTAGACGGGGGCGAGCGCGTTGAAGAGCAGCAGCGCGGCGATGGACTGCGAGGCCACCAGCACCGCGCGGGCGAACGCGATGTCGCGCTCGACGTAGCGGGCGGTGTCGGTCTCGATTCCCTGCTCGGCGGCGAGCCGCGCGAGCACCTTCAGGTCCTTCGCCGACGCGCGCTCACAGGCCAGCGCCACTGCGTCGACGGCCACCGAGCGCCGCAGCTCGAGGAACGAGCGCAGCACCTCGGGGCGGGCGGAGAGGTCGAGGTGCGCGAGCACCGCGAGGGTGCCGTGCTCGGCGAGGTCGAGCACCTTCACGCCGTCTCCCTGCCGCGCGCGCACCAGTCCTTCGGCCTCGAGCGTCGCGAGGGCGGCGCGCAAGGTGAGGCGGCTGATGCCCAGCGCCGCCGAGAGCTGGCGCTCGGGCGGGAGGTACTGGCCGCTGGGGAAGGTGCCGTCGAGCACGTCGCGGCGCAGCCGCTCGACCACCGCGTCGACGGGCCGGGCGACGCGGCGGAGAGGGGCGATGGCGGGGGTGGGGTCCATTGGTTTAACCATTAAACCAATGGGTCGTCCGCGCGCAAGGGGGGCGGGGTGGTAGAGGGGCGCATGCTGAAACGCTTCGGCCTGGTGGTGCTCGTGGCGCTGCTCGCGCTCTTCGCGTGGGCCTGGTCGACGAAGACGACGCCGCGCCCGCTGCACGCCGCGCCTCCCGGCCTCGAGAAGTACTCCAGCGCCATCGACTGGAACGCCACGGGCGACGAGGCGGTGGGCGTGCTGCAGGCCTACCTGCAGATCGACACCATCAACCCGCCGGGCAACGAGACGCGCGGCGCCGACTTCTTGAAGGCCGAGCTGCAGGAAGACGGGCTCGAGGCCGAGGTGGTGGAGTTCGCGCCCGGCCGCGGCTCGCTCATCGCGCGCCTGAAGGCCACGGCGCCGAACGGTGAGAAGCCGCTGTGCCTCCTCTCTCACATCGACGTGGTGCCGGCGGAGACCGACACCTGGCCGCCTGACGCGGGGCCGCTCTCGGGCGCGCTGGTGAACGGCGAAGTCTGGGGCCGCGGCGCGCTCGACATGAAGGGCATGGGCACGCTCGAGCTGATGACCTTCAGGCTGCTCGCGCGGCAGAAGGTGAAGCTGGTGCGCGACGTCATCTTGCTCGCGGTCGCCGATGAGGAAGTCGCCGAGGGCGGCATGAAGCAGATGGTGAACGAGAAGTGGGGCGAGCTCGACTGCGGTCACCTCGTGAACGAGGGCGGCATGGGCGTGCGCGGGCTGTTCCAGGAAGACCAGACCTCGTTCGCCATCTCGGTCGGAGAGAAGGGCGTGCTGTGGGTGAAGGTCATCGCCGAGGGTGAAGCGGGGCACGGCTCGACGCCCACCGACAACCGCGCGCCGACGAGGTTGGTGCAGGCGCTCGAGAAGCTCGCCGCGCGTCAGCCGAAGCCGCGCATCCAGCCGGCGCTGTACGAGATGCTGCGCCGCGCGGGCGAGAAGAACGGCGGCGTGTCGGGCTTCGTGCTGCAGCGGCCGCCGCTCGTCGACCTGCTCGCGGTGAAGAAGTTGATGAGCAAGCCGACCACGCGCGCGGGCGTGACCGATACCTGCCAGGTGACGGGCTTCGACGGGAAGGGCAGCGCGCCCAACGTGATTCCGTCGTCGGTGTCGGCGGTGATGGATTGCCGCTTGCTGCCCGGGTCGACGGCCGAGGGCGTGACGGAGGAATTGAAGGCGCTGGTGAAGGACGTGCCGGGCATTCGCTTCGAGACGGCGCAGTCGTTCCCCGCGGCGGTGTCGGAGATGGATGACCCGTTCTTCGACGCGCTCGCGCGCTACGCGGTCGAGGGGCGTACGGACGCGGTGGCGGGGCCGGTGGTGAGCCCCGGCTTCACCGACTCGATCCTCGCGCGAGGAAAGGGCACGCGCGCGTACGGCTTCGTGCCGTTCGAGGTGACGCAGGACGAGCTGGCGACGTTCCACGGCCGCAACGAGCGCGTCAGCGTGAAGAACGTGCACCGCGGGTTGCAGATTCTCTATCGCGCGGTGGTCGACGTGGTGGGGGCTCCATGAGGCAGGCGCTGCACGAGGTGTCGGTCGCGACGAGCGGGCGCGGGTTCTTCGACGTGACGTCGAAGCTGCGCGAGTGGCTGTCGTCGGTCGGCGCGCGCGAGGGGCTGCTCACCATCTTCATTCGGCACACCAGCGCGAGCCTCGTGGTGCAGGAGAACGCGGACCCGTCGGTGCGCACGGACCTCGAGCGGTTCTTCGCCGAGCTGGTGCCCGATGGGGACCGGCGGTTCACCCATGATGCCGAGGGGCCGGATGACATGCCGGCGCACGTGCGGGCGGCGCTGACGCAGACGCAGGTGTCGATTCCCGTGCACGCCGGGGTGATGCGGTTGGGCACGTGGCAGGCGGTGTACGTCTACGAGCACCGGCACGCGGCGCATCGAAGGTCGCTGTCGCTGCACTTCATCGGCGAGTGAACTGCGTGCTCCCTCTCCCCGCGAGCGGGGAGAGGGTCGGGGTGAGGGGCATCTTGTGACGGTGGTCGTCTCGAAGCTCTCGGTCGAAGAACTGCGCGCTGCACACGCGGGCGCGCCGCTGATTTCGGCGGCAGACCTCGATTCACTTCGCGCGGCGCTCGAAGCAACGACGGCTCCGGTGATGATCGTCGAGGGGCTCGTCGACCTCGCTCGAGCCCTCAATCGTGTGGTCCCGGACGCTCCGACGAGGTTCATCGTTGCCGGCATTGATCCGCCGCGGATCGAGCCATTGCGCGCGCTCCTTCACGCGGCGGCCATCAACAGGACGATCATCGCTTCCTGGGTCGGAAGGCCTGGGTCGCGCATGGATGAGGTGATTGCGGAGATCCTTGCGTCGCCGACAGCCGTGCCGGGGTGGCCCGGCGAACCGCTGTAGCACATCTGTGCTACCGTGCCGCCCATGGGCACCACCACCGTTCGCCTGAGTCCCCCGCTCAAGAGCAGGCTCGCCAGAGTCAGCAAGCAGTCCGGCCTCACCGCGCACGCCCTCATTCTCGATGCCGTGGAGCGCCGCCTCGACGAGCTCGAGCTCGACGCGGAGTTCCACGCGCTCGGTGAGAAGCGGTGGACCGAGTTCCTGAAGAACGGACGCACAGTCTCGCTCGACGACGGCGTCGCCTGGCTCGAGGCAGTGGCGCGCGGAGAGAAGCCCCGAAGGCCGAAGGCGCGTCGACTGGCTCGCTGAAGATGGCGCGCGTCGAGTTCAGCCCAGGAGTGTTCGACGACCTCGAGCGCTTTCGCGCACACCTCGAGGACCACGAGGTCGACCCACCGAGCATCTCGACGAGGATTGCGCAGCTCATCTCGGCGATTCGCGTGCTCGCCGGCAGCCCGGAGATTGGCCGCCCGGCCGGCCGCGGGAGCCGAGAACTCATCGTTGGCAAGCGCGCGAGCGGCTACGTCGTCCTCTATCGCTACGTTCCGCAGCTCGAGTTGGTGCTCATTCTCGCGGTGCGACACCAGCGCGAAGAGCGCTATCGCCCCCGCCGCTGAATTACTTCACGTCGAGCAACAACACCGCGCCGGTGCCCTCGACCACCAGCTCACCGCTCGACACCTCGGCGCCATCACCCACCGCGAGCACCTGCCCACCGACCTTCGGGTTCCCCGAGAGCGCGATGACGTAGCCCCGTCGCCCTGCCGCGACGTTCGTGCGTTGCGGCGCGTCGAGCCACCACACCTTCGCGTCGAGCCGCAGCGGCATGCCCTCATCACCGGCGACGAGGTGCCGGCCCGCCTCAGCGGGGAGTTGCCGATAGAAATACGCCGCGTCTCCGCCCGAGCTCGTCGGCTCGAGCCAGATCTGCAGCATGCGCACCGGCGCCCCGGTCTCGTTGCCCTCAGCGTGCCGCATGCCGCTGCGCGCGCTGATCAACTGCGCACCGCGCGGCTTCACCGTCATGCCGTTCGCGCCATCACCGACGTGGCTCATCTCTCCTTCGAGCACCACGCTCAGAATTTCCATGTCGCGGTGGGGATGGAGAGGAAAGCGCGAGCGCGGCGCGAACGTGGCGTCGGCGAGCACCAGCAGCGGCCCGAAGCGCTGCCCTTGCCCCGACTGCGGACCGACGGTCGCGATGAAGTGGTCTCGCAGCGAGAGCCAGTCGAGCGTGGTGGTCGGCAGCGTCGACGCGGGGCGATGAACGACGGACACGGGAGCTTCCTTCCGGGCGCACGCGCTGGCCAGTGCGAGCAGCGCGACGATGACGACGAGGCGACTCACTTGCCCTTGAACACGGCCTCGCGGCGCTCGACGAAGCTCATCATGCCCTCGGCGGCGTCTTCGCTGGCCATCACCTTCGCGAGCAGCCCACGCAGGTGCTCGGTCGCCTTCTGCTGACCCTGCGCCTCGAAGATGCGCGCGTTCTCGAGCGTGCCGAGCACCCCGAGCGGCGCCTGCTTCGCGATGAGGTGCGCGAGCTCCTTCGCGCGCTTCACGTGCTCGCCGGCCTCGACGACCTCCTGCACCAGGCCGATGCGGTGCGCGACGTCGGCACCGAACTCTTCGCCGGTGAGCAGAAAGCGCATCGCGTTGCCCCAGCCCAGCCGCGCAGGCGCCCGCATCGTCGCGCCACCGAAGGGCAGGATGCCGCGCGCGATCTCCAGCTGCCGGAAGCGCACCGTGTTGGTCGCCACCACGAGGTCGGCCGCCAGCGCGAGCTCGATGCTCAGCGTGAACGCGATGCCGCTCACCGCCATCACCACCGGCTTGGGCACCAGCGGCCGCCAGATGCCGAACGGGTCGAAGCGGTGATTGCCGGCGAGCGCCTCGGGTCCCTTCTCACCGACCGCGGGGCCCACCTCGGCGAGATCGAGCCCGGCCGAGAAATGATCTCCGTGGCCGTAGAGCACGCCGACGCGCAGCGAGTCGTCGGTGCCGAGCTGCTCGTACGCCGCGCCGAGCTGATCAATCGTCGCGAGGTCGAACGCGTTGCGTTTCTCGGGGCGGTTGATGCCGATGAGGAGAACGTGGCCTTCGCGATCGACGGTGACTTTGGGGGAGGTCATGGGCGCGGCGCAGTCTGCAGGGCGTGCGCGCTGACCACCAGCGCGACCGTGAGCGCGGTGCCGACCAGTTGGTGCGCGAGCCCGAGCCACAGCAGGAAGTCGCCGATGGGGCCGTAGAGGAGCACCAGCACGCCGAGCGTCACCTGCACCGCCGCGAGCGCCACCACGGCGAGGCGCTCGGGCCCGAGCACCTTCCGCGTCCACACCAGCCACGCGATGAACGCCGCGAGCAGCGTAAAGCCCAGCGTGCGGTGGATGAAGTGCACCGAGAGCGGGTCGTTCCACGGCACCGAGCTCCACACCGCGTCGGGCACCCACTGGCCGTTGATGGTCGGCCACGTCGGCGCCATCAACGCCGCCTTGAGCCCCGCCATGAACGCGCCCCACGTGAGCTGCACCGCGAGCGCCGCGACGAGGCCCCACGTGAGCTGCCGCATGCGGTCGGTCGCGCCGACGACCGGCGTGGTGCGCAGAATCGACGCCGCGTTCCACACCAGCGCCACGAGCAGGAAGAGCGCGAACGAGTAGTGCGCCGCGAGCCGCAGGTGGCTCACGTACACGAGGTCCTGCAGGCCGCTGGCGACCATGAACCAGCCGAGCGCGCCTTGCGCTCCACCGAGCAGGAAGAGCACCAGCATGCGGCGCCCGAGCCCGGCGAGCTGCTTGCGACGCCAGAAGACGAGCGCGGGCACGGCGAAGATGACGCCCAGCAGCCGGCCCCACAGGCGGTGGAACCATTCCCAGAAGTAGATGAACTTGAACTCGTCGAGCGTGAGGTGCCGCTTGAGGAGCTGGAACTGGGGAATCTGCTGGTACTTGCCGAACGCGTCTTGCCAGCCCGGCTCGTCATGCGGCGGGATGACGCCGAGCAGTGGCTTCCACTCGGTGATGCTCAGGCCCGAGTCGGTGAGGCGCGTGATGCCGCCGAGGCCGACCTGGATGAAGACGGCGATCGAGACGGCGACGAGCCACCAGCCAACGGCGCGAGCAGGACGTGCGGACACGAGGACAGCGCGAATACCCCGTGTTCCCTCTCCTCTCCAGAGGAGAGGGTCAGGGTGAGGAGTGAACCTTACGGCGGTGGAAAGTGTCTCTCCTCACCCCAACCCTCTCCTCTGCAGAGGAGAGGGAGCTACTTGCGTCGAGTGATCAACACGACGCCGAACAGCAACCCCAGCGTCAAGATGATGGTCGCGCCGCTCGCCACGTTGAGGTGGTAGCTCGCGATCAACCCCACGATGCTGGCGCCGACGCCGACGACGAGCGCCCACGCGGCCACGCCCGACAACGTCTTCCCCAACATGCGCGCGATGGCGGCGGGAATGACGATGAAGCTCGACACCAGCACCACCCCGACCGTCTTCACCGACACCACGATGATCAACGCGGTGAGCCCGAGCAGCAGGTAGTCGAGCGCCGCGACGGGCACTCCCGACAGCGCCGCGAGGTCGGGATCGAACGTCGCGTACGCCAGCCGCGACCACGTGCTGATCAACAACACCAACGTCAGCGCCGCGACGCCCAGCACCATCCACAAGTTGTGCGGAGAGATGGCGAGGATGCTGCCGAACAACACCGACTCGACGTTGACAGGCTGGGCCGAGGTGCTGCGCAATCCGAGGAACAAGATGCCGAGCGCGAACGACACCGAGAAGAACACGCCGGTCGCGACGTCACCGCGCAGCTTCCCGCGCCGCAGCACGTAGACGATGCCCATCGCGACGGCGAGGGTGAAGGGCAGCGACACCCAGCCGGCCTGGTCGACCGACACGCCGAGCAGCAGCCCGAGGCCGAGGCCGCCGAACGACGCGTGCGCGAGGCCATCACCGAGGAACGACAGCCCGCGCTGCACGACGAACACGCCGATGAGCGCGCACAGCCCGGCGACCACCGCGCCCGCGAGCATCGCGCGCTGCATGAACTCCAGGGACAGTGGCTCGAGGAGGAAGTTCATCGCTCAGTCCTCATCGGGCGCGGCCTTGTGGTCGGTGGGGCGGAAGGCGAGGGCGGACAGGCGTTCGTGGCCGAGCAGCTCCTCGGGCAGGCCCCACGCGACCAGGCGACCCGCTTCCAGGTACACGATGCGCTCGGCGGTCTTCGTCACCGCGGCGACGTTGTGCGTGACGAGAATCGCCGCGATGGCGTCGCTCTTCGAGATGCCCGCGAGCAGCTCGAGGAACTCCGCGCGGCCCTTCACGTCGACGCCCGCGGTGGGCTCGTCGAGGATGAGCAGCTCCGGGTTGGTCACCATCGCGCGCGCGAGGAACACGCGCTGCGTCTCTCCGCCCGACAGCCCCGCGAGCGGCTTGTCGATGAGCTTCTCGCCGCCGGTGCGCACCAGCGCGAGCCGCGCCTTCTCGCGCTCTTCGGCCGACACGCGAATGGGCCACTTGCCGCGCAGGTTGGCGACCACCAGCTCGACCGCGGTCGCGGGGAAGTCCTGCGCGAAGGTCTTGCGCTGCGGCACGTAGCCGATGGCGCCGCGCATCTCCTCGAGCGGCTTGCCGTTGACCTTGATCTCGCCGCGGGTGCGCTTCATCAACCCGAGCGCCGACTTGAGGAAGGTGCTCTTGCCCGCGCCGTTCGGGCCGCAGAGGCACACGAACTCACCCTTGGGAATGTAGAAGGTGATGTCGTCGATGAGCGTGCGGTCGTCGACGTCGACGCCGAGACCCACCACGTCGAACACGCGCGGCAGCGACGGGTCGGGCTTCGTGCCCGGAATCTCGCTCACTGCAGCGCCTTCCCCAGCGTGGCGGTGTTGGCGCGGAGCAGCTTCTCGTACGTCTCCACGCCGGCGGTACCGCCCACCGGATCGAGCTCGAAGAGCGGCAGCGCGGCCTGATCAGCGACGGTCTTCGCGGGCGCGCGATCGAGCTGCGGCTCGCTGAACAGCGCGGCGGCGCCGGTGGTCTTCACCGCCTTGAGCACCTCGGCCATGTACTTCGCGGTCGGCTCGCGCCCGGGGAACGGCTCGATGACGGCGGCGAGCTCGAGCTGGTAGCGCGTGAGGAAGTAGCCCATCGACGCGTGGAAGGTGACGACCTTGCGCTTCGTCCACCCCTTGGCCGCGGTGGCGATCTCGCCGTCGAGCGCCGCGAGCGACTTCTTCACCTCGTCACCGCGCGTCTTGAAGCCCTCGGCGCCCGCGGCGTCGAGCTCGCTGAACTTCTTCACCAGCACGTCGGTCGCGGTCTCCATGCGCACCGGGTCGAGCCAGAAGTGCGGGTCCATCGCGCCGGCCTCTTCGCCCTTGTCGTCGTCGTCTTTCCCGACCTCGGCGGCGGCGGCCTCACCGACGTGCTCCTTGGTGAACTTCTGCGGGTCGCACTGCGGCCCGAGCGCGAGCGACTGCACCGACGACGACGCGGTCTTCACGAGCTTCTCGGCCCACGCGTCCATCTCGTAGCCGGCGAGCACCACCAGCTTCGCGTCGACCACGCGCGCGACCTCCTTCGGGGTGGGCTCGTAGCCGTGCTCCGACTTGCCCGGCGGGAGCACGAGCACCACGTCGAAGCGATCGCCCGCCACGCGCTTCGCGATGTCCCACAGCGGGAAGATGCTCACCGCGACGCGCGGCTTGCTCGCGGCCGGCCCGGGAGTCTCGCCGCCGCCCTTGTCCTTCGGGCACGCGGTGAAGAGGAGGGAGAACATCGACACTGCGCTCACGACCAGCAGCCGTCTCGACATGGACGCGGACCGTAGCTGAACGGCCACCATGCGCTATGACTGACGCATGCCCAACGTCAGCCGAGCCTCCATCGCGCATGTCCTCGAGCGCGCCGCGAAGACCATCACCGACGCCGCGGGGACCGACGGCCGCGCGAGCCGCGCCGACGTGACGAAGAAATTGAAGGAGCTCACCGGCACCGAGAAGACGCTGGTCGACACGTTCTACCGGTTCATGGATCACCGCGACGCGAAGGCGGGCGCGTCGGTGACGAAGAAGGACATCGCGGCGGCGCTGACCGAGGCGAAGACCAAGCTGGTCAACGCGTACGACCTCGATGCCAACGGGCTGTCGGCGGACGAGCGCGTGAAGATGGGCCAGGTCGGTCAGCTCGCGGCCACCATCGCCGAGACGTTCCGTTCTCCCACGTACGCCGCGCGCGACGCGGTGGCGGTGCTGGTCAGCCCGAAGTGGAAGGCCGACGCGCTGCCCGTGCTCGACCCGAGCGAGCTGTCGTCGTCGGCGCGCAAGTCGTTCGACGCGAAGGCGAAGTCGGCGACGCGGAGCGAGGGCCTCATTGATCAGCCCATCGCGCGCAAGCTCACCGCGGGCGGAGAGCAGTTCACGGTGGTCGCCCAGTTCATGCACGACTCGTTCGGCATCGAGCTCTACAACGCGAACGGGCGGCGGGTGGCGCACGGCTCCGGGTGGGGCACGCCGGATCAGCCCATCGAGTGGAAGTGAAGCCGCGGCTCGTCTTCCTTCGCCCTCGCAACGCAGACAACCTGGTGGCCATCGCCGAGACGATGGCGCGGTTCGGGCTGAGCGAGTGGGTCGTCGTCTCTCCGGTGGTGCACCTCGAGACGATGCGCGACGTGTTGCGCTCGCACCGGGCGCCGAATCCGTTCTCCGCGCAGGTCGAGCGCGTGCGGCGGGTCGATTCGCTCGCGGAGGCCGTCGAGGGGTGCACGTGGGTGGTCGGCACGACGATGCGGGCGTTCGAGTCGCTGCCGCACTTCGAGCCGCGGGAGCTGGCCGCGCATGCCCCGGACGCGCCCTGGGCGCTGGTGTTCGGCGCCGAGGCGAACGGCATGACCAACGACGACCTCGCGCAGTGCCACGCCATCTCTTCGTTGCCGTCGTCGGAAGAGCAGCCGTCGCTCAATTTGGCGCAGGCGATGTTGCTCTATGCATACGAGCTGAGCGCGTCGTCGCACCCCGAGTTTCGTGCGGCCATGTCGCAACGGTTTGGTGACGAGGCCGCGGGGTTGAGTGCGCCGCTGCTGCGCGGTGGGCTGTCGGAACGTGAGGCCGCCTCGTGGGCGAGGGCCGTGCGGGCCGCGGAGAAGCCGCTCTGAGGACGAGTGGGGTGAGGGTTGGCCGACGTCCTGCCGAACGGCTTGCGTGCTCCGTCACTTCCTGCCGAGCTGCAGGTGACCAGTCGATGTGAAGGTCGACCCTGCCGGGCCGCTCGTTGGGACTTGTCTCCAACCTTGCACGATAAGCATAAGAAACTATATCGATCGTGCAGTTTTGGAGACAGCGCCCGGCAATCGCCCGGCCGGGGTGTCCTTCACGAAGAGAGCGCCGGCCGCGCACCCCTGGCGCTCGCAGTGAGGAGCTGCCGCGTGTGGCCTGTTCGCCACGATCAGCACCGCCCCTTCCCACCCAGGGCAGCTGTGACTGCGACTCATTTCTTCTCGCGCGCCGCGAACTCGCACCACCAGTTCGCCACCCACAGGTCGCTCAGCGCATCGACCTTCTGCTGGTCATTCCCCTCGCGTGCCGCCCTCGCGTTCAAGAACCGCATGCGCGCGGGAAACGGAATGATGCCCAGCGCCTGCTTCGCCTGCCCGCACGACTGGAACACGCGGAGTCGCGCCTGCTCGAGCTGCGCCCCGAGCGCCCGCGTGTTGCGCAGCGACAGCACGCCCTTCGCGTCGACCTGGGCCCCGAGCGCGTCGAAGGTGTTGATCAACGCCGCCGCATCGAGCGTCTGCCGCGCCGCGAGGATGAGCCGCGCCCGCGCATCGGTCTCGCGCCCGAGCAGCTCGCCGTAGCCGACGACGTCGAGCCACACCGGGTCCTTCTCGAACGCGCTGTCGCTCGCGCGTGTCTTGAGTGACGCGACCGACGCAGCGCCCGCCGACACGTACCAGCGCGCGAGCCCCTCGGCGTCGACGGCCGGCTTTGGCTTCTTGAGCGGAGGCAGCGACGCGTACAGCGCGACGTACCGCTCACCGTTCTTCAAGTCTTCGCGCAGGCGCAGCAGGTCTTCGGCGTACGAGAGCGCGATGCGGCGGACGCGTGCCGGGTCTCCCTCGGCCGTCGACAGCTCCTTCGCCGTCGCGCTCGCCCGCAGCGCCCGGCCCTGGGTCACGACGCTCTCGAGAATGTCCATCGCGTACACGTCGTTCGCGCGCGTCGACGCGGGGAACTGCGCGTTCAACTTCGTCCGAAGCGCCTCGCGCTCGAGCGGGATGGCCTTCTCGAGCTCGGCCAGCACTTCCAGCACGCTCTTCTGGTCCTGCGCGTCGAGCAGCTTGCTCAACTTCGCGTCTTGCACGGCCGCCCGCAGCGTCGTCAGCGCCGAGCTCCACACGACGAGCGAGCGCACCGTGTCGCCGTTCTTCGCGAAGTCTTCGGCGGTGCGCGCCAGCCGCTCGAGCAGCGCCTTCGCCGGCGCCGCGAGCTCACCTGCCTGCGCCTTCTCCTCCTCGAACTCGTGCTTCACCTGCGCGGTGATGCGCGAGAGCCCCGCGAGCTCGGCGGGCCACAGCTCCATCTCGGCCTCGGTCGCCGCGGCGCCACGCGCGAGGGAATCACCGGTCAGGAACGCGTACGCCTCGTCGATGCTCGCCAGCTCCTTCACCTCGACGCCCAGCTTCTGGCCCTCGACGAGCAGGTCGACCACCGCGCCACTCGCGTCAGCCTGTTGCCGTGCACCGACGGGGAAGCCGAAGCGCTTGATGCCCGCCGCGCCCGCAGCGCGCAGCCGCTCGACCACTCCACTGACCGGGCCCACGCTTCCATCAGGGTTGAGCGCGCCGGTGACGCTCGTCGCCGGCAGCACCTTCTTGTTCTTCAACAGCGCGGCGAGCGTCGACGCGGTGAGCAACCCTGCAGACGGTCCATCGATCGGCCCGCCGACGCGCAGCGTGAACTCGAAATCGAGCGGGCTCGTGCCGGTCGCCTGCGTGGAAACGAAGACCGCCTGCCACAAGGTGGTGAGCCACTGGTCGCCCGTGCCGCTCGCCACCTCTTCCATCACGCCGACGCTCGGCACGTGCGCGCGGTTGGGCGCGATTCGCGCGGTCAGCGACGCGGTCTTGTCGACGAGCGCGATCTGCACCGTCGCCTCGCGTTGCGCCGGTGGAGCCGCGTGCGCGCTCGCCAGCGAGAGGCTCAGCAGCAGGACAGCGGGTCGCAGCATCGGCGGCCGAAGCTAGCGCGTTGCCCGCGCGTGGCTACTGGCACGCCATGGCGCGGGTGGTGCCGTTGAACTCAGCGCGTGAGCAACTGCAGCAGCACGTCGTCCATCTGCTGCGAGCTCTGCAGCAACTTCACGTTGGCCTTCAGCAACACCGACGCCTGCATCTGCCCCGTGGTGGCGGCGATGAGGTCGTCACCTCCGCCGCCGATGCTCACCGAGTCCGTCGGCACCGTCGCGTCGTACGTCTGAGCCGCCGCCGCTTCGAAGTTCGCCGTCGCACGCGAGATGCCTTCCACTCCGCTCGACCAGGCCGACCCGATGCGCACGAGAAAGATGTGACGCCCACGCGTTCGCCGCGCAACGGGTGAGCAGCGACCCTGGGTCACCTCTGTACGGCGACCGGAATCACCTTCCACGCGCCCGCGATGTCGTAGTCGGGCGGCACCTTGCCGATGGGCCACCCCGGCGTCGTCACCTCGACGAACGAGTACTTCTTGCCGAACTTCCGGTACGCGGTCGGCACGTTGACGCCGAGCGCCGCGTGACCCAGGCCCGACGCGAGCAGCACCACTGCGTCGACGCCGAGCTGGTTCAGGATGACCGTGGCGAGCAGCGCCTTCGAGTCACAGTCACCGCTCCCGTCGCTCACCACGATGGCCGGAGGCAAGAGGCCGAACGCGGCGGTCTCCTCGGTGGGCAGGCGGTACTTGATGTTCTGCACGAAGGTGACGACCAGCTCGGTGGTCGCGCGCGCGTCGAGGCCTTCCGCGTCTCGCCGTGCCTTGAACAGCGCCGTCAGCGCCTTCACGTACTCGCCGTTGTCGCGCGTGACCGAGTCGAACACGCAAGCCCACTCGCGGTTCCGGCACGCCTCGGGCGGAATCCACGTGAAGCTGGTGCCCTCGCCCGGCTTGTACGACCACGTGCGCGAGAGGTCCTGGAAGTTGTCTTCGATCTCGTCGTGCACGTCGCTCGAGAGGCCGTAGCCGAGCTCGAACGTGAGGAAGCGGTTCTTCCACGCGTAGTGGCGCGCGTCAGACGCGGGCAGGTCGTCGGGCACCAGCGCGTTGCCGAGGTTGGTGCGCGGGCCGCCGACGTCCGGCGCGTTCTGCACCACCGAGTTCCAGTCGAGCGGATCCTTCGCGGACTCGGCGACCACGGAGAGGATGCAGCAGCAGAAGAAGAACGAGAGTGCCCCCAGCGCCAACACGACGCGAAAGCACCCTCCGCCCTTCTTCGCCTGTGGAGGCGGAGGCGGGTGCACGTACCGCGGCGCGGGCGGTTGCCCTGGGGCGGCGGCCCATCTCACGAAGCGGTCGCTCCCAGGCCCTCAGGCAGCGCGGGCAGCGGAATGAGCCCCGAGAGCAGCGCCTCGAGACCCGGCGCGGTGAGCAGCGCGAGCGTGACGATGATGGCGCCCAGCACGAGCGCGGGGCCGAGCTTGCCCGCGCGCACCGCCGCCACCTCGTCGATGCCCGGCGTCAGGCGGTTGAAGATCCACACGCCGAGCACCAGCACTCCGGCGCCGATACTCAGTGCAAGCCCGATGTGCAGGCCGCCGAAGAGCAGCACGCGCGGCAACATCTTCAGGAACTCGCCGCGCAGCATGAAGACGTCGATGGTGTCGAACAGCGCCGACAGCACCTGCCGCACCAGGATGCCCAGCGACAAGAGCGCGCTCGCGTGGAGCAGCCCCGCCGCCGGGTTGTCTTCGAGCGGCACGCCCTCGCCCGACGACAGGAGCCGCACCAACGCCTTCCACGTCAGCGCGACGCCGAAGCCGCCCAGCCCGATGCCGATGAAGAGTTTGACTGCGCCCGCTGCGAGGACGGCTCCGTTCATGCGGGCGAACGCAAACACATCACCGGCTCGAATTCACCACTCGACCCACAGGCCGGCCGGCGGATTCCAGATGCTCGTCACCGGCGGCTCGGGGAACAGCGACATCAGCGGCCCCATCGTCTCCTGGTAGTGCTTCGCCATGCCCTCGGGGTCGAACCACGTGTCGACGCCGAGAATCTCGATGAGGCCGTCCTTCCCCGGGCCGTCGAGCCGCACGTAGAGCTCGTGCGAGAGCTGGCCGCGTTGCCGCGCGAGGTTCTGGTGCTTCTTGCCGCTCGCGCCGAACGCCTCGATGGCCGCCTCGGGCGACTTCACCTTCCCGCGCAGCAGGCCGATGTAGCGGTCGTTCTTCTGCATGGGCGCCACGATGTTGAAGCCGAAGGCGCCCTTCGCCGGCATGAACACCACCGGGTCGCGCTGCTTGAACAACTTCGCGCCGCCGGTCTGCACCGCGGGCGAGCCGAAGAACTTCTGGATCGCCTCGGGCGTCTGCCAGATGTCGAGGATCAGCAGCTCGTCTTGCTTCGCGCCGTTCTTCTCGACGTTCACCGCCGTGTACACCTTGTGGCTCAGGTCGCCGAGCGCGCGCGCCGCAGCCACGCCCTCGGGGTTGCCAGCCGTCGCGTTGTGGGTGTCCCGCGCGCGGGCATGATCCGTCCCATCCGCGAGCGTTCCGCGGATGCACAGCAGCACATGGTCGAAGCTCATTGGTCTCTCCGGTGAAACGGGTTGGTCGTTGCGTGGGAGAAGACCGACGCCGCGTTGAAAACTCATCGGTGCGCGTGCAATGAGTCCCGCATGAGCGAGAGCGCCGAGACGCTGGCCGCCGCACGTGCCGGAAATCAGAAGGCCTTCGAGACCCTCGTCGCGCCGTACCGCCGCGAGCTGCGCGCGCACTGCTACCGCATGTCGGGCTCCACGCACGACGCCGAGGACCTCCTGCAGGACTCGCTGGTGAAGGCGTGGAAGGGGCTGTCGGGCTTCGAGGGTCGCTCGAGCCTGCGCGGCTGGCTGTACCGCGTCGCGACCAGCGCGTGCCTCAACGCCCTGGAGCAGCGGAAGAACCGCGTGCTCCCCGACGTGCTGCACGGCGCGTCGACGCCGGGCACCGCGATGCAGCCGCAGCCCGAGGTGCCGTGGCTCGAGCCGATTCCCGACGAGTGGATCGAACCGGAAGAGCACTCGCCCGAGGCGCGCTACTCGCGTCGGCAGAGCGTGTCGCTCGCCTTCCTCACGGCGCTGCAGACGTTGCCGCCGCGGCAGCGCGCGGTGTTGTTGCTCCGTGACGTGCTCGGCTGGCAGGCCAGCGAGTGCGCCGAGCTGCTCGACCTCTCGGTGGCCGCGGTGAACTCGGCGCTCCAGCGCGCGCGCTCGACGCTCGAAGAATCGAAGGCCGTGCGCCCGAGCGTGCCTGAAGACGAGGAAACGCGCTCACTCCTCAAGCGCTACATCGACGCGTGGGAACAGTCGGACGTCGGGCTGCTCGTGGCGCTGCTCAAGGAAGACGCGGTGCTCACCATGCCGCCCATGCCCGTGTGGTTCCATGGCGCGGCGCACATCGGCGAGGCCATCGCGGGCATGGTGCTCGTGCCGGGGTCGAAGGGCACCTTCCGCTGCGAGGCGGCGCGCGCCAATGGTCAGCCGGCGTTCACCATGTTCCAGAAGAACGCGGCCGGGGCGTGGGATGCGGTGGGCGTGCACGTGCTCACCGTCGAGGGCGGTCGCGTCGCGCGGCTCGATGCGTTTCTCGGCGCGAAGGTGTGAGCACTTTGCTCCCTCTCCCCCCGAGGGGGAGAGGGTTGGGGTGAGGGGAAACCAGGACTGCGCTTCGGTGGTTTCTCCTCACCCCGGCCCTCTCCTCTGAAGAGGAGAGGGAGACAAGGTCACAGCGCCCAGGCGAGCACTTGTCCGAAGAGCGCCGGAGACTTCGACAGTGCCACCACCGCCGCGCGGCGCAACGCAGGCCGCCGCGCGAGGAAGAGCACCGAGTTCGCGAGCCGCGCGTACCGGGTGAACGACTTCTCCATCGTCGTTTCCCACGCGCTGAACGCTTCCACCGCGCCGTCGCGCGAGATGACTTCAGGGAGCGCGGCCGCCAAAGCCTCCGCGCCCTCGAGCGCCTGCGTGAGCCCCTCGCCGGTAATCGCATCGACGTAACCCGCGGCGTCGCCGATGAGCGCCACGCGGTTCGCCGCCCGCCGCTTCACGTGCTGCAAGAGCGGCCCCGCTCCGCGCGCGCTCGAATCGAACTCCGCGGCGCCCACGCGCTCTTTCAGCGGAGCAAAGCGTGACAACAACGCCTCGAACGAGACGTCTTCCGGCGCCGCGGCCGCTTCCCACAGGAACGCGATGCCGACGCGCTTGCGCCCCGCCGGAGTCACGTACGCCTCCACGCCCGCCGAGAAGTGCACCTCGACCGTCTTCGCCCACGGCGCGACGCGCACGTGCCGCCGCAATCCGAAGCGTCGCGAATCCGCCACCGGACCGCTCAAGCCCTCGCGTTGCCGCGTCAGCGAGTTGAGTCCATCCGCACCGACCAGGACCTTCGCGACCACGCGCTCCGAGTCCAGCTCGAGCTCGACGCCACCCTCGACGTGCCGGTGCCCGCGCACGCCGGTCGTCTCGCGCAGCTTCACGCCGACCTCCGCCGCGCGCGCGCGCAACGCCGACGACAACGCCAGCCGCCGCACCCCGAGCCCACCGGGAGGAGGCAACGCGCCCACCGCCCGCGTGCCGTCTTCCTGCACGTAGGTGATGGACTCGAACGGCGCGCTCTCTGCCAAGTCGAGGTGCTTCAACGCGCCGAGCCGCTCGAGCGCCGACAGCCCCGACGGCATCAGCCCTTCGCCGCACGCCTTGTCGATGGGCCACGCCTGCTTGTCGAAGACAGAAACCGAGAGCCCGCGCGTCGCAGCACCGATGGCGGTGGCGAGCCCCGCAGGTCCTCCTCCGATGACGGCGACGTCGACCTTCGCGCTCATGGCAGCTCGAGCTTGAACCCGGTGTGCGAGGCCTTGAAGCCCAGGCGCCCATAGAAGCGGTGCGCTTCGGTGCGGCGTTGATCAGACGTGAGCTGCACCAGCCGGCAGCCGTGCGTGCGCGCGAGCTCGATGGCGAAGCGCATCAGCGTCTCTCCGTGCCCGCGCCCGCGGAGATCCGCCCGAATGCGCACCGACTCGATGGTCGCCCGCCACGCCCCGGCGCGCGAGAGCCCTGGCGTGCGCGTCACCTGCAGCATGCCCACCACCTCGCCGCCCAGCTCCGCGACCACGAGGTGCTGGTGCGGATCAGCCGCGATGGCGTCCCACGCGCGGAGGTAGCGCTCATCGGTCACCGCCGCCTCGCGCTTCGTGCCCAGCGTGTCGTCGCTCAACAACGCGAGCATCGCCGGCAGGTCGGCCTTCGTCGCCGCGCGGCAGGTCAGCGTCACCTGATCACTCGAGGCCAAGCGCACGTTCCTCGACGCCGATGCGTACCTTGAGCAGCAGCGCGTTGCCCACCGTGAAGACGATCGCCGTCAGCCACGCACCGTGAATCAGCGGCAGCGCGAGCAGCTCGAGCACCACCGCCACGTAATTCGGGTGCCGCACGAAGCGGTACGGGCCGCCGGTCACCAGCGAGCTCGTCTCCTTCGGCAGCACGATGACGCGCGTGTTCCACCGGGGACCGAGCGTGGTGATGGCCCAGTAGCGCAGCGCCATCGCGAGCACCGCCGCACCGAGCGCGACGAAGCCCCACGGCGAGACGAAGGGTCGATCGAGCAGCCACGGCTCCGCGACGCAGCACACGAGGAACGCCGTGTGGAAGACGACCATGAAGGGGTAGTGGCCCTCTCCGTGCTCGACGCCGCCGTTCTGAAACGCCCACTTCGCGTTGCGCACCGATACGCGCACCTCGACCAGGCGCTCCAGGCCGACCAGCGCGACGAGGCCCGTATAGAGCCAGAGCGAGCTCACCATTGCAGCAGCACGAGCTCCGCGCAGAAGCCCGGCCCCATGGCCATCATCAGCCCGCGGTCTCCGCTCTTCGCCGCGCCCGAGCGCAGGAGATCATCGAGCACGTAGAGCACCGACGACGACGAGAGGTTGCCCACCTGTCGCAGCGAGGCCCAGCTGCGCGCCAACGCGTCCTTCGGCAGCTCGAGTGCGACTTCAAAGGCCTCCAGCACCTTCGGCCCGCCGGTGTGCGCCACCCAGTGCGTGATGTCGCCGCGCGTGAGCCCGTGCTTCTTCAAGAAGCCGTCGACGTTGCCGCGCACGTTGGTGGTCACCATCTCGGGCACGCGCGCCGAGAGCACCACCTTGAAGCCCGAGTCGAGGAAGTCCCACCCCATGACGTCTTCGGTCTGCGGGTAGAAGACCGACTCGCTGGCGAGCACGCGCGGACCCTGGCCCTTGCTGCCGCCGCCGCGCACCACCACCGCCGCCGCGCCGTCGCCGAAGAGACCCGAGGCGATGATGTTCGAGAGCGAGAGGTCGTTGCGCTGCACGGTGAGGCTGCACAGCTCGACCGAGAGCAGCACCGCCGTCGCGTCGGGGAAGCCGCGCAGCAGGTCGCTCACGCGCGCGGTGCCGGCGACGCCCGCCACGCAGCCCAGGCCGAAGATGGGCACGCGCTTCACGTCGTTGCGCAGCCCGAGCACGTTCACCAGCCGCGCGTCGATGCTCGGCGTCGCCAGGCCCGTGATGCTGGTGAAGCACAGCACGTCGATGTCGGTGAGCTTCACGCCCGCGCGCTCCACCGCCGCCCGCACCGCCTGCTCGCCCAGCTTCACGGCCTCGCGGATCCACACCGCGTTGCGCTTCTCGAAGGTGTCGAGCGGCGCGTAGTCGGCCATCGGAATCGCGAGGTGCCGCCCCTGCACCTGCACCGAGCCGTGCAGGCTGTCGACGCGCGCCTTGTTGAAGTGGTGGCCGCCGTCGCGCCAGTAGTCCTGCAGGGCCTGCGAGAGCTCGGCCTGGGAGTGGTAGTGCGGCGGGAGCGCGCGCGCGGTGGCGGCGATGAAGGGCGAAGTCACGGGCACCCTCTTAACGAGTCCCGCGGCGTCGCGCCGTTACACCGACTGTCGGTCGTGACCGACAGTCACTTCGTGATGACCGAGCCGTAGCTCCCCACCGCGTAGAGGCGCCCGCCCGGCATCGTCCACACGTCCCAGAGGTCGAAGGTGTGCGGCGCGTCAGCGTAGGTCAGCATGCCGCTCGAGAGCGTGAACAGCGCGTTGAAGCCACTGTTGCCGACCACCTCCACCTGCCCGGGCGCCACCATCGACATGCCGAAGATGTGCGCGCCGTTGCTGTTCGACGGGGTCACGTCGGTCCAGTTGGTGCCGTCGTAGTGCACGATGGTGCCGTTCGCGCCCGCGGCGAAGATGTCGTTGGGGCCCGACGCTGCGCTGGTCTCGAGCGTGTTGCTGGTGGGCGGGGTGAGCACCGTCCAGTTCGTGCCGTTCCAGTGGCCGAGCAAGCCGTTGTCGCCGAAGCCCCACACGTTGGTCGAGCTGAGCTCCAGCAGGTCGTTGTAGTCGTTGAGCGTGGGCGCGCCGGTGTTGACGGTGGCCCACGTCGTGCCGTTGAAGCGCACCACGAGCCCGTCGACGCCGCCGGCCCAGACGTCGTTCGCCGCCAGCCCGGTGATGTCGAAGTAGACGCTGTTCGGCGGGCCGCTCACGTTCGCCCAGGTCGTGCCGTTGAAGCGGCGGAAGGTGTTCTCGCCCACCACGTAGAGGTCGCTCGCCGACGAGCCCCACACTCCGTAGACGTTGCGCGCCAGGCCGGTGTTGAGGGGCGCCCACGTCGACCCGTTGAAGCGCTGGCCCAACCCGTTCGCGCCGAAGGCCCACAGGTCGGTCGCGGAGAACGCCCACATCGCGAACAGGTCGTCGTTGGTGCCGCTGGTGAGCGAGGCCCACGCGGTGCCGTTGAAGCGCTGGGTCGAGCCGCCCGCGCCCACCGCGAAGACCTGGCCGCCCGCGCCCCACACGCCCTGCCACCACCGCGTGCCGAGGAAGCTCACCGACCACGTGCTGCCCGTCCACCGCGCGACGATGCCGTTGTCACCGACCGCCCAGACGTCGTTCGGGCCCGAGCCCCACACGGTGTTGAAGTAGTAGCCGCCCGGCAGGCCGGTGGTCGCCTGCGCCCAGCTCATGCCGTCCCACTTGAGGACGATGTTGTCTCCGACCACGAAGGCGAGCGAGGGGCTGAACGCCATCACGCGCTCCAGCGTCGCCGTGGTGCCGCTCGTCGAAGGCGACCACGCGCTGCCGTTCCAATGGAGGATGACGCCGTTGAGGCCGACCGCCCACACGTCGTTGGCCGCGCTGCCGCTGACGCCGTGGAGGTCGGTGGTGATGTTGCTGGTGCTGGTGGTCCACGCGCTGCCGTTCCACCGGCGAATGCGCCCGCCTTCTCCCACCGCCCACACGTCGTTCGACGCCGAGCCCCACAGGTCGATGAGCGCGAAGCCGTTGCCGGGGAGGTTCGACGCGGTCCACGTGTCGCCGTTCCAGTGCGCGACCTGGGTGCTCGAGCCCGCGGCCCACACGTCGTTCGGGCCGGTGCCCCACACGGCGTAGAAGTTGTCGCCGGTGTTGGAGATCGCCGCCTGCCACGCGGTGCCGTTCCAGTGCAGCACCGTGCCGAAGTCGCCCACCGCCCACACGTCGTTCGCCGCCGCCGCCCAGGTGTCGCCGAGGTGCAGGCCCTGGATGAGCGGCGTGCTCCAGCACCAGCCGTCGACGGAGCAGACCGGCCCGCCGCCACACACCGCTGGCGTCACGTTGCCGCCGCACACCAGCGGCGCGGAGCAGGTACCGCACGAGGCGACCGTGCGCTGCTGCGTGCAGTTGTCGAGGTTCGTGTAGCTGCCGCAGCTCTTGGCGAGGCGTGAACAGAACGCCGCGTCGCTCTCCGGCATGCAGGTGCCGGTGCAGGTGTTGTTGGTGCAGAACTGGTTGGTGCACGTGCCGCAGCTCGCGGTGCGCGCGTTGCCGCAGTTGTCGGTGCCGGTGAAGGAGTTGCAGTTCTTCGAGAGGCGCTGACAGAACTGCACGTCGGTCTCGGGAGTGCAGCCTCCGCCGCCGCCCGTCGCGCTGCCACCGCCCGTCGCGCTGCCGCCGCCCGTCGCGGTGCCACCGCCCGTCGCGGTGCCACCGCCCGTCGCCGCGCCGCCGCCCATCGGGTCTCCGCCGCCGGTCGCGGTGCCGCCGCCAGCCGTGCCGCCACCCGTCGGGCCTCCGCCGCCGGTCGCTGCGCCGCCGCCGGTCGCTGCGCCGCCGCCGGTCAGCGTTCCGCCGCCGCCGCCGCTCGAGGCGCCTCCGCCGTTCGCGCTGCCGCCGCCCGTCGTGCCGCCGCCGCCGCCCGCACCGCTCGCGACGCACACGCCGCCGGAGCACACGTGGCCCTCGGCGCAGTCGTCGTTGGTCGAGCAGGCGAACGTCTCCTTGCTCAGGTCGGGCGGGGTGCAGCTGCAGCCCGACAACCACGCGCACGCCAGCGCCGCGGCCGCTGCCCACTCACGGAAGCGAAGCGTCTTCATGGAAAGCTCCCGCTGATCACCGCGCCACCCGCGGCCGGCGCGAGCGAGACCTTCGTCGGCGCCGATGGGCCACCGACCAGCCACATCACCACGCCGGTCGCCCCGAGCACGCCCGCGCCGACGAAGCAGATGTTGGCGATGGTGCCCTGCGTCGCCGCCTGCTGGCCGCGCGCGACCGCTTCACGCTCGGTCAGCCCGGTGATCTGCCCCTGCGCGTTGCGCTGCGCCTGGGTGATGCTGCTCAGCGCGGAGTTCGACATCACGCCCATCGCCACGCCGACGCCCGCGGTCACCACCGCGCCACCGAGCACCACGTAGGAAGCCGTGCGCACGCCGCCGCCGCTCCCGGTGTCGACGGGCTTCGTCACCACCGGCTCGGCGACCGGCGTCGGCGGAGGCGGCGCGGTCACCACCGGCGGAGGCGGCGTGGCGGTGAGCGGCGCGTCTGGTGTGCCGAGCGTCACGAGCTGCGCCTGGTTGTCGCCGATGAGCTCGACCCACCACTGCACCTCGGCGCCATCGGTCGCGACCGACGCGGTGCCGTTGGTGAGCGCCAGCGGCTTGTCTTGCCACACCGCGCCGAGGCTCAGGTGGAACACCACCGAGCGCACCAGCTTCATCGCGTCGCGCGGCACCTCGACCGAGAGGCCGACGATGCGGCGCTCGCGCACCTCGGGAGGCCGGGGCTTGATCTCGAGCGCACCGGCCTCGGTGACCTGCTGGCCCGCCTCGAGGAACGGCGTCATCACGCGCGGCGCGTAGTCCTGGTCGAGCTTGTGCGCCGGGTCGAGCGTCAGCAGTTCCTTGAACGCGGCAGACGAGGGCGCCGACTGGCGGAGCTGACCGGCGGCGATGCCCTGCAGCTCGAGAATGCGCAGGAGGCTCGCGCGATCGAGGTTCTTCGCGGCGCGCGCCTTGATCAGCGCCTTCTGCGCGTCGGCGTACTTGTACGCCGCCATCGCGGTCTCAGCGGTCTTCAGCTCGGGCGGCGCGACCGCCAACACGGCGGCAGTCGCGAGCAAACACACGGACAGCGGCATTTCAGCTCCGGAAGTCGTGCGGCGTGGGGAACGACGAGTCTAGTCCGGCCCTCGCGCGACCCAAGCGGATGGCTGCGGGCGCGGGTACGACCTTTGCGCACTTTGGACGCGGGAATTTCGGGCGCGGAACTCGGGGAAACCATGGCGCGCGCGTAGACTTGCCTGCTCGTGGACCCGGGCCAGCCACAAGACAGCATCGAGTTCGGCAAGTACCGGCTGATCCGCCGCATCGCGGTGGGCGGCATGGCCCAGATCTGGCTCGCGGTGCAGCGCGGCCCTCACGGCTTCGAGAAGACCGCGGTGTTGAAGGTCATCCTCCCGGAGCTCTGCACCAACGACGAGTTCGTGCAGATGTTCCTCGACGAGGCGCGGCTCGCGGCGGGGCTCGACCACAACAACGTCGTTCGCATCTACGACTTCGGGCAGATCAACGGGCAGTACTACCTCGCGATGGAACACCTGCCCGGCGAGGACCTGGGCTCGGTGATGCAGGCCGCCAAGCGCGCGCAGAAGCCGATTCCCGTCAACGTCGCGTGCGACATGATCGTCGGCGCGGCGACCGGCCTGCACTTCGCGCACGAGCTCACCGACGCGAAGGGCCGGCCGCTCAACGTCGTGCACCGCGACGTCAGCCCCTCGAACGTCATCGTCACGTACCACGGCACCGTGAAGCTGGTGGACTTCGGCATCGCGCGCGCCGAGACGAACATCACCAAGACCGCGGCGGGCACGCTCAAGGGCAAGGTCGCGTACGTGTCACCCGAGCAGGCCGCGGGCGAGCCGATCGATCGCCGGTCTGACGTGTTCGCGCTCGGCACCGTGCTCTACGAGCTGCTGACGCTGACGCGGCCGTTCAAGCGCGAGAGCGACCTGGCGACGCTGAAGGCGGTGGTGTCGGCGCCGATTCCCGCGCCGAGCTCGATTCGCTCGGACGTGCCGCCCGACCTCGACGCCATCGTGCTCAAGGCGATGGACCGCGACCTCGCCAACCGTTTTCAGAGCGCGGCTGATCTCGCCGACGCGCTGCAGGGGTTTCTGATCAACCAGAAGTACCTCCGCAGCGAGCGCGTGCTGTCGGACTACATGAAGTCGGCGTTCGAGGAAGAGCGCCGCTCGGGGAAATTGCGCATCGCGCAGAACGTGCTCGAGCCGACCGCGAAGACGCCCTCGCACCTGCAGAAGCTGCCCGAGCACCTCTCGCCGATTCGCTCGTCTGATTCGTTGCCGGCGGTCGCGTTTCCGCCCGGTACCATTCCGCCGCCGGGGCTCGCGACGCCGGCGGGGAACCTCGTGAAGCCGCCGACCACCACCGGCTCGCGGCCGATCATCGAGGGCACGCTCGAGCCCGAGGGCGTCGACGTCAGCCTGAAGACCACCGTCGAGCCGACGCTGGCGCGCCTCGAGCGAGAGCGGAAGAAGCGCGCGGTGGTGGCGGTGTCGGTCGTCGCCGCGGTGGTGCTGGTGATCATCATCGGCGTCGCGGTGAGCGGTGGTGGAGGCGACGCCGCGAAGAAGCCCGAGGTCGTGGTGGTGAAGAGCGACCCGCCGCCGAAGGTGATTGAGCCGCCGAAGGAGCCGGTGAAGGTGGCGGACCCGGTGAAGCCCGTCGAGCCGGTGAAGCCGGTCGAGCCGCCGAAGGTCGACGAGCCGCCGAAGAAGACGCCCGTCGCCGCGGCGCGCGGGAAGCTGACGCTCGACTCGACGCCGTGGTCCGAGGTGTTTCTCAAGGGCCGCAAGCTCGGCGACACGCCGCTCGTCGACTTCCCGCTTCCGGCGGGGTTTCACTCGTTGACCCTGGTGAATGATCAGAAGGGCCTGAAGCAGACCATCGAGGTCGAGATCAACGCCGGCAAGACGACGGTGAAGAAGCTGAAGCTCTAACCCCTCTCCCCGTGGGGAGAGGGTCGGGGTGAGGGGAGTCAGCTGTACGGCGATGAGCCGTGGCTTCTTTCCGCGCATGCCTCACACGCCGGCGTCTCCCCTCACCCCAACCCTCTCCCCAGGGGGAGAGGGAGCTTCACTCCGTGCTGGCTCGAGCCCGGCCACAGCACCGAAGCTCCGCCCCGTGCGAGCCCTCTCCGTCTTGAGCGCGTGTCTCCTCTTCTCCTGCGCGCACGCCGACCTTCCGCCGTCACCCTCAGGCCCGCTGGTGGGCTTCTCGACGCTCACCACCACCGACCCCGCGACGCAGCGCCCGATGCGCATCGCGCTCTTCTTCCCACCCGCGCAACCGCTCACCGGCCAACCCGTGCAGCGCGGCCCATGGTGGGTCGACGCGCTCGACGCCGATCCCGCGCCCGGCGCCCACCCGCTGATCATCCTCTCGCACGGCCACGGCGGCAGCCGCTTCGGCCACCACGACCTCGCCACCGCCCTCGCGCGCGCAGGCTTCATCGTCGCCGCGCCCGAGCACCTCGGTGACACCGCCGGAGACCTCTCGGGCGTCGGCACCGCTCGTGTCCTCTTCGGCCGCGCATGGCAGGTGCGCGCGACCATCGACGCCGTGCTCTCGGACGCACGCTTCTCGACCGTCATCGACCCGCAGCGCATCGGCGTCGCGGGGTTCTCCGCGGGCGGCTACACGAGCCTGCTCACCGTCGGCGCGCGCCCCGACTTCGGCCGTCTCACGGGCTACTGCACGCGCCACCCGAAAGACGGCGAGCTGTGCGGCGAGGCTCGCGTCGACCCGGGAATGCCCTCGCAGCCGACGAGCGACCCGCGCGTGAAGGCCGCGTTCGTGATGGCCCCGCTCGGCGTCTTCTTCGGGCCAGGCGCCTTCGACGCGGTGACCGTGCCCGTGCACCTCGCGTTCGCGACCGCCGACGAAGTGCTGCTGCCCGCAGAGAACGCCCTGCCGGTGCGCGAGGGCTTGCGCACGCTCGAGGGCGTCGAGGAAGTCGCTGGCGCCGGTCACTTCGTCTTCCTCGCGCCGTGCCCGCCGGCCTTCGCCGCCGAAGCGCCGCCGCTCTGCCGCGATCCACCCGGAGTGGACCGCGCCACCACCCACGCCCGGCTTTCCGCCAGCGCTGTCCGCTTCTTCGAGGCGACGCTCCGCTGACCCTGGAATGTCGGACCCGCCCGGTAGAGTCCTCTCATGCTCCGCTTCATTGGCGGTACCGCGCCTCGCCCCGCAGGCCAGCCCCTCTCGCCGACCGACGTGCCCGACGACTTCCTGCTGCGGAAGCTCGGCGCGACCGAGCGTGAGCGCCTGCTGGTCGGCCTCGCGCTGTCGCTGGCCGACGAGCGCGCGCTGCCGCAGCCGGCCCCCGACCGCATCGCCGCGTTGCTCGACGCATTGAGACGAGTCGCGGGCGAGACCAACGCCGTGTCGCTCGAACAGGTGCTCGAGCTCGCCGCACGCCACCGCTCGCTCGGGTTCCTCGTCGACGCGGTCGACCTCGAGTGGCTGCTCCGCACCGGCCGCGAGAAGGGCGTGTTCGTCAGCGACCTGCTCGCCACCACCGATTGCGTCTCGCGCCGCGGGCTGACGCGCTTCGAGGCGCGGCGCATTCACGAGAACTTCGCGGGCACGCTCGACCCCGACACGGTGCGCCTCTGCTTCACCACCGGCGTGCAGACCATGGGCGCAGGCGCGATGGTGGTGGGCAACACCATTCACATCGACCCGACTGATCCACGCTGGAACGTGAAGCCCGGCACCACGCTGCCCGCAGAGCCCGACGACGAATCGTGGGACTCGTACAACGGCGTGCTCCTCGGCCACGAGCCGTGTCACGTGTGGAGCTACCAGCACCAGGGCTCCCGCTACGCGGTGAACTCGGTCGTTGATCAGCTCCGCTCGATGCAGACCGGCGATCGCGGCGGCGCGTACCTCTACCGGCCCGACCGCCCGCACTTCCTCGACTACGGCGAGGAACAGCGCGCGATGCTCGTGCAGGACTTCCTCGCGGCGCAGCGCGCGAAGCAGGCCGGCGTGCGCACCACCATCACCATGTACGGCGGCCAGGTCGACACCGAAGACGCGCTCCGCACGCTCACGCGCTACGTCGACCAGATGCGGGCGATGGGGCCGGGCATCGCCGAGCCGCTCGATCGCGAGCCGCAGTGGATCGTCTGCGCCTGCGTGCAACCGTTCGCGCAAGACGGGGTCGCGGGTTTCCTCGGCGCGCAGGGCTCGGTGCTCCTCGCGGCGGCCGGGCGCGCGTCGACGCAGGCGGTGGTGCACGGCGTCGCCACGCGCAACGCGGGTGAGGTCGCGGCCGGGCTCGCCGGAGTCGCGGGCGGCGTCGCGGCGTCACTCCTCCCGCGCGAGCAGAACGCGTCGGGCGCGGCGAGCGGCGGCAGCGCGATTCTCGACCAGGCCGGCATTCCGCACGGCGTCGAGGTCGGGCGCGATGGGCTGACCGGCGGCGTCAAGGTCGACTGGGACGCGCCGGGCCAGGGCTCCGCGCCGGGCATGAAAGACCCGCGCGTGCAGTGGTCGGGCTCGGCGAAGGGTGACGTCGGCCAGGCCCAGGTCGAGGCCAACGCGCGCGCCACCGTCGCCTTCGCCGGAGATGTGCGCCAGGTCAGCGGCGACGTGAAGGTGTCGGGTGATGACGGCTCGCTCGAGGTCGGCGCGGGGTTCAAGCCGCAGCACGGGAAGGACCCGTCGAAGGCGTGGGGCCACCTGGAGCTCGTCACCGATCCCGTGAGCGTGCGGGTGGGAGGCCAGGTCACCAGTCGCGATGGCAAGCCGCTCGCGGCCTCGGTCGATTCCCGCGTCGAAGCTGGCGCGGTCAGCTTCACCACCGACACCTCGTTCGCGCGCACGCAGTCCGATGCGCCGCTCGCGCTCGACTCGTCGACCCTCGGGCTCGAGGCGCAGGTGGCGCCGGGCGTCTCGACGGGCGTCGAGGCGACGCTGGTGCCGGGCGGAGTCGACGCCGTGGCCGCGCAGGTCTCGGCGGTCGGTGACGCCGGCACGCTCACCGCGCGGGCGGAGGCGACGAAGCTGACCACCACTCCGACCGTCGGCGCGTCGGTCACCGCGACCTCGAAGCAGAGCGGGGTCTCGGTTGGCGCGCATGGAGAGGTGACTCCGGCGACCGGCGCGGTCGAGGGCGGGGTGACGGTGTCCCTGCCGTTGGACCCTCCACGCCGGAAGTGAAACGCGCGCGATTCGCGAAACACGGGGCGGTGCCGTGACGATGATGCCTGCGTCGGCTACGGTTCTGCCGTCTCGTTCCCCCGTCGTCTCGCTTCGTCGTCTCTCTCTTCGTTTCCGGAGGTCGTTCGCAATGCGCATTCGTCCTGGTGGTGGTGGCATCAAGAAGATCGCGGCCGATGAGCCCATCGGGAAGGGCAAGGGCAAGAACAAGCCCACCGCTCCCGGTCGCCCGATCATGAACCCGGTGCCGTTCAAGCCGAAGCCCAAGCCGACGGTGAACCCGATGCCGAACAAGCCGGGCAAGCCGACCGGCCCCATCATGAAGATTCGCGCCGACGAGCCGCTGCCGGGCAAGCCGGGGAAGCCGCCGATTCTCAACCCGATGCCGGGCAAGCCGACGGGCCCCATCATGAAGATTCGCGCCGACGAGCCGTTGCCGGGCAAGCCGGGGCGTCCGCCGATCCTCAACCCGATGCCGGGCAAGCCGCCCATCGTGAAGATCCGCGCCGACGACCCGATCCCCGCCAAGCCGGGCAAGCCGACCGGGCCCATCATGAAGGTGCGCGCTGACACGCCGACGCGTCCCATCTTGAATCCGATGAAGCCGAAGAAGGGCTGAGCGTCGGTCGATCGGTCGTGAAGAAGACCGTCGCTGTCGTCGCTGCGGGCGCCGATGAGACCGCGTTGGGGGTGCAGCAGGCCCTCGCGCGGCTCGGCGCCCGCGTCGTTTTCGTCGATACCGCGCGCGTGCCCGAGCACGAGAGCCTCACGCTCGAGGGCGATGACGTGCGGTACGGCGCCGAAGAGCTCTCGGCCGTGAACGCCGTCTACGTGAAGTCGCAGCACCTGGCGGTGCCGCTCTTCGACGCCGACGAGCTCGGTCAGCGCCGCCCGAAGTCGTGGCCCGCGCGCTGGGTTGCGGAGAGGGAACGGCACGCCGCGATGAGCTCGGCGCTGCGCACGCTGGAGCTGCGGGTGAAGCGCTTCGTGAACCCCACCTCGCGCTTCGAGCTGCACCTCCTCAAGCCGCTGCAGTCGGTGCGGCTCGCGCGCGCGGGGCTCGACGTGCCCGCGTCGTTGACCACCAGCGACCCGGAGGCGGTGCGCGCGTTCGCCGCGGCGCACGGTGAGGTCATCTACAAGACGCCCGCGGGTGGAGCGCTCGTGCGTCGCCTCGAGCCGGGTGACCTCCGCGCCGGCCGGCTCGACGCGTTGCGGACCGCGCCCGTGCTCTTTCAAGAGCGCATCGAGGGGCTCGAGTTCCGCGTCACCGTGCTCGCGGGGAAGGTCGTCGGCGCGTGGGAGCTGCCCGCGCGCGGCGTCGTCGACGCGCGCGAAGTGCTGGAGCGCGGGCGCAAGGTGCCATGCCCCGCGGTGGTCGCGCGGGCGGCGGTGAAGGCGGCGCGCGTGCTCGACCTGACGTTCACCAGCGTCGACGTGCGCGTGCGCGATGGAGACGGCCGGCCGTTCGTCCTCGAGTGCAACCCCACGCCGTCGGTCGCGCACTACGAGCACCCGTCGTCGAGCCCCGTGCTGCGGGCGCTCGCGCGGCACCTGGTGGGGTGATGGCGCGGTTCTTCATCGAAGACCTCGTGCCGTCGTTGCTCGGCTCCGCGGCGGATGACGTGGCGGCGCGGGCGAGGCGCTTCCTGTCGTCGCCGGTGCTCGCGCACGCTGATGCGATTCGCGCGGCGTTCCATCGCGACAGCGGGCCGGTGAAGCACGTCGCGTTGTCCGACGTGCTGAAGGCGGGGCAGGCCGAGAAGGTGAGGCGCGAACTCCAGGCCGCGCGCTTCCGGCCGCACCACTACGCGCCGTACCGCATCGACATCACGCCGCTGGAAGACTTGCCGCGCGGGGCGCTGAAGTCACTGTGCGCGTGGCTCGGCACCGACGACGCGGCGCGGTTCCACGGGTGGCTGACGGGGTGGCCGCCGAAGAAGAGCCTCGTCGCGCGGCAGGTGCAGGTCGCGCGCGCGCGAAAGGGCGACGAGTTTCCGGTGCACGTCGACATGGACGAGGAAGGCCTGGCGGCGGTCTACAACTTCAGCGAGCCCTTCGGTCCCGACGACGGCGGCACGCTCTACTTCCCGAACCCGCGCGGCGAGGGTGACCTGCTGCGGCACCCGCCGGTGTTCAACAGCCTCATCTTGTTTCGGCCGAAAGACGCGCCCCACGGGGTCAGTCGCATCGCCGGGCCGAACACGCGCTTCTCGGTGACGGCCTTCTTCGTCGCCGCCCCCCCTCTCCCCGTGGGGAGAGGGTCGGGGTGAGGGGAGACCGGTGTACGGCAGCGTGACATCCCCGGCGCCCACCGGAAAAAGAACCCCATGCGCGTGACGTCCCCGGCGCCCACCGCCGCAAACGTCACACGCACGAAGAAGCCCCATCCGCGTGACGCCGCCAGCGCCCACCGCCGCAAACGTCACACGCACGAATCAGCCCATCCGCGTGACGTCCCCGGCGCCCACCGCCGCAAACCTCACACGCACGAAGAAGCCCCATCCGCGTGACGTCCCCGGCGCCCACCGCCGCAAACGTCACACGCACGAAGAAGCCCCATCCGCGTGACGTCCCCGGCGCCCACCGCCGCAAACGTCACACGCACGAAGAAGCCCCATCCGCGTGACGTCCCCGGCGCCCACCGCCGCAAACGTCACACGCACGAAGAAGCCCCATCCGCGTGACGTCCCCGGCGCCCACCGCCGCAAACGTCACACGCATCGCCCGATTCGCCCGACCTCGCACACCTGCACTACGGTGCCCCCGTGCTTCGCCGTTCCCCACTCGCCGCCTGCATCCTCGTCGCGACCCTCTCTGCCTGCCCGCTGCCGACCCCACCTCCAGAGCCCCCGCACTTCCTCTGGTCAGACGATCCGCAGAGCCTCGCCAACCCCTTCCCCGACGAGCGCCTGGTGCACGCGCCGACGCTGCGGCCGAAGTGGTATTCCCCGTTCCTCCCGCCGAAGGCCATCAGCGCGCGCTCGGCCGCCTACTTCAACAAGATCGCCCAGCAGTTCTCGCGCGAGGTCGACGCGACCGGTGGCTTCGGCGCGACGCTGCTCCCCTCGAGCGCGCCGCTCGCCCCCGCCACCCTCGCCGGCACCGTCGCGCGCCTCGTGAAGGGCGATGACGGCCAGTGGCAGGTGCTCGAGCGCAACGTGCCGGTCCTCCACTTGAGCGACGTCCTCGGCGCGCGCGGCCTCGCGGTCCCCGAGGGCGCCCCGGAGTTCCTCACCACCCGCCCGACCATCCCGCTCCCCGAGGGCCACGACGGGCTCCTCGTCGTGCTCGCGGGCGCGAAGACCACCGACGGTCTCGCCTTCGGTCGCGCCGCGGCGTGGGACGCGACGAAGCCCGACGTCACCTCCGTCGCCACCGCGCTCGGCGTCGCGCCCGCCGACGTCCTCTTCACGCTGCCGCAGCGCGCGCCGAGCCTCCTCCCGCAGTGGCGTGCCCTCGCGCAGTGGGCCGCCGCACACCCGCCGGCCATCACCATTCCCGCGCACGCGGTGGTCGCCGACGAGAACAACGGCACGCGCCCCGTGGGCCTGTGGACGCCCGCCGACTCCGACTGGTCGGTCCTCACCGAGTGGGTCGAGGCGCACGACTTCGCGCGCCCCGCGACGCACGTCGGCCGCGTGGTGGTCGGAGAGCTCGCGACCCGCGACCTGCGCAACGCCGGCGTGTTCGACGCTGCCTGGGTCGCCGACCCCGCGCAGGCCGCGACGGCGTCTCTGCGCTTCGTGCTCAGCCTGCCCGCCGGCCCGAAGCCCGCCGGAGGGTGGACGGTGGTGATGGGCCAGCACGGCGTCGGCGGCCGCAACTCGCCGCGCGTCGGCGACGCGAACTCCTTCTGCCTCGAGTGGGCCGAGCCCCTCGCCGCCCGCGGCCTCGGCTGCATCGGGATCGACGCGCCCAACCACGGGAGCCGCGGCACCTTCACGTCCTTCTTCACCGTCGATGACCTGCCGGCGCTGCGCGACCGCATGCGGGAAATGACGTTCGATCTCCTCCAGGTGGAGGCGGCCGTCGCCACGCTCGACGTCGACGGCGATGGCGCGCCCGACCTGCGCCCGCAGGTTCGCTACTTCGGCAACTCCATGGGGGCGATCATGGGCAGCGCCTTCGTGCCGGTGTCGAACCACGTCACGTCCGCGGTGCTCAACGTGCCCGGCGCCGGCCTCTCGAACGTCGTGATGAGCCACTTCCTGCAAGACCTCATCGGGCTCCTCATCGTCGCGCAGACCGACATTCCCTTCGACTCACCGGAATACGTCGCGTCGTTTCCACTCTTCCGCGCCGTCGCGCAGCCGCTCTTCGACCCCGGAGACCCCATCAACTTCGCCTCGGCCGCGCCGGGCGGCGTCTCGGTGCTGCTGCAGGCGGGGGTCAACGACAAGGTCATCCCCATGGACACCAGCGTCGACCTCGCGCGCGCGCTGCACCTCACCGCGGTGATGCCGGGCAACCGCCACGCCTTCATGCAGGCCGACGCGGCGAAGTACCTGCCGCCCGCGGAAGCGAGCACCTACAACGGTCACAACGTGATGTGGGACTTCGCGCCCATTCGCGAACAGGCGCTCACGTTCCTCGAGACCGACGGGCTGACGCTCACCACGCCGTGAGCGTCGCGCGACTCAGAGCGAGTTGATCCGCACCGTGTAGGAAGCGCAGGTGGTCGGGCTCGCCGGCGAGCGCAGCACGTGCACCTGCACGCTGGTGATCTTCGGCGTGTCGTCGGTGCAGTTGGGAACCGACGTGCAGCTGTTCGGGTTCGCGGGGTAGAGCATTTCCCACGTCGTCAGGTTGCCCGCGCAGACGGCCGGCGTGCCGCAGCCGGTGAACACCTCGATGAAGTACTGGCCGCCGCCGCTGTTGATGAGGTCGATCTTCGGGTGGAACCCGCTGCCCGGCCCGCCGATGCCGGTGAAGTTCACCTGGAACCAGTCGGTGCCGGTGGGGTCGATGTAGCCCGTCACGTCGACCAGGCCGCCAGGCACCACCGTCTTCACCTCGTTGCCCGCCGTCGCGCACGAGGTCGGGTGCCCGTCGGCGATGATGGCGTTGAGGTCGGTCTGCCCATCGCAGTTGTTGTCGAGGCCGTCGCAGACCTCGGCCGACGGCGCCTGGTTGCGGTTGCACACCAGCGCGCCATTCGAGCACGCGACGGTGCCCACGGCGCAGATGCCCGGCTGGCCGGTGTTGCACGAGCCGCCACCGCCCGGGTTGCCCTCGTCGACCGTGCCGCTGCAGTTGTTGTCGAGGCCGTCGCAGATCTCCGCGGACGGGTTGGTGTTGCGCACGCACGCGAGCGCGCCGCCCTGGCAGTGAACCGTGCCCGCGGTGCACACGCCCTGCTGCCCGGTGTTGCACGCGGCTCCGCCCTGCGGGTCTCCATCGTCGACCGTGCCGTTGCAGTTGTTGTCGAGGCCGTCGCAGACCTCGGGGCCCGGCATCTGGCTCTGCACACAGACCACCGCGCCGCTCGAGCACGCGGTGGTGCCCGCGGCGCAGACACCGAGGAGGCCGGTGTTGCACGACGCTCCGCCCTGCGGGTTGCCGTTGTCGACCGTGCCGTTGCAGTCGTTGTCGAGGCCGTCGCACACCTCGTTGCTCGGGGCGACGTTGCGGTTGCAGACGATCGCGCCGTTGCTGCACGCCGTGGTGCCGGCCGAGCACACGCCGCTCTGGCCCGTGTTGCAGGGCTGGCCGCCGCCGGGGTTGCCGTTGTCGACCGCGCCGTTGCAGTCGTTGTCGAGGCCGTCGCAGGTCTCGACGCTCGGGCTGGTGGTGCGGTTGCAGACGATGGCGCCGCTGGTGCACGCCGTGGTGCCGGCCGCGCACACGCCCGCCTGGCCGGTGCTGCACGAGACGCCGCCGTCGGGGTTGCCGTTGTCGATGGCGCCGTTGCAGTCGTCGTCGAGGTTGTTGCAGCGCTCGGCGACCGGGAAGACCGTCTGCACGCAGCTGATGCCGCCGTCGCCGCACGCGGTCTGCCCGCCGCCGCACAGGCCGTTGAGCCCGGTGCTGCACGCGATGCCGGCGCCGGGGTTGCCGTCGTCGAGCGTGCCGTTGCAGTTGTCGTCGAGGCCGTTGCACGTCTCGGTCGTGGGGAAGACCTGCTGCACGCAGACCAGCTGGCCGCCCGCCGCGCACGACGTCAGGCCCGCCGCGCACACCCCGAGCAGTCCCGTCGTGCAGGCCACGCCGGAGTCGGGGTTGCCGTTGTCGATCGTGCCGTTGCAGTCGTCGTCGAGGTTGTTGCAGCGCTCGGCGGAGGGCTGGACCAGCGCCTCGCAGCCGAGGCCGCCGTCAGCGCAGAGCGTCACGCCGGAAGCGCACACGCCGGGGAGCCCGGTGGTGCAGGCCACGCCGCCGTCGGGGTTGTTCTCGTCGGTCTGCCCGTTGCAGTTGTCGTCGAGCCCGTTGCACGACTCGTCGCCCGCACCGAGGAGCGCGGCGCACACCACGCCGCCGTCGGTGCACTGGGTGAGGCCCGGCGCGCAGACACCTTCGGCGCCGGTCATGCAGGAGATGGCCTGGCCTGCGGGGCCGTCGTCGGTGGTGCCGTTGCAGTCGTCGTCGAGGCCGTTGCAGACCTCGGTGGCGGCCATGCCGGGCACGCACGTCTGCGGTTGGCCGTTGAGGCACGCGGTGACGGTGCGGCGGCAGGCGCCAACGCCGCAGGTGAGGTCGGCGATTCCTTCGTCGGTCATGCCGTTGCAGTTGTCGTCGGCGCCGTTGCAGCGCTCGGCGGACCCGGGGTGGATCGCAGGGTTCGAGTCGTCGCAGTCGTCGCCGGGAGTGCAGTTGGCGCCGAAGCCATCGGCGTCGTTGTCGACGCAGGGCATGCCGCCGCCGCCGCCGGTGGTGCCGCCGCCAGTCGTGCCGCCGCCAGTGGTGCCCCCGCCGGTCGTGCCGCCGCCAGTCGTGCCGCCGCCGGTCGTGCCGCCGCCTCCGGTGCCACCGCCGTCGGCGCCACCGGTGCCCGTGCCGCCGCCGGTCGCGGTCGAGCCGCCACCGCCGCCGCCAGTGCCGCCATCGAAGTCAGGGTTCGCCGGGCCGCAGTCGCAGCCAGCGAGTGCGACCACCGCGAGGCCGAGGGTGAGACGAAGAAGAGGGCGCATGGGGAGCGTCGAAAACGTACCACACCGAGCGGGCTGCCTTCCTCTGGGCCGGCGGCGATGCGCGTGACGTTTCCGGCGCGTGGTGCGGGGTTCGTCACGCGCATGGTGGGCAGGCATCGCGACGTCGCCCGGGGAAGTGCGTGTGACGTTCCTGGCGCCGCGTTGGTCCGAGCTGCGGAGAGGGGGCCGACGATGCGTGTGACGTTTCCGGCGCATGGCGCGGCGTTCGTCCCGCGCATGGTGGGCAGGCATCGCGACGTCGCCCGGGGAAGTGCGGTGACGTTCCTGGCGCTTGGCGCTGCGTTGGTCCGAGCTGCGGAGCGGGAGCCGACGATGCGTGTGACGTTTCCGGCGCGTGGCGCGGCGTTCGTCACGCGCATGATGGGCAGGCATCGCGACGTCGCCCGGGGAAGTGCGGTGACGTTCCTGACGCTTGGCGCTGCGTTGGTCCCAGCGGCAGGAGCAGACGATGCGTGTGACGTTCCCGGCGGCTGGCGCTGCGTTGGTCCGAGCTGCGGAGCAGAAGCCAACGATGCGTGTGACGTTCCCGGCGCGTGGCGCGGCGTTCGACACGCGCATGGTGAGGCATCGCGACGTCGCCCGGGGAAGTGCGTGTGACGTTCCCGGCGGCTGGCGCTGCGTTGGTCCGAGCTGCGGAGCAGAAGCCGACGATGCGTGTGACGTTCCCCGCGCCCAGCTGCGTTGGTCGCAGCTGCCGATGCGTGTGACGTTTCCGGCGCTGATCGCCCCTTCCCCATCGGCCACGGCGAACTCGCGACGCGACACGACCTCGGGCACGCTGCTGAACGTGGCGGCCCCCGCAGCGACGCGCGCACTCGCAGGCATGTTCGTCGCCGTCGCGCTCTTCCTCGCGGCTGCATGGCCCGGAGCAGGAGAGCGCGGTCTCGTCGCCGAAGAAGTGCTCCCGACGCTCGCGCGGTGGCCGGTGGTGCTCGAGCGGGGCCCGGCGGGCGTGGTCCGCGCGCCTCCGTGGGAACCCGATGCCCCTCCGCGGCCTCGCTGGGTTGCCACCACGACCTGGCCCCAAGTCGGTTGGGACGGCCCCACGCGGGTCTGGCCCCTCTACATCAGAGGTCACCAGGCGGCGGTCGGTGCGTGGTGGTCGCTGGCCGTTGCGCCGCTCGTGGGTGGAGGCGCCGCCGGGCTGCAGCGAGCGAGCGTCGTGCTGACCGCCATTCTCGTGGTGCTCGCCTGGCTCCTCGCGCGCCGCGTTGAGCCCGGTGAGACGGCGACGACTCCGTCACCCGCGCTGGCGGCGGTGGTGGTCGCGCTCTCATTCGGAACCGTCTTCATCGCGCGCACCGGCTACGCGTACGAGATCGCCTCCCGGGTCGGGCTGGTCGCGTGTCTCGTGGTCGCGGCGGCCCGGTCGCCACTCTCAGTGCGTCGCGCAGTCGCGCTCGGCGTTCTCGTTGCCGCCGCGGTCATCTCGCGCGCCACCATCGCCGCCACGTTGGCCCCGGCGCTCGCGATGTTGCTGATGCACCCCGAGCGCAGGCCGGGTCGTCGAGAGCTGGCGGTGGTGCTGGGCCTCTCGCTGACGCCGGTCCTCTTCGTCGCGCTCACCGATGCCCTGATTCCGTTCGCGCCTGGCACCGCGCCCCTCGCTGAGTTCCCGTGGGCATTCCTGCGAGAGCGGCTCGTGCGCGCGCCAGGTCACCTGGTGGTGCAGCTCGCGTGGCTGGGTGACGCGAGCTCGGTGTTGCGCCCGCTCCGCATGGGAACGGTGCCAGGGGGGCCGCACCTCGCGCTCGCAGCCGTGCTCGGGGCCGTGCCGGTCGCCGTCGGCCTCGTGCGTTGGTGGCGCGGAGTCGCCGGTGATGGCGAGCGCATGCTCGTGGTGACGGTGCTGGGCAACACCGTGCTCGGGGCTGCGCTCTACGACTCGCCGGAGCAGTTCCAGTTGGCCATCGCGCTCGACGCCCTGCTCGGAGTCGCCCTCGCGGGTCAGCTCGCGTCCGTGTCGTCGCCACGCCTGCGCATGGCTGCCATCGTGGTCGTCGTCGGGCTGAAAGCGACCACCCTCGGAGCCGCGCTCGCCGACGACGCTCACATCGCCAATCCCATGCTGAGCGGGAAGTCGCAGCGCGCGGCGCTCGCGTGGCTCGACACGCGGGGTGCGCGGGGGCCAGACATTCTCACGACGACGTACAACCAGGTCGGGGTGCTCGAAACGTGGACGACGGGTCGGCTCGCGCCGGTGCACGCGTGGCAGTTGCTGAAGAACCCCGGCTCTCGCGCGGGCGACCCGTTCGGTGTGGCGCCAGCGGAGCAGTGGGCGCTGGCTGCGGTGAAAGACGCGCTCGAGGCGACGCGCCCACGGTTCGTGTTGTTGTCGGAAGGGCCCAACGCGATGGATGGGCCGTTTTCAGATTGTACTGCCGTCGCTGCGGCGTTGCCCGACGCGGCGGCCGCGTTGGGGGCTCGCGTCGTCGATCGAGTCGGCTTCCCGACGGAAGCGGGCGGGCCAGGCTGGGCGGTCGTTGAACTCGGGTGGTGACTGACGATGCGCGTGACGTTCCCGGCGGTGGGCGCTGGTTTCGTCACGCTGATGGTGGGGACTGCACTGGCGATGCGCGTGACGTTCCCGGCGGTGGGCGCTGGTTTCGTCACGCTGGTGGTGGGGACTGCACTGGCGATGCGCGTGACGTTTCCGGCGGTGGGCGCTGGTTTCGTCACGCTGGTGGGCTCGAAGTGCGGCGCGGGTGCTCCACTTTCGAGTCTCAGCGGGTGAGAGCGCCGGGGATGTCAGTGGCGGGCGGTACAACGCCACGCATGAGAAACGCAGAGGTGAAGTGTCTGGAGTTGGCGGCCAAGCAGATGGGTGTGTTGCATCGCTCGCAGGCGATGGCGCATCTGAGCCGGTGGCAAATCGAGCGGCGCGTCAGTCGTGACGCGGGAGAGACGCCGTGGGTGCGCGTCTTGCGCGGCGTGTACCGCGTCGAGGGCTCCTTCGAGTGCTGGCGTCAGCGGGTGGAAGCGCTCTCGCTGTGGGGCGGCCCGAAGTCGGTGCTGTCACACCGCACCGCGGCCGCGCTGCATGGCTTTGACGACTTCAAGGTGGACCCGTTGGGTAAGGCCGGGCCGCTCGAAATCACGGTGAAGCCGCAGAAGCGGAAGTTGAAGCTCGAGGGGGCGCGCATCTACCGCTGCAAACCGCCTCCGCACTGGGATGTCATCGTGCGGGACGATGGGTTGTGCGTGACGTCGGTGCCGCGGACGCTGATGGACATGAGCCGCCTCGTCACCTTCACCCAGCTGCGCTCGATGATGAGCCAGGCGCTGCGGGAGAAGAAGACGACGCTGATGCAGCTGCAGCGCTTCCTCGAGCGCACGCGCAAGCGTCCGGGCATCGTGCGCTTCCGGGCGGTGCTGGCGTCCATCACGGGTGAGGGCGGACCGACCGACAGTCAGCTCGAGGAATTGGCGTTGCGCGTGCTGCGGCAGGCGAAGATGCCGAAGCCCGATGTGCAGAAGCGCCAGGTGTCGAAGGGCAAGCGCCGGCGTATCGACTTCATCTTCGAGCGGCAGAAGGTCATCGTGGAGACGGACGGGTACGCGTACCACTCGGGCGTCGAGGCCTTCGAGAAGGACAGGCGCCGACGCAACTCTCTGTGTGCAGATGGGTACGTCGTCCTGCAGTGGACGTGGAGAGGGTTGCGGGACAACCCAGACGAGCTCATCAACGAGCTCTGCGCCGTCCTGTACCGCTGAAGCAACCCAGCTGAAGTCTGAAGCATCGAGCGCCCGGGCGGCGAGGGCCGACGTGTGTCTCGACTCGCGCGGGCCGACTGCAAAACAACCATCCGCGTGACGTCACCAGCGCCCAGCGCCGGGAACGTCACACGCATCGCTAGTGGCAGTGCACCCACGACCGCCGAAAACCGACGACGCGCGTGACGCCACCAGCGCCCAGCGCCGCAAACGTCACACGCATCGCTAGTGGCAGTGCGCCCAAGGCCGCCGAAAACCGACGACGCGCGTGACGCCACCAGCGCCCAGCGCCGCAAACGTCACACGCATCGCTAGTGGCAGTGCGCCCAAGGCCGCCGAAAACCGACGACGCGCGTGACGCCACCAGCGCCCACCGCCGCAAACGTCACACGCATCGCCATCAGGGCCCGAGCGGACTCAGCGGCGGCAAACCGGCATCAGCCTCGCGCTCGTCCAGCCATGCAGCCAGCGCGCGGGCGAGCAATTCGGTCTCCTCGGGGGTGCCTGCATCGGCGGTGCCGACCACATAGATGGCCAGATGCGAGGTGCGCGCCACCGGCCCCGGCGCCTCGGGTGCGAAGAAGCGCACCTCGAGCCGCGATCGCCGCCCTGACGCGTGCACGAAGCCGAGCTGCAACGACACCCCGGGGCGCCAGTCGACCTCGCTCACGCGCGCGTCGCCGACCCCCGCGTCCGGGCCAAGAGGTGCGAACAGCGCCGGTAACGTCACACTCACGGGCGGCGGTGAGTTCGGCACCGACCCCGGGCCAGACCCGCACTCGTGCACTCTCCGCGCGACCCAGCCGGCCGCGTACATGACGACCCACACCCCGGCGAGCGCCGCGAGTGACACCAGCAAGCTCGTGCGCCCCGGCCGCGCGCTCACGCCCGCACCCGCTTCAACGTCGCCAGCGCGCTGGCCACCTCTCTGGCCGTTCGCCGCTGCACGAACGCCGCCGCTCCGGGCGCATTGGGCACGAGCCGCAGCCGCTCGCCGACGAAGTAGGTGATGAGCGACGTCGACCGATTGCCGCGCATCGACTCGAGCGCCTTCTCCATCACCACCGGCCACGCCGCGCCCGCGGGGCACACCCGCCGCGCATCCGACACCAACGCCGGCGCGTGGTCGGCGACGTGCCGCCACGCCGCCTCGGCCCGCGCCGCATCACCCCGCGCGTGCAGCGCCAGCGCGAGGTTCATCGTCGCCGACAACCGCCGCGGCGTGTGGGTGAGCGCCGCCTCGAAATCACTCACCGCTTCGTCCAACCGGCCGAGCTTGCGCAGCACCTCTCCACGGTAGACGAAGACCGCCGGCCCGCTGGTGTCGCGCATCACCATCACTCCTTCGGCGCACGTCTCGAGCGCCTGCGCGAGTTGACCACGGAGCAGCTCCACACCGGTCAGCCCAATCCACGCGAAGCGGGTGCCGCGGGTCATTGCCATCGCGCGGCGGAAGAGCCGCTCCGCCTCGTCGAGTTCCCCGGCCCAGAGGTGCAGCTCGGCGTGATGCGCATCGGGCAACGACGAGCGGCTCCAGCGCGACTCGAGCGGGGCGAAGGCCCGGCAGACCTCCGCGAGCGGCCGCGTGCGGACCAGCTCGAGCACGCGCCGCGAGTCGTTGCGCGGACCACTGCGCGCCGCCGGGCCCAGCCGCGTCAACCGCACGCCGTCCCAACGCGTGGCGTGCACGCCGTAGTTGCCGCTCAACGCAACGCGCGCCCGGCGCAGGGTCTCGCGCGCGAACTCGACCGTCGGCGCCGACCGCCACCGCTCCACCGCGCCTGGCACCAGCTCTTCGAGCGCCGTGGCGGACTCCTGAACGCGCGCTTCCGACAGCTCGTTGACCGGCATCGCCGACGGCAGCGCCCCGTGCGCGCGCAACAACCACGTCGCCACCGGGTGACCCGCGCTCACCGACACGGCGCGGTTCAGGTACCGCGTCATCGCCTCATCGTCTCCCTCGAGCTCGGCGAGGTCGGCGCACCAGGTCAGCGCCTCGGCGTGCGCAGGGTCGAGTTCGCACGCCTTCGCGAAGGCATCACGGCCCGAGCGTCGTTCACGCTGCTCGAGGGCCGCGCCGAGCGCGCACCATGCGTCAGCCGAGCCCGCGTCGCACGCCACCGCCCGCAGCGCGCGCGCTTCACCGGTCGACGCATCTGCGCGCCAGGTGGCCAGCCTCGACGCCCACACGTGCAACCCGGCGCACGCCTCGAAGCGCCGCGCACCTTCCAACGCCAGCGCCTCGGCCTCGGCGCACGCATCGGCGTCGACGAGCAGGCGCACCTTCTCGAGGAATTCCTCTTCGCGCTCGGGCGAGACGCGGTCGAGCTCACGCTTGAGCGCCGGCAGGTCGGCGGCCAGCGCGAGCGCGTTGCACAGCTCGAGGCGCAGCGAGAGGTCGTCGGTCGACGCGAGCAGCGCCTGCGCCAGCGCGCGCGCCGCTTCGACGTCGCGGGCCTGCATCAGCCGTCGCAGCTCGCGGCGGTCTTCGTCGGGAATGGGGCCGAGCGCGCGGAGTTGCCCGAGCGCCTGCGCCGCTTCTTGCTGCCACCCGAGCTGAGCGGCCTGGTGCAGGAGCACGCGGAGCGCCGCCGCCCGCCGTGGGCCCTCGAGCCGCCGCGCCGCGTCTTCGAGCAACAACACCGCGTCGTGAAACCGCCCCACGCTCCACGCGAGCGTCGAGGCGAACGGCAGCAACCCGGGCTCGAGCGACGCCGCCAGCACCGTGTCGAGCACGCGCTCGGCCTCAGCCACGCGCCGCGCGGCGACCAGCTCGAGACCTTCGACGACGAGGGCGCGCGACATGCGAATCAGAAGAGCGCGTACACGAACGGCGCGACGACGCTGAGCCCCTGCGTCGCGACGAGCAGCACCGCGGCGAGCAGCAGCACCACCAGCAGCGGAATCAACACCAGGCGGTTCTTCCGCGCGAAGTGCCCGACGAGCTCTCGCACCGTGCGAACGCTGATCATCCCGCCCACCATGCGCGCGCGAGCAACCCCAGGGTCGTGGTGTAGCCCTCGACCGACCCGACGATGCGCCCCTGGGAATCGAGCACGAAGAGCGTGGGGAACGCGCCGACGTGGAGCAGCGCTGCGAAGTCGTCTCCCGCGAGCAGCACCGGATAGTCGACGTGCTGGTCCTGCATGTACCGCCGCACCTGCGCTTCCTCGGTGAACTGGGTGGCGACGGAGACGACGTTGGCGCGGCCGCCGAGCCACCGCCACGCGCGCGACACGTTGTCCGACTCCGCCTTGCACACCCCGCACCACGGCGCCCACACCGCGAGCAGCGTCGGCTTGCCCGCGAACGACGCGAGGCTGACCGCCTGGTGGTCGAGCGTCTGGAAGACGTAGGCGGGTGCTTCTCCGCGCGGGTGGTGCCGCGTCTGGAACAGCCCCACGAGGGTGATCAACGCGAAGACGACCACCAGGTCGACCGCCCAGCGAAACGGCCGGCTCGCGGCGTAGCGGGCCTTGAGGCGCTGCACGAAGGCGGGAGCGGCGAACGGCACGTCGCTGATGATACCCGCGAGCGCGGTGCTACGGTGCGCGCCCCATGAAGACGACCTTCCAGCTCTCAGTCGCTGCCCTGTCGCTGTCCCTCCTCGCCTCCCTGTTCGGGGCGTGCGCCACCACGCCGAGCCAGGCTGCGTTCACCAGCCGCTTCCCCCGCGCGAAGGACGTGGTGAAGGCCGCGCGCGAGCAGCCGTGGGGCGCGGAGCTGAAGCAGATTCCCGCCACCGTCATCGAGGTCGGCGAGCTGGCCAACGTGCCGTACGTCTCGTTCGGCAACGGCACGGTCGAGCTCAACGTGTACGGCGACCCGGCGTCGCCCGCGGGCATCGAGGTCGGCGCGAAGGACGCGTCGCCCGAGACGCGCGCCGCGCTCAAGGCCTTCATCGGCAGCCAGCTCAACGAGGCCGACCGCAAGCCGCTCGACGGCATGCCCGAGGGCAAGGAAGTCGAGGCCGACGGCATGACGCTCGAGATCACGCCTCCCGAGGCGGCCGACGGCTTCGGCGCGTGGTGGGTCACCGCGTCGCAGAAGGCCGGCATCAAGCAGGCGCAGGCGTCGGTCGGCGAGCTGAACGAGCTCGCGCTCGAGGCGAACTCCAACGACGACTACAACGCGGCGACGATGATGACCGACGTCGGCGCGGCGCCCGGCTTCATCAAGTTCCCCCGCTACCGCCCGGGCGGCAAGCGCATCTACGCGACGAACTACTACAAGGAGAACGGCGTCTACCGGCGCCGCAAGTAGTCGCTGCTGCGAAGTCTCAGAAGCGCAGGCCCATCGCGAGCGCGAGGCGTGCGCTGCCGAAATACGAGCCGAGCACCGAGCATTCCAGCCCCAGCCCGGGGACGAGCACCGCCAGCGTGAGCCGCGCGGTCGGCACCGGCACGACCGAGAGGTAGCGCGCGCCGTCGACCTTCGCGGCGAGCAGCTCGACCGGCAGCAGCACGTCGAGCGAGGCCTGGAAGGGCTCTCCGTCACCGAAGAGCACGCCCGCGAACGGCGCGAGCGAGAAGAAGAGCACCGAGTCGGGTGACTCGCTCGTCAGCGCGCCGCCGCCCGACAGCGGCGCCGAGCGGCGCACCGAGACCGAGCCCGCGGAGATGAGCGCGTCGACCGCGAACTGCCCGCCGAGGCGGAAGCGCGAGACGCGGGTGAAGACGTCGAGCGTGCCTCCGAGGGAGAAGCCGCCGCCGTCGAGCGCGAGCGAGTCGTGCGCGGCGCTCGCCTTCGCGCCGTCGAGCCAGTGGCCGCCGGTGGTGAGGTTGACGCTCAGCTGCAGCGGCTGTGCGCTGGCGACGGTCGCCATGAGGAGGAATGAGAAGAGCCAGCGACGCACGACGGGCTCGACGCGACAGCCGCGCCGACATTCACCACGCGAACGACGGTGACCACGACAGCGTGCCCACCAGCTCGCCGCGGCCGACGAAGCCGTTGAGGAGCACGTCGGCGCCCATGCGGGCCTGGGCTCCGAAGGCGAGGGCACCTCCGGCGACGGGCACGCAGAGTCGGAGCCCCGCCGCGGCCCTGAGCGGGAAGCGGAGCAGCGGCCCGTGCGCGAAGACTTCGGCGCCGCCGAGCAGGGAGAGGTCGACGGTGAAGACCTGGCCGCCGAGCGAGAGGTGGAGGCCAGCGTGCGGACCGAGGCCCGCGTCGGTGACGTCGGGCACGAGGTGCACCGTGCCGCCGAGCGTGACGGAGGCGGTGGCGAAGCCGAGGGTCGTCAGCTGCCAGGCGCGCGCGGCGCGGGCCTCGAGCGATTGGTCGTTGAAGCGGTAGGCGAGCTCGACGCCGAACGCGGCGCGCGGGGTGTCGGGTGAGACGACGCCGAGGCCGAGCGTGTCGGTGCCGGCGAAGGCGTCGAATTGAAGCGCGGTGGCGACGCGGCCGCGGGAGGTGATGAAGGCGGCGTCGGCGAGGGCGAGGGAAGGGAGGAGGCCGATGAGGAGGGCGAGGGCTCGTGCGTGGCGTGCGCAGAACTCCCTCTCCTCCCGAGGAGGAGAGGGTCGGGGTGAGGAGAGAACCTTCAGCTCATCCAGCTGGCGTCGGTGACCTTCTTCGGCCTGCGACTGCGCGGGAACTGCGGGGGCCACTTTTCCCCTCACCCCGACCCTCTCCCCACGGGGAGAGGGGGACACGGTCGCTCGTGGCTTCACCGGACCTCCAGCGTGCTACCGGGCACCGCGTCGAGCGCGTCCCCCGCGAGAAACGCTGCGAGCGCCGCCGCGATGCGCTGGTGCGCGACGTCGATCGACACGCCCGGCGTGCACCCGCGCGAATCGTCCTCAGTCTGCGCGTCGGTGAACTGGTAGTGCGTCACGCCGTCGAGCACGAGCAGCGAACTGGGCGAAGGCAGTGCGTCCCACCCGGTGCGCACGTTCTCGAGCTTCGCCGAGCAGTCGAGCGACCCGGCCAGCGACAGCGTCGGCAACGACAGCCCCGCGAGCGCCCGATGATCAGCCGTGTCGGGAAAGCTCGCCTCGAGCACCGCCGACGAGAACCCGCCGCCCAGCAGCAGCTTCACCGCCACCACGCCCCCGAGGCTGTGCCCCGCGACCGAGATGCGCGAAGCATCGACCGCACCGCGCAGCACCCCCGGTCCGTCGACCAGCACCCCGCGCGCCGCCTGCCCGAAGTCGGTCGCGAAGAACGCGAGGTCGAGCGGAAACCGGGGCAGGGCGACGACGTAGCCGCGCTTCACCAACTCCACCGCCTGCCACTCGTAGCGCTCGGGCTTCACGGCGCCGCCCTGCACGAAGACCACCGCCGGGTGCGCCCCGCCGAGGAGCGAGCCGTCGTCTTGCGCGGGAAACAGCACGCGCACGTGCACGCGGTCGGTGCCATTGGCGCGCGCGTCGAAGTCAGCCACGCCGACGCCGGGTTCGACGAGTGCTCCGCGAGACGGCGCTCCGCACGCCGCGCCCAACACCAGCACCATCGCCAGCGCCGCGCGCATCAGTGCTGACCGAAGCGCCCCTGGTGCTCGACGAACACGTCGGGGCACACCGCGCGAATCGCCTGCAGCTTCTCGGCGAACGTCGACGCGTCGAACGAGCCGCGCAGCGCGTCGAGCACCGCGAGCAGCCCGGGCAGGTGGTCGTGGAACAGGCACACCAGCTGGGGCCCCGCGCCGTCGGGCTTGAGCACGTGCACGTGGAGCGCCGACTGCGTCGCGTCGAGCTCGAGCCGCAGCCCACCGCCGCTCGCGGCGCGGAACTCGAGGCCGGCGTCGAAGCCGAGCTCGGGACCGCCGGGCACCTTCGTCCATCCCTTGTCGACCAGCGCGAGCACCTTCTCGATGCTCTCGCCGCGGTGGCCGAGCTGGCTGGCGGCCTCGCTGCGCGACGCGAGGTCCTTCAGCACGCGCACCTCGTCGACGTCGATGTGCAGCGCCGCGGCGAACGCCTCGAACGCAGCCGCCTCGGTGGCCGTTACGCGCCCGTCAGCGAGCACCACGCGCCACGCGAGCACCAGCCCGTCGCGGCCGAACGAGCCCTGGAAGCGCGGCGCCAGCTCGGCGAGGAACGCGTCCTTCCCCTTCTGCGTCAGCGTCGCGCGCGCCTTGCGCGCCATGGTGAGCAGGCGCGGCGTCGAGGCCATCGTCTCGACGAACTCCTCGCCCACCGCGGCCGAGACGACCTCGCGCATGGTGTCGATGAACACCTCGAGCTCGGGCTCGCCGAACTGCCCATCGGACCCGCCGATGAAGACCGCGGCGTCGACCAACGCCTCCAGCATGCCCTCGACCTTCGGGCGCGCGCTCTTCGCGCTGAGAATCTTGCGAACGGTCATGGCCACTCCTCCTTCACCTGCGCCGACTGCACATCACGTCTTGGGCAGCGTCACGCCCGTCTGCCCCTGGTACTTGCCGCCGCGGTCGCGGTAGCTCGTCTCGCACGGCTCGTCGGACCCGAAGAACAACATCTGGGCGACGCCCTCGTTGGCGTAGATGCGCGCGGGCAGCGGCGTGGTGTTCGAGAACTCCAGCGTCACGTGGCCTTCCCACTCGGGCTCGAGCGGCGTCACGTTCACGATGATGCCGCAGCGCGCGTAGGTCGACTTGCCCAGGCACACCACCAGCACGTCGCGCGGCACGCGGAAGTACTCGACGGTGCGCGCCAGCGCGAAGGAGTTGGGCGGAATGATGCATTCCGGCCCCTTCACGTCGACGAAGCTGCGCGGGTCGAAGGTCTTCGGGTCGACGATGGTGGAGTTGATGTTGGTGAAGACCTTGAACTCGTCGGCGCACCGCACGTCGTAGCCGTAGCTCGAGGTGCCGAAGCTCACCGCGCGCTGCCCGTTCACGGTGCGCACCAGCGTCGGCTCGAAGGGCTCGATCATCTTCTTCTCGATCGACAGCCGGCGAATCCACTTGTCTGACTTGATGCTCATGGGTGCCGCCACCATGCCAGATTGCACGGCCATGAGTGCTCGCATCGGCATCGTCACGCTCTCCGACCGCGCGTCGGCCGGCATCTACGAAGACCTCTCCGGCAAGGCGATTCGCGAGGTGCTCACCGAGTGGCTCGCGTCACCGTGGGAAGGCGTCACGCGCCTCATTCCCGATGACCAGCCGACCATCGAGAAGACGCTCATCGAGCTGTGCGACGTCGAGCGCTGCGGCCTGGTCGTCACCACCGGCGGCACGGGCCCTGCGCCGCGCGACGTGACGCCCGAGGCCACCGAGGCGGTGTGCCAGAAGATGATGCCGGGCTTCGGCGAGCTGATGCGCAAGAAGTCGCTCGAGAAGGTGCCGACCGCCATCCTCTCGCGGCAGACCGCGGGCATTCGCGGCAGCACGCTCATCGTCAACCTGCCGGGCAAGCCCGCGTCGATTCGCGAGTGCCTCGAGGCCGTGTTCCCCGCCATCCCCTATTGCGTCGACCTCATCGGAGGGCCTTTCCTCGAGGGCACGGCAGCAGCGCCGAAGGTGTTTCGCCCCAAAGCAAAGTGAGTCCCATGCGCGTCGTTCTGCTCCTCGTGCTGCTCTTCGCCGGCGACTCCCTGGCGTGGGTGCGGCGTCGCCCGTGTGCGAGCAACGGCATGTCGTGCTCCCCGGGCCCGTGCTGCAAGGGAACGAAGTGCGACGGAGACAACGTGTGCCGCAAGCCCGAGAAGGAATGGAGCACCGGGCGCAACCCCAACGAGCCGGGGCCTGACGACCCGCCGAAGAAGCAGAAGGAGGAGAAGAAGTGACGCTCGCGCTCGCCGTCGTCCGCCGTGGTCACCATCGTGTCTCGCCGCGGGTGCACGCCTTCGAACCGCCTGACGGGCCACTCGGAGTCGCGCTCGAGGGCTACCGTGCCCGCGCCGACCGCGTGGTGCGCTGGAGCGTCGCCGTCGCCGTGCTCGCCGCCGCCTGCAGCGCGTGGTGGTCGCCGGCGTTGATCATCGCGGTGCTCGCCGCGCTCGGCGCCTCGTTCGATCGCGCGCGTGCACGGCTCGGCGCGACGGTGCAGCTCGAGCAAGACCGCGCGCTGGTCACGGCCGGAGCGCACCGCGGCCTGGTGCTCACGAAGACCGATCTCGAAGACGTCGGCTTTGGCGCTCCGGCGTCGACGGACGAGTCGCGCGCCCCGGAGACGTTCTGGCGCGGCGACTTCCAGAGCGCCGGGCACTCACACCTCGTCGTCGTGCGCCTCGTCGCGCAGCCAGGCCGGCCGCGCCGGTTGATCCTCGTCGAGGACTCCATCGCCGCCGCTCGCCGCACCGTCGCGCGCCTCGAGCAGTGGCGCGCTGGCCGGGCCTGACCTCACCAGGCCAGGGTTCCCATCGTCGCGTGGGTGAACGTGCCAGTCGGCGCCGCGTTGCCCAGCAGCGCGACGCGCACCGCTTCGGCTGCGCCCTGCTCGAGCGTCTCGACGCCTTCGAAGTTGTTGAGGTTCGTCCTGGTGAAGCCCGGAGACACCGCGTTCACGGGGATGCGTTCCTTCTCGAGCTCGATCGACATCGCCAGGCTCATCGCGTTCATCGCGGTCTTCGACGCCGCGTAGCCGGGCCCGAACGCGACGCGGAAGCCGAACGTGGGGTCTGCGTTGCGGGTGAGCGAGCCGACCCCGCTCGACACGTTCACGATGCAGGCGTTCTTCGATGCCCGCAGCAGCGGCACCATCGCCTGGTACACCGCCAGCGCGCCGAAGACGTTGGTCTCCCAGATGTCGCGGATCTCCTCGAGCGGGTGCACGCTGGCGCGCCCGCGGTTGATGTTCTCCTGCAGCGTGCCGCGCGGCGCACGAGGCGAGGTCGAGATCGCCGCGTTGTTGATCAGCACGTCGAGCTTCGCGATGTGCTTCGCGGCCGCGGCGATCGACTTCGCGTCGGTCACGTCGAGCTGCACCGGCCGCACGTCGCCCGTCAGCGTCTTCGCGGCGGCGATTCCCTTCTCGAGGTTGCGGGACCCGAGGAAGACCGTGAGCCCCTTCGCGGCGAGCTCCTTGACGATCTGCAGCCCGATGCCCTGGTTCGCCCCGGTGACCAATGCGATGCGCGTGTCGTTCATGCGCGCAGGTGTCGCACCGCGGCCGAACCGCCGCTGGGAAGAAGCGGACATTTCGCCGCACGCCAGCTTGCGAGCCGAACGCTCCGGGCGCATGAAGACCCGGATGGTTCCGTTCACGCGATTCTTCGAGACCACCCGGGTGCGCCGCGTGAATCGGAAATCGGTCGCGGCATTGCCTGACGGGCGTACCTGCCTCGCCCTCTGCCGGAGCGAGCTCGGGTCTGAGCTGTGGGTGACCGGTCCGCGCACGCGCGCGAAGTTCAAGCCGCCGCTCGACTTCGAGTTGGTGGTGCTGCCGCTCAAGCCGGGTTGGGCCTCGGCGTTGTTGAACGTGCCAGCCCACGAGCTGACGGATCGCGTGATGCCGCTCGAAGCGCTGTGGGGCCGCGACGCGCTCACGCTCTGCGACTCGATGGAGTCGACCACCAGCCTCGAGCACGCCCTCGAAGTCGCGGCGCTGACGCTCTTCACCCGCGCGCTGCGTTCGCGAGAATCAGCCTCGGCGCGGCTGGTGCGCCAGGCGACGCACCGCATCGAGACCCGTCACCAACGCCTCGACGACCTCGCGCGCGAGCTGGGCGTCACCGCGCGGCACCTCCGCCGCGCCTTCCTCGAGCACGTCGGCGTCGGGCCTCGTGACTTCGCGCGGTCGACGCGGCTGCAGCGGGTGCTGGCGCTGTCTTCCGCGTCGCGCGATCTCGGGCGCGTCGCGCTCGATGCGGGCTACTACGACAGCTCTCACTTCAGCGCCGACTTCCGCGAGCTGGTCGGCCTGACACCGAGCGAGTTCTTCGCCAGCGCTGATCAGCGCGCCTGACCAAGGTCGACGACCAGCCCGAGGTTGAGCGTCACCAGGTGCGCCGGCATCAACAGCTCCGCGCCGAAGCGCATCACGTCGCTGCCTGACAGCCGCACGCCGAGCCCGACCGCATCGAACAGCGACGCGAACATGAACGTCAGCTCTCCGCCGAACACCACGGCCGGGTAGAGCGGGTAGCGCGTTCCCGACGACAGCGGGTACTCGTGCACCGAGAGGCCGGGCCCGACGAACAATCCCGCGCGCAAGACGAAGGACCCGGTCGCCACGAGCGTCGGCTCGAACACGAACGCGGTGTGCGCGGTCGCGCGAGGCGTCGCGAACGCCGTGGGCAGCACGCCGAAGTCGCGCTCGAGCTGTGCCTTCAAGCCGCGGTCGAGGTTGCCGAACACCGTGCCGCCGAGCACGCGCCACCCGAGGAAGCGTGAGAAGAACCACGTGAAGTCCACCGCCGGCCCGAGGCTGACGAAGTACGGATCGAACGGCCCGCTCGCGAACGACGCGGCCAGCTCGTTGCGCCCGCCCAGCGCTGGCGAGGGACCCTTGGAGACCAGCGCCTGCTGACCGACCAGCGTGAGCGCGCTCTCCTCGAGCCGCGTGGCCTCGTTGGCGCGCACCACCACCTCGCGCGAGAGCACCACGCCGTCCTTCAACCGCCGCACCAGGTACGGGCCGGGAGGCAACGCGAGCCGCAGCAGTTGTTCCCCGGGAGACGCCTCGGCCACCGTCACGCCCGTCGACAACTGCACCACCTCGAGCGGCCCTTCCTTCTGCGCGACCACCAGTTGCGTGTCTTCACCACCGACGCTGGTGAGCACCACGTCTTGCCGCCCGCGCAGCCGCAGATCGAAGCTCGGGTGCTGCGGAATCTTCGAGCGTGTCGCCGTGTCGCGAATGGTGAGCCGGTTGGCGTACGCGAACGCCTCGGACAACGTCACCTGCCCATCGCCCGTCGCGTCGGCCGCGCCGCGCAAGCCCGCCACCAGGTAGTGCGTGAAGAAGCTGCCCTGCAGCGCCTCGGCCTCGTGCGCGTCTTCGAGTCCCGAGCTCGCGGCGAGCAACGCCGTGCCCTCGCTCGACAACGCGGGCACGCCGACCTCGAAGGGCGCGGTCGCGGTGAGTCCCTTCGCCTGCGTCCACCCGCCGCCGCGGCACGCGTCGATGATGCCCACGCGCACGCCCACGCCCTCGTCAGCGAGCCGTTCCTTCAACCGCTCGAGCGGCAGCGGCGCCCCACCGGGGTACAGCGACGCCTGGTCCGCGTGGCCCGAGTAATAGAAGAGGAGCAGCCCGTGCTCGGGCGCCTTCGCCAACTCGGCCCGCGCGGCGTCGAGGGCGGCCAGCACCGCCTCGGGCTTCGCGTCGAGCAGCAGCGTTACGTCGCCCGCCGCGAAGCCACCGCTCGATTGCAGCACTTCGGCCAGCGAGCGCGCGTCGCGGTGCGCGAAATGGAGCGAGGAGCGGCCGTCGATGGCGGCGTTGCTGCCCACCACCACCGCCTTGCGCGGTGGCTCGGCCGAGGTCACCAGCGCGAGGAGAAGAAGAAGGCCGGTCATGGGTGCTCCGGGGCCAGCTCGAGAGTGAACTGCGTACACCACGCGTCGTTCGCGCCGCCACACGCTGTGCCCGGAGCGGGCGGTTCCTTGTCGGCGGCCCGCGAGAGCACCACGCGCAGCTTCTCCGCCGGAGCTCGCCCATCGAGCGACCACGCCGGCGTCAGCACCGGCGCTCCACCGTCGACGCGCGCGTCGTAGAGCACCTCGCCGCTCTGCTCGTCGAAGACCGTCACGCGCGCGAAGCCCGCGGGCGCGACCTCGACTCGCACCGCGTCGCCGGCCACCAACTTCTCGCCGCGCCACTCGGCCGTCTTCTCGCCGTGCTTCCACCACAGCCGCGCCGCGGGCAGTCCCTTGGCGGTCGTCTCGTCTCCACGCTGGGGTTCCCGCACCAGCACCGTCACCACCAGCGCGGCGGCGAGCGCGGCGAACGCAAAGCCGAACGAGCGCCACCCGGACCACGGCGAGGCAGCGGCGGGACGCTCGAGTGAGGCGATGGCCGGTGGCAGGGGAGAGGCGACGCGCGCCGCTGCGACGTGGGCCGCGCAGACCTGGCACCCCGCGACGTGCTCCGCGACGCCCGGCTCACCCGCTCCCAGCGCGTGCGCGTCGAGCGCGAAGAACGAAGGGTGACTTCCGCTCACGACGTCACCTCCGCGGCGCGCGCGTCGAAGCGCTCGAGCAACCTGCGCACCGTGCGCTCCGACACGTCGAGCACCTTCGCGACCTCGGGTTGCGTCAGCCCATCGACGCGGTGGAGCACTGCTGCTTCCAGTTCCTGGGGTTCGGCGGAGCTCGCCAATCGCTCCAACAACTGCCGGCTCACCGCGGACGCCTCGAGGTTGGGGCTCTGCGTGGGCTGCGACACGCCGCGTTCCCGCACGGCCCGCGCACGCAGGCGATCGACCGCGAGGTGCGTGGCCGTCTTGTACAGCCACGCCAACGCCAGCCGCGCGTCGTCGGGCGGCGCCGACTTCCAGAAGCGAATGAAGGTCTCCTGCGCCACGTCGTTGGCCTCGTCTCCGTCGCCGAGCACACGGCGGCACTTCTCCCGCACGGGCGGGTGCCACCGCTGCCAGGCCTGCCTCAAGTCGACGGACAGAAAGGGTCTCCCACAGCTGCTGCGAGGAAGACGGCCGAGGGCGGGAAAACCGGCCACGCCGCTGCCTGACGCGAATGTTGATCAACCCACCGCTCCCCGTCGGTAGAGTCGCCGCCCGTCTTTCTACCCCGAGGCAGGTCAGGCACATGTCCGACGAATCTGACGTCCCGACGCTGGGCGACAAAGTCCGCTACCAGGTCGACCGCTTTCTCTCGTGGAGCCCGCTGGCCCGCTTCGTCGGCCTCTTCGGGCTCTCGCTGCTCCTCGTCAGCTTCAACGCCACGCTGGTGCGCTTCGCGATGCCCCAGGAAGAGGGCAAGGAGTTCGACTTCTTCGAGGCGCTCTGGTGGGCGACCGGCCGCGTGGCCGACGCCGGCACGATGGGTGGCGACGAAGGCACCCTGGTGCGCGGCATCGCCATCTTCACCACGCTGTGCGGCGTCGGTGTGGTCGCGTTGCTCATCGGTTTGGTCAGCTCGACCATCGGCGACAAGATCGACGACCTCCGCAAGGGCAAGAGCCCGGTCATCGACGAGAACCACACGCTCATCCTCGGCTACGGCGAGAAGGTCTTCGCGATTCTGCGCGAGCTGCGCGAGGCGAACTCGAACCAGGCGCACGCGTCGATCGTCATCTTGAGCGAGACCGACAAGGAAGAGGTCGAGACCACGGTGCGCGAGCGCATGGGCGACATGCTCACCACCCGCGTCGTGGTGCGCCAGGGCAGCCCGTACTCGGTGCACGACCTGCGCAAGGTGGGCGCGGGCCGCGCGAAGAGCATCATCATCCTCTCGTCGGACCCGGGGGAAAGCGACGTCGAAGACGCCGACTCCGCGGCCGACATGAACGCCATCAAGTCGCTGCTCGCCCTGCGCCGCATCAACAAGGCGCTCAGCGCGAACCACGCGGTCGTCGAGCTCGCCGATGCGGGCCGTCAGCCGGTGATTGAACAGCTGGGCGGCGGCGGCGTCGAGGTGGTGGCGATGGCCGAGACCCTCTCGCGCATGATGGTGCAGACCGCCCGGCAGAACGGGCTCGCGGCCGTGTACCGCGACCTGCTCTCGTACGAGGGCAGCGAGTTCTACTTCAAGAACTTCCCCGAGCTCGCCGGCCAGCCGTTCGGCACCGCGCAGTGGAAGATGAAGGACGCGGTGGTCTGCGGCGTGCGCACCGTCGGCGGCAAGGGCAACGCGCAGTGCATCATCAACCCGCCCGACGAGTTCATCCTCGGCGACAAGGACGAGCTGCTCGTCATCGCCGAAGACGACGACTCGTTCTCGCTGACCGCCAACCACGCGCCGACCGTGCCGCCCGACTTCCGCGGCGCCGAGCCGATTCAGCGCAAGCCCGAGCGCCTGCTGGTGTGCGGCAAGAGCCCCAAGCTCGGCGACATGCTGAAGGAGTTCGACAACTACGTGCTCCCCGGGTCCGAGGCGTGGCTCATGCCCGGCGAGGCGAAGGACAGCTTCGCGGAGTTCATCAAGGCCGAGGTCGGCAGCCTCAAGAACCTGCGCCTCAAGCACGTCGAAGGCGACCCCACGGTGCCCGACGACCTGCGCAAGGTCATCTCGCCCGACTTCGTGGTGGCGATGGTGGTGGCCGACACCGACACCGACCCCGAGGAAGCCGACGCGAAGACGGTCATCACCGTGCTGCTCCTGCGCGACATGTTCCAGGCGCTGGGCGACAAGAAGCCGCGCATCATCAGTGAGATCCTCGACCCGCGGACCAAGGACCTCCTCGAGACCGACTACGGCGCCGACTTCGTCGTCAGCTCGGAAATCACTTCCATGCTGCTGGCCCAGGTGTCCGAGCGCCGTGAGCTCAACGCGGTCTTCGCCGACCTCTTCGATTCCGACGGCAACGAGGTCTACTTGAAGCGCGTGGAGTGCTTCGCGGTCACCGGCCGCAACACCGGCTGGCTCGCCATTCAGAAGGTGGCGCGCGATCGCCGCGAGGTCGCCATCGGCTACATGAAGCAGGGCGAGACGCCGCTGATCAACCCGCCGCAAGACGCGACGCTGGTGTTCGCCGAGGGCGACCGCATCATCGTGCTCGCCGAAGACGACTCCGAAGCCGTGGGCGACCAGCGCGGTGGCGAGCTGTCGACGCCGCCCGAGCCGATGCCCGCGCACGAGCCCGCGCCGCCCGAGAAGACGCCCACCGCGTCGCGCTCGGCGCTGCTGCCGCCCGAGGCGCCTCGCCCGCAGGTCAACCCGGTGTCGGCAGGCCCGCGCGTGGCCGGCCCGAGCACCATGCCGCGCCCGCCGCTCCCGCCCAAGAAGTGAGCGTGCTCGGCGCCACGTCCCGTGCGGTCTTCGTCGTGCTGGCGCTGTCGGCCGGCGTCGCGCTCGCCCAGGGGAAGGTGAGCGTCGGCCCGCCGCTCAAGGACGCGCGCCAGCACCACTCCGCCACGCTGCTCAAGGACGGGCGCGTGCTCGTCGTCGGTGGCCGTGGCGCCGACGGCATCTCGGTGCTCGCCTCGTGCGAGCTGTTCGACCCGAAGAAGAACGCGTGGTCGTCGTGCGGCACGCTCGTCACGCCGCGCAGCCACCACACCGCCACCGCGCTGCTCGACGGGCGCGTGCTCGTCGTCGGCGGCACGGCCAACACCACGGGCGACGACGGCACCAGCCGCTCGAGCTCCATCGGCAACGTCGAAGCGTGGGACCCGAAGAGCAACAAGTGGTCGGCGTTGCCCTCGCTCACCGACGCGCGCAACGGCCACACCGCCACGCTGCTGACCGACGGCACGGTGCTGGTGGTCGGCGGCGCCCGCGAGCAGCGCACGCACCTGACCAGCGTCGAGCGCTTCGACCCGAAGACCAACGCGTGGTCGAAGGAAAAGCCGTTGGAGATCGCGCGCTGGCTGCACGCCGCGGTGCGCGATTCCGAAGGTGAAGTGGTCATCGTCGGCGGGCGCTCGAACGCCGCCACCAATGGCGTCGGCCCGGGCACGTCGATCGCCGACGTCGAGCGCTTCGACCCGAAGACCAGCACCTGGAAGACCCTGCCGCCCATGACCGAGGCGCGCCAGCGCACCGCGCTCATCGCCGAGCCGACGGGTGGAGGCATCATCGTCATCGGCGGGCAGACCGCGACGTCGTCGACCAACTACGCCGAGACCTGGCGCCCGGGCCTGGGCAGCTGGGAGCCGTTCCAGAACCACCTCTCGATGTCGCTCTCGGCGCACACCGGCACGCGGCTGCCCTCGGGCGACCTGCTCGTCGTTGGTGGTGAGCCGCCCAACAGCGTCGACACCCCGCGCGTGCAGCGCTGGCTCGCGGCCACGAAGGAATGGTGCCTCGCGGGCGAGCTCGCCTCGGGCCGCAAGATGCACACCGCGACGCTGCTCGACGACGGGCGCGTGCTCATCGTCGGTGGCACGTCGGGCGGGCTGCCGGAGAAGGTGGTCGAGCTGTGGAAGGCCGCGAGCGGCAAGTGCGAGCCGCCGCCTGGCATCAACCTCGAGTTCTGACGGCGGTGACGATGCTCAAGCGCGTGGTGGTGGTGTGGGCGGTGGCGGCGGTGCTGTTCGGCGCGGCGTGTGGCGTGCGCCCCTTGAACGAGCAGCAGGTGTGCGGCGACGCGGGCTGCGACCAGTGCATCGGGCTGGGCTGCGGTCAGACCGACGGCGGAGCCGACGCCGGCCCCTGAGCGCGCTTGAACACCTCGTGCGTCTCGACCTGCGGCGCCTCGAGGGTCTGCAGCAACGCCCCCACGGCCCAGTTGAGCGGCGGCGTGCGGTGCTTCACCCACAACGGTTTCCCCGCCGGCACCGCGCCCATGCGCGCCTTGGGCTCTTCCGCGGTGCGCCCCATCGAGATGGTGCGTGCGCCGAATCCGAGCCCCCGCTCGAGAATGCTGATCAACAACCGCAGGTAGAGCGGCGCGTCGGCCTTCGTCTTGTCGAAGCCCAGGTAGTAGCCGACCGCGCTCGTCGCCCCGCGCTCGCGTGACTTGAGGCACACCCCGAAGCCATCGAGCTCGCCGTCCTTCAAGAGCCCGGTCACCGCGCACGCATCACCGAGCTGGTGCTTCAGCTCGACGAAGAAGCGACCCGTCAGCCGCAGCGGCCGCACGTCGGCGTTGGCCCACACCTGGCCGTAGAGCGCATCGAGGCGCGCGGCGTGGCGCTCGAGCGCGGCGGCGTCGAGCGAGACCACCTGGTAGCCAGCGGCCGCCACGTCTTCGAGCGTCTTCTTCACCGCGCGCCGGCGCTTCGAGGCGAGCGAGGCGAGGTAGTCGTCGAAGCCACGCCACGCGGGGTCGGCGTGCAGCACCATGTCGGGGCCGCCCGGCGCGCGCTGGTAGCCGGCGCGGAGCAGGGCCGCGTCGTCTTCGTCGGCCGTCGCGTCCTTCACGAACGAGACGTTGATCTGCCCCTCGAGCTTCTCGAAGCGCCGCAGCCGGTCGCACAAACGCAAGGCCTCGCCCCACAGCAGCTCCCGCTCGGCGGGCGTGGCGGTCGGTTCCAGCACCAGGCCGGTCTCGCCCCACGCCGCGAAGTTGCCGAGCACCAGCGCGCGCTCGTCGAAGAGCTGCACGAAGAGCCCACCCGTCGAGGCCCCGCTCTTCACCGCCGAGCGCCCCTCGATGTGCACCAGCTGCATCACCAGCGCCGCCATCGGCCGGTCGCCGTCGAAGAGCAGCGCGTACCGCGGCGCCACGTTCTGGGGGCACGCCCGCTCGAGCGCGCGCAAGAACGGGCGCTGCACGAAGACCGAGCCTTCGCGCGTCACCCGGTCCCACGCGCTGGCGTCGAGGTGGCCGAGCCGCTCGGCGACGGCGATCTGCAGCTTGCGCGAGGTCTTCTTCATGCCCCGCACAACCGGCTGCCTTCCCACGCATTTCCACGCACCGACGCCGTCCCGCAACCCCTTCTTTGCGCGTGGGTGCTCGCCGACGTTGCGCAGGCTTTCGCGCAGGCGTGGAATGCGCCGATGCGCGCGTCACGGGGGCTGGGCACTGCAGCGTGGCTCGTCGCGGTGTGCGCCACGCCCGCGCTCGCGCAGAAGACCGTCGAGCTGCACCTCGGCGACTGGCGCGCGAGCTACTCGGAATACGCCTCGAAGGAAGCGGTGTGCGACGCCGAGCCGCAGTGGCTCGCCGAGGAGCTGCATTCCATGAACGTGCTGCTCGACGCGTTCCTCGACAAGGGCACCACCCGGCGCGGCGCGTGGGCCGAGGGCGACCTGCCGCTGCTCGAGCAGGCGGTGAAGGTGCTGCCCGCGGCGGTGAAGGCCCACGAGTTCGCCCTGGGCGCGTTGCCCTCGTGCGCGGTCGCGAAGTCGGGGCGGCTGCCTGACATTCTCGCGCGGGGCCAGAAGCTGCTCGCCGAAGCGAAGGACGAGGTCGGCCGGTTGCCGGAGCTGGCGGCCTTCACGAAGAAGCGCGTGAAGCTCGAGCGCTGGGAACGAGACCGCGCCGAGGCCGAGGCCGCCGCGCAGGCCACGTGCAAGGGCAGCAAGCCGACCGAGCTGCGCATCTACTTCGCCTGGCAAGACGAGTTCGGCGTGCGGCGATGGAAATTCTGTGACGGCGCGGTGGTCGAGGCGCGGCCGACCAAGCCGTGGGACTACCTCGTGCCCGAGGGCGCCAAGAGCGACCCGAAGCGCGCGACGCTCGGCATCCAGACCGCGCGCCTGCACCCCGAGGCGCAGGTGCTGCGGGCGCCCTGAGTCACTTCGCGAGCAGGCCGAACTGCTGCAGCGTGCTCACCGCGAGCGTCGCGGCGGCCTTCGCGGCGGCCGGGTCGTCCTTGCCCGCTTCGGCCATGCCCGCGATGAGCCCGCCGGTGATCATGAACGCGTCGTAGGCGCGCGTGCGGCCCGCGGGGTCCATCTTCTTGAAGCCATCGAGGGTGGCGAGCGTGTCGTTGATGGTGCGCAGCAGCTCTTCCGACTCCGCGTCGTTCAGCTCGCGCTGCGCCACCACCTGCAGGCTCGCGCCGAGGAGCACGGTCAGCCCCATCGCGAGGTTGTTCTTGCGCACGTCGGGCTGGCTCTCGAGCGCGCTGAGAATGGTGCGGCACAGGTCGACGAGCTGCTTGCGCTCGTTGGGGTCCTTCACGCCCGCGGCGATCTGCTCGGGCACCTGGCGCGCGCCCGCCGGCTTGAAGTCGGTGGCGTTCAACGCGAACTGCCACGTCGCCTTCTTCACCGGCGCGGCGGGCGGCTTGCCCTGCGCGTTCTTCGTGTTGTCGGCGATCTGTCGCAGCGACTTCCAGCTCGCGCTCTGGATCATCTGCGAGAGCATGAAGTCGGCGTTCGCCGCGTAGATGTTGTTGAACTGCATGCCGTTGAGCGTGTTGACGTACTGGGCCTGCGCGGCGGCCGAGACGGCCACCACCACGAGCGCGACGAGACGCTTCAGCGACGGGAAGTTCATGCTGCGCGGCATAGCACCGCGGCCGCCTTCGGCTCAGTTCGACGGCGCGAAGTAGCTCGGCTCGATGGCCTTGGGCACCAGGAGGCTCGCCTGGTCCATCGGCAGGTTCACCTTGTAGACGTTGTCGTTGCCGCCCGAGTCGCTCGAGAACGCCAGCGCGCCGTTCGACATCCACGTGGGGAAGGTGTCGTTGCTGTTCGCGTCGCCCACGAAGGGCTGCGTCACGACCTTGCTGTTCAAGTCGATGACGAACAGCCGCGTGTCACCGCTCGAGACGCGCGCGTCGAACGCCGCCTTCGTGCCGTCGGGCGACACCAGCAACCGGTTCGCGATGCCCTGCGCCGTGCTGCCCAGCGTGTTGGTGACGTTGCTGACCTGGTTGGTGGCCAGGGTGATCTTCTCGATCTGCGTGAAGCCCAGCCCCACGCCGCCCGCCGCCACGATGACCGCCGTCCCGTCGGGCGTGAACGAGGGAAAGTTCTGCGCGAGGCCGCCGCTGGCGAGCTTCTGGAAGCCCGTGCCGTCGGCGTTGACGATGCCGATGCTCGGCGTCGCGCCGTCGTCGAACGCGAACACGATGCGGTCGGCGGTCGGCGAGTACACCGGCTGGCGGAAGTTCTTCTGCGTGCCGCTCGCCGCGAGCACCGTGGTGACGAGGCCACCCTCGGCCGCCACCGACGCCAGCTCCGGGCTGGTGGTCGCGCCGCGCACGAAGACCAGGCGCTTGCCGTCCTTCGAGAACGACGGGGTGCGAACGTCGCCCGACATCGTCAGCGTGGTGGTGGTGTTCGGGTCGGAATCGTTCACCAGGTACAGGTTGCGGTCGTCCTTGCGCGCGAACGCGAAGCCCTGCGTGAAGGTGAACATCGCGCCGCCGCCGCCGCCCGCGCCGCCACCGGTGCCACCACCGCCGCCTCCGAGGAGGTTGCAGCCCGACAGCGAGAAGCCCAGCACGAGGAGCGCGACGGCGTGACGCATGAACATGCGACGCATCGCACCACGACCGTGTTCAACGGCCAACCTCCCTGACTCGCCAAACCAGCTAGAAGTGGCGCGTGGGCTTCACCACCGACTGGCTGCCATTCGATCGACTCACGCCGCGCGAGGTGCACGACGTGCTGCAGCTGCGCTCGCGCGTCTTCGTGGTCGAACAAAACTGCGCGTACCTCGACGCCGACGGCGCTGACCCGCAGTGCTGGCACGGCCTGGTGCGCGACGAGCAGGGCACGCTGGTCGCCACCGCGCGCCTCGTGCCCCCGGGCCTCAAGTACGAAGAGCCCGCCATCGGCCGCGTGGTGAGCGCGCCGGAAGCCCGGAGGACGGGTGCGGGCCGCGAGCTGATGCGCCAGGCCATCGCGCAGTGCAAGCGCCTCTGGCCCGGGCGGCACGTTCGCATCGGCGCGCAGCGCTACCTCGAGAAGTTCTACGGCGAGCTCGGCTTCGTGCAGACCGGCGAGCCGTACGACGAAGACGGCATTCCGCACATCGAGATGCTCCTGCGCGTCGGAGTGGAGTGACGTCGCGGTGACGGCCCCCTTCGCCGAGTACGAGCTCACCTCCGCCCCGGCGCTCGAGCCCGGCGAGTTCGAGTGCTCGCTCGCCCTGGGCACGCGCCTGGTGCTCGACCCGCGCGAGGAGACCAACGTCTCGCGCCGCAAGACCGACACCATCTGGGTGAAGGGCAGCCACCCGCTCTTCGCCCTCGGCTGGGGCGGCACGCGCAACCACACCGTGCGCTTCAGCGAGGGCGCGTGGTGGGTGTTCGACCTGGGCCACGGCAGGCCGGGGTTGATCAACGGCCGCCGGTTGAACCGCCACGCGCTGCAGCACGGCGACCGCGTCGAGCCCGCGAAGGGCCTGGTCTTCACCTTCTTCCGACGCGACGACCTCGAGCCGCTCGCCGAAGAGCTCTCGCACCAGCCCGAGGTGTTCCGCGCGTCGGCGGCGGTGCTCCACGACTTCCTGCTCGAGCGCTTCGCGCGGCCCGACGAGGCACGGCGCGTCGCGATGCACCTGCGCTACCGGCGCGCGCACGGCGGCTCGCTCTAGCGCGCGGGTTGGCTCACCACGCGACGTGCAGCACGAGCTGGTGCCCGGGCTTGTCGACCTGCTCGACGCGAATCGGCGTGCCCGCGAGCTCCGAGAGGAAGCGCAGCGAGCCGCGCCACGCGAACTCGGTCGGCGTCGGAATGGGGCAGGGGTACTGGAAGACGAGCGTGCCGGTGTTCGGCGTCGCGGGCGTCCACGTGGCGGTCACGTTCTGCACCGCCTGCTGAATGCTCGTCGGCACGCGCGCGAGCAACGCGGCCGGCGTGCGCCCGGTCATCGCCATCGCGACCTGCAGCATCGGCCGGAGGATGGGTCCGAAGCTGTTGCGGGCCATCTGGTACATCACGTCGGCGAAGCCCTCGCCGCCGACCTCGGCGATGACGCGCTCGCCCACTTCGATGAGCACGTGGCCGGGGTGCCAGCGCGCCGAGAACGGGTTGCCGAACACCGCCTGCGCTTCGGCGCTGCACTGCGCCACCACCTTGTCGAGCCCGCGCTTCTTGAGCTCCTTCAAGAGGCCGGAAATCTGGACCGCGGACGCGTTCCACCCCAGCGGGTTCGGAGCCATGCGCGCAGCATGTCCTACCTGCGCGCACTTCCAAACTGGGGGTGCAGATCGTTTCGCGGGCCCGCCCGTTCTTCCCGGCCATGACCCCCGCCCCCACCCGTCGTGTCTCGTTGTCTGCCGCCCTCGCTGGCGTGTTCGCCATGGCCGCGTCGCTGTCGGCGATCGGCACCATCGTCATCTCCGACATCGCCGAGGCGCGCACCACGCAGCAGGAAGTGCTCGCGTCCGATGAGCTGCCGGCGCCGTCGAAGGTGACGATGAAGAAGATGCTCGCGCCGCCCGAGCCCGAGCCGCAGGAAGACCTGCTCCTCGACCTGCCGATGCCGAAGTTCGGTTCGTTCGAGGGCTACTGAGTGGTCGCGCTCCTCCTCGGCTGCGCGGTGTTCCTCGCGCTGATGGCGGGGCTCTTCGCGCCGCTCGAACACTTCTTTCCTGCGCACGGCCGCGGGCAGACGGTGAAGGGCGGCGCGCTGGCGGTGGGCCTCTTCTTCCTCAACACGCTCGTGATGCAGGCGGTCGGCGTGCCGGTGCTGCTGGTGCTCGGCGCGGTGGCGGAGCACGTGCGCGATGGTGCCGTCGCCCACCCGACCGTCGCGACGGTGGTGCTCGTCTTCGTGGTGTCGGACCTGTTCGGCTACTGGGCGCATCGCCTGATGCACCGCGTGCCGTTGCTGTGGCGCTTTCACCGCGTGCACCACGAGGCGCACGAGACGACCTGGCTCGACGCGTGGAGGCAGCACCCGGTGGACTTCGTGCTCCACGGCATCGCGGTCGGCGTGCCCGGCGCGCTGCTCGGCGCGTCGTTGTCGGAGGTCGCCAGCGTGGTGGTGCTGCGCAAGGCCTTCACCACCTGGCTGCACGCCAACGTGCGCGCGCACCACGGGCCGCTCGAGCTGCTGCTCGCCTCGCCGCGCTTCCACGCCACGCACCACAGCGCCGACCCGCGCGACTTCGACACGAACTTCGCGGGCACCTTCCCGGTGTGGGACCTGCTCTTCAAAACCCTGTCCCCCTCTCCCCGTGGGGAGAGGGTCGGGGTGAGGGGAGAGCGAACCGCGCCATCCGCGTGACGTTCCCGGCGCTGGGCGCTGGCAACGTCACACGCATCGTCTTGGTTTTTCCGTGACGACCCTGCACGCTGTCTCCGTTGAGCACGAGCACCGTCCTCTCCCTCCTCGAGCGCGCTGAGCGCCTCGCCTCGTCCGGCCAGCCCGGCGCGGCCCTGGTCGCCCTCGACGAAGCGCTCGAGGCGCACGGTGACGACTGGCGGCTGTGGCACCTCAAGGCCGCGACCCACCGTCAACTGGGAGACCTCGCGTCCGCCGTCGCCACCGCCGAAGAAGGCCTCGCGCGCTACGGCCCCAAGCCGCACCTGGTCGATCTCCTCTTCAGCTACCTCGCCCGAGCGGGCCGCGGCGCCGAAGCCGTCGAGCGCTGGGCCGAGCTCGCGCCCTCGTTCAAGGCCTTCACCAACCCCGCCGCCAACACGCTCGCGCACCTCGTGGTGTGCTTCATCAGCGCGGGCCAGCGCGGGCAGGCGCTCGAGCAGCTCGCCCCGCTCTTCGAGACCGCGCGCGGCACCACGCAGTCGCGCGCCGGCTTGATGGAATTCAACGCCGCCTGTCTCTTCGCCCTCGAAGGCCGCGTCGCCGACGCCACGCTGTGGAGCGCCCGCGCGCTCGAGCTCGGCTACCAACCCAAAGAATTCGCCGACGCCGACTTCGACGGCATTCGCACCGACGGGCTCTTCAGCCAGTTCCTCGCGCACGTGAGCGGAGACCGCCGCGGCTTCGAGCTGCGCGAAGCGGGCGCGCGCCGCGTGGTGGTGTGGACCCGGCCCGGTGAGCTGCGCCGCCTCGAGTGGAACGCCGGTCGCCTCGAGGCCGAGGTCGTCGAGCCCGCGCCCGATCCGCTGCAGCTCGTCGAAGCCCGGCGCGCGTGGCTCGAAGACTGCGACGCGGCCGGCATGGCGCACGCGACGTTCGACTTCGTCACGCCGTGGCGCACCGCGCTCGATGTGCTCTTCCAGTCGCTCGCGCGCCGCGACCTCGAGGTGAGCCGCCTCTCGCTGGTGTGGGACTACGACCCCCGCGTGCGCGGTCTCGAGCGCGAGTACTCGCTGCACGCGCCGGTCGAGCTCGAGGCGTTCGCGTTGTTGCCGCAGCTCCCGACACGCGCGGCGTTGGAAGAGGTCTTCGGCAGCGCCCGCACCCTCGCGTCGTTCGGCCGCGTGCGCTGGGCGCGCGAGGTCGAGGTCACGCACGAAGAGCACGACGCCGGCGTGGAGTTCGCCGTGTCCGTGGAACGCTGAAGCTTGCACGCGGCCGGGTGTTGGGGTGTCTCTCGGGGCATGGGCTTCCTGGGCAAGCTGTTCAAGAGCGACCCGCCGGGCGACGCGGTGAAGCGCTCGGTCGTAGACCACGCCGACGGTTCTCAAACCGTGCGCACCGAGTTCTCGCTCCAGGGCGAACCGCGGCCGGTGCGCAACGACGTGGTGACGGCCTTCGACGACGCGCTCAAGCGCCTCGGTGGCGGCGCGCAGGTGATGCACGCGATGGATCCCGCGCGGCTGCTGGGCTTCGAGCACGGCGGCCCTCCGGTGTGGAGCGTGGGCATGGTCGAGGTGCCGGGGCCGCGCCCGTACACGCTGCTGCTGACCTACGGGTTCAGCCACGTGCTGTCGCCGGAGCGGTTTCGCGAAGGGCTCGCGCACGAGTTCAGCCTCGCGGTGCCGGCGGGCACGCCACTCTCACCGTGGGCCGACGCGCTGCTGCGCCACCAGGCGCGCTACGTGCTCACGCAGGGCGCCGACATCAGGCCGAACGACTGCGTGCCGTTTCGCGGCGTGCCGATGACGCGCATTCCCTTTCAGCCCGAGCACCACGCGAAGTTGCCCCACAGCACGCTGGTCGGCGTGCTCGCCACCATCGACCCCGTGCTCCCGCGCATCGACACGGCGCACGGAGCGGTCGAGGTGCGTCGGCTGGTGGGCATCGACGCGCGCGAGCTCGATCGCGTCGAGACGTGGAGCGCGAAGGGCTTCCTCGAAGAGCTGCGTCGCGTCGACCCGCTGCTGCTCTCGCCGTTGGAACGCGCGTGCTGGCTCGACGACGCGGGCTTCTCTGCCACCGTCGCCCAGCGGTTCGAGCGGGAAGGCAGCGACATCGACGCCGCGCTCTTCGAGCTGCTCATCAACCACGACGGCGGCCAGCTCGAGCTCTACTTCCCGAAGACCGAGGGAGGACGGAAGCGCCTGCTCGACGCGCTGGTCGGCCGCGTGGGCTTCGGGCGCCGACTGGTGGCGCTGACCCGCTTCACGCCGCCCATCGACTTCTCACTGCGTGTCGGCCCGAAGTCGTCGTTCTCACCGCGCGGCATCGAGATCACCGGCGACGCGAGCCAGGGCGACGCCGCGGCGGTGTTGAACGCGCTGCGCTCAGGCGCTCCCTCGGTGATGCTGACGATGTGAGGTGACGTCCCGGTCAGGGCGAACACACCCGAACACCGCCACCAGCTGAGATGAGCGGACCGCTGGTGTTCGAGTGAGTCGCCCCGAAATCCTTCCCGAGCGTGTGCCCAAGCCCGCTCGAATCAGCCGTGACCGACGCCACACTCGCGAGCCGCCAATCACCAATCAACCCGGCAGTCCGCACCGGAGTCGCCGACCCGAACTCCGCCGCCACCTCGGCATCACTCAGCACGCCATTCCACAACCGCGACATCGCCATCGACCCGACGATGAACTCGGTGAACGCGAAGTTCGACGCGCCCAGGTACGACATCTCGACGTGGTCGACGACCGCGACGGTGCCGGTGGTCTTCGTGAGCGTGCCACCCTGCGGCCCGAACCACGCGCTGCCCGCCCCCGAAGGACCGACGGAGACGACGGCGAAGTACCAGGTGCCCGGCGCGAGCGTGCCGAGGGTGAGCGCGGGTTGATCGCGGTGGTCCCACAACACGAGCGTGGTGCCATCGGCCGCGGTGATGAGCTCGTTGTATTCGGTGGAATGCCCGGCGGGCTGCTCGATGGTGAAGAACGCGCTGAAGGTGTTGCGGTCGGAGTCGAGCCGCAGCCACGTCGCGTAGGTCCACGAGGTGGTCGAGGTCGGCCACCCTGCGGCGGGCACGACGAGGCGGTCTTGTTGATCATCGAAGCCGACGCCAGTCGTCGAGATGGTGCCCGACGCCGCGCTGCACTGCTGGGCCTGGCCACACGCAGCCGCGGCGCCACACCGGCACGCGCCGTTTTCGCAACGGTCAGCGCGCGCCGAGTCACACGCTGCGCAGGCCGCTCCGCCGATGCCGCACGCCGACACGCTCGGCGTCACGCACGAGCCGCTCGCGCAGCACCCGAGCGGGCACGACGTCGCATCGCACACGCACTGGTCGCTGACGCAGCGTTGCCCGGCGGAGCAGGTGGTCGCGCCGCAGGTGGTGCTGCCGCCGCCGCCAGTCGCCGAGCCGCCGCCCATTGCGGCGCCACCGCCCGTCGCGGCGCCACCGCCCGTCGCCGCGCCACCGCCCGTCGCCGAGCCACCACCCGTCGCTGAGCCGCCACCACCCGTCCCGGCGTCGGTCACCTGCATCGGCGAGGAGCACGCGACCAGGAGGCACACCGTGGCGAGAGAGAGGCGCGTCATGCGCGCTCCGTAGCTGCTTCGTGGCTCAGTCGTCGAGCGCCACGAGCGCGAACTTGTTGTTGGAGTCGACGTCGATGGGCGTGATGGCCTGCCCCGCGGGCGCGAGGGAGCGGAGCATCGGGAGCCGCGCATGCTCGACGACCACGAACAACCGCCCCGGCTGCAGCGCGAGCGACGTCAGCTCGCCGCGGGGATCTCGCGCGGAGATCTGCGTGACCTCGTTGCGCGTGTAGAGCGTCTCTCCCTTCCAGTTCATCAAGAACGCGCTCAGCGGTTGGTGGTCGACGCGCGCGGCGAAGTAGCGGTCGGTCAGCGCGCGCTGCGTCCAGTGGCGGCCGAGCGCGGGCCAGTGCTGCCACAGCACGAGCGCGGTGCACGCCACGGCCATCGCAGTCGACGTTTGGACGAGCCGGCGCGCGTCGTGACGCAGCAGCGTGATGCTCAGCGCGAGCACCGCCACCACCGCGAGGCCCAGCAGCGCGGCGCGGAAGGGGAAGGGCGTGACCAGCACCTCGTCGGGGTACGGGCGCTCGTGGTTGTAGGTGAAGAGGTCGAGCAGGTGCCGCGGCCGTTGCCAGAGGTCCTTCCACACCAGCGCCGAGAGCACCGCCCCCGCCGCGAGCAGCGCGCGCCGGCCCGCGAGCCCTTCGGTCCACACCGCGTCGAGCGCAAAGGCGATGAGCACCGCGAGGCCTGGCAGCATCGGGAAGACGTAGTGGTGAAAGCGCGTGGCGCTCGAGGTGAAGAGCGCGAAGCAGGTGAGGGAGGCGAGGGCCCACGTGCGGCGCGCGAGCTCGGCGCGGGGCGGGAGTCGCGGCGCGGCGAACACGGCGAGCGGCACCAGCGCGACCCACGGGGCGACGGCGAAGGCGCCCTGTTCGATGAAGTAGGTGAAGGAGCCTCCGGGCGTGGTGGTGTGCACGCCGTTCACGAGCCGGTCAAAGTGGTCGTAGAAGAAGAAGCGCTCGACGAAGCGGCGGCCTTCTTCGTCGCGGCCCTCGAAGCGCGCCATCGCGAGGTACCAGGGCGCGGCGATGCCCAGCGAGAGCAGCGGGCCCCACCACGGCACGGTGCGCAGGCGTTTCCACGCGGCGGCGACGCCCTCGGAGGCGGCCCACCCGAGCGGAATGAGCACCAGCGGGAGGAAGCCGAGCAGGCCCTTGGCGAGGAGCGCGAAGCCGATGGCGGTGAAGGCCGGGCGCCAGCGCTCGACGAGGGCGCACGAGACGGCGATGACGAGCAGGGCGACGAACGGGCCGTCCATCATCACCTGGCGCGAGAGGAAGCCGGTGAGCGGCATGGTCCAGAAGACGAGCGCGGCGAGGAGGCCGACGCGGCGCGAGGCGAGCTGCTCGAGCGACCACGCGAGCACCGCGCCGGCGAGCACGAGCAGGAGTGCGATGGGCAGGCGCACGAACCACTCGATGCGGTCGGGCAGTCGACCGTCGCCCGGCGCGCCCCACGGTTGCGCGCCAGAGAGCCACAGGCCGAGGGCCGAGAGCCAGGGGACGAGCGGGGGCTTGCTGAAGAAGAAGGCGTGTTCCCAGTAGGGGTGCACCAGGTCGGCGCGCGCGAGCATCTGGCGGCCGACTTCGACGTAGTGCGTTTCCCAGGGGTCCCAGAGACCGACGGAGCCGAGGCCTGGCAGCGCGACGAGCGCGCCGAGGAGGAAGGCGAGACGGAAGGTCGTCATGGCGACGAAGAACGAGCGAGGGCGTGAGTCGTACTGTCTTGTCGGGTGAGGGGAGACGCTCGCAGCAGGCAGACGGGCGATGCGCGTGACGTTTCCGGCGACCAGCGCCGCTTACGTCACACGCAGGGAAAGCAGTTTTCCCCTCACCCCAACCCTCTCCCCCTCGGGGGGAGAGGGAGAGATCAGCGCACTCCGGAATCAGGCGACTCAGGCGAAGCAGGCACCACCACTCCATGCTCACCCTCAGGCGACGCCCCGACGACCGGCAATCGAATCGACTGCACCATCAACACCGCTAGCGTCGCGACGAACGCCATCACCATCACCGCCAACGTCCGCTGGGTTTCCGAGGTCTCGACCCACGGCACGACTGGCGCCACCGCCCGCCGCGCCAACGAAGACAACCGCTCCGCGCACGCCGTGCACGCCGACACGTGGGCCTCGAACGCGCGCGAGCCCTCGCCGCTGACGACGAACTGCCGCAGCTCGACCACCGACGGGTGCGCGCTCACGTCGCCTCCAGCACGCGCCGCAGCTTCGAGCGCACCGAGCAGAGCAGCTGCCGAAACCGCTGCACCGACAACCCCTCACTCCGCGCGAGCTCGTCGTGCCGCACGTCGGGCCGCGCGAGCGCCGCCTCGAGCACCTCGCGCTCCCGCGGCGTCACCGTCGCCAACCCCGCGCGCATGCGCACCACCAACTGCTGCGCGTGCGCCTCGTGTTCCGGAGACTGCGTCGAGCACAGCGCCTCGGCCTCGCTCATCGGCCCGGGTGGCCGCGCGCGCCGCTGCCGCTGCCGGTCCGCCACGAGGAACGACGCCTGCCGCACCAACAACCCGGGGAACTCCAGCCGCTCGAGCTTCCCGGCGGCCGCCGCTTCCATCACCTTGAGCCAGGTCTCCTGCGCGACGTCACGCGCCTCGTCGAGCCGCAGCCCCGACGCGAGCAGGGAGAGCACCAGCCGGTGCCCATGGTCCTCGACCGCGCGTTTCCAGAAGTCGTTCATGCCCTCGCGAAGAACGAATGAGCCCGCGAGGCATATCGTTTCAGGCGCTACGGCCAGGGCATCCCGAAGAGCGGCGCGCGGGCGCGGGGGTCATCCGGGTCGGCCACCAGCCGCAGCTCCTGGCTGGGGAGCCAGCACACGCCTTCCCACTTCACCGACGCCAGCTCGACCAGCGACGACGTCTCGATCGCCCCGTCACTCGAGACGCGCCCCACCACCGAGCCGGTGACCTCGCCGTCGTCGTACGGGTTGGTGGTGTCTTCTGCCGCCGCGGTGAAGAGCAGCGTGTTCGACGGCCCCACCGCGAGATCGGTGAGCGTGAGATCCACTCCGCGCAGCGCGCCGAGCGACACCGGCTGGATGCGCTTCAGGCACGACTCGGTGATGACCGCGGTCTCGAGCCCCGCCTCGAAGCGCGCCCGGTCGAGAAACACGAGCGCGTTCTCGCGTCGCGCGCCGTTGCCCCGCTGCGCCAGGATGACCTCGTCACCTCGAACGACCGCGCCCTCGATGTTCAGCTCGGAAAAGTGGCGACCCAGCGCGGCGTACAACGGCCCGAGGTCGATCGCCGGCAGGCGCACGTTCCCCGCACCGTGCACGCGCAGCCGCAGCGCCTTCCGCCGCTTCGGGCTCGAGCCAGAGCCGAGCGCGATCAGCTGATCACCGATCAGCACCAGCGCCTCGAGGTCGGCCTTGTCTGCCTTGTGCACCGGAGCCCCGAGCGGGGCGTCGGTCAGCGGATACCGCCCCCGCGTCGCACCACCGACGCTCGTCTCGAGCACCTCGAGCGCGTCGTCGGCCACGACGTACAGCGCGCCGTCGTGATGCACGAGGCCGCTCGCCGCCGAGAGCTCGAGCTGCGCGAGCAGGGTGGGCTTCAACGCTTCAGCTCGCCGGGGGCGCCGGCTGCTGCACCTGCGCCTTGCGCCGCATGAAGACGAACACGCCGCCCAGCAGCGCGCCGAACACCGCGCCCGCCGCGCAGCCGCTCATCTGGTAGCTCACCATGCGGTCGGCGCCCTGCCGCGCGACCTCCTGGCAGATGCACATCGCGCTGGCGCCCGAGCCCGGCGTGTTGTCCCACGCGATGTACTTCGGGCCGATGAGGCTCACGACGAGCACGCCGAGCAGCGCTCCGGCGACCATGAAGTTGAGCAGCAAGCGAACGATGGCCATGCGCGCGTCATACACGAGGGAATTCCGCGCCGCGCTGCTGATTCAGAGCCGTGCTATGGACGCCACGACGATGTTCACCGCGCTCGGCATGCTGCTCATCTTCATCTCGGTGCCGTGCTTCGCGCTCGTCCTCGTGCACGCGTTTCAGCGCAGCGTCGGCACCGGCTTCATGGTGCTCTTCCTGCCGCTCTACACGCTCTATTACGGCTTCTCGCAGTTCGAGCACCGCCAGAAGGGCCTCGTGCTCGCGGGCTGGCTGGGCGCGTTCGTCCTCGGAGTCACCCTGCGCGTGGTCGGCGCGGTGCTCCCGAACACCCCACTGCAGTGACCACCTGTTCACTCAAGTGAGCGGGGTCGCGCCCCCACGGGTGGTGCACGGCTGCTCCAACGTCAAAACGTAAGTGGTTGATCAGCTGCGTCGGATCAGCCTGACATCGAGGTTTGGGCCGTACATCGCGCACCCCGGCGCACTGGCCCACACCGTGCAGTGCACCCTCCCCATGATCCGCATCGCTCTCGTCGCCGTGCTCGCCGTTGCCTCTTCCGCCTTCGCCACCGGCGAGCGGATCAACGTCACCGGTGCCGCCGCCCCGCTCAAGGAGACGCTCTGCATCTCCATGAACTGCGTGAACGGCGGAGCGAAGGACTTCACCGTCGCCGGGCGCTCGGTGAAAGGCGGCGTCGAGCTGAGCGTGACCACCACCACCGGCCAGAGCCGCCTCACCTGGGTCGCGCCGCTCAACGCCAACGGGCAGATTTCCTCGACCGACCTGGTGCACGCCACCTCGCTCGTGGTGCAGGCCATCGAGAAGGGCCCCGTCGCGCAGACCCCGGCGCCCGCGAAGAAGGTCTCGAAGCTCGCCGCCGGCAAGAAGATGCTCCGTTCGGCCGTCGCCAAGCGCTGAGAATCAAAGGATTCTCATGTAGGTTTCGGTAGGGGCCTTGACATACATCACCCGACTGGAGCATCCCTGTCCCTGACGTTCAGCAAGAAGCTTTGCAAAAGGGGACATCATGCACGACGCGTTTTCGAAGTCGGGGTCAGTCTCGTCTGTTCTGAATCGCACGGGCCGCACCTCTCCGGCCGGCAAGTTCTCGCCGAGCTTCGGTGTGCGTCACGGCCTCATCAAGGACCCGAACTGGCCGCCCGCCGAGTTCCCCGAGGGTGGCAGCGCGACCTCGCGCCGGTTCCGCCGCGTCGAGGCGAAGTTCGAGGTCTCGGTGCAGGGCGCGCTGATGCCGGTGAAGGGTGACGTCTCGCAGGGCGGGGCGATGTTCCAGCTCGATCGCCGGCTCGACGTGAAGCACGTCGACGTGGTGGTGCAGGGCAAGGTCGCCCGCGCGGAGATCGTCTCGTGCTCGAAGAAGGGCGCTGCGTTCGCGCACCACTGCCGCTTCCTCGACATCGCGCAGTCGCAGGTCGTCTGGCAGGTCATCGCGTCGAGCTGAAGCTTCGAAGAAACCCTGCCCGAACCGCCGCGGCGTGAAATCCGCCGTGGCGAGTTTCCGGTGCTAGCTTTCCGGCCCGTGTCCTCCCGGGTCGGTGACGAGACCATTCGCAACGTACCGCTGATGTCGGTCTCGGACCCGCTCGTCGGCCAGCTCGTCGAGCAGTACCGCGTGGAGTCCGTCGTCGGCAGCGGCGCGATGGGCATCGTCTACCGCGGCGTGCACGAGGTCATCGGCAAGGCCGTGGCCATCAAGGTGCTCAAGCCCGACTTCGCCGACGACCCGGAGATGGTGCAGCGCCTGGTGCGCGAGGCCCGCACGGTGAACGCGATTCGCCACCCGGCCATCGTCGACATCTTCGGCTTCGGCACCTTCCCCAAGACCGAGCAGCCGTACATCGTGATGGACCTGCTCGAGGGGCAGCCGCTCGACGAGTACTTGAAGGTGCACGCGCCGATGCGGCTCAAGCAGATGGCGCCCATCGTCGACGAGGTGCTCTCGGCGCTCTCGGCCGCGCACGGCGTCGGCGTGATTCACCGCGACCTGAAGCCGGGCAACATCTTCGTCGAGACGCGGCCCGACGGCGGGCACGCCATCAAGGTCATCGACTTCGGGCTCGCCAAGCAGGCCGACCGCGCGGGCGGCTCGGTGAAGCCCACCAACCCGGGCACGCTGCTGGGCACTCCGGCGTTCATGGCGCCCGAGCAGGTGCTGGGCACCAAGGTGACGCCCGCGACCGACCTCTACGCGGTGGGCGGCATCGCGTACCAGCTGCTCACCAACCACCTCCCGCACGAGGGCCCGACGGCCATCGACGTGCTCTCGCAGAAGATGCAGCACGACCCGATTCGCCCGCGGCAGTGGCAGCCGGCGATCGACGAAGACCTCGACGCGTGGGTGATGAAGCTGCTCGCGCGCGAGCCCGAGAAGCGCTTCACCGACGCCGAGGAGGCGCGCCGCGAGCTGCGCCGCATCGTCGACGGCCGCACCAGCGGGTTGCAGCCCGTGCACATCAGCGCGTCACCGGGCTCGGGCAAGAACGCCGCGCACCGCCCGCAGACGAAGTCGACCACCGGCGTCATTCCCAAGCGCGACTGGGGCGAGGCGAAGACGGTGCTCACCGACAGCGCGAGCGGGCAGCAGCTCTCGCCGGTGAAGGCCACGTCGGCGATGGACTCCACGGCCGAGTTGAACCCCAAGTCGCCCGAGGTGAGCACCGACAACCACGTGAGCCCGTGGGCGACGACCAACATCCAGCACGAGCCGCCCGAGGTGGAGCCGACCGCGCCGCCCTCGCAGTCACCGTTCGCCTCGCAGCAGCAGCAGGAACGCAACGCGCGCCTCAACGCGCCGACCATGGTGGGCGAGCCGGCCATCGACGAGCGCGCGCTGCTGGCGACGCCGCTCAACCCGCGCTCGGCCGACGACAGCCAGAGCGCCATCACGCTCAAGCCCTTCCAGGAACCCGAGAGCAGCACCGACCCCGAGAACGCGGTGCCGGGCAACTCGCACGTGTGGCTCTACATCGCGCTGGGCACCACGATCCTCGCGTTGCTGCTTGGGCTCGCCTACCTCTTCCTTCGCTGACTTTCGGTCATGAAACACCGTAATGTCGCGTCGTTGGCGCTGCGGTGCTGGGGCGTCGTCTAAGGGTAGGACATCAGACTTTGACTCTGAGTATCGTGGTTCGAATCCACGCGCCCCAGATGTAGCGAAAACGCGCGGGTGTGACTCCGCGCGAAGTGGGCCACAATTGCTGTCTCATCGAGTCTTCGAGGGGGCGCAGCTATGGCGGTGAAGGAGCTGCAGTTGGTGCCGGTCGGCCCCGTGCTGGCGGCCTTCTTGCGCGAGCTCGAAGTTCCCCTGCAGCAGGTGCTCGGCGTGAACGCCTACGTCGGCAAGGGCGCGCTGCCGCAGCCCACCTTCGCGTTCAACAAAGACCGCAACCAGTACCACACGAGCGCGATCATGCGCCGCGTGCTGACGCTCAAGGACATGGGCACGCCGTTCATCATGGGCGTGGCTGACGTCGACCTCTTCGTGCCTGATTCGTCGTTCGTGTACGGCGAGGCCGATCGCGAGTCGCACGCGTCGGTGATGTCGATTCACCGGCTCAAGGGCGAGGGCGAGGCGTGGAAGCGGCGCACCTTCGTCGAGGCCGTGCACCAGGCGGGGCACCTCATCGGGCTTTCGTTCTGTGAAGACGCGCGGTGCGCGATGTACCTGGCGACCACCATCACCGATGCGGATCGCCGGCAGCTGCACCTGTGCAACAACTGCCGCAACGAGCTCGCGAAGATTCGTCGCTGATCTCCCTCTCCCCTCGAGAGGGGAGAGGGTCGGGGTGAGGGGCCAACCACCGATCGCTCGGACCTCGCGGCGCGTGTGAGCTGCGCACGTGTACGGCCGGCGACATGGGTGAGAGTCAGACCGGCGACATCGGTAACACTGGCACAGTCAGTCGTTAGGCCGTGAGTGGCCGTGAGTGGCCGATGAGCCGTGGCTTCTTTCCGCGCATGTCGATGCCGCAGATGACGTCGGCCATGAAGCGCACCTGCCAGATGCCGTCGTCCACCTCGACGAGGCCCACAGGCTCTCCGATGAGGGCTTCTGACAGATAGACGTCGCGGCCTCCGAGCTTGATGTGGCCGCGGTTGCGGACGTGACGGACTTCGAAGTGGCCGGGGTACGCCACCGTGATGGGCCCCTCTTTGAAGCTGCGAGAGGAGGGCTCGTAGCGGCTCTTGGGTACGTTCATGTCGAGCGCCTCGTGCGGCCGCACGGTGTTGAAGTCGAGGCGCCATGTGTCGAAGCGCCGCTGTTGCGCTGAGTGGTTGTGTGCTGGCGGACGCGTCGTCTCGGCCTTCAGCGTGCGGTGCATACGCTCGTGTCGGCCGTTGTCCTGAGGACTCGCCGGCCGGGTGCGCTCGAGAACGATGCCCTGTTTGAGCCAGGAGACGTTCATCGTCGTCAGCCCTGCGAGACCGATGGAGGAGAAGGGCTCACCGTTGTCGCTGCGGAGGAACTCCGGCAGCCCGTATGCGCGGAAGAGTTCCTCCATGCACGGCTGGGTCGCGGAGATGGACGTGGACGAGAGGGAGAAGCAGCCCAGCAACATCCGCGAGAAGTCGTCCGTGATGGTGAGCGGGAAGCAGAAGCTCCCATCACCCAACTTGAACTGGCCCTTGAAGTCGTAACACCAGACTTGGTTCGGCCTCGTCGCCAGCGTCAGCCGCGTCGGCTTGGCTTGCGGCGGAGGCCTGGAGGTTGGCGTCACGAGGTTCGCCTCCCTGAGCCACTCGCCGGCCGTGCTCACGGCAGGCATCTCGAGCCCTCGCCCCGCAAGCACCGCGACGAGCTTCTTCGGGCCCCAAGTCGGTCGCTCGAGCTTGAGCTCGAGCACGGCTTGCCTTGTCTCGTCTGGCCACGCCTGAGGGCTTCGCTTCGGCGCTCGAGAGAGCTCTTCGAGTCCAGGCAGCCCTCCAGACTCAAAGCGCTTCAGCCACTTGTAGCCAGTCTTTGGAGTGACTCCGAACTGCGAGCACGCCTCGGACATCGTCATCACTTGCCGGTGGACCAGCTCAACCAGCCTCTTCTTTGCCTCCATGAGCGACACCGTTTCCCAGGGCATGTCGCCTCTTGGCGCAGCCCAGCGTTGTCACCCATGTCGCCGGTCAATCTGTTACCGATGTCGCCGGTTCACACCCACGTTCGCCCCTCACCCCAACCCTCTCCCTGCTTGCGGGGAGAGGGAGAAATCACACGGCCTGCCCATGCAACGCCAACCGCGCCGGCGGCCTCGGCGTGAGGTCGAGCGACGGAGTGCGCCCCGGCGCCCGGAAGGTGACGCCCACCAACACCGCGAGCAGGAACCACGCGGCCAGGCCGGCGAGCACCGCACCGAGCGGGCTGCGGGCGCGACGCGCAGCCGAGAACGGCGGCGCAGCGAGCGCGTGGACATCGGAAAGCAGCGGAGCGGGCCAACGGAGTGGAGAGTTCATGGCGACGAAGATGACGTTCGAGGAGCGCGCCCGGTACGAGCGCTGCCCGACAGACGGCCATCACTCCGGGGAATGACAGCGCTGTGCTGCTCGACGCGCGCGCGGGCTGTGTCGGCGCCGCTCGTGCTTTCGCGGCCCTCGGGAGCACGTGCACCGCGCGCCGCCACCGCTCTTCCACCGGCGACCTGCACCCATTCCCCCGGGTGATGACTGTTGCAGTCAGGGCCGGGGCGCTCGTGCGATGAAGCGCCGCATGGATCGCTGGGCCTTGCACGACGCCTTCGTTCGCACCGCCGAGACCGGGAGCCTTTCCCGCGCCGCGAAGGCGCTCGGCCTCACCCAACCCGCGATGAGCAAGCGCCTCGAGGCGCTCGAGCGCGCGGTCGGCGTGCGGCTGCTCGAGCGCAGCACCCGCGGCGTGCGGCTGACCGACGCGGGCGTGGAATACCTCGAGGTGCTCCAGCGCGTGCGCGGAGAGCTCGACGCCGCCGAGACCTCGCTCGCGCTCAGCCGCCGCGGCCTGTCGGGCACGCTGCGCCTCAGCTTCCCCGTCGCGCTCGGCGAGACCTGGCTCACGGCCATCGCGCTGCGCTTCCAGCAGCAGCACCCGGGCATGTCGCTCGACATCTCGCAGACCGACGAGCCGGTCGACCTCGCGAAGACCGGCATCGACCTCGGCGTGCGCGTGGGCTCGACGCTGGCGCCGCACCTCGCCGCGAAGCCGCTGGGCACGTACGGCTTCTGCCTCGTCGCCTCGCCGCGCTACCTGCAGCAGCACGGCACGCCGACCACCTTCGAGCAGCTCACGCGCCACCCCTTCTATTCGTACTTCGGCGACGTCGAGACCTTCCGCCTGCCCGACGGCAAGACGCGCACCTTCGAGCCGCAGAACAAGGTGCGGCTGCGGAACTCGCGCGCGATTCTCACCGCCATGCTCGGCGACGCGGGCATCGCGCGCGTCTCGGTGTGGGCCGCGCACGAGTACCTCGAGGCGGGCAAGCTGGTGCGCGTGCTCGACGGGCTCGAGGCGCCGCGCTCGCCGGTGCACGCGGTGTATCTGCCCTCGCGCTACGTGCCCGAGCGCATCAAGGCGTTCGCCGCGTACCTCGCGCAGGAGCTGCCGAAGGTGCCCGGCTGGTTGCCGCCCGCCTGACGCTCAGGGCCGGTGCACCCACGCCTCGACGTCGGGCGCGCGCAGCTCGCGCATCGGCGCGTCTTGCCCGGGCAGCTGCTGCAGCCAGCCCAGCCCGTCGGCGATGCGCTTGAAGCTCTTCATCGGCATCTCGCTGCGCGAGAGCAGGAAGAAGCCCGTCAAGAAGCTGCGCACCATCACTGCCGCCACGCCGCGCGTCTCGACCACGATGGCCGACCCGCGCACGTGCGCCTCGTACTTCTTGCCCAGCTCGACGCTGCGCTGGCGCACGCCGTCGTCGATCTTCAGCATCTGGCCCAGCTCCCCGATGATGGTGAGCGTGCTGATGGTGCCGCGCTTCGTGATGAGCTCGGTCTGCGCGCGGTCGAGCTGCTCGAGCACCGCGAGGTCGGTGGCGCCCTTGTACACCGCCACGAGGAGCGGCCCGGCCACGCCGAAGCGGGCCGCGGGGGCGTCGTAGACGGTGGTGAACTCCATGGGCCGGCGCCTCACCACGCTGGCTGCTAAAAGTCACCCACCATGACCGCCCTCGCCCTCGCCCTGGTGCTCGCCTCCGGCCCGACGTTCATCGACGACGACTTCGGCAAGGCGCTGAAGGCGGCGAAGGCCCAGAAGAAGCTGCTGTTCGTCGATGCGTGGGCGCCGTGGTGCCACACCTGCGTGGCGATGAAGGAACAGGTCTTCACGCGCGAGTCGTTCAAGGCGTTCGAGAAGGACGTGGTCTTCGCCTCGGTCGACACCGAGAAGACGAAGAGCGCCGCGTTCCTCGAGAAGTACCCCATCAACGTGTGGCCCACGCTGCTCTTCATCGACCCGGCGAAGGAGACGGTGGTGCTCAAGTGGCTCGGCAGCGCCGACGAGGCGCAGATGAAGAGCCTGCTCGAGGCGGCGAAGGGCGGGGCGGGCGCGACGCGCGAGGCCGATGACGCGCTGGGCGCCGGCAACGTCGACCTCGCGGCGCAGAAGTACCAGGCCGCGGTGCAGGGCGGCGACACCAGCAGCCGCACCGTGCTGTCCGCGCTCGCGGCGCTCACCCTCGCGAAGCAGAACGAGGTCTGCGCGCGCACCGTCATCGAGCAGCTGCCCTCGCTCACCGCGCCGGCCGACCGCGTCGCGGCGCTGACGTGGGGCATCGGCTGCGCGACCGAGCTGCCCGAGGGCAAGGGCCGCACCACCACGCTCGACCTCCTGGTGGGCGAGGGCCTCAAGGCGCTCTCGCTGGGCGGCGTGCTGCCCGACGACACCTCGGGGCTCTACGAAGTGCTGGTCTCGGAGCGCGAGGCCGCGAAAGACGGCGACGGCGCGAAGGCGCTCGCGGCGAAGTGGCTCGGCTTCCTCGAGGGCGAGGCGGGCAAGGCGAAGTCGGCCGCGGAGCGCGCGGTGTTCGACCCGCACCGGGTGAACGCGGCGCTCGCGAGCGGGCAGGCGGCGAAGATGATCGAGCCGCTCCAGCAGTCGGAGAAGGACTTCCCGAAGGACTACAACCCGGCCGCGCGCCTGGCGTTGATCTACCGCGAGCTCGGCCAGCTCGACGACGCGCTCAAGGCCATCGACCGCGCGCTGCCCCGCTGCAAGGAAGGCCCGCGCAAGCTGCGCCTGTTCGACGTGAAGGCGTCGGTGCTCGAGAAGAAGGGCGACGCGGCGGCGCGCAAGAAGACGCTCGAGGAAGCGCTCAAGTACGCCCGGGCGCTGCCGAAGGCGCAGGTCAGCGAGAAGCGGCTGGCGGCGCTGGAAGCCGAGCTGAAGAAGTGACGCAGCCCACCGGGAAGTGAGCTGAAGAATCGAGGCCCGCGCTGGGCGGGGTACGCTGTGGCTTCCAGTGACGGGGCCGCTCAACACCACGCTGAAGTTGCCGAAGCCTGATCAGGTGATCGCGGGCAAGTACCGCATCATCTCGCGCCTGGGCTCGGGCGGCATGGCGCTGGTGTACCTCGCGGAGCAGCTGGGCGTCGGCAAGCAGCTGGCCATCAAGTTCCTCGAGCCGGCGCCCGACGACGAGAGCCGCATTCCGCGCTTCTTGCGAGAGGCGAAGGTCGGGCTCGCCGTGCAGCACCCGGGCGCCGCGCAGGTGCTCGACCTGGGGCGCGACGAAGACGGGCGGCTGTTCCTCTGCTTCGAGCTCGTCGAGGGCGAAGACCTGCGGGAGATTCTCAAGCGCGAAGGGCGCATGACGTTTCGCGAGGCGCGCGAGGTCACGCTGCAGATCGCCCAGGTGCTGGCCTTCGCGCACGAGCGCGGCATCGTGCACCGCGACGTGAAGCCCGAGAACATTCGCGTGCGGCGCGACCTGGCCGGGCCGCACGTGAAGATGCTCGACTTCGGCATCGCGCGCTTGCTCAAGGACAGCGGCGTCAGGCTCACCGCCGAGGGCATGCTCGCCGGCACGCCGCGCTACATGGCGCCCGAGCAGGTGCGCGACGAGGCGCTCGACGGGCGCACCGACCAGTACGCGCTGGGGCTGGTGTTCTACGAGATGCTCACCGGCGCGGTGGCCATCGGCGGCAAGAACGTGATGCAGATTCTCACGCACCAGATGCAGACCCTGGTGCCGCCGCTGGCCTTCGTCGACCCGGCGCTCGCGTCTCCGGCGGTCGACGCCTTCCTCGCGCGCGCGTGCGCCAAGGACCCGAGCGGCCGCTACCCCACCATGGCGGAGTTCATCGTCGCGCTGCGCGGGCTGCGCATCGACGAGCGCGCCTGGCCGCCGCCGCGCGTGCCGACCCTGCCGGAGGCGGTCATCACCGCCGACGCGCGCCCGAAGCCTCCCGTGCCCGACGTGAGCGACACCCTGGTGCGCGTGCCCGAGCGCACCCAGCTCGAGCGGCGCATGGAAGTGCCGACCGACCCCGTGCGCGAGGCCGTCGAGCCGCGCCCGCGCGTCAGCTCCACGCCCGGCACCGACCCGAGCACCGCGCTCACGCCGCCGGGCCGCCCGCCGGTCGAGGTCGCGGGGCGCGAGGTGCTGGAGATGCCGACCGACCCGTTCCGCCCGATGGTGCCGCGCGAGGGGTTCAAGAACCGCGCGACCGTGCCGTCGCGGGGCGTGCAGCGGCTGCCCGAGACCGCCGTCGCGCCGCAGCTGGTGCCCGACACCGGTGTGGCCCCGGAGCTCGAGCAGCTCGAGCCGGTGACGTTGCCGCCCGAGGCCGGCGCGCCGAGCGTCGTCGCGGCTCCGGTGGTGCCGGTGGTCGAGGCGCCGCCGCCGGGTGCGTCGACCCAGCTCCCCTCGCACCGGCCGGGTGGGTCGAGGTGGTGGTGGTGGTTGGTGGGGGTGATCATCGGCCTGCTGAGCCTCGCGGGTGGGTGGTGGCTGCTCGGGCAGATCCGCGTCTGATCGACTGAGGGCCGGGGTGAGGGGCCTCGGCCCGCGCCTTGCTCCCCTGCCGGGCGTGGTACCGACTGATCAGACCGGCCCGCCGGGCAACCCCCGGCGATCAGCCGCGGGCGACGCGCTGGCCCTGCTCGGAGAGACGAGCGGCGCGGTGCTGGTGACCCTGGATCAGGGGGTCATTGAGCAGCGCTGGTGCGCGCGTGACCTCCCCGCGGTGCCCCTGCCGGCCGTCGGCGAGGAGACCTTCGTCACCGACACCCGCACCAACTCGCGCTTCGCCCACCACCCGCTCACCGCGCGCGGCGTGATCTGCCTCTTCGGCGTGCCCGTGGGGCAGGGTTTGCCGACCTTGTGGGTGGGCGCTGATCAGCTCCTCGACGAGCGCGCGCTCACCGGTGCGCGGAGGTGTGCGCGGGTGCTCGCGCAGGTCCTCGGCGGCCCGACGGAGGCCGCGCTCTTCCGCCGCTTCACGTCGCTGATGGCGGCGCCGGCGGTCTACGTGCATGAGGGCGCGCTGTTCATCAACCGCGCGGTCGAAGCGCTCACCGGCTTCGACGCGCACGAGCTCTCGACGCTCGACCGGTGGTTCGAGTCGCTCTTCGGCGAAGACGCCCCGACGCTGCGCGCGACGTACGAGCTCGACCGCGCGCACGCCATCGACGTCAGCCGCATCACCTCGCTGCGCCGCAAGGACGGCGAAGAGCGCATGGTCGAGCTCTCGATGCGGCGCGAGGGCGAGCACGAGCTGTGGCTCCTGCAGGACGTCACCGAGCGGGTGGCGAGCCAGGAGCGGTTCCGCGCGCTGTTCGAGCAGACCAGCACCGCGCTCACGCTCTACGACCAGTCGGGCATCGTCGACTGCAACCCGGCCGCCGCGGCGCTGCTGGGCTACCACCGCCGCTCGCAGCTGCTCGAGAAGCGGCCCGAGGCGTTGTCTGACGCGACGCAGGCCGACGGGCGCCCCGCGCCGCAGGTGCTCGCGCAGATGGAAACCATCGCCATCACCCAGGGCAGCCACCGCTTCGACTGGGTCTTCAAGAAGGCGAGCGGCGAGAAGGCGCCGGTCGAGGTGACGCTGACGCCGCTGACGCTCGGCACGCGGCGGGTGCTGCTGGCGGAGTGGCACGACATCAGCGAGCGGCTCCACTACGAGGCGGGGCTGCAGCGCGCGTTGAGCTCGGCGCTCTCGTTCGCGCAGGCGCGCAGCGACTTCCTGGCGACGATGTCGCACGAGATCCGCACTCCGATGAACGGGGTGATCGGCATGACGCGGCTGCTCGCCGAGACGCAGCTCGACCCGCAGCAGCGCGAGTACGTCAACACCGTGCGCGCGTGCGGCGAGGGCCTGCTGGCGCTGATCAACGACGTGCTCGACTTCTCGAAGCTCGAGGCCGGCAAGCTGACGCTCGAGCGCATTCCCTTCTCGGTGCGCGAGGTGGTGGAAGACGCGGTGGCGGTGCTCGCGCCGCTCGCGCACGGCAAGGGCCTCGAGCTGTGCTGCCGCGTCGCGCCGCGGGTGCCCGCGCGCATCTGGGGCGACCCCACGCGGCTGCGCCAGGTGCTGCTCAACCTCGCGTCGAACGCGGTGAAGTTCACGGCGACGGGCCAGGTGCAGGTGCGGGTCGACGTCGACGGCGCGCGGCTCACCTTCGACGTGGTGGACACCGGCGTCGGCATCGCGCCCGAGGCGCTGCCGCGGCTCTTCAGCGCGTTCTCGCAGGAAGACAGCAGCACCACGCGGCGCTTCGGTGGCTCGGGCCTGGGGCTCGCCATCTGCAAGCGGCTCACGGCGCTGATGAAGGGTTCGATCGACGTGCAGACCGGCGCGGGCGGCAGCCGCTTCACGGTCTCGATGCCGCTCGAGGCGCACACCCAGCACGGCGAGCGCCCGGCGCTGCAGGGCTTCCGGGTGGGCATCGTCGAGCCGCGTGACGCGAGCCGCGCGGTGATGGTCGAGCTGGTGGAAGCGACCGGCGCGCGCGTGGTCGAGGACGCGAAGAGCGCCGACGTGGTGTTGATCGACCAGGCAGCCGACGGCGGCCACGGCATGGACCTGGTGCGCGCGATGCGGGCGCTGGGCAAGCCGGCGGGCCTGCTGCGGCACCTCGACGGCAAGGGCCTCGACGACGCCGACGCGAGCTTCGTGTTGCCCACCCCGGTGCGCGAGCACGCGCTGCACCAGCAGCTGGCGCGCGCGCTGCTCGAGGCGCCGCTGTCGACCGCGCCCACGCCGACCTACCGCCAGTTCAACGCGCGCATCCTGGTGGCCGAAGACAACGTGGTGAACCAGCGCGTGGTGAGGGGCCTCCTGGCGAAGCTCGGCTGCGAGGTGGTCATCGCCGAGAACGGCGCCCGCGCGCTCGAGGCGTTCGGCGCGGGAGACTTCGACCTGGTCTTCATGGACTGCCAGATGCCCGAGCTCGACGGCTTCGAGGCCACGCGGCGCATTCGTGCCATTCAGCAGCGGCACGTGCCGATCGTCGCGCTCACCGCCGGGGTGATGGTGGAAGACCGCGAGCGCTGCCTCTCGGCGGGCATGGACGCGTTCCTGGTGAAGCCGGTGCGCATCGAGGACCTCTCGCGCACGCTCGATGATCAGCTGCGCGCGGGCGCGTTGCTCGGCGTCGGCACCTGAGGCGCGCGCAGCACCGTGCGCGTCAGCAGGTCGGTCGACGCGAGCGTGAGCCTCTCGAGGAGCTGGAGCGCCTGCGGCGCGCCGGGGCGCGTGGTCCACGGGCGCGGCGGTCCCGCCTCGAGCAGTGGACCTTTGAGCGGCGGCAGCGCCTCGGCCAGCGGGTCCCAGAAGAGGCTCAAGGGCACGCGCTCGAGCCACGGGTCGACCTCGTCGAGGTCAGCGCCCCACGCGCGCAAGGCACGGAGGTCGTCGCGCAGCTCGCGCACCGGCCGTGCGCCGTCGCTGCCCTCGGCGAGCAGGAAGGGCGTCGCGTCGATGAAGCGGGTGCAGGTGCCCTGCTCGACGAGCCACACGCCGAGCCGGCAGTCCTGGATGAGCGCGCGGTACGCCGCGAACGGGGTGGTGCAGAAACCCTCGAGCGCGGCGCGCAGCTGCGCGGGGTCGGTCCAGGCGTGCGCCTGCGCGAAGCAGAAGCGCCCGCCGGACCTGACCGACAGCTCGACGACGTAGGTGCTGAAGCTCAGCGCAGCGCCGAGGCGAGCGGAGCGGGCGCGAGCTCGATGTCAGCCGAGCCCTTCTCCTCGCACTGCTTGGCCCACAGGTAGAAGCACGTGAAGTACGTGATCTTCAGGTAGCCGGTGATGGCCCAGCTCAGGTTGAACATGAAGAAGAAGAAGAACCCGCCCACGATGGGGTGGATGCCGCTGAGCACGCCCGCGCCGAGGTAGGCCACGTAGAACAGGGCGATGTTGATGACCCAGTTCACGATGCCGATGCCGAGCACGCCGGAGCCGACCTGCGTCGGGTCCTGCTTCATCAGTTCCTTGCTGCGGCTGAAGGCCTGGCCGAACGAGAGGCCCTCGATGACCATGGCCGGCATCACCACGTAGGTCGCGGTGGTCCACACCATGTAGACGATCTGCGCGACGATCTTGCCGAGCAGCGAGCGGCGGTCGGTGAAGCTCACCAGCAGGTCGAAGAGCGCCGAGATGGCCGCGAACATCATGATGCCGGGAATGGCCTTCTTGGTGGTGGTGAGCGCCTCGTCCATCGAGGTCTGGCCGGTGGTCACCTGCTGCGTGATGAGCGACGCGGTGAGGCCGTTCGAGAAGTAGTCGGTGAAGTACAGAGCGGCGACGCCGATGAACATCACCGCGTAGCCAACCGCCGCGTTCGAGACGAGGCCATACGCCACGGCGAGCACCAGCGAGAGCGGGGTCGCGATGGCGAGGTTGTAGAGGATCGGCTTGAGCAGCGTGGTGTTCGACTTCGCCATGCCGAGCACGTTGAACGCGAACGTGAAGACTCCGAAGAAGCGCTTCATGCGGTGAGGCCCCCTGTGGGTGAAGGACGACGGCGGCGAAGCGTATGCGACACTCCGGACCATGTCGCTCGCTTCCGTTCAGCTGCAGGCCGATCTCCGCCGGCTGGGGCGCAACACCGCCCTGTTGCGCCGCAAGTGGTCACGCATGACCGCCTCGCCGTTCTCGTTCTTGCGCGGGGCGTCGGCGCTGTGGGCCGAGCTGCTCGAGCGCAACCCGAAGCTGCTGCAGGGGCTGCCGGGCGCGGGTGTGCTGGTGGGCGACCTGCACCTCGAGAACGTGGGCACCTTTCGCACCGCGCGCGGCGTGGCGCTGCACGTCAACGACTTCGACGAGAGCTTCGTGGGTGCGTGGTCGTTCGACGTGACGCGGCTGCTGGTGTCGACGCTGCTCGCGCGGCCGGAGCTGGGCGTCACCGGGCTCGAGGTGGTCTCGCTCACCGAGGAGGTGCTCGACGGGCACGCGGCGGGGCTCTCGGGGGCCAGCCCGCGCCTGCCGCCTCCGCTGGCCGGGTTGGTCGAGGCCGCCGAGGCGAAGCACGACGCGAAGTTCATCGCCAAGCGGCTCGCGTCGTCGCAGACGCTGGTGCGTGACGAGCGCATGCCGCCAGCGCCGAGCGTGGTGGTGCGCCAGGCGAAGGCCGCGGTCGAAGAGTGGGCGCGCGCCACGAAGCAGCGCGAGGACGTCACGCTGCTCGACGTCACGCGGCGCGTGGCGGGCACCGGGAGCCTCGGCGTGGAGCGCCTCGTCGCGCTGGTGCGGGTGGGCGAGGAGGAGCGCCTGCTCGAGATGAAGGAGGTGCGCGGCAGCAGCTTCAGCGAGGGCCCGCCGGATCCGCTCAAGCTGCTCGAGGCGATGCTCACGTGCCTGCCGCGGCCGCCGCTCGAGGTCGCTGCGTGCGCGCTCGGGCAGCTGCCGGTCATCGTGCGGCCGTGGTTCGCCGCGGACGAGAAGTTGTCGGTGAAGGACCTCGACCGCACGTCGTTGCCACAGACGCTGCGGGCCATCGGGGTGCTCGCGGGTGAAGTGCACCGCCGTGGGGCGACGGTGAAGACGCAGTGGACTCGGGCGCACCGGAGGCAGTTGCTCGATGCCGCGTATGAGCTCGCGGGGCACCATGAGCAGGTGTTTCATCAGTTTTGTCGGGACGTGCACGAGGCGAAGCGCGGGCTCTGAAGAACGAGCTCCCTCTCCTCTGCAGAGGAGAGGGCCGGGGTGAGGAGAAACGCGTCGGAGCGCTGGCGTCAGAACTTCTACCCCGACCCTCTCCCCCTGCCGGGGAGAGGGAGCGTTTCTGGAATTTTCTCCCGCGCCCGGAACCCGCCGAAACCACGACTGGCTCACGCGTGCACCACCGCTGTGGGCTCCTCCCCTCGCCAGCCGGCCATTTCCACCTCGTCGAAATTCGAGCGGTTGGGCCCAATTGCACGCTGGCACGAGATCTGATCAATCCCTCCGCATGTACGGCGACAACCGCAATGCGAAGCGCGTCAGCTGCCAGGCTCGGTTCATGGGCGTCACCACCACGGTGATCCGCGGCGACATCATCGACGTGTCGGCGACGGGCCTCTGCCTGAGCCTCGACTCGTCGCTGGAGCGGGGCCGTGAGCTGCACCTCGAGTTCGAGCTGCCGACGGGCCGCGTCGAGGCGGTGGGCGAGGTGCGCTGGGTGGTCGAGAAGGAAGGCCGGGTCGAGCTCGGCATTCGCTTCGTGCGCATCACCGCCGAGTCGCTGCAGGTCATCGAGGCGGCGACCAAGCCGAAGCGTCCGGGCAGCGGCGGTGGGTTTGCGAGCTACGCGGCCTGATCAGCTGATCACATCTTCAACACCACGGTCGCGGTCGCGATGGGGTGCGCTTCGTCTTCCTGGAACGCGCTCACGAAGACCGTGCTCACGCGCCGCCCCGACTTGAGCACCTTCGCCACGACGAACGTGTCGACCGGCTTTCCGCTCCGCAGGTACTGCACCGTCAGCGTCACCGTCTTGGGCAGCCGCTGCGGCTCACCGGGCCGCACCTCGATGACCTCCACGTGCGCCATCGACTCGAGCAGGCCGCCGAGCGTGCCCCCGTGGAGCGCGGGCAGCGTGGGGTTGCCGACCAGGTGTTCCGCGAAGGGCATCACGCCGACCCGCCGCCCGTCACGCAGCTCGACGCGCAGCCCGAGCAGCTGGGCGTAGGGGCTGAGCGCGAGGTTGAGGCGCGTCGCCGGCTCGCTCACGGCACGACCGCCTTCCCCGGCGTGGCGAGCGCGAAGGTGGCCGAGGCGAGCGCGAACGGCTGCGAGGGATCATCGGCCCACGCGCGCGCGGTGACGAAGGCGACGTCAGCGGTGGCGCGCAGGCATTCCGCCCGGGCCCGCACCTCGCGGCGGCTGGGCGTGCGCATCAAGAAGTCGACGCGCAGCTCGAGCGTGGCGATGGGCGTGCCGCTCATCAGGTGCACGTAGACCGCCGCGCCGCACGCCGCGTCGAGCAGCGTGGTGATGGCGCCGCCATGAAACGAGCCGGTGCGCGGGTCGCCGATGAGCCGGTCGTCCCACGGGAGTAGCAGCGTCGCGCTCGCGGGCTTCTGGGTCACCTCGACCAGCGTCAGCCCCAGCAGCTTGTTGTGGGGGACGAAGTCGCGGAACGCCGCGTTCATCATCTCGAGGTCGATGCCCATGGTGCTTCAGCCCGACGCGAGCGCGAGCCGCCCGATGAGGCTCGTGGAATCGTGCACGCTCAAGTTCACGCCCCCGAGCGTCAGCACGTGCCCCGGCTTCAGCGGCACGCCTTCATCGTCGACCGGCAGGTTGCCGAGCGTGGCGACGCGGCCGGCCTGGCGCTTCACGTGCCAGTGCCCCTCTCGCGGGAAGAGCACCACGTGCTTGCGCGAGACGGTGCCGTCGTTGATGACGAGGTCGTTGTCGGGCTCACGGCCGACGAGGAAGGTCCTGGTGGCCGCGGCGCCGAGGTGAAAGCAGAGGAAGTCGCCGCCGCCCGGCGCGGTCGAGCCGCCACGGCCGTCGAAGCTGATGGTGTTGGTCACCGCGCGCGCGGTCGCCTGCGGGGCGCGCCACGTGCCGGGTTCCCACACCAGCCAGCCGCCGGCGAACTTCGACACGAACGCGTCTGCCCCGCGGAGCTGTTGCATCCACAAGAACGACGAGAGGTAGGAAGGGACGGGCACGGCGGGCGAAGCCTCTTGGAATCGGTGGAGCCCGTCAATCACGGGTCAGTGCACGGCGTGCCCGCTGTGCGACGCCACGGGGCGCCGTTCGTCGATGCGCTGGGCCAACGCCTCGAACGTGGCGCGGCGGGCGAAGAGGTGGGCCGGCACCAGCACGCGGTCGCGCTCACCCAGCCACAGCGCGAGCGTGTCGCGCTTGTCGCCCAGGCGCCGAACGTCCTTCACCGCGTCCCACGGAATCTCGATGAGGCCACCGCGCGGGCGCGAGACGAGCACCGAGAGCGGCGTCACCTGCACGCCCCAGCCGGCGCGCGGGCGGAGCCGGAAGAGCGTCAGCCCCATCGCCGCGGCGAGGCCCCCCGAGAGGCCGGCGCGCAAGACGTCGCGGGGGGTGTGCGTGCCGACGAATTCGAGCACCGCCCAGCCAGTCAGCGCGAGCGCGACGAGGAACGCGAGCCCCAGGCCGAGCCGGAGCTTGAGCGGGTGGTAGGGGAAGAAGTCGCCCACCGCGCTTCAATACACCGCTGGCGGTCGCAGCGCTGCGCTGTGTGGTGCGGCGTCGCGAGTGTGCTCTGATGTCGCGGCTCGTGTTCCACCGACGACTCCTCGCCGTGGTGGCGACGCTCGCGTGCGAGGTCGCGTTCGCCCAGCCCCCGACCTTCGTCGGCCAGCCGACCGTGGCCAGCAATGCGGGTCACCAGGTGCTCGTCACGTGGACCACCAGCATCACCGCGACCTCGCAGATCGCGTGGGGCCCGAGCAGCACGGGCAGCTTCGCGGCGTACCCGAACTCCGACACGCCGACCCAGCTGGTGGGCACGGTGCACTCGCGCGTGTTGCGGCGGCTAGGGCCGGGCACGTGGTTCCTGCGCGTGCGCAGCACCAACGGCACCGACGTCCTCGACTCGGGTGAGCTGAGCGTCACGGTGCCGGCGGTCGAGTTTCCGCTCGCGGAGGCGGCGCTCGACGGCACGGTCAACGCGGTGGTCTCGCGCAACGGCACCTTCTACGTGGGCGGCTCATTCACGCGGAAGTTCGACCTCACCGGCTCGGCGTTCGTCGCCACGCGCGCGACGGGCTCGCACGCGGCGCACTTCCCGGAAGTCGCGGGGCAGGTCAACGCGGCGGTGGTCGACGCGGCGGGCGGTCTCATCGTGTGCGGCAACTTCCGCTACGTCGGCGGTGTTTCGCGCCGCTCGCTCGCGCGCCTGTTGCCCGACGGCAACCTCGACCACACCTTCACGCTGGGCACCGACACGTCCATCTCCGACTGCGCGATTGCCGGCACCACGCTCTACGTGGTCGGCCCGTTCACCACCTTCGGCGGGCAGCTGCGGGGGCACGGCGCGGCCGTCGAGCTGAGCACCAACACGCTCCTCCCGTGGAACCCCGCGCTCGGAGGCAACGCGCTGACCGTCGCGACCGACGGCACCACGGTGTGGGTCGGCGGCGAGTTCACCACGCCCCACGCCCACGTCGCCGCGTTCGACGCCACCACCGCGCTGCCGCTCGCCTTCCAGGCCGACACCGACCTCTCGGTGGCCGAGCTCGAGCTGAACGGCAGCACGCTCTACCTCGGGGGCCGCTTCACGACGGTGCGGGGCACGGCGCGGCCGCTGCTCGCGGCGGTCGACGCCACGACCGGAACGCTGGTGCCGTCGTTCGATGCGCAGCTGGTCGGCACCGAGGTCGATTCCCTCGCTTTGCAGCCCGGCGGCGCGCTCTACGTGGGCGGCGTCTTCACGTCGGCTTCGGGCATGGCGCGCAACAGCCTGGCGGCGGTGGACTCCACGTCGGGTGTGCTGCAGGCCTTCAACCCGGCGCTCTCGGCCACCGCGACGGTGCTCGAGCTGCGCGTCGACGGCTCCGAGCTGCTGGTGGGCGGACTGTTCAGCTCGCTGGGCGGAGCGACGCGGCGGAACGCGGGCGCGGTCGCGGTGGCCACGGGGCTCGCCACGCCGTTCAACCCCGACCTCAGCGGCGCGGCACGCACCTTCGCGGTGCTCCCCTCGACCGACGTGCTGGTGGGCGGCGCGTTCGCGGGCGGCAACAACTCCTCGGCGGTGTCGCGCTTCGTGAGCGTCGACGCGCTGACCGGCGCGTACACCCTCGGCCCGTCGTTCGGCGGCACGGTCTTCGCGATGGCGGCGGGCACCAACGAGCTCTACGCCACGGGCTTCTTCACCACCGTGGGCGGCCAGGCGCGCAGCAACGTCGCGGCGCTCTCGCTGCCGGCGCTGGCGGTGACGCCGTGGGCACCGGTGGTGGACCAGTCGACGCACGGCGTGGGCGTCGGCCCCGACGGCACCATCTACCTGGGCGGCGACTTCACGCACGTGAACTCCGTGGTTCGCAACTACGCGGCGGCGGTCGACCCCGACGGCGGGCTGGTCGCCAGCTGGGACCCGGGGCCGAACAACTCGGTGGAGTCGATGCACCTCGGCAACGACGCGGTGTTCCTCGGCGGCACCTTCAACACCGTGGGCGGCGTGGCGCACCAGCGCATCGTGGCGGTCGGCTTCGACGGCACGGTCTCCGGGTGGAACGCGGGCGCCAACAACACCGTGTACGCCATCACCTCCACCGCGAGCGCGGTCTACGTCGGAGGGCTGATGACCAACTGCCTGGGCACGGGGCGCGGCCTGGGCTGCGCGTTCGCGCCCACCGGTGGCCTGCGGCCATGGAACCCGCGGGCCGACGCGCAGGTGTCGGCGTTGCTGCCGTACCCGACTCGGCTGTGGGTGGGCGGCGCGTTCACCGCGCAGGCCCCGCTGCTGGTGCGCGTCGATGACGGCACCGGCACCCTGACTGGCAACCCGGAGTTTGCGGCGGTCGGCGCGGTTCGTTCGATCGCCAGCGACTGCACCAGCAACCGCGTGCTCGTCGGCGGCAACTTCCTGCAGCTCGGAGCGTCGGCCGTCGGCGGGCTGGCCATCATCGATGGCACCGAGTCGTGCATGGGCGGGCCGGTGGGACGGGTGACGCTCGATGCGGGCGTCGACGCAGGCGTCGTCGATGCCGGAGTCGATGCGGGCGAAGTCGACGCAGGTGAGCTCGATGCGGGGGTCGACGCGGGTCTCGACGCGGGTGAGCTCGACGCGGGTGAGCTCGACGCGGGTGAGCTCGATGCGGGTGACCTCGATGCGGGTGAGCTCGATGCGGGTGGGGTTGACGCGGGCACCGACGACGCGGGCGCGATGAGCGACGCCGGAGTCGAGCACGGTCCGTACGGCGTGGGCTGCGGGTGCACCGAGGTGCCGGCGTTCAGCGTGGTGCTGCTCGCCGCGCTGTCGCTCGCACGGCGCCGGCGCGTCACTTCTTCGGGTCGTTGAGCTTCTTCGCGTCGACGTCGCCCTTCTTCGCGACGACCGCGTCACCGAAGCGCTCGGCGTTGGCGAGCCACGCGGCGGCGTTCTTCACGTAGCGACCAGTGCCCGCGGTGTCCCACTTCACGTAGAGGCGCGTGAAGCCGCCGTCGACGATGGCGCGCTTGCCGTCGCGGTCGAAGAACGCGGTGACCACGTGCTTGCTCGAGTCGACGATGAGGGGCGTGAGCACGCCGGGCTGCGGGAGGTACGCGATGGTGTGGCCCTCGTAGAGCTGCTCGATGCCGGTGGTGAGCAGGTGGTCGCTCAAGATGCCGGTCTCGCCCTTGCCGTTCTGCCGCGCGACGACCTGCTCGCCCTGGTCCCACGGCGACGACACCATCTCGGACTTGAAGATGGCGCGGCTGAGGAAGTCGGCGTCCTGCGCGTAGGGCGCGTTGTCGCCCCAGATGTAGAGGCCGTGGCCCGCGTCGTAGAACTTCTTGATGACCGCGAGGTGCTCGTCGGTGAGCTGGCGCGAGCCACCCGCGATGACCCACAGCTGGTTCGCCTTCTCGAGCGCGCGCGCGAGCTCGGCAGGCGGCGGCGCGACGTTGACGTAGCGGTAGACGGAGAAGCCCTTCTGCGCGAGCGCCTCCTTCGGCAGGTGGAAGTCGAAGCCCTCGCCCGTGTACAGGTGCAGCACCACCACCGTCTGCCCGTCGAACGCGCCGTCGATCGCGAGGTCGTGCTGGTTGCCCGAGGCGTTGCCGAACTGGTCCTTCGCCACCGGCACGAAGACGCGCTCGGTCTTCTTGGTGCCGTCCTTCCCAGTCACTTCCTTGTCGACCGCCACCGGGGCGGGCGCGGAATGACCGGCGGTCGAGGTGTATTGAGCGAAGGCGGGGACGGCGAAGAGACAGCACGCGGCGAGGAGGGCTCTGATCATTCGCGCTTCAACGCGCGCGCTGCAGAAACGATCTGTCTCCGTGGCTCAGCGGCCGCGCGCCAGCGAGTCGACGGCCTTGATGAGCGTCGGCAGGCGGTGCGGACCGTGGAGTTGCCCCAGCTTGGCGAGCGCCTCGGTCGGCTCGACGCCGATGCTGGTGACGTAGAGCGGCTTCAGGCTGCCCGGACGGGGGAGCGCGAGCGCCATCTCGCTGCCGCGGTACGCCGTCTTCGCGACGCCGATGACCGGCACGGTGCGGCCGAGCGCCTCGTAGAGCTTCGCGCCCAGGCCGGGCGTGCCCGCGCGGTCGAGCACCACGTAGCCGTCGATGACGACGCCCTCGAGTGGAGCGACCGCCTGCGCGCGCTTCAACACCGCGAGCACGCACGGCAGTTCCCGTTTGTAGAACTCGCCTGGCACGTACGGAGCGATGGGGCTGACGCGCTCGACGAGACGGTGCGCGGGACTCGAGTCGCTCCACGCACGCGCGAGGACGCACGCGGCGGTGGCGTGATCGGTCTCGTACTGCACGTCGGTGAAGGCGAGCATGCGAGGGCGGACGGGCGGCGGGGCGCGCACTGACGAGCCAACCGCACTCAGGGCGAGAGGTCACGCAGGCGCGCGGCGAGGGTCTGCTCCACGCCGCCGTCGAGGTCTGCGTCGAGCGAGAGGCCGCAGCCGATGGCCCACGGCATCCACCCGTCGACGCCCGCGGTCTCGGCGGTGTCGATGAGCTGGTCTTGATCAGGCCCGAACTCCGCGACCAGCACGGGGAGCGTCTGCGCGGGCCGCACGAAGTGCTCGTCGAAGCTCGAGGGCGGGTCGTACGGCAGGTACTCGTGCGCGGAGTAGACGACGTTCGCGCTCTTCAGCGGGTGTAGCCGCCACCAGTCGACCGAGTGCGCCCAGTCGGGGCCGCCGACCACCACCAGGGTCTGCGGGGCGCGCTGTGCGAGGCGGTCCACCATGCGCTGCATGTCGATCGAGAGCTCGCTCGGCGTGACGTCGTGCGGCTCGTTGATGACGTCGAAGAGGAGGTTGTCGCGGTTGCTCCACCGGCCGGCCGCGAGGTGCCACAGCGCCTCGGTGGTGTTGCCGAAGCCGAAGGTCGGGCGCTTCAAGATGTTGAGCTGGTACGGCTCGGTGCGCTCGCCGTGTTCCCATTGCACGTCGAGGATGACGTACACGCCGCGCAACGCCGCTGCGTCGATGAGGCTCTCTACGCGCGAGAGGTACGCGTCGTCGGTGAGCAGCCATTCCTGGTTGATGGGCATGCGCACCGCGTTGACGCGCCAGCGATCGCGTGCGGCGAGCACGTCGAGCGTGGTGCTGCCTCCGTCGGGCTGGGGTTGCCAGTTGGCGCCGGCCTGGTCGAACTCGAGCGAGCAGACGTTGACGCCGCGCAGGCGCACCTCGGCACCAGCCGGCGTGCGGAGCGTGGTCCCGTCGACGTGCAGGCGGGGCGGCGCGCGCGCGGGAGCGGGCGTGGGTGTGACAGGCTCCATCCAATCGGGGCCGGCCACCTCGGGCGGTCCGCACCCGATGGCGAGCACGACCCACGCGACCGGGAAGGGAAACCGATGCACGGGCTGGAACGTATCGGAGCGATGCTGACTGCGCTCCTCGCGTCGCTGGTGTTCGCCCAGGTGCGAGACGGCACGCTCGATTCCGAGAACATCGCGAAGGCGCGTGAGCTCGGGCGCGTGCAGGCGTTCGAGTGGCTGGAGTACGGGCCGGCCGCGTTCGCGCGCGCGAAGGCCGAGCAGAAGGTGGTGCTCGTCGATTGCGCGGCGGAGTGGTGCCACTGGTGCCACGTGATGGACGAGACGACGTACCGCGACCCGGAGGTGGGGGCGTGGCTCGCGAAGAACGCCATCGCGGTGCGGGTCGACGTCGATGCGCGGCCTGACCTTGCTGATCGGTATGCCGACTGGGGGTGGCCCGCGACGGTGTTGCTGTCGGGCGACGGCGAGGAGCTGGGGAAGTTTCGCGGCTACCTCCCGCCCGAGCGGATGCGCTCGATTCTCACCACGCTCGATCGCACCGCGGTGCAGTCGTCGGCCGAGCTGCCGTTGGCGACGGAGAAGGACGTGCCGGCCGCCGTGAAGTTCGCGCTCTCACGGCTCGAGTTCTTCTGGGACGCGAAGCAGGGCGGGTGGGGCACGAAGCGCAAGACGCCGATTGGCATGAACGTGACGTGGGAGCTGACGCGCGGCACGAAGGCGTCCATCGCGCGGGCTGATTTCACGCTCGGCAAACAGCGGGCGCTCATCGATCCGGTGTGGGGTGGGCTGTCGCAGTACTCGGCGTCGAGCGATTGGTCAGAGCCGCACTTCGAGAAGTTGCTCGCGTACCAGGCGGCGAACCTCGAGGCGTGGGCGCGCGGGTACGAGGTGACGAAGAAGCCGCAGCACCTCGCCGATGCGCGGAAGGTCTTCGCCTACGTCACCGAGTTCCTGCGCGCGAAGGACGGGACGTTCTTCGTCAACCAGGATGCCGACCTCAACGCGCACGAGCCGAAGAAGGCGTTCGTCGATGGGCACACGTATTACGCGCTCGATGATGCGGGGCGGCGCGCGCTCGGGATTCCGTGGATCGACACGCATGTGTACGCCGGGGAGAACGGGAAGTGGTTGGTCGCGCTCGCGGCGTTCGCTCGCGTGGAACCGAAGGCGCTCGAGACGGCGCGGATGGCGGCGGACCGGTTGCTCGTGACGCACGTCGGCGCGGACGGCGCGGTGGTGCGCGAGGCGGGGTCGAAGGCGCCGCCGATGCTCGAGGACGCGGCGTGGCTGGGCTTGGGGTTGGCGCGGCTCGCCGAGGTGACGGGCGATGCGAAGTACCGCGCGGCCGCGGAGAAGATCGCCGAGCGGCTATTGGTGACCTTTCACGATGACGCGACCGGGGCGTTGGTCGAGCACGCGGTCGATGCCGATGCGGTGGGCGTGTTCGCGCGGCGCACGCACCCCTTCGGGCCGAACGTCGCGGCGGCGAGATTGCTCGGCGCGCTGGGGAAGGTTGCGGAAGGTCGGCGCGTGCTCGGTGGCGTCAGCTCGAAGGAGCGCGTCGAGAACGAGTGGGCGTGGGTCGGCGACTATCTGCAGGCGGCGAGAGAGCTCGCGGGGAAAAACAGCAGCGAGGGGAAGCGGTGATGCTGTCGTTTCGTGCACTGCCAAACGACGCCCGTGCCTCTCGGCACGCCACACGTTGACTCACGGGGGTCGTTTGTCGCGATTTGGCTGCTCCAGCGCTCCAGCGACCAATTCGTGACAACCGACCCCACCTGAACACGCCGCGCGCGCTCAACCCCATCACGCCACGCGTCCCTTCGAGCACGCCGACGTCCGCGTCACCTCAACGGCGCCGGCTCTTCTTCGCGAGCCACGGCGGGAGCGGCACATCATCATCCTTCGACCGGCGCTTCTTCTTCGCCACCACCGGCTTCACCGCCGCGCGCACCTCGGCCAACCCCGTGCCCTCGAGCAACACCGGCTCGAACGACGCCTCGCTCACGCTCGCGACCGGCACAGTCAGCTCCACAGCGACGGCGTCACTGCTGACGTCCTCGAGCCAGGTGAGCGGCGGCAACGGCTTCGGCGGCGGGCTCACCACCGACCGCACCCACGCGCCCGTCACTCCCGCGAACAACCCGAGAGCGAACACCGCGACCAGCCGCGCGAAGCTCACCGGCGACGCGACGGCCTTGCCCTTCTTCTTCTTCTTCGACCCCGACGCGCTCTTCGACCTCGTGAACGAGCTGAACACCGGCGTCGGCGGAGACGGCGGCGCAGCGACGGGCAACGCGAGCGACGGCGCGGGCTCGGGCTCCGACAGCACCTGCGACTTGATGTCTTCGAACAGCTCCCGCGGCGTCAGCGTGCGCGCGGTGGGCTTCGGCGACGGCATCGAGGCGAGCTGGCGGCGCAGCGACTCTTCCTCGAGCTTGCGCGGCTCGAAGTGGCGCGCGACGAACTGCGAGCGCAGCTCCTTGCGCCAGGTGAACACCGCCGCGGCCTCGGCGAGCGCGAGCGCGAACTCGCGGCCATTGGCGAACCGCTCGGACCGGCGCGGGTTGAGCGCCTTCGTCACCACCGCGTCGAGCGCGGGGTTGATGGTGACGTTGAGCTTCGAGGCGGGAATGAAGTTCGATTCCTGCGCGAGCTTCACGTGCTGGTCGAAGTTGCGCGCGCGACGCACCTTCTCGCCGGTGAGGCACTCGTAGAGCACCGCGCCGAGCGAATAGACGTCGGTCTTCGGGTCCGGCAGGCGGCCCTCGAGCAATTGCTCGGGCGCGAAGAACGCCGCCATGCACTCGCGCAGCTCGAGCCAGCTCGCGCCCTGCGCCATGCAGCGAAAGAGCCCCGTGTCGTGCAGCCGCGCCGTGCCGTCGAACCCGACGGCGACGCTCTGATCACTCACCAACCCGTGCGCCGCGCCACGCGAGTGCAGCTCACCCAGCGCGCGCGCGATGTCGACGGTCGCCCCGAGCGCGAGGCCGAGCGGCACCGACTGCCCGTTCTTCTTCATCACGCCCACCAGTTCGGTGAGCGTCGCGCCGCTGGCGAGCTCGGTGACCCAGAACACGCCCTCTTCGCTGACCTCGCACGGGAAGACCGGCACGAGGTTGGGGTGTGAGAAGTGCTGCGCCCACTCGGCGTGGTTGCGCACGTCGCGCGAGAGCACCTCGGGCAGCTCGAGCCGGCGCAGGACGACGAGCGACGAGCCGATCTCCGCATCACGCCGCACGGCGAGCAGCGTCTTCGCGCCACCTTCCGACAGCCGGCGCAGCACGGTGCACGCGCCGATCTCGAAGCCCTGGAAGGGATCGATCTTCTCGCCCTCGCCGCGCAGCGTGAGGCGCGCCGCGGCGGCCATCGGATACGCGGGCGCGCGCCCGTGCTTCGGGAGATCAGCGCGTTCCCACGGGAGGCCGATGCAGAACTCCTGGCCAGGCAGCAGGAACGTCTGAGTCGGGATTCGCAGCTCGGTCGAGGTGTTCATCAAAGCCCCTTGGGGCGACGACGTTGGGAGGAAGTCCGGCGCTGGGAGAGCAACACCAGTGCCCACGCGCGAGTGCCCGGAATCAGGGGACGAATGTAAAGCGACGCGACGCGAACTGGTGTGGTGAGGCACCGCGCTGCGCCCGAAATCAGAACAGTTGGATGTCCAAGTCACTTCCACGTGACAGGGTCGAGCGCCTTCACCACGAGCGGCAGCTGACCGGGGTTGATCAGCACGCGCGCCTTCGCGAGGTCGGCCCATTCCGCGCGATCGACCTCGGGGATCTTCAGCTTGCGGCCGCTCTTCGCGGGCCACTCGATCTCGATCTCGTTCGAGCGCAGCGTCGCGCAGTCGAAGTCACCGCGCACCGCGAACGCGATGACCAGCTTGCCGCTCTTCATCTTCGCCTGGCCGAGGGGAATCGCGGCGCCGTCGGGAGGCGTCATGCCGGTCTCTTCGGCGAACTCCCGCTTCGCGGCGGTGAGCGCGTCTTCGCCCGGCTCGAGCAGGCCCTTGGGGAGGCTCCACGCGCCCTCGTGCTTCTTCGCCCAGAACGGTCCGCCCGGGTGCACGAGCAACACCTCGAGCGTCGTCGAGCCACGCACCAACGCGAGCGCTGCCGAGGTGTCTGCCATGACGAGAGTTCATCGCGCGCGCGGAGTGTGAGATCAACCGTGCATGTCCGTGATGCCCACCGCCGCCGCGAAGAAGCTGATCGCCCATTTGAAGTCGGACATCGAGGTGCTGCACCACGACCCGAAGGGCTTCACGCTGGTGCTGATCAATGCGGGGCAGAAGCCGGTGCTGCTCAACGGTTTCGACGAAGTGAAGGGCGTGACGTTGATCACCGCGCCGCACGACTCGTTTCACTACGGGTCGAACAAGCTGGTGCGCATCAAGGACTTCCCGGCGTTCCTCGGTGACGCGAAGAAGCTCGACGAGCGCAGCATGCGGTGGAAGGGCGGGGCGTACGCCGAGGCGTGTCGCTTCGGGCGGCGGGTGATGGTGGGCGAGGGCGGCAACAACGCGCGCAACCTGCGCACCGTGGGCCTGGTGTTCGACGCGGAGGCCGACGCGAAGCGCTTTTTCGAGTCGTGGCAGCGCGCGCTCCCCAGGGGCTGGGTCGAGACCGGGCCGGTCTACGTCGAGGGCGAGGGCGGCATCTCGCGGGAGTACCTGGCGAGCGACGCGATGCGGAAGAACGGCGTGCACGCGGCGGTGGTGCGCGTGGTCGATGAGACGTTCTCCCACACGAAGGTCGACCCGAAGGGCACGCGCACCGAGAAGCGGAAGACGTTCGCGACGGCCGCCGAGGCACTCCAGGCGCTCAACGCATTCGAGGTCGACTGGTTCAAGCAGGGCGGGGTGCAGCACGAGATCGAGTTCATGAAGACCATCAAGCGGCGGTCAGACCGCACGCTGCTCGAGCACCTGCAGGAAGAGCTCGACGAGGCCGATGATCCGCGCGCGTTCGTCACGAAGTTGCTCGGCGACGCGAAGCTCACGCTGCCCGCGGACCTGTCGGACGACCGCGATGCGCTCCGGCGCGCGGTGTGGCCGATTCACGAGGTGCACTGGCTGCGCGTCGGCGAGCGGCTCGAGAAGGGCGTCGAGCACCACGAGGTGATGAACCGCAAAGGCGTGCACGTGTACGTCGATCGGGCGCACCTGGCGGTGGCGGTGGTGACGGTCGATGCGCGGCGCAGTCACACGTTCGCTGACGTGAAGCGGGCAGACGCGAAGAAGTTCGACGCGCTCGTGCAGAAGACGCTCAAGAAGTACGAGCTCATCTGATTCGCGAGGAGCGCGACGATGTCGATCCACAGCAGCATGGAACTCTTCGCCCACGTTCGCTCGGCGTACGTCGGGCGATGGCTCGCGCGCCTCGACGAGCTGCGACAGGCGGGTGAGCTCGTCGCGATCGAGCCTCCGTTGCTCGGCGGTGGCGGGGCACCGGTGCTCAACGAGCGCGGCGGGTTTCCGTACCGAGCCGACTTGCTGGCGCGGACGGCGAGCGGGGAGCCGCAGCAGGTCTCGTGCGTCTTTCCACAGGTCGAGGTCTTCGCGCCGGTGCGCTTCAACCACGATGGTTCCTTGCCGCTGCGCGTCTTTCCGTTCTTCTGGACCGCGGCGGGCGTGCGCGCGTTCGGCGCCGACGCGGGGCAGCTTCGCCGACACATCGCAGAGTGGGCAGCGCGCTGGTTTGGGCTGGTGGACCCTCGCGCGGTGGAGGCGATCGAGGAGGCGGACCTCCACGGCGTCATCCATCGCGTGCAGTACGTGGAAGCGGAGTGCACCGCGGACTGCATCGCGGTCGAGGTCGACCTCGGTTCCAGTCATGTCGAGGCGCTGATGACCTTGCTCGACGCCATCAAGGTGTGCGGAGCCAGTGAAGTGCGCGTGGGCGACCCCACCCTCACAGCAGGCTGAGCAGGAACTCCACCGGCGTGCTCCGCAGCACCTCGACCGTGCACGTGAGCGTCGTGCCGAGGTGCGACAGCGTGCCCTTGTCGAGCTGGAACCGCCCCTCGCGCAGCTGCACGCCCGTCAGCTCATGCCCGCTCTTCACCGACGCAACGAGTGACCACCGCGCAGGCAGCTCCGGGTGCACCGCCGCACTGAGCGCGAGGTGATCGAGCGTGATGACCTGCCCCGAGGTGAGCGACAGCCCCGGCACGTCCTGCTTCATGGTGATGGTCAGCTGCGCGGTGAACGGGTCGACCGAGTGCCCGAGGTCGGGGTCCTGCAGCACGTTGGTGTACGCCTCGAGCGAGACAGCGGTGAAGCTCGGGGCCTCGCAGGTGCGCTTTTCGATCTTCCGCGAGCGGCCCAGCACGTCCTTCGGAATCGGCGCCGCGGCGAGCTCCGGTGACAGCCCGCGCACGCCCGGCTCGAGGCTGCGGCTCTGCTTGAGCACGATGCGCGCAGGGAAGCTGCCCACCTTGAGCTGCGGCCACCCGTCGATGACGCGACGGAACTCGAAGTCCAACGTCTGCGTCGCGCTCTGCTGCGCCACGGGCCGCTTCTGGTTCTCACGCTCGAGCCACAGCTCGGTCACCTTCTTCGTGCGGCCGAACGTCTCGAGCAGGTCGGCGTCGCTGAAGAGCTGCGTCCCCGCGGGCACCAGCGTCGACGCGCGCACCCGCTCGATGGTCGGCGTGCTCGCGCCCGGCTCCAGCGTCACGCGGTCGATCTCCGGCAGCGCCGTGGTCGTGGGGTTCGTCACGCTCACCGCGCCGTTCTGCACGTCGAGCTCCATCACCGCGCGCCCGGCGTGCAGCGTGAAGAGCACCACGCCGTTGCTCGCCTCGAACGCGTCCGCGAAGTTGGCGTGCACCACGATGCCCATGTTGCCGGCGAGGTGGTCGACGTTCTCCAGCGCGCGCTCGTCGTACGCCTCGGCCGCCCAGTACGAGGCCCAGGTCTTCTTGATGGCGTACTCGATGGTCTGCTTGCGGTCGCTCGGGTTGGGCTGCGCCGCCGCGTCGAGGTAGCCGGTGTTCGAGTCGTAGAGACCGGCGCCGTTGAAGCCCTCCACGTCCTCCGCGGTCGACGACGAACGGAAGCGCAGGCCCTGCGTCACCGCGTAGTGGCCGAACATCAGCTGCAGCTTCGAGGTGATCTCGGCGAGCGTGACGCTGTTCATCGGCGTATCGCGAATCACGCCCTTCACGCCGCCCGCACGCGCGAGGTCGCCCAGCACGTCACCCGGCCCGTGCGACGCGAGGAACTCCTGCATGTACGTCGCGTCTTCCGGAGTCGGGAACGCCACGACGAACCGATCGCTGCCCTCGAGCGCCAGGAAGCGCGCGCGCGCGTCGTCGTTGAAGCCCGGCGCCGCCAGCATCGCCGCGAGGCGCGGGCGCATCGGCTCGACGTGTTCCTTGTACGCACGAATGCTGATCGCCGCGATGACGTCGGTGGTCGCCTCGGGCGCGCCCGCGAGCAGCCCGAGGTAGCCGGTCGCCTTGCCGCCGAACGCCGGCCGCAGCGCGTCGATGTCGTCGGCGCTCTGGGCCTTCAGGTCGATGACGTACGGCGCACCCGAGACGTCGATCTGCGTCGGCGCCACCGGCGGCTTGGTCTGCAGCCCCTGCCACAGCGCGTACTGCGCCTCGGTGATGGCCTTGATGACGAACGTGCCCGGCGCAATCGACTGCACCACCACCGGCGTGCGGTAGCGGGCCATGTCGATGAGCGACTGATCTTCCATCACGCCCGCGCGGTACACGTTGGGGATGCGGCGGTTCTTCGCCAGCAGGTTGAAGTGCGCCAGCGGCGTCTGCGGCACCGCGGTCACCACGCCCGCGGCCGGCGGCAGGAAGTCCGGCACGTCTTCGAGCAGCAGGATGTCGCTGTTGGTCGAGACGAACGGCTCGCCGCTCTTCACCATGCGCAGGCGGCCCGCGGTCAGCCCGTCGTTGTAGACCTCGACCTCGCCCGCGGCGGTGAGGTCTTTCAAGCGAATGATGCGGTCCCAGTACGGCAGCTGCTGGCGCTCGATGTCCTGCGCGACGAGCTCCTGCTGCGGCGAGCGCACCACCCACACCACCTGCGGCCCGATGTCGGCCGGCAACGTCGCCTCGAGCCGTTGGAAGAAGCGCACCAGGCTCGCGTGGGTCGGCACGTCGACGAACTCGAGCTGAAACGCCCAGCGCTCCGGCCGCGTGCCGCTCGCCTCGACGTGAATCAGCGTGCCCAGGCCGAACGAGCGCGGCTCGGTGGCCAGCGCGAGATCGTAGAAGCGCGGCGAGTAGAGGCGATCGCCCTCGACCCAACGCAGGTCGAGCGGCAGCACCTGCTGGTCCTTCGCCCACGTGTAGATCGACGCGATGGAATCGAAGTGCAGGCCGTCGACCGGCACCACCGTCTCGCGCCCCGGCACGCGGTGGCCGTTGAGCAGGCGAAACCAGTACCACTCGTCGTGGAGCGCGTAGAACGCGTTGTCCATGTAGCGGATGTCTTCGCCGTCGGTGCCGATGCCGGTGACGATGAACTTCCCCGACGTGCGCCCGTGCGCGCTGACCGCGAGCTTCTCGAAGTCGCTCACGACCGAGACGCGCTTGATGGTGTGGTCGTCGAACCCGTCAGTCGGCGGGACGCACGCGCTGATCAGCAGCGCGGCCATCGCGAGCGGGGCACTTCGCTTCATCACGAGCGGAATCACGGGCGGTGTGATCGCAAGACTGACACCAGCGACGACGAAAGACGAATCGCGCCCTTACCGTGAGGCTGCCCTCAGAAATCCGTCGCGGACAGGGTGGGTTCGCGCGACCCCGCACGAAATTGAGAGTTGCCGAGTGGCGCTCGTCAGCGGGCTCCGTGATGCTTTGAACATGGGTTTCGGAAGTCGGGTGATGGCGTGGTTGCTGCCGCCAGCAGCCAGCGAAGACGAGAGCCTGAAGTTCCGGTTCGCAGTGCAAGCGTGGCTCGTCGCGTGGCCGTTCGCCATCGTGTGGACGATCGTCTCTGCGCTCCAGGGCATCTGGCTGCAGGTCGCGCTCAACGGCCTGATGGTGGTGCTCGGTCCCATCGCGGTCTTCGGGCAGCGGCGCACGCGGTCGCTCTCTCCGTGGTTCGAGCTGTCGCTGATCGGCGCGCTGTTGCTCTACGGGCCGGGCGTGCTCGCCACCACGCCCGTCGAGGAGACCGGGCTCTTCTTCTCGGTGATCGTGCCGCTGCTCTCCGGCTTCCTCTTCGGCGGACGCAGCGCGCTGCGGTGGGGCATCGCGACGGCGCTCGTCTCGGTGGTCAGCCTGTTCGCGGCCCACTCGGGCTGGTCGATCGACGCGCACGACCCGACGCCGGTGGTGACCAAGGTGCTCAACGTGTTCAGCGCGCTGATCATGGTCTCGGCCTTCGCGGCGTTCTTCTACCGGGCCCAGAGCGCTGCCCTCGAGCGCGCGCGCGCGGCGAGCCACGCCAAGAGCCTCTTCCTCGCCACCATCAGCCACGAGATCCGCACGCCGATGAACGGAGTGCTCGGCATGACCGAGCTGATGCTCACCGAGGCGAACGACGGCAAGTCGCGCGAGCAGCTGGAGGTCATCCACCGCAGCGGCCAGCTGATGGTGACGTTGATCAACGACCTGCTCGACCTCACCAAGCTCGAGGCGCGCAAGCTGGCGCTCGACCCGGTCGACTTCGATCTCGACGCGCTGGTCGCCGACGTCGAACGCCTCTTCCGCCCGCTCGCCACGGAGAAGCGGCTCGCGCTGGTCGTCTCTCACGCGTCGGGGCTCACCACCTGGCGGCGCGGCGATTCCAACCGGCTGCGCCAGGTGCTCTTCAACCTCGTCAGCAACGCCGTGAAGTTCACCGAACGCGGGTCGGTCACCATCACCGTGTCGGAAGACGGCGATCGGCTGCGCTTCCAGGTGCACGACACCGGCATCGGCATTCCCGCCGACGTGCAGGCGCGCCTCTTCACCGTCTTCGAGCAGGCCGACGCGTCCACCACGCGGCGCTACGGCGGCAGCGGGCTCGGCCTCGCGCTCAGCCGCCAGCTCGTCACGCTGCTCGGCGGCACGCTCGAGGTCAGCTCCACGCCCGGCGTCGGGTCACAGTTCTACTTCGCGATTCCGCTGCCCGCGGGCGTCGATCCGAAGCCGGTCGTGGTGGCGCCCGCGCCCGAGCCGACCGTGGAGCGCGGCGCTCGGCCGAGGGTGCTGGTGGTCGACGACAACGCCATCAACCTGCGCGTCGCGCGCACGCTCGTCGAGAAGTCGGGCTTCGACGTCGACGCGGTGACCACCGGCGCCGACGCCGTCGCCGCTGCGCGTTCGACCGATTACTTCGCGGTGCTGATGGACTGTCACATGCCCGGCATGGACGGCTTCGAGGCCACCTCGCGCATTCGCGCACTCGAGGGGCCGCGTGGGCGCGTGCCGATTCTCGCGCTCACCGCGTCGACCAGCGAAGAGGACTTCGAGGCCTGCCGCCGCTCGGGCATGAACGACGTGCTGACCAAGCCGGTCTCGCTGCAGACGCTGCGCACCTCGCTGGCGATGGCCACGCCGCTGCTCGCCCAGCGTCCCGCGCGCGCCTGAGCTGGTCAGATGGGCAGCGCGGCCCACGTCTGGCGGCGCATGTCTCGTTCTCGTCACTCAGGCCCGCGCTATCGCCCGCCCCGCATCTACCGTGGGCACAAGCGCGAGCGTCACGCGGTGCACGAGGTGCTCGAGAACCAGGCGCGCCACCTCGCGCCGTGGGGCCGCCGCACCTGGCACGTGGGTGATGACCCCGGGCTGCAGGTGCTCGCCGACGAGCTCGAGACGCTGGGTCAGCTGAAGAAGGCCGAGGCGCTGCGCAGCGGCGAAGACCTCGTGCTGCCGCGCGCGCCCTCGGGCTGGAATTCCCGTCTGCGCTGGTGAGTTCGGCCGCGCGCGCGGGTGATCGAGTTGCCGCCTCAGCTTGCGATTCGCCCGCAGCACGCGCCGACCCTCTCCTCTGAAGAGGAGAGGGAGAATGGGGCTGGTCTAGCCATTGTCTCGAAGCTGGAGCTTTTGAGCAGACCAGTGCCGGAGCACCTTTGCCATCGACGCGCAGCCCACGAAGCCGAAGGCGTTGAGCGCGCCGTGCGTCGGCACCATGTCGGGCACGGTGAGCGCCGGCACCTGCGGCCAGTACTGCGCAGCCGCCCACGCGACACCGAGCGCCATTGCCACCCACGGGCTCAAACTCGACAGCCCGAGCAGCGCGCGCACCGGAGCGCTCGCCCCGCGCAGCCCACGCAGCTGCAACACCGCCACGCCGAGCGCGCCGGCCGACATCACGAGCGCGCCGCCCACCTGCAACGGCCACAGCCGCGTCACGAAGCCCGACGCGACGACCGGGGGCGCCACGAAGACGAGCCAACGCACCACGCGCGCCGCGCGGTCGTCAGCGAGCGCGACCGCGAGCGAGAGCGTGCCCGCGCCCGCATAGGTGAAGTGGAGCGCGGTGAGCTTCACGATGGGCTCGTGGATGTCGAAGAAGCTCGCCTCGAGCCGCGAGGTGATGAGCGCGAGGCTGGCCGTGCCCGCGAAGCCCGCCACCATCGCCGGCCACCACGCGCGCCGCATCAACGCGCTCACGCCGGTGAAGACGGTGAGCGCGAGCCACGGCGCGACGAGCGCGGCGCCGAGCGGGCCCGCGTCGACCCACAGCGCGCCGGCCACGCTGACCGCGGCGGCCCACCACGCGCGCCACTGCCACCCGCGCGCCTCGAGCGCGACCGGGAGCACGAACGCGACGCCGAGCACCAGCGCGGCGTTCATCACCGGGATCATGAAGGTGGCCAGCAGCATCACCCGCGCCCCTCGCCCGCGACTCGGAGCACGCGTCGGACGCTGAGCACCGGCACAGCGTTCATCTCCGGGATCATGAAGGTGGCGCGCCCCTCGACCGCGACTCGGACCACGCATCCGACGCTGAGCACCGGCCCAGCGTTCATCACCGGAATCATCAAGGTGGCCAGCAGCATCACTCTCGCGCGAGCAGCCGCCGCGCCCAGGCCTCGAGGACCGGCCGGTGCGAGCTGGGCGTGACCTTCACCACGCGAAACCGGCTCAGCTCCACGGGCACCATCACCTCGTCGGGGCCCAGCGCGTGCGGCTCGTCGTTGTAGTGCTGAAACGTGAGCCAGTCGGCGCGCGAGGTGTCGACGTAGAGCCGGTAGGCGGGCGGCGTGAAGCGGCCCTGCCGGTCGCCGTGAAACGAGAGCGTGAAGTCGAGCGCGTCGGGCATCGCGCGAAAGCCGATGGTACGCGCGAGCTTCGCGGCCGCGGCCGACAGCCCGCGCTTCACAGCAGCTCTGGGGGGCGTGCGTCGGGCGGCCACGGCGACTCCTTCGCCGGGCACTGTCTCACATCTGACCGGGCAGGGCCCGAAAACGGGTCAGCCGCCGTCGAGGCCGACGTGGCGGAGGATGGCCCCGCCGCCGCCCACCACGTACGGGCCGGTCGACTGGTAGCCGCCCATGGCGTTGAGCGGGCGCGAGGTGGGGGAAGGCAGCTGCGACCACGCACCGGCATCGACGTCGAGCTTCCACACCACGCCGTGGCCGAGCGTCGTGCCGCCGTCTTCACCCGCGGCCCACACCTCGCCCGAGGGGCTGACCCACGTGCCGCGCAGGTTGTGGCCCGCGTCGATGGCATCGACCACGAAGCTGCCGTTGACGCGGCGCCAGCCGGTGCCGGTGCCCACGATGGAATAGAGCACCCCGCCGTCGGCGAACTTCTGGCCGTGCACCGCGCGCAGGTTCTTGCCGGCCTGGGGCGTGACGACCGCGAACCACGTGGTCGAGTTGCGCAGCGTGACGCCACCCCCGCTCGCCACCGAGACGGCGTCGTCGGCGGCCACGCCCCACAGCCCCTGCGGCACGCCGGCGACCGCGGACGCGAAGGTCGGCGCGCTGCCGCTGGCCGTCGAGTACACCGACGAGTTGCTGTTGACGAAGTGCCATGGCCCGCTGGCGCTGCCCCAGATGCCGACCCAGTTGGAGTTCAGCGCGAGGTCGTCTTGCACGAAGACGCCGCTGGCCTGGCGCAGGAACCAGCGGTCGTCGCCGGCGATCCACACCTTGTCGGGGCCATCGGCGAAGCACGACAGCCACTTCTGCACCGTCATCGCCGGGCGGTTGATGGGGTCCCACCGCGCGCCGCCGCTCACGCCGGGCCGTCGCTCGAACACCGTCACGCCGTTGGCCGGCGCGTAGGCACGCGAGTCGCTGTAGCCGCAGAACGCGTTGATCTGCGTCGTCGCGCCCCACGACAGCTCGCGCACGCCAGCGTCGGTCTCGGCGAGCGCCTCGGTGCCGAACTCGCCCACTGCCAGCACGCCGTTCGCGCTCACCGCGCCGATGCCGAGCAACCCCGCGTCGCGCGAGAGCGGCAGCTGCACCAGCCCCGCGTCGGGCAGGAAGTTGCCGATCGCCCCGTTGAGCAACCCCACCCACGGCCCGCTCGAGGTGATGGCGACGCTCGAGAACCCCGAGGGGATGTTGGGGCCGTACTGCTTCCACCCGCCGTCGGTCTGCCGCTCGAAGAGGTGGCCGGTGCTCATGCCGGCCTGGCGCCCACCGGCGAGCAGCTGCGAGCCGAGCGAGGCCATCGCCATCGTGTCGCGGTTGGGTGTCGACCACGTGGTGTCGCCCTGCCAGGTGTTCGCCGCGAGCGACGCGAGGCGGTACACGCGCGTCACCGAGCTCGCGTACACCTCGCCGGTGTCGAGGCCCGTGAGCGCGACGAAGTCGGCGGTGCTGCTGGGGTTCAACGCCATCTCCGTCCACGTGCCCGAGGTGCGCTTGAGCAGGAAGCCGCCGTTGGCCGCCGCGAACACCGGCGTGCCGCCCGGCGCCGCCCACACCGCGTTGATGCGGTACACGCCCGGCGGCGTCTCGCGCTGCCAGCTCGTGCCGTTGAAGTGGAAGATGGTGCCGCCCTCGCCGACCACGTACACGTCGTTGGGCCCCGAGCCGTGCACCGCGCGGAGGTCGGCGGTGATGCCGAGGTCGATGAGCGTGGTGCGCTCGCCGTTCCAGAAGAGCAGGGTGCCCGACTCGCCGACCAGCCACACCGCGCGCGCGCTCGAGCCCCACACGCCGTAGAGCGTGTTGCCCTGCGGCAGCGGGTTTTCCCAGCAGAAGCCGCCGGGGCAGAGCCTGGGCAGCCCGCACTCGTTGGCGACCTGCGCGCCACATTCCTCGGGCACCACGCAGGTCGCGCAGTTGAGCGTCACGCCGCAGCCGGCGTCGAAGAGGCCGCAGGTCGTGACCGAGGGGCACGCGGTGAGCGGCATGCACACGCCGGCGTCAAAGCCCGCATCGACGCCCGCATCGACGCCCGCATCGACGCCCGCATCGACCCCGGCGTCGGCGCCGCCATCGTCGGTGCCGGCGTCGAAGCCCGCATCGGCGCCTGCGTCTTCACCGCCGTCGAGGCCGGCATCGAGGTCGGTGCCGGCGTCGTCACCTGCATCGAGTCCCGCGTCGTCGCCGCCGTCGATCGAGGCGTCAGTGCCCGAGTCGTCGAGGCCCGCATCGACGCCGGCGTCGCGCCCGGCATCTCCACTCGGCGCGGGCCCGTCGGACGCGGGGTGGCAGTAGCCGTCGGGCCAGCACGCCTGCTCAGCCGGGCACACGTTGCCCGGGTCGCACTTGAAGAGCACCTGCGAGCTGGGCGGCAGCTGACAGCCAGCCAGACCCGCGAGCCCGAGGGCGGTCGAGACGACGAGGACGCGACGGTTCACCACGTCAGCACCCCCGCGGTCCCCAGGCCCACTCCGGCGGCGAGCGCGCCGAGCCCACCGGCGAGCAGCGGGGTGGTGGACGCGTTGAGGGTGGCGGCTTCACTCGCGGTGAGCGCGGACAGCGTGCGGCCATCGGGGCCGGGCGTCCCCGCGGTGAGCGGCGCGCGCGAGGTGCCGGCGACCACCAGCAGCACCACGCCCGCGACGACCGCGGCGCCACCCGAGGCGAGCAGCACGACCGACGGAACGTGCGAGCGCTCGGCGGGTGGCGGCGGAGGCGGGACGAGTGGCTCGGTGTCCTTCGGCGCCGGCGTGGTGGTCGCCACCGGGTCCTTCACGGGCGCGTCGGCCTTCGGCTCGTCGGCCTTCGGCGCGACCGTCGGCGGCGAGATGCGCGCCGTCACCTTCGCCGCGAAACCCTCGAGCGTGGCGGGGTCGAGCTTGCTCTTCTTCGGGAGCAGCAGGCTGTCGGTCTCGACCACCGTCTCGTCGGAGACGCGGAGCAGCTCGAGGCCGAGCGAGATTTCCTGGTCGACGCCGGCGAGCGAGACGGTCACCACCCACGCGACCTTCAACTGCCGCCCCAGCTCGGCGAGGCAGGCGCGCTTGCCGTTGCAGCTGGCGGTGTCCTTCACCGAGACGCGCGCGAGCTGGCTGAGCGCGGCCTCGGGCGTCAGGGCCTGCGCCACCCCGGCCGTCTTGAGCGCCTGGGCGACGTCGTTGACCAGCGGCTTGCTGACCGCGGGCGTGACGGCGGTGCGGCGGCTGATCAGCACCACCACGGCGTCGGCCGACGGCTCGGAAGGCGCGGTCGAGGGAGCGGCGGCAGCGCTCAGCGCCACCAACGCGGGCCAGAACATGCTCGCGAATCTCTCACATCTGCTTCAGCACGGCCGGAAAAGCGCGGCGCTCGATGTGGGTGTTTCAGCGCGTGAGGAAGAGGCGCTCCCATTGGTCAAGTTGCCGCACCAGTTTTCCGCGCGCCGGGAGTGTGTCAGCCATCGTCGACTGCACGCGGTACTTGGCGAGCAGCTGCAGCGCCGCCGGGTCGGGTGACACGCCGCTCGGCGTGGCCTTCTTGAGGCGCGCTTCGAGCGAGGCGATGCGCTTGCGCAGCTCCTCTTCCGACGGGATGTACTTCTCGCGCTTCGGCCCGTTGACGGTGGGGAGCGGCGTGAGGTCTTCGAGCTCGTCGGGAATGGGGGCGGTGACGGGCACCTCGGGCGGCGGCTTCACGCCCTCGGCCGGCGGAGTCTCGGCCGGCGCGTCGGGCTTCGTCGGCGCGTCGGGCTTCGTCGGCGCGTCCACCTTCGTCGGCGTTTCCGGCTTCGGCGGGTCGAGCGCCGCGATGGGTTCGGGCGGCGGAGGCGTGGCTTCCTTCTTCTGCGCAGCGGGAACCAGGAGCACCAGCGCGAGCAGCACCACCACGCCGACGGCGAGCGCGACGATGACGCGGGTGTTCGAACCGCGCGCGACGGGCGCGAGCGCGTCGTCGGTCTGTACGTCGCTCGTGGGCGCAGCTGGCACCGCCGCCTTCGGCTCGCTCGGTGGCGCGGCGGCGGGCAGCGCGTCATCGGTCTCGGCGCTCGCGGCCTTCTCGGCGGCGCGCTGGCCCGACGCGCGGGCCTTCATCACCACGAAGTCGCCCGAGACGCTGGGGCGTGGGCCCTGCTGCGCGGCCGACGCGGCGCCGAGGCGCTCGAGCAGGGGGAAGAGCGCGTCGCGCACCTCGTCGGCGCTCTGCGGGCGGTCTTCGGCCTTCTTCGCCATCAGGCGGAAGAGCAGCTCGTCGAGCTCGGGCGGCAGCGTCGGCGCGAGTTGCGAAGCGCGTGGCACCGGGGCGCGCACGTGCGCCACCATCACGTCGAACGGCGTGGGCGCGGTGAAGGGCACCTTGCCGGTGGTCATCACGAAGCCGATGCAGCCCAGCGCGTAGAGGTCGGTGCGCGGGCTCACCGCTTTGCCCTGCGCCTGCTCGGGCGCCATGAAGTCGGGCGTGCCGGCGACGGTCGCGCGCGACGTCTGCTCGGTCACGCCGTCGAGGCTGCGCGAGCGCTTGGCGAGGCCGAAGTCGAGCACCTTGAGGAAGACGCCGCCGTCGGGCTGTTTGCAGAGGAACACGTTCGACGGCTTCAGGTCGCGGTGGATGACGCCGGCCTTGTGCGCGGCGGCGAGCGGGGCGCAGAGATCGAACAGGAGCTGCACCGTCTCGAGCACCGTCAGCTTCCCCGCGAGGATGCGGTCGTCGAGGGTCTGCCCCTCGAGGAACTCCATGATGATGTACGGCCGCGCGTCGGGGAGCCGCCCGATGCCGAAGATGTCGACGATGTTGCGGTGGCCGATGGAGTTGGCCGCCTGCGCTTCCTTCACCAGCGCCTGCCAGTCGTCTTCCTTCTGCTCCTCGGCCTTGAGCACCTTGATGGCGGCGCGCTTGCCGATGACGGGGTGCACGCCGCGGTAGACGACACCCATGCCGCCGGCGGCCACCGCCTCGAGCACCTGGTACTCGTTGATGTGCTTGCCGATGAGGGGGTCGGCGCCCGGCGCTTCCACGAGCGTCATTGAATCACGGCTGCGAGGTGAGGTGCGTGACGAGCGCACGGCTGGCCCGGCCGGCGTGCGAGGTGCGCACCACCACGCGCGGCTCGAAGACGTGCACCGCGCCCTGCGTGAGCTTGAGGGGCCGCAGCTCCCCGCGCTCGAGCTCGCGTTCGATCAACCAGTCGGGCAGCCAGCCGAAGCCGAGGCCCTCGGCGATGGCGGCCTTCTTCGAGTGGAAGTCGCTGACGTGCACGGTCGACTGGCGGTCGAGCTCGGCGGTCGCCAGGCGCAGCCGCGGGTCGGACCCGCGCACCGTGAGCAGCACGTGCTCGGCGAGCACCTCGGGCGTCACCTTCGTCAGCTTCGCCAGCGGGTGGGTGCGGTGGGCGACGAGGCGGGCGCGCAGCTTCGGCAACGAGCGCACCTCGAGCGAGGGCGAGGTCTCGACGGGCAGCACGGTCACCATCACCTGCGCCTGTTCCTGCTCGAAGCGCTGCGTCACGCCGTCGAGCGAGTCGACCGAGAGCGTCACGCGGGTGGGCGCCTTCGCGCTGCGCACGTCGCGCACCAGCGAGAGGAATGGCGTGAGCGGCACGATGGCGTCGAAGACCACACGCAGGACCGGTTCCCACCCCGACTGGAGGACGGAACAGGTTTCCTTCAGCGCGCGCTCGGCGGCGAGCATGGCGCGGCAGTGGCTGAGCACCGCGTCGCCGGCGGCGGTGAGGCGGGTGCGGTAGCCCGAGCGGTCGAAGAGGGCGAGGCCGGTCTGCGTCTCGAGGTGCTTGAGCGCGTAGAGCACCGCGGGGTGGCCTTTGTGCAGCAGCCGGGCGGCGGCCTGCAGCGTGCCGGCGCGGGCAAAGGCATCGAGGGTGCGGGCCTGGTCGAGCGTGACGTTCATGAGGATCGAGGACTCGAGGACTCGAGGACTCCCTCTCCTCTTCAGAGGAGAGGGTCGGGGTGAGGAGAAACAATGTTTTTCAGCTCAACAATCTAGGCCATAACTTTGTCACTATCTGAAAACTCATGGGGATCATTATTGATCCGCTCCATGGACATCCCCTGGATCCGAGGTCGTGTCGCAGCGCAGGCCCACGTCGCTTTGCCCGAGGGCACCGTCGAAGAGGAATACGCCCGCAACGGCTTCTTCGGCCGCTACGCGCACCTCTACCGCCAGCACGCCCCGGTGGGTTGGACCCGCATCGAAGGCCCGCTCAAGCCGCGCGCGTTCGACCTGCGCCGCTTCGAAGGTGGCCGCGGCGAGGACTGGATCGAGGGCCGCAAGGGCCTGCTCGGCAACGCCGACGTGAAGATCGGCCTCTCGATGATGAGCACGCCGATGTCGTGGCTGTACCGGAACAGCGACGCCGACGAGTTGATCTTCGTGCACGCCGGCGCCGGCCGCGTGGAGACCGACTTCGGCCCGTTCTCGTACGAGCCGGGTGACTACGTGGTGATTCCGCGGGGCACGGGGTACCGCATGGCGCCCACCAGCCCCTCGCGCTTCCTGACGCTCGAGGCGTTCAGCGAGATCAGCTTCCCCGAGAAGGGCATGCTCGGTCAGCACGCGCTGTTCGATCCCGCGGTGGTGCAGGTGCCGACGCCCGAGGCGAGCTCGCTCAAGGCCGACGCGCACGGCGAGTTCGAGATGCGCATCATGCACCGCGGCCAGGTGACGAAGGTCTTCTACCCGTTCAACCCGCACGACGTGGTCGGCTGGAAGGGCACGCTCGCGCCGCTCAAGCTGAACGTGCGCGACATTCGCCCGGTCTCGTCTGACCGCTACCACCTGCCGCCCTCGGCCCACACCACGTTCCTGATGCGCAACGCGGTGGTGTGCAGCTTCCTGCCGCGGCCGCTCGAGAACGGCGACCCGGCGGCGCTGAAGGTGCCGTTCTACCACTCGAACATCGACTTCGACGAAGTGCTCTTCTACCACTCGGGTGAGTTCTTCAGCCGCGCGGGTGTCGCGCCCGGCATGTTGACCTTCCACCCGCAGGGCATCCACCACGGCCCGCAGGAAGCGGCGTTCGACCGCACCAAGGCCGCGACGCGCACCGAAGAGGTCGCGGTGATGATCGACACCAAGAATCCGCTCGAGGTGCTCGCCCCGGCCGTGCCGTCGGAGCTGAGCGAGTACTGGAAGAGCTGGCAGCCGAAGAAGTGAACGTCCTCCCTCACGAACGAACGAACGCACCGAACATGAACCCGCGCACCGTCTCCATCGCCCCTCCGCAGTTCACCGTGTCCGAGAACAACCCCTGTGGCCTCGACGGCCTCGACTTCGTGGAGTTCGTCTCGAACGAGCCCCAGAAGCTCGACGCGCTCTTCAAGGGCTTCGGCTTCTCGAAGGTGATGCGCCACGAGAGCAAGCCCGTCGACCTGTACCAGCAGGGTGACATCACCTTCCTGGTGAACCGCGAGCCGAAGTCGTTCGCGGCGCAGTTCGGCAAGCTGCACGGCCCGTCGATCGCCGCGATGGGCTGGCGCGCGAAGGACGCGAAGAAGGCGCACGACGTCGCGGTGGTGCGCGGCGCGCGGTCGCGGCCCGAGGGCGATTACCTGCGTCACGGCAAGCCGCTGCCGGCGATCTTCGGCATCGGCGACTCGCTCATCTACTTCGTCGACGCGTTCGAGAAGGCCGACAGCTGGACCTCGCGCGGCTTCGTGGCGCTCGAGAAGCCCGAACGCGTGGCGGAGAAGGGCTTCACCGCGCTCGACCACCTCACGAACAACGTCGAGAAGGGCACGATGGGCCAGTGGGCCACCTTCTACAAGCAGGTGTTCGGCTTCGAGGAGGTTCGCTACTTCGACATTCGTGGCGCGAAGACGGGCCTGACCTCGTACGCGCTGCGCTCGCCGTGCGGCCGCTTCTGCATTCCCATCAACGAGGCCGACGAGAAGAAGTCGCAGATCAACGAGTACCTCGAGGAATACAAGGGCCCGGGCATCCAGCACCTGGCGTTCATCACGCACGACATCCTCGGGTCGCTCAAGATGCTCGAGGGCTCGCCGATCGAGATGCTCGACATGGACGACGCGTATTACGCCGAGGCGTTCCAGCGCGTGCCGCAGGTGACCGAAGACCGCGCGGAGATCCGCAAGCGCAACGTGCTGCTCGACGGTGACGAGAAGGGCTACCTGCTGCAGATCTTCACGAAGAACCTCGTGGGGCCGATCTTCATCGAGATCATCCAGCGCAAGAACCACGCGTCGTTCGGCGAGGGGAACTTCGGCGCGCTCTTCCGTTCCATCGAGCGTGACCAGGAGAAGCGCGGAGTCTTCAAGACGCCGTGACCCCTGTTCTCCCTCTCCTCCCGAGGAGGAGAGGGGCGGGGTGAGGAGCAACCCGCCGAGTGCTACGACGCGGCCCGTGAAGGTCCTCGTCATCGGCGGCAATCGTTTCGTAGGCGTCGAGCTCGTCATGCGTCTCCTCGCACGGGGAGACGCCGTCACGCTGCTCAACCGAGGCCAACTCGGAGATCCGTTCGGAGGCCTGGTCGAGCGAATCCACGCCGACCGCGGCACCGACGCCTTCGACCACGCGCTCGCCTCACGCACCTTCGACGCGGTGGTCGACCTCGCGCTCTTCGACGGACCGCAGGCCGAGCGCGCGGCGCGGGTGCTCAAGAACAAGACCGCGCACTGGATCACCGTCTCGACGGGGCAGGTGTACCTGGTGAAGACGAAGCGGCCCACGCTCGCGACGGAAGACGACTTCGCGGGCGAGGTGATGGCGGCGCCGCCGACGCCGGCCGAAGAAGAAGACTGGCGCTACGGCCTCGAGAAGCGCGCGATGGAAGAGGTGCTGCTGCGCGGCGAGGTGCCGTTCACCACGTTCCGGTTGCCGATGGTGCACGGCGGGCGTGATTGGCGGCGGCGGCTCGACTCGGTGGTGTGGCGGGTGATGGATGGCGGGCCGGTGCTGCTCACGCGCCCCGATGCGCCGATGCGGCACGTGTTCTCGAGCGCGGTGGTGCGGGCGTTGGTCGATGCGCTCGAGCGTGGGCCGACGAATCGGGCGTGGAACCTCGCGTGGTCCGACAACCTGAGCGTGCGCAGCTTCGTGGTCGCGCTCGCGGGTCTGCTCGGCGCGGAGCCGCGCATCGTCGCGACCACCGATGCACAACTCACGGCCGCGGGGCTCGATCCCAAGCTCGCGTGTCACTTCAATACCTCGTGGATGTCGGCGCTCGACGCGTCGGCCGCGCGAGAGAAGCTCGACTTCGTGCACGAGCCGCTCGGCGTGTGGCTCTCGCGGTTCGTGCATGCGTCGATGAGCGCGTGGTCTTCGCCGCCGCCGTCGTTTTCGCAGCGTGAGGCCGAGAAGCGACTGCAGCTCTGACGCGCGTGTCGCGAAGAGCGCGTTGACTGCAACAAAGCTTACGTGCTCGCGCCGATTCGCTTCCCGGGGCGCGCCAGGCTCGCCTGAATGAGACGCGAGCGTGCAGGGTCTTCGCCGTGCACGTCGCGAACAGCTCCTCGGTCACCACCGAAAGTGCGCTCACTTGATTCGTGGTGAGGGGCTGCTGGCGACGGGCAGTGCGCGCTCACCCGTCATCGACCGCGTCCCCCAGGGAGCGAGACGACGCGAGCACATCAGCTTTGTTGCACTCGACGCCGCTTTCGCGACACCCACGTCAGGGCTGCGCTTCGAACGTCAACTCGACGAAGTAGATCTTCGTCCCCTCGGGCGCGTTCTGGCCGTTCCACCACGAGCGATCGAGATCTCCATCGAGCGGCGACGTGTAGTTGCTGATCAGAAACCGATGCGCATCGAGCCGCGCGATCGACGGAAACGCGGTGTCCCCCGCCGACGGAAAATCGAACAGCCACACCACCTGCCGCTGCACGGTGTCGACCTCGTACAGCGCGGTGCGCTTGGCCCGCCCGCTGTACGCCGCGAGGTACTGCAGCTGCGCGTCGGCGAACGACAGCTCGCTGCGGCCCTGGTCGAAAGGCCCGCCGACGTCCCGCCGCGCGACGAGGTACAGCCGGTCGCCGTGACGGAACATCTTCGGTGAGTCGTAACGCTCGGGGTTGGAATGCGGGCTGCACGTCCACGTGCCGAGCTCGCCCGCGCTCGCGCTGCACACGTGCGAGCCGAACCCCGTGGCGTCGCCGTCTTCGTTGCGCGTCACGGCCCACAGCGAGCCGTCGGTGAGAAACTCGAAGGCCACCTCCGAGACGCCGCCGCGGTACACGACTCCATCGCCGCTGACCGGTGACCACGTGACGCCATCGTCAGACCGCGTGAACGACGCCGCGATGTTCGACGGCTGGCCGAGCCGGTAGTGGTTGCCCTCGTACGACGTGCGCCACGCGACGCCGTTGCGCTTCTTCAGCGTCCACGTGATCTCTCCGTCGGGCCCGAACGGCTCCAGCTCGGTCCACGTGCCGTCCTTCTTCCGCTCGGTGCGCCACTGGTGCTTCGGCTCGAAGGAGAACCGATCGGTGCCCGCTTCGAAGAAGTGGAAGAACAGCCGCCCGTTCATCGAGAGGAAGAGCGGCTCGCGCATGTCGGTCTGCAGAAACACGGTGTGCTCGAAGGTCCACGTCTGTCCGAGATCGCCCGAGCTCATGATGTGGAGCCGCGTCTGGTCGCTCGCGAAGTGCGTCAGCGACGTGCGCCACGCGAAGTAGAGCCGGCCCTCGTGAAAGACGACGTCGCCGTTGTTGTTCGAGGCGAGCTGTGGTGTCACCGGCAGTCCGCGCGACGGCACCACGAAGCGCGGCTCCCCGAGCACCGGCTTCCAGCTCACCGACGTGTCGACGGGCCAGTCGGCGGGATCATCGCTCGGCGTCACCGGCGGAGGCGGCGCGGGCGGGGCACACGACGCGAGCAGCACCACCATCGCGAGAGCTCTCATGCGCGCCGTTCATCGCGTACGCCGAACGGGCGGGCCAGCGCGCGCTCGGTTCCATTCGCAGCCGTCTTGGGTCATGACGCCCCGCCATGCACGTCGGCCGGCAGTACTCGGTGCGCGAGGTCCTCACGTGGACCCGCACCGCCATCGTCTTCTTCACGCTCCTGAGCGGGCTGCCCACCATCGCCTGGGTCGTCTACGGCCAGCGGTGGATGGCGCTGCCCTGGCAACCGGTCGCCCTCGTCGGCACCGCGGTGGCCTTCGTGACCGGCTTCCAGAACAACGCCGCGTACGGGCGCCTGTGGGAAGCGCGGCAGATCTGGGGCTCCATCATCAACCTGAGCCGCACGTGGGCGGTGCAGGTGCTCGACCTGCCGACGTCGGCCGCCGAGGTGAAGAAGCGCCTCGTCGACCGCCACCTCGGGTGGCTCACCGCGCTCCGCTACCAGCTGCGCGAGAAGCGCGCGTGGGAAACGGTCGACCGCCACGACAACAAGGCCTACCAGCACTTCTACGACGTGCCGGAATGGAAGACCGAGCTGGCGGTCGAGCTCGAGAAGTACGTCGCCGAACCCGAGCGAGCGAAGGTGCTCGCCCTGAAGAACCGCGCCACGCACCTGCTCGCCGCGCAGAGCCACGAGCTCGCCGCGATCGCCGCGAAGGGTGAGCTCACCGACCTGCGCTTCCTCGAGCTCGAGCGCACCATCGCCGGGCTCTACGACTGCCAGGGCCGCTGCGAGCGCATCAAGAACTTCCCGTACCCGCGCCAGTTCGCGACCCTCAACGGCTACTTCAAGACCGCGCTGCTGGCCGCGTTGCCCTTCGCGCTGCTGCCCGAGTTCCAGAAGCTGGGTGACGGCTACGTGTGGGTGACGATTCCGACCGCGGTCGTCGTGTCGTGGGTGTTCCACATGCTCGAGAAGATCGGCGAGGCCACCGAGAACCCGTTCATGGGCGGCCCGAACGACGTGCCCATCAGCACCATGGCGCGCACCATCGAGATCGACCTCCGCGAGCTGCTCGGCGAGACGCCGCCGCCGCCGCTGGCGCCGATGAACAACATCTCGAACTGATCACTTCTGCGGCGTCGGCACCGGCGGCACGGACTGCAGGTACGTGAAGAGCGCGTGTTGCTCGGCCTTCGTCATGCGCGCGGCGTACGGCGTCATGACCGTCATCGGCACCTTCAGCGCCGTGCCGTCGCGCCGCGTGGCGGTCAGCAGCACCTTCATGAACTCCGCTTCCGTCCACCCGGCGAGGCCGTCGGCGTGCGGCGAGATGTTGCGCGCCGGCGCCCAGCTCGGGTCTCCGCCGCGAATCGGCCCGCCCGAGAAGTCCTGGCGGTGGCAGCCGACGCAGGGCTGGGCGAGCAGCTTGCCGAACGCGAGGCTCGTCTCGTCGGGCGGCGCGACCGGGTGTGCCTTCTGGTGGTCGCTGATCATCTCGGCCGGCACGACGATGGTGCCGTTCGCCATCAGCACGTAGCCGAGCGGGCCGACCTTGATGTCCGGCACCGTCTTGTCCACCGGCGGCATCGAGCGGATGTAGCTGACGAGGTCCGACAGCTCCTGGTCGGTCATCTCGAAGAAGTCGGTGGCCGGCATGGTGGTGGGGTGCCCGTCGCGCTTGATGCCGTGGCGCACCAGGCGGTCCCAGTCGGCGGGCTGGTACTCGAGCGTGACGCTGCCCTTGCCGGTGGTGAGGTTCTTCCCGAGGAACACGCCGAGCACCGGCGCGTCGATCATCACGCCGCCGCCGAAGTCCTTGCCGTGGCACTCCGCGCAGCCGTAGCGCGCCTCGAGGAGGTGCTTGCCGCGCGCGATGGCGCGTTCCTTCGCCAGCGCGTCCCAGTCGATGCCGGCGCTCACGTCGGTGTCGGCGGGCGCGTCGGGCGGCAGCGCCTTCTTCTTCTCGTCGAGCACCAGCGCGCGCTCGGTCTCGCTCAGCGGAAACGGAATCGGGAAGTCGACGCGGTGGGTCTCGTAGGTCTTGCCCAGCCGCGCGTCGCTCGCCGACTTCGCCCAGACCCCCGCGCCTGCCAGAACGACCAACAGCACCACCAGCAGCGCCAGGGTCGCCTTCAGGAGTTTTTTCATCGGTCAGCCGTTATACCGCCGCCGTGTTTCAGGACCTCGTGAATCCCGCTGCGCTCTCGGCGCTCGTCAGCCTGACCGCGATGGAAGTCGTGCTCGGCATCGACAACCTCGTCTTCATCAGCGTGCTCACCGGCAAGCTGCCGCCGGATCAACGCAAGCGCATCACCCGCATCGGCGTCGGCGCCGCGCTCGTGCTCCGCATCGGCATGCTCTTCGGCCTGTCGTGGATCATGCACCTCACCTCGGTGCTCTTCTCCATCGGCGACCACGGCGTCACGTGGAAGCACCTCATCCTCCTCGCGGGCGGCCTCTTCCTGATGTGGAAGGCCACGAAGGAGATCTACGAGAAGGTCGAGCACAAGGAAGACCACGCCGAGGCGAAGGCGGGCGAAGACGCGGCTGCGAAGTCGAAGAGCAGCGCGTGGGGCGCCATCGTGCAGATCATCGGCATCGACCTGGTGTTCAGCATCGACTCCATCGCGACCGCCGTCGGCATGGTCGACAGCGTGCCGGTGATGGTCATCGCGATGCTCATCGCCGTCACCACCATGACCGCCTTCGCGGGCGGCATCGGCGCGTTCGTCGAGAAGCACCCGTCGATGAAGATCCTCGCGCTGTCGTTCTTGTTGCTCATCGGCGTGCTGCTCGTCGCCGAGGCGCTCGGGCAGCACATCAGCAAGGGCTACATCTACTTCGCGATGGCCTTCTCGGTGCTCGTCGAGCTGCTCAACCTGCGCTCGCGCTCGAAGACCGAGAAGGAAAAGGCGGCCCTCACGGCCCGAGGTTGAGGTTGTCGACGCCGTAGTCGACGCGGTCGCTGCCGGGCTGCGAGGGGAAGCCGGAGTTGAACTCCAGCTTCAGCCCGCTCAGCACCTCGCCGTGCGAGACGGTGTGCACCGTGTTGAAGGTCGTGGTGCTCGTGGTGCGCCAGCGCACCTGCCCGCCGCTCTCCTCGATGCGCAGCCACGGAGGCGGCGTCGTGCCCGCGGGCACCAGCACCTGCTCGCCCGTGCCGCCGTCGCTGAGTTGCCACGCCGCGAGCAGGCCGCGCGTGTCGATGCGCCAGCCGAACGCCGGGCGCTTCTGCGCGTTGTCGCCGTAGACCAGCATGTTGGCCGTGTAGCCGCTGACCGGCGTCGGCGCGTTGACGAGCTGGAAAGTGAAGCCGCAGTTGCTGAAGGGCAGGGTCTCCACCGAGGTCGCGGTCGCGCTCGTCGCCATGTTCGGCTTGCTCTGCACGCTGACGGTCATCGAGCCACCCGAGACAGACGCACCCGACGACATGGTGAAGACGGTGTCGGCCATCGCAGTGAACGAGTCGGTGACGATGCCCCAGCAGCGGCCGCACGCCGAGCCCACGCACGTGTAGCCGGGCGAGCACGCGTTGACGCCCGCGTCGGGCGAGCACGTGGTCGGGCAGCTCGTCGCCGAGCCGTTGCACGTGTAGCCGTTGCACGCGGCGACCGAGGTGCCGAGCGGCGAAGCGCGGCAGGTGCCCTTGAAGTTGGTCTGGTTGCAGGAATCGCAGCTGCCAGTGCACGCCGTGGTGCAGCACACGCCGTCGACGCAGGTCAGCCCGCTCAGGCACTGCGTGGTGCTGGTGCAGCTGACGCCCGCGTCGAGCGTGCCGCCGTCCATGCCGCCGCCTCCGCCCGTGGAGCCGCCGCCGCCGCCCGTGGTGCCGCCGCCGCCGCCCGTCGTGCCGCCGCCTCCGCCCGTGGTGCCGCCGCCGCCGCCGGTCGTGCCGCCGCCGCCGCCCGTGGTGCCGCCGCCACCGCCCGTCGTGCCGCCGCCACCGCCGGTCATGCCACCGCCGCCGACGTCGCCGCCGCCACCGGTCGCGCCCTGCTGGCTGCATTCCCCGTTCACGCAGTCGTAGCCGTCGGCGCAGTCACCCGCCGTCGCGCACGCGAAGCGCTCGTTCTTGAACACCGTCTTGCCGCACGCGGCGACCAGCACGCCGAGCACCGCCGCCGCGAGGAACACGCGCTTCATCGGGACACCTTCGTGGGAACGAACGTCGCGTCGAACGAGAGGCCCACGGTCGCGCCGCCCGGAGCAGGCGCCGCCGTCACACGGTCGACCACCACCAGGGCGACGCCGCCGGCCGCGAGCACGCCCGAGATGGCGAAGAAGACGCCCGACGCCGTGGCGCTGCCCTTCGCCTGCTCATCGAGGGCGAAGGCGTCACGCTGGCTGAGCGAGGTGATGCGGCCGTTCGAGTCGCGGGTGACGCCGACCAGCGCCTGTTCCGCCGCGTGCGAGCCGACCGCGAAGCCGACGCCGAGCGACGCCGCGACCGCCGCGCCGCCGAGCGCGCCGATGCCCGCGAACGCGAGACCGCCGAGCCCCGCGGGCTGCGGGCCGGCCTTCACCACGCCGTCGTCGACCTTCACGGTCACCGGCTGAATCTGCGTCGGCGCGTTGGGGCTGCCCCACGCCACGAGCGTCGAGTTCGAGAAGCCCACCACGGTCGCCCACACGTCGAGCTTCTGGCCGCGCGGCCACGGCGGCGATTGCTGCTCGAGCGGCTCGAGCGACTTGAGCGAGACCTTGCCGTCTTCCGTGCGCCACGAGACGAGCAGCGCCTGCGCGAGCCCGAACTTGTCGCGCGTGGTCTTCAAGAAGCCGCCCTCGAAGCGCACGCTCACCACGCCGTTGCGCGCGGCCTGGGCGCGAATCTGGCTCACCAGCGTCTGCACGCGCGGGCCGAAGAGGTCAGGCAGGACCCACTCCGGCGCGAAGGCGAAGAGGCGCTCGAAGGTGGTGGTGGCCTCGGCTTCCTTCTTCAAGCTCAGCAGGGCGAGGGCGCGGGTGGAGAACCACTCGATGAGCTCCTCGCGCGAGTAGCCGGAGATCTGATCTTCCGGCGGCAGCTGCGCGAGCGCCTCGTCGTACTTCAGGTCGTCGAGGGCCTGCGTCGCGGCGTGGAGCGAGGGCGGGGCGGCCGACAGGGACAGCGCCAGGAGGAGTGCCGGAGTCACAGATCCGCAGCCTACGGCACCGCGCGTTGGTACGCTGGTTTCCCGATGACCGCAGCGCCGTTCCAGACCAACCAGCGCTTCGGTCAATACGTGCTCGTGAGCCCCATCGCGGTGGGCGGCATGGCCGAGGTGTGGCTGGCCAAGCTCGACGGCCCGCAGGGCTTCCAGAAGAAGGTCGCCCTCAAGCGGATGACGGGCACGCTGTCTGATCAGAAGCAGTTCGTCGATCTCTTCCTCGACGAAGCGCGCCTCATGTCGGCGCTCGCGCACCCCAACATCGCGCAGGTCTTCGAGCTGGGTGAACGCGACGAGAGCTTCTACGTCGCGATGGAGTTCATCGACGGCCAGACCGTGCAGCACGTGATGCGGGCCGTGACGCGCGCCAACCAGCGGCTCCCCGTCGAGCTGGCGGTGAAGATCGCGCGCGATGCCGCCGACGCGCTCCACTACGCGCACACCAAGGCCGACGATGAGGGCAAGCCGCTCAACATCATCCACCGGGACGTTTCGCCCCAGAACCTGATGGTGACGTACGAGGGCGTGCCCAAGCTGCTCGACTTCGGCATCGCGAAGGCCGCGACGCGCTCGAACGCCACCGAGGCGGGGCAGCTGCGCGGCAAGCTCTCGTACATGCCGCCCGAGCAGGCGCGCGGAGAGCTCATCGATCACCGCGTCGACCAGTTCGCGCTCGGCGTGGTGCTGTTCGAGATGCTGACGCACACCCGGCTCTACCCGGCGCTGAAGGAGATGGATCTCTTCCGTATCGTGGCGACGAAGACCGAGCCCTACGAGACGGCGAAGCAGCGCGAGCCGTCGGTGCCCGAGGAGATCAGCGCCATCGTCGCGAAGATGATGGATCGCGACGCCGCCAATCGGTACTCGAACATGGCCGAGGTCCGCGACGTGCTGACCGGCTACCTCCACAGCATCTCGCAGACCATGCCGTCGAATGAGCAGCTCGGGCTGTTCATGAAGGCGACGTTCCCGCCCGAGGCGCGGCTGCAGATGCCGGTGAAGACGACCGGCAGCTTCCCCGCGGTCGGCAGCGGCTTCTCGAGCGGCGGGCTCACCAACCCGAAGAAGAAGAAGCGGCTGGTCGCGGGACTGAGCGCGCTGGGCGTGGTGGGCGTGGCGTTCGTCGCGTGGGCGCTGTGGCCCTCGGCGCCCGAGCCGGTGAAGCCGGTGGTCGAGGCGCCGAAGGTCGATCCGCCGAAGGTCGACCCGCCGAAGGACCCGCCGCCCCCCGTCGACGTGCCTGACGCCGCGGTAGCTCTCGCGCCGGTCGACCCCATCGGCGACCCCGACGACCTGGAACCGCTGGAGTTCATCGACGCGGGCACCAAGGGCAAGAAGGGCACCGCCGTCGCGCCGAAGGGCAAGGGCAAGCTCTCGCTGCAGACCTCGCCGTGGTCGAACGTGTTCTTCGGCAAGAAGAACCTCGGCGAGACGCCGCTGGTGAACGTGCCGCTGCCCGCGGGGAAGCTGCGCCTCACGTTGATCAACGACGACCGCAAGCTGAAGACCACCATCGAGGTGGAGATCAAGCCGAACCAGACGACCTCGCTGAAGTTGAAGCTGTGAGCGCAAGGGCGTAGTCGCTTCGGCGTGCGCTGCTCGGTGGTCATCTCGCTGGTCGTGCTGCTCGGCAGCGGGTGCAACCTGCTCAAGGGCCCGCCGCGCGACCACGAGTGCCGCGCCACGCTGCGCACCATCATCGGGCTCGAGAACGCGTACTTCTCGGAGCACCAGCGCTACTCGGTGCACCCGGTGGAGATCGGCTTCGCGCCGTCGCAGGGCAACCGCTACCTCTACCTCTTCGCCGCCGAGGGTCCGCTCACGCGACGCGACGAGCTGCCCTCACCACCGCTGGCCGAGTCGGTCGGCTACGGGCCCGACACGAAGAAGCGCAGCGTGTTGCTCGAAGACCTGCTCGGGGGCTTCCCCGCGGACCTGCGCGCGCAGGTCGGGCTCCACGGCACGTGCCCCGACTGCGACATGCTGGTGGGCTGCATCGGCAACGTCGACGACGACCCCGACCTCGACGTGTGGACCATCTCGACGAAGGACCGGCCCGACGTCGCGCGGGGTACTCCCTTTCACCACCTGAAGGACCTGCCATGAGGCCACACCTCTTTATTGCGGGCGCTGCGCTGCTCGTCGCGTGCACCAAGCCGTCACCACCGCCGCCTCCACCTCCGCCGCCCGCGCCCGTCGTCGACGACTGCACCTTCGAGACGAAGTTGGTGCCCGGCGTGCCCGGCAGCCCGGGTCACCTCATCCCTTCCGAGCGCAACCCGAACGGCGCGAGCGAGCTGGCGACGTTGATGCGGCGCTTCGTCGATGACTGGCGCGTGGCGAAGACCACGCTCGAGACCGACGGCGGCGTGGTGGCTCCCGCGTTCCCCGTGCACCGCAAGATTCGCTGCAGCTGGCCCACCGACCCGGGCGATCGCAACGCGCAGTTCGACGGCCTGGCGCAGGGCTACCTCGCGGCGGTGAAGAAGTTCGACGCGGCGCCCTCGCGTGAGACGCGCGAAGGCGTGCTCGACGGCTGCAAGGCGTGTCACGAGGTGACGTGTGGCGGGCCGCTCGAGGTCATCGAAGGCCTGCGGTGGAAATAGAAACGAAGGAAAACTCCCTCTCCCCCGAGGGGGAGAGGGTCGGGGTGAGGGGAAACCATCTGTGAACTCGAATCGAACGCTGCTGTTGACCTGCCTCAGCCTGCTCCTCACTGCGTGCGCGCAAAAGAAGGAGGTCGAGGTCACGCCGCCGCCTCCCTCGCCGACCGAGGCGCTCGACCAGCTCGACGCCCGCACGCCGGTGCCGCTGCTGCCGATGATGGCCAACCACCAGAAGCAGAACATGCGCGACCACCTCGTGGCCGTGCAGGAGATCATCGCCGCGCTCGCCGTCGACGACTTCGCGGGCGTCGAGAAGGCCGCCGGCCGCATCGGCTTCTCCGAGCAGATGGGCATGATGTGCAACCACATGGGCGCGGGCGCGCCGGGCTTCTCACCCCAGGCGCTCGAGTTCCACCACACCGCCGACACCATCGCCGCCGCCGCGAAGGAGAAGGACAAGGCGAAGGTGCTCACCGCGCTCTCGGCGACGCTGCAGACCTGCACCGGCTGTCACGCGCAGTGGAAGCAGCAGGTGGTCGACCAGTCGACGTGGACCAAGGTGACCAACACCGCCGCGCCGACCGGCATGCAGCACCCGTGATCAACGCACGTTGATCAGCTCGACCTCGAACACCAACGTCGAGTTCGCGGGGATCTTCGGCTTGGGGTCACTCCCGTAGCCAAGCGCCGCGGGCACGGTGATCTTCCGCAGCTCGCCTTCCTTCATGCCGAGCAGCGCCTCGTCGAGCCCATCGACCACCATGCGCTCGCCGACCCAGAAGTCGAACGTGCCGCGCGGGTGCGAGTCGTCGAACACGCCGCCGTCGAGCAGCGTGCCCACGAAGTGAATGGAGATCTTCGCGCCCTTCTTCGCCACGTCGCCGTCGTCGAAGCCCTCGCGCAACACCTGCACCACCACCCCGTCGGGCAGCGTCTTCGGGGGCTGCGGGGCGAGCGGCTTCAGCTCCTTCTTCGGACACGCCGAGAGCAGCAGACCGAGGGCGAACAGCGACGCAACGTGGGCGGGCGACCGCATGGCAGGCACTGCACCACGGCGAAGAACTTGGTGCACGGTTCCTGCTGGGCCAACCTCCTGAGTCATGAGTTCCGACGTGGTGATTCTCTTCGGTGGCAGCTCGAGCGAGCGGCTGGTCTCGGTGGCCTCGGCGCAGAACGTCAGCGCGCACCTGCCCGACGCCGAGCCGTGGTTCTGGTCGAAGGAAGGCGCCGTCACCCGCGTCGACCGCGCGCAGCTCGCCGCGCACCAGCGCCCCTTCGAGACCGAGTTCGTCCCTGCCGGCCCGTCCACCTGGCCGAGCCTCGACGCGGCCGTGAAGGCAGCAGGGCAGGGCAAGGTCTTCTTCCTCGCGCTGCACGGCGGTGACGGAGAGAACGGCGTCACGCAGCGGCTGCTCGAAGGGCACGGCGTGGCGTTCACCGGCAGCGACTCGCGCGCCAGCGCCGACGCGTTCGACAAGGCCCGCGCGAAGGAGCTCGCCGCTGCGAAGGGCGCGCGCATCGCCGAGGCCATCAGCATTCCGCCCGCCGGCGCGACCGCCATCGCCGCCACGCTCACCTCGCTGCTCAAGCGCGCGCCGCGCTGGGTGCTCAAGCCGCAGGCCGACGGCTCGAGCCATGGGCTGGTGCACCTCACCTCGCCCGCCGAGGTCGACGCGGCCGCGAAGACGCTCGCCGACCTGAAGCTCGCCTACCTCGCCGAGACCTTCGTCGCGGGCCGAGAGCTGACGGTGGGCGTGGTCGACGGGAAGGACGGCCCCGAGGCGTTGCCGGTGTCGGAGGTGAAGCTCGTGCCCGGTGGCGCCTTCGACTACCAGGGCAAGTACCTGGGCCGCGGCACCGAGGAGATTACGCCCGCGGAGCTCACCCCCGCCGACTGGAAGCAGGCGCAGGCGCTCGGCGTGCTCACCCACCACGCGGTCGGTTGTTACGGCTACTCGCGCACCGACATGATCCTCACGCCCGACGGGCCGGTGCTGCTCGAGATCAACACGCTGCCCGGCATGACGAAGGCGTCGTTCATTCCGCAGCAGCTCGCGGTAGCGAAGCGCAGCGTGAAGGACTTCCTCGACCAGCAGCTGCAGCTCGCGCGCCTCAGGCCGCGGCGAGCATGAGCGCGATGGCCACGCAGTAGCAGCCAAAGCCGAGCACGAAGAGCCCCAGCGCCACCGCGAGCGCCTTCGACTTGGCGTCGCGAATCTGCAGCATGCGCTCGAGCGTCGCGTGCACGTCGTCGCCCAGTTCCTGCGTCAGCCAGCGCAGCCGCAGCACGCCGACGATGGCCACGCCCGCCGCGCTCAGCACGATGAGGATGCCCGAGGCCACCAGCGTGCGCGCCAGCGACGAGGTCTGCGCGATGGTGCGGCCCGAGAAGCCGGTGACGGTGATGACGATGCCCGAGAGCGAGAGCAGCACCTGGGTGCGCGCCACGAGCACCGAGAACTGGTCCTGCATCAGGTTGAACGCCGCGCGCGGGTCCTGGTTCACCAGCGCGAGAATGCGGCGGGCTTCGTCGGCGGCCATCGCCTGAAACGTCTACACCCGCATGGCTCGCCTGCCCACCGTGATGGAAGCGGGGTCACTCGTCTGAACCGGGCTCTGGAGGGCGCGTTCGCTCGCGATGCTGCAGCACCACGAAGACGATGACGCCGACCGCTCCCAGGCAGACCCCCGCTCGGACCACCACGTCTGACAATGACTCCGCACGGAAGGCGGCGGTGAGCGCGCTCAAGGCGATCCACAAGCAGAGCCCCAGCAGCCCCATGGTGGCCTTCGCCATGGGCCGAAGCTTCACGGCGCGGGGCGCTTCTCGGCGGCGACATGCCTCACAGAGTCCCGGCCCCCACGACGGTGCCAGTTTCTCGCACCAGTCACAGATGAAGAGACCGCACCGCACACACGAGGTCGTCGAAGACCGCTGGTGAAGGGCACAGACGCCTGACGCCGCCGACATGACTTCATGGTGCGCCGGTGCGACCGCGACGGCAACGACCGCCCGAAACGTCCAGACCCGCACGGGCCTGAAGCCCACCTTGACGGGGCCGCACCTGCAGTCGATGGTGCCCGCCGCCCATGCCCTCCCTCATCGCCGCGAACCTGAAGCAACGGCACGCGGTGGCCGACTCCGAGTTCGACGCGCTCCTTGGTCCCGCGGCGCGCGAGCGCTCGAAGAGCTACTGGTCGGTGGTGCGCGCGGCGCAGCTCGCGGCCGACCTCTTTCGCGAAGCCGGGGCGGAGCGTGTGCTCGACGTGGGCTCGGGCGTGGGCAAGGCCGCCGCCATTCTCTCGCTCGACCTCGGCCGCCGCGTGTGGGGCGTCGAGCAGCGACCGCACCTCGTGCTCGAGAGCCGCAAGCTCGCCCAGGCGCTCGGCGCCGAGGTGGTGGTGCTCGAGGGCGGGCTCGAGCAGATCAACCCGCACCGCTTCGACGGCTTCTATTGCTTCAACCCGTTCGCCGAGAACGTCGCCGACCCGCCCGACTGCTTCGACCTCACCACCGAGCGCTCGTTCGACCGCTACCTGCGCGACGCGCGGCGGGTCGAGAGCTGGCTGCGCGAGGCGCCGCTGGGCACCGCGCTGGTGACGCTCAACGGGCTGGGTGGCCGCGTGCCGGTCTCGTTCACCGTGCGCCGCGCGCTCGACGTCAACGGCGACACGCTGCGCCTGTGGGTGAAGGACAAGGTCGTCTCGTCCGACGAGGCGTGGATCGAGCTCGAGGGCAACCTCGTGCTCGCCAGCCGCATCGCCGCGCTCGCCGAGAAGGCCAACGGCTTCTTCAGCGACACCTCTCTCGTGCGCGCGCTCGCGTTGCCAGGCCGGTAGGAAACTCCTCGATGCTCCGCCTCATCGCCGTCGTCTCTCTCCTCGCGCTCGCGGCCTGCACGCCGCCCTTCGTCGAGCGCACCACGCAGGTGGCCTTCGACCCCGCGGGCGACTTCTGGGCCGTGCCGTTGCCCAGCGCGCTGCGCACGCAAGACGACGGCACCAGCAACGTCGAGCGCTGGCCGGGCGCGCGGCCGAACCTGGTGAAGATGTGGCTGTCGGCCATCGACGCGCGCGTGAAGGACGGCTGGGGCATCAACGCCGGCGCGTTCTTCACGCTCACCGGCGGCGCGCTCGACCCCGCGTCGCTCCCGTCGGCTTCCGAGACGCTCACCGTCGACGCCGCGATTCAGTTCATCGACATCGACCCCAACTCGCCGGAGTTCGGCCGCCGCTTCCCCGTCGACGCGACCTTCACCGCCGACGCCATCACCTACCGCCCCGCGTCGCTGCTCGCGGTCAACCCGGTGCAGGGCTTCCCGCGGCGGCCAGGCACGCTCTACGCGGTGCTGCTCCTGGATTCGCTGAAGGACACGTCGGGCCAGAGCCTCGGCCGCAGCCCCGCGTTCCACGAGGCGTTCGAGCAGACCGAGAAGGCCGACCCGAAGGCGAAGGAAGCGCTCGCGCCGCTGCGCCGCTTCGTCGACCTCAAGCGGCTGGCGAAGCAGCGCATCATCGGCGGCACGGTGTTCCGCACCATCGAGGCCGACTCCATCCTCCGCAGGCTCGCGGCGTGGGTCGAGACGTACGACGCGCCGGTGCTCGAGCAGCCGTGGACGCAGCTCGACGACGCGCCCGACTACACGCTCTACGCCGCGCGCTACCGCGTGCCGTTCATCCAGTCCGGCGCCAAGCCCGGCAAGGGCCACGTGGTGTGGGCAGCGGATGGCGTGACGCCGGTGGTGCAGGGCACGCAGTCGGTGCGGCTCTCAGTCGCGATGCCCAAGCGCGCCGCGCCGCCGACGGGCGTGCCGCTGACGCTCTACTTCCACGGGAGCGGCGGGGAGTACCGCGAGCTGATGGACCGCGGGCCGCTGCCGCCCACCGCGCCGCGCAACATGCAGGGCGAGCCGCCGCTCTTGAGCGGACCGTCGGGGTACCTCGCGCGTCGTGGCATCGCGACGATGGGCTTCGACTTCCCGCTGCACGGCGACCGCGATGATCCGCCCGACACCTCGGGCTTGAAGCTCTACGACCTGTTCGGCGACATCGACTCCACCGTCGACAACATGAACGTCGCGGCGATGGAGGCGACGTACCTCACGCGCCTGCTCACCACCGTCGAGCTGCCGGTGCCGGGAGGCGGCACCACGCGCGTCGACCTCTCGCGGCTCTCGGCGATGGGGCACTCCATGGGCTCGACCATCGGCATTCCCGTCGCGACCATCGACCCGCGCATCAAGGGCTACGTCTTCTCGGGCGCGGGCGGGCTGCTGCTCGAGGTCGCGACGGAGACGACGTACCCCGTCGAGCTGCACAGCACGCTCGAGCTGCTGCTCGGCTTCCAGACCGGCGAGCGCCTCGACCGCAATCACCCGCTGCTCCACGCCTTCCAGTCGCTGTGGGACTTCACCGACCCCGTCGGCCGCGCTCCGCACGTCGCGCGTGAGCCGTACCCGGGCCAGGTCGCCAAGCCGTTCTTCCTCCCGCAGGGACTCGTCGACGGCTACTTCCACCCCGGGGCGCAGGCGGCGGTGGGCGGCGCGCTCGGCACGACTTTGTTGGGAGACGAGCTCGACCCGACGCTGCCGCGCACGCTGCGCCTCGACGGCCGCGGCACGAGCCAGGCGTTTCCGCTGCGCAACAACTTGAACGGCGTCACCGCGGGCACGGTGCAATTGCAGACGCCGTTCTCGCTCGGGCACTACGTGATGTTCGACGTGCCGTCGGTGGGCGCGCAGGTCGGCTGTTTCCTGGCGGGCGTGGGCAGCGCTGAGGGGCCGGCGATCGTCAGCGCGCGGCGGCTCGACGACGGGTGCGACTGAGTAATAGGCAGCGACCAGACTGAGGGTTGTGGTGCCAGCCGCAAGAAAGCACCCCAAAAGCAGCGCGCCCGACAACGCTCAGTACGCGCAAGCCGGCACCTTGATCCCCGGATCGCATCTCGATCGCTCCCACAGAGCAGGCTCGTCCGAGGGTGCGCACCCAACGCCGTTTGCGCAATAGTTGCCCTTGTAGCAGGGCTCGCCAGGGCGAGTGGTGTGGATGCATCGACGCGACGAGCAGCGATTCGGCGGCAAGCACAGCTCAGGCAGTTCATCTGCGTTGTCGCTGCTGATGCAGGCCCCCCCCTCCGGGATGTACTTGCTGCAGATCGTGATGGGGGTGAACCCGTCTCGCCGCCCGTCGGCTTGTTGCAGGCAGTGCAGGCCGGGCGCACACGTCTCAAACGCCGGGTCACAGCGCGTTCCCTCAGGTGCTTCGCCGATGCAAAAGCCGTTTGGGCCGCAGTGAGCGGTACCAGGACACGGGCTGGAATCATCACACCTGGCTCGCACCGCGCACGCGCCGTTGACGCACGAGAGCGACTCAAGGCAGTCGTACCAGTGGCCAGAGCATGGCGCCCCGGGACCTCCCCCGAAATCGGTCGTTGGGTAGGTGCGTTGCCGAAGGTCAACGCAACTCTGTGGCAAGCCCGGTGACGCGCAATCCATCTGCGCTGCGTCTTCGAGGCACGCAACGCCAAGCACCGGGTCGATACCCGCGTCAGCGTCACATGCAAATGAGTTGAGGAGCACCAGCTCCGAATGGCGCAGGTACGCTTCGCATTCTCCGGGGTGAGGGTCAGCGCGCCCACATTTGACCCACTGTGCACAGAGGTTGGAAGCGAGATGCTCGATCAGGAGTGTGGGACTCGCGGCGCATGACGCGCTCGTGCAGACCTTCCGCTCAGGGAGGCACGCGACAGACGCCAGTGCGAGAACCAGCGTCGCTGCTCTCATCGCTGGCACTCCTGCGCATCGAGCCTGTCGATGCCTGAAACACGAACACACCCCTGCTGGCCAGACATGTCATGAGGGACTGTGAGGGGCACCACCCGACGAACAGCGTTACCATGTGTATCTGTTGCCTCTATTGTGACCGAGTAGGTGCGACCGACGCCGGTACCCGTTCGCTCTGATCGCACACAGGCAGTGGTAGGCCCAAACATGACGTCTGGACTCGTGTTACCACTGCCAGCTTGGAGCGCGCCCTCGTCCGAGTGCACGTCGACGATGCGCACGACTGGTGCGATGTCGCAGGCGTCAGCAACGTTTGGGAAGAAGTCCTGTCCGAGGGTAAAGCGCGCAAATACGTGGTTGGGTGGCCAGAGACACCAGCCAGCCGCGAGTGATAGTGTCGGCGGCGTTGAATCGATCACTTCAATAGCGCGCTGCTCGTTTGCCGACCCCAGCTTGGCGTCGTACACATGAAGGTCGATCGTGTGTGATCCGAAGCCAGCTTGCACTTCAACTACCGGTGTATTCCCGAGCCCCTCCGTGCCATCAAACCACTGATAGTGCGCGATCGAGTCGTCAACATCAGGGTCAGTTGAGCCTGTGGCATCGAACTGAAGTGTCACGCCACTTGGCGAGGTGCACTCTGCAGCCGAACTCACAGGAGTACCGGCCGCAAAGACCTGAGCGCGCGCAACCGGTGGGCGATTCACAATGACACCGACCAAGTGAACCCGCACCTCGTGGCCGTAGCCGTCGCTGCCGGTCGTATCGAGAGAGAACGTCCCCAGTGCGCTGTCGAAATGTATCTCAGCCTGCGTGCGATTAAGGATGGTGAGGCCACCTGTTTCGCCATCAACATCGGCCGACGCACCAAGCTTCAGGTGCGCTGGGCCGAGCACGAAGTCACTCGGTGCACCCATCACCTGAGTGGCGGTCGCGCGCGCCAATGAGAACGCACGCATTCTACCAAGGCCCACGTTGACGAGTCCGTCACGGAGAGCCATGGGGTCGAGTTGCACCTCCAGATCGGCGATCGTGAGCTGAGGGCCGTCAATGTTCGCAAAGGCGAACCCCAGCACATGAGTGTTCGCAAGTTCGCGAAAGTTGCCATTCAACTCCACCACACCGACGCGAACGAGCGAGTTCGTGCGATCGATTTCGACACGATAATCACCACTGCGAGAGGGCCGGCTTGCGACTGATGCCTCTTCACACGCATTCTCAGCCTGACGGAATCCAAATGATGGGTCGCGTGACCGGCCCTCGCCAATTCTGCACTCGGGATCGCCGGAACAAATCCGAGGGCGGTTACACACCTCGTCACACGCTTCGTTGACCTCTTCCTGATCATCAGGCTGGAAGCCGTGAGTGACGCAACCCTGCACGAGCGCCGGAATTACTGCTCCGGACGCTGACGGATCGTCTTGAAAACACCGACAAATCCAAGAGTCGAGCGGATCCTTCCACTCAACTCGCACATCTCGCGCAAATGCAATCACCGAGCGAGAGCGTATGCCAACGCTCTGGTCTTGCGGTGCGCCCGGATTGCATGCATCGAACTGATTGAAGACCGGCGGTCGGCTCAACCGATCAACGGCCTGAGCCGACCAATTCTCGCCAGCAAGACAGACGTTCGCCTGCTGCGCGCTCGGTTGGTTCACGCACGGACACGCGGCCTCAGCCCCGCACTCGTGCGACGACAGCAGGTCTTCCCTGTCCATTCGAGAAACGACGATTCGACAGGTTCCAGCTGTGTCATCGCATTGGACACTCGACATGCGCTCGGCATCAGCCACTGTCGCGGGGCAGCCTGGAGACGCCGAATCGAGCGGGGCAATGTCTGCCACCAACCGCGTCAACGGGCCACCGCCCGGTGTCTGCACCGCTGGCGGGATCGGCACGTTGACCACTAACTCATTTTGCTGCGCGGTATCGCGAACGAAGAACCCGTTGGCGAGCAGATGCCAAACGTTCGGGTTTCCGCAGCCAGGCACGTCTGGCGAAGTGCAGCGCGTTGCCGACGTGCCCTGTGTGATGCGGTTCTTCTGATCGGTTTGACACTCCGAGAGTGTCCCGAAGTCGAGGCCGCGCTGATCGGCGCGAACCGCGACCAGGAACCGAGCCTCGTGGAGTTCAGACCAACCTTCGCCGCCGTTCTCCTGGTCAATCACCCAGTCGCCGACGACTGAGATTCGATCGCCAGAGGTCGGCCGGAAAGTGCAGAAGTTGACCTCGTCGGGATGAGTCGCATCAGGCAACACCCGAATCGGTGCGCCGAACCAGCGGCACCACGGCGTCTCGATGTGCACCTCGGTCCCACGCGTGCGCAGGTCGAGCGGAATCTGTCTCAGATGGTCAGCGTTCGTTCCCTGAATCCCCATCGCGAGTGGCGAGAACGGCGCGGCGTCAATGAGCGAATCGCCGTCCTTGCTGTTGCCACCGTAGATGTCGTCATCGGGGTCCGACTCGTAGACCGTGGCATTCGGGAAGAAGCCGTTCAAGAAGCCGAGCTGACCGCACGCGCGGGGGCTCACAGGCCAGAACGTACAGGCGCCGAGATCCTTGCATCGACCTCGCTTGCAGCCAGCAAAGAGCTCTCCGCTCGCGATGTTCGCGGCCTTCTGGCCAACCGGGTCAAGCATCGGCTGCTGAAAGAGCTCGGTTCCAAATGTTGCTCGGCACACGAGCGGAAAGCCTTCTGGCTGCGGAGGAAGATTCGTCGGCGTGAAGTGACCGACACGAGGCGGTGGGTCCAGGGAGAAGGCGCGGCACTGGTCAAGACGGGTGCAAGGCAACGAGCTGCAGTTGCAAGTCAGTCCTTCGCAATCGGCGCCGACACAACTGGTGTCGTCGCAAAGGAGTCCGCTGCATGTGTTGCCTTTCCCAGGCTCCTTGCACACGTCAGTTCGAAGCTGACGAACCAAAGCCGAACAGTCGCCCTCACCCAGATTGGTACCTGGCCCAGGCCTGGAGGTGCAGCCGACGAAGATCACCGCGACTGCGATGAAGGCGCGGATCATGGCGACACCCGACCGGTTCGATGGAACCGAAGGTTTCGGTAACTGCTGACTTGCGTATCGAGGCGGCCGTCAGCGCTGCGAGCACACCGAAAGCCAGAACCATTGGTCTCGGGGTGCTTGACGCTTCGCATCCACACCGGGACGCCCGTGTTCGCGGGCCAGGTTCGGCCGCCAGCAAGATTCCACTTCTTTCCGCGAATGACGCGCTCCCCATCGGCGACCCCCGCGGTGTTCCCCCACTCGGTGAAGGTGCCGTCGAGGTACACCGCCTGCGGCGGGCCCTGAGGGTCCACCTGGCGCTCGCCGTGGCCGTAGGCGAAGGGCGAGTACCAGTCCGCCACCCACTCCGACTCGCCGCCGAAGAGATCGAACACGCCCTCAGGCGTTTGGTCCTGTGGGAAGTTCCCCACCGGGACGAGCGGCAGACCGGGCGCGAGGAGGTCTTTCGACGGCGGGGCATTCCCCCACGGATAGTCACGGCCGTCTCGGCCTCGTGCCGCCCGCTCCCATTCGGCTTCGGTGGGCAACCGCTTGCCACGCCACAAGCAGTAGGTCTCTGCTTCCGCATACCAGGGGCCGAAGATGGCTCGGTTCGCGTACTCAGGGTCGACGAGGTGATCACGCGAGGTGTACCAGACGAAGATCCCGTTGGTCGTGCAGATGCCTGCCTCGATGCACTCGTTGTACTGGCGCCAAGTCACTTCGTACTTGTCGATGCAGAACTCGCTCAGCTCGACCTCGTGGGCCGGCACCCAGTCGTTGGTGGGCGCGGGGTTGTACTGCGAGCTGAGATCGAAGACCGCCTCGAGCCGGCCGTGGCCCATCGTGAACGGGCCGGCCGCGAAGCAGGCCTCATCGGCCCGGGCGACCGTCTTCGGGACCGGCTCTGAACAGGCGCTGAAGACGACGACTCCGAGCAACGCGATGCGCATGGGGGCCTCGCTGTGGGAACTGCCAGCATCCCACGAATGGACCTCGATGGACGAACCTCGTGCCGCGCACCTCTGCGCACAGATCAGGTACGCATGAGAGCGCTCAGCCGCGGGCAACGACTGCGTGCTGATCAGAAGCGCGCGGTGAACGACAGCACTGCCCCGTCGCGCGTCGGCACCAGCACCACCGGCGGGACCTTCGGCGCGTCGAGCACCAGGCACACGATGCCCGCCGCGAGCAGCACGCCCGCGCCGACGAAGCTGCCCACCATCAGCGTGGTGTTGTCTTTCATGCGCTGCTCGACCGCCTTGAACGCCATCGCCTCGGTCGCCGGCAGCGGGTTCAAGAAGGCGTTCAACTCGCGCGTCGCTTCACCGGCCCCGAGGCCCGCGCCGATGCCCAGCCCCGTCGCGCCGAGCCCGCCGACCAGCAGCGCGATGCCCAGCCCCGAGAGGAAGCCGCGCTCGTGGGGCGTCGCTGACACCGCTTCCTCGGCGCGCGCGAGCTGCGGGGAGAGAGCGAGCAGCAGGGCGAGGGCGACCGGTCGCACGGGTGGGCGAAGTACCATGAACCGGCCAGCGCGACAGCGGGGTGTTAGAGAGCCGCCCGTGACCGCGGTGCTCGAAGTCGAGGGGCTGGGCAAACGCTTTGGCGCCAACGTCGCGCTCGAGGGCGTCTCGCTGCGCATCGAGGCCGGTGAAATCTTCGCGCTGCTCGGGCCCAACGGCGCCGGCAAGACGACGCTCATCGGTACCGTGTGCGGGCTGGTGAAGAAGACCAGCGGCACGGTGAAGGTGTTCGGCACCGACCTCGCGGTTGACCCGCTCGGGCCGCGCTACCGCGTGGGCCTCGTGCCGCAGGAGATCAACTTCGACCCCTTCTTCACGGTGCGCGAGTCGCTGCAGATTCAGCAGGGCTACTTCGGCCAGGCCCGCGACGACGCGCGCATCGACGAGCTGCTCGCCGCGCTCTCGCTCACCGCCAAGGCCAACGCGCAGACCCGCCAGCTCTCCGGCGGCATGAAGCGGCGGTTGCTCATCGCCAAGGCGCTGGTGCACCGGCCGAAGCTGGTGTTCCTCGACGAGCCCACCGCGGGCGTCGACGTCGAGCTGCGCCGCGACCTGTGGAGCTACGTGCGCAAGCTGAAGGCCGAGGGCACCACGGTGGTGCTGACCACGCACTACCTCGAAGAGGCCGAAGAGCTCGCCGACCGCGTGGGCGTCATCGACAAGGGCAAGCTGCTGCTCGTCGAAGAGAAGACCGCGTTGATGCAGCGCCTCGGCGAGCGCAGCCTGGTGGTGCGCTTCACCGCGAAGGTCGAGCAGCTCCCGGGCGGAGTCTCGGGGACGCTCGCGCCCGACGGCCTCTCGGTCTCGTTCATCGAGCGCGCGGGCACGGCGCGGGCCGCCGAGGTGTTGAGCGGGCTGTTCGCCGCGAAGCTGCCGGTGGGCGACGTGGTGATGCAGCCCGCGAAGCTCGAAGACATCCTCCTGCGCGTGCTGAGGGCCCAGTCATGAACGTGATTGGCATGCGCACGTTGTTCATGAAGGAAGTGCGGCGGTTCCTGCGCGTCCCCGGGCAGACCATCCTGCAGCCGCTGATCAGCACCTCGCTCTACTTCGTGGTGTTCGCGGTGACGGTCGGCGCGCGGCAGGCCGAGGTGAACGGCGTGCCGTACGTGCAGTACATCGTGCCGGGGCTGGTGTTCCTCGGCATCGCGAACAACGCCTTCTTGAACGCGAGCTCGAGCTTCTTCATCACCAAGATCCAGAACACGCTCGTCGACCTGCTCGTCGCGCCGCTCGGGCCGGCGGAGCTGCTCATCGGCTTCATTTCGGGAGCGATGACCCGCGGCCTCATGGTCGGCCTGCTCACGTGGGCGGTCGCGCTGCTCTTCACCGGCGCGCACCTCGTGAACGTGGCGATGACCACGCTGTTCCTCCTGCTCTCGGCCTACGTGTTCTCGATGCTCGGCCTCATCGCCGGCGTGTGGGCCGAGAAGTTCGAGCAGATCAACTTCTTCCCGACGTTCTTGATGATGCCGCTCACGTTCCTCGGCGGCGTCTTCTACGACGTCAGCGCGCTGCCCGAGCCGTTCCGCACCATCTCGCTCTTCAACCCCGTGGTGCACATGGTCGAGGGGCTGCGGGCGGGCATGCTCGGTCTCGCGGCGCCTCCCGCCACGGGCCTCGTGCTGCTGGTCTCGCTCGCCGTGGTCGCCACGGGGATTGCGTGGCGCATGCTGTCGGTTGGCTACAAGCTGAAGACTTGAAGCGCTGATCGGCGCAGGTCGCACACCCTGCGACATGCAAATTGTTGCGGAGCCGCTTTCGCAGATCTTGCGAGAGCCGCGGCTGGTGCGAAGCTTCGCGCCCTCAACCCACAGGAACGACGGGCGGTCCTGGCTGGATCAGCGAGGCAAGTGGCTTGCTACCCGTGCCGCCCCGGAGGCCTCATGAACTGGACTCGTACCCTTTCCCGTCTCGCCCTCGTCAGTGTGGTTGCCGGTGCGATGGCAGCGAACGCCGACGTCGTGACGTTCTCGCGCGGCGCGCTCATCATCCCGATGAACTCCACGTGGCAGACCAAGTGCGGCCAGATCTCGGCGTACGGCCTCGTGTACCGCATCCTCGAGGCCAACGGGCCGGGCCACCGCAACGCTGGCAGCCCGGTCACCGTCTACCTGGTGGACGACCCCGGCAAGTCGTCTCCCAACCGGTGCAAGCCGACCAACACCATCGCCTTCGATGCCGCGGTGCCGTCGCAGGGCGACCCGAAGTGGAACGACGGCTGCGACATGGTCATCACCAACGCGGTGAAGAAGCCGGTGGTGCGCGTCGACTACACCGCCGCGTGGCCCGCGCCGGGCAGCGTGTTCAACGGCGAGACTGGTGGCGGCAACACCCTGAACACCTTCGTCGACGGTGACGCGTGGCCGAAGTGGCAGGCGCTCACCGCGGCCAACAAGGAGAACCCGGCGCTGACCACGGTGCGCTACGGCGGCGCGCCGTTCGTCATCGACGCGCCCGACGCGCAGAAGGTGTTCGACCTGCTGGTCAGCGGTGACACGGGCGCGAACGCGTTCCCCGTGCAGGCCACCAACCGTTTCACCACCACCTGTGCGTGCCCGGCCGCCGGCCCGTCGACCACCACCGCGACCAGCGGCGCGTTGACCTATTCGAACGGCTGTCACTTCGTCGACATGCACCAGGCGACCACCTCGTTCAGCGCCAACGTCGAGCGCCGCTTCAACACGCCGCCCAAGTCGTTCGCCCTCTACGACCCTGACTACGGCACGGGGTCGGGCACCAGCTACGACGGCAACCGCGCCAACGTGTTGCTGCACCTGGTGCTCGAGCGCTACCTCAAGATCTCGGGCCTCTGGCTGCGGGGCACGGGCAACGGCCAGGACTCGGTCGGCTGCCCGGTCGGCAACGTCAGCGGCTGCACGTTCAACGGGTCGACTGCGGCGGCCATCGGCACCCCGGCCACGGCGGTGCAGGCCAAGCCCGGCGTGGTGTTCGACCGGTTCACCACCGAAGATCTCGTCTTCACCAACGGCACCTACCCCTCGGGTCTGTTGAACCAGAAAGACGTGAGCAACCGGCTCGTCTACTCGCTGTTCTGGGCACCGCACTGGGTGTCGCAGAACAACGCCCGCGGCAACGACAACAACTCGATGACGTCGATCCAGACCTTCCTCAACACGGGCGGCAACGTGATGGGTGAGTGCGCGAGCATCGACAGCTGGGAAAACACGCTCAACGGCGTGACCGCGCCCCAGTTCCTCAACACGGCCGGTATCGACTTCACGGGCGTGTTCGGCACCATCACCGTCTCGCCGTACACGTCGAACAACATGAAGAATTGCACCGACCCGGGCGCTGCTGCGCCGTGCGTCGACTTCTTGCTGCCCGGCAACGTGTTCTCCCAGGTCGGCGACTGGATGTTCGATGACGAGAGCGGGTATCTCGAGACGCTCCGCCCGAAAGCGGCTTCATCTCGGCGACCCTTCAACGGCCGAATGCTGGTGTTCCGCAACGACGCCACGCTCACCGACGACGTCGACATCTTCAACATGGGCCAGGAAACGGCGGCCAAGGGCGTGCTCGTCTACGTCGGCGGCCATGACGTGTCCGGCAACCCCCTCGGCGCGCGCATCGTGCTGAACTCGATGCTGAACCTCGGTGGCTCGCCCATTCCGTCCGAGCGCGCGCTCGCCGGGCCGACCATCGTGCTCGGCAGCGCGACGGTGTCGCCAGCCTCGCTGCCGGCGTGGGTCGATCTCGCGGTGACGCCCACCTTCGACGCGGTGAGCGGCTATTCGAGCAACCCGGCGGTGCAGACCTTCACCACCAACACCACCGCGAACCAGGCGATGTGGGTGTGGCCGTACTACCCAGGTCACTTCCGCGCGCACGCGATGTCGGCGCTGTCGGCAGGCTCGCAGATCTTCGCGTCAGGTCAGATCTTCGACTCGTCGACCCTGAGCGCGCCGACTGGCATCTCGCCCAAGCCGCCCAACCGCAACCTCTTCACGTGGGTCGGTGGGTATCCCAAGTCGGTGGGCGCGCTGGCCGGTGGTGCGCCGGCCCGCAACAACGTCGCTCAGGTCGGGTGGACGCCTGAGACCATCAGCGGAATGATTCTCGACCGCACGGGCGCTTGCCCCATCGACGTCAGCAGCTGCGTCGACGTCATCGGCCTCGATGCGCGCGTCGGCGCCCCCGTCTACGACGGCCTCGACCCGGGCTTGCACATCGTGCGCGGCGCTGACGGGCTGTGCGACATCCAGGAAGTGCTGAACGTCTCGAAGATCAACAGCGGTAACGACTGGGGCACGCCGGCCAACTGCAACCCGAACAACATCAAGCGCTTCGTCGACGACTCGCCGTACGCGGCCTGGCTGTACCAGCGCGTGCGCGGCTATTGCTACACCGGCGGCAACACCAACTACACGCCGACCGACGCGCAGTGCACCGACAACAACGACAACCGCGCGCACCTCGGCGGCCTGGTGCGCTCGACCGCGGCCATCATGACGCCCTCGTCGAAGATCCAGGACAACGGCGCGCCGCGCCCGACCGTCTCGTTCGTCGGTGGCTACGACGGCCAGCTCCACGCGTTCTACGTTGGCGGCGGTCAGGGCTACACCGGCCCGACGACCGCCAACTGGAACGAGGACAACGAGCCCACGCTCAAGTTCGCCACCGTCTGGAACTTCGCCGTGCCGCCTGCAGCGGGCACCGAGCTGTGGTCGTTCTTGCCGGCCAGCCAGCTGCCGTGGCTCGACACCAACGGCGCGAAGGTCGACTCGTCACCGGTGGTGATGGACGTGTTTGCCGACTTCAAGGGGACCGGCCTGCGTGAGTGGCACTCGGTGTTGCTCGTCTCGGTCGGCCGGCAGGGCACCGAGCTCTTCGCGCTTGACGTCACCAACCCGCTCAAGCCGCGCATGTTGTGGGACCACACTGGTTCGCTCTTCCAGTCGGGCGCGACCCCGGCGTTCTCGCCCAACATCTTGATGAACGACACCACCAACGCGCTGCCCGGCACCAAGGTGTTCCCCAAGTACCAGACCATCACGAACGGCGCGTTCCCCACCGGCTACGAAGAGAAGTTCGTCGAGAACCGCAAGGCCTACGACCTGCGTGACCTCGGTGGCTCGTCGGGTCTGTCGAGCTCCCAGATTCGCGTGGGCCTCGAGCCGGTCTACGTGGTGTACGTCGCCTCGAACATGGCCAAGGAGCTCGGCACGGCCGGCCTCGAGGTCTACGCCATCGAGGTCTCCACTGGCCAGGTGATGTGGCAGTGGGAACGCGTCTACGACTCGGCCACCGCGCCCAGTGACAACGCGGTGCCTCCGGTGGCGACCGTGCTGCCCGGCGCCGACGGCGCCTCGCGCGTCATCATCGGCGACATGGAAGGCCGCGTCTGGGAACTCGACGCTGCCACGGGCCGCAACGTGAACGTGTCCGTCGGTGTCGGCGCCTGCACCGTCGCCACGCCCTGCTACTACCCCGGGTTCGACACCGGCTCGACCAACGCCAACCCGCAGCCCATCACCACCAACGTCGCCATCGCGCGCGTGCCGACCACGACGCCGGTCGGTGGGGCCCTCTACCCGTACCGTGGCGAGCGCGTGGTGGTGTTCGGCACGTCCGGCGCCGACTGGATCACCAGCCCCTCGACCGTGCCCGGCAACCTCCACGTCGGCCTCTACGACACGCTGCACCGCATCCCCGTCACCGCGCCGGGCGGGTTCCAGCTCGACCTCGTCACCCCGTGGACGGCGGCGAACGTGCTCGCCATCGGCAAGGTGAAGGGTGTCTTCCAGGAACCGACGGCGGCCGGCTTCCCGCTGGTGCAGGCCAACGGCGAGCGCTTCTTCGGGCAGATCGTGGTCGCCGGCGAGGTCGTGTACTTCAACACCGCCACCGACAACATCAGCGACGTGATGAACGTCACCGGCAACATCGCCGGCAAGCTCAAGTACATCACGCTGTCCGCGGCGGCTGGCTCGCTGGTCAACACCGCGGCCGGCGCGAAGGGCAGCTACGGCGGTCCGGCCATCTATTACGACCCGGGCAACGCCGGTCAGACCAAGGTGCTCACCAGCCAGTCGAGCGACCTGAACTACATGAGCCAGACGGGCGCGGCCGACACCGCCTCGCGCAAGCAGGCCACGCAGAAGGTCGGCTACAACCAGGGCTTCACCTACCGCTTCATGAGCTGGCTGCGCCGGGTGCTGCAGTGACGAGGGTGCGCTCCCGCGGTGGCTTCTCGCTCATCGAGGTGATGATGGGCATGGCGGTGCTGGCCGTCGGCTCGACCGGCGCGCTGCTCGCCGTCAACGGCGCCAACCTCGCCCTGCGCGAAGGGCAGATGCGGTACTACAAGCAGGTGCTCGTCGACTCCGCCCTCGCGCGGACGCGGCTGCAGAACAAGGAAGCGCTGTTCAACAGCGGCATCACGCCGGCCGCTGACCCGCGCAACCTGACGCTGCAGCCCATCGGCGGCGGCGACTGGGTGAAGGACCCGACGCCCTTCGTCGCCAACGACCTCAGCACCGGCTCGCTCTTCATCGTGCGGCCCGACGGCACCATCGGCCCCTGCAACGCCGCGAGCACCCCGGCGTGCGCTGGCATCGCGAACTGCGCCTCGGCCGCGCTCCCGCGGGGCGTCTTCTGCCGCGAGGTCATCACCGCGAACGTCGCGCCGCCGACCGGCGTGGGGCCGATCTTGCCCGCCGGCTCGGTGGTCATCACCCGCTGGGTGCGGGTGAGCCAGAAGAAGCAGAACGTGAACTTGACCAACGACACCGTCGTCGTCGCTTCGGAGGTCTACGCGCGATGAACCGTCTCGGCTTGCGCTCTCGCGGCATGACCCTCGTCGAGCTGATGGTCTCGATGGGCATCCTGGTGGTGGTGGTCGCCATGACGATGAACGTCGTCATGGCCGGCGTGCGCATCTCGCGCCGCGGTGAGGAAGTGTCGAACGGCAACGAGGCCGCGATGTTCGCGGGGCAGACGCTGGTGAAGGCCGCGCAGTCGGCAGGGTGGGGCGCGCCCGGTGGCGTGCTGGTGGTGAACGGCGGCGGCGCCGTCGAGCGCCGCAACAGCATCGTGGTCGTCAACAGCGCCGTCGGCCCCGACGAGCTCTGGGTGGTGCGCCCCCACAAGAACGTGCACGCGTCGGCGTGCTCCGACCCGCCACCGAATGGCACGGGGTGCGCCGCCGGCGGTACGACGTGTGGCGCCGCGCAGACCGTGCAGCGGTCGGGCTTCGGCAACGTCTGGGTGCGCTGCGCGAGCAGCCTCAACGGCGTGGACCTCAGCGGCCCGGGCGCGGGCACCATCTTGATGGCGAGCAACATGACGACCGGCGTCTTGCTCACCGGCGTGGGTTTCACCCCCATCGCCGGTGGCGTCGACATCACCTACGCCGAGTCGGCGACGGCGACCTACGCGACCAACCAGGTCGCCGGCTTTCAGAAGGGTGACATGGTCTACCCGGTGTTGATCGAGCGCTACTTCATCGCGCCCGACCCGACCCACGCCAACCTCCCGGGCCTCTTCCGCGCGGTGGGCACCATCGGCCCCGGCCCCGGCTACGCGATGCTGGCCGGGCCGGCCCCCATCCTGGTGCAGCCGGGCATCGAAGACCTGCAGATCGCCGTCGCCACCGACGCGGCCAACACCGGTGACCCCACCCAGTTCACGTGGGCCAACGGCGTGGGCGGGCTCTACGTGCCCGGCATGAAGTCGCTGCGCATCTCGGTCTCGGCGCTGAGCCTGCGGCCGGTCGGCGCCGTCGGGAACCAGAGCGTCGAATACAACCCGCTCTCGCTCGAAGACCACGTCGTCGCGCCCGCGGCCGACGGCTTCCGCCGCACCCTCTTCTCCCAGCGCGTCGAGCTGCCGAACCTCGCGCCCGTCGACCTGTGAGGCCTGCCATGCCGGTTCGAAACCGCCGTCGTCACGGCGCAGCGATGATCACCGCGCTCATCATGATGGGCCTGCTGGCGACCATCATCGCCGCGCTGCTCATGCTCGTGCACAACCAGAACATGCGCACCATCGCGGGCGCGCGCACCATCGCGCGGAATGCGTGCGCGGCCACCGGGCTCCAATACGGGCGGGCCTTCTTCGCGCGCAACTTCGCCAACTGGAGCAACGGCCCCAACTACCTGGGCACGCCCAACAAGTACAACCCGGTCAAGTCGGCGTGGAACGTCGCACCGTCGAACCCGCTGAGCGGCGCTCTGCAGGCGAGCAACCCCGAGCTCTTCGTCGACGTCGACGGTGACGGGCGGCGCGACGTCTACATCTACATTCGCGACAACCCCGACGAGCTGTTGCCAGCGCCGGAAAACTGGGCGCGCGACAACGACCAGATTGCCTACGTGGGCGCGGTCTGCATCTCGCCCACCATGGCGCCGCACCGCCCCGATGGAACCCTCGACCCCGACCTCGTGAGCGTCGAGGGGCTGCTCAACTTCAACATTCCCGACAACGGCTACTCGTCGCAGGCAGGCGCCGGCACGTCGGGAACTGGAAACATCAACTGACCTCGACGAGCATCGAACCCATGACTGGTTCGGTGAGCCGTGTGGCGTTGGTGCTCGTGTTCCTGGCGAGCCTGCTCTGGAGCGGCTGTCGCAAGCACACCTGGCAGCCGTACTACCAGCTCGACGGGCAGCAGCAGGTGCTCGTCGCGCGCGATGGTGACTCGGGCTACCTGTCCGACGAGATGGCCGAGGTCATCGCCGCGCTGCGCGCCGCTCCGGAGAACACGCGCGAACACGACCAGGCCCTCGCGCTCGCCGCCAGGCTCGAGGCTGAGCGCGCCCGCGTCACGGCCGAGCGCAAGCGCGACACGCCGGTGGCCGTCGTGCCGACCGCGGCCACTCCGCCGGCGCTCGACCCCCCGAAGCCCCCGCCTCCGCCCGATGAAGGCGTCGACGCGGCGACCGCGCCGACCGAGCCGTTCCAGGGCATGACCGAGGAGGAATTCGTGAAGGCGTTCGGCGCGTGCTTCTCGTCGGGGCCCGCTGACCACGGCCCCGACGGCGGCGTCGCGACGTCGCAGTTGGTGAAGAACACGCCCGAGTGTCGCAAGCGGTGGGGCAAGCCCGAGGGTGAGACCGCGTGGCTGTTCCTCAAAGAAGGTGGGCTGCTCGGCTCGCGCACCACCGTCACCACCACGACCACCGTCGTCGTCGACGCCGGCCCACCGCCGCCGCCGCCCGCGCCCGACCCGTCGAAGGTGATTCGGCTCATGCCGGGGCAGCCGCTGCCCGAGGGCTACACGGCGGTGCCTCCGCCCGACGCGGGCTGAGCCTCGTCAGGGCAGCTCGACTTCGCCGGGCAGCGGGCCGGTCTCACCCGGCAGCGGCTGGCCCTTGAAGATCATCGCCACCAGCAGCAGCACCGACGCGAAGACGATGATCGCGCCGACCAGCGAGAAGCCGATGACCCGGCCGCGCTGCAGCGGTTCCTTGTCGGTCTTGATCGAGCGCAGCGACGTCACCAGCCCCACCAGCGCCGGGAGCCCGATGGCCAGCGTGGGCCAGAACAGCGTGTCGTGCGGGCCGAAATCGACCGCGATGGCCAGCGACGCCACCAACCAGCCGAGCGACAACCCCAGCAGCCCCGAGGTCTTCATGGGCGCAGACTCCCAGATTGGGGGAGCCTCTCAAGAAGAAGAACCTTCAGGCGTCGCCCCGGGCGTCCGATAGAGTGCGAGCGGGCCATGGGGATTCCCTTCGGGCGGTACCAGCTGCTTCGGAAGATCGCCTCGGGCGGCATGGGCCAGGTGTTGCTCGCCAAGAAGGGCCAGGACGACTTCGAGAAGCTGGTCGTCATCAAGCGCATCCTCCCGCACCTCGTCGAAGACGAGGAGTTCTTCACCATGTTCCGCGACGAGGCGAAGATCACCATGCGCCTCGACCACCCCAACATCGCGCGCATCAACGAGTTCGGCGTCGAGAACGGGGTGCACTACATCGAGATGGAATACGTCGCGGGCGAAGACCTGCGGCGCATCGAGAAGCGCGCGGCCGCCGCCAACCGCGGCATTCCCATCGGCATCATCATTCGCGTCATCGCCGACGCCGCCGCCGGTCTCGACTTCGCCCACAAGGCGCGCGACAGCAAGGGCACGCCGCTCAACCTCGTGCACCGCGACGTCAGCCCGCAGAACGTGCTGGTCGGCTTCGACGGCTCGGTGAAGCTCATCGACTTCGGCGTCGCCAAGGCCGCGGGCCGCGCGCAGCACACCGCGACCGGCATCTTGAAGGGCAAGTTCCCCTACATGTCGCCCGAGCAGGCCGCGGGCGAAGACCTCGACCCGCGCAGCGACGTCTTCGCGCTGGGCATCGTGCTGTGGGAACAGCTCACCGGCCGCCGCCTCTTCAAGGGCGAGAACGACATGGCGACGCAGCGGCTGGTGCGCGCCTGCCAGGTGCCCGCGCCGTCGTCGGTCGAGCCGTCGGTGCCGGCGGGCCTCGACCCCATCGCCCTCAAGGCGCTCGCGAAGGACCGCAACGAGCGCTTCGCCGACGCCGACGCGTTCCGCAGCGCGCTCGAAGACTTCGCCCTGCAGCAGGCCATTCCCACCAGCAGCGCGCACCTCTCGGCGTTCATGAAGGAGCTGTACGCCGAGCGCATCGCGCGCGAGGCCGACCCGCGCTTCCTCGAAGAAGACTCGGGCCTCACCGACCTCGACGTCGGCGGGCTCTCGAAGCCGCAGCAGGGCGCGACCTTCGCCGACCGCGGCGCGCTGACGCAGGCCAGCGCCGCCGGCGTGGGCACCGTCGCGTCGGCGCCGCACACCCAGGTCCTGCCGCCGCCCGCGCCCTCGCCGCTGCCGAAGGTGCTCGCCGCGGTGGTGGTCATCGCCGGCCTCGCCGTCGGGGCGTGGTTCGTGACGCGCCCGCCGCCGGAGGTGGTGAAGCCGCCCGGGCCCGGTGACGTCACGCCGCCGCCGCCCGTCGCGCCGCTCCTCACCCGCATCGAGTCGGACCCCGCGGGCGCGACCGTCGAGCTGGCCGGCATCAACGTCGGCAAGACGCCGTTCGAGGCGCGCATCGAGAAGGTGAAGCTGCCGGTCGCCGTGAAGCTGCTGCTCGACGGCTACGAGCCGGGCGAGGCGACGCTCACCGACATGACCGGCGCGGTGGTGACGGTGCCCTTGAAGAAGAAGCCGGCCGCGGTGAAGCCGCCGACGGCGGGCGGCACCGGGAAGAACCCCGACATCAAGACGACCCGGTGAGCGCCAACGCGGCAGCGGCCCCGAAGGTGTTGCGGTGCGAGCTCCACCAGGCGGTGGCCGGCTGGCAGTGCACCGTGTGTCACCAGCCGCTCTGCCCCGACTGCGCGGCCATCAAGCACGTGTACCCCGCGCAGCTCGTGGCGTGCGCGCGGTGCGGCGAGCTCGCCGAGGAGCTGGTGCAGAAGAAGTCGCACGCCCAGTCGCTCGCGCAGCGCCTGCCCGGCGCGTTCGCGTTGCCCTTCCAGCTCGAGGGCGCGCCGCTGTGGCTGGGCCTGGCGCTCTGGCTGTGGCTCACCTCGTTCGGCGGAGTGTTCGGGCTGGTCATCGGGTGGGGCGTCACGCTCGGCGCGCTGTTCGGCCTCACCCGTTCGAGCGCGACTGGCCACGAGCACCTGAGCCTCACCGACTTCACCGACACCTTCTCGGCCATCGTGGTGCCCGTCGCGCGCTTCGCGGTCATCACGCTGCCGGCGTGGGGCGGCGCGCTGCTCGCGTGGCGCCAGCACTCGGTGCTGCTGGGCGTCGCGGCGCTGGTGCTGACGCTGGTGTGGTCGCCCACCGCGTACATCGGCGCGGCGGTCAACGCGTCGTTCGGCGATCTGCTCAACCCGCTGCGGGTGCTGCGCGTGTCGGCGTCGCTCGGCAAGGACCTCGGCGTCTACGTGAGCGCGCTGGTGGCGCTGGGCGTGCTGTTCGTCATCTCGGTGCCCATCGCGGTGCTCATCAACCAGCTGGTGCTGGTGCCCTTCCTCGGCGGGGTGCTGGTGCAGCTGGTGCTCAGCTACGCGCCGATGGTCGGGGCGCGCGTCGCGGGGCTGGTGTTGTTGCTCCACGGGCCGAGCTTCGGCTGGGGCACCGAGGCCGACGGGTACGAGCCGCTGCTCCGCGGGGAGACGCCGCGCGGCACGCTGCCGGAGAAGAAGGTGGGCGAGCGCTCGCACGCGGCCATCGAGCTCGAGGCCGAGCCGGTGCACACGCAGGCGGCGAGCATGCACGACCGCTTCGCGGCGCTGGAGGTCGACCCGGGGGCCGAGAAGCCGCCCGACGTCGCGCCGCTCGACGTGGCGCTCCTGCCCTCGCACGGCGAGCGCGCGGCGCAGGAGATTCGCGCCGCCATCGCCGCCCATCGCCCGGAGGTCGCGCTCGATGGCTTCCGCGCGACCGGGCAGGAGGCCGCGGCGCACCTCTTGTTCGACGAGCTGCTGTGGCTCGCGCAGACGGCCGCGTCGCACATCGACTACGAGTCGGCCGAGCTCGGCTTCCGCAAGTCGATCGAGCGCGCGGGCGATGTCGACGCGCGGTGCCGTGCGCAGGTGATGCTCGCGCGGCTGCTCGGCGAGAAGCTGAACCGGGCTGACGAGGCGCGCGCGATGATGGAGCAGGGGGCGAAGGCCTCGCCCGACTCGAAGGCAGGGGAGTTCGCCGCCCGCTGGCTCGGGCGCGGGCCGGCGTGAGGGTCGCCGGTCCCCCTCTCCCCGTGGGGAGAGGGCTGGGGTGAGGGGATACGCTCAGGAAGCGCACCGACGCTGCGGCACCCTCGGGTTGGTTCACTCCTCACCCCGACCCTCTCCTCCCCGGGAGGAGAGGGAGATTCGGCTCAACCGTTCGTTCTCGAGCACCGCGCGCAACCGCTCCTGCTCGGCGCGCGCGATGTCGAGCTCCCGCTTGAGCGCTCGCACGCGCGCGTCCCACTCGGTGCGCACCACGTCAGCGCGCTCGAGGCGTCCCCGCAGCTCGACGTTCTCCGTCTCGAGCGACTTGATGCGTTCCTGCAACGCCTGCGGGTCGAGCGCGTTCAGCTCGGCGAGCTGCCGGCGCAGCAGCTTGTTCTCGTGCTGCGCGTGCTCGAGCGCCTCGCGCAGGGCCTGGTCGTCGCTCACGCGTCTTCCCCGAGGGCGACGTGCTCGAGGCCCGCCTGCCGCCACATCGCCAGCCAGCTCTCGTCGCGGCCGGTGAAGAGCCACTCGCGGAGCAACCGCACGGGTTGGTACCGCTCGTCGCCGCGCACGACCTCGAGGTGGGCCCCCACCGCGGTGTCGAGCGTGAAGCCCGCGTCGAGCAGCGCCACGGTGATGGCGGGTGACCACGCGGACGCGGCGAGCAGGAGCAGCCGGTCGGTGGTGAGCCGCAGCGCGCCGGCGCCGGCGAAGCGCGCGACGAGCGGTCCGAGCTGCGCGGCGTCGCGGGGCAGCGCACCCGGGGTGAGTCCGGCCAACGCTGGTCGCAGCGCCTCGGCCCTCGCACGCCACGCCTTCTCGAGCACGGGCGCGGTCTTCTCCCACGGCACGCGCTTGAGGCTGGCGCCGCGCACCCACGGCTCGGCCATCAACAGCTCGAGCTCCGAGAGGTGCGTGAGCAGCTCGTGCGCGGGGCCCTCGACCGACGGGTTGCCACGGTGGGGCCCGAGGCGCAGCGCGCGCGCGTGGGCGACGCGCTGGGCGAGCGGAGGGTGCGAGTCGAGGGCGTGCGCGGGCTCCTCATCGAGCTCGCGAATGACGCGACGGAGCTGCTCGTCGACCTCCTTCGCCTCGAGGAAGCGGCCCAGCCCAGGGCCGATGGGCGGCAGCACGCCCTGCTCGAGCAGCGGCACCACCTCGGAGTGCAGGTAGCCGTCGAACGCGAGGCCGGCGGTGCGCACGCGCGTGAGGGAGCTGACGAGCACGTCGACGCCCTCGAGCTGCGCGGCGAGAGAGTCGGCGGCGAGCTCTTGCGAGCGGCTCAGGGCGAGCGAGGCGTGCAGGTAGAACTCCCCGAAGCGGAGAAAGGGCCAGCGCAGCAGCGCGAAGAACATCGCGATGAATGGCGCGTCGGCGTCGGCGCTGGCGTCGGCGGCGCTACCGAGGTTGGTCACCACGCCGGCGATGGCCTGGCGCGTGCGGAACACCCAGCCGCCGATGCGCGTGTCGCCGCCGGCGAAGTGACCGAACTCGTGCGCGAGCACCGAGCGGAACTCCGCGCGCGAGAGGCAGTGGAGGAGCGGCAGGCCGATGCCGAGCACGCGCGTGGTGAAGAGGCCCGCGAAGCCGCCGACGTCGGCGACGAAGGCGTTCACGTCGGGCGCGAGGTACACGCGCGATGGCGGCTTCACGTCGCAGCGGGCAGCGACGCGGTCGAGTTCCTTGAAGAGGGCGGGGTGGAGGTCTCGCTTCAGCTCGGGGCCGGGTGGCTTGAAGCGGGTGCGGCGCGGCCACAGCGACCAGCCCACCACCGCCGCGGCGGCGTAGACGGTGAGCGAGAGGAGCCACATCAGCACCAGCGCGCGACCGCGCAGCTCGTTGGCCACGGAGCCGATCTCCGTGCCCAGCCACACGAGGAAGGCCACGAGCCCGAGCGTGGTCGCGAAGAAGAGGAGCCCGAGGGCGAGCATCGCGGTGGCGCGCAGGGTCTTGCCCATCGAGGCGGGCGATTGAAGCGCAGCGGGTGCGGCCGGTCGAGCGAGTGCGTGAAGTAGGAGAAGCGGCTTCGAGGGAAGCGGTGCGTGCAGGGTGCTGGCGCGGTGGCGAACGGCCAGCGTGCCCCTCGGCACGGCGGGCGTTGACGCACGTGGGGTCGGTTGTCTGCTGGTGGCTGCTCTGACGACCACGGGCGGACAAACGACCCTGCGATTCGGCACTCGGGCTGGTCGGTTGTCACGATCTGGTCGCTGGAGCGCTGGAGCAGCCACTTCGTGACAACCGACCCCACCCTGGCCCCGTCGTGTCGTGTCGAGAGGCACGCACGCCGCTTGGCACGGCGCCGATGACCCATCACGCCGTGCACCCCTTCGAGCAGTTCAGCGCGCGTGGCGTTTGGGTCGTGCTGACGGCCCACGTCGAGCCACGCCGCGGTACCCAACACACCGAGCACGACGCGGCCCACGACGCCGCGGAAGAAGGCCCTCCGCCCGCGTGTTAGGAGGTCGCTGCACATGAGCCAGGCCCCCGCGCGAGACCGCATCGCCGCCTTCTTCGCCGAGAAGACCGCGCGCCGCGCCACGGCGTTGCTGATCTTCGGCGCGCTGATCATCGGCTTCCGTCACCTCGCGCTCTTGCTCGTCTTCTTCGTGAGCTTCGAGCGCGGGCTGTTCTTCACCGCCGGAGCGCTGAGCCGCCGCTTCGGCTGGAAGCGCCTGTGGTCGCTGCTCGCGGTGCTCGGCGTCGCCGCGGTGGTGCTCGGCGTGGTCGGCTGGGTCTCGGCGGGCCGGCTGGCGAAGGTGGTGGTCGAGACGCGCGACACGTTGCCGCAACGCATCGCGACGCTGCGCGAGCACCCGTGGTTCGCCGCGCTCCAGCAGCACCTGCCCGACTCGGAAGACCTCGCGCAATCAGCCGAGCACTACGCGGCCGACGTGGCGCGCTCCGCGGCGGCGATCGGCCGGGCGCTGCTGTCCGCGTTGATCGGCCTCATCCTCGCGATCGTCTACTTCCTCGACCAGGAACGAATCCGCGCCTTCCGCGACTCGCTCGACCCACGCCGCTTCCCCGGCACCATCGCGCGCTGGGGCGAGCACCTCGCCGAGTCGGTGAGCTTGACGGTGCAGGTGCAGCTGGTGGTCGCGGCCTGCAACGCGGTGCTGACGCTGCCGGTGCTGCTGGTCATCGGCGTGCCGCGCATTCCCGCGCTGATGTTGCTCATCTTCGTGACCGGGTTGATCCCCGTGGTCGGCAACCTGATCAGCGGCTCGGTGCTGGTGGTGCTCGCGTACCAGGTGAGCGGCTGGGTCGGCGTGGTGCTCTTCGTGGCGCTGACCTTCGTGCTCCACAAGATCGAGTCGTACTACTTGAACCCGCGCCTCACCGCGCGCCACGTCCCGCTGCCGGGCTTCGTGCTCATCCTCTCGCTCATCGCGTGGGAACACCTGCTCGGGTTCGCGGGGTTGTTCGTGTCGTTCCCCTTCCTCTACCTGGTCGGGAAGATTCGTTCGGAGTTCGTCGCCGAAGACGAGGCCGCGCTCGTGATTGCGCCGCCACCGGAACCGGTCGCGCCGGCCGCGCCCGCGAGCTGATCATCTTTCGCGAGGGCGGCCGGGAGTGGGAGATTCCCGCTCGCATGCTCCAGCGCCGCCGCGTCCTCGCCGTCTGTCTCGTTGCCTGTGGGGTCGGCGCTGGCTGCTCGAGCCCGCCGTCCACCGGCTCTCTGCTGGTCGACGTGGCGCTCGAGAGCGGCCTCACCGCGCGCTGCGTGAAGGTGACCGCCACCGACGGCACCGCGACGCTCGAGAGCAACGCGATGCTGCTCCACGGCATGACCTCGCTGAAGGTCGGCGTCGCGGCGAACGGCCTGTCGAGCCCGGTCACCGTGCAGGCGCACGGCTTCACCGACGTCGGCTGCACCGTGCCCTCGGGTGAAGAGAGCCAGGCGCTCGACGCGGCGTTCGGCACGCCGCCCACCACGGTGCACCTGCTGCTCGGGCCGGCGAAGTTGCCCGACGGCGGCGTGCGCCCCGATGGCGGTCTGGACGGCGGCGTCGACGGCGGCACGGATGCAGGCGTCGACGGTGGGACGGACGCAGGCGTCGACGGCGGAACCGACGGTGGCGTCGACGGCGGCACCGATGCGGGCGTCGATGCAGGCGTCGATGCGGGCGTGGACAACGACCGTGACGGCGTGCCGCTCCCGGCTGACTGTGACGACGGCGACCCGGCGGTGCACCCCGGCGCGGCGGAGCAGTGCGCGAACGGCAAGGACGACGACTGCAACCAGCAGGTCGACTGCGCGCAGGCCTCGTGCGCGGGCCAGGGCTGTCAGAACGGCGGCACCTGCGTCGGCACGATGTGCATCGCGCCGGTGGAGATCTGCAACGACGGCCAGGACAACAACATGAACGGCCTCGTCGACTGCCTCGAGCCGAGCTGCGCGACGCAGGCCTGCAACGACGGCAACGCGTGCACGCTGGGCGAGACCTGCGCGACCGATGGTGGGTGCGCGAAGGCGAGCGACGTACAGTGCACCACGCCTCCCAACACGCAGTGCTGGGCCGCGGTCGGCACGTGCCTCCCCGACGCCGGCGCGAGCTGCAGCTATTCGACGATGGCTGGCAGCTGCAACGACGGGCTCGGCTGCACGACGGGCGACACGTGTGGAGGCGGCACCTGCTCGGGAACTCCGGTGACGTGCGCCGCGCCGCCGACGGTGTGCTTCGCGGCGGGCGTGTGCGGCGAGCCCTCGGGCACCTGCACGTACGCGCCGATCGCCGCGGGCAGCGGCACGTGCGACGACGGCAACAACTGCACCATCAACGACGCGTGTGCGGGCGATGGTGGCTGCGCCGGCACGCCGGTGGTGTGCACGCCGCCCTCTCAGTGTGACCAGGTCTCGCCGGGGGTCTGCACCCCGCAGGGCGCGTGCACCTTCAACGCGCGCCTCAACCAGCCCTGTGACGCGGGCACCGGCCAGCCGGCGACGTGCAACGCGCAGTCGACGTGCGTGGTGACGCCGGTGAGCCTCTTCCCGTACACGATGAGCAACTTCATCGACGCGCAGCTGCCGACGCCGGACGGCGGGGCGGGCGTGAACGTGAACTGCAACGTGACCATCGACACCACTGGCACCGCGCCCACCGTCACGGGCGCGTGCTGGGGCGTGCAGCCGTACCGGGTCTTCACGCCGACGGGCGGTCAGCAGACCGTCATCTTCGGGCTCAACGGGCTGACCGTGCAGGCGCTGAACACCATCACGGTCACGGGCGACAAGCCGCTCATCCTCGCGGTGGTGGGCAACGCGCAGATCGACGGCACCATCACGCTGCAGAACGCGGCGGGAACGTCGAGCGCGTGCGGCAACGGTGGCGTGGCGTCGGTGCGCGGCGGTGGTGGTGGTGGCGGCTTCGGCACGGCGGGGAGCGCGGGAGGGAACAACGACGCGTCGGCGGGCGGCGCGGCGCGCGGGGCGCAGAACGGCACGGCCAACCTGATTCCGATTCGCTCGGGGTGCAACGGGAGCAACGGCGCGGACACCGGCACGGGCACGCCGACGGCGGGCGGCGCGGGTGGTGGCTCTCTGCAGATCTCCACGTCGGGCGCGTTGACGGTGAACGGCCGCATCGCCGCGCCGGGACGCGGCGGCGGAGGCGGCACGGGTGGCCAGGGCGGGCGCGGCGGCGGTGGCGGCGGGAGCGGCGGCGCGATTCTGCTCGAGGGGAATACGCTCGTGCTCGGCGCGGTGGCGTCGGTCACCGCCAACGGCGGTGGTGGTGGCGAGGGCGCGCGCGGCGGCACCGGCGCGGCGGGCGGCGACGGGTCGGTGTTGCTGGCCAACGGTGGGAATGGTGGCTCAGGCGGGAGCACCTCGGGCGGGGACGGCGCAGCGGGTGGTGGACGCGCGGCCGGACCAGGGACCCCGGGGATTGCCGGGGCGAGCGACTCGGGTGGTGGCGGTGGTGGCGGGGCGGTTGGGCGCATTCGGTTCAACGCCGCGGCGTCGTGCAACATCTCGGGGGCGGTGACGGTGGTGGTGAGCCCTGCGCCGACGAGCAACGGGACGACGGGGTGCCCGTAGTCGTGTCTCCCTCTCCTCTTCAGAGGAGAGGGCCGGGGTGAGGAGAGAACCCTCGGGCCTCTGTCGTGTTGAACAAAAGAAGGGAGATCGCACCACCGCTCGCGCCATCAGCAGGTTGGCGCTTCGACGGTTTACTCCTCACCCCGACCCTCTCCTCTGCAGAGGAGAGGGAGTCAGCGCCCCGGCAACGTGGGCGCATCAGGCGACACCCTCGCCGACGGCCCCGGGCCAACCGACTTGAGCTCCTGCGCGCTCGGCACCGTGGTGCGCACGGTCACGTCGACCGCCGCCGCGAGTGAGCGCGCCCCCGCCCCGACCGTGCCGACGTCGATGGCCCGCAGCGTCTGCAACGCGATGCGCGCTGACGGCGCCCGCTTGTCCAACCGCCGCTCGAGCAGCTGCTGCACGAGCGCCTCGAGCCCCGGCGGCACGTCACGCCGCATCGACGACAGCGGCGGAATCGGCTTCTCGAACACGTTCTTCAGCATCTGCGCCTGGTCGGCCGAGCCGAACAACGACTCCCCGGTGAGCGATTCCCACAGCGTGACGCCGAGCGCGAAGAGGTCGGCGCGCCCATCGAAGCTCTCACCCTCGAGCTGCTCGGGCGCGAAGTAGCCGGGCTTGCCCTTCACCATGCCGGCCTCGGTGTGCTGCGCATGCCCCGTCGCGCGCGCGATGCCGAAGTCGGTCAACTTCACCTCGCCGAGCTTGCTGAGCAGCACGTTGGGCGGGTTCAGGTCGCGGTGCACCAGCTGCAGCGGCCGCCCATCGGGCCCGACGCGCTCGTGCAGGTACTGCAGCGCCTCGAGCAGCGACGTCGCGAGGTGGTGCACCGCCGGCACGGGCAGCCCGGTGCCCTTGTGCGCACGCAAGACGCGGTTGAGCGGCGCGCCGTCGAGGTATTCCATCGCCAGGAAGTACGAGTCGTCGAAGCGCCCGAAGTCGAACACCTGCACCACGTTGGGGTGCGCGAACTGGCTGCAGAGCGCCGCTTCCTTGCGGAACATCTCGATGAACGCGTCGTCGTCGACGAACTGCGGCAGCACGCGCTTGAGCGCCACCGTCTTCTGAAAGCCGCCCTCGGGGTTGTACGTGGCGCGGAACACCTCGGCCATGCCGCCCATGCCGAGCCGCTCGTGGAGCAGGTACTTGCCGAACACGTCGCGCTTGCGCACCGCGGTCAGCGTCTCCTCGGCGCGGCGGTTCAGGTGCCGCACGAAGACCGCGGTGAGCACCGACGAGGCGAGCAGCAGCACCACGCGCGTCGCGAAGAGCGGCGGCTGCAGCGTCACCAGCCCGCCGCCGGCCTGCAGGTGCGGCCACGCGACGAAGACGTAGAGCGCGGAGTACTCGACCGCCGCCATCACGCCCGCGCCGAGTGCGAGCCGCTCGTTGCCGCGCAGCCCCGACAGCGCGATGAGCGTGCCCCAGATGACGAGGGGCGGGGCGGTCAGCGCGTACTCCACGCCGCGCTCGCTCGAGTCGATGAGGAAGATGAGCGACGGCGCGCTGATCTCGATGGCGACGTTGATCCACGAGATGGCCGGGTGGTACCAGCCGCCCGCGATCTGCCGCGCCATCACGAAGTAGTAGCCGGCGAGCACGCCGAGCACCCCGCCCAACGCGAGCCCGAGCATCCACCCGATGAGCGGCGACAACAGCACCGCCAGCAACGCGCTCGCGGCGCTGACACCGGCCATGAAGCGCGCCACCGACGCTTCCCGCAACGGGGCATCGCGGGCGATGTGCTCGCGCAGCAGCTGGGTGGTGGGGTTCGGTGAGCTGCTCACGGAGCCGGGGCCATGGTCGCGCCCGCATACGAACGAGGGTGCCGTTCGGATGGGGGGTGGAAAGTCATCCCCGGTGACCCTAAAGGAAGCCGGTGCTCGCCGCGAGGCCCCACATCGAGCCACGCCGCGTCGCGTCTGCCGATTCGGTGATGGTCAAGGAGCTCTACCTCTCCCTGCAGGGCGAGAGCTCGCACCAGGGAATGCTGTGTGCCTTCGTGCGCCTGACGGGCTGTCACCTGCGCTGCAGCTACTGCGACAGCGAGTTCGCCTTCCGCGGTGGCACGCGCCTGCCCAACGCCGAGGTGGTGCGCCGCGTGCTCGAGATGAAGACCCCGCGCGTCGAGATTACGGGCGGTGAGCCGCTGCTCCAGCCCGGCGTGTACCCGTTGATGGAACAGCTGCTGGCGAAGGGGCTGACCGTGTTGCTCGAGACCAGCGGCGCCATCGACGTGCGCGAGGTGCCCGACGCGGTGCACGCCATCGTCGACATGAAGACGCCCAGCTCGGGCGAGGTCGAGCGCAACGACTACAAGAACTTCGACTCGATGGACGCGCGCGACGAGCTCAAGTTCGTCATCGGTTCGCGCGAAGACTACGAGTGGTCGGTGGCGCTCATGAAGACGCACCGCCTCACCGAGCGGCCGTTCTCGCTGCTCTTTTCCACCGTGTTCACGCGCCTGAAGCCGCAGCAGCTCGCGCAGTGGATCATCGACGACCGGCTGCCGGTGCGCTTCCAGCTCCAGCAACACAAGTACGTGTGGGAACCCGACGCGCGCGGCGTGTAGCCGTGCCATGAAGCGGCCCATGACCCACCCCCACGAAGCCCTCGCGTTGGCGTGGCTCGACGCGTTCAACGCGGGCGACGTCACGAAGCTCGTCTCGCTCTACGCCGACGACTGCACGCACACCTCTCCGAAGATCCGCACGCTGCACCCGGAGACCGGCGGCAAGCTGGTGGGCCGCGCGGCACTCACCACGTGGTGGACCGACGCGCTCAAGCGCCTGCCGGGCCTGCGCTACGAGAAGACCGCGCTCACTGCGAACGACGACCGGGTGTTCCTCGAGTACGTGCGGCACGCCCCCGATGGAGCGCCGATGCCGGTGGCCGAGGTGTTCGACGTGAAGGGCGGCAAGATTTCGGCGTCGCGCGTGTACCACGGCTGAGCCGATGAACCGTTCGCTGCTCTTCGTCACGGTGCTGGTCATCGCCACGTGCGGGCTCGTGTACGAGCTCATCGTCGGCACGCTGGCCAGCTACCTGCTCGGAGACAGCGTCACCCAGTTCTCGACGGTCATCGGCGTCTACCTCTTCGCGCTCGGCATCGGCGCGTGGCTCTCGGGCTTCGTCGACAAGGGCCTGAGCACGCGCTTCGTCGAGATCGAGCTCGCGGTCGCGCTGGCCGGCGGCATCAGCTCGCCGTTCCTCTTCGCGACGTTCGCAGCGGGCGCGGGCTTTCGCGTCGCGCTCTACGGGCTGGTGCTGGTGGTGGGCACGCTGGTGGGGCTCGAGATCCCGCTGCTGATGCGCATCATGAAAGAGCAGCTGGAGTTCAAGGCGCTCGTCTCGCGCGTGTTGACCTTCGACTACCTGGGCTCGCTGTTCGCGTCGCTGCTCTTCCCCATCGTGCTCGTGCCGCGGCTGGGGCTGGTGCGCACCTCGCTGGTGTTCGGCCTGGTGAACGCGCTCGTCGGCCTGTGGAGCACCTGGCTGCTCGCGCCGCAGCTCGCCGGCGCGGTGACGCGGCTGCGGGTGAAGGCGGTGGTGGTGAGCGCGCTGTTGCTGGTGGGCGTGGCGCTCGGCGACCAGATGACCTCGCTCTTCGAAGAGCAGCTCTACGCCGACGAGGTGGTGCACGCGCAGAGCACGCCGTACCAGCGCATCGTGGTGACGCGGAGCCACCGCGGCTTCTCGCTCTTCTTGAACGGCAACCTGCAGTTCGCCTCGGTCGACGAGTACCGCTACCACGAGGGCCTGGTGCACCCGCCCTTCCAAGCGGCGGAGCGGCGCGGCGAGGTGCTGGTGCTCGGCGGCGGTGACGGCCTCGCGGTGCGGGAAATCCTCCGCTACGGCGACGAGGTGAAGCGCGTGACGCTGGTCGATCTCGACGGCGCGATGACCAAGCTGGCAGTCGAGGCGGAAGAACTCGCGCTGCTCAACGGGCACTCGCTCAAAGACCCCCGCGTGCGCGTCATCAACGACGACGCGATGCAGTGGCTCACCGAGCACGACGAGCGCTTCGACGTGGTGGTGGTCGACTTCCCCGACCCCAACAACTTCTCGCTCGGCAAGCTCTACACCACGCGCTTCTACGCGCTGCTCGAGCGGCACCTGGCCGACGGCGGCGTGGCGGTCATCCAGAGCACGTCACCGCTCTTCGCGCGCAAGAGCTTCTGGTGCATCGACGCCACGCTCCGCGCGAGCGGACTCGAGACGCGGCCGTACCACGTGTGGGTGCCCAGCTTCGGCGAGTGGGGCTACGTGCTCGCCGGCCGCAAGGGCACGCTCGAGCCGAAGCACGGGCTCCCGGCGGGCCTGCGCTTCCTCGACGACGAGACGGTGCCGACGCTGTTCCAGTTCCCGCAGGACATGAGCCGTGTGCCCGCCGAGCCCAATCGGCTCAACAACCAGGTGCTGGTGCACACCTATGAAGAGGAATGGCGGCGGTGGAACTGAGCTGAGGTCACCACGGGCCGCCGTCGGGCCGCGCGTTGAGCGTCCAGATCGTCGTGCCACCGTCGGCGGTGCTCTTGCCTGCCAGCAGCAAACGGCTGCCGAGGTGAATCAGCGTCGGCGTGACCCCGGTGAGCGCGACGAGCTCCGGCTCGCCGGCTCTCGTGATGAGGAGCAGGTGGGCGCCAGTCGAAGTGCGCAGCAAGGCGACGACGGTCGTCCCGTTCTCTTCGAGGTCGAGCAGCTCCACTGCCTCCGAGAAGCCGAAGTCCACCCCCGGACCTTCGACGGGGTGCCGCTCAGCCAACGTCAGCACCCTGCCATCCGATGAGGCCCAGTGCACCGAGCGCGTGCTGCGTGCGCTGCTGACCTTGACGACATTCGCCGCGTTCCCACCGCTGCTGAAGGTCGCCAGGCTCTGCGTGTCGACGCCGACCAGGTGGGTGCTGAGGTCGCGAGACACGCCCCAGACGGTCGCCTCGGTGTCGGCGGTCAGGTCATCGACCGCGAAGTGATACGCGACGCTCGCGTCGACGGCCGCGCCCACGCTCATGTCTCGAATCTCGAACTGGTTTCCGTCATGCGTCACCAGCCTCGTTCCGGCGTCGGTGCGAACCCAGGTCATCACGGCGGGGCACGTCACCCGCGACGAGAGGATGTCGAAGTTCCGCTTCGTACCGCCGTCGAACCAATCGACGCTGATGCCTTGAGGGTACGCGAAGGCGACGAACTGCCCGTCCTCGCTCGCGGTCGCGGCACAGAAGGTCTGCGGCGCGTCGCCGATGGAGCTGTTGGTGTTCGTCTCGTCTGAGAGCTCGACGTGGGGACCGCCGTCGGGGCCGAACGACGTCTCGAGCACCGTCGCCCGCGTCGCGAGCTCGGTGAGGAGCACCGGTTTCCCCGAGTTGTTCGGCTTCGTCGTGAAGAGCTCGGCCGGTCGCACCGCGCTGACGGGTCGCAGCAAGCCGCCGTCTGCAAGTGGGCTGCCGCCGTCGTCTCCTCCGCCGCCGGTCGCCGAGCCGCCACCCGTCGCCGAGCCGCCACCCGTCGCCGCGCCGCCTCCCGTCGCGCTGCCGCCGCCGGTCGCGTTGCCGCCACCCGTCGCTGCGCCGCCGCCCATCGCAGAGCCGCCGCCCATCGCGTCGCCACCGTCGAGCATCACGCCCGCGCAGACACCTTCGTTCGTGTTGAGCGTGCGGCACCGCGCGTGGAGCTCGTCGTCCCAATCCGGGCACGCGGCGAGCACGAGCACCACCACCACCGCGAGCGCGCGCTTCACCACGCACCTCCGACGCTCACGAGCGCGCCGCCGCTCATCGGCACCAGCGCGACCTGTGGCGCCTCGGGCTTCGCCACCACGCCCCAGATGAGGGCCCCCGCGAGCGCCGCCGCGCCCACGCTGACCGCGACGACGCCGACGCCGCTCTGCATGCGCCCGGTGTTGACGGTGGTCGACAGCGTTCCCACGTCGTTCGCGTTGCGGACTTGCTCGAGCGTGACGGTGTTCGACAGCACGAGGAAGGTGGTGCCGACCCCGAGCGCCGCGACGCCTACGCCGCCGAGCACCCACGGTCCCACTGGCTGCCTCGGCGCGGGCGCCAGCGTCTCGGCGAGCACCTCGGCCTGCGTGTCGAGCCAGTCGAGCAGCGCGGTCTCACTCGGTGGCCGCCCGCTCGCCGACCACCAGACCTGCGCCGACTTCGAATGCAGCACGCGCAGCGACACGACGAAGCCCGAGTCGGCGCGCGTGATGGTGCCCGCGAGCACGCCGTCGGTGCCGAGCGCCGCGGCGATCTCCGCGATGCAGGTGTTCGTGTCGCAGCCCAGCAGCTGCTTCTGACGCTCCATGCCGAGCAGCTGCTGCAGGTCGTCCGAGGTGGTGACCTCGATGCGGCGGCTCTGGCGCAACACGGTGACGAAGCGATCGGCCCACGCGCGGACCTTCTGCGCGTCTTCAGGAGCGGCGGTGAAGCCCGAGGTCGCGAGCTTCACGGGCGCGGCGGTCAACACCAGCGCCGCCAACACCACGGCTTCAGTCATCGAGCGGCCCCTCGGCCTCTTCGTCGCCTTCGACCAGCCACGCGAGCGCCTCGGTGCGGCCCTGCGCTCCGCCGAGCCACGTCGCGAGCGTCGCGTCGTCGAGCGAGACCAGCTTCGCCGAATCGATGCGGTGCGCGGCGTGCGGCGTGCCCTCGGCGAACAGCTCGGTCAAGAGCGTGCGGCCCCAGAAGCGCAGGCCCTGCACGGCCTCGGTGTGCGGGCCGCCCTTCGCCGCGTCTTTGCGGTTGAAGCCACGCTCGGCCATCGCGGTGAGCAGCTCCTCGAGCTCGGCGTCGACCTCCAGCGCCGCCGGGTCTTCGAGAATGCTGCGCGCGTACACCTCCGAGCGAATGGCCTCGAGCAGCGCCTCCGACAACGCGAGGTGCGCCTCGATCTCATCGAGCGGCCGCAGCGTGGCGCCATCGAGAAACGAGTCGGCTTCGCCGAGCAGCGGCACGCTCGACACCAGCTTCGCCACGTCGGGGCGCGTGTCGAGCGTCGGAAAGTCCGCGCGCTGCAGCGCCCACAGCAAGACCTGCAGCTCGTCGGTCACCCAGCCCACGGTGTCGACGTCTTCGTCTGACCAGCTGCCGAGCTCGGCGTCGAAGAGCTCCGCGCCCGCTTCGCCGAGGTGGCCGAAGAGGCCGTAGCGCTCGACCCATTGCTGCAGCTTCTTGAACTTCACGAAGTCCTTCTCGGACTCGAGGGTGGCGCGCTGCGAGAGCGCGGCGATCATCAACGCGCGGCCGGCGACGGTGTCAGCCTCGGGCGGAGCGCTGACGGCCTCGTCAGCAGGCGGCGCGATGGCCTGGCCCAGCGGTGCAGTGGCTTCATCGGCCTCGAAGAGCGGCTTGCGCGAAGTGGCCATGTCGGTCTCCTGTCAGCCGCGCCGACGGTAGAAGAGTGGGGTCCATCGGTCGGTCTTGAAATCGGCGAGCGACGTCTTTTCTTTCGGTGCGGTGATGCGCACCACCTCGTCGGGTTCGCCGCGCCCGGCGTTGCTGATCTTCTCGCCGCTCGACCAGTCCCACTCGAGGAGGCCGGAGCTGCGGAGGAACGGGCCGAGCCGGTAGACCGCGATGATGGTCGGTCGCGGCGCAGCCGGGAGAAAGAGCGTCTGCCAGTAGCGTACCGGACCCTCGCGCTTGCGAGCGTCGCCGAGCCACGCGCGAAACAGCGCCGCCTTGCCCTCGCCGTAGCGGGCAACCTTGAACAGCGGGCGGCGCTGCAGCTCACCTCGACGCGACTTGCGCTCGGCCGGAGTCGGGCTGCCGACCCAGAGAAACTCGTGCGTCGGCAAGATGCCCGGCTTGGCGAAGTAATTTCCGCCGTGCATCTTGCTAATCAGCTTGAACAGCGGGTCTTCGGACGTCGAGCGCACATCGAGTTGATGCGCCTCGTGCTCGGCGTCGAGGTAGCGCTGAAGGAAGTCGACCACCTCGCTCATCGGCCTCGAAGAGCGGCTTGCGCGAAGTGGCCATGCGGTGGGCCGACGATACACTCCCGCCGATGCGCGTCACGCTGTCTTCCCTCTTCGTGGTCGCGGTGCTGATCAGCGCGTGCGGCCCGAAGACCATGCAGGCGCGCCTCAAGGACGCCGAGCGCTACGCCGACAAGGCGTCAGCCGAGCTCGACCAGGCCGAGAAGGCCGCCGCCGCGCTCGAGCCGCGCGACATGGAATCGGCGCTGAAGGACGCGAAGGACTGGCTCGACGAGAAGGACATCGAACTCTACCCCGAGGCGCAGATGCACCTCGACCGGTACAAGGAACTGAGCGCGAAGTTGCCGCAGGTGAAGGCCGAGCGGGAAAAGCGCGACCTCGACCTGCGGCTCAACAAGGCCCGCGACAAGATCGTGCCGCGCGTGCAGGCGCTCCTCACGGCGCAAGACGCGCTGGTGCCCAACGCACCGACCAAGGCCGCCTGCGAAGACCTCGAAGACCGCGCCAAGCAGCTCAAGGACGCCGTCGACGACGACCAGGACCTCTTCGCCAAGGACAACGACTTCGCGATGTGGGCCAAGTCGCAGCGCAGCAAGGTCGACAAGGCGCTCGAACAGGTCGCGAAGGGCCGGCGCGGGCTGCAGTTCCTCGACGGGCCGGTGAACGCCTGGAAGGAAGCGCTCGCCACGCAGAAGGACGCCCGCACGAAGAAGGACCTCGAAGATCGCTTGAAGGCCCTCGACGACTCGCGCGCGAAGTTCACGGCGTGCGCGAAGGACGGCAAGACGTTCGACGCCGACAAGGCGACGCAGGCCGTTTCGTTCAACATGCCCGAGGGCAAGCCGCAGACTCCCTCGCAGCTCGTCGCGACGTGCGAGGGCGCGCTCAAGTCGGGTGAGGCCGAGTGGAAGAAGGCGCAGAAGGCTGCCGCTGACGCCGCGGCGAAGGCGGCTGCTGCGAAGGCCGCGGCCGACAAGAAGGCGGCTGCGGAGAAGGCGGCGGCTGACAAGAAGGCGGCGGCAGCGAAGGCCGCGGCCGACAAGAAGGCGGCGGCGGAGAAAGCGGCGGCCGAGAAGAAGGCGGCGGCAGAGAAAGCGGCCGCCGAGAAGAAGGCTGCGGCGGAGAAAGCGGCCGCCGAAAAGAAGGCCGCCGCCGAGAAGAAAAAGCAGACGAAAAAGAAGTAGCGCACGGTCGCCCACTTCCGGCGCCGATGTGCGACAGCACGTCGATTCGCTGGTCGTTCACACGCAGGTCCGCGAAGACGCGATAGCGTCACCGCTCGCTCGATGTCCGCGCGTGTAGGGCACGCGTCCCCCACACAACTGATCAGCGTTCCCGGCAGATACCTTCCTGATCCGCCTTCGCTTCTTCCCCGGAGATACCCACCATGGCTCGCATCGACTCTGGTTCCTCGAACGCCGCAGCGATCGCCGCACAGGCCCGCGCTGCAGCCGCTGCTGAAGCCAAGAAGAAGGCCGCCGCCGAAGCGAAGAAGAAGGCTGCCGCCGAGGCCGCGAAGAAGGCCGCTGCCGAGGCCGCGAAGAAGAAGGCCGCCGAGGCCGCCAAGCGCAAGGACGGCTTCGACCCGAAGAAGCACCTGGGCGCGCTCGACAAGAACTACACCGGCGGCAAGGACCTCAAGGGCCTCGCCAACGGCAAGGGCACGCAGACCATCAACAAGGACGGCTCGGTCACCAACAAGCACGAGTCGACGAAGAAGGGCACGACCACCAGCGAGTCGCTCACCACGCACCGCAACAAGTGGACGGGCCAGAGCGACCTGAAGTTCGAGTCGAGCTCGAAGACGCCGACCTCGGCGACGAACTACCGCGAGACCAAGCACACGTACGAGGCCCACCAGGACCTCCTGCACCGCACGACCTCGACGCAGGGCAAGGAAGTCAGCATCAAGAAGGGCAACACCACCAACACCGACTCGCACCAGGTCGCCACCAACCAGTACGGCCAGAAGACCGTCACCGACGCGCACACCAAGGCGGTCGAGAAGGGCGACACCACCACCTCGCACACCGACTCCACCACCAAGGGCGCGTTCAACACGAAGCAGAAGACGGTCACCGACAAGACCGAGGTGAAGCACGAGGGGAAGGCCGACGCGAAGACCGGCGCGTTCGGGCTGAAGAGCCTGAAGGACGCCGAGACGACGACCACCACCACGAAGACCGACACCAGGGGCACCAACTTCGCGCTCAGCCACTCCAGCGAGTTCAAGGACGGCAAGTTCACCCTGAAGGACTCCGCCGACTGGAAGAAGCAGTCGTTCAACAAGGAAGTCGGCAAGGAGAAGGAGTGGAAGCTCAAGGACGCGCCCAAGCCCGACGCCGGGTTCACGCAGAAGGCCGTCGACGGCAAGCAGGGCAAGCTCGACAAGCTGCAGAAGGCCGGTGACCTCCTCGGCGCGGCCGGCGTGAAGAAGGAGTGGAAGGGCAAGGAGTGGGACAACGTCAAGCTCGACGAGCTCGACGGGGAGAAGGCCCGCTTCGCCGGCTCGAAGGTCGGCACCAGCGGCTCGTCGTCGGTCAGCGTGGGCGCCAACGGCGTCGACGCGAAGTTCAAGCGCGAGGCGGTCGCGGGGCTCTACGCGCAGCACAACGACTCCGTCACCGGCGCGCACGGCACGGCGTCGTACAAGGCCGGCGCGAAGCTCGAGGCGAAGGCCGGCGTCGACGCGCAGGGCAAGCTCAACTTGAACGGCCTCGACGCGTCGGTGAACGCGCGCGTCGGCGTGTCGGCCGAGGCGTCGATCAGCGGCAAGCTCGAGTCGAACTCGCTCGGGAAGATCGGCGGCGTCGACGTGAAGGTCGGCGCGGAAGGCACGGCGAAGGTGTCGGCCGAGGCCGAGGCGCACGCCAACGGCAGCGTGAAGATCACCCGCAACCCGCCCGCGGCCATCGCGGAAGGCAGCGTCGGTGCGTCGGCCGTCGCGAAGGCCGAAGCCGAGGTGAAGGTGTCGGCCGGTCCGTTCTCGGTGAAGGCGTCGGGCTACGCGAGCGCGGGCGCCGAAGCGAAGGCGTCGGGTGTCATCGGCTACCAGGACGGCAAGCTGAAGATCGGCGGCTCGGCGGGCGCGGCGCTCGGCCTGGGTCTCGGTGGCTCGGTCAACGTCGAGGTCGACGTGAAGCAGATCGGCACCATGGCCAAGAACACCGCCATCAAGTACGGCGACCAGAACGGCGACGGCAAGCTCGGCCTCGACGACGTCACCGCCGGCGCGAAGAAGCTCGGCACCGGCGCCGCGCACGTGGCGTCCGACGTCGCGCACGGCGCGGCGCACCTCGCGTCCGACGCGGCGCACGGCGTGGCCAACGCGGCTTCCAACGCGACGCACGCCGTGGCCAACGCGGCTTCGAACGTGACGCACGCCGCGGCCAGCGCGGTGTCGAGCGCGGCCAGCACGGTGCGCTCGTGGCTGCCGTGGTGAGCCGGTAGAGTCCGGCGCCCATGGCACAGACCGAACTGTTCCGGCGCGGGCTCGTCGAGCTCAAGGCCGGCCGATTTGCCGAGGCGCGCAAGCTCTTCAACGAGAACGAAGAGAAGACCGGCACCGCGCTGGAAACGAAGGAATTGCTGCGCACCGCCGAGGCCAACCTCGCCGCGGGCAAGCTCGACCAGGGCGCGCAGCAGCTGCAGGCGGTGCTCGAGCGCAACCCGTGCCTGCCCGAGGTCTACGTCGGCCTCGCGCGCATCGCGCTCTTCACCGGCCAGCTCGCCGACGCGCGCACGCACGCCATGGGCGCGGTGAAGGTCGGGCCGCAGCTCCCGCTCGCGTGGACGCTGCTGGGCCTGGTGCACGAGAGCGAAGGTGACGCGCGCGGCGCGCTGCCGCACCTCGAGAAGGGCGCGCAGTTCGGCCAGAACATCTTCCTCTGCCAGTACAACTACGGGCGGCTGCTCACCGCCGAGGGCCGCGCCGGCGAGGGCGTGCCGTTCCTCGTGCGCGCCACCGAGCTCGAGCCGAAGAACCCCGACGGCTTCATCGCGCTCGGCCTCGCGCTGCGGCAGCTCAAGCAGTTCGAGAAGGCGCTCAAGGCGCTCGAGCAGGGCAAGGACGCCAACCCGAAGAACCCCGACGGCTGGGCCACGCTCGCCGACGTGCTCTTCGAGGTGCGCGAGTTCAAGGCCGCGCGCGACGTGCTCGACCGCGGCCTCCAGGCGGTGGGCGACCACCCCGCACTGCTCGAGAAGGCCACCGCGTGCGCGATGATGCTCGAGGATACGCCCGGGGCCATCGACTACGTCGAGCGCGAGCTCAAGGTGGTGCCCAACCACGCGCAGGGTTGGCTCAACCTCGCGAGCCTCTGCCTGCTCACCGGGCAGCTCGAGCGCAGCGAGCAGGCCGCGCGCGCGCTCATCACCAAGGACCCGAAGAACTGGGAAGCGTGGTTCCACCTCGGCAACCTGTACGACGCGGCGCCCGACGAGGTGAAAGCCGACCACGCCTACCGCCAGGCGCTCGCGCTCGCGCCCGGCAACTGGAAGGTGCTGATGAACTTCGGCGCCGCGCTGGTGCAGACGAAGACCGCGGCCAAGCACCGCGAGGCGAAGACGTTGCTGCTCGAGGCGAAGAAGCTCGCGCCACAGGGCGAGTGGCGCGTCTCGTACAACCTCGCGCTCGCGCACGTGCGGCTGGGCGAGAAGAAGGAAGCGCTGGCGCTGGCGAAGGAAGTCGCCGCGGGCGCGCCACCGAACGACCCCATGTCGGCCGAGGCAAAGAAGCTCGTCACCACGCTCGAGGAACAGAAGTGACTCGCCTCGTCGCGGTGGTGCTCGGCGCGGTGGTGCTCGCGCTCTCTGCTGGCTGTGGCGTCGGGGCGTGCACCGCCATCGGCTGCCTCGACCAGGTGGTCGTCACGCTCGCCCCCAGCGAGCAGGCGCTGTTCAGCCAGCCGACCGAGGTCTCCCTCTGCGTCAACGGCAGCTGCACCACCGCCACCATCGGCGGCTCGTCGGCCGCGAACGCGAACGTCGAGGTGGGCGGCACCGGGCTCATCGTGCGCTCGACCCTGGGCTCGGTCTCGAAGGGCACGGTGCACCTCACGCTGAGCCAGCAGGGCACGCAGCGCTTCGACCGCACGTGGGCCGACGTCACCTTCACCGAGACGAGGCCGAACGGGCCGCTGTGCCCGCCGACGTGCCACGCGGTGACCCTCGACGCGACGATGTGAGCTCGCTCGTTCGTCTCGGCATGGGCGGCTGACGGAAAGAGCGTCACTCCTCACCCCGGCCCTCTCCTCCCGAGGAGGAGGGAGCAAGCGGCTCACGGCTTCGCGTGGCTCAAGAAGAGCTTCACGCGGTTGACGCTCTCGTTGCGGTGACCACCCGAGGTGATGAACGCCGGCAGCGCGCCGCCCGGGTCGGCGTAGGTGATGAACACCACCGTCACCACGCCGTCGGCCTCGGTCAGCGTCCAGCTCCCCCATTGGCGCTCGATGCGCACGAAGCCCTTCGGCAGCGCTGGCGCGAGCTCGGGCGCGGTGACGTACTTCACGATGCAGGTGTGCTCGGTGCGCTCGAGCGTGAAGCGCAGCGCGTAGTCGCGCGGGCTCACCACCGGCGGGGTGATCTGCTCGTACACCACGCGCTCGGTCGCTGATTCCTGCAGCACGGTGCGCAGCTTCAGGTCGGGCTCGGTGGGGTCGAACTTGCCGTCGCCCCACGCCTCGTCGCACAGCGAGGCGAGGCTCTTCTTGCTCGTGGTCGTCAGCCGCAGCTCGAGGAACGAGGAGTCCTTCACCTTGCGCGACTCGACCGTGATGCCCTCGCGCGTCTCGACCTTCGACCAGCCGTCGTCGGATCCGAGCACCACGAGGAGGGCGAGGGGAGCGAGCATATTCGTCAGAACGAGAAGCCGAAGCGTACGCCACCGCCCGAGGGCGCGACCCACGGCGCGAGCTGCACGCGTGGCGTCAGCGCGGTGGGCTGCGTGAAGAGCGTCACCTCGCCGAGCACCAGCCCGATGCCGATGCTCACCACCGCGGAATCCCAGTGCTGCCAGCCCAGGCCCATCACCAGCCCGACGATGACGTTGGTGAGCACGTTGCTGACGTGCGCGACGAGCGACACGTTGAACTGCTCGTCTTCGGCGTCGCGGCGCAGCAGCTCTTCGGCGCGCGCGAGCCCCTCGTCGGTGTCGGGCTGCGCCTCGATCTCCTCGACGTCGCGGGTGATGGCCATCGGCAACAGCGCGAGCCCGAGCACGCCCACGCCACCCGAGACCGCGCCGACCGCGAAGTCGATGGCGAGGTCGCGGTCTTTCAAGAACGGCAGCGGCACCACCTGCGCGAGCGTGATGGCCGTGTACGCGCCGACCCAGCCCCACTTCCACAGGGCGATGTGCTGCGCCTCGGTGCGCGCCTGGCGCTTGAGCCGCGCGAGCTTCTCGGTGCGGGTGGGCGGCACGTGCGGTGACTCCTCGCCGAGGGCCGTCGACCCTGCCAACGACACCACCGCGACCAGCAGCCACCACCGCACGGTTTGCACCCTACTCCTGATGGCGGCGGGCGGTGCGCGGCGGTACACGGCAGGCATGCGCGAGCGCGACGTCAGCCTCGACGTGTTCCGCGGATTGGCCATCGCGCTGATGGTGCCGGTCAACTACCTGGAGCACGTGCTCGCCGCGCCCGCGTGGGTGAAGCACGCGCCCGACATCGGGCTCACCGTCGCCGACTTCGTCGCGCCCTTCTTCATCTTCGCCATCGGGCTGACGTACCCGGCGTCGCTGCGCCGCCGGTGGAGCACGGAGGGCAAGCAGAAGACCGTCGAGCACGTGCTGCGCCGCTCGCTCGCGCTGCTGGGGCTGGGCGCGCTCTTCACGCTTGGAGAGACGAGCTACGGCTTCGGTCACGCGGGCGTGCCGTGGGGCACGCTGCAGGCCATCGGCGCGGCCTCGTTGCTCGCGGCGCCGCTCGTCTTCGTGCCCGCCGGTCCGCGCCTCGTGCTCGGGTTGGCGCTGCTCGTCGGCTACCAGCTCGGGCTCGACGCGTGGTGGCTCGAGCAGGTGCTCGCCTCGTCGCACGCGGGGCTGCCGGGCGCGCTGTCGTGGACCGCGCTGCTCGTGCTCTCGACGGTGGTCGCCGATTGGCTGCCGGCGTCACCGGGGCGCGTGGTGGTGCTGGGCTTCGGCTCGCTCGCGCTGGGCATCGGCGCCGCGTTCGTCACGCCGCTCTCGAAGCACCGCATGTCGCTGCCCTTCGTGCTGGTGGTGTTCGGCGCGGCGATTCTCACCTTCTTCGCGGTGCGCGCGCTGCTCGCGAAGGGCGTGACGGCGAAGGGCCTGGTGGCGTGGGGAAAGAACCCGCTGGTGCTCTACGTGGCGCACCTGGTGTTGCTCGGCGCGTTCCTCGTGCCCGAGGCGCGGTGGTGGCACGTCGAGGCGTCGCTGCCGCAGGCCGCGGTGCAGTTCGTCGTCTACGCGGGTGTGCTGCACGCCCTCGCGCGCGGGCTCGAGCGCAAGGGCGTCTTCATCTCGTTCTGACCCGGGCTGCGGCCCTCAGTGCATGTTGCCGAAGCCGGCGATGCGCGAGTCACCCACCGCGTACGTGTTGCGGCGCACGCTGTCGGACGAGTTGCCCTCGATGGTCTGGATGTAGAGGCGGCCGTTGCGGCGGAAGACCTTCTCGACGAGGCCGGTGTGCTCGGCGGTCGGGCCGGTGCCCGGGTGCCAGTCGAACATCACGATGTCGCCGGGCTTCGGGTTGTTGCGCGTGTACGAGCCGTTCTGGTGGAGCATCGACAGCAGCGTCGGCGTGTACGACTGGTTCAGCTTCTTGCCGGCCTTCGAGTAGCAGTAGCTGACGAAGTCGGCGCACCAGGCCTCGGGGCCGCGGCCGAAGAAGCGTGAGAAGGGGTTCGAGTTGCCCGGGCCCTCGTGGAAGCCGAGGTGGCGGCGCGCGATGTCGAGCACGCGGTTGCGCCAGTCGTTCTGCGACTTCACGTCCTTCTGGATTCGCGCGAGCTCGCCCGCGGAGATCTTCCCGTCGACGGTGAGGTGGCGCTTCTTCTCGTACGCGCGCACTGCGCCGAGCGTCTTGCGGTCGAAGAGGCCGTCGATCTTCCCGGGGTTGAAGCCGAGCTTCTTGAGCAGCTTCTCGCTGGCCTTCACCGCGCCGCTGCGCTCGTTGAGCGCCTGGGCCGGGCTCGCCGGCTTCTTCGAGAGGATGAAGCTCTTCTGCAGCGCCTTCCACGTGCGCGCGTCGACGATGCCCGTCGCGGGCAGGTTCGACTTGCCCTGGAACTGCTTCACCATCGCCGCGGTGCGCTCGTCGAACGCGCCGCCGGTGCTCTTCGGGTCGAAGCCCGCCGCGCGCAAGTGCGCCTGCACGTTCTTCACCGCGGCGCCGCGGTCACCGAGCTGCACGCCGGGCACGCCGGTGGGGCGGGTGGCGCTGACGGCCTGGGCGGTGGCGCGATCGAGCCGCGTCTGGTTCTTCGTCGGCGCGAGGCGGCGGCGCTCGGGGGCGTGCGCGAGGGCGGCGACCTCCTTCTTCAGCGTCTTCTGCGCGAGCTGGCCCATGCCGCGGAGGCCCTGCGGCAGTTCCTTCTGGTCCTTGCGGAAGGCGACGACCGCGTTCGAGAGCTGGCGGTCGTAGACGCCATCGCCCTTGCCGACGTCGTAGCCGAGCTTCTTGAGCCGCTTCTCGATGGCGCCGATGTCCTTCGACTTCTGGCCGATGGACACGAAGCCGTCCTTCTTGTGCGCCTTCACGCGCTGGGCGGTGTCGGCGAGCTTGCGCTGCGTCGCGGCGTCGAGCGTGCCGGTCGCGGGCAGACCCCACGCCGCCTGGAATTCCTTGAGCGCGTTCGAGAACGCGGCGGTCGGCACGCCGTCGACCTTGCCGGGGTTGAAGCCGGCGGTCTTGAGCTGCACCTCGGCCTGCTTGAGCTGGCTCTTCGTCGGCAGCGGCGGGGTGGCGGCGGGGCGAACGGTGGGACGGGCAGGAGGAGTGATCGGGAGCATGTAGGTTTGTCGGCGCACCCGTTCCTCGCGTGCTGCGAGAGGGTGTCAACGCGCCTTGCAGATCAGGCGCATTTCACGCCCGAATTTCGCGGTGAATTTCAGGGCGACGCGGCGAGGTCGACGGTCGGGTACAGCAACCGCTCCTCGCTCTGGATGCGCGAGGCGAGGAGGTTCTCGACCTCGGGCCACTCGCGCCGCAGCGCCGCGACGTCTTCTTCGGTTTCCTGCGGGCGCTTGAGGAAGGTCTTCAGCGCGGTGCTCACGCGCATCATGTTCTCGGCGAAGGTGCGCACCAGGCGGCCGTTCGACGAGCGCATGCTGTGTTGCTTGAGCAGCTGCGGGTAGAGCTGCTCGTCCTCGAGCGCGAGGTGCATCAACAGCGCGTGGCCGAACTCGTGGAGCGTGGCGCGCACCGCCGCCAGCTCGTTGGAATGGAGCGCGACGGTCACCTTCTGCATCAGGCCTTCGAGCTCGCGGTGCTGTTCGGTCAACGTGCTGATCAGCGTCGCGCTCACGAGACGATTTTACCGTCGCCAGCAGGCGCCGCGAGTGTGTGAACAGGTGCGCGGGTAGAGTCCTCGCGGTGTTGACCCGGCGTGAGGCCATCGTCGCGTTTCTCGGGGCCTCGGCGCTCCACGCCTGTCGACGTTCGTCAACGACCCGGCGTGAAGTGCCGGGCGCGCTGGTCGACGTCGTGGCGCGTGGCCATCGCCTGCGCTCGAGCACGCCGCCTCCGCGGTTGCCGGCCGCCTCGCGCAGCGTCGACGTACTCATCGTGGGTGGCGGCGCGGCGGGGCTGAGCGCGGCGTGGCGGCTCGCGGGTGCGGGCGTCGAGTCGATGCTGGTGTGCGAGCTCGACGACGCGTGGGGTGGCACCGCGCGCAGCGGCGCGAACGCCACCACCGCGTTCCCGTGGGGCGCGCACTATCTGCCCGCGCCGCTCACCGCGAAGGGCCCGGTGCCGCGGCTGCTGCGCGAGCTCGGCGCGCTGACCGGCGTGGGCGACGACGGCGCGCCGCGCTTCGCCGAGGAGATGCTCATTCACGAGCCCGAGGAACGGCTCTTCTACAAGGGCCAGTGGTACGAGGGCCTCTACCTCCGCGCCGGCGCGAGCGAGGACGACCTCGCGCAGCTCGCGCGCTTCGAGGCCACGCTGAGCACGCTCTCGCAGGCCACCGACGCGAAGGGCCGCCGCGCGTTCGCCGTGCCGCTCGAGACCGGCAGCGACGACGCGGAATGGACCGCGCTCGACCGGCTCTCGATGGCGCAGTGGCTCGAGCGCGAGGGCTTCACCTCGCCGCGGCTGCAGTGGCTGGTCGACTACGCGTGCCGCGATGACTACGGCGCGCATTCCAGCGCCGTGAGCGCGTGGGCGGGCCTCTGGTACTTCTGCGCGCGGCGCGTGGCCGACCAGCGCAGCGACGGCTACCTCTCGTGGCCCGAGGGCAACGGCCGCCTCATCGCGCAGCTCGCGAAGAGCGTGAGCGGCGAGCAGAGCGCGCGCGGCCTGGTGGTGCACGCGCTCTCGCCCGAGGGGCAGGGCTGGGCCGCGCACGCCGTCGACGCGGTGTCCGGCACGCCGACGCGGCTCTTCGCGCGGCAGGTGATTCTCGCGGCGCCGCGGCACGTCGCGGGCCGCGTGGTGGAACCGTGGCTGCGCGAGCGGCCCGCGTTCCTCGACCAGTTCGTCAGCGGGCCGTGGGTGGTGGCGAACGTCGCGGTGTCTCAACTGCCGAAGGGCCGCGGCTTCCCGCTCGCGTGGGACAACGTGCTCTACGACTCGAAGTCGCTCGGCTACGTGGTGGCCACGCACCAGTCGCCGCGCGCGAGCGCCACGGGCCCGAGCGTGTTGACCTGGTACTACCCGGTGGCCGACGACGACCCGAAGCACGCGCGCGAGGCGCTGCTGGAGTCGACCTTCGAGAACTGGCGTGACGTGGTGCTCGCCGATCTCTCGCCTGCGCACCCGGGCTTCGCCGAGACGGTCGAGCGCGTCGACGTGATGCGCTGGGGCCACGCGATGGTGCGGCCGGTGCCGGGCTTCTTGTGGGGCGGGGCGCGCGCGCTGGCGCAGCAGTCGCTGGGTGGCTCACTGCACTTCGCGCACTCCGACCTGGGTGGGCTTGCGCTGTTCGAAGAGGCGAACTGGCACGGCGTGCGCGCGGCCGAAGACGTGCTCGCCGCGCTCGGTCACCGAGTCGAAACCTGGAGAGACTGACTTGTCTCCTCTCCTCTTCAGAGGAGAGGCCGGGTGAGGAGAAGCCAGCCGAAGCGCAAGCGGCCGAGGGAACTACTCATCATCGAGCTCGGCAATCACGCCAAACGCATCCACCACCACATCCGGCACCGGCGGCGGCGCCTGCACCTGCGGAGCACACCCACTGCACAACAACCCCCGCGAAGTCGCCGACCCCTGCGCATACGGAAACCGCCCCCCGCAAGCAGGACACACGAACCCATTGGGGTTGGGCGGCGCCGGCTCATCAGGCGTGACGAACGCCGCATACCGTTGCTCACCCGCGGGCCGCAGCTTCCGCTCCAGCTCCTTCGCGCGAGAGCCCGGAGCCTGCTCAGACCTCCCCGCTACATCGACGACATCCGGCCAATCGAGGAACACCCCCCGGCACGCGCTGCACGTCTCGACCGGCACGTTCCCCAGAATCAGCACCGTGGTGAGGCTCAACGTGCAGTCGGGGCACCGCCGCTCGGTCTCTCCGCCGAGCGCCTCGTACGTGAGCTCGCGCGCCAGCACCTTCTCGAGCCGCTCGAACGGAAACCACGCCGAGCCGCACGCGCACCCGAAGAGCTCGGCCGTGCCGACCTGCAGCTCCCGCAGCGGCTTCTGGCAATCGGGGCAGGCGCTCACTTCGCCTTGTCCGGTGACAGCGACGAGATGACGGCCATCACCTGCGCGACCGCCGACGGCAGCGCGTCACCCTGGCCGATGCTCACCCAGCGCACCTCGGCGGGCTTGGGCAGCTTCTCGAGGTAGCTGGGCAGCTTCTCGAGCATGCGCGCCTGCAAGCCGGCGGGCGTGAGCGCGTTGTCGACCGCCTGGTGCAGCGCGGCGGCCTCGGCGTGCAACTTCGCGCGGGTGAGCGAGCTCTCGGACTTGAGCTGCTCGAGCCCGAGGTTGGCCTCGGTGGCGCGACGCTCGGCGGCCGCGGCGGCGTCGGCCTTCTGCTGCGCGAACTCGACGTCGGCGACGTGGCGCTGCTTGTCGAGCGCGAGGTTCTTGAGGTGTGTGGTGGTCGTTTCCTGCGCGAGCGCGCGGGCGTTTTCCTGCTCGGTCTTCGCGCGGCGTGCCTTTTCCGACTGCTCGCGGTCGTAGACCTCGGCGGCGGCCTGCGCGCGCAGCGAGCTCAGTTCGCGCTCGGTGGCCACGCGCGCGGCCTCGTTGCGCTGCGAGGTGCCGAGCTCCTTCTGCGTGACCGATTCCTGCGCCTCGAGCTCGGCGAGTCGCGCGATGCGCGAGCGCTCGGCGCGGAAGGGCTTCTGCAGCGCTTCCCAGAGCTCGCGCGAGCTGACGACCGCTTCCTTCACCTGCACGGTGACGATGCGCAGCCCGAGGCCCTTGTCGGTGCCGCCCGCACCCTCGGCGACGGAACGCAGGCGCGCGGTGAGCTCCTCGATGATGGGCTGCTTGTCGTCGAGGATGGCGTCGATGCTCATGGTGGCGACCTTGTCCTTGATGGCCGCTTCCGCCTGTTCCTTGAGCTGCAGGTTCACCACGCGCATGGGGTCGTCGGTGTCGCTGAAGTCGAGCTTTTTGTAGGCGGTGCCGATGTCCTGGATGATCCACTGCACGTACGCCTGCACCAGGATGCCCTGGCGCTCGCGGCAGATGCAGCGCGCGTTGATCAGAATGGTCTGCATCGCCGCCGGCACAACGAGGAACGCGTCGGTGTACGGGTTGTAGGGAAACGACACGCCCATGCCCATGTGGAGCGGCTCGGCGACGCCGCGGCGGGTGTGCACCACGTGCACGTTCGGCGGCACGACGACGGTCTTCCACCGCCAGAAGCCCGTGATGCGGACGTCGACGGCGCTCGAGCCGGTGCTGAGCTCTCGCTCGCCGCCACCGCCGGCGTGGGCCAGTTGTGCGCGCGCTGGCATCGGGGCGGCGTTCTGGGCCATCGGCATCTGCATCTTTCGCCGGGCCTTCAGGTTCTGCTCGAGCGCCTGCTGCTGCTCCATGACCTCGTTGAGGTAGCTGTTGCCCTGGTCGCTGCTCATGTCTTCCCCCTGTGTGGGTTCAGAGTTGAGTCCAACGCGGGGCGGTTGTCGTCAGCTGCTCGGTGAGGTGAGAGGTGAGCGGTAGAGGAAGTGTCTCCCCTCACCCCGACCCTCTCCCCAGGGGGAGAGGGGGCTTACTCGCCGCGCAACCACCCGAGGAACGAGCCGAACATCGACGCGCTCTTCTTCTTCGCCTCGGGCGCCGGCTCTTCCTTCTTCTTCTTCACGCACGCGTTGCACTCGAGGCCCGTCAACGTCGCCTCGGCTTCGCTGAACGGCTTGCGCTCACCACACTCGTCGCACACGAACCCCGTACCGCCCGGCGCCGCCGCTTTCTTCTTCTGCTTCTTCACCAGCGCATCGAGATCACGCGCCTCGAGGAACGTGCCGTCACACTCGCCGCACGTCTCGACCTCCACGCCGCCGGCCAGCTGGCCCTCGAGCAGGGGCACGTCGCATTCGGGGCAGATGCGGTCGGTCTCGGCCTCGGCCTCGGTCACCGTGCGCCCACACGCTTCCTGCAGCTCGCCGCCGTCGAACCACACGCCGCCACAATCGCCGCAGCGATCGAGCTCGACCTCGAGGCCCGGCTTCTTCGCGGGCAACCAGAACGGCTGCATGCGGGTGTTGCAGTCAGGGCAGTCGCGCACTCGGCTCACGGCGTCGTTCTCCTCAGGCAGGGGTGTAGCGGTGTGGCCCGCGCACGTCGCGGCTCGCGAAGAAGCGCTTCACGGCCTCGACGTGCAGGTCGAACGCGAAGAGCGCGTCGAGGCCCTCGGGGCCGAACACCAGGCCGCGCTCCGAGGTCTCGTTGGTGGGTTGAAACGGCTTCAGCGCGCTCGCGTCGAGGGGCGCGGCGAGCGAGAAGAGCAGCACCCGGTTGGGCTTCGGCCGCGTGCTGGTGAACCAGAAGGTGCTCAGCGTCGCGGGGTCGAGGCGCACCTGCGTCTCTTCCCACACCTCGCGCGTGCCGCCTTCCTGCCAGGTCTCGTGTTCCTCGAGGAAGCCGCCGGTCAGCGCGAGCAGGCCCTTCTTCGGCTCGATGCTCCGGCGCACCACCAGCAGCGCTTCGTCGCCGCCGCGGCGCACCGGCACCAGCACCACGCTCACCGGAATGGGGTTGGCCCACGTCGTCGTCGCACACTGCGGGCAGGTGCGCGGGTAGGCGAGCGGTGGACTGAAGGCGGCGCCGCAGTACGAGCAGTGCGCGTCGCGCACGCGCGGCTGGGTCACGGGCTCACCTGCACCTGCAGACTCGCGGTCGCCGCGTTGTTCGAGGGGTACGCGCGGTCGTTCTGCAGCAGCGTCGCCTGCACCTGCAGCACGTAGGTGCCCGCGACGTCACCGGTGAAGACCGGCACCTGGCCGTTGAGCCACTGGTAGTCGAAGTTGCGCGAGAGGCCGGTGACGGCGTTGGGGTGGGCGATGGCCGTCGTGCTGGTCGCGGGGCGCTGCGAGATGGTCCACACCGTGCGCATCGCCGCGTTCTGGCGGTTCGCGAAGAGCGGCAGCGCGAAGGGCACGTTGCGGTTGATGACCACCGTGCCGCCCGCGCTCACCGCGAACGGCCCCTGCGCGTCGAGGCAGTTGGTCGGGTTCGACGGGTCGACCACCAGGCAGAAGCGCGCGTCGCAGAAGTTGCCCAGGCCGTCGCCGTCGTCGTCGCGCTGCGAGCGGTTGGCGACCAACACGCAGTTGTCGGCGACGTTCAGCACGCCGTCGTCGTCGCGATCGCCGTCGCACACGTCGCCCAGGCCGTCGTTGTCGGTGTCGAGCTGGTTGGTGTTGGCCATGCCCGGGCAGTTGTCGAACGAGTCGCTGATGTTGTCGGCGTCGCCGTCGCGGTTGCAGCCGGTGCCCGAGGTCATGTTCGCCAGGAACGGGCAGGGGTCGAGCGTGTCGAGCACGTTGTCGTTGTCGTCGTCGAGGTCGCACGCGTCGCCCGCCGAGTCGGAGTCGGAGTTCGTCTGCGCGGGGTTCGGGAAGCGGTCGCAGTTGTCGGTGGCGTTGGTGATGCCGTCGCCGTCGAGGTCGCTGTCGCACGCGTCGCCCTGGCCGTCGCCGTCGAGGTCGAGCTGGGTGGAGTTCGCCGCCGCCGCGCAGTTGTCACACGCGTTGCCCACCGCGTCGCCGTCGCCGTCGAGCTGATTCAGGTTCGCGGCGCGCGGGCAGTTGTCCATTCCGTCGGCCACGCCGTCGCCGTCCATGTCGTCGGTGTACGCGAGGTGGCGATCTTCGCCGTACAGGTTCCACTCGGCGACGCCCGGGAACTGGCCATCGCCGTACGGCGGCGAGGAGCAGTCGCTCGACGAGAGGCACTCGGGGTTCGCCGACGTGCCGGGGTTGGTGAAGATGGAATACGCGGTGATGGGCACGCCGACGCCGCCGAGCGTGGTGTCGAGCACCAGCGTCGCCACGTAGGGCCGCGCGGTGGTGGGGTTGAAGAGCACGCGCACCGCGCCGACCTCGCCGGGGTTGAGCAGCTGCGAGGGCGCCGAGGCGGTGAACGACGTCGCGTCGCCACCGCCCATCACGGCGTTGTTGATGGTGAAGGGCGCCGCGCCGCCGTTCTTCACCAGCAGCGACGCCTGCGGGCTGGTGCCCTGCCACGAGTGGATCTCGATGCGCAGCCGATCGAGCTGCAGGCCGCCGTCGAGCGAGTCGACCGGCACGCCGGCGTCGAAGCCTCCGCCACCACCGCCGGTCGCGCCGCCACCGCCCGTCGCGCCGCCGCCGCCCGTCGCGCTGCCGCCGCCCGTCGCGCTGCCGCCGCCCGTGGTGCCACCGCCGCCGCCCGTCGCGCCACCGCCACCGCCGGTGCCACCGCTGGAGCACGCGCCGACCACGCACTGCGCGCCGACGTTGCAGGTCGAGCACGTGTTGCCGCCGCTGCCACACGCGAGCGTGGTGTTGCCAGTCTGACAGGCGCCGTTGACGTCGCAGCAGCCGGAGCACGACTGGGCGGTGCACGGGTTCGGCGCAGAGCAACCGGCAGCGACGACGCACACCACCGACGCGAGCGCGACCTGGAGCAGCAGGGCAGTTCGGAGCATGGCTGGCGTCATACTCCGAAGCCCGGCCGTGGCGAGGGCTACGGCGGGCAGGTGTTCAGCGAGCTGATCCACTGATCGATCACCGCCACGTCGTCGACGTCGACGATGGCCGTGCCGAGCGGCGGCATGCGCGCCGCGTCGAGCGCGTGCACCCGCAGCGAGACGATGCTCTGCGCGGGCACCCCGGGCTTGATCAGCCGCGCGCCGGTGACGCCGAGGTCGCCGTTGTCGGGCGCGACGTCACAGGTCTTCGTGTCCTTGAAGCTGAGCGAGAAGCGGAAGTCGGCCGGTCCCTGTCCTGCACCCGCGCGGTGACAGATGCTGCAGTTCGCGTGGAGCCACGAGCGGGCGCGCGCCTCGAGCGGCCCGGTGCCGAGCGGGCTTTCCAATCGCGCGAGTCCGTCGACGGGCCCCGAGAGCGGCGCGGACAGATAGCCGAGGCCCTCGAGCACGGTGAGCTGGTGCCGCGTCGCGCCGACCGCGGGGTAGCGGAACGTGCGGTTCAACTGCGCGAGCTCGAGGCCGAGCGTGCGGCCGGCGATGGCGGTGTGGCACCGCAGGCACTGCGCGCGGCTGGGGAAGAGCCACGACTGGGTGCCGACGTCTTTCAACTTCGCGGCGGGCAGCAGCGTGGCGTCGGTCTGCGCGTCGTTCCACTCGTACGAGTAGCCGCCCCACGAGCCGTCGGCGTGGCGCATCAGGAGCCGCGTCTCGATGCGCTTGCCGCCGAGGCTGAACGTCTTGCTCACCACGCTCCCGATGGGCAGGTCGAAGTCGCCGTCGGGCTGCACGGTGATGGTCGCGCCGTCGGGGATCGCGAAGTGCCGTTCTTTCTGTGCACCGTCGCTCCACAGCGGCGCGTTGAGGTCGTACGGAATGAGGCCCGCGACCGGCTTCGTCGGGTCTTGCGCGTCGAAGCAGCCCGTCTGCGAGAGGAGCTTCGGGAACGTGTCGGGCTGGCTCATGCCCATCGGCACCAGTTGGTGGATCTGCCCGGTGTTGATGTCGAGCGCGTAGACCTCTCCGTCGGCGGTTTGCCCGAAGGCCGCGAGGCCGAAGCTCGTGTCGACCAGCTCGGTGTGTTGGTAGCCGCCCGTCGCGGTGGGCTCGAGCGCGAAGATCTTCCCGCTGCCGTAGTCGCCGTAGATGAAGCGGCCCACCAGCCCGGGGATCGACGTGCCGCGGTAGACGAAGCCGCCGGTGACCGAGTTGCCGTCGGTGCGCGCGTAGTCGATGACCGGGTCGGTGAAGCCCGCGGTCGCGCAGGTCGCGGCGTTGTAGCAATGCAGCCCTTCGCGCACGTTCCAGCCGTAGTTCGCGCCGCGCACGATGAGGTCGACCTCTTCGTACGTGCCCTGGCCGACGTCGCCGGCCCACAGCTCGCCGGACACCATGTCGAAGCTCCAGCGCCACGGGTTGCGCACGCCGACGGCGTAGATCTCCGCGCACCGCGTGGTCGCCGGCATCGCGTCTTGCTGTAGGTTGTTCTTGTTGCAGGGCGTGTTGTCGGCCGCGAACGGGTTGTCGGGCGGAATGCGGTAGCGCTCGATGAACGGCACGTTGACGTCGAGGCGAATGAACTTGCCGAGGTTGGTGTTGAGCCGCTGCGCGCGCCCCTCGGGGTCTCCGCCCGAGCCGCCATCGCCGAGGCCCAGGTAGAGATAGCCGTCGCGACCGAAGGCGATCATGCCGCCGTTGTGGTTGCTGTACGGCTGCTGGAGCTCGAAGAGCTTCTCCTCGCTCGCGGGGTCGATGGTGTCGCCGCCGTCGGTGCTGCGAAAGCGCGAGAGCGTGGTGGTGAGCGGCCACGTCGAGCCGCCGGTCGCGGTGTAGCTGAGGAAGACCTCGGGCGTGTTCGGCCAGTCGGGGTGGAAGGCGATGCCGAGCAGCCCGCCTTCGCCGCTGGTGTCGACGCGGCCGGTGATGTCGAGCATCTGCACCACGTCGGCGGTCGCCGCGGCCTGGTCGTAGGGGAAGCGCTGAATGGTGCCGTCGCGCTCGAGCACCACCACGCGCGTCGGCTGGTGCGGCGGGCTGATCAGCAACAGCGGCGCGTTGAAGCTCAGGTTGGGAAAGGCGCGTTGCGTGGTGACGGCCGAAGGGCCGGGCGGCGGGGCGGAGGCGCGGCAGGTCGGGTTCGCGGGGCGCGCGTCGTACGCGAACGGGCCCGCGTCGCGCTCGACGGCGCCTGCATCGGGGCCGGCGTCTTCGAGGGAGGCGACTCCGGGGCAGGCGAGCAGCAGCGCCGCGAGGGGCGTGACGACCACGAGCCGTGCGTGCATGGGCCACAGCCTACAACGCGGCTGAGCTCAGCTGCCGGGCACCACGTCGTCGAACTGGCCGGGGTTCGGCAGGCGGAAGTTGGTCATCGAGATGCTCACGCTCGTCGAGAGCCCGCGCACGAAGTGCCACCACCCGCAGGGAATGAAGAGCGCGTCACCCGGGCCGACGGTCACCGTCCACTGCGGCACGCGCGCGAAGAAGGGGAAGCGGCGGAGGTCGGGCTTCTCGACGTCGATGGCCGAGTAGAAGCTCACGCAGTCGCGCACCAGCTCGGTCCACACCGGGTCGAAGAGCGTGACGCGCTTCCGGCCGCGCACCTGGCAGAAGAGGATGTTCGCCGTGTCGTGGTGCAGCGGCGTCACCGTGCCGCGCGGCCCGTACCAGAGGTACACGAAGCCATCGATGCGCCGCCGATCCATCAGGCCGTCGAAGAAGCCGATGTCGTTGATCAGCGTTCGCAGCGGACCCGCGAGACCGTTGTTGTTGGCCACCAGGTAGTGCGCGTTGCTCGAGCGCACGCCTTCCACCCAGTCGACGTACTCGCCGAAGGTGGTGTCGCGGCTGAGCTCGTGCACCTTGAGGTCGTAGAAGTCGTGCTCGTCACGGCCACTCGCGATGCGCACCGGCACGTCGGAGAAGTGCTCGCGGAAGAAGCCGGGCGTCCACTTCTTCAGCGCCTTCCACCGCTTCATCATGGCGGTGAGCACCACCGGTCGCTGCGGCGCGTAGTGGCGCTCGAGGAACGCGCGGCGACCGAGGCGCGCGACGCGGGGAATCTTCGGGGGTCGCTTCAACAGCGCTTCGGACTCACGGCGCGTGCGGGCCTGCCACTCGAGGCGTTGGAGCCGAAACGCGAGTTGCGCGATGACCGGCGCGTGCGGTGAGCGCTCGAGGGCGCGCAGCTCGGTGCGAATCACGGCAGCGCTGAGCGGGAAGGGGCAGCTCGAGACGATGAGCTTCGTCGGGAGCCCCCGGCCCCACGCCTCTGCGAGCCACGCGCGCGCCAACGGATCGAGCGACATTTTTCGGCGGGGAGCATTGCGCATCGCGCCGGGCTGGAGTGTAGGTTTCCGCACCATGCCCAAGATCAACCGGCCGCTCACCAGCGCCAACCCGTTCGCGAAGTCGGCGCCGCTGAAGTCCGCGCCGCTCAAGTCGATTCAGCCCAAGCCGACGCCCCCCGAGCCGCTCAAGTCGATTCGGCCGCAGCCCGCCAAGAGCTGGACTCCCGACAAGCCGCTCACCAGCGCGAACCCGTTCGCGAAGAGCGCGGCGAAGAGCGGCCTGAAGAGCATCGCGCCGCACCCCGCGCCTCCGAAGAGCGCGCACGGCCCGCTGACCAGCGCCAACCCGTTCGCCAAGAGCGGCCTGAAGACCATCGCGCCGCACCCGCCTCCGCCCAAGAGTGCGCACGGCCCGTTGACCAGCGCCAACCCGTTCTCGAAGAGCGCCAACAAGAGCGGCCTGAAGAGCATCGCGCCGCACCCGCCGCCGCCGAAGAGCGCGCACGGCCCGCTGACCAGCGCCAACCCGTTCTCGAAGAGCGCGCACGGCCCGCTGACCAGCGCGAACCCGTTCGCCAAGAGCAGCAAGAACGGCTGAGTGGTGGTCTCACCCGTCGTCCGTCGCGCGCTGCGGAAGGCGGGGCTCACGCCTGATCAGCGCGCCTCGGCGCGGTTGTTCCCGAGCCGAAACCCGACCCTCGTCGCGCGTCGTCGCGGCGGGGGTCTTTGCTTCGTGAAGCTCGCGGTGCCGGGAGACCCGGGCGTCGCACGCGAGGCGAGGGTGCTCGAGGCGCTCGCGGTCGCCGGTGCCGCCGACGTGCCTCGCGTGGAGGTCGCGCGCGACGAGTTGCTCGCGGTGCGGTGGGTGGCGGGGCCGACGCTGCACGCGGTGCGGCGGTCGCGCACGAAGGGTGGTGCGCTCGATGGCGTCATCGGAACTTCGCTCGCGCGCCTGCAGGCCGTCGGGGCGCGGTGGGCTGCTCCGTTCGAGGCTGCGCCGTCGTTCGCTCGTTCGCTGCTGTGGGTCTCGCCGGAACAGTTCGCGCTGCTCGGGCCGGCGGGGCGCGCGTTGACGGCGACCGTGCAGGCGAGTGAGCGCGCGGTGCAGACGTTGAGCTGGCTCACGCAGACCGAGGCGACGGTCGCGGGCGCTCCGACGCTGGTGCACGCCGACCTGCGGCAGGCGAACTTGCTGGTGCGCGGTCGGCGCGTGACGTTCATCGATTGGGAAGGCGCGGGCCTCGGAGATCCCGCGCGCGACGTCGGTTCGCTGCTCGCTGATGATTTTCGCGCGTGGGTCGAGCCGGCCACCCAGGCCGAGGTGCAGAGCAAGCGGGACCGTGACGCGCATGCCCGAGCGGTGGTGCGCGCGTGGGAAGCGGAGCGTCGTCGGCTCGGCGCCCGTTCGCTCGAGCACCAGCGCGCGCGCATCGTCGGCTGGCTCGCGGAAGGGCTCCTGCGCCAGGCGTCGTCGGCGGCGCACCACCACCATCACTTCGCGCAGCACGTGGTCGCGGCGGCGGTCACCCTGCTCGAGGACCCCATCGGCGCGGCGCGCGATTTGTTCGGAGGGCAGCGATGACGCGGCTCGCACGCTTCGTGGGGCCAGCACGCCGGGTCGCTCCCGAAGCGCTCGCCGAGTGGCTCTACCAGCGCTACTTCATCGGCTGGTCGGGTGGGCCAGGCCCGGACGATCTCGCCGGAGATCCACTCTTCGTCGCCGAGCTCGCGCGTGCGTGTGAGGGCGCGGTGTGCGTCGAGGGTGGCTTCGTCGCGGTGCCCGGTCGGCAGCGGGGCGGGCGCTTCGTGGCTCGCGATGGCGTGACGGTGTTGGCGCCTTCCGCGCGGAAGTGGCGAGACGGCACGCTCGCCATCGCCCTGCCGTGCGCGCGTCCGTCGGCGCTGCCGGGGTTCTTCTCGGTCGTCTCGCGCGCAGGCCGGCTCGGCGCGCGAGAACGGCACCTCAAGTTCTACGTGAACGCGACTCCGGCGGGCGCGGTGGGGTTGCTCGGCCGAGCGCTTAGCGACCCGTCGATGCGACGCGCGCGCTTCGAAGCGAAGTGCGCGAATGATCCGCGCTCGTTCGGGCGGCGCGACACGGTGTTGTTCTACGTCGCGTTCGATTCCGTCGCGGTGGTGCGGCGTTGGCTGGCCCGTCAGCCCCCACGTTGGTTTCGCGCCGAGTCGCCGCCGCTGACGAAGCGGTTGTTTCGCGGTGTGTCGGTGGCGCAATCACCGCTCACGTCCGAGAGCTACGGAGCGCATCGCACGCGGCTCATCGCCGAGGGCCTGCGCACCTCGTTCCTCGAGCGGCGCGGCTGGGCGGAGTGCGTCGCCGAGCGCTTCGAGAGAGAAGGCCTGGAGTGGGGTCTCAGCGGGAGCGCTTGATCAGCGCGTTGCGTTCCCGAGCGCTCAGGGGCCCGGCCGCGAGCGCCCGAGCGAGTGCCCGTACTTCCTGCTTCGACGCAAACGACGCGAGCACGCCATCCACACCCTCGTGCGACATCGCGAACCGGTAGTGGTCGGTGGCCTCGGTCGACCCGTCCCACGCGTCCATCGACTTGAAGTTGAACACCCGCGGGCGCTCATCGCGCGCCAGCTTCGCCACCGCGGGCAACACCTCGCTCGCCGCGCCGGGATGCGCGGGGTTCATGCGCACGAAGCCACAGTCGACGTCACCGGCCACCAGCGCTGCGCGCGCGACCTTCCGCTCGTGAAACGAAGCGCCGATGGCGCGACACCCGACGAAGCCCGTCGCGCGGTGCCGTCGATAGACCTCGAGCCGCGCGGCGTAGTCGACCGCGTACACCCCGCCCATGGTCACCACGTCGAGCCGCTCGAGACCGGGCACGGCGTCGACGAGTTCCTGAAACGGCAGCTCGCAGAAGTCGGGCTGCGTCACGTACGCCGTGCCGCACACCACCACGTGGTCGCGCACGCCGGGCGTCTGCAGCAGCGTCGCGAGTCCTTCGCGCAGCGGCGCGTAGAGGGGCCAGTGCATGTCGGCGGTGACGAAGAAGAAGTTGATGCCCGCTTCCCACGCGTCGAGCACCACGCGCGGGTCGGTCACCATGCCCAGGCAGACGGGGCTGACGAGCAGCGAGTCGCCGAGCGTCAGCCGGTCGGTCAGGCGCGCGAGGGTGCGGGGCACTCCGTCTTCATAGCCCGGCGCGCGCGACGACGACCGCGAGGATTCCGCGGCGCCACCGCACGTGTACCGAGCGGGCGCCGGCTTCGCGCAGGAAGTCGAGCTCGCGGTCGAGCGGGTAGTAGGTGTCTTCGGCCCGCCATGATTCGAAGCGCGCGAACGCCTGGGCTCGGGTGTCGCCGCAGCGCACGAGGTGGTCGGCCCACGCGTCCCACGTCGGCTGGTGGCGCACGTCGAACATCGCGTCGAGGTTGATCAGCACGCCACCGGGCTCGAGCGCGCCGAGGAGGTGCCGGTAGGTGGCGACGCGTCCCTCGGGAGACGGCACGTGGTGCAGCGCGAGCGAACTCACGATGGCGTCGACCTTCGGCAGCGGCGAGTCGAAGTTCCCGTGGATCGATTCGAAGTCGGCGCGCACGCCCGGTCGCGAGAGGCGGTGAAAGCGGGTGCGGGCCTGCTCGAGCATGCTGGCGTCGGCGTCGAGCAGCGTGAAGCGCGCGGTCGGGACGGCCTGGAAGACGCGGGCGGCGAGAGCGCCGGTGCCGCAGCCGACGTCGAGCACGGACGGGGGTGCGCGGGGCGTCAGCGCGTCGACGACCTCGGCCTGCGCGGTGTCGTAGTGGGGGACGAACCGGCGGATTTCCTCGTCGTAGGTGGCGACGTCGACGTGGAGATGCGCGGCAACCGAATGCGTGTCGGGGCTCGTGCTCACGATCGGGGCAGACGGCAGGGCGGCGGGTGGCTGACGGCTTGTGTGAAGTAGCGCAAAGCCACTGAACGCGCTGGAGAATGGCCCGTTCCAATCGGTGCAGTGCCCAACCACCGAAAGGAAACACCATGAAGACGACGTTGCTGATGCTGGGAATGCTGGTCTCGACCGCGGCCTTCGCTGCGCCGGGCCCGCGCGGGGACATGCGGCCGGGCGTGGAGCGACGCGAAGGTGGCGGCGACCGGCGCGACGAGGAGCGCGGTCGGTTCCAGTTCCGGCGCGGGCGCGGCGACCGCGACGAGGGGTGCGAGCGTGATGGCCGCGAGCGCGGTCACCACAAGTTCCACGGTCGCTTCGGTCGTCGCTGATCAATCCGGGGCGCGGCGAGTCTCGGCTCGTCGCGCATCCCACTCACTCCTCGAACGGGAAGAAGGTGTCTCCGCGCTTCGGGCGATAGTCGCGTTCGAACGGAATTCGAACCTGTTCATCTTCCGCCTCGAGGAAGTCGGCGAGCGCTGCATCGAGCGGAAAGCTCTGGAGCGTCAGCGGCGCGAGGCGCTTGATCAACCCGTCGAGTTGAAGGCGCAGCGCCTTGCCCTCGTAGATGAAGTCGGCTTCACGACAGGTGAAGCAGAGCAGCAACTCGACGAAGCCTCCTTGAGGCCCATGAAAGCGGTACCCGACGCCAGGCTGCAGTGGGCCGCACATCTGATCCACGTCGAGGCGTAGGAGTCCTTCATCACGCTGACGAGGGCGTCGCGGAGTTCGGCGTCGCCGAACGTGGCCTGGAGCATCGGGTAATGCGCGATGCCGAGTGGCGTGCCGCTCTTCCGGTGCAGGAGATCGCGATCGAAATCTCCTGCGCGGTAGATCTTCGTTCGGAGCCGGTGCGTGAAGTCGAACTCCTGACTGAGCAACGGCTCTTCGCCGAGCCGGAAGACCTCGAAGAAGGTGGCGCGCTCGACGATGGCGCGGACGTCGCGAGGAATCGCATCGGCCCAGAGCGTCGAGCCATCAGGCACCGCGAGCACGAGCGCGAGAGCGGCGGTCAGCATGGCGGAAGGATGTCACAGGGGCGTCGTGACACGCGTGTCGCGAAGTGAGCGTGGAGTGCGACAAAGCTTATGTGCTGCGCCCGAGTCGCTCGCCCGGGTGCAGCACCCATGGCCTGAATGGGACGCGTGGTGTGCATGGTCTGGTCGGTGCTCGTCGCCGGCAGCCCCTCCACCACGACTCAAGTGAGTTCACTTTGTGTCGTGCCGAGAGGCTCGTTCGTGTTCGGCACCGCATCCAGACCCGTCAGTGAGCCGAGTCCCTCACAGCCAAGTGGCGCCCCACCGACCGAATCGGCGCGAGCACATCAGCTTCGTTGCACTCAGCGCTCGTTTTGCGACGCGTGTGTCACACCCCTCGCGTCGGGCATCATGGCTACGTGCTGCGCCACACTCTTCTCCTCATGCTGCTCGTGCTGTCTGCCTGTCCGCGACGGCCGGACCCGCCGACGCGCGTGCACGGCCTCGACGACTTCGGCCTCGAGCTCACGCTGCCCGGCACCTGGCGCGGCGGCAAAGTGCGCGGCGCCGGCTACATCTTCACCAGCGGCAACGCCGACACCTCGCTGTCGATCAACGACGACGTCGCCGGCATTCCGATGACGACCGCCGGCCTCGAGACCTTCCTCACCGAGCGCGTCGTTGCGTCCGTCGTCTCGTCGGGCGACCGCACCTTCGGCGCACGCAAGGGCGTCGAGGGCATCGGCACCTCTCGCACCGCGCCAGACACGCGTCTCTACATCGGTGCCTTCACCGGGCCGAAGGGACCCATCTCGGTGCAGCTCACGACGCGAGGCCTGCCGCCCGCAACCGCGGACGCGGAGTGGGCCTCGGTCACCTCGAGCCTGAAGTGAACCGAAGCGAACCTTCGGCCGCCGTTGACCACGTCGCCGCGTCCGCTAGCGTCGCGCGAGGTGATGCTCGCTGACTCGAAGGTGATCGCCGCGAGGTCGGCCTGGCTCCACGCCGGCTTCGCCGCGGCCCTCTGTCTGGCCCTGCTGCTGCCGGCCGCCGGCACCTACGGCTTGTGGGACCCGTGGGAGCCGCACTACGCCGAGGTGACTCGCCAGCTCCTGCTGCGTGGCGACGCCGTGAGTCTGGAATGGTACGGCGCGTCGTGGGAGGGGCCGGAGTTCTGGTCGAAGCCGCCGCTCACCTTCTGGCTCCTCGCGCTGTCGTTCCGCGCGGCCGGAGTCGGGACCACCGCGCAGGATCTCCTGTCAGATCACCGGGTCGAGTGGGCCGCGCGTCTCGTGCCCGCCCTGTGCGCCGCCGTCGCGGTCGCTGCACTGGTCTTTCTCGTCGCCCGCCTGTGGACCACGCGCGCAGCGCGGTGGGCGGGCGTCACGCTGCTCTCCTTCCCGATGTTCTTGCTGCTCGGCCGCCAGGCCATCACCGACATGCCGTTGGTGGCGTCGATTTGCGTGGGCGTGTGTGGCGGGGCGATCGCGCTGTGGGGCGACGCGCAGCCGGTGCGTCCCGGGCGCTGGGGCTTCGTCGCGGCGTTCGTGGCCGCCGGAAGTGCTCCGTTCCTCGCGCACGCCACGTGGGTGCTCGGCCCGCTCGTCGCCGCTTCGCGCGCTGTCGGGTTGGGCCAGATGGCGCCCTGGTGGCTCGCGCTCGCCTGGCTGCTCGTTCGCCTGCGTCGCGTGAAGTCGAGCGCTGACTTCGCGCTCGTGGTCGGCGCGGTGGGCTGCGCGCTCGGAATGCTCGCGAAGGGACTCCTGGGCCTGCTGCCGGCGGTGGTGCTGGTGGTCACCCTGCTCGCCACGCGCACGTTGCGACGCATGGTCGGGCTCGACTGGGTGTCGGCGGTGCTCGCGTTCCTGGTGGTGGCGGGGCCGTGGCACGCGGCGATGGGCTTCGTTCACGGTGAAGACTGGTTCGACACCTTCTTCCGCGACCACCACTTTGGACGCCTCTCGGGCTGGGGCGTCTTCGAAGACTTGTCGTGGGTGATGTACGTGCGCGTGCTCGGGTACGCGTGTTTTCCCCTCGGTGGTTTGGCGATCGGTGCGATCACGCTGGCGCCGCGCGGTCGACGACCGGTGCTCGTCACGCTGGGGTTGGTCTGGGCCGGGCTGGTCTTCGCGATCATCACGACGTCACTCACGCGCTACCACCACTACGCGCTCCCGCTGGTGCCAGCGATCGCGCTGCTGGCCGCGATCTTCATCGACGCGTTGCTCTCGTCGGAAGTCGACGCAGGGCCGGGTACCGCGCTGCTCGCCGTGGTCGTCGCTCCGATCGCCGGGCTCATCCTGCGTGACCTCAGCCAACCAGATGGCGTCGAGCGCCTCATCTGGCTGTTCGACTACTCCTACAAGCTGCACCCGGTTCACGATTGGCTCGCGACCCACGACTTCTCAGGGCCGGTCTACGGCCTGGGCATGCTCGCGATCGCGGGCCTCGCGCTCGCCGCGGTCCGCGGTTTCCGGAGGCTGGGCCTCGCGGTGGGGGTCGCGGCGTCGATCGCCCTCGGACTCTTCGTGCTCGACGTCGCGCTGCCGGAGCTCGGGCCGGAGTACTCGACTCGCGATGCGCTGGCCGTCTGGCAACGCAAGCGGGCGCCGGGCGACGCCCTGTGGCTGCACCAGTTCTTCAGCCGCGGCGACACGTTCTATTCGGCCAACGCTGCGTTCGACGCGCCGTACGAAGAGCAGACCGTGTTCCACAAGACCGACCCCACTTCGGCGAAGCGACGTGAAGTGTGGCTGAGACACCACCCGGGCGTGCGGGTCTTCGTGCTGACCTGGTCTCCCGGAGTCGAGGGCACGCTGTGGAAGCAACCCTCGCTGCTCTCACAGTTGCCCGAGGGCGCGCTGCGCTCGCTCCGCTGGGAACACGATGACGGTCACCACGCGCTGATCAGCTTCATCGTGCCCACGGGGCTGTGAAGCGAACCCGAGCTCAGCGCTCGGCGACGACCGGACCCGCGACGCCAGCTTCCTGCTTCACCTCGTCGCGCTTCCACGTACCCCGCACGAACGCGACCGCCGGCGTGCGCGACTTTTCCCGCGACGCGATGGCCAGCGGCGTCATGCCCAGGAAGTGCGCGATCAACACCACCGCGCCCCCGATGCTGATCAACCCGAACACCGGCGGCCAGAACGCGAGCACCGTGCCCGCCGCGACCCACAGCGTGCTGATGACACACGTGCCGAACACCGCGAGCTGCCGCGCGCGAACGAAGGTGCGCGGGTCGAACGCCGACACCACGTCAGCGGTGAACACGTCCCCGTCCCGCGTGCCGACGAGCCACACCTTCTGGCCCGCCTGCAGCGCGGTGCGAATCGTGCGCAAGCCCCCTCCGGCGCCCTGCGCACGCTGCTTCATCGAATCGAACTGGCTGGTCGAGCTGCACGCCGCGGCGGCCTCACGCGTCGCCGCGTCGAACCACACCTCGCACGCCGCAGCGCCCTTCACCGTCACCGCCTGGCCGCCGATCTCGACGGTGCCGCCCTTCACGGTGCTGCGGTGGTGGCGATCGAAGAACACCAGGCCCGGCGCGTCGGAATCGAGCTCCTTCACGCGCTGCTCGAGCTCGTGCACCGCCAGCTCGTCGGTCTTCACCACGCCCTCGAGCACGCCGGCCTTCACCTTCGCTCGCAAGTTGCGCGCGTCGATGAGCGCGTCGAGCACGATCATCAGGCCCGTCATCCACGACACACCGAGCGCCAGCAGCCCCATCACCTCGTTGCTGAGCATGTCAGTAGGCCTCCGAGGCGGTCTCGGCGCTGGCGAGCGCGGGCGCTGACTCCACCGGCAACGGCGGCGGCGGCGTCCACTGCGGCGGGCGTGAGAGGCGGAAGAAGTACGTGCGCGCGAGGTAGCCCAGCAGCGAGGGCTCCATCAGCGACGGGTTCATCTTCGGCTTGATCTCCTTCTCGTGGAACGCGGGCAGCTCGCTCCAGTGGAGCCCAGGCTTGTTGTGGTGCGCCGTGTGGTACCCGGCGTTCACCGCGACCCAGTTGGTCAGCTTCGCGCCGAAGTTCCGCGAGTGGTTCACCTCGTCCTGGATGTCGCAGCCGTCGTGCTGAATGAGGTTCACACGCAAGAACCACCGCGCGCCCCACAGCTGCGGCACCACCACGAAGAACAACACCGTCCAGAAGTCCCAGCACAGCAGCAGGCCGGTGAGCCCGAACGCGAAGATCGACTCCTGCATCGACGCCTTGCGGTAGTCGCCGCGGCCCTTCACCGACGCCCAGCGGTTGATGCCCGCGAACGTGATGGGCCCGATGATGTTCGGAAAGTGGAGCAGGTTGAGCAGGTTCCACTTGAAGCGCGCGTGGCTCGGCGAGGCCCAGTCAGGCTGCCCGTCGTCTTCGAAGTGGTGGTGCACCAGGTTGTGCGACGGAATCACCGACGACACGGGGAAGAGCCCGCAGAAGCTCAACACCAGGCGCAGCACGCGGTTGGCCGCCTTGCTCTCGAAGAACGCGCCGTGCATCACGTTGTGCGTGACCGTCTGCACGAAGAAGCTGAACTGGCACGCGAGCACCAGGAACACCACGTTGCGGCACCAGGGCACGAGCACCATCGACGCGAGGAGCGAGAGGTACGTGATGATGATGAACAGCGCTCGAGCGTCCTCAGGGCGTTTCAATTTCATCGGGCCGCGCCCTTAGCACAGGGGTGGTGGGGGCTGATCAATCCCCCCGGGTCGAATTTCGCCCGGCGCGAGGTCGCACGCTTTGCGTCGGCACTGACGAGCAGAGATCGACGCGCAGGCTTTGCTGATCCGCGTCAGCGCGGTGTCAGTTCCAGCGCGGGGTGCATTTACTCGCCCCGGGTTTTGCGCATAGAAGCGCGCCACCTTTTTCGAGGGGGAACTCCCGTGTCCGTGTTGACCGCGCATCCGATTGGCCAATTCCGGAAGAACCCGAATTTCTACCTGATGTACGACGGGTTCTGGTTCCTGTTCTGCGCGGCGATTCTCGCGACGTTCTGGGCGACGGGTCTGCAGCCGGTGCTCGGCGCGCCGCAGTGGTGGTGGGCCCTCGTGGCGCCTGCGCTCTTCTTCGGCCTCGTGTGGGCGCACCTCACGGTGCACAACTGCACGCACGGCAACCTCCCGCACGCCATCAACCGCATCGCCGGTGAGATCCTCGGGCTCCTCGTCGTGGTGCGCTTCGCGAGCTGGGACATCATCCACATGCGGCACCACAAGTACTCCGATGACCGCGTGAAGGACCCGCACCCCAACTTCCCCTCGTTCTGGAAGACGGTCGTGCACACCGTCGTCAACGTCGAGCAGCAGCTCTTCCAGCAGTACTTCGACACCTGGGGTGACACGCCCGAGAACCGCGGCAAGGAACGCCGCCGCGCGTGGATGAGCTACGGCACCAACATCGTGCTGCTCGCCGTCTACTTCTGGCTGCTCGGGCCGTGGTTCTTCTTCCTCGTCTTCGCGCCGTGCGAGCTGCTCGCGGGGCTCTTCGTCATCCACTTCAACTGGTCGACCCACAACGGAGAGGCGGCGAAGAGCATCGAAGACATGCACCCGGTGAACCTCACCGCGCTGCGCTACCGCATCGGCAACAAGCTGTTCGCCGGCATCTACGCGCACAAGCTCCACCACGAGCGCCCCGGCATCTTCAACCCCGCCAAGGCGCTCGCCGCGGGCGTGGGCGCCGAGCCCCCGCCGGCCCAGGCCGCCGACAGCAACGAGCAGCTCGCCTGAAGCTGGCCCGCGTCGTCCCGCTCGCGTGCGCGCTGAGCGGGTGCGCGTTCGTCACGCTCAAGCACGACGTCGACGCCATCAAGCGCACCGCGTGGCGTCGAGGGTGCGCAGCCCGGTCACGCCATCTGGGTCGCGCACTTCGTCGGCGCCCAACGGCGCGGCGCGTTCAAGCTGACGCCGCAGCTCCCGCAGTTCGGCTTCCTGGTGAAGGTGGCCGAGGCGAACGACGTCGTCGCGTTTCAAGACCTCGACGACGACCGGAAGCTCGGCGCCGGTGAGCCGCTCGCGCGCCTCGATGGGCTCGGCGGGCTCCAGGTGGTCGGCCGCACCGCCGCCACGTTGCCCCCGCTGAGCCTCGACCCCGCCACGCCGCGCCCCGAGCTCTCGCTCGACTTCACCGACCAGGCCAACGAGGCGCAGAGCACCGTGGGCCAGGTCGTGCCGCTCAGCGACGCGCGCTTCGACGACGACCGCGTCAGCGAGGGCATGTGGGCGCCGCTCACCGCCGCCGCGAAGGGCGGCTACGGCCTCCACTTCCTCGCTCCGCACGCGCCGGGCAAGGTGCCGGTCGTCTTCGTGCACGGCATCGCCGGCAGCCCGCGCAACTTCGAGCCGGTGCTCGCCGCGCTCGACCACACGCGCTTCGAGCCGTGGCTCGTCTACTACCCGTCGGGCATTCGCCTGCCGCTGCTCTCGAAGCTGCTCGCCGAGATGATGGTGCGCGCGGCGAGCGACCTCGGCGTGAAGAAGATGGTGGTGGTCGCGCACTCCATGGGCGGGCTGGTGGCGCGCGGCGCGCTGGAAGAGTTGGTGACGCGCGGGCAGGGTGACCTCGTCGACCGCTTCATCACCCTCGCCACGCCGTGGGGTGGCCACGCGACGGCGGCGGTCGGCGTGGAGATGGCGCCGCAGGCCGTGCCCAGCTGGCTCGACCTCGTGCCGGGCAGCCCGTTCCTCCAATCACTCGAGCGGCCGCTGCCGATGCCCTTTCACCTGCTCTTCGCGGTCGGCGGGCGCGGCGACCGGTTGCCCACCAACAACGATGGAGTCGTCGCCGTCGCCAGCCAGCTCGCGCCGTGGGCGCAGGCCGAGGCGGTGCGCACCTGGGGTTTCGACTGCGGGCACGTCGGCATCCTCGGCAACGAGGCCGCGCTCGCGAAGTTGAACGAGCTGCTCAGCCGCTGACGCCGGCCCGCCGCGCCTTCGCCCACAGCACGAACGTCGCGATCGCCGCGAGCACCGCCAGCACCACCGCGCGCACCGCGACCTCGGCCGCGCCGTCTCCGCGCGAGACGAACACCAGCATCGCCGCCACGAAGAGCGCGCTCGCCGAGGCCGACGCGAGCAGCCGCACGAAGAGGAACCACGTCGAGCGGAGCGGCCACAGCTTCTGCGCCGCCAGCACCGCGAACACCGCGAAGAGCGAGAGCGGCACGTAGACCCACGCGAAGTCGTCGGTCTGCCCTTCGCTCAAGAAGTTCGACGGCCGCGCGGGCAAGAGCGCCATCACCCAGCCCGTCACCGCGACGGACACCAGGCCGTCGTCGATCTCCGGCGCGACCGGCCCGTCGTTGGCGATGGTGCGCAGCGCGAGCATCGCCCACAGCACCGCGGTGACGAAGGTGCAGCCCACCAGCATCGTGAAGCCGCCGCCGCCGCGCGGCTCGGCGAAGCGCTCGCTCACCAGCGCGAGGTGCAGCGTGCCGACCACCAGCGACACCGCGACCGCTTCCATGCCCCGCTTCGTCTCGTCGCGCACGTCAGAGCCCCTCGAAGCGCTCGGGGCCGAGCCGGGCGACCTGCTCGCGCACCCACGCCGCGCGCTCGAGCTGCCTGGCGGTCAGCGCGTTGGGGTGGCGCGACTTGGGCGCGGGCAACACCACCACCAGCTGCGACGCTTCTTCGAGCGTCAGCGCCGCCGCGCTCTTCTGGAAGTACCGCCTCGCCGCGGTCTCGACGCCGTACACGCCGTCTCCATACTCGGCGATGTTGAGGTGCACCTCGAGAATGCGCTCCTTGCTCCACAGCAGCTCGAGCAGCAGCGTGAACCAGGCCTCGAGGCCCTTGCGCACCCAGCTGCGCGCCGGCCAGAGGAAGAGGTTCTTCGCCACCTGCTGGCTGAGCGTGCTGCCGCCGCGCTTGCTCTTGCCCTCGACGCGGTCTTCGAGCGCCGCGGCCATCGCGTCCCAGTCGAAGCCGTGGTGCTCGAGGAAGCGCGCGTCTTCCGACGCGATGAGCGCGTGCACCATCTGCGTCGAGATGCGGCTGCGCGGCACCCACAGCTGCTCGACGTGGAACTTCGGGTTCGGGTGCGCGCGCGCCGCGGCCTCGCGCTCGAGAATGAACACGGTCGTGGGCGGGTTGATCCACCGCATCGCCAACACCGGCAACGCCGTCGCGACCACCCAGCCCGCGGCGAGCCGCAGCGTCCACGTGACCCAGGGCGGCCAGCGGCGCGGCGCGGTTACTTTTCGGTGGGTCGGCCGGCCGCGTTCCACGCCATCATTCCCCCGACCAGGTTCATCGCCTTGGTGAAGCCGAGCCGGGTCAGCGCCTGCGCGACGTTGGACGAGCGGCCGCCGCTCTTGCAGATGAGCAGCACCTCGGCGTTCTTGTCCCACGCGTGGGCCTCGGCCATCACCGCGCCCATCGGCACGAGCGCCGCGCCCGCGATGTGACCCAGCGGGCCGGTGAACTCGCTCGGCTCGCGCACGTCGACCACGCGCACGCCGGCGGGGAAGGGCACCGGGAGCTGGCCGATCTGCACGTCGCGGTGGCCGGCGGGGTTCGGGGTGGCTTCGTCGTACAGGCTCATGCGACGGGCTCTTCGCTCTGGCAGGTCGGAAACACAAGCGCGGGGAACGGGGCGTACCGCCCGTGCGGCGGAGGAGGCGCGCGTGAATCAGGCGCACTTCGGGCGCGTCCGCGACGCCATGAACCGCATGCTCGCCCGTTGCCTGCTCGTCGTCGCGCTCTCGAGTCCGTTGCTCGCCGCCGCGCAGCCGTGGGGGCAGGGCGAGTGGGGTCGCCGCGGCCGTGACGGTCACCACCGCTGGGGTCACCGCGAGCCGTCGGCCAACCCGTACGCCGCGTACGGCAGCTGCCAGTCGGCCTTCGTGTACGACAGCGACGTGCAGCGCTGCGTGCAGCTCGTCTCGCGCTTGCCGGTGGATGGCACGGGCCTGGTCAACGCGTGCAGCGCGGCGATGACCTACGCGTCAGACAAGCTGCGCTGCCTCGAGCTCGCGGGGAGCGCCGGCGTCGATCTCTCGCGCACCGTGACCGCGTGCGACGCCGCGATGACCTACGACTCCGACGTCGTGCGGTGCGTGCAGCAGGCGGTGAGCGCGCGCCGTGACCTCTCGGGCGCGGTGCAGTCGTGCGACGCCGCGATGACCTACGACTCCGACGTGCTGCGCTGCGTGCAGATGGTCGCGGTCGTGCCGGCCTGCCACGACGACGCCGCCGCGCGCATCGTCTCGGCCTGCGACGCCGCGCTCACCTACGACAGCGACACCCTGCGCTGCGTCGAGAAGGCGCTCCCGCTCGGGTGGCACGGCGCGGAGGTGGTGGGCTTCTGCGACCAGGCCCGCACCTGGGACTCCCAGGTGCTCTCGTGCATCGACGGGCCGTGGGGTGAGCCGGTGGCGCGCGGTGATCAAAGCCCCTGGGGGCGATGACGTCGGGAGGTTGATCAGCAGCGCTGGCGTTGATTGTTCGACACGCGGCGCTCGGGCGGTATGGTGTCGCCGCAATGTCTGATTCCAAGCCGGTCTCGATGCCTCCCCACCTGTGGGAAGCGCTGGAGTTGATGTCTTCCGAGATGGGCGTGCCCCCCGATGCGCTGGTGTCGCAAGCCGTGTTCATGCTCGCGCGCCTCAACGGGTACGTGGTCGCGGGCAAGCCGAACATCTCCGGGGGTGGGGCTCCTCACGCCGCGCCCGTGTCGTCCTCTCCCTCTTCCGCGGCCCGCGCCGCGCCGCCTCCTCCCGCCGCGGCCCCGGTGCGCGCGCAGCCGCCGGGCATGAAGGCCCGCGCCCAGCCGCCGCCGCCCGAGCCTGAACCCGAGCCGGAGCCGGAGCCGGAGCCGGACGAGGGCAACCCCTTCGACCCGCAGCCCGACGCTGGCGGCTACGAAGACCCCGCGCCCGACGACGGCGGTGGCTACGAGCCCGAACCCGAGCCCGAGCCGGAACCCGAGCCCGAGCCGGAGCCCGCTCCGCCGCCCCCGCCTGCGCGCGGTGGCAAGGCCTCGCTCACGCTCATCGTCGCCGGTCGCGACCCGTTCAAGATGTCGGGTGACGTGTTCACCATCGGCCGCGGCAAGTCGTGCGAGTTCGTCATCGACTCCAACAGGGTCAGCCGCGAGCACGTGCGCATCGCCCGCGAGGGTCCTGACTTCGTGCTCGAAGATCTCAACTCCTCGAACGGCACCTTCTTCGGGCCGGGCAAAGAGAAGATCTCCAAGCGGAAGATCAAGGACGGCGACGAGTTCACGCTCGGCACCGAGAAGATCAAGTTCCAGATTCGGAAGTGACGTCGAGTCGACTCAGGGAGGCGCGCCCTGCGCCACCCAGTCGACGATCGTCTCGTACTCGGTCGGCGTGATGCTGCCGATCGCCGGCATCGGACCGCCGCACGCCGGGAACGTCGCCGTCTGGCCCGCGTGCAGCTTGTCGATGAGCAGGCTGTCGGCGGGCAACGCGCCGCACGCGCGCACCCGCAGCTGACCCGAGCAGTTCGACGCCACGCCCACCAGGTTGCCGCGCGCGACGCCGGCCTCGAGCACCAGCCCGCCCGACTGACCCAGCGCGCTGTGACAGCTCGCCGCGCACACGGTGGTGAACGTGGTCTGCACGTCGGCCAGCGTGCGCGCCTGGCCCGCGAGGCCGAAGGTGAACGCTGACGACGGGCCACCGCCGGGCGACGGGTTGGTCACCACCACCGCGATGGCGTGGTCGCTCGGCGCCGTCGCCACGAGACCGGCGGCGATGGTGGCGGTGAGCTGCGTGCTGCTGACGAAGGTGGTGGGCACGCTCGTGCCGCCGAAGCTCACCGTCGAGCCGGCGAGGAAGTTGGTGCCGTTGAGCGTCAGCGTGAACTGCGCGGCGCCGGCGACCTTCCCGCACGGCGAGAGCGTCGAGACGCTCGGCACCGGGTTGCCGACCACCAGGCTCAGCCCGTTGCTCGCGCCGCCACCCGGTGCGGGGTTGGTCACCACCAGCGAGTGCGTGCCCGCGGCCATCGCGTCGGCCGCGGTGAGCGAGACCGTCACCTGCGTCGGCGAGTTGAAGGTGGTGACGCGGTTGGCGCCGTCGAACGTGCCTTGCGAGGCGGCGACGAAGCCGGTGCCGGTGAGCACCACGTCGGTCGCGCCGCTGTTGGTCACCACCAGGCTCGGGGCGAGCGCGCTCAGCGCCGGCACCGGGTTGACGAACTGCACGGTGAGCGTGAGCCCGGCGCTCGTGCCGCCGCCGGGCGCGGGGGTGGTGACGGTGACGGTCTTCGTGCCTGCGCTCGCCACGTCGCCGGCGAGCAGCGCGGCGGTCAGCACGCCCGCGTCGACGAAGGTCGTCGAGCGCGCGACGCCGTTCACGTTCACCACCGAGCTCGAGACGAACTGGCTGCCGTTCACCTGCAGCGTCTGCGCGCCCGAGCCCGCGTTGACCGTCGACGGCGTCAGCGAGGTCGCGACCGGCAGCGGGTTGGGCGTCACCACGTTCAAGGTGAAGGGCGCGCTCTGGTCGTTGTTCGGGTTCTTCACCACCACGTCGTACGCGCCCGCGGGAGTCGACGGCGCGGCGACCGTGAGGCTGGTGGCCGTGCACGCGCTCGGGGTGAGCTGCGCGCTGTTGAAGAGCACCACCGGGCCGGCGCCGGCGCACGTGAAGTTCGCGCCGGTGATGGTCAGCGTGAAGGCAGCGCCCGACGACGCGGGGTTCGGCGAGAGGTTGCTGATGCTCGGGAGCGGCGTCATCACCACCGTCAGCACCTGCGCGCTCGACACGCCCCCGCCCGGCGCCGGGTTGCGCACCGCGACGTTGTGCGTGGCGGCCGCGGAGAAGCTCGGCATCTGCGCGGTCAACGCGGTGCTCGAGCCGAAGGTGGTCGCGACCGCCGAGCCGTCGAGCTCGACCGTGGAGCCCGCCACGAAGCCCGTGCCCGTGAGGCTGAGCGAGAACGCCGCGCCGCCGGTCGCGACCGTGGTGGGGGTGATGGCGCTGAGCACCGGCGCCGGGTTGGTCACGGTGAGCACCACCGCGCTGCTGGTGCCGCCGCCCGCGCCGCCGTCGGGGGCGGTGGTGGTGACGGTGACGTTGTGCGTGCCGGCTTGCGCGAAGAGCGCGGCGGGCGCGACGGCGTCGAGGCGCGCGCTGGCGACGAAGGTGGTGGCCACGGGCACTCCGTCGATCTTCGCGACCGAGTCCTGGCGGAAGCTGCCGCCGCTGAGCACCAGCGTGGTGTCGCCGGCGCCGACGCCGACCTGGTTGGGCGTCAGCGAGCTCAACGTCGGCACCGGCGTGCCGGGCACCACGGTGAACGACGACGCGCTGGTGGCGCTGCGGCCGCCCACGGTGACGGTGATGGGGCCGGTGGTCGCGCTCGCGGGCACGTCGACCTCGAGCGAGGTGGCGGTGGCGGTGGTGACGGTGGCCGTGGCGTTGCCGGAGAAGGTGACGACGTCGTTGGCCGCGGTGAGCGAGAAGCCCTCGCCGGTGAGCGTGACGTGCGTGCCCACCACGCCGGCCTGCGGCGAGAAGCTGGTGAGCGCGAGCACGCCCGCGTCGATGCCAGCGTCGGTGCCGCCGTCGGCTCCGGCGTCGGTGCCGGCGTCGACCCCCGCGTCGAACACTCCCGTCGGCCGCGGTGCGCCGGCGCAGATCCACCCGCCGATGGCGTCGACCTGCGCGGCGGTGAGCGGCGCGCCACCCTGCGGCATGCGCTTGAGCACGTCGGTGTTGGGCTGAATGCGGAAGAAGAGGTGGCTCGACTCGGGGTGGCCCGGGTTGACGCGCTGGGTGCTCGGGTCGGCCTTCGACGTCACGCCCACCATCACGTCGTAGAAGCTCTTCGCGTCGGTGAAGAACACGCCGCCCTGGCCAGCGCCGACGCCGTGACACTGCACGCACTTCGCGGTCGAGGCGGGGCCGAGCGTGGTGGCGAAGATTTCGTCGAGCGAGGTGGTGCCCGGCGTGCACGGCGGCGGGCCGGCGTCGGTCGTCATCATCGGGCTGCACGCACCCAGGGTGAGCAGCGCGAGCGCGGCGAGGCGGGTCTTCATCGAAGCTCCGTGAAGCGTGGGCAGCGGGAAAAGCGCGAGCGTGGCGGCCCCGCGCGCGCAACTCAAGCCTCGGCTCGACGCGGTGTCAGGTGCAACCGACGACGTTCACTTCACGCACTGCGGCTGCGGCGGGCACGGCGCCATCTTGCACTTCACCTCGGTCAGCACGCACTTCTCACCCGCGGTGCACGGCGGGTCGCACTTCGCGGGAATCGGAATGCACTCGGGAATCGGCGGGCACGGCGCGCGAACGCACTGCACCACCTGGAGCTTGCAGACGCTCCCCGCGGGGCAGCCGCCGCACTCGTCTTTGGGCGGCGCTTCCTTCGGGGCGGTCTTCGTCGGGGGCGGCTCGGCCACCGGCGGCGGGTCGATGACCTCGGGCGGCGGCACGGTGGCGACGGGCTTCGGCTCGGCGGGCTTGGTCTCCGCGGGCCTGGTGTCAGCGGGGCGCGTCTCAGAGTGACAGCCGAGCAGCGTGACGAGCAGGCAGAGCGACAGCGAGAGACGAGTCATGTCGCGCGCAAATCAATCAACTGCTCCCTCTCCCCTCAAGGGGAGAGGGTCGGGGTGAGGGGAGACGCGTGCTGCGGACGATGCGGACGCCACCGGAAGGGGCGGGGCGAAAGCAGTTTTCCTCTCACCCCAACCCTCTCCCCCGCGGGGGAGAGGGAGCTTCACGGCGCAGTGATGAGGCACCGCGTGATGGGCAGCATCTGATCAGCCGTCACGTACAGGAAGTACTGCGTGCCCGACGTGAGCGCCGCCGGCGCACCAGCCACCGGGAACTTCTGCGACGTGCCCTCAGGCAGCACCCCGTACTTCACGTTGCCCGACACCAGCGGCGCACCCTCGGGCGGCACGTCGAGGCGCCACACCGTGCCCTCGGGCAGATCGAGGTTGGGGAACACGGTCGGCGCGCGCGAGGTCGCCGCCATCACGTACACGTACCGCGCCTTGCCCTTGCCCCAGGTGATGGTGCCGTCAGCGGCGATGCCCTCGCTGCCGGTGCAGGCCTGCGGCTGGAAGTAGAACTGCTCGCTGAGCGGGCCGAGGCCGTCGGGCACGCCCACCATGTCGGCGGCGGTGAGCCCACGGTGCTCCATCTCGCGCTGCCAGAACGCCTTCATGCGCGCGGGGTCGGTGCTCAGGAAGACCGACCAGTCGGGGTGCGCGAGGTCGGACTTCGCGAAGCCGTTGTTGCGCTCCTTCGGCCACGCGCCCAGCGGCACGGTGCTGACCACGCCTGCGCCCTGCGCGACGCCGCGGTCGGTGAGCTGGTTGGCGAGGCTGCCCGCGCGGTCGACGTCGAAGAGCGACGGCGCGTTGTTGGGCGAGGCGCCGGAAGAGTGGCAGCACACGCACGACGCAGCGTTGAGCTGCGAGCGCACCCACGCCTCTTCCGCGAGGTAGGCCGGGTCGCTCTGGCGCGGGTCGACGTCGTTCACGTGGGGGCCGGGATCCTTCGGGTAGTAGGGACGGCCGCTGCGCGAGTTGTCGCAGTTGGCGTCGTTGCGGAAGCTGCGGCCCTCTTCGGTCGCGCCGTGAATGCCTTCCCACACGCACACCATGCCGCCGTCGGAGTGCCCCATCGGCTCTCCGCTCGCAGGCATGAAGCACTTCTGCACCGGCTCGCGGAACGCGCCTTCAGACGGCACCACCAGCTCGTCGTTCGCGCCGCCGCAGATGGGCGCCGCGTCCCAGTAGCCGCCGCCGAAGGTCTCGCAGCCGGTGCGCGCGCTGCCGCACTTCGCGGTGTTGTCGGTGGCGATGTACGTGCGCGTCTGCTGCGGCGTCTTGGCGATGAGGCACGCGCCGAGGAAGACGCTCGGGTTGCAGATCGACCCGCCCTCGAACTTGCCCTTGTTGTCGCCGGTGCAGTCCTTCTCGGCGTCGCTCACCTTCCACTCGCCCAGGTAGTCCTTGCACTCGGGGAGCTTGCTGAACGGCCCGGTGTACTCGCAGTGACCGATGCGCACGTCCGACAGCTTGGGCGCCGAGCTCGGGGGCGTGCAGGCCGCGAGCACCAGCAGCCCCGCGCTCAGCACATAAACTTCATTCCGAAGGAACAAAATTCGCTTCATGACGTCTTGCCTCCAGTGGCGTAACCGCGCAGGAAACCGTCGAGGTGGGCCTCGAGGAACAGGGTGAGGTCGAGGGGCCGACACTTGCGGCCCGAGAGCTGGTGCTGGTGGAAGAGCGCCAGCAGCACCGGCGAGAGCAGGGCGAGGCCGGCCACGCGCGCGTCGGGCACCCGGAGCTCGCCGCGGGCGTGCCAGGTGACCAGCAGCTTCTCGACCGCGTCGAGGGTGGGCTCGAAGATGCTCGAGATGTAGGCCTGCCCGAGGTCGGGGTCTGACATGCCCTCGGTGAAGCCGGCGGCGTGCATTCCTCCGAGCAGCTGCGGCCACGCGGCGATGATGCGCTGGAGCAGCGTCGACAGCCCCTGTCGCACCGGGAGCTCGGCGAGCTGGGCCGCGCGGGCCTTCTGCGCTTCACCCATCGGCAAGAGCGAGGCGAAGGCGGCCTGCACGGCGCCGCTGCGGTCCTTGAAGTAGTGGCGCAGGGTGCCCGGGTCGACCTTCGCCGACTCGGCGAGCTCCTTGAGCGAGAGGTGCCGGCCGTGGGCGCCGAGGATGACGTGGGCCAGTGATCCCGCGAGCTTCGCCCGCTTCTCGTCGTGATCGCGGTTGAGCGCGCCAGATATCCTTCCCATGACGCGGAATAATTAATGAGGCCGGTGCCACCCGTCAAGCCAACCTCCTCCCGCTGCACTAGAACGCCGACACCCGTGGCCGACGGGGCCTCTGCCGGCAGGACGTGAACCCAGGGAAGGCAGAGAGAAAGTGGTGCTTTGTGCGTCGTTCGCTGCTCGTGGTGTTCCTCTCGTGCGCGGTGGTCTTCTCGCTCGCGGTGTCCGGTTGTGACGGCGCGCGCGGCCCGGCGGAGATGACCGCGCGACCGGTCGCCACCACCGTCACCTCGTCGCTCGAGTCGTTCAACGAGGTGCGCGGCCGGCCGCAGCTGCTCGGCGGAGAGCTCTTCCGCTCGAACCTCGACCTCGAGGGCGCGGCGCGGGCCTTCTTGTCGTCGCGCGCGCACGAGTTCCACCTCGACGCCAAGGGCGCGAGCCTCTCGCTGACGACGACGCGGCAGGGCCTCGCCGGCACCTACCTCCGCTTCGCCCAACGGCAGGACGTGGGCGCCGAGCTCGCGCTGCCCGTCTTCGGCGGCGAGGTCATCGTGCTGGTGCAAGACGATGGTCACGGCACGCGCACGGTGCGCGCGGTGAACCTCGAGCACTTCGACGCGGCGCCGACGGCGCAGGCGCAGGGTGACGTGGGCGCGTCGGTGGCGATGGAGCGCGCGCTCAGCGTGGTCGGCGCGCAGCGCTCACAGCTCGAAGACGAGCCGGTCGCGACGAAGGGCGTGCACGTGAACGCGGCGGGCGTCGCGCGCGTGGCGTGGGCGGTGCGGCTGTCGATGACGCAGCAGACGCCGCCGCACGACTGGACCGTCTTCATCGACGCGGCGAACGGCGGCGAGCTGGCGCGCCTCGACTCGGTGCGCTTCCAGGCCTCGGTCACCGGCACCGGCTACGTGTTCGACATTAACGCGGTCAGCTCGACCGGCGACATGACGATGGCCGACAACAACAACGCGACCACGCCGGCGCTCGACGCGGCGCGCTTCCTGGTGCCGTTGCCGCGGCTCGATGGCAGTGGCTTCCTGCGCGGCTCGTTCGCCGACGCGCGCACCAACAACGCCGCCAACCGCGCGACCTCGGCGAGCAACGACTTCCTCTTCGACCGCAGCAACCTCGGCTTCGAGCAGGCCAACGCGTACTTCCACGTCGACCGCGCGCAGACGCGCATCCAGTCGCTCGGCTTCACCAACGCGAACAACCGCGTGCAGGTCGCGGTGGTCGACGCGCAGAACCAGGACAACTCGTTCTACTCGGGCAACAACCAGCGCCTGAACTTCGGCACCGGTGGCGTCGACGACGCGGAAGACGGCGACATCGTGATGCACGAGTACGGGCACTCCATCCAGGACAACCAGGTGCCGGGCTTCGGCGGCGGCGACGAGGGCTCGATGGGCGAGGGCTTCGGCGATTACCTCGCGGCGTCGTTCTCGCAGAGCCTCTCGGCGGCCGACGGTGGCCACCCGCAGGTGACCGACGTGGCGTGCGTCGGCGAGTGGGACTCCACGGCGTACGCGACGACGACGCCGAAGTGCCTGCGCCGCGTCGACGGCACCAAGCACTACCCCGAAGACGAAGTGGGCGAGGTGCACGACGACGGCGAGATGTGGTCGGCCGCGCTCTGGAAGATTCGCGCCACGCTCGGCGCTGACCTCACCGACAAGCTCGTCATCGAGCACCACTTCATGCTCGGCACCTCGAGCAACTTCTTCACCGCGGCGCAGGCGGTGCAGAACGCCGACACGATGCTCAACGGCGGCGCCCACGCCGACTTCATTCGCCGCACCTTCATCTCGTACGGGCTGTCGCGGCAGCTCACCGCGCCGCCGATGATGGGGCCGCTGACGCCGGTGGCCATCAGCATCGACCCGGTGCGCGACGCGACCGGCAACTACCGCAACAACACCGACGAGGTGCAGACCGTCACCGTGCCCGGCGCGACGGGGCTGGTGGTGCACTTCACGCGCGTCGACCTCGAGACGAACAACCAGTGCCTCTCGAACGGCTGCGACAACATCTACCTCACCAACGCCGCCGGAGACCTCTTCCAGGTCGTCAACGGCTCGGGCCGCACCAACGTGACGTCGAACTACATCGGCGGCGACACGGTGAACATTCGCCTCGTGAGCGACCCGTCGCAGGTGCGCTTCGGGTACCACGTCGACCGCATCGACGTGCTCGGCATGGTGAGCGACGCGGGCGTCATCTTCGACGCGGGCATGCCGCCGCCGCCTCCGCCTGATGCGGGCGTGCGTGATGCGGGCATGCCGCCGCCTCCTCCGCCTGATGCGGGTGACCCGCCGGTGCTCGATGGTGGCTCGCCGCCGCCCCCGCCGGTCGATGCGGGCATGCGCGATGGCGGCATGGTGCCGCCGCTGCCCGATGGTGGCGCCGGTGGTGGCGGTGGCACGACGTACACCAAGCTCGCGGGCGTGGAGTCGCTGTCGCCCGCGGTCGATCGCGGCTGCGGCTGTGGCTCGACGCCGGGTGCGGAGTGGTTGCTCGCGCTGCTGCTGCCGTTGGCGCGCCGTCGCCGTCGGTGAGCTGGCGTGAGCGAGCTGCTCCTCTTTTCGCAGGCGGCGGAGTCGATGGAGCGGGCGCTCGGTCCGCTGCTCGATGTCGCCGCGCGCGCGCGCATGCGCGAGCTCGGCATCGACTACGACCGCCCGCTGCAGCCGGCGTACGCGCTGGCGGCGTGGCGCCGCGTCGTCGACTTCGCCGGCGAGCTCGTCGCGCCCGGCCAGCCGTACGACCGGCAGCAGTTCGCCCTCGGGAGCCGCTTCATCACGGCGTACACCGAGACCGTCATCGGGCGCGCGACCCTCGGGCTGATGCGGTTGCTCGGGCCGAAGCGCACGCTCGAGCGCATGGCCAAGACGCTGCGCAGCGGGAACAACTATTCGCAGACGCGGCTGACCCAGGTCGGGCCCACCACCTTCGACCTGTGGTGCAACCACGTGCAGAACCCGAGCTTCTACCGCGGCATGTTCGAGACCGGGCTGCAGCACTCCGGCGTGGCGAGCGTGCGTGTGACGACGGCGGCGATCGACCGTGCGCCTGCCGACCGCGTCGCGGCTGACGCCGAGACGAGCGCGACGTTCCGCATCACCTGGTAGCGCAGCGCACGAAAACGGATTGAATGCGGGTCATGCGCAGCGGGTCGTGGGTGCTGTTGTTGCTCGGGCTGTCGGGGTGCGTGGGGGAAACCGACCCCGACGTTCGCTGGAAGTCGATGACGGGCGTCTTCGGCGAGGTGTGGTCGAAGAAGAAGCTCTGTCTTTGCACGCGCGGTGACGCGCTCGAGCTGGGGCGCACCGACTGGTACGTGTCGTGCTCCGACGAAGACCTCTCGGAGGTCGCGCTCCTCTGGCAGGACTCGTTTCCCGGCCCCAATCGCCGGCTCATCGGTCAACTCGGCGCGGTCGCGCTGCGTCACGACACCGACAAGCTGCTGGTGCCGACGACGTTCGGCTCGAGTCTCCTCGAGTACTCTTCGCGCGTCTCGCCGCCGCCCGGCAAGAACTACAGCCCCCAGCGTCGGCTGTTCATCGACACGCTCGTGCTGACCGTCGACCCCATCTGCCAGGACCGGACCGGCGGCGACTGCGAGCGCGAGTCGAGGCTCGAGGGGTTCGAGATGTGGTGCTCCGATTCGTCGGTGCTCGTGGAGGAGCCCTGAGATGCAGCGCGCCCTCTTCGTGCTCTTCGTCGCGACCGCCACCGCGTGCGGCGTCGCCCCGTACCCCTTCAACCCGCAGTTCACGCGCGCTGCGCCCGCGGCCATCGACCCGCGCAGCGGCACCGAGCTCTCTCACGACAGCCGGTTGTCCGGCACCGTCACCCAGTTCACCGAGGGGCGCGTGCTCGTCAGCGACAGCTGGGCCAGCGGCGACTGGGTGCTGGTGCACTACGTCGGAGGTCCGGGGCTCACCCTCGACTTCCGCCCCGCGCCGGCGTTCGACCGCTACTTCTGGCTCGACCTGGCGAAGGCCGAGCAGCGCGAGCTGACGGTGCCCGCCGACGTGTCGCTGCAGCTCGCCGCGCACGAAGCGGGTGCGCCTGCCACCCTCGTCGCCCCGCTGTCGCGCGCCTTTTTTCGTGTGAACGGCGACGCCCTCACCCGCTTGCCCGACGCGCCGCTCGCGGTGCCCGACGGGCTTCGCGTGCTCGCGCGCGCCGACGGGTCCATCGTCTACACGTCCTCCGACGGCGCGAGGCACACCCTCGTTCGCTTCGACGGCACCCGGTGGACCCAGCTCGACACCGGCGAGTGGTGGGCCATCACCCTCGACGACACGCGCGTGCGCCTGGCGCGCTGGGAACCCGGCCAGCTCTGCGTCGAGCTGCGCACGTGGCCTGGCCTGGTGCCGATGGGCTCGCGCGACTGCGTCTTCACCTCCCTCTTCACCGAGCCCGTCGAGACCGCGGTGTGGCACGGGAGCCCCGACGAGTTTGCGGTCTTGCTGGGCCGCGACCTCCTGCACCGCCTCGGGTGGTCCCAGCCCGCGTTCTTCTACGACGGCGTGTTGCACGCGCCCGAGTTCGCGCCCATCGGCATCGAGTCGCCGCGCGCGTGGCCCGACGAGATCGCCGCCGTGCCGGGGCAGATGCTGGTGTGGAACAACCTGCGCGAAGGAGAGCTGCGCGGCCTCTCTCGCTACTCGAAGGGCCGGCCGGTCGAGGTGCTCGCCCCGCTCGACACCGCCGGCCGCGACTGCGCGTGCGATCGCAACGTCGACCTCACCTGCGCGTGCCTGCGGCGCAACTTCACCGACTTCCACACCCTGCTCGCGCAGCAGGGAAAGACGCAGGTGGTCACCGTGCTCGACCCCTTCGAGTTCGAGCAGCACCTCTTCGTGAAGACCGCGCCGCTCCCGCGCACCGGGCACCTGTTCCTCGACTACGACCTGTCGTGCTTCATGCCGCAGGGGGTCGCGCCGTGCGGCACCGACTCCACGAGCTTCTGCGCGGTGGTGGGCCCGGGCGGCGTCGGGCCGGCGTGCCTGGCGACGCATGGCCGCCTCAGCGACCCGGGCCTGCTGCCCATCGAGCAGAAGCTCGTGGCCACCGAGGGCCGGCTGCACACCAACGACACCGGCCTCTCGTGGACCCTCGAGTTCCTGCCCGGCTCGAACACCGACGGCGGGCCGAAGTACCCCCACGGCTACCTCGATGCGGGCATCAGCGACGAGGGCACGGGCTTCGTCGCCATCAACCCCTTCGACGCGCGCGCGCGCATCACCTATTCCGCGCCCGGGTACGAGCCGGTCTACGTCGACCTCGAGGGCACCTACGAGCAGCGCGTGCGCTACACGCTGCCGCTGAGCGACGCGCGTCCGGTGTACCTGCCGAAGGGGGTGTACGTGCCGGGCGTCACCGCGAGCACCGCGTCGTTCGTTCGCAGCGCGGCCGCCGACGCCACGCTGGCGCGCCCTGGCACGTGGCTCACCCGGGGCGCCGACGGCGGTGTTGCCGTCGAGCTCTCACCCATGCCGCCCCCGAACCAACCGTGGCCGGCCGGGTGCCGAACGGCCGATCGCTTCATGCGCGCGCAGCTGCGCCAGTCGCTCGACGGCACGACCGCGGTGCTCATCGACTTCGAGCGCCGTTCCATCACCACGCGCACGCCGCCGACGGGCCTCGTTCCCTGCTTCGCGCCGTCGTCGCCCGTCATCTCGTGGGAAGGGCGAGAGGTGTGGTCCTTCGAAGCGGACGGCGGCGTGCTCGCGCGCGGGGCCACCATTCCTGCCGGCCTGCGATCGGCGAACCTCGTCTCGAACGACGGCGAGGTGCTTCTGTTCCAGGAGCCGGTGCGCGAAGACGGCGGGACCGCGCTGCAGACGCGGCTGGCCACGTGGAACTGGCGCACCGATGCCTGGACCGAGCGCGGCGTCATTCCGGGCAACGTGCTCGCCACGCCGTACAAGACGCTCTTCACCTCGAACTTCGACGCGGCGCTCATCGTCGGGCCGCCGCTGGCCGGGAGCACCAGCACCGCCAGCTCGCTGTTCACCTGGTACCCGCTCGACGGCGTCTCCGCGCCCATCGAGGTGACGCAGGTCGCGCGCGTGCGCCCCTCGGCTTCGGCGTGGTTGCTGCTCGACACGCCGCAGGGGTTGAAGCGCTTCAACCCGCGCACGGCGCAGACCGTCGCCGTGCCGGGGAACTGGCGCCTGCCCATCGACCCGTACCAGGAGGCGCTGACGTGGACCAACGGCGTGCTCCTCTGGGACGGCACCAGCCAGACCGCAACGCTCGACCTCTCGACCGGCACGGTCACCCCGAGTCCGAACCTCGCCTCCACGCTCATCGACGGGGTGGTGCTCGGCGACCGCGACCTCGTCTTCCTCGACGACGCGCGCTCGATTCCGGCGATGTCGTCGGGGGTCGGCTTCCGCGTCAGCAACGTGGGTGGGGTGGTGACCACCTCGGGCGGCACCGGCCCCGGCGCTCCCGGGCTGGGGAACACGCCCGACAACCCGTGGGGCACATTCGGCGCGCCGTGTGAGCCCTACGGCAGCAACGACGTGCTCCACCTCGCGAACCACCCGAACGCGCCGCTCACCAGCGAAGGCCTCGTGTTCTGCCAGCCGCGCTGAGCGCTCACACGTCCATCAGCGGCGCATACCGATGGCGCGGCACGAACTTCCACCGTCCGAGCAGCGCGGTGATGGCGATGGACCCGACGCCGAAGAGCATCAGCACCCCCAGCGCCTGCGGCCACGCGCCGTCGTACGCGCCGAAGAGTGACGCGCGCGCGGCCTTGAGCACCCACGAGAACGGCACGAACGGGTGCACCGCGCGGAACACGTCGCTGGTGAGCGCGAGCGGAAACACGCCGCCGCTCGCGCCCATCTGGAAGACGAGGAAGAGCAACGCGATGACCTTGCCGACGTCGCCGAACACGCCGACCAGCATCACCAGCACGGTCAGGAAGACCGACGAGGTGACGAGCGCGATGAGCCAGAACGACAACAGCGAGGGAATCGTCGCGCCGACGATGAAGCGCAGCGCGAGCGTCAGCAGCGTCGCCTGGCCGAGCACGAGCATCAGCGGCGTGGCGAGGCGGCCGAGCACCAGCGCGAGCTTCGGCGCGTTCGACACGCGCGAGGGGAACCACCGCAGCTGGAAGATGAAGCCCATCATCACCACGCCGACCCACAGCGAGAGCCCGAGGAAGTAGGGCACCATCGAGTTGCCGTACGCGCCGACCTGGGTGAGCGGCTCGAGCTCGGGGCGCACCGAGGCGGCCAGGCCGCGCGCGTCGCCCTCGAGCCCGTCGATGCGCTCGGGCAGCGCGTTGCTCAGTTGATTCAAGCCCTCCGACAGGCGCGTGGCGCCGTTGCTGAGCTGGTTGAGGCCGCCCTCGAGCTTCTTGCTGCCGTCGGCGAGCTTGCCGAGGCCGTCGTTCAACTGGCCGGTGCCGGCCGCGACCTTCGCGCTGCCGTCGGCGAGCTGGTCGAGCTTCTCGTCGGGCGGGAGCTTCTCGGTCATCGTCTTCACTCCGGCGCTGACGCGCGCGACGCCGTTGGTGAGCTGGTCGACGCCGCCGGCCACCTTCGCGCTGCCGTCGGCGAGCTTCTCGCTGCCCGCCTGCGCCTTCTGCGCGCCCGCCTCGAGCTGGCCCAGGCCCGTCTCGAGCTTCTCGGCGCCCGCGCTCACCTTGCCGCCCACGATGGGAATGCCCTTCGTGCCGTCCTTGAGCTGCGTCGCGCCGTTCTTCGCCTTCGTGGTGCCGTCGCTGAGCTGCTCGAGGCCCTTCGCGAGCTGCTGGTTGCCGTCGGCGACCTGCTTCGCGCCGTCCTTCAGTTGGTCGAGCTTTTCCTGCGCGGGCATCGCGTCGCGCATCTGGCGCAGGCCGCCGCCGAGCTGCTCGACGCCCTTGGTGAGCTTGGTGGTGCCGTCGCTCACCGCCGTCGCGCCGTCTTCGAGCTTCTGGGCTCCGTCTTTCGCGCGCTCGGCGCCGTTGGCGAGCTTCGTCGCGCCCGCCTTCGCCTTCTGCAGGCCCTCGTCGAGCTGCTCGGCGCCGTCGCGCAGGCGGCCGACGCCGTCCTTCAGCTTCTCGATGTTGGTGCGCGAGCTGTCGACGGTGTCGAGCACCACCGCCCAGCGCTCGGTGTTGAGCACCTCGTTGGTGTTGCGCGTCAGCTCGTCGGCGAAGCGGCGCGCGATGGTGCCGGTCATGAAGTTGTTGCCCTCGCTGAAGACCACCTTCACGCGCGCGGGGTTCTCGGCCGACGCCTTCATCGCGGTCTCGCTCAAACTCGCGGGGATGAGCACCGCGAAGGCGACCTCTCCGCTGCTCACCAGTTCGCGGGCCTTCGCCTCGTCGTCGAGCCGCGTGAGCTGAAACGACTTCTTCTTCTCGAGGCCGTCGACCACCGACGCGCCGATGGCCACCTGCCGGCCGCGCACCTCGGCGCCGCGGTCCTGGTTCACGATGACCACGCGGAGCTGGTCGATGCGCGCGTACGGGTCCCAGCTCGAGCTCAGGTAGATGGTGGCGTACAGCGCGGGCACGGTCATCACGCCGAGGCACGCGAGGAGCAGGCGCGGCCGCTTGTGGAACAGCGCGCGGTCGAAGTGCAGCACCCGGGCGACGTGGGCCTTGAGCGAGGCGATCATGACTTCTTCTCCCGTGCGGCGGGGCGTGAGGCGACGAAGAGCGAGCGAACGGCCTCGAAGTACTCGGCGGTGTCGATGCGGCCCGAGTCCATCACCACTTGCAGGGCGCAGCCGAGAATGAACGACACGGCGACCTGGGCGAGCGCGTCGCCCGTCATGCCGGGGCGTGATGACGCGACGCGGGTGGCGAGCGGCCGCACCTGCTCGCGGTAGCGCTCGAGGCCCTCGCGAATGCGGCGGCGCACGCTGGCCTCGCGCGTGCCGAGCACCCAGAAGTCGATGAACAATTCGAGCTGGCGGCGCTCGTGGCGGAGCCGGCTGACGCGGTGCTCGAGGAACTGGAGCATGCGCTCGTCGGCCGGGCCGTCTCCCTCGGGGACCTCGAGGCCGCCGAAGATGTCTTCGAGGAGCGCGTCGAGCACGGCCTCGAGCAGCGCCTGGCGGCCGTCGAAGTGGAAGAAGACCAGCCCGCTCGAGAGGCCGGCCTTCGCGGCGACCTTGCGGCCGGTGACGTGCTCGAGGCCCTCGGCGAGGGCGACCGCGCGGGCGGCGGAGATCAACTCGGCGCGGCGTTCGTCGCTGCTCTTTCTCAGACCGGTCATGGTTGGGTTGGTTGGTTGGGTTTGCTGTTGACCCATTGGTCAATAACGCGGCGTGGCAATGGGCGCAACCGCGTGCTGTGCTTTTGCGCATGCGGCTCGCGATGCTGGTGTCGGCCTGGGTGCTGGCGGGGTGTGTCGGCGTGGCGATGGATCCCACGGGTGGTGGTGGCGGCACGGCGACCGGCGGCGGAGACGCGGCGGGAGGTGGCGGCTCGACCGGCGGTGGTGGTGGTGGTGGTGGTGGTGCTGCGACGGGCGGCGGCGCGGGTGGTGGTGCGACGGGCGGTGGCGCGGGTGGTGGTGCGGGTGGTGGTGCGACGGGCGGTGGCGCGACGGGTGGTGGTGCCGCGACGGGCGGTGGCGGCGGGGCTTCGCTCGTGCCGGTCTTCGTCGCGGTCGGCAAGCAGTGGCGCCGCGCGGTGTCCTGTGACGACGGCCGCACGTGGACGCACGACGTCGCGGTCGATGACGCGTGGCCGGCGAACCTGAAGTACCGCTGCTTCTCGGGCGACTTCACGCTGCCCGACGGCGGCACGCAGAGCACCGACTGCGATCACAACGAGTACTCCTCGACGGCGCTCGCGGCGGTCGATGGCGGCTTCGTGCTCGGCACGGGGTGGGGCGCGCCCGGGCGGTTCTTCCGCACCACCGATGGCGTGACGTGGGCGCAGGTCGACATGGGCGCGAACGTCACCGACTTCCTCGTCGACCAGGGGCGCATCGTGGCCGCGACCCGCTCGTCACGGAGGTCGGACGACGAGGGTGCGACCTGGGTGATGAACGGCGACATCCCCGTCTCGAACGGCGCGAACACCATCTACAACGTGCGCGGCGGAGTCGCGGGCGGCGGGGTGTTTCTCGTCACCGCGCAAGACGGCTCGAACCTCGACTTCCAGTTCAGCACCGACCGCGGCGCGACGTGGAACCGGCCGACGATGGTGGGCGGCGGGCGCGTCGATGCGTGCGGCGCGGGGCACCCGGCGTTCGGCAACGGCATCTTCGTCACCGCGACGTGGAGCCAGTCGCAGAACGGCATGGTCATCTGCCGCTCGAGCGACGGCGCCCAGACGTGGACGTCGACGCTGCTGGCGAACGTGTCGGCCGATTCGAACCCGCTCTGGACCGGCTCGGAGTTCATGCTCTGGAGCAACGGCAAGGTTCACCGCTCGGTCGACGGCACCACGTGGACCACGATGAACACCCAGACGCGCGTCGGCACCACGCTGTCCGGCGGGCCCAACCCCGGAGCGGTCGCGCGGCACGCGAGCGGCACCTTCGTCGCGGTGAAGGGCGGGTGGCAGGTCTGGTACGAGCAGCAACGCTTCTACCGGAGCACCGACGGCGTGGTCTGGGACGAGCTGCCGAGCGGCGCGTACACCCAGGGGCACCCCATCACGTACATCCGCGCGGGCTGGGCCGAGCGCTCGGCGGCCTGCCCCTGACCGTGCGTGTGACGTTTGCGGCGGTGGGCGCTGGTGGCGTCACGCGCGTCGTCGGTTTTCGGCGGCCGTGGGCGCACTGCCACTGGCGATGCGTGTGACGTTTGCGGCGGTGGGCGCTGGTGGCGTCACGCGCGTCGTCGGTTTTCGGCGGTCATGGGCGCACTGCCACTGGCGATGCGTGTGACGTTTGCGGCGGTGGGCGCTGGTGACGTCACGCGCGTCGTCGGTTTTCGGCGGCCTCGGGTGCACTGCCACTGACGATGCGTGTGACATTCCCGGCGCTGGGCGCTGGTGACGTCACGCGGATGGTTGCTTTGCAGTCGGCCCGCGCGAGTCGAGACACACGTCGGCCTTCGCCTGCCGGGCGCTCGATGCTGCGGACTTCAGCTGGGGTGCTTCAGCGGTACAGGACGGCGCAGAGCTCGTTGATGAGCTCGTCTGGGTTGTCCTGCAACCCTCTCCACGTCCACTGCAGGACGACGTACCCATCCGCACACAGAGAATTGCGTCGGCGCCTGTCCTTCTCGAAGGCCTCGACGCCCGAGTGGTACGCGTACCCGTCCGTCTCCACGATGACCTTCTGCGCCTCGAAGATGAAGTCGATGCGGCGGCGCTTGCCCTTCGACACCTGGCGCTTCTGCACATCGGGCTTCGGCATCTTCGCCTGTCGCAGCACGCGCAACGCCAATTCCTCGAGCTGACTGTCCGTCGGCCCGCCCTCACCCGTGATGGACGCCAGCACCGCCCGGAAACGCACGATGCCCGGACGCTTGCGCGTGCGCTCGAGGAAGCGCTGCAGCTGCATCAGCGTCGTCTTCTTCTCCCGCAGCGCCTGGCTCATCATCGAGCGCAGCTGCGTGAAGGTGACGAGGCGGCTCATGTCCATCAGCGTGCGAGGCACCGACGTCACGCACAGCCCATCGTCCCTCACGATGACGTCCCAGTGCGGAGGCGGCTTGCAGCGGTAGATGCGCGCGCCCTCGAGCTTCAACTTCCGCTTCTGCGGCTTCACCGTGATTTCGAGCGGCCCGGCCTTGCCCAACGGGTCCACCTTGAAGTCGTCAAAGCCGTGCAGCGCGGCCGCGGTGCGATGTGACAGCACCGACTTCGGGCCGCCCCACAGCGAGAGCGCTTCCACCCGCTGACGCCAGCACTCGACAGAGCCCTCGACGCGGTACACGCCGCGCAAGACGCGCACCCACGGCGTCTCTCCCGCCTCACGACTGACGCGCCGCTCGATTTGCCACCGGCTCAGGTGCGCCATCGCCTGAGAGCGATGCAACACACCCATCTGCTTCGCCGCCAACTCCAGACACTTCACCTCTGCGTTTCTCATGCGTGGCGTTGTACCGCCCACCACTGACATCCCCGGCGCTCTCACCCGCTGAGACTCGAAAGTGGAGCACCCGCGCCGCACTTCGCGCCCGTCAGCGTGACGAAACCAGCGCCCACCGCCGGAAACGTCACGCACATCGCCAGTGCAGTCCCCACCATCACCGTGACGAAACCGGCGCCCACCGCCGGGAACGTCACACGCATCGCCAGGCAGTCACTCGCCGACCGCGACGTACCGGAAGTCATCGTCTTCGTCGGGCTCGTGGTCTCGCTGATCATCGAGCACCGCGTTCGGCAGCGCCGCCTTCAATTCGCCCACGCGCTCGTCGAGCAGGTTCTTCGACAGGTCGAGCCGCGCGAGGTGCCGGAACTTCGGCGCCAGCCGCAGCCAGCCATCGACCTCCGCGTCGGTGAACACGCCCTTCGACAGGTCGAGCGCTTTGAGGCGGGGCAGGAGCGGCGAGGCGGCGAGTTCTCCGAGCAGCTCGGTCGACAACTCGGTGTTCACGATGCCCAGCGAGCGCAGCTGCGGAAGCCGTTCGCCGCGGAGAATGGGCCCGAGCTGATCAGTCGTGGCGACGCCTCCGTAGCCGCTGCTGCCGGTCCACACCTCGAGGTGCTCGAGCTGCGGCCACTTCGCCGTCACGATCGCGTCGACTTCCTCGCCGCCCAACCCGCCGGACTCGCGCACGAAGCTCTTGAGCGTCGCGTGCGCGATGGTGCCGAGGTGGCCGCCCGCCCCCGAGCGCAGGTGCAGGTGCTCGAGCCCGGGCGCGCCCTCCCACAGCGCGGCGAAGTCGCCGAACGGCGTCCAGCTGATCTCGCAGTCCTCGTACGTGTAGTCGTCGAACTCGAGGCGCTGCACGCGCGCGGCGACCGGCGAGGAGAGCACCGCGCCAAGCGTGGAGGTCCAGTCGTTGTCGCTCTCGAAGCTCGCGAGGCCGAACCGCAGTCGGGTCACGAAGCGAGCGCCAGGGCGTCCCAGCACGTCGGCGCAGAGTTCGGCGAGGTCGACGTCGCTCTCGTACGCCGACTTGAGGCCGAGCGCGCTGATGAAGCCGTTGGTGACTTCCAGCACGCGGAGCGCGGACTGCCCGTGCTCGCCGAGCAGCAGGTCGCGGTGGCGCGCGAGGAAGATCCACGCGTCGGCGTTGCGCCCGTTCAGGAACATCGAGGCCAGCTCGCCGCGCACGTCGCCGTGCTCCTGCAGCCAGTCGGCGTAGACGCGCCAGGGCTCGACCGCCGCCGACCCCAGGCACGCCCGCTCGTACGCCGGGTGCTCGGTGATGCGCTGCTCGACGACGTGGTCGTCGGGCACGGTGAGCGTCTCGCGCGAGACCTCCTTGAGCCCGTTCTTCACGTAGCGCGCAACGAGGTGCTCGAACTCCTCGCGCGCTTCCTTCACGCTGTCGAAGCGGGTCGACGTCTCGCGGTCGGTCTCGTCATCGTTGCTGCTCACCTCGGCGCGCTGCACCAGCTTGCTGCCGCGCAGCTCGACCTCGCGCCAGCGGTGCCGCCCGTCTTCCAGTCGCACCACCAGCCGCTCGACGGTGTCCGCCATGGCGCGAACCACAGCACGGTGGCGCATCGACGTCTGCAAGCTCTCGGTGCACGAGAATCCCCTCGGAAAAACACCGTGCGTGTGACGTTGCCGGCGCCGGGCGCGGGGAACGTCACGCGCATCGCCCGCGGTGGAACCTTCGCGTGGGCGAGGTGTCTGGGCGCGCATGACCCCGAGCCTGGTGAGTGGACAAGGCGTGCTGGCGCGCGTGCAGTGGGGTGTGACCACGGTCGACGCGGTCTTCATTCCCCCCGGCGCACAGGCACCCACCCTCGTGAGAGACGTCGAGGCGGGGCGACTCCCGGGGCTGGTCGTCGAGCGGCAGCCGGCCTCGAGGCCCGAGCGCGCCGGGCGGTGGGGGCGCTTCGACGTCGGCGCGGTCGCGGGGCCGCTGGTGGTGCTGATGTGCTTCGCGTCGGCGCTCTTCGCCATCGCGCTCGAGTCGGCTGATCGCTACCTGGGGCCGGGCACCGACGCTGGCCGCGAGGGACTGGGCGACGGCTCCGGGCTGCGCCGGCCGGTGGGCTTCTTCTCTCGCCCGTCGGCGCGCGGCGGCGCTCCGGCCGAATCGAACGCCGCACCCGCGGCCCCGCGCGCCGAAGCGCCCTCGGCTGCGAGCGCACCAGCCGCCGCACAGCCGCGTGACGCACAGCAGGCCGCGCGCGCAGCCGTCTCGAACCTCTTCGGCCACGACGTCATCGAGACCGGCCCGGCGCTCACCGGTGAGCTGCGCGATGCGCTCGCCGGTTTGAACGCGCCGCGCCTCGCTGACGGCGGCCCCGGCCTCGCGAGCCTGCGAGGAACCGGCGAAGGCGGCGGCGGCCAGCTCGCCGGCATCGGCGTGGTGGGCATCGGCAATGGGCGCCTCGGTGGCTCGACGTCCGGCGCGACGGGTCGGCGCGGCACCGGCTCGGGCGCCTACGGCTCGGGCGTCGGCATCGTGAGTGGTCGCACGAGCAGCGACGTGGGCCTCACCATCGTCGAGCCGACCATCATCGGCGTGCTCGACCGCGCGTTGATCCGCGCGGTGGTGCGGCGCCATGCGAGCCAGGTGCGCTACTGCTACGAGCTCGCGCTCCAGCGGCGCCCCGAACTCGCCGGCCGCGTGAAGGTGAAGTGGGTCATCGACGCCAGCGGCGCGGTGGCGACCAGCTCCCTCGACGAGAGCGACGTCGGCGACACCGGCCTCGAGACCTGCCTCGTGTCGCGCGTGCGGACGTGGGAGTTCCCGAAGCCGGTCGGCGGCGGCGTGGTGGTCGTGCACTACCCCTTCGTCTTCAAGGCCAACGACTGAGCCCGGCTTGCCAGTCAGCGCGCATCGATATATCTACATGTATCGATGGATTCGTTGACGGAGGCGTTTCGAGCCCTGGGTGACCCGACGCGGCTGCGCATCTTGCGGCTGATCAGCGAGGCGCGCCTGAACGTGAGCGAGGTCGTCTCGCTGGTGGGCGTGGCGCAGAGCTCGGTGTCGCACCACCTCACCAAGCTCAAGGCGCTCGACCTGATCCGCGAAGAGCGGCACGGCGGCTTCACCTACTACTCGCTCGCGCTCGACGAGAAGGCGGCGCTGTGGCCGCTGATCCGCCTCGCGAAGGACGCGCCCGACGAATACGGCGACAAGGCGCGGCTCACCGAGTTGCTGCGTCGCCGCGAAGACGTGCAGACGCTCAACGAGAAGCTGCTCGAGCCCGGCCAGTCGTGGCGGCTGTGGAGCGCGGCGCTCAGCTCGCTCCTGCCTCCGCTCGAGGTGGTCGACTTCGGGTGCGGCACCGGCGTGCTCACCGTCGAGCTCGCGCGCTGGGCGCGGCGCGTGACGGCCATCGATCGCAGCGAGTCGGCCCTGACCAAGGCGCGCGCCGAGGCCGAGCGCCAGGCGCTCGCGAACATCACCTTCCTCGCGGCCGATCTCGAACACCTGCCGCTCGAGACGGGCAGCGTCGACCTGGTGGTCGTCTCGCAGAGCCTGCACCACGTCACGCACATCGAGGCCGTGCTCGCGGAAGGCGCGCGGTTGCTCAAGGCCGGCGGCCGCATGGTGGTGCTCGAGTTGATGCCGCACGAGGAGGCCTGGGTGCGCACGCGCCTGGGCCACCAGCACCTCGGCTTCGAGCCGGCGGCGATCGAGAAGGCGATGCGCGCGGTCGGCCTGGAAGCGGAGCAGCAGGTGCTGCCGGGCGCGCGCGACGCGGCGAACCCGTTCAAGGCGTTCCTGGTCACGGGCACGCGCAAGAAGTCCCACGCACGGTTGAGGTCGGTATGAGCACGAAGACCCTGGAGCAGTTGTTCGCAGAGCGCATCGTGGTGATCGACGGAGCGATGGGCTCGCTCATCCAGACCTACGGCCTCGAGGAGAAGGACTTCCGCGGCACGCGCTTCGTCGGCCACGCGAAGGACCTCAAGGGCAACAACGAGCTGTTGTCGCTCACGCGCCCTGACGTCATCGAGGAAATCCACCGGCGGTACCTCGAGGCGGGCGCCGACCTGGTCGAGACCAACACGTTCTCCGCGACGTCGATCGCGCAGGCCGACTACGAGCTCGACGGCGCGGTGATTCGTGAGCTCAACCTCGCGGCGGCGGGCTGTGCGCGGCGGGCGGTGCAGGCGGTCGAGAAGCAGCAGCCGGGCCGCAAGGCGTACGTCGCCGGCGCCGTCGGGCCGCTCAACCGCACGCTCTCGCTGTCGCCTGACGTGAACCGTCCCGACTTCCGCGCGGTGACGTGGAAGCAGGTGGTCGACGCGTATTCCGAACAGGCGCGCGCGCTGCTCGACGGCGGGGTCGACGTGCTCCTCGTGGAGACCATCTTCGACACGCTCAACAGCAAGGCGGCGGTGTTCGCCATCGAGCAGGTGTTCGAGGAACTCGGGCGCCGGGTGCCGGTGATGATCTCGGTCACCATCACCGACGCGTCGGGTCGCACGCTCTCGGGGCAGACGGTGTCGGCGTTCTACGACTCGATTCGCCACGCGCGGCCCCTGTCGGTCGGCATCAACTGCGCGCTCGGAGGTCGCGAGATGCGGCCGTACATGCAGGAGCTGGCGCGCATCGCCGAGTGCTACGTGAGCTGCTACCCCAACGCCGGTCTGCCGAACGCGTTCGGCGGGTACGACGAGACGCCCGACGAGATGGCGGCGGTGCTCGGGGAGTTCGCCGACGCGGGGTGGGTGAACCTCGTCGGTGGGTGTTGTGGGTCGACGCCCGAGCACATCGCGGCGATCGCGCAGCGCGTGAAGAACGTGAAGCCGCGGCCGCTGGCGAAGCCGTGGGAGGTCATGCGGTTGTCGGGGCTCGAGTCGCTCGAGCTGCGCTGAGTTCTGCGGGAATTCCCGATGCTTGGCGGCGTCGCGCGCCAGTTCATGCGTGTGACGAAACCAGCGCCCGCCGCCGGGAACGTCACACGCACGGCCGCTTCATGCGCGTGACGAGACCAGCGCCCGCCGCCGGGAACGTCACACGCACGGGCTGCTTCATGCGCGTGACGAGACCAGCGCTCATCGCCGGGAACGTCACACGCACGGGCCGCTTCATGCGCGTGACGAGACCAGCGCCCATCGCCGGGAACGTCACACGCATCGACGCGGTCGCGTACACTCACGGCCGTGCCGCCGGCGCCGTGCCCGCCACCCGCGGAGCTCGCGGGGTTCGTTCGCCGCTCTCTCGACGACGAGGCCATGCGTCGTGTCGAGGCGCACGTCGCCGACTGCGAGAAGTGCCGCGCGCGCCTGGCCGACCTGAAGCTCCGCGCTGACGAGACGCGCACCGCCGACGAGGACCACGAGCCCGCGGCCGACGAGGTCCCCACGGCCGCTGCGCGCCCCGCGAACGTCGGTGGCGCGGCCGCGCGCAAGACACCCGACCCGGAGCCCGCGGGCCTGCCTCACGGCGCGGTCATCGGCCGCTACGTCATCGTCTCGGAGCTGGGCAAGGGCGGCATGGGCGCGGTGTACCTCGCGTACGACCCGATGCTCGATCGCCGCGTCGCGCTCAAGATGCTCCTCGGCGCGCAGGCGGTCGGTGGCTCGTCGGGCGCAGTGGCTCGCCTCGAGCGCGAGGCGCGTGCGCTGGCCCGCGTGGCGCATCCCAACGCGGTGGCCGTCTACGACGCGGGACGCCACGGCGACCAGGTCTTCATCGCCATGGAGCGCGTCGAGGGCGAGACGCTGCGCGCGTGGATGCAGGCGAAGCGCGATTGGCGCACCGTGCTCGGCGTGCTGGTGCAGGCGGCGCGGGGTCTCCAGGCCGTGCACGATGCGGGCCTCGTGCACCGCGACTTCAAGCCGTCGAACGTCATCGTCAGCGCCGACCGCAAAGTGAAGGTGCTCGACTTCGGGCTCGCGCGCGCGAAGGACATGAAGGCGCTGGTCGAGGCGCCGAGCGGCGAGGCGACTCCCGGCGATCAGCACGTCTCGCTCGACACGCCGCTCACGCAGGAAGGCAGCGTCTCGGGCACGCCGGGCTACATCGCGCCCGAGCTCTTCGAGAACGAGCCGTCGACCGCCGCGTCGGACCAGTTCGCGTTCGGCGTCGCGCTCTTCCAGGCGCTCTACGGCCGCAAGCCGTTCCCCGGCTCGAAGCTGAAGGACTACTTCAAGTCGCTCAAGACGACGCCCGCGCCGCTGCCCACCGACCCGAAGCGGCCGGCGTGGCTGTGGCCGGTGGTGATGCGCATGCTCGCGCCGCTCCCGGAGCAACGCTACCCGTCGATGGCCGCGGTCATCGAGGCGCTCGAGCACGACCCGCTGCGCAAGTGGCGCATCGCGGGCGCGGCGGCCTCGGTGGTGCTCGCGCTGAGCGTCGCGGCCTACGCGGGCCGCTCGGTCGACACCGTGACGTGTCCGTCGGAGGCCGAGGCGATCGAGCGCGTGTGGCCGCGCGCGTCGGAGGATGCGTTTCGCGCGAAGGTGCTCGCGCAGAGCCCGAACGCGAAGTCGCGGCTCGAGCGGGCGTTCGCGACCATCGACCGTCGCGTGCAGGAATGGGCGCAGCTCACGGCGAAGACCTGCCGCGTGAAGAAGACCGAGGCCGACGCGCTGCACGCGAGGCGGCAGCTGTGCCTCGTGCGGCAGGAGCAGACGTTGCGCACGCTGGTGGAGGCGCTGCAGCAGGTCGACGCCGCGGTGGTCGAGCGCGCCGACGATCTCGTCGAGGAGTTGCTCGACAACGCGCACTGCGACGACCGCGCGCACCTCGAGCGCGTGCGGTCCGACACGGTGGAAGGCGTGAGCCCGGAGATTCTGCGCGAGCTGCGCAAGACGCTGCTCTCGGCGCGCGCGTTTCAGTTGGTGGAGAAGGGCGACCAGGCGCTCGAGCTCTCGCGCCAGGCGGTGGCGATGTCGGCCGACGCGGGCCTGCCGGGCTTCGAGGGCGAGGCCTGGTACTGGATCGCGCAGGTCGAAGCGGGGCGCGGCGACGGCGAGGCGTGCACGCGCGACTTCCAGCGGGCGTGGGAGCTCGCGCTCCAGGCGGGGGATGACGAGAACGCGGTCTACGCGGGCACGCGGCTGGCGACGTGGCTGACCGACAAGCCGCAGACGCTCGGCGAGGCGCGGCAGGTGACGCGCGCGTGCCAGGCGCTGTGGGAACGGCTGGAGCGCGACCCGTACGTCGAGGTCTCGCTGCTCGATGCGCAGGCGTGGCTCGCGACGGCTGACGCCGACATGCACCTGCGGCTCGAGCTGCGCCAGCGCCGGGCCGACCTGATGAAGCGCCTCTACGGCGAGCGCTCGCGCGAGTACGCGGCGGCACTCATTCGGCTCGCGGCGGCGCAGTGGGAATTGGGCAAGGTCGCAGAGTCGAACGCGCTGGAACTGAGCGCGGTGAAGATGCTGCGGGAGATCAAGGGCGAGGACGACCCGTCGATCATCTACCGAGTGGTGTCGTTGAGCGGCGGGCTCGCGGAGGAAGGGCGGCGCGCCGAGGCCATCGCGCTCATCGAGCCGGCGCTCGCGCGCGCCCAGAAGGAGCTCGACCCGACCGACGGCACCGCGGCGGACTTGAAGCTGGAGTTGGCGAACGCGCTCGATCGCAGCGACCTGCCGCGCTCGCTCGCGTTGGCGCAGGAGACCGTGGCCTTCTACGAGACGGCGAATGATCCGCAGTCGTTGGCGGGCGCGCTGCGGGGGCGGGCGCAGGCGCTGACGAGGCTCGGCCGGGGGAAGGAAGCGCTCGCCGACTGCCGTCGCTCCGCGACGCTCAACGCGGGCTTCACTGACCCGGTGAAGACCAACCTGCGGGAGAACTTGATGTGCGAGGCCGAGGCGCTCGAGGGGCATGACCTCCGCGGGGCGCTGGAGGCGTGGAAGAAGGCCGAGGCGCTGCCGTTGCCGGTGTGGCCGGCGACGCGCGCGCGGCTGCGGTTTGGGCTGGCGAAGGTGCTCCGGGCGCTGAAGCAGGAGCCCGCGCGCGCTGAGCAGCTCGGCCGACAGGCGCGGGATGACTACGCGTCGTTGTCTGGGTGGAGTGACCGCGTCGCGGAGATCGACGCGTGGCTCGTGAAGAAGTGAGCGATGCGCGTGACGTTTCCGGCGGCGGGCGCTGGTGACGTCACACGCACGGAAAGCAGCGATGCGCGTGACGTTTCCCGCGGTGGGCGCTGGTGACGTCACACGCACGGAAAGCAGCGATGCGCGTGACGTTTCCGGCGGTGGGCGCTGGTTTCGTCACACGCACGGAAAGTAGCGATGCGCGTGACGTTTCCGGCGGTGGGCGCTGGTTTCGTCACACGCACGGAAAGCAGCGATGCGCGTGACGTTTCCGGCGGTGGGCGCTGGTGACGTCACACGCACGGCGAGGTGAGCCGGGTCGGACCTGCACCACGCGGGTGACCCACCTCGGTGGCTGCAAGTTGGGCCGGTTGGCGCGGGCACGCGGGGTGCTGCCGAATCTGCCGTGCGCTCGGCATGGTTGGTCCTCTTGTGCGCGTGTGGTGGGCAGACGCTCCTGCGCGCGGTCGACGAGCCGGCCGGTGATCAGCCCACGCCAATTCCGGTCGTGGTCGATGCGGGTATTCCACCCAGCGTTCCCGATGCTTCCGTGGTGCTCGACGCCGGCAGCGATGCGGGAACGACGCGCGACGCCGGGCTGGTCTTCGTCGACGCCGGTGCGCCGGATGCGGGGCCGGTCGTCGACGCAGGCGCGCCGGCCCTCGAAGACGCGGGTGCGGAACCGGCGCCCGCAGACGGTGGGACGATCGATCGTGGCCCGGGCCGACTCCCGCGCGACGCCGGTGAGTCGACGGTCGATGCCGGTGAGCCCGCCGTCGACGCGGGACCAGCGACGCCAGAGGTCGACAGCGGCGTCCCGACACCCGACGCAGGCCTCGGCAACATCCCCGACGCCGGCTGGACGCACACCGGCCCGTGGGGAACGGACTTCAGCGTGCACCTCCCGCTCGGCATGCCCGACGGCACCAGCGTGGGCCGTCTCGACGCCTGGCTGCTCGTGCGCCCGCAGCTCGTCGGCTCGTACGACACGCGCAACAAGGTGCCGAACTGGTCCGCGTGGCTGCTCGACTCCACGTCGCTGGGGAGCGCGACGCGCGCGACTACGTTCCGCACCGATCCGCTGTTGCCGACGGGCACGCCGCAAGCGAAGGACTCCGACTACACGAGCAGTGGCTTCGACCGCGGCCACCTCTGTCCGAGCGCCGACCGCACCGCGACCGACGCCGACAACGACGCGACCTTCTTCCTCACCAACGTCGTCCCGCAGACGCACGCGAGCAATGCGGGCCCGTGGCTGGACCTCGAAGACTTCGAGCGAACGCTGGCAGGGCAGGGCAAGCACCTGTGGATCATCGCCGGGCCGATCTTCGGCGCGACGCGACAGACCATCGGTACGGGCGTCGCCGTGCCTCTCTCGATGTTCAAGGTCATCGTGGTGAGCGAGGGCCCAGTGACGCCGGGCGCCATCACTCCGCAGACGGTGACCTATGCCGCGGTGATTCCCAACGTCAGTCCGCTGAGCGGCTCGTGGCGCCAGTGGCAGGTGAGTGTCGACGATGTCGAAGCGCTGACGGGGCTCGACTTCTTGAGCGACGTCGACCCGGCGGCGCAGGCGAGCGTCGAGCGCACGCGGTTGCCGTGACGGTCACGGCGCTCCGGAGTTGAGCAACGCACGCGCGCCTCGATCCAGCACGCCTTGAACTCTCGAGTGACGTCGACCCCGCGCTCGACCGCACCGCACGCGGTCACCGTGACGGTCACGGCGCTCCGCAGTTGAGCCACGCACGCGCGCCTTGATCCAGCACGCCTCGAACTCTCGAGTGACGTCGACCCCGCGCCCGACCGCACCGCACGCGGTTGCCGTGATGGTCACGGCGCTCCGCAGTTGAGCAACGCACGCGCGCCTCGATCCAGCACGCCTCGAACTCTGAGTGACGTCGAGCCCGCGCTCGACCGCACCGCACGCGGTCACCGTGATGGTCACGGCGCTCCGCAGTTGAGCCACGCCAGCACGCGCGCCTTCTCGGTCGACGACAGCGACGTGCCCTCGGGCATCTTGCCGGTGCTGATCTCCGAGCGAATCGACGACAGCGATGCCTGCACCGTGGCCTGCGTCGAGAAATCGCTGGAGTGGTGATGGCACGCCGTGCAGTACGTCGCGAAGAAGCCCTGTCCGTACGCCGCGAAGGTGTCGGTGCAGGTCGCGCTCGAGCTGCCACCGCCAGCGCCGCCGCCGAGCGACGTCGAGCCGCCCCCGAGCGACGTCGAGCCGCCCCCGCCACCGCTCCCGCCGCCGGTCCCCGCATCGAGCAGGTCATCAACCCCACCGCACGCCGACAACAACACCACCAGCACCGCCACGCGTTTCATGCCCCTCAGGTGTGAGCCGTCGGCCGAAAGCGATCAGCCGCGCTGTCTGATCCAGTTTCGGCCCCTCACCCCGACCCTCTCCCCTCTCGAGGGGAGAGGGAGACACGTCACCGGTGCAGGTCGACCTGCGTCAGCGTCAGCAGCCCATACGCCGCGGCGGCGAGCGTGACCTGATCTCCGTTGGTCTCGACGGCGAGGTGTCCCGCGGCGCCCGCGACGGGCAGCCGCTTCTTCTCCTCGAGGCGCCCGTCGGGCCGGAACTTCGCGAGCACCAACGAGCGGTGCGGCACGCGCCCATCGAGAATCCAGTCGCACGAGTCCTCGACGCCGGCGTCACCACCAAAGTGCAGCACGGGGCCGAGCCGCCACGTGAGCTGCACCTCGTCGCTCAGCCACGCGGCCCACGTCTCGTCGCGCACGGTGAAGATCGCCGGCTCGCGCACCTGCTCCTCGAGCACGCGACGCTCGTCCTTCGCGCACGGCGACACGGTGCGACCGCCGAGCTCGGGAGGCATCGACTGCCACGCGACGCCCTGCACCAGCGGCTCGAACGTGCCGTCGCCGCGCGGCCAAAGCACCAGGTGGCGCCGGTCGACGAGCAGCGAGAACACTGGCTGGCCGTCCTTGCGCACCACCGAGGTCAGGGCTTCGGCGCGGTAGTCACCACCGTTCGGCCGCGGCGCGCGCGAGAAGACGCTCCTCGACTTCCCGTCGGGCGAGCGGAGGTAGAACTCGACCTTGCGCCACGGGTCCTCGCCCCAGAAGAGCCAGGGGTCGGCGTCCTTCGCGGTGAACCACGCGGCGTGGAGCGGCGAGGGCGGGATGTTCGGCGTGAAGGCCGGCGTGCGCTGGCCGTCGCGCAATCGCAGGTAGCCGCTCTGGTACTCCACGATGAGCGCGCTGCCGTCGCGAGGGTCGCGCGCGAGCGTCACGCCCGCTTCCTTCTGCTTGCGCACCAGCGCTGCGTAGACCGAAGGGTGCACCCACGCCGGCGCGTCGGCCGGCCCCTTGCCGTCATCGCGAAACTCCGCCACGCGCTCCCCGTCGAACGCGAGCAGGGTCCACAGGCTCTGCTGCGTGAAGAGGCGCACGCCCGCGATGCCGTGCTCGACGACGAGCTGCGTGAACTCCACCGGGCACTCGGCGACCCACTGCTTCACCGACGGGTCGGTCAGCGTGCGCGGGGTGATGGTGCACGCCTTGCCGCTGGTGGCGGCCTTCGGCATCGCGCTCGCCTCGACGGCGCGGCCCTCGACGCGCAGCGGGGGCAGGTCGTCGAGCGGCGCTGCGGCGAGGAACAACGCGAGGGAGATCATCGCGCCCTCCGCTCGAGCTCGGCGCGGTCGAAGACGAAGAAGAAGCCCTCGGCCGAGACGAGCACCTCGGTGTCGGTGGTGGCGACCGCGAGGCGCGCGAAGCGCCCGCCGTCGTCTTCTGCGCGCGGCGGCAGCTTCAGCTCCATCAGCCGTCCCGATTTCCCGCCGACGTTGATCAGCACCAACGACACCGAGGTCTCGGTGCGTTCCACCACGGGGCGCGGTCCCTCGGGTGGGGCGCACGGCGCGCCGGGTGGGCAGTTCCGCGGCGGAGCGTCGACCAGCCGCGCCGTGCACTGCCCCCGCGACTCGAGGCGGGCGAGCAGCACGCCGGGTCCCCACGCGACGCCACCGGTCGCCGAGGCGCTGGCCCACGGTCCACTCACGGGCTGCCGCTGCTCGGGCGCACGGCAGGCCTCTGGCTGCTTCGCGTCGAACGCGAGCTCCGGCAGCGGCAGGCGCACCGAGCCATCTCCGCGGGGCACGAACATCACGGGCTCTCCCCCGAGCGAGCCATCGGACACCGCGATGGCGTTCGAGAACGTCGCGCCCGCGGCCGGCGCGAGCGGGAACCACCCGTGCCAGGGGATGTACTCGGTGTACTTCGGCTGCTCGCGCATTCGCCCCAGCACGCGCGTGCGTCCGAGGTCAGGGTGCTCGGTGCCGAAGTCGCGCTGGGGCGAGCTGGTGGTGGAATCGAAGATCAACGCCACGCGACCCTGCCGCGCGACCAGGCGCTCCGACTGCACCTGCAACGACGGGCCCCAGCTCGACCACGTGCCGTCGGTGGCGCGCTCGACGACTTCGACGCTGCGATCGTCCTTCGACCACAGCGCGACGAAGCGGCCGTCGGTCAGCGGCGCCGGCGCGCCGAAGTGCCCCTCGGGTGGCACCTCACAGGTGCCGCCCTTCCAGAAGCCGCGGTGCTTGCCGTCGGCCCCCACGCCCACCAGCTCTCCGTTCGACCACACGGCATCACCGAGCGCGTCGGGCACGACGTGCGTCGAGCCATCGCCCTCGAAGAGAAACGGAATCGAGAACCCCACGTTGCCCTCGATGACGTTGATCAACACCGAGAGCGCCGGTTTCACGCCGACGAACTGCGCGAGAGTGGCGAAGCGGCACGTCGACTTCCACGCGCGGATCAGCCCCGGCGCGCTGACGTCGAGGGGCTTGAAGCACGACGGCGCGCTCTTCGTCTTCGCGGTCAGCGGGCACGCGACGCGCTCGACGGCCAGCGGCGTCTTCGACGTCGGCGGGCGCACGGTGACGCCCGGCGTTTCCTGGAGCGAGGCGGCGTTGACGACCGCGGCTCCCGGCGTGGCGCGCACGCCCGCACACCCCGACCCCAGCACCACTGCGACGCAGAGCGCGAGCCTCACACCCGCGAACCCGAGCTGAAGGAATCGGCGCTCGCGGCTTCCAACGGCCGCAGGAACGACTTGGGAATCGCGCCGCCGAGCAACGAGCCTTCCTCGATGAACTCGAAGATCTCCCCGTAGTGGTGGATCTCCGTGAGCCCGGTGCGCTTCATCAGGTGCCACGGCCGCAACCCGGAGCTGTGCTCGAGGCCCATCGCGCCCACCATCTCGGCGACCGTCTTCACCGTCTCGCGGTGGTAGTTCGCGACGCGCACTTCCTTGTGCTTCACGTCGAGGCCCACCACGAGGTCGGGGTTCTGCGTCGCCACGCCGGTGGGGCACTCGTTGGTGTTGCAGCGCAGCGCCTGGATGCACCCCAGCGCCATCATCATCGCGCGCGCGGAGTTGCAGATGTCGGCCCCGATGGCGAGCCGCGACACGAGGTCGAACCCGGTCACCACGCGGCCCGCGCAGACGAGCTTGATGTGCTTGCGCAGCCCGAAGCCGACCAGCGCGTTGTGCACGAAGATGAGCGACTCGCGCAGCGGCGCGCCGACCGAGTTGCTGAATTCCAGCGGGGCCGCGCCGGTGCCGCCCTCGCCGCCGTCGACGTTGATGAAGTCGGGCGTGATGCCGGTCTTGATCATCGCCTTGCAGATGGCGAGGAACTCGCGCCGCTTGCCGACGCACAGCTTGAAGCCGACCGGCTTGCCGCCCGACAGCTCGCGCATCTGGTTCAAGAACTCGAGCAGCCCGACCGGCGTGCTGAACGCGGTGTGCGCGGGCGGCGAGAGCACGTCTTGCCCCATCGGCACGCCGCGAATCTTCGCGATCTCCGGGGTCACCTTGCGCGCGGGCAAGATGCCGCCGTGGCCGGGCTTGGCGCCCTGCGACAACTTGAGCTCGGTCATCTTCACCTGCGGCAGCGACGCGTTCTCCTTGAACCGAACGGGGTCGAACTTGCCGTCGAGGGTGCGGGCCGAGAAGTAGCCGGTGCCGATTTCCCACACCACGTCGCCGCCCTTCTCGAGGTGGTACGGGCTGATGCCGCCTTCTCCGGTGTCGTGGAAGAAGTCGCCGAGCTTCGCGCCGCCGTTGAGCGCGAGCACCGCGTTCTTCGAGAGCGAGCCGTAGCTCATCGCCGAGATGTTGAAGATGCTCGCCGAGTAGGGCTTCGTGCACTGCGGCCCGCCAACCGTCACGCGCAGCGACTTCGGGTCGACGTGGTGCGGCGCGAGCGAGTGGTTGACCCACTCGTAGCCGACCTGGTTCACGTCGAGCTTGGTGCCGAAGGGCACGGTGTCGGGCTCGAGCTTGGCGCGCTGGTAGACGAGCGAGCGCACGTCGCGGTTGAAGGGCGTGCCGTCGGTGTTCGACTCGACGAAGTACTGGTTGATCTCCGGCCGAATCAGCTCGAACAGGTAGCGGAAGTTGCCGATGACCGGGAAGTTGCGGCGCACGGCCTGTTTGGTCTGCACCATGTCTTGAAAGCCGCGGAGCACCACGGGGCCGACCAGCAGGAAGCTCCAGGCGACGGCGGGCACGAAGTACGACGCGGCACCCAGCAGTCCGACGACCACGACGGACGAGACCACGAAGATGGTTCGCATGTGCGCGCACTATGCTCGACTCGAGCGCCGATGGCGTGCGCGCAGTGCGGGGCAGAGAAGGGGCATTTCTTCGACTGCCCGCTGGGTGGCATGGCCGCGCTGCCCCAGGCGCCTTCGCCCGCGCCGCTGCCGGCCGATGACGACCTCGTGAGCGACGAAGACCGCTCGACGTTCGCGCGCGCGCGACGGTTCGCGTTGCCGCTGGCGCTCGGCGCGGCGTTTCTCCTCGTGAACGTGGGGCCGGTTGGCTTCGTGATGCACGTGGTGTTCGCGATGTGGCTGCACGAGTTCGGTCACGCGGTGTGCTCGTGGCTGTGTGGCGCGTGGGCGTTCCCCTTGCCGTGGGTGACGCTGACGAGCGGCGAGCGCAGCGTCTTCCTGGTGCTCGTGGAGCTCGCCGGTCTCGGGTACCTGCTGTGGCGGTGGCGCGCGCGCGCGTGGCCGGCGGCGGTGGTGCTCGTCGCGCTGGTGGTGGGGCTGCTGTTGCCGGCGAAGAAGATGGAAGCCTTCATCGTCTTCGGCGGCGACGGCGGCGCGCTGGTGCTCGGCACGCTCTTCATGCTCACCGTGTTCCTCCCCGACTCGGCGCGGCTGTCGCGCGGCGCGCTGCGGTGGGGCTTCCTCGTCATCGGCGCGGGCGGCTTCGCGGTGGTGTCGCGGCAGTGGTTCGCCGCGTGGCGCGACCCGGCCGAGATTCCCTTCGGCATGAACGAGGGCGTGGGCCTCTCGGACGCGACGCGGCTGGTCGACCAGCTCGGGTGGACCGAGACGGGCCTGGTGCGCGCATACCTCTCTCTCTCCGCGCTCTGCCTGGTGGTGCTCGCGTCGGCGCTGACGGCGTCGTTCCTTCGTGCGAAGAGGCCCGCGTGAGGTCTTCATCATTCTTGCTCGCGCTCCCGCTCGTCCTCGCGACGGCCTGCGCACCCCAACACCAGACGCAGGGCCGCCCGTGGTCGGTGCAATCGCCGAAGGACGCGACCGAGCCGCTGCCGTTGGTGGTGTTGCTCCATGGCTACGCCGCCGCGGGCTGGGCGCAGGACGTGGTGTTCCCCTTCAGCCAGCAGGTCGAGGCGAAGCGGTTTCACTACGCGAAGCTCGAGGGCACGCTCGACCAGAAGGGCCACCGCTTCTGGAACGGCACCGACTACTGCTGCGACTTCGCGAACACCGGCGTCGACGACGTGGCGTACGTGCAGGCCGCCATCGCCGACATCAAGCAGGCGGTCGCGGTGAAGGAAGGCCACGTGTTCCTCGTCGGGCACTCCAACGGCGCGTTCCTCGCGCTGCGCATCGCGTGCGAGGCGGGCGGAGCGGTCAACGGCATCACCGCGGTCAGCGGCGCGACCTGGCTGGAAGAGGGCCACTGCCCGAGCGGCACGACGACGCCGCTGCTGCTGGTGCACGGCACGGCCGACGGAACGATTCAGTACGACGGCCTCGAGGGGAAGTACCCGGGCGCGCGAGAGACGGCGCGGCGCTTCGCGGTGCGCAACGGGTGTGACGCCGCGTTCGACGAGAGCGCGACGGCCGACTTCGTGGGCGACGCGACGGAAGAGACGAAGGAAGCGCGTTGGAAGCACTGCCTCGACGCACGCGGCATGACGTCGACGAGCGACGACGCGCTGCTCGAGCTGTGGAGCGTGCAGGACGCGGGGCACGTGCCGCCCTTCGATTCGCGGTGGACCGGCGCGGTCATCGACTGGCTGGAGGCGCGCGCGCGATGAGAGCGACGTGGCTCGTGGCCGTGGTGGTCGCCGCGTCTTCGTGCGCGACGGTGGTGCCGATGCAGACCGCGTCAGCGGTGGCGGCGGGGCGCGTGCGGCTCGGCGCGCAGCTCGGCACCGCGGGCTTCTGCGGTGACCTCTCCGCCGGAGGCCTGGGCGTGTTGTCGTGCGCCGAGATGCCCGACGGCGTGCCGTTGCCCGAGCTGCGGGCGGGTGGCCGCTTCGGCTTCGGGCACGGGGTCGACCTCGGCGTCTCGGTGTTCGGCATGGGCACGCTCTTCGCGCCCGAGAAGGTGCTGACGCTCGGCGCGACGGCCGACGTGAAGGGCGAGCTGTTCCGCATTCCCACCAGCCTCGGCACGCACATCGTGTCGGCGGGCGTGGTGCAGGGCCTGTCGGGTGCGGGCCGCCTCGGGTTGCCGTGGTGGACGCAGATCGACCTCGGCGTGCCGGTCTTCTACGGCCTGCAGTTCGAGCGCATCGAGCTGGTGGTGGGCGCGAGCTTCGTGCAGCGCATGACGACCAGCCCGGGGCCCACGGGCACGTTCGGTGGGCAGCGCGTGGGCTTCACGCTCGGGCTCTTCACGCGCAACCCGTCGTGGGTGGCGGTGCAGGTCGGGTACTTCACCGACCCCGCGAAGTTCAACACCGGCGCGATTCAGCTGCAGGTGGGGTACTTCTTCGACGTGAGGCCGCAGTCATGAAGCAGTGGCGGTGGATCGACTGGGCGTTCGTCGCGGTCGGCGTCTTCTTCTTCGGCGGTGGCGCCGTCTTTCACGCCATCGCGTTCTTCAAGCCCGACATCAGCGAGCCGATGCCGCAGTGGCTCCACGAGGTGTTCGTCTTCGTGAACCTCTTCTTCGCGGTGTGCTTCGTGCGCCGCGTGAAGTGGGTGGCATGGCCGTTCGCGGTGCTCACCGCGCAGCAGGCGTGGCAGCACGGCGGGGCGTTCATCGCCGCGCTGAGGGAGACGCCGCCGCACTTCGACGCGCAGAGCTTCTTCGCGCTGCTGGGGCTGGTGGTGGTGTGGGTGCTGATCGTGATTCGCGCGCGCATGGACGCCGCGAAGCCGGCGGTAGCGGCGTAACGGTGTGACGGTCAGCGCAGCGTCGCCGCGCGCCACCGCTCGAGCGCCAGCAAGGTCGGTTTGCGGTCGGGCACCTTGGCCAGCTCATCGGCGGCCGACTTCGCGAGCTGCGTCGCCCGGGCCTTGTCGGCGGGCTTGAGCAGCACCGCGCGCGCCAGCGTGAACTCGAACTCGCCGCGCCACCCGGAGAAGCTGGCGTTGGCGTCGACCAGCGCCAGCGCGCGCTCGAGCACCTGCACCGCGCGGTCGCGCTGCCCGGCGGCGGTGAAGGCGAGCGCGGCGTAGTGGAGGTTGACGATCCACTCCTGGCTCTTCTCTTCCAGGCGCTTGCCCTCGTTGGCCATCAGCGTGTCGGCGAGGGTCGCCGCGCCGGCCGCGTCTTCGAGCTGCACGCGCGCCTGGACGACCTGGCGCAACACCTCGGCGCCGTCGGGCGCGTTCTCGAGGCCGAGCCTGGCGAGCAGCTTGAGCGCGCGGTCGACCATCTCGCTCGCTTCTGCGCGTTGGCCCTTGCCGCTGAGCGCGTTGCCCAGCATCGCGTACGCGATGGCGGTGTAGAGGTTCTCGCCGCGCCGCTCGCCGATGGCGATGACCTTGCGCGCGGCGGCCTCGGTGTCGTCCCAGTGCGCCGAGCGGGTGTTGGTGAGCGCGATGTTCGCCCACACCAGCACCGAGGTGTCGGCGTTGCTGCCGAGCAGCCGGGCCTCGAGCGCGAGCGCGTCGTTCCACGCCTGGAGCGCCGTCGAGTAGTCGCCCACCGTGTCGGCCATGGCGCCGTAGTTGTTGAGCTCGAGCACCTCGCCCAGCGAGTCGCCGCCGCGAGCGACGCGCACCGCCTCGAGCGCCTTCTTCGCGTGGGGCAGGGCGAGCTCGGTGCGGCCGGTGCTGGCGTAGACGAGCGCGAGGGCGTGCTCGACGAGAAAGTCCTGCTGCGGGGTGCGGCCGACGCGCGCGATGAGGCGCATGGTGGGCTCGATCATCGCGTCGACCTGTTCGCGCGGGGTGCCCATCAGCGCGAGGGTGGCGAGCAGCTCCATCGAGGCCGACGCGACGTAGCCGTCGAGGCGCGCCGGCTCGGCGACGTCGATCAGCTCGCGGTAGACCTCGCGCGCTTCCTTGAACTTGCCACTGGTGCTGTAGCTGCTCGCGAGCTTGGAGAGCGCGGCGCACACCAGCGGCGCGTACGGCATCGCCTTCGCCTCGTCGGCCAGCGCGCGCAGCTGCTTCCGCGCAGGCTCGCGCAGCCCGATGGTGACGTCGACGTCAGCGAGCAGCAGCTCTTCGCGTAGCGCCTCGGCGCGGGCGGCGAACTTCGGCGGCACGGGCTCGGCGACGCTCAGCGCGCGCGGGTCGGCGCACGAGCTGATCATCGGCAGGCCGTCGACGATGATGACCGCCGCCTTGCGCACCCGCGGGTCGTCGCGCGTGGACAGGAGGTGGGTGATGGTGCTCAGCGCGCTGCGGCGTTCCTCGAGGCACTCCAGCTGGAGCCCCAGCGCCGCTGGCGGCTGCTCGGTCGTGCACGCGGCCTGGCCGGCGGCGAGCCACTGCTGCGCGTAGCGGTCGAGCGCCTTTTCCGCGAGCGGCCACCGGGCTGCGTCTTCCGGCGAGGCGCCGAGCGCCGCCGACAGCGCGTGGCGCAGTTCGTCGTTCCACGCCAGCCCCAGCCGCGCCTCGAGCGTGTTGCACGGGCCCGCGCGGAGCTGCTTCCACCCGAACACCCCGGCGGCGACGAGCACCACCGCGGCGAGCGCGATGGCGGCGAGGCGGGCGCGCGACATGGGCGGCCGCTCGAGCTGAGCGAGCAATGTCTTCAAGTCGTGCGTGCGGTGGAACGGGTCGACGTGCAGCCCGGCCACGACCACCGCGCGCAGCCACGCGGGCACCGCGGTCCCGGCGGGCGGAGGCGCGACCTGCGTCTCCCCCGGCCGCTTGAACGGTCGCTCGCCGTAGAGCGCTTCGTAGAGCGCGAAGCAGAAGCTGTAGAGGTCCGAGCGCGCGTCGACCTTCGCGCCCGAGAACTGCTCGGGCGACATGTACGCCACGGTGCCGACCACCGAGCCCTCGACGGTGAGCGGCGACTCGAGCGGCGTGGTGATGGGCGCGGTGTTGGGCCTGGCGGGCGCCGGCAGCTCGTTCACCGCGCGGGCGACGCCGAAGTCGGTGACGCGCACGCGCCCGTCGCTGCTGATCAGCACGTTCTCGGGCTTGAAGTCGCGGTGCACCAGCCCAGCGGCGTGCGCGGCCTCGAGCCCGCGGCCTGCGGCGATGAAGACGTCGAGCACCTCGCGCCAGGTGCGCGGCTTTTCCTTGAGCCACGCGCGCAGGGTGCCGCCGTCGACCAGCTCCATGGCGAAGAAGATGCGGTCTTCGTGCGCGCCGACCTCGTAGATGGTCACCACGTTGGGGTGGTTGAGCCGCGCCATGGCGTGGGCCTCACGCAGCAGCCGGGTGCGCGCGCCCTGCGAGTCGTCGGTGCCGCCGGTGTCGGCGCGGAGCAGCTTGAGCGCGACGCTGCGATCGAGGTTGGTGTCGCGCGCGAGGTAGACGACGCCCATGCCGCCGAGGCCGAGGCGCTTCTCGATGCGGAAGTGGCCGATGGGCGTGCCAGCCGGGAGCTCGGGCTCGGGCAGCAACGCGCGCGGCGGCCCGACGTCGCCGGTCACCTCGCTGCCGTTGCCGCCGAGCTGCACGCGCGAGAGGTAGGCCGCGCAGTCGGTGCAGCCGCTGACGTGCGACTCGAGCTGCGCGCGTTCCTCGGGCGGAACCTGGCCGGTGGCGAGTCGCAGCAGGGCGTACGGCTCGGGGTGCGCCGTGGAGGGCTCGCTCACCGGGGTCATCTTGCCACGACGTGGCGCGCGTCAGCCGCGGAACGACCGGAGCCGCTGCACCCACTTGCCGAGCGCGGGCAGCTCACTGGCGAGCAAGCCCGGCAACGCGCAGTCGACCATGTGCAGCTGGCCCGCGATGGCGGCGTCGGCGACCGAGGGCTTGCCGCCGCGCAGCACCCAGTCGTGCTCGCTCACCACGCGCGCGATGGGCGTCAGCAGGTTCTTCGTCTCGGCGAGCCACTTCTGCTGCTCGGCCCGCCAGGTCGCGACGATGCCGGCGCCGTACTTGCGTTCCTTCACGAGGCGGAACATCGCCTTCGCCTCGTCGCCCTGCTCGCGGCCGATGAGGTCTTCGAGGCCCGGGCACGCGAGGCGGAACGCGGTGTCTTCGAGCACCGACTCGGCCCACTGCTCGAGCACGAGCGAGAGCGGGTCGCTGCGGAGCCACGGCGTGCCCTTCGCGTCGAGGTACTCGACGATGCGCGGGCTGTCGCTCACCACCGCGGTGCCGTCGACGAGCACGGGAATGCCGACGCCGCCGCTCACCTTCACCAGCTCCGCGCGCTGCAGGTACTTCACCTCGACCAGCTCGGCGCTCAGCCCCTTGAGGGCGAGGCAGGTGCGGACCTTGTCGGCGAACGGGCTGTAGTGGAATTGGAAGAGGCGCATCGGCGCAGCATGTCAGAGCGACGCGCTCAAATGGCGGCGGCGAACTCGTCTGCGGTCGGCCGCTGCCCGGGCTGCTCAGCGAGGCAGCGCGTCACGAGCGTGGCAATCGCGTCGGGGACCTCAGCGGGCAACGGAGGCGCCGCGGTGAGGTGCCGGCCCGCCAGCGCAATGAACACGGGCGGCTCGGCGAAGGGCGTTCGGCCCGTGAGCAGTTCCCAGGCGATGAGGCCGAGCGCGAAGAGATCAGACGCCGGGCTCGCGTGCTGAGCGCCACGGGCGAGCTCGGGCGCCATGTACGCAGGCGTGCCGAGCAGCGAGCCCACCGCGGTGAGCGCCGGTGCGAGCGAGCGCACCGCGACGGGCTCGGTCGTCGACCGGATGAGGGTCGAGCCGACGTCGGGCTCGGTCGCTGCGGGAGCGTGCGTGGACCCGGGGTCAGGCAAGGTGGCCAGGAGAGGCGACGAGGTGGCATCGACCTCCACCGAGCCGCCGCGACGGGAGATGCCGAAGTCGGAGATCTTCGCGAGGACCTGCCCGTCAGGACCCGTCGCGAGCAGCACGTTCGCCGGCTTGAGATCTCGATGCACGACGCCCGCGGCATGGAGCGCGCGCACGCCCGACGCAATCTGCCGCAGCAGCGCGAGCGCCCAGGGCACGTCGCCGAAGCGCGAGCGGTGATCCTCGAGGGCCTTGCCGTCGATGAACTCCATCACGAGGTACAGCTCGCCCGAGCCCGCGCCGCCGACGTCGAAGACCTTCACGAGGTGCTCGTCGGCCACGCGCGCGGCGATCTCCGCTTCGCGCGCGAACCGGGCGGCGAGGTGCGCATCGACCGAGCCGGTCATCATCTTCAGCGCCAACTGCCGCCCGTCGCTGAGCCGCTCGACCGCGTGCACCGCGCCCATCGCCCCCCGCCCGAGCACGCGCACCACGCGGTATCGCCCATCGACCACGTCGCCAGCCTGGAGTGCCCGTGCAGCGCGCACCTCGGCTATTCCACCTTGCAGCGCGTCGGCCATCTCGCGCGACCGCTCGGCGATTTGATGCCGCAGCTCGGTGTTGAGCGAGTTGATTTCCCGGTTGCGTTCCTCGAGCGCCGCCAGCTTCACGGCCAGCTCTTTGGCGGCCTGCTGCGCCTCGTCTCTCGCGGCGCGGTGCTGGCGCTCGATCATCACCACCATCGCCACGCCGAACGAGAGCACCGCGTATGGCACCGTCTGGAAGGGCAGCACCTTGAAGCCCGCGCCGTCGAGAATGTCGGGCACCGAGATCAAGAAGAGCGCCGCGAGGCCCACGAGGAAGATGCGCGCCGACGGGTTGGTCCTTCGCGCTTTGGCGGCCAGCACGAGGCCCTGTGCGATGAAGACCACGATGAACACCGCGGTCGGCTCACGCCCCGTGGCGAGGTGGAGCACGCCCGCGAGGTGAAGGGTCCATTCCAGCACCACGTACCCCGCGAACACCGCGAGGCCTCGACGCAGCACGCGACGTGGCCCGTCACCCAGGGTGCCGAGCAGAAAATCGACGAAGCCGAACGGGTACAGCGAAGTCATCACCTCGTGCACGGTGAAGACGGTCGACCCTGAGAACGGCAGCAGGTGGCGCAGCTGCGTGTTGAGCAGCACCAGCACGCCGAGCGACGAAAGGAAGAGGCCCAGCCCGCGGTACGCACGCTCGGCGCCGCGGCGAAGACCGGTGGCGAGGAAGAGCAGGCCGACGAGCGCCATGGTCGCGCCCACCACGAAGGTCGCGAGGCCGGCTCGCAGCAGGCGCGTGAACAGCGCGTGTTCCGAACCGAACAGGAACGTCGGCGCCGAGAGCCGCTGGTCGGGCCGGGCGCGCAGGACGAGCTGCGTGGGCGCACACGGCACCGCGACGATCGGCAACTGGCTCACGCGCTCGAAGTGGTGACCGCAGACCCACGCGTCGTCGGAGAACAACGCGTTGTACTGAACTGCGGGGTCGGCGATCGACCCGGCGCTCGGCACGGCGACGCGGAACCAGAGCGTGTCGCCGGCCTTCGCGAAGCCGTCGTCTGGCGTGACCTGCCAGGCGTCGTCACGCGGCTCAGCGCCCCACTGGTACTCGACGGGCGTCAGCGGCGTCGGCGCCTCGAGGGGCGAGCACGCCGACAGCACGAGAACCAGGGGCCACAGACGTCGCATCGCGCGGCCGGCACTCTATGCCTGGCCGAGGTGCTTGCGAGAAGCTGGTCAGTCCGAGCGCACCTGGCCACCATACGAAGTCGCCAGCGGCGGCGTGGCGCCCTTCACGGTGACGTCGACCTTGGTGTCGGTGCACGCCTTCACGCGGCGCCGCTCGACGTTGGTCTTCATGCCGTTGCGCGCCCAGAAGACGAGCTCGAGGTCTTGCGCGGGCAGGCCACCGAGCGACCACTTGCCGCCGGGGCCGACGGCGACGTGAAAGGCGTTGGGTACGGTGAGCACCACGCCGCTCATCTGCGGGTGAATGCGGCAGCCCAGCAGCGACTCGCCGACCTCGCTGAACTGCAGGCGGAAGGTCTCGGGGCGCTGGTTCTGGCCCGACACGAAGGCGTTGCGCGAGCGGTCGGCGTGAATCTCGTGCGGGAAGTCGTCTTCGTTCTTGAAGATGACGGTGTCCTCCGCCTCGACCACCAGCACGCGCGGCACGAAGGCCTTGTTCTTCTGGCGCAGCGTGCGTTCCTGCTGGCGCGGCGAGATGGGGAGCCGCGTGTCGACGTACACCTCGGCGAACTCGGGCTCGAAGGCCTCGCCGCGCACGTCGGTGACGGTGAAGACGCCGCTCACGGTGCACGTGCCGAGCGACGGCGCGGTGTCGGTGGGGGAACCGAGCGCGAGGGCAGCGACGAGAGGGAAGGGGTTCATCTGGGCGCTCTCAGTTCTTGCCGTAGTTCTGGAGGGGAGGTTCGGGCCTGATGGTGCGCTTCACGGGCAGCTCCAGCCGGCCCCGGTTGCCAGACACGCACGGGTCGGCGGTGAAGTCGGCCTCTCCGTAGCCCCATCGCTCGGAGTTGAGCTTCGCCGCCGCCCAGGCGCGGTAGCGACGGGGGCCGCAGCGCTGCCCGGCCCACGTCACCGCCCCGGCGCGGTTCGCGATGGAAAACGGCCCCGGCACCGTCAGCACCCAGCCGACCATGGTGCCGTGCAGGTGACAGGCGATGAGCGAGGTGCCGAGCTCGGTGAAGTCGCGCGCGGTGGTCAGCGTCGTTCTCGAGTTGCGGTCGGTCTCGAAGGAGTTGGCGTCGTTGTAGGAGTGCACCTCGTGCGGCACACCCTTGTCGTTGGTGAACTTCAGCGTCTGGTCGCGCTGGAGCACCACGAAGTCGGGCACGAAGCGCATCTCGTTGCTCACCATGCGCTGGCTGATTTCCTGCGTCGGCGCGGTCGAGGGGGCCTCCTCGTCGAGCGCGTACACCACCGCGTGGTCGAGCTTCAGCGCGACGCCCGCGTCGTTCACCAACGCCAGCGTGGCCGTGAGCGTGCCCGCGCCCCCATCGGCGGCGCCAGCAACGAGCGTGAGCACGAGCCACGAAGTCATCGCACCTCTCCTCAGTACGAAACCACGAAGCTGGTGGTGAACACGTCGTCGGGAAAATCGAAGAAGGCCAGTTCGCGGTTGAAGGTGTACTCGGCCTTCACCGCGATGCGCGAGTTGGGCTCGAAGCGCAGGCCCGCCGTCGCGCGGAGCACGTTGCTGTCGTACGCGTAGTCGGTGCCGCCGCGCAGCCGCGCCTCGCGCCAGTCGACGCGCACGTACGGCACGAAGTACCAGGCGACCCGCACGCCCACGAGCCCGTACGCGCCCTTGTAGAAGATGCACGGCGCCAGCCCGCAGCTCACCGCGCCCTGGTCCTTGCCGACCGCGCGGCCCATCACGTACTCGCCCTGGAACGAGACGCGCCCCCAGTCGAGCCGCAGGCCGCCGCCGACGTGCCACTGGAAGACCGAGTCGTCGCGCTGCCGGTCTTGCGCGCCGCCGGCGGCGTTCAGCACCACCTCGAGCCCGTCGAGCACCGGGAAGCGGCCGACGATGCGCCCGCTCACCGACTTGAAGAAGTTGAAGTCGGTCTCATTCGAGAACGGGAAGGTCTCGAGCTCGGAGCTGCCGTTGGTGATGGCCGCGCCGATCTCCAGCCGGGAATCGAGCAGGTCGACGCGCGCCTTGAGGCCGAGCGGGCGGCCGCAGGTGTAGCGGCAGATGAGCGAGGGCGTGACGGTGAGCCGCTGCGGCGCTTCCTGCGTGCGGTACTCGAGGCCCAGCAGCGAGTCGAACTTGCCCGCGTTGACGGTGAGCGTGCCCCAGCTGAACTGCTGCTCGTAGCGGAGGCTCGCCATCTTCACGTCGATGAAGTCGCCCACCGAGCCGCCGCCGCCGAACAGGCGCTCGCGCGGCAGGAAGTCGACCAGCGCGGTGAGGAACCAGCGGTCGTCGACGCTCGCCTTGAGGCTCAGGTTGACGTTGTTCACCATGAACGTCGGCCGGCCCTGCGAGTGAATCGCGTCGAAGCGCACCGCGCGCGAGTCGGTGAGGTCGGCCGCGTCGCCGCGCGAGTTGATGGTGGTCGACAGCGGGTCGCCCAGCAGCACCCACGTGGGGAGAATGGTGTCGGACCGCGTGCTCTGGTGGTCGAGGTCGCGGCGCACGCCCGAGCCGTTGCCCTGTACCCAGAAGAAGCCGAGGTCGACGTAGCCGCCCACCTCGACGTGAAAGCGCTCGCGGCCGGTGAGGCGCACGTCGAGCGAGCGCACCTGCGCCGAGGTCTCCTCGAGCTTGAGCTTCAGCTCGTTGATGAGCTCGTCTTGCGCGTCGAGCCGCTTCTGCAGCGCCTCGGTCGAGACGCCGCCGTCGGTCTGCGCGAGCGCGAGCAACACCAGGCACGCCGTCACGGGCAGCTCCAGGTGGGCTCGGGCCCGACGTCGGCGCACGCGGGGAACTCGCGCGGGTAGGTGTCGTCGTAGAAGTCGGTGCCGCCGTCGCTCAGCGCGCAGCCCGCGTCGGCCGTGTAGACGCCGGCGTCGGGGAGCAGGAGCCCGCCGTCGGTGTCGGCGTGCAGCGCGACCTTGCGGCGCACGAGGTGCGAGCGGTCGCAGGTGAGCGACGCGGCGAGCGGCTGACCGGTGAGCGACTCGAGGAACTGCACCACGTCGGTCTGCTCCTCGGTCGTCAGGCGGAGCGGCACGATCCACGGGTCGGGCGTGCCGGCCCCCGCGCGGTCGCCACCCTCGTTGTAGAACCACACCACGTCGCGCAGCGTCGCGACCTGGCCCGCGTGGAAGTACGGGCCGGTCTCGGCGACCTGGCGCAGGCTCTTGGTGCGGAAGCGGCCCACGTCGTCGGGGCTCGCGTCGGGCGTGACGCCGCCGTCGGGGCGCCAGGCGAGCTTGCCGAGCGCCACGAGCCCATCGGCGCGGCCGAGGTCGGTGTCGGCGACCGAGGGGCCGGTCTGGCCGATGCCCACCGAGTGGAACTTCGCGTCGCTGAACGCGGCGCCGCGGTGGCAAGACACGCAGCCCGCCTTGCCGAGGAAGAGGTGCAGGCCGTTCTTCTGCGAGACCGTGAGCGCCTCGCGGTCGCCGTCGACGTAGCGGTCGAACGCGGAGTCACCGGAGATGAGCTGGCTCAAGTACGCCGACCACGCCTTGAGCGCGAGGCGGTACACGTCGTCGTCGCTGCCGGTCGCGAGCACGCCGGGGAAGGCGGCCTCGAACTCCGCGCTGTAGCGCTGCGTGATGACCGCGCGCAGACCGGCGGGCTTGCCGTTCATGACGCGCCCGCGGCGAAGGCGACGTGCGACTGGCCCCACAGCGAGTCGGCGCGGCCGTCCCACGCGTAGACCGAGCGGTAGAGCGCGACGTTCACCAGCGACGGCGAGTTGCGCCTGGTGAAGCCCAGGCCGAACGACACGTTGTTCTTGTCGTGCGCGTCGCTGAACCACTTCTTCGGGCTGTGGCAGTCGGTGCACGCGATGCCCGAGCCGTCGGCGCGAAAGGCGAGCCCGCGGTCGAAGAAGAGCGCCTGCCCGAGCTGCTGCGCGGCGACCGAGCCCTGCACCTCGTTGCCGGGGTCGGCGGGGGCGGCGGCGCCGGTGCGCAGGACCATCTCCGCGAGCTTCTCGAGGTCCTGGGTGGTGAAGCCGTCGAGGTCTGACGGCGCCCAGCCCGCGCAACCGCTCGTGGTGAGGCTGAGGGTGAGCGCCAGCGCTACCCAACACGCCGGTCTCGTCGTCCGCATTGCTTCCCCCAGGAACAGCGCGTCTTAGCGAAAAACGGCGCGACCTACCCGGCCGCGCCGCAGATTCGTTGATCAGTCTTCAGCGGGCGACGATGAGCTCGGCCGGGCGCACGTCGAGCTGCTCGCGCGCCAGCTCCGCCGCGTCGAAGGGCAGGGTGTCGCTCAGCACGACCGCCTGCGACCAGCGCGCGTTGCTCACCAGCGAGCGGGTGCGGCTGAACTGCGCCGCTCGGAGGTCGGCGCCCTGGAACGACGCGCGGTAGAGGCACGCGTTGCGAACGTCGGCGTTGCTCAAGCTCGCGCCAGTGAGCGTCGCGTACTCGAGGTGCGCGCCGACCAGCCGCGCCTGCGAGAAGAGCGCGCGGTCGAGCCGGGCGCCGGTCAGCACCGCGCCGGTCAGGTCAGCGCCCTGGAAGCTCGCGCCCTCGAGCGACGCGCCCTTGAAGTTCGCGTTGCGCAGGGTGGCGCCGTCGAAGCGCGCGCCGCGGAGGTCGGTCGAGGCGAAGTCGGCGCCCGCGAGGTCGCGCGAGCGGTAGTCGCCGCAGGCGCCGGTGCCCGCGTTGACGCCGCGCTCGCCCGCCGCGTTGACGCACGCGCCAACCGCAGGGTCGAACGAGAACTGCGCGAAGGCCGGGGTCGACAGGACGATGAGAGCGGCGATGAGCGAGGTCGAAGTCTTCATGGTGAAGACCCCTTGTGCAGCCCGCTTGCCAACTGTTGGGAAGACCCGACAACGCTCGCAACCGCGCGAAACCGCGTTACGAGGCCCGTGACACGCGCGCTGACACACAGCCTGTGTCAGCCGGGAGAGGGCCGGGGTGAGGGGCGGATCAAGGGCACGCCTTGCCATCCGGCGGCGCACAGCCGTTGCGGCACAGGGCGGCGCGCACCTCGTTCAGGTCGGCGCCCGGCTTGCGGTTGAGGAGCTCGAACAGCCAGCTCCACTCGAGGCACGCCTGCTGTTCCGACATGGTGCCTTCGCGCAGCTGGAGGTTCTGCCTTTGGTCGGCCGCCGCGGCGTCGTTGCGCGCCAGGCACTCGTTGACGCGCGCGCGCAGGCCGAACTCGTCGCCCAGTGCACGGCTCAGGTGCGGGCCGCCCTCGGTGCGCAGCGCGACCAGCTCGTCGAGCACGCCCACCGCTTCCTCGCAGCGCCCCGCATCGCGCAGCGCGGCGGCGAGGTTGTGACGCGTGAAGAGGGTCTCGGGGTGGGTGGCGCCCAGCTCCTTCGTGACGCGCGCGGCGAGCTCTTCGAAGCCCTTCACGCGGTCTTCGAGCGGCGAGGTGAGCAGCAGGTTGTTGAGCGCGTGCAGCACCGAGGGGTCACCGGGTTCGCGCGTCTGCAGGAGCAGCCGCCAGGCCTCGTCCCACGCGGCGTGCGCGGCGCCGAGGTCGTCGCGGGCGTACTCGAGGTTGCCGCGCTGGTTGAGCAGCGGCACGAGGAGCACCGGGGGCGAGCCGAGGCGCTTGATGATGGCGTCGGCGTTCTTCTCGGCCTCGGCCGCGGCGGGGATCTCCAGGCGCCGGGCGTGGAAGCCCATGAGCGAAATCCACGCGCGGGCGCGGAGCTCGTCGGCGCCCAGGCCGTCGGCGAGCGCGATGGTGTCGCGGAGGTTCTGCGCGGCGGTGAGGTCGTTCACGTCGGCCTTGCACTGCGCTTCGAGCAACCGCGCCTCGAGCTCGACGCGCGGCGCGGCGCTGGCCTGGTGACGCACGTCGACTGCGATCTTGCGCGCGTCATCGGGTCGGCCGGCGGCGCGCAGCACGATGGCGGGCGCGAGCGCCGAGCGGAGCGTGGCTTCTTCGGGGGTGGGCACCGCGGCGAGCGTGGTGGTCGAGCGCGGCTCGCAGTCTTCGACGGGCTTCACCTCGAGCGAGAGCGTGCGCACCGCGTCCTTCAGGTACGAGCGGTCGTCGAGCTTCGCGAGGAAGTCGGTCTGCGCCTCGAGGATGAAGCGGCGTTCCTGCAGGCAGGCCTGGGTGACCTGGCGGCGGGTGGCGTCGGTGACGCGGCAGGCGGCGCGCGAGCTGGTGCGCAGCGCCTGCACCTCGCGCTCGAGGCGGCCGCGGAGCCCCTCGAAGGTGCGCGTGCCCTCGGCGCCGGCGAGCGCGGCGGCGCGTTTCTGCATGGCGTCGACGCGTGCGGGCGTCCACAGCGCGTCGGCCTGCGCGTCGGCCTGCGCCAGGCAGGTGGCCTCGGCCTTCTGCTCGGGCGTCTCGTGGAGGAGGGCGACGAGCGCGGCCGTCGACAGCGCGACCACCAGGGCGCCGACCGCGGTGTTGCGCAGGAGCTGGCGGCGCACCAGCTCCGGGTCTCGCTCGAGCGCCTCGACCAGCGCGCGCATCGAGGGGAAGCGGTCGCGCGGGTCGGCCGAGAGGCCACGCTCGATGATGGCGCGCACCCAGTCGGGCGTGGGGTTTCCCTCGGGGAAGCGCAGCGGCCGCTCGGCCGACGGCCACGCGTTGTCGCGCGCGGTCAGGGTGCGGAAGAGGGAGACGCAGAAGGCGTACTGGTCGGTCGCCGGCGTGGCGACGCCGCGCTCGAGCAGCTCGGGCGCCATGTAGCGCCGGGTGCCGCTGCGGCTCTGGGTGGCGCCCTCGAGCGGGCGGGCGAGGCCGAAGTCGGCGACCGCCGCGGTGCCGGTCTGGCGGAGCAGCACGTTCTCGGGCTTGAAGTCGCGGTGCACGAGGCCCGCGTCGTGAATCGCGGCGAGCCCGCGCCCGGCCTCGCGGTAGCGCGCGAGCACCTCCGACACCGGGCGGCGGTCGGCCTCGGCCCAGTCGCGGAGCGAGCCGCCGGGCATGTATTCCATGACGATGAACGCGCCCTCGTTCCACCGGTCGCAGGCGAAGATCGACACCGTGTTGGGGTGAACGACCTGCGCCGCGGCGCGCGCTTCGTTGATCACCTGCTCGACGCGCGACTCGTCGTGCAGCAGCTTGATGGCGACGATGCGCTCGAGCGCGGGGTCGTCGGCGCTCACCACCACGCCCTGGCCTCCGCGGCCGAGCACCTCGCGCACCACGTACGAGCGCACCGTGAGCGGCACGTGACGCTCAGACCGGCGACGCCCGGTGGCGGTGCTCGAGCCCGGTGCGGGCTCTTCGGGCGCGCCGGCCGCAGCGAGCGACTCCGATTCAGAGTCGCGCGAGGTGTGCGTCGTGTTCGACACGTGCGAAAGCTCCAGTGACACGCCGCGGCCTACCGCAAGTGACATGCCACGAGCTGCTGCGTGCGGAACATCATGGCGTGTGTCAGCAGCGCGTGTCACCGCCCTCGCCTTGTCCTGCCGAGGATTTCTTTGGGGTTGGACTCGTGCGCGCGCGCGCACAAAGCAATTCGTGTCGTGGCGCGAAGTTTGGATACCGTGACACACGTGTCGACCGAGTCCGCGAGTGTCGATGTGTCCAGCAGCACGAAGTCCCTCCCGGTGCCGGGTGCGCTGTTGGTCTTCACCGACGGGTGCCCCGAGTACGCCGTGATCGAAATCGGGCGTGACGCCGAGCAGACCTGGCAGCGCGGGAACATCGGTCGGCTGCCGATTTGCGACACGCAGCTGTCCGAGCCACACGTGACGATTCGATGGGCCGGCGACCACTTCGCGCTGCGCGATGAAGCGTCGAGAAACGGCACGTTCATCAACAGCCAGCGCGTGCAGGGCGAGGGGCGGGCGGTGCACGGCGACGTGCTGCGCGTGGGGCGCACGGTCTTGTTGCTGGTGGCCGACGTCGGGCCGTACCGCGGCTACGTCGAGCGCGAGGAGCACCTGGTCAACGGCCAGCGGCGCACGTTCGTCGTCGGCCCCGCGGTGCGGCGCGCGCTCGAGCTCGCGGGGAACGCGCGGGCCGAAGGGCGCAACCTGCTGATCAACGGCGAGACCGGGTCGGGCAAGGAACTCGTCGCGGCGCGGTACCACCAGGCGACGTCGAGCCCCGGGCCGTTCATCGCGGTCAATTGCGCGGCGCTGACGGGCAACGCGCTGCCCGAGGTGAACCTCTTCGGGTGCCGCAAGGGCGTGGGCGCGAACATGACGGCGCGCGAGGGGTTGGTGAAGGCGGCGAGCGGGGGCGTGCTGTTCCTCGACGAGATCGCCGAGCTGACGCGCGACGTGCAGCCGATGTTGCTTCGCGCGATCCAGGAAGGGCAGATCACGGTGGTCGGTGACGAGGTGCCGACGCCGGTCGACGTGCGGTACGTATCGGCGTCGCACCAGGTGATGGCCGCGCGCGCGCGCGACGGGCTGTTCCGCGAAGACCTCTACTTCCGCTTGAGCCAGGTGCAGGTCGAGTTGGCGCCGCTGCGGGCGCGGCGCGAGGAGATTCCGTGGTTGCTCGATCTCACCGTGCGGCAGTTCGCGCCCGAGCTGGGCGTGGCGGCGCGGGCGGTGGAGTTGGCGCTCCTGCGGTACTGGCCTGGCAACGTGCGGGAGCTCGTCGAGGAGACGCGCAACGCCATCGTGCAGGCGCGCCTGGACCCGAGACAGGCGCTGCGGGCTGAGCACTTTCGCGCGCAGGCGGGCGAGCGGCTGGGGTCGGGTGGGGGTGCGCCGCCGCCGGCGCCACCGCGAGCACCGCCGGCGCCGGTGCCTCCGTCGTCGGGGTCGGCTCCTCCCGTGGCGCGCGCGGCGCCCGTCGAGCGCACGAGCCCGGAAGAGCGCGTGCCGAAGGAGACGTTGCTGCAGACGCTCGAGAAGACCGGGTGGAACATCTCGGAGACCGCGCGGTTGCTCGGTGAGGTGCGGAATACCGTGAGCCGGTTGATCAAGGTGTACGGGCTGGCGCGGCCTGGTGGTGATGAAGCTTGAAGCTCCCTCTCCCCCGCGGGGGAGAGGGTCGGGGTGAGGGGAAAACTTCGGTCTCAGCGCTCCGACGGATTACTCCTCACCCGGCCTCTCCTCTGAAGAGGAGAGGAGACTGGGAGCGGGTTGGGGTGCGGGGAGAACTTCGGTCTCTGTGCTTCGACGGTTTACTCCTCACCCCGACCCTCTCCTCCTCGGGAGGAGAGGGAGCTATCTCAATGTGATGTGCCGCTCGACCTTCTGATCAGCGTTGGTGCCCGACAGCGACCACACCATCGTCGCGCTCTGCCCTCGCGCCTGATCAATGGTCATCACGTCGAGGAACAGTGCATCGGCCGTACGCCCCCAACCGCACGGCACGTCCTCGAGCGTGATGGTCGCGAGGTCGAACGAACGCAGCCCGCTCAGCCCAGTGCCATCGGCGCGCATCAACTGCATCGTGAGCTTGCCGGTGCGATTGACGCCCGTGGCCTGGATCGAGCCGTACACGTGAAACCCGCCCTGCGGCCCCATGTGCACCGTGACGTCCTGCCCCTCGGTGACGGGCACGAAGACGAGGTTGTCGTCAGCGGTGCCCGGCGTGATGGCCACCGCGCATGGCTTCGGCGGAGTCGGCCCGCACGCGGCGAGCGCGACCACCACCACCAGCGACCACTTCACTGCGTGACGTAGATGCCGCCCACGCACATCTCGTCCTCGGTCCGCGCGCCCCAGTTGCGCGTCTTCGGCATGACGCGCACGCCGTTCACGATGGGCTGGTTCTGCGCAGTGTTGTCCCAGGTGCATGAGAGCGAGAGCTGATCGCCGGGGTTGATGAGGACCGGCTCCTGCAAGGTGTACGCGAGCTGCCAGTGAAAGTCCCACCGGGGAATGTCGACCACGCAGGTCGTCGAACCGTCGGCGCGTTTGATCTTCAAGCTCGTCGACTGCCCGAGCTGGTGCAGGTGCATCGTCGTCGCGTAGAGCTTGAGCGGTTTTCCGTCGACGAAGTTCTGGTTGATGATCGACGCGAACCGCGTGGCCTCGATGTCGAAGGTGTGGGTGACGTCCTTCTGGTTCGCGGGGATCGTCATCGTGCGCTGCGTGATCCAGTTCGGGTCGCTGACCGCCTGCACGCCGGCGATCTTCTTCACCTTGTCTTCCACGCGCAGGTCGAGCGTCGAGAGATCGGGCGCCGAGGCCGCGTTGGTGAGGTTGTAGTGAACCTGGAAGTAGAGCTTCGCGCCGACGGGGACCTTGAGGCCGGTGTCCGCGGGGAAGTCGACGCCGCGATTGCCGGGGACGTACGTGCCGATCCACCCGCCTTCCTGGCCGAGGGGAATGTCGTAGCACTCCCAACCCGGGCCCGGGTCCGTGTCCTTCGCTTCCCACGTCGGCACGACCGCGGGGTTGAGGAAGAAGAGGTCGGCGTGGTGCACCAGCTCCTTGGCACCGGGGCGGAACTCGTAGCCGGTGATGTACTTCTGCACGTCGAACGGCCAGTCGACGATGAAGCAGCGGTACTCGTCGGGCGAGTGGGTGGGCGTGAAGCTCTCCTTCATCGGCACCGAGAGGTCGACGCGCGTGAGGCGATCGGGCGCACCGGGCAGGTCGGCGAAGTCAGTCGGGTTGCCCTCGGGCTGGCCGTCGGCGACCCACTTCTCGATGACCGCCTTCATGTCGGCCGGCAGCGACTGCGTGGGGAAGTAGGAGTTGCAGCCGAGATCGGCCGGGAAGGGCGGCATGCGGCCGCTGCGAATGGCGTCGAGCGCGCTGGGCTCCACCGCTTTCCAGTCGGCGAGCGTCTGCAGCGAGAACGGCGTGATGCCGCCGGGCACGTGGCAGGTGCCGCACTTGCGCGAGACGATCGGCGCGACGTCTTTGTACCAGGTGGTCGGCTGCGGACCGGGCTGCTGCGGCGAGCAGCCGAGCAGAACGAAGGCACCGCATGCGGCAACGAAGAGGCGCATGGCGGGCACCCAAGCGCGACCGCGCAATAATTTCAAGACCGACCGGTCACACTTCGGCTTTGCTTCGGTCGCTCGCAACTTTTTCGTTTTCTGCGGGTTAGCGTGTCTGTCCCTTCATTCCCCCCGTTCAGGAGGCGCCTTTTGAGGAACCCACTGTTGGGCTGGTGTGCGCTGCTCGCGCTGTTGGCGAGCCCCGCGTTCGCCAAGCCGCCAGGCCCCGGCGTGTTCTGCCAGCAGTACCCCACGTCCCCCTTCTGCGCCGGCGGTCAGCCCGCGTGCACCATGTGTCACGTCGCCGCGCCGCAGCGGAACGTGTACGGCACGGCGCTCGAGGCGCTCATCGCTCCGGGCGCGCCGCGGCCGCTGAGTGACACCGACTTCGCGATGGCGTTGCCGGCCGCGTTGACCTCGCTCGACACGCAAGACAGCGACGGCGACGGCGTGACCAACCTCACGGAGATCACCCGCGGCACGCTGCCGGGCGACCCGCGCAGCTACCCGGTCGACCTCCCGTGCGCGGGCGCGAACAACCCGCAGTTCAAGGTCTGCCAGTACGACTTCAACTACGTGTACCGGAAGCTCGAGCTCGACTTCTGCGGCGCGTCGCCGACCTACGCGCAGATGCAGCAGTTCAAGGCGCTGGCGACCGACGACTTGCGTCGCACGTACCTCGACAGCGAGCTCGACCGCTGCCTCGCCACCGACTTCTGGCGCGGGAAGAACGGCATCCTCTGGCGCATGGCGCACCCCAAGGTGCGGCCCGTCGGCTCGTTGAAGGGCGGCCCCGAAGACCAGGGCCAGATTCCGCTCGCCGACTACTACGACGACTACGCGCTCTTCACGTGGGCGCACACCGATGATCACGACGTGCGCGACGTGCTCACCGCGAACTTCTACGTGCAGCGCAGCGGCACCAACCCCACCGTGTACACGCAGGTGCAGACGTTGCCGCTGCAGGCCGTCGACGCGGCGCACCGCGCGGGCAACATGACCTCGGCGTGGACCCTGGTGTACTTCGTGATGTTCACCGCGCTCCCGCGCAACGCGGCGGCGCAGATGTACCGCGCGTACCTCGGCTACGACATCGCCAAGCAAGAAGGCCTGTACTCGGTGCCGAACGAGCCGCGCGACTACGACAGCAAGGGCGTCACCGCGCAGGCGTGCGCGGCCTGTCACGCGACGCTCGACCCGCTCAGCTACCCGTTCCGCAACTACAACGGCCTCACGGGCGGGCAGAACAAGTTCGCCCAGTACACGCCCAACCGCATCGAGACGTACTTCTCGGGGCAGGCGCCGAGCATCACGCAGATCCCCGAGAGCGGCGCCATCTTCGGCCAGAGCGTCACCTCGCTGCAGCAGTGGGCGACCGTCGCGGCGAACAGCGACGCGTTCGTGGTGGCGACTGCCACCGACTACTGGAAGCTGCTCATCGGTCACCCGCCGCGGCCCGAAGAGAACACCGAGTTCGTCGCCACGTGGCGCGCGCTGAAGACCACGCACAACTACCGCGTGAAGGGGCTGCTGCACGACCTCATCCGCACGGAGGCCTACGGTGCGCCCTGAATCTGCGTGGAAGTGGAAGAGTCCCGTGGTCCTGGTCGCGGCGCTCGCGGTGCTGAGCGGCTGCCCGGGGAAGATCAACGAGCCTGACGGCGGCGCGGGTGGTGGCTCCGGCGGCGGCGCGGCGAACGGCGGCGGCACGGGTGGCGGCACCGGCGGTGGCGGTGGCGGTGACGTCGACGCGGGCTACACCAAGTCGGCGAAGGGCAACGTGCGCTTCAAGGGCGATCTCCGTCTGACGATCGACCTCGCGGTGGCGCTCTCGTTGCCGCTCGACCAGCTGTGCAACGAGCTGGGCCAGTACGCGTGCCTGGGCGTGCACACCGTGGCGCTGATGGGCGTCGACCCGTACGGCAAGGGCCTGTTCGAGCCGCTGCCGGTGACGGGCGCGACGACGCCGGTGGTGACCGAGCGCATGGTGATGGCCTCGTGCCTGCGCCGCGTGACGCTCGACCTGATGACCCCGAGCTCCGCCGTCATCTTCAAGAGCCTCGGCGTGACGGGTGGCAAGCTGACCAACCTCGAGAGCACCGAGGTGCGGCTGGCGATCAACGAGCTGGCGCAGCGCGCGTGGCTGCGAGACCCGACCGACGCCGAGGTGGCGGTCTTCAAGAAGCTCTACACCGACATCGACGCGACCGGCGTGGCCGAGCCCGCGACGGTGTGGATGCAGTCGGCCTGCTTCACCGCGTTCACCACCGCCGAGTCGGTCTTCTACTGAGAGCGAGCGAACACCATGTCCCTCAAATCGAATGGTCGTCTGTCACGGCGGGAGATGATGCGCGCGGTCGCGCTCGCGGGTGCGGGCTCGGCGGGCTTGAGCACGTACCTCTCGGGCTGCCGCGCCTCGCTCGACACGCCGGAGTCGCTGGAGAAGCTCGGCGGGCGCCGCGACGCGCTCGACGGCAAGCCGAAGTTCCTGGTGGTGATCAGCGCGGCGGGCGGCGCGAGCATCATCGACAGCTTCCTCGCGGTGCGCGCCAGTGAGTGCACCAACGCCGCGACGCTGAACACCTTCCCCGACGCGAACGTGCAGTCGGTGGCGGGCAGCCCGTTCCGCGCGGTGAAGTGGCAGCAGACGGGGCTGGGCGCGATTCCGAGCGTGCCGATCAACACCGACCAGCTCGCGTTCGTGAACAAGCACAAGAACGAGATGCTGGTCGCGACGTCGGTGGGCACGTCGGTGAACCACGTCATCGCGCAGAAGCGCTCGTTGACGGGCAACGCCGCGTGGCGCGGCCGCACGCTGCAGGAAGTGGTGGCGCTGCAGTGGGGCCAGGGCTTCCCGATTCCCAACGTGAACATGGGCACCAGCGGGTACACCGAGCGCGGCACCGACGACTCGCTGCCGGCGAGCTGCTTCGGCGAGGTGGTGGCCAACCCGTCGCTGTGGCCGCTCGGGCTCGACGGCACGAAGGGCATCCTCGGGGCGCCTCCGAAGAACGTGCTGACGCTGGCGCGTGATGCGCGCGCGCGGCTCGATGCGCAGTCGGTGTTCGGCCAGACGTTCCGCGATTCGAAGGCGCTCGCGCGGTGGAGCGATCAGCGCGACGTCGGCATGCCGGCGCTCGAGGCGAAGGACCTGATCACCAACCTGAACCCGCTGCCGGACATGCCTCCGCAGATTCCGTTGAACCAGTACGGCCTGGGCAGCTCGCCCGACGGCGCGAAGGTGCGGGCGGCGTACCCGTCGTTCTTCACCGATCCGTTCGCGGGGCAGGCGGCGCTGGCGTTCCTGCTCTTCAAGTACCGCGTGTCGGTGTCGGTGACGATGGGCCCGGACTTCAACGTGGTGCTCGGTGGGCCGACGTTGATCGCCAACCCTCCGCTGGCGTTCGACTTCTCGCACAACGATCACCGCGGCGCGCAGGCGTTCATGTGGGCGCGGATGCTGAACACCATCGACACGCTGATCGACCTGCTCAAGAGCGAGCCGTTCGACGCGGCGACGGGCGAGTCGATGTGGGATCGCACGATGATCTACATCGCGACCGACTTCGGGCGTTCGCGCACGCGGCTCTCGGCGACGGGCGCGTTCGGCACGGGGCACGACTTGAATAACGGCTTCGTGATGATCAGCCCGATGCTCAAGGGCAACACGGTGCTCGGTGGCGTCGACCCGCAGACCACGCTCACCTACGGCTTCGACGCGCGCACCGGCACGGCGATGCCCGGCAAGGTGAGCTCGAACGAGCCTGACATCTACTCGGGTGTGCTGACCGCGATGGGCGCCGACCTCACGGGGAGCGGGTTGCCCGACGCGAGCGCGTTCAAGGCGTGAGTGGTCGGCATGTCTTCCTGGCAGGCGCACTGGTCTCGCTGTGCGCCTGCAGCAGTCCTGCCGTCTTGTTCGTCGCGGACTGCGAGCCGCGCTGCATCAACGAGGCGAGTGTGCGGGCGACGAGCAATGACCTTCTCGTTCGCGCACCGTCGCTCTGGCGATTCTACGATGACCACCTCGACAGCGTCGCTCAGCTCGAAGGTCGATGGAGCCCGGTGTGGCGCCATGCCATCAATCCGATGACGACCCCCGTGCTCTGGTTCCCAGGTGCGCAGACTGCATCGCACTGGTTCGCGGGCGGTGCTGCGGTCAGCGTTGGCGGCACCCTCGCTGTGTTCTCGGATGGCGGGGAGCCACTTCACTACTTCGTCTCAGCGAACACCTCGGGCGAGCCGAACCGGGTCGGCGTCGTGTTCGAGCCGCTCGTGGGTACGAGCAGTGATGGTCGCTTCATCTGGGTTGCCGACACCGGACCGGTGTTGCTCGACACGACACAACTCGATCGGGTGCTTGGTCCGAGTGTCGTGTTCCGCGACAAGCCCAGTGTGGCGTGGAGCCGGCGGAGTCCCGCGGTTTTCGACGATGGGAGTCTGGTGTGGAATTCCGGCGGGCAGTTGCGGCGGACGACCGCCGATGGAGCTGAGGCGTGGTCCGTTCCCGGCAGCGGGGTTCCGCTCCGCGGCGGCGACCGCGTGTTCTTTCGAGGAGAGGGCGGAGCCCCATTCGCGCTCGACGTCGCGTCCGGGACGCTCGCGTGGTCGCCTCAACTCCCGAGCGACGTTGGCTCGGCGCTGATCCCGCTCGCAGAGAACGAGACGGTCGGTGATCCGGTCCCAGTGGTCGTTTCGCGCCCCGCAGGGGTTGAGTTGTTGTTGGTCGACCGCTTTGGGGCAGTGACAGCCGGAGTGGGGCGCGCCGATGGCGGCTTGCCCTTCACGCCGGCCGGCGTGGCGCAATCGGCGACTGGCGAATTGGTGGTGTGGTCAGAGGAAATTGGCTTCAGGCCGGACGGCGGAAGCAGCACTTCGGTGCTGAGCCTCGACGGCACCTCCTTGCGTCGAAGGTGGTCGTTGGAGGTCGATGAGTTCCGAACGAGCGCTGTGTTCGACGCTGACGGACAGTTGGTCGTGCTGACGAATCGCGGCGAGTTGCAGCTCTTCGACCGCGGTGGCGTCCTCCGACGTTCGACGCAGACTCCGGGCGCGATTACCGGCGAGCTCCTCTCGGTCGCCGGTCACCAGGTCATGGTGGTGACCCAGGTCGACACGGGTCTCAAGCCAGGCGAGCGAGTGTGGCCAGGTCAACGCACGTACCATCGACCGGATGGCGGGGCGTCAGCGATTGAGGACTACGACTGCTTCGGCGACAGCTCGGTTCTCTGCGGGCTGCCGCTGTCAGGTGATGTTCCGACTCTTTATGTCGTGTCGGCCTACGACACCCGTTGAGGTGAACTAGACAGTGTATAGTGCGGCGGTCCCGGGGAGGGACTTCCGCATGAACAGCACGGTGGCGTTCCTGGTGGTGAGCTACCTCGCGATGCTCGGCCTGTGCGTGTGGGCCGCTCGCAGGAGCGAGAAGCCATGACCATGGGTCACTACGCGACGGCGCTCTTGCCGTGGGCGAAGAACAAGGGGTGGCCGCTGTGGCTGCTGTTGGTGTGCGGACAATTCGGCGATCTGCTCTGGCTGGCGCTCGCGGTGGTGGGCGTGGAGCCAACCGAGCCCTCGAGCTTCCTCGACGTGAGCATCGTGAACATGAAGGTCTCGATGCTGTGGAGCCACGGCCTCGTCGCGGTGCTGGTGCAGGCGGCGCTGATGGGCGCGCTGGTCTTCGCGGTGTGGAAGGACAAGGCGCTCGCCGGCTGGGCGGCGGCGTTGGTCGTCGGTCACCTGGTGTGCGACTTCCTCTGCGGGTGGAAGCACGAGGCCGCGGGGGCTGGTTCGCTGAAGCTGGGGCTCGGTCTCTACGAGGCGCCGGTGACCATCTTCGTGGCGCTCGCGCTCGAGGTGGCGTTTGGCGCGGCGTGCGTGTGGTGGTTCGTGCGGCAGCGCGAGGCGGTGGGCGACAAGCTTTCGGGGCGTGCGAAGGGCGTGCTGTACGCGGTGTTCGCGGGCGGGGCGCTGTTGTTCGCGGGCAACGCGACCACGTCGATGCGGGACCTGTTGGCGCGCTTCAACTGAGGCGTGAATCCACGGCGGTGCCCGGGCTACGAAGGCGCGTGCGCGTCGCCTGGCTCTCGTTGCTGCTGATGGTGTTCGGCAGCGGCTGCGCGTCGGTCGGTCTCTTCCAGTCGCCGGAGACGCTGGGTCGCAAGAACTGGGAGCTCGCGGCGGAGCTGACCTCGCAGGCGCAGGCCAACCTCGCGCCGCCCGATGCGCTCAGCGTGTACCCGATGGGCGCGGTCGCGTTTCGGTACGGGCTCGTCGACCGCGTCGACCTCGGCGTGAAGTACGGGCCGGGCGGCTTCGAGCTGGGCACGAAGGTGATGCTCACCGGGCGCGAGGGCGTGGTGGTGTCGATCGCGCCGAGCGTCGCGGGGACGTTGTGGGTGCCGTCGGGGCTGCTCGTCGGGACCGCGCAGGTGAGCGTGCCGGTGTTCATCGGCGTGCCGCTGAGTCAGCGCGTGCAGTTGGTGTTCGCTCCGCGCGTGCACGACAGCGTGTACGGGCTCAACGCGGGGCAGGCGGGCGGCACGTTGAACATGTTGATGCTCGGCGGCGCGGTGGGCGTGGTGGTGCGGCTCGGGCGGTTCAAGATCATCCCTGACGTGGGCGTGCTCGGGCCGCCGCTGGCGACGACGACGTGGCGGTCTGACTTGCCGACCGGCACCGTGTGGGGCCAGGGGAAGTGGACGTTTCAGTTCAACGTGACGCTGACGCTGGGGAAGGCGACATGAGAGCGGCGGTGTTGCTGGTGGTGTTCATGTCGAGCGGCTGTCTCGATCTCGAGCCGCGCGGGACGTTCTGCGCGAGCGGTGATGGCGCGGGGAAGCCGGGCGCGACGTGGCACGACGACGTGGCGCCGTTGATGGCGCGCAAGTGCATGTCGTGTCACCGCGAGGGCGGCAATGCGCCGATGTCGCTCGATACGTACGCGGCGGTGAGCGAGTTGAAGGCGTCGGTGCGGGATGCGGTGGAGACGCGGCGCATGCCTCCGTGGCCGCCGGCGCCGTGCTGCGGGGAGTTCCAGAATCCGGCGTCGTTGACGGCGGACGAGCGCGCGCTGCTGCTCGGGTGGATCGACGACGGCGTGGTGGAGGGGAATGTGCAGCCGGCGCCCGTCGTGCCTGCGCGGCCGACGCTCGATGCCGACGTCACGCTCACCATGCCCGAGGAGTACACGCCGGTGGCGACGGTGAACTCCGAGGACACGCGGTGCTTCCTGCTGGAGACCGGGTTCACCGAGACGCGCTACGTGACGGGCATCGACATCAAGCCGGGCGTGCGCGAGCAGATGCACCACTCGCTGGTGCTCACCGTGGCCGAGAGTGACTTGAAGAAGCTGCAAGACCTCGACGCGCAGACGGCCGAGCCGGGGTGGAGCTGTCCCGGCGGGATTCTCGGGTCGATCAAGAGCGGGCTCGGCGGGAGCTTCTTCGAGCCGCAGACCTTCGACGGGCGCGGGTTCCGCGTCGACCCGACGGACCGCGTGGTGTTGACGATGCATTACAGCCTTCCCGCGAAGAGCGGCTTCAAGGCGGACCGCACGTCGGTGCAGCTGCGCACGCAGACGGCGCCGGTGACGCCCATCGTGACGTTGAGCATCTACAACCCGGGGTGGTTGGTGGGCGGGATGCCGATCGCTCCGGACGCGAGCTCGACGCGGTTCTCGTACGCGGATTCTCCCGGGCGCATCGCGGGCGGGGCGAGCTTCGATCTGCACGCGGTGAACCTGCACATGCACGAACGCGGGAAGAAGGGCGGGGTGTGGATTCTGCGCGCGAATGGGACGCAGGAATGCCTGCTGCAGATCGACGCGTGGAATCACGGGTGGCAGGGCGATTACCGGCTCGCGAAGGCGATTCGATTGGGGCCGCAGGATCGGTTGTTGGTCGATTGTGAGTTCGACAACACCGTGGTGACGCAGCGGATCATCGATGGCGTGAAGCAGAAGCCCCGGTGGCTCAACTGGGGGGAGGACCAGGAGATGTGCGTGGGGTTCGTCACCGCGACCCGAGTCGAATGAAACGATCTCCCTCTCCTCCCGAGGAGGAGAGGGTCGGGGTGAGGAGAAACCAGTCTGTAAGACGCGCGCGGTGACCGGACTGAACTGACGGCGCTATCGTTGGCACCGCGTGGACGAGGAACGTGAACTCGAGCGCATCGAGCGCGACCTGGCGGCGATCGATCTCCGGCGGATGAGGCCGGGCTACACGACGAGTCTTCCTCTCAAGGTGATGGAAGAGGAGCGCGAGCACTACGCCGACCTCGAGTCGCGGCGAGACGCCCTCGTGGCGAAGTTGGCGCAGCGTTCCGCGCCCGCGGAGTCGGGTACCTTGTCATCGACCTATGCAGGGACCTGGGGCGCGCTCCCGATGGGGCAAGCCGAGTCGAGTGCGACGCCCGCCTTCGGGGTGACGGCGACTCTGCGCAAGGAACCGCGCGACCTCGTCGCGCTCGGGCAGGAGTTGCAGTTCCTGCTCGCTCTCGATTGGCAGGGCGACGACTTCGCGCGCGTGCGAACACGCCTTGCGGATCTCGGCGAGTCGTGGCGCGGTGAAGCGGCAGGCGAGCAGCTGATCGCAGCGGCGGATCGTCACGTTGGGCTGCGAGCGCTCGCAAGAGGCCTCGATCACGGCGGCGACCCACAACCGACGGCGATACATGATGTCGCGCCGAGATTGCTGCTCGACGGTGCTGAGCCGGTCGACGTGCTGACTGGTCTCAATGCGTTTCAGCGCGAGGTCTTGAACGCACTCGTCGTCGTCGCTCCACCAAGCGGGCGATTCGCTCGCGTCAGTGACGTCGTTGCCGAGATGCATGGACGCGGGGTCGTGGCTGAGTCGCGCGCGGTTGAGCGGGCGCTGATCGTCATGGGCCACCCGTTGGTGCGTGCGTTCCCTCTCGTCGAACTGCACGGTCTGAACCGCCTTGAGCCCCACGAGCCGACGATCACGCACGCGCGGTGCCGGTACCTCGGAGTCGAGGTGTCACGGCGGGAGCCCCCACTGCCGATGTTGTTGGTGAATGGGGCGGCGGCGTCCGGTCGCTGGATTCCACCGGTGTCCGCAAGCGGTGTGCTCCGCTTGTGCATTCGTCTGGTGAGTCGCGTGATCGGCGGTGGCCCGCTGCGGGTTGAGCCATTCGAGTGCATCGGGGAACTCACGCCCGACGTGGCCTCACGCTCATACGCGCCAACGCGCCACCACATCTGGACCCCTCACCCGGACCAGGCGCGCCGGCTTCGCGGCACTGTGATCTATGACGTGAGCTCGGCGGACCCCCGAGTCGTGGCACATCCTCCGTGGCCACTCACGTTCGACGAGGCGCGAAGACGTCTCGAGCCACACCTGAGCCATCCTTGGTTGATCGGCGTCGCTCGAGTCGTGGACTTGTCCGGCGCGGAAGGTGTGCGTGTTGGTGTCGAGCTGCGACACCCTGTGTTCGCCAGGCAGACCGCGATGGCTCTGATGCAACTTCAGCCATTTGGCATCGCCATTCCCGCGATGTTCCACCCGCAAGGCTTCCGCGGACACGTTCATGAGTCCGTGATCGAGTTTCTTCAACTCCGCTTCGCGATCGCGAAGGCGCGGCTCGAGGCGGGGGCCACGGAGGCCGGACGTCGTGCCGAGGAAGAAGAGGCGGTGCGCGTCGCGCTGGTGATGCTGCCGAAAGTTCAGGAACTCATCCGTTCGGCTGACGACGACGCTTCGGCGATCGAGGCGCTGCAGAGCTGCTTCACCGACGCCGACCGCGCGGCGTTGGCGACCCTCGAGTTCCCGGTGTCGCACTCGTACGAGAGAGGCTTCACGCGCAAGCAGGCTGCGTACCTCGTGAAGCAGCGCAAGCTGCAGACGCGGACCGTCGAGATGGCTCGGGCCGATTGGGCGCGAGCGCTCGAGCGGGCGCGCGAGTCGAAGCCAGCGTCTGATGTCGACGTGTGGGAAGTCGTGCTCGTCGAGCTGAGCGAGCAACGGCGCCGACTCATCGAGGGGACGGCGTGACCGCCGAAGAGGAACAGGAGCTCGCCCGACTCGAGCGCGACGTGATGGCCATCGAGTTGCGGTGGATGACGCCTGGCTATTCGGCATCGGTGCCGACCGCGGTGATCGACGAAGAACGAAAGGTGCACGCGGAGTTCGTCCAACAGCGCGAGCTGCTTCGGAAGAAGGCCGAAGGGATCCGGCCGGTCGCCGGCGGGTCATTGCCGTCCCCACACGTCGGGACGTGGGAGGTGCTCCCGCTCGCTGGACCACCTCCGCAGAGCGGCGGATTCGGCAGCGCACCAGCCCACGATGCCTTCCCGAAGTTGGTTGCGCAGCTCGAGGAGGCGCTCGCTCACCTTCGTGGCTGGGAGGTGGCGCTTCTCGTGCACCGGCTCACACCGCACTGGCGACACGACGCCGCGTCGTTGGCTCGCTGCGCTGGACCGACACGCTGGTCTACCCGGTTCAGCGAGCGCCGCGCAGGAACTCTGGCCGCTCGCGCTGAACACTCTGCTCCCGCCGGTTCGGTGCTCCCCGTCGCTCCTCACGCAGGCCGACGAAGTGCCGGACCCCATCAGCGGCCTCACGCCGACGCTGATGTCGGTGTTGAAGGCGATCGTCGCTTCGGGGAACGGGTGGACTTCCGTCTCAGCGCTCGCACCGGAGTTGGCCGCCGCTGGCCTCACGCTCACCGAAGCCCAGGCGCACGTCGCGTTCGCGCAGTTGGGCCACCCAGCGCTCCGCCAACTCCCGCTCGTCGAGTTCCAGGGCTTCACGGGGCGGTTTGATTTCGACTCGCCGAAGTTCACGCACGTGCGCGTGACCGCCATCGGCAGGGACGTCGCGAAGGGCGAGCCACCGCTCCCCATGCTGCTCGTGAACGGGGCCGCTGGCCGCGGTGCGTGGTTCCCCTCGTTCCGGGTCAGCGACGTTCTCGACGCGTGCGTGCAGCTCGCGACGCGTGGTGCGCCCGACTCTTCGTACTGGCGCGGCCGCGCATGGCCGGTGAGGCTGGACGGTCAGCGAGGCAGAGTGCGCGGTCTGCAGTCCGGTGACCAGTCGGTGTGCGTCTTCGACGGCCGGCTCTCCACTGAGGTCGATGCCTCGACGAAGCGCGCGCGCCTGGTCGCGGCGCTGCCGTGGCCCTTGTCGTTCGAGGTCGTGAAGGAGCGACTCGGACCGCTGCTCGGGCAGGGGTGGCTCGAGGGCGCCACTGGGCTGGTGGACCTCTCGAGCGCCGACGCGTCGCGGGTCGGCATCGAGCTCGAGCACGCCATCTTCGCCGAGCAGGTGAGGATTGGCCTCGAAGCGCTCCAGGTTTTCTCGGTCGAGATCCCCGTATCACTGGCGGTGGCCACGCCCGAGGGGCTGATGTCGATCTTCAACTGTGTGTGGGCGTTTCTGTTGCGCCGGTTCGAGTTGGCCGCTCAACGCGAGAACGAGAAGGCGCTCGGTGCGATTCGACGTGCGGCCAACGAAGAGGCGGTGCGCGTCGCCGTCGCGATGCTCGATCACGTGCTCGAGGTGATTCGGTCGGCCGACGACGATGCCGCGGCAGTCGAGGCGCTTCAGCACTGCTTTGGCGAACGAGAGCGCGCGGTCGTCACGACTCTCGAGTTCCCACCGTCGCACGCATACGCGAACGGCTTCACCCGCGAGCAGGCGCAGCACCTCGTGAAGCAGCGCAAGCTGAAGGTGCGCACGGTCGAGGTGGCGCGATCGGACTGGGCCAGTGCTCTGGCTGAGGCCCAGAGCGCCCTCGCGACTGAGAGGGACAACGGCGCGCTGTGGGAGATCGTCCTCGCAGAGTTGCGGGCGCTGCGTGAAGAGCTCGTTCCGAGGGCTCAACCGTGAGCTGCCATCTGTGCGCCAATGAGAACGCTGAGACCGCGTGGGGGGCTGCTCGTGCGACTCGGGTCGCCGCGCTCGTCGAGGAGTCGCACTGCTCGTTGCAGATCACGGCTTGCTCGTGCGGCCAGCGGTTCATCAATGTCTTCACGGAGCGCATTGATTGGAACGGCGGGGAGGATGACCAGACCTGGCTCACGCTGGCCATTGCGGCCGATGAAGCGGCCCGCCTCGAGGGTACGGCGGAGGGCGAGCTTCACCGAGTGGTCAATGCTCTTGGGGTTGGGCGGCGGTTCTTGGTTCGCTCGTTTCCCACCGGTGGGGTTCTCAGCGTCTGGTGGCAGGCGAGTGGTTTTTCGATCGGTCCTCACGACTGATTGGTGACTCCCCTCACCCCGACCCTCTCCCCAAGGGGAGAGGGGGAATGGTCATTGCAATTCCGACAAGCCATGCGGCGAAGCGTGGACGATCGGACACAGGTGCAGGTGGTGACGCTGAGGACGGAGGCGCAACTCCTCAAGACGTGGATGGCGCGACGGGAAGGTGCGGCCCAGCGGAGACGCGACGGGCCCATCGACGCCCTGAAACACCGCTTGGCGCTCCTCCAGAAGGAAACCCCGCGCCTCGAGCTCGAGACCGCCACCCTCGAGAAGGAGCTCGGTCGCGCCAGCCAGCCCATCGGCGCCGGCGCGCTCATCGGCGGGGTGGTGCGCGGGGCGCTGCTCGTCGCCGCCGCCGCGCTCTGGGTCGCCGGCGTCGTCACCCTCACCCCCGACGCGCGCGCTGACGATCCGCTGCGCCTCGCCGCCATGCTCTCCATCGTCGTCCTGGTCGCCCTTGGACGCGTCACCTCGAAGGCCACATGACCACCCCCGCCGAGCTGTCCCATCTGAAGAACGAAGTCGCCGAGCTCTGGAAGCGCTTCAAGAAGGACGAGCCGACGAAGAAGCCCGCCGACGATCCCGAGCGCACCAAGCTCACCGCCGAGGTCCGCGCGCTCGACGTGCGCTCGCGCGAGTTGATGACCCGCCGTGACGCGCTGCGCATGGAGCTCGACCACGAGCGCCGCAAGTACGCCTCCCGCCTCCCGGTGGTGCGGGGCGTCGGCCTGGTGTTCGGCGTCGCTGCTGGCGCGATCGCCCTCTACTTCGGCCTCGAGCCGCTCGCCGCGTGGACCGCCGAGCTCCCGCGCGCCGCGGGCATCGCGATGCTCGTCGCCGTCGTCCCGTTTCCGCTGCTGATTCCGCAGCTGCGTCGGTGAAGGCCTAAGTCAGGGCTGACGGCGGCGGATCTTCGGTCGCGTGTTGAACTTCAACAACCGCGACTCCGTCGTCGCCTCGAGCTTCCGCGCCGAGAGCTGCACCGTGCACGCAGGCGCACACCGCGCGAGCCCGTCGAGCAGCTGCGCCGCGATGGCGTCGTCGACCTCACCCATCAGCTCGAGCCGGTCGAGCGCTGGCAGCTTCGCCGACAGCAGCGCCGTCACGTCGGCCGCCGCGAACGCCCGGAACTTCCACTTCAGGGACTTGAGCTTCGGGAGCGTCGCATTCGCCCAGCTCAACCCGTGCCCACGAAACGACAGCGACTCGAGCGAAGACAGCCGCTCGAAGCCCGCGCTGAGATCGCCGATCACGATCGACTCGAGTGGCGGCACCGTCTCGTCCGCCGCGTAGTCGAACGCGAGCCGGGTCAGGCCCGCCGCCGCGGGCGCCGCACACACCGCGCTGAAGGTGCGGCTCCAGTCGTCGGTCGCGCCGTGCTTGGTGTAGCCGGCGACGCCGAAGGTCAGCTCACGCACGCGCTCGGCGATCGGCAGCGCGAGCACCGCCCGCGTCAGCTCGTGGCACGTGACGTCGCCGCTGTCGTCGGGCGGCACGATCGCCAACGCGTCGAGCGCTCCGTCTTTCCACTGCGCCTCGATGAGCTCGACGTTCCAGTGCGGGGCGAGCGTGCCGAAGAGCGCCTTCGCGTGACGCTCGGTGAAGCGCTCGAGGTCTTCCCGGCTGGCCGTGCTCGAGAACCGCTTCAGCGCCTCGCGCGGGTCCTCGCCCTTCTTCAGCTCGAGCTCGGGCTTCGGCCCGCTGACGTCGACGTAGCCCTTCTTGAACTGCGCCTCGATGAAGCGATTCGCCGTCTGCATCGCCGCTTCATTCGTCTTGAGCTGCACGAGCTCGTCTTCCGCCGGCGCGTCGGAGTTCTTCTTGAACCGAATCAGCTGCACCCGCGTGCCATCGACGTAGATCTGCAGGACCTTCCCGGTCTTCGGGTTCTCGAGGCGCTTCGAAAACAGCTTCATGCGACTCCCAGGCTACTGCGCGTTCACCGAGCTGCCCGCCAGCGCGCTGCCGAGCACCTTCGTCACGATCTTCCGGATGAAGGGGTTGTTGTAGACGTCGGCGACCGTGTCGAGCATCGGGGAGTCGATGACGCCTCGCAGCGCGTGCCCCGCGACGAACGCCCCGGTGAAGCGCATGCGGTGGCGGTTCAAGTAGCGCCCCCACGCCTTCTCTTCGCGCGTGCCCTGGCGCAGCACCTCGGTCACGGCCTCGGCCGCCATGATGCCGGACTCCATCGCCTGGCTGATGCCCTCGCCGGTCGCGTTGTGCGTGATGCGCGCGGCTTCTCCCAGGTACAGCGCGCCCGGGCGGTGCACCGAGTCGACCCACGTCGTGTACACGATGGGGTGGCCCTTCCACTTGCCCAGCTGCTTCGCCTTCGCGAGCTTGGATCCGTAGTGGCGCTGCAAGAAGGCCTCGAACGTCGCGCGGAGGTTCTTCGCCGACTTCTCACCGCTCTCGTCCTGCCCGTCGATGCAGATGCCGATGTTCACGCGCTCGGGCGTCTCGGGGAACATCCACCCGTAGAGCGGGGCGACCTCGCGGTCGAAGATCATGTCGAGCGTGTGCGGCGTCGACTCGAAGTTCTCCCACCAACCCATGAGCGTGCTGATGCTGCGCTTCGGGCGCCGGTCGAGGCTGAACAGCGAGTGCGCCCCGTCGGCGAAGAGCGTCACCTTCGCGCGCACCTCGCGGCCGTCGAACCCGCGCACGCCCACGACGCGGCCGTTCTCTTCGAGGAGCGCGTCGGCGCGGAACGGAGTCTGGAGCTGCACCCCGAGGTCCTGCGCCTTCTTCACCAGCAGGTGATCGAACTCGCGCCGCAAGAGCACGATGGCCGCCGCGTCGCTCGAGATGACCAGCTCCCGCCCGCCGCGCGTCACCACGCGCACGGTGTTGATGGCGTGCCCCAGCCGGCGCACGTCGTCGCCGATGCCGAGTTGGTCGACGAGCTTCAGCGCGTTGGGAGAGAGGCCCGAGCCGCACGTCTTGTCGCGGGGGAAGCCTTCGCGGTCGAGCAACACCACGTCCTTGATGCCGCGCTGACCGAGCGCCACCGCTGCTGCTGCTCCCCCGGGGCCGGCCCCGACGATCGCCACGTCATGCATGAGCGCGCGAGTAGCACGAAGGGTGGGCTAGTTTCCTTCCCGCTCGTGCGTTGCCTCGCCCTGGTGCTGACACTCGTCGTTGGACTGCCCGCCCGCGCGGATGAGCCGGCGCCCGCTCCTGCTGCGCGACCCGTGCCCGCGAGCGTCACCTTCAAGCGCGAGCTGCCGACGGTGGGCTTCGGGTTCTCGGCCATCGCCACCAGCGTCGCCACCACGCTCGTCGCCATCGCCGCCGGCGTCCTGGTGCACGCCATTCCGCTCATGGTCGATGGGCGCCCGCGGCCGTGGCTGACGCCCGAAGCGCTCGCGCTGTCGGTGGGCTTGAACGCCTCGGTGACGCACGCGTTGCTTCCCTTCATCGCGGGGCACCTCGGAGAAGCGAAGCCGCCCGACGTGATTCGCCAGTCGGCGTGGGCGAAGTCGCGGTGGGCGCTGCTCGGCGGCGGCGTCGGCGTCGCGACGCTCGGCGTGGGCGCGGGCCTCGAGGAGAGCTCGTTCGGTCGCGGCCAGGCGGTGATGATCACCGGCATCCTCGTGTGCCTCGTGTCGATGGTCGCGTGGGACGTGCTCGAGGCGAGCGGCGCGTGGGAGGCGGTGCGGTGAGGGCGCAGCTCACGCGGCGTGCGGTGTTGGCGGCGCTCGCGGCGAGTGCGTGCCGCCGCATTCCCGACGAGCCTGGCGCGCTGCCCGGTTTTCCCCTCGGGGTCGCGAGCGGTGACGCCGGCGCCGACACGGTCGTGGTGTGGACACGCTTCACCGGCACCGAGGCGCTCGTCCTCGAGGTGTGGCCGCGCGCCGACGAGGCTCAGGTCTCGCGCTTCGACGTGAGCCCCGACGCGACGGGCATCGTCGCCCGCACGCTCGAGGGGCTGAGCCCGTTCACCTGGTACGGCTACCGCTTCGTCGGTGGTGAGCTCTCGAGTGAGAAGGGGCAGTTCAAGACCGCTCCGGCGCCGGGTGCGCTCGTGCCGCTGTCGTTGATGGCCACCTCGTGTGCGCGGCAGACGCAGCCGCTGGCGCCGCTGAAGTGGGCCGCCGAGAACGTCGAGCTCGATGTCTGGCTGTGCCTCGGTGACGCGGTGTACGCCGATGGCGCGTTCAGCGAAGACGAGTACCGCGCGAAGTGGCGCGAAGGGCTGGCGCGTTTTCCGAATCGCGCCATCCGTGCCGCGACGAGCACCATCGCCACGTGGGACGACCACGAGGCCGTCGACAACTTGAGCGACCTCGACGACGTGCGGCAGGTCGAGAACGCGCGCAGGGTCTTCTTCGAGCACCAGCCGATGCGGCGCGACGCGCCCGAGCGCATCTGGCGCAGCCGCCGCTGGGGCGACACCGCGCAGATCTTCGTGCTCGATTGCCGCGGGGAGCGCAACCACACGACCCACGAGTACATCTCGCGCGCGCAGCTCGACTGGCTGAAGAGCGCAGTCGCCGCGAGCCCCGCGACGTTCAAGCTGATCATGAATTCGGTGCCGATCTCCTCGTTCCCCGGGGCGCTCTATGGCGCACTCGCCGACGATCGCTGGGAAGGCTGGCCCGAGCAGCGGCGCGAGGTGCTGGAGTTCATGGACTCCCAACCCGGTGTGCTGTGGCTCAGCGGCGACTTTCACATGGGCGTCGCGGGCCGCGTCGCGCTCACCGGGCCGGGCGAGAAGCAGCTCGAGTTCGCCACCGGGCCCGCGGGCAGCAACCTGCCCAACCCCGCGCTCTCGTACCCCGCGCCGCCGCAGTTCGACTTCGCGTCGTCGATCAACAACGTGACGCTGCTCGACCTGGACCCCGTCACTCGCCGCGTGCACGTGCGCTTCGTGTCGGGTGAGGGCCAGACGCTCTTCGAGCGCGACTACGACGTCTGAGCAGACGCGGGCGCCTTCGCGAGCGCCTCGCCGAACACCGAGATCAGCGCCTCGAGCGTGTAGGGCTTGCCCAGCGAGTGGAAGCGCGGGCCGATCGGCAGCGGCTGCGAGGAATAGCCGCTCGAGATGATGACCGGCAGCGTCGGCGCGAGCGCGCGGATCTCGAGGCCGGCCTCGGCGCCGTCCATCACGGGCATGGTGAGGTCCATCAGCACCGCGTCGTACGCGCTCGGGTTGGCCTTCACCTTCTCGACCGCCTCGCGGCCGTTGGCGGCTTCGTCGACCGTGCACGCGAGCAGGCGCAACAACCGCGAGGCGCTGCGGCGCAGCAGCTCTTCGTCGTCGACCAGCAGCACGCGCGCGTTGACCGCCGGGGTCGCGGCGGGCTCCGTGGCGCGCACCTTCCGCGGCGGCGCGGGCTGGCCGGGCAACAGCACGGTGAACGTCGTGCCCACGCCGGGCGTGCTGTCGACCGAGATCGAGCCCTGCAGCGAGCGAATGATGCCGGCCAGCGCGGCGAGGCCCAGCCCGCGGCCGGCGCCCTTGGTGGTGAAGAAGGGGTCGAAGATGCGCGCCTGGGTCTCCGCGCTCATGCCGATGCCGTTGTCGGTGACGGTGAGGCGCACCTGCAACGCGCCGTCGGGCGAGGTGACGCGATCGGTGCGCACCGAGACCACGCCGTCGCGCTCGGGAGAAACGGCGGCGATGGCGTCTGACGCGTTGGTGATGAGGTTCATCACCACCTGCTGCAGTTGGCCTTCGTCGGCGGTGACCACCGGCAGCTCGGCGCCGAACCCGAGGTCGAGCTTCACCTTGCGCGGCACGGTCACGGTGAGCAGCTCGCCCATGCCGGCGACGAGCTCGTTCAGGTCCACCGGCTTCAGCGTCTGGGCGCCATGGCCCGCGTACACCAGCAGCTGCCGCGTCAAGGCCGAGGCCCGGACGACCGCGAGCTTGATGGTGCTCAGCGACTCGCGCAGCGCGGGGCCCTGGAGATCGCGCGCGCCGTCGACGCTGGTGCCGATCACCGAGAGGAGGTTGTTGAAGTCGTGCGCGATGCCGCCGGCCAGCAGCCCGAGGCCCTCGAGCTTCTGCGCGTGCAGCCGTTGCTCGTCGGCGGCGACCTGCGCGGAGATGTCACGCACCGCGCCGACGAAGCGCACCGCGCGGTTGGCGGCGTTGCGCGTGGTGACGCCGGTCGACCACACGTGGCTCACGCGGCCGTCGAAGTGCACCACGCGGTGCTTGAGGTCGTAGACCTCGGTCTGGCCCTTGATGGTGGCGATGACGGCGTCGGCGACGCGGCGGCGATCTTCGCGGTGCACGATGCGATGCCACGGCTCGGGTGGCCAGGGCTGGTCGCGGTAGCCGAGCCAGTCTCGCACGTCGTTGGACGCGGTGATTTCCCCGGTCTCGAGGTTCGCGTCCCAGATGAAGTTGCTCGACGCCTTCACCACCAGTCGCAGGCGCTCGTTGGCGTCATTCGCCGCGCGGAGGTTCGACTCGAGCTCGGCGCGCAGCTTCGTCTCTTCGTCGCGCTGGGCGTGGCGGCGATCGAGCTCGGCGGGCACCCAGCGGCGCACCAGCAGCGCGAGGATGATGACGGCGGTCGCGAGGTTGACGAGCTTCACCAGGCTCACCGCGAGCGGCGTGTTGATGACCCGCACCGCGTCGGGGAGCGCCCCGTAGTTCGTCGCCCACACCAGCCCGAAGTAGACGTTCTCGACGACGTTCTTGAGCGCGTCGAGCGTGAGCACCACCACGAGCACGGCGATGATGCCGTCCTTCGCGGCGCTGCGGGCGTGGCGCGCGTAGAGCACGAGGATGATCGTCCACACGACGACCAGCAACGCGTACGTGACCACCGCCAACAGCTGAGCGTTCACCTCGAGGTCCCCCGGTTCAGGCGAGCACGCCCGCCCACTTCTTGCGCGCCTGCTCTTCGCGTTTCTGGCCGCGTTCCTTCGCCTTGCGGGCCTCCTCTTCGCGGGTGTGCGGCGGGCCGTGCGCCTCGAGCGCGTCGAAGAGCTCGACGGTGGCCTTCATCACCTTGTCGACCGCGCGCGCGAAGGCCTTCTCGTTCACCTTCGACGGCGCGTTCATGCCCGAGAGCTTGCGCACGTACTGGAGCGCCGACGCGTGGATCTCCTCGCGCGTGGCCGGCGGCTCGAAGTGGTGGAGCATCTTGATGTTTCGGCACATGCGGCAGAGATCTAGCGCACGTTCGTGCCCGCTGCCGACGGCGGGTCATCGGCGTCCCGGGGGAGTTCCAGTGAGACGAGAGCGCCGGGCCCGTCGGTGGGCGTGGTGGCGAACGCGCGGCCACGGTGTTGGCGCATCACCTCGGCGGCGATGGCGAGCCCGAGGCCCGAACCGGTCGCCGCGGTGGCGTCTTCGCGGTGGAACGGCGCGAACACCGCCTCCAGCGCGTGCGGTGGGATGCCCGGTCCGCGGTCGCGCACGTCGAGGCGCCAGTTGTCGCCGTGCGGCCTCACCGAGAGGGTGATGGTGGTGCCGCGGGGCGCGTAGCGGAGCGCGTTGCCGACGAGGTTGTCGAGCGCCTGGCGGAACGCGGCGGCGTGCACCTTCGCGCGAGCGCCGGGGGCGACGTCGAGCTCGAGCAACACGCCGCGCTCCTCGGCCTCGGCGCGCGCGGCCTCCGCGGAGTCTTGCACCAGCGGCTCGAGCGGCTGTGAGGTGAGGTCCCACCCGCGACCGGCAGCGGCGACGTCGAGCAGCGCGCTCGCGAGCCGGGCGAGGCGGTCGACCTCGGCGCGCGCGTCCTGCAGGGCTTCGCGCAGCTCGTCGGCGCTGCGCTGTTTGCGGAGCGCGAGGTCGAGGGTGGTGCGCATCAGCGTCAGCGGCGTGCGGAGCTCGTGCGCGGCGTCGGCGAGCAGCCGGTCTTGCACCGCGCGCGCTTGCTTGAGCTGCTCCGTGGTGTCGGCGAGCACCGCGCGGAGCTGGGCGATCTCATCGTCGCCGTCGTCGTGCGCGGGTGGGGTGTCGAGCTGGCCGTGCCGCAGCCGCGCGAGGTGTTGGCTGAGCAACGCGATGCGCGCCGAGAGCCGCCGGCCGGAGATCGCCTGGAACGCCGCGAGCAGCAGCCCGACCGCGAGCACCACGAAGAGCGCGGTGACGTGAAAGGTGCGCACGCTGCCGTCGAGCTGCGCGAGCGAGGCCGACAGCCGCAGCACGTAGTGCTCGCCCGAGGGGTGCAGCACGCGCACCAGCAACTCGCGGCGCCGCGCGTCTCCCTCGCCCGTGGTGCGCAGCTCGCTGGCGGGGCCCTCGAGGGGCGGAGAGACGGGCGCGGCGGGGTGCACCGTCGGCGGGAAGTGCGCCATCAGCGCGCCGCTCGACGAGAAGAGCTCGCCGGTGGGCGCGAACGCGGCGACCTCGGCGAGCAGCGGCGATTCGGCCATGTGGAGGTGCGGACCGTCGGTGCGGTCGAAGAGCGAGACCGACTCGGCGGCGCCTTGCGCGAGCAGCGCGCGGTCGAGCGACGACTCGAGGGCCGCGCGGAAGATCTGTCCGGCGACCGCGGAAGAGACAGCCATCACCAGCGCTGGCGCGAGCGCGCCCGACAGCCACATGCGCGTGGTCAGCTTCACGTGTCGGTCACCAGCCGGTAGCCGACGCCACGCACCGCCTCGATGCGCACCGCCTTCGTGCCGAGCCGCTCGAGCTTCGCTCGCAGGTAGCCGACGTACACGTCGACCACGTTGCCGGTGCCCTCGAAGTCACCGCCCCACACCTTGAGCAACAGGCGTGAGCGCGTCGCGGTGTCGCCGCCCAGCGACTGCAGCTCGGTCAACAGCGCGAGCTCGCGGTTGGTGAGCGTCACTTCCTGTTCGCCCTTCCGCAGCACGCGGCGGCGCAGCTCGAGCGTCACGTCGCCCAGCCGTACCGTGCCGTCGTTCGCGCTCGCGCGGCGGGTGAGCGCCTCGAGGCGCGCGAGCAGTTCGTCGAAGTCGAACGGCTTGACGAGATAGTCGTCGGCGCCGGCGCGCAGGCCGGTCACCTTCTCGCCGGTCGTGCCGCGCGCGGTGAGCAACAGCACCGGCACGTCGAGGCCGCGTTCGCGCCAGGTGCGCAGCACGGTGATGCCGTCGACGCCGGGCAGGCCCCAGTCGAGCACCACCGCGTCGTAGGGCACGTCGAAGGCCTGGGCGAGCGCGCGCTCTCCGTCGAGGCAGAGGTCGACCTGGTGGCCCTCTTCCGAGAGGCCGCGCTGGAGCATGCGCCCCATCTTCGGCTGGTCCTCCACCACGAGTACGCGCATCGCGACCACTCTACTCACCACGTTTCGCGGTGGCGGCGCTCAGTGCCCGCTGACGAAGCCGGGCAGCTTCCACAGGAGCGCGAGCCCGAGTGCGTTCAGAATCACGCCTGCCCACGCTGAGCGGGCGACGCCAGGCACGGTGCGCCCGCGGCTCAACGACCACACCCCGGCGACGAAACCCGTCAGCAGCAGCACCGGCGCGAAGCACGCCGCGAAGGGAACCTTGAAGGTGAGGACGGCGAGCGCGAAGAACCCCCAGCTGTATCTCGCCAGTTGCAGCAGTGGCTGCGCTGCGTGCGGCGGAATTCCACCCGCGGCGTCGGTCAGCAGCTTGAAGCACCCCGCGCAGTACGGCTTGGAGGTGCACTGCAGGCAGGTGAATGCCCCGCAGCGCTGGCAGGTGGTGGTCGCCTCTTCCTGGTGCTCGGCGCACCGCGGAACGTCGCTCATGCGGTCGGAAGGTAGCCCCAGTGCGTGCGAGCACCAGCGAGTTCGTCACGCGGTTCCGCGTCGGCGTTTGCGCCAGACGAGCGCGAGGCAGACGACGCAGCCAACGCCGAGCACGCCCGTGGTCCCGCAGCCCTGCCGCGGCGAAGGCGGGGGCGGTCGCGGCTCGGGCGGCGGTTCATTCTCGAGGGCGTCGACGATCACGCTGGCGGTCAGCCCATTGGCCCTGACCGTCGCCACGGCCACGCCTCCGTCGTAGACCGCGCGGTACATCTTCACGTCACGCCGCGTGCGCAGATCGCTGCGGTACGTCGTGTAGTCGAAGTCGATCACGCCACCCTCGACGGTCCACACCAGCTCGGGCTCGAAGAAGACGCCGCCGTCGGCGCGGCGCACCACGGCGTGAAGAATCGCCTCGCGACCCAGTGAGAGTTGGGCGAGCTCGAGGCTGGTGATCTCCTCGGGGCCCGCGGTGCGGATCGACCACGTGCGTGAGAGACCACCGTCGTAGCGCGAGATCCTGGCGTCTCCGGTCGTGCCCACGGCGCCGGTGTGGATGTCGATCAACCGGCCATCGATCTGTGCGCTGCGCGCGGTGGTGTCGCCTGCGTCGCTGTTGACGCGAAGGCCGCTGCGGCTGGCGAGGAAGTGGCCGCCGTCATCGACCAGCACGATGTCGAGGTAGAGCCCGGCGTCGGCGCCCACCACCAGCTCCTCGGCGCCCGGGTCGGGGAAGCGTGGTGGTCCGCCGTCGCCCGGTCCTCGCACTTGCGGCCAGTCGGGCCGGCTGAGCTCCAGCGGGTCGACCAGCGTGAGCCCCGCGGGTTCGCGCACCGTGACGCCGAAGGAATCACCAGCGGCGTTGGTGACGATGGAGGTCGACCCCACCTGGCTCGCGGTCACCTCCCGCAGCGGATCGCCGATCAGCACCCCGTTCGGCGGCACCATCGACGCGCCGGTGAAAGCCGGGGCGCACGAGAAGAAGCACAGCGTGTTGTTCTCAAAGAAGAAGGACTCGCCGAGCGCGACCGGAGTGTCGGGCTTCCACTTCTGCGTCGGCCGGCTCAGCGTGGTTCTGAAGGAATAGATGTTCCGGTCCCCGGTGAAGTCGGGACCACACGAGACGAAGCCCAGCACCGTCAGGCCGAGGATCGAGGGTCGCATGCGGCTGGCCACAGCACGTCGAGTGCCAACGTGCTTGCGAGCGGCGGGAACGTCCTTGCTCCATCTCCGTGCCTGCGATCGAGACGAGATTGTCGCAGCCCGCGCGCGCTCGACGTCACCGCGCCAGCGCCTGCAGCCGCGCCAGCAGTTCGTCGAAGTCGAACGGTTTGACGAGGTAGTCGTCGGCGCCCGCGCGCAGGCCGGTCGCCTTCTCGCCCGCCGTCCCCCGCGCGGTGAGGAGCAGCACCGGCACGTGCAGCCCGCGGGCGCGCCACGTGCGCAACACGGTGAGGCCGTCGACGCCGGGCAGGCCCCAGTCGAGCACCACCGCGTCGTAGGGCACGTCGAAGGGCTGGGCGAGCGCGCGCGTACCGTCGAGGCAGAGGTCGACCTGGTGGCCTTCTTCCGAGAGGCCGCGCTGGAGCATGCGCGCCATCTTTGGCTGGTCCTCCACCACGAGGACGCGCAGCGCGACCACGTCACGCACCCTCTTCAGCGGCGGCAGGCGGAGTGGCGGGGCGGCGCTTGAAGAACCGGTAGAGCGTCGGCAGCACCACCAGCGTCAGCGCGGTCGAGCTGAAGAGACCGCCCACCACCACCGTCGCCAGCGGCCGCTGCACCTCGGCGCCCGGGCCCGACGCGAGCATCATCGGCACGAAGCCGAGCATCGCCACGAGCGCGGTCATCAGCACCGGGCGCACGCGCTCCTCGGCCGCCTCGAGCGCGGCCTTCGCGGGCTCCACGCCCTGGCGCTCGAGCTCGACGATCGACGTCAGCAGCACCACGCCGTTGAGCACCGCGATGCCGGCGAGCGCGATGAAGCCGATGACCGCCGAGAGCGAGATGGGCAGCCCGCGCAGCGCGAGCGCCACGAGCCCACCGACCGCCGCGAAGGGCACGTGGCTGAAGACCACCAGCACCGGCGAGAGCGCGCGGAACGCGGAGAAGAGCACGAGGAAGATGAGCGCCAGCACCGCGGGAATGACGAGGGCCAGCCGCGCGCGCGCCTGCTGCAGCGACTCGTACTGACCGCCCCACTCGACGTTGACGCCGCGGGGCAGGGGCGGGGCGGCGGCGAGGCTCGCCTGCGCGTGCTCGACCACGGTGCCGAGGTCAGCGCCGCGCACGTTGAAGCCCACCATCACGCGGCGCGAGCCGTTGCGGCGGTTGACGAGGCCCGGCGCTTCGCTCGAGTCGAGCTCGGCGACGCGCTCGAGGCTCACCACGCCGCCGTTGGGCGTCGGGACCGCGGTGCTGCCGAAGAGCGTGGCCGGCTCGGCGTGACGTTGGCGGAGCATGATGGGCACGCGCGTCGGCCCGCGCCACGTGAGGCCGACCTCGCGACCCTGCCGAGCGGCCTGCACCGTGAGCAGCACGTCGGCCGAGTCGAGGCCCGCGGTCGCGGCGTCGGTGGGGCGCGGCTTCACGGTGAGCATCGGCACGTTGGGCGGCGCGAGGATGCGCACGTCGGCGGCGCCGGGCTCGCGCAGCAGCAGCTCCTTCACGGCGGCGGCGGCCTCGTCGAGCGCGCGCTGGTCTTCGCCGTAGAGGCTGACCGACACGTCGGTGACCGAGCCGCCGAGCAGCTCGTTGAAGCGCATCTGGATCGGCTGCGTGAAGGACAGCTCGGCTTCCTCTCCCGAGGCGTGCAGCGCGGCGTCGAGCTCGGCGACGAGTTGTTGAAGCGTGAGCCCGGGGCGCCACTCGTCGCGCGGGCGCAGGGTGACGAACACGTCGGCCTGCTCGAGGCCCATGATGTCGGTCGCGACCGCCGGGCTGCCGACGCGCGAGACGACCTGCTTCACCTCGGGCGCCGCCGCGAGCACCGTGCGTTCGAGCGCGGCGGCGTGGTCGACGCTCTGCGGCAGCGAGACGTCGGGGCGGCGGTTGGTCTGGATGATGAGGTCGCCCTCATTGAGCTGCGGCGTGAACTCGGTGCCAGCCGCGCGCGCGAGCACCCCGCCGACCACCAGCCCGAGCAACGCCAGCGCGGTGACCAGCGCGGGGCGCACCGAGAAGAAGGTCACCACCGGGTGCCACGCGCGGTGCACGAGGCGCATGAGCCACGGCTCCTTCTGCGGGGCGTCGCTGGTGCGCACGAACAACGCCGTCGCGGCGGGCACGAAGGTGAGCGAGAGCACCAGCGCGGCGGCGAGCGCCATCACCACCGTCATCGCCATCGGGCGGAAGAGCTTGCCGTCGGTGCCGCCGAGCGAGAGCACCGGCACGTACACGAGCAGGATGATGAGCACCGAGAAGAAGACCGGCTGCGCGAGGTTGCCGGTCGCTTCGCGAACGACCTGGCGCGAGGCGTCGTGCCGTCGCACCGCCAACAGCGCGAGCGCGCCCTCGACCATCACCACCGCGCCGTCGACCAGCAGGCCGAAGTCGAGCGCGCCCAGCGACATCAGGTTGCCCGGGAGCCCGAGCACGCGCATCGCGGCCGCGGCGAAGACCATCGACAGCGGGATGACGGTCGCGACCAGCACGCCGGCGCGCACGCTGCCCAGCAAGAGGAAGAGCACCGCCATCACCAGCAGGCCGCCCTCGGCGAGGCTGCGCGCGACGGTCTTCAGCGTGCCGGTGACCAGCACCGAGCGGTCGTAGACGAGGTCGAGCTTCACGTCAGGTGGCAGCGCGGCCTCGACCGCGCCCATGCGCGCGTGGAGCCGGTCGGTCAGCGCGAGCGCGTTGGTGCCGCGGAGCATCTGCACCATCACGTAGAGCACCTCGCCCGCGCCGTTGCGGCTCGCGGCGCCGAGGCGCACCTGCTCGCCGAACTGCACGTCGGCGACGTCGTTGACGCGCGTGAGGCGCACCGTGCCATCGCCCGCGCGGCGTTGGACGACGCCGTTGCCGAGCGCCGCCTCGTCGAGCGGCAGCGCCTGCGCGCGGAGGAGTTGCTGGCCGTCACCGGCGCTCAACGCGGCGCCCGGCGCGGTGCCGGTCGTCTTCTCGAGCGCGGTGGCGAGCTCTTGCAGCGTCAGCTCGCGCTGCGCGAGACGGAGCGGATCGGCCACCACGTCGAGCGTGCGACGCGCGCCGCCCCACGCGTTGACCTCCACCACGCCGGGCACCGTCTTGAGCAGCGGCGCCACGCGGAGCTCGAGCAGTTCCTGCAGCTCGGGCAGCGAGCGCGCGTCGGACCGCAGCGTGAAGTGGAAGACCTCGCCGAGACCGCCCGTCACGGGCCCGAGCTCCACCGAGCGTACGCCCGGCGGGAGCGCGACGCTGTCGAGGCGTTCGCTCACCAGTTGGCGCGCGAGGTAGACCGGCACGTCGTCGTCGAAGACCGCGGTCAGCGCCGCGATGCCGTAGCGGCTCAGGCTGCGCTGCTCGACGAGGCCCGGCGCGCCGCCCAGCGCGAGCTCGAGCGGGCGGGTGACCTGGCGCTCCAATTCTTCGGGCGTCAGGCCCGGGGCGTTGGCGAGCACCAGCACCTGGTTGTTGGTGAGGTCCGGCAGCGCGTCGAACTCGAGGCCCGAGGCGATGACCGCGGCCAGCGCGGCGAGCGCGAGCGTGATGGCGACCACCATGCGGGCGCGATCGATCGAGCCTTCGACGAGCCGGCGCATCATGGCGTGCGCACCTCGTCGGTGGAGGCGAGGGTTCCGCGCACCACGCAGGTGTCGGCGCCGCAGCGCACGACCTCGACGTCGATGCGGCCCTTGCGCGTCTCGACTCCGGCGCGGCCTTCGAGGCGCACGATGCTCGCCGAGGGGACCGTGAAGGCGCCGCCGTCGTCGACCTTGATGCGCACGCGGCCCGGGAGCCCGGCGGGGAGCGGAGTGGTTGGGGTGAACCACGCGAGCTGCGTGCCGTCGCGCGGGTCGAGCGCGGGGGCGCGCGAGAGGGCGGTGAGCGGCGTGGTTCCCGAGGCGCCGACGAACTCGGCCGCGCCGGGCGGTGGGGCGCGCGAGAAGCGGGCTTCCACGCGGGTCTGCGATTCAGACATCACCTCGGCCAGGGGCGGGGCTCCGGGTTCGCGGCTTGCTCCGGGGGAGGCGGCGAGTTTGGTGATGACTCCGGTGGTCGGGGCTCGGAGTGTCAGGGCTCCGGTGCCGGCGAGGAGTGTGCTGCCTTGCTGTGGGCTGACTCCCGCGGAGATGAGGATGGCACGCGCGGCCTGGAGATCGGACTTCGCTTCGGCGACTCGGGCGGTGGCTTCGGAGAGATCGAGCGCGCGGGCGAGGCCTTCGGTGCGGAGTTGCTCGAGCTGGCGTTGGCGCGCGGTCCAGGCTTCGAGGCGGGCGGTCGCGCCTTCGGCTCGGCCGGCGGCTTCGAGGAGCTCGGGCATGAGCACGTCGAGGAGCGGGGTGCCGGCGTCGACGGTGTCGCCCACTCGGGCTCGGATGCGGACGACGGTGGCGCGGTAGGGCGGGGCGAGGACGGTGGTGGCCGCGGGATCGGCGAGGACTTGTGCGGGGGCTTCGATGAGTTGTTCGGAGGCGATGGGGGTGACGGGGGTCCAGGTTGGGGCCCGGTTGGGGGTGGTGGCGGGTGGTGGGGTCGTGCAGGCGAGGAGTGCGAGGGGCAGCGTCAGGAGCGGGATGCGCGCTGAGGCCTGGTTTCTCCTCACCCCGACCCTCTCCTCTGAAGAGGAGAGGGGGATCGTGCTCGAGTTCGAGTTCGTCGCTTCCTTCAACCACTTCATGGCTTCACCTCGAGCTCTGCGAGCCGGAAACGGGCGCTCAGCGCGTTTGCCTCGGCTGCGACGGCCGACAGCTGGCCCTGCAGCGCTTGACGACGCAGCACCGTCACTTCGAACAGCGTGCTCTCGCCCTGCGCGAAGCGCTTCGTCTCGAGCGCGGCCGCTTCCATCGCCGCGGGCACTTGCTGCTCGAGGAGCACCTTCAAGAGCTCAGAGGTGTGCTCGACCTCGTGCTCGGCGAGGCGAATCGCGAGGGTGATGCGCGCACGCGTCAGCTCTCGCTCGGCCTCGAGGCGAGACAGCGCGGCGCGGTGCACGGTGCGCTCGCGGTTGCCGCGCTCGAACACCGGCAACGTCAGGCCGACGCCCGCGTTCGCGAACCACTGGCTGGGCGCGTCGTGGCCCGCCTGTACCGAGAGCTGCAGTTGCGGGCTCCACTGCGCGGCGGACTCGGCCATGCGCTTGCGCTCGGTCTCGGCCTCCGCGTCGAGCACTTTGAGCGGCAGCTCGGCGCCGTCGCGGCGCTCGCTCGGTGCATCGAAGACCGGCAGCTCACCCGTGGTGCGCACGAAGTCGTCGAGCCCGAGCAAGCGTGCCAGCTCGGCGCCGGCTTCGGCCCGGCGGCCTTCCCAGTCGAGCCGCAGCGCGACGGCCTCGGCACGAAACGCGCGCGCGGTGGCGAGCTCGACGCGGGTGGCGCCTCCTGAGCCGAGCGCGCGCTCGAGGTGCGTCACGAGGTCGGCGGCCGCGAGCTCTTCGGCGTGCGCGAGGTCGACCGACCGCTCGGCGGCACGCAGCTGCAGCCACGCCTGCGCGACGGCGAAGCGGCGTGACTGGCGCGCGAGCCGCCAGGTCGCGTCGAGCTGGTCGGCCTCGGCGCCGACGACCTCGCGGCGCACGTTGCCCAGCCCGCCGAGGTTGAATGACTGCTGCACGGTGAGCTGGCCCTCGGGCCCGGTGGTGCCGCCCTCGGTGCGCACGCCCGGTTGCAGCAATACCTGCGGGTTCGAGGTCAACGACGGGAGCTGCGAGAGGCCCGCGCGTCGCTCGTCGCGCTCGGCGGTGAGGCCGGCGAGATCTCCGGCGGCGTCACAGCGCGCGAGCGCGTCGCTCCACGTGAGCGGCGGGGCGGCGGCGAGGAGGAGCAGGACGACCGGTGACACGCGGCCGACCCTAAGGATCAACCTCGCGCGGTGCCTGAGAGGACGATGAGAGAATTCTCAGGAAAGCGCGCGACGGATCGCCGAGCCCAGCGGTGCGAAGCGGAACAACGCGTCGTACGGGCCGCGGTTGCCGTTGGTGACGATGGACACCGCGAGCTGGCGATCGGGATCTCCGTAGCCGAGCGCGCTGAACGCCCCGGCGTGACCGAAGACGCGGTGCGTGTTCCACCAGCCGTAGATGCTGGGCGTGCGGTTGCCGAGCATGAAGCCGCGCGCCATGCGCATCGGAATGCGGTTGCTGCGATCGAGCGAGAGCGGCGCGTCGCCCGCGTACCGGCGCAGCGTCTCGGGAGAGATGAAGCGGCCGCTGAGCACCGAGTCGTAGAACTGCGCGAGCGTGCGCGCGTTGGTGATGAGGCCCGCGGCGGGCACGAAGGCCATCAGCGCCGCGGGGAGGTTGTTGTCAGCCTCGAAGGTGTCCTTGAGATCGCGCCCCGCGACGACCACCGGGCGCGTGCCGACCCAGTACGTGCGCGCGAGCGAGCCGAGCTCGTCTTCCCGAGCGCCGAAGCGCAGGCCGAGCTCAGCCTCGATGAAGGCGTCGAGCGAGCGGCCCGTCGCGCCGCGCACCACCTCGGCGAGGATCCACCCGTACTCGTACGGCATGTACGCCAGCGTGCCGCGGCGGAAGCGGGGCGTAGCGGCGATGAGCGCGGCGCGCACCTTCTCGAGTGAGCCCCAGTCGGCGGGACTCGCCACCAGCTCCGGCGTGAAGACGCACGCGCGGTGGGTCAGCACGTCGAGCACCGTCAGCTCGCCTTTGCCGTTCGCGGCGAACTCGGGGAAGTACTTCGCGACCGAGGCGCTGACGTCGAGCGCGCCCCGGTCTTCGAGCATCGCGATGGCCACCGCGACCACGCCCTTGCTCGCCGAGAACACCGAGAAGCGCGTGTCGGGCGTGACGGCGACCGCGGGCTCGTGCTCCGACGGGCGAAACCCGCGCGCGGTGCCGAGCGCCATGTCGAGCAGCACCTCGCCGGCGCGACGCACGACCAGCTGGCCACCGGGGAAGAGACCGCGCGCGTGCTGGTGCTCGAAGAGCCGGCGAACCGCGTCCATCGCCCGCGCGGCTTAGCGCGCGGGTCCACCCCGGCCAAGCGAGCCGCCCTTGCTGATCCACCCGAACCGCGCGGGCTCGAGGCCCGGCACGTCGTAACCAACGAGCGTGTTGCCGGCCTGCACGAACGCCCGCGAGTGCGAGATGGCGGTGGGGCTCTGCAGCGCCGCGAGTTGGCACTGGAAGAGCTCGTTGCCCAGCCCGTCGACGGCGCCGATCCACCCCTGGGTCGCGCTGACGCTGGTCCACGCGACTCCGCCGCCCGCGAGCGCTTCGACGTCGGGGTACCCGCGCACGCCGGAGTACGCGAAGTGGCGATCGAACGCGGGTGGCTGCGGCTTGGTCGGCGACTGGCTGAACGCGGCGAGCGAGGCGAAGCGCGAGTCCCACGTGATGAGGCGCTCGTCGGGCCCGCGCGGAATCGGCACGGTGCTCGAGGTGAAGACCTGCGTGTTCGGCGAGACGCCCAGCAGCGTGCCGAGCGGCAGCGCGTTGAAGTTCTCGTCGAGCGAGGTGAGTTGGCCCGACTGCGTGCCGAACGAGTCTGCGCCGCCGTAGGTCGCGGGGAGGAAGCCGGAGATCCACTGCGTCTGCAGCGGCATACCCGTGGGGCTCACGCGCGCCAGCTCGCCGACCGGCGCCCAGCAGTCGGCCGACGACGTCCACAGCTCGCCGGCGCCCGTCACGCCGCTGCCGTACAGGTGGCCCTTGCGGTGGAACTGCCAGCGGAAGGTGCCGCTCGCGCGATCGAAGACCTGCACGTACGAGTGGTGATCGCTCGCGCCCTCGATCACCGGGATGCCCACCGCGTCGTTGCCGATGAGGAGCGGCGGCGAGGCGTAGAAGGCGGCACCGCCGTCGGTGAGCAGGTCGTACGCCGGCAGCCCCGCGGTCGGCCGCGTGAACCACAGCATCTCGCCGTCGTCGGTGCTGCGCGCCTGCGTGGTGCCGTTCGCGGTGAAGAAGAGGCGGTGGTTCGCGGAGTCGATGGCGTACGCGTGGCCGTTGGTGCAGCTCTCGCAGTCGGTGGTGACCTGCACGCGGAAGCGCTCCACGCCCGACGGAGTGAACGAGATGAGCTCGGTGATGGGCAGCGTGGGCAGCGCGATGCCAGCGGTGTCCTCGGCGGTCCCGCCCGGCTTGCGCTGCGGGCTCGGGTTGCGCACCGGCACCGGCGTGCTGTGCCAGTAGCCCAGGTAGAACTCGGTGACGTACACGTTGCCGTCGTCGTCGACGTGCCCGAGGAAGGTGAGGTGGTGGTCGGGCGGCGGCGTGTAGGTCCACTTCGGGCTCAGCACGCCCGGCGTCGGCCGCTCGCACACCTGGCTGCGGCACACGCCCGGGCCCTGGCACATCGTCGGCGCGGCGCACTCCGAGCCGTCGGGCGCGGGCCGCGTCACGCACTGCGCGTTGATGCACACGTGCGCGGTCTGGCAGTCGTTGCTGCCACACGACGCACCGTCGACGGCCGGCGCGAAGCCACAGCCCGCGGTCGCGTCGCACGTCGCGGCCTGGCACGGGTCGAGCGAGGCGGGGCACACCACCGGCTGGTGCACGCAGCCGGCCGAGGGCTCGCACGCGTCGGTGGTGCACGCGTCGCGGTCGTCGCACGAACGCGCTTCGCCGATGCATTCGCCCCGCACGCAACGGCCGCCGGTGAGGCACGCGTTCTCAGCGCCACACGCCGCGCCGTCGTCGAGCACGGTCTCGACGCAGCTGCCGCTCACGGGATCGAACGTCGACGCGCGGCAGTCGCGGGCGGGGCACGACGGAGGCACGAGCGCGGTCGCCTCGACCGACACCTCGCGCGTGTTGCCGCCCCACGTGACCGAGACGGTGCCGCGCACGAGGCCAGGCTGGGTGGCGGTGAGGCCGACGTCGAGCTGCTGGCTGACGCCTCCGCCGAGTGAGGCCGACGGGGCGATCTCGAACGGCGCGTCGACCGAGAGCGTGACCTCGATGCGCTGGCGGCCGGCGTTCTGCAGCTCCAGCGGCTGCGAGGCCCGGTAGCCGACCCACACTTCTCCGAGGAAGAGGCGCTCAGGGCGAACCTGGAGGTCGGCGCTGGCGTTCGCCAACCCCGGGTCACGACAGGAGATCGCGCCGGTGAGCAGACAGCCGAGGCTCAGAATTCTGAGGGAACGCATGGGGCCGGCCGCAGGGGAGCAAGCCCGGTGCCGACCGCAACGGTCAGCGCGGGAAGAAGTCGGTGATGTTCCCGCCGGCCGCGCTCTGCAAGACGATCGAGGCGTCGGGGCTGGTCAAGCTCTGGAGCCGGTGCACGTCGTACGCGCCGTCGGTCGCGGCGTCGGCGCGGAACGAGAGCTGTGACGAGTCAGCCCAGAAGCGCGGCGCGAACGGCCCGACCGGCGCCGTGAAGCCGACCAGCGGGGTGACGGTCGTGTTCGACGCGATGAGCGAGAACACGAAGAACTGCCCGGCGGTGGTGAGCGCTCCGACCCACTGCGCGTCGGGGCTGATGGTGAGCCCTTCGGACGCCACGCGCCAGCCGAGCGGCGCATCGACGGCCACGCGCGTCGCGGTGCCCCCCGCGCTGGGCAGCCGGTAGAGATCGCTCGTCGAGCCGGGGCGCTCGTTGCTGCCGTAGATGAGGAAGGAGCGATCGGGCGAGATCGCGAGCGCGGAGATGGTCGCGGTCGCGGGGCAGCCGGGCAACGGCACGCACGCGCCGGTGGTGGTGCACGTCAGCAGACCGCCGCTCGTCTTGCGCACGATGAGCTGCCCGTTCGCCGCCCACGTCGCGTCGACGACGGAGTTGACCGCCGCCGCAGTGCCGTCGACGAGCACCGTGGTGTTGCCGGTCGTGGTGTCGAAGACGTGCAGCTCGACGTCGTTGTTGGTCGTGAAGTCGCCCATCACGGCGAGGTAGCGCGAGTCGCCCGACCAGCTCAGGCGCGACGCGTTGAGGGTGGCCGTCGCGGTCGCGCGCGTCGGCGAAGCGCGTCGCGGGGAAGCGCCGCCAGCGGTGGTGGTGACCCACGCGTCGAGGCCGGTGGTGCTCTGGTTGCCCTCGAGCCACGCGACCTGCGCGGTGTTCGGCGAGAGCACCGGCCCCGTCACGTTCACGCTCGTGCCAGTGACGCGCAGCGAGCGCGTCGTGTTGCGCGTGGGGAGGAAGACGATCTTGTCGGTCGTGGTGTCGTTGTAGGTGATGACGGCCGAAGTGCCCGAGGTCGAGACGTCGAGGCCGTTCACCTTGCGGCCGGTCTGCGAGACGAGTGTGGGCGGCGCCGAGGGAGGGCTCGCCACGTAGACGCCAGGAGGCGCGCCCACGCCGATCTGTCCGCGCAGCCAGAGGACGCCGCCCGTCGCGGAGCCGCCGCCGGTCGCGGAGCCACCGCCGGTCGCGGAGCCACCGCCGGTTGCAGATCCGCCGCCCGTCGCCGAGCCGCCGCCGGTCGCGGAGCCACCGCCCGTCGCCGAACCACCGCCCGTCGCCGAGCCGCCGCCCGTCGCGGAGCCACCGCCCGTCGCCGAGCCGCCGCCGCCGGTCGCGGAGCCACCGCCCGTCGCCGAGCCACCGCCGCCCGTCGCCGAGCCACCGCCCGTCGCCGAGCCACCGCCCGTCGCCGAACCGCCGCCCGTCGCCGAACCGCCGCCCGTCGCCGAACCGCCGCCCGTCGCCCCGGAACCACCACCCGAGCCGCCCGAGATCCCCGCCGAGACGCACAAGCCCAGCTGGCACCGGTCGGTGAACGAGCACACGTCACACAGCGTTCCGCTGGAGCCGCACGCGTTGGTCTGGTTGCCGACCTGGCACGTCCCGTCGCTCGAACAGCACCCCGAGCAGGTGTCGGGTCCACACTTCTTCACGGGCTGACCGCAGGCGACGAAGGTCGCGCCAAACAGGCACAGGGAGATGGTCAAAACGAGCGGTCGCGACATGGCGAAATTCCTGACACACGGGACCCGGCTCGGGTGCAGGCGGCTTTGCGTTGGGCCACAATTCGCGGCCGTGACCCCGTTCCGCTTCGTGGTGCTCTGCGCCGGCTTGTGGGTGGGCTCGGCGTTCGCGCAAGAGGTCTGCCAGATGCCGGGCACACCGCCGGTGCCGCCGAATGATCAGATCTCCGACACGCGGTTGCTGCGGCGCGTGTGGCTCGCGCTGACCGGCACGACTCCGCCGATGAGCCGCTACGAGGCGTTCGTCGCGATGCCGGCTGATCAACGCGCCGCTGCGCTCGACGCCGAGGTCGACACGCTGCTGGGCGACACGAAGTTCTACGAGCAGATGATCAAGTTCGGCCACGAGTGGATCGCCGTGCCCGCGTACACCAAGGGCGCGCAGGGCGACGCGTACCAGGGCGACATGTCGGGCCACCTGTTCCGGTGCGGCGGATCCACCATGCACCCCAACGCCCTGTACTCGGTGAACGAGAACGGCAGCCCGGCGGCGCAGTGCGACTCCACGACGGTCGAGGTGAACAGCGTCGAGCCGTGGTGGGCGCCGGGCACGACGGTGACGGTGCTCGGCAAGGCAGGCACCGCGACCGCGACGGTGGTCGACGGCATGGGCAAGACGCAGGACTGCGGGGTGGTGCAGGGCGGCTATTACGATCCTGAGATTCGCGCCGGCTGCGGCTGCGGCCCCAACCTCGTGTGGTGCGCGCCGCTCGTCGGCCTCAACTCGAGCAGCAACTACGATCTCTTCAACAACCAGCGCCGGCACCCGTTCGAAGAGCCCGCGCGCCTCTTCGCGCACCTCGCGTGGAACGATCGCCCGCTGTCCGATCTCGTCGTCGGCAACTACTCGGTGGGCACCAACTGGCTGCGCGCGCTCTACGTGCGGCAGGGCCGGCAGCAGGGCGCGACCGACGTCACCACCAATTGGTGGAAGGCGAGCGCCGACGCGTCACCGCGCGATCCGCTGCACCCGACCCCGGAAGATCCGCAGGCGTGGCGCGAGTTCACCGTGCAGGACCTGAACCCGTACCTGCTCTCGCGGCGCGACTACCAATACGACCCGCGCACCACGACGCAGCCGCCCGATGGTCTGCCTGCGGCGGGCGTGTTGACGATGATGGGGCCGCTCTCGGCGTGGCCCCGTGAGCGCGTGCGAGCCGCGCGCTTCCTCGAGGTCTTCGCGTGCTCGCAGTTCAACCCGCCGCCCGCGGGCGTGAACTTTCCCCCGTACGTGAACGACCCCGCGACGGGTGGCACGTGCATGCACTGCCACCGCACGCTCGATCCCGCGGCCATCTTCTTCAAGCGGTGGGACTTCGGTGGCGACAGTTATTACGTGCCGTGGCCGTTCATGCCGGGGCTCGGGCGCTTCCGCATCGACGCCGCGTGGGTCTCGGGCCAGTACCCGCACAGCGCGGCTGACAACGATCCCGGCTTCCGGTGGCGCAACGCGTTCGTGCCCGGCACGGTGATGACGCCGACCACGACCGCGCAGGCGACGGCGAACACCGAGGCGCTGCTGCTCGACACCATGCCGCCCGACTACACGCTGCTCGGCACGCACGCCGACGGCACGATGGGTCCGCTTGGGTTCGGCAAGCTGCTCCTCGCGTCGGGTGCGTTCGATCGCTGCGCGGTGCGGCGCATCTACGCGCGCGTCGTCGGCCGAGAGCTCGATCCCACCGCGGAGTCTGGCTACCTCGACGTGCTCAGCCGCGAGTTCGTCACCCGCGAGCGGAAGTTGAAGCCGTTCATCAAGTACCTCCTCACGCAGCCTGAGTTCCGGAGGGGCCTGTGATGCGCGCGCTCTCTCTGGCGGTGGTCGCCCTCGTGCTCGTGGGCTGCGAAGGCAAGCTCGCCGGGCCGATCGGGCCGCAGCTCGACGATGCGGGGCACCTGCTCGACGGCGGGTGTCCACCGGTCGGGAAGAACGACGAGATTCGCCAGGCGCTCGCGCCGGCGTGCGCGCCCTGTCACACCACCGGCAACAAGCCGTACTTCGCCTCGCTCGCGGCGTTCGAGAACGGGCTCGCGTACGACCCGAAGTGGGTGAACCCGAGCGACCCCGCGGGCTCGGGGCTGACGAAGATTCTCGAGGGCAGCTTCGCCGGCACGTACCCGCAGATGCCGCCGGGCGAGGCGTACAGCGCGTTCGTCGCCGATGGCCGCGTGAGCCTCACCATCGATCAAGTGAAGCAGTGGATCGCCACGTTGCCTCCGCGCGGCGCGGTGAACGACGGTCCGGCGCCCGAGGCCTTCACGGTGCGTCGCCTGCGCGCCGAGGAGATCACGGTGTCGCTGATGGACCAGCTCGGGCTGACGCTCGAAGACTTCGTCGACACCTCGCGGCCGACGTGGCGTGACGAAGAGCTCACCGCGCGGGGCGGCCGGCTGTTCGTCTTCCCCACCGACTGGGCGCCAGGCATCTCGCAGCAATACGTGTCCGACAAGCGCGCGACCGAGCGCTACGAGACGCTGGGCGGCGCGGTGGTGCTGCAGGGCCGCAAGAAGGACAAGGGGCTCGGACCGTCGGCGCTGCAGACCGTGGTCCAGGTGAGCCAGGCGTGGTGCAAGCTGGCGATCGAGAAGAGCGGCAACACCGCGGTGCTCCGGTACGTGACGCTCGCCGACAAGTCGGCCAGCAAGTCGACGGAGATCAAACAGAACATCGCCCAGCTCTGGCTGCGCATGATTGGCGAGCCGCCCGCCGATGCCGACGTCGACGAGCTGTACACGAAGGTCTACCTGGCGCTCGAGCCGACCAGCACCAAGGTCGCGTGGACGGGCGTGTGCGCGGCGCTGGTCCGGAACCCGAAGTGGTTGAGCTACTGACCATGAACTCCTCTCGACGACGGCTCTTGAAGTGGGCGCTCGGTGCGGGCCAGGTCGCGCTGCTCGATCGGTTTGGTCTGCTGCGGTCTGGCACCTCGTGGGCGACGCCGCCGGCCGACGCGCCCTCGCGGCTGTGCGTGCTCTACGTGCCCGGTGGTTTCCGGCCGCAGTTTCATTTCTGGCCGATGGAAGACGCCGACGTCGACCAGGTCGTCCCGCCTCCGGGCGACTTCAGCGGTGAGCCGGTCTTCTTCCGCGCGTCGAACCTCGTCGACCTCGGGCCCGCGAACGGCAACTACAAGCCGCTGCGCACCTGGCGCTCGTGGGATCCCGCGAACCCGGCGAACCGCGCGAGCGGCTTCTCGCCCATGATGTACGGGTACACGCACTTCGATCTCGCCGGGCAGATCGCGATGCTGCACGGGCTCGATCAGGGCACGGCCGACCACACCAGCGCGTTCGTCTCGGCGATGTGCGGCGTGGCCTCGCCCGACTTCCGCGCGCCGGCGCTCCACGCGGTCGCCGCCAACTTCCTGCACGCGAAGTATTCGAACACCCGCCCGCTGCCGTTCGTGGTGGTGACGAGCGAGCGCGGCATGCCGGTCGCGCAGGGCCTGCCGTCTCACGCGGCGCCAGTGCGCGTGCCGTCGCTCGAGGCGCTGGTGCCGCAGCTCAGCGACGACCCGATGGACAACCCGTGGTGGACCGGGCTCGACCAGCGCGCTCCGTCGCCCGAGTTGGACGTGCGAGGCGCGTCGCTGGGCTCGATGCTCAACACCACGCCGCTCGAGCAGTACACGCTGGGCCAGCCCGGCAAGCTGCTCGGCCGCTCGACCGCGAACGTCGACGGCTTCCTCGAGGCGCTGCACGGCTCGCTGCGCTCGGTGAGTCGCGTGCTCGCGGCCGACGTGGTGTCGGTGCTCAACAACACCAAGGGCATCGACTACCTGACGACGAATTGGCCGCCGTACATGGCCAACTACTTCACCAACGCGTTCACCTACACGTTCGGGCTCGCGAACTTCCACATGACGGTGATGGAGCCGCGCCTCGACATGGCGCTGCGGCTCTTGAAGGCCGACGTGACGAGCGCGGTGCACGTAGCGCTGCCGCTCGACTTCGACACGCACTCCGGGCTCGGGCAGGCCTTCAGCTGTGCGCACGGCCGCGCGCACATGGACTGCATCGCGCGCTTCCTGGGCGAGCTGAAGAACACGCCCGCGCCGGGCTTGCCGGGCAAGACGCTGCTCGACGACACGCTGGTGGTGGTGATGAGCGAGTTCGGCCGGAGTTGGTCGTACGCGAACGGCAGCGGCGGGTTCGATTTGCCCGACAACCACCACCCGTACACCAGCGTGATGTTCGCGGGCGGCAACGTCGCGGGGAACCGGCAGGTGGGCAGCTACGATCGCCGCGGCTTCGGCGTGCCCGTCGAGCTGGTCGAAGAGAACGGCCAGGCGTCGACGCGCGTGCCTCGCTCGGCCGACGCGGTCACCACCGCGATGCGCATCATGGGGCTCGAGTTCAACGAGTTCTTCATCCCCGGCGGCTACGGCGAGGTCGTCGGCCTGCGGAAGAGCTGAGTCCTACCCGCGCACACTCCGTCCCACCCGCGCAGGCCCGCAAAGAAAGAGGTGCGGGCTGCGCCGTGGCAAAGTGACGCAACGATCGCTCGGCCTCGCCGAAACTGATCAGTCGCCCTCTGCCAGGAGCTCGCCATGACCGTTCGCAACGATGGTTCGTCGTCTGCCGCCGCCGCCGCTCAAGCCGCCGCCGCCGCCGAAGCCGCGCGCAAGGCCGCCGAAGCGAAGAAGGCCGCCGCCGAAGCCGCCGCGAAGGCCGCTGCCGAAGCCGCCGCGAAGAAGAAGGCTGCCGCCACGCCGACGAAAGACGCGTACGCCTCGAAGAAGACCGAGAAGGTCGCGCTCGATGGCCGGCCCAGCGCGCCGAGCGCCACCGTCGCGACCGACAAGCAGCCGCCTCCGCCCCCGGTGAGCGACAAGCTGCCGAAGAACCCCGCCGACCTGCCGAAGCTCTTCACCGAGCTGAAGGGCGCCGACAAGGACACGGTGAAGAAGGCGTACGACGCGCTCAACAAGCTCGCCACCGGCACCGAGAGCGAGAAGCTGAAGGCGATGGGCGACCTGTACAAACAGTTCCCCACCACGCTCGGCAACGTCCTCGACAAGATGGGCGTGAAGGACAACAAGCTGGTGAAGATCGCGACCAACAAGGACGCGCTCAACGCCCTGTCCACGCTGACCGACGACAAGAAGGGCGTCGCCGACAAGGCGCAGGCCACGCTGCAACTGGCGAAGGCGGTCGGTGACTCCATCGCCCCGAAGGACCTGCAGGGCGTGCTCGGCACCGTGCTCAAGGGGCTGCCGGCGGCCGACAAGTTGATCGGCGCGGTGTCGACCTGGGCTGACCCGAAGAAGAGCGGGCTCGACAAGGCGAAGGCGACGCTCGAGGTGGCCTCGGCGCTGAAGGACTTCGCGGGCGCGGAGTTCCCGAAGCTCGCGAACGATCTCCGCTCACTCGACGGTCCGCTCAAGGCCGCGGGCGCGGCGCTCAAGCTGCTCGACCCCAAGGCGAGCACGCAGGACAAGATCATCGCCGGCGCGCAGCTCGCCGCGGAGATCCCCGACCTCGGCAAGAACGTCGAGAAGTTCCAGGAGCTGCTCACCAACTTCAACGTGAAGGACGCGAAGGGCATCGCCGAGGGCGCCACCAAGGCGGCCGACGTCGCGGTGAAGGGCCTCGACCCGAAGCTGGCCAAGTCGCTCACCGAGGCCGAGACGAAGTCGCTCGGCGAGCTCTCGAAGAAGTACGGCGAGAAGGAATTCGAGCAGGTCCTCAAGGGCATCGGCGACAAGGAAGGCCTCGCGGCGCTGACCAAGCAGCTGGGCGGGCTCGACGCCGCGGCGGGCAAGCGGCTGCTCACCTCGCTCGGTGGGCTCGAGCACTCGGTGCTCAACAAGGCGCTCAAGAACCCCGAGCTCGCCGAGTCGCTCGCCAAGCTCGCCACCAAGCTCGACGACGAGGGCGCCAAGACCGTCGGCAAGATGCTCAAGGAGTTCGACGAGGAGGCGCTCAAGTCGCTCACCAAGTTCAGCGACAAGCTCGCCCCCGACGCGCTCAAGGACGGCCTCAAGGTGCTCGGGCCCGTGCTCGACAAGGGCGGGAGCAAGGTGCTCGGCCAGGGCCTCAAGGTGCTCGAGCACACGCTCGGCAAGCTGGGCGTGAAGGTGACCGAAGAGGTCGCGGCGAAGGCGCTCAAGAACATCGCCAAGGTCGTGCCGCTCGCGGGCGCGATCCCCAACGCGATCGACGCCATCAAGTACGGCAAGGAATCGATCGAGCTGCGCGACAAGAACAAGGACCTCGGGTTCTTCGCGCAGGCCATCGCCGGCGTGAACGTCGCTGACGGCGTGGTGGGCGTGGTGCTCGACGCGACCGGCGTGGGCGTGGCGGCCGACGTCGCGGTGAGCGTCGGCTTCGGCGCGGCCGAGCTCGCGATGGACATCGGGTTCGACCAGGAGAAGGCGAAGATGCAGGCCGACCCCGAGCACTACCAGGCGCCCGGGTGGATGAAGGCGGTCAACATCGCCTACGCCGCGGCGCAGGGCCCGGTGGGCATGGCGAACCTCGCCGCGTACTACGGCCCCGAAGGCGCCGCGCAGCTCGTGCAGTGGGGCGTCGGCACGGCGGCGAAGGGCGCGGTCGATCTCGCGAAGATGGCCGGCGTGCAGCAGGCCGAGGTGGCCGGCGATTCGCTCAAGCTCGCGGGCGGCATGATGCACCAGCTCGCCGACGTGGTGCGCAACCCGGGCAAGTACGGCCAGGCGGTCGCCGACGCGGCCATCAAGACGTACAACGACGTCATCGAGAAGGGCGGGGCGCTCGCGAAGCAGGCGAAGGAAGAGCTCGGCAAGATCATCGACGAGGCCAAGAAGCTCGGCACCAAGGGCCTCGAGACGCTCAAGTTCATCGCCACCAACCCGGGCGAGGCCGCGAAGATGGCCGTCGACGGCATCAAGAGCGTCATCAGCAGCGGCGTCGACCTCGCCACCGACGCGGGCAAGGCGCTCTACAAGAAGGGCGTCGAGACGCTCGAGGGCCTCAAGCAGGGCTGGGAAAACCTGAAGGGCGCGGCGGCGAACAAGGCGCGCGAGCTGATCCAGTCGGCGAAGGACGGCCTGACCAGCGCGGTGAACAAGGCGGTCGAGCTCGGCGAGAAGGGGCTCGATCTCGTGGCGTGGGCCGCGACGCACCCGGGCGACGTGGGCCGCATGGCGAAGGACGCGGTGGTGAACACGCTGCAGAAGGGCGGCGAGCTCGCGAAGAAGGCGTGGGACGAGGTGCGGAACCTCGGCGAGAAGGGGCTGGGCATCGCGAAGGACGCGGTGACCGCGCTCCAGAACGCCGGCGAGAAGGCCGTCGACACCCTCAAGTACGTCATCCAGAACCCGGGCCAGGCCGCGCAGCAGGTGCGTCAGTGGGCCGCCGATTCGCTCAAGTCGCTCGTGCTGAAGGGCGGCGAGGCGGCGAAGAAGGCCGCGGGCGCGGTGAAGGAATTCATCGAGAACCGCGCCGACTGGGCGATGAAGCTCGGCCGCGATCTCCTCAAGCAGGGCAGCGAGGCGTTCCTCGAGGTCGCCAAGGCCTGGAAGGACAACCTCACCGAGGGCGGCAAGGCGTTCCTCGACGGGTTGAAGGACCTCGGCAGCGCGGGCGCGGAGCAGCTGCAGAAGCTGGCGAAGTACGGTGGCCAGCTCGCGGGCGCGGCGGTCGATCGCCTCAAGTCGATGGCGAACGCGGGCGTCGAGGCGGCGAAGAGCGCGCTCGGGGCGCTGGCTGACTTCGGCGGCGAGGTGGGCCGGCTCGCTTCCGACGGCTTCAACGCGGTGAAGAGCGCCACCAACGGTGAGTTCTCCGTCGGCGGCTACAAGATCGACCTCAACCCGCTCTGGTGATGACCATGGCCAAGCTCGAGAACAAGCCGCGTACGCCGACCGCCGACGATTACGTCGGCCACTGGGAACTGGTGCCCGCCGAGTCGAAGTACGACCTCTCGCAGGTGCCGAAGGCCGCGAAGCTCGACATCAAGAGCGAGAAGGGCGGCCTCTTCATTCGCCTCGAGTGGGTCGACCACGTCGGCGCGAAGGGCGAGATCGACCACAGCTTCCCCTTCAAGCAACCGGTGATGGTGAACGGCAACGAGTACACGCTGGCGCTCAACGACGACGGCTCGCTCGAGACGGTGGTGCAAACCGAGGCGGGGCAGGAGCTGTCGCGCACGCGGCGCACGCTGTCGGACGACCGCAAGCAGATGCAGCTGGTGCAGAGCGGCGCGCGGCCCGACCACGGCACGTACACCAACCTGAGCGTCTACAAGCGCGTGCGCTGACGCGCCTCTCAGGGCACCGGCTTGCGCAGGGCCTTCGCGAATTTCGTGAAGCGCGCCTCTTCGTCGGCGTGCGCGGCGAACCAGGTGTCGGCGTCGGGGTCGTGCAGCGCGCGGCGCAGTTCCCACAGCGCGGCGTCGAGGCAGTTCTGCTTCTTCGCGTCGAGGAAGGCCTGCAGCGCGTGGGCGCGGAACCCGGTCGGCTTCTCGGCGAGGAATTCGATGGTGTGCCGCATCGCGCTGACGAAGCGCGCACCGGGCGTCTGCTTCTTGTCCTTGTCCTCGGTGAGCGCGGCGGTCACCACCAACATCAGCGCGAGGTCTTCCGTGTTGCCGACGTTGAGGGTCATCTTCTTGCCGTCGTCGTCGATGCCGGCGGTCAGCAGGGGCTCGAGCGTCAGCGCGGCGTCGAGGCTCCGCTCACCGTCGGGCTCGAGGAGCACGAAGCGCGATCGCGCCAGCAGCGCCTCGACGCGCTGACCGTTCTGCTCGAACGCGATCGACGTCGCGCGCCACGCGCTGGGCCACGCGGGCATCAACTCGGTGGCCTTCGCGAACTCGGGGAGCGCGTCCTTGCTGCGCTTCTGCATCGCGAGGTTGATGCCGAGGTTGAAGTGGAGGTCGCCCGACCTGGGGTCCAACTTGAGCCCGGTGCGCAGCGCGGCTTCTCCCTTCGCGAGATCGCCCCTGGCGTCGAGCGCCGAGGCGAGCGTGGCGTAGAGAATCGGCTCCGGCTTCTTCATCGCCTTCAGTTCGCCTTCGACGAACGCGATGAGCTCGTCGGGCGGCGTGCGGTTGGCCGCCATGGAGAGCGAGAGCTCGTAGACGACCGCGGGGTGGTGCGGCCACGTCGCGAGCATCGAGCGGTAGATGCTGATCGCGCCCGCGAAGTCTCCGCCGTCGTGCCGGCGCAGCGCCTCGCCCATCTGCTCGCGGAACGCTTCGGTCTTCTCAGGAGGCGTACCGCTCAACACCACTGCGAGGGCGAGGGCGAGCATCCCCACAACCTACCCCCTCTCCCCCTGGGGAGAGGGTCGGGGTGAGGGGAAAACCCTCGCGTCAGCGGAAGAACCCGTTCCCCGTGTCGCCCGGGTTGTTCGCCCAGTTGAGCTGCGCCCGCGGCGTCGCGGCCGTGCCCCACAAGAAGTTCGGCAAGTCGTCATGGCAGCTGTACCGCCCGAACGCCGCGTCCGACTTCGCCTTCTGGATCGCGGGAATCCCCATGCCGAGCGAGAAGACGCTCGAGTATTCCTCGCTCGGGCACACGTACGTGCCGAACGTCATGTCGGGGCTCTCGACGTCTTCGTTGATGCAGCCGCCCTGGTACGTCGACGCGGTGTAGCCCGCGATGGCCGGGCCGTACGGCCGGTACGGCGCCGCCGCGAAGCCGACCTCCCCGAGGCTTGGCGTGGTGGGCACGCAGTCGACGACGGGGCGGAGCGTCTGGGTGCCGGTGCCCTGCGTCTCGGTGCACGTCGTGCCACTGCAGGCGCGCGCCGCGCAGCGGTTGAACACCAGCCCGCCTGCAAAATCGCCCAGCCCGCGCTCGTACGGCTGCGTCGGGTTCGACACCACCGACACGCACTTGAACTGGCTGTGGTGCGTCATGCCGCGCCACACGCCGTCGGCCGCGGGCTGCCCGTTCATCGCGCACACGCCGAAGTTGCGCAGCAGCGTGGTGGCCGGGTTGGTCGGCGCGGTCAGCGTCGCGTGCGCACGCGGCGGGCGCAGCACCCCGCCATCGGCCTGCACGTCCCACGCGGCGAAGTCGTAGGTCGACGCGGCCGCGATGGGGTTGAACGTCGGGTCGGCGAAGCGGTCGCACGAGCGCCAGTAGGTGGTGCCCGCGTCGTCGCGGAAACCGTCGTTCATCGCGTAGTGCAGCGGGAACGCCGGGTCGCAGCGAGAGCGCTCGGCGATGACCAGCGTGCCGTACGGCGCCGAGCCAGCGGGCGGCGCGTAGTACGAGGTGTGCAGCTCGACGAAGTACGAGAACGAGCGCAGGCGCGCCTGGTCGTTGGTCAGCGCCAGCGGAGGCAGCGCCGAAACCTCGAGCAGGTCTTCGACGATGCTCGGCCCGTCGTTGAAGTCGCCCACGGTATTCACGCACGCCTTGGTGAGCCCGTTGAGCTCGTTGGCCTCGAGCCACCGCCCATCACCGCCCGCGTCGGCGCCGCCGCTGTGCCCGTAGAGCGGCACGCGCGTCAGCCCGTAGTTGAGGCCCGGCGTGTCGTTGCGCGGCGATTCCAGCAGCCGCAGCGGGAACGGCGCGGTGCATGCCTGGCCCGGGCGCGCCATGCCCTCGGGCGCACAGCTGCGCAGCGGCAGCGCGGTGCCGACCTCGTCGACCAGCGACACGGTGTCGACCTTGCGAATGGTGCAGCGCGCATTGGCCATCAGCGCGGGGTCGGTGAAGGCGTCGGCGTCTTCGTTCACCCAGCCGTCTCCGTCGGCGTCGCACCGCGTGGGCAGCGTGCTGCTGCCGCCTGCGAGGAACCAGCCCGGCAGCGTCTCGCACAGGCAGTTGTTGGTGGTGGTGAGGAAGGGCCAGATGCGCCCGGCGAAGCCGTCGGCGGTGCAGGGCAGGTTGCAGGTGCGGCACGTGTTGCCGACCGCCTCGCGCGCCTGGCCCACGGGGCAGGGCGAAGGCTGGCACGTCGGCGTGGCGCCCGTGGTGTCGCAGTACTCGGTGGGCGTGCACATCGCCGCGCCGCACGAGCGGGTGGCGACGCAGGTGCCGCTCCCGTTGTCGACGAAGCCCTGCGTGCAGCCGGCGCAGTACGCCACCTGGCCGCTCTGGGTGCAGTCGCGGTGCTGCGTGCGGCAGCTGACCTGCACGCCGCCGTCCATGCCGTCGTCGCACACCGGCTCGGCCGCGCAGTTGGCCGACGCGCACGCGACGCAGGTGTTGGTGCGGGAGTCCCACTTGAAGTTCGCCTCGCACGCCATCGGGGTGCAGGTCGCGTCGACGCCCGCGCTCTCGACGCACGCCTGGTGCGCGATGCAGGTGCCGTTGGTGCGCAGGTCGGCGCAGGTCACCGCCGCGCGGCAGCGGGTCGTCGCGCCGTCACACACCAGCCCGGCCTGGCAGTCGTTCGACGCGCCGCACGGGCAGCCCGCGACGTCGTTGCTGCACTGCTGACAGACCTGCGTGCCGTCGCAATAGAGCGTGCCGTCACACTTCGGGTCGCCGGCGCGGCACGGGCAGCTCGCGGTGCCCGCGGTGCAGGTGCTGGGCACGCACGTGCCGCTCGAGCACGAGAGCCCGGTGGCGCACGTGTCTTGCGCGCCGCACGCACACCCCTGCTGCCCCGCGGGGCACATCTCGCACCGCTGCGCCGTGGTGTTGCAGCGCAGGCCGGTGGAGCAGGTGCCGTTGCTGCGGCAGATGCACGCCAGGTCGCCGCGGCGACAGTCGACGCACGTGCTCGAGAGGCACTCGCCGGTGGTGCACGTGGAGTTGGCGAGGCACGCGCAGCCGACCTGTCCATCACAGGGCGGCACGTCCATGCCCGAGTCCATGGTGGTGACGGGCGGGGGGCAGGCGGTGAGTGCGAGGGTGGCGAGCAGCGCGAGGCGTGACGTTCTCATGGGTCGTCTCACAGGCTGGTGAAGTCGGAGTAGTAGAAGAGGACGCGCAGGTCGTTGAGGGTGTGGAGGTCGATGTCTTTGTTCGCGGCCTCGTCACGCTGGTTGATGATCAATTCCCACAGCGTGTTGACCAGCGGCCGGTCGCGGAAGCGGTAGTTCCGGTACACCTCGGGGTCGAACGCCTTGGCGCCGAGGCGAGAGGTGTTCACCACGCCCAGCCGCTGCGGGAAGACGAAGAAGTCGGTCTGGTCGTTGACGTTGCGCACCACGCCGGTGCCGCTCATGCGCAGGTACACGCGCGCCACCGCGTCGCCCAGGTCGACGCCCTGGAGGTCGATCTCCACGTGGCGGATCTTGTGATTGCGCGTGACCGGCGAGACGTCGGCCAGCCGCGTGGTGAACGGAATCGTCAGGTAGCCGTTGCGATCGAGCAGCTTCGGGTCCTTCAGGCGCGCGCGCAGCAGCTCGACGCGCTGCTCTTCGCTCAACGCGTGGCCGCGCTCGTCGGAGTACGGAATCTGGAAGATGTCGTCGCGCAGCGAGAGCGCCAGCACGCGCACGTCGGGGTTGCCGAACTGTTCCTCGAAGTTCTGGAACTCGTTGTCGAGCTCCAGCAGGTAGTTCTCGAGGTTGTATTGGCCGGCGGTGACCATGCGAATGAGGAAGAGCTGGTCTTTCCGCGCGTAGGTCTGGCTCGTGTAGTACTCGAACACGCGCGTCAGCCGGTACGCCGCCGCGAGCGCCGCGTTGAACGAGACGTCGGCGTTGATGATGGCGTCGTTCTGGTAGATGCGGACGTTCGGGTCGTTCTGCGCGGCCTGCACGTCGATGGCCAGGCTCTCGGCCTCTTCCTGCTGGGCCTGCAGGCGCTGCGCGGTGTTGGTCAGCTTGCGCACCTCGGCCACCGCGAGCTGCACCTGGTACTCGGCGCGCTTCACGTTCACGCGGGACGCGAGCAGCTCGCCGATGAGGTTGCTCACCGTGGCGTCCGACTGCACCTGCGCGAGGTCGCACTGGGTCTGCGTGGCGCGGCGGGCCGAGGCGGCCTGGTAGTCCTCGACGTCGCGCTGCAGGGGAATGAGCGCCGCGTCGCCGACGGCCTGGGCGAGCACGCCGAGCGCGCCGACGATGGCCACGCCCGCGGCGGTCTCCTTGGCGGTGAGGGCCTGCACGCCGACCTGCGCGGTGCCGACCGCGATCGCCGTCTCGCCGCGAATGACGGCCATCACGGTGTTGAGGTCGCGCACCTGGCCGGCGACGTCGAACTGGTAGTCGGCGAGGTCGTCGATGAGCTTGCACTGCCGCGCGACGCTGCGCTGCTCGTTCTGGAGGCGCAGCTGCAGCAAGCCCTGGGCGTTCACCGTCTGTTGCAGCGCCTGCAGCTGGTCTTGCACGTTGGCCTTCGCGGCGCGGAGGTCTCCGTTGTCCACGGTGCCGCACGGGTCGCCGGTGAGCGCGCCGGTCGGCAGCAGGTCGGCGTACTTGCGCGTCGCCGGGTAGACGGTGCCGTCCTTCACGAAGGTGCCGCACAGGCTCGAGAGCTGGTTCTCGTAGGTGTTGCGAATGGTCGTCAGCTCGCTCTGGAACTGCGCCGCGTCGACTTTCCCCTGCTTGCCGAACGTCAGCGCTGCCTGCTCGCGTGTCTTGGCGAGATCGAGCCGTTGCTTGGCGAGCAGCGAGACCACCTCGTACGCGTTGGCCGAGCTGACCGACGAGCCGTCGAGCGCGGGGAAGGGGACGTAGTCGGGCGCGTACCCGAAGAAGTTCGTCTCGTCGGTGATCTTCGCGTACGTGTCGCGCATGTCGAGCAGCGACATGCGGTAGTTGCGCTGCGCCTTCTCGATGGTGATGCGCAGCTGCGGCAGCGAGGCGGCGGCCGACTGCTCGGTGATGTCGAGCATCAGGCGCGAGATGAGGGCGCTCTCGAGGTAGGTGCCGACGTACGCGCGCTCGATGACCTTCCGCGCGAGATCGGGCCGGTTGAAGTTCTGGTAGCGCCGCGCGATCTCGCCCCACGCGCGCGCCTTCTGCGACGCGGTGCGCACCAGCCGCTCGAGGTAGCTGGTCACCATGCCGGAGGTGATGACGTCGGGGTCGACGCCCACGTTGCCGCGACTCAGCGCGACCTGGAACGTGGGGCCGAACGCGTACAGCCGGTCGAGCGCGAGCTGGTAGTACTGCACCGCCTGGTGGAGGTTGTACATCTCGGCGCCCGCCACGCCCGAGAGGTCGATGCCGCCGGGCTCGAACGCCGAGCCGCGGAAGTTGGCTCCGCCGGCCGCCGCGAGATCGAAGCGCGACGCGTAGGCCGCGGTGAGCGCCTCGTCACCGAGCATGGTGAGCAGCTCCGCGTAGAGCCGCTCGAAGCCGTCACGCCCCTGCGTGAGCTGCGCGAAGTCCTGCTTCAGGAAGCCGATGAGGCGGTTCTTGAGCTGCAGCTCGGTGGGCGTCGAGAGCGCGTTGAACCAGGTGGAATCGTCGTAGAGCGCGGCGAGGCAGTCGACGCGCTGGCGCGCTTCCTGGAGCTGGCGCACGTCGTAGCAATACGGAATCGCGTCGGAGTTCGGCGCGCACTGCTGCGGCGCGAAGCCCACGGCGCTGCCGCTGGTCGAGCTGCGGAAGCGCACGCGGTACCGGAACGCGTCGTCGATGACCCGCTGCAGCTCGAGGAACGCGCGCGGCGGCGTGGCGGGCAGGCGGCGGTAGAACGTCTTGCCGGTGCGCAGGTCGCGGCGATCGTCGTCGCAGTAGATGACGCCCGCGCTGGTGCACCTGCTCATCAGCGGCTGGTCGTCGGTGCCGCCCTCGAAGATCTTCCCCGGGGTGCTCTTGAGCGCGCGCAGCCGGTCGCCGCACGTGCCGATGACGCACACGCCGGCCGAGCACATGCCCGAACGGCAATCGGAGTTCGCGCTGCACGTCGCGCCCCCCGGCTCGGGCTGACGCTGCAGCTGGCACTGGTCGTTGGCGAGGTCGCCCGGCGTCAGGCCGCACGTGCCGGTCGAATCGCACACGTTGAAGAACGTCACCTTGCTGCCATCGGGGCACGGCACCTTCACCGAGCTCGCGCCCACGTCACCGGGGCCGCCGTTGAACAGCCCCGTGTCCTGGCAGAAGTAGTGAATCGCGGTCGCCGGGTTCGACACCGCCGTGTACGTCGCGGCGTTGCCGTCGAGCATCTTGGTCGCGACGTCCACCTTGTCGGTCATCGACACGCCCAGGTCGCTCATGAGCTGCGGGTCGCACGAGAGCGTCGCGGTGCTCGGCGGGTTCTTCACCACCGTCGTCGCGCCCGAGAGGCCAACGAAGTCAGACGGCGCGAGCGCGACGGGAATGCGGTTGAGCAGCATGTACCCGTACGCGGTGGTCGGCAGGCGGCCGGGCACGGTGCTCGGGTAGCTCTCCTCGAAGAGCACGAAGAGCGTGCTCTGGTTGACGAGCGCGCCGTCGAAGAAGCGCAGCGTGCGCGTGCGCGCCTGCCCGTCAGGCACGGGATTCGCGCCGGCGAGGCCGACGTTGATGGGCACGTTGGTGCTCAGCGTGCCGTCGAAGGGCAGCTCGGTGTCGCGGCACTCCACGCGCGAGCGGCCGCCGCCGGTCGCCGGCACGGTGCCGTCGGTCAGCCCGGGGATGAGCCAGGGCACCTCGAAGCGCGAGTAGCCGCTGACGCACGTGCCGTCGCTCGAGACGTAGCGGCCGCCGACGTTCGAGGTGAGGCGGTTGATGTCGGCGGGCACCGGCATCATCGAGTTCACGTCCTTCAGCAGCACCAGGCAGTCAGGTCCGGCGGTGGTGCACGACGCGAGCTTCGACGGGTCGCCCGAGAACTGGAGCTTCACCGCCGGGTTGCCCGGGTAGTGCATCGCCGCCGACGAGACGAGGCGGCCGGTGAAGAGATCTCCGTTGGCGCCGCTGAGCTGCAGGTTCATCGCCACCGGCAGCTCGGTGACACCGGTCGGCACCGGGTACTGCGTGGGGTTCTGCACGTAGGGCGTCACACCGAGCGGCGCGCCATCGAACGGGTAGCAGACCGCGTTGGGGCCCGCGCCCGCGCCCGGGCAGCGCTGCTTCACGCTCGCGTAGTTCCAGCTCCCCTCGCGCGTCGAGGTGAGCACCGCGAGGAACTCGTTCCACCCGCCGGGCAGGCCGTTGCGGAGCGCGCCCCACCGCTGCATGAGCGCGTTGTTCACGGTCGTGATGGAGGTCGACTTGGTGGAGCTGCCGATCCACGCCGGCAGTCCGGTGTTGCTGAAGGTGCCGAAGTAATACATCGCGCCGCTCCACTGGCCGTCGGGGCGCTGCGCGTACGAGAGGTAGACGCGGGCGGTCGCGTCACGGGTCGTAATCTCCAGCTCGCCTTCCCACTTCACCGCGGTGGTGTTGCCGCCGTTCACCGTGATGCGCGGGCAGGGCGTGCCGCCGTCGCTGCCGGGCTCGACGCACCCGGGCAGCAGCCGGAACGACGCGGTCGGGTCCTGCGTGGCCGTGCCGCCGGGCACCGTGAGGCTCACCCACTGCATCGGGCACTCGTTGCGCAGCGGGTCGCAGGGCAGGTAGCCGCCGTCGACCTGCTTCGCGTCGACGCGCTCGGTGACGCCGGCCGGGTTGGTCGAGCTGTGCCACAGCTTGCGAATGGTGACGTCCTGCGCGCTGGTGCCCTCGGGCACGATGACGAACGAGGCGCTGGGCTTGATGTTCGAGAGCGCGAGCGGCGCGTCGAGCACGCGCAGGCCGGTGGTGGGCAGCACCTGCGCGGTGCCGGTGGTGGTGCCGACCGGGGTGCAGAAGCCGTTCTGCCCGTCGTCGCTGGTGCACGCGGCGCCGCTGGGGCAGGGCGTCGTGCCCGACACCACGCACGAGGGACGGCACGCGTGGCGGTAGCAGCCGAAGCCCGAGCCGCAGTCGGAGTTGCTGTCGCAGTTCGAGTAGCAGCCGCCGGTGAGGCAGACCTGGAACGGCGGGCAGTCGAGATCTTCGGCGCACGTCGGCGGGTTCTCGCCCGGCGCGACACAGCTGCCCTGCACGCACGAGCGGCCCTCGAGGCAGCCCTCGATGACGCGGTCGGCGGTGCACACGCGCACGCCGCCGTCGGCCTGCGTGATGTCGCCGCCGCAGCCGGTGAAGCAGCGCGGGTTGGCGGGCGGCAGCTCGGCGGCGGAGAGACAGAGTCCCGCGGTGCAGGCGAGCCCGGCGTTGCAGCCGTCGCTGGTGGTGCACGCGCAGCCCGCGGAGCCCGGCGTGCAGAACACGCAGCGGCCGGTGGTGGTGTCGCAGCGGTTGCCGCGCAGGCAGCGGCCGGTCGCGAGGCACGCGCCGCCCTCGCTGCCGGTGTTGTCGACGCACACCGCGCCCTCGAGACAGACGTTGCCCGGGTCGCAGCCGCCGGCGAGGCACGCGCAGTTGCGCTGGCCGGGCAGGCAGTTGGCCGCCACGCAGAAGCCGTTGGTGCAGCTCGCGCCGCCGTTGCACGAAGAGCCGTTGCTGCACACGCAGCCCGGGTCGCCCGCGGGGCAGGTCATCGCCGCGCACACGCCGCCCTGGCAGAGCAGCGTCTCGCCGCGCGCGTTGCGGCCGCAGCGACCTCCCGCCGCGCACTCGCAGCCCTCGGTGCCGGCCTGGCACTGCACCGCCGCGTCGTCGGTGGGCATCGGCGTGCCGCCGTCGGGGCCCATCGGCGTGCCGCAGCCGAAGAAGAACAGCGCGGCGGCGAGCAGGCCGACCACCAGCCAGCCATAGAGCTCGAAGCGCTGGTCACCGCGCTGCGCGGCGAGCCACTGGTCGTTCTTCGTCGAGGGAGTGGTCATGGGTGCGAGGTCCTCTTCAGCGCAGCGAGACGGTGGCGTTGGGCAGCCGCGCGCCCTTGCTGTCGACGCAGGTCGCCTTGGTGACGGTGACGCCGCTCAGCGCGCCGCTGGTGAGCGCGAGCGTGACTCCGCCCGAGGGCAACGGCGCATCGGCAGGGGCGACGAAGGTGACCGCGAGCTGCGGCGCCTGGCGCAGCGACACGCCCTGCACGCCGGAGTTGAAGGTGGCCTTCGCGATGGTGGTGCCCGGCGCCTCGGCGAGCAGCACCTCGCAGCCACGCGCGGCGGCGTCGCTCACCACGAGCCCCACCATCGGCGGCGCGACGCACTTGCCGTCGGTGCAGGTGCCGTCGTCGCACTGCGCACCCGAGCGGCACGCGCAGGAGAGTTGGCCCGGCGTGCACGGCGGCGCGCAGGTACAGCCTGCGGTGGCGAGGAGGGCGGCGAAGAGAAGAGCTCTCACTGGGTCACTCCGGGGATGTTGCTCGGCGACTGTTGGTAGGGCGACGCGGACGCGGGCGCGGGCGCGGCCGCGGCCGGAGCCGGAGCCGCGGGCTGCGTGATGCCGCCCGGGATGTTCGGCGTCTGTTGGTACGGCGACTCCGCGACGGGCGCACGCGGCGCGGCGGGCACGAAGACCGAGTCGGGCACGCGCGCGTAGTTCTGCACCGCGCGCGGCCGCTGGTACCACTCCGCCTGGCCTTCGGGCGTGGTCACCACCGAGACGTGCATGAATTGGTTGAACTCGTTGAGGAAGTAGCCGGAGGGCGTGTCTTCCATCGGGCCGTGCAAGGGCGCGGTGGTCGCGTCGGGGAAGCGCGCCGCCATCTCCTTCCGCGCGTCAGCCATCATCTGCTGGTGCATCTCGATGCGCTCGAGCATCGACGGCGCAGGCGGAGGCCGGGTGACGACGGGCATCTTCGACGCCGTGGTGGTGCGCGAGATGGCGGCGGGCTTCGCCTTGGCCTGCGCGGCGCTCTTGCCCTTGATGCGCGCGACGATGCGCGAGATCAACGACGGGCGTGCCTGGCCACCGGTCAGCGCGAGCCCCGTCGGGTCGACGTGGTTGCCCGGGTCGTTGGCGACGTAGGCGTAGGCGGTGGTCGACTCGCCGAGCCGCCTGACCGTGGTGGCCGAGAGCGACTCGAACGCCGGGTCGACGCTGGTCCACCGCCCCGAGGTCGGGTCGAGGTCGCGCCACGCGAAGTGAATCAGGCCGGTCGACGCCTCGCGTTCCTGCGCGCTGAAGCCGTACACGTCGACGAACCCGTCGCTGCTGCGCACCTCGCCGGTGGGGAAGAACGAGCGCTCGCCGACGAGCGCGCCGGCGCCATCGGTCGCCGCGATGAGGTTGCGCTGGTGGTCCGAATGGAGCCACGTCACGTCGCGCATCAGCAGCCGCCGCGCCGACGACGCGAGCAGCGCCTCGACGCTCGACGGCGCCGGGCCGCCTTGCAGTTGAAGGGCGCCGATCGCCGCCGCCTGCGCGAGCCACGCGTCGGCGATGTCGATGGTCTGGTTGCCCGCGGGCACGAGGGGACCCGTGCCGGTGGCGGGTGCGAGGTCGGACAACAACGTCGCGGCGAGCGAGTCACTCTCGAGCCGCGCGACGCGCTCGTCGCCGAGCTTCGCGTAGACCACCGCGATGCCATCGCGCACCTCGAAGGCGTCGGTCTCGTAGCGGGTCGAGAACGCGCCTTCCTTCTTCGCGACGCGCTGCGGACCCGCGCCGAAGCGGAAGGTGCCGTCGACGGTGCCGTTGGTGACCGCCTCGAGGCGGCCCATGAAGTCGAAGGTGTACGTGCTCGCGCCCCGCGTGCGGAGGTGGCCCGCATCGTCCCACGTGGAGGTGAGCGCGCCGGCGCTGATGACGGCGTTCAGCTTCACCGGGTCGTAGGTGAAGGTGCCGACGTGCGCGGCCGACGTGGCGCCCAGGCTCGAGGTCTGGCTGGTGGCGTTGTCGCGCGCGTCCCACGCGAAGGTGAGCACGTCGTTGGCGCCCTCGGCGCGATCGAGGTCGGCGGTCGCCAGCCGGTTCCACGCGTCGTAGGTGAAGACCGCGCCGTGGCGCGCGCGGGTCGCTCGCGTGGCCGCGTCGGTGATGGTCTTCAGCTGGCCGTTGGCCGAGCGGGTGAACGCCAGGTCGAAGAGCGCCCCCGCGGGGCCGGTCGCGCTGCGCGAGGCGAGGCGGCGGCGGGAGTCGTAGCCGAACGAGGTCGTCACGCCGTTCTTCGCGGCGACGGTCTTCAGCAGCGCGCGCTCGTCGTACTCGACGCGATCGACGAGGTTGGGCAGCGAGCTGACGCGCGAGGCGCTGTCGTAGCGCCGCTCGACCGTGAGGCCCGCGGGGTAGGTCGCGGAGATCTGCCGGTCGGCGCCGTCGTACTGGTAGCGCACCACGAGCGGCTGGCCGTCGAGGGTGCGCTCGCGGAAGACGAGGTGCCCGCGCGTGTCGTAGCCGAGGCGGTCTCGCCCCGCGGGGTACTCGACCTGCGCGAGCTGGCCGCCGGCGTGGGTGCAGTCGGTGCAGCCGCTGACCGCGTCGTACGACCAGGTCACCTTCGTCGTGGCCTCGTTGGCCTCGTCCCACTGTGCGAGCGGGCGATTGCGGGCGTCGAAGTCGGTGCGCACCGCCACGCCGCGCGCGTCAACCCGGCGGACCACGTTGCCGGCGGCGTCGTACTCGAGCGTAGTGACGCCGGAGTTGACGTCGGTGATGCGCGTGACGCGGCCGAGGAGATCGTTGACCTGCAGGTGCTCGGTGCCGAGCGGATCCTTCACGCTCGCGAGCGCGCCCTGCGCGTCGTAGGCCACGCGCACGGTGCCGGGGTCGAGGCCGGTGCGCGTCAGCGACACGAGGCGGCCGAGCCCATCGCTGACCTCGACGAGCGGCGTGTTGGGGAACGCGCTCGACGGATCGGTGTCGTCTTCGTCGAACACGCGGTGCACGAGCGGGCCCCATTCCTCGCGGCGCGTCGACTGGTCGGGCTCGACCTCGCTGACGAGGCGCGAGAGCGAGTCGAAGCGGCTGCGCACCGACTTCACACCCTGCGGCACGGTCATGTCGCACGCGCCCGAGCTCGCCTGCCAGGGCTCGAACGAGCGCACGGTGGCGCCGCGGTGGTCGAACTCGGTGAAGCCGCTGACCTGCCAGAGCGTGTCGCCCAGGCGCTGGCGGCTCTGCACCAACCGCCCGCGACCGTCGTAACAACCCGCGCTCACGAGATCCTGCGCGCCCGCCTGCGAGCTGCGCCGCAGCGCGACGATGCGCGAGAGGGGCGCGGCGAGCTCGTACTGGAACTCGGTGCCGGGCGAGGCGTCGGTATCGCCCGGGTCGAGCCGCTTCGACATGCGGCCGTGCGCGTCGTAACGGATGCGCGTGAGCTGCGGCGCGGCGACCGGCTGACCGTTCACCACCGCGTACCAGTTGCTCGTCTCGCTCCGCTGCTCGAAGAGCGGCTCGGCGGCCGAGTCACGCCGCAGCACGCGCCCGGTGGCGAGCGCGACGGTGGTGGTGCTCACCCAGGTGCCGCCCGGCTCCCACACGTAGCTGGTGCGGAAGGTGGTGTCGTTGACCGCGGCGTTGGGGTGCAGCGAGGTGATGAGGTTGCCCTGCGCGTCGCGCTCGTAGCGCGAGACGTCGATGAAGCGGGTGCCGTCGACCGCGCTCGAGACGCGGCTGACTCCGCCCTTCGTGAGCTGCCCGGCGCCCAGGCCGACGAACGCCGGCCCGTCGTAGAAGGTGCGCGTCTCGGCAGCGAGCGCGTTGGCGACGGCGCCGCTCTTCTCGACGCTCGGCTGGCCCACCATCCACCGGCCGCCGGTCGCGGTGCCGGGGTCGATGAACGTGGTCTGGGTGAAGTCTTCGTCGCCGAGGCACATGTCGCCGCACGGCGCGCCGAACACCCCCGACGCCACGCACGCCTCGCACGCGCGCGGCTGCTCCGGCGTGCCGAGGTGCTTCACGCCGAGGTTCGCCTCGCGCGTCACGTTGCCGTAGCCGTCGTAGTCGCGCTGCACCTCGGTGGTGATGGCGTTCGCCGGGTCGCGCTCGACGTGCACGGTGGTGGTGGCGCGCTGACAGACGAACTGCACGGCCGGGCCCATGGTGGTCGCGACGTCGTTGAGCGGGCACAGCTCGTAGAGCGAGCGCTGTTCCTGCAGCAGCGCCGCGGTGGCGGTTGCGAGCGAGTACACCGAGCGGCGGAGCTGGCGGCCGGCGAACGCGGGCGAGGTGAGCCCCACGTCGAAGTCGAGCACGATGAGCGTCGGCTCGTGCGCGTCGTTCGCGTCGGCGGGCAGCTCGTTCTCGACGCGCTCGTAGCCGCGGAACTGCTTCTCGACGCCGTCGTAGAAGCCCTGGTGGTAGCGGTAGTCGATGACCTCGTGCAGGCCGCCGGAGTCAGACCCGGTGAGCGTCACCCACGAGTCGAGGCGCGTGATGAGCACGCTCGCGTTCGGCACGCGGTGCGGCCACGGACGCCCGGCCAGCGTGTCGCGCGCCTGCTCGGCGATCGACGTGCCGTAGGTGATCTGCTGCACCGCGCCCAGCCCGTTCTCGATGCGCGAGATGAGGTTCGGCCGCACGGGGAACAGCTCGAGGTACTGGATGTCTCCGTTCTGCTGGAACCACACGATGTCGTCGGAGCCGTTGCCGTTCATGTCGGCGAACGAGAGCGTGGTGCCGGTGCCGCGCGTGGGCAGGGTGCCCGCGCCGAGGTCGGCCGAGGTGAGGCTCATCACCGGAGAGAACGAGTCGCCGCGGTTGAGCGAGAACGCGACCGTCGAGCCCGTGACCGCCACCACGTCGGTCAGCCCGTCGCCGTTCAGGTCCTGCAGCTCGGCGACCGAGGCCTGCGAGGTGTTGAAGCCGGTGACGGTGCGCTGCTGAAACGACGGCGACCACTGCCCGCGGCCGAAGTTGAGCTTGTAGTTGAGCGTGACCGAGGCGCCCGAGACCTGCAGCTCCACCGGGTCTTGCAGGCCGTCGCCGTTCACGTCGGCGAGCTCGAGCGGGTCGACGTCGAAGGTGCGGCCGATGTTGTCGATGGTGGACGCGGTCAGCCCACTCATGCCGTTGCTGAGCACCTGGGTGGTGGTGCCGCCGGGCAGCGTGCGCAGCCAGTCGATGCGCTTGTCGTTGTCGTAGTCGAAGAAGCGAATGTTCTGCGGCGCGACCTGGAGCACGTCGGGGTCGTCGTCGAGCGTGTACGTCGAGGGCACCGCCATCGAGCCCTGCGTGCAGCGGGTGGAATCGACCCAGTCGCCCGAGCCGTCGTTGCAGAGCACCTGGCCGAGGCGCGCCTGCGTGAGATCCATGAAGCCATCGCCGTTGACGTCGAGCAGCTGCACCTGCGGGTCGCCGAGGATGTACGCGCTCGTGGTGCCGGTCTTGCTGCTCGTGACGCCGGTGCTCGAAAAGCTCGCGTGGCCTTCGCTGTCGAGGCGCGCGTAGAAGAACTGGTGCTGGCCGCCCGCGCTCGAGAACAGCACGTCGGGCAGCGCGTCACCGTTGATGTCGACGAGCGTCGCGCGGCCGGTGGTGAAGTCGACGGCGCCGAGGTTGCCCATGCTGGCGACGAAGGGCTTCTGGCAGTCGGTGGTGCACGCGCCGCCGAGCGTGCGCGAGTAGCCGAAGGTGAACTTCACCGGGTACAGCACGTCGCCCTGGCCGAAGCGCGAGACCGACGCGAGGCGCGTGGCGCCGGCCGAGGTGGCCGCGGGCTCGTACTCGAGGAGGTAGCGCCGCACCTGCTCCGGCGTGGTGGTGCCGCTGAAGATGCGCACTTCCTTGAGGCGCTGCGTGAGCGCGAGCTCGAAGCCGGGCTTGCCGTCGCTGAGGCGATCGGTGCGCGCCTCGTACGCGAAGCGCACCTGGTGGCGGGGGAGCGAGCCCTCGAAGAGCCACTCCATGCGGTCGAGCAGCGGCTGGCCGCCCGGGTCCTTCACCCACGTGGCGGTCATGCGGTGGCCCCACGGGTCTTCCATCGCCACGAGGTGCCAGCTGAAGGTGTTGGTGCCGTTGGGCGTGCGCACCTGCGCGGTGGTGACCGGAGTGCCCGAGGCGTCGGCGCCGAAGTAGCCCACGCGGCCGTCGGGGTACTCGACCTTCCACCAGCCGGCGGCGCCGCGGTCGTTCCACGTGTAGCGCACGAAGCTGCCCTCGAAGCGCGCGCGGTACGTGGCGGTGGTGCCGCTCTGCGAGACGCGCACCAGCTCCTGCGAGCCGTCGGTGATGAGGTCGTCCTGGTCGTACTTCTGCAGGCCGCGCGCGGTCATGCGCTCGATGGAAAAGCCGGGCAGCGACCAGCCGAGGCCGGCGACCGATGCGCCGCCCGACGACGAGTAGGTGAGGGAGAGCTCGGGCGTCAGGCCAGGGAAGCCCTGCGGCACCTCGAACTTCACGGCGTAGCTGAGCGCGCCGTGGTTGCCGCCGGTGCTGGCGTTCTCACCGACCCCCGAGACGGAGCCAGGGGCCTGCGGCAACGAGATGCGCTCGTCGCTGACTCCGGCGTTGACCTGGGCGTGCGCGATGCTGCTGCACGCCAGCACTCCCACCACCCACGAGGCGCGCATGCGTCAGTTCTTCCGGCAGGGGAGGAGCTGGACGTATGGGAAGTTCAGCGCCGCGACGTCGGTGTAGTAGTGGACCTCGGCGCCGGTATCGCGCCCGAGCGGGTACGTGCCGGTGCCCGCGCTGTCCATGCCGTCGGTCCAGTTGATGACGATGTTGTCGACGCCGGCGTCGTCGTAGCTGTGCCAGTTGGTGTTGGTGCTCATCCACGCCCACTGGTGCGAGTGCACGCGGTTCTCCTGCGGGCCGAGTGGAGAGCCGACCTGGGAGCCGATGCTGCCGCCGGGCTGCAGGCCGACGACCGTGCGGCCGGAGAGCTGGGTGTACTCGGTCCAGCCGGTGGGGCAGCGGTTGGAGCCACCGACCAAGGTCGGGAAGAAGGCGATCATGCCGCTCAGCTCGCTCTTGGGCTGCAGCGTGCCGACGGTGGTGGTGAGCGCGGTGATGCTGTTCTTCAGGTTGAGGAAGTTGTCGTTGATCTGCTGCGCGACCGCGGGCGTGTTGGGCGCGAAGGTGGTGAAGGTCTGCGCGACCGCGACCGAGGCGCCGAGCGCGACGACGACGGCGACGGCGGTGAGGCGCACGCGGCGGCGGCGCTGCTCGAGCGCGGCGAGGCGTTCTTTCAGGGCAGAGATTTCTTTGGCGAGGTCGTGCTGATCCATGGCGTGGACTCCAGAGACGGCGAGTGATGGTGGGAACGAGGACCCCACCTCGCTTCACTCACAACGTCTCACGCGCCCACGCGGGGCGTAATTGACCGGGCGGACTACGCGTTTCGTTTAGTTGCCTCCCTCTCCCTGCGCAGCGGGGAGAGGGTCGGGGTGAGGGGCCAGCGTCAGCGCGAAGTCTTCTTCTTCTTGGGCTTGGGCGCCTTCGCGCCGACCTTCTTCGGAGCCGCTGCACTTTTCTTCTTCTTCACGGGAGTGGCGACGATCTTCTCGGTCGCGCGCACTGCGGCGAACTCCGCCGACACTTCGCCGATGGTCTCGGGCAAGCGCCCCGGCGTCTCGAACGCCCGCACCGCGCTCCACCCGTCGATCGCGCCGAGGTCGAACGCCGGCTCCAAGCCCACGCCGAGCAGGTCACTCGCACACCCCGGCGCCACGTCGCTCATCAACGTCCAGTACGGGAAGTTGAGCGCGTTCATGTTCTCGGCAGGGTGCTCGAGCTTCTCGAGGACGTGCTCCGCATCGCCTGCGTCGAGGTCGTCCGCGCTCGCCTCCGACCACGCGACTTCTCCCTCTTCGTCGAACGCGGTGACGATCATCCAATCGCCGCTGCCGAAGAATCCGTAGAGCGCATAGGTCCGTCGCTGCAGCGCCCGCGCGAGCGCCGCCGCAGTCCCGTTGAGCAGCCCGAAGTCCATCTGGAACGGGCTGTCATCGAGCGGCGCGAGCGCGACGGTGGTCGCCGGATCCTCGCGCACGAAGAGATCGAGCTTCAGGCCGACGTGCTGACACGAGTCGCGAATCAGCTGCTCGATCGTCGCAGGCGCAACGTCGGTGCCGGGAATCCACACGGCGGCGGCGTGGCTCATGCCCATGGCGCTCTCAGACCTTCTCGGCCTGCACCCGGCCGAACAACCCTTCAGGGCGGAACAGCAGCACGACGATCAAGAACCCGAACGCCACGGCATCGCGCCAGCTCGACGCGGTGTACCCGACGATGAACTCCTCGCAGAGCCCGAGCAGCAGCGCGCCGACCACCGCGCCCGGCAAATTGCCGATGCCGCCGATGACCGCCGCGACGAACGCCTTGAGGCCCACCATCACGCCCATCAGCGGCTGAATCGACTTGTCCTTGATGGCGTAGAGGATGCCCGACGCCGCGGCGAGGGCGCTCCCGAGCATGAACGTCACCGCGATGACGGTGTCGACGGGAATGCCGAGCAGCCCGGCCACGCGGTGATCATGCGACACCGCCCGCATCGCGCGACCGAACCGCGTGCGGAACACGAGGAACTGCAGCCCCGCCATCAACGCGATCGCGATGAGGAACGAGATGACCTGCCAGTTCCAGATGATGACGTCGCCGTCGCCGAGGCTCGCCCACTCCGACGGAGTGATGATCGCCGGAAACCGACGCGACGCCGCGCCGGGGAGCACGGTGATGTTCATGCCGCCCACCGAGAACGCGAGATCGAACTGGAAGCCGTAGCTGAGCGCGAAGCTGATGCCGATCGCGGTGATCAGCGCGGTGAGGCGCGGCTTCTCGCGCAGCGGCCGGTACGCGAAGCGCTCGATCAAGAACCCGATGTTCGCGCACGCGGTGAGCGAGACCGCGAAGACCAGCAGCGCGCCGTGAATCGAGCCGAGGTGCTCGCGCCCGAGGAGGAACGCGACCGCGTACCCCACGTAGACGCCGACCATCATCACGTCGCCGTGCGCGAAGTTGATCAGCTTCAACACGCCGTAGACCATCGTGTAGCCGAGCGCGACGAGGGCATAGATGGTGCCCGCCGCGAGGCCGTTGATGACGTGCTGAATGAACTCGTACACGGCGTGGAAGCGCTACTTCAGGGCGAGACGGTGTCGACGTACTTGAACTTGCCGCCGTCGACCTTCAACACCACCGCGGGCTTCACCGGATTGCGGTGCTCGTCGAGCGTGATCACGCCAGCCACGCCGGGGAAGTCCTTCGTCTCGGCGATCGCCTGGCGCAGGTTCGGGCCGCTCAAATCCGTCGAGCGCTTCATCGCCTCGATGGCGACGCGCGCGGAGTCATAACCAAGCGCCGCGAGCGAGTCGGGCACCGCGTTGAACTTCTCCTTGTAGCGGCGAATGAAGTCCTGCACGCGGGGCGCCGGGTCTTCGGACGAGTAGTGGTTCGACACGTAGCTGCCCTCGACCGCCGCGCCGCCGAGCTCGAACAGCTTCTCGCTGTCCCACCCGTCGCCGCCCATCATGGTCACCTTGAGGCCCAGCTCCTTCGCCTGCTCGGCGATGAGCGAGACGTCCTGGTAGTAGCCGGGCACGTACACGCCCTCGGGCTTGAGCTTCTTGATGTTGGTGAGCTGCGCGCGGAAGTCGGTGTCGCCCTTCGAGTACGCCTCGACGCCGACGATCTTCCCGCCCATCTCGGCGAACTTCTTCTGGAACACCTCGGTCAGCCCTTCCGAGTACGCGCTCTTCTTGTCGGTGAGGATCGCGACCTTCGAGAACTTGAGCGTGTCGTGGGAATACTTCGCCATCACGAAGCCCTGGAACGGGTCGATGAAGCACACGCGGAAGATGTAGTCGCCGACCTCGGTCACCTTGGGGTTGGTCGACGACGGCGAGATCATCGGGATCTTCGCGGCCTGCGCGAGCGGCGCCATGGCGAGCGAGTTCGACGACGCCACCTCGCCGAGAATCACCACCACCTTGTCCTGCGTGATGAGGCGCGTGGTCGAAGCGCCGGCTTCCTCGGGCTTGCTCTGGTCGTCGTACACGCGCACCGCGAGCTTCTTGCCCTTCACGCCGCCAGCCGCGTTCGCCTCGTCGATCGCCAGCTCGATGCCGTTGCGCGTGCTGATGCCGAACGCGGCCTCGGACCCGGTGAGCGAGCCGACCTCGCCGAGGAGGATGGTGTCGTCACCCGCGGGCTTCGCGTCGGCCGGCTTGGGGTCGGCCGGCTTCGGATCGGCGGGCTTCACGTCGGCCGGCTTGGGATCAGCGGGCTTCTGATCGGTCTTCTTCTCGCAGCCGGACAGCACGGCGACGACCGCGACGGCAGACAGGACGAGGAGGTGGCGCATGGGGCGCGTCCTTACCAGAGGTCTTCGTGATGACCATGGTCTTCCACCTCGGTCCGCGCTTCAGTGACACCCATGCTCACGCTCGCCCTGACGCTGTGTCTGGCTGCCGGTCCCGACCTCGCCGGGAAGTGGGAAGGCAACGGCTTCACGCTCGTGCTGGAGGCCAACGGCAGCGGCACGATGAGCGATGGGCCCATGTCTCCGCCCGAGCCCATCAAGTGGAAGCTCGGCAAGGGCGCGCTGCTGATCACCGAAGAAGGCGAGACCACCAGCTACGCGATGTCGAACGTGACGGCCGACAGCTTCACCCTGAAGAACGAGATCCTCGACGGGCCCATCACGCTCAAGAAGGCCGGGAAGGGCGGGGCGGTGGCGAAGGCGGCTCCGGCGCAGCCCTTCGTGCCCGGCACCTGCCAGACCGCGTGCGCGCACTACCTCGAGTGCTCGAACTTGAAGGGCGCGGCGAACACCAACGCGTGCGTGATGAACTGCGTGGCGTCGGGGGCCAACGCGTACCAGCTCGGCGTGTACAACCAGCTCGACTGCAAGCGGGCGATCATGATCGTCGTCGCCGCGCAGCTGCAGGCCATTCAGCAGGCGCAGAACGGCAACAACGCCGGCTCGCAGGGCAAGGGCAGCCGCTGTGCCGGGTGCGTGCGCGACGGCAACGAGTGCGTGTGGATCAGCCAGAGCAACTGGGGCACCGGGAACAACAGCCCGTACTCCGGCGCGGTGTCGTCGTGCGACGCCGACTGCTGCAACTGATGACCTGTGAACGGCAGTGAACAGGGGCCTGCGCGCGTCCGCACCAGCGCGGTGTTCCGGGGGCTGCTTTTGCCGTCGTTCTGAAGGGTTCCGGGGCTGGCCTTCGCCTTGCTCAAGGGTGGGGCATGGGCCTCGCGCGACCGCTGAATGACCGAGACGAGAAAGACCGCGCGCACGCGCTGATGCTCAAGGGCCGGGTCGAACAGGCCATCGCCATCTACCGCGGGCTGGTGACGCGCAACGCGCGCGACGCGTCGATGTGGTTGTTGCTCGGCGATGCGCAGCGGAAGGTCGGGCAGCTCGACCACGCGGTGCGCGCGTACCACACGGCGGCGAGGCAGTTCGCAGACCAGGGGCATGTGGCGCGGGCGCGCGCGGCGATCGCAGTGGCGCTGCGGATTGCGCCTGGTGAGCCGACGCTGCTCGAGGAATTGCGTGGGTTGCGGCCGCAGCCGGTGTCGCGTCACCTCGCGCTGGTGCCGCCCCCGGTGGCGACGCCGGCGCCTGCGGTGAAGCCGGTCGTGAAGGCGACTCCGCCCGCGTACCCGCTCGATGCGAAGAAGGCTGTGAAGGCGCTGCCGGCGAGGCCCGCGCCCCGGCCTCCGACGATCGCGAAGCCGCCGCCGCCCGTGCCGCCGTTGGTCGAGGAAGACATCGACCAGGTGCTCGAGGTGGGCTTCCTCGATTTGCTCGGTGACCTCGAGGGCGATGATGAGATGAAGACCGAGGTGTTCTGCCCGCTGTTTGATTGGCTCGAAGAGACGCCGGACTCGGGGCCGCACGTGTTCCCGGGGGCGCAGATGAGCAAGCACACCGTGCTCGCGCGGCCGCAGCGGCGGCGGTGAACACTCGAGGAGCTCAGCGCGACTCGCTCAGCTCCGAGAACACCTCGATGCCGTCCTCGGGCGCAGCTCCGTCGATCTCTTGAACTTCGACGACGCGGTCGAACTTCCACGAGACGGTCTCGCCCGCGTCGTTGCGGTACGCGTGCTCGCGATCGCGGCCGAGTCGTGCGGCCTTCGTGCGTGCCTCGTCGAGTGATGGGGCGTGCACCAACACCCAGGCGAGTTCGCGAAGGCTGTCGTCGAGCTCGTTGAGCTGCGCGCGGAGTTCGATCTTTGCGCAATACCACTCGGTGTTGGCCTGGCTCTTCACGGCGTTCTCCGATCGGTTCGTGAATCCCCTCACCCCAACCCTCTCCCCACGGGGAGAGGGGGAGTAGAACTCGCTCGGGATGCTGACCGCCAACGATCTCCTTCAACGCCTCGTCTCGCTACCTCCCGATGCACGCGACGCCGAGTACGAGCGCCTCTTCGAGATCATCACGCCCAAAGGTCCGCCCATTCCCCCGGGAGAGGGCATGACCGGCTACGTCGCCAGCCACGTCCCCTTCATCGCGCGCGCGCTGATCGAAGCGAACGTCGGCGCCGGCGATGTCTTCATCGACCTCGGCTCGGGCCTCGGCAAGGTCACCACCTTCGCGCGCTTGTGCACCGACGCGCAGGTGCGGGGCATCGAGTACCAGGCCGAGCTCATCGCGCGCTGCCCGAAGCTCGATGGCGTGACCTACGTGCACGGCGACGCGCGGGAGGTGCCGCTCCTCGATGGCACCGTCTTCTTCCTCTACACGCCGTTCACTGGCGACCTGCGACGCGCGGTGTTTGAGCGGTTGCACGAGGTCGCTCGCCACCATGGCATCACGGTGTGCACGGTCGCGTTTCGGGCTGATGCGGAGTGGCTCGTCGAGCGGAGTGAGGACCCGTGGTTCCACGTCTACGAGAGTGAGGTCGAGGGTGTGGCGAAGCGGGCTCCGGCGCCCCGGGCGTTTGACCCTCGGCTGCGGCGGATTGCTTACGCCGAGCCTTGAGAGGGTTGGTTTCTCCTCACCCCGAGCTTGTTCTTGCACTCCCCGACTCGCTCGGGTGTCAGGCCGGCATGTTCACCATGCTCATCGGTGAGGTCGACTCCGTGCCCGGCCAGGGCACCGCGCAGTCGCACAAGATCTCCACGCGCTTCTTCGCGTTCGTCGGCCCGCTGATCCCCTTCGAGTCGCTGTGCGTGACGCAGGAGAACTTCGAGCGCTACGGCAACCGCACCACGCACTCGTACTCGGGCGAAGCGGTGCGCTTCTCGCCGCTGTCGATCCTCCTCGGCTACCTGCGCGTGTGGCTCGGCATCCTCGTCTTCGCGCTGCCGTTCATCCTCTACTGGGGCCAGCTGGTGCGCGCCGAGATGTTCATTCCCAGCGCGTACGCTCTCGCGGCGTGGATCGCGGTGCTCGTGGTGCCGGGGCTGCTCGAGCGCGGCAAGCGCAAGAAGCTCGCCGTGGTGCGCCGCGTGGTGGGCCTGGGCTGCGACCCGAAGCTGCGCCACCAGTTCCGCCGCGAGGAGACCGCCGGTGAGCTGATGCAGCAGCTCTCGGTGGTGAACCTGCCGACCGACGCCCAGGCGCTCGAAGCCCGCGTCAGCTCGATGCCCAAGGACCAGCTCGAGCTCGCGTTCGTCACCGCGTGGTACCAGCGTGCGTGCGGCAAGCCGGAGTGGGCTGCGCCGATGAACGCCGCGTGGGCGAAGCTCGCGGGCTAGCGTCGCGCGCATGGCCACGCGCAAGACGCCCGCGAAGAAGAAGACGAGCCCGAAGAAGAAGAAGGTCGCGCTGGTGGAGATCGGCGCCACCCTCAAGCGCGGCGGCGTGACCGACGAGTACGAGCTCGACGTCATCCCCGCGGACCTCGCGAAGGCCTTGAAGGACCACGCGGCCCGGCGCCTCGACGACGCCGCGGCGTGCAAGGTGGCCACGAAGTACCTCGCCGCGAACTTCCTGCCCGGCAACCTCGACGACGAGTCCTTCTTCGCGACCGATGACGAGGTGTGGGCGCACGAGGTCGAGGCCTATGGGTTGACCACGTCAGAGAAGGGCCGCTTGCCGAAGATCACCGTCGCCGCGAATTTCAGGCTGCCGCGCGGCACCGGGCTCCCTCGCACGCAGGACGAGCTGTCGGAGTGGGAAGACGACAACTCGCCGCTCACTGATGCCATCAACTTCTTCTGGAAGTTCGGCGACACGCTGCTGCTCATCGGCGACCACGAGGGCGCCGGGGCGGGCTTCAACGACGAGGAAGAGTGAGCAGTTGAGGACGTGTACCGATCGAGGATGGTCACTTCACCGTCAACTGACGCTCAACCTCGATACGGAGGTTCTTTAGAGTCGCGCCATTCTTCTGGGCTCGACTATTCGTCGCCATCGTCAGGGTGAGGGTGGGTACTAGGCCCTGCGGACCAACCTTGATGTTGAAGAGGTGAAGGTCAACCTCGCGAAGCCCAGCATGACCAGAGAGGGGGGCAGAGCTGTATCGGGTGACGCTGTCTCCGATTTGCAGGCCGAATTCGATCCACGTGTCAGCGTCATCAGCATCACCGTTATGGATGGCGAGACCAGTCAGCCTCGCAGAGACGAGAGTCCCCTCGCAGAAACGAGTAATCGCAGGCAACTGAACGCCGGTGTTCATCGCGAGTGGGAGTGCTCCAAGAGGTTTGTCCGCCGGATACACGAAGCGCGGGGCGTCTTCGCATCCTTCGCACGGAGGGAGCCCTTTCGCTGCTGCACACGCCTGGTCGAGTGGCAACGTTTGGACGACGCTCCATCCTGTGTTTTTCAGCGTCAGCCGATGTTCATCGCCAACCTGCGCGGAGACTGAGATACCGCCGTCAACCGACTCACATTCGAACTCCACTCCGGCTTGCGCACCAACTTTGGCGGTGCTGTTGAGCGTGATGTTTGCGGTCGCTTCATAAATGGCCACCGCAACTTCCTTGCCACAGACGCCGTCGAGGTTTGCTGCTGCCTTGCCATTTTCGCAGCACACCGTCGCAGGGTTCCGGCACCATGCTCCTTTCCTGTCGATCGGCGCAGTGATCACATTCTTCAACGAGACCGCCTCGACAGACGACACGCTGAAGCTGGTCTCTCCTTCAATCGCGAGCTTGGGCAAACAGCCGGTAGCAGACGAGTCAACCCGTGAGGCCTGGATGGCGGCCTTGACCTTCGCTTCGAGCCCTGCCTTTTCCTGATCATTGAGACTGCCAACGTACGAATCGGCAGAGCCGCCACGAAGTTCGGCGATTTGTGAGCTCGCAACATTCGCGGCGCCCTTGTCAATTCGGATGGTCTGCCCCAAGACGGACTTTGCGCGGCTGGCGTCCTGAAATCCGCCGGTCAGGTATCGATAGACTGTATCGCCAGGACATGCGGATACGAGAACCGAAGACACGGCAGCCACAGCGATGAGCTGGATTCGCATGTGTTGGACTCTGCCGTCCGGCGCTGACTCGTTCAAGCTCAGCGCACGCCGCTGACGATGAGCACCGCGAGGAAGGGCAAGGTCAGCAGCCGCCCGCCCTCG
>JAXLYB010000003.1:0-581528 GCA_046351675.1 Myxococcaceae bacterium
ACCGTCACCGTTTCGGGCCGCGTGAAGGCCGCGCCGGTCACCGGGTCGATGTCGATCAGCTGCTTGTAGAGCGGCAGCAGGTTCCCCTCGCTGTCGGTGCGGGGGAAGAACTGCGGCGAGGTGAACTGGAACACCGCGTGGAAGTCGATGAACTTGTGGTGCTCGGCGACCTGCTGCATGCGCGGGTCGAGATCGCCGCCGCCGTTGAGCTGCTTGAGGAGGTCGAGCGCCGTCTGGCGGAACTCCTCGCCGCTCACGATGCGCACGTTCACCGTGGAGTTGGGCATCGAGTCCTTCAGCGCGAGCAGCTTGGTCACCTCGCCCGGGAACTCGGTCGCCAGGCGCTGCATGGGGCCGATGCCGTACAGGCCGTCGCGCACCGCGATGTAGTCGGCGTTGATCGACTGCGTGGTGTACGCCCAGGTGAAGGCGACGTCTTCGAGGCCGAGGCCGAACGCCGGCAGGCACTGCGAGAGCGGCTGCAGCTGGTTGGTCTGCGAGGTGTGGTTGATGTACGCGAACGGCGACTTCACCGGCCGGCCGTCTTCGTCGATGAGGCGCTTGGTGAGCACCACCGCGTAGGTGGTCTTCTCACGCAGCGGCATCACCGGCTTCATGATCAGCGTGTTCGTCTCGCGCTCGTAGAACGGCAGCACCTTGAAGGTCGAGTCGCCGGGGAAGAGCGTGTTCGGGTGGTCGAGCACGCCGTCCATGTCGAGGTCTTCACCCGGGTCGAGCTGGCCGTTGTGGTTCAGATCTTCCTCGCGCTCCTCGAAGAGCAGGTTGTCGCCCTCGCGGTCGTTGTCGAAGTAGCCGGGCTTCTCGAGCACCAGCGGGAAGTTGCCCTCGCCCATGTCGAGCGGCGTGCGCTGGCAGAAGTCGGGCGAATCGGGCGTGATGTCGATCAGGTACGCGGCGTCGTCGCGCGGGTCGAAGTCGTCGCCCTGGTGGCGGCGAATGATGTTGTGCAGGTCGAGCGGCTTCTGGAACGCCACGCTGATCGACTGGTAGGTGCCCCACCCGTCGAGCTGGTCGAGCGTCTCGCGCGTCGAGCGTTCCCACTTCGTCGACGCCATCAGCGAGGCGTTGACGCGGCGCTTGGTCGGCGACGTCGCGTCGAACCGCGTCGCGAAGTCGTTGGGCAGCGGCACGTTCGGCAGCGGCTTGGCGAACACGTCGAACACCACCTCGGCACCCGTGCCGGGGCCGGCCTCCATCAGGCCCTTGCCTTCGGGTGAGGCACAGCCCGCCACCACGACGGCGACCACGGCGACGACGACGCTCAGAACGCGCTTCATGCAGAGCTCCTTCATGTCTTCAGATGCTCGCGCCCAGCCGCAGACGGCCGAACGCCACCGGCGCCATCACGCCACCGGTCGGGAGGTTGTACGCAGTGCCGGGCAGGAACAAGCCCCCCTCGGCGGTGAGCGAGATCGTCAGTTCCTTGATCGGCTTGAAGCGGGCCTGCGCGCCGAGATCGAGCTCGGTGCCCAGGTACATGCCCGGAGGCGCGCCGAGCGGGTTGAGCGACGTGCCACCGTTGATGCGGCTGTTGAACGGGTCGGTCAGCTTCGCGGTCGAGAACGCGAAGAGCGGGCCGCCGTAGCCGTCGAGCCAGTCGGCCATCGCGATGCGCACGCGGGGGAAGAGGTACCACGCCCCGGTGATCGAGCCGGCGGTGCCGAGGAGATCGGCGCCCTCGGGCGCGGTGCCGGTCAGCGCGGGATCGGCGGCGCGAATCGACGAGCGGCCCGACTGGTAGGCCATCACCTGGTCGAAGAGGATCAGGCCGACCTTGTAGTCGCGGTCGAAGCGGAAGTTCTCGACGCGATCGTCAGACGGGTTCTGGTCGCCCGAGGCGAAGCCGCCGTCGAGGTAGATGAAGACGTTGCCCATGCGGTACGTGCTCTTGATCGCCCCGCCGAACTCCGCGACCTTGAGCAGCGGCGCGTTCTCGTTGCGCGCCTGCGTGGTGGTGCCGCCGATGCCGACCACCTCGAAGCCGACCTTGAAGTCGCGGTGGCGCGTCTTGATGAAGTGCCAGCGGCCGGCGACGTCGACCACGAAGGCGTCGGTGGCCTTGCCGCCGTCGACCGAGTTGATGTTCCGCTGGTTGCGGTAGACCGCGTAGACGCCGAAGTTGTTCTCGGCGTCTTTGTTGAAGCGCAGCGCGAGCACGCCCTGGAACGCGCGGTCGCCGCGGCTGAACTCGCCGAAGTTGTCGCGCACGATGAGGTCGGCCGCGAGCGCCACCTCGAACGCGCGGTAGCCGCCGCCCATGCCGAACAGCGGGCGGGCCGCGAGCAGCGCGCGGTAGGTCAGGTTGCCGAAGTGCTGCTGGCCGAAGTCGCCAGCCTGCGGGTCGCTGTTGCCATCGTTGGCGAGCAACCCGAGACCCCACTGCGAGGTCTGCTGCCCGACGCGGAAGGCGCCGCTGGCCCACTTGTACTCGAGGTACAGCTTGCGCAGCTCGACGGCGCGAATGCGCGGCACCGGCTGGCGCTCACCGACCAGCGTGTCGGGCGGCGTGCCGATGATGGCACCGGTCGCCGCGTCGGCCTCGGCGATGAGCCCGAAGCCGCTGAGGTGGATCTCCGGGGTCACGCGAATACGCGTCTGGAGCGGCGCGATGGGAATGGTGGTGCGGTCGGCATCGAGCGGGAACAGCGTCGACCCGCCGTAGTTGATGCGCGCGCTCGCGCTGAGCGAGGCCGAGAGGTTCCAGTTGCTCTCGCCCTTCTTCTCGCCGTTCGCCGTCGCGGTGCCCGCATCGGCCGCGCCCTGCCCCGGCAGGTCGACCTGCAGCGGCGTCGCCGCCACCCCGCCATCGTCACCGAGGTCGGGAAGGTCGCGAATCACCTGCGCATTTCCGTCGCCCGGGTTGGCGACCTTCGTGGCGTCGATCGCCGCCGCCCCGCCATCGGCGCCCTGCGCGTATGAGGCCGACGAGATCAGCCCGAGCGCGAGCAGCGCCCACCCAGATGCTGTGCGTGACATGAGTCCCCTTGTTCCGACCGCGGCGCGGGCGCATAGCACGCGATTCCACATTCGTGCCATTCGGGTTTGCCTCGCTTGACTCACCCCCGAACGCCACGTATCTGCGGCGCCCCCCAGGTCGCATGGTGCGTCGTGGGGGAACAACCCCGCTCACGGACCCAAGAGCCGTGGGCAGAACCCAAGGGGCATCAAAATGGCAGAGCAGAAGAGCGCGGCGAAGGTCCGCGAGTACGAGACGGTCTTCCTCGTGAAGCCCGATCTCACCGATGACACGGTCGAGAAGGTGAAGGAACGCGTGCGCGGCATCATCAACCGCGACGGCGGCAAGTTCCTGCGCTTCACGATCTGGGGCAAGAAGAAGACGATGTACCCGGTCGCCAAGCAGCCCCGCGCGATCTACATCCACGCCCACTACCTCGGCGGCTCGGCGATGGTCGCCGAAGTCGAGCGCAACCTGCGCAACTACGACGAGGTCAGCCGCTTCATGAGCAAGCGCCTGTCCGACGAGGCCAACCCTGACTCGCACCAGCCGCAGGAAGACCTGAAGCTGTCGGGCGACGTCGACGACAACAAGCCCTTCGGTGGCGCCGAGCGTGAAGGCTTCGGCGGCTTCGACGGTGACATGGACGACGACGGCTACAACGCCTGAGTCACGGAGACATCGACAACATGAGCACCATGACTGAGAAGAAGCGTCCCGCGAAGCGGGACATGGGTGAAGGCGACATGGAGGGCGGCGACGAGAAGCGCGGTGGCCGCGGCTTCGTGCGCCGCAAGGTGTGCCGGTTCTGCGCCGACAAGAACGCGCGCGTCGACTACAAGGACCAGTCGACGCTCAAGTACTTCGTCACCGAGCGCGGCAAGATCATTCCCCGCCGCATCTCGGGCAACTGTGCCCTGCACCAGCGCGCGGTCGCCAAGGCCGTCAAGCAGGCGCGCGGCCTGGCGCTGATCCCCTACCTCGTCCTCGCGACCTGAAAAGGACCTGACCCATGAAGCTCATTCTCCGCGAAGACGTGTACAACCTCGGGAAGTCGGGCGAGCTCGTGACCGTGAAGGAAGGTTACGCGCGCAACTACCTGCTCCCCCGCAACCTGGCGATGCTGGCCTCCACGGCCAACGTGCGCCAGCTCGAGCACGAGAAGAAGGTCATCGAGCTGCGCCAGCAGAAGCTCAAGGGCACCGCCCAGGAGCAGGCCAAGAAGCTCGAGGGCATCAAGGTCACCATCAAGCGCAAGGTCGGTGAGCAGGACAAGCTCTTCGGCTCCGTCACCGCGCTCGACATCGCAGAGGCGATCGCCGCGGCGGGTCACAAGATCGACCGCCGCCTGATCCACCTCCCCGAGCCCATCAAGGCCATCGGGCAGTTCGAAGTCGAGATGCGCCTGCACCGCGAAGTGACCGCGAAGCTCCAGGTCACCGTCGAGGGCGAAGCGCAGTCGGCCTGATCTTCGAACGGCCTTTGAGGTACACCGCCGTGCGCTCCTCCACGTGAGGGGCGCACGGTTTTGTTTTGACGGCTTGTTTTATCGGCTGTTCGTTGACGGACGCTTCGAGGGGACATGAGCACCACACCGGCCAACTTCCAGGACGTGGCGTCAGAGCGGGCGGTGCTCGGCTCGGTCTTGATGGACAACTCGGTGCTGGCCAACGTGCAGGAGGTCATCAGCGCCGACGACTTCTTCGTGCCGGCGCACGCCGACATCTTCCGCGCGATCGTCGCCCTCGACATGCGCTCGGAAAAGGTCGACCCGCTGACGGTCGCCGAGCAGCTGAAGACCGACGGCAAGCTCGCCTCGGCGGGTGGCCCCGGCTACCTCGCGCAGCTCGATCAAGCGGTGCCCTTCGCGCAGAACGCGCTCGAGTACGCGAAGATCATCAAGAACCAGTCGACCCGGCGCCTGCTGGCCGGCGCGGGCCGCGAGATCCTCGAGCTCGCCACGCAAGACACCGGCGACGTCGCCGAGCTGCTCGACGAGGCCGAGCGCAAGGTCTTCCAGATCGCCCAGAAGCGCCGCACGGGCGACCTGCGCCCGATGTCCGACCTGATGGAAGAGGCGCTCACGCTCCTCGACAAGATGAAGAACTCGGGCGGCGGCATCACCGGCGTGCCGTCGGGCTTCGTCGATCTCGACAACCAGCTCACCGGCTTCCACGGGGGCGAGCTGATCGTGCTCGCCGCGCGCCCCGGCATCGGCAAGACCTCGCTGGCGATGAACTTCGCGCTGCACGTGGCGAGCAAGGAAAACCTCGCCGTCGCGGTGTTCTCGCTCGAAATGCCGTCGGTGCAGCTGCTGACGCGCCTGCTCGCCACGCACGCCAAGGTCGACATGAAGAAGCTGCGCGGCGGCCGCCTCTCTCCCGCCGACGAGGAGCGCATCAGCGAGTCGGCCAACGAGCTCTTCAAGTGCAAGTTCTACGTCGACGACTCGGGCGGCCTCTCGTCGTTCGACCTGCGCGCCAAGGCCCGCCGCCTGCTGCAGAAGGAAGGCAAGCTCGGGCTGATCGTCATCGACTACCTCCAGCTCATGCACCAGAAGGGCAAGGTCGAGAGCCGCCAGCTCGAAGTCGCCGAGATCAGCCGCGCGCTCAAGCAGCTGGCGAAGGAACTCGACGTGCCGATCATCGCGCTCAGCCAGCTCAACCGCAAAGTCGAGGAGCGCAAGGGCGGCAAGCCGATGCTCTCCGACCTCCGCGAGTCGGGCGCCATCGAGCAAGACGCCGACGTGGTGATGTTCATCCACCGTGAAGACGAGGGTGAAGAAGGCGCCCCGCCGCCCGAGTCGCGCTCGACGGTGATCCCCGTGGAGCTGATCATCGCCAAGCAGCGCAACGGCCCCATCGGCTCGGTCGACCTGGTCTTCTTGAGTGAGTACACGCGCTTCGAGAGCCGCGTCCGCGACTGGCAGGGCGGCACGCCTTGAATCGGCGATGAGCGACGAACGCGACAAGCTCAAGCAGGAAGTCGAGGCGCTCAAGGCCGCGCGGTTGGCGAAGGAAGCCGAGGCGAAGGCAGCGGTCGTGCGCCGCGAGGCCGAGTCGAGGGCCGACGCCACGCGGTCTGACGTCGGGCGCCTGCGCTCGTCGCTCTCGAGGTGGACCGCCGGCACCGTGGTCGCGCTGACGATGTTCGGCGGCGTGGCGCTGGCGATCGCCTACGACGAAGACGCCCAGGCCGTCGATCAACGCGCGAAGTGGCTGGGCATCGCCTTCCTCGTCAGCGCGGTGCTGCGCATTCTCTGGCGCCAGACGTCGCCCGCCCGGTTTCACGCGTGGCTCGCCGCCCTGCCCTGGCCGGTCGAGGGCCTGACGGCGCTGCTGGCGGGCGGCAAGGCGGTGTCGGTGGTCGAGGTCGGCCTTCGCTTCAGCGACACCGTGCCCGCCGAAGACGTGGTGCGCGAGCTGGTGCTGGCGCACGTGCCCAGGCGCGACGAAGACAGCGATCCACCGAAGGTGGTGCGCGGCAACGGCGGCATCGTGATCACCGTCGAGCTCTCGACCGAAGACGCAAACTATCCGCTGCGAGACCTCTTCCACCGCCTCGAGCGGAAAGTTCTGCGCCCGGTACACGCCGCGTTTCCGCTCAGGGCGGTCGAGGTCAGCGCGGCGCGGTTGACCGACTTCTACGTCGGCGGCGGCGACTGATCGGGCGCGCGCCCGTGCTTGCGCTCGGGGTTCGCTGTGGCCTAGGTCGTGCCCCGCGATGACCGTTCCCGCCATCACTGATCCGCAGAAGGAGCCGGTCTACGGCTCCGGGCCGTTCCAGCGCGCCATCGAGGGCATGTTGTACGAGCCCCGTGACGCGGTCTTCGTTCGCCTCGTCATCAAGCACGTGCTGATCGTCACGCCGCTGCTGGTGCTGCTCTACGTGCGCTTCTCGTGGTGGCTGGCGCTGGCGACGTTCGTGGTGCAGGTCGCGTGGCTCGCGCCGCCGACGATCTTGATGCTCCACAACACGATGCACCGCCCGTTCTTCAAGTCGCCGCGCTGGCTCAACAAGTTCGTGCCGTTCTTGATGAGCCTGCTGTTCGGCATTCCCACCGGGTACATGGAACACCACATCGGCATGCACCACGCCGAGAACAACCTGCGCAACGATCTGTCGAGCACCATGCGCTACCAGCGCGACAGCTTCCTGCACTGGCTGATGTACGTCGGCCGCTTCCTCGCGCTGATCCACATCGAGCTGCCGCAGTACTTCTTGAAGAAGGGCCGCACCGCGATGGCGTGGCGCCCGCTGCGCCTCGAGGCGATGGCCATCGGCCTGATGGTCGCGCTCGGGTTCGTGAACGTCGAGGCCACCATCGCCGGCTTCGTGGTGCCCTACTTCTTCATGCGCTTCGCGATGATGTGGGGCAACTGGGGCCAGCACGCGTTCATCGACCCCTCTCGCCCGGGCGACAGCTACGTGAATTCCATCACGTGCATCAACTCGGTCTACAACCAGCGCTGCTTCAACGACGGGTACCACATCGGTCACCACGTGAAGCAGAACCGCCACTGGACCGAGCTGCCCCAGGACTTCCTCGACAACCAGGAGCGCTACCGCAAGGAAGGCTGCATCGTGTTCGAGGGCGTCGACTTCTTCATGGTCTCGCTCTTCCTCTTCTTGAAGCGGTACGACTGGCTCGCCAAGCGCTTCGTGCGCATGCCCGGTGACGAGCGCACCGACGCCGAGATCATCGAGTTCTTGAAGAGCCGCACGCGGCGCATCGCCGACGACGTGCCTGAAGGCGTCGTGATGAACGCCTGAACACCCCGCCGCTCGACCCCATCAAGGCCAGCCGTGATTCCGCCGCCGAGGAAAGACCTCGACTTCAGCAACCGGCTCATCCTCGTCTGTGACGACGACGATCCGACGCGCGTGCTGCTGAAGGACCTCTGCGAGTCGTCGAACTTCCGCACGCTGGCGGCGGCCGATGGCAGCCAGGCGGTCGAGCTGATCGTCGAGCACCACCCCGACCTCGTGCTGCTCGACCTGATGATGCCGATTCGCGACGGCTTCTCGGTGCTGAAGTGGGCGCGCGAAGATTCCCGCTTCGCCGACCTGCCGATCATCATCCTCACCGCGATGGGTGAGCTCGACGGGAAGATCCGCGGCATGGAGCTCGGCGCCGACGACTTCATCACCAAGCCCTTCAAGCTGATCGAGCTCCAGACGCGCATCAACTCCGCGCTGATGGTGCACGAGTACCGCCGGCGCCTGTTCGACGCCGAAGAAGAGCTCGCCCAGTTCCGCGCGGTCGACCCGGTCACCGGCGCCGGCACCTATTCGCAGCTCAAGGCGAGCCTCGACGCCGAGCTGGCCCGCAGCCGCCGCTACGGCCGCCCCGCCTCGTGCCTGCTGGTCGGCTTCGACGACTACGCGCGGCTCCGCTACGAGCTCGGCCGCGAGGGCTGCGACGCCTACGTCACCCGCCTCTTCCAGGGCGTGCTCGGCTGCCTGCGCGCGGCCGACCGCCTGTTCCGCGTCGACAGCGACCAATTCGTCGTGCTGCTGCCCGAGACCGACCTGGGCGGCGCGAAGCTCGTCGGTCAGCGCATGCTCGACGCGATGCAGGGCATCACCGTCGACGGGCCGCAGGGGCGGCTGGGGGTCGAGGCCCGCTGTGGCGGCTCGACCTTCCCGCACGCCCTGGTGCGCACCAGCGAAGATCTGCTGCGGGAAGCGAACCGCAGCTACAGCGCCCTCCAGGAAAACAAGGGCAAGCTCTTCAGTTGATGCCGCCGGTGCAGGTGCAGGTCGACTGGTTGCACGTCGCCGTGCCCGTGCAGCCGCCGCAGTCGCTCTTGCAGACGCAGCTGCAGGTCGCCGGGTCGGCGTTGTAGGTCGAGCCGCAGTTGAGCGCCGCCGTGTCGCAGTAGCAGCCGCACATGCCGCCGGTGTTCACGAACTTGAAGCCGGCCGGGCACGTCGCGTTCTGGCGGCAGTTGCAGCCGCAGCTCGCCACGTCACAGGTCTGGTACGCGCTGCAGGTGCCACCGCAGTCGCTGGTGCAGATGAAGTCGCAGACCAGCTTGTTGGTGTCACAGACCTTGCCCGGAGGCGGGTTGCCGCCGCAGTCAGCCGGGCACTCGCAGGTGTTCGTCGCGCGGTTGCACGCCAGGTGACCACGGCAGAAGTCGGGGTCGTTCGGGTCGTAGAACTGCGTGTCGGTGCTGCACGGCGGCGGGTTGCCACCCGGGTTGGGGGTGGTGTCGATCCAGTACCGGTAGCTGACCGCGGCGCTGCTCGCGCCCGCCCCCGGCCGGCACGCACCGAAGAAGCTGATGCTGCGGTTGATGCCGTCGAAGTCGAAGCCGTCGGTGCGGCTGCGCGGAATGTTGTTCTTGTTGCAGAGCGCGCCGTCGCTCACGACATCCATCGCGACCTTCACCGACGCGCCGATGGGCGGCTTCTGCATGCGGTGGCCGGCCTGCGCGATGGCGGAGTTGATCATCAGCGTGACCGCGTTGGAGATCGACGCGGTGTTGCCGATGTCGCCGCGCACGCCGCCGGTGGCGGTGATGGCCGCCGCGTTGCGCCGCGGGGTCTGCTGCGTCTCACCGCACGTCTGGCCGTTGGGGCAGATGATGCCGTGCACCGGCACGTTGCCGAACCGGTTGACGCGCTGGGTGGCGCCGGCCCCGAGGGTCGAGTTGTTGGTGGTGAAGAAGGTCGAGAACTGCGCGGCCGTGTAGGCCGACTGATCGTCTGCGTCGCCGAGGATGATCACGACCGGCTGGGCACCGGTACGGACCTTCGTCGCCACGTCCATGCCGGCGGGGCTGACCGGCGAGAGATCGGTCAGCGCCTTGGCCGCCGAGTCGAGGATCATCTCGGTGCCGCTGCCGCCGGTGCCGACCCAGCAGCCGCCATTCGCGCCGCCGGCCCAGCACGCGGGCATCGCGCCGGTCACGCCTGAGCACACGCCCGCCGCGCACGCGGAGTTGGTGGTCAGCCACGATCTGAACTGGTTGATGTCGCGCGTGAAGCCACGAATCGTGCCCTGGTTGTAGGTCGTGCCTCCGTAGCCGTAGGCCGAGGTCACCAGCGCGATGCGCCAGTCGAGCTGCGAGTTGTTGAGCTGTGCGGCGACGGCCGTCGCGGTGTCGGCGAGCGACGCCTGGTACGTCGCCATCGAGCAGCTGTCGTCGATGACGAAGAGGAAGTCGACCTTGCCCGCGCTCGGGGCGAAGACCTCGCACTGGTACGCGTTGGGGTCACCGAACTGCGCGAGCGCCGAGCCACCGGCGGTGTCGCTCATGTTGAAGAGCGGCGTGCCGGCGTAGTTGGCCAGCGGCGTGATGGCGACGATCACCACCACCGCGCTGTTGGTGCGGTGGAGGTACTCGACCTGCACCTTGAACGGGCCGCTCATGCCGGCCATGCCGGTGAGGTTGCCCGCGCCTGCCCCGACGAGGCCATCGGCGATGGCGTTGGCGCGCGTCTTCAGGTCGACGCCACCGGCCATGTCGTAGAAGGCCTGCAGCGCCGGGAGGTTGTCCCAGCTGGTGAAGGTCTGCGTCGTCGCGTTGGTCACCGCGCCAATGCCGTCGAGCACCGGGCGCAGCGCCGCCTCGTCACCGGTCGGCGTGGTGGAGCCACCGCGCGCGGTCTCGCGCCACGCGATGAACGCGACGTTGTTGGTGGCGTCGAAGCCGATCAGGCCCTTCTTGTTCGGGCCGACCGTCATGGTGTTCACCTCGGTGAACTGCGCGGGCAACCCGAGCTGGATGTCGGGGTCGCCCTCGGCCTTGAAGAGCACGGGCCGCAGGTTCATCACGGTGCACACCGCGCCGGCCGGGGCCGGGCCGCCGTCGGGCAGCACGCCGTCGCTCGGGTCGTTGGGGTTCAGCTCGCCGGGATCGACGCGGCCGTTCTGGTTGGTGTCTTCGGCGCCGTCGGCGATGCCGTCACCATCGGTGTCGGCGTTGGCCGGGTTGGTGGTGGTGGTCGGGTCGAGGTCGACGGGCACGCCGGGGCAGCCCATCGGGTCGGCGATGTTCGCCGCGATGAGCCCGCTCTCGATGCCGTCAGACAGGCCGTCGCCGTCGGTGTCGAACTTGCGCGGGTCGGTCTCGCCGCTGTCGACCATGCCGTTGGCGTTCTGATCTTCGCCCTTCACCATGCCCGCGGTCGGGCCATCGAGCAGGCCGTCGCAGTCGCTGTCCTTGCGCAGGGGGCTGGTCTCGCCCGAGTCGCGCTGGCCGTTGTGGTTCGCGTCTTCGATGCCGTCCTTCAGGCCGTCGCCGTCGGTGTCGGCGTTGTTCGGGTCGGTTTCCCCCATGTCGACCATGCCGTTCATGTTGCGGTCTTCGAGCCGGTTGGGGATGCCGTCCATGTCGGTGTCGGGGTTCACCGACGGGCCGCAGTCGGTGCCGACGTTCGGGTCGGTCTCACCCGTGTCGACCATGCCGTTCTGGTTGAAGTCTTCGATGCCGTCCTTGCAGGTGTCGCCGTCGGTGTCGTCGAGCAACGGGTTGGTGCGCGTGGTCGCCAGCTCGACGCCGTCGGTGATGCCGTCGTTGTCGGTGTCGCGCTTGGTCGCGTCAGTCTCGGTCGCGTCCTTGATGCCGTTGTGGTTCGCGTCTTCCTGCCCGTCGAGCAGCCCGTCCATGTCGGTGTCGGGGTTGGTCGCGTCGGTCTCGGTCGGCTCCGCGCGGCCGTTGTGGTTCTTGTCTTCGAGCCCGTCGGGGAGGTTGTCGGCGTCGCTGTCGGTCTGCGTCGGGTTGGTGCGCGACGTGGGATCGGCGTCGCCCGTGTAATTGCAGCTCGCGACCACCGACGTCATGCGGCCCGCTTCGACGCCATCGAGAATGCCGTCGCCGTCGGTGTCGGGGTTCGAGGGGTCGGTCTTCTGCCCGCCGGGGTAGACGATCGAGAACTCGTCCTGGTCGCTCAGGCCGTCGCAGTCGCTGTCCTTGTTGGCGTTGTTCGGGTCGAGCGGGTCGACGCCGGTGCCGCCATCGAAGGTCGAGCCGCCGCCCGTGCCGCCGCCCGTCGTGCCGCCACCGGTGCCGCCGCCGGTCGTGGCGCCACCTCCGCCGCCGCCAGTGCCTCCGTCGCCGACGACGGGTGGGCGGTCGCAGCCGTCACAGCCGAGCGAACCGACGATCAGCAGCGAGAGAGCGGCGATCGACAGCAACGACGATCGCGTTCCGGTGGCGGACTGGCGAAGCGGAAGTGGTGTCATGAAGGAGCGACCTGAAGGAATTTCGGCCCGATCGAGCGGGTGAGTATGACAGTCGAAGACCTGCGACTGAACGTGGGACTTGGACATACGTGGCGAAGTTCTTCAGTGGCGACGGTCACGCGCCTTGTTGACCAGCGCGCGGTAGATGCCGAGGTTGGGCGGGACGGTGTCGACCATCAGCTCGGGGTGCCACTGCACGCCGAGGACGAAGTGGTCTTTTCCTTGAAATTCAATGGCTTCGATGACGCCATCGGGCGCGGTGGCGCTGGCGACCAACCCCTGCCCCACGCCCTTCACCGCCTGGTGGTGGGTGCTGTTCACCATCAGCTGTCCTTTGCCGCCGACACACTCCGCGAGCACCGAGTGATCGGTGACCTCGATGGGGTGGTGGGGTTGCGCGCGATCATGCCCCTGCTCGTGTGACTTCGCGCCCTGGATCTCAGTCACGATGTCCTGCACGAGGGTGCCGCCGTACGCGACGTTGAGCAGCTGCATGCCGCCGCACACGCCGAGAATGGGCAGCTTTCGCTGCAGCGCGACGCGGAGCACCGACATCTCGAACTGCGTGCGGCCCGGCTTGAGCTGGCCGAGGCCCGGCTTCGCGGCTTCGCCGTATGCCTCGGGGGGAATGTCGAAGGCGCCCCCGGTGATGAGCAGGCCTGAGACGCGATCGAGGTACTGATCGATCAGCGCGCGCTCGTCGGTGTACGGGAGGATGAACGGCAGGCCGCCCGCGCGCAGCACGGCGTCGGCATACGCGGCCTTCACGTCGTACTTCGGGAAGGGCGAGTCCGGCGTCGGCAGCGTGACGTCAGGGGTGATCGCGATCGACGGTCGCCGGGGGTGGCCGTGGTGCTTCATTCCAGCGGGCGAGCATCGCCTGCAACGCGGGCGAGCGCGAGAAAGAGACGCTCAATTCGCACGGCCGCTGGCGAAGGCCGTTTGCAGTGTGCGTGCACGCGCCTCGACGTCGCTGGCCTTGAGGAGATCAGAGCCCACCGCGGCGGCATGCGCCCCCGCCTTCGCGACTGCGCCGATGGTCTCGACCGTGATGCCGGCGATGCCCACCACGGGGAGCGGCGAGCGCGCACAGATCGCCGCAAAGCCCTCGAGGCCCAGCGGGGGATGCGCGAGCTGCTTGGTGGTGGTGGTGAAGATGGGCCCCAGCCCGACGTGGTCGGCCCCTTGTGCCTTCGCCCGTTCGATCTCCGCCAGCGAGCGCGTGGTCGCGCCGATCAGCGCGCCGGGGCCGAGCAGCCGCCGCGCGACGTCGACGGGCAGATCGTCGTCGCCGAGGTGAACGCCCGCTGCGCCCGCGGCCAGCGCGAGATCGACCCGGTCGTTGACGATCACCGCGGTGTGCGAGCCGGCGACCGCCACGGCCTGGCGAACGAGCTCCAGGGCCGGCCGATCGGGCGTCAATTCGAGCCGCAGCTGCAGCACCCGCACTTCCGCGCGCACGAGGGCCCGCACCACCTCGAGCAACTCGGCGGCCGGGCGGAGGGAATCGTCGACCAGCGCGTACAGCCCGGTCGGGAGAGTCGGCTTGTGACTCATGGCGCGCTGCTATAGAGCACCGCGCATGAGCGAGATCGATCTCCGTTACTCCGACAAGCGCACCGTCGAGCGTTACATCCGCCAGGGCCAGGTGGACGAGAAGGCCTGGGAAAAGCACCTCAAGGCGCTGCCCGACGTCGCCGAAAAGGGCGAGCGCGTGCAGGCCGAGGCCGAGGAATACATCCTCGACGAGGACCTGAACGAGGGCGCGGAGTAACCACCCTGCCCGGCCGGCCATGAGCGCGCGCACGGTCAGCGGTGAGAGCTTCACGATGGGCGCACCCTCGGGTGACGCCCCGCTGTCGTTCAGCGCGTTCGTGCTCGGGCTGGCGTCGACGGCGTTGATTCACCTCGGCGTGCACGAGCACCCCGAGACCAACACGGTGACGATCGACCTGGTGCTCGCGCGCCAGTCGATCGACGTGCTGGCGATGCTGCGCGAGAAGACGCGCGGCAACCTGAGCAGCGACGAAGAAGAACTCTTCTCGTCGGTGCTGTCCGATCTCCAGTTGCGCTTCGTCGAGAAGAGCAACGCGAAGAAGGCCTGAGCGCGCCGTGCCGAAGGTGCCGTTGCGGCCGCTGCTGACGATCGCGGTCATCGCGGGCTTCCAGATCGGGCTCTTCTCGGCCTTCGAAGCCCAACAAGCCTTCCACCCCGATGAGCCGATCGATGCGGGCGATGAGAGCCAGCTCTCGTCGCTGGGCCTCTCGGCCGAGGTGCAGCACGACGTCTTCGTCGCCACCCGCGGGGCGATGCAGTCGTCGATGGCGTCGATGGCGCCCTGGTACGCCGTGGTGCGGGTGCTGCTCGCGCTCGCCGGCGGCGCGGTCTTCGTGCTCGCGCTGCGGCTGCGGGTGTTGACCGAGGGCCGGGCCGAGGCGTCGCAGCTGCTCGGCCGCGCGGCGCTGGTGGTCGCCTTTCTTCGCACCATCGATGGGGCTCAACGGCTGGTGGTGGTGCGCACCACCGTGCACGACGTCAGCAAAGTGATGCTCGAGGCCAAGCTCGACGAGAGCTACACCGCCGCGCTCGGGCTGGTGAGCGCCGCCACCGTCGGCTGGTCGCTCGTCGTCGTCTCGGTCTTCATGGCGCTGGCGACCTACTTCCGCTCGGAGCGCGTGCGAGACGCGCTGGTGCGTGAAGAGGGCTGAGCGCGAACCACGCGCTTACGGGCTCTGAAAGAACTCCGGGCGGCGAAAGGCTTGAACCCGCTCCGGGAAGAGCTGCCACAGCGGCTGCGGCCCCAGCGTCTTGTCGAGCGGGATGAGCGCCGACAGCTTGCGGGGGATGCGCAGCAGCTCGGCGCGGTTGATGCCCAGCACGCGCGCGAGGTACCCCAGCGGCCACTTCTGCTGGAGCTTCTCGAACGCCGCGTCGTCGTCTTCGTCTTCGGGCAGCTCGGCGTCTTCGTAGCGGAGCGACTCACCGCCGACGCGACGGCCGTTGGCCCACGCGCTCACCTGCTCGACCTCGTCGGGATCGAACGCGTAGGCGTGCACGGTCTGGTTCAGGTGCTCGGAGAGCCGGCGCGCGAGCGAGTGGTGCGTGAGGTACCAGCGCGCGCCCTTGCGGCCGTAGGTGAACGGCGCGTCCCACGCGAAGCGAACGATGTTCGGCCCGCCGAGCACGGTCACCAGCAGACCCGCGTCTTCGGCCGACTGGCCATCTTCTTCGAGCGCGAGGCGGGCCTGTTGCTGCAGCCACGCCGCGTCGACATCGGAATACTGGCAGAGATAACCGCCGTGCGATTCCACGTTGCCCCCCAAGTCAGCGACGCGCCAATACCGCTTTGAGGCGATCGCGACAATGGAGGAACGACACAAACCACGCGGAATCGCTCGATTTTCATGACGCGCCGCGCCGTGATTCGCGGACCTGGCTCGCCGACTTGCGTCAGCGCGTTTCGTGTCCACCTTGGCCGTATGCGGATCGACAAGTTCACCCTGAAAGCGCAGGAAGCCATTCAAGACGGGCAGTCACTCGCGCGTCGCAACGACGCGGGCGACTACCAGCCCGAGCACCTGCTGCGGGCGCTGCTCGATCAGAAGGACGGCGTCGTCACCCCGATGCTGCAGAAGATCGGCCTCGACGTGCGGCTGCTCAACACGCGCGTCGACGAGGCGCTCGGCAAGATCGCGCGCATCAAGGGCGGCACGCCGGGCCTGGGCAATCGCCTCGTGACGTTGCTCGAGCGCGCGGAAGACGAAGCGAAGGCGCTCAAAGACGAGTTCACCTCGTCGGAGCACCTGCTGCTCGCGTTCGTGCAGGACAAGGGCACCGCGGGCGAGCTGCTCAAGGCGAGCGGCCTGACGAAAGATCGCGTGGTCGCGGCGATCAAGGATCTGCGCGGCACCTCGCGCGTCACCTCGCAAGACGCCGAGGGCACCTACAAGGCGCTCGAGAAGTACGGCAAGGACCTCACCGAGCTCGCGCGCGCCGGCAAGCTCGACCCGGTGATCGGCCGCGACGAGGAGATCCGTCGCGCGATCCAGGTCCTCTCGCGGCGCACCAAGAACAACCCGGTGCTGATCGGCGAGCCAGGCGTCGGCAAGACGGCGATCGCCGAGGGGCTCGCGCGGCGCATCATCGACGGCGACGTGCCCGAGGGGCTCAAGCGCAAGCGGCTGGTGGCGCTCGACCTGGGCGCGATGGTCGCGGGCGCGAAGTTCCGCGGTGAGTTCGAAGAGCGCCTGAAGTCGGTGCTCAAGGAAGTCGCGGCGTCGGAGGGCGAGATCATCCTCTTCATCGACGAGCTCCACACCATGGTCGGCGCGGGCAAGGCCGAGGGCTCGATGGACGCGGGCAACATGCTCAAGCCGGCGTTGGCGCGCGGCGAGCTGCACTGCATCGGCGCGACCACGCTCGACGAGTACCGCAAGCACATCGAGAAGGACGCGGCGCTCGAGCGTCGCTTCCAGCCGGTGTTGGTGGGCGAGCCGACGGTGCACGACACGGTGTCGATCTTGCGCGGGCTGAAGGAGCGCTACGAGGTGCACCACGGCGTGCGCATTCAAGACACGGCGCTGGTGGCCGCGGCGACGCTGTCGAACCGCTACATCAGCGACCGTTTCCTGCCCGACAAGGCGATCGACCTGGTCGACGAGGCGGCGTCTCGGCTTCGCATCGAGATCGATTCGATGCCCACCGAGGTCGACGAGGTGCGGCGCAAGGTGATGCAGCTCGAGATCGAGCGCGAGGGTCTGAAGAAGGAGACCGACGTGCATTCGCGCGAGCGCCTGGCGAACATCGAGAAGGAGCTCGCGGGCTTGAACGAGCAGTTCACGACCATGAAGGCGCAGTGGGAAGCCGAGAAGTCGGCGATCGCCGCGATTCGCGTCGTGAAGGAAAAGGTCGAGGCGGCGCGCAACGACCAGGCGAACGCGGAGCGCCGGGGTGATCTCAACAAGGCCGCGGAGATCAAGTTCGGCCAGTTGCCCTCGCTCGAGAAGGAGCAGGCGCAGCTGCAGGGTCGGCTGAGCGAGCTGCAGAACCGGCAGAAGTTCCTCAAGGAAGAGGTCGACGCCGAAGACATCGCCGAGGTGGTCGGCAAGTGGACCGGCATCCCCGTGAGCAAGCTGCTCGAGGGTGAGCTGCAGAAGCTGGTGAAGATGGAAGACCGGCTCGGCAAGCGCGTGATCGGGCAGCGGTCGGCATTGGAAGCCGTGTCGAACGCGGTGCGCCGCGCGCGCTCGGGCCTGCAGGACCCCAACCGCCCCATCGGCTCGTTCATCTTCCTGGGGCCGACCGGCGTCGGAAAGACCGAGGCGGCCAAGGCGCTCGCGGAGTTCCTGTTCGACACGGACACCGCGATCCAGCGGATCGACATGAGCGAGTACATGGAGAAGCACGCCGTCTCGCGGCTGATCGGCGCGCCTCCCGGGTACGTCGGCTACGACGAGGGCGGCCAGCTCACCGAGGCGATCCGCCGCCGGCCCTACTCCGTGGTGCTGTTCGACGAGATCGAGAAGGCGCACCCCGACGTGTTCAACGTGCTCCTGCAGATTCTCGACGAGGGGCGGCTCACCGATGGCCAGGGTCGCACCGTCGACTTCAAGAACACGGTGTTGATCATGACCTCGAACATCGGCGCGCAGGCGCTGCAGGACGGCCTGGCCGAGAAGAAGGAGCTCACGGCCGAGGTGCGCTCGGAGGTCATGGCGCAGCTCAAGCAGAACTTCCGCCCTGAGTTCTTGAACCGCGTCGACGAGATCGTGATCTTCGAGCCGCTCAAGAAGGACGACATCGCGCAGGTGGTCGATCTCCAGCTGGCGCGGTTGCAGAAGCTGGCCGCCGACAAGCGGCTGACGCTCGAGCTGACCGCCAAGGGCCGCGAGTTCCTCGCCACCGAGGGCTACGACCCGGTCTACGGCGCGCGGCCGCTCAAGCGGGCCATGCAGAAGCACGTGCAAGACCCGCTGGCGCTCAAGATCCTCTCGGGCGAGTTCGTGCCGGGCGATCACGTGATCGTCGACGGCACGGCGGGCGGGCTCAAGCTGTCGACGCGCGCGCGCGCCTGATTTTCTGCACGCGGAGGACCGGGGCGGGGTCACAGAACCCCTATGCGCAACGGCATCCCCGCGGTCGGTGGCGATTGGAAGAGCCTGGTCGGTTCACGCTTCCACAGCCTCGGCTCGGTCGAAGAGGTCATCGGCGCTGGCCCCGCAGCGCAGACCATCGACGCGCTCGCGAAGGGGCTGCCTCGCCGTGACGTCGAGCTGCCCGAGCAGTCAGCGCAGCGCGTGCCGGCCCTGGTGTCGGGCGATCTCAAGGTGCGCGGCTCGTTCGCGGTCAGCGCACCGCTGTTAATCACCGGATCGCTCGAGGTCGAGGGGCTGCTGCTGACGGCCGAGGGCTCGCGGTTGACGGTGCTCGGCGACGTCAGGGCCCACGCCATCTCGGCCGACAACCCGTTCCGCGTTGCTGGCACCGTCGACGTGAGTGGTGTGCTCGTGGCGCAGACCTCGATCGACGCGGCGCGGGTGCGCGCGGTGCTTCCGCTCGGCGACGGGTACGCCGGCCCCGTCGCCGCGGCGTTCGATGGGCGTGGCGACCTCGACGATCTGCGCTCGGAGCTGGGGGAAGCGCTCATCGGCGTGGACTTCGAAGACGAGCGCGCCTGGTTGGACGTCGAAGCGCTGCTCGAGGCGGTGCTCGACCGAAAGCCGATCTTTCAGTGGCCGGGCGGCAAGCCGGGCGAGGACCTGCGGTGGCTCTTGTCATGGCTCGAGACGCCGGGGGCGGTGCCCGAGCTCGTCGACGCGCTGGTACGGCGTGAGCTCGGTCTCGACGACGCCGAGCTGCGGGTCGCGAAGGACTGGTGCCTCGAGCAGAGTGGACTCAGCCCCTCCGCGCAGGCGTACCTCGGCTCGGCGTGACGTGGCCCACCGTGAAATCGGCGTGGCTGAAAGGGAACCAGAGGTCAAACGGCTCGAACGCGGATGCAAGCGGGTGCGCGCAGAGTTCGCCGACCTTCATCGACTTCAGCGCCCCCCCACCTTCACCGTCGACGGCACGCGTGTCGCCGCAGCTCGTCGATCAGAGCCACGCGGCCAGCGCGGGGTGCGTCTTCACCTCGCCCTGCAGCCCGGCGCTCGCGGCAACCGCGAAGGCGTGCAGACCGCGCGCAGTGCACGCGGCGATGAGCTCACGCTGCGCGGCGGCGTCGGGGCAGAACGCGATCGCGCCGTCGCCGCCACCCGCGCCGCTCTGCTTGGCGACACAGCCGAAGGTGCGGGCCAGGCCGATGATCCGTTCCAGCGCCTCGTGCCTCGTGTCGCCCAGCGACCAGAGGAGCGCCTGCAGCTCTTCGCACGACGCCTCGATCGCGCCGAAGTCACGCCGCACGAGTCCCTTCTCGAGGAGGTCTCCGTGGTGGTCGGACTTCTCGACGAACTCCCGACGCGCGTCGGCGCTGAGGCGGGCTTCGATGGCGCGGATCAGGCTGGGCGTCGACGACGACTCGCCGCTGAACACGTAGACGAGTGGGTAGACGGGCTCACCGACGCGCGCGAGATCGACCGGCGCGGCGCGATCGAGCAATGCGACCAGCCCGCCCTTCGCCGAGGCTTTCACCAGCGGCGCCACGTCGTAGCGGCGGTACCGCACCAGCCCTCCGGCGAAGGAGGCTGCGACGTCACCGCCGCTGCCCTTCCCGCCTTGCGCGTCGGCGTGCGCCAGCAGCGCGACCTTCAGCGAGTCGAATGACGCGTCGAGGGCGACGCGCGCCGCTTCGGCGGCCAGCACCGTCGCGCGCGCGCTGCTCCCCAGGCCGAGCTTGTGCCCATCGATCAGCGGCGACGGCTCGAAGGCGATCGAGAAACCCGGGCCCTCGCGACCGCTGATGCGCAGTGCGTGGTCGAGCGTGATCGCGGCGAACCGGTACGGCGCGGTGACCTCCGCATCCCACCGCACACCCGCAGGCGTCGCCGTGCCGGTCAGGCGGCCGTCTTCGAGCACCAGCTCGACCACGCGATCGGACCGCCCCCGCACCAGTGCGTGGGTGCGCGGCGCGACGGCCAGCACGCGCGAGACGCCGCCCCACAGCACCGCGTACTCGCCGCTCACGAAGAGCTTTCCGGGGGCAGAGAGCGTGCGCTCGGGGAAGGCCATGGTCGCGAAACTACCCTCGCCAGCCGATCAGTCGAGCTTTGGCGGGCGTCGCGAGGTCGCCGTGTTTACTGTCGGCGGCCATGACCACGCCGACCCTGACCTACTTCGATGCGCCCGTGAGCCGGGGCGAGGAATGCCGCCTGGCGTTCGCCGTCGCCGGCGTGCCCTTCACCGACGAGCGTTTGACCCGCGAGCAATTCGACGCGCGGCGCGACAGCTTTCCCTACGGCGCGCTCCCCGTGCTCACCATCGAGGGCAAGGGGGCGATCGCGCAGAGCAACGCGATCTTGCGCTTCATCGGTAGCCAGCACGGGCTGCCGGCCGACCCGTGGGAATCGGCGCGCCACGAGGCGGTGTTGGCGTCGGTCGAAGAGATGCGCGGCCGGCTGGGCCCGACCAACCGCATGAAGGACCCGGCGGAAAAGCAGAAGGCGCGCACCGAGCTCGCGAAGGACTACTTCCCGGGCTGGGCGGCGTCGCTCGAGCGGCAGATCACCGGGCCCTTCTTTGGCGGCGCGACGTTGAGCGTGGCGGACCTGAAGATCTACACGGCACTGGTGCCGCTGCTCGCGGGGCGCATCGACCACGTGCCGGCCGAGATCTTCACCGGGCTGCCGAAGCTGAACGCGCTCTTCGCCGCGGTGAAGGCGCACCCGAAGGTCGCGGCCTGGTACGCGAAGAGCTGAGCCTTCAACGCCAGCCGATGGCGACGGCGATCTTCGCGGCGTACCGCGCGTTGTTCTCGAGCAGCGCGAGGTTGGCCGCGAGCGTCTTGCCCTTCGTCCGCGTCACCATCTCCGAGAGCAGGAACGGCGTGACCGCCTTGCCCTCGATCTTCTTCTTCTTCGCCGCGGCCAGCGCGGCCTTGAGGTGCTTCTCGACGTCGGCGCGCTTGAGCGAGGTCTTCGCCGGCGGAGGCAGCGCGAAGATGAGGCCGCCCTGGTGCAGCTCGCGGCGCGCGGCGACCATGTCGGCCGCTTCCTTCGGCGTGTCAGCGCGGTGCTCGAGCTCGAGGCCCGTCTCGCGGGTGTAGAAGCCGGGCAGCTCGTGCGTCTCGACCCCGACGACCGGCACGCCGAGCGTCTCGAGCAGCTCGAGGGTGCGCGGCAGATCGAGCACCGACTTCGCCCCGGCGCACACCACCGCGACGGGCCAGCGGGCGATCGCCGGCAGGTCCTGCGAGATGTCCATGTGATCTTCGACGCCGCGGTGCACGCCGCCGAGCCCGCCGGTGGCGAAGACGTGAATGTTGGCCGCCGCCGCGAGCTCGCAGGTCGCGCTGACCGTCGTGCCACCGGTGGCCTTGCGCGCGACGGCGATCGCGAGATCACGCGAGCCGATCTTCATCAGCCCCTTCTCGGTCGCCAGGCGCTTCGTCTGCTCGGCGTCGATGCCGACGTGCAGGTGGCCGTCGATCACCGCCATCGCCGCCGGCACCGCGCCCTCTTCGCGCACCGCCGCCTCGCACCGCTGCGCGGCCTCGAGGTTGTGCGGGTACGGCAGGCCCTGGGCGAGCACCGACGTCTCGAGCGCCACCAGCGGCTTGAGCGTGCGCCGCGCCGACGCGACCTCGGTCGAGAACACGAGCTTCATCAGGAACGCCGCTTCTCGACCACGAGCTTGAACTCCTCGATCTTCTTGTCGAGCGTCGGGCGGCTGATGCCCAGCGCCGCCGCCGCGCGGATCTTCTTGCCGTTCGCCGCGCGCAGCGCCTCGGAGATCGCGTCACGCTCCAGCCGCGAGATGCGCTCGGCCAGCGTCTGGTTCGACTTCTCAGCCGCCGCGGGCCCGTTCTGGATCTCGGGCGGCAGGTGCAGCGCGGTGACCTCGGCCCCGGCGTAGAGCACATACAGCCGCTCGGCGACGAGGCGCAGCTCCTCGACGTTGCCCGGCCAGTGGTGCTCGCTCAGCAAGCGGCGCGCGTCGGGTGAGAGCGACGGCACTTCGCGGCGGCGCGTGCGATGCAACTCGGAGCTGAACCACTCGAAGAGCTGCATCACGTCGGGCTTGCGCTCGCGCAGCGGCAACGTCTCGAGCTCGGTGCCCGCCAGCGCGCGGCCCAGCTCGGGCTCGAGCTCACCGCGGGTCTCGAGCTGCTCGAGGGTGGCGCGCGCGGTGACCATCACCCGCACGTCGACCTTCTCTTCACCGCCCTGCCGCGCGGGGGCGACCTTGCGCGAGATGAGGCGGGCCAGGCGCTCCGACACGTGGCGCGGCAACGACTCGATCGAGAGCAGCAGCAGCGTGCCGCCATCGGCCTTGAGCAGCGCCGACGACTGCGGGGGCACGCCGGGGGCGCTGGTGCGGCCGAAGAGCGCTTCCTCGGTCTCCGCGGCCGAGCGGCGGCAGTCGACGGTGATCATCGGGCCCAGCGCCCGCGACGAGCGGCTGTGCACGTAACGCGCGGTCTGCGCGCGGCCGGAACCGGCCTCGCCCCAGATCACCACGGTGTCATTCGCCTGCGCGGCACGGCGGGCGGCCTCGACCGTCTTGCGGAACTGGCGGCTCGAGCCGACCAGCGACACCACCGGCGCGGCGCCGTCTTGCCGCGTGCGCACCGAGGTCACCGCTTCACCCGCGAGGCGGCCCAGCGCGGCGATCATCTTCTGGTCGTCGTCGCCGAACGGCTCGGGGCGCTCGGCGAACAAGATGCCGAACGGCGCACCACCCGACGCGATGAGCGGCGCGCACAACAGGCCCTTCACGCGGCCCGCTTCCTTGCGCTCGAGCGCGCCGCGCACCAGCGAGCGCGGCACCTCGACGGAATCGGCGCCCACCACCGCGGCGGTCATCAGGCCTTCGGTGCCACCGAGCAGGGCCGCGGCGCGATCGGCGTTCACCGAGCGGCCGAGCTCTTCGGCGGCGCGGCGCAGCACCATCGCTTCGCTCGTCGACGAGATGAGCGCGACGCCCGCGTTGTAGAGCCCCGCGACGCTGCCGACGGCCGGGAGCAGCTCTTCGACCGGGCTCGACTGCACCTCGCCGCTGGCCTCGCGATCGGACAGCGACGCGCGGGCGGAAGGCTCGAACAGAATCGTCGAGTCACCGACCTGCAGGCGATCGCCCGGCAGCAACACGATCTCCGACTCGAGCTTCTCGCCGTTGACGAGCGTGCCGTTGCGCGAGCCGAGATCGGTCGCCTTCGCCGAGCCGTCTTCGATCAGCAGGCGCACGTGCTTGCGCGACACCTTCGCGTCTTCGAGCGCGATGGTGCACGACGGTGAGCGGCCGATGAAGACCTCGCCCTGCACCTCGTGTCGGCGCCCCGCTTGCGGTCCGGTGAGCAACAGCAACGCAGCCATTCGTCGATCTCTCCTTCAGGCGGGGCGCTCGAGCTGCAGCAGGCGCTCCATTTCGTCGGGTTCGAGCTGCTTGCCTTCGCGCGAGACGGCCAGCGCGTTGATCTGCGAGTCGTCGACCTCGACGTGCGAGCCCTTGCGCCACTCGGTGGTGCGGGTGCCGCCGTCGACCAGCTTGCCGATCAGGGTGTCGTCGTCCCACTGCACGACCTCGACCCACAGCTGTTCCTGGTCGGCCGAGCCCGCCTGCCCCTCGGGGTGCACCTCGAACGGCGCGCGCACCAGGAACGTGAGCGGCTCCATCAGGCCCTTGCGCTGGTAGCGGCCCTTGAAGAGCGGCAGGAGGCGCGTGGCGACCGACGCCTTCTTCTCGGCCTCGTCTTCGCTCTCTTCTTCGAAGCGGTCGCGGTAGTGCTTGAGCACGTCGGCCATGCCGTGCCGGCCCTCGGGGCTGACCACCGCCGCGAAGCCGACCGTGTGGCCGGTGAAGCTCTCGGGGTCGAGCCCGCCCTGGAAGAGGTTGGTGCGCGCCTCGTCACTGGGCATCAGCTGGAAGCCCATGCCGACCGAGGTGGAGATCACCTGCCGCAGCGCGGGGCCCTGGCCGAACGCGAGGTCGGTGCAGAGTTCCTGGAAGAAGGTCTCGGCGGCCGGGAGATCTTCCTCGGTGAGGTGGAACATCTCGACGTCGCTCGAGGCGAACTTCGACATGCCGTGGGTATGCACCCACATGTTGCGCTCACCCTCGCCGATCGCCTCGGCGTGCACGGTGATGTGATCGCGAATGTCGAAGTCGAGCTCGGTGATCTCCTCGACGTCCATCGGGGAATGCAGCTTGTACGAGGTGGTGTCGATGGCGACGCCCTCGACCAGTTCCATCAGCGTGCGCACCGCCCACAGCGCCTCGAACGCGGCGACGCTGGCCTGCGGCTTCCCCGGCTCGAACGACACCCGGTAGAAACCGGTCGCCTGCTCGAGCTGCTCGCGGAGCTCGGGCGTGCCGGTCAGCAGCTCGGGCGTCCACCCCAGCGGCGAGAGGCGGGCATCGAAGCGCACGTCGACGCGAGACTCTTCGGCGCGCACCGAAAACAGGGCGCCGTCTTCGCCGAACACCACCTGCACGTCTTCGGCGCCGAAGGCCTCGGTGATGATCTCCGGCGCGAGCGGCTCGTTCGCGTCGCAGGCGACGATGTAGATCTCGCGGCGGCCGGTCACAGGTGCTTCTCGATCTGCCGGAAGAGGTCGACGCGGTCGACCAGGTTGGTGAGGTAGTCGAGCGTGTCGGTGGGCAGCACCAGCACCGGGCTCATGTCGTACCGGGTGAACCAGTCTTCGTAGAGCGCGTTGAGGCGGTTCAGGTACGCGGTCGGAATGTCCTGTTCCATCTTGCGGCCGCGCAGGCGAATGCGCTGCTTGAGCGTCTTCACCGGGCAGCGCAGGTAGATCATGAGATCGGGCGGCTTCAGCGCGCGCGCGATGTTCTCGTACAGTTCCCAGTAGGTCGCCCAGTCGCGCTTGTCGATGAAGCGCTGGCGGAAGAGGTTCTTCGCGAAGATCTCCGCGTCCTCGTAGATGGTGCGGTCCTGCAGCGAGGTGCCGGACGCCTTCTCGAGCTCGCGGTGGAGCTTGAACTTGTGGGTCAGGAAGAAGAGCTGGCTGCGGAACGCCCAGGTCTTCATGTCCTTGTAGAAGTCGGCCAGGTACGGGTTCTGGTCGTTGGGCTCGTAGAACGGCTTGAGCCCGTACTTCTTGCAGAGAAACGCGGTGAGTTCGGTCTTCCCGGCCCCGATGTTCCCCGCGATGGCGATGAACTTTTGCCCAGACACGAGCCCTGCGACTTATTCGCCAAGCCCCTTGCAGTCGAGCGTTGTTCTTGCGCCCGGTGCGGGTGCTAGACAGCCCCCGCCGTGCCGCCCCGCGTGCCCTCGACCACCACCTTGCGGCTGACCATCGCGCTCGGGGTGTGCGTGCTGGTCGCGGCGTGCCAGCGCCCGTTCGACACCGCGCTCGAGCGGGGCGACGCGGCGGCGGCGAAGAAGCAGTGGAAGGAAGCGGTCGACGCCTATTCGGCCGCGGTGAAGCTCGACCCCAGCTCGGGCTTCGCGCAGGCGCGGCTCGGCGCGGCGGCGTGGAACGCGGGCGATCACGCGCTCGCGGCGTCATCGTGGGCCACGGCCGCCGGGCTCGACGCCACCAACTCCGTCGCCGCCGACGGGCTGGCCCGCGCCGCCCTCGAGGCCGGTGACGCCGGCGCCGCGCTCGGCGTGCTCGAGAAGCTGCCGACGCCGCAGGGCCCCGCACGGTTGACGCTGGTGCGCGCGCTGCTCGCCGTGGGCGGGCCCGCCGAGGTCACGCGCGCGCTCGAGCTCGCGCAGGCCGCCGCGGCGACGGGTGACGACGAGAGCGTGTACCTGCTGGGGAGCGCGCAGATCGCCGCGCACAAGTACGCCGACGCGCAGTCGACCCTCGACGGGCTGCAGCGCCGCGCGCCGAAGAGTCCGCTGGCGCCCTATGGGCTCGCCCGGTTGGCGGCCGCCCAGCAGCGGCAGACCGACGCCCTGCTCCACCTGCGCGAGGCCCAGCAAGCCGCGGGAACGAGTTGGAACTCGCAGGCGGTTGCGGCAGATCCCGCGTTCGTGTTCTTGCAAGACAGCGCCGAGTTCAAGGCGCTGGTGACTCTCGGGGCGAAGTGATGTTGCGCAACCTCTTCTGCATCTTCGTGGCTGGGTTCTGGACGGCGGTGCTGTTCCCCGTGACCGTGGTGTTCATGACGCTCACGCTCAACCCGTCGGCGGCGATGTTCGTCGTCAAGCACTGGTGGTCGCCGGTGCTGCTGTGGGCGGGCGGCGCGAAGCTCGAGGTCATCGGCGCCGAGAAGCTCGAAGCGGGCAAGCCCTACATCTTCATCAGCAACCACCAGAGCACCATCGACATCCCCGCGCTGTTCATCGCGCTGCCGGTGAACATGCGCTTCGTGGCCAAGAAGATCCTCAAGTACGTGCCGTTCCTCGGCTGGTACATGTCGCTGTCGAAGTTCGTCTTCATCGACCGCGCCAACCACCGCGACGCGCTCAAGTCGCTCGAAGCCGCGGGCGAGCGCATTCGCGGCGGCATCAGCGTGGTGATGTTCGCCGAGGGCACGCGCAGCGACGACCGCCGGGTGTTGCCGTTCAAGAAGGGCCCGTTCGCGCTGGCGCTCAAGGCGCGGGTGCCGGTGATCCCCATCACCATCGAGGGGTCGGGCGTGCTGATGCCGAAGAACTCGTGGAACATCAAACCCGGGCCCATCAAGGTGATGATCGGCGACCCCATCGACCCGGCTCCGTACGGCGACGATCGCGTCGGGCTGATTCGCACGGTGCGCACGCGCATCATCGAGCAGAGCGTGGCGATGGGTGGTCTCGGCGGCAACGCCAACGACGCGGTCGCCGCCCGCGGCCGTGAAGGGACGTCGGAAGAATGAAGGCGCGCGAGCTCGTGCTCCTGGGCGTGCTGGGGCTCTGCGCCGGGTGCGTGACGGTGAGCGGCGGCGCGGCCTCGGCGAAGCTCACGCCGCGCGAGCAGGCGCAGGTCTACCTCTCGCGGGGCGACGGCAAGAACGCGCTGCCGATCCTCACCGGGCTCTTCGCCGCGCAGCCGCAGGATCTCGCGTTGGCGCGCATGCTCGCCGAGGCGCACGTGAAGGCTGGCAGCGCCGACGCCTTCCTCGCGACCCTCGCCGGCAAGGACACCGCCATCGCGCACTACCAGCAGGGCCTGGTGCGCTTCACCCGGTCGGCCGACACCGCGCCCGCCCTCACCGAGTTCAAGCGCGCCGCGGAGCTGTCACCCGGCGAGCCCGAGTTCGCCTACCGCCTCGGCGTGGCGCAGCTCGAGAGCGAGCAGTACCCCGAGGCCCGCCAGACGCTCGAGGGCGCCGTCGCCGCCGCGAAGGAACGCACCGCGTGGTCGCTCCCGCTGGCGAAGGCGCGGCACCGCACGGGCGAGGTGAAGGGCGCGGTCGAGGCGGTGCGCGTGGCGGTGGTGGGTGGCGTGACCCCGGCCGAAGCGAAGACCGCGCGCGCGCTGATGGATCAGATCGCCGACCCGTTCGCGGGCTTCCCCCGCTCGGCGCGGCCGCAGCTCGAGCAGGCCATTCAGTGGCTCGAGATCAACGACGTGCCGCAGCAGGCGATCGTGCAGCTCGAGGAGCTGCTGCGCGATCTGCCCGACGAGGCGGTGCTCCACTCGCTGCTCGGGTTGGCGTACGCGCGGCTCGACGACGCGGGCCGCGCGGTCGACGAGCTCAAGCGCGCCATCGAGCTGCAGCCTGAAGACGGCAAGAACTACCTCTACCTCGCGCAGATCTACGAGGGCCGGCAGCGCCAGAAGAACGCCGAGGAGCAGTACCTGAAGGCGCTCGAGCGCAACCCGGTGCTCGACGAGGCGTGGTTCAAGCTGGGCGATCTCGCGCTCGAGCGGCAGGACTTCGTGACCGCGCGGAAGAACTTCGAGATCGCCAGCCGCCTGGTGCCGGAGAACGTGCCCGCGCACGGCAAGCTCGCCCTGGTGCACCAGCTCGAGGGCAACTGGCCGGCCGCCGAGCGCGAGCTGCAGGCGGTGCTCGATCGCGACCCCGAGAACGTGGAGTTCATGCTGCGCCTGGGCATCTTGCACACCGAGCACTTCACCAAGGCGCGCACCGACGCCGAGCGCACCACCGCGGCCAACGAGGCGACGCGGTGGCTCAACCGGGTGCTCGAAGCCCAACCCGAGAACGCGATCGCCTCGCGCGCGCTCGAACGACTCAAGGTACGCTAGGCCGACCGTGGACCCCCAGGATCCCAACAAGCCCCCGGAGCCCGAGCTCGAGCTGGCACGCCCGGCCCGCCCCTCGGCGCCCCCGCCCCCGCGGCCCTCGGTGAGCAACCCGAACCTGCAGGCGGTGCGCAGCGCCCAGCGCGCTCAGCCGCTGGCAGGCGAACGGGGCCCGACGTCGGCGCGGCTGAAGGAAGGCGCCGCCGACACGCTGCTCAACTCGCTCTCGATCCTTGGAGAGGTGGTCGAGGACTTCAAGAACTCGGACAAGTTCTTCAAGTACAAGGCCGGCGTCTTGAGCCTGTGGTTCCTGCTCATGATCGGCGCGTTCGGCATCGCGTGCCCGTCGACCGGCCCCAGCAACGACCTCTCGGCAGCGCTGGTCGCCACCGGCGAGGCCGGCCGCCAGATCTACATGGTGAAGAACGAGGGCACCGAGCCCTGGCAAGACGTGGAGATCGTCGTCAACGGCGAGTACCGCGCCACCATGACCACCATCGAGCCCGAGGGCGGCAACGTGACGCTGAGCTCGGCGATCCTCTTCGACGAGAAGGGCAAGCGCGCGCCGAGCCCCCTGCAGATCACCGAGATCGAGGTGCGGGTGCGCGAGCCCGAAGGCGCGGCCGTGCTGCTGCACAACGGCGCGCAGCCGAAGTAGCCGCTCAGGTCTTCGGGCCTTCGACCTTCGCGAGGTATTCGGCGTACTCGGCCTTGCGGCGCTGGGCCTCGGCCAGCGATCGCAGCTCGGCGGCGTCGTGCGCCTTGCGCCCTGCCCTCACCGCCGCCGCGGTCAGCACCATGCCGATGAAGAGCGTGACCAGGCGCGCGACGACCTCTTTCGGCTCGACGATCAGGAAGTCGAAGCCGTTGATGCCCGCCAGCACCAGCACCGCGAAGGTCTCGCCCGAGAGCGAGGCGGTCAGCGCGAAGCGCACCGGGCTGATCTGCGTGAAGCGGCCGATCGCGTAGCCAAAGAGCGGCACGAAGACGAACAACCACGTGCGCGAGAGCAGCGTGGTGAGCACCCAGTCGACGAGATCGCTCTCGACCGGCCCGAGGCGCTCGGCGATGCGCGTGGTGGCACCCGAGCCGAAGATGCTGCCCACGACGAAGGCCACCGCGCCCAGGCCCACCTGCATCACCACCTGGCGCGAGCCGGCCTCGGCGCGCGTGAAGAGCCCCGGCGGGCGAACGGTGGGCGAATCACTCGTCGTCGTCATGTTTGTCGTCTCGCGGCCCCGCACCATAGAAGACTTCTTCGAGGCACAGGCCCTGCGGTGGCGCGGTCATGCCGGCGCGGGTGCGATCGCGGGCCGCGAGCACCTCGGCCACCCAGTCCGGCTTCTGGCGCTGGCGGCCGACCTCGATCAGCGTGCCGACCAGGTTGCGCACCATGTGCCGCAGGAACGCGGTGCCCTCGAAGACGAACGAGACCTCGTCGCCCGGTGCGCCGTGCACCTCGACCTTGCGCAGCTCTCGCACCGCGTGGGCCGCCTGGCACTCGGCGCCGCGAAACGAGGTGAAGTCGTGCTTCCCCAGCAGGGCCTTCGCGGCGTGTGCCATCGGCTCGACCGAGAGGGGCTGAAAGATTTCCCAGTGCGTGAAGCGGCGGAGCGGAGAGCGCGTACGGCGGTTGCTCACCAGGTAGCGGTAGCGCTTGCCCTCCGACCAGCGGCGCGGGTCGAAGTCGTCGCGCACCTCCTCGGCCTTCACCACCGAGATGTCGTCGGGCAGCAGGCCGTTGAGGCCCATCCAATACGCCTTCATCGGCAGCGCCTTCGGCGAATCGAAGGCGATCACCTGCCCGCGCGCGTGCACGCCTGAGTCGGTTCGCCCCGCCGCCACCACCTGGATTGGGGCGCCCAGCAGCTCGCCCAGCGCCATCTGCACCCGGCCCTGGATCGACGCGCCGTTGGGTTGGATCTGCCAGCCCACGTAGTTGGTCCCGTCGTACTCGAGCACCAACTTCACGCGCGGCATGTCGACAAGTCTCCCACATCACTCGGCAGGGGTCAGCGCCGCTCCCACGTGGAACCGGAAAAAAGACTGCGTTGTCTTAGGGGCTCCATGCCTCCCGACGTGTTCCTCGTTCTCGCGAGCAGTGGCATCACCCTGGTGGCGTCGCTGCTCTTCTTCGTGAGCGAGGAAGCGCCGCCCCGCCCGAGCGCCGGCCCCCAGGTCGCGTTCTGCCTCCCGCCCACGCGCAAGCGCTCGCCCCCGCCGTTGCCGGTGATGCCGGAATGCGCGGTCGACGTGAGCACCGCTTCGCTGCACGGCGTGATGACGCTCAAGCCGGTCGGCGAGGAGTGGGTGGTGACGCTCGACACCACGCCCATCAAGGACGTGCCGGCGCTGCAGATCGCGTCGAACGGCGATGGCGTGGGCCAGGTGAACGATCTGCGCTGGCACGGCAAGGCCGGCGTGGCGAAGTCGACCCACCGCAGCTGGAAGCAGAAGCCCGGCCGCGCCTGAGCTGATCAGCCTTCAGCGGTACTTGAGGAAGTTGCCGACCACGTCACGCAACAGCGAGTTCACGGTCACCCCGTGCTTGCGCGCGATGGCGTTGAGGGCGTCGATGTCGCCGCCGGCGAGCTGAATCGAGAGCGAGCGATCGGGGCCCGACTTCCGGGGCTCCATCTCGGCCAGCTCGCTGATCGGCTCCACCACCGAGACGATCTCCTCGGCCTCTTCGATGATCTCGTCGGGGCCAGCCGGCTGGCGCGCGCGGGCGAGCCGATCCTTCTCCTCTTCGAGCTCGTCGTTGAAGAGCTGCTTGAGGAAGTTCGAGAGGTGGATGTTCGACGGCGTGAACTCGTACTGACTCAGGAACTGGTCCAGGTCGTACTGCATCTCCCACGCGGTCTGGTACCGCTTCTCCCGGTCCTTCTCGAGGGCCTTCATCAAGATGGCCTCGACGGCCTCGGGAATGTCGGCCTTGAAGTACGACGGCGCGTAGATCTTCCCCTCGGTGATCGACTTGAGAATCGCGACTTCGCTGTCGCCGGTGAAGAGCTTGAAGCCGGTCAGCCACTCATAGAGCACGGTGCCGAGCGAGAAGATGTCGCTGCGGTTGTCGAGCACCTTGCCCATGCACTGCTCGGGCGACATGTACGAGAGCTTGCCCTTGATCTCGCCGGCGCGCGTCTGCTCGATCTGGTTGGCGGCCTTCGCGATGCCGAAGTCGAGCACCTTCACCGTGCCGTCGAACGACACGAAGATGTTCTCGGGCGTCACGTCGCGGTGAACGATGTTGAGCGCGTTGCCGTAGAGGTCGGTGCGAGCGTGCGCGTAGTAGAGGCCTTCGCACACCGAGCTGGCGATCTTCAGCGCGTACACCATGGGGAACGGGATCCCCAGCGCGTCGGCCTTCGGGATGATGCGACGCATGTCGCGCCCGAAGATGTATTCCATCGCGATGAAGTACGACTCGGAGATCTTCCCGAGGTCGTAGATCTGCACGATGTTGGGGTGGTTCAGCTGCGCGGCCAGCTTCGCTTCGTTCAAGAACATCTTCACGAAGTTCGGCTGCTTCGACAGGTGCGGCCGAATGCGCTTGATGACGATGGTCTTCTCGAAGCCCTCGAGGCCGGCCTGCCGGGCCAGGAAGATCTCGGCCATGCCTCCGACCGCGATGCGATCGATCAGGGTGTACTTGCCGAATCGAATGGGCTTCTTGGGTTCAGCGGCGGCCATGAGGGCGCGCGGACCATACACAACGGGTCGTGCGGTGACGACTCCCTGATCACGCCCGCCTACCGGCAGCCGCGGGCCAGCCAGAAGGTCCGGGCGCCGAGCACGAAGCGCCCCTTGCCCAGCAGCAGCTCGACGGTGCGTGGGCCGCCGCTCCCCCACCCGCCGTTCGGGCCCTCGAAGGCCTCCGAGCTGGTGATGGCCTGGCCGAAGATGGGCTCGAGGCGGCTGGTCAGCGACCAGGTGCCGGCGTCGCTCGAGAAGCCCAGTACGGAGACCTCGTCAGCGCGCGGCCGCACCGTCACCACGCGACAGGCGCCGTCCTCCAGGGTCGAGAGCGTGCCGCCCTTCGAGAGCACCGCCTCGAGTCGCTGCAGCGTCGCGAAGGCCTCGGCGTCGGTGGCCTCGTTCGCGACCGCCAGCCGCGCCTTGAGCTGCGTCACCTCGTCATCGCACCGGCCGAGCGTGAAGGGCTGGGCGTTCCAGGCGCAACCGGCGTCGCCGGTGCAGACCCGCTCGAAGCGCGGCGGGCGCTGCTGGAGGCAGTCCGACTCCGACGAGAAGACGAGCGCCTCGGTGGGCCAGCTCGCGGTGCACCAGCCGGACACCCACGCCGAGCGGCGCCAGCGTGACTCGAGGCGCGGAGAGACGAGCCCTCCGTCGGCGGTGAGCGCGAAGCTGACCTCGTCGACCTGGACGCGGCGCGGCTCGACCTGCACCTTCCAGCACGTCGAGCCCCAGGTCGCGTGATGCTCGGCCCCCTGGCCCCACTGCAGCGAGGCCTGCGGGCCCTTCGCCGCGACCCACCACGTGCCCTGCCCCGGCAACACGCCGCCATCGACGGGGGCGGCCGCGAGCAGCAACGAGACGAGCAACATGCGCGGCCAGACACCGCGCCGCGCCGTCAGTTCCTCAGGCGTAGTCTTCGATCGGCGGGCAGCTGCAGACCAGCTTGCGATCGCCGAGCACGCCGTTGACGCGGCCCACGGCGGGCCAGAACTTGTGCTTCTTCACCCACGGCAGCGGGAAGGCGGCGCGCTGGCGCGAGTAGGGGCGCGACCACTCGTCGGCGGTCACCACGTCGCTGGTGTGCGGCGCGTGCTTGAGCATGTTGTTGTCCTTCGGCAACTTGCCCGCCTCGATCTCGTCGATCTCGGCCTTGATGCTCAGCATCGCGTCGACGAAGCGGTCGAGCTCGGCGCGCGATTCCGACTCGGTGGGCTCGACCATCATGGTGCTCACCACGGGGAAGCTGACGGTCGGCGCGTGGAAGCCGTAGTCCATCAGGCGCTTGGCGATGTCTTCGACCTCGACGCCGCTGGTCGCCTTGAGCTTGCGCATGTCGAGAATGCACTCGTGCGCCACGCGCTTGCTCGAGCCGCGGTACAGCACGGGGAAGGCCTTCTCGAGGCGCTCGGCGACGTAGTTGGCGTTCAAGATCGCCAGGCGCGTGGCCTGCGCGAGCCCGTCGCCGCCCATCATGCGCACGTACATCCACGAGATGAGCAAGATGCTCGCGCTGCCCCACGGCGCCGCCGAGATCGGGCCGGGCCCCGCGTCGCCGCCCACCTTCTGCAGCGGGTGCGTCGGGAGGTGCGGCACGAGGTGCTTCGCGACGCAGATCGGGCCCATGCCCGGGCCGCCACCGCCGTGCGGGATGCAGAACGTCTTGTGCAGGTTCAGGTGGCAGACGTCGGGGCCGAAGTCGCCGGGCCGGCAGAGGCCGACCTGCGCGTTCATGTTGGCGCCGTCCATGTAGACCTGGCCGCCGGCCGCGTGCACCAGCGTGCAGATCTCGCTGATCGCCTCTTCGAACACGCCGTGCGTCGAGGGGTACGTCACCATCAGCGCCGCGAGGTTCTGCTGGTGCGCCGCGATCTTCGCCTTGAGATCGCCGACGTCGACGTTGCCCGACTCGTCGGTCTTCACCACCACCACCTCGTAGCCGGCCATCACCGCCGACGCCGGGTTGGTGCCGTGCGCCGAGGCGGGAATGAGGCACACCTTGCGGTGACCCTGGCCGCGCGCCTGGTGGTACGCGCGAATCACGAGCAGCCCGGCGTACTCACCCTGCGAGCCGGCGTTGGGCATCAGCGAGCAGCCCGCGAAGCCGGTGATCTCCGACAGCCAGCCCTCGAGCTGCTGGAAGATCGTGGCGTAGCCCTTCCACTGCGCGGTGGGCGCGAAGGGGTGCAGGCCGTTGAACTCGGGCCAGGTGATGGGTTCCATCTCGCTGGTGGCGTTCAGCTTCATGGTGCAGCTGCCGAGCGCGATCATCGAGTGGCAGAGCGACAGGTCTTTCGCCTCGAGCGAGCGGATGTACCGGAGCATCTCGTGCTCCGTGTGGTAGCTGTTGAAGGTCGGGTGCGAGAGGTACGTGCTCGTGCGGCGCAGCGCCTCGGGCAGGTTCGAGTTGCCGACCGTGCCGGCGAGCGCCTCGGCCGAGTCCGCGCGACCGAAGAGCGAGAGCAGCGCGTCGACGTGGGCCGAGGTGGTGGTCTCGTCCATCGAGACGCCCAGCGTGGTCGCGTCGAGGCGGCGCACGTTCATGCGCTTGCCCTCGGCGGCGGCGACGATCGCGTCGGCGGCCTTCGCGTCGGCGAGGCTGAGCGCGACCGTGTCGAAGAACGCGTCGTGGCGCACCTTCACGCCGAGCTTCTTCAGGCCCGCGGCGAACGACTTGGCGAGCAGGTTCACGCGGCTGGCGATCTGCTTGAGCCCGCGGGGCCCGTGGTACACGGCGTACATCGACGCCATCACCGCGAGCAGCACCTGCGCGGTGCAGATGTTCGAGGTCGCCTTCTCACGACGAATGTGTTGCTCGCGGGTCTGCAGCGCCATGCGCAGCGCCATGTGACCGTTCGCGTCCTGGCTGACGCCGATGATGCGGCCGGGCATCGAGCGGGCGAACTCGTTCTTCGTCGAGAGGAAGCCGGCGTGCGGGCCGCCGAAGCCCATCGGCACGCCGAAGCGCTGCGCCGAGCCGATCGCGACGTCGGCGCCGAGCTCGCCCGGGGTGGTGAGCATGGTGAGCGCGAGCAGGTCGGTCGCCATCACCACCAGGCAGCCGCCCGCGTGCGCCTTCTCGATGAACGCGCGGTAGTCGTGCACGCCGCCGTCGGTGGCCGGGTACTGCACGAGCGCGCCGAAGCACTTCTTGCCGAAGTCGAAGCTGGCGTGATCGCCGACCACCACCTCGATGCCCAGCGGCTGCGCGCGGGTGCGCACCACCTCGATGGTCTGCGGGTGGCAGAGCTGGCTGACGAAGAACGCGCGACCGTCGGTGTCCTTGCCGACCGAGTGCAGCAGGTGCATCGCCTCGGCGGCCGCGGTGCCCTCGTCGAGCAGCGACGCATTGGAGATCGGCAGCCCGGTGAGATCGCCGATCACCGTCTGGAAGTTGAGGAGCGCCTCGAGGCGGCCCTGCGCGATCTCGGCCTGGTACGGCGTGTACGCGGTGTACCAACCCGGGTTGAGGAGGATGTTGCGCAGGATGACGCCCGGCGTGTGCGTGCCCGAGTAGCCGGCGCCGATGAACGACTGGAAGACCTGGTTCTGCGACGCGATGGTCTTCAGCTCGGCGAGCGCCTCGCTCTCAGACTTCGCCGCGGGCAGCGCGAGCGGCTTCTTCAGGCGAATCGACGCGGGCACCGTCTGCTCGATGAGCGCGTCGAGCGACTTCGCGTTGATGACCTTCAACATCTCCTCGATGTCGTTGGACGAGGGACCCACGTGACGGCGGAGAAAGGTGTCGAGCGCTTCGAGCATGGCGAGCGCGGCTCTTAACCAAACCGCCCCCGCGAGGCGAGGTTGCGATAAGCCTCGCGGTCATGCTCTCAACGATCGCATCACTCGTGCTTCTGGCAGCGCCGCCCCACGGCCTCGAGTCGCAAGACGTCGGCAAGCTGGTCACCGGGCTCGAGCAGCGGCTGCCGAAGTGGCTCAAGCACCAGGGCGATCGCAAGGCGCAGCTGGCGACGAAGAAGGAAATCGAGGCGTTCGCGAAGACGGTCGAGGGGCTTACCGAGGCCGATCAGCCCAACATCATCAACGGCATGCTGAGCGACCAGGCCCTGAAGCCGTCGAAGACCGCCTTCAGCGGCGCCGACCGGGCGGTCGTGATTCTCTCGAAGGGCTCGGGCTCGGTGAACTTCTTCAACGCGACCGAGCGCTGCACCATCGAGCTCATTCGCATGGTGAACAGCGATCTGCTGGTGGTCGCCGCCGGCCCGCTGATCGATGACCGCCCCTTCGCGAAGGTGGTCGACGCCACGGAGTCAGCCGACAAGACCATCGTCTACTTCGAGAAGAAGGAAGGCGCGTGGACGCCCGCGAAGTTGCCGACGCGTGCCGTGATTCCGCCCCCCGACTGCACCACCATGCTGCGCAACGCCGCGAAGACCATCTACGTCGCCGAGAAGAGCTACCAGGCCGAGTTCGACAAGTACGAGACCTCGCTCGAGAAGCTCGGTGTCGACCAGGCCTCGCTCTCGGGCGCGACCGCGAAGATCACCGTGACCGGCACCGGCGAAAAGGCGGCCTTCAGCGCCGAGCTCAAGAAGGGCGCCGGGCTGGTGAAGATCGACGAGAAGACCGGCGTGCCCGAGCTCGTCACGCCGTGCGCGAACTGACGCTCCAGTCACCCAGGAAGTCGCCCATGGTCAGCGCGACGCCCTGGTTGCGCAAGATGGCGTAGGCGGCCGTGAGGTGGACGTAGAAGTGCGGGATCGCGAAGGCGATCAGGAACTGCGCGCCGCTGCCCGTGACGGTTCCACCGCGGTTCACGATGGTCACCGTTCGCGCGAGCCCGGCGTCGAGCCCCGTTGGCGACGCCGATCGCAACGCCGCGACCGTCGCGTCGAGGTGGCGGTGCAGGTCGGCGAACGACTTCGCCTCGCTCGGCGCCGGACTGCGTGGCGTGCCCAGGAGGTGCGCGATCGCCAACGACGCGCCCTCGGCCGCCCAGTGCACGTGTGACGCGAGCGTGTAGCGGTGCACGTCGACCGGGGAGAACGTCGGCGCGGCGGTGACCAGCTCGGGGCTCGCGAGCGTGGCGCTCAGCAGCGAAGCCGTCGCGTGGGCCTCGGCCTTCGCCAGCTGCCCTTTCAGGTTGGTGAGGCCTCGCACGAAGACGCCGGCGGAGAGCTCGAACGCGTTCAAGTGGCCTTCCCCGGACTCGAACCGGGACGCCTTTAGGGGGCGGCGGATTTTGAATCCGCTACGTCTACCAATTCCGTCAGAAGGCCTGACCCGACCAGCGACGCGCGACATAGCAGAACCCGACAGCCCTCCAACCAACATCCTCCAACCAACATGACGGCGGCGCGACGACCGGTGTATGGGGGCGGCGCCATGCTCAACGTCCTGATTTCGGCGGCCGCCGGCGTCGCGGTCGCCATTCTCATCAAGGCCATGGGGTTCCCGCTCCTGGCCGGCATCATCCCCGGCACGATCGTGCTGTTGGGCGTGATGGTGCTGCTCGGGCGCCGCACGTTCACCCAGCTGCAGGCGGTGGTGCAGGCCGTTCAGGCCGAGCTGCAGTCGATGAACGCCAACAACAAGAAGGAACGCGAGGCCAAGGCCGACAAGGCCATCAAGATGCTCGAGGCCGCGTTGCCGCTGGGCAAGTGGCAGTTCCTGGTCGAGGCCGAAATCCACGGCCAGATCGGCATGATCAAGCACCTCTTCAAGGACTACGAGGGCGCGCTCACGTCGTTCAAGAAGGCCAGCTCGCGCAACTACTACGCGAAGGCCATGCAGGCGGCGATCTACTTCCAGAAGAAGGACTTCCCCGCGATGCAGCAGGCGTTCGAAGACGCGGTGAAGCACGGCAACAAGGAAGGCCTGATGTGGGCCGCCTACGCCTGGTGCCTGATTCAGAACAAAGACAACGACCAGGCGCTGCGCGTGCTCTCGCGGGGCGTCGAGCAGAACCCCAACGACGAGAAGCTCAAGAAGGCGCTCACCGCGCTGCAGAACGACAAGCGCCTCAAGATGTCGCCGTGGGAGCCGATGTGGTGGCAGCTGGGCCTCGAGAACCCGCCCATGATGCAGCCGCAGTTCATCGGCGGCGGAGGCCGTCGCCGCGGCTTCCGCTGACCACGCCGGAATGGACGACGCCGAGTTCCTCGAAGCGATCGTCTCCCGGCCCGACGACGACGCCCCGCGCGCCGTCTACGCCGACTGGTTGACCGAGCAGGGCCGCCCCGAGGGGGAATTCATCGCCCTGCAGCTCGCGCGCAGCAAGCGCCGCTCGAAGGCGACGCCGCGCGAGACCTCGCTCTTCACTGCGCACCGCGAGAAGTTGCTCGGCCCCTTCGCCCGCGTGTTCGCGAAGGGCTCGGTGCGCTTCCACCGCGGCTTCCCGGTGGCGGCACGCACCACCGACGAGCTGCCGAAGCACGTGCTCACCCGCCTGCTCGAAGAGGTGCATTTCGGCGCCGGCTTCGAGAAGGGCTGCCGCCTCGATCAACTCCGCCGCGCGGTGGGGCCCGACACCGTGCAGCGCGATCGGCTGCCGTCGATCGCCCCGCGCCTCGAAGACTGGGACGTCGACACCGACGAGTGGGACTCGTTGACGCGCGCGCTGGGCAAGACCGAGCTGGAACGCCTCGCGCTGCGGCTGGGCATCGATCGCGGCGCGGCGCTCTCGCGGCTGTTCGCCCTGCCCTCGCTCGTGGGCTTGAAGAACCTCGAGCTGCGCTGCGCCACTGGCAACGCCGGGCGGCTGCGCCTGCAAGACGCGCCCACAGGGCTGGTGCGCGTCGACGTCGAGACGCCGCCGGTGCGCGTGCACCTCGTGAAGGGGCCGCGAGGCTGGGCGGCGCGCGTGTCGATTCATTCGCTGGCGACGCTCGACGAGCTCAACCGCCAGCTGCTCGAGCTGGTGGCGGCGTCACAGGAACAGATCGTTCGCGTCAGCATCGACGCGCGCCGCACCGCACACGCCGTCGCCGCCAAGGCGCTCCTCGAGACGTTCTTCTCCGACGTGCGCGCGGTCGCCCGCGCGCGCTGAGCGCGAAACTCAGCCGACCTGGGCGTACATCTCGGCGCGCTTGCTGTGCAGTTCCCAGAACTTCTCGCCGATGCGCACCGGGTCGAGGCCGCCCTGGCCGCGATCGAAGGCCGTGCCCTTCACGATGCCGAGCACCATCACCTCGCCGACGAAGATGTCGTCCTTGCGCAGCCGCTCCGAGAGCAGCCCGACCAGCTTGTGCTTGGCGGAGTTGACCATCGCGAGCCCCATCGAGCCCCACTCCACGGCGCGCGCGTCGATCTTCGCGTCGAAGAGACCGAGGCCGCCGTTGGTCACCAGCACCGAGCCCTTCGTGTCCTTCAAATCGACGACGGCTTCCTGCACCGCCATCAGCAGGCTGGTGGTGCCGATGTCGAGCGCCGCCCGCACCGCCGCCGCGTCGGCCGTCAGCACGTCGCCCGCGCCCGAGCTGTACGCCGTCCACTGCAGCGCGTTGATGCGCCCCATTTCCTTGCGCACCTTGACCACCACGCTGCGCGCCTGCGCCGGATCTCCGAGATCGGCGGTGAAGGCCTTCGCCTTGATGCCCTTCGCCTCGAGCGCCTTGACGCCCGCCGCCAGCCGCTCAGCGTTGCGCGCCACGAGCGCGACCTGGAAGCCTTCCTTGCCGAACCGCTCCGCGACCGCGGTCGAAATGCCCGGCCCGAACCCTGCCACGATGATCGTCTTGGTCATGGCGCCGAGGTAGCGGCGTCCAGCGCAACCTTCAAGCCCTCCGTGGGCTTCACCGCGAGTGCGCCGCGTTCCTTCTTGAACCACGTGAACTGGCGCTTGGCGTAGTGCCGCGTGGCCTGCGCGGTGTCGGCGATCGCCGCCTCGAGGCTGAGCGTGCCGTCGACCACCTGCAGCGCCTGGAGGTAGCCGACCGCGCGCATCGGCGCCGCGTCTCGGTACCCGCGCTCGACGAGGCCGCGCGTCTCTTCCACCAGGCCCTGCGCGAACATGGCGCGGGTGCGAGCGTTGATGGCCTCGTAGAGCGCCTCGCGTTCGGGGTTCAGCACCACGAGGCGGTACGGGTGACGGTCGGGGGCGAAGGCGTGCTCCGCGTGGTGCGCGGTGGCGGTCTTGCCGGTCAGCGCGTGGATCTCGAGCGCTCGAATGATGCGCACCCGGTCGGCCTCGGGGAGCCGCCTCGCCGAGTCAGGGTCGACCGCGGCCAGCCTCGCGTGCAGCGCCGAGTTCCCTTCGCGATCGGCCAGCGCTTCCCACTCGGCGCGCAGCGCCTCGTCACGCGACGGCGCCTCGACCGCGCCATGGAGCAGCACGCGCAGGTACAGCCCGGTGCCACCGGCGATCACCACGCGCTTCCCGCGGCCGTGGATGTCGGCGATCGCCGCGTCGGCCAGCCGCGCCCACCGCATCGCGCTGAAGTCGGGGTCGAGCGGGTCGACGCAGGAGATGAGGTGGTGCGGCACCGCGGCCAGCTCGTCGCGCGAGGGCTTGGCGGTGCCGACGTCGAAGTGCCGGTAGACCTGCTGCGAATCAGCGCTGATGATCTCGGCTTCGAGCTGACGGGCCACGGCGATCGCCAGCGACGTCTTGCCCGACGCCGTGGGGCCCGCGATGACCAGCAGCGGCTTCACTTCTTCTTCTTGGGCTTCTTGCCGGTCTTCGCGTCGGGCTTCTTCTCCGGCTCCGGCACGCCCGCGTCGATCACTGGCGCAGGCTCGGCCGGCTTTTCCACCACCGCCACGGGGCGATCGACCTTCACGCCGAGCACCTTGCCCAATTCCTCGGCCAGCACCTCGGCGCCGTCAGACGAGTAGCCGCGGTGCACCGACGACACGGTGCCATCGGGCTTCACGAAGAAGAGCGAGGGCAGCGGGCTCTGGTTGCCCAGCCAGCGGCGGGCCACGATGTTGAAGCGGTCCTTCGCGACGGGGTACGTGACCTTGTTCTCGGCGATCAGCTCCTCGACCTTCTTCTGGCCGTCGGCCTCGGAGTCGATCGCCACGCTCATGATGCGCAGCCCGGCGTCGCGGTACTTCTCGTGCAGCGTCTGGAGGTACGGCATCTCCTTCTTGCAGGGCTGGCAGAAGCTGGCCATGAACGACACGACGAGCACCTTGGTCTTCTTGTCGGTCGCCTCGGCGCCCACGTAGGTGTCGATCGCGACGGTCGCCTCGCCGAACTCCTTCGGGTTGTAGACCGGCAGGCGGAACGTCGGCGCGGGCTTGTCGACCTCGGCGAGATCGTCAGCCAGCGCGAACGACGGAGCCAACGACAACGCGACCACCACGAACTTGCGGATCATGTGAGTCCTCACGACGAGCGTTCCTTCTTGTCATTCAGCCACGCGCGCAGGCCGTCGAACGACACCTCGACCTGTTCCTTCGGGGCGTCCTTCGGCAGGCGCATGTTGTCGAGCTTCAGCTTCTTCTGGGTGAGCTCGTCGGCGCCGAAGGTCGCGAACCACGCGGCGTTCAGCTTGCTCGCGCGTTCCTTCTGCTTGCCGAGCTTGCCGCCGCGCGGGTCGAAGTCGACGTGGAAGCCCTCGTTGCGCAGCGCCATCACGAGGGCGATCGCCTCGTCGCGCTCGGGGCCCTCGAAGGTGCCGACGAAGAGCAGCGGCGCCGCGCGGCTGGTGCCCTTCACCGACTCGAGCAACATCACCAGGCGATCGAGCCCCATGGCGAAGCCAACGGCGGGCTTCTCGGGGCCGCCCAGCTCGTGAACGAGGCGATCGTACCGGCCACCGCCGCACACCGTGCCCGCGGTGCCGAGCGCGTTCTCGCCCGACTTCGGCTGGTAGATGAACTCGAAGGTGGTGCGCGTGTAGTAGTCGAGGCCGCGCACCAGCCGGCGATCGATCTCGTACGGAATGCCGAGCTTCTCGAGCAGCCGCCGCACGGTCGCGAAGTGCGTCTGCGAGCCCTCGTCGAGGTGATCGAGGATCGACGGCGCCGAAGCGATCGCCTGCTGCAGCTTCTCTTCTTTCGAGTCGAGCAGCCGCATGGTGTTGCGCTCGAAGGCGAGCTTCGCGTCGTCGCTCATCACCTCGAGCAGCGGGCGGAAGTGGGTGCGCAGCGCCTCGAGGTACTGGGGGCGGGTCGAGCCGTCGCCCAGCGAGTTCAAGTGCAGCACCACGTCGGGCACGCCGATCTCCTTGAAGAAGGCGTGGCACAGGGCGATCACCTCGACGTCTTGCGCGGGGTCGAGCGCGCCGTAGGCCTCGGCGCCCAGTTGGTAGAACTGGCGGTACCGGCCGGTCTTCATGCGCTCGTACCGGAACATCGGGCCCATGTAGAACCAGCGCGTCAGCGGCTCGGTGTTGGCGACGCCGTGCTCGATGTACGCGCGCGCGGCGGGCGCGGTGCCCTCGGGGCGCATGGTGATGCTGCGGTCGCCCTTGTCGTTGAAGGTGTACATCTCCTTGCCGACGATGTCGGTCACCTCGCCGACGCTGCGCACGAAGAGCTCGGTGTGCTCGACGATCGGGGTGCGCACTTCCGAGAAGCCGTAGCGGCCGAAGAGCGAGCGCGCGACCTGCTCGATGCGCTGCCAGGTCTCGATCTGCGGCGCGAGGAGATCGTTCATCCCCTTCACGCCGGAAATCTTGGGAGCGCTCACGAGAAGACCCCGATCTTCTGGCCGAGCACCACGGGCGAATCGGGCTGGAGCGTCGGGTCCCACGTCACGCGTCCCTTCTGGAAGAGGAGGATGACGGTCGAGCCCATCTCGAACATGCCGATCTCCCCGCCCTTCTCGATGGGGATCGCGCGCCCGTACGTGTGCGCCTTCTCGGGCCGGCCCTCGTGGGTGAGCACCTCGTCGTACGAGGCGTGAATGCGCGAGACGCACGTGGCGCCGACCGCGATGTACGCGCAGGCCCCGGCCGGCGTGTCGAGCCAGGTGACGAGGCGCTCGTTGATCGCGAACAGCGCGTCCTTGGTGCGCACCGACGCCTGGTTCACGGGCCAGAACTCGCCCGGCAGGTAGTGGTAGCCGGTGATGGTGCCCGGCAGCGGCGAGTGGAAGCGGTGGTAGTCGCGCGGCGAGAGGTACAGCGTCGCGAACGAGCCGCCCTCGAAGTCGAGCGCGCGGCGGGCGTCACCGAGGATCTTGTCGACCGGCCACGTGATGCCCTTGGCCTGCAGGCACGTGCCGCGCTCGATCTGGCCGATCTGCGAGACGTGCGCGTCGACCGGGCTGGCGATCACGTTCGCCGTCATGTCGATGGTGCGGCGGCCCGGCTTGAGCTTGCGCGTGAAGAACGAGCCGAAGGTCGGGTAGTCGGCGATCGTGCCCTCGGCCTCTTCGAGGTTCACGTTGTACTGCCGGGCGAAGAACTTCATCGCCGTCTGGTGGAGCGCCGGGGGCACCGGCAATCGCGTCGCCTTGCCCACCACCGTCGACAGCGCCGACTTGGGGAGCAACCGCATCAACGTCATGAAGGTCTGATCGCGCATCGGCGTCGCGTTCTACACGCCTGTCTACCGACGGGCAGCGATTTGAGAATCAGACGCCCAGGAAGAGGCGCTTGCCGAAGTTGAGGGCGAGATCGGCGTCGAAGATGCGCTGCGCCGACGCCTGGATGTCGTACTCGACGCGCACGTATTCCACCGTGCGGCCCTCGGTGTCGTAGATCACGAAGCACGCGCGGTTGTCGTAGTCGCGGGGCTGGCCGACCGAGCCGACGCTGATGATGTACTTGAAGCCCTTGCGAATGCCGAACTTCTGGGCGACCACGTCGTTCACCTCGCCCGAGCCGATCGCGAACGCCTTGCAGAGGTGCGAGTGGCCGATGAAGGTGACCTCGGGGAGATCGCCGACGAAGGGCGTCAGCTCGCGCGCCTGCTCGAGCGCGAAGATGTACTCGTAGCTGCGGGGCTCGACCGGCGAGCCGTGGCAGAAGCCGACGTCACCGATGCGGTAGGTGTACGGCAGCGAGCGCAGCCACGCGAGGTTCTCTTCGTCGAGCACGTTGGCCGACCAGTCGAGCGCGTGGCGGGCGGCGTCGTAATAGAACGAGTAGTCCATGCGGCCGGCGACCGCGGCGTCGTGGTTGCCCAGCAGCGTCACTTCGGCGTTCTCGCGCACCAGCTGGCAGCACGGGTTGGGCGACGCGCCGTAGCCGACGACGTCACCCAGGCTGACCACGCGGTCGACCTTCTGCTTGTCGATGACCTTGAGGACCTCGGTGAGCGCCTCGATGTTGCTGTGGATGTCCGAGATGATCGCGATGCGCAAATGCCGGCCCCTTTGATTCCGCCTTCAGGGACTGCTTCTTAGTTCGCCTGCGCGCTCTGCGGGGCGTGATCTTGCGTCATCAACTCCCGAATCGTGCCGCGCAGCGCTTCGTCGACGTTCACGAACTCGAGGCCCATGCCCGGCGGCCCGCCCTGCCCTTCGATGCGACGCCACACCACCCGCGCGACGGCTTCGAGCGTCGGCCCGATGCGAACCCGCGCCTGGCTCCCCTGCTCGAGCGGAGTGCTGGTGCGCAGGAAGAGACCGCCCTCGCTCATGTTGCCGATGCGAGCGTAGACAGTGATGTTCTCGCCTTCGCACCAACAGCGAAGTCGTGAGGGAACGCGCTCGAACTTCCGGTTCTCGATTGCCACCACCGCCTCCGAATGACGCAGCTACTGCCCTGCGCACCCCCCGGATGCCACTGCCACTGCGCACTGGAACTGACACTTCTCACACGAACCGTGTGACGACTTTCGCCAGCGTAGAAATCGCAGTCTCTGGTCGTCAATCGGGGTCCTTTCCCGACATGTCGTCTTCATGTTTCAGGTGCGTGACGACCCCGGGTTGAAAGAAACTCCGGGCTCTTGATGACCACGCCCCGCGCCGTTCGCTATCGCTGCGAAATCCAGTCGCAGATCGAGCTCGACACGGGCGGCGACGCTGGGCGGCCGCGGGTGCTCGAGCTGTCTGAGAACGGGGCCTTCATCGAGGAAGTAGGGCCTCTTGCCGAGGTGCAGACCGGCGACGGGGCGGTGATCGGCATTCCGATGCCCGGGGGCGACCCGTGGGTGGCCCACGTGCGCTTCACGCGGGCGGGCTTCGGGCGGGTCGACGTGAAGACCAACCGGGCGGAGCACGTGAGCGTCTCGGTGCGCGGCTTCGGCGTGGAGTTCGACGAGCTCAACGACGACGAGCTCGAGCGGCTGCGCGACTTCCTCGAGCTGCTCGACACGCGCTGATTCAGATCTTGCGCGCGCCGAAGTCGTAGATCTTCTCGACCGCGATCTGCCGGTAGCGCTCGACCTTCAGGCTCCGCTGCGCGCAGTCATCGGTGAGCTCGGCTTCCGAGGGACTGCCTTCCTTCGCGGCGCGCTCGGCCTCGACCTTGATCTGCTTCGCGGCCTCGTGCGGGTGGAAGACGTACGACGCCGAGAAGTGGAAGTGCCCACCGAAGGGAATGAGGCGCGCCTCGAGCACGTCGCCCACCGCGAGGCCCACGATGTGCCGCCGCTCGGTCACGTCGGTGACGATGCCGTTGAAGAGCCCCCGCAGGCGCACCTCGCCGGGCGAGATCTTCTTCACCTCGAACAGGCCGTGCACCGTCTCGGTCAGCGCGCGGAAGGCGGCGGCGCGCTCGGGCGCCTCGGTGCGCAGCGATTCCTCGTAGCGCGCGCGGGCCGGCGTGCGGCCGTGGTGCGGCGCGAGCCGATCGCACACGTAGTGCTCGAGGAAGCCCGACATGCGCAGCTCGATCTGCCGATCTTCCTCGAAGACCTCGCCGGTGCGCTTGAACCACTCGGCCCGCGCCTCGAGGAGGTCGGGCTTGGTGGCCTCGGGTGTCGCCCAGGCGATCAGTTCCTCGAGGAAGGGGTGCGGCGCGGTCACGCCGGGCCGCTCACGCGCGCGCCGCCCATCACGTCGGCGAACCGCTGGAAGAGGTAGCGCGCGTCGTGCGGGCCGGGCGACGCCTCGGGGTGGTATTGCACCGAGAACGCGCGCGCGTCGGGCACCGCCAGCCCCTCGACCGTCTGGTCGTTCAAGTTCAGGTGCGTGACGACGCCCTTCCCTTCGAGGCTCTTCGCGTCGACCGCGAAGCCGTGGTTCTGGCTGGTGATTTCCACCTTGCCCGTCGAGAGATCCTTCACCGGCTGGTTGGCGCCGCGGTGACCGAACTTCATCTTCCAGGTCTTGCCGCCCAGCGCGAGCGCGAGGATCTGGTGGCCCAGGCAGATGCCGAACACCGGCACCTTGCCCAGCAGCTCGGCCACCACCTTGTCGGCGCCCTTCACCGCGGCCGGGTCGCCCGGGCCGTTGGTGAGGAACACGCCGTCGGGCTTGCGCTCGAGGATCTCCTTCGCGCTGGTCCACGCGGGGACCACGGTGACGTGGCAGCCGACGTCGACGAGGAACTGGAGCATCGCCTTCTTCAGGCCGTAGTCGACCGCCACCACGCGGAAGCGCGTCTTCACCGCCGCGGCGGGCGCCTCGCCCACCACGAAGCGCGGCGTGGGCTTCGACCACTCGTAGACCGACTTCGTCGAGATGCCGGTCGCGAGGTCGAGGCCTTCCATGCCCGGCGCCTTGCGCGCGCGCTCGGTGAGCGCCTTCGCGGTCGCGCCGTCGGTGCTGATCACGCCCATCTGCGAGCCGTGCGTGCGGAGGTGGCGCACCAGCCGGCGCGTGTCGAGGCCCTCGATGCCGGCCACCTTGTAGCGGGCGAGGTACGCGTCGAGCGTCTCCTTCGAGCGCCAGTTCGACGGCTCGGAATACTCGCGCACGATCATGCCCACCGCGTGCGGGCGCTGCGATTCCTCGTCTTCGCCGTTGGCGCCGACGTTGCCCATGTGCGGGTACGCCATGGTGACGATCTGCCCGACGTACGAGGGGTCGGTGAGGATCTCCTGGTACCCGAACATCGAGGTGTTGAAGACCACCTCGCCGACCGACTCGAGTGGGCTGCCGAACGAGCGGCCCTCGAACGAGGTGCCATCTGCCAGGGCCAACAGGGCGCGCTTCACGTGAGACCTCCGAAGGTGTGGTGCGCGCCGACCACCACGCCGCGCACCTGGCGCGCGCGAGGGTCGACGACGGTGAGCCGGGCCGCCTGGCCGGCGACGACGCCACCGGGCAGGCCGAGCAGGCGGGCCGGGGCCGAGGCGAGCACCTCGACGAGCCGGGCGGGCGTCAGCTCGAGGTTCAACGCGACGGGCAGCGCGTGACCGAAGGCCTCGCAGCCGGGCGCGCAGGCCTCGAAGGCGTGCTCGCGGTCGAGCACGTCGACGCGCACGTGGTCGCACGCCACGGCGTCGATGGTGCCGTCGCTGAGCCCGGCCTTCAGCGCGGCCACGTCGGCCGGCGAGCGGAGCGGCGGCCACACCCGCGCGTCGAGCGAGTAGTGCTCGGCGGCGCTGGTGTCGCGCGTGAGGTGGTGCGGCGTGACGTCGCAGGAAATCGCGAGGCCCCTCGCCTTGCCAGCGCGCACCAGCTCGACGCCGCGCGCGGTGGTGAGGTGGGCGAAGTGCAGGCGCCCGCCGGTCTCGGCGAGGATCTCGAGGTCGCGCGCGATGACGGTGGTCTCCGCGGCGACCGGCACCGCGGGCAACCCCAGCCGCGTCGCGGCGAGCGACTCGCCCAGCACGCCCGCGCCCGTGAGCGACGGATCTTCGGCGTGGAGCATGAGCAGCTTGCGCTGCGTGTACTGGAGCGCGCGCCGCAGCACCCCGCCCCGCACCAGCGGCTTGAAGCCCTGGCTCAAGCACGGCGCGTCGGGCGGCACCTCGCCCAGCTCCGCGCCCTCGAGCGCACGGGTGAGCGGCGCGGCCTGGAGGATCGTGAGCCGATCGGTGCGGGCCGGCTTCGTGTCGGGCGTGGTGACCACCACCGTGAAACCGCCGGCGAGCGCCGCGTCGACGTCGGCCTGGTCGCGCACCACGCTGTGCAGGTCGACGAAGCCCGGGCAGACCCACGCACCATCGAGCGAGATCACCTTCGCGCCGGCCACCTCGCCCGCGCTGCCGAGCCGCTCGACCACCCAGCCCTGCGGGCCGCGCGCGAGCACCACGTCGGTCTGCTGATCGAGGCGGCGCTCGGGGTCGAGCACCCGCCCGCCCTTCAACACCAGGCGCTCGCTCGTGACCGCGCTGCTCATGACACCGCCTCCAGGATCGCCTGGCGCACCGCGACGCCGTTCTGCACCTGCTCGAGAATCAGGCTGCGCTGGCCGTCGGCGACGCCCGGCGAGAGCTCGAGGCCGCGGTTCACCGGCCCGGGGTGCAGCACCACCGCCTCGGGCTTCAGCGCCGCGGCGCGCTCGTCGGTCAGCCCCCAGCGCTGGTGGTACTCGGCGGTCGAGGGGAACAGCGCGTCGTTCATGCGTTCGCGCTGGATGCGCAGCATCATCACCGCGTCGGCCTTCGCCAGCGCGGTGTCGAGCTCGGTGGTGACTTCCACGCCCAGCTCGTGCAGCCCCGTCGGCAGCAGCGTCGGCGGGCCGCAGAGCACCACCTTCGCGCCGAGCGTGGTGAGGCAGTGCACGTTCGAGCGCGCCACGCGGCTGTGCAAGATGTCGCCGACGATCGCCACGCGCTTGCCCTCGATCGCCCCGCCCCAGCGGCGCCAGAGCGTGAAGGCGTCGAGCAGGCCCTGGCTGGGGTGCTCGTGCTGGCCGTCGCCGGCGTTGATCACCGCGCAGCCCACCGAGCGGGCGACGAGCGCAGCCGCGCCGCTGTGCTGGTGGCGCACCACGATGATGTTCACCCCGAGCGCGGCGATGTTCTTCGCGGTGTCGACCAGGGTCTCGCCCTTCGACGCCGACGAGCCGCCCACGGTCCAGTTCAGCACGTGCGCGCCGAGCGAGGCCGCGGCGACCTCGAAGCTCGAGCGGGTGCGCGTCGAAGGCTCGTAGAAGACGTTGGCGACCACGCGACCCATCAGGTGGCGGCCGCCGACCTCGCCCTGTCGGTACTGCTGCGATCGACTGAGGAGATCCAACAACTCCGAGCGGGGCAGGCCTTCGAGGCCGAGGAAATGGCGCCTCGCGCTCACTTGACGCGGGCCCCCGTCTTCTCGACGACCATGTGGAAGCGCTTCTTCTTCTCGAGCGGCTTGAACTGCACGGTGCGTTCCCACTCGACGCGAATGCGCACCTTCGTGCCGTTGTTTTCCTCGGTGATCTTCACCCAGTCCTCGGGCACGCCGAAGCCGGGCTTCTCGACGGGCTCCCCGTCGGAGTTCATCTCGATGTGCGAGACGTCGTTGTTGTTGTTCAGGCGGCCGAGCAGCTTCACGCGCGCTTCGTTCTCGCCCGACACCCAGTAGACGTTGAAGGCCTCGGTGACGGCTTCCTTCACCTCGAGGTTGTCCCAGTACACCGGGGCGACCCACACGCCATAGAAGGCGCCGAGCGCGACGGCGATGATCGCGACAATCGTTCCGGGGTTGGTCTCACCGTTGCGACGCACGGTGAACGAGTATCACCTGCGGGGCGGCTCGTCACCGCACATCGTGACCGGCGTGAAGAAGCGATCGTACCGGATGCCGGTGCCGCCGAAGATCGAGCTGCCGAAGCCCCCGCGCGAGAGCGAGAGCCAGATCACGGTGGCCTTGCCCTTGATGTTCCCGAAGGGCACGAACTCGGGGAGGTTGCTGCCGTTGCCCAACCCGAAGCGGCTGTCGTCGCTGTTGTTGCGGTTGTCGCCCATCACGAACACCTTGCCCTCGGGCACGGTGACCTTCGTGACGCGCTGCTGGCTCAGCCGCATCGCGCGCTGCATGGGGTTGTCGAGGATCAGGTGCGGCACGCCGCCGACCACCTCGCGGTAGAGCGTCTCTTCCTTCTGGTGCCAGTCGTCTTCGGGCCACCGCTTGACCCAGTTGGCGATCGGCTCGTCGTACCAGCTCGGTTGGTCCCAGTAGAGGTAGCGCTCGTTCTCGAGGGTGCGGGCCACGGGCTCGCCGTTGACGCGCACGCCCTCTTCGCTGAATTCGAGCGTGTCGCCCGGCACGCCCATCACCCGCTTGATGTAGTCGACCGAGGTGTTGGTGGGGTTGTTGAAGACGATCACGTCGCCGCGCTTCGGCGGCCGCACGATCACGAACGGCACGTAGTTGGTGAACGGCAGGCGCACGCCGTAGATGAACTTGTTGACGAAGATCTGATCGCCGATCTCGAGGGTGGGAATCATCGACCCCGAGGGGATCTTGAACGGGTCGAGCAGCACCGCGCGGAACGTGAGCGCGATCAGCAGCGCCTTCACGAAGCCGCCGCCCAGTTCCTTCATCTTCTGCCGGTGGTGGCTGAGGTGCTTCTCGTACGCCTGCTCGAGCACGCGGTTGGCGGCCTTCACCTCGTCGACCGGCTTGCCGAAGCTGCGCACCACGCCCTCGCACGAGGCGACCACCTCGGCGAACGCCTTGTCCTTGAGCGTGACCTTCTTGTTGTTGGCGATCGACTCGACCTCGGCGAGCAGCTCTTCCGAGCGGTAGCGCGCGTCGCGGGCGAGGTTCCACTTGCGGGCCAGCGGCGTGCGGGAGACCACCAGCACCGCCCACCAGCCGAAGCACAACAGCCCCAGCCCCTGCATCGCCGGCTGCAGCCAGAGGTAGGTGCAGACCAGGCTCTCGACGATCAGCAGGTAGACCAGGAACACCAGCGCGAGCACGGTGACCGGCGCCCAGAGGCTGACGAGCCGATCGTGCCAGCGCCACCGGGCGAGCGTCTTCTGTTCGGCCGGCGTCAGCCGCGCGAGCACCGCTTCGGCGAGGGTCTGCGTCGGAGCGGGGGCGGCGTTGGCAGTCGACTCGGCTGCCACGTCACTCCTCCGACTTCAGCACCGCGAGGAAGGCCTCTTGCGGCAGCTCGACCACGCCGACCTGCTTCATGCGCTTCTTGCCCTCTTTCTGCTTCTCGAGGAGCTTGCGCTTGCGCGAGATGTCGCCGCCGTAGCACTTGGCCAGCACGTTCTTGCGCACCGCCGACACCGTCTCGCGGCTGATGATCTTCGAGCCGATCGCCGCCTGGATCGCGACCTCGAACATCTGGCGGTGGATCACGCCCTTCAACTTCTCGCAGACCTCGCGGCCGCGCTGATACGCGCGCTCGCGGTGCACGATGATCGACAGCGCGTCGACGATGTCCCCGTTGATGAGGATGTCGAGCTTCACCAGGTCCGATTCTTTGTACCCGCCCAGCTCGTAGTCGAGCGAGGCGTAGCCGCGGCTGATCGACTTCATCTTGTCGAAGAAGTCGAACACCACTTCGGCCAGCGGCATTTCATACGTCACGCGGCACCGCGTGCCCGAGCTGCCCAGGTACTCGATGCCCTTCTGGATGCCGCGGCGGTCCTGGCAGAGCTGCAGGATCGCGCCGAGGTGATCGTTGGGCACGTGGATGTGGCAGATCAGGTACGGCTCTTCGAGGTGCTCGATGTTCTGCACCGGAGGCAGCTTCGACGGGTTGTCGACGAAGATCGGTTCCTTGCCGTGCGGGAAGATCTTGTAGACCACGCTCGGCGCGGTGCTGATGAGGTTGAGCTCGTACTCGCGCTCGAGGCGCTCCTGCACGATCTCCATGTGCAGCAGGCCGAGGAAGCCGCAGCGGAAGCCGAAGCCGAGCGCGGTCGAGGTCTCGGGTTCCCACGTGAAGGCCGAGTCGTTGAGGCGCAGCTTGATGAGCGCGTCGCGCAGGTTGTCGTAGTCAGCCGCGTCGACCGGGAACACGCCCGAGAAGACCATCGGCTTGACTTCCTTGAACCCGGGGAACGCCTCGGCCGTCGGGCGCTCGGCGTCGGTGATGGTGTCGCCGACCTTCGCGTCGGCCAGTTCCTTCACGTTGGCGACGAAGATGCCCACCTCGCCGGCCATCAGCGACTTCACCGGCGTGGCGAAGGGCGAGATGACGCCGAGCTCCTGCACCTCGAACTGCTTGTTGTTCGACCAGAGCTTGATCTTCTGGCCGATCTTCACTTCGCCCTCGATGACCCGCACCAGCATCACCACGCCGCGGTAGTTGTCGTACCAGCTGTCGAACACCAGGGCCTTGAGCGGGTCGGCCTTCGCGCCCTTCGGCGGCGGCACGATCTTCACGACGGCCTCGAGCAGCTGGTCGATGTTGAGGCCTTCCTTCGCCGACACCGGCACCGCGGTCGAACCGTCGAGGCCGATCACGTCTTCGATCTCGGCGCGCGTGCGGTCCACGTCGGCCGACGGGAGATCGATCTTGTTGATGACCGGAATGATCTCGAGGTTGTGATCGAGCGCCATGTAGACGTTGGCGAGCGTCTGGGCCTCGACCCCCTGCGTGGCGTCGACCACCAGCAGCGCGCCTTCGCACGCGGCGAGCGAGCGGCTGACCTCGTACGCGAAGTCGACGTGCCCGGGCGTGTCGATGAGGTTCAAGACGTAGTCCTTCCCGTCTTGCGCCCGGTAGTTCATGCGCACCGTCTGGGCCTTGATGGTGATGCCGCGCTCACGCTCGATGTCCATGTTGTCGAGGAACTGCGCCTGCTTCTGGCGCTCGTTCACCGTGCCGGTCTTCTCGAGGAGCCGGTCGGCCAGCGTCGACTTCCCGTGGTCGATGTGGGCAATGATCGAAAAGTTCCGGATGTGCGCGTTTTCAGACGGCATGAGCGGTCGCGCGACTAGCACCCGACCCTCGCGAAATCCATTCCTCCCGGGCACACGTTTGTGCACACTCACCGCCACAAACCCCCGGGGGAGGAGAATTGACCGTGAAGAGCCCGTTCGCCGTGAGCCTGATTGGAGCGTTGTGCCTGATGTCTTCGCCTGCCTTCGCGCAGGACGGAGGCACCGCCGCCGCGCCTGCTGCCCCGGCTGAGCCGCCGCCGAGCGCGGAGATGATCAAGAAGGTCGTCGACTACCTCGAGAACGGCAAGGACCGGGGGCCTGCGCTCCTCGACGTCATTCCGTGCCTGAAGATCGACAACACCAAGGGCTCGCCGACGCAGTTCCAGTGCACGGAGCCCGTGACCGGGCCGGTGCCGAAGAACACCACCGTCTACGCCTGGCTGCAGTGGTACTGCCCCAAGGAAGGCAAGTACGAGGACGTGCAGATCCAGTTCCTCCACGAGGGCCAGGTGCGCAACACGGTCGACGTGCCGGTCAGCGGCTTCGGGCGCACGCGCGGCTGGCGCGGCCTGAACATGACCAAGGTCGGCAAGTGGACCATCAAGATCACGCGCGGCGACAAGGAGCTCGGTTCGGCCACGCTCGACATCGCCGCGAACTGATCAGCGAGCCAGGCGCGCGGCCTGGCGCCGCCGCCACAACCCGATCGAGATCATCGCCAGCGCGCCGAGCAGCGCGACGAACGCCCACACGTAGCGCTGGGGCGGGCGCGCGCTGACGGTCGGCTCTTCCTTCATCGAGTCGAAGCTGGCGCGGAATGCGGGGGCCAGCTCGTCCCACCGGCCTGACGGTGCCGAGGCCATCGCCACCAGGTGGCGGCCTTCTCCCGGCCAGATCGCGACCAGCACGCGGCGCAGCTGGCTGCCCTGCCGAATCGCCCCGAGCACCTCGACCCGCCCGTCGTTCACCTGCGCGCGCTCGAGCTGGAAGGGCTGGCCGAGCTCGTCGTGCAGGTGCTTGAGCACCGCGGTCGAGAACTCGTCGCGAGAGCCGGGCCCGAGCACCACCGTCTCCTCGACCACCGAGACCAGCAGCGAGGCGGCGTCTTCGTTCTCGCCGTCGATCAGCGCAGCGCTCAGGTAGCGCGCGGCGCCGGCGGTTCGCGCGACCGAGCCGGCGTGGGTGCCGTGGTACAGGTCCATGCGGGCCATGCGGAAGGCCACCGGCGGGCGGAACTGGTACCCGTCCTGGCGCACCAGGTTGCCCAGCTGGGTCACGGGCGTCGGCAGCTCGGCGCTCGCGAGGGGCACGACCAGGGCCAGCACCAGCGGCATCATCGGGGTTTGAGGCTACTCCCTCGCACGCGATGGTCTAAAACGCCTTGCAGATGACGGACGCCGAACGCGCCCAGCTCGAGCACGAGATCGAGCGCCACCTGCGGCGCGGCGAGATGGGCGAGGCGTTCGCGAAGACCGAGGCCCTGGCCAGCGCCTTCCCCGACGACGTCGCGCTCGCCGGCAAGCTCGTGGAGCTCGAAGCCTCGCTCGAACCGGGCGAGCGCCGCCGCGTCGCGATGCAGCGCCACGAGTCGACCGGCGCCACGCAGAGCCCGGTGAGCCTCGCCGAGTCACTCGCGTCGCGCGGGCAGTACGTCGAGGCGATCGCGATCTACCGCCAGCTGCTCGCCTCGCGACCCGACTGGGACCTGGTGAAGGAACGCCTCGCCGAGCTCTTTCAGCTGGCCCAGGTGGCGAGCCCCACCAAGCCGACCGGCAACCACGCCGGGGTCCTGGAACACCTCCTCGACCGCATCGCCACGCGCCGCCGGTCCTGACCGCGCTGCCGTCGCGTTTCGGTCTCCTGTCATACACGCGAGATCACGCCTGACAGACGCGTCAGGAAGCTCTGGCACGTCGAGGCGTGGGCGTCATACGCTCCGATATCCCACTGACACGTGTGACGTTCTGATTCTGGAGGGTGGATGCGACTTGGAGTGCTGACCGGCGGCGGCGACTGCCCTGGCCTCAACGCGGTGCTGCGCGGCCTGGTTCGTCGCGGCGTGATGGAGCTCGGCTACGAGTTCACCGGCATCTTGAACGGCTACGAGGGGCTCATTCAGCCCGACCTCACGATCCCGCTCGGGCTGGCCGAGGTGCGCGGCATCTTGCCCAAGGGCGGCACGATCCTCGGCACGTCGAACAAGGCCGACCCCTTCGCCTACGTGCAGAAGGAAGGCGGCAAGCAGGTCACGAAGGACATGAGCGACGTGGTGCTCAAGCGCATCAAGGCGCTGAAGCTCGACGGCATCGTGGTGATCGGCGGCGACGGCACGCTGACCATGGCGCACAAGCTCTCGCAGCGCGGCGTGAAGGTGGTCGGCTGCCCGAAGACCATCGACAACGACCTGAGCGGCACCGATCAGACCTTCGGGTTCGACACCGCGGTCAACGTGATCAGCGACGCGATCGATCGGCTCCACACCACGGCCGAGGCGCACCAGCGGGTGATGGTGGTCGAGATCATGGGCCGCAACGCCGGCTTCCTCACGCTCGAGGGCGGCATCGCGGGCGGCGCCGACTTCATCTTGATTCCCGAGCTGCCGTACGAGATCGAGAAGATCGTCGCGCGCATCCAGGAGCTCTACGAGGCGAAGAAGAAGTTCGCGATCGTCGCCATCAGCGAGGGCGCGTTTCAGAAGGGCGGCGCGCAGGCGGTCGCGCAGAAGGCCGAAGACATTCCCGGGCGCGGCGTGGTGCGGCTGGGCGGCTCGGGCAAGGTGCTGGCCGACCTGCTCGCCCCGCACGTCGAGGCCGAGATTCGCGTCACGGTGCTCGGTCACCTGCAGCGCGGCGGCACGCCCAGCCCGCTCGATCGGGTGCTGGCCACCATGTACGGCGCGATGGTGCTCGACCTGGTGCGCGACGGAAAGTGGGACCACATGGTGTGCCTGCAGGGCGGCAAGCTGGGCTTCACCTCGCTCGCCGAGAGCCGCAAGGAACGCCAGGTCGACCCGCAGGGCGACAAGGTTCGGTTGGCGAAGTCGATCGGCATCTCGTTCGGAGTCTGACCACCCGTGACGCTCGTGGGCCGCCACATCGGTCGCTACAAGATCCTGGAGCAGCTGGGCCAGGGCGGCATGAGCGTCGTCTACAAGGGCCTCGACACGACCCTCGATCGCGAGGTCGCGGTGAAGGTGCTGCACCCTCACCTCTCGGGCCGCGTCGAATCGCGCAAGCGGCTCGAGCGCGAGGCGAAGGCGGTGGCGCGGCTGCACCACCCCAACATCCTCGAGGTGTTCGACTTCAGCGGCGAGACGGCGACCGAGGCGTTCCTCGTCACCGAGTACATCCGCGGGCAGACGCTGCGGCAGTTCATCAACGACGAGGCGCTGTCCCCGCCGGAGGTCGCGGCGATGGTGGTGCACGAGCTCGCCTCGGCGCTCGCCCACGCGCACGACGCCGGCATCCTGCACCGCGACCTGAAGCCCGAGAACGTGATGGTCCGCGAGGACGGCGTGCTCAAGCTGATGGACTTCGGCATCGCGAAGATCCTCGACCGCGACGAGAAGATGACCATGACCGGCGCGCTGGTCGGCAGCCCCGCGCACATGGCGCCGGAGATCATCGAGGGCGAAGAAGCGGGCGCCGAGGCCGACGTCTTCTCGCTGGGCACGATGCTGTACCTGTTCGCGACCGGGAAGCTGCCGTTCACCGCGCCGAACACCACCGCGACGCTCAAGAAGATCCTCGACGCGAACTACGACGACCCGCGCCAGACGACGCCCACCGTGTCGGACGAGCTGGCGGAGATCATCGGCGCGTGCCTGCAGCGCCAGCCGGGCCACCGCTTCCCCACCGCGGGCAAGCTGCGCGACGCGCTGGGCGACTACCTCGCGACGCTGCAGATCACGCGGCCCCACGAAGAGCTGGCGAAGTTCTTCCTCGACCCGCGCGCGTACCGCAAGGAACTGACGCCCCGCATCACCCAGGCGCTGCTGTCGAACGCCGAGAGGCTGATCGCCGACAAGAAGACCGCCAAGGCGATGTCGGCGCTCAACCAGGTGCTCGCGCACGACCCGTCGAACTCGCGCGCCAACGAGCTGCTCGGCCAGATGCGCGCGCGGAAGCTGCGCGAGGCGCGGGTGAAGAAGATGCAGCGCGCGGCCTTCGGGCTCGGGCTGGGCTTCATCTTGATCATGTCGGTCGCCCAGGGCGTGCGCGTGGCGCTGGCGCCCGAGCCGTGGACTCCGAAGTACGAGCTGGCGCCGACCGACGTGACGCTGGCCTCGGTGGCGTGGCCCGCCGCGCCGGGCAAGATCGACCCCGTCGTCGAGCCGCCGAAGGATCCTCCGAAGGACCCGGTGGTGATCGCGAAAGATCCCCCGAAGGACCCGGCGGTGGCCCCGAAAGATCCCCCGAAGGACGTGCCGAAGAAGGGCCCGGAGACCGTCGAGCTCGCGGCGATCGTGCGCCCCTTCGGGTACGTGCAGGTCGACGACGGCCCGCGCACGCCCGACGCGCTGGTGCGCCACGTGCTCAAGCTCACGCCCGGCCCGCACCGCTTCACCGTCACCTGCGAGGTGTGCGACCCGAAGGGCAAGTCGGTCACGCTGACCATCAAGGGCGGCGAAGAGCTGAACCTCGTGGCGCCGCTCGAGGCGTCGCTGGTGTCGTTCCGCGGGTGGCCGCCGGACGCCACGGTGCGCATCGGCGCCCAGGAAATGACCGTCGCGCAGTCGCAGCTGACGCCCTTCCGCATCACCATTCCGCCCTCGGGCAGCACCGAGATGCGCCACCGCGTCGAATACGCGGTCGCGGTGAACGGCGCGGTGATCGACCAGGGCACGGGCTTCGCGGTGCCGGGCAAGCCGCTGATCATCGAGAAGGGGCCCTGAGGTGAGCAGCGCGTTCCGGGCGATGATCTGCGCGGTGCTGCTCGGCGGGGCCGTCGCCTCGGCGCAGGTCATTCCCGAGCGCGAGGTGGAGATCATCCAGAAGCTGTACGACGCCGGCCGGTACGCCGACGCGCTCAAGCGCGCCAACGAGTCGCTCGCGGTGGCCAACTTCAGCGACCCGCAGCGCGTGAAGCTGCACGAGGTCGCCGGCCTGTCGGCCTTCAACCTGGGTGACGTGAAGGCGGCGCAGGCGGCCTTCTTGAACCTGCTGCGCATCAACCCCGACTACATCCTCGACCCGTTCGCGGTGCCGCCGCCGGCCATCAAGGTGTTCGACCAGGTGCGCCGCGACAACGCCGACGCGCTCAACCTCGTGCGCCAGCAGCTCGCCCTGCGCGCCGACCAGGAAAAGCGCGCCAAGGAAGAGCGCGAGCGGCTGCAGCGCGAGCAGGACGATCGGCGCCGCCGCGAGGAGTTCTTGAGCGCGGGCATGCTGGTGCGCACGGTCGAGCGGCGGTCGATGGTGGTGAACTTCATTCCCTTCGGGGCGGGGCAGTTTCAGCAGCAGCGCGTCGGCTGGGGCGTGGCCTTCGCGGTGTCGGAAGGCGTGATGGCGGTGCTGAGCATCGTCTCGTACTTCGCGATCGCCTCGCTCTACGACCCGGTGGTGCGGGTGTGGGTCGATCGCCTGACGCCCGACGGCAGCGGCGTCTTCTCGGTCACCACGCGTGAAATCCCCGCTTCGCGGCGCACCGAGCGCGACGTGTGGACGGGCCTCAAGTACGGCACCGGCATCGCCTTCTACGCGCTGTGGGCGCTCGGCATCGGCGACGCCATCTGGCACCACCAGGACGAGATCATCACCGAGAGGCGTGAGCCGCTGCCCGCGGCGAAGCCCCCCACCACGCAGCTCCGCATCTACCCCACCCCCGGCGGCGGCATCGGCGCCGGTGTGTCCGTTGGCTTTTGAAGAGAGGAACGACTCATGCCCAGCCTGACCATCAAGACGCCCGACGGGAAGACGAGGTCAGTGACGCTGCTCAAGCGCATCACCTCGCTGGGCCGCGCGCCCGACAACGACATCGTGCTCGACGACACGCGGGTGCCCGAGACGGCGTTCGCGATCATGTTCGACGGCCTCTCGTACAAGGTCGGCGGTGAGACGAAGTTCGAGGTCAACGGCAAGGCGACCGACGAGCACGAGCTCAAGCCGAACGACCGCGTGAAGGTCGGCGAGACCGAGCTGACGTTTTCCCAGGCCGACGCGCCGATGGCGCAGCCGGCGCTCGCCACCCGCTTCGCGCGCAACGACTCGAAAGACCCCGACGCCTCGACGCAGGAACAGCCGGGCATTCCCGGGCGGGAGCTCGCCGCGCTGCGGAGGCTGACGCGCTTTTCCGAGAAGCTGCTGGCCAACACCGATCTCGACCGGCTGCTCGAGAGCCTGATGGACGAGTGCATCGAGGTCGCGCGCGCCGACAAGGGCTTCTTGATCTTGATGGAATCGAACCAGCTGCGGGTGAAGGTGGCCCGCAACATCCAGCGCGAGACGATCGAAGACGCGATCGAGCGCGTGTCGGACTCCATCGTGAACAAGGTGGTGCAGCAGCAGAAGCCGCTGATCATCGCCGACGCCCTCGACGACCCGGAGTTCAACTCGAGCGAGTCGGTGGTGAACCTGAAGCTGCTCTCGGTGATGTGCGCCCCGCTGATGCACAAGGGCGACCTCTTCGGCCTCATCTACCTGGGCAACGACCGGCTGGTGAACCGCTTCGACCAGAAGTCGCTCGACACCCTCACCATCTTCGCCGCGCAGGCCTCGCTGATCGTGCAGAACGCGCTGCTGGTGAACGAGCTCAAGCTCGAGAACACCACGCTCAAGACGCGCCTCGAAGAGCAGACCTACGGCGACATCGTCGGCGCCTGCCAGGGCATGAAGGACGTCTACAAGCGCATCGACAAGATCGCGCCCACCGACATCTCGGTGCTGGTGATCGGCGAGACGGGCACCGGCAAGGAACTGATCGCCAAGGAGATCCACCGGCATTCCCCGCGCACCAAGGGGCCGTTCATCTCGATCAACTGCGGCGCGATTCCCGAGAACCTGCTCGAGAGCGAGCTCTTCGGCCACGTGAAGGGCGCGTTCACCGGCGCGGTCGCCACCAAGATGGGCAAGTTCCAGGCGGCCATCAGCGGCACGCTCTTCCTCGACGAGATTGGCGAGATGCCGCTGCAGCTGCAGGTGAAGCTGCTGCGCGCCCTGCAGGAAAAGGTCGTCTACAAGGTCGGCGACAACCGGCCCGAGCCGGTCGACATTCGCATCGTCGCGGCGACCAACAAGAACCTCGAAGAGGAGGTGCGCAAGGGCACGTTCCGCGAAGACCTCTACTTCCGCATCAACGTGGTGACGCTCAAGCTGCCGCCGCTGCGCGACCGCGGAGACGACATCCAGGTGCTGGCCCGCTTCTTCATGAATCGCTACTCGAAGGAGTTCGACAGCAAGGCGCGCGGGTTCACGCCGGGCTCGACCGTGGCGATGAAGAAGTACAACTGGCCGGGCAACATTCGCGAGCTGGAGAACCGCATCAAGAAGGCGGTGGTGCTCGCCGACAAGCCGCTGATGGGCCCCGAAGATCTCGACCTGCGGCCCGAGAACCTCCCGCCGATTCTCCCGCTGGCGCAGGCGAAGGAAGAGTTCCAGAAGCGGTACATCAACGAGGTGCTCGAGCGAAACAACGGCAACCGCACCAAGACGGCCAAGGATCTCGGGGTCGACCCGCGCACCATCTTCCGCCACCTGGAAAAACTGGAGGGTGAGCGCGCAGAGGGAAGCCTGCCATCGGAGACAGAGTACGAAGAGGCATGACGTCTCGTAACCACCAGAAACCACTGAATTCCAGTGGCAGCGGCGCCATGGCAGGGTTGTTGCTCTGCCTGTGGTCCGTCGTGTTCACGAGCTGCCTCATTCCCCAGGACGATCAGATCGCGGGCGACCTGCCGCCGCGGCGCAACACGCCTCTTCGCATCGTCGACACCACGCCCAGCGAGCCGCAGACCAGCTACGACACCCGCTGCGCGGCGGGCATGACCGAGTTCTCGGTGAAGGTGTTCGACGAAGACGTCACCGACACCATCAACTCGCTGTGGTTCATCGACAAGGGGCCCAACACGGTGCCCTTCACCACCACGCCGCGCATCCCAATGAACACCACGACGCGCACGGTGAGCGCGCCGACCGCGCTGACCTTCACCAACGCGCTGTCGAACCTCTCGCTCGGCAAGCACCTGCTGACGGTCTACGTGGCCGACGGCTTCTTCAACGAGGTCGTCAGCGGCGAGGTCACCGTGCAGGACCGCATGGTGATGTGGGACGGCGGCGTGCTGACCGACAAGAGCTACATCGACAGCTTCACGTGGTCGGTCGAGGTGGTGCGCTGCCCATGAAGACGCTTCCCATCAAGGCCATGCGCGCCCTCCCCTCGCTCTTCGCAGCGGCGCTCGTCGCGTCGGCGTGCACCAGCCCCATCGACCCGGTGGTGGCGTGCACCAGCAACGACCAGTGCCCGAGCGGCATGCTGTGCTTCGCCGAGGGCTGTGGCGACCCCGGCAACCACATCGTGGTGGAAATCCAGGGCGCCGCGTCGACCTCGTACCGCGCGGCCGACTTCAACATCGCCGACGGCACGCTGGGGGCGACGCAGAACTTCGATCTCGGTACGCCGCTGACGCTGACCGGCCAGCTCCAGCGCGAGCAGACCGCCGGCAACGCCACCGATCGCACCGCCTTCACCGACGGGGTGACGGTGCGCGCGACGGGTAGCAGCGTGCTGTTGCCGGGCATCAAGCGCTCGTTCGAGACGACCTTCGACAAGCCCGAGTTCGGCTTCTTCGCGATGAGCGTCGGCGCGGGTTCGTTCAGCATCACCGCGACTCCGTTCGAGGCCTCGGTGCCGCCGGTCTCGAGCAGCGCGGTGATCGGCGCGGGCGAGAAGACCTCGGTGACCTTCGTGTTCCCCGCGGCCGACGCGGCGCCGGCCATCAGCGGCCGGCTGGTGCGCAAGATCGTCAACAAGGAACCGGTGCTGATCAGCGCGCCGTACTACGCGATCAACGCCACCCCGCCCGAGATCACGCTGCAGCTCTTCGACCCGACGACCAACGAGGCGCTCTCGCAGCGCTTCCCGATCAGCTCGACGTCGGGCGACTTCGCGATGACGGTCAGCCCCCGCGCGCGGTCGTTGCCGCACCTCGCGCTCGTCGCCTCGCCCAGCCAGCCCGGCGTCGCGGTGCCCAGCAAGCGCTTCTTGCTCGACACGCCGCTGCCCCCCGCGCTCTCGCTCGAGCTCGGCGAGTACGGTGACGAGGGTGAGCTGACCGCGCAGATCGTCGACCGCTTCGGCCAGCCGATCGTCGGCGCGTACGTGCTCCTCGAGGGCACGGTCGCCGGCGAAGGCACCTTCCGCTCGAAGATCGTGTCGACCAACGCCGAGGGCGAGTTCAAGGTCACCACCCTCGCCTCGCGCGGCGAGAACACCTTCTTCATCACCGCGGTGCCGCCCGATGGCAGCGCGGCGGCCTACACCCACAAGGCGGTGACGGTCAGCGTCGCCAACGGCGTGGCCGCGCTCAACCCGGGCAGCACCAACGCCAACCGCGTGGTGCTCGAAGACCGGCTGAAGGTGAAGGGCACGGTGCTCCAGCAGAACAGCACCGACACCCAGCGCCTGGGCGCGGCGAAGGTCTCGGTCTTCGCGATTCCCCAGACCGAAGAGCCGAGCACCACCATGGTGACCGAGGCGCGCGCGCTGCCGGTCGAGCCCGCGCAGACCATCACCAACGACGACGGCACCTTCGAGCTCTCGCTCGACCCCGGCATCTGGCGCTTCGAGTTCATCGCTGGCGGCCAGGTGCCGCTCGCGAGCCGTCTCGTCACCGTCAAGGCGCCGATCAACGACAAGGGTGAGACCTTGAGCGAGCTGACGCTCAACGACGTGCAGCTCTCGTGGGGCCGCACGGTGTCGGGCAGCATCACCGGCATCAAGGGCAGCCAGCAGAGCTCGGGCATGGGCTTCTCGCAGCTGCGCTTCTTCCGCGTCACCAGCATCGGCGGCAAGCCGGTCAGCATTCTGCTCGGCTCGACGATCGCCGACGAGAGCGGCCGCTACTCGGTGGTGTTGCCGACCGCGAACATGGACAAGGCCGGGGCGGCTTCGCCCTGAGCAGGGTGATCAGTTCGGCTTGCCGTCGAGCTGCCGCTTGAGCTCGTCGGTGGCCGGCCCCACGCCGCCGCTGAACTGCACCGACGCGGTCGTGTAGAGATCCATCACCCGCTCCAGCGAGGCGAACGTGGCGCGCAGCTGCGAGCGCTGCTCGAGCGCGCACTGGGCCTCGAGCGCCTTCTTGCGCGTCATCCAGTCGACGCGGAAGGTGAGGAAGGCCTGGTCGGCGTGGGTGATGTCGGGGAACTCCGCGAGGCCCTTGCGACGCCCCTCGAGCTCGGTGAACAGCAGCTTCGCGTTGGCCAGGCACTGCGCCTCGGTCAGCACCTCGCCGGCAAAGGCCGGGCGGCCGGGCGTCATGCTCAAGACCGACTTGAAGACGCTGAAGATGACGAGCGACGAGAAGCCGACGGCGACGACGAGGTACAGCGCCCACGACGCCGCGCGAAAGGGACGAAAGCGGGGATCTTTCGGGTCGTCGCTCATCGGTTGGGCTGCGGGTTCGCGGGCGCCGGAGCGGGGGCCGGCGCGGGACCGGGCGCGGGCGGGTTCGCCGGGGCGGTGTTGCCGGGCACCGTGCGCTGCAGCCGCGCGAGGAACTGCATGCGGAAGTCGCTCGCCGGGTAGGTCGAGAAGCCTTCCTTCGCCATCGCGACCGCCTGGTCCTTGTTGCCGGTCATGTCGTACGACTGCATCAGCATCATCAGCGCGAAGTCGCGCAGCTTGGCCTTCTTGTCGCCGTCGACGAAGCGCGTGAGGTGCTTGATCGCCTCGTCGAACTTGCGCGACTGGAAGAACGAGTTGCCGAGGAAGAACGAGGCGTCGAGCGCGTCTTCCTGCGCGGGATCCATCGTGAGGAAGCGGCTGAGCTGGCTGATCGCCTCGGGCCAGTCCTGCCGGCGGAAGGCGGCCTTGCCCTTTTCGAGCACCGCGCCGCCCACTTCCTTGCGCAGCAGCACCGCGCGGTCCTGCAGCACGAGCTTGGCGAAGGGCGAGAGCTTGCTCTGGTCGAGCCGCGAGAGGGCGTCGATGCCCTTGAGGCGCTCCTCGCCGGGCAGCGTGGTCATCTGGCGGTAGATCTGCAGCGCGGTCTGCTCGGCGGCGAGGCCCGACGTGGCTTCGGCCTTGAGCTTGTCGATGGTCGCGTTGAGCTCGACGGCCTGCTTCTCGAGGCGTTCCTTCTCGGCGTTCGCCGCGGCGGCCTTCGCGTTGCTGATCACCAGCACGCCGCTGACGCACAGCGCGACGAAGAGCACGTAGACCGCGGCGGTGCTGAACCAGGTGCGCTTCTGAAAGGCGTCTTGTTGCGCGGTGACGACCTTGAGCTCGGCGTGCAGCGTCTTGAGCGCGTTGTCCGTCTTGATCGTCATGTTGCGCGCTTCGACGACCTCGCGACGGATGTCGTCGAGCTGCTTGCCTGCTTCGGTGACGGTCTCGGCCATGGCGCTGCTCTACCTCAATCAGAACGACATGGAATCGGAGTCGCGCTTGAGGCTCGGCGGGAAATACATGGTGAACATCGCGCTGAACCACACCCCGCCGACGTTGATTCCCGAGATGTCGGGCACGGAGTTGCGCGCGGCCAGGTAGCGCACCTCGAGGGTGACGCCGTACTTCGGCAAGAAGCGATACGAGATGCCGCCGGCCGCCGAGAGCCCGAGGACCACCCGTTCGGGGATCATGGTGTGCGGCGCGCCGATCACCGAGATGATCGGGCCGGCCTGGAGCTCGAGGTACGGCATGAAGCCCTTGAAGAAGACGTCGGCCCCGGCGAGCCGGCCCCCGAGCAGCGCGCCGAAGGTGGTCGAGCTGTAGTTGTCGATCTGGCCGTCGGGCAGCGAGAGCTGAAAGGCCTGGTACCCGCCCAGCAGGTTGATGGAAGCGGCGAGGTAGGACGTCACGCCGAGACCGAAGCTGGCGTTGGCCTGCGGGCCGCCATCGATGGTGGGGATCATCGGCGTGCCGGCGTCGGCCGCCTTGCCCTGGAACCACCAGTTGGGCACCCAGCGGAAGCCGCCGCCCACCGAGACGTGACCGAGGCCGTCGATGCCGTCGGCGCGCGCGGGCGACGACGCGACCACCCCGGCGGCCAGCACCAGCCCAACGAGGAAGCGCTTCACCACGTCTTCCAACCGTCGAGGCGCGCCGCGGTGGCGATGCGAGGAGGCATGGGCGGGACCGGCGGCGCGACCTTGCGTGGCCCGGCGTCGGTCACGGTGGGCGCCGGCCTCGGGGTCGCAACCGGCGCCGCGACGGGCACCGGCACAGGCGCTTCGACGCGCACCGGCGGCGCAGGGGGCGCGAGCTTTTCCTCGAGCATCTTCACGTACATCTTCAGCTCGGCCAGCGCCTGCTCGCGCTCCATCAGCTTGCGGAAGAGATCGACCCGCCGTTCCTTCTCGTCCATCAACTCGGTGTGGAGCTGCATCAGCGACGCCATCGCCTTCTCGGCGTAGCTCGCGGGCACGAGCTGGGCAGCGGCGGAGGTGCTGAGGGCGGCGACGGCTTCGTTCATGACTTCTTCTCCCAGACACAGTCGAGGAAGGTGGTGCGTGGACCGATGAGGCACGCGCGGAGGCAGCGGAACAGACAGCGCACGCCGAACTCGCGCACGATGAGGCGTGCATTCGCGACGACGTCCCGACCGCGGATGACTCCGTCCATGCTCACCTCGTGGGTGCTACAGGGGTGCAGCGCACGGTACAGGCCCGAAGCGATCCCGCAAGTTTTCGGCCGCGCGAGGGGCGCGTCACTCTTCCGAAGCGCGCGCCTCGAGGTCGAGCAGCGGCACGTCGGACACCACCACCGCGTGGCGGCGCGTGGGCACGGCGAAGTCGCAGTCGTCGAGGCGCTCGAGCAGCGCGTGCAGCTCGTCGAAGCCCGGCGTGCGCAGCGGGCCCGACGCGGCGGCCCACGCCAATTCCGACAGCGCGAGCAGCTGGTCGCCGGCGGTCGCGGCGGCGAGGAGCCAGGTCGAGGCGTCGCTGCCTTCGAGCTCGGGAGGCACGCGCTTGATCGCCAGCGTGTCGCGGCCGAACTCCTCGACCTCCACGCCCAGCTCGAGCAGCTTCTCGCGGGCGGCGAGCACCGGGGCGATCGACGGGAGCGTCACGGTCGCCGAGAACAGCGTGGCCGGGGCGGTGGCCAACGCGCCCGCCTCGAAGCGCTCGCGCAGCGAGTCGAGCACCACGCGCTCGCGCACCGCACGCGGGTCGAGCACCACCAGCGAGCCCCCTGCCCCTTCGCAGACCCAGAAGCGCTTGCCGAGCTCGCCCAGGTAGCGGAGCCCGCCGAAGTACCCGGGCGGCGGCGTGTCGTTGAGCTGCGGGCGCGCGGTGCCGAACCCCGGGTGCTGGCCGAGCTGCGGGGCGGCGCCGGGCTCTCCGACCGCGGCGGTGGGCACCGCGCCCGGCTCGAGCACGAAGCCCGGCGTTTCCTGCGCGCGCTGGAGGAAGCGATCGACGGCCTGCGCGTAGTGGGCGTGCAGCTCTTCGCCGACCGGGGCGCCGGGGTTGGCCCGCCACGGCGCCGCCTTCAACGCCCGCGAGATGGCCGCGGTGATCGCGTCGACCACCGCTCGTTGATCGCTGAAGCGCACCTCCAGCTTCTGCGGGTGCACGTTCACGTCGACCGCCTCGGGGTCGAGATCGATGAACACCGTGCACACCGGCTGCCGGCCCGGCGGGAGCTGATCTTGAAACGCGCGCTGCACCGCCGCGTTGACGCCCCGGTCGCGGATGTAGCGGCGGTTGACGAACGTGTAGAGGGCGCGCGCCGTCGACATCGTGAACTCGGGCGAGGCCACGAAGCCGTGTACGTGCACCCCAAGGCGGCGCTCGTCGATGGCCAGCAGGTGGGGCTCGACCTCCGCGCCGAGCAGGCTGGCGATGCGTTCCTTCGGGCGCTCGGGCGTCGCCGGGCTGCTGATGACCTGGCGGCCGTCGTGCTCGAGGAAGAAGCCGACCTCGGGGTGGGCCAGCGCGAGCCGGGTGAGCGCCTCTTCGCAGTGGGTGAGCTCGGTCGACTCGCGCTTCAAGAACTTGCGGCGCGCGGGCACGTTGAAGAACAGGTCGCGCACGTCGATGCGGGTGCCGCCGGGCGCCGGGGCGTCTTCGATGACCGGCGCGCTCCCGCCCTCGATCGCGATCTGGGTGGCGACGGTGGCGTCGGGCTCGCTGGTGACGAGGCTGAAGCGCGAGACCGCCGCGATCGACGGAATCGCCTCGCCGCGGAAGCCCTTGGTGCGAATCTGGAAGAGGCCGTCGGAGTCGCGCAGCTTGCTGGTCGCGTGGCGCTCGAGACAGGCGACGGCGTCTTCGCGCGACATGCCGTGGCCGTCGTCGGCGACGGTGATCGCCGAGAGCCCGCCTTCCGACAGACTGACCTTCACCTGCGTGGCGCCGGCGTCGACCGAGTTCTCGGCCAGTTCCTTCACCACGCTCGCGGGGCGCTCGACGACCTCGCCTGCGGCGATCTGGTTGATCAGCTCGTCGCTCAGCCGGCGAATGCGCCCCATCGACCCTCTTCGAAAGTCAGGCGGCGTACCGCACTCGTGCGTACACTCCAACGCCTGAAGCACATGCCCACCGCCCCGATCGAACTGCTTTCGAAGCTGTCGTCCCACCTCGGTGAGCTGGTCCTCGGCAAGCCGGAGCAGGTGAAGCTGGCCATCACCTGCGTCGTGGCGCGCGGCCACCTGCTGCTCGAAGACGTACCCGGCGTCGGCAAGACCACGCTCGCCGAAGGGCTGGCGCGCAGCTTCTCGATGACCTTCTCGCGGGTGCAGTTCACCGCCGACCTGTTGCCCACCGACATCGTCGGCTCGCAGGTCTTCCTGCAGGGCAAGGGGCAGTTCGAGTTCCGCCCCGGGCCGGTGTTCCACCAACTGGTGCTCGCCGACGAGCTCAACCGCGCTCCGCCGCGCACGCAGTCGGCGCTGCTCGAGGCGATGGCGCAGGGCCAGGTGTCGCTCGACGGCGTGACGCACGTGCTGCCCAGGCCGTTCGCGGTGATCGCCACGCAGAACCCGCTCGATCTCAGCGGCACCTACCCGCTGCCCGACAGCCAGCTCGATCGCTTCCTGCTGCGCCTGTCGCTGGGCCACCTCGCGCCCGACATCGAGACCAACCTGGTGATGGCGCGGCGCACCGACCCCATCACCGCCTTCAAGCCCATCGCCGACGCCGCCGAGCTCATCTCGCTGCAGGCCGCGGCCGACGCGGTGCAGGTGTCGCGCGACGTCGCCGACTACGCGGTGCGCATCGCCGCGGCCACGCGCACCCACGCGGAGATCGAGCGCGGCATCAGCACCCGCGCCGTGCTTTCCCTGATGTCGGCCGCGCGGGCGTGGGCCCTGTGGGAAGGCCGCGACTTCGTGACGCCCGGCGACGTGCGCACGCTGGCGCCGCCGACGCTCGCGCACCGCCTGATGCTCAAGAGCTCGACCGCGGGCGCCTTCGCGCGCGACGAGGCGACGCACCTGGTGGGCGAGCTCCTGCGAAAGGTGCCGGCGCCGCGGTGAGCGCGAAGAAGCCCACCTGGCGCGAGCGGTGGCGCTGGTGGTTGCGCCCGCCCCGCACCCTGAAGGTCTCCCGGGTGGGCCGCACCTACCTGGTGGTGACGATCGGCGTGGGCCTCGGCGCGCTCAACACCGGCAACAACCTCCTCTACCTGGTGCTGGGCTTCCTGCTCGCGCTGATCGTGCTCTCGGGCGTGCTCTCGGAGCGCGTGATTCGCGACCTGCGCGTGCGGCGGGTGCTGCCCGACGGCGCGTTCGCGAAGGAACCGTTCGCGCTGCGGTACGAGGTGAGCTGCCAGCGCGGGCGTGCGTTCGCGGTGAAGATCGCCGAGGGCGACGGCGCGCTCGAGGGCTGGGCGTGGATTCCGACGCTCGGGGAGAACGAGTCGACGGTGGTGCGGGCCGACGTGACGGCGGCGCGGCGCGGCCCGCTCAAGCTCTCGCAGATCCAGCTCTCGACGTTCTTCCCCTTCGGGCTGTTCGAGAAGTCGCGCACCTTCGAGGTCGACGACCTGTTGCTGGTGTGGCCGCGGCGGGGCTTCACCTGCGAGCCGCCCGAGCCCGATCACGGCCGGCAGCAGGGTGAGCTGGGCAACCAGCGGCACCGCGACGGCGCGGGCGATCTGCAGGGCCTCAAGGAACTGGGCGACGGCGAAGACGCCCGGCGCGTGCACTGGAAGCGCTCGGCCTCGGTGGGCAAGCTGCTGAAGGTCGAGCGCGAGCGGGAAGATCGCCGCCAGTACACGCTCTCGATCGACGCGCGCACGCCGGGTGACGCCCTCGAGCTGGAATGCGAGGAGACGGCGGCGATCACCAACCGCCTCCTGAGCGAGGGCAACGACGTCGGGCTCGACGCGGGTGGGCGGCGCATCAGGCCGGGTTCCGGGCCAGGTCACGAGCGGCGCATCTTGTCGGCGCTGGCGATGCTCGGGTTCGACGACGAGGTGAAGCCCACGTGAGGCTCGCGTCGCGCCAGGTGCTGCGACTGCGCATGCGCGATCTGACCGCGGCGTCGGCGTTCGCCGCCGTGGCGCTGTCGGGCACCCTGCCCCCGTGGGTGCCGGTGGTGTTCCTCGTCGCGCTGGTGGTGAGCCTCATCGGCTGGAGGCCGTTCTCGCGGCAGCCGGTGATCTCGGTGGTCGCGTTGCTCGCCATCGCCGTCGTGCTCTTCGGGCTGGTGTTCCGCGGCGCGCTCGACCTGGTGGTGGCCGCGGTGTCGTTCGCCACGCTCGTCACCGCCCAGCGCATGCTCACCGAGCCGGCGACGGCGACCGATCAGCAGGTGCTGCTCTCGTCGCTGCTGCTGATCGCCGGCGCCGCGGCGCTGTCGGGTAACGCCGCCTACGCGGTGTGCCTCTTCTTCTTCGGCGTCTTCGGGTGCCTCGCGCTCGGCCTGACGGTGGTCGAGGGGCCGATCGAGCGCGACGAGGAGCTGCCGATGGCCCCCGTGCTGCGGCAGATCAGCCTCGGGGTGGCCTTCGCGCTGGTGGGCGGGCTGGCGTTCTTCGTGCTCTTCCCCCGCCTGTCGTGGAACGTGGCGGCGCGCCGCTCGGGGCCGGGGCTGATCGGAGGCACCACCGGCATGACCGATCGCGTGCGGCTCGGCGGCGCGGGCGACATCAAGACCAGCGCGCGCGTGGTGATGCGGGCGACGCTGGAGCCCAGGCCCGACACCGAGCGGCTGGAGCGCTACTGGGTGGGCCGCCGGTTCGATCTCTTCGACGGCCGCGAGTGGCGCGGCACCGGTGAGCCGCAGCGCCCGCGCATGCGCATCTTCATCGCCGACGGCACCGACTCGGTGGTGCAGCGCATCGAGCTGTTGCCGGGCTACGAGAGCCGCACCCTGGTCGGGCTCGAGCAGCCGGTGATCTACGGCAACGCGGCGGCGATCGGCACCAGCGGCACGGTGAACACCTCGCTGCAGAAGGTCGGGTCGGAAGAGGTGCGCTTCGTCGAAGACGCGAACGCGTACAGCTACGTCGTCTACAGCCGCTCAGACGTGGTGCTGACCGAGAGCGACCCGCAGGTGCTGGCCGCGCTCTCGGCCCTGCCCGACCAGCTCGACCCGCGCATCGCGAAGCTCGCGGGGCAGATCGTCGGCACCACCACCGACCCCGAAGACGTGGCGCGCAACCTCGAGGGCTGGCTGCGCAGCAACCTGGCGTACTCGCTCGAGCTCGGCGGAGACGTCGCCGATCCGCTCGCGGACTTCCTCTTCGTGCGCAAGGCGGGCCACTGCGAACACTTCGCGACGGCGCTCGCGGTGATGCTGCGCACCCGAGGGGTGCCGGCGCGCGTGGTGGGCGGCTTCTACGGGGGCGAGCTGGTCGGCGAGAAGTACGTGGTGCGCGCCGGCGATGCCCACGCGTGGGTCGAGGCGTATTCGCCGCAGCGCGGCTGGCGCACCTTCGACGCCACGCCCGAAGACGCGCGCGCCAGCCAGCCTCGCGCGCTGGTCGCCCGCCTGGTCGACACCTGGGAACGCCTCGAGGAACTCTGGCGCGCGAAGGTCATCGACTACTCGCTGATCGATCAGTTCAACCTCGTGAAGGGGCTGGTGAAGCCGCCCCAGTCGCAGGGCAGCGCCGACGACGACGACCCGAAGACCGGCAGCTCGCGCGTCACCACCCCCGATCGCGCGCTGTGGATCGCGGTGCTGGTCGGCGCGCTGGTCTTCGTGATCGTCTGGCGGCTGGGGCAGAAGCGCACTCCACGCCACCCCGCCGCTGATTTCCTCACCGCCCTCGAGAAGCGGCTGGTGGCGGCGGGGGTGCCGTACCGCGACGGGGAAGACATCGAGACCCTGCCCCACCGCCTCGCGCTCGAACGTCACCGGCTGGCGACGCCCGTCGCCCACGCCAGCCGCCGGTACCTCGAGGCGCGCTTTGGCGGGCGGGCGCTGAACGACGCCGAGCGGCGAAGGCTCCTCGAGCAGGTATCGCTTTCGTGACCCTTCGGTTGGTGGGGCTGGGCTAGCCTGCGCCCCGTGCTGCTGAAGATTCTCGAGATGGTGCTGCCCGTTCGAAGGGGCGAACGGCAGCTGACCTTCACCCTCTTCCTGCACAGCCTCTTCGCGGTCGGCGCGTTCCTCACGGGGCGCACGGTGCGCGACGCGCTGTTCCTCGCGCACGGTGATCGCAGCCAGCTGGCGTGGATGTACGTGCTCTCGGCGATCTTCGTGACCGCCACCGGCCTCGTCTACGCGCGCTACGCCAACCGCGTGCGGCGCGACCTGATGGCGCTGTTCTCGGCGAGCCTGTTCGGCAGCCTCTTCGTCGTGATGTGGCTGCTCGAGCGCTTCCAGGTGCCGGGCATCTACAGCGTCATCTACGTCTTCGTCGAAGTGGTAGGCGCGCTGATCCTCGTTCAGTTCTGGACGCTGGCGAACGAGCTCTTCAACGCGCGCGAGGCCAAGCGCCTCTACGGCTTCATCGGCGCGGGCGGCACGTTCGCCAACATCTTGATCGGTCTGCTCGGCGCGGCGGTGGCGCGGCACTTCGGCACTCCGTCGCTGCTCATCATGTGCGCCGCCCTGCTCTTCATCACCGGCGGCGCGAGCTTCGCGGCCGGGCGCATGGGCCGGCAGCGCCTCTTCGCCCGCGCGGCGTCGGGCAAGCCGAGCGTGGCCAAGCGCACCGGCGGTGCGAGCCGCGTGCTCGGCGACTCGCACCTGCGCACGGTGGCGATCCTCTCGGCGGTCACCTTCTTCACCACCACGCTGATCGACTTCCAGTTCAAGGTGGTGGCCGCTGACAAGATGAAGGGTGACGAGCTGGCCGCGTACTTCGGCTACTTCAGCGCCGTCGTCGGCGCGCTGGCGCTCGGGCTGCAGCTCTTCGGCACCAGCCGCCTGCTGAACCGCGCGGGCGTGATCGGCTCGCTGGCGGTGCTGCCGGTGTCGCTGGCGCTGGGTGACGCGGCGCTGCTGATCTTCCCCGCGCTGTGGGCGGCGTCGATGGCCAAGGGCGCCGACACGCTCTTCCGCTACTCGGTCAACGACGCGACGACGCAGATCCTCTACCTGCCGGTGCCGGCGCAGGTGCGCGTGTCGGCCAAGGCGTTCATCGACGGCGTGGTGAAGCCCACGGCGATCGGCCTGGCCGGCGTGACGCTGGCCGGCTACCGCACCTTCCTCGGGGGAGACCCCTACAAGCTCGCGTGGTTCTCGCTCGTGCTCGCCCTGGCCTGGGTCGCCGTGGTGATGAGCATGCGCAGCAAGTACATCAAGTCGCTGCAGGACAACCTGAAGCAGCGGCGGCTCGACATCGAGTCAGCGCGCCACCAGGTGATCGACGGCAACACCAACCGCGTGCTCGACGAGGCGCTGGCGAGCGAAGACGAGCAGGAAGTGCTCAACGCGTTGGCGCTCCTGCCGCACCTCGAGAAGCTCGAGCTCGATCAGCGGGTCGAGCTGCTGCTGGAACACAAGTCGAGCGGAGTGCGGGTCAAGGCGCTCGAGTACTACGCGCACCGCCAGACGATGCGCTTTGCCAACTCGGTCTTCCGCCGCTTCGAAGACCAGGATCCCGCGGTGCGGGCGGCGGCGATCGACGCCTTCTGTGCGATGGGCCGCGACAAGGCGGTGCGCTCGGTGCGCCCCTTCCTCGCCGACGCCGACCCGCGCATTCGCAGCGCCGCGGTGACCGGCATGATCCGCTTCGGCGGGCTCGACGGCGTGCTGGTGGCGGCCGAGGCGCTCAAGGCGCTGATCGACAACCCCGACCCGATCATGCGGCAGTACGCGGCGAAGGTGCTCGGCGCGATCGGCGTGAAGAACTTCTACCAGCCGGTGTTGCAGTTGATGAACGACAGCGACCTGCGCGTGCGGCGCGAGGCGGTCACGGCGGCGGGCGTGCTCAAGAGCCCCGAGTTCGTCATTCCGCTCATCTACCGCACGCAGTCACGCGAGACGCTGCGCGAGGCCACGCAGTCGCTGACGATGTACGGCGCGACGATTCTGCCCACGCTCGCCAAGGTGCTCAGCAACCACCTCGAAGACGCCAACATTCGCCGGGCGACCGCGCGCGTGCTCGGCAAGCTCGGCACCAGCGAGGCGGTGGAGATCATCGCCCTGCACCTCGACGAGGCCGACGAAGAGCTGCGCGGCGTGATGTACCGGGCGCTCGCCCGCGCGGTGAAGGGCAAGCGGCTGCTCTTGAAGGACGTGAGTCCGGTCAAGCGCGCGGTCGATCGCGAGCTCGAGCGGGCGTGGCGCGCGCTGCACCAGCTCGAGGTGCTCAAGCTCGACGCGGTGCCGGGCCCCAACACCCCGCGCGAGGGTGAGCCGGCGGCGCGGGCGCTGCTCGCCTCGGCGCTGATGGAAAAGGTGAAGCAGGTCGAGGGCCGCGTGTTCCTGCTGCTGGCGGTGCTCTACCCCGACGCCGACATGGAACAGATCAGCGCGGGCATCCAGGACGCGACCGCGGCCGACGCGAGCCGCCGCCGTGGCAACGCCGTCGAGCTGCTCGACAACCTGCTCGATCGCAACCTCAAGGCGCGCTTCCTCCCGCTGGTGGAAGAGCTGCCGCGCCCCGAGCGCCTCAAGCACGTCGAGCAGCAGTACCCGCCGCCGAAGACCACGCCCGAGCAGGCGCTGATCGACCTGACGACCGACGAGGCGGCGTGGGTGCGCGCGTGCGCCACGTGGTGCCTGTCGGAGTCGACCACCCCGCCGCCGCTGCGAAACGACATCCTCACGCGCACCGTGGCCGACGCGAGCCCGGTGGTGCGCGAGATCAGCCTCGTGGCGCTCGATCGCAAGGCGCCGCAGCTGGCGATCACCGTGATCGAGGGCCGCCTGAAGGACGAGGCGGCGTTGGTGCGTCGGCAGGCGGCGCTGATGACGTCCCGCCCCGCCCCGGTCGCTCAGTCGGCGGCGGCGCCGGCGCGGGTCGAGTAGAGCACCCACGCGCCGATCACGAGGAAGAGCACGCCCGCCGCCCGCTGCAGCGCCTTGGGGCTCACCACGCGCGTCAGCGCCTCACCGGCGAACACCGCGATGAGCGTCGAGGCGACCAGCGCGGCCGACGCCCCGAGGAACACTGTCAGCCGCGAGGTGCTCGAGGTGGCGAACGACAGCGCCGCGAGCTGGGTCTTGTCGCCGAGCTCGGCGACGAACACCGCGGCGAAGGTGGTGCCAAAGAGCTTCCAGTCCATGCTCGACTTCTTACGCCCAGTTATGGACGATGCGTGGGCCCGATGCTTTCCACCGTCGAGAAGGTCCTCTTCCTCAAGTCGATCGATCTGTTCTCACAGATCCCCGGGGAAGACCTGGCCGCCATCGCGCTCATCTCGAGCGAAGAGCGGCGTGACACCCAGGACGAGATCTTCGCCGAGGGTGAGGCGGGCGACGCGCTCTACCTGGTGATCGACGGGCGGGTGCGGGTGCACAAGGCCGACCGCGTGATCGCCGAGCTGGGTGAGCGCGAGTGCTTCGGCGAGATGGGCGTGCTCGACGCGGCGCCCCGCTCGGCCACCGTGACAGCCGTCGTCGACACCAACCTCCTCAAGATCACCCGGGAAGACTTCCAGGAGATCATGAGCGAGAAGCCCGAGATCGCCCAGGGGGTCGTGAAGGTGCTGACCCGCCGCTTGCGCGACGCGATTCGCTAGGAGCGCTACGCTCTCGCCTGCATGGCGAACCGCGCTCCTGCCTCGTCCCCCTCGGTTTCCGGCGTTCCCCCCGTCACCTCGTCGCCCTCGATGTCTGGCGCGAAGGGCGCGGCGGCCAAGCCCGAAGTCGACCCGATGAAGGACCCGAACATCCGCAAGCAGGTGGAGGCGGCGCGCAACGTCGCGTACCACATGCTCAAGGGCATCAAGACCATCGCCATGTACCGCCACAACGAGGCGAAGTACGGCGAGTACCTCACCAAGGCGTGGGAAGCGGTGCGCGACTACACCGAGCAGTACGGCCCGCTGAACCTGAAGGTCGAGATCACCAACTTCACGGTCTTCAAGGTCGACGTCTTCACGGAAGAGAACCCGATTCCGTACAAGTACTTCAAGGACGGCATTCGCCAGATCATCTTCCGCCCGGGCTTCACCCTCGAGGAGATGACGCAGTTCGTGATGATCTCGCTGAGCGACCCCGACCGCGGCGCCGACGATCTGAACGCGCAGCTGTGGCGCGCCCAGATGCCGCACTTCGAATACATCATGGTCGAAGGCTTCAAGATCGAGGAGATGAGCGAGGAAGAGGTGCAGGTCGAGGTCGACAAGATCGTCGACTACCTCCAGCGCCGCCTGCGCACCAACTCCGAAGACTTCGTGCGCTTTGCCCGTCTGTCCGAGGAAGACCTCGAGATGAAGATGGACAACATCGACCAGATGCGCGGCGTGGTGATCACCGGGGTCACCGCCACGCCCGATCTGAAGGCCAAGCTGCAGCGCGAGGTGCACGAAGAAGAGAACCAGCGCCTCTTCCCCAAGCTGATCAGCGCCGTCTTCCAGGTGGTCGAGAACGGCGTGTCAGACGCGCAGCTGCTCGGCGAGATGTTCAGCCAGCTGCTCGACGCGATGCTGCTGCAGGAAGACTTCGCGATCATCAACCAGGTGGTGCTCAAGCTGCGCGCGATGGAACAGCGATCCGGGTCAGACAGCTCGATCGGTGAGCTGCTGCGCGGCTTCGTGAGCAAGATGGGCGAAGAGCAGCGGCTCAACCGCGTCGGCGAGATCTTGAAGTACGCGAAGCTGAAGAACCCGCCCGAGGTGGTGCGCTACCTCGGCGCGATTCCCCCCGAGGCGGTGCACCCGCTGCTCAACACGCTCGAGATGATCGAGCTGCCCGAGAACCGCACCCTGCTGTGCGACGTGCTGGTGAACTTCGCCAAGCAGAACCCCGACCCGTTCGTCGAGAAGCTGCGCAACGCCGACAAGCCGCAGGTCGAGCGCGACATGGTCTACATCCTCGACAGGTCGAACCACCCCGACAAGATCAAGTTCTTCGCGAGCGCGCTGAAGAGCCGCAACCTCGCGCTCAAGCTCGACGTGATGGCGATCATCGCCCGCGGCCGCACCGGCGAGGCGCGCAAGCTGATCAGCTCGCTGCTCGACGACCCCACCCCGCAGGTGCGCCTGCAGGCCGCGCGCGTGCTGCCGGAGTTCGACCGGGAGAAGGCCTACCTCGACATCTTGCGCCTCGTGAAGGACAAGGGCTTCGAAGAGAAGACGCCGCAGGAAAAAGAGGGCCTCTACGCGGCGCTGGGTTCGACCGGCGTGCCGGGCGCCGTGCAGTTCTTCGCGCAGGTGATCCAGGCGAAGGCCGGCCTGTTCAACAAGCAGAAGGTGATCGCCGACAAGCAGCTGGCGCTCGCGGGGCTCGCCGGGGCGTGCACCATTCAGAGCGCCAAGCTCTTGCAGGAAGCGGTGGAAGACAAGTCGCAGCCGCCCGAGGTGGTGAATTCCGCGAAGCTCTACCTTGCGCGCGTGCGCAAGCAGCTCTTCGGCAACGCCGAGCAGAAGGAGGCCTGAGCCATGGCCGAGATTTCAGTCACGAAGGTCGCCGACGCCGACGAAGCCGCGACGCCAGACGTGCTCGCCCGCGAGCACAACGAAAAGCTCCAGGCCGCCGGCCGCCAGCTGATCAGCGCGCTCTACATGCTGCTCCGCTCGGTGAAGATGTACGACCCCGACAACCACGTCTTCGAGAAGCCGCTCGCGCAGCTCCAGGAGACGATGAACGGCGTCATCCAGAAAGACGGCAAGCTCGAGCTGATGGGCGTGAAGCAGTCGTTCTACCTGAACGGCATGCTGGTGAAGGTCGACATGAACGCCCTCGACAGCGTGCGCCAGCTGCTCGAGGAAATGCGCGGCAAGGACGTGGGCGGCATCACGCTGACGCGCTCGGTGAGCGTGCCCGAGCTGAAGAACTTCGTCTGGATCTTCTCGAAGGAACAGTCGGAGTCGGCCGACGAGGACGGCATCGGCGGCAAGAAGCTCGTCTCGATGAAGTTGGCCAAGTGGTCGAAGCTCAAGGACAAGCTCGAGAACGAGAAGGACGAGAGCGAGGCCAAGCTCGACCGCAAGAAGTACGCGATGACCTGCTACGGCCGCGCGATTCTCTTCGTGCGCAAGTACTTCGAGTCGCTGCGCAAGGAGAAGCCGATCGCGACGTCGAAGGTGCTCCGCGTGATCCAGGACCTGGTCGACATCTCGATGGATCACCGCACCCACTTCATGGGCATGACGACCACGAAGATGGACAGCGAGTACCTGACCTACCACTCGGTCAACACCGCGCTGATCACCATCGTGTTCGGCAACGAGCTGGGGCTCACCAAGCCGCAGATTCGCGACCTGGCGTACATCGCGCTCTTTCACGACGCCGGCATGGGCACGGTGCCCGACGACCTGCTCAACAAGCGCGGCGCGCTGAGCGTCGACGAGCGCAACACCATCAACCGGGCGCCGCTGGTCTCGATTCGCAACATCTTGCAGGAACGGCAGATCAACCGCGCCACCCTGCTCCGCCTGGTGACGACCTTCGAGCACAAGGCGGAGTTCGGCACCGCGGTGCGCGACGCGCAGGGCAACATCCAGATGATCATTCCCAAGGCGAACCTCGGCCTCTACGCCAAGGTGATCTCCATCGCCGCGACGTACGACGCGCTCAACAGCAAGCGGCCCTTCCGCGACGCGTACGGCCCCGAGGTGGCGCTGATGCTGATGTGGACCGAGATGCGCAACAAGTTCGACCCCGAGCTGCTCAAGGTCTTCATGCGCTGCATGGCCATTCAGCCGATCAAGGTGATGACCAAGCGCCAGCAGTCAGTCTCGATCGGCATGCTCTGAGGCGAGCGCCTCGAGGGCCCGGGCGAAGTCGGCGGGCGGCGGCGCGGTGAAGCGCAGCCGCTTCTTCGTCACCGGGTGCACGAACGACAGCTTCCACGCGTGCAGCGCCTGCCGGCCGATGACGTCGGGGCGCTGCGCCTTGCGGGGCCCGTAGAGCGGGTCGGAGAAGAGCGGGAAGCCGGCCTCGGCGAAGTGCACGCGAATCTGGTGGGTGCGCCCGGTCTCGAGGTTGATCTCGACGCGCGCGCCGGCCGCGAAGCGCTTCGTCACCTCGAAGTGGGTCACCGCGCGGCGGCCGGTCTTCGTGCGGCCGGTGAAGCGCAGGCGCTGGGTCGGGTGGCGGGCGTGCAAGGTGTCGAAGGTGCCGCGGTCGGGCGGCTGGCCGAGCACGAGCGCGAGGTAGGTCTTCTCGACTTCGCGCGACTTGAAGGCGGTCTGCAGCGCGCGCAGGGCCCGATCGGTCTTGGCGATCACCAGCAGGCCCGAGGTGTCCTTGTCGAGGCGGTGCACGATGCCCGGGCGCAGCTCGCCACCCACGCCCTGGAGATCGGTGACGTGGTGGAGCAGCGCGTTGACCAGCGTGCCGGTGGCGTGACCGGCGCCGGGGTGCACCACCATGCCGGGGGCCTTGTTCACCACCAGCAGGTCGCGGTCCTGGTGGACGATGTCGAGCGCCAGCGCCTCGGGCTGCGGCGCGACCGGCTGCGGCGCGGGCACGACGATCTCGAAGGTCTCGGTGCCCTTGAGGCGGGCCGACGCCTTGATGGGGTGCCCGTCAGCGCGCACGTGCCCCTCGGCGATGAGCGCCTGGAGGCGGGACCGGCTGAGCTCGGGACCGTCGTTGAGCGAGACGGAACGCGCGAGGAACTGGTCGACGCGCTGCCCCTGGTCGGTGGGGCTCGCGCGCACGACGAAGCTCGACGTCACCAGATCTTCGACTTCACGTGACCCTTGGGCTTGAGGATCACGTCGACGATGGCGCGGTCGAAGAAGTTGGTGGTCGTGAAGACCTCTTTGCTCACGCGGCTCTTGAAGAGCTCGCGCCCTTCCTCGAGCTCGTCCTTGAGCGTTTCGAAGAGGTTGTCCTGCTCGATGCCGCGAACGATCTTGGCGTCGTTGTAGAGCAGGATGTCGGACGCGATCGCCCGGGCCAACCGCATCGCCTTCGTCTTTTCTTCGTCGGTCATCTGTAGGCCCAGATCAGTAGTCCCGCGGGTGGGTGGGGTCAACCTTTCGACCGGTGCGCCTCGACGAACTGCAGGTAGCTCTTCGACACGCGCAGACCGTCGAGCCCGAGCTCTCGCGCGAGGTTCATCAAGATGCCGCGCAAGTAGACCACGGCGGGCAGCGCGTCATAGCGATCACCTTCGACGTTCTCGAGGTGCTTGACCCCGATGCGTGTGCGTTCAGCGAGCTGACTGAGCGACAGCCCCCGCGCCATGCGCACCTGCCGCAGGAGGTCGCCGTTGAACTCGACGTCGGGCGGCACTTCGAAGGGCTTCACGCGAGGCTCGGCCTTGAACTCGCGTGGCACCGAGCGCACGGGGACGATCGCGACCTCGGCGTCGTCGCTCAGCCGCGGCACTTCGGGCTCGGGCTCGGCAACGGCCTCGGGGGCGGGCGGCGCCACGGGCTCCGGCGCAGGCGCGGCGACCACCGGTGCCGGCGCGGGCGATGAGACCGGCGCAGCGACCACGGGGAGAGGAGGCGGTGCAGCTGGAGCCGGCGCAGCGACGGGCGCAGGAGGCGCAGCGACGGGCGCAGGAGGCGCAGCAACGGGCGCAGAAGGCGCAGCGACCACCACCGCAGGCGCAGCGACCGGCGGAGGAGCCACCGCAGCCGGCGCGGGATCGGGTTCGGCCACCTTCCCCGCTTCCTTCACGGGCGCCTCGACCACCGCCGGCGCTTCGGCCACTGGCTCGACCTTCGCGGGCTCGGCAGCGATCGACTCCGCAGGCTCGGTACGACGAGCAGCCTCTTCCGCCGGAATGCGCACGCCCCAGTTCGAGACCGAGGCATTGCTCACGCCGAACTCGAGCTGCCCAATCGGCTCAGCGGCAACCGGCGCGGGCGCTGCGACTTCGACCGGGGCCGGGGCCGGAGCCGGAGCCGGCGGGGCCGCAACGGGCACCGCAGGCTGAGCGACCACGGCGACCGGAGCAGCAGGCGCCGACGCGCGCGGCTTCTTCGGCCGAGGCGCACGAGCCGGCGGCCGGGCAAACGAGATGGCCGGCGGAGGCGGCAGCGGCGCTGGCGGCGCGACCGGCGGAGGCGCGACCGCGACGGGCCTGGGCGGCGGCTCCGCCTGCGGCGCCGGGGGCGCTGGCTCGACCGCGACCGGCGAGTTCGTCTTCTGCGACCAGCCGTAGCTCGACGAGCCGACGGTGGTGGTGCTGGTGCCGCCGCTGGTGACGTAGCTGAACGAGCCCCACCCCGTGGCGGCGGTCGCGCCCGTCGCGACCGGGCGTGGGGGCGGCTTCGGGCGCTCCCGCGGCGGCAGACCGAGCTTCACGTCGTACGCGTCGCGCCGATCCTCGTCGGTCAGCACCTCGAGCGCTTCCTTCAGCCGCGCCCGCAGCTGCGCGGCGCGCGCGCCGTCGATCAGCCCGTACAGCACCACCTGGTCATCGGAATAGAGCTGGCTCAGGCGCTCGTACGCGCTCTTCACCTCGGCGACCGACGCGCCGACGGAGATTTCCAGCACCTCGTAGAGGGTCTGCGCCTGGAACGACTTCACGCCCGTTCCAATGCAATCAGGTTTTCGGCGACGCGCAACACGCCTGCGGCCGCCGCGCTCTCAGGGAAGGCGTCGAGCAACGACTTGCGCGCGCGCACCGCCTGCCAGACCGAGTCGTCGTGCGAGACGGTGCCGAGGAAGCCGAGCTCGAGCCCGAAGAACTTCTTCCACGCAGCGCTGACGGTCTGCCCCACGTCGAAGTCGGCGCGGGTGCGGGCCTGGTTGACCACCACCCACGGGCGGAAGCCGGCCAGCGCCTGCTCGAGCCGCCCGGCCTTCTCGAGATCGACCTGCCGCAGCTCGGCCACCACGTCCCACGGGGTGCGGGTGGGGCTGCCGTCGCGCGGCGCGAGCGCGTTGCCGACCAGCTGCGCGAAATCGTCTTCGGGGGCGAGCGTCTGCAGCCGCCGGAAGAACGCCGCCTTGATGAAGCGGTACGCGTTCTCGATCGACGTCGGCTCGGGCAACATCACCACCAGCCCGGTGTCGGCCACGAGGAAGAAGTCGAGCACGTTGAACGCGGTGCCGGCGCCGAGATCGAGCAGCACGTAGTCGACGTCGAGCAGGCGCAGGTTGCGAATGAGCTTGGTCTTCTGCCCGTGCCGCGGGTTGGCGGCGTCGAGCCCGTCCATCGCGCCCGAGACGAGCATCAGCCGCTCGTGGGGCGTGGGGCACAGCACCTGCTCGAGGCGCGTCACGCGGCGCTCGACGAAGTCAGACAGCGAGACCTGGGGCTGGCCGACGCCGAGGCAGGTGTGGAGGTTGGCGCCGCCGAGATCGAGATCGACCAGCACCACCCGCGCGCCGCGCTTGGCGAGCGCGATGCCGAGGTTGGCCGAGAGCAGCGACTTGCCGATGCCGCCCTTCCCGCCCCCGATGGCCACCACGCGCCGCGCCCGCACCTTCTTGGGTTGCGGCGTCCTCGGCGACCCGGCCTGGGAGACCGGCAGCTCGATGATCTCTGCTTCAGATTGCGACATGCCTCACCAGGGACGACGTCACTCTTCTTCGAGTTCGACGTTCCAATACGACGCATCGGTCAGATTGAGAAATGGTAACCACGCGCGGTGGGCGCCCTTGACCGGGGACCCGCGGAGCAACGGCGTCCACCTCGGGCGAACCGGGTCGCGCAGGAGCTTGAGCCCGGCCTGCGCCGGCGTGCGGCCGCCCTTGCGAAGGTTGCACTCGATGCACGAGCACACCACGTTTTCCCAGCACGTGCGGCCGCCCTGGCTGCGGGGGATCACGTGGTCGAGGTTGAGATCGGCGCGCCGGCGCTTCTTGCCGCAGTACTGGCAGGTGTCTTCGTCGCGGGCGTAGATGTTGAGGCGCGAGAAGCGCACCCTCACCCGCGGCAGCTTCTCGAAGGCCGTCAGCACCAGCACCCGGGGAATGCGAATGCGCCGGCTGATGGTGGCGATCGATTCTTCTTCTTCGACCGCCGCCGAGAGCGCCGCCCAGTCGCTGAAGTCGTACAGCCGGTACTGCTCATCGATGGCCCGCGCGACTCCCTGGTACAGCAACGAGAAGGCGCGCTTCACGTTCGTCACGTGCACCGGCTGGTAGTGCCGGTTCAGCACGAGCACCGCTGCGTTCACCATGGCGTCCTCACACTGCCCCCCGTACCGCGGCCCCGAGGGCTTCCAGTTCGGTCTCGGCCACGCACCGAACGTCCAACCACACCTCGTCGTCGACGATGCGCCCGATCACCGGCGGGTTCGTCGCCCTGAGCTTGTCATGAAGGCCCGCGCCACCGCTCTCGATCGCCACGGCGGCCGAGGGGAGTTCGGCGAGGGGCAGCGTGCCTCCGCCCACCTTGCTGGTGGTGGCGACCACCCGGTGACGCACGCCCGGCAGCAGCGCCGAGAGCCGCTTCGCGCGGGCCTGGAGCTCGGCCAGCGGCACCGACAGCGCGGCGCGCACGGGAATCTCGGCCTCGCGCCCGTCGCGGTACAGCTCGAGCGTCGCTTCCAGTGCGGCGACCGTCAGCTTGTCGACGCGGAGCACGCGGTTGAGCGGGTGCTGCTTCAGCTTCGCGAGCAGGTCGCGGCGCCCGACGATGATGCCGGCCTGGGGCCCGCCCAGCAGCTTGTCGCCGCTGAAGGAGACCACCGCCGCGCCACCGGCGATGACCGACGCGACGGTCGGCTCGCCGCCCAGCCCTTCCCCGTGAAGGGGCGTCAACAGCCCGCTGCCGAGATCGACGTACACCGGCGGCGTGAGCCCTCGCAGCTCGCGCACCTCGACCTCTTCGCTGAAGCCGACGACCGCGAAGTTCGAGCGGTGCACCTTGACGATCAGCGCGGTGCGCCCGCCGGGGTCGATCGCGGCCTGGTAGTCAGCGAGGCGCGTGCGGTTGGTGGTGCCGACCTCGACCATCTGCGCGCCCGACTGGCGCATCACGTCGGGAATGCGGAAGCCGCCGCCGATCTCCACGGCCTCGCCGCGAGAGACGATCGCCTCGCGCCCCGCCGCCAGCGCCGAGAGCGTCAGCCACACCGCCGAGGCGCAGTTGTTCACCACCAGCGCGTCTTCGGCCCCAATGAGCCGCTGGAGCAGCCCGACGACGGGCGCATACCGGCTGCCGCGCTCGCCCTCGTCGAGATCGAATTCCAGGTTGGAATAGCCGGCGGCGATGCGGCTCATGCGCTCGATGGCGAGCGGCGCCAGCGGAGCGCGGCCGAGGTTGGTGTGCAGCACCACGCCGGTCGCGTTGATCACGCGCTTCAAGCGGGGGCCCGACAGTCGCTCGAGCGTCTCGCCGATCGCGCGATCGTCGAAGCGCACGTCTTCGCCGGACAGGATGCGCGCGCGCGCCGAAGCGACGGCTTCACGCACGGCATCGACCACGATCGGGCGGGCATGGTGGGCGACGAGAGACGCGACGACCGGCCGAGCCAGCAGCTCGTCGATCGATGGGAGCGCGCGCAGGCGCTCTTGTCGTGTCGCCTCGTCCATCAGCTGTACAGGAGTGTAGCTGAAGGGCGGGCTGGTTCGAAAAAACGCCCCTCCCCGACCGTGGGTGGGCGGAGCTTTCATCCCACCCACGGTCTTGGAGGAACTTGCGCCTCAGGGCCGTGCGGCCAGTGCCAGGCTCAGACGATCGACCGGCTCGATCCGGGGCGCCAAGGTCCTGTGCTGCGTGGACCAGCGCCGAGCGCACCAGCCTTTTCGGCGGTGCCACTCCTCTCCGACTCTTTGCCTTCAAATCATCTGGACCGACGTCCAGCCATCAGCCTTCTGAACACGCTGCCGGTGACAGACCTTCCCGAAGCTCGTGCGCTGCCCACCCCTGCTCTGCCTGAGTGGGCGGCCCCCCGTCCCTCGGGGACGGGCGGCCTGTCACTTCGAGCTTTGGTTCAGTCCTGGTCGAGGCTGCCGTGCCAGTAGGTCATGTCTCGCAGCCAGGTGGCCCAGCTGGAAGGCATGCCCTTCTGGAAGGCGAAGGTCAGCCGCACCGAATCCGGCAACTTCGTCGGCTTCACCGGCACGGTGAGCAGCTTCATCTTCGCCTGGTCAGGCGTCCGACCGCCCTTGCGCTGGTTGCACGGCACGCAGGCGATGACGATGTTCTCCCAGTGCGTCCCGCCACCGTGTGAGCGCGGAACCACGTGGTCGTACGTCGCCTCGGGCCGAGCGACCTTCTTGCCGCAGTACTGGCACTGGCCGTGGTCACGGCCGTACACGTTCTCACGGCTGAAGCGGACGATCGGCTTGCGGCGCTTGAGCATGCGCAGGAACCGGACGACCGACGGCATCTTCACCTCGAAGGTGACCGAGCGAATCGTCTTGTCCTCGTACTCCTCGACCAGCTCCACCTTCCCGAGGAACAGGAGGGTGATGGCGCGCTGCCAGGGAATACGAGCAACCGGGAAGTACGACGCATTCAGAACCAGGGTTTCCATGGGGGCCTCCTCCTTTCCTTTCGTTCGGAGGGTGCAGACGTGGACGCCTGGAATTCCTGAATTGTTCTCTTTCTTTGGTCTTCAGGGGCTGCCGGACGTGGCGGGCGCCGCCGCGGGCTTCTTCTTCTCGGGCTTGTCCGGGGTGCGTTCGGGCAGCGGGCTGACCGTTCGGGCGAGCTCACCGGGGGCGTAGAGCAGCTTGTACGTGTTGTAGCTGCGCAGCACGCGCTTCACGTAGCCGCGGGTCTCCTGCAGCGGCACCTGCTCGACCCAGGCGGCGAGATCGTCGTCGCCGTTTTCCTTGCGCCACCGTGCGACCGCCGACTCCCCGGCGTTGTAGCTGGCCAGCGCGAACGGCTTGATGCCCTTCATGCGGTACAGCAGATCGCTCAGGTACCGCGCACCGAGCTGGATGTTGAGATCGGGCTCGAGCAGCTGCGCCTGTCGGGGCTGCTTCAACTTGAGCTGCATCGCGACCCCCGCCGCCGTGGCCGGCATCAGCTGGCAAAGGCCGAGCGCACCGGCCCAGCTCAACGCCTTGGGATCGAGCGCGCTCTCTTCGCGCATCAACGCCTGCAGGAGATCGGGATCGAGCTCGTCGGCCGACTTGCAGTGCGTGACGATGAGATCACGAAAGGCGTTGGGGTACGCGATTTCCCAGATGGCGCGCGTGGCGGGGGTGATGGGCCCCGAGAGATCGCGCCGCAGCCACAGGCGCGCGAGCCCGTGCGCCGAGCGCTGTTCACCGGCGAGCGAGAGCACCAGCACCATCAGCCGCAGCGACTCGGGGGGCAGCTGGGTGCGATCGATGGCGAGGATCTCCATCGGCACCAGCTCGCCGAAGCCCAGGCGCAGCAGCTCGACCGCCGACGCGAACTGCGGATCGCTGGTCAACGGCCCGGGGTGAATCGGGAAGGGATCGCTCGCGGCGTCAGAGGCCTTCGTCTTCGCCAGCAGGGTCTCGAGGTGCTCGGGGTCGAGCTCCGCGGCGCGTTCGCGCGCGAGCAGCCCGTAGTACGTCGCCGGGTGCGCGGCGGCGAGCGCGGCGTACACGCTGGCGGCCTCTTCCTTCTTCAGCTCGTCTTCGAGGAGCCGCCCGGTCCAGTACTGCGCACGCTCGAGCTCGTGCGAGTCGTCGTTCTTCGCGTACCGCCCCTCGATCTCGTGGAGGAACATGCGCGCGTCGTCGACGCGGCCCTCGGTGCGCGCGATCCAGAACAGCTTGAAGAGCGCGTCGGCGGCGAAGTCACCGGCCGGGTAGCGATCGACGACGTCGATCAGCCGCTCGACCGCCTGGTCGCGCTCGCCCTTGCGCAGGTGGAGATCGGCGGCGAAGAACAGCGAGTCGTCGGCCACCGGGTGCTCGGGCCAGCTGGTGGCGATGCTCTCGTAGGTGCCCGGGGCGAGTGTGGGCGCCGAGATGCCCTGCGAGAACGCGAGCGTGAAGAGCGCGCGGGCCTTGAGCTCCGGGTCCTTGCACTTCTTGAGCGGCGCGAGCGTGCTGATCGCCTTCTGGTGCTGGCGCAGCTTGCGGTAGCCCTTGCCCAGCGCGAACTGGGCGCGGCACGTGAGCGCGTCGGGGATCGCCTTCATCAGCGGCACCATCGGCTCGACGATCGCCACGCCCTGGGCGTTGCGGTGCGCGTCGATGAGGTTCTCGGCGCGGGTGACCATCACGTCTTCGGGCAGCGTGGTCAGATCGCCCAGCCGTGGCTCGGCCTTCTGCGCTTCCTTCGACATCGGGTGACGCGACCAGAGCTTCTGCAGCGTGGCGGTCTCGTTCTTCGCGTCTTCCTTCGCCTGGTAGAGATCGGCGAGCGCGAGCAGCGCCTCGGCCCCGACGTCGCGGCCCCACGGAGGCGCGGGGCGTTCGGCGTACTCGTTGAGCACCTCGATGGCCTTCTTCGACTCGCGCAGCCAGCGGTACGAGCGCGCCAGCCCGATCTTCGCGTCGGCGCTGCTGCGGGACGTCGGGCGCACCTGCTGAAAGACGCGCACCGCGGCGGCCCAGTCGTGCAGCTGCTCGTACGCCCAGCCCGAGTGCACCAGGCACCGATCACGCAGCGGCGACCAGGTGCCCGCGAGCGCTTCGAATTCCTTCGAGGCAAACGCCCAGTCGGCGGCACGCATCGCGGCGAGCGCGCGCAGGAAGCGAATGGGCGGCGTGTCGGCCTGCCCATCGAGGAGCGTGACGGCCTTCGAGTACTGGCCCTGGTCGAACGCGGCCTTCGCCTCGGCGAGCTTGCCTTGCGAGAAGTACGGGGCGAGGTCGGCGCGATCGATCGTGGGGCCGAGGTCAACGGGCGTGGCTTCGGGGGGCGACGCGGGGAACGCCGGGTTCACCACCCTCGCAAACGCGGGATCTGACTCCCCTTCGGCCTCGGCGGGAAACTCGTCTTCCTGCCCGAAGGAAGGGACGGCGAGGACCGCGAGCGCGAAAGCGGCGACACGAAACACGCCCTCATCGTACACGGGTAGACTGAAAGCGCTCGAAAGCGCCCTGCCCTCATGGACATTCGCACGCAAAGCAGCCTGCTCGCGGCCATCGTCGGCCTGGCGCTCGGCGTCGCCATGTTGTTGCGGGCCCAGCGGCCGCGGGTGCTGACGCTGTACGGGGTCTTCGCGATCTCGGTCGGCAGCTTTCACCTGGCGCGCTTCCTCGAGGGGCTGTTCCCCTTCGGCGACGGGTCGATCGTCGGCCGCGTGATGATGGGCATCACCGTCTGCGCGGGGTCGATTCTCCCGGTGACGGCGCTGTCGTTCTTTCTCGAGTTCCTGAACTTCAGCCCCCGCGCGGCGCGGCTCGGCCGGCGGGTGTCGATCTTCTCGGTGTTGTTGGGCCTGGCCGTCGGCGCCACCCCGCTCGGAGAGCTGCTCTGGGCGCGCGTGATGGTGTCGGTGTGGGTGCTGCTCGCGCTCTCGTTCTCGGTGTCGCTGGTGCTGGCGCGCATGCGGACCAGCGAGTCGCGCATCGATCGGCTGCGGCTGACCTACCTGGCGGTGGGCGCGGCGGCGACGGTGCTCTTCAGCGGCCTCGACTTCCTGAGCCGCTTCGACATCGCGTTCCCCTCGATGGGGCCGATCATCTCGACCCTGTACCTGTTCTTCCTCTCGCAGACGTTGTTGCGCCTGCGGCTGATGGACCTGCACGAGCTGCTCGGGAAGATCGCCTCGCAGGCGGTGCTCGCGGCGATCCTCGCGGTGGTCTTCGTGGTGCTGACGGCGTGGGTCGAGGGCAACGCCAGCCTGTACCTGTTCAACACGCTGGTCGCCGCGTTCGTGATGCTGATCTTGCTCGAGCCGCTGACCGAGTGGGTCGAGGAGAAGGTCGTCGCGGTCTTCTTCCGCCAGCGCTTCGCGTTCCTCGAGTCGGCGCGACAGCTCCTGCGCCGCACCGCGAACGTGATCGACCCGCCCGAGCTGGCCGCGTCGATCCTCGACGGGCTCAACGAGACCCGCCGCATCACGCACGCCTCGCTCTACCTGCTGGCTGAAGATCGCCCGGGTTTCCGCCTGCTCGACAGCCGCGGCCCGGTGCCGGGGTTGTTCATCGACCAGGGCACCGCGCGCGCGTTGGTGAGCCGCACCGAGCGCGCGCAGCTGATCGAGACGGTCGAGCGCCGCGCGGTCGAGATCAAGAGCCAGCCACTGGAGGCGAGGAAGTCGCGCGAAGAGCTGCGCCGCCTCAACGACGTGCGCGCGGCGATGCAGCAGATGAAGGCCGGCATCACGGTGCCGTTGATGGGCAACGATCGCGTGCTCGGGTTCTTGAACCTGTGGGACGAGCGCGTGCCCGAGGCCTTCGCGTCCGACGAGATCGCCCTCATCCTCGAGCTGGCCGATCGCATGGCGACGGTGATCGAGAACTCGAAGCTGTACGACAAGATGCGCGAGCGTGACCGCCTCGCCGCGCTCGGTGAGATGGCCGCCGGCCTCGCGCACGAGATCCGCAACCCGCTGGGCGCCATCAAGGGCGCGGCCCAGTTCCTCGACCCGCGTCACCTGCCGAAGGAAGAGGGCGAGTTCGTCGAGGTGATCGTCGAAGAGGTGAACCGGCTCAACGGCGTGGTGAGCGCCTTCCTCGACTACTCGCGCCCGCTGAAGCAGAACTTCGGGCCGACCGACCTGCAGGAAGTCGTCTCGCGCACCATGAAGCTCATCGCGACCGACCTCGCGGCGAACGTCACGCTGAAGGAAGAGCACGCCGAGACGCTGCCGCGGGTCGACGCCGACGCCGAGCAGCTCAAGCAGGTGCTGATCAACCTCGTGCAGAACGCGGTGCAGGCGCTGGGCGACAAGCCGGGCGAGATCACCATTCGCACCAGCCGGCCCGAGCGCTTCGGCGACTTCCGCTCGCCCGACCAGGTCGAGCTGCAGGTGAGCGACAACGGGCCCGGCATCCCGGCCGATCAGCAGCTCAACATCTTCGTCCCGTTCTTCACGACCAAGTCGAAGGGCACGGGCCTCGGGCTCGCCATCTGCCAGCGCATCGTGAAGAACCACGGCGGCACCATCGCGGTGCAGAGCAAGGTCGGCGAGGGCTCGACGTTCACCATTCGCCTGCCCGCGTTGCCCGAGGAACAGCCCGCCCCGGAGACGCCGCCCATCGAGGGCACGCCGATGCCGGCCCTGCCGCCGCCGCGCGTGGTGCAGAAGGAAACGAAGCTCTCGCGGCGTGAGCGCAAGAAGCAGAAGGCTGGCTGATGCGCATCGCGGTGGTCGGGCTGGGGGCGATCGGCAGCACCTTCGCCTTCGCGCTCTCGAAGGCCGGCCACGAGGTCACCGGCATCGCGCGCGGAGAGCGGCTCGAGCAGGTGCAGCGAGACGGGGCGATCGTGAAGGTCGACGGTGAGCGCGCGGCGATCGCCACGGCTCGCGAGCTCGACCCGGCCGTGCCCTTCGACCTCGTGCTGGTGGCGGTGCTCGCGCACCAGGTCGAGCCGATTCTGCCGACGCTGCGGGCCTCGGCCGCGAAGACCGTGCTCTTCATGTTCAACACCGTCGCCCCGCTCGCCAACCTGCGCGACGTGGTCGGTGCCGAGCGCTTCGCCTTTGGCTTCCCCGCGGTGCTCGCGTCGCTGCCGTCGGGGCGCCTGCAATACGAGGTCTTCACGTTCGGGCAGATCACCATCGTCACCGAGGCGCGCTGGGCCGAGCTCTTCACGGCGGCGGGCATCAAGACGCACGTCGAGCCCCACATGCAGAGCTGGCTGCGCACCCACGCGGTGGTGATCGCGGTGGTGCTCTCGCTCTCGCTGCGAGCGGTCTCTGCGGGGCGCGGCGCGACGTGGGCCGAGGCGAGCGGGCAGGCCCGCGCCTTCGCCGAAGGGCTGGCGTTGGTGCGTCACCTCGGTGAGCGCGTGACGCCGATGCCGATCGCGCTGCTCGGCGCCCTGCCCGGCTTCCTGCGCGCGGCGTTGTTCTGGGTGCTGAGCCGGACGCCGCTCGTCCGCTCCGCGGCGGCCGTGGGCCCGAAGGAGCCCCGCGCGTTGATCGACGCGATGGCGGCGCTGGGTCCTCCCGCACTCACCGAGGGGCTGCGCGCGATTCGACCTGCCGACTGAAGTCAGAGCGTCAGCAGCTTGCGTCGAATCGTCAGCTCGATCGGCTGACCCTGGCGCTGGAACTGGATCACCACCGGCGTCCCGGCGGGCCCGCGGATGCGGTTGACGACCTGGTCGATGGGCATGCCGGTCACCGCGACTCCGTCGACGAGGATCACCGCGTCACCCGCCTGCACGCCCGCGCGCTCGGCGGGGCTGCCCTCGCTCACCAGCACCACCTTCACCTGCCCGGTGCGGCCGTCGAGCGTCATGCCCACGCCCTCGAACTGGCTCAGCTGCGGCGTCTTCTGATCGGCCCTCGCGGGGTCGAGCGAGAACTCCCAGGGCTGCTGCGCGATCGGCCTCCACTGCGGCAGGTAGCCATCGCGCGTGACGACGATCAGGCTCGCGCCCGGCACCGGCGGCAGCTGGAACTCACCGCGCGAATCGGTCAGCACCGACACGCGGAACGACTTGCCCGACTCGCCTGACACGGCTTCCACGCGCGCGCCGGTCAGCGGCAGGTTGGTGGCCTTGTCGAACACGTGCCCGCGCACGTTGAGGGTGGCCTGCAGCACCAGCGTCGCCTCGGCCGGCACGTCGCCCACCGTGACGGTCGCCGGCTGGCTGCGACCGCGGCCTGCGACCTCGAGAAAGAGCTCCCACCGGCCCGTCGGCAGCTCGAGGCGCGTCACGCCGTCGGGCGCGAGCACCAACTGGCTGCGCGTGGTGCCGGTGTCGAGGCTGCGCGCGCTGATCGCCCCGTCGGTCACGGGCCCGCCGTGATCATCGCGCAGGTGCACGATCACCTCGGTCTTGCGCAGCACGAGCACCACGTCCTGCCCCGCGCGGGCGCGCACCGTCGCCGCGCCGGCCGGACCCTCGGCGTCGACCGAGACCAGCTCGTTGGGGAGCCCCTCGAACTTGAAGCGGCCCTGCTCGTCGGTGACGGTCTGCGCCGACGGCCCCGACCACGAGCCCGAGCGCCACCGCACCACGACGCCAGCCGAGGCGGGCTCGACGCGGCCGCTCATCGTCGCGCCGGCCTGCAGCTTCACCTGCCACGGGACGCCATCGCCCTGCTGCTCGAACGGCCCCGCAGTCGCGGTGAAGGCGCCTGCGCGCACCTGGAGCACGTAGCGGCCCTGCGCGAGCGCGTCGAAGCGGAACTGACCGTCGGGCGCGGTGGTGGTGATGCCCGCCAGCTCCTCGGTCTGCGCGTCGATGGCGTTCACCTGCGCACCCGGCAGCGGCTGATCGCCGAGCAGCACCACGCCGGTGGCGCTCGAGACCTCGGTCGCCTCGAGCACCAGGCCCTTCTTCTTCTCACCGACGGCCACGCGCATGAACGGGCCCTTGATGCGCGTGCCTCGTGGAGTCACCGCCGCGAGCTGCAGCGAGCCCGCGCGGCACTCGAGCGAGAAGTGGCCTTCCTTGTCGGTGAAGACGATCGGCGTGTGCTCACCGCGGCTCGCGCCCTCGACCACCTCGGCCCACACCGTCGCGGCGGCCACCGGAGACGCGCCTTCCATCACCACGCCCTCGAGCACCGACGACGGCGTCAGCACCACCTCGAGGCGGCCACCAGCACGCGCGAGCTCGAGCGAGACCCACTGCGTGCGCGAGAGGTAGCCGGGGGCCGAGAGATCGAGCCAGGTCTGCGACTTCGGCCCGCTCAAGGTGAAGCGGCCCGCGGCGTCGGTCTTGCCCGCGCCTCCGGGCGTCACCCACGTCGCGCCGGCGATGGGCGCCTGGGTGGTGAGATCGATCACCCGGCCCTCGACCGACAGCGCCGGCGAGAGCGTCAACACCAGCTCATCGAGGTGCGTGGCGGGCTTCAGCTCGAGCGGGCCGAGCACTTCCGACGCCGCGTCGTCGCCGTTGGCCGAGAGGTACACCTGGCCGCTGCCGAGATCGTCGAACGAGAAGCGTCCCTGCGGATCGGTCCACGCCACGAGCGGAGCGACCGCCCGCAGCGTCACGCGGGCCTTGAGCACCGGCTTGCCGTCGCGCAGCACCACGCCGGCGACCCGCGCGCCGGGGACGCGTGAGCCGGCGTCGACCACGGGCTCGGTCGGAGCGGAGCTGGAGACCTGCGCCGGGGTGCTGGCGTCGGCCTCGTCACCGCGCAGCGCCAGCCACGCGACGAGCGCGACCACGACGGCGATGAACACGGCCAGGGGGGCGCGGCGATTCACGGCGCCACCTTAACCGCCCGACGGCCTACTTCCCTCCGCCCTTGCTGCCCGGATCGGTGGCCTCGTCTTCGAGGAGCACGATCTCCTCGGCCGGCTCGTCTTCGTCGGGCACGTCGAGCTCGAACACCTCGACGTCGTGACCGCCGCCCTCGACGAGCGGGGGCACCACGGGGCTGGCCGGCTGCACCTCGCGGGCGGCCTTTTCCATCGCCTCGAGCTGCGTGGCGAGGCGCTCGCGTTCCTGCTCGAGGAGCTCGCTCTCGGCCTTCGCCTCGTTGAGATCGTCAGCCAGGCGCGTCACCTGGTGCTGCAGGTCGCCGTACTTCACGCGCAGCGCGAGCAGCAGCTCCTCGGCGTTGCGCTGGGCGTTCTGCGCCGCCTCGACGTCGTTGCGGGCGTTGACGCGAGAGATCTCGAGCTCGGCTTCCAGCTCGGGGATCTTGCGGCGCAGTCGCTCGGTCTCTTCGTCGCTCTGCGGGGCGGCGCGGGAGGCCTCGGCCAGGCGCGCCTCGAGCAGGGTGGTCTGCGCCCGCATCGCCTCGAGCGCTTCCTGTTCGGCGAGGCGCGCCTCGCGCAGGCGGGTGGCCTCGGCCTCGGCGAGCGCGGCGCGATCGGAAAGGTCCTTCAGCTGGCTCTCGAGCTCACCGCGCGTGGTGCGGCTGTCGAGCTGGGCGCCCTCGAGCTCGGCCGCCTGGGCACGCGTGGCCTCGATGGCGACCTCGAGATCCATCACCTGGCGGCGCAGGTCGCGCTCGGCGGCGGTGAGGGTCGCGTTGGCGGCGGTCGCGGCGGCGAGCTGCCCCTCGAGCGAGGGCGCGCGATCACGCAGGCGCGCCAGCTCGGGCTGGGTGGCCCGCAGCGCCTCGAGCTCCTGCTCCATGGGCGGAATCTTGCCGCGCAGGCGCTCGAGCTCGGCCTCGACCTGGGCACGCGCCTCGGCGGCCGCGCGCGACTCGCCGCCGGCCTGCGCCAGCGAGTGGCGGAGCGTGTCGAGCTCGGTGCGCAGCTTCTCGTGATCGGCCTGGAGCTGGGTGCGCGCCTCGAGGTGCCCCTTCGCCTCGGCGGCGGCGCGCTCACCCTCGCCCACCGCGTCGCGCCACTTCGTCTCGGCGGCGGCGAGCGCTTCCCGCGCGGTGTTGGCGTCGGCGTCGGCCGCGGCGGTGCGCTCGGCGAGCGTGGTCTCGAGCTGCGCGCGCTGGCGCTCGGCGTCGGCGATGCGGGCCTCGAGCGCCGAGAGCTGCGCGCTGAAGCCGGCCTGCGACTCGGCGCGGTGCCGGTCGAGCGACTGCTGGTACGCGGCGCCCTGCGCCTCGAGCGCGGCGCGGTGCTCGTCGCGGAGCGCCTGGAGCTTCGCCTCGGCGTCGGCGTGCTTCTCGTCGAGCGAGCGGGCCGCGCCGGTGCGGGTGGCCTCGAGCTCGACCCGCGCGGCGTCGACCGCTTCCTGAGCGCGCACCGCGGCAGACTTCGCGTCGCTCAGCTCGGCCTCGATCGCGCCCAGCCGCTCGGTGGCGAGCTGCAGATCGGCCTGGGTCTTCGTGAGCAGCTCGCGCTCGGCGCCGCGGGCCTCGAGCGACTCCTCGAGCTCGAGCTTCATGTGCTCGGCTTCGCTCATCGCGGTGCCGAGCGACTGGCTGAGCAGCGTCTTCTCTTCCTCGAGCTTGAGGATGCGCGCGGTGGTGTTGCCCAGGCCCTCTTCGCGCTCCTTGATGATGCTCTGGAGGCGCTCGACCTGGGCCTTGCGCTCGTCGCGGGCCGATTCGGCGGCCTGCGCACGCTCGCGCTGTTCGACCACCTGCGCCTCGAGGGTGCTGACGCGCGTGCGCATCCCGTCGAGCTCGCCGCGCGCGGTCTCGAGGTCGGCGGTGAGCGAGGTCAGCCGGCCATCGCGCTCGCCGGCGGTCGACTCGAGCGAGCGCACCGTCTCGTCGAGCTGCGCGGCGCGCGCGCTGGTCTCGTCGAAGCGCGCCTGCAGCTCTTCGAACCGGGCCTTCGCGGCCTCCAGCGCCTTGCCGCGCTCGGCGTCGCTGGCGCGGGCCTGCTCGAGCGCCTCGCGCGCGGTGCCGAGCTCGGCCTGCAGCTCACCGACGCGCTGCTGGCCGCTCTCGCCGGTCGAGCGGAGATCCGACTGCAGCGACTGCACCTGCTTCTCGAGGGCGACGACGCGATCGGCGGCGAGCTTCGCGTCCTGCTCGAGGGCCCGGTACCGCTGCTCGAGCGCCTGCTCGCGGCCGGTCGCCTCGCCGAGCTTGCGCTGGAGCGCCTCGACTTCCTGCCGGCGGTCGGTCTGGAGCCGCACCAGCTCGGCGCGGGCCTCGGTCAGGGTGCCGACGACGCGGGCGATGGACTCGCGCTGCTGGGTGAGTTCCTTGTCGCGCTCTTCGAGGGCCGAGCGCAGCACGCGTTCCTGCGACGAGGCGTTCTGCGAGCTGCGATCGAGCGAGGCGCGGGCGTCGGCCAGCTCGCCCTCGACCTCCGAGAGGCGGTTGGCGAGCTCGTCGGCGCGGCGGTTGAGCGAGTTGAGCTGGCCACCCTGCTCGGCCCTGACCTTCTCGAGGTCGTCGACGACGTTGCGGAGATCATCGCGCTCGGCGATCAGCGCTTCGCGGTCGTCGGTGAGCTCCTTGACGCGGGCCTCGGCCAGCGCGAGCGCCGAGTCGAGCTGCTGCACGCGGGTCTTCGAGCTCTCGAGGGCCTCGGTGCGCTGGCGGAGCTCTTCGCGGACTCCGTCGAGCGTCTGCTGGCCGTTGGTGAGCAGGCCGCGGAGGCGCTCGAGTTCCTGGCGGGTCTCGTCGGCGCGGCGCTCGGCGTCGGCCAGCTTGACCTGCGTCGCCTCGAGCTCGGTCTGGAGCCCGCTGCGCGCCTGCCGCACCTGGTCGAGCTCGGCCGACAGCCGGTCGTGCGCGGCCTTCGCTTCATCAGCGGCGCGCTGGGCGGCCGAGCTGGCGTCGTGCAACGCGCGCTCGTGGGCGCCCCGCTCTTCTTCGAGCGTCTGCTGCACGCGGTCGCGATCGGCGGCGACCTGGTCTCGCTCGCGGGTGAGCTGTTCGCGGGCCTGGTCGAGTTCCTGCGACAGCGAGGTGCGGGTCTGCTCGAAGCGCTGCTGCGCCTGCGCCAGTTCCTGCGCGAGGTTCTCGCGGGTCTGTTCGAGGCGCTGCTGGGCCTGCTCGAGCTCCAACCCGAGGGTCTCGCGCGTCTGGGTGAGCCGTTCCGACAGCTGGTCGCGCTCGGCAGACCGCTCGCGCAGCTCGGCCTCGAGGCGGTGCACCTCGTCGCGGTCGCGCTGAACGACGCCTTCGAGCCGTTCGACGTTCTGGCGGCTGAGCGCGAGCAACTGCTCGACGTCGGCGACCTTCGCGCGCCCGGCCTCGACCGCCTGCTCGAGCTGCTGGGAATGCGCGGTGCGCGCGGCGAGCTCGGCTTCGACGGCGGCCAGCCGCTCGGCGATCTTCTTGAGCTCGACCGAGCTGTCGCTGAACTTGAGCTCGTGCTCGCTCGCGGCCTGGCGCCAGCGATCTTCCGACGCCTTCAGCGCGGTGAGCTCGCCCTGCAGCCGCTCGAGGCCAGCCTTGAGCGCGGCGGCCTCGGTCTCGGCGCCCGCCTTCTCGGTGGTGCGCGTGGTGAGCTCGGCCAGCAGGCCCGCGGCGCGCGCCTTTTCCCGCTCGAGCTCGGCCTCGATGGCGCCCCGGCCCTGGCGTTCGACGTCGACGGTGCGAATGGCCGAGATGCGCTCGGCTTCCTTGCGATCGAGCAGCTCCCGCGCCTCGCCGAGCTGGCGGCGCACGTCGGCGAAGCCCGCCTCGAGGTTCTCGATGGCCTTCAGCGCGTCGGTGCGGGCCTCGGCGAGCCGCAGCTCCCGGTCCTTCGCTTCTTGCAGCTGGCGCTCGTGGGTGCCGGCCGCCTCGCGCATGCGCTCGATGACGATGCGGGTGCGCTCGTGCTCGACGCGTTCCTTCGCGGTCTCGTCCTGCACCTTGCGGAGGTCTTCGTACGCGCGCGCCAGGCGCAGCCGGTTGTCTTCGAGCTGGGTGGCGAGCTCTTCGCGGCGGGCGCGCTCGAGGCGCACCGATTCCTGGGCGGCCAGCGCGTGGATCGCGGCGTCCTTCTGCTGACGCTGAATGGCCTCGAGCTCGGCGCGGGTGGCGCTGACGCGGCCCTCGGAGTCGATGGCCCGTTCCCGCGCGACCTGCAGCTCGGCTTCCATCTGCCGAATGCGGTTGGCGAGATCTTCGCGATCGCGCACCACCTCGGGCCGCTCGCGAATCGACTCGAGCTGCGCGGTGAGGCGGCTGACGGCTTCCTTGCTGGCCTCGAGCTGTTCCTTCGTCTCGCGGAGATCGGTCTCACGCACCTGCAGCTCGGCCGTCTTCTTCTCGACGACTTCCTTGAGACGCTCGGTGCGATCGCGCCAGTCGCGCGCGCGGTTGGCGGCGTCTTCGAGCTTGCCGCCGGTGAAGGCGAGCGGCTCGGGCGGCAGCTGCACCCACGTGGGGTCGAAGTTGCGCACCTCGTCGTGGCCGGCGAGCACCACGTAGTACGCGGCCTCGCTCATGCCGGCGAGCGTGCCGTCGACCTGCAGCCCCTCGCCCCGCTCGAACGCGAGCTGGTAGCCGAGCACCGGAGACTGGGTGGCGACGTCGACCGACTTGAAGTGCGCCTGCAAGACGTCGAGCAGCTGGCCGTACGTGGGAGGCGGGTCGGTGTCGTCGGGGTCGACGACGTTGGCGAGCGCGAGGCCGGCCGGGTTGCGCAGGCCGCCCATGAGGTAGCCGTTCTTCGCGACGAGGCGCGCGACGTCCTTCATCAACTCCGGCGCGCGGACGTACGGGGCGAGGTCGGCGACGATGACGAGATCGAAGCTGCCCGACTCGAAGTCATCGAAGACGGTGGGCCGGAAGCGGAGGTTCGGCCCCGCCAGCCGCTGCTGGGCTTCCTGCACCGCGGCGAGATCGCTGTCGGCGGCGACCACGATGCGCGCGCCGCGGGTCGACAAGAAGCGCGCTGACTGGCCCAGCGTCGAGGCGACGGCGCCGATCTCCAGCACCCGGCGGCGGGCGACGAGGCTCTCCGCGAAGATGTAGCGCGGCAGCAGCTCGCTCTGGCCGAGGCGCTTGAAGGTCGATGACACGCTCTCCAACTCTAGCCGTGGGGGCGAACTGTCCAAATTTGCAGCCCTTGCAATGGGCAGGGGGCAGGTCCGTGACTAGCCTGATGGCCATGGACCCACAGACCTCGTTCGGCGCTCGCATGGTCCGCGCCTTTCGCAACCTGCTGATCTTCACGTTGATTCTCGGGCTGACCGGCGCCGCGCTGTACGCCGCGAGCCTGATCAACGCGCGCACGTACACCCTCGAGGTGCGCAACGGGCAGCTGGTGGTCTTGAAGGGGAAGATGATGCCGACCGGCGCGGATCCGTGGGTGCCGGCCGATCCCACGCTCGCTGATGCGTACGCCCCGCTCGACCTGCAGGGCAACGTGGCGCTCACCGTGGTGGGCCCCAAGTACGCCGAGCGCGACGAGCTCGATCGCGCGCTGTTCATCGTGATCGACATGCTCGCGCGGCCGCGCCTCGAGTCCGATCAGCCGAAGGATCTCGAGATCGGCCTCGCCCTGGTGCGCCGCGCGGAGAAGCTGGGCGGCCTGACCACCGAGCAGCGCGCCTCGCTCAAGAAGATGCAGAGCGACGTGGCGTACTTCCTGGCGCGCGTGCGGCTCGACGACGCGCGGCGGCAGCTCGAAGAGGCGCTGGTGCAGCTCAAGCTCGCGGCCGAATCGGAAGGCAAGACGCGCCAGCAGGCCTCGCTGATGCTGCTCGCGGTGGAGCCGCAGGTGAAGCTGCTGTCGACCACGCTGCGCGCGACGACCATGACCAACGACGCGGCGGGTGGCCTGGCGAAGGCGCTCGAGCCGCAGCTGCAGCAGATGTTCACCCTGCTCGGCCAGCAGGTGAAGGAGGCACCGCTGCCGATCGGCGCGACGAGCCCGACCGCGGCCCTGCCCCCGCTGATGCTCACCCTCACCAAAGACGACAAGCTCTTCCTCGACGGCGTGGAGCTGACGAGCGACGCGGTGAGCGCGAAGTGCAAGGAAGCGGTGGCGAAGGACAAGGGCGTGCGCGTGGTCATCGCAGCCGACAAGGCGCTGACCTACGAGCAGGTCTCGGTGGCGATGGACCTGGTGAAGAACGCCGGCGTCGAGAAGTTCTCGCTCAACGTCGTGCCGACTCCGGCCCCCACCCCGGCGCCCGCGCCGTGAGCCGCGCGCTCTTCGTCGCCCTCGGACTCGCGAGCCTCGTCGCGTGCGGACCGGCGACGTACACCCCGAAGGCCGGCAACGCCGCCGCGTGCCCCGCCGACTACCAGGCCGGTCGAAACACCGCGTGCGACGCAGGCACCACGACGTGCGGCTACGACGGCCCGCTGGTTGGCTGTGGCGCGGGGACGACGTCGTCCTACTCGCTGACCTGCACGGAGAACGCGGGCGTCGATGGCGGCACCGCGTGGACCGCCCTGCTCTGCTCGTGACGCGTCAGTCGGTGCGCATCACGCCGACGAACGGCAGGTTGCGGTACTTCTCGTTGTAGTCGAGCCCGTAGCCGACGACGAAGCGGTCCTCGATCACGAAGCCCTTGTAGTCGATCGCGACCTTCACCTTCGCGCGCGAGGGCTTCTCGAGCAGCGTGCAGACCTTCACCGACGCCGGGTGCCGCGCCGAGAGGTTCTCGACGAGGAACTTCATGGTGAGCCCCGTGTCGATGATGTCTTCGACGACGAGCAGGTGGCGGCCGGCCATGGGCTTGGTGAGGTCGTGCGTGATGCGCACCTCGCCAGTGGTCTCGGTGCCGCCCTGGTAGCTCGACACGCCCATCACCTCGAGGGTGATCGGCAGATCGATGGCGCGCGCGAGATCGGTCAAGAACGGCAGCGAGCCCTTCATGATGCCGACGAGCGTGAGATCCTTGCCGGCGTAGTCGCGGGTGATCTGCGCACCGAGCTCCTTCACCTTCGCCGCGAGCTGATCGGCGCTGAGCATCACTTCGACGTATTGATCGTGGAACGGCATCGCAGGGCTCCGTGGGGTCAGACGTACGCGTTGTTCATCACTTCGCCCATGCCGCCGCCGCCCGGCACGATGTACTGGCGATCGTCGAGGCCGCGTTCCTTGTCCCACAGCTCGCCCGGCGCGGTGCTGAGCACTTCCGGCGGAGACAGGCCGCGATCGAGGCGCAGCGCGTAGAGCACGGCGTCGGGGTGATCGGTGGTGAGGCGCTTGATGAACTCCGGCGTGACGATCAGGTTCACGCAGACGATCTTGCGCATCTTCCCGGGGACCTTCTTCTTGTACATCGAGATCGCGGTGCTCAACGAGCCGCCGGTCGCGCCCATCGGGTCGGGGAACAGCACGATCGCGTTGTCGACGTCGCCGCCGATCTTCGAGCCGCCGATGTTGCTGCCCACCACGTGCTCGGCCGCGTCGAGCTCACGGCTCATGATGATGTGGTCCTGCCGCACCAGCCGCGGGTTCAAGATCGTGTTGAGCAGATCGTAGGTGACCTGGCTGGGCAGCGTGCCGGCGCGCGCGATGTTCACCGAGATGGCCCGCACTTCCGGGTCGAGGATCTCGCCCTGGTAGATGCCGCGCGGCGTGTACTGGATCATGCGCGAGGGAATCGTCGCGGTGCGCCGCGGGAATTCCATGTTGATCACCTGGGTGACCATCTCCGCGTACAGCGTGCGCACCAGCGTGTTCACCTGCGGCTGCTGCGTGTCCTTCGCGCAGAGCGAGGCGAGCAGCGAGAGCGTGTACGGGTTGCCGACGAGGTGCACGTTCGGGCCGTAGAAGTGCTTCAGCTCCGACAGCGTGTAGGGGACGTTTTCGTAGAGCGAGTCGCGCATGGTGGTACCCACGGAAGTTCAGCGGGAAAAGAGTTCGAGGTTCTGCGGCGGAGTGGCTTCGACGGCGTGCGGCACGTGGCACTTGCGGCAGCGCGCTTCGTACGCACCGGCCGCGCCCACCACCACGCGCTCGGAAGAATCAGACAGGCGCTGGCTGCGGTTGGCGGGGTTGCCGCACACCACGCAGATCGCGTGTTCCTTGGTGACGTACTCGGCGGTGGCGAGCAGCTGCGGCATCGGCTCGAACGGCTTGCCCAGGTAGTCCTGGTCGAGGCCCGCGCAGATCACCCGCAGCCCCTTCGAGGCGAGGCTGTCGATCACCGGCAAGACCTCCATGCCGAGAAACTGCACCTCGTCGATGCCCACCACCTCGGTGTCGCTCTTCAGGTGGCTCAAGATGTCTTCGGCGCGCACGATGGGCGTGGCGACGATCTTGATCTGCGAGTGGCTCACCACCATCAGCTCGTCGTAGCGGTTGTCGATCTTCGGCTTGAAGACCTGGATCTTCTGCTTGCCGTAGAACGCCCGCTTCAGCCGGCGAATCAGCTCTTCGGTCTTGCCGCTGAACATCGAGCCGCAGATGACTTCGACCCAGCCGATGTCCTTGGGGAACTGGTGCATGGCGGCGCTCCCTTGTGACTCACATGTCCAGATCGAGCAGGCGCGCGAGCGTGCGCGCGTCGGCGTCGGGGAACTTGAACTCGCCCATCTCGTCGAGGGCGACCCAGCGGTGATCGTTCACGCGCTGGTGGTGCGGTTCCTGCCCGGCCTTCGCCAGCTGGCAGTGGAAGACGCGAAAGTCGACCGCGTAGGTCTCGTAGTCGTGGTGCGTGGCCATCGCGAGCTCGCCCACCGTGACGTCGAGGCCGAGCCGCTCGTGCAGTTCGCGGCGGAGCGCGTCGACCTCAGCCTCGCCGTCGTTCACCCGCCCGCCGGGGAATTCCCACAGCAGAGGCAGCGAGGCGGTCTTCGAGCGCTGGGTGATCAAATAGCGGCCGGGCTCTCGTTCGAGCATCGCCCCGACGACGCGGATCTGGCGGCGGTTCACGAGGGTGGGCGCGTAGCACGGCTTTTCAGCGCAGGCCGTACAATCCGCGCGCGCGCGCGACGTCGAGCACCTGCTTCGGCACGAGCTCGACGGGCGCCTTGCCCTCGTCGAGCAGCTTGCGAATCTCGGTCGACGACACCTCGGCCATCGGCGGCCCCAGCGCGCCCGTCGCCGGGTAGCCCGCGCGGTGCAACACGGTGACCTGCACCAGCTGCTGAATGCGGTCCCACGCCTTCCACTTCGGCAGGTCGGCGAGGATGTCGCTGCCGATGATCCACCGGAAGCGCACGCCCGGGTGCTTCGGCAACAGCCACTCCAGCAGCTCGATGGTCCGCCCTTCCCCGCCCACCTGGCTCTCGGCCTGGCTGACGCTGAGCCACGGGCCGACCTCGCTGGCCATCGCCTCGCACATCGCCACGCGATCGGCGAACGGCGCGAGCGGCTTGCCGAAGGGGTGGTTGAACGCCGGCACCAGCCACACGTCGCCGCCCAGCGTCGCGCGCACGTAGAGCGCGGCCATCAGGTGCCCGACGTGCGGCGGGTTGAACGAGCCGCCCAGCAGTGAGACCTCGGTGCTCATTTGACCGAGATCTTCGTCTTGCCGCCGCCGAGCTGAATCGGCTGCTTGCTGATCACTTCCTTGCCGTCGAGCGTGAAGGCCGAGAACGTCACCTTCTTCTCGACCTCCTCGAGCAACCCGACCGTCGGCTTGGCGCCCTTCAACGTGCCGGGCGTGATGAACGTGCGCGGGCCGATGGTGACCACCTTGGGCTCGGCGTCTTTGCCGTGCACCAGCACCACGGCGTTGATCATGTCTTCCTTGTCGAGATCGTTCTTGTCGTAGACGAGGCAGCAGAGCGAATCGCCGAGCATCTCGAGCACCTTCCGCGGAATCGCGGTGTCCTGGTACGCGAGCGAGCCCTTCTCGGGAGCGCGCAGGATCTTGTCCTTCAACCTCGTGAGCTCTTCGATCTGCCGCACCATCTCGTGCGCGGTGCCGAACGCCGCCGGCCGCTCGAGCTGCTCGTGCCCGATGAGGTAGCGCTTCACGTCTTCGAGGAAGTCGGCGGGGCTGTAGTCCGACTGCGCCCGCACCTCTTCGCGCTTCAACTTCACCCACTCGTCGAGATCGGCGAACCGCCCGCCCGCGAAGAGGAATTTCCGCGCGCCCTTCGCAGCGAGGAACTTCAAGGCCGTGTCGAAGGCCGTGAGGTCCCCATCACTGTCGGAGAAGACGCCGATCGGCTGCATCAGGAATACAGAGCATAGCGTCGGCGCAGCGGCTCGAAAGCACGCGTTTGCGCGTCGAAGCCTTCGATCAACTCGTCGAGCGGGCGCCCTGCTTCCATTCGCACGCGAACTTGATCGGTGCCGCACAGGAGATCGAACGCCGGCACGTCATCGACGAACTCGTACGCGTCGGCCCGCCACTGGAACTGCGCGCCGCCGAGCTGCCGGCAGACCTGGTGAACCGCGATGCCGGTCTTCAGCGGGAGGAACGCGCGCGCGTCGGTGACGTGAATGAACGCGCCCTCGCACGACTGCCCCTTCCACTTGTCGAAGGTCGGGGTGAAGGAGCACGGCCGGAAGATCACGCCCGGCAGCTTCAGCGCGTTGAGCGCGTCGGCCACCTCGTACGACTTCAGGTACGGCGCGCCGAACTGCTCGAAGGGCCGGCAGGTGCCGCGGCCTTCCGACACGTTGGTGCCCTCGCCCAGGCACATGCCCGGGTACACCAGCGCGGTGTCGACGGTCGGCATGTTGGGCGACGGAGGGAAGAACGCGCGGCCGGTCTGCGCCCAGGTCGTGGCGCGGGTCAGGCCCGGCACGGGGGTCACGTGCAGCTCGGCGCCGAAGCCTTCCTGCTCGTTCAACAGCCGCGCGATCTCGCCCGCGGTCATCGCGTGGCGCGTGGGCAGCGCGTAGAGGCCGACGAAGCTGCGGTACTTCTCACCGACCAGGTTGCCCTCGCTCAGCTCGAGCCCGATGGGGTTGGGCCGATCGAAGACGTGGAAGGCGATCTTCGCCTTGGCCGCGGCCTTCATCGCGAGCGCCATCGTGTAGATGTACGTGTAGTAGCGGCTCCCCACGTCCTGGATGTCGAAGACCAGCGCGTCGAGCCCGGTGAGCCACTCGGGCTTCGGCGTCAGCGACTCGAAGGTGTGGCCGTAGAGGCTGTAGACGGGCACTCCGGTGCGGCGATCGCGCGCCACGTCGTCGACGGCCACCATGTACTGCGCCTCACCGCGCACGCCGTGCTCGGGCCCGAAGAGCGCGCCGAGGGTCACGCCGCTCGCGCCGTGGAGGAGATCGATCAGGTGCACGAAGCGCTGATCGACGCTGGTGGGGTTGACGATCGCCCCCACGCGCTTGCCCTTGAGCTTCGCGAACCCGCTCTGCGCCTCGACGTCGATGCCGAACTGCAGCACGGTCACTTTCCCTTCTTGGCGGGCGTGCCGAGCTGGAACTCGAACACCGGCTCGCCCTTCTGGTTCACGTACTCCGCGTCGCGCAGGCCGAAGTACACGTGCCCGAGGAGATCGGGGTCCTTCACGGTGTCTTCGAGCACGTCGACGCCCTTCACGGTGCTCTCGTTCGTCAGGCGCACGCGCACCCGGTACTTGCCCTCGAGCGAAGGCTTCGCGGCCTTCTTCTCGTCGAAGTACTTCGTCAGCGAGGCGTGCACCGACCAGAAGACGTTGTCGACCTTGCCCCTGGGCTTGCGCGTGGGGAGCTTGAACTGCGCCTCGAGCTTCTTCACCTCGGCGGCCGCGTCGGCGTGCGCGGCGTCGAGCTTCACCACCTCGCGCCATTCCTCGAGCGCCTCGTGCGGCTTGCCCTGTTCGGCCTTGCTCTTCGCCAGGCCCACGTGCGCCACGGCGAGCTTCGGGTCGCGCGCCAGCGCTTCGAGCCACTGCCCCTCGGCGCCCTCGTAGTCCTTCTTGTCGAAGCGCAGCTCGGCGATGCGCAGGTTGCTCGCGGTGTCCTTCTCGTCGAGCGCGGCGATCACGGTGAGCGTCCGCTCTTCGCTGTCCTTGTCGCCGTTGTCGTGGTGCAGGCCGGCGAGGCGGTGGAGCACCGGCAGCTCGGGGTTGCCCAGGCGCACCAGGCGCTCGTATTCCTTCGCGGCGCCCGGCTTGTCGCCCTGCTCGAAGCGCAGGTCGGCCAGCAGCTTGCGCGCGTCGCGATCTTTGGGGCGCAGCTCGCAGAGCGCCTCAGCGGCCTTCACCGCGTCGGGATCTTTCGCGTCGACCGAGAGCTTCACCAGCTCGCGCACCGCGGCCGGCTGCTCGGGCTGACCGGCGATGGCCTTCTTCAACTCGGCGAGCGCCTCTTCCTTCTTGTCTTCGGCGACCAGCGTCAGGCCGAGGCCGGCGTGCGCGAAGGGATCGTCGTTGAGCTTGAGCGCCGCGCGGTACTTCGCCTCGGCGCCGGCCCAGTCCTGCTTCACGCGCGCGACGTCACCGAGGCCGACGATCGCCGGGTAGAAGTTCGGGTCGCGCTTCAAGATCGCATCGAACTCGGTGCGGGCGAGATCGCTCATGCCCTTCCAGTTCGTGTAGATGCGGCCCATGCCGTACCGGACCCACGGGTTGTCCGGGTAGATGGTGGCGATCGCCTTGAGCTGGTTCCACGCGTCGTCGCTGGGCAGCGTGCACCACGCCACGAAGACGCGCGGCATCGCCTCGGCCGGCTTCTGGCGCGCGAGGTCCTGGTACTTGAGGCGCAGCGGGTCGATGTCGCGGCCGTGGTAGCCGGCGGCCTCGATCTTCCGCAGCTCGGTCATGGTCTCGACCATCGGCGGCAGCGCTTCGGGCGCGGCGAGCGCCGGCACCGCGCACACGAGGAGCACCAGCGCAGTCACGACCAGCGATGAGAGGAGGCGCTTCACGCAGGTGTGAGCGAAATCCGACATCACGGGTGGCGCAAGAAAGTGGCGGGCATGGCGGCGCGGCAGGCACTCATCGCTTGCTCGGCTTCAAGTCGCGCAGCTGGCGTTTGGGCGGGTCGAGCTTCACGCGGAGTTTCTCGGCTTCTCCCTGACGACCCGCCGCCTCGAGAAGGGCCACCAACCGCCGGCCCGCGAGCGTCTTGAGCGCCGGCACTTCAATCAGGGTGCGGAGTTCCGCCTCGGCTTCCTTGCGGCTCCCTGCCCGCTCGAGCGCGTCGGCCAGCTGCAGCCGCGCCCCGTTGGCGTCAGGGTGGGCTGACAGGTACGCGCGCAGCGCGACGCTCGCGCCGGCGAAGTCACCTTCGGCGACGAGCACCGAGGCGAGGCGCTGCTGCGCGTCGGCGTACCCCGAGCGCAGCGCGAGCGCGACCTCGAGCGCACGGCGCGACTCGTTGCGGTGCCCCGCGTCGTCGGCGGCGAGCGCGAAGAGGTAGTGCGCGCGGGGATTCTCGGGCGCCAGCGAGCGCGCGATGTCGAGCTGCGCGAACGCCGCGTCGGTCTCGCCCAGCTTCAGCTCGAGGCGCCCCAGCTCGACGCGGCCGATGGCCCAGGTCGGGTTCTCCACCACGGCGGCGGTGAGGAGCCGGAGCGCGCCGCGATCGTCGCCCGCGTTCTCGAGCGCCTGCGCCTGCTCGACCGCGTTGGGCGCAGGACTGGTGGCGGCGGTGAAGACGGCGGCGATCAGCGGGAGCACGCGACGCGGCTTAGCATCACGCGCGGCGACGACGCCTGCCGAACGCGACGGCTGCCAGCGCGGCGAAGCCCATCAGCCCGCCCGCATCGACCGAGCAGCCACAGCCGGGGCGAATGGTGCCGATGTCGACGCGCGTGTCGTCCTTCGAGGGGTTCTTCCCGCCGTCGGGGAGCAGGTCACTGCCCGCATCGAGCTCTTCGCCCGGGGTGCCGGCATCGACGCCCGCGTCTTCGTCGACGCCCGCGTCCATTTCCGGCTGGCCCGCATCGACGTCAGTGCCCGCGTCTTGCGGCGGCATCACCACGCCACCGTCCATCGGCACCAGGCAGCCACCGCCGACGATGCGGCTGTCCATCGTGCCGCGGCCATCGGTGGCGAAGCTGAACCACGGGCCCCACGCGGCCTCGTAGCGCTTCACCTTGTCGAGCATCGCCTGCGAGATCGAGGTCTGCCCGGGCTCGAGCACCACGATGAACGCCACGCGCCAGCAGTTCTTCGAGGCCGGCGGACCGGGGTTGCGCGGCCCCATCGCGGCGGCGATCTCATCGGCGGTGATGTCGTGGCGCGTGAGGTTGCCCATGGTGGTCGAGCCCGAGGTGCGGCCCATCGCGATGCTGTCGACGCCCTGCCCCGGCGCGGTGGGATCTTCGAGCACCATCATCGGCGTGACTTCCGAAGGCGTGCGCAGGCCCATCAGGTACTGATCGATCTGGCTGTACTTGCGCGGACAGCCTTCGAACTTGAACGAGCCGCCGCCGAGATCGGTGATGCACTCGCCGTACATGACCGAGCGCGAGTCGGCGAGGTGGCTGTAGTGCTGGTTGGGGTAGCCCATGTCGCCGCCGCCCTCCGAGCCGCTCGAGGTGTTGAAGCCGCGAATGAAGTGCTGGTGACCGCGGCCATCGTTCTGATCGAACTCGATGCCCAGCAGCCAGTGGTGGCCGTACTCGTGGCCCATCATCTCGATGCCAGTGAGGCTCTTCACACCCGGAATCTGGATGCCGATCGACGGGGCCCAGTCACCGTTCGGGTCGGCGGGCAACGCCTCGGGGCCGAAGCCGCCACCGAAGAGAGACGTCGTGCGCCCGAGCGTGCCCATGAACACGCACTGGCCCAGCTTCGTGGAGTTGTACGTGCCCTTCCACTGCGCGTCGACGCGCGCGTAGCCGGTGCCCTCGGTGCGAATCGGCGAGCCCTGCCACACGTTGTCGAGGTCGGTCAGCGACTCGCTCGCCGAGAAGGAGATCACGCCGTCGAAGTCGTCGGACAGGCCGGCGCTGCGGGCCGCGTTGAAGGCCGCGCGGCAGAACTGTTCCTGGTGGCTGGGGAGGATCGACATGTTCTGCATGCCGACGAGGTTCGTGATCGAGCCGGTGGGGTCCTGCACGAGCACGATGTTGCCGTTCACCGAGATCGGCTGGGCCAACGACGCGCTCGCAGCGAGGACGAGGAGCGCAGAGCTGAGGCGAACCATGAAACCTCCCACCATGAAGGTTTCGCCGTAGACCACACCGCACGCGCGAAACTCAAGGCGCGGCGCTGCAGAGCGCCCCCGCCGGCTCTCACGATCTGAGAATGAACCGCGCGGGGGGTTGCGGCTATACGTTCTGGCCATGCGTCGCTTCGCGCTCGTCCCCGTCGCCGTGATCTTCTTGAGCGCGTGCCCGCCCATCAACTCCACGCCGTGCAACGACGATTCCCAGTGCCGCGCCGACCAGCGCTGCCGTCGGGGCGCCTGCGGGCCGATCTGCCTGGCCGACACCGACTGCGGCACCGACCAGGTGTGCCTGGGCAACGGCACCTGCGGCGCGCGCCCCGAATGCACGTCGACCAACGACTGCGCGGCGGGCTTCGTGTGCAGCCAGGGCCGCTGCCAGTGTGAAGACGACAGCGCGTGCGCGGCCAACCAGCAGTGCATGAGCGGCCAGTGCCAGACGCGCCCCCGCTGCACCGCCGACGCCGACTGCCTGGGCACCGGGGGCCGATGCGAGGTGACGCAGGGGCTCTGCCTGCCGGTGTGCGTGATGCCGACCGACTGCGCGCCGACGCTCGACCCGCGCGTGGCGTTCGCGATCTACACGTGCGTGCAAGGCACCTGCACCCGGCGCTGCACGCAGGATCTCCAGTGCGGCGGCCAGGGGCTGATCTGCGTCAACGGCCTCTGCCAGAAGGCGCCGTGCGCGCAGCTGAGCGACTGCCCCGCCGGCCAGTACTGCACCTCGTCGGTCTTCGGCCGCTGCGAGCCGTACCAGGTCTGCCAGCAGAACACCGAGTGCCCCCGCAACTACGAGTGCCGCGCCTTCACGCAGACGCAGTGCCCGCCGGGCTTCGATTGCAGCAAGAAGATCTGCCAGGAGTTGCAGCGCTGCCTCGCCGACGGCGACTGCGTCAGCGGCGTGCCGGGCACGATGGGCGCGATGGTCACCGGCTACTGCGAAGAGGGCCACTGCCAGCCCAGCGCGGCGTGCCAGGTCAGCCAGCAATGCACCTCGACCCAGAGCTGCATCGGCAACGTGTGCGTGCCCAGCGTGTGCCGCGGCCACCTCGAGTGCCCCAACGGCCAGGCGTGCGTCGACGGCAAGTGCAGCGCGGCGCCGGCGGCCGACCAGATCGAGCTGATGAAGATCTCGCCCACCACCGGGCTGTTGATCGAGGGCCAGTCGATGCAGCTGCGGGTGATCGCCTTCCGCGCCGACGGCACGAGCTTCCCGCTCCCGAGCGCGAACTTCGAGATTCGCGACGACCTGGGCATGGCCTCGACCAACGCCACCGCCACCACCCAGGGCGTGCTCACCGCGGTCACCGCCGGCACGGTGAAGGTGCGGGCGACCGTGACCGGCGCGTTCGTCAACTCGAACGAGGCGACGATCCAGATCCTCCCGCGGGTGATGATGGGCCGGCGCGTGGTGGTGACCGACGCGGCGAGCGGCAACCCGCTGGGCGGCGTGGTGGTGCGCGCGTGCCCGGCCGCCGACTGCTCGATGCCGACCGACGTCACCACCGGCGCCGACGGGCTGGCCGACTTCCCGCTGCTCGACTCGAGCGCGATCACCGTCACCGCCGCGCCGACCACACTCCGCGCCGACGGGCTGCCGGCGTTCGAGCGCGCCTCGATTCTCGGCACCACCGTCACCGACATCGCCCTGCCCCTGCGCGCCAACCCGGTGAAGAGCGCCGCGGGGTGGTCGGGCTCGATCAGCTTCAGCTACGTCAGCACCACCGGCTCGTACTGGGCCGGCTTCATCACCGCCTCGGCCAGCGACGTGCCCTCGCTCACCGCGAACGGGCTGCTGGGCGACAACTTCATGACCGAGGTGCCGGGCATCAACCAGCAGGTGCCGGTGCCGGGCGCGTTCGTGCTCTACACCTCGCCGGGCCTCGGCTTCCCGCAGGAGGTCAAGGCGCGCTCGCTGGCCTTCGCGCAGCCCGGCCCCAACCGCTTCGCCCAGGCGTGGGCCGGCCGCGCGCAGCTCGACTCGGTGCTCAACCTGCGCTCGATCGACGTGCTCAGCTACCTCGGCGCGTTCGACTACGAGCAGCAGCGGGCGCTGTCGTTCACCGCGCGCCAGAACGTGCCCGACGCGACCGACGTCGACGGCGATGGGCTGTGCAGCGACACCCAGAAGTGCCCGATGGGCTCGGAAGATGTGCCCGACTACGCCAACTTCACGCGGCTCTCGTTCCAGCCCTCGCGCCAGCAGAAGCTGCGCACCGAGGTGGTGGTGCCCGGCGTGCCGTCGACCTTCGACACCGTGCTCGTCAGCTCGGCGCTGTTCGATCAGAACGCGGGCATGCTGCCGACCGGCTTCGCGTCGAAGGCCGCCGGTCAGCCGGGCGCCGACGGCCTGCGGCAGATCGACCCCATCGTGGTGCGCGGTGGCGCGGCCTACAACGGGCTGGAGATCGCACAACCCGGGTTGTGGGTGCTCGCCGCCAACGCGCGCGGCGACACGTTCAGCGGGCGCCTGCTCCGCACGCCGGTGCTCGGCACGCGGGTGCTGGTGACGCCCTTCCTCCCCGCGCCGGCCGACACCTCGTATGCGCCCGGCTCGCGCACCTTCAACCCCGGCCAGCCGGCGTGGAACTCGGTGTACTCGACGGGCGGAGAGTTCGCGCGCGCGAGCCTCACCGGGTCTGACACGCGGCACACCATCTACTTCGCGATGAGCAATGGGCAGGCGAGCGTGCCGTGGCCGACGGTGCCGACCGCGCCGGGGCAGGATCCCGCGGCCCAGCCGAACTCGACGCTCGAGCTGGTGGCGGTCGACCTCGTCACCGGCGTGTCGATCGACTCGGTGGTCGCGACGGGCGGCGTGACGCTGGCGACGTGGTCAGAGGTGATCGACGGGTACGCGCGGTTCGACCGCTGAGGGGCTTCTCGCCGCGCCCGGCTGGCTGGCCGGGTTTCACAATGAGACGTGCTCTCCCCCGACGACCGGTCGCGTCAAGATGACTCGACAGGCCAGCCCTATCGCCTACACTCCCCGCCCGTGAGCGAGAAGGAAACGATCATCGGCATCGACCTCGGCACCACCAACAGCTGCGCCGCCTATGTCGATGGCTACAAGGACGGTCAGCCGAACGTGAAGCTGATCCCCTACAAGGGCGGCGAGTACACGATCCCGTCCATCTTCGCGGTCGACGACAAGGGCAACGAGCTCATCGGCTACGAGGCCAAGCGCCAGTGGCAGCTCAACCCGAAGAACACCATCTACGGCAGCAAGCGCCTCGTCGGCCGCTCGGCGACGTCGGACATCGTCGAGACGATGAAGAAGGTCGTGCAGTACGGCGTGAAGCCGTCGTCCGACAACAAGGAAGTCACGATCGAGATCGCGAAGAAGGAGATGACGCTGCAGGAAGTCGCGGCGCGCATCCTCAACAAGATCCGCGACGTGGCCTCGAACCACCTCAAGGTGCCGGTCAACAAGGCCGTGGTCACCGTGCCCGCCTACTTCAGCGATCGCCAGCGCCAGTCGGTGAAGGACGCCGGGCGCCTGATCGGGCTCGAGGTGGTGCGCATCATCAACGAGCCGACCTCGGCCGCCCTCGCCTACGGCATCGGCAAGAGCCTCAACCAGAAGGTCTGCATCTACGACCTCGGCGGCGGCACCTTCGACGTCTCGATCATCGAGATTCGCAACCAGGTGTTCGAGGTGAAGGCCACCGGCGGCGACATCTTCCTGGGCGGCATCGACTTCGACAACGCGATGATTCACTACGTGTTGTCGGAGTTCAAATCGAAGACCGGCATCGATCTCTCGACCGACCCGGTGGCGATGCAGCGCATCAAAGACCTCGCCGAGCGCACCAAGATCGACCTGAGCTCGCGCGAAGAGGCGCCCTTCAACATTCCGTTCATCACGATGACGCCCCAGGGCCAGCCCCTGAACATCGAGATGAAGTTCACCCGCAAGCTGCTCGAGAAGCTGACCGCTGATCTCGTCGACCGCACGCTGAAGATCGTCGCCAAGGTGCTCGTCGAGTCAGGCCTGTCGACCCGCGAGATCGACGAGGTGATGCTGGTCGGTGGGCAGACGCGCATGCCGGTGGTGCAGGACCGCCTGACCAAGTTCTTCAGCAAGGCGCCCAGCAAGGGCGTGCACCCCGACGAGGCGGTCGCGATCGGCGCGGCGCTCTACGCGTTCTCGCTCTCTGACGACAGCAACCTCAAGCTGCAGCTGCTCGACGTGATCCCCATGGGCATCGGCCTCGAGAAGGCCGACGGCGACATGCACGTCGTCTTCCCGCGCAACAGCCCCATTCCCAACGCCAAGCAGATCACCGGCACCACCTCGGTGGACAACCAGAGCGAGCTCATCATGCGCATCTGGCAGGGCGATCACGGCAAGGCGAAGGAGAACGAGCAGCTCGGCGAGTTCACCTTCTCGGGCATTCGCCAGGGCCCCCGCGGCAACGTGAAGGTCGAGATCACCTTCGACGTGAACGTCGAGGGCATTCTCACCATGACCGCGCGCGATCCCGACACCGGGAAGGACATGAAGACCACGGTGCGCGTCACCCAGAGCTGAAACCCCGCGCTGGGGCTCAGCTCAGTCGGGGAACCACTTGAGGTGCCTCGTGATCCACGAGTTGCCACCCCGCCCGTCTCTGACCACGAAGTAGAACGTCACGTCGGCCGGCTCGTTCGAGACCTGGTCGGGCTTCCACTTCGCGAGGTGCTTGCCCTCGGTGCCCGAGAAGTCGGTGCCACCGGTGTTGTACGGGCTCATGGTGCCGCTGGTGGTCATCCACGTGACCTTCCACGCCTCGGTCAGCTCGAGCGGCTTCAGCTGAATGGTGGGCACCACGTAGGTTTCCTGCAGGTCGGTGAAGTCGATGGGCGTGAGGTTCAGCTCGGCGCGGCCGTGCACCTCGGGCACCTCGTTCTCCGGCCACATCACCTGGTTGAGATCGATGCCGCGGAACTCGGGGGTGATGTTCTGCTTCATCGTCGGGAAGAACTGGCACGAGTAGACCATCAGCTTCTGCGCGTAGATCTTCTCGCCGGTGTCGCTGGCCCACACCTCGAGCACCACCGGCACGCGAATGCCGCCCAGGCCCTTGAAGGTGTCTTGCTGGATCACCTCGAGCAGCAGCGGCGTGGCCATGCCGTCGTCGAGGAACTGGATGCCGGGCGTGACGGTGGTCTTGAACTCCCCGCCGTGCGTGATGCCCTCTTCGAGCAGCACGTAGTCGCCCTCGTTGTTGCAGTCGCGGTCGCCGCGGTTCGCGCAGCCCAGCAGGCGGTAGTTGAGATCGCGGCCGTTGCCCTTCGGGTCGGCGATCAACGCGGTGAACTGCAGCGGCGTCGACGCGTAGAGCCCGAGCAGCACCTGGAACTGCGGCGGCAGCATGATCGACCCGCCGTCGGCCGCGCCCGCCAACGAGCCCAGCAGCAGGCCCGCGTTGCAGCCGCGCATCAACACCTCGGGCGGCTCGAAGCGCATGCCGAGCACCCGCAGGTCGTGCACGTTGGTGGGCTGATCTTCAGGCGTCACGCAGCCGACCGCCGCGAAGAGGGCCACGGAAAGCGAAACGAGAAATGCGCGCGAGCGAACCATCACAGCCTCGCCTTCAGCCCGATGACCGGGAGGAACGGAATGCCGGGCACCTCGTACTCGACGCGGAACCGGTAATCGAAGAACGACGCCTCGACGTTCTGGGCGTTGTAGACGTTCTGGATGTCGAGGTACGCGGTGAGCGTCCACGACTTGAAGACGAAGTCCTTGTCGATGCGAATGTCGAGCTGGTGGAAGTCCTTGATGCGCGACGCGCGCGCCGGCCCGAACTGGCCCGAGTAGCCGTTGGAATCGGCCTGGTAGATGTCGAAGTCGTGCATCAGCGCCGACTTGGGGCGGCCGGTCACGTAGCGGAAGCGCGCTCCGAGCGTGAAGCCCCAGGGCAAGTTCACGCTGCCGACCGCGGTGAGGATGTGCGTCTGGTCGAAGGTGCTGACCTCGTAGGCGTTGGTGGTGCCCGCGCGGCGCTCTTCGCTGCGGTTCAAGGTGTAGGCGATCCACCCGAAGAAGTACTTCGACACCTCGTGGCGCAGCATCACCTCGAGGCCGTACGCGCGCCCGAGGCCCTTGTTCGCCGACTGGGTGATGGTGGTGGTGCCGTCGGGGTTCACCGTCGTCTCGCCCGGCTGCACGATGTTGTCGTAGCGGCGGTTGTAGAAGCCGGTGAGATCGAGGTTCACCCAGTCGCTGAACTTCTGCGCCACGCCAATCGAGCTCTGGAAGGCGCGCTCGTAGCCGAGGTTCGGGTTGCCCAGCGGTGAGGGCTGCATCTGCGCGCCCGGCGGAGGCTGCGTGTACAGGCCGATCGAGCCCTTGATCGAGGTGCTGTCGAAGAGCTGGTAGCGGGCCCACAACCGCGGGTCGACCGCGTCGCGCACCTGGCCGTTGATGTACGCGTGGCTGAGGCGAATGCCGGGCGTCGCGGTGAACTTGCCCACCGAGAAGTCGGCTTCCGAATACAGCGCGCCGTCGAAGGTGTTGATGAGCGCGTTGAACTGCGTCTTGCCCACCTTGGGGTCCGCGCCGGGGAAGCTGATGTACTGCACGCCCGAGAGCGTGGGGATCTCGGCCTCGCCGACGAGCGTGTCGTTGTAGGCGTCGACGCCCGCGCGCACCGTGAGCCAGTCGTTCACGTCGATGCCGAGGTCGGCGCGAATGCCGGCCGTGTAGTCATTGGCCGTGAGCTGGGCGATGCCGAAGTTCACCTTCGCGAGATCGATGCCGAGGTACGGCGTCAGCTTGAAGGTGGTGTTGCCCTGCTTGAACGACCACCCGCCGATGATGCGGTGGAAGCTGGTGTGGGTGTCGAGCGTGAGATCGCGGTTGCGGCCGCCGCCGGTGGCCACCACGCGCAGCTGGTCGTCAGAGCCGAACGCGAAGACCGAGAACTGCGACTGGCCGTCCTTGAGCTTCTCGCCCTTCTTGCCGCCCACGTCGAGGCGCACCTGGTAGTCCCAATACGCGGGCAGCACGAGCAGCGAGCCGCCGTTGGGGTCCTTGGGCAGGAAGAGCGGCAGCAACGCGTCGACGTACGAGCGCCGGGCCGCGGCGGCCACCGAGATGCTGTCGGTGATCGGCGCCTCGACGAACAGGCTCGCGTCGAGAATGTCGACCTTCGCCACGCCGTGCCACGTGTCAGACGCGCCCTTGCGGCTGCTCACGTCGACCACGCCGCCGACCGCGCGGCCGTAGCGGGCGCCGAAGCCGCCGGGGAAGAAGTCGATCTTGTCGAGGAACTCGCCGTTCACCACCGACGGGCCGCCGAGGAGGTGGAAGAGGAGCGGGATCTCGACGCCGTCGAAGAAGGTCAGCGTCTGGTTGGGGTTGGCGCCGCGAACGATGAGCTGCCCGAGGCCGAACGGCGTACGCGCCACGCCGGGGAAGTTCTGGATGACGCGAATCGGGTCGCCGAACGTGCCGGGGATCTTCTGGGCCTCGACGCGGCTGATGGTGCGGCGGACGACCTCCTTGCGCTCCTTCTGATCCTTCACGATCGTCTGGAGGCCGGTGATCTTCGGCAGCACGTAGTACTTCACTTCCTTGGTCTCGCCGGGCTCGAGGGGCTCCTTGGTCGTGAAGAGCTCGAAGTCGGCCGCGACGATGCGCACCAGGCACACGCCCGACACCGTCTCGAGCGCGAAGTGGCCCGCCTCGTTGCTGTACGTCTCGTGGCCGGGGTCGTTGTCACACGAGACGATCGCCGACGGCACGAAGCCGCGGGTGCCGCGCGCGTAGAGCGTGCCTTCGAGCTTCGCGGGAGCGCCGGCGTCGAGCGCCTCGGGTGCGACATCCACCCCTGCGTCGGGCGCGACGTTCAGCACGAAGTTGTAGACGTACTCGACCTGCACCGGGGCTGGGGCGAAGTCGACCTCCGCGGGGGTGAAAATGAACTGCTTCACCGCTTCGGCCGCCGCTTCGTCGAAGCCCTCGCCCGCCGGACCCGTCACGATCGCCTCGCTCACCTTGCCGTCGGCGCCGATGGTGATCATCAGCTTCACCGAGGCCGTGAGACCCTTTTTCTGAGCCTCGGCGGGGTATTGCGCTTCGACGAAGGTCACCAGCGTCGGCGCTTTCGTCAGCACCGGCACGTGTACGCCTGCATCGACCTCGGTGTACCGCGAGGTCTCTTCGAAGGCGTACGCCGGCAACGCGCTGACGGCGATCAACGGCACTGCAAGGGCAGTGAGGAGGCGGGGGGTGAGTCGAAGGCGAACCATCAGGCGAGCACCGAACCGTCGAGAAGCTGGCGCGCCATCAACTGGCACGCGCGGTGCTCATGTAGCGCCCATCACGGGAGGGTTCACCATGAAGAAGAGCAAAATGCAGGGCCGTCGTCCGATGCCGCAGATGCGCACCAAGAAGGTCCACGTCGAGGCGGCGCCGAAGGTGCTGACGGTCGGCGATCTCATCTCCGCCGCGTACGACGCGCTGGGCGATACCGAGGCGGTGGTTCGCGTGCTCGGGTCGAACCGGCTTTCCGAGCGCGTGGGCCGCAAGATCGTCTTCATCTGAGTTGCCGCCGGGGGACTGGGTGCTAGAGCGCGGCCATGGCGCTCGACCCGAAGCTCCTCGACATCCTGGCGTGCCCTGAAGACAAGGGGCCGCTGCTGTACTTCGCCGCCGATCGCTTCCTCTACAACCCGCGCCTGCGGAAGAAGTACCGCGTCGAAGACGACGTGCCGCAGATGCTGATGGAAGAGGCGACGCCGGTCGACGCCACCGAGCACCAGGCGATCGTCGCGCGCGCCGAGAAGGAAGGCATCAAGCCGAACTTCACGGCCTGAGTCGGTGATCGACACCCACTGCCACCTCGACGTGCCGCGGTTCGACGGCGATCGGGAAGCGGTGTTGTCTCGGTGCTGGGCGGCGGGAGTGACCGGCATGGTGGTGCCCGCGATCGGCCCCGCGAGCTGGGAAGCGTTGCTCGAGTGGCCTCGACGCGATGCGCGCGTGCAGGTGGGCCTGGGCATCCACCCGCAGCTGCTGCCGGAGCTCGACCCGAAGGACGACGATCGCCACCTCGCCACGTTGGATTCGCTGCTCTCGCGCGGTGGCGCGATCGCGGTCGGAGAATGTGGCCTCGACGGCCCGAGCGAGGCCGGCGCCTCGATGGATCGCCAGCTGCGCGTCTTCGAGGCCCACGTCGCGCTGGCGAAGAAGCACCGGTTGCCGTTGCTGGTGCACTGCTTCCGCGCGCACCCGCACCTGCAGCTGTACTTGAAGAGCAACCCCCTTCCCGAGGCCGGGCTGCTGATGCACAGCTATTCCGGCTCGGCGGATCTCACTCCGTTCTACGTGCGGGCCGGGTGTCACTTCTCGTTCGCGGGGCCGATCACGTTCCCCGAGGCGCGGCGGCCGCTGGAGGCGCTCAAGAAGGTGCCGCCCGAGCGGCTGATGGCCGAGACCGACGCGCCCGATCAGTCACCCCACCCGCACCGTGCCGAGCGCAACGAGCCGGCCCGGTTGCCGCTGGTGGTCGACGCGCTGTCGGCCGCGCTGGGCGTCGACGCCCGCGCGCTCACCACCGAGAATGCCCGGCGCTTCTTCAAGTCGTTCGCGGCATGATGCGCCGCATGATCCGCGGCGCGTTGGCGGTGGTGCTGTGCCTGGGCTCGATGCCGGCGTTCGCCCAGGGCGACGCGGACTGCGTGCTCAACGCCGACGCGCTCAAGCCGCAGATCGACGCGTCGAAGCTCCCGAAAGGCAGCAAGCTGCTGAAGAGCGAGAAGGTGAAGCGCAACCACCGCGACGTGGTGCGGCTCGCCGATGGCACCGAGGTCACGCTGGGGGTCGGCGGATGCGTGCACCTGGGCCTGAGCTTCGCGCTCAAGGGGAAGGCGATCGGGCCGAAGCTGACCCCGGCCGAGGGTGTCGCGCTGATCCGCAAGGCGCTCGAGGTGATGCCGATCAAGAGCGACGCCAACCTGCAGAAGGTGATCATCACCGACGCGCTCGACGCGCTGAAGACCGTGCCGACGGCGTTCCCCGTGACGCTCACCTGCCACGAGTTCGAGAGCTGCGAGCTGCTGCTGGAGCCGAACGAGAAGAAGGAGACGGTGCTGACCTTCGCCTACGACTTCCCGCTCTGAACGAAGCCGTCGGAGACGAACTCGGCGCCGAGCGCGTCGAGCGCCCGTTCAGGGTCGTCGGCACGCCGGTCGCGCGTCACCAGGTCTCCGTCACCGGTATCGACCTGGAGGCGCACCGCGCCGCGCATCACGGCGAGTTCGACGGTCCGCCCATCGCGGTGTGTGAAACGGCGGCGAGGGCCGGCGCTGTCGGGCGCATCCACCACGTCGTCGCGGCGGGCCTCGAGGGGAACGCCGTCGATCGCCGTCCACGGGGTCTCGTGCTCGGCGAGCCCCTGATCGCGCTGGGGGCCTGGCGGCACGCGCAGGTTGAGCAAATCGCGGCGGCGCGCCCGCATCGCCGAGAAGCAACCCAGGTGCGGGGCGATGCGCGCGAGCGCGTCGATGACACGCGCTTCTCCGAGCCGCTGCATCCACTCGTCCCGCATCGCGAGCACGAGCTGGTGGCGAGCGCCCACGGGCGGCTGCGCCAGGCTCGCGGTGACCTTCAGTTCGAACTGCGGGCTGACGCGGCGAGCGTCCTGCTCGGCCCAGGTCGGGCAAGAGGCTTCCATGTCGACGAAGCGGTACGCCGGGAAGTGCTTCTGGGCCGCGTAACGCGTGGTCCACACCCGGTGGCCTTCTGCTGACCACGTGAGCTTCGGAAACGGGAGCCAGTCCGTCGAGCCATCGGACTGGGACGTGCGCAGGCCGGTCGGCTCGCCCTACGCACCGACGAGGAAGTCGAGCTCTGCCGCGCAACGATGCCAGACCGCGAGGTCGTGAACCCACCCCCGCGCGGGGACGCCCTCGAGCGAGAAGACGTGAAAGAGCGGAAGCGGTTCCCAGTCCACGGGCGCGCTCGTAGCAGAGGGCACCACCTTCCGCTCCGTCGCGGCGCTGGAGTATGTGCGCTCGCCATGCAGCTCGAGAACGTCGTCCCCACGCCACCCGCCCCTGCCGTCGAGAAGCCCTTCCGGCTCCACCGCCGCTTCGATCGCGCCGGCCGGCTGATCGGCGACCAGGGCATGAAGCGCCTCAAGGACGCCCGGGTGATCGTCTTCGGGCTCGGCGGCGTCGGCAGCTACGCGGTCGAGGGCCTGGTGCGCAGCGGCGTCGGTCACCTCACGCTGGTCGACTTCGACGTGGTGTGCGTCACCAACTCCAACCGCCAGCTCCACGCCACCGTCAGCACCGTCGGCAAGCCGAAGGCCGAGCTGATGGAAGCACGCTGCAAGGCCATCAACCCCGACTGCGACGTGAAGGGCATCGTCGAGTTCTACCGGGAAGACTCGAGCGAGCGCCTGCTCGAGGGGCACTGGGACTACGTGGTCGACGCGATCGACAACATCAAGGCCAAGCTCCACCTGCTCAACACGTGCGTGCAGCGCGGCATCCCCGTCGTCAGCTCGATGGGCGCGGCGGGCCGCCTCGACCCGACGTACATCCGCGTGGACGATCTGTGCGAGACGCACATGGACCCGTTCGCCAAGGACGTGCGCAAGCTCCTGAAGCGCAAGCACGGCGTCGACACCAACAAGCCCACGGGCATCACGGCGGTGTTCTCCATCGAGCCGCGGCGAGATCCGTTCGAGCTGACCTACGACGAGGCGCACGGCGGTTTCATGTGCGTGTGCCCGCAGGGTGAGAACGAGTTCCACTCGTGCGAGCACCGCAACCAGATCGACGGGTCGGTCGCCTTCGTCACCTCGATCTTCGGCATGCAGATCGCCGGCGTCGTCGTGCGGCGCGTCGCGCAGGGGCGCTGAGGGAAGCCCGGCTCAGCTCGCGAAGTACTTCGCCGCGAAGAGCCGCTTGCCTCGTTTCGTGCGGTAGCCGAGCACTCGCTCGTCACCCTCGCCTTCGAGCACCATCGTGCCGTCCCCCAGGCCGGTCGCGATGCGATCCAGCAGCGCGCCGAACGATGGAGCGACGAACACCAGGTCGATGTCGTCGCGCGCGATGATCTGCCCCTCGACGCCTTCGGGCCCGGGGATCAGGTCGACCAGCAGGCGCCCGTAGTCCCAGTGGCGCGAGCCCCCGAGCGGAACCTGGCGCGGGTGCAGGTGCACCTGGCGGACCTTTCGGTCGTCGCTGAGCCAGTCGAGCCGCTCGGCCATCGTGCGCTCGTCGAAGTACTTGCGGTCGCCCGTCCAGCACGCGGTCAGCGACTCGAGCGAGCCCAGCCGTCGCGCCCACGGCCAGAGCTGCACGCCCGGCTCGTCGACTTGCCCGTCGTGCACGAGGAAGGAGGCGCGCACGTCGGGTGGGAAGCGCGCGCCGAGCTTCTTCTCGGCCGCGGCGATTGATTTCTCGCTCGCTCCCTTCGCCAGGCCGAGTGCGACTTCGGGATGACGATCGGCGAACCACGACTCGATGCGACGCCAGGACCGCTCGACGCCGCCTTCTTTCTTCTTCGCCGCCATCGATCACCCCGCGAGCTTCGCGACCACGGCCTGCAGATCGACCTTCTGGGTCAACACCGGCGCCATGGGATCACCGATCGCCTCGAGCCGCGCGATCGCATTGCGCACGGTGAAGCTGCGCGCCGTCAGGCCCGGCTTCACCTCGTCCCACGTGAGCGGCATCGACACCGGCGCCCCGGGCTGCGCACGAACGCAGAACGGCGCGGCGATCAGCTTGCCGTTCCCGTTCTGAAAGGCGTCGACGTACACCCGCCCCTGCCGCTTCGGAATCGAGCGCTCCAGGGTGCCGAGCGCCGGCAGGTCCTGCACGAGGAACGCGGCGAGCAGCTCGGCCAGCTGCTTGGCGCCCATGTGATCGAGCTGCCTCGCGAGCGGAATCAGCACGTGCATGCCGTTCGCGCCGCTGGTCTTCGGGTACGTCGGCAGCCCGGCGCGCTCACACCGCGCGTGGAGCGCCTGCGCCAGCTCGATCACGTGCTCGAACGGCGCGCCCTTGGGGTCGAAGTCGATCACCGCCCAGTCTGCCAACCCGAGCGAGCCGACGCGCGAGGCCGGCAGGTGAATCGGTAGCGTGGCGAGGTTGGCGCACCACTCCAGCGTGCGGAGGTCGTCACAGACGATCTGATCGATGTCGCGGTTCTCTTCCTCGTTGCGCACGCGAATGGTCCGCACGAAGTCGGGCGACTTGAGCGGCGCGCCCTTCTGGAAGAACGACTTCCCGCGAATGCCGTCGGGGTACCGCGTCATCATCAGCGGCCGATCGATCAGGTACGGCAAGAGCCACTTCGAGACCTGCCGGTAGTACTCGAGGATCTCGCCCTTGGTGATCCCGTCGTCGGGGAAGAGCACCTTGTCGGTGTTGGAGATCTTCGTGCCCCGCGACGGCGTGAGCGCGAGCGACGGCGACGGCGCGTGACCGGTGGTCGGCGTGGGGCACTCGGTGGGCAGCTTGTCTTCGCGAAAGCGCAGAAACGCGGGTTCGCGAATCGACAGCCCCTCGGGCCAATTCTTGTACCGCACCTCGATCACCAGGTTCGGCGTGCACCACCGCGCTTCCTTCTCGGTGGGCACTTCTCCGATGCACGGCGGGTGCTTGAGCGTGGTGGCGTCGAGCAGCGGCTTGATGGCCTCGGAGATCTTCGGCGTGATGCCCGAGCCTACCTTGCCGGCGAAGACGAACTGCAGGCCGTCCCACGTGGCGAGGTAGAGCGCGTTGTAGTCGTCGGCGTACCCGACCACCGCGAAGTCGGCGACGTGCTTGAGCGCGATCTTGAACCAGCCATGGCCGCGGCCGGCGCGGTACGGGGCGTCGAGTTCTTTCGCGACGATGCCCTCGAGTTCCTGCGCGCGCACCACCTCGAGCAGGCGCTCGCCCTCGGTCTCGACGTGTTCGACGGCGAGCACGCGGCCATCGCCCACGCCCTTGGGCAGCCGCTGCATCAACACCGCCTTGCGATCGCGCAACGGCACGCTGCGCAGATCGGTGCCGCCTTCCATCAGCTGATCGAACGCGAAGAACACCGCGGGGCTCAGGCGCATCGCGGCGTCGATCTCGCGCTGGCCGGTGAGCGTGCCTCGGGTCAGCAGGCGCTGGAAGATCGGCCGCCCGTGCTCGTCCTGGATCACCAGTTCGCCGTCGAAGATGAAGTCACCGCCGGGGATCTGCTCGAGCGCCTGCACGATCTCCGGGAACTGCCGCGTCGCCTCGCGCCCGCGCCGCAGCACCAGGCGCACCTTGCCGCCGATGCGCTCGGCCAACAGCCGGAACCCGTCGAGCTTGAGCTCGAACGCCCACCCTTCCTTGGTGAAGGCGGTGGTGCGGGCTTCCGCGAGTTGCAGCTCGATGTCGTCGGCGTTCATGAACGGTTGTAGGGTCCTGCCATGAGCGCACGCGCGATGGGTAGTGGGACGATCAGCTTCGGGCTGGTCAACATCCCGGTGAAGGTCTACTCGGCCAACAGCACCACCGAAAAGATCAGCTTCAACCAGCTGCACGCGGACAAGAAGACCCGCTTGAAGCAGCAGATGTTCGACCCCGAGACCGGCGAGATCGTGCCCCGCGAGAAGATCGTGAAGGGCTACGAGTACGCGAAGGACCAGTACATCGTGGTGAGCGACGAGGAGCTCGAGAAGCTCGAGATGGCCACCTCGCGCTCGATGGACATCACCGAGTTCGTGCCCCTCGACCAGGTCGACCCGCTCTACTTCGACAGCGGCTACTACCTCGGCCCCGACAAGGGCGCGGAGCGTGCCTACAAGCTGCTCGCCTCGGCGCTGACCGACGCCCGCTACGCCGCGGTCGCCAAGTACGTCGCGCGCGGCCGCCAGCAGCTGGTGGTGTTCCGCCCGCTCAACGGCGCGATCGTGATGCAGCAGCTCCGCTACGCCGAAGAGGTGAAGAAGCTCGGCGACATTCCCATTCCCAACGCCACGGTGACCGAGCCCGAGCTCAACCTCGCCAAGCAGTTCATCACCGCGATGGCGAAGCAGACCTTCGACATCAGCCAGTACAAGGACGAGTACCGCGAGCGGCTGCGCGAGATGCTCGACAAGAAGATCAAGGGCGAGGCGGTCGATCTCACGCCCGCGCCGGCGCCCGTCGCCAAGGTCGTCGACCTCATGGAAGCCCTCAAGGCCTCGCTCGCGCGTGGTGGTGCGCCGGCGCCGGCTCCCGCCGCGGCTCCTGCGCCTGCTGCGGCGTCGGGTGACGACGAGCGCAAGGGTCCGCACCGCGCCCCGGCTTCCGAGGCCGCCGCGAGCGGTGGAAAGAAGAAGAAGGCCAAAGGCTGAGTGGGCCTCGCAGTCTTCCTCGTCACCTGGGTCTTTCTGTCTGGCTTCAAGATCCCGGGCCTGAAGCTCGATCGCACCGGCGCGGCCTTCGTCGGTGCCGCGGCGATGGTGGTGCTCGGCGTCGTGCCGCCCGCTGAGATCGCGCGGGCCATCGATCTCGACACGCTCGTCTTGCTGCTCGGCATGATGGTGCTCGCCGCGTACCTCACGCGCGCCGCGTTCTTTCGCGCCTCGGCCTGGTACGTCTTGCGCGCCGCGCGATCTCCGAAGGGGCTGCTGCTCGCGCTGGTCGGCATCAGCGGGCTGCTCTCGGCGTTCCTCGTCAACGACACGGTGTGCTTGATGCTCACGCCGCTGGTGCTCGTGCTGGTGAAGAGCGCCGACCTGCCGCCCCTGCCCTACCTGCTGGGGCTGTGCATGGCGTCGAACGCCGGCTCGGTCGCCACGTTCACCGGCAACCCGCAGAACATGATCATCGGCGTCACCTCGCAGCTCGGGTACGGCCGCTTCCTGCTCTTCATGGCGCTGCCGGCGCTGCTCTCGCTGGCCATCGTCTACGGCGTGATCGTCTGGCGCTTTCGGGCGCAGCTCGGTCCGCGCGCGATTCACCCCGATGGGCCGCGGCCTCCGGTCGATCGGCGCCTGCTCGGGCTGTGCACCCTGGTGATGCTCGGCGTGCTCGTCGCCTTCTTCGTGGGCCTGCCGATGTCGTGGAGCGCCTTCGTCGGCGCCGCGGTGGTGATGGCGCTGTCGGGCGTGAGCCCCGAAGAGGAGCTCAAGCGCGTCGACTACGGCCTGCTGCTCTTCTTCGGCTGCCTGTTCATCGTCGTCTCGGGCGTCAACCGCGAGGGCTGGGCCGACGCGATGCGCTCGCTCTTCGCGCCGCTGATGGCCGGCGGGCCGCTGCGCGAGACGTTCGGCTTCACCGCGCTCACCGTGGTCGCGTCGAACCTGTTCTCGAACGTGCCGTACGTGATGCTCGCCCGCGCGTGGATTCCCTCGCTCGAACAGCCTGAGCTGGGCTGGCAGGTGCTCGCGCTGGCCTCGACGCTCGCCGGCAACCTCACCCTCATCGGCTCGGTGGCCAACCTCATCGTCTTCGAGGGCGCGAAGGACACCGTGAAGGTGACGTTCTGGCAGTACCTGCGCGTGGGCTTGCCGGCGACGGTGCTCTCGCTCGTCGTCGGGCTGGGCGTGCTGCTCGCCGAGCGCGCGATCGTCGCGCCCTGAGAAGGAAGACCATGGATCCCGTCGAGACCCTCCGCAGCCGCCTTCACGATCGCGCCGCGTGGGCGGTGTTCGCCGACTGGCTCACCACCCACGGCGACCCCACCGGCGAGCTGTGCGCGCTGGAGCTGCAGAAGCCGGCCGATCGCTCGCGCATCCTCGAGCTCAAGCGCCAGCGCGTCGAAGGGCGTGGCGGCTGGCACCCGCTCGACGTGAAGGTCGCGCAGTCAGACCTGATCAACGCCACGTGGTTTGCCGGTCACCTCGAGGCGGTCGAGCTGCAGAACCCGTGGGAAGGCTCCGCGGCCGACGAGCTGCGGGCGGCCCTCGAGGCGCCGTGCGGCCGCTTCCTGCGCGCGCTCATCCTGTCGCAGCACTACCCCGACGACGTGAGCATGGGGGCGCACGGCCAGCATGGGGAATGGGAATGGGCCGCCGACGCGCTGCTCAGCCTCGGCGCGCCGTCTCTCACCGAGCTGACCCTCGGGAGCCGTGACAGCGAGCAGCTGGAGTTCGCCGAGGGCTCGAATTCCATGGTGACCACCACGCGGCCGCGCACGCCGGGTGGCCGGATCATTCGCCCCTCGCGGTGGATCGGCGACGTTCAGCCGTTGTTCGCGAAGTTCCCGTCGCTGCGTCGGCTCGAGCTCCGCGGCGAGGGCGTGCGGCTCTCGGAGTTGCCCGCGCGGCTGGAGCGGCTGGTGGTGCGCGGGCGCTTCGTGCGCGCCAGCACGTTGCAGTCGATCGGCGCGACGCCCCTGCCCGACCTCTCGCACCTCGTGCTCTGGCCCGGTCACTGGCCCGACAGCGCGCCGCACTTCGAGCCTCCGGAACCCGAGCTCTTCTATGGGCGGGCCACCTCGGAGGCCGATCTCGCCGCGCTGCTGACCGGCCAGCACGTGCCGAAGCTCAAGAACCTCGAGGTGTCGAACTCCTCGTGGACCGCGGCGTTCCTCGCGGCGCTCGCCGAGTCGCCGCTGGCCGCCCAGCTCGAGTGGCTCGACGTGCACAATGGCCTGCTCGACGAGCGCGACGTCGATCAGCTCGTGCGGCTCGCCCCGCGGCTGCGACACCTCCAGTGGTTCGATCTCTCACGGCACCGCATCGTCGACCCCGAGGCACAGGCGCGCCTGAAGGCCGCGTTCGGCGAGGGGCTGGTGCTCGGCGAGCAGTTCGTCCCCGAGCCTGACCCGCTCGTGGCGTTCTTCTCGTGACCGCGCTGCGTTGCGCTGACAGCTGTCGCCCGCGCACTGTCCGGCCACCCAGTCGCCACTGTCCTCGCGAACGGTCAAGGTCGCGGCCGTGACCGTCAACTGGTTGGACGATGTCATCCCCGACGCGCTGGTCATCGTCGACGCCCGGTTCCACATCATCGCCTTCAACCCCGCCGCCGAGAGCCTGTGGGGCTACCGCGCCGCGCAGGTGATCGGACAACCGCTCGACGTGCTGCTGCCCGAGCGCGCGTGGTCGAACCATCGGCAGCACGTCGCGGCGTTCGTGGCCCACCCGGTGGCCCGCCGCATGGACCGGCGAGAGGGCGTCACCGGGCGGCGCGCGAATGGCGCGGAGTTCGCCTGCGAGGTCTCGATCAGCCGCAACCCGCACGACGAGCGCACCTACCTGGCGCTCGTGCGCGACGTCTCGCGCCGGCAGGAAGCCGAACAGCGCCTTCGCCAGATCGGCCGCCTCGAGTCGGTGGGCCGCATCGCGTCGGGCGTCGCGCACGATCTGAACAACCTGCTGCCGGTCATCTCGATCGCCGCCCACCAGCTCGAGCAGGCGCCGCTCGGCCCGGTCGAGCGCGAGTGCCTCGACGATCTGACCGAGGCCAGCCGGCGCGCCAGCGAGCTGCTGCGCCACCTCGTCAGCTTCCTCCGCAGCGAGCCCGCGCCGCCCCGCAGGGTCGACGTGAGTGAGATCGTTCGTGGCGCCGAGCGGCTCATTCGCACCGTGCTCACCCCGTCGATCTCCCTCGAGAGCTCGCTGTGCGCCGGCGCGTGGGCGAACGTCGACTCGACGCAGCTGGTGCAGGTGCTGCTGAACCTCACCATCAACGCCCGCGACGCGATGCCGGCGGGCGGCACGGTCGAGCTCGACGTCGAGGTCGAAGGCCCGAACGTTCGCCTCTCGGTTCGCGATCACGGCCACGGGCTCTTGCCCCACGTGCGCGAGCGGCTCTTCCAACCGTTCGTCACCAGCCGCCCGTCCGGGCGCGGCACCGGGTTGGGCCTCGCCACCTGCCACGCGATCGTCAGCCAGGCGCGCGGCACGATCACCGCGCACGACGCCGAGGGTGGCGGCACCGTGTTCTGTGTGAACCTCCCGCACGCGTCAGAGGCCTGACACTGTCCACAAGGCCACTGAAATGGCCGATGAAATGGTGCTGAAAATTCTGCGCCGCGGAAACGTTGAGATGGCAGTGCCACCTGTGAGGTCCCGATGCCCAGACGCGCAGCACAGCGATCGATCAGCCGCACGTTGCGGCTCCCCCTCGAGCCGGCAGATCCCGCCGACTGGTTGCGCGCGGTGGTGAGGGTGGTGTCGCACCCGCTGGTGATCCTCGATCAGCACTCGCAGGTGATGGCGGTGTCCGAAGCGGCGCTCGCCACCCACCCGCAGCTCGCGCCCGGGCAGCGCGTCGACCTCGCGACCCTCGGTGAGCAGCCAGTGCGCGTCGAGCCCCTCGATCACGGCGGTGGGCCGCGAGGCTGGGTCGTCAGCTGGGCGACCGTCACCGCCGCCGCGCCCGCAGTACAGCCGCCACCTCCGGCGCTCGGCGAGGCGTCGCGCGGGCTCGAGTCAGCCGAACGCACCACGCTCGAAGCTGGAGAGGTCGCGCAAGCGTGCGGACAACTGAAAGACCATGTCGAACACGTCGCGGCGGCGACCGAGGGCCTCAGCCACACGCTTCGAGCCCTCTCGCAGCGCGCGACCGAGTCCGCGGCAGTCGCACGCGCGGCAGGGGCCCTCACCGACTCGGCGAAGACGCGCATGGCGGTGCTCTCGCAGTGCACGCGCAGCATCAACGACGCCACGCGGTTCATCACCTCGATCGCCGAGCACACCCACCTCCTCGCACTCAACGCGACCATCGAATCGACGCGCGCGGGCGCGGCCGGCGCAGGATTCGCGGTGGTCGCCTCAGAGGTGAAGTCGCTGGCCCGCGAGAGCGCACAATCTGCCAACGAGATCGAAGAGCGCCTGACCACCCTCCGCGCCGAGACCACCGCGACCTGCGCCTCGATCGAAGAGCTGTCGAACGTCATGCAGCAGCTGCTCGTCATCTCGAACGGCATCGCCCAGGCGGTCGAGCAGCAGGCGGGCTCGCTCAAGGCGATCGCCGGCAACTCCGACCAGGCCTCGGGCGCGCTCCGCCTTGTGACGAACGCGTCACAACGCGTGCTCGAGCTGGCGAACACCACCGTCGATCACGCACGTGCCACCTTCGACGCCGTTCGCCCACAACAGGAGCCAGGGGGCCACACGAACTGTCCGCCAGGACAGGCGACGTCTTGACGCAGGTTTGTCTAATGTTCGCCGGTCGGTTCATCGGGAGTCGTCGTGGCGCAGCAATTCGACTGGCAATTGGTTGGAGCAGAGCTCCTCGATCGCGACCCCCGCCCAGTGCTGCTCCTCAACATGGCGCAGCGGGTGCTCCGCGCGAATCGTGCCCTGGTCGCCCTGCTCGAGCCTGAATTCTCGCCGCAGCTCACCCACTTCGCCGACGACTGGCTCGGGCCCGCCGCGCGAGAAGCGTTCGCGTTGAACTGGCGCCGGGCGATCGACGGAAACCGGGAACGGGTGCAGGTGCGCATCTCGCGCGCGAACTTTCCGGTGCTCGCCACCTTCGAGCTGGTGCCGCTGACCGAGGGCCTGCGCGTCACCGCGGTGATGCTGATCGCCGTCGAGGTTCTCCCCGACTTTCCGGCGGCCCCCATCACGCCGGCCAGCGGGCTGCACTACGACATCGCGCTCGATGAGAAGGGGCAACCGCAGCGCCTGCTGCAGGCGATCTCCAACGGCGCCCAGCTCAAGGTCGACGCGTCGCAGCCCTGCCACCTCGCGCTGTTCGGCCGCCCGGCTCCCTGCCCCGCGTGCCCGCTCCGCAACGAGCGAACTGGCGCGACGGTCGCCATCGAGAGCGCCAGCGGCCCCTTTCGCGCCAACCTGCTGTGGGCTCGGCGGCGGCCGGGCCACGCCACCATCAGCGTGCTGCAGGTCGGCGAAGAGGAATACAGCGCCCTGTTCCGCGCACGGGTCGACGCGCTGGCGATGGGCGCGCGGCTCTCACCCCGCGAGCGCAGCGTGCTCGATCTGATCTTGATGGGGCGCACCCTCGACGACATCGCGACGCACGAAGGCATCACCACGCGCACCACGAAGTACCACCAGCAGAACCTGCTGCGAAAGCTGGGCGCCGAGTCGCGGCACGACCTGCTGCGCCTGCTGACGTGATCAGGCCGGCAGCTTGCGGCGGGCGTTGACCTCGTCCTCCGCGCCCGCGACCAGCTCGTCGGTCGGATCGGCGACGCGATCGCGCACCGCCTTCAGCTCATCGATGAGCTTTTCCATGAAGCTGCCCTCGAAGGCCTCGTCGCGGCTCACGTACCTGCCGCCGTCGGTGTGCAGCAGCGCCTTCAGATCGGCGTCGTAGACCCAGCCGTACGCGGCGTTCGAGTACTCACCCTCGTCCATCAGCACCACGAAGCGCGACGGGTAGTACGCGCCGCTGGCGTCGTTGCGGAAGTGATCGAACTCGCCGGCGTACTCGCGCGCCTTCTCGATGCCTTCGCCCACGCCGTAGAAGAACCAGGTGCGCACCAGCTCGAGCTCGATGCGCCCGAACGCGCGCAGGAAGGCGCGGTACGACTCGGGCAATTGAAAGCCGAGATGCGACTCGGCCTCGGCGATCTCCGCGTCGGTGACCGAGGGGCCGAAGCGCACGTTGACGCCCATGCGCCGCAGCTCTTCCAGCAGGCTCTTGATGGTGTCGAGGCTCATGCGCGCTTGAACTGGGGGTGGGCTCGAATGGCCTGCTCGAGCTCGCTCGTCAACTCACCGCCGTGCGGCCCGCGCGCCGAGCTGCGCTGCCACCGCTCGAGCCACCGATCGCCCAGCGGTTCCTGGAGCAGGCCCTTCGCGCTCGCCGCCAGCGTCGTCTCGCCCTTGGTGCCGGTGCTCGCGCCTGCCCCGACGTGAAAGCCCGCCAGCAGCAGTGACACGCGCGTGGGCGTCGCGGCGCTGTAGGTCGCCAGCAGCCCGCCCTCGCGCGGCGTGCGGGAATGGATCTTCCGCAGGAAGTCGACGGTCCACATCGTGGGGTTCGCCTCGGGCGAGAACGGGTCGAAGTAGATGAGCTCGAACACGCCGTCGAGCTCGTCGACCACCTTCGCCGCGTCGCCCTCGATCAGCCGCCAGCTGACGTTCGGCGCTTCCCACCGGCCCTCGTTGAGCAGCGCCTCGGCCGCCGTGCGCCAGTCGCCCAGGAACGGGAAGCCCTGCGGGTCTCCGAGCGCGAGCTTGAGCGGCGTCAGGTCGTGCTCGAGGCTGACGATCTCCAGCGCCCGCTTCGAGCGCGCGCCCATCGCCTTCCACCGCGCGAGCGTCGCGACCGCGTTGGTGCCCGCGCCGAGGCCCACGTCGAGAATGCGCAGCGGCTCTTCGTGTTCCTCGTGCAGCCTGGTCTCGACGCCGAGCTGGTCGACGTAGAGCCGGTTCGCCTCTTCCCACGGGCCGACCGGGTGCATGATCTCACCGTGCCCGGTGTGCCGCACCGCGCGCTGACCACCCCGCGTCGTCACCAGCTCGAAGACCCCGTCCTTCATGCCCGTCGAGCGGAAGCGCCCCTTGATCGGCGCCAGCGCCTCGCGCAGCACGCGGTACTCGTCGGCCCAGCGCCCCGCGAGAATGGCGTCGCGCATGCGCTTCATGAGCGCCTGGTAGTGCCAGAGGTTGTGAATCGACAGGTACCGCGCGCCCAGCGAGTGGTTGCCGTGCATCAGGTGCCGCAGGTAGCTGCGCGAGTGCTGCTTGCAGATCGGGCACCCGCACGTGGGGTCGAGCGGCTCGTCGGCCAGCCGGTACTCGGCGCGGGTCAGCCGCAGCTGCCCCTCGAAGGTGTACGCGTAGCCCTGCTGCGCCATCTTGGGAGGCACGATGCAGTCGAACATGTCGACGCCCGCGTTCACCGCCTCGACGAGATCGATCGGCGTGCCGACGCCCATCAGGTAGCGCGGCTTGTCGGCCGGCAGCAGCGGCGCGGTGTGGGCCGTCATCTCGTAGAGCAGCTCGCGCGACTCGCCGACCGCCAGCCCGCCGATCGCGAAGCCGTCGAACGGGTGCTGCGTCAAGAAGCCCGCGCTCTCGGTGCGCAGCGGCTTGAACACCCCGCCCTGCACGATCGCGAAGACCGCCTGGCCGGTGTCCTTCGCGTCGCGCGCGGCGAGCGAGCGCAGGGCCCAGCGGTGGGTGCGCTCCATCGCCTCGCGCGTCTCGGGCTCGGGCGACGTCGACGGGATGCACACGTCGAGCACCATCATGATGTCCGACCCGATGGCCTGCTGCGTCTCGATGCTGGTCTCGGGTGAGAGCAGGTGCGCGTGGTTGTCGTACGGGCTGCGGAAGCGCGCGCCCTTCTCGCTGATGTCGCGCGAGCCCGGCAGGCTGAAGATCTGGAAGCCGCCCGAATCGGTGAGCACCCCGCCCGGCCACTTCATGAAGCGGTGCACGTCGCCGAACTGGCGGAACACCTCGACGCCCGGCCGCAGCAGCAGGTGGTAGGTGTTCGCCAGGCAGATCGTCGCGCCGGAATCGCGCACCTCGTCCATCGACAGGCCGCGCACGTGGGCGTGGGTCGCGACCGGCATGAAGGTCGGCAGCAGCGTCTGGCCGCGGCGGGTGTGGAGGATCGCCGCGCGCGCACCCGAGGGCGCGGTCGCGAGCAGCTCGTAACGAATCGGAGACGGCTTCATCGAGCGACCGCGTGTAGCACTCTGTTGCGACCGCGCGGGCCCTGAAACCGGTGCTCGCGCGCGGCCGGGCTAGGCTTGCGGGCATGGCTGATCGCCCTCCCCACGCCGCCGACATCACCAGCCGCATCACCAGCACCGACACCTGGGACGCCGGGTTGCACGCCGACAGCGAGGCGGGGCCGATCGACGTCGGCTTGTCGGTGCAGCCCAGCGCGCTCGGGGTGATCGTCGACGCCCCCGGCATCGGCACGCTGCGCGTCGCGTTCGACGTCACCACCGACGGCACCACCAAGCTCGCCCGCGTGAGCCGCAAGCTCAACGACGGCCGCGAAGCGCCGCTCATCGCGCTCGACGAGCAGAAGGTGCTCCAGCTCGAGGGGGAGCTGCAGCGCCTCAAGTCGCAGCTGCGCGACGAGCAGGCCGAGCTCGCCGAGCAGATCGGCGTGCTCACCACCGAGCGCGACGAGGCCCGCGACCGCGCCGCGATCTTCGCTGAAGAGAAGAAGGGCGTGCAGGCCGACCAGAAGAAGCTGAAGGAAGAGGTGCGCGCGCTCACCACCTCGCTGCAGGTCGAGAAGGATCAGCGCCTCGTCGCGGTGGGCGAGCGCGAGAAGGCCCGCGCCGAGCTCGACCGCGCCCGCGAGGAGATCGACGCCGGCAGCGCCACCCTGCTGCGCGAGCTCACCGAGGCGCGCGCCGCCCGCGACACCGCCGACGCCGAGCGCAGCCGCGTGTCGGTCGAGCTGGGCGAGGCCACCGCGCGCGTCGCCGCACAGGCCGCCGAGCTCGAGGCGCTGCAGACCCGGTCGCAGGACGCCGAGAGCAAGGTCGACGAGCTGCGCGCCGCGCTCGACGACGCCCGCGCGACCGCCGAGACCCGCGCCGCCGACCTCTCGAAGGAACGCGACGAGCTCTCGGCGAAGGTGAAGGCGCTCGAAGACGCCGCGAGCGATCGCGAGGCCCGCTACACCACCAGCGAGTCGGTCATCACCACCGAGCGCAACGAGGCCCGCGCCCGCGCTGCCGCGCTCGACGAGCAGGTGCGCGAGCAGATGGAAGCGAAAGAACGCGCGCTGGTCACCGAGCGCACCGAGCGCGAGCGCCTCTCGTCCGAGCTCGACGAGCTGCGCCCGAAGCTCGAGACCCTCGAGCGCGAGCTGGAAGCCGCGCGCGCCGGGCAGGCAGACGTCGCCCAGCTGATGGCCGACGCCGAGGCCGCGCGCGCCGAGAGCGCCCGCCTCGCCACCGAGCTCGACGCGGCGCGTGCCGCCCAGGGCGAAGTCGCGCAGCTGACGGCCGACGTCGAGAGCGCCCGGGCCGAGAGCGCCCGCCTCACCACCGAGCTCGACGCCGCGCGCGCGGCCCAGGGCGAGGTCGCGCAGCTGATGGCCGACGCCGAGGCCGCGCGCACCGAGCTCGAGGGCGTGCGCGCCGAGCTGGCCGCGCTGCAGAGCCAGACCGTGCCGCAGACCGAGCTCGAAGCCGAGCGCGGCCGCACCACCACCCTCGAGACCGAGCTGTCGACCGCGCGCGCCGAGCTCGAGACCGAGCGCGCCCGATCGACGACCGTGGAGATGGAGGCCACCTCGTCGCGCTCGGAGCTGGAGCTCGCCGCCGCCCGCACCGCCGCGCTCGAGGCCGAGCTCACCAGCCTGCGCGCCGAGCTGGCCACCGCCCAGGCCCAGGCCGCCCTCGCGCCCAGCCCGTCGGCCGCCGACACCGAGCGCCTCGCCCAGCTCGAGTCCGACCTCGGCCGCCGCGAGGAGTCACTGAGCATGGCCGTCGCCCGCGGCGAGGCGCTGCAGGGGCAGCTCGTCGAGCTCCAGCGCAAGCTCGAGGCCGACGCCGCCGCCCTCAAGGAAGCGCGGGAGGTGGCGATCAAGATCAAGGCCACGCTCGAGAAGACCACCGCCGAGCGCGACGAGGCCCGCACCGTCGCGCGCCAGCTCAACGCGAAGGTGGTGGCCTACAAGAAGGCCGAAGGCGCGACCGATCTCCAGACGGCCCTCGACGCCGAGCGCCAGGTCGCCGCCAACCTCGTCAGTGAGCGCGAGCAGCTCACCCTCAAGCTCGAAGCGCTGGGCCGCATGATCGAGCAGGAACGCGACGGGCGCACGAAGGCGCTCGCCGAGCGCGACGAGTGGCAGTCTCGCTTCCGCGCGCTCGCCCGCGGGGCGACCGACACTTCGCAGCCGCTCGACCTCAGCCGCGAGACGACGCGCAGCTACACCCTCGAGCAGCCCCAGGCCGGAGGGATCACCCAGCCAGAAGTTCCGGCCGTGAAGCCGGTAACCGTGGCAAAAGCCGGAGAGATCGCGACCGACCCGATGATCTCGAAGAAGAAGCTCCCCAAATGAAGATGACGAAGACCTCCCGCTTCCTCGACGCCGTGTGCCTCGGCGCCGCTCTCCTCGCCGTCCCCGCCTTCGCCGACGACTTCCCCGCGTGGGAAGACCGCTACCAGTTCGACTGCAACGGCCCGTTCGAGCACTTCTCGCCCGCCGACGTGAAGGAGAAGGACGGCTGGCGCTTCGAGCACACCGGCGGCACGGTGAAGGTGCGGCGCGTCAAGCCGCGCGCCTCGAAGAAGGTCGTCATCGGGCTGCTCGCCGGCGTGAAGGATCTCGAGCCCGAGACGAAGGCGATGCTCGACACCTTCCTCGCTCAGTTCGAGAAGGCCGACGTCGACGCCATCGTGGTCGGCGGTGACTCCGCGTCGGAACCCGAGCCGCTCGACGCGATCCTCGACTACTTCGCCAAGGCCACCACCCGCCCGGTGCTGATCGTCGCCGGCAACATGGAACGCGGCGCGGCGCTCAACTACGCGATCATGAAGCAGCGCAAGGCGGGCGCGCTGCACCTGCTCAACCTCGACATGATTCGCCGGTACGACGGTGACGGCCTCGACGTGCTCGGCCTCGGCGGGTACCACGACAAGGCGTTCCTCCACCTCGCGGCGGGCTGCGTCTACAAGGACAAGGACATCGACGTGCTCGAGAAGGCCGCCGCGGCGTGCGACGACCCGATCGCGCTGCTGACACACGGGCCGCCGCGCCAGAAGGGCCAGCAGGCGCTCGACTTCGTGCCCGGCGCCGACAACGTGGGCGATGCGCGGCTGACCTCGCTGATCCAGAAGGCGAAGATCTCCTTCGGCTTTCACGGCCACATTCTCGAGGCCGGCGCGCGGGGCACCGATCTGAGCGGCAAGGTCTTGCCGCAGAAGAAGCCCCACCCTTCCCTGTTCGTCGACCAGGGCTCGGCCAACCCGCTGCCGTGGAAGCTCAACGACGGCACCACCAGCTACGGCCTCGCCGCGCTCTTCACCGTCGACGGCAAGAACGGCTCGTACGAAGTGCTGCGCGGCCCCAAGCCGAAGAACCCATGAGCCGCCTCCTGATCCTGCCCGTCGTGCTGCTCGCCGCCGCGTGCGGCGCGCCGTCCACTGACTCTGACGCCGGCGCCGATGGTGGCGCCAACGCCGACGCCGGCACCGACGCCGGCTCGTCGCTCACCGCCGAGCAGCAGGAATGGCTCACCGCGCACGACGCCGTGCGCCTCACCGCGATGCCCACGCCGGTGCCCGCGCTGCCCACCACCCACTGGTCCACCACCGCCGCGTCGCTCGCCGCCGACTGGGCCGCGCGCTGCAACTTCATGCACCGCAACCCCAACACGCTGGGCGAGAACCTCTTCGCCTCGACCTCGGCGATGACGCCCACCGCGATCGTCGACGACTGGGCGTCGGAAAAGGCCAACTACACGTACTCGACGAACACCTGCGCCGGGGTGTGCGGCCACTACACGCAGATCGTCTGGCGCGGCAGCACCGGCATCGGCTGCGTCACCCAGTCCTGCACCACTGGCAGCCCCTTCGGCAGCGGGCCGTGGTCGTTCACGGTCTGTGACTACGAGCCGGCCGGCAACATCAACGGCCGCCAGCCCTACTGAATGACCTTCGTCGAACGGTACGGCCCGTGGGCGGTGGTCGCCGGCGCCAGTGAAGGCCTCGGCGCCGAGTACGCGCGACAGCTCTCGGCCCGCGGTCTCAAGCTGGTGCTGGTCGCGCGCCGCGAAGCGGCCCTCTCGCAGGTGATCGCCTCGCTGCCGGCCGAGGCGCGGCCGCTGGTGCTCGACCTCGGCGCGCCCGACGCGCACGCGCGCATCGCCGAAGCGACCAGGGACCTCGACGTCGGGCTGGTCGTCTACAACGCCGCCCTCTCGCCGATCGGCCCGCTGCAGACGCAGACGCTCGAAGAGAACCTGAAGGCCCTCGACGTGAACGTGCGCACCCCCACCGCCCTCGCGCACCACTTCGTGCCGCGGCTGTTGGCGCGCAAGCGCGGGGGCCTGGTGCTCTTGAGCTCGCTGACCGCGTTCCAGGGCTCGCCCTTCGTCACCACCTACGGCGCGACCAAGTCGTACAACCTGGCGCTCGCCGAGGGCCTGTGGGCCGAGCTCGAGGGCACCGGCGTCGACGTGCTGTGCGTGTGCCCCGGCGCGACCGCGACGCCCAACCTGCTCAAGGCCACGACCAGGGCCCCGCCCGGCATGCAGCAGCCAGCCGAGGTGGTCGCCGAGACGCTCGACGCGCTCGGAGACGGGCCGCTGGTGATCCCCGGTGCGTTCAACCGCTTCGCGTCGTTCTTGATGCGCCGATTGCTCCCGCGGCGCTCGACGATTCGCATCATGGCGGCGCAGACTCGCAAGCTGCAGCTGCCCCCATGAGCTCCTTCGCCCTCGAAGCGCGCCTCGCCGCCGACACCGCGCCCATCGCCGAGTCGGAGCTGTCGCTGCTGCTGCTCTACGACGACGCTCGCTACCCGTGGTGCGTGCTGGTGCCCAGGCGCCCGGCGGTGATCGAGCTGCACCACCTGAGCGACGTCGATCGCCGCACGCTGTCGGACGAGGCGGCGATCGTCGCCGGCGCGCTCGAGAACCTCTTCCACCCCGAGAAGATCAACGTCGGCGCGCTGGGCAACGTGGTGCGCCAGCTCCACCTGCACGTCATCGCCCGGCAGATCGGCGACCCGGCCTGGCCGGGGCCGGCGTGGGGCCATTCTCAACGCGTACCGCGCAGCCCGAAGGAACGCGCCGAGCTCATCGCCCGCCTCCGCGCCCACCCCGCCATCGGAGCCTGGTTCTCATGATCGCCCTCACCCCCGCCCTGCTCTCGCTGGCGCTCACCGCCGCCCCCGAGTGGAAGAAGGTCGACGAGACCGATGGCGTCGTCACCGAGAGCCGGCCCGTCGAGGGCTCGGGCTTCGTCGAGCTGAGGCTCACCACCACCACCACCCGCACCGTCGACTCGCTGTGTGACGCGGCGTACGGCGACGGCAAGTTCGACCCCGAAGAGCCCGACCTCAAGTCGCGCAAGATCTTGAGCGAGGGCCCCGACGAGCGCGTCACCTACGATCAGATCTCGCCGCCGCTGGTCGCCAACCGTGACTACGCGGTGCGCGCCACCCGAAAGCACTTCCCCGATGGGTCGTGCGTCACCGACTTCAAGGCCGCCAACGAGCTGGCGCCCGAGGTGCCGAAGGGGTGGGTGCGCGTGGCGAAGGTGGCCGGCGAGTGGCGCTTCGAGCCGATCGCGACCGGCAAGGACGCGGGCAAGACGCGCGTGACCTACGTGGTGTTCAGTGATCCTGGCGGCTCGGTGCCGCCGTTCCTCGCCGAGGGGAGCCGACGCAAGTTCGCCCTGCGGTGGATCAAGATGATCTTGAGCCGGGGCAAGGACGCCACCCCGGACGCCGGCACGCCGTAGCGAAACCGATCTCCCTCTCCTCCTCGGGAGGAGAGGGTCGGGGTGAGGAGAGAAGCGTCGCAGCGCCGGCGTCTGTTCGGCTCACAGCCCGTCGTCAGGCTCGTCGCCCTTCTTCTTCTCTTCCTTCTTCGCGGGCGGAGGCGCTGCGACGGGCGCAGGAGCCGGAGCCTTCTTCGCCTCGGGCTTCGGCTCTTCCTTCTTCGGCTCAGCCGGCGGCGCGTCAGTCTTGGAGTCCGGCTTCGCATCGGGCTTCGCATCAGGCTTCCCGTCGGTCTTCGCGGGGCCCTTGGCGTCGTTCTTCTGCTTCTGGAACTCCTCTTCCTTCTTCTTGCGCTCTTCCTCGGCCGCCGCGGCCTCCTGCTTCTTCATCTCCTCTTCCATCTTCGCGGCCTCGGCAGCGATGCGCTTGTCCTCCTCGCGCTTCTTGATGAGGTCTTCCATCTCCTGGATGAGCGTGTGCACGGCGTGGTCGGCCGGCACGTCGCCCTTGCGCGCGATGTACGTCTTGAAGAGCGTGATCGCCTTCTCGGGGTCGCCCTTCAACCCGATGATGATGCCGCGGTTCAGGTACAGCTCCGGCATCTCGCCGTTGAGCTTCTGCACCTCGTCGTAGGTGGCCATCGCCTTGTCGAGCTGGCCCATGCCCTTGTACGCGACGCCCAGGTTGAGCAGCGCGTCGGCGTTCTTGCCGTTCTGCTGCAAGATGCGGCGGAGGTGCTCTTCGGCGCCCGCGTAGTCTTCCTGGTCGAAGGCCATCTTGCAGAGCTGGAAGTGCGCCGGCAGGAAGTCGGGCCGCGCGTCGACCGCCCGCTTGAACTGCGCGCGCGCCTTGGCCGCGTCCTTCTCGTTCAGGTTGATGAGCCCCAGCGTGTACGCAATCTCGGGATCGGAGTCGTCGATCTTGCTCGCCCGCAGCGCGATGAGGCGCGCCAGCGAGTACTGCTTCTGATCGAAGTACACGAGCATCATGGTCTTGAAGGCCTGCAGGGTGCGCGGGTCGCGGAACAGCGCCTCACGCGCCAGCTCGATGGCCTTGTCGTTGTCACCCTTGCGGCGGCTGATCTCCGCCATGCGCGCGCGGCTGCCCGCGTCGTCGGGGTAGTTGGTGAGGATGTCGGTGTAGATCTGCACCGCCTTCGCCTCGTCACCGTTGTTCTGCGCGATGACGGCGAGGTTCTCGGCGGCCTGGCGCAGGCTCGGCTTCCGCGCGAGCGCGTCTTTGTAATAGCCGACCGCTTCCTTCATCTTGCCCTGGCGCTCGGCCAGCACGCCCAGGTTGTAGGCCGCCTCGGCGAGGTTCGGGTCGGCGTCGAGCGCCGCCTTGAAGCGCTTCTCGAGCGAGGGGTAGTCGACGGCCTTGGGGTTCTTCTTGGCGTTCTCCCAGGCCTTGAGCGCGTCATCGAACGCGATCTTCGCCTTGTTGGAGATCTGCGGCGTGTTGTCGCCGGCCTTGTTGCCGCCGTCGTTCCCGCCGTTGCCGCGGTTGCCGTTGTTGCCCCGGTTGCCGTTGTTGCCGGCCGTGCCGTTGCCGTTGCCCTTGTTGCCTTCGGCGCCGCCGGTCGTCACGCAACCGGTCGAGACGAGCGCCAGCGCGCTCAGCAGTACGAGGTGGTTCTTCACAGCGTGTCCTCCGGCTCGTCGTCCTTGCCCTTGGGCGCGGGCGTCGGGGCCGGCGCGGGCGCGGGGGTGTTCTTCTTGGGCTCGGGCGTCGGCGCCTTCGCGGTGGTGGTGTCCTTCTTGGTCGGCGGCGGCGAGTCGTTGCTCGGGGTGCTCAGGTCGACCTCGGGCATGGTGTCAGCCACTGGCCGGGAGCCGACCTCGGCCGCGTTGTTCTTGATGGCCTGCTGCTGCTCGGGGGTGATGGTCGGCACCGCCTGGATCGACGTCAGCACGTCGCCGCCGATCACCAGCTGCTTGTCGCCCGACTGCTTGAGCTCCATCACGTCTTCCCGCATCTTGGGGAAGGCCTCCGGGCGGTACTTGTTGCGCAGCATCTCGAGCGCGCTCACCGTGCAGGCGTTGAACACGTCGAGTTCCTGGCTCTTCTGCACCACCGCGGTGAAGGCCTCGGCGGCGTTCTTCTTCACCGGCTCGGCCTGCTGCTCGAACTGCGGCCGCAGCTCGATCAAGATCTCCTCGGGCAACCCCTTGGGAATGGGGAAGTTCACCAGGCCTTCGGCGAGCTGGTCGTACGCCATGCCGATCTTGTGCAGCGCGCAGATCGCGGGGTCGGCCGACTTGTAGGCGACGGTCTTGGTGTACGCCTTCTGGATGTCCTGCAGCGCGTTGCTCTTGCTCAAGATCGAGGCCTTGAGCTCGCCGATGTTCTGCACCTTCGACCACCGCAGCTTCATCGCGCTGTACTTCTTCCAGTCGTCTTCGTTCTCGATGAACGAGGCGCGGGCCACGGCGTCGAGCGCGGTGATCTCCAGCGCCTCACGCTGCTTCTTGCCGAGCTTCTCGTAGTAGTCGGTGATGCGCGAGTAGACGCCGCGCGCCGCCTTCGCGTTCTTCTGCTTCTCTTCGTAGATGTTCGCGATGCGGCCTTCGGCGGTGAGGATCTTGTTCGGGTCCTTCGAGTACTTCTTCTCGTATTCCTCGAGGCCCTTCGTCACCTTGCCCCACTGACCCATCTTCTCGTACAGGTCGAGGATCGACTTCTCGATGGTCTCCGCGTCCTTCGAGGTCGGCCAGAGCTCGAGGTACTTCTCGCGGTTCTTCAGCGCCTGCTTGTACGCCGACAGACCCTCGCGGAAGACGCCGGCGTTGAAGAGCGCGTCTTGCGCCTTCTGCTCTTCCCACACCTGCTCGGCCTCGGGCTTCTTGTCGGCAGCGCCCTTCTTGGCCGGCGGAGGCGCCTTGCCCTTCTTCGCGCCGCCCTTGTTGTTCTTCTCGTAGTTCGTCGCGTACAGCTCGTAGTAGTCGGCCGCGGGATCGAAGTCGGCGATCGCCTCGTACCCTTCGGCGAGCGCGAACACGTCTTGCGGCACGTAGCTCGACTTGGGGTGCTTCTGAATGAGCTGCTTGCGCACCTCGATGGCCTTGTTGAGCATGCGCGCGTTGAAGAAGTCGATCGCCGCGTTGTGCAGCGCCTTGTCGGCGTAGTCAGACTTCGGCCACTCGTTGACGAAGGTCATGTAGGCCTCGGCGGCCTTCGCGTAGTCCTTCTTCGCTTCGAGCTGGTTGATGAGCTTGAAGCTCGACTGCTCGATCAGCTTGGCCAACTCGACGCGGAACTGGCCCTGCGCGAGCTTGTCTTCGGCGTAGAACTTCCGCGCCCACTCGTTGACCTTCGCCCAGTCGCCGATGAGGTTGTACGAGTCGAGCACCAGGTTGGCCGCGACTTCGCCCGCCTTCGAGCCGTCTTCGAACTTGTAGTCGGGGTACTTGAGCGCGATGTCTGACAGCCGCGCGACCGCCTCGTCGAGGTGGTTGTAGTCGTAATAAATGCGCGCGGCCTTGTAGGCGATCTCGACCTTCTTCTCGCCCTTCTCGATGTACTTCAGGTAGTTCTCACACGCCTCGAGCAGGCTCTGCTTCGCCGGCGGAATGGTGAGCTTCTTCTGCGGGTCGGCGCTCGCCTCGGGCTTGATGGTGCCGTCGGCCTCGAGCTTCTTCACCACCTCGGTCCACGCGAGGATCGCGTTGTACGAGGCGTTGGTGCCCCACTTGCCCATCTTCTCGTTCTTCTTCAGGCGCTCGATGTCCTGCGCGAAGACCGTCGTGTACTCGGCGGCCGCGCGGTCGTACTTGTTCAGGTTGTCGTTGAGCAGCTCGGCCCAGAAGAAGCGCAGGTCGTACGCCTTGGGGTTCTTCGGGAAGAGCGTCAGGTAGTCGGCGTAGACGGCGTTGGCGAACTCGAAGGTCTGCTCGTCGCGCGTCTTCTTGCCTTCGTTGTGCCACTCGACCGCGAGGCGGCTGATGGTGCGCTCCGACAGCTCGCGCGCCTCGTCCATCGCCTTCTGGTCCTTGTCTTCCATCTTCGGGTTGCCCTTCACGACGTCGTCCATGATCTTCACGAGGCGACGCACCTGCTGAACGGTCATCTGCTTGTTGCCGGCGCGCATCACGCAGTCGACGATCTTCGACTGGAAGCCCGGCGCCTCGGGGCTGATCGGCCGTTCCTTGATCAGCATGTCGAAGGCGAGCGCGGCTTCCTTGTCCTTGCCGTCTTCGTAGAAGAGGTTGGCCAGCTGCTTCATCATGATGCGCAGCTCGTCGGGCGTGTCGGCCAGCTTGTTGAAGCGGTCCTTCGCTTCACCGGGGGTGCCGTTGCCGCGGGCGAACGCGCGCACGTAGTCGGTGCGGGCTTCCTTCGCGAGACCGGCGCGCGAGCCCTTCGCGCCCTTCTTGCCCTCGACCTCTTCGGTGCCGGCGAACTTCGCGTAGAGGACGACGGACTTGAACTGGTCCATCGCCTTCTCGTAGTCGCTCATGTTGAAGTAGCACCAACCCTGCTTGTAGAGCGCGTAGCCGTAGACCTGGTTCTCGGGGAACTTCGACGCGTTCTTGTAGTTCTCGAGCGCCTTCTCGAGTGACTCGCGCTTGCCCTTGCTGCCGTTGAACCAGTACTCGCCGACCGCGAGGTACGAGTCGGGGATGTACTTCGACTTCTGGTACTTGCTGATGAGGCGGTTGTACGCGACCAGGCCGCGCTTCTCGTCGCCCATCTCCATCAGGTTGAGGCCGAGGAAGTAGAGGACCTCGTCGGTGCGCTCGAAGTCTTTGAACTCCTGCACGATGCGCGAGTACGCCTCGACCGCCTTGCCCGCGTACGCCTTGCTCTGCTCGAGGATCTTGTTCTTCTCGGCCTCGGCCGCCTCGACGCCCGCCTTGTCGTCGGCGTTGAGCGCCTTGATCTTGTCGTCGTCTTTGCGGTTCGCCTCGAAGAAGTAGTACTTCGACTCTTCCCAGTAGAGCTCACCGAGGCGGAAGAGGAGCGACGGCGTCTCCTTCTTGTCCTGGTTGAGCTTGATGATCTGCTGGAGGTCGCGGATCTGCTCGCGCCGCTTCTCGGCGACCTGCATCTCGACGCCGAGCCGGAACTGGTCGTACTTCAGCGTCGGGGCGTCATCGCGCTTCTCCTTCTTGCGCGTGACGTCGCCGGCCAGCGACTTGTCGGGGGCGAGGCTCGTTTCCTTCTTCTTGAGCTCGACCTCCTTCGCCGCCTTCTTGTCGCCCTCGGCCAGGGCAACGGAGCTGATCGTCGAGACGGCGAACGTCGCCGTCAGCAGCAACTTTCCGAGTTTCGAAACAGGCATGAGAGTCCGCATGAGTTCGACTGGTGATGATGTGGGAACGCTGACCGAAAACGTGCGCAGCCGCTGATCTTCTGTGCGCTGCGAAGTAGTCAGGACTCCTTGGAAAACCCTTTGTTTCGGGGCGAATCATCCTCCCCGCGGAGCGGGTCGGTCAAGCAGCGATCTCGCGCGCAAAAGCACGGCGTCGAACATCGCCGGCGTCAACCTTCCCGTCTGGGTGTTCTGTTGGCTGACGTGAAACGAGCCGAGCAGCCACAGGCCCGATGCGGGGTGTTGCACTCGCACGCCGTGAGAAAAATCGGGGGTCGGCGCGGGCCAGTCGAGAAATCGAAGACATGCGCCCCAGGCGAGGTGGCCGAGCGCCAGCACCACGCGCGGCCGGAGCAGCTCGAGCTCGCGATCGAGCCAGCCCTGGCAGGTAGCGATCTCCCGCGGGGTGGGTTTGTTGTCTGGCGGCACGCACCTGACTGGACAGGTGATGTAGCAGTCGCGCAGCTTCAGCCCGTCATCTCGTGACCGGCTGGTCGCCTGGTTCGCGAAGCGCGCGCGGTGGAGCGCCGCGTAGAGGAAGTCGCCGCTGCGATCGCCGGTGAAGATGCGCCCGGTGCGGTTGGCGCCGTGCGCGCCCGGGGCGAGCCCGACGATCAACAGCCGCGCCTTCGGGTCGCCAAAGCCGGTCACCGGCCGGCCCCAGTAGGTCTCGTCGCGGTACGCGCGGCGCTTCACGCGGGCGACTTCTTCGCGCCACTTCACGAGCCGGCGGCACTTGCGGCACTCGATCAGCTCGGCGTGGAGGTCACCGAGCGCGCTCACCGCGACGGCCCCAGCTGCAGGCGATCGAGCAGCCCGCGCGCGGCGACCGCGCGCTCCGAATCGGCGCCGATCTCGAGCACCAGCTCGACCGAGGGATCTCGCACCAGCAGCGACTGCAGGAGCCAGGTCTCGACCGTCGGCTGCACCACCACGCGCGTCCCCTGCCCGCACGGGAAGACGTCGCTCGAGAGCGCGAGCAGGTTGGCCACGTGCAGCTCGAGCGAGGGATCGTTCGCGCTGCGCTCGGCACACTTCACCGGCAACAGCGCCCGCGCGTCGGCGGCGATGATGCGGCGCCCCCCGAGCGCGCGAAACTGGCCCCAGGCGAGCAGATCGATCGGCGGCGGCTGGCGCCACGTCACCTCGGCGGGCCGCGCCTGCGAGAGCTGGGCGAAGGTGGTCTCGTCGAGCGGGCCCTGCAGCTCGACCGCGACGCGCCGCGCCCCCGGCAAGAGCGCCTGCACCCCGAGCGACGGCGGGCTGACCCACGCGCCCACGCCCGGCACCTTGCGAAACAGCGCCGCGTCGACGGGCTTGAGCGGAGCGCGCAGCTGCACCCACGCCACGTCGAAGCGCGCGAGGTTCTCCAGCGTCGAGGCCTTCAGCGTGTTCGAGCGCGTGCTGAGCCACAGCGTGACGCCGGGACGCGTGAGATCGCGCAGGCGATCGGGGTCGAGCTCTTCCGACGCGCGCACGTGCACGCGCGCGGTGGCCGGCAAGAAGACGTCGGGGGCGCCGCGTGGCAGCGGCCGCTGGTCCTGCGCGTGGGCCGAGAGCGCCGCGAAGGCGAGCAGCGCGGCCGCGTTACTGGTTCTTCTCAATCCACTTCGCAAAGGCGTCCTTCTTCACGGCCTCTTCGATCTCCGCCTGTTCCCACAGGTCGACGCCCACGGCGATCTGCTGGTTGGCCGAGAGCGCGACGAAGATCTTCTCCCACTCGTCGGCGGTCACTTCCTTCGGGCCGGCCACCTCGACACGCGGGCCCTGCTTCTTCTTGAGCTGCTTCAAGATGGAGTCGGCGACGGCCTTCGTCGGGTTGACGCCGACCGAGCCCTCGATCACGCGCACGATCGACGCCTTGCGGCCCTGCTTGCTCTTGGCGGCCTTCACCAGCGCGTCGGCGTCGATGCGGAAGATGGTGCCGCGCACGCCGGCCACCGCGCGCTCGGTCGAGACCTCGAACCCGCCGCCGCCCAGCGCTTTCTTCACCTTGGTCCACAGCGAGCCGGCCTTGAGCAGGCCCTTGAAGCCCTTGCGTTCCTGGCCCTCGAAGTCGGCCTCGGTGATCTCGAGGGTGGAGTTCGGCGCGAGCATGATCACGCTGCCGTCGTTGAGCTCGAACTTGAGGTTGCCCTTCACGGTGAGGGTGTCACCCAGCTCGATGTTGGCGCCGGCCGCGAGGGCCTCGGGCTTGCCGCCCTTCGGGGTGCGCGAGGCCTCGCCTTCGAGGGCCGCGACCTTGCCGACCTCGGCGAACGCGCTCAGCGAGACCAGCACGGCGAGCAGCGTGAACTTCGTCGTCGTCTTCATGGACCGCCTCCACTTGCACCGCTTGAGTTGCCCGCGCTGATCAGCGTGACGTTCATCACCACGCGCGTGCCATCAGTCTCGACCACCGTGTCCCACGGCAAGAAGCCGCTCTTCCTCACCTGCACCCGCCGCGCGCCCTTCTTCAGCGAGAGCGCGCGGGGGTCACCGTCGAAGTCGTCGCAGGTGCCCTGCGGCACCCCGTCGAGCACCACCTCGGCGTCGGGTGGGTCGCAGGTCAGCACCAGCTCCGACCGCGTCGTGATGCGCACTGGCGGCAGCTCGCGTTCCGAGAGGATCGTGGTGGCCGACTTCGGGGCGCACCCCGCCACCAGCATCGCCAGCGCCGCCCGCCTCACTTCGCGACCTGGACCTCCAGCTGGTTGGCGGTCTGCGAGACGACGGTGAGCTTCTTCTTCTTGAACGTCGCCGCCTCGATCTTCACCGCGAAGTCGTCGGCCGAGCCGAGGTACGTCACGCGGTAGCTGGCGGTGCCGTCGCCGAACTTCTGCTGCGAGCTGTCCTTCACGCCGGTGATGGTCGCCACGGCCTTCAAGAACTCCTTGGCCGAGGTCATGCTTTCGAGGCCCTTGACGCTCACGTTGAGCTCGCGGCCGTTCACTTCCTGGTCGCGGAAGTGCTCGAGCACCGCGCGGCGCACCGGGGTGATGATCTCGTCGCGCTTCTCGTTGATCACGCGCAGCGCCGTGCGCTCGTACGAGACGCCGGTCTCCTTGGTGGTGGGGCTCATGCGCAGCGCACCGGCCATCTTGGCGATCTGGCTGGCGGTGTCGGTCGCGGCGAGCGTCAGGTCGTACTCACCGGAGATCGGGTAGTAGTCGGCGTTCTTGAACATCTCGCCCTTCTCTTCCTGCCGCACCGAGGCCTTGCCGTAGAGCACGTAGTCGACCTTCGCGAGCTCGCTGATCTTCTTGATCTGGTCGGAGCTGATGGAGATCGCGGAGTGCAGGTCCATCGACTTGTTGATCGCCTGCTCGTCGATGATCGTCCACCCGTCGGCCTTGAACTTCTCGGTCAGCGCAGCGGCGAGCGCCTCGGAATTGGCGACCGCCTTGCCACCGCCGACCAGCGTCTGCTCGTTGATCAGCACCAGCAGCGACGGGCGGCCGATGCGCTTGACCAGGTCGCGCGCAGCCGCGATGTCCTTGTCGAGGTTCTCGGTGATGATGTCGGCCTTCACCTTGACGGTGATGACGTTCTTCTCGACCTTCTTCTCGACCACCTCGAACTTCTTCACGTAGCCGGTGGTGTTCGCGAAGATCTGGTCGCGCACGAGCTGGTTGTTGACCACCGTCGTGTCGGCGTCGATGCGCACGCCCGCCGCCTGTTCGACGGCGTTGCGCAGCGCGCGGTCTTTGGCCTTCTCGAAGGCTTCCTGTTCCTGCTTGGTGTTGGGAATGAAGCCCTCTTCCCCGACGCCTTCCTTGGTGACGACGGTCGCGCCCTGGGCGAGGGCCACGAGCGGGGCGAGCAGCGCGAGGGTCAGCAGCGATTTGGTGGTGTGGTTCATGGGGCCCTTAGTTGAGAACGATGACCACCTTGCCGTCGGCAAGGAAGCTGGTGTTGAGCGCCGCGAGCTTCTTGGCGTCTTCGGGCGCGAGCTGGAGATCGGCGCCGGTCGCCTTGGCCGCCTTGATCACGAGCGGCTTCTCGCCGGCCTTGGGCAGCTTGTTCGCGTCTTCGAGGCTCTTCACGTACGCCGCCACGCCCGTCGCCTTGCGCGCGTCGGCCGAGAGCGAGTCGATCGAATAGACCGGCTTGCCCGCGTCATCGAGCAGGCGGGGCATGAGCGAGGGGGTGACGTTCAAGCCGCGCGCGTCGATCACCAGGCCAGTGTTGCCCTTGTCGCCGTCGGGCTTGCCGACCGCGAGCATCTGGGTGGTGTCGGGGTCGATGATGTCCGACAGCATCGCCAGCGGCACCTCGATCTCGACCTCCACGCCGGAGTCGGAGAAGTACCGCTTGTTCACGATCTTGTAGCCGCGCACCACGCCTTCGACGCGCATCTTGACCTCATCTTTTTCCATGAGGTCGCCCATCTTCTTCGTGCCGTCGACCGACACACCCTTCACCTGCTGGAGCAGGTTGCGCAGGGCATCGGCCAACGCCGCACGCTCGGCGCCGAGGCGCGCCTGCGCGGGGTTCGACGCCTTCATGTCGGGCGCACCCGAGCCGGTGGCGCGAACCACCTGGCCCTTCCAATCGACCGGGGGCTGGACCTTCGCGGGCTCAGCCTTCGCGTCCTTGCCTTGAGCGAAGACGACCGGGCCCACACAAACTGCAGCGACCGCGCACGCGGCCAACAGAACCTTCTTCATGATCGACGCCCCCGTGGGTGAGAAACGAAAGTGGCGTCGAATCTACGGTCGGCGCTCGCCGACCTTCAACACCCATTACTGGGCGTCGGTGCGGGCGCAAAATTGGTCGATCAGGCGACGGTGCCGTTCCGTCAGCAGTGTGAAACGCACACCGGAGCCCTCTTCGCGGTTGTCGAGGTCGGCCCACTCCCGAACCACCTCACCTTCCGCGTAGATGACCTCTTCAGAACCGGGGAGCTGGAACTGAAGCCCCACCCGCTTGCCCGCCAGCTGCGGCTCGAGCAGGTGCGCCAAGCCCACACCTTCACGCGAAATGTCGGACGTGCGGGTCATGTACGGAACGCCGGCGACGTACTTGTTCATGTAGATGTCGAGGGAAACGCGGCTGTTCTTACGCTTGTTGCTCATGTCGTGAACGCTCCAGGTGGCCGCCGCAGGGCTGCAGCGAGCTGTTGCGAAGCGTACGGGCGTGTGGCGACTCGTCAAAAAAACCGCTCGACGTCGTTGACGGTGATCACTTCACCGAACGCCGAGAGATCACCCATCTTGTCGACCGGGCCGACGATCACTACCTGCACTCCCTCGAGCCGCGCGCTCACCTTCTGGGTCGCGGCGGGGGTGACGGCGCCGAGCCGCGCACGCCACTGCTGGAGGTAGTCGGCCGGGTAGCCGAGGAGGTCGAGCTGCGCCTGCTCGAGCGCGATCTTCGCCGCGCCGTCGAAGCGGAACGCGAAGGCGTTGATCGCCATGTCTTGCGAGGCCTTCACCTCGTCGGGCGTGAGCGGTGCCGCGCCGCGCGTGCCGCCGAGGATCTGCAACGCCAGCCTGAGCGCCTCGCCGACCTGCTCGGGCCGGGTGTCGAACTGCGCGGTGAACAACCCGGTGGTCGGCCCGGGCGCGACCGACGCCGACGCGGAGTACGCCAGCCCGCGCTCGTCGCGGATTTCCTTGTACAGCCGCCCGACCCCGAAGCTGCCCAGCGAAGTCGCCAGCACGCGCAGCGGGTACTCGTCGGGCGAGAGGCGCTGGTAGCCGGCGGCGCCGAGGCGCACCTTGGCCTGTGCGATCTTGCGCGGCACGACGATCACCCGCGGCTTGAGCTGCGGCGGAGGCCCCCACGCGCGCGGCAGCGGCGCCCCGCCCTTCCACTTGCCGAACTGCGCCTCGAGCAGCGCCAGCACCGCGCGCCGATCGAAGTCGCCGGTGACGATCAGCCGCGTGCCCTTCGCGCCGAAGGTCTTCGCGTGCCAGCGCTTCACGTCGTCGAGGGTGATGGCCTTCACCGTCGCCTCGGTCGGCTCGCGGCCCAGCAGGCTCGTCGGCCCGAAGACCGCCTTCTGCAGCGCACGAAAGGCGACGCCATCGGGGCGATCTTCGCGGCGCCGAATCGATTCCTGCACTCGCGCGATCACCACCGCGAAGCGCGCCTCGTCGAACCGCGGCCGCTGCACCACGTCGGCGAACGCCGGCAACAGCCGCTCGAGATCGTCCGCCCGCAGCGAGAGGCTGACCTGCGAGGTCTCGTCGCCCGCCCCCGAGCCCAGGTCGGCGGCGCGGCCTTCCATCAGCTGGTCGAGCGCGTCGGCGCCGAGCGCGCCTGCGCCGCCTTCGCTCAGCAGCGCCGCGGTCACGGTGGTCAGCCCGAGCTGCGGCGCGGGATCATCGACGGTGCCGACCACGGCGAGCGCGCGCACCAGCACCAACGGCACGTGGTGGTCTTCGAGCAGGTACACCGGCAGGCCGTTGGAGAGCGTCACCACCTCGGGCTGGCGGAACGCGAACTCGAGCGGCGCGGTGGGCACGTCGCGCGTGGGGTCGAAGTCGAGCGCGGCGGGCAGCTGGCGCACCGACGGCCGCGTGGGGCTCGCCTCGAGGCCCGGCTGCGGCTTCGTCACCACGGGCGGCGTCGTGGCGACGCACCCGGCGAGCACCAGCATCGTCAGCGGGGCCGCTCTCACGGGCGCACCAGGGTCACCACCGAGGCGTTCTGCTTCACGAAGGCCTGCGCCGCGACGCGCTGCACGTCGGCGGCGGTGATGCCCTCGATCACCGAGGGCAACGTGAGCGGGTAGCGCCAGTCGCCGTACAGCGTCTGCGCGCGGCTGAGCGCGTCGGCCACTCCGGCGTTCGAGTCGATCGCGCGGAGGAGATCGGTCGTCACGCGCCTTCGCACCTTGTCGAGCTCAGCCTCGCTCACCGGCTCTTTGCCGAGCCGCTCGAGCTCGCGCCACACCGCCGCTTCGACCGCCTCGGTGGTCACGCCCGCCAACGGCGTCACCGACACCACCATCAGGTTGTCGAAGCGCGAGCCCGGCGAGTTGGAGACGCCGACGCCCTGCGCGAGGCGCTCGCGGTAGACCAGCGCCTGTTGCAGCCGCGACTGGGTGCCGTCGACCAGCAGCTCGCGGATCACGTCGAACACCGCGTCGTCGCGCGAGGGCGGCGCGGGCTTGTGAAACGCCATCGACAGGCGCGGCGAGGCGTCGAAGGTCACCTGGCTGCGGCGCAGGCCGCGCTGGGGCGCCTCGGTCCACCGGGGTTCGGCGGGGCGCGGCCGCGTGGGCAACGCGCCGAAGGTCTTCTGGAGCAGGGGCTCGAGCTCGGCCACCGACACGTCGCCCACCACGCACCCGACCGCGTTCGACGCGACGTAGTGCGTCTCGAAGAAGGCCTGCGCGTCGGCCATGGTCATGGTGGCGAGATCGCCGGCGTAGCCGACCGTCGGCCAGCGGTAGGGGCTCTGCACGAAGGCGACGTGCATCAGCTCCTCGAAGACGAGACCAGCGGGAGCCGTCTCGATGCTGCGCAGCCGCTCTTCCTGCACCACGGCGCGCTCGGTGTAGAAGTCGCGGAGCACCGGCGCGGCGAAGCGCTGCGCCTCGACGTCGAGCCAGAGCTGCAGGCGGTTCTTCGGCAGGCTGACGAAGTACGAGGTGAGATCCTTGTTGGTGGTGGCGTTGAGGCCCACCGCGCCGTTGAGCTGGTACAGCCGCGGGAGCGCGTTCTCGTCGAAGAGCGTCTTGTGCTCGGCGAGCAGCGCGTCGAAGCGGGTCTTGAGGTCGACGGCTTCCTTCGAGGCGCCCTTCCCCTGCTTGCGGAGCGTGGCGAGCGCGTCGCCGGCCGCCTGCAGCTCGGGGATCAGCGCCTGCTCGCGCGCCCAGTCCTTCGCGCCCAGCCGCGGCGTGCCCTTGAAGGCCATGTGCTCGAAGAGGTGCGCCAGCCCGGTCGCGCCGGCCACCTCGTCGGCGCCGCCCACCCGCACGCGCACGAAGCCGGTGAAGACCGGGGCGTCGTGGCGCTCGACGATCAGCCACACCATGCCGTTGGCGAGCTCGACGCGGTGCACCTCGCCCTCGAGCGGGGCCGCGCGCGCGATCAACGACGCGGCGAGCACCACCGCCACCACCGCGCGACTCATCGGCACGGCACCTCGACCACCACGAGCTGATCGAGATCGGGGATCTGTGCGCGCAGCGTGCCGGGCAACGGGCGCTGCTTCTTGCGCGGTGGGCACGTGAACTTCAGCACCAGCTCACCCGGCTGGCGGCGAATGGTCTCGTTGGGCTCGATGGTCTTCGAGTCGAGCTGGATCATCGTGCCCTTCACGGCGCGCACCTGCACCCGCACCCCGGTCTCCTCGGGGTTCGGATCCGGAGGCGGCGGCGTGGTCGGGTTGCTCACCTCGGGTGGCTTCTTCGTCGGCTCGACGGGCTTGTCGCTCGACGGCCAGAGCAGCGCGATCAGCAGCACCAGCACCACCAGGCCCGCGGCGCCGAAGATGCCGATCAGCACCTTCTGGCTGCTGTTCGAGCGGCCGGTGACCGAGAACTCGTTCTGCTGATCGACCGTCTCGACGTCGTCGTCGGGGTCGCCGGGAATCGGGCGCTTCACCGACTGCGGTTGCTGGGTCTGCTTGCGCGCCGGCCGCGGGGGCGCGCGCGTCGACGGCGCGGGCGGAGACGGCTCGCTGGTCTCCTCGGGCTCGTCGAGCGCGCGGCGTTCGGGCGGGTCGACGAACACGCCCTGCGTGGCCTCGCCGGCGCTGACCACGGACACCGACGAGATCTCGGGAATCGAATCGCTCGCCGAGACGGGCGGTCCCGGCTTCGGCACGGGGCGCCTGGCGACGGGCGCCGGTGCAGCTGGCAGGTTCGCCTCGGACTCGCCCATCATCGTCGGCAGGAGCGGCGCAAACACCTCGCCCACCTTCACGTCGCGCGCGCCCGAGATGCTCACCGCGGTCGGCGGGAACTCGCCGCTGTCGATGGGCCGCCCCTCGTCGCCGTCGTTCACCGGCGGCAGCGAGGTGATCGAGTCAGCCGGCTTCGCTTCCTGCGAGAGCTCGGTGGTCATCACGAGATCGCGGTTGGGCACCGGGCGCGCGGGCGCAGGGAGCGGCGCGGTGACCTCGGCTTCCCACGGGTTCTTCCCGGCGCGCACCTTCGGGCGATCGTTGCGGGTCGGGCCCGTGGGCGGGTCGTCGATGCCGAGCGCGGTCTGCTCTCGTTCACCCGACGACGACACCTCGCCGGTCTCGCGCCGCCCCTCGGGCACCTTCGCCTGCGCCGCCTTGGCGCGCATCGCCGCCACCATCTCGGCGGTCAACGGCATGGTGCGCTCTTCGTCGAGGTCCTTGAACGGCGATTCCGTGCCGGCGGGGATCTCGACGCCCGTCGCCTTGCGCACCGGTGGCCGCGCGATGGGGTCGGTCGGCTTGGCGTCGGTGATCGCGCGCGCCTGGCTGGTCGACAGCTCGTTGCCGACCGGCTGCAGGTCTCCCTGCGTCTGCGCGTTCGAGGGGATGAAGATGCCCGTGCGCTCGTTCTCGTCGCCGAAGAGCTTCGAGACGTACTCCACGACGTCGTCGCGCGTGGTGGGCGCGTCGAGGCGAATGAAGTCTTCGAGCGCCACGCGGATCTCGTCGGCGCTCTGGTAGCGCCGCTCGCGGTCCTTGGTGAGGCACTTCATGATGATGCGCGAGAGCGCCGCCGGGAAGCCGGGCCGCAGCCGCGAGGGCGGGTCCGGCTCTTCCATGCGAATGGCGTAGATCACCGCCTCGGTCGACGTTCGGTAGAACGGGCTCTGGCCGGTGGTGAGCTCGTACAGCATCGTGCCGAGCGCGAAGAGATCGGTGCGGTGATCGAGCGGCTCGGTCGTGAGCTGCTCGGGGGCGAGGTAGAGGAACTTGCCCTTGATGACGCCCGGCTTCGACCGGCCCATCCACGCGGTGGCCTTCGCGATGCCGAAGTCGACCAGCTTCACGTCGCCGCGAAAGCTGAGCATCACGTTCTGCGGGCTGACGTCGCGGTGAATGATGCCCAGCGCGGCGCCGCTCGCGTCGCGGGCGCTGTGCGCGGCGTAGAGCCCTTCGCAGAGGCGCGCGGCGATCCACGCGGCGATGCCGGCGGGCAGCACCTCGCCCTTTTCCTGCTCGCGGGTCGCGACGCGGCGCAGGTCGATGCCGTCGACCCATTCCATCGCGATGAAGGTCGAGCCCTCGAGGTGCCCCAGCTCGTACAGCTCGACGATGCTCGGGTGGTGCAGCGCGGCGGCGATGCGCGCCTCGTCGAGGAACATGCGCACGAACTCGGCCTCTTCGGCGAGGTACGGGAGGATGCGCTTGAGCACCACCATGCGGCTGCTCTGCCGCGTGTCCTTGGCGAGGAAGAGCTCGGCCATGCCTCCGACGGCGAGGCGCTTGAGCAGCAGGTACGAGCCGAAGGGGACCGCGCTCTGTGGACCTGACGTGGTGATGGCCGCCCCTGGGTGTCGAAAACCGGAAAGTCAGTAGGAGTAGAAGCCCGCGCCGGACTTCTTTCCCAGCTTACCCGCTCGGACCATCTTCTTGAGGAGTTGTGGCGGCCGGAAGGTGGGGCTGCCCGTCTCAGCGTACAGGTACTCGGCGATGGCCAGCCGGACGTCGAGGCCCACCAGGTCGCCCAGCTTGAGCGGGCCCATCGGGTAGCCGTAGCCGAGCTCCATGGCGCGATCGATGTCGGCCGCCGACGCCACGCCTTCTTCGACCATGCGAATCGCCTCGAGGCCGAGCGCGACGCCCAGCCGCGAGCTCGCGAAGCCGGGCGAGTCCTTCACGACGATCAGTTCCTTCTTGATGCTCGCGCCCCACGCCTGCACCACGGTGATGGTGCCGTCGGACGTCTGGTGCGCGCGCACCACCTCGAGCAGCTTCATGAGGTGCACGGGGTTGAAGAAGTGCAGCCCCACCACGCGCTCGGGGCGCACGGCCGACGCGGCGATCTCGGTCAACGAGAGCGAGCTGGTGTTGGTGGCGAGAATGGTCTCGGGGCTGCAGAGGGTCGACAGCGCGCGGAAGAGCTCCTGCTTGAGCGCCATCTTCTCGGGCGCGGCCTCGATCACCAGCTGGCACTTCGCCATCGCCTCGAGCCCCTGCACGCAGGTGATGCGGGCGAGCGCGGCGTCCTTGTCGGCGGCGGTGACCTTGCCCTTCTCGACGCCGATCTCGAGGTTCTTCTGGAGCTTGGCCTTGCCGGTCTCGGCGGCGGCGAGCGTCACGTCGCTCAAGACCACCTCGTAGCCGGCCTGCGCCGAGACCTGCGCGATGCCGTGCCCCATGGTGCCGGCGCCGATGACTCCCACGTGCGTGATCTTCATGGGCGCGCACTCAACACCGCCTTCGCCTGACGAGCCAACCGAATCAGGTGTCCGGGAATGGCGCGCGCTGATAGGTGCGCCGACCATGAGCCTGGCCCTGCTCATCGCGCTCACCCTCGCCGCCGACCCCGATGCGGGCGCGATCGCCCCGAGCCTCGACGCCGGCCCCGCGGCCCCGGCGACGCGCCCGAGCCTGTTGCGTGAAGCGCGCGTGATGCGCGCCGACGGGTGCCCGAACGCGGCGCTGATGGCCGACGGCGTCGCGTCGCAAGACGGCGACGTGTGGAACAACCCGCGCGCGGCGCTTCTCGACAAGACCGGCGCCGTCGAGTGGGAGCTGGTGGAGATCTCCACCATTCGGCACCTGCGCATCCAGGCCGACAACAACGATCGCTACCTCGTCAGCGTCAGCGTGGACGGCACCAACTGGCAGCCGTTCTGGGTCGCCGGTCCCGTCGATCTCCCCGGCGTGCAGACCCGCACCTCGCCCGAGCTGCCGCCGGTGCCGGTGCGCTTCGTGCGGCTCACCGCCGACAGCGGCGACAGCATGTATTCGATCACCGAGCTCGAGGCGTTCGACAGCACGGCCGCCCTGCGCGGTGCGCAGCTGCAGCGCGTCGAGCCCGCGCCGCCGCCTCCCCCGCCTCCGGCGCCGCCGTTCGACACCGGCTTCGTGGTGGTCTTCGTGGTCGCGGGGTTGGGCTGGTACTACGTGGTGTGGGCGCGACGGGAGCTGCGCGCGAAGGCGCTCGCGTCGGCGCCCGCCAAGCCGGTGGAAGAGCCCGCGAAGACCGACGAGTCGAAGAGCGAGCCTCCGAAGGCGAGCTGAACGCCGCTCACTTCCGCCGGGCGAGGAACGCCGCCATGCGCGCGTCCTTCTCGGGCGAGTCGAACAACAGCCCCTGGCCGACCCACTCGAGCGGCGCGGCGTTCGCGCGCGCGTGGGCGTTGAGGGAGACCTTGGCGACCTGCACGGCGAGCGGCGCGTTGGCGGCGATCAGCTTCGCGAGGCGCAGCGCCTCGGCGGCCGCGTCGGCGTCGACCAGCGACTCGAAGAGGCCCCACTGCGCGGCCTCGGCGGCCTCGACGATGCGGCCGGTGTAGATGAGCTCTTTCGCGCGCCCGAGGCCGACCAGGCGCGGCAGCCGCCAGGTGCCACCCGCCGACGGGAAGATGCCGAGCGTCACCTCGGGCATGCCGATGCGCGCGGTCTTCGAGGCGACGCGCAGATCGCACGCCAGCGCCAGCTCGAGCCCGCCGCCGAGCGCGAAGCCGTCGATCGCCGCGATGGTCGGCCGCGGGAAGTCTTCGAGCGCCTGCAGCATCTTCGAGGTCCACCCGAGGAAGGCTTGCACGTGGGTGCGTTCCTTGAGCTCGGCGATGTCGGCGCCGGCCGCGAACGCCTTGCCGCCCGCGCCGCTCACCACGACCGCGCGCACCTCGTCAGACCCGGCCCAGCCGTCGAGCGTGCGGGTGATGGCTTCGCACAGGTCGCGGTTGATGGCGTTGCGCACCTCGGGCCGGTTCAGCTCGAGGAAGCCCACTTGATCGCTCACGCGCACGTTCAGCATCGATGCTCCTGAAATGACCCTGAAATGAAACGACGCGGCGCCCTTTCGAGCACCGCGTCGAGTGTGACTCCAGACCGTCGGTGAATCAGGGCGCCAGGTCGGCGCAGTCGGTCGGGTACAGCACGTTGGTGTAGTTCGCGTCGGGCGTGCCCGGCACGGTGCCGCGGTTGTTGAAGCAGTTGGTGAAGTTGGTGCCGCCGTCGGCGCAGGTCGCGTGGGTGTAGCTGTCCCACACGCCGATGATGCCGTTGGGGAACATCACCGTGCCGCCGTCGAGGATGATGTAGCGCTGGTCGCAGCGCGAGGTGCCGCCGTCTTCGAGGCGCGCGCCGCCGCCGTCCGGGCGACCGAAGATGCGGAAGTCGTTCACCAGCACGCCGTTGTTCAGCGCGAAGCCGAAGTACGTGTCGTCGTTCGGCACCGCCGAGATGCGCTTGAGCTCAGGCGGGTAGATGTTCGACACCGTCAACGGGCCGGCGATCTTCACGCGCGCGCCGCCGTAGGTGGGCTCGGCCTTGATCGCGCCGCCCATGCCGAAGGTGTTGGCGACCGCGACCGGCGCGATGGGCGCCATCGTGCCGGTCTTCGAGATCACGAGCGGGATGCACGCCGGGACCGCGTTCGTCTCGCACATCGACGGGCGCATCGCGCTCGGCAAGTAGTCGAACTGCGACTTCACGACGATGCGGAAGCCAGTGCGATCGTTGAACGACGAGTCGAAGCCGATCATGCCGCGGATGTTCACCACGTCGCCGACCGACGGGAAGTACATCGGGTCGCCGTCGACCGCGCCGTCGCAGCGGAACTTCGAGACCCACACACCCGCCTGCGGGTTGGCCGGGTCAGCCACCCAGAAGCTCGCGTTGACGCCCTTCACGGTGGTGCCGGTGCAGTCGGCGCCGGTCGAGCCGGAGATGCCGGCGAACGAGATCGCAGTGACGACCACGCCCTGGAGGTTCACCTCGGTGGGGAAGGTCGACGACTTCGCAGCCTGGATGGTGGAGGGGATCGTGCCGCCACCGCCCGTGCCGCCGCCGGTGGTGCCACCGCCCGTGCCGCCGCCCGTCGTGCCGCCGCCGGTGCCGCCACCCGTCGTGCCGCCGCCCGTGCCGCCGCCGGTCGTGCCGCCGCCACCGCCGGTGCTGCCACCGCCCGTGCCGCCGCCCGACGTACCGCCGCCGATGCCGCCGCCGAGAGGACAGGTGATGCCGACGCAGCCGGCGTCAGGCTTGGTCATGGGACGACCACAGCCGATCGAGACCAGCACGACCGCGCTCAACAGCATGGTTTGAAGCTTCATTTGCTCGTGACTCCTGTAAACGGGGCTCCGGCCGACGTAGGCGGTTGCGTGTACACGACGGTCCTCAGACCGGCAAGCCACGGAGAAGCATGAAAGCCATCACGTTTCGGCAACACGGCGGCCCCGAAGTCCTCGAATGGACAGATGTCCCCAAACCCGAGCCGCGTTCCCACGAAGTGAGAGTGCAGGTGAAGGCGGTCGCGCTGAACCACCTCGACCTCTTCGTGCGCAAGGGCTGGCCCGGGCTCAAGCTCGCCATGCCGCACGTGCTCGGCAGCGACGTCGCGGGAGTCATCGACGCGGTGGGTGCCGAGGTCACTGAGTGGAAGCCGGGCGCGCAGGTGCTGGTGAACCCGGGCCTGTCGTGTGGGGCGTGCGAGCGCTGCCTGGCCGGCGATGACGTGCTCTGCCGCAGCTACCAGATCATCGGCGAAGACGTGGCGGGCGGCTACGCGGAGTTCGTCTGCGTGCCCCGCCAGAACCTGCTCCCCAAGCCCTCGAAGCTCTCGTGGGAAGAGGCGGCCTGCCTGCCGCTCACCTTCCTCACTGCGCACCACATGCTGGCCGAGCGCGCCGAGCTGCGCGCGGGCGAGACGGTGCTGATCCACGCGGCGGGCTCGGGCGTCGGGAGCGCCGCGGTGCAGCTCGCCAAGCTGATGGGCGCACGCGTCATCGCCACCGCGTCCACCGGCGCGAAGCTCGAGCAGGCGCAGAAGCTCGGCGCCGATCACCTCGTCAACTACGTCGAGACCGACTTCCTCGACGCGGTGAAGACGCTCACCAACCGCAAGATGGTGGACGTGGTGTTCGAGCACGTCGGCGCGAGCACGTGGGACAAGTCGGTGGCCTGCCTGCGCAAGGGCGGCCGCCTGGTGACGTGCGGCGCGACGTCGGGCCACGACGTGAAGATCGACCTGCGCACGCTCTTCTACAAATCGATCTCGCTGCTCGGCTCGACCATGGGCAGCAAGAGCGAGCTCTTCAAGATCATGGACCTCGTCGAGGCCGGCAAGCTGCGCCCGGTGCTCGATCGCGTGCTCCCGCTGACGAAGGCGGCCGAGGCGCACGCGCTGCTGTCAGACCGCAAGACCTTCGGGAACGTGGTGCTCAAGCCATGAACGCCTGCTTCGTCGCCGACGCCGTCCGCACGCCGATCGGCAAGCACCGCGGAGCGCTCAAGGACGTGCGCCCCGACGATCTCCTCGCGATCGCGCTGCGCGAGGTCATTCACCGCACCGGCCTCGACCCCGCGAAGGTGGACGAGGTGTACGCCGGTTGCGCCAACCAGGCCGGCGAAGACAACCGCAACGTGGCGCGCATGGCGACGCTGCTCACCCACCTGCCCCACTCGGTGCCGGCGGTGACCGTCAACCGGCTCTGCGCGAGCGGCCTCGAGGCGATCATCCAGGGCGCTCGGCAGATTCGCCTCGGCGAGGCCGACGTCGTGATCGCCAGCGGCGTCGAGTCGATGACGCGCGCCCCGTGGAGCACCCCCAAGCCGACCGAGGCCTTCCCGGGCGGCAAGCTGGAGTCGTGGGACACCGCGCTCGGCTGGCGCTACCCGAACCCGAAGCTCGCGGCGCTCTTCCCGCTCGAGCAGATGGGTGAGACGGCCGAGAACGTGGCCGAGCGGCTGTCGATCTCCCGCGACGCGCAAGACGCCTTCGCCCTGCAGTCGCACCAGCGCGCCATCGCCTCGCAGCAGTCGGGCGCGTTCAAGGCCGAGCTGGTGTCGGTCGAGATTCCCCAGAAGAAGGGCGCGCCGATCGTCGTGGCGTCCGACGAGCAGCCGCGCGCCGACACCACCATCGAGAAGCTGGCGAGCCTCCGCGCGGCGTTTCGCGAGGGCGGCACGGTGACGGCGGGCAACGCCTCGACCTTGAACGACGGCGCCGCCGCGGTGGTGCTGATGAGCGAGCGCGCGGTGAAGGCGTGGGGCAAGCAGCCGCTGGGCCGCTTCGTCGCCAGCGCCGCCGCCGGCATCGACCCGCGCTTCATGGGCCTCGGGCCCGTGCCCGCGACGAAGAAGGCGCTCGAGCGCGCCGGCTGGTCGGTCTCGCAGCTCGATCAGATCGAATTGAACGAGGCCTTCGCCGCACAGGCGCTGGGCTGCATGCGCGAGCTCGAGCTCGACGGCGCGAAGGTGAACGTCAACGGTGGCGCGATCGCGCTCGGCCACCCGCTGGGCATGAGCGGCGCGCGCATCGTCACCACCCTGCTCCACTCCATGCGGGCCGAGAAGAAGAAGCGCGGGCTCGCGAGCCTCTGCGTCGGCGTCGGCCAGGGCGTGTCGGTGCTCTTCGAGGCCCCGTGAGCCGCGCGTTCCCGTTCTTCCAGGGCCTGCACGCCCCGTTGCACATCTGCCACCGCGGCGGTGCCGGGCTGTACCCCGAGAACACGCTCTTCGCGTTCCGCCAGGCGGTCGAGGTGCACCGCACCGACATGCTCGAGCTCGACGTGCACGCCTCGCGCGATGGCGTGGTGGTCGTCGCGCACGACCCGACGCTCGATCGCTGCACGAACGCGAAGGGCCCGCTGAAAGATCTCACCGCCGCTGAGCTGGCGAAGGTCGACGCGGCGTTCGGCACCTCGTACCGCGGCCAGGGGCACGGCATCCCCACGCTGGAAGCGGTGCTCACCGCGTTCCCCACGATGCGCCTCAACGTCGAGCTGAAGGTCATCGACGCCCTCGGGCCATTCGTCGATCTCGTGAAGCGGCTGGGCTGCCTCCCGCGGCTGTGCATCGGCAGCGAGCACGACGCCATCGCCGAGGAGATCGCGAAGGCGCTCCCCGACGCCCTGCTCTTCTTCCCCGCCAACGCGCTCGCGGCCTTCGTGCTGCCCACGCGCGCCGGCGAGCCGCCCGACGACGATCGCCGCTACACGGTGCTCGACATGCCGCTGGTGTGGGAAGGCGTGAAGCTCTTCGACGCCGACCTCGCGCGCGTCGCGGCGACCCACGGCAAGTGGGTCAACATCTGGACCGTCGACGACCCGGCCGACATGAAGCAGGCGATCGCGGACGGCGTGGGCGGCATCATGACCGATCGACCCGACGTGCTCCGCCAGGTGCTCGATCAGCTCGCGAGCACCCACTCGAGGTAGCTCGGCAGCCCGCGCGTCACGTCGAGCTCGATCAGCTCTGGCGTGGTGTACGGGTGCAGGCCGCGCACGCGTTGGCTGAGCGCCTCGAACTTCGCGCGCGGCGCCTTCATGATCACCAGCACCTCGGCCTCGTCGCAGACCTTGCCTTCCCACCGGTAGATCGAACGGATCTTCGGCACGACGTTGGCGCACGCGATCAAGCCCTCGGTGACCAACGCCCGGGCGATCTCCGCGGCTTTTTCTTGGTCGGGGGCCGTCATCAGCAGCACGGACACCCCGGTGCTGCTCACAGCCTGACCTCGAACGCGTGCGTGGTGCCGTCGGCCAACTTCACGACGACCCGGGCCGTGGTGCCGGCGACGCGCTCGGGCTCACCGAGATCGAAGTGGACGCCCATGTCGCCCGGCCGCGCGGGGAAAGACCGCTCCGGCTCGTCACTCCGGTACACCGCTGCCGCAGCAAAGCGATCCAGTCGGTGGGGTTGAACCACCACCTGGACGCTCTTCTTCGTTCTGAAGAGGAGCACCTTGAACTCGCTGCGTTCTTCGATGATTTCCGGGGTGCTGCTGCGCTCGACCGGGCTGCTCACGGGAACGCTTCGAACTTCGTCCTTCGTCTCGTCGGTGATGGCGCTCTCGGCGGCTTCCATCGCGGCCAGCGCCAACTTCAATTCGGGGTCGGAGTCGGCCTGGCGTCGAATCACTTCGCGTTCAGCGGGCGTCGCGAGCCCGAGGTCGAAGCGGAACAGCTCGTCGAAGCCAGGCGATCGACCGCGCTTGCGACGTACGACCTTGTCGGCCCGGGTCGCGAAGGGGGGAATCGAGCCCTTCTGCTCCCCTCCGAGAATGCCGACCAGGGCGTCGTCTTCGATGCCGGTGCGCTCGGAGTACCACCAGGCGGCGGTGCGATATTCGCCATCGAGCAGCGCGGCCTCGGTGCGCCGCGTGGAATTGAGCGCCGTGAAGCTGAGCACCATGCCGCGACAGCTCGAATCGACCTGGGCGACGGCGGCGCGGAGGCGACTGGCGACCTGCTTCGCTTCGGGTCGACCCATGGCATCGAGCGCGACCAGCGCCGATTCCAATCGATCTCGGGCCTGGAGATCTTGCGCGGCCCACTGCGCCATCGCGGCGCCGTCATCGGCCGAATCGGGCAACGCGGCCTCGACGGCCTGCGCGGCGGCGCGCTTCAACCTCGTGGCGAGCTCGCTGACTTGCACTCCGTCGGCCCACGCCTTGAGCGCCCCGTCGGTCACTGCGCCCAGCTGCTTGAGCACGTCACCGGCGGCGACGCCGAGCGCGCTCTTGCGCCGCAGCAAGTCACCGGCGGCCTCGAGCAGCATGCCCACCACCACCGAGCCGTCGCCGGGCCTCTTTCCTGTCGCGAGCTCCTGGTGCAGCGCTTCGAGCTCGTTGAGGCGGGCGGCGTACTTCTCACGGGACGACGGGTTCATTCACGACTCCTCTTGCTGGCCCTCGTCGCGCTTGCGCGCTTCGAGGATGTAGAGCTTCAGCCACGCCTGCGCGCGGCTCACACGCTTGTACGAGTTGACGACGGTGATCCCGAGAGCCCGGGCCACCTCCTCGTGATCGTCGAGGTCCTGGTGGTGGTACAGGTCCCACGCTGCGGCCTCGTTGGGGTGCTCTTCCTTGAGCCGCTCCCACGCGTTCCAATACTCGCCCGACGCCTCGGCCTGCTCGGCCAGGGCCTTCGCCTCGGCGATCGATCGCTGCGCTTCCGGCAGCGACACCTCGGGCTCGTCACCGTCTTCGTTGGTGGCGGTGCCGGGGTCGAGCTCTTCGCGCTGCCGACGGTACCTGTCGATCGCGCAGTGCTTCACGATGCGCAGGAAGAAGGTCTTGGGCGACGCTGCCTTGCCCGGCACCTGCTCCGACACGCCACGAAACTGATCCAGCCCCTTCGCCATGAACTTGGCGACCGCGTCCTGGAAGATCTCGTCAGCGTCGTCGGGTGAGCCCCTCATGAAGGCTCCCTGCACGCGACGGATGACGGTGGTCGAGGCGTCGCGCCAACGGAACACGAGCTCCCCGAGGGGACGCTTGTAATCCTGGCCCTGAGCCTTTCGCCGAGAGATGTCTGCGAACAATTCGTCGTCGGTGAGCATGGGCGGAGGCCCGGAACCATACCGGCCTCCACGCGGTTGCAGAACGTTCCTGACGAGACCCCGCACGATTTTCAGACCCTGCGCAAACGGCCTGTCTCACTCGCGAAAATGCCCCTCGTCAGGACTCGCGCGGGCCTTCGTCTTCCTTCCCATCAGCAACGGCGAACCTGGCCGTTGAAGCCCTACACGCATCCGGGAAACCGGCTTCGAAACGGGGTGTCCTCCTTCGCGAGGCCCCCACTGTGGCTTCCACACTCGGGTTCGAGACAGCGCTGAGACCATTTCGAATCACGTCTCCGGGCGACAGTCAGCGAGTGCCTGACCGTCAATCAGCGAGCTCGCCGCCCGACATCTCGCAGCAATCCACCCTTCACCGCTTTCGATACGCCCGGCCGAAGAGGCCCTACACGCCACTGGTTCAACTCCAGATACCCCGACCATCGGGGTCCCGCCGGGGGTCCGGCACTCGTTTTGGGAACGAGCATTTCTGGCTTCTCCACTCGGGCGTATCGTTCTTTTTCTTCGAGGTTCGACACACCATGCAGCGCACCATCGTCATCGGAGACGTTCACGGCTGCTTCGATGAAGCGATCGAGCTGCTCTCGGCCGTGCAGGCGACCAGCAGCGATCGCGTGATCTTCGCCGGCGATCTCGTCGATCGCGGCCCCAAGCCGCGGGAGTGCGTCGAGCTCGCGATGCAGCACGAGTGCATCCTCGGCAACCACGAGGAAAAGCACCTGCAGCAGCGCCACAGCAAGCCCGAGAAGCTCTCGCCCTCGCACCTCTTCACGCGCAACGCGCTCGAGCCAAAGCACTACGAGTACCTGGCGAAACTGCCGCTGTTCATCCGCCTGCCGGAGTTCGGTGCGGCGGTGGTGCACGCGGGCGTCTTCCCCGGGGTGCCGCTCGAGGCGCAGAAGCCCAACCACCTGCTCCACATTCAGCACATCAACCCGCCGTCGACGAAGAGCTTCTGGCCTTCGAAGGCGCCGGCCAATCACCGCTTCTGGACGAACTTCTGGGAAGGCCCGGAGCGCATCATCTTCGGCCACTCGGTGCTCGATCGACCGCTCGTCACGAAGTGGGCGGTGGGCATCGACACGGGTGGCGTCTTCGGTCGCGGCCTCACCGCGCTCGTGCTGCCCGAGTGGAAGCTGGTGACCGTGAAGACCCGCGATCACGGCGGCGGCAAGAAGAGCGGCGTCGCGACCTACGACGTGATGGACGGCGTCAAGGCGTGGAGCTGATCAGACGATCTCGAGGCTGAGATCCATCGAGCGCGCGGAGTGCGTCAGCGCGCCCATCGAGACGTAATCGACGCCCAGCTTCGCCAGCTTCGGCAGCCGCTCGGCGGTGATGCCGCCCGAGACCTCGAACTCGACGCGCCCCTGGGCGATCTCGACCGCGGCCTTCAGCTTCGCGTCGTCCATGTTGTCGAGCAGCACGATGTGCGCGCCGTGGGCGATCGCCTCGCGCAGCTGCTCGAGCGTGGTGACCTCGATCTCGATCTTCACCAGCCTTGGCGCGTTGGCCTTCGCGAGCTGGAGCGCCTTCTTGATCGACCCGCCGACTGCGGCGATGTGGTTGTCCTTGATCAGCACGCCGTCGAAGAGCCCGTAGCGGTGGTTGGTCGCGCCGCCGTCTCGCACGGCGCGCTTGGCGAGGCCGCGCATGCCCGGGGGCGTCTTCCGCGTATCGAGGATCTTGAGCTTGCTGCCCTTCACGCCGTCGATGAGCTCGACGGCCTTCGCGGCCGCCGTCGCCATGCCAGCGCAGCGCTGCACGATGTTGAGCGCGGTGCGTTCGCCGATCAGCAGGCTCTGCAGCGGCCCCTCGAGGGTCGCGACGAGCTGGCGCTCCGACGTCGACTGACCGTTCTTCGCCTTCAGCTTCACCGAGACCTGCGGGTCGACGAGCTCGAAGGTGCGCTCGAAGGCGTCGAGGCCCGAGAGCACCATGCGTTCCTTGGCCCACAGCTCGGCGTGACCCTTCGCGCCCGCGGGCACCAGCGCCGCGGTGGTGACGTCGCCCGCGCTGCCGAGATCTTCATCGAGCGCGAGCTGGATCAGCCGATCGACGTACGGGTCCTTCACTTGCGCTTCCCCGCAGCCTTCTTCGCCGGCGCCTTCTTCTTCGCCGGAGCGGCCTTCTTCTTCACGGGCGCCGCCTTCTTCGCCGCGGGCTTCTTCTTCGGGGCCGCCTTCTTCGGCGCGGGCTTCTTCGCGACGACCTTCTTCTTCGCCGCCGGCTTCTTCGCCGCGGCAGGCTTCTTCTCGTCGCCGCCCTTCTTGGCCTCGTTGAACTCGCGCACCGCGTCGTCGACGAGCCCCATGTTCATGTAGGCGACGCCGAGATCGTAGTGATCGCGCGAGCTCAAGCCTTCCTTCGTGCCCTCGCGCAGCTTGTCGAGCGCTTCCTTCACCTGCTGGTCGGTCTCGGCCACCTTCACTTCGGCGAGCTCGTTCTTGAGCTCTTCCTGCAGGTTCACCGCTCCGTCGGGCGCGGGCGCGGCGATCTTCACCTCGACCGGCGCGATGCGGCGCAGGTTGTCGTTCACCTTGGCGATGCGGTTGCGCAGCTCGTCGACGCGCGCGCGGTCCTTCGCCACCACGTCGGCGGGGGCGCGGGCCACGAAGTCGGGCTTCGACAGGCGGGTCTCGATGCCGGCGATCTCCTTCTCGGCCTTCTCGATCTCCTTCTTCAAGCGCTCGCGCTCCTCGGCCAGGTCGACGATGCCGGCGAGCGGCACGTAGATCTCCATGTCGGCGCGGATCTCCGCCGCGGCCTGCGGGGGCTTCACGCCCAGCTCGCCCACGTAGAGCGCCTTCAAGCGGCACAGCGGCATCACGTAGTCGCGCCAGCGGGTCAGCGTGTCGCGCAGCGTGGCGTTGTCGCTCTGGATGTGCGCCTCGAGCTGCAGCGCCGGCGAGAGCTGCGACTCACCGCGAATGGTGCGAATGCCCTCGATGGCCTCGATCACCGGCTTCATCTCGGCCTCGGCGGCCGGGTCGGACAAGCGGCGATCTTCGCGCGGGTAGCTGGCGATGCAGATCGACTCGGTCGGCCGCTGCATCGGCAACAGCTGCCAGATCTCTTCCGAGATGAACGGCATGAACGGGTGCACCAGCCGCAGAATGGTGTCGAGGCAGAACACCAGCACCGCCCGGGCCGAGTCGCGCGCGTGCACGTCGTCGCCGCGCAGCGCGCCCTTCGCCAGCTCGATGTACCAGTCGCAGAACTCGCGCCAGAGGAACTGGTAGAGGATCGAGGCGGCCTCGCCGAAGTTGTACGCCGTCAGCGCCGCCTGCACGCCCGCGGTGCACACGTTGAGGCGCGAGAGGATCCACCGGTCGGCGAGCGACAACGCCCGGTCCTTCACGAACACCTTCGGGTCGGCCTGGAAGTCGCCCATGTTCATCAGGGCGAAGCGCGAGGCGTTCCAGATCTTGTTGCAGAAGGCCTTGTAGCCCTCGATGCGCTCGACGCTGAGCTTGATGTCGCGGCCCTGCTGCGTGAGCGAGGCGAGCGTGAAGCGCAGCGCGTCGGCGCCCATCGCGGGCATGCCCTGCGGGTACTTGTTGCGCACCGAGGCGGGCAGGTTCGCCGCCGGGCCGCCCTGGATGATGTCGAGCGGGTCGATGACGTTCTGCTTCGTCTTCGACATCTTCTCGCCCTTCTCGTCGCGCACCATCGCGTGGAGGTACACGGTGCGGAAGGGCACTTCGCCCATGAAGTGCAGGCCCATCATCATCATGCGGGCCACCCAGAAGAAGATGATGTCGTGCCCGGTCTCCATCACCGAGTTCGGGTACCAGGTGCGCAGGTCGGCCGAGTTCGCGTTGGGCCAGCCGAGCGTCGAGAACGGCCAGAGCGCCGAGCTGAACCACGTGTCGAGCACGTCGGGGTCCTGCACCCAGTTGCCCTCGGGCTTCTCGCGCGCCACCACCACCTTCGCGTTCTCGAAGTCGACGGTGCCGTCGGCGCTGGCCTCGTACCACGCGGGGATCTGGTGGCCCCACCACAGCTGGCGGCTGATGCACCAGTCGTGGATGTTGCGCATCCAGCCGTAGAACGTGTTCGTCCACTGCTCGGGCACGAACTTGGTCTTGCCCTGCTCCACCGCCTCGATCGCCTTGTCGGCGAGCGGCTTGATCTTCACGTACCACTGCCACGAGAGGCGCGGCTCCACCGCCACGCCCGTGCGCTGGCTCAGCGCGAGCGGCAGCTTGTGGGGCTTCTCGTCGACCAAAAGCTCGGCGGCCTTCAGGTCTTCGAGGATCTTCTTCCGCGCCGCGAAGCGCTCGAGGCCCTGGTACGGCCCGCCGTTCTCGTTGACGTGCGCGCTCTCGGTGAAGATGTTGATCATCTCCAGGTTGTGCCGCTGGCCGGTCGCGTAGTCGTTGTGGTCGTGCGCGGGCGTCACCTTCACCACGCCGGTGCCGAACTTCGGGTCGACCAGCACGTCGTCGGCGATGATCGGGATCTCGCGGTTGATGAGCGGCAGCACCACCTTCTTGCCGATGAGGTGCTTGTAGCGCTCGTCTTGCGAGTGCACCGCCACCGCGGTGTCGCCCAGCATCGTCTCGGGCCGCGTGGTGGCCACCACCAGGCGCTCGGTCGAGTCCTTCACCGGGTACGCGATCGACCACAGCGAGCCGTTGCGCTCTTCGTTCTCCACCTCGAGATCCGACAGCGCGGTGCGCAGCTGCGGGTCCCAGTTGATGAGCTTGCGCGCGCGGTAGATGAGGCCCTGCTCGTGCAGGCGCAGGAAGACCTCCTTCACCGCGTCCGACACGCCCGCGTCCATCGTGAAGCGCTCGCGCGACCAGTCGAGCGAGGCGCCGAGCACCTTGTGCTGCTCACCGATGCGCGCGCCGTACTTCTCCTTCCACGCCCACACCCGCTTCAAGAACTCCTCGCGGCCGTAGTCGTGGCGCGACTTCTTCTCGGTCTTCAGCAGCTCGCGCTCCACCACCATCTGCGTCGCGATGCCGGCGTGGTCGGTGCCGGGGAGCCAGAGCGCGTTGAAGCCGCTCATGCGCTTCCACCGGGTGAGGATGTCCTGGATGGTGGCGGTCAGCGCGTGGCCGAGGTGCAGCGAGCCCGTCACGTTGGGCGGCGGCAGCACGATGCAGAAGGCCGGACGGGTCGAGGTCGCGTCGCCCTTGAAGTAGCCGCGCTCGTTCCAGAGGGCGTACCACTTCGCCTCCACGGCGCCCGGCTCCCACGACGACGGCAACTGAGTCTCGGCGGTCATGCTGTCCCCTGTGTGGCGATGCGAAAAACGCGTGTCCAGAAACGACGAAGCGGCCCCTCCAAACCGGAAAGGGCCGCCGTCCACAACTGAAGAATGACTGATGGCTCAGTTCAGCAGGCTCACGCCAGGCCCTTCGCCTCGCGGTCCTTGATCAAGCGATCGAGTTCCTGGCGAATGATGGTCTCGGCGAGCTGGGGCACCACTTCCCACGCGATCTTCTCGATCACCTCGCGCGAGGCCTTCGAGAGGGCTTCGCGGAGCTGCGCTTCGCCACCATCAGCGCCCGGCGTGTGGTGATCGATGTTGAGCGACTCGTGGCGGGGCTGCTGCGCCTGCTGCGGCGGCAACCCGAAGGGATCACGGCGCGGCGGCACCCCACCGGCGCCCGGCAGCGGGCCCGAGCCCGGCGGACGAGGGAAGCCACCCGGCATGCCCGGCGCGGGCGGCATGCCCGGAGTGCCCGGCATCGGAGGACGCGCCATGCCCGGCCCCGGCGGCATCGTGCCCGGCATCCCCGGCACGCCCATCGGCCGAGCGCCCGGCTGGGTGCCCATCGGAATGCCACCCGGCATGCCCGGACGCGGCGGCATGCCCGGCTGCGTGCCCATCGGAACTCCACCCGGCATGCCCGGACGCGGCGGCATGCCCGGCTGCGTGCCCATCGGAACTCCGCCCGGCATGCCCGGTCGCGGCGGCATGCCCGGCTGCGTGGCCATCGGAACTCCGCCCGGCATGCCCGGTCGCGGCGGCATGCCCGGCTGCGTACCCATCGGAATGCCACCGGGGCGCGGCATGCCCGGCTGCGCGCCCATGTGCGGCTGCGGCGGCATCGGCGCGGCGGGGCGCGCGGCAGGCTGCACCGGCGCGGCGGTCGGCGCACCCACGGCAGCGGCCGTCATCGGCAGGCCGATGCCCACCGGCGCACCACCACCCGTCGGCAGACCGACGCTCGACTTCACGCGATCCAGAAACGACGCGCTGTCGAACGGCTTGGGAATGTGGCCGTTGGCGCCGCACGCCTGCGCCCGCGCGGGATCGAACGGCTCGAAGTTGCCGGCCAGCAGCAGCACCGGAATGTGCGCCGTCGACGGGTCCGACTTGAGCTCCTGGCAGACCTCGTAGCCGCTCTTGCCCGGCATCATGCAGTCGGCGAGCACCAGGTCGGGCCGCAGCTCACGCGCGCGCGCGACGGCGTCGAGGCCGTTGTCGACCGCGGTGAGGGTGAGATCTTCGGTCGCCAGAAGCATCCCGACGACCTTGCGGATCGTGAGCGAGTCGTCAGCGACCAGAATGGATTTGGGCATGGCCGCTGAAGTGTACGGGCAACCGAGCGGCCCCCTCAAGAAAACATGCGCCCCACGTCGAGCACCGACACCCCGTCGAGGGAGGTCTTCGATCGCACCCCCTCCACGTGGGTGGCTGACAACCCAAGCAGCTCGCCGTGCACCTCGAAGATCACCACGTAGGGCATCACCAGCCCGAGCGGGCCGACGGTGAAGACCGGGCACAGCTGCGCGCGGTGCAGCGCGACGCCGAGGAAGGTGCCGGCGTTCGGAGATCGGTTGAACTGCGCGCCGGCCTCGATGACCTGCACCACGTGGTGGAGCGGCACCGCGAGGCGCTCCTGCTGCACGGTGAAGACCAGCGCCTGGTCGGCCTGGCGCTCGTGGCGCTCGATGGGCTTTTCCTGTCGCGGCAGCCCGCGCGCCACGCCATCGGCGTCGAGCTCGAACACCAGGCGGCCCTCGAACTCGATCGCCGCGCCCACCGCCGGGGAGATGAGCGGCACCAGGCGGCCCTGCACCGGCCACCGCGGGGCGGGCCCTGCGTCGAACACGCCGTCGACGCGCCGCACGCGCAGGGCGATCGGGTCGGGCCCGTCACCGCGCGGAGAGCCGATCACCACCGCCGCGCCGAAGTCCTGCTCCACGCTGCCGCCGAGGAGCAGCGAGAGATCGCGCGCGTCGGGGTACGGCAGCTCCATCGCCCCGCTCTCGGGCGTCGACGACGGCGTCGGCCGCAGCACCTCGGCCACGCGCACCGCGTCGATCGCGTAGCGGGTCGCCCCCGCGGTGAAGAAGACGCACAGGCGCCGGGTGTCAGGCTTCACGACATGCACACGCTCGCACGCTTCGCTCCCCGATCGGAAGGAGTGTGCTAGTTCGCCGCTTCCGCCATGGCGCAGATCCTCCTGGTCGATGACGAGAAGGTCGCCCGGTCGCTCTACAGCGACTTCCTCGCGGGCGCGGGCCACGAGGTCACCTCGGTCGGCTCGTCGCAAGAAGCGCGCGACGCGCTGGCGAAGACGAAGTTCTCGCTGGTGGTGACCGACCTCATCCTCCCGCAGAGCGACGGCATGTCGCTGTTGCAGTTCGTCAAGGCGACGCGGCCCGAGACCGAGGTGCTGGTGATCACCGCCCTCGACAAGGTCGAGCCCGCGGTGCGCGCCATCAAGAGCGGCGCGTCGGACTACCTCTTGAAGCCGGTGCAGCCCGAGGTGCTCGCGCACGCCGTCAACCGCGCGCTCACCCAGCAGGCGCTGCTCAAGGAAAACGAGACGCTGCGCATGCACGTCGCGTTGCTCGAGGCCGGCCAGCGCATCGCCACCACGCTCGATCGCGAGCGCCTGTCGGAGGTCACCACCACCGCCTTCCGCACCATGTGCCGCGCCGACGCGGTCGCGGTGTTCGCGCGTGACCAGCAGGGCCAGCTCGACCTGATGACCTTCGGCGGCTTCGGGGAGCTCGAGCGATCGGCCGTCGAAGGGCCGACGTTGAGCGCGGTGCGCGAGGCGGTGGGCAAGATCGAGCGCACCGGCCAGGAGCTGGCGATCGAGCTCGCCCCCTTCGAGACCGCCTTCCTCGTGCCGGTCTTCGACGGCGACGTGGTGCAGGGCGCGGTGCTGCTCTTCTTCGGGTCCGACATCAGCGACGAAGGCGTCACCGGCGCGCCGTTCCTGGCCCGGCACCTCGCGCTCGCGCTGCACAACCTCGACAAGTTCGCGGCGGTCGAAGATCTCGTCTACCTCGACGACCTCACGCACCTCTTCAACTCGCGCTACCTCGACGTGGTGCTCGAGAAGGAGTTCAAGGCCGCGGCCCCGACCGAGAAGCCCTTCGCCCTGCTCTTCCTCGACCTCGACTACTTCAAGAGCATCAACGACACGCACGGCCACCTGATCGGCTCGAAGCTCCTGGTGGAGGTCTCGCGCGTGCTCAAGGGGTGCGTGCGCGACAACGACATCGTGTGCCGCTGGGGCGGTGACGAGTACGTGATCCTGCTGCGGGGCACTGACTCCGGTGGCGCGCTCAAGGTCGCCGAGCGCATTCGCCGCTCGATCGAGTCGCACCGCTTCCTGTCGCGCGAGGGCTTCAGCCTCAACATCAGCACCTGCATCGGCATCGCGTCGTACCCCGAGCACGCGCAGGACAAGCAGACGCTCGTCGACTTCGCCGATCGCGCCATGTACCGCGGCAAGAAGGGCACGCGGAACATCATCTACATGGCGGCGAAGAACCTGGAGGCGACTCCGGCGAGCCGCCACCAGGATCCCCAGCGTCCGCGCTAAGTGGTGAGTTAGTCGTTTGCGCCTACTCTCGATTTTCGGAAGTCGAGGTACTTGCGATTTCGGGATCGGCAATGTGCCAGCATCCTCAGTTCAGCGTCGCGCGAGCTCGACTCCAGCCTTTGCGACGAGCTGCTTTCCAAGCGTGCTGACCTGATACCGCGATCTCATTCCTGACCCGGACTGCATTCCTGGCTTCCATGCGTCGTACTCGCTCTCAGTTAGCCAACCGAGCTGCGTGGCACGAGCGAGCCCGTCGCGAGCACGCTTCTCGTCTGCGACCGCCGTTCCGCGTCGCAGAGCGATCAATTGAGCAACGGCCGGCACCAGTTCATCCTCCCCCTGCCAAGAATCTGACCAACGACGTCCTGCGAGAACGTCCACAAGCTGGCGAGTTCCGCACAACAGTGTCGCCACGTAGGCAAGGCGTTCCTTGACGTAGTCCTCAGGCTCCGCGCAAACGAATGCAAGGTGCGCTTGTCCAAGCAACGACGCCAATTCCGGACGCGGAGTAGCTCCCAAGAGTTGAAGAAGTGATTCCTCGTCGATCGCTGGTGCGACTGCAGGCTGGACCGTTCCACGCGACGAGTGTCCAGTGCCACGGAGGGCGTCCAAGAACGCCTGAGCGCTGGGGTAGCGACGGGCCGCCTGAGCAGCGAAGCCAATCTCAATAACCGAGACTCGGCGTGGCTCGACGCCAAGTTCGAGGAGGAGCTTAGTTGGCTCAGCGTGGTTCGGCGGTCTCCCGGTCATCAAGTAATGGAGCAGTGCCCCCATTGAATACACGTCGACGCGACGCTCCTGACAGGTCGGATCAGAGACGAGTTCGGGGGCCGAAAATCCGGGTGTACCCAGCGCCGTCGTCGTCAGCCGATCAGCCAACTCGGCCTCGAGAAGCCCACTCAGGCCGAAATCGATGAGGACCGGAGAAGGGTCCGAAGCCTCTCGCACGATGACGTTTTTGGGAGCGATGTCTCGATGAATCACGCCTGCGGCGTGCACCTCCACGAGCGCTTCGAGCAATGGAGTGACGATAGCGACCGCCGCATCAAACGAAAGGCGCCCGCGTTCAACGAGCACCTTCGCGGTCACCCCGTCGCAGTAGTCCGTGACAATGAACCTGATGTTCCCGACAAGATGCGCATCGAAAAGGCGAACGACATTGGGGTGTCTAAGGCGAGCTAGGATCTGCGCCTCTCGCTTGAACCGTTCTAGTGCACGGTCCAGCTTCGCGAGCGACCCCTGAACTAGCGCTGATGGCTCAAAGAGCTTCACCGCTCGGGCGTCACCAAGAGCATCGTGAGTCGCGAGAAATACGCGCCCGTAGCTACCGCTCCCGAGTTCACGGCCAAGTGTGAGTCCACGGAGGGCAAGGAGGCGCGGAAGCGAGTCGGTGAGAGTCTCGGACTGGTTGCCGAGCGACGGAGCAATTCGAACACTCCCGATACTGTGCCCATGTTGGTCGTGCGAAAGTTCCGTCGCTGCTCGCGCAATCGCGTCCGAGTAGGCTTTACGCTCGTCCGCCGAGAGAACCGCGAAATCGCTTGGGCGAAGGCGCAGCACCACTTCCCAGATGTAGGTCCCGCCGTCCCAGTTGTCGTAGCCGGTGGCTTGAATTGAGACTTCGGAACGAGAGAGAACGCTCGCGGCCACTATCTCGCCGCGAGCGTCCAGCATCTCGCGTATTGCGGCAACGAGCGCGGTGGCGCGGATTGGGAACGAGGGTTGTTCGGAGGCCACGAACACTGGCTACTCGGATGCCAGAACCGCGTCCATCTGGGTTGCCTTGGTTCGCCTGATCGACTTCTTGGGCGGGCCCGATACGTTGAGCCCGTCCATCGACTCAAGCCGCGCGGCGCTCCATCGGCTGCACCTAGCGCATCACCAGGTTCTCGCGCTTCCACACCTTGAGCTCGACCACCTGCGCCTGGTCGAACGCGAGCAGCCGCTGCAGATCGTCGACGTTCTCGACCTGCGAGCCGTTCAAGCCGACCACCACGTCGTTCGACTCGAGCCCGCCGCGGCTGGCCGGCGAGTCGCGCGAGATGTCCATCACCCGCACGCCCCGCCCCTGCCCCACCCGCGTCGCGACGTCGGCGCTGAGCTGCTCGTTCTTCGCCGCGATGCCCAGGAAGCGCCGGCGCACCTGGCCGTGACGCATCAAGAGCGACGCCACCCAGCTCGCGGTCGACGACGGCACCGCGAAGCCGATGCCCTGCGCGAAGGGCAGCATGGCGGTGTTGATGCCCACCACCTGCCCGCGAACGTTGAGCAGCGGCCCGCCGGAGTTGCCCGGGTTGATCGCCGCGTCGGTCTGGATGAGCCCGTCGAGCGTCGCGCCATCACGGCCGGGCAGCCGCCGCTCGAGCGCGCTGACCACGCCCATCGACACGCTGCGCTCGAACCCGAACGGGTGCCCGAGCGCGAGCACCACCTGGCCGACCTTCACGTGCGACGCGCTGGCCAGCTGCAATGAGGGCAGCTCGCGCCGCGACGTCTTGAGCACCGCGAGATCGGTGGCCACGTCGCGCCCCACCACCTCGCCGTCGGCCGTCGCGCCGTCGTGAAAGCGCACGTGCAGCCGCGGGAGGTTCTGCGTGACGTGCGCGTTGGTCAGCAGAAACCCGTCACCGCTGATCGACAGCGCCGTGCCGTGACCGCGCCGGTGTTCGAGCGCCGCGACCGCCGGGGCCGCGCGTTGCACCAGTTGCTCCAGCTCATCGCTGAACAACTCGAGGGGGCTCATGTCACTTGCCGCCGAGGGTGACCTGCTGGGTGACCACCTGGCCGTTGCGGTACAGCTTCACCGGCACCTGCTGGTCGACGTGATCAGCGCGGAGGTACGCGTAGAGATCGTCGAGCGTGCGGACCGTGTCGTCGCCGAGGTGCAGCACCGTGTCTCCGTACTGAATGCCGCCCTTCTCCGCCGGCCCGTCCTTCTCGACGCCGGTCACGAGCAGGCCGATCTCCTCGCCGGTGTTGGTGCGCACGTCGTCGGGCAGGCGCACCGGCTGCAGCTGCAAGCCGAGGTGGCTGCGGCGAATGCGGCCGTGTTGCTCGAGCTGCGCCACCACGCGGCGCACCGTCTTGATCGGCAGCGCCAGATCTTCCCCGCGCAGCACGCCAGTGGTGGTGATGCCCACCACGCGCCCAGCGAGATCGACCAGCGGTCCACCACTGAAGCCCGGCTGGTGCGGGGCGTCGGTGTCGAGGAAGAAGTCGACCTCTCCCCCGCGCGGCGTCTTGAAGGCCTTCTTGCCCACCGTGCTCACGATGCCGCTCGTCGCGCGCACCGTCTCGCCCGGCCGGCCGAGCCGCAGCACCAGCTGCCCGACCTTGAGGCCCGCACCGTCGTCGAACGTCGCCGGCGTCAGCGCGTCGTCAACCTCGAGCAGCGCGAGATCGGTCGACGCGTCCCGCCCCTTCACGCGCGCCTGGCGCTCGACGCCATCGGCGCCGAACACCGTCACCACTTCCGCATCACCGACCGCGCGCGCGACGGTGACGATCTGCTTGGGGCTCCACACCACGCCGGTGGCCGTGCGGCGGCGGCCACTCTCGACGCGCACCACGCTCCGACCGGTGTTCTCTGCGACCTGGCTCAGCGACTCCGACACATCTGCGATGTTGAGAGGCATTGTTCCCTTTCGAGTTGAACGACAGGGAACAACGTAGGAACCGCGCGCGATCGCGCCACCGCCCGAAACTTCAGGCGCACGACGGATTCACGAAACTTCACAGAGCGGGGAAAACGAACAGCCCCTCCCCGAATCAACGGGAAGGGGCTGGAGCGAGACCGGCCCTGCATCGCTCTGTTCACCAGCCTCGCTCAGAGGTTGATGAGGCCCAGCTTGGCGGCGCGAACGACCGCCTCGACGCGCTTCTGCGCGTTCATCTTCTGGAGGATCGAGTTCACGTGGAACTTGGCGGTGTGCTCACTGATGGTGAGCTTCCCGGCGATCTCCTTGTTCGACAGCCCGTCGGCCATCAGCACCAGCACCTCGTTCTCGCGCTTGGTGAGCGTCTCGTTCTCGGCGGTGCGAGTGGGCTGGTCGACGCCGCTGACGACCGCGCCTTGCGGGCGAGGGGTCGCGGTGGTGGTGACGTTGGCGAGCGACGCGGGGTCGATCACCGAGACGCCCTGGTGCAGCGACTCGATCGCCGCGGCGATGGCCGCCGGCTTGGAGTCACGCCGGATCGCGCCCTTCGCTCCTGCGCGGATCGCGTCGAGCGCCTGCCCCACCGCCACCAGCGCCAGCACGGGCCGCTCGTAGGTGAGCTCGCGAATCGTCTGGAACGCGCGCTCGGGGTTGGCAGAGGCATCGACCACCATCACGTCGGCCTGGGTCACGCGAGCCGAGATCTCCAGGCTCGTCTCGACAGGACTCAGGATCATCTTGTCGGTCTGCGACGAGAGCGCGTCGACGACCGAGAAGTCAGCTTGAACGGCAACACGCAGCGGCATCGTCTTCGGGGGAAGGCCTTTCATGATTCACCTCAGGTACAGCAGGTTCTGTCTCACGCAACCCACGTACGCCCTGCCAACCTCCGTGAGTTACAACCACGACACGCACTCCAGATGCCCTGCCGGCCCGTTCCGTTTCGATTGAGAAACGTGAAGGACATTTCCCTCAACAACTCTGCGCGGCTTGGCTTCCAACCTCTTCAACGCACCCTGCCTCAAACGACTGACATCGACTTTCGATCCCCCCACCAACCCCTCAGATTCCCGAGGTCGAGCGCGGGAAATCACCGATTTGTGCGGGCCTGATCAGACGAAACCCGCTGACTTTCCTGACGATTCGGGGAGGCATGACCCATGCTCACCGCTTCCCGGCCGCTTTTTCTTTCCCCGGAGACCGCACCCCATGATTCGAACCCTCACCTCTGCCGCCCTCGTCGCGGCGATCGGGCTGTCGTTGGCCAGTCAACGCGCTGAAGCGTGTGGTTGCTTCGCGCCGCCCGATCCCACCGTGCCGATCGTGCAGGCCGGCGAGCGGATCTTGTTCGCCGTCGAGAACGGCAACGTGACGGCGCACATCCAGATTCAATACTCGGGTGACGCGAAGGACTTCGGGTGGCTCTTGCCCCTGCCCTCGCAGCCGACGCTGAAGCTCGGCACCGAAGAGCTCTTCACGCAGCTCATCAACACCACCCAGCCGCGCTACTTCGTCAACACCACCACCAACGGCAACTGCAACGGCCTCTTCTTCGGCGCGCTGGCGTCGAGGGCGACTCCGGCGTTCGCCGCGGGCGCGGCTGAAGATGCCAACGGCGGCGCGGTGAGCCCGCTCGTCACGCAGGCGTCGATCGGTCCGTACGACTACGCGGTGCTGCGCGCTGACTCGAAGGACCTCATGTTCCAGTGGTTGACCGACAACCACTACTTCATCCCCACCGGCACCGATCAGACCGTGGGCCCGTACATCCACGCGGGCGGCTTCTTCCTCGCGCTCAAGCTCAAGAGCGGCATGTCGGCCGGCGACATCCAGCCGGTGGTGCTCGAATACAAGAGCGACCTGCCGATGATCCCGATCATCCTTACCAGCGTCGCGGCGAACCCGAACATGGGCATCCAGGTGTGGATGCTCGGCAACGGCCGCGCCATTCCGCGCAACTACAACCACGTGGTGGTGAACGACGCGCAGATCGACTGGCTCAACCAGGCGAAGAACTACAACGACGTGGTGATCGCGGCGGTCGGTGAAGCGCCCGAGAAGCACGCCTTCGTCACGGAGTACGCCGGCACGTCGGCCATCATGCGCAACCTGCTGAACGCGCCCAACCGCTTCGGCAACACCACCGCGCTCGCGCAGCTCACCGACCCGACCGCGTACGTCAGCTTCCTCTTCGACAACGGCTTCACCGCGGCGCAGCTCAACCCCAACAACATGGGCTTCTCGTTCTTCGCGCCGACGCTGCTGCCCAACGTGCGCGACATCATGATCGCCGCGATCCCCATGCCCGAGGGCCTGAAGGCGGCCGGCATCAAGGAAGACGACTTCCTCCGCCAGATCGCCACTTACCTCTCGCCTGACTACCGCCAGATGCACCCCGACCAGTTCACTGGCTGGGTGCAGACGTTCGACCCGCAGGCGACCACCGCGAAGCTCAACGAGAAGGTCATCGGCCCCACCCTCGAGGCTGGCTCGATCTTCAACCGCTTCCCGACGATGACCCGCCTGTACACCACGCTCTCGCCCGAAGACATGACCCGCGACCCGGTGTTCTCGTACAACCCGGGGCTCCCCGAGGTGTCGCGCGATCACACCGCGAACCTGAAGCTCGAGTGCGGCCTGATCTCGGGCAACGCGCAGACCGCGGCCGCCACGCTCACCACCGAGCAGGGCTGGGTCTTCCACCTCGACAACCAGGGCGTGCCGCGCGATCTGCAGATCGGCCCGGCGGCGCTGCGCATCGAGACGCTCCGCGAAGAGGGCGCCCCGGAGATCTTGAAGGACAACCAGAACCTCGTGCGGTCGAAGGTCGGCTGCTCGGCGGGTGGTCTCGATCTCCTCGGCGGGCTCTCGGCGCTCTCGGTGCTCGGCCTGCTGCGCCGCCGTCGCCAGGCCGCCGCGGCCTGATCAGCTGCGTCGCGCCGGCCGGGCGTCGATGCGAAAGTGACGGCCGATGCGATCGCGGTGCATGACGGTGGTGGTGCTGGGGCTCTTCGCCGGCTGCGGCGTGGGCCCCGGTGGTGCTGACGGAGGCGACGGCGGTCAGCTCACCGCGAGCTGGCCCGACGGCGCCCTCGTGCTCGGCCACAACCAGCACGCCGGCCAGGGCGCTGACCTCGCGCTCTTCGAGCCGCTGCCCGCCGAGGTGCTGCTCACCCCGGGCGCGCAGGGCGGGTTTCACGTCGAGGTCATCTACCGCGTCACCGCGCAGACCGTGCCCGGCGCCTCGTTCGCGCACCGCGTGACGAAGCTCGACGGTGGCGTGCTGGTCAGCAAGGGCACCCGCCGCTTCGACGTCGCGCCCGACGCGGGCGCCGACTGGCAGAGCGAGCCCTTCCCGGTCTTCATGTGTCCCACGCCGGTCGGGGTGAGTGTCTTGAACGAGCCCGTGTTCTTCGAGATCACGGCGACGTCGGCTGATGGGGGACTTCTCGGCCGCACGTCTGGTACGACGACGATTCGATGTGAGGCCGGGCAGTACTGCGAGACGATCTGCAAAGGCTAAACGATCATGATCAGAGCAATGAAGTGGGCGTGCCTGGCCGCGGCGGTGGCGCTGGTCGGGTGTGGCGAGGAACGGACCTGGCAGGTCACCGTGAAGGACCTCGACGAGGCCCTGATGGCCGTCGGCGGCAGCTCCGAGAATGACGTGTGGGCGGTCGGCGCCGACATCGGCAACGGCCCCGCGGTGCTCCACTTCGACGGCTCGACGTGGACGCGCATGGACCCGGGCTCGAAGGGCGCGCTGTGGTGGGTGCACGCGTTCAGCCCGACGAGCGCCTTCTTCGGCGGCGTGCGCGGCACCATCGTCGAGTGGAAGGACAACGGCTTCGTGCGGCACCAGACGCCCGGCCTCGCGCGCCAGACGGTGTTCGGGTTGTGGGGCTCGAGCCCGACCGACGTGTACGCCGTGGGCGCCGGCACCTCGGGTCGCCGCGGCTTCCTCTGGCACTACGACGGCACGGCGTGGTCCGACGTCGCGCTGCCCAACGACGTGCCGCTGACCGCCGGCGAGACGCCCGGGCTCGTCAAGATCTGGGGCACCGGCGCGAACGACGTGTGGGCGGTGGGCGGCAACGGCCTCATCCTCCACAAGACCGACGCGTGGGCCGTGGTGCCCAACGATCGCCACGACACCTTCTTCACCGTCAATGGCAACGCCGGGAAGATCTTCATCTGCGGCGGCGGCGCGCAGTCGGCGCTCCTCGAGGGCTCGGGCACCACGTTCTCTGACGTCTCGCCGTCGTCGGTCGCCCTGGTGCAGGGCATCGCGGGCGACCCGACCGACAAGGAAGGCGCGTGGGCCTCGGGTGAAGGCGGCGCGATGTTCCACCGCGTCAACGGCAAGTGGGCGCAGGTCGCGCACGGCCTGCCGATCGAGGTCGAGTCGCTGCACGCCACCTGGGTCGACCCGAAGGGCCGCGTGTGGGCCGTGGGCGGCAAGGTGATCAGCGACCTGAGCAAGGGCGCCATCATTCGCTTCGCGCCGAAGAACGCGGCCGTCTACACGCCGCCCGCCAAGCCCGAGCCGAAGCCGGTCACCTGCCCCGCCGATCAGATCGACCCGCAGCCGAACAAGTCGATCGCCCGCCGGTGGGACGAGCAGCTCCTGTGGGCCATTCGCCGCGACGTGCCCCGCCCCACCGTGCACGCGCGCAACCTCTTCCACACCTCGGCCGCGATGTGGGACGCGTGGGCCGCCTACCACCCGTCGGCCCAGGGCGTGTTCTTCACCGAGAAGATCACCCCGACCGATCTCGAGGCCGAGCGCGCCAAGGCGCTCTCGTACGCCGCCTACCGCGTGCTGCTGCACCGCTACCAGAACGCCATCGGCGGGCCGGTCTCGTCCGCCTGCTTCAAGGCCTTCATGGACAAGCTGGGCTACGCCACCGACGACACCGCCGTGACGGGCAACACGCCCTCGGCCGTCGGCAACCGCATCGGCCAGGCGATCATCGACGCCAACGCGAACGACGGCGCCAACGAGCAGAACAACTACGCCGACACCACGATGTTCATGAACATGCAGCCGCCGCTGCCGGTGGAAGGCGTCAGCGCGCCGGTCGACGACATCGATCACTGGCAGCCGCTCGACCTCGCGATCGCCGTCACGCAGAACGGCATTCCCATCAAGGCGGGCGTGCAGGGGTACATCGGCGCGCACTGGCGTGCGGTGAAGCCGTTCGCGCTCAGCCGTCCTGGCCCCAACATGCTCTACGTCGACCCGGGCCCGATGCCGCGCCTGACGCCGCAGACGATGGACGTGGTGATCGAGGTCATTCGCCGCTCGCACCAGCTCGCTGACCCGACCGCGATGATCGACATCTCGCCGGGCGCGTACGGCAACAACCCGCTCGCCAGCAACGCCGGCACCGGTCACGCGATGAACCCGGTCACCGGCCAGCCGTACGCCGCGCAGGTCGTGCCCCTGAAGGACTTCGGCCGCGTGCTCGCCGAGTTCTGGGCCGATGGTCCCAAGTCCGAAACGCCTCCCGGTCACTGGAACGTGATCGCCAACACGGCGTTCGATCACCCGCTCTTCGTGCGCAAGTGGAAGGGCGCCGGCACCGAGCTCGACCCGCTGGAATGGGACGTGCGCTCGTACCTCGCGATCAACGGCGCGGTGCACGACGCCGCGATCGCCGCGTGGGAGATCAAGCGCGAGTTCATCTCGTCGCGGCCGATCACGCTCATTCGCAGCAGCGCGGGCCGCGGCCAGTCGAGCGACCCCGCCCTGCCCTCGTACGACGCGCGTGGGCTCCCGCTGATCCCCGATCTGATCGAGCTGGTGACCGCCGAGACCGCCGCCCCCGGAGGTCGTCACGCGGGCCTGCAGAACGCCATCGGCCAGGTGGTGGTCAACACCTGGAAGGGCGAGCCGGGCTGGATCAACGAGGTCTCGGGCGTGGGCTGGCTGCGCGCCGTCGAGTGGGTGCCGTACCAGCGCCGCGACTTCGTGACGCCGGCGTTCCCCGGCTTCATCTCCGGGCACTCCACGTTCTCGCGCGCCGCCGCCGAGGTGCTCAACAAGATCACCGGCAGCGAATTCGTGCCCGGTGGTCTCGCGGAGGTGCCCATCGAGGCCGGCCACTCGCTCACCTTCGAGGCGGGCCCGAGCCAGCGCGTGGTGCTGCAGTACGCCACGTGGTTCGACGCCGCCGACCAGGCCGGCCAGTCGCGCATCTGGGGCGGCATTCACATCACGCCCGACGACTTCGTCGGCCGCCGCGTCGGCTCGTACGTCGGCTTGAACGCCTTCGCGAAGGCCGAGCAGTTCTACCCGCCCTGACGGCGGCCCTGCAGCGCCTCGAGCGTCTGGAAGAAGTAGCCGTTGAGCGAGCTCGGAGAGGCGGCCTGCGCGTGGGCCGTCGCGACGCGCGTCGACCAGTCGAGGTTCGTCGGCGGCTCTCCACCGCGCCGCGCCTCGGGCGCCAGCTCACGCAGCACCCGGCATTGGTGGCACGCGCCGCCCTTGCCGACCAGCGCACAGAGACCGTCGTACCGTTCCTTCATCGTCGCGCGCGCCGCTGACAGCCAGTGGCGGAACTTCGGCTCGGTGGTGCCGAGCGCGTCGGCGCCTTCGCGATCGGTCAGCCCCAACACCTCGGAAGCGACGAGCGCGCCCTGCTCTTCGGGGTCGAGCGAGCGGCCGACGCAGGTGAAGCACAGCGAGATGTGTTCCTTCACGTCGAAGCGCACCGAGGCGTCGGCGTCGAACTTCGCGCGCACACCCGGGCCCGCCGCGGGGTCGCACGCGTCGACCATCACGCTCGGGTCCCACCGCTTCTTCGCGCGCAGGTGATCGATCGCCGTTCGCAGCGTGACCGAGGTGAGCCAGGTCTTCAGCGAGCTCTCGGCGCGAAAGTCAGACTGGGCGCGCGTCGCCTTGAGCAGCGCGTCTTGCACCACGTCTTCGGCGTCACCCAGCTGCCCCACCATGCGCCGCGCCACCGAGAGGAGGTACGGCCGGTGGCTCGCGACTTCCCGCGCAAATTCCATCTCGCGACCGTGGTGCACAAAGCGCCGTCGCGTCAACGACTTGCGGGCGTCCGGCGGCTTTTCGGGGGCCGATCGTCAAAGCAGCATGAAAAAACCAATGGTGCTGGCGGTGCTGAACTTCGTGACGATCGGCCTGGGGACGATGCTGCTCGGCAAGCGGCCGATGCTCGGGCTGCTGCTGTTCATCGGCGGGAGCCTGGTGCGCTTCGAGGAGGTGCGCATCGCCCCGGCCGTCACCGGCCAGTTCTCGATTCACTGGCTGATCGCCACGCTCGGCCTCGCGGCCCTGGGGTTGGCCACCGCGATCGACGTGCACCGCGAAGCCCGCGCCTGAGCGGTCAGCCGATCAGCGCCTCGTGGAGCGACTTCGTGAGCGCCTTCGCGTGCTCCTTCGGCACCACGAGGGTCAGCTGCAGCGCTGACGAATAGCTCGCCGTCACGCCCGCGTTCATCGCCTGCGCGGCGGCCAGCGCCTTGCGCACCACCGACCAGTCGGCGTTGAGGCCGGTGCCCACGCACGTCACGGTGGCGAGCTGGTCGAGCACCTTCACCTCGGCCGGCAAACGTGCCTTGAGCGCATCGGGGCCATGAATGTCCTGCAGCGGCACCACGGCGAGCGCGCGGCCCTCGGCGTCGCACACCAGGTTGCGGCCCTTCACCTGCTGCGCGTCGAGCAGCTCGAGCAGCGCGCCCGCGGGCTGCTTCGTCGCGAAGACCCACACGTCGGTGTCGCACGTGACGCCCTTCACGCGCGCGGCGACGGTGGGCGTGGCCTGCGCGCGAATCGCGGTGCCCGTGCCGGCGCCGTGCGTCGAGCGGGCGTGAATGACGATGCCCTTCTCGCGCGCGAATTCCACGGCCTGGGCGTTGAGCACCTTGGCGCCGGCGGCGGCGAGCTCCTGCATCTCCTCGAAGCCGAGGGCCTCGAGCTTCTGCGCGCTGGGCACGATGCGCGGGTCGGCGGTGAAGACCCCGTCGACGTCGGAATAGATCTCACAGTCGGCGTTGAGCGCGGCGGCGAGCGCGACCGCGGTGGTGTCGGACCCGCCACGGCCCAGCGTGGTGACCTCGCGCGACTTCGAGACGCCCTGGTAGCCGGCGACGATCACCACCTTGTTGCGCGCCAGCTCCTCTTCGATGCGCGCGGGCTTCACCTCGATGATGCGGGCCTGGGCGTGCGCGTCGTCGGTGATGATGCCGCTCTGGCTGCCGGTGAAGCTGATGGCCGGCACGCCCACGTCCTGCAGGGCCATCGAGAGCAACGCCATGCTGATGCGCTCGCCGCAGGTCAGCAGCATGTCGAGCTCGCGGCGCGGAGGGTCGTGGCTGATCTTCTTCGCCAGGCTGAGCAGCTCGTCGGTCGTGTCGCCCATCGCGGAGACGACCACCACCAGGTCCCACCCTTCGGCCCTGCGGGCCTTCACCCGCGCGGCCACCTTGCGGATCTTCTCGGCGTCGGCGACCGAGGAACCCCCGAACTTCTGAACGACGATGCGACCCATGTGGCCCTCCGGCCGCGCGAATAGCGCATTCCCCACGCTGATTGCAGAAACGTCGCCAACCCCTATATTCCGCGCGGCTTTTTGCCAGAGCCACCGATGCCCGCGAAACCCATGATCCAGGTCGAGCGATTGACCAAGAAGTACCGGGATCGCGTCGCCATCGACGAGCTGACCTTCACCATCGACGAGGGTGAGATCGTCGGCTTCCTCGGGCCCAACGGCGCGGGCAAGTCGACGACCATGAAGATCCTCACCGGGTTCATGCCGCCCACCAGCGGCACGGCGAAGGTGGCGGGCTTCGATCTCTTCGAGCAGCCGCTCGAGGCCAAGAAGCGCATCGGGTACCTGCCCGAGACGCCCCCGCTCTACCCGGAGCTCACGGTGCGCGGGTACCTGCGCTTCGTCGGCGAGCTCAAGGGCTTGAGCGGCGCGAAGGTGAAGAGCGAGATCGAGCGCGTCGCCGCCGGCACGGGCATCACCAGCGAGCTCGATCGCCTCACCGGCGTGCTGTCGAAGGGCTACCGCCAGCGCGTGGGCATCGCACAGGCGATGATGGGCGAGCCGCCGCTGCTGATCCTCGACGAGCCGACCGAAGGCCTCGACCCGCGCCAGCGCAAGGAAGTGCTGGAGCTCATCAAGTCGCTCGCGGGCAAGCACACCGTGGTGCTCTCGACGCACATCTTGAGCGAGGTGAAGGTGATCTGCCGCAAGGTGCTGATCATCCACCGCGGCAAGATCGTCGCCGACGACACGATGGCGAACCTCACGGCCGGCAAAGAGACCGGCCTCGACGACAAGTTCATTCAACTGACGGCGGAGTGACGTGCGCGCGATCTGGACCATCACCCGGAAGGAGCTGGTCTCGTACCTGACGACCCCGTGGGCGTGGGTGGTGTTCTCGGTCACGGCTGCCATCGCCTCGGCGTTCTTCGTGATCTCGCTGGTCGACTTCGACGACTTCCACCGCCAGGTGCAGGAAAGCACCAACGGCTGGCGCGACGTGGCGCCCGGTGAGCTCTACATGCGCAACCTCACCGACGGCGTGGTGGGCGTGCTGTGGCAGAAGCTGTTGGCGCTCACCCTCTTCGTCGCGCCCTTCCTCTCGATGCGGCTGTTCGCCGAAGAGCGAAAGAACAAGACCTTCGAGCTGTTGATGACCGCGCCGGTGCGGCCGATCGAGATCGTGCTCGGCAAGTTCTTCGGCGCGCTGTGCATCATCGGCTGCACCATCGGGCTGTCGATCATCTACCCGCTGATCCTCTCGCTGGTCGGCAGCTCGCAGTCGGGCCACACGCTCGAGTGGAGCACGGTGCTGATGGGCTACGGCGCGCTGCTGCTGTGGGGCGCGACCAACATGGCGATCGGCATGTTCGTCTCGGCGATGACCGAGTCGCAGATGGTCGCCGCGCTGGTGAGCTTCGGCATCGCCCTGGGGTGGATGCTGCTCAGCGGCCTGGGCGCCACCGTGCCCGAGCCGGCGCGCTCGCTGCTCAACTACCTCTCGTTCGACGTGCAGCTCGAGCCGCTGGTGAAGGGCGTGCTCGATCTGAAGCCCCTCGTCTTCTTCGGCTCGGTGATCGCCTTCTTCGTGCTGCTCACCCACCGGGCCATCGAAGCCCAGCGGTGGACGCCATGAAGACCTTCGGCCGCGCCGCGGGCGCCGTGGGGGTGTTGCTCCTCGTCTTCACCGCGCCCTTCTCGTTCCTCACCGCGAACTCGGTGCTGCCGTCGATCATCGCGCTCGCGCTCGGCGTGGGGCTGATCGCGGTGTGGGCGATGAACCGCGACCGCTCGGGCTCGCTGGTGCGCTCGGCGTTCTTCTACTCGAGCTCGTTCGGGCTCACGCTCGCCTTCCTCGGCGTGCTGGTGGCGGTGAACTTCATCGCCGCGCGCCGCTCCCCCACCTGGGACCTCACCTCGAAGAAGATCTTTTCGCTGAGCGCGCAGACCGAGACCGCGCTCAAGGGCCTCGATCGGCCGGTGAAGGCGCTCGCGTTCACCCGCGGTGACACCCCGCCGCAGGTCGAAGATCTCTTCCGCAAGTACGCCGCGCTGAGCCCCAACTTCACGTACGAGTTCGTCGATCCCCGCCGCAACCCCGACCTCACCCGCGCCTACCAGGTGCGCGAGGGCCAGCCCGCCGCGGTGCTGGTGAGCGGCAGCGGCGAGAAGGAAATGCACCAGATCGTCAACCTCACCCGGTTGATGAACCCGCTGATCGCCGAGCAGGAATTGACCAACGGCCTGGTGAAGCTCCAGACGGTCGGCACGCAGAAGCTCTACTTCATCACCGGGCACGGAGAGATCCCGCTGAGCCCGCCGGTGCAGACCGCCGAGGGCGCGAGCGCGTCGATGGCCGAGCTGAAGCGCATTCTCGAAGACGAGGGCTCGGCGCCGACCGAGCTGAGCCTGGTGCAGGCGCCGGAAGTGCCGGGCGACGCGTCGGCCGTGATCCTCGCTGGCGCGCGCAACTCGCTCAGCCCGCACGAGGTCGAGCTGCTCACGCGATACGTCGCCGAGGGCGGCCGCCTGCTCATCTTCCACGAGTACGGGAGCCAGCCTGCCCTGCCCGAGCTGATGGACTCGTTCGGCCTGCAGCTCGAGCCGGGCCTCGTCGCCGACGCGAAGGTCAACGCGTCCGACCCGTACCAGGTGTTCACGCCCTTCTACGGCGAGCACGAGGCGGTGACGCCGCTCACCGTGCAGCAGGCGATCGTCTACTTCGACACCACCATGGCGCTGACGAAGCTCACCACGTCAGACGCGAAGGTCACGCCGCTGGTGCTCACCACGCCCTACGCGTGGGTCGACACCGTGCTCTCGAACGCCCCGCAGCAAGACAGCAACGAGCGCACCGGCCAGCTGATCCTCGCGGCGGTGTCCACGCGCCCGACCGATCCCAACATTCCCGGGCGCCGCTCGGTCGAGAGCCGCCTCATCGTCTTCGGTGACGCCCAGCTGTTGTGGATGAACCTCGGCAAGGCCTTCAACCGCGACCTGGTGCTCAACACCATCGCGTGGGCCACGCTGCAGACCCGCCGCATCACCATTCGCCCGCCCGATCGCGATCTCTCGAGCGTCGACCTGTCGGCCGAGGTGATGAGCCACATTCGCCTCTTCTCGGTGGTGTTGCTCCCCAGCCTGCTGCTGGCCGTCGGGCTGACGATCTGGAACACCCGGCGCTCGCGGTAGTCAAAGGGGTGTCATGAGCCAGACGCGCAAGCTCCTCCTGCAGTTGGCTGTCTTCGTGCTGGTCGCCGCGGGCCTCGGCTCGTACGCGTGGTTCGGCATCTTCAAGAAGGACGAGCACGAGAAGCGCAAGCAAGACCACGACCTGCGCCTCTTCGCGCCGCAGAAGCTCGACGAGCGGCAGGCCGATGGCGGCAGCCCCCCGGCCGAATGGACTCGCCTGTCGGTCACCGTCAAGGGCGTCACCACCCTGCTCGAGCGCCGCGAGAAGGACTGGGTCGTGGTCAGCCCCGTGCAGACCCGCGCCGACAAGCTGATCGTCGACGGCCTGCTCAGCCAGCTGCAGAACTCGAAGTTCAAGGACACCCTCGAGGAAGACCCCGACCCCGCCACGCTCGAGAAGTACGGCCTGAAGGACCCCGAGTTCGTGGTCGAGGCCAGCGCGATGGTGAACGGCGAGCAGCGCTCGGTGAAGGTGATCGGCGGCAAGGAAAACACCTTCGACGGCACCGTCTACGTGCGCCGCAACGACGAGAAGCCGGTCTTCACCGCCGAAGGGGGTGTGCGCTTCATGCTCGCGCGCAGCACGTTCGACCTCCGCGACAAGCAGCCCTTCCACGTCGACGAAGCGAAGGTGCAGCGCATCACGCTCAAGTCGAAGTTCAACGCGTGGGAGCTCGCGCGCGACGGCAAGCAGTGGAACCTCGTCAAGCCGAACGCAGAGCCGGCCGACGGCCCCACCATCACCGCGATGCTCGGCGCGGCGTCTTCCGAACGCGCGCAGGAGTTCTTCACTGACGACACCGCCACCCGCGCTCGCCTCGGGTTCGACGCGCCCCTGGTCGACGTGACGCTCACCCTCGACGGCGACAAGCCGGTGCGGCTCAGGGCCCAGCGCGAGGCCGTCGACGGCGGCGAGCGCTACTACGGGCTGCGCGAAGACGGGTTCGGCACGTCGATCGCCCTGCTCGGGCCGGGCATCACCCAGTTCGATCGCAACGCCGCTGACCTGCACGACCGCGCCATCGTGCGCTTCAAGCGCGAGCTGGTGACGAAGATCGTGCTCCACGACCCCGCCAGCCCCGACGTGGTGCTCCAGAAAGACGCGGTCGATGCGTCGGCCGAGTCGTGGCGCGTGGTCGCCCCGCGCGAGGGCAAAGCGAAGGTCTTCAAGGTCACTGGCGCGCTGTGGATGCTCGGCGCGTTCAAGGCGCTCGCCGCCGGCGAAGAGAAGCCGAAGGACTGGGCGCGCTACGGGCTCGACGGCAAGGGCCGCTCGATCACCGTGTTCGGCGAAGACGGCAAGGAACTCGGCCGCCTGCTGGTCGGCAAGGAAGTGATCGGCAAGCCGACCACCTTCTACGTGCGCGGCACGCGCGACCAGGTGTTCGAGTCAGACGGCAGCCGGTTCGGAGAGCTGCCCTTCACGCTGGCCGACGTGCTCGACGAGCCCGGTCTCAACGACGCGGGCGTGGTCGACGCGGGTCGCTGACGTTCAGCGCTTCAGCAGGGCCTTCGCCTCTTCGGCGTGCGGGCCATTCGGGTCGAGCTCGAGGTACTTCTCGAGGGCCGCGCGGCCGAGGTCCTTCTCGTTCGCGTCGAAGTGCAGCGTCGCGATGAGAATCTGCACGCGGGCGTTGTTCGGCTCGAGTTCGAGCACCTTGTCGGCCGCGGCGCGCGCCCCGACGATGTCCATCGAGTCGTACTTCGCCAGGCCCATCAGGTTCCACGCGGCGGTCGACTTCGGGTCGTCGGTGATCGCCTGCTCGAGCACGCTGATGGCCTTCTTGTACTGACCACCCTCGTACAGCTTGCGCGCCTCGGTGAGGTTCTCGCTGATGTCGATCGCGGCTTCCGGCGCCGGCTGTTCCTCGACGGCGGGGGCGGCTTCCTCGGCGTAGAAGGTCGGCGGCTCGACGTCGGGCAGGCCCGCGGGCGCGACCACCACCTCGGGCTGCGCGTCGTCGGCGGTCGCGAAGTCGATGATCAGCCCCACGCCGGTGATGGCGATCGCGGCGACCACGAAGGGCCACATGCGGCGATCGGTCTTCGCCGGAGGAATGACGGTCTCGCTCGAGACGGTCGGCTCGGTGACGGCCGGCGCGGCGACGGTGGCGCTCGCAGGCAGCGTGGTCTCGGCCGAGAGGGTCGCCTCGGTCGACGCGAAGAAGGCCGCCTCGGCGTCAGCCTCGCCCGCCACGAAGGCCGGCTTCGGCTCGGCCACCTCGGGCTTCACCTCGACGGAAGGAGCGGCGACGACGGTCGCGGGCGCCGATTCCTTCACCTCGACCACCGGGGTCATCCACGGGGTCTCGATGCGGGCCTGGCGGCCGCGCGCCTGCGCACGGTGGGTCTCGGCTTCCAGGTCGAGCTGCGGATCGTGGGCGCTCGGGTAGAGCACCTCGTCGTCGCCGGTCGACACCAGCTCGCCCTCGGACGCCTGCATCAGCGCGACCTCGATGGCGGTGGCCGACGCGGCGGCGGCGTGATCGCGGTGCGCGAACGACGTCATCTCGACCTCGTCTGCCGGGCGCTCCCTGGCCTCGACCTGCATCGGGGTCTGGAAGGCGTCGAGCTGGCGGGCGAGCTCGGGCGAGAGACCGCTCGCGAGTGACTCCGGCACGGGCGCGGTGGTCCAGCCGCCGTTGGGGTCAGCGACCTCGAGGCCGGTGCCCTTCTCGGTCAGCGCGAACCAGTCGCCGTGCTCTTCCTCGTCGTCGGCCGCGGCCTCGGGCGCGCGGATCTCGGCGGTGCCGGCGAAGAGCTGCTGCATCAGCTCCTCGGCCTCACCGGCGCGCGGCTCGAACAGGCGCGGCATCGGCTTGAGCACGATGATCTCGTGCGTCGCGTCCTTCACGGGCACCAGCACGCCCATCAGGTACAGGCGGGTGGCGACCTCGAGCGAGAGCGTCTCGTTGAAGTGCGAATCGACCAGCACCTCTTCGACCGTGCGGAAGCCGTCGAAGAGCTGCACCACGCGGTTCACCTCGTCGGGCATCGCCTTGAGGGCGCCCGCGAGGCGGCTGAAGTCGACGGTGAGCTGCGCGTCGAGCGGCAGGCTGCGCTGCAGCACCCGGCCCCAGCGCTGGAGCCGCGGCACCACCAGGTCGACCACCTCGCGCAGGCCGCACTGCAGCTCCGCGAAGCCGTCGATCGCCTCGAGCACCAGCGAGTACTCGCCGATCGTCAGCGCGAGCGCGCGCACCACGGTGTCGAGGTCGCTGCCCTTGCCATCGAAGCGGGCGTCGATCACCTTGCCCGCGCGGAAGCGAATCTCGGCGCGGCCGTTGACGAGGAAGAGCCGGCCCGAGCGCGGGCACGAGAGCAGCGCACGGAGCAGCTGCACCGGCGGCAGCACCTTCGTATCGAAGAAGACCGGGCCGTCGGACTGGGCGCGACGCGCCAGCTCGAGCCGCACCATCGCCGCGACGTCGCGCGCGAACGCCGGCTTCTGGATGAAGTCGTCGACGCCCACCACGTCGGCCATCGCCTCGACGTTCTGATCGTCGGAGCGCGCCAGCAGCACCACCGGGACCTTCGAGGTGCGCTCGTCGCCGCGCAGCTGCGCCACGAAGGTGAAGCCGTCGTCGCCGCCCAGGTCAGACTCGAGCACGATCACGTCGGGCTGGCGGCCGGTCAGCAGCAGCATGCCTTCGCGGCTGCCGCTCGCGCTCCACACCTCGAAGCCGTCACGCACCAACGCCACCTCGAGCACCGAGCGCGTCGACTCGTCGGGGTCGATCACCAGCACCAACGGGCGCGCCGTGCGATCAGGCGCAACCTGCTGAAGGGACTCAGGCGAACGGGTGTGGGTGGGCGTGTGGGCCATGCGCACTCCATACCCAAGATCAGTCGGTCGGCACAAATCGCCAACCCACCGTATTTCCTTCAGATTTCAAGAGCGATCGGGGGGCGTCTTTCCACGTTAGGCAGCGACGCGGCGCCGAACTCGGTGATGAGGGTGTGACCGAGGAGCTGGAGATCATCAGGCGCGATCTCGACGAAGGTGAGCAGCCACCCGCGCCCTTCCTTCATCACCGCGGTGCACTTCGCCTTGAACATCTGCTGCCGCAGAGGGAGCGAGAGGAAGAGCGTGACCTCTTGCGCGAGCGGGCTGGTGCAGGTGACCGGCAGGAGCGCGCTGCGCACCGAGATCTCGAGCCCGCGCCCCATCGACGACGCGCCGCGCGTTCCCGGCGGAGCGCCCAGGGGCTTCGACTCGACGAACCAATCGACGTCGAGGCTGAAGCGCGGGTACCGACGACCCTGCACGACCTGGCGGCGCGAGTTGGGCATGCGACAAGGCTGTAGCCGGTCGCGATCACCGTCAAAAAAACGGCCGGCGCGTGGCGCAAACCCGTTGGAAAAGTTGGCAGTTCCGCTGCCACAGGTACGTTGCAGGCCATGCTCTCGATCACGCTCCTCGTGCTGCTGAGCCAGGACCCGGCGGTCACCGTGACCGCGCCCCCGACGATGACCGAGCCGCGGGTGATGGGCGGCGTGCTCGCCCCCGCTGCGCTCCCCGCGGGCACCAACGCGCTCTATGGCTTCGTCGGCGCTCCCGAGCTCGGCGCCGGTTACCGGCAGGGCTTCGGCGGCGTGATGGAGCTCGAGGCGCGCGCGCTGTTCAACCTCTTCCAGGTCTCCGGGCTCGCGGAGGTCGGCGTGAAGTTCTGCGCGTGCCGCCACGAGCGCCTCACCCTCGCGGGCGGACTCGCGCTCGGCCTGCAGTTCGACAGCGGCGCCCGCTACATCGACTCGAAGAACTTCGCCTTCGTCGGCTTGCGCCCTCGCCTCTCGGCCGCGATGTCGTACGAGCTCACCTCGCTCATCAGCGTCGTCGGCACCGCGGAGCTCCCGCTCGCGCTGTCCTTCTCCCAGGGCTTCGAGCTCACCCCGCTGCTCGGCGCGGGCGTGGAGTTCCAGCTCGGCGGGCCCTTCAGCCTGCTCGTCGCCGGCGCCGGTGGCCTCGACGCGATGCGCGAGCCGCTGGGCGTGACCCAGTACCGCGGCGCGTGGAATGCGCGGCTGGGCATCGGCTACCGGATGTTCTGAAGCGCCAGCTCACAGCAGCTTCCACCGGCGCAGCATCACGTCGCGAAAGTCGTCCTTCGTCTGCGGGCGTGCCAGCTCGAGCGCGTCTTCGAGGAGATCGTGCGGCATCAGCGTCTCGAGATCGCTCGTGCGCTGCTCGAACAGCCGCTGGAGCGCCTCGCGCCACCCCGCGACGAAGGCCTCCACGCGCGCCGGCGAGAGGTCGCCGCGATCGACGAGCACGCAGTCCTGCTCCTTGATGTCGCGAATCTGGCCCGCCTCGGAGATCGTCAGCTGCAGCCGCACCCGCACACCACGATCGAGCTCGGTGTAACGCTCGCTGGGGAACGCGACGGCGACGAGGCTGACCTGATCGGTCCGCGCGAGCGTGCCGTCGGCCGCCAGCACCCTCGACACCACGTCGGCCGCCGCGCGCAGCTCGGCTGAGACTGGCAACAGCTCGCGAAACGCGTCGCGCCAGTGGGCCAGCCAGGCGTCTTCGGTCCCAAGGCGCTTCTTCGGGAGCTCGAAGCGCAGGTGGTACGCCCCCAGCCACTGCTCGGTCTCGAGCGGCCACGACGCGGCGAAGGCGAGCACGTCGCGCACCACGAGCGCCCACGTGCGCACGGCCACCTTGGCGTGCGGGCCGGTTGGAACCAGCACGCGGAGCTCGTCGACGAACGGCTCCCGGTCGGGCGACCCGCGCCACCGCTCGAGCCCGAAGAACTTGAGCACCTCGACGCCACCCTCCTCTGCCTGGACGAACTCGAGCCCGAAGGGCCCGGCCGTCAGAGGGAGGTGGTCGGCGAACACGTCGCGCTCTTCAGCGGCCCGAGGCCAGCACCGCGGTCACCGCGAGCTGCTCGCGCGACTTCGGTTCCTGGCGAATCATCTGGAAGCGGCCGTTCTTGTTCACCACGAGCACGAGCGGCTGGTTGCCGGTCGAGACGACGAGGCCGTGCGTGTCCTGCTTGCTGCCGTCGGGGTAGTGGACGCTCACACCGAGGCGGTCACCGGTGCGGAACAGCTCTTCGTCAGACGAGACGAACTGACCGGCCGAGAGGCCCGAGGCGAGCTTGATGGCCTGCGCGGCGGTGAGCGAGCTCTTGCCCGACGAGATGAACTTCTTGAGGCCGTCGGCGAGCGCGCCCTTGAAGGCCGGGTTCTCGACCTGGTCGCCCACGGTGAGCTCGAACAGCGTCGGCTTGCCGCCGGCGGCATCGACGAGCTTCAGCACCTTCTCGACCAGCTCGAGCTCGCCCGCGTCCTTCACCGAGTCCGCGCGGGTGATCTTCTTGCGGCTCGAGATGCCCAGCGCCTTCTCGAGCTCCTTGCGCGCGCCGTCTTCGAGCGCCGAGCCGTGGTCGATCAACAGCTCGTGGAGCTCCTTCCGCTCGCGCTGGGTGATCGACCCCTTCATCACTTCTTCGATGAGCTGGTACGCCTCGTCCTTGGTGACGCGGCGGTCCTTCAGAATCTGGGCCTTGAGATCGGAGAGAGAGGGCATGGCGCGGTTTCTACCCGCGCGCTGGGCCCCGCGTGCAAGGAATCACCACGCGCCGCGCAAGAGCGAGAACTGCGCCCCGACGGTGGTGGCCTGGCCGGCGCCCGGCGCGATGTACGGCGAGATGGTGGGCGGGGCGAAGGCGATGCCGCCCTTCTTCGCGGGATCTCCGAGCGCGAAGACCATGCCGGGCTTGGGCTGCTTGAAGAGGTTGATGGCGGCCATCTGCAGCAAGGGCACGATGCCGATCGACCCGATCATCAGCCACACCACGCTGCCGCCGTTGGGCACTCCGCCGCTGGCTTGCTGGGTCGGCAACCAGAACGAGCCGTTGGCGCTCAGCGCGAAGATGCCGAGCACGCCGCCCATGCCGGCGAGGCCGACGAGCGCGGGGATCCACGTCTCCGATTGGTAGAAGCGCGAGCCGTTGGCGAGGCTGACCTGGGTCTGCGCGACGGCGAGCGGCGCCGCGCCGAAGATCAGGCAGAACACCACCGAGGAGATCGTCGGGTCGCCGAGCGTGCCGTTCGCGAAGAGCAGGAAGAACGGAAGGATCGTCACCCCGGCCGCCGTCAACGAGCCGAAGAGCGACTCGCTGACCATCAGGCCAATCTCCGGGCCGGGCTTCTGCTGCGTGCGCGGCTGGCCGTACGGCGAATACGGCGTGCCGTTGGTGGAGTTGGGCGTGAGTGCGGGCGGCGGCGGCGTGCCGGGCTGCGCGGTGGTGGGCGGCGCAGCGGGAGGCGCAGCCGGGTCGGCCGGCGGCATCGGCGGGGGCGCGGCGGGCACCATCGGCGGCGGAGAGAACTCGGTGGTCGAGCCCTGCGCGAAGGCATGGGTGGACAGCACTGCCACCAGCGCGAGACAGACGTTCCTGGTCGACGGCTTGATCATGACGGCTCCACGGGTAACGGCGGCCGCGCCACCCGACACTTCAACCAACGGCGATGCAATCAATCTCCACCCGGGCGCCCTTGGGCAAGGCCGAGACCTGCACGGTCGCCCGGGCGGGCGGCGCGGTGGGGAAAAAGCGGGCGTAGACCTCGTTCACCTTCGCGAAGTCGTTCAAGTCGGTGAGGAAGATGCCGCACCGCACCACCTGGCCAAAGCCGAGGCCCGAGGCCGCGAGCACCGCCTCGAGGTTCTTCATCACGCGCTCGGTCTCGGCGGCGATGTCACCGGTCACCATGTTGCCGCTCGCGGGGTCGAGGGGAATCTGCCCGCTGCAGAACACCATCTTGCCGGCGGGCACCGAGACCGCCTGCGAATAGGGCCCGATCGCCTTGGGCGCCTGGTCCGTCTGAATCACCGTTCGAGAAGCCATGACCCGAAGGTATCAGATGCTCCGAGCCGGCCCGATCGATCACTCGCGCGCGCGAGAGGCGTCAGACGCGCTCGACCGAGAACACACCCTGCAGCTTCTCGATGCCCTTCATCAGATCGGTGAGCTGCTTCAAGTCGGCGATGGTGACCTCGAAGGTGTTCACCGCCCGCTGGTCGCCCGTCGCGCGGCAGTTGGCCGAGCTGATGTTGACGCCCTTCTTGCTGAAGATCTGCGACAGCTCGGCGAGGAGGCCCGGCCGGTCGGCGGTGAGCACGCGCAGGGTCACCGAGCGGCGGAAGTCGCCCTTCACGTCCCACGCGACGTCGACCTTGCGCTCGGGGTCGGTGGCCATCGCCTTGGCGCACTCGGCCTGGTGCACGGTGACGCCGCGGCCGCGGGTGATGAAGCCGACGATCGGGTCGCCCGGCACCGGGTTGCAGCAGCGGCCGAAGCGCACCAGCACGTCGTCGATGCCGCCGATGGTGACGCCGCCCGACGACTTGCGGCCGACCACCTTGCGCGCGATCTCGGTGACCGCCTGGAAGAGCCCCGAGCCGCTCGACTGCGGCACCGGCGCCTTTTCCTTCTCGCGGACCTCTTCGATCTTTTCCTTCGGCAGCAGCACGTCGACCAGCTGCCCGGGCTGGATCTTCCCGTAGCCGACGGCCACCAGCAGGTCTTCCTCGTTGCGGAAGCCGTAGCCCTCGGCGTGCACCTTGAGATCGCCGCCCTTGAGGAGCTTGTTCAAGTTGAGGCCGAAGCGCTTGAACTCGCGATCGGTGAGCTCGCGGCCGAGCACGAGCGACTTCTCGCGCTGCTGCGTCTTGATGAACCCGCGAATCTTCTGCTGCGCACGGCTGGTCTTGGTGAAGGTCAGCCAGTCCTTGCTGGGGTGCGCCTGCGGGCTGGTGAGGATCTCGATCTGATCGCCGTTGCGCAGCTTGTAGCGGAGCGGAACGATCTTCCCGTTCACCTTGGCGCCGACACACTTCTCGCCGACCCCGGAGTGGATCGCGTACGCGAAGTCGACCGGCGTCGCCCCGCGCGGCAGCGAGCGCACGTCACCCTTGGGCGTGAACACGAAGACCTCGTCGGTGAAGAGGTCGACCTTCACCGTGTCGAGGAATTCCTTGGGGTCCTTCAGGTCTTGCTGCCACTCGAGCAGCTGGCGCAGCCACGCGAACTTCTCGTCGTCGCGCGCCATGACGCTCTTGCCTTCTTTGTAGGCCCAGTGCGCGGCGATGCCTTCTTCGGCGACCCGGTGCATCTCCTCGGTGCGAATCTGGATCTCGATGCGCTCCGAGAGCGGCCCAATCACCGTGGTGTGCAGTGACTGGTACATGTTCGGCTTGGGAATCGCGATGAAGTCCTTGAAGCGGCCCGGCACCGGCTTCCACATCTGGTGCACCAGGCCCAGCGCGCCGTAGCAGTGCTGCAGCTCGGGCGTGATCACGCGGAAGGCGATCACGTCGGGCACCTGCTCGAACTCGATGCCCTGCGAGCGCATCTTCTTGTGAATCGAATAGAAGTGCTTGAAGCGGCCGCTCACCTTCGCGGGCACGTTCGCTTCCTTCAGGCGCGCCTCGATCAGCCCGACCACCTCTTCGATGTACTTCTCGCGTTCCTTCTTCTTGCGCGAGACGCGGCTCTCGAGATCGAAGAAGTCCTTCGGGCGCGTGTAGCGGAAGCTCAGGTCTTCGAGCTCGGTCTTGATCCACGAGATGCCGAGCCGGTTCGCGAGCGGCGCGTAGATGTCGAGCGTTTCCTGCGCGATGCGCGCCTGCTTTTCCTCGCTCATGTGATCGAGGGTGCGCATGTTGTGGGTGCGATCGGCGAGCTTCACCAGGATCACGCGAATGTCCTGGGCCATCGCCACCAGCATCTTGCGGAAGTTCTCGGCCTGCTTCTCTTCCTGGCTGAGCTGCTGGCTGGCGCTGAACTTTCCGAGCTTGGTGACGCCGTCGACGATCAGCGCGACCTCTTCACCGAAGAGCTCCTTGATCTCCTCGATGGTGGCCAGCGTGTCTTCGACGGTGTCGTGCAGCAGGCCCGCGACGATCGACGCCTCGTCGAGACGCAGCTGCGCCAGAATGCCCGCGACCTCGAGCGGGTGAATCAGGTACGGCTCGCCTGACTTCCGAACCTGCCCCTGGTGCACCTTCGCCGAGTAGACGTAGGCCTTCTTGATGAGGTCCAGGTCGGGCTCGGGGTGATACGCCGAGACCCGCTGGAGAATGTCGTTGAGACGAATCAAACCGCCTCAAGCGTAACATCCACCCGCCATGACGCAAGGCGTCACCAGCCCACGGTGAGGCCAGGTGGTGAGGTCGAGAAACCCGAGTTCAACCCGCCTGTTCGTCGTTGTTGCGCCGGGTCGCGTCATGACTGACGATGCGCACCTTCATGGCCGCGCTGTTGACCAAGAGCCTCCACGTCGTCTGCCCCTCGTGCGACTTCCTCAACGTGGTCGCCGCGGTGCGATGCATGGCGTGCGGTACGGCGACTGACGGGGCGGCCGCGCCGGCGAGCTCGCCCAGCTCGGCCTCGCGCACCGAGGTCGCGCCGAAGCTCGACGCTGCGCCTCCGGCCGTTCGCAACTTCGACACCACCGAGAGCACGGTGCCGAACGCGCCGATTCCGACCGAGCCGCCGGGCCTCAAGCGCACCGCGTCGGGGTCGACGCCGCAGCAGCGCGGTGGGCCTCCGCAGCGCCCCACGTTCCAGTCGTCGGCGCCCACGCAGCAGAACCCGCAGGTGGCCGCCGGCCCGAAGTTCGGGTTGACGGTGCTCGCCGGCCCCGCGCGTGGCCAGCGCTTCAAGCTCGCCGCGACCGGCGCGCAGATCGGCCGCTCGAAGGGCGCCATTCTCTTCCCCGATGATCCGTTCATCTCGCCGCTCCACGCGACGCTGCAGGTGTCAGACGGCAAGCTGGTGGTGCGCGACGAGACGTCGACCTCGGGCGTGTACGTGAGCGTCAGCAACACCGAGACGATCCCCGCGGGCGGGCTGTTCTCGGCGGGGCTGCGGCTCTTCCGCTTCGTCGGCTCGCTCGACCCGGCCGAGCCGTGGAACAAGCGCGACGTGCTGGTGTACGGCGCGACGCTGCCCAACAACCAGGTGCACTACGCGGTCGAAGAGGTGCTGCTGGGTGATCGCGGCGGGCGCTGCCTGCTCAGCCCGGGCCCGGTGATCACCGTCGGCCAGGGCCGCTGCGACTTCGCGTACCCCAACGACGAAGGGCTCGCGCCGCGGCACTGCGAGATTTCCCCCCTGCCCGACGGCGCGATGATTCGCGATCTCTCGGGCGGGCTTGGCACCTTCGTGCGCGTGACCGGTGAGCGGCCACTGCGCGCGGGTGATCGCCTGCGCGTGGGTCAGCAGACGCTGCAGGTCGAAGCGCTCGGCTGAGCGCTGCACGCCTCACTGCACTTTGAGGTACGGCTCGACGTACTGGAGCGCGCGCGTGCCCGGCGCGTCCTTGCGGTAGCGCGTCCACCAGGCGCGGGCGTCTTCGTCCATGCCCTTCTGCAGGTAGATCTCACCGATCTTCAGCGCGAGCTCGGGCTGCGGGTCGGCGTTCCACGCCTGGAGGTACCAGGTCAGCGCCGGGTCGAGCGCGCCGCTGTGGAACGACTCGTCACCCTGCAAGCCCAGCCGCACCGCGTCGCTCGGCCTGCGGTTGGCCTTCGGAGGATCGTATTCCCACGGCTTGCCGGTGCCGGTCAGCGGCGCGTTCGGCGGAGGCACGTAGACGTCCTTCGTCTTGTTCATCATGTTGAAGACGTAGAGGCCGCCGATCGCCAGCGCGAGGAGCACGAGCAGCGCGGTCGCCACCCGGAAGATGATCGAGCTCGCGCCGGCGCCCGGCATCGTGTCGCGCTCGGGCGAAGTGGTGGGCGCGGTGTTGGTGACCTCGGGCACCGGGCCGGCCTTCTGCACCTCGGCCTTCACGGTGTTCTCGTTCGAGGCCCACGGCGACTGGTGCGCCGGCGGGTTGACGCGCGTTTCCTGCTGGTCGATCGGCGTGACCTTGCGCGGCACCGGCGAGAGGCCCGACGCGGAATTGGCCCCACCTGGCCGGCGCGCGGCGGTGCCGACGTTGGCGCGGCGTTCCTTCTCGATGGCGAGCAGCTCGGCGCGGAACTGCTCGGCCGTCTGCGGGCGATCGTCGGGGTTCTTCGACAGCGCCTTCATGATCAGGCGCTCCATCGCGGGGCTGACGCGCGCCTCGGGGCGGCGCTTGGTCGGCGGCGGCGGCACCTCGGTGAGGTGCTTGGTCGCGAAGCCGACCGCGGAATCAGAGTCGAACGGCAGCATGCCGCACGTCAGCTGGTAGAGGATCACGCCGACCGCGTAGAGATCGCTGCGGTGATCGAGCTGCGCGCCGCGCGCCTGCTCGGGCGACATGTACTCGGGCGTGCCGCACACGAAGCCGGCGCGGGTGAGCGCGGGGCCGTCGTCGTTGGTGCCGTCGACGATCTTGGCGATGCCGAAGTCGAGCACCTTGACGAAGTCGGCCTCGCCGCGGCGCTGCTCGACCATGATGTTCTCGGGCTTCAGATCACGGTGGATCACGCCGGCCGAGTGCGCGTCGGCCAACGCCGAGAGCACCTGCGACATCACGCGAATGACGCGCGCTTCGGGGAGCGGCCACTCCCGGCTCAAGATGTTGTGGAGGTCCTTGCCCTGGACGTACTCCATCGCGATGTACATCGCGCCGTCGTCGGCCTGCCCGAAGTCGAGCACGCTGATGGAGTTGGGGTGGTTCAACCGGCTCGCCGCCTTGGCCTCGCGCTGGAAGCGGGCCACGGTGCGCTCGTCGCTCAAGAGCGCCTGGCGCAGCACCTTCAGCACCACGGGCTTGTCGAGCGCGAGCTGGGTGGCCTTGTAGACCTTGCCCATGCCGCCCTCGCCGATCATCTGCTCGACGCGGTACTTGTTGGCGACGGTCTTGCCGATGTGTTCGTCGGGAGCGGCCACCGTGGCCGAGACTGTTCCACGCTGCGAACCGCCGCGCCACTGTTGAACGGACGGGTGGAAACGACAACGCAGCGCCGTGCGCGCGGTCTGGTATAAGCAGCGCGCCCGCCATGCCCGCTGCCAACCGCCCCCGCGTTGCCATTCGCGTCGTTCGCGCCGATGGTGGTCCCGAGTCCGTCATTCCGATGCGCGGTGACGTGATGTTGTGCGGGCGTACCGGCGACCTCTCGATCGCCGACGATCCCTTCGTGGCCGACACGCAGATGCGCCTCTTCTTCTCGGGCGCGCGGCTGGCGGTCGAAGACGTCGGCGGCGGCAACGGCGTGTTCACCCGCCTGCGCGCCGAGCGCGAGGTGCCGCAGGGTGGCGAGATTCGCGTCGGGCGTCAGCGCCTGGTGGTCGAGCCGGTGCCTCCGCTCACGCCCGCCGAAGACGGCGCGACGGCGTGGGGCTCACCCGACGCGGGTCACCGCTTCCGCCTCGTGCAGCTGCTCGAGGGTGGCATTCGCGGCGGCGCCTTCCCGCTCAAAGACGGCGAGAACGCCATCGGCCGCGAGAACGGCGACATCACCTTCCCGTCTGATGGGTTCGTCTCGGGCCGTCACGCGGTGTTGGCGGTGGCGCCCGAGCGCTTGCTGCTGCGCGATCTCGGCTCGTCGAACGGCACGTTCCTGCGGCTCGGCGCGCCGGCGTTCGTCGACAACGGCGACCAGTTCTTGATCGGCCGCCAGCTGGTGCGCGTCGAGCTCAGCTGAAGCGAGCCCGACGCAGCAGGTACGGCCTCAGCCGTACGACTTTTCCTTCTTTTCCTGCTCTTCCTTGCAGCGGATGCAGAGCGTCGTCACCGGGCGCGCCTGCAGACGCTTCATGCTGATCTGCTCTTCGCAGCGCTCGCAGATGCCGAAGCTGCCGTCTTCGACGCGCGCCAGCGCCTTCTCGACCTTCTTGAGCAGGAACTTCTCGCGGTCGCGCAGGCGGAAGGCCATCGACTGGGCGTACTCGCTCGACGCCTGGTCAATCTCGTCGGGGAGGTCGTCGGTGTCGAAGTTCGACTCCTCTTCCATCGTCTTGCGCGCCGTCTCGATGATCTGCTTGCGCATCTCCTCGAGCGACTTCTTGAAGCCCTTCAGATCCTTCTGCGACAGCTGACCCTTTTCGGACATGTTTCCTCGCCTGAACTCGACGCCTACCCACAAAACGAAGGCGCAGCACTATGGAGAGTGCTGACCCACAAGTCAAGGCTCGGCGAAATAACTCTTTGAAATCACTCAGCGGAAAAGCACAATGCCGAGCATGTCGGAGACGACACGGCTCGACCGCGAGTTCCTGCGCAGCGCCCTGACGCTGGCGAGCGGGAACGACGTCGATCACCTGCTGGTGATCGGAGACGCGCCGATCTCTCCGGCCGATCTGCGCGGGCGCAAGTGCCGCAAGAAGTTGATCTACGCGGTGACCAACGAGGCGCTCGGGCAGGAGCTCATCGCGAAGAAGGAACGCGCGATCGTGATCCCCGCGTACGACTACTCGCGCACCGAGCGCGTGAAGATGGCGGTGGTCTCGGCGCTCGCGCAGGGCGCGTTCAAGGAAGGCGACAGCGTGCTGTGCCTCACCGGCCGCATCGGTCGTCACCTCGACACGATGATGACGATGCGCATCGGCGGCTCGCTCGACGATCGCGTGGCGATCGAGGGCGTGAAGCTGGGCGACGAGTTCAACTCGCAGGTGGTCGACGCGCTGATCCAGCTCGCGCTGCAGATCGGGCAGGAAGGCTTCGAGGGCCACCCGATCGGCACCATCATCACCATCGGCGATCACAACGCGGTGATGGAGACCAGCCGCCAGCTCACCATCAACCCGTTCCAGGGCATCTCGGAGGCCGAGCGCAACGTGCTCGACCCGAAGATCCGCGAGGCGATCAAGAACTTCTCGGTGCTCGACGGCGCGTTCGTCATTCGCGAAGACGGCGTGGTGCTCGCCGCCGGCCGCTACCTCTCGGCGACCGACGACAACGTGAAGATTCCCCTCGGGCTGGGGGCGCGGCACGCGGCCGCGGCGTCGATCACCGCGACCACGCGCTCGATCGCGCTGGTCGTCAGCCAGACCTCGGGCGCGGTGCGACTCTTCAAGGAAGGCAACATCGTGCTCGAGCTGCACCAGACGGCGCGGCGCACCTGACGTGCGGCGCACCTGATCGAGGAGGACACATGGGGTTCATCAAGTTCGAAGTGCCCAACAGCCTGCCGGTGGAAGACGCGAAGAAGCGGGTCGAAGCGCTGCTCGCGTACTGGAAGCGCAAGTACAACGTCGCCTCGGAATGGGCGGGCGCGGCCGCGACCATGAAGGGCAAGGCGATGGGCGTGAGCATCGACGGCAAGCTCGCGGTCGAGGGGCACCGCATCGCGGGTGAGGCGGCCGACCCCGGCATGCTGCTCCGCGGTCAGGCCCAGAAGTACCTCCAGCGAAAATTTTCAGAGTACCTCGACCCGAAGAAGTCGCTCGAGCAGATCATCGCGGGAGAAGAGTGACCGACCTGTAGCGCGCGCGTGAAACCCGCGTGCGCCGAGCGCATTGGGGAGTACAGTCCACCGGTCCCCTTTTCCTCTGGCCCTCTTTTCCTGGGCGCAGTTCCCCGCACCCGGCTCGAGGCCGGCGAGGTCTTTCGTGAGCAAGACCAACGAGAACGACTCGCAGAGAGATCTGCAGACCGTCATCAAGAACGATTCGAACCCCGCGGTCGACGCGACCCTGGCGCCCTCGGTGCCGCTGCCGCCCGCGGTCAAGCCGGTGCCGCTGACGCAGGAAGCACCGAAGTCGTCGAAGTCGTCACCGAACCTCGGCCAGGTCGGCTCGCGCCCGCCCGGCCCGCCCCCCACCGGCAAGTCGGCCTCGCAGCTGACGCCGGTCTCGGGGAACTCCGGTGGCCGCGAGATCACCAGCCCCGAGGTGCCGGGCGCCGAACCCGACGTCGGCACGCGCATTCACCACTACGAGGTGATTCGCCTGCTCGGCCGTGGCGGCATGGGCTCGGTGTACCTCGCGCGCGACACGCGCCTGGGTCGCCGCGTGGCGATCAAGTTCCTCCGCACGCACTCGCCCGATCTCACCAAGCGCTTCATTCTCGAGGCGCGCACCACCGCGGCGGTGCAGCACGAGAACATCGTCATCATCTTCGAGGTCGACGCCTGGCAGGGCATGCCCTTCATGGTGTTCGAGTTCATCACCGGCAACACGCTCACCAAGGTCGCGCCCGACGGGAAGATCTTGCCGGCGCCGCGCGCGGTCGAGCTGATCGTGCCGGTGGTGAAGGCGCTCGCCTACGCGCACAGCCAGGGCATCGTTCACCGCGATCTCAAGCCCGACAACATCATGATCGCCGAGTCGGGCCAGACCAAGGTGCTCGACTTCGGCATCGCCAAGGTGCTGCAGGGTGACGAGCAGGCGCCGGCCGCCGTGAGCCGCCCGCGCGCGCCGAAGACCAGCCTCGAAGACGAGGACGAGGAAGAGCTGACGCAGCAGGGCGCGATGATGGGCACGCTCTCGTACATGGCGCCCGAGCAGTGGGGCATCGGCGTGCCGATCGATCACCGCGCCGACATCTGGGCGGTCGGCATCATGATGTTCAAGATGCTCACCGGGAAACACCCGCTCGACCCGCTCAAGGGTCACCAGCTGATGGTCACCGGCATGCTCGACACGCCGATGCCGTCGATCAAGGGCAAGGCGCCGCCCGACGTGCCGGCCGAGCTGATGGCCGTGGTCGACAAGTGCCTGCTCAAGCGCAAGGAACAGCGCTTCCCCGACGCGGTCACCCTGCTCCGCGCGCTCGAGCCGTTCCTGCCCGGCCGCTACACGCGCGAGCTGAAGATCGACGAGAGCCCGTACGCCGGCCTCGCCGCGTTCCAGGAAAACGACGCCAACCGCTTCTTCGGCCGCGGCCAGGAGATCGCCGCCACCGTCAACCGCGTGCGCGAGCGCCCGCTGCTCGGCGTGGTCGGCCCGTCGGGCGCCGGCAAGTCGTCGTTCGTGCGCGCCGGCCTGGTGCCCGCGCTCAAGCGCTCGGGTGAGAACTGGGAAGCGCTCGTGCTGCGCCCCGGGCGCCAGCCCATGGCGGCGCTGGCCTCGCTCATCTCGCCGATGATCAGCACCTCGGCGTCGATCGCCGACGAGCTCAACGAGCAGAAGAAGCTCGAAGAGCGCCTCGCGCGCGAGCCGGGCTTCGTGGGCGCGGTGCTGCGTGGCCGTGCGCGCCGCGAGAAGAAGAACATCTTGCTGTTCGTCGACCAGTTCGAAGAGCTCTACACGCTCGTGCCCGACGTGGCCGCGCGCAAGGCCTTCACCGCCTCGCTCACCGCGGTGGCCGACGACCCGACGTCTCCGATTCGCCTGGTGCTCTCGATTCGGTCGGACTTCCTCGATCGCGTGCCCGAAGACTCGCGCTTCATGGCGGAGCTGAGCCAGGGCCTGGTGTTCTTGAACTCGCCGGGCACCGACGGGCTGCGCGAGGCGATCGTCAGCCCGGCCGAGATGGCGGGCTACAAGTTCGAGACGACCGACATCGTCGACGACATGATCAAGCACCTCGCGACGACGCAGGGCGCGCTGCCGCTGCTGCAGTTCGCCGCGAGCAAGCTGTGGGACGGCCGCGACGCCGCGCGCCACCTGCTGACGAAGAGCGCGTACGAAGCGATCGGCGGCGTCGCGGGCGCGCTGGCCAGCCACGCCAACGGCGTGGTCGAGAAGCTGCCGCCCCAGACGCAGCCGCTGCTGCGCGCGATCTTCCTGCGCCTCGTCACGCCCGAGCGCACCCGCGCCATCGTCGGGCTCGACGAGCTGAAGGAACTGCACCCCAACGCGGCCGAGCTGCAGAGCCTGGTCGACGAGCTGGTGCAGGCGCGCCTGCTGGTGGTGCAGACCGGCGCGGGCTCGGCGACCGTCGAGATCGTGCACGAGTCGCTCATTCACAGCTGGCCGATGCTCAAGCGCTGGCTCGAAGAGAGCGGCGAAGACGCGGCCTTCCTCGAGCAGATTCGCACCGCCACGCGCCAGTGGACGCAGAAGGGCAACGCCGAAGACCTCCTGTGGCGCGGCGAGCTGGCCGAAGAGGCGCTGCGCTTCCAGCGGAGGTACCGCGGCAACCTCCCCGCCCAGCAGAAGGCCTTCCTCGACGCGGTGATCGATCTCTCGGTCCGCCAGGTGCGCCGGCGCCGCACGCTGACCGTCGCCGCCCTCGCCTTCCTCGGGTTGCTGGCTGCCGCGGCCTCGGTCGCGGTGGTGGTGATCGCCGGCGCGCGCGCCGAAGCGCAAGACAAGGCGGTCGCGGCGATGAAGGCCGAGGCCGACGCGAAGGACGCGCTCGAGGCCGCGAAGAAGAGCGAGGCCGAGCGCGCGGCCGCCGCGGCGAAGGCGGAGAAGTCCGCGGCCGATCTCGCGATCGCGCTCAACAAGGCGACCGAGGCCAACCAGCAGGCGATCGCCGCGCAGAAGGCAGCCGAAGACGCCGCCGAGCTCGCGCGCCGCGCCGAAGCCAACGCGCGCGCGAACGCCAAGAACGCACTCGAAGCGAAGGCCGCGGCCGAGGCGGCGCGCAAGAACGCAGAGCGGGAAAAGCGGAAGGCCGACGATCTCAAGGCCGCCGCCGAAGCCCGAGCCCGCGAGGTCGAGAAGCAGCTCGGCAGCGCGGTGATCGACGATCTCAAGTGAGGACGCCCTTCATGAGCCGCAACCTGATGACGTGGGTGTTGTTGCTGTCGTGCCTGGCCCTGCCCGCCGCTGCGCAGCCCGCCGGGTCGGAACCCGAGCGCCCGTGGGCGAAGGGCGTGCCGAAGGACAAGCAGACCAAGGCGATCGCGCTGTTCCGCGAGGGCAACGCGGCGCTGAAGGAATCGCTCTTCCCGAAGGCGGCGGCCGTCTACAAAGAGGCGCTCCTGGTGTGGGACCACCCCGCCATTCACTACAACCTCGCGCTCGCGCTGGTGAACCTCGACCAGCCGATCGAGGTGCACGAGCACCTGACCGCGGCGCTCAAGTACGGCGCCGCCCCGCTCGACGACGACAAGTACCAGCAGGCGCAGCGCTACCTCGGCCTCATCGAGCGCCAGCTGACGAAGGTGAAGATTACCTGCAGCTTCGAGGGCGCCCAGGTGCGCCTCGACGGCGCGAAGCTCTTCGTCGGCCCCGGCACGTGGGACGGCATCTTGCGCGCGGGCCAGCACAGCTTCACCGCCTCGAAGGAAGGGCTGCTGCCCGACGAGCGCTCGGTGGTGCTCGCGGGCGGTGACACGCAGGCGTACGAGCTCAAGGTCTACAAGACCGAGGAGCTGACCGAGTACAAGCGCGCCTTCAGCCCGGTGATTCCGTGGGCGGTGCTCATCGGCGGCGCGGCGGCGCTGGGCGGCGGCGTGGGCATGCACCTCGGCGCGCGCGGCGGCTTCACCAGCTACGACCAGGGGGTGGCCGACTGCGCGATGAACGCCGGCACCAACGGCGGCTGCATTCCCTCGCCCGATCTCCAGGCGATGCGCACCAACGCGTCAGGCCTGCAGACCGGCGCGTTCGTGATGTACGGCGTCGGCGGCGCGGCGCTGGTGACGTCGGCGATCCTCTTCTACGTGGGCCGCCCCGTGGCGTACCGCAAGACGGTGAACGTCGAGGCCGGCAAGGTGACGGTGGTTCCGGTGATCGGGCCTGGCCAGGCGGGCGCGATGGCGATGGTGGAGTTCTAAGCGATGAGCGCGATGAACACTTTTCGACGAGTGGTGCTGTGTGGCCTGGGCTGCCTCGCGCTGAGCGCGTGCTTCGAGCCCGCGAGCGTGCCGTGCTCGAGCGGCGTGGTGTGCCCGGCGGGCACGCGCTGCACCGCCGAGGGCAAGCAGTGCATTCCCGTCAGCCAGAACTGCGGCAACGGCACGATGGAAAGCGGCGAGGCCTGCGACGACGGCAACGTCACCAACGGCGACAACTGCCGCGCCGACTGCAAGGGCAAGTCGCAGTGCGGCGACGGCTTCCCCGACACCGACCTGAAGCTGCCCGATGGCGGCCAGCAGGAGCTGTGTGACGACGGCAACACCATCAGCGGCGACGGCTGCTCGGCCGACTGCCATTCCACCGAGCTGTGCGGCAACGCGATCGTCGACGTGAAGGAAGACTGCGACTTCGGCGCGGCGGTGAACGGCACCTCGGCCGTCGACTGCCTGTCGACCTGCAAGTGGAAGCGCTGCGGCGACGGCAACAAGGACACGTTCGTCGACGGCGGCGCCGAAGAGTGCGACCAGGGTGACGCCGACGGTGGCGCGCTCGCCAACGGGGGCGACGCCTGCTCGCCCGACTGCCGGCTCAAGAACTGCGGCAACGGCGTGACCGAGAAGTACCCGGGCACCCCCTCGCTCGACGAGGAGTGCGACGACGGCAACCGCATCGAGGGCGACTCGTGCGGCAACACCTGCCTCATTCCCCGCTGCGGCAACGAGCACGTCGACCCGGGCGAGGTCTGCGACAAGGGCGCGCTGGTTTCAGGCGACGGCTGCCGCGCCGACTGCCAGGGGTTCGAGGTGTGCGGCGACGGCAAGTTCGACCCCTTCTTCGCCGACGGCGGCCGCAACGAGATGTGCGACGACGGCAACGACGCCGGCGGCGACGGCTGCCGCGCGGACTGCACGACCGAGCTGTGCGGCGATGGCCGGTTCGATCACTTCTTCCGTGACGGCGGCGTCAACGAGCTGTGCGACGACGGCAACGTGCAGTCGGGCGACGGCTGCCGGTCGGACTGCAAGGGCCTCGAGGTGTGCGGCGACAACTTCAAGGACCCGTTGCTCAAGGACGGCGGTTCCGAGCTGTGCGACGACGGCAACGACGCTGGCGGCGACGGCTGCAACGCCGAATGCACCGGCTTCGAGCTGTGCGGCGACGGGCACCTCGACCCGCGCCTGGTCGATGGCGGCTCGGAGCTGTGCGACGACGGCAACACCCTCTCGGGCGACACCTGCGCGCCCGACTGCCAGAGCACCGGCGTGTGCGGCAACAACTTCGTCGACGTGAACCCCGACGGCGGCCTGCCGCGCGAGCAGTGCGACGACGGCAATTCCAACAACAACGACGCCTGCACCAACCAGTGCAACATCGCGCGCTGCGGCGACGGCATCGTGCGCACCGGCACCGAGCAGTGCGACACCGGCGGCGAGTCAGCGCTCTGCAACGTCAACTGCACGCTGCGGCGCTGCGGCGACGGCATCGTGAACGCCAGCGCGAGTGAGCAGTGCGACGCGTTCTCCATTCCCGGCACCGACGGCGGCACGCAGACCTCGGCCTGCGACAACGACTGCACCATCGCGTTCTGCGGCGACGGCTTCCTCAACGTCGCGCGCAACGAGCAGTGCGACACCGCGGGCGAGACCCTGAGCTGCAACGCCAACTGCACCACCCGCCGCTGCGGCGACGGCGTGACGAACGCCGCGGCCGGTGAGCAATGCGACGTGTTCGCGTCGTCGGGCGCAGGCGAGTCGAACACCTGCGACAACGACTGCACCATCGCCTTCTGCGGCGACAGCAAGGTGAACGCCACGCGCGGCGAGACCTGCGACACCGGCGGCACCTCGGTGAGCTGCGACGGCGACTGCACCGCGGTCAGCTGCGGCGACAGCTTCATCAACAACGCCGCGGGCGAGCAGTGCGACGACGGCAACACCACCAACACCGACGCCTGCACGGCGACCTGTCAGCGCGCGGTGTGCGGCGACAGCATCGTGCGCGCCGGCACCGAGCAGTGCGACACGGGTGGCCAGACCGCGACCTGCAACGCCAACTGCACCACCAGCCGGTGCGGCGACGGCATCACCAACATCGCGGCGAGCGAGCAGTGCGACGTCTTCGCGATGTCGGGCGCCGGCGAGTCGAATACCTGCGACAACGACTGCACCTTCGCGTTCTGCGGCGACAACAAGGTGAACGCGACGCGCGGGGAGACGTGCGACACCGGCAGCGCGACGGCCACCTGCGACTTCGACTGCACGGCGGTGAGCTGCGGCGACGGCGTCACCAACCTCGCGGCGAACGAAGAGTGCGACGATTCCAACTCGGTCAACACCGACGCCTGCGTGGCGTGCAAGCGCGCGTTCTGCGGCGACAACTTCGTGCGCAGCGGCGTCGAGCAGTGCGACACCGGCGGCGCGTCGGCCACGTGCAACGCCAACTGCACCACCAGCCGCTGCGGCGACGGCATCGTGAACATCGCGGCCAGCGAACAGTGCGACGTGTTCGCGGCGGTCGGCGCGGGCGAGTCGGGCACCTGCGACAACGACTGCACCGTGGCGTTCTGCGGCGACAGCAAGCGCAACGCGACGGCCGGCGAGGCGTGCGACACGGGCGGCAACTCCACCACGTGCGATTCCGACTGCACGGCGGTGTCCTGCGGCGACGGCCTGGTGAACACCGCCGCTGGCGAGGCGTGCGACCCGAACGGCGCCAGCCCCACCCCGACCTGCGACACCGACTGCACGCCGGCGGTCTGCGGCGACGGCCGGCTCAACGCGGCGGCGGGCGAGACCTGCGACGACGGCAACTCGATCAACACCGACGACTGCCGCAATGACTGCAAGCCCAACGTGTGCGGCGACGGCTTCCGCAACATCACGGGCCTGGTGCCGGAAGCGTGCGACGACGGCAACACCACCACCGAGACCTTCTGTTCGTACGGCCAGGCGACCTGCCAGCGCTGCGACTCGCTGTGCGCGACCGTGCTCAACCTCACCGGCGGCGTGTGCGGCGACGGCGTGGTGAACGCGCCCAACGAGGTGTGCGACGACGGCAACGCGCTGGCGTGCGGCAGCTGCAACGCGACCTGCACCGCGGCGCAGACGGCGGTGAAGGCGACCGGCACCATCACCACCGACGACAAGGGCAAGATCAACGATGGCAACACCATCACCCTCAACGACGGCATCAACCCGGCGGTCATCTTCGAGTTCAAGAAGACTGCGGGCTTCATGGTGACGGCGGGCCACATCGAGATGGACATCTCGGCGTCGAACTTCACCGACGATCAGATCGGCCAGCTGGTGGTGGACACCATCAACAACCAGGGCGCGACGCTGCTCATCACCGCCACCAAGAACGCCAGCAACCCGTTCGTCGGCCTGCAGCACGACTACGCGACCTCGTTCGGCACCCAGGCCATCAGCCTCTCTTTCAACGCGGGCGGCAACGTGTGGGCGCGCACCGGCATGACGGGCGGCGCGTTCGGCAACTGCCTCGCCACCGAGGGTTGCGCCACCACGGCCGACTGCAAGCCGATCAACACCTGCCAGGGCACGACGACCAAGACGTGTCAGCCGTGACGGCGCCGGCGCCGAAGAAGGGCGCCGCGCTCTACGTCCAGGTGTTGATCGCCATCGCGCTGGGCATTGCGCTCGGCGTGGTGCGCCCCGACTGGGCCATCGAGCTCAAGCCGGTCGGCGAGATGTTCGTCGGGCTGATCAAGATGCTGATCGGCCCCATCGTCTTCTCGACGGTGGTGATCGGCATCGCGGGCATGGGCGACCTGAAGAAGGTCGGCCGCGTCGGCGCCAAGGCGGTGCTGTGGTTCGAGGTGATGACCACGGTCGCCCTCGCGCTGGGGCTGCTGATCGTCAACGTGATCGGCCCGGGGCGCGGCGTGCACGCGAAGGAAAGCACCCTCGACACGAAAGACCTCGCGCAACTCGGCACCATTCTCGACAAGCCGCGGCCGCACGGCCTCGTGGAGCACCTGCAGGCGCTCATTCCGCACAGCTTCGTCGGCGCCTTCACCGGGGAAGACGTGTTGCCGGTGCTGGTGCTGGCGGTGCTCGGCGGCATCGCGATGGCGAGCCTGGGCGAGCGCGGCAAGCCGATGCTGCACTCGCTCGAGCAGGTGGCGACGTTCTTCTTCGCGCTGATCGGCGTGGTGATGCGGCTGGCGCCCATCGGGGCGTTCGGCGCGATGGCCTTCACCATCGGCAAGTACGGCGTCGGCGCGCTGGGCAACCTGCTGATGCTGATCGTCAGCTTCTACGCCACCGCCCTGCTCTTCGTGTTCGGCGTGCTGGGCACGGCGCTGCGCCTGGTGGGCCTGTCGATCTTCAAGTTCGTGCGACACCTGAAGGACGAGCTGATCCTCGTACTCGGCACGTCGTCTTCGGAATCAGCCCTGCCCTCGCTGATGACCAAGCTCGAGGCGATGGGCTGCGGAGGCCCGGTGGTGCGGCTGGTGGTGCCGACCGGCTATTCCTTCAACCTCGACGGCACCTGCATCTACCTCACGATGGCGAGCGTCTTCGTGGCGCAGGCGCTCGACGTGCCGCTGAGCCTGCCCGAGCAACTCTCCCTGCTCGCGGTGCTGCTGCTCACCAGCAAGGGCGCGGCCGGGGTCACGGGGAGCGGCTTCGTGACGCTCGCGGCGACGCTGCAGTCGGTCGGCACGGTGCCGGTCGCGGGCATCTCGATTCTGCTCGGCATCGATCGCTTCATGTCGGAAGCGCGCGCGCTCACCAACCTGGTGGGCAACGCGGTCGCGACGGTGATCGTCTCACGCTGGGAAGGCGCGCTCGATCTCGAGAAGGCGCGGCGCACGCTCGATCACGGGCAGGTCGAGACGCCTCCGTCATCGGGCACGTGAAGCACGGTCGGCGGGTTGGTGTTCACCGTCCACGTGCCGGCGGCGAGCGGGGGAATCGCGCAGCGTGATTGCGTCAACGCGCGCGCCGCGGCGGCGCCGCTGGCCCCACAGGTGGTCGACGGGCCGAACGCAAACGACAGGGACACCAGCCCGGCGTCGGGGTCGACGTTCACCGTGCACGTCGCGTCTTGCGAGGTGTTGGTGCTCACCACGAGCGTGAAGCCAGCGTCGGGCGCGATGACGCCGGCGTCGCTCGCCCGGCACGCGGAGAACGCGGTCGGCGCGATGGGATCGCAGACCGGGGTACCGCAGGCAGCGGCGAGGGCAACCAGGGCAGACACGGTGACGAAGACGAGAGCGCGCATGGGGCCGCACGGTGCAACGCGCGTGCAGCGCTCCGCGGGGAATGAATTCGCGGGCGTGGCGCGGCGGCGGCCTCAGTTTTCTGATTGCGCTACAAGCGGCGCGGTGCGGCGGTGGCTCGCGATGTCGTTGCTGGTGGTGCTCGGCGCCGGATGCCGGTGGACGGGCATTCCCCGGGCGCGGCGCGCGGTGATCGCCGAGGGCCTCGCCTCGGAGCGGATGACGGGGAGCGTGGAAGGGACCCTCGCGTTCCACGAGGTGACGACCGACTGCCGCGAGCGGAGCCCCGGCCAGGCGCGGTGCCGGGCACACGTCGCCGGAGTGTGGATCGACGCCGAAGACACGCCCGACGGAGGCCGCTTCGTGGTGCCGCCGACGCTGAGCGAGGCGCAGCTCACCACCTTCTGGAAGAACCTCGATCGCGCCTCGTGGGACCGCTTCAGCCCGACCATCGACGAGCGCGTCGAGGCCTTTCGCGAGGCCGAGGCCGCGGCCTTCACGCCGCAGTGGGGGCTGACCGGCGGCATCTCGTCAGGCGTGGTCTCGAGCAGCGCGTTGTCGGAGCTCGGGGCCTTCGTCGGGGTGCGGCGCTGGTTCGACATCAACTGGGGCGGTTTCCTCGCGTTCGACTGGTCCTTCCGGCAGACCACCCCGGCGCCCCACTTCGTCGGCCTGCGCCTGGGCGTGGAGCTGACGCGGTTCACGCCCGATCGCTTCCTCGGGCGCATCGGCGCGCCGCCGGCCTCGGTGTACGCCTTCATCGGGCCGCGCCTCGAGGTCGTCCCCACCGTCGCGCCGGTGATCCGCACGGGCCTCGGGGTGCGCGTGACCGACTGGTACATGGCGCCGGTCTTCATCGAGCTCACCGCGACGAGCTGGTTCCGCGCCGACCAGAGCCTCGTCGACTTCGCCTTCGCGATCGGCTTCGGGCTGTGACGGTGGTAACGCCGCGCGCATGAGCACTCTCAAGGGACGCACGCTGTTCATCACCGGCGCGAGCCGCGGCATCGGCCTGGCCATCGCGCTTCGCGCGGCGCGTGACGGCGCCAACGTGGCGATCGCCGCGAAGACGACCAACCCGCACCCGAAGCTCGAGGGCACGATCTTCACCGCCGCGAAGGCGATCGAAGATGCGGGCGGCAAGGCGCTGCCGCTGATGGTCGACATTCGCAACGAGGAAGCGGTCGTCGAGGCGGTGAAGCAGACCCGCGAGCAGTTCGGCTCGATCGACGTGTGCATCAACAACGCGAGCGCCATCTCGCTCACCGGCACGCTCGAGACGCCGATGAAGAAGTACGACCTGATGAACCAGGTCAACGCGCGCGGCACCTTCCTCGTGAGCCAGGCGTGCCTGCCGACGCTGCTCGAGTCGAAGTTCACGCCGCACATCTTGAACCTCAGCCCGCCGCTCTCGATGAAGGCCAAGTGGTTCGAGAACCACACCGCCTACACGATGGCGAAGTTCGGCATGTCGATGTGCGTGCTGGGCATGTCGGCCGAGTTCGCCGGCAAGGTGGCGATCAACGCGCTCTGGCCGCGCACCACCATCGCGACGGCGGCGGTGAACATGCTCGGCGGCGAAGAGCTGATGAAGGCCAGCCGCAAGCCCGACATCATGGCCGACGCGGCGTGGCACATCCTCACGAAGGGGAAGGACTTCACCGGCAACTTCCTCATCGACGAGGACTTCCTGCGCACGCAGGGCGTGACCAACTTCGACGCGTACCGGGTCGACCCGGCGACCGAGCCGACGCCCGACTTCTTCGTCGACTGATCACTCGCGATGCCTCCAGCGCATCTCTGGCTGCGGGACGTGGCGATCGTCGCCCTGACCGCGCTCGCGTGGTGGCTCGACGTGCACTGGCGGGGCGTCGGCACGGCGATCGCCGCCGGGGGCCTGACCGCGCTCAGCGGGTTTCTCGCGCACGAGTACGGCCACCTCGCGGCGTCGCTGCTGACCGGCGCGCGCGTCAGCTACCCGCGAAGCCCCGCTTCCACCCTGCTCTTTCACTTCGACAGCGCGCGCAACGATCGCCGGCAGTTCATGTGGATGTCGTTCGGCGGCTACGCGGCGACGGCCGTCGCGGTGGGGTTGATCGCGTGGCTGGCACCGCTCGACGCGTGGTCGGGGCGCATCGCGCTGGGGCTCGCCGGCGTCGGCATGCTGGTGACGTTCGTGCTCGAGGTGCCGATCACCTTGCGGGTCGCGCGCGGGGCACCGCTGCCGCTCGACGCGGCGTACCGGCCGCACGACTGATCACTCGGTGTAGCGACAGCTCGTGCGTCGCGGCGCGTGCAGCTTCGCCAGCTCGGCGTCGCTGAGCTCGCAGGCCAGCAGATCGATCAGTGAATCCTCGTGAACCCACGCGAGGTCTTCGGGGGCCGGGGCGGCGAGGACTTCCCTCACCTGCGCGAGGATCTCTTCTCTCCGTTCCGGGGTGCGCTGCCGGTTGAGCTCGGCGCGGCGGTAGAGCCCTTCGGCCCACGCAGCGCCCCGCTCATGAACGAACGACCAGCCGTCCTGTCGGGCCATGGTCTGGAACGCGATCACCTGGCTGACGAACATCGCGCGGGTAACGCAATCGCGCACGCCGGGGTCGAAGCCCGGGCTCATTCCCTCGACCTGGGCGATGGTGCGCTTGCGTCCGCTGGGCGGAACGGCGCGACTCGAGCTGATGCGGGCGCGCAGCTCGTCGGCGCTCAGCGCGCGGTATTCCTCGGCGTACTGCGCGAGCTGCGGGCACAGGCCGCCATTCGCGGGTGGAGCGACGCCACCCGGCGGCTCGGGCGCAGCCGGCGGCTTCTTCGTCGGCGGAGGTGGTTGGTGCGGCCGGCGCACGCTCGGAGGCTCGACGATCGCGATCGGCGCCACGCCTGCATCGATGACCGGGACCACGACCGGCTCGGTCTTCGGTGGCGGCGCGGTCGCGACCACCACAACCGGAACCGGAATCGGCGCTGGTGCGGGCGGCTGAACGGGGGCGTCTCGCATCGCCCACCCCGCTCCGCCGACGACGACCACGAGCGCGCCGGCAACCAGGCCCCGCAGCGGCCAGGGGTTGGCGGTCGACGCCGTGGTGGTTCGACCGACCGCGCGCGACTTCCTGGTCTCGGGCAACGGCGTCGCGAGCTGGTTCGGCCTGGGCGCGGAGGGCTCCGTGACGTCGAGGGGCTCGGGAACGATCGGCGTGCGCGAGATGGAAGGCCGGCCAGGCAGCGTCGGCGCGTCGTTGCGGGCGTTCGCGCGCTGGACGCTCGCGACCTGCGGCGCGGCCCGTTCGGGCCAACGGGGATCGTCGAGCTTCGCGAAGGCCGAGAGGAAGGAGGCCACGTCGGGGAGGCGCGCCGTGGGCTCCTTGGCGCAGGCGCGGGCGAGCAGCTCATCGAGCGCGGGCCACGAGCGCTCGGGCAGTCCGTCGCCCAGCCGCGGCATCTCGCCAGTCATCTGCGCGACCAGGGCGGCGCTCGGCGACTTGCTCGCGACCACGGGCTTGCCGGTGATCAGCTCCCAGGCGATCAAGCCGAGGCAGTAGAGATCGGCGCGGCCATCGACCTCGACGCCCTCGATCTGCTCGGGCGAGGTGTACGACGGCGTGCCGGCGAACGAGCCCTCGGCGGTCAGGCGCGAGTCACCGATGCGCCGCGCGATGCCGAAGTCGAGCACCTTCACGTGGAGGCCGACGATGTCCTGCCGCACGCGCACGTTCTCGGGCTTCACGTCGCGATGCACGACGCCCTTGCCGTGCGCGTAGGCGAGGGCCTCACCGAGGCGGAGCACGATCTCCCGGACCTTCGGCCACGGCAGGGGACCTTCGCGATCGATCAGGTGGCGCAGGTCTTCGCCCTCGACGAACTCGAAGACGATGAAGAGCTGGCCCTGGTCTTCGCCCGCGTCGAGCACCTGCGCGATGCCGGGGTGGCTCAAGCTGACGCCGATGCGCGCCTCGGCGAGGAAGCGTTTGCGGTACGCGTCGGGGTCGGCCGCGGGAGGCCGCATCAACTTCACGGCCACGCGGTTGCCGACCGAGAGCTGGGTGCCGAGGTGGACCTCGCCCATGCCTCCGCGGCCGAGGAGGGCATCGAGCGAGTAACGGCCAGCGAGCGTGTTCATGGGCAGACCGTCAGGTCCAGCGGCCCTCCAGTGACAAGGGCGCCGACCTTCGAATTGTCGCACGGAAAGTGATCATCACCCTTACAGCGCTCAGCTTCGGTGGTGCGGGCTTGTCTCCCCACGCTGGGCGATGGGCGTCGCGCTGAGAACTGCAGTGGTCACCGCAACGCCATGAATTCACGAGGTGTTCGAGCCCTCGGCGTTGGACCGGCCCTTGAATTTCCCCCGGTCATGCATCGAGTCGCGCTCAGCGTGCTGTCGGTCGCCGTGTTCAGCGGCTGCATCGGCGAGATCTTCGGTCCCACGGGGTCGAGCGACGGGCCGCCGCCCGAGCGCCCCGGCACCACCACGGTCACCCCGCCGCCGGCGACGCCCGTGCCAGCGGTGCAGGACCTCCGCCGCCTCACGCGCCAGGAGCTCGACGACTCGTTGTCGCGGTTGATCGGCGACGGCGCGCACCGGGCGCTGGCGATCATGCCGGGCGAACAGCTCGAGCCGTTCGACAACGCGACCGACAAGCAGCGCGCCTCGGCGGTGTGGATCGAGGCGGCCGAGCAGCTCGCCGACGAGACGGCCGCGGCGGTGATGGCCGACCCGACGCGCCGCGCGGCGTTGGTGGGGTGCTCTCCGAGCGGCAGCGCCGACATGACCTGCCTCGCGAGCTTCACGCGCTCCTTTGGCCGTCGCGTGCTGCGCCGCCCGCTCACCGATGCCGAGGTGACGGAGTTCATGAACCTCACGCCGGTCGCCCTCGAGCGCGGCGACTTCTGGACCGCGGCCGAGGTGGTGCTGCGCCGCCTGCTGCAGGACCCGGAGTTCCTCTTCCGCGTCGAGTCACCCAGCGACCTGAGCCAGTACGAGATCGCCTCGCGCCTGTCGTTCTTCCTGCAGGGCGCCACCCCGCCCGACTGGCTGCTCGACTCGGCGGATCGCGGTGAGCTCGCGACTCCGGATCAGCGGCGTGCAGCGGGCCGCAAGTTGATCGACGAGCCGCTCGGCCGCGCGCACGTGCTCTCGTTTCACGCGATGTGGCTCGGGTACACGAGCCTGCCGCACACCGTCGATCTGAACGCCGCGATGACGGCCGAGACGAACGCGCTGGTGAAGAAGGTGGTGCTCGACGATCGCGCCGACTACCGCACGCTGTTCACGGCGGACTCGACGTGGGTGAACGCCACGCTCGCCGCGCACTACGGGCTCAGCGTGCCGGTCGCGGGGAGCGCGTGGGTTCCGTACGGCTCGAGTGGGCGCAAGGGCATCCTCTCGCACGGCGCGCTGCTCTCGAACGGCGTGAAGCAGTCGGACACGAGCCCGACGTTGCGCGGCAAGTGGATCCGGAATCGGCTGTTCTGCGAGGAGATTCCGCCTCCGCCGCCGAACGTGACCGCTGACGTGCCGCCTCCGTCGACGGGCGGGTTGGTCTGCAAGAAGGACCGCTACCAGGTGCACGACATGGTGCAGAGCTGCGCGGGCTGTCACACGCAGATGGATCCCATCGGCTTCGGGCTCGAGCAGTTCGATCGCGCGGGGAAGTTCCGCACCGCCGAAGAGAGCCACCCGGAGTGCCTCATCACCGGCGAGGGCTCGCTGACCGGGTTCGGCTCGTTCCGCGGCGCGGCTGGGCTGGCGGACTTGATGGTGAGCAGCGGCACCGTCGAGACGTGCGTGGTGAAGCAGGTGTTCCGCTACTCGACGGGCCGGCGTGAGCAGGGCGACGACGCGGCGCTGCTCGCGGCCCTCACCACCGGCTTCACCGAGAAGGGGCGCAAGTTCGACGAGCTGCTCCTCGACGTGGTGAGCCACCCTGTTTTCGCGCAGCGCCGGGAGACTCCATGACTCGCACCGCACTCTCACGACGGGCCATCTTGCGTGGCGCCGCGGGCCTCGGGCTCGCGCTGCCGTGGCTCGAGGCGATGGGCGGCAACCGCGCGCAGGCGCAGACGGCGCCGACCCTGCGCTACTTGATGGGCTTCGCCGGCATGTCCATTGGCGGATACGACGGCAACATCGCGCAGACGTTCGTGCCGAGCACGGTGGGCGCGAACTTCGATCTCAAGGCCGCGCTGACCAACCTGATGCCGGTGAAGGACCAGGTGAGCGTCATCTCGGGGCTGCGCATTCCGACCGCGGCCGAGAACAACGGCACGGTGCCGGCGGGTGGGCGGCCGGTCGCCTTCCACGGCAATCAGCTCGCGCCGCTGCTGACGGGCATGCGCAACGACGGCAACGGTTTCCGCGCGCCGACCACCGACCAGCTCGCCGGGGCACTCATCGGCGGCAACACGCCGTTCAAGCCGCTCGTGGTGCGGGTGCAGGCGAGCCACTACGTCGGCAGCGCGGCGGCGGGCACGGGCGACGTCATCTCGTACAAGCAGACGACGAATGGGCTGGCGGGCGTGCCGGCGCGGTACAGCCCGCAGCAGTTGTTCCAGGCGCTGTTCGGCAACTTCACGCCGACGGGGCTGACTGCGGACCAGGTCGCGCAGCAGGAATGGATGATGCGTACGCGGCGGTCGGTGCTCGACTCGGTGGGTGCGCGCGCGCAGAAGCTGAAGGACCGGCTCGGCGCGGCCGATCGCGTGCGGCTCGATTCACACCTGCAGGAGGTGCGGGAGCTCGAGCAGCGCGTGGCGTCGGTGGCGCCTCCGACCGTGGGCCTGTGCCAGAAGCCGATGGACCCCGGGCCGGATCCCGCGCTCGGCAGCGGGCAGGCGACGGCGTCGAACGGCAACATCACCTACGCGCAGAACCTCGGGTACAGCGGCGAGGAGCAGCGCGCGGCGGTGATGGTCGATCTCGTGGCGATGGCGATGATCTGCGACCTCACGCGGTCGACGCTCTTCCAGTTCACCAACTCGCAGAGCTTCTTGAACATGTACCAGCTGACGTCGCAGCAGAGCGATCTGCACGAGCTGTCGCACGGCAGCTTCGGGCATCAGACCGAGAGCGACACGACGACCGCGATGGCCAAGGGCATCAACTGGCACATGAAGCACTGGGCGACGCTGCTCGGGCGGCTGCGGGATGCGCGCGAGGGTGATGCGTCGATCCTCGACAACACCGCGGCGGTCTTCACCTTCGAGGGCGGGCATGGGTTCGACCCGGCCGATGCGCGGCAGATCAGCGCGCACAGCACGGAGAACATGGCGATGATCGTCGCCGGCGGTGCGGGTGGGTTGAAGCGCGGCGTGCACCTGAAGGCGACGGGCATGCACCCGGCGAACGTGTTCCTCACGGCGCTGCGGGCGCTGGGGTCGACGCAGACGTCGCTGGGCGAGGTCAGTGGCGAGGTGCCCGGGCTGCGGTGAAGACGCGGCGCAGCCTCAAAACATCCCGCGCAGCCCGTAGAGGATGACCGCGAGGACGACGGCGATCAGCACGCGGCGCCAGAAGTACTGGAACGGGCCAGGAACGGCAGCGAGGACCTGTGCCGACATGTCCGCCTCGGTGAAGGCGCCTGCGCATGACACGCAGTGTGTGCCATCGACCGCCTCGCATTCAGTGCATGCGAAGGTCCCGCACTTCGCGCATGCGATGACCGCTGACCGGTCGGAGTGTCGTCCGCAGCGCCCGTCGCTCGGCGCCGAGAGTCGGAAGATGTGGCTCATCGAAGGGGCGATGAGGATTCCGCGGCACCAAAGCTCAGCACTCGTACCAACCGTCTTGAGGGTGAGCTGGCGCGAACCAACGGTGAAGTGATGGTCTGGGCGACTGAACTTCCGACGCCACGTCTCGTCGCGCACCCCGTCAACTGAGAGTCGTCCTCCCTCGTATCTGACACGGTGGTTGTCGACCGACCAGGCGAGCATCTCGTTCCAGACCACCTCAAGTGCGCCCGGCCGGTCAATTCGTCTTCGGAACCAGCTGGCCGCAGGCCGCACAGTGGCGCGCTCGCGGCGACCGCAATGGCTTGCCGCATCGCACGCAAGGTGGCCCCAGCAGCGACAACCGGTGGTGCATCACCGCGTTGTGATGGCAATTCACGAAACCGGTCAGCCGCTCGTACTCCGAGCGCACCGGCTCGAACCTCGCGTCCATCGACACGTCCGCCAACGCCTGGCCCGTCTCGACACGCGCCTGCTGGGTCGCCCTGATGCACGCCGCATAGAGGTCGCTGACGCGCGCGAACTCGACCTCGTCGAGCATGGGCATGTCGCGCTCGCAGCGCCAGCACCACAAGGTCTTCACGGTCGATCCCCGAAAAGACGAAAGCCGTGAGATCCACTTCGAATCTCACGGCCTTCAAGATGGTCGGGGCGACTGGATTCGAACCAGCGACCACTTGCACCCCAAGCAAGTGCGCTACCAGGCTGCGCTACGCCCCGGAAAAGCAGGGAAACCGACGGGCGCGCTTATGCCTGCCTGACGGAGATCGGTCAACAAGAACGGGCGGGCCCGCTCAGCTCATTCGTCATCGTCGTCGTCATCGCCCTCGGCGGGCTTATGACCGGCGTCTTCGTCTTCGGCCGACAGCTCGTCTTCAGCGACGTAGCCATCGTTCAAGTCGGCCTTCAGCACCTGGCTGGGCACGAACTTCACGACCCGGCGCGCAGTGATCTCGATGGGCTGGCCGCTCTGAGGGTTTCGACCGGGACGAGCGCGCTTGTACCGAGGCTGGAAGTTCCCGAAGCCCGAGATCTTCACCTTGTCGCCGCGCTCCAGCGTTTCCTTGAGCGTGTCGAACACCAGCTCCACGAGCTCAGCCGACTCCTTCTTCGAGAACCCGACCTTCTCGTAGACGCTCTCGATGATGTCCGCTTTGGTCATGCGAGAAAGCGTACCTTGACCTCAATCTGAGTCAACATACCGCCACAACTCGGCTTTTTCGGCACGACGCAGACTTGGGTCAGGCCTTTGAAAATCAGGCCTTTACGCTCGAAGAGCCCCACCCAGCCGCTTGCTGACCTCGGCCACGATCTTCTGGTGGGCCTCGGCGACCTCGGTGTCGGTGAGGGTCCGCTCGGCGCTCCGGTAGCGCAGCGCGAAGGCGAGGTTCTTCTTCCCCTCGCCCACCTGCTTGCCCTCGTAGACGTCGAAGATCCGCGCGTCATCGACCAGCGGCTTGCCGACCTCGAGGATCACCGCGCGCACCGCCTCGGCCGTCATGTCGCTCGCCACCACCACCGCGAGATCGCGATTCACCGACGGAAAGCGGCTGAGCGCCGTCGCCTGGGGCACGACCACCGCCAGTTCGAGCAACGCCGCCACGTCGAGCTGGAAGCAGAACACGCCCGCCGGAGCCTCGAGCCGTTTCTGCGCCCGCGGATGCAGCTCGCCGACCGTGCCGATGACGCGATCGCCCTTCTTCACCGTCGCCGCCGCGCGCGGGTGGTACCAGGGCGACTCGAGCGCGCTGAACGTCACGCCCTCGATGTGCAACGCCGCCAGCACCGCCTCGACCGCCGCGCGCGCGTCGTAGAAATCGACCGCCGCGTCCTTCGCCGTCCACGAGCGCGCGCCGTCACGCACGCCCCACAGCACGCCACCGAGCTCGAGCGTCTCGTGCGCCACGGGCTTCATGCCCTCGCCACCGCCCGTGTGGGGCCGGTAGGTCCGCGCCAGCTCGTAGAAGCGCACGCCCGTCGCCTGGTGGCGCGCCGAGCGAACGACGTTCGGCACGAGGCTCGCGAACAGTGTCGTGCGCATCACCGACTGCTCGACCGAGAGCGGGTTCGACACCGCGATGGCGCCCTGCTCCGCCTGGAACGCGGCGAGCTCGGCCGGCGCGACGAACGAGTAGTTCACCACCTCGTCGAAGCCCTCACCCGCCAACGCGGTGCGGAGCCGACGCTCGACGCCGACCTGCGCCCGCTCGGGCTCCAGCGCCGACAGCCCACGCGGGAGCGCCGCGGGGATCGCGTCGAAGCCACGCACGCGCGCGATCTCCTCGATCAGATCTTCCTCGATGCCGACGTCGACGCGCACCTGCGGCACTTCCCACTCCGCGCTCGCGTCGGTGCCGCCGAGCTTCTTGAACCCCAGGCCCGACAAGATGCGCTCGCAATCCGCCGCCGGCACGCTGACGCCGAGCAGGTCCGCCACGCGCTGGGTGCGCAGGGTCACCTTCTTCGGCTCCTTCTTCGCCGGGTACGCATCGACGATGCCCGGGAGCACGGTGCCGCCCGCCACGTCGACGATCAGCTGCGCGAGCCGGTCGAGCGTCGCGGGGATCGCCGAGATGTCGGTGCCGCGCTCGAAGCGGTGCGACGACTCCGAGTGCAGCGCGTGCCGCTTGCTGGAGCGCCGAATCGACGCCGGCTGGAACGTCGCCGCCTCGAGCAGCACGCGGGTGGTCTTCTCGTTCACCCCGCTGTCGATGCCGCCCATCACGCCGGCGAGCACCATCGGCTTCTTCGCGTCGCAGATCAGGAGATCTTCCGCGTTCAGCTGCCGGTCCTTCTCGTCGAGCGTCTTGAGGATCTCGCCGCCGCGCGCGGTACGCACCACGACCTGCCCACCCTCGACGCGATCGAGATCGAACACGTGCACGGGCTGCCCGGTCTCGAGCATCACGTAGTTGCCGACGTCGACGAGGTTGTTGATCGCGCGCACGCCGCACGCCTGGAGCCGCTGCACCAGCCACGCGGGCGAGCCCTTCACCTGCACGCCCTCGATGACGCGCGCCGCGTACCGCCAGCAGCGGTCGGCGTCTTCGATCTTCACCTGGATTTTCGTGCTCGCCGCCGCGCCCGCTTCCTTGAACGTCGTCGCGGGACGCTTGAGCGGCGTGGCGAACAGCGCGGCCACTTCGCGCGCGATGCCGAGGTGCGAGAGCGCGTCGGAGCGGTTCGGCGTGACGTTGACCTCGAAGATCACGTCGTCGAGCCCGAGCGCCTGCGCGATGGGAGTCCCCACCTTCAGTGCCGGGTCGAGGATCAGCAGGCCCGCCGATTCTTCCGACAACCCGAGCTCGCGGCTGCTGCACAACATGCCGAACGAGTCGACGTCGCGCATCTTCGCCTTGCCGATCTTCATGCCGCCCGGCAGCTCAGCGCCGACGGTCGCCAGCGGCACCTTGTCGCCAACCTTGTAGTTCTTCGCGCCGCACACCACCTGCAGCGGCGTGCCCGAGCCGTCGTCGATCTTCGTGACCGAGAGCTTGTCGGCGTTGGGGTGCTTCTCGGACGCGAGGATCTGCGCGACCACCACGCCCTTGAGCGCGTCGCCGGGGCGAGAGATGCCTTCGATCTCCAGCCCGGCCATGGTGAGGCGCTTCGCGAACTCGTCCGCCGAGGGCGGGAGCGCGACGTAATCAGCGAGCCACTTGAGTGAGAGCTTCATGATGGGATCCCGGTGATCAGAACTGCGCGACGAAGCGGTAGTCGTTCTCGAACATGGTGCGCAGATCGTCGATGCCGTACCGCAGCATCGCGAGCCGCTCGACGCCCATGCCGAACGCGAAGCCGGTGACCTTCGACGGGTCGTACCCGGCGTGACGGAAGACGTTGGGGTGCACCATGCCGCTGCCCAGCACCTCGAGCCAGCCGGTCTGCTTGCACACGCGACAGCCAGAGCCGCCGCAGAACACGCACGACACGTCGACCTCGGCCGACGGCTCGGTGAAGGGGAAGAAGCTGGGGCGGAACCGCGTCTTGCTCTTCGCGCCGAAGAACGCGCGGGCGAAGGCGTCGAGCGTGCCCTTCAGCTCGGCGAAGGTGACCTTCTCGTCGACCAGCAGCCCCTCGACCTGGTGGAACATCGGGGTGTGGGTCTGGTCGCTGTCCTTCCGGTACACGCGGCCCGGCATCACCGCGCGCACCGGCGGCTTCTGCGAGAGCATGGTGCGAATCTGCACGGGCGAGGTGTGCGTGCGGAGCACCACCGGCTTCGTGTGCGAGAAGCCCGCGTGGAGCGTGCCGCCGTTCACGTAGAACGTGTCCTGCATGTCGCGCGCGGGGTGATCGGCCGGCACGTTGAGCGCTTCGAAGTTGTACCAGTCGAGCTCGATCTCGGGCCCCTGCTCCACCACGAAGCCCAGGCGCGCGAAGGTGCTGCAGATGTCTTCGAGCGTCTGGCTCACCGGGTGACGGCGGCCGGGACGAACGCCGCGACCCGGCAGCGTGACGTCGAGGCGCGGGCCTTTGAGCTCCTGCTCGAGCGCGAGTTCCTGCACGCGGGTCAGCGCGGCGGAGATCTTCGTCTCCAGCTCGGCCTTCAACGCGTTGGCCTTCTCACCCAGCGCGCGGCGCTCGTCGGGCGCCAGCTTGCCCATGCCGCTCAAGATCTGCGCGAGCTCGCCCTTCTTACCGAGGAACTTCACGCGCACCTGCTCGACGGCGTCGAGCGTGACGGCCGAGCCGAGCTCGGTGTTCGCCTGCGAAGAGAGCGCTGCGAGTTTGTCGTTCATGTCTCAGGACCCCAGAAAACAAAACGGGGCCGCCCGTGAAGGCGACCCCGTCATTCGAGCTTCATCAGCTCAGGAACTTCTCAGGCCGCCTTGGCAATCTGGGCGACCGCGCCAAACCCGGCCGGATCGTGCACCGCGAGATCCGCGAGGATCTTGCGATCGATCATGACCTTGGCCTTCGAGAGGCCGGCGATGAGCTTGCTGTACGAGAGGCCGACCGCGCGGGCCGCGGCGTTGATGCGCACGATCCACAGCGAGCGGAAGTCGCGCTTGCGGCGCTGACGATCGCGCGAGGCGTAATCGAGCGCACGCTCGACGGCCTGGTTCGCGCGCTTGTAGCAGTTCTTGCGACGGCCACGGAAACCCTTGGCCAGCTTCAGGATTGAATTACGACGGCGACGAGCCTTGACGCCCTTCTTGACGCGCATGGGTCTTCGTCTCCTTTCTCAGTTCGCCCCGTAGGGGAACATCTCTTTGACGACCTTCTTCGCGTCCATCTTGTCGAGGTGCGAAGTGCCGCGGGTACGGCGACGAGAATCCATCGCCTTGGCGTGGGTGAACAGGTGCTTACCGAAGGCCTTGGCGTGCTTCACCTTGCCATTCTTCTTCACCTGGAAGCGCTTTTTGGCGCTGCTCCGAGTCTTGAGTTTGGGCATGTTGCGAGAGTCCTGAATGCGAAAGGGGGGCCGACATACGGTGTCCCCCCCGTCGTGTCAACCGATGCCCACTGTGTTTCGCCGGGTTGAGGGGCCAACGCGCGCTAGCGGCAAGGTGGTCGCGAGCCGTTGCCCGTGAAGCGAGACGGCGTCGGCGTCGAGCCCGAGCACCAAACGATCTCCGAGCCGGGCGAACGGCTGGCTGCGGTTGAGGAGCACGGGCGCGCTGTCTTTCGTCACGCCCACCAGCGTCAGCGACTCGAGGTGGCCGAGCCAGGGCGCGTGCGTGAGTTGACCGAGGGTCTGCTGCGGCAGCGCTGAGGCGTCGAGGACGAAGTGGCGCAGCGCCGGGAGCTTCCGCCCGAGCAGCCACAGGTCTCCGTTGCCGCCGAAGCCCTCCAGCTCGACGGCGAGCGAGGTGACGCGGTGGCTCGCGCCGCGCAGCGCCTCGGGCCAGCGCTCCGACCACGGAATGCGCAGGGACAGCCGGGAGAGCCGCGGCAGGGCGTCGAGCCCGTCGAGCGCCGAACCGAACGGAAACGCCACGCGCACGTCGGCCAGAAAGCGCAAGCCGGCGATCACGAAGCTCGGCGCGGCGCGCGGGTGCAGCGAGAGCGTCTCGAGGAAACCGTGGCGCCACGACAGCTCGTGCACGCTGCCGCGGTCGAGCGGGCCGAACCACCGGGCCCAGTGCTGCGTGACGAGCCGATCGTGCTCGGCGGGTGACCGCGACCGCATCAACGCAGCGCGCGGGTCACCCCGTTCTTCGAGCCAGTCGGCGTAGACCTTCCACGTCTCCGGCGTGTCTTGCCCGGAGACGATCAGCGCATCGAGCTCGGGGTGAACCGGCTCGACGCTTTCCACTCAGGCCTTCGGGGCCTCGGGGGTCGCCGGCGCGGGTGCGGCGGCAGGCGGCGGCGCAGGAGCGGCCGTGACGTTCGCCGGGCGCGGGCCCGACTCCGACGGCTTGCCCTCGGTGCCATCGGCCTTGCGCGACTCGGCCTTCTCACGCTCGGCCTGCAGCAGCGCGTTGCGGTGCGCATCGCGGGCGCGCTGGGCGACCTTGTTGTTGGGGCCGAGGATCATGAACATCTGCTTGCCCTCGAGCCGGGGCGTCTGCTCGACGATCGCGATGTCCTTCAGGTCGGCGGTGACGTCGTCGAGGATCTGCGTGCCGAGGTTGCGGTGGGTGATCTCACGACCGCGGAACATGATGGTGATCTTCGCCTTGTTCCCCTCTTCGAGGAACTCGCGCACGTGACGGACCTTGGTCTCGTAGTCGTGCTCTTCGGTCTTCGGGCGAAGCTTCACTTCCTTCACCTTCACGACGACCTGCTTCTTCTTGGCGTCGTTGGCCTTCTTCTTCTCTTCGTACTTGAAGCGCCCGTAGTCCATGATCTTGCAGACCGGGGGCTTGGACATCGGGTTGACCTCGACGAGGTTCAACCCTTCAGCCTGGGCTCGCTTCAAAGCCTCATCGGTGGGCATGACGCCGAGCTGCTCACCGGCGGATCCGACGACGCGGACCTCGCGGGCTTTGATTCGACGATCGGTACGTTGGTCGCGTGCGAGAGCCAGGGTGCTACTCCTTCTTCAGAGGGGACGGCGAGGTTGAAAGGCGGCGCAACCTTCTCGATTGGCCCCCGCAAGTCAAGGCGGCTCGCCCCGCGAAAAACGTGCGCCCGCCCGCTTGTGCGGTGGGTGCGGTCGGCGAGATCCTCCTCACTGCGGTCGCGGGTCCAGGAGCCGTGCGCCGGGGGGCGTATGAACATCACCGATGTGAAGGTGTTCCTCGTCGACGAGGACAAGCTGCGTGCGTACGTGACGATCACCCTCGATCGGTGCTTCGTGGTGCGCGATCTGAAGGTCATCCAGGGCTCGACGGGGTTGTTCGTCGCGATGCCGGCGAAGAAGAAGAAAGACGGCACCTACAAAGACATCGCGCACCCGCTGAACGCCGAGATGCGCTCGGTGCTCGAGGCGCGCGTGCTGGCCGAGTACGAGGCGAGCGCACGCAACGCGATGCCCCGCCGCACGGTCGACCGCGAGGGCCCGCAACCTGACACGCAGGACTTTGATTGAAGGGGCCGCTGATCTACACCGCGCGGCATGCCCGTCAGTCACGACTTCAAGGTGTTTTCCGGTAACTCGAATCGTGCGCTGACCGATCGCATCTGTGAGTACCTGAAGCGGCCGGTGTCGAAGGCCGAGGTCGGCCGGTTCAGCGACGGCGAGATCCAGGTCGAGATCGGCGAGAACGTGCGCGGCTTCGACTGCTTCATCATCCAGTCGTCGTGCCCGCCGGTGAACGATCACCTGATGGAGCTGCTGATCATGTCCGACGCGCTCAAGCGCGCCTCGGCGGCGTCGATCACCGCGGTGATCCCCTACTACGGCTACGCGCGGCAGGACCGGAAGGTCGCAGCGCGCACGCCGATCACCGCGAAGCTGATCGCCGATCTGCTCTCGACCGCGGGCGTCACGCGCGTGGTGTCGATGGACATGCACGCCGGGCAGATCCAGGGCTTCTTCAACATTCCCACCGATCACCTCTACGCGTCGCCGGTGTTCCTCGACGACATCCGCAAGAAGTTCACGACGGGTGAAGAGCTGGTGATCGTCTCGCCCGACGCGGGCGGCGTCGAGCGTGCGCGCGCGTACAGCAAGCGCCTCAATTGCCCGCTGGCGATCATCGACAAGCGGCGCCCGCGCGCCAACGCGTCGGAGGTGATGAACCTCATCGGCGACGTCGCGGGCCGTGACGCGATCATCATCGACGACATCGTCGACACCGCGGGCACGCTCACGCAGGGCGCCGCGGCGCTGAAGGGCAAGGGCGCGCGGCGCGTGTACTCGTACATCGTGCACCCGGTGCTCTCGGGCCCGGCGATCGCGCGCGTGACCGAGTCGGCGCTCGAGGAGCTGGTGGTGGCCGACACCATTCCGCTGTCGAAGTCGGCGCAGGCGTGCCCGAAGATCCGCCAGGTCGGCACCGAGCGGCTGTTCGGCGAAGCGCTGGCGCGCATCTACCGCGCCGAGTCGCTGTCGAGCCTCTTCGTCTGATTCAGCTCCGCCGCGGCCCACGCGATCCCCGCGTCGCGGTCATCAAACGTCTCGACCACCGTGCCGAGGCCCCGCACCTTGTTGGCCAGCGCGAAGCCACGCGCCGCGACGCGCACCGCGGCGTTGCGGGTGACGATAGCGATCGCCCGCAGCTCGAGCTCGCGCCGCCCGGTGACGCCGAGCCAGAAGGTCGGCACCTCCATCGCGACCGAGCGCACGCCCTCCCCGACCACGAACACGATGGCACGGGCGAGGCGCACGCTCGAGCCAGGCCACGAGCTCCGTTTGCCGGTCGACGCGAAGATCATCCGCGACTGCGTAGGTGACGACGACGAGGCCGCTCGGTAACACTTCGAACATCTCGTTTGATCCTTGTTTGGGAGGCGCTGCGATGTCTCGAATGAAGTGGCCGTGGGTCATCGCCGTCATGCTGGTGACGGGGTGCGAGCGCAGCTTCCCTGAAAAATTCCTGTACGGCGCAGCGACGGCCGGCTTCCAGATCGACCCGGGCTGCCCCACCAGCGCCTGCGCCGACACGAAGAGCGACTGGTACCAGTGGGTGACCAGCCCCAACGAGCTGCAAGACCTCAAGGACTTCATCACCTTCGAGCCGCTCGACCACGCGCCCGGCTTCTGGGAGCTCTACGAGCAGGACTTCGATCGCGCGAAGAAGGACCTGGGTCTCAACGCGCTGCGGGTGTCGATCGAGTGGTCGCGCATCTTCCCCAACCCCACCGACGGGCTCGAGGGTGACGCGCTCGCCGCCGCCGCCGATGCGCAGAACGTCGCCGCGTACCACGCGCAGTTCGCAGCGCTCAAAGCGCGGGGCTTGAAGCCGCTCGTCACCCTGCACCACTACACCCTGCCCTTGTGGATTCACGACGGCGTCGCCTGCCACAAGGATCTCGCGGGCTGCGTGAACCGCGGCTGGCTCGACGAGGCGCGCATCACGCGCGAGATCGCGAAGTACGCCGGCTTCGTCGCGAAGGAGTTCGGTGGAGAGATCGATCTCTGGGCCACCGAGAACGAGCCCTTCGCGGTCGTGCTGCCCGGCTTCCTGCTGCCCTCGAAGGACCGCGTGAATCCCCCCGGGCTGCAGCTCAAGTTCGCGGAAGGGAAGGCCGCGATGGTCGCCATGATCAAGGCCCACGCGCGCATGTACGACGCGGTGAAGGCCAACGACACGGTCGACGCCGACGGCGACGGCACCGCGGCTTCAGTGGGGCTCGTGTATTCGATGACGCCGACGAAGGGGAAAGACCCGGCGAGCAAGGTCGACACGCGCGCGGCCGAGAACGTCTTCTACCTCTACAACACGGCCTTCCTCGACGGCGTGGCGAAGGGGCTGCTCGACGCCGACCTGAGCGGCGAGCCCGACACCGCGGAGCCCGATCCCACGCTGGCCAACCGCATGGATTGGATCGGCATCAACTACTACACGCGCATCACCGTGAAGGGCTCGGGGTCGGCGTCGTTCCCCACGCTCTCGCCGCTCACCACGTTCGATCCCTTCTCGCTCGAGCTCTGGGAGGACTACCCGAAGGGGCTCTACGAGATGGAGCTGCAGGTGAAGAACCGCTACGGCCTGCCCTCGTACGTCACCGAGACCGGCACCGACGCGGCGCCGGGCGATCAGCTCGTCGAGAGCTGGCTGGTGCGGCACCTCGAGTGGACCAAGCGCGCCATCAAGGACGGCGCCGACGTGCGTGGCTTCTTCGTGTGGTCGCTGATGGACAACTACGAGTGGAACCACGGCATGGACATGAAGTTCGGTCTCTACGCGGTGGCGAACGACGCGCAGAAGACGCGCACGGCGCGCTCGGCGGTGAAGACCTACGCGGCGATCATCAAGGCGCAGGACATCAGCGCCGAGCTGCTCAAGAAGTTCCCGGCCGACTGAGCGGTGTCTCGCTTCAGTCGAGCACGGCGAGCTGCAGCCCTTCAGGCAGCCCGGCTGGCACGGTCTCGGCGCGCAGCACGACGTAGTGACCGGTGAAGACGGCGCTGGTGATCAGCTCGAGTGAGGTCAGCGCATCGTCGGTGGCGATCGCAATGACGTGTGGGTCTTGTCGCAGGCCGGCGCGGATCGCCTGGGCGGTCGACTCCACCTTCCCGGTTCTCCAGAGGAAGCAGCGCGGGTCGAGCGCCGGCCACGCACGTTCGCCGAGCAGCACCATCGACTCGACGTGCGGCGCGAGGTGCACCAGCACCTCGTCGAAGAGCGCCTCGCGATCGGGTCCGGTCGTGATCAGCAGGCCGAGCCTCCAGTCGGCAAACTGCGCCGCCTGTTCCGGCTTCACAGCTCTTCTTCCTTCTTCGCCATCAGCTTCGCGTCGGCCTTCGACAGCGGCTCGAGCTTCGCGAAGAGATCGGGCCGGCGCGCCTTCGTGAGCTGCAGTGCGTGCCAGCGGCGCCACTTCGCGATGCGGCCGTGATCTCCGCTCTGCAACACCTCGGGGACGGCGAGCCCGTTCCACTCGGGCGGGCGGGTGTAGTGCGGGTGCTCGAGCGCGCCTGATTCGAAGCTCTCGGTCACCGCCGACTCCGCGTTGCCGAGCACGCCGGGGATCAGCCGCGCGACGGCGTCGACGACGATCAGCGCTCCCAGCTCTCCGCCGGTCAGCACGAAGTCGCCGATCGAGAGCTCTTCGTCGATCACCGACATCGCGCGTTCGTCGATGCCCTCGTAGCGGCCGCAGACGAGGATCACCTCGCCCTTGCCGGCCAGCTCGCGCGCCTTCTGCTGGGTGAAGGTCGCACCGCGCGGGCTGAGCAGGATCACCGGAGCAGCCGGCAGACGCGTGCGCGCCGCGGCGATGGCTCCGGCGAGCGGCTCGACCTTCATCACCATGCCCGCCCCGCCCCCGTACGGCGTGTCGTCGGTGACGCGGTGCTTGCCGGCCGCGAACTCGCGCACGTCGGTGGCGGTGATCTCGATCAGCTTCTTCTCGGCGGCCTTGCCGAGGATCGACTCCGCGGCGTACCCGGTGATCATGCGCGGGAAGAGCGTGAGCACTTCGGCGCGGAACACGTCAGGCTTCCTCGTACACCGGGGGCACGATGGTCACGCGGCGCGCGGCGAGGTCGACCTTCGGCACGAATTCCTCGGCGAAGGGCACCAGCAGCTCGGTCTTGCCGTCGCGAATGCAGAGGTTCGGCACGGGCCCGGTGTCCCAGACCTCTTCGACGACGCCGAGCCGCTGGCCCTCGGCGGTGAAGGCCTCGAGGCCGACCAGATCGCCGTAGAAGAACTCGCCCTCGGCGGGCTGCTCGAGATCGTCGCGGTGCACGTGCACGGTCGAGCCAGTCAGCGGCTCAGACTGCTCGCGCCGGTGCACGCCCTTGAAGCGCACCAACAGATCGCTCCCGGGGGATTCGCCGAGCGACTCGAGCTTGAATTCCTTCTCTTCGCCGGCGCGCGTCTTGAGCACCACGCGCTCGACCTCTTCGAGCGCCGTCGACGAGGGGTCGAAGGTCTTGATGACGACCTCGCCCTTCAAGCCGTGGGCTCGAGAGACGTAGCCGATCTGGAGGAGTTCCTTCGTCACGCCTGCGGCTGGGGCGCAGGCTGCGACGGAGCGACGGCGTTGCGACGATCGTCGACGATTTCCAGGCGGGCCTTCTCACCCTTCTTCTGGGCCGCGTGCTGGAGGACCGTTCGGAGCGCGTTCACCGTTCGCCCGTCACGCCCGATGACCTTGCCGACGTCACCGGGTGCCACCTTGAGCTCGTAGAGGACAGCGCCGTCTTGCGGCGTGACCTTGAGTTCGACCGCCTCGGGCTGATCGACCAGCGCGCGGGCGAGATACTCGACGAGCTGCTTCATGAAGACTTACGCCTTGGGGGCGTTCTTCTTCGACGCCTTGTAGAGGCACGACAGGGTGTCGGACGGCTTCGCGCCGACCTTCGTCCAGTGCGCCCAGCGGTCTTCGTTCACCGCGAACTTCGCGGGGCTGTGGTTCGGATCGTACGAGCCGATCGACTCGATGAACTTGCCGTCGCGGGGCTTGCGCGAGTCAGCGGCGACGACGTGGTAGTAGGGACGCTTGGTGGCGCCAGCGCGAGCGAGACGGAGAACGACGGCCATGTTCGGAACCTCGGGTGAAGCGTGTTGAAGAAAGGTGAGGCGCGGGCATTACCTGCAAAGCCCTCGGAATGTCAAGGATCCGGGGTGGGGGCCCGCAAGGGCCGCAGCGGGACGAACTGCGGGTCTTTCTCGGTGTTTGCGAGCTGACCGCAGGCCGCCGCGATGTCCCGGCCGCGGTTCGCACGAATGAAGGCGGCGACTCCCGCGCGATCGAGCAAGTCACGGAAGCGCTCGGCGCGGTTGTCGACGGTGGTGTGGTACCCGAGGCCCGGGTTCTCGTTGTACTGAATCAAGTTCACCTTGGCCGGCACGTCCTTGAGGAGCGCGGCGAGGCGGTGCGCGTCTTCGTCGGTGTCGTTGACCCCGCTCATCATCACGTACTCGAAGGTGATGCGGCGGCCCTGCTTCAGGGGGAACTTGCGGCACGCTTCCATCAGCTCGGCGATCTTGAAGCGCTTGTTGATGGGCATGATCCCATCGCGGGTCTCGTCGTTGCTCGCGTTGAGCGAGATGGCGAGCTTCACGTCGGTCTCGGCGCCGAAGCGCTCGATCATGTTCACCAGGCCGACCGTGCTGACGGTGATGTGGCGGTGGCTGAAGTTGGGGCCGTCTTCGCTCTGCAGCAGTGAGAGCGCGCGCTTCAGGTTCTCGAAGTTGTGCAGCGGCTCGCCCATGCCCATGAAGACCAGGTTGGTGAGCGGGCGCAGCGTCTTGTCGAGGTTCTCGTTGCGGCGCACCTCGCGGTTGACGGCGTGCACCTGCGCGACGATCTCCGAGGGCTTCAAGTTGCGAATGAGGCCCAGCGTCGCGGTGGCGCAGAAGCGGCAGCCCATCGCGCAGCCGACCTGGGTCGACACGCAGAGCGTCTTGCGCTCGGGCGAGGGCATGTAGACCGACTCGATCAGCTTCCCGTCGGCCGTCTTCCACCGGTACTTGATGGTGCCGTCGATCGAGCGCTGCTCGAGGTCCTTGGTCAGCCCGACCAGCTCGGCCTTCTCGGCGAGCCTGGCGCGCAGGTCCTTCGACAGGTCCGTCATCTCGTCGAAGGTCGTCGCGCCGCGCTGGTGGATCCACCGGTAGAGCTGCTTGGCGCGGAAGGGCTTCTCGCCGAGCTCGTTCGACACGAAGGCCGTCAGCTCCTCGAGCGAGAGGCTGCAGAGATCGACGCGGGTGGGCAGTGCTGCTTCGGCCATTGCGAGGCGGGCTGTACCTGAGTGCGCGCACCGGCGTCCACCCGCTCGTTTCTCATTCTTGCAAATCGGTTTGCGATGGCTTTCCATTGCCGGGAATCGTGCCGGCGGTGACAGTGGGCGCATGAGACCTTTCGACTTCGCAGGGAAGACGGTGGTGGTGACGGGTGCCTCGGCCGGGCTCGGGGCGGTGTTCGCGCGGCAGCTGATCGCCCGCGGCGCGTCGGTGGTGATGGTGGCGCGTTCTGAAGACAAGCTGCGAGCGCTGGCGGCCGAGCTGGGTGAGCGCGCGAGCTGGGTCACCGCGGATCTGGGCCAACCGGGCGCGGCGCAGCGGCTGCTCGCGGAGATCACGCAGCGGGGTGTGAGCGTCGACGTGCTGGTGAACAACGCGGGCTACGGGTTGTTCGGCCGCTTCGATCGCCTGGGTGCGGCCGAGCAGGCCGGGGAGATCGCCCTCAACGTGGTCGCGCTGGTCGAGCTGACGCACGCCTTCCTGCCGATGATCGAGAAGCGCCAGGGCGGCGTGATCCAGGTCGGGTCGGCCGCGGGCTACGCGCCCATTCCGTACATGGCGGTCTACGGCGCGACGAAGGCCTTCGTGCTCTCGTTCAGCGAAGCGCTGTGGGCCGAGCTGCGCGAACGCGGCGTGCGCGTGACGCACCTCGCGCCGGGCGCGACCGACACGTCTTTCTTCTCACGATCGGGCGAGGCCGCGGCGGTGGGTGCCAAGGCGAGCCCGGAAGACGTGGTGCGGCTCGGCCTCGAGGCCTTCGTCGCCGGCCGCGCGTCGGTGGTGCACGGCTTCCGCAACTGGTTCCTCACCGTGCTGGGCCGCTTCTTCACGCGCGAGTTCACCGCGCGCATCGCCGAGCGCATGACGCGCCCGGGTCTGGCGTTGCCGTCGCGCACCGCCGAGGGGACACCGACGACGTGAAGCCGAAGACGCCGGCCTGGGACGACCTGCGCGTGCTCCTCGAGGTGCACCGCACGGGCAGCTTCCTCGAAGCAGGCCGGCAGCTCGGGCTGTCGACGTCGACCGTCGCGCGGCGGGTCGAGGCGCTGGAACGCCAGCTCGACCGGCCGTTGCTCCACCGCACCTCGCAGGGCACGACGCTAGAGGCCGACGCGCTGCCGCTGGTCGAGGTGGCGCAGCAGTTCGAGCGGGCGCTCGCCGCCCGTCAGCGCGATGAGCAGGGCGCCACCTCGGAGTTCGCCGGCCGCGTACGCATCTCGGTGCCCGACGGGTTCGCCGCGGCGCTGGCCGAAGCCGCGGCGCGCTTTCACGTCGAGCACCCGGAGACCGAGATCGAGCTCATCAGCGAGGCGCGCATGGTCGATCTCGCCGCGCGCGAGGCCGATCTCGGCGTGCGCGGCCAGCGCTCGACCTCGCCGGCGCTGATCGAGAAGCCGCTCGGTGCGATCGCCAGCGGGCTCTTCGCGAGCGAGGCGTACCTGGCGCGCGCCCTGCCCTCGCGCTCGCTGCGCGACGCCGACTTCGCCGCGCACCACTTCGTGGTCGAAGAGGCGCTCCCCCGCTCGAAGGGTCCGCGCGGCTGGCTGGTGGAGCGCGGGGCGCATCGCTTCCCCTTCACGTCGAACTCCATGGCGGCGCGCGTGCACGCGGCGAAGCAAGGGCTCGGGTTGGTGGTCGCGCACCTCGGCGTCGAGCTGGAACACCCCGCCCTGGTGCGGGTCGCGCTCGAGACGCCGCTGCCGACGCTCAAGTTCTACCTGACGATGCACCGCGACCTGCGCAAGGTGCCGCGCATGCGGGGCGTCGCCGCGGCGATCGAGGCGCTGATGGCGGAGTACCTCGCGGTGCAGGCGCAGCTCGACGAGCAGTGGGCGCGCCGCCCGCGCCGCTGACGGTCAGCCTCGTGGGTGGCTCGGCGTCGAACGCCGGCCATGAAGACCGTCGCCCTGCGCCCTGCCCTGAAGACCGATCTCGCGCTGCTCCGCGCGTGGATGGTCGAGTTCCGTGCGCGTGAGGGCCTGGCGCCGCGCGCGCTGCCGGCCGAGTTGCCGCTGGCGGGCGCCTTCGTGCTGACCACCAACGGCGGTGACGCGGGCTACGCGGTCATCACCCGCGCCGGTCGCGACGCGTTCCTCACGGAGCTCTTCCTGCGCGCCGAGGCGCGGCGGTTGGGGCTGGGCGTGCGCGTGATGGAGCTGCTGCAGGCCGAGGCTCGACGCGGTGGCGCGCGGGCCCTGCACCTGTTGCTCGGCGAGCACCAGCACGCCGCGCGTCAGGTCGACGCGCGGCGCGGGTTCCTCGAGCCGAAGCGGCTGACCCTGGGCAAGGCGCCCCGGGCCGCCTGACGACTCACTTGTGCTTGTACGAGAACAGCTCGGTCGAGCGGAAGAAGTAGGCGACCTCGTTCTTCGCGTTCTCGACGGAGTCGGAGCCGTGCACCGTGTTCGCGTCGATCGACTTGGCGAAGTCGGCGCGGATGGTGCCCGGCGCCGCCTTCTTCGGGTCCGTCGCGCCCATCAGGTCGCGGTTCTTCTGCATCGCGTTCTCGCCCTCGAGGCACATCAGGACGACCGGGCCGCTGATCATGAAGTTGACCAGGTCCTTGAAGAACGGGCGGTCCTTGTGCACGGCGTAGAAGCCCTCGGCCTCACGCTGCGAGAGGTGCTGCAGGCGGATCGCGATCGGGGTGAGACCGTTCTCCTCGAAGCGGGTGATGATCTTGCCGATGACGCCCTTCTCCAGCGCGTCGGGCTTGAGGATCGACAGGGTGCGTTCGATGGCCATGGTGTGATTCCTTGGGTGAAGGTGGTGCTGGCGGGCGCGGGTACACGAGCCATTGCATGAAGGCAAAGGCTTTCAGAGAGTCCCAGCCATGCTGTGGCGCTCGGAGAACCGCGTGCTGGCGAGGCGCGGTGACAGCTGGTTCCTCTTCACGTTCCTCACCGCCGAGGAGATCGCCACGCGGCGCTTCGACGACTCGTCGTACAGCGACGAAGACGATCTGTGGATCACCACCCACCTCGTCGAGGGTGACGCCTTCAAGGCGCGCACGCGCATCGAGGGTCCGTACGCCGATCGCACGCCGCGCGACGAGGTGATCCTCACCGGCCTCGCGCCGCTCGACGACGAGCCGCTGCGCGAGCGGCTGCTGCGCCACGCCGACGACGATCGCGCGCGCGCCGTGGCGCTGGCCGAGAAGCGCGCCGACGCCCGCGTCGACCGGGTGCCCGGCGCGAACCGGCCGCTGACGCTCGAGGGCGCCGAGGTCGCACGGCTGGCGTTGGTCGAGCGCGTGCGCCGGTGGAGCGACGACCGCGCGAGCGCGCTGCTGGCGACCCTGCTCGAGTTCGACGCCGCCCGCCCCGGCGCCGCGGCGACGTCGGCCTTCGTGCGCGGCTGCCTGCTGGCGTGCTTTCGGGAGCCACCGGCGGCGGTGACCGGGCCCGCAACGCCCCACCGCGCCCTCGCCGCCCGGGTCGCCGCACACGCCGTGACCCTCGACGCCGACGCCGATGGCCAGGAGCGCGTTGACGCCCTGCGCAACGCCAGCTCACTCTCGCGCGCAGCTGACGCGATGCGGCTCGCGGCAACGCTGTTGTCGTGAGGCAGATCTGCTACGTGGCGCGGGCATGAATCGGCCGTTCCTCGCCCACCTGCAGCAGGAGCTCGACTCCATCGAGGCGCAGGGGCTCACCAAGCGTGAGCGCATCATCACGTCCCCCCAGCGCGCGAACATCACGGTGCAGGGCGGGCAGCAGGTGCTCAACTTCTGCGCGAACAACTACCTCGGCCTCGGCGACTCGCAGGAGCTGATGGCGGCGGCGCGCGAGGGCTTCGACGTTCACGGCTTCGGCATGGCCTCGGTGCGCTTCATCTGCGGCACGCAGGACGTGCACAAGCAGCTCGAAGATCGCCTCACGAAGTTCCTCGGCACCGAAGACACCATCTTGTTCTCGTCATGCTGGGACGCGAACGGCGGCGTGTTCGAGGTGGTGCTGCACGAGCAAGACGCGGTGATCAGCGACGCCCTCAACCACGCGTCGATCATCGACGGCGTGCGGCTCTGCAAAGCGAAGCGCTTCCGCTACGCGAACAACGACATGCGCGAGCTGGAACAGCGCCTGGTCGAGGCGAAGGACTGCCGCTTCAAGCTGATCGTCACCGACGGCGTGTTCTCGATGGACGGGGTGATCGCCGACCTGCAGTCGCTGGTGGCGCTCGCCGAGAAGCACGACGCGATCGTGATGGTCGATGACTCGCACGCCGTGGGCTTCACGGGCGCGAAGGGCCGCGGCTCGCACGAGCTGCGCGGGGTGCTCGGCAAGATCGACATCATGACGGGCACGCTCGGCAAGGCGCTGGGTGGCGCGAGCGGCGGCTACGTGTCGGGGCGCAAGGAGATCGTCGCCCTGCTCCGCCAGCGCGCGCGGCCGTACCTGTTCTCGAACTCGCTGATGCCGGCCATCGCGCACGCCACGATCCGCGCGCTCGATCTGCTCGAGCGGTCTGACGATCTGCGCACGCGGCTCGTCGAGAACGCGGCGTACTTCCGCCAGAAGATGAGCGCGGCGGGCTTCACGCTCGCGGGCGAAGGGCACCCGATCATTCCGGTGATGCTCGGCGACGCGAAGCTGGCCGGCCGTTTCGCCGACGAGATGCTGAAGGAAGGCATCTACGTGGTGGGTTTCTCGTTCCCCGTGGTGCCGCAGGGGAAGGCGCGCATTCGCACGCAGATGTCAGCGGCGCACAGCAGGGCCGATCTCGATCGCGCGATCGCCGCGTTCGTGAAGGTCGGCAAGTCCCTCGGAGTGATCCCATGAGAGCGTTGGTCAAGTCGAAGCGTGAGCCGGGCCTGTGGATGGAAGACGTGCCGAAGCCGCAGGTCGGCCCGAACGACGTGCTGGTGAAGGTGCGCAAGACGGGCATCTGCGGCACCGACATCCACATCTACAACTGGGACGAGTGGAGCCAGCGCACCATCAAGACGCCGATGCACATCGGCCACGAGTTCATGGGCGTCGTCGCCGAGGTCGGCAGCGAGGTCACCGGCTTCAAGGCGGGCGATCGCGTCTCGGGCGAGGGCCACATCACGTGCGGCAACTGCCGCAACTGCCGCGCCGGCAAGCGTCACCTGTGCCGCAACACGGTGGGCCTCGGCGTCAACCGCATCGGCTGCTTCGCGGAGTTCGTCACCCTCCCCGCGTTCAACATCTTCAAGCTGCCCGACGCGGTGCCCGACGAGATCGCCTCGTTCTTCGACCCGCTCGGCAACGCGGTGCACACCGCGCTCAGCTTCGACCTCGTCGGCGAGGACGTGCTGATCACCGGCGCCGGCCCGATCGGCGTGATGGCGGCGGCGATCTGCCGGCACGTCGGCGCGCGCCACGTGGTGTTGACCGACGTGAACGACTACCGCCTCGAGCTCGGCAAGAAGCTCGGCGCGACGCGCGTGGTGAACGTGGCCCGCGAAGACCTGAACGGCGTGATGCAGGAGCTCGGCATGACCGAGGGCTTCGACGTCGGCCTCGAGATGAGCGGCAACGGCTCGGCCTTCAAGCAGATGTTCAAGACCATGAACCACGGCGGCCGCGTGGCGCTGCTCGGCATTCCGACGCAGGAGCTCGCGATCGACTGGAACCAGGTCATCTTCAAGGGCCTGGTGCTCAAGGGCATCTACGGCCGGGAGATGTTCGAGACCTGGTACAAGATGACCGCCATGCTGCAGAGCGGCCTGAACATCAGCGCCGCCGTGACGCACCGCTACCCCGCCGCGCAGTTCAAGGAAGCGTTCGAGGTGATGCGCACCGGGCAGAGCGGGAAGGTGGTCCTCGATTGGGCGGCGTGAAGAAGAAGGGCTTCGACGCCGTGCCGCCCGCGAAGGACGTGCGGGCCATCAAGGCGATCGAGGCCATGCGCAAGCCGAAGGCCGTGCCGCGCAAGCTCTTCATCGCGATGGCCGGCAACATCGGCGCGGGCAAGACGACCGCCGCGAAGATGGTCAGCCAGAAGTTCGGCTTCGAGCTCTTCGACGAGCCGGTGATCGATAACCGGTTCTTGAAGCCGTACTACGGCGACATGAAGCGCTGGAGCTTCACGCTGCAGCTCGAGTTCCTCATTCGCCGCGTCGAGCACCACGAGCTGATTCACAAGGTGCCCAAGAGCTGCATTCAAGATCGCACGCTCTACGAGGACCCCGAGATCTTCGCGAAGTACCTCCATGGCCTGGGCAACATGACCGACCAGGAGCTCGAGCTGTACTTCGAGTACTTCAAGCGGCTCACCAAGCACGTCGCGCAGCCCGAGAAGGTGATCTGCTTCGACGTGCCGAAGGTCGACGTGCTCTTGCAGCGCATCAAGACGCGCGGCCGCGAAGAGGAAAAGGGCATTCAGTCGGCCTTCTTGCGCGGGTTGAACGGGTACTACGCGACGTTCCCCATGGTGTTGCAGGGCAAGTACGGCGTCGACGTGCTCACGGTCGACGTGACCTCGCTCGACATTCGCAACGGCAAGGGCCGCACCGAGTTCCTCGATCGCGTCAGCGATTTCCTGTCGAAGTGACGAGCCGCGCCCGCACCGGGAAGTGATCGCTCTGCCCGAGCGGCAACACCTGCACGTCGATCGGCTCGAGGCCCGGGCCGTAGACCACGTGATCGAGCTGGGCCTTCAACTCGAACGGGCCGACCGGCCAGTGCCAGGTGGGTGCGGCGGGGGCGAACTCCGGCAGCGCGCTCTTGAAGCCCTGCCCTTCGAGCCACGTGAGCGCGTCGCCTGAGCGGGTCTCGTTGAAGTCGCCGATCACCAGCGTGGGCACGTTGGGGGCGAGCGCGGTGACGTAGGTCTGCAGCTCGTCGCGACGCACCGGCCCGGTCGAGAGCACGCCGCTCACGAAGCTGCCGCTCTCGGACACCGGAGGGTGGAGGTGCACGTTGAGGACCTGCACTGGTCCGAGCGACGTCTCGGCCTCGAGCACCACCGCGGGGAACCAGCCCGAGGGCGACTCGATCACCTGGCGCACGCGGAAGGGTCTTCGCGAGAGCACCGCCTGCCCTCCCGCCGCGGCATCGTCGAACCAGCGCTGGTGCGGGAAGCGCTCGGCGAGCCCGCGCGCGACGTTCACCTGCCAGGCGTGGTTGGTTTCCTGCAGCAGCACCAGGTCGGCGTCGCGCGTCGCTTCTTCGAGCTGCTCGTACGAGCGCGGCGCGTTCGCGAGGCCGAAGTTCACGTTCCACGTCACGAGCGTGAGCAGGCGCTCACCCGCTTTGACCTCGCGGCGAGCGCGCGTCGGCGTGACGCACGCGGTGGCGAACAGCACGAGAACGAGGAACAGGCGCGCCATGGCGGGTCAGACGTCCGTGCAAGCCGGACCGTTTCAGGAAATCATGCCGCGCCATGAAAGCCCTCGTGACGGGCGCCAACGGCCACCTGGGCTCGGCGCTGACGGAGCTGCTCGTGAAGTCCGGTCACACCGTGCGCGCGTCGATTCGCGGCGCGGGTGACGCGAAGAAGGCCGCCCCGCTCAAGGCGCTCGGCGTCGAGGTGGTCGAGGCCGACGTGATGGACCCCGAGGCGCTGGCGCGTGCGTGCGACGGGCAGGAGATCGTCTTTCACCTCGCCGCGGTGTTCCGCATGGTGGTCGATGATCCCCAGAAGGACGTGATCGACCCCGCGGTGAAGGGCGCGGAGTTCGCGCTGCGGGGCGCGAAGAAGGCCGGCGTGCGGCGGGTGGTGCTCACCTCGTCGAACGTCGCGATCGGCAACAAGTCGGTCGGTGATCGGCCCCTCGACGAGCGCGACTGGAACGACGGCGCGGTGAACCACTACGCGCGCGCGAAGACGCTCGCCGAGCGCAAGGCGTGGGAAGTGAGCAAGGAGTTGGGCCAGGACCTGGTGTGCATCAACCCCACCGCGATCCTGGGGCCCGGGTTCATGCGCCACACGCCGATCACCTTGAACGTGGCGAACATGTTCCTCGGGAAGGTGCCGATGGCGCCGCAGTTCGTGTCGACCTACGTCGACAACCGCGACGTCGCGCGCGCGCACTTGATGGCGGCCGAGCAGCCAGGGGCCAATGGCCGGTACCTGGTGTGCGGGGACGAGGCGATCACGATGATCGAGCTCGCGCGGCGCATCAAGAAGCTGTTCCCCGAGTCGAGGCCGCCGAGCAGTGAGCTGCCGCGGTTCATGAACTTCTCGTTGTCGTGGTTCGACTGGTTCATGCACAAGACGAAGGGCGTGCCGCGGCAGCTCTCGGCCGACATGATCGAGGAGTACGAGGATCCCACCGTGCGGTTCAGCAACGCGCGCGCGCGGAAGGAACTGGGGTGGGTGCCGAGGCCGTTCGACGAGAGCCTCAAGGACACGATCGACTGGATCGTCGCGCAGAAGCCCGTCTCGTACTGAGCGACGCCAACAACAAACTCCCTCTCCTCTTCAGAGGAGAGGGTCGGGGTGAGGAGAGAACCTATTCCCCGCTGACGATCGCCGCGCGGAAGTTGTCGGGCTTCTGCACCATCGACCGCACCGCGAGCTCCTTGCGCTCGTACAAATACACCCCGCCCGCCTTGTTCAACTGACCGGTGAGGTTCGACCCTTCCATCTCGATGCGAGTCGGCCGCTGAAGCGCCGCCGGCTCGGGGTTGGTCGCAGGCGCGGGGGCCTGCACCTGCACCGGCGGACTCTGCGGCGGGTGCGCAGGCCGGCGTGGCCGGCGGTTGTTCTGCGCGAACGAATTCAACGCGACGACGAGCACGGCGGCGACGGCGAGCTTTCGGTGCATGCCCGAAGCATACGCGAGTAAACCCGGCCCATGTCACTCGCCCCCCGCCGATCGGTCGACAGTGTCGTGGAGATGACGCAGCTCCTTCTCCCCGGAGACGCGAACGCGCTCGGCGCCGCCTTCGGTGGCTCGGTCATGGGGTGGATCGACATCTGCGCGGCGGTGTCGGCGCAACGGCACGCCCGCCAGGCAGTGGTCACCGCCTCGATGGACGATCTGCACTTCCACGCCCCGATCAAGATCGGCTTCCAGGTCATCTTGCGCGCACGCGTCGTCGCCGCCTTCACCTCGTCGATGGAGATCGGCGTCACGGTGCACGCCGAGAACCCGCTCACCGGCGAGCGCCAGCTGACCACCAGCGCGCTGCTCACCTTCGTGGCGCTCGACAAGGACGGCAAGAAGCTCCCGGTGCCGCCGCTGGCGGTCGAGAACGAGATCGAGCGCGTGGCCGCTGCCGAGGCACAGGCGCGACGTGCCGAGCGCATCTCGCGCAAGGGCCAGACCGGCCAGACGTGGATGAAGCTGCTCGAGCGCTGAGCTGACCTACTTCCGCGGCAGCGGCGCCAGCGCATCAGCCAGCCGCGCGGGATCCTTCACGGCCTGGGTCTGCATCCACGCCAGCGCCGCGCGGGTGTTCGCCTCGCCCAGCTGCGCGCCCTGCTTCTGACCGAGCCGCAGCCGGGTCACACCCGAGAACAACGCCATCTCGTGCCGATCGAAGCCCTCGAGCGCGACCGAGAGCGCCTTCTCGTCACCCGCGAGCCCCTCGATGAGCGACGCGAACGCATCGGCCCAGCCCGCCTTCTCTTCGCGCAACAGCCGCGACTGGTCGCGCGCCTCGTCGAGCCGGCCGAGCGCGACCAGCACCCGCCCGAGCAGCGCGCGCGCCTCGATGCGCACGTTCTGGATTCGCATCAGCTGCGATTCGCGCAGCGACGCGATGGTCTGCTCGAGCCGGCCGAGCGTCTGGTCGAGCTGGCCCTCGTAGAGATCGATCATCGTCTGCGAGAGCGCGGCCCAGTAGTGCTGGAAGTGGAAGCTGCGCGACGACCAACCCGCCATCGCCGCGTCGACCGCTTCCCGCGCCGCGCGTGCGTCACCGGCGGCCAGCAAGGCGACGTTGGCCAGCCCACAGCGCAGGCTCGTCACCGCGTAGCGATCGCCGCGCTCCTCGGCTTCGCGCGTCAGCGCCGGAATGCGCACCGACAGTCCCGCGACGTCGCCGAGGTAGAAGAGCGACCACACGGTGAAGAGGCGGGAGTTCGCGCTCTCCCAGCTCAACATCGCGCCTGCGTCGGAGAAGCGCCGCTCGGCGAGCGCGGTGAACTGCGCCGCTTCGCGCCACTTGCCGACGCAGAAGCGCGTGAGGCCGGCGCAGAAGTCGACGAGACCGATCAGCAACGGGTCGCCCAGCCGCTCGGCCAGCTCCCGGGCTTCCGAGACCAATTTCGCCGCGCGACGCTCAGCCGGGAGCCCTCCCGTCGCGACGAACGCCGCCTCGGCCGCCAACGCGCGCGTCACCCGGTGCGGCTCCCCCGCCTCGAGCGCGAGCAGCAGCTGCCGCGCCTGGAAGCTCGCGCCGCGAATGGTGTCGACCATCGACAAACCCATCGAGACCGACCAGCACGCGTCGATGCGCTGGATCAACTCTGCCGGCGCGTCCTTCTCGGCCGTCTCGACGAACGAGCGGCCACGCAGCCAGATGTGCAGGCGGCGAAACGCCAGCGCCCACAGCGCCCGCCGGGGCGTCTTCGCGAGCGTCATGCCCATCGCGCCGAGCACCTGGTTGACGGCGTGCAGGCCCGCGTCGATGTGACCGCTCCGCAGCAACTGCTCGGCCGCGCGCCGCTGCAGCTCGATGCGGCTCAAGCCCGCTTCGCCCGGCTCGTTCACGGCCAGCTCGTAGGCGCTCGCTGACACCGCCCCGCGTCCCGCCATCGCCCAGGCCTCGGCGAGCTCGACGCGCAGATCGCGGCGACGGCGATCATCCCCCGGGAGCAACTGCAGCGAGCGCTCGAACAACACCGCCGCGCGCTCGAAGGCCAGCTGGCGCACCGCGGCCCGCGCGGCCTCGATCGTCGCCTGCGCCGCCTGCTCCACCAGTCCCGCCGAGGCGAGGTGCCAGGCGATCAGCTCGAAGTCGGCGCTCCCGGTCATCGCGTCAGCCAGCCGCGCGTGGAGCTCTCGCGCGCGCTCGGCGCTCAGCCGCGAGACCACCGCCTCGCGAATGCGATCGTGCCAGGCCTCGAGGCGATCGCCGTGCACGCCGCGCACGAGGTTCGCGCTCTTGAGCATCGGCAGCGTGTCGACGTCGGACGCCTCGACCCCGGCCACCTTCGCCGCGACACGCTCCTCGACCGGCCCCGACGCGATGGCGACCACCTCGAGCAACGCGCGCGCCGACTTCGACAGCCCGTCGATGCGCTGCAGCACGACGTCTTCGAGCTTCACCTCGCCCGACGACGACGCGAGCACCTCGGCGAGGAACGGGTTCCCGCCGGCCTCGCGCGCGATCGCCTCGCGGCGGGCGGCGTCGCTGACCTGGGTCGCGAGCAGCTTCTCCACCTCGGCGGGGCTCAGGCCCTCGAGCGAGAGGTCGACCGGCGTCAGGCGCAGCCCCTCGAGCGGGTTCGACGCGGCGCGCGCGACGATCACCAGCAACAGCGCCGGCGCATCGGGCGGCCGCAGCAGCTCGTCGAGCACCAGCGTGCTGTCGACGTCGCCCCACTGCGCGTCGTCGATCACCAGCACCAGCGGCGCGCGATCGCTCATGCGCCCGAAGAGCTCGCGCAGACCGAGGACCGCGCGGCGACGCAGCTCCGACGGTTCCTTCACCTCGCGCACGGGCGCCTGGCGAAACGCCGTCACCCTCCCCAACACCGGGAACATGCGCGCCACCGCCGACGCATCGCGCGGCAGCACCGCGTCGACCTTCGCGTCGGGCAGCTCGCTCAAGTGCCGCGCGAGCGCATCGACCACGCTGTCGAGCGCCTTGAAGGGCACCGTCTCGCGCTCGTAGCAGCGACCCTGCAGCACCACGCCGTCGAGGCCTTCGACGAACCGGCGCACGAGCGCGGACTTGCCGATGCCCGACGCGCCGAGAATGCGCACCACCCTGGGACTGCCGCTGCGCGCCGCCTGCAACGCCGCCTGCAGTTGCTCGAGTTCCTTGCCGCGCCCCACGAAGCTGCTGTCGAGGCGAGGCGCTGGCCGCGACGCCTGCGCGCCCCGACCGAGCGTCGCGAGCACGTCCTGCGCCGAGAGCCGCGCCGCCGCGTCCTGTTGCAGGAGTCCCGTGGCGAGGCGATCGAGCTTCTCGGGCACGCCGGGCACCACGTCCCTCGGGGCAGGCGCCGGCCGCCGCTGCTTCTCGAGGAGCACCTGCACCGCCACGCCGTCGAAGGGCACGCGCCCGGTGAGCGCCTGGAAGAGCATCACGCCGAGCGCGTACAGATCGGCCGGCGGCCCGACGACGCCCGAGCCCGCCTGTTCCGGAGCCATGTACGCCGCGGTGCCGACGATCGAGCTGCCGCGCGCTTCCGAGATGCTCTGCACACCCTCGAGCTCGAGCACGAGCCCGAAGTCGAGGATCACCACGCGCCCTTCCTTCGTCACCAGCACGTTCGACGGTTTCAGGTCGCGGTGCAGGCGGCCGCTGGAATGCAGGAAGCCCACGCCCTCGACGAGCTGCGAGAAGGCGTCTTCGAGGCGCGCGTGATCGACCACGCTCACCGCGCCCTCGCCCGCCCGCATGGTGACGTCGAGCTGGCCCGTCGGCGCCTCGGCGAGCCGCTTCGCACCCGGGCGCACCCACTCGAGGAAGTCGACGCCCTCGACGAGCTCGAGCGTGAAGAACCAGGTCTCGCCCTCGACAGCGAGCTCGTACAGCGAGGCGAGGTTCTTGTGGCGCACGTCGGCCAGCGCGCGAAATTCCCGCTTCAGCCGCACCAGCGAGTCGGCGTCTTGCCGCTGCAGCACCTTGAGCGCCACGCGGCGACCGTCGCGCTCGCGATCGATCGCCTCGTAGACCACGCCCATGCCGCCCGCGCCGAGCTCGCGCACCACCTCGTAGCGTGCGGTGCCCTTGAAGCGCTCCACGTCACGCCTTCTTGCGCGACCGCGTCATGCCGTACTGCTGCAGGCGGGTGACGAGCGTGCGGCGGCTGACCCCGAGCAGCTCGGCGGCCTTCGTCTGGTTGCCGCCGGTCTTCTCGAGCGCGTCCAACACCGCGCGCTTCTCGGCGGCCTCGCGCTCTTCCTTGAGGTTCGCCGGGGCAGCGTCTCCCGCGGGCGCGGCGTCACCGAGGCCGAGCGCGTCGGCGTCGAGCTTGCCCTCGCCCGCCATGAGGATCGCGCGATCGATCACGTTCTTGAGCTCGCGAATGTTGCCCGGCCACGGCCAGGCCTTGAGCGTGGCGACGGCCTCGGCGGTGAGTTCGGGAACGGCGCGCCCTTCCCGCTTCGCCGCGTCGGCGAGGAACTGGCGCGCGAGCGGCTCGATCTCCGCCTGGCGTTCGCGCAGCGGAGGGATGACCAGCGAGATGCCGTTGACGCGGAAGTACAGGTCAGCACGGAACGCGCCGCGCGCCACCTCGGCCTCGAGATCGCGGTTGGTGGCGAAGAGGAAGCGCACGTCGATCGGCAAGGGCGTGGTCGCGCCGACGCGCATCACCTTGCGCTCCTCGAGCACGCGCAGCAGCTTGGCCTGCGTCGCCGCGGGCATCTCGCCCACCTCGTCGAGGAAGATCGTGCCGCCGTGCGCCGACTCGAGCAGGCCTTCCTTCTGCTTGATCGCGCCGGTGAAGGAGCCCTTCTCGTGGCCGAACAGCTCGCTCTCGAGCAGCGACTCGGTGAGCGCCGCGCAGTTGAGCCGCAAGAACGGACCGCTGGCGCGCTTGCTGCGGCGGTGGATCTCCTGGGACAGCACTTCCTTGCCGACGCCCGTCTCGCCGAGCAGCAGCACGCTGATGCCCGAGGGGGCGATGCGATCGACGAGCCGGTAGAGCGCAGCCATCGCGTCGTCGCGCACCACGAAGCCAGGCGCCGGAGCGCTCGCGGGCCTGCTGCACGCCGCGAGCAGGAGATCGGGATCGACGCCGTCGCGCGGCGCGCTGGCTGAGCCCGCCCTCACGCGCGCGCCCCGCGCCACGAGCTTCGCGCTCAACTTCTCGAGCAGCTGCTGCGACGCCTCGGGAGAACGCCCCGGCGCGAGCACCTCGAACTGCCCGGGCCCGAACGAGGCCACCGTGTCGTGCGGAGAGAGCTCGGCGCTCAAGACCTCCTGCGTGACGCCCGGCGCGGCGATCACCTGCAGGCGCAACACCGAGAATGGCGGCTTGGTCTGCGCGGCGAGCTCGAGGAAGCGCGCGTGGGTGTGCAGGTTCCACGGCCGGGAGCTGACCGAGAGCTCATCGACCTGCAGCACCGCGAGGCTGGTGCCGAACTCGATCGCGTCGCCTTCCTGCAGCTCGACCTGCTCGTTCGCTGCGAGCTTGCGGCCGCGCACCGTGGTGCCGTTCGCGCTGCCGAGATCGATCAACCGCACCGCGCCGGACTCGACCACCAGCTGGGCGTGCCGGCGGGAAGCGGCGGTGTCGTCAACGCGCAGCTCGGCGTCTTCTCCACGGCCGATCGTCACCGCGCCCGTCACCGGCAGCGCGAAGCTCGACGCGCCGGTCTCGTTCACCAACACCACGCGCCAGCGCCCCCGCTTCGGGGTCTCGCCCTTCGAGGCGAGGCGAACGGTCTCCTGGTTGGCGACGGACATTGCGGTGGCGGAGTGTAGCGTTTTCGGAAGGAACCACTGACCTCGTTCGCGCGTACAGTGCGCAGCGTGAACAAGCTCATCGGCATCGTGCTCGTGGCGGCTGGCACCGCGGGCCTGTGGTTCGGCGGCATTCCCTACCGCACCAACGAGACCGTGCTGAAGGTCGGCCCGCTCGAGGCCAAGGCCGACGTCGATCGCACCATGGAAATCCCCAAGCCGATCAGCGCGGGCGCGGTGGGCGTCGGGGTGGTGTTCCTGCTGCTGCCGGGTGGCCGCAAGAAGTCCTGATCACTCCGCGGGCGGGCGCGCCTGCGAGATCTTGCGGTTGCGGAAGCCGCGCACCAGGTACTGCACGCCGATCGCACCGGCGACGATGGCGACGATCAGGTTGATGCCCTGCACGCCGCGCGCGACGCGGTAGCCGCACACGCCGAGACAGGCGACCGCGAAGATCCAGTCACGCAGGTACAGCGGAATGGTGCGCACGTTCGACAGCGCCCACGCGAACCCGAGCACCACCACCGCGACCCAGTCGATGCCGATCATTCAGGTCTTCTCGGGCTCGGGGGCCTGCTGCTGCTCGCTCAGCTTTCCGGCGATCGCACTGAACGAGCCATGCGAACGAACCAGAAAAAACAGGCCGAACAGGATCTGCTGGATGATCTGCACCAACCACAGCACGTTGGCGTACGCCACGCCGCTCGAGTTGACGACCTCGGCGGGAATGAACACGCCCATGCCGATCAGCAACGCCGCCTGCGCCGTACCCGCGCTGCCCGGGGCGGCGGGGATCATCATGCCGGCGATGATCACGCACAGAATGAAGAACGTCTGGAACAACGTCAGCTGCAGCGGCAGGCACGCTCCGTCGACGCCCTCGCACGCGAAGCCACGCGCGAAGAGCCACATGCCCCACCCGTTCACCGCCCAGTAGAGCAGCGTCCAGAAGATGAAGAGCGCGAGGTTCTTGCCGTCGGGCAGCTGCTTGAGCGCGCCGACGAAGCCATCGACCATGCGCACGATCTTCTCGGTCAGCCCCGGCGAGATCTTGTTGCCGATCTTCCGCATCAGGCCGACCACGAGATCGTGCTTCCACCGCGCGAGCAGCAGGAAGACGAAGCCCGAGAAGAAGACGAGAAACATCAGGTTCGCCCCGATGCGCACCTCGTTGATGTTGTGGGCGTCGTCGGGCACGAAGAACATCAGCACGCGCAACAAGACCGCGATGAAGAGCCCGTCGACGATGCGCTCGAGCACCACCGAGGTCATCGCGGGCGAGCGGCGAATGTTCGAGCGCTCGGCGATCAAGAAGGGCCGCGCGAATTCCCCCAGCCGGAACGGGAGGATGATCAGCATCATGAAGCCGATCGCCGACGCCTCGTTCAGCTTGCCGAACGGCACCTTCTCGAGGCCCGCCATCAGGTGGCCCCACCGCAGCGTGCGGGCGAGGTGAATCACCACCAGCGTGAGCAGGTACAGCGGCAGCGTGACCTTCCAGTCGAAGGACAGCAGCGCGTTCTTCATCGCCGGCCAGTTGGTGTCCTTGAAGGTCCACCACAGGCAGCCGCCGGTGATCGCCAGGCTGACGATGAATTTGATCCAGCGGCTCACGCGTTGCGCCCCTTAACACCGACCTTCACGACGTCACACCCTCCAGCAGCTTTCGCGGGGTGGTCTCGACCAGCGCCGAGAAGTTCTTCCCCGCCGCCTTGCGCAGGGCCTCCAGGCTGTCCCCGACCCACTGCCTCGCGTTCACGGGCGAGTGCAGATCGGTCGCCGCGACCGCGTAGAGCCCCTCGCCCAGGAACTGCCGCGCGAGCTTCTCAGCCGTCTTGCCGTACCGCCCGATGAGCGCGCCCATGTCGAGCTGCAACAACGCACCGGCCTGCACCAATTCCGCCGCGCGCCCCTTCTTCTCGAACTCGAAGCACCGCTCGGGGTGCGCGATGAGCGGCGTGACGCCCTTGAGCCGCATGCGAAACAACAGATCGGCCAGCATCGGCATTGGCCCCTGGTACGGCGCCTCGACCAGCAGCACCTTGCCGCGGCCCAACGTGCGCGCCTGCCCCTGCGCGACGGAAGGCAGCAGCGCGTCTTCGAGGAAGAAGTTCTCGGCGTTGGGGTGCAGCTCGAGCGCCAGCCCCGCGGTCTTCAGGGCGGTACGCACCTCGTCGAGCTTCGTCTCGCACAACGCGCGATCTTTCGACGCGTACTCCGAGCGCGCGTGGGGGCTGGGGGCGAGCGTGTCGTAGCCCAGCGACTGGAGCGCCCTCGCCATCTCGAGCGTGTCGTCGAGGGTCTTCGCGCCGTCGTCGACGCCGGGCAGCAGGTGGAGGTGGAGATCGACGAAGCCCATTCGCGCTCAGCGCCAATCGAAGACGAGGCCGGTGTCGATGCCGCCGACGAAGGTGTTGCCGGGGAACTGGGTCTGGAAGGTGAACGGCGAGGCGTAGCCGAAATACAGCGCCAGCCGGAGGTGCGGCATCACGCGAATGCCGAGCTGAATGCGGCCCTCGATGTACCCGAGCACCCGGCTCTCGAATTGGTAGATCGAGCCAGGCTTGTAGGCCGCGCGGTACCAGACCGGCCCGGTCATCACGTGAAAGCCCCAGTGGATGAGCGGGCGATCGCTGCGGTAGCCGAGGCCGACCAACGCCACGTGCTGGTAGTGCGCCGTCATCGGCGTCTGCGGGTTGAGGCCGAGGCCCGTGCCCAACGCCGCCGTCCAGATCAGCACGTTGCGCGGCTGATCGACGATCGCGCCTTCCCACGCGAGGCGCAGGTGCGGGGCGACCATCGGGTAGTTGATGAACAGGCCGATCGCGGCCGAGCGCGGCAGGTACGGCGGGAGCAACGGCGCGTCGTTGGGCGGCTCGATCGCCAGCGCGGTCGACAACGCAAGGCTGGCGGCAAGTGAGATCACGCGGCGGTTCGCTTTCGCGCCCAAAGACCGTGCTTGTCAATGGAATGGTCGGGTTCTACAACCCCGCCACTTCTCGGGCACTTGGCCCGTCAGCGCGCAGGCGCTGACTCAACGGGAGAGTCATTTGTCTACGTCGCTCCGCACGTACGTCTTCCTCGACAGCCTCCAGCCGCAGCTCGCCGCGCACATCGCGACCACCTGCCGTGGCTACTTCCCGGTGCCGTACGTCGCGTCGCTGTTCGTCGAGATCGCGCCGGGCATGGCGATTCACCGGTTGATGGACGTGGCGCTCAAGCAGACCAAGGTGCAGCCCGCGACCCTCGTCGTCGAGCGCGCGTACGGCATGTTGGAGCTCCACCTCGAGGACAAGGGCGAGGTGCGCAGCGCCGGCGAGGCGATCTTGAAGGAGCTGGGCGTCAAGGAAGAGGACCGCATCAAGCCGCGCCTGGTCTCGAACACCATCATCCGCGCCATCGAGCCGATGCACGCGATGATCCTCGACAAGATCCGCTTCGGTTCGATGATCGAGCCCGGCGAGTCGCTCTACATCCTCGAGACGGAGCCGGCCGCGTACGCCGCGCTCGCCGCCAACGAAGCCGAGAAGGCCGCCAACGTGAAGCTGGTCGACGTGACGCCGTACGGCGCCTTCGGCCGCCTGTACCTCGCGGGCAGCGAGTCGGAAATCGACTCCGCCGCCGAGGCCGCAGTGGCGTCGATCAAGTCGCTGACGGGCAAGGAGCCCTCGGCGTTCAAGGACAAGTGAAGGTAAACGCAGCACCCAACACGAGAGGCGAACACTCCGATGGCTGACGCACTGGGAATGATCGAGACCAAGGGCTTCGTGGGCATGGTCGAGGCCGCCGACGCGGCGGTGAAGGCCGCGAAGGTCGAGCTGGTCGGGTACGAGAAGATCGGCGGCGGCTACGTGACGATGGTGGTCCGTGGCGACGTCGCGGCGGTGAAGGCGGCCATCGAGGCCGGTGCCCGCGGCGCCGAGCGCGTCGGTGAGCTGGTGTCGACGCACGTCATCCCGCGCCCGCACGTCAACATCGACCTCGTGCTGCCCCTCGGCCGCCTGGACCAGGCGAAGGCCGAGAGCGGCCAGAAGTAAGAGGCGCCCATGTTGCTCGGCAAGGTGGTGGGGACGGTGGTCGCCACCCGCAAGGAGCCCACGCTCGATGGGTCCCGTTTCCTGCTCGTGCGGGGAATGGACGAGCAGGGCAAGGCCACGGCCTCGCTGGTCGTCGCGGTCGACGCGATGGGTGCCGGCGTGGGCGAGGTCGTGCTCTACGCGTCGGGTTCCTCGGCGCGGCAGACCGAGCTGACCAAGGACCGCCCGGTCGACGCCGTGATCATGGCGATCGTCGACCAGGTCGAGGTCGAGGGGAAGCTGACGTGGGTGAAGTGAAGCCCGCGCGGCCCCGCCTGGTGAAGGTGAAGGCGGATCCGACGCGGGTGGTCGCTGCCGCGTCGAAGATCTGCGAGCGGGAAAAGACCGCGCCTGACACCGAGCGGGTGCTGGTCGTCTACGGCGGGCAGGGAGCGAGCCTGTACATCGAATCGACTCCTGCGCCGGGTCGCCCCGCGGTGCACCGTCGCGCGAGCTGAGGAGGCCAACGTGAACGAAGCGCAGATCAACGCCATCGTGGAACAGGTCGTGCGCCGGTTGAGCGGCGAGCTCGGCCGTCTTCCGTCTGCGGGTGGCGCCCCGGCCAGCAAGGCCCCGGCGATCATCACGCGCCGCCCGGGCGTGTTCGACGATCTCGATTCGGCCACCTCGTCGGCGCAGCGCGCGCAGGAACAGTGGGTGCGCCTCGACGTCGAGACCCGCGAGAAGTGCATCGAGGCGATGCGCCAGTGCACGCGCGACAACGTCAACGACCTGGCCCGCATGGCGGTCGAAGAGACGAAGTTGGGCAACGTGCCCGACAAGGTGAAGAAGAACCTCCTGTGCGCCAACAAGACGCCGGGCATGGAGATCCTGCGGGCGCAGGCCTTCACCGGTGACTACGGCCTGATGCTGCTCGAGCGCGCGCCGTTCGGCGTGATCGGCGCGATCACCCCGTCGACCAACGCCACCGAGACGATCATCAACAACGGCGTGGCGATGGTGGCCGGCGGCAACGCGGTCGTCTTCAACGTGCACCCCTCGGCCAAGGGCGTGGCCACCTTCTTCGTCGGCAAGCTGAACGAGGCGATCGTCGCCGCCGGCGGCCCGCAGAACCTGCTGTGCGCGCTCGCGAACCCGACCATCGAGTCGGCCGGCGCGCTGATGAAGCACCCCGGCATTCGCCTGATCGTGGTGACCGGCGGCCCCGCGGTGGTGAAGGCTGCGATGAACTCGGGCAAGCGCGCCATCGCCGCTGGCCCGGGCAACCCGCCCGCGGTGGTCGACAGCACCGCGCACATCGCGCAGGCCGCGAAGGACATCGTCGACGGCGCCTCGCTCGACAACAACATCGTCTGCATCGTCGAGAAGGAAGTCTTCGCCGTCGCGTCGATCGCCGATCAGCTCAAGGCCGAGATGCAGAAGCACGGCGCGTTCGAGGTGCCGAGCTCGGCCATCAACCGCCTCGAGAAGCTGGTGGTCGACGACGGGCACCCCGCGCGCGACTGGGTCGGCAAGGACGCCACCAAGATCGCCGACGCGGCGGGCATTCGCGCCCCGGCCGGCACGCGGCTGTTGTTCGCCGAGGTCGACCCCACGCACCCCTTCGTGCAGGCCGAGCTGTTGATGCCGGTGATCGGCTTCTCGCGCCTCAAGACCATCGAAGACTGCATCGCCGCGGCGGTGCAGGCCGAGCACGGCTTCGGGCACACCGCGACCATGCACTCGACCAACATCGACGTGCTCTCGGCGATGGCGAAGATCATCAACACCTCGATCTTCGTGAAGAACGGGCCGTCGTTCGCGGGCCTCGGCATGACGGGTGAGGGCTACACGTCCTTCACCATCGCCTCGCCCACCGGCGAGGGCCTCACCACGCCGATCAGCTTCACGCGCGAGCGCCGCTGCACCCTGAAGGACAGCTTCCGCATCATCTGATGACCGCCGCCCTGCCCGGTCCTGCGCTGGGGCTGCTCGAGCTGGAATCGCTCGCGCGCGGGGTCGTCGTGGCCGACGCGATCGTCAAGCAGGCCGCGGTGCAGATCGCGATCGCCGAGCCCGTCACGCCCGGCAAGTACCTGCTGGTCTTCGCCGGCGGCGAGGCTGAGGTGCAGGAATCGTTTCGCGCGGGGCTGGCGGCCGGCGGCGACAAGGTGATCGACTCGCTGCACCTGCCCCACCTCGCCGAGGCCGTCTTCGCCGCGCTGCTGCGCAACGAGGTCTCGAAGGTCACGCGCGACGACGCGGTGGGCATCGTCGAGCTGCACACCGTCGCGGCGACGCTCAAGGCGGCCGACGTGGCGTTGAAGCGCGCCGACGTGCGGCTGACGCACCTGCACCTCGCCAAGGGCATCGGCGGCAAGGGCTGGTTCACGCTCGCCGGGGTGCAGTCGCAGGTCGAGGCCGCGCTGGAAGGCGCCGCGGCGGCCGTCGCCGCAAACCTCCTCGTCACCACCGAGCTCATTCAGCGGCCGCACGCCGAGCTGCGCGGCCGCGTGCTGTAGGCTCCACGCGACAACCCGATGCCAGCCCCCGCCACCCGCACCGAGTTTGAGATCATCGTGCACCGCGCCGAGCGGACCATCGAGGTCATCTACCCGGCGCGCCCCACGGCCGATTCCTTCGGCCGCTACGACACGAAGATCCGCGAGGCCATCACCTCGCTGGGCCCGCAGTGGGACTGCCTGGTCGATCAATCGGCGGTGCAGGCGCTGGCGCCCGAGCTGGCCCCGCGCGTCGCCGAGCTCAACCAGTGGGCGGCCGCCCGGGGCATGGAGCACACCGCGCGCGTGCTCTCGGCGTCAGCCATCGGTGAGCTGCAGGGCGAGCGCATCTTGCGGGAAGCCGGCGTGAAGAAGATCGGCAGCCTGCACAAGTCGCGCGCCGACGCGTGGGCGCACCTGCGCTCGCTGCGGAAGCCGGCCGGCTAGTTCGCCGCGGCCGAATAGAGCGCCCGAAAGCGCGAGTCGAACCAGTACACGCGCGTGCCGTCGAGCTGCAGCTCATGAGCGACGCCGACGGGTGCGGCCACCTGCACCACCGCCCCGGCAGGAAAGTCGACGCGCACCACGCGCCCCCGGCCCACCCAGTCGGCGCGATCGAAGCCCCACGCCGCGTTGCCCCGCGAGACCGCCGCCGTGAGCTCCAGCGGCTCACCGAGGCGCACCGGCGCGGCGCCATCGAACCCCACGCGGTACAGCCCCGGGGGCGGCGTCTCTGGCTTCGCCGCCGGCGGCGCATCTCCGAGCGAACGGAAGCTCTTGCGGGCCGGCCGCGGCTCCGGCGCGCTGACGCGCACCACCGCGCCGCGATCGTCGAACCAGGCCAACGGCTGGCGGGCGACCTCGGTCACGGCGCCCTTGCGGTCGACGCGGGTCAGCCCGCCCGCGGCCGCGACCAGCACCCCGCCCGGCCCAGCCGCGAGGCGCGTGTCGTACGGCGTCTCGTCGAGCTCGGCGACGGTCACCACCGCGCCCCCGCTCAACGGCAGGGCCTGCAGCTTGCCGCGCGAGGCGAAGAGCAGGCGCTTGCCGTCGACCGTGAAGCCCGCGGCGCGCTCGAGCTTCGCCAGCGACTTCGGCGCGCCCCCGTCTCGCGGCACGCTCCACACGCCGTCGGGGCTGGCCACCAACACCACCCCGGGCGCGAGCAGCACGCTCGGCGAGCGCAGGGCGGGGAGCTCAGTCGAAATCGCCTTCTTCCCCCGCTGCACGACGCCGCGCTCGCCCTTGCTGGTGCGCTCGACCTTGAACGAGAACACCACCCCACCCTCGACCGCGAAGGCTTCGATGCCCGCAGCCGCTTCGCCGTCGAGCTCGACGCGGTGGCCTGGCCGCCCGCCGGGGAACTCGAAGGGCTCGCAATTGAAGGGCTGGGCGATGTCGCCGGCGTACCCGCGCAAGATGAGCAGGTGATCGGCGGGCGACGCGTGCGAGAGCGCCTTGAGGACCTTGCCCCAGTCGCCGGGCTGGTTCTCTGCGTCGAGGTCGCGCAGCGTCAGCGCCAGAGCCTCGTCGTACGAGCGCGCGTCGCGCGACGCGACGATCCAGCGCTTGCAGAAGTCGTCGAGCTGCCCGGCCCAGGCACCGCTCGAGGCCAACAGCATCAGCGCCGCCACCAGGCGTCGTTGGATCACGCAATGCCCCCCGAAGTTTCTGCGTCAGTTGATCGATTCGGCGATCGCGCGCGCCGCGGCGATCATGTCGGGCGCGGCGGTGATCGGCCGGCCGATGACCAGCAGGTCGGCCCCGGCGGCGATCGCGGCGGCCGGCGTCTCGGTGCGCGACTGATCGTTGGTCGCCGCGCCGGTCGGGCGGATGCCGGGCGTGCACAGCACCACCTCGGGCCCCACCTGCGCGCGCACCTTCGCCACCTCGCGCGCACTGCACACCAGGCCCTTCGCGCCGGCCCGCACCGCCAGCTTCGCCAGCAGCTCGGCCTGGTCGTCGGGGGCGCGCTCGACGCCGGTGTCGCGCAGGGCCGCTTCGTCCATCGAGGTGAGCACCGTCACCGCGAGGATCACCGGTGCCGCGTGCCCGGCCCGCGCCGCGCCTTCACGCGCACCCATCACCGCGGCCTTCACCATCGCCGCGCCGCCCGAGGCGTGCACGGTCAGGTACGACACGCCCAGCATGCCCGCGCGCGTCGCCGCGAGCTCGACGGTGTTGGGAATGTCGTGGAGCTTCAGGTCCAGAAACACGCGGGCCCCGCGCTGGAGGAAGGGTTCCACCGCGCGAGGCCCATGTTCGACGAAGAGTGAGAGGCCGACCTTCGCGACGCCCACGTACGGCGCGACCTGCTCCCAGGCGGCGATGCCTTCCTGGAGCGGCAGGTCGAGCGCCAACGCGATGCGATCGCGAACGGCCTTCAACTCACCCGCCCTTCTTCAGCTCGGCGTCGATGACCTTCTGGAACTCGCTGAACGGCTGCGCGCCCGAGAGGCTCTTGCCGTTGATGAAGAACGCCGGGGTGCCGGTCACGCCCACGTCGCCGCCCGCCTTGGTGTCGGCGTCGACGGCCGCCTTCATCTTGCCGCTGTCGAGGCACTCGTTGAACTTGGCGGTGTCGAGGCCCAGGTCGCCCGCGTACTTCTTGAGGTCTTCCACGGCGAGCGCGGTGCGGTTGGCGAAGAGCTGCTTGTGCATTTCCCAGAACTTGCCCTGGTCGTTGGCGCACATCGACGCCTCGGCGGCCTTCGGCGCGTGCGGGTGGAAGCTCAGCGGGAAGTGGCGGAACACGATGCGCACCTTGCCGGCGTACTTTTCCATCACCTGGCTGACCGATTCCTCGGCCTTGCCGCAGTACGGGCACTCGAAGTCGCTGAACTCGACGATGGTCACCTTCGCGTCAGCGGGGCCGCGGGCCGGGCCGGTGGCGGCGACCTGCACGCGCGGCTCCTCGAGGAGCAGCTGGTAGTTCGCCTTGGTCTTCAGGTCGTCGAACAGCTTCATCGCGACTTCCTTCTGCTTGTCGCGCTGCAGGAAGCTGATGATCTGCTCGCGCATCCCCTCGAACGTCGAGCCGGGCGGCATCTTGTCCTTGTTCTCGTCCCACACCTTCTGGATCTCGGCGTCAGGCGGGGGCGGGATCGACGCGGTGAGCTGTTCCTTCACCCACTGCTCGTCGGTCTTGCCGACCTTCGCGGCCTCGGCCTTGGCGAGCGCCTCGAGCACGATCTGCTCGGCGGTCTGCATGCGCAGCTCGAGCTTCTTCTTCTCGAGTTCCTTGAGCTGGCCGCTGATCTTGTCGTCGACTTCCTTCAGCGTGACGACCTTGTCGTTGTACTTCGCGACCGGGAGGTTGGGGTTCTCAACGACCGGGGCGAGGCTCACGCCCTGCGCGGTGTTGCCGCCGGTGGACGCGTTGTCCTTGTTGCAGGCGAAGAGGGAAGCGGCCACCAGCGCCGCGATCGTCAGGGAGAGGGGCTTGGACATGGGCAGCCGCTTAGACCGCTGCCTGTCGAAAGGCGAGCCCTCAGAACGGAGAGTCCTTGAGGTCGTCTCCGTCGGGCGGGCGCGGCTTCTTGCCGGTGCCCGTGCTCGCGGTACCGCCCTGGGGCTTGCCGTCCTTCTGGAGCTCGACCTTGAGCGCGGTGTCTGACTCGAAGCGCACCTTGCGCGTCAGCGGCGCGTAGCCCCGCAGCTCGAAGCGCAGCGCGGTCACCGTCGCCTGCGGCCGCGAGATGGTGATGGGCGTCATGCCGAGCAAGATGTCGTCTTCGTAGACCTCGACGCGATCGGGCACCGCCTCCAGCGTCAGCTTGATCGTACCCGCGGGCGGCGGCTTGTCGTCGGGCTTCGCGGGCGCGGTGTCGACGGGCGTGGGCGTCGGCGTCGGGGTCGGCGTCACCGGGCCGGTGGTGACCACCTTGATGGGCGGCGTCTCTTCGGTGGGCCTGAAGGTCCACGCCACGGCGCCGATCAGCACGCCGATCACCAGCAGCAGGCCGATCAGCAGCGGCGTGCGGTTGGGCCTGACCGCCGCGAGATCGACCGCGCTTTCCGGCTGCCGCGCCGGGGCCTGGGTTCCGCGCGCGACCGGCTGCACGGCCGGCACCACGCCCGCACCGTCGGTCCGCTTCTCGAGCCGCGTCTCGCCCGGCGGCGGCATGGTGATGTTGCGCGCCGGCGACGGCCGCGGCGGGAGGTTCTGCGTCGGGGCGGGGAGCTCGGGCGGCGTCAGCACACCCAGGTTGGTGGCCTGCACTGGCGGCGTCTTGCCCGCAGCGGCGGCGGGTGGGAGCGACGGCAGGTCGACCGCGGTGATCGGCTCGGTGCGGGTCGGGGTCGGGGTCGAGGCCACGGCTTCGAGCGCGGTGATCACCGCTTCCATCGAGGCCGGCCGTTCCTCGGGGAGCTTCTGCAGCATCTGCATGATGATGCGATCGAGCGCCGGCGGCACGGTGCCCCACGGAGACTTGAGCGCCGGCGGCATGGTGTCGATCTGCCGGCTCATCAGCTCGACCGCCGAGTCCCCATCGAAGGTCGGCCGGCCGCGCACCAGCTCGTGGAGGATGAGCCCGAGCGCGTAGATGTCGGACCGCGCGTCGATCACGCCCGCCGTCGCCTGCTCGGGCGACATGTACTGCGGCGTGCCGACCACCGAGCCGACGGCGGTGAACGCCCCGCTCGCGCCCGACCCGAGGACCTTGGCGATGCCGAAGTCGAGCACCTTGACGAAGTCGGGCTGCCCGGGCCGCTGCACCAGCATGATGTTCTCGGGCTTGAGATCGCGGTGAATGATGCTGACCGCGTGCGCCGAGGCGAGCGCGCGGGCGATCTGCAGGCCGACGTGCACGATGCGCTCGAAGCGAAAGGCGCCTTCCTTGCGGTACTTCACCAGCGTCTTGCCCTCGACGAACTCCATCACGAAGTAGAAGCGGCCGTCGGGCGTCTGGCCGAAGTCGCTGATGTCGATGATGTTCGGGTGGCCGATGCGGCTCGACGCGACGGCCTCGCGCTTGAAGCGGCCGACGAACTCCGCGTCGCTCGACAGCTCGGGCAGCATCACCTTGATCGCCAGCTGCTTGCCCAGCTCGACGTGCTCGGCCTTGTAGACCTCCCCCATGCCGCCCTCGGCGATCTTGCCGAGAATGCGGTAGCGCGAATCGATGACCGACTGCGGCGCGAGCGGCCCCGAGCGGCGCTGCACCGCGGGGATCGCGTCACCCGAGCGGGTGCGGGCGTGCGCGTTGACGCCGGTGTCTTGAATGGTCAGCAGCACGTCGCCGATGCGGAGCTTGTCGCCGCTCGAGAGGCGCTCGTCGATCACCGGCTGGTTGTTGACCGAGACCGCGCCGTTGCCCACCAGGTCGCGCACCCACCACTGGCCGCGCTCGTCCTTCACGATCTCGGCGTGGCGCGGCGCGACCAGCTCGCTCTTGAAGCAGAGGGCACACGCCGAGTCAGACCCGATCACGAACGCGCGCGAGGGGAACGCGACGACGCGCTGTTCCGGTCCCTCGATCTTGAACTCCAGCTCGGCCATGGACGCTCGAGTCGGGGACGGTATCACCGGCCTTCGCGGTGCGAGTGGCCTTCGTTGGCCCACGAGCCCGCCCACGGCACGTTGGCGACGTGCAAGCCCGGCAAGGGCACCCACGCGAAGGCGTTGCGGGTGCGCGCGTACCTGGGATCACATCGTTCACAGCCGTCGGTTCTCGGGGTGATCGGCATCATCACCGACAGCCCCTCTTCACCCATCGCCGTCTCGAGCGGCGGCTCGGGCAGCGCGATCGGGCAGGCGAACGCCGAGGCGCCGGTGTCGAGCTCGAGCGCCTCGAGCCGCAAGGTGCCCTGGTCATCGGTGAAGATCAGCGCGACGTCGCGCGGGCCCCACGGCGAGTCCCACTGCGCGAGGGTGATCGGCGCCCGGCCCGGCGTGCCGGTCAGCGTGGAGTGCCAGCCCGGCGCGAGCGTCGAGAGATCGATCGGGTCGACGCGGTCCACCCCTTCGCCCAGCGGCAATGAGACGCGCTGACCGATCGCCCCGCGCCCGAAGGGCCGCGCCAGCTGGGCGACCGCCTGCCCGGTGCTCGACGAGTACACGGTGGTGGTGCGTTCCTGGAAGAGCAGCCCGTTGCCGACCGCGAGATCGCCACCCTCGAGCGTGGCTTCCTCGATGCGCCAGCGCAGCAGGAGCGCGGGGGAGAAGCTGAAGACGGTGGTGTCGGCCTGCGTGGTGGCCGGGTTGTCGCCGCCGCTCGGGGTGAAGGCGAGGTACACGTTCGACTGCGCGTCGACCGCCACGCCGTAGCTGTGCGGGTGGTTGCACTGGTCGAAGATCGGGTCGGTGATGAAGCGGCTGCGCAGCGGCTGGCCGGCGCGATCGAGCACGATCATCGCGAAGCTGCGGCAGCGGGGATCCATGCCCTCGGGCGTCATGGTGCGCGTCTCGTAGAGCGCGAGCAGCTCGTCCTCGTTGAGCACCGCCAGCCGCGCCGTGAAGAACTGCACGTTGGCGCCGGCGAACTGGGGCACGGCCTGGGCCGCGCCGGTGAAGCTCCACACGATGGCGCCGGTCGCGGGGTCGATGGCGCTCACCGGAGAGCTCGCCAGCGCCGGCAGATCGCCGCACACCAGCCACCCGAGCCACGAGATGCAGCGGCGCGCCGACTGCGCGAGGGTGGTCGGCATGGTCGAGCTCGCCTCGAGGCGCGGCGGCGACATGAAGTAGCTCGACAGCACCACGCCGCCGGTGCGGGTGTGGAAGAGGTCGGCCCACTGCTCCGGTGGCCCACCGTCGGGCTGCGGCACGCCCTCGGTCCACGTCGGGCGCAGCGTGCTCGCGGCGTTGGCGACGCAGGCATCGTTCACGCAGCGTCCGGCGCCGCCACACGGCCCCTCGCCCTGGCAGGCGAAGCCGTCGGGCGGGTCGCGCTCCACGCACTGCCCGCTGATGCACACGTCGGCGCGGGTGCAGCTGCGGAGCTGGCCACACGGCACGCCGTCGAGCGCGTCGACCAGCGTGCACCCCTGGCCCGGCACGCACACGCCGACGCGGCAGGGATCGGTCGACGGGCACACCACGGAGTTCGCGTGCTCGCACCCCAGCGACGGGTGGCAGGTGTCGGCGGTGCACGGGTCACCGTCGTTGCAGTCTTTGAGCGTGCCCTCGCACCGCCCCGCGTGGCACGCGGGGTTGAGGAGGCACACGTCGTTGACGGAACACACCGTGCCGTCGTCGAGGTTGCTCTCGACGCACCGCCCGGCCGCGACGTCCCAGCTCGACGCGTGGCACGGGCTGGAAGGCACGCACTCGGGCACTGGCACCGCCTCGCACGCGAGCGGCACGACGAGCGGCTCGAAGCCCGCGAGGGTGACGGTCAGCGTGCCGTCGAAGGTGCCCACGTGATCGGGCGAGCAGATGATCGTCATCTCGGTGCGGCCGACGTCGGCGCGCGAAGGCACCGCGTCGTCACCGTGGAACCCCTCGCCCTGCAGCGACCACGTGCCGTCGAGCGCCACCTTGCCGTCGTTGATGACGGCGACGCGCTGCACCGCCGCCTGGCCGACGATCACCCGCCCGAAGTCGACCTGCTTCGGCTCGACGCGCACGAAGGAGGGCACGGGCTGCAGCTGGGGCCCGCCGCACCGGCACGCGGCCAGCGAGGAGACGGTGAGGACGGCGATGAGAAAGACGGGGGCGCGCACGGCTCGCGGCGTTTCTAGCCGCAATCCCGTGCGCGACAGAACCGGGTCAGGCCGCAGACGGCGCGAGCACCGGCGCGAGATCGTCGTGCTCGAGGGCGGCCGTGGCGAGATCGGTGGTGCGCGCCGGAATGACCTCGTAGTTCGAGGGGTCCGACAGCACCTTGGCGACCAGCTTCTGGTTGAGGGCGTGGCCGGTCTTGTAGACGGTCAGCGCGCCGATCACCGGGCGGCCGAGCAGCGAGACGTCACCGAGCGCGTCGAGCAGCTTGTGGCGCACGAACTCGTCGGGGAAGCGCAGGCCTTCGGGGTTCAAGATCGAGAAGTCGTCGACCACCACCGCGTTGTCGAGCGAGCCACCGCGGGCCAGGCCCATCGAGCGCAGCTTGTCGACGTCGCGCAGGAAACCGAACGTGCGCGCGCGCGCCACTTCGCGAATGAACGAGTGGTCGCTGAACTCGAGCGTGAACTGCTGGTCGCTGATGAGCGGGTGCTTGAAGTCGATGGTGCAGGCGATCTTGAAGCGGCGCGACGGGGAGAAGGTCGCGATCTTGTCGCCGTCGGTCACCGAGACGGTCTTCTTGATGACCAGGAAGCGCTTGGGCTCGCCCTGGTTGCGAATGCCCGCCTCGCTGATGCGCTGCGCGAAGGGCGCGGCGCTGCCGTCCATGATCGGCACTTCGGGGCCATCGATCTCCATGCGGAGGTTGTCGATGCCGAGGCCAGACAGCGCGGCGAGGAGGTGTTCGACGGTGGCGACGCGGGCGCCGTTGACGCCCAGGGTGGTGGCGAGAGACGTGTCGGTGACGTTCTCAGAGCGAACGGGAATCGCAGGAGAACCAGGGAGATCGGTGCGGACGAAGACCAGCCCGTGGTTGGCGGGGGCAGGCGAGAGGTTCAACTTCACCTTCGCGCCACTGTGGAGGCCCACACCCTCCACCACCACCGCTCTCTTCAGTGTTCGCTGTTGGAACGAGTCGCCGGCCATGACTTATCGCGCCCTCCCTGAATTGCCGGAAACCGCTCCGGTGTGATGCGGCGCGTTGAGCAACCCATATGCCACGAAATGCGCAGATCGAAAGGAAAAACCACGCGGAATCACTGACTGGTGCAGCCGTGCTCCACACCATTTTTTCGTGGGAGTGACAGACCTGCCGCGTTTCTGCCGGTTTAGCGGCTGTGGCGCGCGTGTCAGAGCGAGCGGCCGATCGACCTAGAAAAGATCGCCCTGCGGGTCGCGGCGGGGGGCGGTTTTGCCGAAGTACTCGTACGCGTGGGCGGTGGCGACCCGGCCTCGCGGCGTGCGGTGAATGAAGCCTTCCTGGAGCAGGTAGGGCTCGTAGACGTCTTCGATGGTGTCGCGCTCTTCGCCGACAGCCGCCGCGATGGTCTCCACGCCGACGGGCCCGCCGCCGAACTTCTCGATGACGGTGAGCAAGATGCGCCGGTCCATGTGATCGAGGCCGCTGGCGTCGATGTCGAGGCGCTTGAGCGCGGAGTCGGCGAGCGCGCGGGTGACGACGCCCTGCCCTTCGACCTCGGCGAAGTCGCGCAAGCGGCGCAGCAGGCGGTTGGCGATGCGGGGCGTGCCGCGCGCACGGCTGCTGATCTCGTCGGCGCCGGCCGATTCCAACTTCACGCCGAGAATGCGCGCCGACCGGGTGAGGATCTTCTTGAGCTCGGACGGCGTGTAGAACTCGAGCCGTTCCTGGATCTGGAAGCGATCGCGCAGCGGCGAGGTGAGCAAGCCGGTGCGCGTGGTGGCGCCGATCAGCGTGAAGGGCGGCAGGTCGATCTTCATCGCGCGCGCCGCGGGCCCGGAGTCGATGGTGATGTCGAGCCGGAAGTCTTCCATCGCCGGGTAGAGGTATTCCTCGATGGCCGCCGACAGCCGGTGGATCTCGTCGATGAAGAGCACGTCGCGCGGCGCGAGGTTGGTGAGGAAGCCGGCGAGATCGCCCTTCTTCTCGAGCGCGGGGCCCGAGGTGACGTGCAGCGTCGCTCCGAGCTCGGTGGCGATGATGTGCGCGAGCGACGTCTTGCCGAGGCCGGGCGGGCCCGAGAAGAGGCAGTGATCGAGGGCCTCGCCACGCGCCTTGGCGGCCTTCACGTAGACCTTGAGCTTCTCGACGACGCGCGACTGGCCGACGTACTCGTCGAAGTTCGGCGGGCGCAGGCTGGCTTCGAGCCGCTGCTCGTCGGTGGCCACCTGGGGATCGAGCGGATCGTCTGAGCTGCGCGCCATGAGGGCGGTGCTTCTAACGCATTCCGGTCGTCATTCGCGCGGCGTCCGCTAGCATGCCGCGCCATGCGAAATCGGTCGTCGCTGGTGATCGCGTCGTGCGTGGCGGTGCTGTCGGGCTCGGGGTGCCTCGTGCCGCGCTCGATGGTCGTCGGCCAGATGGCCGGCCCGGTCGGCCGCGGCGCCACCGACGTCGGCGTGTTCACCGGAGTGCAGTACGCCTCGCAGACCAACCCGCCCTTCCAGTCGCAGAACGGCATCGGCGACCCGATCACCACGCAGGAACGCTCGGCCGGCTTCGGCTTGCCGGCGTTCGAGGCCAACCTGCAGTACGGCTTCAACGACAACGTCGGCCTCAACGTGCACGCCAGCCCCGCGGGCATCCAGCCGGGCGTGAAGCTCACCGTCAACCGCTCGAAGACGGCGCACTTCGCGATCTTGCCGCAGGTGGCGTTCGGCTACGGCTCGATCGCCAACTCGGTCTTCGTGGCGGGCGCCGACGGCGTGCAGGTCGAGACCTCGCCGACCTCGAAGACGTCGTTCAGCTTCCTCGGCGGGCTGAAGCTGCTCGTCTCGCACAAGAGCGGCTTCTTCGCGGGCGTCGGCTACGACTTCCTCTTCAACCGGCAGTACAGCGCGGCGATCGTCGGCAGCTCGAACGTCACCGACAAGGCCGAGAACATCACCTCGACCATCGGCCACCAGATCAGCGTCGGCATCGGCATGGACATCGCGCTGGGCTGGGTGCACCTCCGGCCGGAAATCTGCGCGGCCGTCACCCCGGGCATCGCGCAGACGAAGTCGGGCCGCGTGGGGGCGATGGAGATTCCCTCGGTCACCGGCACCGGCGGCTTCGGGTTCGCGATCTTCCCCGGCTTCACGCTCGCCGTCGCCTCGCCGCAGCGCGAGATGACCGCCGAAGAAGAAGAGGAAGAAGAGAACCGCATCAAGGAAGAGAAGCGCCGGAAGGCGCGCCGCAACGGCGGTCAGCAGGAAGACGACGAAGACGACGACGACGATGAGGACGGCAAGAAGCCAACGCTCAAGAAGAAGAAGAACCTCGACGACGACGAGGAAGACGGGCCGAAGCGCCCGAAGCGCCGCGCGACGTCCGACGACGACGAGGACTAAAAACGTGTTCACTCCCCTGCCTGGTGGCTTGCGTGATGCGTGGAAGGAAAGCGGCGACGCCGAGCGGTTGCGCAAGCTCCGCAAGGCCGCCCTGGGCACGCGGGAACTGCTGCTGCGCGACGGGCCAGTGTTCTCGGTCAGCACGCACAAGCTCGTCACCTTCCCCTACCCGACCCGCTACGCGTTCAACACCGGCGGCCTGAGCCCCGCGCCGTTCGTGATGATGACGAACCGCATGCAGATCGTGCAGTTCGAGAATGGCGGCCAGCGCAAGACGCTGCTCTTCAACCCCACCGACGTCGAGGGCAGCCGGGCCGCGGTGTTCTACGCGGACCTCTCGGCGAAGTTCGGCCAGTTCCTCTCGCGCAAGGTGTTCCCCACGTACTTCGGCACCGTCGAGGAACACCTCTCGCGCGCGGGCTTGAAGCCCGGCGACATCGACTTCATCGCGTTCGATCACCTGCACGTGCAGGAGCTGCGGAAGTGGCTCGGCGCCGACGCGTACTTCCCGAAGGCGAAGCTGCTGGTGATGAAGAGCGAGTGGGACCAGGTGCGCGACCTGCACCCCATGAACCAGGTCTGGTACGTGCCGCACGGCTGCGACATTCCCGAGTCGCGCCTCGAGCTGCTCGACGGCGACACGCTGCTGGGCAAGGGCCTGGCGATGCTCGACACCCGCGGCCACACGCGCGGCAACATGTCGCTGTGCGTGGTGACGCCCGATGGGCCGTTCGTGGTCAGCGAGAACGGCGTGGCGACCGAGTGCTACGCGCCGCTGCAGTCGCGCATTCCAGGCGTGAAGGCGTTCGCCGAGACGATGGGCTTCGAGGTGGTGCTCAACGGCAACACCCGCGAAGACTCGCTCGATCAGTACTCGTCGATGATCGTCGAGAAGACCATCGCCGGCCCGTGCAAGCTCGACCCCGCCTACCCCGCGTTCGCGCCGTCGAGCGAATTGACCGCCTCGGTGCTCGCGCCGGGGCTCGCGCCGACCTTCTCTTTCACCCCGCCCGACGTGGGCTCCCACCAGGCACCGCGCACATGAGAATCGACGTCACCGCTGAAATCGCCTTCCCCCGAGAGCGCGTCTACGCCGCCTACCGCGATCACCTCGTCGACCTCGTGCCGCACCTCCACAACGTGCGCGCCATCACCATCACCTCGCGCGTCGACGAGGGGCAGATCGTGAAGTTCGTGAACCGCTGGAAGGGCGGCGGCGAGATCCCCGCGGCGGTGCGCAAGATCTTGAGCGACGACCTGCTCGAGTGGGACGACCTCGCGACGTGGAACGCCGCCGACTTCACGACGCAGTGGCAGACCATCGTCCCCGCGTTCAAGGACGCGGTCGACGCGCGCGGCATGAACACCTTCACCGAGCCGCGCCCGGGCGTGACGACGATGAAGATCGCCGGAGAGCTGAAGGTCGACGCCACGAAGGTGAAGGGCGTGCCGCGGCTGCTGGCGGGCACCGTGGGCTCGGCGGTCGAGGCGTTCCTGGTCGCGGCGATCAAGCCGAACCTGGTGTCGGTCGCGAAGGGCGTCGAGAAGTACCTGGCTGCGCAGCCGCGCTGATCTTGATGCGCTCTTGATGCCGGGTGGCCCCATCTCAGCGTGGGGTTGATCTGGCGATCGCTACGAAGCGGGCATGCACCGCTTCGCCGTCATCGCGTTGGTTCTGCTCTGCGTCTCCCCTGCTCGCGCGGAGGAGCCGTTCGCGTTCGCTGACTTCACGTGGGTGCCGGGCAACGGCGGCGCGCCCGACAAGCCGCTCTCGTGGGGCCCGTTCAGCGGCGAGGTGCGGGTCGACACCGTCTACCACCACAGCTTCGCCAACCCGGTCGACAACACCATCAGCGGCTCGAGCGAGGTGTTTCGTCACGGCGAGGTGCAGGTCACGCAGCTCGGCTTCGGCGGCGACTTCTTCTGGAAGGGCATGCAGGCGCGGCTGATGACCCAGTTCGGCATGTACTCGCAGACCACGCCGCGCAACGACGCGAGCCCCGCGCGCGGCCAGTGGAACCTCGCCGACGCGTACCGGTACATCAGCGAGGCCTACGCCGGGTACCACTTCGACGCGCTCAGCGGCATCAACGTCCAGGCGGGGATCTTCATGAGCTACATCGGGCTCTGGAGCTATTACAACTTCGACAACTGGACGTACCAACCCTCGTACGTCAGCTCGAATACGCCGTGGTTCTTCAATGGCGTGCGCGCGCAGATCTTCGTCACCGATCGCTTGAAGATCGAGCCGTGGCTCGTCAACGGCTGGCAGTCGTACGGGCGCTTCAACAACGGCCTCGGCGGCGGCGGGCAGATTCTCTGGAGGCCCACCGGGTGGCTCTCGTTCGTCGGCAACCAGTACTTCGGCACCGACACGCTGGGGAACCCGATGCGCTACCGCGTGCACACCGACGACAGCGTGATGGCGAAGCTCTACGAGGGCGAGGGCTTCGTCTCGAAGGTCGCCACCTCGCTCACCCTCGACGCGGGCTGTGAGTGGGGCGGCGGCGTCACCTGCGACACGCAGTTCTTTCTGGGCTTCATGGCGTACGCGCGCGTGTGGCTGTGGCACGAGCGGCTGGGGCTGACCGTCGGCGGCGGCGCGATCAACAACCCGGGGCGGTACCTCGTGTTGCTGCCGCCCATCAACGGCGCGAGCGCGAGCAGCGGCACGCCCTACTTCACCGCGAACCCGGGCGACCCGTTCCAGGCGTGGGACTGCCAGGTCACGTTCGACGTCATGCCGATTCGGTACGTCACCTTTCGCGCAGAGTTCAACCACCGCGCGGCGAGCGTGCCCTACTTCACCGGGCATGGAGGCGTGACGCCGCCGGGCGGAAACCAGGGCGCGGCGGGCTCGCTGGTCGATGGGTGGGCGCCCGATCTCGCGAAGACGGAGGACCGGCTCACCGTCGCGTTGATGGTGAAGCTGTGAACGCCATGGCGAAACGTGGACGTGACGTGGCGGGTGTCCTCCTCCCCGGCATCGTGTTGGTGGTGTCGACGGTGGTGGTGGTCTCGCCACAGCTCGGCTTCGACACACCACTGATCCAGCGGGCGGTGGCCGGTGCCTGCGCCGCCGCCTCGGTGATCGCGCTGCTGCTCGAGGGTTTCCGCGGGGGCCCGGGAACCGGAGGGAGTGACGCGCCATGACCGATCTCATCGCGTTGTTGGTGGCAGCTGGCTTGTTCGCGCTCGGCGCGCTCCTCGTGGGCCTCTGCAAGCGCGTCTGACTTCGAGGAGCTGATCATGTCCGTCTGGTTGTGGCTCGGTGGCGCGCTCGCGCTCGGCGTCCTCGCCTACCTCTTCTTCGCGCTCCTCTTTCCCGAGAGGCTGTCATGACGGTGCACGCCGGCCTCGAGCTCGTCGCGAGCCTGCTGCTGCTGGTGGCGCTCGCCGTGCCGCTGGGCGAGTGGCTGGGCCGCGTGCTGGGTGAAGCGCGTGCGCCAGGGCCCCTCGAGCGTGGCGTGCACCGGCTGGCGGGCGTCGATCCGTCTCGCGAGATGTCGTGGTCGACCTATGCGACCGCGGTGCTGGTGTTCTCGGCGATCGGCACGCTGGTCGTCTACGCGGTGTTGCGGCTCCAGCACGTGCTGCCACTCAACCCGTTGCAGTTGCCCGCGATCAGCCCCGACGTCGCGCTCAACACCGCGGTCAGCTTCGTCACCAACACCAACTGGCAGGCCTACCCCGGCGAGGTGCTCAGCCCGTTTTCCCAGATGATCGCCCTCACCACGCAGAACTTCGTCTCCGCTGCGACGGGCCTCGCGGTGCTGCTGGCGCTGGTACGGGGTCTGACGCGCTCGCAGGCGCAGTCGGTGGGCAACTTCTGGGTCGATCTCACGCGCTCGACCGCGGTGTTGCTGGTGCTCGCCGTGCCCCTTGGCGTCGCGCTGGCGTTGCTCGGCGTGCCGCAGACCCTCGCCTCGAGCGTCGACGGCGTCGCGACCGGGCCAGTGGCGTCGCAAGAAGCGATCAAGCAGCTGGGCACCAACGGCGGCGGCTTCTTCAACGTCAACTCGGCGCACCCGCTCGAGAACCCGTCTCCGGCAACCAACCTGCTCGAGTGGCTCTCGATTCTGCTCGTGCCCGCCGCGCTCTGCTTCACATGGGGCCGGCTGGTCGGCGATCGCCGCCAGGGCGTGGCGCTCTTCGTGGCGATGCTGGTGCTCTTCGTGCCGCCCACGCTGTTGGGACTGTGGGCCGAGCAGACCGGTGTGCCCGCGGTCAGCGCGATGGGCGTCGACGCCTCGGCCGGACACCTCGAGGGGAAAGAGGTGCGGTTCGGCGTCACGTCGTCCGTGCTGTGGAGCACCGCCACCACCGCCGCTTCCAACGGCTCGGTCAACGCGATGCACGACAGCTTCACGCCGCTGGGCGGGCTCGGGCCGATGGCGCTGATGCAGCTGGGGGAGATCGTCTTCGGCGGCGCCGGCTCAGGGCTCTACGGCATGGTGCTCTACGTGCTGCTCGCGGTGTTCCTCGCGGGCCTGATGGTGGGTCGCACCCCGGAATACCTCGGCAAGAAGATCGAAGGCCGAGAGATCAAGATGGCGACGCTGGCCATCCTGCTCCCGTCGGCCGCGGTGCTGGTCGGTACGGCGCTCGCCACTCGGTTCGGTGTCGACGCACTCGGCAACCCGGGCGCGCACGGCTTCAGCGAGCTGCTCTACGCCTTCAGCTCGGGCGCCAACAACAACGGCTCGGCCTTCGCCGGGCTCACCGTCAACGGCACCTTCTTCGCGGTCGCGATCGCGGTGTGCATGTGGATCGGCCGGTTCGGCGTGATCGTTCCGGTGCTGGCGCTCGCGGGCTCCCTCGCGGCGCGGCGAAAGGTGCCTCCCTCGGCGGGCACCCTGCCCACCCACACCCCGCTCTTCGTCGCGCTGCTGGTCGGCACCATCGTGCTGGTCGGCGCGCTGACCTTCGTGCCCGCGCTCGCGCTGGGGCCCGTCGTCGAGCACCTGCAGCTGGTGGGAGGTGCCCCGTGAAGACCGCGCTCGTTCGGCAGGCCGCACTCGACGCCTTCAAGAAGCTCGACCCGCGCCACCTCGCGAAGAACCCGGTGATGTTCGTGGTCGAGCTCGGCAGCGCCTTCACGACCGCGCTCGGCGTGCACGCGCTCGTCACCGGGGCCGGAGATGCCTCGGCCGGCTTCACGCTCACCGTCAGTGCGTGGCTGTGGTTCACGGTGCTGTTCGCCAACTTCGCCGAGGCGATGGCTGAGGGGCGCGGCAAGGCCCAGGCCGCAGCGCTGCGACAAGCGCGTCGCGACGTGAAGACTCGGCGCTTGAGCGAGGGCCAGCGCACCGCGACGGCGACCGAGGTGAGTTCCTCACAGCTCCACCGCGGCGACTTCGTGCTGGTCGAAGCGAACGAGCTGATCCCCGCCGACGGCGAGGTGGTCGAGGGTGTCGCTTCGGTCGACGAGAGCGCGATCACCGGGGAGAGCGCGCCGGTGATTCGGGAGAGCGGTGGCGATCGCTCGGCGGTCACCGGGGGCACGAAGGTGTTGTCCGACTGGCTGGTGGTGCGGGTCACCGCCGAGCCGGGGCAAACCTTCCTCGACCGCATGATCTCCATGGTCGAGGGCGCCCGCCGCGCGCGCACCCCGAACGAGATCGCGCTCGACATCTTGCTGGCCGCGCTCAGCATCGTCTTCGTGCTGGCGGTGGTGACGCTGCGCCCGTTCTCGGCGTTCGCGGTCGCGCAGCAGGGCGCCGGCGTGCCGGTCTCGCTCACCGTGCTGGTCGCGCTCCTCGTATGCCTGATTCCCACCACCATCGGCGGGCTGCTCTCGGCGATCGGCATCGCGGGCATGGACCGGATGATCCAGGCCAACGTGCTCGCCACCAGCGGGCGCGCAGTCGAGGCCGCGGGCGACGTCGACGTGCTGCTGCTCGACAAGACCGGCACCATCACGCTCGGCAACCGCCAGGCCAGCGAGTTCATCGCCGCCGCGGGAGTCGACGTGAAGACGCTCGCCGACGCCGCGCAGCTCGCCAGCCTCGCCGACGAAACGCCGGAGGGTCGCAGCATCGTGGTGCTCGCCAAGCAGCATGGCCTGCGCGGGCGCGAGCTCGCCGAGCTCACCGCCACCTTCGTGCCCTTCACGGCGCAGACGCGGATGAGCGGCGTCGACCTGCCGGCGCGCACGATTCGCAAGGGCGCCGCCGATGCCATCGCCCGTCACCTCGAAGCCCAGGGCGCGACCTTGCCCGCCGACGTTCGCACCGTGGTGAGCGAGGTCGCCCGGCAAGGCGCGACGCCGCTGGTGGTGTCCGACGGGCCGCGCGCACTCGGCGTCATCAAGCTCAAGGACGTCGTGAAGGGCGGCATCAAGGAGAAGTTCGCCGAGCTGCGCCGCATGGGCATCCGCACCGTGATGATCACCGGCGACAATCCGCTCACGGCAGCGGCGATCGCCGCCGAGGCCGGGGTCGACGACTTCCTCGCCGAGGCCACGCCCGAGCAGAAGCTCGAGAAGATCCGCGAGTTCCAGGCGCGTGGACACCTGGTGGCGATGACCGGGGACGGCACCAACGACGCCCCCGCTCTCGCGCAGGCCGACGTCGCCGTCGCCATGAACACCGGCACGCAGGCGGCGAAGGAGGCGGGGAACATGGTCGACCTCGACTCCAACCCCACCAAGCTCATTCGCATCGTGGAGATCGGCAAGCAGATGCTGATGACGCGCGGCTCGCTCACCACCTTCAGCGTCGCCAACGACGTCGCCAAGTACTTCGCGATCATTCCCGCAGCCTTCGCAGGCACCTGGCCGATGCTCCGAACGCTCGACGTGATGCGGCTGCACTCGTCGACGACCGCCGTGCTCTCAGCGGTGATCTTCAATGCGCTGATCATCGTGGCGCTGATCCCGCTCGCGCTGCGAGGCGTCGCCTGGAGACCGGCGCCGGCAGGCCAGGTGCTGTCGCGCAACCTGCTGGTCTACGGCGTCGGTGGCGTGCTGTTGCCATTCCCCTGCATCAAGGCGATCGATCTCCTGCTCGCCGGACTGGGGGTCTCGTGATTCGCCCTGCCCTCGTGTTGCTGGCGCTGGCGACCGTCATCGGCGGCCTGCTCTGGCCGCTCGCGCTCTTGCCGTTCGGCCAGCCGCTGGCGGCCGACGCGGTGTTCGCCGACGCGCGCGAGCCGCAGCTCTTCTGGGGCCGGCCCACCACCGCCACGCCGCTTGCAAGCAGCGGTTCGAACCTCGGCCCCACCAACCCTGCGTGGCTCGAGACCGTGCGCGCGCGCGCGACCGAGCTGCGCGCCGCCCACCCTTCGCGTGCCGAGCCGGTGCCCGCCGAGCTGGTCACCATCAGCGCGAGCGGTCTCGACCCGCATGTCTCTCCCGCCGGCGCGAGGTACCAGGTCGATCGCGTCGCGGCGGCGCGCCACGTCGACCCCGCCGCGCTCGAGGTGCTCATCGAACGGCTGACCGAGCCGCGACTGCTGGGGATCTTCGGAGAACCGCGGGTCAACGTGCGCCGCCTCAACGCGGCCCTCGCGCAGGTGCCAACCCTTCCCTGAGCGCGTAAGGAACGAACCGTGCCGAGCCCCGCCGCACGCGACGATCGCCCAGACCCCGACGCTCTGCTGCGACGGGTGATGGGTGACGAGCGCGCCCGGAGCCGCCTGAAGATCTTCTTCGGCTTCGCCCCGGGCGTCGGCAAGACCTTCGCCATGCTCGAGTCGGCCCGGCGCCTCGAGAGCAGCGGCGTCGACGTCGTGGTGGGCCTCGTGGAAACGCACGGCCGCCAGGACACCGCGGCGCTGCTCGACGGGCTCGAGGTGTTGCCGAGAAAGACCCTCAGCTACCGCGGCCACGAGCTGCAGGAGTTCGATCTCGAGCGCGCGCTCGCTCGCCGCCCCGCGGTGTTGCTGCTCGACGAGCTGGCGCACACCAACGTCGAAGGGAGCCGGCACCCGCGGCGCTGGCAAGACGTGCTCGAGCTGCTCGACAGCGGCATCGAGGTGCACACCACCCTCAACGTGCAGCACGTCGAGAGCCTCAACGACGTAGTGGCGCAGATCACCGGCGTGCCGGTGCGGGAGACGGTGCCTGACGCGTTGATCGATCGCGCCGACGGCATCGAGCTGGTCGATCTGCCGCCGGAGGAACTCCTCAAGCGGCTCGAGGAAGGCAAGGTCTACGTGCCCGAGCAGGCGCGCCGCGCGACCGAGAACTTCTTCCGCCAGGGCAACCTGTTGGCGCTGCGCGAGCTGGCGCTGCGTCGCACGGCCGAGCGGGTCGACGTGCAGGTGCGGGCGTGGCGGGCGCTGCACGAGATCGACGCGACCTGGCCCACCACCGAGCGCATCATGGTGTGCATCGGCCCGGCTCCGGCGTCGGCCCGCCTCGTGCGCGCGGCCAGGCGCATCGCCGCCGGTCTCCGTGCCCCGTGGTACGCGGTGTGGGTGTCGAACCCCCTCACGCCGCTCGCACCCGATGACCAGGAGCGCCTCGAGACGCACCTGCGCCTCGTCGAGTCGCTCGGTGGAGAGACGGTGCGCCTCACGGGGACGCCGGTCGCCGACGAGCTGCTGCGGTGGGCGCGCGAGCACAACATCACGCGGCTGCTGCTCGGCAAGCCGACCCACACCTGGTGGCGCGATCGGCTGCGCGGCTCGCTGCTCGACGCGGTGGTCCGCGGAAGTGGCGACGTCGACGTGCTGGTGATCTCCGGAGACGACGAGGAGGCGCGGCCTGCTCGCACCGCCCAGCCCGCCACCGTCGAGGGCGCTCAAAAATGGCTCGGCGCCGCGGGTGCGTTCGCCCTCACCACTGCGCTCGCCGTCGGCGCCGAGCACCTGCTGCACGTGCCCGATCCCGAGATCCTCTTCTTCGCGGGCATCATCGCCATCGCGGCCTGGTTCGGACGCGGCCCCGCGATCGCCGCGGCGGCCCTCTCGGTCGCGGCCTACGACTTCTTCTGTGTGCCACCCTTCCTCACCTTCGCTGTGAGCGACACGCGCTTCGTCCTCACCTTCGCGATGATGTTCGGCGTCGGCGTCGGCACCTCGGGGCTCGTGAGCCGGCTGCGCCAGCAGGAACAGGCGGCGCGCGAGCGCGAGGCTGACACCCGGGCGCTCCTGACGCTCACGCGTGACCTCGCGCAGGCCTCGCAGCTCGAGGCGCTCGCGCGAGCGATCTGCACCCACGTCGGCGCCCACCTCGGCGGCACGGCCACCCTCCTCCTCGTCACGCCGGGAGGCGTGAGGGCCTTCGGCGGGCCAGCGGTCTCGCTCAGCGAGCAGGGCGTGGTGCTGTGGGCGCACGAGCACCAGCGCGAGGCCGGCCACGGCACCGAGACCTTGAGCGGCTCCGAGGTGCTCGCGCTGCCCGTCGGGCGCACCGGCGGCGTGCTCGCGTGGCGCTCGACCGGAACGCTCGACGGCTCGCGCCGGGCGCTCCTCGATGCCTTCGTACGCCAGGCGGCGGTCGCGCTGGAAAGACTCCAGTTCTCCGAGGCCGCTGAGCACGCCGCGCTGCGCGCGCGAACGGAAGAGCTGCGCAGCTCGCTGCTGTCGACCGTGTCGCACGATCTCCGCACCCCGTTGGCGGTGGTGACTGGTGCCGCGACCACGCTGCGCGACGGCGCGCGGGGCCTCGACGAGCCGACGCGCGCACAGTTGCTCGACACCATCGTCGACGAGGCCGAGCGCCTCGAACGGCTGGTGCGCAACCTGCTCGACATGACGCGCGTGCAGTCGGGCTCGTTGCACGTGACCAAGGAATGGGTGCCGGTCGACGAGGTGGTCGGCTCGGCCCGCGCGCGAGTACGGCCAGCCCCTGAGGTGAGGTTGTCAGGCACGCCCGAGGTCTCGCTCCTCCACGTCGACCCGGTGCTCTTCGAGCAGGTGCTGTGGAACCTGCTCGACAACGCGGCGAAGCACGCGCCCGGCTCCGCCATCGATCTCGAGGTGGCCCGCGACGGATCCGACGTCCGGCTGACGGTGAGTGACCGCGGGCCTGGCATCACCGTCGAAGAGGCGGAGCGGCTCTTCGAGAAGTTCTACCGGGCCGACAAGACCGTCGCGCCCGGCGCGGGACTCGGGCTGGCGATCTGCCGCGGCATCGTCGAGGCACACGGCGGCCGCATCGAGGCGCGCCCACGTGACGGCGGTGGTGCGAGCTTCGTGGTCCGCGTGCCCCTCGACGGTCCGCCGCCGGCCGTCCCCTCGGAGGCCGCATGAGCGACGGACCGCTGGTGCTGCTGATCGAAGACGAGCCGCAGATGCGCCGCTTCCTGCGCGCCGCGCTGACGAGCCACGGCTTCAAGTTGATCGAAGCCGAGCGCGGCGGCGAGGCGGTGGGGCTCACCACCAGCCACAACCCCGAGGTGGTGCTGCTCGACCTCGGCCTCCCCGACGTCGACGGCCTGAGCGTGGTGAAGGCGCTGCGCGAGTTCACGAAGGTGCCGATCATCGTGTTGTCCGCGCGCGGCCGAGAAGACGACAAGGTCTCGGTGCTCGACGCCGGCGCCGACGACTACGTCACCAAGCCCTTCGGCGTGAACGAGCTGCTCGCCCGCCTCCGCGTCGCGCTGCGCCACCGGCAGGGGCTGGCGACCGAGAGCCCACTCTTCGAGCAAGACGGCCTCAAGATCGACTTCGCGCGCCACGAGGTCACCCGCGAGGGCGAGGCCATCAAGCTGACGCCGCTCGAGTTCCGCCTGCTCGGCTTTCTCGCGCGCCACGCCGGCAAGGTGCTCACCCACCGCCAGCTGCTCGCGGAGGTCTGGGGCCCCGGCCACGCCGACGACACCCACTACCTGCGCGTCTACATGGCGAACCTGCGCAAGAAGCTCGAGCGCGACCCCGCGGCGCCGAAGTACCTGCTCACCGAAGCGGGCGTCGGCTACCGCCTGGCGGGCTGATCAGCGATCGTCGATCAGATCCTTCGCGGTCAGCTCGGGCGCCGCGCGGCCATTCTCGAAGTCGAGCAGCCCCAGCTCGGCGTACTTCGGCCGAATGCGATCGCTCAGCAGCCCGATGCGCTTCAAGTTGGGAATCACGCGCTTGAACATCGTGCGCCGGAACGTCGCCATCATCTCCGAACGCAGCACCAGCTCGTTCCACTGCGCGCGCGTCATCGCGTGGCCGTAGTACTCGTCGAAGAACTCGTGCGCGAAGAAGCGGTTGCGCAGGAAGAGCGAGACCTCGAACGCCCAGTCTTCGCGCTCGCGCCGTTCCTTCTCGCTGAGCTGCTTCAAGAACTCGCTCAGCGCCAGCACGCCGTAGTGCACGTGCCGCGCCTCGTCGGTGATGACGTAGGTGAGCATCTGCTTGAGCAGCGGCTCCTGCGTCTTCTGCTGGATCATTCCGAACGCGCCGAGCGCCAGCCCCTCGATCATGATCTGCATGCCGAGGAACTTCATGTCCCAGCGCGAGTCGGTCATCAGCGCGTCGATGACGACGTAGAGGTTGTCGTTGATGTCGTACCGCTTCTCGAGCTTCTGCGTGAGGTAGCCGTGGAACACCTCGACGTGGCGCCCCTCGTCGACCACCTGCGTCGAGCCGTAGAGCTTGCCGTCGAGCCACGGCACCGCCTCGGTCACCTGGCACGCCGCGAAGAGCGCACCCTGCTCGCCGTGGAGGAACTGGCTGAGCAACCACGAGGTGATGCCGCGGCGCTGCTCGGCCTTCTCCTTCGGGCTCGACTTCTCGAACGACGGCAGGCCGTACACCGGCAGGAATTCCCACGGCAGCAGCGGGTGTTCGTCGCTGAGAGGATCGACGCTGCGCTTCCAGTCGAGGTCCTTCTGCGGGTGCCACTGCGAGTCCTTCGCGGCGTCGAACAGCCGCGCGAGCTGCGGGCGATCACGCAGGTATTCCCAGTCGAAGTGCGCGCGGTAGCCGACCGGCATCTGCGTCACGGGCGAGGCCTTGGCGACCTGCTGCACCATGCCGCGCCACGCGGGCCCGAGCAGCGACTTGAGCACCGACAAGTTGCCGCTCGCGCTCGCGTCACGCACGAGGGGAATCGTCTGCACCAGGTTCGAGAACGTCGACATGTCAGGCCTCCTTCAGCGACGCGCCCATCAGCGCTTCGAAGTGGGAATCGAGGTTCTTCGGGCGCGCCTTCTCGTGCATCAGCCCGAACGCCAGGAAGCTCCAGAACGCGTCGGCGATCTGCGCGGGGGTGCGCGAGCCGTCGCGGCGGTACCAGGTCGCCACCCAGTTGATGGCGCCGAAGCCGAAGTGGCGCACCAGCTCGATGTCGATCACCGGCCGCGCGCGCCCCGTGGCGTGCGCCTCGAGCAGCAGCTGGTCCCAGTAGGTCTCGAGCTTCTGCCGCTCACGCTCCACGCCGCGGTACGCGCCGGCCGTCAGCGAGCGCCAGTCGAAGAGCAGCACGTAGAGAGAATCGTCGTCGCTGCACAACAGCTCGAGGTGCGCCTGCAGGCCCAGCCGCAGCCGTTCCACCGCGTCGCGCTGCTGGCCGATGGCCTTCTCGACCGCGTCGATCGCCCGCCCCACCCCGCGCTTCATCAGCGCCACGAGGATGTCGTCCTTGCTGGCGTACCGGTAGTGGAGGCTGCCCGGCAGCATGCCCGCCTCGGACGCGATCTCGCGCACCGTGGTCGCGGCGAAGCCCTTCTCGCGGAACAGCTTGCCCGCCGCCTGCAGCACCTCTTCGTCGGCCGGCTGGGCGCCTCGCGCCGTCTTGGTCATGCGACCAAATTATTTGGTCAATCGACCAAAGGTCAAGCCCCGCCCGCGATCCGCGACCAGACCAGCGGCCCTTCCTTCGGCAACACCACCGGCTCCAGCCCCAACCGCTCGATCTCCTTGCCGTACCGCCCGCTCTTCACCACCACCCAGCGCCGCGCGACCCGCCGGGCCTCGGCCAGCGTCGCCTCGTCGAGCGGATCGTTGACCGCGAAGCGCCGCAGCGCCGCGAAGGCCGGTGACGACTTCTTCGGCTTCTCGAACATCGGGTCGAAGATCACGCAGTCGGCGCTCCCCGAGGCGCGCGCGCGCAGAAAGTCGATCGCCCGCGCGTGGTGACACTCGATGTGCTCGGCCGCGGGGAGCTCGGAGTCGCGCAGGCCTTCGCGCGTCAACAGGCAGAGCGGCAGCGAGGCCTCGACCGCGATCACCCTGCCCCTCGGCCCCACCCGGTGCGCGCACACCAGCGCGTCGCTGCCGAGCCCCAGCGTGCCGTCGATCACCACGTCGCCCGGCCGGAGCTCCGCCACCTTCAGCAGGTAATCGTCACCACCGACGCCGTCGCGATCGAGCCGCTTGATGCGCAGCTGCGCCATGCCCGGCGTCCACGGCAGCACCCCTTCGGCGTCGTGCAGCGCCCACCCGTCGCCGCCGTAGACCAGCAGCGCGGTGGCCGCGGTCTGCGCAAGGCGCTCGAGGGAGCTGCCCGTCTCCCTCCGCACGAACGGCACGCCAGCATCCCTGGCCACCGCCTGCGCGCGATCAGTCCACCGGCCGGGCTGCTTGCCCGAGACGGTCACCGCGAGCGCCGGCTTCACGGCTCCAGCTCGGCCGCGATCGCCCGCACCTGGTCGTAGGCGTGATCGTCGGCAGGGTGGAACCCGTTGAGGTTGAGCGGCCCGAGGATCTCGCGGCCCAGTCGATCGCGGCCGGTCAGCGAGAGCAGCGACGCCTTGATGGCATCGGAGATCTCACTCGACATGTCCGAGCGCACGCAGAGGATGTCGCGCGGCGTGCGCGGCGTCTTGGCGATCACCCGGAAGCTGAGCGGGTCGATGCCCTTCGAGCGTCGCAGCGCGCCGAACGAGCCCTGGTACGTCGCGCCCGCGTCCACCCGGCCCTCGAGCACCGCCAGCAGCACCGCCTCGTGGTTCCCGAAGAACTCGGTGCGCGAAAGATCCTTCTGCCAGTCGATGCCGCGATCCTTCAGCACCTTGCGCGCCAGCAGGTAGCCGCTGGTCGACATCGGGTCGACGAAGCCGAAGCTCGCGCCCTTGAGCTCTTCGATGGTGCGCCGCGGGCTGTCGTCGCGCACGAAGATGTAGCCGCTGGCGGTCGCCGAGCCGTCGGCGATGGTCTGCACCAGGCACTTGAGCTGCACCTTCTTCACCGCCTGCGCGTAGGTCAGCGGGCTCAGCTCGACGAGATCGAACTCGCCGCGCTCGAGCCGGGCGATGGCGTCGCCGTAGCTGTCGGACACCACCAGCTCCACCGGCACCGAGAGCGACTTCGAGAGGTGATCGGCGAGGCGCTGGTGGTTGTTGGCGATCGTCTCCTTCGAGAGGAACGGCACCAGCCCGAAGCGCAGCTTCGTGAAGCCCGCGGGCGGCGAGAAGACCGGCAGCGCAGCGGTGATCCGCTGCGCCGGCTCGGGGGGCGTCTCCTCGTCTTCTTCGTGGCAGCCCGCGAACGCGAGCGCGGAGAACACCAGCACCGCCCAGCGGAGCGCGCTCATGCCACCACTCCCCTCGCGCCGATCACGCGGTTGCGGCCCTGGCGCTTGGCCACGTACATCGCCTGGTCCGCGGCGTTGAGCACCTGCTCGCCGGTGGTGCCGTCTTCCGGGTACGTCGCCACGCCGATGCTGACGGTCACCTTGTGCGGCCACGGCGTGCCGGTGTTGATGCGCGACTCGACGGCCATGCGCATGCGCTCGGCCACCTGCATCGCCTCGCTCTTGGTCGTCTCGGGGAGGATGACCGCGAACTCCTCGCCGCCGTAACGCGCGATCAGGTCGGTCTGGCGGAGATCGGTGCCCAGCACCTGCGCGAGCCGCCGCAGCAACTCGTCGCCCGCGGGGTGGCCCATCGCGTCGTTCACCTTCTTGAAGAAGTCGACGTCGACCATCAGCACGCCCAGCGGCCGCTTGTGACGCTCCGACCGCAGGAGCTCGGCCTGCAGCTGTTCCTGGAAGCGGCGGTGGTTGAAGACGCCCGTCAGGCCGTCGGTCACCGCGAGGCGCTCGAGGCGCGCGTTGGCTTCCGACAGCTCACGGGTGCGCTCGTTCACCGCCCGCTCGAGGTTCTCGCGCTCGTGCTGCAGCGCCGACGCCATGCGGTTGATGGTGTCGGTCAGCTCCCCCAGCTCGGATCCGCGCAGCGGCGGCACGCGCGTCGTCAGGTGGCCCTCGCCCATGCGCCGCACCGCGTGCTGCAGCGTCAACACCGGCCGCACGACGAGGCGATCGAGGCCCCAGAAGAGAATCGCGCCCACCACCAGGAAGATGAGCAGCGAGGTCAGCGCGAGCCGGTTGCGCGTGCGCTCGAACTGGCCGCCGATGCGCTCGAGCGAGAAGCGCGCGGTGACGGTGCCCCACCGAATGCCCGACACCGAGGGCGCCGACTGCAGGTACGCCTGCCCCTCGCGCTTGAAGGTGACGCCGTCGGCCCGAATCGCCGCCAGCGAGAACGGGTCGCTCACCACCGAGTTGAAGCGCTGCGGGTCGCTGTGGGCGAGCACGCGGCCCTGGTCGTCGAGCACCGCCAGCTCCAACAAGTCACGCTGCTGCAGCGATTCAGAGAGGTGCGCGATGAGCGTATCGAGCCCGCCCATGTCGTTCTGCGCGATCTGCACCGCGACCGTGACGCCGATCGCCTGCAGCACCTTCTCGTTGCGCAGCCGGAAGTCTTCGAGCGACTCGCGCCGCTCACGCCGCACCTCGAACACGGTGCCAATGGCCAACGCCAGCGCCACGATGCCGGGCACGAGCAGCGTCAGTTGGCCCCGAATGCCCATGCGCGGGCGTTTACCCTTCCGCCGCGCGCGGTTTGTGCGTCTGCATCTGCGCGACCGTCACCGTCTGATTTCGCCCGTGTCGCTTCGCGAAGTACAGACATTGATCGGCGAGGTCGATCAGGTGCTGCTTGTCGGCGTCGGTGTCGGGAAAGGTCGCAATGCCGAGCGACAGCGTGACCTTGAGCGGGCCCTGGTCGGTCTGGAAGACCTCCCTCATCACGCGCTCGCGAATGCGCTCGGCGATGATCTGCGCGCCCTTCGCGTCGGTCTCGGGCATCACGATCGCGAACTCCTCGCCGCCGTAGCGGGCCACCACGTCGGTGTCGCGCGCGGTCTCCTTGAGGATCTTCGCGACGCCCTTGAGCACCTGGTCGCCCATGGGGTGGCCGTAGGTGTCGTTGACCGACTTGAAGTGATCGATGTCGGTGAGGATGAACGACAGCTTGCGCGAGTAGCGCCGCGCGGTGGCCAGCTGCTCGTCGAAGCGGCCCTGGAAGGTGCGGTGGTTGAAGAGCCCGGTGAGGCCGTCGGTGGTGGCCATCTTCTCCATCGCCTCGTACAGCTGGGCGCGGAGCACGGCCTGCGCGGCCTGGATGGCGATCACCTCGAGCATGCGCAGCTCGTCGCTGGCGAACGCAGCCTTCTTGCGCGAGCCGGTCACCAGCGTGCCGAGAATGCGATCGCCCGCCATGAGCGGGAAGATCTTGAGCGACTGCAGCCCGCGAATCTGGGTGTCGTCGTCGAAGATGATCTGCCGGTCCATCGCGCCGGCGTCGCGGCCGGGCAGCGGAGCGCCGTAGCGCACCACGTTGGCCACCAGCCCGTTGTTGTCGGCGAACGTCGCGTTCTCGAGCGCGCGGCCGGCCGAGGTGACGCCCGACATGCGCATGATGCGGTGCATGCGCTGACCGTCCTGCTCGGACACCAGGGTGACGGCGCAGAACTCGAGCGGCGCGATCTGGCGCGCGCTCTCGAGCACCGCGAGGAACACCTGGTCGGGCGAGCCGGCGCGGTTGAGCTCTTCGATGGCGCGGAAGAACCGATCCTTCTCGTCGCGGCTCCGGCGAATGTACGACATCACGCGCTCGACCTCGATCGCGCGCCACACCTCGCCCGCGATCACCTGCAGCAAGCGCTCGTCGGCCTCGCTGAACGGCTTGTTCTCGAGCCGGTCGGCGACCAGCACGCCGCGCACCAGCCCGCTCGCCTCGAGAATCGGCACCGCGAGCAGCGAGCACACCTGCGTGCCGCCGATCTCGTAGTGCGTCACGCCCTTGAGCGGGCTCATGCCGTTCATGCGCACCGGCACGCCGCGCTTGAGCAGCGCCCCGAAGATGCCCTCGCCCGCCGCGAAGCGCTCGCGCTGGATCTGCTCCGAGCTCGAGCGGCAATCGTGGAGCTTGAGCGAGCGATCGTCGCTGGTGAGCAGGAAGACGCCGACCGTGTGCGTCGACAGCGCGGTCTCGGCGATCTCGAGCGCACTCCCCGTCGCGCCCTCGATCTCCTTCACCGCAGCGACCAGCCACTTCTCCTGGTCCTTCACGCCGGGCATGGAGTCCGACGCGCCGCTCGACACCAGCCGGAACGTGCGCGCGCGCTCCTCGAGATCCTTGATCTTGTTCTTCACCGCGTCGTCTTCGGCCTTGCGCGCCGCCGCCAGCCGAGCCGAGAGCACGAGGTGGTACAGCCCCGCGAAGAGCAGCAGGAAGACGGTGCGCCCACCGAAGACGGCCCACCGCTCGGGCAGCGTCAGCAGCGCGTCGAACAACACGGCCGCCGCGAGCAACGTGGCCGCCGCCGGGCGCGGCAAGAACGTCACCAGGAAGGCCATCAGCAGGTACACCAGCGGGAAGAGCAGCTCGCCGCCGAGCGAGACGGTCACGAAGGCCGCCGCGAGAATCGTGCCGCCGAACTCCAGCTCGTCGCGCAGCGCGATCGGCAGCCCCGCCATCGCCCGGCGCACGCGGCGCGCGATCGCCAACGCACCGCCACACACCAGCGCCCCCAGCGCGATCACGTCGGGGAGGCCGAGTGCGTCGATCGCCCGCAGGTGACCGCGCGAGAGGAACGCGAAGATCGCCAGCACCGAGGCCAGCGGCACCAACCGCACGAGCGCCTGCAGCCAGCGCCCGGGTGTGAAGCCGACGCCGAGCACCTCGCCGCGGGTCGGCTTCACCGGGCGGAAACGGGGCAGCGAGGTGAGCGGCGTCATGGAGCCTCCACGTTGAAGACGATCTCTCCGGGCTTCACGAGCCCCAGGGTCTCGCGGGCGGCGCGCTCGAGGGCGGCCGGCTCCGATCGCACCCGCTGCACCTCGCGCTTGAGCCGCAGGTTGTCGGCCTCGAGGCGCTGGTTGCGCTCTTCGAGCGACTGCAGATCACGCTTCAGGCGGGCGTAGCGGCGAAAGCCACCCTCACCCGACAACGAGCCAGCCGCGAGCACCAGCGCCACCACGACCGCGCCCCACACCACCTGTCGACGACGGTCCATGCGCAGCGCGAAAAGTACACCTCGCGATCGACCCCGCAAGAAAACCGCTACAGGTCGCAACGAGCCGTGACAGGCTCCTTTTCACACCCCGGCGGGTTGAGGGGTTGGCCTCTCATGTTCGCCGCGCGCCACGCCGTCTTCATTGGTCCCGGCAAGGTGCCTGACGAGCTTCGCGACGTGCTGAGCAAGCGCGTGGGGAGCCTCCACCCCGACATCGCCATCCAGGTGCCGCGGCTGCTCGCCATCTTCGAGTCGGCCAGCGACGCCGAGCGCATCGCCAACCAGGTGCAACGGTTGCGACTCGGGGCGCTGGTCGCCGGCCCCGAACAGCCCCCCTCTGAGCTGTCGTGGACCGTGGGGCGCGAGCTCCACCTCGAGAGCCCGTGGCGCGTGCTCGCCAACACCGGCGAGACCGTCACCTTCAACCCCGGCGACGTCACCGCGATCACCGTGCTCGATTGGCGCCCCGACGAGGGAGCCGCCGATCGCGCGGTGCTCTTCACCCTCCGCGAACAGCGGCCCGTGATGCTGCGCGCCAGCGCGCTCGACACCGTGTCGCGCCACTCCATTCCGATGGAGGGCCTCAAGAAGTTGAACGACGTGCTCGACGCCGCCGCGACGTTCCTCGATCCCGCGGTGAAGGTGCGCAGCCGCAAGCTGAACGAGGCCGACTTCCGCGGCGAGGGGCAGCTCACCGGAGACCTGCTGCCGCTGGTGCTCGCGATCGTCGACGGCGTCGACACCGCGCCCGGCGAGCTGAGCCGCCCGCTGCAGGGCAAGAAGCCCGACGCCCTGCCCCGCGCACCGCACCACACCGACACCGCGGCGCTCTGCGCGTGGGCGCTCTACTTGATCAGCCTGCCCGCGCTGGTGCTGTCGTTGGGCTACCTCACCATCGCGGCGCTCTCTATCGGCTTCATCGCGGTGTGCGCCGGCACCTTCATCTTCGCGTGGGGCACGCGCCGCTTCATGTGGAGCCGCTGGCTCGCGCACGCCAACTGGGGCCCGCGCCCGCCGGTGCCGTCGTGGCCCATCAACCCCGAGGAGCCCGGCATCCAGCCGCGGCCGCTGGAGCTCGGCCTCGACGCGCTGGTGCTCTTCCTCGTCTCGCTCGCGCTCTTGCTGGGTGACGGGCTCTTGCGAACGCTGAGCCTGTGGTCGTTGCCCTTCGTGCTGCTCGCCGTGCTGGTGAGCACCGTGTCGGTGTACGAGGCGTGGCAGCGCGAGTGACGTCCCTCGGTGATCAGCTGCGCGGCAAGCGCGTGGGCGTGGTGCTGTCGGCCGGCTACTTCGGCTTCTACGGCCACGCCGGCTTCGTCGATGGGCTGCTCTCGCGCGGCGTGCGCCCCGCGGCGTGGGCCGGCACCTCGGCGGGCGGCATGATCGCGGCGTTCACGGCCGCCGGAGTGCCACCCGCGCGCACCATCGAGCTGCTGCTCCAGCGCAAGCGCGACGACTTCTGGGACCCGTCGTGGCTCGAGCTCGCACGCGGTGCGCTGGCCCGCACCTCGCGCACCACCGGCCTGCTCGCCGGCGAGCGTTTCCGCGCGCTGCTCGACGACTTCCTGCCCGTGCGCACCTTCGACGCCGTCGGCGCGCCGCTCGTGCTCGTCGCGACCAGCCTCACCACGCAGGCGCCGCTCGTCCTGCGCGAGGGCGATCTGCCCTCGGCCATTCACGCCACCTGCGCGTACCCCGGGCTCTTCCAGGCCGTGCGCCGCGGCGAGCACCTGCTGTGGGACGGTGGCATCGTCGACAAGGCGCCCGCCCTCGCGCTGTGGGACGCGTGCCCCGGCCAGCTCGACTCGCTGGTGGTGCACTTCCTCCCCAGCCGTGACGGCGCGCGCGAGCCCAACGGGCCGTTCGCGTACGCCAGCGGCATGGCCAGCGGCTTCGCGGCGGTGCGCAAGGATCACTTCCGCCTCCAGCTCGAGCTGCTGCGCGCACGCGGCGTCGAGGTGCACGTCGTCACGTCGCGCCTGCCGCCCGTCAGTCCGAAAGAGATGCACCGCGGCGTCGACGCGGTGAACGCCGGCCGCGCGTCAGCGCTCCGCGCGCTCGACGAGCCCAGCGCCGGCTGGACCGGCGAAGACTGAGAAGAACTCCCTCTCCTCTTCAGAGGAGAGGGTCGGGGTGAGGAGAAACCCAGCTCAACGCCGCTTCGCGTACATCCGGTGATCGACGAGCAAACACCGATCCTGCACCACGTCGATCCCCGCATCCGTCAGCCGCTTCGCCGCCGCGTCATTGCGAATGCCGAGCTGAAACCACACCGCCCGAGGCTTCTTCGCGATCAGATCATCGACGTGCTGATCGATGTCCTGCGGCCGCCGAAACACATCCACCAGATCAATCTCCCCCGGAATCGCCGAGACGGTGCGGAACACCGGCCGCCCGAGAATCTCCTTCACCTCGGGGTAGTACACCGGCACCGGCACCACCTCGATGCCCTGGCTCTGCACGTACTGCGGCACCGAGAAGGCCGGCTGCGACGCCTGCGCCTCGGTCTTGATGCCCAGCACCGCCACCCGCTTGAGCGAGTTGACCAGCGCCTCGATGCCCGCTTCGTCCTCGATCAACTTCCCGACGGTCGCCATGCCGTTCTTCATAGCGCGGGAGGTATGGTGCCGCCCGATGACCTCCCTGCTCCTGACCCTGACCGTCCTGGCTGCCGCGCCCGTCGAGGGCGACGTGTACTCGCTGTCGGAAGACGCCTTCGTCGAGACCGCGCGCCACGACCTCGACACCCTCAAGCAGTTCGTCGACGGCATGCGCGGCGTGATGAAGAAGGTCGACGGCAACAAGACGCTCTTCAACGCGAAGGCCGACACCGTCTACTCGCCCGAGCAGAAGCAGACGCTGCTGAGCACCTGGGGCTCGCTCTTCGCCTACTTCTCGGCGACCGAGGGCCTGCGCCACAAGTACTGGAACTTCGTGAAGCTCTCGCCGACCGACAAGCGGCACGCGTGGGGCTTCCTCGTCACGCACACCGCGCTCACCGCGCTGCTCTCGCAGGGCCTCAAGTTCGCCGAGTACGCGCTCAACAACAAACAGCTCGAGATCCTCTTCGACGAGGAGAACGACGAGTACGGCATTCCCAAGGGCGCGTTCGCGGCGTTCAAGATGAAGGCGATTCACGTCGCGACCTCGGTGCAGCTCTTCACCGGTGACAACTACGGCGTGCTCGCGGTGCCGCTGCTCAAGAAGCAGAAGGGCGGCGACGCGCCGGGCGTGAAGTGGGCGGTCGACGAGATGAAGGCCGATTCCGGCGACGCCAAGAAGGAACTGGTGAAGCACGGCGGCAAGCTCTTCCTCGGCAACGCCAAGGACATCGCGGTCGACACCTCGATGGAGACCATCTTCCCCGCCCAGAAGACCTTCGCGGAATGGATGGGCGACACCCGCGTCGCGCGCATCGGCAAGCCGCTGCTGACCGAGAAGGACATCACCACGCTCGTGCTCCCCCGCCTCGAGCCCGGCGACATCCTCGTCACGCGCCAGAACTGGTTCCTCTCGAACATCGGCCTGCCCGGCTTCTGGCCGCACGCCCTGCTCTACGTCGGCGCCACGCCCGATCTCATCATGGCCTTCGACGCCGACCCCGAGGTCAGCAAGTGGGCCGCCGCGCAGCCCGAGAAGGCCGCGACGTTCAGCCAGCTGCTCGAGAAGCGCTACCCGGCGAAGTGGAAGACCTATTCGACCGAGAAGGACTTCCAGGGCCACGGCCCCATTCGCGTGATCGAGTCGATCAGCGAAGGCGTCAGCTTCACCGCCACCGAGCACGCGTTCGGCGTCGACTACCTCGCGGCGCTGCGGCCGCGGCTCTCGAAGGTGGAAAAGGCGCGCGCCATCGAGCGGGCGTTCAAGTACCAGGGCCGCCCGTACGACTTCGACTTCGACTTCTTCTCCGACGCGTCGCTGGTGTGCACCGAGCTCGTCTACAAGTCGTACCAGCCGGCGGCCGACGCGAAGGGCATCACCATCGAGCTCGTCGACGTCGCTGGCCGCCGCACCCTGCCCGCCAACGAGTTCATCAAGCGCTTCGACGCCGAGGCCGACAGCAAGAACCCGCAGATGGACTTCGTGTTCTTCCTCGACGGGCGCGAGAAGGAAGGCAAGGTGGTCGACTCAGACGCCGCCGCCCTCCGCGCCTCGTGGAAGCGCCTCAAGTGGGACATCGCTCAGAAGTGATCGCTCACTTGTGCTCGTACTGGGTCTTCCAGTAGCCGGTGCCCTCGCGGCAATACATCGCGGCCCAGTCTGACTTGAACTGCGGGTCAGGCTGGCGCGCGTCGGGCGCGAAGGCCTTGAACGGCACCTTGAGCAGCTCGTTGGGGCCGACCGCCTTCTTCAGCTTGAAGAACACGTTGCTGGGCAGCCGCAGCTCGCACCCCGAGATGGTGAAGCTGTTGTCGCTCTGCACGAAGACCACGCGGTTGCCGACCAGGTTCGACGCGATGCGAATCGAGCCGCGCAGCTGCGTGATGTTCGACGGGGCGTTGGTCTTCGCCGGCTCGGGATCCTTGGCGGGCTCCGGGTCCTTCGCGGGCTCGGGATCCTTCGCGGCGACGGGCTCGGTCTTCACCGGCTCGGTCTTCCCCGGTTCCGTCTTGCCCGGCTCGGTCTTCCCCGGTTCCGTCTTGCCCGGCTCGCTCTTCGTGCCGCTGGGGTTCTTCGCGACCTTCGGGCGCGGCGTGCTGTCCTTCGCGGCGTAGACCTTCTCCGGCAGCTTCACGTCGTCGTCGAACAGCAGCGTCGCCAGCGAGCCCTTCACCGCCATCACGGCGCCGCGGCCATAGAGCGGGCGCCTTCCGTCTTCGCCCGGCTCGCCGACGAGGTTCACGCGATCGCCCTCGGCGACCTTGTCCTTCTTGTCGAGGATCATCAGGTCCTCGCCGTTCTTGCGAAGCACCTTCCACACCTTGCCGTCGACCGTGACCTGCTCGAGCGCGACCGGCTCGCCGCCGGGATCCTTCGCCGGCTCGGGATCCTTGCGCGGCGAGGGGTTGTCGGTCGGCTCGGGGTCCTTCGTCGGCTCGGGGTCCTTCACGGCGACGGGCTCGGGGTCCTTCTTCGGCTCGACCCTGGCGATCGGATCCTTCGGGTCCTTCGGCTGCGGGTCGTCGCCCTGCTGCTTGAGGTACACCAGCCCGCCACCTGCGAGCGCGATCACCGCGACCAGCGCACCGATCACCATCGGCAAGCGGCTCTTCTGCGGCGGTGCGATCGGCGCGTCATCTCCGGCGGCCTCTTCGGCGACCGGGGCCTGCACCGGCGCCGGAGGAATCGAGCGCGCCTTCGGCTGCGGCGGCAACGACTTCGCCTTCGGGGCCGGCGTCGCCATCGACATCGCGCGCTGCGCCGCCGTGAGCTGCTGACCCGAGTTGGTCTTCGACGGCGCCGCCTGCACCTCGCTCGACGGGCGCATGAAGGTGCCCTCGAGCTCCGGCTCCGCCGCCGGCGCGACCTCGGCCGTCGCGCCCTTGCGCCGCATCACCGAGAGCTTCGACTGCAGCTGCCGCTCGGCCGCGAATTCCTCGGGGCACATCGAGCGCACGTAGTTGCCGACGTCTTCGGCGCCGACCGTCATCGATTCCTTCACCGCGTACTCGTTGAGCGCGCGCGCGAAGTCGTCACCGCGCTGGTAGCGGGCCGCGGGATCCTTCGCGAGCGCCCGCATCACGATCGCCTCGAGGGTCGGCGAGATCTCGGGGTTGGCGCCGCTCAGCGACGGCACTTCGGCCACCGCCATCTGCGCCACCATCTCGCTCATCGTGCCGCCCTGGTACATCGAGCGGCCAGCCAGCATCTCCCACACCACGATGCCCGCCGAGAAGATGTCGGACCGGTGATCGACCGGCTTGGCGAGCGCCTGCTCGGGCGACATGTACCCGAGCTTGCCCATCACGGTGGACGGCAGCGTGTGCTTGCTGCGCGCGGTCGACTTCGCGAGGCCGAAGTCGATGACCTTCACCTCGCCCTCGTACGACACCATCACGTTCTGCGGAGACACGTCGCGGTGCACGATGCCCAGCGGCTGACCGTCGGCGCCGACCTTGCGGTGCGCGTAGCCGAGCGCCTCGCTGATCTTCTGGCCGATGAAGAGCGCCATGGGGACGGGCATCGCCAGCTGCTGCCGCTCGATGCGCGTCTCGACGCGCGAGAGATCGACGCCCGCCACGTACTCGATGGCCATGTACAGCGTGCCGTCGACCTCACCCATGTCGTAGACCTGAGCGATGTTCGAGTGCGTCAGCTGCACCAGCACGCGCGCTTCATGGTGGAACCGATCGATGAAGCTCTGATCGCCCATCAGGTTCGGCAGCACGGTCTTGACGATGCAGAGCTTCTCAAAGCCCGCCGCGCCGGTGAGCCGCGCGAGGTGCACTTCGCCCATGCCGCCCTGACCGAGCATGAAGAGCAGCTGGTAGCGACCGAGCATCCGGCCGTTGTCGGTAGTCATCGCGGGCACTCTACCCAGTGGTTGCCGAAGCGCATGGTTTCGACTTCTTCGGTCAGGACTTTCGACGCCCTTGTGTATATAGGGGGTCCGCCGTTTTTCAGGCGCATCAGGTCTCGTAGCTCAGCTGGATAGAGTACTGGCCTCCGAAGCCAGGGGTCGTGGGTTCGAATCCCGCCGGGACCGCTCGTTTTGCCGTGTTGCCGTTCGCTGTCGTTGGTTGCCAAAGCGCGTGTCGATTGCGCAGCACGTGAGTCAGACTGTCACGGCGGCTGCGAGTTCAGCTGCGCAGCCCGAACGGCTAATCCCATCTAAAATCAATGACTTGACGCATTCCGGCAATCGGCACGGCGGGTGCTCGTGCTTCTGCTCTGTGGCGGGCGGGCCTCGCCACACGTTGCAGCAGGAACAAACTCGCCCGCCGGTTGTTACCCGGCCGTTCACTGGAGTCGTTCATGTTCGGCTTTTCCCGCACCAAGACGCAGCGCGCGACCTTCGAGGCCCAGCTCACGCCGTGGCTCGACGGGCTCTACGCCGCGGCCCTGCGTCTGACGCGCAACGAGCGCAACGCGGAAGACCTGGTGCAGGACACCGTGATGCGCGCGTGGCGGTTCTTCGATCGCTTCGAGCAGGGCACCAACTTCCGCGCGTGGATCTTCAAGATCCTCACCAACACCTTCATCAACGACTACCGCCGCAGCACGCGTGAGCGCAGCCTGCAGGACGAATCGGAGCGCCAGTCGGTCGAGGCGCGCTTCTTCTCCGCCGACGTCACCGAGCAGGTGCAGAACCCCGAGGAATACCTCCTCGATCGCGTGATGAGCGACGACGTGCTGAAGGCCATCGACTCGCTGTCGATCGACTTCCGCATGGTGGTGATCCTCGCTGACCTCCAGGAGTTCTCGTACAAGGAGATCGCCGAGATCCTCGACGTGCCCGTCGGCACGGTGATGAGCCGCCTCTTCCGCGGGCGCAAGCAGCTGCAGAAGATCCTGCTGGCGCGCGAGCAGGGCCTGCCGGAAGGCGGGGCCGTCGACTTGAACGCATACCGGGAGCGGAAGAAGCTCGCCTGACCGCGGGTTGTTGAGACCGAAGCTGGAAAGCCGAAATGGACTGTCGCGAACTCGAGCTCCAGAGCACCCCGTACCTCGACGGTGAGTTGATCGACGAGGCGCGCCTGGGCGTCGAGAACCACCTCGCGACCTGCGAGACCTGCCGCCGCCACGTCGAGATCGAGCGCCACAACCTGCTCGCCATTCGCCAGGCCGCACGCAGCGCCGCGCCCACCGCGCCGCCGGAGTTCAAGGCGCGCCTCTTCGAGAACCTCCGTCGGGACGAGGCCACCACGCGCCGGGCAAGCGTCCGTCGCGCGATGGCGCTCGCCGCCGGGGTCGCGGTGGTCGTCGTCGCCGGGCACCAGGGCTGGCGCGGCTACCAGCGCCGCCTGTTCGAGCAAGACGCCGCCCTGCGCCACGCCCGCCAGTTCCCCCTCGAGGTGCAGCAGTCGCCCGAGGGCATCGAGCGCTGGTTCGGCGGCAAGCTCGACTACCGCGTCAGCGTGCCGCGCTTCCCCAACGCCCGCGCCGCCGGTGGCCGCCTGTTGCAGGTGCGCGACAAGCCGGCCGCCTACATTCGCTACGACGCCGTACCGGGCCGGGTCACCAACGCCAGCGCCAACGGCGACGGCCGCGTCATGGGCCTGTTCGTCTACGGCGACGACGGCGAGGTCGACGTGGGCAGCGAGCCCGCCATGGGCTCGAGCCACGGCTACAACGTGGTGAGCTGGCGCGAGGGCGACGTGGTGTACCAGCTGGTCACCGACCTCGACGAAGCCGACATTCGCGACCTCGTGCCGTCGACCCCCGGTGCGGCCGGTGCCCCGGTGCCCGGCACCAGCGCGCCGGTCGACGTGCGCCCAGCGGCACTACAGCGTTGACGCGAGCTGACACACGCTGACGCGGTCCTTGGGTTTCGTTGACCCCCTCGGACGCGGGAACTAGCCTTTCTGCAGCCATGTCGAAATCAGTCCTGATCGTCGAGAAAGACCTCGCGCTGATGAAGGAATTCCGCGAGGGCCTCCAGACCCGAGGCTTCACGGTGGAGGAGACGACCGACGGCAAGGGCGCTCCCGAGCTGATTCGCAAGAAGAAGCCGACCGCGGTGGTGCTCGCCGTCGATCTCGATGCCGGCCAGAACGGCTACATCATCTGCAAGAAGCTCAAGAGCGACGACGATCTCAAGGCGGTGCCGATCATCATCGTCGGTGACCCCAAGGGCTTCGCGCAGCACCAGAAGCTCAAGACGCGCGCCGAGGACTACCTGGGCAAGCCGCTGAGCGCGAGCGCGCTGGTCGAAGGCGTGGGCAAGCTGATCGGCTTCCCTCCCCCGCCCGCCGCCGCCGAGACCTCGGCCGCCGAAGAGAGCTTCGACCCCGGCTCGCTGCTCGAAGAAGAGGTCGGCGACATTCCGCTCGAGGAACCCGTCGAAGAAGCGGCCGCCGGGGAGCCCGACCTGGCGATGGTCGACTCGATGTTCCAGGAAGACAAGCCGGCCGAGGTCGAGGCCGCGCCGCCGCCCGTCGAAGAAGAGATCAGCGAGATCAGCGTCGCCGCCGAGGAAGAGGTCGACCCCGGCGATCGCACCGTGGTCGGCTTCATGCCGCCCGCCCCCACCAGCGCCCCCGTCGCGGTGAAGACGTTCAGCTCGTCGCCCTCGATGACGAGCGACCCCGAGCTCCGCACGAAGGTGGCCGAGCTCACGTCGGCGCTCGACGAGTCGAAGGCCCGCACCGAAGAGCTCGAGGCCAAGGTGCGCGAGCTCGAGAGCCAGCTCGACAACAAGAGCACCGAGCTCGAGACGGCGCGCAGCAGCTCCGGCAAGTCCGACGACAAGGCGGTCTTCGCGCTCCGCGAGGCGGGCACGAAGAAGGACAAGGAAATCCTCAAGCTCAAGAACGAGCTCAACGCCAAGGAACAGGAAATCGTCGAGCTGCACGAGAAGGAAAACACCCTCGAGCAGCAGCTGAGCGAGGCGACCGGCGAGCAGGCCAAGAAGGACGCACAGGTCAAGACGCTGCAGGCGAAGGCCGATCAGCTCGCGGCCGAGCGCAAGAAGGTCGACCAGCAGCTGTTGTCGGCGAAGGAAGAGGCGCGCTCGGCGAGCGCCAAGCTGTCGACGCTGCAGACCGACTTCGACGCGCTCAACACCCGCGTCGCCGAGCTCGACGGCCAGGCCGAGGGCCTCAAGGCCGCCCAGCAGGAATCGGAGACCGCCCGCCAGACCGCCGAGTCGGACCTCGCGGAGGCGCGCGGCGAGATCGAGGCGCTCAAGTCGCAGCTCGAAGAGCGCTCGAAGGAAGCCGAAGACGTGCGCTCGCAGCTCGAGCAGGCGCAGATGGACCTCGACTCCGCCCGCACCCAGCTCACCACGCAGGCCACCAGCTTCGCCGACGAGATCAGCGGGCTGCGCCAGCGCCTGGCGGACACCGAAGAGGCCAGCACCCAGGCCCAGGAAAAGGCCAACCGCGCGCAGGCGCGCCTCAAGGCCTACCAGGAACAGACCGATCGCCTCCGCACCAACCTCCAGGCGGCGATGGACACGCTCAACGAGCAGCCGGCCGACGGCGAAGACCTCGACATCGACGAACTCGCCGAGGCCTGACGCAGCGCCCGCAGGGCAGCGTTACTTGTTGCCCTCGTCGCGCTTGGGCGCGCCCTTCTTGTCCATCTGCTTCTTGGCGAGCATCTGCACCGTGCCGGGCACGTTCTTGTCCTTGGCGAGCGACTTCACGTCGTGCTCGTGCAGCGAGTTGAGCAGGCGCATCGACACGCCCTGCGGCACCTTGGGGTTCTTCACCAGCGCGAGCTTGATGGCGTATTTCCGCAGCCACTCGCGGTTCGAATAGATGACGCGCAGCACCTCTTCGTTGGCGACCTTGTTCTGCGCCTGCGCGAGCACCTCGCCGTCGGTGATGCGCGGGCTGCGAATCACCGCCACCGACACCAGCTTGTTGGAGTCGCGAATCAAGATGCCGCGGGCTTCCTTGTTGCCCTTGGTGGCGAGCTTGATCTTCTCCGACACGTTCATCGACATGATGCGCTTGCTGAGCGAGAGCTTGACGCCCTCGTCCATCGGGGGCGCGCCTTCCTCGGTCTGACCCGGCTGCGCGTCGGGCATCGAGAACTCGGCCATCACCGCGTCGGCGGTGGGGCCCTGGGCCGGCGGCGGCGTGACCGCGGCCTGCGCGCCGAACAATCGAACGCGCGCCTCGATCATCTGCGGCACGTCGTCGAGCGTCATGCCGCTGCGCACCGCGAAGTCGCAAACGCCGTCGATCAGCGCGCCCGCGGCCTCGGGGTTCTTCGCGAGCGCGCGAATGATGCTGTCGCTGCGCAGCAGGCGCAGCTGGTTCTGACCGATGATCTCGGCGGTGCGCTTGCTGCAGTTCTCGGCCACCGCCGCGACGGCGTCGTCGGGCGTGTTGCCGTTGAGGATCAGCATCTCGGCGTACGCGTCGTGGTTGCCGTACTGCCGCAGGAAGAAGCCGAGCGCCGGCGGGTGCACCTCTTCGTCGCGGAAGCCGGAGGCCGCGATGCGATCGGGCAGCGTCGACGCGGTCTTGGCGACCGTTTCCCTGACCTTCTCGTCGGGGTCGTACGACAGCATGAACAGCACGCTGAGCATGTCGGCCGGGCTCAACGGCACAAGCGCCTTGGCGGCCATCATGCGCAGCGGCACGGGCGCCTTCGGGTCGACGTGCTTGCGCATGTTCTCGGCCAGGAAGTCGGCCGTGATCGGGCACCCGCCCGCCGCCGCGGGATCTGCCGCCGGCGCCGCCTGTTCGTCGCTCATGAAAGGTTCCTCTCGTGAATGATGCGCAACCCGTCGAGGGTCAGGAATTCATCGACTTCTTCGATCGCCTTCGACTCCGAGGCGAGCAACGGCGCGAGGCTGCCGGTGGCGACCACCTTCGTCTGTGGCCCGAGGTCCTTCTTCATGCGCTCGCAGATGCCGTCGACCATCGCCACGTAGCCGAACACCAGGCCCGCCTGCATGGAGTGCACGGTGTTCTTGCCGATCACGTGCGGGGGCCGGGCGAACTCCACGCGCGGCAGCCGTGACGCGTTGCGCACCAGCGCGTCCATCGAGATGGTGATGCCCGGGGTGATTGCCCCGCCCGCGTACTCGCCCTTCGCGGTGACGGCGTCGAAGATGGTCGCGGTGCCGAAGTCGACGACGATCAGCGAGGTCTGGTGGCGTTCCCACGCGGCGACGGCGTTCACCACGCGATCGGCGCCGACCTCGCGCGGGTTGTCGTAGAGAATCGGCATGCCGGTCTTCACGCCCGGGCCCACGAAGACGGGCTTCTTGCCGAAGTAGCGCTCGCTCATCTTCTCGAGCGTCAGCTGCAGCGTCGGCACCACGCTCGAGACCACCACCGCGTCGATCTTCCGCGCATCGAGCTGCGCGTGCGCGAAGAGCTGCAGCACCAGCATGCCCGACTCGTCGGCCGTGCGGCGCGCGGTGGTCTCGATGCGCCAGTGCGAGCGCAGGTGCTTGCCGTCGTAGACGCCGAGAATGGTGTTGGTGTTGCCGACGTCGATGGCGAGGAGCATGGCCGTGGTTGGCGTGCGTCAGCTCTTCCGGGTGCGAACCTGTTCGACGTCGCCCGACAAGATGCGCTCGGTGCGATCGCCCACCTCGAGCAGCAGCGCGCCGGTCTCATCGATGTCGCGCGCGATGCCCCGCACTTCCTTCGCGTCGGACCGCACGAGCACTTCCTGGCCCAGCATCGGCGCGTGCTTCTTCCACGCGGCGCGAATCGGCGCGAAGCCGTCTTCGGCCCACGTCTCGTACCAGGCCTCGAGCTTGCCCAGCAGCGCCGCCGTGAAGAGCGCGCGGTGCACCGGGCTGCGGCGCTCGATGGTGACCGACGTCGCCAGCTCGGCCACCTCGGGCGGGAAGTCGCTCAGCTCGGAGTTCAAGTTGACGCCGATGCCGACCACCACGAAGTGCACCCGCTCGACGTCAGCGGAGAGTTCGGTGAGCACGCCGGCGATTTTCTTGCCGCCGACCATCACGTCGTTGGGCCACTTGATGCTGGCCTCGACGCCGGAGTCGGCGAGCGTCTCGACCAGCGCCACCGCGGCCACCAGCGTCAGCTCGGGCGCGCGCACGGGGCTGATGGGCGTGGCTTCCTGGCTGCCCGGCGCGTGCGTCTCGGGGCGCAGCACGACGCTCATCGCGAGGTTCTTGCCGGCGGGCGACACCCACGCGCGACCGCGACGGCCCTTCCCCGCGGTCTGCACCTCGGCGATCACCACCTCGCCGTGAAACGCGCCTTCCTGCGCGAGCTCGAAGGCCTTCGCGTTCGTCGACGGCAGCTCGTCTTCGGCGTGCAGGGTGCGGCCGAGCTCACGCGTGGTGAGCAGCGGGCCGACTTCCAACACGGTGAGGCGGTCGGGCACCTCGAGCAGCCGGTAGCCCCGGGAGGCCTGCGCGTCGATGCGGTAGCCGAGCTTGCGCAGCTGCTCGACGTGCTTCCACACCGCGGTGCGCGAGAGCCCCAGCTTGTCAGACAGCGCCGCGCCCGAGACGTAGTCCTCCCCGCTCTCGGCGAGGAAGCCCAGGATCATCTCTTCGTTGGAAAGCTCGGCGTCCACAGCTCGACGGTAGTGCCGCGAAGGGCCTCGTTCAAGCGACGCCTCACCCGATGGCCGGGGGAAAGTGCCGTGTTTCCGGCGCCTTCGGGGCGTACGAGCGTGGACTCGCTACGGCGGCAAGCACACGCCGTCGCTGGCGAAGGCCTGGCCACCGTCGCCAAGGGTCACGGTGTAGGGCGAGCACACGTAGCCAGTCCGACAGTTCGACTGGCCACCGTCGCCGCCGAGACACTTCGTGACGCACCTCTGGTCCACGCCGGTGAGATCCAGGCAGACCGCACCGCCGTCGGCTGAGCACGCCGCGTCGGTGAGGCACGTCCGAGAGCAATAGCCACCGGGCCAGGTGAAGCCGAAATCGGTCGTGAGGCATGCGCCGCCGGTGGTCGGCGGATTGATGCAGTCGGAGGTGCTGAGGCAGGGATTGCCGACCTTGTCTGCTGGAGGGCCGGCGTCGGCTGATGGAAGCGGGCTGATCCAGCACGCGCTGCCACCGCCGGCCACCACGTAGCACCGATACCCCGCGCCGCGGCACGGGTCAGACGTTGAGCAGTTGTCCCAACAGATTGTCTCCTCGCCAAATGACGGGTCGATGGGGACGCAGGTCGAGCCTGTCGGACAGGCTGAGGCCGGGCATCGCAGCGTGCAGTAGCCGTTCGCGTACACCCCGTTCCCGGTCGACGTCGCCTGTTTGCAGATGGCGGCCGAGCCAAGTGCCGCCCGGCAATCCGCGTCTCCGACGCAGGCAGATCCGACTCTTGCCGACCCCGAGACCGTCATGCAGACACCCGATACGCACAGCTCGCCGCTGTTGCACGGGCGGCAGCTCACTCCGTTGAGGCCGCAGTTGCTGACATTCGAGGCGCTGACTTGCGACGGCACGCAGACGCCGCTGGGGAGCACGCAGCCGTCGCAGTTTCCGGAGCCCCCTCCAGTCGCCGTGCCACCGCCAGTTGCCACGCCGCCACCAGTTGCCGTGCCGCCTCCCGTCGCCGTGCCGCCTCCGGTTGCCGAGCCGCCTCCGGTTGCCGAGCCGCCTCCGGTCGCCGTGCCGCCTCCGGTCGCCGTGCCGCCTCCGGTTGCCGTGCCGCCGCCGGTTGCCGTGCCGCCGCCGGTCGCCGTGCCGCCGCCGGTCATCGTGCCGCCACCGGTCGCCGCGCCACCACCGGTCGCGGTACCGCCACCACCGCCGCCCGTTCCGCCGCCGCCTCCATTCGACACGGCCTCGCAGACCCCGAGGGCGCAACGCTGCCCGAGCGCACACGTCGAGCACGATCCACCGAGCGTCCCACACGCGCTCCCGGAACTTCCCGGTTGGCAGGTTCCGCTCGAGTCACAGCAACCGGCCGAGCAAGATGACGGCGTGCACTTGGCGCTGTTGGAGCTGCAGGCGCTTCCCAACAGCAGCCCGGTCGTCAGCACCGCCACGCGGACGTTCATCGGGCGAGCGTGACAGATCTCCCGATGATCGAGGAGCTGTCACTTGCCCGCGGGGCTGAACTTGAGCAGCGACAGCCGCGACTGCGGGAGCTGCTTGCCGTTGGCCTCGAGCACCGTCGCGAGCTTCACGATGCCCACCCGCGGCGCGAAGGTCATCTCGTTGACGAGGGTGGTCGACTCGTTGACGCGGTTGCGGCTTTCGACGACCACGCACCCTTCCCACTGGCCGGCCGGCGATTCGCACGGCTGATCGGCGGCGACGATCTCGTAGTTCTCGACCGACGACACCGAGACCACGTTGGTCCACTTGGTGCCGACCTCGATGGGGTTGCGCAGGAGGTAGCGCTTCTGATCGCGCACGCCGTACGCGTCGGCGAGGAACTGCGCGCCGGTGGAGTCTTCGACGAAGCCCTCGCTCGCCTTCTTGAGCATCTTCACCTCGAGCTGGCTGGGGTCTGACCCGAGCAGCTTGAGCTCGTAGGTCCAGGTGCTGCCGATCTCGAGCGGGTAGAACTCGCGGGCCTCGTGCTTCGGCGCGCCCGGCCCGTCGTTGGTGGCCTTCGAGGTGGTGGTGCACGCGGCGCAGGCGGTGAGCGCGACGAGGGTGACGGCGAGGCGGGTCATGGCGTGGTTCCTTCTGGCGGAGGCTGGGGCTTGCGGCTGCGGAGCTCTTTGAGGGCCTGCGCGGCGCTCTGGCGCACCAGCTCGTCGTCGTGCCCGGACGCGACGAAGTCGAGGTAGGCCTCGGCGTCGGGGCCGCCGATGGTGGCGACCGCGAAGACCACCTCGCGCGTGAAGACCGGGCCGCGCTGGCGAGCGGCCTCGATGAGCGGGTTGACCGTCGAGGGCGCCTTCAGCTCGACGAGCAGCGCCATCACCGCGTGCAGCTCTTCGAAGTCGTCGGTCTTGAGGCGCGCGATCAGCTCGTCGGCCACGCGCGGATCCTTGGCGCGCACCAGCAGCCGCAGCGCCGCGTCGCGCACCGCGGCGTCACCGTCGCGTCGCTTGTCCCACAGGGTGTCGGCGCTGGCCTCGTCGAGGGCAATCAACGCCGCCGCCTCGCGCACCGCCTTGCCCATGCAGTCCTCGAGCGCAGCGCGAATGCCGCTCTGCATGGTCTCGACGTCCTTCCCGTCGGCCTTCACCTGCTTGCGCTCGGTCAGCGCGATGGCGTCGGCCTCGCCGGGGTGACGCACGTCGAGCGCCACCGCGACCTGGGACTGGCCGGTCTCGAGATCGGGCTCGCTCAGGCCCGCGGCGAAGTCGAGGCGCCAGGGCTTGAGGCCCTCGGGCGGCTTCTGGCTCTCGCTCGCGATGCGGAACTTCGCGCCCTCGAGCCGCGACACGAGCATCGCGCGCAGCTCGGCCTGCGAGAGCGAGATGACGTCACCGCCCTCGAAGGCATCGACCTCGAGCCGCTCGACCCACGGCCCCTTGTTGCGGGAGCAGCCAGCGAAGACGAGCGCGATCGCCAGGGCGGCGACCCGCCACGTGCTCACGTCGGCCCCGGCTCACTCGACGGAGGCGGCGCGGGAGGCGGAGGAGGGGCCGAAGCCTCGCCACCACCACCACCACCACCACCACCGCTCGGCTGGGCAGCGGCCGAAGCCTCACCCGGCGCACCCTCGGGGCGCGGGCCACCGCCACCACCACCACCGCCGCCACGGCGACGGCGACGACGGCGACGGCGACGGCGGCGACCTTCGCCACCCTCGGCGCCCGGTGCTCCCTCGGCGCCCGCCTCTTCAGGCCCCTCGTCGCCCTCGTCATCACCCTCGTCGTCGCCCTCGTCACCCTCGGCGCCTTCGGCCTGCACGGCCGGCACGCCCTCGGGAACGGTGGCCGCGTTCTGCGCGGCGTCGCCCGACGCGCCCTCGGCGGCAGGCGCGGCGGCGTCGGCGGGAGCGGCCTCGCCACCCTCGCGCTGACCGTCGCGCGCGTCGCGGTCGCGCTGGCGCTCTTCACGGCGCTTGGCGGCCTCGTCGGCGTCGAGCTTCGCCTGGGCGAAGAAGGCCTCGTCGATCTCGAACAGCTCGACGGTGGTGATCGACACGCCGACCTTCGCCTCGAAGAACTTGTCGGCGAGCGCGTCGCCGGCCCACAGGAGCACGAGCGCGCCGCTGGTGCACTCGCCCTTCGCGTCGCCGCGCGCCTCGCCGGCGCAGAGCACCAGGCCGACGTTGGCGCCGGTGTGCTGCAGCTCGCGGCGGGTGTCCTGGATCGTGCGGCGCTCGACGGGCTGGTTGCCCTTCACGATGCGAATCGCGTAGCGGAGCTCGAGGCTGCCCTCGCGCTTGCGCGCGGTGACGAGCGGCCCTTCCTTCGAGCGGCGCGCGACCTTGAGCTCGCGGAAGTGGAGGCCGTGCAGCATGCGCACGCAGGCCTTCTCGAAGGTGCCCAACTCGAGCTCGCCGAGCTTGTGGCGGAGCACGCGGGCCATCGCCTTGCGCGCGTCCTTGCCGGCGACGCGGGCGTTCTGCACCAGCGCGAGATCGTCGGCCGAGGGCGCGGTGGCGCCGCTGCTGCCGCGATCGCGCGACTGCTGGCGCTCGCTGCGGAGCACCACGCGACCGTTCTCGAAGCCGAGGTGCGCGGCCTGGCAGAAGGCCTGGTGCAGCTCGAGCGCGGTGGGGCCACCCTCGGCCTGCGGCTCGAGCGAGATCTGCAGCTCGTTGCCCTCGGCGCGCGTGGCGGCGAAGGCCGGCTTGCGGTTCTCGTCGACGCGGCGCTGGTTGTCGGCCGCGAGCGCGTCGATGAGCTGGCCGATCGAGGTGTCGTCGGCGACGCCCTCGCGCTGCTTGAGGCGGGCGAGCAGCTCGGCGGGCGTGAGCGCGGTGCCGGCTTCCTGCAGGGCCTCGAACGCCACCTCGGGGGTGGGCGGGAACTTCTTCTTGCGGTCGTCGTCGCGGCGCTTGCGATCGCTCTGGCGGCCGATGCTGCGCAGGTACTCGGCGTGCGCCTCGGGGTGACGCTCTGAGGGCCGGTACGGCGGGAGGTTTTCTTCGGGGTTCGGCTCGATGACCCCGGTCTGCGCGAGGGCCTCGGGGTCTTCGGGCAGCATCCAGTCGGTGAGGGCGAAGGTGTCCTTCGCGGTGGTGACCTGGAGCTTGCGATCGCGCGGGCGCTTGGCCATCGCCGCGAGGCGCGAAAGCATCGTCAATTCGGGCGTCTTGCCGACGTGCGACAGCAGGCCCTTTTCAATGGCGCGCTTGGTGATGTCGGTCGACGGCAGCGGCATGCCCGCTTCCTCGAGGACGCGAAGCGCCGCTTCATAGAATGTCATGGGTCGCGGGGTGTAAGGCAGGGGTACAGTGGTGTCAACGCAGCGATGATCCGGTTTCGGGTGGGCAAGAGCTGGCAGCGCGAAGACCTGGGCCCCGGGGGCCCGCGCGACGAGTTCGGCCTGGAGCTGGAAGGCATCAACCTGCTGCCCGGGGCCAACGACGAGCCGCTGATTCGCATCGTCACCGCGCTGATCGACACGCTGTGCGGCCTGGTGGTCGACGGCGAGCGCGCGGGGCAGTTGTCGCTCGAAGACGTGCACCTCGAGGTCTGCTTCTGGCGCACCGAGGGCCACGAGCTCGAGCTGTCGGTGATCGATCTCGCCAGCCCGCCGCGCCAGGTGCGCGCGCCGGTGACGCTCGAGCTGCCGGCGCTGGTGGAGGCCGCGATCTCGTGTGCCCGCGCGCTGTTGCGCGACATCACCGATCGCCAGCTCGACGACGCGACGCGCACCGACCTCACCACGCTGGAACGCAAGCTCAAGCAGCTGCAGGGCTCGGTGATCGGCGAGCGGGCATCGCGCTCGTCACCCTCGTGGGCGGCGACGCGCGAGGCGACCGGCCAGCTGGGCTTCACGGTGCGCGACGTCGAGGGGCGCACGCTGGCGTGGTCGCGGAAGACGCGCGCGGGCCTCCCTCCCCTGCTCTTCGACGGCGCGCTGGCGTTCGACGACGCGGTGCGCGAGGGCTTGCCGTTCTTGCAGCTGATGGGGCTCGCGCGCGCGGCCACCGAGGGCCAGGCGCGCTTCGAAGGCGTCGATCTCGAGCCCGCGACCGTCTTCGTCGCCGGCCTCGAGCTGTGCCTCGTGTTGCGCGCCCGCAACCCGGCGTTGGCTGCCAACCCGTACGTCGAGGCGCTGCAGGTGCGGTGCACCGACGGCCTGACCGCGTTGCGCGCGCCGATTCCCGACACGAGCCACAGCCGCATCACCGCGCCGCGCGCGACTCCCGGGGTGCCGCTGGCGCCGGTGGGCGAGCTGCGCCGCGTCGGGCTGCAGCCCCGGTGGGCGCGGCCGGCGGCGCTGGGTGAAGACGGCGGCCAGCTGTTCCTCGGCAAGAAGGGCCCGATCGTCCACTCCCCGCACGCGGTGCACGCCTTCACGCGCCGCGGAGAGACCCGCTTCCGCCACCTGTCGTCGCGCGGCGTGGCGATCGCTCCGTCGGGGCTGGCGATCTGCTCGACACCCGAGCGGCTGACCTGCTTCGAGGGTGATCGCGCGCTGTGGTTCCGCGATCACGACGGCACGCGGCCGGGCACGATCTTCGAAGAGGTCGGCAGTCCTCCGGTGCTGGTCGGGCTGTTCGGCCGCCGCACGGTGACGGGCACCTCGGCGGTGACGGGGCGCGAGCTGTGGCGCTTCGAGCCGCAGCGCACGCAGCACCTCACGTGGTCGCGGCTGGGTCCGCGCATCCTCGTGGGGACCGACGGCGGCACGCTGTACGGCATCGACGCGGCCGACGGGCAGATTCGCTTCCGGGTGAAGGCCGGGCTGCCCGTGGTGCGGCCCTCAGTGGCGGCCGGCAAGCGCGCGGTGGTGACGCTCAACCGCGGCGAGCACACCGCGATCTACCTGTGCGACGCGTTGGCGCCGGGCACGACGACTCCCGCGGGCGCGATCGTCTGGACGCGCGAGTTCATCTTGAGTGGGCCCGGGCTGCCGGTGCACCAGCGCGGCAAGACCTTCGTCTCGGGGCATCGCGACGGGCGCACGCTGGTGGTGTGTCTGTCTTCGCGCGGCCAGGTGCTGTGGGAGAAGACCGTGCCGCTCGACGCGCGCACCACGCGGCTGCTGGCGTGGGAAGGCGGCGTGTTGGCGACCGACGCGCGCGGGGCGGCGACGCGGTTGCTGCCCGACGGCTCTCCGGAATGGGTGCTGGGCGGCGCGAGCGACGAGCTGCTGCACCCCATCGAGCCCTTGATTCGCCGGCGCACGTTGATCGTCCCCGGTCCGCTGACGCGGCTGGTGCAGCCCCGCGGCGGGCGCGTGGTGGGCGAGCTGGCGACCGGGCCGCGCATGCTCGACCTCGACGCCGACGCGAAGATGACGATCTACGTGCTGCGCGAGCCGGGCTCGCTCGAGACCTTCGTGCCGAGCGGCGCGCTGGCGGTGGTCAACAAGTCACCTTGACGACCACCACGCCTGGAACTCGTCCCACGAGATGCGGCCGGAGTCGTTGGTGTCGATGGAGATCATCGCCACGTCGAGTTCCTCTTCGCCGAGATCGTCACCGAGCGCGGGCGACTGGTTGAGCGCCTCGAGCAGCGCCGCGAGCTCGGCGCGATCGATGCTGCCCGAGCCGTCGCGATCGAAGCGCTTGAAGATGATGAAGACCTCGTTGTCGCCCTCGAGCTCGGGCTCCTTGGCGATCATCGGCGGCGTGCGCGGCCCGCTCGAGGCGCGCTTCTTCTTCGGCGCGGCCTTCTTCTTCGGGGCGGCGCGCTTCTTCGCGGCCTTCGGGGCGACCTTCTTCTTCTTCGGGGCGGGCTTCTTCTTCGTCTTTGCCATCGGGCCAAGCACTGTGGCAGACAAGGCCATGCCTCGCGAGCTGATCGACCTGCACATCCACGTCGGTGGCGCCGTCGCCCCCCACATCCTCTGGAGCATCGCCCACCAGCAGGGCTTCAAGCTGCCGGTGAAGAACTACTTCGAGTTCGTCGAGCTCATCACCGCGTCGCCCGACAAGGTCGACAGCCTCGACAGCTACTTGAAGATCATGCACCAGTGGACGGAGAAGATTCAGAGCTCTCCGGCGGCCATCGAGCGCTCGGTCTACGAGGTGATCGGCAAGGAATACCGCTCGAGCCGGGTGACGCAGATCGAGCTGCGCTTCAACCCGATGAAGCGCAACCTGCACAGTGAGCTCGACCTCGACCACATCATCTCGGCGGCGATTCGCGGCATGGACCGCGCGGTGCTCGAGTACGGCGTGAAGGCGTGCCTGATCTTCTGCCTGGCCCGCGAGTGGGACCACAAGCTCAACGGCATCATGGTCGACAAGGCCATCAAGTACCGGCACCGCGGCGTGCTGGGCATCGATCTCGCCGGCACCGAGTCGAACGCCATCGAGCTGAAGCCCGAGGTGGTGGCGCAGTACGAAGATCTCTTCGCCAAGGCGCGCAAGGCGGGCCTCAAGACGACCGTTCACACCGGTGAGACCAAGGGCACGGGCGCCGAGGGCGTGATCGCGGTGATCGAGAAGTTGAAGCCCAACCGCATCGGCCACGGCATCCGCGCGGCGTACGACGAGGCGGCGATGAAGCTGCTCAAGGAACGCGACGTGGTGCTCGAGCTGTGCCCGACGTCGAACCTGCAGACCAAGGCGGTCGAGGGCATCAAGGAGTTCGAGCACATCGTGAAGACGTTCTGGGATCGCGGCGTGAAGATCACCTTCAACACCGACGGCCCGTACCTGCTCAACACCGACATGCGTCGGGAGATCGAGCTGGTCGAGACCAACCACATCCTCACCGCGCACCAGGTCGACCAGACGCTGCACTGGGCGCGCGACTACTCGTTCATCTCGAAGTCGTGAGCCTGTACCAGTCGGTGTTGCGCCCTGCCCTGTTCCGCCTCGACGCGGAGCAGGCCCATCACCTCGGCCTGTGGGGTCTCTCGCTCGCGGAGACCGCGCCGGGTGTCTCGAAGTGGCTGCGCTCGCGCGTGAAGCCCGAGCGCTCGTCGCTCAAGGTGCGCGTGGCCGGCCTCGACTTCCCCAACCCGGTGGGACTCGGTGCGGGCCTCGACAAGAACGCCGAGGCGATGGTCGGGCTCTTCTCGCTGGGCTTCGGCTCGATCGAGGTCGGCACCGTCACGCCGCGCGCGCAGCCGGGCAACGATCGACCGCGCTTGTTCCGGCTGCTCGAGCACGAGGCGATCATCAACCGCATGGGCTTCAACAACGAGGGCATGGGCCAGATGGCGGCCCGGCTGCGGGAGCTCGAGTGGCGGCCCGGCCCGGTGGGGGTCAACCTCGGCAAGAACAAGGTGACGCCCAACGAGCAGGCGGTCGACGACTACGTGGCGTGCGCGCAGAAGCTGAGCCCGCTGGCCGACTACGTGGTGATCAACCTGAGCTCGCCCAACACGCCCGGCCTGCGTGAGCTGCAGGAACCCGAGGCGCTGTCGCTGCTGTTGATGGCGGTGCGAGAGCACGTGGTGGGGCGGCCGTTGTTCTTGAAGATCGCGCCCGATCTCGGTGACGAGGCAGTCGACGCGGTGGTCGACGTCGCGCGCGCCGCGGGGGCCGACGGGCTGATCTGCACCAACACCACCATCACGCGGCCGGTGAAGCACCCGCTGGCGAGCGAGACGGGCGGACTGTCGGGCAAGCCGCTGTTCTCCCGCTCGACGGAGGTGCTCAAGCGCGCCTTCCGCCGCACGAAGGGTGAGCTGCCGCTGATCGGCGTGGGTGGCATCAGCAGCGGCGAAGAGGCGTGGCAGAAGATCTGCGCGGGCGCGTCGCTGGTGCAGGTCTACACGGGCTTCATCTACCGGGGCCCGGAGCTGGTTCGCGAGATCCTCGACCTGCTCGAGGAGAAGCTCGCGCAGCTCGGGCTCGACTCGATCAGCAAGGCGGTCGGGCGCGACGCCTGAGTTCAGCCCCTGCGCTCCTCGAGCTCGGCCAGCAGCAGCCCCACCACCTTGTGCACGTGCCGCTTGCGCGCCGCGAGCGCGGCCGGTGAGAACGGGTCCTTCCCCGTGAGCCGTCGGATCACCTCGCCATGGGTGAACCAGGTGACGACCAGGCCGTAGACGGAGGTGAGCAGGTTCACCGCGTCGAAGTCCTTCGGGGGCTTCTTGAGCGCGGAGCCCATCCAGTCGACGCCGAGCTGAAACATGGGGAGCGTGCGCGCGACGATGCGTTCCATGTGGCGGCCGCTGGCCACCTCGCGCTGCACGATGCGGGTGAAGGAATGGTGCTCGCCCAGGAAATCCGCGTACGCGTCGAGCAGGTCGGTCACCTGCGCCTCGAGACCCGAGCGCTTGCCCAGCGCCGCCTGCAGCGTGTGGGTCATGCGCGCGTAGTAGCTCTCGAGCAACGCCTCGAGCAGGTCGTCCTTGGTGCCGAAGTGGTAGTGGATGAGCGCCTTGTTCACGCCCGAGCGCTCGGCGATGTCGCGCGTGGTGGTGGCGTCGAAGCCCAGCTCACCGAACAAGCTGTCGGCCGCCGCCAGGATCTTGTCCTTCGTCAGGTCTGCGTCCACGAGGCCCTCGTAGGCCAACGGTTTAGGCGGTTGGTCAAATATTCGTCAACCCCGCCTTGACGGCCTTCGAAGCACGCGCGTACAAACTCCATTGTTGGGCGCTTGGTTAATCCGAACGCCCAATCCACGCAGGTCGCTCGGAGGCTTCTGATGAACGCGCCCGAATCCACCCTCCACCCGAAGAACGCGGCGATGAAGCACCGGCTGCTGACCGCCGAGCATTGGCTGTGCATCGAGCGCGCTCGCTACGCCACCGAGGCCTGGGCCGAGACGGAAGGGCTCCACCCTTCGCTGCGCGCGGCGCACGGACTCGCGCGGGTGTTCCAGAAGATGACCGTGCGGCTCGACCCCGACGAGCTGCTGGTGGGCAACCGCTCGTCACGACCCATTGCCCCGCCCATCGCGCCCGAGCGCGGAGACTTCAGCTTCGTCTTCACGCACCTGCTCGAGGAGCTCGAGGCCTTCGGCTACCGCATCACCCCTGCCGACCGCGCCGAGCTGCTCGAACAGATCATCCCCGCGTGGAAGGGAAAGACGGTGCGCGACGCGAAGGTGGCGGCGTTCGAGCAGCACGGGCTGTCGAGCCAGCTCGATCTGTCGCCGCGCGCGCTGGTGAGGAAGCTGCGCGCGTTCGGCCCGCGGACGCTGGCGCGGCTGGTGGCTCCGCGAGGCCGGAGTGCGCGCGGGCTGGCGCGGATCCCGAAGTTGCTCGGCGCGGTGAAGAGCGGGTCGAGCGACAACCTCAAGGGGCGCGGCCGCTGCACGGACACCCAGGCGCACCTGGTGCCCGGCCACAAGAACGTGCTGGCGCGCGGCTTCTCGGGCATCCGCGACGACGCGCGGGCGCGGCTGAACCGCCCCTGCAACGACTCGCAGCGCGCGTTTCTGCAGAGCGTGACCATCACCTGCGAGGCGATGCGCGACTTCTCGCTGCGTTTTGCCGCGCTCGCCCGAGAACAGGCGCAGACCGCGACGGACGAACGTCGGACCGAGCTGTTGGTCATCGCCGAGACGTGCGAGCGCGTGCCCTGGCTCCCGCCGCGCACCTTCGCCGAGGCGGTGCAGGCGCTCTGGTTCACGCAGAACGCGGCCATCATCAGCTACGGCGCCGGGAGCGGGATCACGCCGGGGCGCGTGGATCAGCTCCTCTTCCCCTTCTACGCAGCCGATCGCGCGAAGGGCACCCTCACCCGCGAGCACGCCCTGCGCCTCCTCGAGGAGCTGGTCATCAAGCTCAACGACAACGTCGTCATCTGGCCGAACATCGGCGGCGTCGAGCTGAACCACCTCGGGTCCGACGTGGAGAACATCACCATCGGCGGCGTCGACCGCGCGGGCCACGACGCCACCAACGAGCTCTCGTGGCTCTTCATCGAAGCGGTCGAGAACACCAACCTCGCGACCACCGCGTCGTTCCGCGTCTCCGAGCAGAGCCCGCCCGAGTACGTGCGCCGCGTCGCGCAGATGCACCGCAAGACCAACTCCCCCGCCTTCCTCAGCGACGAGTGCACCATCGCCACCCTGCAGAAGGACGGCTACTCGCTCGAGGCGGCGCGCGACTACTGCCTGGTGGGCTGCGTCGAGCCGTCGGGCAACGGCGACACCTTCGGGGCGACCGGCGGCACGAAGATCTACTTCCCCACCGCGCTCGACCTGGTCTTCAACCGCGGCCGCACCACCTTCTTCGGCAACCAGGACGGTCCCGACACCGGCGACCCGCGCCACTTCGCCACCTTCGAGGACTTCCTCGGCGCGTTCTTCGTGCAGCTCGAGACGATGGTGCGGCAGGTCACCGACGCGACCAACCTGCGCGACCGCATCTGGGCCGAGCGATTTCACAACCCGCTCATCTCCTGCACCATCGACGGCTGCCTCGAGAGCGCGCGCGACATGACGGCGGGCGGTGCGCACTACTCCTTCGGCGCGGTGGGCGGAGGCGGCCTGGGCACGGTGGTCGACTCGCTCGCCACCCTTCGCGCGGTGGTCTTCGAAGCGCGCACCGTGACGATGGCCGAGCTGCAGCGGGCGCTCGCGGTGAACTTCCGCGGGCACGAGGCACTGCGGGCGAAGCTGCGCGCCGGCCCCCGCTTCGGCAACGACGACCCGAAGACCGACGCCCTCGCCGCGCTGGTGGTGAAGCGCTTCTGCGAGCTGGTGCGCGAAAGGCCGACGATCACCGGCGGGCACTTCAAGGCGAGCCTGATCTCGTACGGCCTCAACGTGTACGAGGGCGCGCTGGAGCCGGCGACCCCCGATGGCCGCGGCGCGGGTGAGCCGCTGTCGAACAGCATGTCGCCCAGCAACGGCGCCGAGCGCAAAGGGCCGACGGCCGCGCTCAACTCGCTCTCGAAGATCGACCAGACTGAGATCGGTTACGGCAACTCGCTCAACGTGAAGCTGCCGTTGGGGTTGGTCCGCACGGACAAGGGCGTGGAGAGCGTGACCGGGCTGGTGCGCACCTACTTCAAGAAGGGCGGCTTCCACGTGCAGTTCAACGCGGTCGACGCCTCGACGTTGCGCGCCGCGCAGGATCGACCTGACGACTACCGCGACCTCATCGTGCGGGTGTCGGGCTACTCGGCGTACTTCACGCGCCTGGGTCGCCAGATCCAGGACGACCTCATCGACCGCACCGAGCTCACGCCATGAGCACCATGGGACGGGTGTTCGACGTGCAGCGCTTCTCGGTCCACGACGGGCCGGGCATTCGCACCACCGTCTTCCTCTCGGGCTGCAGCCTGCGCTGCGCGTGGTGTCACAACCCGGAGTCGTTCGACGCCACCGCGGGCCACCTGCGCTCGGCGGAGGACGTGCTCGCCGAGGTGCTCGAAGATCGCGACTACTACGCGACCAGCGGCGGAGGCCTCACGGTGTCGGGCGGCGAGCCGCTGCTCCAACGCGACTTCGTGCGCGAGCTGCTGACGCTCGCGAAACGCGAAGGCGTTCACACCTGCGTGCAGACGGCCGGGCACGTGCCGTTCAACTCGTTCCTCGCGGTGCTCGAGGTGGTCGACCTCTTCCAGTTCGACCTGAAGCACATCGACCCCATCAGGCATCGCGAGCTCACCGGCGCCGACCCGACGCAGCTGCTGCAGAACGCCGCCGGCCTGATCGAGCGCGGGGCGAAGATCGAATTCCGCGTGCCGGTGGTGCCGGGGTTCAACGACGACGATGGAAACCACGAACGGATCGCGGCGTTCCTGGCGCGGCACGGCGTCGCGAGCGTGCAGTTGGTGCCCTACCAACGCCTCTACCTCGAGAAGTACGCGCAGCTCGGGCTGAGCGCGCGCTGCGCCAGCGTCGAGGCCCCCTCACCCGCCCAGCTCGAACTCGTGTCCCGGCGTTTCAGTGAGCGTGGGATCAGCGTGCCATCGCCTTGAGCTTCGCGAACACGTCGGGCGCCGGGAAGTCGTCGACCAGCCACCGCTCGGGCCAGTACTGGGGCTGCGGCTGCATGAGGTCCTTCACCAGCGGCAGCGCGTCGTCCCACTTCACCTGGATCACCTCGGCGTTGCCCGGATCGTCGCCGTGCGGCACGACGAACGAGAGCAACTCCACCTTCGGCAGCAGCGTGGGCACGCCCTCGGTCCACGAGGCGTAGTTGATGATCTCCTGGGTCGTGGAGTTCACCGCGGCGCACCAGGTGGCCACGAAGACGTCGTGTTCCTCGGCGGTGAACTGCTCGACCAGCTCGGTCTTCTGATCGGCGTGCTGCACGTGCCGGCATTCGACGGCGAGGCGGCGGAGGTGCTGGAACTGCGGCGCGTCGCCCCTCGGCTCGAACGCCCGCCAGCCGTCGTCGGTCAGCATCAGCGGCATGCTCGACAGCGGCCGGGGATCCTTGAGGCCCATCTTCATCAGCGCGACGAACTCGTCCAGGCCGCGCGGGTCTTCGCTGCCGGTGACGATCAGCGTGCTGCGGTTCGGCACGCCCGCGATCACCCGCCCCTTCACGTTGAGCCCCTTGAAGAGCTCGGGCAGGAGCAGCCGCGCGGGGTCGTGCGAGTCAGACCACGGCGAGACGTACACGCCCGGCGAGACCTGGCGGAACGGCGTCTTCGAGATCGCGCGCAGGTTCTCGAGCGCGGTGGGCCACAGCTCGTCGATCGACGACTTCCAGCCCTCGTAGGTCTGCGTGGTGCAGTCGAGCACCGTGGTCGGGAGATCGATGCACAGCGAGCTGGCCAGCACGTCGCCGAGCGGCCGGTACGGCAGGCCCACGTGATCGGCTTCCTTCGAGCCGAGCTGCCGGCGCATGCGCGCGCTCAAGAGGTGCGGGTAGCCGCGGTCACGCACGCGCGGGAGCAACGAGCGCAACGCGTCGTCCTTCCGCTCGAAGAAGTCGAGGTTGGCGTACGCGGCGGGCTCGTAGCGCTTGAGCACCCCGCTCCGCTGGGCCTTCGGCAGCGCGCAGTACTCGTTGTACGCGTTGCCCAGCCACAGCACGTTCATGCCGCCGCCCGGGTCGCCGACCGTCACCTGGAACCGCTGGGGATCGACGGAGATCGGGCGCTGCTCACCCGACTTCTTCATGTGCTCGACGACGAGCGCGGTGAACGCCTTCTGGTCGGGGACGCGATCGGTGAAGAAGTCGAAGAGGCCCATTCCGGCAGAACACCGGAAGCCCCCTCGAGGTGCAACCGGAGTGCGCGGTTGAGCAGCGCCCTGCGCAGCAGCGTCGTGTTGCCGCAGACCTGGCGCGCGCACACGCGGTGCTTGCTGGCTGCGCGTGCGTTGGCTGCTCGCCGTGGTTGCGCGGTTGATCGGCGTGGCGCTCGGGCTCGCGTCGCTCTGGTACGGCGCGCAGCTCTCGGGCATTGGAGCGTCGTTCTTCGACGCGCACCGGGATCCGCGCATCCCGCCTCCGTTTCACGCGACGCCGCTCTCCACGAGCAAGCTCGACGCCAGCCTCAACGAAACCGCCCCCGGAATCGCGAGGATCCCGGGGGCGCGAAGGCGCTTGAGCGCCGAACGGTTCTTCAGGCCAGCTTGACGTTCGCGCGCTTGGCGGCTTCCGCGAGCGTGCTGCCGAGCTCGGCAGGCGACGCGGCCATCAAGATGCCGGCCTCGGTCATCGCCTTGATCTTCTCGGCGGCCGTGCCCTTGCCGCCGCTGATGATCGCGCCGGCGTGTCCCATGCGCTTGCCCGGAGGCGCCGAGACGCCCGCGATGAAGCCCGCCATCGGCTTCTTCATGTTCTTCTTCACCCACGCCGCGGCCTCTTCTTCAGCCGAGCCGCCGATCTCGCCGATCATGATCACGGCCTCGGTCTCGGGGTCCTTGTTGAAGAGGTCGAGCACGTCGATGAAGTTGGTGCCGTGCACCGGGTCGCCGCCGATGCCGACCGCGGTCGACTGGCCGAAGCCGAGGTTGGTGACCTGGAAGACGGCCTCGTAGGTCAGCGTGCCCGACTTCGACACGATGCCGACCTTGCCCGGCCGGTGGATGTGGCCCGGCATGATGCCGATCTTGCACTTCGCGCCGGGGGTGATGACGCCCGGGCAGTTGGGGCCGATGAGGCGCGTCTTGCTGTTCTGCAGCACGCGCTTCACCTTCACCATGTCGTTCACCGGGATGCCTTCGGTGATGGTGATGGCGAGGCCAATGCCCGCATCACACGCCTCGAGGATCGAGTCGGCCGCGAAGGGAGGCGGCACGAAGATCACCGAGGTGTTCGCCCCGGCCTGCTTCACCGCCTGCTCGACGGTGTCGAAGATGGGCACCTTGCCCTCGAACTTCTGACCGCCCTTGCCCGGCGTCACGCCGGCGACGATCTGGGTGCCGTATTCCATGCACTGCTTGGCGTGGAACGAGCCGGCCGAGCCGGTGATGCCCTGCACGACGACGCGGGTGTCTTTGCCAACGAGAATGCTCATGGTTCGTGTCTCTCTTGAAAATCAGCTCTTGAGCGCGGCGACGGCCTTCTCGGCCGCCTGGCGGAGGTTGTCGGCAGGGGTGATGGCGAGACCCGACTTCTTGAGGATCTCCTTGCCCAGCTCGACGTTGGTGCCCTCGAGGCGCACCACCAGCGGCACGCTCAGCTTCACTTCCTTCGCGGCCGCGACCACGCCCTCGGCGATCACGTCGCACTTCATGATGCCGCCGAAGATGTTCACCAGCACCGCCTTCACCGCGGGGTCGGCGAGGATCAGCTTGAACGCCGCGGTCACCTTTTCCTTCGAGGCGCCGCCGCCGACGTCGAGGAAGTTCGCGGGCGAGCCGCCGACGAGCTTGATGGTGTCCATCGTGGCCATCGCGAGGCCGGCGCCGTTCACCATGCAGCCGATGTTGCCGTCGAGCGCGATGTACGCGAGGTCGTGTTCCTTCGCCGACGCTTCGCGCGGGTCTTCCTCGGCGACGTCGCGCATGGCGACGACGTCCTTCTGGCGGAAGAGCGCGTTGTCATCGAAGTTCATCTTCGAGTCGAGCGCGACCACGTCGCCGTTCTTGAGCTTCACCAGCGGGTTGATCTCCGCGAGCGACGCGTCGGTCTCGACGTAGGCCGTGTAGAGCGCCTGGCAGAACTTCACGAACTTGCCGACCGAGTCGCCGCTCAGGCCGAGCCCGTAGGCCATCTTGCGGCCCTGGAAGGCCTGGAAGCCGACCGCCGGGTCCACCGACTCGCGCAAGATCTTCTCGGGGCTCTTGTGGGCGACCTCTTCGATCTCCACGCCGCCCTCGGTGGACGCCATGAAGGTGATGCGCGAGGTGGCGCGATCGAGGGTGACGCCGAGGTAGTACTCCTTCTCGATGTCGAGGCCTTCCTCGATGTAGAGCGTCTGGACCTTCTGGCCCTCGGGCCCGGTCTGGATCGTCTTGAGCATCATGCCGAGCATCTTCGAAGCGAGGTCCTTCGCTTCGGCCGGCGACTTGGCGAGCTTCACGCCGCCGCCCTTGCCGCGGCCGCCCGCGTGGATCTGGGCCTTCACCACGGTGACCTTCGTGCCCAGCTCAGCGGCGGCCTTTTCGGCCTCTTCCGCGGTCTTGACGACGATGCCGCGCGGCACGGGAACGCCGTACTTCTTGAAGATCTGCTTGCCCTGATACTCGTGGATTTTCATGCGGGTGCTCGAGCTCCGAACGACGGTGGAATGCGGTGCGTCAGATACCTGCCTTGGCCGGGGAAGTCCTCAAAGATCTCGTGGGGTCTGCGCAGCGGAGGGCGCTGGGGTGTTGTGACCGGACCCGCCCTTGAATCCCGAGCGGCGTTTTGACAAGGGCCCCTGCAATGCGTCGATTGTTCCTCTTTGGAGTGCTCTCCGTCGTCTTCGCGGCCTGCAACTGCGGCAAGAAGCCCGCGGCCCCCGCCCTGCTCAAGGAAGGCGAGCCGTGTGAGAACGACGAGCGCTGTGAGACCGGCCTGTGCGACGCGGCTCCGGGCTTCATGCCGGTGTGCGTGCGCCGCTGCGGCGACGGCTGCTTCACCACCGAGGTCTGCGTGCAGCTGACGCCGAACCGGTTCGCGTGCCAGTCCGACCAGCGCAAGCTGTGCGCGCCGTGCGTCGCCGACAGCGACTGCCCGTACCCGTCTGATCACTGCCTCGTGGTGAACGGCGAGCACGTCTGCGGCCGCGACTGCGCGTTCGATCAGAACTGCCCCACCGGCTACCGGTGCGTGAACGGCCAGGGCGTCGACGGCCTGCCCAAGGTGCAGCAGTGCGTGCCGACCAACGCGAGCTGCGCGTGCCTCGCGCGCGGTGACTTCATGCAGCCGTGCCAGACGACCAACAGCTTCGGCACGTGCCTCGGCACGAAGGAATGCGACCTCGTCTCGAACACCGTGGTCTGCAACGCGGCCACGCCGGCGGCCGAGACCTGCAACGGCAAGGACGACAACTGCAACGGCGACACCGACGAAGGTGGCATGACGGCGATGTGCGGCGTCGGCGCGTGCGCGCGCACCGTGAACGCGTGCGTCGACGGCGGCATCGCGATGTGCACGCCGGGTACGCCGACCGCGGAGACCTGCAACGGCATCGACGACAACTGCGACGGCATGACCGACGAGTCGTTCGACCTGACCACCGATCGCGCGAACTGCGGCATGTGCGGTCACGCCTGCTCGCTGCCGCACGCGACGTCGAACTGCTCGGGCTCGACCTGCCACGTGGCGACCTGCGACACCGGCTGGGACAACTGCAACCGCATGGACCCCGACGGCTGCGAGGCCAACGTCACCGGCGACCCGAACAACTGCGGCGGCTGCAACCAGTCCTGCACGCGCCCGCACAGCACCGCGACGTGCGTGAACTCGATGTGCCAGTTCGCGTGCGCGCCCGGCTTCGTCGATCTCAACGGCGACCCGGCTGACGGCTGCGAGTACGCGTGCACGTTCATGTCGTCGACCGACATTCCCGACGTGAACTTCGTCGACGCGAACTGTGACGGCATCGACGGCGAGTTGATGAACGGCATCTTCGTGGCGCCGACGCCGGTCGGCAACGACACCGCGGCGGGCACGCGGGCCGCGCCGGTGGCGACCATTCCGCAGGCGATGACGCTCGCGTCGACGCTGGGCAAGCGCGACATCTACGTGGCCGAGGGCACCTACAACGGGCCGCTCGACCTGCTCGGCGTCAACGGGCTCAACATCGCCGGCGCGTACAACGTGACGACCTGGCAGCGCAGCCTGCTGCAGACCACGATCTTGAACGGCGGCAACCCGGTGCTGCGCATCGACGGCTCGACCAACCTGCTGGTGCAGGGCTTCCGGCTGCAGGGCAGCAACGGGGCGGGCGCGACGCCGACGGCGTACGGCGCGAAGGTGAATGAGTCGACGGGCGTGAAGCTCGAGGCGCTCGACGTGCGCGCGGGCAACGGGCTGGCGGGCGCGGCCGGGGCGAGCCAGGTCGGCACGGCGAACCCGGGCGGCGGCGGCACCAACGCGGCGACCAGCTGTTACAACGACCCGCGCACCGACACGAACCACCTCATCGGCTGCAACTTCTTCTACGACATCTGCACGGGTCCTCCGGCCGGCGGCCAGGGCGGCGCGGGCTGTGGCGGCGCGAACGGCGGCCAGGGTGGCGCACCGTCGCTCTACAACCCGAGCGGCACCTCCACCGGCCAGGCGGGCCAGCCCGGGCTGGTGAGCGGCGGCACGGCAGGCACCGGCGTTCCGGCGGGCGTGATTCCGCTCGCGGGATCGATCTACTTCGGCGGCAACGGCGCCAACGGCTCGAACGGGGGCAACGGCACCGCGGCGGGGGCCGGCACGTTCAACAACACCGGCTTCGTGCTCGCGTCGGCGGCCAACGGCTCGACGGGCGGCAACGGCAAGGGCGGCGGTGGCGGTGGTGGTGGTGCGGGTGGCCTCGGGCCGCCGATCAGCCTCTACGCCGGCATCACCTGCTACGCGTACGGCACGGCTGGCGGCGGCGGCGGCGGCGGTGGCTGCGGCGGCGCGGCGGGGAGCGCGGGCACGAGCGGCGGCGCGTCGATCGGCCTCTTCCTCTTCAACGCGCAGGTCACGGGCACCAACGTCGTGATTCGCACCGGCAACGGAGGCAGCGGCGGCGCGGGCGGCAGTGGCCAGACCGGCGGCGGCGGTGGCCCCGCGGGCGGCTCTCCGTACGACACCGAGCAGGGGCAGGCGACTCCCGGTGGCGGCGGCGGCCAGGGCGGCGCGGGCGGCACGGGCGGCCACGGCGGCGGTGGTGCTGGCGGCCCGGTCTACGGCGTCGCGAAGAACTCCGGCTCGATGTGGGTCCCCACCGGCGGCTCGACGATGCTCGGCACCCCGGGCGCTGGCGGCACGTCGCCTGGCAACGCGGGGCCCATGGGTGCCAGCGGCGTCGTCACGACGTTCTGAGGCTCGGCGCGGGGCGCGGTCGCGTTGGCTCTTCCTCGGGCCAATCGTGCGCGCCTCGCACAGGCTTATCCTCGGGAACGCGCGGCGTCGGCTCTCCCGGGCGGTCGTGCGCGCGCGCACCTCGGTCGGCTCAGACTTGTTTCTCCTTGAGTGCGGTCGGCGCGTCGCAGTCGGCGTCAGATTCTCCTGGTCGCATGGGCGCGTGGTCGGCTCCTCACGCGCCACTCGCGCCGGCGCCTCCGTCGACTTGGACCTCTACCCGGGTGGAGGAGGAGCGGGCCTCCGCGGCGCCGCTCTACGTCTCGCGTCAGCCACGAGACCGAGAGCTGGTCGCGCTGACGAACCGAGTCAGGGGCCAGAAGGAGCAAGGGGCGCGCGCGTGGCCGTGGCCGTGCCGAGCGGCGAGCGTGCCTCTCGGCACGTCACAACGTGACTCAGGGGGGTCGGTTGTCCCGAATTGGTCGTCAGAGCAGCCAATTCCAGACAAACGACCCCCCACTTTCGCCCCTCCGCTCATGGTGAGGGGCTGCCTGGGTCGAGCACGGTCCAGACCCGTCATCCCTTCGTCCCTCGAGGCCAGCCACGGTGTGGATTGCTTCGCGATTCGGTCAACGCAACGGCGCATTGGCCTCGACGGCCTCGGCCGGATCAGAGCTCTCGTCGCATCGGCATGATGGTTTCTCCTCACCCCGACCCTCTCCTCCTCGGGAGGAGAGGGAGAAACAGAAGTCAGGCCTCGACGCGCTGCGCGAGCCGGCGTCCCGCGGTGAGCGCGACCACCACGCTGCCCAGCTGCGCCACGCCCGCCGCGATGAACACGCCGGTGTAGGCGTGCGCGCGATCCATGCCTGACTCGAGGAGCACGCTCGACAGCGCACCGGCGAGCGTCGACCCGAGGAACATGCCGAGCGTGCCGGCCGCGTTGAGCACCGCCATCGCCGACGCGCGCGCGTGATCGGGCACCGCCTGCGCCGCCAACCCGAGGCTGGGGCCGTAGATCGCCGCCGAGGCGAGGCCCGCGACGCCGACCAGCAACACGATGGCGTGCACCGGCACGAAGCCCAGCAGGAGGTAGGTCATCGCATACGCGAGCGCGCCGACGCCGATCAGCTTCCAGCGATCGACGCGATCACCCAGCCGCGCCATCGGCCAGGTGCCGAGCGCGAAGATCATCAAGAACGCCGAGAACCAGCCGTTCACCTTCGAGTCGGGCACGTTGAGCACGTGGTGGCCGTAGAGCTGCAGCGGCACGATGAACGCGCCGACCGCGAACCGCTCGAGCGCCACGACGATCGTCGGCCCACGGAGCGCCGGGGCATCCATCACCAACGACTTGAACGTGAGCCGCGACTGCTCGGCGTCGGTGGCCTTCGGCAGGACGAACAGCGCGACGAGGCCGGTGATCATGCCGATCACACCGCCCACGAGCAGCGGCCGCGCCGGGTCGGTCTTCGAGAGGATCGCGCCGAGCGGAATGCCGACGAGGATCGAGAGCACCACCGCGCACCCGACCACGCCCATCATCGCGCTCGACGAGCCCGTCGACTGCCGCCGAATGGTGCCCATCAAGATCGACACCGCCGCGATGTAGACGGCGCCTTGCAGGAAACGCAGGCCCAGCAGCAGCCACACCGGGGGGCCGAGGGTGACGGCGATCAAGAACGCGCCATCGAGCATCGCGCTGACGCCCGCCATCACGCGCCGAATGCCCAGCCGCTCCGCGCGCACCGCGAGCAGCGGCCCACCGACCACCGCGCCCAGCAGGTTCACCGCGAGGAAGGCGTGCATCAGCCATTCCTGGTCGGGCCAGCCGGCGGTGACGAACTTGCGCACCACGGGAATGACGATGGTGCCGGGCAGCATCGCGCCGAGCACCAGCAGCGCACTGAACCAGATGCGCAAGGTGCTCCGAGATGGCGTGTGTGCGGCGATCGCGTTCACGTGGGGACTCCCTACCAAACATGTCGGCGCCAAAATCAGGCTGCCATCACGATTGCTTCCTGCTCGCACGATTTTCCTTGTCGGATCGCACCCCTGACGGCAAACGCCGACGTGGCCGCGGCCGAATTCGCAGCGTATGTCCCCCTCACGTTTGGTCGCCGGCGGCAGATCCTCCCCCTGAAGGAAGAGTGAAGCGATGGCAGAAGCACTCGAATTGAAGCGCGAATCGACCGGGGAGACCCTCGTCGGCTCGCTCGTGAAGTTCGTGACCGGCTCGGTCGGCTCGAAGGTCGTCATGGCGTTGACGGGCCTCGGGCTGTGGCTGTTCGTGGTGGCCCACCTCGCCGGAAACCTGACGGCGTTCGCGGGGCGCGACACGTTCAACCACTACGCCGAGGCGCTCAAGGGCAACCCGCCGCTGTTGTGGGGCACCCGCCTGGCGCTGCTGGCCGGCTTCCCGCTCCACATCTGGGCGGCGATTCGCACCACGATGCTCAACCGGGAAGCGCGCCCCACCCCGTACGCGTACGAGGCGAAGGCGCCGGCGAGCATGGCCTCGAAGACGATGGCGCTCAGCGGCCTGCTGGTGCTCGCGTACTTCGGCTACCACCTCGCGCACTTCACCTGGCACCTGACGGGCCCGCAGCCGACGACCCTGCTGCCCAACGGCTCGTACGACGCGTACACGATGATGGTGATGGGCTTTCAGCAGCCGCTGATCGCCGGCCTGTACATCACCGCGCAGATCCTCCTCGCGGCGCACCTCTCGCACGGCATCTACAGCCTCTTCCAGCACCTGGGGCTGTGGGGCGCGCGGTGGACGCCCTTCCTCAAGAACGGCGCGCTGGTGGTCGGCTACGGCCTCTGCGCGGCCTTCGCTTCCATTCCCCTCGCGGTCCTCCTGGGGTTCATCAAGCCATGAAGCTCGACGCACGCATTCCCGACGGCGCCATCGAAGACAAGTGGCGCAAGCACAAGCTGGCGCTGCCGCTCATCAACCCGGCCAACAAGCGCAAGTTCAAGATCATCGTGGTGGGCACCGGCCTGGCCGGCGGCAGCGCGGCGGCGACGCTGAGCGAGCTCGGCTACCAGGTCGAGGCCTTCTGCTTCCAGGACTCGCCGCGGCGCGCGCACTCCATCGCGGCGCAGGGCGGCATCAACGCGGCGAAGAACTACCAGAACGACGGCGACTCGATTCGCCGGCTTGCGTACGACACGGTCAAGGGCGGCGACTTCCGCGCGCGCGAGGCCAACGTGTACCGGCTCGCCGAAGTCTCGGTGAACATCATCGACCAGTGCGTCGCGCAGGGCGTGCCCTTCGCGCGTGAGTACGGCGGTCACCTCGCCAACCGCTCGTTCGGCGGCGCGCAGGTCAGCCGCACCTTCTACGCGCGCGGCCAGACCGGCCAGCAGCTGCTGATCGGCGCGTACCAGGCGCTGGAAAAGCAGGTGCACGCCGGCGGCGTGAAGATGCACAGCCGCCACGAGATGCTCGACCTGGTGGTCATCGACGGCCACGCGCGCGGCATCATCACGCGCGACCTGGTGAGCGGGAAGGTCGAGGCCTGGGCGGCCGACGCGGTGGTGCTCGCGACGGGCGGCTACGGCAACGTGTTCTTCCTCTCGACCAACGCCAAGGGTTGCAACGTCACGGCGACGTGGCGCGCGGCGCGCAAGGGCGCTGGCTTCGCGAACCCCTGCTACACGCAGATTCACCCGACGTGCATTCCGCAGGCGGGCGACTACCAGAGCAAGTTGACGCTCATGAGCGAGTCGCTGCGCAACGACGGCCGGGTGTGGGTGCCCAAGAAGGCGGGCGACACGCGCAGCCCCGGGCAGATCCCCGAGGACGAGCGCGACTACTACCTCGAGCGCAAGTACCCCAGCTTCGGCAACCTCGCGCCGCGTGACATCGCCTCGCGCGCGGCCAAGCAGGTGTGCGACGAGGGGCGCGGCATCGGCCCCGGCGGGCGCGGCGTGTTCCTCGACTTCGCCGACGCCATCAAGCGCCTCGGCAAGAAGGTGATCAGCGAGCGCTACGGCAACCTGTTCGACATGTACACGACGATCACGGGCGAAGACCCGTACAGCGTGCCCATGCGCATCTACCCCGCCGTGCACTACACGATGGGCGGGCTGTGGGTTGACTACAACCTGATGTCGAACCTCCCGGGCCTGCACGTGATCGGCGAGGCGAACTTCAGCGATCACGGCGCCAACCGGCTCGGCGCGTCGGCGCTGATGCAGGGCCTGGCCGACGGCTACTTCGTGTTGCCGTACACCATCGGTGCGTACCTCGCGACGGCCAAGCAGCCCAAGGTGACGACCGACCACCCCGAGTTCAAGAAGGCGGTGGCCGACGTCAACGCGCGCACGGCGAAGTTCCTGTCGATCAAGGGCAAGCGCACGGTCGACAGCTTCCACCGGCAGCTCGGCGCGATGATGTGGGAAAAGTGCGGCATGGCCCGCAACGAGAAGGGCCTCACGCAGCTGCTCAAGGACATCCCCGCCCTGCGCGAGGAGTTCTGGCAGAACGTGAACGTGCCCGGCTCGGCGGAGTCGCTGAACACCGCGCTCGAGAAGGCGGGCCGCGTGGCCGACTTCTTCGAGTTCGCCGAGTGCCTCGCCCTCGACGCGCTGGAGCGCAACGAGTCGTGCGGCGGCCACTACCGCGAGGAGTGGGACGACGAGGGCGAAGCCAAGCGCGACGACTCGAAGTTCATGCACGCCGCGGTGTGGGAATGGCAGGGCGAGGGCAAGAAGCCCGTGCGCCACGTCGAGCCCCTGGTCTTCGAAGCGTTCAAGCCGTCGGTCCGCAGCTACAAGTAAGAGGTCTTCGATGAGCGACAAGTTGATGAAGCTGAAGGTCCACGTGTGGCGGCAGGCGAGCAAGGACCAGCCGGGCGCGATGAAGGAGTACGCGGTCGAGAACGTGTCCGAGCACATGTCCTTCCTGGAGATGATGGACACGCTCAACGAGCAGCTGATGAACAAGGGCGAAGAGCCGGTCGCCTTCGATCACGACTGCCGCGAGGGCATCTGCGGCATGTGCTCGATGGTGATCAACGGGCTGCCCCACGGCGGGCACCGCGGCGTCACCACGTGCCAGCTGCACATGCGCCACTTCAAGGACGGCGACGAGATCTTCGTCGAGCCGTGGCGCGCGAAGGCGTTCCCCGTGCTGCGTGACCTGGTCGTCGATCGCGAGGCGTTCGATCGCATCGTGGCGGCGGGCGGCTACGTGTCGGTGAACACCGGCGGCGCCCCCGACGCCAACGCGCTGCCGATTCCGAAGAAGGAAGCGGACCTCGCGATGGACGCGGCGCAGTGCATCGGCTGCGGCGCGTGCGTGGCGGCGTGCAAGAACGCGTCGGCGATGTTGTTCGTCGCGGCGAAGGCGTCGCACCTCGGGCACCTGCCGCAGGGCGAGCCCGAGCGGTACGACCGCGCGAAGAACATGGCCATGCAGATGGACGCCGAGGGCTTCGGCACCTGCTCGAACCTGTCGCAGTGCGAAGCGGTGTGCCCGAAGGAAATCCCCGTGCGCGTGATCGCGGAGTTCAACCGCGACCTGATCAAGTCTCAGCTCAAGGGCTGAGTGACCGACCTCGAGGCGATCGAGGTGCTCCAGGACCGGGCGAAGCGCTTCGCCCGCGCGTACCACGTCTCGGCCGGCGTGCTCACCGTGGTGGGCGCGCTGCTGCTGTGGGCGCTGCTAATCGGCGTGAGCGCGCTGGCGCTCGGCGTCATCACCCTCAAGTGGACCTTCTTCGCCGCGTTCGCCGCGAGCATCGCGATCGTGCCGCGCGCGGTCGGGGCGGTGCTCAAGCGGCGCCTGGCGGCGCAGCGCGCGGGGTGGATCGACGAATTGGTGAAGACCGAGGGCGCCCGGCGCGACGTGCTCGAGGCGAGCTTCACCCTCGACTCGTGGTGAGCGTCACTGAATCGTCAGCAGCTTCGTTCTCTGCTGCCCCGTCGCGGTGTCGACCACCGCGCGCACCTTGCTCATGCGGTAGTCGGCCAGGCTGCACACCGAGACGAAGTCGCGCAGCCACGGCGCGCTGGGCTCTCCACACGCGACCGTCACCTCTCGCTCACGCCCGTTGACGAAGCGCACCGGCTGCGTGCTCGACGGCCCCACCAGCCAGAGGGTCTTCGGGTCGACGCGGTACAAGCCGAGCGACGGACGCTCGAGCTCGACCTGCTGGTCGCGAACGGTGAGGCGATTGCCGGTGACCTCGCCGTCCTGCAGCCAGACCTCGTCGTTCGCGCCGATGCGAAGGAGCGTCAGGGCCGGGTCGCCTGAGGGCAGCGTGATGACCTCCTCGCCTGACTTGCTCTTCAACTGTGACGTCGCGGTGGTGTTCAGCACCCGCGCGGTGACGATCACCGCCGTGTCACCCACCGTCATCACGTCGGTGACGAGCAGGGTGGGCACCGGCTCGACTTCGACCGGCGCCGCGCACGGAACGGCGCAGCCCGCGGCGACCAGGGCGACGACCGCCAGCCACTGCGCGCGAGCAGTCATGGCGCGCGCACCAGGACCCGTTGGCGCACCGACCCCGGGCCGAGCACGTGGTAGCCGAGGTACACCGCGCGATCGGCGCCCGCGTCGGGCCCGGAGAGCACGACCTGGTGGGACTGCCCGGCCCGGAGCACCACCTGCGGCGTGCCACCATCGAGCACCGTGAAGCCGCGATCTCCGTTGAGCTCGGTGCGCACGTCGTCGAGGTAGCAGTCGGCCTGCCCGGTGTTGGTGAAGGAGACGACGCCGTACGTGCCCGACGAGGGTCCCGGCGAGAGCAGCAGCTCGGTGGGCGCCTGCATCGTGCACGGCGGCAGGGGCGAGGCGCTCACGTCGAACGTCGCGCGCAGCGTGTCGGTGAAGTTCGGGATCCACTCGTAGTGGCGGGTGCCGACTCCAGGCGGGATGAAGCGAAACACCAGCTTCGCGCCCGCCCCCGCAGGGATGTGGCGCGTGTCGGGGAGGCGCACCTCGAGTTCCTGCTCGATCTGGTAGAAACCGTCGTTCGACGCGACGTGCCCCTCGATGATCAGGTCGGCGCCCAGCGGCGGCAGCGCGTCGTTGCGAACCTCGATCATCCGCTCGATCCACGAGCCGGCGTCGGGGGTGAAATCGGCGACGACGTCGGAATGGATCGGCGTGATGCGCAGAATCGGCGGGGTGCCACCGTTGACGGTGACCGGCACGCCCACGCCCGGCAGCACGAGGCTGCCCGCGTAGGGCCGTACCTCGCGCGGCGTCGCGATGAGCTGCACCGTGGTCGTGCCATGCGGTGGCACGGAGATGATCTGCACCGCGTTCTCGATTCGAAAGACGCCCTCGGGGTCCTCGAGCGAAAGCCGCTCGGTCAGGAGCGTGTCGTCGGGGTTCCCGATGCGAACGGTGCGCGTCGCCGAGGTGCCGGGCGGCACGTAGCCGAAGTCGATCGGGTTCGGCGCCGCGTCGACACCGGCGGTCGTGGCGCGCACGGGAACGCGGAGGGTGCCGGTGGGTGGCTCGGCAGCCAGGCAGGTGGTCGCGATCTCCAGCACTGCCTCGTGCAGCTGGTCGTCAGCGGTGCCGACGTCGATGGCGACCTCGAGCACTTCGCCCGGCGCAAGCAGGCTCACGTCGCGCACCAGCCGGGCGCGAAACGGGGTCGGCAACGTGCCGAGCGCGAGCTTCACCGGGGAGATCGAGACGTTGGTGAGCGAGAAGGTGCGGGTGTTGATGCCCCCGACGACCAGCTGGCCGAAGTCGACGAGCTCGGGCGCGGCCAGGCAGTTCGCCAGGGGCGCGTCGCCGGGCGGCGGCTTTTCGACTGGCTTCGTGCACGACGCGAGGGTCAGCGCGGCGACGCACCACGCCCACCTCATCAACGGCACGCCTTCCACGCAGCGGCGTCGAGCACCAGCTCCACGCCCGGCAGCAGCTCGAGGCCATCGGGCTGCAGGCTGATCACCGTACCCGTCGCACCGCTCTTCACCACGGTGAACGGCGTGCCGGCCTCGAGGCGGCCCAGCGGCCAGCTCGCGGAATCGAGCCTCCCGGCGAGCGCCACGGGCTGGCGGCAGGTCACCTCGTCGCCCGACGCCTCGCGCACGTCTTGATCGGCCTTGCCCTCGAGCGCGCCGAAGCCGGTGGCGTGGTTGCCCTCGACGGCGCTGAGCACCGACTTCGCGACCCAGCCGTCGATGACGCCCAGCTCGGTGGTCACCCGCACGTGCGCGCGATCGCCCTGGGCGCCGGTGAGCTCGGCGTACGGCTCGTCGGTCAGCACGCCCACGGTGGCGCCGGTCGCGCTCTCGCTGATCTCGACCTCGTCGCCGCGCAGCTGCACGACCTGGCGCAGCGCCCCGCCACCGCCCTGCGGGTACGGCGCGCCGAGCTCGACCGCGTCACACGCCACCTCGACGTCGAGCGGCGCGCTCGGCCGGTAGATCTCGGGCTCGGGCAGGTGCACCAGCGCGCCCTTGGCGGTGCTGAACTTGAGCTCGACCGGCCCGCCCAGCCACGGCTCGAGTACCGACGCGTGGAACGGGCGCCGCACCCGGGCGCGCAGCGTGGCGTCGGACTTGAGCTCGACCTCGAAGCGCACGCGGCGCGAGGCGATGAGCACCGGCGCGCGCTGGGCGATGGTCGGCGGCAGCTGCACGGTGAGGTCGTGCGCGAACTTGAAGGGCACCGTGCGGGCGAAGGGGTGCAGCGCGCCGCGGGCGTAGACCAGCCCCTCGGGCAGCGGACCGGACCCGGTGAGCGCGCAGCCGGGCGGAGGGCCCGCGAGCAGCACCAACAATGGCAAAGCGACCCACACGGAAACCTCAGTCCACCAGAGCCGGGGGCTCGTGCGCCACGGTGAAGTCTGGCGGGGTGAGCCGGGCCGGTTTCACTTCGGCGCTCGGTGGGCTATGGGCGCCCGCACCATGCGCATCATCGTCACCGGCTCCCTGGCGTACGACTACATCATGAACTTCCCCGGGAAGTTCTCGGACCACATCCTCGCGGACAAGGTCCACATGCTGACCGTCAGCTTCCTCGTCGACTCGATGAAGAAGATGCGCGGCGGCACGGCCGGCAACATCGCCTTCACGCTGGCGCTGCTGGGCGCGAAGACGGCGGTGGTCTCGGCCGCGGGCCAGGACTTCGCGGAATACCGCGACTTCATGCACGGCCGGGGCATCGACACCAAGGGCATCAAGCTGGTGCCCAACGAGTTCACGGCGTCGTGCTTCATCAACACCGACCTGTCGAACAACCAGATCGTCGCCTTCTACCCGGGCGCGGTGGGCCACGCGAAGGAAGTGACCCTCGCCTCGCTGGGCCTCGAGAAGGGCGACTGGGTGATCATCAGCCCGACCGACCCGGAGTCGATGGCCCGCCACACCGCCGAGTGCAAGAAGGCCGGCGTCTCGTACATCTTCGACCCGGGCAAGCAGGTGCCGCGCCTCGACAAGGCGCAGATTCTCGCGGGGCTCGACGGCTGCGCGGTCTTCGTCGGCAACGACTACGAGTTCGGCATGATGGCCAAGGCCACCGGCCTCACCGAGCAGCAGCTGTTCGACATGGCGCCGGTCACGGTGATGACGCGCGGTGAGCAGGGCTCGCGCATTCTCGAGAAGGGCAAGCCGGCGATCGACATTCCCATCGCCAAGCCGAAGTCGGTGGTCGACCCCACGGGCGCGGGTGACGCGTACCTCGGCGCGCTGGCGTTCGGTCTCTCACGCAAGCTGCCGCACGCGGTGACCGGCCGCATCGCCGCGCTCGCCGCGACGTACGCCATCGAGCTCAAGGGCTGCCAGGAACACTTCTACTCGGTCGACGACTTCGCCCGGCGCTACCAGGACGCGTTCGGCGAGAAGCTCTCGCTGGGCTGAGCGCCTGCCCGGTTACGGCGTCGGGATCACCGGCAGCAGCGACTTGAGATCGGCGTCGGTGAAGTAGATGCCCGCGCCCACGAAGAAATCGCGGCCGCTCACGAGACGGTTGGTGAGCGTGTCGCGGTTCTCGTTGTTCAAAATGTCGTCCATGCCGGCGTTGATGTAGACGTGCTCGAACGGTGAGAAGCGCAGCGTCGCGCGCAAACGCGGCAGCCGGAGCGCCTCGATCGAGAAGTTGAACGCGTCGACCTTGAGCACCAGCGCCTCTTCGAGCCAGCGCGAGGCCCAGGGGAAGCGAATGGGGAGCGTGAAGTCGACGCCGAGGCCGCCGGTCGACTCGATGATGCCGAAGCGCAGCGTGAGGAACGAGTAGCGCTTGGCGAACTGCGCGCTGAACTTGAGCGACTCGGTGGTGACGGTCTGCTTCTGCGTCACGGGCGCGCCAGCCGACGGCGGGTTCTGCTGGATGTAGGTGGTCTCGACGCGGCCGCGCGGGTCGTCGATCGCCTCGATCAAGTAGTACTTGTCGGGTTTGGGCACGAGGCGAATGGTGATGAAGGTCTTCGCGTTGCCCTGGTTGAACAAGTAGTCGGCCTTCACCCCCATCTCGACCTCGAGGTTGGTGAGGCGGCCGGCGAAGTCGGCGACGTCTTCGATGGTGTCTTGCAGCTTCTGGCCGAGGCGATCGTTCGACACGAGCGCGCCGACCGCGCCCTTCCCCTGCTTCACGTCGTCGGTGATCTTCTCGATGTTGGCCAGCGAGCGGTCGAGCTTGGCGAGCGTTTCCTTCAGGCCCTGCACGCCCTGCCCCACCTCGCCCTCGTTCTCGCCGACGATCTTCTTGATCGACTGCACCACGTCCTTCACATCGTTGGTGACGGTCTCGACGTTCTTGACGATGTGGCCGATGGAATCGGACTCGCGGCCGGTGATGCGCCGCACGTCGCCCGACACCGCCTCGACGTTGGCCATGATCGCGTCGAGCTTGGCCGCGCTGTCGGCGATCATCTTCTGCATCGTCTCGGTCAGCGCGACGAGGTTCTTGACGATCGCTTCCATGTTGCCGGCGCCCTTCTGGTCGCCCAACACGGTGCGCAGCGAGCTCGTCACGGCCTTCACGTCGTCGGTGATGCCCTGCACCGAGCCCATGAGCTGTTCCATGCCCTGGGCGTCGAGCACGCGCTTGATCTGATCGCCGTCTTTCAGCTCGGCGAACTGCTCGGTGCCCGGGGTGAGGTCGAGCATGTAGTCGCCGAGCAACGACTCGCTGCGCTTGGTGATGGTGGCGTCTTCGCGCACGTGGAGATCACGGCGAATGCGCATCGTCACCCGCGCCTTGATGCCCTCGAGCTTGATGTCGATGATCTCGCCCACGCCGATGCCGGCGATCTGCACGCGGCTGCGCTGGTTCAAGCCCGAGGCGTCGCGGAAGTAGGCGTACAGCGTAACCGCCTCGTCTTCCTTCATGCCGCCCTTCTTCACGAAGGTGAGGAAGAAGAAGAGGATCGCGCCCGCCCCGATGACGAGCAGCCCGACGCGGAAGGGGGTGAGGATCTTCTTCACGGCAGCCCTGTCACCTTAGTTCTTCCCGAACCACGTCTGGAGGAAGACTTTGACGCCCGGGTGTTCGGAGTGGCGCAGCTTCGAAGGGTGGCCCTGGTCGACGATCACGCCCTGGTAGAGGAAGGCGATGTTGTCGGCCACCTTGAAGGCCGACGCGATGTCGTGGCTGATGACGACCGAGGTGACGCCCAGCTGCGCCTTCGCGTCGAGGATCATCTCGTCGACGTAGTCGGTGGTGATCGGGTCGAGGCCGGTGGTCGGCTCGTCGTAGAGCACGATCTTCGGGTCGAGCACGATCGCGCGCGCCAGGCCGACGCGCTTGCGCATGCCGCCCGAGAGGTCCGACGGGTACTTTTCCTCGACGTTCTTCAAGCCGACGATCGAGAGCTTCTGCCGCACCAGCTCGCGCATCTGCTCCTCGGGCAGGTCCTTGCGGTGCTCGCGCAGCGGGAAGCTGACGTTCTCGTAGACCGTCATGGAGTCGAACAGCGCGGCGGCCTGGAAGACCATGCCGAACTTGCGGCGCAGCTTCTCGAGCTCGAGCGCCCCCATGGGCACGATGTCTTCGCCGTCGACGATCACCTGGCCCTGGTCGGGCTTGAGCAGGCCGATCATGTGCTTCATGAGCACCGTCTTGCCGCTGCCCGAGCCGCCGAGGATGACCAGCGTGCTCCCCGGGGGAATCTCGAGGTTGATGCCGGTCAGCACCTTGTGATCGCCGAACGACTTGTGGAGGTCGCGGATCTCGATCATCGGGGGGGCGCGCACCCCGGTCTGCGTCTTCTCGTCGGCCATCAGTGGAGGAGAACGCCGACGAAGTAGTCGAGGATGAAGATGCCCAGCGCGCTGGCGACCATCGCCTCGGTGGTCGCCTGGCCGACGCCCTTGGCGCCGCCGCTCGCGTTGAAGCCCTTGTAGCAAGCGACCAGCGCCACGAAGAGCCCGAACACCGCGCCCTTGATGAGGCCCTCGGCGATGTCTTCGGGGTCGAGCCAGGTCTGGGTGCGGGTGATGAAGGTGCCGGCCGAGAGGCCCTTCACGGTGACCGCGACGAAGTAGCCGCCGAACAGGCCGAGCAGGTCGAAGATCATCACCAGCATCGGCAGCATGATCAGCCCGGCGAGCACGCGCGGCACGAGCAGGTACTGCACCGGGTTGACGGCCATCGTCTCGAGCGCGTCGACCTGCTCGGTGACGCGCATGGTGCCCAGCTCGGTGCACATCGCCGAGCCGGCGCGCATGGTGACCATCAGCGCGGCGAACACCGGGGCCAGCTCGCGGGTGATGGTGAGCGACACGGTGGGGCCGACGAGGCTCTCGGCGTTGAAGAGATCGAACGCGCGCCAGCTCTGGTGGGCGAACACCATGCCCGAGAAGATGCCGGTCAGCCCGACGATGAAGACCGAGCCGACGCCCACGAAGTCGAGCTGGGCGAAGAGGTTCTGCACGCGGAAGGGGGGCCGCACCGCCCACCGCAAGACGTCGAGGAGCAGCGACGCGAGGCCGCCGATCTCCTCGACGAACTTCATCAGGCCGCTGCCGATGCTCTCGATGGCCGAGACCAGCATCGAGGGTGGGCGGGGCTCTGCGGCTTTCTCCGACGACATGGGTCGGGCCCCTGTATGGCACGGTTTTCTGTTATTCGCCGGGCCGTCATGACCGTGCCCAGCTCCATTCGAACCGGCGGTGAGATCGACGCCTTCTGCAGCAAGTGCGACCTGAACCTCGCGCACACCATCATCGCGATGGTCGGCCCGAAGGTGGTGAAGGTGAAGTGCAACACCTGCGGGTCTGATCACCAGTACCGCGGCGAACAACCGCTGGTGAAGGCCACCTCGTTCGCGGCCCCGAAGCGCGCGAGCTCGAGCGGCGGCGCGGCGAAGCCGAAGGCGCCCAGCGTGAAGATCTCCTGGGACGACCAGTTCAATGGCAAGGACCTCACCAAGGCGAAGAAGTATTCCGCGCGCGAGACCTTCAAGGTCGACGACGTGGTCGATCACCCGACGTTCGGGCTCGGGCTGGTGCGAGCGGTGCGCGGCGACAAGATCGAGGTGGGCTTCAAGCAGGAAGACAAGGTGCTGGTGCACGGCAAGGCTCCCGCAGCGGCCCCCGCCGCGCCGTCGGAGCCCGCCCCCGCGAAGACCGACGACCCGGCGGCATGATGCGCGCCCTGCTCGTCTCTCTCGGCCTCGTCATCGCGGCCTGCGGCACGAGCACCATCGGGCGGCCCTGCACCGAAGCGGCGGGTACCGGCTGTCACTGCAACACCGATCCCGCACCCATCAAGTGCCCGGGCGACTGGATCTGCAACGCGCAGAAGCGCTGCGAGTACACCTGCGCGCCGACGTGCGAAGACGGCGGCTGTCCGACCACGCAGTACACCTGCTCGGGCTCGCTCTGCCGCTCGACGGCAGCGCTGGACACCCTGCAGTGCCCGTGAACCGCTGATCGTCAGGGCGCGGCGCAGGGGACGATGGTGGTGACCTCGCCCTTCTCGTCCATCTTCATCACGCCCGCGCCCGCGCCGACCTGGATGCTGAAGGTCTGCTGCGGGGCGTTGCCGGCGACCGAGATCTTCGCGGAGCTGATACCCAGCGGCCGGAGGTCGACCCCGAGCTTGCCGATCGAGTTGGTGTACGCGTCGTGCGCCTGCAGGTACGACTTCTCGGCCGCGAAGAGCGTCTTCAGCGCCGCGGTGATGGTGCTGGTGCAGTCGGGCGGCGGCGGCGAGGGCATCGAGCCGGTGTTCCACTGCCCGTTGGTCTTCTCGACGTAGACCAGCATCTCCTTGCGATCTTTGAGCGCCTTCGCGTCTTCGTCGAAGCCGCGCGTCGCGGTGCGGATCGCCGAGAGCACCACGTAGCGCTGCTGCGACTCGACGGTGCCGACCGCGAGCAGCGTCACCTCGCACACGTGGCCGCTCGCGTCGTAGAGGTGCAGCTCGGCGCGCTTACCGACGAACTCCACCAGCGCGCGGGTCGCGGTGAAGTCCTTCAGCTCGGGCGCGCCGGCCTGGTTTTTCACCGCCTGCTCGACGAGCGGCGCGGTGGCGGCGGCCTTCACCCCGGTCGACACGAAGTACGTCTTCAGCTCGGCCGGCGTCGCGAGCAGCGCGTTCCAGTCTCCGCCGCCGTTGAGCCACTGCGGCAGCCGCGTCTCGACCTGCGTGACGACCTCGGGCGTGTGCGGCGCGAGGAAGCCACGGGCCGGCGGGGCGCCAGTGAGGACGACGGTCAGCGTGAGCGCGGTGGCGAGCATGGAGTTCCTTTACTGGAGCGCGTCGATCACCCGCTGCAGATCGGCCGCGAGCGGGGCCTCGACCTCGAAGTCCTTCAACGTCAGCTTCGCGGCGTGGAGCGGCGTACGCGCGAGCGTGACGCCCGGCGCGACGGTGAGCGGCTCCTTGCGGCCGTAGTGATGATCGAAGAGCAGCGGGTGGCCCTTCGACTTCAAGTGCACGCGGATCTGGTGCTGGCGCCCCGTGAGCGGCTCGCACTCGACGAGCGACGCGTTGGACCCGGGGAACACCTTCACCGGCTTCACGATCGTGCGCGCCGGCTTGCCCTCTTCGCCGGGAAACGCGACGCGCATCTTGCCCTTGCGGCCCTCGGCGATCGGCGCGTCGATCTCGAGCGGCGCTTCCACCCGGCCCTCGACGAGCGCGAGATAGCGCTTCTTCGCCTCGCCGTGCTCGAAGGCCATCGAGGCCGTGCGGTGCGCGTCGGCGTCGGTCGCGAAGAGCACCACCCCGCTCGTCTCGCGATCGATGCGGTGGCACACCCAGATGCGGGTCTTCAGCTGCCCTTCGAGAAGGGTCTTCGCGCAGAGTTGATCGTCGGGCGTCCGCCCGGGGATCACGAGGAGCCCGGGCGGCTTGTCGATCGCGACCCACCCACCACGCTGCGCGAGGACGACGAGGTGCACTACTCGAGCTCGGTGGGCTTCCAGACCGTGACCGGCCCGTACTTCTTCACCTTCGGCGCGAGCGCCGCGGCGTGGCCGACCAGCACGATGGTGCGATCGCCGTCGAAGAGGTGCCGGCCCGCCGCCTCGGCCGCCTGCTGCACGGTCACCGCGGCGATGCGCTCGCGGTACTCACCGATCCACGAGTCCGAGAGGCCGTAGTGCACCACGTCGGCGATCGCGCCCGAGACGTTCTCGTTGGTCTCGAGCCGGCCCGGGTAGAGGCCGCTGATGTAGCGCTTGACGGTGTCGAGCTCCTTCTTCGAGGGGCCCTTGTCCTTCATCTTCTTCACCTCGCCGAGCGCGACGTCGATCAGCGTGTTGACCGCCTCGGTCTTGGTGAAGGAGCTGACGGTGAACGTGCCCGCCGCGCTCATCATGTCGAACGCGCAGCCGGCGCCGTACGAGAGGCCGCGCTTCACGCGGATCTCGGTCACCAGGCGCGAGGTGAAGCCGCCGCCCAGCACGGTGTTCATGGTGATGAGCGGGAAGTGATCGTCGTGGCCCCGCTTCACGCCGCGCGCACCGATGCGCACCTGCGCCTGCGTCTGCTCGGGCTTGTCGACGATGATCACCTCGCCGGGCCGGGCGAGCTTTTCCCACGGCGGCACGATGGGCGCGGTCGCCGGCCCACCCTTCCAGTGGCCCAGGGTGCGCTCGACGGTCTTCATCACCTCGTCGGGGTCGAAGGCGCCGGTGACGTAGAGGTGCGAGACCGCGGGCCCCAGGCGCGTGCGGTGGAAGTCGATGAGGTCTTGCCGCGTGTAGGCGGTGACGTCCTTCTTCCCCGCGAGGAGTTCGTGCGAGTACGGGTGATCGCCCCACGTGCAGCGCACCAGCGCGCGATCAGCCAGCGAGCCCGGGTCGTCGAGATCGTTGGCGAGCGCCGCGAGCGTGCGGCGGCGCGACATCTCGACCTCGTTCTCGGGGAAGTCGGGCTGCAGCAGCACCTTCGCCATCGTCTCGAACATCGGCACGAAGTGCCGCGACGGCGTCGAGAGCGACATGATGGTGCTCTCTTCGTTCGCGAAGCCGCCGACGCTGGCGCCGACGAACTCCACGGTGTCGGAGATCTGATCGGCCGTCATGCCCGCCGCGCCACGGCGGAACAAGCGCGCCGCGAAGTCGCCGACGCCGAGCTTGCCCGGCGGGTCGAACGCGCTGCCGCCGCGGATCATGAGGCGCACCGCGATGAGCGGCAACGGCCCGCGGGGAATGAGGTGCACGGTGAGCCCATTGGGCAGCGTGCGCACCTCGTGCTTCGGGAGCTTCAACGGACGCAGCCGGGGAGCCTCTTCGCGCTTCACGCCGCCACCTCCGGTTCCTGCACCGGCACGAGGGTCACCACCGAGCGGCGCTCCGGAGAGAGGTACTTGCGCGCGGCGGCCTGCACCGCGGCGCCGCCAATGTCCTCGTAGCGAGAGGGCAACGCGAGGCCTTCGCGCCAGTCGCCGAGCATCAGCTCGTACGTGCCGAGCGCGTGGGCGCGGCCGTTGTTGGTGGCGAGCTCGCGCAGCAGGTGGGCGGCGAGGTTGTTCTTCGCCTTTTCGAGCTCGCGTTCCTGCAGGCCGTGCTGGATGACCTTGTCGAGCTCGGCGTAGAGCGCCGCCTCGGCCTTCTTCGGATCTCCGTCGGGCTTGAGCTCGAGCACGATGGTGAAGGCGCCGGGGTCGAAGCGCCACGACCAGTCGACCGACACGCCGACCGCGACTTCCTGGTCGAACACCAGCGCCTTGGTGAGCCGGCTCGACTGGCCCACCGAGAGCGCGTACTGCAAGACGTCGAGCGCGAGGGTGTCGCCGTCTTCGGCCTTGGGGCCACGCCACGCGATCATCAGCGAGGGCGCCTGCGCGGGGTGGCGCACCTCGGCGCGGCGTTCACCCTTCTGCTCGGGCTCCGAGTCCTGCACCGCCGGCGCGCCGGGGCCGGGCTTGATGCCGCCGTAGTACTTCTTGATCAGCGCGAGCGCCTGCTTCGGATCGAAGTCGCCCGACACGTAGATGGTCGCGTTGTTCGGCGCGTAGAAGGTGCGGAAGTACTCGAGGCAGTCTTCGCGCGAGATGTTCTCGATGTCCTTCATCCACCCGATGACCGGCCAGCGGTAGGGGTGCGCCTTCCAGACGAGGCTCGAGAGCTCTTCGTCCATCAGGCCGCCGATCTCGTTGTCGACGCGCAGCCGGCGCTCTTCCATCACCACCTGGCGCTCGCTCTCGAGCATCTTCGGCGTGACCTGCAGCGACTTCATGCGATCGCTCTCGAGATCGATCACCTTCTCGAGCGCCTCGGCCATGAAGTCTTCGTAATAAACGGTGACGTCGTTCGAGGTGTACGCGTTCGACGTGCCACCGTTCGACTCGAGCACCTTGTCGAACTGGCCGGGGCCGTACTTCTTCGCGCCGTTGAACATCATGTGCTCGAAGAGGTGGCTGATGCCGGTGATGCCGGGCCGCTCGTTGCGCGCCCCCACGCGGAAGAACGTATAGAAGCTGCACGTCGGCACCGCGTCGGACGGCAGCAGGCGAATCTCGAGGCCGTTGGGCAGCCGCGCTTCGATCACCGAGTCGGCGATCGACTGCAGCGCTGTGGGGAGCTTCGGGTAGGGGCGATCGTCCTTCTTCTTCTTCGCGAGCGTCTTCTTCGCAGGGCTTGCCATGTGAGCGGGAAGCTACTCACCAGCCCCCGCGAGCGCGCGCAGAAATTGCCGATACACTCGACCGAATGGACGAGCAGACGGCCCAGCGCCGGGTCGAGGCGATCGTCGCTGCGCTGCGCCGCGCGTTCCCAGACGAGGCGACGGCGATCGAGGTCGCGACCGACGGGCCGTGGCACGACGCCAACCCGCATTCGCCCGACGGAGGCCAGTCGTGGACGCTGCGCGTGAGCCGCGAAGGGAAGCTCCTGGCGGCGCTCGGAGCGGGTTGGTCGTACTGGACCGACTTCGCGTTGACGCTCGACCCGAAGTTCAAGCCCAACGACGAGACCGCGGTGGTGCTCGACGGCCTGCGCGCCGCCGGCTTCACCCTCACTCGCTGAGGAAGTCGAGCAGTGGCTTCCACACGTCGTCGCCGGCGTACTTGCCGATCACGAGATCCATGTGGCCGTACTCGCCGTGCGCGCCGTTGGCCCGGGTGATGAGCAACCAGCGCTTCGGCCCACCGAGCGCCCGGTAGCCGTCCTTCACCGCGGCGGCCGCGGCGATGCGATCGAGCCGGCCCGCGATCACCATCACCGGGGTGGTGATCTTCGCCATGTCGGCCTTGAGATCGGTGTGCTTGTCGGCGCTCAAGAAGCGGCCGGTCGTCATCAGCTCGAGCAACTGCGCCGCCGTGCCACCCGAGGTCGGCGCGGTGCCGTACGCCATCAGCCGTTTCCACGCTTCGAGGTCGGTGGTGCCCGGCGTGTAGAACATGCGCTGAAACGGGCCATCGTCGATCGCGCCCTGGAACGGCGCGGCCATCGCGGCGCCGAGGTGACTGGGCACCAACCACCCCTCGGGGATCATCGGGCCCACCGCCTTCGCCAGCGATTCCACCGACGAGCCGAAGTTGAGCGCCGTCGGAGAGCCGAGCGTCGCGGCGCGGTGGATGCCCTGTCCTCCCTGCGAGAGGTAGGCGTAGAGCACCATGCCGCCCATCGAGTGCCCGGCGTAGTCGATCTCCTTCGCATTGCTGACGAGCTGCACGTACTTGATGACCGCGGGCAGATCGTGGCGCCAGTAGTCGTCGAAGACGATCGGCCCCTTGCGGCCTGCCGACGCGTCCGGCCAATCGCTCGCGCCCGTGCCACGCAGCGACATCGTCCACGCCTCGCGGCCGTGCGCGGCGAACCAGCGCGCCATCGAGACCTCGTCGTCGAGGTCCATGTTGCGCTCGTTGGCCGAGATGCCGTGGCAGAGCACGATCGGCGGGCCCTTCGCGGGGCCAATCGGGTGGTAGCGCGTGAGCGAGATGTCCCACCCGTCGTCGGTCTTCGCGCGGTGCGATTCGGCCTGCGGCGGCAACGGCACGACGTGCACGCACGCGCTGGCGAACAGCGCGACGAACGAGACGAGCGCGGCCCTCACCGCAAGAACTCCTCGATCTCCGGGTAGATCTGCCGTCGCGCCCAGTCGCCCATGAAGAACGAGACGTGCGCGTAGTCGTCGCCCTGCGCGAGGCGGCTGAAGAGGCGCGGCGTGACCGGGCCCTTCGACAGCTCACGCAGCGGCGTGCAGGCCTCGGAAGGCGCGAAGGCATCGGCGATGCCCAGCATCAGCAGCGTCGGGCGATCGTACGCGCGCAAGCGGCCGACCAGCGTGGTGCCGTCGTCGAAGGGCACGTCGCCCGAGTCCATCCACGCGAGGAGTTCAGTGCTCAGCGCGGGGTTGAGATCTCTCGTCGCGAGCGAGCCCATCGCAGCGACGGTGCGCGCGTCGGCCCGGCTGCCCATCGCGAAGAGCGCCTGGAAGGTGGCGTGCCCTTCGGGAGAAGCCGAGAGCGTCGAGAACCGGCCGCCGTCCGCGAGGAATTGGCGCAGCAGCTTCGTGGGCTCCTCGGCGAGCACCGGGGTGTTGATCGCGACCACCTTGCGCACGTTGAGCTCGCGCGTGGTGGCCGCGAGCGCGAGCGCCCCGAAGTAACCGTGCGCGACGAGATCGACGGGCTGGTCGGTCTCCTTCGCGAGGGCGCGCGCGATGGCGGGCAGATCGAGCGAGAGCGTGGTGCGCAGCGAGTGGCCGGCGTCGGCGGCGCCCTGCCCTCGCAGCTCGGCGACGAACACGCGGTGGCCGTGCTCGACGAGATAGTGGACGAGATCGTCACCGCCGCGATCGAAGAGCCGCCGCCCGAAGCCGACGTCGGCGATCAACAGCACCGGCCGCTCGGTGCGCCCCGACGGAGTGAACGAGTAGAGCGCGAGCGCAGCCCCGTCGTCGGTCACGACCTTGCGGTGCGCGGCGTGCACGTCGACCGACGAGAGCAGCACCAGCAGCGCGGCGATCACAGCTCGACGATCCCCGCCTTGAGCGCGAGCACCACGGCGTCGACGTGCGAGTTGACGCCCATCTTCTTGTAGATGTGCCCGAGGTGCGTGCGCACCGTGCGGCGCTCGAGCTCCATCACGCGGCCGACCTCGGCGTTCGACAGGCCCTTGGCGACGAACTTGAGCACGTCGAACTCGGTCGGGGTCAGGCCCCACGGGTTGTCGGGCTGCGCCTTCTTCGCCTGCACCGACTGGAAGTAGTTCCAGAACCGCCGCGCGATGATCGCCTCGAGCACCGTGCCGCCCGCCATCACGTCGCGAATGCCGCTGCGGATCTTCTCGGGCCCCACGCGCTTGACGAGGTAGCCCGACGCGCCGGCCTGCATCGCCTCGTAGACCTTCTGCTCGTCGTCGAACGAGGTGAGGATCAGCACTTCGACGCTCGGCGCGCGCCGCTTGAGCCGCCGCGTCACCTCGATGCCGTCGATGCCGGGCAGCTCGAGATCGAGCAGCACCAGGTCAGGCAGCAGCTTCACCATCTGCTCGACGCCGTCTTCGCCCTCGGCCGCGGACCCGACGACCTCGATCTCGGGGAAGAGCGCGAGCACCTTCAGCAGGTTCTTCATCAGCTGCGGCTGGTCTTCGACCACGAAGACGCGCGTCTTCGCTGCAGGGCTCTCGTCGGTCATCGCTTCTGGAACACCGGCATGAGTTTGACCACCTTGCCCGCCTCGAAGCGGTTGGTGCTGGCGTACTCCTGCTTCGTCTTCGGCTCCACCACCGTGACCTTGTGGGAGCCCGCGGTCACCGGCACCTTCGTGGCGTTGACGCACACGCGCTTGCCGTCGATCTCCACCCGTACCGCGCTCTGCGATTCGACGGTCAGAAAGGCGGTCTTGCCCTTCGGCGCGTCGTAGCAATCGGCGGCCTGCTTCGGCTTGTCGGGCTTGTCTGGCTTGTCGACCTTCGGCTTCGGCGGCGGGTCGACCTTGTCGGGCTTGTCGGGCTTCGGCGCGGGGTCGAGATCCTGCGGGCGATCGGGCTTGTCGGGGTTGAACGCCTTGTCGGGGTGGAGCTTGTTGAAGTCCTGCAGCTTGAGCGTGATCTTCCCGTCACCTGACGGCGGCGGCGGCGGACGCGCAGGCGGCTCGAGCTCGCGCTGGATCGGCGCCGGCAGGTAGCTGATGAGCGTGCCCTTCACGTCGTTGGTCGACTTGAGGAACGCGTAGACCGAGCCGGTCACCACGCCGAAGAGAATCATCGTCGCGAGGAAGCTCACCACCCGCACCTGGCGGGCGCCGCGCTTCTCCATCTCGCTGTACGAGGGAATCGAGGGATCGCCCTCGCGCTTGAACGGCACCGCGAAGGTCATGATCGTCTTGGCGACCTTCTGGCGGCGCGTCAGCGGTGGCGGCGGCTTGGGTTGGTTGGCGAGCGCGGCGAAGTCTTCGACCACGCGCACGCGGCCCTTGAGCGGGTCGACCGGGGTCGGCCCCTGCGCGGCGGCGGCGGGCGCCTGCACGGCGGCGGGCGGCGCGACCCAGTCTTCCTTCTTCGGGTCCTCGGGCGGCGGCTCGGCGGTTCGGTGCGCGGGCTGCACGGCGCGTACGTCGGGCTGCGTGGTGAGCGCCTCGGGCGCCGGCTCGCGCGCGGGCATCGGCTGCGTCGACGAGAGATCGGGCGTGTGGATCTGCGTCGGCGCGTTGAGCGCCGCGACCATCTCCTCGGTGAAGACCGGCAGGCCGTCGCTGGTGGGCGTGCGATCGTCGACCGGGCCACCCGAGAACGAGCGCCGATCGTCGAGCGCCACCGCGGCCGCGTCGACGCTGCCGACGTCGACCCCGCTCAGCTCGGTCACCTCGAAGGCCTGCTCGAACGGCACCGGCCCGAGCGTCACCAGCTGCACCTCGTTGGGGAACAGCTCCGACACGAATTTCTCGAGGTCGCTCTTCGGCGGAATGCCGCCTTGCGAGACGAGGAACTCGCGGATGCCGTCCATGAACTCGGTGCACGAGCGGTGGCGGCGCCCGGGAGACTTCTCGAGCGCGCGCATGATGACCGGGTCGATGCGCGAGTGGAGCCGGCGCACGAGGCGCGACGGCGGCGGCAGGCGCTCGGACCGCGTGCTGACCGACGCGTTGCCGGTCGCGGCCTCACGCAGCGTGAGCAGCTCGTAGATGATCGCGCCGAGCGCGTAGAGATCGCTGGCGGTGGTCGCCTGGTCGGTCGCGCCGAGCTCGGGGGCGCGGTAGCTGCCGCGGCCGCGCGCGCCGAAGGTCTTCTTGAGGGTGGGCGAGGCCTGCAGCGCCGAGAGCGCGCCGAAGTCGGCCACCGAGACGCGGCCGTCGGCGGCGAGCAGCACGTTGCCGGGGGTGAGCGCACCGTGCACCACGCCAGCGTCGTGCGCCGCGGCGAGCACCTCGAGCAGCTCGAGCGCCAGCGTCAACGCGAGCGCGGGCGGCAAGAAGACCTCGCGGGTGTTGAGGCGCTGCAGCGCGAGGCCCAGCGAGTACTTGCCGGTGTCCTGGCGCACCACCGCGAGCTGCTGGCCGCTGACGCCCTTCACCAGCCCCACGTCGAGCACGCGCGCGACCCCGGCATGCGAGACCGGCTGCAGGGCGCGGGCGACGTCGGCGATCACCTTCGCGTAGGCGGCGTCGGTGGTCTTGAGGTGAAAGAGCTTCACCACCACGCTCTCGCGGCTGCCCTCGGTGCGCTCGGCGCGGAACAGGTCGGCCAATTGGCTCTGCTCGAGGCGCCCGATCAGCCGATACACACCCGTGGTTATAGACGAGGCGGTTCGCCTTCGGTGAACCACTGCACGAGCAGGGAGGCCGTCTCGTCGACGCCGGTGAGATCGGGCGCGTTGTGGCCCTGGCCTGGCATCACCTGGCGCACCACCCGAGGCAGCCGGGCCGCGACCTCGTCGAGCGAGCGCGGGAGGTAGTCGGGCGACGCACCGCCACCGAGGAGCAACACGGGGACCGTCACCGCGCGGTAGCGCTCGAAGTCGGCGCCCACCTCGCGCGCCAACGCCATGTCGCCCGGCACGGCGTGCATCAGCGCCGCCAGCTCACGCCCCTGCTCGCTGCGCATCAAGAAGCGCACCCCAACCTCCAGCACCGCGACCGGGAGCCACGCCGGAGGCCCAAAGCGCATGCGGCTGGCAAACAGCGCGAACGCCCGCGCCTCGTTGCCCTTCGCGAGCGCGGCCTCGAACTGCGGCCACCAGCCCAGGTCGGTGAAGCGCTCGAGGCCGATGGGCGGCTCGTAGACCGCCACCGAGTCGAACGGCAGCACCCGCGCGGCCTCGAGCGTGATCACCGCGCCGGCGCTGTGGCCGAACACGTGTCGCGCCCCGCCGAGCTCGCAGAGCGCGCGGAGGTCGTCGATCTCGGTCTGCAGGCAGTGGCCGGGCGGGAGCGGGCTGCTGCCACCGCGGCCGCGCCGGTCGTACGTCAAGACGGTGAACCGGGGCGCCAGGCGCTCGGCGAGCGGGGCGTAGTGCTTCCCCCTGCGCCCGCCACCGTGCACCACCACCACCGCGGGCCCCTGGCCCCTGACCTCGTAGTCCAGCCAGCCGTCGGGTCGCTCGAGTCGCACGCAGCACGCTCTCCTTTCGGGCTTTCCTTAGCAGTGCTAAGGAAACGATCTCAATGGCCGGACTCGATCGCCAGAAGATCGTGGAGGTCGCGCTCGACCTCGTCGACGCGCGCGGGTTCGAGGCGCTCACGGTGCGCTCGCTCGCGACGCGGCTGCGCGTCGAGAACCCCGCGCTCTACTGGCACTTCCGCGACAAGCAGGCGTTGGTGAACGCGATGGCCGCCCACCTCCTGGCCCCCCTGGGACGACCGCTGCGCCCGGGCGGTTGGCGCGACGCGCTCGCGCGGTGGGCGCGCCTGCTCCGTCACGCCATCACCGCGCGGCGCGACGGGGCGGCGATCGTCGCCGCGGCCGATCTCACCGGCTCGGTCTTTCACGAGGGCCAGCGGGCACTCCACGCGGCCCTGGTGGGCGATGGCCTCGACGCCTCACTCGCGCGCGTCGCGGTCATCACGGTGTGCGACTTCACGCTGGGCGCGGTGCTCGAGGAGCGCTCGGAGCCGGGTTCCGCTCGGCGCCGGGGGGCGCGCGCGATGTTCGAGGCGGGGGTCCAGCTCCTGGTCGACGGAATCGACGCGCGTCAGCGACGTGCGCGCGACGGCCGCAGGGGCCGCACCGCTTCGAAGCTGAAGCCGCACCACGGGCAGTGACGATCTTTGCGGCGGGGGTTCAGCTCGGCGAGGCACCCGGGGCAGCGCGGGCGCGTGCTCTGCTTCGCCGGCTCGGCCTTCACCTTCGCCGCCTGCGCGACCTTCTTGAGGCGGCGTTCGAGCCACCGCACCCGCGCCTCGAGCTCGGTGACCCTCAGGCGCAGCGAGTGATCGTCGTTGCTGCGGCGCTGGGCCATCGTGGGTAGAAATGAAGCACGCGATCTCCGCGAAAGGAAAATCTTGAACTCGATTCACGGCACCGTCGTCACCCCGCACGACCGCCAGCACGCCGACGAAGCCCTCGCGCGCGCCCGCGAAGTGCTCGCCGACCCCAAGCTCCAGCAGATTCTGCAGCAGCCGCCGCTGAACGAGACGCCCGCGCCGCGCCAGGTGTTCGTCAACCGCAACCTGCACATGGGCAAGGTCGAGATGATCGGCTTCGACATGGACTACACGCTGGCGATCTACCACCTGCGCCGGCTCGAGCAGCTCTCGTACGATCTCACGGTCGATCGCCTCGTCACGAAGTACGGCTACCCGGCCGAGGTGCGGGGCGTGGCGTACGATCATTCGTTCGTGCTGCGCGGCGTGTTCGTCGACAAGCGCAACGGCAACCTGCTGAAGATCGATCGCTTCGGTTACGTGGGCCGCGCGTACCACGGCCGGCGCGCGCTCCCGGACGACGAGATCCAGAAGCTGTACCGCAACGAGCGCATTCGCATGAAGAGCGCCGAGTACGCGTGGATCGACACCCTCTTCGCGTTGCCCGAGGCGTGCCTGTTCGCCGGCATCGTCGAGCTGTACGAGCAGCAGCTCAAGCGCCCGCTCGACTACACCAAGCTGTACGACGAGATCCGCGAGGCGATCGACACCGTCCACCGCGACAACTCGCTCAAGAAGATCATCCGCGCCGACATCGGCAAGTACATCTTCAAAGACCAGGAGCTCGCGCCCGCGCTGCACAAGCTGCGCTCGGGCGGCAAGAAGCTCTTCATGCTCACCAACTCGCTGTGGGACTACACCAACGCGGTGATGACCTACCTGCTCGACGGGCAGATGCCCGAGTACCCGAGCTGGAAGAACTACTTCGACTTCATCATCACCGGCGGCAGCAAGCCGGGCTTCTTCTCCGACCAGCGCCCCTTCCTGCAGATCGACGGCAGCTCCGAGGAGAACACGGTGCTCGGCGAGGCGGCGGAGCTCGAGCGCGGCAAGATCTACCAGGGCGGCAACCTCAACGACTTCGAGCGGCTCACCGGGTTCCAGGGCGAGGCGGTGCTCTACGTCGGCGATCACATCTACGGCGACATCTTGAAGTCGAAGAAGACCTCGATGTGGCGCACGTGCATGATCGTGCAGGAAATCGAAGACGAGCTCGCCTACCTCGAGTCGCGCCGCGAAGAGGTCGATCGGCTCAACGAGATCGAGCAGCTGCAGGCGAAGATCGACGACGAGATCGGGCCGCGCAAGGCCAGGCTCAACGCCATCGAGAAGAAGCTCGAGAAGGAAAGCCCGAAGTCGAAGCTGGCCCTCGAGCTCGAAGAGGAATTCAAGAGCGTGAAGGCCGAGCTCGACCGCTTGCGCAAGGCGATGCGCGAGTGCACCGAGATCGCGCGCCTGCTCGAGGCCGACATCGAGAAGGGCTTCAACCCGTTCTGGGGCCTGCACTTCAAGGAAGGCAACGAAAACTCGCGCTTCGGCGAGCAGATCGAGCAGTACGCCTGCCTCTACACGTCGCGGGTGTCGAACTTCGTCTTCTACTCGCCGCTGCACTTCTACCGGTCGCAGCGCGAGCTGATGCCGCACGAGAGCGCGACGGCGTTCAAGCTGGCGCAGCTCGGTGGCGAAGGCCTGCCGAAGGGCACGAACCGCGCGGCAGACATTCCCTGAGGGTCACCACACCTCGCAGCGGTCGGCCCCCGCGCGGATCATCTTCGAGCCCTCGGCACACCGGAACGCCTGCCGAAACGCTGCGAGGTTTCCCAGCGGCCCGTTGACGCGCCAGTACGGCGGCGCGTGGGTGTCGGTGGTGAGCCGCACGCGCGCCTGCTGCTCGCGCACCTCGGTGCACCACGACTGGGCGAACCCGAGGAAGAACTGCTGGCTGCGATCGTAGCGGTACTGATCGTCGGGCTGGCCCTTCGTCCATTCGAGCATCGCCGCGTGCGCGAGCTTGAGCCCGCCGAGATCGGCGACGTCTTCCCCGAGCGTCAATGTGCCGTCGACGTGCGTGCCCTCGAGCACCCTGCCCTGCGGCGCCTCGGGGAACCACGCCACGCCCGGGTAGGCATCGAACTGCCGCTTCACGCACGCCGAGCGCTCGACGAAGGCCTGGCCGATCGCCGGCGACCACCAGTCGGCGAGGTTGCCCGCCGCGTCGTACTTGCGGCCCTGGTCGTCGAAGCCGTGGGTGATCTCGTGGCCCACCACCATGCCCATCGCGCCGAAGTTCACCGCGTCGGTCGCGGCGGCGTCGAAGAACGGCGACTGCAAGATGCCCGCGGGGAAGACGATCTCGTTGCGCTGCCCCTCGTTGTACGCGTTGACCGTCGCCGGAGACATCAGCCATTCCCCGCGATCGAGCGGCCGGCCGATCTTCCCGAGATCCCACGCGCTGTCGAAGCGCGAGGTGGCCAGCCCCGCCGTGAAGAGCGAACCCCGCTCGAGCGACAGGGCGGAGTAATCGCGCCAGCGATCGGGGAAGCCGATCTTGTTGTGACCCACCATCGCGCGCGCCTTGAGGCGGGCCTTCTCGCGCGTGGGCTCGTCCATCCACCGCAGCGAGTCGAGGTTCGTCTCGACGCTCTTCGACATCGCACCGACCATGCCCACTGCGCGCTGCTTCGACGACTCGGGGAAGACGCGGCGGGTGAACTCGCGGCCGAGCGGCTCACCCAGCGTGCCATCGATCCACCCGATGCACTTCTTCCACCGCGGGCGATCTTCCTTCGCGCCGCTGAACGCCTGCTGAAAGGCGAATGACGCGTCCTGCAGCGCCCTGGGCAGCGAGAGCATCGACGAGCGCCACACCACCCACGCGAGGTACGCCTCCAGCTCGGCGGGCGGCGTGTCTTTGCCGATCGCGGCCACCTCGGCGAAGAACTCCGGCGCGTCGACGTTCACCGCCCCGCCCTGCCCGAGGCTCGAGAAGTATGCGTCCCACGCGAAGCCGGGAGCGCGCGTGGCGAGCGATGCGGCCGGAGCGAAGCGGTGATCGATCTTCGTGGGGTCACGGCGATCGGCGCGCTTCATCGACACCTTCGCCAGCCGCGTCTCGAGCGCCAGCACCGCCGCGGCCTTCTGCTTCGCGAGCGCGGGGTCGTCGCCAGTGAGCGTGAAGATCTGCTCGACGTACGCGACGTATCGGCCGCGCAGCTCGACCGAGCGCGGCGTGGCGTCGAGGTAGAGATCTTTGTCGGGCAGCCCGAGCCCGCCGTGGCGGAGCCCGAGCATCACGGTCTCGGCGTCGTGCAGGTCCTGCTGGCTCCCGGCGGCGAAGAACGGGCGGAAGCCCTGGCGGTGGAGGCCGGCGATCACCTTCGGCAGCTCGGCCCCGGCGCTCACCTTCGCGTTCGCGGCGAGGAACTGCTTCACCACCGGCACCGAGCGCTCCAGCGCCGCCTCGTCCATGCAGGTGGTCCACGCGTCGCCGAGCAACGCCGCGTCAGGAGTGCCCGCTGGCAAGCGCTGCGCCGCGGCGTCTTCGAGGATCTGCCGTTCCGCCGCCTCGTTGCGATCGGCGACGGCGACGAACCCGCGCGAGTAGAGCGGGCGATCGGCCGGCACCCGGGTCTTCGCCATCCACCCGCCGCACGCGTACCGGTAGAAGTCGGTGCACGGGTCGACCGACTCGTCGAGCGCGCTGCCGTCGATGCCAGGTGGGAGCGGCTTGTTGGCGCGCGAGCTGGCCGGCACCTGCCCGACGCAGCCCGCGAGCAGCGCAGCGAAGACGACGAGCGGGCGGCTCACTTCCCGCCGAGCATGCCCTTCTTCAGGTTGTCGTCGACCGGGCTCTGGCCGATCCACACCGAGAACAGCGCGTCGGCGAAGTCCTTGCCGTCGGCGACGTACGAGCCGCTCACGCCCTCGACGGTGGTGCCCTTGCCCGGCACGTACTGCACGACGAGCGACTGGCCCTTCTTGAGGTCGGGGATCTTCTCGACGAACTTGTCGAGGCGCTCCTTGAGGCCTTCCATGCTCTTGCCGGCGTTCTTCTCGAAGCCCGTGCGAATCGCCTCGACGATGGTCTTCTGGTCGAGGTCGCGCAGCATCTTCATTTCCACGCGGCGCACGGCGTCGGCCTTCAAGATGTCGGGGCCGCTGGTCGACTTGTTCTCGACGTAGAGCGACGCCACGTAGACGTTGAACACGAACTTCCGGCGCAGGCCCATGCCGTTGAGGTTCAGCGTCTTGCCTTCGACCGTCATCGTGTCAGCGGAGGTGACACCCTCGAGCTCAGCGGCGAACGCGGGGACGGCGAGCAGCGACAGCAGGGCGACGAGCAACGAGCGCTTCATGGCATCTCCAGATCAACCGTGGGACTTCGCGAACTGCTCCATGAACGACACCAGCACCTCGATGTCCTTCACCGACACGGCGTTATAGGCCGAAACACGCAGCCCACCGGTCGTTCGATGGCCTTTCAAGCCGATCATCTGCGCCTTCTTCGCTTCGGCGACGAACTGGGCATCGAGCGCTTCCGACGGGGTGCGGAAGACGATGTTCATCACGCTGCGCGAGGCCTTCTCGACCGGCGCCACGTAGAAGCCGCTCAGCCGATCGAGCGCCCCGTAGAGCAGGTCGGCCTTCGCGCGGTTGCGCCGTTCCATGCCCGGGAGCCCGCCCTGCGCCTCGACCCACTCGAGCACGTTGCGCACCAGGTAGATCGCGAGCGTGGGGGGCGTGTTGTAGAGCGAGTCGGCCTCGGCGTGCGTCGAGTAGCGGAAGATCTTCGGGATGTCCTTGCGGCCGGTGGCGAGGAAGTCCTTCTTCGCGACGACCACCGTCACGCCCGAGGGCCCGAGGTTCTTCTGCGCGCCCGCGTAGATCAGATCGAACTTCGACACGTCGACCGGCTTCCACATGAAGTCGCTGCTCATGTCGCAGACGTGCGGCACCTTCCCGGTGTCGAGGAAGGTGTGGAACTGCGTGCCGAAGAGCGTGTTGTTCGAAGTGGTGTGCGCGTAGACGGCGCCCGCGTCGAACTTCACCTCGGCCTGGGTCGGCACGCGCACGTAGCGGCCGTCGTCGAGGCGCGTGGTGGCGGCGACGCGCGCGGTGCCGACGATCTTCGCCTCGTCGAGCGCCTTTTCCGACCAGCCGCCGGTGAGCACGTAGTCGGCGCTCTTGCCCGCGGGCAGGAAGTTCATCGGCACCAGCGCGAACTGGGCCGACGCGCCGCCGGTCATGAAGACGATGGTGTGGCTGCTGGGGAGGCCGAGCAGGCGCGCCAGCCGATCGAGCGCGTCGCGGTGCACCGACTCGTACGGCTTGTCGCGGTGCGACTGTTCCATGATCGACATGCCGGTGCCGCCGTAGTCGAGGAACTCGTCGCGCGCCTTCTCGAGGGCGGGCAACGGGAGACCTGCGGGGCCGGCGCTGAAGTTGATGGCTCGCATGGGGCGCGAATGTACCGGCCGACGCGGGGGCCGCCAGCACAGACCGCACGCCTTTGCGTGGGTGCAGCCCGGCCCCAACGCAGGTAGAAGCCGCACCGCCTTCATGTCGCTCCTGTCCCTGGTTCAGCGCCGCTGCATCATCGTCACCGGCAAGGGCGGCGTCGGGAAGACGACGCTCACCGCGGCGCTGGGCCGCGGCTTCGCGCTCAAGGGCAAGCGGGTGCTGCTCGCGGAGATCGTCCCGCACGCCGAGACGCCCTCGCAGCTCGCCGAGGCGCTCGGTGACTGCAAGCCGACCGAGGAGCCGCAGGAGATCGCCGACTACCTGTGGGTGACGCTGCTCACGCCGACGATGGGCCACCTGCGCTTCCTGCAAGACGCGCTGCCCATCAAGCTGCTCGCCGACACCGCGATGCGCAGCCAGGGCCTCAAGAAGTTCCTCGCGGCGGCGCCCGGGTTCTCCGACATGGGCGTGATGTACCGCATGCTCGATCTGCTCAAGCGCACCCAGCCCAACGGCGCGCCGATGTGGGACGTGTGCGTGATCGACTCGCCCGCGACCGGCCACGCGCTCGCGCTGGCGCAGATCCCCGAGTTCCTGACGCGGGTGATCCCCGGCGGGCCGATCTACCGGGCCGCGGCCGAGGGCGTGAAGTCGCTCACCGACCCGGCGATCACCGGCTGCGTGATCGTCACCCTGCCCGAGACGCTGCCCGTCACCGAGGCGATGGAGCTCGAAAAGGGCCTCGCCAGGCACAAGCTCTCGGTGTCCGCGTTCGTGGTGAACCGCGTGCCGAGAGATCCGTTCTCGAGCGAAGAACGCGCCGCGCTCGACGCGGTGATGTCGCAGAGCGTGTTCGGCGCGCGGGAAATGAAGCGCATCGAGCGCTCGAAGGCCGCGCTCGAGCTCCTGCGCCAGCAGCACCCGAAGGACTCGGTGGTGCTGACCGAGGTCGAGGGCGCCGGGTCGATCGCGGCGAAGAACCTGACCGCGCAGCTGGGCTGAGCGCTACACTCCGTCGCGCATGCCGTCGCCGGACCTGGGCCGACTCGTTCGAGAGAAGAAGGTGATCGTCTGCTGCGGCGCCGGAGGCGTCGGCAAGACCACCACCGCCGCGGCCATCGGGCTGGCGGCCGCGCGCGAAGGCCGGCGCGTGCTGGTGCTGACCATCGACCCCGCGAAGCGGCTCGCGCAGGCCATGGGGCTCTCGCAGCACATGCGCGAACCCGCGCCGGTGAGCGCCGAGCGGCTGCGCGACGCGGGCGTGACGAGCGGCGGCACCCTCGACGCGTGGATGCTGAACCCCGACGTGGTGTTCGAGAGCCTGGTGCGGCGCATGGCGCCCACGAAGGAACAGGCCGAGCGCATCTTGCAGTCGCGCCTCTTCCGCCACCTGAGCGAGCTCGTCGCCGGCATGCAGGAATACACGGCCGCCGAGGCCCTCTACGATCTCTCGAGCAGCGGCCGGTACGACCTCGTCGTGCTCGACACCCCGCCCGCCCGCAACGCGCTCGACTTCCTCGAGGCGCCGGGGAAGCTCGCGAAGTTCCTCGACGAGAAGATCCTCGGGCTGTTCATGCCCTCGAAGTCGCGCGGCTTCTTCAAGAAGGCCACCGAGCTGATCGGCACCGTCTTCAACCGCGTCTTCGGCCCCGAGTTCTTCCAGGAGATCCAGGAATTCCTCGGCGCGATGGGCGGCATGTTCGGGCCGATGCGCTCGCACGCCGAAGGGGTGCGCAAGCTGCTGACCTCGAGCGACGCGTCGTTCCTGCTCGTCACCAGCCCCGACCAGGCGGCGCTCGCCGACGCGCGGTACTTCCGCGATCGCATCGGCGGCATGGGGCTGCCGTTCGCCGGCTTCATCTTGAACCGCAGCTGGGTGCGCACCGACGGCTTCATCGACCCCGACGCGCTTTCCCTCGAGAAGACGCCGCCGGTGATGAGCGGGCTCGAGAAGTTGAAGGCGCTGGCGAAGATCGAGCTGGCCCGCGTCGATCGTGATCGCGCGTTGCTCGCGCAGCTGCGTGACGAGGTGCCGGCCACGGCGTTCGCGATCGCCGCGCCGTATCTCGGTGACGCGATCGAAGATCTGAAGGGCATCGCGCAGCTCGCGCGGGGCATCACCGAAGCGCCGGCGTGAGCGCGCAGTTCCCGTTCCCCACCGGCGCAGGCTCGTCGTAGGGTGCGCGCCATGCCCCTCCAGATCGAAGACCTCCAGGTTGGTACCGGCGCCGAAGCGAAGTCCGGCAAGCCCGTCAGCGTGCACTACACGGGCACCCTGACGAACGGGAAGAAGTTCGACTCCTCGCGCGATCGCAACTCGCCGTTCGAGTTCCAGCTCGGCGCGGGCATGGTCATCAAGGGCTGGGACCAGGGCATCGCGGGCATGAAGGTCGGCGGCCGCCGCAAGCTGACCATTCCGCCCGAGCTCGCGTACGGCGCGGGTGGTTTTCCGCCGGTCATCCCGCCGAACTCCACGCTGGTGTTCGACGTCGAGCTCCTCAACGTCGGCTGACGTGACGCGATGAACGAGAACGTCCTCAACGCGAACGTCGGGCACCGCCTGCGCGCGTTGAGGCTGAGCAAGCACATCAAGCAGGCCGACGCGGCGCGCGAGCTCGGCGTCAGCCCGGCGTACTTGAACCTCATCGAGAAGGGGAAGCGGGTCACGCCCTTCCCTCTCCTGTGGAACGCGCTGCGCTACTTCCAGGTCGACCCCGAGGCCTTCATGGCCGAGCTGGGGGAAGGCCGCGTCGACCAGGCGCTCGCGCGGTTGCTCGACGAGCCGCTGCTCAAGACGTTGAACCTCGACCAGGACTCGCTGCAGTCGCTCTCGGCCGAGCCCAAGCTCGCCGGCACCGTCGCCGCGCTCTTCAACCTCTACAAGAACACCCGCAGCCAGCTCGAGAACGTGATGGGCCAGCTGTCGAGCGAGGAACGCGCGCGCGCGATGGCGGCCTCGGGCGAGGCGCAGCTCGACTACTCGCCCTTCGACGAGGTGTCGGACTTCCTGCAGGCGCACCAGAACCACTTCCCCGAGCTCGAGGAAGCGGCCGAGGCGCTGCGGCGCGACTTCGGCGACGACCGCATCTTGAGCTCGGGCACGCTGATGAAGATGCTGCACGCGCGCTTCGGCATCGACACGCAGATCGTCGACGCGCCGTCGGGCAGCTCGGTGGTGCGCCGCCTGTCGGCCGAGCACAAGCGCCTCGAGATGTCGCCCACGCTCACCGAGCAGCCGCTCAAGTTCCAGATCGCGGCCACGCTGGGCCTGATGACGCTCGACAAGCTGCGCCTGGTCGAGCGCATCGTCGGCACGAAGACGCGGCACGCCGAGGCGCCGCGGCTCATCAAGGTCAACCTCGCCAACTACTTCGCCGGCGCGCTGATGCTGCCGTACGGCGACTTCTTCAAGGAAGTGCAGCGCACGCGGTACGACATCGAGCTGCTCAGCTCGATCTTCGGCGTGACGTACGAGACGGTCGCGCACCGGGTGTGCAACCTCGCCGACCCCAAGCGCCGCGGGCTGCCCTTCCACTTCATTCGCACCGACATCGCCGGCAACATCAGCAAGCGCTACTCGGGCACCGGCATCAAGTTCGCCGCCGCCGGGAGCTGCGGCAAGTGGGCCGCGCACCTCGCGTTCTTGAATCCCTCGCAGCTCACCCGGCAGTACTCGGTGATGCCCGACGGCACGGCGTACTTCGACTTCGCGAAGGTGCAGCTGCAGCCGGTCGAGGGCTCGATCGTGCGGGGCACGGCGTATTCCATCGGCCTCGGCACGCTCGCGGAGAACGCGAAGTACCTCGCGTACGGCCTGCCGATCGCTGACTTGAAGCGCGACGCGGTGCCGATCGGCGTCTCGTGCCGGTTCTGCGAGCGCACCGACTGCAACCAGCGCTCGGCCGCGAGCTACCGGTTCGCGTTCTCGTTCGACGAGTACACCAAGAAGGACTGCTTCTTCTCGCCGCTGGTGCAGAGCGATCGCCGGTGAGGTGGGCGGCGGTCACCGCGCTCGCGCTGGTGGCGAGCGGCTGCATGACCCAGGCGTGGACTCCACCGCAGCCGTACTTCAAGACCACCCACCCCGAGCAGGCGTGGCAGCGCGCGGTGGCGGCGACCAAGCAGCACTGCGGCGGCATCACGCAGATCAACGAAGACGCGCAGGTGATCATCGGCGCGTGGGAGCTGTGGAACACCGCCGACGGCGTGATCCTCACCCAGTGCATCGTCAGCCTGATGCGCGGGGACGACTACGTGCGCGAGGTGCGGGTGACCTTCTCGTCGCGGCGGTGCCCGCTGAGCGACATGGACCAGGACCCGGCGGAGCTCGCGAAGACGTGCGAGGTCAGCGACACCGTGCCCGAGCAGGTGAAGAACGGGCTCGAGGTGCTGGGGCAGAAGATTGAGCGCACGGTGAACGACGTCGGGCCTCCGGCGCCGTGAGCGGCGACGCTCGAATCATCGCGTACGTCGGCCCTGCCCTCGCTGGCCGGTCGAGCAACCTCCAGTACGTCTTCCACCGCACCGAGCCGTCGCGCCGCAGCGAGATGCAGTCGAGTGCCGACGGCCGGCAGCGTCGCATCTGGTTCGAGCTGCGCTCGGCGACGTTGGCGCACGACTTCGTGCTGAAGGCCGCGCCCGGGGCGATCTACACGCCTGAGATCACCGAGGAGCTCATCGCCACTGCCGACGGGCTGATCTTCGTCGCCGACAGCCAGCGCGCGCGCCACGAGGCAAACCTCGCCAGCCTCGAAGAGGTACGGCGCTTCGCGAGGCCCGGCGCACCGCTCGTGCTGCAATGGAACAAGCGCGACCTCCCTGAGATCTTCGCCGTCCCCGAGCTGGAGGAGGTGCTGAACCCCGACGGCGGTCCCTCGTTCGAGGCGATCGCGTCGCACGGGACGGGGGTGTTCGCCACGCTGCGGCGCTGCGCGGACCTGGTGCTCGCGGCCCGCCAGTCCGGCCGTTGACTTTCGCGTCAACGAAGCGCCTGATGCGCCCCCGATGCGCACCCCCACGCTCGTCGGCACCCTTTTCCTCACCCTCGCGCTCGCGCTGACCGGCTGCGGCCAGAAGCCAGGGCCCCTGCAGTTCGAGCCCAACGCCGAGCTCGGCCCCCCGGGCGTGCACGCCGACCCGCCGGCCGGACCGTTCAACGACAAGATCACCATCACCTTCACCGCTGATCGCCCGGCGACCATCTACTACTCGACCAACGGCGAAGACCCGCGCACCAGCTCGGTCGGCCGCGTGTCGGGCGCCTCGCCCCTGAAGCTCGAGGTCTCCGCGACCACCACCGTGAAGTACTTCGCGTCGGTCGGCGGCAAAGACGGCGAGCTCACCGAGGGCAAGTGGATCCGCGCGGGCGGGCCCAAGGGCACCATCAGCGGCGTGGTCGTCGTCGGCGGCTACGCGGTGAACAAGCAGATGGGCGTGTTCCGCAACACGAGCCTCCAGAACCTGCCGCTGCCCACCATGCCCGGCGAGGTGCCGTTCAAGTTCGAGGGGCTCCAGACCGGCACGCACCGCCTCACCGCGATCAGCGATCGCAACGACGACGGCAACCTCATCCCCTTCCTCGACTTCCAGTCGCCGACCGTCGCCGTCGATCTCGACCTGTCCGACCCGTACAAGGCCGGCCCCGAGGGCATTCGCCTCTACCTCGGCGCGTCGGGCTCGGGCCTCGGCACGCTGCGCGGCACCATCACGCTGCCCAAGCCGCCGCCGCTGCAGAACCTGCAGATCTCCATTCTCGACCCGTCGGCGCTGAGCGGCGGCCTCGACCCGCAGGCGCTCTTGCAGCAGCTGCAGGGCGGCTACCGCATCTTCACGCTGCCCACGCAGACCGAGTACCCGTACGTGATCACCGACCTGATGCCGGGCCGCGTGACGCCGGTGCCCTCGCTGATCGGCTTCGCGAACGGCGGCGTGGCGATCAACCTCCTCGCCAACCCGCTGCAGCCCGTCACCATCATCGCCGACCAGGAAACCGTGGCTGACTTCGCGTTCGGCCCCGTCACCATCACCGGCGACGTGGTGCTCGGCAGCATGTCGGCGCCCACCGGCGGCCTCGGCTTCGGCATCGTCGCGGCCCGCGCGGCGTCGATCACCGAGGGGCTCCAGTCGGTCTTGATGCCCGTCATCTTCACGCAGGACACGATGACCAACACCTCGCGCGCGACCTATTCGGGCTCGGCGTTCCGCGGCAACGCGACCATCAACCTGCGCGTGTTCACCAACGCCAACGGCGCCAACCCGCTCACCGACGCGCTCCAGTGGGTGGTGAACCCGTTCGCTGCCGGCACGCCGCACGCGACGGTCAACACCACCACGATGGACGTGGCGCAGAACATCACGCTGCCGTGAGGTGACTTCAGGCCGCGGTGGCGCGGAGCACCTGCGCCGCCCCGCCCTCGGGCAGCAGCTCGAGGAACTTGCCCCGCGAGCGCGCCGACCAGCTGTTGCGACGAATCATGCCGCCCAGCAGCGTGAGCACCTCGCGCGTCTTCTCGAGCCCGCGATCGACCTCGGCGAACACGTCGAGCCCCTCGCCGCGGTAGAGCTCCTTCGCCGAGAGGTGCGCGCCCTGCTGCGCCTTGAACTTGCCCAGCGGAGAGCCGAGCGCGAGCGAGAAGAGGTAGAGGCCGCGCATCCACCCGTCGACCTCGACCTTCGCCGGCGCGTCACCGAAGGCGTCGTTCGAAGCGACACGAATCAACTCGTAGAAGCCGCGCCCCACGCCCTTCACGCTGCTCGCCTTGCGAATCTGCAGCTTGGCGCGCACGGCCGCGGTGCCGACCAGCGGCGAGCCGTGGAGGTCTTGCATGAAGAAGAGCGACTGCGTCCACTCGATGCGCGCGCGGGCCGCGTCGTCCTTCTCGCCGGCCTTGCGGTGCGTGGCGAGCAGCTGCTGCAGCACCGGCTCGAGCGCGCGGGTGACGCACAGCTGCGTGAAGTAGCCGCTCAAGAAGGCGAAGCCCGCGTCGACGCCGATGAGGGCCCCGTTGGCGACCAGCTCCGCCGCCTTGAGCCCGAAGGCGACGGGCGCGCGTTCCTGCATCAGCTCCGAGAAGTGCGGCCGGGTGCCGCGGGCCAGCCACGCCTCGAGGCCGAGGCTCCACCCGCCGAAGCGCGGCAGCTCGGGCAACGCGGCGCCGAAGCGCGCGTATTCGAGGTCTTCACCGAGCGCCCGGGCGAACTCCGGGGGGAGCTCGTTCACGTGGGCAGCCAACCGCTCGACGGCCGTCAGGTGGGTGAGGAGGGCTGACATCTGGAAGCCCGGGCACCGTACCGCAACCACGGCGCGGCGTTTTGAGGTTTTGGTAGCCCTCGGGCGGCGCTTGGCTACAGTCGAAGCGAGCTTTTCCCCTCAGGAGTCGTCCTCACATGAATTTCGCTTTTGCTTCTGGCGATGCCTCGCGCGCGAAGGCAGACGTCCTCGTCTTCCCCGTCTTCGACACCGATCTCACCGAGAAGAAGAACCCGCCCAAGGGCCTCTTCTCTGCCGACAAGAAGACCAAGGGGCTGCTGTTCAAGACCGCGGCGTCCGAGGGCTTCAAGGGCAAGAGCGAGCAGACCTTCGTCTTCCAGACGCACGGCAAGGTCGGCGCGACGCGCGTGATCCTCGTGGGCCTGGGCGCGCGCGCGAAGTTCACCGCCGAGACGCTGCGCCTGGCCGCCGGCCGCGCGGTGAAGACGGCGGCGCGCATGAAGGCGAAGACCGCTCTCGTGCAGCTGCCGGTGGTGCGTGAGCTCGAGCAGGCGCTCAAGGCGGTGGTCGAGGGCTTCGAGCTCGGCGCGTACCGCTACGACCGCTGGAAGACGCAGAACAAGGAAGAGAAGAACGCGCCGAAGGTCGACAAGGTGCAGCTCTTCCTCCCCGACGGCGTGAAGAAGGAAAAGGCGCACGACGCGATGGTCTCGAGCGCGCGGCTGGTGGCGCAGGCGACCAACTGGGCGCGCGATCTCGTCAACGAGCCCGCCGGCACCATGACGCCGACGATCTTGTCCGACGAGGCGAAGACCATGGCGAAGGAGGTCGGCCTCAACATCGCGATCGCCGACCGCAAGAAGATCGCCGAGCTCAAGATGGGCATGTTCCTCGGCGTGGCCCGCGGGTCGATCGAAGAGCCGCGCCTGGTGCAGCTCTCGTACATTCCGCGCGACCCCGAAGCCGCCAAGCGCCAGAGCGTGTGCTTCGTGGGCAAGGCGATCACCTTCGATTCCGGCGGTCTCTCGCTCAAGCCGTCCGACGGCATGATCGACATGAAGACCGACATGGCCGGCTCGGCCGCGGTGCTCGGCGCGATGAAGGTCATCGCCCGCCTGCAGCCGCCCTTCCCCGTGCACGCGTTCTTCGGCGCCTGCGAGAACATGCCCGACGGCAACGCGTACCGGCTCGGCGACGTGCTGGTGAGCAAGCTCGGCAAGACGGTGGAGATCACCAACACCGACGCCGAGGGCCGCCTCGTGCTCGGCGACATCCTCGCGTACGCCAACGAGCAGAAGCCCGCGGCGCTGATCGATCTCGCGACGCTGACCGGCGCGTGCATCATCGGCTTGGGCAACTACATCGCCGGCGCGTTCTCGAGCGACGACCAGCTCTTCTACGACGTGTCGGAATCGGCGCGCCTGGCGGGCGAAGAGCTGTGGCGCATGCCGCTGACCGAGTACCAGCGCGACGTGCTCAAGAGCGAAGTGGCCGACATGAAGAACGCGGGCGACCGCGCGGGCGGCGCCATCTCGGCGGCGCTCTTCCTCAAGGAGTTCGTCGGCGACACGCCGTGGGTGCACCTCGACATCGCGGGCCCCTCGCAGAGCCCGAAGGAACGCGGGTACTACGCCAAGGGCGCCAGCGGGTACGGCGTGCGCACGCTCGTGGAGTTCATCAACCGCCGCACCCAGCAGCTCGCGGCCGCCGCGGCGAGCTGAGACGCATGGGGTTTCGCTGCCACTGGGTCGCGACGAAGAACCGCGACCTGGGGCGCGCCCTGCGCGTGACGGGCCTCACCAACCTCGGCCAACGCCAGGAGCTCGTCGACCCGGGCCTGCGGGCCCACCAGCTCGAGCAGTGGCTGGTGATCGTCGGCGACGGCTGGGACTTCAAGGACCTGATCGCCATCGATCACGCGCTCGAGCTCTCGCGCGGCAGCGAGGCGCTCTATTTCGCGTGCGACGACTCGTACATGGGGTCCGAGCTGCACTGCTTCGTCGATGGCCATGAGCGGTGGGCGGTCGAGTACGACGGCTCCAACGGCCCCTCGACGCCGACCACCAGCGGCGCGTGCCCGAAGCTGGTCGACGAGACGATCGCCGCGAAGCTCGCGCAGGCGAAGCCGGGGGTCGACTTCGTCTACGACGCGCCGGGCGATCTCGGGCTGGCCCTGACCGGCTACCGCCACGATCAGCTCGTCGACGACGAGCTGGTGAAGTCGTTCGAGCTCGAGCTGCTCTGACCGCTCACTTCGCGGCGTCGATGCGCCGCTTGGTCAGATCGAGGTACTCGGTGTTCATGTCGATGCCGACGAAGCGCCGGCCCTTGCCGACCGCCGCGACGCCCGTGGTGCCGCTGCCGCAGAACGGGTCGAGCACCACCGCGTCTTCATCGGTGCACGCGTCGACCAGGCGCTCGAGCAGCGCGATCGGCTTCTGGGTCGGGTGCTTTCCGTGCGACTTCTCCGACGGCTTGGGGGTGGTCATCGTCCACAACTTGCCGTCGCCCTCGTCGCTGAGCTCTTCCTCGCCCGGCCGCGGCAACACCCACGCGTCGCGCATCTGCTTGCCGCCGTTCTCGGCCTTCATGTCGGCGTAGTTGAACTTGTGCTGCAGCTTGCCCTTGCCGCCCTGCGGCGAGGCCCACACCAGGATCTCGGTGCTGTGCGTGAAGTAGCGGCACGCGAGGTGCGGGCTGGCGTTCGGCTTGTACCAGGTGACCGTGTTGAGCAGCTTGTAGCCGAGCTGCTGCATCGCGAAGCCGACCGAGAAGATCACGTGCTGCGTGCCCGAGACCCAGATGGTGCCCGTGGGCTTGAGCAGGCGCTGGCAGCCCTTGAGCCACGCGGTGGTGAAGGCGTGATCGCTCTCGACGCCGTTGCTCTGGTCCCACTCGCCCTTCTTGACCGGCGCGCGCTTGCCGCCCTGGCAGGTGAAGCCGCCGTTCGAGAGGAAGTACGGAGGGTCGGCGAAGATCATGTCGAAGGTCTGGTCTTCGAACTGATCGAGCAGCGCCAGCGAGTCACCCTTGTAGAGCACGTAGTCCTTGCTGCGGGCGTAGACGTGCGACGAAAGAGAAGAAGACTCCAGCGCCCCGCGCGAGCGCGCGAGCGAGATCGATGCCGACATTCAGCTCTCCGGGTTGTGTTGGGCGACCAGCGACCTGCACTCGAACCGCTACAGGCCTGATCGAGAAAGTATGCGAGCGCGGATCGCTGTCGAATTTTCAGCCCAACTTCGCCAGCAACTGCTCGAGCCGGCGGGCCTTCGTCTCGGGTTTCTTCGCGTCGGCGAGCGCCTGCACCCACTCGCGCTGGTGCGTGAACGAGAGCTTCTTCCACGCCGCGGCCTTCGTGCCCTTGAGCGCCTTCTTCAGCTCGGGCGGCGCTTCGACCACGCGGGGCTCTTCGTCGAGTTCGACCGTCACGCGCACCGGCTTGCCGGCCTCGAGCCCCGCCGCCTCGCGGATCTCACGGCGCACGCCGATGAACGACACGCCGCCGTACACCGCGATGGTGGTGCGCCAGCTCGTCTGGCCGTTGAGGGTGCACACCACCGGCGCGCGCGCCTTGCCGAACACGGCCTTGGGGTCGAACGGCAGCTCCAGCAGCGCGATCTGCCCGCTCGGCGTCTTCCCGGGCTTCGTGGTGAAGCTCTTCTTCACGCGGTCTTCCCGGTTCGGGTCCACGACTTCGTCGCGCGGCTCACTTCACGCCGCCGCCTGGGCGAACGTCTCGTAGAGCGTCACGCCGTCAGCGGACTTCGGCTTGCCCTCTTCCCGCGCGAGCGCGCGGTCGAGCGAGAGCAGCGCGATCTCCTGCTGCGCCTCGGTGGGCGGCTGGGTGGTGATGCCCTGCAGCCAGATGCCCGGCCGGGTGAGCGCCTTGATGACGCGCGGGCAGTCGTCCTTCGCCGACCAGCGCTGCAGCTCGTACGCGAGGCCCGCGATGGGGAACGCCATCGGCACCTTGATGATCACCATCAGCAGCTGGTTGACGAAGTCGTTGGGGTGCAGGCGCGGCACGAAGGGCAACAGCGCGGCGTGCAGGAGCACCGAGACGCCGACCACGATCAGCAGAAAGCTCGTGCCGCAGCGCGGGTGGCGCGTGGTGAACGGCATCGCGTTCGCGAGCGTCAGCGGCTGATAGCTCTCGTAGGTCCAAATCGCCTTGTGCTCGGCGCCGTGGTACCGAAACAGCTTCGCCGCGTCCTCGGTCTTCGAGAGCACGAACATGTACCCGACGAGGATCACGATGCGGAACAGCCCGTCGACGGCGTGAAACGCGAAGCTCGTGGTGTCGAACCCCGGGCCGATGGCCTTGCCGACCAGCCACGTCAGCGCGTGCGGCAACCCGATGAAGAACAGCACCATCACCACCGTGGCGATGCCCAGCGCGAAGTCAGACCCGCCCGAGGGCTTGTTCTGGGCCGGGCCCGGGCTCGGCGCCGCGGGCTCACCGTCGGCCGCCGCCACCACCGTGCCCAGCAAGAACGCCAGCAACGCCGACGCGCTGATCGACGGCTTCTTGCCACCCTCCTCGGGCGGCAGGCCGTGCTCGCTCGAGAACTTGAGCGCCGAGAAGCCGTTGTGGAGCGACTCCGCGAGCACCAGCGCGCCGCGGAACACCGGCCAGCGCAGGAACTTGAGCGAGGGCAACAGCTGTTCCCACTTCTGCTCGCGAATCGCGATGCCGCCGACGTGACGGCGCACCGCCACGACGAAGGACTTCGGGCTGCGCATCATCACGCCTTCGATGACGGCCTGACCGCCGATGTACGGGGTCCGCGGACCTGATGCCGGGTTGCTCACGAAGAGACGAGATAGCCGCTCGCCCGCCGCCGCGCCATGCTGGGGCACCTCATGGCGCTCCCCCGCGACCTCCGCACCCTGTTCGACGAGTTGCCCAACGCGCGCGCCGCCCGGGACGATCGCATCGCGCGGGCCCGCCGCGATCTCGAGGAAGCCGCCAGGAAGCAGGAAGAGGAAGACGAGCGCGCGCGGGCCTCACTCCGCGGGGAGCTCGAGGTCGCGTGGGACTGGCTGCTCACCGACGGCCACGAGCTGGCCGCCGAGATGCGCAAGGCGCAGTTCTTGAGGCTGGAATTGCTCGGGCCGCTCGATCGCGAAGGCCGCCCGGTGCCCTGGCAGCTCGGCGCGCGGGTGTTCCTCGTCAACGACGAGGGCGGCCTCGAGGTGGTGCGGCAAGACGAGTACCGCGAGCTGCGCTACCCGGTGCGAACGGTCGAAGACTTCCTGCGGGTCGAGCCGCCCGGAGTCACGCGTGCGTTCGTCGAAGCGGTGCGTGCCGGCGCGATCTGGCAGCGCGTGGCCGAGCAGATACGAGCCTCGACCGCGCCGCCGATCGCCGACAGAGAAGGCTGATCGAAGCCCCTGGGGGCGACGACGTTGGGAGGCTGATCAGGCCTTCGGGGCCGTACCAGGCGTCTTCTTCTCGTACTTCTTCTTGAAGCGGTCGATGCGACCCTGGGTGTCGACCAGCTTGTACTTGCCGGTGAAGAACGGGTGGCAGTTGCTGCACACTTCGACCGAGAACGAGCCACGGGTCGAGCGGGTCTCGATGATGTTCCCGCAGGCGCAGGTGATACGGCACGGCGGGTAAACGGGATGCGCGTCAGCCTTCATGGTGCGAACGACCTTTCAAGCCGCCTTGCATCGGAAGGAGTTCCGGTGGACCGGCGGGGACGCGCTCTTAACCATGAGCCGCCTCGGCTCGCAACCTGCCGTTCCGACTACCGCTCCGACAGGGCGGCCAGGCGGAACTGGGCGGCCTGGGCGATGGCGTCGTGGCTGCGCGGCAGATCGGGGAAATGCCCAATGAGATCGTGGCTCGGGGCTTTCCGCTGGGCGACGGCGTTGCGGTAGGCGCGCAGCGCGCCGGCCACGTCCTGCAGCTTCTCGCAGACCTGGCCGAGCAGGTAATGGCCGATGGCGAGGGTGGGCTCGAGGAAGAGCGCGCGGGTCAGCTCCTGGCGGGCCTCGGCGATCGACCCGGCCTGCATCGCCGCCAGCGCGAGGTAGACGCGGGCCTCGACGCACAGCGCCTCGCGCGAGAGCGCCTGGTTGTAGGCGTCGCGCGCCTCGTCGAGGTTGCCCATCAGCGCGAAGACGTTGCCCAGCGTCAGGCGCGCGGCGAGATCGTCGGGCTCGTCGTCGGCCAGCTTGCGCGCGGTGCGCAGCGCCCGGGGGAAGTCGCCCTTCTCGATCGCGTCGACCACCTCGGCCAGCCGCTCGACCGGCGTGCGGCGCGGCACGGTCACCGGGGCGGCGGCCTCGGGCTTGATGGGCGGCGGCGTGGCCTTCGTCTCGCGGCGGTAGGCGCGGAGCACGCTCTCGACGTCGGTGGCCGAGCGGCGCGGTGCGGGCGGCGCCGAGGGCCGCGGTGGCGGCACGACGGCGCGCGGCGTCGACAGCGGACGCTGGTAGGCGAACGTGCCGCCGACCTCGACCATCTCGAAGCGGGTGCTGATCTTGAAGAGGCTCTCGGAGTAGCCGAGGAACATCCACCCGCCGGGGCGCAGCGACTCGAAGAAGCGCTCCATCACCCCGACGATGGTGGGCTGGTCGAAGTAGATGATGACGTTGCGGCAGAAGATGACGTCGAGGCTGCGCGCGGTGACCTGCGGCCACACCGGCGCCGCGAGGTTCTGGCCCTCGAAGCGCACCAGCGCGCGCACCTCGGGCACCACCTGGTAGCCGCCCTCGACCTCGCGGAAGAAGCGCGCGATGCGCTCGTCCGACAGGCCGACCAGGCGGCGCGCGGGGAAGAAGCCGCGCATCGCGCTCTCGGTGGCGGCGGGGTTCAGATCGGTCGCCCACACGTCGACGCTCGAGGGCGTGCACCCGTACTCGAGGCCCACCATCGCCAGCGAATAGGGTTCCTCGCCGGTGGCGCAGCCGGCCGACCAGAGCTTCACCGCCCTGCCCTCCTGCCGCGCGGTCTGGAGCACCTGCGGGAAGACGGTCTTCTCGAACGCGCTGAACTGGCGCGAGTCGCGGAAGAACTCGGTCTTGCCGACGGTCACCAGCGGAATGAGCGAGCGGAGCTCGGCCTCGCCCGCGCGCTGGCGCAGGCGGCTGACGTACTCGGTGGCGTCGGCGATGCCGAGCGCGGGCATGCGGGCGTGCAGCGCGAGCCGCAGGCCGTAGTAGCCGTCGGGCGTGATCTTGAGCCCCGCGCGCTCGAGCAGCAGCGAGGCCAGCGAGTCGAGCGAGTTGCGCTCGATGGTGAGCACCTCGTTGCTCATGCCACCCACTCCACGAGCTGGTCGCCGATGCGATCGAGCGGCAACACCACCTCGGCGGCGCCGAGCGCGACGGCCTGGCCGGGCATGCCGAAGACGATCGAGGTCTCCTTGTCCTGCGCGATGGTGTGCCCGCCCGCCGCGCGGATTTCCTTGAGCCCCTTGGCGCCGTCGGCACCCATGCCGGTGAGTACGACGCCGATGGCCCGCTTGGCGAAACTCTGCGCGACGCTGCGCAACATCAGGTCGCAGCTCGGCTTGAACCCGCCGATCGCCGGGCTGTCGTCGAGGCGCACCACGCCCGTCGACGAGACCACGAGGTGCACGTGCGAGGGCGCGACGAAGAATTCACCGCGCACCAGCCGCTGGCCCTCGTGCGCCTCGTGCACGATGTGGCCGGTCTCGGCGGCCAGCCAGCGCGCCAGGTCGTCGCTGAAGCCCGGCGTGATGTGCTGGCAGATCAGCACCGGCGCGCGGAACCCGGCGGGGATGTCTTGCAGCACCTCGACCAGCGCCTTGGGGCCCCCCAGCGAGGCGGCGATCGCCACCACCGGGTAGTCGGGCCGCACCATGGGAATGCCGCTCGAGGTGCGCCGGCGGCGGCCGCGGGGGTGGCGCACCACGCGCACCGACGAGAGCAGCTGCAGCTGACGGCGGAGCTCTCGCGCGCGCTCGGGCGTGGTGGGCCCGTCGAGCGAGATCACGTCGAGCGCGCCGGCGTCGAGCAAGGTGAAGGCGACCTGCCGCGCGCGGGGGCTGCGCACTGCGAGCACGATGGGCCGCGGCAGATCGCTCATCACGCGCTCGACCACCCGCGTGACGTCGGGGTCGTCGCCGGTCACCTCGACCACCAGCACCGCGGGGTCGAGCCGGCGCACGGTGTCCATCACCAGCGAGGGCGCCACCGGGGGCCCGGCGGCCTTCAGCTCGCCCGACCACACCGGTTCCAGCAGCTGGGCCGCGCCACCGCCGAAGTCGACGACGAGGACGCCCGCGCTCACGTCAGCCGATCGATGGTGAGCGCGAGGCTCTCGACGCCGAGCTCACCCTTGATGAGGTACGCGTCGGCGCCGGCATCGAGGCCGCGCCGCTTGTCTTCGGGCGAGGCGAGCGACGACAAGATGACCACCGGAATCGAGGCGTGGCCCGAGCCCTTGATGCGGCGGGTGAAGGCGAAGCCGTCGAGCCGCGGCATCTGCACGTCGGTGAGCACCAGATCGAACTGGCCGACCTGCAGCCGGTTCCACCCGTCTTCGCCGTCTTGCGCCTCTTCGACGCTGTGGCCGAGCGCGCGCACCAGGGCGCTCTCGGTGGCGCGGGCGATGGGCGAGTCGTCGACCAGCAGCACCTTGAGGCGGCGGGTCTGCGAGCCCTCGGTCACCGGGCGCGCCATCTTGCGCACCTCGGTCATGATGTCGGGCACGTGGAGCAGCACGGCGATGCGCCCGTCTTCGAGCGCGGCCGAGCCGGCGACGAAGGGCGCGCCCTTCATGAAGTCGCCACCCACCGGCTTCACCGCCACCTCGCGCTCGTCGACGAAGCCGTCGACCACCAGCGCGGCGCGATCTTCGCCGTGGCGCACCACCACGCAGGGTGGGCGCTCGAAGCGCGGGCCACCATTGAGGCCGAGCAACGGGCCGAGCGCGGTGAGCGTCACCGGGCGGCCGCGGTGCATCACGGCCAGCGTGCCCATGATCTCGAGGCGATCTTCGGGCCTGAAGCGCGCGACCGCTTCGACGTCGGCGGCGGGCATGCCGTACACGTCGTCGCCCATGCGAATGAGCAACACGCGCATCAGCGCCAGCGACTGAGGCAGGCGCAGCGACACGGTGGTGATGCGGCCGATGCGGCTGGTGACGGCGACCGAGCCGCCGAGCGCCTCGACCTTCTTCTTCACCACGTCCATGCCGACGCCGCGGCCCGAGGTCTCGCTGATCTCCTCGCGGGTCGAGAAGCCGGCGCGGAAGATGAGCTCCATCGCCTCGCGTTCGGACAGGGCGGCGGCCTGCGCCTCGGACATCAGGCGGCGCTGCACCGCGACCTCGCGCAGGCGCTGCGGGTCGATGCCGCGGCCGTCGTCTTCGACCTCGACGTGCAGCATGTCGCCGTCGGCGCGGGCGCGCAGGGTGACGCGGCCGGTCTCGGGCTTGCCGAGCGTCGAGCGGAGCTCGGGCGACTCGATGCCGTGATCGATCGCGTTGCGCATCAGGTGCACCAGCGCGTCGCGCAGGTCGGCCACCAGCGAGCGATCGACGCCCGCGTTGGTGTTCTCGACCACCATCTCGATGTGCTTGTTCTGCGCGTGGGCGAGATCGCGCGCCGCGCGGGGGAAGGCCTCGAACACCGACGCCAGCGGCACCAGGCGCGCCTCGGCGACGTGGTCGGCCATCTGGGTGAGGTTGCCGTGCAGGGTATTGAGGCCGTCGGCGTGGCCGCGCACGAAGCGGAACGAGTCGTCGCGCAGCAGGTGGAGATCGTTCTCGAGGCGCGCGGCGGCGTCACGGTGTGACGACGAGAGGTGTTCCGAGAGGCGCAGCAGCTGTTCGCCGAGGCGCGAGAAGCGCTCGAAGATGCTCTGCAGCTCTTCGCCGCGCAGGCCGGCGCGCGCCGACTCGACGAGCAGGTCGCCGGCGAGCAGGCCCAGCGCGTCGAGGGTCTCGACGTTGACGCGAATCGAGCGGTCAGCGCTGCGCTCGGTGCGCGATTCCTCGGCGCGGGCGGCGGGGGCCGACGGGCGCGGGGTGGGAGAAGAGGCGGTGGCGCTGGGAGCGCTGGGGGCGGGAGGCGGCGGCTCGCCCTGCGGCGCGGGCCGGGGCGGAGGCGGCGGCGCGCTCGCCCCCGCGGGACGCGCGCGCGGGGCGGTGGTGCGCGGGGCGGGCTTGAGCGGCGGCACCGGCGTGCCGGCCATGGCGGCCAGCTTGTTGGCCATGTCGCCCGATTCCTCGGTGCCTTCCTTCGCGCCGTCGAGGTTGTCGAGCAGGTCGGAGATCGCGTCGCACGCGTGGAGGAGGAGATCGGTCGCCCCGCGCGTGTCGGCCTTCTTTTCCTGCTGGGCCTTGAGGAGATCTTCGCAGCAGTGCGCGAGCTGGCCGATGGCGACCAGGCCGAGCATGCGCGCCTCGCCCTTCATGGTGTGGAGGTCGCGCGCCACGGCCTCCGCCGCCCGGGCCGCCTCGGGCTTCTCGAGCTCGAGGATCCCCAGCTGGATGGCCTGGAGCCGGTCGGTCGTCACCTCCACGAACTTCACGAGGAGGGACTTCTTGAGGCTTTCCGTATCCAAGAGGGATCAGTCCGCCTTGAAGCGCTTGATGAGGTCCGACAGGCGGCTGGCGAGCTGCGTGAGCTCGGCGGCGGCCGAGGTGGCCTGCTTGCTGGCCTGCGTGGTCTGGCGCGTGACGTCTTCGATCTCGGCCATCGACGCCACGACCTGCTCGGTGGCGGTGCGCTGCTGCTGCGTGGCGAGGTTGATGACGCGCGCGGCGTCGCTGGTCTCCTGCACGCCGGCGAGAATGCCTTCGACGGCGCTCGCGGCGACCGAGCCCAGGCGCTCGCCCTGCTCGGTGGCGCTGCGCGAGGCATCGGCGGCCGACGCGGCGGCGGCGGTGGCCTCGCGGATCTCGGTGATGAGGTTCTTGATCTCCTTGGTGGAGTCGAGGACGTTTTCTGCCAGGCGCCGCATCTCGGCGGCGACGATCGAGAAGCCCTTGCCCGCCTCACCGGCGCGCGAGCCCTCGAGGGCGGCGTTGAGCGCGAGGAGGTCAGAGCGGTCGGCGATCTCGTCGATCACCTCGACCACCGTGCCGATGCGCTCGACGCGACGGAGCAGCTTGGTGATCGACTCGCTCACCGCGATGCCGTCGGCGCGGATCTGCTGCATGGCTTCGATGAACTCGCCGATCGCCCCGCGGCCGCTGCGCGCGGAGTTGAGGGTCTCTTCGGCGACGCGCGCCACGGCGCCCGCGTTCTCGGCGATCTGCGCCGACGCGTGCTTCAGCTCTTCCATCGTCGCGGTGGTCTCGTGGATCGCCGCGGCCTGCTCGGTGGAAGACGACTCGTGCTGGGTCGACGCGGCGAGCACCTCGTTGGCCGACGACGACAGGCGCAGCGCGGCCTCGTTGATCTCGCGCACGAAGGTGCGGAGCGTCTCGATGACCTTCGAGAAGCCCTCGAGCAGCGGGTCGACCACCGGGTCTTCGATGCGCTTCCACTGGAAGTTGGCGAGATCGCCGTGCGACACGAGCGCGTTCAGCGCGCCGTGGGCCGACTCGAGCAGCGTGCGCACCTCGTCGCGGCGGGCGGCCTCGGCCTTTTCCTGCGTGGCGATGCGCTTGAGCAACGCGTTGAACGCGCCGGCGAGCTCACGCCCTTCCCCGCTCAGGCCCTTCTCGTCGACGTGCACCGCGTAGTCGCCCTTCGACGCCTGGCGCACCGCCTCGATGATGGCCGCGAGCGACTCCCCGCCGTTGCCGTTGCCGGACTTCTTCTTCTTTCCCGGCTCGTTCACTTCAGTCGCCATGTGTCCCTCTCCACGTTGAACGAAAGCTTTGAAAACTTCAGACCATCGAAATCAGGTCGACGAGCAACACCGTGGTGTCGCCCTCGAGCCACGCGCCGATGCTGTACTTCGCGCCGTGCACCGCCGACGGCATGCGGCGCAGCGAGGTGACGGGCACGCGCGTGACGCCGACCACCCGGTCGACCACCAGCCGCCGCTCGACGCCCTCGCCCGCCGAGAACACCAGCGCGCGGGCGCCGGTCAGCGGCTGGCCGAGCAGCGGGCCGACCGACTCGGTGGGATCGTTCAGGTCGACGCGGCGCACCTGGCCGAGATCGGCGGCGTAGCGGCAGCCGGCGACCTCGAAGACCACCAGGTCGACGTCGGAGATCTCGCGCGGGGCGGCGGTCATCGCGCGACCGCCTTCTGGCGCGCCGAGGCGAGCACGCGGCTCAAGTGCAGGAGGCTCAGCGCCCCGAGCTCGCGCGACTGCACCACGCCCTCGATGAATTCCTGCGTGGTGCCCGCGCCTGCCGGGGCCGGCATCTTGTCGGCGACGAACACGCGGCGCAGGCCGATCACCTGGTCGGCGAGGAAGCCGACGACCTGCCCTCCCGACTCGCTGATGAAGAGGCGGCTGCGGTTGCTGGGCTTGCTCTCGCCCTGGCTCAAGAAGCGCAAGAGATCGATGAGCGGCACGACGGCGCCGCGGTGACCGACCACGCCGAGGAGGAACGAGGGCGAGCGCGGGAGCGGCGTCAGCGAGCCCATGCGGGTCACCTCACGCACCAGCTCCGACTTCACACCCATCAAATGATCGCCGCACTTGAAGATGAAGTACTCCTCCTCGGGTCGGGCGACCTGGGCGGCGGCGCGATCGGGGGCGCTGGCGAGGGCGCGTTGGAGGAGGGTCGGTTCCACGAAGGGCCGCAGCGTAGCGATTCTTGAGTGAAGTCCGATCAGGAAAGTCTGCTACAAGCGCCGCCCATGGCCGCACGCGTGCTCGTCATCGACGACAGCCCCATGACCGTGCAACTGATGACGCAGGCCCTCAACAACGCGGGGCTCCCGGCCGACTCGGCCTCGGATCTCGCGTCGCTCGACGCCCGCCTCGACTCGAACACCTACGAGCTGGTGCTGGTCGACGTGAACATGCCCGAGATGTACGGCGACGACGTCGTCGAGTTCTTGAAGGTGCAGCGCAAGTTGACCGCCCGGCTGTTCCTCTATTCCGACATCTCCGAGAACGAGCTGTCGGCGAAGGCGAAGGCGGTCGGCGCCGACGGCTACATCACCAAGTCGAGCGGGGTCGAGGCGGCGGTCGACGTGATTCGCGAGGCGCTCAGCGGCGCGGGCACGGTGCAGAAGCGGCGCGTGCTGGTGGTCGACGATTCCGAGGCGACGGCGCGGCTGCTCGAGGTCGAGCTCAAGGCGCAGGGCCACGAGGTGATGACGGCGAACTCCGCCGACGCGGCGACGAAGATCATCTTGAAGAAGAAGACGCGGCCCGATCTCGTGCTGCTCGACGTGAACATGCCGGGCGTCAACGGTGAGGAGTTCTGCCGCTTCATCAAGAACAACTCGCTCTTCGCGGGCATCCAGGTGGTGTTGTGCTCGGCCGAGGCCGAGTCGGAGCTGCAGCGCATCGTGAAGACCGCGGGAGCCGACGGCTACGTGCGGAAGGACTCGCTGATCGCGCGCGAGATCCTCGACCTGCTGACCTGAGGAGTGTTCTTGTTTGAGACGATCGCCCAACCCCTCAGAAAGAGGCGGGGGTGGTGCGCATCGACGCTCCACGTAACGCACCTTGACATCAAACTGATTGATTTTGCTTGGCCCGCAAAGGGGAGTCTTCGGCCCGCCGCTTGAATGTAGGTGCGAGCATGACTTCTCCGCTTCGCCTCTCACCTCGCACCGCCGCCGCCGCGACGCGTGATCCCCGCGAGGCGAAGGTGTCGTCGAAGGCGACCGCCGCCGTCTCGCGACCGGTTGATGGCTTCGAGCGCAAGTCGGTGACGCAGGTCTACGTGCTCCAGCGCGGCATGACGGGCCAGCTGGTGACGCAGCTGCAGGAAAAGCTGGTGAAGGCGCGCTTCATGCCGCTGGCAGACTTCAAGTCGGGCCCTGGCGTGTACGGCCCGCGCACCGAAGCCGCGGTGAAGCGCCTCCAGACCTTCGTCGGGTTGCCCGCGACGGGCATCGCCGGCCCGAGCACCTTCGCCGCGCTGAACAACGGCACGCGCTACGTCGAGAACGTGCCGCGCAACGAGGTGCCCCGGCAGGACGTGACGGGCCCCATCACGCACACCCACGTGCTGGCGCGCCTCGGAGATTCGCTGGTGGATGAAGTGACGCAGCCGATGGCGGTGCCGCTCTAAGGCGCGTCGAACAACTTTATAGAGGCCGGCATAGGGCCGACCTCGAACGGGTCCGTGGCTTTCCCCCTTTGGCCACGGGCCCGTTTTCTTTTCTGGCTGGTTGGATCAGCTGACGCGGCGCTCGCCGAGGCCGCGCGCGAAGTTGCCGATCACCACGTGCGGCGCGCGCTTCTTGATGGTGGCGAGCATCTTCGCGACGCCCATCGGCTCTCCGCCAGCGCCCTTCCCTCGCGCCAGCTCGATGTACTGCGCGGGGTCGATGGCGAGCGGCCGGGTCTGGATCTGATCGACCCGGTACTTCTTCACCAGCTTGATGAGCGCCTCGACCTCGCCCGCGCGATCAGTGACGCCGGGGAAGAGGAGCAGGTTGAGCGCGAGGTAGGCGCCGCGCTCGCGTGACAGCGCGATCGACGCCTCGACGTCTTCCCAGCCGTACTTGTTCGGCTGGTAGTACGCCTCGTAGAGATCCTTCACGGCGCTGTTGAGCGAGACGCGCACCGCGTCGAGGCCGGCGTCGTAGAGCGCGCCCAGCCCCTTCGTCAGCGAGCCGTTGGTGTTGATGTTGATGCTGCCGCGCTGCGTGCGCTGGCGAATGAGCGTGATGGCCTCGGCGATCGCCTTCCACCGCGTGAGCGGCTCGCCCTCGCAGCCCTGGCCGAAGGAGATCATGGTGCGGCCCGGCGCGTGATCGAGGTGCCAGGTGCCGACGTCGGCCATCTCGAGCGCGGTGGGCCCGTGGTCCATGCGGTCGTGCGACGCGGGCGGGCCGTCGTCGGGTTGGTCGCTGATGCAGCCCACGCACTGCGCGTTGCACATCACGCTCGCGGGGATGCCGCCCTCGTCGCGCGCGTAGAAGACGTTCTGGCTGGTGAAGCAGCGGTACACGAGCGCGCAGGTCTTGAGCTGGGTGAGCACCTGGTTGCCGGGGAAGCGGGCGAGGTGTTCCTTCACCAGCTGCTTCACCTCCGGCGTGGAGAAGCGATCGGGCGTCCAGTGCTTGCGGCGATCGGTGTGAATGGCCCACACCACCGGCCCGCGCTCGCCCCACGCGGCGGCGGTGTACGCCCACTGCGGGAGCACGGGGCCGTCGGCCTTCACCTCTCCGGGGAGATACGTGCGCGTGAAGCCGGGCGGCAAGACGGCGCCGACGGCGTGCGGGGTGAAGCGCTTGCCGTCGAGCTCGAAGGTCTTCACCAGCACGAGCTCGCCCGAGTCGGGGTCGAGGCCGACCGGCAGGCGCCCGGGGAGGTGCGCGAGCTTGCCGTTGCCGGGCAGCGGAATGGGCCGGCCGACCGGCGGGAGGATCGACTCGTCGCTGCGCAGCGTGGCCAGGAGCGTCGGGTGCTCGACGACGTGGCCCTTGGGATCAGAGAGGAGGAGCTTGTACGGGCGCATGGTGACTCAGAAGCAGCACATGTCGCCGGTCCAGTGTTGGCCGGTGCCGGTGCAAGAGCCGGAGGTGCCGGTGGTGCAGGTGAGCGCGCCGTCGAGGCAGCACATCGCGCCGGTCCAGTGCTCGATGCTGTCGGTGCAGGAGCCGCTGGTGCCGGTGGTGCACACCCCGACGCGCTCGACGCAGCACTCCGCGCCAGTCCAGTGCTCGACGCTGTCGGTGCAGGATCCGCTGGTGCCGCTGGTGCACGTCGCGGCGACGGTGAGGCAGCACGAGTCGCCGGTCCATTCCATGTTGCTCGCGGTGCACGAGCCGCTGGTGCCGGTGGTGCAGACCTGCACGCCGCTGACGCAGCACATCGCGCCGGTCCACTCTTCGCGGCTGCTGGTGCACGAGCCCGAGGTGCCGGTCACGCACTTGCGCGCCGGCGGGGCCAGGCAGCACTGATCGCCGGTCCATTCCTCGATGCTCGAGGTGCAGGAGCCCGAGGTGCCGGCCACGCATTCCGCGTAGCCCGAGAGGCAGCACTGCTGGCCGGTCCACGTCTCGGCGCTCGAGGTGCAGGAGCCCGAGGTGCCGCTTGTGCAGAGGTCGACGCCGCTGACGCAGCACATCGAGCCGGTCCAGGTCTCGTTCGACGAGGTGCACGAGCCCGAGGTGCCGGGCACGCAGACCACCGAGCCGCCGCCGCCGGTGCCTCCGCCCGTGCCGCCACCGCGCGCGCCGCCGCCGCCCGTCGCGCTCCCGCCGCCCGTCGCGCCGCCGCCGCCCGTCGCGCTGCCGCCGCCAGTTCGGCCACCGCCGCCACCGGTCGCGCTGCCTCCGCCGGTGGTGCCGCCGCCCGTGCCGCCGCCGCTCGAGACGCCGAGCACGCACACGCCCAGCGAGCAGGCCTGGGTGAGCTGGCACGTCGAGCACGCCTGGCCGCTGGTGCCGCACGCGGTGGTGGTGTTGCCGAGTTGGCACACGTCGTTCGCGTCACAGCACCCGAGGCAGCTCTTGGGATCGCAGGTGCGCGCGCCACACGACGCGACCACCGAGAGCACGGCGACGGCGGCGACGCTGGCGAGGGCAAGGTGCCTGAACATGGCGCGTGGCGTCGCACAGCGCGCCGCCCGACGCAACTTGCGGGAACGACCGGCCATGGCAGGGTGTTGAGCGCACATGAGCGCCCCCCTCGCCCTCGTCGTCGCCGCCTTCGTGAACGCCGCGTCGGTGCACCTCGAGGCGTCGATCGACGGCGGCAAGAGCAAGCCCGGCTGGGTCTACGTGAAGGGCGAGCAGAAGGTGACGTTGAGCGCGGTGGTGCGCGGCGCCGAGGTGGTGTCGACGAAGTGGTTCAAGATCGAGCCGACGGTGGGCTCGCTCGACAACACGCAGCCGAGCTTCCACTTCGAGAAGGTGAGCTACGAGGAGACGGAGCTCACCGCCTGCCGCGATCAGCTGACGTGCGCGGGCGACGTGACGCCGACGAAGCTGCCGAGCATCGCCGCCCTCCCCGGCCTGGGCACGATGGCCTTCAAGGTGATCGTCACCACGCGCGAGGGCAAGGTGCTGAGCACGCCGGGCCTGGAGAGCACGAAGTACGGCGGGCTGACCGCCGACGTGTTTCGCGTGACGCGGCGGCGCGACGACTCGCTCATCGGCTACGCGACCGAGCTGCTCAACTCGCCGTACATCTTCGGCAGCGCGGGCCCCGATGGGCGCAACCAGAGCGACCTGTTGATCGGCGCCGACTGCGCTGACCTGGTGATCTACGCGCGGCGGCGCATGGGCAGGAAGGCGGCGTACACCTCGACGTACGCGATCGATCAGCAGGCGCCCGAGCTCAAGAAGGGCGTCGCGGCGAAGGTCGGCGACGTGCTGCACTTTCCCAACTCGCGCCACGTGGCGATCTTGTTCGAAGATCGCGAGCCGAAGGGCGTGGTGACCGAAGACGACCTGATCCTCCACACCTGCTGGGCGCCGCCGACGGTGCAGGCGATCAAAGACGTGCCCGACTGCGCGTCGGTGCCGTACCGGGTGCTGCGCTTTCCGAACTAGCCGGCCGCGTCGACGGGGAGCTTCAGCTCGAAGCACGTGCCGTCGCTGCCAGTGACGAAGGTGATCGCGCCGCCCATCTGCTCGACGATCTCCTTGCAGATCGCCAGGCCGAGGCCGGTGCCCTTGCCCGGGTCCTTGGTGGTGAAGAAGGCGTCGAACATCTTCTTCTGCACCTCGAGGGGAATGCCGGTGCCGTGATCGCGGAACGAGAGGTGAATCGCCGACGCGTCGACGCGGCTGCTGACCACCAACTTGCGGCGGCGGCGCTCGAGTGAGCCCATGGCGTCGAGGCCGTTCTGCAGCAGGTTGAGCGTCACCTGGCCGAGCGCTGACGGGCTGCCCATCACCTCCGGCAGCTGGGTGAGGCCGGCGCAGTCGAGATCACAGTCCTGCTTGTGCGCGCCGCGGAAGATGGTGATCGCCTCGGCGACCGCGCGGCCGGGGTCGAAGCGCACGCGCTCGTCCTTCTTGCGCGAGGTGCTCTTGAGCGCCTGCACGATGGTCTCGATGCGCGAGACGCCCTCCAGCGACTCGGCGACGATCTCGTCGGCCTCGTCGGTGAACGGGCCCGCCTTGCCGCCGCGCCAGTCGTCGAGGTCGACGCGCAGCGAGTTGAGGTTGCTCTTCAAGAAGGCGAGCGGGTTGTTGATCTCGTGCGCCACGCCGGCGACGAGCTGGCCGATGGTCGCGAGGCGATCGCGCTGGGTGGCGACTTCCCTCGCGCGCGCGGCCTCGTTCTCGAGGCTGGCGAGATCGAGCACCGCGCCGATCGCGTCGGCGAGCGCCAGGCACAAGCGCAGCAGCGAGTCGCTCAGGCCCTCGCGGGTGGCGACGGTGAGCACGCCGCGGGCGCTGCGACCCCGCACCGGCAAGAGCACCACCCCGACCCCGGGCGGCACGGAGAACGGGAGCCCCTGCGCGTGCGACGCATCGGCGAGGGTCAGCGGCCGCTCTCCCGCCTGCGCGACGGCGATCAACGAGTCCTTCGCGCGCAGCACCTCGGGGTCGAGCTCGCGCTCGCTCAAGCCCGACAGCGCGGTACACGACCAGCTGCGCTCGTCGGTGCTCAGCTCGAAGAACGCGAGGTGCATCGCGACAAGCGCGCCGTGCACCGCCTCGAGGCTCCGCTGCAACGCCTGCCGGCGATCGCTGCTGGTGCCGATCGCCTTGAGCACCGCGCGCAGCACCGACGCCTCGGCGCGGGCCTTCTCGGCGCGCTGGCGATCGAGCGTGACCAGGAAGGATCGGCCGGTGTCACCGCGGCCCGGCGAGCGATCGGGTGCGACCGCCACCTTCACGCGCTCGGCGCCCGACAGCTCATGCGTGGCGTGAATGCAGGCCTGGGTCGACGCGGACGCTTCGACCAACCTGGTGATCAACGCTTCGAGCCGCGGCCCGTGCGCTGACTCGAGCAGCACCGCCGCGCTCGCGTTCCACGCCGTCGCCTGGCCGCCCGTCAGCCACACGAGGCCCACGGGGATCTCGTCGATCAGCGAACGGAACCCTTCCTCGGTGGCGGTGGGCTCCCCTTGCAGCGGCAGCAGACGGCTCATTTCCACACCTTGCCTTTGCAAACCGGGCCCCAGCGGGTGTGGGTCGCGACCACGGGGTGCAGGTCACGATCGACCCCACGGCGAAGTGGTTGATGCGCGCGAGAGCTGCGCCAGTGAGCACGCTCGAGGGTCGGCGCCGACCCGCGGTCACCTGGTTGGCGCGTCAGCCAAGTGACCATGAACGTTGGTTTTCTGGCGCTGGCAAGGGGGTTGCTCTGACGGCCGCACACGACGGCGCTCACACTTCCGTGAGCCCCGGGGCGGGGAGCAGCGATGAACACGGCGACGGACATCTCCAACACCCTCAGCATCGGCACGACGAGCAGCCTCATTCACGACGAGCGGTCACCTCTCGTCGAGGTGCTGAAGGCGTGCGAGCGCATCGCGCCCACCGACAGCACGGTGTTGCTGACGGGCGAGACGGGCACGGGCAAGGAGGTCTTTGCCCGTCACCTCCACGACCAGAGCCCGCGCGCGAAGAAGCACTTCGTGCCGGTGAACTGTGGCGCGATTCCCGAGACGCTGCTCGAGAGCGAGCTCTTCGGTCACGTGCGTGGCGCGTTCACCGGCGCGGTGGCGACGCGCAAGGGCCGCGTGGCGATGGCCGAGGGCGGCACGCTCTTCCTCGACGAGATCGGTGAGCTGCCGCTCTCGCTGCAGGTGAAGCTGCTGCGCCTCCTCCAGGAACGCACCTACGAGCCCGTGGGCAGTGCCGAGAGCGTGACGGCGAACTTCCGCCTCATCGCGGCGACCAACCGCAACCTCGCGGCCGAGGTCGAGGCCGGGCGCTTCCGCCGCGATCTCTTCTACCGCCTGCAGGTGTGCCCGCTCGAGCTGCCGCCGCTGCGCAACCGCAAGAGCGACATCATGAAGCTCTTCAACCACTTCTGGACCGACCGCGGCGAGACGCGGCCGCTGGAGCCGCTGGCGGTGCGCGCGCTCGAGCTGCACGCGTGGCCGGGCAACGTGCGCGAGCTCGAGAACCTCGTGGAGCGCGTGTCGGTGTGCACCGAGGGGCCGGTGATTCGCGTGACCGACCTGCCGCCGCACGTGCGCCAGGCAGCGATGCAGGCCAGCGACATCAGCACCACGGGCCTGACGCTGGTGCCGCCTCCCCCGATGTCGGCGCCCTCGGCCCCGATTCGTTTCCCGGTGGAGATCGCGCGCCGTGAGGAGTCGCGCCCGCTGCCGATGGGCTTCGAGCCGATCGCCAACGCGAACCACGCCGCCGCCGAGCCCGCCGTGGTGCCGCCGACCCCCGAGGCGCTGATGAACGCCGCCGCGGCGCCGCGCTTTCCGATCGATCTCCCGGCGCTGCTCCGCGCGCTCGAGGAGTCGTACATCACCGCCGCGCTCCAGCAGGCCGGTGGCAACCGCAAGGCCGCCGCCGATTTGCTCGGGCTGCAGCGCACCACGCTGGTCGAGAAGCTGCGCCGCCGTCAGCGCGAGACGCAGGCCGCCTGAGCCCCAAGGGAAACCGCGCACGTGATCTTCGCCCTCGCCACCCTCCTCGCCGCCTCGCCGCCGACGGGCTTTTCCCGTTCGGTCGAGCGCGTCGCGGTGAAGCCGACCAGCACGGCGCCGGCCCTGGTGGTCGACCCGCTGACGGCGCGGGTGCGGGTGACGGGCGCGACGGTGACGGGCCGCTCTCGGCTGTGCCCGATTCAGCGACTCGAGGACGGCGGCGTGACGTTGATCTGCTCGACGCGCAAGCTGTGGGCCGAGCTCGATCGCGACGCACACGGCTCGTACATCGACCTGCGCGAGCTGACCTCGGTGCCGTGGTCGTCTGAGGAGGCGCGCATTCCGCTGACGGCGTGGTCGCTCTCGGCGCTGCTGATTCCCGATCACTGCCCGGGCCACAACCCGGCCTCGCGCGGCGAGTGCGCGCTGGGGCGTGGCGACTTCGCCGAGGCGAAGCAGGCGTACCAGGAAGCCCTCACCTCGCCCGACCTCGGGCTGGCCCACCTGCGGCTCGGCGATCTCGCGCTGCGTGACGGCAACGTCGAAGAGGCGATGGGCCACTACGCGAAGGTGGTGCCCGTCGGCCCGATCGGCCGCCTGGCGCAGGCGCGCAGCTGCGAGCTCGTGGGCACCTGCTTCAACCGCGAGGACTCGGCGAAGGTGGCCAACGTCGAGGGGCTGCAGCACGAGTTCGCCCGCGAGCTGAAGCTGTACGCGCTGCGCCGCGATCTCCTGGCGGGCCGCGACGTCGAGGTCATGGCGCGGCTGACGGAGTCTCTGCAGGCCGACGCCGAGTACTGCGCGGGCGCGCTGCCGTTCTGCCAGAAGCTGGTCGAGGCGGGCCTGCTGTCGGAAGACGTCGACGCGCGCATCGGCGCCCTCTCGGTCTTCCTCGTCGACCAGGTGCGCCACGGCCCGCGCGAGCAGGAGCTGAGCCTGATGGCGGCGCAGACCGCGCAGGAGCTGGGCGCGCCGGGGTTCGCCGCGGCGGTGCTGGCGTCGAACACGCCGCACGTGCCGGTCGCGAAGGTGCCCTCGCACCTGCTCGAGGTGACGCGGCTCTACCTCGCCGCCAACGACCGGGTCCGCGCCGGCGTGATTCTCGAATACGCCGAGACGAAGTTCGGCGCCGCGACGCGCACCGCCGCCTGGAACCAGGTGCGCAAGCAGCTGGGGCGCACGACGGTCGCGTCGGCCGCGCCGAAGCCGGTGACGGGTGACGCCGCCGAGCTCAAGGAACTCGAAGGCCGGGTCGCGCTGACGACGGATCTCGCGCGGGCCGCGAAGGCATTGGGACGGGCAGTGGACGAAACGCAGGAGGAGAGGACGCCATGAACGAAGCAAACCTGGGGCAGACCGACGAAGTGCGAATCATCGCCTTCAGTCCGGCCATGCGGCAGGCGGTGAGCGCCGCGATCGACGTGTCACGTGCGCCGACGACGGTGCTGCTCACCGGAGAGACCGGCAGCGGCAAGGAAGTCATCGCCCGCTTCATTCACGACTCTTCGGCACGGGCGGGCGCTCCGTTCACGCTGATCAACTGCGGCACGCTCGGCGCGCCGGCGCAGCTCGAGGCGTTCGCGACCGCGCTGGCCCACGGCGGCACGGTGGTGCTCGACGAGATCTCGGCGATCCCCATCGACGTGCAGGGCCGGCTGCTGACGATGCTCGAGGGCGAGCACCCGTCGCGCATCATCGCGACCTCGCACCGCGACCTCCGCGAGGCCGTCGAGCGCGGCGCGCTGCGGTCTGACCTCTTCTACCGCCTCGACGTCTTCCCGATCGCCGTGCCGCCGCTGCGCGAGCGCCGCGAAGACATCCAGGCGCTGGCGACCACCCTGCTCCGCCGCATCGCCGAGACGCTGCACCGCCCGGCGCTGGCGCTCACCGGCGAGGCGCTCTCGCTCCTCGAGGCGCAGCGTTGGAACGGCAACGTGCGCGAGCTGGCCAACGTGCTCGAGCGCGCCACCATTCGGGCCCGCGGCGCGATGATCGACGCGGCTGACCTCGGCCTCGTCGCCAAGCCGACCGACACCTCGACCTTCCCCGCGTGGCTGCCGCTCGACCTGGTGCAGCTCGAGCGCCTGGCGATCGCCGAGGCCCTGCGCCGCACCAACGGCAACCGCACCCACGCGGCGCGGCTGCTCAACCTCGGGCTCCGCACGCTGCGCCAGAAGCTCAACGGCCCGGGCGCGACCACCGCCGCCAACTCCGACGAACAGGCCCTCAACGCGTCATGAAGCTCTTCGACCGCACGCTCGGCCGCCTGGAATCGTCGCTCGACGTGCGGCTCGAGCAGCAGAACGTGCTCAACGGCAACCTCGCGAACGTCGACACGCCCGGCTACGTGCCGCGCGAGCTCGACTTCGACGCGGCGCTGCGATCGGCCGAGCAATCGAAGGAAGCCGGGGCCGCCCCGAGGAGCCCGACCGAGTTCGTGAAGACCGCCGAAGAGGTGCACGGCGGGCTCGACGGCAACGCGGTCGATCTCGACAAGACGATGGTCGAGCTGGCGCGCAACTCGCTGCTCTACGGCGCGGCCGCGAAGACCGCCGGCAAGAAGCTCTCGATTCTCAAATACGTGGCGTCGGACGGCGTGGGCTGAAGCAGCGAAGTGGAGGGGTAGACGATGAGCGACTTCCTGACGGCGTTGCAGATCAGCGGCTCGGGGTTGTCGGTGCAGCGCACGCGGCTCGACGTCGCGGCGAGCAACCTGGCGAACGCGGAGTCGACGCGGGGCCCCGACGGCCAGCCGTACCGCAGGCACGAGGCGGTGATCGGCGCGGTGCCGTTCGAGGCCGAGCTCGGCGACGCGGGCGCGAAGGGCAGCTCGATCACCCAGGGCGTCGAGGTGACGAAGATCGTCGAAGACCCCACGCCCGGAAAGCGCGTCTACCTCCCCGGGCACCCCGACGCCGACCCCGATGGGTTCGTCACCTTCCCCAACGTCAACCCGGTGCACGAGACGGTGAACCTCATCTCGGCGTCGCGCGGCTACGAGGCCAACGCCACCGCGGTCGAGACGCTCAAGAGCATGGCGCAGCGCGCGCTCGACATCTCGAGGTGATGAATGAAGCCGCTCAAGCTCAACACGCTCGAGGTTCCCGGCGCGCAGCCCGACGCCGCTGGTCCGGCAGAGGCCGTCGCCACGCCCGGTCAGCAGACCGACTTCACCCAGAAGTTGGGCGAGGCGATCAGCGCGGTCGATCAGCTGCAGGTCGAGGCTGATGGCCAGAGCCAGCAGCTCGCGGCGGGCGCCGGCAACCTGCACGAGACGATGTTGGCGCTCGAGAAGGCCGACGTGGCGATGCGCGTGGCGATGAAGGTCCGCAACAAGATTCTCGATGCCTACAACGAAGTGATGCGCATGCCGGTGTGATCCATGGAGACGCTCCTCAAACAACTGCGTGAGCTGCCGGCGCGCCTGCAGGCGTTGCCCGCGGGGTTGCGGCTGGCGCTGGGCGTCGGCGTGGTGGTGGCGGTGGGCGGCGCGATCGCCATCGGCACCCTGGGGCGCGACACCAGCGAGTACCACTACGTCTTCACCAACATGACGCAGGAGGACTCCTCGGAGGCCCTCGGCGCGCTGAAGAACGCCAACATCCCCGCGCGCGTCGAAGCGAACGGCACCGCCATCGCCGTGCCGGCCGACCAGGTCTTCACCGCGCGCCAGATGCTGGCGACCATGGGCCTGCCGCGCGCGAGCGGCGTGGGCTTCGATCTCTTCTCGCAGACCGACATCGGCGTCTCGGAGTTCACCCAGCGCGTCAACCTGCGCCGGGCCATCGAGGGTGAGCTGGCGCGCACCATCGGCAGCTTCCAGGGCGTGCGCAGCGCGCGCGTCACCGTCTCGCTCGCCGAGCGCGGCCTCTACAAAGACGAAGACAAGAAGGCGTCGGGCGCGGTGGTGGTGAACCTCCAGCCGGGGCGCGTGCTGTCGGAGCGCGAGCTGCAGGGCATTCGGCACCTCGTCTCGGCGGCGACCTCGGGGCTCTCGAGCGACCAGGTGACGGTGCTCGACGGCACGGGCGCGGTGCTCTCGGGTGAGTCGACGTGGGACGCGCCGGAGATGGCGTACCAGCGCAAGGAAGAGAAGGCGTACGAGCAGAAGGTGCTCGGCGTGCTCGAGCCGGTGGTGGGCCCGGGGAACGTCGTGGCGCGCGTGACCGCGAGCTTCGACATGTCGGTGGTGAACCAGGTCGCCGAGCAGGTCGACCCCGACACGGTGGTGCTCAAGCAGGAAAACACCACCACGTCTGATCAGAGCAACTCGACCACGTCACCCTCGGCGGTGGCGGGCGCGGCGATGAACGTGCCGCTGCAGCCCCAGGGCGCCAACCAGGGCCCGACCCAGCAGGGCAGCGCGCGCACCTCGTCGAACAACAAGGCGTGGGAGTTCAACAAGACCACCACCAACACCGCCTCGAAGCTGCCCAAGCTGACGCAGCTCTCGGTGGCGATCGTGGTGAACGGGCGCGACGGCAAGCCGCTGCCCCCCGAAGACGTGCTGCGGCTGGGCGAGCTGGCGCGCAAGGCGGTCAACTACACCGAGGCGCGCGGCGACCAGTTCGAGATCTCCAGCGAGCTGTTCGGCAAGCTGCCCGAGGTGCCGGAACCGGCGAAGGTCACGCCGCCCACGCCCATCACCACCTGGGTGGCGATCGGCGTCGGCGTGCTGCTCGCGGCGCTGGTGGCCTTCGCGCTGCTGCGGCGCAACAAGGCCGAGAAGCCGGTGGCGCAGGAGCTCGTGCTGCAGCCCGGCTCGACGGTGGCGGCGCTCGAGGCGAAGCAGAACGCGATCGACGGCGTGGCGGTCGAAGCGAAGAAGCCCGATCAGCCGGTGCTGGTCGACCCGCTCGCCGACCTGAAGGACAAGGCGCGGGCGCTGCTCCGCGAAGACCCCGAGCGCGCGGTGATGCTGGTGCGCGCCTGGTTGAGCGCCGACCTCGAGAAGCAGGTGATTCCGGAGGCCCACCATGGCTGAAGCGAATAAGCCCGCAGACCTCCCGTGGATCGACAAGGCCGGCCCCGGCGCCAAGCGCGTCGCGGCGCTGTTGCTGGGCCTGGGGCCCGAGGCGGCCGGCGCCCTCTTCCAGCAGATGTCGGAGGTCGAGGTGCGGCAGATCGCGCTGGGCGCGCGCGAGCTCAAGCGCATGGGGCCCAACGCGATTCCCGAGTCGCTCAACACCTTCGTCGACTCGATGCAGCAGGCGGGCGTCGACGTGCTCGGTGGCGACGCGATGCTGCGCAAGCTGGCGGGCGAGCTGCTCGGGCCCGAGACGGTCAAGCGCACCTTCGACGCCACGCCCCCGGCGCACCAGCCCGAGGAACTGCTCGGTCCCGTGGCCGCGGCCGACGCCGAGTCGCTGGCGATGATCCTCGCGCGGGAGCAACCGCAGACCATCGCGCTCGTCTTGAGCTCGCTGACGGCGGAGCGCGCCGCCCTGGTGATGGACAAGCTGCCGCTCTCGATGCGCCCGCAGGTGGTGGGGCGCATGGCGGTGGTCGAGGCCGTCGCCCCCGAGGTGCTGCGCGAAGTGCGCAACGCGCTGACCGGCGAGCTGCACGCCCTGGTGTCCGAAGGCATGCGCAAGGTCGACGGCCGCGCGGCGGCGCTGGAGATCCTGCGGCGGAGCCCGGCGGCGCAGCAGACCGAGATCCTCGCGGCGATCGAGCGCGAAGACCCGAACCTCGCCAACGACCTGCGCGGCAAGCTCTTCACCTTCGAAGACCTCACGCGCCTGTCCGATCGCGACCTGCAGAGCCTGATGAAGGACCTCGACATGAAGCAGGTCACGGTCGCGCTGAAGGGCGGCTCGCCAGAGGTGAAGGAGAAGTTCCTCAAGAACATGTCGTCGCGCGCGGCCGAGCTGCTCGAGGACGATCTGTCGGCGATGGGTCCGGTGAAGCTATCGGAGGTCGAGGCCGCGCAGGCCGAGATCGCGAAGGTGGCCATCGAGGCCGCCGAGAAGGGGCGCATCACCATCGTGCGCCCGACCGACAAGATGCTCTGACGCTGAGGGGGTCGAATGAAGCGCCCATCGTTCATGCAGGGGGTGCCCAGCGCACCGCCCGACGCCCCGGCGTCTGCCCCGCGGGTGCGCAGCGTGTCGTGGCTGCCGAGCGCGCCGGAGCCGGCGATGCCCGAGCTGAAGCCGCTCTTGCCCGTCGCGCCGCCGACGCCGCTGCCGCCTCCGCCCGCGGCGGCGTTCGTCGCCCTGCCTTCCGCGCCTCCGCCGCAGCCGACGCCGCCCCCGCCGCCACCTCCCGGGCCGAGCGAGGCGGTGAAGGCCGCGGTCGAGAAGCTGCGGCTGCAGGGTGAGCGGCTGGCCGAGCAGGCGCGATCAGACGCGCTCGAGCTGGGCATCTTGATCGCGCGGCGCATTCTCGAGCGGGAGATTCGCACCGACCTGGGCGCGCTCTTCGCGCTCATCAAGTCGGCGATTCGCCGCGCGGGAGAAGATCACGTCACGCGCGTGCGCGTGCACCCGGCCGATCACGCGGCGTTCGGCGCGCAGCCAGCATCGGAGTTCTCGCTGGGGCCGATTCAGCTCGTCGCCGACGCGGCGCTGCAGCGCGGTGACGTGGTGGTCGAGACCGAGCACCACGAGATCGACGGCCGCCTCTCGACGCGCCTCGACGCGATCATCAAGCAGCTGGAAGAGGCTGGCCCGTGAGTGGCGGGCTCGACTTCGATCGCCTGCGCAAGGCGCTCGATCGCGCCGAGCCCGTGCAGGTGCAGGGCCGCATCACGCGCGCGAGCGGGCTGATCCTCGAGGCCGCCCTGCCCCGCGTCGCGCTCGGCACGAGCTGCGAGATTCGCGACGACGAGGGCCGCGTGGTGGTGGCCGAGGTGGTCGGCTTCAACGGCCCGACCGCGCTGCTGGTGCCGCTGGGCGAGATGGACGGCGTGCGCGAGGGCTCGATCGTCGTGCCGCGCCCCGGTGGTGGTGACGTGCCGGTGGGCGACGCGCTCCTGGGCCGCGTGGTCGACGCGCGCATGCGCCCCATCGACGGTGGGCCGCCGCTGCTCCTGCCCGATCGCGCGCGCCTGAGCGCCACGCCGCCGCCCGCGATGAAGCGCCGCCGCATCGCCGACTCGCTGCCGCTGGGCGTGAAGTCGATCGACGCCTTCCTCACGCTCGGTGAAGGGCAGCGCGTGGGCGTGATGGCGGGCCCCGGTGTCGGCAAGTCGGTGCTCCTCGGGATGATCGCCCGGCACGCGAAGGCCGAGGTGATCGTGTGTGGGTTGATCGGCGAGCGCGGCCGCGAGGTGCGCGAGTTCGTCGAGCGCGATCTCGGCGAGGGCCTGCGCCGCTCGGTCGTCGTGGTCGCCACGGGTGACGAGTCGCCGCTGGTGCGCGTGCGCGCCGGCATGGCCGCCACCGCCGTCGCCGAGCACTTCCGCGCGAAGGGCAAGAAGGTGCTGCTGCTCGTCGACTCGCTCTCGCGCATCGCGATGGCGCAGCGGGAGATCGGGCTGGCCGCCGGTGAGCCGCCGACGTCGAAGGGCTACCCGCCGTCGGTGTTCGCCGCCCTGCCCCGGCTGGTCGAGCGCGCGGGCAACGACGAGGGCCAGGGCAGCATCACCGCGCTCTACACGGTGCTCGCCGAGGGCGACGATCTCGCCGACCCGGTGACCGATGCCGCGCGCGCCGCGCTCGATGGGCACATCGTGCTGAGTCGCAAGTTGGCCAACGCGGGCCACTTCCCCGCCGTCGACGTTCTGGCGTCGGTGAGCCGATGCATGACGGACGTCACGAGCGTGACGCACCGGGAGCTCGCGGCGCAGGCGCGCGATGCGCTGTCGGCGATCAAAGAAGCGGCTGATCTGCTTGAGGTCGGGGCCTACGTCGCGGGGTCGAACCCGCGGGTCGACCGCGCCCTCCCGATCATCGGCACGCTCAATGCTTTTCTGAAGCAACGGCCGGGAGAGCACTTCACGCTCGACACCACCCTGGCCCAGGCGAAGGCGTCGATGACGCCGCCCCCTGTGACGCGACGGGAGCCGCACCGTGCTTGAGCCGATTCTCTTCCTGCTGCTGACGTCGACGCCGCAGACGCCACCGCCCGAGGAGAAGGCCGAGAAGAAGGTCGAGAAGGTCGAGAAGGCCCCGGAGAAGCCCGCCGAGCCGAAGAAGGAAGACCCTCACGCCGCGAAGGCGCCCGAGCCGGCGAAGGAAGCGCCCGTCGCCGCCGAAGAGCCTCCCGCGGTGCCGGCCGCGCTGACGCGCAAGGCGCTGTGCGGTGAGCTGACGAAGACGAGCAAGGAGATCGCCGCGGCGCGCAAGCGCAACGAGGACGATCGCAAGGCGCTGGAGGCCGAGCGGCGCGATCTCGAGAAGCTGAAGGCAGAGATCGCCACCTCGCGCGCCGCGCTCCAGGTCGAGACCGAGCGGCTCGAGGGGTTGATCGCCAAGCGGGCCGAGCAGCAGAACAACGCGCCGGCTCCCGCACCCGAGGCAGCCAAGGCGTCCACCAAGCCTGCGCCGCCAGCGCTGCGCCCGCAGGAGCTCGACGCGCTCGCGAAGACCATGAAGTCGATGAAGCCCGAGGCCGCGGCCGCGCTCATCACGCGCTCGGAGCCCGCCCTCGCTGCCCAGCTGCTGCGTCGCATGAAGCCGGCCGACGCAGGCGCCGTGATGGATCGGCTCAAGCCCGAGCTCGCGGCCGACTTGATGGTGCTGCTGTCGACCACGCCGTTGCCGGCGAAGGCGGGAAAGACGCCGTGAAGCTGACCGATCTGCTCGTTCACACCCTCGCGCGGCCGAATGGTCGCCAGGCGAAGAAGCCGGCTGACTCGAAGGCTGGCTCGTTCGAAGGAGAGCTGCAGAGCGCGGCGAAGGGCGAGGCGCACTCCTCGCGTCGCTCGTCTTCGTCTTCTGCGTCGCACCCGGAGGACGCACTCCTCCTCGCGCAGGCCGCGGCGACTCGAGTCTCGCGGCCTGCTCAACTCATCGACACGAAGGCGGCGAACCTGAAGGGCGAGCTGAAGTCGCGCACCACCGGCGACGCAGCGGCCGGCGCGCCGGCTGGCACCAGCGCCGCCTCGCACGCCACGCCCGACGCGCTCGCGGCCCTCATCAGCCACCGCGCGCAGTCGACGCCGCACCAGCTCCGTGACGCGACGCCCGCCCAGCGCGAGCCCGAGCGCACTCCAGCGGTGAAGGCCGCGCGAGATGATCGCGACGAACGCCTCGCGCTGCCGACGACCGGGGGTTCGCCTCCCAGCCCCACGCTCGCGACGCCGATGATCGACGCCGCGAAGTTCGAGGGCGCGTTGCAGGCCGCGAGCGCCCCGGCCGACGCCGCGCCGCTGTCGCACGTCGCGCCGATGATGTTGGAAGATCCGAGCGCCCGCGCGGTGCTGCTGCCGACCGTGGCGCGCCTGGCGGTCGACACCGGAGACGCCGGCAAGCTCACCGTGCAGCTCAAGGTGAACGACGGCGTGACCGAGATTCGCGCCGCGGGTCCGGCCGCTGCGCTGCTCGAGGCGCGCCAGGGCGAGCTCCGCGTGGCGCTGGCGCACGAGGGCCTCTCGCTCGGCCAGTTCGATCTCACGCAGTCGGGGCGCGATCAGCACCACGCCCCCGCCGACGTCGAAGAGGGCGCCCCCCTCGCCCCGCGCGCCGCGACCACCAGCCGTTCCACCGAGGCCGTCGTCGAAGACGGTCGCTTGCACGTGAAGGCCTGACGCCATGCCCAACGCCATCGGCAGCTCCACCACCACCGACCCGAACGCCACGCAGCAGACCGCGGCGACCGGCTCGCGCGCGCTCGGCAAGAACGAGTTCCTCAAGCTGCTCACCACGCAGCTCGCCAACCAGGATCCGCTCGCGCCGACCGACAACCAGGCCTTCATCGCGCAGCTCGCGCAGTTCTCGAGCGTGGAGCAGGCCGAGGCGATGAACAGCCGGCTCGACGCGCTGCTCGTGGCGCAGGCCGCCGGCAACCAGACCGCGATCGCCAACCTCGTCGGCAAAGACGTCATCTTCAAGAGCAGCACCTGCGAGCTCGGCACCACGGGTCCCGCCAGCATCGGCGGCGAGCTCTCGGCCAACGCGGCGATCGCCAACGCGATCATCACCGACGAGAACGGGCGAAAGATTCGCACCATCTCGCTGAGCGACGTGAAGGCCGGTGACGTGAAGTTCAGCTGGGACGGCAAGGACGACTCGGGCGCCGCGGTGAAGCCGGGCACCTACAAGGTCGAGCTGACGGCCGCGGATCAGCAGGGCGCGAAGATCGCCATCAGCCAGCGCGGCCGCGGGCACGCCAGCAGCGTCTCGTTCGAAGACGGCATCCCCGAGCTCGTCGTCAACGGCCAGAAGGTGAAGATGTCGGACATCCTCCAGATTGCCGAGGGAACGTCGAGCAGCGGCGCGTTCCCCGGGACCTCGCTCTCGCTCGCTGATCTCCTCAACTCGACGTCTGGGAACTAACGAACCATGTCACTCCTCACCGCACTCACCACCGGCACCGCAGGCCTCCAGGCGAACAGCACCGAGCTCTCGATCGTCGGTGACAACATCGCCAACGCCAACACCATCGGCTTCAAGGCGGGCCGCGCGGCGTTTCAAGACCAGCTGATGCAGGAACTGATGGGCGTCGAGGGTGGCGGCCAGGTCGGTCTCGGCGCGCGGCTCCAGGCGGTGCAGCGCATCATCACGCAGGGCGCGCTCACCACGACGGGCCTCGCGACCGACCTCGCGCTCGATGGCGCGGGCTTCTTCGTGCTCAAGGGCGTGCACGCCGGCATCCAGGGCCAGTTCTTCACCCGCGCCGGCCAGTTCACCGTCGACAAGGACGGCTTCCTCACCAGCCTCGATGGGCTGCGCGTGCAGGGCTACTCGAACGACGCCGCGGGCAACCCGCTCGGCACGCTCGGCGATCTCCAGGTTGGCAACGCGACGGCGGTGGCGAAGCCGACTGCCAACATCACCATCAAGGCCAACCTCGACTCCGACGCTGCGCTCAAGGTCTACGACCCGCTCAACCCCGTCGCCTCGAGCAACGCGCAGTCGAGCGTGGTGGCCTACGACTCGCTCGGCAAGGCGTACGCGGTCGACATCTTCTACACGCACACCGCGACCGGCACCTGGGAATGGCACGCCACGACTGACGGCGCGAACATCGCGGGCGGTACGGCGGGCACGCCCTCGGAAATCGCGAGCGGCACGCTGAACTTCGACACCGACGGCAAGCTGCTGAGCGAGGCCCAGTCGTCGAACTTCACGCCCCTCAACGCCACGGCGCCGCAGCCGCTGACCTTCAACGTCGGCGACCCGCTGTCGGCCGCCACGCCCGGCACCGGCCTGGTCGGCATCACCCAGTTCCAGGCCGCGAGCGCGACCACCTTCACCGGCCAGGACGGCGCCCCCTACGGCGCGCTGACCAACGTGCAGATCAACAACAAGGGCGAGGTGGTCGGCGCGTTCACCAACGGCACGGTGCGCACGCTCGGGCAGGTCGCGGTCGCCGACTTCCAGGCGGCCGATCGCCTCACGCGTTCCGGCGGCAACCTGTTGCAGGAATCGCTCGAGTCGGGCCAGGCGACCATCGGCGCCCCGGCGGAAGGTGGGCGTGCGTCGGTCAAGGCGGGCGCGCTCGAACAGTCGAACGTCGACCTCGCCGGCGAGTTCGTTCGCATGATCGCTGCGCAGCGCGGCTTCCAGGCCAATTCCAAGACCATCACCACCGCCGACCAGCTGCTGCAGGAGCTGATGCAGCTCAAGCGGTGACTGAGTCAACGCGCTGACGCGCCTCAAGTCCGACGCGCGGCGTGCCGAAGATGCCGAGTGGAAGGGGCCCATGATTCTCCTCACCCGGCTCGACGGACATCAGATCGCGGTCAACGAGGCGCTGATTCTCTTCGCAGAGAGCACGCCCGACACCGTGCTCACGCTCGCGCCGGGCCAGCGACTCATCGTCAAGGAGTCGCTGGCAGAGGTGGTCTCGAAGATCTCCGCGTCACGCGGGGCCGGGCCTGGTGCAGCACATGGATAAGACGACCATTCCTGGAATCGCGTTCGGCATCGGCATGATCCTCCTCGGGCAGAAGCTCGAGGGTGGTCACGCCGGCTCGCTGTTGCAGCTCACCGCCTTCATGATCGTGGTCGGCGGCACGATCGGCGCGGTGATGGTGAGCTACCCGCTGAGCGAGGTGATCGGCGGCATCAAGGGCTTCGGGCTCGCGCTCAAGGAAAAGCCCAACGACATCGTGCCGCTGATGGCGCAGCTGGTGGAGCTGGCGACCGTGGCCCGCCGCGACGGCGTGCTGGCGCTCGAGAGCAAGCTCGCGGAGATCAAGGATCCCTTCCTCAAGCGCGCGCTCGGCTTCCTGGTCGACGGCGTCGAGGCCAGCGTGGCGCGCAACACGCTCGAGACCGAGATCGAGGTCGAGGCCGAAGAGGGCGGCGTGGTCGCGAAGTTCTGGGGCGACTTCGGCGCGCTCTGCCCGACGGTCGGCGTGCTCGGCGCCGTGCTCGGCCTGATTCACGTGATGGAAAACCTCGACAACCCCGCGGCGCTCGGCCCCGGCATCGCCGTCGCGTTCGTCGCCACGGTGTACGGCGTCGGCGTGGCGAACCTGATGGCGCTGCCGCTGTCGAACAAGATCAAGCGCAAGATCTCGCTCGAGAAGGAACGCAAGACGCTGATCGCCGAGGGCGTGCTCTCCATCCAGGAAGGCCTGAACCCGCGCATCCTCGAAGAGAAGCTCAAGAGCTTCGCGGGCTCGCACGGCCACCACGCCAAGCCGTCGGGCGGCGACAAGAAGTGAGCTCAGCGCGCGCCGAACCACGCGGTGAGCGCCCACCGCTCGGCGTGGCAGGGCTGCACCGCGTGCTCGATGCGCTCGCTCAAGAAGACCACCAGGCGATCGAGCACCGGTTCCACCACCACCGGCGCCGGGTCGACGAAGAGCTCGAGCGCGCCGCCGTTCGCCGGCACCCACCCGTCGTTCAGGTACACGATGGCGGTGAGGCGCCGGTTCTCGCTGCCGGGAAACGCGTCGCGGTGCCGCACGTACTGGCCGCCCGGGGCGTAGCGCGCGAGCTGCAGGTCGAAGCCCCGCAACCCGAGAAACGCCGCCTGGTTCACGCCGTCGCGCAGCGCCTCGAAGCACGCCCTCGCCTGCCCCAGCGCGCCCTGCTGTTCCTCGACCCAGGCGATCTCGTCGGTGCGCACCGCGTCGTCGAGCTCGCGCGCCTTGCGAATCGCGGCCCGGCGCAGCTCGACCGCCGGCGCCTCGGCCCGCACCGCGCGCGCCAGCGAAGCGCCGAGGAACCCATCGCGCACGAACCAGCCGCGCTCGCCGAGCTGCTCGACTTCACGAGCGTCTGGCGCGTGTCGAAGAGTCATGCGGGCAGAGGTGCGTGAGGGGTCATGGCGAAGAAGCACAAACATGAAGAGCACGAAAACCACGAACGGTGGGTGATTTCGTACGCCGACCTGGTGACCCTGCTCTTCGCGCTCTTCGTCGTGCTCTACGCCTCGAGCCGCGTCGACACCAACAAGCTCGCGCAGGCCTCGGAGTCGATGCGCTGGGCGCTGCACTTCAAGGGCGAGGGCGGCATCACCAAGCTCGCCATCTTCCGCGGGCCTCCGACCGAGGGCGGCTGCGTCACCAACCTCGGCGGCCAGCCGATGAGCTCGAGCGCGCAGCAGAAGCTCGTCGAAGACAAGCGGCGCAAGCTCGAGAAGTCGCTGCGGCCCTTCCTGATGAAGAAGGAAAAGGTGCAGACCGTGAGCCTCGAGATCGAGAACGGCAAGCTGCGGCTGCGGCTGGCGGCGATGCGCTTCTTCGACCCCGCGTCGGCGGCGTTGCGGCCCGAGGCGCTGGCGGTGCTCGACGCCATCGCCACCGAGCTGGCCGAGGGCAACGGCATCATTCGCGTCGAGGGCCACACCGACGATGGGCCGGTGTCGTCGTCGAACTCGAAGTACCGCAACAACTGGGATCTTTCTGCCGCCCGCGCGGCCACCGTCGTGTCGTACCTGGAATCGGGGCACGGCATCGCCCCGGAACGTCTCAGCGCGGCCGGCCTGGGGTCGAGCCACCCGCTGGTGTCGAACGACACCCCGGAGAACCGCGAACTCAACCGGCGAATCGAGATCGTGATGGAGATTCCGCCGCAGGATCCACGCAGTTACCAGACGCCAGCCCCCTGACGCGTCAGGGCATGCGCGTTGCTCCTGCGACCGTCATGGCTGAGGTGGCGTCATGAGCGAACCGAAGAAGGAAGCTGCACCCGAAGCGCCTCCTGCTGCGCCGGCGGCGAAGGGCAACAAGCTGATGCCGCTGCTGGTCGGGCTCAACAGCCTGCTCCTGCTCGGCGTGCTCGGCTTCATGGGGTGGACCATCACGCACCCGGCGTCGGCCGCGCCTGCCGCGAAGGGCAGCGAGCACGCTGAAGCCGCGAAGGACGAGCCGAAGGAAGAGAAGAAGGAAGAACTGAAGGAAGAGAAGAAGTCAGAGGGGGGCGAAGGCCACGGCGAGAAGAAGGCCGAGGGCGGCGAGGGCCACGGCGGCGGGGGGGCCGCTGGTGGTTCGGGGCCGATGGTCAAGCTGACCGACTTCGTCATCCACCTCCGCAACCCCGAGGTCGATCGCTACGCGCGCATGTCGTTCGACGTCGAGGTGATCGGCGAGAGCGACAAGGAACGGCTCAACGCCAGCATCCCGCGCGTGCGCGACGCCATCATCAGCTACCTGTCTGATCGCACCCTCGAAGAGCTCCGCGGCAGCGAGGGTCTCAGCCGCACCAAGGACGCGATTCAGCAGCGCATGCGCGAGCTGGTGCCCGAGGCGCGGATTCGCGGCGTCTACATCAGCGACTTCGTCGTGCAGTGACGCGAGGCAACCATGGCCGGCATCCTGCTCAACCCAGATGAGATCAATGCGCTGATGTCGGCGATCCAGGACGGCCGGGTGACCCCCGAGCCGCCCAAGGGTCGCGGCGCCGCCATCGCGTACGATCTCACCAGCCAGGATCGCGTCATTCGCGGGCAGATGCCCACGCTCGACGCGATCAACGAGCAGATCTCGTCGGCGTTCGCGATCGGCCTCGCGGGCCGCACCCGCCTCTCGGTGCGCGTCAGCTGCGGCCCGGCGTCGCTGCTCAAGTTCGGTGACTTCAACTCGCTGCTCGCGCCGCCCACCACGGTGTGCGTGATGTCGCTGGGCAAGGCCGGCACCCAGGCGCTGCTGGTGCTCGAGCCCGGTCTCGCCGACGCGCTGATCGGCGCCGCGCTGGGCGACAAGCGTGGCAAGCGTGACGAGGCGTCGGCCCCGCCCGCCGAGCCGCGCCGCGAGCTCACCAACGTCGAGCGCAAGGTGCTGACGCGGCTGTTGTCGCTCTTCACCGAGGCGATGGCGACCGCGTGGGCGCCGGTGCTGCCGTTCAAGCCCGAGATCGCGCGCTTCGAGTCCGACCCGCGCCTGGCCGCCATCGCGCCGGTCAACGAGGCCGCGGTGCTCTGCAGCTTCGAGATCGACGGCGCCATCAAGGGCCTGGTGCAGCTCGCGATGCCGTACACCGCCATCGAGCCCGCGAAGAAGGCGCTCATGTCGCCGCCGAAGATGAACCACACGACGGACTCGCGCTTCGCCCACCGCCTCGAAGAAGAGATCAACCAGACGAAGGTCGAGCTCCGCGTGCTGCTGGGCAAGACGTCGCTCTCGCTGCGCAAGCTGCTCGAGGTCGATGCGGGCGCGGTGCTGACGCTCGGCACCAGCGAGGGCGTGTCGCTGCCGGTCTTCGTGCAGGGCCGGCCCAAGTTCACCGGGCAGCCGCGCGTCGAGGGTGGCGCCATCTGCCTGGAGATCGATCGCGGCCCCGTCGCCGAGGTGCGCCGCCCGTTCGAACACGAAACCGACGCCGAGAAGAAAGCCGCCTGAGGAGAGCCCATGACGCCTGAAGTCGCCCCGAAGGAAGACGAGATCTCGACCCGCAGGCTCGACCTGCTGCTCGACGTGCCGCTCGACGTGACGGTCGAGCTCGGCCGCTCACGCATGACGATTCAAGACCTGCTCGGGCTCACGCCGGGTTCGGTGATCGAGCTCGACAAGATCGCCGGCGAGCCGCTCGACATCGTGGTCAACGATCGCCTCATCGCCCGCGGCGAGGCGGTGGTGGTCAACGACAAGTTCGGCATTCGCATCACCGACATCATCTCGAAGGCCGAGCGCATCGCGCGGCTGCGCTGAGGAAAGAACGCCATGATCGCCCTCACGCTCGCTGCCCTCGTCTGCGCCGCCGCTCCCGAAGCCGCTGCCAACACCTCGCCACCCACGTCCGGCTCCGCGGCCGACGCGATCGTTGCCCAGGCGTTTGGTCCCGCTGCTCCTTCCATCGGCACGAACACGGCGGACCTGAAGGTCGACGCGCCGAGCCTCGGCAGCCTGATGGTGCCCGGCCTCGCGCTCGCCGGTCTCGCCGCCTTCGCGTGGGCCATGCGCAAGCGTCGCCGCGCCATCACCGGCCAGGGCATCCAGGTGCTCGAGGCCACCTCGCTGGGTGACAAGCGCTCGCTGGTGATCGCCGACGTGCTGGGCGAGCGGCTGGTGCTCGCGGTCAGCGAGGCCGGCGTCGCGGTGCTGATGTCGAAGCCCGCGCCCGCCACCGAGCCCGAGGTGGTCACCCTGCCCCCGGCGTCGAATCTCTCGCCCCCCGCGCCGCGCGCGCTCTCGTTCTTCGATCGCCTGCGGGGCCGTTCGACCGCGCCGGCGTTCGACGCCGCGCTGCAGGAGTCGGTGGAAGACCAGGAGCTGCGCGCCAAGTTGGCGGCCGGCGTGCGGAGCGTGGTCCCGTGATCCCCCTGCTGCTCGCCAGCGACGCGCCGATGCAGATCCAGGTCGGCGGCGGCTCTTCAGCGGTGAAGCTCTTCCTGCTGATGACCGCGCTGTCGTTCGCGGCGGGCGCGCTGATCTCGATCACCAGCTTCACGCGCATCATCATCGTGATGTCGTTCTTGCGGCAGGCGCTCGGTACGCCGTCGCTGCCGCCCAACCAGGTCATCATCGCGCTCTCGCTCGCGCTCACCGCGTTCGTGATGGCGCCCACCTTTCGCAAGGTGAACGACGAGGCGCTCTCGCCCTACCTCGACGATCAGATCACCGGCCAGGCGGCGATGGAGCGCGGCTCGACCCCGGTGCGGGAGTTCCTGCTCAAGCAGACCCGCCCCGATGACCTGCGCCTCTTCTATTCACTGGCCGGCGCCGAGCGCCCCACCCGCGCCGACGAGGTGCCGCTCACCATCGCCGTGCCCGCGTTCATGGTCTCGGAGTTGACCACCGCGTTTCGCATGGGGCTCTTCCTCTTCATTCCGCTGCTGCTCATCGACCTGCTCGTCAGCGCGGTCTTGATGGCGCTGGGCCTGATGATGGTGCCGCCCACGCTCGTCTCGTTGCCGCTCAAGGTGGGCATCTTCCTGCTCGCCGACGGGTGGCACCTGCTCGTGCAGTCGCTGGTCAGGAGCTTTCAATGACCGAGCTCTCTCAGCTGTTCCGCGAAGGCATGGTGCTGCTCTCGGTGGTCGGCGCGCCGCTGCTCGGCGGGCTGCTCGTCGTCGGGCTCGGCATGGGCGTCTTGCAGTCGGCGACGCAGATCCAGGAACCGTCGGTGGGCGCGGTGCCCCGGTTGGCGACCATCATCGGGCTGTCGGTGGTGCTGGGCCCGTGGGTCGTGGAGCGCCTCGCGCGCTTCCTGAGCTCGTCGATGGAGCGCATGAGCGGCCTGCCCTGAAGAGAGGTGACGCGTGGTGCCGCTCGATCTCCTCGTCGCCTTCCTGCTGGTGCTCTCGCGCATCTCGGGCGTGGTCGCCACGGCGCCGGTGCTGAGCTCGCGCTCGATCCCCATGCGCATCAAGGCGGTGCTGGTGCTCGCGCTGACCGTCGTCGGCTGGTCGGCCTCGGGTGCGCCGCGCGTCGCCGTGCCGCCCCACTTCGCGTCGCTGGCGGCGCTCGTGATCTCGGAATTGGTGATCGGCGCGGCGGCGGGACTCTCGGCGCGGCTCGCGCTCGACGCGGCGCAGTTCGGCGGCCAGGCGGCAGGCACCGGGCTCGGCCTCGGCTTCGGCCACATGATCAACCCCAACAGCGGCGCCGACAGCACCACGCTGGGCGAGCTCGTGGGCGCGCTGGCGCTCGGCGCGGCGGTGGCGATGGGCGTGCACACCGAGGCGATCGCGTGGGTGGTGCACAGCCTGAAGGAAGTGCCGCCCGGCGCGACGGTCGAGGTGCAGTCGCTGGCGACCTCGGTCATTCGCCAGGCGATCTTCGCGGTGACCCTCGCGGTGCGCGTGGCCTACCCGCTCTTCGCCGCGTCGCTCTTCGGCTCGGCCATTCTCGGGCTGCTGGGCAAGGCCGCGCCGCAGCTCTCGCTGAGCAACCTCGGCTTCGCGACCTCGATCCTCTGCGGTGGTGGCGCGCTGTACCTCACCGCTCCCCAGGCCGCGCAGGTGTGTGCGCGCGCCGCGCTCCAGCTCTTCACCCGGGGAGGCTGACGCGCCGTGTCTGACGAGAGCGACGACGAGCAACGCACGGAAGCGCCCAGTGAACGGAGGCTCCAGCAGGCCTTCGAGCAGGGCGACATTCCGCTCTCGCACGAGGTGGTGACCACCGGTGCGTTCGTGCTTGGCATCACCGCCCTGCTCTTCAGCGCCGCCACCCTCGAGAAGCGGATCCTCGGGGCGATGAGCGGCTCGTTGAGCCTCGTGGGCACCGCGCCGTTTCGCTCGCTGCCGGCGCTGTTGATCCCCGTCGTCGCCCCGGTCGCGGCCGTCATCGGCAGCGCGGCGCTCGGCGCAGTCGCGCTCACCTTCGCGCAGACGCGCGGCCACCTGTGGACCGAGCGCGCCATGCCCGACCTGACGCGCGTGTTCTCCGCCGGGCGCCTGGGGCAGCTGTTCAGCAAGCAGTTCCTCCTCGATCTCGCGCTGAGCGTGCTCAAGGTGAGCCTGGTGGTCGCCGCGTGCTGGGGCGTGCTGTCGACCGAGCTCTTGCAGACCCAGAAGCTCGGGCAAGCGGCCCCCGGCGCAGCGCTGACCGCCCTCTTCGGCTCGCTGTGGAAGATCGTGGTGCGCGCCATCGCCCTGCTGGTGGCCTTCGCCGCCGCCAACTTCGCGCTCACGCGGTGGCGGTACACGAAGAAGCACCGCATGACGAAGGAAGAGCTCAAGCGCGAGATGCGCGAGGACGAAGGCGACCCGATGATGCGCGGGGCCCGCAAGCGCAAGCACCGCGAGATGGTGAAGCGCAACGCCGTCGCCGAGACGCGCCAGGCCGACGTGCTGCTCGTCAACCCGACGCACATCGCGATCGCCATTCGCTACCGCAAGGACGAAGGCGGCGCGCCGCGCGTGCTGGCCAAGGGCAAGGGCGTGCTCGCCGAGGCGATGCGTGACGCCGCGCGCTCGAGCGCCATTCCCATCGTGCAGGACATTCCGCTCGCGCGACTGCTCTACAAGAAGGTGAAGGTGGGAGGCGTGGTGCCAGCCGACACCTACAAGGCGGTCGCCGCGATCCTCGCGTTCGTCTACCGCCTCACCGGCCGTGCGCCTGCCGCCGCCAGCTCGAGCGCGCCGCAGCGTTCCTGACGCCGCCTCAAGTCGCCGCCCCTGCGTGCCGAAGACCCGGGCGACGGCGCCGTTGCGAGCGCGCCAGCGGCACTTCGAGAACGCGTCAGGTTGCCGTCACCCAAGCGAGGCAACTTCGACCCCCGCTGCGGCGCCGCCAAGCCCACGAAATCCGAACCGAACGCAGGTGGTGCGTCACTTGCTCTCGTGACCCGGCGTGAGCGCGGTCCCCATCAGTGCAGGGCAGCAGAAAGTGCCGGCCGAGGCGTTGCTGGCGCTCGTGGTGCTCGGGGTGCTCGCGATCCTGATCGTGCCGTTGCCGCCGGCGATGCTCGACGGCCTGCTGGCGATGAACGTCGCCATCTCGGTGCTGATGCTGCTGGTCTCGCTGGGCCTGACGAAGCCGATGGAGTTCTCGGTCTTCCCCTCGCTCCTGCTCATCACCACCCTCTTCCGCCTGTCGCTCAACGTCGCGACCACGCGGCTCATCCTGCTCGATGGCGGCAAGGGCGTCGGCGCGGCGGGCCACGTGATCGAGGCCTTCGGGCGTTTCGCGGTCGGCGGCAGCCTGATCGTCGGCGCCGTGATCTTCCTCATCCTGCTGGTGGTGAACTTCACGGTCATCACCAAGGGCTCGGGCCGCGTGTCCGAGGTCGCCGCGCGCTTCACCCTCGACGCGTTGCCCGGCAAGCAGATGTCGATCGACGCCGATCTCGCCGCGGGCGTGATCGACGACAAGCAGGCCCGTGAGCGCCGGCAGAACCTGGCGCGAGAGACCGAGTTCTACGGCGCGATGGACGGCGCCTCGAAGTTCGTGCGCGGCGACGCGATCGCCGGCCTGGTCATCACCGCCATCAACATCGTCGGCGGCCTGTTCGCGGGCGTGCTGCGCGATCACCTCCCCTTCGGCCGCGCGGTCGAGGCGTACACCGTGCTCACCGTCGGCGACGGCCTGGTCTCGCAGATGCCGGCGCTGCTGGTGTCGACGGCGGCCGGCGTGCTCGTCACCCGCGTCGAAGGCGCCGACCTCGGCAGCCAGGTGTCGGGGCAGATCTTCGGCAGCCCGCGCGCGCTCCGCTACTCGAGCTACGTGCTGATGCTGCTCGCGCTGATCCCCGGGCTGCCGGCCGCCGCGTTCGCGCCGCTGGGCATCGGCGCCTGGTTCTTCGCGCGCCGCATCGATCAGAAGAAGGCGCTCGAAGCGAAGAGCCCGCGCCGCCCCGCCGCCGACGAGAAGACGAAGGGCGAAGCGAAGATCACCGACCTGCTGGCGCTCGACGCGCTGGAGCTCGAGGTCGGCTACGCGCTGTTGCCTTCCATCGACCTCGACAAGGGCGGCGAGATCCCCGGTCGCGTCACGGCGCTGCGCAAGCAGCTCGCGAGCGACCTGGGCATCGTGCTCCCGTCGGTGCACCTGCGCGACAACCTGCGCCTCGAGCCCAACGAGTACCGCGTGAAGCTGCGCGGCCTCGAGATCGGCAAGGGCACCGCGCACCTCGGCCGCCTGATGTGCCTCGAGCCCGCGGGCGGCACGCCGGTGATCGACGGCATGCCCGGGAAGGATCCCGCGTTCGGCTTGCCCGCGGTGTGGATCACGCCCGAGCAGCGCGCTGGCGCCGAGGCCCGCGGCTACACGCTCGTCGACGCGCCCTCGGTGCTCACCACGCACCTGTCCGAGCTGATTCGCAAGAACGCCCACGAGCTCGTCGGCCGCCAGGAAGTGCAGGAACTGCTCGGCGCCTGCGCGAAGGAAGCGCCGAAGCTGGTGGAAGACACCGTGCCGGGCAGCATCTCGCTGGGCGAGCTGGTGCGCGTGGTGCGCGGGCTGTTGCGCGAGGGCATCTCGGTGCGCGACCTGCGCAGCGTGCTCGAGGCCGTCGCCGACGCCGCGCCCCGCAGCAAAGACTCGCACTTCCTCATCGAACAGGTGCGCCGCCGCCTCGCCCGGCAGATCACCTCGCGCGTGTCCGAGAAGGGCGTGGTGCACGCGCTCACCCTCGACCGCGCCGCCGAGGAGACGCTGCGCGCCTCGCTCGGCCACAACGACGGCGAGCCGACGCTCGCGCCCGAGCTCAACACCGCGCGCACGCTCATCTCGTCGCTCGAGGGCCGCGCCGCCACCCTCGCCGCCCAGGGCCACTCCGCCGTGGTGCTCGCGCCGGCCGATCTCCGCCGCGCCTTCTTCGAGTTCGCGCACCGCTTCGTGCCCGACCTCTTCGTCATCTCCGCGCGCGAGCTCGCGCCCGGCACCACCATCGAACCCGCAGGCACCATCTCTCTCGGCTGACTCCCAAGGAACTGAGGCCCCACCATGAGCACCTTCCGCACCTTCCGAGCCCCCGACACCCGCAGCGCGCTGGCGATGGTGAAGGCCGCGCTCGGACCCGAGGCCGTCATCGTCGCCACGCGCGAGGTCGAGAACGGGCTCTTCCGCCCGAAGGAGATCGAGGTGACCGCCGCGGTGCCCGACGCGCCGAAGCCGCGCCCGACGCCCGCCGCCGAGTGGACCACGCGCGCGTCCGCGCCCACGCCGCCCGCGCCGATGCCGAGCCGCCCGACGCTCACCTCGCTGCCCGCGGTGACGCTCGCGCCGCAGTCGCCGCCGCGCCCCGACATGGCGTCGGCGCTCGCCTCGCTCGCCGAGGCCGCGCCCGCCGCGCCGCGCTCGACCCCGCAGTTCGACGTCACCCCCGATGAGCTCTCGAGCCTCCGCTCGTCGGTCGAGGAGATGCGCCGCGAGATGCGCCGCATGACGAGCCAGGTGCGCATGGAGCGCGAGCTGCGGCTCCCTCCGCCCGCCGCCGAGCTGCTGTCGACGCTCATCGCGCGCGGCGTCGAAGAGCCCCTCGCCGAGGAATGCGTGCGCCAGGCGATGGAGCAGGCGCCGAGCCTCGCCCCGGCTGCGCTGCAGACCGCGCTGCGTGCGGCCTTGAGTGAGCGCGTCGCTCCCGGCCGCGCGCCGTGGCTGCCCGACGGCCGCCGCCGCGTGATCGCCCTCGTCGGCCCGACCGGCGTCGGCAAGACCACCACCGTCGCGAAGATCGCCGCGCGCGCCGTGATGGAGACCCGCCAGAAGGTCGCCCTCATCACCGTCGACACCTACCGCATCGGCGCCAGCGAGCAGCTCAGCCGCTACGGCGAGATCATGGGCCTGAGCACCTCGGTGGCCCGCGACCGCGTCGAGCTGAACCGCGCGATCGAGAAGTGCGCGAACGCCGACCTCGTGCTGATCGACTCCGCGGGCCGCTCGGTGAGCGAAGCCGTCGCGCGCCAGGCCGAGATGCTGCGCAGCGTCGAGGGCATCTCGCTCTACCTGACGCTCAGCGCCTGCACCGGTCCCCGGGAAATGGCAGCGGCGGCCGAGCGGTATCGCGCGCTCGCGCCGGAGCGGCTGATCGTCACCAAGGTCGACGAGGCGGTCGGTCCGGGCAGCCTCCTCTCGGCGTCGGTGCGCATCGGGCGGCCGATCGTCGCGGTGTCCGACGGGCAGCGGGTGCCAGAAGATCTCCACGCGCTCTCGGGCCCGGAGCTGGTCGAGCTGATCGTCGGCGGCGAAGCGCAGGCTCGCGCGGCGGGGGAGCGCTGATCATGGACAACCAGGCTGACGGACTCCGTGAAGCCATGCGCGAACAGCGGCGCTCGAAACGTCCGCTGCGCGTCATCGGCGTCACCAGCGGCAAGGGCGGCGTGGGCAAGACCAACGTCGCGGTGAATCTCGCGGTCATCGCGGCGCGGCAAGGCCAGCGCGTGCTCATCATCGACGGCGACCTGGGCCTGGCGAACGTCGAGATCCTCTACGGCATCCGGCCACGCCACCACCTCGGGCACCTCCTCGACGGCGACGTCGGCGTGCAAGACGTGCTCGCGCAGGGACCGTCGGGGGTGCGCGTGTTGCCCGCGGGCAACGGCCTGCAGCGACTGACGCGCCTCGACGACGGCCAGCGCCTCAAGCTGGTCAGCGCGCTCGAGGAACTCGAAGACGAGTTCGACGTGGTGTTCCTCGATGCGGGCGCGGGCATCGGCGACAACGTGCTCTTCTTCATCGGCGCCGCGCAGGAAGCGCTGCTGGTGGTGAGCCCCGAGCCGACCTCGCTCACCGACGCCTACGCGACCATCAAGGTGCTCTGCCAGGACGCGGGCGTTCGCCACTTCGACGTAGTGGTCAACCAGTCGGCGCACGAGGCGATGGGCCGCGACATCTTCGACAAGCTCGCCACCGTCGCCGGCCGCTTCCTCGACGTGAAGGTGCGCTGGCTCGGCTGGGTGCCGCGCGACGAGAACGTGCACCGCGCGGTGATGGCGCAGAAGCCGCTGGTCGAGCTCTTCCCCTCGTCGCCCGCCACGCGCGCGCTCGCGCAGGTCGCCGACACGCTGTTGCACGAGCCGCCGCCGACTCAGGTGAGCGGGGGCATCAAGTTCCTCTGGAACCGCATCATTCGCGAGGCCCGCGCCGCCTGATCGGAGTTCCCATGCACCGCGCCGCACTCAGCTACGCCACCGCCCCGCTCCCGAAGCTCACGGACGATCAAGTCGTGCGCACCTGGGCGCACCTCATCGACCGCGTGGCCCGCCGCATCGCCGCGCGCACCGCCCACACCGTGCAGGCCGGAGATCTCTGGAGCGTCGGCGCCCTCGGACTCCTCGACGCGTACCACCGCTACGATCCCGCCCGCGAAGTGAAGTTCGAGAGCTTCGCCGAGCACCGCATTCGCGGCGCGATGATCGACGAGCTGCGCGAGATGGATCACCTGCCCCGCCGCTTGCGCGCCGACGCCGATCGCCTGCGCAAGGCGCGCGCCACCCTCGGCAACACGCTGGGCCGTGAGCCCACCAACGTCGAGCTGGCCGCCAACCTCGGCATGGAAGTCGAAGACGTCGACACCCTCGAGGCGGTCTCGCAGCCGGCCTCGCAGCTCAACCCCGACCTCCACATTCCCAGCCTCGACACGCTGCAAGACGAGCAGCTCGATCACGCTGACCGCGTGCGGCGCATGACGAAGGCCATCGAGTCGCTCAACGTGCGGCTCCAGACGGTGCTCTCGCTGCACTACGTCGAGGGCTTCACCTACAAGGAAATCGCCGGCGCGCTCGACATCAGCGAGGCGCGCGTGTGCCAGCTGCACGGCGAGGCGGTGAAGAAGCTCAAGGCGCAGCTCGAAACGGCCGAAGACCTCGCGGCTTGACGGCGGGCCGGCGTGGGCCTTTGAAGCGCGCGTGCGCCTCACCCTGCTCGCCTGCCTCGGTCTCTGCTGGTTCTCCTGCACGCCGATCGAACCCCTCGTCGACGCCGGCACTCCCGCAGACGATGCGGGCGCGATCGATGACGCGGGCGCAGACTTCGATGCGGGCGTCGACGCTGGTTTCGACGCTGGTTTCGATGCGGGCTTCGACGACGGCGGCTCGATCGACGCGGGCAACAAGGCGGTGGCGTGCGCCTCGACCTTCGGCGCGGCCTTCACCAACGACTTCGGGCGCGCCGACGGCACGGTGGTCGCGGTGGTGCCGCCGGGGTGGCAGTGCCCGCTCCCCAACGGCGACCACCTCGTCATCCAGGTGAGCATCGACGGCGGCGTGCAGCGCCTGGTGGTGAACGTGCAGTCGACCATCGGTGACCCGCGCATCCGCTCGCGCTCGATCGTCGCGCCGCTGCCCGCGCCCGCGTACGCCGAGGGCTGGCACACCGGCGTCACGCTCGACTACCCCACTACCTTCGGTCTGCACTCCGACGCGGGGTGGGATCCGCTGACGCTCGAGCAGGCCGCGACGCGCATCTACGACGCGGTCACCGTCGGCGCGCCGCTCTCGGTCTATGCGACCAGCAGCGGCGGCTCGTTCGCGGCGAGCGCACACCTCGTGCACCGCAACGGCTCGAACCACGACGGCGCGATCGTCATCGACCCGACGGCGTCACAGTCGACGTGGCTGCTGTTCCACTTCGCTGACCAGACCTTCTGAGGTGCGCCGTCACTGCGCCTTGTCGAGGCGCGGGTAGAACGGGTTCAGCTGCGGGTGCGGAATGCGGTCGCCGTAACACTCGACGCCGAGATCGTAGAGCGTGCCGTCGAGCTCCTCTTCGGCGCCCTTGAGCTCCTCTTCCTTCGCGGCGATCGCGGCGTCGATCTCCTTCATCTTCGCCTTGTGGTCGTGCTCGCGCTCTTCGAACTCGTCTTCCATCTCGAGGATGCGCTTGTGCGCGAGGATGCCCTGCGCGCCGGGCTGCCCCGGGCGCGGCGTCAGCACCTGGTTGAACTCCCACTCGAGCTCTTCGAGGTTGCGCTGCTCGCGCATGATGTGGAGGCGCGTCTTCTTCAGGTTCTCACGCGAGAGGTTGATCTTCTTCACGTCGTGGCCTTCGCGCAGCTCCATTTCCTTGTGCGAGGCCTCGGCGCGACGCAGCGAGTCCTTCTGGTAGCGGAAGGCGGCCTTCATCGACGACAGCTTCTTCTTCATGTCGCGCGAGCGGCCTTCGACGCCGATGACCGCCGAGCGCCACTTGGTGACGATGGCCTTCTGCTCGATCTTCTCGGCTTCCTGCGCGTCGAGGAAGTCCTGCCAGGCGGCGTCTTCGTCGTTCAGCTCACCCTCGAGCGCGGCGATCTCGTCGCGAATCTGCAGCACCGTGTCTTCGGCGGCGAACACCGCCTCCATCGCGCGGGGCATGTTCTTCGCTTCAGCGAGGTGCTCACGCGCGAGATCACCGAGCTGGAAGATCAGCTCGTCGTAGGACTCCTTGGCCATGGCGGGCCGCAATCTAGCGAACGCGCGGAGCCTTTCATCACCAAACCCGAGCCAGCACGAAGGCGGCCCCGACGACGCCCAGCGCCACGGGAGCCCAGCGCCCCACCGCCCACGCCCGCGGCCGCCTCGAGAGCATGCGCCCCACCGCCAGCGCCATGGGCGCGACGACCACCCACACCGACACCGTGCCCAGCGCGAGCCCGAGCCCGGCAGACCGTCCACCGCCGCTCCACGCCCCCAGCGCGAGAGCGAGCACGGCGATCAGCGGCCACGGCGGCGGCTGCGTCACCGCGCACCCGATGATGAGCAGCGCGCTGACCAGCACCGGCGCGAGCGATCCACCTTCGACCTGGCCACCGGCCACCAGCGCGGCCACGGCGAGCCCGAGCGCCATCGCGCCCCGCTTCCAGTCCTTGAGGCCGAGGAAGATCGCCAGGCACGCCGCCAGCGCGAGCAGCGACATGCCCCGCCGCACGCCATCGTCGAAGCCGGCGCGCACGCGGTCGAAATCGAAGGCCGACGGGTCGGCCGGCTGCGGCAAGGTGAGGCTCGTCATCGAGCCCTGGGCGAAGCGCTTGCCCGCGCGATCGCCGTCGAGCTGGGTGCCGAGCACCACGCGGTAGTTGGGCGGCAGCACGCGCAGAAAACGAAAGTCCTGCCGCAGCTCGCCTGGGCCACAGCGCAGCTGGGCGGTGAGCTCGATGAAGCCCTCGTGGAGCACCGCCCGCGCCTCGGCGCGAACGCACGGCTGGCCCGCGGCGGTGAGCGGCATCTCGTCCCACACTCCGGCGGCGAGCGCGGCCGCCTTGCGATCGAGATCGCCCTGGGTGAGGAGCCCGTCTCCGTCGGCGTCGAGCGGCGCGAGCAGCTGGAGCGTCGCCGGCGTCAGCGTCAACGTCTCGAACAGCTCACCCGGCGTCTTCCCCGCCGTCAGCTGCGCGTAGACGATGTCGGCGTCGTGGGCCCACGCTGGCCCGGCAGCGAACGTGAGCAGCAGCACGGGCAGGCACCAGGCGCGCACCGCGCCGTCCTGTCGCGTTCGGCCGTGGGGTGCAAGCCTGAGCAGAGGGAATAGGAAGCACGCGGCGATTGGAGTAACTCGGCTCTCGCATGCGCGTGGGGGTCACAGGCATCAGCTCGGATCTCGGTCGCGGTCTGCTGCCCCGCCTCGAGAACGATCCGCGCGTCAGCGCGCTGGTGCTCCTCGACGTCGCGCGCCCGGCCGAGCTGGGCCCGAAGTCGACCTTCGTGCGCACCGACCTCACCCGCCCCGGCACCGAAGACGACCTGGTGCGCAGCTTCAAAGACCAGCGCCTCGACGTGCTCTTTCACCTCGCCTTCGTGAACTCGCGCGTCCACGGAGCCGCGTTCGCGCACGAGCTCGAGGTGATCGGCACCATGCACGTGCTGGCGGCGGCGCAGGCCGCGGGGCTGCAACGCCTCGTGCTCCCCTCGCTCACCGCGCTGTACGGCGCGCACCCAGACGCGCCGGCGGTCACCACCGAGAAGCACCCGCTGCGCGGCCAGGGCGTGCGCTTCGTGACCGACCGCGTGGAGGTCGAGGAACAGATCTCGCGCTTCGCCGTGCGCAACCCGCAGATGCAGGTCATCGTGCTGCGCTTCGCGCCCATCGTCGGCCCCACCGCCGACAACCCCTTCACGCGCCTGTTGGGCAGCGGCTTCGTGCCCACCGTGCTCGGGTTCGACCCGGTGTGGCAGGTGGTGCACGAGAGCGACGCGGCGGCGGCGCTGCACCTGGCGCTCACCACGCGGGCGCGCGGGGCGTTCAACATCGTCGGCGATTCCGCGGCCCCGTTCTCGGCGCTGGTGCGACTGGCGGGGGCGCGCACGGTGCCGATGCCGGGGCCTGCGCTGCGGGCGACGATCAAGCTGCTCGAGACGGCAGGCGTCTCGTCGGTGCCGGTGCCGTTGCTCGACTTCCTGCGCTATTCGTGGATTTCGGACGGCTCGCTCGCGCGCAAGCAGCTCGGCTTCGTGCCGCGCGTGCCGTTCGCCGAGGCAGTCGCGTCGATGCGAGAAAGGAGGGCGTGATGGCAGCGAAGAAGAAGAGCGGTGGAAAGGCGAAGAAGGCCGCGAAGCAGCCGCCGCGTCCCTCGGTGCTCGGGAACGATCCGTTCGCGCGTGGGGCTGCCGATCGCCCGGTCGCCGAGCAACCCGCACAGCCGCCGGTGAAGGAAACCGTCGCTGCTGCGAAGCCGGCCGTTCGCCGCGCCGCGACGCCCGAGCTCACGCCGCCGCGACCGAAGCTCGAGCCGATCGAGGCGCGGCCGGTCACCGGCAGTGGTGCGCCGCCGGCGCCGAAGTTCAGCCCTCCGCCGCCTGCGAGCAGCAGCCCGCCCGTGCGTCCCGTGCAGCGGCTGGCCGTGACGTCTCAGCCGCTCACCGGGCCGGCGGTCACCATTCGACCCGCGCCGCGTGCGCCCGCGATGGTGCAGGCGGGTGACGTGATTCGGCCGCGCCGCGACGTGGTGCCGTCGCCGCGCGTCTCGCCGAAGCCCCACCCTGCTTCGCCGAGCCTGCGCGCTGACCCGCAGCCGCATCGCGGTGCGCCGAGCGCGGAGGTCTTGTCGGGGCCGACTGCGCACGGGGCGTCGCCGAGCGTCGCCGCCGACCCGAAGCCGCACCGCGGAGCGCCGACGGCGGAAGTCCTGTCTTCGGGCCCGACTGCGCACGGGGCGTCGCCGAGCGTCGCCGCCGACCCGAAGCCGCATCGCGGAGCGCCGACGGCGGAAGTCCTCTTGGGCCCGACTGCGCACGGTGCATCGCCCAGCGTCAGCGCCGATCCGAAGCCGCATCGCGAAGCGCCGACGGCGGAAGTCCTCTCAGGCCCGACTCCGCACGGTGCGTCGCCGAGCGTCAGCGCCGATCCGAAGCCGCATCGCGGAGCGCCGACGGCAGAAGTCCTGTCGTCGGGCCCCACCGCGCACGCCGCGTCGCCCAGCGTCAGCGCCGATCCGAAGCCGCATCGCGGAGCGCCCACGGCAGAAGTCCTCTCAGGCCCTACTGCGCACGGCGCATCGCCGAGCGTCGCCGCCGATCCGAAGCCGCATCGCGGAGCGCCGACCGCTGAAGTCCTCTCAGGACCAACTGCGCACGGTGCGTCTCCCAGCGTCGCCGCCGATCCGAAGCCGCATCGCGGAGCGCCGACCGCTGAAGTCCTCTCAGGACCTACTGCGCACGCGGCTTCGCCCAGCGTGAGCGCCGACCCGAAGCCCCACCGCGGAGCGCCGACGGCTGAAGTCCTCTCGGGCCCTGCTGCGCACGCCGCTTCGCCCAGCGTCAGCGCCGACCCGAAGCCGCATCGGGGCGCGCCGACCGCCGAGATCCTCTCAGGCCCTGCTGCGCACTCCGCCTCCCCCAGCGTCAGCGCCGACCCGCCGAGTGGCGAGGTCGCCGATCTCCCCTCACCCCGACCCTCTCCCCAGGGGGAGAGGGGGCGGATGTTGCCGGCACCGGCGTCTGAGACCGCTCCGGCCGATCTCGCCTCGAGCGTCTTCGGCGCCGTGCGCGGTCTCGCGCGAGCGGTGCGCACCTCGATCGGCTTCGCCTCGCGCACCTCGACCACCGACGAGTGGGGCAAAGACCGCGAGCTCACCACCGCGCTCCGACCGCTCGGTGATCTCCTCTACGACCGCTATTGGCGCGTGCGCGTCGAGGGCGCGCAGCACGTCCCCACCGGCCCGTGCATCATCGTCGCCAACCACGCCGGCGCGCTCCCGCTCGACGGTCCGGTGCTGCACCTCGCGCTGCGCCGCGAACGCCCTGAGCTCGCCGAGGCCCGCTGGCTGCTCGAAGACCAGATCTTCCACGCGCCCTTCGTCGGCGTGCTCGCCAACCGCCTCGGCGCCGTGCGTGCGAACCCCGAGAACGCCCACCGCCTGCTCGGTGAGGGCCGCCCGCTGGTCGTCTTCCCCGAGGGCTTCCACGGCCTGTCGAAGCCCTTCTCCGAGCGCTACCAGCTGCGCCGCTTCGGTCGCGGCGGCTACGTGAAGATCGCGCTGCGCCTGGGCGTGCCGATCATCCCCGCGGCGATCGTCGGCGGCGAGGAATCGATGCCGCTGTTGGGCAAGCTCCCGGGCGGCCTGCTGGGCGTCGAGTACCTGCCCGTGACGTTGCCGCCCCTGCCCGCGCGCTGGCACCTGCGCTTCGCCGAGCAGGTCTCGCTCGAGGGCGCCCCCGCAGATCCCGACGCCGACCTGACGTGGATCGAGCGGAAGAACCTCGCGGTGCGCGATCAGATCGAAGGCATGCTCACGCAGATGCTGCAGGACCGCGAGTCGATCTTCTGATCGTCAGTGCAGCACGCGGTTGCGACCCGTCGTCTTGGCCTCGTAGAGCTTCTCGTCGGCCTTGCGAATCAGCTCCTGCGAGTCTTCGCCCTTCTTCTGCACCGTCGCGACGCCCGCCGAGAGCGTGACGTCGATGTCTTCGCCGTCGAAGGTGAAGGTGTGCTTCTCGACCAGCTTGCGCACCTTCTCGGCGAGGTGCGTCGCGCCGCGGAGGTCGATCTCCGGCAGCAGCAGCGCGAACTCCTCGCCGCCGTAGCGCGCCAGCACGTCTTCACGGCGCGTGCGCGAGCGAATGACGTGCGCCACTTCCTTCAGCACCGCGTCGCCGGCCAGGTGCCCGAAGCTGTCGTTGATCTTCTTGAAGTGGTCGATGTCGATCATCACCAGCGACAACGGCCGCGCGTACCGGCGTGAGCGCGAGAGCTCGCGATCGATCGCGTCTTCGAAGTACCGCCGGTTGAAGACCTGGGTCAGGCCGTCGACCGTGGTCATGCGGTAGATCTCGTCGTGGTACGCCGCCTCGATGTTGTTCGAGGCGATGAACTTGAAGATCGTGCGGCCGATTTTGATCAGGTCGCCGTTGCGCAGCCGCAGCACGTCTTCGATGTGCTCGTCGTTGACGATGGTGCCGTTGGTCGAGCCGAGATCTTCGATCGTCAGGCGCGCTCCCTCGTTCACCAGGCGCGCGTGGTTGCGGCTCACCGAGTCTTGATCGACCTGTACGTCGGCCTTCGAGCTGCGGCCGATGCTCGTCACGTCGTTCGACAGGTCGTACTTGCGCCCCAGCTCTTCGCCGTGAATCACCACCAGCGCCGCCGCGCGGTTCACCTGGCGCTCGGAGATCTTGGAGATCACCGTAATCGCGGTGGTGTGCTTTCGAGCCATCGGGAGCCCCGACGCTACCAGCCCCGCAAATGAAACGGGGCCGCTTCCGTGAGGAAGGGCCCCGCGTCACTTCACGACCAGCGCGAGCTCAGTTGATCGTCGCGTTGATGGTCGACGAGACCGCCGGCGCGATCGGAGTCGTGCCGTCGATCTTCATCAGGGTCGCGGTGATCGACACCGCGCCCGTGCAGCCGGCCGCCAGCGTCGTCTCGACCACGCCGCTGCCCTTCATCGGGGCCTCGGCGTCGAGGGTGACCGCCGGGCAGCTGCCCGCCGGCGTGAACGTCACCTTCACCACGCCGTCGTCGGTGCCCTGCGTGCCGACCGAGAAGCTCTTCACCGAGATCTGCAGCTTCGACATCGCGGTGACGGTGGCCGGGTTGGTCGACGGCGTCTTGAACGAAACCGCCGGCGGCGCGTAGGTGAGGAACGAGAACGCCGTGAGGAAGTCGGTGGTGCGGTCCGCGTTCGTCTCGTTCAGCTCGACGAAGTTGGTGAACGTCACCGCCGCGCTGCCCGAGGTCAGCGGGTCGTTCACCATGCGGAACGCCTGCACGACCATCGTGCCGCGATCGCCCGTGGTGGCGTTGCCGTTCGAGAACAGGCGGTCACGCAGCGTGCCCGGGGGCTTGGGCAGCGTGAAGCCCGGCGTCGCCGCGTCGACCAGCACGTCCCAGCGGGTCTCGAGCGAGTCCGAGAAGCTGACGCGCACCACGTTCACGCCCGTCGGCGCCGTCGCCATGCGGAAGCTGCGGCCGCGCAGCGTGCCGTCCATCGCGTCGGTGAAGTTGAACTTCGCGCCTTCCGGGAAGACCGGGAACGTCTGGGTCGACACGTCCACCGGCGTCGCGCCGGCCGGGTCGAACACCAGCTTGTTGCCCGGCAGCCGCGGGAAGAGCGCCGAGGCGCCGATGCCGGCCGAAGCGTCCGACAGGCCCTTCGCCGAGATCGCCGCCATCAGCAGGCCGTAGTGCGAGCCCTCGATGCCGTGGTGCGTCGGCGCCATGCGCACGCCGATCTGACCGACGGCGAGCGGGTCGAGCTTGTCGACCTGGCCGTCCACCGGGTTGGTGTTCACGCCCACGCCGATGCCGAGCGGGATCACGCCGCGGCCCGGGTAGCTCGCGCCACCGATGATCGCCACGCCGTCCACGTACACGCCCTTGAACTTCGGCAGCTCGGGGAGCTTGGTGACGAAGTTGAACGCGAGGGGGATCTGCGTGAAGTCGTGGTCGGCCGACGTGTAGTGCGCCTGGTCCGTGTAGACCGGGTTGCCCGTCGAGGCGCCCGGCGTCGGCTTCAGGGTGAACGGCACGTCGCGAACGATCGACGAGTTGAACTTCTTGAAGATCGGAACGATGCGGCCGAGCAGCATGCCGACGTTGATGTTGTCGAGGCCGCCCGCGACCGCGTCGATCGGCAGGTCGCCCAGCGGAACGTCGCCGGCCAGGCCCCACGCCGAACGCGTGCCGCACAGGCCCGCGCTGATCTTGGTCTCGTCAGGGGGGCTCGACGGGTCGGTCAAGGTGGTGCCGCAGACGCCGTTGAGGCCCTGGCCGGCGATCGCGTCCTTGATGTGCTGGTCGCCGAAGCCCAGGTACACGCCCGCGGGGATCGGCACGTCCATCTGGTTGATCGCCGAACCGATCACGATGTCGGTCGGGACCGACGGGCCGAGCAGCTGCGTGATGTTGAGGTTGGTGATCGAGCCGGCCAGCGACATGCCCGCCAGCGCGGCGTGCACGTTCGACGTCATCGGCACGTTCTTGAAGGTGCCCTTGTAGCCGCCGTAGGTGTCGAGCGCGTTGCGGCGCAGCGCGAACGAGAGCAGGCGCGAGGTGCCCGCGTAGTTCGCCACGGTGACGTACGAGAAGTCGGGGTGGAAGACCGAGACCGAGTAGGTCGCCGGCGAGCCCGTCAGCGCCAGCGTCGCGGTGCCCGCGGCGTCGGTGTCGACCGAGTCATTGCCCGTCTGCTGGATGATCGCGCCCATCGCGTCGCTCAGCACGACCTTCGCGCCCGCGATCGGCCGGCCCGAGAGCTCGTCGATGACCGACACGCCCACGTTGCCCGCCGCCGGAGCCGCGACCACGATCGCCTTCGCCTTGCAGGTGATCGAGCCGAACGCCGCCTGCACCGAGTCGGTCGCGGTGGTGACCGCCGCCGAGCCCGCGGTGAACTCCGCGTTGTTGCCCGTGCCCGAGCCCGTGACCGCCGAGCCGAGCGCCGTCCACGTGGCGCCGTCCTTGATCACGACCGGGTTGTTCTGCGCGTCCCAGGCCGAGACCCAGAACTTCGCCTTCTGGCCCGCCGCGAACACCTGCAGGTCAGGGGTGATGGCGCACTTGGCGACCGCGGTGTTGGCCGGGGGCGCGACGCACGCACCGTTGCGGCACACCTGCGAGCCGCAGTCGGAGTCAGCCGAGCACAGCGAGCCGACGCACTTGCCTTCGTCGCACTGGCAGCCGAGCGAGCCCTGGCAGAAGTCGAGGGTGTATTCGGCCGGGCGCGAGTTGCACTGCGCCGCCGTGCGGCACGAGGGCTCACACTTCGAGGTCTGCGTGTTGCAGAAGAAGTACGTCGGATCCGGGCAGTCGGTGTCGTCGACACAGTCGCTCGACATGTTGCCGCCACCATCGGTGCCGCCATCGGGCTTCGGGGGCGTGGGGCCACACGCGGTCATGGCCAGCGCTGCGAGGGCGAACGTCGCCCACAGCGTCTTGCGAATCACTGACGTCATTGGTTGCTCCTTCGGTACTTCGGTGGGGTCTGCGGTGGGGAAAAATCTGACTTCGAAAAGCGGCGCACTCTCGCCGTCCGGCCGCGTGAGGTCAACCACCTCTCGCGAAGGTCGTGCCACATTCTTTTCCGAAGGGTTTTGACGGCTTGCGCAGGTAGAACGCAGGCCCGCTATGAAATCGTTGTCCGACCTTCTGGGCCGCACGCTGCGCGACACGGGCTCGGCTGTCGCACTTGCGCCGGTGTGGCAACGCGTGGTCGGCGACCTGATCGGCCGTCACACCCGCCCGACCCGGTGGGACGGCACCACCCTCGTCATCGCCTGTGACGCCGCGTCGTGGAAGGACGCCCTCGAGCCCGAGCGCGCCTCGCTCGCGCGCCGCCTCTCGCACGCGACCGGGGAATCCCGGGTCGAGTCGATCGTCTTCGAGGTCATCTCATGATTCCGGCCCTCGCCCGATGATCGCGGCCCTGACCCTCACCAGCCTGGTGCTCACCGCCGCGCCCCCGCGCGAGCTGCTCGAACACACCGTGCGCGATCGCTTCGAGGCCGCCGGCCGCACCGCGCCTCCGCTCGACGCCGCCCTCAACCGCGCCGCCGACGAGCTCGCGCGCCGCGCGGTGAGCAACGGCGTGGAAGACGCCACCAGCCTCCTGCGCGTCACCGCCGCCATCTCGCGGCAGCGCGGGTGGGAACCCAACCCGGTGGTGGTCGCGTTGCGCGCCCCGACCGACGTCATCGCCGCCGAGCTCGGCAAGCAAGACCTCGCCGCCGAGCCGTCGACGCACGTGGGTCTCGGCTTCGCCGAAGGCAAGGAGCGCAGCGCGGTGATCGTGATCCTCGCCAGGCGCCGCCTCGAGCTCGAGCCCTTTCCCCGCGCCCTCACCAAGCCGGCCAGCGGCCAGCGGCTGTGCGGCACGCTCAACGCACCGCTCACCAGCGCCGAGCTGTTCGTCACCCGGCCCGACGGCAGCGTCGAACGGCTCCCCATGCCCGCGGCGAACGGCCAGCGCTGCGCGACGCTCGACTTCAAGACGAAGGGCCGCCACGCCGTCGAGGTGCTCGCCACCGGCCCGCTCGGCCCCGAGGTCGCCGCGCTCTTCTTCGTCGACGTGGGCGCGGTGAAGGCCGAGGAAGACGACGCGCTCGCCGAGCCCGCCGACGACACCGCCGCGCGCGCGACGCTGCTCACGCGCATCAACGCGCTGCGCCTGCAGATGGGCGCGCAGCCGGTGCAGCCCGACGCCGCGCTCGAGGCCGTGGCGCAGGCGTGGGCCGAGCGCCTGGCGCGAGAGAACTTCTTCAGCCACGTCGCGCCCGACGGCAGCACCCTCAAGCAGCGCCTCACCGACGCGGGCTACAAGTTCTCGGCGGCCGGAGAGAATCTCGGCCTCTCGTCGGGCCCGCTCGCCGCGCACTTCGGCATCGAGCACAGCCCCGGCCACCGCAACAACCTGCTGGAGGCGGGTCACCGGCGACTCGGGCTCGGCCTCGCGCGCCGCGGCGACGGCCTGGTGGTGCTGGTGGAGGTGCTCGCCGCGCCGGTGAACGTGGTCGACGAGAAAGATCCGCTCGGGGCGGTCTACGCGTCGATCACCGCCGAGCGGAAGAAGCGCCGCCTCGCCCCGCTGCGCACCAACGCCATCCTCGAGACCATCGCCCAGGAACACGTGCGCGCGGCGCTGGCCCTCGATCTCCCGAAGTCGGAGCTGCCGGGGAAACCGAAGATCCACGAGCGCGCCTTCGAGCAGCTCGACGAGCTGGGCTCGGTGTCGGTCGACGTGTTCGTCAGCGACGCGCCGCGGCTGGGCAGCGAATCAAAGAACCTCGCGTCCCCCGACGCCCAGCTGGTGGGGGTGGGTCTCATCAAGGGCGACTCGGCGAAGTACGGCAACGGCCGTTATTGGATCGTGGTCGTCTACGGCGTGCCGCGCTGACGACGAAAGAATCCTCGCGTTTGGGGCGCACCTGATTTCTCCTTGGGGCCGATGACGGATCCGAATTCCCCGGTGGTGCTGGGCATCGACGAGAACCGCGCGGTGCAGACCGGCATCGCGCAGGCCTTCAACGAGCAGGGCCTCTTCTACCGGTTCATCACCGATCGCCGGAAGGTCTCGGGCGGCTTGAAGCAGCTGCGCCCACACCTCATCGTGCTGTTCGCCGAGCTCGAGAGCGACTTCGCGATCCAGGTGCTCGACACCCTCGCCACCGACGTCGAGTACTCGCAGCGGCCGGTGCTGATCATCTCCAACGAGGTCACCGACGCGGCGTTCGTGCAGGGGCTGCGCACCGGCGTGGTCGGGCTGATCCAGGCGCCGTTCACCGTCTCGCACGTGCAGGTGGTGCGCGCGCTGTGGGAAGAGCTGCCCTCGCGCACCGGGTCGAGCCAGGGCACCGCCGACGCCGCGACGATCTTGCGGTACTTCGAGCACATTCGCCGCACGCGCCGCTCGGGCATCTTCCTCACCAACCCGCGCACGCCCAACGAGGGCAAGGCGTCGTTCATCTACGGCAAGCTCGACAAGGCGCACTTCCTCGGCGCGCAGGGCGTCGACGCGCTCAAGGCGATGGCGTCGCTGCCGCAAGCACGGTGGACCTTCACCGAGATGGCCGGCTCGCGCGGTGAAGGCGCGGGCGTGGTGATCGAGGTCGGCGACACCGTCACCGGTGAGACGCCGATCGCCGAGGTGGTGGTCGGGCAGCTCGAAGACGAGCCGCTGGCCTTCGAGGTCGAACAGAAGGCGGTGCCTCCTCCGCCGCCCTCAGCGCCCCGCCCTGCCGCCGCCGGCATCAACGCGAAGCTGCTGCTGGTCGACGACGACCCGGCGATCCTCAAGATGTTCTCCACGCTCTTCGCCAAGCACGGCTTCGCGGTCACCACCGCCACCGACGGCAACGAGGGCGTGCAGGCCGCCCTCAACGACAACTTCGACGCGGTGCTCGCCGACCTCAACATGCCGCACCTCGATGGCTGGGGCATGCTGCGCGCGCTGCGCGACGACTTCCGCACGCGCGAGCTGCCGATCTCCTTCCTCTCGGCGCACGACGACTACCGCGAGTCGCTGCGGGCGCTCGATGCGGGCGCGCAGGCCTACCTCTCGAAGGGCACCAAGCTCGACGTGATCGTCGGCCAGGTGATGAAGCTGCTCGAGCCGCGCCGCGGTGCGCTCGCCGCCCTCGAGCTCGGCCAGACGCAGCAGCTGGTGGTGCACCAGGTCGGCCCGCAGTGGCTGATCAAGACGCTCGCCGCGAGGAAGGCCACCGGTGTGCTGACGTGCCGCGATGGCTGGGCCACGTACCAGCTGGCCTTCACCGCCGGCGCCTGCACGCACGCCAGCGCGGTGGCCGGCAAGTACACCGCCGAGGGGGAACGCGCCTTCAACGCGTTCGTCGCCAGCCGCGCCGCCGAGGGCTCGTTCACCGCGGGGCTGCCGGCCGGGCTCACGCAGAACCTCCAGCTCTCGACCGAGGTGCTCGTCGAGCGCGCGTGCAGCACGTTGAACGAGAATGAGCAGCGCCTGCGCGACTCGCTGATGCTCAGCGCCACCCAGATCGACGTGAACGATCAGCTGTACCAGGTGTACCGCGCGGTCGGCCCCAAGCAGTGGCTCGAGTGCGCGCGGCTGATCTGCGAAGAGCGCACCCCGCCCCGCGATCTCATCGCCCGCCTCGACATCTCACCGCTGGAGATCGAGGAGTGCTTGAAGGACCTCATTCGCCGCGGGGTGGTGCAGCTGAAGAAGGCGCCTTGAAATGGACCAGCCCCGAAAATGAAACAGCCCCCCGATCGCGAGACCGGGAGGCCCGTTTCAGTGTGAGTTCCAGATCGAAGACCTGCGACCGGTCGAGTCAGACCACGCGACGCTGCGTCGCGAACGACTCGATGCCAGCCTGCTGCGCCGACGGCAGCGCATAGAGCGGGCACTTGATGCAGGTGAAGGACTGCCAGCCACGACGGACAGCCTCATCGAGGCAGTTGTCGTAGTGAGCACAATCGAGATTGCGGTGGTGCTCGACCCCGAGACGCTTGGGGCCGGCTTCAGGATTGATGCTCTGTGGAAGTTCGGTCGGACACGGCTTCATGTGCGGTTTCGGCCTCCCGTACTGCGTGTTCCCCCCCGGACGACAAAGACCCGGTCACTGCGCTTCGTGATTCGTGCTTCTTTGTTTCTTTGACGGTTCTGCCTGTCCCACGAAACGCTGCGGCCGATCAAAGGGGTCACCGTTGACTGGCAGCCTGCGGGAGTTGGAATCCTTATCGGATGCACTCCGTTGTCGAATGCACTCGCTTTCGTGGGAGAAACGAGCGCGAGGGGATGTACGGCAGTCGCTCAACGAATGTCAAACCGGGTGCCCATGATTTTCAGAAAACGAGACACCGCCGCGCGACACCTGCGGTTGGCGGGACTCGCGGTGGTGCTCAGCAGCCACGTGGTGCTCGCTCAATCCGAGGGGTTGCTCGACGCGGTTCGCGTGCACCGTGAAGGGGCGACCGCGCTGGCGAAGCAGGAGCTGCAGAGCTGTATCGAGCAGAAGTGCCCTGATCAGGCAGGTCTCACCCTGCTCACCGGTTTCCTCGAGCTGAGCGACGGTGAGCCCGCGGCCGCGGCGGATCGCCTGTCGAAGAGCAAGCCGCCCAAAGGGCTCGAGTCGGTCCACGGCTGGTACCTGGGCGAGGCGCAGGCGTGGGCCGGGCAGCCGTCGCTCGCGGTGAAGACGCTGGTGAAGGCGAAGAAGGGCGCGCCGGCGTGGCTCGCGCAGCGCATCGATCGCAAGCTCGCCGAGCTCTACGTCGACTTGAAGCAGCCGAAGCTCGCCACGCCGCTGCTCGACGCCGACCCCGACGTGGGCTCGAGCCCCGAGCTCCTCTACACGCGCGCGCTGGCCCGCCAGGGGGCGAAGCTGAAGGCGCTGGCCGCCGCGGACTGGAAGGCCCTCGCGCTGCGCTTCCCCGCCCACCCGCACGGCGTCGTGGCGCGCGAACGCCTCGAGGCCGACGGCGCGTGGTCGCCGAGCCCCGAAGACGAGCTGACGCGCGCGCAAGCCCTCCTCGGCGCAGGAGACGTCACCGGCTGCCTCGCCGCGCTCGACTCGCCGACGCTGCAGGCCGCGGCGAACCTGAAGCTGAAGGTCGCGCTCACCCGCGGCCAGGCGCTGCTCACCCGCGGGAAGGAACAGGACGCCGAGGCGAAGAAGGTCCTCGCGCCGGTCCTCGAAGGTCCGCAGAACGTCGCGGCCGAGGCGCTCAACCTCCTCGCGCGCCGGGCGATGCGCACCGGCGACAACGCGCTCGCCCGCCTGACGTTCCACACCCTCGACGAGAAGTTCCCCCAGGCGCAGCAGGCCGACGAGGGCGCGTACCTCGCGGCGTGGCTGGCGATGAACTCCGGCGAGCTCGACACGGCGATCGCCGAGTTCGCGAAGTTCGAAGAGCGGCACCCCGACTCGAAGAAGCGCGACGAGGCGCGGTGGTTCTCGGCGTTCTCGCTCATCCGCGGCAAGAAGTACGCGGCCGCGCGCGAGCAGCTGCTCGGCCTGTCGCGCGACTTTCCGAAGTCGTCGCTCGTGCCGCAGGCGCTCTACTGGGCCGCGCACGCCGCGCAGCTGCAGGGCCCCACGCCTGACGCGGGTCCTTCGGTCGATCTCGTCGCCGAGTACAAGGCGGTGCTCACCGCGTTCCCCGGCACGTTCTACGGGCTGCTCGCCAGCGAGCGCCTCGAGGAGCTGAAGGTCGAGTCGCCGCTCCCCTTCTCCATCGAGCCGAAGGCCCTCACCGTGAAGCGGCCGCCCGGCCTGGAGCTCGCCGCGAAGCTCGCGCGCGTCGGCCTGTACCGCGACATGCAGGCCGAGGTGCGCCGCGCGCTCGATGGCATGCCCGCCGCCGACGCCCTGACGTGGGGCCACGCCCTGCAGGCGATGGGTGACTTCGGCGCGGCGCACACCCTGGCGGCCCGTCATCTGTGGGGCGCGGTGTATTCGCAGCGGCAGCCCGAGGCGCTCGCGCTGATGTACCCGCGCGCCTTCCGCGTGAGCGTCGAGGCGTGGTGCAAGGAACACGGGCTCGAGCCGTCGATGGCGTGGGCGATCATGCGCCGCGAGTCGGCGTTCGCGCCCGAGGTCACCAGCTTCGCCGACGCGCGCGGGCTGATGCAGCTCATCCCGCCCACCGCGCACAACGTGATCGGCCACCTCAAGTTGCCCGCCGCCGACGACGCCGAGCTGTGGGGCCCCGACTGGAACATCCGCCTCGGCACCTGGTACCTCCACGCGCTGATGGAAAGGCTGGGCCACCCCACCCTCGTCGCCGCCGCGTACAACGGCGGGCCCGACGCGGTCGCGAAGTGGGCGAAGGAGCGCGGCGACGAGCCGCTCGATCAGTGGGTCGAGGAGATCCCCTACAAGGAGACCCGCGGCTACGTGAAGCAGGTCACCACCGATCTCTTCATCTACCGCCAGCTCTACGGCGCGCCCCGTCAGCGCCTGAGCCTCGGCATCCCTCCGCCCGCGCCGACCGGCGTGAACTTCTGAAGCGTCGACGAATTCCGACACGTCGGGAACTCTTGACGCGTCGGTAACTTCCGACCTATCAAGTGCGGCATGCCGCAGCTCGACGTCTTCACCGCGCTCGCCAACCCGGTGCGACGCGACATCTTGTTGAAGCTCCGCACGGGCCCGCTCGGGGTGACGGCGCTGGCGCGCGGGTTCCGCCAGCTGGGCCGCCCTGCGGTGTCGGAACACCTGCAGGTGCTTCGCAAGGCGCGCCTGGTGCGCGAAGAGCCGCGTGGGCGCGAGCGCTGGTACCACCTCGACCCGCGCCCGCTCGCCGAGCTCGAAGACTGGGTCGCGTCGTTCGACCGGTTCGCGCGCCAACGCCTCGCCGCCCTCGAAGTCGTCCTCGCGCAGGAAGCCGAAAGAGAGAGAGACCGATGACCGCCACCATCAAGCTCGATCACTTCTACGCCCACCCTCCGGCTCGGGTGTGGAAGGCGCTCACCGACCCGCAGCTCCACGCCCAGTGGTGGGCGCCTGGCGATGTTCGGGCCGTGGTCGGTCACCGCTTCGAGCTCGACATGGGTCGCTGGGGCATGCGCCCATGCGAGGTGCTCGCCGTCGAGCCCGAGCGCCTGTTCCGCTATCGGTTCGCGACCGGCTCGCTCGACACCACCCTCACCTGGGAGCTGGTGCCGGAGGGCAGCGGAACGCGGCTGCGCATGACGCACGAGGGGTTCGACCTCGAGTCCGACCAGGGTCGCCAGGCGCACGACGGCATGAAGGGTGGCTGGCCGACGGTGCTGAAGCGCCTCGAGACCTCGCTCAACGCCGCTTGAGCGCGCGCACCGAGCGGCACGCTTCGATCAGCTGCTGCTGACCGACGAGCGTCTGCGCCTCACCCGAGCACTCGATCACCCGGCCGTCGATCTTGCGGCTCACCTTGAAGGGGAAGGAGTCGTTCACCGCCTCGCTCCCCCACGTGAGCACCCAGCCGTCCTTCAGCGTGAGGCTCGTCACCCAGCCGCCGTCGGCCTCGAGCAGCTCGGCCTTCTCTTCGTCACGCGGCGTCAGCACCGCCGGCGCGCGCAGCCACAGCACGCCGATGCGCTCCGGGCAGAGCTGGGCTTTCGGGCACGCGGCGATGACGCCGTTGACGCGGCACTTCGGCTCGGGCGGCACGAAGGGCCCGCAGTCGGCGTCGAGCTTCCACCCCGCGGGGAGATCGATCGCCAGCTTGAGCTCGGGGTGCACCAGCTCGGCCCCCAACGCGAGCGAGACGACCAGGGCCCACGCGCTCACAAGATCACCTCAGCGCCCACCTCGGTCGCGCCGTGCGAGCGGATCCGCTTCGCCGCCTTCGCCTCGTCGCCCCGCATGGTGAGCGAGCTCAGCAAGGTCCGCGCGATCAGAAGATCACCTCGGCGCCGCCGCCCGGCACGCAGCGCACCACCTCGGTCGCGCCATGCGAGCGGATCAGCTTCGCCGCCTTCGCCTCGTCGCCGCGCGTGGTGAGGAGCACCGGGTTGGGGCCGGCGTCGAGCGTGAACCACACGCCCACGCCCTTCTTGCGCAGCACGCGGCAGGCGTCGATCACCGCCAGCGTCGCGGGCTTCAGGTAGCAGAGCGGCGGGTTGGCCCCGAGCGCGCTGGCGTGCATGCGCCACGCGTTGCGCTCGGCGATGGTGCCCACCGCCTCGAGATCGCGGCGCTTCAGGTGCCTCACGATCTCCTTGGCCTCGCGCTCGGCGTCGACGGTCCATGCGCGGTAGTACGGCGAGGTCTCGACGGTGTTCCGCATGCCGTCGCGCGACTTCACTTCCTTCTCCTCGCGGCTCACCATGCCGACCAGCAGGCGCAGCTCGGGCCAGTGGTCTTCGGTGAAGAGCTGCTCGCCGAAGCTGTCACGGCCATCGGCACGCGTGCCGCGGTTCCACCGCACGATGCCGCCCTCGATGCTGCGCGCCGCCGAGCCGCTGCCCCGCCGCGCGAGGATCGACTCGGCCCGCGTGTCGCGCTCGAAGCCCGCAGCCGCGCGCGCCGCGACCGCCAACGCCGCGAACGCAGCCGCCGACGACGCGAGCCCGGCCGACGCGGGGAAGTTGCCGCGCGAGGTCATGGTCGCCAGCCCGAGCTTCTTGCCCTTCGCCTCGCGGCGCACGAGCTCGAGCAACTGCACCACGCGCTCGCGCTCGGTGCCCTGCGCGGGCTTGCCGTTGATCTCGACCACGTCGGGGCCGCGCTGGGGGAAGAACTCCACCGAGGTGATGACGCTCAACGGCGCGAGCGTCACCGACACGCTCGACTGGTGCGGCAACACGAGGCGCTCGTCGCGTTTGCCCCAGTACTTCACCAACGCGATGTTGGGGTGCGCTTCGGCGGTCGCCATCAGAGGGCCCTCGGTCCGGAAAGTTGGCTGGTGAAACAGGTGATGCCTTCCTTGCGCAGGCGCACCACGGTCGGCTCGGGCTCGGGGAAGAGGCCGATCACCGCGCCGCCGTCGCCTCCTGCGCCGGTCAGCTTGGCGCCGAGCGCCCCGGCCGCGCGCAGGCGGTGCACCATCGCGTCGATCGGCGCGCTCGACAGCCGCAGCGCCGAGAGGAGCCCCTGGTTGACGTTCATCGCGTCACCGAGCGCCTCGAGGTCGCCCGCGCGCACCGCAGACGCGCCGTCGCGCACCACCGCGCCGATCTCGTTGAAGATCCGGCGGTAGCGGGTGGGCCAGCGCGCCTGCCGGGCCCGCAGCTCCGCGACCGTGGCCTTCGTCGAGCCGCGCGCGCCGGCGAGCGCGATCAGCACCTTGAGCGGCTTCGACGACTTGAGCACCGTCGCGCGCCCGCGCTGGAAGAGCACCAGCTCGTTGCGCGCCGAGGTGGTGTGATCGACCCCGCTGGGCGTGCCGTGGAACTCCTTTTCCATCTCGAGGGCCAACGCCTCGAGCTCGCGCTGCTTCACGACGGTGCCGCGCGCCTGGAGGAGCAACCGCGCGACTGCGACCGCCATCGCGCCCGACGAGCCGAGGCCCATCGACGTCGGCAGGTCGGTCTCGAGCGAGACCTCGATCTTCGGCCGGCCCGCGAGCTTCGCGACGCGATCGAACGCCCTGGTCAACTGCGCGCCGACCGCGGGAGTGACCTTCGGCGGCAACGCGAGCCGGCACGCGGACGCCGGAGTTCCGGACGCGAGCACGCCGCGGGAGATCGGACCCGCGAGCGCCGGGTGCCCGTACACCACGCCGTGCTCTCCGAGGAGGATGACCTTGCCGGGCCCGAACGCCGTCGTCGCGCTGCTCACGCGCGGCTCAATAGCAGCGTCAACGACTGATGTCGGCCAGGACGAGGAAGACCGCGTCGAGGCCGTCGACCAGGGGTCCCCGGCGGCGAGCGGCAGGCCAGCTGGTTGTCGCCCAACAGCCGTCCGCCGGGCAGCTCCAGCGACTGCGTCGGCGCGTCGAAGCCGCACTTCGCGCGTTGTTCGGCGGAAAGGGCCCGCGTCGCAACGCGGTACCCGGGCGCGGAGAGATCACAGACCGAATACGTGACGGTCGACGCCACGAGGTCGACCTGCCACTGCGAGTGGCTCTCCGCCGTCAGCAGTGCGGCACGCCGAAGGGGTGAAGAAGCCACCCACCGAGTGGGCCGTGAAGCTCGCCGCTCCCGGCCACGCCGCGGCGAGGGGCTCGTGGGCGCTGCCCAGTTCCGGACCGCCGCAAGAGAACAGCACCACGCCCCAACACACCGTCGCGATTCGACGCATGCGCGTTCGACACGCGACCCGCTTCCCGCAGGGCCATCCCGACGGGCGAGGGAACTCAGGTTCCGGCGGGCTGCGCAGCCATCATCTGCGCCAGGAGCTCTTTGGCCTTCTCGACCTTCACGGTGCCGATCTGCACCAGCGCATCGGCGACGCGCTCGACGAAGTGACCGCGCGCCCCGGCCGTGACCGCGACGCACCGCGCGTGCAGCGCCATGTGCCCCTTCTGGATGCCGACCGAGCCCAGCGCGCGCACCGCCGCGAAGTTCTGCGCGAGCCCGACGGCCGCCATCACCATCGACAGCTCCCGCGCGCTCGACACGCGCAGCACCTTGAGCGCCGCCTGCACCTGCGGGTGCACCTTGATCGGCCCGCCGACGGTCCCGAGCGCCAGCGGCAGCTCGATGCGCCCCACGAGGTGGCCCTCTTCGAGCGTCCACGTCGACAGCGGGCGGTACTGGCCATCACGGCACGCGAACGCGTGCGCGCCGGCCTCGATGCTGCGCCAGTCCTGCCCGGTCGCAATCGCGACGGCGTCGACGCCGTTCATGACGCCCTTGTTGTGCGTCGCCGCGCGGTACGGGTCGGCCTGCGCAAAGCGGCTGGCCTGCACGATGCCCTCGGCGATCGCCTCGGCGGGCAGATCGAAGTCGGCCAGCGCCGGCACGGGAATGCGCACCGACGCGCGCGCGAGCCGGCGGTCAGCGAGGTTCGACAAGATGCGGAGGTAGACCTTGCCGCCGGTCACCTGCTCCACCAGCGGCGCGATGCCCTCGCACATGGTGTTGATGAGGTTGGCCCCCATCGCTTCCTGCGTGTCGATGTAGAGGTGGAGCACGAGGATCGGCTCCCCGCGCGAGCCCTCGGGCGCCGGCAGCACGCGCACCTCGATGTCCCGCGCTCCACCGCCGCGCGCCAACATCGCCGGGTGGAAGCTGTTGGCCAGCGCGAGCAGCTGTTCCTTGTGCTCGGTCAGCACCTTCGCGGCGACGCTCGGGTCGCCGTAGCCGGTGAGCTGCACCTGGCCGATCATGATCGGGTCGTCGGCCTCGGCGTTGAAGCCGCCACCCTCGCGCGCGATCTTCGCAGCGAAGCTGACCGCCGCGACCACCGACGGCTCCTCGACGGCCATGGGCACGATGTAGTCGCGCCCGTTGACCTGCATGTTGAGGCCGAGCCCGAGCGGGAGCGAGAACACGCCCACCGCGTTCTCGATCATCTGGTTGGCGGTCTCGATGTTCAGCGCGTTGCCGTGCAGCGCTGCCGTCTCCTCGTGAGACAGGCGCATCATGCGCCCCACCGTGCCGAGTCGATCCGACACCGGCAACTTGTGGAAGCCGGAGAGTCTCGACGTGATCGCATCCGCCATGCTGCCTCCAAAGGGCCCGACTGCGCCCTGATGTCCCCTTATTCCGGTCGCCCACCGGGTGTTTCGTTCGTCTGCCGATCGCCCGTCAGGCCAGGGCAACCAGCCAATCTCTCAGCTCCCCGGTGATGACCCGGGGCTTGCGCCGCAGCTCGGCCACGTCCTTGCTGCCGGTCAGCGCCATCGCCTGCCGCAGGGCCGCAATCACCGTCTGCAGCACGGTGCGCACCGCGTCGCGACCACCGGCCTGGTGCGCCTTGAAGACCGGCAGCGCCAGCCCGCCGAGGTCGGCGCCCAGCGCCAGCGCCTTGGCGACGTCGAGACCCGATCGCATGCCGCCCGACGCGACCAGCCGCACGTCGGTGCCCGTGGCGCGCCGCACCGAGGCGACCGCCGCCGCGGTGGGAATGCCCCACGACGAGAACTGCGAGGCCACCTCGCGCGCCACGCCCGACGAGCGCAGCTGCTCGACGCGCACCCACGAGGTGCCGCCCAGGCCCGAGACGTCGATGTTCTTCACGCCGCACTCGACCAGCCGGCGGGCCACCTCGGGCGAGACGCCGCAGCCGGTCTCCTTGACGATCAGCCGGTCGCCGAACGCCTTCGCCAGCGCGGTGATCGTGAAGTACCCGCGCTGGAAGTCGCGGTCGCCCTCGGGCTGGCTCAGCTCCTGGCCCGGGTTCAGGTGAATCGCGAGCCCGTCGGCGCCGATGGACTCCATCAGCCGCCGAATCTGGTCAGACGTCATGCGCGCGGCCTGCACGATGCCGAGGTTGCCCAGCACCACGGTGTTCGCCGCCACCCCGCGCACCGCGAAGGTCTCGGTCAGCTCGGGCCGCTCGGCCATCGCGCGCTGGCTGCCGACGCCGAAGGCCACGCCGAACTCCTCGGCGACCGCCGCGACGTCACGGTTGACCTGCCCTGCCCGCTCGGTGCCGCCGGTCATGCCGGTCAACAGCAGCGGCGCCTTCAAGGTCTTGCCCATGAACGACACCGAGAGGTCGACCTGGGCGAGCTCGAGCTCGGGCATCGCGCAGTGCACCAGCCGCACGTCGTCGAAGAGCGTGGAGTTGCCCGCCGGAGCAACCTCTTCCTTCGCGCACAGGTCGAGGTGCTCGTCTTTGCGGCGCGCTGTGATGTCGTCGTGCATCGGGTGACGGGTCCCTACTCGAAAGCCTCGACCCAATAAACCCGCTGGCGCGCCCGCGCATGGTTCCTTTCAACCCGAACGGTCTCGCGACGCCGCCGATCGGTCGTTTCTACCGAGTCGTGCTACTCAAGACGGATGTCAGCGAAGGTCTGCATCTTCATGCACCGGGGCGAGTACGACGCCGTGCACCAGGGTCTGTCGATCGCGGCGTCAGCGGTCTCGACGGGCCGCGAGGTCGAGCTCTTCTTCTTCTGGTGGGCGCTCGAGCGCCTCGTACGCGGTCCGCTCGACGTGCCCGATCTCGAGCGCGATGACGTCAACGCCACGATGGAGCTGCGGGGCGTGCCGACCTGTCGCCAGCTGCTCGACGTGGTGCGCGACTCGGGTCACGCGCGGCTGTTTGCGTGCACCGGCTCGATGGCGTCGCTGGGGCTCACCCCGCCGGATGTCGAGCCGAAGGTCGACGCGCTGATCGGGTGGACCGCGATCCTCCAGCGCACCGCCGGGGTCGTCGATCGCTTCACCCTCTAGCTCCCTCTCCTCCCGAGGAGGAGAGGGTTGGGGTGAGGAGAGAACACCGCCTCGAAGGACGAAGCGCGTGATGGGCGTGGAGTCCGTGCCGAGCGGCGAAGGTGCCTCTCGGCACGACGCGAAGTGAACGCACGATGGGTATTGCCGGAGAGCTATCGCTCTGAGGGACCCGCGATCACGAAGACGGGCGGCAGAGGCAGAGGAATGCGTACCTGCACGCCCCAGCCAGTTCGGAACGCGACCTCATCGGCTGCGACGCTCAAGTCAGTGGGGTAGTAGCTGACATCGCCCTCGCACGGAAATCCGGCGGGGATCCGTACGTCGACGCGGCACCGCTCTTCGACCCCATCGGGCAGCGCACGGGCGTGAACGTCCGCCCACGCGATCACGCACGGTTCCTGCGTGACGTCTGCTTCGCAGACTTCCTCCAGGTTGAGGGAGCTGTTCGTTGCCGACGCGACCGCCAGGTAGCGTTCGTCAGCTGAGAAGGCTGGTCCGAGGCCCTCTCCGAGTACGTACGGAAGCGACGCGACGTGTTTGAGCACCGGTGCGAAGGTGAACAACTCGAACCCGATCTGGCTCTGCCCCGAGTAGAGCCAGAGCACGAGATAGCGTTCGTTGCTCGAGAGCAGCAACTCGTGCCCGCCGTACCCGGCAGACGGATAGGGAATCGAGACTCGCTTTCTCGGTTCGCCGCCACCGTCGACGACGACGCTCATGGTCCGGCCGGCGTCAATCTCCAGACGGACGCGGGCGCCGCGGGAGGTCTCCAGTTCCTCGAGGCCGCCTGTCACGCAGCGAACATTGGGCATGGTCTCGAGTGGACCGTCCTTGCGCGATACTCGTCAACCGCGGGCATCCTCAGGCTTGCGCTGCGAGAAATTCTCAGCAATCCACTTCTCTTCAGTCGAGGGCGACGCGAGCTGAACTGACGCTCCCCGGGACCGAGGTTCGGGCCGAGCACATAAGCTTTGTTGCACTCAACGCTCAATTCGCGACGCGCGCGTCACACCTGCTTCGGCCGCTGCAACAAGAACGCGAACCACGACACCGCCCACTCGCCAAGCAGCGCCAACCACCACGAGATGATCGCCGTCGGGAAGAGCGACCGGAACAGCGAGCCCTGGGTCGCCATCATCACCACCGTGTCGCTCGACGCCTTCACGTCATGCCCGCGCAGCATCGCGTTCAGCACCACCCACGGCCCCTTCACGATGAACTTCGCGCTCAACGCCGCCGCCTCGCCGAACGACGGCTGGCGTAGCTCGAACTGCTGGGCCCCGATTCCGAGCAAGGTGGCGTTCGGCGTCACGGTCGCGTGCCGCGCTTCACCCTGGTGCGTCCACTCGAGTTCCACCGGCGCGTCGAGGGGTTCTCCGCGCGCCGCGATGATGTCTGCGAACCACGTCACGGACTTGCCGTTCACCCGCGTGACGATGTCGCCCGTCTCGAGCCCGGCCTGTGCCGCGGCCGTGTCCGGCGCGACCTTCACGGTGCTCGTGCCCTCGCTCCGCGACTCGTGCGCGGCGATGAAGCCCCACAGCCACAGCGTGAACAACGTGACCACGCCACCGAGCGTGAGACCGAGCGCCCGCCGACCCGCGGGCAACACCGAGAACGGCACGGGCGAGACCCGCCACCGCGCGCGCAACGCGGTCTGCACCGCGAGCGACAACCCCAACCACAATGGAACGAAGAGCACGCGCTACTTGCGGCTCAGCTGGCGCAGCACGCCGTCGTTCTCGGTCAACACGAACAGGTCACCCTTCGCGTTGAACGTCATGCCCTCGACGCGCTCGAGCGACTTGCCCTTCTCGTCGCGCAGCGGGAACGACTGCACCAGCTTGCCGATGATCTTGTCGCCGTCGCGCACGAGCCGAATCTGCGCCACCGTCGCCGACTCATCGCTGCTGATGAACGCGTGGCCGGTCTTCGGGTCGATCGCCACCGCCGAGAAGTCGCGGCACACCGCGAGCACTTCCTTCTCGAGCTTGATGGGCAGCAGCTTGCCCTTGCCCTTGTCGCCCGTGAGGACCAGCTCGCGCGGCTTGCCTTCCTTCGCGAGCAGCAGCTGCGCGTCACCGGTCGGAGAGACGTCTTCGGGCAGGTACGCCATGCCCTCGATGCCCTTGTTCGACGGCCCCTTCACGTCGACGTCGAGCTTCTTCTCGAGCACCGGCGCCTTGTTCTTCTCGGGGTTCCACTCGTAGCGCAGCAGCTCCCGCGACTCTTCGCGCGAGACGATGAGGTGGTGCTTCACCGGGTCGTACGCCACGCCCTCGAGCTGCGACTTGCCGTTCTTCAGGCCGGGCAGGTCGACCTTCTCTTTCTTGCCGTCGGCGCCGACGATGTAGACGACGTCCTTCCGGTCGCCCACCACGAGGAACTTGCCGCCCGGCAGCGCGGTGACGTCCGACGCCTCGGGCATCTTCGTCTTGAACGAGTTGCTCAGCTCGAAGCGCGCAGCGGCAGTCTCAGGGGCGGAAACGCGAGGAGCGGTCGGCGACCAGGAAGAGATGCGGGGCATGGCTGCATCTGAGCCGATCACCGCCCGCCCGTCACGCGCGCTCGCCTTCGCCGACACCCCGGCGTTTCAGCCTTCAGAACGTGCGCACGATGCGGAAGCTGCCGTTGGTGATGTTGAGCTGCGAGCCGCCGTCGTTGATCGCCGAGCGCGGGTCGAGGTGCGGGTTGCCCGAGAACGTGCCCTGGTATTCCTGCCCGACGTCGAGCGCGACCTTCGAGAGGGTCACCGTGCAGCCCGCGTCGACCGTGTAGAAGGCCATGCCCGCGTCGAAGATCTCCTGCGCGCCGAAGTACAGGTTGGGCGTGATGCCGCACTGGCCCGACCAACCCACGCCCGCGTCGGTCGGCACCACCATCGTCACGAGGTAGCGGTGCGAAAGCGTATCGGCCGTCCCCACGCGGAGCTGGTGCGCCGCGCGGTTGCCCGTGCCGTAGCCCGCCTCGAGGTCGACGTTCGTGCCGTCGACCGTCATCGAGCCGAACACCACGCGCGGCGGAGGCGGCCCGGCGTCGGTCGTCATCGTGCCCGCGTCGGTCCCCGCGTCGGTGCGCACCACCACGCCGCTGTCGTTGCCTGCATCGACTCCAGCGTCGGGCATCGGCATGCCCCCGCAACCCGCGAACACGACCAGTGAAACCCCGAGCAGGAGACCCCGTGCCATGAAGCCCCCCAGTGCCCCCAGCCCGTCAAACCTTGTTGGGCGGGGCACCGAGCTCGTCGACCATCGCGAGGATCCGCTCCGACTGTGCGAGCACCCGGCGGCCTTCCCGCGAGAGCCGCATGCCACGCGTGTGACGCTCGAAGAGAGTGACTCTCAACTCGTCTTCGAGCGCGCGCACCTGGCGGCTCATCGGCGGCTGGCTGACGAAGCACTTCTTCGCCGCGCGGGACACCGAGCCCTCGCGGGCGACGGCGACGAAGTAGCGGAGCTGGGTGAGGCTCATGCGCGCGTCATAGATCAAATCGGTATGCCTGCGCGGCACGGCTTCGGCGCGAGAACCCCGCGCATGGCTCCGTTGATCACCCACCCCCGCGACGTGCAGGCGATGAAGCGCGTCGGCCGCCTCGCCGCGCGGACCCTCGCCCTCGTCGAGTCGCGCCTTCGCCCTGGCGTCACCACCGCCGACATCGATCGCTGGGTGCGGGAAGACACCGCCGCGCACGGCGCACGCTGCAGTCAGCTCGGGTACCACGGCTTCCCCGCGGGCGTGTGCACCAGCCGCAATGAAGTGGTGTGCCACGGCATTCCCCGCGACGACGAGGTGCTCGCGCCCGGCGACATCATCAACGTCGACATCACCAGCGAGCTGCACGGCTGGCACGGCGACACCTCGGCCACGTTCTGCATCGGCGAGGTCTCGGTGGAAGCGCGCCACCTCGTCGAGACCACGCTTCGTGCGCTGGAAGCGGGCATCGCGGCGGTGCGCCCGGGAGCACACCTCGGCGACATCGGCGCGGCGATTGATCAGCTCGCGCGCGCCGCCGGCTGCTCGGTGGTGACCGAGTGGGGCGGCCACGGCATCGGGCGAAAGATGCACCTGCCTCCGCACGTCGCGCACGTCGGCACGCGCGGACAAGGGCTCGTGCTGCGCGAGGGCATGACCTTCACCATCGAGCCGATGCTCTGTCTCGGCGCGCCCGACACGCGCACGCTCGACGACGAGTGGACGGTGGTCACGGTCGACGGCCGGTGGTCGGCGCAGTTCGAGCACACCGTGCGCGTCACGCGGAAGGGCGTCGAGGTGCTGACGTTGCCGTGAGGTCGCTCGGCTAGGGCTTCTCGGGCTGCGCCAGCGTGCGCGCGAGGCCCTGCAGCGACTTCACGAACCACGCGCGGAACAGGCCCTCGACCATCGGCACCATCCACGCGACGAGCTTCGGCGGCTCGTAGGCCACGCGGTAGCGCATCACCGTGCCGCCACCGGGGCGCGGGTTGGTCTCGACCAGCTGGATCATCGTGTTCGCGAACGGGAGCGACCAGCGCGAGACGTACGCCACCGTGCGCGAGCCCGGCGTGTGCTCGAGCACCTCGACCCGCATCGCCATGAACGCGTACAGCTCGTCCATCACCGCCTTGTCGAGCTCGCGGGGCGGCGTCCACCAGTCGGCGCCGAGGAAGCCGGGCGACCACGGTGGATCTCCCACGAAGCCCAGGAAGCTCTTCTGCACGCGCTCGGGCGGTGCGTCGTACTCGTGCGAGACGTCGATGATGAACTTCGTGCGGTCCATCAGCGAGAGGTCGCACTTGTCCATGCGCCACCACATCGGCCAGCGCAGCCAGGTGCGGGCGCGCTCCATCGGTTCGGCTTTGACGGGCTCGGTCACGGTCGGCGCGATGTACACCGGCCGCGGCCCGTGGGAGAGCACGCACATGGAACAATCGTTCTGGGCAGAGCGGTGGTCGGCGCAGCAGATCGGCTTTCACGAGGGCCAGGCGAACGCGCATCTCGGCAAGCACGTCGCGCGGCTGGGCACCTCGGGCACGGTGCTGGTGCCGCTGTGTGGCAAGGCCGAAGACCTCGCGTTCCTCGCGTCGAAGGGCCTGCAGGTCGTCGGCGTGGAATGGGTCGAGGACGCGGTGAAGGCCTTCTTCGCCGAGCGCAAGTTGACCCCGAAGGTGTCGAAGGCCGGCGCGCTGACGAAGTACGAGTCGCACGGCATCACGCTGCTCGCGGGTGACTTCTTCGCGGTCGGCAGGGAACACGCGCCGGCCGGCGGCTTCGATCTCCTCTACGACCGCGCGGCGAACATCGCGCTGCCTCCGCCCACGCGCGTCGAGTACGTGAAGCACGTGCGCTCGCTGATGAAGCCCGGCGGCAAGGGGCTTCTCATCACCGTCGAGTACGACCAGTCGAAGATGGACGGACCGCCGTTCTCGGTGCCCGAAGCCGAGGTGCGCGCGCACTACGCCGGAGTGAAGCTCGAGCTGCTCGACGACGTGAAGGCGGGTGGTCCGCGCTTCGAGCCGTTGGGCGGGCGCGAGAAGGCGTGGGCGCTCGGGTTCTGAGCCGACTTCAGCGGCCAGCTTGAGGAGCGCCTGCGTTGCCCTGCGCGGTCGTGCAGTGGCTTTCGCCACGAGCGTGCGTTGCTGCCGCCGCGCACGGGGGGTTACTCCTCACCCCGACCCTCTCCTCCTTGGAGCTGAGGATTGATCACATTTCCTGAGCCAAGGACCAGCCTTCCGCGACTTGCTGCAGTGCACGGAGCGCTCGCCAGAGGATGAGTAAGCCGGGTGGTCCGTTCTGCGGCAGGTGACCGCCGTAGCGAGCGAGTGCGGTGGTGAATTCGCGCGCTGTAGCGTTCGGCTTCAGGCGCTTCTTCGCGACGAGCACTGCGATTTCGGCGTCTGTCGCGACGGACTCGGCTGGGCTGTCGTCCGCCGTTCGGTCGATGAAGCGCAGGACGAGAAGCCGCCACGCGACGATGGCAAAAACACCGAGCGCGTTGAGGAGCGCGGGGCCGCTCTCGAGCCTTTGTCTTCGTACTTGCAGCCCGTCTTGAGCGCTTTGAAGTATTCCTCGATGAGCCATCGCGTTCGGTAGAAGTCGACGACTTGCTCAGCATCGGTCGCTGAATCGACGGGCTCGGTCGTGAAGAGGAGCCACTCGACCGCCTTCTCGCCTGGAGGCGCATCGACCTCGCCGACGTGCACCACGTTGAGGCGAAGCTCTTTGGGCAAGTCAGACGACCGGAGAGCTCTCTGCGGCCGTCGCAGCGTCAGCTCGCCGGAGCGAATCTCAACCTGCGTCGTGCGCGCCTGGCGATTGCCATGCGAAGTCTTTGGGAGGTGCGCGAACGGATTGTGACGCTCCGAGAGGTCGACCTCTCGCTTCGAGCGCAACGGAAGCGTGCGAGCGGATTCGAGGACGTTCTGTGTGCCGCCGCCTTCGAGTTTCACAACTCGGTTTGACGACGCGCGAACGATGAAGTGCATCCCTCGCTGCGCCCGCGTCGCGAGGCTCTCGTAGATATCGCCCTCGCGGTCCTCGACGTGGATGAGCACCGTCGAGTTCGACACGAGCTCTTCGACGGCAAGCGACTGCTCCAACCAACGGTCGGACTCGAGCTCCTTCTCGTTGCGTCGCGCTTCCGTCGTGCGCTTGCCCTTCTTCTTCGTGCGCATCCACGTGTCGAGCGCGAGCAATCCAAGAGGTTGCCGCACACCATCCGCGGAAACAGCGAGACACGCGTGGGCATAGAAGCCTTGCTGCGAGCGGTCGACGATTCCGAGTCCGTCTCGCTCTCCGTCGAAGACGAACGATGTCGTGTCGTGAATGGCCAGCGCGCGCTTCGCGACATCGACGCGTCGGACCGTGTTGCTCACGTGGCCGGCGACGACGGTGCCCAGGTCAATGCGCTCGTTACCGAAGAACCGGTACGTGCCTTCGAGCTGCGACGGGTTTCGAAACGACTCGGGCAGGCTCGCCTTCGGGTCCACCTCGAGCTGTCTCGCAATCCTCACGACTCGGTCGAGAAGACGAAGGTCGGGAAACTCGCAGTCTCGGAACTCGTCGTGAATCGGAGGAAGTGCGTGCATTTGCGAGCGAGATCATGCCCGCGCGCGATTCACAAGTTGTGTTGGATCGTCAGCTCCTTGGAGGAGAGGGAGTCATTGGCTCAGCACGCGCGCGCTGCGCGGCGGCACCATCAAGCCCGGGCCGGCCACCGATTCCTGGTTCAGCAGGTCGTTGAGCGCCTTCGCCGGCAGCCCGTTCACCGTCTGCTGCGTGTCGCCGCGGTTGATGGCCACGTAGAGCGTCTCGACGCCGTCGCTCATCGAGTACACGTACGTGTCCTGCGTGGCGCTCAAGTTGGTGCGATGGCCGCGCCGCAACGCCGCGTGGGCCTTGCGCAGCGCCCCGAGCGCGCTCACCCGAGACCGCAGCCAGAGCTGATCACTCGAGAAGCCCGACCACTGCATCACGCGCCGGTTGTCGGGGTCGCCGCCGCCGGGCAGGCCGAGGTCGTCTCCGTAATAGAGCAACGGCACGCCGGGGCTGGTGAGCAGAAAGGTGAACGCGTTGGCCAGCCGCTCGAACGGCGCCTTGTACCCGGGCAGCGTGGGCGGGTTGTTGAACGCGCGGTCCTTGCCGTCGGAGTACGGGTCGCCCCACATCGGCGTGTCCTCGGCCATGTGGATGACGCGGCCCAGGTCGTGGTTGCCGATCCACGGGCTCATCAGCGTGTTGGGTCCGTAGAACGAGTCGTTGGTGGCGACGAAGTCGGCGAGCGCGGTCATCGGCGCGCGGCGCGTCACCACGCTCTCGAGCAGCTGCAGCCGCAGCGGGAAGTCGAACTGCCCGTCGAGCTTCGTGGCCGGGTCGACGAAGGACTTCAGGTAGTCGCGGTTGCCGAAGTCGTACGTCTCGCCGACGAAGTACATGCGCGGGCGCGGCGAGCGCGTGGCGGCGAGCTTCTCGACCTCGGTGCGCAGCGAGAGCAGCCACGACGCGTCGACGTGCTTGATGGCGTCGAGGCGGAACCCGTCGGCGTTGGTGTCGGCCAGCAGCTTCACCGCGCGGCTCACCGAGTACTCGCGCGCCGCGGTCACCGTGTAGTTCCAGTGCGGCAGGTAGTTGGTGAACCAGCAGCGCTGGCCCTGCGCGTTCCACGGGCACACGCTGCCGTCGTCGCACACGCACTGCCCGCCGTTGAAGTCGAGCGGCCAGAACCAGTCGGGGTGCTGCGCGTAGAGGCTCGAGCTCGAGTGCACGTGCACCATCGCGAAGTCGAAGAGCACCTGCAGGCCGTGCGCGTGCGCGGCGCTCACCAGGTCGACGAGGTCTTGCTTGCTGCCGAAGCACGACTCGGTCTGGTCGAGGTCGATGGGCCAGTAGCCGTGGTACGCGGAGTACGTGCGGCCGTCGCTGCCCGCGCCGCCGACCGTCGCGTTCTTCACCGGCACCGTGAGCCACAAGACGTTGATGCCGCGCTGACCGAAGTAGCCCTCGTTGATCTTCTGGGTGACGCCCTTCCAGTCGCCGCCCTTGTACTGGCCCGCCGGGTCGGCGCCCGCGACGGTGCAGTCGTTCGACGGGTCGGCGTTGAAGAAGCGGTCGACGAAGACGAACTCCATCACGCCGTCGCGCCAGTCGAAGGCCGCGGCCTGCGGGGCGTTGGCGGGGCAGGTGAAGGTGTCGCAGGTGATGCGCGTGCGCAGCGAGTTGCCCGTGGCCGAGAGCGTGGGGTTCGCGGGGTCGGTCACCCAGATGCTGTTGTTGATGAGGAACTTGTACTGCACGTCGCTGCCGAAGCCGGCCTGCACGCGCGCGACCCAGTCGGTGCCTTCCTTCTTCATCGGCACGCCGACGGTCCACCCATCGGCCGCGAAGTCGCCGCGCAACGACACGCTCTGCTCGTCGAGGGCGCGGAAGCGGAACTCCACCTCGCAGCGGCGGTACGGTTCCTGGCAGTCGGTGGTGCCCGCGTCCGCCCCGCCGTCGCTGCCGCCGTCCATTCCGCCGTCGGCGCCGGGCATCACGGGGCCACACGCCGCGAGCAGCGCGAGAACGAAGAAGGAGGCGAGGGTGGTGAGGCGCACGCCCTGCTCATACACCGCCCGGGCGTTGTGACGAGCGTGCCGCGGTGGAATACCTCGCCCCGTGGACGTGGCGCGTTTCCAGGAGCCTGAGTTTCGTGAGCGGCTGCGGGTGCATCTCGCCTCGTTCGCCGAAGCCGACGACCGCCGCGCGGCGTGGGAGGTCGCCTCGACGGCCGCGGTCTACGTCGCGCTCCTCTTCCTCACCGCCTTCGCGCTGCGCCGGCTCGACACGACCCAGGGTGTGCTGCTCGCGGTGGTCTCGGTGGCACTGCTCGCGCTGACCCAGGTGCGCGCCTTTCTCGTGCACCACGACCTCTGCCACCGCAGCCTCTTCCGCTCGGCGAAGGTCAACGCGCTCGTCGCGCCGTTCGTCGGCACCTTCGCCAGCACCTCGTCGCACGTGTGGAAGCGCGAGCACGACCGGCACCACCGCGATTCGAACAACCTCGATCGCTCGCAAGACGGGCAGACCGGCGCGTGGACCGTCGAGCAGTACCGCGCCGCGAAGGGCTGGCAACGCGCGCTCTACCGCGTGGTGAACGCGCCGCCGGTGCTCTTCGGGCTGGTGCCGCCGCTCTACTTCCTCGGCTTCATGCGCGTCGCGGCGCGCTGGTACGAGAACGTGCTCTTCGCGCTCTTCGTCGCCGCGCTGTGGTGGTCGGGCACGCTCGGCGCGTTCTTCGTCGCGCTCTTGCCGGCGACGTGGTTCGGCTTCCTGCTCTTTCACGCGCAGCACACCGGCCCCTCGCTGGTGCGACGCCACACCGCCGAGTGGGACCACGTCGAGAACGGGCTGGTGGGCTCGACGTGCCTGGTGACGCCGCGCGTGCCGCTCTTCTCTCCAGTGCTCGACTGGTTCCTCTACGGCGTGGAGTTCCACCACGTGCACCACCTGCTCCCGCAGCTCCCGGCGTGGCGGCAGCGCGCGTGTCACGAGGCGGGCGCGGACCTGTTCACCGACGTGCCGCGCATCACGCTCGGTGGCGCGGTGCGGGCGACGAAGCTCGCGCTGTACGACGAGGCGCAGGCAAAGCTGGTGCCGTTCCCGTCCCGAACCTGATGCACGGGCGCGCAAACCGTGCGCCCCGGGGCGGCCTGCTCCGAGGGAAGACGGCTGGCACGTCGAATGCGTCGAGATGGATGTTCGATGGTCTCGCTCGACCTGCAGCGGCTGCTCGACCGGCATCACCACGACCCGACGCGGCTGGTGCAGGTACTCCGTGAGGTGCAACGCGACGCGGGGTGGATTTCGCCCGCCCTCATCACCGAGCTCGCGGGGAAGCTCGGCCTGCCGCGCGCGCGCGTCGAGGGCGTCGCGGGCTTCTATTCGTTCTTCTGCACCGAGCCGCGTGGCGCGTACCGGGTGCTCTTCTCGGACTGCATCATGGACCAGCACGCGGGGAGCGCCGCGCTGCGAGAGCGCCTGTGCCGCGCGCTGCAGGTCGAGCCCGGCCAGGTGCGCGCCGACGGCCGCGTGAGCATCGGCCTCACCTCGTGCACTGGCTTCTGCGAGCAGGGCCCGGCGCTGCTGGTCAACGAGCACGCCATCAGCCGCCTCACCGAAGAGCGCATCGACGCCATCGCCAGCGCGATCGACGTGGGCCAGCCACTCGAGCGCTGGCCCGCCGAGCTCTTCGCCAACGACGACGTGGTGCAGCGCGCCGACCAGTTGCTCGGCAACGCGCTCCCGCCCGGCCGGGTGTTGCAGGCCGCGTTCGCGCGGGGACCAGACGCCCTGCTCGAGGAGGTAACGCGCTCGCGGCTGCGTGGGCGCGGCGGCGCGGGCTTCGGCACCGGTCAGAAGTGGGCCGCGGCGAAGGCCGCACCGGGGCCGACGCGGTTCGTGGTGTGCAACGCCGACGAGGGCGAGCCCGGCACGTTCAAAGACCGCGCGCTGCTCCGCCGGCAGCTCGACCTGGTGCTCGACGGCATGACGGCGTGCGCGTTGGCCATCGGCGCGCAGCGCGGCTTCATCTACCTGCGCGGTGAGTACCTCTTCCTCGAGGCGCCCATCGAGGCCGCGCTGGCCGAGCGCCGCAAGCACCACCTGCTCGGCCGCGACGTGCTCGGTCACCGCGGCTTCGACTTCGACGTCGAGCTGCACCTCGGTGCGGGCGCGTACGTGTGCGGTGAAGAGAGCGCGCTGCTCGAGTCGCTCGAAGGGAAGCGCGGCATCCCGCGCAGCCGGCCGCCGTACCCGGTGACGCACGGCTACCTGCAGCAGCCCACCGTGGTCGGCAACGTCGAGACCTTCGCGTCGGCCGCGCTCATCGCCCTCAACGGCGGCGACTGGTTCGCGCAGCGCGGCACGGCGAAGTCGTCGGGGACCAAGATTCATTCCGTCAGCGGAGACTGCGCGCGCCCGGGTCTCTACGAGTTGCCGTTCGGCGTCAGCGTGCGCGAGCTGCTCGACGCGTGCGGCGCGACCGACACCCAGGCGGTGATGGTGGGCGGGCCGTCGGGCACCTTGCTCGCGCCGCACGAGTTCCACCGGCGCCTCGCCTTCGAAGACGTGCCCACCGCGGGCGCGTTCATGGTCTTCGGCGCGCAGCGCGACCTGCTCGACGTGGTGGTGAACTTCGCGCACTTCTTCGCGCACGAGAGCTGCGGCTTCTGCACGCCGTGCCGCGCGGGCACCACGCTGCTCAAGCGCTCGCTCGACGCCCTCGCCGCGGGGCGAGGCACGCGCCGCGATGTGAAGGACGCGCTGCGGCTGGGCAAGCTGCTGTTCGACACCAGCCACTGCGGACTGGGGCACTCGGCCTGCGCGCCGTACCTCGCGCTGCACGAGAAGTTCAGGCCCACGCTCGAGCGCCGGCTCGCCTCGCTCGACTTCGTGCCCACCTTCGACCTCGACGAGGCGTTGGCGCCCGCGCGGCAGGTCACCGGTCGCGACGACGCGCGCGCGCACCTGGAGGAGTCATGAGCACCCTCGTCATCGACGGCCAGGAGGTGCCCTTCACCGCGGGCCAGACGGTGCTCCAGGCGGCGCTCGCGGCGGACCTCTACATTCCGCACCTCTGCGCGCACCCCGAGTTCAAGCCGCACGGGAGCTGCCGGGTGTGCACCGTGAAGGTCGATGGCCGCACCGCCTCGTCGTGCACGCTGCCCGCGCGCGAAGGCATGGTGGTGGAGAACGAGACGTCCCGAGCTCAGGGAGCTGCGGCGCAGCCTCGTGCAGCTGCTCTTCGTCGAGGGGAATCACTTCTGCCCGTCGTGCGAAAAGAGCGGTGACTGCAAGCTGCAGGCGATTGGCTACCACGTGCAGATGCTGACGCCGCAGCTGGCGCCGCTCTTCCAGCATCGCGAGGTCGACGCGTCCCACCCCGAGCTGATGCTCGACTTCAACCGCTGCATCCTCTGTGAGCTGTGCGTGCGCGCGTCGGCGGAGATCGACGGGAAGCACGTCTTCGCGCTGTCGGGCCGCGGCATCGGCAAGCACCTCATCGTCAACGCCGAGAGCGGGAAGCTGGCGGACACGTCAATCAGCGCGAGCGACACCGCCGCCTCGGTGTGCCCGGTGGGCGTCATCTTGAAGAAGGGGAAGGGCTTCGAGCGGCCCATCGGTCAGCGCACGTACGACGTGGCGCCCATCAGCGTGGTCAACCGGGGGAAGAAGCCATGAACGCCCCTGCGCCCCGGAAGAAGAAGCTCCGCGTCGCCACGGCGTCGCTGGCCGGCTGCTTCGGCTGCCACATGTCGTTCCTCGACATCGACGAGCGGCTCTTTCCGCTGCTCGAGCAAATCGAGTTCGACCGCTCGCCGCTCACCGACGTGAAGCACTGCGGTCCGTGCGACCTCGGCCTGCTCGAGGGCGGGCTGTGCAATGCCGAGAACGTCGAGGTGCTCCGCGAGTTCCGAAAGAACTGCAAGGTGCTGGTGGCGGTCGGCGCGTGCGCCATCAACGGCGGCCTGCCCGCGCTGCGCAACCAGCTCGACGTGCGCGAGTGCCTCACCTCGGTGTACCGCACCGTGCCCAACGACCCCGAGCTGCCGCTGCCGCTCGACAAGGTGCACCCGCTGCAAGACGTGGTGCGCATCGACTACTTCCTGCCCGGGTGCCCGCCGTCGGCTGACGCGTTCTGGCAGTTCCTCACCGACCTGCTCGCGGGCCGTACGCCGAGCCTGGGGCACGGCCTCATCCACTACGACTGAGCTCGCCATGGACACCGCTCCCACGCCCACCACCCGCCGCGTCGTCATCGAGCCGGTCTCGCGCGTCGAGGGGCACGGCAAGGTCACGCTGCTGCTCGACGAGGCGGGCAAGGTGCGGCAGGCGCGGCTGCACATCGTGGAGTTTCGTGGCTTCGAGCGCTTCATCCAGGGACGGCCGTACTGGGAAGTGCCGGTGATGGTGCAACGGCTGTGCGGCATCTGCCCGGTGAGCCACCACCTCGCGGCGTCGAAGGCGCTCGACGTGGTGGTGGGCGCGCAACGGCTGACGCCGACCTCGGAGAAGCTGCGGCGACTGATGCATTACGGCCAGATGCTGCAGAGCCACGCGCTGCACTTCTTCCACCTCGCGAGCCCCGACCTGCTGTTCGGCTTCGATTCCGACGTGAGCCAGCGGAACATCGTCGCGGTCGCCGCGGCGTTCCCCGACGTCGCGAAGCAGGGCGTGCTGTTGCGCAAGTTCGGGCAGGAGCTCATCAGGCTCACCTCGGGCAAGCGCGTGCACGGGACGGGCTCGGTGCCGGGCGGGGTGAATCGCTCGCTGACGGTGCGCGAGCGCGACGAGCTGGTGGCGCAGCTGCCGCAGGTGCTCGAGTGCGCGCGCGGGCGTCGAGCTGGTGAAGCGGCTGCACCTGCAGAACCGCGCGTTCTACGAGTCGTTCGGCGCCTTCCGCTCGAACCTGCTGTCCATCGTCGGGCCGAAGGGGCGACTGGAGTTCTACGACGGGCTGCTGCGCGCGCGTGACGCCGACGGCGCGGTGTTGTTCGACGGCGTCGAGCCGAAGCACTACCGGGCGCACCTCGAAGAAGACGTGCGCAGCTGGTCGTACATGAAGTTCCCGTGGCTGCGCGCGCTGGGGCCGGAGCGCGGTTGGTACAAGGTGGGCCCGCTGGCGCGAGTGCAGAACTGCGACTTCATTCACACGCCGCTCGCGGAAGAGGCGCGCCAGGCCTTCCTCGCCGCGCACGGAGGCCGGCTCACGCACGCGCCGCTGGCGTACCACTGGGCCCGGCTCATCGAGCTGCTGCACGCCGCGGAGGTCATCGGGGAGCTGCTCGCCGACCCCGACATCCTCGGCAGCGAGCTGGTCACCAGCGGTGAGCGCGTGGGCGAAGGCGTGGGTATCATCGAGGCGCCGCGCGGCACGCTCATTCACCACTACCGCGTCGACGCCAACGACCTGGTCACGATGTGCAACCTCATCGTCAGCACCACGCACAACAACCAGGCGATGAACGAGGCCATCACCGTCGTCGCGCACCAGCACCTCGACGGGCACGAGCCGAGCGAGCCGCTGCTCAACCACCTCGAGGTGGCCATTCGCGCGTTCGACCCGTGCCTCTCGTGCGCCACGCACGCCATGGGGCAGATGCCGCTCGAGGTGGTGGTGCTCGACGCCGCGGGCCACGAGGTCGGCCGGAGGTCCAGGTGACCGCGCCAGTGCTCGTCTTCGGGTACGGCAACCCCTCGCGCGGCGACGACGCGCTGGGCCCGGAGTTCGTGCGCCGCCTCGAGCTGCGCTGCGCCGACGCCATCGCGCGCGGAGAGCTCGAGGTGCTGACCGACTACCAACTCCAGGTGGAGCACGCGCTCGACCTGCGAGACCGGCGCGCGGTGTACTTCGTCGACGCCAGCGCTCGCGGCGAGCCGGTCGAGGTGCGGCCCGTCACCGCGCGCCAAGACCCGAGCTTCACCACGCACCTGCTCTCGCCGGCGGCGCTGCTGCACACGTGGACCACCATCGAGCACACCGCGCCGCCTCCGGCGTGGACCGTGGCGATTCGCGGTCAGCAATTCGCGCTCGGTGCGCCGATGAGCGCCGAGGCAGAGCGGAACCTCACCACCGCCCTCGACCAACTCTCCCTCTCCCTGCAAAGCGGGGAGAGGGCCGGGGTGAGGGGCGGCACTTCGACCAATCAATGGTGAGCTCGACGCCCGGGTCCCACAGCACGCCGTCGACATCGACCGTGATGGTGTCGCGCTCCCCGCGGCGCAGGGCGGTGCGCGGAGCGACTGTTCCGACCGTGAGCGGGTGCGGCCACTGTGGCGAGCGCGCGAGCAGGGGAACCGGCCCCGAGCAGCGCACGCTGTCGGGCTCGATGATCTGAACCGAAGCGCCGAGCCGGCCGCCGAGCGCGCCCACGCCAGCGCCGAAGTGAGCGTCCTCGAACTTGACCGCGCTCGCCGCGACCCAGCCGTCGACCGCGCCGCCAGTGACGCTCCACCAGAGGTGCACGCGGTCTCCGCGTCGCCCGAGCACTTTCCCGAACTGTGACGGCCCCACCTTCAGCGTCCCCACCGGCGCACCGTCGGCCGTCTCTGCGACGGGCACCTCGCCCTCGGAGATCGACACGCTCGCGCCGCGCGGCTCCTTCATCACCTCGGTCGCGCCTCGCAGCGTCAACGCCACCGCCTTGCACGCCACGTTTCCCCGCAGCGGAGGACTCTCCAGCTCGAGCGGTGGCTCGAGCGCGAGCTGGGGCCCGCCCTGGTCCGCGCCGAGCAGCACGCCAGCCGTTCCGATCGCCGCCACGAAGACGCTCACCTTCACCGGCGACTTCATGACCACGCCGATGGGCGCCGAGGGCACGAGCGTCATCGAGATCGAGACGAGGTCGCTCGACACTCTCACGGTGCGTGGCGCCGCGGCGTCACCCACCGGCACCGGCAGCGACACACGGTGCACGCGCTCGAACTTCCGCGTCTGGCCGAGCGCAACGCCGTTCACCGACAGCACGCCCGCGGGCAAGTCACCGTCTCCCGAGAGCACGCACGGGTCGCTCGCGTGCGCCGTGGCGCCGAGGGTCATCACGAGGACCAATACGCGCCGCATCGTGAGCGCAGGCTAGCGGCCAGCGCGTCAGTCGGTGAAGAGCGCCACGCCCGCGTCGAACGCGCCGGGGTTGACCTCTCCGAAGTCGAACAGCGCGTGCAGCACCTGGCAGCGGCCGCTCTCGTCAGCGGTGCGCGTGCAGGCGTCGTGCGCGGTGACCAGCTCACTCAACGGCACCACGCTGCGCGGCGAGGGCCGGAAGGCGAGCGAGGTGAAGGCGCCCTCGGGCGCGCCCGCGTCCGACTCTTCGCGGTGGCACAAACCGCACGTCGTGGCGGGCGAGCCGTAGAGCACGCGCTTGAACGGCAGGTCCTCGGGCAGCACGTCGGCGCGCGGCAGCTCGAGCTCGCCCTTGAGCGTGCGCCGGCCGTCGACCCACTCGCCGAACTCCACGAGGTGCACGCCGTCGCCCTCGGGCACGAAGCTGGTGACGAGGCGGTCGTTGAGGAGGAAGAGGCGCGGGCTCTGGCGGCCGACCGCGGGCTGCGCGCTGGTGACGCTCGTCGAGGCGATGACCGAGAGCGGCCGTGGCAGCGACGCGAGCAGGCACGCGGGCTCGGCGGGTGCGAGCTGGTTGACGCGCGCGACGACCGAGCGAATCGCGCTGCCCGGCGCGGTGGTGCCGATGGGCGAGAGATCGATCGGTGAGGTGCCGGTGCGGTTGCAGTCGCGCAACGCCGCGGGCGCGTGCGGCGGCTCACAGGCGAGGAAGAGCAGGGTGATGATCAGGGCGCGTCGACGCACGAAGGGTCATGAGACCACGTCGCGCGCGCTCGGAAACGCGCAAGTTTTGCGAGCTCGACGTTGAGCGGGGTTGCGAGTCAGTCCGCGTGCGCGAGCAGCCACGCGGTGATGGCGTCGACCTGGGTCTCCACCGCGCTCGAGCCATGACCGCCCTCGGGTGAGAGCAGCTTCTGCTTGTCGCGCGCGGGCGACTTCGCGAGCAACTCGTCGAAGCTCTTCGGGTCGACCAGCCCATCGTGGGCGCCCTGCACCAGCAGCAGCGGCACGTCGGTCTTCGCGAGGTTCTCGGGGATGCGGTCCATCACCCGGCCCTGGGCGCCGAGGTAGCGCATGCTGAACCACCGCACGACGAGCGGGTCGCGTTGCATGGCGAGGCCCTCTTCGCGATCGGCGGCGAACTCGATCGCCTCGGGCTTGCTGTTCATGTCGACGGTGAGCGCCGCGGGCCGGAACACCGCGTTCCACGCGAAGCGCACGTAGTCGCCGAAGGTCGGCGTCATGCCCTTGGTGGTCTGCAAGCGCCACGCAGGGTTCGCGAGCACGAGCCCCGCGAGCGGGCGTGGCGAGCGTGCGGCGGCCTCCAACGCGAACGCGCAGCCCGCGCTCTGCCCCAGGAGGAACACGCGCTCGAAGCGGTCGAGCAGGTGCCGCAGGAACTGGTGGTGGTCATTCAGGAACGCGTCGTATTCGTCGGCGTCACCGCGCAGCCCCTCCGAGAAGCCGGTGCCGCGCGGGTGGAAGACGACGGTGGAGAGGCCGGCGGACCGCAGCGCGGCGGCGAGCGTCGGGTCGGGTGGGGCTGCCTGCGCTTCCGACCCCGAGACGAACCACACGGCAGTCTTTCCGACGCCGACGATGGCCATGAAGAGCTTCGTGCCGTCGGTCGCAGTGAAGAACTCCGCGCCGGCGGGCGCCGCGACGGGAGGCCGGGTCAGGCGCTCGGCCGCGGTGCACGCGCTGGCGAGCCCCGCGAGCGCCACGATGAAGGCGAGGCGAGTCATTGCGCGGTGAGGCGAGCGGCGGCGCGGGTCGTGGTCTCGTCGGCGCAGAGCGTGAGGCTGAGCTGCCACAACCGCTCGCGCGCTGCCGGGTCGAGCACCATCGGGTTCTTCTCGACGTCGCTCACCACGCCCTTCTTGATGGTGATGAGGCGGCCCGATTTGCGCGCGCTCTCCTCGGCGCTCTCGACGAAGAGCGGCGCCATGATCTCCCCGCACTGCTCGATGGAGATGAACTTCCCCAGCGCCTTCATCGCCTTCGCCATCGCGCGCATCGCGGTGGGAATGAGGTTGATCTGGTTGGTCCACACCGTCTGGGCGATCTCGAAGCCGTAGCAGGAGACCTTCGCGCCACCGCGCGCGGCGTAGAGGTCGTGCAGCCGCATCGCGAACATGCGCTTGGCGACCATCGCCTGGCCGATCGCCCGCTCGTAGTTCCAGTCGTTCTTCAGCTGCAGGTCGTCCCAGTGCAGCTCACCGAAGGAAGGCGTGTTGAAGATGACGCGCCCGCCGTGCGGCGACCGCTCGAGCAGCTCGAGCAGGTTCAGCGTGAGCATGAACTGCGAGAGGTAGTTCACCTGGAAGTGGGCGTCGAAGCCGTCTTCCGTGAGCTCGTGCCGCGGTGCGTACCCGAGGCCCGCGTTCACGAAGATCGCGTCGAGGGTCGGCAGCTTCCTCAGCTCGGTGATGGCCGCGCGCACGTCGCGCAAGCGCGACAGGTCACAGCACACCGTCGTGATTCGCGAGCCGCCGCGCAACTCCGCAACGGTCTCGCGCAGCAACGTCTCGGACCGGCCGAGCAGCACCAGCTCCATCTTCGGGTCAGAGGCGAGCACCTTCGCGAGCCCCTTGCCCATGCCGTTGGTGGCTCCAGTGATCAGAACTCTCATGGCGAGCCTCTCTCGGCCACGAGCAGCAAGCGGCGTTCCACGCAGCAGGCGAGCACGGTTGGCGAGGGGCAGCGCTGCAACCCATGCGCGACCAAAGCTGTCGGGCAGCAAGCCCCGCGCGTCAGCTCACTTCGCCGGAAACCACGGCATCAGCCGTGAAGTCGTGCGCTGGTACTCCGCGTACGCCGGGTACTTCGACTTCGAGATGCCCTCGGTCATCGTGGTCGAGCCCTGGAACAGCGCCGTGAGCACGACCGCGCCCACGATGGACCAGTGGAGCCACTGCCCGCTCGCGACGACCGCGAAGCCGTAGACCACCCACCACAACGACACCTCGCAGAAGAAGTTCGGGTGCCGCGAGAAGCGGAAGAGGCCAGTGGTGCAGAACTCGGGGCCGCGCTCACCACGCGCCTTGCGCGCCGCCTTCTCGAGGTGGAAGCGCCACTGCTGCTCGTCGGCGACCGTCTCCCCGGCGAGCAACACGAGGAACGCCAGCGCGAGCAGCGCGTCGAGCGGGCCGAGCGGCGCGGAGAACTTCGTCAGCGTGAGCAGCGGCGCGACCAGCACCAGCAGCAGCGCGTTCTGGAACGGCGCGATGAAGGTGGCGTTGAAGAGCTGGAAGCCGACCGGCCCGAGGCGCTCGCGCAGAATCGCCCAGCGGTAGTCCTCGCCGCCCTTCTTGTAGCCACCCTTGCGCGCGAAGTTGAACGTCAGCCGCGCGCCCCACAGCGTGGTGAGCACCGCGATGAGCAGCGCGCGCGGGTCGGCGAAGTGCTGCTGCCCCACCACCACCCACGCGTACGCCGGGGGCAACACCGACCACAGCCGGTCGACCCACGAGTACTCGCGCGTGATGACCGAGAGCAGCCAGCAGGCGAAGGCGAGGCCGGCGCACAGCTCCACGAGGAAGAAGTGCGGGTCGAAGAGTTCGTGCAGCAGGTTCACGGCGTCCAGGACTCAGGGCGAGAGGAACGTGCCCGTCACGGTGCGCGCCTGCACCGGCACCACGCGCTGGCCGATGATCTGCCCGTTGCGCCGCGCGGTCACCGTCACCGAGGGCACGTCGGCTGGCACATTGAAGATGACGAGGTCACCGCTCGCGCCCGTCGCGCTGAGCATGTTCGAGGGCAGCCCGCTCGTGCCGACGTACCGCACGTCTCCCGCGTCGCCGATGTCGACCACCGCGCCCTCGACGTCGTTGCCCGCGCAGTCTTCGACCGTCATCGCGAGCGCCGAGGCGCCGTCGACCAGCGTCACGCCCGCGAATGCCGCCGCGAGGCCCTGCGTCGACGGGTCGAACATCACCAGCTCGAGGTTGCTGCGGTCGTACTGCCAGGGCGCGTCGGGCACCGCGAAGGCCACCGCGAAGCCAGCGTCGGCGTCAGACGACGTGGCGCGCACCCGACCATCGAGCGGCTGGCAGCCGGCGTCGAAGGTGAGCCGGTACGCGCCGCCGTCGGGGCTCGAGATCGTGGTCGCCAGCACGGTGCCGTCGGGCCCGAGCAGGTCGACCGTGATGCCACCGAGGCCGGTGCGTGTGAGGCCGGCGCGCGTCGTCTTGCCGGTGATGATCAACTCTCCCTGGCCGCCCGGGCTGCGCGTGACGCCGCGGCACGAGAAGTCGTAGCCGCCGTCCCACCCGGCGTCGTCGGGCCCCGCGTCGAGCTTGTCGACGAGGCACACCGCCGGCGGACCCGCATCGAAGCCCGCGTCGAACGGCGCGCCGGAGTCGACGCCCGCGTCACCGCCCGAGGGCGTGCCGCACGCAGACAACATCACCGCGAGCACCAGCCCGCTGGACAGAGAGAGTCGCTGAAGCATGTGCGACGGTCAGTTGGGCAGCTGCACGCCGCGCGCGTTGAGCTCGGCCTTCACCGCCGCCTCGGCCGCGAACCAGTCCTGCGCGGGCGAGCCGCCGCGGAACTGGCGGGCCTGCGCGCGCTGGTACGCCGCGCGGCGAATCATCAGGTCGAGCTGGGTGCGGTCGATCATCGGCTCGGCCAGCTTCGCCTCGAGCTTCAGCGGCTCGGCCTTCTTCGTCTCGACCTTCGCGGTCTCGACCTTCATCGGCTCGACCGGCTTCGCGACGGGCGCGAGCGTCGGCGCCGAGGGGGCCGGCTTGACCATCGCCACGCGCTCCCGCTTCACGGCGCGGCGCGACGCGGTGGACACCTTCGCCTTCTCGGTCACCGGCTTCTCGTTCACAGCCGACTTCTTCGGGGCCTTCGCGGTCGTCTTCGCCTTGGTCGTCATGCGCGGCCCTCTACCTCAGCGGCTCGCCATGGAGCAATGTCCCGCGGTCGATGAGTCGCCCCCGCTACCGAGTCCCCTGGCTGCTGGTCTTCCTCGCGGCCTGCTCGGTCGTTCTCGCCGCGTGCTTCTCGCAAATGGTGCGCATGCCGGGCACCTCGTGGCCGGGGGAGCCGGGGGCCGTCACCGACCCGGCCCTTGAGGCCTCGCTGCGGGCCGACGTCACCACCCTCGCGGTCGACATCGGTGAGCGCAACCTCGACCACTTCCCCGCCTCGCTCGAGCGCACCGCCGCGTGGCTCACCGAGCGCCTGAAGTCACTCGGCTACGAGGTGGTCGAGCAGCCGTACCCCGTCGGCGAGCGCACGGTGAAGAACCTGGTGGTCGAGAAGAAGGGCAAGAGCAAGCCGAGCGAGATCATCGTGGTGGGCGCGCACTACGACTCCGCGCCGGGCACGCCGGGGGCCGACGACAACGGCTCGGGCGTGGCGGTGGCGCTGCGGCTCGCGCAGGTGATGGCGTCGCGCACCCCCGAGCGCACGGTGCGCTTCCTCTTCTTCACCAACGAGGAACCGCCCTGGTTCCGCACCGCGAGCATGGGCAGCGAGGTGGCGGCGAAGGCCACGCGCGCACGCGGCGACGACGTGAAGGTGATGCTCTCGCTCGAGACCATGGGCTACTTCTCGAGTGCGCCGAACACGCAGCACTACCCGTGGCCGTTCTCCGTCGCGTACCCCTCGACGGGCCACTTCATCGCCTTCGTCGCCGACACCGGCTCGCGCGAGGTGCTGCACCAGGTCATCACCACCTTCCGCGAGCGCGCGAAGCTGCCCAGCGAGGGCGCGTCGGTGCCGGCGTTCATCGAGGGCGTCGACTGGTCCGACCACGGGCCGTACTGGCGGCAGGACTACCGCGCGATGATGGTCACCGACACCGCGCCGTTCCGGAACCCGAACTACCACGAGAAGACCGACCTCCCCGACACGCTCGACTACCGGCGGCTCGCGCTCACCGCCGAAGGACTCGAGGCGGTGCTCGAGGTGCTGTCGAAGTAGGCTCGCCGGCCCATGACGCCCGAGACCATTGAAGCGGCCCTCGCCGGCCTGCGGTTCGAAGTGCTCGCCCTGAAGCCGAAGCAGACCGTCAGCTACTGGAGGCTGCTCGACCAGTTCGACCACGGCGACCAGTCGTTGTCGCAGGCGCTCGACGCCGAGCTGCGCGTGCTCGCGAAGGCGGGCGAGGTGCGAATCGTCGAGAGCGACGAGGAGCCCACCGTGCAGCGCACCGGCGCGAAGAAGCCCGCGGCGAAGAAGAAGAAGCCCGCGGCGAAGAAGAAGAAGCCCGCGGCGAAGAAGAAGAAGCCCGCGGCGAAGAAGAAGAAGCCGGCGCCGAAGAAGAAGGCGAAGCAGCCCGCGAAGAAGAAGAGGAAGTGACGTGAGCTTCAGCGGCAAGGTGGTGTGGATCACCGGCGCGTCGTCGGGCATCGGTGAGGCGCTGGCGATCGCGTTCGGCCGCGCCGGCGCGAAGGTGGTGCTCTCGGCGAGGCGCCGCGACGAGCTCGAGCGCGTTGCGAAGGGGTGCGCGCCGGCCGAGGTGCTCGTGCTGCCGCTCGACCTGGGCTCGGGGTCCGACTTCGCCGCCGAGGTCGACGCGGTGACCAGGCGCTTCGGCGCCGTCGACGTGATGGTGCACAACGGCGGGCTCTCGCAGCGCGCGACGGTCGAAGAGACCCAGCTCGCGGTGCACCGCCGCATCATGGAAGTGAACTACTTCGGCACCATCTCCCTCACGCGCGCGCTGTTGCCGTCGATGCTCGCGGCGGGCCGGGGCCAGTTCGTCGTCATCAGCAGCGTGATGGGGAAGATCGGCACCCCGCTGCGCTCGGCGTACGCGGCGTCGAAGCACGCGCTGCACGGCTACTTCGACTGCCTGCGCGCCGAGGTCTCGGGCCGCGGCGTGGGCGTGACGGTCATCTGCCCGGGCTTCATCTCCACCAACGTCTCCAGCAACGCGCTCACCGGAGACGGCACGCCGACGCAGAAGACCGGTGACGACATCGCCAACGGGGCGAGCCCGGAGTCGGCCGCCGCGCAGATCCTCGACGTGGTCGCCGCGAAGAAGTCAGAGGCCTACGTCGGCAAGCTCGGCAAGGACCGGCTCGCGCTCGCGTTGAGCCGCTGGGCGCCGGGGCTGCTCGAGCGCCTCGTGCGCGCCTGACGCTCAGAACAGCTCGATGGCGCCCGGCGCGATGATCGCCGAGCGCTCGACGGTGCGCCCCATCACGCCGACCTGGTCGAGCTCCTGCTGGGCGACGGGCGTCTCGACGAGGCCCGCCGCGTTCAACACGCTGCTCACCTGCGACGCCGCGTCCTGCAGCATCTGGCTGGCGCGATCCTGGAACTGCAGGTGGTGAATGACGTTGTTGGTCTTCTGGTGCAGGTCTTCGGCGAGCTGCGACGAGCCGGCGACCGCGTCTCTCGACTCGGCGCCCACCGCGGCGAGCCGGCCCTGGAGGTCTTGCAGCTCCGACTCGAGGCGCGTCACCGCGGCCTGCGTGCTCTTCGAGGTGTCGAGGGCGTCGGCGCCGAGGCGTGGCAGCGCGCGCGCGAGGTGATCGGCGAGCTGCGCCACCGCCTCGTTGGTCGAGCGCACCTGCGTGGCGAGCTCCTGGATCGCCGTCGCGATGACGTTGAAGCCGCGGCCTGCTTCTCCCAGGCGCGCCGACTCGAGCCGCGTGTTGAAGGTCAGCAGCCGCGCGTTGCCGGCGATGCTGCCGATGGCCTTTCCGAGCTTGACGATGTCGGCCGTCCACCCGCGCGCCTGCTCGACCGCCGCCGCCTGGCGCTGCGTGCGCTCGAGGATTTCCTGGCCGAAGGTGCGCATGTCACCGGCGAGCCGCTCGAACGTACCGGCGACCGTCGACCCGCCTTCCGACTCGTCGGCCTCGGCGAGCTGCTGCGCCACTTTCCTGAGGCCGTCGACCTGGCTGCTCGCCAGCCCCTGGATGTCGCGCAGCTCGTCGCCGATGGCGAGCACCGAAGTCTCCGACAGCTGCTGCGCGGCGCGGAGCGTCTGGTTGATGTGGAGGTGGCCGAGCTCGCGCGGCGCCTCGAGCTCGTCGACCGCCCAGACCAGCGCGCCCGCGCGTTCGCCCGCGTGAGGGCCACGGGTGGGTGCGCACCACACCACGCGCAGTGGCAGGCCGTCGGCGCGCGCGGCGTCTTCGAGCGAGCGCGCGAAGTTCGCCGCCTCGTCGTCAGTCGCGCGGGCGGCGCTCACCGCGAGGTGCACCGCGCCCTGCGCCCGCGACGGCACGTGAAACGCCACCGACAAGAACGAGAGTGAAGCGGCGTCACCACCGTACGCGGCGGCGGCACGTTCGACGGAAGGGCTCAACCACGCCGGGCTGCGCGTCCGGTGGGCGGTCCCTCCCTGGGAATCCAGAGGGAACATCGTGCGTACGGGCTGCAGCGCGTGTGCCGGGTCGCGACGCCACGGGCAATCGCGTGGTTGGGGCGCGCACACCCGGGTCAGCGGGGGGCGATCGTCAGCTTGCCGACACGCTTCAGCGTGGCGCGCCCACCTGGAGCTCCCGCGATGGCCGAGCTGATCAGCGACCTCGGGACGAGCACGATGGTCGGCGCTCGGTTTCGTCGAGCAGCACGTACTTCAAGGGCAGCGCGTCGTCGGTGTGGCTCGCTTCGATCTCCAGGTTGCCCGCGGCGGGTCATGACCGCCTGCGCACGCCGAGCGCGCTGAATTTTCGCGCGGAAATCTTGCGCCAGATTCGGTGTCGGGCCGTTCGGCCTCATTCGTCAGTGAGGACCCTCGCCCGGCGCGGCTGATCCAGAGGGAACGGACGCGTGGCCCGGTTGCTGCTCCGCACGCCGGCATGCCGCGCAGCATTCTGATCGTCGACGACAGTCCTTCTCTCCGCGCGATGGTGAAGCTCGCGCTCGATAAGTCCGGCTTCGAAGTGGTGGAAGCGCAGGACGGGCTCGAGGCGCTCGAGCGCCTGAAGTCGCACCCCACCATCAAGCTGATCATCTGCGACGTGAACATGCCGCGCATGGACGGCCTCACCTTCGTGCGCGAGATGAAGAAGCAGCCCACCTCGGCCTTCACGCCCGTAGTGATGCTCACCACCGAGCAGAAGAAGGAGCTCGTCGAGCAGGGCAAGGCCGCCGGCGCCAAGGCGTGGATGGTGAAGCCCTTTCAGCCTGATCAGCTCCTCGCGGTCGTCCACAAACTGGTGGGGGCCTGACGATGCTCACCACCGCGCTCGAGGGAAACGTCGTGCGGCTCACCGGTGAGCTCGACGTCTACGCAGTGGTCGAGCTGCACCAGGTCTTCGCCCAGCGCCTCGACGCGCTCCCGCTCGAGCTCGGTCTCGCTGACGTGGATCGCGTCGACGGCGCGGGCGCGCAGTTGCTCCTCTGGCTCCAGCGCCAGCACCAGGCGCGCGGGCTGACGCTCGGGGTGCGCGACGTGTCCGACGCGGTGCGCGCCGCGCTCACCTTCCTCCACTTCGACGGCCTGCGGTGACGCCATGACGCTCGACAAAGCCACCCTGCGCGGCACCTTCCTCGACGAGGCGCGCGAGCTGCTCGCCAGCATGGAACAGGCGCTCCTCGAGTTCGAACAGAGCGGGGAGTGCGCCGAGACGGTGCGCACCGTGTTCCGCGCCGCGCACACGCTCAAGGGCTCGGCGGGCCTCTTCGAGCTGACGACGCTGGTGCGCTTCGCCCACGAGGTCGAGACGGTGCTCGACGCGCTGCGCGCCAACCCCGAGCTGCTGACGCCGGCCATCGCCGCGGTGTTGACCGACGCGCACGACGAGATGGATCGCGGGCTCGACGCCATCGAGGCCGACGAGGCGTGGGTCGCCAACCCCGAGCTCGTCGCGCAGCTCCGCGCGCTGGCCCCCGCCCCCGGCTCGACCGACGCCAGCGCCCCCGCGGCCCCGTCGTCGTCGAAGGCGGGCGCGCCGTGCCGCTGGGCGCTGTCGATCGCCTTCAACCCCACCACCTTCCGCGACGGCTTCGACCCGCTCGCGCTGACCCGCTTCCTCGAGCGGCTGGGCACCGTCTCGAAGCTGCAGGTCGAGACGGCGGCGATTCCCACCGACGCGTCGTTCGACCCGCTGCGCTGCTACCTCGCCCTGTCCCTCGAGCTCGAGACCACCGCCACGCGCGAGCAGATCGAGTCGAGCTTCGAGTTCGTGCGCGAGGGCAGCGAGGTGAAGCTGGTCGACCTCAGCGGCCCGCCGCGGCCGAGCGCGCCGCCGCCTCCCGCCGAGGCCACCGGCCTCCGCAAAGACAAGCACGACGCCACCGAGCGCGCGGTGAAGGTGCCCGCGGCGCGCCTCGATGCGCTGGTCGACATGGTGTCGGAGCTGGTCATCGCCGGCGCGACCGCCGACGTGCACGCCGGCCGCACCCAGGACCGCGCCACCATCGAGGCCTTCGCCGCGATTCGCAAGCTGGTGGCGGGCATTCGCGACGCCGCGCTCGGGCTGCGCATGGTGCAGATCGGCGACACGTTCGCGCGGTTCCGCCGCGTGGTGCGCGAGGTGTCTCGGCAGCTCCACAAGGAAGTCGAGGTCGAGGTGCGCGGCGGCGACACCGAGCTCGACAAGGCGATGGTCGAGCGGCTGTCTGACCCGCTGCTCCACATCATTCGCAACGCCATCGACCACGGCATCGAGCGCCCCGAAGAGCGCGAGCGCGCGGGCAAGCCGAGGGTCGGCACGCTGTGGCTCGAGGCCGCGCACCAGGCCGGGCAGATCGTCGTCGAGGTGCGCGACGACGGCGCGGGGCTCAACCGCGCGCGCATCAAGCAGAAGGCCATCGAGCGCGGGTTGATCGACGCGCACGCCGAGCTCACCGACGCGCAGATCGACGAGCTCATCTTCACGCCGGGTTTCTCGTCGGCCGACGCGGTGTCCGACGTCTCCGGCCGCGGCGTGGGCATGGACGTGGTGCGCAAGGGCGTCGACGCGCTGCGGGGGACGGTCGAGGTGAGCTCCGAGGCGGGGGCGGGCACCACCATTCGCATGCGGCTGCCGCTCACGCTGGCCATCATCGACGGCTTCCTGCTCGCGGTCGGTGACTCGCACTTCGTGGTGCCCGCCAAGCTGGTGCGCGAGTGCCTCGACTTCGGCACGCTGCTCGACTCCGAGGAAAACCACCGGCTCAAGGTGCGCGGCGAGGCCGTGCCCTACGTGCGCCTGCGGGAGTTCTACGAGCTGGGTGGCCCGGTGCCGCGGCGCGAGAGCGTGGTCATCGTCGAGTACGGCGACGACAAGGTCGCGCTCGTGGTCGACCGCCTGCTCGGCGTGTCGCAGACCGTCATCAAGCCGCTCGGGCCGCTCTTCCGAAAGTACGAAGGAGTCGGTGGCAGCACCATTCTCGGCTCGGGCGAGGTCGCGCTGATCATCGACCTGCCCCAGCTGGTGCGCCTCGCGTCTCGTCGCCGCGTGCGCCCCGTTCACCGCCTCGCAGTTTCCACCGCCGTCGCCGTTCAGGGAGGTCTGCCGTCATGAGAATCACCGTCGCTACGAAGCTCGGGTCGCTGGTCGTGTTCGCCGTCATCGGGCTGCTGGTGGTCGCCGGCACGTTGCTGGTGCAGATGTCGCGCGTCTTCGATGCCGCCAACTATTCCACCGCGACCGTGATGCCGGCCCTCGGCGTGCTGCAAGACACCAACGTCAAGCTCACCAACCTGCGCGTGCAGACCTGGGTGCACATCTCGCAGGACGACGAGAAGGCCAAGCAGGCCATCGAGGCGAAGATCGACGCCGCGCGGGCCGACATCGACAAGCTCCTCGCGCAGTACGAGAAGAGCTGGATCATCGACGACCAGGACCGCCGGCTCTTCGAAGACGAGCGCGCCGCGATTCGGGAGTACGACCAGGTGCGCGAGCGCGTGCTCGAGCTCTCGCGCAAGGGCAAGGCGCGCGAGGCGAGAGATCTCCAGCTCGCCAACCAACCGCTCATCCTCAAGATGGCCGCGGCGTTCGACGCCCACTACGACGGGAGCGTCGAGCGCGCGAAGGCCTCGGGCCGCCTCGCCGACCGCACGCGTGAAGAGGCCCGCTACCTGGGCGCCGGGCTCAGCGTCGGCATTCTCGTGTTGCTCACCGTGCTCGGGTTTCTCATCTCGCGCAGCCTGACGCGCCAGCTGGGCGGCGAGCCGCAAGACGCCGCCGACATCGCCGCGCGCATCGCCCAGGGCGACCTCACCGTCGACGTGAAGGTCAGGGCCGGCGACACCACCAGCATGATGGCCCAGTTCCAGCGCATGACCGGGCGGCTGGGCGAGGTGATGACCAACGTGCGCGGCACCGCCGACGCGCTGGCCTCGGCGAGCGAGCAGCTCAACGCCACCGCCGATTCCGTCAGCCAGGCCTCGACCGAGCAGTCGGCCAGCGCCGAGGAGACCAGCGCCTCGATGGAACAGATGAACGCGTCGATCGCCCGCAACAACGAGAACGCGCGCCTCACCGGCGACCTCGCGACCCGCTCGTCGAAGGAAGCGGGGGAAGGCGGCAAGGCGGTGCGCGAGACCGTCAACGCGATGAAGCAGATCGCGCAGAAGATCTCGGTCATCGACGACATCGCGTACCAGACCAACCTCCTCGCGCTGAACGCCGCCATCGAGGCGGGCCGCGCGGGTGAGCACGGCAACGGCTTCGCGGTGGTGGCCGCCGAGGTGCGCAAGCTCGCCGAGCGCAGCCAGGTCGCCGCCGAGGAAATCAGCCAGCTCGCCGGCAGCAGCGTGGGCCTCGCCGAGCGTGCGGGCGGTCTGCTCGACACCATCGTGCCGTCGATTCAGAAGACCGCGTCGCTGGTGCAGGAAATCAGCGCGGCCACGGTCGAGCAGAGCACCGGCGTGTCGCAGACCAACACCGCGCTCGCGCAGGTCACCCGCGGCATCCAGCAAAACGCCGCCGCAGCCGAAGAGCTGGCCGCCACCGCGCGCGACGTGAGCGACCGGGCGCAGCGGCTGCAGACCGACGTCGGGTTCTTCCAGGTCAAGCACGGCGCGGGCGCGGCTCCCTCGGCCGGTGCGCCTCCCGCCGCGCGTCCCGTGGCGAAGGCCGGCAAGCGCAAGGCGGTCGCGAGCCCTGGTCCCGTCGCGCCCGTCGTTGCCGCGGCGGCCGTGAAGCCCGAGGCCGGTGGGCCGGTCGACGAGGCGGGCTTCGTGCAGTTCTGAGAGGGAGCGCGTCATGAACCAGGCCCAGGCACAGCCCGCAGCGCAGCGCACCCACTCGGTGGCCGCCGCGCGCGCGCTCGAGAAGTTCCTCACCTTCCGCGTCGGCGCCGAGACCTACGCGCTGCAGATTTCCCGCATTCGCGAGGTGCTGCAGTTCGAGCAGATCTCCGCGGTGCCGATGACGCCGCCCTTCGTGCGCGGCGTGCTCAACCTGCGCGGCTCGGTGGTGCCGGTCATCGACCTCGCGGTGCGCTTCGACAAGCCGCCCATCGAGGCCGGCCGCCGCACCTGCGTGGTCATCGTCGAGGTGAAGCACGAAGACGAGACGGTGGTCATCGGCGTGCTGGTCGACCAGGTGAACGAGGTGGTCGGGCTCGATCAGTCGACCATCGAGCGCGCGCCGACCTTCGGGTCCTCGGTGCGCAGCGACTTCGTGCGCGGCGTCGGGTCCATCAACGGCCGCTTCGTGGTGGTGCTCGACGTCTCGAAGGTGCTCAGCGTCGAAGAGCTGGCCACGCTGAGCGGTGTCGTCGACCCATGACTCCGCAGCAGCCCGAGCTGCGCATCGGACCCCTCGAGGCCGAGGCGTTGCGCAAGTTGCTCGAGCAGCGCACCGGCATCGCCTACCAGGCCGAGAAGCACGCGCTGCTCGCGACGAGACTGCTGGGGCGGCTGCGCGCGCGGGGCGTGTCCGACTTCGCCAGCTACCTGAGCGTGCTGCGGCGCCCCGAAGAACAGCCCGAGGTCGAGAAGGTCATCGACGCGCTCACCACGCACGAGACCTCGTTCTGGCGCGAGCCGGCGCACTTCGACTTCATCACCCGCTACGTCACGGCGATGCGCCCGCGGCCGGCCGTGCTGCGTGCGTGGAGCGCCGCCGCGTCGTCGGGTGAAGAAGCGTTCACGCTGGCGATGGTGCTCGCGGCCCTCATGCCGCTCACCAGCTTCGAGGTGCTCGGCACCGACGTCGCCTCGGGCATCATCGAGAAGGCGAAGACGGGGCTCTTCCCGCTCGCGCGCAGCACCACCATTCCCGAGCTGATGCTCAAGCGCTTCTGCCTGCGCGGGCAGGGCCGGTGGGAAGGCCAGTTCCTCGTGGCGAAGGAGCTGCGCAACCGCGTCACCTTCGAGGTCGCCAACCTGATGGTGCCGCAGTCCGACGCGGGGCCGTTCGACCTCGTGCTGGTGCGCAACGTGCTCATCTACTTCGACGCCGTTCGGCAGGAGCGCGTGATTCGCAACCTCGTCGACCGCCTCAAGCCCGGCGGGCTGTTGATCGTCGGGCACAGCGAGAGCGCGCCGCGGCTGCCGAACCTGCGTCAGCTCCAACCGAGCATCTACCGCCGGGAGGACCCATGAAGCGCACCGAGGTGTTGATCGTCGACGACTCGGCGACCGTGCGGCAGGCGTTGCGCGCGGTCATCGAGAAGACCCGCGACATGGCCGTGCAGGACACCGCGATGGACCCCATCTTCGCGATGGCAAAGATGAACAAGCGATGGCCCGACGTCATCGTGCTCGACCTCGAGATGCCGCGCATGGACGGGCTGGCCTTCCTGCGCCAGGTGATGGCGACGCGCCCCACGCCGGTCGTCATCTGCAGCTCGCTCACCTCGCGCGGCACCGAGACGGCGATGCAGGCGATGGCCGCGGGCGCGATGGCCGTGTTCAGCAAGGAAGACCTCGGCATCGGCTCTGACGCGACGAAGGGTGACGCGCTGGTGCTCGCGATTCGCGAGGCGGCCGGTGCCCGCATCGCGCGCCGGCCAGGGGTCGACCCGTCTCCGTCAGCGCTCGTGCCCCCGGTCCGCGAGGCGGCGCCGACGCTGTCCGTCACCACCGACCGGCTGGTGGCCATCGGCACCTCGACTGGCGGCACGCAGGCGCTGGAGTTCATCTTGCAGCGGCTCCCGCGCACCTGCCCGGGGCTGGTCGTCGTGCAGCACATGCCGCCGCTCTTCACGACCGCGTTCGCGCAGCGGCTCGACAAGCTCTGCGAGGTCGAGGTGCTCGAGGCGCAGGGCGGAGAGCGCATCATTCCCGGGCGCGTGCTCATCGCTCCCGGTGGCAGACACCTGGTCATCAAGCGCGACGGCGCGACCTACGTCTCGGCGATTCTCGACGCGCCGCCCGTCAACCGGCACGCGCCGAGCGTCGACGTGCTGTTTCGCTCGGTGGCGCGCCACGCGGGCCGCAACGCGACGGGCTTCCTGCTCACCGGCATGGGCGACGACGGCGCGCGCGGCCTGCTCGAGCTGCGCACCGCGGGCGCTCGCACCTACGCGCAAGACGAGGCGTCGTCGGTGGTGTTCGGCATGCCGAAGGAAGGCATCGCGCTGGGCGGCGCCGAGCAGGTGATTGCGCTCGACCGCGTGCCGCGCGCCATTTGCCAGGCCGCCGGCCCGTGAGTCACAGCATGCGCAGCTGCGCGGGCTGACCGCTCTGCTCGTCGAGCGGCCGAGGCGGCAGCGCGCTGCCCGACCGCGTGCCCGTGACTCACAGCATGCGCAGCTGCGCGGGCTGACCGACCGGCGCGCTCTGCTCTTCGAGCGGCCCGGGCGGCAGCGCGTTGATGCGGCCCGCCGCGGCGCTGCCCGAGAGGAACGCCGCCTCGACGCCCCGTGGGCCACCGAGGCACCAGTCGCCACACACCGCGAGCTGCAGCCGCTCGTCCCACGCGCAGTCTTCGCCGAGCGGCCGCACGGTGGTCGCCGCCTTCCACCACACCGCACGGGCGAAGCGGGGCGGCGGCGGCTTCACGCCCGTCGTCGCGGCGAAGGCCTCGAGCATGACCGGCAGCACCTCGTCGGCGGAGTCGTGGGCGTGTGCGCGGCTCCACTCGGCCGACGCGTGCAACACGAAGCTCTCGCCGGGCACCACCGGCCGCTCGGGCTTGCTCGAGTTCTTGCCCAGCCACGCCAGCGGGCCCACGCGGCTCACCGCGGCGTCGAAGGCCACGCCGGTCGCCTGGTCGAAGTGCGCGGCCACCACCCAGCACGGCGCCTGCTCGACCTCGCGCAGGCGTGAGCCGAGCTCGAACGACGACGGGTCGACCAGCTCGGCGGCGATGGACGAGGGCGTGGCGACCACCGCGACCTCGAATTCGCCCAGCGCGTGCCCCGCGGCGTCGAGCAGCCGCCACCGCGAGCCGTCGCGCGTCAGCCCGCGCACCTCGGTGTGGTGGCGCACGTCGAGCTCGTGCTCCAGCCGCTTGATGACCGCGTTCATTCCCGGCGCGCCCACCAGCCGCACCAGGTCGTTGGGGTGCTCGCGCGGCGGCTCGCCCTCGACGGTGACGTTCCACCGCGTCAGCACGCGCTCTTGCCACCACGCGCGGGCCCAGCGGGCGAAGCGCTCGTCGCGCACGGTGAAGAAGGGCGCGCCGAGGTCGAAGCGCAGGTCTCCTTCGCTCAGCGTCGCCAGCCGGCCGCCCGCGCCGTCGCCCGCGTCGAACACCCGCACCACGTGGCCTGCATCTTTGAGCGCGCGCGCCGCGGCGAGCCCGGCCACTCCCGCGCCGACCACCGCGACGGTGAGCGGACTGCCACGCGCGGGCCGGTGCACGCGCCGCTCGTACTCACTGACGTCGAAGCGCGCCGACTCGGGGCTCGTGTCGCGCGGACGCACGGTGCCGAAGATGGGCTGCGGCGGCTGGAAGGGCCGGTCGAACGCGCCGAGGCACCACAGAATGCCGCCGATGGACGCGGGGTCGCGGCCGTCGAGCGCGTAGCGGTGGTTGAGCTCGATCATCGTCGAGAGCGCCTCTGGAGCGTTGCGCGTCCACTTGAGGAGCTGCTTGCCCCACGTCATGCGCACCGTGTTGTGCAGCTCGCCGTGCGTGAGGAGCTGCCGCTGCGCCGCGTCCCACACCAGGTCGCCGGTCTGCGCGCGCGTGAGCTGTTCCATCGACGGGAGCCACGTGCGGCCGTCGCGCTCGTGGGCCTTGAGCGTCTCCCACGCCCACGCCGGCAAGACCTCGGTGGTCTCGTGGTTGGGGCGGTGCATGCAGAAGTTCCACGCGAGCTCGCGCCACACCAGCAGCTCGTCGAGGAACTTCGTCGCGCCTTCTCCGCCGCGCGCTGCTGCTTCTCGCGCGACGCGAAACGGAGAGAGGTGACCGAAGTGCAGCGCAGCGCTCAAGCGGCTGGTGCCGTCCTTCAGCGGAGCTGCGCGGTCGAGGTGGTAGCGGTCGAGCTTGCCGTCGCGAAACGCGTTCCACCGGGCGAGCGCCGCGGCGGCGCCACCGCGCGTGTGGTGCACCGGCGCGACGGTGTGGTCGATGGCGCACGAGGCGACGAGCGCGGGAATCGATTCCATGCCGAGCTGGAGCGGCGTGAAGGGCAGCTCCGGCAGCCAGGGCCCGCCGGTCGGCAGCGGCGTCTCGGGCCACGGCGCGCGCGTCGTCGCTTCCCATTGCGCGCGCTTCGCCTCGCGAAACGACGTCGCGCGGTCGAACGCATCGGCGGTGAAGACCGGCGCCACGCACGACGCGTCGACGCGCCACAGCGGCGCCTTCTTCGCCACCGTCGCGTCCCAGGTCGTGAACGGCTGCACCGGCATGAAGTCGGTGACCACCACCGCGGCGCGCTCGAGCAGCTCGAGCAACACCGGCCGCTCGTCGCGCTCGAGGTGGAACGCGTAGCCGACGCCGCGCTCGGCGTACGCGGCCTGCAGCTCGCGCGCCCCCTCGAGGATGAAGGTGTGCAGGCGGTCGCTCGCGTAGCGGTAGCGCGCCGAGAGCCCGTGGTAGACGAAGAGCGGCTTCTTCAGCTCGCGCGCGAGGTGCGCGGCGACGTCGAGGGCCGGGTTCTCGTCGGCGCGCGCGGCGATGCGCGTCCAGTACACGACGAAGTCTCCGTCCCGCGGGGCGGGTGGCTCGGGCGCGACGCGAGACGCGAGGTGGGGAGGCAGCCGCACGGTCGCTCGGGAGCGTAGGAGTCGCGCCGCCCGATGTCCGCTGATCACGCCTCGCCTTCGCGCTCCAGTGGCGCTGCCCCTCGTGCTCTAGTTCCGGGCCTTCGCACCCCAGGAGTCGTCCATGTCGCTCGTCGTGCTCCGTCCTGCCGCCCGCCACGGCCTCGTCGTCTTCACGGTGGCCCTCGCCGCCCTCGCGCTCGCCGACTGCTCGGCGCCACGCCCCGCGACCCCGAAGTGTGGCGACGGCACGGTCGACCCCGGAGAGGTGTGCGACGACGGCAACACCTCGAGCGGCGACGGCTGCAGCGCCACCTGCACCTCGACCGAACGCTGCGGCGACGGCGTGGTGAACGCCGACTTCGGCAAGGGCGCTGACGACCCGGCGTGCAGGTCGGCGACGGCGACCGGCACCGGCTGCAAGGAAGTCTGCGATGACGGCAACACCGTGTCGGGCGACGGCTGCTCAGCGAACTGCCTGTCTGACGAGCGCTGCCGCAATGGAATCGTCGACGCGGCCGGTGCGGAGCAGTGCGACGACGGCAACCAGGTCGACACCGACTCCTGCCGCAACGACTGTCACGCCGGGTACGGGTGCGGCAACGGCGTGGTCGACAACGACGGCGCGGGCCCGGGTTTCGACGAGTCGTGTGACAACGGCACCACCTCCGACAGCGCGGCCTGTGACCACGACTGCACGACGCCGGTGTGCGGCGACGGCGTGGTCAACGCGGCCGCCAACGAGAGCTGCGACCCGGGCACGGTCGGCCGCAACGTCGACAGCTGCAACAGCGACTGCACCGTCGCCGCGTGTGGTGACGGCAAGATCAACCGCGCCTTCACGCCGCCCGGCGCGACGAGCCCCGAGGCCTGCGACGACGGCAACGCCACCGACGGCGACGGGTGCTCGGCGCACTGCCAGATCGAGACCTGCGGCGACGGCGCGACGAACACCGCCAACGGCGAACAATGCGACGACGGCAACCGCGTCGACACCGATGGCTGCCGCAACAACTGCCAGCTCCCGCGCTGTGGGGACGGCCTGACGAGCGCGACCGAGGCCTGCGACGATGGCACCAACACCGCGACGTGCGACTTCGACTGCAGCGTGCCGGCCTGCGGCGATGGCAAGGTGAACCGCGCCTTCACGCCGAACGGCGCCACCAGCCCCGAGGAATGCGACGACGGCAACACGACCGCAGGCGACGGGTGCTCCACGCTCTGTCACATCGAGACGTGCGGCGACGCGCTGACCCAGGCGGCCAACGGCGAGCAGTGCGACGACGGCAACCGCGTCGACACCGACGGCTGCCGCAACAGCTGCCAGTTGCCGCGGTGTGGTGACGGCGTCGCGTCGGCGAGCGAGACCTGTGACACCGGCGGCAACAGCGCGACGTGCAACCTCGACTGCTCCACGCCCGCGTGCGGCGACGGCAAGCTCAACCCCCAGTTCACCCCGGCCGGCGGCAGCGCGACCGAGCAGTGCGATGACGGCAACACCGCCCCGGGCGATGGGTGCTCCGCGCTCTGCCAGCGCGAGAACTGCGGCGACGGCGTCACCGACGCGGCGAGCGGCGAGCAGTGCGACGACGGCAACCGCGTCGACTCCGACGCCTGCCGCAACAACTGCCAGCTCCCGGCCTGTGGCGACGGCGTCAAGTCGGCGAGCGAGACGTGCGACACCAACGGCAACAGCCAGACCTGCAACGCCGACTGCACCACGCCGAGCTGTGGTGACGGCAAGGTCAACCCGCAGTTCATTCCGCCCACTGCGCCGGGGCCCGAGCAGTGTGACGATGGCAACACCTCGAACGGCGACGCGTGCTCGAAGCTCTGCCAGCTCGAGCCGTACGCGCTCGCGGTGTCCAAGAACGGCACCGGCACCGGCTCGGTCGATTCGAGTCCGTCGGGCATCACGTGCGGCACCGACTGCACCGAGATCTACCCGCCGAACACGGTGGTGACGTTGAACGCGACGGCGGGGGCCAACTCCGTCTTCACCGGTTGGTCGGGCAGCGGTTGCACCGGCACCAGTCCGTGCGTTGTGACGATGAGCACCGCGCACACCGTCGCGGCCAATTTCGAGCTGAACGCCCTCACCGTGGTGCGCGCGGGCGCGGGCGGCGGCACCGTCACCGGCACCGGCATCACGTGCGGCGTCGACTGCTCCGAAGTCTACGCGGCCGGCACGATGGTCACGTTGAATGCCAGCGCCGACGCGGTCTCGACGTTCACCGGCTGGTCCGGTGGCGGCTGCTCGGGCACCGGCGCGTGCGTGGTGACGATGAACGCGGCCACCACCGTCACCGCGACGTTCGCCATCACGTCCAACTCGCTGAGCGTCTCGCGCACCGGCACCGGCACCGGCACGGTGACCTCGGTGCCCAGCGGCATCACCTGCGGCGCGACCTGCAACGCCTCGTTTCCCGCCACGGCGCTCGTGACGCTCACCGCCACGCCCGGCACGAACTCGGTCTTCACCGGGTGGTCGGGCGCGTGTACCGGCCTGACCACGTGCACCGTCGACATGGGCGCGAGCCGGTCGGTCACCGCGAACTTCGACGCTGACGTGCGCCCACTGACGGTCTCGCTGGTCGGCACCGGCGGCGGCGCGGTCAGCTCGAACCCCGCTGGCATCTTCTGTCTGTCCGGCAACTGCACGGCCAACTTCACCGTGGGCTCGTTGGTGCAGCTCAGCGCGGCCGCGAACGCGACTTCGAACTTCAGTGGCTGGTCGGGCGGCGGCTGCGTGGGCACGGGGACCTGCCTGGTGCCGCTGAACGCCGCGACCACGGTCACCGCCACCTTCACGCTCAAGAACTTCAACCTCTCGGTGAGCGGAGCGGGGGCCGGCGGCGGCACCGTCAGCTCCGTTCCGGCGGGCATGAACTGCACCAGCACCGCGGGCACCGTCAGCGGGACCTGCTCGCAGGCGTACGCGTCGGGCTCGCTGGTCGGGCTCTTCGCGGCGCCGAACAGCCACTCGACCTTCGCCAGCTGGAGCGGCGCGTGCACCGGGACCAGCCCGGTGTGCTCGGTCACTGTCACCGCGGCGGCGACCGCGACCGCCAACTTCGCGCTCAACAGCTACCTGGTCACCGTCACGAAGACGGGCGGAGGGGCCGGCACCGTGACCTCGACGCCGGCGGCGGGTGGCATCAACTGCGGCACCACGTGTGCCGCGAACTTCACTGACGGGACGAACGTCACCTTGACCGCGGCCGCCAGCATCGGCTCGACCTTCGCCGGGTGGTCAGGCGCTGGCTGCTCTGGTACCGGCACCTGCGTGTTGCCGAGCCTCGCGGCGGCGGCCAACGTCAGCGCCCAGTTCAACATCACGACGTTCCCCCTGACCGTCACGCGCGTGGGCAACGGCACCGTGACGTCGAACCCGTCGGGCATCAACTGTGGGGGCACGTGCGCCGCCAACTTCCCGATGAATGACGTGGTGGTGCTGACCGCGGTCCCCGGAGGCGGCTCGATGTTCCTCGGCTGGTCGGGCGGCTGCTCAGGCACCGGGCAGTGCATCGTGACCATGTCGGCTGCCGCTTCGGTCACGGCCACCTTCAACCCCTGAAGGCCGATGCGCTCTCCGCTCACCCCGTCACGACTCAACGCGCTCGCCGTGCTCGGCCTGCTCGCGTTCGTCGGGGTGTACGCCAACGGGAGCTGCGCGTTCCTGCTCTGGAAGGACCCGGTCGACTCGGTGCCGGTGCTGAGCGAAGCGCGCGCGTGCGAGCTGGCGCGCCGCGAGACGACCGACGCGAGCCGCACCTGCAAGGCGGTGGCGTTGACCGAGCACTACGGCGAAGTCGCGCTCGGCGAAGGTGACGACGTGAAGCAGGTCTGCTTCCTGCGCGCGGGCCGGTGGTTCGTCGTCGACTCCGGCTTCGACCTCGAGTGCCCGCCCAACCCGCTCGAGCCCGACGAGGTGATCAACGACCTCGATCGCGAATACCGCGTCGAAGCGCGCTGGCGAGAGAAGGTCCGCAGCAACCGCGAAGCCGAGGCGGCCGATCGCTTCCGCCAACGCGTGCGCTCGCTGTTCAAGAACATCCCCACCGACTTGCCCGAAGCGTGCCCCGAGGGCTTTGCCGAGCTGGAGGTCGAGGCACTCGACGTCTACCACGCGCTCGGCGGCGGCTTCGCGTGGCACTTCCTCTCGAGCGATCGCGTGGAGCGCGTCTTCACCGGCGCCTCGGCGTGGCAGGTGGCCGACGACCTCGCGTGGCTCCGCGGCCATGCGCCGTATCTGTTGCTGGTGCGCACCAACACCCGGCAGCTCCCGCGCGGCCAGAACCCCGGCAGCGTCGAGGGCACCGCCACGCTCGTCGACTGGCCCCACTCGAAGTTCCTCTGCGAGACGACCTTCAGCGTCTTTCAACCCGAGGACTCGCCGCGCGATCTCACGACCGTCGAGGTGCTGATGCCGAACTTCAAGATGCGCGTCGACAGCGCGCTGAGCGACGCCGTCACCCGCATGACGCACGGCGAGCTGCAGCTGGTGCACACCTGGTGAGTCTGGGGCTAGGTTCCCCGCACCCCGACGTTCTTTCCAGGAGGCAGTCACATGACCCGCATCTCCGGTCCGCGCGTTCCGGCCGCTCCGAAGTTCATCGATCCTCCCGCGGTGAAGGCCGAGACGAAGAAGACGCTCAAGGCGGCGTTCGAGTCGGCGCTCAAGAGCGACAAGCTCCAGTTTCACGCGGGCGGCATGCCGCTCGGCGAGCGCTTCGTGCGCGTGCCGCTCAAGGCGGGGAAGGGCGCTGATCAGTACTCGTACACCGCGCTGATCCCCGCGGGTGCGCTCGCGCCTGGCGCCAAGCCGAGCGATCCGAACAAGGCGAAGTCGTTCTTCATCGAGCGCTCGGGCGGCTTCGCCGGCATCACGATGGTCGCCGGACCCGTCACCATGGGCGCGAAGGGCAAGGTCACCGTGGAGCCGTTCTTCGGTCGCTTCCTCGAAGGCCAGCAGGGCGCGGGCGGCACGATGCACACCATGAAGGCGCCGTCGGACAACGAAGACGGCGGCGGCCAGCAGCCGGGTGGCGGCGTGGTGCACACCATGAAGGCCCCGTCAGACAACGAGGACGGCGGCGGCCAGAAGCCGAAGCCCCCGGGCGGCGGCGTGGTGCACACCATGAAAGCCCCGTCGGACAACGAAGACGGAGGTGGTGCGCGGCCGAAGCCTCCCGCGGGTGGCGTGGTGCACACCATGAAGGCCCCGTCGGACAACGAAGACGGCGGTGGCGCGCGGCCGAAGCCCCCGGGTGGCGGCGTGGTGCACACCATGAAGGCGCCGTCGGACAATGAAGACGGCGGCGGTGCGCGGCCGAAGCCTCCGGGCGGCGGCGTGGTGCACACCATGAAGGCGCCGTCAGACAACGAAGACGGCGGCGGCACGCGCCCGGGCGGCGGCGTCGCGCACACCATGAAGTTCCCGTCGGACAACGAAGACGGCGCGCGCTGACGTGCCCTCTCGCGCGAAGAAGCCGCTGGCGTTGCTGCTCACGCACTCCGGTGACTTCTTCGGCATCGATCGCGTCGCGCGCGCGCTCCGCCGCCTCGGCTGGAACGCGCTGCGCTTCGACACCGACACCTTCCCCGCGGAAGCGTCGCTCACCGTCGAGCGGCGCAGCGAGGGCGTCGACGGAGTGCTGGAGCTCCAGCGACACGGCGTTCGCCTGTCCGAGGTGCGCGCGGTGTGGCTGCGCCGCTTCTGGCCGCCGGTGCTCCCTCAGTCGATGACGCCGGAAGATCGCGCCGCGTGCGCCGAGGCCTCGTGGGTCTCGCTGCGCGACGCGCTGGTGCACCTCACGCGCTGCCGCTGGGTGAACGGCTTCGAAGCGTCCGAGCGCGCGGAATCGAAGGTGCTGCAGTTCAAGCTCGCCCAGCGCCTCGGCCTCGCGCTGCCCGACACGGTGCTCACCAATTCGCCCGCGGCGGTGGAGCGCTTTCACGCCGACTACCCGCGCGTCGTCACCAAGCTCGTCACGCCGCTGACCCAGGCGATGCAGACCGAGCGCTTCGTTTACACGACCGAGCTGAAGGCAGACGACTTCCGCTCACTCGATGGCCTGCGGTGGGCGCCCCAGATCTTCCAGCCGCTCATCGAGAAGGCGCGCGAGCTGCGCGTAGTCATCGTCGGCGACGAGACCTTCGTCGGTGCGCTCGAGGTGCAGGGCGTGACCGACTGGCGGCAGCTCCCGCGTGGCGCGGCGAAGTGGCAACGCGCGGAGCTCCCGCGCGCGGTCGAGGTGCGCAGCCGCCGCCTGCTGCGCGAGCTCGGGCTGATCAGCGGCGTGCTCGACTTCATCATCACGCCCGAGGAGCGCTGCGTGTTCCTCGAGGTCAACCCCGCGGGCGAGTGGGGCTGGCTCGAAGAAGACCTGGGCTTCGACATCAGCGGCGCCTTCGCGCGCGCGCTCGTGAGCCGGGTGACGCCGTGAAGGTGCTGCTCGTCACCCGCAGCGACGACAACCACTGCGTCGAAGACGTGCGCGTGGCCTTGAAGAAGCGCGGCGCGACTGGCCTCCGCTTCGACACCGACTGCTACCCGACTGGCGTCGGCCTCTCGACCGAGACCAGTCAGCGCGGCACGCGTCGCTGGCTGCGCACGCCCGACGGCGCGGTCGACCTCGAGCGCCTCGAGTCCATCTGGTACCGCCGCTTCCTCGCCGGCGGCCAGCTGCCCGAGAGCCTGGGAGATCTGCGCGACCCTTCCGTCGACGAGAGCCGCCGCACGCTCTACGGCTCGATCGCCGCGACGCCGTGCTTCCAGTTGGATCCGCTCGCCGCCGTGCGTCGCTGCGACCACAAGGAACTGCAGCTGCGCGAGGCGCTCGTCGTCGGCCTCGACGTGCCCCGCACGCTGTCGAGCAATGAGCCCGAGGCGGTGCGGACCTTCGCGCGCGCCGTGCGCGGCCCCATCGTCACCAAGATGCAGCACTCGTTCGCCGTGCACCGCGACGGCCGCGAGAACGTGGTCTTCACCAACGAGCTGACCGCCGACGATCTCGCCTCGCTCGACGGCCTCGCGCTCTGCCCGATGACCTTCCAGGAGAAGTTGCCCAAGCGCCTCGAGCTGCGCGCCACCGTCGTCGGCCAGCGCGTGTTCACCGCGGCGGTCGATTCGCAGGCGCTCGAGGGCGCGAAGCTCGACTGGCGCAAGGAAGGCGTGACGCTGCTCGAGGCGTGGACGAAGTACGAGCTGCCTTCGAAGGTGTCGCGCGCGCTGCTCAAGCTCACTGCGCGCTTCGGCCTCAACTACGCCGCCGCCGACTTCATCGTCACGCCCGACGGCCGCCACGTCTTCCTCGAGCTCAACGCGGGCGGGGAGTTCTACTGGCTGCAGCGCGTGCCCGGTCTGCCCATCGCCGAGGCGCTCGCCGACGTGCTCACCGGCCGCGCGAAGCGGGTGAAGAGCTTTCGCTGAAAACCTGATTGGGTGTCGCGCATGGCCGACACCGATTCCCGCGCCGGGCTCGTCTACTTCACCCGCGCGCTCCTCGACTGGACCACGCAGGTCCACGCCCCGCACGACGCCGCGCTCCAGCAGGCCTTCGACGCACCCGCCCGCGCCGGCATGCCCGCCATTCAGCTCGCCCCGTCCGAGGCGAAGTTGACCGAGCTGCTCTTGCGGTTGGCCGGCGCGAAGAAGGTGGTCGAGGTCGGCACGCTCGCCGGCTACTCCGCGCTCCGCCTCGCCCGCGCGCTGCCGCCCGACGGCCACGTGCACACCATCGAGTTCGACGAGAAGCACGCCCAGGTCGCGCGCGACGTCATCGCGAAGGCCGGCGAGAGCCAGCGCATCACCGTGCACGTCGGCCGCGGCGTCGACGTGCTGCCCACGCTCGAGAAGCTGGGCCCCTTCGACGGCATCTTCATCGACGCCGACAAGGAATCGTACGACCTCTACGGGCGCTGGGCCGCGCAGCACCTGCGCCGCGGCGGCCTGCTGCTCGGCGACAACGTCTTCCTCTTCGGGCAGCTGCTCGACGAGACGCCCCGCGCGCAAGCGATGCGCCGCTTCCACGAAGAGGCGCGTGCCCATTTCGACACGGTCTGCATTCCCACGCCCGATGGCTTGTTGCTCGGCGTTCGGCGGTGAGGCTAGAGACGCGCTCATGAACAAACTCATCGTCGCGTTCCTCGCCTTCGCTGCACTCCCTGCCCTGGCGGCCGATCACGTCGTCACGGTGAAGTTCTCCGAGATCACCGCCATGGAATCGAAGAGCGGCGAGAAGATCGACCCCGCGATGTTCTCCTTCGGGCCGGCCGTTCCCGGCGCGCAGGAAGACACCTCGGCCGCGTCGAGCAGCGGCTTCGGCAAGTCGAAGGAAGAGAGCTGCAAGTGGGCGCTCCTCTCGAGCTTCCTCAAGATGCAGACCAAGGCGAAGGAAGCGAAGAAGAAGGTCGTCGGCGTGCGCACCTACGCGGGCGCGGCCGAGGGCGCGAAGGCCGACGAGCTGGTGTGCCTCGCGGGCGCCATGGTCGTGCGCAGCACCGTGAAGGCTGGCTACAAGTGAGCCGTCGATGAACGTGCGGTTGTTCGCCGCGCAGGCGGTGGTCGGGCGCCTGCCGCCCTTCGTCGCCTCGCGCGTGCGCTCGCAGGCGTTGCGCGCCGCGGGCGTGAAGCTGGGGGAGACCTCGGTCTTCTGGGACTTCCCCTCGTTTCACGGCACCGCCGCGGGCCTCGAGCGGCTCAGCATCGGCGAGTTCTGCGGCTTCAACACCGGCTGCGCGTTCGACCTCGACGAGGCGCTCACCATCGAAGACCACGTCAGCGTCGGCCACGACGTGCTCTTCCTCACCCGCGGGTGGGAACTGGGCGACTCGTCTCGCCGCGCGGCGCGGCGCATCTCGGCTCCCGTGCGCATCTGCAAGGGCGCGTGGATCGGCGCGCGCGCCACCATCTGCCCGGGGGTCACCATCGGCACGGGCGCGGTCATCGGCGCGTCGGCGGTCATCGAGAAAGACGTGCCCGCCCAGACGCTGGTGATGGGCACCCAGCGCATCTCGCTGGCGAAGTGGCGCGCATGAACCTCGACGCGTACTTCGCGCGCATCGGCTACGCGGGCCCCACCACCGCCACGCGCGGCGTGCTCGACGCGCTGATGCTGGCGCACGTGAAGGCGATTCCCTTCGAGAACCTCGACGTGCTGCTGGGGCGCGGCATCTCGCTCGACGACGCGGCGGTCGACCAGAAGCTCATCACCGGCCAGCGCGGCGGGTACTGCTTCGAGCAGAACGGCCTCTTCCTCCGCGTGCTGCGCGCGCTCGGCTTCGACGCCACGCCGCTCAGCGCCCGCGTGCGCCTCGGCCGCCCCCGCGACTTCACGCCCGCGCGCACGCACATGTTCCTGCGCGTCGAGCTCGACGGGCACCCGCGCATCGCCGACGTCGGCGTGGGTGGCCTCTCGCCGACCGCCAGCTTCCGCCTCGACACCGATGAAGAGCAGCCCACGCCGCACGAGCCGCGCCGGGTCATCCGCGAGGGCGGGCGCTTCTTCCACCAGGCGAAGTTGTTCAAAGACGGCGTCGGCGAGTGGGTCGACGTCTGCGAGTTCACCGGCGAAGAGATGCCGCCCATCGACCGCGAGGTCGCCAACTGGTTCACCAGCGCGCACCCGCAATCGCACTTCCGCAACCGCCTGCTCGCCGCCCGCGCGCTCGACGACGGAGGCCGCGCCACGCTGCTCAACGACGAGCTGACGCTGCGCACCCGCGCCGGCGTGAGCACCACGAAGGTCGAGGGCGAGGCGTTGCTCCACGCCCTCGAACGCCACTTCTCGCTGCGCTTTCCCGAAGGAACGCGCTTTACGCTCGCCCCCAGCTGACCTTCACCCTCGAGGAGTTCCACGTGGTCGCCAGAGACGCCGTCGTCACCATCATCAAGAAGGCCGTCACCGAGGTGATGGACCAGGCCGGCCTCCCGCCGCCCACCTCGCTGTCCGACGACACCGTCATCGTCGGCAAGGACGCGGTGCTCGACTCGCTGGGCGTCGTCTCGCTCATCGTCGAGGTCGAGCAGGCGCTCGAGCAGCAGCACGACGTCGCGGTGACGCTCGCGAGCGACAAGGCGATGTCGCAGAAGAACAGCCCGTTCCGCACCGTGGGCGTGCTGGCCGACCACGTGCTCGAGACCATCAAGGAAGGCGCCAATGGCTGAGCAGCGCGTCGTGCTCATCACCGGCACCCGCAAGGGCATCGGGCAACACCTCGCGCAGACGTACGCGAAGCGCGGCTTCCTCGTCGAGGGCTGCAGCCGCGGCGACGCCGGGTGGGAAGGCGAGAACTACACCCACGCCAACGTCGACGTCGCCGACGAGAAGGCGGTGAAGGCGTGGATCAGCGGCATCGCCAGGCGGCGCCAGCGCATCGACGTGGTCATCAACAACGCGGCCATCGCGACGATGAACCACGTGCTGCTGACGCCCGCGGCCACCGCCAACCGCATGCTCGAGGTGAACGTCACCGGCACCATGCTGGTCTGCCGCGACGCCGCGAAGGTCATGATGCGCAAGAAGTACGGCCGCATCATCAACTTCACCACCATCGTCGCGCCCATCGCGCTCGCCGGAGAGGCCATCTACGCCGCGTCGAAGAGCGCGGTCGTCACGCTCACCCGCATCCTCGCGTACGAGCTCGGGCAGTGGGGCATCACCTGCAACTCGTTCGGCGCCACGCCCATCATGACCGACATGATCCGCGGCGTGCCGCAGGACAAGATCGACGCCGTCGTGCAGGGCCTCGCCATCAAGCGCCTCGGCACCTACGACGACTGCACCAACGTCTGCGACTTCTTCATGTCGCCCGCCAGCGACAACATCACCGGCCAGGTGCTGTACCTCGGCGGCATCACCTGACGTCTCGCCATGCGGCACTGGCTCCTCGAACGGCTCGGCAGCTTCGGTGACGCCCCGGCGCTGAGCTGGGCCGCGCAGTCGCTCAGCTACGCCTCGCTCGTCGAGCGCACCCACGCGTGGCTCGCGCGCTTCCCCGAGCTCGGCATCGTCGCGGGCACGGTGGTCGTCGTCGAGGCCACCTTCTCGCCGCAGTCGACCGCGCTGCTCCTGGCGCTGCTGGAACGGGGCGCCGTCGCCGTGCCCGTCACGCCCGGCCAGCGCGTGCACCGCGAGGAATTCGAGGCCATCTCCCAGGCCGAGCTCACCGTCGTCATCGACGAGGCCGACGCGCACCAGGTCACGAAGCACGCGCGCACGCCGGGGCACCCGCTCTTCGCGCAGCTCCGGTCTCGCGGCCACGCCGGGCTCGTCATCTTCAGCTCGGGCAGCTCGGGCGCCGCCAAGGCCGTGCTGCACGACTTCGACGCGCTGCTCGAGAAGTTCCACGCGCCGCGGCAGAAGAAGACCGTCCTCACCTTCCTGCTCTTCGACCACATCGGCGGCATCGACACGCTGATGAACGCGCTCGCCAACGGCGGTGGCATCGTCACCACGCCCTCGCGCGACCCCGACGTGGTGCTCGGGCTGGTCGCGAAGCACCGGGTGCACACGCTGCCCACCTCGCCCACCTTCTTGAACCTCGTGCTGCTGTCGGAAGCGTGGAAGCGGCACGACCTCTCGTCGCTGCACGTCATCGCCTACGGCACCGAGCCCATGCCGCTGCCCACCCTCGCGCGCTTGAACGAGGTGCTGCCCCAGGTGCGCTGCGTGCAGACCTACGGGCTCTCGGAACTGGGCGTCTTGCGCAGCCGCTCGCGCCCCGACGGCTCGCTGTGGCTCTCGTTCACGCAGGAGGGCTACCAGGTGCAGGTGCGCGACGGCGTGCTGTGGGTGAAGTCACCCGCGGCGATGCTCGGCTACCTGAACGCGCCCGACCTGTTCGACGCCGACGGCTGGCTCAACACCCAGGACGCGGTGGAGGTCGAGGAACGCACCGGCGAGCGCGGCCCGGAGACGTGGGTGCGAATTCTCGGGCGCACCACCGACCTCATCAACGTCGGCGGCCAGAAGGTCTACCCCGCGGAGGTCGAGGCGGTGCTGCTGCAGCTGCCCAACGTCGCCGACGCCGCGGTGCACGGAGAGAAGAGCCCGCTCACCGGCCAGTTCGTCGCCGCGCGCATCAACCTCGTCACGCCCGAGCCGCTCGACGCCTTCAAGAAGCGCCTGCGCGCGTTCTGCAAAGACAAGCTCGCCGCGTACAAGGTGCCCGTGCGCATCGAGCTCACCGACGAGCAGCAGTTCAGCGCGCGGTTCAAGAAGATGAGGAAGCCGTCATGAGTGAATCGGTGTGGTCGAAGCTGACGCGCGTGGTGAGCGAAGAGCTGCACGCGTTGAACCCGCGCCTCGAGGCGGTCAGCGCGCTGTCGAAGTTGATCCCCGGCGAGGTCGGCGGCGAGGTGCGCGCGCGGTTGCTCGAGCAGGTCGGCTTCGAGGTGGGCGAGGGTACGCAGGTGCACGGCCAGCCCCGCATCACGGGCGGCGTGTCGCTCGCGCAGCACCTCCACGTCGGGCGCGAGTGCGTCATCGACGTCGGCTGCACCTTCGACCTCGAGCACCACATCACGCTCGAAGACCAGGTCACGCTCGGGCCGCAGGTGATGATTCTCACCAGCACGCACGAGCTGGGGCCCCCCGAGCACCGCGCCGGCAACGTCACGCGCTCGCCGGTCACCGTGCAGCGCGGCGCCTGGGTCGGCGCGCGCGCCATCATTCTGCCCGGCGTCACCGTCGGCGCCGGCGCGGTCGTGCAGCCCGGCAGCCTGGTGAACAAGGACGTGCCGCCCAACGCGCGCGTCGGTGGCTCCCCCGCCCGCGTGCTCGAGACCCTCGCGCCGTGATGCGCGGGCGCGCGCTGCGTGCCGGGGCGGCGCTCGCCGTCGTCGTCGTGCTCGCCGTGGGGGCGCTCGTGCTGCGCCGCGCGGCGGGGCGCAAGCTGCACCGCTTCCCCTACCTCACCGGCCCCGCGTCGTCGCAAGGCCCGGAGCTCGCGCGCTTTACCGTCAGTTCGGTCGAGGTCGCGCCCGGCGTCGCGCTGCGCGTGGCCACGCGTCGCGGCACCGGTGGGGGCTGGCTCGTCTTCTTCGCGGGCAACGACGAGCGGCCGCTCGACCAGGGCGCGCGCTGGCTCGAGCGCACCGAGCCGCCCGGCCGCTCGCTGCTCACCTTCGCGCCCCGCGGCTTCGACGGCTCGGGAGGAGAGCCCTCGCCCTCGGTCGCGGTCGCTGACGCGCTGGTGGTGCTCTCGGCCCACGGCGTCACGCCTGCCGACACCACGCTCGTCGGCTTCTCGCTCGGCGCGCCCACCGCCGCCCACGTCGCCGCGGAATGGACCAAGCGCGGCACGCCGCCCGCGCGCGTGGTGACCATCGCCGGCGCGGCGGAACTGGCGATGCTGCCCCGCGCGCCCTGGGCCGCGTTGCTCGAGGGTGACGTGTACGAGGTCGAGCCGTCGTTGCGCGTCGGCGCGCCGGTGCTCGCGCTGCACGGCGCCGATGACCACACGCTCCCGCCGTCGATGCTCGAAGCCTGGCGCGCGCGCATCGAGCCGGCCGGCACGCTGACGACGCGGGTGCTGCCCGGCGAAGACCACGCGACGGTGCTCGACGCCACGACGTCAATTCCGTGACGCGCCCCACGGGGCCGCGGCGTCCCGTTAGCTGATCAAGGTCTCCGCGCGAGGAGACGATGTCCGGAGGAACAGCGATGTGGTCGTGGTTGTGGGACCTCGGACGCGCTGAGCCCGAGAGCGACGCGCAGACGCTCGACCGCCACGTGGTGGTGCTCGGCGGCACCCTCATGAGCCTCGGTGGTGTGGTGTGGGGCGCGCTCGCACTCTCGCAGGGCCTCGTCGCCGCGAGCATCATCCCGCTCGGCTACGGCGTGCTGACGGCGCTCAACCTCGTCTCGCTGCGTCGTACGCGGCGGGTCGCGAGTGCGCGGGTGCTGCAGGTGCTCCTCAGCCTCGCGCTGCCGTTCTTCTTCCAGTGGTCGCTGGGCGGCTTCATCAAGAGCGGCGGGGTGATGCTGTGGGCCACCATCGCGCTCGTGGGCTCGCTCACCTTCGGCGAACGCCGCCAGAGCATCACGTGGCTGGCGATGTTCTGCCTGCTGACCCTCATCACCGGCGCGTTCGACGACTGGTTCTCGAGGCACGTCGCCTTCACGCCGTCGCCGGTGGTGGTGCGCGTGTTCTTCGTCGTCAACATGGTGTGCATCAGCAGCATCGTGTTCCTCCTCGCGCTGGTGCTCACCAGCCGGCAGCGCGCGCTCATCGCCGAGCTGTCGCTCGAGCGCACCGTGACCGGCAAGCTCACCGGGCAGCTGCGCGAGGCGCTGGAAGGCAGCGAGCGTGACGTGCGCCTGCTGCGCGAGGCCGAGGCCCAGCTCCGCGACCTGAGCGCCGACCTCGCCGCGCGTGTCGAGGAGCGCACCCGCGAGCTGCGTGGCGCCCTCGATCACGCGTGGGAAGCGACGCGCGCCAAGGACGCCTTCCTCGCGGTGATGAGCCACGAGCTGCGCACGCCGCTCAACGGCATCCTCGCCACGGCCGACCTGCTCTGCGACGGCGCCGGCCGTGACTCGCCCGAGCGCGACTCGCTCAAGCTCATCAGGCGCAGCGGCGAGCTGCTGCTCACCATTCTCAACGACGTGCTCGACTTCTCGAAGATCGAGGCGGGGCAGCTCAAGCTCGTCGAGCGCGCGTTCGACCTGCGCGCCGAAGTCGAGACGGTCGTCGCGCTCCACCGCGCGGTCGCGCAGCAGAAGGGGCTCGAGCTGCGCGTCTCGTGGCCCGCGGTGCTGCCCGAGTTGGTGCGCGGCGACCCGGTGCGCGTGGTGCAGGTCATCGGCAACCTGCTCGCCAACGCGCTCAAGTTCACCGACCAGGGCGTGGTGACGCTCGCGCTCGCCTTGAACCCCGATGGCGAGCGGCACCGGCTGCACGTCGTGGTGTCCGACACCGGCATCGGCATGGGCCCCGACACGGTCGCGCGCCTGTTCCGGCCCTTCTCGCAGGCCGACGCGTCGCAGACCCGCCGCTTCGGGGGCACCGGGCTCGGCTTGTCGATCTGCGCCCGCCTCGTGGAGCAGATGGGCGGCGCGTTCGTCGTCAGCACCCGCCCGGGCCGGGGCAGCACCTTCGCCTGCGAGCTCCAGCTCAAGCGCGAGACCGCCGCGCCGCGCGTCACCATCACGCCCGCTCCCTCGGCGCCGCGCGCGCAGCGCGTGCTGCTGGTCGAAGACAACCCCGTCAACCAGACCATCGGCCGGCGCATTCTCGAGCGCTTCGGCTGCGAGGTGACCAGCGCGTTCGACGGCCGCCAGGCAGTGGAGATGCTGCAGAGCGCCTCGTTCGACGTGGTGCTGATGGACCTCCAGATGCCGGTGCTCGACGGCCTCGGCGCCGCGCGCGAGATCCGGGCGCTGCCGCTCTCGCCCCAGCCGTGGATCATCGCCGTCACCGCCAACGCGTACGACTCCGACCGGGCGGCTTCCTTCGACGCCGGCATGGACGCCTTCCTGCCCAAGCCGTTGCGCCTCGATGAGCTCAAGGCGGCGCTCGCGAGCGTGCCGCCGACCCGCCGCGCGAGCTGAAGTCCACCGCGCGCGCCCCGCCTCGGGCACAATCGCCACCGATGTCGTCTCAACGAGACAAGCTGCTGGGGCTCCTCGCGGTGCAGCTCGGCTTCCTGCCGGCCGACGCCCTCAAGGTGCACACCGCCGCGTGGGCGAAGTCGAAGACCGAGACCGCCTTCGGCGCGTGGTTGGCAGAACAGAAGATCCTCGGCCTGGCCGACGTGGCGCTGCTCGAGGCCTGCGTCGCGAAGGGCCTCGAGACCCACGGCAACCCCGCGCGCGCGCTCAGCGCCCTGACGCTCGGGGCGCAGGCGTACACCGAGTCGTTCGGCGGCTTCGACGACACCGTGAACTCCGGCGAGCACGTGGTCAGCAAGGAATCGCTCGAGGGCCTGGAGTTCGTCGTCGCCGAGATGCCCGGCCGCTACACCTCGACCGACGCCGAGCTCGGCCGCGGCGGTATCGGGCGCGTGCTCGCCTTCAAGGACCACGTGCTCGGCCGCACCGTCGCGTGGAAGGAACTCCACGCCACGCGCAGCGGCCGCGAGCTCGACACCATGGCGTCGATGGAACAGGAAGCGCGCTTCCTCCGCGAGGCGCGGCTCTCGGCCCAGCTCGAGCACCCGGCCATCGTGCCCATCTACGAGGCGGGCCGGCGCGTCGACGGCGCGCTCTATTACACGATGCGCCGCATCGAGGGCCGCACGCTGGCCAGCGAGCTCGACGCCGCGAAGACGCTCGACGCGCGCCTCAAGCTGATGCCGCACCTCATCGCGGTCACGCAGGCGCTCGCCTACGCGCACAGCCGCGACGTGCTCCACCGCGACGTGAAGCCGCAGAACGTGATGCTCGGCAAGTTCGGCGAGACGTACCTGCTCGACTGGGGCCTCGCGAAGGTGCGCGCGCACAGCGAGAGCGGCGATCGCCCCAGCGCGCCCGACATCACCGGCGGCGTCGACATGGGCGCGGTCGGCACGCCCTCGTACATGAGCCCCGAGCAGGCCGCGGGCAAGCGCGACATCGACCACCGCACCGACGTGTGGGGCGTCGGCGCGCTCCTCTACCAGGTGCTCACCGGCCGCCCGCCGTACATCGGCACCAGCCCGCTCGACTGCCTGACGAAGATCCTCCAGGACCCGGTGTTGCCGCCGCAGGCGCTCGAGCCGGCCGCGCCGAAGGACCTCGTCGCGGTGTGCACCAAGGCGCTGCAGCGTGACCCGGCCCAGCGCTACGCGACCACCGCGCAGCTCGCGCAAGACCTCCAGGCCTGGCTCGAGGGCCGCACCGTCAGCGCGCGCGAGTACACGCCGCTGCAGCGCGCGTGGCGCTTCGGGCGACGCAACCGCTTCGCGCTGTCGATCGCCGCGACCTTCGCCACCGCGCTGGTGCTCACCGTCGCCTTCCTCACCTGGCGGCTCGACGTGCAGCGGCGTGAAGCGCGCGCGCTCGCCGGCAACATCTTGCAGGCGTACACCGACAAGCTGTGGATGCTGCCGGGCGCCGAAGACGTGGTCGACGACGTCGCCTCGCCCGCGCTCGAGTACTTCCGCTCGCAGGAAAAGCTCTCGCCCGACGAAGAGCTCACCTACGGCCAGGTGCTGCAGGCGCTGGGCTTCACCAACGTCAACCTCACCCGCCTCGAGGCCGCGCAGGAACTCTACGAGGAATGCCGCGCCCACTTCCCCGTCGGCGACGCGCGCATCCGCGCCGATCCGCTCCTCCGCTCGGTCGCGCTGCTGTGCGAGCTCGGCGAGGTCGACGTGCGCAAGCTGCGCCACGCCCCGGGTGGAACGGCCTCGCTGTCGGCGGTGCGAGAAGTGCTCGACGCGTACCGTGACCGCGACCGCGACGTCGTGCGCTGGCTGCGCGCGCAGTCGCACGGGTGGGGCCGGCTGTCGATCTACGCGCAAGACGCGGCCAACGCCGAGGGCGCGATCGAGCTCGCGCGGCTCGAGCTGGCGTCGGACGAAGAGGTGCTCAAGAAGCTGCCCACCGACCCGTACAGCCTGACGTCTTCGGCCTCGAGTCATGGCCGGCTCGCGCTCGCGAGCTTCTCGCCGTCGAACGCCGACGAGAGCCTCGCCCTCACCGCGAAGGCGCTCGAGCGCATCAAGGCGGTGCCGGTGCGCTACCGCACCGTGCGCACCCTGCGCGTGTGGCTCAACCTCGACGAGCAGCAGGCGATGATGCTCGGGTGGGTCGGCCGCAAGTCGGAGGCCGAGGCCGCGCTGCGCGACGCGAAGACCGTCTACGAGTCGATCATCGCCATCGAGCCGAAGGACCTGCAGGCGCGCGCGGTGTACGCCGACATCCTCATCGACGCGGGGCGGCCGTGCGAGGCGCGCGAGCGCTACGACGAGCTCCTCGCCGAGGGCGTGAAGGGCTCGATGTACTACGCGTCGTGGGTGCTCGCGGCCGTCGCGTGTGGAGAGCGCCCCGCGCTGCTCAAGCTGTCGGCCGACGACGTCGACGCCGCCGAAGATCCGCAGGCCAGCTGGCTCTACGCGCTCGGGCTCCTCGAGCTGGGCAAGGTGCCCGAGGCGACCGAGCGCCTCGAGGCGTGCGCCGATGCCGCGCGCACCGCCGCCGTGCAGTGGCCGCGTGGCGTGCTCGACGGCGTGCCCGCGCGCGTGCCCGACGCCGCCCGCCCCGCCGTCACCCGCTTCGTGCACGACATGGAAGTGGCGCTGCGGGGAGACGTCGACCCCGACTACCCTGCGTTCGCCGCCCTGCTCGCCGACCTGAAGGCCCTTCCCACCGGAGCCCCCCGATGACCCAGCCCAGCGAGACGCGCCTCGGCCTCTTCGAGCGCGCCTTCGTGCCGCGCTACGTGCACGTCGAGTCCCACGGCGGCGTCGAGACGCGCGTGCGCTTCGAGGTGCACCAGAGCGCGACGCGCCTCAAGCCGCGCGGCGGCCAGCTCGAGCTCGGCGGGTGCCTGTTCCCGCAAGACCGCTCGCTGCCGCAGGGCGAGTTCGCGGTGGAGATCGCCCGCGGATCCCGCGAACACGGCCGCGAGGGCCCGCGCAACGATCTCGTGCGGCTGGTGCTCGTCAAGGCGCTGCCCGAGCGGTGGGAACGGTTGACCGGCCTCACGCGCGCGTCGTCGCAGGCGCTCGACCCGACGGCGCGCACCGAGCAGTGGGTCGCCACCGAGCACCTCGCCCTCGATGCCGGCTCGATGGCCATCGCTGAGCCGGGCTTCGGAGAGCGGCTCGAGCAGCTCGCGCACGAGCACCGCACCGACTTCGACGGCGTGCGCCTGATGGGCGAGCGCGGCGCGGTCGACCTCACCACGCTGGAATCGACCGAGGTGCTGCAGGCCACGAAGCTCGAGGGCCGGCACTCCGTCGCGTTCGAGACCGGCAAGCCGCGCGGCGAGTTCTTCGTGTGGGGTGGCTACACCGCGAAGGGCACGCTCTGCCGCCTGCTCATCGACTTCGAAGTCTTCGCCTGAAGGGAGTAGAACGCGCGGCCATGCGTCAGCCGCTCGCCCCGTTCCTCGCGATCCCCGCTCTGCTGATCAGCCTGCTCACCGGCTGCAACCCGCCGACGCCCGCACTGGGCAAGCTCATCGCGCCGACGCTCACCGCGCAGCGCCGCGCGAGCGGTCCGCTGCAGGTCATTCTCACCTACGACACCGGCAAGACCGGCGGCTGCGGCACGGTGCCCAACCTGCGCGCTACGCTCGACGGCATGGGCGTCGCGGGCAGCGCCGGCTCCTACGACCCGATGGCGATGAACGAGACCGATCGCTGCCAGTTCCCCGGCTTCCTCATCACGCCCGACACCAAGACCACCCCGCGCGAGATCGTCTTCACCGACGACGTCACCACGATGACCATGGTGATCAACACGCTCAACCTCGGCACCGCGGTCGCCGACTCGCCGCCGGCGACGCTCCACTCCGCGGGCACCGTGCGCTGGCTCGTCTCGGCGCCGGCCGAGGGTACCAACAGCTACAAGGCGACCTTCACCCCGAGCGGCGGCGCCGAAGCGGTGTGGACCGAGGGCGCGCAGCTGCCGTCGAGTTTGACGGTCACCATTCCCACCCAGACCGCCTCGGCCTCGGGCGACGTCGCGCTCACCTGGCTGGTGAATACGACCGTCACGAAGTGCGAGGGGCTGGCGAGCTGCTCGGCGGTGGTGCAGGGCACCGCGTCGTTCAAGGCCGTCGTCTCGCCCTGATCACTTCCACGAGACGAGCAGGTCGTAGTCGTAGAGCGACTGCGACTCGATGGCGACGCTGATGTCCTTCGCGCCCACCGCGGCCAGCGCCGCGTGCACCGCGCCCGCGTTCGACGGAGCGGCCGAGAAGTCCTCGCGGCACGCGAAGGTGGCGGACTCTTCCGAGGTGAAGCGCACCGCGCGCAGCCCGAAGCTGAACGTCGAGGCGATGGCCTGGGGCATGCCGCGCAGCATGGTCTTGGGTGACGGGCGCAGCGTGGCGAGGAACAGCCGGCCGGGCACGCTGCCGAGGAACGAGCGCGTCGCGGCGGCCCCCATCTCGTAGAGCCACGGGTGCACGCCGCCGTAGCGGGGCGCCATCTCGGGGGCGAGGTCGATCGCGAGGTGCACGATCGTCGCGTACGGGTAGTCGCGGAAGTCGAAGATGCGGTCGAGGCCCATCGCCCGCCGGCAGCGCGTCGCGAGCGCCTCGCCGCCCAGGCCACGGAAGACCTCGAGGTAGCCGCGGAGAAAGAGGCCCTTGAGGGTGTGCTGGTTGGTCAGCGCCCCGAGGCGGGCGCGGCTGTCGTCGAGGAAGCGCTCGATGTCCGCGTCCACGCCCTGCTTCTGCCGCGCCGGTTCACCGCGGTCCAGTGCGGAGGTGTGGGCCGCTGATCAGGGTGTCAGGTCGACCCCGCCTGATCAGAACAACACGAAGCGGGCCGAGAACTCGTCGCGCACGCCACCGGTCACCGGGTCGGTCAGCCACGGCATCGCGAAGCGCGAGGGAATGCGAATGCGCTCGACGTTCTTGCGGGTGCCGAACACCACGTCCCAGATGGGGCTGGTGACGCCGTGGTTGAAGCGCGGGTCTCCGTAGTGGTGCGCGAAGTGGTGCTCGCGCGCCCAGCGGCCGTAGCGCCCGATGCCTGCGTGCGTGTGCAGCCGGCGGTGGAGCACCTCGTAGCTCACGTACATGGTGAGCAGGCCCGCGAGGTACGCGACGCTCAGGTCCGTCGCCGGGAGCAGCCACAGCGCGGGGCCGATGATCGCCACGAAGGCCAGCGTCGCCAGCGCCTTCTTCCAGCTCGGCGCGAAGTAGTCGCCCTCGGCGTGGTGGCGCACGTGCTCGGTCGCGAACGGGTTGGGGCGCGTGCGCGGGTCGTGCCCGAGGAAGCGGTGGATGACGTACTCGAGCAGCGTCCAGGTGAAGGCGCCGAGCAGCAACGAGAGCAGGGTGGCGATCATGACTTCTTCTCCGAGGGCAGGTCTTTCGGTTTGGCGCCCCAGCCGGTCAGCAGCGTGGTGAGCGCGTGGTCGAGCAGCGGCGTGGGGTCGGCGAGTGACGGCACGAAGCGGGCCTGCTTGCCGAGCTGCAGGAGCCCCTGCAGCGTCGCGAAGAGCACCAGCGTGCGCTCGAGCTCACCGCCGTCGGCGCCCGGGGGCGCGCGGAGCTGGCCCGCGGCGGTGGCGTCACCCAGCGCGGACGCGAGCTGCTCGAGCACCGCGATGGCGCGCTCGTGCACCGGGCTCGCGGCGGCGTCGGCGAGCAGCACGCGCGGCTCGGCGAGCGTGGTCGACAGGAGGCCGAAGGCGTGGGGGCGCTCCTTCGCGAAGCGCGCGTACGCGTGGGCGAGGGCGAAGATGCGCGCGATCGGGCGGGGCTGCGCGCCGGCGGGCACCGCCTCGAGGAGGAACACCTGCACCTCGTCGAGCACCTGGCCGACCATCGTCGCGAGCAGTGCGTCCTTCGAGGGGAAGTAGCGGTACAGCGCGCCGGCCGTGTAGTCGGCCGCCTCGGCGAGGCGGGCCATCGAGAGCGCCTCGAGCCCGCCGGTCGCCACCAGCTCCATCGCCGCTTCGAGAATGCGCCCCTGGTTGGCGTCGCGGCGGCGCGCGCGGGGGGAAGGGGCCTGTTGCGTGACGAGCATGTGAAAAATAAACGACGTTCACTAATTAAAGTCAAGTCGCGCAGGTCGGGCCTCGAAGGGACGCGGGCTTGGCGGGCTCTGGTGGTGCTCGACCCGGTCAGCCCCTCGCTTCGGCCGAGGATGCGCAGTTCACGGGGTCGGTTGTCAGGATCTGGTCGCTGGAGCGCTGGAGCCGCCATTTCGTGACAACCGACCCCTCTGGAGTCACGTCGTGCCGTGCCGAGAGGCACGCCGGCTGTTCGGCACCGCAAGCGCACCCGGCCGGCCCCTCGTCCCATCAAGGCCCTGGCGCAGCGCGTGACGTTCCCCGCGGAGGGCGCCGGCAACGTCACACGCATGGAACTGCGCGATACGCGTGACGCTCCCCGCGGAGGGCGCCGGCAACGTCACACCCACGGAACTGCGCGATGCGCGTGACCTTCCCCGCGCTGGCACATCACGGCGGGCACGCCGGCGGAGTCCCCACGGTGCACGAAGGCGCCGGCAGCCCGAGCGCCGTCGCCTCGGCCCACGTCCGCACCAGCTCGACATTCCGGTCGTAGATGTTCGAGTGCAGCGCCAACCCATCGGTGCAGAACGTCAACGGCACGCCCGCATTCCGCATCGCCGGCACGTTGCACGCCGCCTCTTCCCCGATGGGCATCACGGTATCGAGCGAGCCCTGCAGGTAGAGCACCGGCGCGCCGGTCGGGTCGCCGTGCAGCGTGTCGCCCGACAGCCCGTCGTACAGCGTCTTCCCCGGCGGCACGCACCCGCTCGAGAACGGCCCATCGACACACGCGAGGAAGGTGGTGCGCAGCGTGTCGTCCATCAAGTCGCGCACGTGCGTGCGGTTGCTCGGGAGCCAGGCGCCGAGATCGATGAGGCACCGCGACTCGAGCGCCGCCACCGTGCCCGCGCCACCATCAGCCGGGAACGCCTCGACCCCGTGCCCGGCGCCGAGCGTGTTCTCGTACCAGGCGTAGGTGCGCAGCGCCGCGACGACCGGCTTGGTGTACCCCTGCGCGACGGTCAGCGCGTCGGGCATGCGCAGCATGTTCACGAACCCGAACGAGTTGAGCCGCGTGAAGAACTGCGGCGCGACCGCCACCACCGACGCGATGCGCCCGCCGGACCCGTACGCGCCCTCGAGGCTCTGCGCCGCGAGCACCGCGCCACCGCCCTGGCTGAACCCGACGAGAATCGCGCGCCCGTCGATGGCCCGCGGCCGCACGAACGAGCGCAGCGCGCGCACCGCGTCGAGCGTCGACATCGCCGTGTCGTGGTTGTCGACGTAGCCCTGCACGGTCGCGTTCCCCAGGCCGGCGAGGTCGGGCGCGATGACCGCGTAGCCGCGCGAGACCCACGGCATCGCCATGCTGAACAGCCCCTCGGTCTCCGCGCTCGGCGCGCAGGAATCGGCCACGCCCACCGAGCCGTGCACCACCACCACCGCGGGCAGCGGACCCGCCGCGGGCTGCTTCGGCAGGTAGACGCGCGCCGTGCCCGCGCCCGGCACCTGGCCGCGCCGCGTGGTGCGGTACGAGATGAGAAAGAGGTCGACCGGGCTCGCGGCCGCGGGCGCCGAGGGCGTCTTCATCGCCACCTCGTTCGCCGTGAGCGAGCGCTCGAAGTGACACGCGAGCCGTTCTCCGAGGGCCTGCGACGGGGTGCCGGCCGCCGCCGTCACCGCGCTGGCGCTGTCCACGCACGGCTGCGCCGGCAGCGAGACATCAGGAGGCGGACCAGCGTCGACCACGCCCGCGTCGAAGCCCGCATCGACCCCGGCGTCGTCACCCGCGCCTCCGCCGACCGCACCGCCACCGCCCGCCGCGCCACCGCCCGCCGCGCCACCGCCCGTCGCCGCGCCACCGCCCGCCCCGCCGCCCGTCATCGCACCGCCGCCGGATCCACCGGTCGCCGTCGAGCCGCCGCCCGACCCGCCGTCGTCGCTCGACACCGGCGTCCCGCACGAGAAGAAGCAGCAGACGCCGACGCACGACCCGAGCACGACTGCGCGCAGAAGCCCCATGGGCGCGACGATCTCCCGCAGATTGATTTCAGAATCAACGAGCAGCCCGCACTTCCCGGTGCCGATCAGTGACGCGCCGCGTCCGATGCTGTACGTGGCTGCCCCACTGATGCGGCCCTTCCTGTTCCTGCTCGTCGTCGGTCTCGCCGTCGGCGCGAGCTCGTGTTCCCGTCGCCAGAAGCCCGTGAAGGTCGTGAAGCCGGCCGACGTGATGACCATCATGAACGACTGCCGCGCGACGGTGACGCTGCAGTGGCGCCCGTGCGGTGGGGGCGAGGCGGCGTGGAACCCGCTGGTGCCTTCTCCGCTCAAGCCCGGCCAGTCGCTCGCGGTGGGGCTGATGCAACAGTGCGTCGACCTCCAGGCCGTCGGTGGCGAGGGCAAGGTCTACGGGCTGCAGACCGACCTCACCATGGTGCCTGGCACCGTGTGGACCATTCGCTGAACACCTCGAACGGGGGACTGATGAAGGCGCTGCGGAAGACGATGGCGGTGACGTGTCTGGCGTTGGTGGCGGCCGGCTGCGGTGCGCCGAAGAGCCAGTACGTGTTGTTGCGCTCGCGGCTGGTCGAGTCGACGCGCGACGACCTCCCGGAAATCACCCCCACGCCCGCGTTCCAGTCGGCGATTTCGAGCATCAAGCAGGTCGCCGTGCGCGCGCCCGACGTCTGCGCGAGCGAGACGGCGTCGGCGGCCACGGGCGCGGCGAGCAACCGCGGCACGCTCGTCACCACCCGCTGCGGCGTCGAGATGGCCGAGCTCGAGCGCGCGCTCACCCGCGCCGGCTACGTGGTCTTCAGCTGGAAGCAGATCAACAGCATGGTCAGCAACACCATGACGCCCGAGGCCGCGGCCAAGCAGCTCGGCGCGCAGGTGCTCTTCCAGGTCAACTCGCTCGAGCGCGTCGACGCGCGCCCCGGCCGCGACGCCCGGTGGGAACGCAGCTTCCACAAGTCCGACAAGGCCGGCGTGGTCGGAGAGCTGACGGCGCTCAAGGAATCCGAGATCACCCAGCTGCGCGCGCAGCTCAACGAGCGCGAGGCCCTGTTCCTCAAGAACGGCCGCCTCGGCGTGATGCTCGACGTGAACGCGGTGCTGATCAGCTCCGGCCAGACCATCTGGTTCTACCGGTGGATCCGCACCGAGCAGGACGCCCGCGAGCGCGCGGTGACGCTGCTGGCCCGCCGCGGCAAGGGCGGCGCGTGGGGCGCGGTCGCACCGGAGCGCGCCAACGCGAAGGAAGTCGCGACCACCACCGCGCGCGATCGCGAGATCGAGGCCGTGTCGGTGTCGGGGCGCTCGACCAGCGAGCTCGACGCGGCGTACTTCCAGCTGATGCGCGAGGTGGTCGCCGACTTCGCGCAGCGCTTCTCGCGCAACTCGAACGGTACGCCGGCCAGCCAGCCGCTGCCGCCGGGCGTGCCGCCGCCTCCGCCTCCGCCCCCGCCGATGCCGAAGCCGTGACCGCGGGGAAGCGCGCCTCCTCCTCCGCACCCGAGGATGCCCAGGCGGTGACCAAACCGGGGAAGCCCGCGCGCCTGGGCTTCTTCACCGAGCTCGACGCCGCGCCGCTCGCCGCGCTGGTGCGCACGCCGGGCCTGTTCTCACAGCTCCGCGCGCTCGACGCCCACGTCACCGTCGGCCTGCGCTGCCTGAGCGAAGACCGCGCGCGTTCGGTGCGGGCGCTGCGTGACGCCGGAGTGCGCGCCGGCGCCTGGCTCCTCCTGCCGCGCGAGCACGGCTACTTCGCCACCTGGGACAACCACGCCCACGTCGTCACGCGCGTCGAGCAGTTCCGCGCCTGGGCGCACCAGCACCGGTTGGACTTCGACGTGCTCGGGCTCGACTTCGAGCCGCCCCTCGAAGAACTCGACGTCTTCTTCGAGCGCCCGCTGCGCGCGATGGGCCGCTGGGCGCGCCGCTCGCTCGATCGAGACCGCCGCGCCCGCGCGCTCGACCAGTACCAGGCCCTGGTGCGCTCGCTCCGCGCCGAGGGCCTCGAGCTCGAGAGCTACCAGTTCCCGTTGCTCCTCGAAGACCGCGCCGCGCAGAGCCACTTCTTCCAGCGCTTCGTCAGCAGCCTCGACGTCGACGTCGGGCGCGAGGTGCTGATGGTCTACAGCAGCCTGCTCGGTCCGCTCGGGCCCGGCCTCACCGAGCGGTGGACGCGTGACCCCGCGAGCCCCGCACGGCCGCGCGCCATCGCGGTGGGCAGCACCGGCGGCGGCATCGACCCGCTGCCCAAGTTGTCGTTCGACGAGCTCGCGCGCGACCTCCGCCTCGCCGCGCGGGCCAGCGACGACGTGCGCGTCTTCAGCCTCGAGGGCTGCGTGGAGCACGGTCACCTCGAGCGGCTGATCGACCTCGACTGGTCCGCGCCGGTCAGCGTCTCGACCTGGCAACGCGCCGGCGCAAAGGCCCTTGGCACCACCGCGCGCGCCCTCGCGACCCTGATGCGCTGACTTCTCAGTCGCTGAGAAGTGCCGTGAATTCAGCAAGTTACAAATATTTTGAGGTGAGCCGGTGCGTCATGAAGCCAAGATCATGTACACACCGCGCCCATGTTGGACGACACCCGTCTGGACGGAAAGCTGCAGGAGCTGTCTCGCGAGTTGGTGATGCGTTCGATGGTGCCGGGCTTCGGCATCGCTGACGCCTTCACGATGAAGGGCATCGACGAGTCGGGCCGGCCGGGCCTGTTCGCCGCGATTCTCCTCGCCCCGGGCAAGATCGCCGAGCTCGAGACGCTCACCACCTTCCGGCAGATGCTGACCCAGCGCCTCAAGCAGCTCGACACCCGCACGCCGGCGTGGCCCATCGTGGTCCAGGCGCAGCCGGAGATCATCGACGGCCAGGCGGTCGTTCCCGGTGGTCGCGACTACTTCAACCAGGTGAAGACCGAGCTCGTCGCGCGCACCGAGCGCATGAAGCAGCGCGTGTCGGTCTCGCAGATGCCCGCCGTGCACCTCGCCCCCGAGGCCGCGCCCGCGCGTCCGTCGGTGAAGTCGGCTCGCAAGGCCGCCGCTGCGGCTCCGACCCGCAAGGCCGTCGCTCGCCGCTCGGCGCCTCGTTCGTCGGCGTCGGCTCGCACCGCCCGCGCGCGCCGCTGATCAGCGCGTCCCTGACGTTCTAGTTCCCACTCTCGGCGACTGGCCCCGCGCTCACCAGCGCGGTGCACGCCTTCGCGAGAATCGCCTTCTTCAGCTCGAGGTCGGCCTGCGACGCGGCGGCGTTCGACACCGTCTCCTTGCTCGCGCCGGCCAGCGTCCTCACCTTCACCTGCTTCGGCGTCTCGACCGTGAGGTCGGCGACGCAGGTCACGGCGTCCTTCGCGTAGTCGTAGAGGTACGCGGTGCCGATGAAGAAGCCGCCCTCGAAGGTCTTGCCGTCGCCGGCGCCCTTCGACTTCTTCGAGAGGCCTTCGACGACCACCAGGTCCCAGTCCCACCGGTCGTCGGCCATCACCTTGCCGATCTCCTGCGTCGCCGTGGCCAGCGGCAGGGTGCGAGCGCGCGACACCGTGTCGAGCGCGCCGCGCAGCAGCGGGCCGGGCGCCACGGCGAGGTCTTCGGGGCGCACGAACTCGAGGTCGAGCCGCTCGAGCGTGCGCAATTGCCGCGTCATGCGGTCGAGGTCGAACGACTTCGGAGGGCCGCTCGGCATCGGCTCGATCTTCACCGGGCACGGGCCGAGATCGGCGCGCGGCACCAGCTCGGCGTACGCCTTCGTCAGCGCGGCCGTGCGGTGCGCGACGCGCTCGTCGAGCTTCGCCTTCGCCGCGGTGGCCAGCGCGTCGCTCTTCGCGAGCTCCTCTTTCGAGGGCCCGCGCTCACACCCGAGCGAGAGACAGCAGAAGAGCAAGGCCGTGACGGTGCGCATGCCGCCGACCTTGCCTCGCGGCGCGCGCCGGGAGAAGAAATTGCGAAATGTCCTCCCTCCGCCTGCTCGCGCTCACGGTGCTCGCCTCTGGCTGCGCGTCGATTCCCGCGCCGGTGCCGATGCGCAGCGTGCTCGATGCGGCGCCGGGTGGCTCGGCGAAGTGCGTGGTGGTCTTTCTGCCGGGGGCGGGCGACCGCGCTGAGTCGTTCACGAAGGAAGGCTTCGTCGCGATGCTGCGGGAGAAGCACCTGAGCGTCGACGTCATCGCGGCCGACGCGACCACGCCCTACTACTACCGCGGCGACATCATGGAACGGCTCGAGGGCGACGTGATGAGCGCGGCCACCGAGCGCGGCGCGCAGGAGCTGTGGCTCATCGGCAACTCGCTGGGCGGACACGGCTCGCTCGCGTACCCGCAGCGCCGCCCGGGCACACCGAAGGTCGATGGCGTGCTCGCGCTCGCGCCGTGGCTCGGCTCGACCACGACGACGAAGGAGATCCGCGATGCGGGTGGACTCGCGAAGTGGACGCCGGGCGCTCCCGATGCCGAGGAGAGCTACGAGCGGGCGCTGTGGCGGTGGCTGCGCGAGGTGACCGTCGGCGGCGCGCCGGCGCCCGAGCTGTGGCTGGGGTACGGCTCGAGCGATCGCCTCTCTCCGGATGACGGCATGCTTGCAGACGTGCTGCCGCCCGAGCGCGTGTTCCACGACCCAGGCGCGCACCGGTGGTCGACGTGGCGTGCGCTCTTCGCGCAGTTCCTCGAGCGGTCGACGTTCGCGCAGCGTTGCGCGCCGTGATCTCCCTCTCCTCTTCAGAGGAGAGGGTCGGGGTGAGGAGTAACCATCGAGGGACGTGCGGGAAGACGAGAAGAAGTTTTCTCCTCACCCCGACCCTCTCCTCTGAAGAGGAGAGGGAGACATCACTTCAGGGCGCGGGCTCGATCTTCGCGTTGCCCTTCACGGTCCCGACGCACACCAGCGCGTAGCCGTCGGCCTTCTCGCCGTCAGACAGGCACGCGTCATCGGGAATGTTGATCTGCCCGTCGAGCACGCGCACCCGGCACACACCGCACGCGCCCATCTCGCAGCCCGCCGACAGGTTGAGGCCCGCCTTGCGCGCTGCCGACAGCACGTGCTCGCCGTCCTTCACGGGGAAGGCCTTCGGCTTGCCGTCCTGCACGAACTCCACCTGGTGCGTCGCGCCGCCGGCATCGCCGTCGTGCGACATCGTGAACTTCTCTTCGAGCACCACCGCGCTGGGGTAGCGCTGCATCGCCACGGTGCGCGCGAGATCCATCAGCGGCTGCGGCCCGCACATCGCGACCACGTCGGCGCCCGGAGCGCCCTCGAGCAGCGCGCCGAGGCTCTCCTTCGTCGGAGGCCCCTTGCCCGCGTCGTCGAGCACGTAGACCAGCGTGAGCTTGCCGCCGCTGCCCGCCGCGAGCGCGTCGAGCTCGGTCTTCAGAATCTGCTCGTTCGCCGACCGGTTGAAGTCGATCAGCGTGATGGGCGCGGGCCAGCCCTTCTCGGCCTGCTCGGCGAGCATCGAGACGAACGGGGTGATGCCGCTACCGCCGGCGATGAACACCGCGCGCTGGAACGTGTCGGGCAGCACGAAGTGGCCGAACGGGCCCTTCACCTCGAGCGTGTCGCCCTGCGCGAGCTTGCCGTTCAAGTGCACCGACACCGTGCCGTTGGGCACGGCCTTCACCGTCAGGCGCAGCGGCGTCTGCTTCGGCGAGCGGCTGAACGAGTACGCGCGCCACGGCATCGCCGCCGTCGGGCGGAGCAGCACGAACTGGCCGGCCTTGAACGACATCGTGCCGTCGAGCTCGAAGCTGACGGTGCTGGGCGTCTCGCGGGTGACGCTCGTCGCGCGCCACGTCATCGCCGCCGGCGCGGCCGGCTTCTTCTCAGCGGGGGCCTTCTTCTTGAACAACGAGCCGAGGAAACCCACGGGTCGACTCCTTGAAACGGGATCGCAGACCGCTGTACCCCAGAGTGGTACGAGGGCGCCATGAGTTCGCTCACGCCGTCTCGCTACTACGCGCGGGTCTTCGGCCTCGCGACCGCGGCGGTGCTGGCGTACCTGCTGTTCCGAATCTTGTTTCCGTTCGCGGTGCCGCTGATGTGGGCGTCGCTGCTGGCGTTCATGCTCCAGCCGGCGAACGACAAGCTGCTGCTGCGGTGGCCCAAGAAGCCGGGGCTCGCGTCCGGCATTCTCACCGCGGTGGTCGGCGTGGTGGTGACCGGCCCGCTCTCGCTCTTCGTCTTCGCGTTCTTGCGGCAGGCCAGCGACCTGCTCAACCGCTTCCAGGCCGAGGCGGCCGAGCGGAAGTTGCCCGCGCTGCAGCTGGTGCTCGAGCTGAAGCCGGTGCAGATGCTCCTCGACAAGGCGGGCGACTTCACCTCGCTGTCGAAGGCGCAGATCCTCTCGTCGGCGGCGGAAGCGGCGCAGGGCGCGTTGCAGCAGGCGGCGTCGCTCGGCGGCACGGTGGTGGTCGGCGCGGTCAACGTCATCACGCAGTTCGGCCTGACGCTCTTCCTGCTCTTCTTCTTCCTGCGCGACGGCAAGGCGATGTTGCTGCGCGGCATTCGCCTCATTCCCATGACGCGCAGCCGCAAGGACGACCTCGCCGCGACGCTCGGAGGCGTGACGCGCGCGGTGGTGCTCGGCACGCTCGTCACCTCGCTGGTGCAGGGCACGCTGGTCGGCATCGGCTTCGCCATCGCGGGCCTGCCCTCGCCGCTGGTGTTCGGCGCGGTCGGCGCGGTGGCCTCGCTCATTCCCGTGGTGGGCACCTCGCTGGTGTGGGGCCCGGCGGCCATCACGCTCATCGCGCAGGGCCAGACGGGTTGGGCCATCTTCCTCGTGGCGTGGTCGGTGGTGCTCGTCGCGGGCAGCGACAACGTGATCCGCCCGATGATCATCTCGGGCAGCTCGAAGGCGTCGACGCTGCTGGTGTTCGTCGGCCTGCTGGGCGGCATCGGCGTGTTCGGCTTCGCGGGCATCTTCATGGGCCCGTTGGTGCTGACGCTGGTCGCGACGCTCTTGCGCTACGCAGACCAGGAACTCCCGCGGCTGGCCGGCGCGTCGTCAGGAGGCAGCGGCGTCACGCCGTACCCGTTCCTCGACTCGCGCGAGCAGATCTCCCTGATGGGCGAGCGCAGCGTCAGCAGCAGCAGCGGCATCACCGAGCCGCCGGGAGTCCCCTCGAGCTCGGGCTCGTCTCCGGGCGTCGAGGCCCCGAAGGAAGCGAAGCAGACGTCGGAGTCGAGCGAGCCGAAGAAGCCCGAGACGAAGATCGACCGCTAGAGGCGATGCGTCCCGCGTGTTCGCGCGAGAAGGGCCTACCTCCGAACGAGGAGTGAGCGTCAGGCCACTGCGCGCCCCGCGTCTCGGCGGCCAATAGCAGGCAGTCACTCGGCGCGACCACGCGACCGCGCGGAACAGCGAGCGCACCGAAGCGCAACGTGGCGATCAGCAGCGGGGCCGTGTTCGGCGGTCACTCCGCCCGAGGAGTGAGGGTCAGCCCACTCCGCGCCAGCGCCGATGGGCGAAGTTCTTCCCCTCACCCCGACCCTCTCCCCTTCGAGGGGAGAGGGAGAGCATGGGCAGTCGCGATTGGTCTGCGCGGTCAGCATCTCGCTCTTCACCACGCCGTTGATCGACACCCGCGCGCGGTACGGCGACGGGAAGCCGCGCGTGCCACCGCGGAAGTTGCCGTTGTTCGACGACGTCGGCACCAGCGTCACCTGCACCGTGCCGTTCTTCGCGCGTGTTTGCGCGCGCAAGCTTCGAAGACGCTCCGCCCGAGGAGCCCCGAGGAGTGAGGGTTGCTGCGCAAGCTACGAAGACGGGTGGCGCTGAGAAGGGCCCGCGCCGCCCGAGGAGTGACCGCCAGCCCACCGAGCGCAGCGCGCCCGCGTCTCGGCGGCGCGACTCGGAACAGCGAGCGCACCAAAGCGCACGGCGGCTGATCAGCAGCTTCGCGAGCTGGACTCAGCTCACATGCACTGGCCGGTCGACTGGTTGCAGGTCGCAGGCGCCGCGCAGCTCACGCCGGCCGAGCGGCAGTCGAGGTAGCAGACGCCCCACGGCGCCGCGCCACCGTCGTTGAACGTGAGCCCGACGCAGAGGTAGCCGGTGCGGCACGTGCCCTTGCCGGTGCCGGTGCAGTTGCCGAGGCACTTGTTCACCGAGCCGCCCGATGTCGGCAGCGAGATGCAGGTGCCGGCGAGGCATTCCTGGTTCGTGGGACAGTTCGGCATGCAATAGCCGCCGGGGAAGCCGCTCGGACCGCCGTCGGGCTGCGAGCCCTTGATGCAGCTCCCGGTCTCGCCCGTGTTCAGGCCGTCACCGGTCAAGCAGCTGCTGTCGGACGTGCACGCGCCGGCCGCGGTGCCCGACGGAGGCGGGTTGCCGACGCAGACGCGCGCGGTCGAGCAGCTGGTGCTGAGCGGGCACGCCTGACACGCCGCGCCGCCGCCGGGGCCGCACGCGGAGATCGAGGTGCCCGGCTGACACTGGCCCGCGCCGTCGCAGCAGCCGTTCGGGCACGTCGAGGCGTTGCACACCGTGCAGCTGCCGTTGATGCACGCCGGCGTTCCGCCGCTGCACACCTGGCAGGCCAGGCCGTTGCGGCCGCACGCGATGTCGAGGGTGCCCGAGAGGCACGTGCCGTTGTTGCAGCAGCCGGTCGTGCAGTTGGTGCAGCTCGTCCCGCCGCCGCCCGTGCCGCCGCCCGTGGTGCCGCCACCCGTGCCACCGCCCGTGGTGCCGCCGCCGGTGCCGCCGCCCGTGGTGCCGCCGCCGGTGCCGCCACCCGTGGTGCCGCCGCCCGTGGTGCCGCCGCCCGTCGTGCCGCCGCCCGTCGTACCGCCACCCGTCGTGCCGCCACCGCCGGTCGTGCCGCCGCCCGTCGTGCCACCGCCACCGCCGGTCGTCCCGCCGCCGGTGGTGCCGCCACCCGTCTGGCCACCGCCGCCCGTCTGCGCGCTCATGCACACGCCAAGGTTGCAGACCTGGCCGAGGAAACAGGTCTGGCAGGTCGAGCCGAGCTGCCCACAGAAGTTCTGCGAGGGCGCCTGGCAGTTCTGCATCGCGTCACAGCAGCCGGTGGGGCAGCTCGACGAATTGCAGACCTTGCCTCCACAGCTGGGTGCGAGACCGGCGAACAAACCGAGGACCAGCGAGAGGACGAAGGCGCGGGGGGCGTTCATGGAAGGCGAAACGCTACTCTCGGGTTCTTCGATCTGTCGAATTTCGTTGTGGGTGGCTGATCAGACCGGCTTTCGTGCGCCCCGATGAAAGCCCTGCGAACCGTCACGCTCGTCCTGGCCGCCGCCGCGCTCGGCGCGTGCGCGTCCCACCACGTCCGCCAGCCCCGCATGCAACACGCCCGCGAGTTGCTCGAAGGCGCGCTCGGGTCGCTCGAGAACGCGACCGCCGACAAGGGCGGCCACCGCGTGCGGGCCATCGAAGAAATTCGCGCGGCCCTCGTCGAGGTCGACGAAGGCATGCGGTTCGACGACACGCACTGACTGACCTTCACGTCGTTTTCGCAGTTTCCCCGCAACACAAGGAGCACACCCCATGAAGAAGACGGTCCTCATCGCAGTGGTGTCGGCGTTCGTTGGCGGCTTTGCGACCCAGGCGTTCGCCGAGAAGCAGCCCATGATGCACAAGGCGCTCGCGCAGCTCGAAGACGCGAAGAAGGCGCTCGAGGCCGCGACGGCCGACAAGGGCGGTCACCGCGTGAAGGCGATCGAGCACGTGAACCTGGCCATCGCCGAGGTCCGCGCGGGCATCGAGTTCGACAACAAGAACTGAGCTGGTTCGCCGTACACGCGCTGACGCTGGCTTCGCGCCGGCGTCAGCGTTGTTTTTTCGTCAGCGCTTGCTCTTCACGGGCGGCGTCACGTCGTCCTTCACGTAGAGGCGCACGTCCCAGAAGCACTTGTCGGCCGGCGCCTCGACGACGGTGAACTCACCGACCCACGGCGCATCGGCGAGGTCGGCCTTCAGCACTTCGAGGCCCGCCTTCGCCTTCTCGAGATCACGGCCGCAGAGCTCGACGCGCGACTTGGTGGTGTCGGTGTCGGTGCGCTGGCCAATCCACACCACCGTCTTGTCGCGGCCGCGGTTCTTGCCGATGAGGTGGTCTTCGACGGCGTGCATCGAGCGGAGGTTCGCGCCCTTGCTGAGGATCTCGACGCCGATGCGCGGCTCGCAGCCCAGGTAGTGGCAGTAGTAGCTGCCCGACTGGAAGAACGGCTTCGGCGCGGTCGAGTCGATCAACATCGCGCGCGGCGCCACGATGGTCGCCTTCGCCGTGTAGTCCTTCTTCGCGTCCTTGCAGCCGCCGCCGGTGCACGAGGCGGCCTTCACCGAGAGCAGGTCGTCCTTGATGGACCAGGTGCCCTTGATGATGGTGTTGCCCTTCTGCTTGTCGACGAGCTGCGCCTCGTAGGCGCCGCGGCTGCGCAACTGCATGAACTGCGTCGCGTCTCCGATCTCGGCGTTGTCGAGGATTTCAGTGGGCGTCGGCAGCTGCGAGAGCGCGAGGGTCAGGGCGAGGGTGAGCATGGGCTGTGCGAGAATAGTCGCCTCGTTCGAACGGTGAAGGAGATTCCCGATTCAACCGCCTGCTCCCCCGGAAGTACGGCACTGCCCCCGGTGCAACGCCGACGCGGTGTTGCTGGTCATGGAATGGCAGCACAGCACCAGCGGCTTCTCGACCGGCGAGGTGACGCGCGAATACCGCTGCCAGAACTGCGGCGGGTGGCAGGTGAAGAAGCCGCGCTCGCGCACCATCGCGTTCTGGATTCTCGGCGGCATCTTCACGCTCACCACCTGCGTCTTCGGGCTGCCGTTCCTCTACCTTGCGTGGCGCGACCAGAAGTTCGACGAGCGGGTGCGGGTGGTGCCGGGCGTGCCTGCGCCGCGGCTGCGCTACCCGGGCGGGCCACCGAAGCGCACGTGCGGGAAGTGCGGCGGGCTGTGCATCGCCACCAACATCACGCGTCACACGCACCGTGGCCTGCCCACCGGCGAGGAGTACGACTACCAGTGCGGTGGCTGCCAGGCGAAGTTCACCACCGAGAACCTGCTCGGCCACTTCACCTCGACGGGCGCGGGGTTGATCATCGCGGCGATGGCGGCCGGCTTCCTCGTCGCGGCGAAGTCTCCCGGCTGGCGGTGGGGCGGTGGGCTCGTCGCCTCGGCGCTCGCGCTGTTCATGCTCGGGCAGGTCGGCGCGCGCGTGGTGGCGAAGCTGCAGAACCCGGTGCGCGAGGAGGCGGTGCGATGATCTCGAAAGTTGCGGTGTGGGCCGGCTTCGGACTCGGAGCCGCGGCGATGGCGGTCGGCGTGCTCGGTGCGGTGGTGGCGATGGTCAAGCAAGGCAACGGCGGCGCCGCCGGCTTCATGGGCATGGCGGGCGCGATCGGGCTGGGCGTGCTCGGCTTGCTGACGTCGATCGGCGCGCTGGTCGCCGTGCGTGGCACCGAGCTCGCGTCGCGCGCGTGGTGGGGGCTGGGTCTCAGCCTCGGGGCTCCCGTCGCGACGCTGGTGTTGATTCTGCTCTTCGTGCCGCGCGGCGCCTTCCGCATCTAGCGCGCGCCCAGCGTCTCGACGGCATCGAGGGCGGACTGACTCGGCTTCACGATGCGCGTGACGTTTCCGGCGGTGCGCGCTGGCAGCGTCACACGCACGCCTTCGAGCTGTGCGTCGGCATCGAGGCGGGACGCTGGCGCTGATTCTGCTCCACGATGCGCGTGACGTTTCCGGCGATGCGCGCGGGCAGCGTCACACGCAACGCCTCTGTGCTGCGCGCCAGCATCGAGGCTGGTCGCTGGCGCTGATTCGGCTCCACGATGCGCGTGACGTTTCCGGCGATGCGCGCGGGCAGCGTCACACGCACGCCTTCCGCATCGAGCCCCCGCACTCAGCGCAGCTGCTCTTCGGTCAAGAGCGCGCCGACCATCGCCGCGCCAGTGTCGAGGTCGATCGCGTCGGGCAGCCGCCCCTTGCCGACCAGCGAGCCACGCAACGTGAGCTGCGCCGCGCACTTGAGCAGCACCTCGTCTTCGCCCTCGACCTCGAGCACCACCTTCGGCTGCACCGCGACGTCGCGCACCGAGAGCGGCGCCTGCTGACTCGACGGCGCGAGGCCCTGGCACGAGGTGTCGCCGCTCCCGTTGTCGCAGGGCTGGCCGGGAATCGGTCGCAACATCGGGACGCCCAACCACGGCTTGAGCGCGACGGCCGCGTCGAAGCCGGGGCACTGAAAGGGCCACGCATGGCTGTCGATGGTGACGTCTCCGATGCCGCTCTTCGCGACCACCGGGCCGAAGCGCCACTGGGGCCCGCTGAAGCCCCCGCCGTCTTCCTTCACCTCGGGAGTGGTCGCAAAGCCCAGCGCCTGCCGGTGGCGCGTCACGAACTCGCGGAGCGAGCGCGCGGTCTGCTCGCCGGTCTCCGAGCCGGTGCGGTGGGTGGCCTGGGTGATGAAGCCGAGCCGGCTGATCTTCACCGACCAACCAGCCGACGCCTGCTCGATGCTCAGCTTCGTCGCGAGCACCTCGTCGTCGGTCAGCAGCTTCATGCGCCGCGCCGCCGCCGTCACCACCACCTCGGGCAGCCGCGGCTTCGTGTCCTTCACCGCCGGTGCGGTCGGCTCGCGCTCGTACACGCCCTCGCACGTGTCGCCGCCCCGCGTGCTGAGCCCCGCACCGCGCGCGCCACTCTCTGCGCACGCCAGCGCCGCGTCGTCGGAGCCCGGCGCGGCGTGCACCCGCTCGAGGGCGTTGACGCTGCGCCCCAGCGGCTCGAGGAGCCCGCCGAAGTTCGCCGACCAGTAGGCGAGCGCCGTCTGCGGAAGCGGGTCCTTCGGCTGGGCGTCTTCGCTGATGATCGACGAGACGCCGCCGCGCAGGTCGTTGAGCTCCGACACCTGCGTGCCGAAGCGAATGAGGGCCTTCACGCTCGCGCGGGTGTCGAGGCCGCCGCTCAGGCACGGGCAGGTCAGCGGTGAGGGCTGGCAGGGGCGGCCGTCGCCGCAGTTCGACATGTCGCGCGTGGGCGACGCGCCGTCTCTGCACGTGGCGCCGGTGGCGGGGCAGGCCGCGGGCTTCCACTTGAGCGGCGTCGAGCTGAAGGAACACTCGAGCAGCTCGAGCGTCGCGGTGAGGCGCGGCTTTTCGGCGGTGCGGTTGCCGAGCACGTGCTCGAGATCGGCGCAGGAGGGCGAGGTGACGATCTTCCAGTCCACCTGCGTCGGCGAGAGCGGCGTCGCGAAGAGCGCGCGGTTCTGCGTGACCTCGGTGAAGCGCGCCAGGTCTTCCGTGGTGCAGCTGAAGTGGTTCGGTTCGTGGCGCTGGGCCTCGCACCACGAGAGCGCCTGGCTCGCGGCGGTCGCGGCGGCCCGGCCGAGTTCCGCGCGAGCAAGCAACGCGTCGACACCCGCGCGCAGCCGCGCCTCGTGGCGGGCGTGCTCGTCGAACGCGCGGCGCTGGAGTTCCTGCGGCGAGGGCGCTCGCGCTGGCGTGGGGCCGGGCGTGGCACACGCGACGACGCTCACGGCGAAGAGGGCGGTCAGGGCGCGCATTCGCGCCGCAGACTCACATGACGCCGCCCAGATTCAACGGCGCGTGTCGCATCGGGAGGCGCGTCGCACCGCAGAAGTCTTCACCAGCCCCTCACCCCGACCCTCTCCCCTCACGAGGGGAGAGGGAGTTCATCGTCCCATGTAGACGCGGTCGCGCAGCTCGTCGCGCTCAGGCTCGAGGTCGGCGCTCAGCGCGACGCAGTGGCCCTGCTCGATGCGGTGCTGCGCGTCGTCGATGCTGGTCGCGAAGTGCACCTCGCGGTGGCAGCCGTCGCAGAAGCGCACCTGTGGCTGCGCGGTGCGGCGCAGCCGGTCCCACGAGAGGGGACAGGTGAAGCCCAGCCGCACGGGGCACCCATCGATGAGCGAGCGTGAGACCGACGCGAGGAACGCGGCGTCGACCTGCGGCGTCAGCTCGCGGAGCTGGGTGATCAACCCGAGCTGCTCGTCACCGCACGCCGCGCGCACGCCACAGTCGAGCCGCAGCCAGCGGGCCTCGAGCGTTCGGCCGGTCTCCTCGAGCTGATCGGCGTAGACGAGTCGAGAGGGCTCATCGACGAGCGGTACGAGCGCAGGCGGCTCGGCGGGCAGCACCTTCGCGGCGGGGAGGTGCTGGAGCATCAGCGCGCGCCACTCCGCGTGACCAAAGTCACCCTGCACGGGGAGGAGCGCGGCGGCGAGCGCAGCGAGGTCGGGCCACCGTTCGTCGGGGTCGACCCGGCAGGCGCGCTCGACGATGCGGGCGAGCTCGTCAGACAGCGCGTTCAGCGGAGGGAGCGCCCCGAGCCGCACGGCCTCCAGCGTCGCGAAGTCGTTGTCGCGCTTGAACGGCGGGCGACCGGTGACGCACTCCACGAGCAACGCGCCGAGCAGGAAGACGTCGCTCTGCACCGTCGAAGGCAGCCCGCGCACCGACTCGGGGCTGAAGGAAGAGAAGTGGCCTTTGCTGCGGCGGCTCCAGCCGTGGTGGTGCCGGCCGGCGACGAGCACGTCACCGGGCCCGAGCTCGACGCTGGGTGAGCCGAGGTCTTCGAGCGGCGCGCCCACCGCGGCGAGCGCGCAGAGTCGACGCACGAGGAAGGCGGCGGCGGCTTCGCTGAGCGGAGCGGCGCGCAGCACGCGCTGGAGCGGAAAGCGCGGTGTGAAAGACGCGCCAGGCGCGGCGATGGGCTCGAGCTCGGGGAGCGCTGGCGGCGGAGGCGGAGGCGTGAAGCCCAGCAGTCCCAGCAATCGCTGCAGCACGAGGCCTCCGGGGTGGAGGACGAAACGCTACTGCGCGGTCGACGACGCGGTCTTCCGCAGATCAGCCAGGCGCTTCTTGATGCCGGTGAAGATCTTCGGCAGCGAGCCCACCTGCGCCGCGCGCAAGATGAAGTCGGGCACCGCCATCGCGGGGTCGGAGTCGACGAAGTAGATGACGAGCGACTTGTCGGCCTTCTCGCCCCACGGCACCACCGTCCACGCGCCGCGGTTGCGCTTGTAGGTGCCCTTCACGAACGACCAGTCGCGGTGGAAGTAGCCGGTGGGCTCTTCGCGCGCGACCGTCTTCGTCTCGGCCCACAAGTTGGTGAGCGGGAAGGGAAGCGAGAGCTCGTCGAAGCAGATGGTGTCGCCGTCGACGAGCGTCTTCCGCGAGGTCTTCGTCTCGGGGAGGAACTTCGAGAAGTGCTCGCAGTCGCGCGCGATGGGCCACACCTCGTTCGAGGGCGCGTCGATGACCGCCATCGCCCGACCGCTGACCCCGCGACCGTCGGTGGGCTTCAACTCGTGCACCACCACCTCGCCGGCATCGAGCTTCTTCTTCTCGGCATCCGTCAGCGTCGGCAGCTGCACGGGCTCGGCGCGCGCAAGAAGAGCGGTCGAGAGAGTGACGACGAAGAGGGCGCGCACGGTCTGCATGGTGGTCGGAAGGGCGGAGTATCGACAATGCGACCCCACCCTGAAAAGGGGTGTCTGAGTGTCAGACGGACACAGGCATACATTCGTCTGAAACCGAGACGGCTGACTGAAATTAGTTCAATGCAAGATCATGAATTGATTCGGCATGTATGAGCTGTTTTCAAAGTCACGTCCAATCTGAGAGTTATGCGACATGAGACATTTCATGTGCTTGGCGTTGGCGTGAGCCCTGCTTTGGGGCGGCGCCATGCAGCGACCCACGACGCTCCAGGCTCTGTTGATCTCGATCACGTCGGTGCTGTTGACCGCCTGCGGCCCTGACACGGCGGTGTTGAGCGACAGCGACGACGCCTTCGACACCGTGGAAGGGCGCATCGTGGGCGGCACCGACGCCGACATCGCCGCGGTGCCGTGGCAGGTCGCGGTGATGGACGCCTCGTGGTTCCAGTACTGCGGCGGGTCGATCATCGCGCCGTCGTGGGTGCTCACCGCGGCGCACTGCGAGGTGAAGGTCGGCGACAAGATCGGCGCGGCGAACTCGAAGCTCTCGACGATTCGCACCGCGGGCCAGATTCGCACCGTCACCCAGGCCATCACCTTCCCCGGCTACGTCACGAGCGAGAAGGGCAAGGACGTGATGCTGGTGCAGGTGAACGCGCCGTTCGACCTGAGCGGTGCGAACGCGAAGGCGATTCCGCTCGCGACCGAGGCCGACGCGGCGCTCTTCGCGCCCGGCAAGGTGGTGACGGTGAGCGGCTGGGGCACCACGCGCAGCAACGGCTCGTCGCCCGATGGCTTGAAGCGCGTCGACGTCGACGTCTCGACGCAGGCGCAGATCTCCTCGGCGTACGGGACGCTCACCGCTGATCAGCTCGGCGCGATGCGCGCGGGCAAGGACTCGTGCCAGGGCGACAGCGGCGGCCCGCTCTTCGTCGGCTCGGGCAGCAGCGCGAAGCTCGTCGGCGTCGTGAGCTGGGGTGAGGGCTGCGCGGTCGCGGGCAAGCCGGGCATGTACGCGCGCGTCGCGTCGTTCCAGTCGTGGATCGCCTCGAAGATTGGCAACGGCTCGACGCCGCCTCCGCCCACGCCGACGCCGAGCGGCACGCTGCTCACCGAGAGCGACCTGCACGCCGCGAAGGGCACCACGCTGCGCCGCACCGTCACCATTCCCGCGGGCACGTCGAGCTTCTCGGTCGTCGTCTCCGGCGGCACCGGCGACGCGGACCTCTACGTGCGCTTCGGCGCGAACAGCACCACGACCGCGTACGACTGCCGCCCCTACAAGGACGGCAACGACGAGACCTGCACGTTCCAGAACCCTCAGGCGGGTGAGTGGCACATCGGCATTCGCGCGTACGCGGCGTTCAGCGGAGCGAGCCTGACCGTCACCAGCCCGTGAGCAGCACGTAGCTCCCTCTCCTCTTCAGAGGAGAGGGTCGGGGTGAGGAGAGAAACAGCTCACGGACAAGTCGACGCCGCCCACCGCTGCGCCAAATCCTTCGTTCCCACCGCCCCACCACCGAGCGCGCGATAGATCGCGATGCTCGTCGCCGCGACGCCCTGCGTGGTGCCCCCGTACCCGAGCAACCCGACGAACAGGTGCTCCCCCGCCGCCGACGGGTTGAAGTCGACGAACGGGTACGTGCCGAAGCTCCCCGGGCTCGAGTAGCGCCGCGCGGCCGCGCACTCCGCGGTGAACGTCGCGTCCGGGCACTCGGTCCAGTTGCCGAGGTCGTAGTGCCAGGCCTCGCCGTCATCGAGCAGCGGCGAGTACTCGATGGCGACGCCCTGCGCGGCGACCTCGTCGGTGAACAGCTGCGACACCACCGCGGCCGAGAGGATCTCGTGGTGCGTCAGCTTCACCAGGAACGGCGTGTAGTCCCCCGCGGTGTAGCGGAGCGCGCCCGCCGGCGAGGGTGAGTTCCCCGCGCCCGAGAACGGGAAGAACGCGCCGACGCCGAGCTCCGCGGGCCCGGGCGACGTGAGCGGCGACTGGAACACGCCGTGCGCTTCCTTGAACGCGCGGAAGAGCGCGCCCCACGAGCCGAGGCCGGACGCGTTGACCGCCGCGCGCGCCGCCACGAAGAGGTGCGCGCCGCTGTAGAAGAACGTGCGCGCACCGGCGGGGTCCGCGTTGCGAGCGAGGTTCAGGTCGACGATGTCGCTGATGCACGCGTCGGGGTCGCTCAGCGAGCCGATGCACGGCGGTTCCTTCTCGAGGCCCGAGGTGAACGAGAGCAACTGCCGCAGCGTGACGCTCGCGAGCCGGTTGGTCGACGCGAGCGCTCCGGTGTGCGGCTTCCACGCGGTGCTGGCGCCGGCGGGCAGGAAGTCGGCGATGGCGCTGTCGAGCGTGAGCGCGCGGCCGTTCACCATTCCGCCACCTGGGTAGCGCTGCGGGTTGGTGATGACGTCGAGAATCACGACGGCGGAGATGAGCTTCGCGGTCGACGCCGACTGCAGCATCGTGGTCTCGGTGACGGGCGCCTTGCCGCTGACGGTGCGGTACGCGCGGAACAGGCGCGCGTCGGAGTCGCGGCGCAGCTCCAGGTAGAAGCTCTCGGTCGCGGGCGCGGCGGCGAGGGCCTCGCGCATCAGGTCTTCGAGTGGCCCGGTGCACTCGATGCCGGCGTCGGTGAGGTCGACCGTGCCGCCGTCGGTCAGCGTCACCAGGCCGGGCGATGCGTCGGGCACGTCCATGCCCTTCTTGCCTCCGCAGCCGCTCAGCGCCAACCCCACTACCAGCAGCACACGTGCGTTCATGTCTCTCCAACCCCGACCGGGGCCGTTGGTTGCGGGCATGTTGGCAGCATGTTTCTCCTCACCCCGACCCTCTCCTCTGAAGAGGAGAGGGAGCTAGGGGCGCTCGTAGAGGCACAGTGCTTCGGGGTCGTCGCCGAGCTTGACCAGCTTGTCGAAGCGAAAGCCGAGCTTCTCGAGCAGCGACCGTGAGCGCACGTTGTCCTGCGAGCAGATGGCGAGCAGCGGCGTCAGGCCCAGCTCGGTCGCGCGCTCCACCGTCGCCTTCGCCGCTTCCCGTGCGTAGCCGTGGCCACGATGCGCGGGAAGGAACGCGAAGCCCAGGTCGACGTGCGGCAAGGTCTCGCGCCTCACCAGCCCGCACAGGCCGACCGGCGTGCCATCGCGCAACGTCACCACCCACAGCCCGAAGCCGTGCTGGGCATACGAGCCGCGCAACCGGGACACGTACCCGCGCGCGGTCTCGAGGTCGCGCACCCCGCGGTCGCCGATGAAGCGCAGCCAATCGGGGTCGCTCTGCAGCGCGAGAATGAAGGGCGCGTCGTCGTCGCGGCCTTCACGCAGCTCGAGGCGCTCGGTCTGCAGCGGTCTCACTCGTCACCGAAGCGCAGCGGGCACGCGTCGGTGAGGTCGGCCGTCGCGGCGCGACCCTGGGTGAAGGTGCGGGTGTGCGTGCCGTCGGTGCACGAGCACTCGGCGGTGTCGGCGTCGGGCGCGATGGTGCAGGTGGTGACGATGCTCGCGTCGCCGCACTGGTACGTCGCCTTCATGCCCTTGAGCGTGGTGCCCTGGTACTGCGCGCTCAGGCTGCCGCCCGCGTTGAGCTTGCTGGCCAGCTCGTTGTCGGTGCCGATGAGCATGCCGTCACACCACTCCGCGGTGACGTTGCCGCGCACGCGGTGCCCGTCGCTCAGCGTGCCGTTGAACGACACCTCGACCTCCTGGCCCGGGTTGATGCGCTCGAGCCACGCCTCGTGCTCGGTGGTGCGCACGCGGTTGCGGTCGGCGGTCACCACGGTCACGCCGTAGGGCGTCGGGTCTTCGGTGCGGTGGAGCAGCGACACCTTCCCCGGCACCGTGCCATTGAGCATCACGAACATCGACGCGCCGTACGCGCTGATGGGCGTCGCGAAGGGCCACACCACGAAGCGCAGGTCGGGGAACGCGCGCGCGTTGCACACGTTGCGCTCGTCCTTGAACGCGGCGCACGTCGACGGCGCGTTGCTCAGCAACACCACCGTGCCCTTGTGCAGGCCGAGCTCGGTCTCCGACTCGAAGGGAATCGCGGCAGCCGACGAGAACGGAAACGGCGCCTCGTTGAGCAACACCTGCGGCTCGGAGCAGGAAGACGCGAGCAGCGCAGCAGCGACGACGACGAGCAGCGGGCGCATCACGCGCTCCTTTCAGGGCTGACCCTTGGCGGCCTTCTCGACGGCTTCGCGGTTGGCCTCGATGAACTTCTCGACCTCGGCGTCATCGACCCCCAGGTCGCGCAGCACGCCGGGGTAGATGCCCTTGAAGGCGGGCGACTCGAGCGAGTCACGCAGGCGGAAGCTCGTCTTCAGCACCGCGGCGCCGAACAACTTCTGCTCACGCGTCTTGGCCATGGCTCACTCGTCTTCTTCGTCTTCGTCGTCGTAGTCCGGCATCACCTGCTTCTTGGGGATGACGGTCAGCTTGTCGGGCACGGTCACCAGGCGGCGCCAGTGGCCCTCGCCCTCGGCCTTCACCTTCTGGCCCTTCACCTCGTCGGCGGCGGCCATCATCAGCGCGCGCTGCTCGGGCGTCAGCAGCATCACGCCGTACACGCGGCCCAGCTTCGCGCTCTTCTCGGCGAGCAGCTTGCCGGCGGCGGTGAAGCGCGGATCAGCGGCGGGCTTCAAGGTGCGCTCGTCGAACTCCTTGCCGCGCGCGGGCTTCTGCTCGGGGCGGGCCGGCTTGTCCTTGCCGTGGTCCTTCTCGCCGCCCTTGCCGTTCTTCTCGTGCGCCTTCTCGCCCTTCGGCGGCGTGGCGCCCTTGCTCTGCGCCGGCGCGGGCTTCTCACCCTGCGCCGCGGGCTGCTGCGGCTGCTGCTGCTGGCCCTGCGGCGCGCGCGGCTCGGGGAACGCGTTGACGCCCAGGTTCACCCAGCGGCGCGGCACGTTCGGGCGGTTGACGACCTTGTTGAGCCAGAACTGCACGCAGTCGACGAGGTAGCTGCGCTTGCCGGCCGTGATGCCGGGCAGCTCGCCGTCGAAGTGCACCGCCACGCCGAGCGAGCCGTCGGCCATGTCCTTGAAGTCGAGCTTCGCGGGGTAGTCCATCAGCTTGAAGACGTCGGTCAGCAGCGCCTCGACCTGCGGGCGCTTGATGGCTTCACCCATCGGCGCGGCAACGGCGGCGGTGGTGTCGGACACGGGTTGGTTCACTTGGCGGCTCCGGCGCCGGCGGCGGGAGCGATGAGCTGGCCCTTGCCCTTGAGGTACCGGCGCAGCGCGAACTGCTGGACGATCGACAGCAGGTTGTTGGTGAAGATGTAGAGCGCCAGGCCCGCCGGGTAGTTCATCATGATGGCGGTGAAGAAGATGGGCATCACCCAGGTGAGCAGAATCTGCTGCGTCTTGTCGGCCGACATCTGCGGCTGAAGGCGCTGCGTGGTGAGCATCGTGATGCCCAGCGCGAGCGGCAGCAGGTAGGTCGGGTCCTTCGAGGTGAGGTTGCTCCACACGCCGAAGAACGGCTCACCGTAGAGCTCGTAGCTGGTGCGCAGCGTGGTGAAGAGCGCGGCCCAGATCGGCAGCTGCACGAGAATCGGCAGACAGCCCGTGAGGTTCGCCATCGGGTCGATGCCGGCCTTCCGCATCTCCTCGATCTGCTTCACCTGGTCGTCGGGCCACTTCTTGCGGATCTCGTCCATCTTCGGCTGCATCGCCTTCATCTTCTCGGCGTTGACCATCGACTTGTGGGTCAGCGGCACGAGGAGGACCTTCACGGTCACGGTGAGCAGGATGATGCTGACGCCCCAGTTCCCGGTGAGGCCGAAGAACAGGCGCAGCATGCCGATGAGGATCTTGCAGATGACGGCCCACAGGCCGAAGTCGACGGTCTTGTCGAGCTGCGGGTCGAACGGCAGCTTGCCGCCCTCGACGAGCGTGGCCGCGCCGACGCCCTGGAGCATCGAGAGATCCTTCGGGCCCAGGAAGACGCCGAAGCGCTTGGTGACCGACTCGTTGGCGCCGAGCGCGAACGGCACCGCGATGGCCGCGCCGCGCTGCGCGGGGCGGGCGGTGAGCAGGCAGCGGCTCTCGGGCAACGCGCCGTCGAGCGGCCAGATGGCGGTGAGGAAGTACTGCTGGTCGATGCCGACGAAGTGAATGAGGCCCTTCTTCTCGTCTTCGTACGCGGGCGCCGAGCCGCAGCTGAACATGCCGCCTTCGCTCGGAGGAATCTTGCGGGCCACGTCGTCACCGGCGCGGCAGAGCACCGAGGCCTGGTTGCCGATGCCGCCGAACATCGAGGGCGCCTGCTCGTTGCCCGGGTCGATGGCGCGCAGCGCGTGAATGGCGAGGTCGCCGGTGAGCATCGCGCCGCCGACGTTCTTCACGGTGACCGCGAGCTGCGCGAGGTAGCTGGCCGGGTCGGTCGCGCTCTGCGGCTTCTCGTCTCGCCACGTGAAGGTCTTGGTGATCTCCCACGGCCCCTGGCGCGCGGTGAAGACGACCTTGCCCGGGCCCTGCTCGGCGACCGTGTAACGCAGGCTCGAGGGCACGGGCGCACCCCCGAGGATTGAGACCGCGAGGTTGGGGCCCACGCCCGGCACGCGGTGCGCGAGGTCCATGTGCGGGGGCGGGTCGAACTTCTGGCCGAACAGCTTCTGGTAGCCCTGCGGAATCGACAGCGGCCGCTCTTCGCGCTCGCGGTTGCCCAGCAGCTCGGCGCTGATCAGGCCGGCCCCCTCGTTCGAGAAGACGTACTTCGTCGAGAGGCGCTCGAGCGTGACTTCCTTGTACTCGGGCTCCGGCGGCGGCGCGGGCGGGGTGGGCGCGGCGACGTAGACCACGCCACCGTCGGCATCGAGCACCACGCCACCGTCGGCGTCGAGCAGCGGCACGGGCGGAGGCGGCGCGATGGTGGGCGGGGTGACCGCCGCGAGCTGCGCGCCGGCGTCGACGCCGCCGTCGAGGAGCAGCGCCTGCTGCGCGGCGAGCTCGGCCTCGGCCTGCGGCTTCCAGACGAGCTGCGTCCAGACGAGCGTGAGCCCGAAGCTGAGCGCGATGGCGAGCAGGAGTCGTTTCTGTTGATCCATCTGACTACTCCCCCTCGCCCTGTTTCACAGGGAGAGGGCTGGGGTGAGGGGCCGTGACGAGGCCCGCGAGGGAAGGGTGCACGGGAGCGCGAAGGCGGGCGGCGATCTCAGGCTCGGAAGTGGCGAGGACCTGCTCGGCGCTCTGCCCGTCCTTGAGCGGCACCGGGTCGTACCCGCCGGCGTGGAACGGGTGGCAGCGCGAGACGCGGCGCGCGGCGAGCCAGGTGCCCTTGAACGGCCCGTGCACCGCGATGGCGCCCATCGCGTACACCGAGCACGACGGGTGGTACCGGCACATCGGCGGCAGGAACGGCGAGATGACTGCCTTGTAGAAGCGAATGGGCAGCAGCAGCACCTGCACGACGAGCGCGCGGATCATGAGCGGTGGCCCGGGAACGCAGGTGCGGCGGGGGCATTGCTCAGGTCGCGGCGCGGCTCACCCGTTCGGGCCTGCCCGTATTTGCGGCGAAGGTCGCCCGCGGCGCGCTCGAAGGCCTTCGACAGACGGTCGAAGTCGGCCTCGGCAGCGCTGGTGCGGGCGATGAAGACCATGTCGAGCGCTCCGGGGAGCGACTGCCGCCGCTGACGAAACAGCTCGCGCAGGCGACGGCGAATGCGATTGCGGGTGACGGCGTTGCCGACCTTCGTCGAGACCGTCAGGCCCAGCCGGGTCACGCCATCTGCCCGGCCGTTGGGAAGCACGAGGCAGAGCAGGCAGTCGGCGGTGATCTTGAAGCCGGTGTCCTGGACCTTCAGGAACTCACTGCGATGGAGCAGGCGCAGCTCCTTCGGGAATGCTGCGCCCGCCCTCACCTCACTTCTCGTAGGCGCGGGTGACGAGGCGCTTGCGGCCCTTGTTGCGGCGGCGCTTGAGCACCGAGCGGCCGGCCTTCGTCGCGTTGCGCTTGCGGAAGCCGTGCGCGCGGTTGCGCTTCTTCTTGCTGGGTTGGTACGTCGGAATGCGCTTGGCCACGGGGTGGCTCCTTCTCTTGTTTCAGGGGTGAAACCACCGGGGGGACCCCCCGGCAGACGCAGCGGGCCTTATTCGTGGGTGGGTGGCGCGTCAACAACTACGGGCCAAGATCGGTGACCGTGAAGGTCCACGCGTCGCGGCGTTCCGCGGCGGTGCAGGGGTGCATCTCGACCACCAACGGGTTGACGGTGAGCACCACCGGAGGGGTGACGGCCGCGCCGTTCTGCAACACGGTCGCGCAGTGGTCGAAGGTCCAGTCGAGGCGGTGGCCCACCGGCAGCGTGAACGAGAACCGGTCGCGATCAGCGAAGCCCTGGAAGGTGCCCGTCACCACCGGGCCGGTCCGCGCGACGTCGCCGGTGTTGGGGTAGTCGTCGGGGCCCAGGTTCTCGATGCGCGTCGTGTAGGTGGTGGGCACCGACGAGAAGATGAGCGCGTAGTGCGGGCCGGTGGCCGTGGCGACGCCGCCGCTGAGGGGCGCGCCGAACGCGCTGATGACGTTGACGCCCACCGGCGTGGTCTCGATCGACACCACGTCGCCCGCGTCGAGCGTGCCGAGCGCGAACGCGTCGACGTCGCCGACCCACTCGATGGTTCCGTTGATCAGCCCTCCGTCGAGCGAGCTGATCGGCGTCGCCTGCGCGGTGGAATCGGGCCAGTCGTCGGGGCCGAGCACGTCGACCGTCAGGTCGTACGTCGAGAACGCGGTGCCGTGCACCACGAAGACGATCGGCGGCGCGTTGTCACCGGCCACGAAGCCGAAGGGCTCCGGCGCGCGGCGGGTGGTGCCGCTCAACACCTCCAGCGAGCAGAAGCCCTGGTTGGCGTTGCGGCACGTGACGCGCGAGATGGTGGCCGGGGGCAGGCTCAGCTGGAAGACGTCGTCGTCGCCCGGGAACAGCGTGCCCGCGAAGTCGCCGCCGAGGGGCATGGCCAGCGACGGGAGGTTCGGCACGTCGTCGACCCCGAGGTCGCTCAGCTGCACGAGGTAGCGCTGGCGGGTGTTGGCGCGAACGGTGAGCGTGTAGTGGTCGTTGCGCAGCGAGGTGAACAGCGGCAGCGGGTGCGGCTGCCCGAGCGTGTCGGTGAGCACGGCCTCGACGTCGCCGGCGATGGTCACCGCCACCGCGTGGTTGGCCGGTACACCGAAGACGAAGACGTCGGTGTCGCTGGGCGCCTGGATTTCGCCGCCGAACGAAGAGTCGAGGGCCACGCCGGTCGGGTTGCGCGTGTCGCCGTGGTCGTCGACCCCGAGGTCCTCGAGGTGCACCGACCAGCGATCGACCGCGCCCAGCGCGGGGCTGAGCACCAGCACGCTGGGGTGCACCGCGGCCCAGCCATCGGCGCACGCCGTGAAGCCGCCCGTGACGACGTCGAGGCGCGAGCAGGCCGCGTTCGACACCGCGGCGAAGAAGTGATCGACGGCGAGGCCCTGCGGCGCGAGGGCGTCGAAGTCGTCGGTGCGCTCGAAGCGACCGCTGAAGTCGGCACCGTCGAAGCGCGTCGCGTACGACGGCTCGTCGGAGTGGTCGTCGACGCCGAGGTCGGTGACCGCCACCGTCCACGCCTGCGGGGCTTCCATCGGCGCGCTCGACGTCGCGGTCATCACCACGAACGCGCGCTCCCCTTCGGGCAGCCGCACGGTGAGCCTCGTGATGGGCACCGGCGCGCCGGTCGACTCGACCAGCGCCGCGCGCTCGGTGGTCGTGAGCTGGAGCGCGTGGCCCGCGGGCCCGACGAGCTCGAGCACGTCGAAGTCTTCGTCGTAGTCGATGCTGCCGTGCACCACGCCCGGCGAGAGCCACGGCGCGCCGTCGCTGGTGTTCGGAAAGTCGTCTTCGCGCGTCGTGATGCCGAGGCCCCACACCGTGTTCGCGCCCGGCGACCGCAGGCGAAGCAGCTGCACGGGCCCGAACAGCGCGTGCTCGCCCTTGTGGAGCAGCCGCTCCCGACGCATGACGAACCCGTCGGCATCGTCGAACCCGGCGACCAGCACCGCGTCAGACCCTTCGTTGTGGAGTTGCAGGGTGCTGGGCCGGGCGACGCGGAACCAGTCGCGGTCGCCGGCCGGGTCGAGCGTCCCGAAGAGGCTGATGGTCTCCGGCCCGAGCAGCCGGGCGTCGAGCGGGCAGTCGTTGGGCTCGAAGTCGTCGCCGCCGTGCCGGGCGCACGCCCACGACGGAGCGTCGGCGCAGCCGCCATCGGTGCGCGCGACGCCCTCAGCGCAGACGCAGCTCGCGACGCCCTCGGGGGCGATGCAGCGCTCGGCGGGGTCGGTGCACGGGTTGGGCAGGCACGGGCTGGGGTTGAGACACGCCGAGGGTGCGTCGAGGCAGCCGTCGGCCGGCGGCGGAGGTGGCGGCGCCGGGCACGCCGCGAGGGCCAGCGCGAGCGCGGCGAGGGCGACTCTCACGGGCCGACTCCCACGCGGAGCGACCAGGTGGCAGGAGGGCACCACGGCTGTGCGGCGACGCCGATGGTGAACACGCCGCCGTCGGACCGCGCCGGCGAGCTCACCAGCACCCCCGCCGGGTCGCGCAGCTCGACTCCGACCGAGGGCACGACGGACGACGTCAGCGTGGTGGTCACCAGGTCTCCCGGGCTGGTCGCGACCTGGAACAGGTCGAGGTCGTTCCCGTGCGTGTTCCCGGTGACCACGCTCCCCGCGTCGACGAGCGTCGGCACCTCGCCGCTGTAGTCGTCGGGCGTGGTGGTGGCGGTGACCACGTACGGCGCGGTCGCCAGGGTGGCAGGCGAGCCGCGAACGGCGACCCACCCGCCGGGCGTGGCGCCGAGCGTGACGCTCGACCCGACGATGGTGCCCGGCGAGGGTGGCAACAGCATCGACTCGAAGTGGGGCGAGGACACGGTCACCGTGACCGGGTCGCCCCGCGGTGCGGTGAGCGAGAACACGTCGGCATCGTGCGTGAGCTCGAAGCGGCCGGTGACCGGCCCCGCGCCGACGAGCTCGACGAGCCCGGGGCCAGGCTGGTCGGGGTAGTCGTCGGGGCCGAAGTCGATCAGGTCGACGGCCCACGGCGCGCCCCAGGGACCGACGACGACGATGGGCATCGTGGCCTGCGTCGCGAGGAACGGGCTGGGAATCTGCGCACCGGACGCGTCGACGACCTGCGTGCCATCGAAGGAGTAGACGTGGCCCGGCGTGGTCGCGACCTGGATGCAGTCGCGGTCTTGCGGCAACTCGGTGACGCCCGAGAAGTGGTTGCCGGTGAACAACGGCCCGGGGCCCGGGCACGGGAAGTCGTCGGCGCCGAGCAGGTCGATGTGCAGGGTGAAGTGGGTCGTCGCGCCCGCCCCGGAGTAGACCGGCGTGGTGCGCACGAAGACTCTCGACGTGGTCGCGACGTCTTGCGCGATGCCCCAGCCGCTGAAGTTGCCGAAGCCGGCGCCGGCGACGAGGGCCTGACAGTCGCACGACACGAGGAGCGCCCCGGGCGGCGCGACGAAGGTGAAGGCGTCGACGTCTGAGGGGTTCCAGAAGGTGCCGGTGACGGTGAGCCGCGAGACGGGGACACCGGCGTCGAGCTCCGCGGCGGTCTGCTCGGTGTCGGGCCAGTCGTCGAGGCCGCGATTGACGAGCTGGAGCCGGTAGTGCACGCCGCCGTTCACGCGCGGCTCGGCCCACACCCGGCCCGCCGGTCGTTGAAACGCCAGCACGTCGGTGGCGGGCAGGGGCATGGAGCTGAGCAGCGCGCACGAGGTGCCGTCGCTGGTGGTGCATTCCAGCGTCGAGTTGAGCGCCGGGTCGAGGAGCAGCTCGAACACGTCACGGTCGTCCGGCGCGGCGATGCCCGAGACGGCGCCGTAGGCCAGGGGTTGGGCGCTGGCATACGCGTTGGGCACGTCGTCTGGCCCCAGGTCGGTCGCGGTGAGGAGGTAGCTCGTGGACGCGTTGGGCCGCAGGGTGATGACGAAGCGCCCGCCGAGCTCGCTGTAGACCTCGTGGGTGGCGTTGGGGAGCGTGGTGCCGTCGGGGCGGACGATGGTCATGGCCGCGCCGTTGCTCAGCCTCAGCGACACCGTGTGGCCGGGCGGCACGTCGAGCACGAAGCGGTCGACGTCGTCTCCGGGCAGGGTGCCGCTCACCGAGGAGTCGAGGGCGAGCACCGCCGCGCCGCTCTCGTCTTCATCGGGGCCGAGCTCGACGAAGGTGAACTGGTACGAGCCCTGGGGATAGTCGAAGCACGCGGGCATCAGGCCGGCGCCGCTCGTCGGCAGCGGGATGCGGCTCCCCATGCCGCGCAGCGCGTAGCGGCGGCCGGGCACGTAATCGAGCAGCACGCAGTCGCGGTCGCCCTGGTGTTCGACCACGACGCTCACCGGCACGCCCGTGGGGACGGGCTCGGCGAAGAGCGGCACGTCGGACCGATCGTCGGTGCCGTCTGACGCGAGCCGAACGCCCCACGCACCCGCGACGCCGTCGCCGCCGAACTCGAGGAAGGCGGTCTGGCCCGGGGGCACCGTGAAGCGGCGCGCGTCGTCGAACGACGCCCACCCGCCGTCGAGCGACACCACGCGCGCGCGCACGGGCGAGAGGTCCCAGTTGAGGGTGAGGGCGGTCTTCGGCGGCGCGACGAGGCGCACCACGTCGACGTCTTCGGGCATCTCGAGGCGGCCCGACAGCGCGCCCGGCACGGCGAGGTCGGCGGCGCTGCGGGCGTCATCGCCGACGTCGTCGGTGCCGACGATCAACAGCGTGAGCGTGTACGCCGGGGTGGCCGTCGCGTCGCGCGCCCGCACGCGCACGTAGCCCGAGCCCGACACCGCGATGATGGCGTCGTCGCTCTGCGCGCCACCCAGCGGCTGGAGCCGCGCGTCGAAGAGCGACACCGAGAGCGGCACCGCGGCGGTCGCGCGGAGCTTGAAGAAGCTCGACGCGGCGAGCGGGCCGAAGCGATACCAGTCTTCGTCTCCGGCGGGCGTGAGGTCGGCGGCCGAGGGGCCGACGGCGAGCCGCCACGCCTTCACCGCGCAGTCGTTGGGCTCGTGGCCGTCGCCCGCGTGCTCGGGGCACGGCGAGGGCAAGGGCACGCAGGCGCCGTCGACGGGTTGCTGACCCGCGGGGCACCTCAGCGGGTCGATGCAGTGAAAGTCGGAGACCACCTGGCCCGCGAGGCAGCGGCAGCGCGCTTCGCCCTGGCTGACGACGCAGAACGAGCCCCCGATGGCCGCGCACGGGGCGTCGGCGCACGGGTCGGTCGCGGGCGGTGAGCAGGCGCACGCGGCCAGCGCCACCAGCAGCCCCATCGCGCGTCTCAGGTCCGCCACGGTCGCGAAGTGTATCCATCGCCCCGGGGAAAAGCGGGGCTCACGGGCCGAGATCGGTGAGCGTGAAGGTCCAGGGGGCAAGTTGGTCGTTGGGGTTGCAGGGGCTGATGGCCACCACCAGCTGGTTCGTGGCGGCCGTGAAGGGCGTCGCGCTCACGACCGTCGACCCGTCGGAGATGAAGGGGCACAGGTCGGATACCCACTCGTAGCGGTGGCTGATCAGCGGCAGCGCGAACACGTCGCGATCGCCCAGCCCTTGAATGTGCCCCTGCACGCAGGCGGCGAAGTCTACCGGCCGTCACTGTGAAAAAGCTCTCCACACCTTCTGTGGGAAATGCTGTGGAGTCTGTGGAAAACCCCCGCTTCCTCCCTGTGGGAAATGTGGAAAAGCCCGTGGAGAGCGCAGTGCGGAATCATTTTGCAACGCACGTACTGAGAGTCATGTTGTCCCTGTGGAGAACGACTTTCGGGCAAAGGAAACGCCTCGCCGCTTCCACAGCCTCGTGACGCTCACGCAACACGCTGGACTCAGGCGCGTTTCCGGAATCTGTTGATCCCGAAAAAAGCACCCGTGTAAGAGCCCGCCCCCTTCGCTTCACGGTTTCGCTTCACGCAAAACGCTTTCCGGTCCCGCACGGGCCCCAGGTGTCGTCGAACATGGCCGACTCGACGTTGCATGCCACGCAGGTCATCGCCAGGGAGCTCTGGCAGCGCGCGCTCGAGGGCCTGCGTCACGACGGTCAGACCTACGTGGTCAGCCAGCTGCTGCAGCTGCAGCCGCTCCGCTTCGAAGACCTGACGCTCACGCTGGGCGTCGAAGACCTGTTCTTCCGCGACTGGGTCGACGATCACTATTCCGAGCTGATGGGCACCGCGCTGCAGACCGCGCACGGCGCCGCGGTGCGGGTGGCGTGGGAGAAGATCGAGAAGAGCGCGAAGGTCGAAGCGCTGCCGCTCGCGCCCCCGGTGGCGTCGCTGCGCCGCGCGGTACGTCTCAACGAGCGCTTCACGTTCGAGACCTACGTCGTCTCTGACTCCAACCAGCTGCCCGCGGCCGCCGCGTACGCGGTGAGCGAGTCGCCGGGCCGGGCGTACAACCCGCTCTTCATCTACGGCGGCACCGGGCTGGGCAAGACGCACCTGCTGCACGCCATCGGCAACCGCATCGTCGCGAAGAACCCGTCGGCGCGCGTGACGTACCTGTCGAGCGAAGAGTTCACCAACCAGTTCATCGAGTCAGTGCGCGATCAGAAGATGACCGAGTTCCGCCGGCGCTTCCGCGAAGACCTCGACGTCCTGCTGATCGACGACATCCAGTTCCTCGGCAAGAAGCAGGAGACGCAGAACGAGTTCTTCTACACGTTCAACGCGCTCCACCAGATGAGCAAGGCCGTGGTGATGACCTCGGACACCGTGCCGTCCGAGATCCCCGGGCTCGAAGACCGCCTGCGCTCGCGCTTCGCGATGGGCCTCATCACCGACGTGCACGAGCCGAACCTCGAAGCGCGCATGGCCATTCTGAAGAAGAAGGCCGCCGACCACGGGGTGAACCTCACCGACAAGGTGACGCAGTTCATCGCGCGGCACGTGGTGAAGAACGTGCGAGAGCTCGAGGGCGCGCTGATCAAGGTGACCGCGGTGCACGCGCTCACCGGCCAGCCGCTGACCGAAGAGCTGTGCGCGCAGGTGCTGGCCGACCTCATTCCCGCGCAGAAGGCGCTCGACGCCGACGCGATTCAGAAAGAAGTCGCGCGCTACTACAAGCTGCCGGTCGACGAGCTGAAGGGCGAGCGCCGCGTGAAGCACGTCGCGCACGCGCGGCAGGTGGCGATGTACCTGTGCCGCACGCTGACCGACGCCTCGCTGCCGGAGATCGGCAAGCGCTTCAACAAGGACCACTCGACCGTGCTGACCTCGGTGCGGAAGATCGAGACCCTCAAGGACAGCGACGAGCAGCTCAAGCTCGAGCTGGGTGAGCTGTCGCAGAAGCTCGCCACCGTCTGATCAGCGTGTTCTGATCAGCGCGTCTGATCAGGGCTGCGTCACCGTCACGCCCCACGTCCCCAGCCCGCACCGCTCGGTGTGAATGCGCAGGCGGTACGTGCCGACCGTGTACGCGTACAGGTGGCCGTCGAAGATCGGCACTGTGCCGTAGAGCGGCTGCACCAGGTCGACGAAGGCGCACGTCGGCGCGATGTGCACGCGGAACGGCCCGGTCGCGGTGAGATCGAACGAGAGCAGGTCGACGTCGTCGAACGAGTCGAGCCGCCCGTACACCGCGGTGTCGAGCGGAATCGGGGTCGGCGTGAGGTCGTCGTAGTCGTCGGGCTGCGGCGCCGGGTTCGCGGTCAGCGTGTACGTCACCGGGAAGGTCGAGCCCGCGGCCGGCGCCAGCTCGAGGTGGTCGAAGCCCTGCGCGCGCACGCCGAAGTCGGCGCCGGCATCGGGGTGGTGCAGCAGCCGCCGGCCGTTGGTGAGCACCTCGGTGACGAAGATGGGCTGCGGCGCGTCGAGGTGCACCACGCTGAGTGGATCGCTCGCGGCGAGCACGAAGCGGTCGGTGTCGAAGCTCGCCTGGAGCCCCGCGGTGAGCGGCGCACCGCCGGCGGGAATCGTCATCGGCACGAGGTCGAGCTCGTCGGCGCCGAGGTCGGTGACGTCGAGCCGGTAGGGAACGAAGGCCTTGCTCGAGCGCCAGGTGAGCACCGCCGCGTTCGGCCCGGTGCGGTCCGCGCGGAACTGGTGGCGGTCGAAGAGGAAGGCCCCGATGGGGCGGTCGAAGGTGTCGAACAGGTCGAGCTGGGTGACACCGGCGTCGGCGGCGACCACCGACACCTCGTAGAAGTGGTTCTGCGTCACGGTGAACGCGTACGCGTCGGGGTCATTGGGCACCTCGAAGAGGCCGCGGTAGGGGGTGCCGACGGTCACGGGCGTGGCCGCGGTGCGATCTCCGCTCACGTCGACGAATACGCCGAGGTCGCTCATCTGCACCGTCCACGCACCGGCGGGAATGGCGAGGCCGCCCGCCACCCGCACGCGCCGCTCGCGCGGCTGGCCCTGGTAGACCACGCCAGGCGTGGTGACGAGGTCGCCGTTGAGCTCCCACAGCGAGGCGTAGACGTCGGAGCCCATCAGGTCGAAGCCGTAGAAGTGCGAGGGGTCTTGCGGCGGCACGACGAACCAATCGACGTCGGCCGCGGTCTCGAGCGTGCCACTCATGCGGCCGTTCACCGCCTCGGCGCGCGCCTGGCTCGGCTCGTCGGGGAAGTCGTCGATGGTGCCGCCGCCGAGCTCCTCGACACGCAGGTCCCACCAGGTGCCGAGGTCCACGCTCCACGGCCGCTGCCACTTCACGCCGAGCACGAGGCTGTCGCCCTGCGCGACGACGGTCGCGAAGCGGCCGACGCCGGTGGGCTCGAAGTTCGCCACGTCGAGCGTGCTGGGCGCGTCGTTGCCCACCGCCAACCCGAAGGAGACGCCGGGAGGCCACATGTTCCCGAACGAGAAGTGCAGCGCGTATTTGCGGCCGGGCCTGACGGGCAGCCGCATCCAGTCCTGGTCGACCCACGAATTGATCTCGCCGCTGGCACCCGTCGCGGGGATGTCGACCGCGCGCGCGGCCACGTTGGGGTAGTCGTCAGACTTGTACGCCTCGAACGACGCCCAGTACTCCTCGCGGCCCGCGTGACCGGGCAACGCGCTCACGCGGCAGTAGACGGGCCCCTCGCGAACGTCCATGAGCTGCGGCCCGCCGAGGTCGACGCCGTGTTCGTCGAAGAAGCGCCGCTCGACGTTGCCGAACTGCTCGCTGAAGTCGGCGGTCTCGGAGCCGGGCGGGAAGGTGAAGCGGTACCAGTCTTCGTCGCCACTGAACGCGATGCTCCGCACGACGGGCTCGAACGGCACGAGCTCTTCTGCGTCGGCGGGGCACTCGTTGGGCCTGACCTCGTCCTGGTCGTGGTGCCGCGCGTCGCACGCGCCGAGGAAGCCGGCGTCGACCGGGTCGCCTGCATCTCGCGGGTCGCCCACGTCACCGGCGTCAGCGTCGGGCTGGGGTCGCGCGCTGCACCCCGCGAGCAGCACCCCGAGCGCGAGGCCGAGCCTACGCGACACGCGCTCTCCGCTCGGTCACCGCCACCTTCGGCTGCGCGTCGAAGGTGTTGCGCGCGGCCTGGATCTCGAAGCGGTGCTTCTGCGCCCACTGCGCGATGGCGCCGACGGGCTCGATGAGCGTGCGCCCGAGCTTCGTCAGCTCGTAGTCGACGCGCGGGGGAATGGTGGGGAACACGGTGCGGGTGATGAGCCCGTCGCGCTCGAGCCCGCGCAGGGTGAGGGTGAGCATGCGCTGGCTGATGCCATCGATGGCGCGCTTCACCTCGGAAAACCGCGCCGGGCCCTCGGCGAGCACGGTGATGATCAGCACGCTCCACTTGTCGCCGACCCGGCTGAGCACCTCGCGCACGGCGATGCAGTCTTCGTGCTTCGGGTCGGGGCCCTTCCGGCGGGTGGGGGTCGGTGACATCGGTGTGCCTCCTTGCGAAATCGGCTGACGGGATACATATCAGCCTCGGTTCCCAATCGTAACTCGCACACAGGAGAGACCCATGGCCACTGACTCTGCTTCCGCTTCCTCCGCTGCTCCCTCCAGGGGCCTGCACATCGGCCTGTGGGTGGCGCAGGTGCTCCTCGCCGTCGCGTTTCTCGGCTCGGCGTCGATGAAGCTCATGACCCCGGCCGCGGAGCTCGCGACCAAGATGGCGTGGGCCTCGCACGTGCCCGAGGCCGGCGTGAAGCTCATCGGCGTGCTCGAGCTGCTCGGCGCGCTGGGGCTCATTCTCCCCTCGGCGCTGCGCATTCAGCCGAAGCTCACCAGCGCGGCGGCGGCGGGCCTGGTGCTGACGATGATCGGCGCGGCGGCCACGCACATCATGATTGGCGAGCCGCAGATGACGGTGCCGAACTTCGTGCTCGGCGGCCTGGCGGCGTTCGTCGCGTGGGGTCGCTTGTCGAAGGCGCCCATCGCGCCGAAGAGCTGAACGAGCGTCAGCGACGCGCTGCCGCACACCTGAGGTTCAGAACACACATCGCCGAGCGCAGCTTCCTGCTCACGTCGCAGCGCTCGAGCCGGTAACCTCGCCCGCGTGCGTCGCCTGGCGATGGTCTTCCTCGCGGGACTGGCTGGAGCGTGCGCGTCGCCTCCGCCCGTTCCGTCACCCGCGGTGCTCTTCGAGCCCGACCCCAACCACGACTTCATGGCCGCCACCGGCGAGGTCGAGGTGCAGGGGCTCGAGGGCCGAACGGTGTGCTTCACCACCGACGGCAGCGACCCCGTCTTCGCGAACGGCGCGTGCGAGGGCGGCACCACCGCGAAGCTGCCCGACTCGCACCGCGTGACGCTGCGCTGCGCCGACGGAGACCTCTCGACGCACGCCATCGTCGGGCTGCGCATCGCGTTCGACTGGCCCGCGCGCAACGGCACCACCGTCGAGACCGCCGACGCGAACTACGCGCTCGATTGCACCAAGGCGGTGTTCGACCGCGACGGTGACGGCGTCGAAGACGGCGCCGACAACTGCCCGAGCACCGCCAACGCCGACCAGGCCGACGACAACCACAACGGCATCGGCAACGCGTGCGAGGCGAACGGCGCGCCCGACGCCGACATGGATGGCCGGCCCGACACCGCCGACAACTGCGTCACCGTGTGGAACGTGAACCAGGCCGACGACGACCGCGACGGCGTGGGCAACGTGTGCGACCCGACGCCGCGCGGGCCACCTCCGCTGCCGTGGGACAACGACGTGCTCGCCCGCGCGTTCGTGAAGTGGAAGGACGAGCTGATGTGCCGCTTGAACAACTGCCAGAAGCCGGGCGGCACCGGCACGTGGATGACGGCGTGCGACGGCAGCGGCACCGAGGTGTGGAACGTCTCGCTCAACGGGCTGCGCGCCATCAGCACCTTCACGTACTCGCAGTGCACGCACGCGGTGACCATCGACGTGCACGACTGGGCGAGCGACCCGGGCAACGCCAACGCCGCGGCCACGGTGCCGCTGAGCATCTCGCTCACCATCGACGGCGTGATGACGCAGGACACCGACTTCAACGGCTCGGGTAACGAGAGCGGCAGCGTCAACGTGACCGGCGACTTCACGGGCACCATTCGCTCGCACGTGTTGATCAACAACACCGACCGCGGGGCCGGCAGCTACTTCTCGGTCGCGTGCACCGCCGACCCCATCGCGCAGGAACAGTGCGCGCCGAACAACCTCTTCGTGAACTACGTGTGGCCCGATTGGGCGTGCGAAGCCGGAGGCTGCCCCGCGCCGCCGCCGCCGCTCACCGATGGCGATGGCGACGGCGTGTTCGACCCCTACGACAACTGCATCACGGTCGCGAACCCGACTCAGGCCAACGCCGACTTCGACGCACTCGGTGATGCGTGTGACGCGAGCACCAGCACTGCCGACGGCGACGGTGATGGTGTGCCCGACGATGGCGACAACTGCCCGATGGCGGCGAATCCCACGCAGGCCGACGGCGACCACGACGGGCTGGGCGATGCGTGTGACGCCGTGATGGACCCCGACACCGACAACGACGGGGTCATCGACGCGCGCGACAACTGCCCGATGGTGGCGAACCCGGCGCAAGACGACGCGGACCACGACGGAGTGGGCGACGTGTGCGACCCGACGCCGCACGGCGAGCCGGCGTTCTCGATGCTCAAGTTCAAGCTGGGCCGCTGCCTGTACGACAACGGCGGTGACGCGCGCTCGACGTCCGCGTGCGACCCGGGGCAGCCGAATCAACGGTGGGAAGTGACGACCGTGTCGGCCGGGCGCTTCGTGTTCAAGAACGTCGCGACGCAGCAGTGCCTCACCGCGCAGACGTGGACTGGCGTCATCGGCATGAACAACTGCAACGCGACCGACGCCACGCAGCAGTGGAACGGCGAGGCGTACACGACTGGCGGGCTCGACCCGAACTTCCCGATGCGGCTGCACAGCAACGGCTCGACCTACAACTACTGCGCGTACACCGACTTCACTGCCGACGTGTTCGCGACGCAGGGCAACTGCGGGCTGCTCGGCACGGAGAGCAACCGCAAGCTCGGCATCTACGCGGGCGGGGACTTCACGAAGCTGCCACTGCAGCCCTGAGTCGTGTCACTCGATGTGTCAGCGTGAACGTGTCAGCTCCCGAGCGAGGGGAGCCACGGCTGCGGGCGGGCATGGTTCGTGCTCCGAGCGCGTTGCATGCTCGACAGGTGCGCGTGGTTGTTCATCGCCGTGACGCTCGCGGGGTGCGCGAGCCATCGTGTGCGCATTCGACCGGTGCCGGCGGCTGATGCTCCATACGAGGAGCGGGTCGATGCATTCCGCGACCTGCAGCTGGAGTTTGGACAGTCGACCGATTGGTACGAGGGGAAGCGCAAGGTCGGGGCGACCTTCGACTTCGTGATCATGGGTGACAGTACGCGCTTGAGCGACCCACGCGACCTGCTCCCCGCGGTGAACGCCGACTGCATGACGGCGAAGCACGTGGCGAATTTCGAACGGCACAACCGCGTGGCGTCGCGCGTCGAGACCATCAGCGTCGTCTCCGGGTTGGCGACGATGGCGGCGCTGGTGCTCACGGGCGCCGTGGCCTGGTCAGACCCGCAGGGGCCTCGCTTCCTCGGGCCAGGCCTCATCGTGGGCGGCGGCGCAGCCAGCGTGTTCGGGCTCATCCTCATTCCGGCGTACAGCTCGGGCGAGGTGGCGCTGGCGCGCGACGATCGCGTGTCGGCCTTCATGTCGTTCAACAAGTGCCTGGCCGAGCGGCTCGAGCTGCGGCGCGCGCCTCAGCTGACGCCGCCGCCGATGCCGCCTCCGGAGCCCGCGCCGAAGCGGTTGCCGAACGAGGCCTCGCGATGGAACGACGTTCCCTGGCTGGTCACTTCGCGCTGAGCATCAACCGCGCGTCGTCTTCGCGAACGCCAGCGCGTCGTCGATGCGGTCCTGGCCGAAGAAGAGCTCTCCGCTGACGACCACGTTGGGCGCGCCGAAGAGGCCGAGTTCCTGCGCTTCGTCGGTGAGCTCACGCAGGCGCTGCTTGATGGCGTCGGTGCCGGCCTGCTCGAGAATCGGCTTCGGGTCGAGGGCGAGCGAGTCGAGCACCTCGGCGAGCGTCGCGGGCTCGTTGATGTCCTTGCCGTGACCGAATTCGGCGCGGAAGGTGCCGCGTACGAAGTCGCCGATCCACGGTTGGTCGAGGCCGACGCAGGCGACGCGGTTCGCGAGAATCGAGCGCTGCGGGAAGACCTTCGGTTTCTGGAACGGGAAGCCGTACTTCGCGCTGAGCCGCTCGACGTCGCGCCACATGTACTTGCCGCGAATGGGCTGCGCTTCGAAGGGCGAGGTCTTGAGGCCCTGCTGCGCGGTGAAGATGGGGCCGAGGAGGAAGGGGCGCCAGCGGACTGTTTCGCCGGCGAGGCGGGCGGCGGCTTCGATGCGGAGGGCGCCGAGGTACGAGTACGAGGAGGCGAAGTCGAACCAGAAGTCGATCATCGAGGGCGGACTCTACGATTCTTCCCTTTCCCTGCAACGCGGGGAGAGGGTCAGGGTGAGGGGCCGAGCGTCTTCTGCGGCAGTGCTGGCCTCCGCCGACAAGGTCACCAGACGTAGGTCAGCCCCACCAGCCCCTGCCCACCGCTGTTGTTGAGCTGCCCGCCGCTGACGTCGGCCTGCCCGGTGACGGTGAAACCCAGCCGCCAGTGCTTGCCCATCTTGATGCTGACGCGCGCCGAGCCGATGTGCAGCGCGCCCTGGCCGCGCGTGTACACACCCAGCTGGTAGCTCACCTTGAGCGACACCTTGCCCTCGAGGAAGCGGTGCACGAACGAAGGCCGCACCGTGAGCTGCAGCGGCAACACCGGCACGCCGCTGCCGAGCTCGGCGTCGTTGAACGCGACGAGTGACCAGTAGCCCACCGTCGAGGGGTCGACGTCGTACAGGTAGTAGCCGGCCTCGAGCCCCACGTCGGTGTCGTGCACCAGCGTGGCGGTGTAGCCGACCGTGAAGCGGCCCTGGTTGAGGGGCGTGGTGACGCCGTTGACGAGCGCGCACGCGTCGAGGCGCACGCCGCTCTCGCACGCGTTGGTGAGCAGCGTGCCGCGCACGGTGCCGGGCACCACGAGCTGCTGGAAGACCTGGAAGTGGTTGTACGAGGCGCTGACGTCGACGGCGTGCTCGAGGTTGCTGTCGCCGTTGCTCGCCCAGCCGCCGTTCCACACCGCGCCGAGGCTCCAGTTGCGCGAGGTGACGGTGACGTCGACGTTCTGGCCGAGCCGCGTGGTGACGGTGGTGGCGTTCGACTGGAGCGAGGGCGGGCTCCCGACCACCGCGAGCATGGTCATCAGGTGGTCGCTGGGAATCCACATCGCGCCGAGGTTGAGCAGCCACACGTTGCTGCCCGGGCTCGACGACTCGGACGTCCGCGTCGCGAAGTCGCGCGTGTAGAGCAGCAGGCCGGTGAGCGACCACGCGTCGTTGAAGTCGAACGCGCCGCTGACGCCGACGCTGACCGAGCCGACGCGCGGGTTGGTGCCGGTGGTGCGCGTGGTGTTGCCGGTGACGTCGACGCCGAGGTCGTGCGCCCACCCGCTGGTCGACCCCAGCACCCCCACCACCACGCACATGCCGAGCAGGCGCACCACGGCTCGGAGGGTCAACCCGCGGCGCGCGGAGAAGTTGCGGGTCACCCGTGAATCGACATGCCGACGATGAAGGCCAACCCGAGGATGAAGGAGGCAATCACCAGTCCCACCGCGGTGTTCTGGTCGACCTCCAGCTCCTTGTGCACGTCGAAGGGCATCAGCTTGCGCACCACGAAGAAGCCCGCGACGAAGACCAGAATGCCGATGACCGAGAACAGCAGCGAGGCCACGGCCCCGCGAATGAGTGCGTCGGTGTTCATCACTTCCCTCCCATGAAGCCGTCGTGCCAGCTCAAGATTCCGTTGGGCGCCGTCTTGACCGAGGCCGGCAGCTCGCCGCGGTCGTCCGCGGGGAACCGATCGAGGTGCATCACGTGCAGCGCGGCGTACGCCAGCACGAGTAGACCTCCGAAGTACTTCATGCGCGCCTCCAGTCAGTCATCGTCGTCACTGCTGCTCTGTTTTGCGTAGGGGAAGGTGCTCACGCCGGGTGAGGGTTGAAACACGGCGTCGTTCCACTTCTGGGTCTCGAAGGAGTTGGCGCGCACCGAGAAGTAGAGCGGCGCGGCGAGCAGCAGCAGGAAGATGAGCAGCGGGCACGCGAAGCCCGCCCCGTCGTCGGCGCTGACCTTCACGTGGAAGTCGGTGGCGCGCCCGGCCTCGTAGCTCGGCGTGACGCGCATCACGTACGTGCCCTTCTCGACGAGGTCGGTCTGCACGCTGGCGCTGGTGCTGCCTTCCGACCAGCTCTCCCCGTCGGTGGTGCCCGAGTAGTACGAGGGCTCGGCGTAGACGGCGACCACCTCGCTGGTCTTCTCGTTCACGAGGTCGACCGACACGCCCAGCCAGTTGTTCGAGAGGCCGGGCGCGTCGATGTCGATGGCGAGCGGCACGGTGGCCTTCACCTCGAAGGGCGGCGTGAAGCGCTGCGCCTCGGGGGAACCAGACGCGATGACCGGCGGCACGCTGAAGGCGCCCTCGAAGTACTGCTCGGTGGTGCCCAGCACGCTGAAGACGATCATCAGCCCGAGCATCACGCCGGCCCACACCAGCGCCCAGGTCCACGCGTCCTTCATCTTCTCGGCGAAGGGGTTGGGCTGCGCGGGCGCGATGCCGAAGGGGCGAACGAGCTTCTTCTTCGCGCCGAACGCCTTCTCGAGCAGCTCGGGGTCGACGAGCACGCCCTGGGTGACGGTGGCTTCCTGGCCGGTGCGGTCGACGTTCATCGAGCGGGGCGGGGCGATGAACTCGTCGGCGCGCGCGGTCTCTCCGGCCTCGACCTGCCAGTAGCACTCGCCGGCGACGTACTCGGTCTTGGCGAAGACAGATTGGTACATGCGGTAGCGCTGACCGCCGAACTCCGCGTGCCGCTCCCCGAAGGTGACTTCACCCGCGGGCGTGGGCGTGAGCCAGGTCCAGTGCCCGGTGGAGTGCATCACCCAGCGGAACCCGAGCTCGCGGTTCCACAGCAGGTACTCTTCCCACGGGTAGCGCGTGCCCTCGACGGTGCAGCTGCGAATGAGGAAGGCGATGCAGGCCCACTCGTGCGGCGTGGTCGCGGCGCTGGTGAAGTCGGGCAGCTTGCCGACGGCGCCGAGCGGGAGCTGCGGCTCGAAAGGCGGCTTGTCGAGGAGCTCGAGGAAGGCGAGCTGGCCTCCCTGCACTTCGAGCAGCGCGCCGCAGTACGGGCACGCCACGCGCTTCGTCGCGTCGGGGGCCTTCAGGTCGAGCGGGCCGTTGCACTGGGTGCAGCGCGCCTGGCGCAACGCCTGTCGCTTGGTGGGGCGCAGGTCCTGCTCGTCGAGCGCGAGGTCTTTGAGCGAGACGAAGTTGCCGACGAACGCGTCGCACTCGCCGTCGGCCTCGTCGAGCGTGCCGAAGACCCCCTTGGGCCCAGTCGCGTCGACATAGACGTGCGAGGCGTGGAACCCGGGGAGCTGGCCCTGCGCCGAGACGGTGCGCGCCTCGTTGCGTTCCTCGACGGTGAAGCGGGTGCCGCGCAGGGTGAAGCTGTCCATCGGCTCCATCTGCGCGGGTGAGGGCGGCTTCACGTCGGCGCTGACGGGGAAGAGGAGCTTCCACTCGCCCTCGGACTCGGCGAGCCACGCGGTGCGCTCGTCTTCGAAGGCGAGGTACCACTCGTCCCAGTTGGCCTTGCCGGTGGTCTTCTGGATTCGGCCGACGACGGTGAAGCCGGTGCCGCCGAAGCGGCCAGTGAGGCCGATGGTGAGGGGCGAGTCGAGGTCGAGCAGCTCGGCGACCTTGCCGCGGGCTTCGAGCTTCGCCGCGGCGTCGCCCTTGAAGACGACGGTGCTGCAGTGGTCGCACACCTTCACCGGCCCCGCGCCCGGGCGGAACTCGATGTCTGCGCCGCAGGATGGGCAGCCGCCGACCTTCACGAGGGTGGCGACTTCATCACAGGGGTGCGCTGGAGTGCCTGCGCAAATGAAGCGGGTCTTCGTGGTCATCGCGCTGGTGGCGGGCTTCGCGCTCTGGGTGTGGAAGACGCGCGAGGTGAGCGTGACCGCGCAGTACCAGGGCTCGTTCGACGTGCCGCCGCCGGCGGTGCCGAAGTTGGCGGTGGGCGCCAACGTGTTCGCGCGTGGGCCGCGGGCGGTGTCGTTCCTGCTCGAGGCGGGTGGGCGCAAGGTGATGGTGAGCGCGCTGCACGTGTTCGCGGACTCGATGTCGATCTCGCTCGAGGCGAGCGCGAACGAGTTGCTGCCGCACCAGCTCAAGCAGGGCGAGCGGCTGCTGGCGCGGAGCGGGAAGGCGAGGGTGCCGTCGGGCGCGGAGTGGGGCAGCGCGACGGACTGCTCGGGCGACTTCATCGAGCTGTCGGCGGAGCCCGAGGCGGACGCGGAGTTCCTGACGTTGAGCCGCGACCCGCTCGAGCTGGGCGCGCCGGTGTGGGTCTACACGCTCGAGGGCGGCACGACGCCGCAGCTCTTCAAGGCGAAGTTGGGGTTGGCGTCGAACCGCGTGTTGCGGCTCGAGGAGTCGTCGGCGCCGAACGGGTTGATCAGCGGGAGCCCCGTGGTGAACGCGAAGGGCGAGGTCATCGGGGTGATCAGCCAGGTCGGCAGCGGCCCGAATGGAACGAGCGCGCAGTGGGCCGTGCCGTTGGCGGCGTTGCGGAAGCACTTCAAGCAATAGGGTCGGGGTGGACGGGAAATGCGACTCCTTCCCGGGTCATGGACTCAAGGGTCCATGCGACCTCTCTCAGCAGCAATCGTCCTCTTTTCCTGCGCCTTTGGCTGTGGCGCGGCCCCGCCGACCACCCCCGCCTGCAAAGCCGTCGTCACGGGCGCGGTGAACGAAACGCTGTCCTGCACGGTGTGGATCGTCGTGGGTGCGGACGGCGCGAAGCTGTCCTTCGGCGGACTCGGTGCAGGCAGCGTGGTGAAGCTGAACGGCGGCATGACCTTCCCGGCCGACCTCGAGCCGAAGGACTACCCGTCGCCGACCGGCGGCTCGGCGGTGACGCGCGGGCAGATGCCGACGTGGGAATGGGCCAACACGCCCGACACCACGGTCGGCACCGCGACGCTGCACCTCGGCACGGTGGGCGAGAAGGTGATGGCGGGGAACGTGAGCGGCCGGGTGCACGCGACGGGTGAAATCAAGCTGTCGATGATCATCGACCCCGCGTACGGCAGCGGCTCCACGGTCGACGTCGATCTCACGTTCACCGATACGAGCGTGGTGCCGGGCGCGGGCTTCGAGTCGGTGTCGACGGGCGGCGGCGCGGGCGGCGGAAGTGGCGCAGGCACGGGCGGCGGTACGGGCGGCGGCAACGGAGGCGGAGGCGGCGGCAGCACCGGTGGTGGAACGGGCGGTGGCTCAGCGACGGGCGGCGGCAGCGGCGCAGGCGGCGGCGCAGCGACGTGCCACATCCACCTCTCGGGCGCGCGCACGGGCGATTCGGACTGCTCGGTGATCGGCAGCTATTCAGCGAGCGACGACCGCACGAGCCTCACCATCGGGCAGCCGACGGCGACCGCGACCACGGTCACGCAGCAGCTCCTGGTGCAGGGCCACCTCTCGGCGCGCGCGTATTCGACGGGCGCGGAGGTGGTGAAGACGGAATGCGCCGCGCTCGACCCCACCACGTTCGCCTCGTGGAACGAGGTCTATTACGGCGATGGGCACAGCGCGCCGGCGGGCACGTTGACCGAGACCATCACCTCGCCCGGCACGGTGGACGGCGTCGGCACGGTGAGCGACGTGCATGGGTCCATCACCGGCACGCTCCCGGCGCTGAGCGGCACGCCATCGAGCGGCACGGTCGAAGTGACCATCACGTTTTGAGCCGCAATCGCGCGCGCGAGGCGACCGACGCCCCCTCTCCTCCCGAGGAGGAGGGGGTTGGGGTGAGGAGAGAAGCATTCTGAGTCGTCGCCGGGGGCGGTCTGTGCTGACAATCGCGCTCGCCGGTGAGTGCGTGCCCCTCTGAGAACGAGCTGCTGGAGCTCAGCGAAGGTCGCGCCAGCGAGGCGGTGCGCGCGCACCTCCTTGGCTGCGCCGAGTGCCAGGACGTGCTGGGCGCGCTCTCGGGCGGGCCCCGGCTTGCACCGGGAGACACGGTCGGTCGCTACCAACTGCGCGGCACGCTCGGCGCGGGCGCGATGGGCGTGGTCTACGACGCGTGGGACCCGGAGCTCGCGCGGCCGGTCGCGCTCAAGCTGGTGCGGGCGGGCATCGACTCGTCAGCGAGCACCGCGGAGCTGCACGAGCGGCTCAAGCGAGAGGCCCAGGCGATGGCGCGCCTGGCAGATCCGCACGTGGTCGCGGTGTTCGACGTCGGCCGGCTCGACGAGCAGGTCTTCGTCGCGATGGAGCAGGTGCGCGGCGGCACGCTCGCCTCGTGGCTGAAGGAAAAGCCGCGCACGCTCGACGAGGTGCTCGCGCGGCTGATGGAGGCGGGACGCGGGCTCGCGGCGGCCCACCGCGCGGGTCTCGTGCACCGCGACTTCAAGCCCGAGAACATCCTCATCGGAGAAGACGGTCGCGCGCGCGTGACGGACTTCGGCCTGGCGCGGGTCGGGCACGCCGCAGCGCGCGTGGAGTCCGACTCGGAGTCAGCCGGTCGTGCTGGCATCGCGGTCCACGGCGGGCACGCCGCAGGGCGCGTGGAGTCCGACTCGGAGTCAGCCGGTCGCACTGGCATCACGGTCCACGGCGCTCACGCCGGAGCGCGCGTGGAGTCCGACTCGGAGTCAGCCGGTCGTGCTGGCGCCGCGGTCGTCGCGTCGGACTCGGCGTCGGTCACCCGCACGGGCGTCGCGGTGGGCACGCCGATCTACATGGCGCCTGAGCAGCTCGCGGGGCGGCCGTTCGATGCGCGGGCGGACCTCTTCGCGTTCGCGGTGACGTGCTTCGAGGCGCTGACCGGCGCGCGACCGTGGGCGGCGAGCACCCTCGATGGACTGGTGGAGGCGCGGGCTGCGGGCGCAGACCTCGCGAAGTTGCGAACGTTGCCGCGCGCGCTCCGTCGGGCCATCGAGCAGGGTCTCGCGCTCGATCCCGCTGCGCGCTGGGCGTCGATGGACGCGTTTCTCTCGGCGCTCGATCCCGCGCCGCGTCGGCGACGACGCGCGGTGGTGATGGTGGCGCTCGCCGCGGTGGCGCTCCTGTCGCTCGTGGCGTGGGCGTCGGGTCCTCGCGTCGATTGCGCCGCGACCGCGAGCGCGTGGGGCGGAACGTGGGACGCGGCGACGCGCGAACGGCTCTCCACGGCCTTCGTCGCGACGGGTGTGCCGTGGGCGCGCAACGCGTTCGAGGTGTTCGCCCGCCGCCTCGACGAGCGTGCGCACGATTGGCAGCAGGAGCGGCAGGCGGCGTGCGTCGCGGCGGTGGTGGAGAAGACCGAGACGCCAGAGCTCTACGCGCGACGCCTGGCGTGTCTCGACGATCGGCTGCGCCAGACGCGCGGGCTGGTGGAGTTCCTCTCTCGCCCCGACGCCGAGGTGTTGGAGCGCACGACTGCGCTCGTCGACGCGCTCGAGCCGATCGCGGAGTGCCGGCACCCTCGCGATGTGGCGGCGCTGACTGCCGAGCAGCGCGCGGTGGTCTCGGCGGCGATGGGCCAGGTGGAGCAGGCGCGACTCCTGCGCACGGTCGGTCGCTACCAGCCTGGCTTCGAGGAGGCGGCGCGCGCGGTGACGGCGCTGGAGGCGACTCCGGCGAAGGTGGAGCTGGGCGAGGCGCTGGTGGTGCTGGCGCTGCTGCACGACGAGTTGATGCGTTACGAGGCGGCGGCGAAGACGTACCAGGCGGCGATCGAGGTGGGGCTCGAAGCGCGCGCGCCGTTGGTGATGGCCGACGCCTTCTTCGGGCTCTCGGGCGTGTACGGCTACCGCTGGGAGAAGGTCGATGAGGCGCGCCGCTTCCTCTCGTGGGGGCGTGCGGCGTTGGGCGACGAGCCCGATGTGCGACGGCACGCGCGGTACTTCGAGCGGCTCTCGCTCATCGAGTGGTCGCTCGAGGCGAACCCTGATCAAGCGCAGCGGGACTACGCGAAGTCGCTCGCGTTGACGGCGGGACTGACCGAGCGCGACGCGGCGCGCTTCGAGCACCAGCACGGTCCGGCGGAGTTCGACATGGGCCACTTCGATCTCGCGCTCGGCATCTTCGAGGCGAGCGAGGCGCAGCTGCTGCGCGACTACGGGCCGGCGCACCCCGAGCTGCTCGAGGCAAGCGAGAACAAGGCCGAGGTGCTGGCGATTCTCGGTCGGCCCGACGAGGCGGCGGTGATTCTGCGCGACCTTCTCGCGCGGTTTCCCGAGCGGGCGGCGGGCTACACGAACCATCGGCTCGCGGAGGCGCTGCGGCGGGGCGGTCACTTCGCCGAGGCGTTGGTGGAAGACGAGCGGGCGCTGGAGGCGATGAAGGGCACTCCGGCCGAGAGCTCGAGTTGGGCCCAGCCGCTGGTGGGACGCGGGCTCGACCTGGTGGGGCTCGGTCGTGCAGCCGACGCGCTCGAGTCGCTCGAGCGGGCGGTGCGTTTGCGCGAGACCTTGGCGTTGACGGCGCCGCGGGGCGAGGCGCACTTCGCGTTGGCGCGAGCGCTGTGGGACTCGAAGCGAGATCGCGCGCGCGCGCTCACGTTGGCGCAGACGGCCGAGCAGGAATTTCGCGATGCGGACGCGCGGTGGCACTCGAAGTGGTTCGCGCAGTGGGCGGACGAAGTGGCGGCATGGCGGAAGGAGCGTGCGCCGTGAGCACGTGGGACGACGCGCGGGCGCGCTGGCCGGGCTTCACGGTGACGGAGCGGCGCTTCGACGAGTTCCTGCGTGAGCGCGAGGGCTGGCTCGCACCGCACGCGGCCGAGCTCTACCTGTGCTGCGCGGCGCTCGACGGCGACGCGGCGGCGTTGCGCGAGCTCGAGGCGTTGCTGACGGAAGTTCCCGCGTACGTGGCGAAGCTGAAGCTCGACGCGTCAGAGGTCGACGAGCTCACGCAGCGGGTGCGGGAGTTGTTGTTGGTGGGGCCTCCGCGGAAGTTGCTCGAGTACGCGGGGCGCGGGCCGTTGGGCGGGTGGCTGCGGGTGTTGGTGGTGCGGTTGGTGACGCGAGACCGGGCGCGGGCGAAGAGCTTCGAGGAGCTGGACCCGTCGACGCTGCAGACGCTCGCGGCGCAGAGTCCCGAGGCGCAGGTGGCGCGGGTGAAGTGGCAGCGGTTGTTCGACGAGGCGCTCAAGGGTGCGTTCGGCGCGCTGACGGAAGATGAGCGGTCGCTGTTCCGGCTGCAGTTCCGGCAGGGGTTGACGCTCGATGAGCTGGCGAAGGTGCTGCAGGTGCACCGGGCGACGGTGGCGCGGCGGATCGCGACGGCGCGTGAGACGTTGTGGGCGCAGTTGACGGAGCGGGTGAGGGCGTCGCTCGGTGCGGCGGAGGCGGAGGAGGCCGAGGCGCTGTTGCGCGACTACCGGAGCCGGCTGGAATTGAGCCTGAGCGCGCTGCTCGGCGCGGCGTGAGTGGGCTTGCTCTCGAGGGAAGTGAGTGGCGGCTGGCGTCGTGGCGCGCAGGTCGAGACGAAGAGCCCCTCGGCTTCGAGCGACTGGTTCGTGATGCTGGTGCAAGCGAAGTGGCGGTTGTTTCGCGACATGCACGGCGCGCCACGAAGACCAGCCCCGCCTTCCCTTTGAGCCGGCACGCCGGTTGCGATGACGCTCGAGCATGCGATGGAAGCGCGGGCTGGCAGCCACGGTGGTCGTCGTGTCGCTGGGACTCCTCGGCGTGGGTGTGTGGGTTGATCAGACCGGCCGCCGCATCGAACCGCTCGACTTCACGAAGCCAACCGCGGTGGTGGTGCTCGGCGCGAGAGTGAACGAGGGCGGCGTGGCCTCCGAGACACTCTCAGAGCGGGTGAAGCACGGAGCCGCGCTGATGGACCGCGGCACGCTGCTGGTGGTCTCCGGAGGCGTCGGCGTCTTCCCGCCGGCGGAAGGCGAGGTCGGCATCGGTCTCGCCCGCTCCCTGGGCGTCAAAGACGACAAGCTGCTCGCCGAAGTCGAGAGTCACTCCACGCACGAGAACGCCCTCTTCACGGCGAAGTTGCTCCGCGAGCGAGGTGTCGAGCGAGTCGTCCTCGTCTCCGACCCGTACCACCTCGTCCGCGCCCGCCTCGAGTTCGAACGCCTCGGCTTCCAGGTGCAAACGAGCCCGGTCATCGAAGCGCCGCGGAACCAATCACTCCCCTGGCGCACCTGGTGGACCTTGCGCGAAGTCGCCGCGCTGGGCCGCTGGCTGATCAGCTGATCATTTCTTCGCCGCGTCCTCGGCGAGCTTCTTGAGCAACTTCACCGCCTCGTCCGCCCGATCCTTCGGCACGAACAAATAATCCCGGTGGTACGCCGACACGATGTTGATGCTCATCGCCGCCTTCGCCAGCACATCGGCGATCGCCGCGAGGAACCCCACCGCATACAGCGAGCTGTTCACGTTCAGCGAAATGCCGCGGCAGAAGAACGCATGTGGGAGCCCGCTCTTGAGCAGCTCCTTCTCGTCGAGCAGCAACGAGGTGCCTTCAGGCTCATGGTACGTCGCAAGTGGGTGCAAACCCTCGGGCATCGTCTTCCCGCGCGGCACCGTCGCGAACGCCCACGTGCCGCTCAACAACGTCGGCTGCATGGTCTGCAAGAGGGTGCGCAGATTTTTCTCGCCGGTGCCCACGATGCCCATGAGCAGGTCATGCCATTCGGGGCAATCGTCCGCTAGGGTCTGCCACCTCACTTCAGGGGGAGTTCACACATGACGAAGATCACCGCACCGTCCACTCACGCGACGAAGGGCCCGAAGCACGCGCACGCCGCGCCGCCCAAGCCCGACGCCAGCGCCGCCGCCGCGCTCAAGAAGCTCGCTTCCGAGAACAAGGGCAAGGGCAGCATCTCCGGTGAGGAGATGGCCAAGGCGATTCTCGACGCGACCCGCGACCCCGACAACCAGGCCGCCGGGAAGGAGTTCGACGCCATCAACAAGTTCGTCAAGGAGCACGGCCCGCAGCTGTCTCCCGAGGCGAAGAAGGTGTTCGACGTGTACGCGGGTGAAGCGAAGAAGGCGCGCGCCGCGGGCCAGACCGGCATCGACTTCCGCAACTACAACTCGATGACGCGCGCGATGAACGCCGCGGCCAAGCCCCACTACAAGGACGCCTCGGCCGGCGCCGCGCTCAACGAGCTCGCCAAGGGCAACACCAAGGCCGGCAGCATCAGCGGCAAGGAGATGATGGACGCCATCATCAAGGGCACGAAGGACCTCGACGGCCACGCCACCACCACCGAGCGCGCCGACATCGAGAAGTTCGTGAAGGAGAACGCGCAGCTCCTCTCGCCCGAGGCGAAGAAGGTCGCGCAGACCTACCTGCACGCCACCGGCGGCAAGAAGGCGATGAGCCAAACGGAATACAACCGCATGTCGCGCGACATGCTCCGTGCGTCGGCGCCCAACTACAAGGACCTCTCGGCCGGCGCCCAGCTCAACGCGCTCGCGGCGAACAACACCCAGCCCGGCAGCATCAGCGGCAAGGAGATGATGGACGCCATCATCAAGGGCACGCAGGACCTCGACGGCAAGGCCGCCACCACCGAGTTCAAGGACATCTCGAAGTTCGTGCGCGAGAACGAGCAGCTGCTCTCGCCCGAGGCGAAGGCCGCGTTCGGCGTCTACGAGAAGACCGTGAAGGGCGCGAAGAACGGTCAGATCGGCCTGAAGGACTACATGAAGATGCAGGGCGAGATGGCGAAGGTCGCCAAGCCCAAATACGGCGACGCCTCGATGGGCGCCTCGCTCAACGCGCTGGCCGCCAACAACAAGGAACCCGGTTCCATCTCGGGCAACGAGCTCGTCAACGCGCTGATCACCGGCTCGCGTGACTTCGATGGCCAGGCCGCCGGCGCCGAGTTCCGCGACGCGGCGAAGTTCATCAACGAGAACAGCCAGCTCCTCTCGCCCGAGGCGAAGGCGGCGTTCGCCGTGTACCAGAAGTACGCCGCGGCGGCGCAGGCGAAGGGCCAGTCGGGCATCGACGGCCTCTCGTTCGCGAAGATGAGCCTCGAGATGCAGCGCGCCGGTGCGCCGCGGTACGGCGACCAGTCGGCGGCGCAGGCGCTCAACTCGCTCGCGGCGGGCAACAAGACGCCCGGCAGCATCAGCGGCCGCGAGATGGAAACGGCGATCCTCAACGGCACGAAGGACCTCGACAACCAGGCCGCGGGCGCCGAGTACAAGGACATCGCCAAGTTCGTGAAGGAGAACGGCCAGCTCCTCTCGCCGCAGGCGAAGGCGACGTTCGCCATCTACGAGAAGTACGCGAAGGCCGCGCAGGCCAAGGGCCAGACCGGCATTCCGCAGGGCGAGTTCATGAAGATGCAGCGCGAGATGACGCAGCTCAACGCGCCGCACTTCCCGCACATCACGCCCGGCGCGCACGTCGGTGCGACCACGCAGACCGGCCAGCCTCCGACGGCCTCGCAGGTCGGCGCCGCGGTCGGCAACGCGCTGCAGGAACTGCAGAACACCTTCGGTCAGCTCGGCTCGATTCACCAGGCCTCGCCCGCGTTCCCCGGCGTGCAGGAAGCGCTGGCCGGCATCGGCGCGCAGCTCGCCGAGCGCCTGATGGACGGCATCGCCGACAAGCTGGTCGACGCGCTGAACAAGGCCTTCGGTCAGCTCTCGGGCCAGCCGACGAGCGAGAAGGACCCGCTGCACCTCGCTGACGCGCTCGCCGACTTCAAGAAGGAGATGCACAACCTCTTCAACCCGGACAAGCCGACGCAGCCGCCGGTGATGAAGATCAAGGCCGACGGCCCGGTCATCACGCCGCCCCCCGGCAAGCCGCCCATCATGAAGATCGCGGCCGATGGCCCCATCGGGCACGACGCGTCGGCGCACGCCGCAGTCACCGAGCTGCTCAAGAACAACACCAAGCCCGGCAGCATCAGCGGCAAGGAGATGACCGAGGCCATCATCAAGGGCACCTCCGACCTCGACAACCACGCCGCGAGCTCGGAGTTCGCCGAGTTCAAGCGCATGGTGAACGAGCACCCGAACCTGCTCTCGCCCGAGGCGAAGAAGGCGTTCGCGGTCTACGAGCAGCACGCGCGCGCGGCGCAGGCGAAGGGCCAGACCGGCATTCCGCTCGGCGACTACATGAAGATGCAGAACGAGATGCGCTCGGTCTCGGGCCCGGTCTACCAGGACCAGGGTGCGGGCGCGCAGCTCAACGCGCTGGCGAAGAACAACGGCGGCCCGGGCAGCATCAGCGGCAAGGAGATGGTCGACGCCATCATTCAGGGCACGGTCGACAAGGACAACCAGGCCGCCGGCAAGGAATACGCCGACATCAAGAAGTTCGTGACCGAGAACGAGCAGATGCTCTCGCCCGAGGCGAAGAAGGCGTTCGCGGTCTACGAGTCGCACGTGAAGGCGGCGCAGGCGCGCGGCCAGACCGGCATCGACACGCGTGACTACATGCGCATGGAGCAGCAGCTCCAGACCGTCGGCAAGCCGGCGTACCAGGACGCGTCGGCGGCCAGCGCGCTCAACACGCTCGCTGCGGGCAACAAGGCGCCCGGTTCCATCTCGGGCCAGGAGATGGCGGACGCGATCATGAACGGCACCCGCGACCTCGACAACCAGGCCGCCGGCAAGGAGTACGCCGACATCAAGAAGTTCGTCACCGAGAACGCGCAGCTGCTCTCGCCCGAGGCGAAGGCGGCGTTCGCCGTCTACGAGAAGCACGCCAAGGCGGCGCAGGCTCGCGGCCAGACGGGCATCGGCATGATGGACAACATGTTCATGAACCTCGAGATGCGGCAGGCGGCGGCGCCGAAGTACGGCGATGCGTCGGCGGCCAAGGCGCTCAACGCGCTCGCGGCGGGCAACAAGCAGCCGGGGTCCATCTCGGGCCAGGAGATGGCCAACGCCATCTACAACGGCATCAAGGACCTCGACGGCAAGGCGGCCACCACCGAGTTCAAGGACATCCAGAAGTTCGTGCGTGAGAACGAGCAGCTGCTCTCGCCCGAGGCCAAGCGCGCGTTCGCCGCGTACGAGAAGGCCGCGAGCAAGGGCACCATCTCGACGGGTGACCTCGCGAAGCTGCGCACCGAGATGAACCGCGTCGGTCAGCCCAGCTACCAGGACGCGAGCGCCGCCGCGGCGTTGAAGGACCTGGGCATCAAGAACCGCACGCCGGGTTCCATCAGCCCGTCGGAGATGCGCGACGCGATCCTCCGGGGCACGCGCGACCTCGACAACCAGTCGGCGGGCAAGGAGTTCGCCGACTTCGCGAAGTTCGTGAAGGAGAACGAGCAGCTGCTCTCGCCGGGCGCGAAGAAGGTGTTCGCCACCTACGAGCAGGCCGCGAAGGCCGCGCAGGCCAAGGGGCAGACCGGCATTCCGGTCGGTGAGTACGACAAGATGGCGCGGCAGATGATGCTGCAGTCGCTCTTCAAGTAACCGCAGTTCTCCCTCTCCCTGCGGAAGCGGGGAGAGGGTCGGGGTGAGGGGCCGAAGCTAGGCGTGCCAATAAAAATCAACCGGCCCGCTGATCGCCTCGCCCACACTCAAGTCATTCCCGATGGGCCGCCCCGCTGACGCCACGCGCGGCTGCCCATCATCCCCCGCACCACCCGGCCGCACGACCGCGATGGCCCGCGTCTTGGGGTCCTTCGCGATCACGAACACCAGCTCACCCTTGTCAGCCGCGGCGATGGCCTGCGCCGCCTCGACGCGCTTCCACCCGAACTGGTGCGCCTCGAAGCGCAACCAGTCCGCCGTCTGCGACAGCGTCATCTCGCGGCCCTGCTTGTAGTGCGGAATCTCGCAGTCCATCGCGAGCGACACGTCCCACGCGAAGACGTGCGCGCGTGGATCGGCGACGGGGCTCTGCACCTGGTAGCGCGGGTTGTGGGCCACCGCGAACTGGTCGATGAGCGTCCACAGCGTGCGGGGGGAGCGCTTGTTGGCCTTGCTCTTCACCGGCGCCTTGAGCGCGCGCCAGGTCGACTTGGTCTTCACTTTGTCGGCGGGCGTCTCACCGTCGTAGAACTCGCTGTTGAGCTCGACCTCTTCGTCGGCGTCGAGCTCGACCTGCTTCGCGCGCCCGAGCACGGCCTGCATCTGCTTCTCGTCGTTCTTGTCGAAGCCCGACGACTCGAGCTGTTTCTGGATGACGACGTCGCCCTGGCTCTTGGCGCGCGGCACCACGCCGCCGGCGCCGACCATCGGCAGGTTCTGCGACGACGCGCCGGTGCCGACCTTCGGCAGGTTCTGCGACGAGCCGCCGGTGGAGACCTTCGGGAGGTTCGAGCCGCTGACGTTCACCTGTGGCATCGAGGCGAGGCTCGGCACGCGCGGGAGCCCCGGCACCGAGGGCTTGCCTCCGACCGGCGCGAGGTCGAACGCGGAGCCACCCGTCGCGGTGCTCGAGGCAGGCGGGCGCTGGCCGGCGGGGCGCGCGCCGCTGCCGGGCGCCGCGGGAGTGCCAGACGCAGCCGGTCGAGCGCCACTGGGCGCCGCGGGCTTCGGGGGCTGCTTGTTCTGACCACCACCGCCACTCATCGAGCGCGGGATTCTAGCGGGGTGGGGGCGTTCAGTCCCACTTGCGGTGGAGCGCTTCGACCGTCGCGTCGGCGAGGTTGGCCGCGGCCTGCGGACCCGGGCCGGTGATGATGTCCATGCCGTCGCGTCGCTGCTTCACCACGCGCGACATGTTGGCGATGTCCTTGAGCACGTGCGTCTCGCCGCCGCTCGCCTCGAGCGCGCGGTGGGTGTTCACGTCGTAGGTGAACTGAATCTCTTTGCGGCCGGTCAGCCCGACGTAGCCCTCGAACGGCGGCAGCGAGGCGGTCTCGATGCCCTTGTTGAGCGGCTCCTTCTGGCCGTTGACGTCGATCGACAGCGCGGCGAGCAGCGTCGGCCCGTGGCACAGCCCGATGACCGGCAGGCGCTCGGCGATGGCGCCGTTCATCATCTGCTCGATGTTCGGGTTCGCAGTGAGCTTCGTCTCGCGGCCCTGCGGCATCGCCACGGCGACGTCTTCGTTGAAGCCCAGGCCGCCGGCCAGGTACACGGCGCCGAAGTCCTTCGGGTTGAACTTCGCGGCGGGCGCGGCGTTGCCCAGCAGCTCCTTCGCGATGACGCCGGTGCGGCCGTGCGGGTCGAGGTCGGGCGGCGCGCCGAAGCCGCTGGTGTGCGTCGACACCGCGAGGCTGTCGCGCTGCACGGCGACCGGGCGGCCCTCGGGCGTGAAGATCTGCACGTGGTAGCCGGCGTCGGTCATCTTCTGCGCCCAGCCCATCAATTCCTGCCACTGCGCGCCGTGCGAGCTGGCGATGGCGGCGATGTTCTTCTCGCGCGGGCCCTTCGGCGTGAGGTCGGCCGGCGGGAGCGCGGCCTCGATCTGCTTCAGGGCCGCGTCGAGGTTGGCGCCGCCCGACTGCGCGCCGAACTCCCGCGCGAGCAGCGTGCGTTCCTGCGCGTCGAGGTTGCCGGTGGTCGGCCCCTGGCGCACCGGCTGGTCCCACAGGCCCTGGCGCGGCAGGAGGTTGAAGTACTCGGTGCGATCGGCGCGGGTGAGCGGCTGCCCGGCCTGCGCCTTCTTCAGCAGCCCGTCGAGCGTCTTCGCGTCGGCCTTCAGCTGCGGGCCGTTGAGCGCGCCGAGCAGCTCGGTCTCGACCTCGCGCGGCAGGCGCGCGAGCGGCTGGCCGAGGTCGTCGCTCTTGATGTGGTGCTCCGGGTCCATGCCGTATTTGTGGATGTACGCGGCGCGCACCGCGTCGGCCTGCTGAACGCTCATGCCGTCGAAGAGCTGGTGCGCGCGCTCGATGCGCGTGGCGTCGTTGTGCAGCAGCACGCCCGAGCGGTCCTTCGCGAGGCCGTGGAGGAGGAGCGCCTGCGCGGCCGGGTCACCCGAGGCGCGCGCGAGCTGCACCGCGCCGGCGGTGATGAGGAACGGCCCGTGGCCCGCCATGGCCAGTGCGGCCGGAGCCGTCGTGGGCGCGAGGTGCGGGGCTGTGGCGCTCGTCTTCGGCTTCCAACCCGTCGCGGCGGCGGGCGCGGTGCTCGCGGCCTTCGAGGGAGCGGCGCTGGTTTCGGTCTTCGGAGCAGACACCGCCGGCGCGGCTGGGGAGCCGGTGCGCTTGATGGTGGTCATCGGGTGAGTCTCCTGCGACGGCGAGGCGTGGCGGGGACGGCGAACGCTTCAGCGTACACCGCCTCCGCCCGCGGACATTCGCCAGCAGGTCAGTTGCGACGACGACGGCGCAGCATCAGCAGGCCGCCGAACGCGAGCGCGAGCACGTCGGTCGAGACCGCGTTGCACGCGCAGCTGGTGCCGGCCTTCGAGCCGCCGCCACCACCGAGGCCACCGCCGAACGGGTTGCCGATGCCGCCGGCCGTGCCGCCCGCGCTGCCGCCGGTGCCGCCGCCGGTCGTCCCGCCGCCGGTGCCGCCGCCAGTCGTGCCGCCGCCCGTCGCGCCGCCGCCGGTGCCGCCACCGGTCACGCCGCCGCCGGTGCCGCCGCCCGTCACGCCGCCGCCGGTGCCGCCGCCCGTCACGCCGCCGCCCGTGCCGCCGCCGGTGACGCCACCACCAGTGCCGCCGCCGACGGGAGGCGTGGTGGTGCAGTCCTGCAGGCAGAAGTTGCCGCTGCCGGTGCCCCAGCACGAGAAGCCCGTCGCGCACGCCTGCGTCTGGCTGCACGTCGGCGAGCCGGTCGGGATGCCGCCGGTGTTCGACACGCACGCGAAGTTGCCCGCGCCGTCAGCGTTCACGCACATCGTGTTGGGCACGGTGCACGAGCCGACCGTGCCGCCGCCACCGCCGGTGCCGCCACCCGTGCCGCCGCCCGCGCCACCACCCGTCGGCGCGGTGCAGTCCCACAGGCAGATGGCCGTGGTCTGGCTGGTGCCCCAGCACGACTGGCCCGTGGGGCAGGTGCCGGTGCTCGAGCAGTCGGTCATGCCCGTCGGCACGTTGCCGCTCGAGGTGAGGCACGCGTACATGCCCATGCCCGACGCGTCGAAGCACGCCTGGCCCGAGGGGCACATGCCGGTGCCGCCGCCCGTGCCGCCGCCGACGCCGCCGCCGGTGGTGCCACCGCCGCCGCCCGTCACGCCGCCGCCGGTGCCGCCGCCCGCGCCGCCACCCGTGACGCCGCCATCGACGCCGGTGCAGGTGTTGACCGAGGTCGAGCCGCCGGTGACCCACGGCGCCGCGGTGTAGCCACCCGCCGTCGCCGCCGCCGCCGCCTGCTGCTTGATCCACGCGCCGAGGCCGTAGACCGACTCGTACACCGCCTGGTTGCACGCCGTCGCCGAGCCGCGCGAGACGGTGCCGAGCACGCGCTTCTGCGAGTCGAGCGCCGGGCCGCCGGAGTCACCCTCGCACACGCCCTTGTTGCTGACGCTCGCCTCGCCGAACCATTCCTGCGTCTGGCTGAAGCCCGGGCCGCAGTTGTTGGGGCAGGTGATGCTCATGGTGTTGTTCAGCACGTAGCGGGTGCCGGCCGGCGCGGTCTGCGACTGGCTGGTGGCGCCGAAGCCCACCGCGGTGAAGCCCTCGTTCTGGCCGGGGGGCGAGTCGACGCGGGGAATCAGCGGGCACACGCTGTTGATGTTGTTCGACAGCCGCAGCACCGCCATGTCGCCGCCGCAGATGCTGGTGCCCGAGACGGCCACCGCGCTGACGCCGAACCACGTGCTGTTGTCGACCGCGGGCCACGTGCCGTTGTTGAAGGCCGCCTGCGGCGCGTTGGTGCTCATCGTGATGCGGAAGGAGCTGGGCGAGAACTGCGCGCCGAAGTGCGTGAGCGAGCAGTTGTTCAGGTCGGCCGTGGTGTCGGCCGCGACGCAGTGGTGCGCGGTGAGCACGAGGTTCGGCGCGATGAGCGAGCCGGTGCAGATCGCGATGCCCTGGCCCATGTCGATGAGGATGCCGACCACGTTGGTGTCGGTGCTGTCGACCGTGCCGCCCTGGATGGCGTCGCTCTGGTTGCGCACGCGCACGTCGGCGCCGAGGTTGGGAGGCGAGACCGACTCGGCGTTGCAGGCGGCGATGACGACGCACGCGAGCGCGACGACGGAGAAACGAACGAACATGAACGACTCCCAGGGATGCGGAAACTGTCGCGGGTGGTGGGTGCCCGCCGGCCGGGTGTGCTCCGTAGTCAGCGCGGCATTCAAAGAAAAGAGGCCGCGGGGCTGATCAGCACATTCTCGCGCGGTGAGAGACGCACTGAGTCATTTAGACGCGGGTGCGGGCCACGCCGCGCTTCAAACGACGCGTGAAGTCAGGCAGAGGAGACACATGCATCACCTCATTCCCGCTCGGCAGACCCGCCCCGACAAGGACGTCATCTTCGCCCTCAACGCCGAGGCCACGCGCCGCAAGCAGGCCGGCGAGTCGATCATCAACGCCACCATCGGCTCGCTGATGAACGACGACGGCACGCTGTCGGTGCTCGAGACGGTGACGAAGACGCTGCGCGAAGTGCCCGCGTCGGAGTGGGCCGCGTACGCGCCGATTCCCGGCACCCCGGCCTTCAACCAGGCGGTCATCGACGACACGTTCGTCACGCAGCCCGCGCTCAAGGCGGCGGCGACGGCGGTGGCGACTCCGGGTGGCACGGGCGCGCTGCGGCACGCGCTGATGAACTACCTGCAGTCGGGCCAGGCGCTGCTGACGCCGAACTTCTACTGGGGCCCGTACCAGACGCTCTGCGAAGAGCACGAGCGCACGCTCGACACCTTCCGCATGTTCACCGACGCGGGGCAGCTCGACGTCGCCGCGCTCGACGCGAAGTTGAAGGACACGCTCGACAAGCAGGGCCGCGCGCTCATCTTCTTGAACGACCCGTGCAACAACCCCACGGGCTACTCGATGACGCAGGGCGAGTGGCGCGCGGTGGTCGAGGTGCTGCTCAAGCATTCCGAGCGGCCGGTCACGCTGCTGGTCGACATGGCGTACTGGCTCTACGCCGGCAAGGGCGACCCGCGCGCGTTCCTCGCCGAGCTGGTGCCGCTGCTGGGCAAGACGGGCCTGCTCTTCGCGTGGTCGGGCAGCAAGTCGTACACGCACTACGGGCTGCGCGTCGGTGCGCTGCTGGCGTGCGAGCCCGACGAGAAGGAACGCAACGCCACGCAGGCGGCGCTCGCCTACGCGTGCCGCGGCACGTGGAGCAACTGCGTGCGCGGCGGCCTGGTGGCGGTGACGAAGCTGCTCACCGACCCGGCGCTGAAGGCGGCGTGCGACCTCGAGCGCGAGAAATACAAAGCGCTGCTGCAGCGGCGCGTCGAGGCGTTCAACAAGGCGGCGCAGCCCCGCGGGCTCAAGTACCCGCGCTACGAGGGCGGCTTCTTCGTCACCGTGTTCCACCCCGAGGCCGAGGCGCAGGCCGAGAAGATGCGCGGGCAGGGCGTGTACGTGGTGCCGCAGAAGGGCGCGCTCCGCGTCGCGTTGTGCAGCGCCGCCGAGGCCGACGTGCCGCGGCTGGTGAACGCGCTCGCGAGCTGAAGAGAGCGCCATGCAGGACCGCACCAGCTCCTCGGAGTTCGCGGTGCCCACGGCCGATTCGCCGCTGTGGATGGTGTCGCAGGCGCCGACCCTCAACGCGTTGGTGGTCGCGCTGCAGCGTCACCGCGCGGCGCTCGATGCGGGGCAGGGTGGAGAGAAGCTCCAGTTCTCGCGCGCCGAGGTGGCCCGCGCGCGCGCCGAGTTCAGCGACATGATTCGCCGCGGCGAGCGCGACCTGCACCTGCTGGCGTCGTTGTTCGCGGAGCAGCTGCTCGGTTCGGTGCAGCGCAAGAGCGTGGTCATCGGGGAGATCGAGCGCACCCGCGAGCGCTTCACGCTGACCGTCGACGTGACGGAAGACGAGGTCATCGGCACGACCGACATCGACCTCGGCAACCGGGTGCTCGCGCGGCTGGCGATCGCTGATCAGCGCGGGTGGCTCAGGGCGTCGTTGATCAGCAACGTGGTCGAGTACGAGGCCGACGCGCCCAACGCGCACCAGGTGTACCGGCTGCTGACGCGCATCAAGGCCGAGGAAGAGATCTGGAACAAGGTGGCCGACGAGATCTTCGAGCTCGACCGCCTCGTGCTGCGCGACAAGCAGCTGCGCCACCTCGGCAAGTACGTGAAGGACGTCTTCGGCGTGAAGGTGGTGGTGGGTACGGCCGCCGACGCCGAGCGTGTGCAGGCGACGCTGCAGGCCCTGCGCTTCCCCGACGAGCGGCTCTCGGCGCGGAAGATTCCCGTCGATGAGCAGCACCGGGCGCTGCAGTTTCTCGAGGTGAAGAACTACCTCGAGACCGAGTCGCGCAAGCGCTCGGGGTGGTCGGCGATGAAGAGCGTGGTCGCGTGGGGCGGGAAGACGTTCGAGGTGCAGGTGCAGCCGCTGTCGAACTTCCTGCACGAGCGGGAACGGCTGACGCGCGAGAGCCACGCGTCGTTCAAGAGCACGCGTGAGCGGGTGCGCGATGAGATTGCCGCGCGCATGCCGCTGTTCGGGTTCTATCGCTCGCTGTTGCGGTGGTTGTTCGTCGACCCGAGCGAGGCGCCGCCGATTCACGAGGGCGTCGAGGTGGTGCTGGTCGAGTGACACAAGCTCCCTCTCCCTGCGAAGCGGGGAGAGGGTCGGGGTGAGGGGCCATGAGAGGCGTCGAGCAAATCCCCTGGTTGTACGACGCGATGTGCGCGGTGATGGAGTTCACCGGGCTCAAGAAGTGGCGCGCGTGGCTGGTGGGCGGCGCACGCGGCCGCACGCTCGAGGTGGGCTGCGGCACCGGTCGCAACCTCGCGCGCTACGGCGAACTCCCCGCGCTGGTGGCCATCGAGCCCGACGCCGACGCGCTGGAAAAGGCGAAGGGTCGGCGTGGCCAGGCGCTGCTGGTGCGTGCGAGCGCCGAGGCGTTGCCTTTCCGCGCGGGAGCCTTCGACACGGTCGTCTCGTCGCTCGTGTTCTGCAGCGTGCCGCGCGCCGAGGTGGGCCTCGCGGAGGTGAAGCGCGTGCTCGCCGCCGACGGCACCGTGCGCATGCTCGAGCACGTGCGCGACGAAGGCTGGTACGGGCGGGTGCAGGACGCGATTCAGCCCGCGTGGACGAAGGTCGCTGGTGGCTGTCACCCCAACCGGCGCACCGAGCAAGCAGTGGAGTCCGCGGGCTTCACGCTGTCCGAGCGTCGCGCGAACGGAACGATGCGGCGCTTCGTCGCAAAGCCTCCCTCTCCCCTCGAGAGGGGAGAGGGTCGGGGTGAGGGGCCGTAGATGCCCATCACCCTCTGCGCCGCCGCAGCGCGAACGCCGCGAGCGCGAGAGTCCACACCACCGCCGGGTCCGCGGTCGTGCACCCACAACCACCGGTCGCGACATCGCCGGTCCCCGCGTCGGTGCCGGAGTTGTTCCCTGCATCGGTCGTGACGCCAGCGTCGTTCGACGCGCCGGCATCAGTGCCGCTGCCGCCGTCTTCGAGCGCACCGCCGTCGGGCTCGACTCCCGCGTCATCGGTGCCAGCGTGGGTGTCGACGCCGGGGTCGGCGCCGGAGCCGGCGTCACCACTCGCGCCTCCATCCGCGCCCGAGCCACCATCGATGACGGACCCCGCATCGACGGAACCTGCATCGACGTCGCCCGCATCAACTGAGCCCGCATCAACGGAGCCTGCATCAACGGAGCCTGCATCAACGGAGCCCGCATCAACGGAGCCCGCATCAACGGAGCCCGCATCAACGGAGCCTGCGTCAACGCTGCCGGCATCAATGCTGCCGGCATCCACAGAGCCCGCATCGACGCCCGCATCGACAGTCCCAATGCCCGCATCGACCACCGGCCACGTGCACGCCGCAGGGAAGCTGGGATCGGTATACGCGCCCCGCACGATGTCGACGCCCCACGGCTCGCGGCCCACCCCGGCGACGTCGGCCGCGAACACCAGCCGCGACCCGAGCACCTTCGCGGCGGTGGCGTTGCTGTTCCCGAGCCCCGGCTGCAGGTCACCGACCAGCGCCGCGCCACCATCGGCCTGCAGCTCGACGAGCTCGACGCCCGCATCGGGCCACTGCGCAGTGACGTACGTCGCACCACCCTGCACCGCGAGCGGCGCCGCGGCGACGGGCAGCGTGGTCAACGCTCGCGTCCCACCCGCCGTGCCGTCGCTGAAGTACACGCGGCGCGTGGTGCCGTCGGTCGCGGTGAACACCACGCCTCCATTCCACGGCTGGAGCTCGGACACCGCGTCAGTGCCCGTGGTGTTCAGCTCGAGCACGGGCGCGCTGGTCACGTTCTGCGCGCGGTAGAGCATGAAGTCGATGCCGTTCGCGGTGCCCTCGAAGAAGAAGCCACTGCCCGACGGCGTGAACGAGCGGCCCTGCGCGGTGCCGACCTGCGTCGTCGAACCGCTGCACTCGAGGCGCAGCATCGTGCCGACGTTGTTCGAGAGGTAGAGGCGGTTCTGCGCGTTGGTGAAGTTGTACAGCTGCGTCTGCCCGGCGAGCGAGGTGACGGTGGTGGTGTTGCCCGGCGTGCCGTCGGTGCGCCAGATCTGCCCCGAGCTGCCGGGAGTCCACCCGTAGAAGTAGACCGTGCCACCGATCTCCGTGAACAGGCCCGGGGGCCGCGCAGGCGCGACGGGGTTGGGGAACACGCCGACCGTCGTCGCTCCCGCGTCCGGCCCGGTCCACGCGTAGATGGTGGGCCCGGCGCCGGTGTTGAAGGTCGCGAACGCGCCGATGGGCGTGCCGACCAGCTCGCGCACCGTGCCCGACACCGGCAGCGCCTCGATGCCCGCGTCGCTGCCGTCGGTGCGGTACACGCCGCCGTTCGCCACGAAGTACGCCTTGCCCTGCGCGACGACGAGGTTGCTGGGCGAGCTCGACCCCGAGCCCGGCGTGAGGTCCTGCACGATGGCCGCGGTGACCCCATCGGTGCGCCACAGCTCCTGGCCCGTCGTCGCGCTGGACGCGGTGAACAGCACGTACGGACCGAGCACCACCTTCTCTCCGAACGGGTTCGACGAGGCCGCGATGGGCGGCGTCAGGTCACCGAGGAAGGTCATCGTGGTGCCGTTGGTGACCCACGGCTCGTTGCCCGCGTCGAGGTTGGTGCCCGCGAAGTACGTCAAGCCGCCCGCGCCGGCGGCGAAGCCGGTGACTCCGCCGGTGGTGCCGACCGCGCCGAGCGACACGGTGCCCGCGGGCGTGGCGTCCGTCTTCCACAGCACGTTGTTCACGCCGAACCACGCCAGCCCGTTCGCGCCACCGAGCGACGAGAGGCTCGCCGAGAGGGTGAAGGTGCCGGCGTCGGTGCCATCGGTGCCGAGCAGCGCCGAGCTCGACTGGTACACCGCGCGACCGCCCGACACCGCCACCGGGGTCGCCGTCGCGCCGAAGAAGGTCGCGGGGCCGATGGGACTGAGGGTGCCCGTCGACAAGTCGACCTGCGAGAGCAACCCGTTCCCGGTCGCGCGCGGCACCGTCAGCAGGTAGCCGACCTGGCCGCTGACCACGAACGCGTATGGAGCGGCGTCTCCAATCGTCACCACGCGCGAGGTGCCGGCCGGCGTGCCGTCGGTCTTCCACAGCTCGAGCACGTTCGTCGACGGGAAGCCGACGAAGTACAGCGTCGAGCCGACCGGCGTGAGCAGCGACGGGTTCGACGAGCCGTTGCCCGGCGCGAGGTCGATGACCATCCCCGTGCCGCCGTCGGTGCCGTCGGAAGACCACAGCTCGTTGCCCGAGGGTGAGAAGAGGCTGCCAGTGTCGAAGTAGGCGCGCGCGCCGGTCGAGACGATGGTGCGCGGGGAGTTCGGGAGCGTCGCCACGCCGCGGGTGCCACCGACCGTGCCGTCGCTGACGTAGAGCACGCTGGCCGAAGGCGAGCCCGGCGCCGCGCCGACCCACACCACGCCGCCTGGCACGCGCTTCGGCCCGAGCGGCAAATTGCCCGAGGTGTCGAGGCTGATGCCATTGCAGGAGCCGGCGCAGGCATCGACCACCACGCCCGTGCCGGCGAGCGTGCCGTCGGTGCGGAACAGCTCGGTGCCCAGGTTGGGGTCGAACCCGCGGAAGTAGAGTGCCCCGTTGAACTCGGTGAAGTAGGTCAACGCGCTCGCGACGCTGCTGCTGCCGATGGCGACGTCGCGAATGAGGCGCGTGCCAGCGGGGGTGCCGTCGGTGATCCACGGCTCGCGGCCCACTCCGGGCGTCGACGCGAAGAAGACCGTGGAGCTGCCGAGCGCGGTGAAGCTGCTCGGGTCCGACGACGCGCTGCCGGGCAACCCGATGGCCGGGTCGATGTCTCGAATCAACGCCGGGCTGCCGAGCGCGTCGACGCGGCGGGAAGGAACGTCGCTCGTCTCTTCACCCCGCCCACACGCACACGCGACGACGCCCAGCACCAGCACCGCGGCTCGGTTCATCGCCGCAGTATGGCGGGTCAGCGGGGTTTGCGCGCGATGAGCTGGATCTCACGGCGCAGGCGCGTGGCCTTCGACACGCTGGTCCACGTCTTCAGCGCGGCGAAGCGCAGCCATTCCCACGGCGCCGCCGCGCCCTTCGCCAACCGCCGCCGCAGCATCGCCTTGTCGTTCGACACCACCTCGAGGCCGGCCTGGGTCAGCGCGCGGTGGAGCGTCGGCACGTCGTAATAGACGTGGTGCTGCCAGCCGAGCCGGTCGGGCCGGAAGTAGCGCCCGTTCTTCGGCGAGACGCGCATGTGCCAGTAGTCGGCGTCGGGCACCACGACGAGCGCCACGCCGCCGGGCGCCAGCACGCGCGCCAGCTCCGACAGCCCGCGCTTCGGCACGTCGACGTGCTCGAGGGTGTGCTTGGCGGTGATGACGTCGAACGCGCCGTCGCGAAATGGCAGCTCGGTGAGCGAGCCGGTGGCCGCGCCGTACCCGCGCTCGCGCGCCAGCTTCGCGGCGTAGGCGGCGATGTCCATGCCGGTGGGCTCGAGGCCGAGCGACGCGGCGGCGGCGAGCACGTAGCCAGCGCTGCAGCCCACGTCGAGCGTGCGGCGCGAGTGCGGCGCGAACTCGAGGCACATCAACAGCTGGCGGCGGCACTTGGCGACGCGGTGCGCCCAGCGCTTCAGGTACTGCGCCTGCCCGTGAATGAAGTAGTCGGCGTCGTACTTCTTCGCGAGGCGCGCGCGGAGGTCCTTCTGTTCCTCGGCCTTGTAGACGAGGCCGCACGTCGCGCAGCGGGCGAAGCGCAGCTCGGGGAATTCCACGATGGTGCTCGCCTCGGTGGCGCTGCACACCGGGCACTGCTCGAAGAAGGGCGCGCGGGCTTCGGTCACGGCGAGGGCGGAGGAGGCGGAGGTGGCGTCAGCGGCGCGGGGCCGGGGTTCACGCTCGGGGGCGGCGGGCCGACGATGGGCGCGACCGAGGTGCCGGTCACGGCCTGCGCGACGACGGGCACGATGTGGCCGTGGCGCAGCTCGTACGTCGCGCCGCGCCCGCAGCCGGTGATGGTGAAGCGGTGCGTGGTCGCCTGGTAGGCGCTGGTGAGCTGCACCGCGGGGCACTGCAGGTCGAGCTCGGCGCGCGTCTCGGGCGCCTCGCGCCACTTGCACACGCCGGTGCAGTGCAGAATCGCGTGGTAGCGCTGGCCGCAGCCGTCGACGCGGTACGAGTGGTAGTTGTCTTCGAGCGTCGCCTCGAACGCGCCGACCATCGCGCGCGGGTCGCAGTGCAGCTTCACCTGCGCGGCCTCGAAGAGCGCCTGCTCGCGCTTCACGTTCATGCCAGGGCCCGCAATCGTCGCGGGCGGGCGCGCATGGCTGCACGCCACGAGGGCGCTCGAGGCGAGCGTCAGGGCCACCATCGTGCGGAGCATGAAACAGGCGTACCACGCTCAATTGGGTGCACAATGGCGAGCGGGAGGTCGACGTGGAGCCAGCGAAGACCGAGCGCTTGTGGTTCGCGCACACGGTGGAGGCGATGTTCGTGCGCGCGTTCGGCGTTCGCCTGACGCCGGCGCTGCGGGCCCGCGTCGCCAGCCGCGGCATCGACCTCGACCGTCTGAAGCCCGCGTACCCGGTGGACGAGGTGGTGGCGGCGCTCAAGAACATCGTGCCCGACGTGTTCGGCCGCGTGCCCGAGGCCGAGGCGATGCACCAGCTCGGCGTGTCGTTCATGCAGGGCTACGTCGAGACGCTGGTCGGCAAGGCGATGGTGCAGATGATGAAGCTCATCGGCGCGCGCCGCACGCTCGAGCGCATGCAGAAGAACTTCCGCACCGGCGGCAACTACGTCGAGACGCGCTTCAAGGCGCTGGGGCCCACGCAGGTCGAGCTGTGGATCAACGACGTCAGCGACATTCCCGACTGGTACCGCGGCGTCATCGAAGAGGGCGGGCGCATGGTCGGTGCGAAGAACCTCCGCGTGACGCAGCGCCACGATGCGGGGCAGGCGTGGTTCCTCGACGTCACGTGGGACGGCTGAGCCACGCCTCACCACACGACGGACTGGTCTTCGGCCACGCCGGGCGCGTCCTTCACCGTGTAGACGCGGTCGCCCACCTTCACCGTGCCTTCCCACAGGCCGACCGGCTGCTTGAAGGCGCTCTTCACCAGCACGAGGTCGCGCAGTTCCTGGTGCGCGCCCAGCGGGCGGAAGCGCAGGTCGATGGCGCCGTCGGTGGTGCGTACCGCCCACGGGTGGAAGATGTCGTTGGGGTTCCACGAGAAGCGCGCGCGCGCGAGCGGCAACAGCTCGTCGCCCAGCCACAGCGCGTTCTCGTTCACGTCGTCGCGCGACTCGTTGAAGCCCTCGACGAGGTTGACGCCGATGGGCGTGCCGTCGTCGAGCCGCCCGCAGAGGAAGGCCCAGCGCCACGCGGTGCGACGCGCGAGGTAGCCGTGCGTGTAGTCGAGCCCGCCCACGCCGCCGTCGAGGGAGTAGCGGCGGCCGTCGACCTCCGCGGTGCCGAACGAGAGCAGGCCGGCCCACTTCTGCGTGACGTTCACCACGCCACCGTCGACCGGCGCGATGACGGTGAGGGGAGGCGGCGCACCCGCGGCCAGCAGGTCCCACGTCAGCTCGAGCTTCGGCTTCAAGAACGGCACCGGCAGGCCGAGCCGCACCAGCCCGTGGAAGCGCTCGTCGCCGAAGGTGCGCCACGCCTTCCAGTGGCCGTCGGGCCGGCGCAGCTGTGCTTCGAGCCCCGCGCCCGGGTGGTCGTTCACCGTCACCAGCGGCCGCGGCGGACCCAGCACGCCCACGTCGACCAGCGTGCGGCGCGTGGCGTAGTCGAGCGCGAGCGCGAAGGCGTTCGACGAGTAGCCGACGTCGACGATGGCGAAGAGGGTGGCCAGCTCGCGCGTGGCGATGAAGCCGTAGAGCCACTTCTTGTGCATCCGCAGCCGGTCGAGGCGGTTGGGCTGGTAGCCGCCGCGCAGGCGCGAGAGGTCGACCACATCGAGGCCGCCCTGGTACGTGCCGAAGCGCGGCGCGCCGCCCGGGTCTTCGATCGACGGAGGAGCAGGAGGCAGGGTCGAGCGCGGAGCCATGACGGGCCCGACGATACTTGAGGTTCTGACGCGGAGCCCGAAACCGCTCGCGTCGCCCGCGCGCGGCTGCTTCCATCTGCCCCGTGGTCTCCGCCGCGCGCCCAGGTGCCCAGCCGTCGAGCTCGTCTGAGCGCATCGCGCGCGCGTGGTACCGCCACCCGGTGGTGCAGTTCTTGAGGCACCGCCAGGTCATCACCTTCTACACGCAGCTCCACTCGATGGTCCGCGCGGGCGTGGCGCTCGGCACCGCCTTCACCCAGCTGCGCCAGTACGCGCCCAGCGACGACCTGCGCCGCGGCCTCGAGGCGGTCGAGAAGTCGGTGCTCGCCGGGCAGTCGCTGGGCGACGCGATGCGCACGCACGGCGGCCTCTTCGACGACGCGAACGTCGAGCTCATCGCCTTCGCCGAAGAAGCGGGGCGACTGGAGCCCGTGCTCGCCGCGCTCGTCGCGCACCTCGAGCGGGTGCAGAAGCAGCGCTGGCAGGCGATCCTCGGCGCGCTGTGGCCGCTCTACCTGGCGGGCGCGGTGGTCTTCATCGGGCCGTTGTTCGGCGTCGCCGCGAAGGTGAGCGCGGGGCAGGGCATCGGGCAGGCCTACCTCTCTGGCCTGTCGAGCACGCTGGGCTTCGCGGTCGCCACGCTCGGGGCGCTGCTCGGCTTCCCCTTCGTCGTCGCGCTGGTGGGCGGCGAGGTGGGGTGGGACCGCTTCAAGCGCGGGCTGCCGGGCTTCGGCGCGCCCATGCGCACGCTCGCCGCGTCGCGCTTCGTGATGGGCCTGGGGCTCGCCACGGCGTCGGGCATGGAAGTGGTGCGCACGCTGCGCCTCTCGGCGAAGGCGACCTCGAGCCCCTCGGTGCTCGCCGACCTGCCGCAGGCCGAAGCGGTGGTGCGCGCAGGTGGCACGTTGGCGGCGGCGGTGGGCACGTTGCGGCTGCTCGACGCGACCGACATGGGCCAGGTGGCGGTGGCGGAGACGACGGGCACGCTCGACGAGACGCTGCAACGGTTGGCCAAGCAGCTCGAGGAGCGCTCGCTGCGCGCGATGCGCTTCCTGGTGCTGGGGCTGACGGTCATCGCCGCGGGGTTGCTCTTGATGAAGATCGTCGCGGGGTTGCTGGCCACCATCATGGGGCCGGTCAAGACCTTCTACGATGCTGCGGGGAGCGGCAAAATTCCCGGCGAGTGACGTGACCTTCGCATGACAGAGCGGCCGTTACGGTGGCTGCATGGACATCGCGCTCGTGGTCAACCTCAACTCGCGCAAAGGCAGCCACCGCTTCGCCGAGTTCGCCCGCCGGGTGTTGCCGGCGTCTCGAGTGGTCACCACCCGCACCGTCGAAGACGTGGCGCGCTTCGTCAGCGGGCTCGAGAAGCCGCCACACGTGGTGCTCTCGGGCGGTGGTGACGGCACGGCGTGCGGCATTCTCGATGCGCTGCGCGAGCGCGATCACCACTTCCCCACGCTGGGCATCGTGAAGCTCGGCACCGGCAACGCCTGGGCGGTCAGCACGCACGCTCCGTCGCCGACCCGCGCCATGAAGACCCTCGCGCGCGCGGTGGAGACCGGCCACACCTCGCTGCCCACCGACGACTACCACCTGGTCGAGGTCGAGGGCCGCCTGACGCCGTTCGCCGGCAGCGGGTGGGACGCGGAGCTGCTCCACGATTACAAGCTGCAGCGCCAGGCCGCGCCGCCGTTCCTCCGCCGCTTCGCCGAGGGCGGGCTGGGCTACGCGAGCTCCATCTTCACGCGCACCATCGCGCGCAACGTGTTGCAGCCGAAGCGCCCGAACGTGCGCCTGGTGAACCTGGGCGACGACGCGTTCGGCTTCGACGACGCGGGCCGGCCGGTGAAGCTCGAAGGCGTGGGCAAGGGCGCGGTGCTCTACGAGGGGCCGTACGGCGTGGCGGGCGCGGGCACCACCGCGGAGCTGGGCTTCGGCTTCAAGGCGCTGCACTTCGCGCGGGTGATGCCCGGCCGCATGCACGTGCGCGTGTACGCCGCGAGCGCGATGGGGGCCACGCGGCACCTGCTCGACCTCTGGCGCGGCACGCACCGCATTCCGCACAGCCACGACTTCCTGCTCACGCACTGCCGCATGGAGTCGACCGCGAGGTGCCGGTGGAGATCGGCGGCGACGCCATCGGCCTGCGCACGAGCCTCGAGTACCGCGTCGCGCCGCAGGTGGTGCGGTTGCTCGACTGGGCGCGGCTGCAGCGCGCGGTCAGCTGAAGGTCAGTCGTTCTTCATCGCCACGCGCTTGAGCGCCTCGACGCTCAGCACGTAGGTGACGGTGATGCCGACCACCGCCGCGAGCACCGCGGGCGGCAGCGCGACGAAGCCCAGCCACCCGGCGCCGGGCAGGTACGGAATCACGAGGCACAGCACGGCGAGCACCACCGTCGAGGTGAGCAGCACGCGCCCGGGCCGGCTCTTCCAGAACGGGCGCCGCGTGCGCACCACCAGCGCCACGCACAGCTCCGTCAGCAGCGACTCGATGAACCACCCGGTGCGGAACGTCTCGGGCTGCGCGCGGAACACGAAGAGCAGCGTGCCGAAGGTGGCGAGGTCGAACGCCGAGCTCACCAGGCCGAACTGCACCATGAAGCGGAACATGAAGCGCATGTCCCACCGGCGGGGCCTGGCGACGAGCTCGGGGTCGACCGCGTCACCCGCGATGCCGATGGCCGGCACGTCGGACAGGAAGTTGTTGAGCAGAATCTGACCGGCGGTGAGCGGGAGGAAGGGCAGGAACAGCGAGGCCACCGCCATGCTCAGCATGTTGCCGAGGTTGGCGCTCATGGTGGTCAGCAGGTACTTGAGCGTGTTGGCGAAGGTGCGGCGGCCCTCCTCCACGCCGCGGCGAATCACGTCGAGGTGCGCTTCGAGCAGCACGAAGTCGGCGGCCTCGCGCGCCACGTCGACCGCGTTGTCGGCCGAGAGGCTGGTGTCGGCGGCGTGCATCGCGGGCGCGTCGTTCACCCCGTCGCCGAAGAAGCCGACCACGTGCCCCGCCTTCTTGAGCGCGAGCAAGATGCGCTCTTTCTGACGCGGGTCGACCTCGGCGAAGACCTCGGCGCGCTGGGCGGCGTGCCACATCACCTCGTCGGTCATGTGGTCGAGCTCGGCGCCGCTCAACACCGCGTCGGGGCCGACCGGGAGACCCACCTGCTGCGCGACGTGCCGCGCGACGAGGCGGTTGTCGCCGGTGATGACCTTCACCGTCACGCCGAGCGCCTGCAGCGCGGCGATGGCCTCCTTCGCGCCGGGCTTGGGGCGGTCGACGAAGGTGATGAAGCCCTGCAGCGTGAGGCCCTGTTCCTCGGGCGTGCCGTTCGCCGCGAAGGTGGACGCGACGGCGATGACGCGCGTGCCGGCCTCGCTCCACGCGGCGGTGCGCGCGTCGAGCTGACGCTTCAACTCGGCGTCGATGAAGCGGCCGTCGCTGACGTGGGTGCAGACCTGCAGCACGGTGTGCACCGCGCCCTTGGTGACGAGCAGCGCGCCGTCGCCGTCCTTCACCACCACGCTGACGCGCTTGCGCACGAAGTCGAACGGCCGCTCGCCGAGCTTCTGGCGGCTCGCGCGGTCGAAGGGGTGCGCCGCGAGGATGGCCTCGTCGAGCGGGTTGTCGAGGCCGGTCTCGAGCGCGGCGTTGAGCGCGGCGAGCTCGAGCACCTGGGTGGACGTCTGGCCGTCGAAGCCGAAGCTCCCGTCGAGCTTCACCACGCCCTCGGTGAGCGTGCCGGTCTTGTCGGTGCACAGCACGTCCATGCTGCCGAGGTTCTCGATGGCGTTGAGGCGGCGCACGAGCACGCCGGCCTTCGCGAGCGCTTCGGCGCTGCGCGCGAGGTTGACGCCGAGCACCGCGGGCAACAGCTCGGGTGAGAGCCCGACGGCGAGCGCGATGGAGAAGAGGAGCGTCTCGAGCGCCGAGCGGCCGCCGATGACGTGCGCGGCGAAGACCACCAGCACCATCACCAGCATCGCGCTGCCGAGGAAGGCGCCGAAGCGGCGCAGGCCGCGGTCGAACTCGGTCTCGGGCGCGCGCACCACGAGCCGGCCGGCGATGGCCCCGAACGAGGTCGCCGCGCCGGTGGCGACGACGAGGGCGCGCGCGCTGCCGCTGCGCACGTTGGTGCCCAGCCACACGCAGCCCTTTCGTTTCGCGAGCGGCGTGTCGTTCGCGACGGGGCCGGGCTGCTTGTGCACCGGCCAGGGCTCGCCGGTGAGCGCGGCCTCGCTGACGTAGAGGTCGGTGGCCTCGAGGAGCACCGCGTCGCCGGGCACGAGGCTGCCGGCGCTCAGCAGCACCACGTCGCCGGGCACGATCTCCTCCGCGGGGCGCTGCACGGTCGTGCCGTCGCGCACCACGTTGACGCGGGTGTGCACGCGCTCGCGCAGCTTCGCCACGGTGCGCTCGGCCTGGTACTCGCGGCGAAAGCCGACCACCGAGGTGATGCCGACGATGCCGAACACCAGCGCGGCGTCGGTCCACTCTCCGGCGAAGGTCGAGGCGACGGCGGCGAAGACGAGGAGCAGCACCAGCGGGCTCTTCACCTGCCGCCACAGCACCTCGAGCCAGCCGAGCACGCGGTGGTCTTCGAGGGTGTTGCGGCCGAAGCGCTCGAGCCTGACGCGGGCTTCGTCGGTGGAGAGCCCGCGCGCGCCGCTGCCGATCTGCGCTTCGAGCGCGGAGGTCTCGAGCGACCAGAAGTGCTCGGGCGCCGACTGCGTCTTCGGAGCGTGGCGGCGGCTCATGGTGCCTCGCGGCGCTGGGCGGTGCCGAGCAGCCGGTCCCAGAAGGTGAAGTAGAGGCCGAAGTTGGTGTCGAGCTCGAGGTGGTGGCGGTTGTGCGCGCTCGCGGAGTTGAGCCAGCCGAACACCGGGTGGCCGGCCCACCAGCGCGGGTACAGCTCGACGCCGCAGTGCCCGAGCACGTTGATGAACATCGCCACGAAGGCGAACGCGAGCCACACCGACGAGGGAATGGGGGCGAACACACCCAGCGGCACGGCCCACGCGGCCTGCACGAGCGCCTCCGCGGGGTGGAAGGCGAGCGCGGCGAAGGGCGAGGGGTTGCGCGAGCGGTGGTGGAGCGCGTGCACGTGGCGGAACACCACCGGGTGGTGGAGCACGCGGTGCGACCAATAGAACGCAGCGTCGTGCACCAGCAGCACGAGGAGCAGCCAGAGGGAGAATTCCAGCGCCGCGGCGCCGCCCTGGTGCACGAGCGGCCGCGGCGGTGAGCCCGAGTAGACGACGCCGAAGAAGACGCCGAACACCACGGCGGTGACGATCGACCAGCGCACCTCGCGGCCGAGGTCTTCGCGGGTGAAGTCGGTGTGCTGCAGGCGCCGCGCGGCGGTGACGGGGTTGCCGCGCCAGCGCCAGAAGACGAGCCACGCGCCGCCAGCCATGACCACGTAGCGCGCGAGGTGGAGCGCGATGAGCACGGCGATGAGCTGTGAGACGGACGGCACGGGCGGCAGTATTGCTTGAAGTTCGCTCGCTGGGAGGGTCTGGTCTGGAGCCCGCGCGATGAACCCGACCGGTCAACCGTTCAACCCGATGTTGGGGCCGCCGCCGCCGGGCATGAACCAGGTGCGCGACGAGGTGAACGTGCCCGGGCTGCTGCTCATCGTGCTCGGCGCGCTGACGGTGCTGTCCGCGATGTTCGGGCTCGTGATGACGCTGCTGCTCGTGAAGGACCAGCCCGATTCGGCGCCGCTCATCTCCGACCCGTCGGTGCCGCCGGCCCTCAAGGAGCTGCTGCGCCTCACGAGCGGCGCGAGCGGGAAGGTCTTCAACATCTTCCAGAACCTCCTGGGCGCGGTGTTCGGCGCGACGATGGTGCTCGGCGGCTTCCAGATGCGGAACCTGCGCACCTGGGGCCTCGCGTTGACCGGGGCCATCGTGGCGATGATGCCGTGCTCGTGCTGCTGCGTGCTCGGCCTGCCGCTCGGCATCTGGTCGATCGTGGTGCTCATCAAGCCCGAAGTGAAAGCCAGCTTCACCTGACCCGCAGTCTCACCTGCACCGTTTCATCTCAGCGAGGACCCACCGATGAATCCGACTGGCCAGCCCTTCAACCCGAACCCCGGCGGCATGCCTCCGCCTGCCGGCTCGTCGTCGGCGCAGCAGGAACTCAATGTGCCTGGGCTGTTGCTGATGATCTTCGGCGCGCTCTCGGCGCTGATGGCGGTGTGGGGGCTCATCTCGAGCTTCCTGATGTCGGGCGAGAGCAACGCGATGCTCTCGAAGATGATGGACGACCCGAACTTCCCGCCCGCCGCCAAGCAGATGGTGGCGACGATGATGGGCTCGGGCGGCAAGGCCGTCATCTTGATCGTCTCGCTCATCCGCATGGCCGTGTCGGGCCTGCTGGTGTTCGGCGGCTTCCAGATGCGCAACCTGAAGGGCTACGGCCTGGCGATGGCGACGGCGGCGATCGCGCTGTTGCCGTGCAATGGGTGCTGCTGCGTCACGCTGCCCGTCGGCATCTGGGCGCTCGTGACGCTGATGAAGCCCGAGGTGAAGTCGCAGTTCACCTGATCAGCTGCGGCCCCTCACCCCGGCCCTCTCCCCGCTCACGCAGGGCTTATTTGAGGCACACGCCCGGTGGGGGCGCGGCGCACGGCGCTCCCGGCGGGCAGCAATACTGGAAGGTCTGGGCGCAGCGGCCGCTGGGGCAGGTGCCCGAGCCTTGCCCGCACCCGAGCGCGATGCACAGGCCGACGCCGGCATCGGTGGGCTGGCAGTTCGACACGAAGCGGCCGGGGCAGTCGGCGGCGACGGAGCAAATCGGAACGCACTTGCCGTTGTAGCAAGCGGTGTTGTTGCCGCAGGCGCCGCCGTCTCCGCAGGTGCCGACGCACTGTTCCTGCGCCATGCCGAGCGACACGTTGGCGCAGGTGAGTGAGGCCTCGCAGGCGACGGTGCGATCGCCGCACGGCTCGCCGAAGGTGCGCAGCGCGGCGCCGGCATCTTCACCGCCGGTGCACTGCGTGGTGCCGCCAGCGCAAGACGAGGCGAGGGCACCGAAGACCGCGAGCACGACGACCGAGCGAGCGAGCATGCGCGGGACCGTACCGCGCGCGGCGCATGTCTCCAATTCTGCGCGATAAGCATAGGAAACTATACTTATCTCGCATGGTCGGAGACACCTCTGCCTCATCGATCCCGACGGGTGCCTCAGCCTGCGACGCGAAAGTCGCGCCCGAAGCGCACTTTCCCGACGAGCGCGTCACACGAAGAAACGGAGCCTCGAAGCGAGAGGCACACTGGCCGTTCGGCACGGCGAAGGAAGTCCGACCCCACCGCCACCACCCAAGGCAGCTCAGCGAGGACGCCAGGCGCCACCCTCGGACGCCTCACCGCGCCCGAACCGCAACGCGGCGACCCGCTCAGCCACCGCCGACAACTCCAGCTCGGTGAGCAGCCCGAAGAAGACCCCATCCTTCACGACGGCGACGTACGGCACGCCGGCCTGGTCCATCGCGAGCCGCGCCGCCTCGAGGCGCTCTCTCGGATCCACCGTCGGACATTCCCGCACCATCGCCGACGAGACCGCGCCCCACGCGCCCTGCTTCGTCGCGGCGTCGATGATGCCCTTGCGCGTGGCGATGCCCACCAACCGCCCGCCGTGCTCGACGGCGAACGCCTCGTACCGGGTCGCGGTGAGCTGCATCACCGCTTCACCGAGCGTGGTGCCGGGCTGGAACCGCGGCGCATAGAGGTTGAGCGCGTCGCCGACCTGCACGCCATCGAGCACATGGGCGAGCTGCTGGTCGCGCACTTCCTGGCCCGCGCCGACGAACACGAAGACCGCGATGATGCACAGCATCGGGTTGCGGCTGATGACGCCCAACGCGAAGAGCGCGGCGGACAAGACGCGCGCGATGACGGCCGAGAACTTCGTGGCCTTCTCGGCGCCCATGAAGACCTGCAGCACCGCCCGCAGCACGCGCCCACCGTCCATCGGCAGCGCCGGCACGAGGTTGAAGATCGCGAGCACCGCGTTCGACGAGACGAGCATCGCGACGAGCGTGACGACGGTCGGCGATTCCGAGCGCGCGCGCACCATCGCGTCGGTCAGCGCGTCCCACCCGAACCACGCCAGGCCCGCCCAGCCGATGAGCCCGACGAGCACCACGTTGACGGCGGGACCGGCGATGGCGATGAGGAATTCCTGGCCGGGCGTGCGGGGCCGGCCGCCGAGCCGCGCGACGCCGCCGAGCGGGTAGAGCGTGATGTCCTTCACGGGGATGCCGAACGCGCGGGCGACCAGCGAGTGCCCCAGCTCGTGCAGCGTGACCGAGGCGAACGTGAGCACCGTGAGCAGCGCGCCGAACAGCGCACCCTCGGGTCCAAATCCGCCCCACTGGAAGGCGCCGAGCGCGACGACGAGCAGGAAGCTGGCGTGCACCTTCAGCGCGATGCCAGCGACCGACCCGAATCGAAAGCTCCAGCCCATGTCAGGCTGAGTTAACGCACCAACGCACCACCGCCATTCCATCGAACTTGAGAGCGCCGTCCAAGCGGGCTGTACTCGCTCGCCGTGGCACGGATCGCGATCCTCGGAGGGACGGGCAAGCTCGGCCAACGCCTCGCGGCGCGGGCGCTCGACGAGGGCTACCGGGTCAACGTCCTCGGGCGAGACCTCAAGCGCGTGAAGATCCAGAACGAGCGCCTGACGCTGATGGCGGGCAACGCCGAGACGGGGCAGGGGCTCGACGTCGCGTTCGAGGGCTGCGCGTACGTGGTCTGCTGCGTCGGCTCGCTGTTGCCGGTGCTCGACCGGGTGATGCAGGAGGTCGTGCCGCGCCTCGAAGACCACAAGTTGCTCAAGCGCTTCGTGTTCATTTCACGGCTGGGCACGGGCGAGACGCGCGACCAGGCCCGGCTCGTGTCGGGCGCGCTGCAGTCGGCGCTGCCGGTGCTGATGATGCCCCTCTTCAAGGACATCAACCTCGCCGAGGCGCGCATCCGCCAGAGCAAGCTGCCGTACACCATCCTCCGGTCGACCCGGTTGACCGACGATGCGCCGACCGGTGGCGTCGTCGCCGTCGGCCCGAAGGACCCGCCGCCCCACCGCGTGACGCGCTCCGATCTCGCTGACTACGTCCTCCAGCTGCTCGCCACGCAGGAGCTGCTGCGCGGGGAAGCAACGGTCGGTTCGAAGTGACGAAGTTGCGCGCAGCGTTGCCGCTGGCGTTGGTGCTCGTGCTCTCCGCGCCGTCTGCGCGTGCCTTCGACGCGGTGTTCGCGGGCTCGGCCGCCGTCGACTACCGCTTCGTGTCGGGCCCCAACCCGCCCACCAACCCCTCGCCGCTGGGCATCACCGGCCTGACCTTCGAGGTCGCGCAGAAGGTGGTGGCGGAGGTCGGCCACGGCGTCTCGTTTTCCATCAAGGCGTGCGGCGGGTGCCACGGCCTCGAGATCGACCAGGGCTACGGCGAGCTGCGCCTCAAGCCGTTCTTCAACGTGCGCGCGGGACGGCTGAACGTGAGCTTCGGCGAGTTCACGCTGCGCCACGACCCGGCGAACTTCACGACGCCCAGCAAGCCGCTGCCGTACGCGATGGGCGACATGCTGTTCTACGACCGCAGCGGCTTCAACCTGGGCATCGTGCCCGCGCCCTGGGTCGACAACGGCGCGGAGATCTTCGGCAGCCTCGGCCTCTCGAACAGCGTGCAGCTCGACTACGCGCTGTACGTCATCAAGGGCCTCTCGGGAGACAACGACATCGACTTCGCGCGCTCGCGCCAATACGTCGACACCAATCGAACACCCGGCTTCGGCGGAAGGCTGGTGCTCACCGGCGACGACTGGGCGGTGGGCGGCTCGTTCAGCGGCGGCACGTACGACCCGAAGGACACGCTCTGGTACTGGATGGCGGGGCTCGATCTCTACCTGCGCTTCGGGCCGGTGGTGTTGCGCGCCGAGGCCGTGGGCCGCCGCACCGACCTCGACCCCGGCGCGTCGTACGCGTTCCAGGTGCGCGACACGTGGTTCCTCAAGGCCGGTTGGTACGCGCAGGCCGACTGGGCCATCAACGACGTCATCACGGTGGTGCTGCGGTCCGACGGGTTGCAGCGGTGGGGGCTGCCGTTGCCGGGCTCTGACCTCCAGCCCTCGGCGGGCGTGCAGCGCCAGACGGTCGCGGTGCTGGCGCGCGTGCACGAGCACTTCGCGCTGAAGGCCGACTACGAGTTGTGGACGGTGCAGGGTGCGCCGTTCGGCATGCGTCACGTCGCGCGCGTGGGACTGGTGGCGGGCTACTGATGCTCTCTCTCGTCCTCGCGCTCTCGCTGACTGCCGGGCCGTCGCCGCGGCTCACCTACGAGGCGAAGTGCCTGTACTGCCACTCCGCGGAGATGACCGAGAGCCAGCGCCTCACCGCGGCGGGTTGGCGCAAGGTCATCGAGCGCATGCGCGTGAAGGCGCCGCTGCTCATCTCGAAGAGCGACGTGCCGCTGCTGGTGCGCTTCATGACCGGCACGCTGAAGCTGGTGCCCGTCGTGAAGAGCGACAAGCCGCCTGAGCCGGTGGTGGTGAAGCACGACGACCCGCGCGTGCCGCCGCCTCCGTTGCCGCCGCCCGAGCCGGAGCTCAAGAAGCCGCCGCCCGAGACGTTGCCCGAAGAGGTCGAGCCCGCGGCGCCGACCGAGGAACAGCTCGCGCTCGAGCAGGAAGCCAGCCAGCTCATCGCGCGGCGCTGCTCGAAGTGTCACACCCTGGGGCGCGTCTACGGAAAGCTCGACACGCTCGAGCGTTCGCTCACCACGCTCGAGCGCATGCGCTTCAAGACCGGCAGCGGCATCACCACGCACGATCTCGAGGTGCTCGAGAAGTACCTGCGCTCGCAGTTCAACGCCGACTGACGTTCTCGACGTGACTCCCTCTCCTCCCGAGGAGGAGAGGGTCGGGGTGAGGAGAGAAGCGTCGCAGCGCCCGTCATGCCGCGAGCGGTCGCGCCAGCGCGTCGCCGTCTTGCTTCCGCTTCATCCACAGAAAGTAGATCGCCGGATACACGAGCAGCTCGAGCGCAAAGCTCGTCACCAACCCACCCACCATCGGTGCCGCGATGCGCTTCATCAAATCCGCGCCCGTGCCCGTCGACCACATGATGGGCAACAGCCCGAGCATCGCCGCGCACACCGTCATCGCCTTGGGCCGCACGCGCTTCACCGCGCCGTGCACGATGGCTTCCACCAAATCGTCGCCAGTCCGCAGCGCGCCGCGCTTGCGGAAGTCCTCCACCGAGAGGTCGAGGAAGAGCAGCATGAACACGCCCGTCTCGGCGTCGAGCCCCATGAGCGCGATGAGCCCGACCCACACGGCAATCGACAGGTGGTACCCGAGCACGGTCAGCAGCAGCAGCGCGCCGATCGCCGAGAAGGGCACCGCGAGCATCACCACCGACGCTTTGAACGCCGACTTCGTGTTCGCGTACAGCAGCCCGAAGATGAGCACGAGCGTGACGGGGAGAATGAACGTCAGCCGGTCCTTCACGCGCAGCATGTTCTCGTACTGGCCGCTCCAGCTCAGCGAGTAGCCGGCCGGGGGCTTCACCTGCGCGCCCACGGCCCGCTTCGCCGCGTCGACGTAATTCCCGAGGTCGACCTGCGCGGTGTCGAAGTCGACGTACACGTACCCGGCGAGCAGCCCGTTCTCGTCGCGGATCATCGACGGCCCGGTGGTGAGCTTCACCTCGGCGAGGGCCTCGAACGGCACCTGGCCTCGCCCGCCCGGCAAGGGCACCAGCACCCGCCGCAGGCTCGCCAGGTCTTCGCGGTAATCGCGCGCGTAGCGAACGCTGATGCCGTAGCGCGCGCGGCCCTCGACGGTGACGCTCTGCACGTCGCCGCCGATCGCCGTCATCACCACCGCGTTCGCGTCGTCGACCGAGAGCCCGTAGCGCGCGAGCTGGTCGCGCTTGAGCTCGAAGTCGAGGAAGTACCCGCCCGCGACGCGCTCGGCCCACGCGCTGCGCGTGCCCGGCACCTTCGCCACCGCGGCCTCGGTCTCGAGGGCCAGCCGCTCGATGGTCGCCAGGTCCGCGCCCATGATCTTGATGCCCACCGGCGTGCGGATGCCCGTCGAGAGCATGTCGAGGCGACCCTTGATGGGCATGGTCCACGCGTTCGAGATGCCGGGGAGCCGCAGCCGCTCGTTCAGCTCGTCTTCGAGCTCGGCCTCGGTGATGCGGTCTCTCCAGAACGGCCGCAGCGCGCACTTGAGCCACTCGGGCGCCCACGGCGAGTACCAGCGCGGCTTCTCGCGCCACTCCGACTCCGGCTTGAGCGTGATGGTGGTCTCCATCATCGTGAACGGCGCGGGGTCGGTCGACGTGTTGGCGCGCCCCGCCTTGCCGAACACGCGCGCGACCTCCGGCACCCCGCGCAGCAGCTGGTCTTGCGTCTGGAGCACCTGCTGCGCCTCGGCCACCGACATGCCCGGCTGCACCGCCGAGGGCATGAAGAGCAGTGTGCCTTCACGGAGCGGCGGCATGAACTCCGAGCCCAGGTTGAGCGCGAGCGGCACGGTGGTCGCGACCAGCGCGGCGGCGACGAGCAGCGTGGCCTTCGGGTGCCGCAGCACGAAGCGGCACGGGCCCTCGTAGAGACGGTGGAGCAGCCGGCTGACCGGGTGCTGCTCCTCGGCGCGGTACCGGCCCACCAGCAGCGTGGTCGCCAGCTTCGCCAGCCACCGCGGCTCGAAGGTGAACGGCTCGATGCGCGCGAAGAGCATGCGCAGCGCCGGGTCGAGCGTGATGGCGAGCACCGCGGCGATGGCCATCGCGAGGTTCTTCGAGAACGCGAGCGGCCGGAACAGGCGCCCCTCCTGGTCGACGAGGGTGAAGACCGGCATGAACGCCACCGCGATGACGAGCAGCGAGAAGAAGACGCCGGGGCCGACCTCCATCAACGCCGCGAGGCGCACCGCGTAGAAGTCGCCCGGCTTGCCGTCTTCGATCCAGCGGTGGATGCGGTTGTACGCGTTCTCGACCTCCACGATGGCGCCGTCGACCAGCACGCCAATGGAGATGGCGATGCCGGCCAGCGACATCAGGTTCGCGTTCAGCCCCATCAGCTTCATGGGAATGAAGGCGAGCGCGACCGACATCGGAATGGTGATGAGCGGGACGATCGACGACGGGAAGTGCCAGAGGAAGAGGAGGATGATCAGCGACACGAGGATGATCTCCTCGACGAGCTTGTCCTTCACGGTGTCGATGGCCGCGAGGATGAGCTCCGAGCGATCGTAGGTGGTCACCACCTCCACGCCCGCGGGCATCGAGGGCTTCAACTCGGCGAGCCGCGCCTTCACGCGCTCGATGACGTTCAGCGCGTTTTCCTGGTCGCGCATCACCACGATGCCGCCCACCACGTCGCCTTCGCCGTCGAGGTCGGCCACGCCACGGCGCAGCTCGGGCCCCAGCGCCACGGTGGCCACGTCCTTCACGCGCACCGGCGTGCCGCCCTCGCTGACGAGCACCAGCCCCTCGAGGTCTTCGACCTGCTTTACGTAGCCGCGCCCGCGCACCATGTATTCGCGGCCCGCGAGCTCGACGAGGCGGCCGCCGACGTCGTTGTTGCCCGCGCGCACCGCGGCGATGACCGCGTCGAGCGTCAGGCCGTAGCTGGCGAGCGCGTTGGGGTTGACGTTCACCTGGTACTGCCGCACCTGGCCGCCGACCGTCGCCACCTCCGCCACGCCTGGCACTGCCTGCAGTGAGTAGCGCAGGAACCAGTCCTGGTAGCTGCGCAGCTCGTCGGTGGTGTGCTGGCCGGTGCGGTCGACCAGCGCGTACTGGAACACCCAGCCCACGCTCGTCGCGTCGGGGCCGAGCTCGGTGCGCACGCCCGCCGGGAGCTGCGGCTGGATCTTCGAGAGGTACTCCAGCACCCGCGTGCGCGCCCAGTACGGGTCGGTGCCGTCTTCGAAGATGACGTAGACGAAGCTGAAGCCGAAGTCGGAGAAGCCGCGAATCGCCTTCACCTTCGGCGCGCCGAGCAGCGAGGTGACGATGGGGTAGGTGACCTGGTCTTCGAGCAGGTCGGGGCTGCGGTCCCACCGCGAGTAGACGATGACCTGCGTGTCCGAGAGGTCGGGCAGCGCGTCGAGCGGAATGGTCTTCATCGCGTGCCACGAGAAGCCCAGCGCGACGAGCGCCACGACGATGACCAACCAGCGGTGCTCGGCCGAGAAGCGAATGACCGCGCGAATCATGGCGTCACCTCGCCGGCGCTGTGCCGAGGCGCGAGAGCGACGCGCGCAGCCGTGACTCGGAGTCGAGGAGGAAGGTCGCGCGCGTCACCACCGCCTCGCCCTCGGTGAGCCCGTCGAGGACTTCGGCGAACTCGCGCGACACCTCGCCCAGCGTCACGCGGCGCGGCTCGAACCGGCCACCCGGGCGCGCGACGAACGCGACGTCATCGGTGCCGCTGCGCACCAGCGCGTCGGTCGGTACGCGCACCACCTCGCGCGCCGGTCGCGCGATGACCGCCTCGCCGAACATCTCGGGCTTCAGCTCGCCGCCCGCGTTGCCGACGCTCAGCCTGACGCGCGCGGTGCGGCTCTGCGGGTCGAGCACCGGGTCGACGAAGAGCACCTTCGCGGGGAAGGTGCGCCCGGGGTACGCGGCGAAGGTGAGCTCCGCGGCCTGCCCCGGAGCGACGAAGCGCAGCTCGGTCTCGTAGACCGCGGCGAGCACCCACACCGTGGAGAGGTCGACCACCTCGTACGGCATCGCGCCGGCCTCGAGGCGCGCGCCTTCCACCACGTCCTTCTTCGTCACCACGCCAGTGAGCGGCGAGGTGAAGGTCACGGTGCGCGACGCGGTGCCCTCGCGCTCGAGCCGCTGCAGCTCCGACGCCGGCACGTCCCACAGCTCGAGCTTGCGGCGCGCCGCGGCGGCCATCGGGGCCGAGGACGCCTTGAGCGCGGCGAGGAACTCGTTCTCGGCGGCGAGCACCTCGGGGCTGTAGAGCGCGAAGAGCGGCTGACCGGCGCGAATGGGTTTGCCCACGAAGTCGACGAAGGCGCGCTCGACGTAGCCGGGCACCTTCACGTTGACGCGGCGCACGCGGGTCTCGTCGACCGCGACGCGGCCGAAGGTGCGCAGGTTGGCGCCCACGGGCCCACGATCGACCAGCGCGGTGCGCAGGCCGATGCGCTGCTGGCGCGTGCCGTCGATCTCCACCTCGGCCAGTCCGTCGACGCCGCCGTCACCGGCGCTCGCCTCGTCGGCGTAGACGGGCACGAAGTCCATGCCCATCGAGTCCTTCGCGGGCGTCGGCGAGGTCTGCGCCGGGTCCATCGGTGAGCGGTAGAAGAGCACCTTGCGCTCGCTCGGCGCGGTGGTGCGCGGAGCGGCGATGGCCACGAGCCGCATGCCGCAGATGGGGCAGTCGCCCGGGTGGTCGCTCACCACGCCGGGGTGCATCGGGCAGTGGTACTGCGCGGCGGGTCCGGAGTCGTTCGCTGCTTCGCTCGGGGCGCGGGCGCTCGCCAGGCGCGTTCCGACGACTCCGGCGACCAGCGCGATGGCGAAGACGACCAGCAGCGTGCGCAGCCACCGGCTCGATGTGGTCTCGGGGCTCATGCGTCACCTCCCGACCGAGCGCCCCCGTCGTGCAACCGGCTCGAGGCTCGCCGTGAGTCCTCGTGCCCGACGCGCCGGCTCCATGTGGTCTCGGTGCTCATGGGTCACATTCCTGTCGACGTGGCTGCGCTCGGCACGGCGCCAGCTGCGCTCGCGAGGCCTGGCACTTCGCCGAGCGAGGCCTCGTCTTGCGCGACGCGGAGCCGCCACCCCTCGACGAGCACGTCATCACCGGCCTCGAGCACGGCGATGACGGCGGCCGTGGCCTCGAGCACCGCGGTGAAGGGCACCTGGCCGATGCGGAACTGGTTGAGCGTCGCGTCGGCGGCGGCCTGGGCGTCGGCGCGCAGCTGCTCCTGCGAGCTCCACACCGCGGCGAGCGCGCGCCACGACGCGAGGCGCTGCGCCATGCGCAACTTCAGCAACTGCTCGACGGCGTCGACGCCGCGGCTCGCGCCCTCGACCGCCGCGTCGGCCTCGCTCACCGCGCGCGCCTGCTTCACGCCCGCGAACACCGGCACCGGCACGCCGAGCGTCACCGTCCACATCGGCTCGAGCGGCCCGCGCACCATCACGCCCGCGCCGACGGTGAGGTCGGGCAGGTACTGGCGCTTGCCGAGCTCGCGCGTGCGCTCCGCGTTGCCCACCGCGAGCTGCGCGGCGTGCAGCTCCGGGCTTGCGGCGGCGAGGCTCGCTTCGGCCGCGTCGAACGCCGGCACGGCGGGAAACGAGAGCGTGCCGAGCGCGACGGTGGCGACGGACTCCTCGAGCGGGTGGTGGCGCAGCCGGTTCAGCGCGGCGGTCTGCAGCTGCGCGTCGGCCTGCAACACCACGCGCTGCTGCGCGAGCCGCCCCAATTCGAGCCGCGCCCGGGCGAGGTCGGCCTGCGGTCCGGTGCCCGCCTCGTAGCGAATCTGCGCGGCCGCCACCGCCTGCGTCAGGAGCGCCGCGCGCTGCTCGAGCCGCTCGAGGCGCGACCGCGCCAGCACGAGCGCCAGCCACGCGCGCTTCACCTCGGCGATGGTCGAGAGCCGCACGCGCTCGAGCAGGAGCTTGCGCAGCGCGACGTCGTTCTCGGCGAGCTCCATCTTCAGCCGCGGCTTCCCCGGAAAGGGGATGGTCTGCGACGCCATGAACGACACCCAGCTGGTCTGCATCGAGCCGACCTGCCAGCGGGTGAAGCCGTCGTTCTGCACGCCGACCTGCAGCATCGGGTCGGACCAGGCGCCCGCTTGCGGTACGCGCTCGGTGGCTCCGCGCACCTCGGCCTGTGCGCGCGCGAGCTCCGGGCGTGCCTCGAGCGCGTCGGCGATGAGCGCGGTGAGGGTCGGGTCTTCTTCTTCGGCGCGCGCCGCGGTCGCGAGCAACAGCACCGCGAGGCTGGCGCGTCGCGCGGCGCTCATGACCACACCTCGTGACGCACCCACTGGGCGCCGATGGCGACTGCGAAGCCGACGCCGAGCGCGACGACGCCCAGGGCGCCGACGCAGCTGCTGCCCAGGGCGCCCGTGAGGAAGCCGAACGCCGACGCGGTCGCGAGCAGCGGCCACGAGACGTCTTTGCGGAAGGCCCATGAGCCGATGCGCGCGCCGGCCGCGGCGCCGCCGAGCGCGCTGGTGGCGAAGCAGAACTCCATGCAGTGCGAGCCGGCGCAGGCGTGCCCGACCCGCGTGGAGCAGAGGACGAGCGTGAGCGGCAGCGTGCCGGCGGCGACCCCGAGCAGCGCGGCGCGCGGGAGCCCACGGCCCAGCCACAGCAACCCGATGGCGCCGAGGAGGAGTGTTCCACCGACGACGCCGGTGTGGACCACGCGCGGCGCGAGGGCGAGCGCGGGGGCAATCAACAGCAGCAGCGGTGACGCGCCCAGCAGCGCGCGGCGCAGCCGGCCCCACTCGTAGGCGCGCCGCGCGCGGACCATCAGCTGCTGAGGGACCAGCTCCATGTCCCTTCTAGGCAGATGCGTGCCGTGGCGTGACACACGTCTCCCTCTCCTCCCAAGGAGGAGAGGGTCGGGGTGAGGAGGTTCTCCCACCAAGGCTCGCGCAACCGCATCGGCAGCGGTCGATGTCACTCGCCCGACCGGCAATCTCCTCACCCCAACCCTCTCCTCCTCAGGAGGAGAGGGAGGCGAAAACCTTGCGCAGACCCTGGGGCGCGACGCCCACCGCGAACCCCGCAATCAACGCCAGCACGCCCGAGTAGCCGACGCAGGCGCAGCCCATCGCCCCGGTGAGCACCGAGACCGACGACGCCGCGGCCCAGAAACCGAGCCCCAGGCGCATCCGCGTCGCGATGATCGACACCAGCAGCCCCGCGGTCACGCCGCCCGCCGTGCACGCCGGCACGCACCACGACGTGCAATGGCCTCCGCTGCACGCGTGGCCGGAGTTGGCGACGAGCGCGAACACGAGCGGAATGAGGCCGCACAGCACACCGGGCCACAGCGCGCGACGCAGGTCCTGACCGCGCCACAGCAACACCACGCCGGTGACGAAGAGCACACCGCCGAACAGCGCCACCGACGCCGGCCGTCGCGCGAAGAACGCCGCGGCCGCAGCCACGAGGACGACCGGCGCCGCGCCCGCCAGGCTCAACCCGAAACGCGCCCGCTCGTACCGCTGCCGCGCGTCGCGCGCGAGCTGCCCGAGGTCAATCGAGTCCATAGAGCCTCCGAAAGGCGTCGCGCAGACGGCTGAGCGCGCGCGCACGTCGCTTCCTCAACGTCGCGCCGGTCACCGGGGCCGCGGTCTCCCAGTACGTCGCGGTCAGCGTCTGCTGGTCCGCTTCCGACAGCGTGCCCATCGCGGCCATCGCGGCGTTGAGCAGTTCCCGCTGCTCCTGTTCCTCGGCGGCCGCGCCCCCGTCGCTCTCGGGCGCCTGCTCGTCGCTCGTCTCGCGCCGGCGCTGGCGCCGCTTGAGCTGGGTGCGGCATTCCCACGTCGCGAGCCCCAGCGCCCACGGCAGCGCGGGCCGTCGCCAGTCGTATTCGTTGGCGCGCTCGAGAATGCGCAACATCGACGTCTGCGCAACGTCTGCGCCGTCGGCCTCGCCCATCAGGCGAACGCACAGGTGCAGAATCGGCCCCCACAGCAGCTCGAAGACGCGCGCGAAGACCTCGCGGTTGCCCTCGGCGAGCGCCTTCAGCAACGAGTCGAGTTCAGCCACGTCAGCCATGCACCACGCCCTGTAGGCCGTTCGAGCGCTCAGCGTGACACCCTTTGGCGTGCGCAGTGCATGTTCTGACGACGCGGTGAACCTCGCGGCGAGGCGCGGGCTCCCACCGGCACGGCTCCTTCGCGAGGTGCGGTCATGGTCAGAACCCTGGTTGGTGGTGCAGTGCTCCTCTTCGCCGCATGTGGCCCGTCGACGAGCGATGACGCCGCAGCCATTCGGTCCCAGTCGTCGCAGCTCCAGGCGCTCGTCGAGGCCCACGCCAGCTCGCCCGCCGCGGTGAGCCCGACGACCTGCGCCGCCGAGCTGCAGACGTACCGCAACGACGTGACCCGCGTGCTCGGTACGCTCGGCACGCGCTGTCACGCGGTCGACGCGTGCTTCATGGGCATGGGCCACGGCGACGAGGCTGACCTCGCCGACGCACTCCGCGCGCTGCAGACCGAGCTCGACGCGCACGTGGCCAGCGCGTGCACCGCCGCAGACCTCGGCGCCGAGCTGCACCGTCACCGCGACGTGATGGTCGGCCACTGCATGCACCTCGGTGACCGCGCGCACACCGCGATGGGCATGATGTCGCCGGGTGGAATGATGCCCGCCGCCGGCTGCCGCTGAGCTGTGGAGCCAGGCGCTGCGCGGCCGACACCTCGGTGACACGCGTGCGAATTGCGCGCGCTGAGCTGTTGGGCGGCGACCAGATGCTGCAGCGATGAGCGGTCGCTTCAGACCGGTGCAGCTCGACCGCGCTGGGTGGCAAGCGCTCGCTACAGGCAGCAGCGCAAGCCGAGGTGCGCCGCGCCGCCGATGCCGGGCAGCAGGTAATCGCGCGCCGAGCAGCTCACCTGGTCGCCGGTCTGCTTGAACGAGCCGCCGCGCACCACGCGCTGGGGCTGGCCCTCGCGCAGCTCCGAGGCGGTCCACTCCGCGACGTTGCCCGAGAGGTCGAACACGCCCTCGGCCGTCTTGCAGTTCGCGCGCGCGCCGGCGTTGAGCGGCCGCTTCACCTTCTTGTCCTTCGTCGCGCAGCGCGCCTTGTCGAAGCTCGCGCCGTACGGGAACGCCGAGCCCTGGGCGCCCTTGCACGCCACTTCCCACTCGGCCTCGGTGCACAGGTGCTTGCCGACGCCCTCGCAGAGCTTCACCGCGTCGGCCCAGTCGACCTGGGTCACCGGCGCGGTGCCGGCGCGGTTGGGGTACTCGTACTTGTCGACCCACACCTCGCCGACCTTCACCATGCCGTTGCGCGAGGCGAACGCGGCGCGGCGCGTGCCGGTCACCAGCGCGTCGTCGTCGGGCAGCGGCCCCAGGCGCGCGAGCTGCGCGAGCGTCTTCTCGGCGGCGTCGAAGTCACCCTTGCCCAGCTCGGCGCCCGCTTCGCTGCGCAGCGCGGTCGAGACGCGGCCCCGGCGGGCGGTCCACTCCGCGCGGTTGGGGAACGACTTCTCGGCGGCGAGCAGCGCGTCGACGCTCGAGGCCCCCACGCCCGCACCGAGCGCGTCGTCGAGCGCCTTCGCGGTGCGCGCCACTTCCTCGGCCACCGGGTCGACCGGCGGTGCGTCGGGCTGCGTGGGCGTGGGCGTGCGGAAGTACCAGGACGCGAGCAGCGCGACGGCGAGCCCCGCGATGGACACCCCGAAGATGAGCCCCAGGTTGCTGCGCGGCGCGACGGGCGCGAGGTCCACCTGGGAATTTGCCGCGACGGGAGGTGCCGGCGCCTCGAGCGCTTCCTTCACCTTCACCAGCCGCGCGCGAATCTCGCCGGCCGACGCGGGGCGGTGCGAGGGCTCGGTGGCCATCATCGCGACGATGAGCTCGTCGAGCGCGGCGGGCACCGGCGTGACGTCGTTCACGTGCGGGCGCGGCGCCTCGCGGTGCAGCCGAATCAGCTCGGACCCGTCGGGCGCGTCGAACGGCAACTTCCCGGCGATCATCTCGAACGCCAGCACGCCCAGCGCGTAGAGGTCGGCCTTGGGGCCCACGTTGGTGTGCGTCACCTGCTCGGGCGCGGCGTAGGTCGGCGTGCCGAGCGCTTCGCCGCCGCCGCTCTTCACGCGGTGCACGATGCCGAAGTCGAGCAGCTTGGGGAACGGCGCGCGGTTGGCCCGCGAGACGATGAAGACGTTCGCCGACTTCAGGTCGCGGTGCACGAAGCCCGAGGCGTGCGCGGCCTCGAGCGCGCGAGACAGCGCGATGAGCAGGTCGAGCGCGACGGGCACGCTCAGCTTCTTCTCTCGCTCGAGGCGCGCCTGCAGCGACTCGCCCTCGAGCAGCTCCATCACCAGGTACGCGCGGCCGTCGGGCAGCTTGCCGAAGCCGAAGACGTCGACGATGCCCTCGTCGCCGATGGCGTTCACCGCGCGCGCTTCACCGAGGAGCGAGGCGAGCTGCTCGTCGTCCTTCAAGAAGGGGTGCACCACCTTCAGCGCGGCGCGCCGCTCGATGTTCACCTCGAGCGCCTCGTAGACCACGCCCATGCCGCCGACGCCCAGCCGCTTCACCACGCGCCAGGTGCCGACCTGCTGGCCGATCATCGGGTCCTGCTCGGGCGTGAGGAGAATCTCTCCGCACGCCGCGCACATCACCGCGCCGGGCAGCGGCTGCGTCGCGCACACCGGGCAGAGCCCCAACGACACCGACTCGGTCACGGCACGACCTCGATGGCGCCCGCCATGCCCGACCCCGACTGCGAGCCGTGCTGCGTGCAGAAGTACCCGTACACGCCGAGGCCCTGGTCGAAGGTGACGGTGAACGTGTTGTTGGTCGACGCCTCGAGCAGCGCCGGCACCGGCCCGCACCCCTGCGCCAGCGGGTGGCTGAAGAACGTGCCCTCGAAGGTGACCGACTGGCCGAGCTTCACGCGAATGCAGTCGGGCGAGTAGCGGTCGCCGCCCACCGGGAAGCGCACCGTCGGGTTGGCCGCGAGCGTGAGGTCGGTAAACGACGTGCAGCCGCTGTAGTTGGCGTTGCACACGCTGGCCGGCGGCTGGCAGGTGGTGGCCGAGCACCGGCCGCTCACGCAGTCGGTCGCTCGCGCGCAGTGGAGCGTGTTGGCGCACGGCGCGCACGGGCCCCCGCAGTCGAGATCGGTCTCGGCGCCGTCGCGCACGCCGTCGCTGCAGCTCGCGCCGCCGTCCGCGGTGCCCGAGTCGGCCGGGCTTTCCCCTCCATCGAGTGGAGGCCCGACCTGGGGGAGGCAGGCCGCCCACAGGCAGCCGCTCAACACGAGGGTGGGGAGGACAGGAATGCGGGACATCGGGGCGGGCTCGTTCTCTAGCATCGGACCACGCGACCGGCTGCGAGTTCACCGTGGTAGATCACCACCCGTGCCCCCTCCGTCGTCTGCCACCGCTGTGCGGGTGTTGGCCCTCGTCTCGACGCTCTGGGGCGTCGCGGCGTCTGCCCAGTCCATCGTCGCCGGCGTGCTCGACGCGACCAACGTGCCCGACGCCGCGGTGAAGCGCCTGCAGCGCGCGACCGAGACCGCCTTGAAGCAGGTCAGCGGCCTGAGCGTCGGCGAAGGCCCGGCGTGGAAGAAGGGCGCCCCGCGCAAGTGCGGTGACGACTGCGCGCGCGACCTCGCCGGTTCCTTCAGCCCCGGTGGCGTGGTGCTGCTCGACCTGAAGGCGGTCGACGGCAAGGGCGAGCGCGTGTCGGTCGAGCTGCAGCTGTGGCTCGACGGAGAGAAGGTGGGCTCCAAGCGTGGCGAGGGCTCGGTCGACGGCTTCGAGACCGCCATCAAGCCGGTCATCGAGGCGCTGCTGCCGGCGTGGGCGCGCAAGGGCTTCGGCGGCCTGCGGGTCGAGGTCGAGCCGGGCAGCGTGGTGAAGGTCGATGGGCGGCTGGTCTCGCCGAAGGCGGGCGAGGTGCTCGCGGTGCCGGCGGGCGTGCACCAGGTCGACGTCATCTTTCCCGAAGGGCACGCCGTGCTGCAGCGCATGGAAGTCGCGGAAGGCACGCGCGCGCGGCTCGAGCCGACCTCTCCCGCGGCGATGGTCAGCGGCAGCGGCACCCCGGCGGGCACCAGCGTGCTGCGCGGCGTGAGCTACGGCGTCTTCGTGGCCGGCAGCATGGGCGTCGCGGGCGGTCTGGTGGCCGGCGCGCTCGGGCGTGGCACGGGCGCGGGCCTGCAGTCGTGCACCGTCGACACGCGGAGCTGCGCCTCGCTCGACGTGGTGCTCGAGAAGCAGGCGCAGGCCCAGGCGTACGCCACCACCGGCAACGTGATGCTCGGCGTCGGCACCGGGCTGCTCATCACCGGCGCCGGGCTCTTCCTCATCGACGTGCTCACCCACTGATGTCGCCTGCGTCCCCCCGGCGCGGCCCGACCGTGCTCCTCGGCATCGCCCTCGCGTCGACCGCGCTGCTCGGGGCCTGCTTGCAGGCGTGGCCGCTCACCGGCGCGTGGGCGTGCGCGGGCGACGCGACGTGCCCGAAGAACTACGAGTGCGACGACGGCCTGTGCTGCCAGCGCGACTCGGAGCTCGGCTGCCCGACGCTGCCCGACACGCAGAACCGGTGCCGCGGGGTCGACGCGGTCCTCTATTACCAGGACCTCGACGGCGACCAGGAAGGCAACGCCAACGTCAGCCGCTACCTGTGCCGCGTGCCGCTCGATGGCGGGTGGGTGCTCGCGCGCGGCGACTGCGACGACACCAACGCGGGCACCAACACGCGCTCGACCGAGCTGTGCAACGGGCTCAACGACAACTGCGACACCGCGGGCGAAATCGACGAGGGCCTGAGCCGCAAGCCGTTCTACCGCGACCAGGACGGTGACGGCTTCGGTGACCCCGCGCAGACCAAGCAGGCGTGCGCGGCGCCCCCGGGCTTCGTCGAGCTGGGCGGCGACTGCGGGCCGTTCGAGCCGTCGCGGTACCCGATGGCGCCCGAGCAGTGCAACGGCGCCGACGACGACTGCGACAATACGGCCGACGCCGTCGAGACGAGCTTCGCGAACACCGATTCGGCGGGCAGCACGCGCTTCCCCTGCGTCAGCGGCGCGGCGGGCGTGTGCTCTGCGGGCACCTTCCGCTGCGTGCCGACGGGCCAGAGCGCGCCCAACGACGTGCGGCGCTCGTGCGTGAGCACCATGACGCCGGCGACCTTCGACCGCTGCGACGGGCTCGACAACGACTGCGACGGCACGGTCGACGAGTCGCCTGACTGCGCGGGGCCGCCGAAGTTGCTGAGCGCGCCGGGCGTGGTGCGGCGCACGTACCATGCGCTCAACCTCACGGTGACCCAGCAGAACGTGGGCTGCATTCTCGACACCAACCCCGCGCAGACCACCGGCTGGAACGACACCACCCACGTGTGGAGCAACACCGACACCGGCGACTTCTACGAGCTGTGGACCGCCGAGGCGCCCGCCGGCACCACGTGGGACCTCACGCGCGACGCGCTCAAGCTGCGCATGAAGTTCTCGGCGCCGGCGGGAGACCTGGCGTCGTTCGGCACGCCCGGCCGCTTCCGCAACCCGGTCATCTACCTGTGCGGCGATCAGCCCAACGAGCTCATCCGCTACGTGGCGCTCAACCCGGTCGCGCTCGGCTCGGGCTCGGGCGGCACCAGCATCGACAGCACCTTCGTGCTCAGCAACGACCCCGACTGGGTGGTGGGCAAGGGCAGCGGCTTCGACACCGCGAAGGTGCGGCGCGTGGAGGTGCTCATCTTCGCCGCCGGCCCGTTCACGGTGACGTTCGACGAAGCGGCGACGGGGTTCGTGCGATGAGCGCGCGGTGGGCGGTGGTGGTGGGTGTGCTCGTGCTGGCCAGCGGCTGTCTCACCGCGTGGGACGTGGGCGGCCCGTGGGCGTGCCCCGATTCCGGTCAGTGCCCCAACGATCTCGTGTGCGACGACGGCGTGTGCTGCCAGCCCGGCGCCGAGGGCAAGCCGCCGTGCCCCACGTTGCCCTCGGAGAACGGCTGCCCGCCGGGCTCGATGCCCGAGCTCTTCTACCGCGACCGTGACGGCGACGGCGCGGGCGACCCCAACGACAAGCGCAGCTTCTGCCGGCGGCCCATCAAGGAGAAGTGGGTGGCGGTGGCGGGTGACTGCAACGACAACGACGTCGGCATCGGGCCGCGCGCGCCCGAGCGGTGCAACGCGATCGACGACGACTGCAACGGCCTCATCGACGACGGCGCGGGCCTGCAGCTCATCGACTGGAAGCTCGACGTCGACGGCGACCACTTCGGTGATGACTGCCCGACGTGCTCGCTGCGGAGCTGCGCCCAGCCGGCCGGGTACGCGGCGCTCGGCGGTGACTGCGCGCCCAACGACCCCAACGTGTTCCCCGGCGCGCCCGAGAAGTGCAACCGCGTCGACGACAACTGCAACCGCCTGGTCGACGACGCGCCCTTCGCCGACGTCGAGAGCCCGGGCCTCGACGCGAGCGTGGTGGCCGACTGCGACACGGGGCAGGCGGGGGAATGCCGGCCGGGTGGGCTCCAGTGCCTGTCGCTGGTCGACGGGGGGACGCAGTCGGCGTGCGTGCCGCGGGCGCTGCCGGTGACCGACGTGTGCGGCAACGGGAAGGACGACGACTGCAACGGCGGCGTCGACGACCGGCCGGGCTGTGGCGGGCCGAGGAACCTGCTGACCGAGAACGGCGTGACGCAGGGCGCGCTGATGATTCCGCTGCCGGGCACGGTGCCGACGCGGTGCTTGAAGAACGACCCGCTCGCGCGCGGCATGGCGTGGCTCAACCCGGTGTGGATCGGCTCCGACGTGAACCTGCACGTGTGGTGGGCCGAGCCGCCGTCAGGACACTTCTGGGACTTGTCGACGGCGCGCAGCGCGTTCTTCCCGATTCAGTCGGTGCCGGTGAACCAGGCGGGCGAGGGCACGTGGGCGACCGACCCGGCGGGCTTCCCCAACGCGGTGGTGGTGCTGTGCGCGGCTGATGGCGGGGTGGTGCGGTACGTGCCGACGGGCGCGCGCATCGGCGGGCAGACGACGGACCTCCGCATCGACGTGCCGCTGCGAGACGGTGGCGCGAACTGGCAGGTGAGCGGCTCGGCGGCGACGCTCTCGCAGGTGGCGCGCGTCGAGGTGTGGCTCTCTCCGCGGCGGCCCGATGCGGGCATCGTCACGTTCAAGAACATCTTCCTCGTCGACGCGGGCGTTCCCGGCTTCCGCTGACTCCCTCTCCCTGCGGAGCGGGGAGAGGGTTGGGGTGAGGGGCCGAACGGAGTCCGCGCTGCGAGGTTCTACTCCTCACCCCGACCCTCTCCTCCTCGGAGGAGAGGGAGTTCATTTCGTCACTTCTTCTCGGGAGCCGGCGCCGGCGCAGGAGCAGGCGTCGGGTTCGCCGGCTTCTCCTTCTTCGTGCCGCTGCCCTTCGCAGTCGACGTGGTCGCCGGACCATTGGTCGGGGGCGCCGCCGTCTCACCCTGGGCAGGCGCGGGAGCCGGGGCGGGGGCAGGAGCACCCTGCGCGAACGCAGGCAGCGAGAGCAGGGCGAGGAGCGAGAGCGCGTGGCGGTTCATGGTGATCTCCTTTGGGGCAGGTGACGACGGGCCTCGACGGCGCATCGGGCGGCCGCATTCAACGCCGAGCGGTGCGAAAACTGTAGTGCTTCCCGCCGCCATGTATCTTCGGGGGGATGGCGGCTCCCGCAGGGTCAGACTTCCTCCGTCGGCTCGACGCGTGCGTGGCGGTGGTGCGCCAGCGCGCGGCCGGCTTCCAGCCGAAGCTCGGCGTCATCCTCGGCAGCGGCCTCGGCGCGTTCGCCGATTCGCTCGAGCGCGCGGTGGCCATCGACTACCGCGACCTCCCGGAGTTCCCCACCTCGTCGGTGCACGGCCACGCCGGGCGCCTGGTGCTCGGGTTCCACGCCGGCGTGCCGGTGGTGGCGATGCAGGGCCGCGTGCACTTCTACGAAGGCTACGCGCCGTGGCAGGTCGCCTTCCCCGCGCGCGTGCTGTGCCGGCTGGGCATCAAGCACCTCACGGTCACCAACGCCGCGGGCGGCATCAACGCGAAGTTCAAGGTCGGCGACCTGATGGCCATCACCGACCACCTGAACCTCTCGACCTTCAACCCGCTGGTGGGGCCGAACGTCGATGAGCTCGGGCCGCGCTTCCCCGACATGAGCCACGCCTACGACCCGGCGGCGCTCGACGTGCTGCGCCGCGTGGCGACCGTGCAGGGAGTCGAGCTGCGCGAGGGCGTCTACGTCAGCCTCGCCGGCCCCAGCTACGAGACGCCCGCGGAGATCCGCATGCTGCGCACCCTCGGCGGTGACGCGGTCGGCATGTCGACCGTGCCCGAGGTCATCGTCGCCTCGCACATGGGCGTGAAGGTGACCGGCATCAGCTGCATCACCAACCTCGCGGCGGGCATCAGCCAGAACAAGCTCTCGCACGACGAGGTGTCGGAGACGGCCAACCTCGTGAAGGGCACCTTCACCACGCTGCTCGGGAAGTTCCTCGAGAGCGTGGCCGCGAAGGTGTGAGGAATCGATCCATGGCGGACAAGAAGAAGAAGAGTGGTGGGCATGGGCAGGACGAGCGCCGCGACAGCCCGCGCGTGCCGATGACGTTCCTGGTGCGCGATGTCGGTCTGCGCGACGGGGAATGGGAAGAGCGGTCGGGCGACCTGTCGCTCGGTGGCATCTCGTGGCGGGGCAAGACCGCACCGCATGGCACCGAGGTCGACGTGCGCTTCCGGCTGCCGCTGGTGCCGAAGGAAGTGCGGGCGCGCGGCGAGATTCTGCGCGTGAAGGCCGCGGGCGTGGGCATCGACTTCCACCTGCGCTTCACCGAGCTCGACGTGCGGAGCGAGCTGGCGATCGCTCGCTTCCTCGACGAGTGGCTCGACAAGCAGAAGTAGAGAGCAAAACTCCCTCTCCTCTTCAGAGGAGAGGGTCGGGGTGAGGAGTGAAACGTCGAAGCGCCGACCGCCTGTTTCCGCAAGCGGCGGTGCTCGCTCGACTTCTTCCGTTCACCCGCGACTCTGCGCTCTGAGGGTTCTCTCCTCACCCCAACCCTCTCCTCCTCGGGAGGAGAGGGAGATCAGGGCACGAACGCGATACCGCGGAACGCCTGCATCGCCGGCTGCGGCGCGACCACGGTGCCGACCGCCGCCGTGCCAGTGATGCCGGTGTCGTCCCAACGCAGCACGCCCGAGCTGGTCGTCACGAGCAGCGTCGCGTCGCCCGGACCATTCGCGCGCGCGGTGACGAAGTAGCCACCACCCGCGGTGACCGGGAACGTCGCGGTCTGCGCCCACACCGTCCCGTCGAAGGTGTACTTGCGCGCGCAGATGGTGCCCGTCGTCGCCTCGGCGACGTAGAGCGTGTCATTCCCGTTCACCACCGAGTTCAGGTCGAGCAGTGCGAAGTTGCCCGGGTTGGTGCTGTTCACACCCGGGAAGTAGGTGACCGCGGTGGTGTTCACCTGCGGCAGGCCGGTGCCGATCGCGAAGATGCGCGAGAGCTCGATGCCGCCGTCCGGCGCCGGGCCCGAGCCCGTCGTGCCGTACAGCTGGCCGTTGACCACCTGCACCACGCGCATGTTCTGAATCGACGAGTAGACGTCGGCCGTCGCGCCCGTCGAGGCGTGCACCACGTACCGCACGCCCGCGTCGAGGTTGCCGGTGCCCGACGTGCCCGCCAGCCAGTACGACGTGCCGTCGACCGACGCCGCCGAGCGAATCGACGCGCCGACGTACGAGTCGGTCGCCAGCGTGCTGGTGTCGACCACGCCGGTCGAGAGCGTCACGCGCGCCACGACGCGCTGGATGCCCGCCGTCGAGTTGACGTTCGCCTGGCCCTTGTTGCTGTTGTAGCCGGCCATCACCGCGTACGTGCCGTTGGTCGAGAGGTTCAGCGTGCCCTCGGTCGTCGAGGAGCCGGCGAGCGTGAACGCCATGTTCGCGCCCGACGCCGCCAGGGGGAGCGCCACGTCAGACATCAGGCCGCCATCGAGCGCGTCGTGCCGCTCGAGGTGCACTTCCGCCGACTGGTTGTTGAGCGAGCCGGTGCCGTCGCCGACGCGCACCACGTAGAACGAGCCGGCGTCGTCGCTGCCGCCGCCACCACCGGTCGCGCCGCCGCCACCCCCGGTCGTGCCGCCGCCACCGCCCGTCGTGCCGCCGCCACCGCCCGTCGTGCCGCCGCCACCACCGGTCGCGCTGCCGCCACCGGTCGCGCTGCCGCCGCCCGTCGCGCTGCCGCCACCGGTCGCGCTGCCACCACCGGTCGCGCTGCCACCACCGGTCGCGCTGCCACCGCCGGTCGCGCTGCCGCCGCCGGTCGCGCTGCCGCCACCCGTCGCGCTGCCGCCACCCGTCGCGCTGCCGCCACCGGTCGCACTGCCGCCACCCGTCGCGCTGCCGCCGCCCGTCGAGCCACCGCCACCGCCGGTCATCTCCGCCGGGAAGGGGCTGCCCGCCTTGCACACGCCGTTGTCACAGGTGAACTCGGTCTTCATCGCCTTCGCCTTGTCGGCGCAGTCGTAGAAGTCGACGCACTCCGGCGCGCAGGCCGAGAGCGAGAGGGCCGCGCCCGTGAGCGCGCCGAGAATCAGAGTCCGAACGTGCAGCTGCATGAGTCCCCCGGGGAACGAGAAAGGTGAACGGCCATCTACACCCGACCCTCAGCCCGGCCAGCGACTTTTCCGGAAACAAACGCCCGTCAGACGCCGAGCCGCTCGAGGGCGCGCGTGGTGGTCGGCCCGTCGAGCATCACCAGCAGCCAGCCCGCGAACGTGGGCGCGTTGGTCGAGGTGAAGTTCGCCGCGAGAATGGTCTGCCGCTCTTCCTGGTCTGCGTCGCCGACCAGCGCCTTCACGGTGACCGCGCTCACGCTGGGCGTCGAGGGCAGCAGGTTGGTGTGCACCAGGGTGCCGATCGACGAGAGGCACGCCGAGGCCACGATGTTCGCCGCTTCCGACAGCGCGGCGGTCGACGACGACGAGAGCGGACCGCTGACGCCTGGGCGCGCGAGCAGGCGCTGGCCGAGCCGGGTGGCGTCTCCTTCGCGCAGCACCCACCACAGCTGGCCGCTGAGCTCGCCCTCGATGGCGAACGTGGCGGCGTGCACCTTCACGTCGCGGCCGCCGAGCAGCCACGCGAGCTGGTAGCGGTTGGCCCACAGCACGGTGGGCACGTCGACCAGCACGCCGACGTCACCGACGAGGCGCGCGAGCATCGACGCCGCGCTGGCGCTGCCCATGTTCGCCACCTCGCGGAGCGCGTCTTCCTGCTGCTCGCTGAGCATGCTCACGCGTCACCCGAGGCCTGGGCGCGCGCCGGACCGTCGAGGCGCGCCACGTCGAGAATGAACACCGGCCGCCCATTGCCGAGCACCGTCACGCCCGACAGGCATCGCACCTGGTCGAGCGGCCGCTTGAGCGCCTTGAGCACCACCTCTTCCTGCCCCATCAGCGCGTCGACCGCGAGCGCCACGCGCCCCTCGTCGGTCTCGACCACCACCATCGGCGAAACCGCGAGCGCGTTGCGTGGGCGCGAGGGCAGGCCGAGCAGCCGCGAGAGCTCACGCACCGGCACCACGCCCGCGCCGAACTGCAGCACCGGCACGTCGTCGCTGCGCGGCAGCGTGGCGAACGCGGTCTCGACCACGCCGGCGACCTTGGTGATGGGCAGGCCGTAGACCTCGTCGCCGACGCCGACCAGCAGCAGGTTCACCATCGCCACCGTCAACGGCAGCGAGAGACGGAAGGTGGTGCCCTGGCCGCGCTTGCTCACGATGTCGAGCGTACCGCCAACCGCCTCCACCGCGCGCTTCACCGCGTCCATGCCGACGCCGCGGCCGCTGATGTCGGTGACGGTGGTCGCGGTCGACAGGCCCGGCGCCGCGCTGAGCAGCAGCGCCTCGCGCTCGGGCAAGAGCTTGGCCTGCTCGGCGGTCAGGAGCCCGCGCTCGACGGCCAGCGCCTTGAGGCGTTCCACGTCCATGCCGCGGCCGTCGTCTTCGACTTCCATCAGCACGCGGTCGGACACGCGGCGCACGCTGACCTTCACCGCGCCGCGCGGGGGCTTGCCGCGCATCTTGCGCTCTTCGGGCGGCTCGACGCCGTGGTCGATGGCGTTGCGCAGCAGGTGGAGCACCGGGTCGTTGAGCTCGTCGACGATGGCGCGGTCGAGCTCGACGTCGGCGCCGGCGATGGTGAGCTCGATTTCACGGCCGCGGCGGCGGGCGATGTCGCGGGCCGCGCGCGGCAGCCGGTCGGTGATGAGCGAGACCGGCGTCATGCGCGCTTCCATCACCTTGTCGTGGAGCCCGCGCACCAGCGAGTGGAGCCGGTCGACCGAGCCGTTCAAGTGGGTGCGCGTCTCCTCGTCGAGCGTGCGGCCTGCTTCGCGCACGCCGGCCGTCGCCAGCAGCAGCTCGCCCGCGAGGTCGAGGAACTCGTCGAGCAGCTCGGTCTTCACCCGGATGGTGCGGGGCGGCTCCTGCCCGACGATGCGCGGGCCCTCGGGCTCCGACTTCTCTTCGGCGGCGGGCGTCGGCGGCGCGGCGGCGGCGCGCTCGAGCGAGACGAGGGTGACGTCAGCGACCTGGCTGACCATCTTGTTGATGTGCGCCTGGCTCTCGGTGGTCTCGAGCTCGACCGAGAAGCGGCCCGCGGCGAGCTTGCCGGCCTTCACCTCGTCGAGCGACGGCGTGCAGCGGAAGACGTTGCCCAGCGACGCGAGGCGCTTGTACGCGAGGAAGCCGCGCACGCCGGGCTGGGCCGAGGTGGGCGCGACCTGCAGGGTGATGTTCCACCGCGGGGGCAGGCCGGTGTCGGGCGCGGGCGCGGCCTCGACCATCGGCGCCGAGGTGGGCACCGGCGCGCTGGGCGGCGCGAAGGGCAGCGGGGTGGTGCCCGGCCGCATGGCCTGCGCGGTGGTGACGAGCTGCCCGATGAGCGCCGAGACGTCGGGGAAGGGCTGGCCCGCCGCGGCGGCCTTCACGTGCGAGCTGAGCGCGTCGACCGCCTGCAGCACCAGGTCAGCGACGGTGCGATCGAACTTCGCGGGCGAGGTGCGCACGCGGTCGAGCAGGTCTTCGAGCTTGTGGCCCAGCGAGGTGGTGGCCTCGAAGCCCATCGAGCCGGCCATGCCCTTGACCGAGTGCGCGTGGCGGAAGAGCGAGTCGATGGCCTCGGGCGTGACGTGGCCCTCGAGGCGCACCAGCTCCTTGCTCAACGCCTCGAGGTGTTCGGTCGCCTCGGACACGAAGAGCGAGGTGTAGCGGGAAGTGTCCCACTGGCTCGCCACGCCGGCCTCCTGTCACCCTCGAACGGCTCAGCTCTCGCCGAGCACCTTCTTCACGACCGCGAGCACGTCTTCGGCGCGCGGCGGCTTGACGATGAAGTCGACCGCGCCAGCCTCGATGGCTTCCATCACCATCGTCTCCTGGCCGAGCGCGCTGCACATCACGACGAGGGCCTTGCCGTCACCGCGGAGGATCTCCCGCGTCGCGTCGATGCCGTTGCGATACGGCATCACGAGGTCCATCGTGACCAGATCCGGCTTGAGTTCCTTGTACTTCTCCACTGCCTCGACGCCATTGCCAGCCTCGCCAACGACGGAGAACCCGCCGGCCGCGAAGATGTCCTTGATGATGTCGCGCATGAAGACGCTGTCGTCGACGACCAGCACCCGCTTGGACATGAAGTCACCCTGTAATTGCGCAGCCTAGCCCCCACTGCGCCTGCTCGTCTGTTTTTTGAGGTGGGTCAGCCCGGCGTGCCCGCGAAGGCCTCGACGACCTGCGCATCGAGGGCGGTCGGGTCGAGCACGGTGGCGGGGTGGGTCTGCTCGTGCCCCACCCGCGTCACGCCGCGCACCAGGCGCGAGCTCTGGCTCGGCACGCGCTCGACCTTCTCGATGGGCTCGATGCCCTCGACCTCGGTCACCAGCAGCCCCAGGTCGCGTCGCGTCACCTCGAGCAAGATGACCTTGCTCCCCGTGGCCGTCTCAGGCGCCGAGCTGAGCAGCCGCGCCAGCTCGACCACCGGCACCACGCGCCCGCGCAGCGTCATCACGCCACGCACGGCGACGCCGGCGTGGGGCACCCGGGTGAAGGTGGGAGGCGCGACCACCACCTCGCGAACGGCGTCGAGCGGCAGCGCGTAGCGATCGGGCCCGACGAAGAAGACGACGTGGCGCACTCAGCCCCAGGTCCGGCGGATGTTCACCGCGTCGGCGACCAGGGCGTCGATCTGCTCGGGCTTGAGGCGGCGGCCCTGGTGGAGGAGCAGCGTGTCGCCGACCACTTCGAGCACGATGTTCTTGTCGGAAAGGCGCGTCAGCAGCTCGCGCAGCGCGGGCGACATGAAGTGCCGCAGCTGCTGCTCGTCACCCGAGGTCTGCAGCACGTACGCCTTCGAGAAGGCCGGGTCGTCGTCGAAGTTGATGTCTTGCCCGCCGAACATCTTGCCGAGTGCGTCGAAGAGCGCGCGCTGGCGGCGGCAGAAGAAGTGCGGCGCGCTGCGGCCCGGCGTCTGGAGCACGCAGATGGTCTGGTTCCACACGGTGCGGTGTTTCCCGTGGCCGGTGGTGTACTGGTAGTCGCAGATGCGAACGGCGCCCGCGTCCTTCGCGCCGCGCATCAGGTTCTTCACCGACTTCGAGTGACCCTGGTTGAAGAGCTTGAAGCTGTTCATTTCCTGGATCAGCTGCGGCCGCACGCCCTCGAACTGCATGCCGTGCTGTTGCGCGTAGGCGGTCATCGCCTCGGTGCGCTTCTTCTCGACGAGCCACGCGATGTAGATGATGCCTGCGATGAAGGCGATGAAGCCGCCGATGGCCAGAATCGGAGCGAGCTGTTCCATGGGTCTCGGGATGATGCCCTGAATCAGCGCGCAGAGAAGAGTCGAATCTGGAGACCGGCCTCCGCGCTCCATTCGCTGCCCTCGCGCGCCCCGGCGTCGCGCCACGCCCCGGTGCCCTTCACGTAGAGCGACAGCGGCTGGTCGGCGATGGCGAGCACCACGCGCGCCAGCTCGACTTCTCCGCGGGCACGCAGCGACAGCCGCGTGTCGGGCGCGACGAAGGCCCAGCCACCGCTCAAGGTGCCGCGCGCCAGCCACAGCCCGTCTTCGCTCTCGAAGTCGAAGAACACCGTCGCGGCGGTGAGCGGCGTCACCTCGTGCAGCACCACGCCCGACACCTGGCGCAGCTTCCACGCGGCGGTGGCGCCGAACGCGAGGTGGAAGCGGTTGCTCTTCGAGCGCAGCGGGTCGAACAGCAGCGAGAGGCGCACCGGCTCGAACGACCAGTCGCTGCCTTCGGAGAGGCGGCGTTGCCAGCGCGCGAGGTCGATCATCACCCCGAGGTCGAGCGGGAAGGGAATCGACACCGGCGGGGTGAAGGGCAAGAGCAGCACGCCCTCGCGCACGTGGCGGCGCAGCAGCAGCTGGTAGCCGAGCACCTGCACGTCGAGCTTGCCGTCGACGCCGCGCAGCGTGCTCGCGCCGAGGCGGTGCAGGGCGAACCACGTCGAGTCGGCCTTGCTGTCGCTCTCGCGCTGGCCGCGCAGGCGAAACGCCGCCTCGCCGACGCCGGTCACGCCGGGGGTCGCCACGCCGCCCAGCTGCACCGCGCCACCGAGCTCGAGCCCCAGCCACGGGTCGAAGCAGGTGGCGAAGCGGTGGCCGTGCGCGTCTTCGTCGTCGCAATGACGCTCCTGGTCCGCGTCGGGCGACGCAGCGAGCAGCGCGAGAATGACGAGCGAGCTCATCGTTCCTTGCCTCCCTCTCCCCGCGAGCGGGGAGAGGGTCGGGGTGAGGGGCCTGGTTCAGCGCTTCAACTTCTTCTGCGCGGCGCGAAGCAGCCGCTCATTGTCGCGTCCCCCTCTCCCCGACGGGGAGAGGGTCGGGGTGAGGGGAGTCCAAGAAGTCCTCAGCGCTTCAACTTCTTCTTCGCCGCGCGAATCAGTCGCTCGGTGTCCGTGAGCCCATCATCCGGAGGAGTCGTGACCGGCGGAGCCGCGGACGAGGGAGGCTCCTGCGAGGGCGAGGGCGAGGGCGCCGGCTCGACGGCAGGCGGCGTGCTCTCCTTCGGCGGCGCCTCAGCATCATCGGGCCTCACCATCGGCTCATTCGCCGGCACCGGCGCGGCGATCGGCACATTCCCCCACCGCAGCTGCGACACCTGCGTGCTCTTGTGCCGCGCAGGCGCCCACAAGCTGAAGCGCAGCCCCGCGTTCCCCTGGAATTCCCACCCCCGCAGCAGCGGCACGTCATCGCGGTACGTCGCGCGCCCATCGACCACCAGGGTCAGCGGGTAATCATTGATGGCGAAGAGAATCAGCTCGTAGCCGGCCTTGATGCGCAGGCGGTTGGGCGACACCACGCGCCCGGGGTCGGCGGGCTCGAAGAAGAGCTTCTCGCCGGTGACCGACGCGGTGACGTGGTGGAAGCCGTCGCGGTCGAGCGTGAAGTCGCCCTCGAGCGCCACCGCCGGCCGCAGGTACGCGCCCTTGCCCTCGATGTCGTACTCGAGCGCGGGCCCAAGCCGCAGGCGCAGGTACGAGTCGAGATCGTCCGAGCTCCACAGCTCCACGGTGGCGTCGGCTTCGGCGAAGGTGACGAACGTGCGGCCGCCGAGCGCCTCGAAGCGGCCGGCCTCCGCGGCCCACCCGATGCGCAGCGGCACGTCGAAGCGGTGCGGCTGGCCGATGAACGTCGTGACCCACAGCGGCGCACGCTGCGAGCGGCTGGTGGTGTCGTAGCGGAGCACCGAGGCCTCGAAGCGCGCGTTGAGGAGGTCTCCTCCGAGCCAGCCGGTCGCCTCGAGCCAGTGGAAGCGGTGCATGAGGCGGCCGTCTTCGCTGAGCACCGTCGCCTCGCCGCCGAGCTCGACGCGCGCGCGGCCGGGCACGAAGCCCACGCCGTCGAGGCGGCCGTACGGTGCCCACGCGCCCCCGAACAGGAAGCGGCGGTGCAGGTCGAAGTTCACCTGCATCACGCGCCCGCGCTCGTCGCGGTACCAGCCCGGCGGCGCCTCGGCGATGGCGTCTTCGAAGCGGTAGCCGCGGCGCACCAGGTCGTCGGCGGGCACGGCGAGCTCGCGACAGCTGTACTTCGTGCGCGAGAGCTCCTCGCTGCCCTCGACGCCGTCGATCAACACCCGCGTGGGCGCGAGCAGGCAGCGCTTCTGCTCGTGGTCGCACTGCGCGCGAAACAGGCCCGACGGCACGGCCTTCGTCGGCGGGAGCATCAGGCACTGCACGTCGCGGTCCCAGTCGAGGTGGGGCACGTCGCCGGCAGCGAGCAGCAGCAGCAACACGGGAGTCATGGGCGCAGCCGAGGGTCCACGGCGCATGCCAGCCGCCACGCGGTCGACACGCGGTGGGGCAGTGCGCAGCGGCCTGCGCAATGCGCGGGTGCGCCTGTCGCCGAACGGGGCAGGGCAGTGACCGACGCAGGGTGTGCGTGGTCCTCAACCCGTGGCGTTGCATTCCATTCTCGCGAGCGTGTTGGTGAAGCAGGTGGAGCGTGGCGCGGCTCCGTTCGCCGTGACCTGGCCGGGCCACTGGCTGGTGTGGGAGACGGTGGGTTTCAAGGTGTCGCCCCGCTCGGCGGCGCGCACCATGCGGCTGGGAGACCTCGGCGCGGCGCCGGCCCAGAAGCCCGACGCGATGTGCTTTCACCTCGGCGAGGCGGCTGCGCAGTCGGTGCAGCTGGGGCGCGACCTCGACTGCGACGTGCCGCTCAACGACGGCACCGTCTCGCGCAAGCACCTTGAGGTCATCGCCGAGGGCGGCACGTGGTGGGTGCGCGTGCTCGAGGGGCGCGAGGCGACGCTCGACGGCCAACCAGTGACCTCGCAGGGCCTGCCGCTGAAGCCCGGGAGCCGCCTGCAGGTCGGCGCGGTGACGCTCACCTTCCACGACGCCGCGAGCCTGCTGGCGCGCCTCGGTACCTGACGGCCCGCCGCTTCTGCACTAAGCGCTCGCGCCCTGATGTCGCGCGGCGCGAAACGCTTCTCCCAGTTCGCGGGGCTGGTGCTCGGGCTGCTGCTCGCGCTGGAGCTGGTGTGCCGCGCGGGCGCTGACGGGCTCGCGGCGGTCGCGCACCGGGTGCACTTCAAGCTGGCGCTGCTGCGCGCGCACGGCCCGGTCGACTTCGTGAGCCTCGGCAGCTCGCGCAGCAACGACGGCATCGCGCCGGGACAGCTCGGGCTGGGCAGTGGCTTCGCGGCGTCGACGCCGTCGACCTCGCTGCCGACGCTCGAGTACTTCGCCGCGCACCTCGGGGCGCAGAAGCTGGTGCTGGTCGAGGTCTCGCGGCCGACCTTCGCGCCCACGCCGATGGACGACGTCGCGCCGCCGGCCAACCCCGAGGCCTTCCAGAAGGACCCGGTGGGGGAGTGGCTCAGCACGCACTCCGCGCTGCTGCAGCGGCGGCGGGCGTTCGCGCTCGAGAACCTGCCGCGCGTCTTCGCCCTCGCGTTCGCTTCGCGCTTCGACGGCTCGGAGTGGTTCCGCAGCCGCCAGCTGGTGGAGACCTTTCGCGACGAGGCGCCGCCGCCCGACGTGCACGACGACGAGGCGTGGAAGCCGGCGGCCGCCGATGCGAGCGCGCTGGTGCTCGACGACGACGCGCAGCGCGTGCTCGCGGGCTACGAGCGGGTGGTGGCCTCGCTGCGCGCGAGCGGCGCGAAGGTGGTGCTGACCGCGCCTCCGCTCGGGCTGGGGTGGCGCGCCGAGGAATGCGGGCCGGCGCAGAACGCGCTGCGCGCCGAGGTCGCCCGCCGCACGCAGGCGCCGCTGCTCGACTTCACGTGCGCCGAGGTGTCGGAGGCGTGGTTCCTCGAGGGGCAGCACCTCTCGAGCCCGGGCCGCGCGCGCTACTCGAAGGCGTTGGGGGACGCGCTGCGTGCTCTTCCATAGCGCGACCTTCCTGGTGTCGGTCACCGGCCTCGTGCTCGCGTACTGGGCGGCGCCGTGGCACCGCGTGCGGCTGGGGCTGCTCTTCCTCGGCTCGGTGGTGTTTTACGGCTGGAGCCACTGGCCGTCGGTCTTCCTG
>JAXLYB010000004.1:0-552169 GCA_046351675.1 Myxococcaceae bacterium
CGCTCATCGAGTCGAACAGCGCACCGGCCTGGAAGGCGACGCCGATGAGGTGGTGGGTGGCGTCGAGCTCCTTGCGCTTGCCGCCCGAGACGTCGTGGCCCGCGATGCGCACCGTGCCTTCGTCCGGTCGGAGCAACCCCTCGAGGTGCTTCATCAGCACCGTCTTGCCGCTGCCACTGCCGCCGAGGAGCACGAACGTCTCGCCTTCCCCCACGTCGAGGTCGAGCCCGCGCAAGACCTGCAGGTCGCCGAAGCGTTTGCAGAGGCCCCGCACCTCGATGAGCGGAATCGTCACTGGCGCTCCTTGACGCGGCTCGAGGCCGCTGCACCCTGACTGAGTAATGCACGATTTGAACCTCACCGACGCCCGCGTGAAGGCGGCGATGCAGCTCGTCGACCGGCGCGATTTCCTGCCGCCCGCGCGTCGCGGCGATGCGGGCGTCGATGCGCCGATCGGCATCGGCTACGCGCAGACCACGAGCCAGCCGTCACTCATCGGGTGGATGATCGAGCAGCTGCATGTTCGCCCGGGCGCGCGCGTGCTCGAGGTGGGGACCGGGTGCGGCTACCAGACGGCGGTGCTCGCGCAGCTCGGCGCCGAGGTGTTCAGCGTGGAGATCGTCGAGCCGCTCGGCAAGCAGGCCGCGCAGACGCTCGCGAGGCTCGAGGTGCCGAACGTGCATCTGCGGATTGGTGATGGGTACGCGGGGTGGCCCGAGGCGGCGCCGTTCGATGCGATCATCGTGGCCGCGGGTGCGGCGAAGATTCCGAGGCCGCTGATTGATCAGCTCGCGCCCGGTGGACGGTTGCTCATGCCGATCGGCAACGATGAGCACATGGACCTGGTGCTGGCGACGCGAGAGAAGACCGAGAAGGTGTTGCCGGTGCGTTTCGTGCCGTTGACGGGTGAGTTGGCCGAAGCCGATCGAGACTCGGGGTGAGGGGCCGCAACCGGCTCAAACGCCGTCGCTGAAGCGCCGCCCCTCACCCCGACCCTCTCCCCGCTTGCGCAGGGAGAGGGAGACAAGTGGCCGACTGTCAGCTCAAGAGGTCACTCGCCGAATGCTTTCGCGATTCCGAGGAGTTGCGGCAGCTTTCCTCTTTTTCTCAGCACTTGCGGGCTGCGACAAACCCGGGACCACGACCCTCCCGCCACCCGTCACCGGCACCAACCACTCCTTCTTCCCCATCACCGCCGGCTCAATGCACGAGCTGGGGAAGACCACCACGCTCGACGGCACCATCGACTGCACGAGCTGTCACCGCCCGGCCGCCGCGATGTTGTCGGCCGTGCGCTGCGACACCTGCCACAAGCACCCGCAGGACGTCTCGATTCGCCTGCACCTCGGCGTCGCAGACTTCGCAGTCGACACGAGCAGCACCACCGATCCCGATGAGGCAGCGGAGCTCCGCGGCCAGAAGTGCTTCTCCTGTCACCCCACGGGCGAGAAGCAGCCCTTCAGCCACACGCTGATCACCAACGACTGCGCGATGTGCCACGACATCGGCAAGTCGTTCGCGGCGCTGCCGATCCCCGACGGTCGCGCGCACCGTGAGACGAACGGCGCCGACTGCTCGAGCTGCCACGTCACCACGAGCTGGAAAGACGTCGGAGCCGCGCCGACCGGCCTGCTCCCCTCGCCCGGCCACGACATCTCCATCACCGCCTTCATCCCGCTCTACGCGAGCCAGGGCGTCGACATCTCGCTGCTGACGCAGACGACCGAAGTCTTCCCGATGACGATGGACCACCTCTCGGCCGACATCCCCGCGGCGGCGAACGCCTGCGCGACGTGCCACGCCGGAGCGAACACCGGCAACTTCACGCGCGGCCTCTTCCACTCGTCGATCGCGAACCAGACCATCACGCAGCCGACGAAGTGCAGCTCGTGTCACGCGAACGCGCTGCCGACGGGCTTCGTGGGTCCGCTGGCGACCAACCCCGCGCGCACGCCGCCGAGCCCGGAGATGAAGCACGACGCGCTCACCTGGCCCGAGGGCATGACCTCCACCGCCCTCGTGACGAGCGACTGCGGCGTTTGCCACCTCGCGCCCGGCACCGGAGCCACCGACTGGACCGCCGGCGCGCAAGGCACGAGCGGCGTCTTCTTCCACACCTCGCTCGCCAACGCGGGAGTCGCGCAGCCGAGCTCGTGCGCCGACTGCCACGCCAACACCATGCCGCGCACCGTGCTCTCGCTGACGACGGGCACCAAGTTCGATCACGCCGCGCCCGAAGTGCAGCTCGACTGCGCGGGCTGTCACGCGGCCTCGACCCAAGCGCCCTTCTCCTCGTGGGCGCAGGGCCGCTACCACCTCGCCGGCCAGACCCCGCCGACCCAGTGCGCGAGCTGCCACGAAGGAGAGCGCCCCACGACGACCACCGGCTGGCTCAAGCCGAACTACACGGTCGCGCCCTTCGACTACGTGACCAACACGCTGGGCGACAAGCACGGCGCGGGACAGGACTGCGCGGTCTGCCACTCCAACCCGGGCACGGGGCAGTGGGGCTCAAACCAGAACTGGGCGGACGGCCAGTACACACATCTTTCGACGCTCACTTCGTGCGTGACCTGCCACACCACCCAGCGCCCCGATCGCGTGATGGGCCAGGCGCCCGCGAACACCGCGCTCTCGTTCGATCACGTGGTGAACGGCGCCGGCGATTGCGTCGGCTGCCACCAGGCGTCGGTGATGAACAACACCTTCGCGCGCTTCTTCAACGCGGGCACCGGCACCTTGCCCGGCGGCGACTGGCAAGGCGGCATCACCTACCCCGGCGGCTTCTACGCGGCGTCGACGACCGCCTCGATCCTCGTCAACGCGATCACCCTCAACCGCTCGGGCCCCAACAACCTCGTCACCAGCATGAACACCGCGTCGCTGCGGCTCTTCAACGGCATGCTGCACACCTCGACGCAGGTGCCCGCGCAGATGGCGCCTGGACCGACGGGCATGCCGGACAACTCGACCTGCTGGCACTGCCACACCTCGACGGGGACGATGGTGACCTCGCTGGTCGACGGCAAGTTCCACCAGGCGCTCACCAACTTCCGCACCACGCCGGCCGCGGCCATCACCGCCCTGCCCCAGCCGACGACTGGCTGCGCCGACTGCCACCTCGCGGGCCTCCCCATCGGCATCGTGGAGCGCGCCAACGCGACGGAGCGCCCGATGGATCACGCCGCGCAATTCGCGTCCGCGGTGATGCTCGGCGGCAAGTCCGTCACGAGCGTGAACCAGGCCGACTGCTCGGTGTGTCACGCGCAGGCCGGCGGCAATTGGAACGACGGCGAGTTCCACTCGAAGATCGGCACCGCGCAACCGAAGGACTGCGTCAGCTGCCACTACCCGCTGATGGCCGACGGCACGAAGTCCGACAAGACGCCGGCGGCGGGCGACGTGATGAAGCACCGCTCCGGAGCGCTCACCACGCAGCACTGCGCGACCTGCCACGCGACCGCCGCCACCGCGACCGTCACCGCGGCGGGCTTCGCGGGCGGCAAGCTGCACCCGAGCGTCACGCCGCAGCCGGGCTCGTGCGTCGACTGCCACGCGGCCGCGCAGCCGACCACCACCACGCAGGGCACGGTGACGTGGACCTTCGCGATGGGCGGCACGGCGACGAACGGCGGCATGTTCATGAGCCACACGTCTCCCCTCGTCGCAGCGCGTGACTGCGCCGTCTGTCACGCCAGCGACGCGAAGGCCGCCGGAGCCGCGTGGACGAAGGATCAGAAGTTCCACCAACCCGTCTCGACGGGCGTGACGACGTGCTCCGGCTGCCACGGCCTCACCAACGGGCTGGGCACCACGGTCGGCACCAACAACAACCTCCCGCTGGGGCTGACCGACAGCTCGACGACCACCACCGCTTCGGCGGCGACCGGCGTCTCGGGCCTCAACGACCAGCTCACGCACGAAGACCTGAACGTGCGCGGCCGCGACTGCGCGAGCTGCCACATTGGTTCGACGACGTCGTGGAAGGGCTCGCGCTTCCACACCAACATGACCGCCGCGGCACCGCTGATCATCAACGGCACCACCGCGCGCTGCAGCAACTGCCACCTCAACGTGAAGCCGACGGCGGCGTACACGACGCAAGATCACTCCACGTTCAGCAGCGCGCCGGGCAGCCAGGACTGCTCGAGCTGCCACGCCTTCCCCGGCACGGGCAGCACCGCGGCGCCCAACTGGCTCGGAGCGACGGGCGCGCCGATCTTCATCTCGGTCGGCGGCTTCACGATTCCGTCACCGCCGGCGTCGACCGCGGGCACGTTGCAGGCGGGCATCATGAACCTGCCGCACCCCTCGGCCGCGTCGGGCACGTGCTTGTCGTGTCACCAGACCTCGGGCGGAGGCCGCGCGGCGACGGGCTACGATCACGCCTCGGGGTTGATCAGCACCAACTGCGGCAGCTGCCACGAAGCGGGCAGCGGGCTCGTCGGCACGCCGTGGAATGGCGCGACCACCACCGCGACCGGAGCCGGCGACACGCGCCCCTTCACGCTCACCAGCCTCGTCGCGCAGTACGGCAACGGGCTCACGGTCACGAATCCGAAGCACTTCTTCCCCGCCGACTGCAGCGAGTGTCACCTCACGCCGACGGGCGTCGCGCAGGCCACCACCGGCCTTCCGTACGGCCTCGCGTGGTCCTTCCCGCACGACACGCAGAAGATGGTGAACCCGACGACGTGCCTGATGTGCCACGTCAACGGCATTCCGGCGGCGCCTGATGGCGGAGTCGCGGACCCGGCCTCGAACGTCACGCTGACCGCGCAGATCCCCCGCTGGACCTCGACCACCATCAGCGCGGTCAGCCCGCAGAGCGAAGTGCTGCCGATGAACATGGTGCACAGCTCGCCCGAGGTGAAGGCGCCGGCGAGCTCGGCGTGCGCGAACTGCCACCTCACCGCGTCGTCGGGCGTCTACTTCCCCGGCACGTTCCACAGCGCGCTGGCCAACCTCGCGCAGGCGCAGCCCACGACGTGCATTTCGTGTCACGGCCCCGATGCGCCGACGGGCTTCGTGGGTCCGAACGCGACGTCGCCCGCGCGCACGCCTCCGAGTGGCGAGATGCGGCACGACGCGGTCTCGTGGAACGTCAACGTGCGCGGCACCACGGCGCTCGTCTCCACGGAGTGCGCGGCCTGTCACACGCCTCCCTCTGCGACGTTGCCGGCGACGTGGGCGATGGCGTCAGACGGCGGCACGGTGCGCTACCACGCACAGCTCGCGACGCAGCCTGGCTCGTGTCTCGATTGTCACGCCAACAGCCGTCCGACGACGCTGCTCACCTCGACGGGCACGACGCTGACGGCGGGCGTGACGTTCGATCACCAGGCCGGCACCGCGCTCAACGACTGCGCGAGCTGCCACCAGGCGAGCACCACCGCGCCGTGGTCCTCGTGGCGCAACGGCAAGTTCCACCTCACCGGGAGCGCGAACCCGACGACGTGTCTCCCGTGTCACTCCGGCGAGCGGCCGACGGGCACCACGGGGTGGATGAGCACGACCTACACGCGCGCGCCGTTCGACTACGGCACCAACGACGCGGGCGTGACGCACGGTGATGGGCTCGACTGCAAGAGCTGCCACGCGGGTCCCGGCACGGGTGTGTGGGGCAGCACGCAGAACTGGGTGAACGGGAACTTCGTGCACGGCACGGGAACTCCGTCGGCGACGACGTGCATCGCGTGTCACCGCTCGCAGCGGCCCGACCTGGTGCTCGGCGTCGCGCAGGCGAACACCGCGCTGGGCTTCGATCACTCCATCAACGGGAGCGGCGACTGCCTCGGCTGTCACCAGGCGACGGTCGTGGCGAACACCTACGCGCGCTACTTCAACGCGGGCACGAACATGCTGCCCAACGGCGACTGGCAGGGCGGCGTGACGTACCCGGGCTCGGTCATCGTGAGCGCGCCGACGCAGTCGATCACGTTGCCCGAGCTGCACCTGGTGCGGAGCGGCCAGACGGTGACCGCGATGACGCAGGTCTCGGAGACCATCAACAACGCGATGCTGCACACCTCGGCGCAGCTGCCGGCGGCGTTGAACGCGGGCCCGACGGGTTCGCCCGACTCGACGAAGTGCTGGCACTGCCACACCTCGAGCGGCACCACGGTCACGAGCTTCGCGAACGGCCAGTACCACTCGGCGCTGACGAACTACCGCGCGACGCCGGGAGGCACGCTGGCGCCGTTCCCGCAGCCGACGAAGTGCAACGATTGTCACGACTCGATGTATCCAAATGACATCGTGCGCGCGGACGCGGGCGTGCCGAACCTGCAGCCGATGGATCACGCGGCGACGTTCGCGACGGCGGTCAACCTCGGCGGTGCGTCGGTGACGGCGGTGAACCAGACCGACTGCTCGGTGTGCCACAAGGCGACGCCCGGCTCGACGTGGGGTGGAGCGCTGTTCCACGCGAACATCGGCGCGGGCACTCCGGCGGATTGCGTGACGTGCCACTACCCGTTGATGGTCGACCCGACGGCTGACGTGACGACCGGCACGACGTTCGTGATGAAGCACCAGTCGCTGCAGGTGCAGACGCAGGCGTGCGCGACGTGCCACACCACCGCGCTGTCGCAGGCGTCGACGGCCTCGCACGCGATCACGTTGTGGAAGACCGGGCAGCTCCACGCGCACAGCAGCCCGCAGCCGACGGCGTGCCTCGAGTGCCACTCGGTGTCGGATCCCACGACGGCGACGCAGGGCACGACGACGTACGTGTTGGCGCTGGGCGGCACGGCGACCAACGGAGCTCAGTGGCAGAACCACACCTCGAGCTGGGTGGTCGGGAAGGACTGCGTGGTCTGTCACGCGGCCGACGCGAAGACCTCGGGCAGCGCGTGGAGCAAGGCCGACACGTTCCACCCCGCGGCGACCACGGCGAACACCTGCACGGAATGCCATGGCACGGGTAACGGCAAGGGCACGGTGATCGGCACCAACAACAACCTGCCGAACGGGCTGACGAACTCGACGAAGGTGAGCGCGTCTGCCGGGTCGCCGAACACGGGCATTCCGGCGGGCTTCCTCGCGCAGCTCACGCATGCGGACGTGAACGTGACGTCGCTCGATTGCGTCGTGTGTCACACGCAGAAGGGCACGTCGTCGACGCCGGGCATCACGGGCAAGGAATGGGCGCAGGCGACGTTCCACGCGCAGTACACGGGCGCGCGGGCGCTGGTGATGAACACCACGACGGGGCGCTGCAGCAACTGCCACTTCGCGGAGAAGCCTGGCGCGGCGTTCACGGCGTTCGATCACAGCGGCGTGACCAACGTGAGCGGCTCGCAAGACTGCTCGTCGTGTCACTCGTACCCGGGCACGGGCACGGCGAGCGCGCCCAACTGGCTCGGCGCGGCGGGCGTGCCGACGTACATCAACTTCACGGGCTTCACGATTCCGTCACCGCCGGCGCCGACCACGGGCACCACGCAGCCGGGCATCACCAACCTGCCGCACCCGTCGACGACGGGGCTGATGTGCACCACGTGCCATGACAGCGCGTCGGGCGGCATCAATGCGAAGGGCTACGACCACGCGTCGACGCTCATCACGACGAAGTGCACGAGCTGTCACGAGGCGGGCTCGAACATGGTGAAGGTGCCGTGGAACGGGGCGACCACCATCGCCGCGGGCGCGGGTGACACGCGACCGTTCACCATCTTGCTCAACACGGCGACGTTCAGCGGCAACACCTGCCGCAACTTCACGGCGCCCAATCACTTCTTCCCGACCAATTGCCACGAGTGCCACTCGACGCCCACCGGGGTCGTCACGCCCTCGTCGGGGACGGCGTGGACCACGGCGTGGAAGTTCGTTCACACCGAGAGGAACATGACCAACCCGGCGACGTGCAACAAGTGTCACGCCGCGCCGGCGAATTGCCCGAAGGGGTGAGTGGTCACGGAGTCGGGACGAGCTTCACGACAACCACGAGCTGAATCGTCGTCGGCTGAAACGCGGCGATGCACTCGCGCTGCGCGATCGCGTCGTCGAGCTGCGGCTGGATGTTCTCGCGGTATTCCTTCGGGACACCTGCGAGGGCGTTTCGCGTCTGTGCCAGCTGCGCGTCGATGTACGTGAGCTGACGTTTGCGCTCCTGGGTCATCTCCTTGTCGGCGATCGACTTGCGGGTGACCGAGACCACCTCGAAGGTCACCTCGCCAGAGGGCGGTTCTTTCGGAGCGGTGGTGGTGATCACGAGCTCCGGAGCGTTGGTCACCATGCCGCGTGATGCCCAGTCCTGAGAGCAGTCGTGGTCGGGCCGGCTCAGCTCACGGCGGTCGACCTCGACCTGGCGGCCGGCGATGCCGGTGGGCCACGGGGCGGTGAAGCGCGTGCCCTTCTGAAGGACCTTCTTCGCGTTTGCGATCTGAAGCTGACAGGCCTTCTTGTCCTCGGGGATTTCCTGGGAGCAGGTCGTCAGTGTCAGCTCGGCTGCGCTGATGAAGTCGTTGAGCGAAATCGGCTCCGCGGCCGGGGTCGCGGCGAGGGCCCACAGCAGCGAGGCGAACGCAATCATGAGCGCAAAGTAGCAAGGGTCGGGCACGGAAATTCCCCACACCGCTGCACTGGAGGCCTACACCTCGCGCCAGTCATTCTCCCTCGTTCCTGGGGGAGGGCCGATGGTTCGCTTCGCGTGCAGGCTGCTGCTCGCAGTTGCCGTCGTGGTTGGTGTTTCGGGTTGTGATGACGATGACGATCATCACCACCTCCCCTCGGCAGATGCGGGCGTGCCGCCGGTCGAGACCCTGGCGTTCAACCCGTGTTCTGCGCGCAACCCGGTTGCGGTGGTCGACGAGGTGGTCGTTGCGCCACGGGGCGATGGTCGTCTGGAAACTGTGGAGTTCGATCTGCCGGTCGGTGTTCCGGTCTGCGTTCGCCTGACTGGCGAATTGCCTCAGGGGTGTGGCAATCGAACCAAGGACAACGACAACCATCATCACCGCGACGGCGGCCACAGTGGCTCGGGCGGCGGCACTGGAGGCGGCTCGACTGGCACCGGTGGCGGCTCGACCGGCACTGGTGGCTCGATGGGCACTGGTGGCTCGATGGGCACTGGTGGCTCGATGGGCACTGGTGGCTCGATGGGCACGGGCGGCTCGATGGGCACGGGCGGCTCGATGGGCACGGGCGGGGGCAGTGGCAACACCGGCGGCAACTGCAGTCGCCCCGCGACCTTCGACGCAGTGCTCGATCGCACCCTGCTCTCTCGCAAATTGACGCTCGAGGCTGACGCCACCACCGCTCAGGCGCTCGATCTGGCCAACGGCAAGCACCGCGTCAGCATCAAGTTCCACTCGCAACGGGGAACGCGGGTCGGTCTGCGTGTCGAGGTACCGGGCCCGGTCGTCGACAGCCTGAGCCCACTCTCCGCCCCCGCGGGAGCGCGCCTCTCCATGACTGGCGAAGGCTTCTACGGCCCGCTGACCGTCACCTCCGGCGCCATCCCGCTCGCGAACGCCACCGCGCTCTCGTTCGACCTCGCCTCGGTCGACACCGTGGAAGGCATGACCCCACGCGCCCTGACGCTGTCGACCGTCTACGGCTCGACCGCGACTCCGTTCTTCACGCCGCGGCCCCCGGACCCGCCACTCCGCACCCAGCAGGTGCGGTCGCTCGACCTGGCCCAACTCGTCGACCAGCCAGTCATCGTCATTCCCGAGGTGCGATTCCTCCAGCTGCGAAAGTCGGTTGCCGCGCCCTCGCTCAAAGCCAGACAGAACGGCGCAGTCCTCAGTGCGCTCACCACGCACGCATCGGCGCTGGGCGTTCTCGCAGCGCCGCAAACCGGCCCGGTGACCGGCGAGCTCTTCGTCGTCGCGCGCGACTGGCACATCAACGCGCTTGGTGACGTCGACACGCGCAACTTCTACGTCGTCGCAGGCCGGCTCACTGGCATCTCGGAGTTCGCAACGCTCCCAGCGCTTGCGCTGAACACCGACGCGTTGCCGGTTCCGCAGTGCCACGTGGCGGGCGCCGGCTGTCGCCCCACCGAGACCAGCTCGCTCGTGACGCAGCTTGGGCCTGAGGGTGCAGGTCTGCCTGCAGAGGTCGCGATGAACTTTGAGGCCGCTCCCGCGAGCGCGCCGAACGCATCGGGCTTCCTGCCACGGCTGGTCATCGTCGAACCCACCGCGACCAATTCGTTCGAATGCCACGACCAGGTCATCGCCTCGGCTTGCGCGAACAGCTGCATCGCGGGGTCGGGCTCTGGCGGCACGACCGCGCTCGTTCAGAATCTGCCTTCTGGCGGCGGCAGTGGGAGTTCAGGCGCGACGTGCATCGGCCCACAGCTCAACCTCTGGTCTCGCGCGACGACGAGCCAACTGCTGTCCGGCCGCGTGGTCGTGCTGCGGGAAGCGGACTACCTCGCGCTCGGCGGACTCGCTCCGTTCGCGAACAACACCGAGACCACCATCCTCGCGTCACAGATTGCCGCGCTCGGCAACGCCACCGATGCCGTGGGCATCTCGGCTGCGCCCGGCGTGAACGTTCCCGTCGATGCTGACCTCGTCATCGTCACGCGCAACCTGACGGGAGCCATCGTGCCCGAGCGCGGCGTCAGGCTCGAGGCGTCAGAATGGTACATCGCCGATCACCCCATCTCGGGTGTCGTGCCAATCGCAGGACTCTTGCCCGAGGTCCTCCTCACCGGAGCGAAGGCCGCTCGCCTCCTTGACGTGCAGCCGGAGTGCGGCGCGGTCGCGACCCCGCTCGCGACGCTCTCGTGTGTCAACGGCGGGTGCCTGCCGACCAACATCTACCAGTACGACACGCCGACCTTCGGAACTGCGCGCTGGGTGTCCAGTCAGCCACGCGTCACGATGCGACGCGCGACGCCAGGGCTCACCGCGCAGGAGACGTTCGCGTGCCGCGAGTTCGCTCGGACCACGACCGACCCCTCGACGACGGCCTTCGCCACCCAGCCGACGAGCCCGGCGGTGGTGCTCGTCTCGCTCGATGCGTTCGAGGCAGCGGTGAAACAAGGAAAGGTCACCCCTCCGACGAGCGCTCAGCTCGACGCGGCCGCACGTCTGGCCTCCGCGAGCAACGATGTGTGGGCAACCGGCGTGGTGAGCGAGCCGCTCAGTGACCGCAAGACCATCGGCCCGAGCGACATCGTCATCGTCGCACGCGACCCGCGCATCCTTCCCGGAAACAAGGTCGTCGCCAGCGACTACTTCGTCGCCGCGCTCCAGCTCTCGTCAACGACGATGCCGTGGGTCGCAACGGGCATCGTCATCGCCTTCAACCCGGATGGCGTGTCCGCCGGCGGCGGGCGTTGCTGTGGAGCACCGGTCAGCGGACAGCAGACCGGACCCGACTTGCCCAAGAACCCTCCGCCAGGCTGTGTGCCGCAGCCCAAGGGGCGCCCGACGGATCTGCCGACCGCGCTGTGCTCGGGCATCGAGCTCACTGCCGCACACAGTCCAAGTCAGGCCGACCTGCGCACCAGCAATGGACGAGCGCCGATCGACCTGCGTGTCTACTCTGACGGAACTCAGTTCTTTACGTGGTCGATGCTCCCGCCGTTGGGGGGCGTGACGGAGACATACAAATGCGACCAGGTCTTGCCGGTGTGCCCCGGCGACGACCAACTCGGTCGCGATCCGTTTGCGACCTGGGAAGCAGACCTGCCGCGCGGCAACCAGTGCGCGCCGAACTCGCCGGTGAGCGGCCGCGCAGTTCCGGCGGCGTGCACCTTCGCGTCCAGCGCACTCTCTATGGAAGGGTCGAGCGCACGCGTGGTTCGCCCCTCCGGCGGCACCATCTCTCCGGCCCAATGTGACGGGCGGTGTCCGCAGTGCAGTACTGCCGACAACGTCTTCAACACCGGCGTGGTGCCGAGGCAGTGTTACTTCCAGCGCTCGTCCGACCCCGACGACATCTGCGGCCACAGCAGCGCCCAGGAGATCGCGGCGATCCAGACTGACTTGAGCTCGAAGATTGCTGGCGCGACCGCCAACTCGTGCGGTGACCTGAGTGACCCGACGGCCCGCTGCGGCGCGTGCAGCCCGATGGGTGGATCGCTCGGCGGGGCAGGCTTCGAAACGTGCGTCCGATGCCAGGAGCAGTCGGGCACACTGACCAACTGCCAGAGCTACACCGCGGTGCGTGGGGCGCAGAGCGATCCCGGCGGCGCACCACTGGGCTGCCGGCTGAGCGGTGGACTCGTGGTGTGCCCGGTAGGCGAACGCGCCGAGACTGGCGGCGTGGCGCTTTCGACCGTCGGTCAGGTCAACGACGTGAGCCTCGCGCCGCAGCTGCCGTGCACGGTCGGCTGCAGCCAGACCGCCTCGACCAATGCCGGCCCCTCATTGGGGGCACGCGCAGAGACGGACCCCGCCCTTCCAAAGCCAGATACCAACGCAGGAGAGCAGGCCGACAAATCAAAGCCGGTGCAAAGCGCCCAGCAACAGGCCGAGACGGGCGGCGACCCGGTCACGCTCTTCGATGGCGCCCTGCTCATCGACCAGACTGACCTCGACTTCCCCGGCCCGCACGGCGCGCTCACCTTCTCGCGCCGCTACTCGAGCAACTCGAACTGGCGCGGCGCCCTCGGCTCGAACTGGGTCCACAATTGGGAAACGCGGATCATTCCGCTGCACAAACAGAATCTCCCGCAGTGGGTCGACCCCTGGTGCGCGGGCACCCCGATGCAGATCACCTGCGTGCTGCTGCAGCACGGCGACGTGAGCCGCGTGTACTACCTCGATCAGGCGAGCGGTCTCTTCATGCCTCCGGCCGGGTCGACCAACTCGATTCGTCGCCGCCCCGGCGGCTGGGCGCTGCGCGAACCCGACGGGGAGGTTTCGTATTTCAGCGACGGCGGTGAGCTCACTCGTACGCAGGACCGCTTCGGCAACGGCGTGACGCTCTCCTACGAAGACACGCCGTTCGGTCGTCTCTACGACGCGGTGTGCCCGAAGACCCCGTTCAAACTCGCGAACGGCGCGTGGAGTGCCAACTTCGGGAGCACGGGCATCGGAGCTGACACTGCAGAATGCGCACTGCTGGCCGGGGTGACCGGCTTTGCGGACATGCCGTCGTTCTCAGACCCGCCAGCCTTCACTTTTGGCACCCTCGACCCAACACTCCAACCGATCGCCGCGGCGCTGCTCGCAACCCAATCGACGGGCTACGGCACGCCGCTGCCCTGGGGCGGTCGCTACCGTCGCCTCACCCAGGTGAAGGACGATCTCGGCCGCACCCTCGACTTCGAATACGCAACCTCAGGGCCAGACGAGGGGCTGCTGACGGCCGTCTCCGGCACCGCGGGGGCGAAGGTCATCTTCCAGTACGCAGCGCCAAGCCCCCAGCCGGCGGGGCTCAACGAGCGCTTCCTCGTTCGCTCCTCGCGCGCTGATGGGCCCACCGGCACGAGCGAGATCGTCAACACTCACGCGCGCGGCCACATCTACGAATACGCGTGGGCGAGAGCTGACCAGATGCCGAATGACCTCGCGGCGGTGAGAGCCGCTTACCGCACGTACTTCGACAGCATCTACAACTGCGGCTACGCCACGAGGAACGCGTGCGGCGGGCTGAACACCAGCGGCGTGATGTTCGCCAACACCGACCGGATGGTGGAAGAGCAGGCACGCCGCATCTCGTCGAACGCCGCCGACAACATCACCCTGGTGATGGCGAAGGACTTCGACACCGGCGTTGGGCGCGTCGAGGCTGAATCGCGCTACTTCCACAACGCGTTTGACCGCGCGTTCGACAAGGTCATTGCGCAGAGATGGGGTGCAGCGGCGGACCCGTCGTTGCCGCCGGTCGCGGAACCCAGCTTGCCGAGCCCCAACTGGGCGACTTCGCTGCCGCTCGGCACCTTCGACTACTTCCACCCCGAACCACTCGCCAGCGGCTCAGCGCTGACGGGTGACGCGACCGACAGTCTGCTGCCGCCTGAGTTGGTCGCTCGCTACCCGCTCGAGGTCTACGACTCCGCCGCCGCCGACGAGACCTATCGAAAGGGGCTGCTGCTCCCTGCCAACGCGTCACAGGGCGTCCCAACCGCGGACCGCCTGCCAGCGCTCGCCGTCGCTGAGCAGCAAGCTGGTGCGAACCCGCGCCGCGAGTGTGACTACGCGCATCTGCCCGAGAAGCGTACGCGGCTGCCCGGGTATGAGCCCTCGCTCGACTATTACGACCTCACGCTGCCGACGACCGACCTCGCGACGCCGGGCGTCTCGTGGGGTCAGGACCTCAAGCGGAGCCGCGTGACCTGCGAAACCCTCGCGCTCGCGCAGACCTTCGACGTTCGACACAACGACCTCGCGACGACCTGGGAGGCCCGCACCACTCCGGGTGTTGCCCCGTTTGAGTTCCGCACCATGACCGGCCGACGCAAGTTCAGCGCGTCGAACGCGAACCGAATCTGCGAGTGGGTGAAGTACGTCGACCGCGACGGCGACGTGCACTTCAGCGGGCTCAACTTCCACGGGCGTCCGCTCGTGGAGGCCGTCAAGGTTGGCGCCGAGTGGAAGATTGGCGAAACGCTGTACAACGCTGACGGCAACGTCATTTCTCAACGCCGAACGCAGAACGCCTCGAGTCCATACAGGTCAGCGTTCGGCGAAACGCACTACCGCTACCATGAAGAGCCGGTCGCGCCGGGCATGTTGGGGAGCGCGCGGCCCTTCTATTGGATGCGGCGCGCCAACGTGCTTCGCGTGGACGTTCTCCCTCGCGGCATCGCAAGCGATGAAGTCGAAGGAACCAACACGACGCAGACGACACGAGGCAGGTACACGGCTTTCGCGTACGAGCCCTTCTTCAACCAGGTACGGCTCGTCGAGTCAGGAAACATCAGCGCCAACGGCGTCGACGAGAAGCTGGCGCAGACCTCGTTGGTGTTCGACTACCAGGAATACTCGAACGACTCGCTCCTGCAGTCGCTGCTCGCCGACGCGCAACTGTGGGGCATGGCGCTTCCGTTCAACAGGGCAACGCGCAGCCTCGAGTGGCCGACCGACGAAGTCTTTGGCATCGCTTTGCTCGGCGTCGACGCGAACGGCGACGGCGCCCTCGTCGCGCGCGGCCTTCCGGTGCGCATCACGCAAGAGGGACTTGGCGGAGCGACGGAGGTCACGGCCCTGACGTGGAATGACTCCGGTCAGGTCGCGCACGTTCTCGACGCCGACGGCACGCGCACCGACTTCGCGTACTACGCGCTGAGCGCCGGCGCCGCGGCACAGCGCGCACCCGGCACGGCAGATCCCGGCTTCGCGGGCTTCCTCGCGAAGGTGACGCGCACCCGCTCGAGCTGGAACGGCGCTGGGCCTGCTGGCCCGGGCTGCGCGTCGCTCCCCGCCGAATACCGCTTCCTCCTCTCGAGCTGCGGCAGCGACACGCGCGCGTCGCTCGTGGCGCTCGGTCTGCCTCCCGCCGCGGTCGACGGCATCGTCGACACGCGCGGCTTCACCACCAGCCTCGACTACAACGTCCTCGGCCACGCGCGAGCAGTTCGCACCTTCAGCGGCGAGTCGAGCCTCACCGTCACCGACACCGACGGTCGCGCGGTTCGCAGCGAACTCCACGCGATCGACGGCAGCCTCCACGCAGCGACGGTGGTGGCCTTCGACGACTTCATGCGGCCGACCCGCGTCTCGCGCTTCGATGGCACCGGCAACAGCCTCGGCGAGTCGATTCGCACCTACGACGCCGAAGACCGCCTGCTGACCTCGTGCACGCAGACCGGCTCGCTCGGCTGTCAGACGCCGTCGAGCCCCGAGAGCATCCGAAGCTCCGTCATCTACACGCGCGAGGGCGATGTCTTCCGCACCATCGACCCGGAAGGCCTCACCACCGAGTACGCGCGCGACAGCCGCAAGTGGGTGACGCGCACCCGCCTCATCACCTCGACGAGCGAGTCGCGCGAGACGAGCCAGTTCCGCGACGACGACGGCAACCTCGTACGGCAGACCTACGGCGCCACCGCCCTCCAACGCGAAGAGCTCTTCTTCTACGACGGCTTCAACCGCCTCACGCGCCACGTCGAGACCTCGGGCACGGCGTGGGACCTCCGCTACTCGAAGCGCGACGTACTGACGTCGCGCCGCCACACCGGCGCCGCGCCGTGGAACGAGTCGTACCGCTACGACGCCTTCGCCCGGCCGACCGACGTCATCCGCAACGGCATCACCACCACCAGCCTGCTGCGCGCCCCGGGCGGCGACGTCTACGCCCGCACCGCCGACGGCCGCACGAAGACGTACGAGGCCCGCGACGCCCTCGGCCGCGTCGTCTGGAGCAGCGACTCCCTCGGCAACCAGTCCGTCGCCACCGAGACGCGCGGCGGCACCGCGCACCTGGTCTCCACCGCGCAGCTCCGCAAACAACCCACCGGCTTCTTCACCACCTCGAGCACCGCCACCCTCGACGCCAACGGCCTCCCCGTCACCTTGCGCGAAGACGGCGGCGCACTCAGTCGCACGACGCAGCTGGTCCGCAACGCGTCGGGTTTCCTCACCTCAGTCACGGCCCCTGACGGCAGCCGCACCCTCGCTCAAGTCGACTTCCTCGGCCGCGTCGCCCGCCTGCACCAGCAGACCGACTTCGCCGCCGGGCCCGTGCCGAGTGCCGCGTGCGGCAGCGCCAACGGCTGGGACACCAGCAGCTTCACGTACGACGGCCGCGGCGCACTCAAGACACAGACAGACCCGAAGTGCTCGACGACCGAGCAGCAATACACCGGCTTCGGAGAGCCCGCTTCCCGCACCGTGCCCGCGTCCACCGTCGAGCAAAGCGACTGGCACTACGACGAACTCGGCCGCCGCACCCGCTACACCGTCAACGGCCGCGTCAACCTCGGCTACGAGTACGGCCTCGACGGCCGCCTGTCCGCCATCGTCAAGGGCGCGCCCAACTCCAACGCCCCCGTCCTCGCGTCCTTCGTCCACGACGAGTTGGGCCGCGTCACCTCGGGCACCCGCACCAACCTCGACTCCACCGCCCTCACCTCGTCCGCCCAGCGCCTCGTCACCACCACCCGCACCTTCGACGACGCCGCCCGCCACTTCACCGAGACGACGCGCGTCGGCCCCTTCCCCGCCCGCACCGTCACCACCGACTGGGTGCTGGCCAACAACACCTGGACGCGGCGCCTCACCCTGCCCGATGGCCGCGCCACCGAGTCCCGCTTCGATGGTGATGGTCGCCTCGCCCACCAGGCCCGCGCTTCGGGCGGCGCCACCGACTTCACCTGGCTCGACGACTTGCTGACGGACACCACCGTCTCCACGCCCACGGTGCCCATTCGCACCTCGGTGGGCTTCGATTCGCTGGCCCAGCCCGCTTCGTGGACGACGTCGGCCTCCGGGGCGCAGAAGCTGGCCCTCAACGTGGTGCGCGATGTCATGGGGCGCGTCGCGTCGGCCTCGACTTCCTTCTCCACCCCCACCGGCCTCAAGGAGTCCTGGCGCGGCTTCACCTACGACGCGCTCGGCCGTCTCTCTTCTGTACATGAATTGAATGCCCTGCCTTCGGGGCTTGCCTCGCTGCCTCGCAATGCGCCGTCGGCGACCGCGGCCGTCGAGAGCATCTCGGCCTCAGCCCATGCCGCGCGGTGGGGGTACCAGCGCGAAGCGGTGGGCAGTGTGTTGGCCATCACCAGCAACACCTCGGTGACTCCGCCGCGCTTCTCGTCAGCGCCGCGGGCCGCCAACTACCAGCTGTATTCCTACGACATCGGTGGCGGGAGTCGCGCCGTCACGCACGATGATGCGGGGCGCGTCACGAGTGATGGCACGCAGGGCTTCGTCTTCGATGACATGGGTGCCCTGGTGAGCATCACCGCACCGTCGGGTGCCATCAGCGAGAGCTACCTCTACGACGTCAACGGGCGGCTCTCCGCGCGGCTCGGTGGGGCGTCGGAGGACCTCTTTGTCTACGACGGGCAGCAGATGGTGCAGTCGTTCTCGCGGGCGGGCGCGGTGAATTGGACTGCCTCCTGGGGCCCGGGCATCGACTCCCTCGTCAGTGTGGAGCGCGGCTCCACGGAATCCTTCGCGCTCGAGGATGGGCGAGGCAGCGTCACCGGTTGGCTCGACTCCGCGGGCCAAATCGTCGCGCGTTCGGAGTACTCGCCCGAGGGCCGCGGGACGCACTTCGACGAGGTGAGCGGCGCCATCTGCGCCGAGTCGGGCACTCAACGATGTGCCCCAAATCAACTCGGCATTCCCTTCGGCTTCCACTCGGCCTTCCGCAGCGAAACGACCGGGCTGCTCTACTTCCGCAACCGCTGGTACTCGACGGAGACTGGCCAGTGGCTGAGCGAGGACCCGCTCGGCGCCGTCGACTCGTTCGATTTGTATGCCTTCAACGCCTTCGACTCGGTCAACAACATCGACCCGATGGGCCTGTCAGCGAGCAACGTCGCGGACAAGGACAAGACTACAGTCCACTGCGAAAGCGCGGAGGACGGCGGGCCATGCAGGGGCGCAGCTCAACGCGCAAGGGCTCGCGAGAGACAGCAGGAGCAGATGGGCCAGCGCGCAGAGAGAGACCTGTCTCGCGCGGTTGCGGTTGTGTATGGCGAAAACAGACCGCAAGTTGTCGTAAGTCCGACAAATCCTGCCAAGCCAATTCGAAGTGGCAATGCCCCCAAGCCGAAGCGCCCTCGCACGGTCGAGTCCACGCGCTCTCCGCTCCACCAATTATCAATCGGAACGCACTCAGGCGAGACAGCTGATCACATCGCACGTGCAGGGCTGCCAGGCGTTTGGATTGAGGACGGCGGGCCGATCGATGGCTCGGAACTTGAGACCAGATATCGACTTGAGATCGAGGCGTGGTTTTCGACTCCATTGGGCCAGGAGGACTTGCGGGCCATTTCAGCAAGTCGAACGACCATGCCAATATCTGTCGTAAACAAGCGCCTGAGCTCGGGCTACGGCGAAACGCGCCCATGCAGCCAACAAGACAGCTCGTGCGGCAGGTTCGATCCATTCGGCTTCTACTATGGGCACGGCCTTGAGATCCTTCTCGACCCGGTCCGCATCAAGAAACTCGGAGGAGACAACAGCTATCAAGACTTCTTCGCTCATGAAATTGGACACGTCATTGGAGTTCTGCGTGAGACCGGCGGAGTCCCAGGAAAGATCCCCCACAAGACGACCAAGCTTTCAGCCCTGTTGGACTCGACCAACTTCGATTCCACAGCGCGCCAAAGATACTCTCGGTTCTATCGTGGCGTAACGGATGTGCTCGGAGCCGACCTCGTCCACGGCGACTCTGCTGGCTTCATCTGGGGGCCGCCGCCGTTTCGCTATCAGGATCCGACTCGCGAGAACTCGTGGTTCGGAGAACCCACATCAACTCCATTCTCACCAATTCGGCCGCGATGAAAACCGCACTCTGGCTCCTGATCGCCGCCACAACATCTGCAAGTAGCGTGGCCTTCGCCTGCAGCTGCCCACGGCCAGGCGTGACGGAAGCGACTGCCGGCAGCACTCTCGCATTCCGCGCCACGGCTGGCCCAAGTTTCGAGGCGCCGCTCTCGCTCAAAGGGACAACGCGAGTCAAGACAGTCGTCTACGTTAGTCGTGTATATGCTGGAGAATCGTCAAGCGTGAGGCTGGTGGACCTTGGCGACGCTCCGTGCCTTGCGTCGCTCGAGGAGGGGCGGGAATACCTTTTCGTTGAGCGTCTCAACGACGAGGGCCGGGCTGTCGTCGATCGGTGCTCAGGAACTGCGTTGTGGGATCCAGCCTTCATTCGCGAACTTGGTGAAGGAAACAGGCCTGAGAAGCCGTGGGCAGCAATCAGTTTCATCGCTGCTCTGTTGCTGGTCGTCTGTTTAGCAATCCTCAAATCACGGTCGACCAAGCAACCGCAGAAAGAGAAGGGGTGAGCGAGGCACACTCATCCTCGAAGTGGATGGGGCAGGGCAAGTTGTCAGCCGAGCAACTACCGAACTCGAACTCCGACGCATCGGCGATCTCGCGGAGTGACGATAACGTGCGCATTATCAAGATGATGCCCATCCTATGGGTCGCGTGTAGCTGTGCGTCGCCCCAAGCCATCAAACAGCCGATCGAATGCTCAACACTCCAGCAACTGACCCAATCGAGACTCAAATTTGATGGACGCGCAGAGCCATTCCCCGTGGTCGACGCCTTGAAGAAGGAGCATCTCGGGGGTGCAGATGCGACACTGGTTGTGTTCAAGGACTCGGCCCGATGCATTCCAGACAACACTTTCAAGACCGCGCTTCAAGCGGAGACGTGCAAGCTCAATGGCCTCACCTGGCGCGACAAAACATCGGACGAGCGCTACCTCGCGATTGGCTTGGCCCTGGCTGACTCAGACTCGCTGGTCGCATGGGTAAGGGTTGTCGAGCGTGAAACAAAGGAAGAGAGCGAGTTGTGGACCTGGTGCCAAAACGTGGCGGGGCGTCGCGAAGGTTCAACTTGGCGTTTCTGGCCTATCAACTCGAAAACCTTTGCCAACCAGGAGGGCAGTCAACTTGAGGAGAGCTTGCGAAAGATCGTAACAACTGGCCCGACGCGATAGGGCGCGACCAGGATCAGCGACGCCCGAACCCGTGACCAACCAGTGGCAACATCGGCGGAGGCGGCGTCACCATGAATCACGAGGTCCAAACCGACAAGAACGGGAGCGCCATCGGCTTCGCCTTCCACGACGGCTCCCTCGACGGAATCTGCCTCGCAGGCCAGAGGGTCAGTCTCACGATCTCTTCAACATCAAACGAACAGACCACGCTCCGACTCGAAGAGGTCTCCCTCCTCGTCGCAGACGAGCTTCGAGAATCAAACATCATCAACGCGATCTCGATTGTCTCAGTTGCGGATTCAGAACGAGACGCCCCTCTTCGCGACCGCGTCAAAGAGAAGCTGCTGGTCGAGTGGCCGCAAGTCGACAAAGGCGCCCTGATCTTTCACCTCGACTGCTCGTATGGCGTCGAGATTTGGGCACTGTGTCGGCGCGTCACACGCGAGTGAACGCGCTCGCTCGCGACCCGCAAAAGAAAAATGGAGGCGCCGGGAATCGAACCCGGGTCCGAAAGCCTTCGATTCCAAGTCACTACGCGCGTAGCCCGGACTTTGATTTAAGCCCCGCACCCTCTTCCGGACGGGATGGTGCGAAGCCGGTCCTGAGTGAACTCTCGTTCTCCTCGTTCAGGCCCTTCGGAGAACCAGCCAGCATCATGGCGGTCGATCTTCACGTCACTGGCAGAACATGAAGCGACCGTGCGTGAACCGTTTTTTAGGCGGCCAGCGCAAGCTCAACGTTGTCGTTGGCTTTTGTGGATTTGCTCTCTTGTATTTACGAGTGTGTGAGCCCACTCGGCGCGCGACCAGGAGCCTCTGTGCCCCCGTCGAAACCTTGTCGCCCCCGACATCTCAAAGAACTGCCCCAGTGATACGCGATCGACGGCCTCCGCGCATCCCCCCTGACGGTGGGGTCAGTGCACCTTCAGCTGGAGGGCGTCGAAGAGGTTGAACCCCTGCTTCGCGAGCTCGGCGGGCGTCCCGTCGAAGCTCCACAGCTCCGTCGTGTCGCGCACCTTGTCCTCGGCCTTCACCTCGAACGAGAAGCCCGGCACCGAGACCTCCTCGTGAATGTCGAAGCCGCTCTCGGTGTACTTCGCGACGCTCACGTCGAGGTTGGTCTTGGTGCCCAGCTGCTTGAGCGCCCCGCCGAGGTCGCCCTTGAGCGCCGTGCCGAGCGCGCCGACCAGGTCCTTCGTCTTCGCCTCGCCGCTCAGGTTGATCTCCAGGCCGCCGTTGCTGCCGAGGTTGAGCGGCAGATCTTCCGTCGCGATGCCCGCGTGCACGTCGACGCCCAGTGACAGCGAGGTCGTCGAGTTGTCGATCACGCTCTTGCCGACCTTCTTCATCGCGCCGACCGGGTCCTTCACCACGTCGCCCAGCCCGAGGTCCTTCGGCAGGGGAATGCGCGTCTCGGCCTGGATGGTCGCCGACCCGTCGATGCTGCCGCCGTTCAGCTTGCCGCCCAGCGACGGAATGTCGACCGGCGCCCCGAGCGACAGCGAGCCGCTCGCCTCGAGGCCCTGCTCCAGCACCAGCGCCGGAGGCTGGTTCTTGCTGATCTCCAGCCGCGCTCCCGTCGTCACCGCGCCCTTGATCTCGCCGCCGTAGCCCAGGCCCGCCGTCTCACCGAGCGACGCCTTCGCTTCCGCCGAGAGCTCGAGCCCCACGCTGCCGTGATCGAAGTGCTTGGTGATGTCGGCGATCTCGTCGCTCGCCGTCGCGCCCGTCAGCAGCGCGCCCGCGGGCCCGCCGACCGCCGTCGCCACGCCGATGCCGCCCACCGTCTCCGCCGCCTGCGTCACCTCGTCGAGCGACTTGAACTTCATCGTCGCGCTCGCCACGCCGGTCGCGTTCGCTTCGCCTTCCGCCGAGGGGAAGCCCGGCAGCTTGAGCCCGCCGAACACGCCGCCCGACAGCTTGCCGGTGAGCGTCATCTCGTAGCCGTCGTCGGTCTTGGTGACCTTCATCTCCACCTCGGCGCCGCCCTGCACCACCGTCGCGCCGATCTTCCCGCCCACGCCCATCGTCACCGTGTCGCCCGTGGAGTTCAGCTTCGCCAACTGCCCATCGACGTCGAGCGCGTCGGCCGCCAGCTCGCGCGCGTGATCGCCGACCCAGTTGAGCGCCGCGCCCGCCAGCTTGAGCCCGTTCTTCGCCGCGTACTCGGCCGCTTCCTGCACCTGGTCCTTCGTCCACTTCGCCGCGTCGCCCGCCAGCTCCACGGTGCCCTTCGCGACGTCGACCGTCATCTCGCCGGCCTTGCCGATCACCTTCAGCGCGCCGTTCGCCACGTCGCCCGCGAAGCCCACCACCGCGCCCGCCGCGTCACCGACCGCGCCGACCAGCTCCTGGCCCGCGTGCACCAGCTTGCCGCCCGTCGCGTCCCACGCGCTCTCGAGCCACGACTTGTCATGGCGATCGAAGAGCTCGTCCTTCGCGTCGCCCTTGCCGTACGCGTCGAGCCGCGCGCCCACCGCCGCCATGAGCTCGGGGCCACCGCCCGCGTCGGCGTGCTCGTAGAACGCGTCGTCGACGTGCATCAGCTCGCTGTCGTTCGGGAGCTTCTTCGCGATCGCATCGCCGATCAGGAACGAGCCGATCTCACCGGACTTCGTCGCCGTGTTCGCCAGCGCCTTGATGGTGTCCTTCACTGCGGCCTTGTCGGTGTCGCCCGTGAAGCCGTCGTCGCTCGCGTTCTTGCCGAGCACCGAGGAGACCTGGTCGAGCACCGGCTGCGACGCGCGGAGGAGGGCGTTGTTGTACGCCTTGTCTCCGCCCGCGGTGAGCGACTCGAGCTTCTGCGCGGCGGCCTTCGCTGCCGCCGCTTCGTTGCCACCGCGTGCGCGGGTGTCGTCCCAGGCCTTCTGCACGTCGCGGGCGCCCTGGGCGGCCTTTTCTTCGGGGGTCTGCGGCGCCGCCACCGTCGGAGTTGGAGCGTTCGCTGCCGCGGCGCGATCGGCTGCATCGGGGCTCACGAAGTTCGACGGCCTCGGCGCCGAGGCGCGCGCTGCTTTCAATTCCTCGACTGAGAGCTGCGGCAGCGGGGCGCCGAGCTGGGCCACCGACTTCTGGCGCAGTGCGCGGCCGAGGCCCTTGCTCACCTCGTCCTTGCCGAACGCCTGGCGGACGGCCGATGCCGTCGTGCGCGATTCGGCCTTCGCCGAGAGGGCCTTCTTCTCGGCGGCGCTCACGCTCTTCTTCGCGGCGGCCGCGGCCTTCTTGGCTGCTTCGGCTGCTGCCTTCTTCGCGGCCTCTGCGGCCTTCTTGCGCGCGGCTTCTTCGGCGCGACGGCGGGCTTCTTCGGCACGGCGACGGGCTTCGGCGGCTGCGCGGGCGGCGGCGGCGGCATCGTTCACGGACATGGCGGATCTCTCCCGAGTGGGGCGGGTGGTGGAGAGGTCTCGCAGGAATTGAGAATTGGTATTTCGCCCGGCGTGTCAGCGGGGGTGACAGGCAGTGGCGTTATCTTTGTGAATTCATGGAGTTACTGCCTGTTTTCTCCTCACCCCAACCCTCTCCTCCTCGGAGGAGAGGGAGCTTTTTTCTCAATCGCTGAAGGTGCTGCCAAGTGCGTTGCCAGCCCGATGCTGCGACGTACCGGTCACGTATTTCGAGAACCGGGCACCATGAACCAACCCCTCCTGAAGGCAGCGGTCCTCTTCCTCTGCTTCGCCGGTTGCTCGGGCGAAGCGCAGCTCACTCTCGAACAAGACAGCGAGCCCACGGTCGACGCCACCAGCAGCACCTCGTCCGAGCTCGCCTCTGCGCGGCCGCTGCTCAACATGGGCCTCGGCATCGTTCCCCGTGAGGCGTGGGGTGCCTGGGCGCCCGGCTCGTGTCGTCCCGGCCAGTCGCCGAACCGCATCGTCGTGCACCACGTCGGCGGCGACGTCAGCGACTCGTATGGCTGGCTGCAGAGCTACCAGCGCGAGCTGCGCGTCAACCGCGGCTGGTGCGATCTCATGTACCACTTCGGCGTCGACGAGCAGGGCCGCATCTTCGAGATGGTCGCCACCGGAGTGCAGGGCGCGCACGCCACCAACGCCAACCTCCGCACCGTCGGCATCGTGTTGATGGGCGACTACACCGACCGCCTGCCGAGCGCCGCGCAGATCGCCTCGCTGCAGAAGCTCTTCGTCGCGCTGAACCAGGTGTACGGCATCTCGATCGATCGCAGCTCCATCGTCGGCCACCGCCAGGTGATGCAGACCGCTTGCCCCGGCAACCTCGCCTACCCGCACCTCGACGAGTGGGTCGCCGGAGCCATCACGCCGCCTCCGCCGCCGCAGGGCGCGAGCGCCGTGCCCTTCACGCCGCCGACCTTCACCGCGACCACCACGCCGCTGCGCCTCTCGCAGATCAGCTCGCGTCGATTGATCGACACGCGCAACACCGGCGCGCTGCAGGCCGGTCAGCTCGCCCGCGCGTTCGGCAGCCAGGACGTGCCCGGCGCCAGCGCCGTCTCCCTCGGAGTCGCGGTCGTCTCGCCCAGCGCCGACACCTTCGTCTCCATCGCGGGTGGCGACGCGCGTGCGCCCACCTCGACCGTCAACGCCCGCGCCGGCACGGTGCGCGCCAACCAGACCTTCGCTTCGCTGCAGACCGGCGCGGTGTCGATGTTCTCGCCGCAGACGACGAACGTGGTGATCGACGAGCAGGCCCGCTTCGCGCCCTCGGGCAAGGGCTTCTTCCCGCTCGGGCCGTCACGCCTGCTCGACACCCGCACCACCTCGCCGCTCGCCGCGGGTGAGACGCGCGCCATCTCGCTCGCGCCCCTCGGAGTCCCCGCCTCCGCCGTCGCCGTGCAAGTCGGCCTCGCCGCCGTGCCGCGGGGCACTGCCGGTTTCGTCTCGCTCATTCCCTGCGGCACCAGCCCCACCGTCAGCGCGCTCAACTTCGACGGCACGCAGGTCGCCTCGAGCGCCGCGCTCGCCCCGGTCAGCGGTGGACAGCTCTGCGTCTTCTCGAACGTGGCGACCGACCTCGTGCTCGACGTCGCCGGCTGGTTCGACGACGGCGGCGCCTCGCTCACCCTCGCCGCGCCGGTGCGCTTGCTCGACACGCGCGACGGCCAGGGCGGCTGGCAGGGCGTGCCCACCGCGGACCAGGTGCTCACGCTCGATCTCGCCGCGATGCCCGGCTTCTCCGGCAGCACCGCGATCGCCTTCAACCTCACCGGCGCCGACGCGCTGGGCGCGGGCTTCGCACAGGTGTGGGACTGCACCGGCACGCCGTCGCACTCGAATCAGAACGCCACGCCCGGCACCGCGGTCGCCACGCTGGGAGTCGTGCGCTCGACGGGGAAGCTCTGCGTGCGCACCACCTCGCCGCAGCACCTGATCATCGATCTCGTCGGCGTGTTCAGGTGATACGAGCCGGGGCGAGATGACGCTCGCCCTCCCCCTCATCGCCTTGCTCAGCGCCGCCGCGCCCCCGAAGCCCGCCGGCGCTTTCCCGTTCCCCACGAAGATCACCACGCTGAAGAACGGCCTCACGGTCGTGCGCGTGCCGTTCGACTCGCCGGGAATCGTCTCGTACTTCACCGTGGTGCGCGTCGGCTCGCGCAACGAGGTCGAGCCGGGCCACACCGGCTTCGCGCACTTCTTCGAGCACATGATGTTCCGCGGCACCAAGCGCTTCCCCGAGGGCAGCGGCGGCCAGCTGCTCGGCAAGCTCGGCTACGCGGGCAACGCGTTCACCACCGACGACGTCACCGTCTATTACTCGTCGGGTCCCTCGAGCGCGCTCGACCAGTTGATCGACGTCGAGTCTGACCGCTTCATGAACCTCGACTACGCCGAGCCCGCCTTCCAGACCGAGGCGGAGTCGGTGCGCGGCGAGTACCAGAAGAACGCGTCGAACCCCGGCCTCAAGATCGAAGAGGTCACCCTCGCCACCGCGTTCACCGCGCACACCTACCGCCACACCACGCTCGGCTTCTTCGACGACATCCTCGCGATGCCCAAGCAGTACGAGTACTCGAAGACGTTCTTCAAGCGCTGGTACACGCCCGACAACACCTTCGTCGTCATCGCCGGTGACTTCGACGACGCGAAGACCATGGCGCTCATCGAGAAGTCGTACGGCCCCTGGAGCGGGAAGGCCGCGACGCTGCCGGTGCCCGTCGAGCCGCCGCAGAAGGAAGCGCGCGCGGTGAAGCTCGCGTGGCCCTCGCCGACGCTCTCGCGCGTGGGGCTCGCGTGGCACTCGCCCGCGGCGACCTCGAAGACCACCGACGCCGCTGTGCAGCAGGTGCTGGCGACGTACCTCACCGGGCCGACCTCGCCGCTCTACCGTTCGCTGGTGTTGGAGAAGCAGGTGGTCGAGCGGCTGGGCCACTTCTACGAGCCCCACCGCGATCCCAACCTCTTCGGCATCGACGCGCGGCTCAAGTCCGAGGCGAACCGCGAGGCGGCCACGACCGCGATCCTCGCCGCCATCAAGGACGTCGCCGACGGCAAGATCGACGCGAAGCGGCTCGACGACATCAAGAGCCACCTCCGCTACCGCATGCAGATGAGCCTCGAGACGCCCACCGCGGTTGCCGAGCTGCTCGCGTGGCACTTCGGCGTGTTCGGCACCACCGACGCCGTCGACGTGCTCTACGCCAACATCGCGAAGGTGACGGCGAAGGACTTGAGCGCGTTCGCGAAGAAGCACCTGGTCGACGCCAACCGCACCACACTCACCTTCAGCTTCGAGAAGGGAGGCACGCCGTGAAGAAGCTCCTGCTCGCTGCGCTCGTCGTGCTGTCCGCGTGTGTCACCACGCCCGCGCCTGCGCCGCTCCCGAAGGACGCCGCGCAGATCGCCCCTGACACGCTCGAGAAGATGGTGGCCCCGCCGCCGCCGACGAAGCCCGTGCCGTACGTCGCGCTGCCCGCCGTGGAGCCGATGAAGCTCGTGGTGCTCCCCGCGCCGAACAAGCCGTCGGTCAGCCTGCGCCTCGTGTTCCGCACCGGCTCGGTCGATGATCCGAAGGGCCGCGAAGGGCTCACCGCGCTCACGTTGCGCGTGTTGCTCGAGGGCGGCACGAAGTCCCTCGACGCGTCGCAGTTCCTCGAGGCGCTCTTCCCGATGGCTGCCGAGCTGAGCGGCGACACCGACCGCGAGTTCTCGACCATCGCGGCGCGCGTGCCGAAAGAGCGCTGGGCCCGCTTCCTCGAGATCTTCCAGGAGACGCTGCTCGCGCCCCGCCTCGACTCCAAGGAGTTCGAGCGCCTCAAGTCCGAGCAGCTCAACGCCCTGCGCACCCGCCTCCGCCAGGAGAACGACGAGGAGCTCAGCAAGGCCGCCCTCGACGCGCTGCTCGCCGAGAGCCACCCGTACGGCCACCCCGCCGTCGGCACCGAAGAAGGCCTCGGCGCCATCACCCTCGATGACGTGCGCGCGCACTGGAAGAACGTCTTCACGCAAGACCGGCTGATCATCGGGCTCGCCGGCGGAGTCGATGACGCGCTCGCCGCGGGCGTGAAGACCACGCTCGGTCAGCTGCCGGCCACCGGCACCACGCGCGCTCCGCTGCCCACCCTGCCCGGGCCGATCGGCAACACCATCATCCTCAAGCGCGACACCGCGTCGACCGCCGGCAACTTCGGCTTCTCGAGCCCCATTCGCCGCGATCACCCCGACTTCGTCGATCTCTTCATCGCGTTCTCGTACTTCGGCGAGCACCGCCAGGAACACGGCGTGCTCTTCCAGGAAGTGCGCGATCGCCGCGGCCTCAACTACGGCACCTACGCCTACGCGCAGCACTACCGGCAGGATCCCGGCGAGTCGGTGCCGCGGCCCAACGTGCTCCGCAGCCAGCAGGACGTGACGTTCTGGCTCCGCCCCGTGCCGTCGAAGGACGCGGTCTTCGCCACGCGCGCGATCGTCTACTTCCTCGAGAAGACCCGCAGCACGCCGCCGCCTGCCGATCGCTTCGAGACCGCGCGCGGCTTCCTCGCCGGCGCCACCCGCATCTGGACGCTGACTGATCAGCGCCGCCTCGGCTGGGCGATCGACGACGTGATCCACGGCACCCCCGATTTCCTCGGCCAGGTGCGCACGCGTCTGCAGACCATCACCCCGGCCGACGTGCAGGCGGTGATGAAGAAGCACGTCGCGCTCGACTCGCTCAACTTCGCGTTCGTCACCAAGGACGCTGAGGGCCTCGCGGCCGCGCTCAAGTCCGGTGCACCGAGCCCCATCACGTACCAGAGCCCCAAGCCGAAGGACCTGCTGGCCGACGACGAGCAGATCGCCAAACAGCCCCTTCCGCTCTCGGCGGATCGGGTCAGGGTGGAAGACGCCGCCGACTTCATGCGCCGCTGACGGGCGTCTGAAGCGACCTGTAGCGCTCGAACACTTTCCTTTTCAGCGAGCGTTCGCAGGGTAGAGTTTTGACCCGAGTGCGTGCCCTTCGCCTGATCAGTGTGTTGAGTGGCCTCGTCGCGTTGACGGCCAGCGCCCAGTCGATCGACCCGTTCACGGCGCGCGGCATCGACCTGGTCGCCATCAAGTACACCCCGACCATGGAGTCGGGCCTCGCGCTGGAAGGCGGCGAGCTGCAGCTGACCCGCTCGTTCCTGATCACGGGGATGCTCGACTTCAACTTCGGCATCCTCTCGGCGAAGAACGGCTCGGAGCGCCTGGGCGAGCTGATGCCCTTCCGCACCGACTTGCACCTGATGGGCGCGTACCAGCTGCACCCGCGCATCGAGGTGTCGGCCGACCTGCCCATCACCATCGGCCAGATCCACAACTTCGGGCTGCTCAGCCAGCAGGGCTTCATGACCACGCCGCCCAACGCGGCAGGCATCGGCGCACCGCGCATCATCGGCCGCGTACAGATTCTGAAGCAGAGCGAGCTGCCGATCGTCGGCCTCGCCGGCGTGCTCGAGATTCGCATTCCGATCGGTGACACCTCGAGCTTCTTGAGCGACCGCGGCTTCGTGTTCGCCCCGCGGCTGGCGGTCGAGCGCACCATTGGCCCGCTGCGCGTGCTCGGCAACATCGGCTGGCGCTTCCGCACCGCGCCCGGCCGCTTCATCAACCTCTACGTCGGCCAGGAATTCACGCTCGGTGGCGGCGCGATCATCGACCTGCCCACGTTCAGCCGCTTCCAGAACAACCAGATCATCGGCGAGCTGCAGATGGCCACGCCGGCCGAGGCGCCGTTCACCTTCACCGAGGCCGAGGCGCTCAAGACGCCGCTCGAGCTGCTGGTCGGCGTGCGCACGCAGTTCGCTGGCAAGTGGGGCGCGCAGCTGTCGATCGGCAAGGGCCTGGGCTCCAGCGGCTACGGTCGCGAGGCGTTCCGCATCACGCTCGCCGTCACCTACAACCACGTCGCCGAGCCCGACGACGACGGCGACGGCATTCCCAACAAGGTCGACGGCTGCCCCGACCAGGCCGAAGACAAGGACGGCGTCGAAGACGGCGACGGCTGCCCCGAAGAGCGCGAGCCCGATCGCGACAACGACGGCGTGCCCGATCGCCTCGACCAGTGCCCCGACACCGCGGGCCTGCAGGAACTCGACGGCTGCCCCGACAAGGACGGCGACCAGATCCCCGACAACGTCGACAAGTGTCCTGATCAGCCCGGCCCGCCGGACCGCCAGGGCTGCCCGCCGCCCGAGGAAGAGGAAGACGTCGTCCTCGAGTCCGAGCGCATTCGCATCAACAACCAGATCCTCTTCGAGTTCGGCAGCGACCGCATCGACCCGCGTTCGTTCAAGCTGCTCGACGAGGTCGCCGAGGTGCTCAAGAAGAACCCCGACGTCGGCCCGGTGCTCATCGAAGGGCACACCGACAACGTGGGCTCGCGCGAGGCCAACATGAGCTTGAGCAAGCGGCGCGCGAAGGCCGTCGAGAAGTACCTCATCGACAAGGGCATCGCGCAGAAGCGCCTCAAGAGCGACGGCTTCGGCTTCGATCGCCCCATCGCCACCAACGACACGCCGCTCGGCCGCGCGAAGAACCGCCGCACCGAGTTCAAGCTGCTCGACGAGATCGAGACGAAGAACGAGCAGAAGACCGTGCCGAAGGACGAGAAGGCGCCCGAGAAGGCCCCCGAAGCGCCCAAGCCGTGACCCGGCGCTGGCTCGCCGTGGTGTTGGCCACCACGGCGGGTTGCCCGTCAGCACCGTCGCCCGACCAGCAGGCAGACCTGTCCATCGCGTGCGACCTGCTCGCTGACGCGGGCACCAGCGCGCAGGTCCGCTGCGGCGCGCTCTTCGCCGGAGCGCGCGAGGGCGTGATGGCCGACGCCACCCGCGACTGCCGACGCTTCAACGCCGGCGTCCGCGATGGAGGCGCCCACCTGGTCCCCGCCCAGTTCGCAGCGTGCCTGCTCGACCTCACCGACGCCCCGTGCGCGCTCGTGACCGCCGCGCACTGCGACGGCATCTTCGTGGGCAACGGCGCCGCCGGCTCGACCTGCGTGCTGCCGACCCAGTGTCAGCCCGGGCTGGCGTGCGACTTCAGCCTCACCTGCCCCGGCCGCTGCGTGCCGGGCGGACAAGCCGGCGCGCCCCTGTCTGCCGCGTGCAACGCCAACCCCGCCACCGGCACGCTCGTGCTGTGCGAGCCGTTCCTCGAGTGTCGCGACGGCACGTGCCAACGGCCGCTCCCGAAGGCGACGGTGGGCACGGCGTGCCTCGTGCGGCCCAACGAGGTCGACCCGCCGAACCCGTGCGAGCTGGGCGCGGTGTGCTTCGACGGCCGCTGCGTCGCGCTCGGTGGGCTCGACGGCGGTTGCCCCTGCCAGAACGGGCTCACCTGCGAGCTGGGGAAGTGCGTCGACCCGAGTGGCCCGCCGTGCGGCGCGGTGCACTGCACCCCCGACGAGTTCTGTCGCAATGGCTTCTGCGTGCGGCGCCTGCCGGAAGGCGCGTCATGCTCGCCGTTCAGCCTCGAGTGCGCTGCCGGTTTGTCGTGCGATGGCACCTGCCGCGCACCACGGCAGCTGGGCGAGTCGTGCTCCACGCTCACGCCGATCCCCTGCGTGCGCGGGCTGGTCTGCCAGGCCGGGGTCTGTCACCCGCCGGCAGCGCTCGGGGAGTCGTGCCAGAGCACGCCCTGCGCGGAAGAGTTCAATTGCACCGGGGCGATCGACCGCGCGGTGTGCACCCTGCGCTGCGGCTTTTGAAGCTCAGCTCGCGGGGACCTCGAGCGCCTTCTTGATCCACCTTCGCAGCTGCGACTCGCTCGCCTGCCCCTGGTGCGAGGCGAACACCCGCCCCTGCTTGTCGATCACGAAGACCGAGGGCAGCGCCTCGACCTTGTAGACCATGCCCACCTCGGGGCGGCCGAGCGCGGCGTACGACTTGAGCTGCGGCAACCCCGCGATGAACGCGCTCACCGCCTCGCGCTGCCCGTCGAGGTCGTCGTTGCTCACCGCCACCAGCGCCACGCCGTCGGCCTCGTGCTCCTGCACGACCTTGATGAGGTACGGCATCTCCTCGCGGCACGGCGGGCACCACGTCGCCCAGAAGTTCACCACCACCACCTTGCCCTTGAGCGCCGACAGCTCGACCGGCGGGCCGTAGAGCGTGTCGAGCTTGAAGAGCGGCGCGGGCGAGCCCTCAGGGAGGATCTCGGAGTTCACCTCGCCCCACCCGATGGCGATCGCGCCCAGCAGCAGCACCGCCACGATGGTCCACGTCAGGCGGTCGCTCTTCGGTGCGGGCTCGCTCACTTACAGTCGCTCCACGAGGGGAATGATGGCCTGAAGGGTACTCCGCGCCGCGCGCCGCAGCACGGGTCGCTCACCGACCAGGCGGGCCAGCGCCGGCCCATGCTCGTAGTACAGCGCCACCAACGCCCGCCCGGTGGCCCGCGGCATCAACACGCGATCGCGAAAGCCGCGCAGCACGTGCAGCTCGGGCGCGCCCTCGCCGAACGCCACCGTCGCCACGAAGCACGGCCCCGGCGCCGACACCCACAGCACGCGGCTGGTGTTGAGGTTCAGCACGCCGCGCAGCTGCCCGTGCTCGTACAGACACGCGAGGAGATCGCGCCGCGAGACCGCCAGCTCGCCGATGTTGGAGTCGTCGAACTCCACCCGCGAGTGCAGCCCCGAGAGCTCTTCGAGGTGGAACGAGTAGCGCCGGCGGTTCTTCGCCAGCTGCGTCAGCGTCAACGAGCGCACCTCGCCGACGTACGCCGAGAAGAGCGCGCTGCACTTCGTGCACTGCAGCTCGTGCATCGCCACGCGCGTCGAGAGCGAGAAGGGGCTCACCTTGTGACACGAAGGGCACGCCAGGCGGACCTCGAGCCCCGCCTCGGGCGTCGGGTCGAACCGCGAGCGCTGCGTGGCGGCGTCGAACACCGGCCCGCGCTGATCATCGGTGCGCTTGAAGAGCCGCAGCGGGGCCGTCGCCGCGCGCTCGTGCTGCAGCGCCTCGTGCCACAGCGGCTCGGCCGCCTCGACCTTGCCCTCGGCGATCAGCACCAGCGAGGCGACGTGGGCCTCGATGGCCGGCGCGAAGGCCTCGACCTCGCGGCCCAGCCGCCACGCGCGCGCGACCAGCAGCTCGGCCTCCTCGACGAGCGTCGCTGCCAACGCCTTCGCGGGATCGTCGCGGCGCCGGTAGAGCGGCGGCTCCGGGACGCGGGAGAAGAAGGCCAGGGCGTCGCGTTGAAAGGCGTCGAGCCCGTCGTTCGGCTGCGACGCCAGCTGCTGCTGCCGCGCCTTCGCCTTCGCCCTGAACTCATCCAACGTCACGCCCCCGCATATAAGAGGAGCGCGCCAGAAAATGGATCACCTTGTGGGCGGAGGTAGGTTTTCGGGCATGGGCCTGATCCGCTTCGTCGTCTGGTCGTCGCTGTGCGTGGCGCTGGGCATCTTCCTCGCGACCTTCGAGGTCAACGGCCGCACGCCGTGGAAGCTCATGCAGAGCGCGTGGCAGGACAACTCGCCCAGACTCGAGAAGGTGAAGGACGAGGTGAAGAGCAAGCTGTCGACCGGCGCCGCCTCGCCGAAGGAAACGCACACCGAAGAAGACAAGCAGGCGATCGACGCGCTCATTTCGAAGCGCACGCGCGGCTGAGGTGCTCGAAGGCCGAGTGCCACAGCTGGGCCTCGCGCGCGGTCAGCCCCTGCCGCACGAGTGATCGCACCAGCTCGCCCAGCACGTGCTGCGGCGCCTGGGGGTTCAAGAAGTCGGCGGCCAGCAACGCTTCCTGCGCGCGCGCCTCGAGGCGCTGTACGAGCTCCAGCGGCGCGCCCGGCTCGGCCGTCGCCGGTGCCGGCGTCGCGCGCGAGCAGAGGTAGAGCAGCACCGCCGCCGCGTGGCTCAAGTTCATCGACGGCTGCGGCCCCGGCGTGGGAATCACCAGCACGTCCTGGCAGCGCGCGAGCTCGTCGTCCGACAGGCCGCGCTTTTCCCCGCCCAGCACCAGCGCCACCCGCCCCCGCGCCGAGTGCTCGGCCAACCGCGCGACCGCGGCTTCGGGTGTGAGCGGCTCGCGGCGCTTGAGCTCGGCCCGCGACGTCGTTCCCACCGCGTAGACGACCTGGCTGAGCGCCTCGTCGAGGGTCGCCGCCACGCCGAAGGTGTCCATCACCAGGTCGGCCTTCTTCGCGATGCGCCCCGCCGCGCGGAACTCGTGCGTCTGCGGGTCCGACAGCACGAGGTGCTCGAAGCCGAAGTTCGACATCGCGCGCGCGAGGGCCGCGAGGTTGTCGGCCGATTGCAGCTGGTGCGCGACCACCACCAAATTCAAAGGCTGTTGCACGTCGTGGCTCGCTGTTCTGGGAGGGCCTGAGGCTGGCTGGACGGGTGGCAGGTGGGTATAGTCTTCCGCGTGTCGTCCCGTATCTCACTGATCAGTCTCAGCCTGTTGGTGCTCACCGCCTGTGGCGTCGGCAACGGCGCGGCCTCGAAGGTCACCACCTCGCAGGCGCTGACCGGCACCGCCGAGTGGCTCGAGTTCGAGTCGCCGCAGGTGCGCATCGATCTCTACCGTGACGTCGCCCGCCGCTCCGCGCAGGAGACCGGTGCCCACGGCGCGGTGCTCTTCCCGATGCTGGTCGAAGGCGAGTTCATCGCCGCGCCCGCGCTCGACATGGGGTCTGACCTGCTCGGCGTGACCGACGCCGGCACACTGAACGTCGACCTGGTGTTCGAGAACGGCGGTGACTCGTTCGCCGAAGATCGCCGCGAGGCCTTCCAGGGCCTGTCGGAGCGTGAGGCCGCCGAGCTCATCGCGCGCTCGCTCATCACCCACTGGGGCCTCAAGCCGAACGGCGCGGTCACGGTGGTGCGCATGCCGGGCGCTCCGTACGCCGCCGCGTGGATCGATGGGCAGCTGCGGCTGAACCCGTCGTTCGTCTACATGGCGTCGGCCTCGACTCGCTGAAAGGTCGCTGATACGCGCGCCTCCATGGGCGCCGATCCGCGACTCACTCAGCAGCTCCCGTTCACCCTCTCGAAGACCGACTTCCCTGCGCTGGGCCAGAAGTACCAGGGCAAGGTGCGTGACACCTACGCGAAGGACGACCGGCTGGTGCTGATCACCACCGACCGCCTCTCGGCGTTCGACCACGTGCTCACCACCCTGCCCTTCAAGGGCGACCTGCTGAACACGCTGGCCCACTTCTGGTTCCAGAAGACCGCGCACGTCGTGAAGAACCACGTGCTCGACATGCCCGACCCGTGCGTGATCGTCGGCCGCAAGGCGCAGGCCTTCAAGGTCGAGTTCGTGGTGCGCGGCTACCTCACCGGCAGCCTGTGGCGCGACTTCGAGGCCGGCCGCGACCCGTACGCGCTCTCGCTGCCCCGCGACATGAAGAAGGACCAGCGCTTCGAGCGGCCGATGCTGACGCCCTCGACCAAGGCGCCCATCGGCCAGCACGACGAGCCGATGTCGGAGAAGGCCGTCGTCGAGCGCGGGCTGCTCTCGGCGAGAGACTGGGCGCGCGCGAAGGAAGCGGCGCTCGGGCTGTTCGCGGAAGGCCAGAAGCAGGCTGCGAAGAACGGGCTGTTGCTGGTCGACACCAAGTACGAGTTCGGGCTCATCGGCGACGAGCTGGTGGTGATCGACGAGATGCACACCCCCGACTCGAGCCGGTTCTGGATCGCCGAGGGCTCCGACGAACGGTTCCGCGCGGGGCAGCCGCAGCAGATGCTCGACAAGGAAAACCTGCGCCAGTGGCTGATCGCCGAGCGCGGCTTCTCGGGCCAGGGCACGCCGCCGCCGATCCCCGACGAGATCCGCGTGATGCTCGCCGACAAGTACCTCACCGCGTGGGAACGCATCACCGGCTCGAAGTTCTCGCTCGACGTGGGCGACGTCACCGCGCGCCTGACCAGGAACCTCAAGGCCGCGAAGCTGATCTAGATCACGCCCTTCGCGCGCAAGGCCACCCACAGCAGCATCAACGGCGCGCCTGCGCTGGTGATGGTGAACTGCACCACCGCCGCGAGCCACGGGTTGGGCATGTTGCGCGCGACCGAGGCGCCGACGAAGCCCGCGAGCAGGAGCCCCGTCGTCACCGCGCCGAGCACCAGGAACGCGATGACGCCGAAGAAGCACAGCCCCAGCTGCTGGCTCATGATGCCGCTCTGCGCGGTCGAGGCGGTCGACCAGAAGGTCAGGAAGATCACCAGCGCGGGCACCACGAGCGCCGCGGCGGTCTTCAGCAGCGTCAGCCGCACGCGCCTGGGGAGGTTCAGCTGATCGTCGTCTTCGATCGCCGACGCTGCGCTGATGGCACCCGCGCCCGCGATCAACGTCGCCCACGAGCCGACCACCACGCGCACCACGTCCTCGAAGACCATCGGCCTGCGAGTCTACTGCGCGCTCAGCTCACGCCGCGTGCCACAGGAACTCCAGCGGCTCATCGGGCAGGCCGTCGTCGTTCGCCGCCGCGGTCGACTGCGGCTCGGTCAACGCCACGCTGCGCACCGAGCGCTCGAGCAGCGATTCTTCGTCGAGCTCGTGGAGGAGCGGGCGTGGCCGGCCGAACGGCATCGGTGACCATTCCCCACCCTCGACCTCTTCGGACTCACGTCGCGGGTCAGCACCACACAGCTTGAGGAGTTCGTTCTCGAGCGCCATGAGCAGCGTCAAATGCAAGGCGCCGACCCGGCGCATCTGGCCGGAACGCCGTGGCCCGCGCGGCGTCACAGCACACCAAGGGGTCGGCGACGACTCAGCGACCGAAGACGCGCTCGAAGATGCGGTCGACGTGGCGCAGGTGGTAGCCGGTGGTGAAGCAGGCCTCGATCTCGGTGCTGTTCATCACCTTGAGGAGGTCCTGGTCGGCCAGCAGGTTGGTCTTGAAGTCGGTGCCCTGCTCGAAGAACCGCATCGCGTTGCGCTGCACGATCACGTACGCGGCCTGCCGATCCATGCCGCGCTTGGCGAGCTCGAGCAGCACGCGCTGGCTGTTCACCACGCCGCCCAGCAGGTCGAGGTTTTCCTGCATCGCCTCGGGGTACACGCGCAGCTGGTCCATCAAGCCGGCGAAGCGGTGGAGCATGAAGTCGAGCGTCACCGTGGCGTCGGGGCCGATGACGCGCTCCACGCTCGAATGAGAGATGTCGCGCTCGTGCCACAGCGGCACGTTCTCGAGCGCCGACTGTGCGTAGCCGCGCACCAGCCGCGCCAGCCCCGTGAGGTTCTCGCTCAGAATCGGGTTGCGCTTGTGGGGCATCGCCGAGCTGCCCTTCTGGCCCGGGGTGAAGGGCTCCTCGGCCTCGCGCACCTCGGTGCGCTGCAGGTGGCGAATCTCGACCGCGAACTTCTCGATCGACGTGGCGACCAGGGCCAGCGCGCCGAAGAACTCCGCGTGGCGATCGCGCTGCACGACCTGGCTCGACGCGGGCGCGCCGGTGAGGCCGAGGCGCTGCATCGCGAACTCTTCGACGGCGGGCGGCAGGTGCGCGAACGAGCCCACCGCGCCGGAGATCTTGCCGAAGGCGATCACCTCGCGCGCCGCCTCGAGGCGCCGCTTGTGCCGCTTCAGCTCGTCGAACCAGATGGCGAGCTTGTGCCCGAAGGAGATCGGCTCGGCGTGGATGCCGTGGCTGCGGCCCATCATCGGGGTGTGCTTGTGCTCGTGCGCGCGCTTCTCGACGGCGGCGAGCACCTTGTCGAGCCCCTGCAGGAGCAGCGTCGCCGAGTCGCGCAGGGTCATCGCCAGCGCGGTGTCGAGCACGTCACTCGAGGTCATGCCCCAGTGGAGCCACCGCGCCTCGGGCCCGATGCGCTGTTCCATGAACGTCAGGAAGGCGATCACGTCGTGGCGCGTGGTCTTCTCGATCTCGTCGATGGCGCTCACGTCGGCCGCGGTGAAGTCGCCCGCGCGCGCCTCGCACGCCGCCAGCGCTTCCTTCGGGGCGAGCCCCTGCGCCACCATGCCGCCCAGCGCGGCCAGCTCGACGTCACGCCAGCGGCGCAGCCGTGCCTCGCTCGTCCACAGCGAGACCATCTCGGGTCGGGAATACCGGGGAATCATGGGTGCGCAGTTAGCACAGGAACTCCCTCTCCCTGCGCAGCGGGGAGAGGGCTGGGGTGAGGGGCCGCGACTCGGCTACTCGACGACCTTGACGGTCAGCCCCTGCCGCGCAGCGAACGTCACCACGTCGAGCGCGAAGCTCTCCGGCGCGCCCAGCTTCTTCGCGGTGCTCAGGTTCACCCACAGCTCGAGGCCCTCGGGGTTGGCCACCGCCATCGCGCCCGGGTCGACCTTCTCGACCAGGATGCGGTTGCCGATGCGCCCCGCCTGCTGCCCGAGCGCGAGCGGCGCGGTGCTCAGCGAGAACAGCGCGCCCTGCTTCACCTGCGCCGCGGCGAGCCCCACCGCCGGCACCTTCTCGTCGACGCTGAAGGCCAGCACGCGCTCGACCACCGCCGCGTTGCCGACCGTCTTGTCGCTGATGATGACCAGCGCATCGACCTTGCCCTTCGCGCCGCCGAGCACGCGATCGACCTTGGCGGGCGAGTCGATCTCCAGCGGCACCAGCTGCAGCCCGCGCGCGCTCGCCGCCTGCGACGCGCTGTCGACGAAGGCCTTCGAGTAGCGGGGGTCTTCGAGCACGCCCACGCGCTTCACCTTCGGCTGCACCGCCTTGAGCGCCGAGAGCTCGAGCGAGAGATCGCTGGTGAGCGCGATGCCGGTCGTGTTCTGCCCCTCGAGCTCGTACTTCTCGTAATAGGGCACCATCGCGAACACGACGGGCACGTCGGTGAACTCGCGCCGCGCGCCGACCGCCGCCGCCGGGCCGATGGCGAGCACCAGCGCGGGCTTCGCCTGGGCGATCTTCTTGAAGGTGGCGGGCGCCTCGGGGCCCTCTTCGAGCGTCAGCTCCTCGACCTGGCCGCGCACCTCGGCGGCGAAGCCGGCGACGACCTGCGAGTACGCGGTCAGCGACGACGACTTCACGACCACCACGCGCGGGCGCTCACCGCCGGCGGCGAGGGCGAATGACGCGACGAGGATGCACGCGATCAGCGCTGGTCGGCGCAGCACCGGAACCCGACCTCCGACGACTTCGCGAACGACGCGCCGTTCTTCCGCGCCGAGCAGCGCACCGCGTAGTCACCGCTGGCGAACGAGCCGCCCTTGATGACGCGGTCGGCGGTCCATTCCGAGACGTTGCCCGAGAGGTCGGCCACGCCGTAGCCCGAGCGGCACTTGGCGAACCGGCCGGCCGGCGAGAGCGCGCGCGAGTCGCCGATGTCGTCCTCGGTGTTGCAGGTGTTGGGGTCGAAGCCGTTGCCGTAGGGCCACTTGGCGTTGCCCGGGCCCTTGCACGACTTTTCCCATTCCGACTCGGTGCACAGGCGCTTGCCCTGGCCCTCGCAGAGGCGCTTGGCGTCGGCGAAGCCGATGCTGGCGGTGGGCGCGACACCCTTCTTGTTCGGGTACTCGAAGACGTCGATGCAGAAGGCGCCGACCTCGACCGCGCTCAGGGTCTTCTCGTCGAAGCCCATCATCGGGTCGCCCGCGGCGGTGCCCATCTTGAACGCGCCAGCGGCGACCGGGCGCATGCCCTCGGGGCAGCCACCGGCAGTGGCGGCGGGAGCAGGGGTGTCCTTCTTCTCCTGCTTCTCCTTCTCGGCCTTCTCCTTCGCTTCCTTCGCCGCGAGCTCCTTCTCCTTGCGCTCCGCGTCGGCCTTTTCCTTCGCTTCCTTCGCGGCGGCGTCCTTCGTCGCCTTGTCCGCGTCGGCCTTTTCCTTCGCTTCCTTCGCGGCGGCTTCCTTCGCGGCCTTGTCGGCGGCGAGCTTGTCGGCCTTTTCCTTCGCGGCGGCTTCCTTCGCGAGGCGGTCGGCTTCGGCCTTTTCCTTCGGGCTCAACTTCGCGGCGGCGAGGCGCTCGGCTTCCTTCTTCTCGGCCTCGGCCTTCTCGGCGGCAGCCTTCTCGGCGGCGGCCTTCTCGGCGGCGGCCTGGTCAGCGGCGAGCTTCTCGCTCGCGAGGCGATCGATCTCGGCCTTCTCGGCCGCGGCCTTCTCGTTCGCCAACCGCTCGTCTTCGGCCTGCTGCTGCAGCGCCTTCTGCCGCTGGATGAGCAGGAACCCGCCACCCGCGCCGACGCCGATGCCGGCGACGACGAGGAGCGCGACCAGCATCATGGTGCGGTTGGGCTTGCGCTGCTGCGACTGGAAGAGCGGCTGCGCGGGCGCGGCGGGCGGCGCGGGCGCCGGCGGCGGCGGCGCGACGGTCTCGACCATCGCCTTGGTCTCGACCCCATCTTCGGCGTCGAGCTGCGCGATGAACATGCCGCTGTCGATGACCTCGGTCTCTTCACGGTCCTTCTTGAAGTCGAGGTCGTTGGCGTTCTTGAGCGCGCGGGCGATCTGCGCGGGGTCGACCGGCTGGGTCGAGTCGGGCAGCAGCGTCTCCCCGCTCTGCGGCGGAGGCGGCGGCGGCAGCTCGGGCACCGGCGGCGGCGGCTTGGTCTCGCGGCGCGGCGAGAGCTGCAGCATGCCGGTCGAGGTGCGCGGGCGCGGAGGCGCGGCGACACCGCTGGCGGGCTCGGGGCGCGCGGCCTTGGGCGGCACGGGCGGCAGCAGCTTCTTCGCCACCTCGGAGATCTCCGCCATCATCTCGCCGGCGGTCTTGAAGCGCGCGTTGGGGTTCTGGTTGAGCGCCTTGCGGTAGATGCCTTCGAGCTGCTGCGGCACCTCGGGGTTGCGGCGCTGGAGCTCGGGCACCGCGCCATCGGGCGTCAGGCCCGAGAGCATCTCGCCGAGAATCACGCCCACCGAGTAGATGTCGGCGCGGTTGTCGATCTCGCTGCCCTCGACCAGCTCGGGCGCGAGGTAGCGGTCGGACTTGCGGGCCTTCATCGCCTGCACGAACGGCAGCCGCGGCAGCGCGAGCGCGAGGCCGAAGTCGGTGACCTTGAGGAGGTCGGGCAGCACGAGCACGTTCTCGGGCTTGATGTCGCTGTGCGGGCCGACCTTGTGCGCGCCGTCGAGCGCCGCGCAGACCTGCGTGAGAATCGGCTCGATCTCCGCGAGCGAGAAGAACTGACCCTTCTGCAGGCGCAGGTCGATGATCTTCCGCAGCGTCAGGCCGTCGAGGAACTGCGAGGTGAAGTACGGGCGATCGCCGTCTTCGCCCTCTTCGTACACGCGCACCAGGTTCGGGTGGCTGAGCTTGCGCGCGAGCCGCACCTGCTTGACGAACTGCTTCCGCTCGTCGCTCGACTGCAGGAGCTTGGGGTTGATGACCTTGAGCGCAACCTCGACGTCGATTTCCTTGTCGTGCGCGCGGAAGACGAAGCCGGTCGGGCCCGCGCCGACGATGTCCTTGATGAGGTAGCGGTTGCTGACGAGATCCTGCGGCTTGTACGGCGCGCCCTCGACCTGGCTGGTGGCCGGGCGGCGACGGCTGAACGTCCCGGTCGCCTGGCGCAGGCCGCCGGTGCTGAGGTTCTGCCCGCACGTCGGACACTTCTCAGCGGTATCCGGAACGTGAGTGCCGCAGCGGTAACAGAGCAACGGGGACCTCGGTACTTCCGTGGGGGTCAGCTACGTAAAGCGTGAATCAAGCTGCGCTTTTATCGCACATCAGGCACCAGCATCAACGCCCCGACCCGGTGGATCCGAACCCACCGGCGCCGCGGTCTGAGTCAGACAACTGATCCACCTCGATCAGGTTCGCCTGCACCACTGGCGCAATGACCAGCTGGGCAATCCGGTCGCCCGACTTGACGACCACGGCTTCCTTCGAGTGGTTGATGAGAATCACGCCCACCTCGCCGCGGTAGTCGGCGTCGATGGTGCCCGGGCTGTTGAGGCACGTCAGGCCCTGCTTGAGCGCCAGCCCGCTGCGGGGGCGCACCTGGCCCTCGTAGCCGGGGGGCAGCTCGATGGCCCAGCCGGTGGGAATGAGGCGGCGTTCGCCCGGGTCGAGCCACACGTCTTCGGGCAGCTCGGCGCTCAGGTCGAGGCCTGCCGACTGGGCGGTCTGGTACTTCGGCAACGGCTGCTGTCCCGAAGTGGAAGAAGGACGAACGCGACGGAACTTCACCGTGACAGGCGCCATGACAGGCGCGAGCCTCTAGCACCTTGCGACCTGTCTTGCTCCTCGTGCTGGCGCTGGCGGTGATGGCCTGCGACCAGAAGAAGCCCCCTGCTCCGCCCCCGCCGCCCCCGCCCGCGCCCCCGCTCGCGCCCATCAAGCCGGTCGCGGGCACGCCGTGCGATCTCTCGAAGAAGCCGCCGCGGCCGCCGATGCCCGACGTGTCGACGCCGGCCCTCTGCGCGGCGCTGGGCGGCAAGTGGGTGACGAAGGGCACCACCGGGCCTTCCCCCGCGACCTCGACCACCGGCCTCGAGTGCCGGTCGCTGGGCCAGGGCCGCGACGAGTGCACCCGCCGCGTCGACGGCTGCGAGGGCTTCGCGTGGGCAACCACCGACGCCGCGCGCGTCTGCATCTACGACTGGGACTGCCAGGCCTCCTGCGAGGAAGGGCACTGCGCGGCGATGGTGCTGCGCATCGTCGACGGCTGCCGCGCGCGGTGCGTGAACGGCGCGGCGCAGGTGGTCTGCGAGGACTGAAGCGCCCTATTCCTCGGAGTCGGGCCGCGCGCCGAACGGGTCGAACGCCTTCTTCAGCTGGTCCTTGGCGGTGGGCTGCGTCGGAGCGGCGCAGCTGATCTGCGAGGACTGGGGCCAGCCTGTTCCTCGGAGTCCGGCGGCGCGCCGAACTGGTCGAACGCCTTCTTGAGCTGGTCTCTTGGCGAAGTCGGAGTCGCGCAGGTGGTGTGCGAAGACTGAGCGCTATTCCTCCGAGTCGGGCGGCGCGCCGAACTGGTCGAACGCCTTCTTGAGCTGGTCCTTGCCGTTGGTGGGCGAAGGCGCGGCCGGCTTGAGCGGCGTGGGCGCTGGCGTCGGCGGCAGCACCGCGAGCGGGTCGACCAGCGTCGGCTTCGAGCCGCGGAAGGTGAACGGGTCCATCGGCTTGTGGCCGAGCTCGAGCTGGTAGTGCACGTGCGGGCCGGTGCTGCGGCCGGTGGTTCCCGACTCCGCGATGACGTCGCCGGCCTTCACGCGTTGCCCGGTGGTCACCAGCAGGCGGCTGTTGTGGCAGTAGGCGGTGCTGACGCCGCGGCCGTGGTCGATGATCACCACGCGGCCGTTCACCGCGTCTTCGCTCGCGCGCCGCACCACGCCGTCGGCCACCACCTTCACGTCGGTGCCCTCGGGCACGCTCAGGTCGACGCCGGTGTGGAACTGGCCGCGCCCGAGGATGGGGTGGTTGCGCCAGCCGAAGGGCGAGGTGACGCGCGTGCCCGGCGCGACCGGCCACGACAGCGAGTACGCGGTGCCGAGCATCAACGCGGTCGAGGCCGACGCGATGGCGCCGCTGCTCGACGGCGGGAGGTTGAGCGTCAGCGCCTCGAGCGTGGTGGCGCGCCCTTCCGCGCCCGAGCGACGCGCGGCGTAGGCGGCCACGTCGTAGCCGGCGAACACCGCGAGCACCGCCGCCTCTTCGCTGCCGAGATCGACGCGCGCGTGCTCGATGACCAGCGCCGCCTCGTCGGGGGTGCCGAACGGGAGGCCATAGCGCTTCGCCAGCGCGTCGACCGGCGCGCGCGCCAGGCCAGTGAGCGTCGACGCCGCGGCGAACACGCCCCGCCCGAGCGCGCGGCCGGGCGGCACGGTGGTGAGCACCTCGACGTCGGGCACCGGCGCGGGGCCGGGCGTGGGCTCGGCGATGTCCTGCGCGTCGTAGACGCCGCCCGTGTAGTACGCGAGCAGCGGGCGCGTGGTGGTGCGGGTCGAGGTGAGGCGGCCGCCCAGGTCGCGCAGCAGCGCACCGACCGGCGTGTGGTACGCGGCGGCCCACAGGCAGAGCAGCGCGCCGGTCAGATCCATCAAGCCGCGCGGCGAGCGCTTCTTCTTCTGGCCGAGCCCGCTCAGCGGTGACGACACGCGCGCGCTCATCGGAAGAAGCTCAGGAGCGCCTCGGCCTCGAGGATCAGCGCGAGCGCGAGGGGCAGCGCGAGCACCGTGCCGAGCCAGCCTGCCAGGAAGGGGTGCTTCGCCTTCTGCGAGACGGCGTCGGCGTGCTGGAACGAGCGCCACACCGCGCGCCAGCAGTGGGAGAAGAGGAGAATCGTCATCGCCGTGCCAGCGGCGATGCGGGCCAGCGGCGCGGCGACGTCAGCCGAGGCGACTCCGCCGACGAGGCCCACGAAGAGCGTCGATTCGACCAGCCGCGCGACGGCGTACGCGCCGCCCATCGCGAAGACCGCGGTCACGAGCGGGCGCAGCAGGCGCATCGGCGTGGGCTGCTGGTTCAGGCGCGCGAAGAGCGACTTCCAGGTCTCCTTCGCGACGAGGCGGAAGGTGGGGCGCTCTTCGGGGTCGGGCTCGTCGTAGCCGAGGATCGGGAGCGCGACGAAGACGTCGACCGCGAGCTCCCAGGCCAGCGCGAGGCCGCGGGCGATCAGCGTGCGCTCGCGGCTGTCGATCTTGTTCACCCACGCGGCGGTCGACTCGTATTGCGCGAGGAGGTGATCGAGCCAGACGTCGAGCGATTCGACGCCGCGGAGGAGGTGATCGTCGACCACGTCGGCGGCCGCGTGGATGCCGACGGCGATGAGCGCGAAGAGGCCGAGCGGCATGAATGCCCAGCGAAAGCCGCCCACGAAGCGGCTCAAGCTCCCCAGCCCGGTCGGCGACGCGCTCATGCAGGTGCAGCATCAACGCAGGGAATGGCTTGGCGATCCCCTGCTTGATGAAAGGCGAGTGAATTTGAGGCTTTGCCCCTCACCCCGACCCTCTCCCCGCTCGCGGGGAGAGGGAGTTCACATGACTACGCCCGAGCCCACCTTGCGGTGAACCCGGGCGTCGTCGCTGCTTTCAGGCTTTTTTCAGGCCTGCGCGGGCTTGGTCTCGGCAGCCGCACCCTCGGCGGGCGGCGGCGCACCGGCGCCCGAGCGCTCGGCGAGCGCCTGCTTGCGCGAGAGGCGAATCTTGCCGCCGCCGTCGATCGAGATGACCTTCACCATCACCTCGTCGCCTTCCTTCACGATCTCGCCGACCGTCTTCACGCGCTTGTCGGCCAGCTCGCTGATGTGAATCAGGCCGTCGGTGCCCGGGAAGATTTCGACGAACGCGCCGAACTCGACGATCTTGCGCACGGTGCCCAGGTAGATCTTGCCGACCTCGGCCTCGCGGGTGAGCGCCTGCACCATCGAGATGGCGGCCTTCACCGAGTCGCTGTCGGCCGAGGCGATCTCGACCTTGCCGGAGTCGTCGATGTTAATCGACGCGCCGGTGCGGGCGATGATGTCCTTGATCACCTTGCCGCCGGGGCCGATGACGTTCTTGATGTACTCCGGGCGGATCATGATGGTCGTGATGCGCGGGGCGTGCTGGCTGATCTCCTTGCGGGGAGCCGGGAGCGCCTTGAGCATCGTGTCGAGGATCTGCAGGCGGCCGACGCGGGCCTGCTCCATGGCGCGGAGCATGATCTGCGTGGTGATGCCGGTGATCTTGATGTCCATCTGCACGGCGGTGATGCCCTTCGCGGTGCCGCACACCTTGAAGTCCATGTCGCCGAGGTGATCTTCGTCACCGAGGATGTCGGTGAGGATCGCGACCTTGTCGCCTTCCTTCACCAGGCCCATCGCGATGCCCGCGACCGGCGCCTTGATCGGCACGCCCGCGTCCATCATCGCCAGGGTGCCGCCGCAGACCGACGCCATCGACGAGCTGCCGTTCGACTCGAGGATGTCCGAGACGATGCGCACCACGTAGGGGAACTGGTCCTTGGTGGGGAGCATGTTGCGCAGCGCGCGCTCAGCCAGCGCGCCGTGACCGATCTCGCGGCGACCCGGGCCACGCAGCGGCTTGGTCTCGTTCACCGAGAACGGCGGGAAGTTGTAGTGCAGCATGAACGTGCGGCTGATCTCGCCCGCGAGCGTCTCGATGCGCTGATCGTCTTCGGCGGTGCCGAGCGTGGCCGAGACGAGCGACTGCGTCTCACCGCGCTGGAAGATCGCCGAGCCGTGCGTGCGGGGCAGCGGGCCGATCTCGCAGTTCACCGTGCGCACGGTGTCGTGCGGGCGGCCACCGATGCGGCCACCGCTGCAGGTCAGGTCGCGCATGTACTCGTACTTGAGGTCTTCGTAGATGCCCTTGACCTGCTTCTCGATGGCGGGCGTGTACTGGTCGGCCATCTTCGCCTTCAGCGCCGCCTCGAGCTCCTTGCGGGTCGCCTTCAGCGAGCCGTAGCGCTCGTGCTTGTCGCCGATCGCGTAGCCCTTCTTGATGCCGTCCCACGAGAGCGCCTTGCACTGTTCCTTCAGCGCCGGGTCGTACTTCACCATCTTCTCGTACTCGCGCGTGGTGACCTTCAGCTCGGCGCGGAGCTCTTCCATCGCCTTGATGATGGGCAGGCACGCGGCGTGGCCGAACTCGAGCGCCGCGACCATGTCGGCTTCCGAGATCTCCTCGGCGCCGCCTTCGACCATGACGATCGCTTCCTTCGAGGCCGACACGACGAGGTCGATGTCGCTCTTGGTGCGCTGGTCGGCGGTGGGGTTCACGAGCAGCTTGCCGTCGACGCGGGCGACGCGCACGCAGGCGATGGGGCCGTTGAACGGAATGTCAGAGACCGCGAGCGAGGCCGACGCGGCGACGAGCGAGAGCACGTCGGGCTCGGCGTTCTTGTCGAAGCTGATCACGTTGACGATGACCTGGGTCTCGTACGCGTAGCCTTCGGGGAAGAGCGGGCGGCAGCTGCGGTCGACGATGCGCGAGGTCAGCGTCTCCTTCTCGGTGAGCTTGCCCTCGCGGCGGAAGTACCCGCCGGGGATGCGGCCGGCCGCGTAGAAGTTCTCCTTGTACTCGACGGTGAGCGGGAGGAAGTCGACGTCCTTCTTGTCCTTCGCGCTGACCGACGTGGCGAGGATCATCGTGTCGCCGTAGCGGACCACGGCGGCGCCGTCGGCCTGCTTGGCCATGCGGCCGGTCTCGATGATGAGGTCGCGGTCGCCGACCTTCACGGTCTTGCGAATCATGTTCTTGGTGATCAGGTTCTCAGTCATTGGGTGTTCGTCCTGTGCGTTGTCGCTACTGCGAGTGGCGACGCCGGCGTTGACCCCCTGATCGAGCGCTCCGAAACGGTTTCCCGAAGCGGCTCGGGGTGCTCGATCAAGAAATCAACTCGCCGGCGTCAGGTGAGACAGCTGCTTGAAACAGACGCCTGAAACAGAACGAGGGCGCCGGGTTTCCCTGGCGCCCCCGTGTCACCTCGTCACTTGCGGATGCCGAGGGTGTCGATCAGCTTCTTGTAGCGGTTGCCGTCCTTCGACTTGAGGTAGTCGAGGAGGCGGCGGCGCTGGCTGACCAGCTTCAGCAGGCCACGGCGGCTGTGGAAGTCCTTCTTGTGCGTCTTGAAGTGCTCCGTCAGCTCGTTGATGCGCTCCGACAGCAGCGCAACCTGGACCTCCGGCGAACCGGTGTCCTTCTCGTGGGTACGGAACTTCTGCACGAGCTCCTGCTTCTTTTCGACCTGGATCATCGTCTGTGGCTTCTCTCCCGCTCCGGGTGTGTGAATCCACCGTGGCCCGCGGAGGGGTACAGGTCAGGTGGGCCCCTCGAGACACCGAGAGACGTCGCGCGCTTAGCCCCGAGGGCCCTGCGCGTCAACCGCCTGCGATGATCAGAAAACGGTCAGCGGAGCGGCGGCAGCAGCACGTACGAGCCGTCTTCGGCCCGGCGGTAGAAGTACGGGTCGCGCCAGGGGAAGTGGAGGTCGTCGGCCGAGAGGAGGTTGGCCTCGACGAGCTCGGTCAGGGCGAGCGGCAACGCGCCCTTCTCGAGCTTGAAGACGTCGATCGCCGCCGCCAGCCGCGACATCTGCTGCTGGCTGGCGAAGCGCTGCGCCGCGGGGTCGGTGTAGGTGGTGGCGTTCGAGCCGCCCAGGCGCACCGCGCCGAAGTCGATGCGGGTGCCGATGAAGAGCAGCACGCCGACGACCACCATGGTGACGGCGATGCGGCCGACCACGCCGACCACCGCGCCGACGCGAGACTCGCCCTCGAAGTCGTCGCCGCCGCGGCCCGCGGGGGGCACGCCCCTGGCGTACTCGAGGTTGATCAGGTTGCAGAGCGCCTTGGCGGTCTCGAACTCACCGAGCGTCGACAGCTCGATGATGCGCTGCACGGTGCGGCCGGGCGCGATGAGGTGGAAGCAGCGGCGCTCGTTCTCGCCGACCGACTGGAACTCGCCCTTGTTGACGGCCTTCTTTTCCTCGGCGAACGCGTCGTCGAGGGCGGCGTCGAAGTCGTCCTTCGCGAGCTCGGCGGGCGGGAGGTCCTTGATCTTCTCGAACGTCATCTGCAGCGAGGTGATGCGCTTGCGCACCACCGGCCACTCGTCGACGCGGCGGAAGCCCTCCATGAGCACCGACTCGGCGCGCAGGGGGGTGAGCACGTTCTCGGTCTCGACGTCTTTGACCTCGAACTCGTAGGTGCCGGCCTTCCAGCCGAAGAGCTTGAAGAGCGTCTCGCTGGTCTGCAGCTGCACCATCGACTTGAACTTCTCGGCGGTGATGACGCCCTGCGCGACCAGCACGTCACCCAGGCGCTGCAGGGTGCGCTTCTGGGTCTCGAGCGCGAACTCGAGCTGCGCTTCCTTCACCAGGTCGGCCGCCACCAGCATCGAGCCGATCAGCTCCTTGCGGTTGCGGGTGGTGGTCTCGGCGCGGACGATGTTGCCGTCCTTGAAGGTGACGTCGACCGATTCCGAGCGCTGCTTGAGCGTCAGGATGCCGGTCTTCTGCTGCTGGCCGATGAGCTGGAGGATGTCGGCGATGCCGAAGTCCTTGAGCGTGCCCTTGAGCGCCATCAGCTCTTCCTCCTCAGGCGCAGGAGCGAGAGCGGGTAGACGAGCAGGAAGAGGATGACGAGCGGCACCACCCGCACCACGATCGGCACGCCCTCGAAGGGCGGGCGCACCACGCCGGCGCGCAACACCACGCCGACCACCGCGATGACGAACAGGAAGCCGTAGAGCGCGCCGCGCACGGGCTCACCCGAGAAGACGTGGCCCATGCCCGACCACAGCACCCCGAGGATGGTCGAGGCGCGTTCCATGCGGCTCTCGTAGCGGGCGACCTCGAGCTGCTTGCGCACCTTCACCGAGGGCGCGACGACGTTCTTCTTGGCGAACACGTTGACGCACTGGGTGCACATGCCGCTGCCGGCCGGCACGTCGGGGTCGCCGCGCTTGCTGACCGCGCGGCCGCAGCGCGCACACACCTTCGCCGCCTGCAGCGTGGTGCCGAGCAGGCCGAACGCCACCAGCAGCGCCGCGAGCACCGCGGGGTAGAACGGCGCGATGCTGGCGGGCACGTCGCCGACCAGCATCTGCGAGAGCTGGCTGCGCACGCGCTTGGCGGCCTCGTCACCCTTCGCCAGCTCGAGCACGTCGGCCTGCGCGAGCGGCAGGGTGCGCAGCCACGAGTTGCCGATGATTTCCTTCGGCGCGTCGTCGTCGGCGCCGATGGCGGGCAGCGTGCCGTCGAGCTCGCGCGCCTGCGACTGGAACTCGTTGGCCTTGCCGACCTCGCCCGCGTTCGACGTGCCGTAGACCTGCGCGCGGCGGCGGTAGATGCGGCTCAGGTTCATCAGCACCACCGGCGACGACACCTGGCCCTTCACCTTGTCGAGCAGCGCGCGCGAGTTCTCGAGGTCACCCTGGAGGAAGAACGCCTTGGCGAGCGCGACCTGCGAGGGCACGTCTTCGGGGCGCAGCGTGAGCGCCTGCTTGAGGTGCGGAAGCGCCTGCTCGACGTGGCCGCGGCGGAGGTGGAAGTGGCCCAGCACGAAGCGCTCGGCGAAGCCGACCTTGTCTTCGGCGGCGAGCTTCTCGAGGCGCTGCACGATGGGCTCGACGCCGGGCCCGCCGCGCTCCACGAGGTAGAGATCTTCGGCCGCGGTCTCGGCGAAGGCGGTGCGCTCGACGACGAAGGCGCCGGCGAGCGGCACGAGCCCCAGCAGGCCGATCAACACCGCCGCCACCACGCGCTCGCTCATCGAGAGGTACATGGTGAGCGTCGCGAAGAAGAGCAGCAGCGTCGGCACCACGCCCATGCGGAACACGATGGGGAGGATGAGCAGCATCACCGCCAGCGCGCCGGTCTGCCAGCGGGCCGCCGCGCGCGGGAAGAGGAAGTGGAAGTCGTAGAGGAAGTAGTAGCCACGGCGCGCCATCAGCACGACGAGCACCACGATCGCGGTGAGCACCAGAGCCAGCAGCAGCACGGTCGCGAGGTCGGCGACCATCGGGCGCGCATAGCGGGGGTCGGCGAACTGCGCAGACAAGCCCTTCTGCAGGCTGCCGAGGTAGCGGCCGATGCCCGACGGGTCTGACTGCGCGTAGAGGCGCGTGAGGAGGAACCACGTCGCCGGGAGATCGGGCGCGAGATCGGCGGCCGAGACGGCGATCTCCACCGCGGCGCCCGAGTCACCGTTGGCTTCCCACACCTGCGCGGCGCGCAGCATGCCGACGGCCCACAGCTCGGCGTTGGGGCTGCCGATGAGGTTCTTCAGCTCGAGCAGCTGCTTGCGCGCCTCGGCCTCGGCTTCCGGCTTCTTCGAGGCGTTGGCGTCGGCCCACCGCTTCCACGCGGCGTTGAGGTCGGCGTCGCCGATGGCCTTCACCACCACGGGCGGCGCGTCTTTCTTCGGCGGGGCGACCGGCTCGGGCGGCTTGACCGCGGTGGTCGGCGCGCCCTTCGGATCTTTCGGGTTGCCGACGCCCGCGTCCTTCGCGCCGTTCTTCTTCACCGTGGGCGGGGCGACGAGCGTGCCGTCTCCCTCGCCGACGTCGGTCACCGGGTCATCACCGGTGTCGGTGGTCTCGTCGACCGGCGCCTTCTTCTTCTTGGCCTTCGGCTGCGGCGCGTCGGGGTCGACCAGATCGACCTGCGCTCGCGCGAGGCCCGGCGAGAGCACCAGCAGCGCGGTGAGTGAGCAGGCGAGGACGCGGGAGAAGGAGCTCATGCCCGAGGGCGCGAATGGTACTTGAGCGCCCCCACCGCCGCGAGCACTTCGCGCGCCCCCTGGTGGGCGACTGCGCTACAGGGTGGGCATGACGGCGAAGCGACGGAGCACCGAGGTGGTGGGGGCGGCGGTGGCGCGGCTGGTGGGGGTGATGGAAAAGCTGCGAGCGCCCAACGGCTGCCCGTGGGACCGGGAACAGGACCTCAAGAGCCTGCGCCCGTACCTCATCGAGGAGGCCTACGAGGTGCTCGAGGAGATGGACCGCGTGTCGGAAGGGGGCCCCTGGGCGCCGTTGGCCGAGGAGCTGGGCGACTTGCTGTTCCAGATCGTCTTCCATTCCCAGCTGGCCAGCGAGCAGGGTCATTTCGACCTCGGGGACGTGGCGACGGCCATCGCGACCAAGCTCGAGCGCCGGCACCCGCACGTGTTCGGCGAGCAGGCGACCGAGGGCACCGCGCAGGTCTTGCAGAACTGGGCGAAGTTGAAGGCCGAGGAGCGCAAGCAGAAGCACGGTCACCACGGCTCGGTGCTCGACGGCGTGCCGAAGGACGCCCCGGCGCTGCAGCGGGCCGAGCGGCTGACCGAGAAGGCGTCTCGCATCGGCTTCGACTGGCCGAACCTCTCGGGAGTGCGGGAGAAACTGGCCGAGGAGCTGGGCGAGCTCGACGAGGCCATCGCCTCGAAGGACAAGCTGGCGATGGAGCACGAGCTGGGCGACGTGTTCTTCGCGTTGGCCAACGTGGCGCGCCACCTGGGCATCGCGCCCGAAGACGCGCTGCGGGCGACCAACCGGCGCTTCACGACCCGGTTTCACGCCGTGGAGCGGGGGCTCGAGGCGCAGGGGGTGGGGTTCGGCGAGGCGACCCTCGACCAGATGAACGCCCTGTGGGATCGCGCCAAGGCCGAGGAGAAGGCCTCGCGTGGATCGAAGCAGCGCTCTTGACCGCCCGAGGGGGGGCCGGTAGAGCGCCCACCCTCCGTCGTTTCTTGACCGTTTTTTCCGAAACTCTCGTTTTCGATTCTCTCTGAAGGAGCTGTTCCGTGGCCAACACCAAGTCCGCTGAGAAGCGCAACCGCCAGGCGATCAAGCGCAACGCGCGCAACTCGGCCGTGAAGACCAACATCAAGGACGCCATCAAGGACGCCCGCGCGGCCATCGCGTCGGGTGACCAGGCGAAGGCGAAGACGCTGATCGCCGCGGCGACCTCGGCGCTGGCGAAGGCCGCGACCAAGGGCGTGCTGCACGCGCGCAACGCGAGCCGCCGCATCGGCCGCCTGTCGCACGAGGCGTCGCGCAAGTTCGCCGCCGCCGCGAAGTAAATCAGCCAGCCTGATGCTGCGCCGAAGGCCGATGGTTCCGCGACGCGGAGCCGTCGGCTTTCGCCATTTGAAACGCTCAGCCGATACGAGAAGTTGAGAAGGCATGGCAGACCCGGCGCTCAGCGGAGACATCTTTCGGCGGCTGGCCGAGTCCGCCCCCGATGCGCTCGCCGTGCACCACAACGGCGTCGTGATCTGGGCGAACGCCGCGGCCTTCACGATGCTCGAGGTCGAGCGGGCCGAGCAGCTGTTGGGTCACCACGTCACCGAGTTCGTGATGCCCGACGAGCGCGCCGGCCTGGTCGCGGCGATGAGCGACGCGCTCGTCAACCAGGAAGCCTCGACCTACATCTCGCGGGTCAAGACGCTGGGCGGCAAAGTCGTGGAGGTCGAGATTCGCCGCACGCCGATCGGCGGCGACCTCGCGCTGGTGGCGGTGCGGAGCCTCGCGGGAGAGCGGCAGCAGCGCGCCGCGGAGATCCGCGCGCGCGCCTTCTTCGACGCCTCGACGGCGGCGCTGGGCATCTCGCGCCTCGGGACGCACGTCGAAGCGAACCTTGCCTACGCGCGGCTGTTCGGCTTCGAACACCCCTCCCAGCTGGTGGGCAAGCCGATCCTCGACCTGATCGACCCGTCGGAGCACGCGCGGGTGATCGAGAAGGTGCGTCGTCGCGGCACCGGCCAGTCGGCAGAGCCCGACTACGACGTGCTGGCGCGCCGACGGGACGGCTCGACGTTCCTGATGCACATCAAGGTGTCGAGCTACGTCGCCAACGCCGACACGTTCACCATCGTGGTCGCCACCGACGTCACCGCCGAGCGCGCGGAGGAAGCGCAGCGAGCCCACCGCGAGCGCCTCGAGTCGATCGGCCGGCTCGCGGGTGGCGTGGCGCACGACTTCAACAACCTGCTCGGCTCGATCCTCGCGAACACCGAGCTGTCGTTGATCGAGGCGGCGGCGGGGACCGCGCTGCAAGAACAGCTGAACACCGTGCGCGACGCGACGAGGCGCGCGAAGGACCTGGTGCGCCAGATCCTCGCGTTCGGGCGGCGTGATCAGCCTCGGCCGGTGCCGATCGATCCCTCGCGGGTGATCGGCGATGCGCTGACGCTGGTGCGCGCCGGCCTGCAGCCGGGCGTCGAGCTGAGCGCGACGTTGCCGGCCGTCTCGGGGTCGGTGCTCGCCGACCCGACGCAGCTGCAGCAGATCGTGCTCAACCTCGTGTCGAACGCGTGTGACGCCGTCTCACCGCGCGGCAAGGTCGACGTGAGCGTGAGTCAGATCGAGGGGACGTCGCTGCGCCCTCCGCAGCCGGGCCCGTGGGTTCGCCTGCGCGTCACCGACAACGGCGTCGGCATGAGCGAGGAGACCCGGCGTCACCTCTTCGAGCCGTACCACACGACGAAGGCCGAGCGCGGAGGCCACGGGCTGGGCCTCGCGGTCGTGCAGGGCATCGTCACGTCGCTCGCCGGCGTGATCGAGGTCGAGAGCGCGCCCCAGCGCGGCGCCACCTTCGACGTCTTCCTGCCGCTGCTCACGTCGCCGAGCGTGCCGCGCACGACTCCCGCCCCCGCGCAGCTCGGCCAGGGCCGCGTGTTGCTGGTCGACGACGAGCCGCTGCTCCTGCGCTCGATGGTGAAGCTGGTGCGTTCGCTCGGGTACGAGGTCTTCCAGGCGGCGAGCAGCGAGCAGGCGCTGGAGGTCCTCTCGCGAGAGGCCATCGACCTGGTGCTGTCGGACGTGACGATGCCTGGCATGTCGGGCATCGAGCTCGCGCGCGAGGTGGCGCTGCGGTTCCCGAACATGCGCGTGCTGCTGGCCTCGGGGTACGCCGATGGGCTCGGGGCGGCGACGCCGGGCGTCAGCGCGGTGCTGAACAAACCGGTGGGCCGCAAGGAGCTGGCGCTGGCGATCAGCACGGCGTTGCTCGAGCGCGGCTGAACGTCTGCCCCTCACCCCGGCCCTCTCCCCGCTACGCAGGGAGAGGGAGGAGGAGTTGCTCGAGTCTTGGCCAGGCCAGCTTCGGCGCGATGCCGCTCTTCACACCGCGGAGGTCGAGCACGCGCAGGTTGGCGAGCGGCGCCGCGAGGGCGAGCGCCATGGTGCCGCCCTTCCCTCGCAGCTCGAGCACCTCGATGCGCTGGAGCTCGGGACGCGCGAGCGCTTCGGGGAGCGACGACTCGACCTGGGTGAGCACCACGTGCCGAATCGGCGCGCGGGCGAAGACGATCTCCGCGCGCGCTGCGAGCTGCGCGGCGGAGAGCTCGATGCGTTCCACGAAGCCGCCCGAGAAGTGAAAGGCGTCGACCTCGCTCGACAGCCCGTTGCTCCACACGTCGGCGAAGCGGAGCAGGTGCGCGCGGATGAGATCGGCGCGCTCGGGTGACGGCTTCTGACCGAGGCGCTCGAGCCGGCGCTGCTCGATCTGCGCGAGGATGAACTCCGCGCACTCGGGGTCGGTGGCGCCGATCGCGTCGGCGAAGACCAGCCGCGGATCGTCGTCGGTCGGCCGGGCGAGCACCGCGCTGAAGAGCTGATCGAGGTTGGGGTCGCGCGTCGTGACGGGCTGGCTGGCGAGCAGCGCGTCGCGGATCTGCTCGAACACCTTGCGCCGCGTCTGGATCCGCAGCGCCGAGAAGCGCGTGGGTTCGGTCTCGGCGATCTTCCGTCCCACCGCCGAGGTGATGCGCTCGAGCGGCACGCCGTCACCGCCGGGCGGCACCATCTGGGCGAGCACGTCCATCGCGCGCAGCGCATCGGCGCACGCCGCGAGCCCCTCGTCGCGCTCATCGGGCGGCAGGTGCCAGGTTCGCTTGCCGTGGGCGGTGCCTTCCTGGTGCCGCACCAGCCAGCCGAGCGCGCGCGAGTCAGCCCAGTCGAGCCATTCGCCCGGGCAGCTGAGACCTTTGGGGAGCACTCAGCCCCAGAACTTCCACCACGGCTTGTCGCTGGTGGGCGGCGGCTTCGGCGCGGGCGCGGCGAGCGGCACCGGGCCGTGCATCGTGAACTTCACCTTGTCCTTCGGGCACTCGGGCGCGGCGAGCTTCGCCATGCAGTGCTCGCACCAGTGCGCGTTGCACGTGGGGCACTTGCCGTAGTTCAGCGCCCACTTGTCGGGCTCGGCGAGCGCCGTGGGGTTGCCGCCGGGAATCGCGGAGACGGACACGAGGCGATCGCAACCACCTGCGCAGTTGAAGACGGGCATGACGCGGGAGCGTGCCTGATCAGGGCGTCGATTGCAGCCGCTCGAGGCCCTCGCGCACGGCTTCGTCGGCCAGGCGCTTGAGCGCGGCGGCGCGGTTCGACTCGGTGAGGAGCACGTCGGCGCCGGAAGGGAACTCCTCGGCGGTGCTCACCGTCGTGCTGCCGACCGACGCGCCGTTCTTCACGAGGTTGAGCGAGAGCGTGACCGTCATGCGAAACGCGGGCTGCTTGCCGAGCTGCGGAGAGGTCGCGAACGGCCCGCTGCTGATGCCGAGCACCGAGCCCTGCAGCGTCGCCTCCGACGCTTCACCGCCGAGCCGGCCCGCGCGCGAGAGCTGGTCTTTCGCGGCCTCGGTGAAGAGCAGCGCCGCCTGCGGGTCGGCCGTGCGGTTGTCGAACACCGGCACGAAGACCGAGCGCACCCCGCCCGGGAGCTCGGAGTTCGGCGCGACGAGCCGGTAGCCGCACCCGGCCACCAGCACGCAGAGGGCGAGCGCGGCGCGCTTCATGTCTTCAGCCGACGACGAAGTTCACGAGCCGCTTGGGGACGAAGATGAACTTCTTCACCGTCTTGCCGGCGAGGGCGGCCTTCACCCGCTCGTTGGCTTCGGCGATGGCGCGCACCTGGGCTTCGGTGGCGTCGACGGGCGCGGTGATCTCCGCGCGCACCTTGCCGAGCACCTGCACGGCGTAGGTGACCTCGCTCTCGACGGTGAGCGCGGGGTCGAACTTCGGCCACGCCTGCAGGCACACCAGGCCCGTGCCGCCCAACCGCTGCCAGAGCTCTTCGCAGATGTGCGGCGCGTACGGCGCGAGCACCTTCACGAACGTGCGGGCCACGTCGCGCGAGAGCGTCTTCGCCGAGGTCGCCTCGTTCACGAAGGTCATCATGTGGCTGATGGCGGTGTTGAAGCGGAGCGCGAGCGTGTCGTGTTCCACGGCCTTGATGCACTTGTGCAGCGCCTTCTGCAGCGCGGGATCTTCGCTCTCGGGGCCGTCGGTGAGCTTCGCTGCCGGCTGACCGGTCTCGGTGTCGACGCACAGCCGCCACACGCGCTCGAGGAAGCGCGCCACGCCGGCGACGCCGGTGGTCTGCCAGGGCTTCACCTGCTCGAGCGGACCCATGAAGAGCTCGAAGAGGCGCAGCGAATCGGCGCCGTGCTCTTCGATGACCTCATCGGGGCTCACGACGTTCAGCCGCGACTTCGACATCTTCTCGATCTGTTTGACGACCTTCTCGCCGGTCGACTTGAGGAACGCGCCGTCTTCGCGATCGTCGACGTCCTTCGGGGAGAAGTAGCGCGCGCCCTCGCCCACCGACGCGCCCTGCTGCGAGAACGAGTACGCGAGGATCATTCCCTGGTTGAAGAGCTTCTGGAACGGCTCCTTGGTGCTGACGTAGCCGCAGTCGAAGAGCACCTTGTGCCAGAAGCGCGCGTAGAGGAGATGCAGCACGGCGTGCTCGACGCCGCCGACGTAGAGGTCGACGGGCATCCAGTACTTCTCGAGCTCCTTGTCCCACGCGGCCTGCGTGTTCTTCGGGTCGAGGTAGCGGAGGTAGTACCAGCACGAGCCGGCCCACTGCGGCATGGTGTTGATCTCGCGCACGCCCTTGCGGCCGTCGGGCAGCTGCACCATCAGCCACTGATCGCCCGCGCGACCGAGCGGCGGCTGGCCATCGGCGGTGGGCTTGAACTCGTCGACGTGCGGCAGCGTCACCGGGAGCGCCGATTCGGGCAGCGTGGCGATGGTGCCGTCTTCGAGGTGCACGACGGGGAACGGCTCGCCCCAGTAGCGCTGGCGCGAGAAGAGCCAGTCACGCAGCGCGTACTGCACGCGGCGGGTGCCGAGCTTCTGCTCTTCGAGCCAGGCGATCATCTTCTGCTTCGCGGCGTCGGTCTTCAGCCCGTCGAGGAAGCCGGAGTTGACGGCGACACCCTCAGCGACGTGCGCTTCCTTCTGCACGTCGGCGCCGCCCTTCACGACCTCGACGATCGGCAGCTTGAACGTGGTGGCGAACGCGTGGTCGCGCTCGTCGTGCGCGGGCACGGCCATGATCGCGCCAGTGCCGTACGAGATGAGCACGTAGTCGGCGACCCACACCGGCACCTTCTGGCCGTTGGCGGGGTTGATGGCGTGCGCGCCGGTGAAGACGCCGGTCTTCTCCTTCACGTCGGCCTTGCGGGCGAGATCGGTCTTCTGCTTCGCGGCGTTGACGTACGCCTCGACCGCGGACTTCTGCGCGGCGGTGGTGATGGTCGCGACCAGCGGGTGTTCCGGCGCGAGCACGCAGTAGGTGGCGCCGAAGAGCGTGTCGGGGCGCGTGGTGTAGACGATGAAGGAGTCGTCGCGGCCGTCGATGCGGAACTTCACTTCCGCGCCCTCGGACTTGCCGATCCAATTGCGCTGCATCTCCTTCACGCCGTCGGGCCAGTCGAGGCCGTCGAGATCAGCGAGCAGGCGCTCGGCGTAGACGGGGATCTTGAGCATCCACTGCTTCATCATGCGGCGCTCGACGGCGTCGCCGGTCTCGACGTACTTGCCTTCCTTCACCTCTTCGTTGGCGAGCACGGTGCCGAGCGCGGGGCACCAGTTCACCGGCACCTCGGCCATGTACGCGAGGCCGCGCTCGTGGAGCTTCAGGAAGATCCACTGCGTCCACCGGTAGTAGTCGGGGGAGGTGGTGTCGACTTCGCGCGACCAGTCGTAGCTGAAGCCGATGCGCTTCAACTGCCGGCGGAAGTTGTCGACGTTGCGCTTGGTGATGATGGCGGGGTGAATGCCTTCCTTCACCGCCGAGCGCTCCGCGGGGAGACCGAACGCGTCCCAGCCCATGGGGTGCAGCACGTTGAAGCCGAGCGCGCGCTTGATGCGGGCGACGACGTCGGTGGCGGTGTAGCCCTCGGGGTGACCGATGTGCAGGCCCGCGCCCGAGGGGTACGGGAACATGTCGAGCACGTAGAACTTGGGCTTTTTCTTCAGCTCCGCGAGGTCCGTCGGCGTCTTGAAGGGCTGCTGCTCTTCCCAGGTGGCCTGCCACTTCGGTTCGATGACTGACGGGTCGTATCGGGACGTCATGATCGCGCGCTTGTAGGTGACGAGGTGTGGTGACGCAACGAGACGTTCCGCGCTGACCGAGCGAGGCGTGGTAACTCGAGGGTCGTGCAAGAGGTCGAGTTCGAGCACCGACGCCTGAAGCCGGGGACGCTTCCGCCCTCGATCGCCGAAGGTCAGCGGGAAGCGCAGGCGCTGGGGCGCACGATGTCGGCGCGCGCGCGGATCTGGCGCGTGGTGATCGTGTTGCTCGGCGCGGCGTCGATCGCGTGGAGCACCCAGCGGCTCGGGCTCGAGTTCGGCACGTCGCTCTGCCTCTTCATCGGCGCGCTGCCGGTGCTGTGGGTGCTCGGGTGGTTGTTCGGCATGGCGGTGTCGATGCTGTGGCACGTGCGGCGCACGAAGCAGAAGCACCTGCGCGTGCAGGTCGGCTCGATGAATTGGCAGAACGAGCTCGAGCAGGTCACCGTGGTCGAGAAGGTGAAGATGGCGGTGACCGGCGAGGGGCTCAAGTTGACGCGCGATGGGGCTGAGCAGCTCGTGCCGTGGGCGGCGGTGAAGGTCGACCGCGTCGACGCGAAGACGTTCGCGGTGTTCTTGCTGAACGAGGTGAGCGGGCTGGCGATGAACGAGGCGCTGCCGGTGCCGCGGAGTGCGTTCGCGTCAGATGATTCGTTCGATGGGTTTTGCCTCGAAGTGCAGAAGCACGTCTGGGAAGCGCAGCGCTAGAAGGCGCACTCGCAGTGAGGGTCGCGCTCGGGCCCCACGCACACGACGCTTCCACCATCGAAGTCCCGCGTGATGCCGAACCAGTGTGTCCCCGCGTCGGCAGCGGACGAGATGAGCCCGTTGCCGTCGAGGCAGCGCAGCTCCGGTTGGGGGTCGCGATACTCACCGGTGAGCCGTACGAAGTGATGCGGGTCGAGGCCGGGGGCGCAGCCGGCGATCAGGCGATCTGCGCAGCGCGACGCGCCGGCAAGCCACGCACATCGCCTCGCGACTTCGGTGTCGAACGGCTCGTTCGGATTCGGCTTCTCCACGACTGGCTCGGTCTGGCTGCAGTCGCGGTTCAAGCACCGCAGCTCTCCAACCTCTTCGCAGGCCTCACCGACACAGACTCGGCGCTTGCCATCTGTCTCGACGAGCGCGGTGGGGAGCGAGAGCCCGGCGTCGAGCTCTGCCTCGGCGAGTCGTGCCGCAGCTCTTCGCACTTCGACTCGGTCCCTGAACCTGCGGTGGTACCCGCCGTCTTCTTCGCTCACGCCCAGGCGCAGGAAGAAGCCGACGAGCGGCACGAGGACGGCAACCGCCACGATGATCGGCAACCGACGTCGCACGGCCCCCACCGTACGCGAAAGCGAGGGTGGCCTTGAATCGAGGCCGCGCGGGTGGGTAGTGGGGGCGCATGCGTCGCACCCTGCTCTGCTCAATCCTCGCGATCGCCGGCTGCGGCATGCCGGTCGTCACCGAGCCTGAAACTGGCGTGACGACTGACGGCGGCGCCACGAACGACGCGGGCGTGGTGGTCGACGCCGGGCTCGACGCGGGAGTCGATGCCGGCGCGGGCATTGATGCCGGAGTCGACGCGGGGGCCCCAGACGCCGGCACGCAGGACGCTGGCGTGGTCGATGCGGGCGTGGATGCGGGCGTTGATGCGGGCGTTGATGCGGGAACTTCAGTCGACGCCGGAATCGACGCGGGCACCGCCGACGCCGGGAATCCCAACCGCTACGTGCGCGGCTCGCTGAGCGGCTGCTGGCGCAACCCGAACTGCCCGCGCGTGTTCTCCATCGCGCACGGCGGCTCGTGGACCACGAGCATCCCCTACGACTCGAACGGCGCGATCGCGGCCTCGTACGCCGACGGCACCGACGGCGTGAAGATCGACGTGCGCGTCACCTCCGACAACGTGCCGGTCATCTCGCACTCGAGCCCGCTCGAAATCTTCGAGTCGATCGATTGCTACAACCGTGTCATCGAGACGAGCACCGCCGCGCAGGTCACCGCGTGTCACCGCGTGCCGTCGACCACCGAGAAGTTCCAGCGGCTCGACGACGTCCTCAACTACCTGCGCGGCAAGATGGTGGTGCAGCTCACCGTGAAGCGCACCGTCGACTTCGCGCGCACCATCCAGGAAGTGCACGCGCTCAACGCTGAGGACTATGCGTTCCTCGAGGTGAACGTGGGCGATCTGCCGATGGTCGCCCAGCTGCCCGGAGCGAGCACGGTGTTCTTCGTGGTGAACGTGGCGTCGACGCCCGCTGATGCCGACCTGGTGGTCGACGGCGGCTTCCCCAACGCGTTCATCGTGGAGTTCGACCCGCCGGTGGACCCCGCGGCGATCACCACGCAGAAGCTCCACCCGAACGGGTTCCGCAGCTTCACGTACACCAACGCGGCGAGCCCGAGCGTGAGCGACCTGAAGGCGCTCTTCGACAAGGGCTACGACATCGTCTCGTCGCAGAATGGGCCGAACGGCGTCGCGGCGCGGCAGCAGGTCAACACCGCGCGCGGGTTCAGCCCTCCGTAATCAGCTCACCAACCCGCGCGGCGAATCGCCTTGTACGCCGACGTCGCAGTGCGCAGGTCGTGAATGATGCCGTACGCGCAGCCCTTCGCCTCGTACGCCCACATCGAGCCCCAGCCATCGCCCGACTCGTAGATGAAGATGTGGCCCGCACCGTTGGTGTTGTAGACGAGCGCGTCGCCCTTCTGGACGTTCGAGCGCGAGATGGTCGACCACTGCGAGTTGCTGCCGACGAAGCTGACGGTCGAGTACGGGTGCGAGTCGTTGGTCATCACGTTGTTCGACGACGGCACTTCCCACACCTTGGCCGCGAGGCCCGAGCAGTCCGCGCCGTAGCCGCCGCCGTGCGTGCAGTTGGGGCAGCTGCCCGTGCAGGTGCCCTTGGTCGACGACGTCGCGCCGTTCGGAATCCAGCGGCCGTGGCCCCACCAGTACGAGAAGCCGACCGCGCCCTGCGCGCGCGCGATGGCCGCGTCACGCACGTTGCTGCTCGGCGTCGGGTTCGACGGGGTCGAAGGCGTCGACGGCGAGTCGACGAGGTTCAGGTAGGCGCCGTAGCTCCAGCCGACCACGCCGTTGTACTTCACGTTGTACCAACCGCCGCTCGGCTGCGCGGTGTTGACGGTGGTGACCGTCGCGCCCTGGGGAATCACGAGGCGAATGGTGCCGCTCATCGACGCGCTGGTGCGCAGGTTCAGGTTCGACGTGGTCTTCAGGGTCGAGCCCAGCGGCACGCCGGCCGACAGCTCGCTCGAGATCGTGCCCGTCGCCTCGTCGGCGCCCTGCAGCATGGTGCCATCGGCCTCCGTCGAGCCGACCGTGCCGGCACAACCGAGGAGGGAGAGGGTCGAAGCGAGGACGACGCGACGAACGGAGGCGATCATGCGTGCTCCACTTTGCGATGCCCGTGCCGTTTTCGAGCTCGCTCGGAAGAGCCGCGATTTCGTCAAACCCGTTTACGCGTTGGACCGCCGGTTCTCGCCCTGAAGCCTGTTCTCGATCAGAACAGCCGTCCGAAACGCGGCCGATCTGCAGAGACCGTCACTCTCGGGTGACAGGTGATCTCGTGAGTGCGCCGTGCTTCAACGCGCGCCGATGAAGGGCCGCACGCCAGCCGCGCTGACCGCCATCGCCGTCGTCACCATCGCCCTGGTGTGGTGGTTGAGGCGTGAAACTCCTCGGGAAAACCAGCCCGACCAGTCACCACAAGCCGCTGAGGTCGATGGCGGCCGCACCCGGTCGAGCGCCCCGGTGAAGCAAGTCTACGCACTCGACGCCGGACTGCCCGAGGCGAAGACAGGTCCCGGCACGGAGCTCGCGAAGTTCGGCTGGGGCAGCGGTGAAGGCAACCTCGGCCGCACCCGACCCGACGAGGCGAACCCCGAAGCGCCGATGAGCCTGACGGTCGACGCCCTGGGCAACGTGTGGATCCTCGACCAGGTGAACGAGCGCCTCGTGAAGCTCGACAAGTTCGGCAAGCCGGCGGGCACCGTGCCGATTCCGGTGCAGGCGGGGCAGGACGTGGTGGTGACGCCCGATGGGACCGCGCTCGTGCTCGACCGGCTGATCGACAAGTCGATCGCGGTCATCGGGCCCGATGGCAAGCCGCGCGGCGAGCTGTCGATCGTCGGCAAGGGCATGCCCGAAGGTGGCGCCGCGACCGGTCTCTTCAGCGACGGTGAGTCGATCTACGTCGAGCGCGAACACGGCGACGTGGTGCGCGTCGGGAGCTCCGACGGCAAGGCCGACACCGAACGCCCCGAGTTCCCCGGCCGGCCCGCGCAAGACGGCAAGACGTTCCTCACCGCGAACATCGTCGACATGGCCGCGGGGCTGGTGATGGTGACCGCCATCGAGCGTCCGTCGCAGGCGCACCGCTTCACGCGGCAGTTCCCGGTCGGCGCGCCGCTCGTGGGCTTGAACGCGCTCGACACCGATCACGCCGGCATCATCTACCTCGGCGCCATCACCGAGCTGCCCGGCTCGATGCCCGAGGCGGTGCAGTTCGGCATCACGGTGCTGTGCCTCGATCCACTCGATGGCCGGCCGATCGGCGTCACGCGTTTCGCCGCCAATTCGTCGCCTGAAGAGACCTTCCGCGAGCTGACCGTGCTCCCCGAGGGCGGCTTTCTCTTCCTCGAGCGCACCGAGGCCGGGCCGCGTGTCGTGCGGTACCAGTGCGGCGGCTGAGTCAGTTGCCGCGCACGTGACGGCGCACGTTGGCCACCGCATCGGCACTCAGCCCGAGGGACAGCAAGTGCGCTTCAGCTCCACCGAGGCGATCGAGCTCATCGAGCGCGGCCTCGAGGCTGGCCGGCGTGATGCTCAAGCCCGAGTCGGCGGTGCGGCGGTAGTCGACGAGGATGTCTTCGCGTGACGCGCCCGCGAGCTGCAGCACCATCGCCGCGACGATGCCGGTGCGGTCGCGCCCGTAGGTGCAGTTGAAGAGCATGGGCCAGCTCGCGTCGTCGGCCATCGTCTCGAACACCTTCGTGATCGACGCGTCGGTATGGAGATCGGCGAGGTAGTCGGCCGCGCTCACCGAGTAGGGAATCGGCAGCGGCGCGATCACCGTGGTCACCTGCTGCGTGACGCAATCGGCGAACGGGGTGCCCAGGCGCTCCGACGCCTCGCGCAAGTCGATGACCGTCTTGATGCCCAGCTGCGCGAAGCCCGCGCACCCGGAGCTCTTGAGGCCCGAGGGCGCCGCCGAGCGGAAGAGCTGACCGCACTGCAGTGGGCCATTGGGCGTCGCGATGCCGCCCAGGTCGCGGCCGTTGAGCAACTCCGGGGCGAGCACGCTGGTGCCCGGCGTGCAGCCCGCGTCAGGCGAGGGCACGGTGACCATCGGCGGCGCGCACGCACAAACCAGGCAGGCGGCGAGCGCGAGACGCGTCACTGCTTCACGGCCTGCACGAAGGCGCCTTCGGCCTCGTTCGCGTCGCGCGACACGCCGTCGACGAGCGCCTTCAACGCCGAGCGCTCGATCGGCAGGCGCGTGGGCGAAGCCGGCGCCTCGACGCTCACCAGCACCGGCACGATGTAGCGCTGCTCCGACGGCGCGAGCTCGAAGCCCTCACCCGCCCCTGCGCCGAGCTGCATCTTCGGCGCCTGGACGAACCCGACCGTGAGCTCGCGACGTGACACGCCCACGATGGCGGCGTGCTCGCGCGAGTCGCTCATCGACACCGGCGACGCCGAGACCTCGCGCACGTCCTTCGAGAATGCGGGCTCGCTGCGCCAGGCGGTCGCGAAACGACGGCCCTCGGCGACCTCCTTCGCGCCCTGCGTCTCGGGGTTGGCGAGCGCGGCGAGGCCCTTGAGGCGCGGAATCCACGTCTTCGCCGTGGCAATGAGCGGGCCGGTGCGCGAGCCATCGGGCGCGAGTCCAGTGAGGCCGCTGAGCTTCTCGGCGTTGAGCGCGTCGACCAGCTTCGAGAGCGACTCCGCCTCGCGCGAGAAGAGCTCGCTCAGCGGCTCGACCTCGAGCAGCGGCGGCACGAGGAGCTTCACCTTCAGCTCGCTGCGCTCGGAGTCTTCGCGCTCGGGCAGCGGCAGACCACCGCGCGCCTCCCCCGAGCTGCCGACCAGCGCCGAGAACGACGCCACGAAGCGCTCGCGCCAGTCGCCGTCGAACTGCACCACCTTGCCCTTGTCTTGCGAGCACAGCGGCGCGAGCGACGAATCGCGGGCGAGCGGCCAGGTCGAGGTGTTGGGGTTGACGCGGCCGTCTTGCACCGCGGCGGCGAGCTCGGCGAAGGCGTGCGCGCGCTCGGCACCGCTGAGCTCCGAGAGGAAGCGCTCGAACGGCGTGCTCGGCGCGGCGACCAGCGCGGGCGGCACGCGATCGTCCATCGAGAGCGACTCGATGAACTCGTTGAGGTGATCGATGAAGTCGGCCGGGTCGTCCTTGGCGTGCTCCTTCCACAGCGCCATGCCGTCCTTCGCGGGCGCGCCGAGGAAGAGATCGCGGCGCGCGCGCACCTTGTCCCAGGTCGCGGCGAGCTTCGGATCCTGCTTGAGGAAGGCGAAGAACGTCAGCACCGCCGCGGTGCCAGCGCGGCTCCGCTCGAAGGGCTCCCCGATGGCCCGCGCGCGCACCCACGCGCAGTGCAGCTCGGGACGCCACGACCACGGCTGCGGCGCGACGAGGGCATCGGGCGAGGCGGTGAGGCGGCTGATCTCCGCGTCGACCGCGGTCGAGAGATCGGGCACCGCGCGCACGTTGGCGGCGACCTTCGCCTTGTCGAGGCAGGCCGACGCGGCGGCGAGGCGGGCGGCGAGCGCGATGGCGCCTTCCTTCGAGTCGCCACTCGGCGCGGCCTTCACCTTCGCGATCGCGAGCTCGAGCACCTTGTTCCACAGCTCGCGGCGCAGCGCCTCGGTGTCGACCTCGACGGCGGCGAGCGCGCTCAGCTCCACCTGGCGCACCTGCCACGCGACGGCCTCGGCGCTCAGCAACAGCTTGGGCTCGATGGGGTCGAGCGGCGGGTGCAGCTTCTTGCCGCCCTTCTCGAGCGGGTTGTCCGACGCCATGGGCCCGTCGGCGATGGTCGCGAACGAGGTGGTCAGCTTGCCGGCCTCCGCCGGGCGGCCCGCACTCACCTCGAGCGGCGCGCCGGGAGCCACCGTCACCTTCACCGTGCGCGGCAGCCCCTTCAAGAAGGCCTTCACCTTGTCTTCGCCGTTCGCGGAGATGGCGTCAGCCGTGCCGCCGGAGCTCTTCAGCAGGCTCAGGTCGTACGAGTACTCGATCGAGCCGTCGGGCAGCGTCTTCGCGGAGAACGGCGAGACCTCGGCGAGCGGCGCGCCAGCGAGGACGGCCGCGATCAGCAGCGCGAGGGTGTTCATGAGGGGGTGAGGTTGAGCAGCTGCTGCACGGTCTCGAGCACCTCTTGCGCCTTGACCGGCTTGATGAGGTACGCGCTCGCGCCGATCTTCATCGCGCGCTCGCGATCTTCCTGCGCGGCCTCGGTGGTGATGATGATGATCGGCAGCTTCTGGTTCGCGGGGTCGCCGCGGAGGTGCGCCGTCAGCTTGAGGCCATCGAGCACCGGCATGTTGATGTCGGTCAGCACGATGTCGAACTTGCCCTGCTGGAACTTCTTGATGGCCTCAGCCCCGTCGCCTGCCTCAACGCACACGACGTCGCCGAGCCGCTGGAGCGCGTACATCACGCTGCGCCGCAGCTGCATCGAGTCGTCGACCACCAACGCACGAATCGTCATGACCGCGCTCGAAGGTATTCGCTTTCGCGCCTTCGTTCAGCCCTTGAGTGGTCAGCCCTTGCCCTTGAGCGTCCTGGCCAGCGCCGGGCCCAGCTCGTTCAATGGGAGTGTGCGGGTCACCGCGCCCGACTTGATGGCGGCCTCGGGCATGCCGAACACCACCGCGGTGCTCTCTGCCTCGGCCCACACGTCGATGCCGGCGCGCTTGAGCAGGGCGGCGCCCTTCCCTCCGTCGGCGCCCATGCCGGTGAGCACCAGCGCGCGGGTGTTCGGCGGGGCGTGACGGGCCGCCGAGGCGAAGAGGCGATCGACCGAGGGGGCGTGGGGGTCGGCCGGCGTGGTCATCTTCACCTCGAGCGTCAGCCGGTCTCCATGGCGATCGAGCTCGAGCTGCTCACCACCAGGCGCCACGTAGACGCGGCCCGCGACGATGGGGTCGCCCGTCTTCGCCTCGGTCACGCGGAACGGGAGGAGCTGGTCGAGCCGCTCGGCGAACGCCTGGGTGAAGCGCGCGGGCATGTGCTGCGCGACCACCACGCACACCGGCAACCCGATGAGGCACTCGATGACGCTCTGCACCGCGGGGGGACCGCCGGTCGACGCGCCGATGAGCACCAGCTGCACGACTTCGGCCTTGGGGGCCTCGGGCACCGGCGGCAACGAGGTGCTGCTCTTCTTCTTCGCCGGCGTGGCGGGCTTGCGCTCGTCGCGGCGCATGAACGGCGCGGCGCGCAGCTTCTCGATGAGCTCGGCGCGAATCGCCGCGAAGCCAGCGTCATCGCCCTCACCCGGTCGCGCCACGAAGTCGAACGCGCCCAGCTGCAGCGCCTTGAAGGTGTCCGACGGGTGGCCGTACGACGACACGACGATCACCGGCGTCGGCGCGCGCGCCATCAGCAACCGCAGGAAGGCGTAGCCGTCCATGCGCGGCATCTCGAGATCGAGCGTGATGACGTCGGGCTGCAGCTCGAGCGCCTTCTTGAGGCCCTCTTCGCCGTCGGCGGCCTTGCCCACCACCTCGATGCCGGGCGCGAGCTCGAGCACCTTCGTCAACGCGCGGCGGGCCGCGGCCGAGTCGTCGATGATCAATACCCGCAGGGCCCGCTCGGGTTTGTCGGACGGAGGGGGGGACTTCGCGCGCGTCATGAGCCAGCCCTTCGGTACACCAGGTCGCCCTCGAGCTGAACCAGCTCGAAGCGCGTCGACACCTGGAGCAGGTTCTCGGAGTGGCCGAGCAGGAGGTAACCGCCGTCGACGAGGCGGTCGTAGAAGAGCTCGACCACCCGGCGCCGCGTGGCCTGGTCGAAGTAGATGAGCACGTTGCGGCAGAAGATGACGTCGAAGCGCGGGAGCAGCGCCACCGCGGCCGCGTCGAGCAGGTTCAGCTGGCCGAAGCGCACCGGGTCGCGAAACGCCTGTTGCAACCGCACGCGTCCGCCGTCGAGCTTCTCGAAGAAGCGGGCCTGTTGCTCCGGCGTGGTGGCGCGCAACGCCATGGGGCCGTACTCGGCGCGGCGGGCGGTCGAGAGCGCCTTGCGCGAGAGATCGGTGCCGAGCACGTCGAGGTCCCACCCGGTGAAGGCCGGAACCTCCGAGAGCAGCATCGAGAGCGTGTACGGCTCTTCGCCCGTCGAGCAGCCGGCAGACCACAGCGAGAGCGAGTGGCGGCGCTCGTTGCGCTGCAGCAGGCGCGGCACCAGCTCGTCCTTGAAGCACTGCAGCTGCACCGGCTCGCGGAAGAAGTACGTCTCGTGCGGCACGAGGAGATCGATGGCGGTCTCGAGCTCCTCCGGGCCGCGCGCGTCGAAGCGCAGGTAGCGGGCGTAGGCGCCGTAGTCGCGCAGGCCCAGCAGCTCGAGTCGCGGGGCGAGGCGGCGCTCGGCGATGAACTTGAGGTCCTCGCGCAGCATGAAGCCGCACGCGCGCGAGAAGACGTCACGGAGGAGGTGGAGCTCCTCGGCGCTCATCTCGATGCGCGAATCGGGACCGGGCACGTCACACCCGCCGCAGCAACGACTGCAACGCCTCGTCGAGGAGCGCGCGCGCCACGTCGTCGGTCTCGCGCGCCACGGCGTCTTGCAACGGGCTCACCGCTTCCCGCCCCGCGGCGACGGCCAACAGCCGCGCGGCCGCGACGCGCACGTCCCAGCGGGAATGCTCGAGCGCCGGCACCGCACGGGGAATGAGCACCGCGCGATCGGCGCCCAGCGAGAGCGCCAGCTTGAGCAGCTCGGGATCGGAGTGCGCGGTGGCGCGCATCAACAGCTCGTCGCTCAGCCGGCCCATCAGCGCCAGGCCCTCGAGCGCGGCGACCGCGACCGCGGCGGAGATGTGACGGCTCAGCGCGTCGAGGCGATCGACCGCGTCGCGCACCCCGAGCTGGCCGGCGGCGGTGCAGGCCACCGCGAGCACCGTGTCGTCTTCGTCTTGCAGCGCGCGGGCGAGCAGCGGCTGGGCCTCGACCACCGGGAGCCGCGACAGCGTGCGGGCCGCGGCGCGACGCACCATGGGCGACTCGTCGATGATCGACGACTGGAGCACGGCGCCGGTCTCGCGCGGGGTGTGGAGCGACGCCTCGGTCGCGGCGGCGCGCAGCGGCTCGCTCGCGTCGTGCAGCGCGCGCTTGATGACGTCGTGGGCGCGCGGGCCGACGATCTCCGCCCACGCGCGCACCACGTGCGGACGCAGCTTGCCCTTCACCAGCGGCTGCAGCGCCTCGCGCACGGCGTCGGGCCAGCTGTGCGAGAGCAACACCAGCGAGTGCCACGCGTGCACCGCGAGCATGTCGTCGTCGAAGAGGCGCACCAGCGGCTCGATGGCCTCGCGCGAGCGGGTCTTGCCCAGCGCGCGCGCGCCGAGCTCCGCCAATTCCGGGTCGCCGCTGTCGAGCAGGGCCACCAGCGCGCCGCACAGCGCCGGCTCGGCCAACCGCACCAGCGCGTCAGATGCGACCGCGCGCGCCTCACCGGGGAGATCGGCCAGCGTCTCGGGCGAGGCGAGCAGCGCGTGCGCGCCAGCGAGGCCCATGCGCAGCAACGCATCCAACGCCCACTCGGCGTCGGCGCCGCCGTGCACCGAGCGCACCACCGCCAGCGCGAGCCGCGCGTCAGACAGGGCCGCGGCGACGGTCAGCGCACCCAGCCGGCGATCGGCCTCGCTCGACGCGAGCGCGCTCTCGAGCCACGTGTAGAGATCGCGCACGTTGGAGAGGACGATCTTCACGTCGTTCTCCCACTCCGTGCCCAGCTGGCGGCCCGCGGCGCCGATCGCGACCAGCGCGGCGTCTCGTGACTCGCGGGCGGCGAGGCCGCGCACCGTCAGCAGCAGCGCCGTGGGGTGGTGCACGTGGCCGAGCAGCCGCCACGCGCTGCGCCTGGTGAGGGGATCGGCGAGCAGCGGAACGAGCGCGGGCAGCGGTACTGGCAGCCCGAGGTGCGCGAGCCCTTCGAGCGCGCACACGCGCAGCATCACGTCACTCGAGCCGAGCAGCCGCTCGAGGGCCCGGCGCGCGTCGGGGCCTCCCACCCGGCCCAGCGCCTCCGCCGCCGAGGTGCGCACGTTGGCGTCGGCGTCGGCGACCGCGGTGACCAGCGCCTCGACCGCCTCGGTGCGCCGCAGCTCCCCCAGGATGTCGGCGGCGAACTTGCGCTGGTCGGGGTCGGGGTGGCGCAGCAGCGCGACGAGCGGCTCGAGTGAGGCCGGCCCGAGCTGCGCCAGCACGGCCGCGGCGGCGTTGCGGGCGCCGGTGTCGTCGCGGCGACCGAGCATCGAGACCAGGTGGTCGACCGTCTCGGGCGTCGGCTTGAGCGCGGCGACGCGATCGGCGGCGAGCCGGCGCACGCGCCAGTTGGTGTCGTGGAGACCGACGAGCAGCAGCTCGAGCGACCCGGGGCCCGGCGGCAGCGCGTCGAGGGCGCGGTAGCGGGCGTCGGCCTCGGCGTCGAACACCCCGGCGTTCACGACGCGCCCTCCTCGAGCAGCGCCTTCACGTCGAGCAGCATGGTGACCTGGTCGCCCTCACCGGTGACGCCCAGCACGTGCGCGGTCGCCAGCGGAGCAGGACGCAACGCGCTCCGCGGCACGCGCCGCACCTGCGTCACCGCGTCGACCAGCACGCCCAACCGCCTCGGCCCGATTCGGCACACCATCAGGCGCTCGGTCTTGCGCGGCTTGCCCGACGGCGTCAACGCCTCGCTCGCGGTCGACGTCACCTTGAGGCGCTTGCGCGCGTCCACCACCGGCAACACCTCGCCGCGCAGCCTGACCACGCCCTCGAGGAACGCGGGCGCGCGGGGCAGCGGCGTCAGCTGGGGCACGGGGAGGATCTCGTCGATGCGCTTCAGGTCGAGCGCGTAGGTCTCGCGGCCGATGCGCACCACGCACAGCTGCACGAGCGACACGTCACCCTCGGCGCGCTGGGCGGTCACGAGAGCGCCTCCTCGACGTCGAGCAGGATGAAGAGGTGCCCGTCGCCGCGGCCGAGGCCGGCGATGGCGTTGCGATCGATGCCGAGCTGCGGGGCCTCTTCGAGCCGAGAGAGCTGGAGCTTCACCACGCCGCGCACCGAGTCGACCAGCACGCCCGCGTCACCCGAGAGATCGCGCAGCAGCACGATGCGGCTGGCGCGAGACACGTCCTTCGCGGTGCGCACCACCGGCACCTTGTCGGCCAGGCGCAGGCGCACCTTCACGTCGTAGAGCGGCAGCATGTCGCCGCGCACGTTGATGAGCCCCACGAGGTTCTTCTTCGCGCGGGGAATCTCGGTGACCAGCGTGACCTTCAAGATCTCGCGCACCGCCGCGATGGGCACCGCGTAGGTCTCGCCCTCGAGATCGAACGCCAGGAACTCCTCGGGCAGCTCCTCGGGCACCGGCTCCGACGCGCGGTCGAGCTGCGGCGCGTCGTCGAGGAACGGGCCCACCGCCTCGTCGGGTCGATAGAAGAAACGATCGAGCAGCGCCGCGAAGGTCGACACGCAGGCCGCACCATAGCCCCAAAGGGCTTCAGGACTGGGCGCGTTCGAGCGACGGCCGCAGCAGCTCTTCCATCAGCGCGCCGACGTCGAGCACCAGCACCGCCCGCCGGTCACCGAGCTCGGTCGCCCCCGCCACGCCGGGAATGCCGCGCAGGCGCCCCGAGAGCGGCTTGGTCACGATGTCCTGCTGGCCGAGGAGGTCGTCGACGGCGAGCCCGAGGCGCTGCTGCGCGAGACCCACCAGCACCACGTAGTGCGAGACGCGCGGCTGCTCGGGCAGGTTGAACACGCGCGCCAGCCGCACGAAGGGCATGGTCTGCCCGCGCACCTCGAACACCTCGCGCCGCTCGATGGTCTTGAGCGAGTCGCTGCGCACCTGGACGATCTCGAGCACCGAGTTGAGGGGAATGGCGTACGTGCGGTCGGACGCGCTGACCATCAGCGCGCGAATGATGGCAAGCGTGAGCGGCAGCGTGAGGGTGAACGTCGTCCCCACCCCGCGCCGGCTGTCGATGTCGATGAGGCCCGAGAGCCGCTGGAGGTTGGTCTTCACCACGTCGAGGCCGACGCCGCGGCCCGAGAGCTCCGACACGTCGGTGCGGGTGCTGAAGCCCGGCTGGAACACGAGGTTGAGCAGCTCGCGGCGCTCCATTTCCTCGGTCTGGTCGCGCGTCACCAGCCCGCGCTCGATGGCCACCTCGCGAATGCGCTTCTCGTCGAGGCCGGCGCCATCGTCCTTCACCTCGATGACCACGTGATTGCCCTGCTGCCGCGCGATGAGGCCGATGGTGGCGCGCTCGTCCTTCCCTTGCGAGCGGCGCACGTCGGGCAACTCGGCGCCGTGATCGAGCGCGTTGCGCAAGAGGTGCATCAGCGGGTCCGAGAGCTCTTCGACGATCAGCTTGTCGAGCTCGACGTCGCCGCCCGACACGTCGAAGCCCACGTCCTTCCCCGACTCGCGCACCAGCCGGCGCATCAGGCGCGCGAGCTTGTCGAACACCTGGCCCAGGGGGACCATGCGCACTTCGAGCACGCCCTTCTGCAGCTCGTCGAGGCGACGCTCGAGGGCCCGGGCTTCGCGCTGGAGCTCCTGGCCCCACAGCTTGGGCAGCGCCGGTCCGCTCGCCTGGCGCGCGCCCTCGGCCAGCCGCTCGATGTTGCTGCGAATGAGCAGCAGCTCGCCGATGGAGTTCATCAGCGCGTCGAGGCGCCCGATGTCGACGCGCACCGTGTTGGTGAGGCTGCGGAGGCTGGTGTCGGGCCCCAGTCGCGTGAGGCCCGAGGGCGTGCTCGGCGCGGGCTGCGGCAAGGGCGTCAGCGCCGGGCCGCTGATGCTGGTGTCGTCCCAGATGGCCGGCCGCTTGTTCACCGCGCCGGGCGACGAGGGCACCGGCGGCGGGGGCTTCACGTGCTGCTGCGTCGCGACGGGGAAGAGCGTCGGCGACGACGCGCGGGGGGTCTTCGAGCCGAGCAGCGACAGCGAGACGCCCTCGGTGAGCACCTGCTCGATCTGCTCCTTCGGCTTGCCGCTGCCGAAGATGAGATCGAACGCGATCGACGCCTCGTCACCGGGCTGCGAGCTGGGCAGCGTGCTCACCACCTCGCCCAGCGGCTTGAGCGCCTTGTTCACCTCGGTGAGCCGGGTGTCGAAGTCGTCGAGGCCGAAGACGGCGCGCACCTTCCACAGCGTGACGCCCTTCTTCACGTTCTCGCGGAGCCGGTGCTCCTCGTACTCGGTGAAGACCGCGCGCACCGCGGGGTCGATGCCCAGCTCGTCGAGCACGTCGACCGCGTCGGCCTGCTGCCCCGCGGCGAGCCGCTGGAGCGAGGCGGTGACCACCTCCGCGCGTTCTTTGAGATCGGGCGAGTCTTCCCCGCGCGCGACCTCGCCGAGCATGGAATGCAGCACGTCGAGGGTCTCGTCGAGCGTGGCGAGCAGGCCGCCGTCGAGCCGCACCCGGCCGAGCCGCAAGCTGTCGAGCAGGTCTTCGGCGCGGTGCGAGAGGCGCGCGAGGTTCTCGAGGCCGAACATCGCCGAGAGCCCCTTGAGCGAGTGCGCCGCGCGGAAGATGGCGTTGAGGCGATCGGGGTCAGGCTCCGCGCCGCCCGCGTCTTCGAGCGCGCCCAGTTCCCGCTCGAGGTTGTCGAGGATCTCGGTCGCCTCGGCGACGAACTCGGTGAGGGCCCGGGGCGCCATCTTCGAAGAGCGCTCGTTTCAGAGCTTCAGGTACTGCCGCACCAGCTCGCTGATGCGCTCGGGCGAGAACGGCTTGACCACGTACTCGTTGGCGCCGAGCTGGAGCCCGCGATCGCGGTCCTGCTCGCGGCCCTCGCTGGTCACCACGAAGAGCGGCGTGTCTTTGTAGTGGGGGTTCTTCTTCACGAAGTTGATCAGCTCGAGCCCGTTGATGTCGGGCATGTTGATGTCGGTGATGATCAGCTCGAAGCGGTGCCGCGGGAGCACCTTGAGCGCGTCGAAGCCGTTGATCGCCGTGTGCACTTCGACCACCTCGAGCGTCTCGAGGGCCGCGCGGAGCAGCTCGCGCGTCGCACCGGAGTCTTCGACGATCAGCACCTTTCGCATCGCGGCCACCACCACTGCGCAGTCTAACGGGCTTTAGCCAAAGACGGCCACCGCGCCATGAAAGTGCGGCGCGAAGGCCCGGGCGATGAGCTCGTCGCGGGTCGGCGCCACCGCCTTCGGGAGCACGGGGAAGGCGAGCGCCACCGACTCGACCTGGGCCTTCGTCAGCATCGACGCGGCCTGCGTGAGGGCGTGCTCGAGGCCCAGCCCGGTGATGCCCTGGCTGCGGCCGAGGCCCACGGCGAAGAGCTTCTTCGCTGGCACGTGCGCTCCGACCGGGAGCAGCAGCTTGTCGCCCGGCGTGCCGGTGAAGAACCCCGACTTCAAGATGCGCGAGAACTCCCCACACAGCCGCCAGTCGACGAAGCCCGCGGCGCCCGAGAGCGGCCGCTCGTCTTCGCTGATGAAGCAACACACCGCCTCGATGCCGCTGAGGGTGTCGATGGCGTCGAGGTTGACCGGGAGTTGCTGCGGCTTCACGTGGGGATCAGGCCTTCTGAACGGTGCCGGCGATGCGGTCGAGCAGGCCGTTGATGAACGCGCTCGACGCCTCGTTGCCGAAGGTCTTCGCGAGCTCGACGGCCTCGTTGATGGTCACCTTGCGGGGAATCTCGGGGGCGTACTTGAGCTCGAAGACGCCGATGCGCAGCACGTTGCGATCGATGCGCTGCATGCGCTCGAGGCGCCAGTTGTGCGAGTGCTCCTCGATGAGCTTGTCGATCTCGGCGAGGTGCTGCTGCACGCCGTCGACGATTTCCTTGGCGAAGGTCGCGGCCTGCGGGTCGCGCGGGCCCTCGTCGTCGTGCGCCACCCACGCGGCCTCGAGCGCACCCGCGGCGCCGAGCTTGGGGTCACCCTCGAGTTGATAGAGCGCCTGCAACGCGCGCTCGCGGCCGAGACGTCGGGCGCCCACTCACTTCGCTCCGGGCAGCTGGGCGTAGAGGTTGACCATCTCGATGCACGCGACGGCCGCTTCGGCGCCCTTGTTGCCGGCCTTCACGCCCGCGCGGTCGACGGCCTGCTCGACGGTGTCGGTGGTGAGCACGCCGAAGGTGACGGCGCAGTCGGAGTGCAGCGAGAGGTGGCCGATGCCCTTGCTGACCTCGGCGCTGACGTGCTCGAAGTGCGGCGTTCCCCCGCGGATCACGCAGCCCAGCGCGACGATGCCGGCGTACTTGCCGCTCTCGGCGAGGCGGCGGCAGAGGCCGGGCAATTCCCACGTGCCGGGGCACTTGAAGACGTCGATGTCCTTGTCGGCGACGCCGTGCCGCAGGAGCGCGTCGAGCGCGCCCTGGGTCAGCGGGTCGGTGATGAAGGAATTGAAACGGCTGACCGCGATGGCGAAGCGGCCCTTGGGACTGACGACGTTGCCTTCGAAGGTGCGGGGCATCGGGCTCACCCTACTCCCAGCCGAATCTGATCGACCACTTCGATTCCATAGCGCTCGACGCCGACGATCTGGTTCGGGGTGTTGGTCAGCAGGCGCAGGCGCTCGACCCCGAGGTCCTGGAGGATCTGCGCGCCGATGCCGATCTCCTTGAGGCGGGCCTGGCCGGCGTGCACCACCTCGTTCGAGGGCGGCTTGCGGGCGAGCGCGTCGGCGCCGGTGACCGGCTTCTGCAACAGCACGATGACGCCGCGCTTTTCCTTCTTGATGTGGTCGAACGCGCGCTTGAGCGAGCCGTCGCCCTCGATCTGATCGAAGAGATCGCCCAGCGGCGTCGAGCGGTGCACGCGGGTCAGCACCGGCTTCTTGCCCGAGACGTCGCCGAGCACGAGCGCGAGGTGCACCACGGGGTCGACGTCGGTGGAATACGCGTACGCGGTGAAGGTGCCCCACGGCGGGCGCACCAGGCTGGTCTCACCGATGCGGCGCACGAGGCGCTCGTTGGCGAGGCGGTAGGTGATCAGGTCGGCGATCGCGAGGAGGTGGATCTTGTGCTTCTTCGCGAAGCGCTCGAGCTGCGGGCGGCGGGCCATCGTGCCGTCGTCGTTCATCACCTCGCAGATCACGCCCGAGGGCGCGAAGCCGGCGAGCCGCGCGAGATCGACCGACGCCTCGGTGTGGCCGGGGCGCACGAGCACCCCGCCGTCGCGCGCGCGCAGGGGGAAGACGTGGCCCGGGCGCGAGAGCTCGGCGGGCAGCGCGTTGGGGCGAATCGCGGTCTTGATGGTGTGGGCACGATCGGCGGCGCTGATGCCGGTGCTGACGCCGTGCGCGGCCTCGATCGAGACGGTGAACGCGGTCTGCCGGGGCGAGGTGTTGTCGGTGACCATCAGCGGCAGGCTCAGGCGGCGCACCTGCTCCTCGGTCAGCGAGAGGCACACCAGGCCGCGGCCTTCGCGCGCCATGAAGTTGATGGCCTGCGGGGTCACCTTCTCGGCGGCCATCACGAGATCGCCTTCGTTCTCGCGATCCTCATCGTCGGTGAGGATGACCATCTTGCCCTTCTTGATCTCGGCGATGGCCTTCTGGACGAGGGCGATGCTGCGCTTCTCTGCTTCGACGGACGTCATGCTGGCGCGTATGCCGCCCGAGGCCGGTGGTGGCAACTGAATGTGGCGATCAGCGCGCGGGGTCCGCGAACGGAACAGCCCGCAAGACGTGCGTCTTCCAGGTGGTCAGGCCGCGCGGGTCTCCGTCGAAGGACGCGTCGTACGTCGCGACGCGCTCGAGCCCGTCGTCGATGCCCGGAACCCGGAGTGGATCGCCGATGAGCACCACGGCGCGTTGTCGCGCGAGCCACTGGCGCACGCGGGCCGCGAGGGCGGGCTCGTAGCAGGCGTCGCCCGCGAGGATGACGTCGGCGTCGATGGTGGTGCCGATCAGATCGTCGGTGGTGGTCTCGAGAGGCAGGCCCAGCAGCTCGGCGTTTCGCCTCGCCGCGGTGGCCGCGAGGGGATCGATGTCCGCGCACAGCACGCTGCTGGCACCCGCCTTCAACGCCGCGAGCCCTTCGATGGCGCAGCCGCTGGCGAAGTCGAGCACCCGGCGACCGCGCACCACCTCGGGGTGATCGAGCACGTAGCGCGCGAGCACTTGTCCGCCCGGCCACGCGAAGGCCCAGTACGGCATGCCGAGCGGGTCGGGGTTGGTCGCGCGGTGCAGCGGCGACTCGGGATCCATCAGCCACAGCTCGAGCTCGGGGCAGAGAAAGGGACGCTGCCTCTTCAGCGAGGCCTCGAGCGCGTCAGGGATTTTCGCAAAGGTCGTCTTCACACGTGCGCCCGGCAGGTCAGGCCCTACACGCTCTCTATGCTGGTTCGAATCCAGCCGACCCCACTTCAGGGGTCGTGGCGGAATGGCAAACGCACTCGTCTTGAACACGAGCCAAAACTCATGGCTTGTCCACTCGGGCGCACTTCTTTGGCTGACCCCTCGCTCAGGCGAGGCCAGCGAGCTTCAGCTGCTCGATCGTCAGCCCACCACGCGGCCCCATCATGCGCGCGACGTACTTGCCGATGATGTCGGCCTCGAGGTTCACCTTCGCGCCCGGCGTCTTGCGCCCGAGCGAAGTGCGCTGCTGCGTCTCGGGAATCAGCATCACCCCGAAGCTGCCCGCATCGAGCGTGGTCACCGTGAGTGACACCCCGTCGATGCACACGCTGCCCTTCTCGACGAAGAACGGCGCCAGCTCGGTCGGCAACGTGAAGCGCATCGCCCACGAGCCGCCGTCGGTCTTCGCCTCGAGCACGCTCGCCACGCCATCGACGTGCCCCTGCACGAGGTGACCGCCGAGGCGATCTCCTGCCCTGAGTGCCCGCTCCAGGTTGACGCGCGTGCCGACGGTCCACGTGCCGAGCGTCGAGCGGCGCAGCGTCTCGGGCGCCGCCTGCACCTTGAAGCTCGAGCCCTTGAACTCCACGACGGTGAGGCAGACGCCGTCGCAGGCGATCGATTCCCCGAGCTGAAAATCGCCGGGGAAGGCCGAGCCGATCCACAGATCGGTCATCGGCCCATGTGTCAGCCGCTCGACGGTGCCCAGGTCGGTGATCAGCCCGGTGAACATGCGCTCACTTCTTCTTCTTGGTCGCCCTGGCCTTCGACGCCTTCGCGGCCTTCGCGGCAGCCGCGGCGCGCTCGGCGATCTCCGGGTCGAGGAACTCGGCAATGCGGCTGTCGGCCTTGCGCAGGCGGCGCGAGAGCATGCGGCAGATGTTCTGCAGAATGATCACGTACGCGAAGTTGTCTGACTTGTAGAGGTGCAGCTGGTCGAGGTTGGTCAGCGAGTACGTGACCGCCTTCTTGCGCACCACACACGTCGCGCTGCGGGGCTGCAGCTCGACCAGCGCCATCTCGCCGAAGCACTCGCCGGGCCCGAGCTTCACGATGCTGGTGTCGTTGCCCTTCGACGAGCGGCGGAGCACCTCGATCTCGCCCTCGCGGATCACGTACATCGTCTTGCCCATCTCGCCTTCGTTGCAGACGTGCTCACCGACCTCCCAGCGACGCTCCTTGAGGAGGTCGAAGAGGATGTCGAGCCGCTGCCCCTCGAGATCGACGAAGACCGGGACGCTGCTCAGGAAGCTGGCGGTAGATGCATCGCGCTTGGTGATCATGTGGGCGCAAGGAAGCACTTCGATTCGGCGACTTCCAGCGGTTTCATTTCGCTGCCGCGGCCTCGGCCTCCTCGATCTCCCGGTCGGCGTCGGCGTTGGCCCGCTCGAGCGCCGCGTCGGCGTCGGCGTTCGCTTCGGCCAGCGCCAGCTCGGCGTCGACGCGCGCCTGGTTCGCCGTGACCTGCGCGTTGGCCTTCTTCTGCTCGGCCGCCGACTGCGCTGCGCCCCGCTTCACCTCGGCGTTCGCGCGCGCCGCCGCCAGCCTGGAAGCCGCGTCCTTCTTCTTCTTCGCCTCGTCGTCCGCCGCCGCCGCGAGCTTCTTGAGCATCGAGAGCTTCTCGTCCCACGCGCGGCGCACGGTGTCGGCCAGCGGCTTGCCCGCCTGCCGGTCTGACGACGCCTTCGCGCGCGCCGCTTCCTTCAGGTTCTTCGCCTGCTCGTCGGCGGCCTTCTTGCGCTGGTCGCACTTGAGCCGCGCTGGCGTCGGGGCGACCTGCGTCAGCGCGAGGGAAAGAATGAGCGGGAAGATCATGGGGTGGCTCCAAAGAGGCGCAGCGCGTTCTGACCGAGGAAACCCGCGAGCACGTCGTCGCGGAACTTCATGTTCACCAGCGACTTGACCTCGCGGTCCCACGCGAAGGGCAGGTTCGGGAAGTCGGTGCCGAAGAGGATGCGCTCGGGTCGCACCTCGAACAGCCGGCGGGGCACGTCGATCTGGAAGAAGTCGGTCGCCACCATCGTGGTGTCGAGCCAGAGGTGCTCGTGCCGCTCGAGCAGATCGCCGTACGCCTCGAACTCGTCGGCGCCGAGGTGCGGCACGCAGAGCTCGAGCGTCGGCCAGTCGCGCAGCACGCGATCCACGCGCTCGGCCGCGCACAGGCGATACGCATCGACGCGGTACGCCGGAGACGACGGCTCGCGCCCGGCGTGCATCACCAACGGCACCTTCGCCTCGACGCACGCCGCGTAGACCTCGTGCAACTCGGGCGCATCGGGGGAAAACGACTGCACGTGGCAGTGCAGCTTCACGCCCTTCAGGCCCGCGGCGAACGCGTCGCGGAGGATCTGGCCCGCGCCCTCTTCCCCCGGTAGCACCGTCGCCACGCCGATGATGCGCGGGTCCGCCGCCGCCAGCCCCGCGATGTACTCGTTCAGCACGCGCGCCATGCCCGGCCGGTGCGCGTAGTGCAGCGCGACCAGCTTCGAGACGCCGCGCGAGAAGAGGAAGTCGATCGCCTGCGGTGACTTGAGCTTGTAGCGGACCGGCCAGGCGTGCGTGTCGAACCACTTCCACAGCGCTTCGAACACCCCGTCGGGAAAGAGGTGCACGTGCGCGTCGACGACTGGTGGCAGTGACACTGGAAGACGAGCGCCCTCCTCGTCGTTCATCGCCGGGAGCGGAAGCTGCATACCCCTCGCCTGCAGCGGAGCGGCGAGGCAGCATGGGCCCGAGGCCGAGGGGAGTTCGAGATGCACGGTTGCGTCCTGATGCCACATGCCTCGCGTCCACGTGAGTCGATTCGACTCGCCCTCACCGCGGTGCTGTTCGTGTTGTGCGGGTGCGGTCGCTCGGAGCCGGTGCGCTACCACGGGTTTTCGATCGACCCGGAGCTCGTGCCGCCGCCCGACGCCGGGCACGTGGAGCCGGTCGATGCGGGTCCACCTCCGTGCACGCTGGTGCGCACCGACCAGTACACCGTGCCGCCCTTCACGCGCCGGGCGATCGACGTGCTGTTCGTCATCGACGACTCCTGCAGCATGGCTGACGACCAGCAGAGGCTCGCGCTGAACATGGCGTCGTTCTTCAGCGCGTTCACCGCCGCGCAGGTCGGCTACCACGTGGGCGTGATCACCACCGACATGTTCGCCGCCGATCGCCGCGGCCGGCTCGTCGCGCCGTTCGTCACCGACCAGACCCCCAACGCGCGCCAGACCTTCGAGAACCAGGTGCTGGTCGGCATCGACGGGAGCGGTGACGAGCGAGGGCTCGCTGCGCTGCGGGCGTCACTTCGACCTCCTCTCGTCGATGGAGCGAACAAGGGCTTCATTCGCCCCGACGCGGACTTCGGGGTGGTCATCGTCGCCGACGAAGACGATCACGCCTCGCTCACCGTGCAGTCGGTCGTCGACACCGTGCGCAGCGTGAAGAACGACCCCGGCGGCATCACCGTCGGCTCGATCTTGCTCGACTGCACCGAAGACGTGGAGCAGTGGCGGTACGGCCAGTTCACCCGCTCGTTCGGCGACCGGGGGCTGATCAGCAAGTGCACCCAGAACTACGCGTCGACGTTGCGCACCATCGCTGGCAGGGTGGTCAACAAGCAGTGCATCGTCGCGCTGCGGGAACCACTGGTGATGAACAAGCAGATCTCGGTGACCCTCAACGGCGCGCAGACCGACTACCACGCGGCGCCGCCCGAGCCGGCGTTCCCCAACGGGAGCATCGAGGCCGTGCCGTGTCCCGAGTCGGGTGGGCTCCTCGAGATCAGCTGGAGCCTGTGTGACTGAAGTGCCGCGAGGTGAGGGGCTCGTTGATCTGCACCGCCACCTCGACGGCTCGTTGCGTTGGTCGACGGTGCGCGAGCTCGCTGCGCGCGAAGGCATCGCGGTGCCCCCCGAGGCCGACCTGCACTTCCACGCCGGTCTCGGCCTCGAGGGAGCGCTCGCCCGGTTCGCCTTCACCCTGTCGCTGCTGCAGACGCCCGATGCCGTCGAGCGCGTGGCGCGAGAGATCTGTGACGACGCCGCGAGCGAAGGGGTGAGCACGCTCGAGATCCGCTTCGCGCCGCAGCTGCACCTTCGACGCGGGCTGACGATGGACGCGGTGGTCGATGCTGCGCTCGCCGGAGTCGGCGGGCGGGCAGGCCTCATTCTCTGCGGACTCTACGGAGAGCCCGTCGCGCGGCTCGAGCAGCTGGTCGACCTCGCGCGCGATCGCCGCGGCGTGGTGGCGATCGATCTCGCGGGGGGACCGGCTCCGTCGCACGCGGTCGGTCTGGCCGATTACGCGCCGGCGTTCTCTCGCGCGCGCTCGCTCGGGCTGGGCCGCACGGTGCACGCCGCCGAAGGGCGGAGCGCCGACGAGATTCGCGTCGCCATCGAGGTGCTCCACGCTCAGCGCATCGGTCACGGCACGACGCTCCTCGACGACCCCTCGGTGGTCGAGCTGGTCATCTCGCGCGGCGTCACCGTGGAGGCGTGCCCGACCTCGAACGTGCACACCGACGTCATTCCGCGCGTCGAGGCGCACCCGCTCGCGAAGTGGCTCTCGCTGGGCGTGCGCGCGTGCGTGAACACCGACAACACGCTGTTCTCGGCGGTCGACGCGCGCGAGGAACACCGGCGCGCCGGCACCATCGCAGGCATGACGCCCGGGCTGCTCGCGCAGGCCGTCGCCAACGGGCACGCGGCGCGCTTCGTGCGGGAGTAGGCTCGCAGCCCGCCTCATGAAGATCGCCGCGCCCGCCAGCCCTGCCCCGCAGCACCGTTCGCTCATCGACCAGTTCTTCGCGCGCGCGAAGGCGCCGAAGCACGCCAGCGCCCCGTCGGCGGTGTTCACCGAAGTGCCCGCCTCGAAGCAGGCGAAGGTCGCGAAGGCGGTGCAGGCCAGCCTGTCGGCTCAGCTCGAGGGCAAGGTGCCAGCCGACCGGCGCGCGGGCGTCGACCAGCTCATCGCGCACGTGGGGAAGCCCGACTTCTACGACGTGCTCGCGACGCTCGACCCGAAGCACGGGAAAGACTGGACCGAGATGGCCAACGTGCAGCGGCAGTTCGCCGCGGTCGAGCCGAAGTACGACTCGAAGACGCGCGCCTACTCGGAATCGATGCGGCTCACCCTGCACGCATCGGTCATCCAGCACTTCGCGTTTCCCGAGACCAACAAGGGCATGTCGCTCTACGACCGGTTCATTGCGCTGCACCCCACGGCGTTCCATCAGAATGGCGGTTGGGTCGACAACCTGCAGATCCCGGTGTCGGGGGCCGCCGCGGTCGCCGAGGCCACGCCGAAGGAGATGTGGTTCCACGCCGCGGGCCTGCTCGGTGGTGCGTTCATCACCGACGCCCCGACCGTCGCCGCCGCCCAGATGGTGCGCGACGCGCGCAGCAGCGCCTTGAAGGGCTGGGGCTGAACGAGCCGGCCGGGCGGTGCGTGTGACGTATCCCGCGCGGCATCGAGTGAAACGTCACGCGCATGCTGGGCCGTGCGTGTGACGTATCCCGCGCCGCATCGAGTGAAACGTCACGCGCATCGTCGAGTCCGACGCGAAAGACCCGTCAAATCAATCAGTTGGCAGCTGCCTTGAAGTTGAACCAGAACCGGCAGGTGCACGCGTCGGCCTGCTTCGTCTCGTAGGCGATCGACATCGACCCGGTGAAATGCGTCGGGTCGGTGGTCACCGTGTCGGCATGCAAGGTCACCAGGTCGAGCAGGCATTCCCGACCCGCGAGCACCTCGCGCTGGTTCGAGAGGCTGCCGTCGAGCGTGATCTGCTCGAGCCCGTACTTGTACGTGCCCAGCATCGTCAGGTCCGGCTTGGCGAGCGTCAGTGCGACCTGGTGCCCCTGCGTCACCAGCGTCGCCGTGCCGATGACCTCGGTGCCCGCCAGCCCACAGTCATCGCGCAGCACCTGGTCGACCGTCACCGCGTACGGCCCGTCATCGAGCGTGTGCGCGCGGCACCCGACGAGCGCCAGAGCGAGCACCAGTGCTGAGCAGAAGAGCCTCACGTCGCGCGCGACACTACACCTTCCAGATGCATTTGCTTTCGACGACGCGGCGCGTAAGAGACGGCTCGAGCATGGCGCCCCAGTACAAGAACCCGACTCCCACGGTCGACTGCATCGTCGAGCTGCCCGGTGAGCGCATCGTGCTCATCAAGCGCGCCAACGAGCCCCTCGGCTGGGCGCTGCCCGGCGGCTTCGTCGATGAGGGCGAGCCGCTCCACGCGGCCTGCGTGCGCGAGGTGCGCGAGGAAACCGGCCTCGAGGTCGACCTGAGCGAGCAGTTCTTCACCTACTCCGACCCCACGCGCGACCCGCGCAAGCACACCATCTCGACGGTCTACATCGGCTGGGCCGAGGGCGACCCGAAGGGCGGCGACGACGCTGCCGAGGCGCGCGCCTTCGCGATCGACGCGCTGCCCCTGAAGGAACTGGTGTTCGATCACTCCACCATCGTCAGCGACTACCTGACGTACAAGCGCACCGGGAAGCGCCGGAAGATCTGAAGCCGCCGTGGACTCTCCTCACGCACGCCGAGCAGCCACCCTCAAGCGCCTCGCCGACGAGTCGTTCGATCTCTTCATCGTCGGCGGCGGCATCACCGGCACCGGCATCGCCCGCGACGCGGCGCTGCGGGGCTTGAAGGTCGGCCTCATCGAGAAGCTCGACTTCGGCGCGGGCACGTCGTCGAAGAGCTCGAAGCTCATTCACGGCGGGCTGCGCTACCTCGAGCAGGCCGAGCTGGGCCTCGTCTTCGAGTCGGTGAACGAGCGCAAGCGGCTGATGAAGCTCGCGCGGCACCTCGTGCGGCCGCTCCCGTTCCTCGTCACCAACTACAAGGGCGACCGCCGCTTCCTCGCGACGCTGGCGCTCGGCCTGTGGATCTACGACGCGCTCTGCCTCTTCGGGAACTACCGCAACCACACCACCTACGGCGCGAAGAAGACCCTGCAGCTCGAGCCGCACCTCAAGCCCACCGGCCTCAACGGCGGCATCCTCTATTACGACTGCCTCACCGACGACGCGCGGCTGACGCTCGAATGCGCGCTCGACGCGGTGTCGCTCGGCGCGGCGGTGCTCAACCACGCGCGCGCCGGCAAGCTGATGCGCGACGCGAGCGGGCGCGTCTGCGGCGTCGAGGTGCACGACGAGCTGTCGGGCCAGGTGATCGAGGCCCGCGCGAAGGTGGTCATCAACGCCACCGGCCCGTGGAGCGACGAGGTGCGGGCGCTCGCCGGGGAAGCGCGCATCTTGAAGCCCACCAAGGGCGTGCACGTGGTGGTCGACAGCAAGCGCTTCCCGCTCAACCACGCGCTGATGATGAGCTCGCCGCGCGACAAGCGCGTGGTGTTCGGCATTCCGTGGGGCCTGGGGCGCACGGTCATCGGCACCACCGACACCTTCTTCGATGGCTCGCCCGACAAGGTCGAGCCCACGAAGGACGACGTCACCTACCTGCTCGAGACCGCCAACGCGTACTTCCCGGGCATCTTGCTCGGCAACGACGACGTGCTCTCGACGTGGTCGGGGCTGCGGCCGCTGTTGGCGCCCGAAGACGCGAGCGCGGGTGCCTCGGCCGTGTCGCGCGAGCACATGATCTACGACTCGCCGGGCTTCGTGACGATCGCCGGAGGCAAGCTCACCACCTTCCGCCGCATGGCCGCCGAGGTCGTCGATCGCGCCCTCACCCAGCTCGACGTGAAGGTGAAGTCGACCACCGCGACCCGCCCGCTGCCGGGTGCCGTCGGGCTCGTCGAGAGCGATGACGCGCTCGAGAAGCTCGCGCAGTCGCTGCAGACACCGGGGTTGCCCGAGGGCGCCGCGGCGTACCTCGCCGGGGAGTACGGAGCGCGGGCCCCCTCGCTCGTGGCGCGCGGAAAGAACGACCCCACTGCGCTCGAACGGCTCGACCCGGAGCTGCCCTCGCTCTTCACGCAGATCGACGAAGCGGTGGAGACCGAGATGGCCTGCACCCTCGAGGACGTGCTCGGCCGGCGCATTCCGCTCATCTTGCGCGCGCGCGACCAGGGCCTCGGCATCGCGCCGAAGGTCGCTGAGCGCATGGCGACGAAGCTCGGTTGGTCGACGGAGCGCACCGCCAGCGAAGTGGAGCGGTACCGCGCCTCGGTGCAGAGTTCGCGCGCGTTCCGTTCGTGAGCCGCGCGCGGCGATGCGCGTGACGTTTCACTCGATGCGCTGCGGGTTTCGTCACACGCACGGCCGACGATGCGCGTGACGTTTCACTCGATGCGCCGCGGGTTTCGTCACGCGCACGGCTCGCGAGGCGCGCGACTGCGACATCGGCACTCCACTTCTCGACTCTCACGCCTCGAGAGCGCCCGGGAATGTCAGTGCCCGCGAGTACAAGGCACCGTGGGGGAAACACCATGGTGATTGGCGACTTGAAGTGCCTGGAGGCCGCGAGCGCAGCCTTCGGCGTGTTGCATCGAAAGACGGCGCTCTCACATCTGACGCGCACCCAACTCGAGCGGCGCATTTCGCGCGCGCCGGGCAAGCCGATGGTGCGCGTCTTCCGCAGTGTCTACCGGGTGGCGGGCGCGCCGCAGACCTGGCGGCAACGGCTCGAGGCCTTGATGCAGTGGGCTGGACCGACGGCCGTGCTGTCACATCGCACCGCCGCCGCACTGCACGGCTTCGACGACTTCCGCATCGAAGACACCGCGACGGCCACCGAGGGGCCGCTCGAAGTCACCGTGCGCACGCAACGCCGGAAGCAAGCGGGGACGCGCATTTACCGCGTGAAGCCGCCACCCAAGCGCGACGTCATCGAGCGTGACGATGGACTGCGCGTCACCACCGTCCCGCGCACGCTGCTCGACCTGAGCGCGCAGCTCAAACGCTGGCAAATCCGCTCGCTGGCCAGCCAGGCGCTGCGGAGGAAGCTCACGACGCTCGACGAGCTGCGCCGCCTCGTGCGTCGCACGCACAAGCGCCCGGGCATTTGCATCTTCCGCTCGGTGGTGGAGGAGCTCTCCGGCCAGGACGGGCCGACCGAGAGCGAGTTGGAGGAGCTCGCCTTGCGCGTGCTCGAGCGCAACGACATGCCGATGCCCAGGGTGCAGAAGCCCGTCGCCAGCGGCGGCAGGAAGAGGCGCGTCGACCTCCTCTTCAAGGACGAGAAGGTCATCGTCGAGGCCGACGGCTACGCGTTTCACTCGGGCGTCGAGGCCTTCGAGGATGACCGGGCCCGCCGCAACGCGCTGGTGAGACAGGGCTACACGGTGCTGCAGTGGACGTGGCGGGCGCTCAGAGACACACCCGAGGAGCTCATCGCGCAGCTCCGCGCCTTGCTGAAGCGCTGAAGGAAGTGACGCCAGTCAGCTGAGCTGAGGTGACGCCCGCCGGCGTGCGGCCGAAGTGCGTCCTCGCTCCCGAATTCCATCCCGCGTCGGTCCGCGAGCCCTGTGCCCAGGCCGCTTCTCAGCCCGCCCGCCCGTGCGTGTGACGAAACCCGCGCCGCATCGAGTGAAACGTCACGCGCATCGCCGGCCGTGCGTGTGACGAAACCCGCGCCGCATCGAGTGAAACGTCACGCGCATCGCCGGCCGTGCGTGTGACGAAACCCGCGCCGCATCGAGTGAAACGTCACGCGCATCGCCGGCCGTGCGTGTGACGAAACCCGCACCGCATCGAGTGAAACGTCACGCGCATCGCCGGCCGTGCGTGTGACGAAACCCGCGCCGCATCGAGTGAAACGTCACGCGCATCGCCAACTCAGTCCCAGCGGACGCGAAACGTCACGTCTTGCACGTCGGGCTTCGCGTCGATGATGTCGACCGTGCCCTTGCCGCCGACGAGCACCAGGGTCTCCTGCAGCACGCCCTGCCGATATTCCGACAGCAGCAGCGAGTGGTCAGTCACGCGCGGCAGGTACTGGGGATCGATGAAGGTGCGAATGTGCACTTCCTTCGGGCCCACTTCCTTCGCCTCGGTGATGACGTAGTTCGCCGCGGTGCGGAAGTTACGCCCCATGCGCAGCAGCGTGCGCCGCAGCCCCATCACCTTCGCCGCCGCGAGCGTCGCCATGCCGACCGCCGTCTGCACGTACCCGCGCATGAAGATGCGCCCCAGGTGCTGCACGCGATCGGCCGCGGGCACATCGGCGGCGAACCGCTCGGCGAGCACCCGCACCACCTTCAGCCACACATCGAGGGGATACGCCGCGAGCGCGTGGTCGAAGTCGATGCCCATGCCCTTCAGCTCCGCGAGGAGCTGAGGCGTGAACTGCCGGTGGAAGGCCTTGCGCATGCCTTCCACCGCGGTCGAGAAGACGACCGGCTCGAGCGACGCTGCCGCCACTTCAGTGGGTCAGAGCCCGCAGCCGAACTCGGTGACGGCCTTGTAGACCGAGCCGCGCGGCGGCGTGCACACCGCCGTCTCGATGCAGAACGAGCGCGAGCCGGTCACCGCGTCCTTACAGAACGAGCGCACCTCGCCGATCATCGCCGTGCCGTTCGGGCACTGCGCGGCGCCCGACTTCGCGTCACAGCGGCAGGCCTTCAAGAACCCACCGTCCTGCTGGCGGAGCGCGGGGTCGGGCTCGCACACGCCGGCATCGCTCGCGCCACCATCGGGCAGCACGCTGCAGTCGGCGTTGGTCTGGCAGTACCCGTCCATGCTCGGGTTGGGCTGCGGCCGCACGTACTGCACGCTGTAGTTGGTCGGGCAGGCGATCTGCGTCTTGGGCGTCGGGCCGTAGCGCAGGTTCACGGTGCCGACGTCGTTCACCGACGGCCACATGCACACGTTGATGCCGGTGCTCATGCCGCGGTCGCCGGCGTACTGGCAGCTGGGCTTCAGGTTGCTGCAGTTGGGGCTGTGGCCACCGTCACGGCAGGTCGCCCACGACGGGATCATCTTGCCCGCGCATTCCTGGTCGGCCATCGCCTGCTGGTCGGCGGTGACGCCCATGTTGAACGGCGTGCCCGCCGCGCACTCCGTGCAGAACGGCGGGGCAGGCGCCGCGTAGCAGCCAGCCGGGTCCTGCATCGCGACCGGCGGGCACGGGTCGGCGATGCCGTCGAAGTCCTTGTCGTCGCCGCAGCAGTACTGGCCCTGCGCGCACGCGATGCCCGCGCCACCCTGTTCCTTGCAGGTCTCGAGGCGGCAGAAGTTCACGCCGGCGTCGGTCGAGCACGAGAACGGCGAGCGGCAGTCCTTGTACGGGTTGCCCGACACGGGGTCGGTGCCCGGGCGGCAGTCGGTGCGGCAGACGAACGTGCCGCGGTCGCAGTAGCCGAGGTACGGGCCGGCATCCATCAGCTCCGGGCATTCCGCGTTGTCCATGCAGGCGCCGTTCGCGCGGCAGCGCTTGTCGCTCATGGTGCCGTCGGGCAGCAGCTCGCTGCGGCACGCGAGGTTGGTGCCACCGAACGGGTTGCCGGCCGAGAGCTGGCAGTCGCTGTTGTCGGAGCACGCCGGCTTGCAGCGGCCCGAGCCGTAATAGATCGACTCGGGGTTCAGGTTGGCCGAGTCGACCCAGCAGGTCTGGCCAGGCGGGCAGCCGGGCGCGACGTTTTCCTTCAAGTTGAAGTCCCACCGGCAGCGGGGCACGCAGACGCCGCCGCACGACGCGGTGCCGGCGTCAGGCTGGTTCACGCTGCACACCGCGCCCGACGGGCAGTCCTTGTCGACGTTGCAGCCGACCTGCGAGCAGCTGTTGCTCTGCGGCTTGCAGAAGCCGGTGCCGTCGTTGACGGTGCCGCACGCGCACTGGCCGGCGACCGACTGGTAGAGGCAGTACTTCTTGCCGGTCATGTCACCGGGCAGCTGCTTGCAGCGCGCGGCGCCGATGCCATCTGGCGGGCCGAAGATGATCGCGTCGCTGCCGCACTGGAGATCGCTCGTGCATTCCTCGCAGGGCCCCTTGCGCACGCGGCAGGTGTTGCCGCCGGTGGCGGTGGTGTCGCACGTGCACTGCGTGCCGTAGCGGTAGCAGCGATCGGTCGGGTCGAGCGACTGGCACTGGAAGTCGGCGGTGCAGGTCTTGCCGGCGATGCAGGTGCCGTCGACCGCGTTGCAGATCTTGCCCGCTTCGCAGTCGAAGTCGCTCTTGCAGGGCGGGGGACCGGCGTCGACGTCCATCCCTCCGTCGCCGTTGGTGTTGGTCACCATGCACGCGCCGTTGGTGCACGCCTCACCGGTGGCGCACGCCGAGCACGCGCTGCCCATCAGGCCGCACTGCGTGTCGCTGGTGCTCGTCACGCACTCGTTCTTGGCGGTACAGCACCCGCTGGCGCAGGTGTCGGGGCCACACTTCTTCGGGCAACCAGACAGCGTCGTCGCGAGCAACCCGAGGAGGGCGCCCAGCATCAGGAAGCGAACGTGAACGAGGGAACGAGCGAACATGGGGGCCCGTCTACCCGAAAACCGCTCAGGGACCCAGCCCGACCCAGACCTCTCCGTCGCTGGTGAATTCCTTCTTCCAGATGGGCACGCGCTGCTTGAGCTCGTCGATCACGAACTCGCACGCGCGGAAGGCTTCCTTGCGGTGCGGGGCCGAGACCGCGATGACCACCGCCAGCTCACCGGGCACCAGCGTGCCCACGCGGTGCACGATCGCGACCTCGGTGCCGGGCCACTGCGCGCGCGCGTCGGCGGCGATCTCGGCCAGCTTCTTCTGCGCCATCGACGCGTAGGCCTCGTATTCGAGGCGCGTCACCGTCAGCCCGCGCGAGTGATCGCGCACCGCGCCGGTGAAGGTCACCACCCCGCCCTGCCCCTTCGCGCTGACCGCGTCGACCACCTCGCGCAGCTCGAGCGGCGCGTCTTGCACGCGAAAGAGCGGCACGGTCAGCCTCCGGCCACGGGGGGAATGAGCGCCACCTCGCACCCGTCGTGCAGCGGCGTGTCGAGCGGCGCGAATTCCTCGTCGAGCGCGAACTTGAGCTGCGGGAAGACCGATGCCAGCGCCGGGTGGCGCGAGGCGAGCAGCGCCTTGAGATCGGCCACCTTCGCGCCCGCGGGCAGCTCCACCACCTCGGACCCGAGCTTCGCGCGCTCGCGCGCCACCGCGAAGTAGCGAACGGTGAGCTTCACTGCGCCGCCGGTGCCTTCTTCTTGCCGTGGATGTCGAGCTTGAGCGCGACGTTGTCGGCGATGAGGTCGTCGGGCTTGCCCGGGTAGACGATGTTGAAGTCCTTGCGGTTGATGGCGAACTCCGCGGCGACGGTGACCTCTTCGGCCCCGAGCGTGATGGCCGCGGGGAAGGTGATGGTCTTCGTCACGCCGTGCATCGTGAGATCGCCGGTGACCTCGAACTTGCCGTCGTCGAGCTTCTTGATGGCGGTCGAGGTGAACTTCGACTGCGGGAACTGGGCGACGTTGAAGAAGTCTTCGCCCTTGAGGTGCCCGGTGAGCTTCTCGGAGTCGCAGAACAGCGAGCTCATGTCGATCTCCGCGCGCACCCGGCTCTTCGCGGGGTCGTTCTCGGCCACCTCGATGATGCCGCCGAAGGTGGCGAAGCCGCCGTCGTGCTTGCCGGTCACCTTCGCGCCGACCCACGTGAGCTTCGACTCGGCCTGGGTGAAGGGGAAGGCGGTCGCGTCCTTCAGCGGGGCAGCCGCTTCCGCCTTCTTCTCGGGCGTGGCGGTCGGCGTCGAGACGGTGGCCTTGACCTTGTCCTTCGCGGGGTCGGGGCAGGCAGCGAGGAACGAGAGGGCAGCGAGGGCGGTGACGAGCTGGGCAGTGCGCATGGTGACCCTCAGATGCCGTAGAGCGCGCCGTATTTCACCTTCAAATACGCGATGAAGTCGTCGTCGGTGAGCCCCTGCCCGGTGAGGCGGGTGACGAGCGGTTCGGCGTCGGTGCGGAAGCCCTCGGCGTGCACGTGCCGTCGCAGCCACGTCTTGATGGGCCCCAATTCCCCGCGCGCGATGCCGTCTTCGAGGCCCGGCACCTGGGCGCGCATCGCCTTCCACAGCGACGCGGCGTACAGGTTGCCCAGCGCGTACGTGGGGAAGTAGCCGAACTCGCCGTAGGCCCAGTGGATGTCCTGCAGCACGCCCTGCCCCACGTCCTTCACGTCGAGCCCCAGCAGCGCCTTCGTCTTCTCGTTCCACGCGGCTTCGAGATCGGCCGCCTGGAGGTTGCCGCGCAACAGCTCGAGCTCGAGCTCGAAGCGCAACACGATGTGGAGGTTGTACGTGACCTCGTCGGCCTCGACGCGAATGAACGAGCGCTCGACGCGGTTCACCTCGCGCAGGAAGTCGTCGGTGGTGACGCCGGCGAGCTGCGCGGGGAAGAGCGCGGCGTACTTCGGGAAGAAGTGCGACCAGAACGCGCGGCTGCGGCCGACGACGTTCTCCCACAGCCGCGACTGCGACTCGTGCAACCCCATCGACGGCGCCTGCGCGAGCGGCGTGCGCACGTGCTTCGGGTCGAAGCCCTGCTCGTAGAGCCCGTGGCCCCCCTCGTGCACGGTCGAGAAGACGCTCGAGAGCGGCAGCTCGGGGAAGAGGCGCGTGGTGAGCCGCACGTCGAACAGGCCGGTGCCGCCGGTGAACGGGTGCGTGCTGCGATCTTGCCGCCCGGCCTCGAGGTCGAAGCCCATCGCCTCGAGCAGCGAGAGGGTGAAGGTCCACTGCACGTCGGGGTCGAAGCGCTGGCCGGCGAAGATCGCGCGCGGCTTCGGCTTGCCGTCGATGGCGTCGACCAGCGGCACCAGCTTCGCGCGCAGCCCCGAGAGCACCGGCTGGAGCCGCTTCACGCGCATGCCCGGCTCGTAGTTCTCGAGCAGCGCGTCGTAGCGCTCGCCGTCGTGGCCCAGCGCGTCGGCCTGCTGGCGGCGCAGCTCGAGCAGGCCCTGCACGTGCGGGCGGAAGATCGAGAAGTCCTTCTTCGTGCGCGCCTCGCGCCACGCCGACAGCGCCAGCGACTGCGCCTCGGCGATGGCCTTCACCAGCGCGGGGGGAATCTTCACCGCGCGGTCACGCTCGCGCGCGAGCACCCGCACCATCGCCTGCTCGTCGGGGTCGGCCGAACGCTCGCCCGCCAGCCAGTCGCCCAGGCGCGGGTCGGTGAGGCGCTCGTGGTACAGCCCCTGGAGCGTGCCCAGCTGCGCCGCGCGGCCCGGCTCGCCCTTGCGCGGCAGGTAGGTTTCCTGGTCCCACGAGGCGAGGCCGATGACCCCCTGCAGGTCGCGGAGTTCCTGCATGCGGGCGAGGAGATCGCTGTTCATGCCGCGGTTATGCCCCGCGCCCCGGCGGCGGCCTCGCGCAATTTCACCTGAACTCAGTACGCCGTAACGTATTCAGGTCAAATCGGCGAGGGTGTGCACCAGCACCCCGGCGGGCGCGCGGCCCTTCCACCGCTTCACGAAGGCGTGCTGCCGCAGGGTGTGGCCCTTGTGGTTGGGGAAGCGCGCGGCCTTCTGCTCGAGCTGGCGCGCCAGCTCGGCCGCCCCCACCGGGCCCCACTTGCACTCGCCCAGCTCGGTGACGCCGTCGCTGCGCAGCCCGACCACGTCGACTTCCACGTCCTTCGACCAGTAGCGCCCGACCTCCACGCTGGCGCTGACGCCCTCGGCGCGCAGCAGGCCGGGCAACGCCTCGCGGGCCAGCCGCTCGAAGCAGCCGCCCGCCCAGGGCTCGAGCTGCGGCGCGACCACGCGATCGAACGCCTCGCCGGGGCTGGCGGTCATCACCTGGGTGCGGTTCGGGTACACGAAGCGGAACCAGAAGCGGAGCAGCGCGTCGTCGAGCACGTAGCGCACCTGCTTCTTCACCGGCCGCGCGCCCGACAGCGGGTAGCGGCGCGACACGTAGCCGAGCGAGACCAGCTGCTCGAGCGTGTAGTGCAGGTTGCGCTCGGGCAGCCCGGCGACCTTCGCCACGTCGCGCGGGGTGTTCGCGCCGCCGGCGATGGCCATCAGCGCCGCCTGGAAGGGGGCGATGTCGCGCAGCTCCTCGCGCAGCAGGAACTCCGGCTCGCGGAACAGGGGCGCGAACTCGTGCAGCAGGTTGGTCTCGACGTTCTGGCGAAACGACGCGCGGCCGTCGAAGCACGCGAGGTACTGCGCGACGCCGCCGGTGACGAACCAGGTGAGCGCCTGCTGCTCGAGCGACGCGTGGGGGTGGAAGAGCCGCGCCTCGCGAAACGGGAAGGGCTGGAGGTGGATCTGCCCCGTGCGCCGGCCGAACAGCGGGCTCTTCTCGCCGAGCACCTCGCGTTCCATGAAGCCGATGAACGAGCCGCACAGCACGAGCATCACCTTGCCGCCGCGCTTCCACGACGAGTCCCACAGGTCTTGCAGCAGCGAGGGCAGCTCGGGGCTCGACTCGGCGAGCCACTGGAACTCGTCGAGCACCAGCACCAGCTTGCCGCGCCCCTTCCACCGCGCGAGCACCAGCTCGAACGCGCGCCGCCACGAGCCGACGTCGATCTCGGCCAGCAACGGCTCGCCGAGCAGGCGGGCCATCTCCTGCATGAATTCCTTGAGCTGCAGGGCGGCGGGGGCGACCTTGCCGACGTAGACCAGGCCGCGGTGCTTGCTGGCGAACGCGCGCAGCAGCTCGGTCTTGCCGATGCGCCGCCGGCCATAGACCGGCACGAAGGCCCCGCCCGGCGCCGCCCACTGGCGTTCCAGCATCGACAGCTCGGCCGTGCGACCGACGAACCCGCTCATGACCTGAACCTATTACGCCGTAATATATTACGGCAACCGAAGGGCCCGGGCTGCGCTACACACCCCCGCCATGGCGACGCAGCTGATGGTGTTCATGGACCGCGAAGACGAGCTGGGCTTCGTGCGCTTCCTCGAGCGGTACGGCTTCGAGGTGTACCCGCGGCGCGTGCCCCCCGACTGGCAGGCCTTTCGCGCCACCGAGGAGAACTTCGAGCGGCTGCCCGAGGAAGACGTGTACCTGGTGGCCAGCGACATCGGCCCGGCGATGGTCGACAAGTTCAAGCGCGGCAAGGACAAGGGCTTCTGGCGCATCGACGAGGTGCGCTCGCCGGTGGTGTTCTGGGAACGCTGCAAGCTCAACGAAGAGGGCGAGCTGGTGAGCGGGCAGCTGTGGGCCGAGACCGACGTCACCCAGCAGACCGGCCGGCGCGACGCGGCGCCCGAGCGGTTCCGCCTGCGCGTGCTCGAGATCGACACGTGGATCAAAAAGAACTTCCGCAAGTCGCACCCCAAGGGCTTCTGGGTCGGGCCGCGGACGACGCGGGTCATCAAGCAGACCCGGCTGAAGCTGCGCGAGAACAAGCACTTCGGGCGGCCGATCGAAGTGCACGGGGCCTGACGGCACCGCGGCGCATCGATAACTGCCCGTCATCGATGGCCACACCCCATGTTGGGGAACGCGGGGCCGGGCTGCGGGGTTAGGGTCTGCATCATGTCCTGGCTCGATACCCTCGAAGACATTCGCAAGAAGGACTTCACCAAGGTGCCGCTGAGCAAGCGCGACGAGGCGGCGCGCGACGTGGTGAACATGGCCAGCTACGCCTGCGCGGTGGTGGCGGTGTCGCCGGTGCCGTTTTCCGACGCGGTGCTGATGCTGCCGGTGCAGTCGGCGATGGTGGTGACCGTCGGCCACGTCTACGGGCGCAAGGTGACCGAGGCCGACGCGAAGAGCCTGATCGTCGAGCTCGCGGCGACCGCGGGCCTGGGCATGCTGGCGCGCCAGGGCATCAAGGCGATCTTGCCGGTGTTCGGCGCGCTGCTCACCGTGCCGGCGGCCTTCGCCATGAACTGGGGCATCGGGCGCGTGGCGATGGAGTACTTCCGCAACCCCGGCATGCCGAAGGACCAGCTCAAGAAGATCTACGAGGCCGCGAAGGAAGAGGGCGCCTCGCTCTTCTCGAAGGAACGGTTCGACATGTTCCGCAAGTCGACCGCCAGCGCGCCGAAGGCCGAGGCGCCGAAGAGCAAGAAGAAGCCCGCGCCGAAGAAGAAGAAGCTGACCGCGGTCGAGAAGATGATCGAGGTCGACTTGAGCAAGCGGCTCGAGCGGCACCGCGACGTGCGCGAGGCGTTCGACGGCGTCATCCACCTCGACGTGCAGGGCACTGGCGGCGGCGAATGGACGGCCGATCTCACGCGCGGCGACGAGTGGATCTCGCGCGGCCTGAGCGGCACGCCGCGGCTGACGATTCGCGCGAAGGCGAAGGACTTCCTGGCGCTGATGAAGGGCCAGAAGAACGCGCAGGCGGCGATCATGGGCGGCGCGCTCACGCTCGAGCCGATGGATCTCGATCTCGCGATGAAGCTCGGGCCGCTGTTCTCGGCCTGACCCGCGGCACCCGAAAACGAAGCCGCCCGGGCGGGCCCTCTGGCTCGAAGCCAGTGGCTCACCCGGGCGCTCGCCCCCCCCACCGGTCCGCCCGAAAAGCTCAGCCGCGAATCTGGCGCGCCACCTTGCGGGCGGTGACGTCGAGGTTCTGCAGCCCACGGCGCTCGGCCTCGACGAACTCCGTGCCGGTCTTCTTCCACGACACGAGCGGCGGGTCGTCGACGTGGCGCTTGCTGGCCGCCAGCGTGCCCGACACGCCCACCCCGAGGATGTCGCCGCCCAGGCCCTCGAAGCCCCACTTCTGCGTGTTGTACGTGTACATCGTGCCTTCGACCTGCACGTGGTCAGCGGCCGCGCGCGAGGCGCCCTCGAGATCGCCGTGAATCGCCTTGTCGATGGCGGTCTTGTTGAGGACCTCCGACGGCTTGCCGGTGAAGGTGAGCGTCGCGCCGATGTTGTGCTTCTTGCCGAGCACGTTCGCCTCGCCCTCGGCGTTGATGGTCACCTTGGTCTCGGCCTTGGCGTTCAGCTCGACCGACGCCTTCTGAATCGCGGCCAGCGGGTCCTTCTGGAAGTCGGCGGCGTTCACGCTCGAGGGAATCGGGTAGTGCGTCTCGACGGTGATGGTGTCGGTGATCTGGCCCTGGAGCCCCTTGGCCAGCACGCCCGGCTTGCTGGGCATGATGGTCTTGTTGCCCGGGTCCTTGCTGCTGGGGTCGAACTTGCCGGGGGCCTGCGCGCCGGGCTTGCCGACGCCGATCAGCGCGTGGCCTTCGGCGGTCAGCGTCATCTGCTGCTTGATGCTGAAGCCGGTCGGCTTGCCGTGATCGAAGTCGATGTGGAGCGTGTCGCTGACGCTGACGCCCGCGCTCGCGCCGAGGCCCGCGTTCAAGATGCCCTTGTCGAGGCCGAGCGACGCCGCCGCCGCGCCCGCGCCGGCGCCCGTGATGTCGAGGCCGGTCATGTGGTCCTTGATGAACTTCTGCTCGTCGGCGTTGAGCACGTGACCACCCGACGCGATGAGCTGCGCCGCGCCGCTGTTGGCCGCGAGCTTCTCGAGAATGTGCGTCGCCTGCTGCGCTTCTTCGGGCGTCTTGCACTTCAGCTCGAGGTTGCCGCCGATGGTGCCGTGCAGCGAGCCCGAGGCGCCCGCCGAGCCGTTCACCACGCCGAGGTTCACGCGGCCGCCGGCGTCGAGGTAGCCGTTGACGCCCAGGTTGCCGCCCGCGTTGACGGTGTACGTGCCGTCGGCCCCGCGCGAGACCTTCAGGTTGGCCGCCGCCTCACCGCCGACCTCGACGTGCACGTCGGCGCCGACCTTCACCTCGTACGTCTCGCCCGGCTTGAGCTCCTTGACCTGCTTGTCGACGTTGAAGCCGTTGACCTGGTTCATCACCTGGTCCTTCACGAACTTGCCGGCGGGCGAGTCGACCAGGCCCTTGCCGAAGTCGATGATGCCCTTGCCCTCGTTCTTGAGGCCCTCGGCGATCTTCCACGGGTTGCCGGTGGCGACGCCCTCGAGCAGCTTCGCCGCGCCCGAGCCGTATTCCTTCACGCCCTTCAGCAGGTCCTTGCCGCCGGGCATGTTCTCGATGGCGGTCTTCACCTCGCCCGCGCCGGTGGCGATGGCCTTGTCGACGCCCTGGATGATGCGGCCCGGCGCCGAGGTCACCTCGTGCACCGCGGCCTTCACCGCGCCGGCGGCCGTGCTCACCGCGTCCTTCGCGGCGACGATCTTCTTCTCGGCGTCGTGCAGGGCCGACACCACCTCGCCGCCCTGGTGGCCGATGTCGCTCAACTGCGCGCGCGCGTCGGTGACCGCGTTGTGCGCGTCGGTGAGATCGTTGTGCGCGCGGGTGATGGCGTTCTTCGCGGCGTCGAGCTCCTTCGCGTCGCCAGTGACGATCGCCGTGCCCGCGTGGCGCACCACGTCGCCCACGTCGGCCACCGTCTTGCCCGCGTCCTGCACCACGCGGCCGGCGTCGTGCGCGATCTTCTTCACGTCGTCGACGGCGTGCTCGGCGGCGTGCACCACGCGCGTGCCCGAATCGATCACCTGGCGGCCGGCATCAGCGATGGCGTGGCCGGCGTTCGACACCGACTGCGCGGCGCCCGCGACCTTCGCCTCGACGTCGTGCACCGTGCTCGACACCACGTTCTTCGCGGCGTCGGTGGTGTGCGCGACGGCGTCGGTGATGCCGGAATACCAGTGCTTCTCGGGCGGCTTGGGCGCGGCGGGCGGCGCAGAGGGAATGGTGGGCGCGGCTGGCTTGGCGCTGAAGCCGTCCTTCACCGTCTCCACGGCCTTCTCTTCGACGTGCTTCACCGTCTCGACGGCCTTGGAGGCGGTGTCACTGACCGACTTCACTGCGTTCGAGATGCCAGACGTGACGCGATCGAGAAGACCCATGAGGGAAATGCTCCTGTTCGAGGAAGTGTGGTGACCGGAGTGGGTATCGGTTTCTGGGAATGCCGGTTGCCCCTACACACGCCCACCCTGCCAAGTGGCTTTGCACGACGGCGGCTACGGGGCCGAAGTCTGGGCTGAAAGGCGCTCACAAGGGAAGCGCAGTGACGTAGATGCAGCGGGGTGAGTCGCCACGGCGCTGCCGTCACGTTGAAACGCGGAGTGAGCCTGGCGGTGCTCGCCTCGGCCCGCACCGAAGCCGATCACCACGAGGACCTCGGCTGCTCGATTCTGGGGCCACCCTCTCGCCGCGTGCGGCGCGCGCTGTCGTGGCTGCGGCCGCACCTCGCGCGACTGGGCGGCGACGAGGCGTCTCGCCAGGCCCGGGCGCTGGTGCGCGCGCTGGAAGAAACGCCGGCGTACGACGCGCTCTGTGATGGCACGCGCCGGCGACTGGGCCGCCGGGTGCTGCGCGACGACGTGCTGTACCCGACGGGCTTCACGCCGAAGGTGCTGCACGTGCGGCGCGACGAGCTGGCGTTCGACGTGCCGGTGACGCGCACCGAGTGGCCGCTGCTCAACGTGCTGTTCTCCACGCTCGCCCGGGGCGCGACCAGAAAGGACCTCGCGCAGCTCGCGCAAGGCAGCGCCACGGTGCGCGAGGTGATCGAGGCGCTCCGCGAGGCGAAGTGGCTCGAGCCCTTCACCGAGCCGAACGTCGACGCGCGCGTGCAGTTCGTTGGGCACAACACGACGCTGGTGCGCGGTCGCGAGGCGAGCGTGCTGGTCGACCCGTACTTCCGGCCGGCGAGCGAGCTCGATCTGCCTGGCTTTCAGCCGATGCAGCCGCGCGATCTCGGGCCCGTCGACGCGGTGCTCATCACCCACTCGCACGGCGACCACTTCCACCTCGGCTCGCTGCTGCAGCTGCCGCCCGAGACCCGCTTCTTCGTGCCGCCCGTCGAGCGCGAGAGCCTCTTCTCCACCGACTGCGCGCTGCGCCTGCGCCAGCTCGGGTTTCGCCACGTCGAGGCGCTGCCGTGGTGGTCGTCGCGCCGCGTCGGCGACGTCGAGGTGACCGCCCTGCCCTTCTACGGCGAGCAGCCCACCGACCAGGAAGGCGTGCACCGCGGCCTGCGCAACATCGGCAGCACGTGGAAGGTGGTGTCGCCGACGCACGCCGCGGTGTTCTTCGCGGACTCGGGTCGCGACGTGTCGGGCGACATGAAGGCGGTGTGCCGTCGCGCCGGCCAGACGCCCATCGACGTGCTCTTCTGCGGCGTGCGCGGCTTCAAGCTGCAGCCGCTCTTCTTCGGCTCGACCACGCTCTCGGCCTTCCTCGTCGACGTGCCGGCCAGCGCGCTCTCGACGCCGCAGCAGCTGATGGCCGATGGGCCGCAAGCGCTCGACTACGCGAAGCGGCTGGGCGCGAAGACGCTGGTGCCGTGCGCCGACGGCGGTGCGCCCTGGTACTGGAGAGAAGGCATGGGCCCGCGGTACCCGGGCTTCCCCGGAGAGCCGGTGCTCGGCGCCTCGCGCCTCGACGAGAACCCCGACGCCGACCCCTACCCCGAGCGGTTGGTGCGCCGGCGCAACGATCCGCGCATCACGTTGCTGAGACCGGGCGGCGCGCTCGACGCGGACGCCACCCCGCCCTTCGTGTGGCCCTTCGGGACCATCGGGCTTTGATCAGCGCAGCTCGAAGCTGAAGGGCATGTTCACCTGGACCTGGTCGCCGAAGTCGGCCGCGGGGAAGTCCCACGACGACACGCGCGCGTTGACGCAGTGGGCGAGCTCTTCGCCGCCCCACTCGCCGCCCATGCACGCCTCCTGCACCTTGCCGGTGAAATCGATCGCGAAGTGCATCGAGAGCGAGCCCTGCGCGCCGGGGTCCTTCGCGAGCAGCTGCTCGTAGCATTCGCGCAGCTCCGACGCGTGCGCGACCACCACCATCTGCACGGCCTCGCGGCTGACGTTGTTGCCCTTCACCGTCGCGTCGTCACCGGCGATCACCACCGGCGTCGGCGTCGGCTTGTCCATCACCTTCGAGCTCGCGGCGACGGCGAGCAGCGTCAGCACTCCGAGCACCCACCACTTCGGGCGCGACGACTTCACGTTGAGCAGCATGTTGATTCTCCGTTCGAGCTGAGAGGGGGCCGCGGCCATCGCGAGCCCGGCGTTGGTGGAAGACAGGTCGACCAGCAGGTGCGCGTAGTCGACCGAGCCGATGGCGCCGGACTCGAGAACGGCCAGGTCGCACGCCTGTTCCCGCTCGAGCGCGAGGCGGCGGCTGGCGACGCGCACTGGCGGCCAGAAGAAGAAGAGCGTCTCGACCACCGCCTGCAGCAGCTGCACCCACGCATCGCGGCGGGAGAGGTGCGCCAACTCGTGAACGATCATCGCGTCGAGGCGCGCGCCGTCGACGTCGGGCGGCAGCACCATGACCGGGCGCACCAGGCCCACCACGCACGGCCCCGGCCCCTCGACCGCGGGCGGAGCGCGCACTTCCAACCTGCGCGCCCACGCGTCGAGGCGCGCACGCACCGAGGCCGAGACCGCCGGGCCGCGCGTCAGGCGGCGACGGGCCCGCACCGCGCGCACCACGCGAACGGCCGCGAGCAGCGACCCGACGACGCACCACGAGGCGAGCAGCACGGTGGGCAGCGTCGACGGAGCGACGGGCGCCGCGGGAGCGACGCGCACCACGACCGGCACCGCTTCCACTTCACGCTCGAAGGTCGGGCCGAAGGGGAACGCGAACTGAGCGAGCACGAGCAGCCACATCGCGGCGCGCAGTGCGGGGTGGGCGTGGCGCAAGAGCGTGCGCGCGAGCAGCAACGAGACGAGCAGCGCCACCGTGCCGTGCACGACGCCCGACGCGAGCCACGACAGCACGGCGCTCACCGCTCACCTTCCTTCTTGCGGCGGGCGAGCTGCTGGCGAATGCGGCCGAGATCTTCCGGCGCGAGCGCCTCGGTCTCGACCAGGTGGAGCACGAGCTCGTCGGCGTCACCGTCGAACACCTGCTCGAGGAAGGACTTGAGGCGATCGCGCAGCACGACGTGGCGGCGGCTGGCGGGCGCGTAGACGAAGGGTTCGCGCTCGCGATCGACGGTGACCGCGCCCTTCTCGACGAGGCGGCCCAGCAGGGTCATCACCGTGGTGTAGGCGAGCGTCGCGCCGGTCAGCGCCTCGTGCTTCTCACGCACCTGCGCGACCGTGGCGTGCTCGAGCGACCAGAGCACCTTCAGCAGCTGGAACTCGGCCTCGGTGACGGCGGGGGATGCGGATGCCACGTGTCGTTCTCCAACGTCGGAGTTGATTACGACATGTGTAGTAACGAACGGGGTCCGACGTCAAGTCGCCGCCACCAGCCGCTGCCGCGAGCAGCACCAGGCCCGCGCAGGCCATGAACGGCTGGAGCCACGAGACGAACCCGATCATCGCCACCTGCACAGCGATCCACCCGATGACGATCGCGCCGGCGAGCGCCGAGAAGCGCCACGCGCGTGGCCAGCGGGCGAAGGCCGCCACCGCCCCGACCGCGAACGCGCCACCGACCACCACCAACAAGATCACGCTGGGGACGAAGAAGTCTCGAAAGGGCGTGCCGGCCAGCCACTCGCGCGGCACCGCTCGCGCGCCCATCAGCCCGTAGATGCCGCCCCCGAACGCGTTCAGGGCGCAGAACGCCAACAGCCCGCCCAGCGCCACTCGCAAGCCCTGCTTCATGGAGAACCTCCGCGCCCGGGACTGATGCCTCGGGCGTGCCAGCGCGGCCCGAGCAGGGGTGGGCGCCGAGGCGCATGAGCTGCGGGCCTCGGGCGGAGGATCCGCACGGGCTGCGCGAAAAGAAAAACGCCCCCGCGCCCAAAGGCACGGAGGCGTTCTCGACCCGGACTGCGGGTTGATCAGGGACGCTGAACGAGCGTGCCGGTGAACGTGGCGTTGCTGACCGTGGTCTGGCAGCCGTCGTTCAAGATCGTGGTCTGGTAGGTCATCGAGTTGATCGTCGCGTGCTTGAAGGTCGCGTTGGTCAACGTGCCCGCGAAGGTGTCACCGACCTTGGTGCCGACCGAGGTGATGGTCAGCGTGCCGCCCGTGACGAAGTAGTCGCCGGCGTACTGCATGTTCGCGTTGTCGACCTGCGCGAGCATGCGCACGCACACGCCGCAGGTCTTGTAGTTCAGCTCGGCGCCGGTGAGCTGGTAGGTGCCCGCGGTGATCGCGCCGTTGTTGAACGCCGGGTAGCCCGCGTAGAGCTCGATCGAGATGCCGTCCTTCAGGGTGGCCGTGCCGACCGGGCCGTTGAAGCCCATGTAGTCGTCGTTGGGCGTGCCGGCGTCAGCGCCGTCGAACTCCGCGACGCCCTGGAGCGCGCCGAGGTCGCCGTAGTTCGCGTTGCCGATCGTGCAGGAGCCCGCGTCCATCGTGCCGCCGCCGCCGCCCGTCGCGCTGCCGCCGCCCGTGGCGCTGCCGCCGCCCGTCGCGCCACCGCCGGTGCCACCACCCGTCGCGCCGCCTCCCGTGCCACCGCCGGTGCCGGCGTCGTTCTTCGAGGGCGAGCCACAGCCGACGAGCGCGAGGGAAAGAACAGCGGCAGACAGGAGCAGGGTGCGGTTGGTCATGGGGCCGCGCTCTATTGGTTCGAGCCGCGCCACACAACCACCGACCACGAATTATTGCGGGCCGATGATCACCGAGCTCGCCTTGAGCTGCGGGGCGTGCGCCTGGAACGCGAGCTCCGGGTGCTTCTCGAGCGCGTGGTTCATCGCCCACTCGTCGCGGAACAGCACGAGCGGCAGGCCGTCGCGGTCTTGCACGGTCTGGCGGTTGCCTTCCCAGTCGAAGGCCTTCGCGTCGAACTTCTGCGCCACCACCCAGCGCGCGTGGCTGAAGGGCAGCTTGTCGACGATGATGTTCGCGCCGTACTCGGCTTCCATTCGGTACTGCAGCACTTCGAACTGCAGCTGGCCGACGACGCCGACGATGGGGTCCTTCATGCCCATCTGCAGCTGCTGGAAGATCTGAATGGTGCCCTCTTCCGACAGCTGTTCGAGCCCCTTCTCCATCTGCTTGCGCTTCATGGGGTCCTTCGAGCGCACCACCGCGAAGAACTCGGGCGAGAAGCGCGGCACGCACTCGAAGTCGAACGGCTGACCTGCCTCGAGCAGCGTGTCGCCGATGCGGAACACGCCGGGATCGAAGAGGCCGATCACGTCACCGGGCCACGCGTCTTCGATCGCGGTGCGCTCGCTGGCCATGAACTGCGTGGGCTTGCTGAGGCGAATGTCTTTGTCGAGGCGCACGTGGTGGGCCGTCATGCCCTTCACGTAGCGGCCCGAGACCACGCGCAGGAACGCGACGCGATCGCGGTGCGAGGGGTCCATGTTCGCCTGGATCTTGAAGACGAAGCCCGTGAACTTCTCGCGCGTCGGCTCGACGAAGCCGCTGCTCCCCGGGCGGCCCGACGGCGGAGGTGCCAGCTCGAGGAACGCGTCGAGGAAGGGGCGCACGCCGAAGTTGGTCATCGCCGAGCCGAAGAACATCGGCGAGAGCTGACCGTCGAGCACCTTCTGCACCGAGAACTCGTCGCCGCCGATGTCGAGCAGCTCGATGTCTTCCCTGAGCTTCTCGAGCTCGCTCTCGGTGAGGATGCTCTTGATCTCCTCACCCTCGAGCGGAACGACCTTCTCTTCGACCTCGGCCTCGCCGTGGCGGCCCTGCGCGGTGAACACGTGCACCTGCTTCGAGCGCCGGTCGTACACGCCGCGGAACTCGGGGCCGCTGCCGATCGGCCAGTTCATCGGGTACGCGCGCATGCCGAGCACCTTCTCGAGCTCGTCCATCAACTCGAGCGGTGAGCGGCCGTAGCGATCGAGCTTGTTGGCGAAGGTGAAGATCGGAATGCCGCGCAGCTTGCAGACCTTGAAGAGCTTGATGGTCTGCGGCTCCACGCCCTTGGCGGCGTCGATGAGCATCACCGCGGAGTCGGCCGCCGAGAGCGTGCGGTAGGTGTCTTCGCTGAAGTCCTGGTGGCCCGGGGTGTCGAGGAGGTTCACCGCGTGATCGCGGTAGGTGAACTGGAGCACCGACGAGGTGACCGAGATGCCGCGTTCCTTCTCGATCGCCATCCAGTCCGACGTGGCGTACCGCTTCGCGCGCCGCGCCTTCACGCTGCCGGCGAGGTGAATCGCGCCGCCGTAGAGCAGCAGCTTCTCGGTGAGCGTCGTCTTACCGGCGTCGGGGTGCGAGATGATCGCGAAGGTCCGACGGCGGGCGATTTCCTTGAGCAGCTCCGAAGACATGCGGGCGCAGATAGCAGACGGGACGGAATAAGGTGCCCCGATGCTCTCGCTCCTCGCCGCCTTGCTGGTGACCGCCTCCCCTGATGCTGGCCCCGTCGACGCCGGCGTGCTCGAAGATCCACCGACCTTTCCGATGCTGCCGAAGCTCGCGAAGGCCATGGAGCCGAAGGTGAAGGCGAAGTGGGTGAAGGACTGGCTGGGCCAGGTGGGCTCGCTGCAGCACGTCGAGCCGGCCACCTTCTTCTGCACGAAGGACAAGCAGCGGTGCGAGCGCGCGCGGCCCGACGCGGGTGCCGATTGGGTCGAGCGCGTGGCCGATGACGAGTTCGTCTACGCGCGGGTGACCGACCCCATCGCGTACGCGCGGCCGTTCGACCTGCTCGCCGAGAAGGGCTTCTCACCTCAGGGGAAGAAGGTGCTCGACTTCGGGTACGGCAACCTGGGGCAGCTCGCGATGCTCGCGCGACTCGGGGCCGACGTGCACGGCGTGGAGGTCGACGCGCTGCTGCCCGCGAGCACTGCGAAGGTGACGGGGAAGATCGGCACCGGCTCTCACTCACGCTGCACCACGGCTACTTCGCCAGCGACGCGCGCCTCGTGAAGGAAATGGGCGGTGGCTACGCACTGTGGATGACGAAGAACACCATGAAGCGCGGCTACGTGCGGCCGCAGGAGCCGAAGGACGCGAAGGCGCAGATCGATCTCGGGCTGCCTCCGGCGAAGGTGCTCGAGCTCATTCACAGCCAGCTCGCGAAGGGCGGCTATTACCTCGTCTACAACATCAGTCCTGCGCAGAAGGTGCCGTACGTGCCGATGGCCGATGGGCACTGCCCGTGGACGAAGGAAGAGCTGACGGCGGCGGGCTTCGAGATCATCGCGTACGACGTCGATGATGGGCCGGCGGTGCGCGAGATGGCGAAGACCCTGGACTGGCTCGCGCCCGGTGAAGACCCCGAGAAGACCCTGTTCGCGTGGACGCTGGTCCGTCGCGTGAAGTGAGTTGAACGGCGCCCCTCACCCCGACCCTCTCCCCGCTCGCAGGGAGAGGGAGAACTTCAGATCTTCGCCCGCGGCGCAAACTCATCAGTCATGTGCCGCAACCGCGCGGCCAGTTCGCTGATCAGCTTCTGCGCCATCGCATTGCTGGTCTTCAACGCCGATCGAAAATCGTAACCCTCGAGCACCAACAACACCGTCGGCTCGAGCGCCCGCACCGTCGCCGTGCGCGGCGCCGGATCGAGAATCGACAGCTCGCCGAAGAAGTCGCCGGCCTGCAGTTCCTTGATGCGGTTGTTGTTGCGGCGCACCTCGCACACGCCGCTGACGATCAAGAACACCGACGAGCCGCTGGTGCCTTCCTTGATGATCTCGCTGCCCTGCCCGTGCCGCGCCTCGCTCACCTTCTTCGCGAGCGTCTCGACGTCAGCGTGGGGGAGCCCAGCGAACAGCGGCACGGTCTTCAGCGCGTTGACGCGATCGAGGTCGGACATGCCGAACAGATTATCCCCTCGCCCTCGCGGGATCGTGGGTGTTCTGCCGCGCAGGGTCGCAAGCGCCCGAATCGCGCCGTGATTTGCGATGGCACGACGCTCGCTTTGGAGGCTGGGCGGGACGAGTCCCAGAAAGGTCCAAAGAAAACCAGCCATGTTGTCGCCGAAGAAGATCGTCGTCGCCGCCCTCGCCGCCCTGTCCCTCAACGCCTGCACCGAGGCGCCGCCTCCGCCGAAGACGGTGGTCGCGGTGATTCCCTCGAAGGTCGCACCGAAGCCGCAGCCCATCGTGGAGGTGCGTGACGCCGGCGCGCCGCTCACCATGGCGCCCGAGCCCGAGCCGATCGATCCGCTCGTGCTCGCGCACGACTCGAAAGACGTCGATCACCTCGGCCGCGCGAAGAAGCTCCAGGCTGACGGCGACGTGAAGGGCGCGCTCCTCGAGGCCCGCCGCGCCCTCTTCTCGACGCCCGAAGACGTCGACACGCTCGCCACCGTCGCCCGCCTCTCGTCGCGCACCGGCCAGGGCGAGTTCGCCGCCGAAGCGTGGGGCCGCATCGCGAAGCTCACCCCCGACGACGCGATGCCGCTCATCCAGCAGGCCCGCGTGATGATCAAGCTGAAGGACTTCAGCGGCGCGGTGTCGGCCGGCCGCGACGCGAGCACCCGCGACCAGGGCAACGCCGAGGCGTTCCAGGTGACCGGCATCGCGCAGCTCTCGATGAACGACTTGAAGGGCGCGATCGCCAGCTTCGAGAAGGCCGTCGAGCTGAACCCGACGCACGGCTGGGCGCAGAACAACCTCGGCTTCGCGTACCTCCGCGCCAACGAGAACGAGAAGGCGGTGAAGACGCTCACCACCGCCGCCGAGCTGCTGCCCACCGTCGCCTACGTGCACAACAACCTCGGCGTCGCGCTCGAGCGAGTCGGCAACAAGGACGAGGCCAAGGTCGCCTACCAGCACGCGATGGATCTCTCGCCGAAGTACGTGAAGGCGCGCATCAACGCCGCGCGCGTCGCGAAGGTGCAGGACGACACGACCCAGGTCGACCCCGGCACCATGGGCGACGACAGCGGCACCATGAGTGACATGCCGCACCCGATGCCCGAGCAGGACTGAAGCACGACGCGACACACGTCCAGGTGGGCGGGAATGGGAGCCTGCTCACCTGGGCGTGCCTCTTGCTCTTCGAGGGGAAATGCCGACTCTCCCGTGGCCGTTGAGCCGCAGCATGCGTTCGCTGCGCCGCGGCGAAGTCTCTCCACCGCTCGAAAAACCGCTGGGCTACCGTCTGACGCCACCCGCCCCGATGCGCAGCCGACTGTGGAAGTGGATCAAGCGCCTGCTGGTGCTCGCCGTGCTGGGCGTGGTCGCCGTCGTGGTCGCCTGCGCCGTCGCCTATGCGGTCTACTCGCGCGACCTGCCGAACGTCGAAGAGCTGCACGCGTGGCGCCCGCCGCAGGTCACCAAGGTCACCTGCCGTGACGGCAGCACCTGCGCGGAGTTCTACCTGCAGCGCCGCACCTGGGTGGACATCAACACCCTGCCCAAGCACGTGCGCGACGCGTTCCTCGCCGCCGAAGACGCCGACTTCTATTCGCACCAGGGCCTCGACTACCTCGGCATCCTGCGCAGCGCGGTGAAGAACCTGCGGCCCGGCGGCATGAAGTCGGGCGCGTCGACGATCTCGCAGCAGACCTGTCGGCAGCTGCTGCTCACGCAAGAGCGCACGCTGGCGCGAAAGATCCGCGAGTGGATCCTCACCCCGCGCATGGAAGCGGCCCTCACGAAGGACGAGATCCTCAACCTCTACGTCAACACCATCTACTTCGGGCACAACCGCTACGGCGTCGAGGAAGCCTCGCTCTTCTATTTCGGCAAGCACGCCAAGGACCTGAGCATCGGCGAGGCCGCGGTGATCGCCGGCACGGTGCAGCTCCCGCACCGCATCAACCCGGTCACCAACATCGTGAAGGCCAAGAAGCGCCAGCGCTACGTGCTGGGCCAGCTCGCCAGCCACGGCTTCGTGCCCGCCGACGTAATCGCGAAGGAGCTCGAGAAGCCGATCGTGCTCGGCCCGCGTCCCCCCAACCAGGTCGGCGCCTCGTACGCCGAGGAAGTGCGGAAGATCCTCGTCGCGCGCTACGGCGACAAGGCGGTGCTCGAGGGCGGGCTGCGCGTGCAGATCGCGATGGATCCCGCGCTCCAGCTCGCCGCCGAGAACTCGGTGCGCGCAGGGCTCGAGGCGGTCGATCGCCGCCAGGGCTACCGTGGTCCGCTGGGACACGTGGAAGCCGAACGCTTCGAGGCGCTGCGCTCGCTGCTCGAGAAGCGGCTGTCGGAAGCGGGCAAGCGCAAGCCCGACGAGCGCTTCGTCGCCGATCTCACCGTGCTCAAGGACCTGAAGCCGCCCGACGTCGAAGAGGGCGCTGATCCGCTCGCCGACCCCGAGGAACAGCTCGAGCCCGATGAGCCGGTGGCCAACGACGACGAGCGCCTCGCCCGCGCCATCACCGTGCGCACGCTGGCCGACGGCACCGAGACGGTGGCGTGGGTCGTGTCGGTCGACGACGCGAAGGGCAACGCCACGCTCGATCTCGTCGGCGCAAAGGCGCAGCTCGAGTTCGCGGCGCACAAGTGGGCCCGCCGTCGCGACGGCACGAAGGTCGGCACGCCGCCCACCAAGATGTCGGAAGTGGTCGCGCCCGGAGATCTCGTGCGCGTGCGCCTCGGCCCCGCCCTGCCCGCCTCGCAGACGCTCTCGGCGCAGCTCGCGCAGATTCCGCTCATCCAGGGCGCGCTGACCGCCATCGACCCGGCCGACCGCACCGTCGTCGCGCTCGTCGGCGGCTACGACTTCTCGCTCTCGGCGTTCAACCGCGCCACGCAGGCGCACCGGCAGCCCGGCTCGTCGTTCAAGCCGTTCCTCTACGCGACCGCGATGGAGTCGACGAAGTTCAACCCCGTCTCCATCGTCAACGACGCGCCCGAGGCGATCCGCGATCCGTACACCGGCAAGCTGTGGAAGCCGCAGAACTACGAGAAGAGCGCCTTCGAGGGCCCCATCACGGTGCGCAAGGCGCTGACGCTGTCGAAGAACACGGTGTCGGTGCGCCTGATCGAAGCGGTCGGTCCCGACGCGGTCATCGCCTTCGCGCAGAAGGCCGGCATCAAGAGCCCGCTGCCGCAGAACCTGACGCTCGCGCTCGGCACCGGTGAAGTGAGCCAGCTCGAGATCGCCAACGCGTACGCCACGCTGCAGACCAACGGGCAGTACGCCGACCCGGTGATGGTGATTCGCGTCGCTGACGGCAAGGGCAAGGTGCTCGAAGAGCGGCACGCCGCGCCCGAGCAGGTGCTCAACCCCGCCGTCGCCTTCCTCGCGACGTCGCTGATGCGCAGCGTGGTCGAAGAGGGCACCGCCACCGCGGTGCTCGAGCTGAACCGTCCCGCCGCCGGCAAGACCGGCACCGCGCAGGAGTTCCGCGACGCCTGGTTCACCGGGTACACCGCCGACTACGTCGCCTCGGCGTGGGTGGGCTTCGACGACCACGAGCCCATCGGCCCCGGAGAGACCGGCGGCAAGGCTGCGTTGCCCATCTGGCTCGGCTTCATGCGCGTCGCCGAGCAGGGCAAGCCGTCGCGCGACTTCACGCCGCCCGAGGGTGTGAAGCAGGTGCGCATCGATCCGCGGACCGGGAAGCTGGCCGGCACCGCCGTGCCCGGACGCAACGAGTGGTTCCTCGAGGGCACCGAGCCGACGGAGGAGACGAGAGCCGTCGACCCCAACGACTTTCTGCTCAACGATGGGCGCAAATGAGCCTCGCGCTCGCCGTCCTCCTCACCGCCGCGCCGGCGACCACCGCCGCGCCGGGCCAGAGCAGCCTCCAGCGCCTCGCGCTCGAGGTGGTCAAGCCGATCGAGGCCGCCGGGCTCGAGGGGCCGGTGGGCGTGTACGTCGAGGGCAACCCCCAGCCCGTCTCGCGCGCCATCGGCTCGCTGGTGATGGCCGCGCTCGCGCAGAAGAGCCTGGGGCCGGTGCCCGTCGACGCGCGTGACGCCACCGAGGCCGAGCGGCTGGCGCGCGAGAAGAGCCTCAAGTCGCTGGTGCGGTTGACGGTCGCCTTCGAAGCGCCGCGCCTGGTGGTGCGAGGCGACGCGCTGAGCACGTGGGTGAACTTCTGGTCGGGCCAGACGCCGACGCGCAGCGGGCCCGCCGCCGCCATCGCCGCCGCCGTCGACGCCGATCTCGAGGCGCTCACCGTCGCGGGAGGCACCGGCCCCGTCGCGCCCACCCGCCCGCTCGAGCTCGCGCTGGGCGTGCTGACCCGTGCGCACGGCTGGCCCGCGGCGCTGGTGGTGGCCGACGTCGACGGCGACAAGAAGGGCGAGCTGGTCGCGCTCATCGACGACGTGGTCTTCACCTGGTCGGCCGACGGCAAGCTCAAGCACCGCGTGGAGCTGAGCGTCGCGCCCTCGACCCACCCCACGCGCGAACCCTTCGGCCTGATCACGTACGGCGCCGGCAAGCTGCAGGTCTGGAGCTCACGGCGCGAGAAGGCCGAGCTGTTCTCGTGGACGAAGGACGGCTTCAAGAGCCTCGGGCCTTCCGACGGCGTCACGCTGTACACCATCGCGCTCACGCCCCGCCCCGGCTTCGCCAGCTTCGCGCCGCAGCTGCAGTGGGCCGGCAAGAGCCTCACGTGGCCCGAGCCGCTCCAGTCGCTCTCGTCGTTCGGGCCGATGGTGCTCGCCGTCGGGCCGACGGGGAACGCCGCCATCGCGCGCGGCGTCGCGCCGTCCACCCTGCTCGCTGGCCTCGGCGCCGGCACCACGTTGGCTGACCTCGACGGTGACGGCACGCCCGAGGTGATCGCCACCGGCCCGCGCACCACCTTCGACGGAGACGAGCTCAAGGTGATGTCGCTCGGCGCCTTCGAGTCGGCGCAGGCCCGCAACGGCAACGCCACCGAGACCACGCCGCTGTGGGTGCGCAAGGTCGAGGGGCGCGTGCTGTGCGGTGGCGCGGGCGATCTCGACGGCGACGGCGTCGACGAAGCCGTGTTCGGCAGCTGGCTGGCCGATGGCTCGAGCGAGTTCACGGTGGTGCGGGGGTCGCCATGAGCCGTCTGAGCTCAGCCGCCGTGGTGCTCGTCGCCAGCCTCGCGCTCGCCGGCAACCACGCACGCCCGGGCGGCACGCTGCAGGTCGCGCTCGTGTCCCCCGCGGCCGCGGTGGAGCCGCTCACCGCCGACGCGCCGGTCGACGCCCTGCGCCTGCTGCTGACGCACCAACTGCTGTGCCGGGTGGTCGAGTTCTCGCGGCCCTCGCCTTCCCTGCTGCGCCTCACCGCCCTGCCCGGCGTCGACCCGAAGCTGGTGACCGAGGCGCTCAACCGCGTCGCGACCGGCGCGTCGCCCGCGCGCGCGTTGCTCGCCAGCGCCGGCCCGTGGACGGTCAATGGTCGCGCCATCGACCTGCCGCTCAAGCAGCCGACGCCCGATCTCGAGCGCGCGCTGTGTCACCCCGCGTTCGCCGTGCCGCTCGGCGCCTTCAAGACGCAGGGCAACAAGCTGCTCGCCTTCGAGGAACAGCCGCTCGGGCGCCCCAACGTCGATCAAGTGGTGCTCCAGGCGTCCGACGCGCGCACCGTCGAGCGGTGGCTCGGCCAGCGCCGCGTGCAGCTCGCCGCCGGCGCCGCGACGAATGAAGACGTCGCGCAGCTCTTCGTGACCGTGCTGCAGCTCGGGCCGGGGCTCTCGCCGCTCAAGGCCGCGGTGGAGTCGTCGATCGATCGCGCCGACCTCGCGCGCTTCTTCGTGCCCTCGCCGTCGGGCGCGATGACCGGGCTGCTCCCTCCGACGCTCTCCTCGCTGCCCGCCCCTGCCGCGCCGGCGAAGCCGCCGGCCCTCACCGTGCCGCGCGAGCTGACGCTCCTCTTCGACGAGGAAGCCGCGCACGAACGAAACATCGCGCAGCGCCTGCAGGTGAAGCTGCAGCCGCTGGGCTACCGGCTGGCGCTCAAGGCGACTCCGCGCGCCCAGCTGCGCGCCCGTGCCCCGGGCGAGAACGAGGTCTTCCTGCAGAGCCTCGCGCTGCCGCCCAGCCCTGCCGGCGCGCTGCTGGTGTGGCTCGAACTCGGCGGCCAGCACGCGCGCCTGCCCGCGGTGCTGCAGCAACTGGCGGCCGCCGGCGACGTCGATCAGAAGGCCCGCGAGCTCGCGCTGCAGCTCGGCGCGGAGCTGCCCATCGTGCCGCTCGTCACCCGGGGGCTCGGCGTGTCGGCCACCCGCGACGTGCAGCACCTCACCCGCGACGTGCTCGGGCTCCCACGGCTCGACGACGTCTTCCTCGCCGAGTGATCCGATGCGCCTGAGGTGGACGCTGGTGTTGGCCTTCATCGCGCTGTCGATCGCGCAGATCGGCGTCGTGGTGCCGCTCGCGCTGCGCAACCTCAATTCCCTGCTCGCCGCGCAGCAGGAAGCGCGCGTCGACCAGCTGATGATCACCGTCGACGCCGAGGCGCAGCGGCTGCAGGGCGACGTGCGCCGCGCGATGGATGAGCTCGCCGCGAGCCAGGCGCTCGAAGACGTGGCGCGCGACGCGGCCCGCGTTCCCGCTCCCGCCCACGTCACCACCGCCGCCACCGCGCTGATGACGCCGCGCGGCCTCGACGTGCTCGCGCTGGTCGACGACACCGGGCGCACCCTCTCGTCGGGCCACCTCCCCGCGCGCCTCGGCGACCCCGATGATCCGCTCTTCGAGGTGACGAAGCGGCCCGCGAAGGCGGTGGTCGCCGCGCGCGTCGAGCTGTCGACGGCCGAAGGGCTGATCTCCGCGCCCGCGCTCGTGACCGCGCGATCCATCGACTACGGCGAGCGCCGCGTGTGGGCCATCGGCGGGGTCTTGCTGTCCGAAGCGCGCGCGCGCGATCTCTCGCGCCTCACCGGCGCCCGCGTGGAGATCGTCACCGGCGACACCGTCTTCACCCACGCCGGGCTCGCCGCTCCGCCCGTGCTCACGCGCACCCTGCCCATCGGCGACGTGGCGAGCCTGCGCCTCACGTTCTCCCAGGCCGACCTCGTCGCCACCCGCGCCGAGGTGCTGCGCGCCTTCCTCGGCTTCGCGACCGTCGGGCTGCTGCTGTCGATGGTGCTGGGCTTCCTCGTCAGCCGGCGCGTCACCCGGCCGGTCGAAGCGCTGACCGACGCCGCGCAGAAGATCGCCGGTGGCACGCCGGGCGTGAAGGTCGAGCACCAGGCGGCCTCGGGTGAGCTGAAGGCGCTGATCGACACCTTCAACCGCATGACCGACGACCTGAAGAGCGCGACCGACAAGCTGGTCGCCAGCGAGCGCATCGCCGCCTGGCAGGAGGTCGCGCGGCGGCTGGCGCACGAGATCAAGAACCCGCTCACGCCCATTCGCATGTCGCTCGAGACGCTGCTCGCCGCCAGCCAGCGCGGCCCGCTCGACGATCGCTTCAAGGGCCTCTTCACCGAGAGCGCCCGCGCGGTGCTCGAAGAGGTCGACCGCCTCAAGCGCATCGTCGACGAGTTCAGCCAGTTCGCGCGGCTCCCGCGCCCCGAGCTCGCGCAGCACGATCTCGCCGACGTGGTGCAGCCGGTGATGGCGCTCTACGCGTCGCACGACGGCATCGCGTTCGAAGTCGCGCTCGAGCGCGGCGCGGTCGTCAAGGTCGATCGCGACCAGGTGACGCAGGTGCTGGTGAACCTGGTGAAGAACGCCGAGGAGGCGATGGCCCAGCGCACCGGATCCATTCACGTGCGCGTGAAGCAGGCGGGCGCCGAGGCGGTGCTCGAAGTCGAAGACGAGGGGCCCGGCATCCCCGCCGACCTCCGCGCACGGCTCTTCGAGCCCTACGTCACCACCAAGCCCCAGGGCACCGGGCTGGGGCTCGCCATCGCCCAGCGCATCGCGCAGGAGCACGGCGGGCGACTCGAAGTGGCCGATGGGGCAAAGGGCGGCGCGCTGTTCCGGCTGTCGCTGCCCTCGATGTCAGGCCGTTAGGCCGCTACCAACCAGCGAATCGGGCCCACCCGTTCAGCGACCCGGCATCGGGCCAGGCGGGTTGAACGGCGGGGGCGTCGCGGGACCCACCGGCTTGCCCTCGAACACCGGAATCGGGTCCTGCGGCAGGGCGACCTGGCCGGGGTCCTTCATCGGCGAAGGCGTCGTGTTGGTGGGGGTTTGGGGCGCCGAAGGCTCAGTGGGCACGGCGGGCTCCGCCCCGACCGGGGCAGCCGTCGACTCCAGCGCCTGGCCGTTGGCGGTCACCAGGGTCTGGCCGTCGTACGACTCGTCGACTCCGACCCCACAGGCCGAAGCACCGAGCACTGCCAACATCGTCACAGCCCACAGCTTCATGTTCCTGATCATCTGCAACCCCGATGCCGAAGGGAAGTTCTCACTCGTCATGGTCCACCTCCTCCTCACCGCCACCCGACGCGACTTCCTTCAGCTCTGCCTCTCCGTTGACGATCTGCGACAGGCGCGACCGCTTCATCTTCAGCAGGCGCGCGGCCTCGCTGATGTTGCCGTCTGACTCTTCGAGCGCGCGCTTGATGCACTGCATCTCGATCTCGTGGCGCAGGTCCTTCAGCGAGATGTCTCGCTTGCGGGCCAGCTCGTAGAAGTCGACCGCGCCGCTCGGCGCCGCAGCGACGGCCGCAGCGACCGGGGCCGGCGCGGCGATGACCGCGGGCGTCGCGGCCTGCTCCATCACGCGGGCCGGCACGCTCGCCGGCGCGTCGAGCAACGCGCGCAGCTCGGCGACGTGGCCGAACGCGTCGACCTCGATCTCCGGGCCTTCGGCGAAGATCGACGCCGAGGCGATGACGTTCTCCAGCTCGCGAATGTTGCCGGGCCAGCGGTGGCGGGCGAGCAACGCCGACGCGCCCGCGCTCAGGCGGCGCACCGGCTCGTTGCGCTCGCGCGCGATGCGATCGAGGAAGTGCTGCGTGAGCTGCGGCAGATCTTCGACGCGATCACGCAGCGGCGGCAGCTCGAGCATCACGCCCTTGAGGCGGTAGTAGAGGTCGGCGCGGAACCGGCCCTGCTCGATGAGCACCTCGAGGTCGCGGTTGGTGGCGCACAGCACGCGCACGTCGACCTTGATGGTCTTCGAGCCGCCGACGCGCTCGAACTCGCGCTCCTGCAGCACGCGCAGCAGCGCGACCTGGGCCTTCGGGCTGATGTCGCCGATCTCGTCGAGGAAGATGGTGCCGCCATCGGCGAGCTCGAAGCGCCCCTTGCGCTCGCGAATCGCGCCGGTGAAGGCGCCCTTCTCGTGGCCGAACAGCTCCGACAGGAGCAGCTCCTCGACCATCGCCGCGCAGTTCACCTTCACCAGCGGCATGTGCCGGCGGGGCGAGAGCGCGTGGAGGGCGTCGGCGAGCAGTTCCTTGCCGGTGCCGCTCTCGCCGCGAATCAAGACGGTCGCGTTGCTGCGGCCGACGGGCTCGAGCTGCTTGGTGATGCGCTGCAGCGAGGGCGAGCGGCCGACGAGGCCCTGCACCTGCTCCACCGCGGGGCGCGTCGCCAGCGAGGCCATCGCGCGCGGCAGCCGCAGCTCGGGCTCGACCGCGGCGACGATCTCCGCGCGGCGAGGCAACGAGAGGAACGCGGTGCGGCGCACCGGCGGCACACGGGCCACCAACTCGTCGAGCAGCCGGCCGGCGCGGGCGAACTCGCCCTGCGCGCCCGCGGTGTCGTTGGCCGCGAGGCGGAGGCGACCCATCAAGAAGTAGGTGCGAATCGGGCCCTCGAGCTCGGGCCGGTCGAGCAGCGCCTCGCGCGCCCGCGAGGCCGAGCGCCCCGCGCCGAGCAAGTCGTTCATCGCCAGGCACAGCTCGCCGCGGGTGAGCTCGACCTCGAGCGCCGCCGCCGACGTCGCCGCCGCGCCACGCTCGACCGAGCGCCGCGTCAGCTCGAGCTCGGCCTGCGCGCGCTCACCGGCCAGAAGGTGGGCGCGCGCCTTCCACGCCGAGGCGAACGCCGCCCACGCGTCGTTGCCCAGGCCCTCGAAGGCCGTGCGGGCGCTCTCGAGCAACCGCCGCGCGGTGGGGAGATCGCGCGAATCGACCGCCATCGCGCCGAGGTTCAGCTCGACCGAGGCGACGAGGTAGCCGTCGTGGAGCCGCGTCGCCAGCCGCAGCGCGTGCTGCGAGAGCTCGACCGCGCGCTCGAGATCGCCCAGCTGGTGGTGGAGGCGAGAGAGGTTGCTGGCGGCCATCGCCACCTCGCGCACCGAGCCGAAGCGCGAGAAGGACGACAGCGCGCGCGCGAGGTGCGTCAGCGCCAGCTCGAAGTCACCCGACTCGGCGTACAGCGAGCCGAGGTTGGCGTCGGCGTGGGCGCGCAGCGGGCGGCTCTCGGGCGGGGTCGCTTCCCAGCACGCGATGGCGCGGTCACGCTGACCGAGCTTGAAGGCCGCGACGCCCTCGTTGAGGCGCGCCATGGCGACCATGCGGAGATCGTCGGCGGCCTGCGCCGCGACCGCGTTCTCGGCGAACAGCTTCTGGGCCTCGGCGACCTGGCCGATGACCAGCTGCGCCTTGCCGACCGTCTGGCGCAGCGAGAGCGCCGCGTCACCCTGGGCCTGCGCGAGCGCCGCGCGGCCAGCCTCCAGCGCCTCGACATGGCGGCCGCTGACGAGCAGCAGCTCGGCGCGCGCGGCCTCGGCGGCGCCCGCGAGATCCTTCGACTGGCGCGCGACGTTCAGCAGCGCCTGGCTGGCGCGGAAGCGGCCGGCCTTGAGCAGGTGCCGCGCGGCCTCGAGCGCGAGGGCGGGCTGCGATTCGACCGCGCCGGTGCGCGCCGCCGCGAGCAGCCGACGCACCGCCCCGCGGTAGTCACCGAGCAGGGCCAGCACCCGGCCCCAGTTTTCCATCAAGCGCGCCGCGCCCTCGGCGGGCGTGACCGCGGCCGAGCGGGCGTAGAGCGCCGCGGCGTCTTCCAGCGCGCCGCGCGCGACGAGCGCATCGGCGGCCTCGACGGCGAGCGCCGCGCCTTCGAGCGGGGCGACCTCGAGCAGGAGCTCCGCCGCCGCCTCGCGCTGGCCGTTCTTCGCCAGCACGCGACCGAGCGCCAACCGCGAGGTGCGGCGCTGCGGCTCCGACACCAACGCCGCGAAGGCCTGCTTCTCGCTCTCGCGCGCGAAGCGCCACGCCGGGCGCCCGTCGATGACCCGCACCGTCACCAGGCGCTCGCGCAGCAGCGCGTCGAGCGTCTGCGCCGCGCGCACGCCCTCATCGCCCAACGCCTCGGCGAGCCATTCCACCGGCAGCGCGTCGCGCACCTGCGAGAGCACGGTCAGCGTCGCGCGGGCGCTGTCCGACAGCTTCTCGACCCGGCGCGCGAAGAAGTCGACCGCGGCGAGCGGGCGATCGAGCAGCTCGCCCAGCGCCTCGGGGTTGCCGGCCGTCACGTCGAGCAAGCGCTGCGCGACGTCGGTGCGCGAGAGGAAGCTGCGAATTCCCTCGAGATCGAGCCCCGCCAGCGAGAGCGAGCGGCCGGACACGCGGGTCAGCACGTCGGTGAGCGCCTCGGGCAGCGCCGCGTCTTCGCGGAAGGTCAGCACGAACAGGCCGCCCACCTTCGACTCCGGGGTCGAGGCCATCGCCGCGAGGTAGCGAACGAGTTCGAGCGAAGCGCGATCGGCGACGTCGAGGTCGGGCCACACCACCAGCGGGCACGCGCGGCCGGCGAGAGAGAAGAGTTCGGCCGCGCCGTCGTAGAGCGCCAGCCGGCGGGCCTCGGTGTCGCGGCCCTGCCGCGCGTCAGCCGAGCGCATCGGCTCGAGCGAGCGCGCCAGCCGCGCCTGCGTCTCATCGGGCACGCCCGCGCGCTTCACCAGCGTCAGCAGCTCGCCGACCATGGGCGCGAACAGGCCCCAGGTCTGCCGCGCATCACGCGCGCTGCCACCTTCGAAGACCGGCGTGCCTTGCGAGCCGAGCGCCTGCGCCAGCTTCGCCACGAGGTGCGACTTGCCGACGCCGCGGGGGCCGCGCACGAAGACGAAGCGCGCCGTGCCAGTGGCCCGGGCCTCGTGGTGCTCACGGAGGAGCAACGTCAGCTCCCTTCCCGCCCCGCCAGGCCATCATTCGCCTCAACCGGGCGAAGGTATCGAAGTACGTCGGTGCTCATGCCGGCTCCTTGAGACCACGAACTGCGGCGGGGCGGAGAGCAACCGACATGCCAGAAGATTGGCGGTCAGCGAGCGACGCAAGCCAAGCGATCAACTCAGCTTTTTGGGTCTCAGCGGTCGAGAACGCGCAGCGAGCGACAGGGCCGCCGTGCAACGTGCAACAGCTGACCGAAAAACAGTCACCCCGTCATCAGTGACAGGCGGGTGTGACAGCTCAGTCCTTCACCGGGGTCGCCTTCAGGGCGGCCTTGCCATCCTTCACGTAGACCTGGAAGCGCACGGTGCGGCACTGGTACTTCGCGACCAGCTGCTCCTTGTTCTTCAGGAGCTTGGTCTTGAACTTGTCGAAGGTGAGGCCGTCGGCCGGCTCGCGGCACTTCTCGCGGGTCGCCACGAAGTCGCGGAAGACTTCCTGGAAGTGGCGCTCCTCTTCGTTGCCGCCACCCGCGGGGGTCAGCGCGGCGACCTTCGGCATCGCGGCGGTCGCGGGCTTCAAAGCCGGGCGCTCACCGGTGACGCCGGCACCCGCGCGCGCCGCCTTGATCAGCTCGGCAGGCACGGCGGCGACACGCGTCGCGTCGGGGTTGTCTTCGAACGACGAAGGCGGCGGCTCCGATTCCTGGGCGGCGGCGAGCGCGAACGGATCGGCGGCCGGCGGAGGCGCGGCCTGCGCGGGGTTCTTGAACGCCGGGTAGGCGACCGTGCGCGCACCCTCGTCGTCATCATCCATCAAGCCGTTGCCGGGCTTGAAGGCGGGCGCCTCGGTGGTGGCGACCGGAGGCGGAGGCGGCGGCGCGCGCTGAGGCGGCGGCGGGGGCGGCGGGGCCCGCATCTGGGCCGGAGGGGGAGGCGGCGGCGGCTGGTAGGCCGGCGGCGGAGGCGGAGGCGGCGCGGCCGACGCGAACGGATCGCTCGTGGGCTCTTCGAACGGCGGCGGCGGCGCGACGCTCTGCACCTTGAGCCCGGTGTTGCCGCTCGGCGGGAAGTCGAAGTCGTCGGGGCTCGCCTCGGGAGGCGGCGGCTCGACGGGAGGCGGCGGGAGCTCGGCAGCCGGAGGGTTGAACGCGGGCTTGAGGCCCGTCTCGTCGCGCTTGGGCGGCACCGGCATCGGCGGAGGCAGGCTCATGCCCCCGCCCTCTTCGACGTGGCCACCCATGATGATGGTGAAGACGATGGTGAGCAGGAAGAGCGCCACCAGACCGCTGATGGCGAACATCTGGTACGCGGCCAGCGCGTCGACGCCGGCGCGGCTCGAGGCCGAGGCGACGATCTCGAAGTTGGTGCCGGCGATGGGGTGGCGGCCACCGACGAGGGTGGTGGAGTCAGCCATCATCGGCAGCTCGAGCGGACCGAACGCCCGCACCGCGCCGCTGCGCAGCGCGCCCGACGAGTTGGCCTTCACCTTGGCGAGCGCCTCGTCGTTGGCGGCGGCGTCACCGGCGGTGACGATCGGCTTGCCGTTGCTGACCAGCGCGAGCGAGTGGAGCTGCAGCGACTTGGCGATCGCCTCGAGCCCCTTCGGGTCACCGAGCGCGGGGAGGCCGATGACGACGCTGCCGCCCTGGCGCACTTCGTTCTTGTCGCTGATCGCCAGCGGCACCGAGTAGGCGAGGTAGCTGGTGCCGTCGACGCTGATCACCAGGCCCTGCGCACCCGCCGCGCCGATGGCCGAGAAGTCGATGCCTTCACCGGGCGTCGTGGCCGGCTCGCCGGACCCCTTCACCGAGAGCGAGCCCACGTCGTTGACCACCGCGACGTAGAGCTCTTCCTTCGCTTCGGGCGCTGCTTCCTGCGCCGCCGACCGCACCGCCGCGAAGCGATCTGCGGTGGGCGCCTCGGGCTTCGCGCCCGGCTTGGGCCCCGCGTTCCAGATGGCGCCGGGCGTGGTGACGACCTTCAGCGCGATGGCCTGCACGGCCGACCGCTGCGCCTCGAGCGTCAACGCCACCGCGCCCGTCGCACCCGCGATGGCAGCGTTCGCCTGCTCCATCGACTGCTGCACGGCGAGGGGGCCGACTTGCGTGAAGTGATAGCCCCACAAGCCCAGTGCGATCAGGGCGAAGACGAGGAACTTGAGACGTGCCATCGGGGTGCAAGGTGTATCACGCAGGGAAGGTCACGGCCTCAATTTCTCGGGTAGGTTGCGCCCATGGCACCTCGCACTTTCACTGTCGCCACCTCGCTGCAGGATCCCCTCACCGCCGAACGGCTGGTGGAAGTTCTCCAGGAAGCCGGCCTCGACGCCTTCACCCGCGCGGGCGGCGCGGCGTCGTCGGCGGGGTTCGAGGCGAGCTCGCCCGCGTTCTGGGACCTCCTCGTCGCGTCCGAGCACCACGAGAAGGCCGAGGCGCTCATCAAGGCCGAGCTCGAGGAGATCGAGCGCGACGCCGCGGCGAACGAGAAGGCTGCCGAAGAAGAGGCGCTGTCGGGCGAGAACCCGACCGGCTGACGCGCTGTCAGCTGAAGCCGACGTTCAGGGAGCGGGCGGCAAGCGCGGCTCGAAGAGCGCGAGCCCCTCGATCGTCCACTGGCCGAAGTCGAGGTTGCGCGTGAGGTAGCGAGCGAGCGGCTCGTCGACGACCTTCTTGAAGCTGCGCGAGGCGTGCCGGAGCATCGGCCCCTTCGGCCCCTGCACCAGCACCCCGACGTGCGAGACGCGCGTCACCAGCCACGGGCGATCGGCGCGCACCACCACCACCAGCAAGCCCGCGGGTGCGTTCTTGAGCGCCTCGGCCGCGACGTCGGCCGGCACGATGTTCAGGTCCCACGAGCCGATGGTGCGCTTGCCCTCGGGCAGCGCGAGCGACGCGCCGCTCTTTTCCTTCCACGTCGCGGCGGTGATCACCTTCTTCACCGTCTTCACCTTCGGGCCGCCGTACTGGGCGGTGACGTCGGCGAGGTAGCCGCGCTGCACGTTCACCGGCAGCCACTGGCTCTCCATCACGTGCAGGCGGTTGTCCCACGCGGGCGCGCCGTCGTAGCGGAGCGCGGTGAGCGTCTCGACCAGCGTCTGCGGGCTGGCGGTCGACAGCGCGATCGATTCCTCGATCATCGTCACGCAGTCCACCGCGTCCCACCGCACGAGCGGGTCGGCGTCGCGGCCCGTCGCCTCGCCGAGCGGAGAGAGCACGTACTCGGTGCCGACGAAGCGCGAGGTGGCCTCGAGCACGCGCTCGCGCAGCGTGGGGAGTCGTTGCAGCTCGGCCATCGCGTCGGCGCGCTGCGAGTCACCCAGCGAAGACCACGGCGCGGCGGCCGCCACCACGAGGAACAGCAACGTCACTGCAACCCCGCCTTCTTGAGGATCGCCTGGCGCTGCTCGTCGGTCATGCGCAGGCGCTCGAGCTCGTCTTCGTAGGGCAACCGCTCTTCTCCCTTCGCCTTGGCGCTCTCGATCACCAGCCACGCCAGCTTCGACTGATCGCCGCCCTCGACGAGCAGCCGCGCGGCGCGCGCGCGGAGCTTCACGTCCTTGTCTTCGAGCACCTTGCTGAGCACCGGCGCCGCGGCCTTCGCCGGCGCGCCCTCGAAGAGCATCACCGCGCTGAAGCGTTCGTTCTTGTCGGCCGACGCGAGGAGCTTGTTGGCGAAGGTGGCGCACGACGGCGTGCCCATGGCGCACAGCCCGCGCGCGGCAGCCATGCGCGTCGACTCCGACTCGTCCTTGAGCAACGCCTCGAGCGGCGCGATCTGCTTCTTGTCACCGGTCAGGCCCACGCTGGCGAGCATCAGGATCTTCACGTCGAGGTCGGTCTCCGCCTTCGCTGCCTTCATCAACGGCGGCCCGCTCGCGGGATTCCCGATCTTCCCCAGCGATCTCGCCGCCTCGCGCCGCACGCCGAGCACCTTGTGTTCCAGCGCCGCGTTGAGCGGCTTCACCGCGGTCTCGGCCTTGATGCGCCCCAGCCCACGGGCCGCGGGGATCGACTCGCTCGCGTCGTCGCTGCCCAGCCCGTTGAGCAACATGCGCTCGACGTCGTTGTCGCGCACCGCGACCTGCGAGAGGAAGTCGAAGAACTGCGGGCGGAGCTTGCGATCGGACGAGCGCTTGAGCGCGTGCACCAGCTCGGCGCACGCCAGCCGCTCGGCGCCGAGAAACTGGATGCGGTTGATGGCCTGGTTGAGGCCCATCTGCCCCTGGAAGTACTGCTCCATCACGTCCATGCCCTGCTGGTCGTTCGAGGGCCGGGCGATCGCCGCGGGGCACGCGAGCAGGACCGCGAGCGCGGCGAGGCACGAGGGGCGCGAGAACATGGGCCCAAGGCTACACCCGCCCACGAAGGCCGCCGAGGTTTGACCCTCCACTTCGGGCTAACGTCCCGCCGGGTGCGCGGTCTCTTCCCCGCCGTCGTCGCGCTGACGCTCGTGCTGCCGCTCGTGCCGACCCGCGCCGAGACCCAGCGCACCTCCCGCTGCTGGGCCGCGTGCGAGCGCAACGTGTCCGACGCCCGCACCCGCGCCTCGGCGTGCACCGCGTGCCTCACGCACCCCGAAGACGCCGCCGCGTGGCTACGCGTCGCCAGCGTGCCGTTGCAGCAGCTGCTCGAAGACCCCGACTGGGCCGTGCGGTGGTCGGGGCTCGAGAACCAGGCCCGGCGCAGCAGCGAGCCGCTCTCGCGACTGCTCGGCGCGTGGCTCGGGCGCTCGCAAGGGCCGGCGCTCGAGCGCGCCTGCCTGACCGCGGTGCACGGTGCGGGGCGCACCCACCGCACCCTCGCCGCGGTGCTCGACGACCCGAAGCAGCTGGCCCGCTGCGAGGCGGTGCGGGCGGCGATCGACGCGCAGCTGAAGGTCGAGCTCTACGACGAGGGCGCGACGGTGCGGCGCGACGCGCTGGAGCACGCCGCCGCGCCGCTGGGCCGAGCGCCCGGCCGCGTGGTGCTCGATGCCGTGCCCGGGCACCCGGCGCAGTTCGACGCGCTGGTGCTCGGCACCTTGTCCGACGTCGCGTCGGAAGGGCCGTTGGCGGGGCCGGCGTTGCTGCTCGCGGCCGCGACGCCGGGTGACGTCGAGGTGATGAACCGGCTGTTGGCCGTGTACCAGGCGCAGGCCGACGCCGCGCGCGCCACGCTGAGCGCCGCGACCGACCCGACGCAGCGCAAGGACGCGGTGCTCGCGCTCGGCCGGCTCGCGCCGCTGTGCGAGGCCGATCTGCTCCTCGCGCTGCAGGACCGTGACGGGTCGATTCGCCGTTCCGCGGTGCGCGGGCTGGCGCGCGGCGTGGGGGGATCCATCGCCGCGGCGGCGCGCGCCTTCGTGCTCGACGATCGCAAGGCCACGCCAGAGCAGCGGCTGGCGCTGGTGCGGCTGATGGGCGACGCCAACGAAGACGGGTGCGCGGCAACGGCGCTGGCGATGTGGCGCACCACAACACTCGACGCGCGGCTGCGGCGGCTCGCGCTCCCGGTCGCGGCGAGCTGCCGGTGGGCCGACGCGCGCGACGAGGTCGAGGCGCAGTTGCGCGCCAACCCGAGCGGAGATCTCGCCGCGGCGATCGCCGCCCTCGCCTTCGCGCCCCAGGGCCCACAGACGTGGGAAAGGCTCGCACTCGCGACTTCGAACCCCGATGCCCAGGTGCGCGCCGCGGCGTGCGAGGCCATCGGCGAGGCGCGGTGGCGCGGCGGCCTCGACCGCGTGGTGGCGCTGCTGAAGGACCCCGAGCCGGTGGTGCGGGCATCGGCGATCCCCGCGGCGTTGGTGCTCGACGCGCCCCACCTCGACGGCCCGCTCGCCTTCCTCTTGGCGGGAGACGTTTCGCCGGCAGTGCGGCAAGCCGCCGCGCGCGCCCTGGGTGAGCTGGGCGGCCCGCGCGCACTGGCAGCGTTGACGACGGCGGCGCGAGATGACACGGACCCCAACGTGAAACTCGATGCGGCCGACGCCTTGCGTAGACTCGGCAGCTCGCGACCGTGATGATCCCGACATCGACCCGGAGCCACCCATGACCATCAAGCTGGCCGCCGTCATCGAGCCCAACGATTCCCGCTACAAGACGCTCGTCGCCGCCCTGAAGAAGGCCGGCCTCAAGGTCTCGGCCGCGCGCGAGCCCGAGGCCCTCAAGAAGGAACAGCTGGTGCTGCTCGGCGGCTCGCTCAAGAGCCCGACCCGCGTGGCTCGCGAGGTGCGCACCCACGTCCCCGACGCGCTGGTGTTCGCCGGGCAGGCCAAGGGCTTCAAGGCCCCGTGGGCCGATGGCGTGGTGCCGCTGCCGCTGTCTCCCAACGACTTGAAGGTGCGGCTGGCCGAGCGCGAGCAGACCACCGTGGTGCCCACGCAGCTCGCGCCGCGGCCGGGCGAGGGCATTCTCGACCCGACGACCAGCTTCTATACGTTCGGCCACTTCAAGGAGGTCTTGTTCGTCGAGGTGAAGCGCGCCCGGCGGTACGGCTTCCCGCTCGCGCTCGCCATCGTGGCGTTCGACCCGATCGACGGCGGCGTCAACGCCGAGCTCCAGAGCCAGCTGATGAGCGGCCTGTCGTTCTCGATTCGCCGCTCGCTGCGCGACACCGACTACCCGGTGCAGCACTCGCCCGATCGCGTGCTGTTGCTCATGCCGCACACCGACCTCGCGGGCTCGCTGATCGTCGCGCGCCGCATCTGTGAGCGCGTCGCACGCGCCACGCTGCAGGCGGGCGATCGCGTGGTGCACCCCACCATCTCGGTCGGCGTCGCCGCGGGTGAGCCGGGGCGCGAGTACGGGTTTTCCGACCTGGTGCGCCAGGCGCAAGACGGGCTCACGGCGGCGCTCGCGCGCGGCGGCAACCGCGTGGAGTTCGTCACGGCCACCGAGTCGCGCGACCTGCCCACCACGGCCGAGATTCCGACCATTCCGCCGGTGCTCCCGCCTCGCGCGTGAGGTGGCTGGCGGTCTTCGCGCTGGCGGGCTGCGCAGCGGTGCCGGTGCGGGTGCCGCAGACTCCGCCCACGCTCGACGCGCGTTCGCTCGAGGGCTCGTGGGCGGTGGTGGCGAGCACCTTTCCCATGTGGCTCGACGGCAGCCGGCGCGAGCCACGATTCCACTATTCCGCGGTGCGCACCGAGGCCGGCCGCGTGGTGCTGGACGACCGCGTCACGTACTCCGCGGCGTCGGGTGAGCCAGGGCAGATCGACGGCGTCGACGTTCAGCACGCGCAGGTGCCGACGCACTTCACCTGGTCGGGGCGCGGCTTCCTCGCGGCGTTCACCAGCGAGTGGGACGTGGCCTCGCTCGACCCGACCGGGCGCTACGCGATCATCGTGTTTTCTCCGACGCTCGCCACGCCCGCGGGCCTCGACGTCATCGCGCGTGAGCCGATCGATTCGCAGGAACTCGAGCGCAAGCGAGCCGAGCTGGAAGCCGAGGTGCGCGCGACGCCGGCGTTCAGCGGCTACGCCACGTCACTGCGCTGGCTTTAGGGACCGCTGATCTCCATCGCGTCGACGCGGTTCCGGCCGCCCTTCTTGGCGCGGTAGAGGTACTTGTCGGCGGCGGCGATGAGGTCTTCGGGCTGCGCGAAGTCGGAGTCGAGCACGGTCGCGACGCCGAGGCTGATCGACACGCGAATCGGGGTGCCGTTGAAGACGAACTCGGAGCCATCGACGGCGCGGCGGCAGCGCTCGGCGCAGCGAATCGACTTGTCGGCGGCCGACTCGCGCAGCATCAGCGCGAACTCTTCACCGCCGTAGCGCGCGAAGAGATCTTCCTGGCGCACCGTCTCGCTGACCTTCGCGGCCACCTTCTGCAGCACGTAGTCGCCGGCCGGGTGGCCGTAGGTGTCGTTGATCTTCTTGAAGTGGTCGATGTCGAACATCACCAGCGACAAGGGCACGCGGTGGCGCAGGCAGTACGCGAATTCCTTGCGGAGCGTGTCGAGGAAGTACTTCTTGTTGAAGATGCGCGTCAGGCCGTCGCGGGTGGCGCTCTCGTAGATCGAGCGCTGGTACTGCTCCTCGAGCTGGTCCTGGATGGAGAACTTCACCACCGTGTTGGCGCCGATCTGGATCTTGTCGCCGTCTTGCAGCGTGGCGACGTTCACCTTGATGCCGTTGAGGAACGTGCCGTTCGTCGAGCCGAGATCGACGAGCTGGAAGTGGCCGTTGGGGGCCATGGTGATCTTGCAGTGCTTGCGGCTGATGCCGTCGTCTTCGACCTGGAGCTGCGTGTCGGGCGCGCGGCCCATCACGAACTCGCCCTTGTCGAGCTTGACCATCTTGCCGATGGTGGCCGCGGACTTCGCGCTGATGACGATCAGGTACGCGTTGTTGACGCGCTTGGCTTCGCCAAGGAGATCACTGATCTTGTGTACTGCCGTCTTGTCCTCAGCCATCGGTCGGTTCCGAACCCGTGCGGCACGTTAGCACTCAGCTTCTCTCACCTGCCACAGATCGCGCGAGGTACTGACGCAATGCGTTCCCGCGGAAGTGGGCCAGGCCGTGCATCAACTTGACCACCGCAGCCGACACCGTCATGTCGCCACCGCTGATCGCCCCGGTTCGGCGGGCCCGGTCGGCCGATTCGTAGAGTGAGAGATCGACCCCGTTGCGGGGGGCCTGGCTCACCACCACCACCGGCACGTCGAGGTCGCGGGCCTTCTCGAAGAGCGGGGTCAGCGAGCGCCCCAGGTCGATCGACGAGGGGAAATTGCCGGCGCCGTAGGCCTCGATGACCAGCCCCTTCACCCGGGGGAGGATGGTGAGGGGCAGCTGTGGGTCGAGGCCGGGGAAGATGCGCAGGAGGAAGACGCGGGGGTCGATGGCCGCCATCAACGGCCGCCGCCCACGGGGACGCTTGAGGCCCGGTTGGAAGCGCGCGTCGACGCCCAGCACACCGAGCACCGGGTGGTTGGGGCTGTCGAAGGCGTCGTACTCGGCGATCGACACCTTCCGCACCCGGTTGCCCCGGTAGAGGTGCGAATCGAAGCACACCGTCACCTCGCGCGGGCCGTGGAGCGCCGACGTCACCGCGTCGATGAGGTTGAGGCGCGCGTCGGTGCGAATTTCCCCCAGCGGGCGCTGCGCCCCGGTCAGCACCACCGGCTTGTCGAGACCGGGCAGCATGAACGACAGCGCGCAGGCGGTCTCGGCGAGGGTGTCGGTGCCGTGGGTGATGACCACGCCGTCGAAGCGCGGCAGCCGCTGGGCGACGCGGGTGGCCAGCGCCGACCAGAGCTCGGGCTGCATCTCGCACGAGTCGATGTTCGAGAAGACCTCGAATTCGAGCTGGGCGAGCTTCGTCAGCTCGGGCACGCGCTCGCGCACGGTGCGAAAGAACGAACCGGGCTTGAGGGCGTCGGGCCGGCGACCAGTCATGCCGAGCGTGCCGCCGGTGTGCAGCAGGAGGAGCTTTTTCATGTGGAATCGAGGGGAACCGATGGCTACAACGAGCCGCATCGTGACGCACCTCCTACGTCTCGCGTGTGGAGTCGCGCTCCTCTCCGCGCTCACTTCCTTCGCGCAGACCGACCCCGCCCAGGTGTTGGCCAACCTGCCCGGCTTCGACTTCTCGCGCCTGAGCGCCCCCGCCAAGAAGGAGCTCGCGTCGGTGCTCGCCGACGAGTTCGACTACTGCGGCCGCCCGCTCACGCTGCTCGCCTCGCTGAAGAAGGGCGACGCCTGCAAGCACACCCGCCGGCTGGTCGGCTACGCGGCGTCGATGGCGTCCGAGGGCACGTCGGCGACCGAGATCATCGTCGCCCTGAGCAAGTACAACCAGGGCTTCACCAAGGGCCGCGTCACCTTCAAGCCCGACGAGCGGCAGTGCATGGGCAGCAAGGACGCGAAGGTCACGCTGTACGAGTTCAGCGACTTCGAGTGCCCGTTCTGCGCCGCGGCGCGCCCCATTCTCGAGGAATACGTGAAGGCGCACGCCAACACGCGCCTGTGCTGGATGCCCTACCCGCTCCCGCAGCACCCCAACGCGCCCATCGCCGGGCAGGCGGCGCTCTTCGCGCGCGACAACGGCAAGTTCTGGCAGATGCACGACGCGCTCTTCGACAACCAGCTGCAGCTCAGCGAAGACTTCATCAAGGGCCTCGTCACCAAGCAGGGCCTCGATCTGAAGGCGTTCGAGAAGGTGGTCGCGGCCAAGAAGTACCTCGACGAGCTCGAGGCCTCGAAGGAAGCGGGCAAGAAGGGCGGCGTCGATTCGACCCCGACGATCTTCTTCAACGGCCGCCGCTACACCCTGGGCTTGAACCCGGAATCACTGCAGCTCGCCGTCGACGACGAGCTCGACTGGCACGCCGGCAACTCGGGCTGGCCGTCGAACTGAAGCAGCGGGGGAACGAGGCACTTGGACGCGCGATTCCTGGTCGATGCCCGAGGTGCCCTGACGCCCGTCGACGGGCAGAACACGCTGCTGACCAGCCGCCAGGGCTACTTCAAGCTGCAGCCGACCTCGCCCGACTGGGTGTTGATGCTGCGCTCGCCGGCGCAGGGTGGCGTGCACGAGGCGCGGCCGCGGGTGGTGATGGCCGGTGACTGCGGCGCGTTCTCGCTCGCCGACCTGATCGCCTTCCTCGGGCAGTCGCGGTGGACCGGCGTGCTGCGGGTGACCGCGCCCTCGGGTGAGCGGAGCCTGCTGTTGAAGGACGGCGACGTGCGCTCGGCGGCCAGCGACTCGTCGGGCGATCGCATCGGCGAGGTGATGGTGCGGCTGGGCTACGTGACCCGCGGCGCGCTCGAGAAGGTGCTCGCCGAGGCCCCGCCCTCGCGCATCGGCAAGGCGCTCGTCGAGCGCGGGCTGATCAAGGCGCACGATCTCTACAAGTGCCTCAACGAGCAGATCAGCGAGATCTTCCACGGCATCATGCTGTCGAAGGACGGCGCGTTCGCGTTGATCGACCAGGAGATCGACGAGAAGGCGCTCACGCACAACCTGTCGCTGTCGATGAACGGGCTGCTGATGGACAGCATCCGCAAGATCGACGAGCTGACCCAGTTCCGAAAGCGCATCCCCCACGGGCGGCTGTACGTGGTGCCGCGCAAGCCGCCCGAAGACAAGCTCGAGCCCGAAGAAGACGCGGTGCTCGCGCAGGTCGACGGCACGAAGACGCTCATCGAGGTCGGCCAGGCCGCGCGCTACTCGGAGTTCGACGCCACGCGCATCGTCCACCACCTGATGGAGCTGGGGCTGGTGAAGGTCTCGGAGACGCCCGCGACGTCGACCACCCCGAGCGCCGTCATCTCGAGCCCCGCGGTGCCCGCCGTCGCCCCGCCGCCGCCGCGCAAGACCGCGCCGCAGCCGCCCGCGCACAAGGCGCAGATCACCGCCGACCAGGTGGTCGCGGTGTTCAACAAGATCTTCGGCGAGGTGCGCGAAGAGGTCGCCGCGCGCGGCACGCTCGAGCCCTTCCTCATCTCGGCCAACCTCGCGCTCCGCGGCAACGGCGTGTCGACCTCGCCCGCGCTCAACGGGCTCTCGTTCGGTGACGACGGGCTGTTGCCGACCGAGGAGCTGCTGCAGCGCTTCGACAAGCTGAGCGCCGAGGGCGCGCTGGGCGCCGAGCCGGTGGCGTCGCTCAAGCAGGCGCTGTCGGACGTGATGTTCTTCCTCCTCTTCCAGGCCGGTGAGCTGCTCGAGTCGGCCGCCGACGAGGAGCTGGCGCGACGGGTGAAGGAACACCTCGCCGTGCTCGAGCCGAAGTGAACGAAGTCGAGCCGCTCCCCACGCTCACCGCCGCGCTGCCGCCCATCGGCGGAGTCTTCAAGGCGAGCCCCGACGACTTCGAGGTCGAAGAGCTGCCGGCCTACGAGCCGTCGGGAGAAGCCGGCGCAGAGCACCTCTTTCTCTGGGTCGAGAAGCGCGGCCGCTCGACGCAAGACGTGGCGCGCGCGCTGGCGAAGCACTGCGGGCTGCAGGAACGAGACGTGTCGTGGGCCGGCCTCAAAGATCGCGAGGCGGTCACCCGGCAGTGGCTCTGCGCGCCCGCGCGCTTCGTCGAAGACAAGCTCTCGACGTTCGCGATGGACGGCGTGAAGGTGCTCCGCTCGGCGCGGCACCGCAACAAGCTCAAAGGGGGCCACCTCCACGGCAACCGCTTCCGCGTGGTGGTGCGCGGCGTGAAGGAGCGCGCGGTGGCCGAGGAGGCGCTCGCGCTGTTGCAGCGCCAGGGCGTGCCCAACTACTTCGGCGAGCAGCGCTTCGGCGTGGGCGGGCTCAACGCCGCCCGCGGTCGCGCGATTCTCGAGAAGGGCGGCCGCCACCGCGATCGCTTCGAGCGGAAGCTCTTCTTGAGCGCGTTTCAGTCAGACCTCTTCAACCGCGTGCTCGCGCGGCGGCTGAAGGCAGGCACCTTCGCGCGCGCTCTCCAAGGCGAGGTCCTCAAGCGGCACCCGCTGGGCGGCGAGTTCGTCTGCGAAGACCCGGCGATCGATCAGCCGCGCGTCGACGCGTTCGAGGTGAGCCCCAGCGGGCCGCTCTTCGGGCCCGAGATGAAGGTGCCGACGGGTGAGGCCGGCGCGCTCGAAGACGACGTGCTGCGCGAGGTGGGCGTGGCGCGCGAGCTGTTCGCCAACGGCGGCGACGAGACCCGCGGCACGCGGCGTTTCCTGCGCATGCCGTTCGCGCTCGAGGCGGCAGAGTGGCCCGAGCCCGAGGTGTTGGTGCTGCGCTTCACCCTGCCCGCCGGCTGCTACGCGACGGTGGTGCTGCGGGAGCTGCTCAAGGGCTAGCGGGTCTCGAAGCCGATGCTGAGCAGCGGGCTGAGCGACCACGACTCCAGGGTGACGCCCGGCGCGTGGAGGAGCGGGTGCCAGAGCACGACCACCTCGAGCCCGATGTTGAGCCCCGCACGCGCGAAGGTCGGCGGGATTGAGCGCGGCACCCCGAAGACGAGCCGCAGGTCGAACCCGGGCGCGAGCTCCAGCTGGGGCCCGCTGCTGATGACTTCGAAACGGGTGTGACTCGAGGTGTGGCCGACGCCGAGCACCGAGCCCACGCCCGCGACGACGTGCTCGTCGAGCGTGATCTCGACCAACGCGGTCGCGCGCCCCTGAATCGAACCGATCAGCCCGACCATCGCGGCGGCGCCGACGACGAACCCGAACTGCGGGGTCGCCTGCCAGCCCAGCCGCAGCTCGGCCCCTGGAGCGAAGGCCACGCCGCCGTCCGCGTGGGTGAAGACCTGGGCGCCCATCGACGCCGAGATGCCGAACCGCAGGCGCTGCCCCTCGTCGTGAATCGTCGGCTCGCGCGCGTGGACGGCGCGATCATCGCCGGGTGCCCCCGCGAGCAGGAGGGTGACGAGGGCACCCGTCATGGCACCAGCTCGTGGCGACTGTTGGCAGCGATCACCATGCCGACGATCAAGGTGATGAGCCCGGCGACGGCGAGCACGCCACCGACCGTCAAGGCGAAGGCCCAGCCGATGCCGCCGCCAACGGCGAGCGTGATGCCTGCGGCCGCCCCCGTGGCAAGACCGAGCCCGAGCAGCACACCGCCGACGCTGATGGCGCCGCGACCAGCGTAACGGTGTCGCGGCACCCGGCACTCACCGCGCGACCATTCGCCGCTCTCGAGTTCGCGAAAGTTCGCGCAGATCTCACCCTCGCGACAGTCGGCGTCGACCGCGCAGCTCTGGAAGGCGCGCGGCTGGACACCGCCGGCAGCTTCGTCGACGGCCTCGGCGCCCCACACCATCGCCGTCGCCGCCGAGGCCGACATCGCCCGTTCGACCTCCGCCTGCGCGCCGTGCCAGCGCTCGAGCTTGCGCACCTTGCCGGTCAAGTCATCGAGGGTGAGCTGCGGAGCCTGCCGCAGGCGCGACGACGCGTGCATCGAGAGCCCGCGCAGCTTGTGGCGCACGCCCATCGAGACGCCGAGCGCCGCCGCCTCGCGATCGATGTCGCCCGCGATCTGCATGCCCGCGTCGGGGTCGTCGCGCAGCGCCTGCCCCAGCTTCGCGCGCTCGTCGCCGGGCAGATCTTCGAGGTACTTCGTGATGCCGAACATCGCGTCGTCGAACTCGCCCATCGACTCGCTCAGGCGCCGCTGCACCTCGGGGTGGGCGAGCTGCTCGCGCGGCAGTTCCTGCACCGAGCCGACCAGCACCAGGCTGCGGAAGGTCTTGCGCACCAGCTCTTCGCGCTCGCGCACCTGCGCGTCGTGGTCGGGCCGCTGCGGGTCACGCAGGCCGGGGAAGATGGGCCGCGTCAGCAGCGAGTCACGCGCGGCATCGAGCGTCGCGAGGAAGTCGGGCAGCGAGCTGCCGGTCACCGCGCCGGGGTTGGACAGCAACGTGGCGCAACCCGACCCGCCGACCGCCCCCAGCCCGAGCGCCCCCTTCAGCAGTACGCGTCGATCCATGCGCGACGCGCGTGCACGTCGCACACCAACGACCTGTCCGAGCGGGGAGCTCCGCGCGGGTGTGCAAGAGCCTGCACACCCTGTGCAGTTACTGGAGCAGCTTCTGGTTCAGGTACAGCGCCGCCTGATGGGCGAGGTAGGCCAGCACACCGACCTCGTGCTCGAGGAAGTGCGGGCCGCCCTTGCGGTTGATGACCTGCACGCAACCGAACGAATGCCCATGGGTCATCATCGGCGCGCACAGCAGCGAGCGGGTCTCGAAGCCGATGCGTTCACCGACGTCGGCGTAGAAGCGCGGGTCCTTCTCCACGTCGTTCACCGCGACCGAGACGCCTTCGGCCGAGCAGAAGCCGGCGATGCCGGTGCCTGCCGGAACGATGATCTTCGACTTGAGGATCTCCGACGCCTTGGGCCCGCGCGCCGAGATGAAGGTGAGATCGCCCGTGGCGAGATCGGCGCGCATCACCGAGCCGGCCTCGCAGGGCACCTTCTCGAGCACCAGGTCGAGGATGAAATCCATCGCCTCTTCGATCGTCTTGCGGCTGCCGATGTCGACCACGCGCAGGAAGATGTCCGCGAGGATTTCCTCGGTTTCCTGCCGCTGGGTCTTGGCGACGTTCGGGCTCGAGCGCGCGCGGCCGATGGTGCCGGTGGGCGGCTTGATGGGCTGCACCAGCTCTTCGACGTCTTTGAGCTCGATGCGCGCCGACGACTTGGCGCTCTTGCGGCGCGGGGCAGGCGCGGGCGCGACGCGCGGCTGCGCGGGCGGAATCTCGGCGAGCGGCGGGCCCCCGGGCAGCGTCTGGTCGAGCGGCACCGTCTTGTTGACGTCGGCCGCCTTCTTCTCGGGCGGCGGAATGGGCTGCGTCTTGTCCATGCCGGCGGTCGGCATGGGCGCCGTCGCCGCGGGCTTCACCGCCGCAACGTTCGGGTCGGTCTTCACCTCGTTGCGCTGCACCGCGGGGCGAATCTGCGAGGGGCGCTTCACCTTCGCCGAGGCGGCCTCGGCGTCGCTGAGCTCTCGAATGCGGAAGACGCGACCCGACGCGGGCTCGGTGACGTGGATCGAGTTGTCTTCCTGGACGTCGACCATCACGTTCTGGCTGACGGCCCCCTGCTCACCGAGCTTTTGCATCCCCGCCTTGAGCGCCGACATCCAGTTGTCGGCGCCGACCTTGAGCGTCACGTTGAAGCCGTTCGCGTCATTGGCCGGGATGTGGACCTCGAACTTGGGCATGGCCAAAACACACCATACTTGCCGCGGCACTTGAACTGTTCTCGCTGGGAGTACGCGCACCATTTGCTAAACCGCAGTGGGCTGCACAGGGGAGGTACACGTGAGCGAAGAGAAGGGGCTGGGCTCCAAGCTGCTCGGGCTGTTCGTCGAGACGAAGGACGCGACGCCCGCTGAAGGCACCGCCGCGGTCGAGGCCGACGGTGACGGCGAGAAGACGCCCGCACAGATCGTCGCCGAGCTCGCCGGTCAGTCGGCGCCGAAGAAGGGCCCGGCCACCGCCGGCCCCGCTCCCGCGCACCCCGCCGGCCAGGCAGCACCCCGCCCGGGCCCCGCCACGATGTCGGCGGCGCAGGCGGCGGCGAGCGCGGGCCACGTGACGCCGGCGCAGGTCGACTTCGACGCGGTGTTCAAGGGCGCCGGCATGGACGCGGCCGAGCTCGATCGCGTGCGCAAGGCCGAGGAGCTCCTCAAGGGCCTGCCCGAGTCGACGACCATCGAGGTGAAGCGGCAGATCGTCGAGACCGCGCTCAAGGCGTTCGGCTTCGACATCGCGAAGATCGTCGCCGCCGCGCAGAACCAGGTGAAGGCGCTCGACACCTACGTGCGCCTCAACGAGACGCAGACCGCGAAGGCGATCTCCGACGCGCAGGCGCAGATCGCGCAGCTCGAAGACAAGGTGATCGGCCTGCGCGCCGACATCACCAAGAAGACCGAGACGCTCGCCTCCGTGGGGGCGGCCGCAGAGAACCGCAAGGGGCAGGTCCACCGGGTGCTCGAATTCTTCAACGCACCCCGCTGAACAATTTCTTCAAGGGCGAAAGAGACCAATGAAACTCACTCCGTTCGGCAAGCTGTTCATCGCGTTGGTGGCGCTCGGCGTCATCGGCTTCGTGGGTTGGAAGAAGTACGGCGACCAGGTGCGCTCGTGGTCGGGCGCGGGCCCGAAGGTCGAGGGCGGCACGGGCGGCGGCAACGCCGGCACCGGCGACGTCACCAAGGACGACTTCGCGCTGACCAACCAGGGCGTGACCGACGCTCCGCGCAACGGCGGCGTGCAGGTCAACGGCTCGAGCGACGTCGGCACGGCGAAGCTCAACCGCCCGCTCAAGGTCGGCATCAACACCTGGGCCGGCCACGCGCCGGGCATCGTCGCCAACGGCGGCATGAAGCCGGGCAGCCCGAGCTCGCTCTACAAGAAGAAGTACGGGCTCGACGTGGAGTTCGTGCTGCTCGAGGACCCGAGCGCCAAGCTCGCCGCGTTCATCAAGGGCGACATCGACATCATGTGGGACACCGTCGACTCGTTTGCGCGCGAGGCGAGCGAGCTGAAGGAAAAGGGCCTCAAGGCGCGCAGCATCATCCAGGAAGACTGGAGCCGCGGCGGCGACGGCATCGTGTCGCTCAAGACCATCAAGTCGGTCGAAGACCTGAAGGGCAAGCGCGTGGCGTCGACCAAGTACACGCCCTCGCACTGGCTCTTGCTCTTCCTCCTCTCGCAGTCGGGCCTCTCGCCGCAGGACCGCGCCGACATCGAGAAGAACGTGGTGTTCACCGCCGAGGCGCCGCAGGCCGCGGCGATGTTCAAGGCCGGCAAGGTCGACGCGGCGGTGACGTGGGAACCCGACCTCTCGGGCGCGGTGACGGCGCGTGAGGCCGAGGCGCACATTCTCGTCTCGACGACGGCGGCGACCAACGTGATCGCCGACACGCTCGTGGCGCGGCAGAGCCTGGTCGACGAGGCGCCGGCGACGGTGCAGGCCTTCGTGGCCGGCTGGTTCGACGCCATCAGCGTGATGAAGGAAGACCCGCAGGGCACCAACCAGATGATCGCCGACGGCCTCAAGCTCACGCCCGATGACGTGTCGGGCATGCTCTCGGGCCTCAAGCTCACCAGCTACGCCGACAACGCGCTCTTCTTCGGGCTCGCGGGCCCGAAGGCGTACTTCGACTCGCTCTTCAACGGCGCGTTCGTCATCTGGCGCAAGAAGGGCGTGGTCAACACGGTGGTCGACGCGGCCGACTTCAGCGACAAGCGCTTCGTGCAGTCGCTGGCGAAGGAATACGCGACGCAGAAGGTCGAAGAGAGCTTCGCGTTCAAGGACAAGCCGAAGGTCAGCGACCGCGGCATCGTGAACAAGAGCCTCTCGATTCACTTCACGACGGGCAGCGACGAGATCATGCCGGGCAGCTACTTCACGCTCGACTCGCTGGGCGAGACGATGCTCGCGTTCGGCAACACCTACCTCGACGTCGAGGGCAACACCGACAGCCGCGGCAACGAGGCGGCCAACAAGTCGCTCTCGCAGAAGCGCGCCGAGTCGGTGAAGGCCTACCTCGTGAAGAACTTCAACATCGAGCCCAAGCGCTTCATCACCGTGGGCCAGGGCTCGGCCAAGCCGGTCGCGGGCAACGACACCGAAGACGGTCGGGCGCTCAACCGGCGCACCGACATCAAGGTCGTGCTCAATGCCCAGTGAGGCGAAGGTTCCACCCCGACGCGTCAAGGCGTCGGTGTGGGCCTTGCGCAGCCCGATTCCCGCGGCCGCGGGACGGCTGGCGTCGGTCATCAGCGTGGCGGTGCTGCTCGGCACGTGGTGCGTGCTCAGCTACGTGCACGTCGAGCGCAACGGCGAAAGTGTGCCGCTGGTAGCGCACTTCTTCCTCCCCGCGCCCGACGAGGTGATCAAGAGCCTCTTCTATTTGATCTTCGAGAAGGACCTGCTGCAGGCGGTGGGCATCAGCGCGCTGCGCATCGTGAAGGCGTTCGGGCTGTCGCTGGCGGTGGCGTTGCCGCTGGGCATCGCGATGGGCAGCTTCGAGATCATCAACCGCATCTTCGACCCGATCATCGCGCCGCTGCGCTACCTGCCGATCACCGCGTTCATTCCGCTGCTGATTCTGTGGTTCGGCATCGACGAGTCACAGAAGGTGGCGTTCCTCTTCCTCGGCACGGTCGTTTACCTGTTGCCGGCGGTGGTCGACGCGATTCGGCTGGTGCCCGACGAGATGGTGCAGACCGCCTTCACGCTCGGCGCGAGCAAGGCGCAGGTGATTCGCACGGTGCTGATTCCCGCGGCGCTGCCGCAGATCTTCGACAGCTTCCGCGTGATGAACGCGATCGCGTGGACCTACATCATCCTCGCGGAGATCGTGAACGCGCAGACGGGCATCGGCTACATCCTCGACCTCGCGCAGAAGCACCTGAAGCCCGAGTGGAGCTTCGCGGGCATCCTGGTGGTCGGGGTGATCGGCATCCTCACCGATGTGATCATTCGCGGCATCAACCGGCTGTTGTTCTCGTGGAGAGAAGTCGATGCCTGAGACCCCTGCCGCGCCTCCTGCCGCGCCTCCTGCTGCTCCCGCGAGCCCGGCGCCTGCGCCTGCGAACGCCGGTGCGCTCGCCGCGTCGAGCGTGCCCAAGCTCGAGCTGAAGGACCTCTTCATCTCGTACACCGACCGCCAGGGCCGCACGGTGCAGGCGGTGCAAGACGTCAACCTCACGGTGGCGAACAAGCCGGGCATCGGCGAGCTCGCGGTGTTCCTCGGCCCCTCGGGCTGCGGCAAGTCGACCATCTTGAAGGCGGTCGCCGGCCTGCTGACGCCCGACTCGGGCCAGGTGCTGGTCGACGGCAAGCCCGTCGAGGGCACCGGCCGCGATCGCGGCATGGTCTTCCAGAGCTACACCAGCTTCGCGTGGCGCACGGTGCGCCAGAACGTCGAGTACGGCCTCGAGCTGCAGGGCGTGGCGTCCGACGAGCGCAAGAAGCAGGCGCTGGCGATCATCAACCAGGTCGGCCTGAAGGACTTCGCCGACTCGCTGCCCAAGCAGCTGTCGGGCGGCATGAAGCAGCGCGTGGCCATCGCGCGCACACTGGTGAACAAGCCGCGCCTCATCTTGATGGACGAGCCGTTCGGCGCGCTCGACCCGCAGACGCGGTGGGGCATGCAGTCGTTGATCCTCGACGTGCTGCGCACGCAGGACAACACGGTGCTGTTCGTGACGCACGACGTGGCCGAGGCGGTGTACCTGGCTGACGTCATCTTCGTGCTCTCGCACCGCCCGGCGCGCGTGCTGCACCGCATCGAGGTGCCGTACTTCGCCTCGCGCGAGGCCGCGGTGAAGCAGAGCTCGGAGTTCAAGCGCGTCGAGAACCACGTGCTCGACCTGCTCCACGAGTCGCAGGTGCACGGCAACATTCGAGTGGGGCTCTAAGCGCGATGTCTGAGGGTTCGCCCAACTACCTGAAGGCGGCGTTCCTCAACGTCTACAACCTCACGTTGCTGGGGGGCGCTGCGACCGCGTCGGCGATGACCGGCGACTGGTTGATCGGCCTCGGCGCGCTGGGCATCGAGGCGCTGTGGCTGGTGTTCGGGCCCGACTTCAAGCCGTTCCAGCGGGCGGTGCGGGAAGCGGCGCGCGCGGAGCAGGAGAAGCTCGACCGCGAGCGCGTCGACAAGCTGATGGCCGAGCTGCCCGAGCGGGAATGGCAGCGGGCGAAGGCGCTCGACGAGCTGCGGCGCGAGATCGAGCGCGACATGCAGAACAACCCCAGCTTCCAGGCGATTCTGCTGCAGACCGAGCTCGAGAAGCTCGCGACGCTGCACGCGTCGTTCGTGCGGCTGGCGTCGGCGTGCAAGCGCGCCGAGACCTACTTGCAGGCGGTCGACCAGCGAGACCTGGAGCGGCAGATCAAGGCGCAGGAAGGTCTCAAGCAGCGCATGGACGACGAGTCGGTGCGCGATCTCGCGACGAAGAACGCCGCGGTGCTCCAGAAGCGCCTGACGACGATCAAGGAGATCGAGACCTTCCTCGCCCGCGCGCGTGGGCAGATGAACCTCATCGAGAACTCCGTGCGGCTCTTGCGCGACCAGGCGCTGACGATGACCAGCCCGGACCAGCTCACCGAGCAGCTCGACGACCTGCTCACCGGCGTCGATGCCGTGCAGCAGAGCGTGAAGGACGCCGAGGCGTTGATCGGCGGTCGCGTGGAGCCGGTCGCGCCCGTCACGGCGCCCGGCGAGCAGCAGACCAGTTCCGCGGTCACCGAGGGGCGCTTCAAGAACCTCGAGTGAGGAGGTTCACATGGTGACGTCGGTGGTGGTGCTGCTCGCGCTGGCGGCGAGTGATCCCTGTTCCTTCGAGTGCAGCGACTGGAAGCCCTCGGGCCTCGAGTGCGCCTGCCGGCTGAACCTCGTCGCGCCAGCCGGTCGCGTGGCGGGCGCGATGCGCGCGTGGAAGACGGGCGAGGCCGAGGCGACCTGCGGGCTGAGCGCGGCGGCCGCGAAGTGGCCCGACTCGAAGGCGGCGTGGCGCGCGTGCGTGCAGCAGTTCCCCGGCGTCGCCGCGCTGTGGGTGGGGCTCGCGGTCTGCGACAGCGACGCGCCGCCGATCGAGCTGCTCGCCACGGTCAGGGACCCGCGCGAGATCTTCGACCGCGTGCTGCCCCTCGAGAAGGACTCGGTGCGGGCGGTGGCGCGCGAGGCTACGCGGCGCGACCCGGGGCGCTGGGCGGCGGTGCTCGCCTCGATGAACGAGAAGCAGGCCTTCGAGGTCGCGTGGGTCGAGCTGACGACGCCAAGTGTGAAGGACCGCAAGCGCCCCGACGCTGAATGGGAAGCGCTCGCGCGCGCGGTCTTTCGCCGGGGGCTGATGGAGGGCTGGCTCGAAGCCGTGGCCGACACGTGGAAGCAGCTGCCGGCGTCGGTGAAGGCGCGGTTCGCGAAGCAGCCGCTCCCCGAGCCGACGCATCATCTGCGACGCGAGTCCGACCCCTTCAACGAGATCGACCTGCGACCGCACCTCGCGCTCGCCCTGCTCTCGGCCGGGCTGACGGCGGACGCCCGCTCGATCGCGCGCCCCGCGCACGCGGTGACCGGGCAACGGGGCCGGGGCCCATTCGACGATCGCCCCGAGGTGCGCAACGCAGACGCAGTTGACCGCCTGCTGGCCCTCGCGCTCGCGACCACCGCTCCGTCGGAAGCCGACCAGTGGGAGCTCGTGGTCGATCTCTCGGTCAGCCGGCTGCCGCTCGAAGCGCTGGTGGTCGCGCTGCCCTGGATGTCCGCGCAGCCCGAGCTCTTCACGCGCGTGGTCGAGCACACGCTGGCCGACGACGGCCTCGGCCGCACGCCCGACGAGGGGCGGGAGGCGATGTCCGCCGCCGACGCACGCGCGATGGCGCGATTGCGCGAGGCGTGGGCGAAGTCGGCGCGGCCGTCGACCGACGCGGGCGTGGTGGCGACGGTGGGCGTGCTCCCGCCGCCGGCGGTGAAGCCCGTGCCGTGGCCGTGGAAGGAGCGCGCGAGCGCGTGGACGGGCGCGGCCGGTCACGCCGTGAGCGCCGTGGAGCGCGAGGGCTTCAAGATCGTTCGCCAGGAACAGGTGGGCGACCGCTACGTCGGGCTCGCCCTGTCGCAGCGCGTGGACCCGACGGGCGAGGTGACGGGTGGCGGCTATTGGCTCAGCCTCACGCAGAACGACGGCACCCACCGCGAGGTCTACCTCGGCTTCTCGATGAACCGGCCGTGGCGCGCGGCGGACAAGTCGGCCGTGCCGCTGCTGGCGAAGGACGGCGTGGTGCGCGTCGAGGCCGCGCAGGCCCCGCTCGACGAAGGCACCATCACGTTCCCGCCCGTCTCGACGAAGGTGAAGGTGTTGCGCGAGCACGTGGTGCTCGAGGCGAAGCTGGCCGACCTCGAGCGCGACACCGATGGTGATGGGCTGACCGACCTGCTCGAGATGCGGCTGCTGCTCGACCCGGCCAACGCCGACACCGACGGCGACGGCATGCGCGACGGCGTCGACACCGCGCCGCGCCTCGACGATCGCCTGCCGCCGTCGCCGCTGGCCAACATGATCTCGGAGTACCTCGGCACCGATCGCCCCCGCGGTCTTCGTGCGCTCGCCATCGACCCGCAGATCCAGAAGTCCGCGCTGGAGCTGCAGCCCATCGACCTGGACCGCCTCGAGTTCGTGCTCGCCGAGCCGGGCGAGCTGGTCGGCTTGCGCCCGCGCAACGTGAAGATCACCCTCTCGCGCGCCGAGCTCGAGGAAGCGAAGAAGGTGTTCGGCGCGTTCTACCCGCGCTCGATGCGCATCTTCGGCTCGCGCGACGGCAAGCACGCCGTGATCGTCGGGAGCGAGGGCTGGGCGGGCGACACCGTGCGCCTCGACGAGCAGGAAGACGGCACGTGGAAGTCGCAGGTGATCGCGATGTGGATGAGCTGAGGGGCAATGGGGGTGGTTTCTCCTCACCCCGACCCTCTCCTCCTCGGGAGGAGAGGGAGCACTGACCTCACTGCTCGATGATGTTGAACTCGGTGCGGCGGTTCTCGGCCTTGCCGGCCGCCGTGGAGTTCGAGGCGATCGGCTTGGTCTCGCCGAAGCCCACCGCTTCCATGCGGATCGGGTCGACGCCGCGCTTGATGAGCGCCGACATCACCGAGTTCGCGCGGTTCTGCGAGAGGATGAGGTTCTTCGCGTCGTCGCCGACCGAGTCGGTGTGGCCCTCGACGCGCACCTTCTTGATCTGCGCGTTGTCCTTCAGGGCCTGGGCGACCTCGTCGAGGATCTGCTCGCTTTCCTTGCCGACGATCTTCGCGCTGCCGGTGGCGAACTTGATCTGCTTCTTGATCTCGATGCGGTCCTTGGTGACGGCGACCAGCGAGTACTTGCGCGGGCAGCCCTTGTTGTCGGCCGGGCCCGGGTCCATCTTGCAGTCGTCGTGATCGTCGGGCACGCCGTCGGCGTCGTTGTCGAGATCAGGGCAGCCGTCGTCGTCCTGGAAGCCGTCCTTGTCTTCGGGCTCGTTCGGGCACTTGTCGACGTTGTCGTTCAGCCCGTCGCCGTCCTTGTCGAGGATCGGGCAGCCGAAGTTCTGCATCGGCCCGGCTTCGTTCGGGCACTTGTCGGCGCCGTCGAGGATGCCGTCGTTGTCGTTGTCGGGCTCGGGGCAGCCGTCGGTGTCCTGGAAGTTGTCGATGTCTTCAGGCTGATCGATGCAGCTGTCGCTCGGGTCGAGGATGCCGTCGTTGTCGCGGTCTTTCGGCGCCTCGACGGGGCAGCCCTTGTTCTCGACGGGGCCGGGCAGCGACGGGCACTGGTCGTCCTTGTCGAGGACGGTGTCGCCGTCTTTGTCGGTCTCTTCGATCTTCACCACCAGCGGGGGCGGCGCTTCCTTCACCACCACCTGGCGCGGGGCGCAGTCACGCGAGAGCGCGACGGCCTTCTTCGCCATCGCCTCGGCCTCGACGATGTGCTCGTAGGCGCGCTGCGAGTTGCCCTCGTCGAGCTCGCCGAGCGCGAAGTCGAGGTTGGCCTCGGCCGACGCCAGCTCACGCGGCGCGCAGCGCATGGCGTTCGATCGGCGCGCGCGCTCGATGTCGGTCTTGATGATGTCGCCCGACGCACGGATCTGCGGGCCGGAATGACAGCCACTGAGCAGCGCCAGGGCGCCGAGGGCCGCGAAGAGAACGCGAGCGCTCATGGCCGGGGCACCACGGGGGGATCGCTGGGCGCCGGCTCACCGTTGCGGCGGCCGACCTTGAGCGCCGCGTCACGCGCCTTGGTGGCGAACGCAACGGCCTTCTTGCCGTAGTCGACCGCCTGCTCGTAGTCGGAGTAGCCGACCTCTTCCTTCGACTTGGCGTAGTAGAGGTTCGCCGCGGTCCACTCGTACGGAGCGAGCTTGTCGGCCTGCGCGGTGCGCGCGGCCTCGAGCATGGTCTCGGTGTCGAGGAGGTACGCCGTGGACTGGATCGGCCCGCACCCGGTCAGGAGCAGGGTCGCCAGCACCAACGCCATGATCGCGAAAGGGCGCGACATCGCTCGCGAAGCTCCCACGACCCACCCAAGGGGTCAATCTTTTGGGGGGCTTGGGGAGGTCGATGGATTTGCCGACGACCCCTGATCTTCCTTACATTGGGAAGCATGGCGACCAAACTTCCGTCCGGTTCTTCTTCGAGCGAGAGCGGTGGCCGTCCGCGTGCGCAGGTCTCGTATGAGGGTGAAGACGAGTTCAGCGCGATGTCGCTCGACCCGTCGCGCAAGTCGCAGCTGAAGGGCAAGCAGCAGCTGGCTCCGGCGGCGCCTGGTGAACGCGAGCAGGTGAAGGTCGACGAGCTGAAGTCGACCAACGATCAAGGCATCGTGGGGCTGTTCCGGAAGATCTTCGCGAAGTAAGCCGCGCCCCCATGTCCAAGAAGACCATCACGACCTTCGAGGCGTTCTGGCCGTTCTATCTGGGTGAGCACTCGCTCCCCATCACGCGCTGGTTCCACTTCGTGGGCACCACCATCGCCGCCCTCAACCTCGTGCTCGCGGTGGTGTACCTCGCGCCCTGGTACGTGCTGAGCGCGCTGCTCTCGGGCTACTTCTTCGCGTGGGTGAGCCACTTCTTCCTCGAGAAGAACCGGCCGGCGACTTTCACGTACCCGCTCTGGTCGTTCATCGCCGACTGGAAGATGTGGGCGTTCATGTGGATGGGGAAGCTCCCCGCCGAGCTCGAGAAGCACCAGATTCGCCCCAAGCAGCTGGGCGCGAACACGACGGGCTCAGAACGAGCCTGAGAGCCGCACCGCGCCGCCTTCGGGCCCGACCTGCACGCTGACCTTCGCGTTGCCGGGCCCGCTCGCGGGGAACAACACCAACCCGAAGATGCCGCCGGCGATCGCGCCGACGCCGGTGCCGATCAGCGCGAAGGTGATGGCGCGGTTCGCGTCGAGCTTCGGCATCAGCTCGATCGCGTCGAGGCCGGCGCGCGTGGTGTACGAGGGCAGCACGTCGTTCTGCGTGATGCCTTCGAAGCGCGTGCGCAGGTCTGACGCGCTGGCGAAGGTGATGATGCCGCCCGCGATGGCGGCCGCGCCGGCGCCAATCAGCGACCACGAGAGCACGCGCGCGGTCGACAGCGGCGGCGCGGGAGGCGGAGGCGGTGGCGGACTCGACACCGACGGATCGGCGCTCGCGGTGGGGCTGAGCACGAGCTTCTTCTCGCTGACCTTCGGGCGCACGGGCGACGGGCCGTGCTGCAGCTCGCGCGCGTCCTGCCCGGTGACGAGGAACTTCGCGAGGGTGGCGACCAGCTCGGGCTGCACCGAGCCCTCGCGTTCCTGCTTGCCGCTCTCGAGATCGAACACCGCGCCCGAGAGGAACGCCGGCTCGTTCAAGGGGGCGAGGTTGCGCAAGACAATCACCCGCTCCACGGCGACCAGCTGCCCCAGCCGCAGCGCCTGCGCCTCAGTCGCACCGCTCAAGCACAGCGGGGCCTGCAACCCGACGCTGCCCTCGAACGCGAGGTCGACCGCCAGCTTCGCGTCGCGCGGCACCTCGACCTTGTGGGGGAACGAGACCGCGCCGTCCTTCGCGAGCGACACGCGGTAGCTGCCGGGCACGAGCTGGAGCGTCTGCGGCGCTTCGCCGAGCTCACGGCCATCGACGAACACGGTGGCGGTGCCGGTCTCGGGGCGCACCACGAGCGCGGTCTTCTTCGCGCGCTGCAGGTCGCGGCGGAGGTTCTCGAAGACGGTGAGCACTCCCGGCGGCACCGCGTCGGGGTCGAGCACGTGATCAGGGTCGACGCGCAGCACGCGGCGCAGAGCGTCGCTGACGTCTTTGGTGCGGTCGCTGCCGCGCGCGATGAGCGCCTTCAGGGTGAGCGCACCGACGGTGGTCTGCCACGGGCGGGCGGTGGGCGAGACGCGGTCGAGCTCGTCGAGGGAGCGGTCGACCAACTCCTCGGCGCGCGCGGCCTGGCCGCCGTAGAAGAGCGTGCGGGCCGAGTCGAGCTGGCGCTGGATGTCGGCGAGGCTGCGGGTGGCGCGGGGGCGCACGATGTCGAGCACCACCTCGCCCTCGACGAGCCGTTCCTTGAGCAGCGGGGCCAGGGCGTCGCGCAGGTCTTTCGAGGCCGACACCAGCGACGGGTCGGCGCAGTCACCCACGGCGAGCACCGCCGTCTTCTTGTCTGCCGCCAGGGCCAGCGAGGCCCCCAGCAGCACCGCGAGGAGCGTCCCCCGATGGAGCTTCGCTTGCTGGACACCTCGGCACCGGCCAGTCACACTCGGGCGACCTAGCAGGGGAGGCTTCGGAGAGGAATGCTCACCGCGGGCGCATCCGTCGGTCGCTACGTCATCAAGCGCAAGCTGGCCGAAGGCGGCATGGCGGAGATCTTCCTCGCCAGCGCCGTCGGGCCGGAAGGCTTCGCCAAGGACGTCGTGATCAAGGTCGTTCGCAGCTTCCTCGCGACCGATTCGCAGTTCGTGCAGATGTTCATCGCCGAGGCGCGGCTCGCCTCGAAGCTGAACCACGCGAACATCGTGCAGATCTTCGACTTCGGGAAACACGGCGATTCCTACTACCTGGCGATGGAGTTCGTGCGCGGCGCCTCGCTGTGGGACCTGCGCCGCAAGTGCCGCGAGCTGAAGGTGCCCTTCCCGCCCACGCTCGCCGCGGAGATCGGCGCGCAGATCGCGCGCGGCATGCACTACGCGCACACGCTGGTCGAGAACGGCCAGAAGATCGGCGTGGTGCACCGCGACGTCACGCCGCACAACGTGCTGCTCTCGTTCGACGGCGCGGTGAAGCTGACCGACTTCGGCATCGCCAAGGCGACCACCAGCCAGACGGCGCCCGGCATGCTGAAGGGCAAGTTCGCGTACATGTCGCCCGAGCAGTCGCGGGGCGACAAGGTCGACGCGCGCACCGACCTCTTCGCGCTGGGCATCGTGCTGTGGGAATTGCTGACCGGCGGCAAGCTCTTCGAGGGCGACTCGGATCTCGCGGTGCTGCGCGCGGTGCAGGAGAGCCTCATCGCCCCGCCCTCGCGCATCAACCCCGAGGTGCCGCGCGAGCTGTCGGACGTGGTGATGAAGGCGCTGGCGCGGCCGCTCGACGAGCGGTTCCAGTCGGCGTTCGAGCTCGAGCGCGCGCTGGCGAACTTCGTGCTGCGCAACGCGAAGTCGGTCGAGGACACCTCGGTGGCGCAGTTCCTCCAGCAGATGTTCCGCGAGGAGTTCGAGCGGCCGAGCGGTGAGCTGCCCCCGATTCCCGACGACACGCTGCCGCCCGGCGCACACTCGGGCATGAGCGGCACGGTGCCGCGCGTGCGCACCATCACCGCGACGCCGGTCGATCCTCCCCGCCCGACGGTGAAGACCCGCCGCGGCGTGATGGATGACGACGACGACGCGCCGCCCGCGAAGACCGACGAGTTCAACGCGGGCGACGCTCCGCCCAAGCCGAAGACCGAGCAGATGCCGGCGCTCGCGCGCCCGGGGCGGCCGCCGTCTCGCAAGTTCGACCCGCTGCCCGTGGCCTCGGAGCCGTCGGTGCTGGTGCGGCCGTCACTGCAGACGCTGCCCACCGCGTCGCAGACCGAGAGCCAGGCCGAGCCGGAGATGCTCGGGCCGTCGTCACACTCGGTCGTGACTTCGCCCGAGCGCGAGGCCCTGCCGCCGGCGGCGAAGCGTTCGTCGTCGGCGCTCTACGTGGTGCTGGGCATTCTCGGCGTCGGGTTGGTGATCGGCGTGCTGGCGGTGGCGTTCAACAAGCCGGCGGTGGCGGTGGAGCCCCCGCCGACGGAGCCCGTCGCGGTGAACGAGCCGGTGAAGGAACCGGTGAAGGAGCCCGACCCGCCCGCGGTCGCGGAGCCCGTCGCGGTGGTGAAGCCCGAGGAGCCCGCCCCCGTCGAGCCGAAGGTCGAAGCGAAGCCCGAGCCGGCGGCCGTGGCGGCGAAGACCGAGCCGAAGGCCGACCCGCCCCCCGTCGCCGACCCGAAGCCCGCGGCGCCGGCGGTCAAGCGCATGGGCACGCTCGCCATCAAGGCCGTGCCGTTCGCGACCGTGCTGGTGCAGGGCAAGACCTACGAGGTGCAGGGCATTCGCAACGTGCCGGCGCCCGCGGGCACGTACGAGATCACCCTCAAGCACCCGCGCAAGACCTCGAAGGAGAAGGTCAGCGTGCAGGCGAACCAGGTCACCAGCGTCTCGTTCTCCGCCGAGTAGATGATCGCCTACTTCACCGACGTCGAAGGTCGCTGGGACAAGCTCGTGTCGTTCGCGGCCCAGAACCCGGCGGTGTCGCTGGTCGACGGTGCGCTGGTGCTGGCCGACGGAGCGACGCTGGTGTTCGGCGGCGACGCGATCGATCGCGGGGCGCACGCGCGGCGCATCGTCTCGCTGCTGCTCGCGGCACGGCGGCGGTACGGCGCGCGCGTGGTGCTGCTCGCGGGCAATCGCGACCTCAACAAGACGCGGCTGGTGACGGAGCTCAACGGGCAGCCGCACCGGCGCGCTCCGGCGTTGCCGACCCGGGCGGCGCTGCTCAAGTGGACGCTCGCCGAGACGATGGGCGCCGCGAAGGCCTTCGAGCACCGCGTCACCGAGCTGCGCGAGCTGGGTGAGAAGTTCGACGACGAGGCGGTGGTCGACAGCTACCTCGCAGACCTCGCGCCGGGTGGAGACCTCCGCGCGTTCCTCAGTGCCGCGACGCTCGGCCATCGGGCCGGGGCGACGCTGTTCGTGCACGGCGGCATCACTGCCGAGAATTTTCTGAAGCTGCCGAACGGTGAGACGGCGCGCGACGTCGACGCGTGGCTGGGCGGGCTCGAGGGGTTCTACCGCGAGGAGATTTCGGTCTTCGAAGCGGGCCGGCGCCCCGACGCGCTCATCAAGTACCAGTCACAGGGGCCGGACAAGTTGAACCAGGGGTCGGTGGTCTATGCGCGGCCGACTGATTCGCTGGGCAACCCGGTGCTGCCGCCGAGGGCGATCGTCGAGCGGTTGTTGGCGGAGGGGATTCGCCGCGTGGTGGTGGGCCACACGCCGAGTGGAGATTGCCCGGCGGTCGTGCGGGACGGGGCGTTCGAGCTCGTGCTGGCTGACAATTCGTATGGGCGCGTCGAGAGCGGATCGATGGTGCTGCTCAGCGATGAGGTGACGCGGGTGCGGGGGATCACGCAGCTCGATGATGGTTCGCAGCAGGCGGTTGCGTTCGAGAGTGGGCGAGGTGAGGCGTCACCGCTCGGGCTGAGAGATCGGGAGAGCGGTGGGTTGGTGAAGGCTCAGCTCGCCAACGGGGAGTTCTTGATGTTTCGCGGGTTGCCGGAGTACCGCGTGGAGCAGGTCGCGGCTTCCCGGGCGGCGTTGGCTGCGCGCTCGCTCGCGGTCGCTCGGTGATTTCGCAGGCCCCTCACCCCGACCCTCTCCCCGCTCCGCAGGGAGAGGGAGTTTTCACAACTTCTGCCACTTCGGCGCGAACGGGACGTTCTTCGTCGTCGGGTCTTCGATCGCGATGATGTACTCGGCGCGACGGTTCTTCGGCTCGTCCTGCTCGTCTTGCGTCGCGATGGCGAGCGCCTCTTCGCCGAAGCCCTCGTAGAGCACGGGAATGCGCACGCCGCGCTTGCGGAACCAGCCGCCGATGGCGCGCGCGCGGTTGAGAGAGAGCGTGCGGTTCGACGCGGTGCTGCCGACGGTGTCGGTGTGGCCGGCGATGTAGAGCTTGATGTCGGCCAGCCGCTCGAACTTCGCGACCGCTTCCTGCACGAGCTTGAGCGAGCTCTCGAGCTTCTTCGCCTCGTCGTCGCTGATGTCCCACTTGCCGCTCGCGAAGTTCACCTCTTCGTGCGGAATGTCGATGCGCCACGGCGTGAGCTCGACGCCGTTGAAGACGCCCGAGGTCGCGAAGACGCGCAGGTTCACCTTGAGCACCTGCCCCTTCGCCTCGGGCCAGCTGACCTCGAGCTTGGTGCCCGCGGGCTCGCCGTTGAACTTGATGTCGTCGTCGACGACCGTCGCGCCAGTGTCCATCAACACCGTGAGGTGCACCTTGCCGGTGGGCTGGTTGGTCGAGAAGCGCAGCTTGCGGCCGGGGATGTCGACGTCCTTCTCCTTGTCGACGGTGAGCAGCAGCTGGCCGGCGAGCTCGGTCTCGAACTCCAGCGGCATGGTGCCGGTGGTGCCGTTCTTGAAGTTGATGGTCAGCTCGCCGACCCACTTCGAGACGCCCTCGGGCTGATCGAGCTCGATGTGGCGGGTGGTGCCCGGCTTGCCGCCGCCCTTCCATTCCTGGGGCTTGCCGCCGTCGCGGGTGAGCACGAGGCGGAAGCCGGCGATGGGCTCGAGGATCTCGACGTGCACCGCGAGCGGGTCGCCGCGCCCCTTGAGCGCCTTGTTGGTGAGCGAGACGTTGACCGCGTCGGCGAAGGCCGCGTTCGCGAGGAGGACGGTGAGGAGGAGCGCGGAGGGCTTCATGGGGTGGTCAGAAGGCAGAGCGGAGAGTCTGCGGCAGGACGATGCGGGTCAACCGTCGATTCACCTTGTTCGCGAAGGGCAGCTCCGCCTTCGCGAGGAGGTCACCCTCGTTGGCCCACACCAGCTCGGCGGTGAAGGGATCGTAGAGCTGCCACGCGCGGTTCTTGCCCGACGTCGAGAGCTGCAACAGCACCACGAAGCGGCGGTGATCTCCCGGGTTGGGGCCGATGGCGCACGGCACGGGGATGCCGCGGGTGAGGGCTCCGGCGGCGGACGCCAGGGCGTCGGCGAGCGGCAGACCACCCGGCACGTCGACGTCTTGCTCGCGCCACGAGATGTGCAGCGAGCTGGTGCCCTCGGCGAGCAGGCTCTCGAGGAAGCGCTTGCCACCCGGGGTCGACGGCACGGGGTTGCTCTTCGGGGGCGCGGGCGGTGCCTTGGCGTTGGGCAGCTCGTTCCAGTCGAGGCGCTTCTTCACCAGCGGGGCCGGCGACTCGGCCGAGAACGAGTCAGACGACTTCTTGCCGGCGACCGCGCGGGACACGGCGTCGAGCGGCGGCTGGTCGTCGAGATCGCGCGAGCCCTGCTGCGCCTGGCGGGCGATGGGGCCGGGCACGGGGATCTCCGCGGTGCCCTCGTGGAGGTCTTCGTTGGGCTCGATGGTGCCGCCCTTCAGCTCGAAGGCGAAGAGCGGGTCGGCCTCGGCGCGCAGCAGCTGGGCGACCGTGTAGTCCTCGGGCGCGTCGCTATCGAGGGTGCACGCCTCGTACGCTTCCTCGTCGCTCAAGCCGCGCAGCTCATCGGCGAAGGCGTGCACCTCGGCCGACGAGTGGGCGGCGGCGACGGCGCGCTGCAACAGCTCGCGCTGGAGATCGGACCCCGCGTCGTCGAGCAGCTCGTCGAAGAGCAGGCGGGCGCGCTGCGTCCACTGCGCGAGCACGTCGCTGGCCTCGGGGGAGAGCTGGTGCGCCATCGGTCAGCGCGCTCCCTTCAGCGAGTCGGCGGCGCGCCGCACGGCGTTCACGATGGCCGCGGTGACCGCGAGCCGCTCGAAGTGCGCCATCAAGAGCGGCACGTCGGCCTCGGCCTTCAGCTTGCCGGCCCAGCGCACGAGCAGGCCGCTGAGCGCCGGGTACGCGCCGAAACGGTTGGCCGCGAGGTGCTTGAGTCGCTGCGCGGCTTCCGACACGCGCACGCCCTCGAGATCGCGCAGACCGACGACGAGGTCGTTCAGGTGCTTCTGGTGGATCTGCGCGTTGCGGAGGTCGGCGAGTTCCTCGAGCAACACCTCGCCGTTGAGCTCGCGGCTCGCGAAGGGCGTCGAGGGTTGCGACTTCGCGGGCATGCCGGGCGCATTGTGCCTCAAGCCGGGACGCGTTCGCACGCCAGGTGCCCGGGAGGCACATTTTGTGCGAACGGCCCGGGCGTCAGCCGAAGATCTTGCCCAGCGCGCCCCGCGCGAGCAGGCCGGCGATGCCGAGGTAGAGGGCGAAGAGGCTCTCGCCAGCGATGAGGCCGCCGCCGACGAGGCTGGTGCCGCTCATGTCTTCGGGGAGCGCCTCTTCACCGGGCGCGGGCTCGGGGCGCTTGCGGAGCGAGAGCATCGAGGTGAGCAGGCCGCCCAGTCCCCACCAGAGTGAGCTCTCGAAGTCGACGAAGCCGCCGAACGACGACGCGTAGGGCGAGGCGATGAGCAGCGCGTCGAGGGTGAAGTCGACGGCCTTGTTGAAGGTGCTCTTGTCCTTCCAGGCGAGGTAGCGCTTGTTCTTGAAGACCAGCTTGCGCGCGACCTCGATGACGAGGCCGATCACCACGCCCAGCCCCATCACCATCAGCGTCTTGCTCTGGTCCTTGTTGAGGGTGTTGAGCACACCGACGAACTTGTAGGTCATCGCGCTCTGCCAGCCCTTGGCAGCGCCGTCGCGGAGCTCGGGGTGCGCGAAGAGGTTCTCGTTGAGGACCGGGAAGCCCTCGAGGAACACGCGGGTCATGAACACCGCGACGATCGCGCCCGAGACGATGCCGAGCATCTGGTAGCGGAACTGGATCGAGCGATCGGACCCGAGGCGCCAGCCAGTCGAGCGGTCTTGCTGCATGTCGACGCCCACGGTGCACGACACGAGGAGGATCGAGCCGCCGAGCAGGCCGATGAGCGGATCGCGGAGCCCGAGCAGGCCCATCAACAGCACCGTCACCACGAACGCCGAGCTGATGGGGTTCTGGTCGGTGATGCCCTGCGAGATGCCGTTGATCATCTGGAAGACGAACGCGAGCACGATGGCCAGCAGCACCCAGCCGATCGGCACGTTGAGCATCTGCGTGGCGACGAGCACCAGCGCCGCGCCCCAGAACACGACCCACGCCACGAGGCGGCCGATCTTCGCCTGCGGCTCGCTGGTCGCTTCGGCCTTCGCGTCACGCGCCGCGCGGATCTTCTTCACGGCGTCGAAGCCGAGCAGCGAGAGGTCGACGACCGCCGCGCCGAGGATGGTGCCGAGCGCGAAGATGAAGCCAATCTTCCGGAAGGGGTCGTGCTCGCCGATGTACCCGTTCGCGACGAGCCACGGGGTCATCGCCAGCCCGATGCCGCCGACGAGGATCGCCGAGACCGAGACGCGCGCGCCGACGATCATGCCGCCGCCGAAGGTCACCGCCGAGAACGTCGAGGCCCACGCGAAGATCGGGTTGGGCTTGTCGGGGTCCTTGAAGGTTTCCTCGATCCACTGGTTCAGCTTGTAGACGGCGACCGAGATGCCGATGCCGCCGCCGATGCCGCCTCCGAGCGTGCCGACCGAGCGCTTGAGCAGCTTCGCGTCGGTGAGCGCGCGCAAGATGTTGGCGACCGCGAGGCCCGACGGGTACGTGAGCTTCAGCTTGTCGACGAGGATCGGCGTGTAGAGCATGCCGACGCCGACGCCGAACATGCCGATGCACAGGAAGTAGGTGATGAGCAGCGGCGTGCTGGGCATCGGCATGCCGAGCCACACCATCGCCTGGATGAGCACGCCCATCGCCGCCATCGAGGCGACCGACGCGGCCATGGTCTGCATGTAGTTGGCGCCGTGCTTGCCGTCGGGGCCGTAGAAGTAGGTGACAGTCGACCCGAGGATGCCGGCGAGCACCTGGCCGCCGACGAAGAACCCGAGCGCGAAGTTCATGTACGCGGCGGTGACTCCGCCGAGCGGCCCGAGAATGAAGACCGCGATGGCGGCGAGGAAGACGTAGTACCCGACCGAGCCGATCGGCAGCGCCCTGCTGAGCGCGTTGCTCGGCCCCTTCGCCGCGTTGCTGTCGTTCATGAGATCAGAGCCCCACCACCGAGAGACCGAGCGTCGCCGCGTCGGAGAAGAGAACGCCCGCGTCCAGCACGATGGTCTTGCCCGCCTCGAGCGCGAGCACCTTCGCGCCGGCCTCGCGCATCACCTCGAGGGTGACCGGGCCGACCGCGGGGAGATCGAACCGCAGGTCCTGCTGCGGCTTGCAGCGTTTGACGACCACCGCGCCCGGACCTCCGAAGCGGCCCGCGCGACGAATGCACTCGTCGGTGCCCTCGATGGCCTCGACCGCGAGCACCACCCCGCCCTTCACCACCACGGTCTGCCCGACGTCGGCGCGCCCCACGACGGCGGCGACTTCACGGCCGAGCTCGACGTCACGCTGCTGTTCTTTCGTGAGCGGCGGCCCGGCGAGGTGGCCCGGCTCGGCGAGCACGGACTTCACGTAGTCGGTGGGCGCGACGATCTGCACGCCGTTGCGCTCGAAGAACCCGGCGATGCCGCGCAAGAGCTCGTCGTCACGCAAGCTGCGCAGCCGCGCCGCGATCTGGAACATGCCGAGGTCGGGCCGCACGTTGGCCAGCGACTTGATGCGGCGCACTCCGCCGGCCATCACCGCCTGCGTCACGCCCTGCTCGCGGAAGATCTTCACCGCGGCCTGCACCTGGCCGACCTTCACCCACGAGAGCGAGGCGACGTGCGCGGCGAGCGAGGCGTCGGCCTCCCCCTGCATCGCGACGACGTGAACGCTCAAGCCCTGGTCTTTCGCGGCGCGCGCGAACAGCAGCGGGAGCTGGCCGCTGCCGGCGATGAGCCCGACCTTCGTCACCGGGTGATGCCGCGCTTGCTGTTGGTGACGAAGTCGAGGAGCAGCGCGATTTCCTTGTGCTGGCCCATGGCTTCGCGGAGCTGGCTGAGCGCTTCGTTCAACCCGAGCTTCGAGCGGAAGAGCGTGCGGTAGGCGTCCTTGATGCGGGCCTGCTGCTCGTCGGTGTAGCCGGCGCGCTTGAGGCCGACCTGGTTGATGCCCGCGAGCTCGGCGCGATCGCCCTGAGCCATGCAGAACGGGGGCACGTCCATCACCACCATCGCCCCGCCCGCGATGAACGAGAGATCGCCGATGCGCGTGAACTGGTGCACCGCGGCCAGCGCGCCGATGTGCACGCCGTTGCCGACCTCGACGTGGCCGCCGAGCGTGGCGGAGTTCGGGAAGATGTTCTGGTCGCCGATGATGCAGTCGTGCGCGACGTGCGCGTACGCCATGAAGAGGTTCTTGTGGCCGATCTTCGTGACGCCGCCGCCGCCGACGGTGCCGGTGTGAATGGTGGTGAACTCGCGAATGGAGTTCTCGTCACCGATCACCAGCGAGGTGTCTTCGCCGTGGTACTTCAGGTCCTGCGGCTGCGCGCCGACCGAGGCGTGGTGGAAGATGCGGTTCTTCGCGCCGATGGTGGTGATGCCCTCGATGACGGTGTGCGGGCCGACCGTGGTGCCGGGGCCGATCTTCACCTTCGAGCCGATGATGGCGTACGGGCCGATCTCGGCGGACGAGTCGATCTCCGCGCCCTTCCCGATGATCGCGGTGGGGTGGATGCTCACGACTTCGCCCCTTCCTTCTTCGCTTCGTTCTTGTTCACCGCGGTCGCGAGGAAGTCGGCTTCGCACACCACCGCGCCGTCGACCGTCGCCACGCCGCGCTGCTTCCAGATGGCGCCCTTGGCCTTCACCACTTCGGCGGTGAGCGTGAGGCGATCTCCGGGGACGACCGGCTTGCGGAACTTCGCGTTGTCGATCGCCATCAGGTAGATGACGAGGTCGTCGGGGTTCAGCCCCGAGCTCTTGTAGGCGAGCAGCGCGCAGGTCTGCGCGAGCGCCTCGAGCTGCAGCACGCCGGGCATCACGGGGTGGCCGGGGAAGTGGCCGTTGAAGAACTCCTCGTTGATGGTGACGTTCTTGTAGGCGACGAGCTTCTTGCCGAGCTCGACCTCCGTCACGCGGTCGACGAGGAGGAACGGGTAGCGGTGGGCGAGCAGCTTCTGGATCTCGCGAATGTCCATCATGGGGTCTTTCCCTTCTCCAGCGCCTCGAGGCGCTTCTTGAGATCGCGCAGCTCGCGCATCAGCTCCGGCAGCTTCATGAAGCCGGCGACCGAGCGCATGTAGTCGCGGCTGGGCATCGACGGGCTGCCGAGCACCACCGCGTTGTCTTCGACGTCGGCCATCACGCCGGCCTGCGCGCCGACCTTGGCGAGGTCTCCGATGCGGAGGTGACCAGCGACGCCGACCTGGCCCGCGAGCACCACGCCCTGGCCGAGCTCGGAGGTGCCGGAGAGGCCGACCTGCGCGCAGAGAATCGAGAGCGGGCCGACGGTCGAGTTGTGGCCGACCTGCACCAGGTTGTCGATCTTGGTGCCGCGGCCGATGACGGTCTCTCCGGTCGTCGCGCGGTCGATGCACGAGCACGCACCGACCTCGACGTCGTCTTCGATGCGCACGATGCCGGCCTGCGGAATCTTCACGTGCTCGGGCACCGAGAGATCGAGCGCGAAGCCGAAGCCGTCGGCGCCGATGACCGCGGAGGGATGGAGCAGACAGCGCGCGCCGACGATGCAGCGATCGAGCACGCAAACGTTCGCGCCGAGGATGGTGTCGTCGCCGATGGTCGCGCCTTCGCCGACGTACGCGCCGGGGTGGAGCACGACGCGCGCGCCGAGCCGGGCACCTGCTGCGACGTACGCGTGATCCATCACCGTCGCGGTGGCATCGACCTTCGCCTCGGGGTGCACGCTGGCGCGGGGCGAGATGCCCGGGGCGTACTTCTTTGCCGGGTGGAAGTGACGCGAGACGCGGGCGAACGCGAGGTGCGGGTTGCCGACGTGAATGAACGTCTTGCTGCCGCGCGCGGGGGCTTCGTCGGGCACGAGCACCACGCCGGCCTTCGTGTCGGCGAGCTGCTGCTTGTACTTCTGGTTGCCGTAGAACGAGAGGTGCTCAGCGGTCGCGCGCTCGAGGCCGGACACGCCGGTGATACGCACGGCACCGTCACCTTCGAGGCGGCCACCGACCAGCGCGGCGAGTTCGGCTGCGGTCTTCACTTCGCGGGGGCGTCCTTCGGCGCGGGAGCGGGCGCGGGCGCAGCGGGCTTCGCCGCGGGCATTCCCTTCACCGGGTACTTCTCGTTGTAGGTGCGCACCAGCTCGTTGGTGAGATCCATCTGCTTGGGCGCGTAGACCAGGCCGGAATCGGTCTTCTCGAACACCATGGCGAGGCCCTCGCGCTCGGCGATGCCCGCGACGATGGGGTCCATCTTGTCGAAGATCTTCTTCAGCTCGACGCGTTCCTTCTCGACGAACTCGACCTGGAGCTTCTGGCCCTTCTCGGTGATCTGCATCAGGCGGCCCTGGAGCTCCTTGAGCTTTTCGGTGCGCACCTCTTCGCTCATCGCCGAGCTCTGGCGGTCGAGGATCATGCCGTCTTCGCGGAGCTTGCGTTGCTCGGCCTCGAAGTCGGCCTTCTTCTTGTCGATCTCCGACTTGAGCTTCGCCTTGGCCTGGATGCCCTCACCGACTTCGGCGAGCGCGCGCTGGAGGTCGACGTAGCCGAGCTTCACGTCTGCCCGGGCTGTGAAAGGAACAGTGACGGCGAAAACCGCCAACGTCAGCCAGCGAAAACGCGTGGGGGCCATCAGGAAGACCTCTTGAAAAAACGGGCGCACCCTCCTATCAGCCTCCGCGTGGAAAAGCGCCGAATCCTCCTCATCGACGACAGCGAGATCACGCTGCAGATGGAGAAGGCAGTTCTCGAAGAGCGTGGGTACGACGTGCGCGGCGCGGCGACGCTCATGGAGTTCGAGCGCCTGCTCAGCGAGTTCCACCCGCACCTCATTCTCACCGACATTCACATGCCGGAAGCGACGGGCGCGGACATCTGCCGCACGTTGAAGAATGAGTACAACACGCAGGACATCCCCATCGTGCTGTTCAGCTCGTTGAACGACGCTGAGCTCGAGAAGCTCGCGGCGCAGGTGGGGGCCGACGGCTACTTGTCGAAGTCGCACGGGCTGGAGGCGCTCGGTGAGAAGGTCGACGAGCTGGTCGAGAGCATCATCTGGTGAGCTGAAGGTCGTCGCGCTGGCGCTGCTGCTCGGCGCGTGCACCACGGTCTCGTCCACTCCTTCGTCCAACGGGCCGAAGACGGTCACGCTGTTCTTCTCGTCGCAGGTGCGCGGGTTCCTCGGGCCGTGCGGGTGCAGCGAGAACATGCGCGGTGGGTTGTCGCGCGCGGCGCTGCAGATTGAAGAAGCGCGCAAGGACGGTCACCCGGTCTTCTTCTTCGATTGCGGTGATGGGCTGTTCGGTGAGCAGCAGATTCCCGAGCTGGCGGTGCCGCAGCAGGAGCGCAAGGCGCAGGCGCTCGCCGCGGGGTGGAAGGCGATGGGGCTGACCGCGCGTGTGCCGGGGCCGATGGATGACGTTCGCGGCGCGGAGTTCCGGGCAAAGTTGGGGCTGCCGGAGCTCTCGGGTTTCCAGGTGGTCGAGGGCGTGGCGGTGCTGTCGGCGAAGAGCACGGCCGACGCGGTGGAACTGGGGAAGAAGGCGCGAGCGAAGGGCGCCCGCTTCGTGATCGCGGTGGTGCCGAACACGGCGGCGTTCCTCTTGAAGGAAGCGCTCGACGCCGAGGGGATCGATCTCCTGGTGTCGAGTCACTTGAAGGACGCTTTCGGCGCCGAGGAGAACCGGCTCGCCGGCGGCACGCGCAAGGTCGCGCAGATCCAGAGCAAGGGGCGATCGCTGCTGCGGGTCGACGTGACGTTCCGGGTCGACGGGCCGGCGGAGTGGGTGAAGGGTGATGCCGAGCGCGATCGCGAGGTGGCGTCGTTGGATCAGCGCATCGAGCTGCTGCGCGCGCAGGTGAACGAGCCGATGCTGAGCGACGAGCTGAAGGCGCTGCGCAAGGGCAAGCTCGAGGAAGTCATCGCGCGGCGCACCGAGCTGGCGTCAGCGCCCATCGCGTTGCCCGAGGGGAAGAACTCGGCGACGGCGCGCTTCATCCCCCTCGAGTCGAGCTTCGCGAAGGAACCGAAGGTCGCGGAGCTCGAGAAGGCCTACGACGTCGACGTGGGGTTGATGAACCTCGAGGCGGCGAAGACGAAGGGCGTCTCGTGCGCGCCGGTGACGCGGCAGACCGTCGGCTACATCGGCACCGCGGAGTGCGTGTCGTGTCACGTCGAGGCCGAGGCGGTGTGGAAGAAGACGAAGCACCCGCTCGCGTGGAAGTCGCTCGTCGATCAGGGGAAGGAAAACCACCTCGACTGCATCGGGTGTCACGTCACCGGTTGGCAGCAGCCCGGTGGCGTGTGCCGGCTCAATGAAGAGGCGGGGCGGCAGGAGGTCGGGTGCGAGTCGTGTCACGGCCCGGGGAGCGCGCATGCCGATGACCCGAAGAAGGGGAACATCGCGCGCATGCTCGACGCGAAGCAGTGTGTCGGGTGTCACGACCGCGAGAACTCGCCGCACTTCGATTTCGACGCGTACGTCGACAAGGTGCTCGGGCCGGGTCACGGCCGCTAGCTCCCTCTCCCCTCGAGAGGGGAGAGGGTCGGGGTGAGGGGCCGGTCTGCCTAACGGCTCGAAGTCGCCTTGCACTCGCAGACGAGGCTGTTCTGCCCGTCAGCGGTCCACCACTTCTCGCGGCAGCCCACCGTTCGCCATCGAATCCCCTGCGCTTCTTCAGGCACGTCGCCAAACTCGCAGTGATCGGTGAACACCCGCCGCCACACGTAGGTTGGCCCGAGCTTGCCCGGCCCACGCAGCACGCCGGACTCACCCCGATCGCCGTCCGGCGTCCAGCCGGGATCCTGGACTCGATCAGCGCACCCGCTCAAAGCAAGGAGTAGCACCCACCTCCTCATGGCCCTCGACCCTCGCCACCGTCGAGACAGTCACAGCGCAACGTGTAGCCACCGTTGCTTGCGAACCAGATCGCGCCGCACGCAACGCGTGTCTCGACATCTCCCGTGTCTGGGAAGTCGACGAAGAGGCACCCGTCGCTCGAGACCTTCCGCTTGACGTAGACGATCGGTCGGTTGCGCTGGTTGAAGTGCGAGTACTCGAACCCGTCGCGCCCCAGCTCCCACACCATCTCGCGCTCGGAGCACGCGCAGCCGCTCAACAACAACCCAAGCGCGAGCACGCACCTCACGTGGTCGCCGTGGCCCAGTGGTGATCACCGCCCTGGGCGTTGAGTTCTTTCACGCGCGCCTCCGCCGCGGCCCTGTTCGCGCACTCGGTCACCACCGAGTCCTCTCGCGCGTACGAGTTGTGCTGCATCACGAGCCACGGCCCCGCGTCCTGTCGCGCGTGCGCATCCGCCAGCAACGACACTGCTTGAGGAAAATCACGCCGCAGCTCGAGCGCCCGCTCACACGCATAGATCGCATGCGCGAGCTCATTCGCCTCCGCGTGCACGCGCGCTTTCTCGAACCAACCCGCTGAGAAGACCTGCAACACCCCGAGCCCCTCGGCCCACGCACGCCGCGCCCCGCTGACGACGTCTTCTTTCTCCATCGCCCGGAGCACCGCGTCGCGCAGCTCGGCGGGCAGCCGCTTCACCTCGGCGTTGACGCGCCTGCGAAAGTCGTCCGTATCCGACATGGCCCCCGAGGCTACCTCGGCTCTCCCCATTCACGAGACGCGCGGGCTACACTTCCGACTTTCCCCACAGCGCACCGAGGAACACTTCATGGGCATCGACTCGTTGAAGGCGGGCATCTCGTCGTTGGTGTCGAAGGTCGAACAGAAGGTCGAGCAGACGGTCGCCGAGGTGAAGACCGCCGTCGCGCCGCCGCCGCCTCCCCCGCCCGCGCCGAAGGAAGAGTTCGTCGACACTGCGAAGAAGCCGATGTCGATCACCGGCAAGCACACCGCCTTCCAACCCGCGAGTGGCTCGGTGCGGTCCGACCTCTCGGCGTCGGTGTCGAACGTGCGGTTGCTCGCCAACTCCGGGCTCGCGGCGAACGTCATCGGCGCCTCCGGGAAGGAAGAGCCGGCCCCCGCGAACCTCGACGCGCTGAAGGCGGCGATCGGCAAGAAGAGCGACAGCGGCATCCGCGACATCGTCAACAAGGACCCGAGCATCTTGAAGAGCCTCAGCCCCGCCGAGAAGGGCGCGGCGCTCGAGGCGCTCCGCAGCGGGTGGACGAGTGGCGACGACAAGAAGGCGATGCTCGCCATCGTGCGCAGCTGCGAGAGCAAGGGGGAGCTGCGCGCGGTGATGTCGGCCGCGACCGGCGTGGCGCCCGACAAGCTGGGCTCCGAGCAGTTCCACAAGTTCGACAAGCAGCTCACCGACACGCACCCGTTCCTCATCGCCGACCTGCTCAACCCGGCGAACACCTCGCTCAAGGAGAACCACCCGCAGTCGGTGAGCGAGAACGATCAGATCGGCGACACCTCGAAGTTCCCCTCGCCCGACGGCAAGACGGTCGATCTCAACGACCCGGCGTCGCGCAAGGCGTTCGTCGAGGGGCTCACGCAGGTCGACTCCACGCGCAAGGGTCAGTTCGATCGCGTCAGCAACACGGGCTTCAAGTTCAAGGAAGACGACGACCCGCGGCAGTACGGGTGCGGGCCGACGTGCATCCTCGCGTCGGCGTTGCAGGGCAATGACCCGAAGGGCTCGCTGCTCAAGCTCATCGATTACGACAAGGCGCACCTCGGCGCGCGCAACGGCACGACGGTCGCAGAGAGCCAGGGCAAACAGCTCGACGAGCTGAAGGACAAAATCAACAAGGGCACGCCGCTCACCCGTCAGGACTTCGACGTGCTGCAGAAGGCGACCTACGAGGCGGCGCGCGAGGCCGAGAAGAAGTTCCCTGATGCGAAGACCGACAACGGGCCCATCGACGCGCGGGCGATCAAGGCGGTGCTCGTCGATTCCGGCGTGGGCACTTCGGGCGGCGTGCCGAAGTTGATCGACACCGACCGCGTGCCGACGAAGGACGGGAAGATGACGAGTGAGCACTTCGTGCTCGAGAAGGACGGCGCGATTTACGACCCGTGGCCTCGGCGTGATGGCAAGCAGACGGTGCCGGCGGGGTCTGATGCGGCGAAGCGATACCAGGCGTCGTTCATCAACGACTGAGGGCTGTACGGCCCCTCACCCCGGCCCTCTCCCCTCTCGAGGGGAGAGGGAGAGATGCATCTGCTTGATGCCTTCGATCACCTTCGGCCAGCTGGTGAAGTTGCGCCCGTAGGTGACGCCCGCGTCGGTCGGTCCGCTCGGCGCGACCACCGGCAGCGGTCTCAGCTCGTGTCCCCCGATGCGGTGCCGTTCGAGCGAGAGCGCCTGCACGTACTTCTGCGGATTCGACGCGACGAAGCCCATCAACGCGAAGAGCACCATGTTGAGGCGATCGGGCGTGCCGGCCTGACGGGGACCGTCGAGCAGCGACTCGATCCACGGGCCGAGCGCCACCTCGCGATCGGCGTGACGATCGAGCCCCGCCCACACCACCACGAAGCCCTGCACCACCTGGACGCGCGCGAGCTCCTCGTCGGCGCCCCACATCTTCGAGCGCATCGCGGCGTGCTCGTCGGCGTCGGCCGCAAAGGGCGAGCCCACCGTCTTCCACTGCTCGAAGGTCTGCTCGAGCTTCCACCCCGGCGTGCGGGCCGCGAACACGCAGTGCGTGAAGTGCTGCGCGACGGCCTCGAGCTCTTCGGGGCTGCCCCACATGCGCGCGGTCTTCGTCAGCTCCCCGATGCGGCGGAGGAGCGCGGTCTCGAGCTCGGGCGTCATGTCGCGGTCTTCCCGACGAGGAGTTCCTGCAGCGCCGCGCTGCGCACCGGCTTGCGAAGGAACGCCGCGCCGAGTTCCTGCACCCGCGTCGGAGCGTCCTTCGAGGTGTCTCCGCTGACGACGATGGCGCGCACGCCGGCGCGCTTTTGCCGGAGTTCTTGCAGCAGCTCGACGCCCGAGCGCCCGGGGAGCCAGAGATCGGTGAGCACCACGTCGAGCCGCTCGAGCTGCGCCTGGTACTCGAGCGCCTCTTCAGCGGTCTGCGCCGCGAGCACCTCGTAGCCCCAGCCTTCGAGCATCGCGCCGAGCGCCTGGCGCGTCAGGCCGTCGTCATCGACCAGCAGCACCACTTCTCCACGGGAGGCGATCGGCTGCGCGGGCGCCAGCGAGGCGAGCGGCTGCGAGAGCGAGAACACGCTCCCCTTCCCCGGAATCGAGCGGACCGTCACGTCGGTGCCCAGCGCGCGGGACAGCCGCCGCACGATCGACAGCCCGAGCCCAAGCCCGCCGCCGCGGTTCGCGTTCCCCACCTGGTACAGCTCGTCGAAGATGCGCTCGTGCTCGCTGGCGGCGATGCCGACGCCGGTGTCCCACACCTGCAGCAACGCCTGGCCGGCGCGACGACGCGCGCTGATCAGCACCCGACCCCGCGGCGTGTACGTGAGCGCGTTCGACACCAGGTTGCGCAGCACGCGCAGCAGGAGATCGGGATCCGTCAGCACCACCACGTCGGAGGCGACCACGTCGAGCTTGAGACCGCGCTGCGCCGCCCGCGGAGCGCTCTCGGTCTCGAGCACCGCCAACAGCTCGCGCAACACGACGGGTCGACGCCGCGGCACCACCGCGCCCACGTCGGACGAGGAGACCTCCAGCAATGCCTCGTGCAGCGAGACCAGCGCGCCGTGCGCTTGATCGATGCTGCCGACCAACTGCTGCGCCTTCGGCTCGAGCGGCCGCGTCTTGAGCGTGTCGACGAAGAGCCCGAGCGCGTGGAGCGGTTGCCGCGCGTCGTGGCTCGCCGCGGCGAGGAAGCGGGACTTGTCGCGGTTGGCGCGCTCGGCGTCCCGTCGCGCCGCCGCCTCGCGTTGTTGCTCGAGGGCGAGGGAGGCGAGCAGATCCTGGTTCTCGAGGCGCAGCCGGAACGCCTCGCGCAGCGACGCGTGGTTCTGCCGCAGCGCGCTGATGCTCGCGAAGAAGAGCCCCACCACCATCAGCGCGACCATCTGCCGCGCAGCCTCTCCCGAGCGAACGAGCTCGAACACCGGCATCGCCAGCGACGAACCGAAGACGAGCAGCGCGGTGCGGGGCGCCCCCTGGATGGTCGACGCGCCGCCAGTCATGTTGCCGACGAGGCCGAGCAGCACGGTGGTGGTGACCAGGATCGAGGTCGAGAAGTTGCTCACCACCAGCAGGCCGACGCCCCACCACAGCGCGGCCCACACCCCGATGGCGCTGAACCACCGAAGCAGCACCCGCACCTCGGCGTCGGAGCGCTGCGTGGCGTGGGCGACGCGGTACAGCCACAAGCGGGCGACGGCGATGACGACGAGGCCGGCGAGCCAGAAAACCAGGCGCGACCAGCTCACCTCGACCGAGAGCACCAGCGCGACGAAGGTGCCGGCCGCGGTGGTGGACTGCGCCATCGCGCGCACGGCGCCGAGTGTGTGGCGCGAGCAGAGCGCGTCGATGGCTGCTTCCCGCTCGGAGGTCGGCGCGGTGGTCGTCATCGTGAGGCGTCGGAGCGTACACGCTGAGTGCGACGCGTGGCCGCCATGCTTCAGTGTGAATGTGCGACTCGACCGGCCCGCTGAGCCCGGTTTCTCCTCACTCGGACCCTCTCTTCCTCGGGAGGAGAGGGAGATGAATCACCAGCTCGTGCGGCTGGGCCTCGAGGCACGCCTTCACCAGCGCGCCGATCGACCCCTGTCCCTGCCCCGACACGAGCAGCGTCATCGCGTCGACGACCAGGCACGCCCGCGCCCCATCGGGCGAGACGATCGACGGGTTGAGCGAGCCGTCGTCCGACACGCTCATCCACTTCCACCCGCCGAGCTGCACGATCTGCTCGCCGACGATGAACGCCAGCGAGGTCACCTGCCGCGCCTGCTTCGACGCGCCGCCGTTCTGCTTGAGGAACAGCAGAATGCGTTCCATCGACGCGAGGATCGCGCGCGGGGCGAAGACGTCCTTCGCCCACTGCTGCAGCGCACGCTCGGTGGCCAGCTGCAGCTCACCGAGGTGCTTGGCCGAGAGCGGCGCGACCTGCATTCGCCCTCACTTCTTCTTCGCGGCGACGACCTTCACCACCGCGGTGGAGCCCGCCATCTTGCCTTCCTTCGGCAGCGGCTCGGCGCGACCACCCAGGCACGGCACGAGGAACGCCTCGGCGCGCGCGAAGAAGTCGATGCGGTTTTCCGGGCGAGCGAAGCCGTGGCCCTCGTCGCTGTAGAGCACGTAGGTGACGGCCTGGCCGTTCTTCTCCATGGCCGAGACGATCTGTTCCGATTCGGCCTGCTTCACGCGGGGGTCGTTCGCGCCTTGCCCGATGAGCAGCGGCACCTTGATCTTGTCAGCCGAGAAGAGCGGCGACGCCTTGGTGAGCAGGTCCTTGTCGGCCGGATCATCCGGGTTGCCGATGCGCTTGAGCATCATCACCTTGAAGGCCGCCCAGTACGGCGGAATCGTCCCAAGCAGCGTGAAGAGGTTCGACGGACCGACGATGTCGACGCTGCACGCGAAGGTGTCGGGCGAGAACGTGACGCCCGCGAGCGCCGAGTAGCCGCCGTAGCTGCCGCCCATGATGGCGACCTTCTTCGGATCGGCGATGCCTTCCTTCACGGCCCACGCGACGCTGTCGAGCAGGTCGTCGTGCATCGCGAGGCCCCACTGGCGGTTCGCCGCGTTGAGGAACTTCTTCCCGAAGCCCGTCGAGCCGCGGAAGTTGGGCTGCAGCACCGCGTAGCCACGGTTCGCCAGCAGCTGCGCGAGCGAGTTCTGCCCCCAGTAATCACGCGCCCACGGGCCGCCGTGCACCAGCAGCACCATCGGCACGTTCTTCGACTTGTTCACCGGCAGCGTGAGGTACGCGTGGATCGACAGGCCATCGCGCGCGGGAATGGTGACCGGCGTCATCGCGGCGAGCGGCAGGCCCTCGAGCTTCGGCTGTGCGCTGAAGAGCAGCTCGGCCTTCTTCGCCTTGCGGTCCCACGTGTGGAAGCGCGTCGGCCCCAGGTCGCGCGCCTCGGCGATGAGCCACTTGGTGTCGGCGTCGTCCATGCTGATGACGTTCACGTCGCCGGTGAACGCCGCCTTCAGCGCGTCGAGCTCGCCCTTCATCGACGGCTCGACCGGCACCCACGACGTGCGGCCGTTGACGTCGAACGACGCAGCGCGCGCGCCCAGCTTGAGCGGGTAGCCGATGATGCCCAGCACGTCGCTGGTGTCGCTGCTGGCGAGCACGCGCTCGGCGCCGCTCTTCAGGTTCTTCTCGATGAGCTTCGCGGTGTCGGAGTTGATGCTGCTCATCAGCTGCAACGCCTTGCCGTCCTCGGTGAACGACATCACGTTGAGGGTCTCCTCGAGACCGACGGTGATGAACGAGCGCCACGGCGCCTTCGCCGCGTCACGCACGCGAATCTCGGTGCCGCCGTCCTTCGTCGCCGCGACCGCCGCCCGCACCACCAGCTGCGCATCGGCGACCCACTCGTTCACGTCGCCCGGGTTCTCGGTGTCGAGCACCAGCGCGCCGGTGTCGAGCGAGAGGCGGTACACGTCCATGAACTTGCGGTCGCGCACGTTCATCACCACCAGCGCGGTGTTGCTCAGCTTGCCCTTGCCGAGCTCGAAGAGGTCCGCGCGCACGCCGACGTACGGGGTGAGATCGCGCGTGTTCTTCGTCGCCAGCTCGACCGACCAGAGGTGGAAGTTCTCGTCGCCGTCGTTGTCCTGCGCGAAGAGGATGCCCTTCGAGTCAGGCATCCAGAAGTAGCTGCGAATGCCGCGCTTCTTGTCGGCGGTGACCATCACCTCGTCCTTCGCGCCGAGCACCTTCGTCCACACCTGGAGCACGTTCTTCTCGTCGGGCGCGAGCCACGCGAGTGACTTGCCATCGGGCGAGAGCGCCGGGCGGGTGCGCTCGGGGTTGCCGAACAACAGGTCGCGCGGAATCAGCGGGACCCCGGCATCCTGGGCGAGCGCGGGAAACGCAAACGTGACGACGAACAGCGACAGCCACAGCGGTCGGAGGTTCATGGGCGTGGCTTCGTACTCGGTTCCGTCTCTCATTTCGCCACTGACGGGACCGCCGGGTAGACGCTGAGCCACGCGCCGTCGGCGGTGTCTTCAGCGACGACGTACACCTCGAGCTTGCCGACCTTCACGGTCCACATGCGGGTGGGGTTCTTCAGCTCGACGGTGGCCGGGCCCTTCGCCGAGTCCTTCACCGCCGCGCCCTGGCTCGCCTGCTTCGCCAGCACCGGCAGAAACCCGCTCAGGCCCGCGCTGATCTTCACCTGGGTGCTCGAGCCCTTGAGCGCGAGGGCGAGCTCACCAGCCACCTCGAGCAGCTGCTGTTCCTCGTCTTTGTTGTCGGGCGTGACGTCGGTCAGGCGCACCTTGCCGTTGGCGAAGGCCAGCGCGCTCACCCGGGTCGCCTTGAGCAGCACCTCGCGCACGTCGCGGCTCGCGGGCAGCGGTGCGCTGATGCCGAGCAGCACGGTCTGGTCCTTCGCCGACTTGAAGCCGGCGCCCGCGGTGGCCGCCGCCCCGCACCACGCGCGCAGGGCATCTTTTCCGCTCTTGCAGTCGATGGCCTTGCTCACGCGCTCGATGACGTCGGTCACCGGGCCACCGCGCCACGCCTTGAAGCCCTTGCCCATCAGCGCCTCGGCCGCGACGTTCACCGCGGGCCCCGAGATGACGACCTGCAGCGCGCCCTTGAGCAGCAGCTCGTCGGTGTGCTCATCGGTCGGCGCCAGGCCGCCCCACAGCTGCGGGCCGGTGAGGTTCGCCGCTTCGTTCGCCTGCGCCGCGTCGGCGAACTCCGACACGAAGAGCGTCACCGCCTTGCCTCCGCAATCGAGCGACTGCTTCAGCTTCGACTTCGGGGCCGTCATCGTGACCTCGAAGGAAGTGGCGGCATGCAGCGAGCCGACGTCCTGCTTCGAGGCCTTGCAACCGGGAACGTCGAGGGGAGCGACGGCGAGCACCACGCTGAGGAGGGTGAGCATGCGCGCTTCGTACTCACTCCGCGGCCCGATAGGGTCACGCGCGTGTCGAAGCTCTTCCCGATGGCGCTGGCGGTCGTGCTCCTGTCCGGTTGTCCGCCGGCGATTCGCCGCCCCGAGTCTCCGCAGCTGGTGGTGACGGGCACGCTCGTCGCCGGCGGTTGGAACCGGCGCGGAGAGGCGTTGAACGCCGCGAAGGTCACCGTGCGCGCCATCGGCGGTGAAGAGCTCGTCACCAACACCACCTCGAGCGCCGGCGGCTACCGGCTCGCGGTCACCGTCTCGACGCCGACGCGCGTGGTCTTTATCGCCGAGGCGCCGGGCTACGCGCCGTACGTGAAGGCCTTCACCGCGGGGCCGTACGCCGAGCTGACGCTCAACGCGGCGCTTACCCCGCTCACCCCGTGGGAATGCCTCGACGCCTCGTGCACCGCGCCGCTCATCGACCTCGACTGGGCCTCGCCACCCGTCGGTGCGAGCGGGAGCGCGGCGACCTTCGACGTCGAGGTGCCCTTGCTGGTCGACGCCGACGTCACGCGCCCTGCCCTTCTCGCGCTCGGGTGGGCCGAGCTGAGCGGCGGCACCGACGGCTTCCTCGCGCTGCACGTGCCGTTCGCCTCGTGGAGCAAGCTCGTCGACGCGACGCCCGGCACCGGCGTGCTGGAGCTCGAGGCCGCGAGCTTCGACGTCGCGAGCGCGAAGTGGACGAAGCTGGGCCCCGTGCCGCTGTTGTCCGAGGGCGGCTTTCCGCTCCCCGAGTCGGCGCTCGCCTCGCTGCAGCGCGGAGAGTCAGCGGCGGGCGTGGTGGCGCGACTCCCGGTGACCAGCGGCAAGTTCCTCGCGGTGCTGGGCGCGCCGACGCCGACCGGCTGCGCGAGTGGAACTCTCAACGCCGAGGGCAAGCCCGCGACCGGCGCGTCGGTCGGGTACAAGGGTTTCGAGGCCACGCTGGTGGGCGCCGATGGCAGCTTCTGCGCGCTCGCTCCGGTCGGTGGAGACGTGACGCCGCAGAAGGGCAGCTACGCCGGGCTCCCGTACGCGCTGGGGCCGCTCGCGAGGCCGAGCAGCGAGGGCACGTGTGGTGGTTCGTGCGCGTCGCTCGGCAAGCTCGAGCTGATCGCCGACGCGCTGCAGACCGCGAAGCTGTGCTCGTTCACCGGCAAGGTGATCGACTCGATGGGCCAGGCCGTCGCGAACGCCACCGTCATCGCCTTCGACGCCTCGGTGACCGGCGCCACGATGGACACGTTCTGCGGGAAGAACGGCGCGCGGTGTGCCCTCACCTCGCCCTCGGCGGCAGACGGCACGTTCTCGATTCGCGGCCCGCTGCTGGGCTCGATGTTCGTCGGCGCGACCGCGACCACGTCGTCGACCGCGGGCGATTCGCAGCGCAGCACCGGCCAGTTCATCGAGACCTGCCCGACGAGCGCGCTGACGTTGAAGCTCGATCGCGGCCTCTCGCGCCTGGAGACCACCGCGACCTTCAGCGGCAACCAACTCTCGTGGGATCCCCCGCGCGCGGCGATGCACGTGACGGTCACCGACTCGACGGGCGTCGTGAAGTGGGAGCTGACCTCGCCCGTGGGCTTCACGCCTCCGCTGACGTGGGGCAGCCCGCCGGTGGGCGCGACGGAGCTGACGGCGCCGGTGCTCTCGCCGGCCACGGGTGACCTGCTGGAGGTCGAGCTCGACGGCGTCGGGCGCGACGGCGTGGCGTACGTGGGCGCGGCGACGGCGACGAGGCCCTGAGGCTGATCAGCCGGCGCGACGGCGGCGGAAGGTCGCGGCGAACTTCGCGCGTTCGGGCCCGAGCGCGAGCGAACCGGGCAGCGGCGTTTCGCCGGTGTTGGCGGTGATCTTCAGCGTCATCGTGAACTGCGCGCCGCCGTCGGGGCCGTTCGAGGCGAGCAGCGTGCCGCCGAACGAGCCGATGTATTCGCGCGAGAGCGCCAGCCCCAGCCCGGTGCCCTTGCCCGGAGACTTGGTGGTGAAGAACGGCTCGAACAGCCGGGCCATCACCTCGGGGGGAATGCCCGGGCCGTTGTCGCTGATGGTGAGCCGCAGCACCTCGCCTTCCACCGCGGCGGCGATCTTCACCTGCGGCCCGACGACCTTCGCGTCTTCGAGCGCCTCGCCCGCGTTGACGAGGAGGTTCAAGATCACCTGCGCGAACTTGCGCTGGCTGGCGCGCACCATCGGCACCACGGTGGGGAAGTCGAAGTCCAACTTCAGGTCGCGGGGCATGCGCACCATCGCCAGCCGCGCCGCGCCGTTGATGGTGTCGCGCACGTCGATCGGCTCGAGCACGCCGGAGTCTTCGCGCGAGAAGCCCTTCAGGTCGGCGACGATCTGGCAGATGCGGTCGACGCCGTTCTCGGTGTCTCCGAGGATCTCTTCGAGCTCGGCCTCTTCGATCTCCTCGCCCTCGAGCAGCGCGCGGCGCAGCACGCCGACGTTGGCCTTCACGAACGCGAGCGGGTTGTTGATCTCGTGCGCGACACCCGACGCGAGGCGACCGACGATGGCGAGCCGCTCGGCCTGGGCGCGGCGTGATTCGGACAGGCGCAGCGCCTGGCCCTGCTCGACCTCCGCCTGGCGATCGAGCTCGCGCACGCGCCGGGTGATGACCGAGGCCACCAGCACGTTGGCGCTCACCGCGACGCTGGCGAGGGTGACGAAGGCAGCGTCACGCGTCGAGAGCGGCGAGAAGGCGAAGAAGAAGATGAGGTTGGCGACGGTGCCGACGCCGAGCGTCCCCGCGGCGACCTCGGTGCGATCGATGAACAAGATGGCGGCCGAGACCGGCGCCAGACACACCACCGCGAGCTGCGTCGGCGGGATCTCCATGCGCATCGTCACCAGCGGCACGGTGCCGACGACGAACGAGATCGGGGTGATCAAGCGCCACGCGGCAGCTTCTGCCGGCTGGGTCGCAGCGATGACCACCGAGGCCGCCGTGGCGAAGATCCACGCGGTGACGACCGGGTCGCCCCAGAAGATCGCAAACGCCACACCCACGATGGTCGACTTGACCGCCGTCACCAGCAACAGCTTGCGACGTACGAGATGGAGTCTCTTCGCGGGCATGGGCCCCGTCGGTGGTGCAAGCCCGACACCCGCCCTCCCCCTGCGGGATCACTCGTCAGCGGGTGGGTCAATTCACGTCAGGGTGTTCAGACCGACCCACATTCGATAGGGACGCCCCCATGGCTGAGACTCCGAAAAGCGAAGGCAAGAAGGGCAACGACAACCTGAAGCTCCCCACGCGCAGTGAGGACTTCAGCCAGTGGTACATCGACCTCGTCAAGCGCGCGAAGCTCGCTGACAACTCCGACGTGCGCGGGTCGATGGTGATCAGGCCCAACGGGTACGCGCTGTGGGAGAACATGCAGCGCGTCCTCGACGGCATGTTCAAGGACACCGGTCACCAGAACGCCTACTTCCCGGTGCTGATCCCCGAGTCGTACCTGGCGAAGGAAAAGAAGCACGTCGCCGACTTCGCGCCGCAGGTCGCGGTGGTCACGCACGCCGGTGGCAAGCCGTTGCCGGAAGGCGAGCGCTACGTGATTCGCCCGACGTCGGAGACGATCATCAACCGCAGCTTCACCAACTGGGTGCAGAGCTACCGGGACCTGCCGATCCTGATCAACCAGTGGGCGAACGTGATGCGCTGGGAGATGCGCCCGCGCCTGTTCCTGCGCACCACCGAGTTCCTCTGGCAGGAAGGCCACACCTGCCACGCCACCGAGAAGGAGGCGACCGAGGAGACGCTCAAGATGCTCGACGTCTACGAGCGCTTCGCCGAGGACTACATGGCGATGCCGGTGATGAAGGGCCAGAAGACCGAGAGCGAGAAGTTCCCGGGCGCGGTGAACACCTATTCCATCGAAGCGATGATGCAGGACAAGAAGGCCCTGCAGGCCGGCACGTCGCACATGCTGGGCCAGAACTTCGCGCGCATGTTCGACACGATGTACCAGTCGAAGGAAGGCACGAAGGAATACGTGTGGCAGACGTCGTGGGGCGTCAGCACGCGGTTGATCGGCGCGCTGATCATGACGCACTCCGATGACCAGGGCCTGGTGGTGCCGCCGAAGCTCGCGCCGACGCACCTGGTGATCATCATCATCGGCAAGACGCCCGAGGAACGCGCGACGGTGCGCGCCAAGGCGCACGCCCTGGCGGCCGACGCGAAGAAGGCGGGCATTCGCGTGCTCGTCGACGACGACGAGACCAAGGGTCCGGGCTTCAAGTACGCGGAGTACGAGCTGCGCGGCGTGTGCGTGCGCGCCGAGATGGGCCCGAAGGATCTCGAGAAGAACCAGGTGGTGCTCGCGCGCCGTGACGCGAAGCCGGCCAACCCGGGTGAGCGTGCGCCGAAGGAATTCGTGGCGCTCGACCAGGCGGTGACCCGCGTGAACGAGATGCTCGAGTCGATGCAGAAGGATCTCTTCGACCGCGCCAAGGCGTTCCGCGCGGCGCACACCTTCGAGGTGAACAGCGCCGAGGAGCTCAAGGCGAAGGCCGACGACGGCTTCCTGCTCGCGCACTGGGACGGCACGCCCGAGACCGAGGCGCGCATGAAGGAAGAGTTCGGCCTCACCACGCGCAACCGCCCGTTCGATCTCAAGCAGGAACCGGGCAAGTGCGTGCTCACCGGCAAGCCGTCGCCCGGCCGCATCGTCCTCGCGAAGGCCTACTGAGTGAGCGAGAAGGTCCTCTGGATCGAGCCGGTCGGCGGCATCGCGGGGGACATGTTCCTCGCGGCGGCGCTCGATCTCGGCGTCGATCCGAAGGCGCTCGAGGCACCGCTCCGCACGTTGGGCGTCAGCGGGTGGGAACTGAAGATCTCGCGCGCCGAGCGCCACGCGATCTTCGGCACGCACGTCGACGTGGTGGTGACCGCGCCTGAAGACGGCCACGCGCACCGCTCGTGGAAGGACATCGACGCGCTGATCTCGGCCTCGAAGCTCTCGACGCGGGCCCGGGCGCGCGCGCTCGAGGTCTTCCGCCGCATCGGCGAGGTCGAGGCGGCGATTCACGGCACCACGCTCGAGCAGATCCACTTCCACGAGGTGGGGGCGGTCGATTCCATCGTCGACATCTGCGGCGCGGCGGTGGCGCTCGACCTGCTCGGCAACCCGCAGCTCTTCTCGGCGCCGCCTCCGCTGGGGAGCGGGACGATTCGCATCGCCCACGGCGTGGTGCCGGTGCCGGTGCCCGCGACGCTCGCGCTGCTCAAGGACGTGCCGGTGCGCTTCGAGGGCGTGGGCGAGCTCACGACCCCGACGGGCGCGGCGCTGCTCAAGAGCTTCGCCACCATCGCCCCGCCGCCGCAGATGATCGTCGAGAAGATCGGCTACGGCGTCGGCACGAAGGACTTCAAGGACCGCGCGAACGTGCTGCGCTTCTCGCTCGGCCGCGTCGCGACGAAGGGCGCAGGGGCCGACGAGCTGACGGTGATCGAGTGCAACCTCGACGACTGCTCGCCCCAGCTGCTCGGCGCGCTGATGGATGGCCTCATCGAGCAGGGCGCCCTCGACGCGTGGATCGCGCCGGTGGTGATGAAGAAGGGCCGCCCGGGACACCTCGTGGGCGTGCTGTGCGACGACGAGCACCACGCGGCGGTGGTCGAGCTGCTGTTGCGTGAGACGACGACGCTCGGCGTGCGTGAGCACCGGGTGAAGCGCACCATTCTCGAGCGGCGCTTCGAGACCGTGCAGACGCCGTGGGGCGCGGTGCGCATGAAGATCGGCTTCCGCGGCGAGGCGGTGCTCAACGCCGCTCCGGAGTTCGAAGATTGTCGCGCGCTGGCGAGCAAGTCCGGCGTAGCGTTGAAGGACGTGCAGGCCGCGGCGATCGCTGCGTGGAAGCGCGCGTAGCGAGCTGAGGGGGGGAACCACATGGCAGCGAAGAAGAAGGCGACCGCGAAGCAGCAGGCCGCGAAGACGGCACCCGTGCCCGTGCTGGTACCCAACCGCGCGCTCGAGCATGGCGAACAGGCGTACGGGGCGCGCTTCAAGCGGCCGGGCTTCGCGCTGACCCCGGAGCTCGATCTCGCGTTCGCGCTGGGCCACGGCTCAGCGATGGGGCCGGCGACGCTCCTGCCCGACCTCCCGGTGGGCAAGGTCTTCAAGGGCGACCATCACGCCGTGCCGCGCAACGTGGCGATCGCCGTGCTCCGCAAGGGCATCGAGTTCGGCAAGCCGATTCCCCCGCACGACGACGCGCCGACGCCGATCGACGAAGCCGAGGTGCGCGGCCTGGTGCTCGCCCAGTTGCCGCGGCTCAACCTGCCGCCGGTCTATTTCCGGGCGCTCGAGGCGATGGTCGGTCCGTCGGCCGTACTCGCCGCGTACCTCGAGGGGCTCGAAAAGGTACCAGCCCAGAGCTGGGACACGGGGAGCATGGCCTCGCTCTGGCCGACGCTCTACGGGCTGCTCCTGCGCACGCCGCCGGGCGAATCGAACGCCGCGTGCGAGCGGCTCGAGGCGCTGTACCTGCGTCACCGCGACCAGTTCGCCTCGGCAGGGCTCGACATCCTGCTGCACGGGCGCGAGGCGATCGCCCGCCGCGGCTACAAGTACTCGACGAAGTTCAAGAGCTACCAGCGCAACGACTCGGCCGATCCGTCCAACGTGCTCGACCTCTGCTACTGCGACGGCGACGGCGAGTGGGTGGCCTCGCAGTTCGAGGCGCTGTGGGCGGCGTTCAAGTTCAAGCCGCAGAGCCGCATGGCCGATCCGTCGCCTGCGCGCCTCTTCTTCCTCGGAGGCGAAGCGGCCCTCGAGACCGAGCTCAAGGTGGTGGCTGCCTACCCCGGCACGATGCAGGCCGACGCGCTCGCGTCGTATGCCGACCTCAAGGGCCCGCTGGTGGTGAAGCTGGTGAAGGCGCTCGCGACCGGCAAGTCGAAGGTGAAGAAGCAGGCCGACGCGTGGCTCACTGCGAACGCGTGAAGCTGAAGGTCGCACCCTCGGCGCTCAGCTGCAGGCGGCCCTGATCGAACGCCACGGTGTAGTTCAGGGTGCGGGCCTTGCCGTCCGATTCCTTCACCTCGCCGCCGCACATGCGGGAACGGTTCACGCCACCCTCGAGCTCGACGGTGAGCTGTGCGCCGTCGAGCTTCCACGTGCAGTCGTCGCTGCTGGTGAAGATCCAGCTCGTGCAGCCATAGACGGTGCTCTGCAGCATCGCGGAGTGCGCGCAGGTGCCGTCGTCGTGGAACTCGAAGATCTGCCCGCTCCCGCTCGGCGGCGCGAACTCTCCCGTGGCGAGGTTCTGGTACGTGGTGAGGCTCGCCGACCCGTTGATCCACGAGCCGACGAGGGGCGAAACCTCGCCCGACGGATCCTGGTTGGGGCTCGACATCAGCGCCTCGACGCCCGGCGCGAGCACCAGCATGCCGCCGCAGCAGAGCGTGAGCGCCCCGCCGATGGCCAACACGATGAGCAGCGGCTTCTTCATCGAGCTCGATGCTGACCGCCCGGCCAGTCGGCGGCAACTGCCGCGTGCACGTCAGTGCTCTGTCGCCAAGCGTGCACCCGCGCCGAGCGCCATCGTTGCGCATGGCGACACGGGTGATTCACGAGAGCGGCGTGGTGCGGGTGCGCGAGTGCCGGCATGGAGTGATGGCGTTTCCGACGACCGATGAGCACGTCGGCCGCTCGCTCGATCTCTACGGGCAGTGGGCCGAGGCCGAGCTCATGGTGCTCGCGCCGTTGCTCCCGCGCGGCGGTGTGGCGATCGACGTCGGCGCCAACGTGGGCACGCACACGCTCGCCTTCGCGAAGGCCGTGGGGCCGACGGGCGCGGTGATCGCCTTCGAGCCGCAGCGCTTCATGCACCAGCTCACCTGCACCAACCTCACGCTCAACGGCGTGACGTGCGCGCGCGTGGTGCACGGCGCGGTCGGGGCGGAGTTCGGCGCGGTGACCGTGCCCGACATCGACTACTCGGTGCCGGGGCAGTTCGGCGGGCTGTCGCTGGGTCAGTGGAAGAGCGGCGACCAGGTCTCGGTGTTCGCGCTCGACGGGCTCGGGCTCTCGCGGCTCGACGTGCTCAAGGTCGACGTCGAAGGCATGGAAGGCCAGGTCTTCGACGGCGCGCGCGCGCTCATCGCGAAGACGAAGCCCGCCATCTACTTCGAGCACAACGCGCCCCAGGGTGCGCCCGACGTCATCGAGCGGCTCCTCAAGCACGAGTACCGCTGCTTCTGGCACTTCAGCCCGTTCTTCGACCCGAACAACTTCGCCGGCCTGAGGGACGACGTGTTCGGCGGCGTGGTCGACGCCAACGTGCTCGCCCTGCCGCGCGCGAAAGCCGAGGGGCTGGAGCAGGTGCTCGATCCACTCACCGGGCCCGAAGACACGGCGGTCGCCGCGCTGAAGCGGCGCTGATTACTTGGGCGGCTGCGGCGAGAGCAGGAACGCGACCGTCGCGCCCGCGATGATCGCCGCGCCGAGCCCGCCCCACACGAAGGGGCTGGTGTACCAGGGCTTCTGATCGACGACCGAGAGCTGCAGCGGCGCCTCGGGGTTCGCCGCGCGCGCCTGCGTGGCCTGCATCGCGTCGAGGCCTTCGACGTAGTACCAGGCGGTGAAGCTCGAGACGTCCTTCGGCGGAGGAATCGCGCCCTGGCAGACCTCGTCTTCGCAGGTCATCTCGGTCGAATAGAACGGCCCGGTCGAGGTGAGCGCGTGGCGCAGCAGCACCCGCGTCACCTTCTGCTCGGGGTCGACCAGCTTCACCTTCACCACCCACGGGCTGTCACCGGCGGGCTGCAGCTCGAGCTTCGCGCGCGCCTGGAAGGCCTTGCGCATGCGCGCGAGGAAGTCGACCTGCTTGGCGGGCGCGTTCGGCGGCGCAGACAGCTTCGGGTCGAGCTCCAGCGCTTCGAGGGCGCGCGACTCGGCGTTGGGTTGATCTCCGAGCACCAGGTACACGAAGCCGAGCTCGAGCATGGCCTGCGCGCGCTCGGCGAGCGGGCGATCGGGCGTCGCGAGGTAGCGCTGGTACTCGACGACCGATTCCTCGTAGCGCAGCTGCTCGGCCATCTTGCGCGCGTCGATCAAGCTCGCGGGCGTGGCGGTGCTGGGCGCAGCGGCGATCGGCAGGGCGGCGCCGCTCTCGGGCAAGAGCACGATGCTCGTCGGAGCGTCGAGGGGCGCGGCGGCGAGAACGAGGGCGAGCCACATGGGGCCGTGGTCTAGCACCTTGGCCCGCGTCAGGGCTTGGTCGGCGTCAGGCCGGGCACGTCCTTCGCGGGCACGCACTTCTCGCCCACGTAGGTGACCTCGCACTTCTCGGTCGGCGCGCACTCGCCGCGGCACGGAATCGGGTCGCACATGCCGGTGCTGCGGTTGCACGCGGTGCCGGGGTTGCACACCGTGTAGCAGTCGCCGTTCGCGCGCCGCACGGCCGAGACTCCGCCGGCGACCGCGGTGTTGATGGCGGCGTTGGCCACCGCGCCACCGGCGGCCGCGCACCCCGACAGGAAGCCGACGGCGAAGAAGAGGAGCGTGCGTTTCATGGCGTCACCTCGCGGTGCAGGTGCGGACCCAGCCGCGTCAGCGTCTCGTAGTGAATGGTCTGCGCCCAGGTGCTGAGCAGCTCGGCGCTCACCGACTCGTCTCCGTCGCGGCCCATCAGCGTGGCGACCAGCGGGCGTTCGTCGCTCACCGCGTGCGTCACGTCGACGATGAGGTGGTTCATCATCACGCGCCCGAGGATCGCGCAGCGCTTGCCGTTCACCAGCACGTGCGCCTTGCCCGACGCGAGGCGCGGGTAGCCGTCCCAGTAGCCGACGGGCAGCACCGCGACGCGCGTGTCGGCCGAGCAGCGCCAGGAGCAGCCGTACCCGACGTAGCTGCCGGCGGGGAGCCACTTCACGATCTGCGACGGCGCGCGCCAGCTCAGCACCGGCTCGAGCGGCGGGAGGCTGCCGAGCACCACGCGCGCCGAGAGCCGCGTCTCCGCCGAGGGCCACAGGCCGTAGAGCGAGATGCCCACGCGCACCACGTCGAGCCGCGCCGGGGGCAACACCAGCGCCGCTGCCGACGCCGCGAAGTGACGCTCGACCTCGCCGACGCCCGCGCGCTGCCGCAGCACCGCGAGGCCCGCGTCGTAGTTGTCGAGCTGGGTGCGCGCGTAGTCCTGCTCCGTCACGTCTTCGGTGTTCGCGAAGTGGCTGAGCACGCCGCGCACGGTGAGCACGTCCTTGGCGCCGGCGAGGAAGTCGGCCTCGCCCTTCTCGAGCGCGGCGCGCGTGAAGCCCTCGCGGCCGAGGCCGGTGTCGAGGTGCACGTGCACGTCGAGCCGCACCTTCGCGGCCCGCAACGCACGCACGGTGTCTTCGAAGCCGCGATCCGCGCACACCACCGCGATCTCTTCGCGCGCGAGCGCCACGCAGTCAGCCGGGGAGACCGCGCCGATGACGAGCACCTGCCGGCGTGGCTTGCCGTTCGCGGCTTCCCACTTGCGAATCGCGAGCGCCTCGTCGGGCGTGATGACGTAGAGCACGTCGACGCGCCCGTGGGCGAGCTGCAGCGTTTGCGTGAGCCCGTGGCCGTATGCATTGCCCTTGAGCACCGCGCCGACCTTCGCCGGACCGGTGAGGGCCCGGAAGGTCGCGACGTTGGTGGCGTAGGCGCGTTCGGAGAGCTCGAGCCACGACGCGATCGCTGGGGTGCTGCTCGCCATGCGACGGGGAGTACCATTTTTTGTGCCATCGTCCCCCACGCGATGCACCTGACGGCTCTCCAGCTGCCTGCACGGTTTGGCGCCCCGAAGGAGCAGCTGCGGCTCGCGGAGACGCTGCTCGAGGGTGGGCCGAGGACAGACCTGGTGTTGTTCAATGAGGCGGCGCTCACCGGGTACGTGCGCGCGACGAGGGCGGGGGCGGATTTCGATCTGTCTTCGTTTGGTGAGGCGCTCGAGGGGCCGACGAGCGAGGCGCTGCTTCACCTCGCGAAGCGCTTCGATTGTCTCGTCGCGGGTCCGCTCATCGAGCGCGGTGACGCCGGGTTGTTCAACTGCCTCACCGCGGTGACGCCTGACGGCACGCGGCTCTTTCACTACCGCAAACGCCACCCGTGGTTCCCCGAGACGTGGGCGACTCCGGGTGAGGTGAGCGGCGCGGTCGTCGAGTGGCGTGGCGTCAAGGTGATGCCGGCGATCTGCTTCGACGTGCACTTCCTCGCGGAGGATGCGGGGCCGTCGCTGCGAGCGGCTGACGTGCTGCTGTTCTCCAGCGCGTGGGTCGATGACGAGGGGGACTCGCGGCCGGGGCACCTCGAGCCGTTGGCGCGCGAGTTCGAGGTGGCGGTGCTCAACGCGAACTGGGGCGTGGGGTCGCCGAAGCTGCCTGGCCAGGGTGGGTCGATGTTCATCGAGCGCAGTGGGAAGGTGCAGCGGCGGCTCGAGGGCGGCGCAGCTCGGCTCGACGTCGAGCTCTGACTCGGAGAGGGTTCTCTCCTCACCCCAACCCTCTCCTCCGCGGGAGGAGAGGGAGCGCTTGACCACCGCGAGCCGACACGTCATCAGCCCCGCATGTCCGCCGCCGAGCTGTTGACCCGCTTCACCGCCGCCCTCGCGCACCGCCTGCCGCGCCTCACCGCGCCGCACGTCACGGCGCTGCGGCTCTTCAACGGCTACACCGAGGGCTTCCCGCGCGTGGCGGTCGATCTCTACGGCACGACCCTCGTGCTGCACGACGCGCTCTCACCCGTGGGCGAGCGCGAGCAGATGCAGGCGCTGATCGACGAAGCGAAGAAGGCGCTGCCCTTCATCACCGCCGCGCTCTGGAAGCGCCGCGAGTCGAAGAGCCAGGACGAGCGCAACGGCACGATGCTGCTCGGGTCCGAGGGCGACCTGACCCGCAAGATCCAGGAAGCCGGCGTCTGGTACACCACGCGGCTCACCCTCAACCGCGACGCGAGCCTCTACCTCGACACCGCGCCGCTGCGCGCCTGGGCCAAACGCACCCTCGCCGGCAAGCGCGTGCTCAACGCCTTCGCGTACACCGGCAGCCTCGGCGTGGCGGCGAAGGCGGGCGGCGCCGAGTCGGTCATCCACACCGACCTGAACAACGCCTTCCTCACCGTCGCCAAAGACAGCTACGCGCTCAACCGCTTCGAGGTGCTGCGCCGCGACTTCATGGCGGGCGACTTCTTCGACGTGATCGGCCGGCTCAAGCGCGAGCACCCGCTCTTCGACTGCGTGTTCGTCGACCCGCCGTTCTTCTCGGTGACCGAGAAGGGCCGCGTCGATCTCGTGCAGGACATGGAGCGGCTGATCAACAAGGTGCGCCCGCTGGTCGCGCACGGCGGCACGCTGGTGGCGATCAACAACGGCGTGTTCGTCAGCGGCGCCGACTTCCAGAAGCAGCTCGACGCGGTGTGCGCCGACGGCTTCCTCTCGCTGCAGGAACGCATCGACGCGCCCGACGACTTCACCGGCTACCCGGACACGAAGTCGCGCGCGCTCGAGATCGACCCCGCGCCGTTCAACCACTCCACGAAGATCGCCGTGCTGAAGGTGACGCGCAAAGACGGCCGCACGCGCTGAAGGCTCAGGCGAACGCGGCCTTCCACTCGTCTTCCTTGAAGCCGACGAGCACGGTGTCGCCCTTCACCAACACCGGGCGCTTCACGAGCTTGCCGTCGGCGGCGAGCATCTTCTTCACCTGCGCCTCGCTCGACGCGTCGATCTTCTCCTTGCCGATCGCGCGGTAGCTCAGGCCCGAGGTGTTGAGCCACTTCTTCACGTCCTTGCCGCTCTTGCCGATCCACACCTCGAGCTCGGCGAGCGTCGGCGGCTGATCGACGATCGCGCGCAGCTCGATCTCCACGCCCTTCGCGTCGAGCCACTTGAGCGCCTTCTTGCAGGTGCTGCACCCGGCGTAGGACAGGACGAGCGGCTTCGAGTTGGCTTTGGGCATGCGTGATTGATGCGCTACGACGCCGCCATGCTCAAGAGAATCCTGCTCGCGGTGCTCGCCGTGCTGGCCATCTTCCTCGCGTTCGTCGCCACGCGCCCCGACTCCTTCGAGGTGAAGCGCGAGCTGTCGATGAGCGCGCCGCCCGCCGTCGCCTACGCGCAGGTGGCCGACTTCCACGGCTGGGCCGCCTGGAGCCCGTGGGACAAGCTCGACCCGGCGATGAAGCGCACCTTCGACGGCCCCAACAGCGGCGTCGGCGCGCACTACGCGTGGGAAGGCAACAAGGACGTCGGCAAGGGCGAGATGAAGATCACCGACGCGAAGGAAGGCGAGCAGATCGGCATCGAGCTGCACTTCATCACTCCGTTCGAGACCACCAACCGCACCACCTTCACCTTCGCGAAGGACGGCGAGGGCTCGAAGGTCACCTGGCAGATGGAAGGAAAGAACAACTTCGGCTCGAAGCTCTTCGGCCTGTTCATGAACATGGACAAGCTGGTGGGTGGCGACTTCGAGAAGGGCCTCGCCGCGATGAAGACCGTCTCCGAGAAGGCCGCTGCCGACGCTGCCGCCGCCGCGAAGAAGGCCGCCGATGACGCCGCCGCGGCCGCGCCCCCCGAGGCCGCTGCCGGAGACGCGGGCACGCCGTGACGCTGCAGTTCGACGAGGCCTACTACCGCCGCTTCTACGTCGACCCCGCGACGCGGGTGTACGACCAGCGCCGTCACGCGAAGCTGGTGGCTGGCGTGGTGGGCCTCGCCGAGTGGTTCGGCGTCGAGCTGCGCGACGTGCTCGACGCCGGCGCGGGCCTCGGCTGGTGGGGCGACTGGCTGCGCACGCACCGCAAGAACGCCACCATCGTCTCGACCGAGCTCGATGCCGACATCTGCGCGCGGTACGGGCACGTGCAGGCCGACCTGCGCACCTTCCGGCTCGAGAAGAAGTTCGACCTCGTCATCTGCCAGGGCGTGCTGCCGTACCTCGACGACGAGGGCGCGAGCGCGGCGATCGAAAACCTCGCCGCGATGAGCGAGGGCCTGCTGTACCTCGAGGCCATCACGAAGGACGACCTCGACGACGCGATCGACCCGACGCGCACCGACCTGCGCGTCAACCTGCGCCCGGCGAAGTGGTACCGCGCGCGCCTGGCTCCGCACTTCCGCGAGGTCGGCGCCGGGGTGTGGGCGGCCCGCTCGGCGCACCTGCCCTTCTTCGCGCTCGAGGCACCGCCCGACGTCAGCGCGCCCAGGCGTGCCCGGAGCGCGCGATGATCCTCGCCATCCTCAAGTGGGTGCTCGGCGTCTTCATGGTCTTCGCGGGCGTGATGCACTTCGCGACCCCGAAGCCCTTCGAGCGCATCGTGCCGAGCGTGCTGCCGGCGAAGCGCCTGCTGGTCTACGTGAGCGGCGTGGCGGAGATCCTCTGTGGCGTTGGCCTGCTCGTGCCGGTCACGCAGACGTGGGCCGCGTGGGCGCTGATCGCGCTCTTCGTCGCGGTGTTCCCCGCGAACATCAACATGGCGATCAACGACATCCCGCTGGGGAAGACGCCGTTGCCGCGCTGGGCCCACTGGATTCGCCTGCCGTTGCAGTTCGTTCTCATCGCCTGGGCGTGGGCGTACACCTGAGGCGCTCGTGCTGACGCCGCTCCTCCTCACGCTGCAGATCGCCCTCACGGCCGCGGCCGTGGCGACGGTGCTGGCGTTGGGGGTGGTGCTGGCGACGCACGGCCGGCGCGGCGCGAGCCTGCTCGACTCGGTGCTCACCGTGCCGCTGGTGCTCCCGGCCACGGTGCTCGGCTACTACCTGCTCGGCGCGCTCGGAGCCCGCAGCGTCGTCGGCCGCGCGTGGGAAGCGGTGACCGGCGGACAGTTGGTGTTCAGCAAGACGGGCGCCGTCATCGCCGCCACCCTCACCGCCTTCCCCATGGTGCTGCAGGGCACGCGCGCCGCGTTCGACGCCATCGAGCCGTCGCTGCTCGAGGCCGCCCGCACGCTCGGGGCCACCCGCCTCGGAGCGCTGCGCCGCGTGGCGCTCCCGCTCGCGTCGCGGGGCATCGCGGCCGGCGTGGTGCTCGGCTTCGCGCGCGCGTGCGGCGACTTCGGCGCGACGTTGATGCTGGCCGGCAACATTCCCGGCGAGACGCAGACCGCGTCACTCGCCCTCTTCGACGCCGTGTTGCTCGGGCAACACGAGCTCGCGCTGCAGCTCGCGCTGTCGCTCACCACGCTCGCGGTGGCAGCCTTCGTGCTCGTGCGCTGGCTCGGGAGGCGCGTGCATGTCGACTGACGCCCGCCCGTTGGAAGCCCGGGTGGTGGCGCGCGCCGGCACGCTGACGCTCGACGTGACGCTCGGGCTGCCCGAGGGCGTGACGGTGCTCGCGGGGCCGACCGGCAGCGGCAAGTCGACGCTCTTGCGCGCGCTCGCGGGCCTGGGCGCGCTCGAGTCGGGCTTCGTGAAGCTCGACGGCGTGGACCTCACCGCGCTCCCGCCCGAGCAGCGGCGGTTGTCGCTCGTCTTCCAGAGCTCGGCGCTCTTCCCGCACCTCACCGTCGAAGAGAACGTGGCGTTCGGCGCGCCCGACGCCGCGAAGGTGAGCCGGTGGATCGAGCGGCTGGCCCTGGAGCCACTCCGCGCGCGCAAGCCGACCAACCTCTCCGGCGGCGAGCGGCAGCGCGTGGCCCTGGCGCGGGCGTTGGCGCGCGCCCCGCGGCTGCTGCTGCTCGACGAGCCGTTCTCGGCGCTCGACCCCGCTTCGAGAGAGCGGCTGCTCGCGACCCTCGGCGCCGTGGTGACCGAAGAGAAGCTGGTGGCGCTGCTGGTGACGCACTCCACCGACGACGCGAAGGCGCTGGGCGCACCGACGCTCACCATGAACGAAGGGAAGCTCACATGAACGTGCTCATCACCGGCGCCAACACCGGCATCGGCGCCGCGACCGCCAAGCTGCTCGCCGCCCAGGGCCACTCCATCGTCTTCGCGTGCCGCAACGAGGCGAAGACGAAGCCCGTGATGGACGCGATCGCGAAGGACGTGCCGAACGCGAAGCTCGAATTCCTCCCGCTCGACTTGAACGACCTGCAGTCGGTCGCGCACTCGGCCAGGCGCTGGCGCGAATCGGGCAAGCCGCTCGACGTGCTGTTGCTCAACGCGGGGCTGGTGCACGTGCGCGGCACCACGGCGCAGGGCTACGAGCCCACCTTCGGCGTCAACCACCTCGGCCACTTCCTGCTGACGCTCGAGCTCGAGCCGTCGCTGCGCGCCGCCGGCAAGGCCCGCGTGGTGGTGGTGGCGTCGCGCGCCCACGAGCGCAAGCGCACCCCGCTCGACGAGGCGACCTTCGTGGGCCCCACGCGCACCGCGACGGGCTGGGCCGAATACGAGGCCTCGAAGCTCGCCAACGTGCTCTTCGTGAAGGAGCTCGCACGGCGGTGGAAGGGCACCGGCATCACCAGCTACGCGCTCCACCCCGGCGTCATCGCCTCGGACCTGTGGCGCGCGTTGCCGTGGCCGTTCCAGCCGATGGTGAAGCTGGTGATGAAGACGCCCGAAGAGGGCTCGGTGGCCTCGGTGCGCTGCGCGACCGCGCCCGAGCTCGCGAACGAGAGCGGCCGGTACTACGGCGACGATGGCCAGCCGCGCCCGTGCAACCCGCTCGCCGACGACGAAGCGGCCGCGCGACGGCTGTGGGACTTGAGCCTCGAGCTGACCGCGCCGTTCCGCAGCACTCCCTGATTGATTTGAGAGTCAATGTTGGCTTGGGTGCGCGCCATGCGCGTCAACGAGCAGCCGTACCCGGTGCTTCCGTCGCACCTCGACCCGCGGTCTGAGACCTGGCAGCGGAACCGCGAGGAGAACCTGAAGCTCCTCGCGCCCGTGCAGGCGGCGCTGGCGAAGTCGCTCGAGGGCGGTGGACCCAAGTACGTCGAGCGCCACAAGCAGCGCGGCAAGCTGCTGCCCCGCGAGCGCATCGAGTTGATGCTCGACCGTGACTCGCACTTCCTCGAGCTGTGCCCGCTGGCCGGTCACGAGGTCGACGGCCACGCGCCGGGCGCTTCGGTGGTGGGCGGCATCGGGCGTGTGAGCGGCGTCGAGTGCCTGGTGTCGGCCAACGAGTCGACGGTCAAGGGCGGCTCGATGAGCGAGTACTCGGTGGTGAAGGCGCGCCGGCTCGCGGAGATCGCGTTCAGCAACCGGCTCCCCTCCATCTCGCTCACCGAGTCGGGCGGCGCCGACCTGCCCAACCAGGACAAGATCTTCGTGCCCGGCGGCGCGGCGTTTCGTGACCTGACGCGCAAGAGCGCGCAGCGGCTGCCGAGCATCACCGTGGTGTTCGGCTCGTCGACCGCGGGCGGCGCGTACGTGCCGGGCATGAGCGACTATTCGATCTTCGTGAAGAAGGCGGCCACCGTGTACCTGGGCGGGCCGCCGCTGGTGAAGATGGCGACCGGCGAAGAGACCGACGACGAGTCGCTCGGCGGCGCCGAGATGCACAGCCGGGTGAGCGGAGTCTCCGACTACCTCGCCGAAGACGAGCGTGACGCGATTCGGCTCGCGCGCGAGATCGTCGCCCACCTCGACTGGCGCAAGCCGGCCAGCGCCCTGCCCCGCGTCATCGAGCCGCCGAAGTACGACGCGGAAGATCTGCTGAGCGTGGTGTCGGCCGACCCCCGCGTGCCGTACGACCCCCGCGAGGTCATCGCGCGCATCGTCGATGGCAGCCGCTTCTCGGAGTTCAAGCCGCTCTACGGCAACACGCTGGTGTGCGGCTGGGCGCACGTGCACGGCTTCCCGGTCGGCATCCTCGCCAACCACGGCATCCTCTTCAGCGAGTCGGCGAACAAGGGCGCGCAGTTCATCCAGCTCTGCAACCAGGCCAACGTGCCGCTGCTCTTCCTGCAGAACATCACCGGCTTCATGGTGGGCCGCAGCTACGAGGAAGGCGGCATCATCAAGAACGGCGCGAAGCTCATCAACGCCGTGTCGAACAGCACCGTGCCAGCCATCACCATCATGATGGGCGCGAGCTACGGCGCGGGGAACTACGCGATGAACGGGCGCGCGTACGAGCCGCGCATGCTCTTCACCTGGCCCTCGCACAAGATCGCGGTGATGGGCGGCAAGCAGGCCGCGGGCGTGCTCGAGATCATCCAGCGCAACGCGGCGCAGAAGCGCGGCGAGGCGGTCGACGAAGAGACGCTGGGCGGCATGAAGCAGCTCGTCGAGTACCAGATCGATCAACAGTCGAGCGCGCTCTACGCCACGGCGCGCCTGTGGGACGACGGCATCATCGACCCGCGCGACACGCGCACGGTGTTGGCGCTGTCGTTGTCGGCTGCGTACTCCCGCGAGGTCGAAGGCTCGATGAGCTTCGGCGTCTTCCGCCACTGAGCCCGAAGGACCTTTCGCCATGAAGACGCTCAACAAGTTGCTGGTGTCGAACCGCGGAGAGATCGCCCTGCGCGTGATGAAGACCGCGCGCCGCATGGGGCTGGCCACGGTCGCGGTGTATTCCGACGCCGACGCGCGCGCGCCGCACGTGAAGTTCGCCGACGAAGCGGTGCGCCTGGGGCCCGCGCCCTCGAAGGACTCGTATTTGAACGCCGCGGCGATCTTGAACGCCGCGAAGCTCACCGGCGCCGACTGCGTGCACCCCGGCTACGGCTTCCTCTCGGAGAACCCCGACTTCGCGCAGGCCGTCCTCTCCGCGGGGCTCACCTTCGTGGGTCCGCGCCCGCACGCGATTCGCGCCATGGGCTTGAAGCGCGAGGCGAAGGCGCTGGTCGGCGCGCGCGGAGTGCCCCTCGTGCCCGGCTTCGATGGCGGCGATCAATCGACCGCGCTGCTCGAGGCGAAGGCGATCGAGATCGGCCTGCCGGTGATCTTCAAGCCGTCGGCGGGCGGCGGCGGCAAGGGCATGAAGATCGCGCGCACCAGGGAAGAGCTGCGCGAGGCGATCGAGTCGGGGCGGCGCGAGGCGCAGAACGCGTTCGGCGACCCCACGTTGATCATCGAGAAGTACCTCGAGCGGCCGCGGCACCTCGAGATCCAGCTGCTGGGCGACGAGCACGGCAACGTGGTGCACCTCTTCGAGCGCGAGTGCTCGATTCAGCGCCGCCACCAGAAGGTGATCGAAGAGACGCCGTCGATGGCGCTCACTCCCGAGACGCGCGCGGCGATGGGCGGCGCGGCGGTCGAGGTCGCGCGGGCCATCGACTACACCAACGCCGGCACCGTCGAGTTCATCATGGACCGCGACGGCCGCTTCTACTTCAGCGAGATGAACACCCGGCTGCAGGTCGAGCACCGCGTCACCGAGCAGGTGGTGGGCGTCGATCTCGTCGAGCTGCAGCTGCGCATCGCGCGCGGCGAGAAGCTGCCGTTCACGCAATCAGACCTGAAGCAGAAGGGCCACGCGGTGCAGGTGCGCCTGTACGCCGAAGATCCCGCCAACGGGTTCCTCCCGAGCGTGGGCACGGTGTTCGACTTCCACGTGCACGACGTCGGCGGGCTGCTCGTCGACTCGGGCATCGAGAGCGGCGGCGAGATCTCGATGCACTACGACCCCATGGTCGCCAAGCTCATCTGCTGGGGCGAAGACCGCGACGATTCCGCGCGGCGCATGGTGCGGGCGCTCGAGGGGCTCACCGTGCACGGCGTGAAGACCAACCGCGGCTTCCTCGCGCGCATGCTGCAGCACCCCGACTACCTCGCGGGCAAGCTGCACACCGGCTTCATCGACGAGAAGTTCGGCGGCGAGGGACTCAAGGAACCCGAAGACGCCGAGCGCGCGAAGCTGTGCGCCATCGGGGCCGCGCTCGCCGACCACTGCGAGCGGCGGAAGAACGATCCCTTCCTCCCGGGCGTCACCACCGGCTTCCGCAACAACCGCGCGATGGACCAGTTCATCGAGTTCTCGAACTCCGCCGGGGCGCAGCGCGTCGACTACCGCGATCTCGGCGGCGGCAAGTTCCTCGTCGGGGGCGGCACGTGGGAAGTGCTCTCGTGGGAAGCGCCCGCGCTCACCGTGGTCTCGCCCGAGGGCGTGCGCCAGCGCCTGCGCGTCACGTGCATCGACCGGAAGTTCTTCGTGCACTCGCGGCTGGGCGACGCGGTGTTGATCGAGAAGCCGCGCTTCCCCGCCGCCGCCGACTCGTCGCTCAAGGGCGGCTTCATGGCGCCCATGCCCGGCAAGGTCGTGAAGGTGAATGTGAAGGACGGCGAGGCCGTGAAGGCCGGCCAGGTGCTCCTCGTGCTCGAGGCGATGAAGATGGAACAGGCCACGCGCAGCCCGACCGACGGCACGGTGAAGAAGGTGATGGTGCGCGAGGGCGACCAGGTCACCGCCGGTCAGATCCTCGTCGTAATGGTCGAGTAGTGCGTCGCGGGCGGAAAATGGTGGTGCACCGGTAGCGCAAGTTCTGCGCGGTCGATGGTTGTGGCCCGTCGGCTTCTGCCGTGGTCGAAATCGAACCATGCGCACTCGCACCTGCGAGCTGTGGACGGAAGATGAGTTCGTCTTTGGCCGCTTTCTGCCGAACGCCGAGGTGACCGCGGTCGACGCGCACGAGAACCTCGCCGCGACGCGTGAGCTCGCGCGCGGGCGGCGAATGAAGGTCGTGGTCGATCTGCGCGAGGTGCGATCTCAGTCGGCCGACGCGCGGGCGGTGCTCGCCGGCCCGGAAGCGACGGCGGTCTCGCTCGCGGTCGCGCTGGTGGTGGGCTCGCCCTTGAGCCGCGTGCTCGGCAACTTCTACCTCGGGTTCAACCGGCCCGAGGTGCCCACGCGCCTCTTCAGTTCCCCCGACGACGCCCGGGCGTGGCTGAGGTCGGTCCCCGAATGAACGACGCGAGGTTGGGCGAGCTGGTGGACGTGCTGGTGGCGATCGCCGCGCACGACTTCGGCCGGCGCGCTGGCATCGGTGACGGTTCGCACCCGCTCGACGGGCTCGCGGCCGGCCTCAACATGCTCTCGGAAGAGATCGCGAACCGCGTGGCGCGCGAGCGCGAGTTCCAGGAGCGGCTGACGCACAACGAACGGCTGATGGCGGTCGGCCAGCTCGCGGCCGGCGTGGCGCACGAAATCAACAACCCCGCGGCGTTCATCAAGGCCAACCTGGAGGTGCTGTCGGACCACCTCGACCACCTCGACCGCGTGCTGGGGGAAGCCGACGTCACCGAGCGCGCGCGCACGCTCGAGGTGCTGGCCGACGCGCGCGCCATCGTGAGCGACAACCTCGAGGGCGTCGCGCGCATCGTGGAGATCGTGCGCAACCTGCGGAACTTCTCGCGCAGCGGCCCGACCCGCCTCGAGAGCCTCGACCTCGCCACGGTACTCGAAGACGGCTGCCGCCTGGTGCGCGCCGAGGTGGCCCACCGCGCCGAGCTGATCGTGGAACCGGCCCCCGAGGTGCGGGTGCGCGGCGATCGAACCCGGCTGGCGCAGGTGCTGACCAACCTGCTGGTCAACGCGACGCACGCCATCCCCGAGGGCAACGCGCGCGCCCAGCGCGTGGTGGTGTCGGCGCGCATCGCAGGAGAGGTGGTGATCATCTCGGTCACCGACACCGGCAGGGGCATCTCGAGCGACCTGCAGGCGCGCATCTTCGAGCCGTTCTTCACCACCAAGGCGCGCGACCAGGGCACCGGCCTGGGGCTGACCATCTCGGCGGAGATCGCCCGCAGCCACGGCGGCATCTTGCGCCTCGCCCGCAGCTCTCCCGCGGGTACGACCTTCGAGCTCGAGCTCCCCATCGAGAACGCTCGCGTCACGCCGCTGCCGGCGGTGGCGGCCGGCGGGTCGGCCAACCGCGGGCGCGTGATGATCATCGACGACGAGGGGCTGTTGCTGCGCGCCTACGACCGCGCGCTGAGCCCCAACTTCGAGCTCGTGCTGTGCGACGGCTTTGCCAGCGCGGTGAGCACGCTGAGCACCACCACCATCGATCTGATCATCTGCGACGTGATGATGCCCGACCGCGACGGCGTCGATTTCCACGACTGGGTGAGCCGCCACCGCCCCGACCTCGTCGCGCGCGTCTTCTATTCGACCGGGGGCGCCTTCGCGCCGCGCGCGCAGGACTTCATCGAGCGCCTGGGAAAGCGCGTGCTCGCCAAGCCGCTGACGCCCGAGCTGGTGGCCAGCATGCTCGATCAGGTGCGCGAGGGCAGGCCCATTTCCTCGAAGTAGATCTTCCACGCCGGGTCGGGCGTGTTGTCGTACTCGGTCACGCCCGGCACCTTCGACCAGTCGAGCGCGTCGGCGCGCTTCTGCGCCTCGGCGAGGTCCTTCACGTACGCGAGGAACTGCGCCTTCCCCTCGCCCACCGAGTGCACCACGCACAGCCCGAGGCGATCGCGCTCGAGGGCCTGCTGGAAGTCGAGCTCGAGCTGGTGCAACGTCGGCACGAGCGCCGGCGCCGGCAGTCCGTCGTGCGCGTACGTGCGCATGAAGGTCAGCAACGAAGGGCGCTCCGAGAGGTCCATGCGCGGGGTCGGCGCCAACCGGTAGCGCACGTGGTGGATGACGTCGCCCGCGCGGTTGCGAGCCTGCGTGCCGCGCCAGTCGCGCCCGAGCCGAAACACGTCGTCGATCGACTGCGGCTCTTCCCACCGCGTGGCGGCTGACTTCGCGGCGGCGAGGTGGCGCTCGATGCGCGAGCGGCTGGCCTCACTGCGCGCGGGATCTTCGAGCCACGCCCCGCAGCCCGCGGCCAGGAAGCCCGCGAAGTCGAAGAGCTGCTCGCGCCACGGTTCGAGCTGCGCCCAGGGCAGCAACCCTCCACCGTGCAGGGCGTCGTCGGAGCGCTCGGGCTTGCCGATCGCTTCCCAGCACCACGCGTGGAAGACCATCGCGTCTTCGTTCCCGTCGGACACGTAGATCTCTTCGCCGTCTTCGGTGGTCAGCCCGCCGTCTTCGACCGCGCCGCGCACCACGCCGGTGTCCCCGAGCGTCCGCACGCCCACCGCGTCGAGCAGCCACGCGTGCCGGTCATCGAAGGGAAACGGCTGCGACGGTTCCTGGGCCCAGTCGTGACCCCCGCCCTCGCGCGACGCGCGGTAGATGCGCAACATGCCGCCGAAGGAAGGCACGTAGTGGTCGTGCTGCACCGGCACACCACACAACTGACAAAACGTCGCGTGCACGCCCATGATGCGGCGCAGTGTGATGGCTTCCAGCCCGATGCTCCAGCGCGTGATGTCGTGGGACGTGCGGGTGAGCCTCGCGCTGCAGGCGCGGCGATCGCCGGTGCTCAACTTCGTCGCGCAGGCGCTCTCGTGGTCGGGCGCGGGCGGCGCGTGGTTCGGCACCGCGGGCGTGCTGATGATCGCCGGGCACCTCGGCCGCGAGCTCGTGCCGCGCCAGCTCGAGTTCCTCGCGGCGATGGCCGGCGCGTTCGCCACGTTGCTCGTCGGAGGCCTCATCAAGAGCGCCACCGGCCGCCGCCGCCCGTTCGCCAGCGAAGTGGGAGTGCAGGCCGCCATCTGGGCCCCGGGCAAGGCGCGCTCGTTCCCCTCGACGCACGCGGCCACCTCGGTCGCGCTCGCGACGCACCTGCTGCTCATCGGTCACCCGTTCGCGCCGTGGCTCACGGCGTGGGCGGTGGGCGTGTCGCTCTCGCGCGTGTGGCTCGGCGTGCACTTCGCGACCGACGTGCTCGCGGGCGTCGTGCTCGGCGTGGTGTTCGGGCTCATTCCCTGGGGGCCGGTGCTCGCCCCGCTCGCGTTCCTGGCGGGAGGCTGACGTGAAGCGCGCGCTCACGCTCGGCGCGATCGGCCTCCTGGTGCTCGTCACCGCGCTCATCGTGTTCTGGGTGTCGGTCGATCCGCTCGAGCCCGCATCGCCGTCAACCGCCCGCACCGCCGTCGATGACTCGCGCCCGACTCTGGCCGCGCCCGCGCCTCCGCCGCCGACTTCGCGAAGCCCGGCGACGCCCATCGCCGACGCCGGCACGACGCCCGCGCCCATCACCGCGCGGCGCTTCACCGTGCCGACCAGCGACACCAACCCGGGCGAGCAGTTCCTCGACGGCATCGCGAAGCGAGTGAGCGCGATCGGCAGCCGGCTCCGCAGCGCGTCGTTGTTGCGCGAAGGGCTGCGCACCAACGCGGTGATGGCGAAGCGCGACGTCGACGCGTGGTGCAAGGCCGTCGCGGCGAACCCCAACCCGATCCCCGAGGGGCAGTGCACGCGCGACGCGGGGCCGTGGCTCAACCCGCGCGTGCCGTGGGAAGGCGGAGGCCCCTCGCCGTTCGATCTGCCCGACGCGTTGGCGAAGTCACTCGGCGAGCCCACGTGGCCGAAGCTCGCTCCTGCCAGCGTCGCCGGCCTCGACACCACCTGGCTGCGCGAACTCGGCGCGTACGACTGCTGGAGCATCGCCGCGTCCGGGCCGTTTCACGACTCGACGCTCCCGCTCTACAGCCGCCCGATGGTGCGCTTCTACGTGCTGATGCGCTGGGCGCGCGTGCGGTGGATCCAGGCGCTCGAGACCGGCGAGCTCGAGACGGCGCGAGACGAGGTCCGTCACTTCGCGCAGCTCGTCGCGTCGACCCAGACGCTGCTGGGCAACATGTTCGCGCTCACGCTGCTGAGGAACGAAGCGGTGGCGGTGGCCGAGGCGCGCGCGCGGGGAATGACCGTGAGCTGGGAACCGTACGATCCCGAGGCGCTCCGCAACGCGCAGCGGCTGTTGGTCAACAGCCCGCGCTTCCTCTTCCCCGGAGTCGACGAGGACACGGCGAAGAAGGCGCTCGCGTGCGCTCCCCGGCGCTGCATGATGACGATGGAAGCGCTCGGGGCGCGGCGCACGGTCGATCGCTACAGCGAGGCCGCGCCGCCCGGTGCGTCGAGTGAGGGCTGCGACGCGGAGCTCGTGAAGCTGACCGACGCCGCCCGGCCGGACACCGCGGTCGATCTCGTCGAAGGCGGCGGTGTCGACGAGTGGCTCAACAACCCGCTCGTGCCGAAGGAGGTCAGCCGGTGACGGAGATCGACCGCCTCACGCCGACGAAGCGCCCACCACAAATACAGCGCGCGCTTGAGAACACACATGACTGACTTGCTCGATGAGCTTCGCCGAGATCCTCGTCGGTTCAATGAGTCTGGCCGCGGCGTTGCCTTGCTTGATGAGTATTCGAAGTGGCGAGACGTTCAGGACCTTCGACTGCTCCTGGCAGACGACGAGGTCGAGGTCCGACGTGCGGCGGTGTTTGTTGCGTCGGAGCTCGGGGTTGCTGCAGCCGGGGTTGTTGAGGATGTGGTTCCACTGTTGAGACAGGGCGACACACGTCTCGCGTATGACGCGATGGAGGTTGTCGCAGTCTGTTCGACGGGCACTCGTGCTCCCCTCTTTGCTCACGTCGTTTCAATGTTGGAGAGCGATGATGAGACGCTCTCTGGTCTTGCAATGCGACTGATGGCCAGAGCCGACGACGCTCAACTCGCCGCTGCAAGCAACTCGGGGCTCCTTCAGGCTGACCACTGTGCCGGCTTGGCGATTGCGCGTGGGCTTCAACCGCCTGGCGAGCACCGAGATGCTCGGTATGCCGCAGTCGCTGCGTTCCGAGAGAATTCAGTCGAGGGCGGGCGGGCATTTGCTGCCCTGTCAGTTTCTTCTGAGGCTTCAGTACGCGCGTTCCACGACTGGATGAAGGGCGAGAAGCTGTATCGAATGAGAAGCATCGAAGAGCGCAGTCAGCCCTGAGCCGCGTTCGACAGGGGCAAGTGTTACCCTCGAGTTCGCACCATGAGAGACGAGGAAGTTGTCTTGAAACTTCGAGCGTCGGCGCAGCGGCCTCCTCACGAAATCGCGCAGGTGCTCGAGGACCTCCTCAAGGCCCCGATCGGTCAGGGTTCATTGGTCACATTCTTCAAGCGAGCGTTTCCCTCGATTCCGCTTGGCGTCCTGCTTCGTGCCGGTGAATGGCGGAGAGTGAGCGCGGGCGGACTCACTGACGAACAGTTTGACGCACTTTTGCAGCCGTACCTTCGCTGAACGTCCGCGACGTCGAGCGCCGCGCTGTCTTCAGGTCCGTCGACGTCTGAGGCTCGCGAGCTGTCACTTCGCGGCGAGGCGCTTGTGCTCGTCGATGAGCTGCGACACCACGTCGGGATCGGCGAGCGTCGAGAGATCACCCAGCCCCGTGTACTCGCTGGCGGCGATCTTCCGCAGCACGCGGCGCATGATCTTCCCGCTCCGCGTCTTCGGCAGCCCCTTGGGCGCGACCTGGATCACGTCGGGCGTCGCGAAGGGCCCGATGATCTGCCGCACCTTTTCCTTCAGCGCGCCGCGGAGCTGATCAGGCGGCATCGCCGCGCCGTCCGCCGTGAGGAACACGTACGCGTAGATGCCCTGCCCCTTGATGTCGTGCGGGTAGCCGACGACCGCCGCCTCCGCGACCGCCTCGTGCGCCACCAGCGCGCTTTCGACCTCCGCGGTGCCGAGCCGGTGCCCGCTGACGTTGATGACGTCGTCGATGCGGCCGGTGATCCAGTAGTAGCCGTCTTCGTCGCGCTTGCAGCCGTCGCCGGTGAAGTACTTGCCCTTGTACTGGGTGAAGTACGTCTCCTTGAACCGCTGGTGATCGCCGTACACGGTGCGCGCCTGGCCGGGCCACGGAGTCACCAGGCACAGCGCGCCCTCGACGCCATTGCCCTTCAGCTCCACGCCGGTCGCGGGGTCGACGAGCATCGGCTTGATGCCGAAGAACGGCAGCGTCGCCGAGCCGGGCTTGGTGGGGGTGACGCCGGGCAGCGGGGTAATGAGGATGCCGCCGGTCTCGGTCTGCCACCACGTATCGACGACGGTGCAACGGCCCTCGCCGACCACGTCGTGGTACCAGCGCCAGATCTCCGGGTTGATGGGCTCGCCGACCGACCCGAGGATCCGCAGCGACTTTCGGCTGTGCTGCTTCACCGGCGCGTCGCCTGCCTGCGCGATGGCCCGCAGCGCGGTGGGCGCCGTGTAGAAGATGTTGATGCCCAGGTCGTCGACCATGCGCCAGTAGCGGCCGGCGTCGGGGTAGTTGGGCACCGACTCGAACATCACCGTCGTCGCGCCGTTCGCGAGCGGGCCGTACACGATGTACGAGTGACCGGTGACCCAGCCGATGTCGGCCGCGCAGCAGTAGACGTCGCCCGGGTGGTAGTCGAACACGTACTTGAAGGTGGTCGACGCGTAGACGAGGTAGCCGGCGGTGGTGTGGAGCAGGCCCTTGGGCTTGCCCGTGCTTCCCGAGGTGTAGAGGACGAAGAGCGGATCTTCGGCGCCCATCCACGCCACGGTGCAGGTCGAGCGCTGCTTGAGCGTCTCTTCGTCGAGCCAGAAATCGCGGCCCGCGGTCATCGGCACCTGGGTGTCGGTGCGGCGCGCGACGAGCACCGTCTCGACCACCTGCAGCCCGTCGACCGCGCGATCGACCGTCGCCTTGAGCGGCACCTTCTTGCCGCCGCGCAGGCCCTCGTTGGCGGTGATCACCACCTTGCAGCCCGCGTCGATGATGCGATCGCGCAGCGCCTCGGCACTGAAGCCGCCGAACACCACCGAGTGCACCGCGCCGATGCGCGCGCACGCCAACATCGCGTACGCCGCCGCGGGGATCATCGGCATGTAGATCGCGACGCGATCGCCCTTCCGCACGCCCTTGCTCAGCAGCACGTTCGCCATGCGCGCCACGTGGTGCTTCAGCTCGCGGTACGTGATGCGCTCGTAGACGCCGGGCTCGTCGGCCGCCCAGATGATCGCCAGCTGCTCACCGTTGCCCGCGTCGACGTGCCGATCGACGCAGTTGTAGCAGGCGTTGAGGCGGCCTCCGCTGAACCACGAGAAGTCGACCGCGTCGTAGTCGGCGTCGAACACCCGGTGGTACGGGTGGAACCACTCCAGCGACTTCGCTTCCTCGCCCCAGAACCATTCCGGGTTGTCGAGCGAGAGCCGGTAGCGCCGCTCGTACTCTTCCATCGACTTGAGGTGCGCGCGGTCGCGGATGTGGGCTTTGACGGGGAAGGTGTCGGTCATGGCCGGCCGAACATGCACCCGCGGCCCCCGAAGTTCACTTTGGAAAGCTCAGCGTGACGGCGCGACCTCCAGCACCGCCTCGACCAGCGGGTGGAGCCCGGTCTGCTTGCGCCACACCGCGTAGATGGGGAACGACGCGGTCGGCCGCTCGAGGCGCTGCGCCACGACGCCGTGCAGCTTCGGCCCCGCCTCGGTCAGCCACGGCACGAGCGAGAAGCCCAGCCCCGCGCCCACGAAGCTCAAGATGGTGTCCGACGAATCAGCTGCGAACGCCTCGCGCGGCGCGACGCCGTGTTGGCGCAGCGCCTCGAGCTGCAGCCCCTTCGCGGTGCGGTCGCGGTGGTAGCCGATGAACGGCACCTCGGCCAACGCGCTCAAGCTCAAGCGGCCCTTCTGCGCGTAGGGGCCGTGTGCGGGCGCGACGATCCACCCCTCGGTGCGGCCGATCTCCCGCGTCTCCAGGTCCGTCGGCACGTCGGGCAGCCAGTCGACCAGCACGTCGGCCTCGCCCGAGCGCACCAGCGAGAGATCGACCGTGGGCAGATCAGAGAGCTGCACGGTGATGTCGGGCCGCTTGCTCTGCAGCCGCTTGAGCCACTCCGGCATCAGGTGCCGCAGGAGGTGCGCCGCGGCGTGCATCTTGAGTGTGCCGCCCACCACCCCGCCCTTCACCCGCGCCTCGACCAACGGCAGCGCCTCGAAGAACGGCACCACCGCGTCGTAGAGCACCTGGCCACGCGGCGTGAGCACCACGCGATCCTTCCCCACGCGCTCGAAGAGCTTCACCCCGAGATCGTCTTCGAGCCGCCGCACCTGCTGGTGCACGCCCGGCTGGGTGATGGGGTACGGAAACGCGCGCGCGGCCCGCGCATACCCCTGCGTCTTCGCCACCCAATAGAAACCCTCGAGTCTCTGGAGGTTCATGGCCCGAGCATCACTTACGACCAGTTATCAATCAAGACGCAACACGTTCCTCACCCTTTTCAATGCTCGGGCGTCAAATGGCCATCAACCCGCTGCACCACGGAGCCACACATGAACGCCATGAAGAACGCCGCCCACCTCGCCGTGCTCGCCCTCTGGGTCCTCGCGGGCCTGCTGTTCAGCCTGAAGATGCTGTTCGTCCCCGCGCTGCTGCCGATCGTCCTCTTCTGGGCATGGTTCGCCGGGTACGCGGGCTTCACCACCTGGCTGTCGGGGCAATTCAAGACGGCGGTCGGCGCGCTCGCCTCGCACGGCGGCACCTTCCTCGCGCTGAGCCTGCTGCCGAAAGTGATGCCCTTCATCGTGCTGCGTTACGGCCTCGACCTGCTGTTCTAGATTTCTGTGGACGCTCGCGGGCGGCGGGTTCAGAAGCGGCTCCGTGAGTCTCATCATCGGTATCCCGAAGGAAACGCTGCCCGGCGAAAAGCGGGTGGCGGCGACGCCTGAGTCCATCAAGAAGTTCAAGGAACGCGGCCTGGGCGTTCGCGTCGAGAAGGGGGCCGGTCTCGCGGCCGGCATCGACGACGCGGCGTACGTGGCCGCGGGCGCCGAGCTCACCGACGACGCGTGGAGCTGCGAGGCGATCTTCAAGGTGCGCCCGCCGACGATCGCCGAAGCCGGCAAGGTGAAAGAAGGCGCGCTGCTCGTCTCGTTGATCCAGCCGCTGAGCAACCCGGGGCTGGTCGAGGCGCTCGCCGCGCGCAAGGCCAGCGTACTGGCGCTCGAGAAGGTGCCGCGCATCACGCGCGCACAGAAGATGGACGTCTTGTCGTCGATGGCCAACCTCTCGGGCTACCGCGCGGTGGTCGAGGCGGCGACGCACTTCCAGGGCTTCTTCAGCCCGCAGATCACCGCCGCCGGTGCGACCCCGCCCGCGAAGGTGCTCATCATCGGTGCCGGCGTGGCCGGTCTCGCCGCCATCGGTGCCGCCCGTGCGCTCGGCGCCGACGTGCGCGCGTTCGACACCCGCGCCGCCGCCCGCGAGCAGGTCGAGAGCCTCGGCGCGCGGTTCCTCGAGGTGAAGCTCAAGGAAGCAGGCGAAGGCCAGGGTGGCTACGCGAAGGTGATGTCGCCGGAGTTCATCGCCGCGGAGATGGAGCTCTTCCGCAACCAGGCGAAGGAAGTCGACATCATCATCACCACCGCGCTGGTGCCGGGGAACAAGGCGCCCACGCTGGTGCCGCGCGACGTCGTCGAGTGCCTCAAGCCCGGTTCGGTCATCGTCGACATGGCCGCTGAGCAGGGCGGCAACTGCGAGCTGACCAAGCCCAACGAGGTGGTGAACTTCAACGGGGTGCTGATCCTCGGGTTCACCGATCTCGCCAGCCGCATGGCGACCACCTCGAGCCGCTTCTTCTCGATGAACCTGTGGCACCTGTCGGGCGAGCTCGGCAAGGGCGACACCTTCAGCCTCGATCTCGAGAACGACGTGGTGCGCCCCGCGCTGCTGCTGCACAAGGGCGAGCAGCTGCCGCCCCCGCCGGTGAAGGAACCCGCGCCCGCGCCCAAGCCGCCGCCGGCCACCGCCAAGCCCAAGCAGCAGGACATCCAGTCTCCGGTGCGCCGCGCGTGGGGCACCACCATCGGCGGGCTGCTGCTCATCGTGCTGCTCTTCGTGCTCGGCCGCTTCGCGCCGGGTGACTTCCTCCAGCACTCGACGGTCTTCGTGCTGGCGTGCTTCGTGGGCTGGCAGGTCATCTGGTCGGTCTCGCCTGCGCTGCACACGCCGCTGATGAGCGTCACCAACGCCATCTCGGGCATCATCATCGTGGGCGGCATGCTGCAGGTCGGCGCCGGCTTCGACGCCGCGTCGGTGCTCGGCGCGCTCGCGGTGCTCTTCGCGGCCATCAACATCGCCGGCGGCTTCCTCGTCACGCAGCGCATGTTGAAGATGTTCAAGCGGGAGGATGCGCCCGCAAGCGCAGGGCACGGCGGAGGGCACAAGTCATGACCGGCCTCCTCGTCGTCGCCTACCTCTCGGCAGGCGTGCTCTTCATTCGCTCGCTCGGTGGCTTGAGCAAGCAAGAGACCGCGCAGCAGGGCAACTTCTTCGGCATCGTCGGCATGACCACGGCGATCGTCGTCACCTCGGTGGCGTGGGTCACCGCGAGCGATCTCGGCTCGCGCGTCAACGGCCTCGGGCTCCTCGTGGGCGCGGCGGTGATCGGCGCGGTCATCGGTGGCGGCCTCGCGCGGCGGGTCGAGATGACCGGCATGCCGGAGCTCGTCGCGGTGCTGCACAGCTTCGTGGGTCTCGCCGCGGTGCTGGTCGGCTACTCGTCGTACCTGCGCCCCGTGCAGGTCGAGACCGAGACGCTGCGGCACGCGGTGCACCTCGCGGAGATCTGGGTGGGCATCGCGGTCGGCGCCATCACCCTCACCGGCTCGATCATCGCGTGGGCGAAGTTGAAGGGCACGCTGTCGGGCAAGCCGCTGCTGCTGCCTGGGCGCCACATGCTCAACGCGCTCGTCGCCGCGGCGATCGTCGGCCTCGCGGTGCCGTTCGGCAACGTCGCCGAGGGCAACGAGGGCCTGATGTACCTCGGCATCATGACCGTGCTCGCCTCGCTGCTCGGCGTGCACCTCGTGCTCGCCATCGGCGGCGCCGACATGCCGGTGGTGGTCTCGCTGCTCAACTCGTACTCGGGCTGGGCCGCCGCGGCCGCGGGCTTCATGCTCGCCAACGATCTGCTGATCATCACCGGCGCGCTCGTCGGCGCGTCGGGCACGATTCTCTCGATCATCATGTGCCGCGCGATGAACCGCTCGATCTTGAACGTGGTGTTCGGCGGCTTCGGTACCGGCGACGCCAAGCCCGCCGCGCCGGGTGCGCAGCCCGCGGGCGAGGTGCACGAGATGAAGGCCGACGAGGTGGCGAAGAAGCTCCTCGAGGCGCGCAACGTGGTCATCGTGCCCGGCTACGGCATGGCGGTGTCCCGCGCGCAGAGCTCGGTGAAGGAGCTCACCACCACGCTCCGCGAGAAGGGCGTGAACGTGCGGTTCGCGATTCACCCCGTCGCGGGCCGCCTGCCCGGCCACATGAACGTGCTGCTCGCCGAGGCGGGCGTGCCGTACGACATCGTGCTCGAGATGGAACACATCAACGCCGACTTCCCGAACACCGACGTGGTGCTCGTCATCGGCGCCAACGACATCGTCAACCCGGGCGCGCTCGACGATCCATCTTCGAGCATCTACGGCATGCCGGTGTGCGAGGTGTGGAAGAGCAAGCTCACCGTGGTCTTCAAGCGCGGCATGGCGGCGGGCTACGCGGGCGTCGAGAACCCGCTCTTCTACTTGAACGGCACCCGCATGCTGTTCGGCGACGCGAAGAAGACCGTCGACGCGCTGGTCGGCGAAGTGCGCAAGTAGGCTGATACCGTGGCGCGCATGCGCCACCTGCTGCTTGCCATCACCGTGTGCTGTTCCGCGTCGTGGGCAGTCGAGCCCGGCGGTCCGATGTTCGTGAAGCAGATCGAGCCGACGCCGCTCCTCAAGGCACCGAAGAAGAAGGCGGCGAAGCTGAAGGACCTGTCGTGTGGCGATCAGCTGGTGTGGAACGGGGCCGACAAGAAGGACCCGAACTACCAGAGCGTCACCACCGCCGATGGGAAGAAGGGCTTCGTCTTGCTCGAGCAGCTGTCGGACACGGAGATCCCCTTCGCGAAGTGCGGCTACACGAAGGGCTTCTGACGCTTCAGTCGCTGTCGCTGGCTTCCCACTCGCCGCCCGCCGGCATTCCACCGTCGGGCTTCGGCGCGAACGAGAACACCAGCGTGCGGTTGAGCGGGGGAGCCGACTCGCCGCCGTTCTTGCCGATGCAGCGAAGGAACGCTTCCTGCCGGCAGGGGTCGACCATCAAGAGCGTGCAGCGGCGAATGGTGCGCTCGGCCTTCTGACGCTTCGCCGCTTCACGCACGCACGTCTCGTGGGCGCGCTGGCGTTCCTTCGCGAACTCAAGCCGTGCGCGTTCCTGGTCCTTCTCGCTGACGCCCGGGCCGAAGCTGAGCCCCTCGTCGTCCGTGCACTCGCACTCCGGGCAGTCGTCACCCGATTCCTCTTCGAGCGTCAGCTCGGGCAGCGGCGTGGCGTCGACCTCGGCCGTGGTCGGCTCGTGCAGCTGGAACGTGAGGCCGCGCGCCTCGAAGAAGCTGCCGTTGCACATTCCGCCCCCCATCGCGCGGGGGCAGAGCCAGACCGGCGTGTCGCAGCGCAGCGCGGCCGGAGCGGTGGCCTTCACGCAGTCCATGCCGTCCTTCGACCAGTCGAAGACGAACTTCGTGCGGTGCTGCTCGGCGAAGCGCTTGCGCTGCGCGAGGGTGGGCGCCTGGGCCACCGCCAGCACCGCGAGGATCGTGAGCCACCGCATCATGGGGCGTTGGTCGTCTGGCGCCCGATCTTCGGGTCATTCACGCTGCGCCGCCGGCGTTGACGCAGCCCGAGCACCACCGCCAGCAACACCGCGCTCGCGTCGACCGACGCACAGCCGCACCCCGAGCCCTGCACGTCGCCGGTGGGCCCTCCGTCGGTGCCTGCGCCGCCATCGGGGCTGCCCGGCATTCCCGCATCCACGAGGGAGCCCGCGTCGCTCGCCACGCCGGCATCGCCTGCGCCCGCATCGAGGGCGGTCCCCGCGTCGTTCGCCGTTCCTGCGTCTGGCTGGCCCGCATCGACCAGCACCACCCCACCATCGGTCGCGAGCGCGTCGAGGTGCACGTCATCGAACGCCACCGCGTCGTTGAAGCTGCCCACGCCCACGCGCCCCACCGGGAAATCGGTCACCGAGCCCTGGAACCGCTGCGTGCCGTCGAGCGACAGCCGCACCGTCGCGCCCGTGCGCTCGAGCACCACGTCGTGCCAGTTCACGTCGGGCACCAGGCTCGCCCCGAGGTCGGCGAGCAACGTGCGCGTGCCGTTCTGGTAGCGGAAGAGCTGGTTGTTGGCAGCCAGCGCGCTGAGCATCACGTAGAGGTAGTCGTCGGGCCCCTCGTAGCCGAACACCAGGCACACGTCGGCGCCGGGGTTGGCGGTGAGATCTTCGGTCGACGCGAAGCGCGCGGTCAGCCGGAAGTCCTCAAACGTGCCGTGGCGCGAGAGCGCGTATTCCCCCAGCCCGCTGGTCGGCGTCGCGGAGTAGCTCGACGTGGTGATGCCCCAGCGCCAGTCGCCCCCGAGCGAGACGACCGCCCAGCGCGAAGGCGTCAGCTCTTCCCAGTCCGTCCGCTGGCCGTGCAGCGCGTCGGGGCTGAAGCGCACCGGCGGCATCGTCACCGGACTGCCCTCCACCGCGGCCGAGAAGCCGTGCAGCCATTCCTCGAGGTTGGTGTAGCCGTCGCCGTCATCGTCGCCGTTGGGGTTGGCCGGCAGCGTCAGCGGGCGCGTGTTCTGGGCGAGCACGGGCCACCCACCACCGTTCGCCGCGCACCGCGGAGAGCCGTCGGCGCTCACGCAGTTGATGACCGTGCCCGTGTTGGCGTTGACGCTGGCGACGACGCGCGCATCGACCGCGTCACGATCGACCGGGCGCGCGCCGGCGTTCGCGAGCACCGACGCCAGGGTGGCGCTCGCTGGCTGCGCGACGAGCCCGCTCGGCCACGCGGGTGGACTCGTCACCTCGAGCGCCGCGCGCGAACCGCCCATGAAGAACTCCACCTCCGACCACTGATCTGACAGCGCGCCGGGCGCCAGGTTGTCGGCGAGGTACACCCGCGAGCCCGGCGGCAGGGCCGTGAGCCGAATCACCGGGCTCACCGCGCGACGGTAGACGTTGCCCACCACCGAGCTCGACGTGGGGTCAGCGTCGTAGGCGAGCAGCTGCGTCGCGCCGAGCTGGTCGACGCCGTAGATGACGTTGTTCACCAGCGCGAGGTTGGTGGCGCCCGAGAGCGGGTTGCGGCTCACGTTGAACGCGAAGAGGTTGCCGACCAGGTCGACGTGGCCGTTGGGGTTGGGGTCGCCACCGAGAATCGGCCCAAAGCCGTGCAACTCGGTCACGCCGCCGCCGTCTTCGAGGGTGGTGTGGAACGAGTCGTTGAGCGGCTCGCTGAACACGTTGCTGCGCAGCGTGACGTCGTCGAAGCCCGCGTCGAGCCCCGAGTCGCTCCAGACCGAGATCACCTCGTCGACGCTCCAGCTGAACGAGCAGTGATCGATCACCACGCGGCGCGCGACTGACGAGCCGAACGAGACGATCTGCAGCGCGTCGCGATCGACGTACCGCGGCCCGGAAGGATCGTCGCCCACGCGCACCCGCAGGTGCTGCACCAGCACGTCCGACGCGCGGATCAGCAGCCCCGCACCGCGGATCAAGATGCCCGGCGATGGCGCGGTCTGGCCGGCGATGGTGAGCTGCCCGTTGATGATCTCCAGGTTCGCGGTGAGGGTGATGGTGCCCGACACCTCGAAGACGCAGACGCGCGGCCCACTCGCGGTGACGCACGCCTCGAGCGTGTCCGGGCCCGAAGCGGCCAGCGAGCGCACCACGTAGACGGTGCCACCGCGGCCTGCCGGCGTGGTGATGCCATACCCGTGCGCACCGGGAATGACGGGGAGCTGCGCGACCAACGTGAGCCAGGTGAGCGTGAGCATGTCAGGGCGCTGCAAAGACGAAGGGGTAGGCCACGACCGCCACGCCGCCGCCCCTCGGCTTGGGGAACACCATGCGCTGCACCGCGCCAGCGACGCAGCTCTCGAGACCTTCGTTCGCCACCGTGGTCTGCACCACCGCTGAAGACCCGACCGTACCCGTCGCCTGGACGACGAACTTCACCACCACCCGGCCCTGGTTCACGCCGCCGTCGATCGCGAGGTGCTGCGTCGCGCACTGCTTGATCAGCCCGAGGTGCGCGCGCACCACCTTCTGAACGAGGCTCTTGTCGAGCAAGCCCAGCACCGAGGGGTCATCGGTCGTCGTCTTCGTCTCGAGCGGAGAGCCAAGCCCTCGGCCGAGACCGCCAATCCCGACCGTCCCGCCGTCAGCGCCGGGGCCGCCCAGCCCGCCCAGCGCGTTCTGGATTCCCGGCCCGAGCGTGCCGCCGCCGAACGACTTGCTCGCCGGCAGGTAGTTCTGATCGCTCTTGAAGATCGACGACAGCGTTCCCGCGTCGACCCCGGCGTCGAGGCCTCCATCGCCCGCGAACGCGGTGAAGGCGGTCAGCGTGCTGGCGAGCACCAGCGCCACCGACAGCGGAGCGCCCTGCATCGGCGCGAGGATCAGCGCCGGCCACGAGCGCGGCATCGCCTGCGGGACCCCAAGCGCAAAGTCCTCGCCCTGCCGCGGGAGGTGGAACGTGCCGAACAGCAGGTCCGTCCACGGCGAGAGGTTGCCGAAGTTGGCGACCACCCGCGGATCCTTCGCGTGGTGCCAATGGTGGAGCCGCGGCGAGCCGAGCACGTACAGCAGCGGCCCGAGCGGCAGCTTCACGTTGCTGTGAATGAAGAGCGCCCACAGCCCGCGGAACAGCGCGAGCGCGAACAGCCCCTTCATCGACACGCCGAACACCAGCGCCGGCAGGTTCAACACCAGCTGCGTCAACAGCCCGTCGATGGGGTGCTCGCGGTGCGCCGCCAACCAGTCGAGGTGCTCGGCGCTGTGGTGCACGGCGTGAAACCGCCACAGGAAGTCGAAGTGGTGGCACGCGCGGTGGAACCAGTAGAGCAGCAGGTCGCCCAGCAGCAGCACGAGCGCCACCTGCGCCGGCCACGGCAACGGCAGCGGCGGCACCATTCCACTGAGCAGCCGCTGCGCGCTCGCGAGCACGAGGATCGCCAGGCCGCTCCACAGCAGGTGCTGGCCGAAGAAGAACGCGAGGTCGGTCCTCCACGCGGGGCGCAGCACCGGCTGTCGTCGCGTGGGAAGCAGCCGCTCGAGGGGCACGAAGATCGCCGCCAGCACCGCGAGGGTCGTGAGCATCGGCGGAGTGTACCGCTTCGTGCCCCGGCGGTAGGACCGCGCCATGTCCGAGCGCTTCGTGTTCGTGATGTCGGTGCCCGCCGGCGGTCTCGAGGGGCTGGTCGGTTCGAAGCTGAAGGCCTCGAAGGTGCTCGCCAAAGCGCCGCGCGCCTTTCGCGCCGAGCTGGCCGACTTCTTCGACGAAGAGGGCCTCGGCGATCCCGCGCAGCTGGTGCAGGAGATCCTCGACGGCGCGCCGCAGAAGGCGCACGCCTACGAGTACGGGCGTCTCGTCGAACTGCTCGCCTGCGCGCTCGGCAAGCGGCTCGCGGTGCTCGAGGTGGTGTTGACCTACGGGCTCCCGAAGGGTGGTGATGGGTGCTGGAACCGCGCGCTGAAGGCGATCGGGCTGCCGCTGCTCGCGAGGCACTGGGCGGCCGACGACCTGCACTTCCCATTTCGCGCGCCGGTGCGTCGCAGCGTCAGCGATTGGCCGATCCGCACGCGCTGGAGCCCCACGCTCCAGAAGTCGCTCGCCGCCGAGCTCCAGTCGGGCTGGCGAAAGAAGCTCGCCGCGCTCGATCGCCGCGTGCTCGTCGAGCCGCGCGACGAAGACTTCGTCGACGACACGCGCGCCGAGCTGCAGCGCGGGCTGCTCGCCCTGCAGCGTTGCCTGAAGACGACGGTAAAGCGCGGCGACGAGCTGGTGCTCGTGATGGACGGCAGCCAGTAGGTCAAACCGTGTAGCGTCACCCGCCATGCGCCCTGCCCTGCTCGCCTTCGTCCTCGTGTCCGCTTCTGCGTGCCTCAGCCCGACGAAAGACTGCTCAGCCGCGAACTGCACCGGGTGCTGCGACGCGAGCGGAACCTGCCAGCTCGGCAACGCGCCGTCGGCCTGCGGCAGCGCCGGCGGGCTCTGCGCCGTCTGCGACCTCGGCCGCAGCTGCGTGCTCGGCGCGTGCTCGGCCGGCACTGGCGCCGGCGGAGGCGGCGGCGGCACTGGCGGCGGCACTGGCGGCGGGACGACCGGTGGCGGCACGACCGGTGGCGGCACGACGGGTGGCGGGACGACGGGCGGCGGCACGACGGGTGGCGGCACGACGGGTGGCGGCACGACGGGCGGCGGCACCGGCGGCGGCGCGACGGGCGGCGGCACCGGCGGAGGCACGACGGGCGGCGGCGGCGCGACGGGCGGCGGCACCGGCCTCGTTCCGAACGTGATGCTGCTGGTCGATCTCTCCGGCTCGATGAATCTGCCCATCAACCCCAGCGACGCCGCGTGCCCGAGCGGCTGCGGCGTCTCGTCGGCGAACCCCTGCCCCATCACCTGCCCGACGCGCTTGAGCGAGCTGCGGTCGGGCCTGACGACCTTCCTCAGCACGCGCGGCACGACGGCGCGCTTCGGGCTGACCACCTACCCCGCCGGCCCGCTCTGCCAGGTGCCCACCGCGGTGACGATCGACCTGCCGCCCGCGATGGCGGCCGACATTGGCAACGAGACCTTCCGCGCGCAGCACGCCGCGACGATCTCCACCGCCATCAGCGCCGTGACCGCGCAAGGCGGCACCCCGACCGCCGCGTCGCTGGGCTTCGTGGGGGGCCTGAGCGGACTGCAGCAGAGCGACGGGCGCGCCGACGTGGTGGTGCTCATCACCGACGGCCTGCCCAACTGCAACACGACCAACCCCAACGCGCTGTGTGGCTGCCAGGCGTCGAACTCGTGCAGCGCGGCCCAGACCAGCGCGTGCGCCTGCACCACCAGCAGCTGCACCTCGGCGCTCTGCTCGCTCGGCTGCCTCGACGCGAGCGCCGCCACGACCGCCGTCAGCACACTGCACGCCAGCGGCATCGACGTGGTGGTGGTCGGCTTCGGCGCCGACACCGCGACCGGCGCGGCGTCGGTGGTGCTCGACTCGATGGCGCGCGTCGGTGGCCGGCCGCACGCCTGCCCCGGTGGCACGTCAGGCGAGTGTGGCGGAGGGACGTGCGGCGCCGATCACATCTGCGCCGACGCCTTCTTCCGTGCGAGTGACGGCGCGGCGCTCTTCACCGCGCTCGACACCGCGCTCTGACGATCAGTCGATCGCTTCGAGCCAGCCGTGCGTGTCGGGCTTCGCCCCGCGCTGAATCGCGCCGATGGTCTCGTAGAACTGCTGCGCGATCGGGCCCGGCTTGCCGTCGTTGATGACCAGCTTCTCACCCGCGAACGCGAGCTCACCGACCGGCGAGATGACCGCCGCGGTGCCGGTGCCGAACACCTCGCTCAGCTTTCCGTTCTGGTGGGCCGAGCGCAGCTCCTTGATGGAGATCGGCCGTTCCTCGACGGTGAAGCCCTGCTCGCGCGCGAGCGCCAGCACCGAGTCGCGCGTCACGCCCGCGAGAATCGAGTCCGACAGCGGCGGCGTCACCAGCGTCTTGCCGCCGAGCAGGAAGCACACGTTCATCGTGCCGACCTCCTCGACGAACTCGTGGTCCTTGCCGTCGAGCCAGAGCACCTGGTCGTAGCCGTTCTTCTTGGCGTTCATCGCGGAGTGCAGGGACGCCGCGTAGTTCGCGCCGGCCTTCGTCGCGCCGAGGCCACCGCGCGGCGCGCGCACTTCCTGGGTCTCGACCCAGATGCGCACCGTCTTGAGCCCCTTGCCGCCGAAGTAGTTCCCGGCCGGAGAAGCGATCACGTAGTACAGGTACTTCGTCGCCGGCCGCACCCCGAGGAAGCCCTCGGTCGCGATCAGCGTGGGCCGCAGGTAGAGCGACGTGCCTTCCGACTTCGGCACCCAGTCCGCGTCGACCTTCACCAGCGCCTTCACCGCCGCCGCCATGTCGGCCTCGGCCGGCGAGGGCATGCACAGGCGCGGCGCACCGATCGCCAGGCGGCGCGCGTGCTCCTTCGGGCGGAAGAGGCGAATGCGGCCGTCCTGCCCGCGGAACGCCTTGCTCCCCTCGAACATCGCCTGGCCGTAGTGGAAGACGCCGGCCGCGGGGTCGAGCTGGAAGGGCGCGTACGGCACGATGCGCGCGTCGAACCAGCCCTTCTCCGCCGAGTAGTCCATCGCGAAGAGGTGGTCGGAGAAGTACTTGCCGAACCCCAGCTCGGCCTCGGGCGGCTTGGTCTTCGGCGCGGTCGTCCTGGTGATGCGAATGTCCATGGCGTGCTCCAGTGGGTGAACGGCCGTACTACGCGTGCTCTTCGGGATCCACGTGGACCCGGGGGTCTTCCTTCGCCGACGACAAGACGATGGTGGTGAAGGTGCGCGTGACCCCGGGAATGGTGCGGAGCCGATCGACCAGCAGCGTGTCGAGCGTGCGCGTGTTGGTGGTGCGCACCTTCAGCAGGTAGCTGTCTTGCCCGGCGACGCGGTGGCACTCGAGCACCTCGGGCATCGCCAGCACCTTCTTCGTGAACGCCTCGAAGAACTTCGGGTGCTCGATGCCCACGCCCACGAACGCGGTGACGTCCTTGCCGAGCTTGGTCGCGTCGACGCGCGCGGTGTACCCGGTGATGACGCCCGCGTCTTCGAGCTTGCGAATGCGCTCCGCCGTCGCGGGCTGCGAGAGCCCGACCTCTTTCGCCAGCTGCAGCTGCGTCGCCCGGCCATCGGCCTGGAGCAGCTGCACGAGGAGACGATCGGTCGCATCCATAGGCGAACCTATAAAACGACCGAAAATCTGCTGTCAACTTATAGAAATAAGGTCAGCCCGCCACCAGCCCGGCCTCGACGAGACGCGCGGCGCCCGCCTGGTCGACGGCGAAGAAGCCCGCCGAGCTGCTCCCGGGGTACTCGACGAACACCAGGCGCCAGGGCGACTTCGTGTACTCGAGCTGGGCGTCGTAGGCCCGCGCGACGTCGAAGAGCAGGTCGTAGTGGATCGACTGCGGGTGCCCCGCCGGTGACTCGACGCGAATCTCGCGCCAGTCGGCTTCGATCTGCTGCCAGATGGGCGCGCCGGGGACGACCGCGTTCAGCTCCGCGATGAGATCGTGGGTGCAGTCGAGCCACGGGAACTCGCAGGCGTAGAACCGATCGCGCCGCCGCTGCTCACGGTTGGCCTCGTAGTGGTGCGCGAGCACCTCCGACAGCGTCGCGCCGACCGCGCCGTGCTCGTCGAACGACGAGAGCAGCCCCACCGCGCGCGCCGCGGCGATGGCGCGATCGAGGGGCACCCGGGCGTCATGACGAATCACGCGGAGCTCGACCGCCGGTGGTGGGTGTTTCTCGCTGGGCACCAGCTCGTGCGACGGCGGAACCTTCGTCGCGCGCTTCGCGGCCACAGCGTGCTTGTGCTTCGACTTCGTCTTCGAACTCTTCGCTGCGCTCTTCCTCGCCTCGGTCCTCGTCTCCATGTGGCGTACCTCCGTCCTTCACCTGCCCCCGACCACCACTCCCTGCTCCCTGAGACCGTCTTGGAGCGGTTGCGACGAAAAGCCAAGGGGGGCCGTCAAGTTCCACCACCACCCCTCGGTCGTGCCCTGTTCGCTGGTACACTGGCCGCTTATCGCGAGCGCCGGGTCGACGAGCGTGAAGACCCAGTCGTCGGTGTACGTGATGGTCCCCGCGCCGTTGGGGTGAACGTCGGACCGATGCGTGACGCAGAGCCGATCGCCCTCGCGGCGCGGAAAGGGGTGCGCTTCGTGCCCGAGGTGGCGGGGCGGCGGCACCGAGAAGCAACGCATCAGCACCCCGGCGACGGTCGAGACGGGCGGGCTCAGCGTGGGCGGCACGTCGAGCAGCTCGGCGAGATCGAACGCAGGCCACGCGAGCTGGCGCGCCGTGCGGTGCACCAGCGCCGCGCGAAAGCCGGGCTCGTTCCAGCGCGTGCGCACGGCGTAGACCGCGGCCTCGGCGAGCGGCACGTCCTTCAGGGTGTAGACGCGCGCGCCGACCAGCTCGAGCGACCAGCGCCACGGCCGCGGCTCGTCCCAGGTGGACAGCGACGCCACGCTCGACCAGAACGCCTCGAGCGCCGCGTCGCGCCCGTCGAGGCCCCACGCCTGCCGCTCGTGCTCGCCTTCCAGCAGTCGCAGCGCGACGTCCATCGCGTCAGCACTCCACGATGTTCACCGCGAGGCCGCCGCGCGCCGTTTCCTTGTACTTCACCGACATGTCTTCACCGGTGGAGCGCATGGTGGCGATCACTTTGTCGAGCGAGACCTTGTGCTTGCCGTCGCCCGAGAGCGCGAGCCGCGCGGCGTTGATGGCCTTCACGCTGCCCATCGCGTTGCGCTCGATGCACGGCACCTGCACCAGCCCGCCGATGGGGTCGCAGGTCAGGCCGAGGTTGTGCTCCATGCCGATCTCCGCGGCGTTCTCGACCTGCTCCGGCGTACCGCCCATCACCTCGGTGAGCCCACCCGCGGCCATCGAACACGCCACGCCCACCTCGCCCTGGCAGCCGACCTCCGCGCCGCTGATCGACGCGTTCTTCTTGTAGAGCGCGCCGATCGCCGCCGCCGTCAGCAGGAAGCGCTGCACGCCTTCCTCGTCGGCGTTGGGCACGAAGCGCAGGTAGTAGGTGAGCACCGCGGGAATGATGCCCGCCGCGCCGTTGGTCGGCGCCGTCACCACCCGCCCGCCCGCCGCGTTTTCCTCGTTCACCGCAAGCGCCCAGAGGTTGACCCAGTCGATGATGATCAGCGGATCAGCCGCGCCGCGCGGGTCGGCCTTGAGCTTGCGAGAGAGGGTGGCCGCGCGCCGCTTCACCTTGAGCCCGCCCGGCAAGATGCCCTCGCGCTCGCAGCCGCGCTTCACGCACGCCTCCATCGCGGCGGCGATCTCGCGCAGGCCCGCGCGCACCTCGGCCTCGGGCCGCTGCGCCTTCTCGTTCTCGAGCATCAGCGTGGAGATCGACAGCCCGTGCGAGTTGCACTGCTCGAGCAGCGAGTCGCCGGAGTCGAACGGGTACGGGAGCGGCTTCTGCTCGCCCGCGCCCTGCCCTTCGGGACCGCCCTCGGCGTTCACCACGAAGCCGCCGCCCACCGAGTAGTAGATGCGCTGGTGCAGCTCGCGCTCGCCCTCGAAGGCGGTGAAGCGCATGCCGTTGGAATGCAGCGGCAGCTTCTCGCGCCGGTGGAACACGATCGGCTGCAGCTGGACCGGCTTCTTGCCCAGCACCGACACCGTGCCCGACTTCGTGATCGCCTCGACGCGCGCGGCGATGGAGTCGATGTCGACGGTGCGCGGCGCCTCGCCCTCGAAGCCCATCATCACCGCGAGATCGCTCCCGTGACCGCGGCCAGTGAAGCCCAGCGACCCGAAGAGCTCGGCCTTGAGCGCCGTCGCGCGCGGGAGCAGGCCCTGTTCCTCGAGGTGCTCGGCGAAGCGGCGCGCCGCGTTCATCGGCCCGACGGTGTGCGAGCTCGAGGGGCCGATGCCGATCTTGAAGAGGTCGAAGACGCTGATGTGCACGGGCGACTTCCATTACCACGCTCGGTTGATCGGCTCAGCGCGTCTTGATCTCGTCGAGCACCGGGCCCAACGAGCGGGTCATCACCACGCCCCGCGAAGGAGGGAACTTCGCCACGCCTTCCGCGCGCAGCGGCACCGCGGGCCCGGCCTCGTACGCGCGAAACGCGGCCTCGTCGGTGAAGCGGTAGCGCGCCTCGAACTCGAGTGGGCCCAGCTGCACCAGCATCGCCTCGCGCGCGCCGGCGTCGATCACCGCCTGCAAGTGGCCGCGCTGGAGCCAGTCGACCCATTCCTTCGCCAACTCCGGCCGCTCGAACTTCGCGTTCACGCTGTAGGTAAACATCGGGTCCATGGGCGGCGAACTCTGTCACGTCGCGGCGAGCGGTGTGTGGTTTGCTCCGCGCATGTTCAAGGCCGCCCTGCCCCTCGCCCTGCTCGCGCCGCTCGCGCTCGCCGCGCCTCCAGCCGCGCCTCCCCGGCAGCCCGTCGTGGCGCTGCTGCCGCCGTCGTCGACCGACGCCAACCTCCAGCAGCTCGGCCTGCTCATCGTCGCCCGCGCGTCCGAGCTCACCGAAGAAACGAAGAAGGTCAACGAGCTGCACCACAAGCAGGTGGTGCGCGCCATCAGCGAAGAGGGCTTCAACGTCGACCTGCGCGTGGCCGCCAACGCCGACGCGCTGCGCGGCATTCTCGGCGCCGATCGCGCGGCGACCTTCACGCTCGAGGCGCAGGGCGATGGCCTGGTGATGGAAGGCACCGTCGTCGACGGCAAGAAGCCGAAGGCCTTCACCGCGAAGCTGCCGAAGACCTGGTCGGGGGCGCTCGAGCAGGGCTCGGTGGCGCTGGCGAAGGCGCTGCTGCCGGGCATCTCGTTGCCGCCGAAGAGCACCGCGCAGCCGATGTCGTCGAGCGAGGAAGCGTTGCAGCAGCTGGGCCTGTGTTACCCGATCGTGCTGCGCCAGCCGCTGAGCCCCGACACGCCAGCGCTGGTCGACACCGCCGAGCTGAGCCGCGCAGCGCAGGCGTGCGCGAAGGCGTTCGAACTCGACCCGAAGCTGCGCTTTGCGTTGGCGGCCGGCGCGTTGGCGCAGGCGATCCTCGGAGGTGACGCCGCGGCGGCGAAGAACCTCGCGCTGCTCGGCGAGGCCGACGACATGCTCGAGACGTACACGCTGGCGCGCTTCTGGTTGCTCACGCGCTACCAGTCGAACGACGCGGGCGTGGCGTTCTTGAACGACATCATCAAGAAGCGCCCGGGCGAGCTGCTGGCACGCAGCTACCTCGGCGACACGCTGTTCGCGCTGGGCAACTGGGAAGAGGCCGAGAAGGCGTGGCGCACGTACGGCGAGCTGGTGCCGAATTCCGCGTGGGCGTGGGGGCGCGTCAGCAAGGCGCTGGCCCGCATGAAGAAGTTCGACGAGTCGCTGATCGCCGCGCGCAAGGGCTTCGCGCTCTCGGCGACCAGCACCGAGGCGCGCCTCGAGCTCGGCAGCCGCCTCATCGACGCCGGCAAGGCCGCCGAGGCGAAGGAGATCCTCGAGCCGCTGGCGAAGCTGAACCCTCCGACCGGCGAGCACCTGCTGCGCCTGGGGTGGACGCACTGGCTGCTGGGCGAGCTCGAGCCCGCGCAGGCGTACTTCCAGCGCGCGTACGACGTGTCGACCGCGCCCGGTGAGTGGCGCACCCGCGGCCGCGCGGCGTACGACCTCGCGCTCATCGAGGCGAAGCGCAACCGCCCCGACGCCGCGAAGGCCGCGCTCAAGCTGAGCCTCGCGTCGGGGCTCAAGCTGCGCGACGTCGACCCGTCGTTGACCGCGCTGGTGCGTGACGTCGAGCGTGGTGACGTCGCGAAGGACGGAGGATCCGGCACCCCGGTCACGCGTCCGTCGCTGCTGCCCCGCGAGTCGAGCCTCTTCCCCACCGACGCGTACGGCGACCTCGACCCGAAGGCGAAGAAGCCGGCGGCGCCCGATGGGCTCGTGCTCTACCGCTTCTGATTCTGGCTCCCTCTCCTCCTGAGGAGGAGAGGGTCGGGGTGAGGAGCAAACAGTCACGCTGCCGGCGCACGCCTCGAGCGGTGGGGCGCTGCTCAGCCACGCGACCTCGACAATCGAATGAAGCCGCGAATGAGCCGCCCGATGCCGGTGCCGATGGCGCCGGTCGCCACGAGGTAGCGCCCGCCGTTCGACGCCGCCGACATCGAGACCATCGTCACGCCGATGCCGACCAGCAGGAGGATCGCGCCGAACACGAAGTCACCCGTCGGGCTCGCGGTCTCATCGAGCGGCGGCGCGTGGTTGCCGACCTCGCGAGGAGGAACGGCCTGCGCGCCGCTCGTCGACTCGAACGCCACCGCGCGCACCGCCCACGCCGCGGCGAGCGTCACCACCGTGCCGAAGAAGGCGCTGAACAGGCCGCCGTAGCGCCAGAGAGGGTCGCGGTAGAGATCCGGCCCGGCGAGGCCGTGCGTGATGGCGATGACCATCGCGAAGCGCGCCGCCGACAGCAGCCACGCGACCCCGAGCAGGGGCATCACCCACGCGCGCGTCTGCATCGTCAGCTTCGAAAACAACACGAAGAGCAGCGCGCGTGCCCCGAGCGTCACGAGGAACTGCAGGTCCGTCACCAGCTTCGACACCACGCCGGGGATGAAGGACGCGGTGCGCTCGAGGTGGAAGATGAACGCCCCCGCGACGTCGAAGATGGCCATCACCACCCAGACCCCGGCGGTGATCAGCGCCAGCGAGCGGTCGACCAGCGCGCCTCCCAGCCGCAGCACCGCGACGATGGTCGCCACGCTGAGCGCCAACCAGAGCAGCTCCTCGGCGATCGGCCACGGCCCGTCCCACGACGACGGCACGAGCCACGCGATGATGCGCGACAAGACTGTCATCGCCAGCTGGGCCGCGAAGACCCCGACCATGAACGTCGACGCCTCGCGGGCGCGCTGCACGTCGGTGAAGGGTCCCGTCACGCCGGCGGCAGGCGGTGCTTCGACGAGTCTCATGTGGCGCACGAGAGCACGAAGTCGCACCTGCTGGTTACTCCTCGCTCCTCTGGGGAGGAGCGGGAGATCGAGATCAGGTACAAGGCGCGTGATGACGCCGGCCTTCCTCGACGCGCTCGCTGCCCGCTTCCCCGCTGACTTCGCTTCGACCGACCCGGGCGAGCTGGCCACCTACGGCAAGGACTGGACGAAGGTCTTCACCCCCGCCCCCTCGCTGCTCGTGCGCCCGCGCAGCACCGCCGAGGTCTCGAGCTTCTTGAAGCTCGCCACCGAGCACGGCGTGGCGGTGGTGCCCTCGGGCGGCCGCACCGGCCTCTCGGGCGGCGCGGTCGCGGCGAAGGGCGAGGTGGTACTCTCGCTCGAGCGCATGCGCGCCATCGGTCCCGTCGACGCGCTCGCGCTCACCGTGCACGTCGAGGCGGGCGCCATCACCGAGGCGGTGCACCACGCGTGCGCCGACGCGGGCCTCTTCTGGCCGGTCGACTTCGCGTCGAAGGGCTCGAGCCAGGTGGGCGGCAACATCGCCACCAACGCCGGCGGCGTGCGCGTCATTCGCTACGGGCTCACGCGCCAGTGGGTGCTCGGCCTCACCGTGGTCACCATGGGCGGCGAGGTGCTCGAGCTCAACGGCGCGCTCGAGAAGAACAACACCGGCGTCGATCTGCGCCAGCTCTTCATCGGCAGCGAGGGCATCCTCGGCGTCATCACCGAGGCCACGCTCAAGCTCACGCGCCTGCCCGAGAAGGTCGACGTCTTCCTCTTCGCGCTCGACTCACTCCAGGCGGTGCTCACGCTCTTCGAGGAAGCCCGCCGCGGCCCCTTCACGGTGATGGCCTACGAGTTCTTCACCCAGGCCTGCAGCGCACGGCTCGAGAAGCACCGCGGTCTGCGCCCGCCCTTCGAGCAGCCGACCTCGCACACCGTGCTGCTGGAAGTCGAAGCGGCGAAGCCCGGCGCGCTCGACGCGTGGCTCTCGTCACTCTTCGAGAAGGGCCTGGTGCTCGACGGCACCCTCGCCGCCGACGGCTCGCAGCAGAAGGCGCTGTGGGCGCTGCGCGAGGGCATCAGCGAGTCGTTGAGCGCCACCGGCCTGCCGCACAAGAACGACCTCGCGCTGCCCATCGAGCGGCTGAAGGTCTTCTGCGACGAGCTCGAGGCGCTGCTCGCGTCGCGCTACCCCGGCTGGGAGCTCTGCCTCTTCGGCCACATCGGCGACGGCAACCTGCACGTCAACATCATGAAGCCCGACGCGATGTCGAAGGACGACTTCCTGCAGAAGACGCACGCCTGCGACGCCGACGTGATGGCGCTGGTGAAGAAGCACCGCGGCAGCGTCAGCGCGGAGCACGGCATCGGGCTCTTGAAGAAGGAATGGCTGGGCCACTCGCGCACGCCGACTGAAGTGGCGCTGATGCGTCAGCTCAAAACGGCACTCGATCCACGCGGGCTGCTCAACCCCGGCAAGGTGCTGTAGCCCTCACCCCTCAGGCGACGCGCAAGTCGTAGCGCGCACCCGACAGCCCCTCGGGCTGCCAGGAGACCTGCACCTTCTCGTTGGTGGACGAGGTGACGCCCTCGAGCAAGCCGAGGAAGAAGGTGTGCAGGCTCGCGACGTCACCGAAGTGCGCGACGAAGTGCCGCTCGCCGTGGCTGTGCACGCGGGGCTCGAAGAAGGCGCCGATGGTCTCGAGCTTCTCGGGCAGCGCCGACAGCCGCTCGTCGAGGGTGCCCGGTTGCTTGCTCACCAGCTCGTAGCCGACGCGGCGCATCGCCTCACCCGCCGGCAACGCGGGAAACCGGCGCTTCGAAAACAGCTGGAGCCCGCCGACGAAGTGCTCGATGGGCACCTCGTCACCCGGGCTCCTCACGTCGAGGCCAGCTTGCAGCAGCGCGTCAGCCACCGGCGCTTCGGCCTGGGCGAACACCCGCTGCACGAACCGACCCGAGATCTTCCTCTCGAACGAACCCCTCACGCGTCACCTCGCCTCGTTTCGGCCTGAACGAGCGACAAGGTAACGCGCGACGGCGCCCGCGCATGCCCACCCAACACTTCTTTGCAGTGGGGGCGCGGGGCCGTTACGTCAGCAGCTCACTGGCAGGGGGCGCTGTTCTGCACGATGTGCGGGCAGTGCGCCGTGGCCTGCGTGGGCGACGTGGCCGCCACCGTCAGGTGGTACATGCGGCAGGCGAACGAGTTTCCGCTGGTGGTGTTCGAGTTGTACGACGCCGTCGAGTTGGGGAACGCCGCGCACGCCGTGGTGCAGGCGTTCATGTCGGCGAACTGCCCCGAGCACTTGGCCATCGCCAGCGTGCAGAAGCTCTCGCAGTTGCCACCGCACACGCCGTCGCCGGCCGGGCCAGCGTGCGGGCAGTGCGTGCCCGGCGAGGTCGCCGCGACGCCCGCGTGGTACGTGCGGCAGGCGATCGACTGGCCGCTCATCGCGCCCGCGGTGCCCTCGGGCAGGCCGGAGCACGAGCCGAGGCACGCGTCGGTGCTCGAGTACTGCGCGTTGGTGGTGGTGCACGCCGACTGAATCGCGGTGCAGTAGGTCGAACAGGCCGAAGCGCCGCCACCGCCGGTGCCGGAGCCGCCGCCCGTCGCCGAGCCGCCACCGGTCGCCGAGCCGCCGCCCGTCGCCGAGCCACCGCCGGTCGCCGAACCGCCACCCGTCGCCGAGCCGCCACCCGTCGCGCCGCCGCCCGTGCCGCCGCCCGTCGAACCACCGCCGGTCGCCGAGCCGCCGCCGGTCGAAGAGCCGCCGCCGGTGCCGCCGTCAGAGCCGCTGGGAGTACCGCAGTTGAGGAACACGACCGCGAGTGCTGCGACTGCGAGGAAGCGCACGTGCATGGAATCTTCTCCGTGAGGGTGAATGGGACGACGCACCATGTTCGAACTACGGACCAGCGCAAGTCCCGGTTTGGGACGTGTCGGGTCGAGCCAACAGGCGTCAGCGTCAGCCCATCGAGATGCGGCTGCGCTTCGCCGCGGCCGGAGCCTCGGGCGCCTCGTAGCGGCCACCACCGGCGCCCTGCGCCTTCTTGAGCGATTCCCCGGCCTGGCGCACCAGCCCGCCGAAGCTGACCTGGTCCTTCTTGGTCTGTTCCTTCGACTTGCCGCTCGGGTCGTACGACGCGACGCCGACCGACACGGTGCCCTTGGGGAACGAGTCGAGCTTGCTGAGCCGCTCGACCACGCGGCCAGCGACCACGGTGGCGCCCTTGAGCGGCGTGTGCGGCAAGAAGAGGAGGTACTTGTCTTCGGCGAACGGCATCGCCACGTCGATGTCGCGCAAGAGCGCGCTCAACACCTCGATCGCCTCGCTGCGAATGGCCGCGCGCTGGAACTCCGGCGCCGAGTCCCCGAGGCTGGCGGTGAGGTTGTCGAGCGACACGAGCAACAGCGCGACCGGGTACTGGTAGCGCTTGCTGCGCTTCACCTCGAGCAGCATGTACTTCTTGAAGAACGCCTCGTCGGGCGCGTTGAGGCCGACCTGCGAGGGACGAATGGCGACGGCCTTGGGCGCGGTCTTGATGCTCTCGACCTTCGCCTGCAGCCCGCGCAGCTGGGCGGCGAGCACGTTGAGGCGCATCACCGCCTGCACCAGGCCCACCACCACGTGCTTCTTGAGCGGCATCACCAAAAAGCCCTCGGCCTGGGCGGCGCGCGCGCGCTCGGCGGCCCGCTCGACCTCGGGGTTGGGGTACACGAGGATGATCGCGGTCTCGGGCGCGGCCTTGCGCACCTCGGGCACGAGGCTCTCGCCGTCGAAGCCCTGGGCGACCGCGATCAACAGCACGTCAGGCGGCTTCGCGCGCACCGCCTCGAGCGTGAGCTCGAGCGAGCTGGTGAGCTGCACCTCGGCCCACCCGTCGAGGAACTTCCTCAGGGCGTTGCCGATCGGCGCGAGGGGCTCGGCGAAGAGGACCTGCGGCTGGGCGTGGCTCATGAAGGCGCGCTCAGACCTCGAGCACTTCCTTCTCCTTGCGCGCGACCACGTCGTCGACCGCCGCGATGCCGGCGTCGGTTTCCTTCTGCACCTTCTCGCTCGACCGCTTGTTGTCGTCTTCGGTGATCGCCTTGTCCTTGAGGAGCTGCTTGAGCTTCTCGTTGGCGTCACGGCGCAGGTTGCGAATGGCGACCTTGTGCTCCTCGCCGGTCGACTTCACCTGCTTGGCGATTTCCTTGCGGCGCTGCTCGGTGAGCGGGGGAATCGGGAGGCGAATGATCTCGCCGTCGTTCTGCGGCGTCAGGCCGAGGTTGGCCTCGAGCAGGGCCTTCTCGATGTCCTTGATGATGCTCTTGTCCCACGGCTTGACCGTGATGAGGCGCGGCTCGGGCACGGCCACCGCGGCGCACTGGGCCATCGGGGTCGGCGTGCCGTAGTAGCTGACCTTCACGCCGTCGAGCATCGCCGCGTTGGCGCGCCCGGTGCGGATCTTGGTCATCTGCTGCTTCAGCGCCTCGACCGACTTCTTGATGTCCTCGCCGAGCTTCTTCACTGCGTCGTCATGTGCGGCCATGATTTTTCTCCTCGAGGGTGAAGCGAAGTTGAAGGGTCAGGCCATCACCGTCTCGCCGGCGCCGACCACGGTGCCGATGTCACCGGGCGAGAGCACCGCGCGGCCGATGTTGCCCTGGGCGGTCATGTCGAACACCACGATGGGCAGCTTGTTGTCCATGCACAGCGAGATGGCGGTGGAGTCCATCACGTTGAGCTGCTTCTTCAGCACGTCCATGTACGTGACCGAGCGGTAGCGGCGCGCTTCCTTGTTCTTCTTCGGATCGCTGTCGTACACGCCGTCGACCTTGGTGGCCTTCAAGATGACTTCGGCGTTGATCTCCATCGCGCGCAGCGAGGCGGCGGTGTCGGTCGTGAAGTACGGGTTGCCGGTGCCCGCGGCGAAGATGACGATGCGGCCCTTCTCGAGGTGCCGCACCGCGCGCCGGCGAATGTAGGGCTCGGCGATCTGTTCCATCTTGATGGCCGAGAGCACGCGCGTCGAACCGCCCAGCTTCTCGAGCGCGTCCTGCAGCGCGAGGCAGTTGATGCAGGTGGCGAGCATGCCCATGTAGTCGGCGCTCGCGCGGTCCATGCCGGTGGTCGCGCCCTGCACGCCGCGGAAGATGTTGCCGCCGCCGATCACGATGGCGCATTCCACGCCCGCGGCCTTGAGCTCCATCACCTCGGCGGCGATGCGGGTGAGCGTCGGCGGGTGAATGCCGTACTTCTCGTCACCCATCAGCGCCTCGCCCGAGAGCTTGAGGAGGATCCGCTTGTAGCCGCCCGTCTTCGCTGCGGTAGCCATGCGAGAGCGAGGCTCTACCACCCCCTCGTCTCGGCCGTGGCAGAAAGTGCGGCGCTCAGGGAGGCGGCGGCACGGCGGCCCAGGTACCGTTGGCGCAGCCCAGCCACTGGCACTGCACTCCGCCGTCGCACGCGAGCCCCGGCGCGGCGTCGAAGCACGCGCGCGGCTCGCACTGCCACACGAGCTCCTTCGGCACGGCGATGCCCATCACCGGGCGGCTGCACTGGCACGCGGTGGACTCGAGCTCGCAGAAGGCCCCGAGGTCAGCGCAGCGCGCGTGCTGCGTGGGGCGCTCGCAGAGCTGCGCGACGAGCGCCTCGACCTGCTTCACGGTGGCGGCCGTGGCGGGCAGCGCCTGCGTGCGCGCCGTGCCCTGAAACAACCACGTCGCCCGTCCCGGGGGCACCTTGAGTCCGTCGACGCGCACGGTGATCGAGCCGCTCGCCTGGCCCTTGAGCGTCTTCTCGATGGTGAGGGTCACCTGCGTGCAGGTCTTCGCCGGTTCCCCGGTGCAGCGCACGGGCTTGCCCGCGGTGGCGATCACGACGTGGCGGGCGCGGCCGACCTGGTCTCGCAGGTCGACCTCTCTTGCCGACGGGGCCCCGGCGAGCGCGGGAACCGCGAGGAGCGCGAAGAGGATCGAGACGAGACGCATGCGGACGCTCCCGACGTCACCAGCAGCAGCAGATTCATGAAACACGAAGGGCGACCTCCCGACTCGGGGAGATCGCCCTCGTGACGAGCAAGCGCTCTTCGAACGCCTCAGGCCTTCGCGGTGCCCAGCGTGGCCGCGACGTCAGCCGCCAGGTCAGCCTGCTTCTTCTCGATGCCCTCGCCGACTTCGAGGCGCGCCACGCGCCCGATGCTCAGCGTCGCACCGGCCTTCTTGCCGTGATCGGCGACGACGTCCTTGATCTTGAACTTGTCGTCCTTCACCCAGAGCTGATCGACGAGGCAGTTGTTCTCGTAGAACTTCTCGAGCTTGCCGCCGATGATCTTGTCCCACATCGCTTCGGGCTTGGTGATCTGCTCGCGCTTGACGATCTGCGAGAGCGGGACCTTCTCGAGCTTGCCGCTGATCTCGAGCATCACCTTCTCGGCGTCTTCGCTGCGGAAGATGCCGGTGCGGGCCGGGCCGTCCTTGATGGTGAAGCGCCACGTGTTCTGGAGCTCGTCCTTGTAGAGGTCCTTCTCGCGGGCGATCGCGTCGGCCGGCACCTGATCACGGGTGACGTACGCGGGGCGCATCGCGGCAACCTGCATCGCGACCTCGGTGGCCAGGGTCTTCGCCTCGGCGTGGTTGCTGCCGAGCACCTCGACCAGCACCGCGACCTTGTTGTTCGAGTGCAGGTACGTGCCGACGACGCCGTTGCCATCGACCTGGATGCGGCTGAAGCGGCGCACGCCGATCTTCTCGCCGATGGTGGCGATCTTCTCGGTGACGACGTCCTTCACCGTCTTGCCCTCGTACGACTGCGCGAGCAGCGCGTCGAGGTCGGCCGGGTTGTGCTGCGCGACGTGCTTCACGAGGCCTTCGACGAGCTTCACGAACTCGGCGTTGCGCGCCACGAAGTCGGTCTCGGCGTTCACCTCGACCAGCGCGCCGAGCTTGCCGTCAGCCGACACGTGCAAGCCGACCAGGCCCTCGGCCGCCACGCGGTCGCCCTTCTTCGCCGCCGACGCCACGCCCTTCTTGCGCAGCCACTCTTCGGCCTTCGCGAAGTCGCCCGCCGACTCGGTCAGGGCCTTCTTGCAGTCCATCATGCCCGCGCCCGTCTTCTCGCGGAGCTCCTTCACCATCGCAGCGCTGATCTCAGCCATCGTGTCTCTCCAGTTGATGCAGTGTTTTGAAATGAATCGCTTTGAATGAAACAGGGAGCGTCACCAGCTGCTGGCAACGCTCCCCGAAGAACCTTCGTAAGCGTGCTTACTCGGCCTTGGCCTCGGCGGGCGCCTCGGCACCCTCGGCGCCACCCTCGATGGCCGCGGGCTCGACCGCCGCCGCGCCGCCCTTGTGCTCGACCACGGGGCCACGGCCCTCGCGGCGCGGGGCGCGACGGCGCTGATCGCCATCACCACCACCACGGCCCTCGTGACGGCGGCGCTCTTCCTGCGCGTCGCGGTCAGCGGCGCCCGAAGCGCGGTAACGGGCCGCACCCTCGAGCGCGGCGTCGGCGATCTTGCCCGTGAAGAGCTTGATCGAACGGATCGCGTCGTCGTTGCCGGGGATCACGTAGTCGATGCCCTCGGGATCGCAGTTGGTGTCGACCAGTCCGATGACCGGAATGCCGAGGCGGTTGGCCTCGTGCACGGCCAGCGCTTCCTTCTTGGGGTCGATCACGAACACGGCGCCCGGCAAGCGGCTGGTGTTCTTGATGCCGCCGAGGTTCTTCTCGAGCTTCTCGCGCTCGCGCTCGAGGCCGGCGACTTCCTTCTTGGGCAGGCGGGCGTAGGTCCCGTCCTCGGCCATCGTCTCGATGCTCTTGAGGCGATCGATGCCCTGCTTGATGGTCTTGAAGTTGGTGAGCGTGCCGCCCAGCCAGCGGTTGGTGACGAAGAACTGACCCGAGCGGGTCGCCTCTTCACGCACCACGTCCTGCGCCTGCTTCTTGGTGCCGACGAAGAGCACCGAGCCACCGCGCGCGGTGACGTCAGACACGAAGCGCAGCGCCGCGCGGGCGAGCACCACGGTCTTCTGCAAGTCGATGATGTAGATGCCGTTGCGGGCGCCAAAGATGTACGGCTTCATCTTCGGGTTCCAGCGCTTGGTCTGGTGACCGAAGTGCACGCCGGCTTCCAGCATCTGGCGCATGGTGATGCCGCCAGCGGGGGCCATCTGCTGCTGAGTGTCGTTCGCGTTCTGCTCGTTCATTGCTTGCTGCCTTCTTCTTCAGGTTGTTGATCCGCCACGTGCGGTTTGAAGCGTGTTGCGTGAAGACTCCGGCACCATTCCCGACCCCATGTCAGGAGCACCCGGCCGGAAAGCACGTGTGAGTATTTGCTGCTGTCTCCCGCACCCGACCAACGCTGGCTCGAGCGCGAGTGCCAGCGCGTGTAACAGAGGGAAACCGGGCCAGCAAGCGCGTGGATCAGCGCTCGAAGACCAGCGGCAGCGTCACCTGGCTGACACCGGCGCGCCTCGAAAAGCGGTGTTCTTTCAAGACCTTCTGAACGACCTGGCGCACCCGGCGGCTGCCCCCGTCGGCTGATCGGAGCGTGTCGACGAGGACCCGTACGCCCTGCGCCTGGCCGCTGCGCACGCGGAAGCCAAACGAGAGCAGCCCGGCCACCGGGGAATCGAGCTGTCGCGCGAGCGCTTCCGACACCGCCTCGATCGCTTCGCCCAGCGACTTCTCGGGCAGCGGGCCCTCGATGAAGGGCCGGGGCTGCACGAACCAGCCGTGGATCACGAGGCGGCCGTCGAGCGGGTCCATCGTGCCGTCGACGCGGCGCACGCCGTGGGGCAGGCGCGGGTCGAACACCGTGAGCCGGTTGAAGCGCGCGGGGATTTCCTCGAGCAGCTCGGGCTCTTCGACGGCGCGCGTCGAGGTGAAGCCCTGCCAGTAGTCGAGCACCTCGTCGCGCAGCACGAGCGTCTGGCCGCCCCGGAAGTTCCGGCGGTCCCACTTCGTGAGCGAGAAGACGAACGCGAGCGGGCCGTGCGGGAGATCGCCGTGCAGCCGCTGCTCACACCCGTTGACGTAGCAGCTGAGCCACGGCGGCGAGACGTCGTGACAGCCGAGCGCGCGGCGGCCCCACCACACCAGGCGTTGGTGGAAGGCCTCGTAGAGCTTCTTCGGGAAGTACTCCCACGCCGGGGTGCGGAGCGCGGTGTACTGGCCGGGCACGTTCCACAGGTCCCACACGAAGCGATCAGCCGTCGCGCGCCGCGGGTCGGCGAAGCGCGCCTCGAAGTGCGAGCGCAGCGGCCGCGCTTCCTTCGCAAACGAGTCGACGACGAGGGTGCGCACGAGTCAGTTGCAGGACAGCGTGCTGCCGAAGCTGCCCGTCGGGGTGGACCCGCTGCCCGAGTAGTAGAGCATCGAGAACGGCGCCCAGTTGGTGAACGCCGCCTTGTCGCCGGGGCGGCACGCGGGGTCGGCCAGGCACGAGCCCGAGGTGACCGAGAGCTCCACCGCCGAGCCGAGCGGCGTGCGCGAACCGGTGAGGTCGGTGTTGCGCGTCATCACCTGCTTCTTGAAGCCCGAGGCGTCGGCCACCCACCGTACGGCGCTCATCGAGATCTGCGTCGCGGTGGCCGAGGTGCGCGGGCGCGCGATGGAGCTGGCGCCGTTGTCGGTGGCGTACGCGAGGTACGCGTAGTGCCAGGTCTGATCGTTGGTGAGCCAGAAGTTCAAGTCAGACTGCGGCGTGGTCGCGCCGGGGTCGTTGGTCACGTACGCGACGAAGAACTGATCAGCCGCCGCGCCATCGCGGAAGAACGTCACGTCGGGCTCGGCGAGCGTGCGGGGCGAGGCGACGGTGTACGCGACGATCTCCGTTTCCTTGCTGGTGCCGTTCTCGTTCACGCGGAAGAAGTTCAGGCTGGTCGCGGTGGTCAGGTACGAGATGCCCACGCGGCGCTGCGTCGCGGTGCTCTGGCAGGTCTGCGTGGCGGTCCATTCCACGAAGTTGGAGTCCGCGCCCACGCCCTGGATCGCGGTGGTCGACGGAGAGATGAGCGTGGACGTCAGCGTCGTCGAGGCGCAGCCCGCCGCGCGGATTTCCCACGTGCCCGACACGTTGCACGACTCGATCTGCGACATCTTGATGCCCGTGCCCGCCTCGCGCCAGATGACCACCGCGCGCCGGCCGTTGCCGCGCACCACGTGCAGCGAGTCGAGCCGCTGGTTGGTGGCGCCGACGAACTGCGTGTACTTGAACGTGCGCTGAGCGCCGACCGAGTCCGTGTAATAGAGGTCGATCTCGCTGTTGTTGTAGGCCCACACGCCCGCGACCAGGAACCCGTCGCCCGACTGCGCGAAGTCGACGTCGGAGTACGTGAGCGAGGTGACCTGCGTGCTCGCGCCCGTCGGCTGACCCACGGTGTTGAGCGGCTGGATGTTGATGCCGCTCGAGCCGACGCCCATCAACAGCGCGCCACCCGCGAGCGCGTCGGTGCCCGAGCCGTTCGCGCCGCCCGCGCAGGAGCCCGCGGAGTAGTAGTAGGGCCGCACCTCGATGTCCTGCCACGCGGTGGTGGTGACGTTGGTGGTCGCGGTGAGCACCGGCTCGTCGGTGATGCCGTCGCAGTCGTTGTCGAGGCCGTCGCACGCCGCGGCCGTCGGGCTGCCCGCGCTCGCGCTGCACACCACCGCGGTCTGCGCGCCGTTGCACACGTTGGTGCCGCTGCGCAGGCACACGCCCTGCCCCACCGAGCAGCTGGTGCCGAGGCCGCTGAACGTCTCGTCAGCGCTGCCGTTGCAGTCGTCGTCGAGGCCGTTGCACCGCTCGGTCGACGGCGCGGTGTTGCGCACGCAAGTGACCGTCGCCGACACGCACGTCAGCGTGCCCGCCGCGCACACGCCCGACTGGCCGGTGCTGCACGCGCCGCCGCCGCCCGGGTTGCCCTCGTCGGCCGCGCCCGAGCAGTTGTCGTCGATGCCGTTGCAGATCTCGGTCGCCGTGGGGCGAATCGCGGAGCTCCCGTCGTTGCAGTCGCTGTTGTTCGGCACGCGCCCGCTCACCGGGCCGCAGTTCACGACCGCGCTGCCCGCGGCGTTGCCGAAGCCGTCGCCGTCACCGTCGACGTAGTAGCTCTGCGTGGGCAGGCCGTTGTCGATGCCGCCGGTGCAGTCGTCGTCCTGGCCGTTGCAGATCTCCGCGACGCCCGGGTGCACGTTGATGTTCGCGTCGTTGCAGTCGCCGTTGTTGGTGACCTTGTTCATCACGGGCGCGCAGCTGCTCTGCGGGCTGCCCGTCGCCGCGCCGTACGTGTCGCCGTCCACGTCGGGGTAGTACGTGAGGTAGGTCAGGCCCTCGTCGGTCTGCGCGTTGCAGTTGTCGTCGATGAGGTTGCAGACCTCGGTCGCGCCGGGCTTCACCGCCGCGTTCATGTCGTTGCAGTCGAGGTTGTTGGTGACCGAGTTCGCGACCGGGCTGCACGAGGCGGTGGGGAGCGAGCCCGCCGCGCCGTAGCCGTCGCGATCGGAGTCGATGTAGTAGTTCTGCGTCGTCACGCCGTTGTCGATCAACGAGTCGCAGTTGTCGTCGGCGCCGTTGCACAGCTCGGGCGCGTTGGGGTGCACGGTCGCGCGCGAGTCGTCGCAGTCGGTGTTGTTGGTCACGCGGCCGCTGACCGCGCCGCACGAGTTCACCGCCATCGAGCCCAGCGCGCCGTAGCCGTCGGAGTCGACGTCGACGTAGTACGCCTGCGTGGCGAGGCCTTCGTCGGTCTGGCCGTTGCAGTTGTCGTCGACCTGGTTGCAGACCTCGCTGCGCGAGGGGTTCACCGACGACAGCGCGTCGTTGCAGTCGGTGTTGTTGGTGACGCGCCCGGCGATCGGCGTGCAGCTGCTGGTGCCGCCGGTGGTCGCGCCGAACGAGTCGCCGTCGGCGTCGGGGTAGTACGTGACGAAGGTGAGGCCCTCGTCGGCGCCGCCGACGCAGTTGTCGTCGAGCCCGTTGCAGGTCTCGGGGGCGCCCGGCTTGATGGCGGGGTTCGAGTCGTTGCAGTCGCCCGTCGCGGTGACGCGGCCGGTGACCGGCGCGCACGCCGAGAGCGCGGAGCCCGTGCCCACGCCGTCGCCATCGGCGTCGACGTAGTAGTTGCTGAAGGTCAGGCCGTCGTCGATGCCGCCCGCGCAGTTGTCGTCGGCGCCGTTGCACACCTCGGGCGCGCCGGGCTTCACCGACGCGAGCATGTCGTTGCAGTCGGTGTTGCTGGTCACCTTGCCCGCGACCGGCAGGCAGGAGTTCTGCGGCGCCACGCCCTGCGCGCCGAAGCCGTCGCCATCCTGGTCGGGGTAGTAGTTGGTGAAGGTGAGGCCCTCGTCGACCTGGCCGTCGCAGTCGTCGTCGCTCGCGTTGCAGACCTCGGGCGCGTTGGGCTTCACGGTCGCGCTCGCGTCGTTGCAGTCGGAGTTGTTGAGCACCTTGCCACCGATGGGCGCGCAGCTGCTCTCGGCCTGCGCGCTGGCGTCACCGAAGCCGTCGCCATCGACGTCGGGGTAGTAGCTGACGAACGCGATGCCGTTGTCGACCTGCGCGTCGCAGTTGTCGTCGATCTTGTTGCAGAGCTCGACGGCGCCGGGCTTCACGGTGGGATCGGCGTCGTTGCAGTCGGCGGGGTTCGACACGCGGCCGCTCACCTGCGTCTGGCAGGAATGCGTGGGCGTCGAGCTCGGGTTGCCGTAGCCGTCTCCGTCCTGGTCGACGAAGAAGTCCTGGAACGGGAGCCCGTTGTCCTTCGTGCCGTCGCAGTCGTCGTCGACGTCGTTGCAGACCTCGGCCTGGCCGGGACGCACCGACGCGGTGGTGTCGTCGCAGTCACCGCTCTGGGTGACGCTGCCGCTCGGCGGCGCCTTGCAGCCCTCGCCGCTCTTGGTCGAGCCGACGCCGTCGCCGTCAGCGTCGAGGTAGTACGAGACGACCGGCAGCCCTTCGTCGATCTGCCCGTTGCAGTTCTGGTCGAGCCCGTCGCAGAGCTCGAGCGCGCCCGGGAACGTCATCGGGTCGCCGTCGTTGCAGTCGACCATCTGCTCGTTGGCGCAGTCGCCGGTGCCGTTGAAGCCGTCGCCGTCGTTGTCGAGGCAGACCGCGCGCGGCAGCGGCGTTCCCGAGTCGGGGGCAACCGGGCGCACCGAGTTGTCGGGCTTGCCGCACGCAGCGAGCGCGAGGACGAGACAGGGAAAGAGGCGTCGGGAGAACACGCGGGGCGGGCCTGTAGCCGACGACCTTGGATCAGCGCAAATGTCTGACCTTCCGGCTGCTACAACGCTTTGTGACGCCGTGATCCTCTTCGTCGAGAACAACGACTCGTTCAGCTGGAACGTGTTGGATCTGCTCCCGTTTCCGCCCGAGGCGGTGCGCGTGGTGCGCAGCGGCGCCGGGCAGGATTTGCGCGCGCTGCTGACGAGCGACGTCGAGCGCGTCGTCGTGGGGCCCGGCCCGATGGATCCGCACCGCGTGGGGCTCGTGCCCTTCGTGCAGGAGGTCGCGCGCCGACGACTGCCGTATCTCGGCATCTGCCTCGGGCACCAGGCGCTCGGGCTCGCGTTCGGCGCAGAGCTGGTGCGCTCGACGCCCGCGCATGGGCAGCGCGCGGTGGCCCGCTTCGCTGAGAGCCGAACGTTCGCGTCGGTGCGCGGTGACGTCGAGGTGATGCGGTACCACTCGCTGTCGCTGCGGGACGTGCGGGCGCCGCTCAAGGTGGTCGCGTCACTCGGGGACGGCACGGTGATGGCGGTCGAGCACGAGTCGCTGCCGATGGCGGGGCTGCAGTTCCACCCGGACTCGTTCGGCACGCCGCGCGGTTTCGAGCTGCTCGGCGGAGCCAAGCCTCCGGCCACGTCGAAACTGGTCGCACCTGAGCCGTGGGCCGGCCGCAACCCCACGCCGCTCCGTCTGTCGACGCTCGAGGGTGACTTCGCTCTCCTGGCGCCCTCCTTTGCTCCCTCTCCCCGCGAGCGGGGAGAGGGTCGGGGTGAGGGGCCGTGGACCTTCATCGATCTCGCGAGCGCCACCCCCAACGCCACCCTCTGGCACGCGCGAGCCGAAGGCCGCCCGATCGCACTCCGAGGCGAAGCCAGGCCAGTGACGCTGAACGTTGACGTGCCCCCGGACAACCTGACGGCGCACCTCGACGAGTCGGGCTTCCTCGAGGGGGTCGGCACAATCCGAAACGCGATCGCGGCCGGCGACGTGTACCAGGTGAACCTCACGCTCCGAGCTGCCCTCTCGAACGTGTCCGGAGGCGCCGGCCTGCTGTCCGCGCTCTGCCGCCGAGGCGTGCCGCGCTTCGGCGCATGGGTCCGCGCGAAGGCGATCGGCGAGTTCGTCTCCGCGAGCCCCGAACTGCTGGTCGAGACGAGCGGCCGCAACGTGCGCGTCGAGCCGATGAAGGGCACCGCCGCGCCGTCCCAGCGCGCGTGGCTCGAGGCGAGCGAAAAGGACCGCGCAGAGCTGGCGATGATCACCGACCTCCTGCGCGACGATCTCCACCGCCTGTGCGTGCGCGGCGGCGTGGCCGTGCCCAACTCGCGCCGCTTCATCGAGCTGCCGTACGTGCTCCAGACGGTGGCCGACGTGGTGGGCACGTTGCGCGAAGGCGTGAGCGTGGCCGAGGTGCTCGCGCAGGTGCACCCCGGCGGCTCGGTCACCGGGGCGCCGCGCGTGGCAGCGTGCGAGCAGATCGCGCGGCTCGAGCCGACTCCGCGTGGGGCGTACTGCGGAATGCTCGGGCTCGAGCTCGGCGACGCGATGACCGCGGCGCTGCTGATTCGCACCGCCGAGCGAACGGCGGGGGGCTGGACCTACGGCGTGGGCAGCGGCATCACCTGGGACTCGGTGCCCGAGCAGGAACTCGACGAAGTGCGGCTCAAGCTCGGCGCGTTGCAGGCGACTGACCGATGACCGATCGCGAGCTGCGAGATGAGATCGAACGACTCGACGCCGAGCTGCGGCGGCTCTCGCTGCCGCCCGCGTCGCTGCAGGCCGAGATCGACGCCGTGGGCGAGCAGTGCACGAAGCTCCGTGCGCGACGCGATGCGCTGGTGACCGACGAGCAGGAAGCGCGAGAAGCGGCGAAGAAGCTCACGCACGAGCTGCACGACGTTCGAGGGAAGATCGCGCAGGTCGGAAAGCGAAGTCCCTTCGTTCGCGCGATGGACTTCCTCGACCAGGTGATCCCCGAGATCCCCGAGCCGTTCGAGAACCGGCCGCCCTCTTCGGGGTGCGCCGGCGCGTTGGCGCTGCTCGTCACCGCGGCGCTCGTCGCCTGGGGGCTGACGTGAGCGAGCACGAAGCCCTGGAGGCACGCCGCGATGCGCTCCGTGCGCAGGTCGACGCCCTTCGCGCGCGCCTCGACGACGCAGGCCGTGCCGAGCGGGCTCGCCTGGCGACAGCCGAGGAAGAGCTCGGGGCTCTGCTCGACGAGGTCTCGCAGCGGGAGCAACGGGTCGAGCTGCTCGAGGAACGGAACGAGCAACTTCAGACCGACCTCGCAGCGGCACGCGAGCACCTGCGGCAGCTCGAGCGTCGTCGACGCTGAGGGGTTCACCGCACGACGAACTCAGCCTTCCGCGTCGCTCTCGCCGTCGAAGTACTGCGCGCCGTCGGCCTTCTTGAAGATGAAGCGCTGCACGTTGGGCCACGTGCCCACCACCGACGCGACCTTGCCGGAATCAGGGTACTCGACGATGTCGACGCCCTTCGTGGCGGACAGGCCGAGGTACACCAGCGGCTCCGAGCCGTCGTTGATGAGCTGGTGCGCCGCGCTGCCGGCGACGAACTGCAGGAAGTCACCGGGGCCGATGGCCGTCTCGCCCTCGGGGGTGCGCACCTTCGCGAAGCCCGAGACGACGTACATCGCCTCTTCGGTGACGTGGTGCATGTGGAAGGGGAACGACTTCTTCCCGGGCGGGAGTTCCCACAGGCTGCAGCCGAGCGTGCTGCCGGCCGCGGCGAGGGCCTTCTTCCGCTGGAAGAACTTCCCCTTGTTGATGCCTTCGGACCACTCCACTTCCTTCGAGCGCACGATCTTCATGGCGCGCGAAGCTGCCCGGCCTTCAGGGCCGACTCAAGTCCGCGGCACGCTTTCGAGCACGAGGTGCAGGTCGAGCAGCCACCCTGCCCCCGCCTTCGCGCGCTCGACGATGCAGTCACCGCGCGCGTTGCACTCGCGCGAGCTGGTGAACGAGGTGGGCAGCGCGAAGTCGACCGGCACCAGCTCTCCGGTGCTGACCTGGCGATCGCCGTCGCGGTCGAACCACAGCTGCAGCTCGGAGAAGGCCGCGTCACGCGCGTCGACCTGTCCATCGTGGTTGCCGTCGAGCGCCGCGAGGGCCTCGAAGCCGTTGCGGTAGCCGCCGGCGGTGAAGGTGCCGAACAGCTCGCGCCCCGTGGAGATCTGCCCGTCGCGATCGAGATCGCGCACCAGCCACGCCACGCTCGCCGCCGGCCACGAAGAGCGCATCGGCGCGCCGGGCTCGAACGAGAAGCTGCGGCCGTCGCTGGTCAACGCGGGGTGCTGATCGAGCGCGAATACGAGCGGCGTGCCCTCCCCCGGAAAGGGGCGCGCGAGGCGACGCTGCACGAAGCGGGCGCCCTTCTTCTCCTTCGGCGGCCGCTGCGCGCGAACGATGGGGCGCGGCTCGTTCTCACGGACCTGCGGCGGCGGCGGCGGAGTCTGAACGGGCTCGACGGCGAGGCCCGCGATCGGGGAGAGGCAGAGACCGAGGGCCGTGAGAGCATGGGAGACGCGCATGACCGCTCCATTCTTGATGACCGTGCTGACCCTCGTCCAGACCGGGTGGGTGGTCGACGAGACGCCCCTCGAGGCCGGCGGGTTCCAGGCGCAGACCGCGGAGGTCGTCGACGATGGCGCGCTCACGTTCATCGGCGTGTCGCGCGATGAGAAGGTCGACGGCGGGTACCTCGGGCCGCCCATCACCGGCTACGCGATGTTCTTCATCGAACCGGGCGGCACGCCACAGCTGCTGGCCCAATCGAAGGAATGGCTGCGCATCGGGACGCGCTCCGGCACCGGCATCACGTTGATGGCCGATTGCGACGGTGGCGTCGAAGTCTCGCGGCTGCGGGGCGGAGAGCAGCCGCAGCTCGTGTCGCTCGGCGTCTTCGCCCAGGAGCCGACCGCGGTGACGTGCGACGACGCGGTGCGCGACTGCTTGATCGTGCCCGAAGGGGGAGACACCGAGCGGTGGCACGCCGACGGAGGGCGTTCGGTCTTCGCGAGCGCCGACGTGGCGCGCATCGATGGTGCCGCGATGCATCCCGACGGCGGGTGGGTGGCGCTCTCGATGCAGCAGAACGCGGTGCTCGTCGCTCCCGGCGGCGCGATGACGGTCTTCCGCGCCGCGCTCGAGTGGAAGGCGAAGACGTTCGAGGAGGTCGTGGCGCCGAAGAACGTGTCGGAGGAGCGCTTCGAGCGCATCGGCGCGCAGTGCGTGACGGCGCCGTTCGGGTGGACGCCTGACGCGAAGCTGATCGTCGGGCAGTCCGGCCTGGAAGACATCGGCGCCGAGGCCTGTCCCGTCGCGACGTTCGAGTACGACCCGGTGACGCGCAAGCGCCGCACCCCGAAGGATTCGTACCCGTGGAACGTGCTCGACTGCCCGAAGGGCGGCTGGACCTCGCGGGTCGGCACCTTCGTGACGGAGTGCGAAGAGGAGATCCGCCGCCTGATGCGCCCCGTGATGCCGCGCGGCCCGGGTCGCGAAGAGGAGCCGCCCGATCTCGAGCTGCCCGAGGCCGTCGCGCTCAGCCCGACGGAGATCTTCGTGATGGCCAAGCCCAGGCCGAAGAAGTGGAAGTGGTACGCGCCCGGCGCTTCGCTCAAGGGCAAGGGGCTCGACTTCGTGCTCGCTGGCCCGAGCGTGGTGACGTTCAAGAAGAACGGCGTGGTGGTCGAGGCCGTGACGGCGTGGAAGTACGAGGGTGCGATCTTCGTGGCGCCGCTCGCCGATGATTGGCACCTCATCACCGCCGCCGGACGACCTCACCTCGTGCGGCTGCGCCACGTCGATTGATCGCACCGGCGCCTCGTGAAAGAGACTCGCTCATGATTCGGAAGTTGATCGCCGACGCCGTGCAGCTCCGCCGCGCCGCGAAGTTCGACCACGGGGTGAGTGGCCTCGTGAAGACGGTGCTCACCACCGACGGCTACCGCATCCTCGCGATGAACCGGGTGCGGGAGACCGCGCGCGCGTGGCACGTGCCGCTCGTCAACGCGGTGCTCCGCTCGGCGCAGCAGGCGATGGCGGGCATCGAGATCGGCAAGGACGTGACGCTCGGTGAGGGTGTGTACTTCGTGCACCCCGTCGGCGTGGTCATCGGCGGGAATTCGCGCATCGGCGATCGCGTGCGCTTCTACGGCAGCAACACCATCGGCACGGCGAAGGACGATGGGTATCCGGTCATTGAGGATGACGTGTGGATCGGTGCGGGCGCGCGGATTCTCGGGCCGATTCGCATCGGGGCGCGGTCGCGCATCGGGGCGAATGCGGTGGTCGTGACCGACGTGCCGCCTGATTCGGTGGCGATCGGCATTCCGGCGAAGGTTCGGCCGCGGACGGATTTCCCGCCGGGCACTGAGATTCCGTAGGCGGTTTCTCCTCACCCCGACCCTCTCCTCCTCGGGAGGAGAGGGAGCCAGTTCTACTTCCTGAACCGACGGAGCACGCCGACGTCTTCCGCCCGAAGCGCGCCCTTCTCGACCAGCTCCTGCAGCAGATCGAGCGCGAACGGCTGCCCCTCGAGCTTCGCCGCGTCGATCGCCGCCTCGGCCTCTTCCGCCGTCATGCCGTCGACCAACACGTCGAGCGCCGCCTGCTCGACCGGGCTCAGCGTGATGCGCTTCACCGCCCGCAGCAGCCCCGAGTGCGTGAGCGCGCGCGCCTGGCTCGACGACACCTCGAGCTTGAGCGCCTTCGCGATGCCCTTGAGCGCCGAGCGCGCCTCGTCGAGCCGGGGAAACCGCGCCGCGGGCTCGAGCGACGTCATGCGCGCGATGACCCGCGTCAGCTCGGGGTTCTGCCCCTCGAGCGCCGGCACGCCGACCTCGGTCACGCGGCGCATCACCCCGACGTCGTCGCCGCTGAACGCCGGCTTCCCCGCGAGGCATTCCCACAACGTGACGCCCAGCGAGTACTGGTCGCTCAGCGGCGACGTCTCGTCTTCCATCAACTGCTCGGGCGCGGCGTAGGCGAGCTTGCCGCCCTGCGCGCTGGCCTTGCCGAGCGACGCGACGCCGAAGTCGATGAGCTTCGTCGAGCCGTCATCGGCCACCAGGATGTTGTGCGGGCTGACGTCACGGTGGATGACGGGCGTCGCGCGGCCGCTGGGATCCTTCAGCTCGTGCGCCGCGCTGAGCGCCGAGCTGATCTCCAGCCCCACCCGCAGCGTCTGCGCGAGCGAGACCGGCTTCACCTTGCGCAGCTCGCGCCCGGGCACGAACTCCATCGCGAGGTACCACTGCCCCTGCACCTCGCCGAAGTCGAACACGCGCACCACGTTCGGGTGCTGCAGCCGCGCGAGCACGCGCACCTCGTCGAGGAACCGGTCGACGAAGCCCGGCGTCTTCGCGAGCGCCGGCAAGATGCGCTTGATGACGATCGGCGTCGGGTCCCCCGCACGCTTGCCGAGGAACACCTCGCCCATGCCGCCGGCGCCGAGCCGTTGTTCCAGCTCGTAGCTGCCGAAGACGGTCACTTGACCTCGGTCACCGTCATCGAGCCGATGAGCGGAGTGATCTCCGCGCCGCTCTCTTCACCGACCGCGAGCCGCGCCGGGTGCGCGATGGGCTGCCCGAAGGTGGGATCGAGCTGCACCCACTCGCCGACGTACGCCTCGACCCACTCGTGCCAGTACAGCGCGGGCACCTTGTCCTCGTTCATCAGGTACACGAGGCCGTCGACGCGCTTGGCGGGAATGCCGACCGCGCGCAGCAGCGACACCGACAGCAACGAGTGCTCGGTGCAGTCGCCCTTCATGGTGGCGAGCACGCCGGTCGCGCTGTCGGACGACGAGCCGTAGTCCTTCGTCAGGTGGGAGTTCACCCAGTCGGTGATCTTCTGCGCCGCGAGCAGCGCGTTCTTCTCGTCGCCTACGATCTTCTTCGCGAGCTCGATGACCTTCGGGTTGTCGGACTCCACCGCGATGGTCGACTTGAGGTTCTTGCCGCCGTTGGGGTCGGCGAGCGGGCGCGGCTTGACGACCTTCGGCTGCGCCGCGGTGATGGTCACGTCGACCGTGGTGTCGTCGACCGGTTTCCAGGTCTGGCGGTAGCTGTCGACCCAGAACTTCTTCGGCACGCCCTTGAGTCGCAGCGTGAGCTGGCCCGGCACCGAGGTGCCCGCGAGCGGCGGCGGCTTGGGCAACACCACGCGGGTGAGCGCGAAGACCTCGACCACGTCGACCCGGCGCGCGACTTCCTCGGGCTCCAGCATCGCCGACATGTTCTCGCCGAAGTGCACCTCGAGCATGCGGCCGCTCTCGTCGACCCACGACTCGACCGGCACCTTTTCCTTTTCCGACAGCGTGCTCACGCGGCGCAGCTTGGCCTTCACGCCGTTGACGGTGCGCAGCTCGGTCGAGAGCACGGTGGTCGTCACGCCGTACTGCTCGAGGTCGGTGGAGTCGGTGATGGTGCCCGCGACCTTCGCGTTGCGCTTGAGGGCCACGCGCGCCTGGTCGGCGTCTTCGACCACTTCCTTCGACGGCGGCAGCATGCGCACCTCGTTCGGCACGCCGGGCTTCTTGCGCACCACGCGCACGCCGGTGGGCATCGCGGTGCCCTCGAGAATCTCGTCGCCACCGTCACCCTTCTTCTCGAGCGTGAAGGTGAGCAGCCGGCCGCCGGGCTTGCTCTCGTAGATGCGCGTCTCCTTCAGCATGCGGTCGGACACGTTGGTGCCGACCTTCGCGATGACGTGCGTCTCGGTGATGGCGGTGATCGCGTCCTTCTGCGGCGAGAGCGTGACGTTGCTGAACATGTACCCAATCTTCTGACCCTTCAGGTACAGGCCCATGAACTCGCCCTTCTCGGGGCGGGGCACCTTCACCACGTCGGACAGCGGCGCTTCGGCGTGGGCCGCGAACGCGAGCGTGAGGGCGACGGCGGAGATGAGGCGCATGTGGCTCCTTCAGACGAAAGTGGCCCAACCCTATGCATCGGGTTGTTCGACTGCATCCGCAAAACGGCGTGCGACCACACGTGAGATAGACCCCAGCCCATGAGCAAGACACTCCCCTCGAAGGGCACGCCGCGCGAGCAGGTGATGCAGCAGCTGAAGTCGCTCCACGCCGACGACGCGAAGTGGAAGGACGGGCGCACCTTCTCGCTCGTGTACTTCGCGGGCGACGAGGTCTCGCAGCTGCTCAAGGACGCCTACGGGGAGTTCATCGCCGAGAACGGCCTCTCGCCCGTGGCATTCCCCTCGCTGCGCCAGATGGAGTGCGAGGTGGTGTCGATGGCGGCCTCGCTGCTCGGCGGCGACGACGACGTGGCCGGCACCATGACGTCTGGTGGCACCGAGAGCATCATGATGGCCATCAAGGCCGCGCGCGAATGGGGCCGCAAGGAGAAGGGCCTGAAGCGCCCGCACGTGATCGTGCCCGCGTCGGCGCACCCGGCGTTCGACAAGGCAGTGCACTACTTCGACGTCGACTACGACCACGCGCCGCTGACGCCCGACTTCCGCGTCGACGTGAAGGCGATGGAGAAACTCATTCGCCCCGAGACCGTGCTGCTGGTGGGCAGCGCGCCGGCGTACCCGCAGGGCGTGATCGACGACATCCCCGCGATCGCCGCGATGGCGAAGGCGCGCGGCATCCTCTGTCACGTCGATGCGTGCCTCGGCGGCTTCTTCTTGCCCTTCGCGCGCAAGCTGGGCCGCGCGATGACGGCCTTCGACTTCCAGGTGCCGGGCGTGACGTCGATGTCGGCCGACCTGCACAAGTACGGCTACGCGGCGAAGGGCGCGTCCGTCGTGCTGTACCGGAACGGCGCGCTGCGGCGGCACCAGTTCTTCACGTACGCGGGGTGGAACGGCGGGCTCTACGCGTCGCCGAGCTTCTGCGGCACGCGGCCGGGCGGAGCGATCGCCGCGGCGTGGGCGGTGATGCACCACCTCGGCGAAGAGGGTTACCTCACGCGCGCGCAGAGCATCCTCGACAGCACGAAGAAGATGCAGGACGGCATCCGGTCGATTCCGGGTCTCAAGGTGCTCGGCGAGCCCATCGGTGGCGTCTTCGCGTTCGGCAGCGACACGCTCAACGTCTACGAGCTCGGCGACGCCATGGACGCGCGCGGGTGGAAGCTCGATCGCCAGATGAAGCCGGCCGCGCTGCACGTGATGGTGACGCCCGCGCACGCCGCGGTGCTCGAGCAGTTCCTGTCAGATTTGAAGGCCTGCGCAAAGAGCCTCGCCGCCGGTGAGCCCGCGCCCGACGGCAGCGCCGCGATGTACGGCATGGTCGGCACGATTCCCGACCAGCGCCAGGTCGACGATTTCCTCGTCGAGTTCCTCGACGGTCTCTTCAACCGCGCGTGAGCCTCGTCGCGCTGGGCCTGCTGGTGTTCTTCGCCTTCCTCGTGGAAGCGGCGGCGGGCTTCGGCAGCATGGTCATCGCGCTCACCGTGGGCGCGCTGTGGGCGCCGGTCGATCAGCTGCTGGTGTGGCTGGTGCCGGTGAACCTGGTGCTCTCGTGCTGGCTGGTCGCGCGCGGCTGGGGGCACATCGACTGGCGCTTCGCGTTGACGAAGCTGTTGCCGTTGATGGGCGTGGGTCTCGGCGTGGGGCTCATCATCTCTTCGCGCGCGGCGCAGGCGACCTGGGTGAAGCCGGTCTTCGGAGCCTTCGTGGTCGCGGTGAGCGTGTGGCAGCTCCGCGGCGCGTCAGAAGCGGCCTCTGCTCCCCTTCCCTTGCCCACCCGCGTGCTCGCCCTCGTCGGCGCGGGCGTCATTCACGGCCTCTACGCCACGGGCGGCCCGCTCGCGGTGTTCGTCTCGGCCCGCGAGCTGCCCGAGAAAGCGCGGTTTCGGGCGACGCTCTCGCTGTTGTGGGTGGTGCTGAACATCGCCGTGATCGCGCGGTTCGCGTTCGACGGGAAGCTCACCACCGAGTCGCTCGGCGTCAGCGCGTGGATGTTGTTGCCGCTCGGCGTCGGCATCGCCGCGGGCGAATGGGTGCACCATCGCCTCGACGAGCGCCGCTTTCGCGTGGTGGTCGCCGCGCTGCTGCTGGTGGCGGGACTCGTGCTGACGATCAACTCGTTGCGTGCTCAAGCGGGGGCGAGTTGATGCCGCGTCGGCTCCATGGGCGCTGTCGCTTCTTGCCGGTGGAGGCGACGCGGAGATCAACTCAGACCCCGCTTGGGAATATGGTGACGGCTTGATCAACGTGCTGCACGCCGTGCTGTGCCTGGTGGTGCCCGCGCTCGCCATCTGGGCCGCCGACAAGAACAAGCTCGCCAAGACGCTCGGGCCCGTGGTGCTCGCCTACGCCGCGGGCATCGTGGTCGCGAACCTCCCCGGCGTGCACCTCGACGAGACGTTCGGCACCAACGTCGCCGGCGGCGCGGTGCTGATCGCCATTCCCCTGCTGCTCTTCTCGACCGACTTGAAGAAGTGGGTCTCGCTCGCCCGCAACCTGCTCGTCTCGTTCGCGTGCGCGTGTGTCGCCGCGGTGGTGGCCGCCTTCGCCGTCGGCTGGGCGTACCGGGGCGCGACGCCGGAGTGGTGGAAGATCGCCGGCATGCTGGTCGGCGTGTACGTCGGCGGCACCGCGAACATGTCGGCCATCGGCTTCGCGCTGCACACCCGGCAGGAGACCTTCGTGGTGCTCAACGCGTCTGACGTGCTGTGCGGCGGCGCGTACCTCGTCTTCCTGCTCTCGGTCGCGCACCGCATGCTGTCGAAGGTCTTGAAGCCCTTCCAGGGCGAGCCGCACCACGAGCTCATCGAGCACCCGGGCGAGACCCTCTCGAAGTGGACGCGCAAGCACGTCAAGCCGATGGCCCTCTCGTTCGCTCTGACGGTGGTGTTCGCGGGCGTGTCGGTGGCGCTCTCGATGCTGCGCCTCGATGGCAGCCTCGGGCCCGTGCAGATCGGCATCGTGATGCTGGGCGTCACCACGCTCGGCATCGGCGCCTCGCTGTTCAAGAAGGTGCGCGAGCTCGACGGCAGCTTCGAGCTGGGTGAGTACGCGCTGCTCATCTTCTGCGTCGCGACGGGCAGCCTCGCCGACGTGAGCAAGGTGACCGGCACCTCGCTGACGCTGCTGTCGTTCGTGTTCATCGTGATGGTCAGCGCGGCGATCATCCACTTCGCGCTGTGCCGCGTGTTCGGCATCGACGTCGACACGGCGATCATCAGCTCGACCGCGACCATCTTCGGGCCGCCGTTCATCGGGCCCGTCGCCGCGGCCATCAAGAACCGCTCGCTCGTCGGACCGGGCCTCACGCTGGGCCTCGCCGGCATCGCGCTCGGCACGTACCTCGGGCTCGCCACGGCGTGCGTCGGTGCGTGGAGCGTCGGCGTGGAGTGCATGCCGAAGGACGTCCCGGCCGTGTCGTCGCCTGCGCCTGGCCCCTGAGCGCCGTGCCCTCGCTCTCGTCGGCCATCACGCCGATCGGCGGGCTCTTCTTCATCGCGCTCGGCTCGTTCGCGATGCAGCTGCGCCCGCCCGCGTGACTCAGGTCTTGTAGGTCAGCCCGTGCTTGGTCAGCAGCTCGTGCACGTAGGTGCGCGCCAGCCCCGACGCGCGCGCCATCTGGCTCACGTTGCCGTCGTGCTTCACCACCAGCGCCTTCAGGTACTCGCGCGTGAAGCCCTCGACGAGCGACTCCTTGGCTTCCTTGAAGGGCACGTCGGCCACCGCGGGCGCGCGGGCCGCGGGAGACGCGCCCTCGGTCGGCGGGTTGAGCGTGCTGTCGACCGAGACGGACTCGCTCACCACCGCGCGCGCGACGACGTTGCGCAGCTCGCGCACGTTGCCCGGCCAGTCCCACGCGGCGAACAGCGCGAGCAGCTCGTCGGTCAGCGAGAACGATTCCTTGCCCAGCTGCGCGACGAGGGCGCCGATGAGCACCGGCAAATCTTCGCGGCGCTCGCGCAGCGACGGCACGCGAATGGTGGCCACCGCCAGCTTGAACGCCAGCTCGTGGTTGAAGCGGCCCGCGCGGGCTTCGCCCGTCAGCTCGTGAGAGCACGACGCGACGATGCGCACGTCGACCTGGCGCGAACCGCCCGGCGTCTTGACCTGCGACTTCTCGAGCACGCGCAAGAGCCGCGCCTGCAGCTCCGGGGGCAGTTCGCCGATGGACTCGAGGAACACCGTGCCGCCGTCGCCGTCGATCAACGCGCCGGGCGCCGAGCCGTCCTTCGTGCCGAAGAGCGCCTCGTCGATGAGCTGCGGCGCGAGGTGCGAACACTGCACCGCCACGAAGCGCTTCTGCCGCCGCGGGCTCAAGCTGTGGAGCGCCCGGGCGAGCGACTCGCGCCCCGTGCCCGGCTCGCCCACGAAGACCACCGGCGTGTCCGACGACGAGAGCCGATCGACCAGCCCGAAGACGCGGCGCATCGCCGCCGACGTGGCGACGAGGCCCTCGAACTGCTGCGGCCCCAGCGGCGCGGTCTCGACGCTCATCGCGCGCACCGTCAACGTGGTGCGGCCGATGGTGAGCACGCCGTGCTCGGGGATCAGCGCCGTCTCGACGCGCGCCCCGCCGACCAGCGTGCCGTTGGTGGACTGCAGGTCTTCCAGCGAGACACCCTGTGGGCGGGGCTCGAGCTTCACGTGGCGACGCGAGACCGACGTGTCAGTCAGCTTCACCTCGCACTCCTCACCCGAGCCGACGGTCGCCGGCTTGTCGAGGGGCCACGACCGGCCCGCATCGGGGCCCGTCGCGACGCTCACCATCCACGTCGAGCCCGCGCTCGGCTTCTGCCGGCCGAGCCGATCGGTTCGCTGGAGGACTTTCGTCACTTGATGGACTCGACCTTGTCATTCTTGAAGGTGACCGCCACCTTCACCATCTTCGTCTTCCAGTACGTCCACGTGGTCGACTCGAAGGAGGGCGTCATGTGCGGCGGCGGCGGGCCCCACGCCATGCGCACCGCTTCGCGCGACATGCCCGGCTGCACCTCGGCGGCCTTCACCATCTTCTGATCACCGGCGACGAGCTTCTTGAACGTCGCGTCCTGGTCGTCGGGCGAGAAGACCTCGAGGAACATCGGCCACACTTCCTTGCCCGAGCGCTTGTCGTTCTCGAACACGTAGGTCTTGTCTTCGCCGGCGATCTTGAACTTCACGCTCGAGCTGCCCTTGTCGACGATCTCGATCTTGGTGTTCACCGGGATGATCGGGCCGACCTGGTAGTTCACCCACGAGAGCGTGCCCTCTTCGTGGTGCAGGTTGCCGCGCGCGTAGAGGTATTCCTTGGGCGTTTCCTTCTTTTCAAAGAGGCCGCCCAGGAAGGGCTTCTTCTCGGGCTTGCCGAGCGGGCCGAACGACTCGACCTTGCCCTCGCCGTCGAAGTTCACCTCGAGCTGCGCCATCTTCGACTGCCAGTAGATCCACTTCGGCGCCTCGAGCGACGCGGTCTTGTGCGGAGGCGGCGGGCCCATCGCCATCAGCACGGCCTCGCGGCTCATGCCGATCGTCAGCTCACCGGCGCGCACGGCCTTCTGCTGATCAGCGGGGAGCGCGGCCAGCTTCGGCGCCGGGTCGGCCTCGGCGAAGAAGCCCTTGAAGAGATCGCGCGCCGACTTGCCCAGCGACTTGTGCCCGACGAACTCGAACTCGGTGCCGGTGTCGACCACCTTGCACTTCACCTCGTCGTCCGACGTCTTGAGCACCTCGACCTTGGCGCCCAGCGGGATCATCGTGCCCGAGCGGTAGTTGACGGCCGAGAGGCTGTTCTTCGCGAGGAAGAAGTTGCCCTGGGCGTAGACGATCTGCCCGGCCTGGGCGGTGCTGGCGAAACCAACGGCGAGGACTGCGGTCAGTGCGAGACGCGACATGAAAAACCTCCCAAAAGTTGGCGCGCGGCTCTTGGCACAAAGCTCCGTGCCGCGCGAGGGGTGAACAGTTAAACCGCCTGCCATGAAGACAGACTTCATCGGCGGAAGTCTCACGGTGCCTGCCAACCCCGAGGGAACACTGGTCACCTTCAGCCCGGCCGACCTCGACGACCGGGTGCTCGAGGTGCCCTGGGCCCGCTCGCAGGTCGACGCCGCCGTCGACGCCGCGCGCACCGCATTTCCAGCGTGGCGGAAGCTGGGCCAGGCCGCGCGCGCCGAGTTGCTCAAGAAGTACCAGGCGGCGCTCAAGGCGCGGCTCGACGAGCTGACGAAGGCCATCAGCCGGGAGATCGGCAAGCCGCTGTGGGAAGCGAAGACCGAGGTGCAGGCGATGGTCACCAAGGTCGACGTCTCGCTGGGCGAGGCGACCGCCTTCACGCGCGATCACCGCATCGACGATCTGCCCGGCGAAATTCGCCACCGCCCGCACGGCGTGGTCGCGGTGTTGGGTCCCTTCAACTTCCCCGGCCACCTCCCCAACGGGCAGATCGTGCCCGCGCTGCTGATGGGCAACACGGTGGTCTTCAAGCCGTCGGACAAGGGGCCGCTGACCGCCGCGCTGATGGCGCAGTGCTTCGCCGACGCAGGCTTCCCACCCGGCGTCTTCAACGTGGTGCAGGGCGCGGTGCCGGTGGCGCAGCACCTGTCCACGCACCCCGGCGTCGACGCGATCCTCTTCACGGGCTCGGTGCCAGTCGGGCAGCAGATCGTCGCGGCCAACGCGCACCGCCCGGGCGTGCTCATCGCGCTCGAGCTGGGCGGCAAGAACGCCTCGCTCGTCTTTGACGACGTCGACCTCGAGCGCGCGGTGCGGGAGATCGCCTTCTCGGGCTTCGCCACCTCCGGCCAGCGCTGCACCGCGACCTCGCGCGTCTACGTCACGAAGGGCATCGCGGCGCAGTTCATCGACCGCCTCGCCGCCGCCGCGCGCTCGGTGAAGGTCGGCCACCCCGCCGACGAGGGCGTGTTTATGGGCCCGGTGATCTCCGAGGGCACGCGGCGCGCGCTGATCGACGCGCAGAAGAAAGCGGTGGGCGCCGGCTTCGAGGCCGTCGTTCCCGGAGGCATCGCCGAGGCCCGCACCCGCGGCCACTACGTGCGCCCCGCGGTCCACGTCGCGCGCGGCAGCGTGCAGCACGTCGCGGGCTACACCGACACCGAGCTGTTCGCGCCCGATCTCGCGGTCGTCACCGTCGCCGACGCCGATGAGGCCATCGCGCTCGCCAACGAGACGCCCTTCGGCCTGTCTGCCGCCGTCTTCACGCGCAGCGCGGAGCTCTTCGAACGCGCAGCCGATGCGCTCCGTGTCGGGGTTTTGCACTGGAACCGCTCGAGCGCGGGCGCCAGCGGCCGCCTGCCCTTCTCCGGCGTGAAGGCCAGCGGCAACCACCGCCCGGCCGGCGTGCTGATGGGCACCTCGTGCGTGTACCCGATGGGCGTGTTGTTGCCGCCGAAGGCTGAGACGCCGCTGCCCTCCTGGCCCGGCATCTCGTTCTGACGTTCGCGGCAGGACAAGCGCGTCACCCCACCCTGCGCGCTGACGCTCCAGCGCAGATCCTCCGCGCGGTTGCGGGTGTGCACGCGCGTTGCACCGCGCGCCGGCCATGCGAACTCACTTCCTGGTGGCTGGTGCGGTGCTGGGCGTCTCGGCGCTCAGCGGGTGCTTCACGGTTCCCCTGCCGAGCAACGACCCCGACTCGGGCATCAACTGCCTCGCGAGCGTCTCGCCGTCGGGCAGCGGCACGACGCAGGGCGACCTCGCGTTCTCCGTCGGCAGCTCGTACCAGAGCACCGCGCAGACCCGGCCGCCCGACGCCGGCATCACGGGCGCCACGATGTACATCTCGCTGCTGCGCCAGGCGGTGCCGTGCGCGCAGGAACCCGACGCCGGCGACACCACCAGCGAGGGCGTGTGGTTCTGGGTGCAGCGCACGGGCAGCGATCGCGTGACCGCGGGCACCTACGCCGACTCGCAGCACACCGACGGCGGGCCGTTCTTCACCGGCTTCGCAGTGCTCGACGGCGGAGTGCGCGTGTTGCAGGAGGGCTCGCTCACCCTCTCGAGCGTGGCCGACTGCTCGGCGGCCGGCACCTTCAGCGCCACCTTCGGCGTCGGCGACGGTGGGACTTCCAGCCTCAGCGGCACCTTCAACAGCGACTACTGCGTGCGGCGCTGACGTTGCGTCGCGGCGGGGAAAGGCGTTTCGTCGCGGCATGAAGACCCTGCTCCTCGCGCTCCTCCTCGGGCAGACCATCTACGAGTGGGTGGACTCGAAGGGCGAGTCGCACTTCACCGACGACCAGAGCTCGATTCCGAAGGGCGCGAAGGTGCGCACCACGAGCGGGGCGCCGGTGATGGTGATGCCGATGCCGCAGAACGAGGCGCCGCGCTCGAGCGATGGGGGGCTGATCGGGGTGCCCTCGACGTCGCGTGAGCTGCCGTCGTGCAGCAAGGCGAAGGACGAGATCACCGCGATCGAAGCGCGCATCGCGAAGTTGAAGTCCGACTATGCGCAGCTGCAGAGCACTCGCAGCGCGAGGTGCCGCGCGACGATCCAGGGGCAGACGCAGGTGGGTTACGCGCAGTGCATGCAGGCTGGGGATCCGCCGCCGGATTTGATCACGCCGGGCCTCGAGCTCGATGAAGCGCGAGAGCGGCTGCGCAAGCTGCAGGTCAGCGGCTGCCAGTGAACTGCTCCCTCTCCCCCGCGGGGGAGAGGGTCGGGGTGAGGGGAAAATCGACGGGCGCAGTGCTCCGGGTTCTCTCCTCACCCCGGCCCTCTCCTCTGAGAGGAGAGGGAGCGCTCACCCGAGGCGCGCGGCGATCTGCATGAGCGTTCGCTCGACGATCTGATCTTCCTCATCAGGCCCCACCGACCCGAGCCCAAGCGCCGCGGTCCGCTCTCGCAACGCGCGCTCCCTCGCCCGCACGCGCGCCGGCAACCCCGACGTCGCGAAGGTCCGTCGCAACATCTGCCCCAGCGCCTCGCCGTACGCCCGCAGCTCGCGCTTCTCCGCCGCTGGCAGCTTCGGCCACAACTGCTCCGCCAGCTCCCACGCGACGCGCACGTGCACCGCTTCGTCCTTCAACGTCTCGGCGAGCACCGCGCGAATCACCGGGTGCTTCGTCGCCGCATGCCGCGCGCGGATCAGCTCGAGCGACACGGTCTCGCTGAAGCACCCGTTCGCCAGCCCCCACACGTGCACCGGCACGTCGTTCACGTCAGCCAGCGCGCGCGGCGCGTACTCGAGCCCCGCGGGCACCTCGTCGACGTACCCGCCAAACCGCTCGGCGAGCTCGCGGCTCAGCATCGCGTGGCGCACCTCGTCGTCGGCGATCGCGGTGTACGCGCCCAGCGTCTCGAGCGGCGCACCGGCGCGGACGAGGGCGAGCACCACCTGCGAGACTGCGGGCACCGCAGCGAACTCGCTCCACGTGCGCTGCGACCAGAAGCGGCGCGCATCGTCGCTGCGAGGCAGGGCACCGCCGGGCGCATCGAACAGCAACTGGCTGGCGCGTCGCTTCCGTGCCGTGCGGAGGTGTGACCAGGCCGCTTCGCTCGAGCGCCACGCCTTCGACGGCCTGACGCCCGCGGAGCCCACGTCACTTCTTCTTCGGCGCCCCGCCCCACAGGGCGTCGGCGTCGGCGGAGGGGATCGGCGTTCCCGCCTTCTCCCCGCTCTTCAACTTCGGGCGGTCATCGTCTTCGAACGACGGGTCGGCCTCACCGACCACGCCGAACGCACCGAGCAGGCCATCGACCTCGGCCTTGATCTCAGCGTCTGACTGCAGCGACCGCTTGCCCACGCTCAGCCCACCGGGTGGATCGGGCGCGGCTGGCCGGACTTGAACGTCAGGTCGACGTTGAACTGCTTGGCGAGCTTGTTGAGCTCGGTCGCGGCGTCGCGCGTCAGCGCCACCGTGCCCTTCGACATCAGGGTGGTGTTCGAGCGCTCGAAGATCTCCTTGAGCACCTTCTTGGCGGTGGCCGGCTCGTAGTTGGCGACGATCGCCTTGCTGAGCTTCTGCGCCTCGGCCTTGCCGAACTTGTACTGCTGACCGAAGAGCGGCGGCGGGTGGCCGGGAAGCGTGCGGCCGTACGCGTGGTAGTCGTTCTTCTCGTTGTTGATGGTCTTGTTCGACAGCAGGGTCTCGACGCGCTTGGTGGTCTTGATCATGGACGCGGAGTCTCGATCAGCTGGAAAGCCTCGCGCAACTTTGGAATGAGCCTTTTCCATGTCGCAACTCGACGCGTTCGCGGGTCGCTGGTTCGTGGTGAAGATCGGCGGCGAGCTCGCCCAGGACGTACGCAAGCTGGCCGCCACCGTCGGGCGCGCGATCAACGCGTTCCTCGAAGCCGGAGTGAAGGTGGCGGTGGTGCACGGCGGCGGCCCGCAGGCGACTGACCTCTCGAAGCGCTTGGGCCTGGCGACGAAGCAGGTGGCCGGCCAGCGCGTGACCGACGAGGCGACGCTCGAGGTGATGAAGCAGGCGCTCGGCGGCGTCGGCGTGAACGTCGCGTCGGCGATGCGGCTCGCGCAGGTGACGGCGATCGCCACCAGCGGCGTGTCGGCGGGGCTGGTCGAGGCGACGCGGCGGCCTCCGGTGCAGGTCGGCGGCGAGCAGGTCGACTACGGGCTGGTCGGCGACGTCGCCGGCGTGAACCTCGACCTCCTCGAGACGCTGGCCAAGGCGAGCGTGGTGCCGGTCATCGCGTGCCTCGCCGGCGATGCGTTCGGCAACGTCTACAACGTCAACGCCGACACGGTGGCGACGCGGCTCGCGAGCCGGCTGCACGCGGCGCGGTTGTTCCTCGTCTCGAACGTGCCGGGCGTCTTGCGCAACAAGGACGACGCGAGCACGCGCATTCCGCGGCTGACGCCCGACGACGCGCGCGCGCAGATCAAGAGCGGCGTGATCCAGGGCGGCATGATCCCCAAGGTCGAGGAATCGCTCGCCATGCTCGACGAGGGCATCGGCGCGATCCACATCGTGGGGCTGTCACCTGACTCGGCGATCCTCGACGAGGCGCGCGAGCCGGGCAGCCGCGGCACCGTCTTCGCCCGCTGATCAGGTCACGGCAGATCGCCGCGCAGCAACTCGACGAAGATCGCCTGCGCCGCGGCCTCGAAGAGCCGGCCCGACGCGACCAGCCCGCCGCAGTGGCCCGGCTCACGCGCGAAGGTCATCAGCACGCACCTGGCGAGCACCGCGTCCCAGAACGGCGCGCTGCCCCTGGGCTGAACGAAGTCGCGGATCAGCTCGAGCGTCCACGGCACGACGGTCGTCGGGTCGGCGTCGCTGGGGGTCGTGAAGCAGTCGAGGTCGAAGTCGAGCACCACGCGCTCGGCACGGGCCAACGCCGCCGCGACGCGCTTGCCCTCGGGTGAGGCGTGGTCGGTGCCCCACTCGGCCGTGACCACGTCGAGCGTCGAGGCGGTGATCAGCGCGTGATCTTCGAAGTCGGCCGTCAGCGCCCCGGGAGGCCGCGCCCGCGCGATGATCAGCGCGTCGGTGATCACCCCCGCCTGCATCGCCGCGGGAATGTGGTCGAAGTTGCGCGCATCGAGCTGCTCGCGCGCGTGGCGATCGAGTTCGTCGTTCGACAGCCCGCGCGGAGTGCGAGCGCGCGGCGGCACGGTGTCGAAGTGGCGATCGAAGGTGATCAACATCGACGGACCACCGGCCTCGGCCCAACACGGCAGCGCGAGCCGGTGCGGGTCGAAGACGAAGGCCTTCTTCGGGCCGCGACCGCCCAGCGACAGCTCGATGACGCCCGGCCGGGAGGTGCTCATGCGCGGACGGAATCTGCACGGGTTGTCGACCACCCACCAGCGACCTGAATAGGCTCGGCCCCGTGCACCCGAGAATCCTGCTCGTCGGAGCGACCCTCGCGGTCGTCGCTTCGTGCCGTGGTTCCGGTGACGAGTGCGTCAACGACGGCGAGTGCGCACCGGGGCTGATCTGCGAAGAGGGCGCGTGCGGCGTCCCGACCGAGCATGACGGCGGCAAGGGTGGTGGCGCAGTCGGCGGCGGCGGTGGAAGCGCGGTCGGCGGTGGATCGGCGCTTGGCGGCGGCACGGCGGTCGGCGGCGGTTCGGCAGCTGGCGGCGGTTCGGCGGTCGGCGGCGGCTCCGCGGTCGGCGGCGGCTCCGCGGTCGGTGGCGGCTCCGCGGTCGGCGGCGGCTCCGCGGTCGGCGGCGGCTCCGCGGTCGGTGGCGGCTCCGCGGTCGGTGGCGGCGGCGGAACTGGAGTCGGAGGTGGCGGTGGTGGTGGCGCGGGAGGAACCGGCGGTGGCGGTGGCGGCGCGGGAGGAACCGGAGGCGGCAGCGGTGGCGGTGCAGGAGGAACCGGGGGCGGTGGCGGTGGTGCCGGAGGAACCGGAGGCGGCGCGGGCGGAGGAACCGGAGGAGCCGGCGGCGGTGCAGGCGGAGGAGCCGGCGGCGGTGCAGGCGGAGGAGCCGGTGGCGGCTCCGGAGGAAGTGGCGGCGGGTCCGGCACCGGCCCAATTCTCACCTTCGTCGATGGGCGCTCGATTCAGGGCGGCATGATGGACGGCGGCGTCGACATCATCATCCCGGTGTTCAACAACACCTGGTACTTCAAGCTGCCGCGACACAACGCGAGTCACCCGTTCGTGAACGCCGGGCAGCTCGGCGTCACACTCCGCGACGTCACCAACACCAACTACTCGGGCATCAGCGCTGACGCGGGCGCCATCTGGGGCATGCCGACGCTGGGGCCCGCCATCACCTGGACGCGACTGAACGCGACGCTGCCGGCCGACCTCGGCGGCACCAGCTCGATCGGGCTCCCCGACTTCAAGATCACCGACAACAACGCGGCGATCCGCAACGGCGGGTACCTCGAGGTCAAAGCCGGGGTCAGCGTCGGCGGGGTCGACTCGACGGCGCTCTACGGGCTCTCGCTGCGCACCAAGACCGACGGCCTGCGCGACCTGTTCATCATCTCGTCCGCCAATCCGCAGCTGTCGCCAGCCTTCAGTTGGGATCCCGCCGTCACGTACACCGTGTCCGTCAGGCCCACGGTCACGTTCGTGAGCCTCTACTTCGACCCCATCGGCGTCCCCGAGAGCGTCACCGTGTCCTCGCAACCCTTCGGCGGCAGTCCGACGGTCAGCACCGGGTTCGTGAGCGGCGGCGCGGTGGGCGTCGACGTCAACGCGGACACCACCATCACGCTCAGCGTCACCACGGGCGGCATCACCCGCGACTACGTCATCCTCGTGACACACTGAGCGGAGACCGATGAACGCACCGCGCGCGTTTCGCAGCTTCGCGTTGTTGACCCTCGCGGCCGGTGTCGTCGCGTCGTGCCGCGGAATCTCCGACCCGTGCGCGAACGACTCCGAGTGTCGGCCTGGGCTGATCTGCGAGAGCGGTGAGTGCATCACGCCAGGCGCGACCGGCGGTGGCGGCGGGACGACGGGCGGCGGAACGACGGGCGGTGGAACAACGGGCGGTGGAACGACCGGCGGTGGAACGACGGGCGGTGGAACGACGGGCGGCGGGACGACGGGCGGCGGGACCACGGGCGGTGGAACGACGGGCGGCGGAACGACGGGCGGCGGGACGACCGGCGGCGGAACGACCGGCGGAGGAACCGGCGGAGGAACGACCGGTGGCGGAACCGCGGGCGGTGGAACTGGCGGCGGGTCGACGGCGGGCGGCGCGGGCGGTGGTGGCACGCCGTTCGGCGGCGGCACCGGAGGCGCCACCGGCGGTGGTACCGGAGGTGGCGGCGGCGCCAGCACCGGCGGAGGAGGCGGCACTGGCGGTGGCGGAACCTTCACCGGCGGGGGCAGCGGCACCGGTGGCGGGCCTCCCCCCGACGCTGGCGGCATCAACCCGCCCCCGGTCGTGATCCTCCCCGACGTTCGCAGCTTCAACCTGCTCGTCGACGCGATCGACGCCGGCCTCCCCGACATGATCATCCCGGTCGTCGCCGGCGCCTTCTACGTGAAGATCCCGCGTCACCACTTCGACGACCCGTCGCTCCTCGGCGGCAGCGAAACGGCGAGCGAGACCCTCCTGGTCGGCGTGCACGACACGCAGTCCGGCAGCATCAGCGGCTTCGGCCTCTCGGCGACCGGGTGGTTCACCGCTGGCCCCGCAGCGAGCAACCAGGTGTTCTCCGCGAACGTCAACGTGCCGCTCGACATGGGCGGCACGCTCCCCGACGCCGGCGCCCCGCTGCGGCTCCTCGCGACCAACAACGCCGGCAGCGTCGCGCACCGCTTCGACTTGAAGGTGGTCCTCAACGACGGCAGCAACTCCGGCGCGTGCAGCATGAGCATGATGGCGCCCTGCGCGAAGGAAGCGGGCGTCATCTACCACTTCATTCCGAGCGACAAGAACGACGGCCTGCGCGATCTCTTCCTCACCATCGACATCGGCAACCCGCAGCTCTGGCCGCCGTTCACGTGGGATCCGGCGGTGCAGTACACGGTCAAGGTCCGGCCGGCCGCGACGTTTATCAACCTCTACTTCGATCCCGTCGGCACCCCGACGTCGGTGTCCCTCGCGTACAGCTCAGCGGGCGGCCTCCTCGGCGCCAACCCGCTCTTCATGTCCGGCGGGCAGGTGCCCATCGACCCCGTGACCGACACCGACATCTCGCTGACGCCGCTGACCAACGGCGTTTCGCGGACGTACGTGATTCACGTCACCCACTGAGCTGCCACCACGCGCTGACCGTCACCAGGCTCAGCGGCACGCCGAGGGCGATGAACGCCGCGGCGAGTGACGGTGCGAGCTTGTGCTCGGTGGCCACTACGCCCGCGGTCACCATCGGCGCCATCGCCGCCTGCGCGAGAATCACGCGCTCGGTGATCCCCAGGTGCCCGCGCCAGAGCAACAACACGCCCAGCACCACCGCCGGCGCGAGCACCAGCTTCCACGTGAGGCCCAGCAGCAGCCGCCGCCCGTTGCCCTGCAGCGCGCGCAGATCGAGCTGCCAGCCGATGGTCGCGATCGCCAGCGGGCTCAGCATGTCGGCCAGCCGCGCCAGCACCGTGTCGGCCGCGGGCGGCACGTCGATCGAGCGCGTGGCGAGCGCGAGCCCCAGCGCCCACAGCGCCGGGCTCCGGCCGAGCTTCTCGAGCGACGCGCGAAACGACACCGTGCCCGCCTCGAGCCACGTCGCGAACGGCAGCGCGAAGAGGAACAGCGCGAGGAACGCTCCGAGCTGATCGACCACCACCGCCGGCCCGAGCACGTCCTTCCCGCCCAGCGCCTCGAGCAGCGGGAGCCCGACGAAGGCGGTGTTGCACAGGCCCGAGCAGAGCACGGTGGCGCCCAGTTCCCCGCGCGCCCGCGCCGGGTCTCGCCGCAGCAGCAGCACGGCGATCACCGCCGGCACGAGGAAGACCAGCCACAAGAGCCCCGCCCCGAGCACCAGCGTGCGCTCGAGCGCCACGCCATGAATCGAGCGGAACACCAGCGCTGGCAACGACACCCACAGCACCCACGCCGTCACCGCCTTGTGGCTGTCGGCGGGGAACGCGCCGCTGCGGCGAGCGGCGAGGCCCAGCGCGAAGCACAGCAGCAGCAAGACGAGGTTCGCCACGCGATTCGTCAGCCCTGCAGCGGCGCGAGCAGCGCCACCAGCGCCTCGCCGTACCGCTTCACGCGGCCCGCGCCGAACCACGGCACCGCGGTCAGCTCATCGACGGTGCGCGGAGGCTGCCGCGCGAGCGCGTCGACCAGCGCGTTCGAGAGCACCACCGAGTTCTGCACCTTGCGCTCGAGCGCCATCTTCTTGCGCCACTCGAGCAGCGCTTCCTCGCGCTTCTTCTTGCGGGGGTCGCGGTCCTTCTTCTCGAAGTCGAGCGTGCGCGTGCCGGCCTTCACCTCGGCCTGCACCGTGGCGATCATCTGCAAGATCTCTTCGGCGTGCTCGCGCACCACCTGGCCGCGCACACCCTCGAGCCGGCCGAGCACCTTCACCTCGGTGGGCAGCTTCTGCGCGATCGCCGAGAGCGCCATGTTCGAGAGCATGCGGCCCATCGGCACGTCGGCCTTCTCGGCCCACTCGAGCCGGCGGCGGTGGAGTTCCTGCGCGACGTGCCACGCGACGGCCAGCTGCTCGCGACCGAGCCCCTGGCGCTGCAGCTTCGGCTCGAAGTCCTTCAGGTCGGGCCGCGCGGTCGCCTCGTCGCACATGCGATCGCAGTCGAGCAGCACCTCTTCGAGGATGTCGGCCGTCGCGCACGCCTCGCGCACCCAGCGCGCCACCTCGCACAGGTAGCGCACGTCGTCGGCGATGTACTCGCGCAGCTGCGGCGGCAGCGGGCGAATCGAGAAGTCGGCCTGCTGGTGTTCCTTCTTGAGCGTCGCGCCCAGCTTCTCCTTCACCAGGTCCGCGAGCCCGTTCTTCGGCCAGCCCAGCAACGTCACCGCGCGGTGCGTGTCGAACAGCCCGCGCACGCGCACGCCGGCCTCCGCGAGGTACTGCAAATCGCCCTGCGCCGCGTGGAAGTACTTGGTGACGCCCGGCTCGGCGAACATCGCCTTCAACGGGTCGAGCGTGACGCCCGGCGAGAGCGTGTCGGCGAGGAAGATGTCGGTGTCGGTGCCGAGCTGCACGAAGCACAGCGACGCCCGGAAGTGGTGCATCGAGTCGGCCTCGACGTCGACCGCGATCTCCCGCGCCGGGGCCAGCTGCGAAGCGACCTCCGACACCTGCTCCGCCCTCGTCACGTCGACCACGTTCGTTGGTGTTGCCACGACGCTTCCCCTACCCCATTCGCCGCGCCTGCGCGCTTTGCAAAAACTCCCGATTGGGCTAACCGCCCGCGCGTCTGAAAGGGGCCGGGGGGCCTCGTGAGGAGTCTTCAAGTGGACGAGCTCAACCGACTGGAGAAATCGCTCCTGCAGCACGTCGGCAAGGCCGTCGCTGACTTCTCGCTCATCGAAGACGGCGACCGCATCATGGTCGCCATCTCGGGCGGGAAAGACTCGTATTCCATGCTCCACCTGCTGCGCGTGTTGCAGCGCCGCGCGCCGGTGAAGTTCGACCTCATCGCGGTCAACCTCGACCAGGGCCACCCGGGCTTCCCCGCGGCGATGCTCGAGGGCTGGCTGAAGGAAAACGAGTACCCCTACAAGCTGCTCAAGGAAGACACGTACTCGGTGGTGCTCGACAAGCTGAAGCCCGGGCAGACCCAGTGCTCGCTGTGTTCGCGCCTGCGCCGCGGCATCCTCTACACGGCGGCGGTCGAGCTGGGCTGCACGAAGATCGCGCTCGGCCACCACCGCGACGACCTCATTCACACCTTCCTGCTCAACCAGTTCTTCGCCGGCACCACGGCGACCATGCCGCCCAAGCTGTTCAGCAACGACGGCCGCAACACGGTGATTCGCCCGCTCGCGTACGTGCCCGAGGCCGACCTCGTGAAGTTCGCCGAGCTGATGCGCTTCCCGATCATTCCGTGCGACCTCTGCGGCTCGCAGGAAAACCTCCAGCGCAAGAAGGTGAAGAAGCTGGTCGACGAGCTCGCGAAGGAAGTCCCCATGGTGCGCAACTCGCTGCTCGCCGCGATGGGCAACCTGCACCCCAGCCACCTCCTCGACCAGAAGCTGTGGTCGCCTGCCCACGAGACGCCGCGCGCCCCCACGATCGGCCCTGCCCCGGAGAGCCCGCATGCCGCGTAACGCGCTCGCCCAGACCCGCGCCGATCGAAACGCCGCGCTGCTCGACGCGATGGTGTTGGCCGCCAGCGCCGACGGGAAGATCGAGGCCATCGAGCTGCAGCAGCTGCTGACCCGCATCATCGAGCGCCCGGAGTTCGACGGCGTCGACGCGGCCGAGCTGTCGGGCATGGTGGAGCACTCGGTGCGCCGCCTCTCGCAGGCGCGCACGCTCGACGACATCCTCCACGTGCTCAAGGAACGGCTGGGCGATCACCGCAGCCGCCTGCTGGCGTTCGGGCTGGCGACCTCCATCGCCCTGGCCGACGAGCGCGCGACCCGTGAAGAGCTGGGCGTGCTCAAGAGCCTGCAGCGCGCGCTCGGGCTCACCGAAGACGAGGTCTCGCGCACCTTCGAGCAGGTGCAGTCGGGCGCGTCGCTGGCCGACGTGCTGGGCGAGCCGCTCGAGCAGCTCTACGCCGAGACGATGGTGCTGGTGTCGGCGGCCGACGGCCAGGTGAAGGAACACGAGCTGCAGTCGATGCTCGAGAACCTCGCCGGCGACCCCGTCTTCAAGGAAGTCTCGCTCGAGTCGGCGCAGAAGTACCTGCGCGACGCGGTCGAGAACCTCACGTCGGAGGGGCTGCCCTCGCGGCTGAGCGCGCTGGCGCAGGGGCTGTCGACCCACGCCCAGCGCTCGCGCGCCTTCCGCCTCGCGGTGCGCGTCGCGTATTCCGACGGCAAGCCGAGCCCGGCCGAGCTGCGGGTGCTCGATCTCCTGCAGGCCACCTTCGGGCTGGCCGATCACGAAGTGGCGCGCATCACGGTGGAGAGCTGACGTGACGACCCGCGCCCCCCGCAGCCACGTGCGCTTCGCCCTGCCCGCCTCGCTGGGCCCCGACACGAAGTCGCGCGCGGTGCAGCTGCAGGCGCACTTGTCCCAGGCGCTGGGCCGCGACACCGAGGTCACCGTCGCCGGCAGCTACGAGCAGCTCGCCCGCGAGCTGTTGTCGGGCAAGGTCGACGCGGCCTGGGCACCGCCGTTCGTCTGCGCGCGCATCGAGGCGATGGGCGTGCGCGTGCTGGTGCGCGGCGTGCGCAACGGCGCGTCGGTCTACCGCGCGGCGCTGGTCACCAAGCAGAACTCCAACGTCACCCTGGACACCCTCAAGGGCACCACCGCGGTGTGGTCTGACCGCGACTCGGTGGGCGGCTACCTCCTGCCGATGGCGTGGCTGCGCGACAAGGGCCTCGACCCGGCGCGCACCTTCCACCAGCAGGACTTCGCGGGAAACTACCGCGCGGCGCTCGAGGCGGTCTTCAACGGCAAGGCCGACGTCACGAGCGTCTTCGCGCCTGCCGGCCCCGGTGACGAGACCGGCATCGGCGAGGTGTGGCCCGAGCAGAAGGCCGGCTTCAAGGTGCTCGGGTTCACCGACGAGGCGCCCAACGACGGCGTGGCCGTCGCGATGGGCGTGCAGGCCGCGGTGGTGAGCGACATCGAGAAGACGCTGCTCAGCCTCGGCGGCACCGACGTGGGGCAGTCCATCTTGAAGGACTGCTTCCACGCCGAGAAGTTCGAGCTCGCCCCGCGCATGGGCTACCGCGCCCTGTACCGCGTCGCGCTGGCGAGCCTCTGACTCACCCGCCGTTGCGCGGGGGGTTCATGATCGGACCCGGAAGGCCCTTGGGCAGCTGCTGCCACGACACCGGCCCGAAGTAGTGCGGCATCGTGCTGCCGCCCTTCTCGAAGTACACCTTGGTCGGGTCGCTCTTGAGGATGAAGGCGCGAATCGAGTCGCCGGTGCGGCCCTTCGGGGGCGGCTTGACGACCACGATCTCCTTGCTGGTCAGCACCGCGGGCTTCTTCGTCTTCCACGGGATGGTGTGGTTCGGCGACTGGAACTCCCACGCGCCGAGCACGTTCTTGAGTTCCTTCACGGTGGGGAGCTTCGCCGCGGGCGGCGGGCGAATCGGGTTGAGGATGGGGCCAATCTTCGGAGCGGTCGGCATGGTTGGGGCTTTCAGGGACAACGGGTTCGACGGCTGGTTTTGACGACGCCGTGAAGACACCCTGATCAGCCCGGCTGCGCAACGAAGCGCCGTTTTTTCTCCCGCGCTCAGCTCGCCGCGAGGCGCCTCAAGAAGCGCTCGGCGTAGTCGATGCTCGAGTTCAGCTCCTTCTCGTCGATGTTCGACCAGGTGTCCGAGGGCGAGTGGTAGTTGCGCGGCGCCCCGATGTACGGGTCGATGCACGACAGGCACACCGCATTCCACCCGCGCACGAGGAAGGGCAGCGCGTCGCTCGCGCCGCTGGGCACCACGAACTTCGTGGCCTGCACGCCGCCGGCGGCCGAAGACTCCGCGTTGGTCGCCTCGATCGCCGAGAGCATGCGGGCGGGCACGTCGATGGCCCACATCTCGCCTTCCTCGAGGTAGCGCAGCGTGCCGTTGCAGAGCGTGTCGAGGCCGATGACGTCGGTGTCGGCCTTCTGCCACTCGTTCGACTTCTCCAGCTGCTGCGCCAGCCGCACCGCGCCGCCCGTGCCGGCTTCTTCCGAGCCCGAGATGACCATCACCAGCTCGACGTCGTCGGGGAGGTTCGGCACCAGGCGGTGCGCCAGCTCGATGGTCGCCGTGCAGCCCGAGAGGTTGTCGGCCGCGCCGGGCACCACGCGATCGCGCAGCGAGACATCGAGGTTGAGCAGGAAGGTGACGGTGGTGGGAATGGAGATCACGCCGAAGAGCCACGCGGGCGCCGACCACACGCCGAGGCCCGACACCAACGCGAGCGCGCCGAGGAGGAACAGCGACGCGGTGGCCACGCCGAGCTGCTTGCCGAACCAGCGCAGCGGCCGCGGCGGCGGGTGCGTGGCGATGCGGATCACGGTCGGGTTGAAGAGCAGGCCGGTGAACGCGGCGTCACAGTGCGCGACCGTCACCAGGCGGCGGCGCACCGGCTTCTTCGCCGGCCAGCGGGCGAGGAGGTTCTGCGAGTGCACCTTCGGGAAGAGCCCGCGCACCAGCAGCGCGCGGCGCATCGACTCGAGGAAGTACGAGACCGCGGCGAAGAGGTAGAGGCCGGCGGACACCAGCGGCCAGCGGAACACGAGGCCCGTGCCGAGCACGCCCAGGCCGAAGTGCACCATCAGCCCGGTGTAGATCGAGCGCGTCCACGTGTGCGGGCGCCACTCGAGCGAGAACCCGAGCGCGGTCAGCTCCGCGGCGAGCTTTTCCTGCGCGGTCTTCTCGAGCGGGGTGCCAGTGAGGCGGCGAGGGCCGAGCTCCTCGAGGGCGCGGAGGCGCTGCAGCGGCGTGGGTCGGGAGGTCGAGCCGTCCATGGGCGGCGCTCATGGCACATCAGCGCGCGCCACCGCCACCGCGACCCACGGAAACCTCTTCAGCGAGAGGCGATGAAGCTCGCCGGCACCGGCAGGCTGCACGAGAAGCCAACGCCCGAGGGCAGCTTCGAGCACGGCACCTCTTCACCCAGCTCGAGGGCGGGGCTCATCAGCGCGTCGGTTTCCAGCGCTTCGTTCGAAGAAGCCGTGGCGTGCACCGGGGTGGCGAGCAGGCCCACGCGGCCGACCACCACCGCGAGCACGACGGCGGCGGCCATCGCGACCAGCATCGACGGCCACGAGCGGCCCTGCGAGAGACGGCTCGAGCGGTTCTTCGCCTCGATGCCGGCCCACAGGTGCGCCACCTCGTCGCGGCCCGCACGCTGGCGGAACAACGTCGACTCGGTCTCGAGCCAGTTGAGCTCGTGACGGCACACCGCGCACTGCCGGGCATGGGCGCGCAAGTCGGCGTCGACGGGGCCCGGCACTTCCCCGCGCACCAGCGCTTCGAGCTGCGACGTGCGTCCGCATCGGCTCATGGCCGTTCTCCCTGTGGCTCCCCTGAGAGGTGGGGCAAGAGGTGGGCGCGCAGCTTGAGCCGCGCGCGGTGAATCTCGTTCTTCACGGTGGGAATCGACCAGGAGAACGCCGCGGCGATCTCCTCATACGACAGGCCGTGATCGAGGCGCATGAGCAGCGCCGCGCGGCGGTGCTCCGACAGGTGCGAGAGCGCCTCGGTGAAGTGCTTCTCGAGCTCGGCGTCGAGCAACACCGCTTCGGGATCGGGCGAGGGAATCACCGCCGCCGGCACGCCCTCGTCGTCGTCGCCCATCGGCTCGTACTGGCGCACGCGGCGCAGCTCGAAGGCCACGTTGCGCGCGATGCCGAGGATCCACGGCTTGAAGCGATCGTGGTCGGGCAGCTTCTGGAGCTGCGCGTGCGCGCGGGTGAAGGCTTCCTGGGTCGCGTCGTCGGCCACGTCGCCGTTGCGGAGGAGATCTCTCAGGAAACGGCGCACCGCGACCACGTGCCGTTCGAAGAGCGCCTTGAACGCGGCCGACTCGCCGGCCTGGGCGCGCACGACGAGCGCACCGTCCGGGGTCTCCGGGGTGATCGGCTCGGTTCGCTTGAGCAGGCGCAACACGCCTTCACCATGCGCCGGGAGCCCCTGAAGTTTCAAGGCGTTCGAACCGCCCGAAATCAGGGGTAGAACCACAGCTCCCTCTCCCCCGAGGGGGAGAGGGTCGGGGTGAGGGGTAACCAGCAGTGAGGGTCCCATGAGCCGCGCTGCCATCGCTGTGCTGCTGCTGATCAGCGCCTGCTCGAGCACCCGCCCGCCGACGCCCGAACCCGATGCCGGCACGCCCCCGCCGGAAGACGCAGGCGTGGTGGACGCGGGGCCGGCCGACTCCACGGTCTCGATTCGCACGGACACGATTCCCTGCGAGCACCCCGAGTACTGGCCGTTCACCCTCGCCTCCTCGACGGTGCCCGTGCTCGTGCACTTCCGCGCCGCCGCCGAGGAGAGCGCCGCGCGCGAGGTGCTCGGCCTCGTCGAGCAGTCGTGGACCGTCGAGACCGGGCGCCTGCGCTTCCGCGCGCCGCTCGACGACCACGGCCAGTGCGGCCCCGACGGGAAGTTCGACGTCTTCATCTGGCGCGGCAGCGATGGCTGTTACGTCGACGTGCTCGGCGGCGACCCGGCGACGAGCTGGAACGACCAGGTCTCCTTCCTCGTGGTCGATCCCTGGGGCCCGTACGGCGGCGCGATTCTCGACACCACCGTCGCGCACGAGCTCGACCACGCCCTGCAGGCCGCCGACGACTGGAGCGATCTCGCCTGCGCCTTCGAGATGACCTCGGTCTTCATCGAGGACGAGGTGTTCGACGACGACAACCAGTACGTCGATCAGATCGCCGACTTCCAGGCGCACCCCGAGTGGGCGCTCGATCACGATGACGGGTACGCCACCTGGTACATGTACGGCGCGTCGCTCTACCTGCGCTTCGTGCGCGACCGGTACTTCGCCGGAGACGCGGGGTTCATCGGCGACGTGTGGCTCAAGATGCGCAGCCCCGAGGCGAGCAACGAGCCCGACTTCGAAGACGCGGTCGACCAGGTGCTGCAGGCGCGGGCGCAGGTGGGCTTCTTCGAGTCGCTCGTTGAGTTTGCGCGGTGGCGGGTGTTCACCGGCGCGCGGTCTGATGCGGCGCACTTCGAGGAGGGCGCGACGTTCGCCGAGCCCACGCGGCGGGCGACCGTGCACTCGACGGGTGGGCGGATGGCGCTCGCGCCGATGCTGCTGGGGTCGGAGTACGTCGACGTCGTTGCCGCGCAGGGTGAGCCGCAGGCTGTGGCGGTGTCGCTCGAGAATGCGGACCCCGGCGTGCGGTGGGTGGTGCAGGTCGTGCCGGGAGTGAGTGGGGGCGGCGAGGTGATCGATGTGAGCGGCGGGCCGGCCCTCGTGAGCGTGGGCTCCGGACAGACCCTCGTCATCGGTGCGCTCCCGCTCACCACTGATGATCCTGATCAGCGCAGCTCGGCCGTGCACCCCGCCACGCTCGTGATCAGTGCCCGGTGAGTTTCCCCTCACCCCGACCCTCTCCCCCTTGGGGGAGAGGGAGCTCTTCGTTCGTTTCGCTTTCGTCACTACTCGCGCAAGAAGTCGGCGAGGGCCTCACCCCGACCCTTTCGTCACGCTCCGAGGAGGAAGTCGGCGAGGGCCTGCGCTCGGCTGATCAACGTCGACACCTCGATGTACTCGTCGGGCGTGTGGAAGCCCTTCCCGCGTGGACCGAGCGCGTCGATGGTCGGAATGCCCATCGCCGAGGTCGTATTGCCGTCGCTGCCGCCGCCCTGCCGCTTCGCCTCGCCGCGACCCAGCCCGTGGGCGTGCGCGCACGCGCCGTAGCGCTCGACGAGCTCGCCGACGCCTTCCACCTTCTCCATCGGTGAACGCCCCGTGCCGTTCTCGAGCTTGATGCTCGCGCCCGCCACGCCGAGATCCTGCGCGGCCTCGTGCAGCAGCCGCCGCACGCCGTCTTCCGCCGCCTTCGTGGGAAAGCGCAGGTCGAGCTCAGCGCTCGCCTCGGCGGGCACGGTGTTCTTCGAAGAGCCGCCGCGAATCAGCCCGACGTTCACCGTCACGCCCGACTCCCGGCTGCTCAACGACTGCGCGCGATCGACGAAGCGGCTGAGCGCCCAGATGGCGTTCGACCCTTCCCAGTACGCGTTGCCCGCGTGCGCCGGCACCCCCGTCGCGTGCGCGGTGAGGTTCCCCACGCCCTTGCGCTCGGTGACGATGTCGTCGTTCGCGCGGCCCGACTCGAAGACCAGCGCGGCGCGGCACCCGGCGACCACCGAGCGGATCAGCGGCGCGCCTTCCGGAGAGCCGACCTCCTCGTCGCTCACCACCACCACCCGCAGCGGCGGCACGCGCTCGAGCCCGTCGGTCATCGCCAGCGCCTTGAGCGCCCACGCGATGACCACCAGCCCGCCCTTCATGTCGAGCACACCCGGCCCGCGGCGCAGCGAGCCGTCGACCCGGTAGCCCTCGAACGCCCCCGGCGGAAACACGGTGTCGAGGTGACCCACCAGCGCGATGGGCGCGCTCCCGTTGCCGGTCGTGCGCATCACCAGGTGGTCCGCAAAACGTTCGCTGCCGATGCGCTCGAGCTCGAGGCCCGGCATGCCGAACACGTCTTCGAGCAGCCGCACCACCCGCTGGCCGCCCTCGCGGTTGGCGCTGAACGAGTTCTGCTCGACGAGCGCTTCGAGGGCTGCCTCCATCGCGGGCAACTGCTCGGAAATCCACTCGGAGGCGCTGCTCATTCTCAACATTCTCCTGTCGTTTCGAGGCGTTAGCAACATCATCTGCAGGCACAGGTAGCCTGATGTGGGTCCCTCAGGTAAAGCCCTTCGAATGCTGCTGCTGCGCGACGTGGCCAGGGGGGACCTAGCCGGGCTCAAGAAGCTCGCGGCGACGCTCAACAGCGTGAACCTGCCGAACAACGAGAAGGTCCTCTCGAGCCTGATTCAGAAGTCGGTGCAGAGCTTCTCGGGGAAGATCGAGAACCCGTTCGAGCGTGAGTACCTCTTCGTGCTCGAAGACCTGCGCAACGAGACCATCATCGGCACGTCGATGATCATCGCGCAGCACGGCACCAAAGACGCTCCGCACATCTACTTCCAGGTCACCGAGGCCGAGCACTACAGCGCGACCGTCGACCGGCACTTCCGGCACAAGGTGCTGTCGATTGGCTACAACTACGACGGCCCGACGGAGATCGGCGGCCTCGTCGTCGACCCGCCCTACCGCAGCGGCGAAGAGAAGCCCGGCAAGCAGCTCTCGTACGTGCGCTTCCTCTTCATGGCGATGCACCGGCCGCAGTTCCGCGAGCGCGTGCTGGCCGAGCTGCTGCCGCCGCTGATGAAGGACGGCCGCTCGCTCCTGTGGGAATCGATCGGCAAGAAGTTCACCGGCCTCAACTACGTGGAAGCCGACAAGCTCTCGCGCCGGAACAAGGAATTCATCAAGGAGCTCTTCCCCAGCTCCGACATCTACGCGTCGCTGTTCCCCGCGAACGCGCAGAAGATGATCGGCGAGGTCGGCCCCAACACCCGCGGCGTGCAGCGCATGCTCGAGCGCATCGGCTTCCGCTACAGCAACCACATCGACCCGTTCGACGGCGGCCCGCACTACGAGGCCAACCTGAGCGAGGTCAGCCTGGTGCGGCACTTCCGCACGGCGATCGTCGGCAAGGAGTTCAACGAGCTCGAAGCGCCCGACGTGCTCATCGCCGTCACGCGCAACAGCGGGCCCAATCGCTTCCGCGCGCTGCGCACCCAGGTGCGGTTCGATGATCAGGTCGTCTTCTTGCCGAAGGCCGCGCGGGAGCTCCTGAAGATCAAGGCCGGCGACAAGGTCTCGATCATCCCCTTCGAGTGAGTGGGATAACGCCTACATTCCGGCCCGCGCGGAGATCGCTACAATTTCCGGCCCCACATGGTCGGTCTCCTCGTCACGCTGTTGCTGGCTGCTGATCCTTCAGCCGATGGTCCTTCGCTCGCTGATGGTCGCGCCAACGTGCAGCTGCTGCGCAAGGGTGATCTCGCCCGCGCGTGGACCAAGACCCTGAGCGGTGTGCCTGGCCAGCAGTTCCAGTCGGCGCAGGCGCTGATCAAGTTCGCCGCGGGGCTGCGCAGCTACGGCGACGAGTTCAAGCTGGTGTCCGAAGGGCTCGCGCAGAAAGACAACGTCTTCGTCTACACGCGCGTCGCCGGCGTCTCGAACTGGGCCCGCGGCTTCACCGTCGAGCTGACGATGGACGCGAAGGGCCGCCTGCTCGGCGCGACCTACTCGTTCCCCAACAAGGAAGCGCCCACCGCGTACGGCGCGTACCGCCCGCTCGTGAAGCTGCGCCTGCCGCTCGAAGACACGTGGCACGTCCTCTGGGGCGGCCGCACGTGGGAAGACAACCGCCACGCGTCGGTCAGCGACATGCGCTTCGCGCTCGACCTGTTGCAGCGCGAGAAGGGCACCAGCGCGCGCGGCAAGGGCCTCGTGAACGAGGACTACCTCGCGTGGAATCAGCCGGTCGTCGCGCCCGCCGATGGCGTGGTGGTGGTCGCCGAAGACGGCGTGGTCGACAACGTGCCCAACCGCGCGGTCGGCGGGAACCTGTACGGCAACCTGCTCGTCATCGATCACGGCACCGGCGAGTTCACGCTCTTCGGGCACCTCAAGCAGGGCTCGCTGATGGTGAAGCCGGGCGATCGCGTGACGCGCGGGCAGCGGGTGGCGCGCGTGGGCAACAGCGGCATGTCGACCGAGCCGCACCTCCACTTCCAGTTGATGGACACGGCCGACTGGCGCACCGCGCACGGCCTGCCGCTGGTGCTGACCGACTTCGTGCGCAACGGCACGTTGGTCGATCGCGGTGAGCCGCGCCGCGGCGACATCATCAGCGCGGTGTCGGCCGAAGCGCGCCGCTGACCCCGTCGTCCCGAAACGACACGTCGCGCCCCGCCCCGTTCGATTGAGTTGAGGCACGTGCGCGCGGCGGCTATTCCCGCGCCCGCAGCTTTCACTCTGGGAGGGAACCCATGCACTTGAAGCGTCTCGCCGTCTCTGCACTCGTCTCGATCGCCTCGCTCGCCGCCGCCCAGGCGAAGGACGCGGGCGCGCCGGCCCCCGCCGCGAAGGACGCCGGCGTCGCCGCGCCTGCCAAGCCCACCGCCGCGGTCACCTTCAAGGACGGCCTGATGACGCCGGAGTCGGTGCTCTACGACGCCGAGACCGACACGTACCTCGTGTCGTGCATCAACGGCGCGCCGCTCGACAAGGACAACAACGGGTACATCGCCGAGCTCTCGCCCGATGGCGCGGTGGTGAACGCCAAGCTCGTCGAGGGCGGCCAGAAGAAGGTGACCCTCAACGCGCCCAAGGGCTCCGCGCTGCTCGGCGGCATCCTGTACGTGGCCGACATCGACACCGTGCGCCTGTTCGACCGCAAGACCGGCGAGCCGAAGGGCGAGGTCGCGCTGAAGGGCGCCACGTTCGCGAACGACGTCGCGGCCGGCCCCGATGGCAACATCTACGTCAGCGACTCGGGCCTCAACGCGAAGTTCGAGGGCACCGGCACCGACAGCATCTGGGTCATCAAGCCCGGCAAGAAGCCCACCGCCAAGCAGCTCATCAAGAGCAAGGACCTGCACGGCCCCAACGGCCTGCTCGTCACCAAGGACGCGGTGCACGTGGTGGTGTTCGGCGGCCCCGAGCTCCAGACGTACGACCTGAAGGGCAAGAAGAAGGGCGAGTTCACCATGCTGCCCAACGGCGGCCTCGACGGCATCGTGGCCATCGGTGACGACCTGCTCATCACCAGCTGGGGCGCGAAGACCATCTACCGCGGCAAGCTGGGCGGCGAGTTCAAGCCGGCGTTCAGCGATCTCGAGGCGCCGGCCGACATCGGCTTCGACACCAAGCGCAACCGCGTGCTGGTGCCGCGCTTCCAGGGCAACGCGGTCGAGGCGTGGGACGTCAAGTAAAGGCCACGCTGCTCGCCATCGTGCGCACGGACTCGACCTTCCAGAAGGTCCGTGCGCGCGGTGGAGCCGAGGTGTGGGAAGGCAAGTGCCTCCACTGCGGCAAGAAGCTGGTGGTCGAGCTCGATGGCACCGCCGTCGCGCGCGTCACCATCGAGCACATCGTGCCGCAGAGTGCGGGCGGCACCGATGAGCTGCTGAACCTCGCGCTGGCCTGCTCGCGGTGCAACAACCGCAAGGGCCGCCAGCACGACTGGAAGGGGCTGGGCGATGCCCGCGCCGCCGAGTTGATCGAGGCGCTCCTCGCGAAGCGCCGCGCGCGGTGGCGCGAGCCAGAGCCCGACTGAACGTCACGTCACATGCAGTACTTGCAGAACGTGTCGCACTTGTTGGTGGTGCACGACGAGTCCGTCGGGTCGCAGCAGCTCGAGTCCTTCTTCGGGCCCGCGGTGCAGGTGCACGCGCCGTTGATGCACTGGTGCTTCTCGTCACACGTCTGCGAGCTCGAGGTGCTGGTGTTGGTCATCTCGGGGCCGCACGCGGCGAGGGTGAAGCCGAGGGCGAGCGAGACGGCGAAGAACTTCAGGGACTTGAACATGGTGACTCCTGGGAAAGAGGAACGACTGAGGGAACGGCTGCCCCTCAGACAGGCCTCGGTTGCCGGAGTCGCACGGACTGGTTCACTTTTTCTTCAACGCGGCACGCAGGAACAGCTCGCCGCGTCGCACTTGAGGCCGGTCGCGCAGCCGAAGGGGCACGTGCCCTTGCAGACGCAGGCGCCCGCGTCGGCGTCGCAGGTGAGGTTGCCGGGGCACGGCGTGAAGCAGTCCTGGCCGGGCGGCGCTGAGCGATCTTCGAAGGTCGTCGACTGCACCACCGCCGCACCGACCGCGCTGCGACAAGTGCCGAAGAAGCTCAGGCGCGTGCCGTCGGTGACGTCCATGTCGAAGCCGTTGGTGCGCGCGTTCGGGACCGAGCTGGGACACCCGGCGTCGGCAGGGGTGTGGGTCACGCGGGCCGAGGCCGGCATCGGCCCGCCCGAAATCGAAAAGCCCACCGAGTCGACCACGTAGTTCGCGATGCGCTGCGCCGTCGCCGACTGCACCGCCGAGTTGGTCGTGGTGAAGGTGCGCACGTCGCCCAGCAGGCCGTTCGAGCCTCTCGCCGCCGCGGCCAGCTTGCCCGGGTTCAGCTCGGTGCCGTCGTTGCAGTTGACGCCGTCGGGGCAGACGATGCCCGAGAGCCGCGGGGGCACCGGCGCGCCATTGATCGTCGGCGTCGGCAACGACACCGACACGCTGGTCCACGTCGCGGTCGACTGCTCGGGTGCGTCGGTGACGACGAGCGTGTGGAAGGCGGTGCTCCCGCGCGCCGGGAAGCTGCCGAGGAACGACGCGATCGCGTCGAAGCCCCGCTCCGAGTCCGAGTAGTTGAAGATGCCGCCGTCGGCCACCCACAGCCCGATGTTGCCCAGCGGCGGCGACCACGCCTTGTTGTTCGCTCCTGTCCCGCTGGTGGTGGTCAACGCATAGCGCGCGCTCACGTCTCCGTTGGTGAAGGCCGTCGTGAAGGCGGGCATCGCGTTGGCGAAATTGTTCTGCAGGTTGGCCGTCTGGGCCGCGGGGTTGGGCGAGTCGTCGATCACCCACAGAAAGTCCAGCTGCGGCGAAGGCGAACGCGACAGCACGTCGCAGCGACGGCGCACCACGTCGGCGTACTGACCAGCGGTCGTCGAGCGCGCGACCGACTGCCGCGCGAGATCGGTGACGCTGTTGCCGCTCGCCGAAGACACCGCGAACACGAAGACCGTCGCCACGCGCGAGCGCTTGACCATCACCACGTCGACCCACTGCACGCCCGCGTCGAGCACCTGGAACGCGAGGGCGCCCGAGGTGCCACCGCCCAGGAGGGCGTCTGCCATCGCGTTCGCGGTGGTGATGTGGGTCGAGTTGTTCGCGAGGCGATAGCGCGCGGTGAGCGCGGGGAAGCCGTCCCAGGACGTGCCGCGCTCGAGGGTGACGGCGTCGAGCGTGCCGGTACCTCCGCCCATCGGCGCGCCCTGGAACTGGCTGCGGTAGCCGAACTCGTCACCTTCCACCGGGCCGGATGTCGAGATGGTGCGCTTGACGATTACGCCCGCGGCGACGCCGCGCATCGACGATTGGAAGAGGTAGCCGGACAAGAGGTTGCCCGACGTCTTGATCGCCACCACCTCGGCGAAGTCAGGCGGAATGGCCACCGACAGGTCGACCTCGGGAATGCGGCGCACGTCCATGCGGGTGCCGGCGTCGCTCGCACACGCCTGGCCGTAGAACACCAGGTCGCCCACCCTCGGGTCCTTCTCGGCGCCGTCGACGCGACCGTTGCCGTTGACGTCTTCGTCACCGTCGAGGATGCCGTCCCCGTCGAAGTCAGCGACGCACGCGTTCGTCGACGTCGCCGGGTCGGCGTCGAAGACCGGGGCCACGTAGACGCAGCCCGCGTACGAAGCGCCGGTCACGCCGCGCTCGACGCCGTCCCACAGGCCGTCGTTGTCGGTGTCAGGCAAGAGCGGGTTGGTGAAGCATGTGCCGCTGCCCTGGAGCTCGATTCGGTCGCTCAGCCCATCGCAGTCGGTGTCTGCCAGCGTGGGGCTCGTCTCCATCGCGTCGATGCGGCCGTTGAAGTTGAGGTCTTCAGCGCTGTCGCTCAACCCGTCGTTGTCGGAGTCGGCGTTCATCGGGTTGGTGCGCGTAGACGAGTCCGCGTCGAGCTTCTGATACGGCGCGCAGCCCGCGGCCATCATGTTGATGCTCGCCTCGAGCCCGTCTTGCAGCCCGTCGCCATCGCTGTCGGGGTTGCAGGCGTTGGTCTTGCCACCGCCGACCCAGGTGAAGGCCAGTTCATCGGCGTCGGAGATGCCATCGCAGTCACTGTCGCGCGTCGCGCCGCCCACCGCCGAGGGATCGCACGCGCCACCGTCGAGCAGCATCATCGAGCTCCCGCCACCGCCGCCCGCCGAGCCGCCGCCCGCCGATCCGCCGCCCGCCGATCCGCCGCCCGCCGAGCCGCCGCCCGCTGAGCCGCCGCCCGCTGAGCCGCCGCCCGCTGAGCCGCCGCCCGCTGAGCCGCCGCCTGCCGAGCCGCCGCCCGCTGAGCCACCGCCCGCGGAACCACCGCCCGCCGAGCCACCACCGCTCACGCCACCACCGGTGATGCCGCCCCCGGTCCCACCACCACCGCCCGCGCCGCCGTCGAGGCGTTCACACCGGCCCTCGGCACGACATTCATCGAGCGCCACGTCGAAGTTGAGACAACCGATCAGCCCGAAGAGCGCGACCGCCGCCAGGAGCACCCGGTTCATGGAAAGGCCCCCCGCACCGAGACGACCGAGGTGCCATCAGGTCCGATGAAGCCGCCGACCGCCACCTTCTCGCGCCCCGGCTGGAGCACCAGCAGCGTGACTCCAGTGGCCACCGCCGCGACCGCGACCGGCATCAGCACCCAGCCGACGGTCTGCGCCCGGTTGCCGTCTGCGACGATGAAGGCCTCTTCGCTCGGGTAGACGTGCGCGGTGCCCGCCGTGAGCCGGTCGTAGTCAGCCTGCGCGACGCCCAGCGCGATGCCGCCCACCACGCCAGCCACGACGCCCGCCGCGAGGGGGACGATTCCAATCAGGTTCGGCGCCGGACCGCTCGCGCGCACCTCGACCGGAGGCATCGGGGGCGGAGGCTCATCGACCGCCGCCATCTTCACCGGCTCGGTCTTCGTGGGCTCAGTCTTCGTGGGCTCAGTCTTCTTGGGCTCGGTCTTCGTGGGCTCGGTCTTCACCGGCTCCGTCTTGATGGGCTCCGTCTTCACCGGCTCGGTCTTCGCGATGGGACCGCCGCCCAAATCGAGCTTCACAGTCTGCGTGGTGCCCGCCTTCGCCATCACCTCGGCACGCGCCGTGCGGCCGTCAGCGTGCACCAACTCCACCACGTGCTTGCCCGATGAGACCTGCGTCGTCAGCGGCGCCGGCCCCATCGGCTGGCCATCGAGCTTCACCTTCGCCGGGAGATCGTTGGCGACGGCGATCGACAACATCGCGGGAAACTGCGCGCGCGCCTTCTCGAAGAGATCGAGCGCGTCGCTGCCCACGCGCGACGGGTCGAGCTCGGCCGACGGGTCCTTCTTCAGCGCGGCGACGAACGCCGCCTTCGCCTTGTCTTGCTGGCCGATCGACAACAGGCAGAGCCCGCGCGTGAGGTGCAGCTTCGCGGCCTGGGCCGGCGTGGTCTTCGACGAGGCGATCGCGGCGTCGGCCTTCTTGAGCGCCTGCTCGAACTCACCGTCGTTGTAGAGACTCTCGACGTCGCTCACCACGTCGGCCAGTGCGAGCCCGGCCGAGAGCGCCACCAGCACCACCGTCAGGCGAATCATTTCTCCATGTCTACGACGACCTTGAGCGGCTCACCACCGACGACCGTGATTTTCCGCGTCGCCTGGCCACCGTCTTCACGCAGCATGCGCACCTGGTGCTCGCCCGCCGGCAAGGTCACGCGGAACGGCGTGGTGCCCTTCTGGCGAACCGAGTCGACGTCGACGAACGCCCCTGGCTTCGCCACCCCGCCCACCTTGCAGATGAACGTCACGTCGGCCGTCGCGGCGACCTTCGGGGTCGTCTTCGGGCGGTCGGGCGTCTTCTCCGGCGTCTTCTCGGGCGGCTTGTCGGCGACCTTCTCGGGCGTCTTCTCCGGGGTCTTCTCCGGCACCCTGGCGGGCTCGGGCGGCGGGTCGGCGACCGGCGTCTTCTCGGGCGGCTTCTCGACCGGGTCGGCGACGGCGACTGGCGTCTTCTCCACCGGGTTCTCGACCGCGGGCTCGGCGGGCTGCGCAGGCTCGGCCGGAGGCGTCTCACGCCCACCGCTGCTCAAGAACGCCACGCCGCCGATCAACACCAGCACCAGCCCGGCGAGCGTGACGACGAGCGGCAGCTTCGACTTCGGCGCCACCACCAGGCTCGGCGACGTGGCGTCACCCGGCACCTCGGTCGACGTGGGCCGCTCGGCGTCCTCGTCGGCCACCGGGCGCGGCCCCGACTGGCGCATCGCCGGCGCGGGAGTCCCCGGCTTGCGCGGCGAGGGCGTGGGCTGGCGGCCACCGGGCGGGTTGCTCTTCCCTCCCGGCGGGTTGCTGCGCGCGGGGGCGGGCGTCGCGCGGTTGCGCACCGGCGCGCGCCCCGCGTCGGTCGCCAGCGGCTTGGCGTTGAGGCGCGTCTGCGCGATCGCCGCTTCGAAGGCCGTGAGGAACTCGTTGGCCGTCTGGAACCGCTCGGCCGGGCTCTTCGCCAGCCCCTTCTGGAGGACGTCGTTGAGCGCGTCGGGCAGCTCGGCCAGGTCGGTGATGTTGGGTGGCGCCTCGTCGACGTGCGCGCGCATCAGCGAGTAGTCGGTGTCGCCCACGAAGACCGGAGTGCCGGTCAGCAGCTCGAACACCATCGTCGCCAGCGAATAGAGGTCGGCGGTCTTGTCGACGCGCTTGCCGAGGATCTGCTCGGGCGACATGTACCGCGGGGTGCCGACGATGACGCCCGAGCGCGTCATCTGGTTCTCGGTGTCGCGCGCCACGCCGAGGTCGAGCAGCGTCACGTGACCGGCCGGCGAGACGAAGACGTTCGCGGGCTTCAGGTCGCGGTGCACCACGTTCTTCTCGTGAATGAACTGCAGGCCCGCGCACAGCTGCTTGAGCAGCGGCAGCACCTCGCGCGGCTCGAGGCGCTTGCGGTCGGCGAGGTAGTCGCCCAGCGACTGGCCCTCGAGGAACTTCATGACGATGAAGGGGGTCTGTTCGCGGCGCCCGACGGCGTAGACCGGCACGAGGTTCGGGTGATCGAGCCGCGCCATCATGCGCGCCTCTCGCTCGAAGCGCGCCACCAGTTCCTTGTTGTCGGTGTACGCGATCGACATCATCTTGATCGCCACCTGGCGGCCGAGATCGATGTCGGTGGCGAGGAAGACCGAGCCCATGCCGCCCTGGCCGAGCTTCTTCTCGACGACCCACTTGCCCTCGATGATCTCCTTGTCACCGTCGCGGGTGATCGCGGCGCGCGCCTTCGTCTTCTGCGGCGCGTCGGCGCCACAATTGGGGCACCGCAGCGCGCTGTCAGGCAGCTCGAGCTGGCAGTCGTCGCAGATCATCGTCCCCGGGGCGCATCATGCCACGCCGGGCCCGCCGTCAAGAGGAAGCGAGCCAGATCTCTTCGAAGCGCACTTGCGGTGGGGTCTGGTGGAGCCGCAGGCCCTGCAGCTCCCGGCTGGCCGCCGCGTGGAAGCGCTCGTGGTACAGCGGCACGATCACGCAGTCCTCGCGCACCAGGCTCTCGGCCTTGCGGTACAGCTGCTCGCGCAGGCCGGGGTCGATGCTCACGCGCGCCTCGTCGGTGAGCCGATCGAACTCGGCGTTCTTGTACCCGACGCCGTAGTAGCTCTGCGCCTTCGAGTTCAGCAGCACGTAGAGGAAGTTGTCGGGGTCGGCGACGTCGGCGATCCAGTTGCCGCGGTAGACCGCCAGGCGGCCCTCGCGCACCTTTTCCCAGAACTCCTTCGACTCCACGTGCTCCAGCTCGACCAGCCCGGCGTCGGTGAGCGGCTTGAAGAGCGCGCGATCTTCCTCGCGGGTGTCGCGGTCGGGCGCGTGGTGCAGCGTCACGCGCACCTTCGTGTGGCCGGCCTCGGTGAGCAGCCGCCGCGCGAGCGCCACGTCGGTGCGCGGCTCGTGCACGCGATCACTCTCGAGCAGCGCGGGCGGAGTGAGCGAACGCGCGACGCGTGCCCCGGGGTGGAAGCCGTCGACCAGCGCGCGCACGTCGAGGCCCGCGCGAATCGCCCGGCGCACGCGAATGTCGTCGAACGGCGCGGTCTGCGCGTGAAACGCGAGGAACCACACCGAGGGCGTGTTCACCGTCAGCGCTTCCTGCGGGTCGAGGCCCGCATCACGCAGGTTCTCGGCGTGGAGGTAGCTGACCACCTGCACCTGCCCCTGGCTGAAGGCGTCGAGCGCGGCGCGGCGTGACGGGTACAGCGAGAACTCGAGGCGCGCGAGCTGCGGCAAGCCCGGCATGTAATAGGTGGGGTTGCGCTCGAGCGAGACCTTGTCGAGCGTGGTCGACGCGAGGCGGAAGGGGCCCGTGCCCACCAGGCGGCCGGCCTCGATGCGCGTGATGCCCGCCGACGGCAGCGCGAGCAGGCGCAGGAAGAAGGCGCGCGGCTCGTCGAGCCGGAACTCGATGGTGTACTCGTCGAGCACCTCGATGCCGGTGACGGTCTTCGCCTCGCCCGCGAAGTACGGCTGCGCGCCGGTGATGTCCTTGAAGAGCACCGCGTCGGGCGCGCCCACCTGCGGGTCGAGCAGGCGCTCGAAGTGCCCCTTCACGTGGCCGGCGTTGAGCGCCACGCCGTCGGGGAAGCGCACGCCCTTGCGCAGCACGAAGCGGTAGCGGCGCGCGGTGCGATCGGCTTCCCACGACTCGGCGAGGTCGGGCACGAGGATGCCGTCTTCGTAGCGAACGAGCGTGGAGTAGAGCGCCGCCGACATCTCGGTGATCTGCAGGTCGATGGTGAAGAGCGGGTCGAGGCCGCGGGTCTCGTCGATCGACAGCGCGCGGTGCAGCCCCACCTTGAGCGTGCCGCCGGCGCGCGGCTGCGGGAGCTTGAAGCGGAACACCTCGTTCTCGAGCGTGTCGGCCTCGTGCGCGAGCTGCTCGACGGTGCGGCTCAAGGTGTCGCCGATGCGCACCACGCGCTGCGCGTCTTCCTTCACCTCGGCGACCTCTTCGCTGATCGCCGAGTCGCCCTGCCGCAGCACCACCTGCGCCGCGCGGATCTCGTCGATCGCCGCCGTCAGCCGCAGCACCGAGTCGCTCAGCTCGCGGCCCGTCGCCACCTGCACGCCGGCGCGCGTCGAGGCGTCGCGGGCGCTGCGCGACATTTCCTGCATCTGCTTCACCAGCTCGCGGCCGAGCGACGCCTGGTCGCCCGCCAGCCGCATCACCTCGTCGACGTGCACCGTCACCTGCTGGCTCACGTCGACCAGCGCCACGCCTTCCTTCTCGAGGCGCGCCGCTTCCGACTGGGTCGACTCGACGGCGGTCAGCGCGCGCTGCGACGTGCCCTGGATCGCGCGAAGCGACTCGGCGGCGCGCTCGCCCAGCTGCAGGCCCGCGGCGGCTTCCTCGCGGCTGCGGCTCACCAGCTCGACCGCGCGCTCGACGCCCTCGCGCACCGCCTTCACCCGGGTGCCGATCTCGCGCGTCGAGCGGCCGGTCTTCTCGGCGAGGTTGCGCACCTCGGCGGCGACGACCGCGAAGGCCTTGCCGCTCTCGCCCGCCTGGCTGGCGATGATCGCCGCGTTCAACGCGAGCAGGTTGGTCTGGTCGGCGATTTCCTGGATGACGTCGACCACGCGGCCGATCTCGAGCGACGAGGCGCCCAGCGCGTCGACCAGGGTCGCGGCGCGGTGCACCGACTCGTCGATGCGCTGCAGGCCCTTGAGCGCGTCGCCCACCAGCTGCGCGCCCTGGGCCGCGTTGGCGGTCACCTCGCGCGCGAGCTCACCGGTCTCGTCGCTGCGCCGGCGCACGGCGTCGATCGCGCCCTCGGCCGCCGACACCGCCTCGCGGGTCTGCACCGTCAAGCGCGCCACCGCGCCGCCCGCATCGACCACCGCCTGCGACCGCTGGCTGATGGTGTCGACGCGACTCGAGGTCTTCTCGGCCGAGACGTTGAGCAGCGTCAGCGTCTGCGCGACCGCCTCGATGTTCTCGGTCATCTCGGTGAGTGAGGTCGTCGTCTCGCGCGCGAACGAGTCGAGCTGCGCCACGCGCTTCTGGCTGCCCTCGAGCGACTCGCCCATGCCCGAGACGGCCTTCTCGCTGCGCTCCACCGCCGCGCCCTGGCGACGGGCGGCCTCGAGCACCGCGCGCGCCTGTTCCTCGACGCCCCGCGCGGTGCGGTGGAGCGAGGTGGTGACGCGCTGCACCTGCCACAGCGCGCGCCGCAGCGAGAGCCCGAGCCGCTGCAGCTCGGCGTCGTCGGCCTGCACGCCCGGCAGCACGGTGAGATCGCCCTCGGCCAGCCGCTGCAGCATCACGGTGCGGCGCTGCGACCGGCCGCGGCCCATCTGGAAGAAGGTGAGCCAGCCGCCGACCGAGAAGGTCACCATCGTCGACAGGCACAGCGCGATCCACCCGCCCGCCGTCGCCGGCTGCCCCGTGACGGACAGGAGCACGAGGCCGCTGACCAGGCCCGCGAGGAGGCCGCCGACAGCGCCGAAGATCACCAGGGACCAGCGGTTCTCCATGAAGGCCGCGGACTCTACCCTTTCGCGCGCGCGTGTGCGGTTTACGCTGGAGGGGCTCGCGTGCTCGTCCCTGCCCTCCTCAGCCTGCTCAGCGCCACCCCCGAAGCCGCCCGCTTCGTGCTGGTCGTCGCCGACGCGCCGGTCGCCAGCATCGAGGTGAGGCTCGACGGGCAGCACTACCTCTACCGCACGCGGCACTTCCTCGAAGAAGACGACGCGCCGCGAGACGTGGAGGTCGAGCTCGGCTCGCTCCCGGCGCCGCCCGAGGTGCTCGCGCTGTGGAAGACCCCGCCCGCGGGCTGCCGCGACGTGTGGGAAGAGACGCGCGGGCGCACCGAGCGGCTGTGCGTCGACGACGGTGGCGGCGCGAGCGTGAAGGGCACCGTCGACGGTGCGCCGTTCACCGCCGCCTACGTGAAGGGCCTGCTCACCGAGATCAAGGTCGGCTCGGCGCGCTGGGTGCGCGAGACGTCGTCGGGGCCAGCCAGCGCGGCGCTCAACCCGTTCGTGAACGGCGTGGCAGCGCCCGAGAAGCGGTGCTGCGCGCTCGAGCCCGCCGTCGAGGGCGCCCGCTGGCTCTCGAAGCCGCCGCGGGGCATCGCCGCTGACGAGGGCGTGGCGCGGGTGCGGTGCCTGCCGTTGGCACGCCAGGCGCTCGGCCCCGGGCGACGGCTGGCGATCGGCCTCGTCATCGAAGACGGGCGCGCCTTCCCCCACGCGTGGGTGGTGGAAGGAAAGAGCGACCTCGATCCGTCCGTGCTGCCCGGCGACGCGGTGCTCGCCCGCCGCCGCTACGTCGAGTTCCCACCGCAGCGGGCCGGGCGGTTGTTGCTCGAGCTCTTCGACGGCGCGCTCCAGGTGGTGCCGCAGCGATGAGCGTGGCGCTCGCGGTGCTCGGCGCGCTCGTCGGGTTGGTCGGCGTCGTCGCGTGGCGCGTTCACCGGCTCGGCCGCTCAGGCGTGATGGTGCCCCGGCGGCGGACCGGCGTCGTGCTCGGCGCGCTGGTGTGGCCCGACGGCCGGGCGTCAGACGCGCTGGTCGATCGCGTGCGCGTCGCCGTGGAGCTCTTGCACGCCGGCCACGTCGAGCGGCTCATTCTCACCGGAGGCTCGCCGGACGGTCGCGTCACCGAGGCGCACGTGATGGCGCAGCTCGCCCAGTCGCACGGCGCGCGCCCTGACCAGCTGGTGCTCGAAGATCAGGCCCGCTCGACGTTCGACAACGCGCGGCTCTGCGCGGCGCTCCTCGCGAAGGACGGGGAGCGCGAGGTGGTGCTCGTCACGTGCGACTTTCATGTCGCGAGATCGCTCGCGCAGTTCCACGCGCACGAGATCTCCGCGGTCGCCGTGCCGTCTCCTCGCAGGCTTGCGCGCCTCGACCGCGTGCGGGTGACGTTGCGCGAGTCGCTGGCGCTCCTCCGCCGCCCGCACCTGCTGCGCTTCGTGTTGCGCACACATTGACTTACCGGCGGCCGATCGACGGATGCGGCCATGAATGAGGAGCGTCGTCGCAGCGCGAGGGTGCGGGTACAGTCGCCCCCATGCGGAACCTCGCCCTGGCGCTGATCGCTGGAGTCGTCTTCGTCGGCTGCAACTGCACCGGCACCAACACCAACCCCGACCACTGCAACAGCACCGCAGACTGCACCGGCACGCAGGTCTGTGGCCTCGGGCAGGTGTGCATCGATCCTCCCGTGTGTCCCGACACGCCGTGCACCAACGGCGACACGTGCATCGCCGGCAAGTGCTTGCCGCACAACTGCGCCAACCGCGCGTGCGCCGACGGACAGGTGTGCTCGAACAACCGCTGCCTCGACGTCGCGTGCGTCGGCAAGAGCTGCCCCGGCGGCGTGTGCATCCAGGGCACGTGCTTCCAGTCGCAGTGCTCCGCGACGACCTGCACGCCCACCGAGGTCTGCGTCGATGACTCGTGCGTCTCGCGCAACTGCCTGGGCAAGACGTGCCCGGTCGACCAGCGCTGCGCGGCCGACGGCATGTGCTACCCGCGCGGTGGCTTCGGCGGCGGCAGCGGCACGGGCCCCGCGCCAGGCACGGGCGGCGGCAGCGGCACCGGCGGAGGCACGGGGGGCGGCACGGGCGGCGGCACCGGCCCCGGCAACCTCACCTGCATGAGCCAGTGCACGCCGGTGCAGGTCTGCATCAACAACGCGTGCACCGAGTCGCGCTGCGTGGGCGTCAGCTGCCCCAGCGGCGACGTGTGCAGCGCCGGTCTGTGCGTCACCACGCAATGCGGGGCTGGGAGCTGCGGCGCCGGCCAGGCGTGCAACGCGTTTGGCCAGTGCGTCGACGCGGCGTGCGCGTCAGTCACCTGCCCCGCGGGCTACGCGTGCCGCCAGGGCTTGTGCTTCGCGGGCGCGGGCGGTGGCACCGGCACCGGCGGCGGAACGGGTGGAGGCACCGGCGGTGGAACGGGCGGCGGCACCGGCGGCGGCACGGGCGGTGGCAGCATGGGTGGCGGCACCGGCGGCGGTACCGGCGGCGGCACGACGGGTGGTGGCACCGGCGGCGGCACGGGCGCGGGCTCGGGCGGCGGCTTCGTGCGCGGGCCCGACGGCGGCATCATCGGCATCGCTGGCCCCGACGGCGGTCTCATCTATCTGCCCGACGGCGGCATCGTCGGTGGGCCGTGCGTGCCTGGCCAGTGCACCGAGATCGCCTGCAACGACAGCGCAGACAACGACGGCAACGGCGTGGCCGACTGTGAAGACCCGGCGTGCAACTACCTGGTGTGCGCCGACGGCAACGCGTGCACCTTCGGCGAGCGGTGCGTCAGCGGCGCGTGCGTGCCCGCGCAGACCTTGAGCTGCAACTCGCCGCCTCCGGGCGTTTGCTACGCGGCGATGGGCCAGTGCTCACCGCAGGGCTGCATCTACCGGTACAACGTCGGCGCGTCGTGCGGCGGCAACAACGTCTGCTACCCCGACGGCTCGTGCAACCCGAACACCGGCCTCGGTCAATTCATGTTCACGCCCACCAACTTCGACCCGTCGATGATCGCCATCGCCCCCGGGCGCGCGGGCGTGGGCGGCACGGCCACCATCGACACCACGGGCAACGGCACCTTCAGCGGCGGCTGGGGCGGGACCACGCCGGCCATCACGCTCGTCAACACGCCCACCGGCCCGGCGCTCGCCATCGGCATGGAAGGCTTCGACGTGCCCGCGGGCTCGACCTTCCGCGTGACCGGCGACAAGCCGCTCATCGTGGTCTCCACCGACACGGTCGAGATCTACGGCACCATCGACGTCTCGGCGCAGTGGGCCGGGCCGGGCGCGATCCCCGGGCCGGGCGGCAACCAGAACTGTGGCGCGTCGAACGGCGGTGACGGCAGCCAGGGCACCAACTCGTCGTCGGGCGGTGGCGGCGCCGGTGGCCTCGATGGCCCGGGCGGCAACGGCGGCGGCGGCAGCACCTTCGGTGGCGGCGTCGGCGGCGCGGCGGGCGCGCGGCGCAACGGCACGGCGATCTCCGATCTCATCGGTGGGTGCGCGGGCGGCCGCGGCGGCAACGGCGGCGGCCTCGGCGGCGCGGGTGGTGGCGCGATCCAGATCGCGTCGTCGCTCGGCATCGGCTTCTACGACGGCTCGGCGATCTACGCGAACGGCGTGGGTGGCCGCGGCGGGCGCGGCGCGGGCACCGGCGGCACCGGCAGCAACGGCGGCGGCGGCGCGGGCTCGGGCGGCACCATTCTCCTCGAGGCGCCGTACGTGTTCGGCCGCAACTCGCGCATGGTGGCCAACGGCGGCGGCGGCGGCGAGGGCTCGGGCTGGTTGTCGTTCGGCTACGACGGCGTCGACGGCACCGGCAACCCACCCTTCGTCTTCTACGGCGCGCCCGGCGGTGCGAGCGGCATCTTCAACAGCAACGGCGGCAACGGCGGCTCGGGTGGCGCGGTCTTCAGCCCGCCGCGCAACGGCAACCCCGGCTCGCAGTTCAACGACATCAACAACAACTCGTTCTACGAGGCGGGTGGCGGTGGCGGCGGTGGCGCGGCCGGCAAGGTGCGCGTGACCATCACCACCGGCGGCATGTGCGTCATCCCGCACGAGAACGTGTGGCAGAGCCCGTTGCTGTCGAACAACGACGGGGCGCACAACTGCTACTACTGAGCGTTCCGCTCCTCGCCTCGCTGGTGGTCGGGCAGGTGCCCATCGAGCACCAGCCCGACTTCGCGCAGATGCTCGCGACGGTGAAGGAAGCGCGGGCGAAGCGGCCGACCGACTCGAAGGCGCTGCTGGCGATCAAGCAGGGACCGATCGACGCGACCCTCGCCGGAGATCTCGTGGCGAGTGATTGGTATCTCGCCGGCGCGTGGAGCTACCCCGAGAAGAAGTTCGGGCCGACGTACCTCGACGAGGAGGTGCTCCAGTACGACGTGCGGCGCGTGCTGCCGGAGGGCGGGCAGCTGTCGTACTCGCTGGTGCTCAACGCACAGACGCGCGACCGCGGGCAGGTGGTGCACACCAACTTCACCCTGCCCCCGGACGTCACGGTCGGCGTGGAGCGCGTCGGGAAGGACACGTACCTGGCGATGGTCGCGTACGGCGCGAAGGAGCTGCACCGCGTCGTGTCGTACGAGAAGGGCGTGCTGATCGTCGACGTCAGCTACGACGGCGTGGCCCGTTCGAAGAAGGTGAAGTTCCGCGACGTGTGGGTCGCGATGCCCAGGCGCTTCGAGTCCACCGGCAAGTGAGCCGCGCGACGAAGTCGTGGACCGGAATGCCCCTCACCCCGACCCTCTCCCCGCTCGCAGGGAGAGGGAGGTTATTGGCGATCGGCGCGCGTCGAGCCGACGCCGTTCACCGTCGGCCACCCGCGGCGAGACACCGGCACCACGCCCAGCCCATAGCTCTCGAGCGACGAGCCACCATCGGCCCGCGTGATGCCCACCACCATCGCCGAGGTGGTGAAGATCGCCCGCTCGACGCGCCCCGACGAAACCGGGAGCCTGCACACCGCGAGCGCCCCGCCCTGCGACACCAGCGAGACCTCGGTGCGCGAGCCGCCGTCTTCGTCGTAGCGCACCACCGCCAACAGGCTCTCGCCGAGCATGCCGTCGACGAGCGCGGCGTGAATGAGCTGACCGCCGCGCGCCGACGACGCCAACGGCGCCTGCCAGAGCAAGCCGCCCGGGTTCTGCATGGCGTCGACCCACAACACGCACTCGCCGCCGTCGCAGCGATCGACGAAGCGGTCTGACGCGAACGTCGAGCTCAACGTCGAGCCCTGCCGCGCCACGCCCGGCCCCGCGTCCGCGTCGACCAGCGACACCAGGTCGAGGCCGCCGTCATCGGCCCACCACGCGCGCACCTCGGCGCCGAAGACCGCCGAGTCGTTCACCACCGAGAGCGTCGCCGGCCAGGTCCCCGGCACCGCGCGCGCGTCGATCACCAACCCGCCGTCGGCCAGCAACTCGAAGCGCGTGAGCACGCCAGCGTCGGCGTTCCACGCGTAGAGCGCCTGGCCGCCCGCGAGCTCGGCATCGGGGTCCACCGCGGCGAGCACCGTGAGCCCGCCGTCTTGCCAGGCCGCGAGCCCTGCATCGCTCGCGAGGAAGACCGTGTTGCGCGTGACGACCACCTGCTCGCGCCGGCCCGAGAACGGCGTCGACGAGGCGACCGCGCCGGTCACCGTGGTGCGCACCTCGAGCCCACCGTCGAGCGAGACGATCACCCCGCCCGCGTTGACCGCCAGCACGTCCCGGTCGAAGCGATCGCCCCACGGCCGCGTGAAACGCCAGAAGCCGGTGCCGGTGTACGACGTCAGCCCGCACGCCGGGGGCATCGGGGGCGGCCCGGCGTCTTCACCTCCGTCACTCGCGCCGCCGTCGACCACGCCACCGTCTGCGCCACCATCGTCGACGCCCGCATCGCTGCCCGCGTCCGCACCACCGCAGGTGAAGGGCACTCCGCCACCACCGCAGGTCGCGCCGCCGCTGCACGTGCCGCAGAACAAGACGCCGCCGCAGCCGTCGCCGAGCACGCCGCAGCTCGCGCCGTACATCGCGCAGGTGATCGGCGCGCACGCCCCGCCATCGTCACGGCCCGGCACGGGCGTGCTGCACGTCTCGAGGAACACCGTCGGGCCCGCGGCGACCAACGCGCCCTCGGCCACGCCCTGGAGCGCCGCCGACCAGTCGGGGTTCCAGTCGGCGTCCTTCACGCGGTCGCACACCTGGTTGTGACAGGTCGCCTCGGGCAGGCACGCCACCGCCGGGGAGCACGGGTAGCCCTCGGGCGTCGGCTGCCGCCGGCACGAGCCCTGGAAGCAGAAGTTCGCCTCGACGCAGTCGATCGCTCCGCAGGGGGAGAGATCGGGCGCCGGCCCCGAGCCGCAGCCCGCGCGCGAGTCGCACGTCGCGACCTGGCACAGCGCGGTCGGCGCCGGGCACTGGTGCGGGGTGTGAATGCAGCCCACGTCCATCGCGCAGGCGTCGTCGGTGCACGCGTCGTCGTCATCGCACTTGCGCGCGACGCCGAGGCACTGGCCCTGGCGGCAGCGGCCCTGCTCGAGACACACGCTCGCCGGGTCGCACGCGGAGTCGTCGGGGGCCTGGGTCTCGAGGCACTTGTCTTCCTCGAGCGAGTACGTCGAGACGATGCACTCCCCCGAGGGGATGCACGGCGGCGGGCGCACCCCGACCCCGCGCAACGGCACCTGCGCCATGAGATCGCCCACCGTCAGCGTCAGCGGGCCCTCGGCGCTGCCGTTGCCGGCCTTGAAGCGCACCACCACGCTGGCCTCGCCGCCACCGGGCACCTCGATGCTCGCCGGCGAGACCGAGAACGGAGCCCCGGCCGACACCGCCACCGACACCGGCACGCGCGTGGTCGCGGTGAAGGTCACCGTCGCATCGCGCGTGTCCCCCTCGAGCACCCGGCCGAAGTCGACCGACGCCGGCATCACGCGCAGCCCCAGCTCGACGGGATCGACCGGGCGCGGCCCGCACCGGCACGACGACACGGCGAGGGCGACGAACGCCGCGATGCAGAGAGTCGATCTGCGCGCGCCGAGCCGACGAGCGCTCACGGGCCGTACCCCGAGTCGTCTTCACGCGCGCGATCGGCCGCGGCCTGGATCTGCGGCGCGACCACCATCGCGAAGATCGCGACCACCACCAGCACGCACGCCGCGTACAGCGCCGGCCGCGAGGGCCTCGCCCGCCACGCCCAGAGCCGTTCCTTGCGCTGCTGGAAGCGCGGGGCGAGCGTGAACTCCTTCCACGCCTCGTCGTCGAGCAACGCCGCGTTGGCGTCGTCGCCCAGCTCTCGCATCGAGCGCGCGAGCAGCACCCGGCCCTCCACCGAGCCCACGCGCTGCTTCACGAAGGTCGAGAGCGCCTGCTTCGCGCCCGCCCAGTCCTTGCGCGCGAGGCGCGAGCGGCCGCGCACGAGGTTGATCTCCCCCACGCGAAAATCCGAATCGAGCTCCTCGGCGTGCGCCAGCAGCTTCTCGCCCTGTTCCACGTAGCCGGCGAGGAGACACGCCTCGCCCATCGCGAACACGTGCTGCACGTCATCGGCGCCGCGCTCGAGGTTCGGCTTGAGCACCTCGACCGCGCCCTTGCCGTCTTTGAGCTCGATCAGCGCGTTGGCCAGCTCGAGGCGCGACGGGCCGTCATGCGGGTTCTGCGCGATGAGCGCGCGCAGCCGGCTGCGCCGACGCCACTTCGACACGAAGCCGAACGGGTCGGGCAAGACGCCGAGCGTGTAGCGGTCGAGCACGAAGCTGAACACCAGCAGCGCCACGGCCGAGCCGATCGGGCTCCCGGTGAGTCGGGAAAGGACCATCCACACCAGCCAGGAGCTCATGCCCACCCGTTTGCTTCCTACATCAAGCGCGCGGCGATCGACGAGTGCAGGTCGAAACCCCGGTCGGTGAGGCGCAGCCGGCCGGCCTCGAGGGTCGCCAGGCCAGTCGCGATCAACTGCCGCACCGCCGTCTCGCGCGCGCTCGCGTCTTGCCCGAAGAGCTCGCACGCCTGCGAGAGATCGACCCCGTTCACGAGCCGCAGGCCCATCGCCACGCGTTCCTCGAAGAGCTCCACCGCGCCCAGCGGCTCGCGCGTGGCATCCGGCAGCCGGCCCGCCTCGACCTCGGAGAGGTAGCGGTCGGCGCTGCGGTGGTTCGAGGTGCGCATCGGCTCGGGCGCGCGCACGAAGCCGGTCGCCCCGGTGCCCAGCGCGAGGTACTCGCCCCCGGTCCAGTACAGGGCGTTGTGGCGCGAGTGGAGGCCCGGCCGCGCGTAGTTGCTGATCTCGTAGCGCTCGAGCCCGGCGCCCGCGAACACGTCGCGCACGCGCCGCTGCATGTCGATCACCACGTCATCGGCGGGCAGGTGCACCTCTCCGCGCGCGAGCTGCTTGGCCAGCGGCACGTCTTCGGCGAGCGAAGGTCGATCGAGCGTCAGCGCGTAGGCCGAGAGGTGCTCCGACCCCAGCTCCACCGCCCGGCGCGCGTCGCGCTCGACCTCGTCGGCGGTCTGGCCGTGCACGCCGTAGATGAAGTCCATCGACACGTTGTCGAAGCCAGCCGCCCGCGCCCGCTCGAACGCTCGCACCGCCGTCGGGCCGTCGTGCGCGCGCCCCAGCCGCTGCAGCGTCGCCGCGTCGAAGCTCTGCACGCCCATCGAGAGCCGGTTGACGCCCGCCGACCGGTAGGCCGCGAAGCGCTCGGCGTCGGCCGCGCCGGGGTTGGCCTCGAGCGTGATCTCACAGCCGGGCGCGAGGCTGAAGGCGCGCGCCAGCGCCTCGAGCACCCGCGCCACCGAGCCCGGCGCCCACAGCGAGGGAGTGCCGCCGCCAAAGAAGATCGACTGCACCTCGCGCCGCCCCACCAGCGCCGCGCGCGCCTCGAGCTCGCGGAGGATGGCGTCGGTGTAGCGGCCGTCGGGCACCTCGCGGGCCGCGGTCGAGGCGAAGTCGCAATACGGGCACTTCGACAGGCAGTAGGGAAAGTGCACGTACACGCCGAAGCGCGCGGCCTCGAGGCCCGTCAGCGCATCGACCGGCGCCCGCGGACTCACGACGTCACTTCTTGGCCTTGAGCTGCGCCTCGAGCTTGGCGACCTTCGCCTTGAGCGACGCGGCGGTCTCGAGCGCCGTCTCAGCCGACATCAGCTTCTTCTTGAGGTTCTGGTTCTCGGCCTTGAGCTTCTCGAGCTCGGCCGACGACGCGCCGCCGCCGCCGGGCACCAGCGCCGGGAGCACGTTGGTGGCCGTCACGTCTTCGCGATCTTCGAGCTCGGCGATGCGCGCCTTGAGCTGAATCTCGGTGGCCTGCGCGGTCTGGAATTCCTTCTCGATGCCGCTGAGCGCCCGCACCCGCTGCTCGAGCTCGGCCACCTTCGACTCGGCCGCCTTCGCGCGCGCGTCACCACCGGTCGCCGCGCCGGCCCGGCTCTGGAATTCCTTGGCCCGTGCCTCGGCCTGCGCCGCGCGCGCTTCCTGCTGGGCGGCCTTGGTCTCGGCGGCCTTGGCGCGCTCCATCGTTTCCTTCAGCTTGCTCTCGGCGTGAATCGCGCGGTTCTCGGCGGCCGCGCGCTGTTCCTCGAGCTGCTGCGCCGCGGTCTGCGCGCCACCGGCGGCCGACTTGAGCTGCGTCTCGAGCGCCTTCACCTTCGCCTCGAGCTGCTGCGCGCGCGTGGCGAGCTGGCCCTTCTCGGCCTGCGCGGCCTTCACCGCGGCGTTGAGCTTGTCGACCTCTTCCGACGTGCTGCTGCTCTGCGCCGACACCGCCTCGAGCGTGCCCTGCAGCTCGGCGACCTCGGTCTGCGCATCGCTGGCGCGCTTCTCGGCGGCCTCGAGCTCGGCCTTGAGCGCCGCGAGCTCGCCCTGCTGCTGCTGGATGTTGGCGTGGAACTGCTCGAGGTCGCGGTGCCGCGTCTGCAGCTCGAGCTCGCGCGCCTCGAGCGTGCCCTGCAGCTCTTCGACCTGGCCCTGGAGCGCGGTGGCCCGCTCGCGGTGCTGCGCGAGTTCCTGCTGGAGGTTGGTCAGCTGCCCGCGCGCCAGCCCCTGCGTCTCGCGCACCTGCGATTCGAGCGCGGTGACCCGCGACGCCGCCTCGCGCTTCTCGCGCTCGAGCTCGGCCTCGACCTCGTCGAGTCGCGCCTGGGTGCGCTCCGAGGCCTGCTGCACCTTCTCGAGTTCCTGCTGCAGCGCCTCGAGCTGGCCCTGCCCCGTCGCCAGCCGCGCTTCGAGCTCGTTGACGGCCTGCTCGCGCGAGCGGAGTTCCCCTTCGAGCGCTTCCTTCTCGCCGCGCGCCTCGCCGACCGCCGACTCGAGCTCGGCGACGCGGGCCTGCGCCTGGTCGGCCGAAGACTTCGCCCATTCCTGCTCGCTCTCGAGCGTCTTGAGCTTCGTCTCGGCCGTCTCGGCGCGCTGCTTCTCGGCCTGCAGCTCGAGCATGGTGCCGTCGGCTTCACCCTTGAGCCGATCGACCTCCATGGTCTGCGTCTGCGCTTCCTCGGCGAACTTCGAGGCCTGCGCCTGGAGCTGGTCGTACTGTTCCTTCGCGGCGGTGAGCTTCTGCGCGAGCTCCGACACGCGGTCCTGCGCGTTGCTCAGCGCTTCCTTCACGCCCACCAGCTCTTCGGCCAGCTGCTGGCGCGAGCGGCGCTCTTCGTCGAGGCGCGTGGCGGCCTCGCGGAACTGCTGCTCGACCTCGGCCAGCGCGTTGGTGAGATCGCGCCGCTCGTTGTCCGCCTCGGCGAAGCGGACGACGAGATCTTCCATCTTCTTCTCGGCGGCGTCGGCGCGGACCGTGTCCTTCTCCAGCATGTCCTTGAGCAGCTGGACCTGCTGGGGGAGCTCGGCGGCCTTCTGCACCTCGATCATCGCCAGATCGAGCGAGGCCTTCATCTGGGTGGCAATGGCGCGGAGCTGCTGCGCCTCGACGTCGACCGCCTGGAAGATCGCGCGCCCACGGCCGAGCGCCTCGTCCTTGCCCTTCAAGATGCCGCGGAAGACCTTCAGCTTCTCTTCGGAATCGACGCCGACCGGAATGCGCGGCTCGGGAGGCTCACCGAAGGGATCACCCGGCGGCGGGCGCTGCACCATGGGAGGCAGCGCGGGAATCGCGAACTGCGGCGGCGCCTGCAGGCCCTGCAGCTGCGAGATGGCGGGCGAGGCGTTGGGCGGCACGACCGCGGTGCGGTTGTTGACCGGAATGCCCGTGGGCCCCGTCTTCCCGGTGGCGAACGTCTGCACCGGAATGCCGGTGTTGCCGGTCTGGCCGGTGCGCGCGACGGGAATGCCGGTCGGCCCGGTCTTCCCCGAGGGCTGCACCGCCGCGAAGTTGCCCGTGCGGCCCTTGGGCAGCGGCGGCGGCAAGGGTGGCGGCGCGCCGTTGGTCGGCACCGGTGCCGCGCCCGCGGGGGCCTGCGGAGAGATCGGTGACGCGGGCTTGCCAGCCGCCGGCGTCGCCATGCCCGGTACGTGCTGAGGCGCCGAGCCCGTGGCCGCGCGCGGCGGCTGCGGCGCCTGGGTCGGAAAGAGCGGCTCGTCTTCGTCCAGCTCGCTGCGCAAGCTGGCGAGGGGATCGGGTTCGTTCGGAGGCATTGGTGACGCGGGCTGGCAGCCGGGAAGCCTAGCCCCTTCCCCCGCGCGCGCGAAGTTGAGACCTTCGGCGTCCCCATGCCATCCCGCTACAGGCTGCCCAATGGTCTGACCGTCGTCCTCGAGCGCCAGGCCCACGCCCCGGTGGTCGCCTTCCAGGTGTGGGTGAAGGCGGGCAGCGCCGACGAGACCCCCGAGGAGATCGGGCTGGCCCACCTGCACGAGCACATGCTCTTCAAGGGCACGGCACGGCGGGGGCTCGGCGAAATCGCCCGGTCGATCGAGGCGCACGGCGGCGAGATCAACGCGTGGACCAGCTTCGATCAGACCGTGTACCACGTGGTGATGGCCAGCCGGCACGCGTGGGTCGGCCTCGACGTGCTGGCCGATGCCGTGCGCCACTCGGCCTTCGACGCGCAGGAGCTCACCCGGGAGATCGAGGTGGTGTGCGAGGAGATCAAGCGCTCCCACGACATGCCCTCGCGCCGCGCCTCGCGCGCCCTGTTCGCCGAGGCGTACCGCACCCACCCCTACGGGCGGCCCGTCATCGGCTTCGAGGCCAACGTGCGCGCCCACACCCGCGAGCGCGTGCTCGGCTTCTTCGACAAGCACTACCAGCCCGCGAACATCGTGCTGTCGTGCGTCGGCGACTTCGACGAGGCGCAGCTGCGCGTGGAGGTCGAGCGGCTGTTCGGCGGTGACTGGGCGCGAAAGCCGCTGCCTCCGTTCTCGCGGCCGCCGGAGCCGCCGTGGTCGGGCGTGCGCGTGGCGTTGACCACCGAAGACGTGAAAGACGCGCACCTCCACCTCGCGTTCCAGATCCCCGGCGTCGATGGGCCCGACACCGCCGCGCTCGACGTGCTGGCGATGGTGCTCGGCCAGGGCGACGCCTCGCGCCTCTCGCTCGAGGTGCGCCGCAAGCGCGCGCTGGCCCGCGACGTCAACGCCTGGGCGTGGACCCCGCGCGAGCCCGGGCTGTTCGCCTCGTCGATCGTCGGCACCGGCGAGCACCTCGAGGCCGCGCTCCGCGAGACCGTGAAGGTGATGAAGGCGATGACCGTCACGCCGCCCGACGTCGACGAGGTCGAGACGGTGAAGGCGCTGCTCGAGGCCGAGGCCGTGTACCAGCGCGAGACGGTGCAGGGGCTGGCGCGCAAGCTCGGCTACTACGAGTCGATGGCCGGCGGGCTCGAGCGCGAGGCGCGCTACTACGAGGCCGTGGCGCAGGTGACGCCCGCGCAGCTGGTCGAGGTCGCCGCGCGCACCTTCACCTTCGATCGCGCGGTCGTCACCGGGCTCTTGCCCACCGGCTGCGGGCTCGACGAGACGAAGGTGCGCGCGCTGCTCGCCGAGATCGCCGCTGATCACACCCCGCGCCTGAGCACCCGCGACGTCGCGCCGCCCACCGCGCTGCGCACCCAGCCGCGCAGCAAGACCGCGCGCGAGGAACTGGTCGTGCAGCAGCTGCCCAACGGCGCCCGCATCATCGTGAAGGAAGAGCGCGCCGTGCCGCTGTTCGCCATGCGCGCCAGCTTCCTGGGCGGCGTGCGGTGGGAAGCGCCCGAGGAAAACGGCGTGGGCACCCTGCTCGCCCGCACCCTCACCCGTGGCACGCCGACGCTCGGGCCCGAGGCGATCAGCCACCTCGTCGACTCGCTGGCCGGCTCGCTCTCGGCGCTGGGCGGGAAGAACTCCGTCTCGCTGCGCGGCGAGTTCCTGAGCAAGCACTTCGATCGCGCCTTCGCCCTCTTCAGCGAGGTGCTGACCACGCCCACCTTCCCCGAGGCCGAGGTCGCGCGCGAGCGGCAGCTGCAGCTGCAAGACATCGCCAGCCGCGACGATCGCCCTGCCGCCATCGCGTTCGAGCTCTTCGCGCGCACGCTCTGGCAGGCGCACCCCTACCGCCGCTCGGCGCTCGGCGAGCGCACCACCGTCGAAGCCCTGGGGCGCGAGCAGCTGATCAGCGCGCACCAACGGTGGCTCCACCCCTCGCAGATGACCCTCTGCGTGGTCGGTGACGTCGACGCCGAGGTGGTGCTCGAGCGCGCGAAGGTCACGTTCGGTCAGCCTCGTGCCGGGGGCGTGTCTCCGCCGGTGCTGCCGGTCGAGCCGGCGTGGACCGGGCCGCGCCACACGCGCCACACGCTGCAGAAGGCGCAGACGCACCTCGTGCTCGGCTTCCCGGGGGCGCGCGTGACCGACCCGTGGCGCCGCGCGCTCGAAGTGCTCCAGACCGTGCTGTCGGGGCAAAGTGGGCGCTTGTTCCTCGAGCTGCGCGACAAGCGCTCGATGGCGTACTCGCTGTCGGCGTCGGTGGTCGAAGGCCTCGATCCCGGATCGTTCAGCGTCTACATGGGCACCAGCCCCGACAAGGTCGACGCCGCGCTCGCAGGCATTCGTGAGCAGCTCGAGCGGGTGTGCACCGAGCTGATCAGCGCCGCCGAGCTCGACCGCGCGCGCGAGCACCTCATCGGCACCCAGGGCATCGGGCTGCAACGCAACGGGGCGCGGGCGGGCGTGATGGCGCTCGACGCCTGCTACGGCCTGCCGATCGAGGGCTACCGCGCCTACCCGCAGGAAATCGCCGCCGTCACCGCCGCCGACGTGCGCGACGCCGCGGCGCGGGTGATCGACTTCTCGCGCAGCGCGCTCGCGGTGGTCGGCCCGTCAGGCGGTTGACGCCGCGCGGTCGCCCACCGGTTCGCGGGTGACCCTGCCAACTGGCCTGCACATCCGACGGAATTCCAGCTGATCCGCACGTGAGCCCCTCGTGGCACACGCCATGAACAAGCGAGCCCTGCTTCGAGCGCGTCTGCTCGGCAGGGGGCTCCATGAGTCTGCACAAAGTGATGATCGTCGACGACGCCGCGCTGATGCGACTCGTCATCCGTGACCTGATCGAGAAGAGCAAGCAGTACCAGGTCATCGGCAACTGCGCGAACGGCGCCGAGGCGCTGGCCGAGCTGCAGAAGCAGAAGCCCGACATCATCCTTTGCGACATCGAGATGCCGGTGATGGACGGGTTGACCTTCCTCCGCAACGCGCGCCTGAAGACGCGCGCGAAGATCGTGATCCTCTCGTCGGTCGCGGTCGAGGGCAGCGACAAGGCCAAGCAGGCCCGCGCGCTCGGCGCCGACGCCGTCATCCAGAAGCCTTCCGGCTCGGTGTCGTTCGACCTCGCCCAGAAGTCCGGTCAGCACATCCTCGACACCCTCAAGCGCCTGGTGCCCTGAACATGAAGAACGCCAACCACAAGCAAGAGCAGCACGACGACGAAGAGCTCCTCGACGCCGACGACACCAACATCGACCACACCTACCTCACGTTCCAGGTCGGCGAATCGGAGTACGCGGTCGAGGTCAGCTGCGTCACCGAGATCGTCCGGCTGCAGAAGACCTTCGCGGTGCCCGACGTGCCCGACTGCGTGCGCGGGGTGATCAACCTGCGCGGCAAGGTGATCCCGCTCATCGACGTGCGCGCGCGCTTCGGCCTCGCCGAGGCGCAGTACACCGACCGCACCGTGGTCGTGGTGCTCGAGGCGCAGAACAGCTCGACGGGCCTGGTGGTCGACGGCGTGTCGGAGGTCACCGAGATTCCGCCCGAGCAGATCGAGCAGCGCGCCAGCCTCAAGAGCCTCGGCCGGCAGTCCGTCGTCAAGGGCGTCGGCAAGCGCGCCTCGCGGGTGAGCTTCATCCTCGACGTGCCTTCGCTGTTGTCGGCCGACGGGGCCGCGACCGCCAGCTGACCTTCACCTTCTCGCTCCAGCGTCACCCACACCCTTCACCATCTTCAGAGGACCACCATGTCGAAGAAGCCCAACCAGACCGAGACCGAGCTCACCCGCTACCGTTCCGCGATCGACGGCGTCAGCACCAACCTGATGATCGCCGACTCCGAGCTGCGCATCACGTTCCTGAACCGGAGCCTGATGCAGATGCTCAGCCGCAACGAGGCGCGCATCCGCCAGACGCTGCCGCAGTTCAGCGCGCAGGGCCTCATCGGCCGCTGCATCGACGACTTCCACCGCGACCCGTCGCACCAGCGGCGAATCCTCCAGGCGCTCGACAAGGAACACAAGACGCGGCTCCAGCTCGCGGGCCTGAGCTTCGATCTCTGCGTCACGCCGGCGCGCGGCCCGACCGGCCAGAATATCGGCTTCGCCGTCGAGTGGAAGGACGTCACCGACGAGCTCAAGGCCGCGGCTGAGCGCGCGCGCCTCGAAGCCGAGATGCAGGGCCACGTCGGCGTGATGAAGGCCATCTCGGCCTCGCAGGCGACCATCGAGTTCACGCCCGAGGGCGTGGTGCTCACCGCGAACGACAACTTCTGCAAGACGATGGGCTACCGGCTCGAAGAGGTCGTCGGCAAGCACCACCGCACCTTCTGCGACCCGACCTACGTCGCCAGCGACGAGTACACCCAGTTCTGGGCCAAGCTCGGGCGCGGCGAGTTCGTCGGCGGCACCTTCGCGCGCTTCGCCCGCGGCAACCGCCCGGTGCACCTCCAGGCGACCTACAACCCGGTCACCGACGCCAGCGGCAAGGTGATCAAGGTCATCAAGCTCGCCACCGACATCACCGCGTCGATCGAGGAACAGAAGGGCGCGCAGGCCGAGGTCGAGCGCGTGCTCGCCAGCTCGGTCGCCGGTGATCTCACCCAGCGCATGGACGCGTCGAAGTATTCCGGCTTCGTGCGCGTGGTCAGCGAGGGCATGAACAAGCTGCTCGACTCGATGACCGACTCGATGCGCCAGGTGCGCACCGCGGTGGAGCAGATCGGCCAGGCGTCGACCCAGCTGCGCGCCACCAGCCAGATGATGAGCAGCAGCTCGGTCGAGCTCAACAACGCCGCCGCCGAGTCGGGCAAGTCGCTGGTGAAGGCCGCCGACATGTCGCGCAGCAACGCCGACAACGCAGCGATGGCCAACCAGCTCGTCAGCCAGACCAGCAAGGGCGCCCAGGGCGGCCAGTCGCGCATGGAAGAGATGATGACCTCCATGAGCGGCATCAACAGCTCCGCCCAGCAGATCGCGAAGATCATCAAGGTCATCGACGAGATCGCCTTCCAGACCAACCTGCTCGCGCTGAACGCCGCCGTCGAGGCCGCGCGCGCCGGTCGCCACGGCAAGGGCTTCGCGGTCGTCGCGCAGGAAGTCCGCAACCTCGCCGAGCGCAGCGCCAAGGCCGCCAAGGAGACCGCGGTCCTCATCGAAGACTCCGTCTCGAAGGTCGGCGAGGGCGTGAAGATCGCCGAGGCCACCCGCGACGCCTTGAAGGACATCGTCACCAACGTCGGCAAGGTGGTCGACCTGGTCGGAGAGATCGCCAGCGCGTCGGGCGAGCAGTCGCAGACCATTCGCACCGTCACCGACTCGGTGAAGCAGGTGACCGAGGGCGCCCAGGCCGGCAGCCAGCAGAGCACCGAGGTCGCCGCCGCCGCCGAGGAAATGAGCCGGCAGATGGAAATCCTCAAGCAGCACGTCGAGCACTACAAGCTCTCGGTGCAGCGCGCCGCCGCCGCGCAGCCCGGTGCCGCGCTGCCCGCCGGCCTCTCGCAAGACGTCGTCGACCAGGTGATGCGCCTCATCAACGCGCAGCCCAACGCCGCCGCTTTCGCGCGCCCCGCAGCCCCCGCTCCCGCCGCGCGCCCCGAGGGCTCCACCCCGCGGTCGGTGCTCCCGCTCGACCACGACGAGCGCGGCTTCAAGGGCTTCTGATCACCCACGCACGAACGGGGAGACGTCATGGCTGACGCCGATGAAGTGTGGGAACGGTTCACGCTCGATGGCAACGAGGCGCTGACCGCGATCGAAGAGAGCCTGCTCAAGCTCGAGACGGCGCGAAATGACCGGGCCGAGCTCAACCGGCTCTACCGCGGCCTGCACACCCTCAAGGGCAACAGCGGCTTCATGGGGCTGGGCCACCTCGAGCACCTGGCCCACGCCTGCGAAGATCTGATCGGCCTCTTTCGCGACGGAGGCCACGCCTTCGACGACGAGAGCGTCGAGCTGATCCTCTCCGCCGTCGACACCCTGCGCACCCTCGTCGAGACCGTCGCGCGCGCCCGCAAAGACGTCGAGGAAAGCGCCATCGCTGCGCCGCTCGCCGCGCTCGAGAAGAAGGCGCGCACCCTCGCCGGCGGCCCCGTCGCCAGCGAGCCCGCCGAAGCGCCCGCCGCACCGCCTCCGCCCGCGCCCGAGCCAGAGCCAGAGGCGCCGACGGCCCACGCCGCACCCGCGGAAGAGTTCATCGATCCCGGCGCCGACATCGGCTACCTCGAGATCTTCCTCTCGATGGCCCGCGAGACGCTCAAGAACCTGAGCCTCGAGCTGGCCAACCTCCTCGTCGAGCGCACCGACGCCGGCGTGCAGAAGACCGACGGCGTCGCCGAAGAACTGCAGTTCGCCGCCGAGCGCATGGGCTTCCTGCTGCTCGTCGACTCGCTCGAGGCGCTCCGCAAGGACTTGAAGACCCTCGACCGCCCCGAGCGGCTCGCGCAGCTCGAGCTCGACGTGCACGCCCAGGTGGTCGCCGTCGAGACCCAGTACCGCGCGCTGGCGCCCGACGCGCCCTCGTTCGGCATCACCGATCTCTACGAGCGCGCCTGCGGCAACGCCGCGTTCGCCGACCTCGCGTCGCTGCGTGAAGAGCTCGAGGCGCCCGCCATCGATCTCCCCTCGCTCAAGGCGCTCTTCACGCGCCTCACCGCCGCGTGCCGCTACTACGGCTTCAAGCAGGGCCTCTCGCAGGCGCTCGACGTCGAAGATCGCCTCTACCGCGCGCTCGAGGGCGGCGCCCTGCCCGGTGACGAGCTCAAGCAGCTCGCCGCGCAGTTCGTCGAAGGCCTCGGCAAGGCCATCTTCGCGGCCAACGCCGGTGACGAATCGCCCGACGTCGCGGTGCTCGAAGCGCCCGACGACCCGATGAAGTTCGCGCCGGAAGTCGACCAGCTGCCCTTCAGCCCGCACCTGCGGCCGGGCCTGACCCGCACCGGCCTCGGCGCCCTCACCCACTTCCGCGGTGACGGCCGCTGCGTGCTCGAACTGCACGCCGCGCTCGAAGACAACGCCGCGCTCAACGGCCCGTTCTCGAAGTGGATGGAGAGCACCCACGCGTCGCTCATCTCGAGCGGCGTGGTGGAGCGCGCCTCGAAGACGCCGCTCTACGTCTTCCTGGTCGGCCTCGAGCAGCCCGCCGACGCCGCCCTCGCTTCGTTCGACGCCATCGACCCGCATCACGTCGGCCTGCGCGCGTACGACGTGAAGCCCGGCCAGCACGTGCCCCCGGCCGAAGACTTCGTGCCTGGCACCGCGCCCGCCGAACCGCCGCCCCCCGCCGCGACCGCGCCCCTGCCGACCGCGCCCGTCGCCGCGCCCGCCCCGACCGCGCCTGCGCCGCCGCCGCGCGGTGGCTTCCACGACGTGCCCAACGCGCCGCCTCCGCCGGCCGCCGAGGCCGCCGAGGCCTCCGACGAGCCCGCCTCGCGCACCGAGTTCCTCCGCATCGACGCGCGCAAGGTGTCCCTCATCATGGACATGGCCGGTGAGATCGGTCTCGCCTGCGGCGCCGTGACGCACCACCCCGACGTGGTGGGCCGCGACCTCGAGGGCTTCAACGCCGCCGCGCACAAGCTCGAGCTGCTCATTCGCGAGCTGCAGAACGAGGTGTCGGCACTGCGGCTGGTGCCCGTCGACGGCGTGTTCCAGCGCATGAAGCGCGTGGTGCGTGACACCGCGCGCCGCACCCACAAGCAGGTCGAGCTCACCCTCGTCGGAGAGGACACCGAGATCGACAAGCTGATGGTCGACGCGCTCCACGATCCGCTGGTGCACATGCTCCGCAACGCGATCGATCACGGGCTCGAGACGCCCGACGATCGCCGCGCCGCGAACAAGGGCGAGACCGGCAAGCTGGTGCTCGAAGCGTCACACCAGGGCGGCGAGGTGCTGGTGCAGCTCAGCGACGACGGCCGCGGCCTCAACCGCGACAAGATCCGCGCGCGCGCCATCGAGCGGGGCCTCATCAAGGCCGAGGACCAGCTCAGCGACCAGCAGATCTGCGAGCTGATCTTCCTCCCCGGGTTCTCGACCAAGGAGAACATCGACGAGCTCTCGGGCCGCGGCGTCGGCATGGACGTCGTCAAGACCACCATCGAGGGCCTGCGCGGCCGCGTGCAGGTGACGTCGACCGAGGGCCGGGGCACCCGCATTCGCCTCTCGGTGCCGCTCACCCTGGCCTTCGTCGAGGCGATGATCGTGCGCGAGCGCGACCGGCTCTTCGCGGTACCGATCGAGAAGGTCTTCGAGGTCTTCCAGGTCGAACGCGAGCAGGTGACCCACGACGCGAGCGACGGCGTCAGCCTGGTGCGCGTGCGTGAACGGCTGGTGCCCGTGCTTTGGCTCCACAAGTTCTACGAAGAACGCTCGAAGGTGAGCGAAGAGCTCGACGGCCGCATCCTCGTGGTGGTGCAGACCTCGCGCGGCGAGCTCGCCCTGCCCGTCGATCAACTGCTCGGCAACCAGCAGGTGATGCTCAAGCCGCTGGTCGGCCCGCTGTCCCGGGTCCGCGCCGCGGCGGGGTGCGGCATGCTGCGAACCGGCGAGGTCGCGCTCGCTCTCGACTGCGAGCGTCTCAGTGCTTAACGCCGCCACCGAGGCCGCGCTGGCCCAGACGCTCTCGCGGGGCGTGGTGATCGCCGAGAGCGACCGCGCGGAAATCCGCGACTGGGTGCGCACCCACTTCGGCATCACGTTCGCCGCCGACCAGGGCAAGGTCTTCGAGCAGCGCCTCGTCGACTTCCTCGCCAACCACCGCGTCAACGCGCCCGATCTGTTGCAGCGCATGCGCGGCGGCGATCGCGCCCTCACGCTGCGGTTCGCCGAGGCGATGTCGACGAACTACACCTACTTCTTCCGCGAGCCCGAGAGCTTCGACTTCCTCGCGTCGAAGATCTTCTCGCAGGTGAAGGGCCCCACGCGGGTGTGGTGCGCCGCGGCGTCGAGCGGCGACGAGCCCTACTCGGTGGCCATGGTCGCGCGCGAGGTGCTCGGCGAGTCCGCGGTGAACGTGAAGATCCTCGGCACCGACCTGAGCGAGCGGCAGCTGAAGACCGCGGAATCGGGCATCTACCCGGTGCACCAGCTCGGCCAGCTCGGCGCGCACCGGCTGCAGCGGTGGATGTCGGCGGTCGGCCTCGGCCAGTTCGCGGTCGCGCCCCAGGTGAAGGAACTCTGCGTCTTCCGCCGGCTCAACCTCACCGCCGACGCGTGGCCGTTCGAGCAGAAGTTCCACGTCATCTTCCTGCGCAACGTCCTCTATTACTTCGACCCCGCGGTGCGCCTGAAGATCCTCGAGAAGTGCTTCGACGCCGCCGAGCCGGGCGCGTGGCTCATCACCAGCCTCACCGAGCCGATGCTCGACCTGAAGACCCGCTGGCGCCCGCAGGGGTCGGCCATCTACTGGAAGCCCACATGAGCCCTCCCGCGCGTGCCATTCGGGTGCTGATCGTCGACGACTCGTCGCTGGTGCGCACCGTGCTGAAGGACGGGCTCGAGGCCGACGGCACCATTCGCGTGGTCGGCACCGCGCGCGACCCGTACGAGGCGCGCGACCTGTTGGTGCAGCTCAAGCCCGACGTGATGACGCTCGACGTCGAGATGCCGCGCATGGACGGCGTGACCTTCCTGCGCAAGTTCATGGCGGTCATTCCCACCCCGACCATCGTGCTCAGCTCGCTCACCGCGCAGGGCTCGCAGCTCGCCCTCGACGCGCTCGACGCGGGGGCGTTCGACGTGGTCACCAAGCCCTCGAGCCGCGTCGCCGAGGGCGTGAAGGAATTGATGGTCGGCCTGGTGGCGCGCGTGAAGGCCGCCGCGAAGGCCACGGTCGAGCGGCGCGCGGGCGCGGTCGAGGTCGTCGCGCAGAAGCCCCTCGAGCGCAGCACCGACCTCGTGATCGGCCTCGGCGCGTCGACCGGCGGCGTCGCCGCGCTCGGGCGCATCCTCCCCGCGTTCCCCGCGTGGACGCCCGGAGTCGTGATCGTGCAGCACATGCCCGAGGGCTTCACCCGGCAGTTCGCCGAGCGCCTCGATGGGCTGTGCCAGATGCGCGTGTCCGAAGCGCGCGACGGAGATCGCGTGCTGCGCGGCCACATCCTCGTCGCGCCAGGCGGCACCCAGCACCTCGTCGTCGAGCGCGCGGGTGGCGAGTACCGCGTGCGCCTCGTGTCGGCCCCGCCCGTCTCGGGTCACCGGCCGTCAGTCGACGTGTTCTTCAACTCCCTGGCCGATCACGTCGGCCCCAACGCCGCGGCCTGCCTGATGACCGGCATGGGCAACGACGGCGCCGAGGGCCTGCTCCACATGCGCAATGCGGGCGGCCACACCTTCGCGCAGGACCATGAGACGTCGGCGGTGTGGGGCATGCCCGCCGCCGCCGCCGAATTGAACGCCGCGCAGGCCCTGGTGCCGCTCGAGAACATCCCGCGCACCCTGCTCGGTGTGCTCGAGCAGCGGCCCCAGCGAGTCGCGTAACCTCCCCCCCTCCCCGATGGGGAGAGGGCCGGGGTGAGGGGAGACGCGAAAAACGTACGCGTACCGAGACGTGCCTCCCCGCGCGCCGCGCTCAGTCCTCTTCGAGCCACCGCCGCCGCAGCTGCTCCGTCTTGCTCCGCAACCGCGGCGGCTCGCCCGCCAACTGCGTCGCCAGCGACCACCACCGCACCGCGCTCTCCATCTCGAACACCGCCTCGGCTTCGCTCCCCCGCCGCTCGGCCTCCGCCGCCAGCGCGCGCGCCCCCTCGACCGGCACCTGCTCCGCCGGCAGCGCCGCGAGCACGCACCGCCACCGATTGAGCGCCGACTGCGGCAACCCCGCCTGCACGTCCGCGCTGAGCGCCGCGAGCACCTGGTCTGGAGTCGCGCTGAGCAGCTCGAGGCGCCCGTCCGGACACCGCGGATCATCATCGTCAGACTGCTCGGCCAGCCACCGCGCCCCACCCGGGCCCGCCGCCACCGCCTCGCTCAGCCGCGGCATGGTCTCCATCACGATGCGCCCGTCGACGAGGTCGGGCGGCCCTTCACTCATCAGCAGGTCTTCGATCGCCCGGCCCGGCGCCCGCACCACCACCACGCGCGCCCCGGGAAAGAGCGCCGCCGCCTCGCCGCCATCACTCCACGCGACCAGCGGCTGGCGCAGGCCACGCCGCGCGAACTCCGCCGCGATCTCCGGGCGCGCCTCGACCGGCGTCATCGCCACCATGATGCGCCCCAGCTGGTACGACGCGCGTCCCGCGAGCGCCACCAACGCCGCCACGAGCACCAGCCCCAACCACGCGAGGTTGACCAGCGGCGCCTCGTCCTTCGCGCGCGTGCGCTCGCGCGCCGCCGCCAGCCCCTCGCCCACCAGCATCGCCAGCAACGGCAACGCCCCGAGGAACAGCGCTCGGGGCCGATCGGTCCACGACGCGAGCACGACCGTCATCACCACCCACGCGAGCAGCGTGCCGCCGCCCTTGAGGTGGAAGCGCCGCCAGACCGCCGCGAAGAGCGTCGCCCCGATGGCGACCCAGAACCACGCCGCCTGGCGCGAGAGGAACTCGAGCGTCCCGGCCGCGCCGCGATCGCTGGGGAACAACCCTTCCTGCGGAATCGCGCCGGTCGCCACCCACCGCGCCCCGAGCACGCCCACCACCACCAGCCCGCCGACGGCGAGGAACCGCCCCGTCTCGCGCGCCGCCGAACGCCCCTCGAGGCGCGCGGCGATCCACCACGCCGGAGCGGCCGCGACCAGAAACCACGCGGCCGCCGGCGAGAACACCACCAGCGAGGCGACCAACGCGCCCGTCGTGCCGCTGTGACCGACGCCCAGGTTGCGCCCGAGCAGCACGCCCACCAACGAGATCGCGAACGCCCAGCTCGCCGCCGCGCTCCCCAGCGCACACGCCTCGGCGAACGCCGTCACCACCGCGAGCGCCAACGCGGGCACCGTCTCCTCGAGCCGCGGCCAGCGCCGCCAGCACCACGCCCCGCGGAGCCCGACCAGCACTACCGCCAGCACGCCAAAGAGCGCCGAGGCCCGCGGCAGCCACACCTCATTCGCCCGCCCGAAGAACGCCACCAACGCCTGCACGCCGAGCCACGCGAGGTTCGTCGGCCCGGGCAGCACCGACGACGCCGCCGTGAGCCGCATGCCGTGCCCGGCGACGAGGCTCTGCGCCAGCGCGAGCGACTCTGACTGGTCGGCCGACAACCCTTGCGGCAGCGCCCACCACCGCGCGAGAAAGACGCCCGCCGCGACCGCGAGCACCGCCACCGAGGCCAGGCCCTCGCGGCGCGCCGCGGGTGCGCTCATCGCCCGCTCGTCCACACCGCGTCCCAGGGGCAGCTGACGTCGGTCTCCTCGGGCTCCGGGTAGGTGTACGACTGGCCGCGGTAGTTGCGCAGCACCGTCTCGTGCGCGCGCTGCTCGACCACGTAGTTCGGCTGCAGCGTCACCTTGCCGCCCCCGCCCGGGAGGTCGACCGCGAGGTGCGGCACCGCCAGCCCGCTGGTCCACCCGCGCAGCTTCTCGAGAATCTCGATGCCCGCGGCGATCGGCGTGCGCAGGTGCTCGCAGCCCTCGGCGACGTCCATCTGGTGCAGGTAGTACGGGCGCACGCGCACCTTGAGGCACTCGTGGTTGAGCTCGCGAATGATGCGCGCGTCGGAGTTGAGCCGCCGCATCAGCACCGCCTGGTTCTCCACCGGCACGCCCGCATCGACCAGCCGCTCGCACGCCGCCCGCGCCTCTTTGGTCAGCTCGCGCGGGTGGTTGAAGTGCGTCACCACGTAGAGCGGCGCGTGCTTGCGCAGCACCTTCGCCAGGGCGTCGGTCACGCGCATCGGCAGCGTCACGGGGGCGCGGGTGCCGATGCGAATGATCTCCACGTGCGGAATCGCGCGCAGCCCGCTCAACACCGCGTCGAGGCGCTCGTCGGCGAGGATCAGCGGGTCGCCGCCGGTGACGAGCACGTCGCGCACCTGCGGGTGGGAGCGGATGTAGTCGAGCCCCAGCTCGAGCTGGCTCTTCGTCAGCTCGGCCACCCCGCCCTTCGTGATGCGCCGCCGCGTGCAGTGGCGGCAGTAGACCGAGCAGGTGTCCGTCGCGAGCAGGAGCACGCGATCGGGGTACTTGTGCACGATGGCCTCGACCGGCCGGTGCGGATCTTCGCCGAGCGGGTCAGCCAACTCTCCGGGCCGCACCCGCGCCTCAGCCGCGACGGGAATGGCCTGCATGCGCACCGGGCAGAACGGGTGCCGCGGGTCGATCAACGACAGGTAGTACGGCGAGATGCCCACCCGGAACATCGCCGCAGTGTCGGTCAGCCCCGCGCGCTCGCCGTCGGTCAACGGCAGCAGCTTCGCGAGCACGTCTGCCGAGCGCACCGCGTGGCGCATCTGCCACTTCCAGTCGGCCCACTCGGCGTCACTCGCCTCGGGGAAGAGCGCGCGACGACGCTCGGCCAGGTCGACCGGGCCGGCCCGTGGGCCCGACGCCTCAGCCGCCGGCGAGCCCGTCTCGCGCTCCTCGAAGCTCACGCGTGCACGGAATGGCTGGGCGGGTTGCCCTTCGCCGCGCGCTCACGCCAGTACGCCTGGCCCGCCTCCGGCAGATCGCCGACCGGGTCGTAGTACTCGTACTTGCGGTTGAGCGCCTCGGGGTCGTCCCACTCGATGCCAGTGCGGTAGTTCTTCGTCCAGTACGAGATGCCCTTCTCGCGATCGTACTCCGCGACCTGGTGCACCCAGCGCTTGCCGACGTACGGCACGTCACACACGATGCGCGGCGTCGCGAAGCCGGGCATGTACCCCATGATGTCGTGCTGGAGCTTCTGCGCCGCCCCCACCGAGACCCGCCAGTGCTCGGAGTTGGGGATCATGTCGCACATGTAGAAGTAGTACGGCAGCACCCGCGCGTGATCGAGCAGCATGAACGAGAGCTCGAGCAGGTCGCGCGAGGTCGCGTTCACGCCGCGCAGCAACACGCCCTGGTTGCGCACGTCGCGGAAGCCCACCTCGAGCAGCTTCTTCGCCGCGCGGCCGAGCAGCGGCGTCACCTGCGCCGCGTTGTTCACGTGCGTGTGCACCGCGATGTCGACGTTGCGCTCGAAGGCCTTCTTCGAGATGCGCTCCATCGCCGCGACGACCGTGTCCTGCAGCCAGTGCTGGGGAATGCCCATCAGGCCCTTGGTCGCCAGCCGAATGTCGCGAATGTTGGGAATGTCGAGCAGCTGGCTGACGAAGCTCTCGAGCTGCGCGATCGGCACGTTCGCCACGTCGCCGCCCGACACCACCACGTCGCGCACGGTGGGCGTCACCTTGAGGTACTCGATCATCTGCTTCCAGCGCTCGGGCTGGGTGACCGTGAACTTGTGCTTGTCGACCTGCGGCACGTCGTTGCCGACCAGGTCCATGCGCGTGCAGTGGCCGCAGTACTGCGGGCACGTCGCGAGCAACTCGGCGAGCACCTTGGTGGGGTACCGGTGCGTCAGCCCCTCGACCTTCCACATCTCGGCCTCGTGCAGCGAGTCGCGCGACGCCATCGGGTGGTTCGGCCACGCCGTGTTGCGATCGTCGAACGCCGGCAACATGTACCGACGCAGCGGGTCGTTCCACAGATCACCCATGTTCATGGTGTTGACCATGTGCGGGGTGATGAGAATCGACATCGTGGCGCGTTCCTTCTGGTCGCGCTCGATCGACGCGGCGAGCGTGTCGGGCAACAACGCGCCCAGCGCCGCCTTCAGCTCCTTCAGGTTCTTGATGGTGTGCCGCCGCTGCCAGAGCGCGCTTTCCCAGTCGGCCTTCGACACGCCCTGGTAGCCGGGAATGCGGGTCCAGTCGGGCTCGATGAACTCACGCTTGAGCGGGTAGACGAACGGCTGCGCCTCGCCGGCGCGCTGACCGCCGGTCACGCCCGGAGAACCGGGCATCGGTGAAGTGGAAGGGGGCGTCTGCATGGAACCACCTATGCCACGCCCCGCGCCGCTCTTGAAGAGGAGCGGTTACTCCTTCACGACCAACGGGTCTTCCTTGTTGGCCTCGGTGATCTCGAACTCGACCGGCGCCCCGCCCTTGCCGTCGATCTTGAAGACCACCTTGTGCTTGCCGTACGGCAGGTCGAGGGCCTTGGCCTTCGGCAGCGGCGACTTGGCGCCGGTGTTCTTGCCGTCGACCCAGATCTCCGCGCCGGCGACCGCCGCCTTGAACGCGGCCTTGCCCGAGCCCTTGGCCTTGGGCGGGTCCTTCTTCGGCGGGTCGGCCTTCGGCTCCGGGTCCTTCTTCGGAGGCGGGTCGGCCTTCACGACGGGGTCCTTCTTCGGCGGAGGATCGTTCTTCACCACCGGCTCGGGATCCTTCTTGGGAGGAGGATCGTTCTTCACCACCGGCTCGGGGTCCTTCTTCGGCGGCGGCTCCTTCTTGAGCAGCGTGATCGCCTTCTCGATCTTCTCGAGCTTCTCGGTGTTGCTGACGGTGAAGGTGAGCGGCTCAAAGCCGGCCTTCTTCGCCTGGAAGTCGTAGCTCTTGGCGACCGCGAGGTCCTTGATGGTCAGCGGCGTGGTGCCGCGCGACTTGCCGTCGAGCACGATTTCGACGCCGGGCTCGTCGCAGGTGATGGTCACCGACCAGAGCGTGACCTCCGGCTTCGGCGGGTCCGGCACCTTGTCGGGCGGCTTCGTCGGGTCGGGCGTCTTGACGGTGTTGGTGTCGACCGGGTCGGGCGGCTTCACCTCCACGACCTTGTCGGGCTCGGCCTTGGCGAAGGTCACCGAGATGACCTGCGGCGTGGTCTTGCCTGCCTTGACCGAGATGTTCTTCTTGACGTTCAGGTAGCCGCCAGGCGCCTTGAACTCGAAGGAGTACTCGCCGGGATCGAGCTCGATCGGCTTGGTGGGCTTCTCGAGGCGCAGCTCGCCGGGGTTGATGAGCACGCTGTAGTTCACGTCCTTGGGCGAGGAATTGATGACCACCAGGCTCTTCGAGCCGCCCATGAACTTCACGATGCCGGCGATGGCGACGATCAGCACCAGCACGCCGGTCGCGGCGATGGCGATCAGCAGGCCCTTGCGCTTGTTGTCGGCGGGCGCGCCCTTCGCAGGAGGCTTGCGCACGGTCTGCTGCGCGGCCTTCGCCTGCTTGGGGTCGACCTTGGTGCGCGCGTTGAGGGCCGGGCGCTCGCCGGTGGCCTGGTTCTCTTCTTCGCCGAGCTCTTCTTCCTGCGGCTCCTCGTCGGCCTGCTCCTCGACCTGCTCGTCGTCGACCGGCGCCTCGTCGCCCTGATCGCCCTGGTCGTCGGGAGGCGCTTCCTCGTCGCCTTCCCCGGTGTCGTACATGCGCGTCTCGCTCTTGGCGAACGGAGACGGGCCGATGCTGGTCGCGCCGCCGACGGGCGCGTCACCGATCACGATCTTCGCGCGGCCCGGCTTGGGCGGCACGGTGTCGGTCGCGCTCTGGGCGTCTTGCAGCTGTGGCTCTTCGCCGGTGCTGCTCTCGCCCGTGTCGAGCGCGGGGCGGAAGCCGGTCATCTCGATCGGCTGGAGATCGTTGGGAGCGTCTTCGTCGACCAGCGAGCTGCGCGCCTGCGGAACGAGGGTCTCGTCGACCGGGAGATCGCGCAGGCCCTTGAGGCCACCGCTGGGGCGGCTGCTCGGAGCGGGCGGGAGGTTGTCCTGGGTGGTCGAGTTGCCGCTGTTGCCGCTCGGCGCACCCGACGGCCGCAGCTGCTTGCCGGCCGGAGCGGTCGGCTCCATCTTCAGCTTGCCGCCTGCGAACGGGCTGTCGCCGATGGCCGTGGCGTTCGCGTCGGCCGAGTTGTCGACGATGACGGTGCGATCCTTCGCGCCGTCCATCTCGGCGAGCTCTTCTTCGCTCGGCGGCGGAATCTCGATCTTCGCGCTCTGGATGCCCATCGCCACCGCGCCCGAACCGGCGGACACGGCGACGCCCTGCGAGCTCGGACGACGCGCCCCACCCTGCCCGGGCGAGCCGCTGCCAGAGAGGGCCGCGAGGGCGCCGGGCTGCGCGGTGTTGCGGCGCGGAGCGGCGGGCGCGGCGGGCTTCGACGGCGCCGCCATGATGCCCGACGACTCGACCTGATCGGGCTTCTCGACGCCCGCGAAGCGTTCCATCTTCTCGTTCTCGCGGAGCAGGTCTTCGGCGAACGCGTCCTTCATGAACGCCGAGAGGTGCTTGGCCGAGTAGATGGCGTCCCCCGCGAGGAGGAACCGCATCAGGTCTTCCTGCAGATCAGACGACCACTGGTAGCGGTCTTCCTGCTCGCGCGCGAGCGCCTTCAGGACGACCTTCTCGAGCCCGGCGGGAATGTTCGGGTTGAACTGGCGCGGCGCCGGCACCTCGGCGTTGCGCACCTTCTCGAGCGTGGAGAAGTCAGACTCGCCGACGAAGAGCTTCTCGCCGGTCAGCATCTCGTAGAGGATCACGCCGACCGCGAAGATGTCGGAGCGTCGATCGATCGGCAGCCCGCGCACCTGCTCGGGGCTCATGTAGCCGAACTTGCCCTTGAGAATGCCGGCCTGCGTCTTCTGACTGCGGTTCGCCGCCTTGGCGATGCCGAAGTCGATGATCTTCACCTCGCCCTCGTACGAGATGAGGATGTTCTGAGGGCTGACGTCGCGGTGGATGATGTGGAGTTCCTGGCCGCGCGCGTCCTTCTTGCGGTGCGCGTAGTCGAGGCCTTCGCAGATCTTCGTCGCGCAGAAGACGGCCATCGCCGTCGGCATGATTTCCTTGCGCCGGCGGAACCGCTCGAGGAGCGCGCGCAGGTCCTTGCCCGACACGTACTCCATCGCGATGTAGTAGGCGTCGTCGTGCTTGCCGAGCTCGTGAATGTGCACGACGTTCGCGTGATTCAGCTGAACGCTGATCCGCGCCTCGTCGATGAACATCGTGATGAACTCTTCATCCTCCGCCATGGTGGGGAGGATCTTCTTGATGGCCAGGATGCGCTCGAAGCCCTCGACGCCGAAGGCCTTGGCGACGAACACCTCGGCCATGCCGCCGACGTTCAGGCGCTCGAGGAGCAGGTACTTGCCGAAGAGACTGGGCTTCTTCATCAGGTCAGGGGACGCGGGAAGAAAAAACGATAGTCGTCACGCCACGATGGGTCAATCAACCTGATGGCCCGGCGCTCGGGCAACCTGTTGGAAATCCACCATGTAGGGGCGTGAAGGACCTGCTTCATCGGGGCGGAGCACGCGATCAGAACCACCGACGCCAGCGCCTGGTTCCGCGTCGGCGAACATGCACGCGACAGAAAAAAAAAGCCCCCAGACTCGGCGAACCGAGCTGGGGGCATAACATCCGGCAGCGACCTACTCTCCCACGCGGTTTCCCGCGGAGTACCATCGGCTCTGGAGGGCTTAACTTCCGTGTTCGGGATGGGAACGGGTGTGACCCCTCCGACATAGCCACCGGAAATCCTGGTTGAAGTGCATACGAAGGGTAAGAATTCAATTTTCGAGAGTACAAGTTTGTCGTTTGTACTTTCAGTCAGCTGCTGTGCTGCTCATGTCTCTCAGGGAGACGAATGAGCTGGAATCTCGACCTCGACCTCGAACTCGAGCGTGCTCTTGATTGCTCAAGATCAGCGCCATCGAGACAAAGGTAGGTAAGCCGAACGACCCATTAGTACCGGTTAGCTCAAAACATTACTGTTCTTACACACCCGGCCTATCAACGTCGTAGTCTACAACGGGTCTTCATGGGATTGCTCCCGGGAGGCCAATTCTTGAGGTCGGTTTCCCGCTTAGATGCTTTCAGCGGTTATCCAATCCACATATAGCTACCCAGCGATGCCACTGGCGTGACAACTGGTACACCAGAGATGTGTCCAACCCGGTCCTCTCGTACTAAGGTCAGAGCCTCTCAAGCCTCCTACGCCCACGGAAGATAGGGACCAAACTGTCTCACGACGTTTTGAACCCAGCTCGCGTACCGCTTTAATAGGCGAACAGCCTAACCCTTGGGACCTGCTCCAGCCCCAGGATGCGATGAGCCGACATCGAGGTGCCAAACCTCCTCGTCGATGTGAACTCTTGGAGGAGATAAGCCTGTTATCCCCGGAGTACCTTTTATCCGTTGAGCGATGGCCCTTCCATTCAGAACCACCGGATCACTATGACCTGCTTTCGCACCTGCTCGACCCGTCGGTCTTGCAGTCAAGCTCCCTTATGCCATTGCACTCGCCGCCTGGTTTCCAATCAGGCTGAGGGAACCATCGCGCGCCTCCGTTACACTTTGGGAGGCGACCGCCCCAGTCAAACTACCCACCAGACAGTGTCCCAGACCCGGATTACGGGCCATGGTTAGACACCAGAAGTCAGCAGGGTGGTATTTCACATTGCGCCTCCACCGAACCTAGCGGCCCGGCTTCAAAGGCTCCCACCTATGCTACACAGCCAACCCCTAGTGTCACTGTCAAGTTGTAGTAAAGGTTCACGGGGTCTTTCCGTCTTTCCGCGGGTAAACTGCATCGGCACAGCTATTTCAATTTCGCCGAGTCCCTCTCCGAGACAGTGGGGAAGTCGTTACTCCTTTCGTGCAGGTCGGAACTTACCCGACAAGGAATTTCGCTACCTTAGGACCGTTATAGTTACGGCCGCCGTTTACTGGGGCTTCGGATCATCGCTTCGCTTGCGCTGACGAATCCCCTTAACCTTCCAGCACCGGGCAGGAGTCAGACCCTATACGTCGGCTTCTCGCCTTCGCAGAGTCCTGTGTTTTTGGTAAACAGTCGCTACCCCCTATTCTCTGCAACCCGTTCACGCTTCGTCTGTACGACTACACGTTACGCGGGCACACCTTCTTCCGAAGTTACGGTGTCAATTTGCCTAGTTCCTTGGAGGAGAGTTCTCTCGGGCCCCTGAGGCTACTCGCCTCACCCACCTGTGTCGGTTTACGGTACGGATGACCGCCAGACTCCCTACGAGGTTTTTCTTGGAAGCAGAGCATCACTGACTTCGCGCTAACGCGCTCGCATTCGACTCTCGGCGATGACTGCCCAGCCTTTATTCGTACCAGGCACGCCTACGATCTTAGACCAACGCAACCACCGGTTGGCTCAGTTAGCTTTCTCCGTCACCCCTTAGTTCGACGTCTGACAGCCAGCGCAGGAATATTAACCTGCTTGCCATCATCTACCCCTTTCGGGCTCGACTTAGGACCCGGCTAACCCTGGGAAGATTGACTTGACCCAGGAAACCTTAGGTTTACGGGGGGGAAGATTCTCACTTCCCTTATCGCTACTCATTTCGGCATCAGCACTCGAAACCGCTCCACACGCCATTACCATCGTGCTTCGCAGCAGTTTCAACGCTCCCCTACCGCCGTGCTCGTCAAAACGAACACGACCCGTAGCTTCGGTGCCAGGCTTAGCCCCGTTACATTTTCGGCGCGGACTGTCTCGACCAGTGAGCTATTACGCTTTCTTTAAAAGATGGCTGCTTCTAAGCCAACTTCCTGGTTGTCAATGACCTTCCACATCCTTTCTAGTGTTCACTTAGCCTGAACTTAGGGACCTTAGCTGACGGTCTGGGTTATTCCCCTCTTGCCGATGGACGTTATCACCCACCGACTGCGTCCCGGGATAACACTTGTTGGCATTCGGAGTTTGGTACGGTTTGGTAATCTGGTGAGACCCCTAGCCGTTCCAGTGCTCTACCTCCAACAGTGAATTACCCGAGCCGATACCTAAATATCTTTCGGGGAGAACCAGCTATCACGGAATTTGATTGGCCTTTCACCCCTACGCACAGCTCATCCCAGAGATTTTCAACTCTCATGAGTTCGGTCCTCCATGCGGTGTTACCCGCACTTCAACCTGGCCATGCGTAGATCATCCCGCTTCGGGTTATAATACACGCAACTTGCGCCCATTTCGGACTCGCTTTCGCTCCGGCTCCACCTAACGGCTTAGCCTTGCTACGTACATTAAGTCGCCGAATCATGATGCAAAAGGTACGCTCTCGCACTTGCCTTGCGGCGTGGTGCTCGAACTGCTTGTAGACATGCGGTTTCAGGTTCTTTTGACTCCCCTCACAGGGGTTCTTTTCACCTTTCCCTCGCGGTACTTGTTCACTATCGGTCTCTGAGTAGTATTTAGCCTTACCAGATGGTCCTGGCAGATTCAGACAGGATTGCACGTGTCCCGTCTTACTTGGGTACCCCGCTCGGCCACAGTTCGTTTTCGCGTACGCGACTATCACGCTCTTTGGTCTGCCTTTCCAGGCAGTTCCGCTAACAAACCATGGTCCTACCGCGGACCCGCAACCCCGATATCACTTACGTGATACCGGTTTAGGCTGATTTTTCCCGGTTCGCTCGCCACTACTACGGGAATCACTCGTTGTTTTCTTTTCCTCAGGGTACTGAGATGTTTCACTTCCCCTGGTTCGCTCGTCGGCACCTATGGATTCAGTGCCGAGTGACCAGTCGTTACACTGGCCGGGTTTCCCCATTCGGACATTTCCGGATCACTGTTCGGTTGGCAACTCCCCGGAACTTTTCGCAGCCACCCACGTCCTTCATCGCCTCTCAGAGCCTAGGCATCCACCGCACGCCCTTAGTAGCTTACTTACCTCCATCTCGTTGGCGTCGAGCTCCTTGCCAAAGCAAAGAATCTCGAACGCTGGAACTCGAGATCGAGGTCCAGATCCCTGCTCTTCGCAGCGGACTGAAAGAGAACAAACTTCACTCTCGAAATTGAATTCTTACCCTTCGTATGCACTTTTGAAAGAACGCGTCTGACAAGTGAATGACAGACAAAATCATGTGGAGCTGAACGGGTTCGAACCGATGACCCCCGGCTTGCAAAGCCGGTGCTCTCCCAACTGAGCTACAGCCCCAAAATGAATTGAGACAGTGGGCCTGGGTGGACTCGAACCACCGACCTTACGCTTATCAGGCGTACGCTCTAACCACCTGAGCTACAGGCCCGCGGGTCGGCGTCAGCGTTCCAGAAAGTTCAAAGAACGAACGAAAGCGTTCGCTCTCTCAAAACCAAATAGCAAGCCCAGTCTGTAGTCTGCGAGTTATTGACCTAAGTGACCTGAGCACCGAAGTGCTCTGCCATCTCGAACTTTTCCGAAGAAAAGCAGATGACGTGGTCTCCGTAGAAAGGAGGTGATCCAGCCGCAGGTTCCCCTACGGCTACCTTGTTACGACTTCACCCCAGTTACCAATCACTCCTTGGGCACCACTGTGGTGTGGCGACTTCTGGAGCAATTGACTCCCATGGTGTGACGGGCGGTGTGTACAAGGCCCGGGAACGTATTCACCGCAGCGTGCTGATCTGCGATTACTAGCGATTCCGACTTCACGGAGCCGAGTTGCAGACTCCGATCCGAACTGAGACGAGTTTTATGCGATTAGCTCCCCCTCGCGGGTTGGCAACGCTTTGTACTCGCCATTGTAGCACGTGTGTAGCCCCAGACATAAAGGCCATGAGGACTTGACGTCATCCCCACCTTCCTCCAGCTTATCACTGGCGGTCCCTCTAGAGATCTCCTTGCGGAGCAACTAAAGGCGAGGGTTGCGCTCGTTGCGGGACTTAACCCAACATCTCACGACACGAGCTGACGACAGCCATGCAGCACCTGTCTCACCATTCCCTTGCGGGCACGTCGACTTTTGGGCCAACTTTGATGGATGTCAAGTCTGGGTAAGGTTCTGCGCGTTGCGTCGAATTAAACCACATGCTCCACCGCTTGTGCGGGCCCCCGTCAATTCCTTTGAGTTTTAGCCTTGCGGCCGTACTTCCCAGGCGGAGAACTTAATGCGTTAGCTGCGGCACCGCAGGGGTCAACACCCACGACACCTAGTTCTCATCGTTTACAGCGTGGACTACCAGGGTATCTAATCCTGTTTGCTCCCCACGCTTTCGCGTCTCAGCGTCAGTACTCGTCCAGATGGCCGCCTTCGCCACCGGTGTTCCTCCGCATATCTACGAATTTCACCTCTACTTGCGGAATTCCGCCATCCTCTCCGAGACTCAAGCTCTGCAGTTTCAGACGCACTTCCTCGGTTAAGCCGAGGGCTTTCACATCTGACTTGCAAAGCCGCCTACACGCGCTTTACGCCCAATAATTCCGAACAACGCTTGCACCCTCTGTATTACCGCGGCTGCTGGCACAGAGTTAGCCGGTGCTTCTTCTCCTGGTACCGTCAGGCCCCTGGATGTTAGCCAAAGGTTTTTCGTCCCAGTCGAAAGTGCTTTACGATCCGAAGACCTTCATCACACACGCGGCGTTGCTCCATCAGGCTTTCGCCCATTGTGGAAAATTCCCCACTGCTGCCTCCCGTAGGAGTCTGGACCGTGTCTCAGTTCCAGTGTGGCTGATCGTCCTCTCAGACCAGCTACCCGTCGTAGCCTTGGTGGGCCGTTACCCCGCCAACTAGCTGATGGGCCGCGGGCTCATCTCTGGGCGTAAACTTATAAATAGAGGTCTACTTTTCTCACAGCGGCCAAAGCCACCGTAAGCTTACCGAGTATTAGCCAACCTTTCGGAAGGTTATCCTCAACCCTGAGGCAGATTACCCACGTGTTACGCACCCGTGCGCCGCTCTACTCGGATTGCTCCTTTCGCGCTCGACTTGCATGTGTTAGGCACGCCGCCAGCGTTCGTTCTGAGCCAGGATCAAACTCTCCAAGATAGATCTTGAAGTGTTGACTGGCAGACTGGCTGTGCTGTTGGTTTTCACCAAAGCCAACTCAGTCGCTAGCGCCTCATTGGTGTGTGCCAATGAGGACTTTGAATTGACTGCGAGACTCGCAGTACTTCTTGGGCTTGCTATCCGGTTTTCAAAGAGCGAACTTCTACTTCCAAACTCGTACAACCAACTGCAAACTTCGTGTCCACTCGGCTTTCGCGCGAGGGAGGCAGCGTCTACATCGGCTGCCTTCAGTTCGTCAAGGTCTTTTCGAGGACCCTGCATCCTCTCTTTCGAGAGGCCCCGTGCGCTGGAACAGAACCGAGCGACCGGGAACCGCGGAGGTGATTCTCACTGGCTTGCTGCTGCCGGCGATCTGTCACTTATTCGTGCTGTCTGCAACTTCTTTTTCAGCGTCCTGCTCGTCGTTTTGCCAACCGACGATTCCAGCTCCCCCACCCTGACTTCGAGCTCCCTCAGGAGCCTCCGACTCGCCACCCACCGCCCTACCCGCCCGCCAGTTCCTCTCGACGAACCGTCCGTCGAGGGGGCGCGGCATATACAGATCCAGCCTTCGGGTGTCAACACGCCGCGTAACGATTTTTGAGATCGCGAATTCTCCAGTGAATCAGGCGCCCTGGAGCTTGAACGCAGAGGTGTCGACCCGACCCCTCCGGGAGCGTTCTGCGATCACGATGGAGCGGAGCTGCTGAAAGGCGACCTCCAGCTGGTCGTTGATCACGATGTAGTCGTAGCTCTGAACGCCCCGTTCCGACTCCGCGCGGGCGGCCAGCATGCGCCGGCGAATCACCTCATCGGCGTCGGTGCCACGGGCGCGCAAGCGACGCTCGAGCTCGGTCATCGAGGGCGGGAGGATGAAGATGGTCACGGAATCCGGGTACTTGCGCTTGATCGACGTACCGCCCTGCACGTCGATGTCGAACACCCCGATGCCGCCCTGCCGCCAGCTCTGGGCGACCACCTGCTTGCTCGAACCGTAGAAGTTGCCGTGGACCTCGGCCCACTCGACGAACTCGTTGCGGTCGATCATCTGCTGGAACGTGAGGGTGTCGACGAAGTGGTAGTCCTGCCCGTTGCGCTCGGCGCCGCGGGGGGCGCGCGTGGTGTAGCTGATGGAGAACTCCGCGCCGGGGAACTCCTGCTCGAGCATGCGCGCGAGCGTCGTCTTCCCCGCGCCCGAGGGAGCGCTGAGCACGAGGAGAAGGCCGGGCGAGAGGACCTGCGGGACCTGGGGGTTGGTGTTCATGGTCATCACTCCACGTTCTGGACCTGCTCGCGGATGCGCTCGAGCTCGGCCTTGAGCTGCATCACGCGGTTGGAGATCTCGGGGTGCTGGCTCTTGCTGCCGGTGGTGTTCACCTCGCGGTGCATCTCCTGCACGAGGAAGTCCATCTTCCGGCCCGCGGGCTCGGCGCTGTTCAAGAGTGTCTTGAATTGCACGAGGTGCGAATCGAGGCGCGTCATCTCTTCTGCGACGTCGGTGCGCTCGGCGAAGAACGCCACTTCCTGCGCGAGGCGCTGGGGGTCGACGCTCAGGCCCTTGGAGAGCTCGGCGATGCGCTCGGCGAGCCGCGTGCGGTAGGCGTCGATGGCCTGCGGGGCCAGCGCCTTCACTTCACCGACCCACTGCTCGACGAGCTTGAGGCGCGTCTCGAGGTCGGTGCGCAGGGCGACGCCTTCCTTCTCGCGCATCGCGCGGAAGCCCTCGAGGGCGGCGGCGAGCGCGGCCTCGGCGGCCTTCTGCGCGTCTTCGACCACCATCTGCGGTTCCTCGAGGCGGATCACGTTGAGCTGCTGGGCGATGTCGCGCACCGAGGGCGTGTCGGGGAGGTCGAGGGCTTTGGCGAGCTCGCCCCACGCGCGGCGGTACTCGCGGGCGAGGCCCAGGTCGACGGTGGGCACGACGCCGGCCGAGGTCTTCGTCGCGCGGCGCACCGAGACGTCGACGGCGCCGCGGGCCACGCGGTCCTTCACGAACTTCTGGAGCGTCGCTTCCAACGCGCCCAGCTCGCGCGGGAGGCGCGCCTTCACTTCACAGAACTTGTGGTTGACCGATTTGACTTCGACGGTGAGCGATTCGGCGCCCACCGTGGCGGAGCCGGAACCGAAGCCAGTCATGCTGCGGAGCATGGGGTCTCGTACCAGCCCCGAGCGCCCGCCGCACGGGGAACCTGAGGCGCCACCCGCTGTCGGTTCGCCCATGCGACGACGCGTTCCCGACGAGGCGCCGGACACCGAGCTCAACCTGGTGCCCTACCTCGACATCTTGATGAACCTCATCCTCTTCCTCCTGCTGTCGATCGCCGGGCTGGCGACCATGGCCGCGCTGCCGATCTCGACCTCCCGAGGGGGAAACGCGACCGGGCCTTCGGCGTCGATCAGCCTGCGCATCGGCGCGGAGGGCTTCGAGCTGGAGGGGGAACGGCTGGCGCGCGACCTGCCCGGGCTCCGCGGGGCGCTGGTGAAGGCGCGGGAACGGGCCGGCGCCCTGGTGCTGACCGCCGAGCCCGACACCGACTACCAGCTGGTGATCGCCGTCATCGACGCCGCGCGGGAACAGGACGACCATTCCCCGCTCTTCACCGACATCAAGCTGCAGTAGCGGTCAGCTCTTCAGCTTCGGCAGGAGCGCGGTGGTCGAGTGGTTCTTCGGGTCGCCCGCGACCGCGGTGCGGCCCCCGTAGGCCTCGACCTCGGCCCGCTCGGGGATCGTCTCAGGTGTATAATCTGTACCCTTGACGTGAATGTCTGGTTTGAGCGTGCGAATGATGAGGCGCACGTCGGGCTCGTCGAAGACCAGCACCAGGTCGACGCAGCGCAGGGCCGCCACCAGCTCCGCGCGCTCGCCCTGGGGAATGACCGGGCGGCCGGGGCCCTTGTAGGCGCGCGTCGAGGCGTCGGAGTTGACGGCCACCACGAGGCGATCGGCCAGCTGCCGCGCCCCCTCGAGGTAGCGGACGTGGCCGACGTGCAGGAGATCGAACACCCCGTTGGCGAGCGCGATGGTCTGCCCCTGCTTGCGCCACGCTTCGACCTGGGCGCGGGCCTCGTCGAGGGTCATCGCTCGAGCTCCCGCTCGAGCTCGGCGCGGGTGACGGTGGCGGTCCCCTGCTTCTGCACCACGAGCGCACCGGCGACGTTGGCCAGCCGCGCGGCTTCGAAGGGCGTGGCGCCAGCGCCGAGCGCCAGCGCGAAGGTCGCGCTCACGGTGTCGCCCGCGCCCGTGACGTCGACCGCTTCTTCGCTGCCGTGCACGGGGAGGTGGACCGGGCGGGCGTTGCGCTCGAAGAGGGTCATGCCGTGCCGGCCGCGGGTCACGAGCAGCACCTTGCAGTCGAGCCGGGTCAGCGCGGCGATGCCGGCGCGCTCGACGTCCTTGTCGGTCTTCACGGGCAACCCGGTGAGCGCAGACAGCTCGGGCTCGTTGGGCTTGCAGACCGTCAGCCCCTCGTACGCGAGGAGATCGAACCGGGAGTCGACGCACACCGGGATCTTCTTCGCGAGGCGGCGCAAGACGTCGCGCACTTCCGGGCCCAGCACGCCGGCACCGTAGTCGGACACCATGATGACGTCGGCGCGCGCCCCGGCCTTCGCGAGGGTCGCGGCGAGGCGCTTGCGCGTGGCGGTCGAGAGGGCGCCGGTGGTGCCGCGATCGATGCGGAGCATCTGCTGGCGCGTGGTCGAGAGGCCACCGGCGAGCACGCGGGTGCGGGTCTCGGTGACGGGCACTCCGACTGCGTGGAGGGCGATGCCGGCGCGCTTGAAGAGCCCGGTGACCTGGCGGCCGATCTCGTCGCGGCCGACCACGCCGAGCGCGCTGACGCGGGCGCCGAGGGCACGGGCGTTGGCCGCGGCGTTGGCTCCACCGCCGAGCTTCACCTCTTCGCGCTCGTACCGAACGATGAGCACGGGGGCCTCGCGGCTGACGCGCTCGGTCTGGCCGTAGAGGTAGTGGTCGGCCAGCAGATCACCCACCACGAGGACGCGAACTGAACCGAGGCGGCGGAGCAGCGCAGAGGACACGGGCGGCGCTTTCGCACTTCGACTGGCCGTCGACAAGCAAACCCGGGGTACAGTGCCTCCGCGGTCACCGGGGGGACGCGTGCGCCTGCAGGACTTCCAGCGGTCAGTGGCCGGCTCGAGCGTCGAGGTGTTCGTGCTGACGCTCGATGGCAAGTTCGTCTGGGCCAACGAGCACGCGAACGCCTCGCTCGGCGCTTCGCCCGAGGGCCTGGCGCTGCGAGACATCGCGCCGGAAGCGGCCGAGCTCTTCGAACAGCGCATGCGCGCGGTGCGGGCCGGCGACCTGCGCGCCTACCCCACGGTTCATCGCACGCGCAGCGGCGAGCGCATCGAGAAGGAGGTGCGCTCGCTCTTCGTCACGCTCGACGGCGTCGAGCACCTCGCCGCGTACGTGACCGACACGCGCCGCCACAAGGTGCTGGAGGCCGAGTTCCACCACCTCACGCAGCTCTACAGCCTCCTGTCGTCGGTGAACCGGGCGCTGCTGCACTCGAAGACCGACGACGAGCTCTTCGCCAAGGTGTGCGACATCGCGACGGAGCCGAACTGCTTTCGCATGGCGTGGGTCGGGCTCGCGGTCGATGGCCGCGTGAAGCCCGTCGCGCGGGCGGGCGCGGTGTTCGGCTACCTCGATGACCTGGCGATCAGCCTCGACCCCTCGCACCCGACGGCGCAGGGGCCGACCAGCGTGGCGATTCGCACTGGCGCGATGGACATCTGTTCGGACATCGCGACCTCGCACCGGATGGCGCCGTGGCGCGAGCGCGCGCTGCTGCGCGGCTACCTCGCGTCGGCGGCGGTGCCGTTGCGCCGAGGCGACGCGGTGGTCGGCGCGCTGATGCTCTACGCCGCCGAACCGAACTTCTTCTCGACGCGCGAGCGGCAGTTGCTGCAACAGATGGGCGACGACGTCTCGATGGGCCTGACGATGATCAGCACGCGCAAGGAACGCGACGAGCTGAAGGCGCGGCTCGAGGGCGAGCAGCGCCTGGCAGCCATCGGGCGGATGGCGGCGAGCGTCGGCCACGACTTCAACAACCTGCTCTCGGTGATCCTCGGGAACGCGGAATCGGCGCTGCAGTCGTTGCCCGCGACGGCGCCCGAGCGCGAGGAGCTGGCGCACATTCTCGACACCGTCGAGCGGAGCGGGCGGTTGACGCGTGAGCTGATCGCGCGTGCGCGCGGCGAGAAGCTCGAGTCGGCGACCATCGACCTCTCGACGGCGGTGCGCGAGATCATGCCGATGCTCCAGCGCCTGGCTGGTGCGCAGGTGCGGCTGAGCCACACGCTGCCCACCGAGCCGGTGCGGGTGCGGGTCTCGACGACCCACCTCGAGCAGATGCTGACCAACCTGGTGGTCAACGCCCGCGACGCGCTGGGCGGAGCCGGGAAGATCACCCTCGTGGTGGGCGTGGCAGAGGTCGATGCGGCGCTCGCCGCGCGCCACGGCGTGGCCCCCGGCCGGTTCGCGACGGTCGCGGTGAGCGACGACGGCCCGGGAGTGCCGCCCGAGCTGCACGCCAGCCTGTTCGAGCCATTCTTCACGACGCGCTCGGCGCTGGGCGGCACCGGCCTGGGGCTGGCGACGGTGGCTGGGCTGTCGGGCGACGCGCGGGGCTTCGTGACGATCGCGTCGTCACCGGGCGCTGGCGCCACGTTCACGCTTCATTTCCCGCTCGCGGCCTGACGCTCTTCGGGGGCGTGCACGGCGTTGAAGGCGCGCCAGAGGAGCAGGTCGTAGGCGATCTTCATCGCCGAGCCGATGACGAGGGGCAGGTAGAGCGAGTCGCCGGTCATCAGCAGGCCCGCGAAGGCCGGTGCGATGGCCCACGAGGCGAGGCGCACGAGGTTGGTGAGGCCCGAGGCGAGGGTGCGTTCCTCGGGGCGCACGACGGCCATCACCCATGACTGGCGGGTGGGCACGTCCATCTCCACGAGGCCTTCGCGCAGGAGGAACAGCACCGCGGCCACCTCGAGGCTGGGGGCGAACGCGACCGACGCGAGGAGCAGGCTCGACGGGAGGTGCGTGAAGACCATCGTCTTCACCAGGCCGATGCGCTTGGCGAGCCACGCGGCGCCGAGGTGCGAGAGCGCGTTCATGACGCGCGCGCCGACGAAGAGCGCGGCGACGAGCGCCGGGCTGGCGTGAAAGCGTTCGAAGAAGAAGTACGAGAGCATCGCCGCCGTGAGGAAGCCGCCCCCCAGCCCGTCGAGGGCGAAGAGCGCGCAGACCTTCACGAGGATGCCGCGGCTCTGGGGCGTCAGCGTGGGCCGTGCGGTCGCGGGCGGCGCGCTCGTCTTGAGGGCCGCGTAGAGGCCGAGGCTCACGATCGAGAGCGCCGCGCACCCGACGAGGAGCGCGCGGTGGGGCTCGGCGTCGCGCAGCGGCGTGGTGCGCTCGAGCAGCGTGGTGAGCCCGACAAGCGCGGCGCCCGCGCCGTGACCGAGGTCTTGCAGCATCGTGTACAGGGCGATGGTGCGGGTGCGGCCTTCGTCGGTGGTGGTCGAGGGGAGCGTGGCCTGCTCGAGGATCAGCGCGGCGCCGCGGTCCTTGCCCATGCCGTTGACCATGCCGATGAAGGCGGCGATGGCGAGGGCCCAGGGCGTGCCGACGAAGGCGAAGGCCAACGTGCCGCCGATGGACAGCAGGGTGAGCGCGATGAGCAGTCGCGTGCGCCCGACGAGATCGCCCAGGAAGGTCGCGACGACGGCGGCCAGCGCTGCTCCGGCCAGGCCGCTCGAGATGACGAGCCCGAGCGCCGGGCCGGTGATCTCGAGCTTGCCGAGGTACAGGCCGAGGAGGACGCCCGTCAGGCTGGTGGTCATCGCTCGGAGAAAGCCGCTGATGGCCAGCAGGCGCGCGTCGCGGCTCATCGGGCGGGTCCCTCCGCGGGGATCGACCGTGACGCAGAGCGGTCTCGCTGTTGGGAAGTCGCGACGCGCGCCGACTGCGGCTCGGTTGGGGTGGGCGAGGGAGCCGCGGAACGAGGAGACGGCGTGCAGCAAGAGCTTCGCGGTGCGCGGCGAGCGTCCTGCGGTGCGCGGCGAGTGCTCTGCGGTGCGCGGGGAGTGTTCGGCGGTGCGCGGCAAGTGCTCCGCGGTGCGCGGCAAGTGCTCCGCGGTGCGCGGCAAGTGCTCTGCGGTGCGCGGCAAGTGCTCCGCAGGCAACTGCCAGCACTCGGCAGACAGCGGCCAGTGCGCTGCGGTGCGCAGCGAGTGAGCAGCGATGGGTTCGGACTGCGGCTGGGCGCGGCGTGAGTGCTCGGCGGGTTGGCCGATGGGCGATGCCGAGCACGTGGACAGCCAGTGGTCGAAGAAGGCGGCCGCAGAACTCGCCGAGTCCGCACACGATCCGCAGCGGGGCTCGCGAGCGAAACGATGTTTGGGACCGCCGCTCGAGACGTCACGTGCATAGCGCCGACTCGCTGAGCGAAGTGATGTCGCCGCCCATCGCCGGAAACGTCACACGCATCGCGGAGTGGTGCGTGCGCGCGACGCTCCCCGCGCTCATCGCCGGAAACGTCACACGCATCGCGGAGTGGTGCGTGCGTGTGACGCTGCCCGCGCCCACCGCCGGAAACGTCACACGCATCGTGGGGTAGTGCCTGCGTGTGACGCTGCCCGCGCCCACCGCCGGAAACGTCACACGCATCGCGCGGTGGTGCGTGCGAGTGACGCTCCCCGCGCCCACCGCCGGAAACGTCACACGCATCGTGGGGTGGTGCGTGCGGGTGACGTTGCTCGCGCCCACCGCCGGAAACGTCACACGCATCGCGGGGTGGTGCGTGCGCGTGACGCTGCCCGCGCCCACCGCCGGAAACGTCACACGCATCGCGGAGTGGTGCGTGCGCGTGACGTTGCCCGCTCCCTGCGCCGGAAACGTCACACGCATCGTGGGGTGGTGCCTGCGCGTGACGCCCGCGCCCACCGCCGGAAACGTCACACGCATCGTGGGGTGGTGCGTGCGTGTGACGTTGCCTGCGCCCAGCGCCGGAACGTCACACGAATCGTGGGGTGGTGCGTGCGCGTGACGCTGCGCGCGCCCTCCGCCGGAAACGTCACACGCATCGCGGGGTGGTGCGTGCGCGTGACGCTCGCCGCGCTCATCGCCGGAAACGTCACACGCATCGCGCGGTGGTGCGTGCGGGTGACGTTGCCCGCGCCCTCCGGCGGAAACGGCACACGGATCGGGGGAGTGGTCCGTGCAGGTGACGCTCCCCGCGCCCACCGCCGGAAACGTCACACGCATCGCGCGGTGGTGCGTGCGAGTGACGCTGCTCGCGCCCACCGCCGGAAACGTCACACGCATCGCGCGGCGGTGCGTGCGCGTGACGCTCACCGCGCTCATCGCCGGAAACGTCACACGCATCGCGGAGTGGTGCGTGCGGGTGACGCTGCCCGCGCCCTTCGCCGGAAACGTCACACGCATCGTGGGGTGGTGTGTGAGCGGGGCGCTGCCAGTGTGCATCGCCGGAAACGTCACACGCATCGCGGGGTGGTGCGTGCGGGTGACGTTGCACGCTCCGTGCGCTGGAAACGTCACACGCATCGTTGGCGGGGCTCACGTGGCCGCCTTGAGCGCGTCGAGCGGGTGGCGCTTCGCGTTCTTCACTTCGACATCATGAATCAGCACCCAGGCGCTTCCGGGCGCGAGGCGTTCGGCGTCTTTCTCGGTGGTGACGAGCAGCCCGTCGCTCGCGTCGCGGCGCGCGGCGTCGAGCTCGGCGGCGGTGAAGACGTGGTGATCGGCGTGGGCGTGTACCGCCTTCACCGTCAGCCCCGCGTCCCGCAGCGACTCGACCACCCGCTCGGGCCGCGCGATGCCCAGCAGCAGGGTGAGCGGCTTGCCGACAAGGGTCGCCAGGGGGTGCTCGACGCCGTCGGGTGCGCGAACGGTGCGGGTGTGGTGCAGCGCAGTCACGTCTCCTTCCCGGCCGTCGCGGCCCCAGAGGTGGGTCGCGCGCGCGCGGTGCGAGGCGGGTTCTCGCAGCGGGCCCGCCGGCAACACCCAGCCGTTGCCTTCGCCTCCGTCGACGAGCACGTCGACGTCGCGTGCGAGGCGGCGGTGCTGGAAGCCGTCATCGAGGAGCAGGAGGTTCGCGCCGCCCGCGATGGCTTGCCGGGCGAGCGACACGCGATCGGCGCCGACCCATACCGTCACGCCCGGGCAGCGACGTGCGATGAGGCGCGGCTCGTCGCCGACCTCTTCGACCGGCCGGAGTGTGGCGGCGGTGATGTGGAGTTCTTCGCGGCTCGTGCGGCCGTAGCCGCGCGTCAGCACCGCCACGCGATAGCCGCGACGCATGGCCTCGTTCGCGAGGTGGATGACGACCGGGGTCTTGCCTGCTCCGCCGACGACCAGGTTGCCGACGGAGACGACTTGCGCGCCCGCGACGCGGGTGGGCTGCCTCAGGCCGGTGTCGAAGGTGAGGTGCCAGCCGCGCACGACGAGCGACCAGGCGGCTGAGAGCGGACTCAAGAGCGCGGCTGTCGCGCCGAAGGGGCGGTACCAGTGCTGCATCAGGGCGTTCCCGGTGAGCGTGTCGACGGGTGCGATTTGCCACTGCCCCCGACGCTCTCTCCAGTGTTCCTCGCTTCGCCGCTCACCGCGAGCCTCTTCGGCAACTGCGGTTTGCCCCTCACCCCAACCCTCTCCCCCTCGGGGGGAGAGGGAGTTCTCACCGCGCCCTTGCTCGGCATCACGGGCCCCGCTCGTAGAACTCGAGCACCCGCTTCGCGATGGCGTCGGAGGTCTCGATCGCGACCTGGTGACGCGTCGACCCGTCGCTCGCGGCGACCAGTGCGTCGACGCTCGGCTCGATCACGGCGTCGGCCCAGTGCGCGAGGGCGCCTTCGTCGACCGCGACGACCCGGGCTCCGCAGGCTCGGGCCTGGGCCGCGGCGCGCGCGCTCCAGTCGTTGCCGAGCCCGAGAATCCACACCTCGTCGAGCGCCTGCAGGTGCTTCACGAAGTGCGCGCCCGACTGGTAACCGGCGAAGTGCACCCTGCCCTTCGCGCGCGCCTTCAGCGCCGCCTCGAGCTCGCCGTCGCCGACGAGCACGAAGGCCGTGTCGGGATCCCGTTCGTGCAGCTGCGCGAAGGCGTCGAGGCCGAGCTCGTGGCGGCGCGAGGGCTGAAAGGTCGAGACCATGCCGATCACCTTCTTCGCGTTCGGCAGGCCGAGGCTCTCGCGGAGCTTCACGCGATCGTCCGCGGGCACGAACGACGGGTCGACCATCGCCGGCAACACCAGCACGCGCTTGCCCAGCAGGCGGCGGCCGAGCTGCGGGTCGGGCACCGTGAAGCCGTCGGCCGCTGGCATCGCCCAGCGCACCGAGCGCGGCGCGTGGATCGAGCGGATCAACGCCGCTCCTCGCGGGCGACCAAGGCGCGCGAGCGTGTGGTCGTGGCTGAAGTGCGAGTGCACGACGTCGAGCTGGCGGCCGCGGAGGTTGAGCACGTCGCGCGCCACGGCCCACGGCGACGACTTCACCGAGAGCTCGAGCCCGCCGAGATCGAGCAGGCCGAGGGGAATGAGGCGCGGGACGATCGGTTCCTCGCTGGTCGGTCGGTCGCGCTTGCGATCGACCGCCACCGTCACCTCGTGGCCCAACCGCCGCTGCGCGAGGGCGAGCTGGGTGACGGTCTCGGCCGGCCCGGTGAAGGCCGGTGAGGCGAGCAGGTGGAGGATCTTCACGCCGCCACCTCGTGCCCCAACTTCCGGCCCATGGGCGTCACAGGCCCCTCACCCCAACCCTCTCCGCGCTCGCCGGGAGAGGGAGCTGGCGAGGCGAGGATCTTCACGCCGCCACCAGCGCGGCCAGCGCCTCGACGTTGCGATCGCTCGCGCCGGAGATCTGCCGCACTGCCGACCGCGCGAGGTTGCCCAACGAGTCGAGCGAGTCGGGCCGCGAGAGCAGGTCGGCCATCACGCGCGCGAGGTGCTCCGGGTCCTTCACCTGGATGCCGCCGCGCCCGACGAGCACCTGCACCGAGTCGTGGAAGTTCTCCATGTGCGGCCCGAAGAGCACCGCTTTCCCCTGCGCGGCCGGCTCGAGGATGTTCTGACCTCCGCGCGTGGTGAAGCTGCCGCCCACGAAGACCACCGTCGCCAGGCGGTAGGCGCGCGCGAGTTCACCGATGGTGTCGAGCACCACCACCGGCGCCGCCTCGGGGTTGCCCTTCGAGCGCAGGCCGACGTGGAGGTTGGCTTCTTTCGCGAGCTGCACCACCCGCTCCGCCCGCTCGAGGTAACGCGGCGCGACCACCAGCCGCAGGTCGGGCGCGTCGGCGACGAGCTTCTTGTAGACGCCGAAGAGGAGTTCCTCTTCTCCCTCGTGGGTGCTGCCGGCGATCCACACCCGGCCGCCCTGGGGAATGCCGAGCGCGTCGCGCAGCGCGTGGTCTTCGACGGCCTCGCCGAGCGGCACCAGCGCGTCGAACTTGGTGTTGCCGGTGACGCGCACGCGCTCCTTCGGCGCTCCGAGCTGCAGCACGCGCTCGGCCTCGTCGTCTTCGCGCATCAGGAAGAGATCGATGTCTTGCAGCGGGTTCTCGATGAGCCCGAACAGGCGGCGGTACCGGCCGAGGTGACGCTGCGAGAAGCGGCCGTTGGTGAGCGCGATGCGAGCGCCGGAGTTGTGCGCCGCGCGAATGAGGTTGGGCCAGATCTCGGTGTACTCGAGCACCAGCAGGTCGGGCTTCACGGCCGCGACGGCACGGCGGGTCGAGCCGAACAGGTCCCACGGGGCGTAGATGACCGCGTCGATGTTCTTCTTCAGGCGCCCGGTGGCCATGAGGTGGCCGGTGTTGGTCATCGTGGACAAGATGACCTTCGCCTCGGGGAAGCGAGCACGCAGCCGGTCGATCATCGGCGAGAGCGCGAGGAGATCTCCGGCCGAGGCGCCGTGCAGCCAGATGCGCGGCCCGCTGCCCGTGCCGAGCGCCGCGAGCTCGTAGCGCCCGTAGAAGCCGAAGCGCTGCCACAACCCATCGCGCGTCTTGCGCATCAGCGCGAGCACGGGGAAGGCGACGGCGAAGACGAGCCAGGTGGCGATGACGTACAGGAAACGCATGGGCGACGGGGGCAGCGTGGCTCCTATACCGGAAGAGGGAATTTGTTACCTTCCCGCGCCATGAGCTCCGACCGTCCGTCGTTCATCTCTCAGCTGTGCTTCGGCAGCATCGAAGAAGAGCAGATCCTCCCGTACCCGAAGATGAAGGACGGCGACCAGGAGGTGTTCAAGAACATCCGCCAGTCGATCGAGCAGCTGCTCAAGCCGCACGAGAAGGACTTCCGCGAGTGGGACGCCAAGGGCGAGATGCCCGACTCGTTCATCGATGAGCTCAAGCAGTTCGGTCTCTTTTCCCTCATCGTGCCCGAGCAGTACGGCGGCATGGGGCTGTCGACCACCGCGTACTCGCGCACCCTGCAGGAGATCTCGCGGCACGACGGCTCCGTCGCGGTGACCATCGGCGCGCACAGCTCGATCGGCATGCGCGGCCTGGTGCTGTTCGGCACCGACGAGCAGAAGGCGCGCTACCTCCCGAAGCTGGCGACGGGCGAGCTGATCGCGGCGTTCTGCCTGACCGAGCCGGGCGCGGGGTCCGACGCGGCGAGCATCAAGACCACCGCGGTGCTCGAGGGCGACCACTGGGTGCTCAACGGCAACAAGCTGTGGATCACCAACGGCGGCATCGCGGGCTTCTACACGGTGTTCGCGAAGACCGGCGGCCAGGCCGAGCGCGGAAACATGACGGCGTTCATCGTCACGCGCGACATGGCGGGCGTCAGCACCGGCCCGCACGAAGACAAGATGGGCCTGCGCGCGTCGAACACCACCACCGTCGTCTTCGACAACGTGAAGGTGCCGAAGAACAACGTGCTGGGCGAGGTCGGCAAGGGCTTCAAGGTGGCGATGAAGATCCTCAACTCCGGGCGCACCGGCATCGGCGGTGGCTCGGTGGGCGCGATGAAGAAGATGATCGCGCTGTCGAGCAAGCAGGCGAAGGAGCGCGTGCAGTTCGGCAAGCCGATCGCCGAGTTCGGGCTCATGAAGCAGAAGCTCGGCCACATGATGGTCGACTGCTACGCGACCGAGAGCGCGGTCAACATGGTCAACCACTTCATCGACAGCGGGCACGAGGAGTACGCGGTCGAGGCGGCCATCACCAAGGTGTTCAGCAGCGAGGCGATGTGGCGCACCATCGACGAGGCGCTGCAGATCGCCGGCGGCAACGGCTTCATGCGCGAGTTCCCCTACGAGCGCGCGCTGCGTGACGCGCGCATCAACCGCATCTTCGAGGGCACCAACGACATCTTGCGGCTCTTCATCGCGCTGACGGCGATGAACGAGGTGGGCGGTCAGCTGAAGGAACTGGCGAGCTCGCTCAAGGGCATCTTCGACAACCCCATCAAGGGCTTCGGCGTCATCAGCGACTACGCGCGCCGCCGCGCCAGCCTCGCGACGACGTACGTGAAGCGCGACAAGCAGGTCTTCACCAAGCTGCACCCCGCGCTGCAGAAGCAGCAGGTGCTCTTCGAAGAGCTGACGGCCGACCTCGCGCGCGCGGTCGATCGCATCTTGCGCAAGCACGGCAAGAACATCATCGGCAAGCAGTTCGCCAGCCGACGCCTGGCCGACATGATGATCGACCTCTTCGTGCTGGCGTGCACCATGTCGCGCGTGTCGACGGCGGTGACCGAGAAGGGCGCGCCGGCGGTGACCAAGGAGCTCGAGATTCTCGAGGTGCTGGCCGGCCGCGTGCGGCGCCGCGTGCGTTCGAACCTGAGCATGATCGACGACAACGACGACGAGCTCGTGAAGTCGCTGGCCGACCACGCCTTCGACGCCGAGGGGTATCTCTGGGACAACGTGACGTGAGGGCGAGGGAGCACTAATGGGGATGACGTTGACGGGCCTCTTCGCGGAGGCCGAGAAGGTGGGCGGGCTGCAGGCCAAGTTGATGTTGGCGGGCATGGTGCGCATGACGACCGGCCAGGCGGCGGCGGTGGAAGATTCACCCGAGCTGGTGTCGCGTTTCCGCACCGCGCTCGACACGATTCGCGGCGGCCAGAAGGCGCAGGAAGCGGAGCTCAAGCCCGCGGCGACGTCGGAGCAGCTGCGCAAGCACATCACCGGCTTCGTCGACCTGCTGACCCAGCGCTCGCTGGTGATCGGCGACGTGAACGAGACGGCGCGGCGCATCGACGAGCTGGCAGCGAACACGCTGCAGGTGGCGCGGGTGAGCGTGTGGCTGCTCAACCCCGAGAAGTCGAAGATCACCTGCCTCGATCTCTTCGAGCGCAACGGCAACCGCCACAGCGCGGGCGTCGAGCTGCACGCGCGCGACTTCGAGCCGTACTTCAAGGCGCTGGGCACGCAGCGCACCATCGCCGCGCACCAGGCGCAGACCGACCCGCGCACCTCGTGCTTCACCGCGAGCTACCTGAAGCCGCTCGACATCACCTCGATGCTCGACGTGCCGGTGTGGGTGAACGGCGCGATGGTCGGCGTGGTCTGCCACGAGCACCTCCACACTCCGCGCACGTGGGACGCCGACGAGGAGCGCTTCGGCTACCTGATGGCCGCCTTCCTCTCGCTCGCGATGGAGCGCGGCACGAGCGGCAAGACCGGTGCGTTTCCCCCGGTGAAGTAGCCGCGCGACACGCCGCCGTGAGGACAACTCACGCAACGATTGCAGGCATTTGAGGGCCTTGGGGAGCGCGCGGCACCTGTGCTACGCGCGGCCCCGCCATGACGACCGCGACTGCCGAGCGCTCGGAAAAAGACCTGCTCATCGCCACCCGTGCCTTCACCGACGAGGACAAGGGCAAGGGCTGGGCGGCGACGTTCGTGGCGCTGCTGGTGCTCGGTGGGCTGACGGCGGGCGCGGTGCTCTCGCCGTGGTGGCCGCTGCGCGTGGTGTTCGGGTTGATCGAAGGCCTCACCATCGTGCGCGTGTTCTGCCTGTTCCACGACTTCCAGCACGGGGCGATTCTGCGGCAGTCGAAGGCGGCGGAGGCGCTGTACTGGCTCTTCGGCGTCAGCATTCTCGTGCCGCCCAGCGTGTGGCGCGAGACGCACAACTACCACCACGCGCACACCGCGAAGATCGTCGGCTCGCACATCGGCAGCTACCCGGTGGTGACGACGGCGATGTGGAAGGACCTCAAGCCCGCGCAGCGCATTGGCTACAAGCTGGTGCGCAGCCCGTTCAACATGCTGCTGGCGGTGTTCACGGTCTTCACGCTCGGCATGGTGGTCAAGCCGCTCTTCCGCGCGCCGCTCAAGCACTGGGCGGGGTTGGTCTCGCTCGCGGTGGTGTACGGCGGCGCGGTGGCGGCGTGGATGACGGGCCACTTCGACGTGTGGGTCTTCGGCTGGCTCATTCCCATGTGGCTGGCGGCGATGGCGGGCGCGTACCTCTTCTACGCGCAGCACAACTTCCCCGAGGGGCACATCGCGAGCCGGCAGGACTGGTCGTTCGCCAAGGCCGCGACGGAGTCGTCGAGCTACATGGTGATGGGCCCGGTGATGAACTGGTTCACCGCGAACATCGGCTACCACCACGTGCACCACCTGAACGCGGCGATTCCGTTCTACCGGCTGCCGGAGGCGATGGCAGGCATCCCCGAGCTGCAGCACCCGGGCAAGACGTCGCTCTCTCCGAAGGACATCGCGGCGTGCTTCGCGCTCAAGGTGTGGGACGCCGATCAGAACAAGATGGTCGGCTACCCGACGTGAGGTCCGTCAGACTGACCGTTCGGCCGGCGTCGCCGGTGCGGTGTTGGACCTCGTGAGCGATCCGCTCCCCCCACAGCCAGATTGGAAGCTCGCCCAGGGTTGGGGCCCCGACTTCGCCGCGGCGATGGCGACGCACTCGCCCAAAGGCCTCGAGCCCGCGCGGGTGATTCTCGTGTACCGCAAGCAGCTCAAGGTGCTCAGCCACCGCGGCGAGCACTGGGCGCGCACGGGTGGGCGCATGATTCACCACGCCGATTCGCAGGGAGAACTCCCGGCGGTGGGCGACTGGGTGGCGGCGCGCATTCCCGAAGCCGGTGAGGCGTTGGTGCACGCGGTGCTGCCGCGTCGCAGCGCCTTCGTGCGCAAGGTGGCGGGCGAGAACGCCGAGCCGCAGGTGCTGGCGACCAACCTCGACACGGTGCTGGTGGTGATGGGGCTCGATCGCGACTTCAACCTCCGTCGCCTCGAGCGCTTCATGACCCTGGCGTGGGAATCGCGGGCGAGGCCGGTGGTGGTGCTCAACAAGAAGGACCTTGCGACTGATCTCCAGGCGCAGCGCGCGGAGGTCGAGGCGATGACCCGCGGCGCTCCGATTCACGCGGTGAGCGCGCTCGCCGACGAAGGCCTCGAGCCGGTGCGCGCGCTGGTGGGCTCGGGCAAGACCGTCGCGCTGCTCGGCAGCTCGGGCGTCGGCAAGTCGACGCTGGTGAACCGCCTGCTCGGCGCGCAGGTGATGGCGACAGGCGACGTGCGCGACGACGGGCGCGGCCGGCACACCACCACGCGGCGCGAGCTGATCGTGCTCCCCGGCGGCGGCGCGTTGATCGACACGCCGGGCTTGCGCGAGGTGCAGCTGTGGGCGGCCGACGAGGGGCTCTCGAAGACCTTCGACGACATCGAGACGCTCGCCGCGCAGTGCCGCTTCGGAGACTGCCAGCACCAGGCCGAGCCGGGCTGCGCGGTGAAGGCGGCGCTCGAAGACGGCACGCTCGACGAGATTCGCTTCGAGAGCTGGCTCGAGTTGCAGCGTGAGCTCGAGCGCCTCAAGCAGCCCCGCGACACCCGTTCTCGCCCCGAGAGCAAGCGCCGCGAGCGCCGCGGTCACGGGTCGCGCAAGGGCTGAAGACGCCCCATGGACGAATGGCACCCGGCTGGCATGCTGCCGGGGTGGTGAAGAAGCGCGCCCTCCAGCTGCACGACATCACCCTGCGCTACGGCAAGCGCTACCAGTGGGTCAGGCGCGCGTTCCTCGCGTTCTCGGTGTCGCTGACCTTCCTGCTGCCGCTGTGGCACCTGCGCACGCTCGACAGTGAGAGCGCGGGGTTGGCCAACGATTCGCGGTGGAGCTCGGTGGCCTCGACGATGCCGTCGGCCAGCCCGCCGTTCATGGGCGCGCCCACCTCGGTGTGGGTCGGCGTGTTCGAGCTGGTCGACCCGCTGGAGACCGCGGCGACGATGCTCTTCCGCGGCATCAGCCCGGTGTTGGTGTGGACTGTCCTCCCCGGGGTGTTGCTGGTGCTCCTGTTGGGGCGCTTTTTTTGCGGCTGGGCGTGCCCCTATTTGCCCATTCTCGCCGCCTCGAACGCCGCGCGCTTCGTGTTGAGCAAGCTCGGGTTGCCGACCGCCGACGTGAAGCTGCCGCGCTCGACGCCGCGGGTGATCATGGTGGGCGTGCTGCTCATCGGCGCGATTCTCGGCGTGCAGCTGGTGCCGCTCGTCTACCCGCCGGCGATCATCGGCCGCGAAGTCTTCCGCACCATCTTCTACGGCTCGCTGGGCACCGGCGCGCTGGTGGTGCTCGGCGCGTTCCTCTTCGACACCTTCGTCTCGCGCGCGGGCTTCTGCCGCTCGCTGTGCCCGGGCGGCGCGATGTTCTCGCTCATCGGCGCCGCGTCTCCGCTCAAGGTCTACAACGAGCGGAGCAAGTGCACCGACTGCACGGTGTGCGACGTGGTCTGCAACCTCGGCCAGTCGCCGATGAACAACAAGCTCGACGGCGGCTGTGAGCGGTGCGGGCGGTGCATCGCGTCGTGCCCGACCAAGGCGCTGTCGTGGAAGTGGCTGCCCAAAACGCCCGAGGAGCAGAAGTGAAGCGCCGGGCGATCATCGGCGCCGTCGCCGCGGCGATCGCACTCGCGGTGGTGCCGAAGAAGGCGCGCGGCAACCCGAAGAAGCTGCGGCCTCCGGGAGCGCTGCCGCCCGGGCCGTTCGAGCAGGCGTGCATCGGCTGCTTCCGCTGCGCGGAGGTGTGCCCGACGAAGGTGATTCGGTTCCCCTCGGCGCTCTCGCTCGAGACCGCGACGCCGCACCTCGAGCTCGAAGACCGCGCGTGCGTGCTGTGCATGAAGTGCACGCAGGCGTGCCCCACCGACGCGCTGAAGGAGCTCGCGCTCGATCGCGACGTCATCGCCAAAGAAGTGCGCATCGGCGTGCCGGTGCTCAACCGCGCGCAGTGCCTGCCGTGGACGGGCCGGGGCGTGTGCCGGCTCTGCTACCAGGTGTGCCCCTACCCCGAGAAAGCGGTGGAGGTGGTGGGCCCGCAGAAGGCGCCGCTCTTCCACGCCGACGCGTGCGTGGGCTGCGGGCTGTGCCAGGAGGCGTGCCCCGAGAGCGCGCAGGCGATCGTCATCGCGCCGTTGGGCACCGAGCCCGCCGCGCCGACGCCCGGAGTTCGCCGCGGGCCGGGGCGCAAGCCATGAGCCGCGAGCCGGTTCAGCACGTGGTGCGCAAGAAGTGGACGCGCCGCGACTTGATGAAGGCCGCGCCGCTCGGGTTGGCGGGCGTCGGCGTCGCGGGCCTGGCGCTCACCAGCCGAGAGAGCCACGCCACCGAGCGCACGGTGGGCACCTGCCGCTTCTGCCTCATGCGCTGCGGCATCGAGTGCGTGGTGCGCGACGGGCACCTGGTGAAGGTCGAGGGCAACCTGAACAGCCGCACGCGCGGCTTCGTGTGCGAGCACGGCTTCGCGCTGCGCGAGCTGGTGCACAGCGACGAGCGCGTGCAGCACCCGTTGATTCGCCGCGGCGATTCGTTTCACGAGGTCTCGTGGGACGAGGCGCTCGCGTACATCGGCAAGAAGCTCGGCGAGGTGAAGAGCCAGCACGGCGCGCGGGCGCTGGGCATCCAGACCGGGTGGCCGTTCGTGCGCCACCCGTTCGTGAACTTCCTGCACCGGTTCGCGCGCGCGTTCGGCAGCCCCAACGTGGCGACGGTGTCGAGCCTCTGCGAGGCGAGCCTGCGCATGGGGCAGGCGCTGACGGTGGGCACGAAGTACTCCGCGGAGCTGCGGCGCGCGAAGGCGATGGTGGTGTGGGGGGCGAACCCGGCGGTGACCGCGCCTCCGTTCGCGCACCTCGTGGCGGGCAAGGCGGCGACGGGTGCGCTCATCGTCATCGACCCCGTGAAGACGCAGCTCGCGAAGGAAGCGACGGTGCACCTCGCGATTCGCCCCGGCACCGACGGCGCGCTCGCGCTGGGGCTGATCAACCTCGTGCTGCAGCGCAAGCCGCCCGACGAGAAGGCGCGCGATCGCCTGCACGGCCTCGAGGAGCTGAGCGCGTTGGCGGCGCAGTACCCGCTCGAGCGCGTGACGGAGCTGACGGGCCTCGCCGCGGCCGACGTGACGAAGGTGGTCGACCTGCTGCTGAACGTCGGCCAGGTGGGCATCTGGCAGGGCCTCGGCGTGGAGCACCACGTGACCGGCGTGCAGACGGTGCGCGCCATCACCAGCCTCGAGGTGCTGTGCGGCCGCTTCGACGACGCCGACCCGCGCTCGCTGGTGACGCCGGTGGGCCCGCAGTTCCGCGATGAGATGTTGCCGGCGCTGTACCGCATGAAGACGCCGCAGCCGGTGCCGCCGGAGCTGACGGAGCCGTCGGTGGGCCGCGCGAAGTTCCCGCTCTTCGAGCGCTACAACCGCGAGGCGCAGGGCGAGCTGTGGGCCGAGGCCATCTTGCGTGGCACGCCCTACCCCGTGCGCGCGCTGGTGCTGTGGGGCAGCAACGCGCTCATCACGTCGTCGGGCTCGCAGGAGCTCGAACAAGCCGTGGAGAAGCTCGACCTGCTGGTGACGGTCGACCCGTTCTTCAGCGCGTCGGCGCAGCGCAGCGACGTGGTGTTGCCCGCCTCGACGTTCGCGGAGTCACCCGACGTCGACGCCGACGACGCGCAGGTCGCGGCGAAGGGCCTGGTGCCGGTGCAGGGCAGCTCGCGGCCCGACTTCGACATCCTCACCGGGCTCGCGGCGGCCTGTGGGCTCAGCCAGTACTTCCCGTGGAAGAACTTCCACGAAGCGATGGCGGCGCCGCACGTCGACTGGATGCTCGACCCCGCGCAGCAGCCGAAACCGCTCCCGCTGGCGCGCGCCGACTTCGGCACCCCGACCGGCAAGGCGGAGTTCAAGAGCACGATGCTCGAGGAAGCCGGCTTCGACGCGTTGCCAGTGTGGAGCCCGCCCGAGCCGACGACGAGCGAGTTTCCGCTGCGCCTGGTCACCGGGCCGCGGCCACGCGCGCGCATCAACTCGCAATTCGCGCAGAGCCCGTCGGTGCGGGCGCGGCTGCGCGAGCCCGAGCTGCTGATTCACCCCGAGACGGCGAAGCGGCTGAACGTGCAGCACGGGAACAAGGCGGCGGTGGTGACCGCGACGGGGCGCATCGTGCTGCGCGCGGTGGTGACGGCCGACGTGCACCCCGAGGCGGTGGTGATGCCGTCGGGCTGGGCGGAGGCGAACCCCAACCGGCTCATCTCGGGCAGCAAGCGCGACCCGATCAGCGGCTTCCCGGCGTTCCGCAGCGCGGTGTGCCGGGTCGAGCCGGCCTGAAGATCAGCGCGCCGAGAGCTGCGTCGACTCTGCGACCGCTTCGCCGAGCGTCACGACCTGGATGCCGCGCAGCTCGCCGTCGGCGCTCACCTCGGCGGTGATTTCCCACGCGATGCGGAAGCGCTTGCCGTCACCCTCGAGCACCGCGGCCGAGCGATCGTCGGCGCGCGCGACGGCCGTGTAGAAGACCTTGCCGCTGATGAGCTCGAGCTTCGCCGCCGAGCTGGTGTCGCGGGAGAAGCTCGCCGGGCTCAAGTCGAAGCGCGGGTTCTGCTTCGCGGTGCGCGTCAGGCCCCGAATGGTCTGGCCCTTGTCGAGGCGGCTCTTCACGCGCTGCTCGAAGTCGGTGATGGCCGCGTCGACCACCGCCGCCGACCGCGCCTCGGCCGAGAGATCGAGGCCGGCCTTCGGTGCCACGACTGCCGGCTTCTTCTGGGCCGTGCAGGCAGCGGTGAAGGCGAGCGTCAGGGCGAGGAAGAAGATGCGCATGACGCACCGCAGAGCACACCTGGTGCCACCCAACTTCCCTTCTCATTTCAAAGACTTGAAGTGCAAATCGGCTTGACGTTGGTGCCCGGTGGCTCCGAGGTGTTTCGACTTCAGCCAGTGCAAACGTTTCGCGTGACCGCCGAACGTCAGCACGGGTCTGCAGGAGCTATGCGCTTCGCGTTCACTCTCACTGTGATGATGCTGGGGGTTGCCTGTTCAGGGCCGACGTCGAGCGGAACGGGCGGCGGTGGTGGCAGTTCCGGCGGAGGAACGGGCGGAGGCACTGGTGGTGGCTCGACGACCGGCGGCGGTTCGGCGACCGGCGGCGGCACGGGCGACTGCCTCTTCCTCGTGAACTGCGCGTCGCAGTGCGCCGACACCGATCAGCCGTGCCGTGACGCGTGCGGCACCCAGTCCACCACGCTCGCCATCACCCAGTACAACGCGCTGATGGACTGCTCGAACGGCCACGCGTGCGCGGACACCGCGTGCGTCAACCAGTACTGCAGCGCCGAGCTGACGGCCTGCCGGGGCAGCAGCGGCACGGGCGGTGGTGGCGGGACGACGGGCCTGACGACGTCGGGCAAGTGCGAGGTGCAGTTCGCGGTTCCCAACGTGGCGATCGAGCGCTGGTGTTGGGACTACACGTTGACGGTGTCGACGAACCACAACGACGGCAACGAGCACTGGTTCTATTACGACGCGATGTCGGCCAGCAGCGGCCAGAGCACGTGCGCGAGCAGCAACAACACCTTCACTGCGCAGCAGCCCGGCCCGTGGAACGACGCGACCATCTCGGCGACCAACCTGAACCAGAAGCGCTCGGCGTGTCAGCAGCAGGGCAACGTGATGTACACCACGGCCACGTTCACCGAGGGCGCGGCGTGCTCGAGCAGCGGCTCGCTCGGTCACTGCACGATGACGGTGACCAACGTGTGGAACCCGTCGACGACCGACCTGACGGCGACGACGACCGGCACGTGGTCGGTGCCCTGACCGTCAGAGCGAGCCGAAGATCACGTCGGGCACGCTCTCGTGCGCGGCCGCGGCGAGGGGCAGCAGGTCACCCCACGTGAGGTTGGCCTCGGGTGACGCGACGACGATCACCCGCGGGTGCCAGCACTGGTCGGGCGGCAGGTTCTCGAGCTTCGCGCTCAAGCAGTTGGTGCCCATCGGGGTCGGCATCAGTGCGCGCCGGCCCTTCGCGCCCTTCTTCACGAACGAAGCCACCGCCGCGCGCACCGCGTCGGCCGTTCGCGGGCTGGGCTTCGCCGGCGCGCCGGGGCGAACGAGCTGCACCTGCGTGGCCTCCACCCCCACGATGAAGTCGTCAGACGGCGCCGCGTCGCTCAGCGGGAAGAAGTACCGCACCACGCGCTCACCCTCGGGCGTGGCGACCACGAGGCCGAGGCTCCCCGCGCGCGAGCCGACCGTCGAGAGCACGCGCGTGACCAGCGCCATCGGCGCGCGGCGATCGATCGACAGCTCGGCCCAGCCGTCGATTTCCGAGCTGAAGAAGCGGTCGTCTTCGCGTTCGCGCTTCGCGGCGTCGAAGGCCGCGCCCAGGGTGGTGAGCTCCGGGCCCTCGCCGTCTTTCGCGCCGGGCTTCCACGCCTGGAGCGTGGTGACCGGGACCTGCTTCTTGCTGCCCCGGCCGCTGAAGGTGATGCCGGTCTCGGTGACGGTGACGTGCGCGCGCGCGTCTTTCGGCACGTCGAGGCCGGCGGCCGACGACACCTGGGGGAGTTCGATCGCGAGGACGAGGAGCGAGAGCGCGAACATGGGTCAGCCCAGCGCGGTGCGGTAGTCGAGCTCGGGCTCGGCGTCGCCGCCCACGGCGAGATCAGCCTCGGCCCGCACGAAGAACTGCTCGACCGCGCTCTCGGCCTCGGCCAGCCGATCCATCGCGTTGATGCGCGCGCGGAACGCCGAGGCTCCGAACAGGCCGTGCGCGTACCACGCGAGGTGGCTGCGGAAGCTGTGCACGCCCTGCACTTCGTCTTTGAGGGCGCGCTTGTCGGGCGGCAGTTCTTCGCGGTGCACGCGGGCCTCGGCCTGGAACTTCACGTGCCAGCGCAGGTGGCGGAGCACCAGCGTGCAGCGCTCTTCGGCGGTCGGCTTCGGGCCACCCAGCAGCTCGCGGAAGATCCACGGGTTTCCGAGGGCGCCGCGGCCGATCATCACGTAGTCGCAGCCGGTGGTCTCGAGCATGCGCTTCGCGTCGTCGACGGTCTTCACGTCGCCGTTGCCGATGATGGGGAACGCGTTGCCGACGTGCTTCTTGAGCGCGGCGATGTCGGACCAGTCGGCCTTGCCCGAGTAGCCCTGCGCGCGCGTGCGGCCGTGCATGGCGAGACCCGCGCAGCCCGCCGCGCCGAGGAGATCGGCCATCTGGAGGTAGTTCTTCTGGTGCGAGTCCCACCCGGTGCGGATCTTCACGGTGACGGGCAGCCCCGTCGCCTCGCGAATCTGGCGCACGATCTCGGCCGCGCGCGGCGGGTCGCAGAGCAGGCCCGAGCCGGCGCCGGTCTTGGTGACCTTCTTCACCGGGCAGCCCATGTTGATGTCGATGATCTGCGCGCCGTATTCCTTCGCGATGACGGCGGCCTTCGCCATCACCTCGGGCTCGCCGCCGAAGAGCTGCAGCGAGTACGGCTGCTCGACCGCGCGATCGAAGCGGAGGTAGCGCAGCGTGCGGGTGTTCACGCGGAACAGGCCCTGCGCCGAGATGAGCTCGGTGGGGCACAGCGCAGCGCCCTGCTCGAAGGCCAGCACGCGAAAGGGCATCTCACTCACCCCCGCCATGGGCGCGAGGATGAAGCGATTGCGGAGCGTGTACGGGCCGATGGGAAGCATGAGCAGAGCGCGTGTACCGACAACGGCGGTGCTGACGCAACGGCTGTGTCCCACCGGACGTCTGCTGCTACGAAGGGGGCGTGTTCCGGTTCCGCGTCGCCTCGATTCCCGTGAACGTGCACCTCTCGCACGTCCTCATCTGCGGGTTCCTCGCGTGGACTTTCCTGGGGTGGAAGGTGAGCGGCTGGCCGAACGACGTGCTGTCGGTGCCGCAGCACCCGCTCCATGGCCGCACGGTGGTGCTGGTCACCGCGACGTGGACGTTCTTCCTCTCGCTCTCGATGCTGGTGCACGAGCTGGGGCACGCGTTGGCCCTGCGCGTGTTTGGTCACAAGGCGGAGGTGCAGCTGGTCGGGCTCGGCGGCCGCCCCCTGCCCGGCCAGGCCGACGGCCTCGAGTGGTGGCAGGAGCTGCTGATGCTGCTCGCGGGACCCGGCGCGACGCTGGCGCTGGCGATCGCCGCGGGGCTGGTGGCGCTCATCGCGACGCCGGAGCCGCTGCGCTACTTCGCCCGCGGGCTCTTCTTCGGAAACCTGACGTGGACGGTGCTGAACCTGTTGCCGGTGACGGGCCTCGACGGCGGGGGCTTGAGCACGGTGGTGCTCTCGCGGCTCTTCGGCCGGCCGGGCTTCATGCTCGCGCAGGGACTCGCGGTGGCGTTCGCCGGGCTGCTGCTGGTGTGGGCGCTGCTGTCGGGCCAGCCGCTGCTCGCGGTGCTGGTGGTGTTCATGGTCGCGCGCACGCTGGTGATGGTGCTGGCGTTTCAGCGCGGGGAGCTCCAGCGGCTCGCGCCCCACCCGCTCAACGAGGTCATCGAGCGCGCCGAGGCGCTGTACCGCGAGAAGAAGCTGCAGGAAGCGCGGGTCATCGCGCTGGGCGTGTTGGAGGCCGCACAGACCCCGGCGCTGCTCCGCAGCCGCGCGCACGTGCTCCTGGGGTGGATCGCGCTCAAGGAAGGCAATGGGCGCCAGGCGCTCGACCACTTCAGCCAGGTGCAGGGGCTCGAGGTGCCGCTCCACGCGTTGGCGGCCGGCTTCAGCCTGGTCGGTGACGAGCTGCGGGCGATTCCGCTCTGGGCGCGCGCGAGCCAGGCGATGCCGAACGACGTGCTGCTCAAGCACGAGTGGGCGGGCGCGTTGATCCGCGGCGGGCACGAGGCGACGGCGCGCCAGATTCCCGGGCTCGAGTTGAAGCGCGCGTTCTCCGCCGCCGAGCGGGTGCTCTACGTCAGGAAGGACTTCGAGCACGCGGCGCGCGTGGCGGAAGACGGCTTCAAGGCCGTGCCCGACCCCGAGCTGGCCTACACCGCGGCGTGCGACTGGGCGCGCGCGGGGAAGATCGAAGAGGCGATGCGACTGCTGACGCTCGCTTCGCAGAGCGGGTATCGCGACGCCGACGGCGCAGAGACCGACCCCGACCTGCGCGATCTGCGGCATCGCCCCGAGTTCGCGGCGTGGCTGAACGGGCTGAAGACGCCTTCCTGAGCTGCGATGACAATCGGGTGACTCACTTCGCGCGCCGCATGACGGTCGCGTGACGGTGGAGGGTGTTGATCGCCTTGTCCATCTTCACGCGAGGCGACCGTGACCGAAGCTCCGACCCACCCGAGAGACGCTGACCCGACGCTGGATCGCGTCAACCTGGCGACCAGCCTGCCGTTCATCACCTTCCACCTCATGTCGCTGCTGGTCTTCGTGACCGGCGTCGAATGGAAGTGGGTGCTGGTCGCGCTGGTGTCGTACTACGTGCGCATGTTCGGCGTGACGGCGGGGTACCACCGGTACTTCTCGCACCGCGCGTTCAAGACCAACCGCGTCTTCCAGTTCATGCTCGCGTGGCTGGCGCAGATGTCGGCGCAGAAGGGCGCGCTGTGGTGGGCGGCGAACCACCGGCACCACCACCGGTACAGCGACGCGCCCGAAGACATCCACTCGCCGGTGCGCAAGGGCTTCTGGTGGAGCCACATCGGGTGGATCCTCTCGCGGCGGTACGAGAAGACGAACTACGACGCCATCAAGGACTTCTCGCGCTTCCCCGAGCTGGTGTGGCTCAACGAGCACTACCTCGTGCCGCCGCTGACGGCGCTGGTGGTGGCGGTGCTGGTGGGCGGGCTCAACGGCTTCGTGTGGGGCGCGGTGATTCCGACCGTGCTGCTGTGGCACGGCACGTTCACCATCAACTCGCTGTCACACATCTTCGGCAAGCGCCGCTACCTGACGACCGACACGAGCCGGAACAACTTCGTGCTCGCGCTGATCACGTGCGGCGAGGGCTGGCACAACAACCACCACTACCACCAGAACACCGCCAACCAGGGCTGGTTCTGGTGGGAGATCGACCTGAGCTTCTACGTGCTCAAGGTGCTGTCGTGGTTCGGCGTGGTGAGCGATCTGCGCTTGCCGCGGCCGGAGACGAAGTTCGCGTTCCGCAATTACACCGATGCTCAGAAGGCTGAGCTCGCGCGGCAGCAGACGATCGGGTTTGGGGAGTGGGCGTTGCCGAAGCCGCCGACTCCGACTCCGGAGCCGATTTTGGCGGTTCCAGTGGTGCCGGCGGTGGCGACCGCCAAGTAGCGGCCTCGCAGCCCCTCACCCCGACCCTCTCCCCTCACGAGGGGAGAGGGAGACTTCTCTTCTCTTCAGAGGCAGGCGCCCCACGGGAGCGCGGTGCCGCCCGACGTCAGGGTGCCGCACTGGCCGGTGGCGCAGGTGGGCATGCCGCCATCGAGGTTGCAGAACGCGTGGCAGGCGAGCGTCTGCGCGCTCATGCCGACGCAGGTGAGGCCCTTGGCGCAGTTGGTGGTCGCGCCGCACGACTGGCCCGCCGTCGCCGTGCCCACGGGGATGCAGGCCGGCCCGGTCTGGGTGAGGAAGCAGCCGTCGCCCGCGCCCGTGCAGTTCTGGGTCAGCGGGTCGCACGCCATCAGGGTCACGCACGTCGCCGGGAGCTCGGTCGTGCCGGGCACCTGCACCAGGCTCGCGCACACGCTCTGCGCGCTGCCGCAGTTGCTGTCGGTGTAGCAGTACTTCGAGCACTTGCCGTTCACGCACACGCTGCCCTTCACGCAGTCGTCGCTGCTCGGGCCGCAGGCCTCACCGGGCATCTTGGTGCCGGCGGGGACGCACGCACGGCCCGCGACGCCGGGCGCGCTCTGCACGTAGGTGCACTTGTCGGTGCCGGTGGTGCAGTTCTGCGCGACCACGTCGCACGCGCCCGTGAAGCAGCGGCCGTTGCCGTTCTGGTCGATGTAGAGGCACGACTCGCCGGGGCCCGTGCAGTTCTGCGACATCACGCTGCACGACGCGCCCGCGCCGCCGCCCGTGGTGCCACCGCCGGTGCCGCCGCCCGTCGCGCTGCCACCGCCCGTGCCGCCGCCCGTCGTGCCACCGCCCGTGCCGCCGCCCGTGGTGCCGCCGCCCGTGCCGCCGCCCGTCGCGCTGCCGCCGCCGGTGCCCATCGCCGCCTCGCACACGAAGCTGACCGGGTTGCACACCTGGTTGTTGGAGGTGCAGTTCGCGCAGGTCGCGCCCTTGGTGCCGCAGGAGGTGTTGGCGTTGCTCGCCGACGACGGCACGCACTTGTTCGAGCTGTCGCAGCAGCCGTTACAGTTCTGCGGTCCGCACGGAGGCGCGCCACACGAAGGGACGACCGCCAGCGCGAAGCCACTGACCACACCCAGCACGAGAGCTCGGAAGTTCATGGGCCGCGAGACACCACCGCGGCCGCCCGCCGTCAAGTCCCGCCGTCGGAGACGCCGGCGTCGGACGCCCCACCATCGAGCGCCGGCCCCACGAGGTACTTGAGCGACTCGGGCGGCTTGAGGCTGCACGCCTTCACGGTGCCCGAGGGATCGATGGCGTCGCCGCCTTCTTGAATCGAGAGCACCTTGCGACCGGGCCCGACGACGAAGGTGATGCGCCGCGCGATCGGCAGCAGGAACGTCTTCACGTCGAACGCGCCCACCACGGCCCGCTTGTCGTCAGCGAGGAAGTGGAACGGCGCCTTCAAGGAGTCGCGGAACTTCTTCTGCGTCTCGAGATCGTCGGTCGAGACCGCGATCACCGTGCCGCCGTGCTGCGTGATGTCGGCATACCGGTCCCGGTACGCGGTGAACTCGCGCGTTCAACCAGGGGTGAAGGCCTTCGGGAAGAAGGCGACCACCACCGGTCCCTTCTCCACGAGCTTGCTCAACGTGACCTCGACGCCGTCGATGTTGGTCGCGGTGAAGTCGGGCGCCACGTCCCCCACGGCGGGGGTCGCGAGGAGCAGCGTGGCGGCGAGAGCGGAGAGCATGCGGTCAGACAGGTAGCCAGCTCGGCTCAGGCCTGCATCTTTTTCCACAGGGCGCTGGCCGACTCGCGGGCGACGCGCATTACCTCGCCGACGTCGACCGAGAGCACCTTGCGCTTCCACACGCGCCACAGGCCGTCGACCATCACCGACTCGACGAAGCGCGACGACAAGCCCCACAGCACGTGGGCCGAGAGCGTCGCGGTCTCGAACGGCGTGACGGGCTGGTAGTCGAGCACCACGAGGTCGGCCATCGCGCCGGGCTGGAGCGGCCCGACGGGCACCCCGAAGGCCTCGGTCGCCAGGCGCTGCCCGTTGGCGAGGAAGCGCAGCGGGTCGATGCCGAGGCCCGACTCGGTCGAGCGCAGCGACGCGCACTGCACCTCGGCGAAGAGATCGGGCGAGGCGAGGTCGGTCGCGAGGCACGCGTGCACGCCGAACTTCGCGGCGGTCGCGTGGCCGGTCTGGGTCGCCATGTTCGAGCGCGCGGCGTGGCCGAGCCACGTGCCGTTGGCGATCAACGACGACAGCTCGGGCCACGAGAGGTGCACGCCGTGCGCGAGCACCACGCGGGTGCCGGTGAGCTCGTGCTGCAGCAGGCGCTCGGACACCACGGCGCCGTGGCGGTCGCGGCTGAGCTTCTCTTCCTGGGGATCTTCGGACACCGAGGCCAGCAGCATCGCCCTGGTGCGCGACTGGGTCTGGCGCAGCGCCGCGAGCCCATCGTCAGACAGGCCAGCCAGCGACTCCACCGCGATCGCGCCGCGCACGCGGCCGCGCGCCTTGCCGATGAAGGCCGCCGATTCCTCGAGGTTCTCTTCGCGAGACACCGCGCCGCCCCGCTCGGACACCAGGCGGCCGATGATGGCGCGCACACCGAGGCGGTTCAGCCCCGCCGCGACGCGCGAGAGCGAGCCGGGCACCGTGCCGCCCGAGGCGCTGACGTCGAACAGGGTGGTGGTGCCGTTGACGAGGGCCTCGAGCGCGCTCGCCGCGGCGCCCGATTCCAGCTCGTCGGGACCCATGGCGTCTTCGAGGCGATGCCGCGCGGCCTGCTCAGCGGCGAAGCCCTTGCCGTCGCGCGGTGCGCCCTGGAGGAACACGCCCGAGCGGCGGTGCCACGCGCTGACGAAGCCGGGGAAGACGATTCGGCCGCCGAGCTCGATCACCTCGTCGTCGGGGCGGGCCTCGAGCGCGGTGGCGCGATCGACGATCTTGTCGCCGTCGATGCGCAGATCGGCGCGCTCGACGAGCGCAGGTTCCAGATCGACGACCGTTCCACCTCTCAACAGGGTCGACACAGTTCGACGGAAGCTACTCCGAAGCGTCCCCCTCTCGCGAAAAGTCTCGCCGCCTGCTACCCCGCCCCACATTCGTGGTCGGAGGTGTTGCATGTCGCGGTCGGTCTTCGGGTTGGTGATGTCGTGCGTGGTGGTCGCCGGGTGCGGCCCGGTGGAAGAGCCGATCGCCGCGAGCAGCGCGGAGCAGGAGATCATCGGCGGCACGCTCGACAACGCCGACGACGCGGTGGTGGCGCTCTCGGTGCGCGCGGGCGGCGGGTACGAGGCGTTGTGCACCGGCACGCTGATCGCCCCGCGCACGGTGTTGACCGCGGCGCACTGCATCTACGCGTATGGCCAGAACCTCTCGTACTACGTGACGCTGGGCACCGATTCGGGGGCGCCGACGCGCGCCATCCAGGTCTCGCAGCAGTACAAGCACCCCTCGTACGCCAACAACGCCTACGACTTCGGGCTCCTCAAGCTCGCGTCGCCGATCGCCGACGTGGCGCCCATCGAGTTGAACGAGGCGGCGATGCCGCAGTCGTTGGTGGGCAAGGCGATTCGCCACGCGGGCTACGGGCTGACGGTGGCCAACACGCAGAGCAGCGGCGTGAAGTACCAGGTCTCGTACAACCTGCGGCAGGTGCTCGCGTACACCATCGAGTCGGGCGCGAGCGGCAAGCAGACCTGCCAGGGCGACAGCGGCGGGCCGGCCTTCATGGTGCTGCCCGGCGAGACGAAGGAGAAGCTGGTCGGCGTGGTGAGCTACGGCGACGCCAACTGCGAGGTCGAAGGGTTCGACGGGCGCGTCGACGTCGGCGCCCCGTGGATCCACATGACGATGGGCGGCTGGGAAGCGCCGACCTGCGCCACCGACCGCGCGTGCGTGATGGGCTGCACGCCCGTCGATCAAGACTGCGTGTGCAAGGCTGACGGCCTGTGCGGCGCCGAGTGTCTCAACGCCGCGCTCGACCCCGACTGCCCGCCCGACTGCGCGGCCAACGGCGTGTGCTCGACGCGCGCGTGCGGCGTGCCCGACCCCGACTGCATCGACGACGGCCTGCTGTGCACCGTGCCCGCGCAGTGCCGCGGCCGCCTCTGCCAGGGCGACGCGCAGAACACGACCAGCTACTGCACGCGCACCTGCGCCGGCGACGGCGACTGCCAGGGCGGCATGGAGTGCGCGGGCGGCACGTGCCGCATCAAGCAGAAGCCGGTGCGCGCGTACCTCGAGGTCTGCACCGCCGCCGACTTCTGCTCGGCGAGCACCTGCAACGGCCCCGCGTTCGGCACCGTCACCCGCTGCGTGAAGTCGTGCCTGGTGACGGCCGACTGCCAGGGCGCGGGCACGTGCGAAGCGGGGCACGGCTCGCAGCGCTACTGCCGGCCGGCCGACGCCGACTTCTCGGTGAAGGTCGCGGCCGCGCCGCTCGAGCTGGGCAAGGCCGGGTGCTCCACGGGGCTCGGTGGCGCGTGGGCGCTGGCGGTGTGGGCGCTCGCGTGGCGTCGACGCGGAGCCCGCCGCCGGTGACGAGCCGCGCCGCGAGCGGGGGTGCGTTCCTGCTCGCCGTGTGGCTGTGCTCGTGCGCGCCGTCAGCGCCGCTCGATGCTCGCCGCTCGCACGCCGCCATTCTCGGAGGGATCGCCGCGCCCGACGAGCCGACGGTCTTCTTCCTCGACATTCGCACCGACGCGGGCGTGACCTCGACCTGCAGCGCGACGCTCATCGGCTCGCGCACGCTGCTCACCGCCGCGCACTGCGTCGACCCGGTGGTGCTGCGCGCCACCTCGCTCGACATCGTGGCCACCAACGCGCCGTCGGTCGCCGAGGTGCAGCCGGGGGTGAACACCTGGCACGTCGTCGAGACGCGGCTCCACCCCGACTGGCACCCGCAGTTCGGCCTCGACTCCGACCTCGGCATGGCGCTGCTGGAGAGCGCGCCGCCGGTGACGCCGCGCGCGTGGAACCTGCAGCCCATCGACGGGCTCGAGGGCGAGCGCGTGCGCGTACTGGGGTACGGGGAAGATCAGCCCGCGCTCGACGCCGGCATGGGCGTGCGCCGCGAGGCCGACCTGATCATCAACCAGCTGAGCCCGCAGTTGATCTCGCTGGGCAACGGCGTCGATCGCGGGCTGTGCCACGGCGACTCCGGCGGCCCGACGCTGCTGACCTTCGGCGATGGCGTGGAACGGATCGTCGGCGTGCACAGCTTCACGCGCACCGCCGAGTGCTTCGACGGGGCCGACTCGCGGGTCGACGCGTTCGCGGGCTTCATCGGCCAGTGGCTGTCGGACAAGGAAGACGTGTGCGGGCGCGACGGGGTGTGCTCGTTGAGCGCGTGCGCGACCACCGACCCCGACTGCGTGCCGCCGGGGTCTGCCTGCCGTCACCCGCTGGAGTGCGCGGGGCGGCGCTGCACGTCTGATCTGCAGCACCCCGTCACCTACTGCTCGGCCCCGTGCGGCCCGGCCACCGCCTGCCCCGCTGGCCTCGACTGCGACCCCTCGCGACAGGTGTGCGTGTTGCCCCAACTGCCCGAAGCGGGGGCCGGTGAAACATGTGTGCTGGGGTCGACGTATTGCCGGGGTGGGCTCTCGTGCAACGGCGTCTCGCGCGACATGGCGGTGTGCAGCCGTCCGTGTGCGCTCACCAGCGATTGCGGGGCCGACGAGGTCTGCCGCCCGGGCTTCACGGGGCAGCGGGTGTGTCTGCGACCACCGATCGCGCTCCCCGGTGGGTCGTGGGAGGGCCCGGCCATGCACGGGTGTTCCCAGTCGGCTGGCGAGGCGATGGGCTTTCTCGCAGTCGGGCTGATGGTCTGGCATGCACGTCGGAGGGGGAACGGTTACCCCTGCCGAAGCGTCTGGAGGCGTACGACACGTGGTGGGGCGGCCTGAGATCAGCAACTCCCTCGTTGCCCTGCTGCTGAGCGCGGCCGCGCACGGTGGTTTTGCGGCCTGGATCGCGACCCGCCCCGACGAGATCACTCCGCCGCGCGTCGTCGAGGCCGAGATGATCTTCACCGAGGTGACGCCGCCGGCGCCGCCGCCGCCGGCCGAGGTCGAGCCACCGCCCGAGACGCCGCCGCAGCCCGAGCCCGCGAAGCCACCGCCGCCCGTGCTCGCGCGCGTGGTGGTGCCCCGCCCCGCGGTGAAGACCGAGGTGGTGCCGAAGAGCGACCCGAAGACCGAGCCGCCGAAGCAGGACCTGCCGAAGACCGACGTGCCGAAGGACGAGCCGAAGTCGGATCTCCCGCGGGCCGACGTGCCGCGCGCCGACGTGCCGCGGCAGCTGGTGGCGCTGGTGCCCAACGCGAGCCTGGTGATCAGCGTCGACGCCGGCGTGCGCGAGGTCGAGGTGGTGAACGGCGGCGGGCTGCACGGCCTCGACGCCCCGAAGGACGTGGTCGGCGTATTGACCAAGGAGACCATCGGCCGTGGCCGTGTCGACCGCGGGCTGGTGCACCCGTACTACTCGCAGCTCGGCAAGGCGCTGCTCAAGAACTGGGACGCCGATCGCGTGGCGAAGTCGGGCCTGAAGGGGCTCGCCGAGCAGACGAGCGCGAACCTGAAGCTCTACAACGAGATCTGGGCCGATCGCGCGCAGCAGTACGGCAGCAGCGGCAACCCGCTGGGCGCCGACTACTCCACCGGGTCCAACCGCCGCGCGGTGACCAACGATCGCGTCACCGCCCTCCCCGGCGCCGATCTCGAGCAGCGCAAGGAACTGGCGAAGGCGATGAAGGACAGCTTCCGCGCGGTGCGGCGGGCCATCATTCGCGTGGTGCAGGACAAGGACGGCAAGCTGCTCAAGGTCGAGCTGGTGCAGCCGAGCCAGGACGCGAACGTCGACAAGGAAGCGCTGACCGACGTGAAGAACGCCGCCGAGAAGCTGCCGCCGCCGCCCGCCGAGGCGCTGGAATCGGGCAAGACGACGCTCACCTCGCTGTGGACGTTCGAGCTCATCGTCTCGATCTCGCCGCCGGTGCCGACCTTCAGCTTCGAGTTCGACGAGGCGCTGGGCTTCATCGACGCGCGGCTGCCGCTCGATCGCCGCATCTACAAGAAGGTGCGGCTGTACGCCGTGGAGTAAGCGAGCCCTTCGCCATGGCCGACAAGCGCCGCTTCGATCTCTTCGCCGAGCTGATCCGTTCGCGGTTCCCCGACGCGCGGCGCATCTTCGACGTCGCGGGCGGGCAGGGAAAACTCAACGACGCGCTGGTGCGGCGGGGCTGCGAGGTGACGACGTTCGATCGCCGTCACAAGCACCTCCCGGTGACGTTCGCCGAGCGCGACTTCACGCTCGACGAGCCGTGCACGGCCGACGCGGTGGTGGGCATGCACCCCGACGGCGCGACGCGGGTGATCGTGGAGTACGCCGCGAAGCACAAGGTGGCCTTCGCCATCGTGCCCTGCTGCTCGGACAACTCGATGCCCTACAAGCCGTGGATGCGGCACCTCGCCGAGCTCGCGGCGCAGCTCGGGGGCGAGGTGAGCGAAGAGACGCTGCCGATGGAAGGCCGCGCGAGAGTGATTCTCGGGCGCTTTACCCGGTGATACGCGCGCGCCATGCGCTCGTCGATCCTCGTGCTGGTGCTCGCGTCGACGCTCGCACGTGCGGGTGAGCCGGTCGCCGCCGCGGGCCTGGCTGCCGCCGACGCGAGCCAGGCCCAGCCCGATGGCGGTGTCCCGCCCGCCACTCCCGAGACGACGGTGGTCGGCGCGCGCGACGTGACCGAGAACGCGCCGGTCGGCAGCTACCAGCAGCCGAAGTGGACCGATCGGCGCCGCTTCCCCGGCGTGCGGCTGTACGTCGCCCCGGCCGGCGCGGCGACCTTCGAGGTGTGGGGCGAGGTGAAGGTCGACAGCGCGGGCAGCCCGGCGCGCCTTCGCACCATGTACGAGCTGTCGTTCGGCCTCGGCTACCGGTTCCAGGTCGATCTCTACCTGCGCACGCAGAGCGACGGCGCCGACGTGATGCGCATCGAGTCGGAGCGGCTCGAGCTCCGGTGGGCGCTCGCCGACTGGGGCGTGATCCCCGGCAACCCGACGCTGTACCTCGAGTACCTCCGCCAGACCGAAGGGGCGCACCGGCTCGAGGGCAAGCTGCTGCTGGGCGGCAACGTGTCGCCGCGGCTCTTCTGGGGCGTGAACCTCTTCTTCGAGAGCGAGCTGTGGGGCGCGGACGAAGCGCACGAGTACGGCGTGGTGGCGGGGCTGGCGTGGTCGGTGATCGACTCGGTGCTCTCGCTGGGCGCGGAGACGCGGCTCGAGCTGGTCGACACGCGCGCCACGCGGTTCCAGCCGATCGAGCTCGAGTGGCTGATCGGCCCGTCGCTGAGCTGGAGGCCCATTCCGCAGGCGCACCTGCTCTTCACGGCGTACCTGGGGCCGGGCTTCTCGCGCGCCGCGGCGAGCGACCCGTACACCGGTCGATTTGTCTTCCAGCCGACGCTGGTTGGTGGCTGGCGCTTCTAGGTGACGCCCCCGCGCGATTGATCAACCGCAAAGCCGCACGCCGCGTCTAGCATCGCTCTTTCGTGAGGCGCTTCCCGGTCCGCACCACCCTCGTGCTCGCCCTGCTGGCGACGGCCCCGGTGTCGGCGGCGATCTACGAGAACACCATCTCGGTCGACGACGAAGAAGACCTCTTCGAGATGAACCAGCGGGGCGACATCAGCGACGCCACCGCCGACACGCTGCTCGAGCTGATCCGCGAAGGGGTCGACCTCAACTCGGCCGACCGCGAGCAGCTCTACGATCTGCCCGGCATCACCTACCTCGACGTCGACGCGATCCTCGAATACCGCAAGGCGAAGGGCCGCATCGAAGACCCCACCGAGCTCGTGGCCGCGGGCGCCATCACCGCCGAGCAGCTGATTCAGATCGCGCCGTTCATTCGCATCGACGCCGCGGCGCCGCGCCTGCCCATCGGCGGCCGCGTGCGCGCGCAGGGCCGCTTCACCACCACCGACAACGTGCCGCCGCCTGCGCTGCTCAACGCGCGCGTGCGCGGGCCGTGGAACCTGAGCGCCGGCTTCCTGATGTTCACCACGCGCCGGCGGGCCGACACGCCGACCTACGACGCGGTGAACGACGCGCTGCAGAGCAAGGGCTTCCTCTACCAGCCGCAGCTGCCGCGCTTCTTCGTGCAGTGGAAGCCGAACAACTTCCGCCTCATCGCCGGCACGTTCACGGTGGGCTTCGGCGAGCGCATGACGCTCGACAACACGCGCCGCCAGACGCCGCGCGGCTTCTACCTGGTCGACGACTTCCGCCGGCCCAGCTACCTGTCGCAGACGTGCAAGCTGTCGGCGGCGGGGCTCGCGCTCGACCCGACGAGTGGGTGTGACAGCGCCGACGGCAAGAACCTCTACATCACGCCCGACTACACGTGGCGCGACTCGTTCCGCGGCATCGCGGCGTCGATCGAAGACCTGAAGATCGGCGAAGAGGCGAGCGCGTCGGCGTACGGCTTCCTCTCGTACCAGTCGCGATCGATCTACCAGTACGAGCTCTACGACAAGCGGTACTGCGAAGACCCGCGCGACGACAACAACCCGTTCTGCAAGGCGCCCAGCGTCTACCTGCCCGACGGCAGCACGCGGCTGGTGTTCTCGACGCTCAACAACGTCTTCGACGAGCTCACCGGTGGCGGCCACGTCACCTTCAAGCCGACGTACCGCTTCACCTTCGGCGCCACGGCGTTCGCGGCGGTGCCGTTCTTCAAGCCGTCGACCATCGAGCTCGATTTCCAGGAATACAGCCGCTACCCGTCGGGCGGAGCGTTCGGCGCGATCGGCCTCGACGCGCACGCCAGCTACAAGGGCTTCAACTTCTTCATCGAGGGCACGCACAGCTTCGACAAGCGCGTGGGCACCCCGGGCGGCGGCAACGGCGTCGAGGCGCGCACCACCTTCTCGCCCAAGGGGCACGAGCTCGAGCTGTCGCTGCGCTTCTACGACCTGGGCTTCGGCACGCCGTACGCGCGGCCGGTGAGCTCGCCCGACGAGACCGACGGCCTGCGCGCGCGCAACGAGGCGGGTGCGCGCCTGCGCTGGCACGGGCGCTTCGGCAAGGACTGGGAGACGCGCTTCCGCGCCGACTTCTGGGTGAACCCGTACGCGGCGATCGACGGCACCATGCCCGCGGGCATTCCCAACCTGTACGCGTTGGCGCGGCTCGACTTCAACGGGTGGAACTTCCTGCAGCCCGCGGTGTGGGTCGACGCGCGCAACCGCAACCTGGTGTCCGACCAGCGCGGCCGGTGCTCGAGCGGCACCGTCGTCTACACCGAGGGCGCGCCCTTCACCTGCGGCGGTGACCTCTACAAGTTCGCGGCGCGCATCGACACGCAGCCCTTCGGCCGCTACCTCCACGCGTCGGTGCAGGCGTGGTTCACGTTCACCGACGACATCCGGTACAAGGACCGCTTCCGCAACGACTTCATGTTCTGGTTCGAGCTGCGGAGCATGCCGACCGATTGGCTGCAGCTGCGCGCGCGCACCAAGTACCTCGACCAGGACATCAGCGACCCGACGTACCTCGAGACGAGCGTGTGGAGCTTCATCGAGGCGGCGTGGGTCATCAACAAGGGCACGCGCATCGCGGGCCGCTACGACCTGTACGTGTACCTCGATCAACGCAGCTCGACGCTCAACCGTGTGCCGAGCCCGGAACACCGCTTCCAGCTCGACCTGAGGGCCTCGTTTTGAAGACCTTGCTCCGACCCCTTCTCTTCGCGGTCCTCGTGCTGGCCGCGTCAGGCTGCAACACCACCAAGGACAGCAAGCGCTTCACGCGCGACGAGACGTCGGCGCTGCTGAAGAAGCTCGAGGTGGTCAGCCTCGAACTGGGCGAGTTCCCCTTCGAGGGCGCGTCGGCGGTGATCGACGGCGACACGGTGCGGGTGCGCGGGCTGCAGGCGTCGCTGCGCTTGCTGGGCATCGACACCGAGGAGACCTTCAAGAAGGACTGGGAACGCGAGGCGTTCGCCAGCGGGTGGGAAGAGTACAAGAAGAAGATGCGGGGCAACTCCGCGCGGCCGGTGAAGATGGCGACGCCCGCGGGTGACGACGCCAAGCACTTCGCGCAGGACTTCTTCGAGGGCGTCACCTCGGTGCGCATCGAGCGCGATCACCCTGGCGAGATCCGGGACTTCTACGGCCGCTACCTCGCGTACATCTTCGCGAAGAAGAACGGCGAGTGGGTCAACTACAACGTCGAGTGCGTGCGCGCGGGGCAGTCGCCCTACTTCGTGAAGTACGGCCGCAGCCGCCGCTTCCACCGCGACTTCGTCGAGGCCCAGAAGGAAGCGCAGGAAAACAAGCGCGGCATCTGGAAGCCGGGCGGCATGCACTACGACGACTACGACGAGCGCCTGCGCTGGTGGAACGAGCGCGAGGCCGCGATCAGCCGCTTCGAGCGCGAGCAGAACGAGCACCCCGAGTCGTACATCGCGCTCACCCGGTGGGACGCGATGCTCAAGCTCGAGCAGCGCCTCGGGCAGGAAGTGGTGCTGCTCGGCGCGGTGCAGGAAGTCGTGCAGCGTGAGAACGGCCCGGCCGTGGTGAAGCTCGCGCGCACGCGCACCCAGAACTTCGACATCGTCTTCTGGGACCGCGACGTGCTGCTCAACACCGGCCTGCAGTTCAAGCGGGGCGAGTACGTGCAGGTGCGAGGTGTCGTACAGAAGTATCGCAACGCGAAGGGGCTCGATTCGCTCCAGATGCAGGTAACGTTGCCGGGCCAGGTGCTCGCTCCCAGCGAAGAGCTGGAGCGCATGTTGTCGACGGATTCCAAGGCCGGGAACTTCGACAAGGACGAGGGTGAGTGATGAAGCGCGTTTCCTTCCTGCTGCTGCTGGCAGGCGCTGTCTTGCTGTGTGGCTGTCCCGACCCCACGATGATGACCGACGCCTGCAAGGGTCGCACGGCGGGTGATCTCGTCATCACCGAGATCATGATCGACCCCGAGAGCACCGACACCGGCGGCGAGTGGGTCGAGGTCTTCAACACGCTCGGCACGCCCGTCGATCTGAAGGGGCTCACGCTCTACACGCGCGACACCGACGGCACGAACGCGAAGTCGACCGTCATCAAGGCCGGCAGCGTGCCCGCGCGCAGCTACTTCACGATGGGCGACATCCGCTCGGGGCCGAACCCGATGTGGATCAACTACACCTACGCCGACGCGCTCGGCTCGTTCGGCAACACCCGCGGCGTGGTCGGCCTCAAGTGCGGCACCACCACGCTGGCGGAGTTCACCTGGAACAGCGTCGCCAAGCCCAACCGCAGCCGCATGCTCAACGGCCTCGAAGACCCGAACCCCACGCTCGCGGCGGTCGAGGCGAACTACTGCGACACGCCGGTGGGCACCGTCTACTTCGGCAACAACGCGGGCACGCCCGGCGCGAAGAACCCGCAGTGCCAGCCCGAGGCCACCACGGGCACCTGCATCGACAACGGCGCCGTGCGCGCGATGACGCCTCCCGGCCCCGGCGACCTGGTCATCACCGAGGTCATGACCCGGCCCGCGGCGTCGAGCTCGGCGAACGGCGAGTGGCTCGAGGTGCTCGCGCGCGCGTCGGTCGACCTGAACGATCTCGTCATCTCGGCGACCGGCGGTGACACGCGCATCACCAACATGAACTGCCTGCGCGTGCAGCCCGGCGACTACCTGTTGATGGCGCGCAGCGGTGACACCTTCGTCAACGGTGGGCTGCCGACGCCCGATCACGTCTACGCGTCGCTCTCGTTCGCCGACACGACCAACCAGCGCATCGCGCTCATCCGCGGCGACGCCGGCATCGACGAGATCGCGATCACCCCCGCGATGTCGGGGCACGCCTGGCAGCTCGACCCGCTCAAGCTCGACCCGGTCAGCAACGACGACCCGGCCAACTTCTGCCCCGCGCCGACGAAGTGGAACCCCGACGGTGGCGGCGACTACGGCAGCCCGCGCGTGGCGAACCCGGCGTGCGCGGTGCCCACCGACCCCAACACCTGCCTCGACACCGGCACCAGCCAGATGCGCGCGGTGGTGAACCCGAACTACGGCGACATCGCCTTCACCGAGTGGATGTCGGCGCCCAGCACGCCGCAGGCCGACAAGGAATGGCTCGAGGTGGTGGCGAAGAGCAACTTCGACTTGAACGGGCTGACGCTGGTGGTGGGCACCAACAAGGTGCCGCTCGCGTCGGGCAACTGCTTGCCGGTCACCGCCAACACATACCTGGTGTTCGGCAAGAACCCGAGCCCGGCTGCGAACGGCAACCTGCCTCCGCTGACGGCGAGCTTCAGCGCGGCGCTCACCAGCACCAGCGTGTTCAGCCTCCTCGGCGCCGACGGCGGCATCTACGACACGGTGCAGGCGAACGGCGAATACGCGGCGGCCGCGACGCAGGTCGCGCCGGGCAACGAAGACCCCGACTTGAACGACCAGCTCACCGTGCGCTGCAAGGCGCCCAACAAGTGGGACGGCGGCACCGACTTCGGCAGCCCGGGCCAGCCCAACCCCGCGTGCACCACCGACGCCGGCTCGCCCAGCGCGAGCGACTGCTTCGACCTGACCAGCATGACCACCCGCCCCGCGCGCCGCCCGGCCGACGGCACGGTCGTCATCACCGAGTGGATGCCCAACCCCGCCGCGGTCGCGGACACCGCCGGTGAGTACTTCGAGGTGCTGGTGACGCAAGACACCGACCTGAACGGGCTGACGCTGCAGGTCGGCACCTCGAAGACCGTGCTCGCCTCACCGAACTGCATGGCGGTGACGGCCAACAGCTACCTGGTGTTCGCCAAGAACGCGTCGAGCGCGCTCAACGGCAACCTCCCGACGGTGACCGCGGTCTTCACCGGCTCGCTCACCGACAGCGCGCAGACCATCACGGTGCTGGGCGTCGACGGCGGCACCTACGACACCATCAGCTACACGGGCGCGACGGGCACCGCGGCGTGGCCTTCGGGCGCGTCGATGGAAGTGAAGCCCGGCTTCGAGACCCCGGCCAACAACGACATCGCGGCGAACCTGTGCGTCACGCCGGCGACGAACCGCTACGGCGTGCCCGACCCGGCCGACGGAGGCCTGACCGGCGATCGCGGTACGCCGGGTCTGCCGAACGTGTGCCCGTGATGCGCGCCGTGGTGCTCGCAGCCCTGCTCCTCGTCGGCGCGGCGTGCGGCACGCCGGGGAGCAAGTGCGGGCCCGCGACGGGCACGGTCGACTACGTGATCGACGGCGACACCGTGGTGCTCAACAGCGGCACGAAGATTCGCCTGCTGCTGGTCGACACGCCGGAGATCACCCAGGGCCACAACGACTGCTGGGGGCAGGAAGCGAAGACGTTCACCAGCGGCTTCGTGACCGGCAAGACGCTCCAGCTCTCGTACGACGAGGGCTCGTGCACCGACCGCTACGGCCGCACGCTGGCGTACGTGAAGGTCGACGGCGCCGAGCTCAACACCCAGCTCATTCAGCAGGGCTACGCGTGTTTCCTGTACGTGAAGCCCGGCGGCATGTCGCGCCAGGACGAGTTCTCGACCTACGAGGCCGAGGCGAAAACCAACAAGACCGGCATGTGGGGCGCGTGCACGCTCATCCCCTGCTCGATGTAGCCTTGCAGCCGTGAGTGGGCCGGTCACCGAGCGCGCGTATTACGCCAACGCCTTCGAGTCGCTCGGGCGGGTGGTCAAGGCGCGCAAGCCGGAGCTGATCGCCACGTTGCGTGCGCAGGGCATCGACCTCGAGTCGCCGCCCCACACGCTGCCCGTGGAGTCGTGGAAGCTCGCCAACGAGGCCACCGCGCGCGAGCTCTTTCCCGACCAGTCGCTGGAGGTCGGGCTGTACCGCGTCGGCCAGCTGGTGATGCTCGAGTACGAGAACACCACGGTCGGCAAGCCGCTCGTCGCGCTGCTCAAGGTGATCGGCCCCGAGCGCGTGGCGACGCGGGTGAGCAAGAGCTTCCGCGCGTCGAACAACTACACCGAAGACGTGGTGACGCCGATTTCGCGCAACGACTTCGAGCTGTGGACGAACGAAGTGCACGTGCCGTGGCTGCACCAGGGCGTGATCCAGGCGGCGCTCACTTCGATCGGGGCGAAGAACTGCACCGTCGACGTGATTCGGCGCGACGCGGAAGGCACCACGTACCGCGTCAGGTGGGACCCGCAGTGACGCCGAGCCCGAGCAGCTCCCGCACCCGCGGGACGACCGAGCGGCCGTAGAGGTCGATGCTCTGGCACATCGCCTCGTGGGTGAGGCCGCCGGCGCTGTACTTCATCTCGAAGCGCTCGGCGCCGAGCGCCTTCACCGTGGCGGCGATCTTCTGCGCCACCGTCTCGACCGAGCCGACGTACAGCGAGCCCTCGGCGATCTCGCGCTCGAACTCGTCGCGCGCCATCGGCGGCCACCCGCGCTCGCCACCGATGCGATCGCGCATGCGCTTGTAGGGGCCGAAGAGCGTGTCGCGCGCGCGTTGATCGGTGTCGGCGACGAAGCCGTGCGAGTGCACGCCGATGGGCAGCGCGGGCTTGCCGAACTCGCCCAGCGCGCGGCGGTACAGCTCGGCGAGCGGAATGAAGCGGCGCGGGTCTCCGCCGATGATCGCCAGCATCAGCGGGAAGGAATAGTGGGCAGCGCGCACCACCGACTGTGGCGTGCCGCCGACGCCGATCCACGTCTTGAGGCGGCCGCCCTGCGTGCGCGGGTGGGCCGACTGGTTGACGACGGGCGGGCGGAACGAGCCCTTCCACGAGACGGGCTTCTCCTCGAGCAGCGCGGCGAAGAGATCGAGCTTCTCGTCGAACAGCGCCTCGTAGTCGCGCAGGTCGAACCCGAAGAGCGGGAACGACTCGGTGAACGAGCCGCGGCCGAGGATGACCTCCGCGCGGCCGTTCGAGAGCGCGTCGAGCGTCGAGAAGCGCTGGAAGACGCGAATCGGGTCGTCCGACGAGAGCACGGTGACCGCCGAGCCGAGCCGCAGGCGCGTGGTGCGCGCGGCGATGGCGGCGAGCACGACCTCCGGGGCCGAGACCGCGAAGTCGGGGCGGTGGTGCTCACCCACCCCGAGGAAGTCGACGCCCGCCCGGTCGGCGATCACGCCCTCTTCGACGAGGTTGCGAATCACCTGCGCGGGGTGGAGCGGCTTGCCGTCCGCGTCGTCGGTGACGTCTCCGAAGGTGTCGATGCCCAGCTCGAGCTGCTTCATGCGGCGGGCGTGTAATCGCCCGTCAGGCGCCCGGCCACTCCCACGCGCTGCGGTAGCCGCCGGTCGACTGCACGAACTCGATCCACTTCGCGTAGTGCGGGTGACCCGAGAGCGTCGCGGAATCGCCCACCACGAAGAGGTGCTTGCGCGGGCGCGTGATGGCGACGTTGAGGCGGCGCAGGTCGGTCAGGAAGCCGAGCGTCTGCTCGGCGTTGCTCCGCACCAGGCTCAAGACGATGACGTCCTTCTCGCGGCCCTGGAACGCGTCGACCGTGTCGACCTCGAGATCGCTCACGTCGCCCAGCTGCTCGCGCAGCCACGACGCCTGCGCGCGGTACGGGGTGATGACGCCGATCTCCCGCGCCGGGAGGCCCGCGGCGACCAGCTCGCGCACGCGCGCCACCACGAGCCCGCCTTCCCCTTCGTTGCGAATCGACTCACTCTTCTCGCCCGACTGCTCGTCGAAGCCCTTGCCCGCGGTGTCGAGGAAGAGCACCGGCGGGGTGTCGAGCGGCGGCTGCGTGAGCCCGCGCTCTCTCACGCTGGGGTGCGCGCGCAGCTGGCCACCGTACGTCTGCTCGCTGGGGAAGCGCATGATGGTCTCGTGCATGCGGTGCTGTTCCTTGAGCATGCGCTTCACCTCGTCGCCCCAGTCGCCCAGCAATCGCTCGAACAACGAGACGCCCAGCCCCTGCTTCTGCGCGTCGAGGGAGATGACCGTCGGCGCGAGCTGCTGCGGGTCGCCGGCGAGCACCACCACCGGCGCGCGCGAGAACGCGAGCAGCGAGAGCGGCTCGATGGCCTGCGTCGCCTCGTCGAGCAACGCGACGTCGAACGCCTGGTTCGACAAGAGCGAGCCGTCGAGCACGGTGAGCGTCGCGCAGACCACGGTGGCGGAGTCGAGGATCGCGCTCACCGCCTTGCGTTCCAGCGTGCGCGCCTCGTCCATCAGCTTGCGGGCCTCGGCGCTCGCTTCGCGGGCGTTCGAGAAGCGCTCGCGGCTGCGGCCCCGGGTGCGCTGCTTGCGCGCGTAGCCCATGAGATCGAACGCCTCTTCGAAGAGTTCGCGCGCGAGCACGCGGTCGGGGTGATCTTCGACGAGGAGATCGAGCGTGTGCTGCTGCAGGTGCGGGAGCACGCGCGCGGGGTGGCCGACGCGAATCGCCTTCAGGCCCTGGTCGAGGCAGAGCTCGAGCAGGTGATCGACGGCGGCGTTCGACGCGGCGGTGCACAACAGCCGCTTGCCCTGCCGCGCCCACTGCACCGCGAGCTCGGCGAGCACGGTCGACTTGCCGGTGCCGGGCGGGCCGTGCACCAGCGCGAAGTCTCGGGCGGCGAGCGCGAGCGACACCGCGTCGAGCTGCTCGGGGTTGAGCGGACGGCCGGGCTCGGTGACGGGCACGAGCTTCTCGAAGCGCGGGGGCTGGTTGCCGAGCAGCACCTCGCGGCGATCGCGCTTGGTGCCCTGGTCCATGCCCTTCCACGAGGTGAGCGCGTGACGGGCGCGATCGAAGGTGACGTCGTTGACGGTGACGTCGAGGCGCAGGCGGCCCTCGCCCATCCACGGCGGCGGTGGACGATCGAACGCGGCGACGATGGCGGTGCGCGACGCGTTGACCACCGTGCCCACCGGCGGCGCGTCGACCTCGGCCTTGCGCGGAGAGACGGCGATGAGATCGCCGGGCCCCAGCCGCGTCACGAGCCGGCGCTTGTCGTCGTGCATGAAGGTGACGAGGTGGCGGCCACCGAGGCCGACCGATTCGTCGGTGGTCTCGACGTCGAGCACCACCAGGCCGCGCGCCTCGAGCTCGCCCAGCGGCAGGGTCTGGCGCTCGGTCTCGATGCGTTCTCGCTCGGCGCGACGCTCGAGCTCGAGCAACTGCGCCAGGCGATCGAAGTGCGCGACCTCTCTCTTCACGCGCGCAGGTCTACTCGCTCGCGGCCGAACTGTTTCAACAACCGTGCAGCGGCGTGCATGGAGTGCGCACGAAGCTGCACACGCGCGCGTGCCACACCTCAGCGGGACCAGACCGGCACGAGCGTTGCTCGAGCGCTCGCCGCCGCGATGGGGCGGCTCAACGGGGAGCGCCGTGGTGAGACCTGTCGTGTGGCTGGGACTGCTGTGTGGCGCGACGGTGGCCTGTCTGCAGCCGGTCGACGACCACGCGCCAGACGCGGCGCCCGCGGCACCCGTCACGCAGCCGAGCACCGATGACGAACAACCCGCGCAGCCGCAGCCCGTCGACGCTGGCATCCACCGACCCGACGCGGGCGCGCCCGATGCGGGCTGCTGCGGTCAGAGCACGTTGCTCCTGTTCGGCGGTTTGCTGCCCAACCCCAACGTCGGCGGAGGGACTGGCTCGAACACCACCTTCGCGATCGACGTCGGGCGCGGTCAGCTGACGGAGGTCCAGGTGGCGGGGACGAAGCCGCCGCCCCGGTCGCATCACCTGTCCGCGTGGGACGACGCGCGCAAGCGCATGCTCATCTTCGGTGGCCTCGTCGATCGCGAGGTGTGGGCGCTCGAGTTCAACCACGCGCGGCCCACGTGGGTGCACGTCGCGGTGCATGGGTTCCCCCCGCCGGCGCGCGAGTTCGCCTGTGGCGCGTGGGATGCGGCGAGCGGCCGGTGGTACGTCGGCTTTGGCCAGGGCGGCCCCAACCATCTCTTGTCGGATCTGTGGGTCTTCGACGCGACGACCGACACGTGGACGTCACTCGCCTCGGGAGGTCCAACGCCGAGACAGGTCGCGGCCATGGCCTTCGACACCGCGACGGGCACGCTGGTGCTCTCGGGCGGGCAAGACGAACACGACCAGGTGCTGCCAGACCTCTGGCAGTTCGACCCTGTTCAGCAGGTGTGGTCGACGCTCGCCGCCACGCCGTCTCCCGGCGCGATCGCGTGGCATCAATTCGTGCCCGGGCTCAGCCCGCTCGTCGTGGTGGGTGGCGTCGACGGTGCGCACCTGCGCTTCCCCAGGGTGCTCGCGCTCGCCGCGCAACCGCCTGCGGCGTGGCTTCAGCTCGAGGCGGCGCCCAACGAGGTGCAGGGTTTCCTCGATCCAGTCGGAACGCTCGATGGCGTGGCCTGGGTGTGGAGCCACGATCGCCTCTGGAGTTATCGCCGCGGCAGCGGGTGGACCTCGCGCTCGCTGACCGGCGCACCCACGTGGCTCGAGGGCTATTCGGCGGTGGGCGCGAAGAACTGAGTCTGGTTGGCTCAGCCCATGACCTGGGAACAGGCAGTCGAGGCGCTCTTCCGCGCGCCGCATGGGAGCTTCGTCGACGAGCGCAAGCGGCTGGCTGGCGAGCTGCGCACCGCGGGCGACAAGGCGGGCGCAGCGAAGCTCAACAAGCTCGGGCGTCCTCCGGCGTCGGCGTGGGCCGTGAACCAGGCGTGGTGGCGCGCGCGAGACGAGTTCAACGCGGTGCTCTCGACCGCGCTGCAGGTGCGCAGCGGAGACGTCGCCGCGCTCGCGACGCACAAGGCCGCCATCGCCGCGGTCCGCAAGCGCGCCGCCGAGTTCCTGAAGGAGATCGGCAACGCGGCCGCCGAGAACACGCTCCAGAAGGTCGAGACGACGCTGACCGCGCTCGCCGCGACGGGCGGCTTCGATCCCGATCCGCCGGGGGCGCTGACCGACGATCGCGCTCCCGCTGGCTTCGCGGCGCTGGGCATCGCGCCGGTCGTCCCCGGGGCGGTCGAAGCGCCACCGGCGCCGCCGCCCTCGACGCCGCGCAAGACGCTCACCGCGATCGCCGAGGCCACCAGTCGCGCGTCGGCCGAGCTCGAAGCGCAGCGCGACGAGCTGAAGACCGAGCGAGACCGGGAGGTCGCCGCTGCCGCGGAGGCCGAGGCGCAGGCGCGTCGCGCGCGTGAAGAGGCCGAACAACGCGAGGCGATTCGTGAGCAGGCGCGGCGCACTGCCGAGCTCGGCGCCGCGCGCACCGCGCTGAAGGCCGCGGAGGACGAAGTGGCCGCGCTGGAAGCGAAGCTGCAATCGGCCCGCACCGCGCTCGCGCTGGCGAAGGACCGCCTCGCCACGCTCGAACAGAAGTGAGCTACTTCACGGCCTTGGGTCGCGGCGCCGCGCGCTCGGAGATCTGTGCGTCGGCCGGCTTCACCAGGGAGTTCGCCGGCACGCTGCGCGTCAGCACCGCGCCCGCCATGATCTTCGTGCCGTCGCCGACGTGAATGGGCCCCAGCAGGGTCGCACCCGGGCCCACGTGCACGTCGCGGCCGAGCGTCGGCGCGCCCGTCTCCTTCGTCTCGGAGTCAACGCCCTCACCGAGCGTCACGTTCTGGAAGAGGATGCAGCCCTCGCCGACGACCGCGCGGTGGCTGAGCACCAGCCCGTTGCCGTGCACGATCGAGATGCCGTGGTGGATCGTCGTGTTCCAGTGCACCTCGGCGCCGTACAGGTGGCGAATGAGGCGGCTGACGACCTGCGGCGCGAGCGGCACGCGGGCGTCGCGCAAGAAGGCCATGGTGCGCATCGCGACCGTCATCTGGAAGCCGATCTTCGTCACCGCGTCGACCGGCAGCCGCACCACCGAGCGCTCGTCACCGTGGTACTTCGCGCGGTACCGCTGCACCGACGCGTAGTCAGCGCGAATCGCCTGGGCCCAGGTCAGCAGTGGGTTCGCCATGCGATGTGTGTAACATCTTTGCACCCGTGGTCGCTTCACCCCGCGTCAGCGTCGTCATCAGCACCTTCAACCGCCTCCCGCTGCTGCAGGAGCTGCTCGACGCGCTCGGCCGCCAGACGTACCCGCGCACCGACTTCGAGGTGATCATCGTCGACGACGGCTCGAAGGTGCCCGTCGAGCCCGCGCTCTCGAAGCGCAACGATCCGTACCGGCTGACCGTCATCACCCAGGCGAACGCCGGGGCCGCGGCCGCGCGTGACGCGGGCATCCAGCAGGCGCGCGGAGAGCTCGTCGTCATCACCGACGACGACATGATCGTGCCCCCGGAGTTCATCGCCGAGCACGTGAAGGCGCACGACGCGGGGCACAGCGTGGTGCTCGGGCAGATCGCCGACGACGGCCACCTCGAGGGCAAGCCACTCTTCGAGCGCTTCCACGCCGACCAGCTCGCCCGCTTCGTCGCGCGGTACCGCGAACACCCCACCGCGGTGCGCGGGGTGATGGTGTGCACCGGCAACGTGTCGTTCCGGCGGCGCGCGTACCTCGAGGTCGGCGGGTTCGATCGCTCGCTCGACCGCAGCGAAGATCGCGAGCTCGGCGTGCGACTGCAGAAGGCCGGCGAGAAGCTCTACTTCTGCGCGTCGGCCGTCACCCGGCACCGCAGCGATCACACCGACCTCTCGGTGTGGATGAAGCGCAACTTCAACTACGGCGTGTACGACTCGCGCATCCACGTGCGGCACCCCGATCGCGTCGACACCGACCCGTGGCACTTCTGGTTCCTCGTGAACCCGGTGTCGCGCGCGGTGTTGATGACCTCGGTCGCGTCTCCGCGGCTCGGCGCGACGCTCTCGAAGCTCGCGTACCACTCGGCCGAGGCGTTCGACCGCGCGCGCGGCGTCGTGCCCCTGGCGGGCCGCGTGGCCATCGCCGGCGCGACGCTGAGCTACGGGCTCGAGTACTTCCGCGGCGTGCGCACCGAGGCGGGGTCGCTGCGCAAGGCGCTCGGCGACCTGGGCGCGCACACCTTCAAGCGCCTGACGAAGCGCTAGCCCCTCAGCGGTTGGGCCAGTTGTTCCACGGCGACGGCGGGTCGCTCGCGTTCAGCGCCGCGAGGAACTCGAGCAGCGCCGCGCGATCGGCCGCGCTCACGCCGGCCGGGAGGTGGAAGTCGGTCACCGCCTCGACCGTCGCGAAGGAGCCGTCGTGGCCGTAGGGCGCGGTGCGCGCCACGTTGCGCAGCGGCGCGGTGCGCCACGCGAAGTCATCGTCGGCGGTCGCGGTGGGCACCGGTTCCTTCTCGCCGTCGAAGAAGACGCTCGACGCGTTGAAGTCGCTCGCTGCGAGGTACGCGAGGCCGTCGCGGCGGCCATGTTCCACCGGCTCGTTGGGAATCGGCGGCAGCTCGAAGCGGTGGAACGCGCCGTCGCTGAGCATCGGCCCGGAGTGGCAGTCGGCGCAGCCGATCTTCATGAACACCACCAGGCCCTTCACCGCCGTCGCGCTCAACGCCGTGTCGTCGCCGTCGAGGAACGCGTCGAGCTTGCCGGGCCGCATCGCGAGCTTGCGCACGTACGCTTCGATCGCCTTGCCGACGTTCGAGGTGATGCGATCGATGACCTGGCGATCGTCGGGCGTCATCGCCTGCCACGCCGCGTCTCCCGGGCGTCCCCGCGGGGGGAAGCGCTGCGCGTCGCTCAAGTCGGGCAGCGGACCGAAGAGGGCCTCGTATTTGGGCTTGTAGAGATCGACGATCGCGTGCGCGAGCTCGAGGCGCGTGAAGTCCATCTCCCGCGGGTTCTCGAACGCGATGATCGGCTGCGACCAGATGGTGTCGGCCTTGCCGTCCCACGTCTGCCAGTGGAGGAACGCCGCCGAGAGCAGCGACGGGCTGTTGCGCGTGACGTCGCGCAGGCCAGTCGACACCGCCTTGCCGTCGGCGAAGTAGCGCTCGGGCACGTGGCAGGTCGCGCAGCGCACCATCTGGCCGTTGCTCAAGCGCGCGTCGAAGAAGACGAGGTGGCCGAGCATCGCCGCGTTGGTGTCGTCAGCCACCGCGTTGCCACGCGCGGGAGGTGGCGCGGCCGGAAGCCGGAACCCCTGCACGATCGCGCACTGGTCCTTCGAGAGACCTGGCACGCGCGGGCAATTCGGGTCTGCACACGCCGAGAGCGCGAGACCTGCCAGGACGGCTGTGATCACCTCGATGCGACCCACGGCCCCCGTCTAGCGCCACCGCGACACCCCTGCTACAGCCCGAGCGAGATGAATGCCCGGTCGATCGTCGTGACGTGCGTCGTGTTCTTCACCTCTGCCTGCAGCATGGGCACGGCAGGAGATCCCACGCCCATCTCCACTCCTCCGCCCGACCTGGGCGGCGAACAGCCCGCGATGCCCGTCGAGGGCGCGAACGCTCCGAAGGCCGAAGACGGCTCGACGCTCCCGTGGCCCGCGGCCGCGACGATGGGTGACGTCACGTTCGTCGCCAACCGCGACAGCGTGGTGCTGGTGATGCCCGCGGTGACGGGCGCGCGCGACTACCGCGTGTTCCGCGTGCCGGCGGGCGTGCAGGTCTCGGCGGTGGGCGCGGGGGAACAGGTCAACGGCACGACCATTCACTGCGCTGGGTACCGGCAGCACAACGACAAGTTCAGCGGCACCCGCGAGCTGATGCGCGTGGTCGAGGTGACCGACGTGCAGGGCCCGACCACGCTGGTGGTCGAGGCGATCGACACGGCGTGCCCGTACCCCGGCGCGATGGCCCCGGTGCACCAGGACATCCAGGTGACCATCGACGAGGTGCCGCCGGTCGATCGCATCGCGTTCTCGATCTTCACGCCCGACGAGGTGCGCGCGCGCTTCGGTTCGCTGGTGCTCAACGGTCATGGCCCGGGCCCGTCGCTCGGCGTGCAGGGCCCGACCGCGCCGCCGAAGGTGCTCGCCCGCACCGCGGTGAAGGTGACGCCTGCTGCGAAGACCTCGCCGCGCACCGCCGACTTCTTCGACGACTTCGACGGCACCAGCGGCGCCATCACCTCGCGCGGCGACGCGCCCGGCTTCGATCGCACGTACAAGGTGGGCCGCGCCTTCGGAAACTCGAAGTGGGACTTCTTCGTCTACAACGACCACAACGACATGGCGCAGCTGTCGGAAGAGCGCGGCGTGTTGCACATCACGCTCCCCGACTGGGAACAGGACGTCTTCGCCACCGTCGTCGCCGTGCCGCGCAAGCCGGCGCCGTTGTCCGACACGGCGTACCTGCACCTCACCTTCGAGGTCGCCAGCGACGCCACCTCGCGGCGGTACTGGTGGGTCGGTGTCTGTGGCGCGGGCGCGGCGGGCCAGACCTTCGACGCGCAGAACCACTTCCTCGGGCACCTCGTGCAGACCTCGTTCTTCTACGAGCCCGACGGTCTCAACACGTCGACCGACAACTGGAACTGCCTGCAGTTCTTCCCGCGTGATGGCTCGCCGTTCGAGCTGGGGCCGCTCAACAAGCGCAGCGAGTCCGACATTCGCGTGATGGTGAACACCGCCGGCGCGCCGATGCGCAAGAGCGTGGTGAACCTCTCGCCCGCGCAGTACCCCGACTACGCCGCCGCGCCGAGCTGGTTCATGACGCAAGACGCGCAGGGCAACGAGCTCGAGGGCATCCTCGACGGGAACTTGAACATCGCGCCGCGCACCCGCTTCGACGCGTGGATCAAGCGCGACCGCATGGTGCTCTACGTGAACGGCAACCAGCGCCTGTGCAACGACTTCCCGAACCACGCGCTGACGATGAACGAAGCCGCGGTGACGTTCGGGCAGGTGCTGTACCACACCGCCGCCGAGCGCCTGGAGTTCAGCCGCGACTACGACGACCGCACTGGCCAGCGCTACTACCTCGAGGTCTCGCCCTACGTCGACGAGCGCGACTGGGACAACATGGGCTTCGAGTCGAACGTCGGCGCGCCGAGCGACTTCGACCCGTCGGTCTGCTTCAAGGCCCCCTGATGTTCGGCTCGCTCGGCAACGCGTGGAAGAAGCTCTCGCGTGATCTGAAGGCGGGGCGGTCGCCGGTCGAGCTGATCGGCAAGAGCACCCGCTATGCGCGTGAGCTCGCCAGCGCGAAGGTGCACCTGCGCTCGGTGACCGAGGTCGGCGAAGGCGTGCGCACGCTCGAGCGGCCCCGCATCGACAACCAGGGCGTGATGCGCATCGGCGCGCACGTGCTGCTGCGCAGCGTGAACGTGCCCGTGGAGCTGGCGACCGCGCCCGGCGCGACGCTGACCATCGGCGACGACTGCTCCATCAACTACGGCGTGTCGATCGGCTGCACCGCGTCGATCACCGTCGGCGCGCGGTGCCGGCTGGGGCCGTACGTGATGGTGGTCGACTCGGCGTTCCACGAACTGCTCGATCGCAGCAAGCGGCCGCCGCCGGAACCGGTGGTCATCGAAGACGACGTGTGGATCGGCGCGAAGGCGAGCGTGATGCCGGGCGTGCGCATCGGGCGCGGCTCGGTGGTGGGCACCGCCGCGGTCGTCACGAGGGACGTGCCGCCCTTCTCGGTGGTGGCGGGCGTGCCGGCGAAGGTCGTGAAGACGCTCGACGCGTCGAAGTTCGTCGCCTCGCGGCCGGGCGACTGAGCGCCGGTTCTCCCTCTCCTCCCGAGGAGGAGAGGGTCGGGGTGAGGAGGTGAACCCGCCCACGCGTGTGACGTTCCGGCGGCGGGCGTTGGCTCGATCTTCGTCGCCTTGCGCCTGCGGTTCCGGTCGAGCGCTGCCGGTCGGCGCGACTCCACCGCGCGGAATGAGCAGGAACCTCGGCGCTGTGATCAGGTCGCGCCGTTGCGTGGTTCGGGTCTAGCGCTTCCGTTCGGCGCGAATCGTCCGCGCGAGGATGAGCAGGAACTTCGGGTCGTTGATCAAGTACCGCCGCCAGAGCCGCCGCGGTTCCTGCGCCAGCCGGTACGCCCACTCGAGCCCGAAGCGCTGCATGAACACCGGCGCGCGCTTCAGCGTGCCCGCGATGAAGTCGAGGCTCGCGCCGATGCCGAGGAACACCGCGGTCAGCTCGCGCGAGAGCTTCTCGGCGAGGAATTCCTGCTTCGGGGCGCCGAACGCGAGGAGCACCAGGTCGGGCTTCGACGCCTTCACCCGCTGGGCGAGCGCGCTGATGAACGCCTCGTCCTTCAGGTTCACCATCGGCGCCTCGGTGAACACCACGTCGGTGCCCCACCGCTCGCGCACGATCGCCGCGGCCTTCTCGGCCACGCCCGGCGCGGCCCCGATGAAGGCCACGCGCCACTTCTTGCGGCCCGCGAGCTCGAGCAACGGGCCGATGAGGTCCGAGCCGCTGATCTTCTCGGGCAGCCGGTGCTCCAGCAGGCGCGAGGCCCACACCACCGGCGCGCCGTCGGCCAGCGAGAGCGAGGCCTTCTCGTACGCGGCCGCGAACTGCGGGTCCTGGTCGACGTTGACGATGTGGTCGACGTTGGGCGTGAAGACGAAGCCGCCCTGCCCCTTCGTCACCAGGTCGTCGATCGCCGCGAGCGCCTCGCCGAAGGTGACCACGTCGATGGGGACCTTGCCGATGGTGAGGCGCTTCGTCACACCGGTCGTATCGCCCGCGCACGCACCCCGACGCAACGAATAAGCTGTCCGCCAGATGGCCGGCGACAAGACCCCTGACCCCCTGCGCGTGATGGTGCGCGATGCGCTTCGTCGCGTCGCGACGCCCAACGAGCTCGCCGCGCGCGTGGGCCACTCGCTGCCCGCACCGGTGCGCAAGTTGATGCTCGGGCGCGCGCTCGACGGGCTGCACCTCGCGCTGTGTCTCCACCGCGTGCTGCCGGCGCCGCGCCCCACCGACTGGCAGCCGGGCCTCTCGATTCCTTCTGACGTGCTGTGCGCCTTCCTCGACGAGCTCCTCGGGGCGCGCACCGGGCCGGCGCGTGGCTGGCTGACCGTCACCTTCGACGACGGGTACGCCGACGCGGGCGCCTGGCTGCGGGAACACGCGCCGCGCTTCCCCGACGTGGAGTTCCTCTTCTTCGTCTGCCCCCAGAAGTCCGAGCTCCGCACCGGCTTCCGGTGGGACCTGGTCGAGGAACGGCTCAAGGCGGGCGTGGCGCGCGAGACCGCGCTCGAGGAAGCCGCGCAGGTGCCGCCCGACGGGCACGCGGAGAACGCCCGCGACGACTTGAAGGCGCTGCCCTCGTTGCCGACCTACGCGCTCTCGAGCCTGGAAGAACTGCGGGCGCTGCACACGCTGCCGAACGTGAAGCTCGGCAACCACACCAACCTCCACCTCTCGGGCGAGAAGTTCCCCGACGCGGTGGTCGAAGCCGACTACCAGCAGTCGCGCGCCGACTTCGAGCGGCTCTTCGGGCCGATGACGCAGTTCGCGTTTCCCTACGGCACGCCGAAGCATCACTTCAGCGCGCGGCACGTGGGGTGGCTGCGGGCGCAGGGCGACTTCCCCATCTGGACCACCGAGGCGCGGCCGTTCCGTGCGGCTGAGCGCCAGCGCACCTCACCCGTGCTGCCCCGCTTCCCCATCGACGGCACGCTCGACGCAGCGTCGTTGGCGGGCTTCATCGCGGCGCGGTCGATCGACTTCAGGGTGCGGGGGACTCCCCATCGCTACGAGTGATCGCGGCGAAGGGTGACTCGAAGCGCTCCTCGAGCCAGCGCGCGAAGCGATCGGTGCCGAACGACCGCGCCGAGGCGATGAGGCGGCGCGCGAACGGGGTCGGCGGCAGCGCCTCGATCTCCGACTGCATCAGCGCGCCCGAGACGTGGAGCGAGCGAAGCGGCGGCAGCGTGGTGGTGGCGAGGAACTGCAGGCCGCCCGCGCGCAGGTGGGGAAACGAGAGCTCGCTGACCCGCGCGAGGCCGGTCGATTCGAGCACGTAACGAACGTCGACCTGGCGCGCGTGGGCGACGGTGAGCGAGCGCAGCGGCCAGGTGTGCAGCAGGCGACGGCCGGCCGAGCGGAACTCGCCGGGGCTCGTGCGCCACGCGTCGATGAAGCCGTCCACGAAGGTGACGTCGGCGTGCAGGCCCAGCGGGTGCACGAAGTGCGCGCGGTAGGTCTCGAGCAACGAGGCCGCGAGCGAATGCTGGCCGCTTTGCTGCGCCTGGATGAAGAGCCCCCGCGGGTCGCCGCGCTCGAGCAACACGTCGGCGTAGATCGAGCGGCAGCCCGCGTCGTGCGGTCGTTCGCGAATCAGCTCGCGCAGCGCTGGCAACCTGGGGGCCATGCCGCGGTGGACTCCCCGCCAGCCGCACCCTGACGAACCGCCCGTCCGCGTGACGTTCTCCGCGGCTCGCGAGGGTTTCGTCACACGCATGGCGGCAAGTCGTGCAGGAAGGCCGCCCGTCCGCGTGACGTTCTCCGCGGCCCGCGAGGGTTTCGTCACACGCATGGCGGCAGGTCGTGCAGGAAGGCCGCCCGTCGGCGTGACGTTCTCCGCGCGCAGCGAGGTTTTCGTCACACGCATGGCGGCAGGTCGTGCAGGAAGGCCGCCCGTCCGCGTGACGTTCTCCGTGCGCAGCGAGGTTTTCGTCACACGCATGGCTCTGCGAGCGAGCAGGCTTGCCGCCTCTCATTCGCAGTGCGGCTCGCTGAGACACTGGTGCCGCCTCGCCGCGCGGCGACTGATGTGCAGCTCTGTCGAGTCGCCTCTGGTTCAGCGCGCGAGCGCAGTTCGGAGCTCTCGAATGAGCGCGGCCGGCGTGTCCTTCAGCCCACGCCAGGTCCACTGGAGGACGGTGTACCCGGCCAGCACGAGCCCATTTCTCCGCTTCCGGTCGTCTTCGAAGCACTCGATGCCGGAGTGGAAGGCGTAGCCGTCGGTCTCCACGATGACGCGCTCGGCCTCGTAATAGAGATCGATGCGCCGCCGCTGCCCCTGCAGCACCACCTTGCGCTGGACATCCGGCCGCCGGACGCCCGCGCGAACGATGGTGCTCACGGCCAGTTCCTCGAGCTCGCTGTCGGTCGGCCCGCCATCACCTGCGATTTCTTGAAGCACCACGCGGTACTTCACGATGCCCGGGCGTTTGCGCGTTCGTCGCAGCAGCTCGTGAAGCTCGGCGAGCGTCGTCTTCTTCTGGCGCAGCGCCTGGCTCATCAGCGCGAGCGCAACTGCGTGTGGCTCAGCTGGGCGCCGAGGTCGAGCAGGCGGGCACCGACGTCACGCGCAGCCCGTCGTCTCGCCCGATGATGTCGCGCTTCGGCGGCATCTTGCAGCGGTAGATGCGCGCGCCTTGCGGCTTGCGGCGCTGCGGCTTCACCGTCACCTCGAGCGGCCCGTCGACCGCGACCGCGGTGTCCTCGACGCGAAAGCCATCGAAGCCGTGAAGCGCAGCGGCCGTACGGGATGCGAGAGCACGCCATTCTCTCCGGCCCACTGCGAGAGCGCCTCGATTCTCTGCCGCCACGTTCGCGGCGCACCCTCAACGCGGTACACGCCGCAGAAGAGGCGAACGAATGGAGTGCCGCCCGCACGGCTGACGCGCCGGTCCAGCTGCGAGCGACTGAGGTGTTTGCGCGCCTCGCTGCGCGACAACACTCCGAAGCACTCCCCCGCCACCTCCAGGCACTTCAAGTCTTCGTTGATCATCCCGCCGTTGTACCCGCGGGGTCCGACAAGCCCGTCTGCTCTCACTCGCTGGGAATCGAAAGTGGAGCACGCACGCCGCACTCGGCCGAGAAGCCCTGCCCGTGCGCGTGACGAAAACCTCGCTCACCGCGGAAGACGTCACGCGGACGGCCCGGGGCACCGACGATGCGCGTGACGAAAACCTCGCGCACCGCGGAAAACGTAACGCGGACGGCCGGGGACGCGAAGCGACCCCGTCACCCCACTCACCACCCACCATGCGCGTGACGAAAACCTCGCCCACCGCGGAAAACGTCACAGGACGGGCGGGCGGGGCGAAGCCCCGCACCTGCACCACCACCTGCTCACAGCATCGGCGCGGTCTGGGCCGGGTCGAGCATCGGAATGCCCTGGGCGCCGATGCGACCGAACCGGGTGCGGATGATCGCTCCGAGCGAGACGAACACCGACGCCGAGATGGCGAGCGGCCCGATGACCGGAATGCGCATCACGACCATCAGCGCGAACAACCCGACCGCGAGCACGAGCGCCTGGGTCTTGCGCAGCCGCCCGGTGGGGATCTTCGAGCCGAGCGCGTTGGCGATCACCGCGAGGCCAGCCGGCACCGCGAGGCCCAGCGCGATCCACATCAAGATCGCCACGGGAATGCCGACCAGCGTCACCACCAGCGCCGCGGTGAGGGGAATCGTCGCCAGCAACCCGAGGAAGCCCGCCAGCCCGTTGCGCGCCGGCTCGGCCCGCACCGTCGCCTCGAGCGCCTTCATGCGCTGCGGCGCGAACATCATCAGCAGGAACCCCAGCCCGAAGAACACCGCGAACTGCACGAGGAACGCCGCGAAGCCCTGGCCCGCCTTCGCCGCGTGCGCCTCTTCTCCATCAGCCGTGGCGACCTGGCGCTCAGCGCGTTCCTTCTTCACGACGGTGTTGGCGACGGTCGAGCCGAAGCCCGCGCCGCCCATCGAGACGGCCTCGCCGTGCACTTCAGAGCCCTTCTCGCGCACCACCGCGCCGCCGAACGACACCGCGTCACCCTCGACGATCGCGCCTTCCTTGAGCACCACGTCGCCGCCGAACGCCACCGCGTCGCCCTCGACCACCGCGTTTTCCTCGACGATGACCGGCCCGCCGTACGCGACGGCCGCCTCGACGCGCGAGTTCTTCTCGATGGTGATGGGCCCGCCGGTCGACACGCGCTGACGCTGGAGCGCCATCTGCTCACGGGCCAGGCGCGCCTGCTCACGGGTCAGTTCCTTCTGGGCGTCGGCCTGCTCACGCAGCGCTTCGAGGCGCTCCCGCTCGGCCTCGCGCGCTTCCTCGGCCTTCTCGCGCGCCTCTTCCCGCGCCGCCTCGGCCGCCTCGCGCGCCTTTTCCCGCGCTTCGTCGGCGGCTTCCTGCGCCTTTTCCTTCGCCTCGTCGAGCGCCTCACGCATGCGCTCGCGCGCCTCGGTGGTGGCGTTCTTCATCGAGTCGAGCTTCTTGCGCACCTCGTCGGCCGCTTCCCGCGCCCGTTCGGCCTCTTCACGCGCTGCCTCGGCCTGCGCGCGCAGCACTTCCGATTCCGCCGACCCCTCAGCCCACACCGGAGCGATCACCGGATCAGGCGTCGTCGCCGTGGTCGGCGTCGTGGGAGTCGTGGGAGTCGTGGGAGTCGTGGGAGTCGTCGGAGTCGTCGGAGTCGTGGGAGTCACCGCGCCCGCGCCCCCCTTGCGCACCACCCACAGGTTCGACCCCTTGCCCGAGCGGGTGATGTTGAGCCCATACGCCTGGGAGATCGTCTCGAGCGCCTCGGCGCCATCGACGCTGGGCAGGTTGAGCTGCACGTTCTCGTCGAGCTCGCCGATCACGACGAGGTTGATCCCGCTCTTCTGCGCGAGTTCCTGCAGCCCGTCTTTCAGGCTGCCCTGGAACTGCATCGACACCGGGCTCGCCGCGAGCAAGCCCACCACCATCATCGTCATCATGGAGACACCGCCTTCCCCGCGGGGATCAACCGGCGGAAGCCGGTCAACGCCGCCACGAGCACCAGAGAGAGACCCACGGCCATCGGCAGGGCTGCCGTCGACCAGAGGGCCGCGATCGCGCTGCCGAGGGCCACCAGCCCTTCACGCAGCTTCACCACCAGCGACGCGAGCGCGAGGCCGAAGCCCCCCGACACGCCGCCACTCGCCAGGAGCGCCGCGACAGCCAACGCGAGCGCGACAGAGACGATGGCCACGGCAGACCACACGTCAGCCCGCGAGAGCGGACGAGCGGGCGCCTCAGCCACGCGCGTCATCACCTTCGCGAGAAAGTCAGGGGGCGGCAGCGGGTCGGCCAGCCGCAGGAGGTCCTTCTCGAGCTGCCGGTGCTCCTCGAGCAACACGGCGCGCTCGGCGTCACCGGGCGCGAGCTCGGCGATCAGCGCCTCGAGCTCGAGATCATCGGGGCTCATCTTCTGGTCGCTCATGCGGCCCCCTTCTCAGCAGAGCCAGTGCCTTCGGCTGCCTTCATCTTGTTCCTCAGCTTTTCGCGCGCGCGGAACAGCCGCGCCATGATCGTGCCGGGCGCCACGTCCATCACCTCGGCGATCTCCTTCGTGGTGCGCTTCTGCACGTAATAGAGCGCGAGCACTTCGCGATCGTCGACCGACAGGGTGGCCATCGCGTCTTCGAGCGACTTGCGTTCCTGCCGCGCGATCGCGCCCTCTTCGAGGGTGGGTTCCCCCGACGGCAGCGCGTGCGAGTGGTCTTCGACGTCTTCGGTGCGCACCTTCTGGCGGCGGCGCAGCAGGTCGAGGCACTGGTTGCGCGCGATGGTGAGCACCCAGAGATCGAACGGCCGCGAGTCGTCGTAGCGATCGAGGTTCTGGTACGCCTTGAGGAAGGTCTCCTGCGCGACCTCGGCGGCCTCGGCCTCGGTGCGGAGCAGCCGCAGGCACAGCCCGTACACCTGGCGCTGCATCGACTTCACCAGCGAGGCGAAGGCGTTCGAGTCGCCGCGGCGCGCGCGGCGCACTTCCTCGACGTACGGCTGGGCAGGCTCAGTGGCCATCAGCCCCAGCGACATCCACGCGGGAGGAGGGAGTGCAGCGGTGCCGTTGGCCGGAGTCGCGTCCACGGACATGAAAACGAAGCCCCGCCGTTTCCATTGCGTCACCTGGCGACACCAAAAACGCCAATCAATTTCGTCGTTTCGAGGCTTCCATGCGCCGCGACGCCTTCAGCTTCTTCCGTTCGGCCGACCGCGCGAGGAAGCCCTGGGCCTGCTTCTCGGGCGGGGCGGGGCGCGGCGCGCCGGTCTTGTGGTCGACCTTCGAGCGGCTCTGCTGGGCCTTCGGAGCGACGGGCTCGGCCTCGCGCGGCGGGCGCGGCGCGACGTCTTCGGGCGTTTCCTTCTCGACCCCGAAGTGGAAGAGGCGCTTGACCACCAGCGTGGCGTAGCTGCCGGGCGGCAGGGTGAAGGCGATGTTCACCTTGATGAAGCCCCGGTTGAGCTCGTCGGGGCGCGGCTTGCCGATGACCAGCTTGCCGGGGCGCACCAGCACCGGGCGCTCCTCGTGCTTGAAGAACAGCAGGCGCGGCGCCTCTTCGATGCGCAGCTGCTCGAGCGTGAGCTTCTCGCGCCCGAGCACCCACTTCACGGCTTCCTCGACCTTCGGGTCGCTGAACGTGGAATCAGGCGCGAGCAGCGGGAAGGTGCGCTCGCGCAGGTACGCCGCGGCTTCCGGGCTGGCGTCGGTGTGGTGGAGCAGGGTGCCGGCCTGGTACGGCATGGGGAAGAGGTGCTCGCGCGGGAAGACGATCTGCAGCAGCCGCCGCACGCCCTCGTTCCACAGCCAGCTCTGGTACGTGAAGATCAACAGCGCGCGGTAGTCGGCGTCGATCTGCAGGAACGCCTTCACGAAGTCCTTCGGGTCGTCGCGCAGCTGCTTGATGATGCGGAAGTACTTGCGGCCCGCCTCGTAGGGCACCTTCGCGGTCCAGTTGCCCCAGTTGTCGGCCCAGAACCGCTTCACGCGCGAGTCGTCGCTCTGGTCGAGCGGAGAAGGCCGCGCGAGGTAGTTGTAGAGCGCCGCCTCGAAGTCGCCGCGAATGAGATCTTTCGCGATGAAGCCCTGGCCGTGCTTGAGCGAGCCGAAGCGCTGGCTGTCGAAGTAGTTCACCACGCCCAGGCGCTGCACCTCCGCGGCGGCGAGCGTGACCTTCTGGAGATCGCTCTGCTCGATCTGCCGCACGGTGACGGCGAAGCGGTTGCTGGTGGTGTTCTTCGCCGAGAGCCCCTGGTCGGTGCGGCCGAGGTACTTGAGCCGCAAGTCCTCTTCCTGCATGTCGATGTCGAGCCCGCGCACCGCGATGAGCTGCTCGGTGCGGCCCTGCTTGTCCTTCAACCCGCAGTACGTGACCGAGCCCGGCGCGAGGCCGAACCGCTGCTGAATGCGCGCGACCGCGTCGAAGGTGGACAGCTTCTGCTTGTCCATCAGGTAGACGCGCCAGGGGCCGGTCGGCACCTCGTCGAAGCGGTACGACTCCTTGACCGAGAAGTCCTCGGGGCGCTGCTTGATCTTCACGGGGTGCCTTTCAAACGGCCGTCGACTTCACGGCGTGATGACGAGCTCGAAGTCGGGGAGGAAATCGAAGCGCCAGGTGCCCTCTTTCGCGCGCAGCTGCGCACGGAGCTGACGCGCGGCGACCAGCGAGAGCTTCAAGGTCAGCGTTCGCCCCTCGAGCGAGACGGAAGGGGCGTCGGCGTTGATCACCTTGACCTCGAGCCCCGGCGCGACGACCGCGAACGGGCGCTGGTGGCCGGTGCGGCCCTTCACGAGGCTGATCAGCGTCTCGGCGGTGGCGACCGGCATCGACCAGCTCAGGCCCTTGCCGGTCTTCTTCACCTCGCCGCGTTCCGAGGTGAGCGTCGACAGGCTCGACCCCTCGCGCTCGATGCGCTGCTCGATCAACACGCGCGCGCGGGGGGACTGGAGGAGCGAAGCGCGCTCGAGATCGGTCAGCAGCAGCGGGTCGACCTTCGACAGCACGTCGACCAGCCCCGAGGGAGACCACTCGCGCACGGTGCGCACCTCGTCGGCGGTCACCGGCACCACGAGCAGCACCGGCGCCTCGTCGAAGGCGGTCTTCAGCGTGCCCGCGCCGGGGTCGACCGCGAAGATGAGCCCGGTCAGGTCGGTGGTGAGGCCCGGTGCGAGGCCCTGCTCGAGCAGCAGCACCTGGTTGGTGTCGCCGTGCAGCACGCCGCTCGTGGCCCGCTCGATGAGGGTGGTGAGCAGGGTGACCGGCCAGGCGGGCGGGGCGAGCTCTTCTTTGGCGCGCAGCACGCGCAGGGACAGCTCGAAGCCGCGCGTCGCGAGGCCGAACGTCATCAGGTGCCAGTGGGCCTTCGGCTTCTCGAGCGCGGCGAAGGCGATGGTGACGCCGGCGACGGTCGTCAGGGGCTGACCCTGCTCACCCCACAGCCGGGCGCGCACGGCCTCGAGCGCGGTGGCCATCGCCTCGCGGCGGCGCACGGGGTCGACCGGCGGCGGCGGGGGAGGTGCCGCGGGAGCGGCGGGTACGGACGACCCCCGCTTTCGGGCGGGCGCCTCGGCGGTGCGCGAAGAGGCGGTGCGCGGAGCCGCCTTGACCGGCTTCGACTTCGACGCCGAAGGCCGGGAGCTGGTCGCGCCGGTGGTCTTCTTCCGAGCAGACTTCCTGGCGGCCATGGAGCGCCTCGTAGCACGACCGAAGTGGTGCCACCCCCCGTTTCTCTTGCTAGCGTCACGCCGTCTTGAGCAACCAGCCACCCATCCCACTGACTGACGTTGCGGGTACCGGGTCGTCACCCCGCCCGGGTCAGGTCTTCGCCCCCGGCCAACTCAAGGGTCCGCGGCTCTCGGGGCGGTTCGCAGACGGCAAGGTCGGCGAGTTCCCCCTGTCTGATCGCACGTCGATGGGGCGGCACCCGAACAACACGCTGCGCCTGGTCGATCGCGAGGTCTCGAAGGAACACTGCGTGATCGAGAAGGTCGGCGCGACGTACCTCCTGCGCGACCTGAACTCGAGCAACGGCACCTTCGTGAACGGTCGCAAGGTGCGCGAGCTGCGGCTGCGCGACGGCGACGAGATCGCGCTGGGCAACAGCCGGCTGGTCTTCCACGACGGCGGCGGCCAGTCGCCCGGTCACACCACCTCGGCGGGCGTCACGGTCGTCGCGTCGGCGCAGTCGATGCCGGCCTTCCTCGCCACGGTCGCGCAGCAGGAATCGGCGGAGTTCCGCCCGGCCGACAAGCTGTCTGACATCGACACGCTCAGGCAGGACTACGAGAAGCTCCGCATCGCCAACGAGTTCCACCGGCTGGTCGGCGGCGAGCGCGATCTCAAGAGCCTGCTCGACAAGATCCTGAAGGTATCGTTCCAGTTGCTGGCGGCCGACAACGGCGTGGTCTTCCTCGCGCAGGAAGACGGCACGCTCTCGCCGCAGGCGATCTTGAAGCGCAAGCCCGACGGCACCGACGTGGTGGTGTCCGACACGGTGCTCAAGCGCGTGACCGAGACCCGCAGCGCGGTGCTCACGGCCGACGCGATTCTCGACAGCCGCTTCTCGAGCTCGGAGTCGATCGTCGCGCAGGGCATTCGTTCGGCGATGGCCGTGCCGCTGCTCAGCAAGGGCGTGCTCAAGGGCGTGCTGTTCTGCGACACGCGCGAGCGCACCAACGCCTTCTCCGAGAAGGACCTGAAGGTGCTCTCGGGCATCGCCTCGCAGGCCGCGATCGCGCTCGAGAACGCCGAGCTCGCCTCGAAGGTCGAGCAGGAAGCGGTGACCCGCGCCGAGCTCTCGCGCTTCCTCGCGCCGGCCGTCGCCGAGGCGGTGGTGAGCGGCAAGGTCGAGCTGCTGCGCGTGGGCCGGCTGGCCGAGGTCTCGTGCATCTTCGCCGACATCCGCGGCTTCACCTCGATGGCCGAGGCCGACAGCCCGCAGGAAACGGTCGCGATGCTGAACACCTTCTTCACCGCGATGGCGAACGTGATCTTCACGCACGAGGGCAACCTCGACAAGTTCATCGGTGACTGCGTGATGGCGACGTGGGGCCCGCCGATCACGCACCCTGACGACGCGGGCCGTGCGCTCCGCTGCGCGCTCGAGATGCTCGACGAGATCAACGCCATGAACGACGCGCGCGTCGCCGCCGGCAAGAAGGCGATCGAGGTCGGCATCGGCGTCAACACCGGCCAGGCGGTCGTCGGCTACATCGGCAGCAACGAGCGCCACGAGTTCACCGCCATCGGCGATTCCGTCAACACCGCCTCGCGCCTGTGCGGCCTGGCGAAGGGCGGCGAGGTGCTCGCCAGCGACGTCACCATTCGCCGCGCGGGCGCTGGCTTCCGCGTCGAACCCGTCTCGGTGCTGCAGGTGAAGGGCAAGGAAAAGGGCGTCCCGGCCTTCCGCGTGCTCGAGTACACGGGCAACAACTGAGACGACAGTGACCGCGCGTTCCTCCCGGAGCGTCGTCGCCCAGGCCTGCCCCAACTGCGGCAAGCTCCACGACATCGGCATCTACGTGAGCGGCCAGCAGGTGCAGTGTTCCTGCGGCATTCGCTTCGAGGTGAAGCGGAGCGACGTGAAGGGCGCCGAGAAGGCCGAGCGCACCGAGGGCACCGAGAAGACGGTCGCCAGCAGCAAGCCGATGCCGCCCGACGACGACGACGACGAGCCGACCAGCTCGACCGCGGTGCCGCGGGTGCCGGGCTACGAGCTGCTCGAGCTGCTGGGCAAGGGCGGCATGGGCGAGGTGTGGCGGGCGCGGCAGGTGTCGCTCTCGCGCAACGTGGCGGTGAAGATCCTCCCCTCGCGCTTCGCGAAAGACCGGGAGTTCGTCGCGCGCTTCGACAAGGAAGCCACCGCGCTCGCGGCGCTCTCGCACCCCGGGGTGGTGCAGATCATCGACCGCGGCCAGGCGGGTGATCACTACTTCTTCGTGATGGAGCTCGTCTCGGGCATCAACCTGCGCGAGATGATGAACGACGGCCGGCTGACGGTGCGCGACGCGCTGCGCATCGGCGTGCAGGTCGCGCGGGCCATCGACTACGCGCACGAGATGCGGGTGGTGCACCGCGATCTCAAGCCCGAGAACATCCTCGTCGACCCGCGCGGGCACGTGAAGATCGCCGACTTCGGCCTGGCGGGCATGAAGGGCAGCGAGAAGGACATCTCGCTCACCGCCACCGCGGTCGCGATGGGCACGGTCAACTACATGGCCCCCGAGCAGCGGCGCGACGCGAAGAACGTCGACCACCGCGCCGACCTCTACTCGCTGGGCGTGTTGCTCTACGAGATGGTGACCGGCGAGCTGCCCATCGGCCGCTTCAAGCTGCCCTCGCAGAAGGTGCCCGGCCTCGACACGCGCTTCGACGACGTGGTGAACCACCTGCTCGAGACCGAGCCCGACGCGCGGCCGCAGCGCGCCAACCAGGTCGCCGAGGTGCTCGACGCGATGATGCCCAGCAACGGCTCGATGCCGGTGGGCACTCCGTCGGCGCCGGCGCGGGCGGGCAGCGCCCCGGTGACCTCGTTCGTGCAGGAACCGGGGGCCGGCTGGAAGCTGGGCGTGTTCCTGCTCGGCGCGCTGTTGCTGGTGGGCATCACCGCGCGGCTGTGGCCGAAGGGTGGCGACGAGCCGCTGCCGCTCGCCGCGCCGCCGGCCTGGTACCACGACAGCGACGACGAGGAGATCTTCAGCGCGCTCAAGCCGATCGAGCCGGGCGACGACGCGGTCACGCTGACGTTCGACCCCGAGACCGACGGCGGCGAAGAGCTGAACCTGCACGCCGGCCTGTGGGACCTCGATGGCGGGGTGCTCACCGCGACCCAGTACGGAGACGCGCTCCAGCACGAGGGGCTGATCCCCCGCGCGTACGTCGCGCACCGGTATTACGTGGCCGACCGCTTCGAGGCGTCGGTCGACGTGGAGATCCTCCCGCTGCCGCCCGATTTTCCGGCGGTCGATTACAAGGCGACGCAGCACTTCGCCGAGCTCGCGTTTCGCATCAACGACATCCAGGTGAGTGTCTTCGCGGTGCCGGGCGCCGACATGCGGGTCGGCTGGGCCTACTTCAAGAAGAACGGCCAGAAGGTCGACGGCAACTCCGCGACCGAGGTCGAAGACCTGCAGGCCGACCCGGTGCGCGTGCCGCAGGGCAAGTTCCGCATGAAGCTCAAGCTGACCGCGCTGAAGGGCGGAGACGTGAGCGCCGAGGCGTGGGTCAACAACACGCGCATCACCAAGCAGGTGTTGCCCGGGCTCGCCGGCGCGGTGGGCAAGGTCGCGCTCGGGTGCCGCAACCACGTGTGCCGCTTCGACAACCTCTCGTTCGAGGGGCAGATCGGCGCGCGGCCGGTGGCGAAGACGAACTGAGCGTCAGCGCGCGGTACAGACCCGGTCGACGCAGGCGCAGGTCTGCGTGGTCGGCGCGTGCGTGACGTTGCAGCCGATGTCGATGACGGCCCAGTTGCCGGCGCGCGGCACGCAGCTGGCGGCCTCGAGGCAGCTGTTGCTCAGAATCGAGCAATCCGCGTCGGTCGCGCACGCGGGGCACGCGCCGCCGTCGAGATCAGGGCTCTTGCCCACGCATGGCGCGTCGAGGCGCTGCGGCGCGAGCAGGCAGCCGGGCAGCGCCGCGAGCAGCAGCGCGAGCGTCAGTCTTCGAGCGCGCACCACGCGAGGCCCTTCTCGGGGGTCGGGAGATCGCACCGCTGCCACGAGCGCCCGGTGACGCTGTCGAGCAAGAGGAGCGGGGCGCCGTCGACCAGCCGGTAGCGGCCATTCGCGCCACCAGGCAGGGCGGGCACGTCCTTCGCCTTGCACCAGCCGGTCTTCGACTTCTTGGTGGTGCACAGGTACCAGGCGGCGCCGGTCGCGGTGTCGAGGCGCACCGTGGTGTCGCCGCTCTTGATGACGGCGTAGCGGCCGACCTCGGCGGCGTCTTCGGCACGGGCCGCGAGGGGAATCACCAGCAGGAGGGCCAGCAGCAACGAGCGCATGCGCGCGACCTTACGTCACGGCAGCGACTTGTGAACCGCGTCCATCACGGAGGGGGCGACGCGCGAGGCGAGGAATTCGACGGCGAGCGACTGGGCGAGCGGCGCCTGGCTGAGCGGCACGTGAAAGCGGTTGAGCAGCGCGTCGCGCTCGGCGCGCGGGTCGAGCATCGGCGTGCCTTCCAGCTCGTGGAGCGAGAGGGTGCCGGGCCGCAGCGTGGGCGCCGAGAGCTGCCACTGCATCATCTCGGGCACCGCGGCGCGCAGGCGGCCGGCCGCGCCGAAGCTGACCTTCTCGCGCACGGCGTCTTCGATGAGCCCGAGGAACTGGCCGGCGAGGCCGCGCGCGGCGTTCTCGGGAAGGGAGAGCTGGCTGACGTAGGCCGCGACGAGATCCATGGAGCGCGGGAGCGTAACCCCAACTCAGTCTTCGTCGCCCAGCCCGTATTCCTTGAGCTTTCGGCCCAGCGTGTTGCGCCCGATGGCGAGCCACTTCGCGGCCTGGGTGCGGTTGCCCTTGGCGCGCTCGAGCACCGAGAGGATGTGGCGGCGCTCGACGTCGGCCAGCGTGGCGACGGGGGCGTCGCGCGGCGTGGTGGCCAGCGACGGCGGCGGCGCGGGCAGGGCGTGCTTGCCGGCCTCGGGCAGCGGCAGGTGCTCGGGCAACACCTCGCCCTCGCACAGCACCACCGCGCTCTCGACGCAGTTCTCGAGCTCGCGCACGTTGCCCGGCCAGTGCCAGCCCTTGAGGCGCTCGAGGGCCTCGCTCGACAGCTGCGGCTCGCGCGAGAGGTGGTGGCGCTTGGTGGCCTGCGCGATGAAGTGGCGCACCAGGCGCTCGATGTCTTCGGGCCCGCGCTCGCGCAGCGGCGGCAGGCCGAGCTCGACCACCTTGATGCGGTAGTAGAGGTCTTCGCGAAACTTCCCGTCCTTCACCATCTGCGCGAGGTCGCGGTGCGTGGCGGCGACGATGCGCACGTCGACCTGCACGGTCTGGGTGCCGCCGACGCGCTCGAACTCGCGGTCCTGCAGCACGCGCAGCAGCTTGCCCTGCACCGGCAGCGGCAGCTCGCCGAGCTCGTCGATGAACACCGTGCCGCCGCTCGCCACCTCGAACTTGCCCTGCTGGCGTGCCTCGGCGCCGGTGAAGGCGCCCTTCTCGTGGCCGAAGAGCTCGTTCTCGATGAGCGAGCCGGGCAGCGCGGCGCAGTCGACCTTCACGAACGGCTTGTCGCGGCGGCGCGAGTTGACGTGCACCGCGCGCGCGAAGAGTTCCTTGCCGGTGCCCGATTCCCCGCGGAGCAGGACGGTCGCGTCGGTCTGCGCGGCCTTCTGAATGGTCTTGTAGATGGCCTTCATCGGCGCGCTCTCGCCGATGACCTTGTTGAAGAAGTAGCTGACCGGCTGCTGGGGCTGTTCCTTCGCGCGCAGCAGCTCGGTGTAGAGCGAGGTGGCCTGCAGCGCCTGGCTGACCTGCGCGGCGATGCCCTGCAGCTTCTGCTCGTCGTCGGCCTCGAAGATGCCGCCGCCCAGCCGGTTGAGCACCTGCAGCACGCCGAACACCGTGCCCTGGGCGTCGATGAGCGGCACCGCGAGCAGCGAGTGGGTGCGGTAGCCCGTCATCTTGTCGATGTCGGGGTTGAAGCGCTGTTCTTGCTGCGCGGCGGGAATGTTCACCACCTTGCCGGCCTGCGCGACGAGGCCCGCGACGCCCTGGCCGAGCTTCAGGCGAATCTGCTTCAGCTCGGGGAGGTGCGCGGCGCGGCTGAAGATCTCCTGGCGCGGAAAGTCGACGAGGTAGAGCGTGCCGCGATCGGCCTGCATCGAGTGCGCGATGCGATCGACGAGCTGGTGGAGGAAGGCGTCGAGGTTGACCTCCTGGCCGACCAGGCCACCGACCGACAGGAGGACCGACGCGGGGTCCATGGAGCGCGGCTTCGCCATTTCCGAGAGCAGCAAGTCCAGTCGGCCCGGGGCGGGCGCGCAAGCCAAAGCGGTGGCAGTCATGACAGGCCTCGAGTTGGCGTGGGGTGGACTGCTTTTTCAGCGACAGAGACAGATGTGCTTGTTCTCGCGGGCCGGCTCGCTGCCGACGAAGAAGGTGCGGGCCTCTTCGGCCATGTCTTCGACCTGGGCGTCCACGTGGGCGGGGTCGTGGTGGAAGAGGAAGAGGCGGTTGGCGCCGACCAGCTTCGCGATGCGCGCGGCGTCGACGTTGGTCGAGTGGCCCCAGCCCTTCTTGGGCGGGCCGATCTTCCCGTCGTACTCGTCGCGCGTGTACTGCGCGTCGAGCACCAGCGCGTCGACGCCCGAGAGCACGTCGCCCACGCCGCGGTCGAGAGACTCAGCGGTCATCTCGACGTCGGTGCAGTAGGCGAAGCGCACGCCGTCGGCCTCGACCACGTAGCCGATGCAGCCCTGCGGGTGCGGCAGCTCGAAGGGCGTGATGCGGAAGGGGCCGGTCTCGATGACGCGGTTGGGCACCGCCGAGCGGAAGTCCATCTTCGCGCGCATCGCGGCGAGCGGGACGGGGAAGTTGGGCGGCTCCATCTGCTTGCTCAAGACCGAGCGCAGCTGCTGCTCGCCGTCGCTGCCCGGGCCGTACATCGTCAGCTCGGTGGTGGGCAGGAAGGCCGGCGTGAAGAAGGGGAAGCCCTGCACGTGGTCCCAGTGCAGGTGGCTCCACAGCATGGTGGCCTTGATGGGCGGCGACTTGAGCAGCGTGTCGCCCAGCGCGCGCAGGCCGGTGCCGGCGTCGAAGATGAGCCGGTGGCCCTGGCTCTCGAGCTCGACGCACGAGGTGTTGCCGCCGATCTTGGCGACCTGCGAACCCGAGCTGGCGACACTGCCGCGAACACCCCAGAACCGAACGTCCATTGGCCAACTCCCGGTGGCGACCGCTGACGGGAGCGTCAGGGTCGAACGGGGACTCAGCAGGGGTGATGCCAGCGCCCAACCCCGCGAAGGCAGGGCAGGGGCCGATGTCGGACTTCCGGAATGGATCGCCCGGGTGCGCCCAACTGGTGCGGTCGCGCTCGGGTCAGGGTGAGGAGTGAACCGAGCCGTTCAGTCCTTCCACAGCAACTTCCACGGATTCTTCCGCACGTCGGTGAGCAAGGTCTTCAGCTCGTCGTAGACCGCGGGATCCTTCATCGCCTTGCCCAGCGAGCCCTCGCCCGCCTCGAGCTTGGCGAGCAGGCGATCGGCGCGGGTGGCCATCGCGTCGGCCTTCACGCCCACCGCCTCGTAGTGCGCGAGCATCGACTTGAGCTTCTGCCCGTCTTCCTCGGTCAGCTGCCCCGACACCTTCGCCAGCCCGCCGATCGCGACCGAGGCCTGCTTGCTCAGCTCAGGCAGGTCGGCGCGCGCGACCTTCGCGGTGGCGGCGGCGTCGTCGAGCAGGGCCAGCGCCTTGCCGCCGGGCTCGAGCTGGGTCTTCGCGGTCGCGGCCATCGAGCGGAGATCCTTCGCGGCCGCCGACAGATCGGCCGCCAGCGCGCGCAGCTCGTCACGGTTCTCGGTCACCACGCCATCGACGGTGGTGGTCAGGCCGCCGATGCCACGCACCAGCTTGCTGAGCGCCTCGGGGTCGCTCTCGAGCACCTTCGACGCCGCGTCGAGGAACTTGGCGAGCCGGTTCGACACCACGTCGATGCGCGGGCTGTCGGTGCCGCGAATGGCCACCTTCGGGTCATGCGCCTGCGCGCCGACGCCGGGCCACAGCTCGAGGTACGCCTCGCCCAGCGGGCCGACGCTCGACACCGTCACGTGCACGTCGTTGCGCAGCGCCTCGTTGGCTTCCTTCGAGAGCGAGAGGGTCATCTTCACCGGCAGCGGGCCATCGGCGTCGCGGCGCGCGGGCAACAGCTCGACGTCTTCGACCTTGCCGACCACCACGCCGCCCAACTTCACGGGCGCGTTCTTCACCACGTTGCCGGTGTGGGAAAAGTCGACCACCACCTTCGCCCCGCCGCCGAAGCTGACCTCGCCCATCAACACCAGCAGGGTGAAGGCGCCCAGGAGCGCGGCCAGCACCAGCGCTCCGACCTTGAGCTCGAGACGACTCTCGTCCATGTCGTCGCACGCTACTCGATGGTGCCAGCGGCGAAAGTTGCCAGCGCTTGCGCCGGCGCGCGTGATTGTATAGGTAACCGTTCAGTTACTTGTGGTGAGTTCACGAGGCAGAGACACCGGCTTCATTCGTTGCCAGGAGGCTACATGACGACCCCGTTCCCGAAGCTCCATTCCACCCCGGTCGCGCTCGCCGACGTCGACGGCACGGCGCTGCTCGCCCGGGTCGAGATCCGCGCGCCGCTCGAGCGCGTGTTTCGCGCCATCTCGACCGACGAGGTGACGAAGTGGTGGGGGAGCCCGGCGATGTACCAGACGACCAGCTTCACGATGCCGCTCGAGAAGGGCGCGAAGTGGAAGAGCGCGGGCGTCGGCGCCGACGGCAGCGCGTTTCACGTCGAGGGCACGGTGCTGACGGTCGACGCGCCGCGGCTGCTGGTGCACACCTGGAAGCCGTCGTGGGAAACGGGCCCGGAGACGACCGTGACCTGGCGGCTCGACGAGATCCCCGGCGGCACGCGGCTGAGCATCAAGCACACCGGCTTCGCCTCGCGCGAGTCGTGCGTGGCCCACGGCGAGGGCTGGGAGCGCGTCATGGGGTGGCTGGGCGGCTTCGCGAACGCACCCGATGCGCGCGCGGCGTTCTTCGTGCGGCTGATCGCGCCGCGGCCGACGTTCATGCTGGACCTGAACGACGCCGAGCGCGCGGTGATGAAGGAGCACTCGGTGTACTGGGCGCAGAAGCTCGCCGAGGGCACGGTGATCGCCTACGGCCCGGTCGCGGATCCGAAGGGTGGGTGGGGGCTCGGCGTGCTGCGCGCGAAGGACGAGGCCGAGGTGCGCGCGTTCGAGGCGGGGGACCCGGCGATCAAGTCGGGCCGCGGCTTCCGCATGGAAGTCACTCCGATGCCGGCGCTGATCAGCTGACGCTGGCCAGGAAGTCCCGCGCGGTGCCCTGGAAGCCGATCTTGCGGTCTTTCACCTGCACCACGCGGTCGGCGATCTTCGCGAGCGCCTCGTAGTCGTGCGACACCAGCGCGACGGCGAGGCCCTGGGTGCGCACCAGCGCCAGCGCGTCGTTCACCTGGCCAGCCGCCTCGCGATCGAGCCCGGTGGTGGGCTCGTCGAGCAGGAGCACCTCGGGCCCCAGCACCAGCGCGCGCGCGATCGCCGTGCGCTTGCGGATGCCGGGCCCCACCTCGGGCGGCTTGCGCGCCGAGAACTCCGTCAGGCCCAGCCGCTCGAGCGCGCTCTTCGCGCGGCCGTCGTGCTTGCTGGGCGGGTCGGCGAGCGCCACGTTGTCGAGCAGCGTCAGCCAGTCGAGCAGCGCCGGCCCCTGCACGAGGTACGGCGCGCGCGCACGCACCTGCTGCAGCTTGCGCTCGGGGAGTTGGTCGATGCGCTCCCCGAAGAGCTCCACCTCGCCCTGGTCGGGCTTGAGCAGGCCGACCGCGAGGCGGCAGAGCACCGACTTGCCGGAGCCCGAGGCCCCGACGATGAAGGTGATGCCAGTGAGCGGAATCTCGACCGAGAGATCTTCGAGGATCGGGTGATCCCCGAAGCGCTTGTGGATGTGCCTCAGGCAGAGGCTGCTGGTGCTCAGTGCTTGCACCACTGGTTGGCGGTGGTGGGCTGCGCGCCCTGCGTCAGGCCCTGGCCGGTGCCGTTGTCGACGAAGTTCTTCGACGCGTAGCCGTGGTCGACGCAGATGTCGTTGCCGGTCTGGCCGTTGATCGGCGGGCCGTCGCGCGTGGCGTTCGCGGTGCGCGAGGGCACGGTCGTCACGGTGCACGAGGTGAGGTTGCTGCCGGTCACGTTGGCCTTGATGGTCGCCACGGTCCAGAAGTCGCCGGTGGAGTCGCTGCCGGGCGTGTTCAGCAGCGGGAAGCTCGTCTGGCCGGTCGCCGGGTTGTAGCCGACCGACACCACGCGCTCGCCGTTGCAGTACAGGTTGACGTGCGGCTTGGCGTTCGCGGTGCCCGAGTTGTTGCCGTAGTGGTTGACGCCGACCACGAAGGTGTCGCCGTTGGCGGGCGCGTCGAGGTTGATGTTCTCGGGGCCGCAGAAGGCGGTGTTGGTCGGGTCGGTGATGGCGCGATCGCAGCTGATGTTGTCGCGATCGAGGCGCGGGTTGGTGCACGCCGCGGTGCGCTTGCTCGACCAGCCCTGGCACGCGGAGTTCGCCGAGTTGGCGTAGCCCCAGTTCGGGTTGGGGTTGCTGTTGGGGCAGCCCGAGCCGCTCGACCAGTAGCAGTCCTGCACCGAGGAGTTGCTGTTCATACAGACGGTGTTCCAGCCGTGCGTGGTGCAGGTGTTGCCCTGCAGGCGCGCGAAGTGGAGGTCGATGTCGTTGCCGTCGCTGACGCCGTCGCCGCCCACCGTGTCCCAGCAGAGCTCGGCGCGGATGCCGGGCGCGCGCACCTGGACCTTCTGGGTGCAGCTGTACGTCTTGCCGTCGAGGGTGAATTCGCCCTGCACGATGTAGTCACCCGACAGGCCGAACGCCGGGTACACCTGACCGCCCGTCACGCCGCTGCCGTACGCGGTGGCCTGCAGCGCGATGAGCGCCGCGCCGGTCTGCGGCACGTACTTCGGGGGCGTCTGCGTGGCGTCGAGCCGCACGCCGATGCGCGAGCCGACGCGCGCGCCGGTCGTGGTGGAGTTGGCGTTCTTGTAGATGGCGAAGCTGGGGTTGGGCAGCACGTTGTCGCAGTCGCCGCCGAGCACCGTCCACGCCCAGTTGGTGGTGCGGGTGCGCGCCTGGGCGTCGGTGATCCACAGCGAGCCGTCGATGAGCGGGATCGCCGACGGGTTGGGGTAGGGCGTGGTGGTGATCGCCGCCGTCGGGCACTGCACGCTGTTGGCGCACATGCAGCCCTGGACCGCGTTGTTCCCGTTGAGGCCGTCGCAGTTGTAGTCACCCGACGCGCACGAATCGACGAGCTGCGGAGGCTGCGCGCCGCGGCACACGCCCGACCAGTTCGCGAGCTCGCCGCCGACGCAGTCGAGGCTGCCCTTGGCGTTGGCCGAGCACCAGCCGACCGGCAGCCCGGTGCCCGGGTCGACCTGCGTCGCCGGCACGAGGTAGCAGTCCTTCGTGACGCCGTTCGACGGGCAGAAGCAGCCCTCGTCGACGAGGCCGTCGCAGTCATCGTCGAAGCCGTTGCCCTGGCTGCCGTTGAGGCGGCCGGCCGGCACACCGCCGCCCGAGAGCGCCTGGTCGGTGGGGCCCGCGCACTCGTCGGCCGTCGCCGCCGCGCAGAGCCGGCGAATGGTGGGGTTGCCGGGCATCGGCGCGCCGCAGCCGCCGTCGAGAATGGGGGTGATGCCGGAGTCGGGCTCCATCAGGCCGCCGCCCGTGCCGCCGCCGGTCGTGCCGCCGCCCGTCGTGCCGCCACCCGTGGTGCCGCCGCCAGTCGTGCCGCCGCCGGTGGTGCCGCCGCCCGTGGTGCCCGCGCCGGTGCCGCCGCCGGTGGTGCCCGCGCCAGTGCCGCCGCCGAAGCCGGTGCCCGCGCCCGTGCCGGTGCCGCCTCCGGTGAAGCCGCCGCGGCACTCGCCCATGACGCACACCTGGTTGGTGGTGCAGTCAGCGAAGGTGGTGCACTTGGTCGCCGGCGGAGTGCAGCTCGCCGCGAAGGCAGCGATCACCGCGGCCGCGGCAGCGAGCCCCGGGTGCTGGGTGAGCGAGCCGGTGACAGACCGGGGGACGACGAGCAGGCGACGCATCATGGAATGACCTCTCCAGTTCCCTTTGAGGGCGCGAACCCTACGATCCGCCCGCCGCGAAAGTCGAGGGGTGTATCCTCCCCAGCGCTCGCGATGGCCGCCCCCGCTCCACCCACCAACGCCGGCCGCCGTGCCTTGCGGGAGCACCTGGTCAAGGACGCGTCGTCGCGCGAGCAGTCGGTGGCGCGCTTCATGGTGTTCGCCACGGCGGTCACGGCGGCGGTGGCGTTGGCGCTGATGCCGCTCATCGGGCAGCGGCTCTCGGTGGCGCTGGCGGTGCTGATCGGCTCGCTGACCGTCTGGTACGGCGGGCAGCTGGTGCTGCTGCGGCGCGGGTGGTTCAACCCGGCGGTCGCGTGGTTCAACGTGGTGGTCGAGGTGTCGGCGCCGGCCTTCATCTTCCTCATCGACGCGAAGCTGCGGGGTGGCGAGTACGCGCTGACCGCTCCGCCGCTGGCCATCTGGGGCACGCTGGTGGCGCTCTCGGCGCTGCGGGGCTCGCGGGCGCTCTCGGTGATGGCCGGGGCGTTGGCGGCGCTCGAGTACTTCGCCCTCTACTTCTTCGTCGCGCGCCCGCTGTTGCCCGACGAGGTGATGGTCACGCTGCAGGCGCCGATGATCGCCACGCGGTCCTTCCTGCTGTTCTGCTCGGGCCTGGTGACGGCCGCGTTCGTCGGCCACTTCAACCGCCGCGCCGAGGAAGCGCTGGCCGCGGTGCGCGCGAAGGACGTGCTGGGCAAGTACCTGCTCCACGAGCGCATCGGCGCGGGCGGCATGGCCGAGGTCTTCCGCGCCAGCTACAGCCCCGAGGGCGGTTTCGAGAAGACGGTGGCGGTGAAGAAGATCCTCCCCGCGTACGCCGAGGACGCGAGCTTCGTGACGCTGTTTCGCGAAGAGGCGGCGCTGTGCTCGCGGCTCAACCACCCCAACGTGGTGCAGGTGATGGACTTCGGGCGCTTCGGCGACACCTACTTCCTGGCGATGGAGCACATCGACGGCGTGTCGCTGAAGAAGGTGATCGACTCGCACCGCCTCGGGTTGCCGATTCGCGCGGCGACGCACCTCGCGGTCGAGCTGCTGCGCGCGCTGGAATACGTGCACGAGCGCATGGGCACCGACGGGCAGCCGCTCAACCTCGTGCACCGCGACGTGAACCCGCCCAACATCCTCCTGTCGACGGTGGGCGAGGTGAAGCTCACCGACTTCGGCATCGCGCGCGCGCGCCAGCAGGTGCGGCTGACGCAGGCGGGGTTCATCAAGGGCAAGCCGGGCTACCTCGCGCCGGAGCAGCTGCTCGACCAGTGGCTCGATGGGCGCACCGATCTCTTCGCGGTCGGCATCACGCTGCACGAGGTGCTCACCGGCCAGCCGCTGTTCAGCAACGGGAGCGATGATCGCGAGACGTACGAGGTGCTCGACATGCCGCTGCGGCCTCCGTCGGACACGCGGGCCGAGGTGCCGAAGGAGCTCGACGCGATCGTCATGAAGCTGCTCGAGCGCGACGTGAACAAGCGGTGGGTGAGCGCGCGGGCGGCGGCGGCGGCGGTGATGGCGTTGCCGGTGTCGTGCGCGCCGTCAGCGGAAGGGCGCAAGGAGCTCGCGTACGCGGTGAAGGAAGCGCAGGACTGGGCGCGGCGGCAGAGCGGGGAGCAGATCGCGGCGGCGGAGGCGAATGCGGGGCTGACGCAGCCGGCGACCCATTGACCGGCGCCGTGAAGTGATACTCAAGTATCACCATGCGCACCGAGCTCGTGACGACGTTGAAGCGACAGGCGACAAGACTCCTCGATGAGCTCGAACGCACCCGCGAGCCGATCACCATTACGCAGCATGGCCTGCCGAGCGCGGTGCTCGTCGACGTAGAGACCTGGACTGCTCTCGAAGACAAGCTCGGGCTGCTCGAAGGCATCGCCCGTGGAGAGCGAGCAATCGCCGAAGGACGAGTCATGTCTGGACCGAGCGTCCGGCGGCGCCTCGCGCGATGGCTCAAGTAGTCTGGGCGCAAAGTGCCGTCGACGAGCTCGACCGCATCGCCGACTACATCGCGCTCGACAAACCAGCGGCGGCGCGGTCGCTCGTTCGGCGGGTCATCGAGCGGGTTGAACGTCTCCGCGAGTTCCCCGAGTCCGGCTCGAGGCTGAGGGAATTTCCACGGCTCCCCCACCGGCAGGTCATCGAGCCGCCGTGTCGCGTGATCTATCGAATCGAAGGCGCCGAGGTGTTGATCGTTCACGTGATGCGGAGCGAGCAACGCCTCCGCCGCGCAGTGCTCACACGCCGGCGATGAGGAAGACCGCCGCGACGCCGAAGTCGAGGATCAGGCAGCCCATGCAGGCTTCGACCACGCCCGTCGTGACGGCTTCTCCGACCGCGCTGGCGCCGCCCTTTGCGCGCAGACCACGCAATGAGGCCGCCACGGGAATGAACGCGCCGCACACGACCGACTTGGTCAGCGCGCACAGCACGTCGCCGCCCTCGACCATCGCCGGGTCCATGAACGCGCGGCCGTCGGCGCCGAAGACGTAGCTGACGGTCACCACCGCCGCGAGGGTCGAGAAGAAGGTACCGACCACGGTGAGCAGCGGCAGCACCAGCGTCGAGGCGATGATGCGCGGCGCGACGAGCTCGGCGAGCGGATCGGCGGCGGACAGCTCGAGCGCTTCGACCTGCTCGTTGACGCTCATCGCGCCCAACTCGGCCGAGGTCGACGCGGCCTGGCGTGACGCGGCGAGCAGCGCGGTCAGCATCGGGGCGAACTCGCGCAGCAAGAGCTCGAAGTACGCCGGGCCGACGACGGTGATGTTGCCGGTGTACTTGCGGGCCTGGGCGTAGGCGATGGTGACGATGACGGTGCCGAAGAACGCCATGCCGGCGCCGATGAGCAACGCGCTCTGCGAGCCGAGCTCGGCCATCTGGCGCAGCACCTCGCGGCCGGAAATTCCCTCGCGACGGGCGCTGCGCAGCGAGCGGCCGAAGAGCACCGCCTGCGCGCCGAGCAGGTGCACGGGGGTCATCCGAACAGCCTCGCGAGCAGCGGGGTGAGCAGGAAGTCGAGCGTGAAGATCGCGGCGCACGACGAGACGACCGCGCCGGCGGCGGCCTGGCCGACTCCGCGCGCGCCCCCTGACGCCCGCAGGCCCATGGCGGTCGAGACGACGGCGATGGCGAGGCCGAAGCAGGTGGTCTTGGTGACGCCTCCAGCGAGATCGCCCCAGCGCAGCATGTCGCTGAACGAGCCGAAGAAGACGCGCACCGGCAGCCCGAGCGTGAAGTAGGCGGCCACCACTTCCCAGATGATGGCGACGAGGAAGGTGACGGTGCTGAGCGCGAGCACCGAGACCACGCTCGCGACCACGCGCGGCGCCACGAGGATGCGGAAGGGGTCGAGCGAGATGCCCTTGAGGCCCTCGATCTGGCCGTTGACCTGCAACAGCGCGAGCTCGGCGGCGTTGCGGGCGCCGATGCGGGCGGCCATCACCAGCCCGAGCAGCAGCGGACCCATCTCCCAGATCAGCGCGAAGCCGGCGGCCCAGCCCGTGTAGAGGCGCGCGCCGAACTTGGTGGCGTAGACGCCTGCCTGCAGCACCACCGTGGCTCCGATGAGCGTCGCGGCGCCGAGCGAGAGCGGCAGCGAGCGGAAGCCGAAGAGCACCAGCGCGCGGCTCAGCTCCGAGAGATCGAGGCGCGGGAGGTGGAGCAGGGTGCGCCCGAAGACCAGCACGTTCGCGCCGAACAACCGCAGCGCCCACAGCGAGAAGGCGCCCAGCGAGCGCACCGGGGCGAGCGCGGCGCTCATGCCTGCACCTTCCCGCTCACGAAGCGCAGGGTGCGATCGATCGGCAGCGACGCCACCGGGTCTGGCAGCGCGACGATCAGCGTGCGGCCCTCGGACACCTCGAGCAGCAGGTCGGCGATCGACCGCTCGGTGACGGGGTCGAGCCCGGCGAAGGGATCGTCGGCGATCAGCACCTGCGGCTTCGCGACGATGGCCCGCGCCACGCCGGCGCGCTTCTTCATGCCGCCCGACAACGTCTCGGGGCGTTTCTCGAGCGCCTTCGTCAGGCCCACCCGCTCGAGCGCGGCGCGGGCGCGTTCCTGCGCCTCGGCCTCGGGCACCTTGCGCTTGCGCAGCGGCAGCAAGACGTTGTCGAGCACCGTGAGCGAGTCGAAGAGCGCGTCAGATTGAAAGACCATGCCGAAGGCGACCTGCGCTTCGCGGCGTTGATCGGCGGTGCGGCTCGCGACCGGTACGTCGTCCCACTGCACGTCGCCCGTGGTGGGCGGTTGCAGGCCGGTGAGGCACTTGAGGAGCGAGGTCTTGCCTCCGCCTGCCGGGCCCCACAGCACGGTGCGGCTGCCAACGGGGAAGTCGAGGCTCAGATCTTCCAGCGCGTGCACGCGGCCGAACTGCAGGCAGAGGTGGTGCGTCGAGAGGCGCATCGCGGGGCGCCAAGGTTAGCGGTGGAAGCGGGGCGGGGCGAGATACGCTGCGGGGCCATGAGGTGGTGGTTGCTTCTCTCGGTGCTGGCGGCGTCCTGCGGCGCGAAGGATCCGTGCGCCGACGTGCCTTGTTCGAGCGGTCGGGTGTGTGTCGTGAAGGGCACCGACAAGGTCGCCTGTGACGCCGTCGATGGTGGGACTCCCTAGCCCTCACCCCGGGGCGGAAACTTGCGGGGGGATCCGATCGTGGGAGCGTTCGCGCCATGACCCCTCGCGCCCCGCGGACCCTGTCGACCCTCGCGGTCTCGATTCACGGCCACACCATCGCGCTCAGCAGCGACGTCTCGACGAGCGGCTTCTGTCTCGAGAGCCCGAAGCTGCTGTCGATCGGTGACGAGGTGTCGGGCACGGTGCGCCACGGCACGCTGAAGCTCTCGTTCACCGGCCGCGTGACGTGGTCGAAGCCGGGCGGCCCGATGGGCAGCATCTGGCACCGCATGGGCGTGCAATTCGACGCGCTGTCGCCGGGCTTGCGGGCGCTGCTCGCCGTGCGCATGCGCGGGGCGTGACGAGGCCGAAGAAGCCCGATCCCGAGCTCGACGCGGCGATCGACGCGGTGGTGCAGGGCCCGCTCGACGAGGGCCGGCGGCGCGTGTTGGCCGACCTGCTGCTCGAGCGCGGAGATCCGCGCGGCGAATTCCTGCTGCTCCAGTTCCTCGCGTCGGCGAACCAGGCCTCCGGCGCCGTCACCCAGCGCATGAACGAGCTGTGGCGCCGGCACCGCCACGAGTGGATGAAGGGCGTCGAGCAGGCCTTCGACGAGCTGAAGCTCGAGAACGGCTTCCCGTCGTCGGGGCGGCTGCGGCTCACCCTCCAGCCGTGGGTCGAAGCGGAGCTGAAGCGCTCCCCGATGATCGCCACGCTCCGCCACCTCGAGGCGGTCAGCCCGCCGCACGCCGTGTTCCGCGAGCTGATCGTCGATCGCCGCCTGGCCCAGCTCGAGTCGCTGAAGCTCGATGACCGCGCGCTGCTCGAGGTCGCGGCGAATGCCACGGTGAGGCGCTTCAAGCGACTCCACCTGCGCTTCGTGCTCCACCAGGCCGACGTGACGCTGTTGGTGTCGCAGCCCGCGTTCTCGGTGCTCGACGAGCTGATCTTCAGCGTCGATCGCGACGGGTTGCGCGCGGGCGCGATGCTGGAGGCACTCGATGCGCACCCGGCGCTCGATCGGGTGCAGGTGGCGGGCATTCCCTTCGGTTCGCTGCCGGCCGCGGTGGAGCTGCTCACGCGGTGGCCCCGCCTCGGCTTCTCGCGCGTCGGGGTGCCTGGCACCATCGAGCTCGAGCGCGGCGACGAGGGGACCTGGCTGATGTTGCAGAACCTCGAGACCGCCGAGCTGATTCGCCTGCGCAAGCTGGTCCCGCCGGACGTGAAGCGGGCGATGATCTCGCGCAACAAGCGGCGCGCGACGGCCCGCAGCGAGGAACTCGATCGCGCCTGGCAGGGGGTGGCCGTCACCTGGGCCTGAGCGTGGTACGAGGGCCCCATGTCGGCGCTCAAGTGGATCCTGGTCGTCGTGTCGTCGCTCGCTTCGCTCGGCGTCAGCGCGGCCGGGCTGGTGCTGGCGTCGATGTTCCGCTCGAGCGGCTCCGACTCCGATCGCGTCATCGGGCTGGTGATCGGTCTCGTCGCGGTGCTGTGGCTCGGCCTGCCGGGCGGCGGGGCGTGGCTGCTCTTGCGCACCGAGCGCAGCGGCTGGGGCATCGGCCTGTTGGTGGCGGGCCTGGTCGGGAGCCTCGCGCTCGTCGGGCTGATCTTCGGCGCGATCGAAGCCGCCGCGCGGCCGTGAGTCAGACCGCGCCTTCGTAGTGATCGAAGATCATCCGCACCGTCGCGCCGACCCCTTCCAGCTCGGCCGCCAGCGCGGGGTGATCTTCGGCCGAGACCGACAGCGCGCCGCCGTCTCGTCGAGTCGCTCCGTCGCGCATCACGCCCAGCAACGCGCCGAGCACGGTCAAGTCGCGCACGCGGAAGGGAAACGCGCCGGGGAAGCCGGGGTTGAACGCGGCGAGCGCGGCGAAGGGCTCGGTGGGCGTGCGCGCGAGCAGCAGCGTGCGACCCGTGGCGCGGAAGTTCGCGAGCTGCCCGGGCGGGAGCGAGAAGGAGCGCTCCGCGGCCGCGTCGCCCTCGGGCGTCACCGTCTCGATCACCACGTCGTTTCGCACCGGGAGCCGGCCCACCGCCTCGAACGGCACCTTGAGCGAGATGCCCCGGTACGCGCGCCGCATGCCGAGCGACTCGTAGAGGGCGATGGCCGCGGCGTTCTCGGGCTTCACGTTGAGCGCCCACTTCGTCGCGCCGCTCGACTTCAGCCGCGCGCGCACGTGCTCGAGGAGCTGCCGGCCGACGCCCAGCCGCTGCGCCTCGGTGGCGACGATGAGCTGCCGCACGTACCCGCTGCCCTCGAGCGACTGCCACCAGCACAGGCCCACCGCGGTGCCTCCTCGCTCGGCGACGATCGTCTCGGGGTAGCCCGCGCGCAGCCAGGTCTCGAGCGACGGCGGGGGATCGTCGACGCCGAGCAGGGGCAAGAGCCGCAGGTACAGCGCGTGATCGGCAGCGGTCGCGGGGCGCACGGTCGTGGGCATCGAGGGCTCCGACGTGACGAGGGGCGAGGCGCTGACGTCAGCGCTTGCCGATGAAGCGCTTGATCGACACCTTGCGGAAGCCGCGCCACATCTGGCGCACCACCGCGGTCGACCACAGGAAGATGGTGGCGGCGATGCCGAAAATGCCGAGCACGGGAATCCCCCACACCTCGAGCGGCTTGTTCGCGAACGCGATGAAGGTGCCGATGATGAACCCGCACGCACACAGGCCCGCGAAGGCCACCACCGCGAAGGCGCGCAGGTTGTTGTTGAGCTCGTTCATCTGCTCGGCCTTCACCGTCACGGTGAACTTGCCCGACTCGAGATCGAGCAGGATCTGCTGCACCTGCATCGGCAGCTCGTCGGCCGCGCCCTGCAGGCGGAGCAGGGTCTTCATCATCGAACCCTGGAGCTGCGACGGATCGTACCGGTCGCCCAGCAGCTGCTTGGCGTACGGCATGAAGATCTCGGCGATCGGCATCTCGGGGTACAGCGAGCGCAAGACGCCCTCGATGGCCACCGACGCGCGCGAGAGGATCGCGAATTCCCGGGGAATGCGAATGCGGTACTTCACCGCGAGGTTCAAGATGTCGGCGAGCAGGTGCCGCGTGTCGACGTCTTTGAGCGAGGTCGGCAGGTAGGCGCCGAGAATGGCGTCGATGTCCTTGCGGAAGGCGATGAGGTTGGTGCGCGCGTCGGGCGTGCCCAGCCGGTAGAGAATGCGGGCGGCGCTGTCGCTGTCCTTGAGGCCGATGGCGAGCACCAGCTGCACCAGCGTGTCCTGCATCTGCCGCGTGACCCGGCCCACCAGCCCGAAGTCGATCAGGCCCAGCACCGGCCCCGGCAGTACCAGCAGGTTTCCGGGGTGCGGGTCGCCGTGGAAGAGGCCGTCTTCGAAGAGCTGCTTGAACGCGCCCTTCAAGATGATCTTCGCCAGCTCCTGCTTGCCCGCCTCGTCGAGGTTGGCGTGCGAGAGCTGCGGGGCGTCGATGAACTCCATCGTCAGCACCGTGCGCCCGGTGAGCTCGTCGAACACCTTCGGAATGCGGGTGTGCGAGACGTTCTCGTAGTTCTTGTAGAACGCGCGGATGTTCGCGGCCTCGTTGAGGAAGTCGAGCTCCTCGTGCACGGCCTTGTCGAACTCCTCGATGATGCCAGTGGGCGTGTAGACGCCGACCTCTTCGATCACCGCCTCGAGCGCGCGCGCGACGTAATGGAGCACCGAGAGATCGGCCCGCAGCTGCTCGGTGATGCCCGGCCGCTGCACCTTGACGATCACCGGCTGCCCGCTGAGGGTCTTCGCCTTGTGCGCCTGGGCCATCGAGGCCGCGGCGATCGGCTCCTGGCTGAACTCGCTGAAGAGGTCCTCGATCTCCTTGCCGAACGTCGCCTTGATCTGCGCGCGCACGTGCTCGAAGCCGACCGGCGGCACCTTGTCCTGCAGGGTCGAGAGCTCTTCGATGAAGTCAGCCGGGAGCAGATCGGCGCGCGTCGACAACACCTGGCCCAGCTTGACGAACGTGGGGCCGAGCTCGGCGAGCATGAGGCGGAAGCGGCGCGCGGGTGTGGCGGCGCTTTCCTTGTCGTCGACCTGCGCCGGGTCTTCCTTCTTCCGCAGCCCGGTGCGCTCGAGGAGATCGGCGAACCCGTACCGCCCGGCGATCATGGAGATCTGCCGGACCCGGTTCAGGTCCTGGAACGCCTCGCGAATCACGAGGTCCACCCAAACACGGGATCAGCGGGGCGGCAAACTTGGAAGCTGGTGGATGCGGTAGCGGTAAATCGGCGTGCGATACAGGTCGGTCGCGGTGCGTTGCAGCTCTGCCTCGCGGCCGCGCCACGCGAAGGTGTGGCTGATCACGAAGCTGCCCGCGGGGAGCTCGGCCTCGAACTTCGGCGCCAGCTGCTCCATGCCGCCGGTCCACAGGTAGGCGATCACGCCCGCCGCGTGACGGAGATCGGCGCGCAAGAAGTTGCCGAACCGCACCTCGACGTTGCTCGCGCCGGTGAGCGTCTTGCGCAGCACGCAGAACACGTACGGCACCAGCGAGCCTTCGTGCGCGATGACGCGGGCGTTCGGGCAGTGGCGCGCGATGGGGAAGGCGAGGGATCCCCAGCCGGCGCCCAGCTCGTGCAGCTCTCCCTCGAGTGCGGGGTCGAGGAGGGCGAGCACCTCGGTGCGCACCGCGCGCGACGACGGCATCGGCGAGATGCCCAGCCGCAAGGTGCTCCAGACGATCGACGCCGCGGCCAGGCAGACCACCGCGAAGAGAATCCACTCCAGCACGGTCGCACCATATTCCCTCTGTGGCGGGGCGAGCGCGTCGTAGAAGCCGCGCCATGAAGCTCGTCGTGCTCGGTGCATCAGGTGGCTGTGGGGCGCAGCTGGTCGCGCAGGCGAAGGCGCGCGGTCACGAGGTGACGGCGGTGGTGCGCAGCAGCGCCTGGCAGCCGCCCGAGGGCGTGCGCGTGGAGCGCGGAGATTTGACCAGCGAGGCGTTCCTTCGTCAGGCCGTGCGAGGGGCCGACGCGGTCGCCTCGGCGCTGGGGCTGCGCATCGCGGGCCTGGCTCCGTGGAACAAGCCCGAGCAGCCCGATTTTCTCTCTCGGTCCACGCCCGCACTCGTCGCCGCGCTGAAGGCCGAGGGCGTGAAGCGGGTGATCGCGATCAGCGCCGGTGGCGTGGGCGACTCGCGCGAGAAGATGCCGGGCTTCTTCCGCGCCTTCATCGCGATGACCGCGCTCAAGCTGGCCTACGCCGAGCTCGCGGTGATGGAACGCGTGCTGCTCGAGTCGGGGCTCGAGGTGTCGATTCCGCGGCCCTCGGGGCTCACCGATGGGCCCCCGACCGGCGCCGTGAAGATCGTCGACACGTTCAAGGGCCGCGCCACCATCAGCCGCGCCGACGTCGCGGGGTGGATGCTCTCGCAGCTCGAGCAGCCGAAGTTCTCAGACCCGCGAACGCCCACCATCACCGTCACCGGAGCCTGAACGATGAGCGCGCGCGTGGTGCTCATCACCGGGGCGTCGAGCGGCATGGGCAAGGTGGCCGCCGACCTGCTGCACGCCCGCGGGTGGAAGGTCTACGGCACGAGCCGCACGGTCGAGGCGCTCTCGCCGAAGCCCGCGTGGGTGGCGGTGAACGTCGACGTGACCGATGACGCCGCGGTGCGCTCGGTGCTGGCGCGCATCGAGAAGGACGAGGGGCGGCTCGACGCGGTGGTGAACTGCGCGGGCTACGTGCTCGCCGGCGCGGTCGAAGAGTGTTCGCTCGAGCAGCTGCGCGCGCAGCTCGACACCAACTACTGCGGCGTGGCCAACGTGTGCCGGCTCGCGCTGCCCTTGATGCGCAAGCAGGGGCACGGGCACCTGGTCAACGTCTCGTCGCTCGCGGCGGTCATTCCGATGGCGTTCCAGGCGCACTACTCGGCGAGCAAGGCGGCGCTGACGGCCTTCACCCGGGCGCTGCGGCTCGAGGTCGCGCCCTTCGGCGTGCGCGCGGTGTCGATCGAGCCGGGCGACTTCTCCACGGGGGTCACCGCGGCGCGGAAGTTCGGGCGCACCCCCGAGGAGAGCGCGTACCCGGCGCTCGCACGCACCATGAAGATCGTGCACCGCGATGAGACCGGCGCTTCGCCGCCCGATGAGGTGGCCCGGCTGATCGCGCGCGTGCTGGACACCAGGAAGCCGGCGGCGAGCTACTTCGTGGGGCAGGTGGGGCAGACGCTGCCGGCGAAGCTGAGAGCGTTTCTGCCGGGGTGGCTCTTCGACTGGGTGCTGACGAAGCTGTACGACCTCTGAAACTCTCGCGCGGTTCGGCGCATGAGGCGCGCATGCGTGTGACCGTGCTCGCGGCGGTGGTGGGGTTGATCGTCGGCTGCAAACCGCGTGAAGCCGAGGCGCCTCGCCTCGCCCCGTCGCCTGGCGTTGCGGCGCGCTCGACGTGGGCGCTCGACCCCGAGAACTCGTCGGTCAGCTTCGCGTGCCCGCATGTCTTCACCGTCGTGCGGGGCCTGTTCGCGCAGCCGGCCGGCACGGTGATCGTCGACGTCGGCGAGCCCGCGAAGTCGTCGGTCGTCGCCACCGTCCAGACGGGGTCGATCTTCACCGGCGTCGAGGAACGCGACACGCACCTCAAGAGCGCCGACTTCTTCGACGTCGCTCAGTTTCCGAGCGCGCGCTTCGAGTCGACCTCGGTCTCGGCGTCGAGCGCGACTGCGTGGACCGTCGTCGGGAACTTGAGCCTGCACGGCCACACGAAGCCGGTGACGCTGGCCGTGACGCTCTCGCCTCCGTTTCCTCACGCGGGTGGCACGCGGCGCGCCGTCGCGGCGAGCGCGAAGGTCAACCGGCGCGACTTCGGCATCACCTGGGACTTTCCGGGCGAGCCCTCGGGCTCGGTGGTGGGTGACGAGATCGCGCTCACCCTCGACGCCGAGCTGGTGCTGCAGCCCTGAGGCTCACTTCGGCGGCGACACCGGCGTGACCGCGACGGTGGTGAAGCGGCCACCGTCGCTCTCGCACTGCACGCTCAGGTCCCACACCGCGGCGGTCGCGGTGCAGGGGTCGATCGCGAGCACCAGGTGCTCCGTGAGGCCCTCGCCGACCGCGTTCATTCCCGGCATGCCGGGCGGGGCACCGCACCGCACGTACTCGCGGGTGGTGGTGCTCGCGAGCTCGTTCTCGGCGGCGAGGTCGAAGGGAGAACGTCGCTTCCACCGGCTCATCGTGCCCGCCTCGATCACCACCATGCGCTCGGTGGTCGTCGACACGTACGAGTCCTGCTCGCTGACCGCCTGGGCGGTGCACAGGAGCCAGTGCCGGCTACACGCCTTCCCGTCGAGCGGGACGCAGCGCTTCTGCCAGTCGCTGGCGTCGGGGCGGGCCTGGCGGTCGCGTTCGACCAACCGGTCGACGATGGCTTCGATCGGCGCGCCGCCCTGGTGCGCGGACTGGAGGGCCGCCAGCACCCCGGCCGACGAGGCGCCACGGCTCACCCGGCACGTCGCCACGCGCGCCCACTCGGCCGCCTCGAGCACCACTTCGCCGCTCGCCAGCGAGAGCTCCAGCAGCGGGCAGCCGGTCTCGAGGTCTTCTGCGTCGTAGCGGTGCACGCCGAGCACCGCCGCTGGCAGGCCCACGCCCTTCTCCCCGGGGTGTGCCTGCAGCGCCTTCGCCAGCAACCCCTCGTTCGTGGCGATCGCCTTCTTCAACGGCTCGTCGCCCACCACCTTCTCGAGCGCGGCCGCCTTCTGCAGAGGCTCGAGCACCCCGTCGAACGCCAACGCGCGCACCCGGCACAGCGCGAGGTCGTTCCACCCCCAGGCGTCGTACTTCGAGGTCTGCACCACCTTCTCGAAGAGCGGGCAGGCGACGTCGAAGCGGCCCGCGCGGAAGGCGGCGGTCGCTTCCCGCTTGAGGGCGTCGGCAAGCGTGTCTGCCCGGCCACGGTGGGCGAGGACGAGGGTGGCGATCAGCGTGAAGACGTGGGCGCGGCGACGCATCGCGGCGGGCTGTGCAAGGGGTCTGCCGGGGGGGGGCCGGCCGAACATGTCGGACCCGGTTGGTATGTGTTGGCGATGCTCCTCTTTCTCGTCGGGGTGGTGAGCGCGTCGGTCTTCGGCACCCTTGGGTGGTTGTTCGCCTCGCGCACCGCGCAGACCTCGCAGCGGCTGGTCGAGCTCGATCTCGCGAGCGCGCGCGCGATGCTGGCCTCGCGTGAAGAGCGGCTCCGGCAGGCCATGCTGCAGCTCGAGCGGGTCGAACAGGCGCTGCGGGTCGCCGAGACCGGGCTGGCCACCGAGCGGGCGCTGGCGGCCGAGCGCACCCAGACGCTGCGGCTCGAGCTGGAGGCGACCTCGCGGAAGCTGGTCGAGGAGGGCAGGGCGTCGCTCCTCGAGGTCAGCCAACGCGGCGTCGAGGCCGTCGTGGCGCCCCTTCGGGAGCGGCTGCGGGAATTCTCGGAGAAGGTCGACCACGCGTACGAGGTCGACGCGAAAGATCGCGGGGCGCTGCTCGAGAAGCTGCGCGGGCTGCAGGAAGCGCAGAACCGCCTGCACGCCGACGCCAACGCGCTCGCCGCCGCGCTCACGGGAGAGTCCCGTGCGCAGGGCGACTGGGGGGAGCTGGTGCTCGAGTCGTTGCTCGCCACCGCCGGGCTGACCGAGGGCCGCGAGTACGAGCTGCAGGTCGATCACCGCACCGAAGACGGCCAGCACCGCCGGCCCGACGCGCTCATCTACCTGCCGCCCGACCGCGCGCTCATCGTCGACTCGAAGTGCTCGCTGTCGGCCTTCATCGCCTCGACGCGCACTCCCGACGATGACGAGCGCGAGCAGGCCCTCGAGGCCCACGTGCACGCGCTGCGCATGCACATTCGCGCGCTGTCGCAGAAGGACTACCAGCAGCTCCTCGGCAACAGGACGCTCGACCTGGTGCTGCTCTTCGTGCCCAACGAGGCCGCGTTTCACGCCGCGGTGGCCCGCGACCTGAACCTCTACGAAGACGCCGCGCGACAGCGGGTCATTCTCACCAGCCCCGCGACGCTGCTGCCCACGCTGCAGGTCGTCAGCCACGTGTGGCGCACCGAGCGGCAGGCCCACAACGCCCAGCGCATCGCCGCCGAGGCCGGGCGGCTCATCGAGAAGCTCGCCATGGCCATGGAGTCCTTTCACGAGGTCGGCGAGCGCCTCCACCGTGCGCAGTCGGCCTTCGACGAGGCCCGGGGCCGGCTCGTCACCGGTCGCGGCAACGCCTTGCAGCTCGCGCGCCGCGTGATGGATCTCGGGGCCCGGCCGCCGCACCCCGAGCGCCTCACCACCATCGCCGAGCGCCTCGACGCCGAGCTCACCTCGCCCGACGAAGAGCAGCTCGATCTGCTCCCCGAGGGGGCCTGAATGGAGGGACACCTCGCGCCAAATGAAATAGACGTGCCTGACGTGCCTGCCGACCTCGCCCCGTCAGCCGCTGGAACGCCGGACGCCGCGGCCCCCGCGCCCGAACAGCCGCCGGAGCTCGTCGACGCCGCCACCCTGACGCCGATGATGAAGCAGTACCTCGACGTCAAGGCGGCGCACCCGACCGCGCTGCTCTTCTTCCGCCTCGGCGACTTCTACGAGCTCTTCTTCGAAGACGCGGTGAAGGCCGCGGAGCTGCTGCAGATCACGCTCACCTCCCGCGCCAAGGGCAGCGACCGCGTGCCGATGTGCGGCGTGCCGTACCACGCGGCCCGGCGCTACATCGCGCGGCTCATCGACGCCGGTCAGAACGTCGCCATCTGCGAGCAGCTCACGCCTCCCGGCAAGGGCATCGTCAAGCGCGAGGTGGTGCGCGTCATCACCCCGGGCATGGTGCTCGACGACGAGGTGCTCGACGCGAAGGAAAACAACTTCCTCGCCGCCGTGCTGCCCGCTGAAGACGACGGCGAGTGGGGCGCGGCGCTGATCGACGCGTCGACCGGGGAATTCGTCGCGCTGCAGCCCGGCTCGTTCGAGGCCGTCGCCGACGAGCTGGTGCGCGCCGCGCCACGTGAACTGCTCGGGCCCGCGGGGGCCGAGGCCACCCTCGAGACGTTGCTGCGCGCGTTCGGCAAGCGGCCGTCGCTGTCGTCGCTGCCCGCCGACGCGTTCGAGCTCAAGCGCGCGCGCGCGTTGCTGCTCGGCCACCTGCAGGCCCAGAGCCTCGAGGGCTTCGGCGTCGACAAGGCCGGGCCGTCGATCGGCGCGGCGGGCGCGGCGCTCCGGTACGTCAAGGAGACCCAGAAGAGCACCGCGGCGCACGTCGATCGCATCAGCCTCCAGGCGCGCGGCGGGGCGCTGGTCATCGACGAGTCGACCCGCGCCAACCTCGAGCTGGTGAAGACGCTGCGCGATGGGGCGCGCGCCGGCTCGCTGCTGGGCGTCATCGATCGCACCTGCACCAGCCCCGGCGCCCGCAAGCTCGCGCGCTGGCTCGTCAGCCCGCTGGCCGACGTGCGCGCCATCGCCGCCCGCCACGATGGCGTCGGCGAGCTGGTCGAGCGCGCGGCCCGCCGTGAAGAGCTCGTCGGGGCCCTCAAGCAGGTCGCCGACGTCGAGCGGCTGTGCGGCCGGCTCTCGCTCGCCTCGGGCACGCCGCGCGACCTCGACGCGCTCGGCCGCTCGCTCGCGGCGATGCCGAAGCTCGTCGCCGCGCTCGGCGAGTTCACCGCGCCGCTGCTCAAGGCCCTCGTCAGCCCGCTCACCAACCCCGCGCTCGGAGAGCTCGGCAAGACGCTCAGCAAGGCTCTCGTCGACGAGCCTCCGGTGGTCCAGGCCGACGGCGGCTTCATTCGCAAGGGCTACCTCGCCGAGCTCGACCAGCTCATCGATCTCTCGGCCAGCGGGAAGGACTACCTGCTCAAGCTCGAGATCCGCGAGCGCGAGCGCACCGGCATCGGGTCGCTCAAGGTCCGCTACAACAAGGTCTTCGGGTACTACCTCGAGGTCACCAAGGCGAACCTGCAGCTCGTGCCGCGCGAGTGGATTCGCAAGCAGACCACCGCCGGCGGCGAGCGGTACGTCACCGAAGAGCTCAAGGTCTACGAAGAGAAGGTGCTGACCGCCGACGAGAAGCGCATCGCGCTCGAGCTGCGGCTGTTCGAAGAGCTCCGCGCGCTGGTCGTCTCGCGCTCGGGTCAGCTGCGCGCCGCCGCCGAGGCCGTCGCCACCCTCGATGCGCTGGTGTCGTTCGCGCGCGTGTCGTCTGAGAACCACTACGTGCGCCCGGTCATCGATGAGTCGAGCGTGCTCGAGCTCGAGGGTGGCCGGCACCCGGTGGTCGAGAAGGCGCTGGGCGGTGAATCGTTCATTCCCAACGACGTGCGCGTCGATCGCGAAGACGCGCAGGTGCTGATCATCACCGGGCCCAACATGGCCGGTAAGTCGACCGTGATGCGCCAGGTCGCGCTCGCCGCGGTGATGGCCCAGGCCGGCTGCTTCGTCGCGGCGAAGAAGGCGCGGCTGGGGGTGTGCGATCGCGTCTTCACCCGCGTCGGCGCGTCCGACAACCTCGCGCGTGGGCAGTCGACCTTCATGGTCGAGATGACCGAGACCGCGAACATCCTCCACCACGCGACGCGGCGATCGCTCGTGATCCTCGACGAGATCGGCCGCGGCACCAGCACCTACGACGGCCTGTCGCTCGCGTGGGCCGTCGCCGAGCACCTGCACGATCGCATCGGCGCGCGCACGCTCTTCGCCACGCACTACCACGAGCTCACCGACCTCGCGCGCGAGAAGGCCCGGGTGAAGAACTGCTCCATCGCGGTGCGCGAGCACGGTGGCCGCGTGATCTTCCTGCGCAAGCTGATCGCCGGCGCCGCCAGCCGCAGCTACGGCATCGAGGTCGCGCGCCTCGCCGGGCTGCCGCCCGAGGTGCTCGCCCGCGCGCGCGAACTGCTCAAGAACCTCGAGGCCGGCGAGTTCGACGAGAACGGCCGCCCCCGCCTCGCGCGCCGCGCCACCGCCGGGGCCGAGAAGAGCGCGGCGGCCCCGCAGGTCATCGACGAGTCGCAGCTGGGCCTCTTCGGCGGGGGCCAGAAGTCGCGGCCCACCGGCCCGCACGCCGAGGTGCTCACCGCGCTCGAGAACTTCAGCGTCGACACCACCACGCCCCTCGAAGCGCTCAGCGCCATCGCGGACTGGAAGCGCCGCCTCAAGGGGGGCTGAGCCGTGCAGCTCGCCATTCCCAGCGCGCCGCGGCCGGTGCGGCTGACCCAGGTGCCCGGGGCGCTGGTGCGCGTCGGCCTCGTCGGCGGCATCGCGCTGGTGCTCACCATCATCTGCGTGGTGGCCGCCACGTGGTTCCAGGCGCCGCTCGCCGCCCAGCGCCAGTTCCTCGAGGTGGCCACGCCGGTCGAGGGCAAGGTGTCCGAGGTCGCGCTCCCCCCGCTCGATCGACGCCTCGAGACGCCGGCGAAGCTGCGCGTCGTGTACCAGCTCGGCGGCCGTGACTACTCGGCCTCGGGCGTCGAGACCGATGGCGTCGAGGCCGAGAAGCTCTTCGCCGGCGCCCCGGTGAAGCTGCTCGTCGACCCCGCCGCCCCGACGCGCGCGCAGGAGGCCGTCTTCGCCCGCGACCGCGCGGGCTGGGTGTGGCTCCAGACCGCCATCATCGGGCTCGGGCTGCTGCTGACCGCGGGCGGCGTGGCGTTCGAGCTGCGGCGCGCGATTCGCCGCGAGGTCGCCCCGCTGCGGGTCGGCGCGCTGGTGTGGCTGACGCCCGATTCGCTGCTGCCCGACACGAAGGACGAGTTCCGCTTCCCCGCGCACTACTTCCGCAACGACGTGAAGCAGACCGTCACCGCCAGCGTGCGCCCGGGGCGTCGGCCGGTGCGCAACGGAGACAAGGTGCTGGCCGCGGTGGTGCCCACCGAGCCCACCTGGGCGCGCGTCGTCGACGAAGATCTCGCGCGCGTGCTCGGGTGGTACGCGAGCTGAGGCTGCCGCTCAGTCGTGGAAGAAGCAGTCGATCGGCTTCGAGCCGAACATGTCGCGCGGGTGCACGAAGCCTTCGCGTCGCAGGCAGATGCCCGACAGCCGGGGCGAGTTGTCCGCGGGCGGCTCTTGCGGGAGCACGATGGCGATGTGCTTGGTGCGGGCGTCGCGGGGCAGGGCGACCACCAGGAAGCCGGCGTTCGCGCGATCGATCGCCTCGTCGTTGCACCGCTTCCAGCCGCGCATCGGGCCCTCGTGGCGCACCCAGTCGCAGGTCTGCGCGAGCGTGAGCTCCTTCGCGCCGACGAAGTGGGGAATCTCGCACTCCATCGCGCGGCTGACGTCCCACACGAAGATGTGACCGCGAATCTTGCCCGGCGCGTCTTCGGCGTAGCGGGGGTTGGTCAAGAAGCCGAACTGGTTGACGACGTTGATCAGCGCGTCCTTCGAGCGCTTGCCCGCCTTGTTGGTCGCCAGCGGCTTGAGCGCCTTCCACAGGTCGCGCGCCTGCAGCTCGGCCGGCACCGTCTTGCCGTCGAACTTCTGGTTCGACTCGGGCTCTTCTTCCTTCGCCGTGCCGTGCGGCATCTTCTGCGCACCCGGTACGGTCGCGCCCAGCGCCGAGACCCGCCGCCGTTCCGCGCTCGAGTCGGCGAACCCTGAGCCCAGCAGGCTCTTCTGGTGCGTCGTCAGCATCGACGCGTCGGTGCGCATGTTCGCCTCAGCCTCGCTCATCGGCTGCGCGGGAATGGAACCGGTGGCCGTCCTGGGGGCGGCCGTGCCCGGTTTCTTCTCTCCTCCACCCTTGCCCTGCTGCTGCGACATGGCTGTGCAGCCTACCTCCAATTTCCGAAATTTTGCCCACGTGTGTGGCGCGTGGTCACATCCCACACCTCTGTAGCGACCGATCATGATCAGGACTTCGTTGATCAGCCTTGTCTTGCTCGCCTCCGTGGCCCGCGCCGATGCGGCCGATGAGGCGTTTGGCGACGCCAAGAGCGCGTACGCCAAGCTGAAGGGCGACGCGAAGCGCCGCTCGCTGCGCCACCACTGGCAGAACGTCGCCAAGAAGTTCGAGGCCGTCGCGCGCAAGTACCCCAAGAGCGATCGCGCGCCCGAGGCCCTGTTCGACGCCGCCGAGCTCGACAACGAGCTGTCGCGCTTCTCGGGCAACTCCGAAGACCGCGACGCCGCCGAGCGCAACTACCAGAAGCTGATCAGCACCTGGCCCAGGCACAAGCTGTGCGACGACGCGGCGTTCTCACTCGCGCGCCTGCTCGCCGATCGCGAGGGCGACACCGCCGGGGCGCGCCGCGTGCTCGAAGACGCGCTCAAGAACGCGGGCGACAAGAAGAAGGACATGCAGGCCATGCTCGCCGCGCTCCCGAAGGACGCGAAGGCCACCGCGAAGAAAGACGACGAGCCCGCCACCAAGCGCGCCGACGCGAAGGACACCGCGAAGGACGCGCCGTCGAAGGCCGACGGGAAGGACTCGAAGGACGCTGGGAAGGACAAGCGCGCCGAGAAGGTCGCGAAGGCCGAGAAGCGCGACGCGCCCGAGCCCCCGGCGAAGCCCGCCCGCCCGCCGGAAGACAAGGAACCGCCAGCCGTCGACGTGGCCGAGGCGATTCGCCGCGCGATTCGCCCGCTCGAGGGTGTCGCGCCGCGCGCCGACGAAGGCCCGCTCACCGCCCAGGCCCGCCGGCTGCCTCCCAGCCGCCCAGCCGACGATGACGGTGAGACGCGCGCGACCGATGACGTCGACGAGGGTGACGAGAGCGTCGCGGCCAGCCTCGCCGAGCGCCTGCGTGACGTGCGCGTGGGCGCCAAGGGCAAGGACAAGGTCGAGGAAGGGGAAGCGCGCAACCGCCTCGCGAAGCTCGCCAAGACCGAGGGGGTTTCCGATCTCTCGCTGGCGCAGCAGCTCGGCCTCAAGGTGCGCCGGGTGATCATCGACGCCGGGCACGGAGGCCACGACACCGGCGCCATCGGCCCGGGCGGCACCCGCGAGAAGGACATCGCGCTCGCCATCGCCAAGAAGCTCGCCGCGCGGCTCGAGGCGGCCGGCCTCGAGGTGCTGCTGACGCGCGACGACGACACCTTCGTGAAGCTCGAAGACCGCACGCGCTTCGCCAACCGGCAGAAGGGCGACCTGTTCATCAGCATTCACTGCAACTCCGCGCCGACCAAGACGCTGCGCGGAGTCGAGACCTACACGCTCAACACCAGCTCCAACCGGTACTCGATTCGCCTCGCGGCGCGCGAGAACGCCACCACCGAGCGTGGCGTGGGCGACCTCCAGTACATCCTCGCGGACCTCGCGACCAAGGCGAACACCGGCGAATCGTCGCGGCTCGCCGAGCGCGTGCAGAAGTCGATCGTTCACAACCTGTCCGAGGACTACAAGGGCGTGAAGGATCTCGGCACCAAGGAAGCGCTGTTCTTCGTGCTCCTCGGCGCGCGCATGCCGGCCATCCTCGTCGAGACGTCGTTCCTCTCGCACCCCGAGGAAGAGCAGCGGCTGGCCGACGAGGAATACCAGGACAAGATCGCCGACTCGATCAACGAGGCGGTCGGCGGTTTCCTCGAAGATCGCAACAAGATCGCGCAGGTCGACTGAAGCCGTTAAGTCGGCCGCATGAAACGAGTCCTGCTCGTCGTGCTCGGCGTGGTGGTGGTCTTCGTCCTCGTCTTCGGCGGAATCATGGCCGCGACCTTCTCGGGCCTGGTGCCGGTGCAGCCGGTGACCGACCTCGGCGGACCGATCGGCGTCGCTGATGGCTACGTGCAGGCCTTCATCGTGCCGCTGGGTGACGGCAAGGCCGCGCTGATCGACTGCGGCAATGATCCCGCGGCTGAGAAGCTCAAGGCGAAGCTCGCGGAGCTCAAGCTCGAGGTGAAGGCGATCTTCCTGACGCACGGTCACCGCGATCACGTCGGCGGGTGCCAGGCTTTCCCGGGCGCCGAGGTCTACGCGATGGCGGCCGAGAAGCCGATGATCGAGGGCGAGGTCGCCGCGAAGGGGCCGCTGCCTCGCATGTCGAAGAACGACCCCGCGAAGAGCCCGAAGGTGGCTCACGCGCTCAGCGACGGCGAGGTGGTCGAGCTCGGCGCGGCGAAGGTGCAGGGCTTCCTCGTGCCCGGGCACACCACCGGCAGCGCCGCCTACCTCGCTGGGGGCGTCCTCTTCCTCGGCGACGCCGTCACCGGGCAGGCCGACGGCAAGGTCCGCAACGCCCCGTGGATCTTCAGTGACGACGTCGAGCAATGCCGCAAGTCGATCCAGTCGCTCGCAACCCGGCTGGAGGTCGACAAGGTCGAGGTGAAGTGGCTCGCGTTCGCCCACAGCGGGCCGATGCCGGGCCTCGCCCCGCTCGCCGCGTTCTGACCCAAGCCTCCCTCTCCCCGCTGGGGAGAGGGTCGGGGTGAGGGGAGAACGCTTCCATGCGCGTGACGAAACCCGCACCCACCGCCGGAAACGTCACACACATCGCCCGCTTCCGTGCGTGTGACGAAACCCGCACCCACCGCCGGAAACGTCACACGCATCGCCCGCTTCCATGCGCGTGACGAAACCCGCACCCACCGCCGGAAACGTCACACGCATCGCCCGGGGCCGTGCGACAGGCGCGCTCCACTCGGGGTTCTCGCGGCTCGAGAGCCCCGTACCTCCGCGCCATCAAGCCACGTCACCGGCGTGCAGGGCCCGGTAGACGTCATCGCGCAGCGCATTCACCTCCGCCGTGGTCAGCGAGCGATCGACCGCCCGCACCGACAACCGCAGCAGCACGTTGACCTGCCCGAGCCGCGCCCCCAACCGCCCGCGGGCGACTTCCGACAGCTCGCCCACCGGGCAGGTGAGCACGATCTCGACGGCCTCGACCCACGCCGCGCGATCTCCGAGCACTTCCCGCACGCGATCGCCGAGCACCTCGACGTCGGCCTCTTCAGGCTCGACCGCCAGCGACAGGTCCCTGCGCATCAACGGCAGACTCGACAGCGGCCGCCAGGGCGCGAGGTCGAGCAGCTGCCGCTGCGCGCGTGGATCTTCCGACCGCAACAACCGCACGTCGCCCAGCCCCTTGCGCAGCATGAGCAGGCGATCGAGCCCCCACCCGCTCGCCAGCCCGCGCACCCCGGCCCCGGCACACGCCTCGAGCAGCTCCGGCGCCGCCACGCCCGCCTCTCCCACCTCGACCCACGCCTCGCCGTCGCGCACCTCGACCTGCACACCGTCCCGCGTGTACGGGTGCCGCGCCTCGAGCAGCCGCCACTCGCGCCCCGGCAACACCGCCCCCACGAGCCCGGCGACCCAATCGCGCAGCGACGAACCATCGGCCGGAGCGCGAGTCCCGACGCGCCACACGTCGACCTGGTGCGGTTCACCGACGTGCAGGCGATCGATCTGATCGCGCCGGTACACGAGCCCAGGGCACACCAACGCCACGTCTGCGGGCGGCTCGCCTCGCATCGCCCGCAGCAGCGGAGGCACCATCGCCGACGTCTGCGTGCGCAGCAGCGCGTCGGCCGTCACGTACCTCGTCCACCGTGCTTCCCGCGCGGCACCACCGGCCGGGTAGCCGAGCGCGTCGTAGTTGTCGGCCACCGACACCACGGCGGGCGCGCGATGGACTCGCACGTCGAGCCCACCCGCGGCGTCCGACAGCAGCCGCACGAGCGCTTGCATCGCGTGAGGTCCCCACGCCGGGTCAGACAGGTCACGAATCGAGAGCGCGCGATTCAACGCGCTCGCAGAGAGCAGGGGCACCACGGGAGTTCGCTTTCGTCGAAGGAGGAATTCCCCCCGCGCGACCGATCACGCGCGGGGGCGACGAAAGCGAAGTGACGACCGGGGCATGCCCGTGAAGACGAGGCGCGAGCCGGGCGCCTGACGTCAGTTCGGCTGGGCGGGCGGCAACGTGACGCCGGCGGCGCCCGCGGCCTTCAACTGCACCAGGAGGTCCTCGCCGGTGAAGCCGCTCTTCAGCTTGAGCGTCTGCGCGCCCTCCCCACCGGCCTTGATCTCGGCGCAGTCCATCTGCTCGTCCCACACGTCGGCCATCAACGTCAGCGCGGCGTACGCGGGCTCCACGTCGGCGCGCGGGCAGTTGCAGTCGTCGAACGAGTCCACCACGCCGCCGGCGAGCAGCGTCAGCCGGTCCGACGGCGACGCACGGGCGACCGCCGTGAAGGTGTTCGGAATGCCGTCGCACGACCACTTGCGATCGGCGAACTCCCCGGCGATCACCGTGGCGCGATCAGCGGGGTCGAGGTCGGCGATCTTCGCCATCATCTCGCTCACCAACTTCTCGTCGGCGTCGAGGCTGTACTTGCGCACCACGGGGCCCTTCTTCTGCACGCACACCCTCACGCTCGCGGTCGCGGCGAGCTTCAGGGCCTTCTGCAGATCGACCGCCTCGATCTGCGAGCCGGCGAGCACCATCAGCTGCACGCCCAGGCTCTTCCACTGCTCGTTGCGGTTGCCGGCCGCCTCGTCGAGCTCATCGGAGTTGGGCCACCGCATGGTGACCGGCGCAGTTCGCGCCGCGACGCGCTTCTTGTCCTCGTCGGCGACGATCGCCTGCAGCGCCTTCTTGCGCTGCTCGCACTTCGGAGCCTTGCAGCCCGCGGCCGTCAGACCCAGCACGGCCAACACCATCAGCCTCGTCATGTCGTCCCTCCCGAAGAATCAGGGCGGAGCGACGGCGCGCAGCACGCCGCCACCCTCGGTGCCCAGCCAGATCTCGGTGCGCGAGCGGCCCGACAGCGCGGTGCCCTTGCGGTGCGCGCCCGGGTCCACCAGCGTCCACTGAATGCCGTCGAAGCGCAGCATGAAGCCGAATACGCCCGGCAGCTTGCTCAGCCCCGCCATGTAGAGGTTGTCGATCGAGCTGCCCCACATCGCGGTGGTGACGTCGATGCCGATGGGGCCGGTCTGGTCCTGCAGCACGAGCTGCTCCGTGTCCCAGTAGACGCCGAACATCGCGTCACCGAACGCGAAGCCCTCGCCGACGCCCGGGCTCCACACGGCCTGCCACGGCGCCTGGCTCACGGTGTCCGACGCGCGCTGCGCCCACCCGCCGCCGCCGCTCTTCGACGCGAGGAACTTCTCGCCCACCACCCACAGCTCGGTTGGCACCGGGCAATGCAGCGCCAGCAGTGGAATGTTCGCCGGCGACGAGTTCACCGACATCGCCGCGGTCGAGCCCTTGTAGACCGAGCCGGTGTGGCCCGCGCCCCAGAGGTCGGTGCCGCACCACGCGAGATCGTGAATCGGGCCGCCGAGGCCGCCCCCGACGGGGATTTCGGACCACGCCGAGCCGTTCCAGAGGAAGAGGTGCGCGTCGGTGCTCACCACCACCTCGGTGTTGCTGCGCGCGACGATGGCGTACACGAGCTCGGGGCCCGGCAACGTACCGAGCGGCTCGAAGCCGTTCGTCCCGCGGTGCATCACCGTGCCGCGCTTCGCCGCGCAGCGCAGGTCGAGGCACTCGTTGACCGCCACGAAGACGTCGGTGTCGGTCGCCGCGAGATCGGCCACCGCGCCGTAGAAGCCCTTGCTCCGCTCGCTCAGCGTGTGCGTCGTGGTGTTCCACACCCAGACTGCGCCCAGGTCGCCCACCACGCGGCCCTCGGCGGAGGTGCCGAAGATCGACCGCGGCACCTGCAGCTCGCGGAGGTGGAACGGCGTCCACGTGGTGACCTGCGCGGTGCCCGCGTCGGGGTCGAAGCCGCCGTCATCGAGCCCGCCGTCGTTCGCGACGGTGCTGGTCGAGCGCACGAGCACCACGCCCTTCGACGGAGGCAACGTCGCGCCGCTCAGCGAGCGCTCTCCACCGACGAACACGCGCGAGTCGAAGACCGCCAGCGCGGTGGCCTTCACGATCGGCGTGCTCGACGGCAGCGGCTCGGCGACCCAGCCCGTGCCGATGAAGTGCCACAGCCGCGCACCGCCCGCCGCCCACGCTTCGCCCGTGACGGGATCGATGATCTGCGCCGCGTCGAGCTTCACCGCGAGCCGCGTGTCGTACAGCGAGTCCCACACGTTGCGCGTCGGGTCCCACTTGTAGATCGACCCCAGCTCGCCCACGACGGTGAAGCTGCCGGCGCCGTCGCCGATCACCGAGAGGAGCGCCTCGAACGACGGGTGGTACTCCGTGGTCCACCCGCCATCGCGGCGAATGACGACCTCGTTGCCCGAGCCGACGCCCATGCCGTGCGTGCCGTCGAACCAGAGGAACGAGAGATCGCTGATGCGCGTGGGCTGGAAGACCTTCACCACCGGCGGCGCCGTGGTGCCCTTGAATTCCACCAGCACGCCCGCGCCGTTGGTCTCACCGATCGCCACTGCGTCGGTCATCGAGGTGCCGCCGACGCCCTTGAGCACCACGCCGGGGTACGAGAACGCGCGCGTCCAGTTGCCGCCCGACTCGAGGAGCACGGTGCCGTTGTTGCCGGCGTACGCCGTACCGAGGCCCGCGGGCGCGAAGGCGCCGCCCCAGAGATCGTTGCCGGTGGGGAATGGGTTCTCGTGCACCCACGTGCCGGGGCCGACCGTGGTGCCCTGCACGTAGACCTTCGCGGTCGCGGTCTGCATGCCCGAGCGCGCGGTGACGGTCGCGATGCCGGGGTCGAGCGCGGTGAGCAGGCCGGTCTGATCGATCGACGCCACGCGCGGCGGCACGACCTTCCACGTCACCGGCGCCATCAGCGTCTCGCCGGTCGGCGACACCACGCGCGCGGTGAACTGCTGCATGTCACCTACGCGCAGGTTCGCTTCCTTCGGGTCGAGCTCGAGGCGCGCGACGTTCGGCTCCGACGGGCTGGTGACCCAGAAGAGGCCGAGCTTGTCGGTCTTCGCCGAGACGTTGGGCACCGGCATCATGTTGACCGCCACGCCGGGGAGCGCGGCGAAGGCCTCGCTGCCCTGCTGCCGGCGCATGTCGTACGTGCCGGGGTCGACGCCCGCGACGAGGCGATCGTTGATCCACGGCAGGAAGAGCGTGAGCGGCGCCTTGGGCACCAGCGACGAGGGCGAGAGGCGGTAGCCGAAGCTGATGCGCTTGCGCATCGGCACCTCGGGGATGCCGGTGTCGACGATGGTCACGAAGATGGTCGTCTCTTCCGTGAACGCGTTGGCCGGCACGTCGAGGCCGTAGCCGTTGCGCAGGAAGAGGCCGCCCTTCGGCCCCACCACGATGGTGTTGTCCATCCCTCCGTCGCCGGTGTCGATCGGCCCCGGGCACCCGGAGAGCAGCGCGAGCGAGAGGGGAAGCAGCCAGACAGCCGCTCCGAACGGGTGGGGGCTGCTTCTGCGCGAGGTCATCTGGAAAGGTCCTGTTCCTTCGGCCGAAACCACGGGACGAGGGTGGTCATATTCGGTGGGGCCACCGGTGTCGATTCAGGACGGAAATCACAGGCCGGGTTGACCGTTGGCGGTGCTGCATTACCTCGAACGCCGGCTGTTCGATTCAGGAGGAAAGATCGTGTCGAAACGAAACGTCTCCACCGCGCTCACCACCCTCGCGCTGGCCTTCACCTGGGTCGCCGTACCCGCGCTGGCCGACCCGCCCGCCGTCGTGTCTCCCATGCCGTCGCTGGCGCCGCTCGTCGATTCCGTGAAGAGCGCAGTGGTCTACCTCGACGTCGCCAAGAAGCCGACGGGCGAGCAGGCCGAGCTGATGGAACGCTTCATGCGCAAGCGCGGTCAGCGCCCCGAAGAGGCGCCGCTCAACCAGGGCTCCGGCTCGGGCTTCCTCATCGACGCCAAGGGCCTGGTGTTGACCAACAACCACGTCGTGGAGAGCGCGGTGAGCATCAAGGTTCGCCTCGACGACGGGCGGACCTTCGACGGCCAGGTGCTCGGCCGCGACCCCCTGACCGACGTCGCGCTGGTGAAGCTGGTCGGCAAGTTCGACCCGCTGCCCGCGGTGAAGCTCGGCGACTCGGGCACCATGAAGGTCGGCGACTGGGTGGTGGCCATCGGCAACCCGTTCGGCCTCGCGCAGAGCGTCTCGACCGGCATCATCTCGGCGAGCGATCGGCAGATCGGCGCCTCGCGGTACGACCAATTCCTGCAGACCGACGCGGCCATCAACCCGGGCAACTCGGGCGGCCCGCTCTTCAACCTGAAGGGCGAGGTGATCGGCATGAACACCGCCATCATCGGCTCGGCGACCGGCATCGGCTTCGCGGTGCCCGCCAATCTCATCAAGGCCGTCGTGCCCCAGCTCGAGAAGAACGGCAGCGTCACGCGCGGCTGGCTGGGCGTCGGCATCCAGGACGTGTCGCCCGCGTTGGCCCGCGCGCTCGAGGTGCCGGGCAAAGACGGCGCGCTCATCACCCAGGTCAACGAGAACAGCCCGGCGGCGAAGGGCGGGGTGAAGGAAGAAGACGTGGTCATCGCCATCGACAACGAGCACGTCGGATCGTCGTCGTCGCTCACGCGCGTGGTGGCCCTCAAGCGCCCCGACGCGACGGTGACGTTGAGCGTGGTGCGCGCCGGCAAGCCGCTCGAGCTCAAGGTGAAGCTCGGCGTGCGGCCCGATCTCGAGAACGTCGGCGACACGCGCGGCTTGAAGCCCACGGCCGGTGAGCCGCACCGCCTCGGCCTCGCGTTGAGCGACCCCGATCCGCGGTTGGCCGAAGCCGGCGGGCTGCCGAAGAACGGCGCGTTCGTGATGGAGGTGGTCCCCGGCTCTCCGGCCGACGAAGCGGGCCTGCGTCGCGGCATGACGGTGGTCGAGCTCAACCGAAAGCCCATTCGTTCGCGCGATGAGCTGATGGCCGGTTTGAAGGCGCTGACCCCCGGCTCGGTGGCGCTGATTCGGGTCGCGTTGCCCGGCTCGTCGGGCAACACCCTCATCGGCCTCGAAGTGCCCTGATCCACCTACATTCCGAAATGAGGACAGCGGAGCACGCATGTCGCGGCCCGGGTGAGGCACCAACGCTCCACCTGAATGAACCGACCGCTTCGGCCGTGCGTAACCCTCGTGAAGCAACGGGTCAGCGCCGCACCAGTGGCTGGCCTCTCACTTGCTGAGGAAGAGGTCGGGGAGCACGAGATGTCGACCAACGAGAATGACAACAAAGTCGTAGTGCTGGGTCAGCAGGCTGCCAGGCCCGCCAGCGTCATGCCCGTAACGCGTCTCGTTTCGCGCCCCTCCATCCGCATCGTCGACGGGGTCCTGGTCGCGGTGAAGGAGATGGTCCGCTCGGCAGCCTGACATTTTCTGCGAGGTGCGCCCCGCAGCTTTTGTCAGGTCAAGACCGGCCCGGAACATATGGTCATCTGACGTAGTGTCATGCTAGTTCGCGCGTCTCCGAGGCCGATTTACCGGCCTCAGCGACGATCGCGGGGCTCACGACACATGCGCATCAAGCGGCTCGACATCACCGGCTTCAAGTCGTTCATGGATCGCGTCGTCATCGGCTTCGACGATGGCGTGACGGGCGTGGTCGGCCCCAACGGGTGCGGCAAGTCGAACGTCGTCGACGCCATTCGCTGGGCGATGGGTGAGCAGAGCGCGAAGAACCTCCGCGGCCGCGGCATGGAAGACGTCATCTTCAACGGCAGCGAGACGCACGCGCCGCTGTCGATGGCCGAGGTGACGCTGACCTTCCACGTCGAAGACGGCGACGTGCTGCCCGAGACGCTGGTCGGCCTGCCCGAGGTCTCGGTGACGCGCCGGCTCTTCCGCTCGGGCGAGTCCGAGTACCAGATCAACAAGACCACCTGCCGCCTGCTCGACGTGACCGAGCTCTTCCTCGGCACTGGCGTCGGCACGCGCGCGTACTCGATCATCGAGCAGGGCCGCGTCGGTCAGATCGTCAGCTCGCGCCCCGAAGATCGCCGCGCGATCATCGAAGAGGCCGCCGGCATCACCAAGTACAAGGCCCGCCGCCGCGCCGCCGAGCGCAAGATGGACTACACGCAGCAGAACCTCCTGCGCGTGACCGACATCGTGGTCGAGCTCGAGCGCCGCCTCGACGCGCTGGAGCGCCAGGCGAAGAAGGCCGAGAAGTACAAGCGGCTGCGCGCCGAGATGCGCGACATCGAGCTGCACTTCAGCTCGCACCGCTGGCTCGAGCTGCAGGCCCAGAAGAAGGTGCTCGAGGAACGGCTGGTCGAGGTCAGCGCAGACGAGCGCGGGTCGTGGGAAGAGGTGCGCCGGCTCGAGAACGAGATCGCGCAGCGCCGCACCGAGCTCGAGGCCGACTCGCTCTCGCTCGAGCAGCTCTCGGCCGAGGTGTTCGCCATCGAGGGCCAGGTGCAGCTCGACGCGCAGTCGATCGCCCACTGGCAGGAAGATCTCGTCGCCACGCAGCAGCGCGTGTCGCAGGCGCTCGCCGAGTTGACCGAGGTCACGGCGCGCCAGCAGCAGGCGCAGAACGAGAAGGCCGAGGGCCTCGCCGAGCTCGACCGCATGGGCGTGGCGAGCAAGGAAGACGAGGTCGCGCTCCAGGTGAAGGAAGAGGAGCTGCGCCGCGCCACGGTGCTGGTCGCCGAGGTCACCACGCGACTGGAAGCCGAGCGCCTCTCGCTGGTGGAGATCGCCACCCGCATCGCCAACCACGAGTCGAAGCTGCAGGGCCTCGAGACCCGCCGCACCGAGCTGATGGAACGCCACGAGAAGGCGGCCATGGAGCTGGCGCAGCTGAAGGCCGAAGAGACGCAGCTCGACACCGCGCGCAAGGAAGTGCTCGAGCGCGTCGAGAAGGCCCGCCAGCTGTCGATCGAGCTGACGCAGCGCCGCGGTGAAGAAGAGGCGACTCTCCAACAGGTGCGGGAAGCGTTCGCCGAGAACGAGGTGATGGTGGTCGCGGTGCGCGAAGAGCTCGCCGATCGCCGCAGCCGCCTGACGTCGCTCGAAGAGATCGCGAAGAACTACGACGGCTTCGATCGCGGCGTGCGCGCCGTGATGGGCCACGCCGGCCCCGAGCTGCGCGTCGCGGGCGTGTACGGCCTGGTGTCCGACGTGATCGCCGCGCCCTCGGAGCACGAGCGCGCCATCGAAGCGGCGCTCGGTGAGCGGCTGCAGCAGGTGATCGTCGAGACGCCGGAGCGCGCGGTGTCGCTGGTGCAGTGGCTGCACGCGGGCCAGGAGGGTCGCTCGACCTTCGTGCCGGTGCTCGCGTCGGCCGGTGACGTGCTGCCGTCGATCGAGGGCACGCTGACCGCCAGCACGCTGGTGCAGGTCGGTGACGAGACGCTCAAGCCGCTCGTCGCGCAGCTCCTCTCGGGCGTGGCGATCGTCGACGATCTCGAGACCGCGCGGCGGCTGGGCCAGGCGCACCCGCAGCACACCTTCGTCACCCGCGAGGGCGACGTGGTGCGGCCGGGCGGCGTCATCACCGGTGGCGTCATGGAAGGGCCCGCGGTGGGCGCGCTGCAGAAGAAGCGCGAGATCGCCGACCTCCAGGCCGACGTGAAGCGCCTCGAGGAACGGTACAACGAGCTCATCACCCGCCACTACGAGCTGCAGAAGCAGCGCGGGCACTCCGAGGGCGTGATTCGCGGCCTCGAGAAGAACACCCACGCGGGCGAGGTCGAGCTGGCTGGCCACGAGAAGGAACTGCAGACGTCCGGCTCGGGCCTCGTGAAGCTGCGCGAGCGCATCTCCACCACCCAGTCCGAGCTCGAGCAGCTCAACGCGGCGCGCACAGCGATCGAGTTCGAACTCGAGAGCTCGCGCGGCGAAGTGATGCACGGCCAGACCGATCGCGGCCTGCGCGACGAGCGCGTGAAGCTGATGGCCGCCGAGCGCGAGTCGCTCGAGGCGAAGATCGCGTCGCTGGGCGCCGAGGTCACCGAGCTGAAGGTGAAGGTGGCGTCGGTGTCGGAACGTGGCGAGGCGGCCCGCCGTCGCGTCGATGCCCTGAGCGAGCAGGTGGTCGAGCTGAGCGAGCGCGGCACGCGGCTGGCGACGGCGCGCGACGAGGGCCAGGCCCACCTGGTGCACCTCGAGGCGAAGATGGCCGAGACCGCCACCGAGCGCACCGAGCGTCAGCAGAAGCACGCGCAGATGAAGGGCGTGTACGACGAGCGCAAGACGGCGCACGCGGCGCTGCAGGCGCGCGTCACCGACGACGAGGGCGCACTGCGCGACGTGCGCGGCAAGATCGACGGGCTCACCCAGTCGCTCTCGTCGATGGCGCTGACGCAGAAGGAACTCCAGCTCGAGCTCGATCACCTCACCGCGAACGTCCGCGACCGCTTCCAGGCCAACTTGCTCGAGGCGGTGCACCAGTTCCACCTCGTGCCGCAGCTGGGCGCGGAGTCGCAGGAGAAGCTGAAGGATCTCCGCGGCCAGGTCGAGCGCATGGGCGAGGTCAACGTCACCGCGATCGAAGAGCACCAGGAGATCAAGGACCGCTACGCCTTCCTCTCCAAACAGAAGGCGGACCTCGAGGACTCGCTGCGCCAGCTGCGCGACGCGATCGAGAAGATCGACGAGACCAGCCGCCTGCGGTTCAAGGAGACGTTCGACATCGTCAACGAGAAGTTCCAGGCGGTCTTCCCGCGGTTGTTCGGCGGTGGCCGCGGCTCGTTGATGCTCACCACCCCTGCGCCGGGCGAAGAGCCGGGCGTGGAGATCCTCGCGCAGCCCCCGGGCAAGAAGCTGCAGAGCATCAGCCTCTTCAGCGGCGGCGAGAAGGCGCTCACCGCGGTGGCGCTGATCTTCGCCATCTTCCTCATCAAGCCCACGCCGTTCTGCTTGCTCGACGAGGTCGACGCCCCGCTCGATGAAGGCAACGTCGGCCGCTACAACGAGATGGTGAAGGAGATGAGCAAGGGCTCGCAGTTCATCCTCATCACCCACAACAAGCGCACCATGGAGATCGCCGACACCCTGTACGGCGTGACCATGGAAGAGCCGGGCGTCTCGAAGCTGGTCTCGGTGAAGCTGAAGAACGCCACCGCCGCCAACACCGACACCCAGGTGGCCTGAGGTTCAGCGCGGGGTCGAGAGCAGCTCGACCTTGTCTTTGAGCTCGGCGCCCGCGGCGTCGGTCGAGAAGCGCAGGTGGAGGCCTTCGCGAGTGCCTCCGCGCGGCACCCACTTTCCGTCGCACGCCTGCGCGAGGTGCGGGCCGAGCGTCGACCAGCCGCCTTCGGGCACGTGCGTGAGCAGCGCGTAGAGCGCGTCGCCGGTCGGGGCCTTCGCACCCGGGCGCGGCGTCAGCGCCGGCGCCACGAGATGGGCCTGGCCCTTCGGTACGAAGAGGAGCCCCTCGCTGGTGACGATCGACGTGCCGTCGGCCTGCGTGCGCTCGTCGGTGGTCGGGCAGATGGCGTGCGGGCGCGGCCTCGGCTCGAGCTTGTCGAGCCAGCGCGACCGCAACAGCTCGAGCAGCGCCACGAAGCGGTCGGGATCGTCGCAGCGCAGCCGCGTGGGGCCTCCGCCGTGGTGCACCACCACCGCGTCCTTCTCACTCGAGACCGCGGTGATGCGCGAGAGCGGCACCTGCGTGGGCGGGTCGGGGAGGAACAAGCGGTGCGGTTGCAGCGACCAGCCCGGCGGGACCGAACGGCGCGCGAAGATCCACGCGGCGACGGCGACCGCGGCGGTGAGCCACAGCGACTGCGAGAGCAGGTACGCGACGATGGGCGTGAAGATGGCGGCCGCGACGCGAAAGCCCACCGGTGGATCGGGGTCGGTCATCAACACCGTCTCGCTCGGCCCCGGCGCGCGCACCTCGTTGGCCTGCCGGTGGAGCACCATCGCCAGCCCGCCGTGCACGGAGGGCGGCGGCTGCTTCAGCGTGAGCGAGAGCGCGTCTTCGACGTGGCGGAGGTGGGTGCGAAAGCGTCGCGCGAGGGCGGCCGAGGCTTCGTGGCGTTCGAGCTCTTCGACCGCTTCCTTCAAGCGCGGGAGCTGGAGGTGCGCTTCTCGCAGCGTCTGCAGGTCGTCGGCGTCGAGCTCTTCGCGGTTGAGCGCGGCGGTGACCGAGTCGAGCAGGTGAATGCCGTCTTCGATGGCCTCGACCTGGCCCTCGAGGCGCGTGCGCAAGTCCCCGTCGATGCTGGAACTTTCGGGTGGCCGGAGGTGCTCGCTCACGCGCTGAAAGATTCCATAGATCGGCCCGCGAGGTGCCTCGTTTGAGGTGGTCACGGTCGCACGCTTCGCCAACCCGCGCCCGCTCACTTCAGGAGTCACACATGTTCCGCAAGTCCTTGCTCGCCGCGTGCGCCGCGGCGTTGGTGGCCGCCCCTTGCTTCGCTGATGGCAAGGCGGTCGATCCCAAGCCCGTGATCGAGTCGAAGATCTCCGCTGAGCCGAAGATCCAGATCGCGATCCTCCTCGACACCTCGGGCTCGATGGACGGCCTCATCAACCAGACGCGCGAGCAGCTGTGGCGCATCGTGAACACGTTCGCGACCGCGAAGAAGGAAGGCAAGCGCCCGAAGCTCGAGCTGGCGCTGTACCAGTACGGCAACGACGGCATCTCGGCGCAGCAGCACCACGTGCAGAAGATGGTGCCGCTCACCACCGACCTCGACAAGGTGTCGGAAGCGCTCTTCAAGCTCTCGACCAACGGCGGCAACGAGTACTGCGGCGCGGCCATCTCGCACGCGCTCGGTGAGCTCGAGTGGTCGCCCAACCCGAAGGACCTGAAGCTCATCTACATCGCGGGCAACGAGCCGTTCACCCAGGGCCCGATCGCCTTCCGCGAGGTGGTGAAGACCGCGATCAGCCGCGGCATCGTGGTGAACACCATCCACGCCGGCACCGAGGCGCAGGGCCTGGCCGACTCGTGGGCCGAGGCCGCCAAGCTCGCCGACGGCAACTTCCTCTTCATCGACTCGAACCGCGCCGTGGCCCGCGTCGACGCACCGCAGGACGCCGAGCTCGCGCGCCTCTCGAATGAGATGAACAAGACGTACATCGCGTACGGCCGCACCGGGAAGGAAGCGGTCGCCCGCCAGGAAGCGCAGGACAAGAACGCGCAGGGCATGAGCGCCTCGAGCCTCTCGACGCGCGCCGCCGCCAAGGCCTCGCCCATGTACCGCAACGACAGCTGGGACCTCGTCGACGCGAAGAAGGGTGGCAAGGGCCTGGGCGGCATCGCGGCCGAGGAGCTGCCGCCCGAGATGAAGGCGATGAACGAGAAGGAACGCGAGGCCTACGTCGATCAGAAGGCGAAGCAGCGCACCGAGATCCAGGCGCAGATCAGCAAGCTGAGCGCCGAGCGCGACCAGTACGTGCAGGCCGAGATGAAGAAGCGCGCCGCCGAGGGCAGCAAGTCGATGGATGACGCCCTCATCGAGTCCGCGAAGACGCAGGCGCAGAAGGCCGACTTCGCCTTCTGAAGCTCCAAAGACAGCACGAGATGCTGGCCACCGCCGTGCCGCAGGTCCTTCGTGGGGGAGGGCCGTGCTGGCGCGGCGGTGGTTTTTCGTGCGGTAGGCTCGCCGCGTGGACTGGATCGACACGCCGCGCTGCTGCTCGAACGTGAAGCTGGAGCGCGACCCGCGGTGGATGACGACGCTCGATTCCACCTCGGTGCGCGTCGTCGGCTGCCAGACCTGCCACTGCCTGTGGGTCGAGGAGTGGACGAAGAAGGACGCCGTCGACTCCACGCGGTTTCGCGCCATCACGGTCGAGGGCGCCGACGCGGAATTCAAGCGCATCGACTACGCCGCGCTCGCCAGGCAGGAAATCTTCGTGCGCTGCCCAATCTGCAAGTCACTCAACGTGCGCGAGGTCGGCGGCGCGTATGAGTTCGCCAACATGCGGTGCGGCGACTGCCGCCACGAGGAATACGCGGACCACTACGATCTCAAGGACCGGTGGAACTACTCCGAGTAGCTCGTCACTTCTGCGGGGGTTCTTCCTCTTCCCAGTCGCGCCACTCGACCTGGTTGCGCTCGAGAAATTCCTTCACCGCGACGCCGAGGGTCGGGAAGAAGTACGCCTCGCCGATCTGCGTGCCCAACCCATAGCGGTTGAGCCGGTCCTTCACCGGGTCCTTCATCTCCGCGAACGCGAGCTCGGCCCCGCGGGCCTTCAGCTCGGCGTCGAGCTCTTCCATCATCTCGGCGGCGGTGGTGTCGACGTCGGTGATGGGCTCCGCGGCCACCACCACCCAGCGCGTGGGCGTCGTTGCGGTGTCGACCGCGTCGATGACCCGCCGGCGAAACGTGTCGGCGTTCGCGAAGAAGAGAGGCGCATCCCACCGGAAGAGCACGAGCCCCGGCACCTGGCGTGCGTCGGGGTACCGCTTGAGATCGTGGTACCCCTTCACCCCGCGAACCCGCCCGAGGATGGCGTCGTGCGGCCGCCACGCCCGGCGCACCACGTCGAGCACCGAGACGCCCACCGCCACCGCGATGCCAGGCAGCACCCCGAGCAGGGCGACGCCGAGCAGGGCGACCATCGAGAGCACGAAGTCGGATCGCCGCACCTTGTAGAAGCGCCGCAGCGCTGCGAAGTCGAAGAGGTTCGGCACCACCGAGATCACGACGGCCGCCAGCGCGACGGAGGGCAGGTGGGTGGTCAGCCCGGGCGCGGCCACGAGCAGCACCAGCATGGCCACGGCGCCCACCACCCCGGTGAGCTGGGTCTTCGAGCCCGCGGAGTCGGCCACGGGCGTGCGCGAGGCGCTGCTCGAGACGGGGAACCCCTGGAAGAAGGCCGCCGCCACGTTCGCGAGCCCCAGCCCGACCAGCTCGCGGTTGGGATCGACGCGGGACCCGCTGCGCCCGGCCCACGTGCGTGAGAGCACGCTCGTGTCGGCGCACGCCACCATCGCAATGCCGAGCGCTGCCGGCACGAGTTGCGAGAAGTCCTCCAGGCGCACCGCGGGCAACGAGGGCAGCGGCACCCCGCGTGGCACGGCGCCGACCAGCGCCAGGCGATCATCGAGACCGAACGCCATCACTGCCAGCGTCGCCAGCACCACCGCGATGAGAATGCCGGGCACCTTCGGGGCCTTCGCCTTGAGCACGAGAATGAGCACCAGGCAGGCGCTGCCGATGGCGAGGGCCACTGGTACGAGCTTCCCCTCGCTCAACCCGCGCACCAGCCCCATCGCGCCACCGAGCAGGCCCGGTTCCTTCACCGAGAAGCCGCAGAGCTTCGGCAGCTGGGTCACCAGCACCGTGAGGCTGATGCCGTTCATGTACCCCACGCGCACGGGCTTCGAGAGGAGGTCGGTGATGAAGCCCGCTCTCGCCACGCCCGCCACGACGCAGAAGAGCCCGGTGAGGAGCGCCAGCATCGAGCCGAGCGCGATGGCGCGCGCTTCGTCGCCTGGCGCCATCGACCACACGACCGCGCCGATGAGCGCGACCAGGCCGGAGTCGGGCCCCAGCACGAACACCCGGGAGGGGCCGACGAGCGCGTACGTCAGCAGCGGCACGATCGACGCGTAGAGCCCGGTGATGGCGGGCATGCCGGCGGCCGTCGCGTACCCCATGCCCGCGGGCACCAGCAGCGCGGTGAGCACCAGCCCGGCGACGACGTCTTTGCCCAACCACGCGCGCGGGTAGTGCGTGAAGACCCACAGCCCGGGGAACCAGCTGATCAGCCCGTTCGTCGGCGCCGGTGGAAGTTCGCTTCCCGCGCCCGGCGGCTCACCTGGCACGTCGGAAAGCGGGGGCGCGACCATGCCCAACGATAACGTCGTCCGGGCCTCAAGGGCCGGCGGAACTGTTCCCATTGGCGCGCAGCGCGGCGGCCAGATCGCGCGCGATCTCGTCGAGTGACGCGTCGTAGACGCGGGCTTGCTCGGCGGCGGGCTGCGAATCGGATCGCTTCGGATCGACGAACGGCAAACGCACGCGATGTCGCGCGCCCTTCACGAACGGGCAGGCCTCGTCGGCGTCGCTGCACACCATCACCGCGGTGAAGTCGCTCTTCGGGAGCGAGGGATCTCCCAGCACCTTCGAGGAGTGCTGCGAGAGCGCGCCCGGGTCGAAGCCCGCGCGTTCGAGGGCCTCGCGCGCAGGCGTGGCGAACGCCGTCGCTTCGGTGCCCGCGGAAAAGAACCGATGCGGCAACCCCATGTGCTGACCGATGGCACGCGCGACCGCCTCGGCGAGCTGGCTGCGACGCGAGTTGTGCGTGCAGACGAAGACCACGTCTCGCGTGTCGCGCAGCGCGGTGATGAGTGGCTCGAGCTCGACGACGGGGCGAACCGGCGTTGCCGCCAGCCACCGCGCGAGGTGAAAGCGCAGCGTGGCGTCGGGGGACAGCGCGCGCGAGGCGACCAGCAGCTCCTCGAACCACGGCGGGCGCGGAGACGCGACGACTTCGTCACGAGCACCCCGCGTGAAGTAGCCCTTCGGCGTCACCAGCGAAAACGGCAGCCGTCGCCCGAGCGCGGCGTCGAGCGCCTGCATGGTGGTGACGTCTTCGTGGCTGAAGGCCTCGGGGCCGATGGGGTGCGAGTGACAGAGCTCGGTGAGCTCCGCGCGGTGCTGCCAGATCGCTTCCCACCGGGCGCGGCGGTCGGGCAGGGCGAGCGGGCTCTCGTCGGTGTCGCGGTACAGCACGCGCCCGTTCGCGCCGATCAAGAAGAAGACCTCGCGCGCGTTCTTCACGTCAGGGTGCCCTCAAGATGACCAGCCGGTGGGTGTCGACCGCTTCCTTGATCACCGCGGGCAACGACTCGAGGGTGATCAGATCGTCCGCAGGCGGGTGGCCCAGGCAGATGCCCGAGTCGATCACCTGCAGCGTGAACTCATCGCACAGGCAGATGAAGCGTTCGCCGAGGTACTCGAAGACCACCTCGAGCTGGCGCTGCCCCGCGCGACGAGACGACTCGAACTTCGCGCCCGCCTTCTCGAGGGCCGCCCAGGCGCGATCTTCCGCGGCCGCGGTCGCCTTCTCGCGCTGCTCCTGCTGGGCGAGCTTCGCTTGCTCGACCTCGACCTTGAGCTGGTGCGCCGCGATGCGCGCGCGGAGCTCGGCCATCTCGCGCTCGGTCTGTTCGCGCTCGGCGATCAGATCACGCACCACCTGCTGTGCGGCCGCGAAGCCTCCGTCGGCGATCTTCGAGGTGTGGCCGCGGACCTCTGACGCCGCGACGGGGACTCCCGCGTCTCGGGCCGCCCGCTCGATCAAGGCGAAGGCGAACGCCGCTCGCAGCGGAGCGGGCACGTTCTTCACCGTCGCGAGGCCCGTGCCGTTGGCGAACGCTTCGCGCACTTCCGACTCGGCGCCCGTCTCGAAGTCGACGCCCTCGAAGAGCAGCTCACCGCCGTACCAGCGCCGAGCGGTCAGGGGAGCGAAGCGCGCAGGATCTTCCTCGCCCCGCAGCCGCAGCGGCTCGGCGCGCGCACCATCACCCACCAGGCGATCGCGCCACGCGAAGCCGCGCACCCTCGGCAACTTCTCGAGCGAGGGTGCTTCCGCCTCGCCCACGACGTGGCCGAGCCGGCCCTTGAGCTCGAAGCGGTACCAGCCCTCCTTCGGCGGAACCGTGGCGAGCCGCACCTGCCGTCCCTCGAGGGTGATGCTGCGGCCCCCGAGGAACGGCGCGACCACGGTGTCGGTCTTGCCGAGGAATTTGCGGTAGTCGACCACGCGTCAGGCGGCCTTCAGCTCGAGGAGCTTCGTCTTCATCACCCGCTCCACCCAGCCGATCTGCGGCGCCGCGCCCACCGCCACCGGCGCGTCGAGCAGCGCCTTGAGCACGCGCGTCACCTGGTACGGGTCGTCGAACTGCGAGACGTTGACCTCGCTGAACGGCACCTTCATGAACGCCGCGCAGGTGCGCACCGTGTTGCCGCGCGCGCCGTGGCCGGCGACCGAGACCAGCATCGCCATCGCGCTCACGTCGTAGCCGCACTCGCGGAAGGCGCGGGCGAACTGATCGCCTGCCTCGCCGGCCTCGTCGCCCACCACGATCACCACCACCCGCGCACCCGGGGCAAAGCGCACGTCGGACGCGTGGAGCGCCCGCACCGCCGCGCCGTGCACCGTGCCGCCGTCGGCGTTGACGCCCTTGAGCATGTGCTGCACCGCCGCGCGCGTCGCCGCCTTCGGCCGCAGCACGGTGCCCATGGTGTCGAAGGTCGCCACGTGCAGCTTCTCGAGCGGGAAGCCGGCGAGGATCTTCGACAGCGCGTCCTTCGACTGCTCGATCGCGCCCTGCATCGAGCCCGACTTGTCGATCAGGAAGAGCACGCGCACGTCGACGTCCTTCGTCGCGTCGCTGACGGCAGCGCGCGCGGCGTTGTCGGCGGCCTCCTCGAGCTTCTCGCGAATGGCCTTGTTCTTGACGTTCTTGGCGATGTTCAGCGCGCGCTGGTCCGTCGCGGTGGCGACCGCCTTCTCCCACCGTGCGCGAATGTCGGCGTCGGCCATCAGGCCGAGCTCCTCGAGCGTGGGCGTGAGAATGCGCAGGTCCTTGTCGGACAGCGTCGGCAGCACCGCCGCCATGATCGCCGGCGTCAGCCCCACGTCCTTCGGGAGCCGGCCGACCACGTCCTTGTAGGTGAGGCCCTGGGTCTCGATCGCCTCGCAGATCTCCGCCTCGCTCAGGCCGTCGAAGCGCTCCTGCTTCTCGAGCTTCAGCGTGCCGAGGCCGACCGTGCGGTGACCGCCCGCCGCCTGCTTCTGCTTCCAGCCGAGCACCTCGAAGAACGACTGGCTCTGCGGCTTGTAGCCACACTTGCGCGCCAGGTCCTTGATGGTCTCCTTGAAGCCGGCCTTCACCAGGCCCTTGAGCATCGCGGGGTTGTTCTCGCGCACCTCGAGCCACTTCTGCGCGGCGCGCTTCCAGCGGCCCAGCGGCGCCTTCTTCGACGCGGGGTCACCGAAGCCGGCCTTGCGGTTGAGCGCGGCGATCTCCGGCGTCTCGAGGAGCTGGGCGACGCGCAGCACGGCCTTGGGCGTCATCATGCGCGCCGACTTCTTCTCGTAGAAGAGCAGCATCGCCTCGCCGAGCTGGCGCAGGTCGTCGTCGTAGAACGCCACCGAGCCGTCGTCTTCGCGCACCGGCTGACCCGAGCGGTTCTGCACCAGCATCAGCGCTGCGCACGCCACCTTGAGGTCGCGCCAGTCGGTCTCTGTCAGCGCGTAGCTCGCGAAGTGCGACGCGAGGTCGACGTTGAGGCGGTAGATGTCGAGCAGCTTCTCGTAGAGGCGCGCCGCCGCCGAGACGTGCAGACCCGGCGCGACGTCGACCGCGTTCTTCGGGCGCGGCTGGCCCTTCTTCGGGCGCGCGGCCCACGTACCGTTCACCTCGATGCCGGGGCGGTTGTGCCAGAGGTGCGCCGAGGCGGAGAGCACCAGGTCGAGCAGCTTCTCGGCGGGACCCATCTGCGCTTCGGGGAGGAGGGGCTTTGCGGTGGCCATGGGGGCGTGAGTCTCCTTGGAGCGACCGGGGACGGCCACGCTTTTCGGCCCTGACCATCTGCTCGCGAACGGGGGTACGGTGGCTCGCATGGCTTCGAAGAGCGACGAGGAAAAGGGCCGCCAGCTGCTGAGCGCCGTCGAGCGCCTGGTGTCGGACAACGCCGTGCTGCGCGCGGAGATCGCCGCTTGCGAGACGCGGGCGAAGGCGCGCCTGGGTGAAGGGAGTCACTCGCGTGACGCCGTGCGGGAGCTCGTCGCGCAGGAGCTCACGCGCACCTACTCGAACCGCGCGGCGATCGCGGGTGGGGCGTCGGCGCTCCCGGCGCTGCTCCCGGGGTTGGGCTCGCTGGCCGCCGTGGTGACCGGCACGTTCGCGGAGCTGGCCTACGTGCTGAAGACCGAGGTCGAACTCTGCCTGTCGATCGCGCACGTGTACGGCTTCGACATCGACGACCCGCGCGAGCGGCAGCTGGCGTTCTTGCTGGCGGCCGTCGGCACCTACGACGCGGGCGGGAAGAACTTCTTCGTCGACGTGGTGCGCGCCGAGGGCGTCGCGCTGTGGAACTACGGGCCGCGTGTCATCACGCGCATGGTCATCCAGGCGATGACCGCCGTCGCGCTGATGTACGTGTGGCGCGGATTCATCAAGATGGTGCCGGTGCTCGGCATCGCCATCGGCGGTGGCCTCAACAAGGTGCTCAGTCAGCGGGTCGGCGCGCGCGCGGCGCGGGACTTCAAGATGCGGCGTGAGCTGATGCGCCAGGAACCCACGGCGCCGAAGGGCAAGCGCGTCACTCCGCCGAGGGCGGCGAAGGCCACGAAGCCCGCGAAGAAGAAGCCCGAGCGCCCGCGCACGAAGAAGAAGCCGGAACAGCCCGCGGAGTTCGACGCGTGAGGCCGCTGACCCTCGCGCTGCTCGCTGGAGTGCTGGTGTCGGGCTGCGTGCGCACCGATCGTCCCGACGAGCTCGAGCTCACCTACTACTACTTACGATTCTGACGCGTGTGCGACGCCACGCGGGCCGCCGTGAGCGGCCTCGAGAACGAGCTGCATGGCCGCGTGCGCGTGCGCACCGTTCCGCACCTGTTGCCTGAGGGAAAGGCGGCGGCGAAGCGGTTCGACTGGGTCTCGCACGGCCTCGTGATCCGGCGCGGGTCGGAAATCCTCTACACGGCGAGCGATCACCGCGCGAACGGCTACGACGCCCTCGACGCGTTGACGCGCATTCTCGGTGAAGGACCGGAGTGTCGATGAGCCAGGGCGCTGAAGCCTGCGCGCGGGCCCTCGACCAGGCGCTCGCGGCGAGCTCGGCCGACGAAGTGCTCGCCGCCGTCGCGCGCGCGTGGGCGGCGTGGCCCCATTCCCGGTTGTCGGCGTTGGCGCGGGCGCTGGGCACCGCGGCGCGCCCCGAAGCACTCGGTGGACCTACGCAGGCGGCGCGGGAAGACGCGTGGCACGAGCTGGCTCCTCACGCGAACGCGCTCGAGGTCGGGCGGCTGTTGCTGACGCCGTGGCCGAAGTCGCCGAAGCAGGCGCGCGCACGGCTCGACGCGCTCGAACGGCGCGGAGCGGATCCCCGCGTGGCGCTGGCGCTGGTCGAGCTCGAGACCGGTGAGCGCTTCTTGTCGCCCGAGGGCGATCGGTTCTGGCAGCGCGCGTGGGACGTGCTGCTCGGCTGGGGCTCACCCGAGGCCGCGGCGGCGTTGCTCAAGTTCGAAGCGGCTGACCCGACGACACCGACCGCGGCGCTGCGCAAGAACACCGTCTTCGCGCCGGTGCTCACCCGGTGGCGCGATCGACTCCCGGTGGATCGCCCGGTGCCCGCCGAGCTCGCGAGCCGGCTGGAGACGCTCGAGGCGAAGGCGCGTCCCCACGCGGCGCTCACCGATGGACTGATCGCCGCGGTGCACGCCGCGCCCGCAGACGATCGGCCGCGCTACGTGCTCGCCGATGCGCTGGCAGAGCAGGGTGACCCGCGCGGCGAGTTCCTCACGCTGCAGTTCGCGCACGCCAACGGCGAGCTGAGCCTGAGCCAGCGCGAAAAGATGCAGCGGCTGCTCGATGCATCGGGCGCCGCGTGGCTCGAGCCCTTCGGTGGGCAGGTCGCTCCGGTGGCGGTGTTCAGCCGCGGCTTCCCGTCGCAGGTGCGCCTCGTCACCCGCCAGCCCGACCCGTCTCCCCCGGCATGGAGATCGATTGAGGCGGTCGATCTCGCGGCGCTCGCGCTGCCGATCTCGTCGTTCCTCGATCACCCGCACCTCGCGGGGCTGCGCTCACTCACCCACGTCGCCGGGCCGACCTTGCGAGAGCTCGCGCGCCGTGGCGCGGCGCGGGAATGGGACTCGCTGGAGGTCGACGGCGGCGGCGCGCGCGACGTCGAGCGCCCGGCGTGGAAGGTGCGCCGGCTCATGGTGCGCGGCTTCGTCGACCAGACGGCGTGGTGGCTCGAGGGCAGCCCGCTCCTGGCCGCCGCGCAGACGGTGGTCGTGCCCCTCGAGGTCGACTTCTCCCGCGTCGGTCCCGCGCTCGCGAAGTTGGCGGGCTGGCGCGGGGTCCTCTCCTTCGCGCTGCGCCCCGGCCGCTGGCCCGAGAGCGACCGCGGCGAGTGGGAGCTCTCGTTCGAACCCGGCGACGAGGTTGGGCGCGCGCGCGTGCGGCTCGTCCTCCACGCGGACGACGGCTTCGACGAGCTCAAGCAGGCGTGCCAGTCGTTGCCGCCCCGCCTGGTCGAGACGCTGGTCGTCACCACGTCGCTCAAGCGGGGCCCGGGTTGGCGCACCGACGTCACCGAGCGAGTCGAAGAGGCCTTCGCCGGCCAGGACTTCCGAGCCGCCTTCGAGCTCGACGCACCCGTCCGCCGCCCGATCGCGCCCGCAATCTTCCGAGGCCGCTAACACCAACTCCCTCTCCTCTTCAGAGGAGAGGGTCGGGGTGAGGAGTGACGCTAGAGCAGCCCACGCTGCTTCACGTCGAGATACGCATCAACCCCCGCGCTCGCAAAACTCGACGGAGGCCCCCGCACCACCCGAGCCCCACCTTCCCGCAGCCGCGCCACCGTCGCCGCGCCATCCCGCTCCAACCGGCTCGCGATCACCCGCTGGTACGCGCCCTCGACGTCCTCGGGCGTCCCATGCGCGAGCGCGTGCATCGCCTCATCCTGCAGCGACACGATCATCGGCAAGTGCCGGGGCACGAGCCGCCGCACCCGCGCCGCCAGCGCCTGCGCCGCGTCGGGATCGAGCAGGTCCGTGAGAATCACCACCAGCGACCGCTTCGCCCCGCGCGCAAACGCCTGGTCGAGCGCCGCACCGACCGAGCTCTCCTCGAGCCGCGCCTCGACGGTCGCGAGCGTGCGCGTCAGCAACGCCAGGTGCTCGAGCCCCTTGCGAGGTGGCAGCCAGGCCTGCACCTGCGCCCCGTACGCGGCGAGCCCGACGAGATCGCCCTGGCCGAGCGCGACCCGCGCCAACCGCAGCGCCGCATCGACCGCGTGATCGAGCTTGCGACGCCCCTCGAGCTCGCCGGCCATGTGGCGGCCGCAGTCGAGCAGCACCACCACCTGCTGGTTCCGCTCGGGCCGGTACTGCCGCACCATCGGCTTGCCGCGCCGCGCGGTCGCCTTCCAGTCGAGCGTGCGGCGATCGTCTCCGGGGCGATAGTCGCGCAGCGAGTCGAACTCCCGGCCATCGGCCTTGATGCGCGGCGTGCGCTTGCTGGCGTCGTCTTGCGCTCGCGCGACGGTGAGCGCGTCGTGGCTCAGAATGGCGAGATCGGGGAACACCCGCAGCGCCCGCGGCAGCTCGACGCGCACCTGCCGCGCGCACAGCCCCAGCGGCCCGAGGAGTCGCAGCGTCACCGGCCCGAGCGCGACCGCGCCGCGCGAGGGCGGGGTGGCCCGCCACTCGACGCGCGTCACGCCCGTCAACTCGAAGCGCTGTTGAAGCCCGTCGGCGCGCACGTGGGCGTCGACGTGATCGCGCACCTCGCCACGCACCGGCCCTCGCGCCGAGGGATCCAGCGTGAGCTCGAGCCGCACCACGTTCGGCCGCCCGGCAGACCAGATGTCGGCCGTCTCTCGCGTCACGCGCACCACACCGGCGCGCGGCGACACCAGGAAGTCCCACGCCACGAGGCACAGGATGACGCCGTCGAAGACCCACAGCGCGGGCGCGACGCGGGGCGAGAGCATCGCCAGCGCCGCGGGAACGAGGGTGAACGCCGCCAGCCACAGCGCCCGGGTGGTGGGCACCGGGCGGCCCATCAGCGGGGCACCTGCACCTGCTCGAGCAGCCGCGCGATGACGTCGTCGCTGGTCACGCCCTCGACCTCGGCCTCGGCCTTCAGCATCAGGCGGTGGTTGAGCACCGAGCCGGCGACGGCCTTCACCTCGTCGGGCGTCACGAAGTCGCGCTGGAGCAGGGCCGCCCGCGCCCGCGACGCGGCGAGCAACGCCTGGGCGGCGCGCGGAGAAGCGCCGAGCTTCACGCGCCGGTCTTCTCGCGTGGCCCGCACCAGCTTGAGCACGTAGTCGATGATCGACGCGTCGCACTTCACCTGCGTCGCCTGCTGCTGCAGCGCGGCCAGCTCGTCGGCGCTCATCACCCGCGACGGCGTGGGGCGCACCAGGCGCTCGAGCATCTTCCGCTCGGCGGCTTCATCGGGGTAGCCGACGCGCACCCGCATCAAGAAGCGATCGAGCTGCGCCTCGGGCAACGGCCAGGTGCCTTCGAGCTCGATGGGGTTCTGCGTGGCGACCACGAAGAACGACGACGCGAGGGCGTGCGAGGTGCCGTCGATGGTCACCTGCCGCTCTTCCATCGCCTCGAGCAGCGCGGCCTGCGTCTTCGGCGGCGTGCGGTTGATCTCGTCGGCGACCAGCACCTCGGTGAACACCGGCCCCTTCACGAGGTGGAAGGTGCCGTCAGACGGCTTGAGCACGCTGGTGCCGATCACGTCGCTGGGCATCAGGTCGGGCGTGAACTGAATGCGCGCGAACGACAGCCCGAGCGCGCCAGACAACGTGCGCGCGGTGAGCGTCTTGGCGACCCCCGGCACGCCCTCGAGCAGCACGTGCCCGCGCGCGAGCCACGCCGTCACCAGGTCGGCGATCACCTTGCTCTGCCCGAGCACCACCTCGGACAACGCCGCCTCGAGCCGCTGGAGCGACGTGCTCACCGCCCCAGTTCCTTGAGGCCGAAGATGGTGCCGATGATCGACACGATGCCCGCGATCAACGCGAGGATCAGCCCGAACGCCGGCTTGCTCACCCACTGCTGGTAGTTGCCGATCGTGCTCTGGGCGAGCGTCGAGTCCCACGAGGTCTTCAAGTAGATGAGGCACCACACGCCGGCGATGCCCACCGCGCCGAGCTGCGCCATCCACGGGAGAATCGGGTTCAGGTTCGGCATGCTCTTGCGGGTGCGAATCACGATGCCCGCGATCGCCGTCGACGCGAGCGCGGTCACCACGATGCCGGCGGAGAACACGCCCAGCACGTCACCGTTCGCCACCGTGTCCTTCCAGGGCAGGAAGGTCGCGATCAGCATGATCGACGCGCCGAAGAGCGCGAGCTTGTCGGCCATCGCGAGGGTGACGATGTACGTCTTGAACTGCACCATCGCGTCGTCGGGGTCGAGCGTGCGATCGACCTCGAACTTCACGGGCTCCTTGCCCGCGTTTTCCTTCCAATCTTCTTCGCTGAGCTGGGCGCGCCAGTCCTGCTTCTTCGACGGCGGCGGCTCGTAGTCTTCGGACGCGGGTCGCTTCGCCGCGGGCTTCGCGCCGGGCTTCTTCTTCACGCCGGGCTTGGCGCCGACCTTCTTCACACCCTTCGTCAGCACCTTGCCGGGCTTCTTCGGCGGCGGCGGGGCGTCCTCGTCGGGGGGCGAGGCATCGAAGAGCGACGGGTCGAGCACGGCGTCGCAGTTCGGGCACACGGCGGCGTCGTCGGCCACCTCGGTCTCACAGGAAGGACACAGCATCGGGCGGGCGGAGTGTAGACGGTCGCGTCTGGATTGCACTCGACAAGCTGGGCAGGGGTTCCTAGACGCGCCGCCATGCGTCAGCTCTCGAACGCCGCTCTCTTCGTCGTCACCTTGACCTCCGTCACCCTGATCTCGGGGTGCGCGACGTGGACGTCGGACACCCGCCCCGCTGGCAACAAGACGGGGTCGACCGGGTCCAACAGCGGCACGAATGGCAATGGCCAGGCCGGGCGCCAGGCGGCGCCGCAGCGCAGCGACCTGCAGGCCATCGCCGATCTCGAAGATCGCCGCTCGCTGGGTGACGGGCGCCTGATGCAGACCGCCATCACCGAGCGCGATCCCCTCGTGCGCAAGCGCGCCTTCCTCGCGTTGGGCCGCATTCAAGACCCCAACACGGCCGGCGCGATGGTCGAAGGCCTCGCCGACCCCGATCCCGGCGTGCGCGGCGAGGCGGCGTTCGCCATCGGCCTGCTCGGCTTGTCGTGGGCCCCCCTCGCCGACGACGTGAAGACCCGCCTCACCAACGGGCTCCTCGAGAAGGAAGCGGCCGAGGCCGACAGCACCGCGCGCCTGGCGATGCTCGAGGCGATGGGCCGTGTCGCGACGCCCGCGCTGGTCGATCGGCTCGTCGACCGCCTGAGCCTCGCCGGTGACGTGCAGGCCCGCGCCGCGTTGTCGCTCGGCCTCGCCGCGCGCGCCAAGACGCCGCTGCCGACGAAGGCCTTCGCGGCGCTCGCGCTCCAGCTGAAGAAGGAAGTGCCGATCGGTGGCCGCTTCGGCGCCGCGTACGCGCTGCTGCAGACCAAGAACGCCGCCGCGCGCCCGTACCTGCTGCTGTGCGCGGGCGACGACGCCAGCGAGATCCGCGCGCTCTGCGCCAAGGGCCTGGGCGACGTGGGCACCGACGTCGACGCGGTCACGCTCAAGAAGCTGATCGACGACCCCGACTACCGCGTGGCGGTCGAGGCGACGCGCTCGCTCGCGCGGCTCGCCGGCAAGTGCAAGTCAGCGGCGTGCCCGGCGCTCGGCGCGCTGGCCGATCTCAACTTCCGCGTCGAACGTCTCGTGCGTGGTGACACCGCGGGTGGTGGTCAGCCGCTGCTCGCGCTCGCGCAGCAGGGGCTCCCCGCGTCGGGCAAGGCGCTGTTGATCTCGCTGCGCACGCAGCTCGCTGCCGCGAAGTCGGCCGCCGATCAGCGCACCAAGCTCGACGCCGCCAACCTCGACTGCCGGCTCGCCGCGGCGATCGATCGCATCAACGGCACGCTGACCGAGGTCATGAGCTGCGGCAACGCGCTGGTCGACGAGCCCCGCCGGCTCCAGCTCGGCCTGCAGTCGCTCGCCGAGGCCGCGAAGGCCGGCACCCTCGACGGCGGCAAGGTCGCGCTCGAGGTCGGCTCGTTCGTCTTCCACACCGACCCGCGCGTGAAGCTCGCGGCGATCGAGCTGCTCGGTGAGCTGAAGACCCCCGCCGCGCAAGACAAGGTGCGCAGCCAGCTCCTCTCGGCCGATCTCGTGCTCGCGGCGGCCGCGGCGGCGTCGAGCGCGACGCTGGGTGACAAGTCGCAGATCCCGCAGATCCGCCAGCTCGCGCAGAAGGCGCTGACGCAGGTCGACATCGCGCCCACGGTCGCCGAGGCGCTCGCGACCCTCGACGCGAAGGACGCGATCCCCGACCTCGAGGCGTGGCTCAAGTCGCCCAACGCGACCATTCGCCAGTCGGCCGCCGAGGCGCTCACCAAGCTCAAGGGCCAGCCGGTGACCGCCGAGCGCGTCGAGAAGCCGATGGACAGCTCGCGCGTGCAGCTCGCGCCGCAGAACGCGAAGCTCACCATCACCACCGAGAAGGGCGAGTTCGAGATCGCGCTCTTCACCGAAGACGCGCCGCTCACCTCCGCCAACCTCTTCAACCTCGCCCGCCGTGGCTTCTTCCGCAACCTGACCTTCCACCGCGTGGTGCCCGACTTCGTGGCCCAGGGCGGCGACCCGCGCGGCGACGGCAACGGCGGCCCCGGCTACACCATTCGCTGCGAGGTGAACCACAAGCCGTATGCGCGCGGCGTGGTCGGCATGGCGCTCTCGGGCAAGGACACCGGCGGCTCGCAGTTCTTCGTCACCGCCGCGCCGCAGCCGCACCTCGACGGCCGCTACACCGCGTTCGGCGAGGTGACGAAGGGCCAGGAAGTCGTCGACGCGCTGCTCGAGGGCGACAAGATCGTCGAAGTGCGCGCCAGCCCGTGACGCTCAACCCGTGACGATGGGGATCTCGCCGGTCGTCCGCTTGCGGTCGACCACCTCGAGCTCCTCGATCTCACGGCGAATGCGCACCCACTCCGTCGAGGGGATGCGCAAGAACACCTCGACCGCCTTCGGGTCGAACTGAGAGCCCGCCAGCCGGCCGATCTCGGTGATCGCCCCTTCGAGCGAGCTGCCCTTGCGGTACGGCCGATCGCTGCAGATCGCGTCCATCGTGTCGGCGATGCAGAACAGCCTCGCGCCGATGGTGATCTGCTCGCCCTTGAGCTGGCGCGGGTAGCCCTGGCCGTTCCACTTCTCCTGGTGCTGGTAGACGACCTGCGCCGCCTGCGCGAGGTACGGAATGTTCTGGAGCATGCGGAAGCCGAGCTCGGGGTGCTTCTTCATCTCGACCCACTCTTCGGGGGTCAGGGGCCCGGGCTTCAGCAAGATCGCGTCGCGCACGCCGATCTTCCCGATGTCGTGCAGCAGCGCGCCCTGCTCGATCTGCATCAACTGCTCGCCGCCGATGCCCAGCTCCTCGGCGATGCGCCGGGTGAAGCGCGCCACGCGCCACGAGTGCCACTGGGTCTCGGTGTCTCGGTAGTCGAGCGCGCGAATCATGCCCTCGAGCAAACCATTGGTGCGCTCGATGACCTGGCCCTCGAGCGTGCTGTTGAGCCGCTGCAGCTCGCGGTTGCGCGTCTCGAGCTCGGCGGTCAGCCGCTTGTTCTCGCGGATCAGCCGCGCGTACTGCACCGACTGATCGATCGCCGCCCGCAGGTCCGCCAGCGCCCACGGCTTGCTCAGGAGCTTGAAGACCTCGCCGTCGTTCACGGCCTTCATCGCCACCTTGAAGTCGTTGGCGGCGGTGATCAGCAGCCGCACGGCGTTCGGGTTGTGCACCTTCAACTTGTGCAGCAGCTCGACGCCCGAGAGGTGCGGCATCATGAAGTCGGTGATGACGAGGTCGATGTTCCGCTCTTCGGCCGCCTGGCGCGGGTCGGTATGCGAGACCACCGCAAAGCCCATCGACGCCACCACCTTCGAGAGGGCCTCGGTGATCGTCGCGTCGTCGTCGACGACCAGGAAACGCTCGGGAGAAGCGGCTGACATGAGGCGGCGAACATAGCGCCCGACCTCGTCTCGCAGGGGTGCGATGAAGGCCTACATGGGTTTTCCCAGCGCCCCGAGGGGAAAACTTCTCGCTGGGTGGATCCGCTCGCGTACCATTCGAGGCCTCTATGGCGCGTGGTGCGGCGAAGCGGGCGAGCGGCGGTGCATCAGCTGCGGCCGGCCCCGAGGCGAAGAACGAAGGTCCGGTGCCGGTGATCGTGATGGGGTTGGGCTTCATCGGCCAGGAGATCGCGCGCGCCGCGCTCCAGAACGAAGAGCTCGAGCTCATCGGCGCGGTCGACAAGTCACCCTCGCTCGCGGGCAAGAAGCTCGGCGACGTGCTCGGCATCCCCGCGGGCACCTTCAAGGTGAGCCCCACCATCTCGCAGGCCGTCGGCCGCCGCTCGGGCGTGGTGCTGTTGCACGCCACGGGGTCCAAGCTGCCGCAGGTCACCGACCAGGTGCTCGAGGCGCTCTCGCACGGCATGCACGTCGTCAGCACGTGCGAAGAGCTCGCGTTTCCCTGGTTCAACCACCCGCAGCTCGCCGCCCGCCTCGACGAGGCCGCGCAGCGCGCCGGCCGCACCGTGCTCGGCACCGGCATCAACCCCGGCTTCGTGATGGACCGGCTGCCCGCGACGCTCGGCCAGGTCTGCGGCGCGGTGCGCCACGTGAAGGTGACCCGCACCGTCGACGCGCGCACCCGCCGCGAGGGCCTGCAGCGCAAGGTCGGCGCCGGCCTGACCGAAGACGAGTTCTTCGCGCTGGTCGACAAGGACATGGTCGGTCACGTCGGGCTCGTCGAGTCGACCGCGCTCTGTGCGCTGGGCCTGGGCATCGACTGCGACGACTATGAAGAAGAGCTGACGCCGGTCTTCGCCGAAGAAGACATCACGGGCGGCGCGTTCGTCGTGAAGAAGGGCCGCGTGGCGGGCATGCACCAGGTCGCCGTCGGCCTCGCCGAGGGGCAAGAACGCGTGCGCCTCGAGCTCACCATCGCGGTGGGCGCCGACGAGCCGGGCGACTTCATCGACATCGACGCCGACCCGCCGGTGAAGCTCTCGATTCCCGGCGGCCTGCCGGGCGATCGCGCCACCGCTCACCTCGTCGTCAACGCTGCGCCCCGCGTGAGCGCCGCGCAGCCCGGGCTCCTCACGGTTCTCGAACTCCCCGCCGCACGCTGACTCCAGGAACGATCACATGCTCGATCGCAACGCAGTGGGCCGTACGACGCCGCCGACCTTGAACGAGGTCGAGAAGGGCGCGGTGCGCAGGTTCGCGGAGGCGCTGGGCGACTACAACCCGGCCTACTTCGACCTCGACTACGCGCGCGCGTCGGGCTTCGCCGGCATCGTGGTGCCGCCGTCGTTCCCACTGACGTTCAACTCGGGCACCGACCTCCGCGAGCTGCTCGGCGTGCCCGCGCGCCACCTGCTGCTGGCCGAGTGGAGCGTCGACTTCGAGCGCCCGGTCATCGCGGGTGATCGCCTGCTCATGACCTCGAAGGTCGCCGAGGTCGGAGAGCGCCCCAGCCCCGCCGGGCGCGTCGAGGTGGCGGTGATCGAAGACGAGGGCCGCGATGAGAACGGCCAGCTCGTGCTCAAGGTTCGTCGGACCTACGTCGTGCGCAGCACCCGGGAGACCTGATGCCGCCCCGCAAACTGTATTTCGAGAACATCCGCATCGGTGACGAGCTGCCGGCCATGGCCAAGGCGCCGATCGATCGCGTGCAGCTCGCGCGGTACGCGGGCGCGACGGGCGACTTCAACCCCGTGCACGTCGACGAGACGGCCGCGCGCGCCAACGGCATGCCCTCGGTGGTCGCCCCCAACACCATCGGCATGGGCTTCCTCGCCCAGCTGGTCGGTGACTGGGCGCGCGGCGCGCAGGTGCGCCGGCTCTCGTGCCGCTTCTCCCGCATGCTCTGGCCGGGCGACACGCTGGTCTGCAAGGGCCGCGTCGCCGATCGCCACGGGCAAGACGGCAAGTACTTCCTCGAGCTCGACGTGTGGGCCGAGAACCAGAAGGGCGAGCTCGCCATTCGCGGCAACGTCACGCTGAAGGTCTTCTATTCGCTCGAAGACGAGAACCGCTTCCGCATGGGGCAGCCGCCGCTCATCGTGAACGTGCCGCGTGAGTCGATTCGCGTCGCCGCGCCGGTGGTGGTCGCGGCGCCGGCGCGCGGCAAGGCCAGCAAGCCGGTGAAGGGCAGCAAGCCGACCCGCACCACGCGCCCCGCGAAGGCGTCGAAGCCGGCGCGCAAGGCGGCCCCGAAGCCCAAGCCGAAGAAGAAGGCCGGGCGTCGCTGAAGCGAACTGCTGTCGAGACGAGGAGCTCCAGGAATGCGTCGCGTTCTGCTCGCGGTGGCGTGGTGTGCGCTCGCAGCTTGTCCCGCACCCGTCGGTGGTGACGACGGCGGACTCGGAGGCGGGCAGGGCGGTGGCGCGAGCTCGGGCGGCGGCGCTGCGACCGGAGGCGGCGGCAGCGCGACCGGCGGCGGGAGCGCGACGGGCGGTGGCGGCGCGACGGGCGGTGGCGGCGCGATGGGCGGCGGTGGCGCGACGGGCGGCGGGAGCGCGATCGAGATCGCGACGTGGGTCGACTCGCCCGGCACCTGCCCCGGCGGCACCACCCAGAAAGACATCACCACGCTCGCCCAGCTGCAGGACGCCACGCGCCACGACGGCGCCTACGCGAGCGACGCACCCGACACCTGCTACCTCATTCACGACGGCACCTACGTGCAGTCGGGCACCACGCTCGCCGTGTACGTCACCTTCGGCGGCACCGACGCCACCCACCGCCGCCTCTTCATCGGCCAGTCGCGCGCGGGAGTGATCATCAAGGGCCGCGCCACCATCGACGGCGCCGCGAGCCACGTGCAGCTGAGCAACCTCACGTTCGATCTCACCGGCTTCGCGGGCTCGGGCTCCTTCAACACGCTCTCGTTGCTCACCGGCTCGACCGACCTGCGCATCGATCACCTCACCTTCACCGGTGACTGCGCGACGGGCGCGAACGGCGGCCACGTGGAGATCGACGGCGCGACCGACGTGGTCGTCGAGAGTTCGCTCATCGAGAAGTTCGGCCGCTGCGGCCCGCTCGGCCACCAGGACCACGGCGTCTACCTCGCGTCAGGCAGCAACCTCGTCATCCGCAACAACGAGATTCGCGGCAACGCGTCGCGCGGCATCCAGTTCAACACCCAGGGCGGGCAGTTCGGCACCCTGAGCGACGTGCTCATCGAGAAGAACCGCATCCACGACAACGGGCACGCCGACTACGAAGACGGCATCGTCTTCAACGCGACGGGCACGGGGAACATCGACCGCGTCACGATTCGCAACAACCTGCTCTACGCCAACTACTACTCGGGCGTGCGCGTGGTGGGCGATCAGTTCAGCGCGATCTCGATCACCCACAACACCTTCTTCCACAACGGTGCGGGCTCGACCGCCGGCGGCCGCAGCGAGCTCAACCTCGACGACGTCGGCTCAGGCGCGATGACGCAGATCACGAAGAACGTGATCGTCGCGGGCAACAAGATCATCAACGACTGCTACGACAGCCAGCCGCGCGGCTACGCGATCACCGACAACGTCACGCAGGGCACGCTGCCGATCGGCACCGCCGCCAACTGCGTCACCGGCACCCTGGTGGTCGACCCGATGTTCGTGAACTCCGCGGCCTTCGACTTCCACCCGCAGAATGCGGGAATCAGCGGCTACGGCGCCTACGCTCCCTGACGCAACCGCTGGGACTTGCAGGCGAAAAGGCTGCGCTCCGACGCAATGCGTTGATGGATATTGACTTCAGAATCAGTCGCGGGTGAGAACACGACGCGTTACGTCAAGTGCGCCGTCCCCACGCCTCACGCTGGAGTCCCCATGTCCGTCGGAATCAATCGCTACAAGGCTGACCTTCGCGAGCTCTCGTTCGTCCTCTTCGAGCAGTACGACTTCAAGTCGTACGCGGGCAAAGGGCCGTTCGCCAACTGGGACGAGGACACCGCGCGCGCGATCATCAAGGAGGTCTACCGCTTCGCCACCGAGGTGCTCGGGCCGCTCAACAGCTCGGGCGATCGCGAGGGCTGCAAGATCGTCGACGGCCGCGTGATCACCCCGAAGGGCTTCAAGGAAGCGTGGAAGCAGCTCTTCGAGGCGGGCCTCAAGCAGGTCGCCGTGCCCGAGGAGTTCGGTGGCCAGGGCGCGCCGTCGGGTCTCTACGCGGTGATCGAAGAGATCACCTCGGGCGCCAACACCGCCTTCAACATGTACCCGGGCCTCGCGTGGGGCGCGGCCGAGGTCATCGCGGAATGTGGCACCGAGGCGCAGCAGAAGAAGTACGCGCACAAGATGTTCAACGGCATTTGGGGCGGCACCATGTGCCTCACCGAGCCGCACGCGGGGTCCGACGTCGGCAGCGCCGCGACCAAGGCCAGCAAGCAGCCTGACGGCACCTACAAGATCAGCGGCACCAAGATCTTCATCTCGGGTGGCGATCACGATCTCGCCGAGAACATCGTCCACCTCGTGCTCGCCCGCGTCGACAACGCGCCCGCCGGCACCAAGGGCCTCTCGCTCTTCATCGTGCCGCGCCTCAAGGTGAACGCCGACGGCTCGACGGGCGGGTCCAACGACGTCGCGGTCGCGTCCATCGAGCACAAGATGGGCATCAACGGCTCGGCGACCTGCGTCCTCAACTTCGGCGAGAACGGCAACTGCGTCGGTGAGCTCGTCGGCGCCGTCGAGAACCAGGGCATGCCGCAGATGTTCCGCATGATGAACGGCGCGCGCATCGCGGTCGGCATCCAGGGCCTCGCGGTCGCGTCCAGCGCGTACCTGAACGCGCTCGAGTACGCGAAAGACCGCAAGCAGGGCAGCCACTTCACCCAGTTCAAGGACCCCAAGGCCCCGCGCGTCGCGATCATCCAGCACCCGGACATCCGCCGCATGCTGCTCGAGATGAAGGCCACCACCGAGGGCATCCGCTCGCTGGTAGTGAAGCTCGCCACGCACCGCGACCAGTGGAAGGTGTGGGCCGGCAAGGACGACGAGAAGGCCGCGTACCACCAGGGCCAGGTCGACCTGCTCACCCCGCTGGTGAAGGCCTACGGCAGCGACGAGTCGTTCCGGCTCTGCGCGGTCGCCCAGCAGGTCTACGGCGGCGCCGGCTTCCTCAAGGACTGGCCCGTCGAGCAGTACACGCGCGACGCGAAGATCTTCAGCATCTACGAGGGCACCAACCACATCCAGGCGATGGACCTCGTGGCGCGCAAGCTCGGTCAGAACGGCGGCGCCAACCTCCAGGCGTTCATGGGTGACCTGAACACCTTCGTCGAGACCCACAAGTCCCACCCGATCTTCGGCAAGGAAGTCACCTACCTCTCGACCGCGTCGGAAGCGGTCGTGGGCGTCGCGATGGCGATGATGGGCTGGCTGCAGGGCGGCAAGGTCGACCTGATTCCGCTCGTGGCCAACCGCTTCCTGCTCGCCATGTCGCAGCTCTCGGTCGCGTACGTGCTGCTCGACGCCGGCGTGAAGGCCGAGGCCGCGCTCGCGAAGTTGCCCGCCGATCACGCCGACCGCGCCTTCTACGAGGGCAAGCGGCATTCGGCGCTCTGGTACGCGCGCAACGTGCTGCCGCAGGCGAAGAACCACGCCGAGGTCGCGATGCTCGAAGATCGCACCCCGATGGAGATCGGCGACGCGGCTTTCGCCAACTTCTGAGTGTTCGACTCGCTGACCACCTCAGCGTCGTGGACGGTGATCGCCTTCGCGCTCATCGTCTTCCCGACGCTGTTCTTCATCACCGCGCCGTACGGCCGCCACTTTCGCCCGGGGTGGGGGCCGTCGCTCGGCGCGCGCCTGGGCTGGCTGGTGATGGAAGCGCCGTCGTTCTTCCTCTTCGGCGCGCTCTGGTTGTCGCACCCGCAGCTCGGGCAGCCGCTCGTCACCGCGCTCGGCATCGCGTGGCTGGTGCACTACGGCCAACGCACGTTCGTCTACACCGCGACGATGAAGGAGAACGGCCGGCGCAAGCCGCTGCTCACCATCGTGATGGCCGTGGTGTTCAACGTGCTCAACTCGTACGGCAACGCGACGCAGCTGAGCGAGCGCCCGCTCGATCTCGCGTTCTTCGCGGGCCTGGGGCTCTTCGCGCTGGGGTTCGCGATGAACGTGCACTCCGACGCCGTGCTGCGCTCGCTCCGCGCGCCGGGCGAGGGTGGCTACAAGATTCCCCACGGCGGGCTGCACCGCTTCGTCGCGTCGCCCAACTACTTCGGCGAGATCGTCGAGTGGCTCGGGTTCGCCCTCGCGGCGCAGTCGCTCGCCGGCTGGGCGTTCTTCTTCTTCACCTGCGCCAACCTCGTGCCGCGCGCGCGCTCGAACCGTGACTGGTACCGCGCGCAGTTCCCCGACTACCCCGCGAGCCGTCGCGCGGTGATCCCCTTCCTCTGGTGAAGCGCCGCGTGCTCATCGGCCTGGGCGCGCTCGTCGGTGGCTACGTCGCGCTCTGCGCGTTGCTCTTCTTCCAGCAGGGCGCGCTGCTCTACCCGGGCGCCGGTCAGCGCGAGGTGCCGCCGTCGCCCCACCGGGTCGCGGTGCCGGGCGGCACGTTCTTCGAGGGCCAGGGGCTCGAGGGCGCCGCGCCGCTCATCGTGCACTTTCACGGCAATGGGGAAAGCGCCGCGAGCCTGAAGTGGCTCGCCGAGGAATTCCGCATGCGGGGCCTCGGCTTCGTCGCCGTCGAGTATCCCGGGTACCCGGGCGCGAGCGGAGAACCGTCGGAGACCGCCAACCTCGCCGCGGCCCGCGCGGCGCTCGAGCACCTCACGACGTCGCTCCACGTCGACCGCGCGCGGCTGGTGCTCGAAGGCCAGAGCCTCGGCACCGGCGTCGCCACGCGGCTCGCGTCAGAGGGGTGGGGTCGCCGCCTCGTGCTGCTCAGCCCGTACACCGCGATCGTCGACGTCGCCGCGGGCGCGTTCCCGTGGGTGCCGGTGCGCGCGCTGATGCGCGATCGCTACGACTCGCTGTCGGTCGCGCCGGCCGTGAAGCAGCCGGTGTTCATCGTGCACGGGCGTCGCGATGAGGTGGTGCCGTTCGCGCTCGGCGAAACGATTTCGAAGGCCTTCGCGCGGGTGGAGTTCGTGCCGGTCGACGACGCCGGTCACAATGATCTGTGGCGTGACACGGTGCTCGATCGGGTCGCGGCGTTCGTGCAGAAGACCGACTGAGGTCAGCTCACTTCGGGGCGCCGTCGCGCACGCCGATCGCCAGCTGGCCGAGGCCCGCGCCCTTCGCCATCTCCATCACCTCGACCACCTTGCCGTGCGGCACGCCTTCGTCCGCCTGCACGATGACCATGGTGTCGGGGCTCTTCACCTTCGCGTCGGCGAACGCCTTCTTGAGCTCGTCGGCCGAGACCACGTCGCCGCCGAGCACCAGCCGGCCATCTTGCAGAATCGCCACCGAGAGATCGGTCGCCTGCGTCGCGACGTCGGCCGCGCCGCCCTGCGGCAGGTTCACCTTGAGGCCCGCCTTGGCGCCGTTGCTGGAGTTCACGATCACCGAGCTGGTGACCATGAAGATGATCAGCAGCACGAGGAAGATGTCGGTCAGCGGCGTGATGTTGATGTCGTTGAAGCCGCCGCCGTCTTCCGACCCGAAGTCGTCGTCGTTCTTCCCGCTGGGCCCACCGATCGCCATGTCTTCAGCTCGCGGCAGGAGGGGGCGGCGCGTCGTTGCCGGTCGGCGCGGTCGAAGGGAGCTTGCCGGTCGGCGAGGCCTCGCGGAGCAGCTCGACGAACTCCTCGGCGATCAACCGCAGCTCGGCGCTCAGCCGCGCCAGCCGCGCCTGGAACACGTTGAAGAGCACCACCGCCTCGACGGCGACGATGATGCCGACCGCGGTCGCGATGAGCGCTTCAGAAATGCCCGACATCACCGCGGCCGAGCCACCGGTGCCGCCCGATTCGACGTCGAGCCCGAGATCCTTGAACGAGCGCATGATGCCCCACACCGTGCCGAACAGGCCGACGAAGGGCGCCGTCGCGCCGATGGTGCCGAGGATCCACAAACCGCGGCGCAGCTTGAGCAACAGCTGCACTCGCTCGCGCTCGACCGCCGCGTCGAGGTTGGGCCCGGTGCTGCGCGTCGCGCGATCGAAGCCCGCGCGGAAGAGATCGGCCGCGTGCGCCGTCGAGCGATCGGCCGCCGAGCGCGCCGCCGCCACTTCACCCCGCAGGAGGTGCCGCGCGATGAGCTGCCCGAGCTCGCGGGTCTTGCCGCCCACGCCCCACAGGCTGATGACGCGCTCGACCGCGACCCCGATGGCGAGGAGCGACGCGGCCAGAATCACCACGATCGTGAAGCCGCCGAGGCGGAGGTAGTGGAGCAGCTCGTCGAAGCTCATCGAGAAAGAAGGTAATACCCCCGAAGGATGCCGGCCGCCATCATGCGAACCCAACGCCTCGCCCTGACTTTGATTTCCGGCGCCATGGCGATGACGCTCCTCGGGTGCCCGCTGCGCCGGGTCGACTTCGGCAAAGACGGCGCGCCCACCAGTGTCGACGACCTCTTCAAACGGATCAGCTTCGCCGAGAAGCAGATCTTCAGCCTCAAGGGGGAAGGGCGGCTGGGGGTCGATTCGCCCCAGGGCAAGGGCTCGATCACGCTCTTCGCGGCGGTGACGCACCCGTCGCTGGTGCACCTCGAGCAGCTCGACTTCTTCGGCCGGCCGCAGGGCGTGTTCGTCACCGACGGCGAGCGCTTCGGGCTCTACGACGCGCAGGCGGGCAAGTTCTACCGGGGCCCCGCGAGCGCGCGGAACCTGGGCCGCTTCCTGCCCGTCGTGATGCCGCCCCGCGAGCTCGCCGCGGTGATGCTCGGCCGCGCGCCCCGGCTGCCCGACGCGAAGACCGAGATGCGCTTCGACGACGAGCTGCAGCTCTTCGTGGTGACGCTCACGCGCGGCAACGTGAAGCAGACCCTCCACGTGCTGCCGCCGAGCTACCGGGTGGTGAAGAGCACCGCCGAGAACCTCGCGGCGTACGATCTCGACTTCGGTGACGTCGCGAACTTCGGCACGGTCAGCCTGCCGAAGACGGTGGTGCTCGACGCGAAGCAGGTGAAGACCCGCCTCGAGCTCAACTGGAAAGACGTCGCGGTCAACGAGTCGCCCGATCTCACGCTCTTCGATCTCGAGCCCCCCGCCGACGTGCCCGTCGTCGAAGTGGATGAGAACGGTGATCCGCGCCAACCTCTGCCGCAGTGATGCGCTGGCTGACCCTCGGCTGCCTGGTGGTGCTGGGCGCGTGCTGCAAGTCGCAGCCGCGCGCTGACGCCGGCACCGGTGCAGCTGCGGGCCCTGACGAGGCGTGGCTGGCCGGCACGCTCCCCGCCGACGCCGCGACGCCCCACCGCGGAGGCACGGTGACGGTGCGCCTCGCCCTCGAGCCGGTCGGCCTCACGCGCCTGCACGACCGCATGGCCGAGGGCACCATGACGCGCATCACCGTCGGGCCGCTCTACGAGACCTTTCGCCAGGTCGCCGAGAAGGTCGACGAGCCGAGCGATCGCCTGTCGGTCACCGTCACCGTGCGCGCGGGCCGCACCTTCCACGACGGTTCGCCGATCACCGCGGCCGATCTCAAGGCCGTGCTCGACGTCATCCTCGACGCGCAGAAGCCGACCTCGACCCTGCGCGGCTCGCTCGACACCATCGACACCGTCACCGTCGTCGACCCGCGCACGCTCAAGGTCACCTTCAAGCGGCCCTACTTCCTGGCGATGCACACGCTGCTCGACGGCGTGCCGGTCATGCCCGCCGCCGCGTTGGCCGGGCCCGACTTCGACACGCTGCCCATTCACCGCGCGCCGATCGGCTCCGGCCCCTTCAAGTTCGAGAAGTGGGAAGCGGGCGTCTCGCTCAGCTACGTGCGCGCCGACGATCGCGCGCTCGTCGATCGCGTGGTGTTTCGCTTCATCAAGGACGACCTCGCCGCGATCACGGCGTTCGAGAAGGGCGAGCTCGACGTGATGACCCGCGTGACGCCCGCCACCTGGCGCGCGCTCGAGCAGCAACCCTGGGCCTGGCGCGACGCGCGGCGCGTGCTCTCGCGCGAGAACGCCTACTCGTGGCTGGGCTTCAACCAGCGGCAGCCCCGCTTCGATCGCGCGGTGCGACGCGCGCTGGCGATGCTCTTTCCCGCCGACCTGATCGAGAAGAACGTCGACCTCGGCCTCGAGCCGCGCACCACCTGCCCGTGGTTCGACGGCTCGAAGGGGTGCGACCCCACCGTCACGCCGATCGCCTTCGATGTCGCCGGGGCGAAGCGGCTGCTCGCCGAAGACGGGTGGAAAGACGGCGATGGCGATGGCGTGCTCGAGCGGGAAGGGCAGACGCTCTCGTTCGCGTTCCTGATCCCCGCGCAGAGCACCAAGCTCAACAAGCTGGTGCCGCTGTACGTCGACTCGCTCAAGCAGGCGGGCATCGCGGCGCGCATCGAGACGGTCGACGTCTCGGCGTACATGAGCCGCGTGCGCGCGCACGACTTCGACGCCATCGGCTTGAGCTGGCTGTCGGCCGACGACGCGCAAGACAACTTCCAGAACTTCCACAGCTCGCAGATCGAGACCGGCAACAACTTCGTCGGCTACGCCAACCCGGAAGTGGACCAGGTGCTGACCGACATCCGCGCTGAGCGCGATGAGTCGCGGCGCCACGAGCTCGAGCGGCGGGCGCACCGCATCCTCTACGACGACCAGGTGTACCTCTTTCTCGGCCGGCGCCCGGGGCTCGATCTGCTCAGGCGCCGCGTGCACGCGCGCCCGCCCGTCTTCGGCGCGTGGGACCTCGCCACCCTGTGGGTCGACCCGTGAGGAGCTACGTCGCGCGGCGCCTGCTGCTGATGATCCCCACCTTCCTGGGGATTTCGCTGCTCACGTTCTTCGTCGCGCAGCTCGCGCCGGGCGATCCCTTCCTCCTCGACCACGACACCGCCGGCCTCGACGCCGACGCGCTCGCCCGCGCGCGCGCCCAGCATGGCCTCGACTCGCCGCTGCCCCTGCAGTTCGCGCGGTGGCTGGGCAAGGTGGTGCGGCTCGACTTCGGCCGCTCGCTCATCGACTCGCGCCCGGTGATGGAGAAAGTGGCCGAGGCGCTGCCGCGCACGGGGATCGTCGCGGGGCTGGCGCTGTTGCTCGCGTTTGGCGCCGCGGTGCCCCTGGGCGTGTGGCTGGCGACCCGGCGCGACTGGAAGCGGCGCGGCGTCGAGGCGCTGCTGCTCGCCGGCTGGAGCGTGCCCTCGTTCTGGGTCGCGGTGCTCGGCCTGCTCCTCTTCGCCAGCCCGCACTACCTCGACCTGCTGCCGGCCCAGGGCCTCTCGGCCGCGGGCCTGGTGCTGCCCGTGATCTGCCTCGCCTTCCCCTCGCTGGTGGTCGCCACCGCGCAGGTGCGCACCGCGATGCAGCACGCCCTCCGGCAGGACTACGTCAAGGCGGCGCGCGCGCGCGGCATCCCCGAGCGGCGCGTGGTGTGGGTGCACGCGCTGCGCAACTCGCTGCTCCCGCTCGTCACGTTCCTCGGCCTGCAGCTGCCGATGCTGGTCGGCGGCTCGGTGATCATCGAGCGCGTCTTCAGCATCCCCGGCATGGGCATGCTCGCCTTCGACGCCATCGGCACCCGCGACTACCCGACGGTGATGGGCGTCGCGACCGTGATGGCCCTGGCGACCCTCTCGTCGACGCTGCTGGTCGACCTCGCGTACGGCGTGCTCGACCCGCGCATTCGCCTGGAGCGCACCGCGTGAAGAGCCTCTGGCGCGATCGCAGCGGCCGGTGGGCGCTGGTCTTCCTGGCGACGCTGATCACGGTGGCCGTGGGCGCTGACCTGATCGCCAGCGATCTCCCGCTCGCGGTGCGCGTCGATCAACAGACCTGGCTCCTGCCGTGCCTCACCCGGCCCGCGGCGCTCGAGGGGAAGGACCTGTCGGGCGCCGAGTGGGTGGTGCGCACCCCCATTCGCTACGGGCCGCTCCAGACGCTGGCCGCCACGCGCGAGCTGCGCGCCGAGCCGCCGCCGTGGGCGCCCGATGACGCGCACTGGCTGGGTACCGACGAGCTTGGCCGCGACGTCGCCGCGCGGCTCATTCACGGCGCGCGCGTGAGCCTCCTCGTGGGCTTCTTCACCATGGTGATCGCCGTGCTGGTCGGCCTCGCGCTCGGCGGCGCCAGCGGCTACCTCGGTGGCGTCACCGACGTCGTCATCTCGCGCGTGCTCGAGGCGGTGCAGACCTTCCCGCTGGTGTTCTTCCTCCTCGCGCTGCTCTCGCTGGTGCGCGTGCAGAGCCTGCTCCCGCTGATCCTCGCGCTGGGCTTGACCCGGTGGACCGAGGTCGCCCGGCTGGCGCGCGCCGAGGTGTTGAGCCTGCGCTCGCGTGAGTTCGTGCTCGCCGCCCGCGCCCTGGGCGCCTCGAAGACCCGGCTCATCACCCGCCACCTGCTGCCCAACGCGGTCCGCCCGGTGCTGGTGGTGGCGACCTTCGGCGTCGGGGCGGCCATCCTCCTCGAGACCGCGCTCTCGTTCCTGGGCATCGGGGTCGCGCCGCCCACCGCCAGCTGGGGCGAGCTCCTCACCGAGGCCCACCGCACCCTGCAGCACCCCGGCGCGTGGTGGCTGGCCCTCTTCCCCGGGCTGGCGATCGCCAGCACCGTGCTCGCCGTCAACGCCCTCGGCCAGGCCGTGCAGCGGGTGGTCGAGGGGCGTGGGCGCGCGGGGAATAGTTCAGTCGACTGACGCCCCGGGGCGGCTAGAATCGCCCCAAGATGTCCATTCGTCTCGGCGATCTGCTCGTCAAAGCCAAAGTCATCAACGAGAGCCAGCTCAAGGCCGCGTTGGCGGAGCAGCAGAAGTGGGGCGGCAAGCTCGGCGAGCTGCTCGTGCGAATGAACTTCCTGACCGAGGAGATGTTGGTCAAGGCGCTCAGCAAGCAGATGAGCGTGCCCTCGGTGGCGCTGGAGACCATCACCAACCTCCCGCCGCACGTCCGCTCGAAGATCCCCGCTGACGTGGCGCGCGACCTGGTGGCGCTGCCGCTGCAGCTGCGCGACGACGGCAAGACGCTCGTGGTGGCGATGGCCGAGCCGCAGAACCTGAAGCACCTCGACACGCTCCGCTCGGTGACCCGCTGCCGCATCGTGCCGCAGCTCGCCGGCCGCCAGGCCATCGCGCGCTCGTTCAGCCGCTTCTACGAGGGCGAGGCCGAGGTCGACTCCGCCGATGACGGGCTCAAGCTCGTCAACAGCCAGGGCAACACCCTCATCAAGTCGGCCGAAGAGGTCGCTTCGTCCCGGCGCGCGAACGGCGCCCCGCGCGCCGAGCCGCCCCCCGCTGCGCCGCCGCCCCGCGCGACCGCCAGCGAGCTCCCTGCCTCGATGGCCGGCAAGAGCCCGGCCGACATGCTGCGCACCATCGAAGAGGCGCAGCGCAAGGAAGTCACTGCGCTCAAGGGCATGGTCGAGTTGCTGATCGAGAAGGGCGTCTTCACCCGCGAGGAATACCTCGCCCGGGTCAAGCGCTGAGCGCAGCGCGTCGTCACGGAGCCGTCTGATGCGGAAGAAGATCGGCGAGATCCTCGTGTCGAACGGCGCGGTCAGTCTCGCCGACGTCGACTCGGCGCTCGCCGACCAGAGCGCGGGCGAGCCCAGCCGCCTGGGCGATCTCCTCGTCGCGACCGGCAAGATCACCTCGGGCCAGCTCGCGCGCGGCCTCGCCGAGCAGTACCAGCTGCCGTACGTCGAGCTCCCGCCGCTGCCGCAGGCGGTGCTCGATCTCGTGCCGCTCGAGATGCAGCGCCAGTACCGCCTCGTGCCCCTGCGCTCGGAAGGCACCGAGCTCCACGTCGCGATGGCCGACCTCACCAACATCGAGGTCATCGCGCTGCTCGAGCAGCAGTGGACCAAGGTGCACGTCAACGTCGCCGGCGGCGAGGAGATCGACGCGCTCCACAACACCCTCTCGGGCATCTTCCACATGCCGCCCGAGACCGCGCCCAGCGTCGACGTGCCGCCCGCGAGCGAAGATCTCTTCGGCACCCTCGACCTCGGCGAGGCGCCCCCCATCGAGTCGAGCCAGTCGCCGGTGCCGGTGATCGCCCCGGTCGCGTCTCCGCCGCTGTCGGCGCTCGGCTACCAGCCGCGCCCCTCGCAGATCAGCGCCTCCCCGAAGGCCGAAGACCTGTTCGGCGATCTCAACCTCGACTCGGCGCGCACCGGCATTCCCACGCAGTCGCCCGAGGCCACCGCGCTCGAGAAGAGCGCCTCGCGCGTGCCGCCGCTCGAGATGCCCGAGCCGCCGCTCATCAAGGCCGAGCCGACCGAGGCGCCCATCGAGTCGCCGACCATCGAGGGCACTCCAGAGGCGGTCGTCGACGCGCGCGACGAGGTGCGCGCGCCCGAGCCGGCGGAGATCGCCGCCGCCGACGAAGCGTCTGGCCCGATCATCGGCCTCAAGGAAGGCACCGGGCCGGTGCTCGACCTGGTGGTCGAAGCCGGCACCGGGCCGGTCGTCGACACGCCGTTCTTCCGCGACGCGGTGCTGCCGCCGCCCGCGCAGGTGCCCTCGGCCGCCTCGATCATCGGGCAGATCGCGATTCCGCCCCCGGTGCCGACCGCGCCGAACCCGCCCTTCGTCATTCCGCCCAAGTCGACGCAGCCCTCGATGCCCGCCCCCGGCGCAGAGCTGCCCGATTGGCTCAAGACCGACCCGGGCTCGCCGGTCCCCGCGCCCGCCGCCCCGACCGCCCCCGGGGCGTGGACCGGTGCGCTCGATCACCTCGCGCCCTCGAAGCTGGTGCTGGGCCTGACGCGCGCGCTGCTCGCCCGCGGCCTGGTGACCGAAGACGAAATCCTCGCCGCGCTCGGCGAGAAGAAGAAATGACGCTCGCGGTCTCGAACCGCGTGGTGACCCTCGACGGCGCCCGGCTGGTCGACGATCTCTCGCTGCAGCTCGACGCGGGCCAGGTGCACGGCGTGGTCGGCGAGTCGGGGAGCGGCAAGACCATCGCCGCGCTCTCGGTGCTGGGGCTCGTGCCAGAGGGCTGCGAGGTCGCCGGCACCGTCACCCTCGACGGGCAGCCGCTGCAGGGCCGCCGGGGCGTCGCGATGGTGTTGCAGGAACCGCTGTCGGCGCTCAACCCGGTGCTGTCGATCGGCGCCCAGCTGCGCGAGACGCTCGCCGTCCACCACGGCCAGCCCTCGAACGCCGCCGCGCTGCTCGCCGAGGTCGGGCTCGGCGACGCCGAGGCCCTGCTGCGCGCGTACCCACACCAGCTGTCGGGCGGGCAGCGCCAGCGCGTCGCGATCGCCTGCGCGCTGGCCGCGGCGCCGAAGGTGCTGATCGCCGACGAGCCGACCACCGCGCTCGACGCCTCGATGAAGCTGGTGGTGCTGAAGTTGTTCGCCGCGCTCGCGAAGCAGCGGCGCGTTGCGGTGTGGCTCATCACGCACGATCTCCTCTCGCTGCGCGGCGTCGCCGATCGCCTGACCGTGATGTACGCGGGGCGCGCGGTGGAGCAGGGCGCCGCCGCCGACGTGCTCGACCGCCCACGCCACCCGTATACGCACGCGCTCCTCGCGGCCGCCCCGTCTCGCACCGCACCCGGTGGCGCGCTGCCGGTCATCGAGGGGCAGCCGCCTTCGCCGCGTGAAGCGCTGCCGGGGTGTCGCTTTCAGCCGCGCTGCGCCCGTCGCATCGACCGGTGCGCCGCCGAGCGCCCGCCGCTCCTCGAAGGCGTCGCCTGTCACGTCGCGGGGGCGGCCTGATGCTCGAGGCACGCGACGTGAGCGTCACCTACCGGGAACGTGGCCGCGTGGTCGACGCCGTGCGCGCGGTCTCGCTGCGGGTGGCCGAGCGCGAGCGGGTGGGGGTGATCGGCGAGTCGGCGAGCGGCAAGTCGTCGCTCCTGCGCGCGCTGCTGGGCCTCGAGCCGTTGGCCGGCGGCAGCGCGACCTTCGAGGGCACGCCGACGCACGAGGCCCCGCCGGCCGTGCGCCGGCGCTTCCAGCCCGTGTTTCAAGACGTCGGCGCCGCGCTCGACCCGCTGTCGACCGTGCGCGCTTCGCTCGCCGAGCCCTTCGAGATTCACGGCGTGCCGTGCGACGACGCGCGGCTGACGGGCCTGCTCGAGTCGGTGCAGCTGGGGCGCGAGCTGCTCGACCGTCGCCCGCGCGAGCTCTCGGTCGGCCAGCGCCAGCGGGTGAACCTCGCCCGCGCGCTCGCGCTCGAGCCGAAGTTGCTGCTGCTCGACGAGCCGGTGTCGGCGCTCGACGTCAGCGTGCAGGCGCAGGTCATCAACCTGCTGCGGTCGATCGCCGCGCAGCGCTCGCTGGCGCTGCTGGTGGTGACGCACGACCTCGACGTGGTCGCGCACCTGAGCGATCGCCTGCTGGTGATGTTCGCCGGCCGCGTGGTCGAAGCGGGCCCGACCGCCGAGGTGCTGGCCGCGCCTCGCCACCCGTACACGCGGCTGTTGGTGAAGAGCCGCACCGAGCCCGTCGAAGGCGAGGTGACGCTGGCGAAGTCGGGCTGCGCCTTCTCGCTGCGTTGCCCCGACGCGCGCGAAGAGTGCCGCGCCGCCGTCCCTCCGCTGTCCGGCACCGCGCGCCAGAGCGCCTGCGTCGTCTTTCCGGGGGCGTGACGTGTACTGGCTCAGCCACCACCCGCCCGAAGAGCTCGACCGCTGTTACCGCGTCGGCTCGCTGCACGTCTGCGCGCGCTGCCTGGGCACGTACCCCACGATGTTCGCCGCCATCGTCTGGCAGCTCCGCGTTCACGCGCCGCTCGAGCACGCGCTCGATCTCCCGGTGGTGCTCGCGCTGACGCTGCCGGCGACCGCGGACTGGGCGTTCGGGCGGTTCCGGCCGCACGCTTTCACCAACCCCTGGCGCACGCTCACCGGCGTCGCCCTGGGACTGGCGCTGGGGCGGACGCTGTTCATCCACCTCCAAACCCCTTTTCCCCCTGTGTTCCTGGCGCAGGCCGCCCTGGTGGTAGCGATCGCTTTGCCTGTCTTTTTGCTGAGTTATCGGTCAAAAGGCCGGGGGTAGATCACTGCCGACAGCCGTGCGTTGAAACGGGTACGACAGAACGAGGACACGGTTGGGACCTGCGACTTCGGACGAGCAATTGATGCTCGCTTTCAAGTCCGGTGACGCTCGGGCGTTTGCAACGCTCGTCCAGCGCCACCGAGGGCCGGTCTACAACTTCATCCTCCGGTACGTCGGTCATCGGCAAAGGGCCGAGGACCTGCTGCAGGAGACGTGGCTGAAGGTGGTGCGCAGCAGCAGCGAATGGCAGCCGAAGGCCCGGTTCACCACCTGGGTCTATACGATCGCGAGGAACCTCTGCGTGGACAGCGCGCGGAAAGAAACGTTCCGGAAGACCGACTCGCTCGACGCTCCGGCGTCGCACGATGAGTCAGATGGTCGGTCGATGGGCGATCTGGTTGCCGATGAAGCAGGGCAGACGCCCGATCGGGCAGCGCACAACGCGCGGCTGCGTCCCCTCATCGAAAAAGCGCTCGAAGGGTTGCCCAGTGAACAGCGCGAGGTATTCCTTTTGAGGGAGTACCAGGGCATCGGGTTCAAGGAGATCGCGGAGGTCACCGGGGTGAACGAGAACACGGTGAAGAGCCGCATGCGGTACGCGCTCGAAGGGCTGCGCAAGCGGCTCGAAGAGCTGGGAGTCGACGGAGAGTTGTTGGGAACCGAAGGAAGGACCGTGGCCTGACGTCATGAAGACCGCTGCGCACCAGTACGAGGACAAGCTCCTCGAGTTCGCCTACGGCGAGCTGGCACGACCCGAGGCCGAGGCGGTCGAGGCCCACGTGCGCACGTGCACGCGGTGCAGCGAGGCGCTGGCCGAGATTCGCGGGGTGCGCGCCACCATGGCGCAGCTGCCGATGGTCGCCGCGCCTGACGCGGGGCTCGAGTCGCTCCTCGCCTACGCCGAGCAGGCCGCGAAGCGAAACGCCGAGAAGGCCCCGGTCTCGATCTGGCGCCGCTTCCTCGCGCCGGTGGTGACGGTGATGGCGCTGTTGACGGTCGGCGTGGTCGGGCTGCGCGCCAAAGACGACTTCGACACCAACCCCGCCTCCGTCGCCGCCGATCAGAAGGTCGCTGAGAAGGAGCGCGCCGATCTCGCGAAGAAGAGCGAGGCGCCCGCGCCGATCGCCCAGGCCGAGACCGTCAAGGAAGCCAGGCCCACCGAGAAGGACGAGGCCGAGGGCGGCGCGAAGAACAAGCTCGAAGACCGCGCGCAGCTCGACGGGCTGACGCAGCAGGAACCGCCGGTCGTCGCCGCGGTCGCGCCGGCCCCGGAAAAGCCGAACGACGCGCCCGATCTCCCGGTGTGGGACGCGACGGCCTACAACAAGAAGGGCGCCAAGAAGGCCGCGCCGAAGTCTGCGCCGACGCCCGGCCCGCAGCCGGTGATGAAGTCGATCCCGCAGTCGATGACGCGCCGGGCGATCTCCAACGAGGAAACCGCGTCGAAGGACGACAACGCCGCGGCGCTGGGCGACCTGTCGACCAAGGGCGGGCTGCGCAACGACTTCATGAACAGCGGCGCCGGCCTGCGCGACACGCAGCCCAAGGCGAAGGCCGCCGAAGAGAAGAAGGCCGAAGAGCGCCAGGCCGCGAAGAAGGAAGCGAAGGAACAGGCCGAAACCGAGTCGCTCGCCAAGGCCGACAAGGCGCCCACGATGCCGCCGCCCCCGCCGCCGAAGACCGCCGCGCCCGAGCAGCAGAAGCAGGTCTGGTCGCCGCCCCCGCAGGAAGCGCCTCCCAGCAACGGCCCGGCGTTCGGCCTCGGCTCGTCGGCTCCGTCGGGCACCTCGAACGTGCAGGGCGGCAGCCTGGGTGGTGGTGGGCTCTCGACGCCCGGCGCCGGCAAGACCGCGGTGCGCGAAGAGCCGAAGGCCGACCCGAAGCCCGCGAAGGACGCCTACCGCGGCGGCTACGATCAGCCCGCGCCCGCGCCCGCGCCGGTGGTGGCCAGCCCGACCACGCCCGCCGCGCCGACCACGGCTCCGATCGCCCCGCGCAAGTCGATGTCGTTCCCGCAGCTGTCGACGGGCTCCAGCGGCGCGTCGGGTCGCGGCGCGGGTGACGACGAAGACGGCGTGGTGCTGCAGAACGCCGACAACCGCTCGCTCAACGAAGACGCCAAGGTGTCCGCCAACCAGCGCGCCAAGGCCAGCGCCGACGCGCTCGAGCGGGCCCGCGTGGCGTCGAACCGCGGCGACCGCACCTCGGAGATCGAGCTGGCGAAGAAGTCGCTGAGCCTCGGCACGCAGGGCGCCGATCGCGCCGAGGCCCTCAAGCGGCTGTGCGATGCCTACGACGCGCTGGGCGAGCCCGAGCAGGCCGACCCGTTCTGCCGCGCCCTGGTCGCGGAATTCCCCACCAGCATCAGCGCCCGCCAGGTCCTCGATCGCCGCAACCGCGCCGCCCCGAGCGCCAAGAAGCCGGTGCGCGCGAAGGAAGAGCGCCGCGCGGTCGACATGGAATCGGTCGACAAGCCCGAGCCGACGAAGGCCGTGACCGGCGAGGCGTACTGACGCCCGGTGGTGACGGGTCGGCGGCGCGCGAGGTCGACCGCGGGTGATTCGTGCGAAGATGCCGCCCGTGTCGCAGAGTTCCCTTCCTCGCCCTGCTCGCCGCCCGCCTCTCAGGCACCGGCTTCTCAGAAATCGACGCGGTCAGGCGATGCTCGAGTACTCGGCGATCAACTGGCTGATCCTGGTGGGGCTGATCCTCTCGTGCACCGTGCGCATCATTCCTGGGCCGAAGGTCTCAACTTCCAGCACGCGTCCGCCGATGAACCTGATCGACTTGTTCCTCTACGCCTACCAGGTTCACTACGACACCTACCTCTACTCACTCTCACTCCCGTTTGAGTGAGCAGGTTCCTTTGACACCGGCGAAATAGGGTCTGGTAGCATCTCCCCGACTTTCCCCGCGAATTTCCCCCCTGCGGCAGGTTGTCTGATGCCGCCGTTTCCCTCAGGAGATCTCCACCATGCTCAAGGGCAAAGCCCCGCTGATCGTCGCCATCGTCCTGTTCGCCGTTGGTTTCGGCGTGTCGTTCTCGGCCATCCAGAAGCAGCGCAATGACGTGCGCAAGGGCTGGAACCTGGTGCCGGTGATCGTCGCGGCGGTCGACATCTCCGAGGGCACGGTGGTGACGATGGAGATGATCAGCCAGCGCTCGATTCCCGAGCAGTTCGTCACCTCGTCGGTCGTGAAGCCCGACTCGGCCAGCTACATCGTCAACCAGAAGGTGCTCGTCGCGCTGCAGTCGGGCGACCCGCTGCTGTGGAGCCAGTTCGAGACCACCAAGGCGGCCGAGCGTCTCTCGACGAAGGTGCAGAAGAAGGCGCGCGCCATCACCATCAGCGCGCAGGCGACCACCGCGGTCGGCGGCTGGGTGCGCCCCAACGATCACGTCGACATCATCGGCACCTTCAAGGACCCGGCGACCAACGAGCAGGTCGCCGTCACGCTGCTGCAGAACGTGATCATCCTCGCGACCGGCAAGATCACCGGCACCACCAACATCAACCTGATTCCCGAGAACGAGCGCTCGTACAACAACGTCTCGCTCCTCGTGATCCCGGAAGAGGCGGAGATCCTCGTGCTCAGCCAGGAGCTCGGCGCGCTGACGCTCTCGCTGCGCAACGAAGAAGACATCGACGTGCTCGAGGAACGCGGCCGCGCCACGATCAACACGCTGCTGTCCGGTGAGCGCACCAAGGTGCTGCAGCAGAAGCGGTTCAACACCATCCAGGTCATTCGCGGCTCCAACGCCACCGACAGCCGGGGCGCGGCGGCGGCGGAGTAAGGCTCCATGTTCGAAGCCATCGCGAGTCTCTTGCTGGGCGGCGGCACCTTCTTCCTCACCCTCGTGGTGATGGGGGTGCTGGGCAAGGCGTACGAGCAGTACCAGGAGCGCTACATCGTCAAGTCGATGAACGACTTGAGCGACATGTTCCTGTTCATCGACCCGCGGCAGATGCTGGTGCTCAACATCGCCTCGATGATCCTGCTGGGCGGCTTCAGCTACCTGGTGATCAACCCGCTGGTGGCGATCGGCATGTTCATCTTCGGCTTCTTCCTGCCGATGATGATGGTGAAGCACTACCGCAAGAAGCGCATCCAGAAGTTCAACACCCAGCTCGTCGACGCGCTCCAGGCGATGGCCAACGCGTTCAAGGCCGGCCTCACGTTCCAGCAGTCGATCGAGCAGGTCAGCAAGGACAGCATGCCCCCGCTCCAGCAGGAGTTCGGGCTCTTCGTGAAGGAAGCCAAGCTCGGCGTGCCGCTCGAAGAGGCGCTCAACAACATGAGCAAGCGCGTGGGCAGCGACGACCTCGAGCTGGTCGCGACCGCCACCAACATCAGCCGTCAGCTCGGCGGCAACATGGCCGAGATGTACGAGACGCTCTCGAACACCATTCGTGAGCGGTTCCGCCTCGAGGGCAAGATCGAGGCGCTCACCGCGCAGGGCAAGCTGCAGGGCTGGGTGGTGTCGGCGATGCCGCTCCTCATCGGCCTGGTCTTGAACTGGATGCGACCCGACCTGATGCAGCCGATGCTCGATCACATGTTCGGCTACATCCTCGTCGCCGCCATCATGCTCATGGAGATCATGGGCGTGATCATCATTCGCCGCATCACCAACATCGACATCTGAGCTGAGGGCCGCATGCCAGACATCTGGGTACAAGTGTTGATTGGTGCCGCCGCGGTGCTCTTCGCCGGCGCGGCGGGCATGGCGGGGCTCGGCGTGACGAACGTCGTGCAGCCCTTCCTCATCGAGGTGAAGGACGAGTCGGCCGGCGGCGTCGCCGGTGTCGGCAGCGTCGTGGTGCGCAAGCTCGGCGTGATGAACCGCCGGTTCATGTGGCCCGGCTACGAAGACAAGATGCGCCGCAGCCTCATCAAGGCCGGTGAGCCGAGCGCGTACAAACCCGAAGACGTGATGGCGCTGCAGGAAATCGGCTTCGTGGTCGGCCTGCTGTTCGGCCTCGTGCTGCTCAGCGCCATCGGCCAGAACCTGGCGTGGTCGCTCGTCGTCGCGCTGATCGGTCTCTTCTACCCGCTGATCTGGGTGAACGATCAGGTCGCCAAGCGCCACCTCGCGATCAGCCGCGCGCTGCCGTTCAACCTCGACCTGCTGACGCTGTCGGTCGAAGCCGGCCTCGACTTCACCGCCGCGCTCGCCAAGGTGGTCGACAAGGGCAAGGGCGGCCCGTTGCGCGAAGAGCTCGCGCTGGTGCTCAAGCAGCTGAAGATGGGCAAGACGCGTGAAGAAGCGCTCAAGACGATGATCGCGCGCGTCGACCTGCCGGCGTTGAGCCAGTTCGTCACCGCGCTCATCCAGGCCGACAAGATGGGTACCTCGCTCGGCAAGGTGCTGCGCATTCAGTCGACGCAGCTGCGCATCGAGCGCACCCAGCGCGCCGAGAAGCTCGCCAACGAGGCGCCGGTGAAGATGCTCTTCCCGCTCATCGCCTGCATCTTCCCGACGGTGTTCATGGTGCTGTTCGGGCCCATCATCTTCGCCTTCATGTACGGACACGTCACCGCCTCGGCCTGACGCAGGGCTCTTCGAACAATGCCTCCTCCTCCCGGGAAATCATCTACGCCGCCACGCCGCCCGCCGACCGGAGCCACGCCCGGAGTGCGCGGCGGTACGGGTGCGGTGCCGGCGCGCAAGCCCGCTCCTCGCAAGGCGCCTGCTTCGAAGCTCGTCGCGCAGGCCGGCCCCGCCTCGGGCCAGGAGTTCAACCTCGAGGGCGATGAGCTCGTCATCGGGCGCGCCGCGGAGAACCCGGTTTCGATTCCCGACACCTCGGTCAGCCGCCGGCACGCGCTGGTGCGCAAGACCGACGACGGCTGGGCGGTCAGCGATCTCGGCTCGGGCAACGGCACCCTGCTCAACGGCGAACCGATCGCCGACGAGACGCCGCTCAACGACGGCGACGTGATCACCCTGGGCGACACCGAGCTCCGCTACGCAGGCGCGGGTGGTGGCGCGGCGGCGTCGGCCGGTGATGAAGACGGTGGCGCGGCGGCTCCCCGGCGGCCCCCGGTGCGCACGGCGCGCAACGGCGGCGGCGCGATCGAGCGCAGCACGGGCCGCGGCCGGCCGGTGCGCACGTCGCGCATGGCCGAAGATCCCGAGGCGGCGAAGAAGAAGCGCCGCAAGCTGTTCATCGCGGTCGGCGGCACGCTGGTGGTGGTGATGGCGCTGGCGGTGGGGTGGAAGGCCATCGACAACAAGCGCCGCGTGAAGGCGCAGCAGGAAGCCGTCGCGAGCAAGGAACACCTCGCGGCGATGGCCGACCTGTTCAAGGACGCCAAGTCGCTCGTGCGCCAGGGCAAGTGGGTCGAGGCCAAGGCGAAGCTCGAGGAGATGCAGAACGAAGACGCGGACTACGAGACGCGCCAGGTCGAGAACTACCTGAAGATCGCCGACTCCGAGATCCCCAACCAGAGCCTGCTCGCCGAGGCCAACGACGCCATTGGCAAGGGCGAGCTCGCGAAGGCGAACGCTGCGCTCAGCAAGGTGAAGACCACCACGCAGGAAGCCGCGGTGAAGACGGCGAAGGACGCCATCGAGGCGAAGATCGTCGAGAAGATGGGCGAGGGCCGCTCACTGCTCGTCGCGGCCAGCGACCTCGGCAAGATGGAGCAGCTCAAGGCCATCTGCGAAGACATTCTCGCGGTGCACCCCGACGACCGCGAAGCGGCCGAGCTCAAGAAGCAGGCGGAGACCGCGATCTACCGCATCAAGAACCCCACCGTGGCGCCGCCGCCGCCCGACACGCCGTGGCTCGAGGTGCAGCAGCGATACAAGAACGGCGACTCGTCGGGTGCGCTCTCGCTCGCGCAGGCGTGCGCCAACAAGCACGCGCAGTGCCGCACGCTCGAGTCGCAGATCAAGGAATTCGAGACCAAGAGCAAGAAGGTCGAGGAGCTGTCGGAGAACGACCTCATCGCGATGTACGACCTCGACAAGAAGATCGCCGGCGGTCAGTCCTCTGAGCTCAGCCGCCCGCTGCGCACGCAGCTCGTCTCCAAGCTCTTCGTGAAGGCCAGCCAGGCGAAGACCACCGGCAACTGGACGCGCGCCATCGAGTACGCGCGCAAGGTGCTGCAGGCTGACCCGAGCCACATCGGCGCGCAGTCGCTGCAGAACGAGGCGCGCACGCAGGCCAAGGAAGTCTACCTGCGCGGCTACCAGCTGAAGGACTCGAGCCCGGACGAGGCGATCAAGCTGTTCAAGGACGTGATGAACATGACGCCGCCGGACGACGAGTTCTACCAGAAGGCCAAGTCGCGCATTCAGGAGCTCCAGCATCAGTGAGCGCGAAGCAGGGTGAGCTGTTCGGCGGCGTCTCGTCGCGGCCGCCGGAAAAGCCCACCGCCAAGCCCGCTGCGAGCGAGAAGCCACAGAAGGGTGTGGCGCCGTCCGCTGCACCGGCCGACGTCTCTTCGCAGGCGGCGTCTTCGCAGGCTGCGTCTTCGCAGGCTGCGTCTTCGCAGGTTGCGTCTTCGCAGGTTGCGTCTTCGCAGGCTGCGTCTTCGCAGGCTGCGTCTTCGCAGGTTGCATCTCCGCAGGCCGTATCTCCGCAGGCCGCATCAGCGCAGGCCGCATCAGCGCAGGCCGCATCTCCGCAGACCGCGTCGGAGCGAGCCGCGCTTCCCCTCACCCTGACCCTCTCCCCCTCGGGCGAGAGGGAACCTTTGCGGAGCGCTCCGCAGGCGCCGGTGCCCGCATGGCGCCGCATGGCCGAGCCTTCGCCCGAGAAGAAGGCCGAGCCGCCCGCGGTGCTCACCGTCTCGCAGCTCACCCGCCAGGTGAAGGACGTGCTCGAGCCCCGCTTCAAGCGGGTGCTGGTGCGCGGCGAGGTGAGCAACTTCCGCGGCGTCAACGCGCGCGGGCACCTGTACTTCGCCCTCAGTGATGCGCGCGCGTCGATCGACGTGAAGCTGTGGGCCACCGCGGCGCAGAAGCTCAAGTTCCAGCTCAAGGACGGGCTGTCGGTGATCATCGAGGGCAGCCTCGACGTCTTCGAGCCCCAGGGCCGCTACAGCCTGATCGCCGAGAAGATCGAGCCCGAGGGCCTGGGCGCGCAGGCGCTGCGCTACGAGCAGCTCAAGCAGAAGCTCGTCGCCGAGGGGCTGATCGGCGACCAGCGCAGCCGCCCGCGCCGCCCGCTGCCGTTCCTCCCGAAGCGGGTGGGCGTCGTCACCTCGATCACCGGCGCGGCGCTGCGTGACTTCTTGAAGGTGCTGCACCGCCGACACCCGCGGCTGCCGGTGCTGGTGGCCGACGCGCGCGTGCAGGGCGACAACGCCATCTTCGAGCTGCGCCGGGCGCTGCGGTGGCTCAGCCGCACCGACGTCGACGTGATCGTCGTCACGCGCGGCGGCGGCAGCTCCGACGACCTGTGGACCTTCAACGAGGAGCCGGTGGTGCGCGCGCTCTGGGCCTCGACCGTGCCGATTGTCTCGGCGGTCGGCCACGAGATCGACGTCACGCTGTCGGACCTCGTGGCCGACGTGCGCGCCCCGACCCCGAGCGCCGCCGCCGAACTCATCGCCCCGTCGCTCGCTGATCTCGAGGCGCAGCTGGCGACCTTCGACAGCCGCCTGCGCCGCGCGATCGACAAGCGGCAGCGCGACGCGCAGAGCGGGCTGCGCGAGCTCAAGGCGCGCCTCGGTGATCCCCGCAGGCAGGTCACGCACGCGCGGCTCACGCTCGCGGGCTTCGCCGATCGCATGCGCGCCGTGCTGGGCCGCCGCACCCGCGTCGAAGGCGTGCGCCTCGGGGAACTCAAGGGCCGCCTCGTGCAGGTCAACCCCGTCACCGAGCTGGCCCGCCGCCGCGAGACCCTCGGTGGGCTGCGCGGGCGCCTGAGAGATCAGCTCCAGCGGCGGCAGCGCCAGGCCCACGAGCGGTTGACCAACCTGCGCACCCGCTTCGAGCGACGCTCTCCTCGCCCGGCGCTGGCGGCGGGCCGCGACGCGCTGCGCGGCACGCACCACCGGCTGCGCGAGAGCCTGCGCCTGCGGCAGCGGCGCGCGCACGACGAGCTGAACGCACTGCAGCGCCGGCTCGAGCGGCACGACCCGCGCCCCGCGGTCGCCCAGCAGCGCGCCACCCTCGCGGCGCTGTCAGACCGGCTCGCGCGGGCGATGCACCGGCAGCACGACGTCTCGCGCCAGAAGCTCAAGCACCTCGAGCTCACCCTCGACGGCCTGAGCCCGCTGAAGGTGCTCACGCGCGGCTATGCCCTGGTGCGTACGAGCGAAGGGCAGGTGGTGCGCAGCGTCGGGCAGCTCACCGCCGGGCAGCAGCTCGAGCTGTCGTTTGGCGACGGCGTGGCGCTCGTGACGGTGAAGGGCCCGAAGCAGGTGTGATACGGAGGCCACCGTGGCGAAAGAAAAGACCTCCGAGCGAGGCCAGTACGGGGACGTGGTGACGCAGCTGCAGGACATCGTCACCCAGCTCGAGACTGGCGAGCTCACCCTCGAAGACTCGATCTCGAAGTTCCAGGACGGCATGCGCCTGGTGAAGCAGGGCGAGCAGATCCTCGCGGAGGCCGATCGCAAGATCGAGCAGCTCCTCTCGGAGGACGGCCGCACGGCGCCGCTCAAGCTCGAGGCCTCACCCGCACCCGTCGCGGCGGCTCCCGCTTCGACGGCGAAGAAGCCCTCCGCTCCGCCGCCAGCCGCCAACGCGGGCGACGACGACGACGTTCCGTTCTGAAGCGCCATGGCCGGCTTTCCTCTCGATTCGTGGCTTCGTGATGCCCAGCGGCGCGTCGAGGCGCTGCTCGCCTCGCGAATGGACCTGCTGGGCCGCCGTGCGCCTGCGCGCCTCGCCGAGGCGATGCGCTACTCGCTGCTCGACGGCGGCAAGCGCCTGCGGCCGATTCTGTGCCTCACCTTCGCCGACGCGGTGTCGCGCGCCTCGAACGGCGGCGGCGAGCCGGCGAACGACGCGGCCTGCGCGCTGGAGTGCATCCACACCTACTCGCTCATCCACGACGACCTGCCCGCGATGGACGACGACGATCTGCGGCGCGGGCGGCCGACGTCGCACAAGGCGTTCGGCGAGGCGATGGCCATTCTCGCCGGCGACGCGCTGCAGACCGACGCCTTCGCGCTCGTCGCGCGCGGGCCCGCCGAAGAGCACGCGCTGCGCGGCCGGCTGGTCGCCGAGCTGGCGATCGCCGCGGGCTCGGGCGGCATGGTGGGCGGTCAGGTGCTCGACATCGCCGAAGACCGGCCCGCGACGCTCGACTACTTGAACCGCCTGCACCGCGCGAAGACCGGCGCGCTGATCAAGGCCGCGTGTCGCATGGGTGCGCTCGCCGGGCGCGGTGACGATGCCGCGCTGCAGATCGCCGAGGTGTACGGCGACGCGGTGGGCCTCGCCTTCCAGATCGCCGACGACGTGCTCGACGTCACCGCCACGCCCGAAGCGCTGGGCAAGCCCGCGGGCGCCGACGCCGCCGCTGGCCGGCACACCTTCCCCGCGGTGGTGGGGCTCGACGAGGCGCGCGCGCTCGCCCGCGGGCACGTCGATCGCGCGGTCGCCGCGGTGACGCCGCTCGAAGGGGCTGACGGCCCGCTCGCGGCGCTGGCGCGCTATTCGATCGAGCGCCGCTCGTGAGGTCGCGGTGAAGAAGGAGCGCCTCGACGTGCTGGTGCACGAGCGCGGCCTCGCCGAGTCGCGGTCGAAGGCGCAGGCGATGATCCTCGCGGGGCAGGTGATCGTCGACGATCAGCGCGTCGACAAGCCGGGCACGCGGGTGTCGGTCGAGGCCGAGCTGCGCATCAAGGGCGAGGTGCTGCCCTACGTCTCGCGCGGGGGCCTCAAGCTGAAGGCCGCGCTCGACGCGTTCTCGGTCGACGTGAAGGGCGCGATCTGCGCGGACATCGGCGCCTCGACCGGCGGCTTCACCGACTGCCTGCTGCAGCACGGCGCGACGCGGGTGCACGCCATCGACGTCGGCTACGGGCAGCTCCACGAGAAGCTGCGCACCGACCCGCGCGTCATCAGCCGCGAGCGGGTCAACGCGCGTCACCTCACCGACGACGATCTCCCCGAGCGGGTGGGGGTGATCGTGATCGACGTGAGCTTCATCTCGCTGGCGCTGGTGCTGCCGGCGGTGCTGCCGAAGCTGACCCCGCGCGGCGTGCTCATCGCGCTCATCAAGCCCCAGTTCGAGGTGGGGCCTGACCGGCTCGACAAGGGCGGGGTGGTGCGCGACGCGGCGGCGCGGCAGGAAGCGATCGATCGCATCGTCGCCTTCGTCGAGGCGGCGGGGCTCGAGCGCGTCGGGCTGATCGACTCTCCGGTGCACGGACCGGCGGGGAACGTCGAGGCGCTGCTGGTGGCCCGCGCCCGTTAGGGCATCGTCGGGCCGCGCGCGTTGCGGTACTCGGTGTTGCTCAGCGGCTTCACGAGCTCAGTGCCCGCGCGAATCCACGGCTGGTTGTTCGCGTCGACCGCCAGCGTCATCGCGTTGTTGGGCGACTCACCGCTGCCGAAGCCCACGCGCCACAGCTCGCCCGCCTGCGGCGAGTCGACGGCGATGATCTCCGAGGCGAACGACGGGTTGGCGCCGAGGTCGGGGCCGGTGAGCACGTAGAAGTCGGTGCCGCCGCCGGGCGCGACGCCGATCACCAGGTTGCTGCCCGAGGGCGCGATGGCCTTCTCTCCGAGGTTCAGAATCACGCCGGTCTGCGCCGCGAGGAACCACACCTGGTACGGGCCGATCGCCGCGTAGATGTTCGACTGCGAGTACGGCAGCACCAGCCGCAACATTCCGGGGAAGGTGGGTGACGTCCACCGGCGCGCCGAGCTGCCGCCGTTGCACAGCCCCGAGCCGGTGCCGCACGAGATGACGGTGGTCTGCACCGTGTTGTCCTGCGCGTACGAGAGCAGGGGAATGGTGAAGAGGTCGCCGTTCGGGCTGAAGAAGCCCTCGGGCATGATCGGCTCGCTCACGTCGCTCAGCGGGTACTGCTGCTGCACGATGACCGCGGGGTCGTTGTTGGGCGGCACCACGCCGTTGGTCAGCACGCCGGTGCGCAGGTCGATGCGGTAGGGGACGATGTTGGCGATCTTCGTGCCCATGTCGAATTCCCACCGCGAGATCCACACCGCCTGGCCGGCGCCCTCGTCGACGAGCGGGTCGGCGTTCAGCAGCACCGCGTAGGTGAAGCGGTATTCCCAGTCGTTGCTGGTGTCGGCCGCGCCGGGGGCCACCTTCACCAGCTTGTTGTTGGTGCCGGTCTCGTTCAGCCAGATGACCGCGGTGCCGCTCTTGCCGACGCCGATGCGCGCGGCCTTGTTCGAGCGCACCACCTTGCCGACCGAGAAGTTGCCGCACGCCGAGCTGAGGCAGAGCGCGAAGGCGCCGACGTTGGGTTCGAACACCCAACGGTAGCCCGAGGTGGTGCTCAGGTCGGTGATGCCAGTCGCCAGCGAGCAGTCGAAGGGCATCGAGCCCACGAAGCCGAGCAGCTGACCCGTGGTGTCGACGCGCGCGATGGTGGTGCCGGTCATGGTGCGCACGCACCCGAGGAAGGTGTTGGCCGCGCCGCCCACGCCACCCTCGGCGACGAAGGCGTCGGGCACCAGCTGCTCACCACCCGGCCCGGCGTACTTCTTCGCGATGGGGAAGAACTTCACGCCCACCGGGGTGCTGTTGTTGGTGCGGCCGTCGTCGCACACCACCTTGGCCTTCAGCGTGAGCGACGCCGCGATGCCCAGGCGCGGGTAGTAGTTGACGAACAGGCTCGCCGGCAGCGTGAAGGTGTTGGGCGTCTTCTTCGGATCCCACATCACGTCGTAGAGGAACGTGTCCTGCTGGAGGATCTGGACCTGCGCGACCGTCTTGCACCCCGAGACGTTCACCGTGCCGGTGATCGCCTCACCCATCACGTTGTTCTCTTTGAGCGTGAGGAACGCCTGCGGCGGGTTGGGCGGCGGAGGCGGCGGAGGAGTCTCAGGGCAGCCCAGAGCTCCGAGCGCCACCGCCGACAGCAGCAGGTGTGTGACCTTCATCACTTCTCCAGAACGATGAACTCCACGCGGCGATTGAGTTCGCGGCCCCGCGCGGTGAGGTTGGGAGCAATGGGTTTGCTGTCACCATAGCCCACCGACTCGAGCCGTTCTGCGTCGATGCCCTGTGCGACAAGGTACTCCTTCACGCTGCGCGCGCGGTCTTCAGAGAGCGTCTGGTTCTGCGTCTTGACGCCGCGGTTGTCGGTGTGGCCCTCGACGCGCACGCGCCGCACGTTGTTGCGCACGATGGCGTCGACCACCTGCGAGAGCAGATCGAACGACTCGGGGAGAATCGTCGACTTGCCGGTGGCGAAGCGCACCTGCTGCAGGATCTCGATCTTGTCGCCCTTGAAGACGACGAGCACCTTCTTGGGCGTGGGCAACAGGTCGAAGGCGACCACCAGCTTGCCGCCCGGCTGCACCTGCACGTCGCGGGTCTGCGAGAGGAAGCCCTCGGCGGTCGCGGTGATGGTGTACGTGCCGGCGGGCAGGTCGACCGTGGCGGGCGCGTCGGCCTCGGTGGTCTGCACCTTCTGGCTCGCGGTGCCGGTGAACGCGATGTCGGCCTTCACGGGCTTCTTGTTGCCGCGCGCGCTGATCTCGAACTTCGCCTTCTTCACGTCGGGTTCGAGCGCGAGGTCGAGCTTGGTCGGCTTCGCGGGGTCGAGCGTCACCTCGCGTTCGACCGTCTTGTAGCCGTCGCGCGCGACCGTGACCTTCACCGGCTTGGCGCTGGCCAGGGTGAGCGACTCGTACTTGCCGCCCTCGTCGGTCGCCGACGGCTTGATGCCCGCCACGTTGACGACCACGCCGCTCAACGCCGCGCCAGTCGCCTGGTCGGTGATGGTGCCCTCGAGGCGCAGCGGCGGAGGCGCCTTGGCGACCTCCATCTTCCGCTCGCGAATGGTCTCGACGATCTTCGTCTCGCCGCGCTGGAAGGGATCGATCGCGAAGCCCGCGCCGATGAAGAAGTTCCACGGCGGGGTGGCCGGCACGCCGAGGCCCACGCTGCGCGCGAGCCCGAAGTTGAAGCCGGTGGTGAGCGTCAGGTCCTTGATGGCGGTGAGCTTCAAGCCCACGCCGAGCTGCTGGTTCATCGCCGAGCCGACGCTGATGAACTTGCCGTCGGGGCCGGTCAGCTCACCGTTCGGCACGCCCAGCGGCGCCGCCAGCGAGTACTCGAGCACCGGCGTGACGACGGGGAAGGGCAGCTCCGCCGCCAGCGCGAAGTTGAAGCGGTGGTAGCGGTTGATGGCGAGCGCGAACTCTTCCGACGCGTTGAGCTTCTGGTTGGTGACCAGCCCCGCCGTCGAGTCGAGCGTGAAGCCGAGGCCGAGCGTGAAGACCACCGGCAGGTAGTGGGTGAGGGTGCGGAAGTCGAAGGTGCCGACCACCATCGGGCGGAAGCCGACGGCGAAGCGATCGATGCCCTGGTTGCCGACACCCGAGAACGTCAGCAGCCGCACGTCGGCGCCCGCGTAGAGGCCCTTCGCCCACTGGCGCGAGGCCTTGAGGCCCAGCTGCAGATCGCCCAGCGCCTGGATGAGGTTCGGCGAAGTGCGGTTGTTCGAGTTCGCCGCCGCGCCGTACGAGAGGAAGATCTCGCCCCAGTCGAAGGGCTGGAAGCTGGCCGCGAAGGTGACCGCCGAGCGAATGTCCTGCGCGTTGAGCACCGGGAAGTTGGTCTGGTTCAGGTACTCGCCGAGCAGCGAGACGCGCACCACGCCCTTGCCGCCGAGCTTCGCGCTGGGCACGAAGACGTTGCTGATGCCGACCTGGCCGACGGTGACGCGCGAGTTCTCCTGCGCGTCCCACGCGTTGCCCCACGTCGAGGGGCTGTGCGGCTCGGTGCCGGGGAGGAAGCGTTCCTTCTGCGAGACGACCTGCGTGCCCTCGTCGCTCACGCCGCCGTCGGTGCCGTTCATCTCGGCGAGCGCGGCGTCGAGGCGCGGGGTGGCGCGCGCCGGCGTGGTGGTCGTGGTCGGCGCCGTGGTGGTGGCGGCCGGCTGCGTGCGCGTCGGCGGCGGCGGGTCGGCCGGGCGCGTCGCGGGCTTCGGGTCCGTCTTCGGCGGGTCGGCCGGCTTCACCGGCGGGAAGGTGTTCCAATCGTCTTGCGCCCACGCGGTCTGCGCAGCGAGCAAGAGCCCGCCGACGGCGAGGACACGACCCAACTTCAGCTTCGAGCGACCTGAGACGGAGGCGGACATGAGGACCTGCGCAGGGAAAGTGACCTGCTGTGTGTGTTGCCGGCCGGCCTTCGATCACTGAAAGCCGGGTCGCACTGTACCCGACACCCGCCTCCCTCAAGGAGAAAAGCGAGTGTAAGTGACCGGTTGCGCCGCTCGGGGCGGAACGGGGTTGCAATGCCCCCGCGAGCAGGTGGGACGAGGTCGGCGCAAGCTCACGTATTCGACGACGCTTCACGCGGTTAGAATTGTGGCGATGGGCGCGCGCGTGTTGATCGTCGGGAGCAGGGCGGACTCGCTCGTGCCCCGGCTCGAAGCGCGGGGCTACGAGTGCGAGACGGCCGCTGGCACCGCCGCGCTCGATCGCCGCGACCCCGCGCAGAAGCCCGACGCGGTGGTGCTCGCGTCCACTGCGCGCATCGCGCCGTCGCTGCTCGCCGAGGTGCGCAAGCGCGGTGAGCTCCGCCGCATTCCCGTGTTGATCGACGGCAGCGAGGGGTGGCGCGCGTCGCTGCAGCGGCTCGACGTCGACGGCGTCGCGGAGTCGTTCGACGGCCTCGAGCGCCAGCTGGCCGCCTCGCTCAAGGCGCGGCGGTACGTCGAGCACGACGATCTCATTCGCAAGCGGCTCGAGCTGATGCTCGAGGTGACGCGCCTCTCGGTGTCGGGCGCGAGCATCGATTCGCTCCTGCGCATGGTGTCGCAGCGGTTGAGCGAAGGGCTCGGCTGCGAGCGCGTGAGCCTGTTGCAGGTGCAGTCGGGCACCACGCGCGGCGCGCTGATCGGCGCGGGTGACGAGGGCGAAGGCGAGCGCACCCCGATCGATCTCGCGGTGGCCCCGACCTTCCGCCGGGCGCTCGAGACGCGGCAGCCCGTGGAGACGGAGACCGGCTGGGTCGTGCCGCTCTCTGCCGAGGTGCGCGAGGTCGCCGCGCTGGTCGTCGAGCGGCGCCAGGTGCTCGAGCAGGAAGAGCTCGACTTCCTGCAGACGGTCGGGCTCGCGCTCGCCAACGCCATCGAGCGGCAGCAGGTGCAGCAGAACTCGGCGCGCAGCCAGGAAGCCCTCGAAGACGCGTACGTCGATCGCTACAAGGAACTGGTCGAGGCCAACAACCGGCTCCGCACGCTCGACCGCAAGAAGAACGAGATCATGGCGGTGCTCAGCCACGATCTCCGCGCGCCGCTCAACGTGCTGCTCGGGTACGCGCACCTCTTGATCTCCGACGCGGGTCTCGCGGCCAACCAGCGCTCGAGCGCCGAGGCCATTCACCGCGCCGGCAAGAAGGTGCTCACGCTGGTCGAGAGCATTCTCGAGCAGGCGCGCGGAGCCGACGGCCGCATCGTGCTCTTCTCGCGCGTGTTCGACGTCAGCGAGGCCTGCCAGGACACGGTGAAGGACCTGCAGTTCCTCGCCAGCGAGCGCCAGATCTCCCTGCGCGCCGAGACGCCGCTCAGCCTCGACGTCTTCGCCGACGACCAGAAGATTCGCCAGGTGCTGCAGAACCTCATCACCAACGCCATCACCCACGCGCGCGGCGCGAAGGAAGTGGTGGTGCGGGCGCGGCTGCGCAAGCGGCCCGACGGCGACGTGGCGCTGATCGAGGTGTGCGACGACGGCAAGGTGGCCGACCCGAACCTGGTGCTGATGGCGTTCGACCAGACGCCCCGCATCACGCCCGGGCAGGAGCGGCCGCGCGGGCTGGGGCTGTCGATCGCACGCGACTACGTCGAGCGGCACGGCGGTGAGATCTGGGCCGAGGCGCCCGAGACCGGCGGCGCGGTGTTCGCCTTCACCTTGCCGATGCCCGCCGGCCAGCAGAAGGAACTGCCGCGCCGCGAGAGCGAGCCGCTGGTGCTGCTGGTCGACGACGATCCCATCTTCTCCCGCATCGCGACGCTCGGGCTCTCGGGGCACTACCGCGTCGAGCTCGCGCGCGATGGGTCCGAGGCGGTCGCGCGCGCGAGGGCGCTGCAGCCCGACGTCATCATCATGGACGTCTTCATGCCCAACCGTGACGGCCTCGACGCCCTGCGCGAGCTGCAGTCGGTGCCCGAGACCGAGAACATTCCGGTCATCCTCCTCTCGGCGCGCCCCGAGCTGCCCGAGCGCGTGAAGCCCGCCGAGCTGGGCGCCGCCGACTTCGTCGCCAAGCCGATGCCGCCCGCGGTGCTGCTGGCGCGCGTGCAGGCGGCGGTGCAGCGGAGCCGTGGGCGGCCGAACCTCGCGGTGGGCCCCGGCAACGATCCCGAGACCGGCCTCTACGATCACATCGGGGTCGCCAACCAGCTCGAGGCCGAGCTGATGCGCAGCGTGCGCTTCGGCCGCGCCATCACGCTCGCGGTGCTCAAGCCGCTCCAAGACCCCGGCGATCGCCTGCGCGCGTGCGCGGCGGCGGTGCGCAAGCACCTGCAGACGCCTGACTTCGTGGGCCACCTCGGCCACGGCGTGTTCGTGATCGTGCTGCCCGAGACGCAGGCCGCCGAGGCGCAGCCGCTCATCGGTCGACTGGTCGGGCTGCTCGCCGACGAGCGCGTGCCGTACCGCACGCGGCTGCTCGACACCCGCACCGTGGAGGGCTCGGCCGAGCAGCTCCTGGAGAGGCTCCTGGCGTGAAGCGCGTGGCAGGTGTGGTGGTGGCGGTGATCGCGGCGGTCGCGAGCGCCACGCCCCCCAAGCGCCCGGCGGTCGACCTCTCGGCGATGCGCGAGGCGATGGGCATCACCACCGACGAGACGGGCACGCCCTACCCATCGGCGGCGAGCTACGCCCACTTCCTGCGCGCGCGGCTCGCGCACCACGACGGCGATCACAAGGTCGCGCTCGACGAGCTGCGGCTGGCGCTGGCGTCGGACGATCAGAACCCCTTCTTGATGACGGGCCTCGCCGAGCAGTACGCGCGGTCGAGTGAGCTCGATCGCGCCGAGCTGCAGCTCAAGAAGGTGATCGAGCGCTTCCCCGACTACCAGCCCGCGCAGCTGTTGATGGGCCGCGTGCTGTACGAGGGCCAGAAGACCACGCGCGCGCGCACCCACCTCTTGCGGGCCATCAAGCTGCGCCCCAACGATCCCGACGCCTACCTGGTGCTGACCCAGCTGTGGCTCGACCAGGGCCGCACCGACGACGCGATTCGCGTGGTCGAAGAGCTCGGCGCCGCGGTGCCCGGCGATCCCGTCGGGTTCCGCCGCCTGGGGCTGGCGCTCGCCGAGCGCGGTGACGGTCCGCGCGCCGAGAAGCTCCTGCTCCGCGCCGTGGAGCGCGACCCGGGCGACATCGAGTCGTGGGCCACGCTCGGCCGCATCGCCGAGGCCGCCGGGCAGAACGCGAAGTCGCTCGAGGCGTGGGAAAAGGCGCTCGAGCGTGACCCGGAGAACCGCGAGGTGCTGCTCAGCGCGGGCCGCCTGGCGCTGAAGCTCAAGCGCACCGCTGACGCGAAGGCGTACTTCGACGAGGTGCTCTCGCAGGGGCGCGACCCCGAGGTCGCGGTGAAGGTGAGCTTCAGCTACCTCGCCGCCCACCAGCTCGAAGAAGCGGCCGCGGTGCTCGACCAGGCGCGCATGGCGGGCGTCGAGCCGCGGCTCCACTTCTATGCGGGCCTGGTGCACGAGCGCGTGCGCAACTTCCAGAAGGCGGCCGACGCGTTCGACGCGGTGCCGCGCGGGCTGGGTGACGTCAGCGCCGAGGCGCGGCTGCACCGGGCGATCTGTCTCTCGCAGCTCGGCCAGCACAAGCAGGCCCTCGAGCTGCTGCGCGCGCTGCAGGAAGATCGCCCCGACCTGAGCGGCCTCGAGCCGGCCATGGCGCGCGCGCTCGAACGCGCGGGGCAGCTGAAGGAAGCCGAGGGCGTGCTGGTGCGCGCGGTGGGCCGCAGCTCGAGCGCCGAGCTGCTCGAGGCGCTGTCGGGCTTCTACGCGCGGCAGCGGCGGCTCGGAGACGCGATCGCGTTGCTCAGCGGCGCGGTGGCGCGCAACCCCAACGACGAGGCGATGCAGTTCGCGCTGGCGACGCTCTACGAGAAGAAGGGCGAGTGGCAGAAGGCGATCGAGCGCCTCAAGCCGCTGATCGAGAAGCACCCCGACAACTCCATCGCGCTCAACTTCATGGGCTACACGCTGGCCAACAACGGCGGCGATCTCGACGAGGCCGAGCGGGTGGTGCGCAAGGCGCTCGAGCAGCGGCCCGAGAGCTCGGCGTTCCTCGACTCGCTGGGGTGGATCCAGTTCAAGCGCGGCCGCCTCGACGACGCGCTCGAGACGCTCGAACGCGCGGTCGACGCCGCGCCCGACGAGCCGACGCTGCTCGAACACCTCGCCGAAGCCGCCGCGAAGAAGGGCAACAAGGCGCGCGCGGTGGAGTGCCTCTCGCGCGCGATCGAGCTGCTCAAGGACAACCCCGACGACGCCGAGCGCCCCACGCAGCGCACCGATCTCGAGCGGCGACTGAAACAGCTGTCACCCACGTGATTGTGGTTTAGAAGCGCGCGCATGACGCGACGCGACGAAGGCTTCTTCGCCTCGAAGGACGGCACGCGGCTCTTCTGGCGGCAGGTGGTCCCCGACGGTGAACCGAAGGCGTGGCTGGGCGTGGTGCACGGCTACGGCGATCATTCTGGCCGCTACCTGCAGCCGATCGACGCGTTCGTGAAGGAAGGCTACGGCGTGCTGGCGCTCGACTACCGCGGGCACGGCAAGGCCGACGGCGCGCGGGCCGACGTCGTGAACTGGGCCGACTACCTCGAGGACCTGAAGGTCTTCTTCGCGCGCCTGGTCGACGCGGCGAAGGGCAAGCCGATCTTCCTCGTGGCGCACTCCCACGGCGCGCTGATGACCACCCACTTCGTCACCAACCCGCCGCCCGAGCTGAAGGGCGCGGTGCTCTCGGCGCCGTTCTACGCGCTGGCGTTCGAGCCGCCGAAGCTGAAGGTCTTCGGCGCCAAGCTGATCAAGGGCCTGATGCCGGGCTTGAAGATCGGCAACGAGCTCAAGGCCGAGCAGCTCAGCCGCGACACGAAGTGGCAGGAAGAGACGAAGGCCGATCCGCTCTACCTCCACAACACCACGCCGCGCTGGTTCTTCGAGTGCATGGGCGCGCAGGAACGCCTGGCCGGGCAGGGTGCGAAGGTGACGCTGCCGGTGCTGATGCTGGCGGGCTCGGCCGACCCGATCGCCTCGATGCCGGCGGCGAAGGCGTTTTTCGAGACCATCGCCAGCAAAGACAAGAAGTACACCGAGTACCCCGACTTCCGTCACGAGGTGCTGATGGAAGTCGGCCGCGAGAAGGTCTGGACTGAGATCTCTTCGTGGATTTCCGCGCACTGCTGAAATACGAACTGACACCCCATGGCGAACACCGATCAGATCAACATCATCGGCAAGGGCATCACCATCCGCGGGTCGATGACCGGCGGCGGCGGGCTGGTCATCGAAGGGCGCGTGGAAGGGCAGATCGCGCTCAAGAACCACCTCACCATCGAGTCGTCGGGCGTGGTCGAGGCCGACATTCGCGCTGACGAGCTGACCATCAACGGCACCGCGAGCGGCAACATCGACGCGTCGACCAAGGTCTCGATCAACCAGTCGGCGAAGGTGAACGGCGACATCAAGGCCACGCGCGTGGTGATCGAAGACGGGGCGGTCTTCAACGGGTCCATCGAGATGGACGTGAAGCTGCCCGACGACATCTGAAATTCTTCTGAGGCCGCGGCCTCAGGCAACGAGACAAGGGAGAGGGGAACACAATGGCGAACACTGTCATCGGCTCGAGCATCACCATCGACGGCGAGATCTCGGGCGACGAGGATCTCGTCATCCAGGGCACCGTGAAGGGCAAGATCACGCTGAAGGAAAGCCTCTTCGTCGAGGCCTCGGCGTCGGTCGAGGCCGACATCGAGGTGCAGAACGTCGAGATCACCGGCCGCGTCACGGGGAACATCCAGGCCAGCGACAAGGTCGAGCTGAAGGCCGACTGCCGCGTGGTCGGTGACGTTCGCGCGCCGCGAATCCTGATCGCCGACGGTGCCAGCTTCAAGGGCAACGTCGACATGGACGTGAAGGAGCGCTGAGTCACCATGGCGGCCACCAAGGAATTTTCGAGCACCGACTCGACCATCATCGGTCCGTCGATCCTCATCAGCGGCAAGCTGAGCGGCGACGAAGACCTCACGGTGCGCGGTCGCGTCGAGGGTGAGCTGAACCTCACCAAGACGCTGATCGTCGAGCCGTCGGGCATCGTGAAGGCCAACGTGCAGGTCCGCAACGCCATCGTCTCGGGCGTGGTGGTCGGCAACATCTCGGCCACCGAGTCGGTCGAGCTGACCCGCGAAGGGCGCATGGTCGGCGACATCAACTCGCCGCGCGTGATCATCGTCGACGGCGCGAGCTTCCGCGGCCGCGTCGACATGGGCAACGCCGAGCCCCGCCCGGCGTCGGAACGGCCCGCGACGCGCACCTCGCCCGTCAGCCGCCCGGTCGTGCGCACCGCGCCGGCCGTGCCCGCCAAGCCCGTCACGCAGATCGCGCGGCCCATCAGCAAGCCGCAGCCGCCGGCGGCGCCGGTGGTGTCGAAGGGTGACAAGCCCGAAGGCGCCAAGCCGCCGCCTCCTCCTCCGCCCCAGCCCGTGCTGGTCGGTGAAGGTGGCAAGAAGAAGGTCCTCGTGAAGAAGAAGAAGTGACCATGCCCGAAGAGGTGAACAACGACTCGCCGCCCGTCGAGGGTGGCGAGGTCCCGGCGGTGGAAAGCGCTCCCGCGGCCAGCGCGGCGGTGGTGCCTCCTCCGCCGTCTGCGCCGAGCCCTCGCGAGATCCAGGTCGAGGAGACGCCGGTCGTTCACAAGCACTTCGTGGCGCCCGCGCTGATTCCGCTCGAGCGCGTGCTCGACGATCGCGCCTTCCTGGTGCGCGACGCGGCCGAGCTCGACGACGTCGCGGCGCTGGCCACCGACGTGGCGCGCCTGGGCCAGCTGTTCCCCATCGACGTGCGGCTCCAGCCGCCCGATCGCTTCCAGGTCATCACCGGCTTCCGCCGCGTGGCGGCGCTGCGCTTCCTCCAGCGCGAGAAGGTGCTCGCGCGGCTGCACACCGATCTGTCCGACGCCGACGCGACGCTCATGTCGCTGGCCTCGGCCATTCACTCGCGCGCGGTCTCGGGCGAGGCGCTCTCGGCCCTGCGCGCGCGGCTCGAAGAGGGCGGGCGCTTGAGCCCCGCGGCGCGCGACATGATCGAGAAGGCGCTCGCCGACGGCGATCAGCTGGCGCCCGAAGAGGTCGAAGAAGAGGTCGACGCCGACGAGCTCGCCGCCGACGTCACCGTGCGGCTCGGCCAGTGCAACCAGGATCTCTCGTTGCTCGCCGACGTGTTCGCCGATCTCGACGATGAGCGCCGCGAAGAGCTGCTCAAGCAGCTGCGGTACTCGGTCGACCTCGTGGCGTTCCTGGAGAGCAAGCAGTGACCGCGTTCCAGGTCGATGGCTCTCCGGCGGCTCTCGAGGCCGATCGGAAGCGGATGCTCGCGTTGCTCATCGAGCGCTCGTACGCGAAGCGCAAGGTGGTGCTCTCGTCGGGCCGCGAGTCGGACTTCTACATCGACTGCAAGAAGACGGTGCTCACCGCCGAGGGCCACTGGCTCACCGGCCGCTTGCTGTTCGCCGGCGTGCGCGCGGGCTTTGCTGACGCGGTCGCGGTGGGCGGCCTCACCATGGGCGCCGACCCCATCGCCTCGGCCATCGCCACGGTGAGCTTCGTGTCGGGCCACCCGCTCCACGCCTTCCTGGTGCGCAAGGAGCCCAAGGGCCACGGCACCGGGCAGTGGGTCGAGGGGCTGTCGGTGCTGCCGTCGGGCGCGAAGGTGGTCATCGTCGAAGACGTGGTCACCACCGGCGCGAGCACCATCAAGGCCATCGAGCGCGCGCGGGCCGAGGGCCTGGTGCCGGTCGGGGCGTACACGCTCGTCGATCGCGAAGAAGGCGGCCGCGAGGCGATCGAGGCGACCGGGGTGCCGGTGCGCTCGCTCTTCAAGCGGAGCGACTTCCCGTGACGAGGTGGGCGGCGACGCTGGCGTGGCTGGCGCTCGCGGGCTGCGCCACCGGCCACATTCCGCGGGTGCCGGGCGATCCTCCGCCGGCCGTCGCCGACGCCGAGGCCGAGCGCAACTACCAGTCGGTGCTCGAGCGCTACACCAGCGAGCGCGCGGTCTACGACAACCTCGACACCAAGATCTTCTTCCGCGCCACGTGGCTCTCGCGCACCTTCGCCGAGGCGCGCGTGCGCCGCGAGGGCATGTTCAAGGCGTGGCCGACGAGCGAGCTCGACGCGAAGTGGACCGCGGAGCAGGACCGCCTCAAGGGCGTCACCGAGTTCTTCTTCGCGGTGCACGCCAACGACTACCGCTTCGACGACTTCGAGAAGACCAACTCGATGTGGCGCATGGTGCTGGTGGTGAACGGCGAAGAGCTGCCGCCCGCCACCGTCGAGCGCCTGGGCCGCACCAACACCGAGATGCGCTCGTACTTCTCGTACATGGAGAGCTTCTGGGTGGGCTACCGGGTGCGCTTCGCGCGCGAGGTCGGCGGCGAGCGCTTCACGCTCAAGCTCGCCTCGGCGCTGGGCAAGGCCGAGCTCGAATACGGCGAGTCCGCGCGGCAACCGTGAAGGGCTGATCGCCTGCGCTCGCTCTCTGCCCGCATCGCGCCGCCGGCGGCCTTCCAGTTCTGCTTCATCGCGGCCGTCGCCATGCTCAAGCCGGGGGCGAACGCGCTGACGCTCTCGCGCTTCTCGTCGGAAGCGCTGCCCTGGCTCTACGTCGGCGCGGCGGTCATCGCGGGCGCGCTGTCGGTCATCAAGTTGCCGGGGCAGCCGGGCCGGCTCGCGGGCGCGGGCGCGCTGGTGGCGCTGGTGCTCGTCGCGGGCGTGTGGGCGAAGCTGCCGCTCGTCGCGCTGGCGACCTACCTGTTCGCCGAGGCGTTCGCGACGCAGGTCTCGCTGTCGTTCTGGGGCGCGGTGGGCGAGGCCTTCGACGCGCGCGAGGCGCGGCGCGCGTTCAGCTGGATCAACGGCATCGGCATGTCGGGGGCGATCGCCGGCGGCTTCCTCGCGCAGGTGCTCGCGCGCACCGCCGGGGCGCTGGCGTTGCTGCTCGGCGGCGCGGCCTTCCTCCTGGCCGGGGTCGTCGCCTGGCAGTTCCACCGCGTCGACCCCGAGGTGCAGACGCGCGGCCCGGTGAGCGGCGAACGGGCGCACTGGCGAGAGGTGGTGCGCGCCCCCTACACGCAGCTGCTCGCGCTGGTCGTCGTGGGGCTCGCGGCGCTGCAGCAATTGACCGACTTCGTGTTTCGCGAGCGCGCCGTCGCCCAGCTGGCCGAGGCCGACATGGCCGACCTCTTCGCGGCCCACCAGCTGTGGACCGGCGTGTTCTGCGTCGTCTTCCAGTTCGCGCTCGCCGAGGTGCTCCTGCGCAAGCTGGGCATCTTGCGGTACGCGGCGCTGGTGCCCGCGGCGATGGCGGTGCTCGCCGGCGTGGCGTGGGCGGTGCCCTCGGTGTGGAGCGCGTTTGCGTTGAAGCTCTTCGAGGCGGCCGCGAGCTGGTCGCTCATGCCGGTCGCGCTGCAGCTGCTCTATGCGCCGCTGCCCGATCGCCTGCGTGACGGCGCGCGGCGCACCATCGACGGGCTGGTGCGCAAGGGCGGCATGGCGCTCGCGGGCCTGGCCATCGCCGGCGTCGCGGCCTCGCTCGGCACGGGCGCCGTCTTCGGCCTGGTGCTCGGCTCGTGCCTCTTCGTGGGTGGGGCGCTGATCGCGATGCGCCCGCGGTACGTCGAGGCCGTGCAGGAACGCGTCGCGGGCATCGACACGCTCGGCGGCTCGTTCGCGGGCGAAGAGCGGCTGCTCGGCGAGGCCATCAAGTCGTCGTCGCCCGAGCAGTCACTGCGGGCGGCCGAGTTGCTGGAGCGCACCGGGCTGCTCAACGACGCGCACGTGGCGCTGATGCTCGCGCACGGCCAGGAGCGGGTGCAGGAGCGTGGCGTCGCGCTCGCGGAGAAGCGGCAGGCGGTGGGCCTGGTGCGGCAGCTCGAGGTGCTGGTGCGCGAGGGCGCGCGGCGGCCTCGAGATCTCGCGATCTGGGCGTTGGCGCGCCTCAACCAGCCTCGCGCGCGCGTGGTGTTGCCGCCGCTGTTGCAGCACCAGGACATCGGCATTCGCACCGCGGCGGTGGGCGGGCTGCTCTCGCTGGGCGGGGTCGAGCACCCGCAGGCCCGGGCGGCCCTCGATGCGCTGCTGTCGCGCGGGGTCGATGCCCCGGCGGCCGAGCGGCGCGAGGTGGCCCGGTTGCTCGGGCGCCTGGGGCACCCCACGGTGGAAGGGCCGGCGGCCGAGCCCCGGGCGATGACCTCGTCGGGCACCGTGCTGGCGGCCTCGCAGGCCCCCGCGCCCGAGCGGGTGCGCGCGCAGACCCGCGCGTTGATCGCCTACCTCGACGACGCGGAGGTCTCGGTGCGCCGCGTGGCGATCGAGGCGACGGGCGAGGGCGCCTACGTTGAGCTCGCGCCCCGGCTGCTGCGGTTCCTCTCGTGGCGCGACGAGCGCCGCACTGCGCGCCAGGCGCTCTCGAGGCTGGGTGACGCGGTGGTGCCGTTGCTCGCGGCGACCCTCGACGATCGCAGCCGCGCGCGCTCGTTGCGGCTCCAGCTGCCGCGCGTGCTGCGCCTGATCGGCACCCAGGCGGCCTTCGACGCGTTGCTCTTCTCGAACGCGCAGGACGACGCGGCGCTGCACTACCGCGTGGGGCTCGCGCTGGCGCAGCTGCACGACGAGAAGCCCGACCTGGTGGTCGACCTGTCGCAGCAGCTGGCGGCGCTCGAGCGGCGGCGGGCGCTGGCGGAGGGCCTCGTCGGGCCGTACCGCGACGCGCGCGCGGCGATCGGTGACGACGCGCTGCTGACCCGCGTGCTCGCCGACCGCCTCGACCAGTCGATGGAGCTGAGCTTCTGGCTGCTGGGCTTGAAGCACGATTCCCGCGCGCTGCGGCGGGCGCACACCCACCTGCTGGGCGGCGATCAGCGTCGCCGGGCGTGGGCGCTGGAGCTGATCGATCACCTGCTGACGCCGCCCGAGCGTGAGCTCGTCGCGCAGCACATCGACTCGCACCACCGCGCGCTGCCGTTCGGCGCGGCCGCGCGGTTCCCCGAGCACCTGCGGGCGCTGTGCGAAGGCGACGACCAGGTGCTCAAGGCGTGCGCGCGGCACCTCGCGCGGGCCGCGGGCCAGTGGCCACTGAAGACCAGGGAGGACGACATGAACGAGACGGTCGTGAAGCGGCTGTTCGCGCTCGAGGGCGTGGAGATCTTCGCCCGCAGCGACGTCGACGATCTCGCGGCGGTGGCGGCCGTGGCGAAAGAGCAGGCGTTCGCGAAGGGCTCGCAGGTCTACGCGGAAGGCGACCCCGGCGACGCGCTGTACGTCATCGTCGAGGGCACCATGGCCGCGCGGCGAGATGGCGAGACGGTGCTGACCATGAAGGCGCGCGAGTCGTTCGGCGAGACGTCGCTCTTCGACGGGGCGCCGCGCATCAACGAGGTGGTGGCGACCACCGATTCGCGGGTGCTGGTGATCGACCGGCGCGACTTCCTCGACCTGCTCGCCGACCGCCCCGAGCTGCTGGCGGGCATGTTCCGCGTGCTCTCGCGGCAGCTGAAGTCGATGGTGGTCGAGGTGGCGAACCGCCGCGCCAACACGGGGGACATGCCGGTGGTGGGCGGTCCTCCGGTGCGGTGAGGGCCCAAGCTGGGGTACGGTTTCGCGCCCGCCCGTGAAGACCATCGCGCTCATCGCCCGGCCGAAGAAGGACGAAGCGGTCGCCCTCGCGCGGGAAATCATCGCGCGCTTCCCCGACCGCCGGTTCCTCACCGAGCCGCACCTCGCCGAGCCCCTGGGCCGCACGCCCGACACGGTCGACGACCTGCGCGGGAGCACCGAGCTGGTGGTGGTGCTCGGCGGCGACGGGACGCTCATTCACGCGGCGCGCCTCTTCCGCGGTCGCTCGGTGCCGATTCTCGGCATCAACCTCGGCTCGCTCGGCTTCATGACCGAGATCCCCGTCGCGGAGGCGATCTCGACGCTGGAGCAGGTGCTGCACGGCCGTTCGCGCATCGACTCGCGCATGAAGTTGACCTGCCGGCTGTACCGCGGCGACGCGTTGATCCTCGACGACGAGGTGCTCAACGACGTGGTGATCAACAAGAGCGGCGTCGCGAAAATCACCAGCCACGAGACTTGGCTCGACCAGGCGTACGTCGCGACGTTCAACGCCGACGGGGTCATCTTCGCCACGCCCACCGGGTCGACGGCGTACTCGCTGTCGGCGGGCGGGCCGATCGTGCACCCCTCGGTCGATTGCGTGGTGGTGACGCCGATTTGTCCGCATGCGCTGACGCAGCGGCCGGTGGTGGTGCCGGGCGATCAGTTGCTGACGCTCAAGCTCACGTCGGATCTCGAAGACGTGCACCTCACCGTCGATGGGCAGGTCGGTCACATGCTCAAGAAGGGCGACCGGGTCGAGGTGCAGAAGTCGGCGAACCGGCTGATGCTCGTGCGGAACCCGAAGCTCGATTACTTCGCGATTCTTCGAGAGAAGCTGCGGTGGGGCGAGCGGTAGTGTCTCCCTCTCCTCCCAAGGAGGAGAGGGTCGGGGTGAGGAGAAAACCCCAGGGTTGGCGCTTCGACGTGTTTCTCCTCACCCCAACCCTCTCCTCTGAAGAGGAGAGGGAGTCAGGTGGCTACGGCTCGAGCTCGTTGAGCGAGTTCACCTTGCCGAGCTTCATCTTCGACCGATTCCGCGCGACCAGGTTCGTGACCGCGACGCTCGTCTCGTTGAGATCGTTCATCAGCGACTGCGTCCGGCCATTCAACACCGAGAACGCGATGAGCAACGGAATCGACGCGATCAACCCGAACTGCGTGCAGTTCATCGCCTCGCCGATCGACCCCGCGAGGATCGTCGCGCGCTCAGCCGGCGGCGCATGCGCCACCGCCTTGAACGACCCGATGAGCCCGTGCACCGTGCCGAACAGCCCGATCAACATCGCCGCGTTGCCGAGCATCGCCAGGTACCCGGTGCGCGCCTCGAGCTTGGGCGCCTCACGCAGCGACCCCTCGTCGAGCGCGGCCTGCACCTCTTCATCACCCTTGGGAATGTTGAGGAGCCCCGACTTCACCAGCCCCGTGAGCGGCGTCTGCTTCTGCCCCGCGACCCAGGTGAGCGCCTGCTCGACGTCACCCGCCGACAGGTGACGCGACAACCCCTTGAGGAACGCGTCCTTGTTCGTCGACGCGGTCGCGAAGAGTGAGATCGCCCGTTCCACGGTGATGGCCAGCCCGGTCACGAAGACGAGGGCGATGGGGTACATCGGCCAGCCCCCCTCGCTCCAGGACGCGGCGATGGCGTCGAGCGTCGATTCATCAGCGGTGGAAGCAGCGGCCTCGGCGGCGAGCAGGAGCGGCGTCATACGGATCTCCCTGGTGTGAAGCGTTCGCCAGACAGCGGTTCGAAAAAGAAGTTCCGCGGCCCGGGTGCGCGACGCACCCACACACAGGAAAATCAGTAGGGCAGGGCGCCCGAGCTCTTCGGCGCGAAGGTGAAGGCCCCGAGATCCGCGACGCCTTTTCGATCACGCGGGTGCCCGAGCACGTCTTTGTCGCCCGCCGCGAAGTCGCTCGCCTTCGCCGCCCCGACCGCCGGTGATTTCGCGTCGAGGAGGTACGGCTCGGCGCCGCTCATCAGGTACGCCGGGTGCGCGAACACGTTCTGCTCGCCGCCCAGCGAGGCGCACCACGGCGGCAGCACGCACCGCGAGAACGACACGCGCCCGGGGTGCCTGGGGTCATTGAAGATCGCGCTCGGGCCTTCGGCGCGCTCCGAGACGATGGAGCACGACACGCGCACGCTCGGCGCACGGGTGGTGGTGCCGCCCACGTGCAGCGCGCCGCCGACGCCCGTCACCTTCGACGCCGCGTCGCTGACGACCTTGTTGTCGGCGATGGTGCAGCCGACGAGCGAGACCTCGGCGCCTTCCTTCACCTTGAGCCCGCCGCCCTCGATGGCCGCGTTCTGGATGATCGTGGAGTGCTCGACCTGCAGTCGGCCCGCGCCATCGACGAGAATCGCGCCGCCCTGCCGCCCGGTGTTGGCCTCGAAGCGGCAGCGCGTCACCTTCACCGAGCCATCGCCGACGTAGAGCCCACCGCCGCCGTACTGGGGCGCCTTGTTGAAGCGCAGGGTGCAATCGCTCAGCTCGAGCTCTCCGCCGAGGTGACAGATCGCGCCGCCGCCCTCGATCGCCGTGCCGCCGACGAGCATCAGGCCCGACAACCGCACCAGCCCGCTCGTCGACACGCGCAGCACCGAGCCCGAGTGCAGGCCGTCGAGCACCACCTGGCCCATCGCGAGCAGGGTGATCGGCCGCGTCAGCTCGAGGTTGACCGCGTAGCGCCCGGCGGGGATCTGGATCGTGTCGCCGCTCTTCGCGTCGGCGATCGCGCGGGACAGATCCACGTCAGTTCCCGACGTCGACGCCCTGGTAGAGCTTGGTGAAGTCTTCGAGCTTCATCTTGAAGATGCCGTCGTTCTTCCCGTCGCTGCCCGGCTCGGTGTTGCCCCACGGGTTGCGGAGCTGCACGTACTTCTGGCCGTTCTCTTCGCCCGCGCCGAGCACCGTGTAGACGTGCCACGCGTAGACGCCGGTGCCGCTGTAGTCGACGCCCGCGTCCTTGCCGTAGGTCGGCGCCGTCATCGGCTTGTGCGCCGCCGCGCCGTTCTTCACGTTGGTCCACACCGTGTTGGCGTCGGCGAACTTCGACGAGGTCCACGTGGTGGGCTTGCCGGTGATCGCGCCGATCACCTCGCCCGGATAGCCGCCGTTGCCGACGGTGTCGTAGCTGCCCTTCCACTGCGCGTAGGCCTTCTCGAGCAGGCCGACCCAGAGCTCCTTGTCGTCGCGCGCGTGCGCGTACTTCATCGCGCCGAAAGTGTTCTGCGGCAGGTCGCGATCGATGGTCACCTCGACCGGCTTCATCACGCCGCCCGCCTGCTTCTCGAAGAAGCGCACGGTGAGGGTGCCGTCGGCGTTTTCCTTGAACGCGTTCTTGATGGCGTCGGGGTTGGCCTGCGCGACCGCGGAGAACGCGCCGACCATGTAGCAGTTGGCGATCGAACCCTGCACCACGTCATCGAAGTTCACGCCGTCGACGAAGAGGGTGCCGTTCTCGACCGGCTTCCACGTGGTGTCGGTCGCGTGCTTGGCGAGCACCGCGGGATCGTCGATCGACCGCGTGGTGGTCGCGGGCGCGGGGGCAGGCGTCGGGCTCGGCGCGCCGAGGAAGGCCTGGAGGTCCGTCTTCGCGGCCGGGCTGAAGCGATCGGCGTGGTGCGCGAGGAGATCGGCGAGCGCCGCCTTCGTCTCGGGCGTCGGCTGGGCGCGGGCCTCGGTCAGCAGGCTCTGCACCTCGGTGCGCGAGACGACGTTGTCACGGAGCACGCGCGCGATGGAATCGGAGATCTTGGTGGGCATACAGTGCGGGCACTCTACCGTCAGGACTGGCGCTCGTTCCATGCACTCTCGCTTCGTCGTCACCGCAGGGTGTCTGGTCGCGCTGGCCGTGAGCGGTGGCTGTGGTGAGCCGCCCAACCCGCCGACCGATCGCTGCGCGGGCGTGCACTGCCCCGGCGTCGAGATCTGCAACAGCCAGACGGGCCAGTGCGAAGCGCGCCCCGTCGATGCGGGCGTCGATGCGGGCGTCGATGCGGGCACCGACGCGGGACTCGATGCCGGCACCGACGCGGGGCTCGATGCGGGCGCCGACGCCGGGCAGGACGCGGGTGTCGATGGCGGGCGAGCTGACGCCGGCGCCGATGCAGGCGCAGACGCTGGTCAAGACGCGGGCGCAGTCGACGCCGGCTGCGCGAGTGACAACGACTGCTTCGGCGTCAACCACTGCGACCCGGCGACCGGTGCGTGCGTGGAGTGCGTCACGTCGGCCCACTGCCTCTCGAGCGTCGTGCCGGTGTGCGACCTGCGCGTGCACCAGTGCGTGGGCTGCGTGGCCAACAGCGACTGCGTGAACCCGACGCCGATCTGCGACCCGACGCAGCAGTGCCTCCCGTGCGCGTCGAGCGCGGAGTGCGGCGTCGGCCGCGAATGCAACGCCTTCACCTTCGCGTGCGATCCGCTGAACGACACCTGCAGCTCGGCGCGCGCGGTGCTCGGCGCGGGCACGGGCTCGCTCTCGATCTCCGCGGAGCCGGCGCTTGCGCTCGACGACGCCACCAGCGGCTGCGGCGCGACCGGCCCGGAGCTCGTCTACACCTTCACCACCACCACGACGCAGAGCCTGGTCGCGACCGCCACGCCCCAGCCCGGCAGCAGCGTCAAGCCGGCGCTCTACCTCCGCTCGGGCTGTGCCGGCGCGACGCTCGGGTGTGACGCCCCGGCTTCGGGCGCGGCCAGCCTCTCGGTCGCGATGCTGCCGGCGGGCACCTACTTCCTCTTCGTCGAGGCGCTCAACGCGACGCCCGGCCGCCTGACGCTCGCCTTGTCGGTGCAGCCGCCGCCCGCCGGCGCGTCGAACGACACGTGCAGCAGCCCGGCCGCGCTGTCCGTCAATGGCGCGAGCGTCACCCACGCCGTCACCGTGGGGAACACCGCCATCGCCAACAACGAGTCGACCACCGAGCCGCTCTGCAGCGCGACCGCTCGCAGCGGCGCCGACGTGGTCTTCGGCTACACGCTGGCGGCGCAGTCGAACGTCACCTTCACCGCGCGACCGCTGCAGGGCTCGTCGCTCCACCCGGTGATCTCGGTGCGCACCACGTGCGCCAGCGGAGAGGTCGGCTGCCAGGCGGCATCAGCGGCCGCGAGCGTGCAGGCCTCGCTGGTGCAGGACGCGGGCACGTACTTCGTGTGGGTCGACTCGGCCGACGGCACGAGCGGCGCGTTCCAGCTCGAGGCTGACGCCATTCCGGTGGTGAGCAACGACGCCTGCTCCGGGCCCTCGATGCTCACCTTCGACGCCGGCGTCGCGACCGCCATCGGGGACACGCGCTGGGCCACCAACGGCAACGTCGGCACCGATCAATCGCCCGGCTGCAGCCTCTCGGCGCGGAGCACCGGGCGCGACCTCGTCTACGGCTTCGTGCTGACGCAGGCGCAAGACGTCACGCTGGTCGTCACTCCGACCGGCGCGAGTCCCTCGTACGAGCCGGTGCTCTCGGTGCGCGCGGCGAATTGCACGGACGCGACGAGCGCCGGGGAACGCGGCTGCGTCAGCCCGGTCAGCGCCACGCCGGCGCGCCTCGATCTCGTCAACCAGCCGGCGGGCACGTACTTCGTGTGGGTCGATTCCGGCCGCGACACCGCGGGCCCCTTCCAGCTCGAGGTCGACCTCGCGCCCGCCACGCCGCCGCCCAGCAACGACTCGTGCGCGTCGCCGCAGGCGCTGACCTTCACCAACGGGCTGGCGACGTTCAGCGGCTCGACGCTCCAGGCGGCGAACGACAACTTCCCGGGCGACGTGAGCCCGACCTGCAACGCGAGCGCGAAGCAGAACGGCCGTGACGTGGTGTACCAGTTCACGCTCACCCAGCCGCAAGACGTGGCCCTCTCGGTGAGCGCGGCGTCTGGCTCGACGCTCATTCCCGCCCTGTACCTGCGCCGCAACGGCTGCACGAGCCAACTGCTCGCCGACGAGCTCGCGTGCGTCACCGCGATCGGCACGGCCACCAGCCAGCTCACGCGCCTCGCCGCGGGCACCTACTTCTTGTGGGTCGATTCGTCGGCCAACACCTCGGGCGCGTTCCTGGGCTCGGTCACGCTCTCGCCCGCGACGCCTGCGCCGCCCAACGACGACTGCCCGGGTCAGCAGCTCACGTTCACCGGCAGCCCGCTCACCGCGGTGGTCGACGCGAGCACCGTCGCGGCGTCGAACTCGAACAGCCCGACCGACAACGCGCCGGCGTGCGGCGACACGTTCTTCCCCCGGCGCTTCGGCCGCGATCTCGTCTACCGCTTCACGACCACCGCGCCGCAAGACGTCGAGCTCACCGTGACGCCGGGGAGCTCGAGCGGCCTGGTGCCCGCCCTCTACGTGCGCAGCCCCAACCAGTGCACCAGCTTCAGCGCGGGCTTCGAGCTGACCTGCGTCGCGCAGACCCAGGTCGCACCGCTGCGGGAGGTGCTCGTCAACCAGCCACCGGGCACGTACTCGGTCTTCATCGACTCGAACTCCGCCGGCGCGGGCGACTTCCGGCTGACGGTGACGCTGCGCGCGGCCTCGACCCCGCCAACCAACGATTCCTGCAGCGCGCCGCAGCTGCTCACCGCCGGACCGACCGGGGTCTCGGGCGACACCACGACCGCCACCGATTCGTACTCGTCGCTCGCCTACGGGAGCGCCTGCCGCCGCTTCTTCTTCGACGCGCGCGACCTGGTGTACCAGTACACGGCGACTGCGACCGGCACCGTCACGGCGACCGTCACGCCCGAGGCGAGCTTCAACCCCGCGCTGTTGCTGCTCGAGCCGACCTGCGGCCCGGCGCTCTGCGTGCGCGCGGTCGAGTCAGCCCCGGCCGGGGTGCCGGAGTCCTTCTCCTTCCCCGTGACGCAGGGCCAGAGCTACTTCCTGGTGGTCGACTCGGCGAGCCGCGAGCTGCCCGGGGCGTTCGGCCGGTTCACCCTGACCGTTCAGTAGTGCGGCGGGCGGTCGTGCCTCGAGGCGTCGACCAGGCCCGGGTCGCCCGACAGCTTGTCCTTCAGGCCTCGCACCACTTCCTTCAGGGCGTCGAGTTCCTGCTGTTGGCGCCACACCACGTCCGACAGCTCGCCCACGGTCTTCTCGAGGTAGGCGCACTTCACCTGCACGTCTGCCAGCGCGTCGCTCATCACCCTGTCCATGGCACGTGCAGGCGCGCTCAGGAAGTGTTAGTGGAGCCCTTTCCGCAGTCCGAAGCCGGGTGTCCTTCGTGTCAGAAACCGCAGTGTCGATGTTGCCGCCGGACGATGACGGCGGGTGGCTCCGGTCACTCAAGTCCGCCGTTCAGCCCATGACCTTCAAGAAGGGCCGCGAGTACGCCGAGGGCCGGCGTGTGTCGTCACTCGCGCGCACCGACGTCGGCATCGCCGCGACCGTCACCGGCACCGAGGGCCAGAAGTACCAGGTGCAGGTGGCCCCGACCGAAGACGGTGCCATCGAGTCGCTCTGCAACTGCGACGCGTGGGGCAAATACGGCGCGCACTGCAAGCACGTGGTCGCCGCGTCGCTGGTGTACCTCGCGCGCATCAAGGCCCGCGCTCCGGCCAACCCGGGCCCGGCCGAGCCCGCGTCTCCTGCCGAGACCGCCGACCCGGTGAGCCTGCCGGCGCTCGCGAAGCTCGAGAACTGGCTGGGGCTCTCGGCGCTGCCCGATCTCGAGTTCCACTACCGCCTCACGCCCTCGCCCGGCCCGATGGGTGGGCGCATCTGGGTCGTCGACGTGCGCCGCTCCGACCAGGCCGCGAAGGGCCCGGTGCAGGTCAAACGCATCTTGTCGCAGGGCACGCGCGTGGCCCCGGCCGACGAGCGCGTGCTGGCGCAGCTGAGCGAGCACGAGGTCCGCTACGACTCGAAGGTGGTGCTCAACGACGAAGAGCTCGGCGATCTCTTCGAGGTGATGAAGGCCCGCAAGGTCATCTACCGCGGCACGACGCTGCAGTTTCACGGGCAGCCGGCGCGGCCGATCATCCGCCTGCAGAACATGGCTGACGGGGCGACCGCCCGCATCGAGATCGGCCTGCCCGACGGCGCCAACCTGTCGCTGAAGGACGCCATCATCCTCCCCGGCCGCCGCACGTGGGCGCTGGTGGGGCAGGGCGCGTACGTGCTCGAGCCCGACTTCCCGCCGCGGCTGCTGCGCAAGTGGTTGCTCGAGCCGACGATGTCGTTCCCCACCTCGCAGCTCGATCGCGCGCTGTCGTTCTTCGCCGCGCACCTGCCGCGCTACCGCCTGTCGCTGCAGGCCGAGGGCGTCGACGTCGACGACACCACCGCGCCGAAGTTCGTGCTCACCGTCGAGGGGCGCGCCGACCAGGTGAAGGCGCAGCTCGCCGCTCGCTACGGCAAGTCGGTGACGGTGCCCGTCTCGCCCGTCGCGCAGCACCTCGGGTACGCCAGCGGGCAGGGCGCCGACGGCAAGAAGCTCTACCTCCGGCAGGAAGCGGCCGAGCGTCACGCCGCGCGCCAGCTGACCGACCGCGGCTTCCGGTTCGACGAGACGTCGAACACCTTCGAGACCAACGGCGACTCCGCGATCGACTTCTGGGCGCGCGGCCGCAACGAGCTCCCGAAGGACTGGGACACGTTCGCCGCCACGCCGCCGAAGGTGAAGGTGCGCGCGAAGCTGAAGCCGAAGATCAAGGTCACCATGAGCGCGGTGAACTGGTTCGATCTCGACGCCGAGTTCACCACCGAAGATCAGTCGGTCGACCTGGGCGCGGTGCGCATGTTCCTCGAGTCGGGCCGCAAGTTCGTGCCCCTCAAGGACGGCTCGTTCGCCGAGGCCGATCTCTCCGAGCTCAAGTCGGTCGCCACGCTGCTCGAAGAGGCCGGTGCGCTGCCGGGCAAGACCCGCACGCGCCTGCCGCTCTTCCACGCCACCGCGCTCGACATCCTCGCCACGATTGGTGAGGTGGAGATCGAGGGCAAGGCCCGCCGCGCGATGGCCGAGCTGCGCGAGATCGACGGCATTCCCCCGGTGAAGGCGCCGGAAGGGCTGTCGGCCGAGCTGCGCCACTACCAGGAAGCCGGCTTGTCCTGGCTGTGGTTCCTCTTCCGCCACGGGCTGTCGGGCGTGCTCGCCGACGACATGGGTCTCGGGAAGACGATCCAGGCGCTGTCGCTGCTGCTGAAGATCAAGAAGGAACAGGGCGCGCGCCCGAGCCTCGTCGTCGCGCCGACCTCGGTGCTCCCCAACTGGGAACGCGAGATCGAGAAGTTCACGCCCGAGCTGAAGGTCGTCACCTGGCACGGCGCCGATCGCCGCGAGAACGTCGAGCACTTGAAGGGCGCCGACGTGATCCTCACCTCGTACGCGCTGGTGCGCCGCGATCTCGATGAGCTGCGCACCATGCCGTACCGCACGGTGATTCTCGACGAGGCCCAGAACATCAAGAACGCCGACTCGGCGACCGCGCAGGCCTGCAAGTCACTGGGCGCCGATCACAAGATCGCGCTCACCGGTACGCCGCTCGAGAACCGCCTCACCGAGCTGTGGAGCCTCTTCGACTTCCTGATGCCCGGCTTCCTGGGCAACGCCGAGAGCTTCCACGATCGCTACGAGCACCCCATCACGGTGCAGGGCGAGGTCGAGACGCGCGACCGCCTCAAGAAGCGCATTCACCCGTTCATCTTGCGGCGCCTGAAGACCGAGGTGGCGAAGGACCTGCCGCCCAAGACCGAGGTCGTCACCTGGGTCGACATGGAGCCCGGCCAGCAGGCGCTCTACCGCGAGGTGCTCGAGGAATCGAAGCGCAAGGTCTACGACTCGATCGACAAGGTCGGCTTCAACCGCTCGCGCATCTCGATCCTCTCGGCGCTCATGCGGCTGCGGCAGGTGTGCTGCGACCCGCGCCTGCTCAAGCTGCCGCCTGGCACCTCGTTGCCGCCATCGGCGAAGTTGGAACGCTTCGCCGAGCTGACCGACGAGCTGGTGAAGGAAGGGCACCGGGCGCTGGTGTTCAGCCAGTTCACCGAGATGCTCGAGATCCTCACGGCGCAGGCCGACGAGAAGAAGCTGCCCTACCTCTACCTCGACGGCCGCACGAAGAACCGCATCGACAAGGTCGACGCCTTCAATGCGCCCGACGGTCCGCCGATCTTCTTCATCTCGCTCAAGGCGGGCGGCACCGGCTTGAACCTCACCGCGGCCGACTACGTGATCCACTACGACCCGTGGTGGAACCCCGCCGTCGAAGACCAGGCCACCGATCGCACGCACCGCATCGGCCAGACGCGCGCCGTCTTCTCGTACAAGCTGATCACCCGCGGCACCGTCGAAGAGAAGATCCTCGGGCTGCAGCAGCGCAAGCGCGAGCTTGCCGCTGGAGTGCTCGGCACCGACTCCGACGTCGGCAAGGCGCTCACCGAGAAGGACGTCGAAGATCTCTTCAAGCTCGGCTGACCAGGGGTAAGTGGTTCAATTCACGACCCTTTCCACCTCAGGGCAGACGCTTGTCGGACCCACCTGATAGGGTGTTCAGTATGCTGAACACTCTGCGGTTGAAGAACGTGGCGGTCGTCGAAGAAGCCGAAGTGACCTTCGGTGCGGGCCTGACGGTGCTGACCGGTGAGACCGGGGCCGGGAAGTCGATCGTGATCGACGCTCTCGGTCTGCTGGTGGGGGGGCGCGCCGAGGCCGACGTGATCCGCGCCGGCGCCGACGAGGCGGTGATCGAGGGGCTGTTCGATCGCACCGAGCTGATCGCCGCGCGGCTCGCCGAGCTGGGTCTGCCCGACGACGGGCCCGAGCTGTCGGTCAGGCGCTCGCTGTCGCGGCAGGGCAAGGGGCGGGTGCACGTCAACGGCGCGCTGGTGACGGTCGGCGTGCTGCAGCGGCTGATGCGCGGGCAGGTCGACATCGCCGGCCAGCACGAGCACATGGCGCTGCTCGATCCGCGCGAGCACCTCGGGCTCGTCGATCGCTTCGGCGGGGTCGAGAAGTCCGACGCGTTCGGCGAGTACCGCTCGCTCTTCGACCGGCTCCACGAGGCCAACGCGAAGCTGCAGTCGCTGGGCGGCGACGAGACCCAGGTCGCGGCGCGCGTCGACTTCGTGTCGTTTCAGCTCGACGAGCTCGAGCGCGTGGCGCCGAAGGCGGGTGAAGACCTGGCCCTCGAGACCGAGCGCAAGCGGCTCTCGTCGTCCGAGCGGCTGCGCAAGGCGGTGGGCAACGCCGAGGCGATGGTGTCGACGCAAGAGAGCTCGGCGGTCGAGTTGCTGGGCCGCGCGCTGCACCTCGTCGCCGACGCCGAGAAGCTCGACCCCTCGCTCGAGGCGGTGCGCTCGCGGCTGATCAGCGCGCAGGCCGAGCTCGATGAAGCGGCCCGCGGTTTGTCGCGGTACCTGGGCGCGCTCGACTCCGACCCGCGACGGCTCGAAGAGGTCGACGAGCGGCTCGACGCGCTCAAGCGCCTGTGCCGCAAGCACGCCGCGCCGCTCGAGGCCGTCATCGAGAAGCGCACCACGCTCGCCGCCGAGCTGGAGGAACTCAAGCACCGCGCCGAGCGGCGGGCCGAGGTCGAGGCCGAGCAGAAGAAGCTGAAGGACGAGGCGACGCTCGCTGCGAAGGCCGTCAGCCAGCTGCGCCAGAAGGCGGCGCGGCGCCTGTGCGAAGCGGTCAGCACCGGGCTGCAGCGCCTGTCGATGATGCGCGCGCGCTTCGAGGTCGAGTTCTTGCCGGCCGAGCTGGGCCGCGATGGCGCTGACGCCGTGCAGTTCCTCTTCTGCGCGAACCCCGGCGAGGCGCTCAAGCCGCTGGCGAAGGTCGCCTCGGGTGGCGAGGCCTCGCGCGTGATGCTCGCCATGAAGGCGGCGGTCGCCGGCAGCGACTCGTGCACCTGCTCGGTGTTCGACGAGGCCGACGCGGGCATCGGTGGTGCGGTGGCCGACGTGGTGGGGCGCTTGATCAAAGACATCGCCAGCCACCGCCAGGTGCTGTGCATCACGCACCTCCCGCAGGTCGCCGCGCACGCCGACGCCCACTTGCGCATCTCCAAGGGGGAAAAGGGCGGCCGCACCCGCTCGGTGGTGGTGCCGCTCGAGCCCGGCGAAATGCGGGCGCAGGAACTGGCGCGCATGCTCTCGGGCGTCGAGGTCACCCGCGAGGCGCTCGGGGCTGCCGAGGCGTTGCTGCGCTCGGCGGTGCGGCACGTGAAGCCGCGCAAGGGCCGCAAGGGCGAGCCCGTGCAGCAGCGGTCGGCTTGAGGCAACGTGCTGCAACCCTGTCGCACTCTCGGCGCGCGGGCTGGATCAGCCGCGAAATCGAGTCAAGCGCCCGATCAGCGCCCACTGAAAGGTGACGCCGATCGAAAACGGTTTGTTGCCGCGCCAGATGAGTGGGCCTAACCTGCGCGCCGTGTCGAAGACGGGCGGCTCGCGACTCAAGGCTGTGTCTGCTGGGCTTACCGACGTCGGTCGGAAGCGCAATCACAACGAAGACAGCTTCCTGATCGACGAGGAGCTCCAGCTCTACGTCGTCGCTGACGGCATGGGCGGTCATGCCGGTGGCGGTACGGCTTCGCGCATCGCGGTCGAGACCATCGACCAGGAGATGCGCTCGGCGCGCAAGGCCCCCGAGGCCCCGTTCGCGGCCGACACCTCGCTGCAAGACTCCCCGCTGCCCGAGTACCTGCGGTCGGCGGTCGAGAAGGCCTGCGCGGCCATCTTCAAGGCGGCGCAGGAAGACCCGCGCCTGGCGGGCATGGGCACCACCACCATCTCGCTCTGCATCAAGGGTGAGAACGCGCTCTTCGCCCACGTCGGCGACAGCCGCGCCTACCTGGTGCGTGGCGATCTGATTCAGCAGGTCAGCGAAGACCACTCGCTGGTCAACGAGCAGATCAAGGCGGGCATGATCACGCCCGAAGAAGCCAAGCACTCGCGCTACAAGAACATCATCACCCGGTCCGTCGGCTTCGAAGAGGAAGTGCAGGTCGACGTGATGGGCCTGGTGGCGAAGCCGGGTGACTTCTTCATCCTCTGCTCCGACGGCCTGGCGAACCTGGTCGAGGACCGGGAGATTCGCGAGATCGTCAGCAGCAGCAGCGATCTGAAGGACGCGCCGAAGAAGCTGATCGAGTTGGCCAATGAACGCGGCGGTGACGACAACATCACCGTGATCGTGGTCACCATCGTCGAGGCGTAAGTCTTCAAGAAAAAGCAAGTTTTCTGCTTGCGCGGGGGGAGCCTGATCGACGAGGTTCCCGGCCACATGTCGGTCGAAGTCGTTTGATTCAGCTGGATTCGACCGAGCAGTCGCAACGAGAAGCTGCATCAAGAAGCGTGGAAGGGGCGAGATGTCTTCGAACGAGAGCTTTACCCTCATCGTCGTTCCAGACCGTCACGACGAGGTGAAGCGGTTTCACCTCAAGAAGCGGTGGCTTTTTCAGGCCGCCGGCGTGGTGCTGGGCGTGCTCCTGATCGCCGCGGCGCTCTCGATTCACTACTTCCTCGTGGTGTCTGACGCGCGCGAGAACCCTGCGCTCCGTGACGAGAACCTGAAGTTGAAGAGCGAGCTCGCCGTGATCCGCGAGCAGCTGCAGCACGTTGGCCAGACCCTCGAGCGCGTCGAGCGCTTCGACCAGAAGCTCCGCGCCATCACGCTCCTGTCTGATCCGCAGCGCAACCTCGCGATGGGCCCCACCGTCCAGCAGCCCCTCACCGGCGACGGCGAGAACGGCTTCGTGCGCAGCAAGAACGCCGACGGTCCGCAGGTGCTCGGCTCGCAGCTCGAGAAGCTCTCGGCCGAGGCCACCCGCCAGGAACAGAGCCTCCAGGAACTGCAGGCCTACTTCCAGGACCAGAAGTCGATGCTCGCCTCGGTCCCCTCCGTGTGGCCGACTCGCGGTTGGGTGACGTCGGACTTTGGCTCGCGCCTCGACCCGTACACGTCCGAGCGCGTGATGCATGCCGGCCTCGACATCGCCGGCCCGCACGGCAAGGAAGTCGTCGCCCCGGCTGACGGCACCGTCGTCTTCGCCGGCCTCGAGGGCGGCTACGGCAACGTGCTCGTCATCGACCACGGCTACGGCATCAAGACCCGCTACGGCCACCTCGCCTCGCTCAACGTGAAGGCGGGCGAGCGCGTGAAGCGCGGCGACGTCATCGCGGCGCTCGGCAACACCGGCCGCTCGACCGGCCCGCATCTCCACTACGAAGTGCGCGTCAACGGCATCGCCCAGAACCCGCGCAAGTTCATCCTCGACGAGTGGTGAGCCGCTCTTTCCGGTTCGTCGCATGAGGATGGTGGACGTCGGAGAGAAGGCGAAGACCGAGCGCGTCGCGGTCGCGATCGGCCGGGTGCGCATGAGCACCCAGGCGCTCGAGCTCATCACCAGCAACCAGGTGCCCAAGGGCGACGTGCTCGCCGCCGCGCGGCTCGCGGCGATCATGGCCACCAAGCGCACGCCTGATCTGATTCCGCTCTGCCACCCCATCGCGATCTCCGGGGTCGAGGTCGAGGTCGAGCCACGCGTGGTTGGCGTCGAGGTGCGCGTCACCGTGAAGACGGTCGATCGCACCGGCGTGGAGATGGAAGCGCTGACCGCCGTCTCGGCCGCCGCGCTGACCGTCTACGACATGCTCAAGTCGACCGATCGCGGCATGGTGATCGAGGCAGTGCAGCTCGAGCACAAGAGCGGCGGGCGCTCGGGCGTGTGGACGCGCAAGGCCGTGGGCGACACCCGGCTCAAGCGGAAGAGGTCCTGAAGTGTTCGCCGCCGTCGCCGCGCTGTTGCTGAGTGGCTTCGAGCCGGCGGCGCTGTTGCCGGGCACCCCGTACGCGCTGCCGGGCCACGGCGAGACGCTCACCGCGCTCGCGTTCTCGCCCGACTCGCGCGTGCTGGCGAGCGCGGGCCGCGACAAGACGGTGAAGCTCTGGTCGCTCACCACCGGCCAGGCGACCGCGACCTTCAAGGTCGGTGTGCAGCAGATCACCGCGCTGGCGTGGTCTGCCGACGGCAAGACGCTCGCGGTGGGTGACGTGGCGCTCTCGGTGCAACTGGTCACGGTGGCTGACGGCAAGGTGGCGCAGCAGCTCGCCTTCCCCGAGCCGGTCGGAGAGCTCGTCTTCGGCACCGACGGCGCGACGCTGGCCATCGCGGGCGTGGGCGATCACGGCGCGGTCTACGAGCTGCCGTCGGGCAAGAAGCGCTTCGACTTCAGCGGGCGCACCGTGCGGCTGTCGGCCGACGGCGCGAGCCTCCTCACCGGCAGCGGCGCGGGGCAGCTCGCGTGGGTCGAGCTGAAGAGCGGCAAGGTGAAGAAGACCATCGACGCGCACCTCGAGGGCTCGCCCGGAGTGCTGGCCACCGCCACCGGCGCGGTCGCCGCGACGTGGTCGCCGAGCGGCACCGACGTGAAGCTGTGGAACACGGCCGACGGCAAGGCGCTGCGTTCGCTCAAGGGCCCGGCGCTCGAGCAGGGAGCGCGCAAGCCGCTGGTCACCGGGTGTGCCGTGCTGCCCGATGGCAAGCGCGTGCTGGTCGGGGGCGCCGACGGCGTGGTGCGTCTGTACGACGAGAAGGGCGCCATCACGCAGCGCTGGCCGTCGGAGCGGAATACCGGACTGGTGGCCTCGCCCGACGGCACCTGGTTCGCGGTGATGGACCAGGCGCTCATCAAGCTCTGGAAGCCCTGATCTCCCTCTCCTCCCGACGAGAGGGTCGGGGTGAGGAGTAGCCCAACGAGCGTCAGGGCGTGCGATGCGCGCTGGCCTCTTGTCGCGCGGTGTCGTCGTCGTGAGCGTGGCTGGCGCGAAGAGCTCCCTCTCCTCCCGAGGAGGAGAGGAGTAGCCCAACGAGCGTCAGGGCGTGCGATGCGCGCTGGCCTCTTGTCGCGCGGTGTCGTCGTCGTGAGCGAGGCTGGCGCGATGAGCTCCCTCTCCTCCCGAGGAGGAGAGGGTCGGGGTGAGGAGTAACGTGAGGGGCGTCAGGGCGTGCGATGCCCGCTGGGCTCTTGTCGCGCGGTGTCGTCGTCGTGAGCGTGGCTGGCGCGATGAGCTCCCTCTCCTCCCGAGGAGGAGAGGGTCGGGGTGAGGAGTAACGAGAGGGGCGTCAGGGCGTGCGATGCCCGCTGGGCTCTTGTCGCGTGGTGGCGTCGGCGTGAGCGTGGCTGGCGCGATGAGCTCCCTCGCCTCCCCAAGGAGAGGAGCGGCCCCTGATGCGCGCCGAGCGCACGACAACTCCCCGGTGGTGCTTGCCCTGACGCTGCTCGGGTTACTCCTCACCCCGGCCCTCTCCTCCTCGGGAGGAGAGGGAGTTCCCTCGCGTCAGAGCTTCGCGAGGAACAACGCAGCGAGCACGAGCGAATGGCTGATCTCCCCCCGCGCAATCAGCTCGCGCACCTGCGCCTTCGGAGCCAGCACCAGCTCGATGTCTTCGCTCCCATCGAGGTGCCCCTCGCTCACCTTCACGCACCCCTCGGCAAGAAAGCTGTGCAGCCGGTTGTTGAGAATCGCCGGGTTGGGGTGCGACGTGCCGATCGCCGTCAACCGGTCGGGCCGAAAGCCGGTCTCCTCTTCGAGCTCGCGCGCCGCCGCGACGGCCGGGTCTTCACCCGGGTCGGTCATGCCGCCGGGGATCTCGAGCGTGTTCGACCAGGTGCCGAAGCGGAACTGCCGCACCAGCACCAGCTGCTCGTCGCGCGTCACCGCCACGATGTTGACCCAGTCGGGCGCGTCGATGACCGTGCGCACGTAGGGCGCGTCGTTGCGCGGGTCGAGCACGTCGAGCGTGCGCGCCTTGAAAATCCGATAGTCCTTCTCGGACCGTACGGCGACCTGCTTCCACGGGAGCGGAGCCATGCGCACTTCTATCTCGGGGCTGGTGGCAGGCGCGCGCGTGGTGGGGCTCCTGCGCTATGAAAGAGGGATGGCGCCGCTCGACGCAGCCGCGTCCATCGTGTTGTTGGAATTCCAGCAGTCGTACGGGCTGGGCTTCGTGGCACCGAATGGGCGCATCATCACGTGCTTCCACGTGGTGGCCGACGAGCGCGAGATCCTGGCGCACCTCGCCGACGGTCGCGTGCTGCCGGTGAAGAGCGTGTGCGCGCTCGACACGCGGCGCGATCTCGCGGTGCTCGACGTCGGCCTGCTCGACGCGCTGCCGGTGAAGCCGGGCGGACCCAGGCTCGCCGAAGAGGGGCAGGGCTGCTTCGTGTTCGGCATGGTGTCGGGCGAGGGCCGCGCGCGCTGGGTCGAAGCGAAGCTGGGCAGCGTGCAGGTCGTCGGCGCCGCGCTCACCGTCTACGAGCTGACGGGCGAGGTGCCGCCCGACGCGTCGGGTGGGCCGCTGATCTCCGCCGACGGCGCGGCCCTGGGCGTGGTCGCGGTCGACGCCAACAGCAACCTCGTCGTGCCGTGGAAGTACGTCGAGCCGCTGCTCCGCCAGCACCACGAGCTGCCGCTGACGGTGCTCGCTTCCGATCGCCACCGCCCGCCCGAGCGCTCAGTGCCCAACCACCCGCTCTCGCTGCTGCAGGGCGCGCCGGTCGCCGGGCTCGAGGCCACCACCGACACCATCGCCGACGCCATTCGCGTCGGCGCCCCCGCGTACAACGAGGGCGACGTCGCGCGCTGCTACGCCATCTACGCCGAGGCGGCCAAGAAGCTGATCGACACCCGCGACGACTGCCCCGGCGTACAGACCGCGCTGCGAGCGGGGCTCGAGCGGGCGTCGGGCATGGCCGATCTCGATCACCAGGCGTGGGCGATGCGCGACGCGTTCGACGGGTTGTTGCTGGTGATCGAGAAGTACCTCCGCACCCACCTCGGGCCGGGCCGCAAGCCGGGCAAGCCGACGCTCCTCAACTGATGCGCGCGCTCTGCCTCGCGGTGCTGCTCAGCGGGTGCGTCGCGCCCCAACCGGCGCTGCGGCCGGTGACCGGCGACGACGTGACGGTCTTCGTGCACGGCTACGAGGGCTCGCAGCTCGTCACCGAGACCGGGGAGATCGCGTGGATGACCCCGGCGCTCGGGTTGAGCCACGGAGATCGGTCCCTCGCGCGGCCCTTCGAGGGGCAACGCGACCTGCCTCGCTACGGGCCGCTGCACACCACCGGGCCGCTGACGAAGCTCACCGTGTTGCCCGGGTTGTTCGAGGTCGACGCGTACCACTCGTGGCTCGAATGGGCGCGCGACGCGCTGCCGGGCTTCGTCACCTACGCCTACGACTGGCGGGCCGACGTGCGCGAGTCGGGCGCGGGGCTGTGCGCGTTCATCGGCTCGCTCGGCCCTGGCAAGCGGGTGCGCATCGTCGCGCATTCCATGGGTGGGCTGGTCGCGTTGCACTGCCTGCGCAGCGGGCCGGCGGAGATCACCGGGCGCGTGACGCGCGTGGTGTTCGCGGCGACGCCGTTTCGCGGCTCACCCAAACCGTGGGGCGAGGTCTTCACCGGCGTGGTGAACCAGTCGAACGTGATGCTGATGAACTCCGAGGCGCTGCTGACGTTCGATTCGACGTGGCAGCTCATGTCGCCCCAGGCGGACTTCTTCGCCGATGCCGAGGGGCGGCCGGTACCGGTGCCGGCGTTCGACGCGCAGGCGTGGGTCGAGCGGAAGTGGGCGTGGTTCGGCGAGGGCGTGGGGCCCGGGTATCGGCAGCAGCTCGAGGCGCGGCTCGCGGCGCACGCGGCGTCGTGGGCGGTGCTGGGCGACCAGGACGGGCCGGCGCCGACGTGGAAGGTGATGGCGATCGTCGGGCGCGGTGGGCGGGCGGTGTCGGGGTGGACGGTGCGGGCGGACGGGTCGTTCGATTTCAGCGCGCCGCGGACTGCGGAAGGTGATGGCACGGTGTTGGTGTCGAGCGCGCGGCCGCCGAAGCCGATCGTCGCGACGATCGTGGAGACGACGAGCGAGCACTCGGCGCTGTTGCGCGATTCGGCGGTGCAGGCGGTGATCGCGGACTTCCTGCGCTAGCTCCCGCAGAAACGGCTTTTGTCTTGGCTTCGGCCCCTCACCCCGGCCCTCTCCCCGCTCTCGCAGGGAGAGGGAGATCAATTCTTCGACTCGACGATGCCTTTCAGCTTCGACAGGCCCTTCTCGAAGTGCGCCCCGAGCTCTTCCTCGACCGTCGCGCGGAACAGCCCGCCCAGCGGGGGCAGGGTGCCCTCGTCGCGCCACGTCACGCGCGTCCCCTCGCCCTCCGCGCTGAAGCGGAACCACGCCCGCGCATTCGGCTCCGCGCTCTCGATGCATTCCTCGATCTCGATGCTCTGCGCATCGACCGCGACGATCTCGATCTTCCCCGAGCCCATCTGCGGCCCGAGCCACGACCACTTCGCGCCGACGCCGTCTTGCTGGCCCTCGTAGATGTTGCGCAACGCCGGATCCATCGCGCGGGTCCAGGGGCTCCAGTCCTGCCAACGCTTCAAGTCGACGACCAGCGGCACGATCTTCTCCGCCGGCGCGGCGATCAGAATCGAGCGCTCGACCTTCCACGTACGCGGCAGCGCCGCCGCGACGCCGAGCCCGGCGACGACCGCGAGGGTGAGCCCGATGGCGAACTTCTTGATCAAGCGGGCGCGCTGTATGCCAGACACGCCCCATGGCGCGCTACGACTCCTCGACGGCCGAGGTGCTGGTCTTCACCTTCAAGGAAGGCCTGCTCTCGGGCATGGCCCACGACCTCAAGCTGAAGGTCACGAAGTTCTCGATCGACGTGACGGGCGGCGCCATCAAGGCCGAGTTCGACGCCAGCTCGCTCACCGTCATCTCCCCGATGAAGGACGGCGCCGAGAACGCGGGGGCGCTCCCGAAGATGCTGTACGCGGAGATCGAGAAGAACGCGCGCGAGGACGTGCTCCACAGCAAGAAGCACCCGCAGATCACCTTCACCTCGACCTCCATCACCGAGCAGACCGTGACCGGCACGCTGACCCTCTGTGGCCAGTCGAAGCCCGTCACCGGCAAGCGCACCGGCACCGCCGTCGAGGTGACCTTCGACCAGCGCGACTTCGGCGTGAAGCCCTTCACCGCCATGCTCGGCACGCTGAAGGTGAAGCCCGAGGTGCGCGTGAAGGTGACGCTGCCCGCAGACGCCGCGAGCGCCTGAAGCCGAAGGTGCCGCGCGGTCCGAAAACGGCCAGACGGCACGCCCTCACCGTCGCACGCTGCGGACCATGACCTTCCGCATCGCAGGCCTCGACCCCCGATCCTTCCCTCACTTCACCCACGCCCGCCGCGTGCGGGTCGACGCCAGCCCGGGCTTCCCGTGCCGCGTCTCGCTGGCCGACGCAGCCATGGCGAAGAGGTGCTGCTGGTGAACTTCGAGCACCACGCCGTCGAGAGCCCGTGGCGCGCGCGCGGACCGATCTACGTGCGCCCCGACGTGCCCCAACGCGTGTGCGAGCCGGGCGAGGTGCCGGCCCTGTTGCTCAGCCGCGTGCTCTCGGTGCGCAGCTACGACGCGACCGGCAACCTGGTCGACGCCGACGTGCTCGACGGGAGCGCACTCGCCGCGAAGTTGAACACCCAGCTCGCGCAGCCGGCCATCGCCTTCGTGCACGTGCACTTCGCCAAGCCGGGGTGCTTCGCCTGCCGGGTCGATCGCGCGTGAGCGGGCTCAGAGCCGCTTGATGGCGGGCCGAATCAGCGTCTGCTCGTCGTCGTCGTGCTCGGCGGCCATGTCCTGCAGGCGCTGGTTCGTCACGCGCAGCCGGCGCGAGAGCTCGCGGCAGAGGTTCTGGAGGATCATGACGTAGCCCGACACGTCCTCCTGGTAGAGCTTGTAGAGGTCGCGGTTGCCCAGCGAGAAGAGCAACGAGGGCTGCTCGGCGACGACGGTGGCCGACCGCTTCTGGATGTCGATGAGCGTCATCTCGCCGAAGAACTCGCCGGGCCCGAGGCGAATCATCTTCATGCGCCGGCCGCCTTCACCGTCGCGGCACACCACCACCTCGCCGTGGCGCACCAGGAACATCGCGCGGCCCGAGTCGCCCTGCTTGCAGATCTCGTCGCCGATCTCGACGCGGTGCTCACCGAGCAGCTCGATGAGGCGCTTGAGCGTCTTCTCCTCGAGGCCGCCGAAGATGGCGATCGAGGGGAGCCACTTCATCAGGTCCTCCTCGTTCTTCACCTTCGCTCCTTCCAGGCTCAGCGCGAGTGACCGCTGATCGCCGCCTTCGTCAGCTGGTGCACCGCATCGCCCAGGCCTTCGAGCGTCAGCGGGAACATCGGGAAGATACGCCGAAGCACGTCGATGGTGTTCTGCCACCAACCGCTCGGCTGCTCCGGGTTCAACCAGGCTGAAGACGGGTAGTGCTCGCGCAGGCGCATCATCCACATCACGCCCTCGACGCCCTCGTCTTCCTGCCAACCCGAGACGCTCATCAGTTCCCACGGCGCCATCAGCGCGTCGCCCACCACGATCAACTTGTAGCGGCGATCGGTCTCCGAGAAGAGCTGGCTCAACTTCACCGGCTCCGACATGCGCGCGTTCTTGTAGACGCGGCCGTAGACGCAGTTGTGGAAGTAGTACGTGCGCAGTTCCTTGAAGTGCGTGGCCTTCTTCGCCGCGGTGAAGAGGCGCGACACGAGGTGCGCGTACGGGTCCATCGAGCCGCCCACGTCCATCAACAGCACCACGCGGGTGTTCGACTTGCGCGGCGGGCGGGTGATGACCTCGAGATCGCCCAGGTTCTTCGCCGTCTTGTCGATGGTGGCGTCGAGATCGAGCTCGTCGTGCTGCCCCTCGCGCGAGAAGGCGCGCAGCTTGCGCAGCGCGAGCCCCATCTGGCGCACGTCGAGCACCAGGTCGTCGCGGTACTCGCGGAAGTTGCGCTGGCCGGCGACCTGCACGGCGCTGCGCATGCCGCCACCGCCGCCGATGCGAATGCCGTTGCGCGCCGCGCGCCCGGAGTTGCCGAACGGTGACGTGCCCGCGGTGCCCACCCAGCGGTTGCCGCCGTCGTGGCGTTCCTTCTGCTCGCGCAGGCGCTGCTCGAGCATCTTCTCGAGCTCGGCGCGGTCGAACTGCTCGAGCAGCTTCTGCTCGTCGGGCGAGAGCATCGGCCCGAGGTTCGCCGCGTCGCGCACCCACTGCAGGAGCTGCTCGGTGATCTCCAGCGCCTTCGGCTCGATGCCCTGGAAGGTCTTCGCGAACGCCTCATCGAAGGCGTCGAGGTGCTTCTCGTCGTGGATCAGCAGCGCCCGCGCCACGTCGTAGAACCCGTCGAGCGAGCTGTCGTGCAGCCCGTGGCCGAGCGCCGCGGCCAGCGCGACCGCTTCCTGCGTCCCCACCGGGACCTTGCGCGCGCGCAGCTCGTACAGGAACGGAATGAACATGCGTGGCTCAGGCGCGGCTGCGCTTGCCCCCGAAGGTCTCGGCCATCGCGAGGAGATCCTGCTCGCGCTTGAGCAGCGCGCCCACGAACGGGAGGTTCTCGTCGAGCTTGAGCGTGCTGATGCCGGCCGACTTGAGCGCGGCGATCCAGTCGACCAGCTCGCTGGTGCTGGGGCGCTTGCGCAGGCGGGTGAGCGCGCGGAGCTCGTAGAAGATCGACAGCGCCTGCTCGGCGAGCTTCTCGGGCAGCTGCGGGTGGTGCACCGCCACGATGCGCTTCATCAATTCCTGGTCGGGGAAGTCGATGAAGTGGAACACGCAGCGGCGCAGGAAGGCGTCGGGCAGGTCCTTCTCGTTGTTGCTGGTGATGATCACCACCGGGCGTTCCTTCGCGACCACCTCGCGATCGGTCTCGACCACGCGGAAGCGCATGCGATCGAGCTCGTGGAGCAGATCGTTGGGGAATTCCAGGTCGGCCTTGTCGACCTCGTCGATCAACAGCACCTTGCGCGTGGGCGACGCGAACGCCTCTCCGAGCGGCCCGAGCTTGATGTACTTCTCGATGTCGCGGACGTCGTGGTCGTTGAAGCGCGAGTCGTGCAGGCGCTGCACGGCGTCGTAGACGTACAGGCCGTCTTGCGCGCGGCTGGTGCTCTTCACGTGCCACGTCAGCAGCTCGAGGCCGAGCGCCTGGGCCACGGCTTCGGCGAGCAGGGTCTTCCCGGTGCCCGGCTCGCCCTTCACCAGGAGGGGGCGCTGCAGCACCAACGCGCAGTCGACGGCCGACCGCAGGCTTTCACTCGTCAGGTACGACTCGGTTCCCTTGAAACGCATGTCTCGACGTTAACGCCGCTTCGGCTAGCGTGCCGGGCGAATGATGCTCAAGTGGAAGCTGATGCTCACCACGCTGCCCTTCGTGGCAGTGGTGACCGTGCTCAAGGTGATCTTGCAGTACGGCGTGAAGTTCGAGGGCGTCGTGGAGTTCAGCGACGTCGGCGTGGTGCTCACCGGCGCGGTGTTCCTCACCGGCTTCCTGCTCGCGGGCACGATGGCCGACTACAAGGAATCCGAGAAGCTCCCGGGCGAGCTCGCCAACACCCTCGAGACCATCGAAGACCTGCTTTCGCTCGCCGAGAAGCAGAAGCCCGGCGCGGTCGACGGCAAGGCGCTCAAGGGCGAGGTGTTGCGCCTCACCAGCTCGATCCACGACTGGCTGGTGAAGAAGCTCACCACCGCGCAGGTGCTCGACGTGTTCAACGAGGTCAACGGCGTGGTGCACAAGCTCGAGGCCGCGGGCGCGGGCAACGCGGGCATGCGCGTGCTGCAGGAGCTGAGCAACGTGCGCAAGTCGGTGCTGCGCATCGACGTCATCAGCCGCACGGGTTTCCTGCCGCCGGCCTACGCGTTGCTCGAGGTGCTGCTCACCATGATCCTCGGGCTGCTCATGACCTCGAAGTTCAAGAGCCCGGTGGCGGAGTTCATCCTCGTGCCGTTCGTCGCGCTGGTGAACATCTACATGCTGCGGCTCATCAAGGACATCGACGATCCCTTCGACTACGCGCCCGACGGCTCGAAGAACGGCGGGGCCGAGGTCGACCTGTTCCCCATCACCGAGTATCGAGATCGCCTCTCGGCGCGCCTGAAGTGAGGCTCGCGTGGTGCTCGAGGTAGGCGCCGAAGCCTGCCTTCGAGTCGAGCTTGAAGTCGGGGAGCCGCGCGAGCGCGTCGGGCGCGAAGTGGTACTGCTCGATGACGAGGCTCGCGCGGAGCTGACCGGTGCCGGCCGCGAACGGGCGCACCTCGTGCGAGAGATCTCCGCGGAAGTGAACGCCCTGGTTGGGGCGCGGCCTGAGCAGCGCGAGTGAGTGGCCGTCTTGCCAGAGCTGCAGCTCGCCGCCCGTCGCGTCGGGCACGTTCAAGTACAGCACCGAGACCAGCACCGGGATCGCGTCGTCGACGCCGGCGGGTTTGCGCAGCGTCGCGTCGACGTGCCGGCCCACCGTGCCGCCTTCCGACACGAGCAGCACGTTCAGGTACCAGGCGTTGGGAATGGGCGCGCTCACCCGGCGCCACCACGGCGTCAGCGCCTGCACCGCCGGCCGCCCGAGCGTCGCGTCGAGCCACGGCCGCAGGGCAGGGAAGCGCTGCTCGACCTCTGCGCGGCCCGGCTGCTTGAAGATCACCGCGAAGCCGCGGCTCGATTGAAACGGCCCCGCGAGCGTCGACCGGCCCACGAGCGGCGACGAGAGCAGCGCGTCGCGCAAGGCTGTGAACTCGGTGGGTGGAAGTGCGCCACGGCGCACGCGGTACTCGCGCACGCGCTCATGCTGCCCGCTGCGCCGCGGGAAGGAAACTTGCCTGTCTCGACCTGTAGCGGATGCTCGTGGCGTGCTCACCTCGGACGCGATCGATCAGGAGAAGCGCACCCCCCGCGTCAGGTTCAGGCACCCGGTTCGGGTGGTGACGCTCGACGGCCAGCCGCGCGTCATTCGCACGCTGACCAGCAACGTCTCGCACAAGGGCATGTTCGTGCGCATGCCCGAGCCGCTGCCGACGGGGACGCGGGTGGCGTTGTCGCTCGAGGCCGGGGGCAGGGCGCTCGCGCTCGCGCAGGCCGAGGTGGTGTGGCAGCGGCACCACGAGGGCCCCATCGATGGCCGGCATGCCGGGTGCGGCGTGCGGTTCACCGGGTACCTCCACCCGCGCGCCGATGAGCTCGTGAAGTACCTCGTCGAGAACCTGGATCGAGGGAAGCCGCTGCGCGTGGCGCCGCCGGAGACCTCGTTTCCGAAGTGGCCGTTCATCGCGGGGTCGCTCGCGTTGGTGATCCTGGGGTTGGTGACGGCGATCGTCTTCGCGCCATCCTCTCCTCCCTCTCCTCCCGAGGAGGAGAGGGTCGGGGTGAGGAGTGAACCCGTCGAAGCACCGACGCCGCTCCCGCCTCCGCCGGTAGAAGCGAAGCCGCCGACGCCAGAACCTGAACCTGCACCTGCACCCGAACCTGAGCCCGTCGCTGTGGCGCCTGAGCCCGTTGAGGCAGCGCCTGCGCCTGCGGTTCCGCCCGCTCCTGAGGTCGTTCCCGAGGCTCCCGCTCCGAAGGGCACTCTCCTCCCCCCGACCCTCTCCTCCCCGGGAGGAGAGGGAGACATTGGGATCCCCACCGGCGCCACCGACAAGCTCTCCTGGCGCCTCGACGGCACGACCCTTCACCTCACCGCCAACGCGCCCCTCGAGCGCGCGTTCGTGCTCAACGATCCCCCGCGCGCGGTGCTCGATCTGCAAGGCCCACCCCCGAAGCGAAGCCACCAGCTCGACGCCCACTTCCCGCACGCCACCGCGGTGCGCGTGGGCAAGCTCCCGCACGGCACGCGCCTGGTGGTCGACCTCGACGCGTTGCCGAAGAAGAACCGCACCGAGGCAGGCGCGCTGATTCTGGGCTACTGACCAACGCGTGGTCGAACTCTCGCCGTTGGTCATCGCGGGCCTCGCGCTCGTCGCCCTGCTCGCGGGCTTCATCGACGCGATCGCTGGCGGCGGCGGCCTGCTGACGGTGCCTGCGCTGCTCTCGACCGGCCTCGACACGCCCTTCGTGTTCGGCACCAACAAGGGCTCGGCGGTCTTCGGGAGCGGCTCGGCGCTCCTGCGCTTTGCCCGCGCGAAGCTGATCGACCTGCAGAAGGCGCGCATGCTCTTCGCGCTCGGCTTCCTCGGCTCGCTGGGCGGCGCGGCGCTGCTGACGGTGCTCGACAAGAACGTGCTGCGCCCGGTGGTGCTGGTGCTGCTGGTCGCCGCGGGCATCACGGTGGCCTTCGTGCGCCCCAAGCCGAGAGAGGGGCCCCGCCCGGAGAACACCCAGCTCAAGGGGGCGATTCTCGCGATCTGCATCGGCGCCTACGACGGCTTCTTCGGCCCCGGCACCGGCACCTTCCTCATCATCGGCTTCGTCACCCTGCTGGGCATGACGCTGCAGGAAGGCTCGGCGAACGCGAAGGTGGTGAACTTCGCCTCGAACCTCGCGGCGATGATCCTCTTCGTGATCCGCGGCCTGGTGATCTGGAAGGTCTCGATTCCGATGGCGTTCGGCCAGCTGCTCGGCGGCTGGCTCGGCGCGCAGCTGGCGGTGAAGCGGGGCGACGCGCTGGTGCGACGCGTGGTGCTGGTGGTGGTCTTGGCACTGGTCGCCCGACTCGGGTACGACCTGTGGCACGCATGAGAGTCACCATCACCTACTGCACGAGTTGAGGGTACTTCCCGAAGGCTGCCCGGGCGGCAGCTGCACTCGAGCAAGAGCTGGAAGTGAAGGCCGAGCTGGTGAAGGGCTCGGGAGGCATCTTCGAGGTCGCGGTCGACGGCGTGATCGTCGCGAAGAAGAGCCTGGGCCAATTCCCCTCGGAGAAGGACGTGGTGGACGCGGTGTCCAAAGCGCTGCCACCTGATTCGCCGGCATGACGAAGCGCGGTTTGAAGATCGAGCGACCACGGCTGGAGTTCGCCGCCCAGGTGCGCCGCCACGTCGGCGCCGCGCTGACCGACGGCTTCTTCCTCGGCGCGGCGACGTCGGCCCGCTACCTGCCCGTCGCGCACCCGCGCGTGCACAACGTCACCGTCGAGCGCGACCTCGCCTACCGCGACACGGGGCGAGCGGAGCACCGGCTCGATCTCTACCGCCCGCGCGACGCCAAGGGCCCGCTGCCGATCGTCCTCTACATTCACGGAGGCGGCTTCCGCTTCATGTCGAAGGACACGCACTGGGTGTTCGGCCTCGTCTACGCGCGGCGCGGGTACCTGGTGGTGAACGTGAACTACACGCTCGCGCCGCAGCACCCATTTCCCGCGGCGGTCGAAGACATCAGCGCGGCGTGGCAGTGGCTGGTGGCGAACGCCGGCCGGCTGGGTGGAGATCTCTCGCGCGTGGTGGTGGCGGGGGAATCGGCAGGCGCGAACCTCGCGGCGTCGCTGGCGCTGATGACGCACGTGCGGCGCGAAGAGAGCTGGGCACGCGACGCGTTCGACACCAACGTCGTGCCGAAGGTGGTGGTGGCGGCGTGCGGTCTCTTCGACGTCAGCCACCCCGAACGCTTCTCGCACCACGGCACGTACTTCCGCGACCGGGTCGAAGAGGTGACCGACGCGTACCTCCACGGCGTGCACCTCGAAGACGAGCGCACGCTCGAGCTGGCCGACCCGGTGGTGGGGTACGAGCGGCTCGCGCAGGTCGATCGCCCGCTGCCGCCGTTCTTCCTGCCCGTGGGCACGTGGGACTCGCTCAAGCCCGACACGCACCGCCTGGCGACCGCGCTGCGCCGCCTGGGCTCACAAAGCACTGAGGCCCGCGAATACGCCCGCGGGCCCCATGCGTTTCATGCCTTCGTGCTGACGCCGACTGCGCTGCGCTGCTGGAAGGACACCTTCGCCTTCCTCGACCGCCACCTCTGAGAGGTCAGCGGGCGCAGACGAGCTCTTCGGGCGGCACCGGTTGCTGCGCGCGCGCGATGAGCTGCGAGCGGGCTTCGGCGGTCAGCTCGACGACCGTCCAGTGGCCGTCTTCACCGAGGCCGAGCGCGGTGCTGGGGCCGATCTTCTTGTCGAGGATCAGCTGCTCGAGCTCGGCGCGGGCGATGGCCTTCTGCTCGTCGCCCAGCTGCTGGTAGCGCGGGTTCTGCTCGAGCGCGGCGACGGAGTTCTGGATCGCGTCGGGCGGATCGTTGAACGGGAAGTTGTCACCGAGGATGACGACGAGCAGCGCCTGGATGGGGAAGGTCGCGGCGTCGAGCACGAAGGTGAACGGCAGCAGGAACACGCCGGTCGTCTTGCGATCGGCGAACGCCGGGCGGCGCACCGTGATGCCGAGGAACGCGCGATCGACGAGCCGCGACATGAGGCAGCCGGAAGACGTGAGCGCGGTCACGAGCGCGATGGCGATCAGGCGGAAGAGGCGGTGCTTCATCGGGGTGGCTCCTTGGCAGGCGAAGGCTGAACAGGCCGATTGTGCGAGCCGATTCGGGTCGCGATCAAGAATTGTGCTGCAACAAAGTCGCACCCACAGCCTGCTACAGGCTGCAACGGCTGCGTTCCAACCGAGTCACGGCCGGAGCTCGACGGCGGGTACTTCTCCCGAGGTCGTCTTCTCGCCCTTCACCTTGAGCCCGTACCGGCTGGCCGCCGACTCGAGAATGGTGGCGATGAGCTGCGGGTAGCTGAGACCGCGGCTCTCGGCGGCCATCCCCAGCTCGCTGTCTTTCTCGAGGTAGGGGTTGGGGTTCACCTCGAGCACGAAGGGCTCGCCGGTCTTGTTCGAGATGCGGAAGTCGACGCGCGCGTAGTCGCGGATCTTGAGCGCGCGGTAGGCGAGCAGGGCGCTGCGCTCGATGCGGGCCTTGAGCTCGGGGCTGATCTGCTCGGCGATGACGAGGTGCGGGCTGTGCTCGCTGCCGTCGCCGAACTTCACCTCGCGGTCACTCACCTTGGGCAGGTCGGGGTTCCACTGCCCCCAGTCGAGCTCGACGATGGGGAGGATCTCCGGTCGCTGCGAGGGGCCGATGACGCCGACGTACACCTCGCGGCCGTCGATGAACTCCTCGGCGAGCGCCTCGTCGTTGAGCGTCTTGCGAATCTCGCGCACCCGCCGCGTCAGCTCGTCCCAGTCCTTCACCACCGAGTGCTGCCCGATGCCGATCGACGCGTCGCTGCGCGCCGGCTTGACGATCAGCGGGAAGTTCATGCGCCCGAAGGCCTCGAACGCCTCGCCATCGAAGGTGAGGAAGTTGGGCGTGTTGACCTCGTGGTACTCGAGCAGCTGCTTGGTGAGGATCTTGTCCTGCGCCAGCAGCAGCCCGGCGGTGCCCGAGCCGGTGAAGTTGACGCGCGCCATCTCGAGCACGGCCGCGACGTTCACCTCGAGGCGGTAGTCGTCGGCGAAGGTCTCGCACACGTTGAAGACGAGGTCGGGCTTCTGCTTCTCGATCTGCTGGAGCAGGTCGAACACCCGGTCGTGCACGGCCATCGGGGTGGTGACGTGGCCGAGCGACTTGAGCGCGGCCATCACGTCTTCCACCACCGGGTCCATCGGGTCGCCCGACGGTTGGTAGTGGAGCACCGAGATCTTCAGGGGAGGAACGCTCGCGGCCGCCATCGACGGCGCGAGTCTACGTCATTCGACGTCGAAGAACTTGTCCGTGTAGAGGAAGTTCATCGCGAGCGTGGTGAGCAGCGCCGTGAGCCGCGTCATGTAGTCGCGCGCGCGCACGTGGTGCACGGTGAGCTTCAGCGCGGTGACGCGCTCGAGCAGGTGATCGAGCACTGACTTCACGACGCCGCGCGAGACGCCCGAGTACTGCGTGACCGAGGCGACGAGCTGCTGCCGCTCGGCGCGCACCAGCGTGTCGGCCGCCGCGTTGCCCACGCCCTCGGCCTCGAAGAGCGCCACGAGGTCCTGGTCGAGCTGGTCGCCGATGGAATGATCGATCTTCTCGTCGAGCGCGCGCTGCCGGTAGTGATCGAGCACCGTTTCCTCGATCTGATCGACGTCGAGGTCGCGCTCGGCGAGCGTGACGGGCGGAGGCGTGCGGCCAATCTTCGCGGCCACGTCGGCCACGTACTGCAGCTTCTTGAGCGCGCCCCACCGTTTGTACCGCTCACCCCAGTTGGAGTTCGGCGTCAGCCACACCGCGAACGTCTCGGCGAAGTCTTCGTCGGGGTGCTTCTGCGCGTACCAGCCCGAGAGGTGCGCCACGTACTTCCGGCTGAAGGGCTGCGGCTTGTAGGTGTCGACGTACGGCTTGCTGAAGTCGCCGAAGAGCTTCTTCCAGTCCTCGGTCTCGTAGAGCTTGTACGCGTAGTTGAAGGCGTGCCCGGCCTCGTGCCGGAGGTACTGCATGATGTCGCGCTCGGTCTCGGCGCCCGCGCCCAGCGTGTCCTCGATGGTGAGCAGGTTCTGATCAGCCAGGTAGAACGGAATGCCGATCACCGGCACGCCCGAGGGGCAGCCCCATTGATCAGAGAGGTAGCACTCGGGGCGCAGCATCAGGCCGCGCGCTTCGAGCTCCTGGTAGAGCTGGTTGATGAACTTTTCCAGCCGCGTGCCCGCGAGGTGGAGCTGGAGATCCTTGATGCGCGCCTGCAGCAGCCGCGCGCTCTCCGGCGGCAGGCCTTCACCAAAGTGCGGCTCGGGGAGCTTTTCCTTGAAGAGTGCGGGGCTGGCGAGGGCGGTGGTCATGGCGGTTCGGACGGGTCGATGGGCACCTTAATCGACGAGTCCAACACGCCAACCTGCTCTCGCGTTCCGCATTCAAACGCTCGAAAACAGGGCTCTTTCAGGCCTGCTCGCGCGGGTGGGTGCGAAAAGACACCGGGCCTTGCGTCAGTCGAACGCACCGATGTCGGGGTTCTTCTTGGGCGGGGGCTTCTTGCCCGTACCGGGGCCTCCGCCCTGGCCCTTCGGCGCTGACGCCTCGAGCTGGAACTCGAAGGTCTGTTCCGACTCCGCGCGCAGCGTCTTGCCGAGATCTTTGTAGCCCGCGAGCTTGAACGAGAGCGTGCGCGTGGTGCCTCGCGGCCAGTCGAGCGTGAGCGGGGTGTTGCCCAGCGTGACGCCGTCTTCGGTGACCTCGGCGCCGTCGGGTGTCGACTTGAGCGTGACCTTCAGCGGCGCGACGACCTCGGGCGTGTCGGCCGTCTTCGGCTGCTTCGGCGGCTGCTTCGGTCCGTCGGCGATCGGCGTGGCGGGCGGCGGGCCGTCGGGCGTCTGCATCGACTTCCACACGACGCCGCCGGCCAGCAGCAGCACCACCACCGCGACGCCGCCGACCAGCGCGCCGATCGGCACGCCGGCCTGGGTGACCTGCGAGGGCTGCTTGCCCAGGCCGCGCGACGACTCCGACGAGCGCGAGGGCTCTTTGCGGTCGATCGCCGGCGTTTCCTTCGTGGCGAGCTCGGGCTTGCTTTTGGGCAGCGGCTTGCTGACCGCGGAGATCGCCTTGCTCGGCACGCGCGACGCGGCGCTCTTGCGCGAGGCCGACGACGAGCCGCTGCCTTCCTTCGCGTCCTTCGGGTCGGGGGTGAACTGCGGCACCGCGTCGAGCACCGAGTCGGGGCAGCCGGCGAGCGCGGCCTGCAGCTCCTGCACGAATTCTTCGCAGGTCTGGAAGCGGTCGTCCTTCTCGGGCTTGAGGCCCTTCACCATGAACTCGTCGATCGACTTCGGGACCGGCGCGCCCTTGCGGTAGGTGGAGATGGGCGGCACGTTGCCCGCGAGCGCGAGCGTCAACGCCTTGCGCACCGAGTTGGCGCCGTACGGGCTGTGGCCGGTGAGCAGATAATAGAAGACGCCGGTGAGCGAGAAGATGTCGCTGCGCTGATCGACCACTTCGCCGCCGGCCTGCTCGGGCGGCATGTACTGCGGCGTGCCCAGCACCTGCCCGGTGGACGTGAGGTGCTCGTCGTCTTCCTGCTCGATGGCTTTGACCAGGCCGAAGTCGAGCACCTTCACGTACTCGTTGCCGTCGACCACGCTGAGCATGATGTTGTGCGGCTTGATGTCGCGGTGAATGACGTTGGCGTGGTGCGCGTGCGCGATGCCCGCCGCGGCCTGCTCGATGATCGCCGCCGCCTGGCGCAGCGTGACCGGCCCCGAGCTCTTCACCCGCTGGCGCAGCGAGTCGCCCTCGAGGAACTCCATCACGTAGAAGCACAGGCCGTCGCCGGTGCGCCCGAAGTCGAAGATGGTGATGATGTTCGGGTGGTGCAGGCGGCTGGCGATCTCCGCCTCTCGCTTGAACCGCTCGAAGAAGGTGGGCGCCATCGCCAGCTGCGGGTGCAGCGTCTTGAGCGCGACCGGCCGCTGCACGCTGGTCTGGATGCCCTTGAAGACCATGCCCATGCCGCCCTGGCCGAGCACGGCGTCGACGCGGTAGCGGCCGTCGAGCACCTTGCCGATCAGTTCCTGGGCGTTGACCGCTTCGAAGGGTTCCTTCGACATGGGCAGGTGGGGACTCTACTGGTATTGCGCGCCCGTCGTGAGTCTCGTCATCGCGCAGAAGATCTCGCTGTCGTACGGGTCGAAGGTGCTCTTCGACGAGAGCGCGTTCACGATCGGGCCGACCGATCGCATCGGGTTGGTGGGGGCGAACGGTACCGGCAAGTCGACCCTCTTGAAGATCTTGATCGGGCAGATCGTTCCCGACGAGGGCACGCTCACCTTCCGCCGAAAGGCCAGGGTGGGGTACCTGCCGCAGGATCTCCAGGCGCTCCCGCCGGGCGGGCTGGTCGACGCGGTGATGTCGACCGTGCCGGGGCGCGATGCCCTCGATGAACGGCTCTCGCTCACCGAAGAACAGCTCGCCCAGACCAGCGACGAGGCCGAGCAGATGGAGCTGGCCGAGGCGCTGGCCGAGCTGCACGAGGAGCGCGACCACTTCGACGAGCACTTCGGCAAGCACCGCGCCGAGCAGATCCTCCTCGGGCTGGGCTTCACGCTGCGCGACTTCACCAAGGAGACCACCGCGTTCTCGGGCGGCTGGCGCATGCGCGCGGCGTTGGCGGGGCTCTTGTTGCAAGACCCCGATCTGCTGCTGCTCGACGAGCCGACCAACCACCTCGATCTCCCGACGCTCGCGTGGTTCGACGCGTTCTTGAAGCGTTCCCGCAAGGCGATGGTGCTGATCAGCCACGACCGCGGCTTCCTGAACCGGCAGATCAACAAGGTCATCTCGCTCGAGACCGAGGGCGTGCGCGTCTGGTCGGGCAACTACGAGGACTACCGGCGGCAGCGCGCCGAAGAATACGAGCGGCTCCTGGCCCAGGCCGAGAAGGTCGAGGCCAAGCGCGAGCAGCTGCAGGCGTTCATCAACCGCTTCCGCGCGAAGGCCAGCAAGGCCACGCAGGCGCAGTCGAAGATGAAGCAGCTCGAGAAGCTCGAGACGGTCGAGCTCCACAAGGAACGTCAGACCGTCAGCTTCACCTTCCCGCTGGTGGCGCAGAGCGGGCGGGAGGTGGCGACCTTCAAGGGCATTCACAAGCAGTTCGGCGACAACGTCGTCTACGACAACCTCGACGCGCAGGTGCTCCGCGGGCAGCGCATCGCGATCGTCGGCTTGAACGGCGCGGGCAAGACCACGCTGCTCAAGATGCTGGCCGGCGAGCTGGAGCCCGATCGCGGCGACGTCTCGCTCGGCCACAACGTCGTGCTCGGGTACTACGCGCAGCACCACGCCGACACGCTCGACAAGACCAACACCATTCTCGACGAGATGCGCGAGCTGGTGCCCGACAAGCCGCAGGCCTTCGTGCGCTCGGTGCTCGGGTCGTTCCTCTTCTCGGGCGACGACGTCGACAAGAAGATCGGCGTGCTCTCGGGCGGCGAGCGCGCGCGCGTGGCGTTGGCGAAGCTGCTGCTCAAGCCCGCCAACCTGCTGGTGATGGACGAGCCGACCAACCACCTCGATCTCGATTCCAGCGAGGCGTTGATCGAGGCGCTCGAGGGCTATGGCGGCACGTTGTTGTTCGTGTCCCACAACCGCAGCTTCCTCGACGCGCTGGCGACCCACGTGTGGGACGTGCGCGACAAGAAGGTGGTGCCGTACCCGGGCAACCTCGCCGAGTACCTCGAGCACCTCGACGCCGAGGCCGCCGCGCGCGCGAAGGGCGAGGAGCTGCCCGCGCCGGGGTCTCGTCCAGCTGGGGCTCCCGTCAGTCAGAAAGATCGCAAGCGCCAGGAAGCCGAGGCGCGGCAGGCGAAGTCGGCGAAGACCGGCCCGCTGAAGAAAGAGATCGCCACCCTCGAGGCGCGCATCGCGGTGCTCGAGACCGAGCAGAAGGAACGCGAGGCGCAGCTGGTCGACCCGGCGTTCGCGGCCGACTTCGCGAAGTCGCGCCCCGTGCTCGACGCGCACCGGCTCGCGGCCGAAGAGCTCGAGGCGGCGATGGCGCGCTGGGAAGCGGCGAGCAGTGAGCTCGCGGCGTTGGGGTGACGGGAGTGAGCCGATGAAGGCGATGACGCTGCAGCAGTACGGAATGAACCCGCAGCCCACCGAGCTGCCGGCGCCGACCCCCGGCGCCGACGAGGTGCTGGTGCGCGTGAAGTGCACCAGCATCAACCCGATCGACTGGAAGCAGGCCTCGGGCAAGACGCGGCCGCTGGTGTTCGCGAAGTTCCCCCACTTCATCCCCGGGTACGACCTGTCGGGCGTGGTCGAGGCGATCGGCCCGGGCGTCACCGGCTTTCACGTCGGCCAGCGCGTGCACACGCGGCTGTCGGGCACGAAGGGCGGGGCGAGCGCCGAGCTGGTGTGTGCCGGGCTCGACGTGCTGCGGCCGATGCCCACCCAGCTCGACTTCGAGCAGGGCGCGGGGTTGCCGCTGGCGGGCATGACGGCGTTGCAGGGCCTGCGCGATGGCTGCGAGCTGCCGATGACGGGCGCGAAGGAACGCGTGGCGATCATCGGCGCGTCGGGCGGGGTGGGGCACCTCGCGGTGCAGCTCGCGCGCGCGGCCGGGGCGCACGTGACCGGCGTGTGCAGCGGCAAGAACGCCGAGCTGGTGCGCTCGCTCGGCGCGCACGAGATCGTCGACTACACGAAGGCCGACGCGTGGGCCGGGGTCGCGCCGTTCGACTGCATCTACGACTGCGTGGGCTCGCCCCCGGGCGACTCGTTGCCGCGGCTGACCGCGAAGGGCCGCTTCGCGTCGTGCCTGCCGGGCCCGGGCGTCTTCGCCCACGCTGCGCTCAACGCGGTGCGGGGGCGCTCGGTGCGCCCGGTGATGCTCAAGTCGAACGCGGCCGACCTCGGCTTCCTCGACGCGCTGGTCGAGAAGGGCCAGCTCAAGGTGGTCGTCGATCAGCGCTTCCCCGCCGAACAGCTCGACAAGGCGTGGGAACGCAGCGCCTCGGGCCGCGCGGTGGGGAAAATCATCGTGAATTGGTGAGCGAAATTCCCCCGGTTTTGCTCAGCGCTTTGACAGGCGTCTCAAAAGACGACGCGCCGTCCTGAAAGAGAACTCCCTTGCAGCAAAGGGGATCACTTTCGGTTTTCGGAGGCGCCATGTCGTACACCATTCGTTCAGGCGACACCCTGTCAGGCCTCGCGGCGCGGTATCACACCAGCGTCGGCGCGCTGATGCGGGCCAACCCGCAGATCCACAACGCGAACCTCATCTTCGCGGGCCAGGCGCTCAACATCCCCGGCGCGTCCGACAGCTTCCAGCCGGCGCCCAGCGGCACGGGTGGCGTGCGGTACACGGTGCGCCCGGGCGACACGCTCTCGGCGATCGGCGCGCGGTTCGGCGTCAGCTACATGGACATCGCGCGCGCCAACGGCATCTCGAACCCCAACTTCATCCGCGTCGGGCAGCAGCTGACGATTCCCGGCCGCAACGGCTCGCCGGGCCCGGCGCCGACGCCGACTCCGTCGCCCACGCCCTCGCCGACGCCGGTGGGTGGCATCGAGAACCGCCCGGGCGTGCGCGGCACGGCGCGCCAGGCGATCGACTTCTTCATGTCGAAGGGGCTCACGCGGCAGCAGGCGGCGGGCATCGCCGGCAACCTGGTGCACGAGTCGGGCTTCAACCCCAACGCGGTCGGTGACGGCGGCACCTCGTTCGGCATCGCGCAGTGGCACAACGGCCGCGGCGACGCGATGAAGGCGTGGACGGTCGCGAACGGCTACGCGTCGAACAGCTTCCGCGGTCAGCTCGAGTACCTGTGGCACGAGCTCAACGGCGCCGAGAGCAACGCGCTGAGCAAGCTGCGCCAGACCACCACGGCGTACGACGCGGGCATGTCGTTCTGCCGCTACTTCGAGCGTCCGGCGGTCATCAACCCGGCGCGCGGCCAGTCGGCCGAGCAGTTCTACCGCGAGAGCCTCCAGTAGGTCGGCGCGCTCACGGGCAACTGCCGCACCGGCCCGCGCTGCACGTCGAGCTCTGGCAATCGTCGAAGGACGTGCAGCCGCCCACGCCATCGGCGAGCGGGGCGACGCAGCGGCGGGCCAGGCAAGCGCCGCTCATGCAGAAGTTGAGGTTTGGCGTGCAGGGCTCGCCGACGTGGCCGGCGCTCACGCACACGCTGTTGACGCAGTCTGACAGCGTCGCGGCGCAGCCCTCGGGCGTCAGGCAGGGCTCGCCGGCGGCCGCTGGCCGCTGGCACCGGCGCGCGGGATCCATCGTGGTCCCGATGCACCGCTCGCCCTGCACCGCGCAGGAATCGGACAGGACGCAGCCCTGACCGCTCAGAATGCGCGGGGCGCAGGTCGAGCCGAGCGCGCAGTAGTCGCTCGTCTGGCATTCGCTGCTGTTCTGGCAGGGCGTGCCGACGGCGGCGGCGGCGCAGTGCTCGGTCTGATCACAGTACGACGCGGGCGGGCACCAGCCGGGAAAGGAACAGCTCGACCCGACGGTGGGCACGGCACAGGCGCCCTCGAGCCCGAGGCCTCCATCGGGGTTGCGCTGGCTGCCGATGCACGATTCGCCCGCCGCGCACCGCACGGCCACGCCGGTGCACGGCTGGCCCGTACCCACCACCGTTTCAGCCTGGCAGGTCGTCAGCACCGGGTCGCAGCGCAGGCCGGCGCGACAATCGGCCATCGCACTGCACGGGGATCCGACTTCGCCGAGCGGTGCGCACACGCCGCGAATGCACAGGTTCGGCAGCGCACATTCGTTGAGGCGGTTGCCGCACGCCTCGCCGGTCGCCTTGCTCGCGACGCAGACGAACGTGCTGCTGCAGTAGGTGGTCGCGTCACAGGGCGGCACCGAGATGCTGACCTCCATGCACGGCTGCCCGAGGGAAGCGGGCACCTGGCAGGTCTGGCCGAGGCACCGCGTCTGGCATTCGGCTGAGCTCGAGCAGGGGGCACCCCCGGGCTTCAGCGCGCGGCACACGTTGGTGAGCGACTCGCAGAAGAGGCCGGGGTTGCAGGTGCGCGCGGTGGTGCAGGGGGCGTCGAGCGAACCGATGGTCTTCGCCTGGCACTGGCCGGGGCAGGTCGCGCCGACGCAGAGGTCTCCGGGATTGGCGCACTCCACGCTCAGGCCGAGGCACGCGCCGCCCGTGGGGACGTGGCCGGCGAGTGCGGGCCACGACAGCCCGTTGAAGTTGCAGCTTCGGGGCACGTCCTGGCAGCGGCTCGTCATCAGCTCGGCCTTGCAGGCCTCGAGTTGTGCCGTGCCGCGCGGGCTCACCGACAGGTGGTCGAGCTGAGCGGGGCTCACCACGCCAAAGAGCGCCGTCGAGAGGTAGAACTCGACGCAGTCGTCGCGGTCACTCGCCCTGACCACCCCGCATCGCACCCGAAAGTCGCAGAGCGCGCCGAAGACGTCACGGTAGGCCGCGAGGACTTCGCCGTGCGGGCCCGCGTCTGCCTCGCCGGCGTCCACGTCGCCAGCGTCCGCGTTGCCAGCGTCCGCGTCACCAGCGTCGGTCCCCGCGTCCACCATCGGCTTCTGGGGGCATGCCGCCACAAGCGGGGCCAACAAGACGACCACCGCGACTCGCGAGGTGAGCATCGTCGGTGCATAGCACCGCGAGCGTCAGATCATTTTGCGATACACGCCGACGACCTTGCCGAGGATCATGGTCTGCTTGAAGTCGGCTTTGGAGACGTAGATCGGCTCCATCGTGGCGTTGTGGGGCTGGAAGCGAATGCGATCGCCTTCCGGGTGGTAGCTCTTCACGGTCGCCTCGTCTTCGATGAGCGCGACCACGATCTCGCCCGGCGTGGCGCTCGGCGCCTTCTTCACGAAGATGAAGTCACCGTCGTGAATGCCGGCCTCGACCATCGAGTTGCCCTTCACGCGCAGCGCGAAGACTTCCTTGCCGTTGCCTCCGAGCAGGAAGCTGTCGATGCGCACGGTGTCTTCGACGTTTTCCTGCGCGAGGATCGGCGCGCCCGCCGCGACGCGACCGAGCACCGGCACCTCGATCATGTTGTCGTTGACCGACTTGCGAGCGCCGAGGCCGAGAATCAGGCGCGCGCGCTTGGTCGGCACCAGCGACCGGCTCTGCTGCTCGCCGCGGGTGAGGTAGCCCTTGCGCTCGAGCGCCTTCAAATGGTCGTTCACCCCGTTCGTGGAGCGGATGTCCATCTCCTCGCCGATCTCACGGATGGTGGGAGGAAACCCCCGTTCCTCGGTGGTTCGCTGAATGAAGGTGAGAATCTCTTTCTGCCGGTCGGTGATTTCGTCCATATTGCTTCAGGGCCTCCGCTGGATCTCCGTTCAGTATGGTCCCTGAACGGCTGTGCAGAGTCAAATTTTTCAACCCGTGACGACCATGAGGCAGACTCCGACCCACATGCTGCGACGCGTCGTCATGGTGGGGCTGGGGGCGCTCGCGCTGGCCGGGTGTCGGGGTGTGCTCGCCAACGGCTCGTTCACGCACGACGGCCTGTCGTATCGGGTGGTTCAGCCCCCGGGCCCGGAGTGGCGTCGCGTCGACTTCGAGGACAACGATCTCGCGTGGATCTCCGGAAACACGGGCCACATGATCGCCATCAACGCCACCTGCACTGGGCATGAAGACCCGCCGCTCGACGTGCTCACCAACCACCTGGTGATCGGCTTCACCGACAAGGAGCTCATCTCCCGCACGCCCTTCAAGCTCGATGGGCGCGACGCGCTGCGGTCGATCATCCACGCGAAGATCGACGGGGTGCCGACCTCGCTCGAGCTGGTGGTGCTCAAGAAGAACGGCTGCGTGCACGACTTCACGTACGTCAGCCCGATCGGCAACGAAGACCGCTACCGCAAGGAATTCGAAGCGATGGTCGAGGGGTTCAAGCAGGAGCGCGCCCCGTGAGCGAACAGACGCCCGAGTTCGAACAGCCGCAACCGCCCGAGACGCCCGAGCTGCGCGACATCGTGCAGCAGGAGATGATGGCGATCATCCCGTTCTCCCGCCGCGTGCAGGAAGCGTTCGGGGTGTTCGGCGGCATGATCGTGATGCTGGTGCGCGCGCTGCGCCGCGCCTTCACGCGCCCGCTGCCCATCGGCGAGGTCGCGTATCAAATCGAAGTGCTCGGCACGCGCTCGCTGTCGATCGCCACGCTGACCGCCGTGTTCGCCGGCTTGGTGATGACGCTGCAGTTCGCGTTCTTCATGACCCGCTTCGGCATCCAGCACACGGTCGGCAAGGTGGTGGTGCTGACGCTCTTCCGCGAGCTGTCGCCGGTGCTCACCGCGCTCACCGTCGGCGCGCGCATCGGCTCGGGCATCACTGCCGAGCTGGGCTCGATGAAGGTGACCGAGCAGATCGACGCCATTTCCGCGCTCGGCGCCGACCCCGTGAAGAAGCTCGTCACGCCGCGCCTGCTCGCGTGCATCGTGGTCATGCCGGCGCTCACGTGCCTCGCCGACGTGTTCGGCCTCGTCGCCGGCGCGATCGTCGCCAACAGCCAGTACGACATTCCCTTCGACCAGTTCTTCCGCGGCGCGGTCGAGACCTGCGACATCGTCGACTTCAGCTCGGGCATCGCGAAGAGCGCAGTGTTCGGCATGGTGATCGCGGTGGTCGGCTGCTTCAAGGGCTTCGAGGTCAGCGGTGGCACCGAGGGCGTCGGCCGCTCGACCACCGAGACCGTCGCGATCACGTCGGTCGCCGTCTGCCTGTCGGACTTCTTCCTCACCAAGCTGTTCCTCGCCCTGTGAGCTCGACCGAGACCCAGCCGGCGGTGCCCGCGCCGCCCATCGTTCACTGGGAAGGCCTGTGGAAGGCCTTCGGGCCCAAGCGCATCTTCGAGGGCGTCGATCTCCAGGTGCGCCGCGGCGAGACGCTCACCATCATCGGCGGCTCGGGCACCGGCAAGAGCGTGCTGCTCAAGTGCCTCATCGGGCTCCTGTACCCCGACAAGGGCCGCGTGCTCATCGAAGGCAAAGACGTCACCACCTTCAACGAGACCGAGCTGCGCGAGGTGCGCAAGCGCGTGGCGATGGTCTTCCAGGGCGCGGCGCTGTTCGACTCGCTGACGGTGGCCGAGAACATCGCCTACCCGCTGCGCGAGCACCTGAAAGAGCTCAACGAAGAACAGATCGCCGCGCGCGTCGCGAAGAACCTCCGCATGGTGAACCTGCCGGGCATCGAGTCGATGCGGCCGTCGGATCTCTCGGGCGGCATGCGCAAGCGCGTCGGCCTCGCGCGGGCCATCGCCATCGAGCCCGAGGTGATTCTCTACGACGAGCCGACCACTGGCCTCGATCCCATCAGCACGCGCATCATCGACGAGCTGATCGTCTCGATGAAGAAGCAGCTGGGCTGCACCTCGATCGTGGTCACCCACGACATGGATTCCGCGTTCCGCGTCAGCGACCGCATGGCGATGCTCGCGCGCCGCCGCATCGTGGCCACTGGCACCGTCGAGGAGATGAAGGCCTCGACCAACCCCGACGTCCGCGCGTTCTTCGACGCGAGGAAGAGCTGACCAATGGCTGATCAAACGCCCATGAACCCCGCGGAGCGCGAGAAGCGCGTCATCATTCGCGCGGGCCTCTTCATCGCCTTCGGCCTGGCGCTCGCCGGCCTCGTGATCTTCGTGATCGGCAAGGAACGGCGGCTCTTCGAAGAAGAGAACGTCTACACGGGCGCGTTCGAGAACGTCGACGGCCTCGCGCTCGACTCCCCCGTGCGCCTCGGCGGTCTCACCGTCGGCAAGGTGTCGAAGATCAGCTTCGCGCCCGACCTCGGCGACAAGCGCATCATCGTGACGATGGAGATCAGCAACCGCTTCCAGGACCGCATCCGCTCGGACTCGGTGGCGCGCGTGACGGGCCGCGGCGTGCTCGGCGACAAGGCGATCGACATCTCGCTGGGCAGCCCCGAGAAGGACGTGATCCCCAACAAGGGCGAGATGAACACCGGCACCTCGGGCGACATCAGCTCGCTGCTCAAGGCCACCGGCGAGGTGATCGACAACGCGGTGAACATCACGCGCGACCTGCGCTCGGGCGTGCAGAGCTACACCACGCCGGAGATCCGCAGCGACGTCACGCAGCTCATTCGCTCGGCGCGCAACATCATGGCCGAGATCGAGAACGGCAAGGGCCCGGCCCACGTCCTCATCTACGACAAGAAGTCGAGCGAGGAGATCAAGACGCTGCTCTCGCGCGCGAGCGAGGTGGCGCTGCGGCTCGACGACGCCGTCACCAAGGTCGACGTGCTGCTGGGCGACATCAAGAACGGCGAGGGCTCGCTGCACGCGCTCATCTACGACAAGCGCATCGCCACCGCGGTCAACGAGCTGGGCAGCGCGGCCGACGAGCTCGCCAAGCTGATCCACGACGCGAAGAACTCGAAGGACGGCGCGGTGTACCAGCTGGTGTACGGCGACGCGAAGACGCTGCTGGCCGACCTCTCGCAGAGCGCCGCCGACATTCGCGCGATTACCGGCAAGGTGAAGGCGGGCGAGGGCTCGCTGGGTGCGCTGGTGAACGACCCCACGGTCTACGAAGACCTGAAGGACCTGCTGGGCAACCTGAAGCGCAACCGCGTGCTCCGCGAGCTGGTGCGCATGTCGATCAGCAACAACGAGAAGCTCGAAGAGGCCGGCAAGCCCAAGAAGTGAGGGGCGGTACTCCGGTGTAGGTTTTTCGACGCGCTCCCTGGCGGGCCTACACTCCGTTCCGTCGTGTCGACTTCGAAGCCGGTCATTCTCTGCGTCGATGACGAGCAGAACGTCCTCGACGTGCTCAAGCGCATGTTCGAGCGCCTCGGGACGGTGCTCACCTGCAGCAACGGCCCCGCCGCCCTCGAGGTGCTGCGCTCACGCCCGGTCGATTTGCTGATCACCGATCAGCGCATGCCCGAGATGACGGGCATCGAGCTGGTGGGCGCGGCGCGCAAAGAGGGCATCGACGTCACCACCATTCTCCTCACCGCCTACACGAACCCGCGCGACCTCATCTCGGCCATCAACGACGGGCAGGTGTTTCGCTACGTCACCAAGCCCTGGGAGATCGAAGACCTCACCATGACGGTGCGCAACGCGCTGTCGGTGGCCTCGCTGCGGCGCGAGAAGGAGAAGCTGCTCGGCTCGCTGCACAAGCGCATGGAAGCGCTCAACGTGATGTACGAGGTCAGCCGCTCGAGCGCGAAGGACCAGCCCTCGCTCGACCAGCTCGTCGATCGCCTGCTCTCGACCGTCGGCCGCGTGTTGCCCCACGACGCGAGCGCGGTGCTGATCGAGGCGAGTGACGGGGAAACGGCCTCGCTGCGCATTCGCTGTGCGACCGGCCTGCAGGAAGCGGCGCTGCTCCACGTGAAGGACTCGGTGCTCAGCTCGCACCGCAAGACGGCCGGCGTGGTGTTGCCCGAAGACCGGGTGATCACCAACGTGTCAGGCGAGGTCGGCGGCGGGAGCACGGCGCCGCTGGCCAACTTCGCGTGCGCGATCTCCGTGCCGCTGGTGGCCGAGAAGGAAACCGTCGGCACGCTGGCGCTCTTCTCGTCGCGCCCCGACTCGTACAGCACCGAAGACGGCGAGCTGCTCGACCTGCTGGTCAACCAGACCACCGACGCCATCAGCCACGTGCGCGCCACCGAGCGCGAGGCCCGCCTGCGCATCGAGCAGATGGTGCTCTCGATGGCCGACGGCGTGATCCTCACCGACGCGAAGGGCGGGGTGGTGGTGATGAACCCCACCGCGCGCGAGATGCTGGGGCTGCCCACCGACGAGAAGCCCTCGCTCGAGCGCCTGACGGCCACCCTCGGCGTGTCGCCCTTCGAGCTGGTGCGCGGGTGGGAATACGGCGGCAGCAAGACGGTGCGCGAGGAGCTGCAGCTGGGCGAGCGGAGCCTCGAGCTGGTGCTCAGCCCGGTCGCCGCGGCGGGCCAGGTGCTGCGCGGGCTCGCGCTGGTGCTGCGCGACGTGACCGAGCAGAAGCTGCTGGGGCGCCGGAAGGACGAGTTCGTCGGCATCATCAGCCACGAGCTGCGCACGCCGCTGACCAGCATCGCCGGCGCGCTCGACCTGGTGCTCAACAAGCTCGCCGGCGAGGTGACCGAGAAGCAGAAGCGGTTCCTCACCATGGCGCGCGACTCGACCGAGAAGCTGAACCTGCTCGTCGACGACCTGCTCGATCTCGCGAAGTTCGAGCAGGGCGCGATGCGCATGGACTTCCAGCTCACCTCGCTCGACGAACTCGTGCAGCAGGGCGTGGAGCGCTACCAGGCGTCGTTCTCCGAGCGGAAGGTGGAGGTCACCACCGAGTTCGACCCGGGCGTGAAGCTGCTGTGCGACCCCAACCGCCTCACGCAGGTCATCAACAACCTCCTGACGAACGCGGTGAAGTTCACGCCGACCTCGGGGCGGGTGCGGGTGAGTGTCGGCCGCTCGGGCGATCACCCTGGGCGCGCGGTGCTCTCGGTGTGGAACTCTGGCGACGCCATCGCCGACGCCGATCTCGATCGCATCTTCGATCGCTTCGAGCAGGCGCGGTCGGCGCGCACCCGCAACATTCCGGGCACCGGCCTCGGCCTGTCGATCTGCAAGACCATCGTCGAAGGGCACGGCGGCCGCATCTGGGCCGAGTCAGCCAACGACGGCGCGCGCTTCGTCGCGGTGTTCCCTGACGCGCCGCCCGACGAGCCGGTGGTCGACGAGCCGAAGGCGCCGCGGGGCTCGGTGCTGGTGGTCGAAGACGAGGTGCACCTCGCGTGGGTGCTCAAGGCGCAGTTGCTCGCCTCGGGCCTCAAGGTGTGGGTCGCGCACAAGGGCGATGACGCGCTGACCCTGGCGCGCAAGCTGCGGCCCGACGTGATCACCCTCGATCACCGGTTGCCCGACGTGGAGGGGCTCAAGCTGCTGGAGATCCTCCGCCACGACCCCGAGACGAAGGCGGCGCGCGTGCTGGTGGTCGCCGGTGGAGACCTGCGCGACGAGGCGATGCGGCTGGGCGCCAGCGGGTTCCTCCAGAAGCCGCTCAACCCGGCGAGCTTCGCGTCGAGCGTCGAGGCCGCGCTGCGGGAACGCCGTGGTGGGCGCGGGCGCGTGCTGGTGGTCGACGACGACGCGCAGATCACCGCCATCTGCGCCGAGGTGCTCGCCAACCAGGGCTTCGACGTCGACCAGGCCGGCTCGGTCGCCGAGGCGAAGACGTGCATCGCGCGCAAGCGGCCCGACGTGCTGCTGCTCGACGTGGCCTTGCCCGACGGCGACGGCTTCCACTTCTTCGAGGCCATCAAGGCCGATCGCGGCCCCGGCCCGCTGTCCGTCATCTTCATCTCGGCGCGCGGTGACACCTCGGCCAAGGTGCGCGCGCTCAAGCTGGGCGGCGACGACTACCTCACCAAGCCCTTCGACGCGCTCGAGCTGGGCGCGCGCGTGGAATCGGTGCTGCGCCGCCGCATGCTCGACACCACCAGCCCCACCACGCAGCTCCCGGGCTCAGCGGCGATCGAGCGCGAGGTGCAGCGCCGCATCACCGACAAGCAGCCCTTCGCGTTCTGCTACCTCGACCTCGACAACCTGAAGGCGTTCAACGACTTCTACGGCTTCGCGAAGGCCGACGGCGTGGTGCGGCAGACGGCGGACATCTTGCGCGAGGTGGTGGCGCAGCTCGGCACCGGCCAGGAGTTCGTCGGCCACGTCGCGGGTGACGACTTCGTGTTCCTGGTGGCGCCCGATCAGGTCGACACGATCTGCCAGCGCATCATCGAGGGCTTCGATCGCATCATTCCCCTCTATTACGAGCGCACCGATCGCGAGCGCGGCTACATCGAGGCCGACGATCGCTACGGCCACCGGCGGCGCTTCCCGATCATGAGCGTATCGATCGCCGCGGTGATGACCGACGGCAGCGTCGATCACCCCGAGCTGGCGCGGCAGGCGGCGGAGCTGAAGAAGAAGGCCAAGGCGGTCGCGGGCTCGGTGGTGTTGCGCAGCGACAAGTCCCCGACTGGCGCGATGAGCGCGTAACGTTCGACCCCCGGTGCTCAAGCTCTCGCAGAAGCTGCTGCTCTTCGTGCTCGCGGCGGCGGTGGTGCCGTTGTCGATCGCGGGGGCGTGGCTGTTGCGCGAGGCCGAGCGCGAGCTGGCGGTGCGGCTGGAGCGTGAGCAGCGGGCGCTCGCGAGCGCGGCGGCGGAGGCGACGGGCACGCAGCTGACCTCGTCGCTCGATTCCCTCGCGCGCTCGGCGCTGCTCATCGACTGGGCGCAGGTCAACGACGCCGAGGCGCTGGGCGGTCTGCAGCTGCTCGCGAGCCAGAGCCCGATCGTCGTGGCAGCGACCGTGGTGGACCCGAAGCGGCCGGCGCTCACCGCGCAGGTCGGCAAGCTCGAGGGGCGGCCGGCGCTCGACGTGTCGCGCGAGGTGCTGCAGTCGGCGCTCCCGCTGGCGACCTTGTCGGTCTACGGCGACCCCGGGCAGGTGGCGCTCGGCGCCGCGCAGGACTCGCCCGCGGGCCCGTGGATGCCCGCCGCGGTGCAGGTCGGTGAGCGCGGGCCCGACAGCCCGATGGTGGTGCTCGCGCTGACGCTCGCGGTGCTCGATCGCTGGCTGGTCGAGCACGCCGGAGAGCTCACCACGCTCGAGATCGTCGACGCCGAAGGCCGCGTGATCGCCAGCAGCCAGTGGCACCAGAAGCTCGGCGTGCTCGAGCCCACGCGGCTGGCGGCGGTGCGCGCGGGTCACCCCTTTGCGACCTCGGGCAACGAGCAGGTGGCGATCGAGAAGGTGCCGGGGCGGCTCGGGCTGACCGCGGTGACGTCGATTCCCCTCGAGGCGGCGCGGGCTCCGGTGAAGACGCTGCGGCAGAGCGTGCTGGGCGGCTTCGGCGTGACGGTGGCGCTGCTGGTGGTGGTGTCGATCTTCTTCACGCGGTGGCTCGCGGGGCGCCTCGAGAAGGTGAGCGTGGTGGCCGACGCGTACGGTCGCGGCGAGCTGAGCAAGCGCGTGGAGCTGGACGGCGGCGACGAGCTGGCTGCGCTGGCGAAGACCTTCAACGCGATGGGCGGCGAGCTCGAGACGGCGCGCGCGAAGCTCTTGCGGTGGAACGACGAGCTGAAGCAACGCGTCGACGAGGCGACGGCCGATTTGCGCGCCGCCCAGGCCCAGCTGCTCGAGACGCAGAAGCTGGCGGCCATCGGTCAGCTCGGTGCGGGCGTGGCGCACGAGATCAACAACCCGCTGGTCGGCATCCTCGGCAATGCGCAGCTGCTGCTGATGGATCACGCCGAGGGCGACGACGACTTCTCGCTGCTCAAGCAGATCGAAGAGAGCGCGCAGCGGTGCCGCGAGATCACCCAGCAGCTGCTGCGCTTCTCGCAGAAGAAGGGCGAGGTCTCGCTGATGGCGATCGATCTGCGCCAGGTCGTGTCGCGCGCGATGGCGATCGAAAAAGAGCGCTCACCGGGCGTGACCATCGAGGTGGTGCTCCCCGACGCGCCGGTGAAGGTCGACGGCGACGCCGAGCAGCTCGAGCAGGTGATCGCGCAGCTGTGTGCCAACGCGCGCACCGCGATGACGTCTTCCGCGCAGAAGAAGCTCACCGTCGAGGTCGCCTCGCGCGACGGCGGCGCGGCGCTGATCGTCAGCGACACCGGAAAGGGCATTCCCCCCGAGAACCTCGAGCGCATCTTCGAGCCGTTCTTCACCACCAAGGACGTGTGGACCAACATCGGCCTCGGCCTCGCGGTCGCGTACCGGGTGCTGCAGGAGCACGAGGGGCGCATCGAGGTGAAGAGCGCGCCGGGGCAGGGGGCCACGTTTACCGCCACCTTGAAGGCGGCCGGCGCGACGCGTGGAAAGCAGAGTGACGCCGCGCGCATCGACGTCGGCGGTCAGGGTCGCGGCATCACGGGCTGATACACTCGCGCTCGATGTCGTCACGCCTCACCTTCGGCGCGCTCGTCGCCTTGATCCTCACGGCGATTCCCGTCGGGTGGTGGCTGTTCCTGCGCGAGCCGCCGGCGGGTCCTCCCGTCGTTCCGCCTCCGGTGGTGACGGTGCCCGACGCGGGCCCGAAGGCGATCGAGATCCACCTCGGCGAGGTGAACGGCAGCGTGCAGATTCGCCGCGGCCTCGACGGTGGGTGGGCCGACGCGCAGCCGGGTGACGTGCTGAACCCCAGCGACGGCGTGCGCACCGCCAACGGCAGCTACGCGGTGCTCGTCGGCGAAGAGACCTGGGAAGTGAAGATGGAACCGGGCACCGAGGTGGGCATCGGCGAGCTGAAGGAGAGCATCACGCGCCTGTTGCTCGAGAGCGGCATGGCGAAGGCGACGGTGAAGGGCGGCGGGCGGCACACCTTCGAGGTGCGCGCGAGCAACAGCGACGCGGTCGCGTCCACCGACGGCGGCGTGTTCACCATGGCCAGCAACGGCAAGGGCACGGTCGCGGTGGGCTCGGAGTCGGGCGAGGTGTCGTTCTCCGGAGGCGGCCGCGTGGTGATCGTGCGCGCCGGCCAGCAGTCGATCATTCGGCCCGGCCAGCAGGGCCCCTCGGAGCCGACGTCGATCCCTTCCTCGCTGCTCTTGAAGGTGAAGTTGCCCAGTGGCGTCTTGCGCAACCCGAAGCAGGTTGCGAAGGGCCAGACCGAGCCCGGCGCGCTGGTCGAGGTGCAGGGCCGCATCATCACCGTCGACGAGAAGGGGCAGTTCGAGGTGCCGCTCTCGCTCAAGGAAGGCAACAACGCGCTGCAGGTGCGGGCGAAGTCGGTCGGCGGGCGCGAGGCGTCGCAGAAGGGCGCGGTGACCATCGACACCATCGCCGAGACGCCGAAGATCGGCCCGCTGTGGGACGACCCGAAGAAGAAGTGACTCGAGCTCCGGGTCAGCTCGGGCGGCGCGACTCGAGGCGATCGAATTCCTTCTGCTTCATGCCTACCGAGCCGAAGTGGCGATCGGGCGCGACCTTCTCGCCGTGAAAGTCGCTGCCGGCGGTCGGCACGAGATCGAGCTCGCGGGCCCACGTGGCGAAGAGCTCACGCTGCGAGGGCGGGTGATCCTTGTGAATCACCTCGAGCCCATCGAGGCCGGCGGCCTTCATCTCGTCGACCTCGAGGCGGTTGACGCGGCTGCTGCCGGGGTGGGCGAGGGTGGCGGTGCCGCGCGCGGCGTGGATCAGCGAGACCGCGTCGGCGACCTTCATCTCGAAGCGCTGCACCCACGCGGGGCGGCCGTCTCCGAGGAAGCGGTCGAACGCTTCCTTGTTCGAGGTGCAGATGCGCAGCTCGACGAGCACGCGCGCGAGGTGGGGGCGGGTGAGCGGGGCGCCCGCGGCGAGATCGCGCACGTGCTGCATGGTGACGGGGATGCCCATCGCGATGAGCTTGTTGACCATCGCTTCCATGCGGCTGTCGCGCTCGCCGACGAGGCGCTTCGTGTAGTCGAGCAACGCAGCGTGGGTCGGGTCGATGAAGTGACCGAGCACGTGCACCTCGCGGCGCTGGTGAATGCAGCTGATCTCGATGCCCGGCACGAGGCGCATGTTGTGCGCGGCAGCGGCGGCGGTGCAGTCGGCGAGGCCGCCCACCGTGTCGTGATCCGTCACGGCGAGAATGGTGACGCCTGCCTTCGCGGCGAGGGCGACCTGCTCGTGCGGCGCGTACTGCCCGTCGGACGCCGTCGTGTGCGAGTGCAGGTCGATCATGGTATTGCGACCCTTACCCTCCGATGCAGCACGCCTTCCAGATCTCCCGGAAGATTGAGTACGGCACCCGCGCGATGGTGTTCCTCGCGTCGCTGCCCGAGGGCATGAGCACGTCGTTCCGCGAGATCGCCCGGAAGATGGACATTCCGCAGGAGTTCCTCGCGAAGATCTTGAAGACGCTCGTGAAGGCCGAGCTGGTGAAGTCGGTGCGCGGCTCGAAGGGCGGCTACTCGCTCGCGCGGCCGCCGTCGGCGATCACCTTCCTCGAGGTGATCGAGGCGGTCGAAGGGCCGGTGTCGATCAACGTGTGCACCGACAAGGATCACGGCGGCTGCAAGTTCACCGGCAACTGCTCGATGTTCTCGGTGTGGAACCAGGGCCAGGAGCGGATGCTCGAGGTCTACCGGACCACCCGGCTCGATCGCCTCGCGATGCGGTCACTCACGCATCGGTCGCCGTTGCTGCGGCCGAGCGCGAGCTGAATGGGACGTCGCAGGTCAGTCCCGAACCTGTTTCGGGTGACCACCCCTGCCGAAGCAACGAGGCTGTATCGCGGTGTCCTCGCGTGGCTGACGTTCAACGCACGGCCAGAGGAAGTCATCGCGGCGGCAAGAGCCGTCGTGCGGCACGGGCGCAGCGAGGGGGTCGACGGAAGCTGGGCGCGCGCCTGGGAGTTTGAGGCCGCGCTCGAGCTTGGGCGTGGAGCGCTTGCCTGGCGCCTGATGCGCGAGGAGCTGCACCACCGGTACCCTCGCCACGCCGCGGAACCAGCCTCAACGCGGGCGCTCGAGTTGCCAGACTTCGTCGCGACGTGGGAGCGACCAGCAGCGACGCTGGCGAGACGCGCGCGGCGGGTCGAAGCGTTGCGCGCGTTCGCGGCGCCTGCGTTCAGGCGACCCGCGTGGGCGCAGCTTCCACGGGTCGGTGCAGTGACGGGCCCCGAGCTGCGCCGCGCCTTCAGCTGGTTCCCTCCTGCGAGAGCGAGCGAGCAGAACGCGCGCGACGCACGCGATCTGGCGATCGAGTGCAGCGAGCGCCTGGGCTCGACGCAGGCGGCGATGCGAGATCTGGGGCGGGAATGGATACGTGCAGTTGCCGATGCCATCGACCCCTTGCACGTCGTCATCAACCGCGCCGTCTTCGACCATCCGTCGCTCGAGCTGACCAAGGAAGCGTGGGGCGCCAGTGCCAATGCCAGCGTCGCACCAGCGACGCGAGCTGAGGTGCGATCAGTGCTTCGCGAGGTCGCGGTGAAGTGGAGAAGGCTCCGTCGCCTCGCACCTCGGCTGACGGAGCAATTGCGCTTCTCGACACGCCGGCTCGACGCACTGGTCTGACGTGTCGTCTGCGGCGACGGCTCTCGAGTGAGGGTGGGGGCCAACTCGGCGGGGCTCGTGGCCTGACCTGCGTGCCTCTCGACTTCGTGCCGGTCACTCGGGTGACCACGCTTCGTGGCAGAAAAAAGAAGCAGGTGTCCGGCGCGTTTTCAGGCGCCTGTCACCGCTGATGACAGATGTGAGCTTGCACGCTTTCGTGGACACCGGTCGCTGTTTACGCAGCTCGGTCCATCCGTGCTGATTCTTCGAAGTCGACGGGACTGATGTAGTCGATCGACGAGTGTCTTCGCTTGAAGTTGTAGTTGGCGATGTAGTCGATCACGGCTCGTCGAACGTCGTTGGGTGAGTGCTTCCCTTCGAGCACCTCGCCGAGCTCGGTCTTGAGGCTCGAGAAGAAGCTCTCGGCAGGGGCGTTGTCCCAGCAGTTTCCTTTGCGGCTCATGCTTCGGTCGACGGAGTGCTTTGCAAGGACTCGGAGGTACTCGTTGCTCGTGTAGTGCATGCCCTGTCCGAGTGATGAATCAGCGGCCCTGTGCGTTCGCGAGTTGAGAGCGCCATGTCGAGGGCCCGGAGTGCGACCTCCAGCTCGAGTGTCCCCTCGATTGCGTGGCCGACGATGCGCCGAGAGAACAGGCCGAGCACCGTCGCCAGAAAGAGAAAGCCTCGGGATGTCCGGATGGGTGATGTCGGCGACCCACTTCTCGTTTGGCCGAGTCGCGGTGAAGTCGCGACGCAGGAGGTCCGGCGCGACTGGCTTCTCGTGCTCACCGAGTGTGGTCGTGACGAACTCCGGCTTCTTCCGCGCAAGGAGCGTCTGTTCCTTCATGAGCCGACGGACTCGTCGTCGACCAATCACCTCACCTTGGGCCAGCAGCTCCTGGTGGATTCGAGGACTGCCATACGCCCTCCCACTCTCCTCGAAGGCAGCCCGCACAACGGACGCGAGGCGCTCATCTTCACGCTGACGCAGCGAGGGCTCGCGCTTGCGCCATTCGTAGAAGCCGGAGCGCGAGACGCCGAGCACTCTGCACAGCATCGTGACGTCGTAGTCGGCCTTCATCGCGTCGAGAGCTTCGAACTCACTTCAGCTCTCGCGCAAAGAAGGCCGCCGCTTTTTTAGGATTTCGGCCTCCAGCCTGAGGCGCTCGTTCTCTCGCCGCAGGCGCTCCAGTTCCTTGCGCTCGTCTTCCTTGAGCGGGTCCGGTCGGAAACTCGCCAGTCACCTCTTGTGCACGCTTGAGCCAGGTGAAGACGTTCTGGCGGTCGCAGCCCATCTCTCGAGCAACCTGAGCCGGCTTCTTCCCTTCCTGAACTCGACGCACTGCCTCGGTCTTGAACTCGTCGGAGTACGTCTTCTTCTTGTTCATCCTCATGTCTTGCCCCATGCGGACGGTGTCCACAAAACCGGAGCAAGCCCAGATGTGTCACCAGTGATGACAGCGCCCAGAAAAAATTCCGGACACCCGTCGATATTTCAGAGAGTGCGCGAACTTCGCGCGAGGTCGAGGGGCTGCCGGAATCGACCTGTACCAAGACCGATCACTGCTTCCACCCCAGGGAAAGCGGCCCCAGGCTCAGGGGAAGATGCTGAGCGTCATCGTCGCGCTCGACGGCGACTGCTGCCCGCGGTCGTCCCACACGTCGAGGCGGATGTAATAGACGCCGTTACCGCCCGGCGGAATCGTGAGCACCTGCTTGTTGCTGGTGGTGCGCATGCCGTTGTTCGACAGCACCGTGGTCGAGCCACCAGGCACCGGCGGCCGCAGCGAGAACGCGTACTCGCGCACCATGTTGTTGTCGGTCGAGGTGACGCCCGAGAGCGTGATCTGGTCGGGGTTGATCATCGACAGGTTGAACGTCGCCGAGTTGGTCGCGCCCATCGCGCAGTTCGGGTCGTTCACCAGCTGCGCCGGCTGACACGCCGTGAGCCCGGCGATCGGGAACGAGTCGAGCGACGCGTTCGACTGCAGCAGCAGCTTCTTGTACTGCGGCGCGCCGAAGTCGGTGTCGTTGGTGTTGATGGTGAGCTCGGCGAGCTGCTGACCGCCCGTCGACGGCCGGTGGTACTGCACGGTCGCCTGCATCTGCTGGCCGGGCGCGATGGTGGTGCCGGGCGTGATGACGGGATCGATGAGCGAGTAGAACGGCTGCATCGACACGTCGATGGAGTTGATCACCAGCGACCCGCAGCTCGCGCCGTTCTTGATCGTCACCAGCTTCGCGCTCAGCTCGTCGGCCGGGTCACCGAAGTCGACCACGTCCATCGGGTCGGTCGTCAGGCACGGCTTGATGCCGGAGATCACCGACACCATCACCGAGCCGCCCGAGCCGGCGGGCATGCCCACGATGTCGGACACGATCTCCAGCTGGTCGGACACCAGGAGTGGCATGTCGACCTCGGTCACCTCGACCGTCGCCGAGGCGCCGGTGGTGAGCGTCTGGCCCTGGATGTTCTGGGTGATCGAGAAGCGGTTGTTGCTGCTGGTGGTGCCGCCCGAGCTGCGGAAACGCACCGCCGAGATCTGGATGTCGGTCGCGCCGTCGTTGGTGACGCGGAAGTTCGCCTTGTGCGGCGTGCGCGTGGTGAAGCCGCAGTTGTCCTGCGCGTTGGTGAAGTTGCAGCTCGTCGGCGCGACGTAGATGCTCGGCTTCACCGCGTTGGCCTGGATCGTCAGGCGCGCCGGGTTCGCGAAGCCGTCACCGTTGACCGGGTCGTTGCTCTTGATGGTCAGCACCGCGTAGTGCGACTGGTTGGGCGTGCCCGAGCCGTCGTCGACCGCGGTGAAGCGCAGGGTCAGCGTCGTCTCGTCGGTGCCGTCGGCGGTCGAGAGCACGAACGGCGTACCGGTCGACGGGAGCACCGACGGCGAGTCGATGGTGAAGCCATCGTTCGTGCCGGGGTTGGAAGAGCCGTCGATCTCCAGCGCGGTGATCTTCAGCGACGGGCAGCCCTTGTTGCGAATCTTCAGCTGCAGCGTCGTCGACTGATCCATCAGCGTGTCGGGGAACTCGAGCGTGCAGTCCGACAGCGGGGTCTCGGCGGTGCAGAGCAGGAAGCCCGACTTGTCCTTCTTCTGCGGCGCGGTCTCGATGAGCGGGTTGCTCGGCAGGTTCACGCCCGTGCCGATCAGCGTCACCACCGGGTTGTTGGTGTCGTCGGTCTGGTCGTCGATGGTGAGGTCGGCCTTCACGTCACCCTTCGCGCTCGGCGAGAACGAGATCGGCAGCTCGACCATGCCCAGCGAGCCGATGTCGGCCGGCACTCCGCCGTCGCCACCCAGCGCGAACGACGCCGCCCCCATGCCCGAGAGCGTGAACTTGAGCGGCGTGCTGACCTTGCCCTGGTTGCTGATGTTCAGCTTCTTGAAGTCGGGGAACACGTCCTTCACCGTGTTGCCGCTCTCGTCCTTCGTCGGGCACGCGCTGAAGCTGAGCGCGGTCGGCGTGGCGACGATGTCGGGCTTGGTGCCGGAGATGGTCGGGCCGCACTTGCAGCCCGAGACGAGCGCGATGGCGCCGGTGATGACGAAGAGCAGATTCTTCAAGGGGAAAACTCCAGTTCGGCCGTGAGGGGTTGGGTGTATACCGCCGCGCCTCATGGCCACCAAGACCCAGCAGAAGCTTCGCAAGGCCTACGACCAGGCCCGCCGCGTCAACCCGCGCCCCATCACCGGCAAGGAAACCGCCCTCGAGCTGCTCGACCACGCGTTCGGCGCGTACGTCGGCCGCCAGGAACGCACGGCCTTCGAGTTGATGAAGCGCTCGCTCGAGGAAAACGCGGCGATCTTCCTGACGCTGTCGGGCGCGATGACGCCGGCCGGCCTGCACCAGAGCTGCATCATTCCCCTCGTCGAGAGCGGCGTGATCAGCTGCATCACCACGACGGGCGCCAACCTGTACCACGACGCGCACCGCGTCTTGAAACACCACATTCGCGAGGTGAACCCCAACGCGGGCGACATCCAGTACCGCATGGCGCGCATCATTCGCATCTACGATCTCGGCTTCTGGGAAGAGGTGCTGCTCGACACCGATCGCCTCTTCAGCGCGATCATTCGCCACGACGACTTCCAGAAGAAGATGACCACGCCGGAGTTCCACTTCCTCCTCGGCAAGCACATCGACGCGATCGAGCAGGAGCTGGGCGTCGACAGCCCGTCGCTGCTCTCGACCTGCTACCGCAAGGGCGTGCCGATCTTCGTGGGCGCCGTGCAGGACGGCTCGATCTTCCTCAACGTCGTGAAGCTGAAGCGCCTCTTCGGTGACGAGTTCAAGTTCGAGCTCGACATCAACGACGACGTCTACGAGATGGCGGCGATCCAGCACTACTGCCGGCACCACTTCGACGAGCGCATGGCGGTGTGGATCCTCGGTGGCGGCGTGCCGAAGAACTACACGCTGCAGGGCGAGCCGCTGCTCGATCAGATCCTCAACGTGCCCACCCACGGCTTCGACATCGACGTGCAGTTCTGCGTCGACCCGGTCGACAACGGCGCGCTCTCGAGCTGCCCGGCCGGCGAAGGCCACACCTGGGGCAAGGTCTCGGCCGACGCGGTCGAAACGGGCTCGATCTACTGCCACTGCGACGTGACCGCCGTCTTCCCCTGGCTGGTGCACGGCCTCTTCCAGCTCAAGGCGAGCAAGCGAAAGCCCTTCCGCCTGATGGACAAGATGAAGGACGCGGTGAAGTACCTCGACCGTGATGTCGCCAAGCGACACAAGGAACTGCTGGCGACCGTCGAGTGGAGCGCGAGTGAGGTCAAGTAGGACCCCCTTTCGTGTGAAGCGGTCTGGATTCAGCGGCTTCAGTGGCAGTAGAACCGTCGGTCAGGGCTGACTCTTGTCGATCGCGCACCTCAGCGTCGTGCAGGACCCGTCACCGCCGATCGAGATCGGGCAGGCGCTGGGTCCCTACGTCGTCGAGCGCATGCTCGGTGAAGGGTCGATGGGCCGCGTCTACCTCGGGCGGCACCAGCGCCTCGGCCGCCAGGTCGCGCTGAAGGTGCTCCACGATCAGCTGCTGCTCGATCAGCGCCTCGTGCAGCGGTTCCTGCAGGAAGGGCGCGTCGTCAACCAGATCAACCATCAGCACATCGTCGAGGTGCACGACTTCGTCGAGGAGATGGCGCCCGACCGCGTCTACTGCGTGATGGAGCTGCTCAAGGGCGAGACCCTCGCGCAGCGCATGGCGGCGAAGCCCACGTCGATCGAGTCGACGCTCGAGATCCTGCGGCAGGTGGCCAGCGCGCTCGGCGCCGCGCACGCGGTGGGCGTGGTGCACCGCGACGTGAAGCCCGACAACATCTTCCTCGTCGAGCGCGAGGGCACGAAGGACTGGGTGAAGGTGCTCGACTTCGGCGTCGCGAAGATGCGCACCGAGGGCGTGAGCATCGTCGAGAGCCAGCAGGGCGCGCTGCTCGGTACGCCGCGGTACATGGCGCCCGAGCAGGTCGCCGGTCTCGACGTCGACGCGCGCACCGACGTCTACGCGCTCGGCACGATCCTCTACGAGATGCTCTCGGGGAAGGCGCCGTTCGAGGCGACCGCCTTCGGGCAGCTCGCCGCCGACATCATCACCCGCGCGCCGCCGCCGCTGCCGAAGACGAACGCGCTGGGCGAGAAGATCCCCGCGGGCGTCGCTTCCTTCGTGATGTCGTGCCTCGCCAAGCAGCCCGGCGATCGCCCGCAGACGATGGGCGCGGTCGAAGCGGGCCTGCGCTCGGACCTCGCGGCCCCCTCGTCGCGCTCGACCATCGCGTTGGTGGCGCTCGCCGTGATCGGCGTGGTCGCGCTGCTCGCCGCGGTCTTCGGGGGCACCACCCCGAAGCCGCCCGCCACGCCCGAGCCGGTGCGACCGAGCTTGAGCGCGCTGCCGCCTCCGCCTCCTCCCGCACCGAGCGTGAGCAAGGACGTGACGGTCAGCCTCGTCTCGCAGCCGCCCGGCGCGACCGTCACCCGCGTCGACACCGGCACCGTGCTCGGCCAGACGCCGCTCTCGAAGGACTTCTCGCGCGCCGGCACGATGAAGCTGCACCTCGAGCTGGCGGGCTACGTGCCCGTCGACCGCGAGGTCGTGCTCGACGAGAACCAGCGGCTCGAGGTGGTGCTGGTGAAGGTCGCCAAGCCCGTCGTCGCCAAACCCGCCAACCCGACGAGACCGGTCACCGATGGCGTCATCGACCCGTATTGAGCTCACGCTCGTATTGGCCCTGCTGACGGTGGCGGCCCCGGGCCTCGCCGCGGGCAAGCACTCGACCGACGAGAAGAAGGCCGAGGCGGAAGCGAAGTCCATCGCGCTGGAAGGCAAGAAGGCCTTCGACACCGGCGACTTCGCCACCGCCATCTCGCGCTACGAGGCCGCGTACAAGATCAAGCCGGCGCCCGGGCTGTTGTTCAACCTCGCGCAGAGCCACCGCAAGCTCGCCCACTTCGACGACGCCATCAGTTACTTCCGCCGCTACCTCGAGACGAACCCGCCGGAGACGCAGGCGAAGGCGGTCGAGGGGTTGATCGGGCAGGTCGAAGACGAGCGGCGCGTCGCGCTGGAGAAGGAAAAGGCTGCGGTCGAGCAGGCCGAGCGCGAGGCGGCGGAGAAGAAGGCGCGCGAAGAGCAGCTGCAGCGCATCGAGCTCGAGTCGAAGAAGCTGCAGGTCACGGAGGCCGAGGCGCGCAAGCTCCAGCTCGAGCACGCGCTGGCGACCACGAAGGTCGAGCCGCCGCCTGAGCCGGTGACGACGAAGTGGTGGTTCTGGACTGGCCTGGGCGTGATCGCCGCGGGCGCCGCGACCGGCATCGCGGTCGGTGTCGCGACGGCGCCGCACCCCACGATGACCTCCTTCCCGGACATCAACGCTCGATGAACTTGCGCCGCGTCTCTGCTCCCCTCGCTGCTGCGTGCGGGCTGTTGCTCGGCGTGGGCGTCAGCGCGTGTCGCGACGCTGCGACCCTCAAGGGCACGGCACTCCTCATCACGGTGCACACCAACGGTCTCGACGTCGTGCAGCTGAGCTACGTCGGCGCTGACCAGGGCGCGCCGACCTTCGGGCCCGTGCTGCGGCCCGACCCGGCGGGCACGGTGCCAAGCTCGAGCGTGGTGCGGGTGCTGCTCAGTGACGCGCTCGCGGGCCACACGCTGGAAGTGACGGTCTCCGGCCTCAATGGTGCCAGCGACGTGGTCGGGACTGGACGGGGCAGCGTCGAGGTCGTGAAGGGCCGCGAGGCGGGCGTGATCATCGACCTGGCGCGACCGAACTCGGTCTGCAACGCACAGTCGTGCTCGGGGTGTTGTGATTCGAATGGTGAGTGTGTGGCGACGTCGGGCGGCGCCTGCGGTGCGCCGGGTGCGGCGTGCGCGCCATGCGACACGCTCACTGCGAACAGCTGTCTGCCGGACGGGCGGTGTGCATGCGGGAGCGGGCCGCCGTGCACGCTCGCGATCGGCGCCGACCGCTGCGAAGGCAACCCCGGCGAATGTCGCTGCGGCACCGGTCCTGCGTGTGGCCCGGGGCAGGAGTGCCTGCGCCAGACCTGCCAATGCACTCCCGCGTCGTGCGCTGGCGGGTGCTGCCTGGGCAACGTGTGCCTCCTGGGCACCTCGGCGTCGGCGTGCGGCACGGGCGGCAAGGCGTGCCTCGACTGCGGCGCGTCGAGCTGCAACGGCGGCGCGTGCCAGACCGCGCTGTGCAACCCCACCAACTGCAGCGGCTGCTGTGCTGGCGCTGACTGCCTGTCGGGCCTCGAGATGAGCGCGTGTGGCCTGGGCGGCATGGCGTGCCAGAGCTGCGGCGCGGGCACGTGCTCGGGCGGCAGCTGTACTGGTACGTGTGACGCCACGACGTGCCCCAACGGGTGCTGCCAGAACGGAGCCTGCGTGCCGTACTCGGGCCAGGACGCGAACGCGTGCGGCACCGGCGGAGCCGCGTGTGGCACGTGCGCGGGCACCTGCACCCAGGGCGTCTGCTCGGGTGGCTGTACGGCGGCGACGTGCCCGGGTGGGTGCTGCCAGAACGGCGCGTGCCTGCCGGGCACCGCGAACAACGCCTGCGGCTCGGCCGGCGCGAGCTGCCAGTCGTGCCAGGGCACCGCGACGTGTGACGCCGCGACGCACGCCTGCGTGGGCGGCTGCTCGAGCGCGACGTGCGCGGGTTGCTGCGACGCGCTCGGCCAGTGCCAGGTGGGCACCACCACCGCGGCCTGCGGTGCGGGGGCGACCGCCTGCGCGAACTGCGGCGGCGGATCGTGTGACGCCGGCAGCTGCATGATGACCTGCGACGCGGTGTCGTGTCCGACCGGCTGTTGCCGCAACGGCGTGTGCGAGCCGGGGAGCGCGTCGTCGGCGTGCGGTGGCGGCGGCTCGGTGTGCCTCAACTGCGGCGCCAACGCGTGCGATGGCGGCCTCTGCGTCGCGGTGGCGTGCGACGCGACGAGCTGCCCGACCGGGTGTTGCCAGAACGGTGTCTGCCAGGTGGGCACGGCCGCGGGAGCGTGTGGCACCGGCGGCGCGGCGTGTGCCAACTGCGGCAGCGGCACCTGCACCGCGGGGCAGTGCTCCGGCGGGTGCAGCGCGACGACGTGTCCGAGCGGGTGTTGCGAGGGTGACGGCGGGTGCAGCGCGCGCTCCGTCACCTCGTGTGGCCTGCTCGGCGGCGCGTGCGTGGCGTGCGATCAGACGAAGGCGAACGGCTGTCGCAACAACGGCACCTGCGCGTGCGGCACGGGCTCGGCGTGCGGCGCTGGCCAGATCTGCATGAACGGCACGTGCGTGTGCGACCCGGCGAACTGCGCTGGCTGCTGCGCGAATGACGGCACGTGCAAGGCGGGCACGGCGAAGCAGGCGTGCGGGGTGAACGGCGCGACCTGCATGGCGTGCTCGAGCTCGAAGATGTGCGTCGCGGGGATGTGTCAGTAGCGAGCGGCGCTGAGGCCGGTTTTCTCCTCACCCCGGCCCTCTCCTCCTCGGGAGGAGAGGGAGACAGTGCTCAGCGTGGGCCGCGGGTCGCTTCTTCGCGCAGCCGGGCGAGCATGCCGGCCGTGTTGTAGAAGCTGAGGTGCACGTCGCCGGCCTTGATGCGCGCGTTCGGCAGCAGGGGCTTCTTGGTGCCGGGCGCGAGCGTCGCGCCCTCGAACTGGGTGGCGGTGCTCGACGAGGGCGCGACGGTGAGCGACCAGCCGCCCTGGTTCTCGAGCACGAGGTGCTCACGCGAGAGGGTGAGATCGTTGATGAAGATCTCGCTCTCCGACGAGCGGCCGAGCGTCACCCGCGTCGCGTTGTTACGCAGCTCGAAGCAGAGCGCGTCGCTGCCGGCCGGCCGCGCAGGCAGGCTGTCGGCCGCCATCGTCGCCTTGGAGTCACCTTCGGCCGTGGTGCGGGCGGGTCGCCACGGACCCGGTTCCCACACCAGCCAGCTCGACGGATACCGTTTTTCGAACTGATCGCCGAGGAACAGGTGCTGCCGGACCAACAGCGAGAGCATGTAGGCTGAAACAGACATTCCGTGAGTGTACCGTCAGCGGAATTCCTCTCAGCGGGAATTCGTCAGCCGGCGGTAGTCCTTCAGGTGGCGAATCGCCGCGACCTTCTCGCCCTTCTTTTCGTAGAGCCGCGAGAGGTTGAAGTAGGCGTCGACGAGCGACGGGTCGAGATCGATGGTCTCGCGGTACCGCGCGATGGCCTCGTCGAGCTTGCCGAGATCTTCGAGCACCACGGCGAGGTTGAAGCACGCGGTGGTGTCGGAAGGGCGTGAGACCAGCGCGGCGACGTAGTGCGCTTCGGCCTCTCGCAGCCGGCCGTGCTGGTGGAGCAGCCGCCCGAGGTTGATGTGCGCGTCGGCGTGGCGGGGATCAGCGGCGACCGCCTCGACGTAGGCGTCGATCGCGGCGAGCGGGTCGGCTTCCTCGAGCGCCACGGCGCTGGAGAAGAGCTCGTGCGCGTCGCGGCGCGGGCGGGCCGCGGTGAGCCACGGCGAGCGCGCGGGGGCGAAGTCGAGGAGCTGCTGGCCGGTCTTGGCGTTCCACCGTGAGGCGCCGGAGTGCGCGACGTGCTCGCGCCCCAGCTTCTGCACGGTGACGGTGGTGAGCGGCAGCTCGGTCGGCTGCTCGCGCGCGATGCGCCCGACCGCCGCGCGATCGAGGTTCGCCTTCGCGGCGCTGCGCAAGACCGTCAGGTCCTGGAAGGTGAGCAGATCGCGCTGCCCCTCGAAGACCTGCGCGACCAGCGCGCGCGTCGCGTCGACGGGGAGCCCCAGCATCGTGGCCACTTCGGAGATGGACCAGGCGTTCTTCATGGCGAGCACCCTACAAGGTGGGTCCGACAAGTACCGGAAAGGGCCCTGAAATCAATTATTTGGCCGGAAACGGGTAGGCTCGGCGCCGATGGCGAAGGCGCTCCTCATCGTCGACCTCGAAGGCATCCCCGGCGTCGACCGCCCCGAGCAGCTCATCTTCGGCGGGCCGGGCCACGACTGGGCCATCGAGCAGATGCACGCCGCGACGCACGAGGCGTTGGACGTGCTGAAGCAGGTCGATCGCGTGACGGACGTGCGCATCGCCGACGCCCACCGCTCGGGCGCTCCGTACAACCTCGACGCGCGGCGGTTTCCTGGCCACGAGGTCTGCTTCACCGACGACATGTACGGCGGCGCGATGCTCGACGGCGTCACCGCGGTCGCGTGCGTGGGCATGCACGCCAGCGCGCGCTCGGGCGGCTTCGGGGCGCACACCGTCGCGGTGCACACCGGGTGGAAGCTGGGCGAGCAGGTGCTCAACGAGTCGCTGCTCGTGCAGTTGCTGGCAGCCGAGCGCGGCGTGCCGACCTGGTTCACCGCCGGCGACGACGTGCTCGCGCGCGAGGTCGACGGCGTGTTGCCGTGACTGGTCACCAAGCACTCGCGCTCGGCGCGCGACACGACCGCACTGCCGCGCTGCCCGCTGAGCGAGCTGAGGGAGCGCAACCGCCGCCTCCCGCCCGTGCCGAAGGCGCCGCTGACCATCTCCTTCCAGACCCTCGCCCAGGCCGACGCCGCGGTCGCCGCGGGGGCCACGCGCGCTTCGCCCGGCTCCATCGTCATCGCCCCGCGCGAGACGCTGCACGCGCAGTACCTCGAGGCGCTGCACTTCATGAACGCCACCGAGGCGGCCTTCCTGTCCCAACTCACCGCGGAGCCGGGTGGGGTGAAGTTCGCGCGCCAGGCCGCCGCGCTCTTCGATTTGGAGTGGGCGCCATGAAGAAGCTGCGGCTGGGGCCGAACACGAAGGTGCTGGTGTTGACCGGCGCGGGTGTGAGCGCCGAGAGCGGCGTGCCGACCTTTCGCGGCATGAACGGCCTGTGGGAAGGGCACCGCGTCGAGGAGGTCGCCTCGCCCGACGGCTTCCGCGCGAGCCCCGAGTTGGTGTGGCGCTTCTACAGCCTGCGGCGTGACGGCGCGGCGAAGGTCGACCCCAACCCGGGCCACCTCGCGTTGGCGCAGCTCGAGGCGCGGCTGGGCGATCGCTTCCTGCTCGCGACGCAGAACGTCGACGGGCTCCACGCGCGCGCGGGCAGCCGCCGCCTGCTGGCGATTCACGGGGAACTCTTCAAGTCACGCTGCGAGCGCTGCAACGTGCCCTTCGACGATCGCGCGACGTACTTCGCCCCGCCGTTGCCGAAGTGCGCGACGTGCGGCGGCGCGATTCGGCCGCACATCGTGTGGTTCGGCGAGTCGCTCGACCCGAGGCACCTCGAGCAGGTGGCCGACTTCATCGAGGGCTCGAACGGCGACCTGGTGTTCTTCGCGATCGGCACCTCGGGCCAGGTGTACCCGGCGGCGGGGCTGGTGCACTCCGCGCGCGCGGCCGGTGGCCAGACGTGGCTCATCGACGCCGCGCCGAGCGAGGACTACCGCGCGCAGTTCGACGAGGTGGTGGTGGGGAAGAGCGGCGAGGTGCTGCCGACGCTGCTGGGCGCTTAGTCCGCGGTCTTGGTGCGCTTGCGCGGCGGGGCCGGCGTGGCCGCGGCGATCGCCTCGTTGGTCTCGGTCGCGAAGCGCTTGTACGCGACCCAGCCGAAGGGAATGGCGATGACGATGGCCAGCCCGATGAAGCCGATCTGCATCCAGGGGAAGTGGTACTCGGGCGGGAGATCGTTCTCGTTCCACGTGCCCATGCGGTTGCGCTGCTTCTCCTTCAGCGCCGCTTTCTCCTCGTCGGTCATCTCCTGGTACTCGGTCGGGCGGTGACGGCGCTCGTTCTCCGCGAAGGCGGGGAGGGCGAGGCCCACGGCGAGGGCGAGCAGCAGGAGGCGGGGCGACCGACGCATGAACGCAGACCGTAGCACCCCCGGCGGACCCTCGCGATCTCCGTAGGGGCCTGTCACACCCCGGTCTCGCCGCTCGATTTGCGCGGTTTTCGTTCGCGCTTCGGGTCTTGCGCGACGATCGAGCACGCAGCGCAAAGCTGTCACCAGCCCCGGTGATGGCCCGCGTGAGCCGCGAAAGCGGGGTGCAAAAGCAGCATTTGCCCGTTTTTCTGCCGAGCGCACTGTGGGGCTCCCTCGAGGAGGAGGCCGCACATGCATCGTTCCGCACTGGGTTGGTTGGTTGCCTGCACACTCCTTTCCTGCACCGGGCCGCAAGGTCCCACCGGCCCAGCCGGCGCTGCGTGCACGGTGGTCGACAACGCCGACGGCACCAAGACGGTGACCTGCGGCACGACCACCGTCACCATCGCCAACGGCGCGACCGGCTCGACCGGCGCGACCGGCGCGCAGGGCACCTCGTGCTCGGTCGCCGACGCGGGCGGCGGCTCGAAGACCATCAGCTGCACCGACAACACCAGCGTCACGGTGACCAACGGCTCGCCGTGCGCCGCGGTCAGCAACGGCGACGGCACGCACACGTTGACGTGCCCCAACTCCACGCCGGTGACGGTGCTCGACGGCACGTCGTGCTCGATCATCGACCTGCGCTTCGGCGTCACGGTGCTCTCGTGCACCGACGGCAAGAAGACGTTGGTGGCGCCGCCGCTCGACCCCTCGCTCGAGGTGCGCGAGGCGCTGCCCGGCCTCACGCTGACGGTCGCGGCGCCTGGCGGGCACTCCAACACCAACGGCAGCTTCCACCCCGGCGATCGCCTGACGCTCACCTTCACGGTGAAGACGCGCGCGGGTCGCGTGGTCGCGCTGTCTGATCTGACGGCGGCCGGCGCGTGGGTGTCTGGCCCCAACACCAACTACCAGCACGTGTTGCCGGTCGCGCGCGACGCGACGATGGCTGATCTCCTCACCGGCGCCACGCTGAACGACGACGGCTCCTACACCTGGAAGATGGACGCGCTGCCGGCGAACTTCGGCACGCCGCTGTTCGACACGCCGAAGTTCACCGACGGTGAGCTGAGCGGCCCCCTCACCGCGGGCACCTACACGCTGGGCATGATGGTCTCGAAGGACTTCACCGTCGGCGGCGCGCCCGCGACCGACGCGACCGCGCTCACCGTCGACTTCCCGCTCGACGTCGCGAGCATCACCCCGCGCCGGGAGCTGGTGGTCGACGTGAACTGCAACGGCTGCCACAAGGAGGTGCGCGCGCACGGTGGCGCGTTCCGCAAGACCGCGCTGTGCGTCACGTGTCACACCGCGGGCGCGGAGGACGAGGGCTCGACGGCGACGGGCGATCTCACGCCGCAGACCATCGAGTTCGAGGTGATGCTGCACAAGCTGCACAACGGCTACCACCTGCCATCGGTGGTCGGCATCACGGTCGATGGCTCGGGCAACAAGGTCTACGGCACGGGCACTCCGTTCCGCATCGGCGACGCTGACTTCTCGGCGGTGCAGTTCCCGATCTTCCCCAACTTCGCCGTCTCGATGCCGAAGGACACCGGCTACTCGGCGCTCACGTCGGCCGACAAGTCGAAGGAAGACCGCGTGCTGCGCGGCGTGACCGACTGCTCGCAGTGCCACGGCGATCCCGACGGCGCGGGGCCGTTGCTCCCGCCTGACGCGGGCACGGCCATCTGGTCCGAGCCCAACAAGCGCGCGTGCGGCTCGTGCCACGACGACCTCGACTACACCAAGCCCTACGTCTCGAACGGCGCCACCATGCCGGCCAACACCACCGAGGCGATGTGCACGACGTGCCACCAGGCCACCGCGCTGGCCAACAGCCACGTGCACCCTGACTCGAGCGCGGCGGTGCTGAACGCGCCGAACCTGGCGCTGACCGCAATCGGAGGCGCGAGCGGCACCAACGGCCGTTTCCTCGCGGGCGACAAGCTGACCTACACGTTCACCGTCGCCGACGGAGCGGGCGCAGCGCTGCCGATGTCGGCGTTCGACAGCTTCACGCTGTCGGTGCTCGGGCCGACGCAGAACCGGCAGGTGGTGTTCCCCGGGTTGCCGGGCTCGCCGTTCGACTTCACGGGCCGGCTGCAGGCGGCGAGCACCACCAACAAGGGCATCATGAGCAAGGCGATCGGCGCCACCGTGACGGAGGTGCTGACGATCAACTTCACCTCGGCCGGCGTGTTCGACGTCGTCGGCTCGGTGAGCGGCCCGCTGGGGACCGGCGTGCTCCCTGGCTCGCCTGGCACGTACCCGTCGGGGGCGTCGATGAGCAACGTCGTGCTCGCGCCCACGGCCGTCGCGCAAGGCATCACGGTGACGTTCAGCGGCCCGACGACGTACTCGGTGAGCGGCACCGTGAGCGGGCCGATGGGCTCGGGCACCTTGCCGGCCAGCGTGGCGAACACCCAGCGCTTCACGAGCACCGACGGCACGGTGGCCTTCAACCTCGTGGTGGGCACCACCGCGCCGGCGGCCGGCAATGCCTTCTACCTGTCGGTGGTGAAGGGCGGCGCGGCCAACCCGGTGCTGTTCGCGGTGGTCGGTGGGCGCACGGCGTTCGCGTACGCTGACCGCTTCTACGAGGAAGTGGTGGCGCCGGCGTCGAGCTACACCTTCAACGCGCCGATGGATCTGCCGCTCGAGTTCCTCGGGCGGGCGACGGGCGTGGCGAACGAGACGTTCACCGCGGCCAACCTGCCGGTCTACTTCGGCCGCCAGCAACTCTTCGAGCGCATGGCATCGGTGGGCACGGCGACCACGCTGACGAAGACGAGCGCGGTGCTCGACCGGTTCATCACCGTCGCGGCCATCGACCCGGCGCTCGCGGCGAGCGACTACCTGGTGATCGACGACGGCACGGCGACCGAGGAATACGTGCGGGTGTCGTCGATCAACGCGACCACGAAGCTGATCACGCTCGCGTCTGGCCTGCGGTACGCGCACGGGCTGACCTCGACCGCGCGCGAGGTGACGTTGACCTTCCGGCAGGAAGGCGCGAGCAACTACTACACGCTCAACGCGGCCACCGGCGTCATCACGCTCACGGGCACCGGCACGGCGGGCAACGCCTTCGTGATGACGTACCGCACCGACGCGCGGTTCGGCTGGGCTCCCGCGCGGACTTCGCCGTTGATGGCGGTCTACGCGATGCCGCTCGTGGCCGACTCGACGCTCGACGAGACCGAGGGCGACTGGCACGGCAAGCCGATGCTCGACGGCACCTACACCGCCTCGGTGTGGGGCTACCGCAGCGTGGAGTTCAAGAGCGGCGCGACCACGGCGCCCGAGTGGCAGACCTACCGGGCGAGCACTCCGTCGTCGCACCAGGACTTCCTGTTCGGCAACACGACGTCGCTGGCGCCGTACTCGCACATTCCGCAGGCGAGCCAGACCTGCAACGGGTGCCACGGCGATCTCTCGTTCCACGGGGCGGGCCGGCGGAGCGCCGACACGTGCCTGACCTGCCACTCGACGTCGGGCCTGCGCCACTTGATCCACGGCATCCACGCGACGACCTTGCCGGTGATGCCGAACGGCTCGGCCTCGTGCGACGTGTGCCACGGCCGCGTGCCGGAGGTGCCCGAGAGCCGCAAGTACCCGACCGGCAAGGAGAGCCGTGACTGGGGCGTGGCGTGCACCAGCTGCCACACCGCGGCGAGCACGGTGGCGCACGCGGAGACGATGACCGCGCCGTCGAACGGCCTCGAGGCGTGCCTGACCTGTCACGGGGTGGGCAAAGATCTCTCGGTGCTCAACGTGCATCGCGCACGCTGAGCGGTCGAAGGGGGCTCGCGAAGTGCTTCAGGGCTTCGCGAGCTCGACCTTCTCGAGGTGGCGCGGAATGGCGACGGGCCACCCGCGCGCGACGACCTTCGCTTTGAGCGTCTCGAGCGCCTTCGTCTCGCCGTGCACCAGCAGGGTCTGCTTCGGCGGGGCGTCGAACCCGTCCATCCACCGCAGCATCTCGCTGGCGTCGGCGTGCGCCGAGAATCCGCTGATGTTGAGGATCTTGGCGCGCACGGGCACCAGCTCGCCGAGCAGCTTCACCTCGCGCTCGCCCTCGATGAGGCGGCGGCCGCGCGTGCCTTCCGACTGGTAGCCGACGAAGAGCACCGCGTTCTTCTCGTCGGGCAGGCGGTGCTTCAGGTGGTGGAGGATGCGACCGCCCGTCGCCATGCCCGAGGCGCTGATGATGACGCCCGGGCCGCGGAAGGTGTTGATGGTCTTCGATTCCTTCGCGCTGGTGACGAAGCGGGTGGCCTCGGTGCGCAAGGGCGAGTGCCCCTCGTCGAGGATGGTGCGCATCTCGAAGTCATGCTCCGCGCTGTGCGCCAGGTAGAGCGGCGTCGCGTCGCAGGCCATCGGCGAGTCGACGAACACCGGCAGCACGGGGATGCGCTTCTCGCGCTCGAGCTGCGCGAGCCGGTAGAGGATGTCCTGGGTGCGGCCGACCGCGAACGCGGGGATCACCAGCACGCCTCCGCGCTCGATGGTGCCCTTCACCGCGTCGACGAGCGCCTGCAGCGGGTCGTACTCGCCGTGATCGCGATCGCCGTACGTGCTCTCGGCGATCAGCGTGGTGGCGAAGTTCACCTGCTGCGGGTCGCGCAAGATGGGTGCGTTGTAGCGGCCGAGATCGCCGGTGAAGACCACGCGCTGGTTCGACGACTGCAGCTCGAAGGTGCAGATCGCACTGCCGAGAATGTGGCCGGCGCGGCGGAACTCGAGGCTGATGCCCGGCACGATGCTGCGCTTGCGCTCGTAGCCGAAGCTCTCGAAGAGCTTGAGCGCGGCGAACGCGTCCTTCGCTTCGTAGAGCGGCAGGGCGGGGTGGTGGCGCGAGTAGCCGACCTTGTTGGCGTAGCGCGCCTCTTCTTCCTGGATGTGCGCCGAGTCGGGCAGCAGCAGGCCGCACAGATCGCGCGTGCCGCCAGTGCAGTAGACGGGCCCGTCGTAGCCGTCGCGCACGAGGCGCGGGAGCCCGCCGGTGTGGTCGATGTGCGCGTGCGTCAGCACCACCGCGTCGAGGCTCTTCGCGTCGAACGGCATGGGCGCCCAGTTGCGCTGGCGGAGCTCTTTGTGGCCCTGGAAGAGGCCGCAGTCGACGAGCACGCGCTTGCCATCGTGCTCGAGGAGGAAGCGTGAGCCGGTGACCGTGCCCGCGGCGCCGAGGAAGGTGATGGTGGCCATGGAAGGACTCCTCTCTTCAGTTCTTCAGTTCTTCAGTTCTTCAGTCGAAGGACAGGGCGAGCACGTGCAACGGCGGCAGCCCGAAGTCGAACCGCCACGCGAACTGGTAGCCGAGCGAGACGGGCAAGAAGCCGCCGAAGCTGGTGCGGAAGAGCACCGCGGCGCCGACCGCGCGGGCCTGCTGTGACTCGGTGAACGCGGCGCTGCCGAACGCCTCGACGTCGATCTGCCGCATGAAGAACGAGGGCAGAATCCACAGCACCGACGCGGTGCCGCGATCGACGATGAACGAGTAGCGGTAGCGGGCGTTGAAGGTCGCCACGTGCTGCGCGCGGATCGCGAAGTCGTCGTAGCCGCGCAGCGGCTCGATGAGCGCGCCGGGCAGGAAGACGCCGGGCGCGGCGGGGAAGGGCGATCGCGTACCGAACTCGAGGAGCGTCAGCCCCGACGACACGCCGCCGACGCGCATCGCGCCCGTCGGAGCACCGGGAAGCGCGCGGCCGGCCGCCGACAGCCGGAACGAGTGGCGCTTGGAGATCGGCAGCGGCACCGACACCACCGCCTCGCCTCGCAGGTCGAGCATGTCGCGATCGCTCCCGAACACCGCTGGGTAGCCCGCGACGTCGAGCGAGACCGACAGCGTGCGCTGCGCCCCGGCGTACGCCGTCGAATCGCCCGCGCCCCACGAGAGCGAGACGAAGGGGCCGATGAACTTCATCACCTTGAGCGACGAGGTGGTCGGGCACGTGTCGGACACGGTGTCGAACGGCTGGCACACCTCGGTCTGCAGGCCGAAGGACAGCGGCACCGAGAAGATCGAGCGGCTGACGGAGAGCGCGCCGGTCCAGTACGCCTCGGTCGACGTGGCGTCGCGCGACGCGGTGGCCGAGATCATCCACGGCGCGAGCGAGAGGTTGCGGTAGCCGACGAAGACCTGGTTCTGCGTCACGTCGGGCACGCCGATCAGCGCGTTGATCGCCCAGGTGTTGCGCGAGAGGCGATCGCGGCCCATCAGCGAGAGGCCGACGCTCCCGTTGAAGGCCAGCGAGCCGTCGGTGCGTGTGCTGAAGCCGATGCTGCCGACCGGTACGCGCAGCTGCGGCACGAAGAGGTGATCGAACCCCGAATACGGCTCGTCGCTCTTCACCACCAGCGGCGCCGGCTCGTGGAACTCGGGGATCGGCGTGGGCTCCGTGCCCTCGGGGGGCGCGAGGCTGATCGTCTCCAGCGCGGTGCCGGGCGCGGCGTCGATCGACCAGTGGATGCCGTCGCGCGCGGCGAAGATGACTCCGCTCGGAGTGGCCGACACATCGAGCACGCCCCACGGGCTGTCGCTCAGACGTTCGAGCGCGGTGGGCGCCGCGACGTCGAGGCGGTGGGCCTGCAGGTACTTGCCCGCGGTGCGCGCGAAGACGAGGTGCGTGTCGTCGGCCCAGCGCGCGCCGTAGTTGAACGCGCCGTCGGTGGTGAGGTCGGTGACGACGCCTTCTTCGTCGCGCATCACGAGGTTCCAGCCGTTGGCGTCGAGCCGCGAGTAGACCAGCCGAGTGTGCGACGGGTTCCACGCCGGCGCGCCGATCGACACGCCCGCCGCGAAGGTCTGCACCACCGTGTCGCTGCCGGCCTCGAGATCGCGCTCCACGATGCGGGCCGGCCCGTCGACCGGGAAGTCGGCGAAGGTGAAGGTGCGCCCGTCAGAGGAGACCGAGCCGCCCATGCCGCGGCCGACCTCTTCGAAGACCTTCAGCACCGCGCCGGTCTGCGCGTCGATGCGCCACACGTTGGCGAGCGTGTCGCCGCGGGCGATGAGGTCGTCGTTGAGGAGGTAGATGGTCGAGCCGTCGCCGCTGAACGACAGGCCGCTCATGCTGCCCGGGCCCACGTACACGCCGGGGCGATCGGTGCCCACGCCCGCCAGCCGCTTCTCGAAGCGCACGCGACCATCGGCCTCGAGCACGCGCAGCAACGGCACCTGCTCGTTGCCCGACGACACGATGGCGGTCACCCCGGTCGCGGCGTGCGTCGCCACGCGCGCGAGCTGGCCGACGTCGTCGAGGAGCACCTTCTCGCTCGCGGGCCGTTGGCGCACCACGAGGCCCTTCTTCAGCTCCGCCGACCACTCGTCGACCAGCGCGCCCACCGACGCGCCGTAGATGGACTTGAAGCGCAGCGTGTAGCCGAAGGGAGAGAAGACGCTGTTCGCCTGCAGATCGATCACCTGCCACAGCTTCTCTTCGCCGTACGTCCGCGCGAGCCACTCCACGAAGTGCAGGCCCGTGAGGTACGCACCCGAGTGCGGGTACAGCTCGCGCTGGTTGAGCTGCAAGTCGCCCGGCTGCAACACGCCGCCGCGCATCGCGACGAACGAATCGAAGCTGCCTCGGTAGAACGGGCTGAACGGGCGACCGACGTTCCGGCGCAGCCGGCCCTCGTAATATTGCGCGACGCCCTCGGTGAACCACCGCTCGAGGAAGGCCTGCGGCGGCAGCACCGGCCCGAGCACGGTGTTCACCACGAGCCAGAAGCCGTGCGTCTGCTCGTAGTGCACGTAGTGGAACATCTCGTGGCACGCGATGTCGCCGACGTTGGCGCCACCGAGCCCGTAGAAGTGGAACATCTCCGAGGTGACGGTGAGCGGCACCAGCGACTGCAACGGCTCACCGCTCGTCTGCCCGCCGACGTACGCGTTGTTGTAGTTCGCCGAGGTGAGGAACAAGAGCGCCTTGTCCCTGGGGCGCGGGTCGACGTCGTGCGCGCGGAGCAGGCGAATGCACTCGGCGGCGCGCGCGGCCACCTGCTTCGCCGCGGCCTCGTAGTTGGCCGGGTAGTAGAGCTCGAGCTCGTCGGTCTCGAGCTTGTGCATGTCGTCTTGCGCGAAGGTGGTGGCGACGTCTTGCTCGAACCGCGGAGACGTCGTCGCGCACCCGAAGGACCCGACGAGAAGTGCGACCAGTGACAGCCGACGCATGACGCGAACCTTGCCAGTGTTCAGGGCAACCCGACGGGCTTTCCGACCGGCTCGATGACGTTCCACACCAGCGACTCGGCGAAGCGCAGCGGTGTGAAGAACGTCACCAGCGGGTCGACGGGAAGCCCCACATCGCCGAAGCGCACGCGGTGTTCGAGCACCAGTTGGTGGCCGTGCGCGTCGAAGGTGATGGCGCGCTCGTGCACGAGGAAGTGCTCGACGCGCACGAGCACGTACAGCCCGCAGTAGACGACGAGCAGCAGCGCGACGATCACGCCCGCGATCAGTCCCCGCGCGGTAGGCTGCCCCACCTTCATGTCGCCCACGGTACCGGGGAACGAGCAGCTGGTGGACGAGTTCCGTCGCGTGTCGCCTTCGCTCGCGACGCTCGGCCAGTCGTTGCGCGATCGGCTCGCCGCGCTGCTCGAGGCCGCGCGCGTGCCGGTGCACTCGGTGACGGCGCGCATCAAGAGCGAGCCCAGCCTCGCGCACAAGCTCGCGCGCCCCGACAAGAGCTACCGCGCGCTGTGGGACGTGACCGATCTCCTCGGGTTGCGCGTCGAGACGTACTTCGAAGATCACCTCGAGGCGGTCAGCCGGCTCGTCGAGCAGCACTTCCGCGTCGACTTCCACCACTCGGCGGCGCGCGAGCGGCCCGCGGGCTACCGCTCGATCCACTACGTGTGTGCGCTCGACGCGGGCGCGCCGCACGAGCGCTTTCGCTTCGAGGTGCAGCTGCGCACGGTGCTGCAGCACGCGTGGGCCGAGGTGGAGCATGACCTCGGGTACAAGGCCGACTCCGAGGTGCCCGAGGCGATTCGCCGGCGCTTCGCCCGCGTCGCGAGCCTGCTGGAGATCGCCGACCAGGAGTTCGTCTCGATTCGCGCCGAGCTCGAGGCCAGCCAGCGCCGCGCGCGCGAATTGCTCGAGCAGCGCGACGGCAGCCTGCGGCTCGACGTGGTGTCCCTCGACGCGCTCACGCGGCACCCGTCGATCGCCGCCCTCGACGAGACGCTCGCCACGACCCTGGGGCGCCCCCGGACCGACGAGCCGTTCTTCCCGGACTACCTCGTGCGCTTCCTCCGTGGGGTGGGGCTCGACACGACCGCGCAGGTGATCGCGCTCGCCGAGGCGCACCGTGGGCACTTCGCGACCGACTTCGCGGCGTATGCCCGGGGCGCGCGCGCGGTGCTGCAGTTCGACGTCGACGGCCTCAAAGAACTGCAGCGTGGGTACGCCCTGCTGCCGCTGGCCCACCTGGGGGTCGCCCGTGCGGGACAGACGAAGTTGCAGGCGGTGGCGCGGCTCGCGCGGGTGTACGAAGCGCTCGAATTTCCGCAAGATGAGGGGGCCGCGGTGAGGGTGGCCACGGCGCTCCTCGACGAGTTGTCGAAATTGCACAGCAGCACTGCCCAGGGGGTCAGCCCGCCGTGATCATCGTCTACGGAACCCGGTGCTACGGCACCATCGAAGAGGAAGACGGCTCGCGCCACGCGACCCGCTTCGCGCACATCTATTACCTGCCGCTGTTCCCGGTCGGGGGCTTCCGGCTGGTGACCGACGACACCGGCATTCCGATGCCGATCAACGGCAAGTCGATGCTGCTGGGCTACGCGCGCGTGTGGGGCTTCTTCGCGCTCGGCGGCTTCATCGCGGCGACGTACTTGAACTACGAGAAGAGCCTCGTCTCGGGCGGCATCATGGCGGCCGTCACCCTCGGCGCGATCGCCGCGTGGGCGTTCGCGATGCTCAAGGCTGGCTACAAGTCGCCGATTCGCCCGGTCGCCGCGGCGTTCGTGCTCGGCATTCCGCTGCTCGCGTTGGGTGGCTCGGTGGTCGCCGGCGTGAACGAGCGCATGAGCCGCATGAAGTGGGAGAAGGAGTTCGCCCTCAACCGCGACGACAACATCCAGAAGGCCGAGGAGCTGCTCGCCAAGCTCGACAAGCAGAAGCAGGACGGCACGGGCAGCACCGGCGGCGGCGCGTTGAGCCCGAAGCTGCAGGCCCGCAAGGACAAGTGCGATCAGGGCGTGGCGCGGGAGTGCAACGAGCTCGGCTACGACTTGAAGGACATCGATCCGGTCGCGTCGCTCGAGGCGTACACCAAGGGCTGCGACGGCGATGACGGCATGGCGTGCTTCAACGAGGCGCTCGTCATCAGCAAGAAGGACCCCAAGGCGGCGTTCATGCTCTACGAGCAGTCGTGTGATCTCGACTACGCCGATGGGTGCAACAACCTCGGCACCAAGCTCGAGAACGACGACTCGGTGAAGGCGGTCTCGCTGTTCCAGAAGGGGTGCGATCTCAAGTCGGGCCTCGCGTGCCGCAACCTCGCCCACATGTACGAACTGGGGAAGGGCACGAAGAAGAACGCCCGCCAGGCGAAGACGCTCTACAAGCAAGCGTGCACCATGGGTGACAACGTCGCGTGCAGCAAGAAGGGCTGACCACTGGCTGCTCGCAAGAAGAAGGCGGCGGCGTGGCGCGAGGTGATCGTCGAGGGTGACGCGCTCGCGTGGTCGTGGCAGGTCGGCGCGCTCGAGCCCATCGGAGGCTCGCTCTTCGTCGCCAAGCAGTGGGAGCCCGGCGTGGTGGTGCTCGACGGCGCGGCGAGCGGACCGCCGAAGCTCGTCAGCCGCTACGTGCCGAAGTCGGTCGGCTACCTGTTCCACTTCCTCGAGGAATGGCCCGCGCTCGCGCTCGTGTCCAGGGAGGCGATTGAGCTCGTGTCTCTCGACGACCCGGCGAGGCCGCGCCTGCTCGCGCTGCACGAGTTCGAGGTGGGCTGGCAGCGTGCGCTCACGGTGATGGGCACCGATCTCTACGTGACGCACGAGAACGGGGTGGCCTGGCTTGACCCGAAGTCGGGCAAGCCGCAGCACCTGTTCGACGTTCCCGGCGACGAGTTCTTTCGCAGCTACCCGACCGGCCTCGCACACCACGGCGAGTGGCTCTTCGTCGCGGGCCGGCACGGTGGACTCCACGCGTACCGTCGCAAAGCCCAACGCGAGTTCGAACACGTGCGCGCGGTGAAGCGCACGTACACGCCGACCCGGCTGCAGTGGTGGGTGCCGGGCCGCGTGCTGCTCCTCGTCGGCAACGAAGACGTGATCGCGGTCGACGTGTCGAAGCCGGAGACGATGAAGGCCAGCACGTCGTGCAAGTTGAAGCGCGCCGAGCTCGAGACGCCGCTGGTGAAGCTGAGCGACGATCGCGCGTTCGCTGCGGGGCACCGCCTTCGTTCGAAGCAGGTGATCTTCGGTACCGTCGATCTCGCCAACCCGCTCGCACCGAAGCTGCTCAGCGAAGACGTGGTCGACGCGGCCGACGGAGCAGATCTGCGCGACGCGGGGTGCCTGCGCGTCGGCTCGCAGGTCTTCGTCGCGAGCGTCTACCTCGAGCGCATGCGCATCTTCGCGCCGGCTCGAGTCACTTGAGGCCTGCCGGAGTGTGGGCGTTCACCACGTCCGCCGGCTGGGTCGGCATCTTCGCCGCGCCGTTCATGTAGGGGCACGCGGCCGCCTTGCCGGCGCCCATCGACGCCTGCTGGGCCGCGGTGCCCTCGGCCGCCTCTGACGCGCCCGCGAGCCGCGCGCCCGCCTTCGCCACACCGGTGGGCGTGAAGACCGAGCTCAGCGCCCCGCGCGCGACGTTCGCGTCCGACTTGAAGGCCAACGACGCCTGCAGCGCCATCGCCTCGATCACCCCGGAGCGCTGGCCCTGCATGCCCGGCGGGATCTGGCCCTTCTCGTAGAGCACGCGGAGATCTTCCACCTTGATGCCCGTCTTCCCCGTCTTCGGGTCCTTGCTGCCGAACACCGACAGCAGCCCCGCGAACTCGACCTGCGCGAAGTTGAGGCCGCGCACCGTGGCGTCGACCTTGTTCGCGCCAGCGCCCACGTCACGCCGGTAGTTGTCAGCGATCGCCGCGGCGAACGAGTCGGTGGTCATCACGCCACCCTGCGCGTGCGCCACGAGCGCGTTGAACTTCGCCTCGTCAAAGTGCCCCTGGCGGAGGATCTGCGTGTCGGCCGGGTGGGGAACGATGCCCTCAGGCAGCTTGGCCACGTTCATCTCGTGGTTGGCGATGTTGTGGAGGATGTCGGTGGGCTTGTTGCCGATCGTCCCGATGCCCCACGTCGCGACGCCCAGCGGAGTCGAGCCGCCGAGCTCCTGCACCGCCTTGTTCAGCTCGTCGAGGTTGACGCTGCCGTCGGCCTGCAGGTGCACGCGCCCCTCGGCGACCAGCGCGCGCAACACCGGACAGATGACCTCGTTCTTCCCCGTGCCGGGCGCGATGGCCTGGGCCGCGGCGGTCGGCTGACGGCCCGCGACGGGTTGCCAGCCTGCAGGTCCCGTCGCCTGCGTCGACTGCGTGCTCTTCGCGGGCGCGGCGGGGGCGTTCGACTTCACCTCGGTGGTGCGCGCGGCGGGGATCGACGGGCCCTTCGGATTGATGGTGTTCGACATGGTGCCTTTCGAGACGTCAGACCGCCTTGAGGGACGAGATGGCCTTCATGAAGCTCTGCGCGTTCGACTCGGTGAGCGCGCTCTGCGGGAGCGTCAGCGTCACGTTCGCGAGCCGCCCCTTGTGGAGCCGCATCACGAAGTACTGTCGCATGTCGCCCGCGCCGGTGGGGAAGTTGTAGGCCAGCACCGCGCCCTTGCCTCCGTCGGCGAAGGTGATCTCGGAGTTGGTGAGGTTCTTGATGTTCGACACCGTGTGCGCGAGCTCGACCATCGTCTCGCTGACCAGGTCTTCGAACTTCGCGCCCGCGCGCGCGGCCTTGCTCTGCAAGATGAACGACGGGGCGGGGCCGCTGCCGGGCAGGCCGAAGCGCAGGCCGACCGTCACCTCTTCGGTGCGGAAGCCGCTGGGTGAATCGAACTGGAAGCCTTCGAGCTGAATCGGAGCAGTCATGAGCGGGGGAGCAGGGCGACGGCCGGTGAGCGGGTGAGGCGCGTGAAGCCGCCGAGGAAGCGGAGGATAGCGTCGTTGACGAACGTTGGGAGGAGGGCGGACCCGCGAATCAACACTGACGCGAGCCAGCCAACCCGGTAGCGGGCGCGGGGCACGCGGGCAGTCGCGGCGCGGAAGACCGCCTCAGCGACCTGCTCGGGCTTCACGGTGACCGCGTCGAAGCGATCCTTCGTGGCGATGGTCTGCTCGAGGGCGCCGCTCCACAGCGAGCCGGGGCGGCTCTGTTCCAACGCGCGCACCGCGTGATCGACGAAGCCGGTGCTGACGATCGACGGCTCCACGAGGCTCAACCGCACGCCGAAGGGCGCCAGCTCGATGCGCATCGAGTCGCTCAGCGCTTCGAGGGCATGCTTGGACGCGGCGTACGAGCCGAACCACGGCATCGAGAAGACGCCGATCAAGCTCGAGACGTTGATGATGCGCCCGTGGCCGCGCTCGCACATGCCCGGCGCGAAGGCGCGCACCATGCGGGCCACGCCGCGCACGTTGACGTCGAACTGGCGCGCGAGCCACTCGTCGGGGCACTCCACCGCGGGGCCGAGGAGGCCGATGCCGGCGTTGTTGATGATCACGTCGGGCACGCCGACCGTCTTGCGCAGCGCCTGCACCGAACCTTCGTCGGTGACGTCGAGCGCGAGGCCACCGGGAGCGCGCGGGGTGCGATCGGTCGCGAGCACCTGCCAGCCCTCGGCGGAGAACTTCTTCACCAGCTCCGCGCCGATGCCGCCCGAGGCGCCGGTGATGAGCACGGTCTTCATGACGCGCGCGCCTCGGCGAAGTGGGGCACAGCCACGTCTTCGATCGGCTCGAGGTGCAGCGACTCGAAGTGCAGGCGCAGCGGCCCGAAGCGGGGCAGGCAGAGCGCGACGAAGAAGGCGGCCGCAGCGACGGTGCCGAGCACCGGACCCAGCAACCGCACCAGCGCGCTCGCGGCGATGGCGATGGCGGGCAGACCGATCACCAGCATCGCGAGGATCGACGCGAACAGGCTGGCGCTCGAGGTGCGCTTCGCCGGGCCCTGCCGCAGCCAGTGCACGGTGAGGCCCATCAGCCAGGGAATCAGCACCACGCCCATCGCCTCGAGGGTGAAGGCGACGTCGCTGGTGAGCCACGCCTTGCCGGTCGCCCACGTCCACCCGTCGAGCGCTTCGTGGGTCGGCGAGAGGAAGCGCATGTACCCGGTGCCGTCCCAGCCGTGCACGAGGATGAGGAACATGCCGAGGTAGCCGCCCAGCCAGTGCAGGTACGCCGCGAACGCCTTGCCGCGCGAGGCGAGGGTGCGCGCGACCGCGAAGCCGAGCAGGCCCTGCGTGATATTGGTGACGCCGAAGATCGCCACCAGCCAGCCGGGCAAGTCGCGCGTGCCGACGTGCATCGTCTCCCACGAGGGGAAGTTCCAGAGCAGCACGAAGCCCGACGGCGCGAAGACCATCGCCAGGAAGAGGAGCGCCTGGAACGCCGCCGGGCTCGCCAGCGATTCCTTCATCGTCTCGCGCTTGAGGCCCCGCGCCGCGCTCGCCACGCCCAGCCCGGCACCGATTCCGTACGACCAGAAGACATCGACCTGAACCATGAGTGAGACCTCCGTGGAAGGAACGGATAGTGACGTATCATTATCGTTATTAAAACAGCAAGCGCGGTTGCCGTTATTTCTGCAAGTAGCTAATCTCACGATTGAAAATGCCGCGCGTGAAGACCGAACAGAAGCGACGCCAGATCCTCGATGGGGCCGCGGAGGTCTTCAGCAAGCGCGGCTACCACGGGACCAACGTGAGCCACATCGCCGATCACCTGAGCCTCGGGCTGGGCACGTTCTATCGGTACTTCAGCTCGAAGCTCGAGGTGTTCGACGCGGTGATCGACGAGGTGATGGGCGAGGTGACGGCGGTGCTGGCCGACGAGTCGCCGAGCGCGGCGAGCACGTTGAAGGACTACCGCGCGCAGGTCGAGCGGCTCGGTCGAAAGTTGTTCACCGCGTTCCAGGAAAACCGCTCGCTCGCGCGGCTGCTGTTCGTCGAGGCGCCGGGCATCAGCCCTGAGCTGAACGAGAAGTTGGCGCAGATGAACTCGTTCTTCGGGGTCGCGACGGCGGCGTACCTCGAGAATGGAGTGGCGAAGGGCTTTCTGCGCAAGGGGCTCGACTCGGAGATCACGGCGCTGGCGATCAACGCGCTCATCTTCGAGGGCGTGCGGCACTTGTCGGCGCCGAAGACCGATCAGGCCACCCTCGAGCGGTGGATCCAGGCGATCGGCGCGCTGATGTTCGACGGCATCAAGGCGTGAGCAACGAACTCAACGAACTCCCTCTCCTCTTCAGAGGAGAGGGTCGGGGTGAGGAGTAACCCGTCGAGCGCTGTCGTTGTTCACTCCTCACCCCAACCCTCTCCTCCTCGGGAGGAGAGGGAGACAAGATGGCGTCGCGTATCCAACAAGTGCACTCCCTCGACGCGCTCCTCGCCCCGTTCACGCGCGAGGTGAACGCACGGTGCTTTTCGCGCACGCTCACGGGTGACTTCGAAGCCGTCGCGCGCCAGCTGGCGACCGACGGGGTGCTCGAGGTCGACGCCGAGCTGCTCCAGTCAGCGCCCGGGCTCGACGCCGCCGCGGTGCGCGTCCTGCTCGACGACCTCGCGTGGCTGACGTCGCTCGGCCGCGAGCCACAGCTCAACGTCATCACGCACTACCCGAAGGACACGCGCGGCCTGCCCATCACCGTCGACGTTCACTCCTTCCACGTCGACAGCGCGCCGGTGGAGGCCGACACCTTCCTCTGCACCTACGCGGGCGCCTGCAGCGAGGGGCTCGAGAACGAAGCGGCGCTGCGGCTCATCGACGAGCCCACCGTGCAGGCAGCGCTGCGTGCGCAGGGCCTGGAAGCTGAAGCCCACCACTTCGACCTGCACTTCGCCGCGGCGCCAGGCGCGCAGCCGTTCTCCTTCGGCGTCGGTTCGCTCTGGCGGCTCGCGGTCGATTGGCCGGGCTCGCCGAGCCTTCCCTGCATCCACCGGGCGCCCGCGTGGGACGGCCGGCCGCGCCTGCTGTTGATCAGCTGATCAGCGGTACCTGAGCCCGCCCCACTCGACGGCCGTGAAGCCCTCGCGCGCGGGGGCGGCGGTCAGCGTCTGCTCGGGCAGCTTCTGCGGCTTGTCGAGCGTGCGGAAGTCGACCAGCACGCGGATGACGGTCTTCGGCGCAGGCGTGATGTCGAGGGGCGCCGCGGCGTCGATCTCCGCGCGCGGCACGAAGCGCACCGCGGTGAAGCGCTCGCGGCTCATCAGCGGCCACCAGTACTCGAGGAAGTCGTGCGTCTCGTTCGCGCCGAGGCCGAGCAGCTTCAGCTTCTCGGTGAGGAAGCCTTTCAGCTTCTCGCGCGGGACCACGAAGCCCTCCTTCAGCGGCTGGGCCTTCTCGGTGATTCCGCTCTCCCAGAAGAGGTACGGGTGCTTGGCGCCATCGGCGGTCAGCAGCACGCCCTGCGGCGACGCCTTCACGGTCCACCCCTCGCCGTACGCGGGCTCGCTCTTCGTGACGCCGCCCTTCGGGGACACGCGCACCGCCACGTCCATTTCC
>JAXLYB010000005.1:0-547994 GCA_046351675.1 Myxococcaceae bacterium
TTCCGCGACGGGTGGCGGCTCTGCAACGGGCGGTGGCTCAGCGACGGGCGGTGGCTCCGCGACGGGCGGCGGCTCTGCGACGGGCGGCGGCTCCGGCACGGGCGGCGGCGGTAGCACGCTCAACCCTCCGACCTCGATCACCTACGCGACGAACCCAGCCGTCTACACGCTCGGCGCGACCATCACCGACAACGTGCCGACCGTCACCGGCGGCGCCGCGACCAACTTCTCCATCTCGCCTGCGCTCCCGGCCGGCTTGGTGCTCAACCCGACCACCGGCGTGATCTCTGGAACGCCGACCGGTCAGAACGCGCCCTCGTACCTGGTCACCGCCTCGAACGCCGACGGCTCCGCACAGGTCTCGCTCGTGATCCGCGTCGTCGCCCTGCCGGTGTTGACCTGGCAGTCGCCAGTCAACTTCACACGCACGCAGGCGGCGAGCGTCAGCGCGACGAACACGGGTGGTGCGGTGACGTCGTGCAGCGCGACTCCGACGCTGCCGGTGGGCCTGTCGATCGCCGTCGATGGCGCGACGTGCACGGTCAGCGGCACCCCCACGGTGGCGCAGGCCTCGGCGGCCTACACGCTCACCGGCACGAACGAGGTCGGGAGCTCGGCGATGACGGTGACCTACGCGGTTCGACCGCTCCAGCCGGCGCTGACGTGGTCGCCGAGCACGCTCAGCATTCCCGTCAACACCGTGATGACGGCGCTGACCGCGACCAACGCCGGTGATGCGGTGAGCAGCTGCCTGGCGAGCGGTCTGCCGGCGGGCCTGTCGATCGCGGGCTCGGGCAGCACCTGTCGCATCTCGGGCACGCCGACGGTCATCGGCGGCCCTTCCGCGGTCACCGTCACCGCGTCGAACACCGGCGGGTCGACGATGTCGACGCTGAGCATCACCGTCACCGACCGCGCGCCGGCCCTCGCGTGGACGGGCCCGAACACGCTCTTCACGGGGCTGCTCACCAACCTCACGCCCACCAACACCGGAGGCGCCGCCACCTCGTGCTCGGCGTCGCCGCCGCTGCCCGCGGGCATGACGCTGCTCACGCCCAACTGCGCGCTCAACGCGCTCATCACCGGGCCGTTTGTGAGCACGCTCTTCACCATCACCGCGACCAACGCCGGCGGCAGTCAGCAGTCGACGGTGACGCTGGTGGGGATCAACGACGCGACGCTCGGCACCGTCACGGCGGGTACCGGCCACGCTTGCGCGGTGGTGAGCGACGGCATTCGCTGCTGGGGCGACAACTTCTTTGGGCAGCTCGGAGTCGGCGCAGCGGTCGCCACCACCGACGTGCCGATCGCCATCTCCAACTTCAGCGGCGTCTCGCAGGTCGTCGCGGGCGGCCGGTTCACCTGCGCGAACCAGCGCGGCAACGTGTCGTGCTGGGGCCGCAACATCGACGGCGAGCTGGGAGACGGCACCAACACCACCATCCTTACTCCCCCCGCCACGCCGAACGTCACGCTGCCGGCGCGCGCCACGCAGCTCTCGGCGGGCTCGCAGCACGCGTGCGCCAACCTCGCGGGCTCGGTCTGGTGCTGGGGCTCTGGCACCACCGGCGAACTCGGCAACGGCTTCTCGATGCCGAGCAACGTTCCCGTCAACGTCAGCGGGATTACCGAAGCGCAGCAGGTCGTGTCGGGCGACCTCTTCACGTGCGCGCTCGTGAACGGGCGGGTGTGGTGCTGGGGCTCGGGCGCGTTTGGACAGAACGGCGACGCCGCCTTCAACAACCGCGTCGTGCCGGGCCTCGTGAACACGGCGCCGGCGACGCCGCTGCGGGGCGTGACCGCCATCGCCGCGGGCAACTCGCACGCCTGCGCCCTGCGCGACGGCCAGGTGCTCTGCTGGGGCAACGCCGGCGCAGGACGCATCGGCACCTCGCCGCCGCTCGGCTTCACGGCCTACGCGACGCTGGTACCCAACCTCTACGACGTGCAGGCGATCGCCGCGGGCAACTCGACCTGCGTGGTGGTGGGCGGCGGGGTGAAGTGCTTCGGCGCCGGCGTGGGCGGCCAGCTCGGCAGCGGCACGGCCGACAGCCAGCTGCCGCTCGACGTCGCGGCGGTGCCGTCAGGCGCGCTGTCGATCGCCTCGGGCTACGCGTTCCACTGCGCGGCGACGATGACCGGCATCACGTGCTGGGGCAGTGACGTCTACGGGCAGCTCGGCAACGGCACCGCGACGAGCCCGGGCGTGCTCGGGCTCCCGCTGGTGCGCCACGATCTGACCGCGCTGGCCAGCAGCAGCTGCAGCCTCTTCAACGGCCAGGTCTATTGCTGGGGCGACAACACCGACGGGCTCGGGTCGAGCAACGGCGCGCCACGCCTCATTCTCAGCACCAGCGGCACGCAGTGGCTCTCGAAGGGCAGCTCGCAGCACGCGTGCGGCATCAAGAACGGCGCGGCGTACTGCTGGGGCCGCAACACCAACGGGCAGCTCGGCCGTGACACCGCGGGCGTCGCGAGCACCACGCCGCCGTTTCCCACCGTCGTCGGTCTCGAAGCGGGCGTGACGGCCATCGCGACCGGCCTCAACCACTCGTGCGCGGTGCGCGCGGGCGATCTCTATTGCTGGGGCGCCAACGGCAACGGCCAGCTCGGCACGGGCAACACCATGCCGAGCGCGACGCCGGTGCTGGTCTTCGCGGGCGGCGTGACCGCGGTCGACCTCGGCGACAACCACACCTGCGCGGTGCGCGAGGGCGAGCTCAACTGCTGGGGCCTCAACGGCAACGGGCAGCTCGGTGACAACACGCTCACGCAGCGCCTCGCGCCGTCGGTGGTGACGAACATGACCACCGGCGTCACGGCGGTGTCGGCCGGCCCCAACCACACCTGCGGTGTGCGGCGCGGCGGAACCTGGTGCTGGGGCGCCAACACGCGCGGGCAGCTCGGTGACAACAGCACCACGCAGCGCCCGGCGCCGGTGTCGGTGTCGGGCCTGGTCTCCGGCACGACCAGCGTCGCGGTGGGCAACGGCTTCTCGTGCGCCACCTTCACCGACATCGCGCGCTGCTGGGGTGCGAACGACGTCGGGCAGCTCGGGCGCGGCTCGAGCGGTGCCGACGCACTCGTCTCGAGCAACCTGAGCAACGCGCTCAACGTCGCCGTCACCTCGCTCACCGCGGGCAGCGCGCACGCCTGCTCGACCGCCGATGGCCTGTACCAGTGCTGGGGCGCCAACACCGCCGGCCAGGTGGGCAACGCCACGCTCGTCGGGCCGGTCACGGCGCCGGTGGTGGTCGAAGGCACGTGGCAGTGACGTCGCTGAGGTAGGAAGCGCCGTCATGCTGCTCGCGCTGCTCGTGGTGCTCGGCCAGTCGTCGTTCGCGTGTCCGCCGGGCACACGGGTCGCCGTCAGCATCGGCAACGCCGGAGGCACGCGCACCGACTGCCTCGACGCGCGCGGCCGCATGGTCGGCCCGCAAGTCGATCGCTACCCCGACGGTGGCGTCGCGTACCTCGCGACGATGAAGGCCAACGCGCCGCACGGCCGCTCACAGTCCTGGTACCCCGACGGCACGCCGAAATCCGACAGCGACTGGGCCGATGGAAAGCTCGAGGGCGTGTCGCTGTGGTTCCTCGCCGATGGCGGCATCTCGAACGCGGGGCGCTGGCACCAGGACCGCGGACAGGACTCGTGGAAGTTCAACGAAGACGGCTCCCCCGAGTCGCACTTCCTCGCTGGCGCGCGTGGCACGGTGACGCAGGAGAGCTGGTATCGCGGTGAGCGGCTCTCGTTGACCGGCCGCCCGCCGCTCTCCGACACCGTGCTCGGCAACGAGCTGCGGCCGTGCGTGCGCGCGTCGATCAACGAGCCGGTGACCGTCGACGCCACGTTCTCGCTCGGCATCGAGGGCGCGAAGACGACCGTGACCACGACCGACGCCGTGAGCGCCGAGCTGCTCGAGTGCCTGCGCGCCGCGGCCGCGCGCTTCGCGGCGAAGAGCCCCGGCAGGTTCACGGCGACCCTCGCGCTCGGTCAGCGCAGCGTCGACTCGGCCACCACGCCGAGCGCGATCGCGCCCCGCTTCGTGCGCGCGACCGCGCGGCCTCCCTGAAAGTCTCGTGCTCGGGGCGGGCGACCGTGCGATGAGCGGGCGCATGAAGACGCCCATGATCGCCGTGGCCCTGCTCGTGACGGGGTGCGTGACCGCCCCGGTGGTGAAGGACGACGGACCTTCACCCATCATCGCGCGCTACGGCGACAAGGTGATTCGCCAGACCGAGGTCGACGCGCGCATCGGCGACGAGCTCGCCGAGCTGAACGACCAGATCTTCAAGCTCCGTTCGGAAGCGGCCGAGCGCATCGCCATCGAGGCGATCGTCGCGCAGAAGTCGCTCGCCGCAGGGCAGAGCGAAGACAAGTGGCTCGCCGCGAACGTCGAGACCGGCATCGCCGAGCCCGACGAGGCCTCGATGCGCGCGCTGTTCGAACGGGCGAAGAGCCGGCTGCCGCCCGACGTGGAGTTCGAGGACGTGAAGCCCCAGCTCGCCCAGGTGCTGCAGCGCGAGCTGCGCGCGAAGAAGGCCAAGGAGGTCTTCGCGAAGCTGAAGAAGGAAGCGGGCTACCAGCTCGATCTCCAGGCGCCGCCCAAGCCGCGCAAGACGGTCGACGCCACCGGCCCGACCCGCGGCGGCAAGGACGCGAAGGTCGTCATCGTCGAGTACGCCGACTTCCAGTGCCCGTTCTGCGTGCGCGCGCACGACACGGTGATGGCGGTGCTCAAGGCCTACGGCGACAAGGTGCGCATCGTCTTCCGCCACTACCCGCTGGCCAACCACGCCAAGGCGCCCAAGGCGGCCGAGGCCGCGGCGTGCGCCGACGAGCAGGGCAAGTTCTGGCAGATGCACGACGCGCTCTTCGAGTCGCAGGAACTCGAGGAAGACGCGCTGCGCGCGCAGGCGAAGCGGCTGGGTCTCGACGACAAGAAGTTCGGCGAGTGCCTGGGCTCCGGGCGCACGGCGAGCGTGGTGAAGCGCGACATGGCCTCGGGTCAGAAGGTGGGCGTCAGCGGCACGCCGGCGTTCTTCATCAACGGCATCTCGCTGTCGGGCGCGCGGAGCGAAGACGAGTTCCGCGAGATCATCGACGCCGAGCTCGCGCGGCTCGGCCAGTAGGCCCGCTCACTCACACGACAGCAGCACCTTGCCGATGTTCTTGCGCGCCTGGATGTGGGCGTGCGCTTCGCCGGCCTGCTCGAGCGGGAAGACCTTATCGACGTGGGCCTTCAGCTTGCCTTCGCGCGCGAGCTTCATCACCGCCTCGAGGTGGTGCGCCATCAGCTCGGTCTCGTTCCACAGGTGGCCCATGTTGGTACCGCTCAGGCCCTTGTTCACGTTCATCAGCTCCATGGGGTTGAACTTCGGCAGCTGGAAGTACTGGCTCGCGACGCGCAGCAGGCTCCGCTTCTCGCCGTCGACCATGTTCGCCCAGCCGAAGCAGTGGAGGTGGCCGCCGGCCTTGAGCAGGTCGAAGCCCTTCTTCCAGTCGGGGCCGCCGAGCGCGTCGAGCACGCGATCGACGCCGCGCCCGCCGGTGAGCTTCTTCACCTCGGCCGCGTAGTCCTGCGTGCGGTAGTCGATGCAGTGGTCGACGCCCTGTTCCTTGAGGAAGGCGTGCTTGCTGCCCGAGCTGGTGCCGATGATGGTGATGTTCGGCACGCTGCGGCAGAGCTGAATCGCGAACAGCCCGACGCCGCCGGCCGCCATGTGGATGAGCACCGTCATGCCGGGCTGAATCGGCGCGACCCACATCAGCATGTGAAACGCGGTGAGCGCGTTGACGGGGATCGCCGCGCCCTCGTCGAACGAGAGTGAATCGGGCAGCGGCATCACCTGGTTCTGGGGCACCGCGACCAGCTCGGCCTGGCCACCGAAGCGGCACATCGCCAGCACGCGCTCGCCGATCGAACGGCCGGTGACGCCCGGGCCCAGCGCCTGCACCGTGCCGCTCACCTCGTAGCCCATCACCATCGGGAACTTCGGCGCGTCGGGGTAGAGGCCCACGCGCGCGGACACGTCGGCGAAGTTGATGCCGGCGCGCTTCACGCGAATCAGCACCTCGCCCTCGCGGGGCATGGGGTCGGGGCGTTGTTGAACCTGGAGGACGTCGGGGCCGCCGGGCTTCACGTTGACCAGTGCTCGCATGGTGGCTGGGCCATACTCCGCGCTCATGTCCGCGACCACCGCTCCGAACGTCCCCACGCCGCCGCGCTTTTTCTCGATGGCCCTGGTGATCTGCTGGGTGACGATTCCGCTCAACTTCGGCGTGTACCTGCTGTGGATCAAATCGCAGCTCGAGAGCATGGCGCTCTTCGCGACCTTCGCGACGCTGTGCCTGGTGCAGTTCGTCGCGGGCGTGGCGGCGTTCGTCGGAGCGGTGCGGGCGGTCAAGAAGGCGCGGGCCGACGGCGTGCGGTCTTCGAGCGCGGTGTGGCGCGCGGTGATGGCGGTGCTCGGCGGGCTGGGCGGGCCGAGCGGCTTCCTCCTCGGGCTGTTGCCGATCGCGCTCGCGGGTGCGGGTGGCGGGTGGGGGCGGCCGCTGCGGGTGAGGGGCCGCCAGGTGCACCCCGAGCTGACCGAGGGCGCTGACTGGTCGGCCGGCGAGGCCCCCGACGCGAGCGCGCTCGACCTCGCGACCCGCCGCGCGCTCGAGGGCTTGTGGTTGCACGACGCGCAGAAGGAACACGCCTCGGTGCCCGCGTTCTCGCGGTTGTCGTGGCTCCTCGCTGCCGTGGGCGGTCCCGCCGAGCTGATGGCGTGGAGCCACCGCGCCGCGCTCGAGGAGATCGATCACGCCCAACGCTGCTTCGCGCTCGCCGCGGGCTACGGCGGTCGCGCGTTCACCGTCGAGCCGATGCCCGAGCTGCTCGTGGGTGGGCTGGGTGACGTGAAGGACCCGGTGGTGACCCTCGCCGTCGAGTCGCTCAAGGACGGCTGCCTGCTCGAAGACTTCAACGCCGACATCGCCGCGCGGTGCGCCGCGGGGTGCGAGGAGCCGGCCACGCGGCGCCTCCTCGAGCAGATCGCGAGGGAAGAGCGCAGCCACGCCGACTTCTCGTGGGCGGTGATCGAGTGGGCGCTGAAGGCGCATCGCGCGCGCGTGGTGCCCGCCCTCGAGCGCGGCCTGACCGAGCTGGCAGCGGTGCAGCGCCCGACGTCGGCGAACGCCGAGAAGCAGGCGCTGGTCGAACGGGCAGATGCCGCCGCCCTGCGCCGCCATGGCCGCCTCGACGACGCGGAATGGGCCGAGGCGTGGGCTCGTCGTCTCGAGCTGACGAAGGTGCGCGTTCAGCAGGTGTTGAACGGTGCGCGGGCCATCGCCGCCTGAGAGTGCCCCCGCTATATTGATCGGCGTGAAGTCGCTCGCGCCCGGGTTCCTGATCGCCACTCCCCAGTTGGCCGACACCAACTTCCACCAGGCGGTGGTGCTGATGGTCGAGCACACCGACTCGGGCTCGATGGGGCTGGTCATCAACCGCACCGCGCCGCTCACCTTTCGCGAGCTCGGCAAGAGCCAGGAGCTGGAGGTCGCAGCCAGCCGCCGCGACGATCCGCTCTTTCACGGCGGGCCGGTCGAGCCGTACCGCGGCTTCGTGCTGCACGACTCCGATCGCGTCGACGAGCGCAACGAGATCGTCCCCGGGCTGTACCTCTCGGTGACCAGCGACGCGCTCAACCCGCTCTTGAAGGACCCGAAGGCGAGCGTGCGCTTCTGCCTCGGCTACGCGGGGTGGGGCGCCGGCCAGATCGAGATGGAGATGAAGCAGGGCAGCTGGCTGTACACCGAGGCCAACCTGAACGACGTGCTGCACACCGAGCCGCGCAAGACGTGGGAACAGGTCATCAAGAGCATGGGCCTCGAGCCCGGCTGGGTGATGCCCGCCGGAGGAGTGAACTGAAGATGGCCAGCATGTTGTCGACCGAGTGGATCCGCGAGCGCATCGCCGCCGCGTTGCCGGGCGCGCAGGTCGAGGTGATCGACACCACCGGCACCAACGATCACTTCGAGGCCCGCGTGGTCGCCCCCCAGTTCGTCGGGGTGCCGATGGTGCGCGCCCACCAGATGGTCTACGCGCCGTTACAGGAAAAACTCGCCACGGGTGAGCTGCACGCCCTGGCGCTCAAGACGTTCACGCCCGAGCAGTGGGCCAAACAGGTGAAGAAATGAACCTCCCGACCATTCCCCAGAGCCCCTTGAGCGACGCCCTGAAGGCGCGCTTCGACGCCGAGATCAAGGCGCACCCCGTGGTGCTCTACATGAAGGGCAACCAGCTCTTCCCGAAGTGCGGCTTCTCGGCGCGCGCGCTCGAGCTGCTCAAGCCGCACGGCCCGGTGTTCTCGGTCGACGTGCTGGCCGACCCCGAGGTGCGCGACGGCATCAAGGTGTACTCGAACTGGCCGACCATTCCGCAGGTGTACATTCACGGTGAATTCGTCGGCGGCAGCGACATCGTGCAGCAGCTCGCGCAGAGCGGGGAGCTGGCGACGATGATCAAGAAGACGCCCTGACGATTGAGTAGAACGCGGCGTTCATGAGTGACGCCGCCGCGCCGTCTGCTGCTCCTGCGCCCTCCGGCCTCGCGGCCCGCTTCAAGGCGTTCAAGGAAAAGCACCACATCGCCTTCGAGGTGACGTTCTTCTTCGCGGGCTTCTTGTTCGACGTGGTGCTGCTGCACCGCATCGACAGCACGCCGCTGTTGATTCACCAGGGCCTCTACCTCGGGCTCTCGGCGCTCCTCATCTTCTGGGACCACCGGCTGCACGTAGCGGGCAAGGAACCCGAGGGCCTGCTCGGCAAGATCGCCGGCTTCCGCCTGTGGGTGATGCACTTCTTCCTCGGCACGCTGCTGAACGCCTTCATGGTGTTCTATTTCCGCGCGTCGTCGGGGCTGCTCGCCTTCCTCTTCCTCGTCGCGCTGTCGGGGCTGATCGTCGCCAACGAGCTGCCGCGCTTCCGGGCGCAGGGGCCGCTGGTGCGCGTGATGATGCTCAGCTTCGCGGTGACCAGCTACCTCGCGTACCTGCTGCCGGTGCTGTGGGGCCAGCTGCACGCCTGGCAGTACGTGGTGTCGGTGGGCCTCGGCTCGGCGGCGACGTACGGGCTGTGGCGGCTCTTCACGCGCTTCACGCACGACCCGAACTGGACCTTCAAGCGCGCCGTCGCGCCGGGGCTGATCATGCAGGGCACGCTGCTGGTGCTCTACTTGATCGGCGTGATTCCCCCGGTGCCGCTCTCGCTCAAGCACATCGGCGTCTACACCGACGTCTCGTCGACCAAGGACGAGAAGGGCCACAAGCACTACCAGCTCACCTACCAGCCCGCGCCCGGGTGGGAGTTCTGGCGCAAGCAGAACACCACCTTCGTCGCGCCGACCGGCACGCACGCGTACGTCTTCGTGCGCATCTTCGCGCCCACCAAGTTCCAGGACCAGGTGCGCTTCGCGTGGGACTACGACGACCCCGACAAGGGGTGGACGCAGCGGGGCAACCCGTACACCACCGGCCTCTCGGGCGGGAACGAGGAGGGCTTCCGCACCTTCGCGTACTCGACGATGGGCAAGCCGGGCACCTACCGCGTGCGCGTGCTCACCACCGATGACCGCGAGATTGGCCGCGCGAGCTTCGAGTACGTCGAGGGTGAGCTGCCGCCGACCGAGGTCGAGACCGACTGACGCAACGATCGCGCGTGTGCTTCGCGGGGGTTCGGTGGAGACTCGCGGTCCATGCTGAATGTCCTCGCGCTGCTGCTGGCCGCCCAGCCGTCGATCGCGGTGCCCGAAGCGACCTGCGCACGCCTCGAGAAGTCGGTGTGCGATTCGATGGTCGAGCGGTTCGTCGCCCAGCTGAGCGCCGAGCACGTGAAGGTCATCAGCGCGCGCGACATCAGCCTGCTGCTCGGCCTGGAACGTCAGAAGCAGCTGCTCGCGTGCAACGACGCCGGCACGACGTGTCTTGCCGAGCTGTCGGGCGCGCTGGGGGTCGACGGCATGATCTCGATCTCCATCACGCGGAGCGACCCGTACTTCGTGGCGACGGTGCGCGCCCTCAAGGTGAGAGACGGCAGCACCTGGGCCAGTGACACCATTCGCGTGGCGCGCGAGGGCGAGCTGTTCGATGCGTTCGACCGCACCGCGGTGCGGTTCGCGCGGGTCTTCGATGCCGGGGTCAGCGCCCAGCCCGGCGCGTCGAGCGGGCCGCCACGCTTCCTGACGCTCGTGCCGGGGCTGCTGGGGCTCGCGGCCGCCGGCGCCGGGGTGGGGACGTTCTTGTCGGCGGGGAGCGAGCGGCAGCAGCTCATCGATCACCAGGTCAGCGGCATGGCGGCGGGGCTGGTCGCCGACAGCGGCCGCACGAAGGAGAGCCTGGGCGTCGGCTTGATGATCGGCGGCGGCGTGGCAGTGGTGGGCTCGCTGATCTGGTTCTTTGCGAGCGCTCCGGGGCCGGCGGTGGCGGTGGTGCCGACGCGTGATGGTGCGGTCTTGTCGGTGAGCTGGGTGACGCCATGAGAATGCTGATCGGGTGCGCGGTGCTCATCGCCGCGGCGGGCTGCACCAACTGGGACAGCCTCGCGTGTGATGCCGGCGCGGAAGATCACTGCCACGGAATGGTCGCCGGCGGCGGCACGGGTGGTGGTGCGACGGGCGGCGGTACGGCGACCGGCGGCGGCTCAACGACGGGCGGCGGCTCATCGACCGGTGGCGGCTCATCGACCGGTGGCGGCACCGCGACGGGCGGCGGCACCGCGACGGGCGGCGGCACCGCAACGGGCGGCGGCACCGCGACGGGCGGTGGCACCGCGACGGGTGGCGGCACCGCGACGGGTGGCGGCACGGCGACCGGTGGCGGCACCGCGACGGGTGGCGGCACGGCGACGGGCGGCGGCGGTGCGACGGGCGGCGGCACGGCGACGGGCGGCGGCGGCGGTGCGACGGGCGGCGGCGGCGGTGCGACGGGCGGCGGCGCAGGGAGAACGTGCGCCCTGGTGACGCCGATCTCGTCCGCGCCGGTCTTCGACGCCGGGGTGTTCACCATCGGCACTCCGTTGCCGAATCAGCTCCACGACGCCGCGATCGCGTTCGACGGTCGCTACGTGTGGCTCTTTGGCGGCCAGGGGCCGTCTGGCATCTTCACCGACGAGATCCTCCGATTCGACCCGACCAACGAGACGTTCTCAGTGACGGTGTGGCACCTTCCTAAGGCGATCGGTGGCGCTGTCGCGGTCTGGACCGGGTGCGAGATCCTGGTGTTCGGCGGCACCAATGGCACCGACTCCCAGGACATCTACCGCTTCTTGCCCGACACGCAGAGCGTCGAAACGCTGCCGACGAAGCTCATCGCGCCGCGATTCGGCATGGCTGCGGTGTGGACGGGAAACGAGGTCGTGTTGTTCGGCGGCTTCAACGGAGGCCAGAAGAGAGACGTGTGGCGCCTTGATCCTGCGGTCGCAGTCGCCGGGGATGCAGGCATCAGCACCGATGGAGAGCGTTTCTTTCCCGAAATCCAGGCCATGGGCGCAGTGTGGTCGGGCACGTCGGCCTATCTCTTTGCCGGAGAGCCTCCGCCGCACGGGTGTTCGACGCGCGTCCAGCAATGGACATCGACGGGCGCCAACACCTCCACCGTCGATCCGACCCTGATTCCTTCGGCGTTCTCGAGCGATCAATGTGCCGCCGCAACGTTCGTCGTTCGCGGCAAGGTGTACGTCGCTGGTGGCCAGCAGTTCGACGGCGTCCACACCGCTGTCCTCGCGATCAAGGCGTTTGACCTCGGATCGAAGACGATGGTCGACGCAGGTCTGCCGAACCTGCCTCGCGTCGTGTACGGGCGTACTGCGGTCGGCGTGGGCGACGCCGGCTACATCTTCGGTGGGTATGATTGGGCGTCCGACACGCGATCCACAACGATCCTTCGCGTCGTCCCGCCCTGAACCTCACCGCCGCAGCGACTTCATCCACTTCTCCACCGCGCCCGCTTCCGACGGGATGCTCGCCGAGAGGTTCTTGAAGCCCTTCTCGGTGACGAGCAGGTCGTCTTCGATGCGCACCCCGATGCCGCGGTACTTCGCGGGCACGGTGAGATCGTCGAGCTGGAAGTAGAGGCCGGGCTCCACGGTGAGCACCATGCCGGGCTGCAGCGGGCCGTAGCGGTAGACCTCCTGCCGCGCCTTCGCGCAGTCGTGCACGTCGAGCCCGAGCATGTGGCTGACGTTGTGCAACGAGTACCGCTTGTAGAACTGGTGCTGATCTTCGAGCGCCTCGTCGGCGGTGGTCTTCAAGATGCCCAGCGCGACCAGGCCTTCGGCGAGCACCCGCATCGCCCGGCGGTTGGGTTCCATGAAGTCGTTGCCCGGCTTCACCGCCTCGAACGCCGCCTGCTGCGCGCGCCACACCAGCTCGTAGATCGCGCGCTGTTCCTTCGAGAACTTGCCGCTGATCGGCAGCGTGCGCGTGATGTCGGCGGTGTACAGCGCATGGCCCTCGACGCCGGCGTCGAGCAACAGCAGGTCCTTCTTCTTCAGCGCGCCGTCATTGCGCGTCCAGTGGAGGATGCACGCGTGCGCGCCCGACGCGGCGATGGTGCCGTAGCCCACGTCGTTGCCCTCGACGCGCGCGCGCAGGCCGAACACGCCCTCGACCTCGCGCTCGCTCTTCGCCTTGCCCAGGCCACGAATCACGTCTTCGAAGCCGCGCTTGGTGCTGGCGATGACGGCCTGCAGTTCCTTGATCTCCAGCGCGTCTTTGCAGAGGCGCAGCTCGCTCAGCGCGGTCGCCAGCTCGGCGTCACCCGGCCGCTCGTGCGCGGGGCTGCGCAGCGCGTCGACCATCGGCGACACCCCACGCAACGTGCGCGAGAGCGGGTGCTTCTCGAGGAACTTCGGCAGCTCGGGCAGGCCGTGCGCCGCCTCGACGTCGAAGTACGCGCAGCTCTGCGTCACGCCGAAGCGCGCGCCGACCCACAGCTCGCCCTTCTTGCGGTCGGTGTAGAAGGTCTCGTCGCTGCGGCCGGGGTTCGGCTCGACGAAGAGGTGGGCGTCGTGGCCCCCGCGCGCCGACGGCACCATCACCAGCACGCAGTCGGGCTCGAGCTTGCCGGTCAGCCAGAAGAAGTCGCTGCCGGCGCGAAAGCGGAAGTACGTGTCGTTGGCGCGGCACTGCTCGTGCCCGGTGGGAATGACGAGCACGTCGCCGGGGAACTTCGCCGACAGGGCGTCACGGCGCGCGCGGAAGATCTTCGCGTGGCGGTGGGCGGCCGGGAGCTTGTCGGACTGGGGCTTCCAGTCCTTCATCATGAACTCGAGCAGCGCCTTCGGGTTCACGGTGTCGCGCTTGCGCGGGGTCGCTTCGGGCTTCGAGTCCTTGAGAAAGCTCATCGCGAGCGAAGAGATACCGCGTCAGGCGCCCGCTCGCACGGCCCCCAGCACCGCCGGCACCGCGACCTCCCCACGGAGCACCCGGCGCCCGAGGCTCATCGGCGCGAAGCCCCGCTGGGCGAACAGCTCGACCTCGTAGGGCACCCAGCCCCCGTCGGGCCCGATGGCGAGCACCACGTGTTGCTCGGGAGGCACGGCGTGCAGGCGGCCCGCGCCGGTGGGGTGGGGCAGCCAGCGCAGCGCGCCCTGCGGCGCCCACGCGTCGAGCTCGTCTTCGACGAAGGGCTTGAGCCGCTCGCGCACCGTGATGATCGGCCGCACCGTGTCGCACGCCTGCTCGAGCCCCAGCCGCACCAGCTCGTCGAGGAAGGCGTCGTTCAACACCTTCGAGTCGAAGTAGCTCTTCTCGACGCGCGCGGCGTTCACCAGCACCACGCGGTCGACGCCCAGCGACGCCACGGCGGGGATGATGCGCTTCAACTGCTTGGGCCGGGGAATCGCCAGCACCAGCGACACGTTCGCGCGCGGCGGCGGTGGATCGGCCGGGGTGCCCTCGAGAACGAGCGCGCGCTCGTCGATCGACGCCACCTTCGCCTCGCCCATCGCGCCGCCCAGCACTCCCACGCGTACGGTGTCGCCGGCCTTCAGCTTCAGCACCGAGCGCACGTGCTCCAGCCGCCGCCCGGTCAGCTCCGCGCGCCCGTCGGTCAACTCGCCTGGCTCGAGCAACAGCAGGTTCATCGCGTCACGGCCCCAGCTGCTGCAGGCGCTCCTTCGCGGGGGTGAAGGCCGGCCACTTCTTCGCGACCGCGGCCACCTGGTCGCGCGCGCGGGCGGGCTCTCCGTCCTTCAGGGTGGCCAGCGCCTCGCCCCAGCTCTCGGCGAGCTCGAGGTCGACCTTCAAGAGCGTGTACGCCGGGGCCTTGCGCCCGAGGGTGGTGAGCACGCCCTTCACGACGCGCTCGCGGTCGAGGAACGCGCCGCGCCCGGTGCCGACGACCTCCTGCGGCAGCTCGACCAGCCTCCACGCGAGCGCGACCTCGCGGCCCGCGTTCATTACGGTGCAGATCAGCACGTGCGTCGCGCCCTGGATCTTCCCCCAGTGCGAGGCGTCGAGATCGTCTTCGGTGCGCACCGGCACGCCCGCCGCTTTGAGATCGGCCTCCAGCACGCTCTGCAGCCCGAGCCGCAGCGCCTGGATTCTCCCGTCGGGCGCCATCACCTCGACCGGCACCACCACCACCAGGGGCTCGGCCGCCAACACTGCGAGGAGGGTCAGGCTCAACATCGGGCCGACAGCCTACAGCCGCTTGCGTCGCCCCGGGCGACGAGGCACATGGGGCGCGTGGACGTCGTCGAGCCGCAGTACCGCGAAGTGTGCCTCACCTGCCGCCGCCCGAAGCGCGTGTGCTGGTGCGACGCTGTGACGAAGGTGCCCAGCCAGACGCGCGTGGTCTTCCTGCAGCACCCGCGCGAGGCGAAGGTGCCGATCTCCACGTGCCGCATGGCGCACCTCTCCCTGCCGAACTCCGAGCTGCACATCGGCACCACCGCGGTCGGCAACGCGGCGCTCGAGGCGCTCGCCCACCAGGACGGCGTGGCGGTGCTCTTCCCCAGCGACACCGCGACCGACGTCGACGCGCTCGCGACGCCGCCGAAGGCGCTGGTGGTGGTCGACGGCACCTGGTCGAACGCCAAGAAGGTCGTCACCAACTGCCCGGTGCTCTCGAAGCTGCCGCGCCTCAAGTTCTTCCCCGACAAGCCGGGCAACTACCGCATCCGCGCCGAGCCCGAAGAACACTGCCTGGCGACCATCGAGGCCACCGCCTTCGTGCTCGATCGCCTCGAGCGTGCACCGGGCCGCTTCACGCCGATTCTCTCGGCGTTCGACGCGATGGTCGAACGGCAGCTGGCCTTCATCGAGGGCAGCGAGCGCACCTCGCGCCACAAGTTCCGCCGCAAGCGCAACACCGCGCCGGTCGATCCGTGGGCGCCGCTGCGCGGGCAGCGCGTGGTGGTGGTGTTCGGCGAGGCGAACGCGTGGCCCCTGTGCGATCCCGCGCGGCCGCTCCCCGACGACCCCGAGCTGGTGGAGCTCGCCGCCGAGCGCCTCGACACCGGCGAGCGGTTTCGCCGGCTGCTCAAGCCCGTTCGCCCGCTCGGGCCGCGCGTGCCGCTGCACCTCGACGTCTCGGCCGAGCGCATCCTCGCCGCGGAACCACGCGACGAGGTGCTCCGCGCGTGGGACGCGTTCTTGAAGCCCGGGGAGCTGCAGGTGGGGTGGGGCTCGTTCTGCAACGACCTGCTGGTGCGCGAAGGGCGGTCACCCGAGCGCTTCGTCAACCTGCGCAGCGTGGTCGCCAACTTCCGCGGCGGGCGCGTCGGCAGCGTCGAAGGGCTCGCTGAATCTCTCGGCGCGAAGCTCACCTCAGGAGCCGGCCGGGCCCTGCGGCGCCTCGAGGCGTTGACGGTCGTGACGCGCGCCTCCCTCGACGGCACGCTCGAACGCCACCGCGCGCGCTGACCCATCACGCCCCGGCCGCCTTCCGTGTCGCATGCGCGGCTACATTGGCCCACGGTTGACGGTGTGCGCTCGCGCGCCGAAGCTCGCTGGTTCCCGGTGGAATTTTTCCGTGTGAGGTGGTCGATGCGAAGAGCCTTCGCAGTGCTGTGGCTCGGCTCGCTGCTGTGCGGGTGTGAAGGGTCGATCGGCGACTTCCAGCCGATTGGCGGCGGAGGCGCGGGCGGCGGCGGCGAGGTGTACGTGCCGCCCGACGTCACGTGTGATCCCAACATCCCCACCACGGTGCGAATCGAAGACGCGATCGCGGTGTTCGGCACTGACGTCTACCCGGCGCTCACCACCGGCGCGTCGGGCTGCACCAGCTGCCACGCCGACGGCTCCGGCCGGCGCTTCATCGTCTCGGCTGACGCCACCACCACCTTCTACCAGGCGCGCAGCGGCGGCTTCTTCCTCGACCAGCCGGGCAACCTGCTCGCGCGCGTCAGCGCCGTCGATTCCTTCGTGCGCATGCCGCAGGCCGCGCCGGCGCTCCCCGACTCGGTGGTGAAGGCCATCGCGCAGGTCGGTTGCATGGTGCGCACCTACGAGGCCAACGGTGGCCCGCCGGCCGATGAGCAGTTCCCGCCCGAGCTGCTGATGCCGTACGGCGGCCAGCCCATCAGCTCGTACGACAACCCGTTCATCAACTACGTGCAGCTCAAGTCGAAGGTGAAGTCGGTCTTCAACGACGACTGGGTGCGCGCTGGTGAGAACCAGTTCGACAAGAACATCGGCCTCTTCGGCGGGGTGAACTTCACGACCCACTTCGTCGAGGCGCGCGTGGCGACGGCGGAGTTCCTCCTCGGCCTCGACGTGCTCGCGCCCGACGTGTGCGGCGCCGCGGCGACCAACGGCACGGGACCCTTCGCCGGGCTCGCGCTTGCCGATGCCATCGCCGACGTGCCCGCGCAGACCGACACCACGTTCCAGTTCGAGAACCTCACGCCCAACCCGGCGACGGGCGCGGGCCAGGCCTCGACCAACCCGGCCGGCTACTTCTGCTACACGAACTGCGACTTCTCGGCGCCCTACACGGTGCCGGCGCCGGGCACGTACCGCGTGCTGGTGCGCGGCAAGCCGACGCTCGACGGCAACGGTGACGGCCCGCAGCTCACCGCGCAGATCGGCACCGCGACCACCGCGTCGACGATGCTCTGGTCGAACGCCACGCTCTACGAAGACAAGTTCGTCGACATCACCGTCACCGCGCCCGGCGCGACCGCGGTCACCGTCAGCTTCTTCAACGACGCGGTCATCAACGGCGGCGATCGCAACATCTACCTCGACTCGATGACGGTGCGCGGGCCGCTCGGCACGGGCACGGGCACGGCGCGCGCCGACGCGGCGAAGGCGAAGATCGACGTGCTCTACCAGCGGATGCTCTACCGCCCCGCGACGCAGGCCGAGAAGAACACCACCTACGCGCTGCTCACCGACCTCGCGACCCTCGGCACGCTCAACTCCGCCTGGTCGGGCGTGTGCGAGGCGCTGGTGCGTCACCCCGACTTCCTCTTCACCATGGCACCCACCGTCGAGCTCGCCGCCACCGCGGCCTCCGACAAGGAACGCCTGCGCCTGGTCGCGCTCACCCAGCGCGTGCTCGGCCGGCCGCCCAACAACTCGGAGTTCTCGCAGCTCGACGCCGCCGGCTGGTCGTCGGTCGTCGACGCCGTCTTCGCCTCGCAGGACTTCCGCGACTACTACTTCAACCGCATCCGGCTCCGCATCGAGAGCCAGGGCACTCCGGAATCAGACGAGCCCGCCCGCATCTGGACCTGGGTCACCACGACGGGCCGCAGCTTCGAGGAGGTGCTGACCGCCGACTACACGGTCGACACCAACTTCCAGCAGCAGCCGCGCCCGCCCGAGCACGGGAAGACCGGCGTGCTCACCTCGAAGGGGTACGTCAGCAACAAGCCCGGGCTCCCGCACTACAACTACCCGGCGCGCGTCTTCTCGGGCTTCATGGGCTCGATCTTCGAGGTGCCGCCGGAGGTCTTCGCCCAGCGTGGCACCGCCACCGCCGCGTCGACCGTCGACCCCTCGAGCATCTGCTTCAACTGCCACCAGCTGCTGACGCCGCTCGCGCACCAGCGCCTCAAGTGGGCCGATGACGGCACCTTCCGCGACACGTTGATGGGCCAGCCGATCGACGACACCGATCGCGGGCTGGTCGCGACCTACGCGTACAAGGGCGCGGGCATGGAAGCCTTCGCCACCAAGGCGGTGAAGAAGGAGCCCTTCATTCGCCGCATGATCAACACGCAGTTCAAGCTGCTGCTCGGGCGCGAGATGCGCTCGAAGGACGACGAGCGCGTCATCTACAAGCAGCTGTGGGACACGACCTTCGCGAACGGCGGCGACATGCGGCCGGTGCTCAAGTCGGTCGCCAACTCGCCGACGTTCCGGGGTGCGCCATGAAACGCCGTTCACTGCTCAAGGGCGCTGCTGCCATCGGCGTGCTCGACTGGCTCGGGTTCTTCCGCCGGTGGGGTGTGCCGGGCACCGCGAAGACGCTCGGCATCGCCGAGGCCGTCGCGCAGCAGATGGAACCGCGCTTCCTCGTGACGTGGTTCCAGGAAGGCGGCTGGGACAGCTACTCGATGTTCGGCCCGGTCGACTCGCCCAACCACGCGACGATGACCATTCCCTCGGGCACGTTGAACCCGAACCCCGCATGGTCGAACCAGTTCTACCGGCCGAAGAACTACGCGCTCGACGCAGCGCACTTCACGCCGCGCACGCAAGGCAACATCACCTACGGCTTCCTCGCGCAGGACGGGCTGCCGCTCTTCAACGACCTCGCGGTGGTCAGCTCGCACAACGGCTACGTCTTCCACTCCGGCTCGCGGTGGGAATACCACTACGGCAAGTACGCCAACTACACGCCGCTCTCCGCGCAGCGCGGCTCCGACGAGCGCACGCTCATGCAGGCCTTCGCCGAGGTGTACGGCTCGGCGTACCCGCTGGCCAACGTGAGCTGGCACCGGTGGCTGAGCGACGGTGAGCTCGAAGAGGCGAACTACCCGGAAGGCACCGGCTACTACGAGAAGCTCGGCCCGACGTACGCGCACACCGTGTACGGGCGCACGCCGGCCGAGATGCGCAACAGGCTCGCCCAGCTCGGCAACGTCACCGCCGGCGCACGCTCGCAGCGCATTCGGCAGTTCGTCGACAACCTCCACCAGAACTTCATCACCGATCACAACGGCGAGTCGGTGGCGGCGTTCAGCTCGGCGGTCGGCATCTACAAGCAGCTGACCTCGGGCACGGGCGTGGTGGTCGACCCATCGACGCTCTTCACCGATCCCCAGCTGCGGGCCGACTTCGGCGTCACCACCGCCGACGAGGCGACCAACGCGACCTCGGTCAACGGCAACCCGGCGCGGTCGAAGGACTGCCCGATGACCAACGTGCAGGCGATGATGGCCTGGGAGCTGATGAGCAAGGGCCTCTCGATCGGCTTCTGGATCGAGAACCGCCAGATCCGCGGCTTCGACACGCACGAAGATCGCTACGGCATCTTCGGCCGCGGTGGTCAGCAGGACCAGCTGACCGATCTGCGCCGCGACCTGTGGACGCCGCTCAAGGCCTTCGTGAACAAGCTGAAGACCAACCAGTTCGGCACGAGCGGCAAGTCGTACTGGGATCTCACCACCATCGTGCTCGCGTCGGAGATGGGCCGCACGCTGCAGGGTGACGTCGCGTCGATCCTCGCCAGCACCGACAGCGATCCCGTCAAGTACGACAAGATCATGAAGCAGGACTGCTGCCAGCACTGGGACGTCAACTCGGTCGCCTTCCTCGGCGGCAGCGTGCAGGGCGATCGCCAGTACGGTCGCGTCGGCACCTCGAGCCTCGCCGGCATTCCCCTCATGCCCGACGGCTCGCTCGACCCGGCGTACAACCCGGCCACCGGCGTGCTCCAGGGCACCAAGAGCGCCAACAGCTTCGTGTCTGACGCGGGCCACGTGTATTCGACGGCGCTGGCGCTGACCGGCATCAACCCCGCGGGCAAGGGGCGCAACTCGCGTCCCGCGATGAATTTCATCAAGAAGCCGTAAGCTGCCGCTCCTATGCGGTGGCTCCTCTGCCTGGTCCTCGCGCTGGCCACTCCGGCGCTCGCCAACGACGAAGACTTCCAGCGTTTCTACAACGCGGCGCTGCGGCTCCACGAAGGCCTCGAGTACGAGCGCGCGCTCGAGCAGCTCGCGTTGGCCAGGAAGCAGGCCGAGACCGGCGACCAGATGTGCCTGGTCAACCTCGCTGAAGGCGTCGTGCTCGCCGACCTGAACCGGTCTGACGACGCGGCCGCGGCGTTCAAGGCGGGCCTGCTGCTCTCGCCCGACGCGAAGCTGCCGCTCAAGGTGTCACCCCGCGTCGCGGCCGACGTCGAGGCCATTCGCGTGAAGGTGAAGAAGGAACTCGCGCCGCTCATCGCGAAGCAGGAAGCCGAGCGGCTCAAGGCGGAGGCGGAAGCGAAGGCGCTCGCGCAAGCGAAGGCGGAGGCCGAAGCGAAGAAGGCCGAGGCCGAGGCGAAGGCGCGCGAGGCGGCGCGGCTCGACGACGAGAAGCGCAAGGCCGAAGCCGACGCGATGGCGAAGGACGCGGCGAAGAAGCTCGCCGAGGCCGAGGCGAAGCTGAAGGAGATCGCCAAGCTCGAGGAGGAGCGGAAGAAGACGGTGCTCGTCACCGACACGCCCACCAAGGTCGTCATTCTCCCCGAGGGCAACCGGCCCGGCATCGAGGCGCCGCTCGTGCCCGCCAACCCGCCGTCGAAGGCGCCGATGGCCTTCACCATCGCCTTCCTCGCGCTCGGCGCGGCGGCGGTCGGCGTGGGCAGCTACTTCGGGGTGACGAGCCAGGGCCTGGTGCAGGCCGCGAAGGACGCGCCGTTCCAGAGTGACGCCAGCGCGAAGCTGCGCGACGCCGAGAGCAACGCCACCGCAGCCAACGTGCTGTTCGGCTCGGCCGGCGCGATGGGCCTCGGCGCGCTCATCAGCGGCATCGTGTGGGGCGCGCAGGGGCCGTCGGTGCCCCAGGCGGGGGTGACGCCGTGAGCGAGCCGCGCGACGAAGTCGTGGACCGGAATGCGGAGCGTGAGCGGAGCAGTCCCAAGCTCCCCTCTCCCCGCTGGGGAGAGGGTCAGGGTGAGGGGAGTCTGCTGTCGGGCCGAACCTTGATGATGCTGGCCCTCGGCTTCATCGTCGGCTGCTCGGTGCCCAAGCTCAGCGAGCTCGGCGACAAGCGCTGCGACGCCGACCACCCGTGCATCTCCGGCTTCTCCTGCCAGTCGGGCCTCTGCAAGGTCCCCACCGGCATGCCCTGCACCGGCAGCGAGACGCGCGCGTGCGGCACCGACGTCGGTGAGTGCGTGCGCGGCACGCAGAAGTGCGTCGACGGCGTGTTCGGTGACTGCGAAGGCTCCGTCGGCCCGGGCACCGAGAGCTGCAACGGCAAGGACGACGACTGCGACGGCATGACCGACGAAGATCTCGTCGACGCCCCCGCGTGCGAGCTGCAGGACGGCGTGTGCGCAGGCGCGAAGAAGGCGTGCGTCGACGGCGGGTACGTCGCGACGTGCAGCGCGGCCCAGTACGGCGGCGACTACGAGGCCACCGAGACGCGCTGCGACGACAAGGACAACGACTGCGACGGCATGAAGGACGAGGGCGTGGGTGGCGGCGCGTGCAGCGCGGTCGGCGTGTGCGCGGGGTTCCAGCGCGCGTGCACCGCGGGCGCTCCCGGGGTGTGCCTCGCGCCCGGCTTCGAGGCCACCGAGACCTCCTGCGACAACCAGGACAACGACTGCGACGGCATGACCGACGAGGGCGTGGTGTCGTCGACGCCGTGCGCGCTCGACGCGGGCGTGTGCGCGGGCAAGGTCGCCGCGTGCCGCGCGGGCGCGTTCGAGACCACCTGCACCGCGGCCTCGTACGGGCCCGACTACCAGCTCACCGAGACGCTCTGTGATGGGCTCGACAACGACTGCAACGGCGTCGTCGATCGCCTGGGCGATGGCGGGTTCGTTCGCATCGGCAGCTGCGAGCTGAGCCAGGGCGTGTGCGCCAACGTGCAGCGCGCGTGCATCGCGGGGAATGGCGAGGCGCCGTGCACCGCCGCCAGCTACGGGCCGACCTACGAGGCGAGCGAGTTCACCTGCGATGGCCTCGACAATGACTGTGATGGGCGCACCGACGTGTCGAAGGAAGCGGCGCTGCTCGTCACCCCGAACGCGGCGTCGACGCACTTGAGCCTCGCGCCCACCTCGTCGGGCGGCTCGGCGGGCGTGTACCTCGACCAGCGGCGCGGGGCGTCGCGGGTGTTCTTCCGGCGGTTCGACGCGGCGCTGCGCACCCTCGGCAACGAGCAGGAGCTGTCGGACCCCACCGCCACCGATTGCGTGCGGCCCGAGGTGGTGCGCGTGGGCGCCGACTTCGCCGCGAGCTGGATCGAGACCGTCGGTGGCGTGACGCGCATCGTGCTGGTGCGGGTGAGCGAGCTCGGCGTGGTCGGCTTCACCCGCGTCGTCGCCAGCGGCGTGTCGGTGTTCAAGGGGCCGCGCGTCGCCGCGAACCCGAGCGCGTCGTCGACCATCGCGGTCGCGTGGGTCGGCGCCGATCTGTCGCTCAACGCCGCGGTCTACGACGGGAGCAACGGCGTCATCACCGCGCCGAAGAACGTCGTGGCCGCGTCGGACGCCGGCGGTGACCTGGTGTTCTCGGCCGACGTCGTGCGCCGGCCCAACAGCAGTGACTTCCTCTTCGGGTGGGTCGCGCAGTCGGGTGGCACGTTCCGCGTGCGCTTCCAGGCGTTCAACACGGCGCTGCAGGCGCAGGGCACCGTGCGCGAGGAGACCGTCGCCGGGGAGACCGCTGATGCCGTGCGCGTGCAGCTCGATGGCACCACGCAGGAGGCGGGCGGGGCGTGGCTGGGGAGCACGTCGTCGCCGGCGGTGGTGACGCTGCGGTGGTTGCCCAATGCGCTCACCTCGCCGCAGCCCATCGCGGCGTCGGTGTTCAGCGGGTCGTCGGCGGATCTCAACCTCGCCACCGTTGCGGCCGGGACCGTCGCGTTCTGGTCGCAAGGGCTGCCGACGCCGCGGCTCGTCGGGTTGTCGCTCGGGGGCGATGCGGGGGTGCGCGATTTCACGCCCAATGGCGTGAGCGGGTTGTTCGCGCCCGGCGTGACGTCGCTCGATGGTGGCGTGCTGCACGTCGGGTATGAGGCCGACCGCGGGACCGGGCTCGACTTGTTTGGGCAGGTCGTGTGCCGGCCGTGAGTGCACCGCGCGCTCCCTCTCCTCCCGAGGAGGAGAGGGTTGGGTGAGGAGAAACCCGCTGCTTCGGTGCTCGCATCGAAGCACAGGGCCTCGAGGGACGAGGGCGTGACGGGGGTGTTGGCCGTGCGCACGTCCGGCAGCCCCTCGGTTTCGAGCGAAGTGCGGTCACTTCACCAGGTGCGTGCGCAGTGAGTTCACGTGTTCGGCAAATTCGTAGTGGGGACTACGAAAACTCCGAACACGTGATTCATCGGCTCGCGTCGGCGCAGCACGGTGTCGTCACCGTCGCGCAGTTGGTTGCGGCGGGCCTGTCGCGCGGCGCGATTCGCTGGGCTGTCGAGCGCGACGCACGACTCACCGCGCTGTTTTCATCGGCGTACCGTCTGGGTGCGCTCCTCTCACTCGGTGACGGCTCGGCGTTGTCGCATGGGTCCGCCGGCGGTGTGTGGAACATCGCCGGTTGCGAGCGCGAACACCGCACCATTCACGTGCTCGCACCCCATGGTCGGAGCGCGCGTCTGCCGGATGACTTCGTCGTGCACACCTCGAGGCGGTCGTTCAGGACCGAGGCGGTTGGCCCGCTTCGAGTGACGACCCTCGCACGAACGCTCGTCGATCTCGCCGAGACGCTCGAAGACGAAGCGCTCGAGGTCGCGCTCGACTCATCGCAGCACCGCTGGCCGTTTCTCGAGGAACAGCTCGACCGCGAGCTCGCGACGGTGACGAAGAAGGCAACGCCCGGAGCAGGGCGGCTCGCAGCATTGCTCGACCTGCGCGGCGGGGTCGGCACGGAGTCACCGCTGGAGACCCGCGTCCGACGTCGCGTGCGCGAGAGCGGCCTGCCCCCGCCGAAGCTGCAATACCGCCTGAAGGACGCCGACGGTCAGCACGTGGTGCGGCTCGACTTCGCGTGGCCTCGGCACCGCGTCGGCCTGCACTGCGATGGCTTCGCATGGCACGGGCGCCGTCGGAAGTTCGAGCTGGACGCAGCGCAGCGCACGCGGATGGCCGCACTCGACTGGACCTCGATCATCGTGACGGATCGCTGGTTGAAGTCGGCCGCGTGGCTCACGGATCTCGAGCGCACGTTGCGTCGGCGCGACCCGCAGCTCGCACTGCTCTGAGCCGCGCGTTGACGTGCGTCAGCTGCACGACCCGACGCCCGATGCGAGGAGCTGCACGCGCCGAGCACCGAAGACACCACCACCCTCACCATTCCCCTCGAAGCAAGGTGCGCCCGTGTAGGCCAAACCGCCCAATCTTTTTTTCCGCTCCCACTCCACCAACGGCCGTAACCTTCACGCCCTGCGCGAGTCCCCACCTCGCGCAGAAATCCTCGAGGTCACACATGCGCGCGCTCCCCGGTCTGCGGTCGGCAGTGATCCCCCTCGTCGTCTTCGCGGTGCTCCTGAGCGCCTGCGGCGACAAGAGCCCGAAGACGAACGGCAGCACCACCGCCCCGGTCATCGGCCAGATCCTCCCGACGCGCGGGCCGACGGCCGGCGGCACGGTGGCCGTCATCAAGGGCAACAACTTCCGCCAGGGCACCACGGTCTCGTTCGGCAAGGCGCCCGCGACGTTCGTGAAGGTGGTCGACGCGACGACGCTGACGGTGGTGACGCCGGCCACCGACTCGGGCGGCAAGGTGAACGTCGTCGTCTCGAGCGCCGACGGCCAGTCGACGACCTTCACCGACGGCTTCACCTACTACGTGAACGACGGCTCGGTGCCTCCGCCCGACTTGAGCGGCATCGACCCGCGAAGCGGCCCGGCGAGCGGCGGCACCGTCGCGCTCGTCACCGGCAACCACTTCCAGGACGGGCTCCTCTTCTTCGTCGGGCGCTCGCCCGGCTCCGACGTGGTGGTGGCCGACTCGCAAAGCTTCTCCGGCACCGTGCCGGCAGGCGACGTGGGCACCGCCGACGTCGAGGTCACCAACCCCGACGGGCAGACCGCGCTGCTCAGCGCCGCCTTCGGCTACAGCAGCGCCGACGGAGTGCCGCCGGTGCTCAACGCGGTGTCACCCATCGCCGGCACGACGCTCGGCGGTACCTCGGTCGCGCTCAGCGGCAGCAACCTGAGCCCGGGCGCGAAGCTCTTCTTCGGCGGCCGCGTCGCGACCGGCGTCATGGCCGGCGGCACCACCGCCAGCGGCTTCACGCCCCCCGGCGCCCCCGGCGTCGTCGACGTCGCCATCACCAACCCCGACGGCCGCTCGGCGGTGCTGCGCCGCGGCTACAACTATTACGTCGGCGGCCCGGTCATCAGCCGCATCACGCCGAACTTCGGCCCGCCCGACGGCGGCACCGACGTGGTCATCGACGGCCGCAACTTCAGCGAGCGCACCATCGTCACCATCGGTGGCTCGGTGCTCCAGGCCTCGCGCCGCATCGACGAGCGGTCCATCACCGGCATCACCCCCGCCGGCCCGGTGGGCGCCGCCGACGTGCGCGTGCAGAACGACGACGGCCAGAGCGACACCCTGGTCAACGGCTGGGCGTGGGGCAGCAACGCGCCGGCCACCTTCTCCATCGCGCGCGTGACGCCCGAGATCGGCCCCATCGCCGGCATGACGCGCGTCACCGTCATCGGCAGCGGCTTCGAGTCGGGCGCCACCGTCACCTTCGGCGGCCAGGCCGCGACGGGCGTGCAGGTGGTGGGCGGCGCGACCATCTCCTGCACCACGCCGGCCGGCACCATCGGCCCGGTGGAGGTGGTCGTCACGCAGGGCGGCGGCCGCCAGGCGAAGCTGCCGCTCGGCTTCTGGTACTTCGACCCGTCGCTGCGCGGCAACCTGCCGTCGATCGCCGCGGTGACTCCCGCGCTCGGCCCGCAGACCGGCGGCACCATGGTGCTCATCACCGGCGGCGGCTTCCAGGCCGGCGCGCGCGTCTACTTCGGCACCACCGAGGCGACCGGCGTCACCGTCATCAGCGCCTCGCGCCTGAGCGCCGTCACGCCCGCGTCGATGGTCACCGGCCCGGTCGACGTGCGCGTGCAGAACCCCGACGGCCAGGTCGTCACGCAGAACCAGGGCTTCGTTTACGTCGACCCGCGCGTGCTGGGCCCGGCGCCGATCGTCAGCGCGGTCAACCCGAACAACGGCGGCAGCGCCGACACCACGCCCGTCACCCTCACCACGCAGAACGTCACGCCCGGCGCGCTCGTCTTCGCCGGCGGCGTGCCCGCGCAGGGCGTCACCATCGGCAGCGGCATGATCACCGGCTCGTTCCTCCCGCACGCGGCCGGCGTGGTCGACGTCGCCATCACCAACCCCGACGGCCAGACCGGGCGCCTCGTCAACGGCTTCACCTACAACCGCTCGCCGCCGCAGCTCACCAGCATCACGCCCAACACCGTGCCGCTCGCGGGCGGCCTCAAGGTGCTGCTCGCCGGGCGCGGCTTCGAGGCGGGCGCGACGGTGACGGTCGATGGAGTCGCGGTGCCGACCACCTTCGTCGACGACACGCTGGTCTTCATCACCGCCCCGGCCCACGCCGCGGGCGCGGTCGACGTGGTCGTCACCAACACCGACCAGCAGAGCTCCACCCTGACCGGCGGCCTCACCTACGCGAACATCTCGCTGGGCAACGCACCCACCGTGACCAGCGTCACGCCCGCGCGCGGCCCCACCACCGGCGGCACCGTGGCCCTCGTCATCGGCACCAACTTCGCGCAGGGCATTCGCGTGCTCTTCGGCAGCACGCCCGCGACCGGCGTGACGGTGATGAACGGCACGCGCCTCTCGGCCATCGCGCCGCCGGGCATGGCGGGCACCGTCGACCTCACGGTGGTCAACGCCGACGGCCAGTCAGCCCAGCTGCTGCGCGGCTTCACGTACGTCGACCCCTCGCAGCTCGGCACGCCGCCGCGGCTGGCGAGCATCACGCCCAACTCCGGCCTCGCGACGGGCGGCACGCAGACCGTGCTCACCGGCTCGGGCTTCCAGGCGGGCATGCTGGTCTTCTTCGGGGGCTACACCGCGTCGGCGGCGGCCACGCAGAACGCCGGCATCGCCACCAGCACCAGCCCCAACGGGCCCAGCGGCCGCGTCGACGTCGCCATCACCAACCCTGACGGCCAGTCGAGCACGCTGGTGATGGGCTTCTCGTACACGCCGCGCCCGGAAGTGACGACCATCTTCCCCGCGACCGGCCCGACGACGGGCGGCACCGCCTTCACCATCGCCGGCAACAACTTCGCCGCCGGCGCGCGCGTCTACTTCGGCACCACCGAGGCCTCGGCGGTGATGATCGGCTCGGCCACGGTGATCACCGGCACCACGCCGCCCAACCCGCTCGGGCCGGTGAACGTGCGCGTGGTCAACCTCGACGGCCAGGAAGGCGTGCTGACCAACGGCTTCACCTACAACCCGCCGCCCACCGTGCTGACCGTGAAGCCCGGCGGTGGCCCGCTCGCGGGTGGCACCACCATTCAGCTCAACGGCACGGGCTTCCAGTCGGGAGCGACCATCAACGTCGGCGGCCAGGCCGCGACCAACGTGCGCGTCGTCTCGGGCACCGTGGCGTACGCCGTCACTCCGGCGGGCACGGCCGGCACGGCGACCGTGCAGCTCACCAACCCCGACACGCAGGTGGCCAACCTCACCGGCGCCTTCCGCTACGACGCGGTCGACTCGCTGGCGAAGCGCGCCACGAGCTACCCCGACGTCATCGTGCCGATGGCGCGTGACGACGCGGCGTTCCGCAGCGATCTCGCGGTGGCCAACCTCTCGGGCCGCCCGGTGGTGGTGAACGTCACCGCGTACGACAACTCCGGCAACTCGCTGGGCGCGCGCGCGCTGGCGGCGGCGATTCCCCCGTTTGGGCGCACCATCGTCACCGACATCATTCGCTACGCGGCGGCATCAACCACCCAGCAGGACAAGACGGGCAGCATCGTGGTGTCCGCCGACGGCCCGGTGGTCTCGAGCGTGACCATCACCGAGCGCACCAGCGGCGACGCGTGGGTGGTGCCCGGGCAGACGCAGGCGCGGTCGGCGGCCCGGCTGCTCGTGCCGTACGCCTCGTCGGTCGGCGCCTTCCGCACGTGGCTGACGGTGCGCAACGTCGGCACGACGAGCGCCACGGTCGACATCACCGCGCGCGCGGCTGACGGCTCGCAGGCCGGCCGCATCACCGCGCTCAGCATCGCGCCCAACGCGACGTACACGAACGACGACGTGCTGCAGACGATGAACGTCAGCAACGCCAACGTCACGCTGGAGATCTCCAGCACCGGCGGCCAGCTGCTGGCGATGGGCCGCGTGTACTCGAACGGCCGCCTCGGCGGCGCGATCCAGGGCCGGCCGTACGCCGACGCCTCGGGCTCGCAGGTGCTCGGCTACGTGCCCGACACCAACCTCGAGACCTCGGTGCTCTACGTCACCAACACCGACCCCACCGGCGCGGCGTCGGCCAACGTCGAGCTGCGCACCTCGCAGGGCCAGAGCCTCGGGTCGATCACCGTCAACGTGCCGGCCAACGGCTTCGTGCAGGTGCCCGACCTCGCGCGCACGCTGCTCTCGCGCACCACGCCCACGCAGACCATCTCGTCGGTGTACGTGACGAGCTCGCGCGCGCTGATGACCTCGACCTTCGTGCTCTCGACGGCCAACAGCGACGTGCGGCTCTACAACGGCCACACCGGCGCCGGCGTGCGCTTCCTCCTGCCGGCCGGCGAGCCGCGCACCGGCCTCACCGTCGCCAACGCGGGCCTCGCCGCCGCGCAGGTGGAGATCGCCCTGCGCGTCGACTCCGGCGCGCCGCGCGGCAACCCGCTGTCGATCAGCGTGCCTCCGCGCGGGTTGTTCAACGCGCCGCTCATCTTGAGCTCGCTGGGCGCGGGCAGCTCGAGCGGCGTCATCGAGGTGCGCTCGCTGTCGGGCTCGCCGGTGCTGGCGGTCGCGCGCGTGGCCAACGACGCGAGCGGCCAGACGGGTGACGCGCTCGACCTCGGCGCGGTCACCACCACGCCGTCACTCGACTCGCTGCGCCCCAACAGCGGCCCCTCGACGGGCGGCACCATGGCGCGCGCGACGGGCGCCTTCTTGTTGCCGCAGGGCCAGTTCCTCTTCGGGGGCGTGCCGGCCTCGCGCGCCTTCGTCTCGGGCGACGACACCGCGGTGGTGGTCAGCCCCGGCGGCATGATCGGCTCGGTGGTCGATCTCACGGCCATCAACTTCGACGGCGCCTCGGCCACGCTGGCCAACGCCTTCGGCTACATGGACCCGGCGACGCTCGGAGTCGCGCCGACCATCGCCTCGGTCGCGCCCGGGCAGATCAGCATTCTCGGGGGCACGCCGATGACGGTGAACGGCGCCAACTTCCAGAGCCAGGTGCAGGCCTTCGTCGGCCTCACGCCGATGGTGGGCGCCACGCAGGTCAACCCGGGCCGCATCGACGGCGCGGGCCCGCCGGGACCGATCGGCCTCGCCGACGTCACGGTGACCAACCCCGACGGCCAGTCGGCGGCGCTGACGGGCGCGGTGCGCTACGTGGTGCCGCCGCCGACCATCGCCACCGTCACGCCCAACAGCGGGCCGGGGCAGGGCGGCACGACGGTGCGCATCAACGGCTCGGGCTTCCAGGTCGGCGCGTCGGTCGGCTTCGGCGGCACCTCCGCGCCCTCGGCCGTCGTGCTCTCGAGCACCGACATCGACGTCGTCACGCCGCTGGGCGCTGACGGGCCGATCGCCATCACCATCATCAACCCCGACGGCCAGTCGGTGACGCTCAACAACGCGTACACCTTCGTCGCGCCGCCCAACCCGGTGCAGGTCACGCCGTCGTCGGGCCCCACCACCGGCGGCACCGCGGTCACCATCACCGGCACGTTCTTCCGCACCGGCGCGACGGTGAAGATCGGCAACAACGCCTGCCAGAGCGTCAGCGTGCAGACCGGCGGCACCGCCATCACCTGCACCACGCCGACGGGCAGCAACGGCCCGGTCGCGGTCACCGTGACCAACCCCGACAACCAGGCGGCGACGCTGAACAACGCGTTCACCTACCTCGCGCCGGTGCCTCCGCCGACGGTGACGGGCGTCTCGCCGGCGTTCGGCCCGGTGACGGGTGGCACGCAGGTGACGGTGCTCGGCACCAACTTCCAGGCGGGCGCGTCGGTGAAGTTCGGCAACACGCCGGCGCCGGCCGCGAACGTCATCTCGCCCTCGGCGATCGTGGTCACCATTCCCGGCGTCGGCGGCCCCGGCTCGGTCGGCGTCACGGTGACCAACCCCGACACGCAGGCCGCGACGCTGGCCAACGGCTTCTCGTACTTCCAGCCGGCGGACCTCCCGTCGATCGCGGTGGTCTCGCTCACGCCGAACCAGGGCCCCACGGCGGGCGGCACGGTGGTGTTCGTCTCGGGCCGCGGTTTCAAGGCGGGCGCGACGGTGCGCTTCGACTCCATCGACGGCACCAACGTGGTCTACCTGGGCCCCTCGGCGCTGCAGGTGACGACGCCGGCGCACGTCGCGGGCAACGCGAACGTCACGGTCATCAACCCCGACGCGACGAACAGCACGCTGGCCTCGGCGTACAACTTCAACGACGGCGTGGTGTTCCGCTTCCCGCCCTCGCGCCTGCCGCTCACGCAGGAGCGCGGCATGAACATCACCAAGCTCTTCGACATCGACAACGACGGTGACCTCGACGCGTACCAGGGCCGGTACAACGTCAGCTACGACAGCGACGGCACCGACCTGTTGTGGATCAACGACGGCACGGGCACCTTCATTCGCGACCAGAACTTCCCGGGCGACAACCGCATCGACACGCAGGACGTGGTGATCGCCGACTTCGACGGCAACGGCACGAAGGACATGTTCGTGGTGCCGCCCAACGGCTACCCAACGGGCAACAACGCGGCGCGGTTCATCAGGAACTTCCCGGTGGGCGTGTACACCATCACCACGCCGACCCACATCAACCCGCCGTGCTGCACGCTGACGCAGCGCTCGGGCACCGCGGGCGACCTGAACTCCGACGGCTTCCAGGACGTGTACGTGACGGTCAGCGGCCTCGACTACATGTACCTGAACCAGAAGGACGGCGGCTTCACCCCGACGCGCACCGGTCTGCCGGCGATCAACGACGACAGCGCCTACTCGTGCATCGCCGACTACGACCGTGACGGCGACGACGACGTCTTCGTGGTGAACACCAACAACCAGCAGGCGAACTACTACCTGCAGGGGCCCGCCGGCACGTTCACGCTGAGCAACGCGCTCATCCCCGTGGTGGGCGGTGCGGGCACCGGCTGCGTCGCGGCGGAGTTCCGGCCCGGCTCGGGCATCAAGGACCTCGTCGTGGTGAAGGACGGGCAGATCTACCAGTACCTCACCAACGACGGCACGGGCCGCTTCGTCGACCAGGCGAGCACGCAGGCCATCTTCCGCCTGCCGGCCGCGCCGCCGTCGCTGCGCATCAACCGCAAGGCCGACGCGGTCGACATCGATCTCGACGGTGACCTCGACCTGCTGCTCCATCACATCGACACCGACCCGCGCTACCAGGCGTACATCAACGACGGCACGGGCTTCTTCTCGATCGGCACCGCGTCGCGCATTCCGAAGCTGCTCGACGCCGACAGCGAGGGCGCGTTCGGTGACGTCAACAGCGACGGCCGGGCAGACCTGATGATCCCCGGAGACGGCACGCAGTCGCGGCTGCTGCTCAACAGCGCCAGCGCGGGCCTCGAGTACAAGACGATGAAGACAATCCCCGACCAGAGTTACTGCGTCGCGGACTCCATCAACGTCGACATCGACAAGGACGGCGACGAGGACATCGTCATCGTGCACGGCTGCAAGCGCGGCGCAGGTGGCTGCTCAGGTGACCCGGCGACGTGCCGCGGCGACAAGCTGCGCATCTGGGTCAACGACGGCGCGGGCGGCTTCGTCGACGGCACCGCGACGCGCTTCCCCGCCAACAACATCGACATGACGGTGGTGCGCGTGGCCGACGTCGACCTCGACAACGACCCCGACCTGCTGGTGGGCGCGTTCGCCGCGGCCAACTCCGTCTACCTGTACTTGAACGACGGCACGGGCGTGTTCACCGACGCGACGTACCCGCGCATTCCCGCGGTCAGCCCGTTCTTCGCGTCGTCGCTGCTGGTGGTCGACTTCAACAACGACGGCGCGAAGGACATCATCGAGTCCGACGTCAGCGGCCAGTGCGGTTGCCAGGCGCAGAACTTCAAGATGTTCCTCAACACCGGCAACGGCTTCTTCTTCAACGTCAGCAACCAGCTGCCCACCACCGGCCTGTCGTGCGGCGAGTACCCGTACACGCTGGCCGCCGGCGACTTCAACCGCGACGGTTACCAGGACGTGCACGTCGGCGTGGCAGGGCGCGCGAAGCTCTGGCTCAACCGCGGCGCGATCAGCCCGGGCTTCTTCATCGACGTCACCAACAGCAACGTGCCCAACGTGAGCGACACCACGGTCGGCAACCTGGTGGCCGATCTCAACAACGACACGTTCCCCGACATCTTCGCGTGCAACAGCGCCACCGACCGCATCAACCTCGGCAACTCGCTGGGCGTGCTGTCTGACGTGACGGCGACCAACTGGCCGGGCGAGTCGCAGCCGTACCCGTACCAGGTGCTCATCTCGGGCTCGTACGGCCCGGTGCCCTCGGAAGCGTGCTCGGCGGCCGACGTCGATCTCGACGGCGACCAGGACATCGTCATCGCCGGCGGCGGCGCGAACGGCTTCCAGTTCCGCAACCGGCTCTACACGAACAGCGGCTCGGCGGTGTTCGTCGACAAGACGGTGACCGCGATGCCGTACGACACCGCGAATACGCAGGAGGTGCAGTTCTTCAAGGGCAACGCCGACACCAGGCCCGACCTCTTCATCGGCAACTGCGGTCAGCCCTACGTGCTGCTCAACGGGCCGTGAGGGGCGCCACCATGCGCGCACTCGTTCTCTGCCAGGCGCTGCTCGCCAGCGCGGCGCTCGCCCAGGCCGCGGCACCTCCGCCCACGCCCGCGGCCGAGCCGCCGCCGCCCACCATTCCGTCGGGCGAGGTCGGCCAGGCGGCGCTCGGCGGCATGGGCCTCGATCGCGTGCGCTCGGCGTTCCTCGCCAACCGCGCGCTGTCGGTCTCGCTGCGCGGCGCCTTCTTCCGCACCTCGCAGCTCACCGTGCCCGCGGGCACCGACGAGTACCGCGCGACGCTGGTCGGCGCGTCGTTCAGCCCGCTGCCGATGCTGGAGTTCTCCGCGCTCTTGCGCAGCACCACGCTCGAGCAGCCCGCCTCGCCGTCGGGCAACTACTGGCTGGTGAACGACTTCTTCTTCAAGGTGAAGGCGGGCACGACGTTCTTGAACGGCGCGTTGGCGCTCGCGGGTGAGGCGTACCTGCGCCTGCCGCCGCCGCTCTTCCGCGCCGACCCGGTGTGGCAGGGCATCTCTCCCGGGTTCGGCGGCCTCTTCAGCTACGACTTCCGCCGCCACGGCGTGCCGGTGCTCTTCCACGCCAACCTCGGCCTCTACATCGACCAGTCGGTCGACTTCGACGATCGCGCGCAGGACCTGAGCCGCCGCTTCGCGCTCGACATCGTGACCTTCAACCAGTTCCGCGCCGGCGCCGGCCTCGAGGGGCGCTTCATCATCGGGCCGGTGGGGCTGCGGCCGTTTCTCGAGTGGGCGAGCGACGCGGCGATGGGCGCCGCGGGGCCGCCGCGCATGTGGCTGAACCCGGGCGTGCGCGTGCTGCCGTGGCGCGGGCTGTTCGTCGATGGCCTGGTGGAGATCGGCCTGACGAAGGTGAGCCAGCCGGGCTTGTTGCCGGTGCCGCCGTGGCAGCTGCAGTTCGCGGTGGGCTGGCAGGCGGGCGTCGACCCGGCCGCGGGCGGCACGAGCGCGCCGGAGATCATCGAGAAGGTGGTCGAGAAGGAGAAGCTGGTCGCGCAGGCGCCCACCACCGGCCGGGTGCAGGGCCTGGTGCTCGACGCTGCGACGAAGAAGCCGCTGAGCGAGGCGGTGGTGCAGGTGCCCGGCCGCAACCGCATCTTGACCGAGGCCGACGGCCGCTTCGCGATCGAGGCGGTCACGCCGGGCACGGTGAAGGTGGTCGCCTCGCGCGCCGGCTACGAGCCGAAGGAGCAGGGCGGGGCGGTCGACAAGGGCGGGCTGCTCAACGTCGAGCTGGCGTTGTCGCCGCTGCCGCCCGAGCCTCCAAAGCCGATGTCGCTCAAGGGCACGGTGCTCGACGAGAACGAGAAGCCGGTGGCCGCGACGCTGGCGATTCCCGGCGCGGGGCTGGCGGGCAAGTCGAAGGACACGGGTGAATTCACCTTCGAGAAGCTCCCCGCGGGCGAGCAGATCGTCGAGGTCAGCGCGCCGGGTTACCTCGCGCAAGCGCGACGGCTGAGCGGCAACCCGGGCGACGCGCTGGTGGTCGACTTCGTGTTGAAGGCCGTGCCGAAGCAGAGCCTGGTGGTGCTCAAGAAGGACAAGATCGAGATCAAGAAGCAGGTGCACTTCGCCACCGGGCGCGACGTGATCCTCCCCGACTCCGCGCCGCTGTTGGACCAGGTCGCCGCGATCATCCTCGAGCACGACAAGCTCAAGGTGATTCGCGTCGAGGGGCACACCGACGACCAGGGCGACGACTCGTTCAACCTCGAGCTGAGCCAGCGCCGCGCCAACAGCGTGATGCGGGCCCTGCAGGAACGCGGCGTCGACGGCGCGCGTCTCAAGGCCATCGGCTACGGCGAGACGAAGCCGGTGGCCGACAACAAGAAACCCGCCGGGCGGGCCCTCAACCGCCGGGTGGAGTTCATGATCGAGGCGCAGGAGTGAGAGACTGTTGCAACGGGTGATGTGGTGAACGCTCCTCCTGCCGTGCTGGGCAAGTACCAGCTGCTGCGCAAGCTCGCCGCCGGCGGCATGGCCGAGGTGTTCCTCGCGCGCGCGGCCGGCCCGATGGGCTTCGAGAAGCAGGTGGTGGTGAAGCGAATCCTCCCCCACCTCGCCGACGAGCAGAACTTCATCGCGATGTTCCTCTCGGAAGCGCGGCTGGCGGCGCAGCTGAACCACCCGAACGTGGTGCAGGTCTTCGACTTCGGCGAGGTCGAGGGCACCTGGTACCTCGTGATGGAGTTCATCGACGGCATCAACCTGCGCCTGCTGTTCCGCAAGGCGATCGAGGCGAAGCAGCCGCTGCCGGTGACCTTCGCAGCGCGCATGGTGAGCCTGGCGTGCGAGGGGCTCGCGTACGCGCACGACTTCGCCGACCCCGCGACGGGCGAGTGGATGGGCCTCGTGCACCGCGACGTCAGCCCCGACAACATCCTCATCTCGCGCTCGGGCGCGGTGAAGGTCGTCGACTTCGGCATCGCGAAGGCCGCCAACCAGACCAACCTCACCAAGACCGGCACGGTGAAGGGCAAGTTCAGCTACATGCCGCCCGAGCAGCTCACCGGGCAGCCGCTCGACAAGCGCGCCGACGTGTTCGCGCTGGGCATCGTGCTCTTCGAGCTGCTCACCGGCCGCAAGCCGTTCGACACCTCGAACGAGGCGTTCATCGTCAGGGCCATCATGTACGAGCCGATGGCGCGCGCCGCGGAGTTCCGGCCCGACATCCCGCCGGCGATGCAGGCCATTCTCGACAAGGCGCTCAGCAAGTCGCGCGACGAACGGTACGCCGACTGCCGCGAGCTGCAGAGCGATCTCGAGCGCTTCATCGTGCAGCAGGGCGAGCCGGTCTCGCAGTACCAGCTCGCGCAGCTGGTGCAGAAGCTGGTGCCGCCCGCCGCGCCGGTGCCGCCGCCGGCCGTGACCGCGCCGCCGGTCGTCGCGAAGCAGGAAGAAGACGTCGATCTCTCGACCTCGGTGCTCGCCACGCCGCCGCCGCAGGACTCGGTGATCGAGCTCTTGCCGCGCGTGCGTCCTCCGCCGAGCTCGCAGCCGCCGCCGCCCCCGGTGCCCACGCAGACCATGCCGATGCCGACGCCGGCGATGCTCAAGCGGCCCGAGGAGCCGGTGCCGATGCTGCCGCCCGCGCCACCTCCGCCGGTCGCGGTGACCCTGCCTGCGCCTGCTCCCCTGCCGGTGCCCGCGCCGCGCATGGCCGACCTCGGGGCGATCTCGCTGCGCGACGAGCACTCGGGCGAGCGCGTGGCGCCGATGCCTCCGCCCGCCCGCCGTTCACCGCTGCCGATGATCGCGGTGCTGGTGGCGTCCGTCGGTGTCGCGGCCGGCGCCACCTGGTTCTTCACCCACCACGACACGCCTGCGCCGGCGCCCGTGGTCACGCCGCAGCCTGCGCCGGAGCCGGTGGTCGCCCGGCCGCCCGAGCCCGGCCCCGAGCTCGCGAAGGTCGACCCGCCCCCGGAGAAGCCCGTCGAGCCGGCCAACGACCCGGGCATCGCGAAGGGTGAGCCGCCGCCCGGCAAGGATCCACAGCCCGAGCCGGTGGTGGTCGCGAAGGTCGAGACGCCGGTCGAGCCGGCCCCGGTGAAGGATCCACCGAAGGGCAAGAAGCCGCCGAAGACGCCGAAGGTCGCGCCCCCGCCCGTCGAGGCGAAGCCCGGCCCCAGCGCGCCCGTGGAGTTCCGCGTGCGGCCGTTCGGCGCGGTGTGGGTCGACGGCAAGTACCTCGGCGAGACGCCTTTTGCCCCCGCGAGCCTGTCCATCGGGGCGCACCAGGTGCGCGTCGTCAACCGTGACCTCGGCAAGGAAGTCACCAAGTCGATCGAGGTGAAGGAAGGCAGCGGCAACGTCTTCCGGCACTCGTTCGAAGAGTGAATCAGCGGCCGTTCCGCGGGCACCCACGCGGCGTGACGGCTTGGCTGTTTTTCGCTATTCGCCGGAAACCAACATGAGCGAACGAGTTGCGGTCATCGGTCTGGGGTACGTCGGTCTTCCGGTCGCGCTGGCCTTCGCGCGCAAGTTCCCGGGCACCATCGGGTTCGACATCAACGTCGAGAAGGTGAAGGAGCTGCGCACCGGCTTCGATCGCACCGGCGAGCTGAGCGCCGAGACGCTCAAGGGCAACCCGCTCGAGATGACCTGGGAACTCGACGCGCTCAAGCAGTGCACCTTCTTCGTGGTGGCGGTGCCCACGCCGGTCGACGTGAACAACCGGCCCGATCTCACGCCGGTGGTGAAGGCCAGCGAGACGGTCGGCAAGGTGCTCAAGAAGGGCGACGTGGTGGTCTACGAGTCGACCGTCTACCCGGGCGTCACCGAAGACATCTGCGGCCCGATTCTGTCGAAGGTCTCGGGGCTCGCGCGCAGCGACTTCAAGCTCGGCTACTCGCCCGAGCGCATCAACCCCGGCGACAAGCAGCACACGCTCGAGCGCATCACCAAGGTGGTCTCGGGTGAAGACGCGCCGACCCTGGAGCGCGTGGCGGCGACCTACGGCGCGATCATCGACGCGGGCGTCTTCCGCGCGACGAGCATCAAGGTGGCCGAGGCCGCGAAGGTCATCGAGAACACCCAGCGCGACCTGAACATCGCGCTGATGAACGAGCTGGCGCTGATCTTCGACCGCATGGGCATTCGCACCCGCGACGTGCTCGCGGCGGCCGGCACGAAGTGGAACTTCCTCAAGTTCACCCCGGGCCTCGTCGGCGGTCACTGCATCGGCGTCGACCCGTACTACCTGACCACCAAGGCCGAGGAGCTCGGCTACCAGCCGCAGGTGATCCTCGCCGGGCGCCGCATCAACAACGAGATGGGCCCGTACGTCGCGCAGCGCACCGTGAAGCTGCTGGTGCACCAGGGCTTGCCGGTGAAGGGCGCGCGGGTCGGCGTGTTCGGCCTGACGTTCAAGGAAAACGTGGCCGACATCCGCAACTCCAAGGTGCCCGACATCTTGAAGGAGCTGAAGGAGTTCGGCATCGACGCGAAGCTCACCGATCCGTACGCCGACCCCGCCGAGACGAAGCACGAGTACGGGCTGGGTCTCACCAAGCTCGAGGAGATGAAGGACCTCGACGCGCTCATCCTCGCGGTGAGCCACCACCAGTACGTCGGGCAGCCGCTCTCGTTCCTCATCGATCGCATCAAGCCGGGCGGCGTGTTGGTCGACGTGAAGAGCGCCATCGACCCGGCGCAGGTGCCGGCGGGCCGCGTCAGCTACTGGTGCCTGTGATGGACGTGCAGGGCACGTGGCTGGTGACGGGCGGGGCGGGCTTCATCGGCTCGCACCTCGTCGAGCACTTGCTGCGCGAGGGCCAGCGCGTGGTGTCGGTCGACAACTTCGTCACGGGCCACCGCCACAACCTCGAAGACGCCGTGAAGCGCGCGGGACCGGGCGCGGGCGATCGCTTCACCTTCGTGGAAGGCGACATCACCTCGCTCGAGACCTGCCACCGCGTGTGCCACGGGGTCGACTGGGTGCTGCACCAGGCGGCGCTCGGCTCGGTGCCGCGTAGCCTCGCCACGCCGCTCGACAGCCACAAGAACAACGTCGACGGCTTCGTGAACATGCTGATCGCCGCGCGCGACGCGAAGGTGAAGCGCTTCGTCTACGCGTCGTCGAGCTCGGTGTACGGCGACGAGCCCACGCTGCCGAAGGTCGAGTCGCGCATGGGCCGCGTGCTGTCGCCCTACGCCGCGACGAAGCTCATCAACGAGGTGTACGCGGGCGTGTTCCAGAAGAGCTACGGCCTCGAGACGGTCGGCCTGCGCTACTTCAACGTGTTCGGCCCGCGTCAGGACCCGAACGGCGCATACGCCGCGGTGATCCCCCGGTGGATGGCGGCGCTGATGAAGGGCGAGCGCTGCCAGATCAACGGCGATGGCTCCACGAGCCGTGACTTCTGCTTCGTCGCCAACGCGGTGCAGGCCAACGTGAAGGCGGCGCTGGCGAAGGGCGCGAGCGACGAGGTGTACAACGTCGCGGTCGGCGGGCGCACCAGCCTGCTCGAGCTGCACGCGTTCATTCGCGAGCGCCTCGCGCGGCGCAAGCCCGAGGTCGCGAAGCTCGAGCCCCTCTTCCAGGACTTCCGCGCCGGCGACATCAAGGACTCGCAGGCCGACATCAGCAAGGCGAAGCAGAAGCTCGGCTACGCGCCCACGCACACCGTCGCGCAGGGGCTCGACGTCACGGTCGACTACGCGCTGGGCTAGGCTGAGGTCATGTCGTCAGGGCCCTGCCCATACCCCGATCCTTCCGGGCTCCCGACCTGGGACCAGCGCATTCTCGCCCTCGTGCCGTCGAGCGTCGATGAGACGCAGCTGATCGAGAACCTCAGGCTGACGCCCACCGAGCGGCTGGAGAAGCTGCAGGCGCTGGTGAATGCGATCGAGGCGATGCGAGGCAAGAAGTGACCGCCTTCGCGAAGCTGGTCGAGGTGCTGATCACCGGGAAGGTCGATTTCGTCCTCATTGGGGGCGTGGCGTTGGTCGCGCGCGGCGGAGCGCGTGTCACTCAAGATCTCGATCTCGTCTATGCGCGCGACGCGGCCAACCTCGATCGCCTGGTCGCCGCGATTCAGCCCCTGCATCCGCGGTTGCGGGGCGCACCTCCCGAGCTCCCGTTCCTGTTCGATGCGCGGACTCTCAAGTCGGGAATGAACTTCACCCTCGTGACCGACGCCGGCGAGCTCGACCTGCTCGGAGAGGTCACCGGGCTCGGCGGCTACTCGAGCGCTCTGCCGGTGAGCAGTGAGCTGACGCTCTTTGGGCACAGCGTGCGCGTGCTCGACCTCGATGGGCTCGAGCGCACCAAGCGCGCGGCGGGGCGCGCGAAAGATCTCCTCGACCTGGAGATGATCGCGAAGCTGAGGCGGGACAAGTGAAGATCGTCGTCACCGGCGGCGCCGGCTTCATCGCGTCGCAGATCGCCGACGCGTACCTGGAGCTCGGGCACGAGGTCTTGATCGTCGACGACCTCTCGACCGGCACGCGCGAGAACCTGAACCCGAAGGCGAGATTCGTCCAGGCCGACATCCGGTCCGACGACGCGGCGGCCGCGGTGAAGGCCTTCGCGCCGAACGCGCTCAACCTGCACGCCGCGCAGATCGACGTGCGCAAGTCGGTCACCGCCCCGCGCCTCGACGCCGACGTGAACATCGGCGGCACGCTCAACGTGCTCGAGGCCGCGCGCGCGGGCGGGGCGTTGCAGCGCGTGGTGTACGCCGCGTCGGGTGGCTCGATGTACGGCGACCAGGCGCCGATGCCGACTCCGGAGACCGCGTACCCCGCCGGCATCTCGCCCTACGCCGTGTCGAAGTTCGCCGGTGAGCTCTACCTCCACGCGTACCGCGCGATGTACGGCGTGCACTCGGTCGCGCTGCGCTACTCGAACGTCTACGGGCCGCGGCAGAACGTGCACGGCGAGGCGGGCGTGGTGGCGATCTTCGCGGAGCGGCTCCTGCGCGGTGACGCGTGCACCATCTACGGCGACGGCGGCCAGACCCGCGACTTCGTCTTCGTGGGAGACGTGGTCGACGCCAACGTGAAGGCGCTCACCACTTCGTTCACCGGCGGCGTCAACGTGTGCACCTCGACCGAGACCGACGTGAACACCGTCTACCGGTTGCTCGCGAAGAACGTCGGCACCTCGCTCGAGGCGAAGCACGCCCCGGAGCGGCTCGGGGAGCAGCGGCGCTCGGTGCTGGCCAACGCCCAGGCCCGCGCGGTGCTCGGGTGGACGCCGAAGGTCGGCGTCGACGAGGGCCTCGCGCGCACCATCGCCTGGTACCGCGGCAACCGCCGGTAGTCCTTCAATTCGACACCCGTTTTGGGCGAGACTACGCCCGTTTTCCGAGGGGCGACCGGGCCCCAGCGAACCCACCTGGAATCCAAAGACCATGAACTCTCGTCCTCTCGTCGTGGCGCTCTTCCTGGGCGTCATCTCTGGCCTCGCCGTCTCGGCGTGCGGCACCAAGCCCACCACTGGCTGTTCGCCCAAGAACTGTGCGACCTGTTGCGCGGGCGATGAATGTGTCGTCGCTATTTCGGACGCACAGTGCGGCAACGTGGGCAACGTCTGCGTCGCGTGTGGCGTCGGGACCACTTGTGTGAACGCCCTCTGCCGCACGGGCACGGTGGGCGGCGGCACCGGCGGTGGCACGGGCGGCGGCAGCGCGACGGGCGGCGGCAGCGCGACGGGCGGCGGCAGTGCGACCGGCGGCGGCAGTGCGACGGGTGGCGGCAGCGCGACGGGCGGCGGCAGCGCGACCGGCGGCGGCAGCGCGACGGGTGGCGGCAGCGCGACCGGCGGGGGCACGGGCGGCGGCTCGCCGAGCGACGGCGGCTTCCCGACGTTCGACGCGGGCATCATCGGCGTCGACGGCGGCAACGTGATCCCGCCGAACATCATGCTCAGCTTCATGCAGAACTGCGGAGCGGTGACGCCGTGCCCGGGCAACGAAGTCGGCAACTGGGTCTACACGATGGCCTGCATCGACGACTCGGTGCTCACGCGCCTCATCCCCGCGCAGTTCCAGTCGGCGTGCAGCCCGATGTTCAGCAACAAGCGCGGCCAGATCGCTGGCGCGGTGAAGTTCGACGGCACCAACATCGTGCGCAATGTGGCCGGACAGATCGGCGTGCACATCGATCTCGGCGGCGTGTGCGTGCAGGGGTGCTCGTTCATCCCCTCGGCCTTCCCCGCGGGCGTCGTCGGCACGTGCTCGGCGGTGCTCACCACGTGCAGCTGCGACATCACGATCGACATCGGCCAGATGCAGACCGGCACCTACACGTACACAGGCGGCGTGCTCGCCACGTCGAACGGCGAGACGTTCGATTCGTGCATCGCGGGCAACACCCTCAATTACCGCGAGACCACCGACGGCGGCATCCCCGGTGTCTTCGTGCTCGATCGTCGCTGAAGCAGTCCGCGGCCCGGCCGCTCGCCAGGAGGCGTTTCCATGTTCGTGATGTCGATGCTGGTCGCTCAGCTCGTCTCGGCCGACCCCTGCGAGCAGCCGCGCGTGCGGGACACGCAGGCCCTGGTGGCCGCCATCGCCCAGGACCGGGTGATGGCGCAGACCTTTCAGAAAGCGGCGAGCGCCTGCGCCGAGCGCGGTGAGGCGTGCGACCAGGCGCGGCTCGAGTGCGCGACGCTGCTGACGTCCACCATCCAGAAGCAGGTCGGCTTCGACGAGGGGCAGTGGCTGCGCGACATGCTGCTGCCGTACATCGGCGCGAGCTACCCGATGACGCGCACCTTCGGGGCCGCCGCGCTGGCCACCGACGCATCGTGCAACGTCGACGTGCCGACGCTCACCGCCGCGGCCCAGCGCCGCACCACGCAGGCCACGCGGCGCGACGCGATCTTCCAGGAATACGGCGGCTACGCGCGGTGGACGCAGACGCAGCTCCAGAAGTGCAAGGAGCGCGCGCAGTCGGACGAGGCGAAGAACGCGCAGGCGAAGGCCGAGACGGAGCGCCTGGCCGCCGCGGCTGCCGCTGCGACCGCCGCCGAGGCGATGAAGCAGAAGCAGGCTGAGGAAGCCGCCAGGGCGAAGGCCGAGGCTGACCGTCGCGCGAAGGAGCTCGCCGACGCTGAGCAGAAGCGCCAGCAGGAGCTGAAGGACGCGGAAGCCAAGCGCCTGCAGGAACAGAAAGACGCCGCGGCCACCGAGGCGAAGCGGCGTGAAGAGGCCGAGAAGCGCGCGCTCGCCGATCGCGAAGAAGATCGCCGCCGCGCCGACCTCCGCCAGACCGCGCTCATCGAAGAGCAGCGCCGGCAGACCCAGGCCGCCGAAGAAGCCCGCAAGAAGGAACGTGAGGAGTCGCAGAAGGCCGCGCAGGCCGCCGCCGAAGCCGCCGAGCAGAAGCGCAAGGAAGAGGAAGAGAAGCGCTTCGTCAACGAGCGCGACAGCAAGGTGGCCCAGCAGCGCGCGCTCAAGGACCGGCTGATCAAGGACGCCGAGGAGAACCTCAAGCGCGCGAAGGACGAGGAGGCCCTCAAGAAGCAGGCGGCCGTCGACGCCGTCAGCTCGAGCCCGGCCATCGCCGCGGCGGCCGTCAACGAAGCCGCGCAAGCCGAGAAGAACCGCGTCGACGCCGAGAAGCGCCTCGTGACCGCGCGCCAGCAGGCCGACGCGATCATCATCGACTCCGGGTTCGAGCGGAACGGCGGCGACGTCTTCATCGCCGGCGGCGGCAGCTACGTCGGCTTCGGCACCGGTGGCTTCGGGGTGGGCGTGCAGGGCGGCGCGCACTTCGGCTTCTGGGGGCAGGCTCCGGCAGAAGGCATGGCCTCGGGCCTCGAGCTCAAGCTCTGGGCGCGTTACTTCGCGCAGGTCGCCGGTTCGAACGCGCGCACCTTCGACACCCTCGTCGCGGCCCGCTACTTCTTCGGGCGCTTCGGCGTGGGCCTGGGCGGTGAGCTGCGCCTCGAAGAGCCGTCGTTCGGCACGATTCGCGGAGGCGCGGGTCCGTCGCTGGCGGTGGCCTTCGTCGACACCAAGGAAGTGCGCGTGCTGCTCGGCGCCCACTACCTCGTGCTCGGCAACACCATCGACCCGGCGCGCATCGTCGGCGAGTTCGAGGTGGGCTGGCGCTTCATCGTGGTGCACGTGCTCGGCGGCAGCGCGACCGGTACCGCCGCCGACGGCTCGAAGGCGATCGGCTGGCAGCTCGGCGCCTTCGCCGGCGTGCGCGCGAGCTGGTGACCGATGGCGCCGTTCCTCCCCGTCTCACGGGCTGATCTCGACGCCCGCGGGTGGGACGCGGTGGACATCGTCATCGTCAGCGGTGACGCGTACGTCGATCACCCCGCGTTCGGTCCGCCGTTGATCGCCCGCTTCCTCGAGGGGCGGGGCTTTCGCGTGGGGTTGTTGCCGCAGCCCGATTGGCATTCTGCCGAGCCGTTCAAGGCGCTGGGCAAGCCTCGCCTGTTCTTCGGAGTCGCCGCCGGGAACATGGACTCGATGCTGAACCGGCTGACGGCGCAGAAGAAGAACCGCAGCGAGGATCAGTACTCCCCGGGTGGCCGCACCGGCTGCCGGCCCGATCGCGCGACCATCGTGTACGCGCAGCGGTGTCGCGAGGCGTTCCCCGAGGTGCCGGTGGTGCTGGGCGGCATCGAGGCGTCGCTGCGGCGCATCGCGCACTACGACTACTGGTCCGACAAGGTGCGGCGCTCGATCTTGATGGACGCCAAGGCCGACCTGCTGGTGTTCGGCATGGGCGAGCGGCCGATCTGGGAGATCGCGCGAAGGCTCAAGGCGGGCGAGCGCATCGATCAGCTCCGCGACGTGCGCGGCACGGCGTACATCGTCAACGACGCGCGCGCGAAGGAGCTCGAGGCCGACCCGGCGAAGCGCGCGGCCGATCGCAAGACGGTGGTGCTGCCCAGTTACGAGGCCGTGTCGACCGATCTCACGGCGTTCGCGCGCATGACGCGCGACTTCCAGCTCGAGACCAACCCCGGCAACGCGCGGCCGCTGCTGCAGCGCCACGGCGATCGCGCGGTGTACTTCAACCCGCCGGCGCCTCCGTTGAGTGACGGCGAGGGCGACCCGAAGCTGGGCCTCGAGAACGTGGCGATGGACGAGCTGTACGATCTCCCGTTCAACCGCGTGCCGCACCCGATGTACGGGAAGGAAGGCATTCCCGCGTACGAGACGGTGAAGCACTCGGTGGTGTTGATGCGCGGGTGCTTCGGCGGCTGCACGTTCTGTTCGATCACCGAGCACGAGGGGCGGGTGATCCAGAACCGATCGGCGTCGAGCGTGCTGCGCGAGATTCGCGAGCTGCGGCGCATGGGCGACTTCCGCGGCACGGTGACCGATCTCGGCGGCCCGACCGCCAACATGTACCGGCTCAAGTGCAAGTCACCGGAGATCGAGCGCGCGTGCCGCAAGCTCTCGTGCGTGCACCCGGGCGTCTGCGAGAACCTGAAGACCGATCACGGGCCGCTGATCGACCTGATGAAGGACGTGCGGAAGGAAGAGGGCATCAAGCACGTCTTCATCGCGTCGGGCGTGCGGTACGACCTCGCCGAGCTGTCACCCGAGTACGTGAAGGAGCTGGCGGGCTTCCACACCGGCGGGCAGCTCAGCGTCGCGCCCGAGCACGTCTCACCGCGCGTGCTCGAGAAGATGAAGAAGCCCGGCATCGGCGCCTACGAGCGCTTCCAGGAGATGTTCGCCTGCGAGTCGAAGGCCGCCGGCAAGGAGCAGTACGACATTCCGTACTTCATCAGCGGGCATCCGGGTTCGACGCTCGAGGACATGGTCGACCTGGCGCTGTGGCTCAAGGCGAACGGCCGGCGGCCGCGGCAGGTGCAGGACTTCATTCCCACGCCGATGTCGGTGGCGGCGTGCATGTACTTCACCGGCATCGACCCGCTGAAGATGGAGCCGGTCTTCGTGGCCAAGGGGCTCAAGGAGAAGCGGCTGCAGAAGGCGCTGATCCTCTACTGGAACCCCGAGCATTGGGACGATGCGCGCGAGGCGCTCGAGCTGGCGGGGCGGGGCGATCTGATCGGGCGTGGGCCGAAGTGTCTGGTGCCGGCGGAGACGTCGGCGGAGCGGGCGCGGCGGTTGGCGAAGCGGCCTCGCGCTTAACTGCGGTGGAGGGGTTACTCCTCACCCCGACCCTCTCCTCTGAAGAGGAGAGGGAGACAGGGTTACTCGACCTTGAACTCAATCTCGTGCCGCGTGCCGGCACTCAACGTCGACCCCGACGCACCACCCGCCAACTCGACCTCATTGCTCCGCTCGACGCTCACCTTCTCGTTCCCCACCACCAGCGTGTTGGGATCGAGCGACTGCTCCAACGCGCCGGGCGGCAACGTCTGATCGATCTTCGCCTTGTCGAGGTGCAGCGTCGTCGACTTCGCCACCACGCCATGCTCGTCCTTCCACCGCACGATGAACGGCATGCCCGCCCCGCGGCTGAACGTGGTGTTGGCCACCGGCAGCGTGATGACCGTCGCCCCCGGCGCATCGATCGATCCATCGACCAGATCCGTCCCGCGAATCACCTCGAGCCTGATGCCGTCGGCCCACGTGAAGCCATCGAGCCGGTAATCCAACCGCTGGTCATCGAACGGCACCACCGTGCGCGCCAACGGCCCACCGCGAATCGCGACCTCGGCGTTGCGCACCACGTCGCCATTGCTCGACCCGAGCTTCACGCTCACGCGCGCGCGCGAGCCCGCCGTGCTGCCGTCGGTGCTCAGCTGGGCGTTCACCCACAACGTGCGCGTGCCGCCGCCGGGGTTGGTGAAGCCGCAACCGCTCGACAGGACCAGCAGGGCGAGGCCGAGAAAGCGCATGCCTCTACCTACCAAACTTTTCATTCCGCGCGGCCTGGCGTGGCAGACTTGGGACCCCTCACGCATGGCGACGAAGAAGCCCGGTGACGAGACCATCAAAGGCGTGCCGAACTTCGGCAGCTCCGAGGACTCGTTCGTCGGCAAGTCGAAGCAGATCGTCAGCGAGCTGAAGAAGGCCGCCACCGAGGCCGCGCCCGAGGTGAGCCAGGGCGCGTGGCGCGAGCGCGTGTTCACTCCCCGCGCCATCATGTCGCGCGAAGAGATCCGCGGCGCGCTCGAGTCGGCGCTGCGCGTGGTGCTCGCCTCGGCCAGTCACCCGCGCCCCGCGTGCGACGCCGTGAAGGGCGCGTGGATGCCCGTGCTCCGCCAGGCGCTCGAGCAGGGCGGCGGCGACGGCATCGACGCGTGGCTGGGGCGGCTCCTCACGCCCCCGGGCGCGCCCGCGAAGCAGACCCTCTTCGACGCGTGCGGCGACACGCTGTTGCGCATGCGCGCGGCGGTCAACCTCGCCACCTTCGAAGAGGAGTGCCTCAAGCTGGTGGCTTCCGTCGACGGCACGCTCAGCGCCACGCCGGTGAAGCTCTCGTTCAAGCAGATGGAACGGCAGCTCGAGGGCAAGCTGGAGGTCGACGAGCTGCTCGCGATTCGCGGCGGCGTCACCGACGAGCTCAAGGCGCGCGTCGAAGAGATCGGCAACACCATGACGCAGCTCCGCGACCAGATTCGCAAGATGCCTGGCACGCGCCCCGACGGCCTGTACTCGAACTTCGTGCGCCTCAAGGCCGAGCTCCGTGTGCTCGACGCCGAGCTCAAGACCCGAACGGCCTGAAGGTTTGTAAACGGCGCTGCAGCGCCGGTGCGCGCGCGCGCGTGAGCCACTGAAGCTCCCGTGTCCTCTGCCCTTCACAGGTGGGCAAACCGGGTACACCGCGAAACCCCTCGCAATGAGTGCAGTTTCGCCTGACGCGCAGAAAACGCGTGGCGCGGCACATGCGTTGCTCTCGTGGGTGCGGTCTCCAAAGGGGTTTGGAGGACTGCATGCTTCGCTTGAGTTCGGTGCTGGCCGCGTTGCTCGCCGCGGGTTTCGCGTCGCGGGCCGCCGCCCAGACCAACGTCGGTGCTCCGACTGATCCCCAGCGCGCGGAGCGGTGCGCGGTGCGGCTGGGCGTGGCGATGACCGGCAAGACGCCGACCGCCGCGCTGCTGACCTCGCCCAACCCGCAGCTCGAGGTGACGGCGCTGCTCGAGACGCCGGAGTTCATCGAGCGCTTCTCGCGCTTCGTGAACGCGACGTTCAACGACACGCCGGGCATGACCAGCGCGGCCGACGCCACGTACCACCTGACGAAGTACGTGCTGACCAACCACAAGCCCTGGAAGGACCTCTTCCTCGGTGGCTACGACTTCACGGTCAACGGCGACACGGTGACGGTGAAGACCGACCCGAACGGCCTCGGCTACTTCCGCACGAAGGCGTGGCTCGAGCGGTACTCGGGCAACGAAGAGAACGGCATCAAGCTGATGACCGCGTACCGCATCTTGAACAACACCACCGGCATTCACCTCACGGCGGCGGTGCAGACGCCGGGCGTCGACTTCACGGCGACGGGCCGCCAGAACGCCAACTGCCGCGGCTGTCACTTCGACGGCTGGTTCGCGCTCGACCGGCTGGCCAGCGTGCTGACCCGCAAGGTGAAGAACGCCGACGACACCATCACCTTCGTGCCGCCCACCGCGGGCCCGCAGCAGCTGCTCGGCCGCACCGTGAAGGACGACAAGGACCTGATGACCGCGCTGGTGGAGAGCGACACCTTCGACTTCCGCGTCTGCCGGCTGGCCTGGCAGTTCCTCTACGGGCGCAACGAGCTGTCGTGCGAGGGCCCGATCTTCGATCGCTGCGTCGACGCGTATCGCGCCGAGGGCACCATGCAGGCGGCGCTGCGCACCGTCGCCACCGACCCGGGGTACTGCCAGTGAGGACCGCCACCATGAACGTCTCCGTGCTCCGCGTCGCGTCGCTGTCGCTGGTGCTCGCGCTCGTCACCGGCTGCGAGGCCGAGATCGAGCAGGTGCAGCTCGCGAAGGACGACATCGTGCCCATCGACGCCGCCCCGCTCGCCGCGCCGCAGATCGCCACGCCCGAAGTCGCGCTGTGCGAGGCCGGCCGCGCGTACACCGGCTTCGGCGGCGAGAACCTGGCGCTCGATCGCCGCGAGTCCGACGTGGGGCTCGAGCGGGCGCGCACCAAGCCCTTCAGCGCGCTGGTCGGCGAGTACCCGCGCGTGCTCGGCAACACCCCCGACCTCCTCTCGCAGTCGGAGTCGACCTTCGGCCTCACCGCGCCGCGCTGGTTCGCGCGCAACGAGCCCAACGCGGTGAGCCTCTACCAGGCGTACCGCATCGCGTTTCAGGGCTGCCTGACGCTCACCGCGCAGCCCGCGCAGTACGCCGCGCTGCCGACCGTCGGCACCGCGACCGCCGAGTGCGCCGCGTGGGCGAAGAAGTTCTGGGGCCGCACCGCGATGGGCCCGGAGATCGAGGCCTGCGCGAACGTCATCGGCCAGCTCTCGAGCAAGGAAACGCAGCTGCGCCGCCGCTGGGCGCACGGCTGCGCGTCGGTGCTCACCTCGTCTGACTTCCTGACCTTCTGACTTCGCAGCACCACGGAGCGCACATGAATCGGTTCTCTCGACGGAGTTGGCTCAAGGGTGTGGCGGGGCTCGCGGGCGCGGGCGCGGCGGCGCGGGTGGGCTTGTGGCCCAACATCGCGCGCGCAGACGAGGCGGCGCAGAAGGCCGCGGTGCTCGTGGTGTTCTTGAACGGTGGCTACAACGCGCTGTTCGGCAGCGCCGACAGCTTCGCCAGCGACAACACGTTCGGCGTCACCGGCTCGAACACCCGCGTGCTCGGCAACGGGCTGGTGGTCGACGGCGCGACGTTCGGCAACCTGCCGCAGTTCGCGCTCGAGCACATGGCGACGGTGGGCATCAAGCACGGCATCACCAGCCACGAGGCCGCGCAGGACCACAGCTTCATGTACGGCAACTCCAACGTGGTGATGAAGCTCGCCGCGGCGATGGGCGGCGAAGGCGCCATCAAGGCCGTGCAGCTCGGCGGCACCGGCATTCCCGGCGGGCGTGACGCGGAGAACGGCGTGTCGCTGCAGACCATCAACGACATGAAGAGCACCATCGCCGCGCTCGGGGGCATCACCGATCCGACGGTGCCCGATCGCAGCGTGGCCGAGCGCGCCATCGCCGCCTCGCGCCTGATGTCGGTGCGCACCATGGTCACCAGCCCGCGCATGACGAAGAACCTCGGCGAGGGCTACACCGCGGCGGTCGAGACGCTCAGCAAGCCGGTGAAGACCTACGACTACGCGGGGCTGGCGAGCGCGTACGGTTTCTCGGCGACCACCACCGCGGTCACCAACTTCACCACCCAGGTCGCGGCGGCGGAGGTGATGATCGAAGCCGGCGCCAACGTGTGCTGCGCGGTGAACGGCGGCTGGGACACGCACGGCGATCGCGACGGCAGCGCGGTGCGCGACATGATGAACAGCCGCATCCTCCCGGCGCTGAAGGTGTTCATCAACCGCATGGTCTCTGACCCGAACCGCAACGTGAACATCGTCATCCTCGGCGACTTCTCGCGCAGCCTGCCGGGGTCGGATCACGCGGCCGGCGTCTCGGCCACCGTCATCGGCCGCAACGTGCGCACCGGCACCACCGGCCGCGTCGACAACGACGTGCGCCTCGCCGCCGGCACGCCGCAGGGTCCGGGGCTGTGGGCCTACGTGAGCCGCCTGGTGAACCTGCCGTTCCAGCCGTTCGGCACCAACCCGCACACGGGCCTGGTGTTGAGCTGACCCGGGGACCCTCGGCGCACCCGGGGGCGCGTGGCTCGATTCGCGGGGTTGGTGCGGGCGTGCGCGGTGCAGACCGGTGTCGGCCATGCGCCGCGTGGTGATCGTCGAGGGTGATGGGGAGGTCGCCGAGGGCCTGCGCCGGTCGCTGCGTGGATATGCGGCGGAGTGGGAGCTGACGGTGGTGGGCGACGCGCTCGCCGTCGAGGCCGAGCTCGCCCAGCCGTCGGCGCCCGACGTGGTCATCTGCGACGCGTCGGTGAACGGCGTCGAGAACCTGCTGCTTCACCTGAAGCTCAAGGCGCCGCGCGTGGTGCGGGCCGTGCTCGCGGGCGCCGAGGTGAACGCCGAGGTGATCGCCCGGTTGCAGGGCACGGCGCACCAGGTGCTCCGCAAGCCGCTGTTGCCCGCGATGCTGTTCGATCTCGTCGAGCGCACGGTGGCGGTCATCAACGCGCTGGGCAACGAGCGGCTGCAGGTGGTGATCGGCCAGCTGGGCGATTTGCCGCCGCTGCCGGCGACGTACTCGCAGCTCTCGCAGATGACGCAAGACCCCGACGTCTCGCTCACGCGCGTCACCGCGGTGGTGGAGCGCGACCCGTCGATCGTCGCGGCCGTGCTGCGAATGATCAACTCCGCCTACTTTGGGTTGCCGCGTCGCGTGTCGACCGTCGCCGAGACGGTGCGCTACCTCGGCATCGGCCCCTTGAAGAACCTGGTGCTCACCGTGGAGCTCTTCGAGGGGCTCGCCACCGGGCGCCGCGCCGTCACGTTGCAGCAGGAGGCGTTGCTGCGGGCGTACGCGATGCGCGATCTGCTCGGGCGCACGCCGAAGGCCGAGCAGGCCTTCATGGCCGGCATCTTGAGCGACGTCGGCGCGCTGCTGCTGCTCACGCGGTTGCCGATCGACGCGATGGCCATCGACCAGGCGGTCGAAGCGGGGCGGTTGCCGTGGGTGGTGCAGCAGGAGCGCCTCTCGTGCACCAGCGCCCACATCGGCGCGCAGCTGCTGACGCGGTGGAATCTCCCTCAGGCGCTCGTCGAGGCCGTCGCGCTGCAGAACGAAGAGCCGCGCGGGACGCCCGCGCCGACGCTCGGCACTGCGCTGGCGCTCGTCTCGGCGATCGAGTGGTCGGTGCGGGCGCCGGAGCCGCTGCGTGGAGATTTCCGCAAGCGCGCGGCCGAGTTGGTGACCGCGTTCCCGGCGGCGTCGCTCGAGGCGATCGGGCGGTACTTCAACGCGGCGCCGTCGCAAGCGGCGTAGATCTCCCTCTCCTCCCGAGGAGGAGAGGGTCGGGGTGAGGAGAAAACCCGCCTGCGCCTTCGTCGAAACGCGTCGATCGAAGGTGAGTCGCCCGCCGCCGAACCACGAAATGCGGCGCGAATTCAGCAATTTGGCAGCCCCCCGCGATGAGTTGAGGCATCTCGCCCGACCCGCTGGCCGCGATCGCCGAGCGCGCCGGCGTCAGCACTGCCTCACTCCACCGCTACTTCCCCACCACCACCGCGCTCTTCGCCGAGCTCTCGCGCCAGATGTACCGCACGCTGCTGGTGCAGGTGCGCGAGCTCGTCGCGCGGCCCGAGCTCGACCTGCGCGCCGTGATTCGCGCGGTGTGCACCGTGGCCATCGCCGGGCCCAACGTCTCGCTCGAGTACCGGCGGCGCCTCAACCTCGACATTCCCCTCGCGTGGTCGCAGGAGACCGCCGAGGAGAGCTACGCGGCGGTGTTGAAGGAGCTGGCGGACGATTTCCGCCGGCGCGTGCCGTCTCCGCCCGCCGACCTCGACACGCGCATGTTCGTCGCCTTCGGCGCGGTGCGCGGGGCGCTGTGGCTGTCGTTGCTCTTCCCCCGGCTCGCGCCGTCGAACGATGCGCTGATCGACGAGCTGACCGAGACCGTGGTGCTCGCGCTCACGCGTTGAACTCCCTCTCCCCGTGGGGAGAGGGTTGGGGTGAGGGGAGACGCTTCTGTCGTCTGCGGTCCGGGGTTTTCTCCTCACCCCGACCCTCTCCTCTGAAGAGGAGAGGGAGTTCGACCGACGTGTGAGTTACCCTCGCGCCCGTGAGCGATCGCGCGCCAGACGCTGACCTCGGAGCCACCGTCACGCCGAACGTGAAGAAGCCCGACGGCACGGGGGCCGACCCCGGCGATCTGCCGCTCACCAGCGCCGAGCGGTACATCATCGAGCGCGACCTCGGCGTCGGCGGCCAGTCGGTGGTCGTCGCCGCCCGCGACACCGCCCTCAACCGCGAAGTCGCGCTCAAGACCTCGCGCCACCGCGGCGACGCGGCCGAGGCCTTCGTGCGCGAGGCCCGCATCACCGGCCAGCTCGAGCACCCCGGCATCGTCCCCGTGCACGAGCTGGGGCGCACCAGCGCCGGCGAACTCTTCTGCACCCAGAAGCTGGTGCGCGGCCGCACGCTCCGCCAGGCGCTGCAAGACGCGACCACGCTCGACCAGCGGCTCGCGCTCCTGCCGCACTTCATCGATCTCTGCCACGCGGTCGCCTACGCGCACAGCCGCGGCGTGGTGCACCGCGATCTCAAGCCCGAGAACGTGATGGTGGGCGAGTTCGGCGAGACGGTGGTGCTCGACTGGGGCGTGGCGCGCGTGCTCGGCCAGCCCGAGGTGTTGCCCGAGCCCGCGAAGCTCGAGAGCGTCACGCCGTTGCAGACCGTGCGCCGCCTCGACGGCGTCACCTCCGGCGCCACGCGGCACGGCACGGTCATCGGCACGCCGCTCTACATGTCGCCCGAGCAGGCGCGCGGCGAGGTCGAGTCGATCGACGCCCGCAGCGACGTGTGGAGCCTCGGCGTGATGCTCTACGAGCTGCTCGCCTTCATCCGCCCCTTCGACGGCACCGACGTGCGCGCGCTGTTGCTCGACGTGGGCCGCGGCCACTACCGCCCGATTCAAGACGTCGCCCCCGAGGCGCCCGCCGAGCTCGCCGCGATCGTCAACGCCGCGATGCAGGTCGAGCGCGAGAAGCGCCCGGCCGACGCGCGCGCGCTCGCCGCCCAGCTCACCGACTTCCGCGCGGGCAACCGCGTCTCGGTCTACCAGTACTCCTCGTGGGAGCTGGTGAAGCGCTTCGTGGCGCGCAACCGCTCGCTCACCGCGGTGACCCTCGTGTCGTTGCTCGCGCTCGCGGTCAGCGAGCTCTACGCGTGGTCGCTCGTCGGCGCGCGCGACGCGGCGCTGCTCAGCAGCAAGGCGCAGCTGCGCGAGGCGACCTTCCTGCGCGGGCAAGACGCGCTGCGCACCGGCGACTGGAACCGCGCGCTCAACGAGTTCCGCACGCTGCCCTCCGACGCCGCCGCCAGCCTCGCGGTGCGCGCGCTCGCAACCTGGGAAGCGCCGGTGCGCACGCCGGGTGGCCTGGTGCCCGTGCCGGGCGCGACGACCGGCGCGGTCGACGCCGACAGCGGGCTGGCCATCTTGTCCGCGGCCGGGCGGGGCGCCTTCTTGATCGACGACGACAAGGCGTGGCGGCTGCTCGAGGGCACCACCGACCCGGAGCGCGCGCCGATGCCGACCGCCATCGCGCCGGGTGGCAAGCGCTGGCTCGTGAAGAGCGCGGCGGTGCGGCTCGAGTCAGCGTCGGGCAAGCACTCGCTCGAGAAGACCGAGCGCGCGGTGGTGGCCGGTTTCAGCCCCGACGGGCTGCGCGTGGCGGTCGCGATGCCGGGCGAGGTGCGGGTGATCGCCGGCGACGACGACGCGAGCCCTCTCATCTTCACCTCTGCGCCCGAGCACCCCATCGGTCTCGCCGTCAGCACGCAGGGCGCGGTGGCCGTCGCCGACCAGGGCGGGCTGTGGTGGCCCAACGGCGCGCTGCTCGGGCTCGACAACGCACCGACCGCGCTCGCGTACGCGGGCGATCGGCTGGTGGTCGGCGACGCGCGCGGCCGGGTGCGCATCTTCCCCTCGCCGCGTGAGCTCGGCCCGCAGTGGAACGCGCACCACCAGGGCATCATCTCGCTGGCGGTCACGCCGCAGGGCACCACGCTCGCGACCGCGTCACTCGACGGCAGCGTGCGCCTGTGGGACGTCGCGACGGGGCATCGCCTCGCGAGCTTCGAGCCGGCCGACGCGTCGGAATGGCGCGGGCTCTCGTTCACCGCCGACGGGCAGGTCCTCGTGGCGCTCGACTCGCTCGGGCACCGCTTCGAGTGGAAGCTGAAGAGCGTGCTCGCGCACCAGCCGGTCGGTCGCACCGCCGGGCCGTTGCTGGAGCTCGACCCGAACGAAGAGCTGACGTGGGCGCGCACCAGCCAGGGCCTCGCGCTGTTGCTCGACGGCAAGGAGCAGTGGCGGGTCGACGCGCCGCGCGCGCAGGCGGTGCTGCTCAAGGAGAGCGGCGCGATGGTGGCCCGCACCGGTGGCATCGACGTCTACGACGCGCTCGAGGGCACGGTGGTCGACACGCTGACGCCCTGCCAGGCGACGGTGTGGGCGCTCGCCGAGGGGAGCGACGGCGTGACGTGGGTCGCGTGCGGCCCCGAGCTGCTCAGCCTCGACGGCGAAGAGGTGATCGCCAGCGGCGTGCACGCGCGCACGCCCATCAAGTTCCTCGCCACCAGCCGCGATCACCGCCGCCTCGCGTGGATGGCCGACGACGGCAGCGGCGCGCTGATCAACCTCGAGACCAGCCGCAGCGAAGAGAGCTGGAGCGGGCAGGGCGCGGGCGAAGCGCTGGCCTTCGACGCCGAGGGCAAGCAGCTGCTCGTCGCGACCGAGGGCGGCCTGTGGTTGCGCTCAGCCGCCAACGGCGCGGAGTTGAAGCGCTTCAGCGCGCGAGACCCGGGCGCGAAGGCGGTCGGCTTCACCGCGGGCGGGGCGTGGGTCGCCGGTCGCGAGGGCCTGACGTTGTGGGCGCTCGACGGCACGAAGGTGCTCGAGGTGCCGGGGCTCCATGGCGAGGTGACCGCGGCCGTCGACGTCGGCTCGGGCGTGCTCTACGGCGACACGACCGGGCGCGTCTTCCGCTTCACGCCCTGACGTCCCGGGGTGTGCCGAACCCACATTGCGCGGCCCCGCCGTTCAGTGGTGAAAGTGCGTTCAGCAGTTCGCGCTTTGTGGGAGAGGGGAACCATGTCGTTCACGCATCTGCACCTGCACACCCTCTATTCGCTCCTCGACGGGGCGATTCGCATGAAGGACCTGATCAAGACGGTCCAGAGCAAGGGCATGAAGTCGGTCGCCGTGACGGACCACGGCAACATGTTCGGCGCGGTCGACTTCTACAAGAAGGCGAAGGAAGCGAGCCTGAAGCCCATTCTCGGGCTCGAGGCGTACGTCGCCGGCCCCAAGGGCCGCAGCGATCGCACCGAGAAGATCGCCAACCACCTCATCCTGCTCGCCAAGAACAAGCGCGGGTACGAGAACATCCGCTACCTGTCGTCGATGGGGTACCTCGACGGCTTCTACTACCACCCGCGCATCGACAAGCAGGTGCTCAAGGACCACAGCGAGGGCGTCATCGGCCTCACCGCGTGCCTGGGTGGCGAGGTGACGAGCGCAGCGTTCCGCGGCGACATGGATCACGCGAAGCGCGCCGCGCAGGAATACAAAGACATCTTCGCGCCGGGCCACTTCTTCCTCGAAGTGCAGTGGAACGGCATGGAAGAGCAGAACAAGGCCAACGAGAACCTGAAGCAGCTCTCGCGTGACCTCGACATTCCGCTCGTGGCGACCGCCGACGCCCACTACATCAAGCGCGAAGACGCGCGCGCGCACGAGCTGCTGATGTGCATCGCCAGCGGCAAGACGCTGACCGACGCGAAGCGCATGCGCCACAGCACCGATCGCCTCTACGTCTGCAGCCCGGAGGAGATCCGCGCGTACTTCACCGACGTGCCCGAGGCCGTCGACAACACGCAGCGCATCACCGACATGGTCGAGGAATACAACATCCTCGCCAAGCCGATGCTGCCCACCTTCCAGGTGCCCGACGGCTTCGACGCCAACAGCTACATGGCGCAGCTCGCCAAGCAGGGCCTCGAGCAGCGCTTCAAGGAACTGCCGTACCAGGTCGATCGCGACCTCTACATGAAGCGCCTCGAGATGGAGGTCGGCGTCATCAACAAGATGGGGTTCGCCGGCTACTTCCTCATCGTCCAGGACTTCATCAACTGGGCCAAGCAGCACGGCATCCCCGTCGGCCCTGGTCGTGGCTCCGGCGCCGGGTCGATCGTCGCGTACTCGCTGCGCATCACCGACCTCGACCCGATTCCGTACAACCTGCTCTTCGAGCGCTTCCTCAACCCCGAGCGCGTGTCGATGCCCGACTTCGACATCGACTTCTGCCAGGACCGCCGCGACGAGGTGATCACCTACGTGCAGGGCAAGTACGGCCCCAACAACGTCGGGCAGATCATCACCTTCGGTCAGCTCAAGGCCAAGAGCGTGCTGCGCGACGTGTGCCGCGTGTACGGCCTGCCGTTCAGCGAGGGCGATCGCATCGCCAAGCTGGTGCCCGAGATCCTCGGCATCACCTTGAAGCAGTCGATCTTCGGCGACCCCGAGAAGGAGATCGCCGGCGAGCCGCGGCTCAAGGAGATGTTCGACACCCCGCAGCCGCTCGCGGAGGTCGAGGGCAAGCCCATCACCACCAAGGACGTGCTCGAGGTCGCGATGGCGCTCGAGGGCTTGAACCGCCAGGCCGGCATGCACGCCGCCGGCGTGGTGATCGCCGACAAGGAACTGTGGGAATTCGTGCCCGTCTACCGGCCGCCCGGTGAGACCACGCTCGTCACCCAGTTCGCGAAGGACGAGGTCGAGGCCGCGGGCCTAGTGAAGTTCGACTTCCTCGGCCTCAAGACGCTCACCGTCATCCAGAACGCGATCAACCTCATCAACCGCAAGCTGCCGCCCGATCAGCAGCTCGAGCGCGAGAAGATCCCGCTGGCCGATCACCGCACCTTCGAGCTGATCAGCGCGGGCGACACCGCGGGCGTCTTCCAGATGGAATCGTCGGGCTTCACCGAAATGGTGATGAAGATGAAGCCGTCGTGCTTCGAAGACGTCATCGCCGCCGGCGCGCTCTACCGCCCGGGCCCGCTCGACCAGAAGCTCGAAGACGGCCGCACGATGGTCGACGTGTACATCGACCGAAAGCACGGCAAGGAAAAGGTCACCTACCCGCACCCCACGCTCGAGCCGGTGCTCAAGGACACCTACGGCGTCATCGTCTACCAGGAGCAGGTGATGCAGATCGCGCAGGTGCTGGGCGGCTACTCGCTCGGCGGCGCAGACCTGCTTCGCCGCGCGATGGGCAAGAAGAAGGCCGAGGAGATGGCCAAGCAGCGGGCCTTGTTCCTCGAGGGCTCGAACAAGAAGGGCGTCGACCCGAAGATCGCCAACGGCGTCTTCGACTTGATGGAGAAGTTCGCGCAGTACGGCTTCAACAAGTCGCACTCCGCCGCGTACGGCCTGATCACCATTCACACCGCGTGGCTCAAGGCGCTCTACCCGGTGGAGTTCATGGCGGCGCTGCTCACGTCCGAGAAGGACAACACCGACAAGGTGGTGATGCACATCGCCGAAGCGCGCCAGGCGGGCATCCAGGTGTTGCCGCCCGACATCAACGAGTCCGACCTGGCGTTCGGCGCCGTGGAAGGAAAGATTCGCTTCGGGCTGGGCGCGATCAAGGGCGTCGGCGAGTCGGCGATCGAGGCCATCGTCGAGGCGCGGAAGGAAAAGCCCTTCAAGAACCTCTTCGACTTCTGCGAGCGCGTCGACGGTCGCCGCGTCAACCGCAAGACGCTCGAGGCGCTGGTGCAGGCCGGCGCGTTCGACTTCGAGAAGCGCCACCGCCGGCAGCTGTTCGAGACGGTGGGCATGGCGCTCGAGCGCGGCGCGTCGACCCAGCGCGACATCGAGGTCGGCCAGAGCAACCTGTTCGGCATGCTCGCGGCGTCGACTCCTCCGGGGAAGAGCGCGCGCGACGACTACGCGCCCGTCGAGCCGTGGACCGAGAAGGAAAAGCTCTCGTTCGAGAAGGCGTCGATCGGCTTCTACGTTTCGGGCCACCCGCTCGACGCGTACCAGAAGGAACTGCGTCGCTACGCGCGGCCCATCGTGTCGGTGCAGCGCGCGCGGCCGCAGGAAAAGATCACCATCGCCGGCATCGTGAGCGTGATGCGCGAGCGCCCGACCAAGACCGGCAAGCGCATGGCGTGGGTCACGCTCGAAGACCTGAGCGGCTCGGTCGAGCTGGTGGTGTTCCCCGGCAAGGAAGGCGGCCGCTCGTTCATGGACCCCAAGACCGGCCGCTGGGGCAAGGGCGGGCCGAAGCCGGGCTACGAGCAGTGGGAATCGCTGCTCAAGAGCGACGACGCGCTCCTCGTCACCGGCACCGTGCAGATGTCGCGCGATGAAGAGAACCCGCAGGCCGAGCTGATCGTCGACGACATCCAGTCGCTGCGCGAGGTGCGCGAGAAGCGCGTGAAGCGGCTCGAGCTCAAGCTCCACGTCGACATGGCCACCGAGGAGAAGCTGGCCCGGCTCGCGGAGATCGCGAAGAAGCACGCCGGCGCGACGCCCATCGCCGTGGCGCTGCACATGCCCGGCGAGGCCGAGGCCCTGGTCGGCAACACCAACTTGAAGGTGCAGGTGAGCGACGAGCTGCTCGAGTCGGTCAACCGGCTCTTCGGCGCGCGCGTCGCGGAGCCGGGATGATCTCCACCCTGATGGTGTCGCTCACCCTCGCCGCCGCGCCCGTCGTCATCCAGGTCGACCTGCAGGACGCGCTTCGCTTCCCCAGCGGCGTGGAGTCGCCGCCCGCCGAGCCGATCGTGATCTTCATCGAGGCCCCCGCGAGCTGGGTGAAGGGCGGGGCGATCTCCGACGCCGGCAAGACCGCCGTGCTCGCCAAGCTCTACGGCGGCCCCCAGTGGGTCAACGGCAACGACGACGGCTCGCAGTACGTGGTGAAGAAGTTCGCCTCGAAGGTGTTGCCCGCGGGCACCACGCCGCCGCAGCCCAGGCGCTCGTGGTGGTACGTGGTGAAGGCCGACGGCTCGCTCGAGAAGCGCAGCGAGGGCTTCGCCGGCCCCGGCGCCCCCAACCTGCCGGAGCCGAAGTCGCTCGTCGACCAGGCGATCCCCGGGTCGGTCTTCAATCGCGGGCCGAAGGTGTCGGACTCGAAGGCGCTGCTCGCGTGGCTCGCGACGCAGAAGGGGCAGCTCAAGTTGCCGGCGGTGCTGACGCGGGGTGACGTCGGGTTCTCCAACCGCGCGGTGAAGGTCGGCGGCCTGTCGATTCACGCCCAGGACGCAGCGCTCGGCGTCAGCCTCGCCGATCGCGCGCAATCGTTCTGCAAGGACGCGGCGACCTGCGAGGTGTGGCTGTTCGGCACGTGGAAGGGCAAGGAAGGCGCGGACCTGGTCTTCACGGTGACGAAGGTCGAGTCCGGCACGAAGGTCGCCGAGCTGTGGGACTACGCCTGGCACCAGGCACCTTGAGTTTCATTTCCGCGCCCCCGCGTGCCAAAACCTGTCCCCTGATGCTCGCGAAACGCCTCACGGTGCTGGCGCTGGTGCTGCCCTGCCTCGCGCTCGCCGAAGACCCGAAAGCGAAGGCCGCGCGCGAAGAGCTCGAGAAGCAGCTCAGCCAGATGATGGGCAAAGTGCCGACCCGCGTGCGCGTGGACATCGTCGGCCTCGACGACCCCAACTACAAACTCGAGGAAGCGTCATTCGAGCTCGACGGGCGCACGTTGCCGTCGCCGTCGGTCGACAAGCTCACCGACGAGGGCCAGCACGAGGTGTGGGAAGGCGACGCCGCGCCCGGCAAGCACGTGGTGCGCGTGAAGCTCGTGTTTGCGAACGGCACGTCGGTGCTGCTCAGCGACGAGGGCGGCTACAAGTGGAAGATCGGCGGCGAGGTGAGCTTCGATCTCAACGCCGGCATCGAGGTGCGCGTGGCGGTGACGCCCAGGCGTGACTCCTCGCAGAAGGACATCGCCAAGCGCTTCAAGCTGAGTCTCCCCGCGCAGCCGATCATGCTCGCGCGGCTCGACGACGGCACGATGCCCGAGGCGCCGCCCAAGCCGAACCTGCCGCAAGAGGTCGACGCCGGCGTGCAGGTCGCCGCGCTGACGCCCGAGGAGCTCAAGAAGAAGAAGGCCGAGGAAGCGGCCGAGCTCAAGCGCCTCGCCGAAGAAGACAAGAAGGCGAAGGCCGAGGCCGCTGCGGAACTCAAGCGCGCCGCCGCCGAAGAGAAGAAGCGCAAGGCCGCCGAAGCCGCCGAAGCGAAGCGCGCCGCCGCCGAAGAGAAGAAGCGCAAGGCTGCCGAGGCCGCCGAGGCGAAGCGCGCCGCGGCCGAAGAGAAGAAGCGCCTGGCTGCCGAAGCCGCCGAGGCGAAGCGGCTCGAGGCCGAGCGCAAGAAGCACCCCGAGCTCGCCAACCTGCCGCCCGCCGGTGCCGTCGATGCGGGGTCTGCCCCGGTCGCGGTGGCCGAGCCGCCTCCTGCCGTCGACGCCGGCGCGCCTGAAGTCGATGCGGGTGTCGCGGTCGCCGTGGCGCCTCCTCCCGCGGTGGTCGATGCCGGTGCGCCGGTCGTCGCGGCCACCACCCCGCCCGAAGAGGGCTCGTCGATGATGCCGGTGATCATCGGCGCCGGCGTGGGTGGACTCGTGGTGTTGTTGATCATCGTTGCCCGTCGACGCGCCAGGCCACCGTCGATCGACTGAATCAGGATGTGCGTCATGAAGCGGTACGCGTGGGTGGTGGGTCTCGTCTTCGCGGCGGCGTGTGGCATGCCGCCCAACGTCTCAGACGGAGGCGCTGACGCGGCGGTCGGTGAAGACGCCGGCTTCCAGCCCGATGCGGGCGGCGGGACGGATGCCGGTGACGATGCGGGCGTGCTCGACGCGGGCGACGACGCGGGACTGCCTGATGCCGGTGGTGATGACGCGGGGCTGCCCGACGCGGGGCCCGACGACGCAGGCCTCCCCGACGCCGGCACGCCGGACGCGGGGCCCGACGACGCGGGCAGTCCAGACGCTGGCCTCGATGCGGGGCCGATCGACGCCGGGCCGTTCGATGCGGGGCCTCCGTTCGACGCGGGCCCCAACTGCCCGGTGCCATCGGGCGTCGGCGCGCCGTTCACCTTCCGCGCGATGGCGGCCAACCTCACCAGCGGCAACCAGCAGTCGTACGACCCGGGCCACGGCCTGCGCATCATCGCTGGCGCGCACCCCGACGTGGTGATGCTGCAGGAGTTCAACTACGGCGCGAACAACCCCGCGGCCTTCGACACGATGGTGAACAGCACGTTCCCCGACGCTGGCTGGGCCTGGTCGCGCGGCACCGGCTCGATTCCCAACGGCGTGCTCTCGCGCTTCCCGATTCTCTCTTCGGGCGAGTGGACCGACGTGCTCACCAACACGCGCGGCTTCGCGTGGGCGAAGCTCGATCTGCCCGGCCCCAACGAGCTGTGGGTGATCTCGGTGCACCTGCTGACCTCGAGCGCGGCCAACCGCAACACGCAGGCGGGCAACCTCGTCACCTTCATGAACGCCAACATCCCCGCCAACGACTACGTGCTGCTCGGCGGAGACCTGAACACCGACACGCGCGACGCCGGCCAGGAGCCCTGCTTCAACACCTTCTCGAGCCGCCTCGTCGTCGCCGGGCCGCACCCGGTCGACCAGAACGGGCTCACCGGCACCAACAGCACCCGCACCAAGCCCTACGACCAGGTGATGCCTTCCGCGTGCCTGCGCGCGCTGCAGGTGCCGTCGGTGATCGGCACCTCGTTCTACGGCTGGGGCGCGGTGCTCGACACGCGCATCTACACGCCGCTGTCCGACCTCTCGCCCGCGCTGATGACCGACTCCGCCGCGTCGAACATGCAGCACATGGGCGTGGTGAAGGACTTCGCGATCACCCCCTGAAAACAGGCTGATTTTCGCCCTCCAAACCGGCTGTTCGGAATCGCCCTGATCCGTTGTGGGTGCACGGTTGTGCTGTTACAGGCGCGCGGCCCCGTACAGCTTTGGAGTGTGAAGTGACCGCTACCGATCTCGCCGGACATGCCCTCGGATCGTGGGTCCCAGGGACCTCTCGCCCGCGTGGAGGACTGCCTGCGTTCCGGGAGGGCTTGAGCCGGCTGAACGCGGCGGTTCACGTGGTGGCAGTCGACGGAAAGCCCGCGCTGGTCGAGGGCGGCGTGGCGAAGTTCGGCGTGAAGCCGGGCCCGGGTGAACTGCCGTTGCTCGGCTCGGTGCCGGCGCTCGACCCCTCGCGGCTGGGCGACGCGACCTTCCTGCGCGATCACCGCGTCTCGGCGGCGTACGTGGTCGGCGAGATGGCCAACGGCATCGCGTCGGAAGCGATGGTCGAGGCCGCGGCGCGTGCGGGCGTGCTCGGAGTGTTCGGCGCGGCGGGCCTGACGCTCGAGCGCGTGACGGTGGCGATCGATCGCCTGTCGAAGTCGCTCGAAGGCCAGAGCTGGGGCATCAACCTCATTCACTCGCCCGACGATCAGAAGCTCGAGGGCGCGCTCGTCGAGCTCTTCCTCTCGCGCGGCATCACCTTCGTCAGCGCGTCGGCGTACCTCGATCTCACGCCCCACATCGTGCGCTACCGCGCGAAGGGCCTGCACCGCGACGCGCAGGGCCAGCTCGTGGTGCCCCACCGCGTGATGGCGAAGGTCTCGCGCGTCGAGGTCGCCCGGAAGTTCCTCGAGCCCGCGCCCGCCGCGATGCTCGCGTCGCTCGTCGCGAGCGGCCAGCTCACCGCGCAGGAAGCCGAGCTCGCGGCGCTGATCCCCGTCGCCGATGACGTGACCGCCGAGGCCGACTCGGGTGGCCACACCGACAACCGGCCGCTGGTGCTGTTGCTCCCGGCGATCCAGGCGCTGCGCGACGAGGTGTGCAGCAAGCACGCGTACGCCGTGCGTCCCCGCGTCGGCGCGGCCGGTGGTCTGGCGACTCCCGCGTCGATCGCCTCCGCGTTCTCGATGGGCGCGGCCTACGTCGTCACCGGCAGCGTCAACCAGGCCACGCGCGAAGCTGGCACGTCGGATCTCGTGCGCGAGCTGCTCGCCCAGGCCGCGCCGACCGACGTCGCGATGGCGCCCGCCGCCGACATGTTCGAGCTCGGCGTGAAGGTGCAGGTGCTCACCCGCGGCACGCTGTTCGCCGTTCGTGCCCAGCGCCTCTACGAGCTGTACCGCGCGCACGCCTCCCTCGAGACGCTGCCTGCCGCCATCCGCGAGGAGCTGGAGTCGAAGTTCTTCCGCACCACCCTCGAGGACGCGTGGGCCGGCTGCGTGGAGTTCTTCACCCGCCGCGACCCCGCGCAGCTCGAGAAGGCCGCGAAGGACCCGAAGCACCGCATGGCGCTCGTGTTCCGCGCGTACCTCGGCCAGGCCTCGCGCTGGGCCAACGCCGGCGTCGCCGATCGCAAGCTCGACTTCCAGGTGTGGTGTGGCCCGGCGATGGGCGCGTTCAACGCGTGGGTGAAGGGCAGCGTGCTCGAGCCGTGGGCGTCGCGTGACGTCGCGCTCATCACGAAGAACCTGCTCGTCGGCGCGTGCGTGCACACCCGCGTCGCGTTGCTGCGCAGCCAGGGCGTGGTGCTGCCCGCCGAGGTCGAGCACTTCGCGCCGCGCTCGCTGGCCGAGCTCGAGTCGCTGCTCGAGGCGCCGCGCAAGACGGTCGACGCGGAGCCCGCGGTGGCCGCGAAGCCCGTCGCGTCTGAGAACGCCCGCGAGCCGATCGCCATCGTCGGCCTGGGCACGCTCTTCCCGAAGGCGCGCTCGGTCGAGGAGTTCTGGCGGCTGCTGCGCACCGGCCTCGACGCGGTGGGCGACATTCCGAAGACGCACTGGTCGCTCGAGGAGTTCTACGACGCCGACCAGAAGGCGCCCGATCGCACCTACGCGAAGCGCGGCGCGTTCCTGCCCGACACGGCGTTCGACCCGACGGAGTTCGGCATTCCTCCGGCGATCCTCGAGGCGACCGACACCTCGCAGCTGCTCGCGCTCGTCGTGGCGCGCATGGCCTTCGAAGACGCGGGCTACGGCGACGACGTGAAGTGGGACCGCTCGCGCACCAGCGTGCTGCTCGGCGTCACCGGCACACAGGAACTCGTGATCTCGCTCGGCGCGCGGCTCGGCCACCCGAAGTGGAAGAAGGCGCTCGCGGATGCGGGCGTCGACCCCGAGACCTCGGCGGACGTGGTGGCGCGCATCGCGCAGTCGTACGTCGGCTGGCAGGAGAACTCGTTCCCCGGGCTGCTGGGCAACGTCGTCGCGGGCCGCATCGCGAACCGGTTCGACCTTGGCGGCACCAACTGCGTGATCGACGCGGCGTGCGCGAGCTCGCTGGGCGCGCTGCACCTCGCGATCGCCGAGCTGCAGAGCAAGCGCTCGGACATGGTGCTCACCGGCGGTGTCGACACGCTGAACGACATCTTCATGCACATGTGCTTCAGCAAGACGCCTGCGCTTTCGCCCACCGGCGACGCGCGGCCGTTCTCCGACCAGGCTGACGGCACGCTGCTCGGCGAAGGCATCGGCATGGTGGTGCTCAAGCGCTTGAGCGACGCCGAGCGTGATGGCGATCGGGTGTACGCGGTGATCCGCGGGCTCGGCACGTCGAGCGATGGTCGTGCGAAGAGCATCTATGCGCCGCTGCCGTCGGGACAGGCGCGCGCTCTCGAGGCGGCCTATCGCGACGCGGGCGTCACGCCGCGCGACATCGGGATGCTCGAAGCGCACGGTACGGGCACGAAGGCGGGCGACGCAGCGGAGTTCGATGCCCTGCAGAAGGTCTACCGCGCTGACTCGGCCGACACCGGCTGGTGCGCGCTCGGCTCGGTGAAGTCGCAGGTCGGGCACACCAAGGCGGCCGCTGGCGCCGCGGGGCTCATCAAGGCCGCGCTCGCGCTGCACCACCGCGTGATTCCTCCCACGCTCAAGGTCGAGCGGCCCAACCCGGCGCTGGCGATCGATCAGAGCCCGTTCTCGATCCCGACCGCGGCGCGCCCGTGGCTCAAGCCGTCGCGCGGCCCCCGGCTCGCGGCGGTCAGCTCGTTCGGCTTCGGCGGCAGCAACTTCCACACGGTGCTCGAGGAGTACGGCTCGAAGCGCGCCGCCCCTGCGTGGGATGGCTCGATCGAAGTCGTCGCGCTGTCCGGTGCGTCGCTCGCGTCGGTGCGGGAACGTCTCTCTCAGCTCATCGCGGGCCGGCTCGACGCGGACGCGTTGGCCGCCACGCGCGAGTCCTTCCGCGCGAGTGATGAACATCGCGTGGTGATCGTGCTGACGGGCGAAGTGAAGACCCAGCTCGAGGCCGCGGCGGCGAAGCTCGCGAGCGCGACGGGCGCGTTCACCACGCCCGATGGGCTCTTCTACGGCGTGGGCACGTCGGCGGGCTCGATCGCATTGCTCTTCCCGGGGCAGGGCGCGCAGCACGTCGACATGCTGCGGGACCTCGCGACGGTGTTCCCCGAGCTGCTCGAGGCCGTCGAGGCCGATGGCGTGGGTAGCCAGGTGTACCCGCTGCCGACGTTCGACGCGGCGGAGCGTGCGCGGCGTGAAGCGGCGCTGACGAAGACCGACGCGGCCCAGCCGGCGCTCGGTGCGGTCGAGCGCGGTTTGCTCGGCGTGCTGAAGCGCTTCGGCGTCGAGGCGAAGTTCGCGGCGGGGCATTCCTACGGTGAGCTGGTCGCGCTGCACGCGGCGGGCGTGTTGTCGGCGGCTGATCTCGCGCGCGCGTCGAAGTCGCGTGGCTCGCTGATGGCAGGCGAGGGTGGTGATCGCGGCACGATGCTCGCGGTCCTCGCGCCGCTGGCCGACATCGAGAAGGCGATCGCCGAAGAGAAGCTCGACGTGGTGCTCGCCAACCGCAACGGTCCGGCGCAGGGCGTGTTGTCGGGTTCGCGTGACGCCATCGCGCGCGCGGAAGAGGTCTGTCAGCGCCGGTCGCTGCGCTGCACTCGGCTGAACGTCGGCGCCGCCTTCCACTCGCCGCTGGTGGCGAGCGCGTCGAGCGCGTTCGAGAAGTCGCTGGGTGACGTGACGTTCTCGTCGCCGTCGCTGACCGTGATCTCCAACACCACCGCGCAGCCGTGGCCGTCGTCGTCGGCCGAGGCGCGCGCGCTGCTGGGTCGTCAGCTCGCGAGCCCGGTGCGGTTCCAGGAAGTGGTCGAAGTGCTGCACGGCGCTGGCGCACGCACCTTCGTCGAGGTCGGGCCGCGCTCGGCGCTGACGGGCATGGTGAAGGCGATCCTCGGCAGCAAGCCGATGTCGGCGGTCGCGATCGACGCCCAGTCGCGCCGGGGCGCGCTGGCTGATCTCGCTACCGCGCTCGCACAGGTCGCGGCTGACGGTCACGCCGTGCGCTGGACCGAATGGAACAAGGCCGCGCGTCCGCCGCGCTGGAAGGCGAAGGCGCCGCGCACGCCGAAGCTGGTGATCCCGCTGACGGGAGCGAACTACCGCGCCCCGGTCGCCGCGATCCCGCCGGCGAAGCCAAAGACAAAAACAGAAACTCCCTCTCCCCTCGAGAGGGGAGAGGGTCGGGGTGAGGGGCAGGCGCCGCGAGCCGACGATCGAATCACGGCCCTCCTCGCCCTCCACGAGCAGACGGCGAAGGTCCACCAGCGCTTCCTGGAAAACCAGCTCGCCGCCCAGCAAGCCCTCGCCGCCCTGGCCGGAGGCCAGCCGGCACCGATGAGAGCGCTCCCCGCAGCGCCGGCACCGAAGCCGGTGGTGATCGAGCCGAAGCCGATCATCGTCCCGCTCGCCGCGGCCCCGATGCCGACGCCGACGCCGACGCCGTCGCCCGCCACCGTCGACGCCCGCGAAGTCGTCCTCCAGGCGGTCGCCGAGTCCACGGGCTACCCCCGCGAAACGCTCGAGCTGAAGATGGACCTCGAAGCCGACCTCGGCATCGACTCCATCAAGCGAGTCGAGATCCTCTCCCTCGTCTCCCGCCGAATCCCCGGCGCGCCGGCGGTGAACCCCGAGCAACTCGGCGGCCTCCGGACGCTCGCGCAGGTGGTCGACTTCGTCGATCGCACCCCCAAGACGACCGCGCCTGTCAGCGTCACCCCGGTCGCCGCCCCGGCCCCGACCGCCGACGTCCGCGCGACACTCCTCGCAACGGTCTCCGAGCTGACGGGCTACCCGCCCGATACGCTGCAGCTCTCGATGGATCTCGAAGCCGACCTCGGCATCGACTCCATCAAGCGCGTCGAGATCCTCTCGCTGCTCTCGCGCCGCATCCCGAACGCGCCCTCGGTGAACCCCGAGAAGCTGGGCGGACTGAAGACGCTGCAGCAGGTGCACGACTTCATCTCGACCTCGCTGCCCGCGGCTCCGGCAGTTGTTGTGGCCGCCCCGAGCGCGCCGATCGCCCCGAACGTCGAAGCGACGCTGCTCGCGACGGTCTCCGAGTTGACGGGTTACCCGACCGACACGTTGCAGCTCTCGATGGATCTCGAGGCCGACCTCGGCATCGACTCCATCAAGCGCGTGGAGATCCTCTCGCTGCTCTCGCGTCGCATCCCGAACGCGCCGTCGGTGAACCCCGAGAAGCTGAGCGGGCTGAAGACGCTCGCGCAGGTGCGTGACTTCATCGCGGGTGCGACGTCCACTGCCGCCATCGTCGCGCCGGCGCCGAAGCCCGAAGCGCGCCCGACGCCCGCGTCACCGGCCGTGGCGTCCGAAGAGGTCGCCCGCCGCATGGTGGCGCCGATTCGCGCCGCTGCGCCCGGTCGCACCGCCGTGGCCCTGCCCAGTGAGCTCGTGCTCATCACCCGCGACGGCGCGGGCCTGGCCGAAGCGCTGAAGTCGGCGCTCGAGGCCGCCGGTCACCGCGCGGTGCTGCACGACGCGTCGAGCCCGCTCCCCGAGAAGCTCGGTGGCGTGGTGGTGCTCGAGTCGAAGGGCGCCGATGCGCTGAAGGCCGCGCTCCGCCTCGCGCGTGACGTCTCGCCGCGCCTCCGTGGCACGCCGAACGCGTTCTTCATCACCGTGACGCGCGCCGACGGTGCCTTCGGCTTCACGGCCGCGGGCACCGAAGCGACCTCGGGCGGCCTCGGAGGCCTCGCGAAGTCGCTCAAGCAGGAATGGTCCGAGGTCCGGTGTCGCTCGTTCGACGTCGCCTCGCAGTGGAACGCGACGACCGCGGCCGCGGCGGTGCTCGAAGAGCTCACCACCGACGGCCCGACGGAAATCGGCCTTGGTCCCGTGGGCCGCCTCACGCTCGGGCTGCGCGCCATGGACGCGCTGACCAGGACCGACTCCCGCCTGAAGGCCGGCGACGTGGTGGTCGTCACCGGTGGCGCTCGTGGCGTGACCGCCGACTGCGCCCGCGAGCTTGCGCGCGAGACGGGCATCACGCTCGTGCTCCTCGGCCGTTCCCCCGCGCCTGAGCCGGAGCCGGCGTGGCTCGCGGCCGCGAAGGACGAAGCCGCCGTGAAGAAGGTGCTGCTCGAGCGCGCACCGGCTGGCCAGCGCCCGAGCCCGAAGCAGCTGGGTGAGTCGAGCCGCCTGGTGATGGCGGTGCGCGACGTGCGCGCCAGCCTCGACGCGTTGACGCAGCTCGGAGTGAAGGCCACCTACCGCCAGGTCGACGTGCGTGACGCGGCGTCGGTCGCCTCGGCGCTGAAGGACGTGCGCACCCTGGGGCCCATTCGCGGCGTGGTGCACGGCGCGGGCGTGCTCCGCGACAAGCGCATCGAAGACAAGCGCGACGACGATCTCGACCAGGTGCTCGACCCGAAGCTCTCGGGGTTCGCAACGCTGCTCGACGCGACGCGCACCGACGACCTCACGCTGATCGCGCTCTTCGCGTCGGTCTCGGGTCGCTTCGGTCGCCGCGGCCAGGCGGACTACGCGGTCGCCAACCAGGCGCTGGTGTCGATGGCGCAGGCCGAAGCGGCGCGCCGCCCGCACGCGCGCGTGGTGGCGCTCGATTGGGGTCCCTGGGCGGGCGGCATGGTGACGCCGCAGCTCGAGACCACCTTCCGCGCCGAGGGCGTCTCGTTGATCCCCATCGAGGCCGGTGCGCGCGCGTTCGTGCGTGAAGCGCTGGCGCCGTCGAACGCGGGCGTCGAGGTGGTGCTCGGCTCCGGCTTCGGCGTGGCCGACGACGCGGGCTGGTCGCTGGCGCGCGTGAAGCACCTCGACCCCACGTGGCCGGTGCTGGCCGATCACCGCCTCGCCGGCCGCCCCGTCGTTCCGCTCGCGCTGGTCATCGAGTGGTTCGCGTCGGTCGCGCGCCGCGGGCCGGGCGTCGCGCTGCACACCATCGAAGACGTGCGGGTGCTCAAGGGCGTGACGCTCGATGGCAGCGTCGACGCAGTCGCGGTGTGGACCGGCCCGGTGCAGGAACAGGACGGCCAGCGCGCGATGCCCATCGAGCTGCGCAGCCTGAAGGACCAGGTGCACGTGCGCGCGCTGGTTCGCTTCGGCGCGTCGGATCAGCGCCCGGCGCCGTCGCTCGCGGTGAACGGCCTCAGCCCCTTCGGCACGAGCGTCGAGACGCTGTACCGCGAGCAGCTCTTCCACGGCCGCTCGCTCGAGGCGATCGTCGCGATAGACGGGCTGGGTGAAGAGGGCATGTCGCTCACGCTGCGCGCGAAGTCGAACCGCAGCGAGCTGCTGCCCGGCGCCATCGAGAAGTGGACGCTCGACCCGCTCACCATCGACGGCGTGTTCCAGGCGCTCATCGTGTGGACGCGCGCGCGCCTCGGTGCGCCGTCGCTGCCCACGCGGCTCGAGTCGCTGCGCTGGTTCGGCGAGCCCGGCAGCAGCCAGCTGCACGCGGTCATCAAGGTGCGCTCGGTCGAGGGCGCCACGGTGACTTCGGACATCGAGCTCACCGACGGCAACCAGCAGCTCGTCGCGCGCCTGGGTGGCTACCAGTGCACGGTGAGCAGCACGCTGGTGCGCGCGTTCGACGCCGAGCTCGGCTCGCGGAAGACGCCGGACGCATGACTGGTCCGCGCGCCATCGCCATCGTCGGCATGGCAGGACGATTCCCCGGTGCGCCCTCGGTGGACGCGCTGTGGGAACTCGTGGCCGCGGGTCGTTCTGCCGTGCGCGAAGTGCCGGCCGAGCGCTGGCCGGCGCCGGCGGCGCACGTGGTCTCGAGCCGCGGCGGACCTGACACCACGACGTCTCGTCGCGCGGGTGTGCTCGACGCGTTCGAGCTCGATCTTGGTGGGCTCGCGGTCCCGCCTGGTCCGCTCAGTGCGCTGACGAAGCTGACGCTGCAGGTGGGCGCCGAAGCGGTGCGCGGCGTGAAGTTCGATCCCGCGCGCACGGGCGCGATCGTCGCGAACATCGCGCTGCCGACCGAGGCCGCCTCGGCGCTCTCGGAAGAACTCTTCTTCGGCGCCATCGAGTCACGGCTTCGCGGGGAAGCACGCCAGCCGAAGCTGAACGCCGCGGACGCCTTCCCGAGCGCATTGCCGGTGACGACGCTCGCGAAGCTGCTCGGGCTCGGCGGGGGGGCGTACGCGCTCGACGCCGCCTGCGCCTCGTCGCTCTACGCGCTGCACCTCGGCTGTCTCGAGCTCGAGTCGGGTCGCCTCGACGCGGTGCTCGCAGGCGGCACGTCGCTGCCGCAGCAGCTCTACACGCAGATCGGCTTCACGCAGCTGCAGGCGCTCTCGCCCAGTGGGGTGTGCGCGCCGTTCACCTCGCGCGCCGATGGACTGGTGGTGGGGGAGGGCGCGGGCCTCGTGGTGCTCAAGCGCCTCGAAGACGCGCAGCGCGACGGAGACCGGATTCTCGCGGTCATTCGCGGCGTCGGGCTGTCGAACGACGTGGGTGGCAGCCTGCTTTCACCAGACAGTGAAGGCCAACTGCGCGCGATGCGAGCGGCCTACGCCGAGGCGGGTTGGTCGCCGCGAGACGTGCAGCTCATCGAGTGTCATGGCACCGGTACGCCGCGCGGTGACGCGGTCGAGCTGCAGTCATTGAAGACGCTGTGGGGCGAGGGTGAAGGCCGCGCGGTCATCGGCTCGGTGAAGAGCAACGTCGGTCACCTGCTCACCGCGGCGGGCATGGCGGGGCTCGGGAAAGTGCTCGCTGGTCTCCAACGCAAGCAGCTGCCGCCGGTGGCGCACGCCGAGCCTCTCGCGAACCCGAACTTCGAGCTCCTCGCCCAGCCTCGTGAGTGGACGCCTCAGCCCGGGAAGCCCCGCCGCGCTGCGATCAGCGGTTTCGGCTTCGGTGGCATCAACGCGCACCTCCTCCTCGAAGAATGGACCCCCTCTCCCCATGAAAATGGGGAGAGGGCCGGGGTGAGGGGCCCCACCATCAAGATCGCCATCACGGGCCTGGGCGCCCACGTAGGCCCGGCCAAATCGACGGACGAACTTCGAGAACTCATCGCCAAAGGCACCGGAGGCCTGGTCCCCCGTCCGCCAACCCGCTGGAAGGGCCTGCCGAACGAAGCCGCCCCCGAAGGCGGCTACATCGACCACCTGTCGATCCCCGTCGGCCGCTTCAAAGTCCCTCCGCTCGAGCTGCCCTCGGTCCTCCCGCAGCAGCTCCTGATGCTCGGAGTCGCGCACGAAGCCTTCGACGACGCCGGCGCTCCCGGCCCCGGCCCGCACCCGCGCATCGGCACCGTCATCGGCCTCGGCCTCGATCTCGAGAGCACGAGCTTCCAACTCCGTTGGACGCTGCGTGCCCGCGCCGAGCAGTGGGCGAAGGAAACAGGGCACACGCTCGACGAAGCCTGGCTGACGAGCACGCTCGATCAGCTCACGCCGCCGCTCGATGCGCAGCGCACGCTGGGCGCGCTCGGTGGCATCGTCGCGAGCCGCGTCGCGCGTGAGTTCTCGCTGGGTGGTCCGTCGTTCGGAGTGCAGGCGGACGAGGGTGGTGGTCTCGAGGCGCTGCACATCGCGGCTCGCCTGCTCGCGCGCGGTGATGTCGATCGCATGTTGGTGGGGGCGGTTGATCTGGGTGGTGATGTTCGGCGGGTGCTCGCTGCGTTGAAGATTGATTCCGCGCACGTGCCTGCGGATGGCGCGGTCGGGTTGGTGCTCGAGCGGCTGGATGATGCGCTGGCGGCCGGTCGGCGGGTGTACGCCGTTCTTGATGATGGACTCCCCTCACCCCAACCCTCTCCCCAGGGGGAGAGGGGGGACTTGGTTGAGCGCGCGGGTGGTGCTGACTCGACCTTGCGCGACGTGCACGGCGAGCCGGGTGCAGCCACGGGGCTCCTCGCCGTCTTGAGAGCGGTGCTCGCGCTGCACCACCAGGTGCGCCCCGCGACGCCGAACACGCCCGCGCGCGCCTGGGCCCGCAACCGCACTGAAGGCCCCCGCCGCGCACTGGTGACGGTCGATTCGCTCGGAGGCCAGCGTCGCCAGCTCAGCCTCCTCGAAGCAGCGCGCGGTGATCGCCCGGTGACCTCGATCCTCGCGGGCCGTCGCAACGTCGGGCTCTTCGTGATCGGCCGCGACGAGGCGCTGCTGCTCCGGGCGCTCTCCGCGCAGCACGCCGACGAGAACATCGACACGCTCGCCGCGCGTTGGCACCGCCGCGAGCCGCAGCCCGGACCGCCGGTGCGCGCGATCGTCGCGACCTCGCACGCAGATCTGCTGCGCCAGCTCGATCAACCCGCGGCGAAGCCCATCGAAGGCGACGTCGCGTTCGTCTTCCCCGGCTCGGGCACGCACTTCGACGGCATGGGTCGCGGTCTGCACGTCGCGTTGCCCGAGACGCTCGCTCGTCTCGATCGCGACTCCGACGCGCTCGCCTCGCACCTCGACCCGCCGAAGCGCGAAGGCATCTCCGACATCATCGTGCGCCACGTCACGCACGGTCTCTCGGTCGCCGAAGGCCTGGGCCTGCTCGGCATCAAGCCAAGGGCCTACCTCGGCTACTCGCTCGGAGAATCCGCCGGGCTCTTCTCGTCTCGCGCGTGGAAGGACCGCGACGTGATGTTCCGTCGCACGCTCGAGTCGCCGCTGTTCCGCACCGAGCTCGGCGGCGCGTGCACCGTCGCGAAGGCCGCGTGGGGTCCCGACGCCGAGTGGTCGGTCGCGCTCGTGATGCGCCCGGCGAGCGAAGTGCGCGCTGCGTTGAGCGGCACCGCCGCGCTGTTGATCGTCAACGCCCCGCGTGAGTGCGTGGTTGGCGGCAACCGGCCCGATGCGCGCGCGGTCGTCGAGCGGCTCGGCGGTGAAGCGGTGTTCCTCGAGGGCGTGCCGTCGGTGCACCTGCCGCTCGTGACGCCGGTGAAGGACGCGTACCGCGCGCTGCACGTGCTGAAGGCGACGCCGCCGCCCGGAGTTCGCTTCTACAGCGCCGCCTGGGCGCGCCCGTACGAGGTGACGACGGACAGCGCGGCCGACTCGGTGACCGACGACGCGCTGCACGGCTTCGACTTCACGAAGGTGATCGATCGCGCCTGGCAGGACGGCGCGCGGATCTTCATCGAGGCGGGGCCGCAGGGCTCGTGCACGCGGATGATCTCCCGCATCCTCGAGGGGCGCCCGCACGTCGCGGTCTCGGCCTGTCAGCGGCAGGTCGACGGCTACCAGTCGCTGCTGAGCGCGGCCGCGGTCGCTGCCGAGGCCGGCGTCGCCATCTCGCTCGACGCGCTCGCCGAGGGCGTGCGCCTGCCGCCGAAGAAGCCCGCGCGCACCGTCGAAGTCGTGGTGGGCGGCAAGCCGCTGGCGATCCCGCAGCCCGCGCGCCCGATCGTCGTGCCGGTCCCGGCGCCGGTGGTGCACACCACGAGCGGTCCGATCATCGCGCCGCCCACGCTCGCGCCGATGAGCAGCGACCTCACGGTGCAGTTGCTCAACTCGATGCGCGCGACCGCCGAGGCACACGAGCTCTTCCTCGAGTCGGCCCGCAGCGCGTCCGAGCTCCTGCAGCAGTGGATCTCCGAAGGCTCGCCTCAAACCATCACGCCGACCGCCCCGCGCTTCGATCGTTCGCTCTGCATGGAGTTCGCGATCGGCTCGCTCGGCAAGATGCTCGGCCCGCAGTTCGCGATCGTCGACAGCTACCCGACGCGCGTGCGCCTGCCCGACGAGCCGTTGATGCTGGTGGACCGCATCACCGAGGTTGAGGGTGAGCCCGCGAGCCTGAGCAAGGGCCGCTGCGTGACCGAGCACGACGTGCACGAAGACGCCTGGTACCTCGACGGCGGCCGCGTGCCGGTGTGCATCAGCGTCGAAGCGGGCCAGGCGGACCTCTTCCTCTCGGCGTACCTCGGCATCGATCTCCAGACGAAGGGCGAGCGCGTCTACCGGCTGCTCGACGCGAAGGTGGTCTTCCACCGCGACCTGCCGCGCGCTGGCGACACGCTCCGCTACGACATCAAGATCGACCGCTTCATCCGCCAGGGTGACACGTGGCTCTTCTTCTTCCGTTTCGACGGCACGCTGCGTTCGCCCGGCGGAACGTGGGAGCCGTTCATCACGATGTACGACGGCTGCGCGGGCTTCTTCTCGAAGGAGCAGCTCGAGTCGGGCAAGGGCATCGTGCTCGACGGCCGGTCGCCCACGCGCACGCCCCGCACGAAGACGCGTGAGTTCGAGCCGCTGCTGCCGCACGGCACTGCGACGCTCGACGACGCGCAGGTCAACGCGCTGCGCACGGGCGATCTCAGCAACGCCTTCCCCGGGGTCCCGTTCACCACCCGCACCCTCGCGCCGTCGCTCCGCTTGCCCGCGGGGCGCATGAAGCTGGTCGATCGCATCCTCGAGCTCGACACGCGCGGCGGTGCAGCGGGTCTCGGCCTCGTCATCGGCGAGCACGACGTCACGCCGGACGCCTGGTACCTCACGTGTCACTTCAAGGACGACCACGTGATGCCGGGCACGCTGATGTACGAGTGCTGCCTGCACACGCTGCGAGTGCTGCTGCTGCGGCTCGGTTGGGTGGCGGGCGAGGACGCGAAGGGCGATCTCCACTACGCGCCGATCGAGGGCGCCGCGAGCCAGCTCAAGTGCCGCGGCCAGGTGCTCGAGTCGACGAAGAAGGTGCAGTACCGGCTGGAGATCGAAGAGATCGGCTACGACCCCGAGCCCTTCGTCATCGCGCGCGCCTCGATGTACGCCGACGGGAAGCACGTCGTGCAGATGGAAGGCATGTCGGTGCGAGTGCGAGGTTTGAACCCTGAACGGGCGTCGCACTCTATTACTGCGGGCGCTGAGCCCCTCCGCTTCACCCGCGAGCAGATCCTCGAGTACTGCGAGGGCGCTCCGTCGAAGTGCTTCGGTCCCGAGTACGCGCCGTTCGATCCCGGCTCGTCACGCAAGCTCGCGCGCCTGCCGCGGCCGCCGTACCTCTTCATGGATCGCGTGCTCACCACCGAGCCGAAGCCGCGCGTGCTCGAGCCGGGCGGGTGGATCACCTGTGAGTACGACGTGCCGCGCGATGGTTGGTACTTCGCGGCGAACCGTCAGCGCACGATGCCGTTCGCGGTGCTGCTCGAAGCGGCGCTCCAGCCGTGCGGATTCCTCGCGGCGTATGCGGGCTCGGCGTTCGCGAGCGATCTCGATCTGAAGTTCCGCAACCTCGACGGCACCGCGACGCTGCACCGCGAAGTGACGCCGGAGACCGGCACGCTCACGTTGCGCTCGCGCATGACGAAGACCTCGCGCGCAGGCGGAATGATCCTCCAGCAGTTCGACTTCGAAGTGCTCGCAAAGGGCGACCGCGTCTACACGGGCACGACGGGCTTCGGCTTCTTCCCGAAGGAAGCGCTCGACGCACAAGTCGGAATCCGAGGGGCCAAGCGCCTGGTCGACACAAAGACGAAGACTCCCTCTCCCCTCGAGAGGGGAGAGGGTCGGGGTGAGGGGCTGACGAAGCCGCAGCGCCCATGGTCGATGATCGACACGATAGAAGCCCTCTCGCTCTCAGGCGGCCCCCACAACCTCGGCTACGTCGCCGCCAGCCGCAAAGTCGACCCGACCGAGTGGTTCTTCGAAGCGCACTTCTACGAAGACCCGGTGATGCCCGGCTCCCTCGGCCTCGAAGCCCTGATCCAGGCGCTCGCCGAATGGTCCCTCCACCGTTTCCCGAACCTCGAGCGCACCCACCGCTGGCAAGCCCTCGCCCTCGGCCGCGAGCACACCTGGCAGTACCGGGGCCAGGTGATCCCGACCAACTCGCAGGTGATCGTCGAAGCCAACATCACCGACGTCCTCGAAGGCGACGAGCCCGTCGTGATCGCCGACGGCCAGCTGCTCGTGGACGGAAAGATCATCTACGCGATGAAGCAATTCGCGCTGCGCCTCGCGAGGAACGCCTGATGCGCTGGAACAAGGTCCACCTCGAGGCGATCACCGCCATCGTCCCGGACGAGATCGTCACCTCGGCCGAGCTCGAGGCGAAGCTCGCCCCGACGTACCGCGCCCTCAAGCTCGCCCCCGGCCAGCTCGAAACCCTGACGGGAATCAAAGAACGCCGCCGCTGGCCCGAAGGCACGCGCATGTCGCAAGCCGCCGCTCGCGCCGGCCGCCTCGCGCTCGAGCGCACCGGAGTCCCCGCGGAAGATCTCGGCGCGGTCATCTACGCCGGAGTGAACCGCGACGATCTCGAGCCCGCGACCGCCTGTGCCATCGCCGCCGAACTCGGCACCTCGCCCGACGCGCTCGTGTCCGACGTCAGCAACGCCTGCCTCGGCATGATGAACGCGATGGTCGACGTCGCGAACCGCATCGAGCTCGGCCAGATCCGCGCGGGCCTCGTGGTGTCGGCCGAGTCATCGCGCGAGATCGTCGAGCGCTCCATCGAGCGCCTCAACGGAGAACCCACCCTCGAGCGCTACCGCCTTGGCCTGGCGACGATGACCGGAGGCTCGGGCGCGGCAGCCGTGCTGCTGACTGCCGCCGACTACTCCGGCACCGAGCACCGCCTCGTCTCCGGCGCCGCATTGAGCGCCCCGCAGCACCACCGTCTCTGCCGCTGGGGCCCGGTGAAGGGCCTGCTGGGCGAGAGCGCGAACGTGATGGACACCGACGCGACGGGCGTCCTCGAGCACGGCGTCGAGCTCGGCCGTGCGACGTGGGATCGCTTCCTCTCGAACTCCGGCTGGCGCGCCGACGACGTCGATCGCGTGATCGCGCACCAGGTCGGCGCCGGCCACCGCCGCGAAGTGCTCAGCACGCTGGGCGTCGATCCCTCCCGCGACTACTCGACCTTCGAGAAGCTCGGGAACATCGGCACCGTGTCCGTTCCCCTCACCGCCGCGCGCGCCGAAGAGAGCGGCTTCCTCCAGCCCGGCCAGCGCGTCGGCTTCCTCGGCATTGGCAGCGGGCTCAACTGCCTGATGCTGGGAATTCAATTCTGATGATGAAGCCAGCCCTCCTGACCGCCGCCGTTCTCTTCCTCGCGGGGTGCGGGTCGCACGTCTGCGATTGTCCCGCGCAGCCGGGCGAGCTGGTCGTCTCGAGCGACGGCGTCGCAGTCACCGACGTGACGTTTCCTGAGACCACGGTAGGCGCTGAGGTCACGAAGTCGCTCGTGCTGAGGAACGTGGGGCGCGGAGGTCTGTACTTCGAGATCGTCGAGATCAATGGCAGCCTGATGTTCGCGAAGGACCTCGGCGGGCCTCTCGAGATTCCCTCAGGCGGCGAGGCGGCGGTGCAGGTGACCTTCCGGCCTTCAGTCACCGGCATGTACACCGCGACCTGGGTGCCGGGCGACGTTCGGCTGTGCGGTGCGACTCCTGGCGCCGATCGCTGCGCCGACTTCTTCGCAGGCAAGATCCCATGACCTTCGACCTCACTCCGTACAAGTCGCTGTACCCCTGGCAGGGCCACTTCCTCGACGTGGGGCAGGGCGTGAAGCTCCACTACCTCGACGAGGGCAAGGGCGACCCGCTGGTGATGCTGCACGGCAACCCGACGTGGAGCTTCTACTGGCGCAACCTCGTCACCGAGTTCTCGAAGGACCACCGCGTCATCGTCCCCGATCACGTCGGTTGCGGACTCTCCGACAAGCCGGGCGACGAGCAGTACGAGTACGTGCTCGAGCGCCGCGTGGCCGATCTCGATCGCCTCATCGACTCGCTGAAGCTGGGCGATCGCATCACGCTCGTCGTGCACGACTGGGGCGGCATGATCGGCATGGCGTGGGCGACGAAGAACCCGCACCGCGTGAAGCGCTTCGTGGTGCTCAACACCGCCGGCTTCGGACTCCCGCAGGGCCGCAAGCTCCCGTGGCAGATCGGCGTGGTCCGCTACGCGCCGTTCTTCCCCGTGCCGGTGCGCGCGTTCAACGCGTTCTCGCGCGGCGCCAACATGCTCTGCAGCACGCGCCCCGGTCGCATGACGCCGCTGATCCAGAAGGCGTACCTCGCGCCGTACGACAGTTGGCAGCACCGCATCGCCGTGCAGCGCTTCGTCGAAGACATCCCGCTCAAGCCGGGCGACCGCTCGTGGCCGATCGTGAACGAAGTCAGCGAGAAGCTCGCGCAGTTCTCTGACGTGCCGATGCTCATCTGCTGGGGCCGCAAGGACTTCGTGTTCGACGACGCGTTCCTCGCCGAGTGGCGCCGCCGCCTGCCGAAGGCCGAGGTGAACGTGTTCGAAGACGCGGGCCACTACGTGCTCGAAGACGCGCACGAGGAGATCATCGGCCTGATGCGGAAGTTCTTCGGCCAGCACCCGCTGCCCGGGCGTGACGCGTGAGCGGGCTGACCACCAACATCGCCTCGCACTTGCCCGCGATGGCGAAGCTCGACCCGAAGCGCGCGGCGATCGTCGCGAAGGTGAAGGGCCAGTGGGTCACCATGACCTTCGGCGAGCTCGACGCGCTGAGCGATCGCTACGCCCACGGCCTGCAGCAGATCGGCATCACCCGCGGCGTGCGCACCGTGTTGCTCGCGCCGCCCAGCCTCGAGTTCTTCCCGCTCGTGTTCGCGCTCTTCAAGGTGGGCGCGGTGATGGTGATGATCGACCCCGGCATCGGCCGTGAGGCGATGCTCAAGTGCCTCGAAGAAGTGCAGCCCGAGGCGTTCATCGGCGTGCCCGCGGCGCAGGTGGCGCGGCTGCTCTTCCGCAAGCCCTTCAAGCAGGTGCGCGCGATCGTCACCGTCGGCCCGCGGCTGTTCTGGGGCGGCCACACGCTCGGCGATCTGAAGCGCCTCGGCAAAGATGGCCCCTTCGAGATGATCGTGCCGACGCCGAACGAGACCGCGGCGATCCTGTTCACCAGCGGCTCGACGGGAATCCCCAAGGGCGCGGTGTACACGCACGAGATCTTCGACGCCCAGGTGCGGATGATCCGCGACACCTACGGCATCGAGCCCGGAGAGATCGATCTCCCCACGTTCCCGCTCTTCGCGCTCTTCGACCCCGCACTCGGCATGACCTCGGTGCTGCCGGAGATGGACTTCCGCTCGCCCGCGAAGGCCGACCCCGCGAAGCTCGTCGCCGCGATCAGCGAGCACCGCTGCACGATGATGTTCGGCAGCCCGGCGCTCCTCGACAACCTCGGCCGCTACGGCGTCGAGCACAATCTCACGCTCCCCACTCTGAAGCGCGTGCTGAGCGCCGGCGCCCCGGTGCGCGTCGACGTGATGGATCGCATGTCGAAGCTGCTGACCGGAGACGCCCAGCTCTTCACCCCGTTCGGCGCCACCGAGTCGTTGCCCGTCTCGAGCATCGGCAGCCGCGAAGTGCTGCAAGACACCGCGAAGGCCGCGAGCAGTGGGCGCGGCGTGTGCGTCGGCAAGCCGGTCGACGGCATCACGGTGCGCATCATCAAGATCACCGACGATCCGATCCCCGAGTGGAGCGACGCGCTCGAAGTGCCCCGCGGCACCATCGGCGAGATCACCGTGAAGGGCACGGTCGTGACGCGCGAGTACTGGGGCCGCCCGGTGCAGACGGCCGCCGCGAAGATCAAAGACGGCGATCAGATCGTCCACCGCATGGGCGACGTCGGCTTCCTCGACGAGCAGGGCCGGCTGTGGATGTGCGGCCGCAAGGGCCACCGCGTGCAGGCGAACGATCACACCTGGTTCACCGTGCCGGTCGAAGAGGTCCTCAACACGCACCCGGCCATCAAGCGCAGCGCGCTGGTCGGCGTCGGCCAGACGCCCGTCGTTCTCCTCGAGCGCGAACGCGGCGCGAGCATCTCCGATGAAGCGCTCGTCACCGAGACGCGCACCCTCGCTTCGAAGCACGACGTGACGCGCGGCCTCGTGCACTTCCACGTCTTCCAGGGCGAGTTCCCCGTCGATCGCCGCCACAACGCGAAGATCGAGCGAGAGAAGTTGTCAGCGTGGGCCACCCAGAAGGGGCTCGGCAAGTGAAGGCGATGGTCACCGGCGGAGGCGGCTTCCTCGGCAGCCACCTCGTGAAGGCGCTGCTGAAGCGCGGCGACCAGGTGCGCGTGCTCGCGCGAGGCGACTACCCCGAGCTGCGCGCGCTCGGCGCCGAGACGATGCGCGGAGACATCACCGACGCCGCCGCCACCGCGAAGGCGTGCGAGGGCATGGACGTCGTCTTCCACACCGCCGCGAAGGCAGGCGGGTGGGGTGACCCACGCGAGTTCGAGGCCATCAACGTCACCGGCACGAAGCACGTCATCGACGGCTGCCGCGCGGCGAACGTGCCGGTGCTCGTGCACACCAGCTCGCCGAGCGTGGTGCACGCCGACGCCGACATCGAGGGCGCGAACGAGTCGATCCCCGTCGCGACCCACTTCACCGCGCACTACCCGCGCACCAAGGCGCTCTCGGAGACGCTCGCGCTCGCCGCGTCCGACCAGAAGCTCAAGGTCGTCGCGCTGCGCCCGCACTTCATCTGGGGCCCGGGCGATCGCCACCTGCTCCCGCGCCTCATCGCGCGCGCGAAGCAGGGCCGCCTGCGCCGCATCGGCAAGCGCGACCCGAAGTGCGACACCATCTACATCGACAACTGCGTGCACGCGCACCTGCTCGCAGCCGACAAGCTGCGCGACGGCGCTGAGCTCGGCGGCAAGGTCTACTTCGTCAGCGACGGTGAGCCGGTCGGCACGTGGACGATGGCCGAGCGCATGCTCGCCGCCGCGGGACTGGGGCCGATCACCAGGAGCGTTCCCCCGGGTGTGGCCTATGCCGCGGGCGCGATGCTCGAGGGCGTGCACTGGCTCTTCCGTCTCGAGAAAGAGCCCGTGATCACCCGCTTCGCCGCCAGTGAGCTCGCGCACGCGCAGTGGTTCGACATCTCCGCCGCACGGAAGGATCTCGGCTACGCGCCGCTGGTGACCGTCGAGCAGGGCCTCGAGCGGCTCAAGCAGTCCTTCACGGTCGCGCCGTCATAGGCGGTCGTGCAGATCGTTCGCGGCCGCGTACTCCGCGTCGTTGAGCGCCGAGCGCTCTTTGGGCCGCGCCATGCGCGCGAGCGCGAGGCCGAAGGTCGCCGCGAAGAGCGCCACTGACAGCGCCTCGCGGTCGTCGGTCCCGACGTCTCCGACGAAGCGGAGCCACACGAACCAGCCGAGGTACACGCAGCCTCCCAGCATCGCGATCGCCGAGAGCACGCCGGCGCGACCTCGGAAGAAGCGCAAGTCGACCAGGAGCAACACGACCGCCCAGGCGAGGACGATGAGTGACGTCGACACCAGCGGTCTCCGGCCGACCTGCAGGCGGCCGAAGGTCGTCGCGCGCGGCAGGTCCTTCCACACCGCCTCGAGAACGTCTTCAGGCATCGGCCCCAACATGCCGTCGAACTCCAGTTGCTCGCGGTCGAGCTCGAAGTCGGCTGGGAACTCGGCGACCACGAGCAGTCCGTCTGCGCGATCAGGCTTCGTGATGGGAATCAGCTTCCACGACGTGTCGGACAGGACGACTCCGGTCGCGAAGACCTGCATGCGCGACGTGTGGGCGTATTGAAGGACGCGCATGCGGTATGCGGAGCCCTCTTCGGGGTGGCTGATGCCCTCGACGCGCACGTGGCGGAAGAAGAAGCCGGGCCGCCACGAATCGATGTCGATCGGCGTGGGCGGCAGCAGACAGCGCCCGGTGTCGATCGCCGCGAGCACCACGACGGTCGCCAGCAGCAGCCGCGGAAGATCACGCACGCGACGCAAGCCTCGCACGCACCATCGCCAACACCCGCTTCGGCGTGAGCCACTCGAGCTCGCTCTCGATCTCGACGCGCGGATCTTCTGGCGGCAGGAACATCGTCACCGCCCCGCTCGTCGCATCCACCCGCGCCGCCTGGAACCCGAAGTAGTGCCGCACGTGCGGAAACACCGCCTTGTACACGGCCTCCTTCACGGCGAAGCGCACGAGGATCTTCAGCCACCGCTGGTTTTCGGGCAGCGCCTCGATCTCCTCGAGCTCTTCCGGCCGACACACGCGTGAGGCGATCGTCACGCGTTCCCGCTCGTCGCCCTCGAGATCGATGCCCACGGTGCCATCCGAAGACCGCGCGACCAGGGCGATCGCGAGATCGGTCTTGTGCGTCAGCGACGCGCTCACCCCGGGCGGACACTGCGGCTCCCGCTCATTCCCACTCAGCAACGCCGGCCACGCGACGCCCAGGTGCTTCGCCGCCGCGCGCGCCGCCAACCGCCCACCGACGATCTCGATCTGCCGCCGCCCCGACTCGCTCGTCGCGAACGCCGCCTCGGCGGGATCGAGCTGCGCGAGCACCTCGGCCGGCACGGGGTCCTTCCCCGTCGGGAGCGACACCGCCGCCAGCGCCCCGAAGCGCGTCGACCGCACCCACTCGAGGGCAAAAGGTCCCACGCGCGCCGCTCTAACGCGACGGTGGCCCCCTTCCAACCCCACGGGCCGTTTGGTACTCGCGCGCGCATGCGTGCTTCCACCTCCGCTGCTCTCGCGTGCCTTGCCGTGCTGTCGGTCGTCTCGTGCACGCCGAACACCGCGCCGAGCTTCGATGGCGCGCTGGCCCCGGTGAAGCTCGCGCCGCCGCTGCCCGTCGCGCCGCCGGTCTGGGGGCACTCGAAGCTGGCCGACACCAACCCCGCCGACGACGTGGTCGAGGTCTCGCTCACCGCCGCGGAGACCGACGTGCAGCTCGGCTCGCGCACGGTGCGCATGTACACGTACAACGGCCAGTTCCCCGGCCCGCAGCTCGAGGCGAAGGCCGGCGATCGCGTCATCGTTCACTTCACCAACTCGCTCGCCGAGCCGACCACCATTCACTGGCACGGCCTGCGGATCAGCGAGCTGATGGACGGCAACCCGCGCATCCAGACGCCGGTCGCGCCGGGCGGCACGTTCACCTACGACTTCGTCGTCCCCGAGGCGGGCACCTTCTGGTACCACCCGCACGTTCGCGCCAACGAGCAGGTCGAGAAGGGGCTCTACGGCACCATCGTGGTGCGCGCCGCTGATGAGCCCGTCTACGACGCCGACCGTTACTTCGTGCTCGACGACATCTTGTTGCAGGGCGGCGCGTTCGTGCCGTTCCTGTCGGGGCACATGGAAGAGATGCACGGGCGCTTCGGCAACCTGCTCCTCACCAACGGCAAGCCGCTCTCGACCGACGCGGCTGCGCTCACCGACACCGCGCCCCGCCACCGCGTCGAGCGTTGGCGCGTGGTCAACACCGCGAACGCGCGCACCTTCGAGCTCGGCATCAAGAACGCGTCGGTGCGCGTGATCGGCACCGACGGCGGCTTGCTCGCCACGGGCTACCAGCTCAACGGCCGCCTCACCGTCGCCGTCGGCCAGCGGTACGAGCTCGAGGTGTCGTTCGCTGACGCCAACCCGGTGCTCGAGACCTACGTGCTCGGCGTCGACGCCAACAACCAGACCGTCGAGCTGACCTTCCCCATCTTCGAGGGGCTGCTCACCACCGAGCTCGCCAACGCGAACTTCCCGGTCATCCACGGGCGGGCCCCGAGTGGCGCGGTCGCGACCGAGACGCGCTCCCTGCAGTTCGACGCGATGCTCGACGCGAACAACCACCTGATGTGGATGATCAACGGCGTGGCGCACTCCGATCAGCTGCTCTTCACGCTCCCGAAGGGCACGCCGACGAAGCTGGTGCTCAAGAACATGGTCGGCATGGAGCACCCCTTCCACCTCCACGGCCAGTTCTTCGAGGTGCTCAACCGCAACGAGCCCGGCTTCAAGGACACCGTGCTGGTCGGCGGCAACGAGACCGTCGAGATCCTCACCACGCTCGACAACCCCGGCCGGTGGATGGCGCACTGCCACATCCTCGAGCACTCGGAGCTCGGCATGATGGCCGAGTTCCAGGTCACGCCCTGAGCGTCGCGCTCACGGCCCGTCGATGGTGAGCCGCGTCAGCGTCGCCGCCGGGTTGTCGGTGCGAATCGTCAGCTCCTCGCGATCCCACTCCTTGTAGAAGCCCTTGAGCGCGCCGTTCGGCGTGAAGGGCGCCACGCTCACCGTGCGCCGGTTGAGATCGATCACCATCAGCTTCGTCGCGCCGAGCACCACCGCCGCCGCCTTGTTCGGCAGCCCCGCGACGTAGAGCGCCGGCTCCGGCAACGTCACCGTCCACCCGTTGGCCATGAACAGCGTGCCGCCTGCGCCGCCGTTCGCGCCGTTGTCGTCGGCCCAGTAACCGGCGGTCGGCTGCGCGGGGAAGGAGCCTGCGTAGACGGTCGCGCTCGGCGTTTCGCCCAGGACGCTGAAGGCACCGCCGATCGTCGAGCGCCACATGAAGTGCGACATGCCGTTGACCGGGTTGATGTACCCGGGGCCGAAGTACTGGAAGCCGAAGTTGTACTGGCTGCTGATCTGCGTCATCGCCGACGTGGTCCCCAGCTCGAGATCCATCGTCTGCTTCTGCATGTAGGTGATCACGCCGTAATAGGTCTCGGTGATGCTCAGGTAGCACTCGCACCGCGGTGACGTGACGCCGGCCAACATCGCGTACCGGCCGGTGAAGCCCGGGCTGATCCGCGTGCGCGTCACGGTGTTCATGAAGCCGTTGTTGGTGTGAATGAACGCGCCCTGCGCCGTCGCCTCGAGGAAGGTCACCGTCGCGCCATCATCGAACGCCGGGTCGGCGGTCTGCGTGAGCGTGGTGCCGTCGTACTGGTACACGAGCTTGCCCACGCTGCCGTAGTACCGCGCGCGATCGGCGCGCTGGAACCACTGGTCGGGCACCGGGCTGATCGCCTGCGTCGTGGTGAAGCGCCCGGTGCGCAGCTTGCCCGCCATCGGCGCCTCGATGCCGTCACCGCGCACGTAGGTGAGCTGCCCGGGCACCCACGGCTCGGGCAAGACGAACTGCAGCGAGATGCTCGTGCCGCCGTCGAGCGGGGGCACCAGCGTGCCGTCTCCGAGCCGAATCGAGCCGAGCGGCGCGAGGTACTGGCCGGTGATGGTGTACGTGCGATCGCTGTCCGACGCGCCCGCGTCCGCGAGGAAGATCGTCGCGCCCAGCTCGCTGGTGATGACCGGGTTCTGCGGGTCGATGGTGAGGGTCGACGTGGTCGCCGAACCGATCGGCGTGATGATCGTGATCGGCCCGGTGATCGCGCCGGCGGGCACCTGGGTGGTGATCTGCGTGTTGGTGATCGCGTTCAGCGGCGCCGTGACCAGCGTCGAGTTGGGCCCGGTGAACTTCACGCTCACCCCGGCGCTGGTGGTGCCGAAGCCGTTGCCGAAGATCAGCACCGTGCCGCCCGCGAGCGAGGCGTTGGGGCTGATGCCGCTGATGCTCGGCGGCGTCGGCGGCGGAGCGAGCTGCACCAACGCCGGCACCGATGAAGCGGTCGGCGCGCCGAACTTGGTGACGAAGAAGGCGAGGTTGGTCGACACCGGCCCGCTCGCCGGCGCCTGCACCTGCAGCAACAACGGTGATCCGCCCTGCACCGGCACCAGCACCGGCCCGCCGTCGCTCAGCCACGTGCCGCCGTCGGGGTAGCCCAGGCGCACCACGTTCACCGCCGCCGGCGAGTCGAAGTTCGCGCCGTAGATCGTCACCACGCTCCCGCCGTCGAACACGCGCGGCTGCACGTCGCTGATCACGATCGGCTGCACCACCGTGAACGCCGTCGCGCTCTGGCCGCTCGCGCTCCGCGTCCGCACGTGAATGAGGCCGGTCGTCGCCCCGTTGGGCACCGTGACCGTCAGCTGCGTCGCCGTCGCCGTGAGCACGTTCGCCGGAGTGCCGTTGAAGTCGACGATGTTGAACGCCGCCGCCGGCTCGAAGTTCGCGCCGGTGATCGTCACCGCCTGGCCCGGGTTGCCCGAGGCGGGGTTGAAGCTGGTGATCACCGGGACGATCGAGGTCGGCGGGATCCAGTCGGGGTCGCACACGTTGCCGACGCCATCGTTGTCGTCGTCGGCCTGGTTCTGGTTCCACGCGCGCGGGCAGTTGTCGGAGGTGTTCGCGACCGTGTCGCCATCGAGGTCGGGGTCGCACACGTCACCGAGGCGATCGGCGTCGAGATCGTCTTGCAGCGGGTTGAAGTCGTGCTCGCAGTCGTCGATCACGTTCACCACGTTGTCGCCGTCGAGATCGGGGTCGCACGCGTCGCCGAGGCGATCGCGATCGAGGTCGGCCTGCGTCGGGTCGGCCGCCGCGGGGCAGAGATCGAGCGAGTTGGGAATGCCGTCGCCGTCTTCATCGGTGTCGCAGAGGTCGCCCAGCCCGTCGGCGTCGAGATCGCCCTGGTCGGGGTTCGGAATCGCGCGGCAGTCGTCGGTCATGTTCGCGACCCCGTCTCCATCGAGATCGTCGTCACACGAGTCGCCCTGGTGGTCGGCGTCGAGGTCGATCTGCGTGGCGTTCGCGATGCCCGGGCAGTTGTCGAGCTCGTTGGGCACGCCGTCGCCGTCGCGATCGGGATCGCACAGGTCACCGCGTCCGTCTCCGTCGCCGTCGGCCTGGTCGGGGTTGGCCAGCGCGCGGCAGTCGTCTGGCTGATCGCGCACGCCGTCGCGGTCGGTGTCGGCGTTGAACGGGTCGGTGAGCACGCCGTCGGCGCCGAGCGAGGTCTCCTCGAGGTCGCTGAGGCCGTCGTCGTCGTCATCGGGGTCGACCCCGTCGCCGAGCCCGTCGCCGTCGCTGTCGCGCGTCTCGGTGGGATCGCGGGGGAACGCGTCGAGCGAGTTGGGCACGCCGTCGCCGTCGACGTCGGCGTCAGCGTCGTCGGTCGTGCCGTCAGCGTCGAGATCGTTGGGGACCTCCGCGTAGAGCCGCAACGTGCCGAGCGGCACCGTGTCGAGCACCGCCGCGATGCCGTCGACGCGCAGCGGCCGCAGCCCGGCGCCGCCCACCTCGAGCCGGTACAGCCCGGCAGAGAGGTTGCCGATCGAGAAGTCGCCGGTCGCGTCCTGCTCGGCGACGGCGGTGGTGCCCGCCGCGGGGAAGATCGTGACGTGCGCCGTGACACCCTCCACGCCGACGAAGGCGATGGTGCCCGTCACCGTGGTGTTGCGCGCCGGCGCGGCGATCAGATCCATCGGGCGCGCCTGCGTCACCTGGCCCGACGTGACCTCCACCGTCACCGACTGCGACTGGTACCCGGCCGCGAGCGCGCCGAGCGTGAACGCGCCCTCGGGGAGATCGGGCAGGCGAAACGAGCCGTCGTCGCCGGTCAGCGTCTGGAACTGCGTGCCGTTGATGAACACCAGCGTGCCCGCGTTGCCCGTGAGCTTGCCGGCGAGCGTGACCTTGCCCTGGATCTCGCCCGTGCCGCGCAGCGGGAGATCTCCGAGGAAGAGCTGCTGGCCCTGGTTGACGCTCAGCACGCGCCGCAACCCGCGCGCCGATTGCCCGTCGTCGGTCGCGTCACGCCGCAGCGCGAGCGCGTAGCGGCCCGGCGGGAGGTTCTTCAACTTGAACAGCCCGTCAGCGTCGGTCAGCGCCGAGAGGCTCGTGCCCTCGAGGGCGACGTGCACGTTCGGCAACGCACCGCTCAGCGCGTTCGCGGGATCGATCACGCGCCCACTCACCGACGCCGGGCCGGGAGGTTGGGGCAACTCCACGTCGTGACATGCGGCCAACGACACCAACCAGAGCACCGCCACCAGTCCTCGACTCGGCGTTCGCACGCGCGAACTCTATGAGTCGTTGCAGTGCCGATGGACGCAAATTGCGCGTCGGGGTGGGCGCGCCTGCGACAACACCACCGATGTCGTCGCCTGTCATGAGACGGACATCGCGCCTCAAACCTTTCGTCACATCAAGGGGCTGGGAGGGTAGGGTCCCAGCGGTCACGTGGACGTTCTGGTCGACAAGCGAGTCGTGCTCATCACTGGCAAGGGCGGCGTCGGCCGCTCGGTGATGACGGCGGTGTTGGCGAAGCTCGCAGCAGCGCGCGGCCGCCGCGTGCTCGTGACCGAGATCGGCGACGAGAACGACGACTACTCGCCGCTCGCCAAGCACTTCGGCCGCTCTCGCCTGCCGTCCGCTCCCGAGCCCATCGCCGAGAACATCTCCGCGGCCACCTTGCTCGCCCGCACGGGCCAGGAGCTCTTCCTCAAGTCGGTGCTCCGCTCGGGCACCATCGCGCGCGCCGCGCTCTCGTCAGACGCGCTGCGCCGCCTGCTCTCGGCTGGCCCGTCGTTCCGCGAGATGGGCGTGTTCTTCCAGCTGCTGACGTACCTGCGCGCGAAGCTCAAAGACGGCACGCCCGAGCACGAGTTCATCATCGTCGACATGCCGGCGACCGGGCACACGCTCTCGCTCACCGGTTTGCCCGAGCTGCTGCTGCGTCTCGTGCCGAAGGGGCCCATCGCCGAGTCGCTGCGCGAAGGGCAGGCGTACCTGAACGATCCGAAGCAGTCGGCGGCGTGCATCGTGACGCTGCCCGAGACGCTGCCGGTCAGTGAGTGTCTCGAGCTCATCGAGGGGCTGGGCAAGACGAAGATGCCGGTGGGCGCGGTGTTGGTGAACCGGTTGCCGCCTGATCCGTTCACTGACGTCGAGCGCGCGAAGCTGGCGCCGCTGATCGATCAGCACCGCTGGCTCGGAGGCGAGCAGTTCAACAAGCCGCTGCTCGCGAAGCGTGAAGTGACGCGGCTCCAGGCGAACACGAAGGTGCCGATCTACACCGCGCCGGAGCTGCCGCACGACGGGCTGATCGACGAGCTGACGCGCGTGCTCAAGGGCGCGAAGCAGTTGGGAGGCGCGTGATGGATCCCGTTCGCATCGGCGAGATCATCAAGCACCGGAAGATCATCGTGTGCTGCGGCGCGGGCGGCGTCGGCAAGACCACCACCGCGGCGGCGATGTCGATCGCGGCGGCGAGGGCAGGGCGCAAGGTGCTGGTGCTCACCATCGATCCGTCGAAGCGCCTCGCCGAGACGCTCGGAGTCTCCCGCAACCCGCCCGACCCGGTGCGCGTGCCCGACGATCGCCAACAGGCCGCGGGCATCAAGGCGCCCGGCTCGCTCGACGCGTGGATGCTGGATCCGAAGTTGGTGGCTGACAGCGCGGTGCGCCGGCTCACCAAGACGCCCGAAGACGCCGAGCGCATCATCAGCAACCGCATCTACCAGCAGGTCTCGACGATGGTCGCCGGCATGCACGAGTACACGGCGATGGAAGCGCTCTACCGCCTCGTGCGCGAGGGCAAGTACGAGGTGGTGGTGCTCGACACGCCGCCGTCGCGCCACGCGCTCGACTTCCTCGAAGCGCCGCGCCGGTTGAGTGGCCTCGTCGACTCCAAAGCCATCTCGGCGTTCCTCCCGAGCACCGACAGCCTCGTGGGGCGCGCGGCGAGCAAGGTGATCCAGCGCATCTTGAGCGCGGTGTTCGGTGAGGACTTCGCGACCGAGTTCGTCACGTTCCTCACCACGTTCACCGGCATCTTCCGCAGCCTGAACGTCGACGTCGGCGAGATGCGCCGCTTCTTGAGTGGCCCGGAGGTCGCGTTCCTCCTCGTCTCGTCACCTGCGCCCGCGACGCTCGCCGAGGCGTACTTCTTCCAGGACAAGACGAAGCAGCTCGAGCTGCCCTTCCGCGGCTTCGTGCTCAACCGCTCGCGGGCCGGCGCGCTCGAACGCACCATGCCGCCGCAGACCGACGCGGGTGATCCCGCCCTCGCCGCGGGCCTCGCCAAGCTGCACACGCTGGCCGAGCTCGAGCAGCACGCCGCGCAGCGTGATCGCACTTTGCTCGACGAGCTGAAGAAGCGCGCCGGCGACACGGCCACCGCGATCTCACTGCCCGAGTTGCCGCAAGGCGCAGACGACATCGGGACGCTGGTCGCGGTCGCCGATCGTCTGGCATCGTCCTGAATCTCCCTCTCCCCTTGGGGAGAGGGTCGGGGTGAGGGGAAACCATGAGACACGCCTGGTCCTGGCTAGCGCTGACGCTCCTCCTCGGCTGCCCGACCGCCCGCAACCCGACCGACGCCGGTTCAACCCGCTGCAACCCGACGAACTGCTCCGGCTGCTGCACGGCCGACGGCCAATGCCGGAGCGGCGCCGAACAAGCCGCCTGCGGTCTCAGCGGCAGCGCCTGCCAAAACTGCGGCTTCGTCTCCTGCCAATTCGGCCGCTGCATCGCCGGCGGTGGCGGAGGAGGCTTCCCAACCGGAGGAGGCGGCTCCCCGACCGGAGGCGGCGGAGGCGGCGGCGGCACGACCTTCTGCGGCCCCGGCAACTGCGCCACCTGCTGCACGGGCCCCTTCGAGGGCTTCTGCGCCACCCCGTCCCCGACCCTCTGCGGCTCCGGCGGAGCACGCTGCCTCGACTGCGCGGTCGTCTCCGCGATCTGCGACGCGACCGGCACGAGCTGCGTGGCCCCCGACGGAGGCTGTGGCGGCTGCGTCGACGACGCAGGCACCTGCGTCTCGCCGTTCACCTCGCGCGCCCTCAACGCGCAGTGCGGTCTCAGCGGCGTCGCCTGCGTCGCCTGCGGCTACGCGCAGGTCTGCTCGAACGGCATCTGCGTCCCGAACCCACTCGACGACGGAAGAGTGCGCCTGGTGATGGGCGACGGCGGTCCGAACGGCCGGCTCGAAGCGCGCGACGACATCTTCCCCGGCTCGTGGGGTCAGGTCTGCGACGACAACTTCGATCTCAACGACAACGGCCCCAACGTGGTCTGCCGTGAGCTCGGTTTCACGAGCGGCACGCAGAGCAACGCGACCGGACCGAGCAGCGTCTTCCTGCTCGACGACGTGACCTGCGACGGCGGCGAAGCCACGCTCCAGGACTGTGCGCACGCCCCATTCGGCGTCGAGAACTGCGCCGCAGCCGACGCCGTGTTCATCACCTGCCAATAGCCTCCCTCTCCCTGCGAAGCGGGGAGAGGGCCGGGGTGAGGGGCCAAGCCGTCCGCACCCCAAACGACTCAACCTCAACCCCAACCCCATCACTCACGAACGTGATCGCCCCCTCGAGATCGGTCCGATGACACCGCGCACCAGCCCCCATCCACCGATCGACGACCTCCTCCCGCGGAAACCGAAACCGATTCCGCACGCCGACACAGAACACGACATGCCGAGGCCGAGTGCGAGCCACCAACTCGGCACTCGAGCTCGTGTCGGACCCATGGTGAGGCGCCTTCACGACGGTCACCTCACCGACCTGCAGCGCCGCCTCGCCGGCCTCCTCGATGTCGCCGGTGAGCAAGAACGTCACGGCGCCATGCCGGACCAGCAGCACGACGGACCGATCGTTCTCGCCAGCAAGTGAAGACTGATCGACGGGAGGCCCGAGCACCTCGATGAACGCGTCACCCAACGCGAGCCCCGACTCTCCAGCCTCTTTCTCTTCGAAGTCAGCGTCCCCTGAGGCCGCCACCAACTCCCGCACCAACGGCCCACTCCCCGCGCCCGCCGGAATCCACAACCGCGCCGTCGGCACCTCCTCGAGCGTCGAGATCAACCCGAGCGCATGATCGGGATGCGCATGCGTGAGCACCGCAAGCTCGAGCGACTCAATCCGCGCCCGCCGCAGAAACGGCAACACGAACCGCTTCCCCGTATCCGCGCCCTCGGGAACGCCACCACCATCAATGAGCGCATGCCGCCCGCGCGAGCTGACGACGATCGAATCCCCCTGGCCGACCGCGAGAAACGTCACGCGGACGCGCCCGTCATCCGGAGTCCCCACCAGATGCAGCACCAGCGCGAGCGGCGACACGAGCGCCACCCACCGCCACCGCCCGCGAAAGAACACGATCGCCACCAACCCCGCCCACCACATGATCATGACGGGCCACACCGCCGCCGGCATCGACGCCGTCGCGAACGGCAGCTCCGCGAACACCGCCGCAACCCCGACGAACAGCCGCGCAATCCACAACCCCACCCACAACACCGGAGTCGCAACGAAGGGCGACACGACGTGCACCGCCGCGCCACCCGCCGCGAAGAGCGTGAGCACCCCCGACACCGGCAGCGTGACCACGTTCGACACCAACCCCGCGAGGCTGACGCGCTGAAACGCGAGCAACACCAACGGCGCCGACGTCACGGTGACGGCCACGCTCGCCGCGAAGGTCTGCAGCGCCGCCTCGCGCCACCGCCGCCAGCGAAGACTCCACCCACTGAACACGGCAGGAGAGGGCGCCTCGATCGGCACCACCGCCCGCACCATCGGCGCGAGGAAGATCAACGCCAGCACCGCGCAGAACGACAGCTGCACCGACAGCTCGAACGGCGCCGCGGGATCGATCACCACCATCACCAACGCCGCGATCGCGAGCGCGTTGAGCGCATCACTCCGCCGCCGCACCGCGTACGCACCCAACACCAGCGAGCACATCACCGCCGATCGCACCGCCGGCCCCTGCCACCCGGTGAACAGCACGTACGCCCACACCAGTGGCACCGCGAGCGGCGCGGCGAACGCGCGCGGATCGACCAACCGCAACCCGCGCGTCTGCCGCCGCGACAACACCCACCGCAACACCCCGAACAACGAGAACGCCAGCACTGCCACGTGCAGCCCGCTCACCGACAGCACGTGCGCGAGGCCACTCTTCGCGAACGCCTCCTCGACGTCGTCATCGAGCGACGCGCGCTGCCCGGCCGACAACGTGAGCAACAGTGCGGCGGCGTCCTCCCGGTCGGTCAGGCGATGCGTGTCTTCTGCGAGCGAGGTCTGCTCACGCGCGAGCCACTGCCGCCACGCGCTCGCCGCCTCGAGCACCACCACCCGCGCCCCGATGAAATGTCCCGTCACCACCTCGCCGCGCCGCCACGCCCACTCCGCGCGAGACGCCTCGCCGGGATTGGTCGCGTCGCTCACCGGCCGCAGCTTCGTCTCGACCGCGATGCGCGCGCCCTCGGTCCACCGCGGAGCGGTCGCGTCGACTTGGCTCAACCCCGCGCGCAACCGCGACGGCACGCCATCGACCGCGCTCACCTCGAGCACCACTCCATGCGGAGTCACGCGCTCGACGACACCCTCGAGCACCACGCGCTCGCCGATCGCCGGCACCGTCACGTCGGCGCTCAACGCCGCGACGCCGCCGCCGAGCATGAACGCCGCGCCCAGGCCCGCGAGCACCGCGCCGCGCGTCAGCACAAGACACGCGCCCACGAGCACGACGAAGAACGCCCACCAGACCCACGAAGAGATCGCGCACCACGGCGCCGCGATCACGCCGCCCACGCACGCGAAGATCGGAAACACCGCCGGGCGATCGCCCAGCGACAGCCAGCTCCAGCGCCCCATCGCCCACCCCCACCAACCCGCCCAACCACCCAGACGCGAACAGACTTCGGCGCCAAGGCTGCCAAGTGTGGTGAGTTGTAGTCAAGGGGAAGTTATGGTATGATTGAACGGTTCCGCGTCGAAACCACGCGGAATCGCTGAGGAATTCAGCGGGTCGAGAGTCACAAGAAAATCAGCAGTCTGAAAGGTCCAGATGTTCAAGCCAGGCGACAAGGCGGTCTATCCGGGGCACGGCGTGGGTGAAGTGGTCGGCATCGAGCACACCGAGGTCGCTGGCCAGCGCCAGTCCTTCTACGTGCTGAAGATGCTCGAGAAGAACGGCGGCCGCTTCCTGATCCCCATCAACAAGATCGGCCAGGTCGGGCTGCGCGAAATCATCTCCGAAGACGACGTGCGTCAGGTGTACGCCATCCTCAAGGAGAAGGACATTTCGGTCGACTCCACCACCTGGAACCGCCGGTACCGGGAGTACATGGAGAAGATCAAGACGGGCTCGGTCTTCGAAATCGCCGAAGTGCTCCGCGATCTGTACCTCCTCAAGGGCGACAAGGACCTCTCGTTCGGTGAGCGCAAGATGCTCGACACCGCGCGCTCGCTGCTCATCAAGGAGCTCGCGTTCGCCAAGGGCGTCACCGAGGCCGACATCGAGGCCGACCTGAAGAAGATCTTCAACATCCCGGAGAACCCTCCCAAGATGAGCGAGATCTCCGAGAAGCCCGACAAGAAGAAGAAGGAAGAGAAGAAGGCGGCCGCCGCTCCTGCTGACGAAGAATGACGCGGGCCGGTGGATCCCCGGGACGAACAGCAGAAGCTGATCGATGAGATGGAGCGCGACCTCGCGCGTCCCGGCGTCGGGGTCCTCCCGCCCGTCGCCGCGCTCGCCCTGGTCGCCTCCCTCGCCCTCGCGTGGTGGATGCGCGCGGACGTCTCGTATTTCTTCAGTGATCGAAACCCGATCGAGCTCGGCGCCGAGGGCGACTACCACCCCGAGCGCGGCCTCTCGAACCGCTACGCCCAGGTGCACGGCGTGCCCACCGTGCGCGGTTGGTACGTCGAAGAGAAGGAAGGCAGCTTCGTCGTCGTCGGCCTCAACGACACGAAGTTCCTCGTCAAGCGCGTCACCTTCGAAGACGAGAACCGAAGGCTCCCCGACGGCAAGCGACCGCAGCCGAGGCAGAACCCGTTCTTCGCGCGCGGCCGGCTCCTCAACCGCGCCGACGCCGAGCGCTACGAAGACGTCTTCAAGGAATACGAGACCTGGAGCGGCGTGAAGGCCGAGTGGTTGCTGCTCGCCGAGACGCCGCCGGGGAAGGACTTCAGCAGCGCCGGCATGTTCGGCTTCGTGCTCATGTTCGCCGCGGTCAACGCGTGGCTCTTCGTGCGCGGCCTCACGCTCAAGCGGAGATGAGCGAGCGCGGCGCGGCGTTCGAGCAGCACCTGTCTCGACTCCGCGCGCACCGTGACGATCCCGCAGCCTGGTCGGTGTTCTCCGACTTCGTGGCCGCCGAGGGCTTTCCCCGCGGGGAGCTGATGGCGCTGCACGCCCGCCTCGAGGCCGCGCCCGGAGATCGCTCGGCCCTCGAGACCCGCCGCCTCGCCCTCTTCAAAGATCACCTCGAGGCCTTCCTTGGTCCGAAGGGCGTGATCGGCGATCTGCAGCTCACGTGGCGCCGCGGCTTCATCGCCAGCGCCGTCGTGCCCAACCTCGGCGGCGTGCGCGTCGAGGCGAGCCGCGAGCTCGCGCGTCATCCCTCGGGTGCGCTGCTCGACGCGCTCGAGGTCGTGCCCGCCCACGCGCAGGCCTACTTCGAGGCCGACGGTCCGAGACCCGTGCGTGAGCTCACGCTGCGCGCGGGCCTCCAACAGCTCACCGGCCTCGCGCTCTTCGGCGACGCGCCCACCGAGCTGACGGACCTCGACTTCGTGCCGCTGGGCTGGCTCGCCCGCCGCGCGCCCGAACTCCACACCCTGCGCTTGCTCGCGCCGCTGCGCACCGACGCGCGCGCGCTCGCCCACCCCGGCGTGCGAGAGCTCGAGCTCAACGGCGAGGTGACGGGCCTCGAAGGCGTGCTCGAGCGCTGCCCGGCCGTGACCAGGCTGCTGCTCGGCCACGGCCGCTTTGGCGCCACCTACATGCCGGAACCGCACCTCGAGGCGTTGGTGGTCTCCGGGCCGCGCCGGCTCGAGTCGCTGACCTTCGCCGCGCTGCCTCGCGAGCCGTCGGCGCTCCCGCTCGGGCTCGTGGTCGACACGCTGGACCTCCGGCAGCTGGAGCTCGAGTCGCGTGACGTCGAGCACCTCATCCGGCTCGTGCGCCGCTTCGCCGGCAAGGCGGGGCGCGTTCAGCTCCCGCGCCTCAGGCTCAAGGAAGCGCTGCGGCGACGGCTCGATCTCGCCGTGAAGGACGCCGTCACTTCAGCGAAGTGATCCGCAGGCCCGGCTGCCCCGACGCGCACTTCGCCAGCCCGAGGAACACCGCTTCGCACTGCTCGACCGCCACGTCGTCGACCTTGATCTCGAGGGACACGCGTGAGCCCGCCGTCGTGTCGACGCGATGGAAGGTGATGAGCCGCATCGTGCTCGCCCACTTCGGGCTGACCGCGCGCTCGAACAGCGCCAGCGCGTCATCGTTGGGCACCGCGCGCCACTCCTGGTCGCGGTGGGCCATCGTGATCGCCTGGCGCTCGGCTTCCAGCGACGTCAGCCGGCCGGCCTGCTTCACCAGGCCCTCCAGCTCCGTCGCCTCGCCCACCGCTCGCTCGAACAGGTCCTTGCACTTGCGCGAGCAGAACGGCGGCCGGCGCGCGGTGAACGGCGGCTCGTAGGGCGTCGCCACCGTCGGCTCGAACAGCGCCAGGCGCAGCATCGCCGCCTCTTCGTTGAAGGTGGCCTCGCTCGCGCGCAGCTCAGGCGCCTCGGTGAGCACGCGCCGCAGCAGCTTCGCCACGTCCGCGGGGGTCGCCTTCGGCAGCTCGAACAAGACGTCGGCGCCGACCGTCACCTTGGCGCCCGGCGCCATCGCCTCGAGTGTGGCTTTCTTCGGCACGAACGCCGCGAGCTGACGATCGAGCTCCGCCAGCTCAGCCTCGTTCTCCTCGCGGTGCGCGAGCAGGTCGTTCACCTCGGCGAGGCGCGCGCTCAGCGCTGTCTCTTGCGCCACGAGCTCGGGCGGCGGCTTGCAGCCCACGAGGAGCAGCGCCACCGCCCACCACCAGCGAAGCCTCACGTCAGTCGCCGAACGCGTCGTCGATCGACGACTTGGGCGGGGCCTTCTTGGCCGGGGCCTTCTTCGCCGGCGCCGGGGCATCATCGTCGAACGCGTCGTCGGCCGACTTCGGCTTGTCGACGCCCAGCTTGGCCAGCTGCGCCTTCGCGCGCGCGTTGTTCGGGTCGTGCTTCACCGCGGCCTGGAACGCCGTCTTGGCCTTCTCGTTGTCGCCGTTGTTCACGAACGCCAGGCCGACCAGCACGTAGAGGTTGGCGAGCTGCCGGCGAATCTCCGCGCCGTACTTGCCCCAGCCGCTCGAGAGCTGCTCGTCGAGCTGCAGCGCCTTCTGGAAGTTCGCGATCGCCGCGGTGCCGTTGTTGGCCATCATCGCGTCGTTGGCGGCGTCGTAGGCCGAGATGAACTTCATCAGCTTGTCGCCCAGGTCCTTGTCGCCGGCCTTCTTCGCCAGCTCGAGCGAGCCCTCGGCGTTGCCCTTCTCGTAGGGGGCGAGGATCTGTGCGCGCTTGCTGCCGCCACCCGACTTCGCGGGCGCCGCGTCTTCCTCGTCGTCATCGTCGTTCTTCGCCGACTTCTTCGGCGACGCGTTGAGCGCCTTCGGGGCGGCCGTCACCACCGGCGCCTTCGCGACCACCGGGGCCTTCGGCTGCTCCTTCACCGTGACCGAGTCGTCGGCCGAGATCTCCGTGTCGTCGCTCGGCTCGGGCTCCGGCGCGGCCTTCTTCGGCGCCGACGCCTGCTCCTGCATCTTGCGCTTGATGGCCTCGTCGATCAGCTTCGCGCGATCGCCCTTGTCTTCGGCGCCCGCGACGGCCTTGCCGCCCTTGGTCACCACCGCGCCGCCCGGCTTGTCGGACGACATCGTCTTCACCAGCGCGAACGCCAACACCGCCGCGAGGCTGAAGCCGACCGCGCCCGCGAAGACCGCGATCTTCAGCGCCGTGCTGCTCGGCTGGCCACGCTCACTGGGCGGGCGCGCCACGACCGCGGTACTGACGCGCGCCTTGGTCGACTTCTCGAACTGGCCGGTGCGGGTGCGATCGCCGAAGTCAGGCGTCTGCGGGCTCGGCTTGGGCGGCGGGGGAGGCGCTTCCTTCTGGTGCGGCAGCTTCTCGCCCTTCGCCAGCGGACCGCGCAGCCGCAGCAGCGCGTTGCCCATGGCGATGCTGTCGCCGGGCTTCACCTCGACCTCGGTCGCGATGCGCTGCTTGTTCACGAAGGTCCCGTTCTGCGAGCCGAGATCCTTCACGAAGAACTGCTCGCCCACGCGCTTGATCTGCGTGTGCCGACGGGAGATCGACGGGTGCTGCAGCCGCAGATCGCTGACCGACGCGCGACCCACCACCACCGTGCCCTGCTTCACCTCGAGGAGCTGACCCGCACCCGGCCCGCGCTCCACGTAGAGGAACGCCGGCTTGAACTCCGAACCCTGGACGCCGTACTCGGCCTGCATTTCCTGGTCTGCCTCGGTATCGAACACTGACGTGGGAATGTGATCTTCGACCTTCTTCAGCCGACGCGCGCCACCCGAGTTGCTCGGCAACTGCGCCACCCGCTGCGGCCGCGGATCATCGGCGTGCAGCACCTGCTCGTCGGTGATCGGCTCCTCCCCGGCAAACGGACGCTTCGGGTTGGGGGGCATCAGAGACTCCTTCGGGGGACTGATGAAAGTGACGACTTATCGCACATAGAACACCACGGGTTGCGGTTGCCACAAGGGGGGCTCCCAGCCCGGTAAACCGGCTTCCCGACAGGGGTTGGTTCTTTTCAGTTTTCGAGAAAACCGGCGTCTCGCGAGTAGAGTGCCCGCCCTCGCAATGAGCCCTTCCAGCAGCCCCTCGCTCCCTGAAATCCGCGTCTTCAACACGATGGTGGGGGCCAAGGTTCCGCTCCAGCCCATCGTCCCCGGAAAGCTCGGCATCTACGTCTGCGGCCCGACGGTCTATTCGTTCGTGCACATCGGCAACGCGCGCACGTTCACTTCGTTCGACACCATCGTGCGCTACCTGCGCTTCCGCGGGTTCGAAGTGAAGTACGTGCGCAACTACACCGACGTCGACGACAAGATCATCAAGGCGGCGAAGGAGACCGGCGAAGATCCCATCGCGCTCGCCGCGCGCTTCGTGAACGAGTTCGAGGCCGACTGCCGCCAGCTGCGGCTGATCCAGCCCGACGTGTCGCCCAAGGTGTCGGAGACGATCCCCGAGATCATCGAGATCGTGCAGCGGCTGATCAAGAACGGCGTCGCGTACGAGTCGAAGGGCGACGTCTACTTCGAGGTGCGCAAGTACCCCGGCTACCTGAAGCTCTCGCACCGCAAGCTCGACGACCTGCTCTCGGGCGCCGGCGATCGCGAGATCATCAACGAAGAGCAGAAGCGCGACCCCGCCGACTTCGCGCTGTGGAAGGCCGCCAAGCCGGGTGAGCCCTCGTGGGACTCTCCGTGGGGCAAGGGCCGGCCGGGCTGGCACATCGAGTGCTCGGCGATGAGCAGCAAGTACCTCGGCGACACGTTCGATCTGCACGGCGGCGGGCTCGACCTGATCTTCCCCCACCACGAGAACGAGCTTGCGCAGTCGGAAGCGGCGAGCGGCAAGACGCTCTGCAATTGCTGGATGCACGGCGGCTTCCTCGATCTCGAGGGCGCGAAGATGAGCAAGTCGCTGGGCAACGTGGTGCGCCTGCGCGATGCGCTGCAGAAGGTCGACGCCGAGGGGCTGCGGTATTTCTTCCTCTCGACCCACTACAAGCAGGCGCTCGCGTTCAGCGACAAGTCGCTCGCCGATGCCGAGACGCGCGTGGAGTACTTCTACGAGACGCTGCGCAAGGTCGACGCGCGCATCGAGGGGAAGGACTTCGGCACGGGGCCGCTGCACGGGGACCCGGGGAAGTTCCTCGCCGAGTTCCACGCGCAGATGAGCGACGACTTCAACTTCACCGGGGCATTGGGTGTGCTCAGCGGGTTGTTCGCCGAGATCAACAACCTCTGCGACAAGCCGCCCTCGAAGGACAAGGCGCTCGTGGGGCGGACGCTCGTCGAGTTGCGGAAGATCGCGAGGGCGATCTCGGGTGCGCTCGGGCTGTTCGAGGTCGAGGCGGGGCAGTGGCTGCTCGCGCGTCGCGATCGCCAGGTCATCGCCAAGGGCATCGATCGGGCGTGGGTCGAGGGGCAGATCAAGGCGCGTGACGAGGCGCGGGCCGCCAAGAACTGGGCGGAAGGTGATCGCCTGCGCGCTGAGCTGAAGGAAAAGGGCGTGGAGATCCTCGACGGGCCGACTGGCACCACCTGGAAGATCGCGTCGTGACCGCGCTGGCGCTGATCGCCGCGCTGACCCTCATGGGCAAACCGATCCTGCAAGAGCAGTCGATCGCCGAGCTGACCGCGCACAGCAGCTTCGTGCTCGAGGTCGAGGCCGCCTCACCGTTCACCTCGACGCGGAAGAACCCGGAAGGGTGCGACGAGAAGCTGTGGCACGTGGTGGTGAAGGGGCAGGTGGCGATCGGCGGCGCGGCCGACAAGCAGGATCCTCCGAAGGTCGGCGCGAAGATCGACGTGATCGTGAACCCGACGCAGCTCTTCGACTGCATGATTCGCAAGACCAACCCCAACGGGGCGTCGTTCTCGGCGCCGCGTCACACGCCGGGTGCGAGTGAGCCCGGGCCGCGGTTCTTGATCTTCGTCACCCAGGGCACGCGGGGCTTCATGGTCACTGCGGAGAACGGATGGGACGTGCTCGAGAAGAAGTCTGAAGTGCCGGCGACCAAGCGCTGAAGGCCTCGAGGGACGAGGGCGTGACGGGTTTGGCGCGGTGCCGAACGGCGCGCGTGCCCCTCGGCCCGGGACACGTTGATTCAGGTGGTGGCGCGGCGCCGAAGACCATCACGCCACGCACCCCTTCAGGCAGTTCAGCGTGGCGCGGCTCACTTCACCTTGAACAGCCCACGCAGCTCTTCGCTCTGGCTGGTCGGCGCACCACGCCGCATCGCGACGATGCGCCACTGGTAGTACTGCCCAACGCTGAGCGCCGGGCCCGCGTACGCGGTCGACACCGTTTGCTTGTCGGCGATGTCCTTCGACCACACCTCGTTGCCGAGCGAGTCGAACACCTTGAGCACCCACGCGTCGGCGTTCGAGTACGCCTGCCAGCTGAACGTCGGCGTCGCGCTCACTTCCTCGATGCCATCGACGCCCGGACCGACCAGCCCGACCGCGCCGGTGACCTTGAACGACGGGCTCGTCGCACCGCTCAACGTGCCGCCGCTCACCTGCACGTGGAGAATCTGCGTGCCCGAGATGCCGGGGTCGGGATCGCGCACGTTGCCATCGTTCTCGAACGCCGCGAGCACCACGTACTTCCCGTCGGGAATCCCCGAGATGGTCCACGCACCGCTGATGTTCGGCGCCACGCCCGGATCCGGCGCGCGCAAGCCCGGCACCACCTCGCCGCGGCCGAGCGACGCGATGAACGTGCTCTCGACCACCAGCACCACGCTGGTCCCCGCGTTGTTCGCGCCGGCCACCAGCTGCACGCTGCCGCTCAGCGTCGCCGTGCCCGTGCCGGCCTTCTTGATCTGCACGTCCTTCACGTCGGCACCCGACACCGAGACGTCGACCGGCGTGTAGTTGGTGCCCCTGGTGTACGCGGAGATCTTCACCGTCCCGTTGCCGACGTTGAAGAAGGTGAATGCGCCGTTCGCGTCGGCCAGCGTGGTGCGACCAGCGCCGCTGCCGCTCTCGAGCACCAGCATCACCGCGCGCTGCTCACCGGGGAGCTCGACCGTGCCCGTCACCGTCGCGAGGTTCTGCTGGCTCGCCATGACCGGCGTGAGGCCGATGTCCGTCAGCGGGCTCTGCAGCACGTACGGATCGGTGTCCTTCATGCGCGTCGCGGCGGAGGTGTCGATTGGCAGCGAGACGCGCGCGCCCGAGGGGAACGGCTCGTAGTTCTTCGCCTGCGCGCGCAGCATCACCTTGCGCGAGGTGAACGCGCCCTTCTCATCGGTGCGCGTCGACGGCACGCGCAGGGTGTAGGCGCCGTCCTTGTCGGTGATGGCGGTGGTGCCCGCCGGCGCGCCGTTCTCATCAGCCGCCAGCACGCGCGCGTCGGCGATGCCGGAGCTGGTGTCCAACGCGAACACCTTTCCCTTCAGCGTCACCGGCGCGAAGCACAGCGGCTTGTCGCGGCCTTGCACGCTCTCGCACACCTGGTCGGTGGGGCACGAGCTGGGGTCGGTCAGCACGCATTCCTTCGGGCCACAGCCGAGGAGCGACACCGACAGGACGAGGGCGGCGAGGGGGAGGGTTCGCATGAGCGTGGAATACGTGGGGAGGCCGGCGGTCGGAAGAAATCTGTTGAGACGTGTGTTATGAAGGAACAACACATGTCTCAGCAGCGCCTCACCATGTCGAAGCTCGCCCGCCAGCTCGGGATTTCACGGGCCACGCTCTACCGGCAGATCGGCGATGCCTCGGAGACGGGGCTGGCGACGCGCAAGACCGACGCGGAGATCTTCGCCGCGGTGCGCGACACCATGGGGACGCGAGGCATTCGGGGCACGACCCTCGAGGCGGTCGCGGCGACGGCTGGCGTTTCGGTGATGACGCTGCGCCGCCGCTTCAACGACCGGCTCGGGCTCCTGCGGGCGTTCATGGACGCGCTGCCGGCGAGGCAGGCAGGACGCACGCTGGGCTCTGCGGACCCGGGCGCGGTCGAAGCGACGCTGCTCGACTTCACGAGGCTGGCGTTGACCGAGATGCGGGAGTCGCTCCCGCTCACGCGTGCACTGCTCGGAGATCCCGAGGCGGCGAAGGAACTGAAGACCTCGGCTCGCGATCCGGCGCGAGGTGTCTCCGCCGGCGTCGCGACCTACTTCGCCCGCTGCGTCGAGGCCGGCACGCTGAAGGGAGACGTCGGCGCGCTCACCGCGGTCTTCCTCTCGGCTCTCTTCGGCTACGGGTTGGTGGTCGGCTCGTTCGACGAGCGCCCGCTCGACGCCGAGGTGGGCGCGCAGTTGCTCGTCGGCCAGTTCCTCCGCGGAGCGCTCCCGTGATCTCTCTCGACCAGGCGACCACCGAGGCGTGCGGCGCGAAGGCAGGCGGCCTCGCGCGAATGCTCGGCGCGGGCGTCTCGGTGCCGGCGGGCTTCGTGCTCGCCCCCGACGAGCTCCCCTCGCGCGAGGCGCTCGACGCCGAGTGGGCGAAGCTGGGGCGCGCGGCCGTGGCCGTTCGCTCGTCGGGCCTGGGCGAGGACGGCGCGCTTCACTCCTTCGCCGGCCAGCACGACACCGTGCTCGGCGTGACGACGCTCGACGGGCTGGTCGACGCCGTCGCGCAGTGCCGCGCATCGGCGGACTCGGAGCGCGCGAAGGCGTACCGCTCCCACGTGGGCGCCGCGCCGCTGCGCATGGCGGTGATCGTCCAGGTGATGATCGAGCCGAGGCTGGCGGGTGTGATCTTCTCGCGCAGCCCCACTGGCGATCCCGACGAACTGCTCATCGAGGCGGTCGAAGGGCGGGGTGAAGCGCTCGTGTCCGGGCGCGCCGACCCGAAGCGCGCTCGCCTCCACCGCACGACGCGCCAGGCCTCGCTGCTCGAGGGCCCGCTCGACGTGCCGCTGCTCACGCGCCTCGCCGACGGCGCGCTGGAGCTCGAGCGCCGCTTCGGCGAACCGCTCGATCTCGAGTGGGCGCTCGGCCCCGACGGGACGCTGTGGTGGCTCCAGGCGCGCCCCATCACCACCTCGGACTTCTCGGCCGATCGCCCGGGCCTGGTGTGGAGCAACACCAACGCCGGCGAGCTGCTGCCCGACGTCGCGACGCCGATGACCTTCGAGGTCGTCAACGCGGTGGTGAAGCACCTCTTTTCGAGCTTCACCGAAGACCTCGGCATCGACTGGGAACGCACGCCGCTCATCGGGCTCGTCGGCGGCCGCGTCTACTTCTCGATGAACACCTTCTCGGCCGCGGCGCGCACCATCGGCATGGGCTCGCGCAACCCGGCCGAACTCTTCGGTGGTCACGCCGCGGAGATCGTCGCCGGCCTCGAGAAGGTCGGCGCCGCGAAGCAGTCGTTCGTGCGCGTGTCCGGCTTCCGCCTCGCGAAGGGCGTGTGGCGCATCGTGCGCCGCATGCTGCGCCACTCGAAGGCCGAGGCGCCCGAGGAGGTCGCGGCGGTGTTGGCCCAGTCGCGTGAGCTCGCGGCGTTCGAGCTCTCGAAGGCGAGCGAGGCCGAGCTCTTCGCGCACCTCCATCGCCTCAACGGCGGCATGGGCGCGGGCTTTCACGGTGTCTTCGCCGCGATCTCCGTCGGCATGGCGTGCATGAACGGCGTGATGCAGCTCAGCAAGAAGTGGCTGGGAGACGCCGATGGCTCGCTGGCGTCGGCGCTGCTCGCGGGGCTGGGCGACGTCGAGTCGGCGCAGGCCGGCCTCGAGCTCTGGCGGCTCGGTGAACGGCTGCGCGCCGCGGGCGTGCTCGGTGACGAGGCGCCCTCGTGGCCAGACTTCGATGCGCGGCTCACCGCCCAGCCCGAGCTGCGTGCCGCGTGGGACGCGTGGATGGACAAGCACGGTCACCACGCGCGCGCCGAGCTCGACGTGTCGCAGCCGCGCTGGCGCGAGGTGCCGGAGAAGGTGCTGACGATGCTGCAGGCGAAGAGCCCGCGCAGCCCGGCGCAGGTCGAGGCCGAGGCGATCGCCCGGCGCGAGCGGGCCGAGGCCGAGGTCGCTCGCCGCCTCACGCTGCGCCGCGGCGTGTTTCGCGCGATCCTCGAGCGCGCCCGGCGTGGCGTGCGCCTGCGCGAGCAGCTCAAGAGCGAGAGCATTCGCCGCATCGGGCTCTTCCGCGCGACGGTGCTCGAGCTCGGCCGGCGGCTCGTCGCGCGTGGCGTCCTCGCCGAGGTCGACGACGTGTTCTTCCTCTCGCTCGAGGCGCTCGACGCCGCGGTGCATGGAAAGGCGGACGTGCGTCAACGCGTCGCGCGCGCGCGCGCCTCGCATCGCCTGTGGCTGCCGCTCACGCCGCCGCCGGTCGTCGTCGGGCGGCTCGATCCCTCGAGTGCGCTGCCGCCCCCGGTCCCCGGCGCCCCGGTGCTCGCGGGACTTGCGGTCAGCGCGGGCGTCTACGAAGGAATTGCGCGCGTCATCCTGCGCGACGACGACCAGACCCGCGTCGCGCCTGGGGAAATCCTCGTGGCGCCGTACACCGACCCCGGCTGGGCCCCGTATTTCGTGGCGGCTGGCGCGCTGGTGGTCGATCTCGGCGGCGTGCTGTCACACGGCTCGATCATCGCCCGCGAGTACGGAATCCCCGCGGTGGTCAACGTCGGTCACGGAACCCGGCGAATCAAGAGCGGAAGTCGCGTGCGCGTCGACGGCTTCCGCGGCGAGGTGACGATCTTGTCCGAACCGTGAGGCGAAGGTGCGGTTGCGCGGCACGCTTGGCGCATGACCTTCGAGGGTGGAGGTCGTCATGAAGCTCGAAGACACGGTGGCAGTGGTGACGGGCGCCGGCAGCGGCATCGGTCGCGCGCTGGTGCTCGAGTTGGTGCGGCGTGGCGCGCGCGTGGCGGCGTGGGATCGGAACGAGAAGACGCTCGCGGAGACGAAGTCGCTCGCGCTCCCCAGTCGCGTCGAGATCTTCCCGGTCGACGTGTCGAAGCGCGCCCAGGTCGACGCAGCGCTGCGCGGCACGCTCGAGACCTTCAAGAACATCGACGTGGTCATCAACAACGCCGGCGTCATGCAGCCCTTCAAGCGGCTCATCGAGCTCGACGACGCGGCGATCGATCGCGTGTTCGGCGTGAACTGGCAGGGCACGCTCAACGTCACCCGCGCCACGCTGCCGCTTCTCCTCGGGCGGCCGCGCGCGCACCTGGTGAACGTGTCGAGCCTGGGCGGCTTCGTCCCCGTGCCGGGGCAGACGATCTACGGCGCGTCGAAGGCGGCGGTGATGCTGCTGACCGAGGGCCTCAACGCCGAGCTCGCCGGTACCAACGTGGGCGTGACGGTGGTGCTGCCGGGCGTCGTGGCGACGAACATCCTGGCCAACTCCGGGCTCGACGCGAAGGCGATGGCGGTCCGTGGGCGACACCGCGAAGATGACCCACCGCCGCAACGTCGCGCGAGATCGACGGCGTCGAGCACGACGCGTTCCGGGTGCTGGTCGGTCGTGATGCGCGGGCGCTCGATGTCGCCGTGCGGCTCAACCCGAAGCGCGCCACGAAGTTCATCGCCCGGCAGATGGCGGGACTCCTCGCCGCGGCGAAGTGACCGTCCGCGGTCCTCGCTTCAACCGCCGCCAACGTCACACGCATCGCGCCGGCCGTCCGTGTGACGTGCCCCGCGCCCGCCGCCGCAAACGTCACACGCATCGCGCTGGCCGTCCGCGTGACGTGCCCCGCGCCCACCGCCGCAAACGTCACACGCATCGACCCGTCCGCGTGACGTGGCCCGCGTCTGCCGCCGCAAACGTCACACGCATCGCGCTGGCCGTCCGCGTGACGTGTCCCGCGCCCACCGCCGCAAACGTCACACGCATCGACCTGGCCGTCCGCGTGACGTCAGCCGCGCCCACCGTGGTAGAGCAGGGCGCGTGTTGACCGTGTTGCTCGCGCTCGCGCTGTCCGCTGGCCCTGCGCCGCTCGAAGCCGCGCCGCTCCCCGTGACGCCCATCAACGCCGCCGAGCTGCGCGGGCACATGCGCTTCCTCGCGTCGGATCTCCTCGAGGGCCGCGGCCCGGGCACCAACGGCGATCGCCTCGCGCAGGAATACATCGCCGCGCAGTTCGAGCAGCTCGGGCTCGAGCCGGGCCTGCCCGATGGAGGGTGGCGCCAGCCGCTCGAGCTGGTCGGCGTCGACGGTCACCCCGAGACGATGCGCTTCTCGGCGAAGAACGGCGCGGTGCTGCAGCTGAACTTCTACGACGACTTCATCGCGCAGCCCGGCCGCGAGCAGACCGCGGTGAAGCTCGAGAACGCGGAGCTCGTCTTCGTCGGCTTCGGCATCAGGGCGCCCGAGTTCCAGTGGGACGACTTCAAGAAGACCGACCTCACCGGGAAGATCGCGGTGGTGATGAACAACGACCCCGAGGACGACCCCTCGCTCTTCGGCGGCAAGGCGCGGCTCTGGTACGGCCGGTGGGACTACAAGTACGAGGAGGCGCGGCAGCGCGGCGCGGTCGGGTGCCTCATCATCCACACCACGCCCTCCGCCGGGTACTCGTGGCAGGTGGTGCAGACCTCGTGGTCGGGCGTGCAGTTCAACCTGCCCGCGACGGGTCAGCGCGAGCTCGAGCTCAAGGGCTGGGTGACCGAAGACGCGACGCGGAAGCTCTTCGCGCTGACCGGGAAGGATCTCGACGCGCTCCGGAAGTCGGCGCTCTCGCGCAAGTTCGTGCCGGTGCCGCTCGGGGTCACGCTGTCGACCGCGTTCACGAGTGTCGTGGCGCGCAGCACCACCGCCAACGTGCTCGGCCTGGTTCGCGGCACCGACCCGAAGCTGCGCGATCAGTTCGTGGTGATCACCGCGCACCACGATCACCTCGGCCGCAAGACGGGCGCGCCCGGCGACGACACCATCTACAACGGCGCGGTCGACAACGCGTCGGGCGTCGCGGCGCTGCTCGCGGTGGCGCGGGTGATCAAGGCGCAGAACCCGAAGCGCAGCGTGCTGTTCGCCGCGGTCGCCGCCGAAGAGCAGGGGCTGCTCGGCTCGCGCTACCTCGTCGAGCACCCGCCCGTGCCGACGCGCCAGATGATCGCCAACGTGAACATCGACGGGCTCAACATCTGGGGGCGCACGCGCGACGTGAGCGTCATCGGCCTGGGCAAGTCCACGCTCGACGACACGCTCCGACGCCTGGCGAAGGACCAGGGGCGCGTGGTGATGCCCGACGACCTGAGCGATCGCGGCTTCTTCTACCGGTCTGACCAGTTCAACTTCGCGCGCAAGGGCGTGCCGGCGGCGTACTTCTCGTCGGGGCAGGACTTCGTGGGCCGCCCACCTGGCTGGGGACGCGAGCAGCGCGAGAAGTGGGAAGCCACGCACTACCACCAGCCGTCCGACGAGGTGCGCGACGACTGGGACCTCGGGGGCGCCGTGGAAGACATCGAGCTGGTGCGCCGCCTGGTGCTCGAGGTCGCCAACGCCGACGCCGCGCCGCTGTGGACGAAGGGCGACGAGTTCGAGGCCACCCGGAAGGCCGACCTGGCCGGTCAGCGGTGACAAAGCTGACAGCCCGCTGTCAGTGAGGGCGCTATACCTGCCGGGCCATGGCCGAGTTCGAACTCGTCAGTGAGTACCAGCCCCGCGGTGACCAGCCGCGCGCCATCAAGGAACTGTCGGAAGGCGTCGCCCGCGGTGACAAGCACCAGGTGCTGCTCGGCGTCACCGGGTCGGGCAAGACCTTCACGATGGCGAACGTGATCGCGCAGGCGAAGCGGCCGGCGCTCATCATCGCCCACAACAAGACGCTCGCCGCGCAGCTCTACGGGGAGTTCAAGCAGCTCTTCCCCCAGAACGCGGTCGAGTACTTCGTCAGCTACTACGACTACTACCAGCCCGAGGCGTACGTGCCGTCGAGCGACACGTACATCGAGAAGGACTCCTCGGTGAACGAGCAGATCGAGCGCATGCGCCACTCGGCGACGCACTCGCTGCACACGCGCGACGACGTGGTGATCGTCGCCTCGGTGTCGTGCATCTACGGCCTCGGCTCGACGCGCGCGTACGTGGGCATGGCGGTGCGGGCTGCCAAGGGCGATGAGCTCGGCCGCGACACGATGATGAAGCAGCTCGTCGAGTGTCAGTACGAGCGCAACGACATGGACTTCCACCGCGGCACCTTCCGCGTGCGCGGCGACACGCTGGAGGTCTTCCCGGTCTACGAAGAGGATCGCGCGATTCGGATCGAGTTCTTCGGCGACAGCGTCGAGAAGATCTCCGAGTTCGACCCGCTGCGCGGCGTGACGGTCGGCGAGATTCCGCGCGTCACCATCTTCCCCGGCAGCCACTACGTCACCGACCCCGAAGATCGCCACCGCGCGATGGGCAACATCCGCACCGAGCTGCAGGAGCGGCTCGCGGAGTTGAAGGGGCAGAACAAGCTCGTCGAGGCGCAGCGGCTCGAGCAGCGCACCATGTTCGACCTCGAGATGATGGAGCAGCTCGGGTTCTGCAACGGCATCGAGAACTACTCGCGCCACCTCACGGGACGATCACCCGGCGAGCCGCCGCCGTGCCTGCTCGACTACTTCCCGAAGAACTTCCTCGTGTTCGTCGACGAGTCGCACCAGACGATTCCGCAGATCGGCGCGATGTTCCGCGGCGACCGCAGCCGCAAGGAGACGCTGGTCGACTTCGGGTTCCGCCTGCCGAGCGCGATCGACAACCGGCCGCTCAAGTTCACCGAGTGGGAGCAGTTCGAGAAGCAGACCATCTACGTCTCGGCCACGCCCGCGGAGTACGAGATCGACAAGGGCCGCGGCGTGATCGTCGAACAGGTCATTCGCCCCACGGGCTTGCTCGATCCGGAGATCGAGGTGCGGAAGGCCGGCAACCAGGTCGACGATCTGCTCGAGGAGATCCGGATTCGCGCGAAGAAGGGCGAGCGCGTGCTGGTGACGACGCTCACCAAGCGCATGGCCGAGGATCTCACCGAGTACTACGCCGAGGTGGGCGTGCGCGTGCGGTACCTCCACGCCGACATCGACGCCATCGAGCGCACGGCGATCATTCGCGACCTGCGCAAGGGCGTGTTCGACGTGCTGGTCGGCATCAACCTGCTGCGCGAGGGCCTCGACATTCCCGAGACGTCGCTGGTGGCGATTCTCGACGCCGACAAGGAAGGGTACCTGCGGTCGCACGTCTCGTTGATCCAGACCATCGGCCGCGCGGCGCGCAACATCAACGGGCGGGTCATCCTGTATTCGGACCACATGACCGAGTCGATGCAGCGGGCGCTCGACGAGACCGCGCGGCGCCGGGAGATCCAGCGGGCGCACAACATCAAGCACGGGATCACGCCGACGCAGGTGAAGAAGGCGATCACCGACCTGAGCCAGTTCCTCTACGACGGCGACGCGATGGATCTGCCGCTCGCGGCGGACTCGGGGGCGGCGGTGTTGTCGAAGGGGGAGATCGCCGAGCTCATCAAGAAGACCGAGGGGCAGATGGTGGCGTTCGCCGAGGAGATGGAGTTCGAGAAGGCGGCGCTGGAGCGGGATCGGTTGCTGGTGCTCAAGGAGATGGAGCTCGGGGTGAAGCCGGCGCTCAAGTCGTTGCTGGCGGGTGAGAAGGAAGAAGACTCGGGCCGGGGGATGGTGCGGAAGAAGCAGCCGCGGAAGTATCGAAGGAAGCGCTAACCCCCTCTCCCCCTGGGGAGAGGGTCGGGGTGAGGGGAGTCGGACTCAGAACACGCCCGTCCGAGCGCCGAGACGATGGTCTCGATCACCGAGTGGAGTTCACACACCGCCTCATGATTGCCGAACCGCAAGACCCGCCAGCCCGCGCGTTCCAGGAACGCCTGCCGCTTCGCGTCTTCGTCGGCCCTGAGAAAATGTCCTGCTCCATCGAGCTCGACGATCAACATCGCTTCGACGCACGCGAGATCAACGATGTAGGGACCGACCGGGTGTTGGCGACGGAACTTCCAGCCGAGCAGGCGCCGGTTGCGGACCCACGGCCAGAGCAGCTGTTCGGTCGAGGTCGCGTTCGTGCGGAGTCGTCGGGCTTTGGGCGTTTCGCGTTTGCGCCATTCCATGCGGGGCGGGTTGAGCAGCGGGCGTGCCATTGGGCGCGACTCCCCTCACCCCGACCCTCTCCCCAGGGGGAGAGGGGGCTCCGTTGACGATGCTCGACGACAAAATCGACGCCCTGCCCAACCAGCCCGGCGTCTACCTGATGAAAGACCGCGCCGGCCGCATCATCTACGTCGGCAAAGCGGTCAACCTGCGCAACCGCGTGAAGAGCTACTTCAACCGCGGCTCCTCCGACTCGCGCGCCTTCGTCCAGCTCCTCGATCGCGTCCTCGGTGATCTCGAGACCGTCGTCGTCCGCACCGAGAAGGAAGCACTCCTCCTCGAGAACGAGCTCATCAAGAAGCACCGTCCGCGCTTCAACATCCAGCTGCGCGACGACAAGCAGTACCTCTGCCTCCGCCTCGACACCTCGCACCCGTTCCCGCGCCTCGAGACCGTCCGCCGCCCGAAGAAGGACAAGGCCCGCTACTTCGGCCCCTACTCGAGCGCCGCGTCGATCCGCGAAACGCTGCGCGTGGTGAACCGCTTCTTCCAGCTGCGCACCTGCACCGATCACGTGCTCGAGACGCGCAAGCGACCCTGCCTGCTGTACCAAATCGGCCGCTGCCCAGCGCCGTGCGTGTACCCGGTGCCCCCCGAGACCTACCGCGCGAACGTCGACGCGGTGGTGCTCTTTCTCGAAGGGCGCTCGGGTCCCCTCGTCGAGAACCTGCGCGAGCGCATGAAGGCTGCCGCGAAGAAGCTCGAGTTCGAAGAGGCCGCGCGCCTGCGCGACCAGGTCATCGCGCTGGAGCGCAGCCTGGAACGGCAGACCATCGCCACCACCGACTCCATCGACCAGGACGTCTTCGGCCTGTACCGCGAGGCCGATCGCATCTGCATCTACATCCTCTACGTGCGCGGCGGCCGCATCACCGGCGGGCGCGCGCTGCATTCCACCAGCGACTTCCCCGACGGCGAGCTCGTCACCTCGCTGGTCAACCAGTACTACGCCGACGAGAACTTCGTGCCGAGGGAGGTGCTCGTGCCGTCCGGCGAAGTCGACGCGCTCAGCGAGCTCCTCACCGAGCTGCGCGGCGGCACGGTGAAGGTGCTGGTGCCCCAGCGCGGCGACAAGGTCGAGCTGCTCGCGCTCGCCCAGCGCAACGCCGAGCGCTCGTTCAGCGAACGCACCCGCACCCGCGACGAGATCGAGCAGGTCCTGGAGCGCCTGAAAGATCGCCTGCACCTCCGCGCGCTGCCCCGCCGCATGGAGTGCTTCGACATCTCGCACAGCCATGGCACCTCGATCGTCGCCAGCCAGGTCGCCAGCGTCGACACCGAGCCCGACACGTCGAACTACCGCCGCTACAAGTTGAAGACCGTCACCCAGAACGACGACTTCGCCTCGATGCACGAGATCTTGAGCCGGCGATTCCGCCGCGGCCTCGAAGAGGGCGACCTGCCCGATCTGATCGTCATCGACGGCGGCAAGGGCCAGCTCGCCGCCGCGCACGCCGCGATGAAGGATCTCGGCGTCGAGAACGTCGACCTGGTGGCGCTGGCCAAGAGCCGCGACCTCGACGTGCCGCTGCCCGACGAGCAGGTGCGCCGCAGCCCGGAGCGCGTGTTCCTGGTCGACCGCAAAGATCCCATCGTGCTGCCGCAGAACTCGCCCGAGCTCTTCGCGCTCACGCGGCTGCGCGACGAGGCCCACCGCTTCGCCATCACCTTCCAGCGCAAACTCTCGCGCCGCCGCGGGCTCCAGTCGCAGCTCGACTCGGTGCCCGGGGTGGGGGAGACGCGCCGCAAGGCCCTGCTCACGCACTTCGGCTCGCTCAAGCGCATCAAGGAAGCGAGCATCGAAGACATCGCCGCCGTGGCCTCGATCGGGCCGGCCGTCGCCGAGCGCATTCACGCCTTCCTGCACCAACCCACCAACGCCCAGGTCGACGAGGGTGACGAGGCCGACGACGTGCGCAGCGCCTCGATCGAAGACGCCTCGCTCGACGGCTCGGCGCCCGCGACGCCTCCGAAGCCGGACCCCTGAAAAATCGTGGGCTTTGGGGGCTTTTTCGTTGCGAGGGCGGGTCCTGATCCGTACCCTCCGCGCCCATGAGGCTGTATCCCAAGCTGGTGCCAATCATCGCGCGTGAGGTCATTCAGAAGCTCACGCAGGACAACGACATCGAGGTCGAGCCGATTCGCGCCTCGGACGCCGAGATGGACCTCTCCGCCATCATGCGTGAGTACCTCGCCAACGAGGAGCGCGTGAACCAGGCGACCCGCGAGGCCCTCGAGCGCCGCGGCTACGACTCGTCGAAGTTCAGCCAGGTGAAGCGCGAGATGGCCGACGTGCGCGGCTTCCAGCTGGGCGACGATGGCATCGAGTTCGTCATCAACCAGATGCTGGAGTTCATGCTCGTCTCGCGGAACATCGAAGAGGTGTTCTCGGACGACCAGGGCATGCGCCCCAAGATCCTCCAGATCATGAAGAAGCACCTCGACATCGAAGACGAGATCGATCGCGAGGCGCGCGGCCGGCTGAAGCACCTGCAGGAAGGCACCGGCGCCTTCGAGATCGAGTACCAGAAGGTGATTGATCAGATTCGCCGCGCCCGCGGCCTCATCTGACGCTGCAGCCCCACGACATCGCTGGACTTCTGCAGGCCTGACGGTTCGGAAAATTGACCGAGCTGATCAGGCCTGTAGCGTTTCTGCCCATGTCGATGCTCAACACCGCGCTCGCTTTCCCGTCGTCGAAGCCCCTCGCGAAGTCGGTCGACGCCATTCGCGAATCGGTCGATCGCCTCGAGGCGCTCTTGCCGGAGCGTGAGGATTCCGCCGTGGTGCTCGACTTCATCGAAGACGATCTCCGCGAAGGGCTCGACGCCATCGCCGAGGTCGAGGCCCACTTCACCGACATTCTCGACACCATGCGCGCCGAGAAGGTGACGCCCATCAAGCTGCTCGACGCGGCCGAAGACTTCCGCGTGCTCAACCGCATCGAGTACCTGATGGTCGTCGTGGCCCAGCTGCGCCGCCGGCTCAGCCAGGCCGCGGGCAAGATGCGCGAGAAGCCCAACCGCCGGTGAAGCGTTGTTGCCTCCCAACGTCGTCGCCCCCAGGGGCTTCGATCACCACTTGATGTCGGCTTTGTTCTGCGCCCGCGTGGAGGTCTCTCCCGGGCGCGAGAAGCCCTTCAACGACGCCCGCACCGCCCCGAGATCGATCATGCCGAGCGCGGCGAGCGGCAGCCGCTTGGCGTCGTCGCTCACCCACACGTGCACCTCGCGCCGCATCTCGGGCCAGTCGAGCCGCGCGGCTTCTCCCGCGAGGTGCCACGTCTCGAACTCGCCCAGCGGCGTCGACACGTGCTCGCGCGGCAGCACCTTGCCCCACACCCGCCAGATGGCGCGGATGCCGTAGACGTCGATGCACATCTTCTGGCCTTCCTTCATCGGCAGCGCGCGGAGCAGGTAGACGGTGCTCGCGACGTCGCTGATGTCGTTGCCCCAGCGCAGGTCGCCTTCCCACTTGCGGCCGTCGATGTCGCTGATGAGGTGCGCGAGGTTGTTCTTCTTGAAGGTGACGTCGGCGATGCGGTGAATCGTGTCTTCGTGCGCGTCTTCGAAGTAGCGCGCCGGCCGCAGCGTCTTGGGCGACAGCCAGCTCTTGCCCACGCCGGTCACCTTGCGGATCTTGTTGAAGAGGGTGTTCGTCTCGACATTCACCTCGAGCGGCAACAGCCCGTCGTTGAGCGGCAGCGTGCGCATCGTCATCGTCGCCGCGTGCGCGCCGAGCGCGTCGACGTCGAAGTCGAGCGTCTCACCGGGCATGAACGGCGTGGGCGTCATCGGCGCGCCGAGCGCCAGGCACTCCGCGTCGGTGGGCATCGGGGGCGGCTTCTTCGGACCGGGCGCGGGCGCGACGGGCGCGACGACGACCGCGGGGGCGACGGGCAGCACGCGCTTCTGCAACGGCAGCGGGTGCACCATCACCGGCGGGGGAGGCGGCGGCACGAACTTCGCCGGCTCCGCCTGCGCTCCCACTGCGGCGAGCACCGCGACCAGGGCCAGGCGCTTCACTGCGCACCCCCGCGGTACACGCGACCCTGCTCGTACTTCACCGCGTCGATGAGCACCTTGCCGAACAGGAAGTCGGCCTCCGCGCGCACCGGCAGCTGCTTCTCGTCAGCGGTGTAATAGAGGGTGATGAGGCCCTGCGTGGCGAGCTTGCCGTTGAAGTCGCCGTTCACCGTCACCTTGTAGACCTCGACCTCGCCGAGGCTGCTGTCGATGGTCTCGCGCCCGATGACCGTCGCCTTCATCTGGTACAGCTTCACGCCGGTGAAGATGGGCATCTGGTGCACCGCGCCCACCACCAGCGGCACGTTGCGCAGCGAGAAGCCCGCCGCCGCGAGATCGCGCGTGTCTTCGGCGACGTTGTCGAACGAGAACTGCCAGGGCTCCTTGCCCTCGGGGTAGCGGGTGACGATGGCCTGCTTCGTCGAGAGGTCGTACTGGTAGCGCTCGCGGTGCTTGTGCGTGTTCTCCTGCACGAAGAAGTCGCTGCCCACCGCGCGCTGCTCGAGAGGATCCCAGTACGAGATGAAGCGGTCCTTGATCGGCCACAGCCCCGCGGCCGTCTTCGTCGTCTCGCCCAGGCACACCAGCGGCCAGACCTCGTGGCCGAACTGTTCCATCGACCAGCCCACGGTGAGCTGCGCGCGGCCGGCGACGAAGCCGAGGTAGCTCACCTCGTACGTCGTCTGTTCTCCGGGGCCGAACACGCTCTTCACCTTTGCGGGGTCGAGGGCGAACGCCGAGCTGCTGGCGAGGACGAGGGCTGCGATCAACGGGGCTCTCATGTGCGCTCCTTCGCCCGACAGATTTGTCGCGGCGCACATGACTCGACTGTCAGGCGTCCCTCGCTATTCACGCGCGGAATTCCTAGATTCGTCGCGCCCCAATTCCGTTCGGAGCAACCCTTGGAAATCTGCCCCCGTCGTGCCGCGCCGCTGGGCGCGCTGGTGTTCGTGTTGTTCAGCGCGGTGCTCGCGAGCTCGTGCAAGCCGATGGAGATAATGCCCCCGCCGCCGCCTCCGCCGCCCGCGAAGATCCACACCACGTACCGGGTGCTCGGCGGCGTCTCGATGGGCGCGATCGGCGGCATGGCGCTCGCGTCGACGCACCCTGACCAGTTCGACGGCGTGGCGGCGCTCGGTGGGCCGATCGACGCGGCGTTCTTCACGCGCTTCATGGACCAGTTCGTCACCGCCGGCTTCTGTTCGAAGCAAGAGCTGGAAACGATCATGGCGGCGGACCCCGTGAAGCTGAACGATCCCACGGTCATCAACCCGTGCGCAGCCCCCCACCGCGGGATCCCGCTGCAGTGGGAACAGCCCAACGACTTCAACCACCTGCACGTCACCAACAACGGCGGCACGTTCGAGCGGAAGAGCTACCTCAACATGATCGAAGATCTCATGTTGGCGTACGGGAACTTCCTCACCGAGAACCCGAACTCTCCGGTCGCGCCGCCGGGCATCGACCCCGAGGTGCTGCGTCACCCGCCCGCCGATCTGTGCAGCAACCCGAAGCGAGTCCGCGGCCTGAAGAACGCCGAGTACAACCCCGACGGCACCTACGACGCGATCACCTTCTGCGACGGCGTGCAGGAGCTCTACTTCTGCGCCACCGGTGAAGAGCCCGTCGACTTCTGCAGCGACCGGGCGAACATCGCCAACCCGCTGCCCATCGCGCAGGAACAGGCCTTCGCCACCGCGTACTGCGCGAGCAAGGGCGGCATGGTGCACGCGACCAAGAGCGACAACACGCTCTACTGGCTCAAGCACTCGGGCGACGTCGACCCGTGCCGCGAGCGAGATTTCCCCAAGGCGTACGTGCTGGCCTTCGACTTCAACGGCAACGGGCGGCGCGACTACGGCGAGCCGATCGTCAACAACGGCCAGGAGCGCTTCGACGACGTGGGCACCGATGGCTGCGCGGACGCGTTCGAGAACGGGAGCGGCGGCTGCAACCCCACGGCGGCGGCGAGCCCGTCAGACCTCAACCACGACAACTACGACGTCGACTCGAACCCCGACGGCACCGAGCAGAACTGGGCGCACGAGGCGGGCGAGCCGTTCCGCGACCTCGGCCTCGACGGCGTGGCGGGCACCGGCGACCTCGGCGAGGGCAACGGCGAGTTCGACGTGAGCTCCGGGCGCAAGCGGTTGTGGGCGCTCGACGGCAAGACGAACTTCAAGAAGCTCTCGCCCGAGGGGCAGGCGCGCTTCAACGTGCTCGTCGATGGCGGCATCCACGACATCTTCAACCTCGGCCTGATGGCCAAGCACCTCTTCGCGGCGGTGAAGAAGGTGCGCGCGGCGGCCCAGCTGCCCGTCGGCGAGTACCGCAACTTCACCGACATTCCCGGCATGACCGATCGCAGCTCGGGCGCGTTCAACCCGTGGAACCGCAGCTGGCTGCGCACCCCGAAGGACCTCATCACCCTGTACGGGAAGGACCAGCGCACCGATGCCGAGATCGAGCAGGGTGAGGGCGATCACGTCGGGCTGCCCAGCCAGGCCGCGAGCCGCTTCCAGATCGTCTTCAACTGGGTGGCGTGGATGTGGCCGAACGCCCCGATGCCCGAGGCCACCTTCGGCCAGAGCACGCCGGCCGACTACCGCACCGAGACCTACTTCTCGCAGACGCTCGGCGCGAAGTGGGAGTACTCGATCTCCATTCCGCCCGGGTACGGCGACCCCGAGAACGCCAACGTGCGCTACCCGGTGGCGCTGCTGCTGCACGGCTACGGCATGGAGCCGTCGGACTTCGTCGCCGCCGGCGTGCTCGCCAACAACTTCGTGGTCGACCCCAACCTCAAGCTGCGGCCGGTCATCTACGTGTTCCCCAACGGGCGCTGCTGCTTCACGAACAAGACCACCGGGGCGCGCGACTGCCGCAACCGCGACGACCAGGGGCGCGACCTCGACTCCGACCCCAACTGGGAACGCGAGTGCCACTCGGGCACCTTCTGGGTGAACCGAAAGGGGTACACTGGGCAGGACGCCACGCCGTACGGCGACGCGATGTTCGAGCTGTTGCAGCACATCGATCAGAACTACCGCACGCTGCCCGCGGCTGAGGTGGAGGCCCGTTGAGCGAAGAGAGCAAGTCGATCAGCAAGGTCGATTTGAAGCGCCTCGACCTCGCCGAGGTGGTGATGAAGGACCCGGTCATCGCCGCCGCGCCGATCGTCAAGCTGCTCGGCCGCGCGCCGTTCTCTCAGTCACGCTTGCGCCGGTTCAGCGACAAGGCCGTCTTGATGCAGCAGCACGACCCCGGCGACTCGCTCTTCCTCGTGATGGCGGGCGAAGTGCGGCTGCTGGCGCGCAAGGACAAGGACACCGCCGAGCTCGGCACGGTGCACCGCGGCGAGGTGCTCGGCGAGGGCGAGGCGATGCACGGTGGCAACCGGCGCTGCTCGGCGGTCGCGCAGGGGCAGGTCGACGTGGTCGAGATTCCGCGATCCGCGCTGCTGCAGGGCGGCGCGCTCTCGCCGGCGATGTCGAAGCTGCTCGCCGACGTGCACGCGCAGCGCACCAAGGCGCTCGACGAGATGCACGACTTCTTGAACCGATGGTGACGTGAAGGAGGCAGCGATGAGCGGCGGCGGACCCGGCGGGCACTACGACGACGACGACGAGAAGGGTGGCAAGGGCGACAAGGTCAAGAAGCGCTTCGAGTTCGACTGCCCTTCCTGCAACGCGAACAACCCCTGGCCCGACGGCTTCAAGGACCGCGACGAGGTCAACTGCCACTACTGCGGCACGACGCTCGAGGCGCGCTTCACCGACGAGGGGAAGCTGAAGTTCCGCGAGCTGTGAGCTGAGCCGCGGTTACGTGGGCCGGTGCCCGAAGAGCGCGGTGCCCACGCGCACCAGCGTCGCCCCGGCCTCGATCGCGACCTCGTAGTCACCGGTGGAGCCCATCGAGAGCTCCCGCAGGCCGTGCTCGCGCGCGAGCTTCGCCAGCGTCTCGAAGTGCGGCCGGTTCAGCTCGGGATCTTCGACCAGCGGCGGCATCGCGGTCAGGCCGACCACCTCGAGGCGGGGCAGGGCGCGAGCGGCCGCGAGCAGCGCGGGCACCTCGGCAGGCGTGACGCCGGCCTTGGAGATCTCTTTGGCGACGTTCACCTCGAGCAGGCACCGCAGCGCGTTTCCTTCGCGGCGGCGCGAGAGCTCGGTGGCCACCTCGACGCTGTCGAGCGCGTGGAAGGTGTGGGCCGCCTTGGCGACGTACTTGGCGTTCTTCGGCTGCAGCGGCCCGATGGCGTGCCAGCGGAGGCCCTCGAGCTTCAGCGCGGCGTGCTTGTCGCGGAGTTCCTGTGCGTAGTTCTCGCCGAAGTCGCGGTGGCCGAGCTCCCACGCCAGCGAGATGAGCTCCGGCGGGTGCAGCTTGCTCACGGCGACCAGCGTCACCTCGGTGCGGGCTCGCTTCGCGCGGGCGCACGCGGCCGCGATGCGGGCCTCCACGGCGGCGAAGTTCTGTTCGAGGGTCGCGCGGTCCATGGTCGTTCAGTCCATCGGCAGCTTCACGCCCGCGCGCCGCAGCAGCTCGACGGTCTCGGTGAGCGGCAGGCCGATGACGTTGCTGGGGCTGCCGACCACGCGCGAGATGAAGACGCCCGCGCGGCCCTGGAGCGCGTAGCCGCCGGCCTTGTCGTGGCCTTCGCCGGTGCCGACGTACCAGGCGATTTCCCGCTCGGTCAGCGCGCGAAAATGCACCTCGCTCGACACCACCTGCGCGTGCACGCGGCCGCCGCTCGCGACCGCGACGCCGGTGAGCACCTGGTGGGCACGCCCCGACAGGCGACGGAGCATCTGCGCGCCGAGCTGCGCGTCGCGGCCGGGCTTGCCGAGCACCTCGTCGTCGATCACCACCGAGGTGTCGGCGGCGAGCACGATCAGCCTCCCAACGTCGTCGCCCCCAGGGGCTTTGATCGCGCCTTGAGCGGCGCCCGCGGTCGCCTTCTCGCGCGACAGCCGCTCGACGTACGCGTGCGCGCCTTCGCCAGGGCGGAGGCTCTCGTCGACGTTGGCCGGCCGCACCTCGAACGGCACCCCGAGGTGGCCGAGGAGTTCCCGGCGGCGGGGTGAGGCCGAGGCGAGGATGAGCATCTTCAGCTGTCGCCGACGACCTTGTTGATCGCCTGGTCGTTGGTGACGACGGTGCCCGACTGCTTGAGCGCCTTCATGAAGGCCTCGCGCACCTCGAACTGCTTGCCCTTCACGGCCTCGAGGGTGAGCTGCGCCTTCTGCTTGCCGAAGTCTTCGTCGTTGGGCGCCTTGCGCTCGTCGACCACCACCAGCAGCAGCGAGTCACCCGACGTGACGACGCGGTCGAGCTGCCCCGGCGCCTTCAGGTCGAAGATGGTCTTCTTGAGGTCGTGGTCGTCGCCCAGCTCGGGCATCACGTCCTGCGCGCTGTTGAACTGCGCGGTCTGCTTCGCGGTCGGCTTGGTCTCGGCCTGGAAGGCGAAGGCGTTGGCGCCGTCGGTCTTCTCGGCGGGGAAGAGCTCCATCAGCGTCTTGCCGGTCTTCATCGCGGCGAGGCCCTTCTCGGCCTCGGCCTGCGCGAGCGCCTTCGCCTTTTCCTTCACGAAGAGCTGCGCGGCGATGTCCTTGCGGACCTGGTCGAGCGGCTTCTGCTGCGGCGCCTTCTTCTCGCTGATGGTGCCGATGAACCAGCCGAGCGGGGTCTCGACGGGCTGGGTCACCTCGCCGGGCTGAATCGCGAAGAGCATGTCGGCGAACGCACCGGGGAGCGCGAGGCGATCGACCATGCCGAGGTCGCCGCCCTTCTCGCGGGTCTCGAGATCTTCCGACACGGCCTTCGCCAGCTCGGCGAACGGCTTCTTGTTGTCGACGATGTCCTTCCGGACGTTCTCGATGCGCTGCTTGATCTCGGCCTTGGTCTTCGCGTCGGCGTCGGGGGCGACCTTGAGGAGGATCTGCGCGCCCTTCACCTTTTCCTGCTCGAAGTACGAGAACTTGTTCTTCTCGTAGTGCGCGGCGATGGCGGCCTCGTTGGCCTTGGCCCACGCGTCGATGTCGGCGGGCTTCGGGGTGCCGACCTTCTCGCTGAACATCGCGGGGGTGAAGCGCACGAACGTCACCTTCGCGACGTCGCCTTCCTTCACGTACTTCGCCTTGACCTCTTCCTCGCTGACGGCGACCGAGTTCTCGACGAGCTCGAGCAGCTTCTGCGCGGCGAGCTGGCGGCGGAGCTTCTCTTCGAAGTGCACCTCGTTGGTGCCCGCGTAGTTGCGCACGTAGTTGACGTACGCTTCCTTGTCGAACTTGCCGTCCTTCTGGAAGATCGGCACCTCGCGCAGCATCTTGGCGAGGTCTTCGTTGCTGGTGGTCAGCCCGCGCTGCTCGGCGGCCTGCGAGAGCAGCTCACCGTTGACCAGCTGATCGATCACCTGCTTGTGAATGCCGAACTGCTTGAGCAGGTCGGCCGGCACGCCCTGGCGGCGGAACTCGTCGGCGCGGTCGGCGTACGCGCGGCTGAACTCGCGCAGCGGAATCGGCTTGCCGTTGACCGTCGCGGCCACTTCTTCATCGGTAATGCGGGTGTCGCAACCCTGGCTGCCGGGGCCCCACTGCAGGGCGAACAGGGCCGCCAACGCCGCAATGAAGAGGAAGGAGCCGTACTTGCGATTCTGATCGGAATTGCTCATGGGTTTCCGGTAGTTGGAAAGACGAAGGAGGGGCCTGTAGGATCGCCTCGCACAAACTGCAAGCACTTCGCGATGTTCTCTTTCCTCAAACGCTACCGGGAGCAGGTGATCATCGGCGTGCTGCTGGTGTGGCCGCTGATCAGCTACCTCTCGTCGGGACACCGCGGGCGCGCGCCCAACGTGATCGATCGCGCGGTGCGTTTCGTGAGCTCGCCGGTGCAGTCGCTCTTCACGTCTCTGTTCGACGGCGTCGGTGGCGCGCTCGGTGGCTACGTCGCGCTGCGCGGCGCGCACCAGGAAGCGCAGGAGTGCCGCGTGTCGCTCGCCGAGGCGCACGCCGAGCTGAACGCGCTCAAGGAAGCGCAGGCGGAGAACGAGCGGTTGAAGGCGATCCTCAACTACGTCGAGGCGAGCCCTGATCAGGAGATCGTCGCGCGCGTCATTGGCATCAACCCCTCGGCGCAGTTCCAGTCGATTCACATCAACCGCGGCGAGAACGACGGCGTGCGCGCGGGCATGCCGGTGGTGACGCCCGACGGCGTGGTCGGCCACGTGGTGCGCGCGGTGGGCGGCTCGGCCGACGTGCTGCTCATCACCGACCCCGCGTCGCGCATCGGCGCGGTGCTGCAGCGCACGCGGGTGCGCGCGAACGTGACGGGCGGCGGGCCCGCGCGGCCGCTGGTGCTCGAGATCGTGCAGCGCGAGGAAGACGTGAAGGACGCCGACGTGGTGGTGACCGCGGGCACCGACGGCATCTTCCCCGCGGGGCTGATGATCGGCCGGGTGCGCGCGCCCGAGCGGCCGAGCGTCGGCATGTTCTTGAAGGGCGCGATCGAGCCGAGCGTCGAGCTCTCGCACGTCGAAGAGGTGCTGGTGATCCCCGTGACGATGGGTATTCCCTCGGCGGGCCTCGAGCGGGTGGCGCCATGAGGTTCCTCGCGTTCTCCGGTCTCGCGCTGTTGCTGCTGTCGATCGAGTCGGTGGTGGTGAAGACCTTCGGGTTCGAAGTGACGCGCATCGACGTGGGCCTGGCGCTCGTCGTGTATGCGGCGCTGCGTTGCACCACGCTCGAGGGCGCGTTCTCGGCCTTCGCGGTGGGCTACCTGCTCGATGTCTTCACCGGGCGACCCACGGGCCTCTACCCGGCGCTGGCGATGATCGTCTTCCTGCTGGTGCGCGGGGGCGGGGTGCTGGTCGACGGCCGCAGCCGCGCCTCGTACGCGATGTTCGTCGGGGCGGCGACGGTGGGGCACGCGCTGCTGGCGGCGCTCTTCAGCTGGCTCACCTCGACCGACGCCGCGAGCGGGCATGTGGTGTCGCTCTCGGCTGTTCCCCTGCAGGTGGTGTTGACGACGCTCGCGGGGCTGGCGATGTGGCCGCTGCTCAAGAAGATCGAATCGGGTGAGCGGCCCGAGCCCGGGGGGCTGCGCGTATGAGGCGCCAGGGACTGGCTCCCTCTCCTCCCGCTGAAGAGAAGGTCGGGGTGAGGAGAGAAGCGTCGCACCGCCCGCCAGCGCCGAAGGTGTGTGAATGAAGCTCGGCACGCAGCGCGAGCCGAAGGAACTGCGCCCCCGCATCTTCGCGGTGGGTGGCTTCTTCCTGCTCGGGCTGCTGGTGCTGGCCATCAACCTCTACCGGCTGATGGTCGTGCGCTACGAGGAGTTCCTCGCGCTCTCGGTCGACAACGAGTTCAAGGATTTCCGGGTGCGCGCCCCGCGTGGGCTGATTCGTGACGCGCGCGGCGAGGTGCTGGTCGACGCGCGGCCCAGCCTCGACGTCTTCATCACCCCGGCGTTCTGTCAGAAGTGCGTGGCCGAGGTGATCCCGAAGCTGCAGTCGATGCTCTCGTGGGATCCCGAGCAGACGCAGCACGTGATCGATCTCGTGAAGTCGGCGCGCGGGCCGCAGCGCTACCAGCAGATCGTCGTGCAGGTCGATCTCACGCGCGACGAGTTCGATCTCCTCTACGCGCACCAGTACCAGCTGCCGGGCGTCGATCTCGAAGCGGTGCCGCACCGCCACTACCGCGCCGGCTCGGCGCTGGCGCACGTGCTCGGCTACATGAACGAGGTCACCAGCGACGAGCTGACCTCGCTCAACAAGGGCGCCGACATCGCGCGGCCGCCGTACGCGATGGGCGACTACACCGGCCGCCGCGGCATCGAGCGCAGCTTCGAGCAGTACCTCCGCGGGCAGGACGGCTGGGTGAAGCAGGTCGTCAACGCGCGCGGCGAGCTGGTGCGTGACCCGAAGACCGGCAGCGCGATGGAGCGCGATCGCGTGCCCCCACGCCCGGGCCGCAACCTGGTGTTGTCGATCGACGCGCGCCTGCAGTCCGAGGCTGAGCGCGCCTTCCCCGGCAGCGCGGGGGCGATCGTGGTGCTCGACGCCCGCACCGGCTTCGTGCGAGCGATGGTGAGCCGCCCGTCGTTCGACCCCAACGAGATGACCGGCCGCGTCTCGCCCCAGCGGCTCGCGCAGCTCAACGCCGACCCGCTCAAGCCGATGGTCTTCCGCGCGACCGCCGAGCGCTACTCGCCCGGCTCGACCTTCAAGGTGGTCAGCCTGCTGGCGGCGCTGCGCTCGGGGCTCTTCAGCCAGAACAGCACCGTGTCGTGCGGCGGCGGCTACCAGCTCGGCGCGCGGCGCTGGCGCTGCCACAAGGAAAGCGGCCACGGCATCGTGCACGCGCGCGAGGCGCTGCAGTGGAGCTGCGACACCTATTTCTACAAGGTGTCCGACGTGCTCGGCATCGACCCCATCGCCGAGGTGGGCAAGGAGCTGGGCCTCGGGTCGGTCACCAACTTCGGCAAGGCGAAGGAAGAGATGACGAGCGTCGCGGCCGAGGTGCCCGGCGTGATGCCCGACAGCCAGTACCACAACAAGGTGACCCCCGGCGGGTACACCAAGGGCATGGCGCTCAACACCGCCATCGGCCAGGGCGACGTGAACGTGACGCCGCTGCAGCTCGCGGTGGTCTACGCGGCGATGGGCAACGGCGGGCACGTCTGGCAGCCGCAGGTGGTCGAGCGCATCGAGACGCCCGACGGCAAGGTGGTCGAGGAGTTCGGCCCGAAGCTGGTGCGCGACGTGGCCATCACGCCCGAGCAGAAGACGATCATCGTCGACGCGCTCAAGGCGGTGGTGAACGAGGCGGGCGGCACGGCCTTCCGCTCGCGGCTCGCCGACATCGTGGTGGCCGGCAAGACCGGTACGGCGCAGGTCGCGCGGCTCGGCGAGACGCGGCTCAAGAAGGAACAGATGAGCTACTGGGAACGTGACCACGCGTGGTTCGCGTCGTTCGCGCCGGCCGACGATCCCGAGATCGCGGTCATCGTGCTCAACGAGCACGGCGGCCATGGTGGCTCCGACGCGGCGCCGGCGGCGATGGCGGTCATCAAGAAGTACTTCGAGCTGAAGAAGCTCGATGGCGTCGCGTTCTCGACCCCCTTCGAGCCGAAGAAGGGCGACGTGCCGCCGCTCGAGACGCAGCCGCTGATGCCGCCGCTCAAGCCGCCGAAGGACTCGACGGGCACCGGGGTGGCGACGTCTCCCGTGCAGCCGATCGCGCCGGTGGTCGCGGGCACGCCGTCTCCGCCGCCTGACGTCGCGCCGGCCCCCGCGCCGGTCGTGCCGCCGCCGCCTCCTCCGCCTCCGGCGTCGAACCAGGCGCCGGTGTCGCCGGGTGAGCCGCTGGCGCCGACCCCCGACGAGGAGGGCCGCTGATGGAGCTGCGCGTCGAGCGGCCGGCGACGGCCAACGTGCCCTGGGTGCTCGTGCTGGGCGTGCTGCTCACCGCGGCGGTGGGCATCTACAACCTCGCGTCGGCCTCGCGTCCGCCGAGCTCGCCGGTGTGGATGAGCCAGCTGCTCTACCTCGGCGTTGGCATCGCGATGGTGGTGGGCGTCGCGTTCCTCGACTACCGCTTCATTCAGCGCGCGACGGTGCCGCTCTACCTGGCGAACATCGCCGCGCTCATCGCGCTCAAGTTCTTCGGCCACACCGCGAAGGGCGCCGAGAGCTGGTTCGTGGTCGGCCCGTTCCGCATTCAGCCCGCCGAGTTCATGAAGCTCGGCATGGTGCTGATGCTGGCGAAGTACTTCCACGACGACGACCGGCCGAACCAGCCTTCGCAGGGCTTCTTGCGGCTCATTCCCGCCGGGGTGATCGCGCTGTTCCCGACCGCGCTGGTGCTGGTGCAGCCCGACCTCGGCACCGCGCTGATGATGGTCTTCACCGCGCTGACCATCATCTTCTTCAGCAAGCCCTCGTGGCCGGTGAACACCGCGCTGGCGCTCGGGTTCGTGCTCGGGGTGGGCATTCTGTGGAACGACTACGTGCGCGATCAGTCGGCGCGCGAGGCGGCCGGCGAGGCGCGGTTCACGATCATCCGGCACAAGCTCAAGAAGCACCAGGACGCGCGCATCTCGGGCTGGCTCGACCCGACGGCGGACCTGAAGGGGTCGAACTACCACGCGATGCAGTCGAAGATCGCGGTGGGCTCCGGCGGCAACTGGGGCAAGGGGTGGATGCAGGGCACCCAGACCGGCCTGCGCTACCTGCCGGAACAGCACACCGACTTCATCTTCAGCGTCTTCGCCGAGGAGGAGGGCTTCGTGCGCGCGCTCTTCCTGCTCGTCTTGTACGGCGTGATTCTGCTCGGAGGGCTGGGCGTCGCGATGACGGCGCGCGAGCGGTACGGCGCGTTCGTCGCGGTCGGCATCTGCGCGATGATCTTCTGGCAGGTGTTCGAGAACATCGGGATGGTGACCGGGTTGCTCCCCATCACTGGCATCACGTTGCCGCTGATGAGCTACGGCGGGAGCTCGATGGTGAGCGTGATGCTCGGCATCGGGTTGCTGGTGAACGTGTCGATGCGGCGGCAGATCTTCCGCGGGTGAGGCGATGCGCGCGCTCGGGCTGATGGTCGTGCTGGTGCCGGTGCTCGCGTTCGCGGAGGCGAAGCCGAAGTGGCTCGAAGTGCATGGTGAGGCCGCGGCTCCCGAGGGCTACGTCGCGGGGCGGCGGGTGCGCTTGCCGTTGTTGATCGGCGGGGGCGCAGGGTTTCTCGCGGTCTACGCCGCGACCGAGATCACCAGTGTGGTGTTCCACGTCACGCACCCGATTCCATGCGGGATGTCGATTTGTCCGCAGGCGTTCTTGAGCGGGCTGCCGATCGTCGGCGGGCTGATTCTCACTGGCCAGTACCCGAGCCTGTTTCCGTTTGGGCTGGGGTTCACCTCGTTCGCGCTCGAGGTGGTGGGGATCGGGGTCGCGGTGGCGGGGCTGATCTTCCAGGAACACGGTTGGGTGCTGGGGAACGCGAAGGTGGCGGTCGCTCCGGGCGGGCTCGTCGGCTCGTTCTGAAAGTGCTCCCTCTCCTCTGCAGAGGAGAGGGTCGGGGTGAGGAGTAAACGGCGTGGGTTGAGTCCACCCGCTGCGCTGCGCGGGTTTCTCCTCACCCCAACCCTCTCCTCCTCGGGAGGAGAGGGAGCTCGATTACCGGCGCTGGTCGACGATCTCGAGCTGCGTGCCCATACCGCCGGGCGCCACGATGCGCGCGCTCAAAGAGAAGTCCTGCTTGATGGTCAGCTCGAGCGACGGCGTGATGTCCTTCTTCGTGCGCCACTCTTCCGAGATGTGCACCGTGCCGATGATCTCGCGATCGGTCGCGGTCTGATCGAGCGACTCGAAGAGCAGCAGCGGCACCGGCGCGCTCCACGGCGGCAGGCTCTCGAGCGGCACGTACTTCGTGCACGGCACCGGCGTGTTCGCCGGAATGACCTCGACCGTGCGCCCACCCGGGAGCATCACGCTGATCGGCATCGACACCACGTCGGCCAGCCCCGACGCGCCGGTGCGGGCGAGGTTGCGCCCGAGGATCGCCGCGCCCACCGCCACGCCGAGCTCGGGGTGGATTTCCTTTTCCGACGAGAGGTGCGGGAGGTCGCCCAGGCGCCGGCGCACCATCGGCATGCGCGTCTGGCCGCCGACCAGCACCAGCTCGTCGACGTCGAGCGCCTTCATGCCGCCGCGCGTGAGCACGTCTTCGGTCGCGCTGACGCACCGCTCGACGAGCGGGGCGACGATGGCCTCCATCTGCTCGCGCGTGAGGCTCTGCTGAAAGTCGGCGAACCCGCCGCCCGCGCGCTGGGCCACCACCGGCACGCGCACGTCCATCTTCTCGACGCGCGAGAGCTGGATCTTCGCGAACTCCGCGGCGAGGGCGAGGCGCTGCATCACCGTGCGGTTGTTGCGCACCGGAATGCCTTCGCTCTCGAGCTTCGCCGCGAACGTCTCGGCGATCGCCTCGTCGAAGTTGCCACCGCCGAGGAAGGCGTCGCCGCCCGTGGCGAGCACCTTCACCACCTTGTTCTCGACGCGCATCAGCGTGGCGTCGAACGTGCCGCCGCCGAGGTCGAAGATGAGCACCGTCTGCTTCGGGCTGCGCAGGTTCGCGTAGTACAGCGCGGCCGCGGTCGGCTCGTTGACGATCGCGGCGACCTGGAGCCCCGCCGACTCCGCCGCCTTGCGCACCGCCTCGCGCTGGCGCACCGACGCGTGGGCCGGCACCGTCATCACGCACTTCTTGAACGGCGTGCCCGCGGCGCGGTTGGCGCGGGCGACGATGTCTCGAATGACGACCGCCGCGACCTCCACCAGCGGAATGGTCTGCCCGTAGATGAGCACCGCGCTGTAGCCGTCGCTGGCCTCGACGATGTCGAACGCGAAGCGCTCGCGGTGCTTGCTGACGTACTCGGAATTGAAGCGCCGCCCGAGGAACCGCTTGGCCCCGAACACGGTGTGCTTCTGGTCATCGATGAGCTGCGTGCGGGCCGACTGCCCGACGAGGCACTTGGATCGATCGGCAGAAGGAAACCAGACGATCGACGGCAACACCGCCGACTTGTCGGAGACAGGCACGACCTTCAGCTGACCGGCCTGGTTGAACCACGCCGCCGAGGTGTTGGTGGTGCCGAAGTCGATACCCAGAATCGGCTGCTGCATCGGAGGCGGAGCGTACCGCTTCGGGCTGATGGCGAAGTGCGTTTCTTTCAGGTGGGCACTCTTGCTACACGCCCACGCGCCATGAACCCCGCGCTGGTCATCATTCCCACCTACAACGAACGCGACAACCTCGGGCCGATCACCGCGGCGGTGCTGGCAGCCGACCCGCGCATCGACATCCTGGTGTGCGACGACAACTCGCCTGACGGCACCGGCCAGCTGGCCGACGAGCTGGCGGCGAAGGACAAGCGCGTTCGCGTGCTGCACCGCCAGAAGAAGGAAGGCCTCGGGCGCGCGTACCTCGCGGCGTTCCGCTGGGCGCTCGCCGAGAAGTACCAGTTCATCATCGAGATGGACGCCGACTTCTCGCACGACCCGAAGTACCTGCCGAAGCTGATCGACACCGCGGCGAACGAGGCCGACATCGCCATCGGCAGCCGGTACGTCGAGGGCGGCGGCACGGTGAACTGGGGCATCGGGCGGCAGATCATCTCGCGTGGCGGCTCGATGTACGTGCGCACCATTCTCGGCGTGCCGGTGCGCGACACGACCGCGGGCTTCAAGTGCTTCAACCGACGCGTGCTCGAGGCGCTCAACCTCGACGAGGTGCAGAGCAGCGGCTACGGCTTCCAGGTCGAGCTCAACTACCGCGCGCTCAAGAAGGGCTTCACCATCAAGGAAATCCCCATCGTGTTCGAGGACCGCCGCGTCGGTCAGTCGAAGATGAGCCGGAAGATCTTCCTCGAGGCCATCCAGATGGTGTGGAAGCTGCGCTTCACGGTGAAGTGACCGCCATGCTGAGCACCTTCGCCCTCGCGCTGCCGGCGGTGCTCTTCATCGTCGACCCCATCGGCGTGGTGCCGCTCTTCGTCGCGATGACGGCGAACGACTCGCCCGACAAGTGCCGCGGCATGGCCTTGCGCGCCGTGGTCACGGCGACCGGCGTGCTGACCTTCTTCGCGCTGTTCGGCAGCGTCTTGTTTCACGTGTTCAGCGTGACGCTCGCGGCGTTCCGCGTGGCGGGCGGCATCCTGCTGATGCTCACGGCGCTCGACATGCTGCGGGGCCAGCACCCGGGCACCAAGACCAGCGCGGCCGAGACGGCCGAAGGCGTCGGCCAGGACGACATCGCCATCGTGCCGCTCGCCATGCCCTTGCTCGCCGGGCCGGGAGCGATCGCCACGGTGATGGTGCTGATGTCGCAGCACGGCGGCGGCGTCGACGCGGCGGTGCCGGTGATCGCGTCGATCCTCATCACCATGTTGCTGGCCTACGTGACGCTGCGCAGCGCGCAGGGCATCAAGCGCGTGCTCAAGCAGACGGGCATCGCGATCCTCGAGCGCATCTTCGGGCTGATTCTCGCGGCCATCGCGGTGCAGTTCGTCTTCGAGGGCGGCAAGGAGCTGCTGCGGAGCTGACCCGTGGAGCGTGTGCAAGGGCCTGCACACTGCTCTGGCGGTCGCGTCGCGCGGTGGCCAGAGAAAGTGGAGCGCAGGCGCTCCAGTCCTTCGGAGCCGCTGCGTGGTGTGCGCTTTGCTCAGCGAGCGGCGCATGAATCGCCTCGCGCTCTGCGTGCTGTTGGTCGCCGGCTTGTCGGCGTGTCCCACCTCGATGCCGATGCCCGACGCGGGCGGGCCGTGCTCTGGCGCGGGCTGTGCCTGCGCGGCGGACTCCGACTGTGGCGCGGGCCTCGCGTGTGATCTGACCACCTCGGCGTGCTTCGTCACCTGCCGCATCGACGACGACTGCAACCACCACCCCTCGGGGCCGCTCGCGCAGTGCGCGGGAGAGCTCGGCTGCCGGTGCGACGACGCGCAGTGCTTCGCCGCGCAGTGCTCGATCGACGCCGAGTGCTCGACGGGCGCGTGCCGAGGCGGCGTGTGCGTCGAGGCGCCGGCGGTGCAGGTGACGGAATGCGAAGTCGTTCCCGCCCTGGTCGTGGCGCGCGCGGGTGAGGGCGTGACGTTCTCGGTGTTGCTGCGCGATGCGACGGGGCCCGTGGTGGGCGGCCCGACGCCGGCGTGGACGAGCCAGGCGCCGCTGAGCGGGCAGGGCGCGGGGAGCACCGCGACGCTGACCGTGCAGCCGGGTGGCGACGTGGACCGGCCGGTGCCCGCGGTGCGGGTCGACGTGGGCGGCGTGCACTGCGAGGCGTCGGTGCTGTCGATTCCCGAGCCGGCCGCCGGAGAGCTGGTGGTCTCGGTGACCGCGCGCGCCTCGAGCTGGCCGGTCGACGCAGCGCAGGTGGTGCTGTCGGACGCGAGCGGCGCCACGTTGCAGACGGCGATGACGGGCGCCGGCGGTTGGGCGCGGTTGACGGCGGTCGCTGGCGCGACGGTGTCGGTGTTCCACCCCGACTTCTCGTACCGCACGGTGGTGGGCGCGGGAGGCCAGGGCGTCGTGGCGGTCGAGCTCACCCGAAATCCCGCCGATCGGCGCGGCGGCATCGCGGGCACCGTCGAGCTGCCGCTCACCGCGAACCTGCACCTCGGGCGGCTGGGGCTCTCGTCTCGCACCGCGGGCACGTCGGAGCTCTCAGACGAGTTCGAGCCCACCGTGGTGACGAGGCTGCGCATCGGCTCGGCGATCAACGGCGATCTCCCGATGCCGATCTCCACGTCGATGGGCTTCGCCGATCAGACCACCAAGAACGCGACGGCGATCGGCGAGGCGGGGCACTGCCTCGGGTCGTCGGGTCAGCTCGACGTCACGCGCGTCTCGACTGGCGCCTGCGGACGATCGACCGCGTGGGCGTTGCTCGGTGACGTGCCGCTCGCCGACTTCCCGGCCGACGAGGTGTTGAGCGGCCGCGAGGTCAACCTGCTCACCGTGCTGATGCGCCTGCAGCCGCGGCGCTCGTTCGCGTCGTTCGTGAAGCGCGACGTCGACTTCGGTCTGCAGCCGCTGGTGGTGACCGACGGCGGCGTCGACTTCGCCCAGGTGCCGGGCGCGACGCCGGTGCCGGTCACGCTCGCCGAGCAGGTGCCCGCGGGCTTCGTGTTCCTGGTGAAGGTGCCGCCGCTGCCCGCGTACGACGGCCAGCGGCTCGATCGCGTGGCGGTCGCCGGCGTCGCGGTGACTCCGCGGGGCGACGTGCCGCTCGGCTTCGGCGCCGCGCCGAACACCCAACCGCTCGACGAGACGGTCGATGGCTCGACGGGCGGCGTGCTGGGCAGGGTGACGGTGCGCATGGCGCCCGCGCACCACGGGCTCGAAGGCAGCGCGTACGCGGCGTTGATCCAGGCGAGCTCGACGGCGCACCGCACCGACGCCGCCGTGGGCTTCGGGGAGAGCACGCTCGAGGTGCCGATCGCCGGGGCGCTGACGTTCGACCCGCGGGGTCACGCGATCCAGCCCACGGGGGAGCTCCTCGCGCTGCCCGAGGGTGGTCGCCTCGACGTGCCCGCGCGGCGCTTCACGCTCGCGTCGCAGGCCGGCGCGCAGGTGGCCGCCGTCGGCTTCGTCGATCGGCTGGGCGCGCGGTGGGACGTGCTGGTCGACGCGGCGAGCCCGGCCTTCGTGTTGCCGGCGGTCCCCGGTGCCCTGCGTGATCGCCTCTTCCTCGACGGCAACCTCGCCGCGCGCGCCAACGTGGAGGTCACCACGTTCGCCTTCGCGCAGGACGACTTCGCGTCGTTCGTGAGCACCCACCAGGCGCCGCGGCCGGCCCGCTGGGCGCGCGAGGTGCAACGGCCCATCGCGCTGCGCCTCGGCTTGACGCCCGGGGCCTCGCTGGCCGCCGCCGCTGAAGTGCCGGTCGAGGTGGAAGGCTTCCGCGTCGGGACGGACGGCGTGGTGCGCGTGACCGTGGCGGGCGGCATCCAGTGCCCGGACCTCACCATCGACCGCGCGACCGATCTGAGCGGGCACTTCGCGCCGATGCTGGCGGCCAGCTGCCGCGGAAACGACGTCACGGTCACGGCCGAGCTGCTCGACCTGGCAGCCAGCCCCCTCGTCCCGCCGGTGCGCGCGAGCGCCCGCGTGAGCATTCGCTGAAGGCGCTGCGCCCTAAGGTGATATGCCTTCGCCGGGGATGCAGCTCGGCAAGTACACGCTCGAAAAGCGCATCGGCTCGGGTGGCATGGCCGACGTCTGGCTCGCCAAGGGGCCGCGCGGGCTGTGCGTGCTGAAGTGCCCGCACCGGCACCTCTGCGACAACCCGGAGTTCGTGAAGATGTTCCTGGACGAGGCGTCGCTGCTCGCCCAGCTCCACCACCCGAACATCGCGGAGATCTACGACCTCGGCCAGGAGAAGGGCGCCTACTACCTGGCGATGGAATACGTGCCCGGCTACGACCTGATGACCATCAGCCTCGAGCACGAGCGGCACGGGGAGCTGATGTCGGTCGAGCTGTGCGCGCGCATCGTCGCCGACGCCGCCGGGGCGCTGCACTACGCGCACGAAGCGAAGGACGTGAAGGGCAACCCGCTTCACCTCATCCACCGCGACGTCACGCCGCACAACATCCTCCTCTCGCGCTCGGGGATGGTGAAGCTGATCGACTTCGGCGTCGCCAAGGCGAGCTCGACGATGCACCGCACGCAGGCGGGCTTCGTGAAGGGCAAGTACCCGTACATGTCGCCCGAGCAGATCACCGGGCAGATCATCGATCGCCGCGTCGACGTCTACGCGCTGGGCCTCGTGCTCTACGAGCTGCTCACCAACGTGCGCGCGATCCCCGGGAACAACGAGATCGAGCAGATCGACGCCGCGCGCGCGGGGCGCATCAGGCCCATCGAGCAGCTGCGCCCGAACATCCCGGTGCCGATCAAGCAGATCCTCGGCGCGTGCCTGCACTTCGAGGTCGAGGGCCGCTACCCGACCGCGCTGGCGCTCAAGGAAGACCTCGAGAAGTTCCTCGCGCTCGAGCGGCAGGTGGTCGGGCAGGAAGACCTGCTGCGCCTCTTCCGCATCGTCGCGGCCGACCAGGGCGACACCAGCTTCTCGGGCAAGCCCACCGAGCTCGAGCAGCCGATCAGCGACGACCGGCCGGTGGTGATGCCGGACCCCGCGGCCGCCGCGGCGCAGATCGACGCGCTCGGGTACTCGCCCACCGCGCCGAGCATGAAGGTGCCGGCGGTGACTCCGCTCAACCCCGCGTCGGCGCCGCCGCCCGGTGGTCCCGTGGTGCCGCTGGAAAACCGCGCCACGGGTCCGCAGCCGGGGGTGACGTCAGGGCCGAAGCCCGAGCGCGCGCGCACCTCGTCGAAGAATTCGCCGCCGCCCGTCTCGCGTGGGCCGCTCTATGCGCTCACCGCGTTGTCGCTCCTGGTGATCATCGGCGTGCTCGCGATGTGGCAGCCGTGGAAGCCGACCGCGGTCGTCGAGGCCGTCGACGCGGGCATTCCCGGGAAGATCGATTCGTTCACGTTTCCTCCGCCCGAGATCGATGCGGGGCAGGCCGTGGCCGAGGCGCCCGATGCTGGCGCGGCGGTCGAGGTCGATGCGGGGGCGGCGGTGGTTGCCGAGGTGGTCGATGCGGGGGCGCCGAGCGTTGGCGGCACCGCGCACGTGACGATCAACGCGACGGTGGCGGCCACGGTCACCATCGACGGCGAGCGCGTCGGGAATACGCCGTGGGAAGGCGAGCTGCCGGCGGGACCGCACGTGGTGATCGTCAAGGGCGAGGGGATCGAGAAGAAGGTGACGTGGAAGCTCAAGGGTGGCGAGAAGAAGACGCTCTCGGTGAGCCCCGCGGCTGCCAACCCGCCTCCCGAGACGCAGAAGGAGCTCGCGCACGTGGTGGTGAACGTCTACCCGTTCGCGACGACCGTCACGGTCGATGGCAAGCCGCTGAAGGGCTCGCTCAGCTTGTTCGAGGGTGATGTCGAGGTCGGGCCGCACACCATCACTGCCATCGCGACCGATGGCTCGGCGAAGGTGACCAAGCAGCTCAAGGTGACCGTGAAGGCTGGCGCGGCGCAGACGTTCGAGCTCGCCGTCACGCCGTGATCCCCCTGTCTCCCTCTCCTCTTCAGAGGAGAGGGTCGGGGTGAGGAGTAACCCGTCGGAGCGCAGAGGACGAAGGGTGCGAACCGGCGACATAGGTAACACCGCAGACCGGCGACATCTCCCCAGGTGAGAGGGGGAAACGGTGTCTCTCATGGATGCGAGGAAGCAGTTGGTTGCGCTGGTGCAGCGACACGCCCAGCCGCACCACCCGGGACCAAGCTTCGCCCGCGCGCCTCGACAAGCCCCGCGAGGCGCGCGAAGGAGCTCCCGCGCCGGCCCCGCCCACAACGGCTCCGTCAACTCCGCCATCACCCGCTCAGCCGTGAAATCCGCCTGCAGCAACTCAGGAATCACCCGCGCCTCACTCAGCAGGTTCACCAGCGAGAAGAACGGAATCTTCACCAGCAGCTTGCCCACCGCGTAGCTGATCCCATTGAGCCGGTAGACCGCGACGAGTGGCCGCAACTGCATGCCACCACCACGCGGCCTCGAGCGTGGCGGTGCCCGACGCGACGATCGCGACGTCGCTGGCGCCCACCACCTCCGCAAAGTGACTGCGCCGCACGCGCGAAGGGCAGGCCGCGCTGGGCACGCGGCGCGGCCCTCGACGGTGAGCGGCGACACACCGCGCGCGAGGAACGGCTCGAGCACGAAGTCCCTCACCAGGAGGCCGGGCGCGACGGGCCGGTAGATGCGCGATCGCCGTGCCCGGCCGCGACGCAACGACGCGCGCCGCGCGCGGCCCTCGACGTCGGCGACACACGGCGCGAGGAACGAGGCGCTTGATCTCCGAGCGCCGCGCGCGCGAGCCGAGGCAGCGCTTGACCGCGAGCATCGGCCCCTGGTGTGCGAGCCCGAGCGCCTTGCGGAAGTGCGCCTGGCTCTGCACCGCCGGCACCTGGTCGACCACCGGGTTGCCCACGTAGGTCGCGTTCACGCCGCGGTCGCGGAAGAACTTCTCTTCGAACGGCAAGATGCACGCGAGGTGATCGACGCGCTCGGCGATGGTGCGGGTGCGCGATTCGCGCCACGCCCACGCCATCGGCGCGACGTAATAGATGACGCGCACGCCCAGCGGCTTGAGGCGCGCGGCCAGCCGCAGGTTGAAGTCGGGCACGTCGACCAGCAGCGCCACCTTCGGCCGCCGTTCCTTCGCGGCGCGCTCGAGCCTGCGCGCAGCACGCCCCAGATGCGCGGCACCTTGGGCAGCACCTCGACGATGCCCATCACCGAGATCTCGTGCGAGCCGAAGAGGAGCTCCACGCCCTGCGCGGCGAGCTTCGGCCCGCCCATGCCGAAGAAGCGCGCGTCGGGGTGCCGCGCCTTGAAGGCCGCCACCACGTCAGCCGCGTGTTGGTCGCCCGAGGCTTCACCGGCGACGACGAGCACGTCCATGCCGCGCGAGTACCCCTCGGGGGCCAAGCGTGTAAAGAGCCACGGCAGTGAGCCCGCTCTTCCACGCCATGAAGCGGCTGCTGGAGCTGGGCCGCCCCCACCGCGGGTTGCTCGCGCTGGCAGTGGGCTGCATGGTGCTGCTCGGTGCGTCGACGGGCGCGTGGGCCTTCTTGCTCGGGCCGGCGTTCAAGTTCCTGCTCACCGGCGGGCAGCAGGGGCTCGAGGGCTTCGACTTCCTCGCCGGGCTCGATCGCGAGAAGACGCTGCTGGTCTTCCCCGTCGCGATCGTGGTCATCGGCGCGGTGAAGGGCGTCGGCTACCTCGGCCAGTTCTACCTGGTGGGCCTCTTCGGCCAGCGCGTGGTGATCGATCTGCGGCGCGCGCTGTTCGCGAAGGTGCTCCGGCTCTCGCCGCTGCAGCGCTCGGCGCAGTTGTCGGGCGAGCTCGCTTCGCGCTTCACCGCCGACGTGGCCGCGGTGGAGCAGGCGGCGACGTACACGGTGGCGAGCTGGCTGCGCGACTCGCTGCAGATCGTGATCCTCATCGGCGTCGCCATCGCCGCGTCGTGGAAGCTGGCGCTGATGGCCGCGCTCGCGGTGCCGATCGCCATCTACCCGGCGTCGCGCCTGACGGCCGCGCTGATGCGCCGCACGCGCGAAGGGCAGGCCGCGCTGGGCACGGTCGCCGGCCAGGTGCAGGAAGGCCTCGGCGCGTTGCGCACGCTGCAGGCGTTCAACGCCGAAGCCGCGGAGCAGGCGCGCTTCGAACGCAAGACGGCCGCGGTCGAGACGGCGCTCTCGCGGGCTGCGTGGGCGCGCGCCGCGGTGCCGGGGCTGATGGAGATCCTCGCCTCGTGCGCCATCGCCGGCACGCTGGCGTGGTCGCTGTCGACCGGCGCCGTCGACACGCGCTCGCTCCTCTCGTTCCTCGGCGCGCTGGTGTTGATGTACCAACCCGCGAAGGACCTCGGGCGCGTCAGCCAGTTCGCCCTGACGGCGGCCGCGGCGCTGGAGCGCATCGAGGCGGTGCTCCGCCTGCCCGAGCTGGCCGAAGGGCAGGGCACCACCGAGCTCGGCCGCGTGCAGAAGACGATCGAGGTGAAGAACGTCGGCTTCTCGTGGGGCGATCGCCCGGCGCTCGACGACGTGTCGCTCACCATTCCGGTCGGGGCGATCACCGCGCTCGTCGGCGAGAGCGGCAGCGGCAAGAGCACGCTCGCCTCGTTGTTGCTGCGCTTCGAGCGGCCACAGCGGGGCACCATTCTCTTCGACGGCGTCGACGCGGCCCAGTGCACGCTCGCCTCGGTGCGCGCGCAGTGCGCGCTGGTGACGCAAGACGCGCTGCTCTTCGCAGGCTCGGTGCGCGACAACCTCCTCTTCGCGCGGCCGACCGCGAGCGCCGCCGAGCTCGAGGCCGCCTGTCGCGTCGCCGCCGCGTGGGACTTCGTGCAGGCGCTCCCCAAAGGGCTCGACACCGAGCTCGGCGAGCGCGGCGTGACGCTCTCGGGCGGTCAGAAGCAGCGCCTGTGCCTGGCGCGCGCGGTGCTCGCTGACGCGCCGGTGCTGGTGCTCGACGAGGCGACGAGCAACCTCGATCCGCAGAGCGAGCGCGAGGTGCAGGCGGCGCTCGATCGCGCGCTCGAGGGGCGCACCGCGGTCGTGATCGCGCACCGGCTCAAGTCGCTGCCGAAGCAGTCGCGCGTGGTGGTGCTCGAGAAGGGCCGCGTCGTGGAGTCGGGTCCTCTCGACACACTGCTCGAGCAACGCGGGCGCTTCGCTGTGGTCGCGCGCCTGACGCACCGTTTCAGCTCGGCAACCTCGCGACCCGCCACGTGGCACATGCGCGCGCAGTTTCCTGCCGGTCGCGCACCGTAAGAGTCCAGAATTATTCAGAAAACTGCTTGAAACGCGCAAACGCTGGCAACCTGCGGGTCGATCTGGGAGACAGACCCGCTTTGACGAAAGGGTGCTCATGAAGAACGTTCTGCTGAAGGCAGCGCTCGCGTGCTGGCGCACACCGCGCTGGCCAACGCTCCGGCGGTCGATGCCTCGGCGCGACTGAAGCCGCTGGTCGACGCTCGAGGGTTGATCGCGCGCGCGGCGTGGTCGCGTGGCGTCGTCACCTCGACCGAGCCGCGCTACGGCGTGCCGACGTTCTTCTGGAGCTCGCGGGTCGACGGCCAGCGCACCTTCAAGGCGATGGGCGACGCCCGAAGAAGCGGCGCGGCGCTACCTGCTCGAGCACGCGGAGACTACCGCGCGGCGCCCGGCCGCTGGGCCGAGGCTTGCACAACCTCGGCGACGGCGGCGCGGTCGCTTCCAGCAGCGCGTGGGCGGCGTGCGCGTCTTCCGCGACGAGCTGAAGGTGATCATGAACTCGCAACTGGTGGCGCTCTCGGGCTACCTCACGCAGCGCACGCTGGGTGACTTCTCGCTCGCCGCGGAGACGCGCTCGGGCCGCGCGCTCGAGGCGGGGCAGCTCAGCCTCGGCCAGTTCGCGCTCGGCTACGAGCACTGGCAGCTCGCGGGCTCGGCACGCGCTCCGTCTACGTCCCGTTGCCCGAGGGCCTCGTCCGGCGACGTACGTCGAGCTCGAGGCGAAGGTCGGCATGAAGAACGTGGTCTCGCGGTCGACGGCGCGGTGCTGTACCGCAAGAACCTCACGGCCGACGCGTTCAGCTACCGCGTGTGGGCCGACCCGGTGACCTTCTTGCCGATGGACGGTCCGCAGGGCCTCGGCGCGACGCCGTACCCGAGCGCGACGCCCAACGGCTTCAACCCCGGCTCGGTCGCCCAGAACGTGGTGACGCTCGGCAACGCGGGGCTGTCGACCAACGACCCGTGGCTGCCGTCGACCGCGACGCAGACCAAGGGCAACAACGTGTTCGCGTACGCCGACCTGGTGCGCAGCAACGGCTTCACCATGGGCTCCGACCCGGTGGGCACCACCACGGGCCCCGGCGAGTTCGACTACACGTACGACGTCAACGCGAGCCCGGAGACCAACGGCCCGCGAGCGGCAGGCGGCGATCACGCAGCTCTTCTACAACAACAACTTCTTCCACGACTGGTACTACGACGACGGCTTCAACGAGGCCGCCGGCAACGCGCAGACCGACAACCTGATGCGCGGCGGCGCGGGCAACGACCCCGTGCTCGCCGAGGCGCAGGACTACTCGGGCCGCAGCAACGCCAACATGTCGACCCCGTCGGACGGCGCGAGCCCGCGCATGCAGATGTACATCTTCGACGGCGCGGCGGGCGTGACGGTCACCGTGAACACGCCTTCGCCGACGTCGCTCAGCGCGATCGGCGCTGACTTCGGCCAGCACACCTACAACCTGACCAACTCCATCGTGGTGGCCAACGACGGTGACGCGACGCCGACCGACGGCTGCGCGGCGGGCCAGTGGGCGGGCGCGTCGGGCAAGATCGTGCTCGTCGACCGCGGCACGTGCACCTTCATCCAGAAGGCGCAGAACGCGCAGGGCGCGGGCGCCATCGGCGTGATCATCGCCAACAACATGGCCGGCGCGGGCCCGGTCGCCATGCCCGGCACCGGCAACGTCACCGTTCCCGTCGTGTCGATCGGCACCGCGGCGGGCGCGAGCTTGAAGACCACCATCATGGGCGGCGCGACGACCGTCACCATGGTCGGCACCCCGGCGCTCAACCGCGACGGCACCATCGACAACGGCGTCGTGGGCCACGAGTGGGGCCACTACATCTCGAACCGCCTCATCGGCGACGGCAACGGCATCTCGAACACCCAGGCGGTCGGCATGGGCGAGGGCTGGGCCGACTTCCACGCGTCGCTGCTCATCTCGCGCGCGGGTGACGAGAACGTGCCGAGCAACGCGAATTGGAACGGCGCGTTCGGCCTGGCGGGCTGGGCGGGCTCGGCGACGGACCCCGAGGCGTACTACTTCGGCTTCCGCCGCTACCCGCTGAGCTACGACTTCGCGAAGAACCCGCTGACCTTCAAGCACATCAGCGACGGCGTCATGTTGCCGACGACCGCGCCGATCGCCTTCGGCCAGGACGGGCAGAGCAACAGCGAGTACCACAACACCGGCGAGGTCTGGGCCGTGATGCTCTGGGACTGCTACGTGAAGCTGCTCCGCGACAACCGGTACACGTTCGACCAGGCGCGCGCGAAGATGAAGAAGTACCTGGTGGCCGCGTACAAGGCGACGCGCTGATGCCGACCTTCGTCGACGCGCGTGACGCGGTGCTGGCGGTGGCGGCGGCCGATGACGCGACCAACTTCGCGGCCTTCTGGGCGGCGTTCGCGCGTCGCGGCCTCGGCATGGCGGCGGTGGCGCCCGATCGCGACTCGCAGACCAACTCGCCCCTGAGCGAAGACTTCACGGTCGGCAACGCGATCACCGTGACCGAGGTGACGCTCGATGATTCCGGCATGAGCTGCGATTCAGACGGCGTGCTCGACGCCAACGAGCGCGGCGTGCTCACCATTCGGCTGCGCAACACCGGCACCGGCCCGCTGTCGGGCTCGCAGGTGGCGGTGACCTCGACCACCTCGGGCATCACCTTCCCGATGGGCGCGATGCAGTCGCTGCCGATGACGGCGCCGTTCGGCACCGCGACCATCAGCTTCCAGGTGGCGCTGGCCGACGTGAAGATGCCGCAGGCCGGCCTCTTCAACGTGACCGTGGCTGACACCTCGCTGGCCGCGGGCAACCTCGCGTACCAGGCGATGTTCCGCCTCAACTACGACGTGGTGCCCAACAGCTCGAAGCTCGACGACGTCGAAGCCCCCATGTCGCAGTGGACCGCGAGCAGCGACCCGAACCTCACCACCGGCTCCGACTTCCGCATCTTCCAGTCTGACGCCACCGAGCACTTCTGGTTCGGCCCCGACGTCGCGTCGCCGGCCGACACGCGCCTCACCTCGCCGCAGCTGAACGTCGGCGCGGGCCCGCTCACGGTGACCTTCAAGCACCGCTGGGACTTCGAGCGCAGCAACAGCGAGTACTTCGACGGCGCGATCGTCGAGGTGAGCTCGAACGGCACCACGTGGACCGACGTCGGCGGCATGGCGACGCCCGGGTACACCGGCACGCTCACCACCTCGCAGAACCAGAGCGCCAACCCGCTGCGTGGCAAGCGCGCGTACGTCGGCAAGAGCACCGGCTACCCGGCGTTCATCACCGAGACCATCAACCTCGGCACCACCTACGCGAACCAGACCATTCGCCTGCGCTTCCGCATCGGGTCTGACGACGCGGCCGCGGCCAAGGGCTGGGAGATCGACGACATCCAGTTCATGGGCATCACCAACTCGCCCTTCACCTCGGTCACCTCGGACCCGAACATGTGCAGCAACCGGGCGCCGACGTCGACCATCGGGCCGAACATCGAGGCCGACGAGCGCACCATGGTGACGCTGGTGGGCAGCGGCACCGACCCCGACAACGATCCCATCACCATCACGTGGACGCAGATCGGCGGCCCGATGGTGACGCTCACCGACAACCACTTCGTGGCGCCGGAGGTCTCGGCCGACACGCTGCTGACCTTCCAGATGACGGTGTCCGACGGCCGCGCGGTCACGTTGCCGAAGGAGCAGACGGTGCTGGTGCACAACGTCAACCAGGCGCCGGTGGCCAGCGTGCCCGCGGCGATGGAAGTCACCCAGGGCCAGATCGTGACCGTCACCGGCACGGGCATGGACCCGGAAAGCGACCCCATCACCTTCGAGTGGAGCCAGGCCGGCGGCACGGCGGTCGCGCTCTCGGGCGCGGCGACGGACACGGTGGCGTTCGTGGCGCCGTCGGTGGCGAACAGCGAGGTCATCCAGCTCCAGCTGGTGGTGCACGACGCCACGCTGGCTTCGGCGCCGGCGGTCATCGCGATCACCGTGAAGAACCCCAACCCGGTCGACCCGATGGTCAACCCCAAGGGCTGCGGCTGCACGAGCGGTCTCGAGCTGCTGCCCCTGGCGGTGCTCGGTCTGCTCGCGCGAGTGCGCCGCCGCTCGCGTTGAGACTGGGCTATATGGTGCGGCCCATGTTGCCGCCGCTGGTTCATTCGCTCGTTCGCCCCGTCCGGTCTTCGACCGGACGCCCTCCACTTCGTGTCGGCCGGCTCGCTCGCTGGCTGGTGCCGGCCCTCGCCTCCGTGGTGATGGCCGGCTGCTTCTTCCCTGCCGATCGCGGCCGCGTGGTCGAGAACCGCCTCGACGCGCTGCAGGGCGACAACGTGAAGTTGCGCGCCGAGCTCGCCGAGACGCGCACCAAGGTGGAAGAGACCACGGCCCAGCTGCAGACCGCGCTCGACCAGCTCGATCGCGCCAGCCGCACCACGGGCGCCAACATGGGCGTGAAGGTCGACGGCGCGATGCAGGACATCGCGGTGCTGCGCGGCCAGGTCGAGTCGCAGCAGGTGAAGATCCAGGAGCTCGAGACGAAGCTCGCCGAGGCGAAGACCGCGGTGGCGACGACGCCGACGCCCACCGAGCCGAAGAAGGACGAGCCCAAGCGCCCCGACGACCCGAAGGAATTCCTCAAGCTCGCCGACGACAAGTCGAAGGCCGGCGAGGTCGAGCTGGCGCGCAAGCTGTACGCGGAGTTCATCAAGAAGTGGCCGCGCGACGACGGGGTGGGGAAGCCCACTTCGCGCTCGGCGAGCTCTTCTTCGGCGAGCAGAAGTGCCGCGAGGCGCTCTACGAGTTCGGCAAGGTCATCCAGGATCACCCGACCACCAAGTCGACGCCGGTCGCGTACTTGCGCAGCTCCGACTGCTTCAAGCAGCTCAAGATGAATGACGAGGCCCGGCTTGCGCTCGAAGAGCTCGTGAAGAGCCACCCGAAGTCTGACGCGGCGAAGACGGCCAAGACGCGGCTCGCCGAGCTGCGGAAGGCGGGCGGCAAGAAGTGACGCGCTTCGTCTGCTCGCTCGCGTTGCTGTCGGCGGTCGCCCTCGCGGCGCCTCCGCCGAAGCAGCTCGTGCTCGCGTACCAGGGAGATGACGGGGGCGAAGTCGCCCCCTGTGGTTGACGCGCCAACCCGACTGGCGGTCTCGCCAGACGCAAGACGGTGCTCGACGAACTCCAGCGCACGGCCGCGCCGGGCTCGGTGCTCGTGCTCGACTCGGGCAACGCGCTGTTCGCGAACGCGGGCGTGGCGACCGACGCCGACAAGAAGCGCGCGGCCTTCGTGTTCCAGGTGATGGAAGACCTCGGCACGCGGGTGATGGCGGTCGGCCAGCGTGACCTGTCGGCCGGCACCGAGTTCCTGCTCGGTCTCGCGAAGGGCAAGAAGCTCAAGCTCCTCTCGGCCAACCTCGAGAAGGACGGCAAGTTGCTCTTCGAGCCCGCGGCGATCGTCGAGACGGGCGGCGTGAAGGTGGCCTTCGTCGGGCTGACCATGCCGGGGCCGGTGGTGAACGGAGAGCCGGCGGTGAAGGCGACCGGCACGCTCGACGCCGTGCGCAAGGTGCTGCCGACGCTCGGGCCGCGCGACCTGACGGTGGTGGTGGCGGCGGTCAGCTACGCCGACGCGATGCAGCTCTCGACCGACCTCGCGAAGGAGGTCGACTTCGTCATCCAGTCCGGCGAGTTCCGCGGCACGGTGCCCCCGCAGCGGCTCAACGACGGCGCGGCGGTGCTGCTCGCCTCGGGGCAGAAGGGCCAGTCGATGGCGCGGCTCGAGCTGACGCTGGGCAAGTCGAAGGACGCCTTCATCGACCTGAGCGCGGTCGAGCGCGATCGCCAGCAGGCGGGCTTCGTCGACGAGCAGCTCAAGGCGCTCGACGAGCGGCTCAAGCTCTCGAAGGACAAGGCGGCCAGCGATCAGATCAAGAGCACCATCGGCGAGCTCAAGAAGCGCAAGGGTGACCTCGAGGCGTCGCTCAAGAAGAAGGTCTCGCCCGACGCGCGCAAGTTCAACTTCGCGTGGACGGTGCTCGACTCGAAGATCGCCGACGAGCCGAAGCTCAAGGCGCGCGTGCTGGAGATCGATCCGGCATATTCCGGCTCCCACTGAGGAGCTCGAGACCCGCATGGCTGACGACGCTGATGACCCGTTGAACCGGCGCGTGTCGGTGGTGGTGGCGATCGCCGCGACCTTCCTCACCATCTGCAACGTGAAGGACAGCAACATCGTGCAGGCCATGCAGCAGGCGCAGGCCGAGACGGTGAACCGCTGGTCGTACTTCCAGGCCAAGAGCACCAAGCAGCACATGGCGGAAGCCGCGGCCGACGAGCTCGAGACCATCGGGCTGACCTTGAGCGAGCCCGAGGCGAAGCAGCGCGTGGCCGACGCCGTCGCGCGCTGGCGGGGCGACGTGGTGCGGTACGAGGCCGAGAAGAAGGCCATCGAGCAGAGCGCGCACGACGTCGAGTCGACCTACGCCGCGCTCAACCTGCGCGACGATCAGTTCGACATGGCCGAGGCGAGCCTCTCGCTGTCGATCGCCCTGATGGGCATCACCGCGCTCACGCGCCAGAAGTGGCTCCTCGCGCTCGGCGGCGGCTTCGCGGCGTTCGGTGGCTTCATGGCGGTGTGTGGCTTCGCGGGTTGGCCGTTCCACCCCAACGCGCTGGCCAGCTTCCTGACCTGAGGGCGCGTGGTCGAGCTCGAGCCGCTCTTCGCCGCCGTGTTCGAGCGCCCCGCCGACGACGGGCCGCGCCACGTGCTCGCCGACGCGCTGCAGGAAGCGGGTGACCCGCGCGGGGAGTTCATCTCGCTGCAGCTCCAGGCGCGGCGCAACGAGCGCAGTGAGCGGCGCATGCAGAAGCTGCTCGATCGCCACCGCGAGACGTTCTTGCGCGGGTTGAAGCCGCTGGTGATGCCGGGCGACCAGGTGTGGCGGCGTGGGTTTCTCGAGTCGGCGACGGTGTTGCTCGACGGGCTGCAGGTCGACCTGCCGGATCTCGCGACGCTGCGCTCGCTGGAGGTGGTGTTCAGCCCGGCCGCGCCGCTTGAGCTCGCCTCTCCGCACATGAAGTCGCTCACCGAGGTGCGGCTGGTGAGCGTCAACGCGGTGCCGGTGCTGTTCCAGGCGAAGCGGCCGCTGGCGATCGAGGCGGTGGGGCTCGAGGGGCCGGGCGATCTCCGCGCGTGGACTCTCGACCACGTCACCGCGGTCTCGCGCGCCGAGTCACTGCCGTCGCTGGCGCGCCTGCGCTTCGTGGCCAACCTCGCGCGCTTCGACGAGACGCACTGGCTGTGGAAGCTCGAGGTCAACAAGCGCCTCAAGCAGCTGGAGATCGACGGCAGCTTTCGCGCGCTCAACCTGTTCGAGGTGATCACCGCCGCCCAGCACGCCGCGGTGTTGCCGACGCACGTCGTGTTCCAGACGCAGGTGATGACGCTGCGCTTTCACGGGGCCGATCGCTTTCGCTCGCTGCAGGTGGAATTGCACGCGCGGCCAGCGGTGGCGATCTTCGCGGCGATGCTCGACACGCTGCCGCCCGACGCGCTCGACGAGCTGACCATCGAGGCCGACTCGCACTGGCTGCAGGCGGCGGACTCGGGGCTGCTGCGCACGGCGACGAGGCGCTTCGAGTTGCGTCACCTCGCGCTGCCGGGACGGTAAGGCCGGTCAGGCCTTCTTCACGAACTCCGACTTCAGCTGCATCGCGCCGAAGCCGTCGATGCGGCAGTCGATGTTGTGATCGCCGTCGACGAGCTTGATGTTCTTCACGCGCGTGCCGACCTTGAGCGACGAGGTCGCGCCCTTCACCTTCAGGTCCTTCACGATGGTGACGTTGTCTCCGTCGGCGAGCCGCGTGCCGTAGGCGTCCTTCACCACCAGGCCCTCTTCTTCAGCGGGCGCGGTGGACGCGGCGGCGGCGGGCGACCACTCGTGCGCGCACTCGGGGCACACCAGCAGCGGGCCATCTTCGTAGGTCAACGTCGACTGACACTTCGGGCACGGAGGGAGCGACACCCCGTGGGGAGTACCGCTTCCTCCGGCCCTCGTCACTTACTCAGGGCGCATCCAGTGGCACGTGTACCCGCCCGGATTCTTCTGCAGGTAGTCCTGGTGGTAGTCCTCGGCCTTGTACCAGGTGCTCGCGGCGGTGATCTCCGTGACGATCGGCTTCTTCCACTTGCCCGACTTGTCGACGCGCGCCTTCACTTCCTCGGCGACCTTTCGCTGATCGTCGGTGAGGTAGAAGATCGCCGAGCGGTACTGCGTGCCCACGTCGTTGCCCTGGCGGTTGAGCGTCGTCGGGTCGTGCATGCGGAAGAACCACTTCTCGAGCAGGTCGGCGAACGACAGCTTCTTCGGGTCGTAGACGACCTTCACCGACTCCGCGTGGCCCGACTTGCTGTCGTGCGTGTCGTCGTAGGTGGGGTTCTTCAGCCAGCCGCCGGTATAGCCGGCCTCGGTCTCGAGCACGCCGGGGATGCCGCGAATGATCTCTTCCATGCCCCAGAAGCAGCCGCCCGCGAGGTACACGGTCTCGGTGCCCGGCGCGCCACCGGCCGCCACGCCTTCCTGCTTCACGAGCGGGAAGAGCTTCGCGTACTGGCCGAAGCCCGCCGCGGTGAGCTTCGCCGCGGGGATGAAGCGCAACGACGCCGAGTTGATGCAGTAGCGCAGGCCACCCTTGTCGACCGGGCCGTCGTCGAACACGTGACCCAGGTGCGAGTCGGCGTTCTTCGAGCGCACCTCGACGCGCACCATGCCGTGCGTGAAGTCCTTCTTCTCGGTGACGTTGGCTTCGAGCGGCTTGGTGAAGCTCGGCCACCCGCTGCCGGAGTCGAACTTGTCGGTCGAGCTGAACAGCGGCTCACCGGACACCACGTCGACGTAGATGCCGTCTTCGTGGTTGTCCCAATACGCGTTCTGGAAGGGCGGCTCGGTGCCGCACTCCTGGGTGACGCGGTACTGCTCCGCGCTCAGCGTCTTCTTGAGGACGTCGGTCGGCGCCTTCACGAACGGCTTCACGGCGTTGCTCTCCTTTGCCTGCTTCGGGTCGTCTTTCTTCGACTGTGCCAGCGCGCTCATCGCGAACGCGACCACCACGCTCACCACCATCACTGCGAGGACCCATCGGTTCATGCCAGCCCTACGCATGACGTCGAGGCGTGGTTTCGGCAAGTCGGAAAGCGCTCCGAGAAGACGGAGAGGTTGCGCGGACTTACAGCTCGTCGAGGTGCATCAGGGCCGAGCGCGCGGCCGCACGCCCCAGGTTCCACCCGAACGCCGGGTCGGGCTTCTGATCTTGCAGGCCGCCCAGCTCGCGCAGGGCTCCGGCGGCGACCATCGGCGGCACCACGTCGGCCGAGAGGGTGGCGAGGTAGGCGTAGTCGACGTTTTCCATCTGCAGGTTGTGGCGCGCGATGACGGCGTCAGGCCGCATCACCGCGAGCGAGAACAGCGTGAGCGTGAAGAGCCCTATCGCGCCGTGCACGAAGGTCGACTTGAAGGCCCACAGCGTCACCGCGCGCCACGCGAGCACCGCGGCGACGAGCCCCAGGCCCGCGTAGGCCATCAGCCGCAGCACCGTCAGCCCGTACGTCGTTTCGTAGCGCCACAGCCGGGCGATGGCCGACACGACCATCGGCATCGTCGCGAGCACCAGCGCCGTCGACAGCGCCGTGAAGCCGAGCGCAGTGCCCTTCGATTCCAACTTCGTGCGCGCGGGCAGCGCCATCAGCAGCATCAAGATGCCGCTCGCAGCGATGAGGAGCTGGAAGAAGCCCTCGTGCGCGGCGTCGCTGTAGGTGACCCCGGCGGGCAGCTCGCACGAGGCGGGCGCGAGCGCACAGGGCGTGGACGCGACGCCGAAGCAGAAGAGCAGGGTGGTGAGCGTGCCGAGCAGCGCCAGGCTCTCGAAGCCGCGCAGCACGCGCGACGGAGCCGACGGCACCGCGCCATCACGGCGGCGGTTCGAGAAGGTCATCGCCCCGGCGAGGATGACGCCCGAGAACACGGTGACGAAGGCGCCGCGCACGAAGCCAGACAGGGGAATGCCGAACAGGGCCGACTCGACGCTCTCGACGCGCGCGCGGAAGACGGCGTCACCCGAGGTGAGCAACACGAGCAGCACCAGCACTGGCGGCACGATGATCGCGACCAGGCGCAGCGCCGACGGGCCGTAGCGTGAGACGACCGAGCTCACCTTCGCGTCTTCGAGGCCGCGGCTGGTGGTGACGGCGCCCGCGTAGACCGACTGGCCGAGCGTCTTGAACGGCGCGCCGAGGAGCTGGCCGGTGCGCAGGCCGCTCAGGGGGCGCTCGCCGGTCCACCCCTGCAGCGCGAGCGCGATGAGGATCCACGACGAGGCGATCGCCATCACCGCGAGCCACGTCGACGCGTGCAGCATCACCGACGCCCACAGCAGCACGCCGGCGAAGAGCATCCACCGGTGCTCCCCGGCGCGCTGCCAGCCTTCCTTCCCGCCGTGCGTCGCGATCGCCACGCCGATCAGCACCGCGAAGAGCGCGTGGCCGACGCCGAAGGGCACTCCGTCGACGAAGAGCTCGAGCGCGAGGCCGAGACCCAGGCCGATGAAGAGGCCGGCCTTCCTCGGGCGCAGGCGTTCCTCGAAGGTGGGAGGGCTGAGCGTCGGCGTCGGGAGGGCGAACGAGGGCGCGGCAGGGGTCATGGTGGGATTCATGACGCACCTGCCTGTGCAACGGGCTGGCCCGGGGGTGAGCGGTCGCGAAACGGGCTGAACGGTCGCTGGTGGCCGGTGGCGTGGGTGCCTGACCGCGGCTCGCGGCCCTCAGCCCTCGGCGGCCTTCTTCAGCGCCGCGTCGACGCGCTTCCACTCGGCCTCGGTGGGGGGCTTCGAGAGCTTGACGTCGAGCACCACGACGTCATCGGGCTGCGCCAGCTCGAGCAGGGACTGGAGCGCCGCGCGGAACTGCTTCGGATCGATCAGCGGCAGCTCGAGCACCGTGTACGACACCTTGTCCTTGTGCAGCGGCGCCACCGCTTTGCCGTTCGCGAGGCGCAGGTACATCGAGCGCGCGCGCTTGTTCTTCGCCCAGACCTTGATGCGCTCGACGGGATCGTCTCCGAGCTCACGCTGCGCGCTGCCGACGTCGAAGCGATCGAACGGCACGCCGAAGCCCTTCGTGAGGAGATCCCACACGCGTTGCGCGCGCGATTCCATCAGCAGCTCGGCGCCGCGCATCTGCACGCGCACGTGCACCTGCTTCGCGGTCGGGGCGATCACCTGCACCGTGTGCGGCAGCGTGGAGAAGTCGAGCTTCTTGAAGCGCTTCAGCTCGGTCTTCAGCGCGGCGAGCCCGTCTTCGCTGAACTCCAGCGGCTCACCGACGAAGCGCCGCAGCGTATCGGGCACGAGCTGCATCGCTTCCTTCAGGTAGTAGAGCGAGGTCGACGACAGCTCGATGGTCTCGAACGGACCGTCCTTCTTCTCGCGGCGCAGCCAGAGGCCGCTCTCGTACTGCGCGAGCCGGAGGTTCTTCACCCCCGACTGCTCGATCAGCGCCCAGTGCTCGGCCGTGAGATCGCGCACGTAGGTGATCACCAGCGTGTCCATCGCCGAGAACGCGTGCGCGGTCTTCTTGATGAGCTGCGGGTGTCCGAGGCGCAGCGTCTTGAGTTGCTTGAGGCGGCTGAGATCGATGCGCGTCAGCTCGTCGGGAGCGCCGGCGATCTCCATGTCGACCACCGGCGGCCCCAGCTCGAGGATCGCCGGCAGCTCGCGATCACGCACCTCGCTGAGCCGCGTGACGAGCGCGAAGTTGGGGTGCGCGAGCGCCTTCGCCAGCGGGTAGTCGTTGAAGTACGGCCACTGGCGAATCCACTCCACGGTGCGCCACTCGGGGCGCTCGATGATCTTCTCGAGCAGATCGCGCTGCGAATAGTTCGAGGTGTCGACCGACGCGCTCGAGGGGAAGCCCAGGGTGAACCCCGGAGGCTCGCGGAGCCAGTCGCGCACCGGCCCCAGCCACTGCTGCCAGTGCTTCTTGATGAGCGTGCGAATGCGCGTGCGGGACTTGTCGGTGAGCGGCGCGGCCTGCAGCGAGATCAGCTCGCCACGTGGATCGTTCTGCGACACCAGCCAGTCGCCGTAGACGAGGCGCAGCGAGTGATCGCCCGGGTTGGCGTAGACCGCCGCGAGCAGCTCGTCGCCGCTCTTGCTGTTGGTGCGGGCCGAGGCCTTCGCGCCGGCGAACGGCGCTTCGAGGGTGCTCAACGCCTTCTCGTCAGCCGCCGAGAGCTTCGGCACCTCGAGGGCGGCGTAGAGCTTCACGATGCCCTCTTCGGCCGGGCGCATGTCACGCGCGTAGTACTCGCCCTTCGCGCGCTCGAGCTGCGCCTTGAGCAGCGGCAACTGGCGCACGTCCTTCAGCGCGCGCAGGCGGGCAAACAGCGGGTGCCAGTAGTTCGACGAGGTCCACGTGTCGTAGCGGGTGACGTCGATCTGCTTCGCGAAGTGCGCCGCGACGCGCGGATCGTCCGGCGCCTTGCACACCGCCTGCAACAACGGGAGCGCGGGCTGCCACGTGCCCGGCCACTCGGTGATCAGCACCCGGCCCAGCGCGACGGGGTCTTTGCTCGCGGCCAGCTTGATGCACGCTTCCGTGCGCGCGGGCACCGACTTCGCCTTCACCGGCCCGGCGGCCTTCACCAGCGGTTCTGCGACACGGTCGACCAGGTCGGCGAGGCGAGGGTGGCGGCAATCGCGCCAGGCCTCGAGCAGGTGCTCCAGCCGCTCCTCGTCGGTCTTTGCTTTCAGCGCGCGGGCGAGGGTCATGGAATCGTGGCCGGGTCGAGGTGCGGAAACGACGCGAGGATCTTCCGCAGCGCCTTCACGTCGTCAGGCAGCAGCCGCTCGAGTGGGACCGGCGCGCTCAGCCGCGTGATGGTGCGTGGGACGTGCTCGAAGAGATCTTCCACGCACTCCCAGCCCCACAGGGTCTCGAACTCGAGGCTGGTGAAGTTGGTCTCACCGCGCTTGCGACGCAGGGTGATGGTGGCGCGGTAGCCGTCGACCGTCACCTCGGGGACCGGCGTGGCGAGGAGGCGATTCCACACGTCGGGCTTCAGCCCATGCACCGCGTCCTGGATCACCAGGCGCTCGATGCCACCGAGGTCTTTCTCGACGAAGGGCAGCCACTCGTCGCGCAGCCGCAGCACGCGCAGCGACTTCAAGTTCCCCACGGGGATGCGCTCGATGAGCGGCGGCAACGAGATGTCGGTGAGCGGCGGCAAGCCTTCGGGCGACTCGAAGAACGCCTTGCAGTGCTCGTAGTCGAGCCCGTCGATGCGTCGCACCTGCTGCAGGTTGGGGTGACGCAGCGCCTGGTCGAGTCGCGTCATACCCCGGCCCCACCACACGATGCGCTCGAGGGTGCGCCATTCGGGGCGCTCGAGCGTCTTCGCGAATTCCAACCGCGCGTCGTAGTTGCGGGTCTCGAAGCGCGCGCTCTGCAGAAAGCCGAGACGAAAGTCCGGCGGCCCCGCGATTCGGTCGCCGAGCAGACCGACCCAGCTCTTCCAGTGTTTCTTCGCCAGGGCCTCGAGGCGCTTCTTCGACTTCTCGGTGGGCGGCTGTGCCTGCAGTGAGATGAACTCCCCGCGGGGATCGCCCTGTTGCACGAGCCAGTCGCCGTAGACGAGGCGCTGCGCGTCGTCACTGGGAGACGCGTACACGGCCGCGAGCAGCTCTTCACCGCTCTTGCCGGCGTGGCGCTCGGTGGCGGCGGCGGCGGAGAACGGTGCTTCGAGCATCGCGATCGCCTTCTCGTCGTCGGCTGAGAGCGCCGGCTCGCGGATGCGCTTGAGGCCGCGCACCAGGTCTTCTTCGAGGAAGCGCATGTTCACCGCGTAGAAGTGGTTCTTCGCGCGGCTGAGTTGCGCTTCCATCAGCGGGAGCTGTCGCAGGTCATCGAGCGACGAGAGCTTCGCGAACAACGGTCGCCAGTAGCCGGCCGACTTCCACGTGTCGAAGCGCGTCTCGTCGATCTGCCGGGCGAAGTGCGCCGCCACGCGCGGATCATCGGGCGCAGCGATCACCGCCTGCAGCACCGGCAGCGCCTTGTCCCACGTGCCCGGCCACTCGGTGGTGAGCACCTGGCCGAGCGCGACGGGATCCTTCGACTTCGCCGCGGCGATGAGGGCCTCGGTACGCATGGGCATCGACTTCGCCTTGATCTTCCCGGCCGCTTCCACCAGCGGCTGCGAGACGCGGTCGATCACGTTGGCCAACCGCGAATGCCGGCACGCCCGCCACGCGTCGAGGAGCGCGCTCAACTTCTGCTTCTCGTCGGTGGCCCCCAGCGCCCGCGCGAGCGACATGCGGCGGACCATATGCCTCGTGCGATGCGGGGGCGATGCGAATAGAAACGCGCCGCCCATGGCGACGCTCCAGTCTCAGTTGAACGTCCGCAGCGCGGAGTTCCAGGCCAACGCGTCGGCGATGCAGTCGATCGTCGACGATCTCAAAGCGAAGGTGGCGAAGGTCAGCGAAGGCGGCGGTGAAGACGCGCGCAAGAAGCACACCTCGCGCGGCAAGCTGCTGCCCCGCGAACGCGTCAACCAGCTGCTCGACCCCGGCACGCCCTTCCTCGAGTTCAGCCAGCTCGCCGCGTTCGGCATGTACAAGGACGACGCGCCCGGCGCGGGCATCATCACCGGCATCGGCCGCGTGGCGGGCCGCGAGTGCGTCATCGTCTGCAACGACGCCACGGTGAAGGGCGGCACCTACTACCCGGTGACGGTGAAGAAGCACCTCCGCGCGCAGGAGATCGCGAAGGAGAACCGGCTGCCGTGCATCTACCTGGTCGACTCGGGCGGCGCGAACCTGCCCAACCAGGACGAGGTCTTCCCCGACAAGGAGCACTTCGGTCGCATCTTCTTCAACCAGGCGAACCTGAGCGCCCAGGGCATCCCGCAGATCGCGGTGGTGATGGGCTCGTGCACCGCTGGCGGCGCCTACGTGCCCGCGATGAGCGACGAGAGCATCATCGTGAAGAACCAGGGCACGATCTTCCTCGGCGGGCCTCCGCTGGTGAAGGCGGCCACCGGTGAGGTCGTGACGGCCGAAGATCTCGGCGGCGGCGACGTGCACACCCGGCTCTCGGGCGTGGTCGATCACCTCGCGCAGAACGATCAGCACGCGCTCGCCATCGCGCGCCGCACGGTCGGCACGTTGAACGTCGCCAAGCGCCCCGACATCCCGCTCCGCGACCCGCGTCCCCCGAAGTTCAGCGCCGACGAGCTGTACGGCATCATCCCCACTGACTCGCGCAAGCCGTTCGACGTGCGGGAGATCATCGCGCGCCTCGTCGACGACTCGGAGTTCGACGAGTTCAAGGCCCGCTACGGCACCACGCTCGTCACCGGCTTCGCGCACCTGCACGGCATGCCGGTGGGCATCATCGCCAACAACGGCATCCTCTTCAGCGAGAGCGCGCTCAAGGGCGCCCACTTCATCGAGCTGTGCTGCCAGCGCCGCGTGCCGCTCGTGTTCCTGCAGAACATCACGGGCTTCATGGTCGGCCGGAAGTACGAGAACGAGGGCATCGCGAAGAACGGCGCGAAGATGGTGACCGCCGTCTCGACCGCGGCGGTGCCGAAGTTCACGGTGATCATCGGCGGCAGCTTTGGCGCCGGGAACTACGGCATGTGCGGCCGCGCCTACGGCCCGCGCTTCTTGTGGATGTGGCCGAACGCGCGCATCTCGGTGATGGGCGGTGAACAGGCCGCCAGCGTGCTCGCCACCGTGAAGCGCGACGGCATCGAAGGGAAGGGCGGCACCTGGTCGGCTGAAGAAGAGGCCGCGTTCAAGGCGCCGATTCGCTCGCAGTACGAGACGCAGGGCCACCCGTACTACGCGACCGCGCGGCTGTGGGACGACGGCATCATCGACCCCGCCGATACCCGCATGACGCTCGCGCTCGGGCTGTCAGCGACGCTCAACGCGCCCATTCCCGAGACGAAGTTCGGCCTCTTCCGGATGTGACCCCATGAGCCTCTTCAAGAAGATCCTCATCGCGAACCGTGGAGAGATCGCCTGCCGCGTGGCCACCACCGCGCGCCGCCTCGGCATCCAGACGGTCGCCGTCTATTCCGACGCCGACGCGGGCTCGAAGCACGTCGAGAGCTGCGACGAAGCCGTGCATCTCGGGCCGGCCGCCGCGAAAGAGTCGTACCTGGTGATGGACAAGATCATCGCCGCCGCGAAGGCCACCGGCGCGCAGGCGATCCACCCCGGCTACGGCTTCCTCTCCGAGAACGAAGACTTCGCGGAGCTGTGCAGCAAGCACGGCCTCATCTTCATCGGCCCGCCCCCGAGCGCGATCTCGGCCATGGGCCTCAAGTCCGAGGCGAAGGCGCGCATGGAGAAGGCGAAGGTGCCGCTCGTCCCCGGGTACCACGGCGCTGATCAGTCGCCCGCGCTGCTGCAGAAGGAAGCCGATCGCATCGGCTACCCGGTGCTCATCAAGGCCAGCGCTGGCGGTGGCGGCAAGGGCATGCGCGCGGTCGAGAAGTCGGCTGACTTCGCCGCGGCCCTCGAGTCGTGCAAGCGCGAGGCGATCAACGCGTTCAGCGACGACGCGGTGCTCATCGAGAAGTACCTCACGCGCCCGCGCCACGTCGAAGTGCAGGTCTTCGCCGACACGCACGGCAACTGCGTCTACCTGTTCGAGCGCGACTGCTCGGTGCAGCGGCGCCACCAGAAGGTGCTCGAAGAAGCGCCCGCGCCCGGCATGACCGCGGCGCGTCGCAAGGCGATGGGCGAGGCGGCGTGCGCGGCGGCGAAGGCGGTCGGCTACGTCGGCGCCGGCACCGTCGAGTTCATCGCCGAGGGCGAGCAATTCTACTTCATGGAGATGAACACCCGGCTCCAGGTCGAGCACCCGGTGACCGAGATGATCACCGGCTTCGATCTCGTCGAGTGGCAGCTGCGCGTCGCGGCCGGCGAGAAGTTGCCCGCCACGCAGGAACAGCTCGCGATCAAGGGCCACGCCCTCGAGGCGCGCGTCTACGCCGAGAACCCCGAGAAGGGCTTCCTGCCGTCGATCGGCACGCTCAAGCACCTCCGCTTCCCCGAGCACGTGGCCTTCGTTCGCGACGGCGCGGTGCGCGTCGATAGCGGCGTGCGGCCCGGTGACGCGATTACGCCGTTCTACGACCCGATGATCGCCAAGCTGATCGTGTGGGGCGAAGACCGGGCGCAGGCGCTGGCGCGCATGAGCGAGGCGCTCGGCCAGACGCAGATCGTCGGCCTCAACACCAACGTCGCGTTCCTGCGGCGGCTGGTGCACAGCAAGGCGTTCGCGACGGCCGATCTCGACACCGGGCTCATCGCGAAGAACCACGCCGAGCTCTTCCCCGAAGAGGTGAAGGCGTCGCCGCAGGTCACCGCGCTGGCGGTCGCGTCGATCCTCGCTCGCGAGGCAGCGAGCGAGCAGTCGGATCCGTGGAGCTCGACCTCGGGCTGGCGGCTCAACCAGGCGCTCGATCGCGCGATTCGGCTCGACGGTCGCGACGTGCGCCTCACCTACGCGCGCAGCGGCTTCGTGCTCGACGGCCAGAAGTTCTCGTTCACCGCCGATGGCGCCGACGTGCACGTGATGCTCGGCGATGGCCCCGCGCGTGGCACGGTGGTGCACGACGGCTCGACGCTCCACGTGTTCCACGCGGGACTCTCGTGGCAGCTCGAGCTCTTCGACGCGCTCGCGCACGCCGGTGACGACGTCGGTCACGGCGGCAAACTCGTCGCGCCCATGCCCGGGAAGATCGTCGCGCTGCTCGCCGCGAAGGGCGCCGCCGTGAAGAAGGGCACGCCGCTGCTGGTGATGGAGGCGATGAAGATGGAGCACACCATCACCGCCCCCAGCGACGGCACGGTGAACGAGTTCCTCTTCGCCGCCGGTGACCAGGTCGCCGAGGGCGCGGAGCTGCTCAAGTTCGGAGCCTGAACCACGCTCTCCCTCTCCTCCCGAGGAAGAGAGGGTCGGGGTGAGGAGAGAAGACCCATGGCACGCACGATCGACCTCGCCTCAGTCTTCGCCACGTTCCAGGAAGCCTGGCAGCCACGCACCGTCGCCACGCTCAACGACTACGACATCCGCCTCGTGCGCGTGCTCGGCGAATTCACCCGCCATTCCCACCCCGACACCGACGAGCTCTTCGTCGTCCTCGAAGGCGAGATGACGATCCGCATGGACGCGGGCGACGTGCACCTCAAGGCCGGCCAGCTCACGGTCGTGCCTCGCGGCGTGGTGCACCAGCCCGTGTCGGAGCGCGGCGCACAGGTGATGCTCGTCGAGCCCAGCAGCACGGTGAACACCGGTGACGCCGGCGGCCCGCTCACGGCCCAGCGTCGCGTGATCTGATCTCCAGCGGGAACCCGGCCGAGCGGGCGGTGTCCGACCGCCAACCCTCACCCGGAGACGCACATGCTCGACTTCTACGCTGAAGGCGGTTGGACCCTCTTTCCAACCACGCTGTTCGGCATTCTCGCGATGGGCGCCGCGGCGATCATCGCCTTCCGTCCCGAGCGGCGCTTCGTGCCCCTGCTCGTCGCGCTCAGCGCCGTCACCTTGTGCTCAGCCTTCCTCGGCTCGGCCATCGGGCTGTGGGGCGTGGTGAAGGCCTCGGCGAACGCGGCCCCCGCTGACGTCTCGGCCATCGTGAGCGCCTGCGCCGTGCAGGCCCTGAGCAGCGTGCTCGTCGCCTTCGCCTGCCTGACGCTGGCGAGCCTCGGCACTGCGCTCGGCGCCGTGCGCCACGCGATGAACGCGCGAGCGGCCTGAACCCACAGCTCCCTCTCCCCGGGAGCGGGGAGAGGGTCGGGGTGAGGGGCAATTCCTGTACGGTTCCATTGCGCATCGCGCGACGCCCGGGTGTCCACGCAGCATGGCCGCCCGTCCTGCCCGCAAGAGCTTCAAGATGCCCATCTCCGCCAGCTCGCTGGAGGTGGCCGATTCCGGCGACGTCTTCGTCTACGGCAACTGGTACGCGATTCACCGCTGGGCCAGCACGAAGACCGAGGTGGTGCGCGGCGAAGACGAAGACGCCAGCCCCGGCAAGAACGGGCGGCTCTTCGGCGACCGCAAGCTCGTGTCGTGGAGCTTCAACTTCAAGAAGCAGCGAGACCTCGGCGTCATCGTCGAGCGCGAGACCGGCAAGCTGCTCCACAAGCTCGAGCCGAAGGGACGCTGCGAGGCGCCGCGCGAGGTCGCCGGCAGCCCCGACGGCCGCCACGTCGCGCTGAGCTTTGGGCACATCAACATCGGCGAAGACGGGCGCGGCATCGACGTGTTCGACGCCACCAACGGCCAGCACCTGCAGCGCATCACGCTGCCGGAGCTCGCCGACGGCATGATCTTCGCGGAAGACAGCAGCGCGTTGCTCTACTTCCACGACGGCAAGCTGCACCGCCACGTCATCGGCGAGAAGAAGGCGAAGGCCACGCCGTGCGCCGTGAAGTCGTGGGCCAGCGCGCCCCGCGTCGAGCGCAAGAACGGCCTGCTCTTCGTGCAGTGGGGCGGCTACGGCCACCGCCACGGATCCTTCGTGGTCGACGAGGCAAAGTCGAAGATCATCTTCCAGGCGCCCGAAGCGGAGTCGGCCTGCTTCGGCCCCACCGAGGGCACCGTCGTCGTGCAGACCGAGGCCGCGGTGCGCGTGCTCGACTTCAAGGGCAAGGAGCTCGGCAGCTTCGTGCGCGATCGCAAGACGCGCTTCGAGGGCTCGGTCTCGCACCCTGACGGCTTCTTCCTCGGCGTCACCGCGGGTGGCTCGTTCCTCGAGGTGTTCGATCTCAAGCAGCTCACGAAGATCAAGGCGTCGAACCCCGACCCCGACAAGAAGCGCGCGCCCAACAAGCCGCCCGTCGTCATCGCACCGAAGGGCGCCGCGGTAGAGCAGGGCGCGAAGCTGCGCGAGGCCATCTGGAAGGATCCGACCGACAAGCAGGCGCTGCGCGTCTACGCCGACTGGCTCGCCGAGCAGGGGGCCACCACCCAGGCCGAGTACATGCAACTGATGCTGCTCGAGGCGCCGACCGATGAGCAGTACGCGAAGGCCGTGCGGTTGCGCGACAAGCACCGGGGCCAGTGGCTCGGCGAGGCGCGTGCCTTCGTGCGCAGCTGGAACGATTCGACCGAGACGCCCGGTTTCGTCGATCGCGCGTGGTGCGAGGCGCAGAAGTTGATCCCCGGCTTCGAGCAGGTGCTGACGCTCGGGCCGCGCATGCTGATCAGCGTCACCTCGCTGCGCACGAAGCGCCGCGACACCGAGAAGAAGCTCGCCGCGCTCCCGCTCGGCAAGGCGCACGGGCTCGACTTCCGCGCCAACGACATGGACGACACCAGCGTGAAGACGCTCTCGCCCGCGATGCAGGGGCTCGAGCACCTGGTGCTCGATCAGAACGTCTTCACCGCCGACGCGGTGGTCGCGCTGGGCACGCACGTCACCTCGCTGGAGTCGCTGTCGATGCAGCCGCGGCTCCAGTCGTCGCAGGACGTGCCCGACTCGTACTGCCGCGCCGTCGCCACCACGAAGGGCTTCGAGAAGCTGCAGCGGCTCGAGCTGCGAGCGATGTACGGCGTGCCGGCGCCCAGCGACAAAGCGCTCGCCGAGCTGAAGAAGGCGCGCCCGAAGCTCGAAGTGATCGTGAAGGACTGAGCGCTGTCAGAACACCAGGCCGACGCCGACGTGCGGCCCGGCCACCAGCGCTGGAGCGGTCGGCGTGGTCGCGATGAGCGCGTCGGTCGACGTGGTGCTCGCCGAGAGCAGGGTGCTCACCGTGCCGTCGGTGGTCGCGTCGATCCACCGTGCGCGGTAGCCCAGCTGCAGCTCGAAGATTCCCCCGCGCAAGATCGCAGCCGCGCGCACGTCGAGCTGGCGGAACGTGCCGGCCGCGAACGCCGCGCTCCCCTCGGCGCCGATGAACTTCCACAGCACACGCGCCGTGGTGCCGACGGTCGGCGCGAACTGGGAGCTCGTGGCCGAGCCAGTGAGCGCGCTGACTCCCGCAAGCGCCCGCACGCGGAACAATTCGGTCCACACCACCGAGTAGCCGAGCAGGCCGGTCCACGCGTTGGCGTCGCCGAGGCTGAACGGCGTGACGCCGACGCGATCGAGGCTCATCACCGCGCCGATGCGCCACACGTCGAGCTCGCCACGCAGCCCGAACATGAACGCCCCGCCGTCGAGTGAAGTGGGAACGGTGGCGGTCGCGAAGGCACCGAGTTCCCACGCGCTTCCCCGGTGCGGCGCGGGGGCCGCGGTGGGCTCCGACGGGGGCATGGGCGGCGGCCCATCGTCCGCCTGCACCAGCGGAGGAGGAGACTGGGCCAGCAACACGGCGAGCGCGACGGCGAGCGACATGCCAGTTCGTCGCGCCGAGCGGTCGCGCAATTCATCTCGCGCCGGAGTGATCGCTTTGGCTGCGCCGCCGACACCAGCCTCGACGGTCCGCGCGGGTGACTGTCTCGAAAACGAGATGTGCACGCTCGAAAACGAGACGCGCAAGGTCGGGGTTCGAGGGTACTGATCGCACATGCGAACCCCACTCCTCGTCCTCGTCTTGTCGTGCTCCGGCTGCGCGACGCTTGCGCAGTTCGGTGTCTCGATTCCCGGTGTGAAGCGCCAGGAGGCCGCTGCACCCGCGCCCGCCGCACCCGCCGAGCCTCCCGAGGTGCTGGTCGACCCGGCGCCGGTGGTGGTGCCGGCGGGTGGTGTCGTCCTCCGCCTCGAGCGCCCGAAAGCGACCGAGTGCCACCCGCTCTGGCTCTCCACCCCGGGCTTCGTGGTCTTCGACCTCCCGCAGCCGGTCAGCAACTGGGTCATCGAAGCGGTCGATGCCCCGAGCGCGCGCGTCTGGGTCGAGCCCGTGTCGGCGCCGCTCGCCCACCAGGGCTGTCGGCAACCGCTCAAGTCGACCGTCGATCTCCCCGCGGGGAAGGTGCGCGTCGGCTTGATGATGGAAGTCGGCGAAGCCGGGCCGAAGCGCCTGACCCTCGTGCTGCGCCCGGCGACCAACGTCGACCCGACGCTGCACGCCGAGGTGCCGGCCTCGGTCGATCCGCGCGAGCGCGCCCTCACCACCTGGTTCCCCTTTGCGCCGGGCGTCCCGGGCCTCACCAGCCGCACGCTGAGCGATGAAGAAGTGCTGCGGCTCGCCCCGCGCGCGCTGTTCGTCTACGCGACGAAGACCGGCGCGCAGCGCACGCAGCGCACGGGCAACTCCGACTGGAGCACGGGCGCGCCGCCCCCGGGCACCGTGCTGCTGCCGAACGAGCCGCTCCTGCGGGTGAATGCCGGCCACAACCGGTTCCTCGCCAGCGACCTCAGCACCGTGAGCGAGCTGGGCGACGAGCCGCTGGCCGCTCCGACCGGGCCGCTCGCCTTTCCCGCGCCGCGCACGGTGTGGGAACCGCTGCCGCGCCTCGTCGAGGTCGCGCCCGAGCCGCTGCGCCCGGCCGCGCAGAAGTTCCTCTCGCAGTGGCAGGCGGCGACCACGTGCGTCACCAACGCCTCGACCGCGATGCGCGTGCGAATGGAAGGGGTGATTCTCACCCCGGCGTCGCGCCGGGAGATCGAGCGCCAGCACGACGTCGAGCTCGCCCGCTGCAAGTTCGACGACGCGCTCCGCGCGCAGCGCAAGGTGATGGAACAGAAGCTGAGCGTCGCGTGGAACGAGGTGCTGCAGCGCACGGTGACCGACCTGCAGGCGCACCTTGGCCAGACGTTGAAGTGAACGCTCAGGCCAGGTGCTGGAAGGCGCCGGTCAGCGCGCTGCACAGCGCCTGCACGCGCGGCGACTTGCGGTTGCCCTCGTGCGTCAACACCCACAGCGGTCGCGTGAGGTGCGCGGTGGTGGTGCGCAGCGACTCGACCTCGGTGAGCCCGTGGTGGGCGCCGAGCAGCCGCGGCATCAAGCCCACCCCCGCACCCGCCGCCACCAGCGACACCAGGGCGTGAAACGGCGCACGCACCGCCACGCTCACCGCGTGTTCCCGTTCCCACGCCGATTCGGGCGAGCTCGCCTCGTCGAGCGATCGCAGCACCCAGCGTCGCGGCCCGCGCACCGCCTCGGCCGTACCGAAGACGCCCGCGTCGAGCTTGCCCACCTTGCGCCCCCAGCAGGCCTCGGGCGGCCGCTTCATCACGCCGAGCGCGACGTCGACCTGGCGCTTGCGCACCGAGGGCCCGGAGTCACCGAGGTGCAGCTCGACGCACAGCCCGGGGTGGGCCTGTGTCAGCTGGGCGAGCGGCGCGCGCAGCAGCGGGAGCAGCGCCTCGACCGTGGTGAGGCTCACCGTGCCCGCCAGCGACGACTCGCTCGCGCGCAGCTCGCCGAAGACCTCCGACAAGCCGCTACGCACGCGCCGCCCGAGCTGCGCCAGCGAACGGCCCAGTGGCGTCAGCGAGCCGTCGCTCTCGCCGCGCACCAGGCAGCGTTCGCCCAGCCGCGCTTCGAGCGTGGCGACGCGCCGGTAGAGGGTCGACACGGCGATCTGGCCCTCGCGTGCCGCCGCGCGGACGTTCCCGGTGCGATCGATGGCCTCGAGGTAGCGGAGGTCGTCCCAGCCGAACTCGGGCACTGACATCAGCGGTTCGCGAGGAACTCGATGAGGTCGATCTTCGAGAGCAGCGCGACGATCTTCTGACCCTCACGCACCACCGCGACGTTGTCCTGCGCGAACACCTGGCGCAGCTGCGGAATCGTCGTGTCCTGCGTCACCACGCCCTGCAGCGGGGTGATCAGCGCGTCGATGGTGTCGCTCATCTTGTAGTTGCCCGCGATGAGCCCGTTGAGCAGGTCGTACTCGTGGATCATGCCGATCGCCGAGCCGTCCGCGGCGAGCACCGGCATCTGCGAGATGCCGTGCTTCTTCATGGTCTCGATGACCTCGCCGATCTTCTCGCCCTTCACGCCGGTGATGAGCTTCTGCTGACGGCCCTTGAGCACGTCGCGCACGGTGCCCGGCCCCTGCTGCTCGAGGTAGCCGAGATCCTTCATCCACTCGTCGGAATAGAACTTCGAGACGTACGCGTTGCCCGAGTCGGGGAGCAGCACGACGAGCGTCTTGCCCTTGCCCAATTCCTTCGCGAGCTCGACCGCCACGTGCACCGCCGCGCCCGAGCTGCCGCCCGCGAAGATGCCCTCTTCACGCGCCAGCCGCCGCGCCATCAGGAAGCTCTGGCGATCGTCGACCTGCCGCACCTGGTCGACCACCTTGAAGTCCATCGCGCCGCACACCATGTCTTCGCCGATGCCCTCGACCTTGTAGACGTGCGACTCGCCGACCTTGCCGGTCTTGAAGTAGCCCGCGTAGATCGAGCCGATCGGGTCGACGCCGACGTTCTGGATCTTCGGGTTCTTCTCCTTGAAGTACTTGCCGGCGCCGCTCATCGTGCCGCCCGTGCCGAGGCCGCTGACGAAGTAGTCGAACTTGCCGTCCATCTGCTCCCAGATCTCCGGGCCGGTCGACAGGTAGTGCGCCTCGATGTTGTCGGGCGTGTGGTACTGGTTCGGGTAGAAGGCGCCCGGCGTCTCCTTCACCAGCCGCTTCGCCGTCTCGTAGTAGCTGCGCGGGTCGTCGGCCGGCACGTTCGTCGGCGTCACCACCACCTGCGCGCCCATGCCCTTGAGGCGGTTCACCTTCTCCGACGACATCTTGTCGGGCATCGTGAAGATCGACTTGTACCCGCGCACCGCGGCGATCATCGCCAGGCCAAAGCCCGTGTTGCCCGAGGTGTTCTCGATGATCGTGCCGCCCGGCTTGAGCCGCCCGTCCTTCTCGGCCTTGTTCACGATGTGCAGCGCCATGCGGTCCTTGATGGCGCCGCCGGGGTTCATGAACTCCAGCTTCACGTAGACCGTCGCGTCGTTGGGGCCGACGAGCTTGTTCAGCTTGACGATGGGGGTGTTGCCGATGGCGTCGAGCACCGAGTCGTGGACGTTCTTCTTGCCGGGAGCGGACATGGGCCGCCCCTTACCAAGAAAACCGCCGCGTCACTGCACCTTGCGGACCTTCTGGCCCTTCATCAGCGACTCGATGCGCTCCAGCACCTCGGCCTTGTAGACGCGCGACCCGCAGTTGGGGCACGCGCCCTGCGGCACGTCGGTGAGCACCACGACCTTGCCGTTGACGGTGAGCCGCACCTCGACGAACCGGTTGTCGTAGGTGCCGCTGCACGGGCAGCGCCCGTAGTCGCGTTTGGCGTAGTCGGCCATCGAAGTTGGCGTAACCTACCGCACCTGTGACGACCCGCGTACCGCCGAAGAACCCGGGCAGCAGCACCCAGGCCCAGGCGCAGCAGCGCGTTCGTCGCAGCATTCGCCCCCAGGCGGCCGAAAAGCCCAAGCCGATCAAGGCCGGCAACGCCTCGTCTGACAGCGAATCGATGAGCCCCGAGGCCGCGCTGTGGGCCGGGCAGGACATCGATCGCTCGCTCGAGATCCGCGCCGCCGACGTCGAGGGCCGCATGGCCGAGCTGGCGCAGAGCGAGCAGGCCGAGAAGGAAGAGGGCGCCGAGCACCTCGGCGAGATGCACGAGCAGGCCGAGCGCGAGGAAAAGCACGACAAGCCCGGTGGCCTGCTGAAGATGTTCAGCTGGAAGCAGCAGAAGCCCAACCAGCCGCCCGCCACCGCGAAGAACCCACTGCTCCAGAAGCAGCCGCAGGCGCAGCAGCCGGGCACCCAGAAGCTCCCCGCCTTCCGTCCGCAGCAGGGCACCACCGGCCCGCAGAGCGCGCACAAGCCCACCGGCACCAGCTCGCCCAACCTCACCGGCGTCAGCGCGTCGCGGCTCCAGGCCGTGGGGTCCGTGCAGAACGCCCTCTCGGGCCAGAGCGCGACCAACGAGCGCCCGCCCGACGCCTTCACCCTGCTCAAGGACGCCCGCGAGAAGGGCGTGCTCTTCGTCGAAGACGCGCTCGCCGAGGGCCACAACGAAGAGCAGGAAGATCCCGAGCACCGCGCCGCCGTCGAAGAGTGCATTCGCCTCTGCTTCGGCCTCCGCGGCATCTTGCGCATCGGCCCCGGCCACAACGACAAGCAGGATCCGATCATCGTCGTGGCCACCACCCACGGCTTCTCCGACGCTTCGCTCGCGCAGGTGCCCGAGCGCGTGGGCCGCTTCCCGACGTTGATCGCCATTCCCTTCGACCTGCTCCCGCTCAAGCGAGAGCGCTGAACCGACCTCATGGACCTCGACTCCCAGCTCCGCGCGCAAGTGGAGCGCGCTTCCCACGTGCCGTGCGCCGACGCGCAGGTGCTCAAGCTCGCCGGCCAGGCCTCGACCCGCATGTACTTCCGCGTCGGCACACCGCCGAAATCGTGGGTGGTGATGGTGATGCCGCCCGATTCCGCGAAGAAGAGCGAGGAGGCGAGCAAGGGCCCCGCGCCCACCGAGCTGCCCTTCGTCAACGTGCACCGCTACCTGACGAAGCTCGGGGTGCGGGTGCCGCAGATCCTCGGGTACGACGAGCCCGCCGGCATGATGGTGATCGAAGATCTCACCGATCAGACCTTCGAGGCCGCGCTCGCCACCACCGATCGCACCAAGCTCTACACGCAGGCCGTCGAGCTGCTCGCGCTGCTGCGTGCGCGCGCCGAGAAGAACCCCGACCCGGGCTGCCTCGCCTTCACCCGCGCCTTCGACGAAGAGCTCTACGACTGGGAACTGCACCACTTCCGCGAGTGGGGCATGGAAGCGTGGAGCGGCAAGAAGCCCGAGGGCGCCGAGCGCGCGGAGTTGGACCAGCACTTCCGCGCCATCGCCAGGCAGCTCGCCGCCGCGCCGCGGAACTTCACCCACCGCGACTACCAGTCGCGCAACATCATGGTGAAGAACGGTGAGCTGGTGGTCATCGACTTCCAGGACGCGCTCCAGGGCCCGCGCCAGTACGACCTCGTGGCGTTGCTGCGCGACTCGTACGTCGAGCTGCCTCGCGACTTCGTCGACGCCATGCTCGACGCGTACATCGTGGCCTTCGAGAAGCAGAGCGGGGAGAAGATCGACCCGAAGCCCTTCAAGGCGTTCTTCGACCTCCTCACCGTGCAGCGCAAGATGAAGGACGCGGGCCGCTTCGAGTTCATCAACCGCGTGAAGGGCAACCCGGGTTTCCTCGTCTCGATCCCCGCGTCGCTGCGCTACGTGAAGACCGCCCTCGACGCGCAGCCGCAGCTCGCGCCGCTGCGGAAGATCGTCGCCCGCTACGTGCCCGAGCTCGCATGAAGGGCATGGTTCTCTGCGCGGGTCTCGGCACGCGCCTGCGCCCCCTCACCAACCGCTGGCCCAAGCCGGCCATGCCGCTGCTCGCCGGTCCGCTGGTGCGCTACGCGTTCGCCACGCTCGAGTCGGCGGGCGTCTCGTCATTCGCGATCAACAGCCACTGGCTGCCCGAGGTGATGGAAGCCGTCGCCCTCGCCGATCGCCCCGGCCTCACCATCTCGCGCGAACTGCCGGAAGTGCAGGGCACGGGCGGTGGGATTCGCGGGCTGAAGTCCTTCTTGTCCGACGGCGACTTCGTGGTCACCGCGGGCGACGTGCTCTTCGCGGTCGACCTGAAGCCGGTCATCGCCGCCCACCGCGCGAGCGGCGCCGCGGCGACCATGGTGCTGCTGCCGATGCCGGAGGGAAAAAAGTACAACGCGGTGGAGATCGATCCCTCGCGCGCCGTGCGCCGCATCGCCGGCAAGGGCCCGGGCGGCGAAAAGCTCTCGGGCTGGCACTTCACCGGCGTGCACGTGATGACGCCGAAGGTCTTCGACTTCATGAAGGCCAGCGGCCCCGAAGACATCAACCACGACGTCTACCCGCGCCTGATCGAAGCGGGCCTCACCGTGCAGGGCCACCTCCTCGAGCCCAAGAGCGTCTACTGGTCCGACCTCGGCACGCCCGAGAGCTACGCGGCTACGCACCAGCACCTGTTGTTTGGGCAGGTGCCACTGGAGTCGTTCGGCGACCACGGTCCCCTCGCCGGTCACCCGCGAATGGAAGGCCTCAACGGCTGGGCGCACCCCACCGCGAAGCTCGACGCCGACGTGAAGTTCGCGGGGCCGTGCTTCTTCGGCGAGGGCGCGGTGGTCGAGGCCGGCGTTCGACTCGGCGCCGCGGTGTCGGTGGGCAAGGGCGCGCGCGTGGGGCAGGGCGCTCGGCTCAACCGCGTGGCGGTGCTCGACGGTGGCGAGGTCGCCGCGAATACGCAGCTCAACGACGCGCTCGTCGGCCCCGGTGGCGTGGTGGTCAGCGCGCTGCCGAAGACCTGAAGCCCAGGCTCAGCCGCGCGAGTACTGCGCCAGCACGCAGGTGACGTTGTCGTTGCCACCGTTGGCGTTCGCCGCGTCGATCAGCTGCGCGCACGCCTTGTCGAGATCGGGCTGGCTCTGGAGGATCTGCTCGATTTGCTTGTCGGGCACCATGCCGGACAGCCCGTCGCTGCACAGCAGGTAGATGTCGCCGTCCTTCGGCTCGACGCGGTTGATGTCGACCACCACCGTGTCCTTCATGCCCAGCGCGCGCACGATGACGTTCTTGTGCGGGAAGGCCTCGATCTCCTCGGGCGTGAGCTTCTTGGCCTTGAGGTAGTCGTTGAGCAGCGAGTGGTCTTCGGTGATCTGCTTGAGCGTGTTGTCGCGGAAGAAATAGACGCGGCTGTCACCGACGTGGCCGACCACCACTTCGCTCTCCTTCGCGAAGTAGACGGTCACGATCGTCGTGCCCATGCCCTTGTACTTGTTCTCGGCGGACGCCTTCTCGAAGATCCGCATGTTCGCGAGCTTCACGCCCGTCGCGAGGCGGTTCTCGTCGTAGTTCTTCTGCTTGTCCATCTTGTACGGCCAGGTGATCTCCAGGTCCTGGCTCGTCATGCGGAAGAACTCGGCGACCTCTTCGACCGCGATCTTCGAGGCAATTTCACCAGACGAATGGCCACCCATGCCGTCGGCCACGACGAAGAGACGCTCCTCCGGCAACAACAGGAGGTTGTCCTCGTTGTGGTTCCGCTTCATCCCGACGTGGGTCTGACCCGAGACCGCGATTTTCATGGGTGTCGCAAAGCTCAAGAAGAACCGAACTGAAGCAAGAGTCTGCTGCCACGTAAAGCGACTTCCACTTCACGCCGCCAACGGCTCGAAGCCGACCGCGTCGCCGGGAGCCGTCTGTGCCCCCAAAGCGACCCCGGCAGGCAGCTCCAGGACCGACTTGGCGCCGAAGTAGATGCGGCTCATCTTCCAGGGCGCCATGGCGTGGCACACCTCGACCACCTTCAGCTGGCTGTCGAGGAAGAGCACGTCGATGGGAATCTTCATGAAGAAGGTGTGGATGCTGTTGCACGGCTCGATGTGGAGCCCCCGCCCCATCGGGAACTCGGCCGACGTCACCCCCATCAGCCCCTTGAAGCGGGCCATGAAGCTGTCGGCCTTCGCGGCGTCGTCGGCCAGCAACGTGTTGCGCGTCAGGTTCATCACGCGGTAGCGCATCGGCCGTGGAGCCTACTCCCTCGATGCTCGCGCCGGTCGATCCTCCGTTCACGCTGGTGCTCGTCTCGCCCCAGATTCCCCCCAACACCGGCAACGTCGCCCGGCTGTGCGCCGTCACCGGCTGCAAGCTCGTGCTCATCGAGCCGCTCGGCTTCTCCATCGCCGACAAGGAGCTCAAGCGCGCCGGCCTCGACTACTGGGACAAGGTCTTCTTGAAGCTCTACCCCTCGTGGGCCGCCTACGTCGCCGACAGCGGGGCGGTGCGGCGCTGGCTCTTCACTGCCCGCGCGGGCCTTGGGCTGTGGGACGTCGGGTTCCAGCCCGGGGACCACCTGGTGTTCGGCGCCGAGCCCACCGGTTTGCCGCCTGAAGTGCTGGCCTCACCCGACGGCCAGAAGACGACGATTCCGATGCTCGAGGAGCGCCGATCCCTCAACCTGTCCACCGCGGTGGGGATCGCGGCGTACGAGGCGTTGCGACAGGTTCGACAGCGCTGATCGCTGGACTAGGCTTGGGGCCCTTCATGGGCAACCCGCAGGTCGTCGAAGCGCTGTACCGCGCCTGGCTCGAGCGCAAGACCGGTTGGCTCACCTGCACCTCGCAGGGCCGGGAGACGCGCATTCCCCTGCGGGAAGGCAGCGTCGTCGGCGCTGCGCTCGGCGTCTCGTACGGCTGGCAGGGCACTGCCGCCGCGCTCGTGCAGAGCGGCAAGCTCGCGCTCGCCCAGCTCGATGCCCTCTGGGCCCGCGGTGAAGCGGCCGCTCCCGACGCCGACACCCTCGAGGAGCTGGGGGTCAACGCGTCCGAGGCCGAGGTCGAGCGCGTGCTCGCCAGCATTCGCCAGACGGTGCGCCTGTCGGAATCGGTGCGCTTCGATGCCGGTGACGTCAGCGAGGGTGGGGTGGTCAGCGGCGCCCGCGTGGTGCGCGAGGCCTGGGCCACCATCAAGGACGCCCACGTCGACGAACCCGACTTCTTCATCCTCAAAGACGCGTCCGGCGCCGCCTCGTGGGAACTGCGCGCCGACGAGCGCTCGTGGCTCGAGGGCTTCGGCACGTGGAAGCAGCCCGAGGCGCCGACTCCCGCGCAGCTCGCCCTGCTCGAGCTGCTCACGCGCTCCGGGGCGCTCGACTCGATGCCCGCGGCGCAGATGCGCGCGCAGCGCGATGAAGAGCGTGCGCGCGCCGAGCGAGAAGCCGAGCGCCTGCGTCGCCTCGAAGAGGCCGAGCGCGCGCGTCGCGAAGAAGAGGCCCGCGTGGCCCGCGAAGAGGCCGCGCGCCTGAAGGAACAGGCCGAACGCGAGCAACGCGAAGCCGAAGAGCGCGCCCGCATCGAAGAAGAGGGCCGCCAGCGCGCCGAGGCCGAACGCCAGCGTCAGGCCGAAGAGGCCGAGCGCGCGCGACTCGAGGAAGAGGCTCGCCAGCTCGCCGAGGCCGAACGCCGGCGGCTCGAGCAGGAACGCCTGCGCCTCGAGGAAGAGGAACGTCAGCGCGCCGAGGCCGAGCGTCTGCGCCTCGAGGAAGAAGAGCGCCAGCGCGCGGAAGCCGAGCGCCTGCGCCTCGAGGAAGAGGAGCGTCAGCGCGCGGAAGCCGAGCGCCTGCGGCTGGAAGAAGAGGAGCGTCAGCGCGCGGAAGCCGAGCGCGCCCGCCTCGCAGAAGAAGAGCGGCAGCGGGCCGAGGCCGAGCGGATGCGTCTGGAAGAAGAGGAGCGTCAGCGCGCGGAGGCCGAGCGCCTGCGCCTCGAAGAAGAAGAGCGTCAGCGCGCGGAAGCCGAGCGCCTGCGCCTCGAAGAAGAGGAACGTCAGCGCGCGGAAGCCGAGCGCCTCCGCCTCGAAGAAGAAGAGCGTCAGCGCGCCGAAGCCGAGCGCCTGCGGCTGGAAGAAGAGGAGCGTCAGCGCGCGGAAGCCGAGCGCGCCCGCCTCGCAGAAGAAGAGCGGCAGCGGGCCGAGGCCGAGCGGCTGCGTCTCGAAGAAGAGGAACGCCAGCGCGCCGAAGCCGAGCGCCTCCGCCAGGAAGAGGAGCAGCGCGCCGAAGCTGAGCGCCTGCGGCTCGAGGAAGAGGCCCGCCAACGCGCAGAGGAAGAGGAACGTCAGCGCGCGGAAGCCGAGCGCCTGCGCCTCGAAGAAGAGGAACGCCAGCGCGCGGAGGCCGAGCGCCTGCGCCTCGAAGAGGAAGCCCGTCAGCGGGCCGAAGCCGAGCGGCTGCGCCTCGAAGAGGAAGAGCGTCAGCGTGCCGAGGCCGAGCGGCTGCGCGTCGAAGAAGAAGAACGTCAGCGCGCCGAAGTCGAGCGTCTGCGTCTCGAGGAAGAAGAGCGCCAGCGCGCCGAGGCCGAGCGCGCCCGCCTCGCAGAAGAAGAGCGGCAGCGGGCAGAGGCAGAAGAAGCGCGTCAGCGTGCCGAGGCCGAGCGCCTCCGTGCCGAAGAAGAAGAGCGTCAGCGCGCCGAGGCCGAGCGTCTTCGCCTCGAGGAAGAGGAGCGTCAGCGCGCCGAAGCCGAGCGCCTGCGCCTCGAGGAAGAGGAGCGCGCCCGCAAGGCAGAGGAAGAGGAACGCCAGCGCGCCGAGGCCGAGCGGCTCCGCATCGAAGAGGAAGAGCGTGAGCGTGCCGCGGCTGAAGAAGCCCGCCTGAAGCGCGAAGCCGAAGAGGCCGCCGCTGCCCGTGCCCGCGAAGAAGAGCGCGCCGCCATCGCGCGCCGCCAGGCCGACGCCGTCGCCCGCCTCGAGGAAGAAGAGCGCGAGGCCCGCGAACTCCAGCTCCGCCAGGCGGAGATCGCCCGCCGTGCCGAGGCCGAGCGCCAGGCCGAAGAGGCTCGTCGCGAAGAGGCCGAGCGGCAGGCGGAGGCCGAGCGTCAGATCGAAGCCGAACGTCAGGCCGACGTCGCCCGCCGCGCCGAGGCGGCGCGCCAGGCCGAAGCTGAACGCCAGGCCGAAGCCGAACGCCAGGCCGAAGCCGAACGCCAGGCCGAAGCTGAACGCCAGGCCGAAGCCGAACGCCAGGCTGAAGCTGAACGCCGCGCTGAAGCCGAGCGCCAGGCCGAAGAAGCTCGCCGCGCCGAAGCTGCGCGCCGGGAAGAAGAAGCGCGCCGCGCCGAAGAAGAGCGCCAGCGCCGCGAAGAAGAGGCCGAGGAAGAGCGCCTCCTCGCCGCGGCGGCCGCTGCGCGCGCCAAGGCCGAGGAAGAGGCCCGCAAGAAGGCCGAGGCGGCCAAGGCCCCGCCTGCCCAGTCGCTGCTCGAGCGCATGAACGCCGCGCTCCGCCAGGCGACCTACGTCGGGCCGCCGCCCAGCGCTCCGACGAAGCCGCGCGAGGAGAAGACCGACCCGCACATCGTGATGCCGGTGCCGCTCACCCAGCCGCTGCCGCTCACCCAGGCCGCCCCTCCGCCCGCGCCTTCTGCGCCGCGTGCGCCGCTCAAGCTGGGCGGCGAGGCCCAGACCGACGCCGATCTCTGGAGCGCCGCGCAGCCCGCGACCGCGACCCCCACCGGCCCCGGCGGCGTGCAGAGCTTCGAGGAAGCACTGCGCCGCGTCGACTCGAGCCTCGAGGCGCTCGTCGGCACCCAGCCGCGCGCCCCGCAACAGCCCGAGCCGCTCGTCGAGCCGATCATCGAGGCCGACATCGTCGCGCCGCCGCCCGTCGCCCCGAAGCCCAGCGACGAGCTCGACTCCGCCGACGAGGCGCGCCTGCGCCGCCAGCGCCTGCTCAAGCGCGCGATGGAAAACCTCGGCACCATGCCGCAGCGCGATCCGCTCGCGCCGCCGTCGAGCTCGGGCTCGGGCATCACCGCCGCGCCTCCGGGCGTGCCGACCTCCACCGGCTCACAGCCCGCGCTCCGCCCACCGCCGCCGTCGACCACCGGCTCGCAGCTCGCGTTCAAGCCGCCCGCTCCCAGCGCGCCCGCGAGCACCGGCTCTCAGCCCGCGCTCAAGCCGGCGCCGCCCCCGAGCGCCGCCGACCAGCAGCTCAGCATCCAGATCGAGGCGCGCTTCGCCCAGCTGGCCAGGAAGGACCACTTCCTCACCCTCGGCATCGCGCCCACGTCCACGCGCGAACAGGTCAAGAGCGCCTTCCTGAACCTCGCCAAGACCTTCCACCCCGACCGGCTGCCGCCCTCGCTCCCGCACCTCGCGCAGAAGATGAGCGCGGTCTTCGAGGGCATTCGCGACGCGTACGAGACGCTCTACGACGACACCAAGCGCCAGCTGTGGCTCGCCACGCGCGCGACCGCGGTCCCGGTGGCAGGCCCGGGCGCCACCGGCTCGACCGGCTCGCAAGCCGCGCACGTGCCGACCGGCGCGCAGGCGAACGAGGCGTTCAAGCTCGGCGAGAACTACTTCAAGAAGCGCGACTACAAGAACGCCGAGGCCCAGTTCGCGAAGGCCTACAGCGTCGACAAGAGCGCCAACTCGCTCGCTGCGCAGGCGTGGTGCATCTACATGGACCCCACCCGCAAGGCCGAGGGCCAGCAGGCCCGCGCGCTGATGCAGAAGGCCCTGCAGCTCGACAACGACTGCGACCGCGCCCACTACCAGCTGGGCGTCATCGCGCGCGTCGAGGGCGACATGGACCGCGCTGAGCGCCACTTCCGCGAAGCGGTGCGCGTCAACGCCCGGCACCTCGAGGCCAACCAGGAACTTCGCCTCATCGAGATGCGCAAGAAGAAGGCGCAGCAGGCCCCGCCCAAGGGTGGCGGCTTCTTCGGGTGAGCTACTTCTTCAACCAGCTGGCGATGGCCTGCTGGTCTTCGGGGCGAATGCCGACGAACTCCACGCCCATGCCCGCCACCTGGTCGGCTTCGGGGAAGCGGCGCACCCACGCCACGCGCGCCTGCGCCTGGATCGCCGGCCCGCCCGGCACGTCGAAGAACAGCGACAGCGACTCTCCCTGTTCGAGGAGCAGGTCCGACTTGAGGAACGCGCCGCCGGTCGAGACGTCTTCGCTGGTGAAGGTCAGCGTTCCAGCCCCGGTGGTATCGCGGGCCGAAAATCTGGCTTGCACCGCCGCCCGGGCCTCGCGTCGTTGATGTTCTGCCATCTGGAGCATTGGAAACGTTGACACCCCGCGTAGCAAGGCGAAAAGTCCGTCCCTCCGTCTCGTTCGAAAGGGCGTAACCCCGTGGCGAAGCAGCACCTCTTGCTGGTCGATGCCGACGCGAAGAGCCTGCGCGTCATGGAGGTCAGCCTCAAGAAGGCCGGCTTCCAGGTCACGACCGCCATCCACGGCAAAGACGCGCTCGAGAAGGTGCAGATCAGCCCGCCTGATCTCGTGCTGTCCGAGACGCGCATGCCCGAGATGGACGGGCTCGAGCTCTGCAAGGTCATCAAGAGCGACGAGCGCTTCCGCCACATTCCCTTCGTCTTCCTGACCAGCCAGAAGGCCGTCGAGTCGAAGGTGAAGGGCCTCGAGCAGGGCGCCGACGACTACCTCACCAAGCCGATCTACATCAAAGAGGTCGTCACCCGCGTGCGCATGATTCTCCAGAAGGTGGAGAAGGAGCGCACCGACCGCAAGGAAACCAAGAACGGCTTCGTCGGCAACCTCGCCGACATGGGCGTCGTCGATCTCGTGCAGACCTTCGAGATCGGCCGCAAGACCGGCACCATTCGCCTCGAGGGCGATCGCGCGGGCGTGGTGTTCTTCAAGGAAGGCCGCGTCATCGACGCCGAGCTCGGGCGCTTGCGCGGGGAAAACGCCTTCTACCGGATGTTGAACACCTTCGAAGGCAAGTTCGAGGTGTCGTTCACCAACGTCGATCGTCCCGAGCGCATCGAGGTGTCCACGCAGGGCCTGCTGATGGAAGGCATGCGCCGCCTCGACGAGTGGGGCCGCATGCTCGAGCAGCTGCCCCCGCTCGAGACGGTGTTCGAGCTCGACTACTCGCAGCTGTCCGACCGGCTCGCGGAGATCCCCGACGAGGTCAACGGGCTGCTCCGCCTCTTCGACGGCCGCCGCAACCTCTCGAAGGTCGTCGACGACTCCGACTTCGAAGATCTCGCCGCGCTCGGCATCGTCAGCAAGCTGTACTTCGAGGGCCTGATTCGCGAGGTCGGCAGCAACGCGCCCGCCGTCGAGGGCGTGCGCAAGCCCGGCATCGAGGAATGGCTCAACACCGGCCCCGCGCCCACCGGTGGTGAGGCCCCCGTCGCGCCGGCGGTCACGCCGCAGCCCTCGCTGCCGCCCGCCGTCAGCCCGACCACGCCGGTGCCGCTGCCCCCCGCGATCGCCCCGGCCGTCGCGCCTGTCGCCAAGCCGCCCGACGTGCCGCTCGAGGTCGCCGACGAGATCGACGCCGCCGAGCCGGAGCTGCCGATGCCGGTCGAGGAGCCCGTCGAGGTGCCCCCCGAGCCGCCGCCCGCGCGCATGCCGGTGATGACCAAGGTCGCGCCGGTGCCGCCGCCCACGCCGCCTCCCGCCCCGGCCCCGGCGATCGCTTCGACCGCGCGCGCCGACGTGCACAAGTTCGAGCCGCGCCCGAAGGGGAGCACCCCTCCGCCGCCCGCGCCCGCGCCGCAGCCGTCGGAAGAGCCGACCCAGTTCCTCGTCGAGCAGCCGCCCCGGGAACTCGAGCGCGCCCGCCAGCGCCTGCTCGATCAATGGGCGTCGATCGAGGGCGAAGGGCTCGAGTCCGTCTCGTCGTGGGGCGCGACCTCGGGGTGGGGTGGCTACCAGCCGCGCACCAGCCCCGTGCCGCAGCCGAAGCCCTCGGGCCCGCCCGCGCCGCCCGTTGCTCCGCCGGTCTTCGGTGGCGCCGCGCTCGAGCGCCGCGAGCCTGGCAACCGCCCGGCCACGCCGCCCTCGACGCCTCCGCCGCAGCCGTTCGTTCCGCCGGCCGCGCCGCCGCCGATTCCGGTCGCGCCGGTCGAAGAAGATCTCGTTCCCATCGAGCCGGTGTCGGAGACGGTCGGTACGCCCGCTCCCGCGGCCACGCCTCCTACGCCGCCGCCTGGCACCGTGAAGGTCGCGGCGCTCGCGCCGGCGCCGGTCCCGCTGCCTCCGCCTCCGCCGCCTGCACCTCCGGCCCCGCCCGAGGTGAAGGTGACGCCGGTCGCCCCGCCGACTTCGCGTCCGTCGAGCCCCGCGGTGCCGCTGCCGGCGCCGCCGACCTCGAGCCCGTCGAAGCCGCCCGGCCCGCCGCCGCCCGCGTCGTTCGACGAAGACAGCTTCTTCGGCGACACCGAGGGCAAGAACTCCCAGCCGCTGTCGGTCGAGAACCCGCTGCCTCCGCCGCGGCCGAACCGCACGCTGCCGCTCGTCATCGTCGCTGGCTTGCTCATCGGTGTGGTCGGCACCATCTTGCTGTCGGGCGGTGAGCCGACCACCACGGCGCTCGACTCGGGCGTGGTGGTGGTGGTGATCGACGCGGGCGCGGCCGTCGCCGAGGCGCCGGTCGACGCGGGTGAAGAGGTCGCCGAGGCGATCGACGCGGGCGCCGCGGTCGTGGCCGAGGTGATCGACGCCGGATCCGCGCCCGTCGCGGTGGTCATCGATGCGGGCAGCGCGCCGATCGCCGCGGTCGTCGATGCCGGCCAGCCCACGGTCGTAGCCACTGCGAAGGACGCGGGCCAGCCGATCGCCGCGGTCATCGACGCCGGCCAGCCGGCCGTCGTGGCGTCAGCGAAGGACGCAGGCCAGCCTGCGGTGGTGGTCGCCGAGAAGGACGCCGGCGTCGCCCCGGTCGCCACCGACGACGCGTGGACCAAGCTGATGGAAGACGCGCGCGCGGCGCTGGTGTCGGAGCGCTACAAGAAGGCCGTCTCGCTCTACCGCGATCTCGCCAAGCGCCAGCCCGACGACCAGGAAGTGAAGGCCGGCCTCGGCATCGCGCTGGTCATGTCCGACAGCGGCTTCAAGGAAGCCATTCCGTACCTGAAGGACGCGGTGAAGACCGACCCGAAGAACCACCGCGCGTGGCTCGCGCTCGGCATCGCGTACCAGAACCTCGGCCAGGACGGCGCCGCCAAGGGCCCGTACCGCGAGTTCCTCAAGCTCAAGCCGAGCGGCTCGCAGGCCGACGAAGTGCGCGCTGCGCTGCAGGCGATTCCCTGACGTCGTGCTGGTGCTCGGCGTCGAGACCTCGTGTGACGAGACCGCCGCGGCGATCGTCCAGGACGGGCGCGTGGCGCTGTCCGACGTGGTGTCGACGCAGATCGACATCCACCGGCGCTGGGGCGGCGTGATTCCCGAGCTGGCCAGCCGCAACCACGTGCTGCAGGTGATGCCGGTCATCGACGAGGCGCTCACGCGCGCAGGCAAGTCGCTCACCGACCTCGACGGGCTGTGCGTGACGAGCGGCCCCGGGTTGCAGGGCGCGCTGCTGGTGGGCCTGCAGGTCGCCAAGTCGATGGCGCTGGCGACCGGGCTGCCGCTGGTGGGCGTCAATCACCTCGAGGGGCACCTGCTCGCAATTCGATTGGCCCCTGACGCTCCGGAGCCGCCGTTCCTCGGCCTCGTGGTCTCGGGCGGACACACCACGCTCTACGACGTGCCGGCGTTCGGCACGTACCGCAAGCTCGGCACCACGCGCGACGACGCGGCGGGCGAGGCCTACGACAAGGTCGCCAAGCTGCTCGGGCTGCCGTATCCGGGCGGGCTCCCCATCGATCAGCTCGCACAGACCGGTGACCCGAAGGCCATCGCCTTCCCCCGCGCGCTCAAGCAGCACGACGTGCTCGATTGGAGCTTCTCGGGCTTGAAGACCGCGGTGCTGCACCACCTGCAGACGCACGGCACGCCCACCGGGCAGGCGCTCGCGGACCTCTGCGCCTCGTTCCAGGAAGCGGTCGCCGACGCGCTCACGAAGAAGCTGGTGCTGGGCGCGAAGAAGGTCGGCGCGAAGCAGCTCGTGCTGTGCGGCGGCGTGGCGGCCAACTCGCGGCTGCGGGCGCTCGCCGAAGAACGCGCGGTCGAGGCCGGCCTGAAGCTCTACCTGCCGCCCAAGCGCCTGTGCACCGACAACGGCGCGATGATCGCGGTCGCGGGCCACGAGGCGTTGAAGCGCGGCGTGCGCTCGCCGCTCTCGCTCGACGCTGACCCTTCCTGGAGGCTGTGACGTGGCCGAGCACCCCAAAGAGCTGCTGCGCCGCTTCAAGCTGACGCCCAAGCACAGCTGGGGGCAGAACTTCCTCTCGGACGAGGTGGTGCTCGAGCGCATCGCTGAAGAGGCGCTGCTGCGGCCGGGCGAGCCGTGCGTCGAGCTGGGGCCGGGGCTGGGGCACTTGACGCGCTTCCTCCTCGACTCGGGCGCGAAGGTGACCGCCGTGGAGCGCGATCGCGACATGGTGCGCGTGCTCACCGAGCAGAAGCTCGAGGGGCTGACGCTGGTCGAGGGCAACGCCGCCGAGTGCGACTTCGCGAAGGTCGCCGGTGCCGACCAGGTCGTGGTGGTGGGGAACCTGCCGTACCACCTGTCGAGCGCGATCCTCTTCGAGGTGCTCGACCAGGTCGCCCACGTGCCGCGCGCGGTCTTCACCCTGCAGAAGGAAGTGGTCGATCGCCTGTCGGCCGAGCCGGGCGGGCGCGACTACGGCGTGCTGTCGGTGATGCTCGGGCTGCGCTTCGAGATCGAGTGCGCGTTCGACGTGCCGGCGCACTTCTTCCACCCGCCTCCGAAGGTGGACTCGGCGGTGCTCAAGCTGACGCGGAGGCCGAAGCCGCTGGCCGAGGTGAAGGACGAGGCGCGCTTTCGCCGGGTGGTGAAGGCCGCGTTCGCGCAGCGCCGCAAGACCCTCAGCAACTCGCTCAAGAGCGACAAGGACCTGTGCAGCGATTGGGCGCCAGTGCTCGCTGCCGCCGGGGTCGACGGCAGCCGGCGCGCCGAGACGCTCTCAGTGCAGGAATTCGCCGCCCTCGAGCGCGCGCTGGGATGAACGTCGAACACAAGCTCGTCAAGAAGGGCCCGAAGGGCGTCGAGCAGAGAGTGCTCTGGGTCCACGACGACGCAGTGCACACGGTCTCGATTCGGGTCGGTCTCCCCACCACGTCGGCGCGAAAGCGGCACCGCAGCGACGAGGCCGCCCAGGCCGCGCTGTCGGCCGAGGTCGCGCGTCTGCTGCGGGCGGGCTGGGCGTGGCGCGATGGGAAGCCTCCGGGGGGCGCTCCCGCGGCTCCGAGCGCGACTACGCCTTCGCGCGCGCGCACGGTGACTGCGCCGAAGTGGCTGGGACACCCCGGGCTGGCGCGTGAACGGGCGCGCCTCGCAACTCGTCTGCGCAACGCGGGACTGGCGCACCGCGGGGCTGAGCTCGAGGCCCTCGCGCTCCCGGCCATCGCGCTGAAGAGCTCGCGCGCGACTTCGGTGCCCAGCGGCGTCTCTCGCCTGGGTGGCGCCGCCGAGGTCGAGGCTCCTCCTGGCCTGCACTTCGTCGCGCAGGTCTCGTTGCCGCAGGTGCACCGCTTCGACCTCGAGCGGCTGCTCCCCGCGACCGGGCTGCTCTCGTTCTTCGCCCAGCTCGATGAGCGCCAGCCCGGTTACGGCGAACGAGCGCAGGTGGTGCTCACGCCCGGGTCGAAGCGCGGACCCCGGGTGCGGGGCCGGCTGGCGCTGCTCACGCCTTCACTCGTCTTGTCGCTGCCATCGAGCGAGTCTCGCGCCGTCGGCGCGCTGCGGCTCACGGCAGACGAGCGCGAGCGGTACCACGACGGGGTGTTCCTCGACTGGGGGCCGGCGCACCAGCTGCTCGGACACCCGACCGCGGCGACGCAGCACTCCCTGGCCGGTCGGCGCCTGCTCGCGCAGTTCGCCTCTGACGACCGTGCGGGCTTCAGCGAAGGCGACGACCAGGCGCTGCGGTTCTCCTTCGCCGGCTCGGGCAGCTCGCTGCGCAGGCTGGTCTGCACGCTCGACGAGGCGTGAGCCTCAAGTGCGCACGCCAGCGAACCAGTTGCCGGTGCCCAGGCCGAACGAGTGCGGGAAGTGCCCCCAGCTCCACCGCCAGCCCGGCAGCTCGCGCACCATCTCGTAGAGCTCTTCCGACGTGTACGTGCGCAGCGAGCTCACCGTGCCGTCCCAGATGGCCGCGCCGAGCGCGACCGGCGACAACCAGGTGATGGCCGTGCGCAGCAGCCGCTTGTCCTTCGTCGCGAGCGGCGTCGAGTAGAGCCCCGCGAGCCCCGCACCACTCATCGCGAGGAACGAGAGCGGGTTGCGCACCAGCGTCTCGCCGATGAACAGCGCCGGCGCGTTCTTCGCCGCCCCGTGCAGCACCTGCTTCGCCAGCGCCGGAGGGAAATGGTGGAGCGCGTTGATGATGACCCGCACGCGCCCCTCACCGAGGCCCGCCGGCACGTTGGTGGCGTCGACGCTCTCGGGCACGAAGTCGATGCGGTCAGGCCACTTCGCGCGCGCCGCTTCCCAATGGGGAATCGACGGGTAGAGGTCCGACATCAAGAAGTGCACGTCGTGACCGCGCTTCGCCATCGCCTCCGAGAGCACGAGCGCCGGGCCCGCCGCGCCCGCGCAGAGATCGAGCACCTTCGACGTGCCGGCCTCGTTGAGCACGCGCGCGAGCGGCTCGACCAGCCCGTCATTCAAATGCCCAAAGCGAATCGCGCGGCTCAGTGACTCGGTGAGCGTCTCGCGCAGCACCGCGGGCGACCACGGCGCGTCGTTGAACTCGAAGAGCTGGAAGCGGGGGAGCGGCATCGGGGCCGCGTTCTACCCCTCAATCCATCGGGTGGAGCTTCTTCAGCGCCGCGATGACCTTCGCCTTCGGCCCCGAGGCCGGCTTCTCACGCTTCGGCGCGCGTGCGGGAGCAGGGGCCACAGGCTTGCGCGGCGAACCCGTCGCGACCGCGAGACGCGCGTGCTCGAGCACGGTGGTGGGAATCTGGGCGGCGCGCTTCTTCATGGCGAAAGCTCAGGCGTACCGGCGCTGCGCGATGGCGCGGAGCAGCCCGCCGTTCGCGTCGAGGAAGCGGCGGAACTCCTTCTCGTCGAGCCGCATGCGGGTGAGCACGCCGGTGATGAGCTCGTCGACCGGCCGGGCGTCGGCCTTCTTGAGCTCCATCGCGATCTTCAGCATCGCGACGCCGTAGAGCGGGCTGGCCGAGAGCTCGGCGGGCACGGTCTCCGAACGAGCCTGTGAAGCGGTCTGCTCCAGCGACACAACCTGGGACTTCCCCCTCGCACTCGACATGACGTGACCATACGTGACCAGTCATGTCAGGTCAAAGAATGACTTGATCTTGCTCGGGTTTTTCTCTGATTCGTTGCGTCGAAAAGGGGGTTGTGGTTGTTTGCCGGACCCCGATTTCGAGCCGATTTACCGGCTCCGAACCACTTCGCGACCACCTGACCGCTGATGAAACTCGACCACCGGTACATCGTCGTCGAAGGCCCCATCGGGGTCGGCAAATCGTCGCTCACCAACATCGTCGCCGAGCGCTTCAAGGCCCGTCGCGTGATGGAGGTCGTCGAGGAGAACCCCTTCCTCGCGAGCTTCTACACGGACCGCGCGAAGTACGCGTTCCAGACCCAGATGTTCTTCCTGCTCAGCCGCTTCAAGCAGCAGCAGGAGCTCTTCCAGCAAGACCTCTTCGCGAGCATCACCGTCAGCGACTACCTCTTCGCGAAAGACCGCATCTTCGCCGCGCTGACCCTCGACGAGAACGAGCTGTCTCTCTACGAGCGGGTGTTCGACGCGCTCGGGCCCCGCGTCACCAAGCCCGACCTCGTCATCTACCTGCAGGCCCGCATGGACGTGTTGCTCGCGCGCATCAAGAAGCGCGCGCGGGAATTCGAGCGGAAATTCGACGCCGGCTACCTCGAGTCGCTCTGCAAGGCGTACAACGACTTCTTCTTCCACTACACCGATACGCCCCTGCTGGTGGTCAACACCTCTGACATCGACTTCGTCAACAACCCGGATGATCTGGAGAATTTGATGTCGGTCATCCGCCAGACGAAGAAGGGCACCGTCCACTACCAACCGCTGCCCAGCAAGAAATAGAAAGGCAGTTAGAAGGTCTGGTACACGGCCGCACCCCGCAGCACCCTTCACCGACGGCGACTCGCAAGAGCGGCGAAACGGCAAGCAGCACGAAGGCTCACTCGCAGTGTCACATCGGAGGTGAACCTTGAAGAACCAGGTCACCATCCACTCGCTGAAGAAGTTGAAGAGTGCAGGTCAGAAGATCTGCATGGTCACGGCCTACGACGCGACCTTCGCGCGGCTCCTCGATGAGGCTGGCGCGGACGTGCTGTTGGTGGGCGACTCGGTCGGCATGGTCGTGCAGGGCAACGACTCCACGCTGCCCGTCACCATGGACCAGATGGTCTACCACTCGCGCGCGGTGACCCGCGGGGCGAAGCGGGCGCACGTGGTCGGCGACCTGCCGTTCATGAGCTACCAGAACTCCGTCGAAGAGGCGGTGCGCAACGCCGGCCGCCTCGTCTCGGAAGGCGGCGTCGGCTCGGTGAAGCTGGAGGGCGGCGCGGAGTTCGCCGACGTCATCTCGCGCATCGTGCGCGCTTCGATTCCGGTGATGGGCCACCTCGGGCTCACGCCGCAGTCGATTCACAAGATGGGCGGCTACGTGGTGCAGGGCCGCGACGAAGACACGGCCCGCAAGATCCTCGACGACGCGGTCGCGCTCGAACAGGCCGGTTGCTACGCGCTGGTGCTCGAGGGCGTGCCGCTCGAGCTGGCGAAGACCATCACCGCGCGCCTCTCGATTCCCACCATCGGCATCGGCGCCGGCAAGCACTGCGATGGCCAGGTGCTCGTTTGTTACGACCTCCTCGGCCTCAACCCGCACTTCAAGCCGAAGTTCGTCAAGCACTACGCCATGCTCGCCAACGACGTCGACGGCGCGGCGAAGGCGTTCTTCGACGAGGTGCGCGCGGGCACGTTCCCCGACGAAGAGCACAGCTTCCGCAACACCAACATGCGCCTCGTCGCGTCGAACCCCGACGTGAAGCCCAGCGAGGGCGAAGAGAAGAGCGCGGTGTACGGCGTTCCGGTCTGATTCGTCATGGCTGACATCCTGGTGTGGAAGACCCCCGCGGAGGTCCGCGCGTGGACCGAGGCCCAGCGCCGCGCGGGGAAGAAGCTCGCCCTCGTGCCGACCATGGGCTTCCTGCACGACGGGCACCTCTCGCTGATGCGCGAGGGCGGCAAGCGCTGTGACGTCGTCGCGGCGAGCATCTTCGTCAACCCGACCCAGTTCGGGCCCAAGGAAGATCTCTCGCGCTACCCGCGCGACGCCGAAGGCGACTTGAAGCGCTGCGCGAGCGCGGGCGTCGCCGGCGTGTACATGCCCGAGCCCTCGTCGGTGTACCCCGCGGGCTACCAGACGTACGTGAACGTCGAGCAGGTCAGCCAAGGCCTCGACGGCGAAAAGCGGCCCGGCCACTTCCGCGGCGTCGCCACCGTCGTCACCAAGCTGCTGGCGCTCTTCCGCCCCGACGTCGCGCTGTTCGGCGAGAAGGACTTCCAGCAGCTCGCGGTCATCACCCGCCTCAACGCAGATCTCGAGCTCGGCGCGCAGATCGTCGGCATGCCCACCATTCGCGAGAGTGACGGGCTGGCGATGAGCAGCCGCAACACGTACCTCAAGGGCGACGAGCGGCAGCGCGCGCTCGGGCTGTCGAAGGGCCTCAAGGCGGCGCAGCAGCTGGCTGCGCAGGGCGAGCGCAACGTCGCGAAGCTGGTTGCCGCCATTCGCGCCGAGCTCACCGCCGCGCAGGCCCGCGAGGACTACGTGGAGATCTGCGATGCCGCCAGCCTCGTGCCCCTCGAGACGCTGACGCCGGGCCGAGAGGCGCGCGGCCTCGTCGCCGCCTTCGTGGGCACCACGCGCCTCATCGACAACATGCCCATCGCGGCGCGCTGATTTCTCGAAGCGCGAGAAGTCGAGAATCGCCCCGGCCACCCGCCCGATGCCGGGAGCGTTGTGCGGCGCGATCGCGATGGGCTTGAGTGCCGCCCATGTCGAGCCACCTGGTGCGAGCTGCCGCGGTCCTCGTTCTTTCCCTGCTGACGGGCTGCGCGTCGTGCGGCCCGGCGACCTGCAAGACGTCGGGCGACTGCGCCGCTGGCCAGATCTGCGCGGCCGGTCGCTGCCAGACCCCGGGCACCGGCGGAGGCAGCGGCGGCGGCGCGATGGATGCGGGGCAGGGCGGCGGCGCGGCGACGGGCGGCGGCGGCGCGGCGACCGGCGGAGGCGGCGGCACCACGGCGACCCTCACCGGCCTCGACCTGACGCCGGCGAGCACCACGCTGCAGTCGCTCAACGGCAGCCAGCCCACGCAGCAGCTCACCGCGACGGGTCACTTCTCCGACGGCTCGAGCCGCCCGGTGCTCGCTGACTTCACGGTCGACGCGCTCGCCATCGGCACCGTCGACCCCAACAGCGGGCTCTTCACCGCGTCGGGCCTGGTGGGCGGGCTGGTCACCGTGCGCGCGGAGTTCACGCAGGGCGCGACGCTGGCGGCGACTGCGACCATCGAGGTGATGCTCGAGCGCGTGGTGCTGCCCACCGGCGCGCCGGCTGATCTGCCCACGCGCTTCGCGGGCTCGCCGATCAGCGACGTCGCGCGCCAGGCCGACGTGGTCTACCCGCTCGACGGGGTGGTCTTTCCCCAGAACGTCGCGCCGGCCGACGTGCAGTGGCTCACCGGCACCACCGGCGACTGGTTTCGCGTGCGGCTGACCAAGCAGAACCTGGTCTTCACCAGCTACGTGCAGGAAGACGGCAACCACCACCTCCAGCTCGAGACCGCCGGGTGGCGCGCGCTCGCCCAGACCAACCCGGTGTCGAACGCCACGCTCGACGTGGTGCGCTGGGAAGCGTCGACGCAGCAGCTCATCGCCACGCCGCAGAAGTTGATGCGTTTCGCGACCGCGTCGCTGGTCGGCAGCGTCTACTACTGGGACATCGCGCGCGGCCGCATCGTGCGCATCGACGACGGCACCACCTCGCGCACCGAGTTCATGCCCTCGCCGCCGCTGGCGGTGGGTGGCGGCCAGTGCGTCGGCTGTCACGCCGTCAGCCCCAGCGGCCGCTACATGGCCGGGCGGCTCGGGCCCGGCGACAACATCGGCGGCATCTTCGATCTCACCACCAGCCTCACCGCGAACCCGGCGCCCACCGTGTGGCCCGTCAGCAACGTCGCGCCCGAGACCGGCCGCTGGTGGTTCGCCTCGTTCAGCCCCGACGAGACGCGCCTGGTGGTCAGCCAGAACGAGACGCTCGGCAACCAGGCGCTCGCCTTCATGGACCCGCGCAACGGCCAGTTCGTCAGCGTCTCGGGCATCCCCGCGATGCGCGCCACGCACCCGGCGTGGTCGCCCGACGGCACGAAGATCGCGTGGGTCTCGCTCGCCAACGCGGGCGAGTGGGGTGGCAGCGCCGCGAGCGGTGATCTCTGGGTCGCGCCCTTCGCCAACGACGCGCTGGGCACGCCGACGCAGCTGCACGCGGGCAGCGCGCTCGCGGCCGATCAGCCCGCCGGCGCGGCCGATTCGTACCCGACGTGGACGCCCGACTCGAAGTGGCTCGCGTTCGGCCACGGTGGCAGCAACCGCAGCGAGGGCGGCACGTCGGCGCTGTACCTGATGAAGGCCGACGGCTCGGAAGTGCGGCGGCTCCACCGCGCGTCGGGCGGGCCGTCGACGAGCGACACCTTCCAGCCGCGCTTCTCGCCCTTCAAGGCGGGCGGCTACTACTGGGTCAGCTACCTCTCGCGGCGCAACTACGGCAACGCGCAGGTCGGCACGCGGGGCACCAACCGGCAGCAGATCTGGGTCTCGGCGGTGACGGAAAACCCGCAGCCCGGCGCCGACTCCAGCGAGGTCGGCTACTGGCTGCCCGGGCAGAACACGCAGTCGCAGAACATCGCCGCGTACTGGGCGCCGCGCCCGTGCCGGCCGGCCGGCGCGTCGTGCACCGTGGGCTCGGAGTGCTGCTCGGGCGACTGCCGCATGAACAACGGCTCGCTGCAGTGCTCGCCGCCGCCGCCCGAGCGTTGCCGGCGCGAAGGCGAGACGTGCGGCGGCACCGGCGACTGCTGCCCGAACCTCGGGCTCGTCTGCTCGATGAACGTCTGCATCCTCGACATTCAGTAGCGATTGCCTCAAAAGCCCCGGCCCGATGGCGGCCGGCCCGAAAGCGCATGCGAAGGACGAGACCGAGCGGCTCATCTGCGAGAACCGCCGCGCGAAGTTCGACTACGTCTTCGACGACCAGGTCGAGGCCGGCCTCGCGCTGACCGGCAGCGAGGTGAAGGCCCTGCGCGCCGGGGAAGCCAGCCTCAGCGACGCCTACGCGCTGCCCGACAAGAACGAGCTCTTCCTCTTCAACGCCCACATCGGCGCGTACAAGCCCGCGTCAACGTTCAGCCACCTGCCGATTCGGCCGCGCAAGCTGCTCCTCCACCGGGTCGAGATCGACCGCTGGGCGGCGAAGGTGAAGGAGCGGGGTTATTCGATCATCCCGTTGACCCTGTACTTCAAGAACGGGCGCGCCAAGGTGCGGCTGGGCCTCGGGCGGGGGAAGACGGGGCTCGACCGACGTGACACCATCAAGGACCGCGAAGCGAAACGGGAAATGGACCGGGTGATGAGGCGCGGAAAGTCATGAGCGAGCGCTCCGACAGCTCGAAGCAGGAACAGGTGCTCGAGTGCCTCGAGAAGGGCATGACCCAGATCCACCTCGACGCGCGCCGCCCGGGCGTGCTCGTGCCCGAGAAGTTCAAGGAGCAGCACCACCTGGTGCTCAACATCAGCTACCGCTTCGACCCGCCTGACCTCTCGGTCAACGAGTGGGGCATTCGCCAGACGCTGTCGTTTGGCGGCTCGCGCTTCACCGTCGCCGTGCCGTGGTCGGCGCTCTATGCCGTCGCCTCGCTCGTCACCCGCGAGTCGTGGATGTTCCCGCACGACATGCCCGAGGAGTTCGCCGCCGCCGCGACCGAGAAGGCCGAGCTGCCGCCGCAGCCCGAGCTCGAGCGGCCGCGCGCAGTGCTCCGCGAAGTGCCGATGGACAAGCCGGCGACCGGCGAGCCCGGAGAAGAGCCGCCCGTCGAGCCCGCCGCGCCGCGCCGCGGGCACCTGCGCCTCGTGAAGTGATCAGCGCTTGAGCGTGACCTCGAGCGTGACCGTGGCGTCGCCCTGGAACGTGCCCGTGTACGGCTGGTAGCCCTTCGCCTCGATGCGAAACGGCACCTTCTCGCCGGCCCAGCGGTTGTCGCCGGCCCACGGCGTCTCGCCGACCAGCTCCTGTCCGACGTAGAGCTTCGCGCCGCTCGGGGTGCTGTTGATCAGCATCGGGGGCCGCTCACCCTGCAGCAGCTGGAGCACGTTGGGGCTGGTCACCCCCGCGGTCTTCGCGCCCGGCAGCTTCGGGCGCAGCACCGCGAAGCTCACGGCGAGGGCGATGCCCAGCAGGAGCAGGCCGATCACGATGCGGAGCGCCGCCGCGCGGCCAGACGAGGTGCGGGCCTCGTTCTCAGCGCGGAACCGCTCGATGCGCGCCTCGTAGGCGGGCGGCTTTCGGGCGGCGATCTCGGGAGGAGGTGGAGCGGCTGGCGCGGGCGGCGGTTGGAAGGCGGCCTGGGCGGCGGTGCTGCCGGCGACCGGGGGCACGCCGGGGTGCGTGTTGAGCGGCACCGGGTTTTCCATGGCGCCGAAGCGGCCCTCGAGCCGCCCTTCGGCGTTGAGCGAAGGACCCTTGAAGAGGGCGTCGTCATCTTCATTGGGATCCGTCACGGAGCCCCATTATGGGTGGTTCGCCGTGACGAAGCACCCTCCGCGCGCTCCGAGAAACGGGGTCGCCATCATCGCGTTGTCCTCGCTCTTCTTCGGGGCGATGGCCGTCACCACCCGGCTGCTGGCCGGCCAGGTGCCGGCGGCGGAGATCGTCACGGTGCGCTTCGTGGTCGGCGCGGTCGGGTGCGTGCTTGGTTTTCTGTGGCTGCGCCGCTGGCCCAACCTGAAGCAGTGGCGGTTGCTGCTCGGGCGCGGCGCGTTCGGCGGGCTGGCGGTGCTGACGTACTTCTTCGCCATCGAGCGGCTCGGCGCGGCGCCGGCCACCGTCCTCAACTACAGCTCGCCGATCTACGCCGCGGTGTTCGCCGCGTGGTTCTTGCGCGAGTCGTCGACGTGGGTGAAGCGCCTGGGGCTCGGGCTGGCGACGGTCGGCGCGGCGCTGGTGACGCTCTCGAGCACGAACGGCGTGAGCGGGCCGAGCTCGTGGGTGCCTGACCCGGGGGCGATCGCCGGCGTCATCTCCGCGGTGCTCGGCGGCGCGGCGATGACCAGCATTCGGCGGCTGCGCGACGACACCGATGCGTTGACGATCTTCTTCGCGTTCTGCGTGGTGGGAGCGTTGGTGAGCGGTCCCGTCGCCGCGCCGGGCTGGGTGCCGCTCGAGGGCAGGGCGGGGTGGATCTGTCTCGCCGTCGGGTTGCTGTCGATCGGCGGCCAGCTGCTCTTCACGTGGGGCATGGGCTTCACCACCGCGACGGTGGGCAGCGCCACCACGCAGCTGGTGCCCTTCGTCGCGTGGGTGCTGTCGGTGGCGTGGCTGCACGAGGGCATCTCGGCGCTCGGCACGATCGGCGCGGCGTGCACGGTGGTGGGCGTGATGCTCGGCGTGGTGCAGCGCGCGCCCGCACTCGAGGCCACGGGGGCGTCACGCGGCGTGTAGAACTCGTTCATGGCAAGTGATCCGTTCAAGGAAGACAAGAAGGAGTTGTTGGCGAAGGACCCCGACACCTTCGTGAACGCGGTCGCGCACCTGCTGCTGCAGCGCCGGCCCGAGCTCACCGCCGAGGTGAAGAAGCACGAGGCGCGGCTGGTGAAGGTCGCGCTCACGGCCTCGCCGCAGCCGAAGAAGCGAATCGCCGCGGTGAAGGCGCTGCAGGCCTTGAAGAGCGCCGAGCTGCCGAAGCTGTCGGCGCTGCTGACCGAGCGCTCGACCGAGCTGGTGCAGACCGCTGCCATCGCGCTGGGCGGCACGGTGACCTCGCCCGACGGTGTGGCCGCGCTCATCAAGAAGTACGAGACCGCGGGGGACTGGTCGCCACAGCACGACGCGATCAAGGCGCTGCGGTACTTCGACGATCCCCGCGTGGTGCCGACGTTCTTGAAGGCGCTCGGGCACGAGCAGAACGCGGTGCGGGTGATGGCGCTGCAGGGGCTCGCGATGCGCAAGGCGCCCGAGGGCGTGCCGCACTTCCTCGCGGGCCTCGGTTCGTCGTCGCCCGGAGTGCTGATCACCTCGGCGCGCGCGCTCTACGAGCTCGATACGCCCGAGGCGCGCAAGGCGGTCAGCGACGCGAAGGCGTACGCGCGCGCGCTGAAGCTCGCGAAGGACGAGATCCAGGGGCGTTTCGCGGTGCGGGCGTTGCCGTGGTTCCGCGCGAAGAGCGTCGAGGCCGACCTGCTCGCGCTGGCGCTGAAGTCCCAGGACGCGGAGGTCGTCGGCGCGGCCACCGAAGGGCTCGTGTTGCGCGGATCACAGTCGGCGCTCGGACCGCTCGCGAAGAAGGCGGTGACGAGCGACGACCCCGGGTACTACGGCGGCACGCTGGTGCAGCTGCTCCACGGGCTGGCGTTCAAGTTCGACCCCGATGTGAAGGCCGTGGGCGCGATGTTGACTGCGCTCGGTGCAGCGAAGAGCGGGGTGCTCGAGGAGATCGCCGGGCAGTCGGAACAGCAGCGCTATCGCCTCGATCGTGCGGAGGGTGCCGAGCTCGAGCACCTGGTCGCGTGGCGGAAGGCGCTGGCCAGGGCGAAGAAGAACAAGGCCGGCATCGTCGCTTTGCTCGAGGAGCCGTGACGGGTGTGACTGTCGGGGTGAGGGGCCACTTCTGACCTCTGCGCCCGACGGTTCTCTCCTCACCCCAACCCTCTCCTCTTCAAGAGGAGAGGGGGAGTCAGGACTTGATCATCGCGACGATGATCACCCACAACACGATCGCCACGCCGTACAGCGCCGCCGCGGCGAGCACTTTGAGCGGCGTCGACTCGACCTTCTTCGCGATCGCGACCGCACCCGCACCGGCGAGCGCACCGAGCACCGCGAGCAGCAGCCCGCCGAACACGCCGAGCACCACCACCGGCGCCATGTAGGCCATCGCGGCCGCGTTCTTGTCTTCCTCGACCAGCAGCCGCTCGACGCACGGGCGGCAGTGGGTGAGATCACTCCCCGCGCACTCGGGGCACACGAAGGCGCCGCACCGCGCGCAGGCGTACCGCGCGCTGGCCTGGTGGGTGGCGCACTGGCTGCCAGCCGCCGCCGGAGCGGGCACCACCGGCTTGTCGGTCATCGGCACCCGCGCGCCACGGCCGTCGACCAGCGTGGTCTTCGGGCCCATGAACTTCTGCACCCGCGTGACCTGGAACTGCTGGCCGCCGACCGCGAGCGTCCACTCGCCCTTGCTCGCCAGCTTGAGCTCGTGAACCGTCGCTCCGCCTTCCTTCACCACCAGCTTGCCGGCAGGGAACGCGGGCCCGAACTCGAGGCGCTTTCCATCGATCGACCAGCCCGCGGCCATGGTGGCTCCTTCAGCTCTTCGCCAACGTCGAGAGGTCGCGCAGGTACGCCCACTGGAAGATGCCGGTGCGGTGGTCGTCGCCGAAGGTGAACGAGAGCGCGTAGTTCCCCACCGCTTCGGCGCCGAGCACCGTCATGTCCTGGGGGATCGTCTCGACGTCGAAGGTGCGGTTGTTGGTCCACTCGTCGACGCAGCCCGCGCACGGGCAGTACTGGCGCAGCCGCCGCGCGGCGACCACGGTCTGCGCGCCGTCGCTCCACGTCATCGCGACCTCGCGCTTGTCCTTCGAGATGGTGATGGCGGTCGCGACGAGCGACAGCTTCGCCGGCTTCTTCACCTGGTCCCAGATGCTCACGGCTCCTCCACGGAAGCGATGACCGCCGCGGCGAGGCGATCGATGAAGCCCGTCACCAGCACGCCGGTGCGCGGACGCTCGTCGGCCAGCAGGCCCTCTTCGTACGCGACGTCGAGGCCGAATTCGTGCCGCGTCGACGTCACGCCCGCGAGGTTCACCGCGTAGTCGGGCTGGCTGGGGTACTTCACCATGCGCATCGAGAGCCCGTTCGCGTCGACCACGAAGCGCTCCAGCAGGCCGTAGACGCGCATCGTCTCCTCGACGGGCCACGCGTTGACGATCTGCAGCGGCCAGATCAGGAGCCCGAAGCCGAACGCGAGGTTCTTCAGCGGCCGGTTCGATTCCACCAGCTCGTTGCCCTCGATGATGGTGCGCACCACCGTCACGTCGCCCGACTTGATGAGCCCCGCGCCGCCCGTCGACGTCACGCGCCACGAGGGCCGCCGGCGCTGCACCTCGGCCAGCAACCGCGCCTGCAGCTCGGCCAGCATCACGGGCTTGGCGAAGAGCGGCTTCTCCTGCACCTGGCGCGTGATGGCGACGGTGTTGGTGCCACCGAAGCCAGGCCCGAAGCCCCCGCCGAAGCCGTAGGGGTTGCTCGAGAGGCGCGCGTACTCGGTGCGGGTGCTGGTCTGCAGCTCGGCGAGCTCGAAGAAGGGCTCGATGACGACCGTTCGCGAAGCGCCGGTGTCCGGCGTGGCCGGCGCGGGGTCTCCGACGAGGCGCGCGGTGGCACAGCCGCTCGCGCCACACGCGAGGAGAGCGAGTACAAGTCGGGTCGTCACGGACATCGCAGCGCGAAGTAGCTCAGTTGGGGCAGCAGGGGAACCACGCGTGAGCACGACGAACCACAGCATGTTCGAGGCGCTCTTCGACCGCCGGCTCAAGCCCACGGGCGAGTTCGCGCGCCGCCTCGCCGCCGCCGGCTACGACCCGAAGCGAGCGCTGGCGAAATACCCGACCCAGGTGTGGATCACCTGCCTCGAGCTCGCCCGCGCCGACCGGTGGCCGACGCTCGACCCGCGCGACGCCTATCGCCAGATCGGCGTGGAGTTCACCCGCGGCTTCCTCGAGACCTTGTCGGGCAAGCTGGTGGCGGCCGCGGTGCCGTTCATGACCCCGCGCACCTACCTGCGCCGCCTCGCCAGCTACATTCGCCTCGGTCGCAGCGACGAGGCGTTCGCCTTCGACCTGGTGCGCGACGAGGAAGGCGCGGTCGACATCGTGGTGCACAACCCCGCGGCGGTGCCCGGCGGCTTCGTGGCGGGGATGATCGACGTGGGCTTCGAGAAGCTGAAGACGAAGCCCGAGATCGCCATCGAGCAGAAGACGCCGTACGACTACCGCCTCGAGGTGCGCTGGAAGCGCTGACTCACAGCCGGCGGTGCGAGAGCGCGGGCAGCGAGCGCCGCACCTTCTGCAGGTACTCGCCGTTCAGCTCCGCCAGCGCGAAGCCTTCGCCTTCCGACGCGCGCGCAACGACCAGGCCCCACGGGTCGACCACCATCGCGTGGCCCCAGGTGAGCCGGTCCTTCGGGTGACGGCCCTGCTGCGCCGGCGCGATCACGTAGCTCAGGTTCTCGATCGCCCGCGCGCGGAGCAGCACTTCCCAGTGATCCTTGCCGGTCATCAGCGTGAACGCCGCGGGCACGGTGAGCAGCACCGCGCCGCCCTCGGCGTGCTTGCGGTACAGCTCGGGGAAGCGGAGGTCGTAGCAAACCGACAGGCCCACGCGGCCGATGGGAGACTCGGCGATCACCACGTCGGTGCCCGGCGCGACGGCGGCCGACTCGCGGTACGTCTGCCCGTCGCCGACCTCGACGTCGAAGAGGTGGATCTTGCGGTACACGCCCAGCCGCTCGCCGCCCGGCCCGAAGAGCACCGAGGTGTTGAAGAGCCGACCGCCGGGCGCGCCGGTCTCCAGCACCGAGCCCGCGAGCAGCGTGATCTTCAGCGACTTCGCCAGCGCCGCCATGCGCGCGAGCGTCTCGCCCTCCAGCGTCTCGGCGTTCTGCGCGCGCTCGGGCTCCGGGCCCATCCACGAGAAGTTCTCGGGCACGCCGACGAAACTCGCGCCCGCCTTCGCGGCCTCGGTGATGAGGCGGGTGGCGACCTCGAGGTTCTTCGCCTTGTCGGCGCCGCTGCAGAGTTGGACCGCGGCGATCTTCGGGTGGCTCATGGTCACTTCTCCTTCTTCGCGGCCAGCGCCTTGCCCAGCGCCATCGCATCGAGGCCCCGCTTCGGCCCCTGCATCACCAGCACCTGCCACACCTGGCCGCCGGGGAGCACCACGTTCACGCCGCCGGTGAACGAGTAGGCGGGCACCGGCCAGTCCTTGAGCCTGCGCTTCGCGTCGGTTTGCTCGAGCTTGGCGGCGATCTCCGCCTCGGTCTTCACCTGGTACGCCTCGGGCGTGGCGCGCGTGAGCTGCACGAAGCCGCTCTCCAGCGTGTGCTTGCACTGCGTCTGGCCGAAGGTCCACGGCAGCAGCTCGGTCTTCACGAACTTGAGCCCCGAGAGCTTTTCGACCTCCGCGCCGCTCAGCGGGCACGCGTCGGCTTCCTTGGGCTCGGCCGTCGCCGCGAGCGAAGTCAGTGAAATCACGACCAGAATGAGACGGGTTGGGTTCATGGTGGGTGTGCTGTTTACACGGGGTCGGGTGGTGTCGTAGACGCCGCACTCCAATTTTCGGCAGTTCTCGAAAAGTGGGCCCGGAGTGGTCCACTTTTTTTGTTTGTGGGGTTGGGCAGACCGATGTCGAGCAAGGCCATGTCGAGCAAGAGCAACGACAGCAAGAAGAACAACGCGCGCCAGGACGTGGAGGCGAAGGTCATCGCCCTCTGCGAGCCGCTGATCGCCGCCGAAGGCCTCGAGCTGCTCGATCTCGAATTCGTGCGCGAACACACGGGCTGGGTGCTGCGCCTCTTCATCGACAAGCCGGGCGCGCAGGTCGGCGTCGACGAGTGCGCCATCGCCTCGCGCGCGGTCGACAAGGCGCTCGACGTCGAAGACGTGATCCCCCACGAGTACAACCTCGAGGTCTCGAGCCCCGGGTTGAACCGCCCGCTCAAGAAGCAGGCGCACTTCGCGGCGGTGAAGGGCCAGCAGGTGCGCATCAAGACGTTCGGCCCGCTGTTCGAGCCGCCCCGCAAGAACTTCCTGGGCACGTTGTCCGATGTCTCGGCCGACGCCGTCACGGTCGAGGTCGAGGGCGCCGGGCCCTTCACGATTCCCCTCAAGGACATCGCTCGCGCGAACCTCGAGTTCCAGCCGTAACCAGGCAGCACCCACAACGAATGCAGTGCACATACAGGCTCCCTGACGGAGCCGAGGAGACAGAAAGACCATGACCCCCGCCAACGCCAGCCTCCGCCTCGACGACGTGCTCACGCAGGTCGCCAAGGACAAGGGCATCGACAAGACGGTGCTCGTCGCCACGCTCGAAGACGCGATGAAGACGGCCGCCAAGAAGCACTTCGGCCAGGACCGCGCCATCGAGGCGAAGTTCGAACCGCAGAAGGGCCAGGTCGAGCTGTTCCAGGCGATCACCGTCGTCGACCAGGTGACCGACCCGATCAACGCGGTGAACCAGATCACCGTCGACCAGGCGGCCAAGCAGGGCATGGAAGTGCAGGCGGGCGACGAGCTCGTCTTCCAGATCTTCTACCTCGATGAGAACGCCGCCGAGGCCAAGGCGCAGGACGAGCAGTACGGCGACATCCTCGGCCTGAAGACCTTCCGCCGCGGGTTCGGCCGCATCGCCGCGCAGACCGCCAAGCAGGTGCTGCTGCAGCGCACCCGCGACGTCGAGCGCGAGAACGTCTTCAACGAGTACAAGGACCGCAAGGGCGAGATCGTCACGGGCATCGCGCGCCGGCTCGAGCGCGGCAACCTGATCGTCGACCTCGGCCGCGCCGAGGCGGTGCTGCCGGTGCGCGAGCAGGTGCCGCGCGAGGTCTACCGCCCGGGCGACCGCGTGCAGGCGTTCGTGCTCGACGTGCTCCGCGAGGCGAAGGGCCCGCAGATCATCCTCTCGCGCTCGTCGGTCAACCTGCTCACCAAGCTCTTCGAGATGGAAGTGCCCGAGATCGCCGAAGGCATCGTGGTCATCGAGGCTGCCGCGCGTGAGCCCGGCCGCCGCTCGAAGATCGCGGTCAGCTCGCGCGACGCCGACGTCGACCCGGTCGGCGCGTGCGTCGGCATCAAGGGCAGCCGCGTGCAGGCCGTGGTGCAGGAGCTCCGCGGCGAGAAGATCGACATCGTGGAGTTCGACGAGGAGCCGGTCGGCTTCGTGTGCGAGGCCCTCAAGCCCGCCGAGGTCAGCCGCGTGATCATCGACGAGGCCAACCACGCGATGGAGATCATCGTGCCCGACGACCAGCTCTCGCTGGCCATCGGCCGGTCCGGCCAGAACGTGCGCCTCGCCGCGCAGCTCACCGGCTGGAAGCTCGACATCAACAGCGAGTCGCGCGTGAAGGAGATGCGTGAGTTCGCCGATCGCTCGCTGGGCAAGCTGCCCGGCATCAGCGAGATGATGATCGAGTCGCTCTACGCGAACGGCTTCCGCATGGCGAAGGACATCGCCAACGCCTCGCCCGAGGTGCTCGCGCAGTTCCCCGGCATCGACGCGGCGAAGGTGCCGGCGATGCAGGAAGCGGCCAAGAAGCAGATGGTCGACGACGCCATCGAGCTCGAGCAGATGCAGAAGGACCGCGAGCAGCGCCGCCTCGAGGAAGAGCGCCGTCACCCCGACGAGCTCAGCCAGGACGAGCGCCTGGCGCGCGTGCGCGGCATCGGCACCACCAACGTCGACTCGTTCAAGCTCGCGGGCTTCACCAAGGTCGAAGACATCGTGGGCGAGAGCGACCTCACCCGCATCGGCAACGTGGCGGGCATCGGCATCAAGAAGGCCCGGCAGATCAAGGCCGCCGCCGAGCACTACCTGAACGAAGAGAACAAGCGGCGCGCCGAGCTCGACGCGTTGAAGAAGGCGCAGGCCTGAACGGGCTGCTTCGCGGTGCCTCCCGTCAGTTCGAGGGAGGCATCGACGAGTGAAACGTGGTGGAAGACGTGTCGTTGGAAAACGCCCTCGACGAACGGAAGGAGCCCACGCGCACCTGCGTGGGATGCGGAAAGAAGCAGCCCAAGACGCTGCTGCGGCGGTTGGTGCTCGACGAGCAGCACCAGCCACGACTCGACAGGACGCAAGCCGCCCCTGGCAGGGGGGCGTATCTCTGCGGTCCAGGCTGCCTTCGGGCAGCCGTGAAGCGAAAGGCTCTCCAGCGGGCCTTCAAAAAGAACGTCGTGCTGGACCCGAAGTACCTCGAACACCTGGAGGCAGACCTTCCTGCAGTGCCATCGATGAAGTGACCCACAGCTGAGATGGCGTTGCACCGTTCGAGAGCGCCGGCTCCATGAGAGGCCGGGCTCTTGCGGACGGAAGGTCGTGTTTCCGGTTTTCCAGCAGTTGACCCAGTTTCCAGATTCTTTCTGACTTCATCTGAAGTACGGGGGCAGTGCCCTATGTCCAAGAAGCGCGTTCATGAAATCGCGAAGGAACTCAAAGAGAAGCACGGCATTGAGTTCGACAACAAACAGGTCGTCGCCGAGCTGGTGTCGCTCGGGTACGACGTGAAGAGCCACAGCAGCTCGCTCGAGGACGACCAGGCGATCGCCGCGGTGCAGAAGATCGTCGACAAGCGCAAGCCGAAGGCCGCCCCGGCCCCGGTCGCGCCCAAGGGCTTCGTGGTGCGCCGCAAGGTCGGCGACGCCGTGGTGAGCACCTCGGTCGCGCGCCCCGCTGAAGGTGATCACAAGCACGAGGCCGCGCCGGCCGCGGTGGTCGCCGCGCCGCCCGCGCCCCCCGCCGTCGAAGCCCCTGCGCCGGTCGAGGCCGTCGCCCCGAACATGCCCGCTGCCACCGAGACTGCCCCCGCGAAGGTCGAGACCCCCGCGGTGGTGGCCGTGCCGCCGCCTGCCCCGTCGGCGCCCCGCGCGCCCGAGCCTGCCGCGCCCGTTGCCGTCGCCGCCGCCGCTGCTGCGACCGCGACCGCCGCCGTGCCCCCGGCCCGTGCGTCTGCGCCGCGTGCGCGCGCCTCGGCGCCTCGCCCTGGCGCCGTGACGGTGGCTCCGGCCGCCGCGCCGCCGCCCGCCGCGATTCCCCCCATGGTGCGTCCGGCGGCGACGCTGCAGCCGCGCCCGTCTGCGCCGCGTGGTCCCGGTGGCGTGGGCGTCACCGTGCGTCCTCCGCTCCCCGGCACGCCCGCTGGCGCGACCGCGACTGGCCCGGCGACCCCGGCCCGCACGGTGCCGACCGCCACGCAGGCGGTGCTCGTCAGCCGCCCGCTGATCCCCATCAAGCGCGTCACCCCCAACCAGCCGACCGCGTCGCGCTACCCGATGGCGCCCGGCAAGAAGGCCATCGGCACGGCGGTGCGCGAGTTCAAGGTGGTGCCTGCTGCTCCTGGCGCGCGCCCCGGTGACGATCGCCGCAAGGAAGCCGAGCGCCGCCCCGGCCAGGGTCAGCGCCGCGACAAGGAAAAGGAACAGGCCACCACCACCGACATCAAGGAGCTGATCTTCGGTCGCTCCGCGATCCCGGTGCGCGGCAAGAAGAAGAAGCCGACCAAGAAGGGCCAGAAGACCCTCATCACCGAGATGGCCGAGGAGAAGAAGGTCATCAAGGTGCAGGAAGGCCTCACCGTCAGCGAGCTCAGCCAGCGCATGGGCGTGAAGACGGCGGAGATCATCAAGAAGCTGATGGCGTCGGGCAAGATGGCGACCGCCACGCAGACCATCGACGTCGACACCGCCGGCGTCATCGCCACCGACTACGGGTGGACGGTGAAGAAGGTCGGCTTCGAGGTCGAAGACTTCCTGCCCAAGGTCGAAGAGAAGCCCGAGGCGCTCATCGCGCGCCCGCCGGTCGTCACGGTCATGGGCCACGTCGACCACGGCAAGACCTCGCTGCTCGACGCGATTCGCCAGGCCAACGTGGCCTCGGGCGAAGCGGGCGGCATCACCCAGCACGTCGGCGCGTACACGGTGAAGAGCTCGCAGGGCGACATCACCTTCCTCGACACCCCGGGCCACGCGGCGTTCAGCGCCATGCGAGCGCGCGGCGCCAACATCACCGACGTGGTGGTGCTGGTGGTGGCCGGTGACGACGGCGTGATGCCGCAGACCAAGGAAGCCATTCAGCACGCGCAGAAGGCCGAGGTGCCGATCGTGGTGGCCATCAACAAGATGGACCTCCCGGCCGCCAACCCCGACCGCGTGAAGAAGGAACTGGCCGACATCAACCTGCTCGCCGAAGACTGGGGCGGCGAGGTGATCATGGTCCCCGTGTCGGCGAAGACGCGGAAGGGCATCGACCTCCTGCTCGAGAACATCTCGCTGCAGGCCGAGGTGCTCGAGCTCAAGGCCAACCCCGATCGCCCGGCCAACGGCTTCATTCTCGAGGCGCGGCTGGAAAAGGGCCGCGGCCCGATCGCCACTGTGCTCGTGCAGGAAGGCACGCTGCGCAAGGGCGACGCGCTGGTCAGCGGCACGCACTTCGGTCGCGTGCGCATGATGCTCAACGATCGCGGCGAGCTCGTCGACGAGGTGAAGCCCGGCTACTCCGCCGAGGTGATCGGCCTGTCGGGCGTGCCCACCGCCGGTGACGTGGTGAACGTGGTGGCCGATGAGAAGGCCGCCAAGCAGATCGCCGACCACCGCATCTTGAAGGCGCGCCAGGCGGAAGCGGGCAAGACCAGCCGCGAGTCGCTCGACGACCTCCTCGCCAAGCAGAAGATCGCCGAGCAGAAGGAGCTCAAGATCGTGCTCAAGGCCGACGTCTCGGGTTCGCTCGAGGCCGTGGCCGACGCGATCGCCAAGCTGTCGACCAAGAAGGTGAAGGTCACCATCGTGCAGAAGGGCGTCGGCATGATGACCGAGACCGACATCGGCACCGCCGAGGCCTTCAAGGCCGTGGTGGTGGGCTTCAACAGCAAGCCCGAGTCGGGCGCCGAGGCGGCCGCCAAGCACAAGGAAGTGAAGTGGGAGACGTTCACCATCATCTACGAGCTGCTCGACGGCGTGACGAAGATGATGGAAGACCTGCTCGACCCAATCCGTACCGAGAAGAAGATCGGCAAGGCCGAGGTGCGCAGCCTCTTCAACGTGCCGAAGCTGGGCACCATCGCCGGTTCGGCGGTGACCGAGGGCGTCATCAAGCGCAGCGCGATGCTGCGGCTGATGCGGGCCAACAAGCAGATCTACGAGGGCAAGATCGCCTCGCTCCGCCGCTTCAAGGACGACGTCCGCGAGGTCGCCATGGGGTACGAGTGCGGTATCGGCATCGAGGGCTTCAGCGACCTGGTCGCTGGCGACATCATCGAGGCCTTCGAGATCGAGGAGACGCGCCCGTCGCTGAACTGATCTCGAACCGACGCGTGTTGGTTCGAGGTTTCACCTTCAGCGAGGTGGTCCCATGTTCGTCTGTGTTGCCCGCGTCACCCTCGACATTCCCGGAGCCGGTTCTCTCAAGGCGAAGCGCCAGGTGCTTCGCCGCGTCACCGATCGCCTGAAGGCGCGCTTCAACCTCGCCATCGCGGAGGTCGAAGACAACGACGTGTGGAACCGGGCGGTCATCGGCCTCTCGGTGGTCTCCAACGAGCGCAAGCACGCGCAGGAGATCATCGACAAGGTGCTGCAGCAGATCGACGACCTCTACGTCGCGCCGGTGCACGGCAAGGAGATCGAGATCATTCCCTTCGAGGACCTGCTCGGCGCCTCGGGCGAGGGGGCGCTGGAGAACTTCACCATTCCCCGCGGGGAACGCTCGCTGGCCGAGGCCGAGGGTATGGGCGCGTGGGAAGATCGACACACCCGTCAACTTCCGCCGCCTTCGCCGTCAGCACCCCGCAAGGCCGCAAGCGGCCAGAAGAAGAAGGAACTGTCACTCGAGGACGCGCGGGCAGTGGCGCGGAGCCTGCGCAATCGCCGAGAGTGGGAGAACAAGGACTGATCAGATGGCCTCGATTCGACCAGAGCGGGTGGCGGCGGAGATCCAGGCGGCGGTGGCCGACTTGCTCACGCGCGGTGACATTCACGACCCCCGCGTCGGCTTCATCACCCTGACCGGCGTGAAGGTGTCGCCCGACCTCTCGGTGGCGCAGATCTTCTATTCGATGATCGGCACCGACGAGCAGAAGGCGGCCACCAAGGCCGGGCTCGAGGCGGCCAAGGGCTTCGTGCGGCGCGAGGTGACCAAGCGCGTGAAGCTGCGCGTTTCGCCGGAGGTGTTCTTCACCTTCGACCCGTCGCTCGAAGAGGGTGACAAGATCGAGAAGCTCCTCAAGGACGTGCGCAACAAAGAGGGCTGGTAGCCAGGGGGACTGTCCCGTGCATGGCGTGCTGGTGATCGACAAGCCGAAGGGCATCACGTCATTCGACGTGGTGCGCGACGTGCGCCGCGCGCTGAAGCTCAAGAAGGTGGGCCACACCGGCACGCTCGACCCGATGGCGACCGGCGTGCTGCCGATCTGCGTGGGCGACGGCACGAAGATCGCCCAGTTCATTCTCGAGGCGACCAAGGCCTACGACGCGACGCTCAAGCTCGGCGCGACCACCGACACCCTCGACGCCGACGGCAAGGTGCTCGTCACCCGGCCGGTGCCGGCGCTGACGCCGCAGGTGCTCGAGCAGGCGCTCGCGAAGTTCCGCGGCACGTTCCAGCAGGTGCCGCCGATGTATTCGGCCATCAAGGTGGGCGGGAAGCGGCTCTACGAGCTGGCGCGCGCGGGCGAAGAGATCGAGCGCCGGCCGCGCGAGGTGACCGTCTACGAGCTGACGCTGCGCGACTTCTCGGCCGACGAGGTGAAGTTCAGCGTGCGCTCGAGCAAGGGCTTCTTCGTGCGCTCGCTGGCGGCCGATCTCGGCGAGGCGCTCGGGTGTGGCGCGCACCTCACGGCGCTGCGGCGCACCCAGTCGGGGCCCTTCACGCTCGCGCAGGCGCTGCCGCTGGCCGACCTGGTCGCCAACCCGGCGATCGCTGCCGAGCGGGTGGTGGGCTCGTCCGACGCGCTGAAGGATCTCCCGGTGGTGACGCTGTCGGCCGCCGAGGCCGAGCGGGCGCGCCACGGCGGGGTGGTCGAGGTCGCCGCGTCGCTGACCGGCACGCACCGGGTGCTCGAGCCGTCGGGGGCGCTGCTCGCCATCGCCGACGCGGTCAAGGGCCGGCTGGCGTGGCGCCGCGTGTTGACCCGCGACGAGTGACGAAGCGGGCAGCTATGCTCGCGTTGGCGTCACTGCGATGAACATCACCGTCATCATTCCGCGCACGCTCCAACCCGCCTGTGAGGGGCGCGCGAAGATTGAGCTCGGGGTGCCGCCCAGCAGCGACCTCGCCGACATCCTCACCACGCTGATGTCGCTGTACCCGGGCCTGAAGGCCTTCGTGGCCAACGAGAAGCGGCCGCTCAAGCAGCACTTCGGCGTGGCGCGCGCGGGGCAGAAGATCTTCCTCTTCACCAGCACCGCCGGGCCGTCCTGAACTCGAATTGCTGAGTCGTTTCGGGTGCCTGGGCTGGTCCGAAGGGATGATTTGAACGATCGGACGACGGGGGTAGGGTGACCCCTTCGCGTCATGGCCGAGACCGATCCACAGCTGCCTCCGAACGTGCCCCGCTCGTCGGGCTCGTCGCCAGGCACGTCACCCCAGTCGAGCACCCGGCTGGTGGCCATCGGCCGCCGGCTGGCGTTGCCGCGGGCGGTGGCGCTGACGCTGGTGCTGCTCTTCGTCTCGGTGGTCGCGGCCTTCCTGGTGACGCCGGGCCTGTCGGGCCAGCGGGTGCCGGAGCTGACCGAAGAAGACGTGGGCAAGCCGTTCCGCGCGTCGTCGGTGGCGGGCTTCAAGGCGGCGCGCGACTTCGAGGTGGCCGACGAGGCGCGCACCGCGCAGCGGCGGGACGAGGCGCGCGCGCGGGTGCGGCCGGTGTTCGACTACGACCCGCAGGTCGAATCGAGCGTGAAGCGCGGGCTGCACGACGCCTTCGTGTCGATGCAGGAAATCGCCGCCCGCTCGCCCAACGTGAAGTTCGACCTCACGCGCAAGCCGGGCACGCCGCTGACGAAGGAAGAGCAGGAACTCCTCGCGGCGCTGCGTGAAGAGAAGCGCACCTTCGAGATCGACGCGGTGCTGCCCGAAGACGACGACTTCGACATGCTGGCGCAGGGCCGCTTCGCGCCCGAGCTCGAGCAGGCGGTGATGACGCTCATCGAGCTGGCCTACCGCGGCAAGGTGGTGGCCTCGCGCGACGAGCTCTCGCGCATCGACTCGAACGGCATCACGGTGCGCATCCTCAACGGGTCGACCGAGTACGAGATGACCACCGTGCAGCCGGGCGTGCTCGACCTGCGCGAGGTGGGCAGCGAGCTCGACCGCTTCGCGTCGGTGCCGGGCAACCTGCTGCCGGAATCTCCGACGGCGATGCGCCGCGCGGTGTTGCGGCTGGCGCGCAAGCAGGTGCGGGCGAACCTGACGGTGAACATCGCCGAGACCGAGGCCCGCAAGAAGTCGGCCTGGGAGAACGTGAAGCCGGTGGTGATCGCGCTCAAGAAGGGGCAGCGGATCATCGGCGACGGCGAGCTGGTCAACGAGTCGCACGTGTTGCTGACGCGCTCGATCCGCTCGCAGACCTCGGAGCTCGACCTGGTGCAGCTGCAGTTCGGCGGCGCGGGCATCGTGGCGATGCTGGTGCTCGGCGCGTGGCTGTTCTTCAGCACGGCGCTGCGGCAGTTCCGGCCCTCGCGGCGCGACGTGGCCTTCATGGGGCTGCTGACCGCGGTGCTGCTCGGTGGCCTCCACCTGTGGGTGCTGGTGGCCGACGCGATTCACGATCGCTACCCGTCGGTGCCGATCGAGGCGCTGCACTTCGCCTTCCCGGTGGCCGCGGGCGCGATGCTGGTGCGCTTCGTGTTGTCGGAGTCGAGCGCGCTCTTCTTCGGGCTGATCTTCTCGGCGCTCGCGGGCGTGCTGCTCGGCAACTCGCTCTCGTTCTTCCTCTTCTCGATGGTCGGCTCGATGCTGGCGGCCGAGCGCATCGCGCGCGCGAAGGACCGGGCCGGCATCTTCCGCGCGGGGTTGCAGACCGGCGCGGTGGGCTTCGGCCTGGTGGTGTTCATCGAGCTGGCGGCGGCCAAGGGGCTCGGCGCCGAGGCGCTGACCTGCGGCCTGTTCGCGCTGGTGTCGGGCGCCTTCCTCGTGCCGGCGCTGGTGCTGGCCTTCACCCCGCTGGCCGAGGGCATCTTCGGCTACGCGTCAGACGTGAAGCTGCTCGAGCTGGCGAACCTCAATCACCCGGCGCTCAAGGAGCTGGTGCTCAACGCGCCCGGCACGTACCACCACAGCATCGTGATGGGCTCGCTGGTGGAAGCGGCGGCGGAGGCGATCGGCGCCAACTCGCTGCTCGCGCGGAGCTGCGCGTACTACCACGACATCGGCAAGGGCCGGAACCCGGCCTACTTCGGCGAGAACCAGAAGGGCGAGAACCCGCACAACACGATGGCGCCGTCGATGAGCGCGGTGATCATCAAGCGGCACGTGACCGAGGGCCTCGAGATGGCCCGCGAGTACAAGCTGCCGCGGCGCGTGGCCGACGCGATCCCCGAGCACCACGGCACGCGGTTGGTGGGCTACTTCTTCCACAAGGCGCAGAAGGAGCTCGAGGGCCGCGAAGACGCCAAGCCCATCGACGACGCGCTCTTCCGCTACCCGGGGCCCAAGCCGCGCTCTCGCGAGACGGCGCTGGTGATGATCGCCGACGCGTGCGAGGCCGCGAGCCGCTCGATGCCCGAGCCGACGACCGACAAGCTGCGCTCGCTGGTGCAGAAGATGATCAACCTCATCTTCAGCGAGGGTCAGCTCGACGAGTGCGATCTCACGCTGAAGGACCTGCACCTCATCGGCGAGAGCTTCACCCGCACGCTCGAGGGCATCTACCACGCGCGGCCGCAGTACCCGGCGGCGGCGGTCGGTGGTGGCAAGCCGCCCGAGCGCGAGGTGGTGAAGGGCTTGTCGGTGGTGAAGTAGTGGGCCCCTCACCCCGGCCCTCTCCCCCTTCGAGGGAGAGGGAGCTCTCGGTGCTCTGCACCTCGAAGTCGAAGCAAGCCGGTCGCCTGATCGAACTGGCCGAGACGTTCGCCAGGGCGCTGAAGCTGGGCCGCAGCGAGCTCTCCCTCTCCCTCGTGCGCGACGCGCAGATCCGCGTGCTCAAGCGCGAGTACTTCGGCATCGACGCCCCGACCGACGTCCTCTCCTTCCCCGCGGGAGACGGCCCGGCCGCCGACGGCGTGCGGCAGCTGGGCGACATCGTGATCTCCCTCGACACCGCCCGCCGGGCGGCCCGCGACCTCGGCACCTCGCTCGAGCGCGAGCTGGCGCTCTACCTCGCGCACGGCCTGCTCCACCTGCTCGGGCACGATCACCAGACCCGCCGCGAGGCCCGCGCGATGGAACGCCTCGAACGAAAGCTCCTCGGGCACGCCGGGATGCTGGCCCGTTCCGAAGACGTTCGCTGACGCACTGCGCCACGCCCGGGTGGGTGACCTTCCCACCTCGGGCTGAGGCTGCTATGGGGCGCGCGCCTTTGTTCCGAAGTTCCCGGTTCTTCAGGAGCAACACGTGACCACTGCCACCACCGCTGACGCTGGATCGCCTGCCGTCGAGCGCGACAACAAGATGCCCTCGAGCATCTGGTTCATCGTCAGCAACGAGTTCGCCGAGCGCTTCTGCTTCTACGGCATCAACTCGATCCTCGTGTCGTACATGGTCAGCTTCATGAAGTTCCCCGACGGCAAGGCGCTGGCGTGGGGCGCGCTCTTCAAGACCGCGGCGTACTTCTTCCCCCTGCTCGGCGCGATCGTCTCGGACGTCTTCTGGGGCAAGTTCCGCACCATCTTCGTCTTCTCGATCTTCTACGCGACCGGCTGCGTGTGCCTCGCGTTGTTCGGGCAGAGCGAGTTCGCGCTGGTGGCGTCGCTGGGCCTGGTGGCGCTCGGCACCGGCGGCATCAAGCCGTGCGTGTCGACCAACGTCGGTGACCAGTTCTCGGCGAAGAACGCGCACCTCATCGAGCGGGCGTTCTCGCTCTTCTACATGTCGATCAACGCGGGCTCGTCGATCTCCATCTGGCTGTGCCCGACGCTGCTCAACGACCCGAACTGGGGCCCGCGCTGGGCGTTCGGCATGCCGGCGATCATGATGGTCGCGGCGACGATGGTCTTCATCGCCGGTCGCGCGCGCTACGTGAAGGTGCCGCCCGCGGGCCGCGCGTGGCTCAAGGAAGTGTTCTCGGCCGACGGCATCAAGCTGATCTTGAAGCTCGGCGTGCTGTACCTCTTCGTCGCGATCTTCTGGGCGCTGTGGGACCAGTCGAACGGCGGCGCGCTCGTGCTGCAGGCGCAGTCTCCGCTGCTCGACAAGCACCTCTTCGGCAGCTTCGCGATCGAGCCGCAGCAGGTGCAGGTGGTGAACGGCCTCTTCATCTTGCTGCTGGCGCCGGTGTTCTCGGCGGGCATCTACCCGTTCGTCGGCAAGTTCGCGAAGGTGACCCCGCTGCGGAAGATCGGTGCGGGCCTGGTGGTGATGGGCGCGTCGTTCCTCGTGGTCGGCTGGCTCGAAGACCAGATCATGGCGGGCCACACGGTGTCGGTGTGGTGGCAGATCTTCGCGTACCTCATTCTCACCGCGGCCGAGCTGCTGGTGTCGGTCACCGCGCTCGAGTTCTCGTACAAGCAGGCGCCGCTGCGCGTGAAGAGCTTCATCATGGCGCTCTTCCTGCTCTCGACGTCGATGGGCAACCTGGTGGTCGCGGCGGTGAACCTGTTCTCGATCAAGCCGATCGCGGTGACGAAGGTCGAGACCGGCGCGCAGACGTGGGTGGCGATCGCCGACACGTCGAAGTTCGTGAACGGCCAGAAGATCGACTTCAACGGTGAGTCGGGCGTGAAGACGACCGTGAAGAACAAGAAGGGCGTCGAGGAAAGCGTCGACCTCGCGGGCACCTTCCTGGTGGCCGAAGTGCAGCCGGGCCGGGTCCGCCTGATGAACATCGAGCGCACCGACATCGTGAGCACCGGCGACTTCAACGGCAAGGACGTGATCTCGACGTACTCGCTGGTCGGCTCGGCCTACTACTACTTCTTCATCGGCATCATCTGGCTCGCGGCGATCGTGTTCGCGGTCTACGCGAAGTTCTACAAGGAGCAGGACTTCGTGCGCACCGAAGAGCCTCCTGCGGCCGCGGCCTGAAACGAATGAGCTCGCTCCGCCCACTGCCCATCGATCTCGATGAGCTGTCGATCGCCTTCGAGGCGAACTCGCAAGCCGGGGGGCCCGACTCTGCGTGGTACGTCGACACCGACACGGGCGCGGTGATCCTGCTCAACCGCGAGTACGAGCCCTCGGAGTTCGGCGGGCTCACCGCGACCGACATCGAGACCGACCCGGTGCGCTTCCGCAAGGTGCCGCCGGTCGACCCGATGCACGCCATCGCCGACATGAACTCCTTCACCGCGCACGTGATCGACGTGACCTTGAAGGAATCGCTCGAGCTGGCGCTGTCGGCGCCGCGGCCGTTCAAGAGCTTCAAGGCGGCGCTGTCGTGGCTGCCCGATCAGCTCGCGCGCTGGCACGCGTGGAAGATGGAGCGCTGCCGCCGCCGCGTCACCGCGTGGCTGGCCGACCAGGGCTTCGAGCCCACCTCGCGCGCGGCGTGAGCCCATTCCCTTGAGTCTTCGCACATGAGCACCGCGTCAGTGGCCGGCCCCGCCGCAGCGCCCGCGAAGATGCCGCGGCAGATCCCGTTCATCATCGGCAACGAGGCGTGCGAGCGCTTCAGCTTCTACGGCATGCGGAACGTCCTCACGGACTTCCTGTCGATGCACCTGCTGGTGACGTTGATGGCCGCGGAAGAGCGCGGGCCCGCCGCCAAGGAGGTGTTCCACACCTTCGCGATGGGCGTGTACTTCTTCCCGCTGCTGGGCGGCTTCCTCGCCGACCGCCTGCTGGGGAAGTACCGCGTCATTCTCTGGCTCTCGATCGTCTACTGCGTCGGCCAGTTCCTGCTCGCGTTCTCGGTCGACTCGCAGCCGGGCTTCTACACGGGGCTGTTCCTCATCGCGCTCGGCAGCGGCGGCATCAAGCCGTGCGTGGCGAGCTTCGTGGGTGACCAGTTCGACCAGTCGAACAAGCACCTCGCGAAGGTGGTGTTCGACGCGTTCTATTTCATCATCAACTTCGGCTCGTTCTTCGCGTCGCTGCTGATGCCGCCGCTGCTCAAGGCCGGCTGGCTGCGCATGACGTTCGCGGTGCCGGCGATCTTGATGGCCATCAGCATCGCCATCTTCTGGGCGGGGCGCGGGCGGTACGTGAACGTGAAGCCGAAGGAAGCGGACCCCAATTCGTTCATGAACGTGTGCCGCACGGTGCTGTTCGGCGGCGGCTTCAACCTCGGCACGGGCCTCGCTGTCACGGGGCTGGTGCTGGCGCTCGCGTCGTTCGCGTTGCTGCCGGCGATTCACGCGGTGGCGACCATCTGCCTGGCGCTGGTGATCTTCCTCGCCTTCGCGGGCACGGGCGTCGCGCTGCGGCTCGACACGGCGAAGTCAAAGCACCCGCCGGAGTCGATCGATGGCGTGCGCTCGGTGCTGCGCGTGCTGGTGCTCTTCGCGTGCGTGACGCCGTTCTTCTCGCTGTTCGATCAGAAGGCGACCACCATCGTCTTGCAGGCCAACGATCTGCAGTTGCCTGGCTGGAGCTGGTTCACCACCGGCTCGCAGATGCAGGCGCTCAACCCGCTGCTGGTGATGCTGCTGATCCCCTTCAACAACCTGGTGCTCTACCCGCGGCTCAAGAAGCTGGGCGTCGAGCCGACCGCGCTGCGGCGCATGGGCTTTGGCATCGCGTTCGCGGGGCTGGCCTTCGTGGCGGTGGCGGTGCTGCAGCTGGTGATCGATCGCGGCGGCGAGAAGCAGTCGATTCTCTGGCAGGTGGTGCCGTACCTGCTGCTGACCTTCGGCGAGGTGCTGGTCTCGGCCACGGGCCTCGAGTTCGCGTACAGCCAGGCGCCGGCGCCGATGAAGGGCGTGCTGATGTCGTTCTGGAACCTCGCCACCACGGTCGGCAACCTGTGGGTGCTGCTGGTGAACGCCACGGTGACCAAGAACGCGACGGTCATCGACGCCATCAAGGGGCAGGGGTGGGGCGTGATGGCCTCGCAGATGTTCTTCTTCGCGTTCTTCGCCTTCGCGGCGGCGGCGGCGTTCGCGGCGTACGCGACGCGCTACACCGTCGTGGACAATTACCGCAGCTGATCGACGCCTTTCGGCGCCCTTTCGCCCTCGTCTGGGCTGAAGACCCGCCTACAATCACGCGCATGCTTCGTCGCGTGCTCGTCGGGTTGACCGCTGTCGCCGTCGTCGTCGTCGCCTGCCAGGGCACCCCCGAACCGGTCGCCGCGACGGAAGGTGTGCCTGCCCGGTCGAGAGAAGACCTGTGGTCGCAAGGGCCGAGCATGGCGACCGGGCGTTCGCAGTTCAGCACCACGCTGCTCCTCAACGGCAAGGTGCTCATCACCGGTGGTCTCGACGATGCGGGCACCGAGCTGAACAGCGTCGAGCTGTACGACCCGGTCACGCGCCAGTTCACCACGCTGCCCCCCATGGCGGCGCCGCACTCGGCCCACACCGCGAGCATGCTGCACGACGGGCGCGTGCTGATCGTCGGCAAGGGTGGGCCAGCCGAGATCCTCACCCTGTTGCCCGACGGCGGGGCGAGCTTCACCTCGGCGTTGTTCCCCAACGCGGCGCACCAGTGGCACACCGCGACCGTCCTCGATGATGGGCGGGTGATGATCGTCGGCGGAGACCCCACCGGGAAGGCCTGCGATCGCTTCGCCCTCGACGCAGGCTGGCAGCCGTGTGCGCCGACGAACGAGCCGCACCGGGGCGCGGCGGCGACCATCGTCAACCTCCCGGGCGGCGGGCGCCAGCTGATGGTGGTGGGCGGCGGGCCGGCGAGCGACGGCGGCCACGACGTGGTCGAGTTCTACGACGCGGTGAACGACCAGTGGACGACCGGCGGCTCGTTCAACGCGCTCAACTCGACGAACGCGAACGACGTGTTGCGCTACCCGACCGTCTTTCAGCTCGCCGACGGCGGCGTGGCGGTGGTCGGCGGCACGGTGAACAACAACGCCGAGACCATCTGGTCGTACGACCTGACGCGCGCGGCGCCGTACGCGATTCCCAAGCCGTGGAAGATGCCCGACTACTGCGAGGCCTCGCGTGGGCAGGTGATCCAGGAGCCCAGCGGGCACCTCACGCGCATCACCGGCGGGAGCTTCGATCTCAACTGCGGCTTCGACTGGACCGACGCGCGCATCTTCGATCTCGATCTCACGCAGGGGCCGACGCTGGTGACCACCCAGTACGCGACTCCCGGCTGGGCGCCGACCAACCGCGAGTACCAGGGCGCGGTGCTCCTGCCGACGGGCGAGATCGTGGTGCTCGGCGGCATGGCGCGCAACGGCTCCATCAGCAGCGCGTGCCTGGCCACCCAGCAGACCTGGGGTGACGCGTGGTGGTTTGACGCCATGCAGGGGCGCGACAGCTTCACGGCGCTCCCGTCGTTGCCTGCTCCGGGGTGGGCGCACCACACGATGACGCTGCTGGCGACCGGGCAGGTGCTGCTCGCGGGCGGCGATCCGGGCAGCGGCTCGATCGGCGGCACCACGATCCTCTCGGGTTCGACCTGGGCGCCCGACGCCGGGCCGACGTTGACCACTGCGCGCTCGCGACACACGGCGACCCTGTTGACCGACGGGCGCGTGCTCCTGGCCGGCGGCCTCGACTCGGCAGCCACGACCGCGACCGCAGAGCTCTATGACCCGGTGACGAACCAGGTCACCGCCACCGCCTCGCCGCTCAACGCCGCCCGCCAGGATCACGCCGCGATCTCCTTGCCCGATGGGCGCGTGCTGCTGATTGGCGGCCGTGACGCGAGCGGCACGGCCCTCGACTCCGGCGAGGTCTTCGACCCGGCGACTGGCACCTTCCGGCTGCTGCCGGGCCTGCTCCCGGCGCCGCGCTATGGCCTCGCGGTGGTCTCGCTCGCCGACGGGCGCCTCTTCGTGATCGGCGGCGCCCAGGCGCTCAACAGCGCGCCGCTCAAGGGCGTGTTCATCGACCCCGTCACGCTCGTCGCGTCGGCGACGCAGACGACCAACATGTCGATCGCCCACGTCTTCCCGGGGGTGGTCGTGGTGGGCAACCAGGTCTACGTCGTCGACGGCACCGACGCGGCCGGCACGGTGCTGTCGGTCGCCGACGTCTACGACGTCACGGCAGGCTCGTGGTCGAACCTCATGCTCGGCGCCGCGCAGGCGGGCGTGAGCGTGACCCGGCTGCTCAACGATCGCTTGTTGTCGCTCGGCGGCACCGGGTCGGCCCAGGTGCTGATCGACACGAAGCAGGCGACGCGGTTCGCGGCGGCCGGCTCGAACGGCATCCACAATTTCGCGACCGCGGCGGTCGTGCCTGATGGGCGCGTGCTGGTCGTCGGCGGCGCGGGGCTGCCGAGCTCGATCGAGCTCTACGAAGAGGGGCGCACGCCGACCGCGGCGTGGCGGCCGACGCTGACGTCCCCGGGTACGGTCGTCGCCGGCGCACGCGTGCGGCTGGTTGGCGCCGGGCTGACCGGGCGGGTGGAGGGCAGCGGCGGCGGCACGCTGTCGTCTCCGACCAACTATCCCTTCGTGACGTTCGAGTCGCCGGGCGGCGATCGCGTTCAGCTCGCGGTGGCCGCGTGGACGGCGACCTCGGTCGACGTGGACGTTCCGGCCGTGCTCATCGGGCAAGGGTGGCTGCGGGTCACCGTGGGGGCCATCGCGTCGGTCGCGGTGCCGGTGCGCGTGCTGCGGTCGATGGGCGCGTCGTGTGCGCTCGGGTCCGACTGCGTTGGGGCGGTGGCTTGCGCGGGCACTCCGACGATCTGCACCATGCCGGTCGTCGATGGCGGCACGGGTGGAGGTGGCGGCACCACGGGCGGCGGTGGCGGCACCACGGGCGGCGGTGGCGGCACCACGGGTGGCGGTGGCGGAACGACGGGTGGCGGTGGCGGTTCTACGGGCGGCGGTGGCGGTTCCACGGGTGGCGGTGCGGGGACGGGCGGCGGCGGCTCGACAGGCGGAGGTTCGGCGGCGGGTGGCGGCGGCGCGATGGGGGGCGGCGGGGGCACGACGGGTGGTGGCAGCGCGACGGGCGGCGGGTCCGAGAGCGATGGCGGCACCGGCGGTGGCGGAGGGGTGGCGCTGATGAGCTGCGGCTGTGAGGCGGGCGGCGCGAGCGGCGGGTGGCTCGCGTTCCTGGTGCTCGGCCTGATCGCGACCCGTGCGCGTGATCGGCGCGCGTGGCGCGTGGCCGGCGTGGTGGCGGTGTTGCTGGCGCCGACGCTCGCGCGCGCCGGTGAGCGGGTGGCGATGCTGCCGCTGCGCGCGCTCAACGGCGCGAAGGCCGACCTGGCGCGCGTCTTCACGGTGCAGCTCGGCCACGAGATCGCCACGCGCGGCTTCAAGGTGATGACGCCCGACGACATCGAGGCCTTGCTGGGCGTCGAGCGGCAGCGGCAGGTGCTCAACTGCGCCGACGCCCAGTGCAACGCGGAGATCGCCAACGCGCTCGGCAGCCGCTTCGTGATCTCGGGGAGCATCGCCAACGTCGGCACGACGGTGGTGGTCGAGCTCTCGCGCATCGACTCGAGCAGCGGCGGGGTCGATCAGCGCTTCTCGCAGCGGCTGAAGAACGCCACCGAGGAGTCGATTCTCGACGTGATCGCTCCGGCGGTGGCGGCGCTCTTTCCCGGCAGCGCGGGGGTGAGCGGTACCGGCCCCGGCGCGACCACGAGCACGAGCGGCACCGATGACGCGTCGATGCGCCGCTTCGGGGTCGACGCGCGAGCGCAGGGCGTGGCGCCGATCTTGAGCAACGACTTCCGCGGCAACTTCGGGGTGCTGGTGACGTACCGCGTGCTCGGCTTTCTCGAGTTGGGGGCCGCGGCGTTGATCAGCACCACGCCGGGCGGGGCGGTGCATGCGGGGCTGGTGATCGGCTCGGCGGACTGGGTGGTGCACCCGCTGGTGGTGCTCGAGGTGCCGCTCCTCGCGGCGGCGGGCTCGGTCGCGGTGGGCCTCACCGGCGCGCTGGGCATCGAGTGGAAGCCGGTTCCCCTGCTCGCCGTGCGCGCGGAGGTGCCGACGATGTACTTCTTCACGCCCGACACCAACCCCCGCTTCTTCCTGCTGGGCTCGGTGAGCGTCGGCGTGCGGCTCTAGGGCGCGCGGAAGGTCACGGTGGTGAGCAGGCGCGGACGCCCGAGCCGGCGCAGCCAGTCGGTGCCCAGCCCGGGGCGGGCGAAGATCTTCAGCACGCGCAGGTGCTCGTGCGGCCCGCGCGACTCGTGCCAGCGATCGATCGCCACGCGGGCCTGGGCGAGCAGCTCCTCTTCGGTCTGCGCCGAGGTGCCGTCGAACTCGAGCGGGGTGAAGAGCGCGCGGTAGTGGGCGTCGAGCTCGGCGGTGGGCGCCTCGAGGTAGCGGGTGAGCGACGCGGGGTCGTCTCCGGCGGCGATGGGCGTGACGTAGTCCTCGTCGAGGAGGTCCCACGTGAAGGGGCCCAGCTCGCCGGCCTCGAGCGCGGCGAGCGCGGCGTCGTCGAAGGCGACCGAGATCTCGCGCGGCGTCGCGTAGCTGCGCACCCAGGTCAGGCTGTTCGGCGTGGTGAGCACCAACTCGGAATGGTCGCTCGGCGGCGCGCGGAGCGACCAGCGATCGGGCGCGAGTTCCTGGTACGGGCGCCGGTGCCGCGCGGCGAGCCAGTCTCGCGGGAGCAGCGGCGGCCGCTCGAAGCGCAGGGTCAACGTCAGCGGCCCGTAGGCGACCGACCAGCGCCACGCCCAATCACGGCGGCTCACGGCGGGAGGACGGGGTTGGCCTGCAGCGGGCCGAAGGGCGTGGGGTTCGCGATGCCGCGGGCGAGCTCGGCGAGGTGCGCGGCGCGGGCGAGGAGTTCCTTCTCGTAGAAGGGGCTGGCGGTGCGGTCGGCGCGCGTCTGCACGAACTCGGCGTCGGCGGTGTGGCAGGCGGCGCAGCCGACGATCTCCAGTTCCTGCCGCAGCTGGGGAAAGTCGGTGCGCGCGGGCAGGAGGAGCGGCGGGCGCGTCACGCCCTGGTTGACGCGAATCGAGGGCACGCGGAACCGCTCGGGGAATTCGACGCGGCGGGCGTCGAGCTGCGCGGCGTTGGCGTCGACCCACGCGAGGAAGTCGTCGCGGTAGGTGCCCGACACGTTGAGCCGCTCGACGTCGAGCTGCTGGAAGAGGGCCGGGTTGTCGACGCCGCCATCGCCCTGCGGCACCCACTGGCGCCATTCCCACGGGGCGAGGGTGAACTCGACGGTCTCGAACAACAGGAAGCGCTCGTGCGTGAAGCCCTGGGCCACCACGTCGCGGAAGCGCGCGCGGAAGGTCGTCTCGTCGAGCGCGCTCAGCTCGGCCCACCGTCGCGCGGTGCCGGTGCAGGTGACGCGGCCGGTGCCGTCGACGTCGTCGGCGAGCGCCGGCTGGCGGAAGAGGAACAGCACGTGGAAGGGCGAGAGCGTGACGTCGGTCGAGGTGAACGACACGCGCAGCTCGCCGCAGTGGCCGCCGGCAGTGAGCTTCGCGAGGTCGATGCGGTTGTGGATGCCGGTCGCCTTGAAGGGCAGGAGCGAGAGGTCCCACGCGTGCGGGTCGCTGCCCTGGGTGAGCGCGAGCGCGTCGATGAACTGCGCGGGAATCGCCCGCTCGGAGTGCGCGGTGGTGTTGAAGCGGTGGAACCACTGCGAGAGCAGCGCGCCCCCGTGGCCGTCGTCGCTCGCCACGGCCATCACCTTCGAGAAGCTGATGAGGCTCGCGTCGTCGAGCACGCCCGCGTCGTTCCAGAAGAGGCTGCGGCCGATGTCGATGGGCGGCGGCTCGTAGCTGCCGGCGTCGGTGCCGGCGTCGCTCGCGTTGCCCGCGTCGAGGCCCGCGTCGGGCGTGCTCGCGTCATCGGGCCCCGGGCCCACCGGGCAGGCGGTGAGGGCGCTCACGAGCAACGCAGCGAGGGGCCAGAGGTGACGCACGGCCGACACTCTGCCGAAGAGCCGCGCGCGGCGAAACGTGTTCACTCCCGTTCACACTGCTCAGCCGCTCGCCTAGCCTCGGGGTTTCGCAGCCAGTCTTCGAGCGGGGGGGATTCATGCGGGTCGTTCGTCTGTCGGTCGTGTTGGTCGTGGTGTGCACCGTGCTTGCGGCCTGCTCGGCCCCCACCGGCTCGCCGGAGCTCGTCGTCACCATCGAGCCCGGGGCCTTCAGCGTCGACATCAGCGAGGTGAGCGGCCTGGTGCGCGCGACTGACTCCAGCGGAAAGGTGGGGACGGGGCAGGTGACCTTCACGGTCGATGTCGGCACCGTGACGCCGAGCGATCCGGTCCCGCTCGATGCCTACGGAAGCGCGACCTTCACGTGGACGTGCGTGAGCGGCTGCGAGAACGGGGGCCGGGTCGAGGCGACGTGGACGGTGCCGGGATCGTCGAGTCTCCCCACTCGCGCCTCGAAGACGGCGACGTTCCTCACCAGCCACACGCTGTCCTGCGTGGTGGGCACGGCGACCAGCATGGCCACGGCGACGAACCTGAGCCTCTTCGGCTCGGAGATCTTCTTCGACGACGGGCGTCCAATTCCCGCGGGCAACTACCGGCTGCGGAACAACGGCGGGTGCATGAGGTTCAGCCCCAACCAGAGCTGGACCTGCAATGCCTTCTCGAATGGCTCCATCGCCTGGTGGATCATCGGCGCGTCGAAGGCCGAGAAGCTGATGATCGCCCCCGGCACCTTCGGCCGCGACATCAACCCGCCGTACCCCGACGTCGGCTACTCCTCGTTCGCGGCGTGCGACGCGGCGAACAAGGCGCTGCCTCCGAAGGACTTCTACTTCCAGGGCGGGAAGCTAGGGATCTGGTTGGCCGACGACGCGTACGACGACAACACGCCCGGCGAAGGCGGGAAGAACCCGAGCTGGACCCTGGTGCGCGCCAACTGCCCCTGACGAGGCGCGGGGCGCTGCGCGTGTTCACTGCCGTGCACACTGTGAACGCGCCTCCCCAATTGTGCGGCGGGTCGCGGCCGGGCTACACCTCTGGGCCTTCGTTGATTTGAAAATCAACAATCTGGGCCCAACATGATCTCACTCTCAGTCCTCGTGTCGTTGAGCTGTGCGGCGACCAGCCCGGTGGCCATCTCGAGCCCGATGGGCGGCAACGGGCACAACGTGACGTTCGATGGCCGGCTGTACATCGTGCGCACCTCGCCCGGTTGGGAAGCGCGCGTGCTGCGGCCCGAGGCGGTGACGACCACCGGCGGCCTCAACATCGGCGCGGCCTTCTCGTCGCCGGTGCTGATCCAGAGCGACCAGCACAACGAGAACGCGTTGGCCCTGTGTGAGCCCACGCAGCAGCCGACGCGCTGCAACCAGGACGGCTCGGCCAACGGCTCCGGCGCGTACGCCTGCTACGACCTGGTGGTCTTCGATTCAGACGCGCTGGCCGCGGCGCCGAACAACGTGCTGCGCCGTCGCCGCCTGAGCGTGGTCGTCTCGCAGCCCGGCACGCCGTCGGCGGCGGTCCAGTCGTTCAACTGGACCGACACGTCGCTCACGCCGCTGTCGACCACGCTGCGCGGCATCGAGCCGACCATCACGCGCGACGGCAAGTTGATGGTCTGGCAGGGCCACCCGAACAACACCGGCGCGATCGACACGCTCGTCTATTCGACCAACGCCACCGCCTGCGGGTCGACGGGCTGGGCCGCGCCGAAGAGCATCACCGCGATGGCGACCGACAGCGCCGTGGTGGGCCGCTACCGGCTCGCCGAGCGCGTGCTCCGCGACCCGGCGGGCGTGGCGTACACCAACAACCAGGTCTTCTACGGCGCCTACCCGTGGATCTTCCCCGATGGCGAGGCGATCAACTTCACGGCGACGAACATGCCGTGCCGCAGCGGGCCTCCGAACGAAGACCCGCCGGGCTGCGGGCCGCGCCGCAACGCACTCTCGGTCATCGGCTACCCGACCAACTGGCAGCTCGCGCACATCGACGGCGCGGTGAACCCCGACACCGACAACACCGTGCGGCTGTTCTTCAGCTCGCCGGGCCCGATGAACGCGCGGCCGCTGCCGACCACTGCGGGCGTCGACGTGTGGCCGTTCTTCGGCAGCAACACCTCGAACTACGCCGAGCTGATGTTCGACGACGCGCTCGACGGGCGGTACGCGGGCCTGTGGCACGGCAACGAGTTCGTCACCAGCGGTGGTGCGTTCGATCTCACGAAGACCGCTGACAGCTCGGGGTACTCCAACACCGGCATCCTGCGCGGGGGCGCGTCGTTCCCGCTGCGCAACAACGGCCACCTCGGCAAGGCGATCATCTTCAACGGCGTCGACGGTCGCGTGGAGATCGCGCACGCCACCAGCCTGCAGCCCGTCAACGCCATCACCGTGGAGATGTGGATCAAGCCCGCCGTCTCGCCCAACTGCGACGCGAACAACAACTACCGGCTGCTGCTCGGCAAGCCGAACATCAACGGTGCGTACTCGCTGGTGCTCGAAGACGACCTGAGCCTGCAGGCGCGCGTGATGGTGACCGGGGGCACGCAGTATTCGATTCGGTCGAACGCGGTGCTGCCCGTCGGCCAGTGGTCGAAGATCGCGTACCAGTACGACGCCGCGACGGGCGTGATGAACTTTCTGATCAACGACGTCGAGACTTCGCGCACCACGTTCGCCGCGGCGACGCTGCAGGGCACCACCTCGGCGCTCACCTTCGGTGGGCCGGGCGCGCGGCCGGCGTGTCCTCCGACGGGCGATGGGTCGTTCCAGGGGGAGCTCGATGAGGTCGCGGTGTCGCGCGTGTGGCGGTACGGCACGCCGCCGGGGATGACGGGGACGGGTGGTGGTGGTGGCTCGACTGGCGGTGGCGGCGGGATGACGGGTGGTGGGTCGGGCACGGGTGGTGGATCGGCGACGGGCGGTGGTTCGGCGACGGGTGGTGGCTCGGCGACGGGCGGCGGCTCGGCGACGGGTGGTGGTTCGGCGGCGGGTGGTGGTTCGGCGACGGGTGGCGGCTCGGCGACGGGTGGCGGCTCGGCGACGGGTGGCGGCTCGGCGGCGGGCGGTGGCTCGGCGGCCGGTGGTGGATCGGGCTCGACGGGTGGTGGCTCGGCGGGTGGTGGCTCGGCGGCGACCGGCGGTGGCTCGGCGGCGACCGGTGGCGGCTCGGCGGCGACGGGCGGTGGTGCCGCCTCGACGGGTGGTGGTGCGGCGAGCGGCACGGGTGGTGGTTCGGGCGGCGGGAGCGGCAACATCAGCGCGAGCCCGGGCTGCTCGAGCTTGGCGCTCACTCCCGACTTGCTGGTGATGGGCGCGATCGCGGCGGCGGTGCTGGCGCGTCGGCGTCGGGCGGCACGCTGAGGATCGGCGCTGGGCGACACGAGCGGTGAGGCACGTCGGCGTCGCGCCGCGCGCTGAGGAGCGGCTCAGGGCGACACCAGCTGTGATGGGTTTCGGCGAAGTTCACGCACGGTGGGACCGACGCCGGTGCGGAAAATGAGCTGTGACAGCGTTATCCGCACCGCGGTCGAGCCCACTGGGCAGAGAAAGTGCTCTCCCAGAGCATCTTCTCTACCCGGTACCCAATGTGTGACGTGCTGAGGGGCTCGAACGCTTCTCGGCAGGGCACAGGTACCCACCACCACCGTCGTCCCTATGGCTGTCGTTCTTTTTCTTCCTCACCCCGAGAGGTCAGAGCAGCTGTGCGCCGACCACGAACCCGGGAATCAGCCGCACCCGGCTCGAGGCATCGAAGCCCCACGGCGTGTACGCGTGGAGATCGGGCCCCTCGGTCACCGCGACCATCGTCGCGAGCTGCGGCCCGGCGAACACCGCGAGCCAGTCGGTCAGCTGAAAGCCGACGTTCACCCGGGCGTTGGTGCTGAGCACGGCGCTCTGCCAGGTCTGACCGATCGGCTGCACCGCATCGACCACGCCTTCGAGCTCACCGTAGAAGCGCTCGCCGCGCACGCGCACCCCGAGACCGAGCCCGAGCGCGGCGTGCATCGCACCCGTCGGCCGCCGCGGGTTGAGGCCGAGCTCGACGAAGCTGTACACGTGGCGGCTGCCGAGCTTGAGCGCGAGGTTCGCGACGTTCGTCTCGTTCGCCCACACCGCCGCGTGGAACTTGCCGCGGGTGATCACGTTCAGCAGCCCGACGGGGGCGGTGCTCTCCCCGGCGATGTTCAACAGCCCGACCTGCGTGCCCCGCACCGTTCGCGCGATGTTGAGCAGGCCGATCTGCGCGCCCGTGACGTCGCCGCCGACGTTGAGCAAGCCGACCTGCGCACCCGTGCCCTCGTTCCACGCGACGTTGGCGAGGCCGGCCTGGCCGCCCGCGAAGCCGCCCGGCGCGAGCTCGACCAGCCCGAGCTGCACCCCCTGCATGCGGCCGCTGGTGAGCGCAAACAACCCGGTCTGCACGCCGGTGAGATCGCCCGCGACGATGCTGGTGACGGAGCCGAGGCTCCACCCGGTGACGTCGCCGGTCGCCACGTGCACCACGCCGCCGACGCCCCAGCCGGTGACCGCGCCGGTCTTCAGGAAGACACCGCCGAGCGCGAAGCCCGTGACCTTTCCATCGACCCACGTGCCGATGCTGCCGACCACCGCGCCGTCGACCGCGCCCACGCGCAACCCGAGCACGCCCAGGCCAGCGTGCACGCGAGGCGGTGGCCCCAGCGCGCCAGAGATGCTCAGCGGCGGCACGAAGGCCACGTCGACCGGCAGCGTCGGGTAGTCGGGCTCATCGCCGCGCCGCACCGTGACCTCCAGCGTGCTCGGCGTCAGCGCGGCGCGGGTCAGCACCTGCGTGCTCGCCGCCGTGAGCTCGAGCTTCGCTTCACCGACGTGGCCAGCGCCGTCATCGACCACCGCGCGCCACGTGCCGGTCTCGAGCCCGAGCTCGAGCGGCTTGCCGGGCGGCTTCACCACCTCCACCGCGAGCGTGCCGTCGGCGCCGAGCACCAGCACCCGGCCCGAGAGGTTGGCGTCGAGCACCAACCGGGCATCGGCGGTGCGCAGATCGGTGAGCACCAGGTCGCCCGTGCCCACCAGCTGAATGTCCCACCCGGGGCGCTGCGGGCCCGAGCGCGTCGAGGTGGTGCGCGCGAGCGTCTCGGTGAACGCATACTGGTACGCCTCGGCGAGCGTCACGCGGCCGTCGTGGCTGGTGTCGGCGGCGCCGCGCAGCCCCGAGAGGAAGAAGTGCGTGAAGATGCTCGCCTTGAGGCGCTCCGATTCCTGCGCGGCCTCGTCGGCCGAGGCGCTGGTGAGGAACGCGTGGCCGCTCAGCGACGTGGCGGCGTCGACGAGGAAGGCTGGCCGCGCCGCGCCGCCCTTGAGCAACGTGAGCGCGCCGGACGCGCAGGAATCGAGCACCGCGATGCGCACCTCGGCGGGCATCGCGTCGAGCTTGCTGCGCAGCCGCGCGTACGAGAGGCGCTGGCCCTTGAGGAGCAACCCCTCTTCGTCGCTGTGGCCCGAGTAATAGAAGAAGACCTCGAGGCGCGTCTTGCCGTCGCGGCTCTGCGCGAGGCGCGAGGCGAGCGAGTCGAGCGCCGCCTCGAGCTGCACCGGCGTGGGATCTTCGACCACGCTGACGTCACGCGCGTCGACGCCCCCGAGCTGGGTGAGCACCTTCGACATCGCGCGCGCGTCGGTGGTCGCGTAGCGCAGTTGCACGCGTCCACTTCCGCCGTCGTTCGCGCCGGCGATCAAGGCGAGGCGGCGCAACGTCTGGTCGGGCGCCTGGGTCAACGCGAGCGCGACGACGAGTGAGGTGATCATGGATTCGGGGCTCCGTCTGCGGGCTGCTTGTCCAGGAGAAGGGCGCGCCACGTGTCATCAGGTCGCACGCTCAGCGCGCCATCGCGAGCCGCGCGCGCGGCGGCCTCGAGAATCGCGTCAGGCTCGAGCGGCCGCGTCGACGTGACGAGGAAGAAGCGCTCGAAGCCGGGCGCCTCGTCGAGCTCGAAGCTCTGGGGGAGCGTCTTGAACCCGGGCGCGACGGCGGTCGACTCGGCGCGATGATCCCCGGGCCAGTGGAGCGTGGTGTGGCCGCCGCCATCGACGCTCACCACCACCGCGAACGGCGCGCCTTGCAGCTCGAACGCCACCTGCACCACGTCGTGCGCGCGAACGTGGGCGCCGTCGGCGAGGCGCTCAGGGGTCTGCCCGGCGAGGCGGAACAGCCGCAGCGTCGGACCGTCGCCCTTGGGGCGCAGCACGTCGTCGCCCGTATCGCGCGCCCGCAGGACCACCACGCCCACCAGCGCGACGGCGGCCAGCGCGAGCGCGGGGGCCCAGCGCCAGGCCCTCGCGGGCGCCGGGGTCGCGTGGTCTCTCACGCGCTGCGCGACCTGCGCGGGCGGGAGACGCTCGAGCGTCGCGCGATCGTCGGCCTCGAGCGCCTCGAGCCGCGCGCGCAGTGCGGGATCTTCGAGCGCGGCCGCGGCGATCGCGCGGGCATCGTCGGCCGACGCCTCGCCCAGGCGATAGCGCTCGAGCTTCCAGTCTTCGAACTTCGGCTTGCTCACGGCGTTCTCTCCTGGACCTTCTCGATTCGCGCGGTGAGGGTGCGCACGCGCTTGCGGACGCCCGACACCGACATCTTCATCTCGCGGGCGACCTCTTCCCACGTCATGCCATCGACCCAGTGCAGCACCGCGATGGTCGCGGTGGTCTCGGGTTCATCGGCGAACAGCCGCGCCAGCACGCTGCGGGCACGGGTGCGGGCCTCGACGTCGAGCTCTTCGACGATGGTGAGGAGCACCTCGTCGTCGTCGGTCTCGGGTTTGCGCCGGGCGCCGCGAAGCTGGTTCAGGCAGACGTTGGTCGCCAACCTGAAGAGCAGCGAGCTGGGCGCGGTGGCCTCGAGCTCAGCCTGGTGACGCAGCACGAGCACGAAGACGTCGTGCATCGCGTCGACGGCCTTCGCGTCGTGGCGCAGCAGCTGGCGGCAGCGGCGCAGCACCATCGGGCCGTACCTGCCGTAGAGCTGCTCGACGTCGACGCTCACGCCTCACTCCGCGTTGAGGTGCACTTCGGACCCGCCGGTCACCTCGACCTGGTTGGCCGGTGCACCGACGACGGTGACGGTGCTCCCACCAGAGGCGGCGCCGGTCAACGTCGCCGAGACGCGCGCGAAGATGGTGCTCCCGCCCGACGCGTCGAGGCTGGCCGAGGTGAGGGGCACGTCACGCAGGTGGAGATCGCTGCCGCCGCTGGCGCCGAGGTGCGCGCTCCTGGCGCTGCCGGTGAGGGTGACCGAGCTGCCGCCGGTGGCCTCGACGGTGAGGGTCTGCGCCGCCAGCCGGCTCACGTGCACCGAGCTGCCACCCGAGGCGGTGACGGGGAAGTCGTCGACGGTGGTGGCGTCGAGCGTGACGTCGGCGCCGCCCGACGCGTCGAGCGCCTCGAAGAGATCGTTGCTGATGTCGGCGACGAGGGTCGAGGCGAGCGGGCTGATCACGCCAGGCTTGAGCTGCACGTGGAGCGTCTCGCCGCTCACGAAGGTCTGCACGAGCGGCACCACGTTGTCGTCGCTGGTGATCTTCACCGCGCGCGTGCCGATCGCGCCGCGGGCGCTGATGCCCGAGCCGATGGCGAGCCGGCGGAAGCTGGTGACTTCCCGGTCCTGCGAGATGACGGTGCCGCTGCCGAGCGGGGCCTGGCAGCCGAGGAAGGACAGCGCAGCGAGGAGGACGAAGCGGATCGGAGCGTTCATGGTGTCGGTCGAACACCGCGGTGACGCCGAGCTGTCACCGCGATTTCGTCGATCCAGAAGGCAGTGCGATTCCAGGAGGTTGCGAGCGCGCGGCTCACTTCCTCCACACCGACGCCGCGATGACGAACTCCGGGCGTGGGTCGATGGCCGATTCGCGAAACGCGACCTCGGTGAGCTTGATGACGTGGCCGTCGAAGCTGGTGGCGGCGCGCGCCTTCTGGGCGTCGAGCGACGTGGGCGACGCGGCGGGCGCGGGGAGGCCGGCCTGCGTCTGGCTGATCGCGAGGATCGATGCGACCGAGTGGAAGGCGCAGGCGAGGAGCGAGGTGTGCTGCGTGACGTCGAGCGCCGGCAAGAGGAGCCGCGCTGCGCTGGCCCCGGTGACGGCGTGGAGCAGGAAGATGTTGGGCTCGACGATGAACGCGCGCGCGGCCGCCGCGGTGAGCTCGGTGATGGTGCGTGACGGGTCCCACACGGAGAGATCCACCGACTCGACGGCGTCGATGAAGTCTTGCGAGGCCGCGAGCGGCGCGCACATCGCGTCGATGGCGCCGGACTTGCGCTGTGCCTTCGGGAGCACGGGGATCGACTCGAGCACCTGCACGAGATCTCGACCCGCGACCGCGTGCGCGCCCGGCTTCCCCGCCAGCGGAAATTCGTAGGCCGACCAGGCGCCGAGCGCGTGGGCGAACTCGACGCGGCGGCGGCTGGTGTCTTCGCGCGCCAGGCTGCGCAGCGCGTGGGCGGTGCGAATCGGCCCGTGGCACAGATCGGCGAGATAGCCAGCGCAGAGGTTCGGCCATTCCCGCTGGAGCAGCGCCGCGGGGGCCGTGGTCTCGACCCCGGTCGACCACGTCGCGATCCAGTCGAAGCGGCGGGCGTTCACGCCGAGCGCGCCGTCGTGCTCATCAGCGCCGAGCACCTTGCCAGGCTGCATCGGGTCGAGCGTCTTGCTGTGCTCGTTGACGAAGGGGACCGCGCGATCGGCGAGCTCGAGCGTCACCAGCGCCTCGGCCGCCATCGGCGCGTGGTTGGTGAGCCCGTTGTGGATCTCCGGGTCGGTGCCGTGCACCCGCTCGAGCAGCTCGTCGAACGTCGCGCTCGCCGGGAGCTGGAACCCCGGAGCGCACGCGGGCAGCAGCGCAGCACCTCCGGCGACGACCATCAGCTCACGCCGGCTCAACGACCTGCGAGGCGTCATGGCGAATCTCCTGCCTGACCGCGGGCTTCGAGGAACGCTGCGAACTCGGGCCACCATTGTTTCACGGCGCTGGGGCCGGTTTCACCGAACACCCCCACGAAGTCGATCGGCAGGGGCCGCCCACCGACCTCGACGGTGGCCCAGCAGCGCAGGGCGTCGGCGATGGCGCGGGCAGGGCCTCCCAGCGGCCGCGTGCGTTCGAGCGAGAGCGTGTCGAGCACCTCGCGCCACGACCGCGCGCGCGCGGCCATCACCGCCTTCGCCATCGACGCGACACCGCCGCGCTCGACCTGGAGCATGCCGAGCTCCTGCATGTGGTTCTGAAAGCGCGCCTGGTCGTTCTGCAGCGCGGCGATCAAGGTCAGCGCGGGCGCGGCGATGATGCGCAGCGGTTTGCCGGCGATGGTGCTGGTGGCCTTCTCGAGGGCGACGCGGGCTTCCTCGAGGCGCCACAGCCACAGCTTCGCCAGCCCGGTGTTGAAGCCCGGCATCGGCGAGCGAGGCATCAGCTTCTGCGCGCGCTCGAAGTGATCGATCGCGTCGACCAGCCGGCCTTCGCCCATCAGCGTCAGGCCGCGGTTGTTGATGTTCGCGCCCTCGCGCGTGCGGTTGAAGACGAAGAGGAGGAAGACGAGGAGGCCGATCAGCCCGACGAAGAGGCCGAGCGGGAGGCTGCGGGTGGCGGCGAGACCGGCGAGCGCTCCGAGCACCAGCACGAAGATGACGCGCCCGAGCGTGCTCAATGCCGCACCAGGTGCCACGCGAAGTACAGCGCCGCGAGCGCGCACAGGCCGCCCCAGAAGCGCATCACGTACATCGAGTTGTTCTCCTGGTAGGCGATCTGCCCGCTGTCGGTGTCGCTGATCACGTACGGCGACTTGCCGGCCTGCATGCGGTAGCCGCCGGGCGTCTGCACGATGGTGCCCAGCGCCATGATCTTCTCGCCGGCCTCCAGCGTGGTCTCGTTGGCGCGCAGGTTGCCGAACCCGAGCAGGCGCGACTGGCCGATCGACTGCAGGTAGTTGGCGAGCAGCTGGCGATCTTCCGAGCCGCCCTCGGTGGCGAGCTTCACGTCGGCGCCGCGGGGATCGATCTCGATGGTGCCCGGGCCCTTGCGGTCCTTGAGCTGGAACACCGAGCCGCTCGCCGCGTGGTGCACCGTCTGCCAGCGCGAGTAGCGGCCGGCCTGCACGTATTCCTGCACCAGCACCGCGTACCAGGCGCACGGCTTGCCGCTGAACGGCGCGATGATCGGCTGCGGCGTGGCGACGACGCCGTGCACCTTGCACACCGCGGCCTGCGTCACCTGGCCGACCTCGAGCTCTTCCTGCTGGAAGAACTTCACCTTCTTCGCTTTGCGGTGGGCGAGGAAGAAGCCGAGCGCGGCGAACGCTCCGAAGAACAACGTGGGGACGAGGTAGCCCAGTCGCATGGAACCCTCGCGTCTACTTCGCGCCGCGGTCGTCGGCCTGCCGAACGTTGCCGGGGAAGCCGAGCGCGGTGGGGGCGGTGCCTTCGCCCTTGAACTGCTGGTCCCACTGCAGCTCGAGGTCGAGCGAGTAGCAGGCGAGGGTGCCTTGCGAGCCGATGATGAGCTGCCGACCGTCGAGGATCGCGACCGGGCGGTGGTTGGCCGCCTTGTCCTTGCGCTCGAGTTGCTTGATCACCGCGCCCGTCGCCCGCTCGAGCACGCCCAGGTAGTTGCTGGTCACCGCGAGCACGCGATCCGGGGTGGGGAAGAAGAGCTCGACGGTCGAGCCGTTGTACTCGCTGAAGGCGAAGCGCCACGCGATGGCGCCGGTGTGACGATCGACGCCGAAAACCTTGCCGCCAAACGCAGTGATCAGGAGGTCGCTCATGGGCGCGCAGCGTAGCCGGTGGCATCGCCGATGCTTCACCCCTGCGCATGGCGACAACCGTCGAGATCGGCGTGCCGGCCAGCCCCGTTCCTGCGCCCTTGCGGCCCGCGGGTGCAACGGGTGCGACCCGGGCGCCCCTCGCCCGCCTTCCGTTTTCAACCGGCCTGCTGCTGTGCGTGGTGATGCTGGTGCAGGCCAGCGCTGGCGCGATCTTTCCCCACCTCTACCGTGACGTGGCGTGGGCGCGCGCGGCGTGGGCGGGCAACGACTGGGTGACCTTGCTGGTCGGCGTGCCGTCGTTGTTCTTCGCGTGGGCCACGGCGCGCAACGGCTCGGCGCGTGGCACGCTCGTGTGGTTCGGAGCGCTCGCCTACGCCGTCTACAACGACGCGTACTACCTCTTCGGCGCCGCGCTGAACGCGTTCTTTCCGCTGTACGTCGCGGCGTTCGTGCTCGCGATCGCCGCGCTGGTGCGATCGATCTTCGTGTTCGATCCCCGGGTGGTGAGCGCGCCGCAGGTCAGCACGCGCGTGGCGGGCAACTGGCTGGGCGTGGTCGCGTTCGGGCTCACGGTGGCGTGGCTCGGCCAGTGGGCGGCGTGGCTCGCGACGGGCGCGATGCAGTCGATCGGCGAAGACGCGTTTCGATTGATCGCCGCGCTCGATCTCACGGTGATGGTGCCGGCGATGGCGACCGCGGCGGTGCTCGCGTGGCGCGGCTCGGCGTGGGCCCCGGTGGCGTGCGTGCTCGCGGGTCTGCAGGGCGGCCTGTACACGCTGGTGCTCGCGGCCGGCTCCGAGGCCGGTGTGCGCGCGGGGCTGCCCGGCATGGCCGAGCAGGTGCCGATCTGGGTGGCGCTGACGCTGGTGACCGGCGCGCTGACCTCGTGGGTGGTGTGGCGCGCTCAGACCGCGACGCGCTGACCGACCCGCTGCTTGCGCTGCTTCTCGAGCACGTGCTTCAGGTACTTGCCGGTGTAGCTGCCCTTCACCTCGGCGACCTTCTCTGGCGTGCCGATGGCCAGCAGCTGCCCACCACCCGCACCGCCCTCGGGCCCGAGATCGATCACCCAGTCGGCCGACTTGATGACGTCGAGGTTGTGCTCGATGACGAGCACGGTGTTGCCGTTCTCCACCAGCCGGTTGAGGACGCTGAGCAGCTTGCGAATGTCTTCGAAGTGCAGGCCCGTGGTCGGCTCGTCGAGGATGTAGAGCGTGCGCCCGGTGGCGACCTTGGCGAGCTCGCGCGAGAGCTTGATGCGCTGCGCCTCACCGCCCGAGAGCGTGGTCGAGGGCTGACCGAGCTTGATGTACCCGAGGCCCACGTCATCGAGCGTGCGCAGGTGCCGCATGATGTCGCGGTGCAGCTCGAAGAGTGACATCGCCTCGCGCACCGAGAGGTCGAGGATCTCCGCGACGTTCTTGCCCTTGTAGCGAACGCGCAGCGTCGCGTCGTTGAAGCGCTTGCCGCCGCACACCTCGCACGGCACGTACACGTCGGCGAGGAAGTGCATCTCGACCTTCTTCACGCCGTCGCCCTCGCACGACTCGCAGCGCCCGCCCTTCACGTTGAACGAGAAGCGGCCCGGCGTGTAGCCGTACGCGCGCGCCTCGGGGGTCTGCGCCAGCACCTCGCGAATCGCGTCGAACACCTTGGTGTACGTCGACGGGTTCGAGCGCGGCGTGCGGCCGATGGGGCGCTGATCGATGTCGATCACCTTGTCGAGGAACTCGAGCCCCTGGATGGAGTGGTGCCGGCCGGGGATGTCGCGCGTCTGGTAGATGTGCCGCGCGAGCGCCGGGTAGAGGATCTCGTTCACCAGCGTCGACTTGCCCGCGCCCGACACGCCCGTCACCGCCACGAAGAGCCCGAGGGGGATCTCCACGTCGAGGTCCTTCAGGTTGTTTTCCTTCGCGCCCTTGATGACGAGCTTCTGCTTGCCGAGCGGCCGGCGAATGAGGGGGATGCCGATCTCGAGGCGGCCGGACAGATAGCCGCCGGTGACGCTCTTCTCGTTGGCCATCACCTGCTTCGGGGTGCCCTCGGCGATCACCTCGCCACCGAGCTCGCCCGCGCCGGGGCCGAAGTCGACGATCCAGTCCGACTCTTCCATCGTCTCTTCGTCGTGCTCGACCACCAGCACCGAGTTGCCGAGGTCGCGCAGCTTCTTGAGCGTGGCGATCAGCCGGCCGTTGTCGCGCTGGTGCAGGCCGATGCTCGGCTCGTCGAGAATGTAGATGACGCCGGTGAGCTCACTGCCCATCTGCGAGGCGAGGCGAATGCGCTGGCTCTCCCCGCCGCTCAACGTCGACGCCGCGCGATCGAGCGAGAGGTAGGTGAGACCGACGTCGGCGAGGAACGACAGGCGCGAGCGGATCTCCTTCAAGAGCTCCGCGGCGATGGTGGCCTCGTTCTTCGTCAGCGGCAGCTCGGCGATGAAGTCGAGCGCCTGGCGAATGGTGAGGCGCGACAGCTCGACGATGCTCTTGCTGTGCACCTTCACCGCGCGTGACTCGGGCTTGAGGCGTTCACCCGCGCACGTGGGGCACGGTTTGTCGCTCAAGAACTTCATGTAGTACTGCTTCATCGACTCCGAGGTCGTGGAGTTGAAGCTGCGCCACAGCTTGTTGACGAGGCCTTCCCACTCCATCTTCCAGCGGGCCTCGCCCCACTTCATCGACAGCTCTTTGCCCTGCGAGCCGTAGAGCACGGCCTCTTGCTGCTTCTTCGGCAGATCCTTCCACGGGGTGTCGAGATCGATGCCGAACGCGCGCGAGAGCGTGTCGACGAGATCGGCCGTCCACCCTTCGCCGCGGGTCACGCCCGAGGCCCACACCTCGACCGCGCCCTCGCGGATCGAGCGCGTCTGGTCGGGGACGATCAGATCGGGGTCCATCTCCGCGCGGGTGCCCAGGCCGCTGCACTCGGTGCACATGCCCAGCGGGTTGTTGAACGAGAACGACGCGGGCACGAGATCGGGGAACGAGAGGCCGCAGTGGTGGCACGCGTTCAGCTCGCTCATGGTGCGATCGCTGGCGCGGTTGCCGTGCTCGTCGGTGACGATCAGCACGCCCTTGCCCTCTTTGAGCGCCTGCTCGACCGAGTCGGTGAGCCGCGGCTTCAGGTCGGCCTTCAGCACCAGGCGATCGATGATCAGCTCGACGTCGTGCTTGCTCTTCTTGTCGAGCTCGAACTTGTCCTCCAGCGAGCGCACCTTGCCGTCGACGCGCGCACGGCTGAAGCCCCGCTTGAGCGCGTCTTGCAGCAGGTCTTTGTGCTCGCCCTTGCGGTTGACGACGATCGGCGCGAGCAGCTGCAGCTTGCTGCCCGCCGGAGACTTCATGATCTCCTCGACGATCTGCTGCGCGGTCTGCTTGCCCACCTTGCGGCCGCAGTTGTGGCAGTGCTGCACGCCGATGTTCGCGTACAGCACGCGCAGGTAGTCGTGCACCTCGGTGACGGTGCCCACCGTCGAGCGCGGGTTGTTCGACGCCGCCTTCTGCTCGATGGAGATGGTCGGCGAGAGGCCGCGAATGGTGTCGTACTTCGGCTTTTCCATCTGCCCGAGGAACTGCCGCGCGTAGGCCGACAGCGACTCGACGTAGCGGCGCTGGCCCTCGGCGTAGAGCGTGTCGAACGCGAGCGAGCTCTTGCCCGAGCCCGAGACGCCGGTGAACACCACCAGCTTCTTCTTGGGGATCTCGAGGGTGATGCCCTTGAGGTTGTGCTCGCGCGCGCCGCGAATGGTGAGGAAGTCGGGTTCGGCCATGACGGGGTGACTCGGTGAAGGGGGCGGGGCAGCCCTAATAAAGAGGTGCGGGGTTCGTCGCCGCCCAACTGAACCGGAACGCCCGTTCAGGTCAAGCGCGAACGGTCAGGGGTCCCAGGTGACGACGAAGGTGGTGCCCTCGGCGTCGGACTTCTGGATCACCGCGCGCGCGTTCTTGCCGCCCGCCGCCGCGACCCCGGCCTCGACCACGCCACCGGTGTACTCCGCGACGGTGGCGTTCTCGTTCATCCACAGCTCGACCTCGCGCGGGCCCCGCTCGGTGAGCTTGCACTCGGTGTAGTTGTTCGAGGTGCGGAAGTTGCGGCGGGTGCGGCCGAGCGCGCGCATCGGGCCGATCAGCTTGAGCATCGCGAAGAGCGCCGAGCCGATCACGCCCTTGCCGTAGTGCTCGATGGTGAGGCGCCCGAGCTGGCGCTGCGCCTCGGCGGTCGTCGCGCCGGGGTGGAGCGCCTTCGCCGCGATGAGCACCGCCTGGTCCCACTGCGCGCGGGGAATCGCCGCCTTCTGCTTCACGAGATCGAGGCCGGCCGCGGCGACCTTCGCGCGCACCTCGGGGTGCGGCTCGAGGATGCGGGCGAGGGCTTCGATGGCGCTGGCGAAGACGACGTGCTCTTCCGACATCGGGTCACTCCGATAACGAGACGTAGCGCCGGTCGCCACGCTGCTCTTGCTGCGGGTGGCTCTCGAGCTTCTTCACGCCCGCCTGCAGGCGCTCGATCATCGCGGGGCTCAGGTAGCTGTCGCGCACGTCGACGGTGAGCTGCTTCGCGTTGGGCAGGAGCAGCAGGTGCGCGGCGCCGGTGTCGTCGAGCGTGCCGTAGCGCAGCGAGAGCGACTCGAGCTGGCGGGTGATGGGCGCGGTGATCAGCGCGCGCGCGAGCTCGTTCTCGAAGGGCGCGTTGTTGAGCGCGAGGTGCTTGAGCTTCGGGAAACCCTGGCCCTCGAAGAGCGGCGCGAGGTCGTCGATCGTCGTGTCACCGCCGTAGTTGGGGTCGCCGAACCAGACCTCGAGGGTCTCCAGCGCGGGGAGCCGGGCCTGGGCGATGGAGCGCGCACAGCCGGCCGAGAGCCCGCCGGTGATGACGCGGAAGCTCTTGAGCTTGTCGTGCACGATGGTGCCCAGCGCGTCGGGCTCACCCGAGGCCGAGCTGCCGCCCAGCCCCGACTGGATGACGAGCGACTCGAGGCGCGGCACCGCCTTCCACAGCCCGCCGAGATCGCCCACGCCGGTCCACGAGATCTCGTACTCGTAGTCGCCTTCGCCGCCCGGCCCGCCGCAGCACGAGAAGCGGCCGATGCGCAGAGAACGGAGCGACGGGCAGCCCTTCTGCAGCAGCGGCGCGAGGGCCGGCGCGAAGTAGCCGCCGTCGTCGAGCATGTTGATGGGAATGGTGAGCTGCTCGAGCAACGCGCCGCTCGGGTGGTCGAGCAGGGCGCCGAGGCCGGCCTCGAGGGTGATCTCCGCTTCCGGCGTCTCGGTCTCGACGTCGCCCACCGTGTTGACGTCGAGGCTCAACGTCGCGCTGCGAATGAAGCCGCTGCGCCACGCGAACGCGTCTTCTTCGGTGCCGTCGAACGTGACGCGAAAGTCCTTCAACGGGCCGAGGAAGACGTCGGCGTGCTTGTCGAGCAGCGCGCTCGCCTCGGCGTGCTTGCCCGCCTGCTGCAGCGAGATCAGCTCGCCGCGCGGGTCGCCCTTCGAGAGCAGGAAGTCGGCGTAGACCTGGTACTGCGCGGAATCGGTCGGGTTCTCGATGAGCTTCGCTTCGATGTTCAGGTCGCGTGCCATACGCGGCACGTAAGCAGCCGCGTCAGGACCTTGCCACCGCGGCGTCAGCCTTCTCGCGTCACGGAGCGTCGCTCAAGGGCAGAGCACCCGCCTGATAAGCGGGAGATGGTTGGTTCAACTCCACCCGTTCCGACTTCGTGTCGTTGAAGTGCGTGATGGGCTGACTGCTGGGAGCAGCGCTGGAGTTTGCACCTCTGGTTGCCCGGGTTCGATTCCCGGTCGGTCTATTTGGGCTGGGGTCCGGATCAACTCTGGTGCGGGCGAAGCGTCAGCTCACGTGCCTTCGCCGCGCGCTTGGGCGACAGCTCCACTCCGACCGCGTTCAACCCATGCTGGTTGGCGACCGCGAGCATCGTGCCCACGCCACAGAACGGGTCGATCACCCGCGTGGTCTTCGTGTCACGCACCAGGAACTTCGCGATCGCGTGGCACGCCTCGAGCCCCATCGCGCGCGCCCACGTCATCTCGCCCAGCCGCGGCAGCACGTCGGCGAACGACTGCCCTTTTTCCAACCGCAGCCCGCGCGAGAAACACACCAGGTGCGCGTACGCGGGCCGCCCGAAGGTGATGGTGCCCGCCGGCGCGCGACAGGTGACCTTGTGCCAGAGGCACGCTGCGCCCGCCTGCTCCGCGCCGAGCGAGACGAGGAAGCCCTTGTCGACCCACGTGCCCTCGCGCTTCACGTCGGTCTGGTAGAAGACCGCGACGCCGTTGGGCGCGAGCTGCTGGCAGATCAACGCCGAGGTCTCGATGAACCAGCGCCGCCAGCCCTCGAAGCCGAGGCCGGGCACCTCGGAAGAATCGGGGAGCGAGGTGACGATCGCGTCGCCCTCGTCGAACTGTTGCGCGCGCAGCCACGCCACGCCGTCGGTGCAGTGGACTTCGCGGGTCGGGGTCGAGGACATGCTTTCCACCCCATGTAGTGGTGAGGTCGGCCCATGCGCTACCTCGTCGCGCAATCAACTCCCGCTCCTCTCGAAGAGGAGAGGGTTGGGGTGAGGAGAGAACCATCGGGCGCAGCAGCTCGAGTGAGCCCATGACGCTCGACGACGCCATCGCCGATCTCGTCGCAGCGCAGGCCGAGATCGACTCGTGGGATCACGACTTCACGCCCGCGCCGTACCACCTGTACGACGAAGCGGCGGCCGCGCTCGCCCAGGTTCCGGAAGGGGAGCGCGCGAACGTGGTCGAGCTCCTGCGCTCTCCACGCGTCGACGTGCGCCGGGAAGCCGCCCACGCGTGCGCGATCTGGAAGCTCGGCGGCGTGCACGACGCGCTGGTGGCCGGCCTCGCCGATGAGCACGCCGACGTGCGCGATGCATGCGGCGACGCGCTGGTGGCGACGGCCGCCGAGACGGCGCTCGGGCTCTTCGCCGACCGACGAGCGCAGCTCTCGAAGCGGGTGCTGCAGGCCGCGGCGATCGCGGCGTTCGAGGCGCTCGGGCTCGCGGTGATGCCCTGGCTCGAGCGCGTCGACCTCACGCCCGACACCACCATCGGAGAGCGAGACGTGTGGTCGAGGCTCGCGGCGCTCGATCGCGACGCCGTGGGCGCGGTGCTCGAGCGCCACGTGGCGAGCGGCCGGTACGACTGGGTGTACGGCGCCTCGTACCTGCTGCGTCACTTCGGCGGCGGCGCGTGGGTTCGGCCGGCCTTCCTCCCGCTGCTCCAGCACCGCGACACGTCGATCTCCACCATCGCGGCCGAGGTGCTCCAGAAGTTCGGCGACGCGGAGTCTCTCGAGGCGTTGCTCGCGACGGCGCGGGCGGCGACGCACCCGTGGCAACGCCACTCGGCGGTGCAGGGCGCGCTGAACGTCGGGCTGTCGGCGAAGGTCGCGGTGGTCGAACGCGCCGCGCCGCTGCTCGCGAACGACGAGCGCTCGCAGCTGATGTTGATGGAAGCGCTCGCCCGGCTCGTCGACGCCGCGTGGGAGCCCCGCCTGGCGTTGGAGCGGTTGGTGCGGCAGGGGCTGCACCACGTGGAGCCGAAGGTGGTCGCGGCGGCGATCCAGGCCGCGCTCGCATTGCAGCTCGACGCGTTGCTGCCCGACGTCACGGCCACGCTCAGCCACCGGCGCTGGTACGACAACGAGCTGAGCAGCGCGCGCGGCGCGTACCTGGCGTGGCGGCCCGAGGCGACGCTCGGCGCGCTGGCGGCGGCGGTCGAGCGCGGGCTCGCGTCGGGGTCGAGCGGCGACCTCGAGCTGGCGACGCGCGCGACGTGGGTGTTGATGAAGGCGCCGGGTGGTCGCGCACACGCCGAGCTGGTGCGTCGTGCGCTGGCGTCGACGCACGCCGAGCTCCGGTCGGCCGCCGCGGCGACGCTGGCCGAGTTCGGCGTGGGCAGCGAGACCGAGTCGTTGCTCGAGCGCGCGAGGCTGGGGGCACCCGAAGAGAGCTCGGTGATGCTCAAGGCGCTGGCGCGTCTCCGCGTGCCAGCGGCGGTCGACGTCGCGCTGAACCGGATTGCCGACGTGCTCGCGGGGGCGCCGATCCCCAACGACGCGCCGTCGGCGTGGCTGTGTGCGGCGGCGATCGACGTCTTCGAGGCCTGGCCCACCGACGCCCGTGCGTTCGACGCGCTGTGTAGATCGCTGCGCCACCGCGAGATGCGCATGCGACGCGACGCCGCGCAGGCGCTCGGGCGCGTCGGAGATCGCCGCGCGGTGGCGTTGCTCGAGCCGCTCGTCGACGACCGCGAGAAGCAGGTGCGCGAAGCCGCGCAGACCGCGCTGGGCGCGCTCAACGCCCCGCGCTGAGGGTGCGGAGATGTGCGACCAGCCGCGCAGTGATGGCCGACTCGGCCGTTGGTGAGTCTCCCGAGTGGCCGCATACTCGCCCTCTCCCCACGCATCTCCACCGCGGAGCCGTTCATGCGCGTGTCTCGCCTGGCGCTCGCCGTTCTCAGCGTCACCTTCGTTTCCTGCAACTGCTCGAACTCGTCGCAGACGTACATCGACGTGACGGTCGAGCACCCGGCCGGCCTCGCGTCGGTGTGCGTGAAGGTCTCGGCGACGGGCGGCGGGCTGATGAAGGAGACCAGCCCCATCGCGGTCTCGGGCGACGCCACGAAGAAGGTCGCGGTCTACCGGGACAACCTGCCCGAGACGATCTCGCTCAAGGCGACCGGCTTCTCCGACGCCGAGTGCACCAAACCCATGGTGCCCGCCGAGGAATCGACCGCGGTGATGGCCGGCTTCGCGAACCCGCCCTCGCAGATCACCCTGCGCATGTCGAAGGCGATGGGCGTCGACCAGGACGGTGACGGCTACTCCCCGCCGACCGACTGCGACGACTCCGACGCGACCATCAAGCCCAGCGCCCTCGAGCGCTGCGACGACCGGCTCGACAACGACTGCAACGGCGCCATCGACTGCGCTGACGTCGGCTGTGATCTGAAGGTCTGTGGCTCGGGCGCGCTGTGCATGGGGGCGGCGTGCGTCGAGACCAACTGCGGCGACAAGATCGATGGCGATCGCGACGGCATGGCCGACTGCGCCGACTCCGACTGCGCGGGGAAGATCTGCACCGCGAGCGGCAGCGCCGGCGCGAGCTGTTCCAGCGGCGCGTGCGTCGAGCAGGCGTGCACCAACTCCGTCGACGACGACCAGGACATGAACGTCGACTGCCGCGACACCGACTGCACCGGCCAGGCGTGCGGCACCGGTGGCCTGTGCGTCGCGCCCGACGGCGGCACGCCGGGCCGCTGCATCGAGCCCAACGAGACGGTGTGCAACGACGGCGCCGACAACGACGGCGACAACCTCGTCGACTGCGCCGATTCCGACTGCAACACGCGCACGTGCAACGACAACGACGCGTGCACCACGGGCGAGACGTGCTCGGCGGGCGCGTGCTCGGGCGGCACCGCCACGGTGTGCAACACGCCGCCCAACACCTGCTTCGCCGGCAACGGCGCCTGCAACCCGAGCAACGGCGTGTGCCTCTACGGCGCGCTCGCCGCCAACACCGCGTGCGACGACTCCGACCCGTGCACCACGCCCGATCTCTGCGACGGCGACGGCGGGTGCCGCTCGATGCCGATCGTCTGCCCGGCGCCGCCCAACGGCTGCTTCGCGGCCGGCGTCTGCCAGGCGGGCGCGTGCAACTACATGATCATGACCGGCTCCACGTGCTCCGACGGCAACAACTGCACGCTGGGCGACATGTGCGCCGCCGACGGCGGCTGCGCGGCGGGCACGCTCGTCACCTGCACCCCGGGCGAGTGCCAGACCTTCACCGCCGGCTCGTGCAGCGGCGCGGGCGCGTGCCAGTTCTCCAACGCGGCGCCCAACACTCCGTGCACTGGCGGCGCGTGCAACGGCAGCGGCACGTGTGTGCCCGACGCGGGCGTTGATGCGGGCTTCGACGCCGGGTTCGACGCCGGGTTCGACGCCGGGTTCGACGCCGGGTTCGACGCTGGGTTCGACGCGGGCGTGGACGCCGGGTTCGACGCCGGCCCGTGGACCTACCAGCCCGACAACGTCGCGGTGGCCGATCACCCGCCGTCGGGGGCCTTCACCATCGACTGCGCGCTGACGTTCACCTCGGGCCCGTCCGCGGCGTTCGGCACGCTCTGTCCTGGCATGACGGCGCCGAACGTCACCATCGCCGACGGTGGCGCGGCCGGTGCGCTCGCGGTCATCTCGGTGAGCAGCCTCGCCATCACCGACGCCGGCTCGCTGTTGCTCCAGGGCACGCGCCCGGTCGTGCTGCTGGTGCACGGCGACGCGGTGGTGTCGGGCCCCATCTTCGCCAACTCCGAGCGCGCGGGGAGGACCGGGCCGGGCGCGGGCAACAACTGCGGCTCGCGCACCGGCGGCACGGGCGGCGCCAACAACGGCCGTGGTGGCGGCGGCGGCGGTGGCGGCTTCTTCACCGACGGCGGCACCGGCGGCAACGGCAACAACACGGCGGGCACCGGTGGCGTGCCGGGCGGCAGCGCGGCGGGTGGCGACGTGCCGCTGCTCAGCGGGTGCGCGGGCGGCTTCGGCAACTCCGACAACGCCGGCGGCAACACGCCCCCGGGGAACGGCGGCGGCACGGTGCAGCTGTCGGCGGCCGGTACGCTCACCGTCAACGCGATCGTCAGCGCCAGCGGCGCGGGCGGCACGCGCGCGAGCGGCAGCAGCGACCCCGGCGGTGGCGGCGGTGGCTCCGGCGGCGTGGTCGAGCTGCAGGCGTTCCACCTCGCGACGACGGCCAACGCGAAGCTGACCTCCAATGGTGGTGGCGGCGGCGGCGGCGCGCAGGGCGGCACAGCCACGCACGGGAGCGACGGCTCGACCAACACCGCGACCCCCGCACCAGGCGGTCCCAACGAGTCGGGCGGCGGTCCCGGCGGGGCAGGCGGAGCAGGCACGACGCCGCCCGTGAACGGCAGCCCCGGTTCGCGCGGTGGCGGCGGCGCGGGTGGCGCGGCGGGCCGCGTGTTCCTCAAGCACGTCGACACCGTGACGCCCTGCTCGATCAACGGCGCCACGGTGCTGAGCCCGACCCCGAATCGCACCAATTGTCCGTGAGCGCCTGAGCGCGCCGGTGTACGACTCCCCGCGATTTCACTCGCCGTGGGGAGGGCGCCAACATGCGCGCACTGCGTTTCTCGCTGATCGTCTCGCTGGTCGTGTCTGCGGTCACCGGCTGTACCTGTGACAAGAAGACGCCGACCGACGTCCTCAACCCGCAGACGCCCGATGGCACGCGCAAGCTCGACCCGCTGCCGCCCGCGCCGAACCTGAACGTGCCGCGCGAGTCGCTGCCGGGTGCGAACGGCGAGCTGGCCGTCGTGGCCGCGCGGCCGCAGGGTGAGCAGTACGGCGAGGTGCGCCCCACCATCACGTTCTCGCGGCCCGTGAAGAGCCTGGAGATGGTCGAGGCGCAGCGCGCGGGCGACGCGGCGAAGCCCTTCGCGCAGATCGTGCCCAACCTCGACGGTGAGTGGCGCTGGCTGGGCAGCTCGTCGGCGGAGTTCGTGCCCAAAGGGCTCGTGCCGTACTCGACGCAGTTCACCGTCACCGTCAACGCGGGGCTCGAGGCGCTCGACGGCGCGAAGCTGAAGGAGGCCTACACCTTCTCCTTCACCACGCCGCGGCTCGAGCTGCAGGACACCGACCCGGCGCGCGGCTTCCGCTGGCTCAAGCCCGATCAGACGGTCGCGCTGCTCTTCAACCAGCCGGTGGCGCAGGCCGACCTGCTCAAGTTCGTGCACCTCGTCACCGCCGACAACTCCGCGGGCGTGCCGTTCACCATCGAGAAGGAAGTGAACATCGAGGAAGAGCGGCGCGCCCAGCTCGAAGAGCAGCGCAAGAAGAGCGGCGGCAGCTCGCGCAGCTACGACGCGATGAGCGACGAAGATCGCGGCTACCGCAACAAGCAGACCCGCTACGTGCTCAAGGCGAAGACCGCGCTGCCGCTGAAGACCGAGGTCACCGTGAAGCTCGACGCGGCGCTGCACGGCAAGGAAGGCCCGCTCGAGATGGTGGCCATCAACGACGTGCACTGGAGCAGCTACGGCCCGCTCACCATCGACTCCGCGCGCTTCTGCTCGTACGACGGCCGCTGCCCGTACGGCCCGCTGGTGCTCAACACCTCCAACGAGGTGGACCTCGAGACGCTCAAGACGCGCCTCAAGATCACCCCCGCGGTCGAGCTCGATTGGGAAGCCGCGAGCTCGTACACGCCGCACAGCGAGTGGGAGATCACCAACCGCGGCCCGACGGTGAGCGTCCCCGGCAAGTTCAAGCCCGGCACGCAGTACAAGATCGAGATCGCCTCGGGCGTCGGCGACATCTTCAAGCAGGCCGCGGCGACGGGGCTGTCGAGCACGCTGCAGACCGATGATCTCTCGCCCGCGCTGATCACCGGCGGCTCGCTCGGCTTGCTGGAAGCGACCGCGAAGTCTCCGCTCGTGCCGGTCGAGGTGTCGAACCTCAAGTCGCTCGAGGTCGCGATGTGGAAGCTCACGCCGCAGGAGCTGGCGAAGCTGCTCGCCGACAACAACGAAGACGACGTGAAGCAGTTGGGCCGCGCGCCCGACTTCCAGGAGACGCGCAAGCTCGAATTCCCGAAGAACCAGGCGCGCGTGGCTCCCGTGCCGCTGGCGAGCGTGCTGGGTGCGGATGCGAAGACGGGGCTCGCGTTGGTGCGGCTCAACTCGCCCGAGCTCGAGTACCGCCCGCAGAACGGCTTCACGCAGCTGATCCAGGTCACCGACCTCGCCGCGCACATCAAGATCGCCCCGAAGTCCTCGCTGGCGTGGGTGACGCGCCTGTCCGACGGCAAGCCGGTCGCCGACGCCGACGTCACGGTGTTCGACGCGTCGGGTGTGCAGACCTGGTCGGGCAAGACGAACGCCGATGGGTTCGCCGATCTCCCGGGCGCGGGCGCGCTCAAGCTGAAGGCCGCGAAGTACGAGTGGGAATACCCGTTCGCCCTCGTGGTCGCGCAGAAGGACGGCGACGTGTCGGCCACCGCCAACACCTGGTCGAGCGGCGTCGAGCCGTACGAGTTCGGGCTGACGCAGGGCTGGGAAGGCGAGAAGCCCTCGAGCACCGGGTTCCTCTTCACCGATCGCGGCATCTACAAGCCGGGCGACGAGGTCTTCATCAAGGGCGTCATTCGCTACCGCGTGCTCGGTGAGCTGCGCGCCGCCGCCGCGGGGAGCCTGGTGACGGTGAAGGTCCTCGACTCCAAGGGCGAGACCGTGAAGACCGAGAACGTGAAGGTGACGAAGTACGGCACCTTCTCGCTCACCGCGACCGTGGGGAAGGAAGCGCCGACCGGCTACTACTCGGTGAGCGCCGACACGAGCGCGCCGACGGGGCCGGTGAGCACGTCCACCAGCTTCCGCGTCGAGGAATACCGGGCGCCGCAGTTCCGCGTCGACGTGGAGTCGAAGAAGAAGTCGCTCATCGCGGGCGAGGGCCTCGAGGCCAGCGTGTTCGCGCGCTACCTCTTCGGCGGCGCGATGAACGACGTGCAGGTGAAGTGGTCGGCCTCGCGCAGCGAGACGAGCTTCAGCAGCGAGGCGGGCACGGGCTTCACCTTCTCGCAGGAGACCTGGTGGTGGGACGACGGCGCGCCGCACGACAGCAACGGCTTCTTCGCCTCGGGCGAGGGCAAGGCCGACGCGAAGGGCGAGCTCGCGGTGAAGGCCGGCACCACCGAGGCGCCGGGTGAGAAGCCCTACACGTACACGCTCGAGGCCGAGGTCACCGACGTCAACCGCCAGTCGGTCGCCGGCCGCGTCGAGGTGATGGTGCACCCCGCGAGCTACTACGTGGGCCTCCGCTCGCCCTCGTACTTCCTCAACGTCGGCACCGAGTACGGCATGGAGACGCTGGTGCTCGACACCGAGGGCAAGCGCGTGAAGGGCAAGAAGGTCACCGCCACGCTCACCAGCCGCTCGTGGAAGTCGGTGAAGCAGAAGGACGCGTCGGGCGGCTTCACCACCATCAGCGAGCCGGTCGAGACCGAGGTGCAGAAGTGCGAGATCGAGAGCGCCGACGGCATCGTGCCGTGCAAGTTCAAGCCGACCACCGCGGGCTTCTACATCTTCAAGGGCGTGGTGAAGGACGAGCAGGGCCGCCAGCACACCGCGTCGACCGGCGTGTACGTGACCGGCAGCGACTGGGTGGCCTGGCAGCGCAACGACACCGACCGCGTCGAGATGGTCACCGACAAGGCCAGCTACGACGTGGGTGACGTCGCGAAGGTGCTCATCAAGTCGCCGTACCCCGAGGCGAAGGCGCTCTTCACCGTCGAGCGCGAGGGCGTGCTCAGCCGCAAGCTCGTCGACCTCAAGGGCTCGGTGATGACCATCGACGTGCCCATCACCGAGGAGATGGTGCCCAACGTCTTCGCGGGCGTGATGATCATGCGCTCGCGCGTGAAGGAAGGCGGCGTCGAGACCGGTGACGATCCCGGCCGGCCGAACACCCGCATCGGCCTCGTGAAGCTGAACGTCGAGCGCAAGAGCAAGCGCCTCGCGGTCACGGTGAAGACCGACAAGAAGGACTACCAGCCGCGCGAGACGGTCAACGTGTCGATCGACGTGAAGGACGCGGCGGGCAAGCCGGCGAGCGGCGAAGTCACGCTGTACGTGGTCGACGAGGCGGTGCTGCGCCTCACGAGCTACCAGGTGCCCGACCCGATCGCGTCGATCTACCCGGAACGCCCGCTGTCCACGCGCCTCGGCGAGCCGCTCATCCACCTCGTGCGCATGCGCAGCTACGGCGAGAAGGGCGAAGACCAGGGCGGCGGTGGTGGTGACGGCTCCGGCGGCGGCTTCCGCAACAAGTTCAAGACCACGGTGCTCTTCAACCCGACGTTGGAAGCGAAGGACGGCGTGGCCACCACCTCGTTCCCGCTCCCCGACAACCTCACCTCGTTCCGCATCATGGCGGTGGTGATCACCACGGGCGATCGCTTCGGCAGCGGCGACACCGCGGTGCAGGTGAACAAGCCGGTGATGGCGTTGCCGGCGCTGCCGCGCTTCGCGCGCGTGGGCGACCTGTTCGAGGCCGGCGTGGTGGTGCACGCGCACGGCGGCTCGGCGGGCGAGGTCACGGTGACCGCCACGGTCGAGGGCGGCGTGCAGCTCGACGGCCCCGGTGAGCAGAAGGTGGTCATCAACGAGGGCGCGCCGAAGGAGGTGCGCTTCAAGTTCAAGGGAGTGCGTCCGGGCGTCGCGACGTTCCGCTTCAAGGCGGTGGGCGGCGGCAGCAACGACGGTGTGGAAGAGAAGATCCCCGTCGAGCTGCCGGTCGAGACGGACGCGGTGGCGACGTACGGCGACACGACCGATCAGCGCGTGGAAGGCATCGTGCCCCCGAAGGAGGTGTGGGACGACCTCGGCGGCCTGACGGTCACCATGGCGTCGACCTCGCTCGGCGGCTTCGATCGCGGCTTCCAGCAGCTGATCGAGTACCCGTACGGCTGCCTCGAGCAGCAGAGCTCGCGCCTGGTGCCGTTCATCGCGCTCCGGGAGATCGCCGGTCAGTTCGGCGTGCCGTGGCCCTCGCGCAACGCGAAGAAGGCGGCGGTCAACGACGAGGTCAACGCGCTGCTCAACACGTACCTCTTCGGGACGCTCGACGTGTCCGACAAGAAGGACCCCGACGACGTCATCAACACCACGGTGAAGAGCATCCTCGCGCTGCAGGAAGGCAACGGCAGCTTCAAGTACTGGCCGAGCTCGATCTGCAGTGATCCGTGGTCGAGCACCTACGCGACGCTCGCGCTGTCTCGCGCGAAGGAGGTCGGGTTCGAGGTGCCCGCCGATCGCCTCGCGCGCGCCGAGAAGTACCTGGGTGACGTGGTGGGCGGGAACTGCGGCGGCTGCTGGGCCTCGCTCTACTGCGGCGACGAGACGCGCGTGTTCGCGGCGTACGTGCTGGCGCGCATGAAGAAGCCGAAGGCGAGCTCGTACCAGGAGTTCTACGCGAACCGCGCGAAGCTCTCGATCTTCAGCAAGGCGCTGCTCGCCAACGCGATGTACGTCGGCGGCGGCGATCGCAAGCAGGCCAACGCGCTGCTGCAGGAGATCCTCAACAACGCGAAGGAGTCTCCAAAGGGCCTGTCGATCGCCGAGGTGCAGAGCGAGACGTACGCGACGCTCTTCAACAGCGACACGCGCACCACCGGCGTCGTGCTGCAGGCGCTCACCGACATCTCGCCCGATCACCCCTACGTCGGGAAGATGGCGAAGTACCTCACCGGCGTGCGGCAGGGCGACGGCGACTGGCGCACCACGCAGGAAGCGGCGTGGTCGCTGATGGGCCTGACCCAGGTGCTGCGGACCAAGGAGAAGGACAACCCCGACTTCAAGGCGTCGCTGGTGATGGGCGCGGGCGAGTTGATGAGCCAGGCGTTCAAGGGCCGCTCGATGAAGACCGAGGTGAAGTCGATTCCCATGAAGGAGCTGCTCAGCAAGGCGCAGGGCGCGGAGCAGAAGCTGACCTTCAAGAAGGAAGGGACCGGCGTCCTCTATTACTCGGCGCTGCTCAAGTACGCGCCGAAGGAGCTGCCCACCAAGTCGCTCGACAACGGGCTCTTCGTGCAGCGCTGGTTCGAGCCGTACGCGGGCGGCGGGCAGTCGCTGAAGTTCTTCGCGGGCGATCTCGTGCGCATTCGCGTGCGCATCGCGAGCAACCAGGAACGGCACTGGGCGGCGTTCGAGGTGCCGCTGCCGGCGGGCCTCGAGCCGGTCGACACGTCGCTGGCCACCACGGCGAAGCTGGTCGGCTCGCCCGACGAAGAGCAGCGCGACGTCGGCTACGACGCGGAAGGCGGCGAGGACGGGTACGAGGGCGACGCGGAAGAGGGCCCGGTCAACCCGTGGATGTTCTCGTTCTGGAGCCCGTTCAACCACGTCGAGATGCGCGACAACCGCGTGGTGATCTTCGCGGATCACCTGCCGCCGGGCGTGCACGTCTCGAGCTTCGTGGCGCGTGCGACGACGCCGGGTGTGTACGTGCTCAAGCCCGCGCGCGGCGAGCTGATGTACGAGCCCGAGGTCTGGGGTCGCTCGGAAGGTGGCAGCTTCACCGTCGAGCTGCCGGCCACGGTCTCGCAGAAGTAACGGTGGCCATGAGTGACGCCAAAAGCCTCCCTCTCCCCCAAAAGGGGAGAGGGTCGGGGAGAGGGGAGACGCGTCGCAAACGTGTGTTGTTGGCGCTGACGTTGGCACTGACCCCAGCCCTCGCGTTCATCGCCCTCCCACTCCCGCAGGGCCTCCTCGACTACCGCCCGCTCGCCTCCCTCAAGATCCTCGACCGCGACGGAAACCTCCTCCGCGAGCTCCGCAGCACCGCCGACGGCCGTTCCACGCCACTCGAAGCAAACCAAATCCCCGATCGAGTCCGCGCGGCCTTCCTCGCCGCCGAAGACCACCGCTTCTTCCAGCACCTCGGCGTCTCCCCGACGGCCATGCTGCGCGCCGCCAAACAGAACCTCGCCGCGCACCGAGTGGTCGCGGGAGGCTCGACCATCACGCAACAGCTCGCCCGCACCCTCGTCCCCCGCGAGCGAACCTTCACCGGCAAGCTGCAAGAAGCCGCCTGGGCGCTCCGCCTCGAAGCGCACCTGACGAAGGAAGAGATCCTCACGCAGTACCTGAACCGGGTCTCCTTCGGGAACAACACCTTCGGCCTCGAGGCGGCCTCCCAGCTCTACTTCGGCAAGAAGACCGAGCACCTCTCGCTGGGCCAGGCCGCGTTGCTGGCGTCGATCCCGCGAGGCCCGACGGCGTACGACCCGCTGCGCCAGTCCGCCCGAGTCGCGGCCCGTCGCGACTGGGTGCTCTCGCGTCTCGAACTCGACGGCCTCGCCACCACAGAAGAAGTCGCGCTCGCCCGCGCGGAGCCATTGGACCTCACGCCCTTCGCGACGACCTTCAAGGCGCCGCACTTCGTCGACTACCTCTCGGCGCGGCTCGAGACCTGGGGCCTGGGCGAGGCGGCGGTGATCGAGACCACGCTCGATCCCGCGCTCCAGGCGGCCGTCGAAGAGCAGCTCGCGCAGGAGATCGGCCGGCTCTCGGACCGCCGCGTGTCCTCGGGTGCAGCGCTGGTGGTCGACAACGCAACCGGCGAGGTGCTCGCGTACGCGGGCTCGGTCGACTTCTTCAACGCGACGATCGGCGGGCAGAACGACGGCATCCAGATGAAGCGCCAGCCAGGCTCGGCGCTGAAGCCGTTCATCTACGCCGAGGCGTTCCGGCGCGAACTGACACCCGCGACGGTGATCCCCGACCTGGACACGGCGTTCTCCGCGCCGAAGGGCAGCTACGCGCCGAAGAACTACGACCGGCGTTTGCACGGGCCGGTGCGCGCGCGAGAGGCGTTGGCGAACTCGTACAACGTGCCCGCGGTGCGAGTGGCCGATCAGATCGGCCTCGATCGCGCGCTCGATTCACTCCACCGCGCCGGCTTCGCGCTGCCCTCGACGCCGGAGCACTACGGACTGGGCCTGGTGCTCGGCAACGGAGAGGTCTCGCTCTGGGAAGCGGCGCGTGCGTACTCGGGGCTCTCCCGAGGCGGCATGCTGGAGCCGCTGATCACGATTCGCCGCGCGCTGACGGCCGACGGACGCTCGCTGCCGGTGCCGCGCGAATTGAAGCCGCACCGCTTCGCCGACTCGCATGCGGTGGCGTTGGTGACGCACATCTTGAGCGACAACGCGGCGCGCGCGCGGGCGTTCGGACTCGACAACTCGCTGCGGCTGCCGTTCCCGGCGGCGGCGAAGACGGGCACCTCGAAGGGCTACTCCGACAACTGGACGGTGGGCTTCACGAAGGAGCGCACGGTCGCGGTGTGGGCGGGCAACTTCGACGGCACGCCGATGATCCAGGTGTCGGGCATCACGGGCGCGGGGCCGGTGTTCCGGCGCGTGATGACGAAGGCGATGGATGGCGTGCGTCCCGAGCCGCTGGTCGATCGCACGGGGCTGGTGTCGGCGGGCATCTGTCCGCTCTCGGGTGGGCTGGCGGGGCAGGGCTGTCCGGCGTCGATGGAAGAGCTCTTCGTGGCGGGCACCGAGCCGACGTCGCCGTGCCCGATGCACCGCGCGATGTCGAACGCGCTGCCCGACGAGTTGAAGGCGCGTTGTCTGCGTCTCGCGGCGGAAGAGGGGCGGCTGGTCGATCTCGGCCTCGACTTCTACGACTGGGCGAAGAACGAGGGCCTCTCGCGGGAGCCGTGGCTCGCCGCGCAGTGCCTGGGCGACGACGTCGAGGCGAGTGGCGCGAAGGTGCTGCACCCGCTGAAGGGTGGCGAGTTCCTGCTGCTGTCTGACTTGCCGCTCGCGGACCAGGCGATCCCGGTGCGGGTGCGAGCGCCGGCAGGCATGGCGCCGCTCTCGGTGTGGGTCGACGGGAAGCGCTCGATCGAGCTGCACGCGCCGTTCACGGGGCGAGTCCCGGCGACGCAGGGCACGCACGTGCTCGAGGTGCGAGACGCGAAGGGCGCGGTCATCGATCGCGTGAACTACGTGGTGCGGCGATGACGGCACCAGTGGGTCCCGAGAACACGGCGGTGCGCGTGGCGTTGTGGCGCGCGTTGCACGTGCTCGCCGATCCCCCGCCGCACGTGTTGAGCGATCGCCTGGGGCTCGAGCTGGCGGCGCCGGACGAGGGCTGGCAGCAGCGGCCCGACATGAGCGGCTTCACGCGGCCGTTTCGCGCGTCGATTCTCGCGAGGGCGCGCTTCGTCGAAGACCAGGTGATCGCGACGAGTCCAGGGCAGTACGTGCTGCTCGGCGCAGGTCTCGACACGTTTGCGTGGCGGCATCCAGAACTCGCGGATCGCCTGCGCATCTTCGAGGTCGATCAGCCCGGCCCGCAGGAATGGAAGCGGCAGCGACTCGCGGCGCTGGGGTGGGGTGTGCCGAAACACCTCGCGCTGGTGCCAGTGGACTTCGAGCGCACGGACGACTGGGTCACGAGCGTGGCGCAGGCCGGCTTCGACGCAATGAAGCCATCGCTGATCGCCTCGACGGGCGTGAGCATGTACCTGACGCGTGAGGCGATCACCTCGACCCTGAAGCGCATCGCCGGCCTGGCGAAGGGCACGACGCTCATCATGTCGTTCATGTTGCCGATCGAGCTGGCGGATCCCGAAGTGCGTCCGGGGATCGAGGCGGCGGCGCGGGGGGCGAAGGCGAACGGCACGCCGTTCATCAGCTTCTTCACGCCGGAGCAGATGCTCGAGCTGGCGCGAGGGTGTGGCTTCACGAAGGTCGAGCACGTCTCCGCGGAAGCGCTCGCACAGCGCTATTTCGCCGGGCGAGCTGATGGACTGCGCCCGCCGAAGAACTCCGAAGAGCTGTTGGTCGCGACGGCCTGACTCAGCCGAGCCAGGTCAGCCACGCATTCGGCACGATGAGGCGCCAACGAGACGCGATCGATCGGCGATTCGGCCGGTCGGAACGCCGGAAGTAATCGGGCTTCGGAAGCGCGCGACGATCGAGGCGGGCGAGCAGGGGGCCATCGACGTTGCGAATCGAGGCCTGCAGAAAGAACCCGACGCGCGACACGACGAGCGGGCTGTCGGTACGCACGGTGAGGGACACGAGCTTGTCGAGGTCGAGCCGCGGCGCTGCTTTGCTCAGCATGTCGCGCAAGTCCTCGGGCTCGGGCGCGTAGGGCAGGCGGGTGAAGCAATCGACGAAGGTCTTCTCGAGCGAAGTGACGCGGCCGGGGATGTCGTCGATCGCGACGCGTTGCACCTCGTGCTGGAGCTCCGCAGGAGTCACGCGCACGGCCCGATAGAAGGTCGCGGAGTCGCCGAACGAGTCGACGCGGTGGGTGGTCGAGATGGTGGCGCTCAAGTCATCGCCGAGGCCGTGAAAGCAGAGCGCGCCGTCGTGAGAAACCACGGCATCGTCAGTGAGGCGCGAAGCGATGGCGGTCGCGGACGCAGAAGGGTGGCTGTACACGCCGCGCCGCACGTTGATGAGGGTGCGTTGGCTGACGTGGTACGCGAGCAGCGGCTTGATGCCGGATTTCGGGCGCCCCATCTTCTCGTAAAACGCCTCGAGCTCCTCGACGCGAAACACGGAGTGAGAGCTGAAGAAGTCGACCGGCATGTCTCCAATCATGCGAGTTAGATATAGGAAACTATGCTTATCGCGCAAGATTGGAGACAGCCCGTGGCGATCGCTCCGGAGGGGTGACCTCCACGAAGCGAGGGTCACCTCGCAACGAAGCGCCCGAAGTCGAGGGGCTCCTCAAGACGACCTGCCAGGCGCACGACCCGACCGCCCCACGCGTCCCAGAGCCAGCAGACGTCACGCAGCGAGCAGAGCGACCAGCACCTCGCACTGAGCCCGCAGCCCAGCGACCTCCGAGAGCCGCCCAACCGCCTCGAGCTGAGCAACCGCCGCCCGGCGCTCGGCGAGCTCACCCTCGAGCACCCCGCGAACCTCACCCTCCGACAACGCCCGCCGCTCGACCTCACCAGCCCCGAGCCCGCTCACTGCCCCCGCGATGACGGAAGACGCCACCCCGGTCGAAACCGAAGCAACCCCAACCGCCTCAGCGCGCTCGATCGCCGCAATCGCCGTCCGAGCGACCGAAACCCGCACCGAATCCCGAGCCTTCATGCCGTCGCGAAGAAGCACCCGCAGGCGCTCCTTCCACGCGACGGCGGCGCTCACGCCTGAGCCGCGTCCTTCGACCCCGCGGTGGAAGCCGCCGCCGCAGCAGCAGCCGCCTCCGCCTTCTGCTTCTTCTCGAGCTGCCAGCTCTGCACGAAGAGCAACCCAATCCCCACGAGGATCGCGATGTCGGCCACGTTGAACACGCCGGTGCGCACCGCCGACGATCCAAACCCCAGGTTCATGAAGTCGACCACCGACCCATCGAACCGCGCGCGGTCGACCCAGTTCGAGAACCCACCCGACGCAATCAGCGCATACGAGCCGACCTGCAGCCGATCGACCTTCACATTGAACAGGGCATACCCGGCGAGCGCGAGCAGCAGCGCCCCGACCCCAATCGTGAGCACCCAGTACCGCGCCCCCGGAGGCAGCTGCGCGCCGAGAGAGAGAAACGCCCCCTCGTTGGTCGCGTACTGCAGCCGCACCGAGTCACCGAGCCAGGTCATCGCCGGCCGGCCCTTGAGGTGCTCGGTGGCGAGCTGCTTGGTCCACTGGTCGAGCGCGATCTGCCCGAGGAAGACCGCAAAGAAGATGGGCAAGCGCTTGAGCAACGGCATCTGAACCCCGGGAACTCTCAGAAAGTCCCGGTCACTGCAAGCCCAGTCCCCGTGGGGACGACGCGCGCGTTCACGGGCCCGACCTGGCCATGGAGGAAGGTCGGCATCAGCACCCCGGCCGCGACCCCGACGATCGACCCCAGCAGCACGTCGGTGGCCCAGTGCTTGTCGGCTGCGATGCGCAGCACGCCCGTCGTCGCCGCGATCGGCAACCCCACGGCCCACGTGAGCCACCACAGCTTGTACCCGCGCAGCCGCGCCAGCGTGGCCGCCGCCGAGACCGACGAGAACGCCAGCAGCGTGTGCCCGCTGAAGAACGAGATGTACGCGTCCGGCGGATCATTGCCCTGCGCGATCAGCTCCGGCGTCGCCCCGATGGTGAACGGCCGCGCGCGCCCCACCGAGAACTTGATGACCTGGTTCAGCATCATCGGCGACACCACCGTCTCGGCGATGATCAGCAGATCGACGAAGAACGTGTCGAGGAACACGCCTTCCTTCGCCGCGTAGATCGCCTGCAGCCCCACGGCGACCGCCGGCGCCGCGATCACCGTGATGTAGCTCACCAGGTCGAGCGACTTCACCCCGGCCGCGCTGGGCGTCAGCGACGTGTTGAACACCGACCGCACCGCCGTATCGAACGTGTTCGTCGCGCACCACCGGCACGCCGCGGGCGCCAGGTCCTTCTTGAAGACGCCCTCGGTCAACACCAGCGCCAACCCCAGCGTGCCCGTCACCGGCAGATCGATGCGGGGATCCCAGCGCACCTTCTGCGGGGCCTGGGCCAGCACCAGCGACAAAGCGACCGCCGTCAGCATGTTCTGCACTTACCCCGCGGTTCAGCGGGCGGCCACGTTCTGCCCGCCCTTGGACGCCGCCCTGCCGTTGTGTATGGACCCGGGCCATGCGCACTGAATCCGTCGACGTGGTGGTCACTGGCGCCGGTCCCTCCGGCTCGGTGGTGTCGGGCATCCTCCGCAAGTCGGGCCGCAAGGTCCTGGTGCTCGAGAAGGAGACGTTCCCCCGCTTCTCGATCGGCGAGAGCCTCCTGCCGCAGACGATGCAGTACATCGAAGAGGCCGGCATGCTCCGCGACGTCGTCGAGGCCGGCTTCCAGTACAAGAACGGCGCCTCGTTCACGCGCGGTGATCAGCGCACCGAGTTCGACTTCCGCGACAAGTTCTCGAACGGGTGGGGCACCACCTACCAGGTCGAGCGCGCCAAGTTCGACAAGGTGCTCGCCGACGCCGCGCAGCGCATGGGCGCCGACATCCGCTACCGCCACGAAGTGAAGTCGGTCGACGTGAAGGGCCAGCCGAAGCTCGTCGTCCAGGACATGGACAAGAACGAGACCTACCAGGTCGAGGCGCGCGTCATTCTCGACGCGAGTGGCTTCGCGCGCCTGCTCCCGCGCTTGCTCGACCTCGAGCAGCCCTCGCAGTTCCCCGTGCGGCAGGCCCTCTTCACGCACGTCGCCGATCGCATTCCGCCCGGTGGCGGCAAGGCGCCGTTCGACCGCAACAAGATCCGCATCGCGGTGCACCCCAAGCACATCGACGTCTGGTACTGGCTCATTCCCTTCTCCAACGGCCGCTCGTCGCTGGGTGTGGTCGCCGAAGCGAAGTTCCTCGATCAGCTGCAGGGCGACGAGGCCACCAAGCTCAAGCAGATGGTCTTCGAGGAACCGAACTTGAAGGAGCTCCTCGCCAACGCCGAGTGGGACACGCCCGTGCGCACGCTGCGCGGCTATTCGTCGAACGTGAAGCACCTCTGCGGCCCCGGCTACGCGCTGCTCGGCAACGCCGGCGAGTTCCTCGACCCGGTCTTCAGCAGCGGCGTCACCATCGCGATGACGAGCTCGAGCCTCGCGGCGAAGTGCGTCAACAAGCAGCTCGACGGTGAGCCGGTCGACTGGGAAGGCGAGTACGCCAAGCCGCTCAAGAAGGGCGTCGACTCGTTCCGCGCCTTCGTCGAGGCCTGGTACCAGGGCGGCTTCCAGAAGATCATCTTCCACCCGTCGCCCTCGCCCGACATCCGCCGGATGATCTGCGCGATCCTCGCTGGCTACGCGTGGGACCAGAGCAACCCCTACGTCGCCGAGCCCAAGCGCCGGCTGAACGTGCTGGAGCAGGTGTGCTCCGCCTGAGCGGCGCCCTCGCTCTCACACTCCTCTCTTCGTGCGTGACGGCGCCCCGACCGGCGCCGCGGCCCGAGGTGTTGCTCAAGCTCAGCCCGGCGTCGCTGGGCCGTGAGCTGCAGCTCGCCCAGCGCATCACCGTGGTGCGCGACGGCGATCGCAAGTCGTTCGAGGCCCAGCTCGAGGTCGATCGGGAGTCGGTGCGCATCGCCGCGGTCGCCATGGGCCAGACCATCGCCACCCTCGCGTGGGACGGCGCGAAGTTCACCCACCAGGTCAGCACCCACGTGCCCGAGGCCATCACGCCCGATCGCATCTTGAGCGACGTGCAGCTCGCGTGGTGGCCGGCCGACTCGATTCGCGCCGCGTTGCCCGCGGGGTGGACGCTCGCCGACCAGGGCCTGCACCGGTCGCTCGCACACGACGGCGTCGACGTCGCGTCGATCGACTACGCCGGCACCGCCCCCGCGTGGGCCCACGTCACGCTCTCGCGCCCCGGCTACCAGCTCGACATCGAGTCGGTGGAGCTCGCGCCGTGACCGCGTACTTGAACCAGCTCGGCGTGGTGTCCGCGCTCGGCTCCGGCCTCGACGCCATGCGCGAGACGCTCTTCGCGACGCAGCCCGGTGGCCTCCAGGAAAGCCCCTTCTTCGCCGAAGACCGCCCGCTCTTCCTCGGCCACGTGCGCGAGGCGATGCCGTCGCTGAGCCACCACCACGAGCGTCAGCGCAGCCGCAACAACGGCCTGCTGCTCCTCGCGCTCAACCAGATTCGCCCCGCGGTCGAACAGGCGATTTCGAAGTACGGACCGCACCGCGTCGGCATCGCGCTCGGCACCAGCACCTCGGGCATCGGCGAGGGCGAGCTCGCGGTGCGCAAGTGGATCCGCGAGGGCGGCATCCCTTCGGACTACCACTACGCCAAGCAGGAGCTCGGCGCGCCCGCGACGTTCCTCGCGCGTGAGCTCGGCGTCACCGGCCCCTCGAACGTGATCAGCACCGCGTGCAGCTCGAGCGCGCGCTCGATGGCGGCCGCCGCGCGCTGGCTCGACGCCGGCCTCGTCGACGCGGTCATCACCGGCGGCGCCGATTCGCTGTGCCGCTTCACCATCGCCGGCTTCTCGTGCCTCGACTCGGTGTCGCCGCAGCGCTGCAACCCGTTCAGCAAGAACCGCCGCGGCATCAACATCGGCGAGGCCGCCACGCTCTTCCTCATGACCCGCGAGCGCGCCGAGGTGCGGCTGGCGGGGTGGGGTGAGACCAGCGACGCACACCACATGTCGGCCCCCGAGCCGAGTGGACGCGGCGCGGCCGAGGCGATGCGCGAGGCGCTCAAGCGCGCGGGCCTGCAGCCGGGCGCGATCGGGTACGTGAACCTCCATGGCACGGCGACTCCGCACAACGACGCCATGGAATCGCGCGCCGTCGAGCAGGTGCTCGGCCTCGACACGTGGGTCAGCTCGACCAAGTCACTGCACGGCCACACGCTCGGCGCGTCGGGCGCCCTCGAAGCCGCCATCTCGTGGCTCACGCTCACCGACGCTGCCGGCCGGCTGCCGCCGCACTGGTACGACGGCGAGTACGACCCTGAGCTGCCGAAGGTGAAGTTGGTGCCTGCGGGGCAGCGTGGCGCGCGGCCTGGCGCCGTGTTGAGCAACTCGTTCGCCTTCGGCGGCAGCAACGCCACCCTCTGCCTCGCCCGGGAGCTCGCATGACCCCCACCGCCACGCCGCTGCGGCCCATCACCGATCTCGTGCCTCACCGCGCGTCGCTGTTGCTCCTCGACGAGTTGCTCGCCGACACGCCGGAGTACGTGCAGGCGGCCTTCACGCCGCGCGCCGACATGCTCTTCCTGCAAGACGAGGGGCTGCCCGCGTGGGTCGGCGTCGAGCTGATGGCGCAGACCGTCGCGTCGTGGGCGGGCCTCCGTCGCCTCGAGCGCGGCGAGAAGGTGCAGCTCGGGTTCCTGCTGGGCACCCGGAAATACGAGTGCACGCGCCCGTTCTTCCCCGTCGGCAAGCGCCTCGTCATGACCGCGACGCACGAGATGGTCAGCGAGCAGGGCCTCGCGGTCTTCATCTGCAAGATCGAGCTCGACGGCGAGGTGATCGCCACGGCGAGCGTCAACGCGTTCCAGCCGCCGAACGTCGAGGAATACTTCAAGGAGTACATGTCATGACTGCGCACGCCCACACGGTGCTGGTGACCGGCTCGAGCCGAGGCATCGGTCGCGCCATCGCGCTGCGCGCCGCGAAAGACGGCTTCGACGTGGTGGTGCACTGCCGCTCGCGCGTCGACGAGGGCAAGGCGGTGCTCGCGCAGATCGAGCTGCTCGGGCGCAAGGCGCGGCTGCTGCAGTTCGACGTCGCTGATCGCAATGCCGCGAAGGCCGCGCTCGAGGCCGACGTCGAGGCGCACGGCGCGTACTACGGGGTGGTGCTCAACGCCGGCATCGCACGCGACACCGCGTTCCCCGCGATGACCGATGAGGACTGGGACGGCGTGCTCCACACCAACCTCGACGGCCTCTACAACGTGCTGCGGCCGGTGGTGATGCCGATGGTCCAGCGGCGCAAGCCGGGGCGCATCATCACGCTCAGTTCGGTGAGTGGCGTCATCGGCAACCGCGGCCAGGTGAACTACAGCGCGGCGAAGGCCGGCATCATCGGGGCCACCAAGGCGCTCGCGGTCGAGCTCGCCAAGCGCGAGATCACCGTCAACTGCGTCGCCCCGGGTTTGATCGACACCGAGATGGTCTCGAAGGAAGTGCTCGAGCACGCGATGGAGCTGATCCCCGCCCGTCGCATGGGGAAGCCCGAGGAGGTCGCGCACGCTGTGGCCTTCCTCTTGTCCCCCGAAGCGTCGTATGTGACGCGCCAGGTGATTTCGGTGAACGGAGGCATGTGCTGATGCGACGCGTGGTGGTGACGGGAATCGGGGCGCTCAGCCCGCTGGGCCACGACTGGCCGACGGTGTTCGCCAAGCTCAAGTCGGTCGAAAACGCGGTGCAGGTCATTCCGCAGCTCAACGAGTACGAGGGCATGCTGACCCGCCTCGGAGCGCCGGTCGCGCCGTACGTGCTCGACGAGAAGGGCTACAACCGCAAGGCCACGCGGTCGATGGGCAAGGTCGCGATCATGGCGGTGCGCGCCAGCGAGGTCGCGCTGCGCGACGCCGGCCTGCACGGTGACCCGCTGCTCAAGTCGGGCAAGGTCGGCGTCAGCTACGGCTCGTGCTCCGGCTCGGCCAGTGCGCTCGCCGACCTCGAGCGCATGTTCACGCAGAAGAGCACCGCCGGCATCACCGCCAACACGTACCTCAAGATGATGTCGCACACCGCGCCAGTGAACATCGGCGTGTACTTCGGGCTCACCGGTCGCGTGCTCACCACTTCGAGCGCGTGCACCTCGGGCAGCGCTGGCATCGGCCACGCCTTCGAGGCCATTCGCTGGGGCACGCAGGTCGCGATGCTCGCCGGCGGGGCCGAGGAGTTCGACCCGACGCAGGTCGCGACCTTCGACACCCTGTTCGCCACGTCGACCACCAACGACAAGCCGAAGAAGACCCCGCGGCCGTTCGATCTCAATCGCGATGGGCTGGTGCTCGGTGAAGGTGCCTGCACCCTGATGCTCGAAGAGCTCGAGCACGCGAAGGCCCGCGGCGCGAAGATCTACGCGGAGATCGTCGGCTTCGCGACCAACAGCGACGGCACGCACGTCACCAACCCGCAGTCGGCCACCATGGCCCAGGCGATGCGGCTGGCGCTCGAAGACGCGAAGCTCTCGCCCGAGGCGATCGGCTACGTGAACGCGCACGGCACGGCCACCGCGCAGGGCGACGTCGCGGAGACCACGGCCACCAACTCCGTCTTCGGCGAGCGCATGCCGATCAGCTCGCTCAAGTCGTACATGGGGCACACGCTGGGGGCGTGCGGTGCGCTCGAGGCGTGGATGACGCTCGAGATGCAGCGCGAGAAGTGGATGTGCCCGACCGTCAACCTCGAGACCGTCGACCCGAAGTGCGGGCCCCTCGATTACATCAAGGGCGAGGGCCGGAAGATCGACAGCGAGTTCGTGATGACCAACAACTTCGCGTTCGGCGGCATCAACACCTCGCTCATCTTCCGCCGCTGGAGCTGAAACACCGGCGCAAAACCTGCCCTGCGTTTCGAGCGAGCGAGCCCGTCCGCGCATCGTGTGCGGGCGGGCTCTTTGCTTCTGCGAGCAACTCCGCGCACCCGGGGCTGGCGTGACCCTTGCTCTCAGTCAGCGCGGAGGAATGCCACCATGATGCTGATCCGCGACGTGATGACGAAGAGCCCGCACACCATCGGCCTTCGGCTCTCCCTCGCCGAGGCAGGCTCGATGATGAAGAAGTTCAAGATTCGCCACCTGCCCGTGCTCGAGGGGGGCACGTTGGTGGGCATGCTGAGTGATCGAGACGTGCAGTTGATCAGCTCGATGAGTGACATCGACCCGCACTGCCTGCTGGTCGAAGAGGCGATGAGCCAGGCCCCGTGGACCGTGTCGCCCGAGACGCCCGTCGCCGAGGTCGCGCGCACCATGGCCACCCGGAAGCTCGGCAGCGCGGTGGTCGTCGATGCCAATGACAAGGTGGTCGGCGTGTTCACCACCATCGATGGCATGCGTGTGCTCGCTGATGCGCTCGATGGCATGCAGGCGCTCAACGCAGCGCTCGACGTCGGCAGCGCGAAGAAGGCGAAGCGCGTCTGACGCTACCGCTTCATCACCGGCGCCCATTTGGCGCACTGCTTTTGCTGTTGCTCGAGGGCTTCCTTCTTCTCTGAAGCGAGGAGCAACAGGACTCCGCCTTCGCACGGCATGCGTACGAAGCGGGCGGATCCGCTCGAGCACACTTCGCCGCCGTTCGCGGTCTTGCAGGCTCGTGCGAGCGCGGCCTCCAGCGGGGAGTGGCTGCTCTCACCGCGCTCGATGAGCAGGACCGTGCGAACGCGTTCGGCATCGAAGGAGATGTCCAGCGCGAGTTGGTACGTGCCTGAAGTCAGCGTCGTGGTGATGGACTGCTCACCGTTCTCGCTGAGGATGTGCCAGTCCGCAGCCTCGAGCATCGCGCGCGAATGACCAGGCAGCGGGACGCAGAGTCCCAACACCGACAGGCCTGCGCAGAGAAGGGTCGGGCTCATCGCAGCTCCACATCCAGTGTCCCACCGGTTGGCTCCGCCCACACCACGGTGCCCCAGTGGTCATCTTCCCCTTGAAACGACAGCACGTACTCGTCGTCGTCGGGAAGTGCGATGCAGTAGCGACCGGCGCCGTCAGCTGTCGCGTGGATTCGCACGATGTCGAGGAGCATGCGTCCTCTCTCGATCCTCGCGCGCTCAGCGACCAGCGACGCCCGGCCCAGTTCCGCACGACTGAAGGCTCGAACCCTCACGCCTGCTCCACGCGCGATCGTTCCGCAAATCCTCCGTTCGCTGCCCTTCGAGTCCGGAGTGGCTCGGTACCGCGCAGCGCAGCTCGTCGACGAAGCCATGAGCACGATCGCGAGGCTGCGGAACAGCAATGGTCACCTCGTCGTCGGCTGTTCAGAAACTCCCGAGGGGCACACCCGTCGCCGGGCCGTCGAAGCGCGGCGCGAGCCCGCGATCGAGCCGCTGACGCTCGGCGAGTTCGAGCCGCAAGCGGTTCAACTCGGCGTCGATGCGATCGCGCTCGGGGAGGCGCGTCACCAGCAGCCATACGCCGATCACCAGCACCGGCCCGCCGACCACCAGGCACCCCACACCCATCGCCCACATCACCACTACGTTCACGCCGACACCGAGCGCCGTGTAGAGCCCGCCCGCCGCCATCAACGCACCGCCCGCGACGATGAGCGCGATGCCACCACCGATGCCCGGCCGCATGCGCCGCAGCGCCGCGATGTCGGTCTGAATCTGAGGCGCCGACGCCGGCATCACCATCTCCGGTGGCGGAGGAGGCACACCGACGAGCACCCCGTCCTGGTCGAGCAAGCGCGCAGACCGCCCCGCAACCGGTCCCTCGGACTCGAAGGGCAGGGCAGTGACGACCAGCGCGGCGGACAGGGCGAGCAGCATCGGGCTGACTGTAGCGTCAGTTGCCGTGGCCCCAAGGGGCGATCCGCTCGAGCGCGGCAAGGAAGGTTCTCTCCTCACCCTCTCCCTCTCCTCTGGGGAGGAGAGGGAGATTCGCTCAGCGACCGAGGGCGGGGATGCGCGTCATCAACGCACGCAGCTCGGGCTCGAGCACGCGGTCTTCGATCAGCGGCTCGATGCCGATCTCCTCGGCGAACGCCGCGACCTTCGCCGGCACCTTCGCGCCGCTGCGCTGCTTCAAGAACACCGCCTGCCGCGCGGTCACCAGGTGCGCCGCCGCGACCTGCTCGGTGAGCTCGAGCACCCGCAGCGCGTCGCGCGCCGAGATGGTGCCCATGCTGACCTTGTCCTGGTTGTGGCACTCGGTCGAACGGCTGAACACCGACGCCGGCATGGTCTGCTTGAGCGCTTCCGCCGTCCACGCCGACGCGCCGATCTGCAGCGCCTTGAGGCCGTGCGAGACCGCCGCGCGCTGACCCGTGGCGCCCGTGAGGTTCGCCGGCAGCCCGTGGTTGAAGCGCGCGTCGACGAGCAGCGCGATCTGCCGGTCCATCAGGTCGGCGAGGTTGGCGATCACGTTCTTCAGCGTGTCCATCGCGACCGCGACGTGCCCACCGTAGAAGTGCCCGCCGTGCATCACGCGGCCCGTGTCGGGATCGATGAGCGGGTTGTCGTTGGCGCTGTTGAGCTCGTTCTCGACCAGTGAGCGCACCCACGGCAGCGTGTCTTCGACCACGCCGATCACGTGCGGCGCGCAGCGAATCGAGTAGCGGTCCTGCAAACGGCTCTCGGACTTCTCGGAGCCCTCGAGCACGCCGCGAATCAACGCCGCCGCGCGCTGCTGACCGTCGTGCGGCTTGGCCTCGAAGAGCTTCTCGTCGAAGTGGTGCGGGTTGCCGCCCATCGCCGCCGACGACAGCGCGGTCAGCTTCGACGCCAGCCGCGAGAGGCTCGCCGCGCGCTCGATGGCGAGGCACGCCAGCCCCGTCATCACCGCGGTGCCGTTCATGATCGCCAGGCCCTCCTTGGGGCGCAGCTTGATCGGCGTGATGCCGCGTTCCTTGAAGACCTCGGCGGTCGGGCGGCGGCGGCCGTCGACGAACACCTCGCGCTCGCCACAGAGCACCGCGGCGACGTAGCTCAGCGGCGTGAGATCGCCGCTCGCGCCCACCGAGCCCTCGGAGGGGATCACCGGCAACAGGTCATCGCGCAGCAGCGTCTCGAGCTGGCGCAAGAGGCCCAGCGACGTGCCCGACAAGCCCTGCACCAGCGACTGCAGCCGCGCCGCGAGGATGGCGCGCGTCTGGGGCGCGTCGAACGCCGGACCCAGTCCCACGCCGTGGTACGTGAACAGGCGGTGGCCCAGCTCGGGCACCAGCTCGTGCGGCACCGGCACCGTCACCGAGTCGCCGTAGCCGGTCGTCACCCCGTAGATGACGCCCTTCTCGGCGAGCGTGCGCGCGACGTGGGCGGCGCCCGCTTCGATCCGCGCGAGGAAACGTTCGTCGTGCGACAGGCGGGCCTCGGCCTCGCGGCGAGACAGCGCCGTCACGTCTTCCACCCGCAGGCGGTGACCATCGAAGGAGATGAGCTGCGGCATCGCGCGCCGCCTGTAGCGTGGAGCCGCTCGGCTTGCAGCCCAATTTGCTACAAAGCGCCCCCGATGAAGCCCCTCCTGCTGACCGCCCTGGTGTGCATCCTTTGCGCGTGCGGCGCGCGGAACAACCGCACCCTCCGCAAGCAGGTCGCGACGGATCTCACGTGCTCCGAAGGGCAGGTGAAGATCACCACCCTCGACAAGAACAACCACATCTACCTCGGCGAGGCGTGCCAGCGCCGCGCGAAGTATTCCTTCGTGAAGTCCGAGGCGCCGATGCGCATCTCGGAGATCGAGGGCCCCAGCCCGTACCCCACCGCGCCGGGTGGACCGCCGGTGGTCGTCACGCCGAGCTCGTCCTCGTCGACGCCTCCGCCTCCGCCCCCGCCGCCTCCGCCGGCCCCCTGACATGCTCCTCTTCGCGCTCACGCTCGCCCTGGCCCAGGCGCCGCTCGACGGTGGCCTCGACCCCGACGCCGGTGCGCCCGCGCCGGTCATCGTCCCGCCCTCCGCGCAGTGCGAGGGTCAGCCGGAGTACCCCGCGTCCGAGCGCGCCACCGGCGTCGAGGGCACCGTCGCGCTGCGCATCACGCTCAACCCCGATGGCGGCGTCGCGAAGACCGAGATCGCCAGCTCGCCCGGGCCCGCGTTCGACGAGGCCGCGCTCAAGGCGCTCGAGCACTGCAAGCTGGTGCCGGCCACGGTGGACGGCGTGCCCGCGATGTCGCTCATCGAGATGGGCATCGCCTTCGTGCCGCCCGTGCAGCCGTGGACCCTGACCGGCGACGTGGTCGGTGAGAACGGCGAGGCGCTCGAGGGCGCGACCGTCACCTTCGGCGAACAGACGGTGCCGACCGATCGCACCGGCCACTTCTCGATGACGTTCGATCACGTCCCCGGCGGAGACGCGTGGGTGACCGTCGACAAGGAAGGCTACGCGCTCAAGGGCTTCCCCGAGGTCTTCAAGAGCGGGCAGACCACGCGCGTGCGCTACGGCCTCGTGAAGCGCCGCGGCTTCGAGACGCGCGTCGAGGGCAGCAAGCTGTTGCCCGGAGTGCCTGACGCCGATCGCACCCCGCAGGTCAGCCGCTTCACCCTCACCAAGGCCGACATCGATCGCACGCCCGGCGCGCTGGAAGACATCTCGCGCGTGGTGCAGCAGCTGCCCGGCGTGGCGGCCGATCCCGATCTCCTCGCGAACTTCTTCGTGCGCGGCGGTGGACCCGACGAGACGATCGTCTTCATCGACGGAGTGCCGCTCAGCAACCCGTACCACCTCGGCGGCTTCGCCAGCATCATCAACTCGCTGCTGATCGACTCCGCTGACTTCTACGCCGGCGCCGCGCCCGCCCGGTACGAGCCCGCGATGTCGGGCGTGCTCGACATCAAGTACGCGCGCGGCGACGTGAAGAAGGTGAAGGTGGTCGCCGACGTCTCGATGCTCACCGCCAAGGTGCGCGCCGACGTGCCGCTCTTCGTCGATGGCTTGTCCGCCGTCGTGAGCTTCCGCCGCAGCTACTTCGAGGCGTACTTCGCGGTGCTCAAGGCCTTCAAGCTGTTCGGCCAGAACGTGGTGGCGCCCGACATCACCGAGGCGTTCGTGCGCGTGAACTACCGCCGCGGCAACCACCTCACGATGCTGACGTTCACGCACGCCAGCGACGGCTTCAACTTCATCGTGAAGCCGGGCGAGGAAGTGATCATCAACTTCGCGGGCAACCTGAAGCTCAACAACGGCGCGCAGATCGTCAGCCTGCGGCACGAGATCGATCTCGCCGGTGACTCCGAGCTCAGCTTCACCGCGGCGTACCTGCGCGATCAGAACCTCTTCGACGTGCAGGGCACCATCGACCTCGCGACCCAGGCGCTGCGCAACGACGTGGTGGTTCGCAGCGACTTGAAGTGGGTCTTCTCGAAGCAGCACCGCTCGGCGGCCGGCGTGCAGTACGCGTGGCGGCAGACCGGCATGACCGGCACGGTGGCCGATTCCCGCGCCTTGGCGCCGTGGTCGCGCGAGCCGATCGTCGACAACCACCGCCCCGCGCTGAACATCAACCCGTCGCTCACGCGCAACCTGCTGTCGATCTACGCCGAGCACACCTTCCGCCCCATCGACGCGCTGGCGTTCGAGGCGGGCGCGCGTGGCCAGTACGACGTCTCGCTCTCACAGTTCAGCGGCTCGGCGCGGGTGGCCTCCTCGGTGTCGCTGCCGACGCTCACCGTGCTCAAGGCGAGCGCGGGCTTCGTGGCCCAGCCGATCCAGGCCGCGCTGATGATGGATCCCGTGGCCGGCAACCCGAAGCTCACCCCGGAGCAGACCTTCTCGGTCATCGGCGCGATCGAGCAGCCGCTGCCCATCGAGGCGCTGGTGAAGCTCGAGGGGTGGGGCAAGTGGGGCAACAACCTCGTGGTGAACCCCGACTCCCGCGCGGTGCTCGACGATCGCCTCGCGCAGGGCCTGCCGGCATACACCAATCAGGGTACAGGGCTCGCGTACGGCTTCGACGCGCTGATCTTCGGCCGCACGCGCTACTTCTCGTACAACGCCGGCGTGGGCGCGCTGAGGGCCGAGCGCACCAACCCGCTGGCGGTGATCCGCACCACCTACCCCGTGCAGTACGAGCAGCAATTCACCCTCGGGGGCGGGGTGTCGTTCTCGCCGACCTCGCACTGGCTCTTCACCGCGCGCGCGAACTTCCGCACCGGCAGGCCGTACACGCCCATCACCACCTTCGTCGCCGACCCGACCAACAGCTTCTGGCTGCCCCAGTACGGGCGCACCGACGGAGAGCGCTACCCGTTCTTCTTCGAGCTCGGGCTGCGCGGCGAGCACCGCTTCCAGTGGGGCCCGCTGCAGATGTCGCTGTACCTCGAGGTGCTCAACGTCACGAACACCATGAACGTCTTCAGCTGGGTGTACGGCGAGGGCGACTTCGCGAACGGCGTGCAGCCCACCCAGGGGAAATTTTTGCACCTGCCGATCCGGCCGTTCCTCGGGCTGCGCGCGGAGTACTGATCACGGCGCACCCGGGGTGACTTGCCACGGCTCGCTGTTATAGGAGCAGCCCCGCACCGTGCGCGTCGAGTTCTCCATCTCCCAGTGGTCTGCGTGGGCCCCCGGCCTGGGCACCCCCGAAGCGTGGGAGTCGTGGGCCCAGAAGCCCGCGCCCGCCATCGTGCCGCGCGGCAAGGACACGCCGCCGCTCACCGAAGTGCCGCCCATGCAGCGCCGCCGCGTCGAGAAGATCGCGCGCCTCGCCTTCCAGGTCGCCACGTGGTGCCAGGGCGAGCAGCTCGGCGCGCCGCTCCTCTTTGCTTCGCGCCATGGCGACGTCGCGCGCAGCCTCGACCTCCTCATCTCGCTCGCCAAAGACGAGCCGCTCTCGCCGACCAGCTTCGGCCTCTCGGTGCACAACGCGATCGGCGCGCAGTACTCCATCATTCGCGGCGAGCGCGCCTCGGTGACCGCGGTCGCCAACGGGCTCTTCACGCTCGAGGCCGCGCTGGTCGACGCCGCGGTGCTGCTCCGCGAGGTGCCCGAGGTGGTGGTCGTCGCCTACGACGCCTCGCTGCCCGACCTCTTCGAGAAGCACCTCGACGAGCCGCAGACCGACTTCGCCTTCGCGTGGAAGGTGACGCGCGGCACCGACTTCGCGCTCGAGTGCCTGCCGGTCACGCCCGAGACGAAGGGCCCGGCCTTCCCCGACGTGCCGACCGCGAGCCCGCACACCCTCGACGTGTTCCGCTTCTTCCTCGCGAAGGCCGGCGCGCTGGAGTGCAGCAACGACCTGCACACCTGGAAGTGGGTGCGCCGTGGCTGAGCTGACGACGGGGCAGGGCACGCCGGCCGTCGAGGCCGAGCCGATGGGCGTTCGCCTCAACCGCTACTGGCGCATCATCGCCACCGGCATCTGCTTCATGTCGTTCGGCGTCGCCGGGCTGTGGCTGCTGTCGATCTTCCCGCTGTTGATGCTGTTCATCCGCGATCCGAAGCGGCGCACCCGCGTCTCGCGCGACATCGTGCACGGCTGGTTCAAGTTCTTCATCGAGCTGATGCGCGTGCTCGGCGTGCTCACCTACGAGATCCACGGCGTCGAGAAGCTCAAGCGCCCGGGCCTCTTCGTGCTCGCCAACCACCCGTCGCTGGTCGACGTGGTCTTCCTGCTCTCGCTCATTCCGCAGGCGTCGGCCGTCGTGCGGTCGAACCTGCTGCGCAACCCGTTCCTCCGCGGCCCGGTGATGGCCGCGCGCTTCGTCACCAACGAAGAGGGCATGGCGCTGGTCGAAGACTGCCGCTCGCACTTCGAAGACAAGGACACGGTGGTGATTTTTCCGCAGGGCACGCGCACGCCCGAGAACGGGGAAATCACCTTCCGCCGCGGCGCCGCCAACGTCGCCATTCGCTGCCGGCAGAACATCACCCCCGTCTCGATTCGCTGCCACCCGCGGGGCCTGGCGCGCTACCAGAGGTGGTACCAGGTCGCACCCCGCCGCATGCATTTCGTCATCCGCGTACACGACGATCTTCAGGTAGACCCGTTCCTCGAGCCGGGGGGCTCAGAACCCCTTGCAGTCCGGCGGCTGAACGCGCATTTGGAAGGTTTCTTCGAGCAGGAGTCCAGCCGTGCAAGCGCTTGAACAGGAAATCGCGCAGTTCATCATCGACACCCTCAACCTCGAGGACGTGGCGGTCACGGACATCGATCCCGCCGCGCCGCTCTTCGTGAAGGGGCTGGGGTTGGACTCGATCGACGCGCTCGAGCTCGGCGTCGGGTTGCAGAAGAAGTACGGCATCAAGCTCTCGGCTGACGCGGCCGAGACGCGCAAGCACTTCGCGAGTGTCCAGGCCCTGGCGGCGCTGGTCACGAACCACCGTGCAGGAGTCCCGTCATGAGCATGACCAAGGAAGAGCTGATGAAGAAGTGCGTGGACGTGCTCCACGAGACCTTCGACATCCCCGTCGAGAACATCAAGCCGGAGTCGCGCCTGTACGACGACCTCGACATCGACTCGATCGACGCGGTCGACCTCATCGTTCGCATGAAGCCGATGGTCGGCAAGCGGCTGCAGCCCGAGGCCTTCAAGGCCGTGCGCACCGTGCAGGACGTGGTCGACGCGCTGCACACGTTGATCCACTCGTCCGACGCGGCGTGATGGCGTGAAGGGCTGGACCGTCTTCCGCAACGTCGCGTTCGCCGCGTTGACGGTGTCGTACCCGCTGGTGATCTGGCTCCTCGGTGATCGGGTCGAGCCACGCTGGCTGGCGCTCTCGCTGGTGTTGCTCGGCGCGCTGCGCCTGGCGGCGTCGGGGCAGCGGTTGTGGATCGGCCTCGCGCTGGTCGCCTTCGCCCTCGCTGCGCTGACCGGTGCGCTCAACGTCGGGTGGCCGCTGCGGTGGTACCCGGTGCTGGTGAACGGCTCGCTGCTGGTGCTCTTCGGCGTGACGCTCAAGAAGGGGCCGCCGATGGCGGAGCGGTTGGCGCGCCTGCGCGAGCCCGACCTGCCGCCGCACGCGGTGATCTACGTGCGCAAGGTGACCGTCGCGTGGTGCGTGTTCTTCGTGGTGAACGGATCGATCGCCGCGGCCACCACGCTCTGGGGCTCGGAGCGGCAGTGGGCGCTCTACAACGGGCTCATCGCGTACGTGCTGATGGGCGTGTTCGCCGGCGCGGAGTACCTCGTGCGGCTGCGCGTGAAGCGTCTGCATGGCGAACCGGCGAGGCAGACGTGAAGGGCCTGCCGGCGACCAACCGCTGGCGTGAAGCGGTGCGGGCGAGCCCGGCCCGTCGGGTCGCGGTGTTCCTCGACGATCGCGCGAGCTTCACCGAGGCGTTGTGTGCGCTGTGGGCCGAGGGCAAGCAGGCGGTGTTGCCGGGTGACGTGCTGCCGGCGACCGTGTCGGCGCTCTCGAGCGTGGTCGACGGCTTCCTCGGAGAATTCCCCGGGGTCCAGTCGCTCGTTGCTGGGCCAGCGGTGCCCTGGGACGGGCCGCGCGACTTCGATCGTGAAGCGCAGGGCATCGCGGTCTTCACGTCGGGCAGCACCGGTGCACCAAGCGTGATCCCCAAGCGGCTGCGGCAGTTGTTCGACGAGGTCGAGACGCTGGAGCGCACCTTTGGGCCGTCGCTCTCGCGCGAGGCCGACTTCATCAGCACCGTCTCGCACCAGCACATCTACGGGCTGCTCTTCGCGGTGCTGTGGCCGCTGGTGACGGGGCGCAAGCCGACCGCGCGGCGCCTCGAGTACCCCGAGCAGATGGAGCTCGAGCTCGCGCGGCCGTCGGTGCTCATCTCCAGCCCCGCGCACCTGAAGCGGCTGACGGGCGGGCGGCGGTGGGACACGAAGGTGCAGGCGGTGTTCTCGAGTGGCGGGCCGTTGCCGGCCGAGGCGTCGACGTTGGCGCTCGAGGTGCTGGGGCAGCGGCCGCGCGAGGTGTTCGGCAGCTCGGAGACGGGCGGCATCGCGTGGCGGTCGGGTCCTGACGAGGCGTGGGTGCCGCTGAGCGGCGTCGAGGTGTCGCTGGAGGGCGGGGTGCTGCGGGTGAAGAGCCGGCACCTCGAGCGCGACGAGTGGTTCGAGACGGCCGATCGCGTGGAGGGGACGAGCGCGTCGTTCCGGCTGCTCGGGCGCGCCGATCGCATCGCGAAGATCGAAGAGAAGCGCGTGTCGCTCGAGCTGATCGAGAAGACGGCGGTGGGCACCGGGCTGGTGTCGGCCGCGCGCGTGGTGCCGCTGGAAGGCGTGCGCACGACGTTGGGGTTGGTGGCCATCGCGACGCCCGCGGGAGAAGCGCTCGGCCGCAAGGGAGTCGCAGAAAAACTGCGGGCAGCCATCGCGGAGGCGGTGGAGCTGGTGGCGGTGCCGCGTCGTTTTCGGCTGGTGAAGACGCTGCCGATGGACGATCAGGGGAAGGTCACTGTCCCCCGGTTGCGCATGCTCTTTGGTCCTGAACGCCCCACCATCGATTGGAAGGAACGCGCCGCGGAGCACGTGGTCGGCACGTTCACCGTGACGCCCGAGCTGCGCGTGCTCGACGGGCACTTCCCCGGCACGCCGATCGTCCCCGGGGTGGCGCAGCTCGACTGGGCGATCAGCTTCGGGCGAGAGCACTTCCCGGCGATGGGGCGGAAGTTGGCGCGCGTCGAGGTGCTCAAGTTCCAGAAGCTGATGGTGCCGGGGCACCAGGTGCAGCTGACGTTGGACTGGAACCCGGCGAAGCACACGCTGACGTTCAAGTTCGTCACCGCGCCCGGCGCGAAGACCGAAGGCACGTACAGCGGCGCGCGGGTGGTGTTCCAGCCGTGAAGCCGGTGGTCGTGATCCCCGTGTACAACCACGAGCACGCCATCGGTGCGGTGGTCGACCAGGTGCGCGCGGCGGGGTTGCCGGTGGTGCTGGTCGATGACGGGTCGAAGCCGTCGTGCGCGGCGGTGCTGGCGGAGCAGGCGAAGCGTGAGGGCGTGACGCTGGTGACGCGCGCGCAGAACGGCGGGAAGGGCGCGGCGGTGATGTCGGGCCTCGAGGCCGCGAAGCAGCTCGGGTTTTCGCACGCGGTGCAGATCGACGCCGACGGGCAGCACGCGCTGGGTGACCTGCCGCAGTTTCTGAAGGCGGCGGAAGCGAACCCGGATGCGCTGGTGACGGGTTGGCCGCAGTACGACGCCTCGGTGCCGAAGGGGCGGTTGTACGGGCGCTACCTCACGCACATCTGGGTGTGGATCAACACGCTCTCGTTCGCCATCAAGGACTCGATGTGCGGGTTTCGCGTGTACCCGCTCGAGCGTGCGCTGGCGGCGATCGTGCCGGGCATCGGCAAGCGGATGGATTTCGACCCCGAGATCGCCGTGCGCATGGTGTGGAAGGGCGCGAAGGTCGTGAACCTGCCGACGAAGGTGACGTACCCGACGGACGGGGTGAGCCACTTCGACGCACTCTGGGACAACGTGCGCATCAGCGGAATGCACGCGAGGTTGTTCTTCGGAATGCTGATTCGGCTGCCGATGCTGTTGTGGAGAAAGATCGCCGGCTGAGGACTCCCTCTCCTCTTCAGAGGAGAGGGTCGGGGTGAGGAGTAACCATCAGCCCCGAAGTCGTTCGAGCCGCTCGCGCAGTCCATGAGGCGCTCCCGAGAGCCTTCCGAGGTTCTTGAGCAGCGCAGCGCCGGCGTAGTGGCGCGCAGTCGTATTGCGCACGCCCCGCTCGGCGCGCGAGACCGTCTGCTCGACGGCGAGCCATGCACGAGGAATCAGCCGTCGCGTCTTGCGCGCGTACCGGGCAAGCACACACGCAACCATGGTGCGCTCGGAAAGCGTCTCGTAGCCGCAGGTCTCCACCACATCGAGCGCTCGCTCCACCGTGCGTGCGGACGCGTGTGTTTCCATCGCAGTGACCAGCAGTTCGACCGCTGCGGCCTGACGAACTGTTCGGCGTACTCGCTCGCTCTGACCTCGAACATGTCGCCGCACCAACCGCCCGAGCACGCGCCGTGCGTCGGCGAGGGTGCGCACCTCCTGGTATGCGCTCCCCAGTTCGTAGCGGAATCGATCCGCAGGACCGAGCCGCGCAATGCGCCTTCGGGCCTCGGGGCCGAGCTCTCGCATGTGCCGATCGTAGCCGGTGAGCCGAGCGCTCTGGTGCGTCTCTCCTCACCCCGACCCTCTCCTCCTCGGGAGGAGAGGGAGTTCGTTGCGCTAGTTCTTCTTCTCTTCCGCCGCCGCCGGCGGGGGAGGGCTCCGCCAACCACCACCGAGCGCCTGGTAGATGTTCACCAACGCCAGCAGCAGCCGCTTCCGCGTCTCGATCAACTCCAGCTGCGCATCGAGCGAGTCACGCCGCGTGAGCAGCACTTCCATGTAATCCGCCCGCGCCGACTGGAAGAGGGTGGTCGAGATGTCGACCGACTGCGCGAGAATGTCCACCTGCTGCGCCTGCAGCGCGTAGGTCTTCTGCAGATTCTCGTACCGCGCGAGCTGGTTCACCGCGTCGGTGAACGCCTGCAGCAACGTGCGCTCGTACCCAAAGACCGCCTGGATCTGGTGCGCGTTGGCCGCCCGGTACTGCGCCTCGATGCCGGCCCGGTTGATGAGCGGCGCCACGAGGTTCCCGGCGAGGTTGTAGAAGATCGACTCCGGCGTGTTCACCAGGTGGGTGATGTTGAACGAGTTGTACCCGACCGCCGCGTCGAGGCTCAGCGCCGGGAAGAAGCGAGCGCGCGCCACGCTGACGTCGAGCTTCGAGGCCTCCAGCTCCAGCTCCGCGCGCCGCACGTCGGGCCGGTTCTCGAGCAACTGCGAGGGCAAGCCCATCGCGATCGACTCCGGCAGCGGGTCATTCAACGACGCCGCGTTGCGCTTCACCGGCTGGGGGAACCGGCCGACGATGAAGTTGATGCGGTTCTCCGCCTGCACGCGTTCCTGTTCGAGATCGTAGAGCCGGCTGCGGTTCTTCAAGACCTCCGCCTCGAACCGCTGCACCGCCAGCTGCGTCACGCGCGCCGCCTGCTTCTCGAACTTCACCACCTCCAACGCGTTGGTCTGAATGGTGATGTTGTTCTTCAGCACCTCGATCTCGTTATCGAGCGCCACCAGCTCGAAGTACGAGCGCGCGATCTCCGCGACGAGCTCGGTCACCATGAAGTTCCGCGCCTCGACCGTCGCCTGCGCACGGAAATCGGCCGACTTCGCGGCGTTGCGCAGCTTGCCCCAGATGTCGATCTCCCACGACGCGGTCAGCCCGAAGCCGAAGTTGCCGAGGTTCTCGGGCACGCCCGCCACGCGATCGGAATAGCCGCGCCACGTCGTGCCGCCCTGCTTGTCGATGCCCGTCGTCAGGCCCGCACCCACCCGCGGCAGGTACTCACCGCGCCGCGCCGAGACCTCGGTGCCCGCGATGATGATCTCCTGCAGGCTGATGTTGAGCTCCTGGTTGTTCTTGAGCGCCGTGTCGATGAGCGACTTGAGCTCTTCCTGGTGGAAGAACTCGTCCCACCGCTGGTGCGCCGCGCTCTGCGCCGGAGTCGGCGTGCCCGCATCGCCCACCTCGACCACGCCGCCATCGAGCTCGTCGTGGCGGAAGCTGTTGGGCACCGCCTTGCTGACGTCACGCGCGGGGTTCTCGGCCAGCGTGGGAATGCACGCGCAGAGGGCCACCGCCGCCACCACCGCCACCCGCCGCACCTCAGTCATGTGACTCGCCCCTCGGCTTCTCGCTGCCCGACGCGCCGTTGCCGGCCTTGTGCTCCGCTTCCTTCGCCGGCTCGGCGGGCTTCGCCTCCGCCGGAGGATGCACCGGCGCCGGAGGATGCGGCGTGTCGCCCAGGTCGCCCATCGGCCCGACCATCGCGCGCGCGAAGCGCTCGGCCAGCGGCACTTCCTCTTCCTTGCGAATGAGTTCCTTGCCCGACGCGAGGCTGCCGAACACGAAGTAGAGCCCCGGCACGATCAACACGCCGAAGATGGTGCCGAACAGCATGCCGCCCAGCGCCGAAGCGCCGATGGTCCGGTTGCCGATGGCGCCCGGGCCCGTCGCGATGACGAGCGGAATGAGGCCGGCGATGAACGCGAACGACGTCATCAGAATCGGCCGGAAGCGCACCTTCGCGCCCTCGATCGCCGCGTCGAGCACCGTGGCGCCCGCCGCGTGCTTCTGCGCCGCGAACTCCACGATCAGCACGGCGTTCTTGCCGAGCATGCCCACCAGCATCACCAGGCCGACTTGCGCGAAGATGTCGTTCGCCAGCCCCATCAACTTCAGCATCGCGAACGAGCCGAGCACGCCGAGCGGCAGCGACAGCACCACGGCGAGCGGAATGATGAAGCTCTCGTACTGCGCCGCGAGCACCAGGTAGACGAAGAGCAACACGATGATGAAGATGACGATCGCTTCGTTGCCGCGCTTGGCCTCGTCGAACGAGAGGCCTTCCCACGCGATGTCGTAGCCGCGGGGCAGGGTCTTGGCGGCCACTTCCTTCACCGTCGCGACCGCGTCACCCGACGTGTAGCCCTTCGACGGCTCGCCACGAATCGCCGCCGAGTTGTACATGTTGTAGCGGGTGATCTCGTTGGGCCCCTGCGTCTTCTTGAGCGTCATGAACGCCGAGTACGGCACCATCTCGTCGCGGTCGTTCTTCACGTAGTAGTTCAGCAGGTCGGTCGTGAAGCGGCGGAACTCCGGCGCCGCCTGCACGTACACCTTGAAGAAGTTGCCGAAGCGGATGAAGCCCTGCTCGTAGGTACTGCCGATCAAGATGTCGAGGTTCTCCATCGCCTTCTTGATCGACACGCCCTTCTGCATCGCGAGGTTGTTGTCGACCACCAGCTCGTACTGCGGGTAGTTCGCCGCGTAGAAGGTGAAGAGGCCGGTCAGCTCCTTCTTCTGCTTCAGCGCTTCCATGAACTCGCGGTTGATGCGATCGAACTCCTGGTAGTCAGTGCCGTTCGTCTTGTCGAGCAGGCGCAGGGCGAAGCCACCGGCCGCGCCGTAGCCAGGCACCGCGGGAGGCTGGAAGAACTCCACCGTCGCGCCGATGTCCTTCGCCTTCTCTTCGAGCTCCTCGATGATCTCGGTGACGTTGTGCTTCCGCTGTGACCAGTTCTTCAGGTTGATGATGCAGGTACCGGCGTTCGAGCCGCGGCCCTCGGTCAGCACTTCGTAGCCGGCCAGCGACGACACCGAGGCCACGCCGTCGACCTTCTCGGCGATCTCCTGCAGCTCGCGCGCGACGTCGTTGGTGCGCTCGAGCGTGGTGCCCGGAGGCGTCTGGATGATCGCGTAGATCATGCCCTGGTCTTCGTTGGGCACGAACCCGGCGGGCAGCACCTCGTTGATCGCCGCGATGCCGATGCTGAAGAGGATCAGCGAGCCGAAGGTGATGACGCGGCGGTTGACGATCGCCTTGAGCACGTTGACGTACCGCGCGGTCCACTTGTCGAAGGTGCGGCCGAACCAGTCGAGGAACCAGTCGATCGGCGTGCGGCGCTTCTTCTCGCCGTGCTCGTGCCGCTTGAGCAGCATCGCGCACAGCACCGGCGTGAAGGTCAGCGCGATCACGCCCGAGAGCACGATCGACGACGCCATGGTGATCGAGAACTGCCGGTAGAAGACGCCCACCGGGCCGGTCATGAACGACACGGGCACGAACACCGCGGTCATCATCAGCGTGATGGCGATCACCGCGCCGCTGATCTCGCCGAGCACCTTCTTCACCGCGACGTACGGCGTCACCGGTTCCTCGGCGAGCTTGGCGTGCACGGCCTCGACCACGACGATCGCGTTGTCGACCACCACGCCGATGGCCATCACCAACGCGAACAACGTGATGAGGTTGATGGTGATGTCGAAGGCCTGCATGAACACGAAGGCGCCGATCAGCGACACCGGCACCGCGAGCGTGGGGATGAGCGTCGAGCGCCAGTCTCCGAGGAAGACGAACACCACCAGCGCCACGAGAATGAAGGCTTCCGCCAGGGTGTGGATCACCTTCTCGATCGACGCGTCGAGGAAGCTCGAGACGTCGTAGCTGACCTCGTAGTCCATGCCCTCGGGGAAGCTGGTCTTCTTCAGCTCCTCGAGCTTCTCCTTCACGTCTTCGATCACCGCGCTCGCGTTGCTGCCGTACGTCTGCTTCAGCACGATCGCCGCCGACGGCTTGCCGTCGAGGTTCGAATAGATGTCGAAGAACTCCGACCCGAACTCGACCTGCGCGATGTCCTTGAGCTTGAGCAGCTCACCCTCGGACTTCGCGCGAATGATGATGTTCTCGTACTGCTCGGGCTTGTTGAACCGGCCCTCGTAGACGAGCACGTATTCGAGCGCCTGCGCCGTCTTGCCGGTCGCTTGCCCGAGTCGTCCGGGTCGCCCGATCACGCTCTGCTCGGCGATCGCGTCCATCACCTCGTCGATCGACACGCTGTACGCGCGCATGCGATCGGGGTTGAGCCAGATGCGCATCGCGTACGAGCGCGAGCCGAGAATGCGGGTCTGCGCGATGCCGTGCACGCGGCTCAGCTCGGGCAGCAGGTTGACCGACGCGAAGTTGTACAAGAACTTCTGATCGGCGCTCTTCTCGGTGCTGTACAGGTTCACGTACATCAGCATCGACGGCGAGACCGGGTTCACGATCACGCCCTCGAGCTGCACCAGCGGCGGCAACCGGTTCATCATCTGGTCGACGCGGTTCTTCACCATCACCAGCGCGGCGTTGGGGTCGGTGCCGAGCTCGAACACGACCTGGATCACCGCTTCGCCGGCCGACGTGGCGTCGCTGATGATGTAGCTCATGCCGGGCACGCCGTTGATGGCGCGCTCGAGCGTGATGAGCGAGCTCTGCACGAGCACGTCGGCGCTCGCGCCCGGGAAGGCGATCGACACCATCACGCGCGGAGGCGAGATCTCGGGGAACTGCGAGACCGGCCGCTGCTTCATCGCGAGCAGGCCGACCAGCACCGTGACGATCGCCAACACGATCGCCAGCACCGGCCGATGAATGAATCGCTGGAACATGGAATTACTCCGCCGGGACCTGGAGGTGCGCCAGCACGTCGAGCGGCGGCGCGTAGTCCTGCTCGATGGTCATGCCGTCGCGCACCTTGCGCAGCCCGTCGAGCAGCACGCGCTCGTTCTCCGACAGCCCCGACGCCACCACGTACAGGTGCGGCAGCTCGGCGCTGATGGTGATCACCCGGGAATGCACCACGTTCTTCTCGTCGATCACGAAGACGTACTTCTTGTCGAGCACGTCGAAGGTCGCCTTCTGCGGCAGCAGCAGCGCGTCGTCGACCTTCGAGGTCAGCAACACCTTGCCCGTCTCCCCGTGGCGCAGCAGCTTGTCGGGGTTGGGGAACGTCGCGCGGAAGGCGATGGTGCCGGTCTCGTTGTTGAAGTCGGCCTCGATGGTCTTCACCTCGCCGGGCTGATCGAACAGCGTGCCGTCGGCCATCATCAGCTTCACGGGGATCGGCTGACCCGTGTTGTGCGTCTCCTTCTTGAACTTGAGGTACTCCGACTCGGCGACGTTGAAGTAGACCCAGATGGTGCTGTTGTCCGAGAGCGTGGTCAGCAGATCGCCCTCGCTGATCAAGCTGCCCAGCCGCGCCTGGAAGCGCCCCATCATCCCGTTGAAGGGCGCCTTGATCTCGGTGAGGCCCTTGTGCGTCGTGGCCAGCGCCACCTCGGCCTGCGCGCGTGCGTAGTTCGCCTTCGCGAGCGCGAGCTCGTTGGGCGAGACCACGTTCTTGTCGGCCAGCGCCTTGGTGTTGTTCAGCTCGATCTCGGTGCGCTGCGCCTCGGCTTCGGCCTTCTGCACCTCGGCCTGGTAGATCATCGGCATGATCTGAAACATCTTCTGGCCGGCGTTGATGCTCTGGCCCTCGTCCACGAAGATGCCTTGCAGGTAGCCACGCTCGAGCGCCCGCACCTCGATGTGCTGAATCGCGCGGATCTGCGCGACGTACTCGCGCGTCAGCTCAGTCGGCTTCCGAAGTGGGCTCGTCGACTGGTACTTCGGCGTCTCGACCTCAACGGTGTGCTCGTGGCAGCCCGAAGCCGCGAGCGAAAGCGCGGCACAGGCCAGGGGAAACAACGACGTCGGTCTCATGGGTTTGGCCTTTGGGTGGTGATTCGCCCCAGCGGCCGTGCCGAACTGCACCCCGAGTGCCAGCCGGGTTCCCAGCGGAGGGACCCCAGGATTTCACGAACGAACGTGTCGAGATGACTCAGTCGTGTCGAAGCGACGCGACTGAAATCACGGGGTGCCGCACACGCAGCTGCCTGTAGCGCCGCAGGGTTGGAAGGTCGTCGTGTCGATGCAGACGACGCCGCTGCCGCTGCCGCAGCACGGCGTGGCGCCCTGCGCGCAGGTCTGGCCGAGGCCGGTGCACGACGACGGCTGACAGACGCCGACTTCGGCGCCGACGGGCACCGCGCAAATGGTGCCGTTGCAGCAGTCGCCGCTGTTCGTGCAGATGCCACCGGTCGGCTGGCAGATCGGCGGCGGCGCGCAGAAGCCACCGACGCAGAGCAGCGAGCAGCACTGGCTCGACGCGGTGCAGGCCTCTTCGATGCCCTTGCAGACCACGCCCGCGTCGACACCCGCGTCGACCGGCGGAGGCGGCGGACGGCACGTGCCCGCCTGGCACGTCGTGCCGCTGCAGCACACGCCGCCATCGGCGCAGCCGCCACCGCTGGCCACGCAGCTCGCGCCCGTGCAGCGCAGCAGCCCGCCGTCGGCCGGCAAGCAGAGCTCGTCGTTGCAGCACTGGTCCTTGAACTGGCAGGTGTCGCCGTCGGCGATGCAGCACGGCGCGGTGCCGGTGTAGCCGGTGGGGCAGCTGCCCGACTGACCGCCGAAGCAGCGCGGAATGCCCGAGCTGTCGAGCTTGCAGACGTCCTTCATGCCGTTGCAGCAGTTCTGCGACGCGTTGATCGAGCCGCCGTCGCGCAGCACCGGCGCGCCGCAGATGTTGCCCACGCCGTTGCACGACTGGCCGTTGTCGCAGCGGCCGGCCACGCATTGCACCGAGCCGTTGGGGTTCACGCCGCCGCCGCAGCAGTTGTTCGCCGTGTCGCACGAGGTGCCGGTGAGGCGGCAGCCGCCCGCGGGCTGGCAGACCGTGGCGCCCGCACCGGGGTCGACGCAGAGGCGCGAGCAGCAGGTGCTGCCGCTGGTGCACGGGTTGCCTTCCTGGTTGCACGAGCCGCCGCCGCCGCCGGTGATGTCGAGGCACACGCCGATGCCGCCGTCGTTCACCGAGCACGCGCGGCCGCAGCACTCGTCGTTGATGCTGCAGCGGTCGCCGTTGGGCTGGCAGAAGTACGCGCGCAGGCAGTGGCCGCCCTGGCAGAGCGAGCTGCAGCACTGCGAGCCCGAGGTGCACGCGTCACCGAGCACCTTGCACTGGCCACCGCCGGGGATGTTGGCGCACGTGTTGGCGTTGCAGACGCCCGAGCAGCACTGCGTGCCGCTGTTGCACGTCGAGGGTGTCGGGCCGCAGAAGCCCGCGGCGCACGTGCCGTTGGTGCAGGTGCCGTTGCAGCAGTCGGAGTTGAAGAAGCACGCCGCGCCGAAGCCCTGGCAGAAGAGACCGCCGCCGACTCCGCCGCCCGCCCGTCGCGCTGCCGCCGCCGGTCGCGCTGCCGCCACCCGTCGCGCTGCCGCCGCCCGTCGCGGTGCCGCCGCCCGTCGCCCCGCCCGTCGCCGTGCTTGCCGCCGCCCGTCGCGGTGCCGCCGCCCGTCGCCGTGCCTCCGCCCGTCGCCGTGCCGCCGCCCGTCGCGCCGCCACCGGTCGCCGTGCCGCCGCCCGTCGCCGTGCCGCCGCCGGTCGCCGTGCCGCCACCCGTCGCAGCGCCGCCGCCGGTAGTGCTTCGCAGCCGCCGCCCATCGGATCGCCGCCGCCGGTCGCCGCGCCGCCACCAGTCGCAGTGCCGCCACCCATCGCCGCCGCCTCCAAGCCGCCGCCCGTCGTGCTTCGCCGCCCGTCGCCGCCGCCCGTCGTGCCGCCTCCGCCGCCGCCAGTCGTGCCGCCGCCGGTCGCCGCCGTCGTGCCGCCGCCAGTCGTGCCGCCGCCGCTGCCACCACCGGTGCCGCCGTCGTCACCAGTTACCGGCGTGCCGCAATCACAGCCAACGAGCGAGAGAAGGACGACGACGCAAGCCGCGCGAAGAAGAGAGGTCATAGTTGGGGGGGGAGGCGCGCAGCGTACCTCGCCGAACGAACCTCCACGCGGTTCTCAATTGCCCGACCTTGTCGTACACGCGCTCTCGACGTGGACGCTTCTGCCGCACCCAACACCCGCACGACTCACTGGGCCAATGTAGGTGAGGCGGGCTTCGCGCTCGGAACGTGGATCCTCTACTTCGTCCACCGCACGCTCGGTCGCTGGCCGTTCCGGGTCATCCTCGCCCCGGTCCTCTTCTATTACGTGCTGCGCCACCCCATCGCCCGCTCGGCCTCGAAGGACTACTTCCAGCGGCTCGGCTACGCGCCGTCGACGTGGCGCAGCTACAAGCACATCTTCGGGTTTGCCGAGACGCTGCTCGACAAGGTGCTCGCGGTCGCGCGCCAGTACCCGTTCAAGAAGATCCGCTTCACCGGCCGCGACGTGATGGTCGACTCGATGGCGCAGAAGAAGGGCGGGGTGCTGATCACCGCGCACATGGGCTGCCTCGAGGTGTGCCGCCTCGCGGCCGAGAAGAAAGACGGGCCCCGCCTGAACGTGCTGGTGCACACCGGCAACGCCGAGCGCTTCAACCAGGTCTTGAAGCGCCTCGATCCCGAGACGCAGGTGAAGCTGATCCAGGTGACCGACGTCGCGCCGAGCACCGCCGCGATGCTCGCCGAGAAGGTCGACGCCGGGGAGTTCGTCGTCATCGCCGGCGACCGCGTGCCGCTGTCCGACGCGTCGGGCCGCACGGTGTCCGTTCCGTTCCTCGGCACCGAGGCGCACTTCCCGATCGGCCCGTGGGTGCTCGCGTCGGCCCTCAAGTGCCAGGTGATCATGTTCTCGGTGCTGCGCGAGGACGACACGTACCGCGTGCGCTTCGAGAAGCTCGCCGACCAGGTCTCGCTGCCCCGCGGCAAACGCGAAGAGGGCTGCCGCCAGTACGCGACGCTCTTCGCGCAGAAGCTCGAGCAGCTCTGCCGCGCCGCGCCCTTCGACTGGTTCAACTTCTACCCGTTCTGGGAGCCGCCCCGTGCCTGACCTCTCGGCAGAGATCGAGGTGCAGGCCGCCTTCTACGACGTCGACGCGATGGCGGTCGTCTGGCACGGCCACTACGTGAAGTACTTCGAGCTCGCGCGCTCGGCGCTGATGCAGCGCTTCGACTACGACTACCTGCAGATGCGCGAGTCCGGCTACTTCTGGCCGATCGTCGACCTGCGCATCAAGTTCGTGCGCCCCGTGATGCTCGCCCAGAAGCTCAAGGTGCGCGCCACCATCACCGAATTCGAGAGCCGCTTGCGCGTCGAGTACCGCGTGACGTCCGTGACCGGAGAAGTCGTGACGAAGGGCCACACCCTGCAGGTCGCCGTCGACGCGCAGACCCTGGAGATGCAGTTCGTCTGCCCGAAGGTGCTGTGGGATCGCCTCGGGGTGTCGCCGTGATCGCGCTCGCCCTCGCGCTCACGCTCGCCGGTGCCCCCGACCTCGCGCAGCAGGTCAAGGCCCGCCTCACCGACGCGCCCGTCATCACCGGCAGCTTCGAGCAGAGCAAGCAGGTGAAGGGCTTCAAGCGCCCGCTCAAGTCGTCGGGCACCTACCGCGTCGCGAAGGCCGACGGCGTCACGTGGAAGACCGAGAAGCCCTTCGCCAGCGAGCTGGTCGTGCACGCCGGTGACATCACCAGCACCCAGAACGGCGTCACGGTCTTCAAGCTCGACGCGAAGAGCGAGCCGGGCGTGCGCGTCATCACCGAGCTGTTGTTCTCGCTGCTGCAGGGCGATCTCCCGGCGCTCGGCGCGCAGTTCGAGCAATCGGGCGAGGTGACCGAGAAGGACTGGCGCATCGAGCTGAGCCCGAAGGCCGCCGCGCTGCAGAAGATCTTCGTGAAGATCACCCTCAAGGGCGACGCCGCGGTGCGCTCGGTGCACCTCCTCGAGGCGAGCGGCGACGCGACGCTGATCACCCTCACGCCGGCCACCGCCACGCCATGAGCGTCGAGTGGACGCGGCGGCTGATCTTCGGGTGGACCCTGCTCGCCGCGGCGATCGTGATCCACCAGGTCATGCTCTGGCGGGGCGGGGTGCCGGTCGAGACCGATCTCCTCTCGCTGTTGCCGTCAGACGGGCGCGACCAGACCGCCGAAGAGGTGCTGCGCCACCTCGGTGACTCGGCCTCGCGGTCGATCGCCGTGCTCGTCACCGCGCAAGACAAGGGCCACGCCGTGCTCGCCGCGGCGCAGTTCGCCGGCGCGGTGAAGTCACCGAAGCTCGAGCGGGTCTTGCCGCCGCCCGCTGGAGGGGTGGGGCTGCTCGATCAGCTCGGGCCGTGGCGCGAGTACCTGCTCACCGACGCGCAGCGCGCACGGCTCGAGCAGACCAGCGCCGAAGACCTGCAGAACGTCGCGCTGCAGCAACTCCAGGCCCCGGTGAGCGCGCGGTTCGGCGACTTCCGCGAAGATCCCCTCCAGCTCTACCCGGAGTTCCTGCGCGAGCGCGCCACCGCGTCTCGCCTGCGCCCCGAGGGCGAGTTCATCGTCTTCGAGACGGCGGCGGGCAGCCACGCGCTCTTGCGCTACCGCACCACCGGCGGCGCGTTCTCGCTCGACGGCAACGCCTGGCTCGCCGAGGCCATGAGGGCGGGCGAGGCCGCGGTGACCAACGGCGCCGAGGTGACCGCCGCCGGAGTGCCGCTCTTCGCCGAGGCCGCCGCGGTGCAGGCCAACAGCGAGGTCAGCACCGTGGGCTTCGGCTCGCTCGCGGCGATCTTGATCATCATGTTCCTCGCGTTCCGCTCGCCGCGGCCGCTGATCATGGTCGTGCTCTCGGTGGGCATGGGCGTCGTCGCCGGCCTGTCGGCGTGCGTGGTGCTCTTCGGCAAGGTGCACCTCATGACCCTCGTCTTCGGCGCGTCGCTGGTCGGCGTCGCGGAGGACTACGGCATCCACTACTTCGCCTCGCGCCAGGCCGAGCCGAACCGCGAGCCGCGCGCGCTGCTCGATCACCTCACGCCGGGCCTCTTCCTCGCGATGCTCACCTCGGTCGCCGGCTACGCGGTGCTCGCGCTCGCGCCGTTCCCCGGCATTCGCCAGCTCGCGGTGTTCTCGTCGGTGGGCCTGCTGGCCGCCTTCCTCACGGTGCTGGCGTGGTTCCCCATCTTCGACCGCGGCGTGGTGAAGCCGACGCGCTTCTCGGCGGTGTGGGCCTCGACGCGCGCGTGGTGGCCGTCGCTGCAGGGGCGCAGCCTGTGGGCGGTGCTCGGCGGCTCGGCCGTGGTCGCCTCGCTGGCGCTCTTCCTCACGCGGCCGGTCGACGACATCCGCGCGCTGCAGGGCTCTCCGCCGGAGCTGATCGCCGCGCAGCGCCTGGTGTCCGAGCGCATCGGCCTGCCCAGCCCCGGCCAGTTCTTCATCGTGCGGGGCGCCGACGAGGGCGAGCGGCTGGCGCACGAAGAGCAGCTCGCCGTGGAGCTCAAGAAGCTGGTCGCCGACGGCGTGCTGCAGGGCTTCGATCTCGTCAGCGCGTGGGTGCCGTCGCCCGCCCGGCAGCGCGCCAACCAGGAGCTCTTCCGCCGTGCTCGCGCGCAGGTGCTCAGCTCGCTCGCCGACGAGCTCGAGAACCCCGAGCCGTTCCTCTTCGACGCCGCGCCGCTCACGGTGCGCGATCTCGAGAAGACGCCGCTGGCCGAGCTGGTCGCGCCGCTGATCATGAAGGACGCGCACGTGGTGCTGCTGCACTCCCCGTCGAAGGACGCGCTCGATCGCTTCGCGGCGCTCGACTCGCTGCGCGGCGTGCGCTTCGTCGACCGCACAGGCGACATCTCGGCGCTGATGCACCGGTGGCGCGTGGGCATGAGCTGGCTCTTGCTGGTGGGGGGACTGCTCATCTACGGCGTGCTGTGGTGGCGCTTCCGCGGCGCGGCGTGGCGGGCCTTCGTGCCGACGGTGATCAGCGGCTTCCTCTCGATCGCGGTGGTGGCGGTGACGGGCGAGAACCTCACGCTCTTTCACGTGCTCTCGCTGTGGCTGCTGCTCGGCATGGGCGTCGACTACGGCATCTTCCTCGTCGAGCACCCCGGTGATCGCGGGGAAGCGTGGCTCGCCGTGGGCCTCGGCGCGATCAGCACGCTGCTCTCGTTCGGCCTGCTCGCGGTGTCGAAGACGCCGGCCATCCACGCGTTCGGCGTCACGCTCGGCGTCGGCGTCACCGCGGTGTGGCTGATCTCGCCGCTCTTCGCGCCGCCCTCGGCACCGGCTGCCGAGAAGCCCAGCTGAGGCAGCGTGGAACGGCGGCTGCACTGACGGCCGCGACCATGGACCTCGCACTCATCTCGAATTGGGACCTGCCGTTCTTCGTTCGCGCCTGGACCGTCTTGCGCGCCATGAAGCGGCTCGACGACAACCCCGGCGACCGCGCGGCGCAGCGCGCGTTCATGCTCTGCCTCGATCGCCACGATCTCGAGAACCGGCTCGCGTACCTGCGTTCCACCGAAGACGGACGGGCCCTGTTGCGCGCGCGACCCACCCTCGACGAGCGCCAGCTGTCCGTCGCCAAGCTGATGACGTACCCCGAGGGCAGTTTCGGCCGGGCGATGGCGAGCTTCTTCACGCAGTGGAAGATCGAGCCGTTCCCCGCCAGCGACGTCACGCCGCGCGACGAGATCGAGTGGGTCGCCCAGCGCGTCGCCGACAGCCACGACTGCCTCCACGTCGCGGCGGGCTACGGCGCGGACTCGAGCGGTGAGGTCGAGGTGCACGCCTTCATGTGGGCGCAGTGGAAGCCGCCCACCACCTTCCTGGTGCTGCTCTTCGGCATCGCGATGTCGGTGTGGGCGATCGGCGTGCGCAAGACGTGGCAGCGCTTCTGGGCGGCGTGGCGGCGGGGCAAGCAGTCTCCCTTCGTCGAAGACGCTCACTGGGAACGCCTGTTGCCCCTGCCTTTGGAAGAAGTGCGGGCGCGGCTCGGCCTTCGTTGAATTCAGCAGCCCGTTGGGTACCTTCCCGCCCGTCACTCTCGACGAGGGGGAAGTTCACATGGCTGCGAAGAAGAAGGCTGCTCCGAAGAAGGCTCCTGCTGCGAAGAAGGTGGTCGCCAAGAAGTCGGTGGCCGTCGCCACCCTGGCCCGTCTGCCCGCGCTCACCGGCAAGCTGCGCGCCGCGTTCCGCAACGCGTACAGCGACGAGCAGTGCGACGCGTGGGGCCAGCAGACGAAGGCCGAGCACGTGATCGCCGAGGCGTCGAAGTTCATCGCCACCATGGAACGCGCGGTGAAGGACCAGACCGACTCGCTCTACTCGCGCCGGCGCCTCACCTACCTCGCCGAGCTCGTCGTGCTGCTCGAGGACGAGGTGGCCCACACCACGCAGGACGCCACGGAGCAGTCCGAGCGCCGCTCGGTGCGCAACGCCGCGCTCGAGGTCGCCAACAACGCGCGCCGTGACCTGGCCCGCCGCCTCCGCGCGATGGCCGGTGGCAACGCGAAGATCCTCGCTGACATCGCGGCGCTCTCGCCCACGTCGGAGAACTCGCCGTCCGACGTGCAGGACTCGCTGACCGCCACCATCGATCTCGGCCAGCGCGCGCGCCGCGACCAGGTCATGGAGACGCTCGCCGACGACGTCGGCCTCACCGAGGCTCGCCTCAACAGCGCGTACGCCGCGCTCGAGGCGCTCACCGGCGCTCGCGACGTGGCGATGAACGCCGCGGCGTACGAGGGTGATGCTCCGTCGGTGAACCGCATCGAGGGGCGCGTGCTGCGCGAGATGCGGCTGGCGCAGCGGCTCTTCAAGGAATCACGCGAGCACGGCGTGAACCTGCCGAACCTCGTCGCGGGCCCGAGCCTGAAGGCGATCTTCGGGCCCAAGGGCGTCGATGAGCCGGCCGCGGCGCCTGCCGCCCCTCCCGCGGGCTGACCCTTCCTCTCCCTCTCCTCCCGAGGAGGAGAGGGTCGGGGTGAGGAGGAACCACGGCACCGCTGCCCTCGGTAGCAGCACAGCACTCGCCGCGCACCGCGGGGCACTTGGTGCGCACCGCGAGACACTTGCCGCGCACCGCGAGACACTTGCCGCGCACCGCGAGACCCTTGCCGCGCACCGCGGAACTCTCACCCCGCACCGCGGAACTCAGGCGGTCTGCCGCTGCTCACTCGCCGCCGGCAGCACCGCCCTCAGCTGCTCGAGCCGCACCGGCTTGGCGAGAAACCCATTCATCCCGGCCGCCTCGATGCCGTCGATCTCCTCGCGCACCGTCGTCGCCGACAGCGCGAGCATCTTCACCACCGCGTCCTTCGCACGAATCGCCCGCGCCGCGGCGAACCCATCCATCACGGGCATGTGCAGGTCCATCAGCACCAGGTCGAACACCCCCGGCCGGAACAGCTCGACCGCCTGCCGCCCATCACTGGCGGTGGTGACGCCGCACCCGAGCTTCTCGAGCAGCCCGCGCGCCACCTTGAGGTTGATGGCGTTGTCGTCGACCAGCAGCACGTGCAGCGCCTGTGTCGCGGGCACCACGGCGGGCAGCTCGAGTGACATCGCCGCGCGGGGCCGTACCAGCTCCACGCGGAAGGTCGAGCCGACGCCGACGGTCGAGCTCGCCGACACCGTGCCGCCGAGCAGCTCGACGAGGAGCTTCACGATCGACAGCCCGAGCCCGGTGCCCTTCACGTTCGCGTCGCGTGCCAGGCGGCTGAAGGGCTTGAACAGCTGCTTCAGCTCGTCGGACGAGAGCCCGGGCCCCGTGTCGCGCACCTCGATCACCAGCTTCACCTGCTCCGCGCCGTGCGGCGTGGTCTGCACCACCACGGTCACGCCGCCGCGCTGGGTGAACTTGATCGCGTTGCTCACCAGGTTCGAGATCACCTGCATCAAGCGCAGCGCGTCGGTGCGCAGCGCGAGCCGCTCGCCGGGTGCTTCCAGGGCCACCGAGAGCCGCTTCACGTCGGCCGACGACTGGAGCTGCTTGATCGCCGCCGCCGCCACGTCGCGCGCCATCACCGGCGCCTCGGTCACCCGCAGGGCCGCGCGCTCGAGTTGCGTGAGATCGAGCACGTCGTCGATGAGCAACCGCAGCTGCTGGCCGGTCTGCAGAATGGTGTCGAGCCGCTCCCGCTGCGAGCCCGAGAGCTCGTGCTGGGCCATCAGCTCGGCCATGCCGATCACACCGTTGAGCGGCGTGCGCAGCTCGTGGCTCACGTTGGCCAGGAAGCGGGTCTTGATCTCCGTGGCGACGCGCAATCGCTCGAGCGCCGAATCGGCCGCGAGGTCGAACAGCAACGACAGCCCGAAGAGCACCACCATCAAGGCGACGAGCCGCATCACCGCGGTCGAGGCGGTCTGTTCCGGGTGGTTGGGAATGCCCATCGTCGCCGCGGCGAACATCAGGCCGAGCTCGATCAGCAGCCACGCCACCGCCGAGCGCCGGCCGCCCATGAAGAGCACCAGCGTCGGCGCGACCGCGAGCCACGCCACCATCGCCAACTCGCGGCGCACCGCGAAGCCCGCGAAGTACACCACGGTGATCAGCGCCCCGAAGATGTTGGCGATCAGCGCCGCGCGCTTCCACTTGCGCCACACCGCCAACAACCCGCCGCAGAACCCCGCGCCGATGACGGCCGAGATGGCGTCGGGCACCGAGCCGATGACCACGTACGCCAGCGCGATCGCCAGCGACGCGGCGATGCCCAGCCCGGTCACGATGGTGATGTAGCGGCCGCGCCACCGGGAATGGTCCGGCATGTTCGGCTCGGCGCCCGCGAGGGAATCGATCGACGCCCAGATCCTGGTCACCCGTGGTGATTCAGTCGGGAGACTCGTCGGCACCGGGAACACGTAACGCCGCGACCGCGCGGCGGCAAATCGATCAGCTCGCTCCCGGCGTGTGGACCAGCGGGCTCCAGGTGCCCGGCGAAACCAGCCACAGTTGGTGCGACGCGCGTGTCAGAGCCACGTGCAACCTGCGACGCCCTTCGTCGGTGCCCGGCCAGGCCGCCGCGTTGGCGTCGGGGATGACCACATAGTCCCACTCCAGTCCCTTCACCGAGTCCACGTCGGTCACGTCGAGCCCGGGGGTGAACGTGAATTCGCCGCGTTGCACGAAGCGGGAGTTCGGGAGCGACTCGACGAGCCGGTAGAAGCGCGCGGCCGACTCTACGCTCGACGCGATCACCGCCACCGACGCGTGCGGCTCGGCGTCGAGCAGGTCCTTCAGGGCTCCGGCCAGGAAGAGGTGCGCCGGCGCCTCACCGGGGAAGTGGAACTTGCCGACCGGCACGCCCTCGCGCGCGGCCTTCATCGGCGTCGGCGGCGCCATCGCGCCAAGAACCTGACGCGCGAGCTCGGCGATCGGCCGCGGGCACCGGTAGCTGGTTGTCAGCCGCACCGTCGCGGCGCCCGCCATGTCGAGCACCTCGAGGCTGCGCGGCCAGCCCGCGAACGACGAGTGCGTCTGCTGCGCTTCGTCACCCGCGAGCGTCAGCCCGTGGAACTGCCGCGTCGTCGCGCGCAGCGTCTCGAAGTCGAACAGCGAGAAGTCTTCGGCCTCGTCGAGCACCAGGTGCGTCGCCTGCGGCAGGTTCAGCTTGCCGCGCCACGCCAGCAGGCTGAGCAGCAGCGGCAGATCTTCCACGTCGATCGACCCGGCGAGCTCGTCGGGCGTGTCTTCGTTCAGCCCGCGGCCGTCGATGCTGGTGCGCCGCTCGACGTCGGTGATGTCGCGCGCATCGAACGCGGTGCGCAGCTGCGCCGACGTGTGCTGCACCACCTCGTCGATCGCCGTCTTCGGCAGCGTGTCGCCCGCCGCCTTCACCACCTCGCCCAGGAAGACGGTGTCCGAGAGGAGCGTCGCGAGCTCCTTCCACAGCGACTTGAGCTCGGTCTTCTTCGAGGGCTGCTCGGCGGTCGCCGCCTTCAGCTGGTCGAAGAGGGCCGGGTGGCGCTTCAAGCTCGTCACCAGCGCGGGCGGCTCGCGATTCACCCGGGGCAGCTGGCCGAACGCACGTCGCGCCAGCCGCTCGAGGAAGTCGTCGAGCGTGAAGACCACGTCGGGGCTCTCTTGATCGAACTCCGGTGCGGGCAGGAGCGGCGCCAGCAACCGCCGCGACAGGCGCGCGAGCCCCTCTTCGGGCACCACCACGCGCGCCCGCGGCAGCTCGACCTCGTCGCTCGCCGCCAGCCGGCCGAGCCGGTGCAGCGCGACCGTCGTCTTGCCGCTGCCTGCGCTGCCGAGCACCAGCAACGGCTCGTCCTTCGGGGCGCTGATCGCCGCGAACTGCTCGGCGTCGAGCAGGGCCGTCACGTCCACCCGCGTCTCGCGCGCCTGCGCTCCCACGCGCGTGCCGAGCTGACCGTCGCGCGCCGTGGTGCCGCCACCGCCGGTCGCCATCGAGGCCAACCCGCGCGACTGCCACTGCCCGTCAGCCGCGCGGAAGAGCGCGACGCCGTCGCCCATCACCTGCGTCAGCCGGCCCTGGTGCACGACGATCACCCGCCGCAGCGCCACCGTGCCCGACGCCACGCGCCCGGGGAACTGCTCTTCGAAGTGATCGCCTTCCTTGTAGCGGTAGAAGATCTGCGCGACCGGCGCGACGCGCCAGTCCACCACGCGCAGGTTCTGCCGCGTGTCGACCCACGTGCCGTGCCCGAGGAAGTAGTCGCGCAGCTCGCCGTTCTCTTCGAGCCGCAGGTGCGCGAGGTACGGGCTGCGCGGGTCGGGGAGCACCGACTGCGTGCGCGCGCTCAGCTGCTGCCGCACCGCGAGCTCGTGGAGCAGCGACCCCGCATCGTCCTCGTCTTCCGCCGCTGCCTCTTCACGCAGCGTGCGCAGCTCGTCGGCCGAGACCGAGACCCGCGACTTCGGGCCGCCGTGCGCGGCTTCCAACGCCGCCTTCACGCGCTCGAGCCACGCCTCTTCCTCTTCGATGACCTTCCGCTCGGACTCGGTCAGCACGGGGCGTTTCTACAATTTCGGGTGGCGCAAGTGTCGGTTGGCTTTTGCTCGAAGTCGGACTGAACTGTTCGCAGATGGCCAGGCGGCTCCTCATCGTCCCCGACGCGGATCGAGTGGAGCAGTGGCTGCTCGACGCGTCTCGCCACTCGCCGTTCGTCGACCTGCGCGACACGTGGACGCTCTCGGAGTTGATGTCGCGCCTCGAGCCCGCCGCGCGCGCGAAGAAGGGCCCGGCCGACCCGCTCACGGTGCAGATGATCTTCGCGCGCGCCACCGGGCCCGCACTCGCCGAGAGCTTCGGGCAGGCCGCGCACGGCCCGGAGTTCGCCGCGCAGGTGCGCGACGTGGTGGCGCAGCTCCGCGCCCAGGCCGCGAGCCCGCGCCAGTTGGAAGAGGCCGCCGCGCGCCTCGACGGTCCGCTCGCCGACCGCGCGCGCGCCGTGGCGGTGTTGTGGCGTTCGGTCGACGAGACGCTCGCGCGCCTCAAGCTCGCCGACCGCGGTGACTGGTGGTCGCTGGCGGTCGAGAAGCTCGACGCCGAGGGCCTCCCGCGCCTGTTCAGGGACTTCGAGTCGATCGAGGTGCGCTGGTTTCACGACGTGCCGAAGTCACGGCTGCTGCTCTTCGAGGCCCTCGCGGCCGCCGCGCGCAAGGCCGGCGTCGCCTTCTCGTGGCGCTACCCCGCCAGCGGCGATCTCGGCTGCGACGCCTTCGTGATCGATGCGGTGAGACAGGCCGAGGCGCGCTGGCAGTCGCTCGACGCCGAGCTCGCACCGGAGCTGCCCGACGGGGAGCTCGCGTGGCTTGGTCCGCGGCTCTTCGGCGTCGACGGTGGATCCCCGCGTCCCGCTCGTGAGCTCACCGCGTTCTGCGCGCCCACGTGGCGCGACGAGCTGCGTGAGATCGCCCGCCGCACCCAGCGGCTGGTGAACGCCGGCGTGCCACCCGAGGCCATCTGCATCGCGCTGCGCGACGTCGCCGACGACACCGAGCTCATCGTCGAGACGCTCTCGGCGTACGGCGTGCCCGCGCGCGCCCGCCGCGGTGTGCCGCTCACCCGCAGCGTGCAGGGGCGCGTGGCCCTCAGCCTCCTCGGGCTCGCCGACGATGGCTTCCCAGCCGATCGCGTCGCCACCGTGCTCGAGTGCCGCGCGGTCACCGTGCTCTCGCGCGAGGCCGCCGACCCCCGCGCGGCGTTCCGCGAGGCCGGCATTCGTGACGAGCTCCTGGGCGCCGCCGACGGGCAGGGGGCCTACGCGCGCCGGCTCGCCAGCCTCGCCGAGCGCTCGGGCGAGCGGCGCCGTTCCATCGAGCTGCTCGCGGAGGGCGTGCAGCGGTTGCTCACGTGGTGCCGCGACGTGCCTGCGCAGGGCACGGCGCTGGAGCTGCTCGAGGCCTGGTGGGACACGCTCTCGCGCCTCGGCCTCCTCGAGCCCGTGCAGCCCGCGCCCGCACGCGTGCTCACCTCGGCGGCCATCGAAGAGGAGTTCGATCGCGCGCTCGCCCGCGAACAGGCCGCCGTCGACTCGCTCGCCGCGCTGCTCGGTGGCCTGAAGGACGCGCTCGCCACCAGCGGCCTCTCGGCGCAGTTCATGACCCGCGCCGACTTCGCCCACTGGGTGCGGCTCGCGGCCTCGGAGCTGAACCTCGAGGCCCGCGGTCCACGCGCGGGTGCGGTGTGGGTGCTCGATCTCCGCGAGCTGCCGGGGCGTCGCTTCGTGCAGGTGTTCGTCGGGGGGCTGGTCGATGGCCGCTTGCCCGGTCGCAGCCCGCCGCTCCCGGTGTTTTCCGAAGAAGAGCGCGTCGAGCTCAACCGCGCGGCGAAGGCGCCGCTCTTCCGCGTGGGGGTCGGTGAAGGTGACGTGCGCGTGCCCGCGCGGCTCGCCGAAGATCGCCTGCTCTTCCACCTCGCGCTGTCTTCCGCCGCGTCGGTCACCGTCAGCCGCGCGCGCTTCGACGACGGCGGGCGCGAGCTGCTGCCGTCGGCGTTCTGGCAAGCGCTCGGCCGCGCGGTCGAAGGCTTTCGCGAAGAGCACCTCACCCGCGCCACCGTGCCCGCGCTCGACGACGTGCAGACCGAGGCCGAGCTGCGCACCCGCGTCGCCCTCGAGGCGCTCAGCCCGGCGGCCACGCGGCAAACGGTGCGTGACCCGCGCGCCAGTGGACTGGAGCAGCGCTTCGGCGCGGAGCCGTGGTTCGGCGCGGCCCGGCAGAGCTCGGCGATGGAGCAGGAACGGCTGCGTTTCTTCAGCGACGCGACGCTCCCACCCGGCCCGTTCAGCGGCGCGGTGACGGGTGGGGTGCTCGACGCGCTCCAGCCGCGGCTCGCGTGGGACGAGGCGCACCCGCTGTCCGCGCACGAACTGCACCAGTTCGGCACCTGCGCCTTTCGCGGCCTCTCGCGCAGCGTGCTCGGGCTCTCGGCCAGCAACGCGGCGACCGAGGAGCTCGACTCCGCCGACCGCGGGCGCTTCTGGCACGAGGTGCTCGCCGCGGTGGTGGGCGAGCTCGATCGCGCCGGCGCGCTCGGCAAAGACGATCCCGCGTCGCGCCCGCTCATCGAGCGCACCGTCGACGCCGTGGCCCGACGCCTCGAGCACCGCGCGTCGACCGGCCACCCCGAGCTGTGGAAGGTCGCGCGCGAGTGGGCGGTCACCGTGATCCACCGGCTGGTGTGTTCGCGCGAGGCGCGGCCCTTCGGCCAGGCGCGCCCGAAGTGGTTCGAGGTCTCGTTCGGCACGAAGAAGTCTCCGCCGGAGCTGCAGTCGGTGAAGATCCCCGCGGCGCGTGGCGGCGAGCGCGACGTGTTCCTCACCGGTCAGATCGATCGCATCGACGAAGCGCACGGCGTGGTGGGCGTCGTCGACTACAAGACCTCGGTGCGCCGCGGCGTCGCGAAGGACCTGCTGGTGCGCGAGTTCCAGATGCCGTTCTACCTGCTCGCGGTGCGTGCGCTGGCGCCCGACGCGCAGGTCAACGGCGCGTGGCACGCGGTGGGGCGCAACCAGCTCACCACGCTCGCCCAGGCGGTGCGCGGCCTGTCCGTCACCGAGCTGCTCGCCACCGACGAGCTCACGCGCGCGCGGCTCGAGCGCGATGGCGCGTCGAACCTCGCCAACTCGGTCTTCGCCCTCGTGGGGCGGCTGCGCGAAGGCCAGTTCGGCGCGCGCCCCGTCGACTGCGAGCACTGTGAGCTCAAGCCCGTGTGCCGCATCAGCGATCGCCGGCTGCCCGAGGAGAACCGGTGAGCCGCTCGCGCAAGGACGGCGCCGGGCCGCGCGATGAGCGCCAGCTCGATCTCTTCGGGCTCGCCGCGCCCGCTGCGCCGCCGCCGGTCGTCGACGAAGCTCCGGCCGACGCGACGCCGGCGCCCGGCTCGGAGCTGCGCCTCGAGCGCAACCTCGCGCTGCTCGCCGGCGCCGGCGCGGGCAAGACGCACAGCCTCGTCACCATCTGCCTGCACCTGCTCGGGGGCGCGCGGCGCGGGTACGACGCGCTCGAGCCCGCGCGCCTGGGGCTGCTCACGTTCACCGAGAAGGCCGCCGACGAGATGCGCAGCCGCCTGCGCGAGCGGCTCGAGGCGCTGGCCGACGGACGCGCCCAGGAGCCGGTGCTCACCGCCTCGTTCGCCGCGGCCGGGCTGCCGTTCCCGACGGCGGCGCGTTGGCGCTTCCTTCGCGACGAGCTCGGCAGCGCGACCATCGGCACCTTCCACTCGTTGTGCTCGCAGTTGCTGCGGCGGGCTCCACCCGGCTCGCGCGTGCGCGCTGGCTTCGAGCTGCTCGATGAGCGCGACGCGTCGCGGCTGCTGGGTGACGTCGTCGAGCGTGCGCTGCTCTCGCGGCTCGAGCGGGGCAGCGGCCTGCGCTCGTTGGTGGCGGAGATCGGCTTCTCGCGCTTCGTCTCGTCGCTGGTGCCGATCGCCACGCGCATTCGCGAGGAGGGCATCGCGCCCGACTTCGTGAACGTCGCCGACGGCCCCGGCCTGCGCGCGCAGTTCGACACCGAGCTGCGCGGCCTCAAGTTCCGCTCGCGCAGCGTGCAGCCCTCGACGCCCGCGCAGATCGACACCCTCAACCGCATTCGGCTGCTCGCCGACGCCGCCACCTTCGAGTCCTTCGAGAAGGACGGGGAGGCGCTGCAGGCGGCCGCGGTGCGCGTGCAGGGGCAGGTGGGTGAGCTGCGCGACGTCATCACCAGCCTCCGCGAGACGTGGGTGGCCTGTCAGCTCGCGCCGCAGGAAGCCGAGGTGCGCGAGCTGCTGACCGAGATCTTCGGCGCCCACGAGGAACAGCTCGCCCGCCGCGGCGTGCTCGACTTCACGGGCCTGCTCGTCGAGGCGCGCAACCTGCTGCGCGACAGCCCCGAGGCCCGGCGAGAGGCGCAGGCCCGCTTCGGCGCGCTGCTGGTCGACGAGTTCCAGGACACCAACCGTCTCCAGCTCGAGCTGGTGCTGCTGCTGGCCGAGAAGCGCCGTGGTGCGCCGCGGCCGGTGTCGACCGCCTTCGAGCACCAGCACCGGGAGATCGTCGCGCTGCCGCAGGAACACGGCTTCCTCGCGGTGGTCGGCGACCGCAAGCAGTCGATCTACGAGTTTCGCGGCGCTGACGTCAGCGTGTTCGAGGTGATGGCGAGGGCCATCGAGCGCAATGACGGCGTGCGCGCCTTCTTGCGCCACTCGCGCCGCTCGACGCCGAAGGTGCTCGAGGCGCTCAACCGCGGCTTCGCGTTCAGCTTCCGCCCGCCCGCCGAGCAGCAGGCGCTCGACTTCGAGATCGAATGGCAGCCCGAGGAAGACGCGCTGCTGCCGGTGCGCGAGGCGAGCGCTCCGGGGGAGGCGCTGGTGCAGCTGTTCGACTCGCGGCTGGCGCCGAAGCTCGCCGCCGAGCAGCTCCGCCAGGCCGACGCCGAGGCGATCGCCACGGCGCTGGCGAACACCTCACTTCCGCTGTGGACGCTCGCCGACGGCCAGCAGGCGCGCGGTGGCGACGTGGCGGTGCTCTTTCAGCGCTTCACGCAGCTCGAGACGTATCGCCAGGCGTTGGTGCGCGCGGGCGTGCGGCACCGCGTGGTGCGAGGGCGCGGCTTCTATGGCGCGCAGGAGATCGTCGACCTGAGCTCGCTGCTCGCGTTGCTCGCCGATCCGTCCGACGCGCTGGCGATGTCGGGCGTGCTGCGCAGCCCTCTCGTGGGGCTCACCGACGCCGAGTGGGTCGCGCTCGCCCGGCCGCGCGCCGGTCAGCGCTGGCACTTCGACGCGCTCTCGGTGTGGCAATCGACCGAGGGGCCGCTGGCGCTGCGTGAGTTCCGCGCGCGGTTTGGCCTGCTGCGGGAAGCGCGCGACCGCCTCGGGCTCCACACGTTGCTGCGGGTGGTGATCGACGAGCTCGGGCTGCGCGTCGCGTACGCCGCGGGGCCGTTCGGCGAGCAGGCCATCGCCAACCTCGACAAGCTGCTGGTGCTCGCCTCGGCGCGCGAACGCGAGGGCGTCAGCGTGGCGCAGTTCGCGTCCGAGCTGCTCGCGCTGGCCGACGACGCTCCGCGCGAGGCGCAGGCCGAGGTGGTCGATGAGCTCGACCCCGACACCGTCACGCTCTGCACCGTGCACCAGGCCAAGGGCCTCGAGTGGCCGATCGTCGTGCTGCCCGATCTCGCGGTCGCTCCGCGCAACGAGGTCGGCGCGGTGCGCTTCGATCGCCACTTCGGTCTCGGCATCGCCCGCCCGCGAGGCGAGACGGAGGTCGCGTCGAAGAGCGCCGCCGACATCACCAAGCGCCTCTCGCGTCGCGCCCGCGCCGAGCACGCGCGCCTGCTCTACGTCGCGATGACCCGCGCGCGCGATCGCGTGGTGCTCGGGCTGCGGCAGGACTCGGCGCATGAGCGCACCTGGGCCAAAGAGCTGTCCGCCTTCTTCCCCCTGCAGGTCGCCGGCACCTCGCCCTCCGTCATCGACGTCGCGACCTGGACCGCGCCTCGCCGATCGGAGCCGGCGCCTGCGACCGGGCAAACCGACGACACCGGCCTCGACCAGGTCATCGCCCGGGTTCGCGCTCCGCAGCGGGTCGCCTCGCGTGCGCTGGTGCTCCCCGTCACCCAGCTGCAGGACCACGCGTCGTGTCCGCGGCGCTTCCACCTCGTGCACCACGTCGGCCTCGGCGAACGGCACGAGGGGCTCGCCAACCCGCAGGTGCCCGACGACGGGCTCGAGCTCGACGGTGAAGCGCGCGAGCGCGGCATCGCGGCCCATCGGCTGCTCGAGCTCACGCCGCTCTCGCTGGTGCACGCCGCCAAGACCGACGCCAAGAAGGCCGTCGAGCTGCGGAACACGCTGCGCGAGCTGCGGCGGCGCGAGGGCCTCGAGCGGCTGGCCACCGACGACGTGCTGGGGTGGATCGAGCGGTTCTGGCACTCCGCCTTCGTCGCCTCGCTCGCCTCGCTGGAAGTGCACCGCGAGCTGCCCTTCGCCCTGCGCGTCGAGCAGCCGCCGCAGCCCGCGCTGGTCTTGAAGGGGCAGATCGATCTCCTCGCCGTCTCGCCGACCGAGCTCACGGTCATCGACTTCAAGACCACCGCCGCGCCGCCGACCGGACCCGAGCCGTGGCGCACGCAGCTCTCGGCCTACGCCATCGCCGCGCGTCGTCTGTCGGGGCGCTCGGTGCCGGTGCGCACGGGCGTCGTCTTTCTGCGCGATGAGAACCCCGAGCCGCGCTTCCTCCCCGCGCTCGACGGCGGGGTCGATCTGACCTCGTTCGAGAGCTCGCTGCTCGAGGGCGCCGCCGCACTGGAGGCTTCGCAGCGCAGTCGTGTGTGGAGAGGTCGCCCACGCAGTTTCTGCGAGTCGATCGGCTGCGGGTATGTGTACCGCTGCCACCCCTGAGCGAATAGAAACGCCGCATGCCAAACGTCGTCGTGGTTGGCGCCCAGTGGGGCGACGAAGGGAAGGGGAAGATCGTCGACCTCCTGACGGAGCACGCGCAGGTCGTCGTGCGCTTCCAGGGCGGCAACAACGCGGGCCACACCCTGGTGGTCGGCGGCCAGAAGACCGTGCTGCACCTCATCCCCAGTGGCGTGCTGCACCCCGGCAAGACGTGCGTCATCGGCAACGGCACGGTCATCGATCCCACCGTGTTGATGAAGGAGATCGACAACCTCCGCGCCCGCGGCTTCCTGCAGGACAGCGCGCAGCTGATGATCAGCGAGCACGCGCACGTGATCTGCTCGTGGCACAAGCACCTCGACGCGCTCCGTGAGAAGGCGCGCGGTGGCTCGGCGATCGGCACCACCGGCCGTGGCATCGGGCCTGCCTACGAAGACAAGGTCGCGCGCCGCGGCATTCGCATGCGCGATCTCCTCGACGGCAACCGGCTGCGCAAGCGCGTGAAGGAGCGCCTGCCGGACGTGCTCGAAGAGATCAGCCGCCTCGCGAAGGCCGCCAAGGCCGAGGAGCCGCTCCTCGACGTCGAAGCCATCACCAGCGAGCTGCTCGTGCTCGGCGGTCGCATGAAGGAATTCGTCGGCGACGCGCCGCTCTTCCTCGCCGAGCAGGTCCGCAAGGGCACCCGCATTCTGTTCGAGGGCGCGCAGGGCACGCTGCTCGACATCGATCACGGCACGTACCCCTACGTCACCAGCAGCAACACGGTGGCGGGCAACGCGGCGGTCGGCTCGGGCCTCGGTCCCACCGTCATCGATCGCGTGCTGGGCATCACCAAGGCGTACACCACGCGCGTCGGCGGCGGCCCGTTCCCCACGGAGCTCACTGACGAGCTCGGCGATCGCCTGCGCAAGGTCGGCGACGAGTTCGGCGCCACCACCGGCCGCCCGCGCCGCTGCGGTTGGCTCGACACCGTGGTGCTTCGCTACGCGACGCGCGTGAACGGCCTGTGGGGCCTCGCGCTCACCAAGATGGACGTGCTGTCGGGCCTCGAGACGCTCAAGGTGTGCACCGCGTACGAGCTCGACGGCAAGCGGCTCACCGAGCTGCCCTGCGACCTCGAAGACTTCAGCCGCGTCACGCCCGTCTACGAAGAGCTCCCGGGTTGGGAACAGAAGCTCGCCGGCGCGCGCACCTTCGATGATCTGCCGGCGGCGGCGCAGCGCTACGTGCGTCGCATCGAGGAGATCGTCGGCGTGCCCGTCACCTGCGTGTCAGTGGGTGCAGAGCGCGGCGAGACGATGGTGCTCCAGAACCCGTTCCGAGCCTGAACTCCCTCTCCCCGCAAGCGGGGAGAGGGTCGGGGTGAGGGGCCGACTACTTCGCCCGCATGCCGTCGGTGTGGTCGATCGACTTCACCGCTTTATCCACGTCAGGCGAGCGGCCAAAGACGAACTCCACGAGCGGCTTGCCATTGCCATTGATGGTCTCGGCGTCGAGCTGCATCACCGCGGTGACCTCGATCACCGTCTCGACCTCACCCTGCTTGATGACCGCCTTCGTCCACGTCTCGCTCTTCGCGGCGGTGGTGAGCGTCAGGGTCTTCTTGCCGTCGACCACCGACTCCTTGAACTTCACCGCGTCGTTCTTGCCGAACTGCTCGCCGTAGAACGTCTTCACCCGCTCGAAGCCGATCGGGAGGCGGAACACCTTCTGATCGCGCGTCACCGCGGGCGCCTTGCCATCGACGGTGGGCAGGGGAAACGACGCAGCGAGAATCAACGCGAGGGCGGCGATCATTTCTTCCCCTTGGTGGCGGCCTTCAGGGCCTTCAGCTCGTCGTTGAGGCGGCGGTTGGTCAGCTCGAGCCCGACGATCTGCTTCTGCAGCTCGCCACCGTTCGCCTCGACTTCGGAACAATCGGCCTTCGCCTTGTCGACGTTGTCGGTGGCGGCTTTGAGCTGCTGCTTCATCTCGTCGTTGGCCTTGAGCGCGGTGGCGGTGCGCAGCCGTTCGTCGTCGAGCCGCGTCTTGCCGAGCACCAGCGCGCCGATGGTCATCACGATCGACACCGTCAGCAGCATCCACGGCAGGGGCGACGCGCGCGAAGGGGCCCGCACTACCGGCATCTCGAGTGATTCGCGGCGAACGTCGTCCCAGGGGCTGCTCATGCGTGCACCCCGAGACTACAGCAATCGCAGCTGAAGGGTCGTCGCCGGCTCGAGGCAGCGCGGATCGTCGAAGGCCACCTGGTTCACGTGGGCCCCGACCGCGTGAAAGGCCAGCACCCCGGGCGGCGGCGAATGCAGCAACGGCCGCACCTCGTCGAGGCCCGCGCTCGACAGCCAGGTCGTCCACCCCGGCTCATCGAGGAAGATCGGCATGCGCTGGTGGAGCAGGGGAGACTTCGCGCCTGCGATCTCCGGCAGCCGCAGATCGTCATTCGCCCCCGCGGTGAGAATGGTGAAGGTGTCGACGTCGAGGCCGTCGGGCGATCGCCAGCGGCTCCAGAGCCCCGCGAGCGCCAGCAGTCCGCCCGTGCGCGGGTGAATGAAGTGCGGCTGCTTCGTGTGGCCCGCGTGCGACCACTCGTAGAACCCGTCGGCCGGCACCACGCACCGGTGCGTCGCGATCAGGTCCTTGAAGGCCGGCTTCCGCTCGAGGCTCTCGACGCGCGCGTTGATGAGCTGGTGCGCGAGGCTCGCGTCCTTCGCCCACTTCGGCAGCAAGCCCCACTGCGCCATCGTCAGTCGGCGCGGCTCCTTCGGGGCGGTGGCCTGGATGATCGGCGCGGCCTGCAGCGGCGCGATGTTGTACCGGGCAGACAGCGGCGGCACCTCGTCGAGGTGGAACTGCTGCGTCAGTTCAATCGCGCTCGCCTTGAGCACGTAGCGGCCACACACGCGCGCATTGTCGCATGGCCCGGGGGCTGCCAACTTGCGCTCGATGCGCCTCACGCGACGCCTCTTCCTCGCGGCCCTCGGGCTGGTCGGCCTGGTCGCGGTCGGCGCGTACGCGTGGCAGTTCGACGGGCTCGCCGGACCAGACGGCATCGCGCCGCTCGCGGACGGCATGGAAGGGCTGCGCCGTGGCGGACTCGGGCCACTCGACGTGCCGACCCTGCTGTGGATTTCGTCGTCGACCGCGTTCATCAAGGCGCTGCTCTCTCTCTCGTGCGCGGCCTGCCTCTGCCTGCTCTTCGGCCTCGCGCCGCGCTGGGCATGCTTCGTGTTGTGGGCGTGCTGGGGCTCGATCGTGCAGGTCGGCCACCCGTTCCTCGCCTTCCAGTGGGACCTGCTCCTCACCGAGACGGCGTTCTGCGCCTTCTTTCTCGCGCCGGGAGGGCTGCGGCCGCACCACTCGCTCGAGCCCGAGCCACACGTGGCGTGGCGGTGGCTCTTCGCAGTGCTCGCCTGCAAGGTGACGCTCGAGTCCGGGCTGGTGAAGCTGCTCGGCGGAGACCCGACGTGGCGCGATCTCACCGCGCTCACCTGGCACTGGTGGACCCAGCCGCTGCCGACGTGGACCAGCGTCGCGATGTCGCGCCTGCCGCTGGTGGTGCAGCAGGCGATGTGCGCCGGCATGTTCGTCTTCGAGCTGCTGATTCCGCTGCTGGTCTTCCTGCCGCGCCGGCCACGGCTCGTGGGCGCGGTGGGAATGATCGCACTGCAGATCGCGCTGAGCGCGACGGGGAACTTCAGCTTCTACAACGTGCTCACGCTGCTCCTCTCGATCCCCCTGTTGGACGATCGCTTCTTGCAGGCGGTCTCGCCGACCGCGCCGGTGCGCGAGCGCGGCCCCCACTCGCGGGGCGCGTGGCAGTGGGTGGTGGTCGTGGTCTTCGCGGGCATCAGCGGCGTGCAGTTCCTCGCGCGCGGCGTCGACTCGCGGGTGCTCGAGTTCATCAGCCGCTTCGATTCCATCAACGCGTACGGCGCCTTCGCGCGCATGACGAAGAACCGCGCGGAGATCGTGCTCGAGGGCAGCCGCGACGGCGCGACCTGGGAGCCCTACGAGTTCCCGTGGAAGCCCGGTCGCCTCGATCGCCGGCCCGGGTTCGTCGCGCCGTGGCAGCCGCGCCTCGACTGGCAGATGTGGTTCGCCTCGCTCGGCACGTGCGGCAACAACCCGTGGGTGCTGACGCTGCAGCTGCGCCTGCTCGAGGAACGGCCCGAGGTGCTCGCGCTCTTCGCCTCCGCGCCGGAGCACCCGAAGTACCTGCGCACCACCAGCTACGAGTACCGCTTCGCGCCCGCCGGCAGCCCCGATTGGTGGGTCCGCACCGAGGTGGGGCCCTACTGCCCGATGGTGATGATCGGAGCGGATGGGCGGCTTCAGCGCGCGGTGGTGAGGTGATACAGCCGCTCGCATGACGCCGCAGACCAGGCTCAGCGGGTGGGGCCGCCAATTCGTGCAAGGCGAGGAGCTCCAGCCGGAGACCCTCGAGTCGGCGCCGCCGGTGCTCTTCCGCGGCCTCGGGCGCAGCTACGGTGACTCGTCGCTGCCCGCCGCGAGCAGCCCCCGCGTCGTCACCACCACCCGCGCCAACCGCATCGTGCGCTTCGACCCGTCGACCGGGCTGCTGCGCGCCGAGGCGGGCCTCGCGCTCGCCGATCTCAACCGCACCTTCTTGCCGCGCGGCTGGTTCACGCCCGTCACGCCCGGCACCTCGTACGTCACCCTCGGCGGCATGGTCGCGGCCGACGTGCATGGCAAGAACCACCACGTCGACGGCTGCTTCGGTGCGCACGTGCGCCGGCTCAAGATGCGCGTCGCCGATGGGCGCACGCTGGAGTGCGGGCCGGATCTCGAGCGCGAGCTTTTCCTCGCCACGGTCGGCGGCATGGGGCTCACCGGGCAGATCCTCGAGGTCGAGTTCGGCCTGCGCCGCATTCCCACGCCGTGGATCTGGCAGGAATCGGAGCGCGTCGCCGACATCGACGAGTACATCGGCAAGCTCAAAGAGGCCGCGCACACCTGGCCCATGACCGTGGGGTGGATCGACTGCCTCACGCGGGGCAAGGGACTTGGCCGTGGCCTGTTGATGAAGGGCCGCTGGGCGCAGGCACACGAGGCGCCGACCCGCTTCCCCGAAGAGCTGCCGCGCGTGCGCTTCCCCGTCACTGCGCCCGAGGTGCTGCTCTCGCGGCCCGCGGTGAAGGCGTTCAACTTCGCGCTCTACACTTCGCACCTGCAGAAGAAGAAGGAAGGCCTCGTCGACCCGTGGCGCTTCTTCTACCCGCTCGATCTCGTGCACGACTGGAACCGCGCGTACGGGCGGCGGGGGCTGACGCAGTACCAGTGCGTGCTGCCTGACTCGGCGGGGCCGGGCGCGGCGCGTCGGTTCCTCGAGGTGCTGACCGCGCGCGGCGGCGCCAGCTTCCTGTGCGTCATCAAGGACTGCGGGCCCGAGAGCGCGGCGTACCTGTCGTTCCCGAAGTCGGGCATCAGCATCGCGCTCGACATCGCGGTACGCGACGAGACCCAGGCGCTCGTCGACGCGCTCAACGAGCACGTGCTCACCGAGGGCGGCCGCATCTACCTCGCCAAAGATCAGTTCACCCGGCCCGAGCACTTCAGGGCCATGGAGACCCGCCTCGCAGCGTTCCAGGCCGTGCGCGAGCGGTGGGATCCCCAGCACCTCTTCAAGAGCGCCCAGTCGGTGCGCCTGTTCGGAGACTGACCATCATGCGTCGCGTCGCCCTCATCGGAGGCACCCGTGGCATGGGCCGTTCGCTGGCCCGCAAGTTCGTCGAGCGCGGTGACAGCGTCGCGCTGCTCGGCCGCGATCAAGACGAGCTCGACAAGAGCAAGGCCGACCTCGAGGCGCGTGGCGCACCGGGCGTGAAGGTCGCCACCGTGCAGTGCGATCTCGCCGTGCCCGCGACGTTCCGCCCGGCGCTCGAATCTGCTGAACAGGCGCTCGATGGCGTCGACACCGTGGTCGTCACCGCGGGCCTCTTCGCGACGCAAGACCAGCTCGAGGCCGACCCCGCGCTCGCGCACCGCGTGCTGACCGTCGACTTCGCGAACACCGTCATGTTCTGCGAGGAAGCGCGCAAGAAGCTGCTGCTGCGCGGCAAGGGCACGCTGTGCGTCTTCAGCTCGGTGGCCGGCGATCGCGCGCGCAAGCCGGTGGTGCTCTACGGAGCGGCGAAGGCGGGCCTCTCGGCCTATCTCGAAGGTCTCGATCACCGGTACCGCGCGCAGGGCCTCACCACGGTGTGCGTGAAGCCGGGCTTCGTGAAGACCGCGATGACTGCGGGGCTGCCGGTGCCGCCGTTCGCAGGCGAGCCCGACGAAGTGGCGGACGTGGTGCTCGAAGGCATCGATGACGGAACGCCCGTGGTCTACGCGCCGCCGATCTGGCGAGCCGTCATGACCGCCATCAAGGCGATGCCGCGCTTCGTGATGCGCCGAGCGAAGTTCTAAGCCCCCTCTCCCCCTGGGGAGAGGGTCGGGGTGAGGGGAGAACGCTTCTCACCGCGCCAGGATCCGAGCCAGCACGGCCTTCACCGTCGTGTTCTGCCCACCCGCATCCAACGCCGCTTCCATCTTCCGCAACTCCGCCGCCGCCTCGAACGCCTCGCGTTTCCGGGCCTCATCCAGGTCATGCCACGCCGGGTGCGATCGCACCGACCCATCGACATGCCGCTCGCGGTGCGCACTGGTGACCTGCTCGAGCAGCAGTTGTTCTTCGGGCGTCACGTGAGCTCCTCCTCGAGCTTCACGCCCGCCTTTTCGAGACACTCCTTCAGGAACTTCCGCGCGCGCGTGAAGTTCTGCAGGAACGTGTTGAGCGACATGCCCAGCCGCTGCGCCAGCTCGGCATCATCCTGCTTGCCGCCCGACGCCAGCCGCTGCTCGAGCGCCACCTTCGGCTGCCCGGGCAATTTCTCGCGGCACTTGCTGATCTTCTCGCGCAGGTGCGGGTCAGGCGTGATCGGCGCGACCTCGTTCTCCGCGGCGAGGTGCCGCTCGAGCGCGTCCTGCTGATCGGGCTTGCCCAGCTTGCGCCACTCGCTCACCGCCACGTTGCGCACCGTGCGCATCGCGAAGCGGAGCAGGGCGTTCGGCTTGCCATCGTGCTCGAAGCGCGGCGCCACCTGCCACACGCGCAACAGCGACTCCTGCAGCACCGCCTCGACGTCCACCTGCGTCGCGAACGCGCGCAGCGACGAACGCAGCGCCGGCTCGGCCGTGGAGGCCCAACGCGCGAAAGCCAGGGCGTCACCCCCGGCCATCGCCGCCAGCGCTTGCAGCTCTTCGTTCATCAGGCCGCCGTTCTTACCTGAAGCCCGGTGAGGCGCCCGCCAGACCTGCACGGGCGCCCACCGTTCCCCCCAACCTCAGAGGTCGATCGCCAGGACCTCTCCGCCGTTCGACAGGTGCACCGTCGACACCTCACCGACCGACTCGTCCACCACCAGCACCAGGGTGATGGTCAGCCCGGGCCCGAACTTCCCGGCCGCGGTGGTGAGCGCGGCGTCGACCGGCACCTTCGCGAACGTGCCGTCGCTGAGCTCGAGCTGCGCCTCGCCGCCGGGGCCCCAGGTGAGGTCCTGGGCGACGTCGATCTCGATGATCAGCTTCTTGCCCTGGCGCCGCACCTTGCCGCGCACCCGCCGCGAGGGCGCCTGCACCGGCTCCGGAATCGACTCGGACCGCGCCTGCCCCTTGCGGCCGGCCGGCGTCTTCGTCGCGGGAGCCGCCGGCTTGTCCTCCGGCGGCGCGCCCTGGAAGAGCCGGCGCGCGAAGTCGAGCAGCCCTTCCTTCTTCTTCGGGGCCTCGTCCTTCTTCCCATCGGCCTCCGGCTCCGGCTTCGGAGCCGCGGGGCGACGCGCAGGCGGCGGCACCTCGCGGAACGACGGCTTGGCCGGAGCCGACGCGCTCGGAGGAGGCGGCGGTGCGCCCGCCAGCTCGTCGCGCATCACCGAGCCGTCCGCAGCATCGTCGAACGCCGCGCCGGCCTCGGCCTCTTCCGCCATCGACGGCTCGTCCTCGGCCGGAGGGCTGACGTCGAGCGACTTGAACGACCCCGTGGTGCTCGAGCTCTTCTGCTTCTCGTTCGCGACCGCGCGAGTCGAGGTGCGCATGCGCGACAGCACCGGCGCTCCAGGGGCCACGGGCGCAGCAGCGGCACCGCCCACCGCCCCCATCGGGCCCGCCTGGGCCGGGCCGCTCGCCTGCCGCAGCCCCACGCCCTCGGCCGACAGGCCGTACGCGAGCTCGTGCGGCATCGTCTCGTGCCGGCGCGGCGCGCGCGGGTCGACCGTCTGCTTCGCGCTGACCGCCACCCATGACGTCAACCGCGTGGAGATCTGGAAGTCGACGCCCGTGCGCTCGATCTGCGGGTCGAGCTCGGCCTTCTGCCCGCCGCAGGCGATCGACAGCTCGAAGTCCTCCACCAGTTCCCGGCCGAAGAGCGTCGCGACCGCCGCGCTGCCCTCGCCGTGCACCGTCGACCGCACCTGGAGGCGCTCCTCGATCTCCCCGTCCGCGCTGCGCGCGCGCACGATGATCTCGCCGCCCTCGGGCCGCAGCTTGAGCGACGCCAGCGCGGGCGAGCCACCGTACAGATCAGGCAGCCGCGAGGGCGCCACGCCCACCACCGCGCTCCCCGAGATCTCCACCTCGGTGAGCAGCGGCGCGTTGGTGCGCGCCATCAGCCGCTTCACGAACGGCTCGACGTCTTCGCCCAGCCCGATCACCAGCTCCACGCCGCGGCCCGCCCGCGCCGCCGGCATGGTGAGGCTGCGGTTCACGCCGCTGCCGACGCCGACCGTGTGCACCCGCGAGCCCTTCGGCAGGCGCCGCGAGATCGCCTCCAGCACCTCCGACTCGAAGCCGATGAGCCCGTCGGTGATGAGGATCACCTGGCGCTGGCTCTCGGTGCGCAGCGGGGCGAGCGCCTCGAGAATGCCGGTGCGCATCTCGGTGCCGCCGCTGGCGCGCAGCCGCGACAGCCACGCCGCCGCGTCACGCCGGTTCGCCTCGGTCGCCGCCACCGCGCCACGCTTCCACCGCCGCGGCGAGTTCGAGAACTCGATCAGCTCCAGCTGGTCGCGATCGGTCAGCGAGTCGACGAGCGCCATCGTCACCCGGCGCGCCTGGTCGAGCGGGGCGCCCGACATCGAGCCCGAGGTGTCGAGCAGCACGATCAGATCGCGCGCCACCGGCGTCATGCGCGCCTCGGCCTTCGGCGGCACCAGCGTCAGCAAGCCGAACGCGCTGGTCGAGTTCGGCCCCGACGCCGGGCGGTGCACGTCGAGCGCGGTGCCCACCTGCAGCCCCGCCACGCGCCACCGCACCACCACGTCGCGATCGAGCGCCACGCCGCGCTCGTCACCGAACGTCACGTCGGTGCGCCCGAGCCCCTTGCCCGAGTGCATCGGGTGACTGGGACTCTCGGGCCGTACACCCTCGAGCAGCTCGTCGCGAATCGCCATCGACATCGAGAGCTTCACCGGCAGCTCGCCGTCGGCGACGTCGACCGTCACCTTCGCCACGTCGGCCACGCGGCCCGGCGCGCGCATGTAGCGAGGCGCCACCACGGTGGGGAAACGCCACTCCCACGCACCGTCGGGCAGCCACACCAGCTTCTGATCGATCTGCACCTCGCAGATCACCTGCGTGCGCGGGGGCACGTTGCCGACTTCCTGCGTGAAGAGGCTGCTGCGTTCCTGGTCGAGCAGCGCCGCCGTGCGGCCCTCGAGCACCGCTTCCTCGAAGCGCTGCCGCGCGCGCTGCTTGAGATCGACCTGGCCCACCACGCGCTCTTCGCCGATGCGAAACGCGAAGCCGCTCACCGCGCCATCAGCCGGCAACGGCAGCGTGTACGTCACGCGCAGCGGCTCGTCGTGCGGGTTGCGGAAGGTCTGCTCGAGCACCACGCGCACCACGCCGCCCTTCGCGTCCGCGGTCAGCGCGGCGCCGATGAGGGGCAGGGCGCGGCCGTCGATCGAGACGAGGCGGCCGCCAGTGAGCTCCGACGGGTCAGGGGAAGGGGTGTTGCGAGGGGCGAATGACATGCGGTCCGTCCTTGGTTGAGGTTCAACCCCTCAACGCGACCGCCCGCATTCTTGTGACAAACGGCGAAAACGCCCGGTTTTTCGGTCAGTTGTGGCGACGAACGAGCGAAATGCCGGCCGGCCCGACGAGCACCAGGTCGCCGGGAGCGCGGCTCGCACCGGCCAGCGCAGGCGAGGGGCTGTCGATCGGGTCCCACGTCCCGCCGGGCTCGACCTGGCGGAACAGCTTCGTCGCGCCGAACACGAAGCGCTCGTTGGTGAGCGGCACCTCGACCACGCCGATCACCGGCTCGGGCAAGGCCGACGACTTCCACGCCGGCATCGGCCCGGTCAGCACCAGCCCCTGCGGCGCGCGATCCGACCCGCGCTGCCCGGCGAGGTACACGGTGGTCTCGCCCGCGAACGCGAGCGCCAGCGTTCCCGAGACCGGGGGCGGCACCATCTCCCAGTCGTTGAGCTTGCGCGCCACGCTGCCCTCCGCGGTCGCCCACAGCTCGCCGCCGAACGAGACCAGCGAGCGCACCGGCACGGCCGCGAGGGTGAAGGCGGTCTCGAACCCGCCGCCCTGCGACTCGCAGAACACGACGCCCGAGGCCGCGCCGACGTGGAGCACCTGGTGCGCGTCGAACGCCACCGCGGTCAGCTGCTCGCCGGAAATGGTGCGCTTGACGAACTGCGCGCCGTCCCACGCGATCACCACGCCGTCGTCACCCACCGCCACCGGGAAGCCTGCCGCATCGAGCGTCACCGCGCGCAGCGTGACCAGCGTGCCGCTCGCGAAGCGTTCCCACCGTTGCTTCGAGAAGCGCAGCACCGTGCCGCGCTCGCCGACCGCCCACACCACCTCGCGCGTCGAGGCGACCGCGAAGAGCTGCGAGGCGACACCGGTGGGCACCACGTCCCATTCCACGGGGGTGATGGGGTGCGAGACGTAGCCCGTCAGCTGCACCGGGGTGATCGACTCGCCCCACGTCGCCTGCAACCGCACCGGCCCCACGCACGCGGGCTCGACATCGGGCTGGCAGGCGAAGGTCACGGTCGCGAAGCCGTCGACCAGCGTCACCTCGTCGCCGCCGACGAAGGTGCCTACCGCCGACTCGAAGCGCACCACGCCGGCGCCGGGCTTCTCGTCACCAGTCCACGCGTGCACCGTCAGCACCACGCGGTGAATCGAGCCATCGAACGCCGAGCGATCGGGCGACACCACCAGCAGCGGGTCACCGGGGACCGCGCACCCGACGAGCGAGGCAGCGAGCGCGCACACCAACCCACCGGGGACGAGGCGAGCCTTGAGGGAAGACGACATGGGAGACCTCCAATCGGTCTCCTCGGCACGTCTCTCGATTCCCTTCAGCGCTGACGCACGAGAGGCAGCGGCAGCGCGAGGGCATCAGCGACGACCGACCTCGATCGAGAACTGGAAGGGCGCGACCGCGTCGGTGCCGTAGCAGCTGACCTGGTAGCTCGAGCCCTCGCTGCAGTTGTTCGGCACCTCGAAGCGGTACGTGAGGAAGTCCTCACCGCGCTTGAGCGCCGCGCGCAGCCCGGGCGTGTACGAGATGCGGCCCACGCCCGCGCCGTCGCGGCTGTCGGCCACCACGTCGATCATGCCGCCCGCGGCGAGCACGATCTTCTGGCCCTGGAGAATCGCGCCGGGGTTCTGCGAGTGCCCCTGCAGCCTGATGTACTCGACGGCGGCGCCCACCTCGGAGTTCGGCACGCCGGGGCCGGGCTTCTGAATGAAGAACTGACGACGAAAGAGCGGGCTCTGCTTCATGGTGAACGACCTCGTGCGAATGCGTTGCTCGACCTGCATTCGCATTATCGACGTTCGCCCTCTCGTCGTCGCCGAGTCGCGTGCGCCCCTGGGTGAAGCGCGCGCCTGACCCACCCGCGCGAGACGACTCGAGCTCGATCACGCCTGCGGTCAGCGCCGACTTCGCGCGACACGCGAGCGGGCAGGGTCACGAAGGACCGTTCTTCGGCCGTTGACCCAGCTGCTTTTCGAGCGACGAGAGCCGGGTGTTCAGCGCGTCGGCCAGCGCGTCGACCTTCACGTGCAGCTGCGTCACCTCGAGGCCCGCGCGCATGTTCGCCTCGTACTCGGCGTCGGACCTGATGCGTTCCTTCTCGGCCGACCGGTTCTGGCTGATCAGCACCATGCACGAGAGGAAGATCGCCTCGAGCGAGACGATCATCGTCAGCAGCCCGAACGGGTACGGGTCGAACGCCTCGACGCCCGGCACCAGGTTCACGTTCATCGCGATCCACGCGGCGAACCAGGCGGCGTGCACCAGCAGGAAGCTGAAGCGGCCCGAGAAGTCGGCCAGCGTGTCGGCCACTTTCTGGATCAGCGTCAGGTTCTCTTCGACCACCTGGTTGGGCGAGCTGCGCGGGCGAACGCCCAGCAGCTTGTCGGCCTCGCGCAGCCGGCGCCCGATGACGCCCAGCACGTCCATCGCGGCGTGCGGGTGGCGCGCGAAGAGCTTCTCGAGGTCTTCGCGGTCGACGCGCAACGCGCGCGTGGGCTGGAGCGCCTGCGCCGACGCGCTGCGAGACTCACCGTCGAGCAGCGACAGCTCGCCGAAGAACTGCCCGGCCTTCACCGTCTCGAACACGATGCGCTCGCCGGTGGTGTCCTCGATGAAGACCTCCACCTCGCCCGACGCCACGATGAAGATCGCGCCGCCGGGATCAGACCGGCGGAAGATCAACTGCCCCACCGCGAACTCCACCTCGTCGAGCTGCGTGGCCAGCAGCTGCCGCTCTTCCTCGTCGAACCGCTCGAAGAGGGGCACCGCTGCGAGGAGCGAGGTGTCGGCCGGCACGGCGCGCCTTCAACCACCGCTGACGTGCGACCTGCAACCACAACCGCAGTCTTGGGTCATGAACGGGCGCATCGCTTGCAGTACGGTCGTGCACCGCGGTCATCGCCGGGGAACGCGGGTGGGTCAGTGACGGGCGGGCGGGTCGAAGGCACCTCGCTGGTACAGGTCGGGAGGTCGATCGTGGAACCGTTGGACTGGGGATCACTCAGAGAGAATTGCGCGGGAGACGAGGGCCTCGTGCACGAGGTGCTCGACCTCTTCCGCAAGGAAGCCGACAGTCTCCTCAACGACGTGCGCACCGCCGTCGCTGCGAAAGACGCCTTGCAGGTCAAGCGCACCGCCCACCGCCTCAAGGGCGCGCTGGTCAGCCTCGCCGCGCGTCCGTCGGTCGAAGCGGCCAAGGCGCTCGAGCTGGCGGGTGCCAACTCCGAGAGCGCCGTCTACGAGCCGTACTTCGCGCGCCTCGAGACCGAGATGGCGCGCCTGATGAAGGTCGTCGCCATGCCGTCGGCGGCGTGACGCGCACCGCTCACGCGGCGAACTGCCGCTCGACGAGCCGCCGGTAGAGCCCCTCTTCACCCACCAGCGACGCGTGCGTGCCGCTCTGCACCACGCGGCCGCCATCGAGCACCACCACCCGCGCTGCGCCTTTCACCGTCGAGAGGCGGTGCGCGATGATCAACGTGGTGCGGCCCGTCATCAGCCGCTCGAGCGCCTCGCGCACCAGGTGCTCGCTCTCGGCGTCGAGCGCGCTCGTCGCCTCGTCGAGAATCAAGATGCGCGGGTTCTTCAGCACCGCGCGCGCGATCGCCACGCGCTGCTTCTGACCGCCCGACAGCTGCACGCCGCGCTCGCCCACCAGCGTCTGGTACTTCTCGGGGAAGCGCTCGATGAAGTCGTGCGCGTTGGCGAGCTTCGCGGCCGCCTCGACCTCCGCGTCGGTCGCGTCGGGCCGCCCGTAGCGAATGTTCTCGGCCACGCTGGTCGAGAAGAGCAGGGGTTCCTGCGCCACCACGCCGACCTGCCGCCGCAGCCACTCGGGGTCGAGCTCGGAAAACGGCACGCCGTCGAGCGTGAGCCCACCCTTGAGGGGATCGTAGAGGCGGTACAGCAACGAGGCGATGGTCGACTTGCCGGCGCCCGACGGGCCGACCACCGCGACCACCTCGCCCGGCGCGAGCTCGAGCTTGAAGTCCTGCAGCACCGGGATCTCCGGGCGGCTCGGGTACGCGAAGGCGACGCCGTCGTAGGTCACGCGGCCCTCGACCTTGTCGAGCGTGCGGCCGCTGCCCGTGGCGATGCTGGGCGTGCGGTGCAGCAGCTCGAACACCCGCTCCGCCGCGCCCGCTGCACGCTGCAGGTCGGTCCACAGCTCGGCCAGCGCCGAGAGGCTGAAGGCCATCTGCATCGTGTAGAAGAGGAAGGAGATCAGGCTGCCCGGCGTCAGCGCCCCCGACGCCACCATGCGCGCGCCGAACCAGAAGACGAACACGCCCGACGAGAACGCCGCGAAGAAGGCGATGCCGAAGAAGCTCGCCGAGAGGTTGATGCGCCGAAACGCCAGCTGCAGCGAGCTGTCGATCGCCGCGCGGTACCGCGAGGTCTCCTTCTTCTCGGCCGCGAAGCTGCGCACGGTGCGAATGCCGCCCAGCGACTCGACCGCCACGTCGCTCGCCTTGGCCAGCGCGTCCTGGCTTTCCTTCGAGAGCTTGCGCACCCGCCGCCCGTAGATCACCGCCGAGAGCGCCACCGGCGGCACCACCAGCAGCATCATGCCGGTCAGCTTGGCCGAGGTGACGAGCAGCATGCCCAGCGCGCCGAGCGCCATCGTGAAGTTGCGCATCACCATGCTGACGTTGGCCGTCACCGTGGTCTGCAACACGGACGCGTCCGACGAGAGCCGGCTCGAGAGCTCGCCCGTCTTCTGGGTGTCGAAGAAGCCCGTCTCCTGCTTGAGCAGCGACTCGTACAGGTCGCCGCGCAGCTTCGAGACGATGCGCTCGCCGGCGCGGCTGAAGAGCAGGAAGCGCAGCGCCGACGCCGCCGCCGTCGCGAGGAAGATGATCACCAGCATCACCGCGATCTCGTCGACGCGGTGCAGGTCGATCCTGGTGTTGCCCAGCGCGTCTTGCCGCGCGTGGAAGCGCTCGGGGTCGACGTCTTCGTAGACCAGCCGCGGCGAGTCGGGCACCAGCGGGTCGAAGATGAACGCGCGCGCGTCGGCGTCGCGGCCCATGCTGACCCACCGCTCGGTCGGCCCGGTGCCGATCTTCCCCGCCCACGAGCCCGGCTTGCCCGCCGGGAAGCGCTGGTCGAAGTCGGCCTTCGTCGGCGCGTCGGTCAGGGTCAACAGCGACTCGTCGAACAGCGAGCCCATCGCGCGCGGGAAGGCGAGGTTCCCCAGTGAGCTCGCCAGCAGGAAGATCGTCGCCAGCGCCAGCGGCCAGCGCTCGGGCCACGCCAGCGAGTACAGGCGGCGCAGCGTCAGGCCCATCGGCGGGCGCTTGTCCTTGTCCTTCTCTTTGGTCGGGCTGCTCACCGCGCCATGGTTAACGCACAGGTGCGCGCGCGCCCACACCTCTTCACCCTTCTTCAGGAAATTCCCTCGCCGTGGCGGGGCGGCGGTTAGCATCGCGCGCGCGAATGATTTCCCAGGACGATCAGCTGCTCGGCCGCATTGCCCTCCATTACAAGCTCGTCACCAACGAGGCGCTCAACGCGGGCGTCCAACGGCTCGGCACGGCGCCGCCCGGCAGCACGCTCGGCAGCGTGCTGGTCGAGATGAAGGTGCTCAGCAACGAGCAGCTCACCTGGCTCAAGAACGCGCAGGCGCAGTACCTCGCCAAGCAGGGCGGTGGCGCCGCGCCCCGGCCCTCGGCGCCGCAGCCCGCCGTCTCACCGGGCGCCGCACCAGCACCCGCACCCGCACCCGCACCCGCTCCAGCACCCGCTCCAGCACCCGCTCCAGCACCCGCACCCGCACCCGCTCCGGCCGCTGCAAAGCCCCAGGGCCAGGTGCACAACCTGCCGCAGGTCGCCGCGCCGCCGCCGCCCATTCAGGCCCCGCCCCGAACGTCGACGGGCGCGCTCACGCTGCGCGAGGTGCTCGGCAAGGCCGTCGAGATGAAGGCCAGCGACCTCCACATCCACTCCGGCGCGCCCATTCAGGTGCGCATCGGCGGCACCCTGCGCGAGCTCAAGCTGGGCCAGTTCACCGCCCAGGAAGTGCAGGCCATCATTCGAGAAGGGCTCGACGAGGGCCAGGTGGCGCAGCTCGACGGCGAGCTCGACCTCGACGCCGCGCTCATCGTTCCCGGCATCGGCCGCTTCCGCGCCAGCTACTACAAGCAACAGCGCGGCTTCGACGCGGTGTTCCGCCCGATTCCCCCCGAGCCACCGACGCTCCAGCAGCTCGGCCTGCCGGCGAACCTCTCGAAGCTCGCCGACTTCCACCAGGGGCTGGTGCTGTTCACCGGGCCCGCCGGCTCGGGCAAGAGCTCCACGCTCGCCGCCATCGTCGAGATGCTCAACAGCTCTCGCAAGGACCACATCATCACCGTCGAAGACCCCATCGAGTACGTCTTCAGCAAGAAGACGTGCGTGGTGAACCAACGCCAGGCGGGCAAGCACACGCGCTCGTTCGCCAACGCGCTGCGCGCTGCGTTGCGTGAAGACCCCGACATCATCGTGATCGGCGAGCTGCGCGACCTCGAGACCATTCAGCTCGCCATCACCGCCGCCGAGACCGGCCACCTCGTGCTCGGCACGCTCCACACCAACAACGCGGTGCGCACCATCAACCGCGTGCTCGACGTCTTCCCGCCCAAGCAGCAGTCGCAGATCCGCGCGATGGTGTCGGAATCGCTGCGCGCCATCGTCAGCCAGCGCCTCATTCCCACCGCCGACGGCTCGCGGCGCATGCCCGCGCTCGAGGTGCTGTACGTGAAGCCCGCGATCTCGAACCTCATTCGCGAAGAGAAGACCTTCCAGATCCGCTCGGTGATGCAGACCGGCAAGGCGGAAGGAATGATGCTGCTCGACGACTCGATCGCCGAGCTGGTGAAGATCGGCCAGGTCACCAAGGAGACCGCGCGCCGCTTCGCCGAAGACCCCAAGCGCTTCGCCTGAAAGGCCCGCACCCATGGCCCGCCTCGACGTTCTCTTCAAGTACCTCAAGGACCAGGGAGGCTCCGACCTCCACCTCGCCGCCGGCATGGCGCCGCACCTGCGCCAGCACGGCGTGGTGTCGCCCATTCCCGACTGGCCGGTCTTCACCGACGACTCGCTGCGCGATCACCTGAAGGAACTCGCCAGCGAGAAGCAGTGGGCGCACTACGTGTCGAACCTCGACCTCGACTTCGCGTACGCGCTGCCGGGCATCGCGCGCTTCCGCGCCAACTTCTTCAACCAGGAACGCGGCGCCGGCGCGGTGTTCCGCATCATTCCCGAGCGCATTCGCACCCTCGAAGAGCTGAAGGCGCCGCCCGCGCTCGCCGGCCTCGCGCAGCTCGAGCAGGGCCTGGTGCTGGTGACCGGCCCCACCGGCTCGGGCAAATCGACCACGCTCGCGGCGATCATCGACCTCGTCAACACCAGCACCGCGCGCCACATCATCACCATCGAAGACCCGGTCGAGTTCGTTCACCCCAACAAGAAGTCGACGCTCTCGCAGCGCGAGGTCGGGGTCGACACCAAGAGCTTCGCCAACGCGCTGCGCTCGGCGATCCGCCAGGACCCCGGCGTCATCCTCGTCGGCGAAATGCGCGACATGGAAACCATCTCCCTGGCCATCACCGCGGCCGAGATGGGCGTGCTGGTGTTCGGCACGCTCCACACCAACAGCGCGCCCAAGACCATCGACCGCGTGATCGACGCCTTCCCCACCGACCAGCAGCAGCAGGTGCGCACCATGCTGTCCGAATCGCTGGCGGCGGTCGTCTCGCAGTTGTTACTCCGCACCCCCGACGGCCGCGGCCGGGTGGCCGTGCACGAGATCCTGCTGAAGACCCCGGGTCTCCCGAACGTGATTCGCGAGGGCAACACGCCGATGATCAGCTCCATCATCCAGTCGGGGCGCGCGCAGGGCATGCAGTCGATGGACGACGTGCTCTTCAAGCTCGCGCAGGAAAAGAAGATCGCCGCCGAAGATGCCTTTCACAAGGCGACCAACAAGGCGCGCTTCGAGCCGCTCCTCGCCGAGGGCGGTCACTGATGCTCGCGCTCGCGCTGTCCCTCACCCTCTGTGGAGCCCCCGTGTCGAACACGAACCCCAGCGTCTACGACTTCCAGGTGAAGACCATCGACGGCAAGGACGTCTCGCTCGCCCAGTACAAGGGCAAGGCGCTCTTGATCGTCCCGCCAGCCAGTGCGGCTACACCCCGCAGTACAAGGGGCTCGAGGCGCTCTACCAGCAGTACAAGAGCAAGGGCCTCGAGGTGCTCGCCTTCCCCAGCAACGACTTCGGTGAGCAGGAACCCGGCTCGAACGAGGACATCAAGAAGTTCTGCGAGCTCAAGTTCAAGACCACCTTCCCGCTGTTCGCGAAGATCCCCGTGAAGGGCGACGCGGCGCACCCGCTCTACAAGTACCTCACGGGCCTGAAGGAAAACGGCGGCGAGGTGAATTGGAACTTCAACAAGTTCCTCGTCACGCCCGACGGCAAGGTGGTCGCGCACCTCGCGAGCAAGGCCGACCCCGAGAGCGCCGACGTCAAGAAGCAGGTGGAAGCGGTGCTGCCGAAGTAGGGCGCGCACCGAGCTTCCGCAGCCGCGGCTCGAGCTTGTCCCACGCCTGGATCGTCACCCACGTCAGCGCGATCAGCGCCGCGACCAGCACCCAGAACGTCGGCCAGTCGGCCTGCCCGCGCCACCAGCGCACGAAGAGGTTCACGTGCCGCTCGTACAGCCACATGAGGTGGAAGAAGTAGGCCGAGAGTGACGCGCCGCCGAACGCGGCCAGCCACTTGAAGAACCGCGTCTGCGCGCTCGCCGGCCAGCGCCGCTCGATCAACCTGAACACCGCCACCAGCGCCAACACCCGCGTCCACCGCGAGGCCGCGTTCGCCGGGTTCGTCACCCAGAAGTGGTGGGGCGGGTAGAGCGCCTCGATCTGCCGATCGAAGAACCACAGCACCGCGCCCAGCCCGAGGAGCAGCCCCAGCCACGCCCACAGCGAGCGCTCGGTGCCGCTGGCGACCGTCGCCCCGAAGCTCGCGCCGAGGAAGACGTAGCCCGCCCACGGCAACAGCGGAAACGCGGCGCCCGTCGTCTCGTCGAGCACCCCGAAGTTCACGTTCAAGAAGAGCGAGGGCCAGCCCGTCACGCTCTCGCCCAGCGGCGATACGCAGAACACCGCGAGCGCGAGCCCCAGCGTCACCCACCGCAACAGCAGCGGCCGCGTCGCGAGCAGGTAGAGCACCGGCAAGAGCAGCCCCAGCGAGATGGCGATGCAGTGGAGGATGTCGATGCGGAAGATCCACTTCGGCTCGCGCCACATGGGGAACCAGATGAAGTTGATCAGCGTCGCCACCGCGAAGACCTCCGCGATGCGCCGCGCGCTCTTCTTCGCCGCCTCGCCGCGCTTGCCGGCCAGCCCCGCGCGCACCTGCACCAGCGCCAGCGCGAAGCCCGCCGAGAAGATGAACGACGGCGCGACCAGCCCGTCGATGCCCACCAGCCGCCAGTAGCCCTCGCCGGTCTGCAGCGCCGGCAACAGCAGCGGCACGCAGTGCGTCTGAATCATCACCAGCACCGCGACCCCGCGGAGCCAGTCGAAGGCGTAGATGCGCCCGGCTTTCTCGGCCATGACCGCAGATGCTGCCGAATCGGGCGCGATGCGCTAACTATTTGGCCATGTCCGACGCCAGCCACGACGAAGACCCGAAGAAGCTCCCCGTGCCCTGGGTGCCCCCGCAGGAGCCGGACCTCGAGCACTTCACCAAGGAATGGTGGTCGGGCAAGCGCGGCGGCGGCTCGGTGCCGAAGGACTTTGGCTGGCCCACCAACCCCAAGCAGCAGCAGGAAGAGAACGGCTCGGGCAGCGCCGACGAGCCCCTCAACCGCTGATCACTGCAGCTGGTTCACGTACGGGCCGTCGGCCGTGTCGGCGATGACGTAGCTGCCCGCGAGCCACAGCCCGAAGATCTCCCCCGACGGGAGCCCGTTGGCCTCGGGCGTGAAGCTGACGCCCTGGTCGCTGCTCTTCGCCAGCCCGTCGGACCCGCCCACCCAGAACGTCGTGCCGTCGGTGACGTAGAAGTCGAGCGTGCCGGTCACCGGCATCGTCGCCGGGCGGAAGGTGTTGCCGTAGTTGTCGCTGCGCTGCTGGCCCCCGTCGGCGCCCGTGGTCGCCACCAGCACCACCGGCCCCGTGCCGCCCAGCGCGTCGACCCGCCCGCGCACCGTCGACGACGACCAGGTGGCGCCGAGATCGCTCGACTCGAAGAGCCCACCGTCAGCCGCGCCGAGCGACGACGCGAAGAGCTTCTGCTGGCCGGCCGCCGCCATGAAGTGCGTCGGCGCGGCGGCGAACACCGGCGTGTTCAGCGCACTGCGGCGCGCCCACGGGCCCGGCAGGTCGGGCGCCGCGTAGAGCGCGCCGGTGGCGACCAGCAGCCACTCGGTGCCCTTCTTCGTCAGCCCCCACATCGGCTTCATCGGCGGCCCCATCACCTGCACCCACGCCGCGTCGAGCTCGCGGGTGAAGATGCCGCCGCCCGTCGCGCCCGCCGCGGTCAGCACCAGCGCCTGGTCGACGCGCTGCAACGAGGTCGGCTTCAGGTCGCCCGTCAGCGGGGAGGTCTCGGTGGTCCAGTCGGTCTCGGTCGACTTGAGCGCCGACAGGCCCTGCGAGTGCGCCGCGTAGAGCACGCCGTTGACCACCGCGGCCCCGACGATGCGCGCGCCCGAGGGCCAGCCGGCCGACCGGCGCGTGTACTTCGTGTACTTGATCGGCTGCGGCCCCGCGTCGAAGGGCGCGCCCGAGTCGGTGCCCATCATGCCGCCGTCGTCGCCGCTCGTGCCCGAGCAGCCCGCCGCGACCAGCACCACCGCCGTCAACGACACGAGTCTTGAGATCACGCCAGTCGCCTCTCGAGGAAGGTTGCGAGCCTGCTGAGCACTTCGGCGGGAATCGTATGCCCGCCCGCGAACGGAACGAACTCATGTTGCAGGCCCGCCTGCACCAGGAGGTCCTGCAGCCAGGTCGCCGCCTCGTACGGCAGCACCGGGTCTTGCCGCCCGTGTGACTGGAAGACGTGCAGCGAGCTGCGCGCGCGGGCCTTCTCGCGCCACGCGTCCTCGAGGAGCAGGGTGCCCGAGAGCACGCACAGCCCGGCCGCCGCTTCCTCGGTGCGCAGCGCGACGTCGGTGGTGATCATCGCGCCCTGCGAGAAGCCGCCGAGCACCACCTTCGACATCGCCAGCCCCGTCGAGTCGAGCACCTTCTGCACCACCGCGTGCACCGCCTTGCGCGCCGCGGCCATGCCCTCGGGCTCCTGCTTGCGGAACTCACGCAGCGCCGCCGGGTTGGTCTGCAGCTTCTGAATCGCGACCATGTCGATCATCCACCACGCGCGCGAATCGCCCCAGCCCAGCTCGCCCAGTGACAGCGGCGCCGCGGGGAAGTGGAAGCGCACGTCGGCGAGGGCCGGGGCCGCGTGCACCAGCGCCGGCGCCAGCCCGACGAGGTCGTCGCCCGGCGCGCCGAACCCGTGGCAGAGAATCACCGCCGCGCGCGGGGCCCCGGCGCTCTGCTGAAAGATCTCGACCTCGAGCCCGCCCATGTGAGTGTGGAGCTGCATCGCGGGGCTCGCCTACTCGCCCGATCGCGCTGCGACAAGCTCTTGACCCGGGGGCGTTCGTGAATTGACCTCCGTTCCGTGCCCTTCAGTCTGCGCGTCACCACCCAGGGTGAGGCCGAGGAATTCAACTTCGACGGTGGCGAGGCGCGGCTGGGGCGCACCGCCGACAACGACGTGGTGATTCGCGACCCGTCGTCCTCGCGCTCGCACGCCAGGGTGTACGAGGAAGACGGCCGCTTCTTCGTCGAAGACCTGAAGAGCGCCAACGGCACCAAGCTCAACTCCAAGGCGGTCAAGGCGCCGATCGAGCTCAAGAACGGCGACAAGATCAGCATCGGCGACGTGGTGCTGGTGTTCGGCCTGCCGGAGTCGAACGACACGATGATGGCCCCGCCGTCGTCGACCGTCGATGACGGGGGCGCCGAAGAGCCGGCCGAAGATCCCAACGCGACGATGCTCAAGCCACCGAGCAAGCCGATCACGCCGGTGCGCAAGCCGCCGCCGCGACCGAGCCGCGCCGAGGCGCCGCCGCCCGAAGACGAGCCGGCGGAAGAAGAGCCCGCCGAAGAGGAGAACGCGTCGGAAGAGTCGGCGTCGGGCAACTCCACCCGCAACTTCGAGGTGCCGCCGCCGCGATCGATTCAGAAGCGGGGCCCCAGCGCGCCCGCCCGCCCGTCGCGCGCCGCTCCGGCCGACGAAGAGGTGGGCCTCTCGGCCGCCGACCGCGCCCGCCAGCGCCGTGAGCTCGCCCGCTCGGGTGCGGCCGGCCGCGCGCAGCTGTTGTGGTCAGACCTGCCGCTGCCCGCGAAGATCGTCGTCGGGCTGATCGGCGCGGCCGTCGCGGTGTCGCTGGTGGGCGGCGCGATCGTCGTCGCCATGCCCAAGAAGACCGTGCGCCGCGTCGAGGCGATGGAACTGACGCCCAACGCCGACCCGCTCAGCGAGTCGTTCGGCCTCGGCGAAGACGTCGACTTCGAAAAGCCCGACCAGAAGTCCTTCTCGTTCCAGTTCGACTCGCCGACCGGCATCGTCGGCGTGCTCCACTACCAGGCCAAAGACTGCTCGAAGGACGAGGTCACCATCGAGCTCAACGGCAACAACGTCGGCTCGATTCCGCCCGACGTGGTCGAGGTCGAGCGGCGCCCCCTCGAGGTCGTGCTGCCCGCTTCGCAGCTCAAGGTCAGCGAGTCGAACGAGCTGGTGTTCGACAACGTCAACAACCCGCCCGGCGAAGACACGTGGAAGGTGTGGAACGTGTGGGTCGAGGTGATTCCCATTCCGAACATGACGGCCGAGGAAGCCAGCCGCCGTGCCAAGCAGGACATCGAGCGCGCGGCGCGCATGTACGACCAGCGCGACATCGGCGCGATCAACCTGTTCCGCTCGTGGAAGACCTACCGCGACGCGTGGCTGTTGCTCGAAGCGACGCCCGATCGCCCCGCCGAGCTCACCACCATCGCCCGCACGCGCATGAAGGAAATCCGCCCGGAGCTCGATCGCAAGTGCGCCGCGATGCTCGTCGACTACCAGAAGGAAATGGCCAAGCGAGACCCCAACGTCGCCGAGGCGCGCAAGGTGCTGCAGAACATCCCTTCGCACTTCGAGAAGGAGCACCAGTGCTTCGGCATCGCCCGCGGCCTGCTCCGTTCGCTCGACGACCTGGGTGTGACTCCGGAGCCCTGAGTCCTACATCTGCGATTGCGCGTGGTTGCCGATTCCACCACCTGCGTCCACCTGACGGATGGAGGGGATAGCGGTACCCACCGAAGATTCCTCACCATGTTCCGCAGATCCCGCAGAGAGAGTGGTCAAGCGGCGGTCGAAACGGCGATCACGATGCCGCTCTTCGTGTTCGTCGTGCTCGGCATCGTGCAGCTCGGGCTCCTCCACCAGTGCCGCCTGCTGACCAAGTACGCCGCGTACAAGGCCGCGCGCGCGGGCTCGATCAACCGCGGCATTCCCAAGGTGATGAACGACGCGGCCATCGCGGTGATGATGCCGCTCCTCACGCGCCCCAACCCGATCTCCGCGGGCTCGGGCGGCACGCAGCCGCAGTACGGGCTCTACAAGGTCAACAGCGCCTCTGACTTCGCCAGCTCGTTCAAGGACGTCGCGGAGTCGCGCAACAACAAGGACAACGGTCATCCCATCGTCGAACTCACCGTCTGCCACCCGCTCTCGAGCGACGTCGACGAGACGAAAGACTTCGACGACCCGAAGACCAACCCGCTGGGCGGCAACAGCAACTGGCGCCAGTTCCAGGCCACCAGCCTCGCGGTGCAGGTGACGGCGTACTTCAAGATGATCATCCCCTTCGCGAACGGGATGATCTGGTGGGCCTCGTACGGGAAGCTCACCGACGAGCAGATCGTCACCATGAAGAACCTGCGCATGAAGCACGACGGCTCGAGCAACGAGACGCGTGACGCGGGCGGCACCTTCAGCGGCAACCCGCCGTACACGCTGCCGCAGCTCGTCGACCTCGCCAAGCAGGGCAACTACATCATGCCGGTGCGCAGCTCCTACTCGCTGCGCATGCACTCCAACTTCTCGCCCAAGTCGAACCTCCCGTCGCAGAACCTCTGCCACGTTCCCTTCGATCGGAAATGAGCAAGGACATGACCATGCACACCCGTTCTCGTTCCGCCACGCAGCAGCCCCGCGGCCAGGTGCTCGTCGTCGCCTGCCTGACGATGCTGCTCCTCGCGCTCACGCTGATGGCCAGCTTCTCGGTCTCGCACGCCATCCACGAGAAGATCCGCATCCAGGCCGCGGCTGACGCGCAGGCCTTCTCGATCGCCACCCTCGAGGCCCGTGGCTTCAACACCATCGCGTACATGAACCGCGCGATCGCCGGCGGCATCGTCGCCGACCTCGGCCTCCACGCCTGGCGCGCCATCGCGAGCCGCGACGTGTCGATGTACATGGCCGGCTTCATCGCGTTCTTGATGGTCGCCGCGCAGGAATTCGCGCAGTGCCCGAAGTTCCAGATCCAGCACTGCATCCACGGCATCAAGGCCCTGGTGATCGCCTTCAAATACAACTCCAAACGGAGCCAGGCGAAGAGCGCGCTCGAAGGCCAGGACAGCAAGTGGAAGCAGGCCATCAGCGACTACGACGAGATGATTTCCAACATCTACAAGGACGAGAAGAAGATCCTCGACAACGTGAAGTCGGCCATCAACGGCGGGCTGGTGCTGCAGCAGATCAAGAGCACCTCGGCGCCCAACGCGACGATGGAGAACTTCGAGGACTACAACACCGTCAACCTCGCCTGCGCGGTCGAGGGCTCGAGCTTCGACGACAAGTGCAAGTCGCTCCCGTGGAAGAAGGCGCCCTCGGTCCTCTCGGCCAGCGAGCGCACCAAGGTGATGGAATCGGCCGCCCTGGCTGCCCGCAACCCGGTCGAGATCGGCCGCATGCAGAGCCGCTCGCTCTCGGCCAGCGGCTACCACAGCATGGACGCCATGCCCGACATCGGCACCGACACCATCGGCATGGTGCCCTCGCTGCTCATGTCGCCGCCCATCGACCCCGACATGTCGAACAACCCTGACAACATGATGGACGTGCAGGGCAACGAGGGCAGCTACCGCGAGATGTCGATCCTCTCGGAAGACATCAGCCTCTCGAACAACAAGATCTCCGCCAGCGAGCCCATCTCGTTCGTGATGGTGCAGTGGAAGCACGGCAACGGCTTCTTCATCACCAGCGGTGACACGCCGAGCTCGCCGTACAAGGGCGTGCCCTGCAACGGCAGCGGCGGCTGCTTCATCAACTTCCGCACCGGTCAGAAGAGCCAGCCCAACAGCGACGACACCGACTACAGCCAGCCGGCGACCTACGGCGGCTTCAAGCAGGACCTCCGCACGCTGGGCAACGGCGGCAAGGGCGCGTGGGAAATCGACGACAAGGGCGAAGTGCAGATGGTCGGGAGCGACAAGAAGATGAAGTACGTCAGCTCGAACGAGGGCTACGCGGTCTCGAAGGGCAAGACCTACTTCCACCAGCTCGGTCAGAACGGCTGGGAAGCGCCGCCGAACCTCTTCGACCCGTTCTGGCGCGCGAAGCTCCACCCCTTCCTCCGCAAGGAGCTGGGTGAGGCCCTCAGCCAGCTGGGCGACAGCGAAGGGCAGCAGGTGGCCAACTCGTCGGGCACGGCGATCGAAGGGGTGAGCAACAAATGAACACTCGTCTCGTGAAGCGCGCGCGCGGTGCGGCAGCGGTCGAGCTGGCGATCACCATGGTCGTGCTGGTGCCGCTGATGTTCTTCGCCCTCTTCCTGCAGGACTTCGTCTACTACCGGCTCAACGGCCAGGAGCCGGTGCTCAACGCCCAGCTCGACCACGTCACGCCCGACTACATGAACAACGACCCCGACGTCGGGGGCCAGAACCGCCTCAAGTACTGCGACCACACCTCGGCGTACGACAGCTACGAGCAGGGCTACGACTGCAACGGTGACTCGGGCGGCGGCGGCGGCGGCGCAGGCGGCCCCGGCGGCGTCACGGGCGGCTCGGCGGCGAAGATCGGCCACCACCACGCGACCGGCGCGCACCAGTGCTGGCTGGGCGGTGGTCAGCAGCTCCAGTGCGGCAACTCGAAGACGGGCGGCATCGAGATCGTCACCGGCACCGCGATGACCGAGTTCCACGCCACCGGCTGGAACAAGGGCGGCCTGATGACCTGCAGCGCCCAGCTCAACGTCTTCAACTGGATCATCCCGCGGCAGATCAACCAGGAGGGTGGCTGGCTGTGGAGCAAGAAGGCCAACACCAACAAGACCCAGTACGGCAAGAAGGGTGGCGGCAGCCGCCAGGGCGAGACCCAGTGGGACGACAACGCCTACGGCATCGGCGACGTGCACACCGACGGCTCGAGCACCGGCTCGAACTCCGGCGTGGGCGACGGCGAGAGCGAGATGGGCAGCTGGCTGATGTCGAAGGAAGAGCTCGCGCAGCTCGTCGACCCGTGGGCGCTGACGCACATCGACACCGTCAAGCCGCTCTCGTACGCGCCGGCGACCGACAGCCTCGAGCCCGGCAAGATTCCCGGCACCGACTCGCCGTACAACCCGCTGCTCTCGCGCACCGGCCACTACTACAACAAGTACGCGAGCAACGCGGTCAGCTCCGCCGAGAGCTGGCAGAGCGGCGTGAAGGACTTCCTGTCGGACAACGCGTTCAAGGACGGCTACGGCGACACCCTCAAGTCGGTGCCCGTGATGTGGTCGCCCGACAAGACGCGCCCGGGCTACAAGGGCGGCTACGCGTCGGGTTACGCCGACAGCCGGCAGGCCAACGTCAACCGGAGCGAGTTCCCGCAGGAGTGGGGCCCGAAGTGAAGTCGTGGCGCGAACCGACGGCGTGAAGAAGGGCTGGTCGTTCGCGCGGCTGCTGGTGATCACCGCCATCGTCGGCGTGGTCGGCGGCTCGCTGCTCGGCTCGATGGGGAAGGACGAAGACCCCATCGTGGTCGCCGAGCGTGAAGTCGCGCGCGCCATGCCACGCGGCGTGCCCCTCGACACCGGCGACCCGATGGAGCCCGACCCCGCATCGCTGTCGGGCATCCCTCCGTACCCCGGCGTCTACCCGCGGCGGCTGGGGCGCGGCACGGCCGGTGGCCCGATGTCGATCGCCTGGTTCTCCACGCAAGACTCCACCGAAGCCGTGCTCCGCTACTACGAGAAGGCCTTTCGCGCCGATGGTCGCCACCCGGTCTCGCACCGGCGCGGCCCCGACATGGGCTACGTGGCGTGGCTCGATCGGCACAACGACGGCGGCCTCGCCAACGGCGTGCTCCACATGATCTCGGTGATGAAGCAGTACGACCAGACCATCGTGCTGGTGTCGGCGTCGCGGCCCGACATGCTGATGAACTCCATGACCCAGGTGCCGGGCGGCTTTTCCCTGCCACCCAACAGCTCCGAGCCGCAGGTCATCGAGATGGGCGAGTCGGCCATCGCCAGCCAGGTGGTCTATGCTCGGGCCAACGATCAAACGCCGGGCGACGTCGTGAAGTTCTTCGCCCAGCAGTTCAAGGACCGCGGCTTCGAGGTCACGGTCGAGAAGGAAGTGGACGGGCAGGCGGGCGTGTCGGGGAAGAAGGGGCCGTTGAATGTCGTGGTCGCTGCGAGGTCAGAAGGCGGCAACTCGTCGATCGTCATGACGTACGATCGCCAGCCCGAAGCGGTCGCACCCTGAGAACTCTTTGAAAGAAAGTGCCGAGAATGAACATGAAGAAGATGCTGTGGGTGGTGCTGGCGGCGCTGACGGTCTCGGCGCCCGCCTTCGCGAACAAGGCGTGTGAGTCGCTGTGCGACGACACCATCAAGCAGTGCAAGGACGTCTGTAAGAAGACGCTGAAGAAGGACGCCGCGGACAAGGTCAGCTTCTGCCAGGACAAGTGCAAGGAGTTCGAAAATGAGTGCAAGAAAGACTGCAAAAAGAACGACAAGGACAAGGACTGATCGCCCCTCGCTCGCGCCCAGCCGGCGTGGCCAGGCGATGGTCGAGTACAGCGTCGTCAGTCACTTCTTGCTGGTGGGCGGCACGCTCGCCCTCCTGCCGGTGATGGGCACGCTCTTCGAGGCCTTCTCGAAGTTCTACGAGTCGCTCTTCTACGTCATCAACAACGGGGCAATTTGAGCTAGACGGCTGTTCGGCATGGAACAGCCGGCTCCCGCTCCGAAGCAGCGCTCCCCCCTCTTCTACGTCCTCATCGGCTGTGGCGGCCTCGCCGGGCTCATCTGCCTCGGTGGGGCCGTCGTGCTTCTGGGCCTCGGCAAGGTCGCCAAGGACGTGACCGCCGGCATGAGCGACCCCGAGGAGATGCGGAAGAACGCGACTCGGCAGCTCGGCGCGGTGCCCGAGGGCTACAACGTCGTGGCGAGCGTGAACATGTTCGTGCTCGAGATGACGCTGCTGACCGACGCGCCGGCGCGCCCCGACGGCGGCTTCGACCTCGACGACAAGCACCACACCTTCACGTACTTCGAGGTGATGGCGAACCAGAACAACAAGACCTCGCGCGACTTCCTGATGGGCAAGGAGACCGACCCGCAGGCGCTCGCCAGGAGCGGCATCAACATCGACGCGCACGACGTCATCAAGCGCGGCCAGCTCAACATCGACGGCCGCAAGGTCTACTGGACCGCGACGCGCGGCAAGCTCGAGATGGGCGCGCAGGCGGGCACCGAGGGCATCAACACCGCGGTGCTCTTCGACTGCGCCACCGACGACATGCGCGTCGGCGTGTGGAGCCAGAAGGACCCCGCGCCCGACAAGGCGTCTGACCAGCTCGAGCTCGCGGGCACCGTCGCCGATGAGGCGGAGCTGGTGCGCTTCCTCAAGCCGATGAACCCCTGCGCCCGCTGAGGTGCCCATGCTCGCTCTCTTCCTGACCGCCGTGCTCGCCGCCGACGGCGGCTCTGACCTGGTCGACCCCTGGGCCGATGCGGGCGTCGTGGCCGTGGCCGATGCTGGCGCTGACGCTGGCTGGGCTGACACGCCGTTGCTCGACGGCGGGGTGCTCGCGGTGGCTCCGGCCGGCAGCGGGAGCGAGGCCGAGCGACGCGACGGCAAGCCCGAGTTCGTGAAGGGCGAGCTATCGGTCTACCTGGGCAGCGATCGCCTGAGCGTGAAGAACACCCGCATCGGCGTCGCGGTCGGCCCCGACTTCTTCGGCGGCGCGCTGTACGCGAACATCGAGCCGCTGGTCGACCTGCGCTTCCTCGACGGCAAGCTGGGCATCGGCGTCGGCGTGCCGCTGCGCCTCGAGCTGGTGAACTTGAAGCTGCCCAACCCGGTCGAGCGCATCGGCCGCCTGCGCATCGAAGACTACGACTCGGTTCACGACTTCGGCCGGGTGCTCAAGTACGTCACCTTCGGCCGCAAGGAAGACAACATCTACGTCAGCGCCGGTCAGCGCTACGCGACCTCGGTCGGCCACGGCGCCATCACCCGCCGCTACTCGCCCAGCATCGACATCGACTACCCGCGCGCGTCGGCCGAGGTCGACATGTACAACGACTACGGCGGGTTCGAGCTGATGACCAACGACCTGCTCGAGTGGAACCAGATCTCGGGCCTCGCGTTCGTGAAGCCGGCGTCGTTCTTCAAGCCGCAGAACCTGCTGCTCAAGACGCTCTCGGTCGGGGTCACCGGCGCGATGGACTGGAAGGCGCCGTACACCCTGTCGGACATTCCGACCCAGCGCGTGACGATGGCCAACCGCCTCGCCGTGACGTCCGTGAAGCCGGCGCGGCTCATCGGCATCGACGTCGAGGCCAAGATTCTCAAGACCGAGAACGTCGACCTCAAGCCCTACGTCGACTACTCGATGCTCATCGACGGCGACGGCGGCTTCACGGCCGGCATGCTGGGGCGCTTCAACGTCGGCACCGAGATCGTCAACGCCTTCCGCGTGATCGCCGAGGCCCGCGTCCTCGGCAACCGGTACGTGCCCAGCTACTTCGACACGTTCTACGAGATCGACCGCATGGCGTACCTGAACCTCGACCTGCGCGCGCCCGGGTCGCCGACGGCGCTCTACGTGCCCAAGCACCAGTACGTGCTCGAGCACGGCCTCGGCAGCCGCTTCGGCTACTACCTCGAGGCCAGCTGGGGCATTCGCAACGCAGTCGGCGTGACGCTCGCCTTCGAGGGCACCAGCAACGCCCCGGCGAAGAACTTCGTCGCCCACCTCGAGCTCCCGGTGCTGAGCTTCTTCCAGCTCTTCGGCAGCTATTACCTGCGCGGCATCGAGAGCTTCACCGAGCTCGGGCAGCTGGGCTTGCTGGGGCTCAAGTCGATCGTCTTCGCCGGCGCGCGCCTGCGGGTGCTGCCGTTCCTCTTCATCAACGGGCGCTTCTACAAGACGTTCCGCGTGAACGAGACGCTCGAGCGGTACGACAACCAGTTCGGCGGCTCGATCGATCTCGAGATTGGCTACGAGTTCCGCAAGGCCGACCCGGCGCCGCCTCCGAAGGAAGAGCCGAACCCGGCGACGCCCGCGATGTCACCCGGCGCGATGCGCTGACGGCTCGGGCTCCAGCGCGTTCCATGCGCCGGCGCCCAGCACCAGCAGCAGCCCCGCCGCGGCCGCGAGGCCGAACGGCTCGTCGAGCACCAGCACGCCGATCACCGCCGCGGTGACCGGTTCGAGGTAGGTGAAGAGCCCGACGCGCTGCGCGCCGACCAGCACCAGCGCGCGGTTGAACATCAGCGCCGCGAGCAGGCCGTTGACCAGCGCGGCAATGATGATCGGCGCCGTGGCCTGCCAGTCGGGCGGGAGCACCTCGGCGCGGAACACCAACGCCAGCGCGGCGATCGAGACCACGCTGTGGAGCGACGTGACGGCGACCGGGGTGAAGGCGCGCGCGGCGCGGCGGCTGGCGAGCACCAGGGTGGCGTAGAAGATCGCGCTGCCGGCGCCGAGCAGGGCGGTGGTCAGCCAGGTGTCGACGGGGCCGGCGGGGCCGAGCACCAGCGCGAGGCCCACCAGCACCACCGGGGTGGCGATCAACGCGCGGCGGCTGCGCGGCTCGCCGAGCGTCAGCGGTGCCAGGAGCCCGACCAGCCCGGGCGCGAGGTAGTGGGTGAGTACGGCGATCACCACCGGCCCGCGCGAGAGGGCTGAGAAATAGAGGACCACGTTGGCCGCGTCGGCGAGCCCGACGATCACCAGCGCCCACACCGCGCCGCGATCGGCGAACGGCGGGCGCCGCAGCGCGAAGGGCGCGGGCAACGACATCACGGCGAGCGTCACGAAGCCGATGGCCAGCCCGCTCGCCCGGCTGCCGTGCGTGTAGAGCGGCCAGGTGCCCCACAGGCACGCCGCGGCGGCGATCAGCAGGGTTCCGAGCGTCCGCTCCCTCATCGCGCGCGAGTCTTAGTCGCGGTCGCCGCAAACGCGCCTGGAAACGTGCCGCTCGCTGGGTGAGCCGTTGTTCGCGGAGTGACGCGCCCCGCGCGTCCGTCGCAAACGCAGGCGTGACGCGGGCGGTCGTGGCGCGCGCGCCACGTCAGGGCGCGGCCTTGCGCGCCCGCTGCAAACGCGTCTGGAATCCACGCGCGACGTGGGCGATCGTGCCGTCCGTTCGTGCTCGCCGCGCTCGCCAGACGCTTCGGAGTGACGCGCCTGGCGCGCCTGACCGGGCTCGATCGCTGCGGTGTCGAGGTGGTCGCCGCGGTGCGCCCGCGCGGTCACGTGCTGCAGGTGTCTCAGGGCAAGGGCCGTACGCTCGCCGCGGCGCAGTGGAGCGCGCTCGGAGAGGCGATCGAGCTCTCGGCCGCCGAGGAGCCCGCGCTCGACCGCCTGCGCTTCGGGCCCGCTCCGGGCCACACCACGTGGGACGTCGGCGGGCTGCGCGTCGCGTGGGTCGCCGGCCGGGCGCTCGACGGCCGCGAGGCCTGGGTGCCGGCGGGCGCGGTCTTCTGCCCGCGCGCGGGTGTGGCGTGGCTGGGGCCGGAGGTCACTCCCTGGCGCTCGAACGGGCTCGGCGCCCACCCCACCAGCCGCCGCGCCGCCGAGCGCCACGCGCTGGCCGAAGTGGTCGAGCGCGACGCGCTGGCTCGCTCGCTGCCCGACGGCTGGCACCCCGCGGCGATCGCCCGGCGCCTGCTCGGGCGGCTCGACGAGGTGGCGCTCTCGCGACGGGGCTTCGAGGCGTGGGCGTTCGATCTCAGCGCGGGCACCGGTCCTGTCGCCGGCGTGCTGCTGTTCGACCTGGAGGGCGACGTGGTGCCGCTGACGGCCGGGTACGCATGCCGCGCGACCCTCGCGGAGGCGGTCGAGGCCGCGTGGCTCGAGGCAGCACAGACGCGGCTCACCGAGATCCAGGGCGCGCGGGAAGACGTCACGCTCGCGGGGCAGCGGGAGGCGGGGCGCGAGCTGCGCGAAGCGTTGCTGCGGTCGAGGCCTGCGCGGAAGCGAGTGGCCAGCGTGGTTCGGCCGCCGCGCGACACGGTGCTGGTGACGTTGCGGCGCGAGCCGTGGGTGGTGAAGGCCGTCAGCGAGCGCGCGCTCGTCTCGGAGTTGCTGTGAGCGGCCCGCGCGCGAGGTTCTGCTCGAGCTGGGCGAGCCACGCCCGCCTGCTGCGTGCACCAGCGTTCAGTGCGAGCGCGATGAGTCCAGTTCGCCCTGGCAAGGAGCGGCCGTGAGCGTGCACGTCTTCCTCGGCCCGAGCCTGTCGTGGCGGGAGGCGCGCGCACTGCTTCCCGGGGCGAAGCTGCACGCACCCGCGGGGCAGGGTGACGTCTTCGCGGTGCTGCCCCTCGCGCCGGCGGCGATCGTGCTGATCGACGGCGTCTTCGAGGCGCGTCCGTCGGTGTGGCACCACGAGCTGCTCGCCGCCCAGGCTTCCGGCGCGCGCGTGTTCGGCGCGTCGAGCATGGGCGCCCTGCGCGCCGCCGAGTTGCCCGGCGTGGTCGAGCCGGTCGGGGAGATCGCGAAGCGGTTCGCGTCGGGCGCGTGGAACGACGATGCGCACGTGGCGTTGCTGCATGGCGACGCGACGAGCGGCTTTCGCCCGTTGACGCTGCCGTGGGTCAACGCGTGGGCGACGTTCGAGGCAGCGGTGCGGGCGCGGGTGCTCACGGCCGCGCGGGCGCGCGAGGCGGCGCGGCTGGCCGAAGAGATCTTCTATCGAGATCGCACCTGGCGCGCGGTGCTCGCGGCGCTGGGGCACTGGCCGGCCGCGGTGCGCAGCGCGCTCGAGGTCTTCGTGCGCGAGCGCCGCGTCGATCTGAAGGCCGACGACGCGCGCGCCTGCCTCCGCCTCGTTGCCGGGCTGCGTGCGCGCGGTCAGCTCGAGCATCGGCCAGCGCAGGGGTTGGCACTGTCGAGCTTCGTGCGCCGCCGTCGCCTCGCGGCGCCCAGAACGTCGAACCCCGCCGCGGGCGACTTCCGCCGCCGGCTGCTGGTCGCCGACCTCGCGCGCGTGGCGGGCATCGAGGCCGAGCCCGACGCGATCGCCCGGTGGCGCGGGCGGCTCGCGAAGCTCGCACCCGACGTCCGCGAGCGGTGGGCCGAGGCGCTGGCGCTCGACGAGCTCGTGGTGGGCGCGGCCGATCGCTTCGTTTCCGACGGGCCCTCGACGCTCGAGGCGTCCGTGCTCGCGTCGCTGCCGGTCGCAGCATCTCGGCGGCGAAGAGGCGGTCAGGCGCGCGGGTGACCGAGTCAGCGCTTCTCTCGTCAACGCCTTGTCGGAAGAGCGGCTGCCCTGGGCGCGTCGGGTGCCTGCGATTCCTCGGCGTCGCTCAGCCCGCGAGCCGCGCCTGCCGCAACACCTCGGCGGCGAACGACTGCGGGCTCAAGAGGCGGCAGAGCACGCGGCCGAACATGATCTCGCTGCCGTCGCGCACGGGCGTCCACACGCCCTTCTCGATCCGCTCCGTCGCGACGCGCGTGCCGTTGAGCGAGCCGACGTCCTGCACTTCCCAGCCCTGCGAGCCATGGCGAAAGCTCGCGTGCACCTTCGAGATGGTCGGGAAGGGGAGATGCGTGTCGCAGAGATCGATGCGGCCCACCGTGTAGACGCGGCCATCGACCAGCTCGCGTGCGAGCAGCACCACGACCTCGTTGGCGATGATGCGCACGTCCATCGGGCCCGCCGGCCCAGGCTCGGTGCTCGCGCTTTCCTCGAACTCGCCCTCGCGCGGCGGTACCGCGATGAGCACCGGCACGGTTGGGAAGACGGCCTTGCCCTTTCGGTACGCAGTCACCCACTCGGCGAGCTTCATCGAGGACCCAGTTTGGCAGCGGAGAACGGGCGCGCGCCATCGGGTACACTGGCGGCGTCGTGCGGCTCGTGAGCTACAATGTGCGGTACTTCGGTCACGGGCTGAAGGGCCTCGCGAGTACTGCGCGCTCAAAGTCGAACATCGCTGCAGCCCTTCTGAAGTTGGACCCGCTGCCCGATCTCGTGGCACTGCAAGAGGTCGAGACGCGCTCGATTCGCGCGCAGGTGGCGCACCGCGGCGCGCACGATCAAGAGACGCAGCTCGAGGCCTTCTTGCGCCATCTCGGGCACGCCTTCAGCGCGGCCGGGCGCGTGATGCCGTACCGCGCCTTCTACTTCCCGGCGCACGTGTACCGGCTCGGGCCGATCAAGCTCTACACCACCGGCCTCGCGGTGCTGGTCGACGCGCAGCGGCTCCAGGTGGTGAACACCAACCAGGAACAGCCGCACCCCATCACGCACGTCACGCATGAGCGGCTCCGCAAGGTGAAGCAGACCCGCATCGCCGCGCACCTCGCGCTCGAGACGGTGCACGGCGAGCGCTTTCACCTCTTCAACACGCACCTCTCGTTGCCCAGCGCGTGGGCGAAGGAGTTCTGGTCGGAGCCGCAGAAGATGGGCTTCGGGAAGAACCAGCTCGCCGAGGCGCGCACCCTGGCCGAGTACGCCGCGCACATCTCCGCGGGCGAGCCGTACTTGATCTGCGGTGACTTCAACGCCGCGCCCGCCAGCCCCGTCTACCGCTCGCTGACCCACGACGCGAAGCTGCTGGGCGCGCAGGAAGCGCTGGGCCAGGTGTCCCTGAGCGACCCGCGCGCGTTCTCCACCGCGGGCTTCATGCACCTGCGCATGCACCTCGATCACGTCTTCGGGAGCCGCGACGTGGCGTTCGTCGATCTCCACGACACGCACGACTTCGACGACGAGGGCCCGTTCAGCGGCCTGTCGGACCACGTGCCGCTGGTCACCCGTTTCGGGTTCGAGTGAGCGGCGCGCGCGCGTCGAGATCGAACAGCTCGTAGCGCTGCGGGCTGACGTGCGACATGCCGGCGTCGAGGAAGTAGAGGCGCGCGCCCGGGTGCGTGCCGGCCCGGTAGCGCACGCCGCCGTCGTCGCTGATCTCGAGCGAGCGCAGCGGGCCGTCGGCGGCCGGCGCGGCGTCGGCCCAGTCCTTCAGGAGCTCGCGCGACTTCTTGTCGCGAATGTGCCCGATGGCCTGGGGGAAGGCCGCCGGCAGGTGGCGCGGATCGTAGCGGCGTCGCGGTGGCCCTTCGAACTGCGGGTCGGGGGTCTCCGGCGGGCGCGCGGGGCGGTGAAAGAGCACGCCGCGGGCGATGCCACCGCGCGCCGACCCGGGCCGGTGGAGCGGGGTGAGATCGAGCGGTCCGTCTTCCCAGCGGTCGACGCGCTGGTCGAGGAAGGCGTTGAGCTGCTGCGCGGCGGCCTCGGCGGTGGCTGGCGCTGCGCCGGGCTGGAGGCCGGCGAGCTCGGCCTGGGTCACGCCGGCGTGCACCAGCAGCAGCCCGCGGTGGGCGTGCGCCAGCCGCAGCCGCCGGGTGCGCAGCAACTCGGTCACCAGCCGCCGCTGCTCGACGGCGAAGCACGAGAAGTCGCGCGCGATCGCCTCGGCGTCGGGCACGTGCGGATAGCGCGCGAGGAAGCGCTGCTGGGTTGGCTCGTCGACCGTGCCTCCGCGCCACGCGGCCGCCGCGAGCACCCACGCCTCTTCGAAGTCGGCGTCGGTCGCGAAGGGCGAGAGCTCACCCACGCGCGCGAGGTCGTGGTTGCCAGCGAGGATGACGACCTGCTCCGGCGGGTGCGCGGCGAGCCACGAGAGGAAGCGCGTGCCGTCAGCGGTCGCCTCCGCGCGCTCGTGGGCCTTGCCCCAGTCGAAGTGATCGCCCATCGACACCAGCGACACGTCGGGCTTGAGCAGCCCATCGGCGCCGAGCAGCTGGTGCGCTTCGAGAATGGAAAGGACGGTGGTGGTGGGCGCCTGCGGGTCGCCCATCGCCACGTGCACGCGAAAGCGCGCGCGGCTCACAGCGCGGCGATGTTGCCCGTGAAGAAGCCCTCGATGACTTCCTTGTACTTGCCCTCGACGACCTTGCGCTTGAGCTTGAGGCTCGGCGTGAGATCGCCGTCCTTCTCGGTGAGGTCCTTCGGGAGGATCGCGAAGTTCTTGATCGACTCGTACGAGGCGAGGCCCTTGTTGAGCTCCTGCACGAACGGCTTGATGAGCGCGTGCGTGCGCGGGTCCTTCACGATGTCTTCGTACGCGCCGGTGACGCCGTTGGCCTTCGCCCAGTCGGTGATGGCTTCCTTGTCGAGCGCGACGAGCATCACGCAGAAGTTGCGGTTGTTGCCGTGCACCAGCGACTGGCTGACGTAGGGGCAGAGCATCTTGAACTTGCCCTCGATGTTCTGCGGCGCGACGTACTTGCCGCCCGACGTCTTGATGAGGTCCTTCTTGCGGTCGGTGATCTTCAGCAGCCCTTCGGAATCGATCTCGCCGATGTCGCCGGTGAGCAGCCACCCGTCCTTGATGGTCTCGGCGGTGACGTCGGGCAGGTTGTGGTACCCGCGCATCACGCCGCGGCCCTTGATCAAGATCTCACCGTCGCTGGCGATCTTCACCTCGGTGCCGGGGAGCGGCGGGCCGACGGTGCCGAACTTGAAGCTGTTGGGCCGGTTCACGAACGACGCGGCGCTGGTCTCGGTGAGCCCGTAGCCCTCGAGGATCAAGATGCCCGCGGCGTGGAAGAACTCGGCCATCTCGCGCGAGAGCGGCGCGGAGCCCGAGACGAAGTAACGCAGCTTGCCGCCGAAGCGCGCCTGCAGCTTGCTGAACACCAGCTTGGTCGCCAGCGAGTACTTGAGCGCCAGCAGCCCGCCCGGTTCCTGCCGCTTCTGGCGCAGCTTGCTGACCTCGTTGCCGACTTCGACCGCCCACTTGAAGATCGAGTACTTGAGGCCGCCGCCCTTCTTCGCGCCGTCGACGACCTTGTTGTAGACCTTCTCGAAGATGCGGGGCACGGCGGCGACGAACGTCGGCTTCACCTGCGCGAGGTTCTCGACCAGCTTGTCGACGCGGCCGTCGATCGCGGTGTGGAAGCCGATGCGCAGCTGCGCGACCTCGAGCACCTTGCCGAAGCTGTGCGCGAGCGGCAGCCAGAAGAACTGCACGTCGTCGGGCACGAGCAGCTTCATCTCGTCGATGCCCTCGGCCTCGTAGACCCAGCAGTCCTGCGTGAGCACCACGCCCTTGGGCTTGCCGGTGGTGCCCGAGGTGTAGATGAGGGTCGCGATGTCCTGGCCCTTGACCGACTTGCAGACGGCTTCCCAGTCGGCCTGGCTCGCCGCCTTGCCCTTCTCGCTGAGCTCCGCGAGCGTCAGCACCCAGCCGTCGGCGCTGGCCTTGCCGTCGAAGGTGATGACGTTCTTCACGCCGCCGAGCTTGCCGGCCTTGCGCTGGTCTTCGAGCTTCTTCACCTGCTCGTCGTTCTCGGCGAACACGTACTTCGTGTCGGAGTCGCTGATGATGTACTCGCACTCCTCGCCGAGGTTCGAGGGGTAGATGGTGGTGGTCGCGCCGGCCGCGCCGAGGATGCCCATGTCGGCGACGATCCACTCGTAGCGGGTGCCGGAGAGGATCGCGACGCGCTCCTCGTTCTTCAGGCCGATGGCGCGCAGGCCCATCGAGACCTGGCGCACCTGCTCGCCGAACTGCTTCCAGCTCACCTGCTTCCAGCCACTGCCCACCGGGTAGCTGAACGCGGTCGCGTCAGGGGTCGCGGAGAGCCGATGCAACATCATCTCGGGGACGGTCTGGAAGCTGGTGGCCATGGTGTGCTCCGAAAGCCGGTGTGCCGGGGAAGAGGAACTCGCGGGCGCACTTTACGTTCGCAGCCCCCCTGCGCAACGGAAACAGTGATGCGGTGCGAGCTCAGCCGCCGGCGTACCAGCCGGGCGCGAACGGCAATCCGAATCGTCTCGGCACGAGCTCGGAGGCGCCGACCGCGAAGGCGCCCCGCGGCCGCAGCGCGCTGCGCACCCGCTGGAGGATCTGCGTGCGCGTCTCGTCGTTGAAGTAGATGAGCACGTTGCGCACCAGCACGAGATCGAACTGGCCACCGGGAGGATCCTGGGTGACGAGGTTGTTCGGCGTGAACGTGACCATCGAGCGCAGCCCGGGCTTCACGCGGAAGTTGGCCTCGTCGCGCTCGAAGAAGCGCAGCAGGCGCGGCGCGCTCAACCCGCGGTTGGCCTCGAAGACCTTGTAGGTGCCGGCGCGGGCGGTCGCGAGCACGCCCGTCGAGACGTCGGTGGCGACGATGCTGGTGCGATCGACGAGGTGCGGAAAGCGTTCGTGCAGCAGCATCGCCAGCGACCACGCTTCCTGGCCGGTGGAGCAGGCGGCGCACCACACGCGCAGCGACAGCCCGTCGTGCACGCGGGGAATCACCTCGTCGGCGAGCGTTCGCCAGAAGGCGCCGTCGCGAAAGAACGAGGTCTCGTGCGTGGTCATCGCGTCGATGAGCGGCGAGGTGACGCCGTCTTCGGCCCCGGGGCGCACCGCGGCGAGCACGTACTCGTCGACCGACTTGAACTTGAGGGCGCTGGCGACCTCCTTGAGGCGCGCGTCCATGAGGTAGGCCTGCTCCTCGCCGAGCTGAACCCCGCACCGCTGCTGCATGAACGAACGCAGCGCCGGCCAGCTCGGGCGAGCCTCAGGCATGCCGGCTCCCCAGGGTCTGCAGGGTCTCGGTCACGCGTTCCTTCAGCGCGTCGATGCTGAAGGGCTTCATGACGAAGTCGTTGGCGCCGGCGTCGAGCGCGGTCTGCATCGAGTCGAGCACCGCGTTCGAGCTGACCATGATGATCGGCAGCGAGGCCCACCGCACGTCGGCGCGCAACGCCTTGATCAGCGCGAGCCCGTCCATGCCGGGCATCTGCCAATCGACCAGCGCGAGATCGCACGCCTCGAGTGAGCTGAGCAGGCCGATCGCCTCGAGGCCGTTCGCGGCCTGCCGCACGGTCCACCCCATTGATTCCAGCGCGCGCTGCTCGATGGTGCGCATCGCCCGCGAGTCGTCGACCACCACCGCGATCACGGGTCACCTGGCTCGGCGTACACGGCCGAGGTCTTGAGCCCGAGGATGATCTGGTCCTTCAGCGGGAAGATGCCGAACAGCGCGTCGCGGCGCGGGCCGAGGGTTTCCGGGGGCGGCCGCCAGCCTTCGCCCGCGAGCTCGAACACGTCGCCGATCTCGTCGACCATCAGGGTCAGCGGGCCCGACCCGAGATCGAGCACCAGCATCTTGCGCGGGACGTCGGACGGCGCTTCGGGCAGGCCGAGCTGCCGCCGCAGGTCGAAGGCCGGCATCACCGCGCCGCGCAGGTTGAGCAGGCCGATGATCTCCGGCGGCGCGAGCGGCACCGGCGTCAGCGGCTGGGCGAGCAGCACTTCCTGCACGTCTTCGACCGCGACGGCGAACTGTTCCTTGCCCACGAAGAAGGTCGCCCACTGGCCGGTGGGAATGGAACTCTGCGTGCTCATGCCGCCTCCCGCTGGCTGGTGAAGATGCCCGCGCCCTCGAGGGCGTGGAGAATGGCTTCGCGCTCGAGCTGCCGCACGCAGGTGCGCGCGCCGGCGCTGGTGGCCAGCTCGCCGCACCCGTCGGGCGCGACGCACACGATGGGGAGATCGGGCTGCTCGGCCTTGAGCGTGCGCACCAGCTCGAGCCCGCGCGGCACCGGGTCGAGCGAGGCGACCACCGCGTCGACCGCCTTGCCCCCGCTGCGCAGCTCCCGGAGCGCGGCGTCGGGGCTCAGCTCGAGCACGTCGAGGCCCGACGCGCGCAGGAAGCCGGCGATCGACCCGCGCATCGCCTCGAAGCCGTCGGTGAGCACCACGCGCGGGCGGCGGCCCTGGCGCGGAGGCTCGAGCCAGGCGGGCGCGAGCTGGCGCACCAGCCCGAACACGTCGACCAGCAGCGTGGTCTTGCCGAACACGACCGTGCGCCCCAGCGTGTGCGGCACGTCGCTGGTGTGCACCGCGTCGATGGCGGTCGCGTCGAGAATGGCGTTCACCGCCAGGCCGATCGGCTTGCCGAAGTTGAAGACCAGCAGGTGCTGCACCGAGCTGCCCTGGGGCGCCGCGCCGACCGGCATCGCGCCCTCGGGGCGGATGAGCGGCATGATCTCGCCGCGGTACTGCAACACCTCGCCCTGGGCGACCTGCTCGATGGCGCTGCGCTCGACCTGCTCGAGGCGCGCCACCATCGACACCGGCACCGCGCCGCGCGCGCCGTCACCCATCTCGAAGATGAGCATCGACTGCGCGTCCTGCGTGCCCTGTTGCTCGGTCTTGTTCGACTTCTCGGCGCGCCCGGTCAGGTCGATGCCGGCGAGGCTGGCGATGCCGCCCACGTCGAGGATCAGCGCGACCCCGCCGTCGCCGAGCACCGTGGCGCCCGCGTACGCGCCGAGCCGCTTGAGCGCGGCGTGCAGCGGCTTGATCACGATCTCCTCGGTGTCGTGAATCGACTCGACGCCCAGCGCGTACCGGCGGTGCGCGACCTGCACCACCACCAGGTTGAGCCCGCGCTTCCCGGCGGCCGGCTCACGGCCGAGCAGGGGCGCCAGCCGCACCAGGGGCACCAGCTCGCCGCGCAGGCGGAACACCGGCGCGCCGCGCACCCACTCGATCTGTGAGGCCACCTGGGCCTCGCTCAAGCGCACCAGCTCGAGCAGGTTGGCCTGCGGCACGGCGAAGCGCTGGCCGCCGTCTTCCACCAGGAGCGCGGGAATGATGGCGAGCGTGAGCGGCATGCGGAGCCGGATCGCGGTGCCCTTGCCGAGCTCGCTCTCGAACTCCACCGCGCCGCCCGCGCGCTCGACGTGCGTGCGCACCACGTCCATGCCGACGCCGCGGCCCGAGAGGCTGGTCACCTTCTCGGCGGTGCTGAACCCGGGGCGGAAGATGAGCTCGACCGCTTCCTGGTCGCGCATCGCGTCGGCCTCGGCCTGGGTGATCACCCCACGGTTGACGGCCACCCGCTTGACGATCGCCGGGTCGACGCCCTTGCCGTCGTCGCGCACCTCGATGCTGACGTTGTTGCCCTCGTGCACCGCGCGCACCACCAGCCGGCCGGTGGCGTTCTTGCCCCTGGCCTCGCGATCGGCGGGCGCCTCGATGCCGTGATCGATGGCGTTGCGAATGATGTGCATCAGCGGGTCGCGAATCGCTTCGACCAGCGCCTTGTCGAGCTCGGTGCTGGTGCCCTCGAAGTCGACGGTGACCTTCTTGCCGGTCTGCTGCGCGAGGTCGCGCACCTGCCGGGGGATCTTCTCGAACACGCGCGAGACGGGCTGCATGCGCGTCTTCATGATCTGCTGCTGCAGGTCGGACGTGACGAGCGAGAGGCGCTGGGCGGCCGACTGCGCGGCGGCGTCACGCTGCCCGCGCATCAGCTGCACCATCTGGTTGCGCGAGAGCACCAGCTCGCCCATCAGGTTCATCAGCTTGTCGAGCACGCCGACGTTGACGCGCACCGTGCCGTCCTGGTCGCCACCGTGCGCGGCCGCCGCGGCGTTGGGGGCCGAGGGCGCGGGCGCGGGTGGGGCCGACGGAGCGGGCGGAGGTGGCGCAGGGGGCGGCGCCGAGGCGCGCGGCGCGGCGATCGGCGCTGACGGAGGCGGGCGCACCAGCTCGGGCGCGGTGGGGGCGGGCGGCGGCGGCGCGGCTTCGACGACGGGGGCGGGCGCCTCGGGTTCCTTTTCGGGCGCGGCGGTCGACGCGGCGTCGACGGCGTCATCGCCCTGCTCGGTGTAGCGGTGCAGCTCTTCGACCAGCGCGGTGGAGTCGAGCGCGCCCTCGGAGTTCTGGTCGCGCGTGGCCTCGACGTACTGGCGCAACCCGTCGACGACCTTCACCATCAGCGCGAAGTGCGCCGGGCGGGCCTTCACCGACTTGTCGCGCAGCCGCGACATCAGGTCTTCGGCGGCGTGGGCGAGCGACGCGGTGCGCTCGAAGCCGAGCAGCGCGGCGGTGCCCTTGATGGTGTGCATGTCGCGGAACATGACGTCGACCATGTCGGCGCGAGGGTGGCCTTCCTCGGCGTCGAGGAGCAGGCGCTCGACGCGCTGGAGGGCTTCCAGCGACTCGTCGACGAACATCTGTTTGATCTCGTCGTCCTGGCTCAAGTCACTCATCACTTGCCTCCCTGGGCCCAATCCATCCACTCGAGGACGGTGGCGGCCATGCGATCGATCGGAACCACGGCATCGGCGGCGCCCGCGTTCACCACCGAAGAGGGCATGCCCCACACCACGCTCGAGGCCTGGTCCTGCACGAGCACCGGCGTGCCGCGTTCGCGCAGCATCACCGCGCCGCTCGCGCCGTCGGAACCCATGCCGGTGAGCACGATCGCCACGCCGCCTCCGGGGGCGGCCTCGGCCAGCGAGCGGAACATCGGGTCGACGGCCGGGCGGCAGTGGTGCTCGGGTTCGCCGGAATCGGGCGAGGCGACGAGCGTCGCGCCGCTGCGGCGCACCTTGAGGTGGTGATCGCCGCTGGCCAGGTAGAACGCCCCGCGCAGCAGCGGCGTGGGCGCGCTGACCACCTTCACCGGCCGCGGCAGTTGCCCGGCGAGCAGCTCGGCGAAGTACGTCAGGTGGAGCGAGGGCATGTGCTGGGTGATGACCACCGGCGCGTCGCACCACGCGGGGATCGCCTTCAGCAGCTTCAGCAGCGCGGGCGGCCCACCGGTCGAGGCCCCGATCGCGATGAACTCGCGCCGCCGCGCGGGGCGCAGCCGGGCGGTGGGGGTGTTGCTGGCGGCGGTGGGCACGGCGCGCGGCTGCTCGCTGAGCCCGAAGACGCGGCGCAGATCGCTCTCGAACCCGTCGACGTGCTTCGCGTCGGGCTTGGGGATCAGGGCGGCCGCGCCGAGCAGCACGCCGTCGACGCCGGTGCGCGCGCCGCGCTCGGTGCCGGCGGTGACGAGCACGGTGACGACCTTCGGGTGATGCGCGCGGCACCACTTGAGGAAGTCGATGCCCGACTCGCCCTTGAGCACCACGTCGATGGTGACCGCGTCGACGTCGCCGCTGCCCAGGCGCTGGCGGGCCGAGGCGCCGTCGGCGCAGGTCGCGACCACCTGCACGCCGAGGCGCCCGAGGGTGCGGGACAGCACGGTGCGGAAGACGGGGTCGTCGTCGAGCACGAGCGCCCGCAGCGGGCGGCCGGCCCGCGGCTCAGCCGTGATGGCTCGCGCGGGGATCATGGGCCTCAGCCGTTCTGGATCGCCGACTCGAGGCGATTGGCGAGGCCCTGGAGCTCGCGCGCCGAGCTCTGCGTGAGCGCGGCGTTGCGTTCCGACTCGCGCGCGGCCGAGCTCACCCCGGCCATGTTCGACACCACGGCCGAGACCGACGAGCTGACCTCCGACGCGTTGCGGGCGATCTCACGGGTGGTCGAGGCCTGCTCTTCGACCGAGACGGCGATCGACGACGCGTAGGTGTCGATCTGCGACATCACCTTCACGATGTCGGCGACGAACTCCACGCTCTTCTGGGTGTCGACGCGAATGGCCTCGATCTGCTGCGAGATTTCCTCGGTCGCCTTGCTGGTCTCGCGCGCGAGTTCCTTCACCTCGTTGGCGACGACCGCGAAGCCCTTGCCGGCCTCACCGGCGCGCGCGGCCTCGATGGTGGCGTTGAGCGCGAGCAGGTTGGTCTGCTGCGCGATGGTGCTGATGACCTTGGTGATCTTGCCGATGTTCGCCGACGCGGCAGAGAGGCTCTGCACGACGGGGTTGGCGTTCTCGGCGAGCTCGCGCGCCTGGCGGGCGGTGCGGGCGCTCTCGGTGGCGTTGGTGGCGATTTCCTTCACGGTGGCGCTCATCTCCTCGGCGGCGGAGGCGACCGAGGCGACGCTGCTCTTGATCTGCTCGCTGGCGCTGTTGACCGAGAGGGCCTGCGCGCTGGCCTCGGCGGCGCCCGACGCGAGCTGGTTGCTCAGCTCGAGGAGCCCGCGCGCGGCCGAGCCGACGTTCTTCGAGCCGGTGGCGACCTCGCGGTGGAGCGCGGCCTGCTTCTCGTGCTGCGCGCTGATGTCGGTGCCGATCTTCACCACCGCGGTCACGGCGCCGGCGGCGTCGAAGATGGGGTTGTAGAGGGCCTCGAGCCACACGCTCGAGCCGCTCTTGGTCTTGCGTTCCACGATGCCCGGCTGGCTCTTGCCGGCGCGCAGGTCGGCCCAGAACTGGTCCCACTCGGCGGTGGTGACGGTCGGCGGGCAGAACACGCGGTGCGAGCGGCCCTTCACCTCGTCGAGGCCGTAGCCCATCACGCGCAGGAAGTTCTCGTTGGCGTGCACGACCGCGCCGTGCGGGTCGAATTCCACGATGGCCTGCGAGCGCGTGATGGCCTCGAAGATCACGCTGCCGGGCGTGCCGCTGCTCGTGCCCGAGAACGAGCTGAGCGGCTCGAAGCCGGCACCCGGGCCCGGCTGCAACGGCGGCGGCGGGGCGCTCTTGCGGGGCGCTTCGGTACGCGGAGAGGGGCGGGGAGTCTTGCGCGACTTCTTGCGGCGGGGAGAGCGAGGCTCGAGCTGGCGCATGGTGCTGCGACGTCAGAGCGAAGCGCATGCCACCCCCGTTTCCGCTGGGAAAGGAGCCTCGAGCGAGGGTGTGCGCTGACCCGCTGGGGTGGATCGGCGACAGGGAAACGGCGCACCACATGCGAAGGGCCGGCCTCCAGCGTGGGAGACCGGCCCTCGAGGACTTCCTGGATCAGGCAGCGCTTACTTGCGGGCAGCGGCCTCGGCGGCCTGCTTGTCCTTGAACTGCTTCATCAGCAGCTCCTGCTCGTTGCGCGGCACCGGCATGTACTTGGCGAACTCCATCGTGAACTCCGCCTTGCCCTGCGTGGCCGAGCGGAGGTCGGTCGAGTAGCCGAACATGGTGTTCAGCGGCACCTCGGCGACGACGGTCACCTGGCCCTCGGCGGTCGAGGTCTCGACGATCATGCCGCGGCGCTGGTTGACCTGGCCGACGACGGAGCCCTGGAACTCGGCGGGCGCGAGCACTTCGACCTTCATCACCGGTTCCATGACGACCGGCTTGGCGCGCTCGTAGCCTTCGCGGAAGGCCATGATCGCGGCCATCTTGAAGGCCTGCTCGCTCGAGTCGACGTCGTGGTACTGGCCGTCGTTGACGACGCAGCGCACGCCGACGACGGGGAAGCCGATCAGCGAGCCCTTCTTGAGCGCCTCGTTGAAGCCCTTCTCGATGCCGGGGATGTATTCCTTGGGAATCGTGCCGCCGACGGTGTCGTTGACGAACTCGTACTGCTCGACCGCGTCGGCCGGCAGCGGTTCCATGTAGCCGCACACGCGCGCGAACTGACCCGAGCCACCGGTCTGCTTCTTGTGCGTGTACGCGAACTCACCGCGCTGGGTGATGGTCTCGCGGTAGGCGACCTGCGGCTTGCCCGAGACGACCTCGCAGCCGTACTCGCGCTTCATGCGCTCCATGTAGATCTCGAGGTGGAGCTCGCCCATGCCCGAGATGATGGTCTGCGCCGACTCTTCGTCGCGGTGCACGCGGAAGGTCGGGTCTTCGCGGGTGAAGCGCTGCAGCGCCTTGCTGAAGTTCGCCTCGCCCGTGCGTTCCTTGGGCGACACCGCGAGCTGGATCACGGCGTCAGGCACGTGCATCGACGTCAGCGTGTAGAAGACGTTGTTGTCGCTGAAGCTGTCGCCCGACGTCGCCTCGACGCCGTAGAACGCGACGATGTCGCCGGCCTTCGCCTCGGCGATTTCCTCGCGGCGGTCGGAGTGCATGCGGAACATGCGCGGCACGCGTTCCTTCCGCTGGCCACGGCTGTTGTTGACGATGGTGTCGCCCGTCTTCACCGTGCCCTGGTAGATGCGGAAGTACGTCAGCTGGCCGTACTGGTCCTGCTGGAGCTTGAACGCCAGGCCGACGAACGGCTTGGTGAAGTCGCTCAGCAGCTTGACCTTCGCTTCCGCGTTGCGCTGGTCGAGCGCGATGTTCTCGACCTCGGGGGGCGAGGGCAGGAGGTTGCACACCATGTCGAGCAGCACCTGCACGCCCTTGTTCTTGTAGGCCGACCCGCACATCACGGGGGTCATCTTGAGGGCGATGGTGGCGCGGCGAACGGCGGCGAGCAGCTCGGCCGCGGTGACCTCTTCACCGCCGATGAACTTCTCGGCGAGCGCGTCGTCGACTTCCGACACCATCTCGACGATCAGCTCGCGGCGCTTCTTGGTTTCCTCGGCGTACTCGGCCGGCACCGCCTCGACGCGAACGTTCTCGCCCTTCTCGCCGTCGAAGAAGTAGGCCTTGCCCTCGATGGGGTCGATGACGCCCATGAACTTCTCTTCGGCGCCCATGTTCACCTGGATGGGCACGGCGTGGTGGCCGAGCTTTTCCTTCAGCATGTCGGCGCAGCGGAGGTAGTTCGCGCCGGCGCGGTCCATCTTGTTGACGAAGCAGATGCGCGGAACGCCGTAGCGCTTCATCTGGCGGTCGACGGTGATCGACTGGCTCTGCACGCCGGCGACCGAGTCGAGCACGAGGATCGCGCCGTCGAGCACGCGGAGCGAGCGCTCGACTTCGATGGTGAAGTCGACGTGTCCGGGCGTGTCGATGATGTTGATGTTGTGCTCGGGCATGTTGTTGCGAGCGCCCGTCCACAGCGCGTACGTCGCGGCCGACTGGATCGTGATGCCCTTCTCACGCTCGAGATCCATGGAGTCCATGGTGGCGCCGACGCCGTCCTTGCCGCGCACCTCGTGGATCTCGCGAATGCGACCCGTGTAGAAGAGGATGCGCTCGGTCAGCGTGGTCTTGCCCGAGTCGATGTGAGCGGAAATGCCGATGTTGCGGATTCGTTCCAGCGGAATGGTGGCCATAGCGGGGCGGCCCGTACTCAATGCCCGAGCCGAAGACAAGCGTGGTAAGGCCCGATCTCCGTGAGTGACGAGCCGGTGAGCGACGAGACGTCGAAACCCCCCAGCCAGGTGAACAGCGGGCCGGCCAACAGCGCGCCGGTTCCTGCCACGGTTCCCGCCACCACCCCGGTGCCGCCCGCCGCCGCCGCCGCCGCCGAGGCCAGGCCCGAGGAAGCCCGGCCCGCCCAGCCGCCGGTGCCCACCTTCCAGCCGCACGAGCGGGTCTGCGGCAACTGCAAGCTGTGGCGGGTGCACTCGCTCGACGACAAGCGCGGGTGGGTCGGCAACTGCCGCGTGCAGCCCAACCGCGGCCTGTTTCCGCCCGCGGCGCCGCTGTGCGACGCCTTCGCTCCGCGCGGAGAGAACGTCACCGCGTCCGCCGAGCCGGTGGGGTCGACGAAGCGGGCCAAGGCCCTCCGGCCGATCGGGCCGGTGGTGGTGCGCCGGGCTGACGGCGCCGCGGTGACCGTCGCCAGCCCCCGCAGCGTCAGCGCCAACCACCTCAACGAAGAGATCGATCTCGAAGGAGAGAAGATGACCAGAGCCGAGCTGATGGAGCTGTTCCTCGAGGCGTCGGGCCTCACCGAGGTGGAGATGGCCGGCAAGTGGGACGGCGGCACGGTGCGCCTGATTCCCGGGGCGAAGGACCTGCAGGCCAAGGACCTGCCGATCGACGCGCTCTTTCACAAGGTGGTGATGGTGCGCGATCGCCTGCGCGTGCTCGAGCAGAAGATCAACGCGCACCCCAAGCTGAGCGACACCGAGAAGGTCGACATGCAGCAGTACGTCACGCGCTGCTACGGCTCGCTGACCACCTTCAACGTGCTCTTCAAGGACAAGGCCGACCACTTCGTCGGCTCGAAGGAAGGCAAGGACGACTGAGGTCGTCGCTGGACGCGGAGCCTCAGCAGGGCACGCACACCAGCAACCCGCCCGCGGTGCGCTGGTCGTAGAGGCCGTTGTTGCAGGTGGGCACGCACTTCCAGTCGTGCTCCGCCGCGTCGAAGGTCGGTGACTCGGCGCTCGGGCAGCTCAGCATCGGCTTGGGCGCGCACACCCGCAGGCCGTCGTAGAGCGAGCCGAACTGGATGATCATGTCGCAGTTGGTGCAGCGCCAGTGCCCGGCGACGTAGTCGGGCTGCTGACCGTTGACGCAGTCGAGCGCCGGCGCGACGCACTCGAGAATGCCCTTCTGCACCTCGAACAAGATGTCCTGGTTCTGGCAGCGGGCCGGTTCGCACGAGTGGCGGTACGCGCTCTGGCCGGTGGTGCCTTCTTCAACCGAGCTCGCCGGCCAGCCCGGCGTGAAGCGCCAGCTCGCCAGCTGCTCGTTCGCGCCGCACGTGCAGTTCGGGTCGCAGACGATGTGCCCGCCGGCGAGCGGCAGCGTGAGCGAGGGGTTGACGAGATCGTCGCTCTGAATCGTGAGCGAGCCCTGGAGCTGGCCGTTCGAGTGCATCGGGTCCCACCCGAGGTTGAGTCGCAACACCGCCTGCGGGTCGATGGTGCTCGACATGTAGTTGATGGTGACCGCGGGGAGCGTCGAGCTCACGTTGACCAGGTGGCACGCGTTGGCGCCGACGTTGGTGAGCTGCAGCGTGAATTGCCCGGGTGAGCCCGGCGGGAGCAGGCCGAAGTCGACGGCCTGGAAGTTGGGCACCAGGCGGCAGCCGGCGGGCGGCGCCGAGGTGCCGGTGAGGGCGACTTTCGAGACGCGGTCGAACTCGAGCTCCACCGTGGCGCGATCGACGGCGTTGCTCGCGGTGGACGGCGTGTAGACCACCTCGAACCCGAGGCTCGAGTGCGCGGCGACGACGACCGGCGGGGTGATGGTGCGATCGAACGCGAAGGGGCCGGCGGGGACGATCTCGAGGCGCTGCAGCACGCAGTCGTTGGTGCCGGAGTTGGTCATCGTCACCACGCCGCGCGGGCTGAACGCGAACAGGTCGAGGTGGGTGGTGCTCAAAGACAGCGAGCAGGGCGGCGGCTGGTTGCCGCTGATCTCGATCTCCACCACCGGGTCGATCGCCGAGGTCGAGGTGACGATCAGCGAGGTGCGCACCACCCCGGCGTTGAGCGGTGCGAACGACACGTCGACGGCCAGCGACTGCGACGGGTCGAGGGTGGTGGGCGCGGGCGTGCGCGGCGAGATGGTGATGCCGCCCATCGGCGTCGAGACCAGCGACGACACGGTGACCGGGAGGTCTCCGCAGCTGGTGAGGGCGAGGGTGCGGGTGTCGCGCGAGCCGACGGAGATGGTGCCGAACCCGAGGCTGGTGGGGGTGACGCACAGCAACGGCGCGTGGCCGGTGCCGCACATCGAGATCACCACCTCGGGGTGCAGCACCGAGTCGGTGAGCAGCTTCACGTCGCGCACCTGGTTGCCGATCGCCAGCGGATCCCACGTGAGCGTGAAGTCGGCGCTCGCGCCCGGCGCGATGGGGGCGCCGAAGGGGCCGGTGATTGCCAGGCCGATCTCGGGCGTGGGGAGCACCGAGCGCAGCACGCGGATCGGCGCGGTGCCGGTCGAGGTGAGGGTGATGACGCGCGTCACCGCCGCGCCCCAGGTGACCTCGCCGAGCGCCAGGGAGTTCGCCGGGCCGCAGCTCGCCGCGCCGTGCAAATCGAGGTCAGCGCCGAGCGTGCCCGACACCGCGGTCACGGGGAGCGAGCGCCGCCCCGCGCCGTCGCTCGCCTCGATGTCGAGCGTGCCGTCGATGGTCTGCTCGGTGGCCGGTTGCCACGCGACGGTGAACATCCTCCGCTCGTTGGGCTCGAGCGGCTCGGTGGTGCCGGTGAGCGTGACCTCGGCGGGCACGTTGGCCAGCGCGAACGTCGAGAGGCTGACCGAACGATCGTTGGGGTTGGTGACCGCGACCGTGAGGCGCGCGGTGACGCCCAGCTCGACGGTGCCGAAGTCGAACGACTTGCGGTTGATGATCAGCGGCCGCATCGGTTCGGGCGGCGTGCACGCGCTCGCGACCACGGCCAGGCACACCATTCCCACGGAGAGCCGCATGACCGGCAACGCTACTCCCGCGAGCCGCGCGACGACCACTCAGTCGGCGCAGGTCACCGCCATGCGCGCCATCAGGCGGGTGCGGCCGCGGTTGAGCGCGCTCTTCACCGTGCCCTCCGGCAGGTTCAGCATGCGCGCGATTTCAGGGTAGCTGTAGCCCCGCAGGTCGCGCAGGGTCACCACGAGGCGATGTTGTTCGGACAGGTGCTCGAGGGCCTCGAGGAACAACGCGTGGCGCTCGTTGCCGACCACGGTCTCTTCCGGGTCTTCAGCCGACGACACGGTGCTCTCGAGGCGGCCGCGGCGCTTCTTGGCGCGCAGCGAGTTGATCGACGAGTTCACCAGGATGCGGTGGAGCCACGTGGTGTACGCGGCCTTGCCGTCGAAGCGCACCTTCTGGCTGTAGAGGCGGGTGAAGACCTCTTGCACCACGTCTTCGGCCTCGTCGGCGTCGCGCAAGATGCGGCGGGCGATCGCGAGCGCGCGGCGGCGGTGCTCTCGGTACAGGTCCATCATCGGGGGCAGGGCGCTCATGAGTCGCTTCGAACGACCCACCCCGGGCGCAGATCTATCGCCTCAGAAATCGACGTCGATTCGAGGGGTTACGCCTCTTCGTTCTCAGGGCCCGACAAGCCCCAGTCCTTCAGGCGCTTGAAGAGGGTTGAACGGGCGATGCTCAGCTCGCGCGCGACGGCCTCGCGGGTGGGCCAGCGCTTCAGGGCGCTCTCGACGATCATGCGCTCGGCGCGATCGAGCTGGTCTTGCAGCGACATGCCGGGGATGCACTCGATGGCGCCGCCGATGCGATCGGGGTGCACCGAGCGGCCATCGAAGGTGAGATCGCCGACCTCGATGTGCTGGCCTTTGCGGAGCAGCAGCGCGCGGTGAATCACGTTGCGCAGCTCGCGAATGTTGCCCGGCCACGGGTGGTTCTCGAGCGCCTTCATCGCCTGGGGCGTCATCAGCACCCGCTGCCCGCGCGGCGTGTAGAGCTTCAAGAAGTGGTCGGCGAGCAGCTTGAGATCGCCGGGGCGCGCGCGCAGCGGCGGCAGGTTCAGCGGCACCACGCACAGGCGGTAGTAGAGGTCTTCGCGGAACTTCTCTTCGCGCGCCATCGCCAGCAGGTCGCGGTTGGTCGCGGCGACCACGCGCACGTCGACGGTGATGGGCCGCGGCGCGCCGACGCGCTTGATCTCGCCCGATTCCAGCGCGCGCAGGAGCTTGGCCTGCAGGTCGAGCGGCAGCTCGCCGATCTCGTCGAGGAAGATGGTGCCCCCGTCGGCCTCTTCGAAGGCGCCCTTGCGCGCGTTGGCGGCGCCGGTGAACGCGCCCTTCTCGTGGCCGAAGAGCTCGCTCTCGATGAGCTCCTTGGAGATCGCCGCGCAGTTGACGGGAATGAACGGCCCGGTGGCGCGCGCCGACTGGGTGTGGATTGCGCGGGCGACGAGCTCCTTGCCGGTGCCCGACTCGCCGAACACCGCCACCGCGGCCATCGACGGCGCGACGCGCTCGATGAGCTCGATGAGGCTCTTCACCGCGGGGTCGGTGCCGATCAGGCCGAAGGTGCCGCTCGGCGCGCCCTTGTTGGTGGTCGACAGCGCGGGCTCGATGGTCAGCTCGGCCTCGCCGACGCGCAGGGTGGTGAAGAAGGGCACCTCGGCCTCGAACACGCGGGTGCCGCCCAGCCACGTGCCGTTGGTCGAGCGCTGGTCGCTCAGGGTGAAGCGGTTGTGGGTGCGCGTCACTTTGAGGTGACGCCCCGACACGAAGCGCTGCGTCAGCACGAGGTCGTTTCCGGCATCCTTGCCGACGGTGAAGCTCTCGGTCTGCAGCTTGTGCACGTTCTCCTGGGCGCCGGCCTTCACGCGCACCTGCGCGGGGAGCTTCACGCTGTCGCTCGCCTCGGCGCGTTCGACCAGCTCGGTGCGGTTGCCCAGCTCGGTCGCCTCGGCGTCGTTGCCGGCCGCGGTGGCGCGGAAGATCGCCCGCCACTGCCCGAGCGCGATGTCGGCGCCGTCGCGCACCTCGCCGTCGGTGACCTTCTGGCCGGCGACCACCGTGCCCTTGCCGCTCAAGTCCTGCAGCAGGCACTTGCTGCCCTCGAGGTGCAGCGCCGCCTGCTGCCGCGAGACCTCGGGGTCGGGGATCACCACGTCGCAGCGATCTCCGCGGCCGAGCACCACGCGCTCGTCGTTCATCGTCAACCGCAGCACTTCTTCGCCACGCCGGAAGAACACGAGTTCGGGCATGCGGGGCGACCTACCACGTCGGTTTTGCCCCCACCAACGCGCACATCGCGGCGTGACGGGCGGCCCACTGGCTGATGGCCGGGTGGGCGCATGAAGGCGAGACTGGGGCCAGTGAGGCGAACTTCGGGGCAGGCCGCAGTGGAGACGGCCATCACCATGCCGCTGACGCTCTTCATCGTGCTGGGCACGCTGCAGCTCTTCATGCTGCTGCAGGGGCGCTTGTTCGCGGAGCACGCCGCCTGGGCCGCGGCGCGCGTCGGTGCGGTGCGCCACGGAGAATGCCGGGCGATGACGCACGCGGCGATCCTCGCGGTGCTGCCGTCGTTCACCTCGTACCTGGGCGAAGGCACGCAGGGGAATTCGCCCGAGCAGAAGCTGGCCAAGGCCTTCTCGCTGCGCACCGTCGGCAAGCTGTACGACAACCAGTACGACTCGAAGGCCGACGACCCGCACAAGCGCGCCATCGTGTGGATCTTCAGGCCCTCGCCGACCAACCGGCAGGTCACCAACCGCTCCGAAGACGACTTCGACGATCCCGATCTCCCCGGCTACCGGCTCGAGGTGAAGGTCGTCTACTGGTACCCGCTGCGCATCCCGTTCGCGAACTGGGTGATGGCCACGCTCTACCGCGCGTGGTTCGGCTTCGGTGACTACAAGGACAACAACCCGCTGATCCCCACGCAGACCGCGAACTGGACCCAGAAGTCGCGGCGGCTCGACGCGTTTCGCGCGGAGTTCATGACCCGCTTCGACGACGAGCAGTACGTCTTCCCGGTGAGCGGCACGGCGCAGATGCGCATGATGTCGCCGCCCCGCCGGGCCTTCTTCCGCCGTCAGAACTGCGCTCCCGCCCCATGATGACCCGCTCGAGCCACCGATCGAGGAAGAGCGCGCGCGGGCAGAACCTCGTGCTGCTGGCGCTGACCATGTTGTTCCTCGCGCTGATGGTGACGATGACGCTCGGGCTCGGCCTGCGCATTCGCCAGAAGCACGAGCTGCAGAACCTCGCCGACGCGGCGGCGTATTCGAACTCGGTGATGACGGCGCGAACGTTCAACGACATGGCGATCGTCAACCGCCTCGAGGTCTCGTACTGGGTCGCGCTCGCGGCCGACCAGTCGATCATCTCGTGGACCGGCTACGCCCACGCGATGGCCAACGGCGTGCACAACGCGGCCGACGGCATCTTGCAGTCGAACTGCGGAAAGCGGCTGCGCCCGAACGTGAAGAACCAGGTGAAGAACTTTCGCGACGACGTGCGCGCGTACGTGTTGGCCGAGCTCGAAGGGCCGGCGAACGCGACGTGGCGCCTGGCCGACGACAACGCGGGGCGTGAGGCGCTGCAGATCCAGGGCACGGTGGCCGGGTTGCGCGACGAGCTCACCGACGGCGTGGTGTCGACCAACCCCGGCAACCTGCGCTCGGAGTTCTACCGGGCCGTGCAGGCCCAACAGCTCACGCGGCAGATCATCGCGGCCTCGAAGCTCAACGACGTCGAGGTGATCGACACCGGCGCGGGCTCGAACCCCAACACCGCAGCGAAGGTCTCGATGCGCGAGGTCGACTGCGACTACGGCACGGGCGGCAACCCCGCGCTGGCGGGCGACGAGCCGGCGGGCTTCGGGCTGTGCCTGCGCGGCCAGATGAACGAGACGATGCTGTACGCGGCGATGGGCTCGCGCGGGAACCCCTGGGTCACCGGGCGCGGCACCGTGCCGGGCAAGGTTCAGCAGAAGCTCAACCAGATCCTCCGGAAGTACGGCGCGGTCGGCATGACGCTCGGAGCGCCGACCGGTTCGGGCTACTGGTCCGATGGGCTGACCGACGGCAACTCTCCGACCACCACCGAGTCGTGGGCCGACGATCACGGGACGGTGAACGTCACCGCCGGAAACTGCGCGCAATCGGAAGACATCAAGGGGCACGTGAAGTCGACCCACCTGGTGCTCACCAACGACGAGCACGAGTGGACGCCCACGCTCAACGGCGGTGACGTCGACAAGAAGCCCGACGTCTTCCACACCATGGGCGACTGCACGCCGCTCTGCCCGTCGGTGTGGGTGCGCACCATCGGCTTCAAGCCCAGCGACGTCGAGCTCGACGCCTGGGGCCAGCCCAAGATGGTGGTGGCCCTCGAGCGCGACCTCGCGAAGAACCAGTGGCCGTGGGAGCTGCACTTCGACTTCCCGTTCAGCGCGACCGGGCCGGCGGGGCAGTGGGACGGCCGCGGCCAGGAACTCCACACGCGCACCGGCAAGGGCCTGTCGATTCGCAAGCAGACCGCGCTGGCGACGGGCATCGCGTACTACCACCGGCGGTATCACTGGGATGAGTTCCCCAACCTCCTCAACCCGTTCTGGCGCGCGACGCTGGCGCCGATGGACATCGACAGCACCGAGGGGCCGGTGGGGGCCGCCGACGTGCAGCGCTCGCTCAGCGCGCCCGAGTACCGCTGGCAACGTGACGCGTTCCGCACCCTGACCGGGGCGGGCTTCCAGGGGTTGCACTGATGCGCCGCGCACACGGACAAGCCACCGTCGAGCTGGCGCTGGGGAGCCTGGTCTTCGTCGGCACGCTGCTGATCGGCATTCACCTCGCCGAATACGCGCAGCTCTCGCTCAAGGTGCAGGACGCCGAGGCCTTCGCCATCTGGGACGCGACCGGTCGCCGCGTGCAGGAACGCAAGCTCGACGGCTCCACGAACATCAGCCCGTTTCAGCGCACCATCGACACCGTCACCGGCGTGGGCCCGATGGCGCAGCGCCGGTTCGAAGACTTCGACGGGCTCTCGTCGGAGACCAACGGCAACATCATCGGGCGCGCGCTCACCGAGGGCTCGGGCGTGACGGTCAGCTGCGAGGCCGACCCCAACCTGCACTTCGAGGCCAGCAAGACCGCCAAGCCAGTCATGCTCGACTTCGGCGGCCTGCGCTGCACGGCGAGCGCGCAGATCAAGGCCATCAACATTCCCACGACCTTCTTGCAGAAGGACGAGGGCGGCTTCTTCAAGCACGAGATCACCCGGCGCGACCCCATTCCCGTGTGCGGCATGGGCTTCCCCGAGCGCGGGGTGTGCAAGGGCTCGCTGTCGATCCTCACCAACGACTGGGGCCTGGTCGGCGACGAGACGGCCGAGTGCAAGAACCGCTGCGGCGTCTCGGTGTACCGCGCGTCGGTCGAGCAGCTCTTCGGCGGCGGAGGGAGCCTGGGCCGCAACTTCGCCGAGAAGTTCGCCGGCACGCCCGGATCGGACGCCAACGAGTTCCACTTCAGCTTCTCGGGCGTGGAATCGGGGATGACCGACTTCGTCGGCGGGGAAGGGCAGCCCACCTTCATCACTGGTGGCGCGGGCAGCGGGTTGGTGCCGCGCATGACCCGGCCCAAGTGCTTCCTCGGGCGGGCGTGCCCGTGAGCCTGCTGTGGGCCGTGGTGCTCGCGGCCGCGGTCGATGGCGGGGTGGCGGCGCCGAGCGCGCCCTTCTCGTGGGACGTGCCGGGCCAGGTGCAGTTGGTGCCGGTCGGTTCGCGGCTCGAGCGCGATGGCCTGCCGATCGCGATCTTCCTCGCGAAGTCGTCGTGGGATCTCGATCGCCTGCTGGTGCACTACGCGCAGCGCTTCGCCGACGCGGGCTACTTCATTCCCCCGCGCATGGGCCGGCTGCCGGGCCTCAAGCTGCCGCGCGTGGTCGCGCTCGACGATCAGAAGATGGTGAGCTTCCTCGTCTACGGCTGGCCCGAGCCCGACGGCACGACCACGCTGGTGCTCGGCGCGAGCGATCTCGCGCACCGCAAGCCGCGCGAGGCCAACGGGCTGCCGGTGTTCCCCGCGGCGACGCGCGTGACGAGCTTCGACATCGAGCTGGCGCGCGCGCTGTCGTTCACCGCGAAGGCGACCGAGGCCGAGGTGATCGACTTCTACCGCTCGGTGCTCCCGTCGGACGGGTGGCGCGAACGCGAGGCGGGCACCTTCGTGAAGGACGGGCGCGCGGTGCGGGTGCTGGCGCGCGCGGCGAAGGCGCTGCCCGCGCTCGACGGCGGGCGGGCGGCGGCGACGCTCGACGTGGTGGTGCTCGAGCAGAACGACGCCGCGCCGGTGCCGGGGCCCTGACGTCCGACCTCACTCGACGGGAGTGCGGAGCGTCACGCGCGGCTTGCCGGCCTTCTCGGTGAGCATCAGCCACTGGCGCAGCGGCGGCTGACCCTCGGCCTCGAACCACACGTCGAAGGTGAAGCCGCCCTTGAAGTGCAGCAGCGCGGGCGTCGTGCCGAGCACGCGCTTCTCGACGCGAATGGTGACGCCCGAAGGCTCGCTGTCAATGAGCACCGCCACCATCTTCGAGCCCTCGGGCTGGTTGGGCGCGAGCTTCGCGGTCAGCTTGAGGGACGGCGTGCCGCTGCGAGAGACGGCGCTCGAGGGCGCGGCGCCCGCATCGGGTTCTGGCGCGTCGATCGGCACCTCGACCTGCCCCGCGTCGATGGGCGTCGCGTCGACCACCACGTCGGTGCTCGGCGTGGGCTCGACCGCCGCGTCCACGGTGTCGTTGGCCTCGGCCACGGCGACCGGCGGCGGACCCGCGTCGATCACCGGCGCGGCGATGGGCAGCGCGCCGGCATCGGGCACCGCGGCCTCACCGGGGCGCGCGCGGTTCTGAAGGAACCACACCACGGCGCCGGTGATGAGCATCGCGGCGAGGAAGGCGGGCCAGCGGGCGGGCTCGGCGGAGGGCTGGCGCGGCGCGCTCTCCGCGGCGGCGACGACCTTGCTCTTGTCGAAGATCGGCAGCGCGCGCTGGGTCTCGGTCTGGTCGGTCACCACCGCCTGCTCGGCCGACAGCGAGATCCACTCGGGCTCGTCGTCGATCTTCGCCGGCGGCATGGTCTGGCGCGTGATGGCGGTCTCGCCGTCCTTGGCCGACAGCGCGCGGAGGTAGTTCTCGAGCTCGCTGCGCCCCGCGGGCTTGAGCACGCCACGCTGCAGCTTCTCGAGCGCGGCGAGCATGTCGTCGGCCGATTGAAAGCGCTCCTCGCGCTTCTTCTTCATCGCGTGCTGCACGAGCGCGGCGACTTCTTCGGGCAGCGCGGGCACCACGGTGTTGACCGGCGGCGCTTCCTGGGTGGCGACCTGGCCGAGCGTCTCGCGGTCTCCGGGGCCGGGGAACGGGTGGGTGTCGGTGAGCAGCGAGTAGAGCAGGGTGCCGACCGAGAAGAGATCGCTGCGCGCGTCGAGCGGCTCGGCGCGGGTCTGCTCGGGCGACATGAAGGCCGGCTTGCCGCGAATCATGCCGCTCTGGGTCTGCAGCAGCCGCTCGCCGCCCTGCGCGATGCCGAAGTCGGCGATCTTCACCTCGGCGTGCATCGAGACGAGCACGTTGTTCGGGCAGATGTCGCGGTGAACGATGTGGAGCGGCTTGCCGTCGCGGGTGCGCGCGTGGGCGTACGCGAGCCCGCGGCAGACCTCGGCGGCGACGTACACCGCGAGCTCCGGAGGCATCGGGAAGTTCGCCTTGCGCCCGCGCTTCACGAGCTGGGCGAGCGTCCACCCGTCGACGAGCTCGAGCACCAGGAAGAGCTTGCCGGCGGCGTCACCGACGTCGAGCACCTCCACCAGGTTCGGGTGGCGGAGGCTCATCGCGAGGTTGGCCTCGTCGATCAGCATCGCGCGGAACTGCTCGTCGGCCGAGAGCGCGGGCCTGATGCGCTTGAGCACCACGTGGCGCTTGAAGCCCGCCGCGCCGGCCTGCTCCGCGAGGAACACCTCGGCGGAGCCGCCATCGGCGATCTTGCGAAGCGCTTTGTACCGGGAGGCCTCGGTCATGGGCGCGCAGTGTACCCGGCGCGCCCCGTGGTCAGAGGTGCGACGCGACCCACTGCGCCATCTGCGGCCCGGGCAGAACGCCGCTCTGCCGCGCGCGCTCGTGGCCGTCTTTGAAGACCACGAAGGTGGGAATGCCGCGCACGCCGAGCTCGGAGGCCGGGGCGGGGTGCTCGTCGGTGTTCACCTTGAGCACGATGGCCTTGCCGGCCTGCGAGCGGCCCACCTGCTCGAGGATCGGCGCGGCCATGCGGCACGGCCCGCACCAGGGCGCCCAGAAGTCGACCACCACCGGCACCGGCGACGAGGCGATGGCGCGCGAGAACATCTCGGCGGTCACCTCTTGCGGCGCGCCGCTCACGTCGAGTGTGGCCTTGCAGCGGCCACAGACGGGCGTCTGCGCTTCGTGACTCGAGGAACCAACGCGGTTGAAGGCACCACACGAAGCGCAGCGGAACATGCCTTCACCAGTAAGGCAGGCGCCGCGCTTGTCCAGCGAGCGGGAACTTCAGCGGAATTGCGGGCGGCCGACGTACCCGGTCAGGTGGCCGAGGCGCCACGTCGGGTCCTTCGGGTCCGACGGGATCATCGACAGCGCGCTGCCCAGCAGGCCGAGGCGCTTCTGGAACTCGGGGTTGGGCTTCACCCTGATCTCCATGTTCGGCTCGGCGTACTCGAGGCGCTTGGCGAGCTTGAGCGTGCCGCTGACCGCGAGCTCGAGGTCGTCGCTCTTGCTCTTGAAGTCTTCGACGGTGGCCGCGCCCTTCTCGATCTTGATCTTCCCGCCCAGCTCGCCGAGCACGATCTTCGGCAGGTCGACCGGGGCCGGCTCGGGGCCGAACTGGGGAATGGTGATGTTCGCCGTGCCGCCGTTCACGGCGAGCGCCTTCGTGTCGAGGGTGATGGTGCCCGACGCCTGCGCGAGATCGGGCTCGGCCGGCGCGTTCGGGGCCGCCGCGACGCGCGGCACGGTGAGATCGACGTGCGCCTCGATGAGCCCGGCGAAGTCGATGCCCGAGAAGCCCTTCAGGTTGCCCTTGCTCAGGTCGAGATCGTCGACGTCGACCTTCACGTGCGCGGTGCTGAAGCCCGACGCGCGCGCGGCGACAGTGCCGCCCAGCACGTTGACCTTCGCCGCGACGCCGGGCGGGAAAAACGACGGCCCGATGCTCAGCGACTCGATCTTCAACGACTCGACGGGCGCGTCGCCGGTGGCCTTCTTGCTGACCTCGACGTCGCTGGCGCGCACCGAGAAGAACCCGGGGCCCATGCGGCCGATGCGCAGGAAGTAGCCGGCGTTGTCGGCTTCCATGCGCACCCGGTCTTTGAGCGCGTCGTAGGGGAAGGTGACGAAGAACATCGCGAACAGCGACACGAGGCTGAACGCCGCGTACCCGACGATGCGCTTCCAGAGGCTGGGCTTCTTCTCGGCCATGGCGGGGCTCACTTCAGCTTGTAGGTGGCGACGGTGAGCCACGCGGTGACGGTTTCCTGCGCGGGGCGCGGCTCGAGCCGCAGGTACTTCACCTTCACGATGCCCGGGCCCGCCTCGACCGCCTGGAGGAAGTCGATGAGCCGGTTCAACTTCACGTCGGTCAACGTCACCTCGACCGAGCTCTCGATGATCTTCGAGCCCTCGAGCGGCGCGTCGGCCTTGGGGTTGATCGACGGCAGCTCGATGCCCGCGGGCTTGGCCTTGTCTTCGAGGTAGCTGACGAGGCGCACGTTCGACGCGCGGAGCTGGTTCTCGAGCGCTTCCTGCTTCGCCTTCGCGTCGCGGTAGCCGGCGGCCAGCGTCTGCACCTCGTCGAGCTGGCCGATCTTCCCCTGCGTGCGCCGGCGAATGGCGTCGGCCTTGTTGCCGAAGGTGAAGATGACCATGAAGATCGCGAACGCGGCGACGGCGGCGGCGGCCCCGCCCAGCATGCGCTTCTCGCGCGAGCTCATCGCGGCGAGCGAGGTCGAGACGGTCTGCTGCAGGTCGGTGATGGCGCTCATCCCTGGTTCCCTCCCTCGGCGGGGCACTCGACCTGGATCTCGAGGCGGCTGCTCACCTTGGTGCCGTCCTTGCTCTTCTCGACGCGGCCCTCGTTGATCTCCTTGAAGCACTTGTAGGTCTTCAAGGCGGCGATCAGCTCCTCGAGGCTCTTCGACGATTCGGTCTCACACCGCAGGGAGATGCGCTCGAGATCGATCACCACCTGGTCGAAGGTGACGTGCATCTCGGGCGGCACGTGCGAGGTGAGCTCGGCGAGCAGGGTGGTGGCGCTGCGGGCGGGAATGCCGGCGGCCGGGCTCTCCTGGCCGCGCAGCATGCTCAAGGCGATGCTGAAGTCCTTCTCGCACTTGCCCAGGATGCGCGTGGTGACGTCGCACAGCACCGCGTCGACCTGCTTCTCGCGGCGCTCGAGCACCGAGTTGCGCACGATGCCCGAGGCGATCAGCAGCACGAAGAGCACCAGCGCGAAGGCGCCGAGCTGCCCCATCTTGTCGCTGGCGAAGTCGAAGTCGCTCTTGAAGGCGAACTCGCCGCGGCGGAGGTTGAAGCGCGGGGCCTTTGCGCCGGTCGCGGTGCCGCGCAGCGCGAGGGCCCACGCCTGGGCGAGGTCTTGCCGGTTGACGCCCAGCACCTCGCGGGTGTCGGCCGGCAGCTCGAGCAGCTTGCAGGGCACGTTGAGATCGCGCGCCAGCTGCTCGGGGAGCCCCTTGAGCTTGCTGGTGCCGCCGCACAGCAGCACCAGGCCCACCGGCTTGCGCGAGCGGGCGCCCGACGACTTCAAGGTCGAGCGCAGGTCGCGGAGCACCGGCTGCAGCGCGCGCATGAAGGCACCCGCCGCGCGCTCGGCCTCTCCGCCGACCACCTCGCTGCCCACCGCGCCGTGCTCTTCCTTCCACGCCTGCGCGTCGTTGAGGCCGATCTTGAACTCGTTGCTCAGCGCCTTGGTCAGCGACCAGCCGCCGCCCGCGAAGGTGCGCGCGAACTCGATGCTGCCGCCGGGCTTGCCGATGGCGAGTGAGCAGCGCTCGTGGCCGAGATCGAGAATCGCCACCGACGCGTCGCCCTCGACCAGCGTGGGCGGCAACGTGGCGAAGACGTTCTGGTAGACGAGGCCGGCGTGCGTGACGACGCGCGGGTCGAGCTTCGCTTCCTTCAGGACGTCGAGCACCGCCTGCAGCTCGGCCTTGCGCGCGACGCCCACCAGCAGCTGCGCGCCCTTGTCGTCGGCGATCGCGGTCTGGTGATCGTAGATCGCGTCAGCGAGATCGTACGGCAGCTGCCCCTCGACCTCGAACGCCAGCGTCGACTCGATCTTCTTCGGGTCGTTGAAGGGCAGGGCGATGGGGTGGGTGGCGAGCGTGGTGCCGGGCAGCGCGACCACCACCTGGTCGGCGGCGAGCAGCGGCTGCTGGCCGGGCACGGTGACCGCGGCGCCCTGCTCGATCAACTTCGGGAGCGCGGCCTTGAGGCGGTCGAGGCGCTCGCCGTCGGCGGGCACGGGGACGCTCAAGGTGCCCTTGATGGTGGCGCCCCGGTAGGTCGTCTCCATCAGCACGGCCTTGAGCGAGTGGCTGCCCAAGTCGAGTCCGAGGACGCGGGCCATGGTTACTCCTCCCTCCAATAGACGAGGCGACCGAGGCCGTCGTCGAGTCGCACCACCGCGGTGATGGTGCGCGAGACGTCACCCGCCGTGCCCGTGACCTGCACGCGGTAGGTGAGGCTCTTGTCACTGATGAAGCGGTTGCCCTGCACGTTGTTCTGGATCGCGGCGTTCACGGGGATGCCGGCGGCCGCGACGAGGTTGACGAAGTCGGCGGCGCTCATGCCGAAGAGGGCGAACACGCGCGCGGCGCGGATCTTCTTGATGAGCGTGTCCATGAAGATGGGGTCGGCGAGCCGCGGGTCGGGCCGCAGCGGGTCGGCCACCGAGCGAATCGCGACCTCGAGGAGCACCGGGTCGTCGGTGTTGATGTTCAGGCGCGCGTTGACGTCGGGGTAGACGGTCAGCTTGTCCTTGAAGGCGGCCATGAAGCGGTCGTTGATGCCGTGCACCATGAACAGCTCGTCGAGGCTGTCGAAGCGGGCGTTCTTCGCGCGGTAGGCCGGCGAGTACTTCACGTAGCCGCCGTTCTCGTCGCTGAACCCCTTCAAGAACGGGTCGCCGCTGCCCGAGAAGTTGAGCGTGCTGCCCGACTCGTCTTCGTCGATCCAGTCGCGCAGCGCGGTGATCACCTCGGTCGGGGTGACCTTCACGCGGTTGCTGTCTTCCTTCTCGAAGAGGAACTCGTACTTCTTGTCGCCGAAGGTGGCGACGAGCTGGGTGAGCAGCACCGCGGCGGTGGCGCCGGGTGCGTCGAGCTTGGCGAGGTTGATGCGCTCTTCTTCGTCGGTGATCTTGGTGTCGAAGCAGCCGGTGAAGGTGCCGAACTTCTTCTGGGTCTGCGCCTGCGCGAGCTCGGGCATCTCGTCGTCGAAGTCGAACTTCTTGTTCTTGCTCGGGGCCTTGATGGGCTGGTTCTTCTCGTCGACCTCGGGGACCATCATCTCGAGCATGTGGCAGTCGATCTTCGCCATGCGCCACAGCTGCAGCGTCGCCGAGCCGCCGCCGCCCTGGCCGCCGCCGAGCATGCCGGCCAGCCCCGCCGCCGCGCCCGCACCGCCCTGGCCCGCGAGGCCGGCGAGCCCCGCGAGGCCACCGAGCCCGCCCTGGCCGCCGAGCTGGCCGAGCAGCGGCCCGAGCATGCCGGCGAGGTTGGGGATCTGGATCGAGTCGACCTGCTTCTGGAACTTCAGCATCAGCCGCGAGAGCGAGATGCCCGACTTGGCCAGGTAGTGCGCGCGCAGGTCGTCGCGCTGGTTGGTCGCCAGCCGCAGCTCGATGACGGAGTTGTAGCGGACCTCGTTGGCCACCAGCGCGAGCACCGCGATGCCGACCAGCACCAGCAGCATCGCCACGCCGCGCTCCGAGCGTGATTTCTTGCCGACCACCTGCCGTGCGCGCCGGGCTCTCACTGGTACCTCGGCAGCTCGGTGTTGAGCATGATGCGGGACTGGGTCGTGTACTTCACCTCTTTGCCGTTCTCGTCGACGGCGTAGAGGGTGATCTTCACGCGCGTGGGGAGCATCGACTTGCGCTCGGTGCGCCGCGTGTCCCACTCGTCTTCCCACTGCTTGCGCTCGCTGTTCCAGTACTGGAACTCGATCTTCTTGGCGCCCTCGAAGAGCGTGTCTTCGGTGCCGCCGCGGTCCATGCGCTCTTCGAGCAGGACGTTCTCGCGGCGCATCAAGTCGGTGCGGCCGCGCGCCTTCGAGTCGGTCGAGGTCTTCACCTGGTACTCGACCACCATCTGGTCTGATTCCTTCGCGTCGGCGTAGAGGCGCTGGTGCGAGAGGGTGGTGAAGAGCAGCTTGTCGCGGCTGCCGACGAAGTTGGTGGGGCGGTCGTACTGGTCGCGGTAGCGCTTGCTGTCGTAGCGATCGCTCACGTACGCGGCGCCGATCTCGCGGACCATGCGCGACATCGCGGCGCGCAGCATGCGGTAGTGCTCGGCCTGGCCCTCGATGATTTCCTTGTTCTGAATGGTGGTGTTGAAGCTGACGCCGATCACCGTGCCGATGAAGGCGGTGATGGCGATGGCGATCACCACTTCCATCAGCGTGAAGCCGCGGGCGGCGCGCGCGTGCGAGCTCATCGGCCGATCCCCGGAATGAGGCCGTTGCCGCTCTGCAACGTCATCGGGCGCGGCCCGTTGAGCGGGAGCTGCAGGTTGCCCGGCACGAGGCCGTTCTGCTGCGGCGAGGTCAGCGGCGTGTTGTCGTCGTCGACCATGCCGCCGTTGGGGCCGGGGCGCGGGTTGCGGGCGGGCGTGCCGTCGGGGCGCACGAAGCCGCCGTTGGCCGCCGCGGGCTGACCCTGCGCCGCGGCCTGGCCGCCGTTGCGATCGCTCCCCGGGCCGATCGACACCACGTGGGTCACCACGTCGACGCTCTCGGTGAGCTTCCCTTCCTTCCAGCTCACGGTGAGGTGCACCTCGCGCACCGACTTCTGCAGCGTGTCGACCATGCCGGTGAACTGCTGCTGCATCAGGCCCGCCATGGGGCCGAGCGCAGCGAGGGGGCCGGCGCCGCTCTGCGGGTTCGACGCCGACGCGGGGTTGGCGGCGGCCGCGTTCTTGGGGCCGAAGAGGCCGCTCAGCAGCGCGCCCGGGCCGTCCTTCGCGTCGGCGCCGCCCATCGGGAAGTTGAAGAGCGCGCCGAAGAGCTGCTCGGGCGACAGGCCGTTCGTCTTGGGCGCGATGATGCGCGCGCGCCACTTGTACCCGGGCCAGCCTTCGGCCGAGAAGTCGCCGGCGTCTTCTTCGTCATCGGCCGAGAGCGGCTCGTCGTAGAGCTTCTGCTCGAGGTCGGTCATCTTCGAGCGCGCGAGCAGCGTCGCGACCGTGAGCTTCTTCGCGTACACGTGCGAGTAGACGGCGCTCGCGTTGATGTCGAGCACCGCCACCAGCGACACGCCGAGGATCGCGAGCGCCACCACGACCTCGAGCAGCGTGAAGGCGCGGCGGGCGCGCGGGCTGGTGGCCGGCTTTCTCACGAGCGCGGCACCTGGAGATCTTCGTTGTGGATCTTCGTCTTGCCGGTGAGCGGCGAGATGGTGAGCGTCCAGGTGTTGTCGCCCTGGCGCACCCACACCTGCGCGCGCTCGGTGTACCCCTGGGGGAAGAAGTAGAGGTAGGCGAGCCCGTTCTTCGACGGCTCGCGCTGCTTCTGGGTCCACACCTCGATCTTCACGTTCGCGGGCAGGGTCTTCTCGACCACGTCTTCGCTCGCGAAGTCGCTGAACTTCGCGGCGGCCTCGACGCGTTCCTTTTCCTGTTCCTGCAGCTGCTGCAGCGAGGGCGCGTCGTCGCGATCGAGCCGGCGGAAGCGATCGTCGTCCTTCACCTTGTCCTTCGCGGTGGCGCGGGCTTCCTTGAGCTCTTCGTCGCGCTTGGCCGAGGCGGTGGCGCCGCCCTTCGCGCACTCGGCGCGCCAGGTGACGGGCGTCTCTTCGTCGCGGGGCTGGGGCAGGGTGAAGACCAGCCGGCAGGTGCGGCCCGAGAGCGCCGCGGTGTCGTAGAGCGCGCGAATGGTGCCGGCGAGCTCGGTCGAGGTCTCCTTGGCCTTGGCGCCGGTGAGCGCGCCGACGCCGAACACCACGGCCGCGAAGAGCAGCACGATGATGCCCAGTGCGACGGTGATCTCGATCAACGTCAAGCCGTGAGAGTGGCGCCGGTTCATTGCAAAGCCCTCCGCAGGATCTCGACCACCACCCACACGCCAGCGCTGGCGCCGAGCGCCACCGCGATGGTGAGGGGCGAGAGGCCCGCCTGCTTGTTGGAAGGCTCCGGCTTCATGGCGTCACTTCTTGGGCGTGTTGCCCAGTTCCTTGCTGTTGATGTCAGCGTCGGAATCAGCACCGCCGGGCGCGCCGTCCTTGCCGTAGCTGATGATGACCGGCTTGCCGCCCTCGTTGAGGTACACGTACTCGTGGTCCCACGGGTCGACCGGCATCTTCTCGAGGATCTGCGCGTCGACGACCGCCTTCAGCCCCGCGCCGGTGTCCGGGTAGTTGCCCTTCTTGGCGTAGTAGGTCTTCAGCGCGTTCTGGATGTTGCCGATGTCCATCTTGGCGCGGTCGACCTTGGCCTGGTCGAGCTGGGGGATGACCGCGATGCCGACCGCCGCCATCAGCAGCGACAGAATGGTGATCACCACGATGATCTCGATGAGGGTCATGCCGCGCGCCTTGCGGCGACGGGCGAGGGTGCGGAGGGGCGAGGTCTTCTTCATGGAACGACTTCCTTTCAGACGTAGAGGACGAAGGCGGCGCCGAGCAGCGACGCCGCGAGGGCGAGCAGGGTGACGGTGAGCACGCGCTGCAGCAGCACGTCGCTGCGGGCGGAGGTGGGAACGGTTTCGGTTCGAGCGTTCATGTCATTCACCAACGGCTTCACCGCACCATCGAGTTCATCTGCAGAATCGGCATCAGGATCGAGAAGGCCACGAAGGCGATCACCGCGCCCATGAGCACGATCATCATCGGCTCGAGCAGGGCGGTCAGCGCGCCGATGCGCACGTTCACCGACGACTCGTAGCTGTCGGCGACGTTGAGGAGCATGTCTTCGAGCTGGCCCGAGCGCTCGCCGATGCCGACCATGTGGTAGACGAGCGGCGGAAATTCGCCCGACTTCTTGAGCGGGTTGGCGATGCTCTCACCCTCTCGAATCGCGTCGCGCGCGGTGTCGATCACCGCCGACATGGTCGAGTTGGTGATGACGTTCTTCACGATGTCGAGCGCGTTGAGCAGCGGCACACCCGACTTGAGCAGCGTGGCGAGGGTGCGGGCAAAGCGCGCCACCGAGAGCTGGCGAATGAGCGGCCCGAAGATCGGCACCTTCAAGATGATGCGGTCCCACACCGGCTTGCCGTTCTCCGACCCCGTCCACCGGAAGAAGCCGAACGCGCCGAAGATGAAGAGCGGCACCACCACGAACCAGTAGTTCTGCAGGAAGTTCGACGAGCCGATGAGCAGCTTGGTGGTCCACGGCAGGTTGACCTTCATGTCGTCGAAGATCTTGGTGACCTTGGGCACCACCACCGTCATCAGCATCACCAACACGCCGCCGCCGATCACCAGCATGATCGCCGGGTAGATCATGGTGCCGATGATCTTCTGGCGCAGGCGCGCCTGGCCCTCGGTGAACTCCGCGAGGCGCAGCAGTACCGAGTCGAGCGCGCCCGAGCTCTCGCCCGCGCGGATCATGTTCACGAACAGCGGCCCGAAGATCTTCACGTGGTGGTTGAGCGCGTCGCCCAGCGAGCTGCCCTCGTTCACCTTCTGCTTCACGTCGGACAGGATGCGCTTGAGCCGTTCCTTCTCGACCTGGTCGACCATCGCGCTGAGCGCCTCGACGAGCGAGACGCCGGCCTTGAGCAGGGTGGCCAGCTGGCGCGTCATCACCGCGATGTCGTCGGTGTTGATCGACCCGCCCGCGAGCCGCCGCAGGTTGATGTCGGTCGAGGCGAGCGAGCCCGCCGTCGCCGCGACGCCCTTCACGCCCTTGCCCGGCTTGATCGCGCCTTCCGACTGACCGACGACGTCGGTCAGGAAGATGCTGTCCTTCCGCAGGACCGCGCGGAGGGTCTTCGGGCTGTCGGCTTCCTTCAAGCCGGTCACCGTCTTCCCCGCGGCGTTCAAGCCTCTGTACTCGAAGACGGGCATGGCGGCTTAGAGGTCCTCCTGCGTGACCGACAAGACCTCGGCGATGGTGGTCTCGCCCTGGGCGACCTTGAGCGCGCCGTCATCGAGCAGCGCGAGCATGCCCTTCTCGACCGCGCGCTTCTTGATGGTGCCCGAGTCGACGTTCTTCAAGACCAGCTGGCGAATGTCGTCGTCGAGCACCAGCAGCTCGTAGATGCCGCTGCGGCCGCGGTAGCCGACGCGGTTGCAGTGCGGGCAGCCCCTGGCGCGGTAGACGGTGCCGCCGCCGAGCGCGCGGAAGCGATCGCGGCTCATGCCGAGCTTGGCGATCTCCTCTTCGCTGGGCGTGTACGGCTCGCGGCATTCCTTGCAGACGCGTCGCACGAGGCGCTGGGCCATCACCGCCATCAGCGAGCTCGACACCAGGAAGGGCTCGACGCCCATCTCGACGAGGCGGGTGACGGCGCCGGCCGAGTCGTTGGTGTGCACCGTCGAGAACACGAGGTGACCGGTGAGCGACGCTTCGATCGCGATCTGCGCGGTCTCTTTGTCTCGAATCTCGCCGACCATGATGATGTCGGGGTCTTGCCGGAGGAAGGCGCGCAGGCCGCTCGCGAAGGTCAGCCCGATCTTCGGGTTGAGCGGCATCTGGTTGATGCCCTTGAGCTGGTACTCGACCGGGTCCTCGACGGTGAGGATCTTCACCTCCGGCGTGTTGATGCGGGTCAGCGCGCCGTAGAGGGTGGTGGTCTTGCCCGAGCCGGTGGGGCCGGTGACGAGAATGATGCCGTGGCTGCGGCGAATGAGCTCGTCCATGTCCCCCAGGATGGTGGGGTTCATGCCGATCTCGCCGAGGTCGAGCAGCGTCGCGCTCTTGTCGAGCAGACGCATCACGATGCTCTCGCCGTGCACGGTGGGAATCGTCGAGACGCGAATGTCGATGTCGCGGCCAGCGAGCTTGATCTTGATGCGGCCGTCCTGCGGCAGGCGCTTCTCGGCGATGTTCAGCTGCGCCATGATCTTCACGCGGCTCAAGATCGCGTTCTGCGCGCGCTTGGGCGGCTTGATGATGTTCTGCAGCACGCCGTCGACGCGGAACCGCACCGCGAGCTCGCGTTCCATCGGCTCGATGTGGATGTCGCTCGCCCGTTCCTTCGCGGCGCGGAAGAGCAGCGAGTTGACGAGGCGAATGATCGGCGCCTCGTCGCCGGTGTCGAGGAGGTCCTGGTCGGACTCCAGCACGTGCTCGGCGGCGTCGAGATCTTCGGCCTCGAGCTCGCCGACGACCTGCTCGGCCTCGTTGACCGCGCGGTCGTAGACCGAGTTGATGGCGTCGATGATGGTCGAGGCCTTGGCGACCTTCGCCAGCACCTCGCGGCCCAGCATCTCGCGCGCGTGATCGACCACCGCCGTGTCGAGCGGGTCAGCGACCGCGATGGCGATGAACTCGCCCTCGACCTTGAGCGGAATGAACTTCGACTGCTTGGCGAAGTTGATGGGGATCTTCTTCACCAGCTCGGGGTCGACGTCGTCGACGCCGATCACCTCGACGTACTCGAGGTCGAGCTGCGCCCCGAGCGCGCGCGTCACCTGGTCTTCGGTGACCGCCTTGAGGCCCACCAGCACCTCGCCGAGGCGGCCGCCCTTCTCGGCCTGCGCGGCGAGCGCCTCGTCGAGCTTCTCGCGCGGCAGCCCGAACGACTCGACGAGGATCTCGCCGATCGGCCGGCCGAAGAGATAGGCGGGCCCGTGCGAGACGACGTGCGTCCGCTCGGTGCGACCCTCTTCCTGGACGCCTTCCATCCCCATCGTCAGTTGATCTCCGGCTGGACCTTCAGCTGCTCGGGGTTGGGCTCTTTGACCGGCACCGGCGGCGTCGAATCGGCCGGCAGCGGGGTGGTCGGGTTGGCGACGCCGGTGGTGACCGGGGCGATCAGCTTTTCGCTGCCGGTGCCCGGGCCGCCGTTCTCGAGCTTGTTCATTTCCTTGTTCACCACCTGCGAGAGCCGCGCGAGCGGGCCCGCCTTGCGCTGGAAGTCGATCGCCACGTCGTATTGCGTCGACGCGCCGTAGAACTGTTCGACGAACTCCTGACGCTCGCGCATCTTCCGCTCGAAGATGCGGCGGAAGTCGCTGCCGTCACGAATGATGTACGGCGTGAGGAAGAGCAGCAGGTTGGTCTTCACCTTGCGGCGCGTCTGCTGGCGGAAGAGGTTCCCCAGCAGCGGAATGTCTCCGAGGATCGGCGTCTTGGTGACCGACTCGACGATGCGGTCCTGCATGATGCCGCCGATGACGACCGTCTCCTGGTCCTTGGCGACGACGGTGGTCTTGGCCGAGCGCTTCGAGGTGGTGGGGCCGAGCACCGGGTCAGACGAGGCGATCTCTTCGATCTGCTCGGTGATGACCATGCGGATGTAGTCGCTCTCGTTGATCTGCGGCTTGACCGAGAGCTTCAGGTCGACGTTCTGGCGCTGAATCGAGCCGAAGGGCGTGCCGCCGATGCCGCCCAGGCCACCGAGCCCGCCCAGGCCCGACAGGCCCGACAGGCCGCTCAAGCCCGCGGTGCCGCTCAAGCCCGCGAGACCGGACAGACCGCCCAGGCCACCGGTCGAGAACCCCGACTGGAAGGGCACGTTCTGGCCGACGGTGATCTCCGCGTCTTCGTTGTCGGTGGTGAGGATGTGCGGCGTCGAGAGCACGTTGACGTCAGAGCTCTTCTGCATCGCGTTGATCACGATGCCGAACGCGGGGATCTGCACGCCGCCGACGGTGAGGTTGGGGATCGTCGGGCCCTGCAGGCCGGCGAGGAAGCCGCTCATGCCCAGCAGGCTGGTGAGGTTGATCGACGGCGGAATCGAGCCGCCGTACTTGGTGCCGAAGAAGACCGGCATGGTGCCGCCGTTGCCGTCGGGCAGGGGCAGGCCGCCGTGCAGGTTGATGCCGAGGTCGGAGTTGCGATCGAGGTTGACCTCCATGATCACCGCCTCGACGAAGACCTGCCGGCGGCGAATGTCGAGCTTCTCGACCACCCGCACCAGGTTCCGGTAGTCGCTCTGGCTGGCGATGATGACGAGCGAGTTGGTGGCCTTGTCGGCGCTGACCTTCACCTCGCCCGAGAAGAGCTCGGCGGCGCCGCTCTTGCCGCCGGGCGCGGTGACGCCGGGCGGGGGCGGCGCGGTCTTCGGGCGGTTGGCGGTGCCCTGCGCGAGGGTCTGCAGCGTCGAGGCGACGTCTTCGGCGTTCGCGTTCTCGAGGTAGTAGACGTTGATGCGGCCCTCGCCGCTGATCGGCACGTCGATCTCGCGCACCAGCGCGAGGATGCGCTCGAACCCCGCGGGGCTGGCGATGATGATCAGCTTGTTGGTGCGCTCGTCGGGGATCACCTGCGAGAGGGTCGCGGTGCCGCCGCCCTCGGTGCCGCTCGCGCCCGTGCCCGACGGCGCGGGGGTGATGGTCGCGGTGCCGACCGGCTGCGGCGGAGGCGGCGGAGCGGCCAGCAGGCCGGGGCGCTGGCCGGGCTTGTTGCCCTTGCTCTCGAACAGCTTCTGGATCTTGTCGGCGACTTCCTGCGCGGTCGCGTACTGCACCTGGATCACGCGGATCTCGTCGGACCCCGAGCGCGAGTCGAGCTGGGCGACCACCTTCTCGAGGCGGTGCATGTTCGAGCCGAGATCGTTGACGATGATGGTGTCGGGCTGGAACGGAATGGTGTCGCCCGAGGGCGTGACCAGCTGCTGCAGCACGCCGCGCAGTTGCTCGATTTCCACGTTCTTCACCTTGAAGACGCGGGTCACCATCTGCTCGTTGAGCGTGTACTGCTCGGCGGGGTCGGTGATCGTGGGAATGGGGAACTGCTTGGCGCGCTGCTTGTCCACGATCTTCATGAACTTGCCGTGCTCGTAGACGGCGAGGCTGTTCGAATCGAGCGCGGCCAGGAACGCGGCGTAGAACTGGTCGGCGTTCACCTCGACCTTGCCGTTCTCCGGGCCGATGATCGAAATCTTCCCGCGGATGTTCTCGGGGAGGATGAAGGTGCGGCACGTGACGTCGGCCACGGTCTGCACCAGCTTCTCGATCTCGACCTTGTCGAAATAGATGTTGTAGCGGCCCTTGCGGCGCTGCTCTTCACAGCTGGCCTTCTGCTTGGGCGCGATGGTGGCGCCGGGGGGCGTGGCGCCGGGCGGAGGGCCGGGCGGGGGCGGAGGAGCCTGCGCCACCGCCGCCCACGGGAAGGCGAGTGACACGATGAGGAGCGCGCGGAACGTACGGGTCATGAAAAAGCCGGTCATGGTGGGGATCACTTGACGTTGTAGGTCTTGCGGACGGAGGCGCCGTTGCGCTCGACCTCGATGTCGATGCGCGAGCTCTCCTTGAGCTTTCCGTAGATCTCGAGGGCCTTCTCCGGGCTGTTCAGATCGAAGCCGTTGATGCGCTTGATCACGTCGCCGTTCTGGATGCCGATCTTCGAGTAGATGCTGTCGGGGCGAATCGAGAAGAGTTTGAAGCCCTGCGCCACGCCGTCCTTGAAGGCGGGCACGATGCGGGCCTGCATCGCGACGTCGTTCAGGTTGGCGAGCGTCTTGTCGATCTCCGCGCGGGGAATCTCGTAGTCGTTCTCAGACAGCTGCTTGACGCCCGCGCCCAGCGCGACCGACGGCGGCGGCGCGTCGTTGACGGCCTTGGCGCTGATCACCGGGGCGGCGGCGATCGGGGGCGGGGCGCCCGTGCCATCGCCCGGCGTGCCGTCGATGTACTCGCGGCGGTTGTTGTTCAGCACGATCACGCGCAGCCGCTCGATCTCGAGCACCTCGGCGCCCTGCACCTTGTCGCCGATCATGTACGTGTTGGTCTTGAGGGTGACGATGTCCTGGATGCTGGCCACCGACCACTCCGGCATGTTCTCGCTCACCAGCGTGCCGAGCAGCTTCACGCGCAGCGTGCTCTTCACCGGCGCGGCGTTGAGGTCGACCTTCGGCACCGTCGGCTCGAGCACCACCGGCTCGGGCTTGGGCACCGGCAGCCCCAGCGCCTTGGCGACGTGATCGAGGTTGAGCGAGGCGACCGGAGCCAGCTTCGGCATCACGACCGGCCCGCTGCGCTGCCCCGTCGGCAGCGGCAACAGCGCGCTCTCGGTGAACGCGTTGGCGGTGCGCATCACCAGCCACGTCACCCCGAGGATGAAGAGCAGGTGGACCACCCAGAAATGTCGCTTGAACAGGACTTCCACGAGCGGCGCATTCAGCAAGCCAGGTGCCATGGAATGCTGAGTCAAATCAGTGAGTTGCGGCCCCGAAAACGCTGACTGGGTGACAATTTGTCAGGCGAATCGGGTGCTTGCTGCCTTGATAGCGATGCGGGGCGCCGTTAAGCGGGGCGCCACCATGAACGCCCTGGTGATGACCCTCTTCCTGGCCGGCTCGATGGGGCAGGTGGCCAAGACGTCGATGAACGTCTCGATGCCCAACTGCGCGGCCAGCCCTGCGTTGGTGAACTACCCCGCTGATGTCTACACGCCGGCCGGCAGCGGCCCGTTCGCGCTGGTGGCGATCGGCCACGGCTTCCAGAACAGCAAAGACAACTACGAGGCGGTCGCGCGCGAGCTGGCGGCGAAGGGCATCGTGGTGGTGGTGCCGCAGTTTCCGCTGCTGATCGCGCTGCAGTGTGGGTCGACCGATCACGCGCGCAACGCGCAGATCCTCCTGGCGGCGATCGATCAGCGCATGGCGATGGGCGGCATCGACGCTGCGCGCCTCGGCGTGGCGGGGCACAGCGCGGGCGGGCTCTCGGCCTTCCTCGCGGCGTCGACGGCGGGGCGCACCTTCGCGGCGGTGGTGCTCTTCGACGCGGTCGACAACAACAACCTCGGCGCTCCGCAGGCAGCCAACGTCGCTGAGCCGACGCTCTTCCTCTCGGCCGAGCCGTCGACGTGCAACTCGCAGAACAACTCCGCGCCCTGGTACGCGTCGAAGCCGGGCCTCAAGGCGAAGCTCAAGGTCGTCAACGGCACGCACTGCGAGCCGCAGGATCCGCTCAACGCGACGTGCACCGGCGCGTGCGGCGGCACCACGGCGCCCGCGCGGCAGGCGCTGCACAAGAAGTACGCGGTCGCGTTCTTCGATCGCTTCTTGAACGGAGTGACCAGCCCGTGCCTCGAGACCATCGCGGCGGCCGATGAGCAGGCGGGCGTGATCTCCATGACCGACTTCCAGCTCGGCGGGTGCGCGATGGCCGATGCGGGCACGGGCGGCGGCGGTGGCGCGACCGGCGGTGGCGGAGGTTCAGCGACCGGCGGCGGCACGGCGACGGGTGGTGGCGCAGCGACCGGCGGCGGCTCGGCGACCGGCGGAGGCACGGCAACCGGTGGAGGCGCGGCGACGGGCGGCGGCTCGGCGACCGGTGGCGGGTCCGCGACTGGCGGCGGCTCGGCGACGGGCGGCGGCTCGGCGACGGGCGGCGGCTCGGCGGCGGGCGGAGGCGGCGGCACCTCGACCGGTGGTGGCGCGGCGACAGGCGGCGGCTCGGCGAGCGGTGGGGGCGTGGCGACCGGCGGCGGCGCGGCGACGGGCGGTGGCGACGGCACGATGCCTCCCACGGGCTGCGGCTGCAGCACCGACAGCGTTCCCTTCGCCGTGTTGCTGCTGGCCGTGGCGCTGCGCGGGCGCCGTTGGCTTAGAGCTGCTTGACGCTGAACTCGTGCACGACGAGCGGCGCGGAGTTGGTGCCGTCGCCGAACTGCAGGGACTCGAGCGTGCGATTGGCCGGCGTGGGCGTGGTCGTCAAGTAGGGCGCCCCGTCGAGCGTACCGGAGATCAGCCCGCCATCGGTCGGGAAGCGCATCGTCACCAGGTGCCACCGGCCGTCCTCGACGGTCTGCGCCGGCGCGAGCTGCCACGCGACGAGCCAGGTGTTCGGCGGGTTCGACTCGAGAATGGGGCCCGGCACGGTGGCGATCGCGTGGTTGAGGCCCGTGCCGCCCGCGCCGAACGTGAAGCGCATCGAGAGCTCCCACTCGCGATCGGGGTCGAGGCCATGCGGGGGCGAGAGGGCGACGGTGGTGCTCGCCTGGAAACCGACGCCCTTGCGCAGCACGCCACAGTCAGCGCCGGCCGGCGGAACGCAGCCCGCATCACACCCTGCGACCGGAGGGCAGGAGATCACGACGAAGGGAATCCCCGTCTGTCGCGAGCCGACCGGGCCGCCGTCGAGCCCGAAGGCCCACGTCTGCTCGCTCGGCGCCGCGGGGAGCACGCCGCGGTTGGTCACGCGCAGGTTGCGCACGTCGAAGTGGCCGCTGCCGCCGCCTCCGAAGCCGATCTGCCCCTTGTGCGCGAGCTGATCGCGGTCGGTCCAGCGCAGCACTTCGACCATCGGCGAGGTCGGCGTGTCGGCCTGCGAGTACGAGATCGTCGGGCCCACCGCGACCACGCGCACCTTCACCCATTCGGTGTTGTCGAGGCCGCGCAGCCCGCTGGCCACCTTCGTCTCGAAGCCGGTGCTCCGCTCCGACAGGCTCAGCGGCGTGAGGTTCGAAGCGTCGCCGACCACCGCGCCGAAGCGCTGCCGCTGCACGCCCTGCGCGTGGATGATCGGCCCCGCGGTCACGCCGCCCGTCGCCGAGAGCTTGATCTCGAAATCGAAGGTGAGATCGGTGAGCTCGCTGTCGCCGGTCACGAAGCTGGTGCCGCAGACCAGGCCGTTCTGATCGATCGCGATCTGCCCGCCGTTCACGTCGGCGCTGAAGCTGCCACAGAAGGTCATGTCCGACGTCCACGCGGCCGGCGAGGTCACGTCGATCGGCTTGGCGCTCGAGGTGGCGCTGCTCGGCAGCGGTCCCATGCAGTCGCGCGGCGCCACGGTGCCGGTGACGCGCACGTCGGCCGTCAGCCCGTTCTGCACGTACTCGCAGGTGCCCGCGCCGCAGTTCACGTCGACGCAGTCGCGCGCGCCGCCCGCGTTCTGCGCGCAGAACTGGTACGCGCCAGCCGTGGAATCCCAGCGCCACGTGAGCCGATCGGGCGCTTCACCGGCGACCGCCTCGAGGTACGTCGGCGCAGTGGGCGGCGTGCACGAGGTGCTCGCGTCGTCGCCCGAGGCGCCGCCGTCGACCTTCGAGGGGTCGAACAAGAGGCTGCACGACGAGCCCGCGAGGACGAGTGCGAAGAGCGCGCGCTTCACGGCTGGCCTCCGTCGACGATGAAGAGCACCAGCGCGGTGACTCCCGCGGCGATCGCCACGCCGACCGTGACGTCAGCGGCGACGTTGAGTCCGCGCTGATCGGCGTTCGCTTGCTGCCGCTGATCCGCCGGCACCGTGCCGAGCGTGCCGAAGTGCGAGGCCGCCACGAAGGTGAGCACGCCGCCGCCGACCGCCGCGGCGCCCGCGCCCACCGTGAGCCCGATGCCCGCGGTGCGGAGCGGGTGGCTCGACGGCGCGGGCGGAGGAGGTTGCTGCGCGGCGACCACCGCGGGCGGCGGGTCGACGGGGTTGGCCTGCACGACCGGTGGCGGCTCGGGCGGCACGAGGGCCGGGCGGGGTGACAGACCCGCGAACAGCGCCTCGACCATGTCGTGCGCGAGGGCCGCGAAGTCGATCTTCCCCTGGCGCTTCGCTTCGTACCGTTGCTGCACCTTGCCGGTCTCGACGTCGACGAGGAGCGCGGTGATGAGCGTGTTCTTCCCCGCGAGGCCCAGGCCCAGCCCGAGCACCCAACCGACGTTGGCGCGGCGACCGAGCGTCGCGAGGCACTCCGCGTCTTCGCCGCACATCGCGGCCGCGCGCTGGTGCTTCTCGATCTCCTCGCCGGTCACCACGGGGAAGTTCTTCGACTCGATCGCCTTGGGCAGCGCGGCGACGAGGCTCACCGTGGTGTCGGCGGCGCGCCCTGCCCCCTGGAAGACGACGACGCCGACGGTGTTGCGGGTGTCCGGCGCGGCGTGCACGGCGACCAGCAGGGCGAGCGCGATCATTCGAGCCCGAAAGCGTATTCGATCGGCTCCGCGTGCCGATTTTTCAGTGGTCGAGCCGACGCTCGGCCTGGCCCAGCGCGCTCTCGGCGTCGGCTGCGAGCTGGGGGAGGTCGGTGGGGGCGGCGTCTTTCGCGAGCGCCGCGGCGACGGTCTGTCGCTCGATCGACGTGAGCTGCGTTGTGCCGAACTTCTTCACCAGCGCGTCGTATCGGCTCTGCACCTTCTTGAGCCGTTTCTTCAGGGCGAGGCTGGGGCCGGTCGTGTTCTTGATCGGGAGGTGCGGTTCGCCCGCGGGGCCTGCGTCGATGGTGGGTGGCTCGACTGGCTGAACTGCGGCGATCGGGGCTGGGCCTGCGTCGATCTGGGTTGTCACCGCGGTTGGTTCTGGCGAAGTGACTCCCCTCACCCCGGCCCTCTCCCCAGGGGGAGAGGGGGGCAGGAGGGCGAGTGCTCCCACGACGGCGAGCACCGCTGCTGCTGCGAGCGCGATCACCACCGGGCGTCGCCGCGACGTGCGATCGTGCAGCGCCGCTCGCAGCGCATCGACCGACACTGGCCGCCGTGCCGCGTCGAGCGAGAGACAGGCCTCGATCGCGTCAGACAGCGGCGCGGCGATCGGCTCGCCCTTCGCGCTCACGGTGACGCGGGTGGGCGGCCCCTTGAGCTCGACCATCGAGCTCGCGGTCAGCAGCTCGTAGAGCACCACGCCGAGCGAATAGAGATCGGCGCGCGCGTCGACGGCGCGGCCCGCGGCCTGCTCGGGCGCCATGTAGCCCGGCGTGCCCATCACCATGCCGACCGCGGTCTTCGAGCCATCGGGTCGCCGCGCGATGCCGAAGTCGAGCACCTTCACGCGCTCGGCGCCCTGCGCATCGAGGGTGACGAAGAGGTTGTCGGGCTTGATGTCGCGGTGCACGACGCCCAGGCGGTGCGCGGCCGACAGCGCGTCGCAGACCTGGTCGGTGAGATCGATGATCCGCGCCAGCGAGAGCGGACCTTCCTGCTCGATCACCGTGGCGAGCGAGCGGCCCTGCAGCAGCTCCATCACGCAGAACACCGAGCCGTCGACCTGCGCGAAGTCGATGATCTGCACGATGTGCGGGTGGTTGATGTCGTTGACCAGCTTCGCTTCCTGGAAGAAGCGCTGCACGACCTCGGGGTTCGACGCGTACTCGTCGCGCAACACCTTCACCGCGACCTCGCGCCCGAGCAGCGTGTGGCGCCCGCGGTACACCTCGCCCATGCCGCCCGCGCCGAGCAGGGCGGTCAGCTCGTAGCTGCCGAGGGTCTTGCCGACGAGGCCGGGCACCGTCTCCCCGGACTTGCCGCTGGAGAGCACCGTGTCGCCGTGTGCGAGGGGATCCACGGTGGTGATTGTACGCGGCTCGCTCAGAGTTCGAAGCGCGGGTTGGTGACCTCGAGCGTCTCGCGCGCGGTGGCCAGCAGGTGCTCGAGCGTCGCGTCGTCGACGAGCTCGCCCTTGCGCAGCCGGGCCGACAACTCGCGGTTGAGCGCCTCGAGCTGCGCGTCGGTGGTGGGCGTGGTCGGCGCGCCGAGCAAGGCGCTGAGCCGCGCGCCCTCGTGCGAGAGCCGGGTGCCGTGGGTGCGCAGCTCGCCGGCGACGACGGTGGCGAGGTTGGCGGCGATCAACACGCGAAACTGCAGCGCCTTGTCGCCTTCGAGCTTCGGCGCGACGTCGGCCATCAAGAAGCTCGAGAGCGCGTCGAGGAGAGTGGGGTGGTCGGGGCGGTTCTGCATCACAGGCTCCCTTGCTTGATGAGGCGCAGCGCTTCGAATTCCATCTCGACGTTGCGGCGCGCGATGGCGATCAGCTCGAGGTCGGCCGATTCGCCCTTCAGGTACCGCTCGCCCTGGAAGACGCTGCCCACGGCCCACTTCAGGTTGCCGCAGATCTCCCACCACAGGATCTTCGCGCGATCGATGGTGCGCCCGCTGGCTGCCTCGTACGCGGCGTAGAACGGCTCGCGCGCCGCGAAGCCGCCGATCGGCTTGTCGAGGCGGTTGAAGCGCCAGTCGCGCACCGAGATCCACGCCAGGTCGTCGCAGGGGTCGCCCCAGTGCGCGAATTCCCAGTCGAGCAGCGCGCTCAAGCCGTCGGGCGTGACCATGAAGTTGCCGGTGCGGAAGTCGCCGTGCAGCAGCGTCACCTCTTCCTTCGCGGGCAGGTGCGCGCCGAGCCACTGCAGCGCGTACTCCACCGCGGGGTAGGTGCCGGGCAACGCGTCGAGCTGCGCGCGCAGCGTGTCGAGCGCGTGGCGAGCGGGAGACTCGGTCGCACCCCGCAGCGGCAGCGGCGTCGCGCGCGGGGTGATGGAGTGCACGCGGGCCAGGGTCTGCGCGAGCTCGACGGGCAGCTTCTGTCGCGCCGCCTCGAGCTCCGGGTTGCGCACCACGCGGCGGCCGATCGCCTCGCCGGCCACCCAGTCGAGGAAGTAGGCGCTCGCGCCGTCGCGCACCAGCGAGCGCTCGAGCCAGCGCGGGGCGGGGGTCTTCACGCCGGCCTTCACCGCGGCCTCGATCACCGAGAACTCGGTGGCGCGATCGATGCTGCCGGGGAGCGACGAGGCGGCGTCGCTCCGCAGGGCCAGCGTGAGCTCGTGCCCGTGGTGCTCGAGCTGCACCTTGAAGTTCTCCTGGCACGCGCCGCCGTGCAGGGGCTTCACCGACTTGAGCGTCGCTCCGTGCTTCTGCAGCGCCGCGCGAATTCGTTCTTCCATGGCGCGGCCGAAGCTACGCCCGTTGCCGCGCCCGCGACGACTACTTCTGCGGCGGCTTCTTCGGGTCGGCCGGGGGCGGCGTCTTGCCCTTGCCGGTGATGCCCAGCTCCGGAATGTCGGTGACGAGGTAGTCCTCGAAGGGCTTCTCGAGCTTCGTCGCCTTCGCCATCACCGCGTTGGTGCCCGCCAGCCCGCTCGAGATGATGCCGCCCGACGGGCCGTACGCGCCCCCGAGCCCGCCGTAGCCGATGCCGAGCCCCGAGCAGATGCTCCCCTTGCGCCACATGATGTAGCGGCCCTGGAAGCGGTTCTCCTTCGCGGTCTCGGTCTTCTCGACGCCGGGAATGCCGCCGTGAATCGGGTCGGCCTGCCGGAACACGAGATCGTCGGTGAGGCTGTCCTTCGTGTAGCGGAGGTGGATGCGCGTCACCGTCGCGTCGGCCGCGAACTGCGCGACCTGGGTGTCGGTCTTGATGCCGGGGATCACGTCGGCGCCGAGGTTGCGCGCGAGCGGGTCATCGACGGTCACCATCTGCGGCACCGCGGGGTCGCAGCTGCTGCCGAACATCGCGCCACCGCCGCCGCTCATGCCGATGGTCGACTGCGGAGGCGGCAGCGCGCCCTTCCACGCGAACTCCGTCACCGCCGCGCCGGCGTTCTTCTCGAACGTCTTGTTCACCAGGTCCGAATAGAAGGGCCCGAACACCGGCTGCACCGCGAGCTTCACGTCGAGGTTGGTGGGCACGAAGACGTTCGGCCGGTTGGCGACCTCGTAGCGGCTCTTCGCGATGATGTGGACGATGAGGTCCTGCTTCCCCGAGCTGTTGATGAGGCCCAGGCGCACCGGCAGCTCGAACTTCTCGGAGTCGTAGTGGAAGCGCAGCGGCGAGAGCACCGCCTGCTTGCTGCCGTCGGGCCCGTTGATGAACTTCACCTTCTTGGCGTTCACCTTCGCCACGAAGAACTTGCTGCCGTTCTGCACGTACGGTCGCAGCAGCGGCTCGGCGCCGTCGGGGATCTTGTACTTGTTCTCCTTGAGCCAGATGTCGAGGCCGAGGGCGTCCTTCGCCGAGAGGATCACGATGTCGTACTCGTTCACCGAGAACTGGGCCTCGACCTTCACGCCGAGATCGCGCGGCACCGAGCTCATGTCACCCATGCCCGCGGCGCTGCCCGGCATCGAGCGCGCGACCGGCATCGGGCAGGGCACGGTGTCGGTGTACATCTCGACGAGCCGCGGCGAGGCGATGGCGTCGATGCGATCGAACGCCGATTTCTGCAGCGTGCGCACGTTTTCCTTCTGGAGCACCACCGGCACCGGCACCACCATCGCGAAGTCGTCGGGCGGCCCGCGGTAGTTGTTCTGCATGCCGAGCACGGTGCGCGTGCCGTCGCGCATCAGCGTGACCATCGTCGCGTCGTTGAAGAGCTGGCCGCCGGCGCTCGAGACGTAGAAACCACAGAAGGCGTGGCTGGCGGTGGCGGCCAACAGCGCGACGGCGGCAGTGAGAAAGCGAAGGTTCATGTTCATCTCCAAAGCGGGGTGGACGTCCCTGCGCGCAGACTCGTTCCGCGCCGCAGACTGCAACTTGCTAGACCGGTTGGCCATGAGCGTTCGCTACGAGAAGCGCGGCCCGATCTTCACGGTGCTGATGCACCGGCCCGAGGCGAAGAACGCAGTGGACCGCCCGACCGCGGAGGCTCTCGTCGAGGCGTTTCAGAAATTCGAGGCCGATGACGAGGCGCGCGTCGCGGTGTTTCACGGCGAGGGCGGGGTGTTCTGCGCGGGAGCGGATCTCAAGAGCATCGGCACCGAGCGGCAGAACCGCGTCGAGCCGAGCGGCGCGGGGCCGATGGGGCCCAGCCGCATGGTGCTCAGCAAGCCCGTCATCGCGTCGATCGCCGGACACGCGGTCGCTGGCGGGCTCGAGCTCGCGGCGTGGTGCGATCTGCGCGTCGCCGAGGAAGACGCGGTCTTCGGGGTCTTCTGCCGGCGCTGGGGCGTGCCGTTGATCGACGGCGGCACCGTGCGGCTGCCCCGCTTGATCGGGCTGTCCCGTGCGCTCGATCTCATCCTCACCGGTCGCGCGGTGAAGGCCGACGAGGCGCTCGCGATGGGGCTGGTCAACCGCGTGGTGCCGAAGGGGCAGGCCCGCGCCGCCGCCGAAGCGCTGGCGGAAGAGATCGCGCACTTCCCCCAGGCCTGCATGCGCGCCGATCGCGCGAGCGCCCACGGCCAGTTCGACCTGCCGTTGCCCGAGGCGATCTTGAGGGAATTCGAGGGCGGCGTGGCGTCACTGCACGCCGAGGGCGTCGCCGGAGCCGCGCGCTTCGCCGCGGGCGCCGGTCGTCACGGCTCGCGCGCCTGACTTCGACTTCAGTTCAGCTTCACCTGCGCCGCGTCGACCTTGAGCACGAGCTGGATCAGCCGCGCCGCCAGCTCGCGCGCCTGCTGTTCCTGCTTGGCGTCGCCACGTTCCTTCGCGTCGCTGGAGATCGCCAGCGGGATGCCGGTGAACCCGATGAGCGCCTCGTAGAGCGCCTGCTTGTCCTTCGCGCTGGTCTTCGCGAACTCGGGTGAGGCGTCGAGCGTCTGGCTGATGGCGTTGAAGAGCGCCTTCGTCGCCTCGTCGCTCGGTTCCTCGGACCCGGTGGCGATGACGAGGTTGCCGACGAGGAAGAAGGTGAGCGCACCGGCGACGTTGTTCTTCCACGGCGCGGTGTCTGGCTGCGACTCGAACGCGTCGCGCGTCGCCTGGGCGATGGTGGTGATCGCCTGCTTCTCTTCAGCGGTGCCGCCCAGCGCGTCGCCGAGCTGCTTGAAGGTGGTCGACTTCGCGCTCGGCTTGAACACGCCCAGGTTCTTCGGGGCGGGCGGCGGCGCGCTCACCTGCATGCCGCTGGGCGCTGGCTTGCCGGCCTTCGCGTTGCGCTCGGCTTCTTCGACCGCGGCGAGGCCCCACTTGTTGATCATCGCCTGGCGCATGGTCGCGCGCTGCAGGTTGAGCTGCATCGTGTTGTACATATTCTGCGTCGCGTTCGCCAAACCGAAGGACCCGTAGACCGTGCCGTACCCGGTGTTCCACCCGCCGGAGTTCGAGTTCCACGACTGGGCGACGGCCGGTGACGATGCCACCACGACCGAGACGATGAGCGACGCGCGCAGAGCGTTCATGCGGTGCGGTGTAGCAGGCTTTCCCCTGTCCTCGACGCAGGACACTGGTGCGGCGCGGCCTCAATCCAGCCCGCTGCCGACGCTGCGCGATCGTTTGTCAAAACGGTCACTTGGCGTTGGCGCGGGGCATGCGACGGGACTCTCCGTCCCCCCCAACCCGGAGAACCTCATGCGGAAGATCGTCCTGGCAGCCGTCGTGGTGTTGAGCGCGTGTGGAATCGGAGGCGTCCAACCGTCGGGCGCGTCTGGCAAGGTCGGCCGGCAGCCGATCATCTCGTGCCCGTCGTCGCCGGCGCGCGAGGTGTTCACCGCGGCGCTCTGCCTGTGCGGCGACTACCGCGCGGTCGGCCAGGGCGCGTGGGTGCAGGGCGGACCTGCGGCGTTGAACGGCACGCTCGACGTGGTGGGCACGCACGACTTCTCGGGCGATCTGCGCGCGTGGGGCGGCGTCACCGGCGTCGGGCAGCTCACCGTCGGCGGCACGCTGTCCACGCCGGCGAAGGTGGACGGCGTCGGCAAGGTCGAGGTCACCAACGATCTCGTCGCGGGCAGCGGTCTCTCGAGCGTCGGCGAGCTGAAGGTCGGCGGCACGCTGTGGACTCCTGAAGGCGAGGCGTGGACCTCGCCGGGCGCGACCGTCGGCGCGAAGGCGACCTACCAGCCGCTGGGCGACCCGCCGTGCGCGTGCGGTGAAGACGCGCCGCTCGACGTCGCCGCCGCCATCGCCGCCGCGCGCACCGCGAACGACAACCTCGCCGCCGGGCTCTCGCTGCACGAGCACGTGGGCGACGAGAAGTACGCGCTGGGCAGCGGCAGCTACGTGTTCGACGGCATCAGCGTCGTCGGCCAGCACGCCCTCACCGTCGACGGTGCGGTCGCGATCTACGTGTCGGGCGACTTCTCGGGCGTGGGCACCACGGGCATCGAGCTGACGCCGGGGAGCACGCTCGATCTGTACGTCGACGGCGACGTGGACCTCGTCGGCAGCTCGTCGTTCGGTGCCGGCGCCACGCCCGGCGCGGTGAAGCTCTACGTCTCGCCGGGGCACACCGTCTCGATGGTGGGTGGCCAGGACGTGGTGGCCGCGGTGTACGCGCCGGGTTCCGATCTCGAGCTGGTCGGCGAGAGCAAGTGGAACGGCGCGCTCTTCATGCGCAACGTCGACGGCGTGGGTTCGCTCGAGCTGCACTACTCGGCGCCCGCCGTCGCGGAGCCGACGAGCGAGCTCTGCACCGCTCCGCTGAACTGAGGCTCACTCGCCGCACATCGACGGCTTGCGGGGTGCTCCGAGGGTGCCGCGCTGCTGCAGTCCGGTCGGCCCCGCGGTGATGACGGCGCGCTCAGTCATCGCGGGGTACGTGCACAGCTCACGTTCGACGAACTCTTCGTTGCACTGGTTCACGATGGTCACGCTGGTCTTCGTCGCGCTCACGTCGAGTGTGCAGCCCGACGTGAAGGCGAAGAGGTCGATGAACTCGCCGGCAGTTCCGCGCAACGTCACCACCACGCCCTGGTGGTCCTCGTCGTTGAACGGCGTGGCGGTCAGCACCTGCGTCTTGCTCTTCACGACCAGCGGCGTGTCACCCGTGATGGTCGACGGGCTGGGGCAGGTGGCGAGGAGCGAAGAGGGGGCCTTCACGCGCCGCGTGTAGATCGCCGCGTCACCGAAGCGCTTGAGGCCTTCCAGCGCGGCGCCGCTCGCCGACGGGGCGCAGAACCCGAGCACCACCACGAAGAACCCCGGCTTCATGCCGGACACCGCGTCGCTCTTCACGACCTTCGGGAAGCCGGGCTTCAAGCCGAGGTTCAGCTCGGGCACGTGCGTCTGGGTGCGGCGCTGGAGCTCGTCATCGACGTCGGCGAAGGCCTCGCTGATCGCGCGCGGGTCGGTCGCGCCGCGCCACACCATCGCGTCGGCCTCGGCTTCCGCGGTGAGGGTTCGCTCGAAGTCTTCCTCTTCTTTGCGCTCGGCTGCCGAGAGCGCCGCGAAGACACGATCGAGGTCGGGCGGGAGATCCTTCCGGCCCTTCATCGCGCGGCGCAGCGCGCCGAACGGCCGCTCACGGTAGTAGTTCGCGTCGCCCACCGGCTCGAGCGTCGAGGCGCCCTTCGCGAGCAGCGCGTCGATCACGTCAGCGGCGCCCGGGTAGCGATCGCCCAGCGCCCAGAGCGCGCCCGAGAGCACGGTGCGCGCGTTCACGCGCGGCTTCGGGTCGGCCCCGGCGTCGAGCAGCGCCAGCACCAGCTCGGCCCGCAGCGGAGTGCCCCAGCGCACCGCCTCGAGCAGCGCCGTCAAGCCGGCGTCGCACAGCTCGTTGGGTGACGCGCCGGCCGCGAGGAGTTCCTTCACCTTCGCCGTGTCGCCCTTCTGAATCGCGACGTGCAGCGGTGGCTCGGCGCCGAGCGCCAACGACAGGAGGACCATCGAGATCATCAGCGCACTCCCAGGAAGCGTGCCTGCGTGAGGTGATGCACCAGCTCGAAGGCGGCGTCGGGGTCGAGCCGCTGCTTCTTCAAGGCGGTGATCGCTTTGCGCACCGAGGTGGGCCTGGCGAACTCCGCCAGCGTCGCCAGCACCGCGCGCCCCTCGTCGTGCTGGTGCAGCGAGAGGTCGGAAAAGCGCCGCGGATCGAGGGTGGGGGCGCAGACCAGCCCGGTGCCGTTGCTCGAGCGCACCGCGGTGACGGGCTCGTTCCGCAGCTTCGCTGGCACCCGGTGGTCGCCGAGCCACTGGCCGAGGCTCAGCTTGCGCACCGCGGCCGAGGCGTCGACGAGCGTGGTGTCGAGCTCGACGGCCATGTGCTCGCGCTTGGCGTGGTGTTCGACGATCTCCTGGTCGAGCTCATCGAAGACCTTCGTGACGTGCGCCTCGAGCTTGACGTCGGCGTAGCGCACCATCGGCACCGTGCGCGCGCTGGGGTCGACGTGCTGGAAGTAGTGGAGGAACTCGGCGAACGAGGTCGCCTCCGACTTCATGTGGAAACGGGCAGGGTGCTCGGTGACGAGCGCGCCGGGCTGCGACTCGAGGCGCTGGTAGCCGATGGTGCAGTTCATCGCGAGCAGCCGGCGAATGAGCGCCGCCTCTTCCTTGAGCGCCTGCGGCGTGGCGAAGGGCAGCGACGCGATGCCGCTGATCTCGAGCTCGAGGTTCTGGTGGGTGCGCGCGTGCTCGATCACCTTCATCAGCTCCGCGTCGGTGGGGCAGGGCTTGAGCAGCCCGAGCTTCATCATCTTCACGCGCTGGCTCTGCGCGAAGCAGCCGATGTCGAGCACCATGAAGAGCCGGGCGAAGCGCGCGCACAGGGCGTCGATCAGCTCGGGCGGCGGCACGCCCCACAGGAAGTACGTCGTGGAATGCTTCGAGAGATCGACGTCGCCCCAGCACGCCTCGAGGAACTCCGCGCTGCTGCCCTGGAAGTCGTAGCGGAGCTGCCAGGTGAACGGCGCGATCTCGAGGTGATCTTTCACCACCGCCTCGGGGGGCCGCAGGAACGGCTTCGCACGCCCGAAGGTCGCCTTCTGCATGCCGCGCGTGCCACCGCAGTAGAGGCAGTTTTCGCCGCAGCCCTTGCCCGGTGCGACCCAGCCCGAGAACGAGCTGCGATCGACCTCGCTCAGGAAGAGCTGATCGAAGTGCGAGTAGTGGAGGTCGTCACTCCTGGCGCCCTGCACGTACTGCAGCGGGTTCTTCAGGTTCGGCACGCCGCGCGCGCGGGACACCACGTTGATCGGCGGGTCGTCACCGCGGCAGAGCGAGAGAAAGGGCAGCTCTCCGTCACCGAGCACGAGGTGGTCGATCTCCTCGAAGGCGAGCAGCTCCTTCCAGAACCAGCTGGCGGAGTTGCCACCGAGGGCGACCTCCACCGAGGGATCGAGGCGCTTGATGATGCGCGCCAACTGCAGCGCCCGCGCGAGGTGGTGGAACCACTTGAGCGAGATGCCGACCAGCCGCGGCTGCAGGTGGCGGAGGTACTCGGACAGCGAGCGTTCCATCTCGGCTTCGGTCTCGTCGCCGTCGGTGAGCCGCACGTACGTCTCGATGCCCGCGCGCCGCGCGTAGCTCGCCACGTAGAGGATGCCGCAGGTTGCTTCGCCCGTGCCCGCGCCGATCAACAACACCGGTCTGTCGCGGCGCGCGCGCTTCACGAATGTGGTTATAAGCCGCGCCATGAACGCGCGTGTCGACAAGCAGTGGAAGGACAAGGGCCTCAGTGGGTACTCGACCGAGGCGATCCTCGGGACGTTGGGCCACTACGGCGTGGGGTACGACGAGGCTGGCTTCAAGGCGCTCGCCGCCGAGAAGTTCCCCCTCGAGCTCGCGGTGGAATGGAAGCCGAAGTGGAAGGGCACTGGCCAGTTCGCGACCTTCCCCTATGCCGCGGCCAACGAGCTGTTCGGCCGCTTGCTCCCCGAGAAGCCGGCGCCGATGAAGGCCGCGCACCAGGTGATCGAGCTCATCGCGCATGCGCTGAAGACGCTCGGCCAGGTCGCTGACGCCGATCTGAACGCCGCGTTCGGCCGGTGGGACGCGCTGGCTGCTTCGCTGCCCGCACCCGGTGATCGCCGCGACGCCTTCATGCGCGAGTTCGTCACCTTCATCGAGTCGTGGGCCAAGACGTTCAACGAGCTGCCCGAGCGGCTCGCGAAGGCCGGCAAGAAGGAAGAGGCGCTCAAGTTCGCGCGCGTGCACGAGGTGCTGTTCGCCGACCGCGAGGGCTGCATGACCGCGGTGGTGCGCGCGTACAGCGGCGAGAAGGAAGCGGCGGTGGCCGATCTCGCGAAGTGGTCGGCTGACGCGGCCCGCGACGTCTACGCGCGGTACTCGGCGATCGACGCGCTCGTGCAGCTCGAGGAGTTCGAGACCGTCAAGAAGCTCGGCATCGACGTGTTCGACGCGGCGGCCGAGAAGAAGCAGTGGGGGCTCGCCGACTCGATCGCGCACCTCCTCGGCCACCTGGTGCAGAAGGGTGACAGCGACGCGGCGTACATCCGCGCGGTGCGCGACCGCCTCGATCGCGCGCACCAGCACACCGGCGGGCACCACTGATGAGCGAGCGCGTCGACAAGAAGTGGGTGGACCGCGGCATCGACAGTTATTCGACCGAGGCGATCCTCGGCACGCTCGGCCACTACGGCGTCGAGATGACCGAGGCGCGGTACCTCGAGCTGGCGAAGACCATGTTCCCCCTGGCGATCGCGCAGGAATGGCACGACCAGTGGAAGGGCACCGGCCAGTTCTCCCGCTTCCCCGCGGCGGCCGCCGAAGAGCTGTGGAGCCGCTTCAAGAAGGGCGAGCTCGCGCCGACCGATCTCGCGCTGACGCTCATTGGCCTGCTCGGGTCGCTCGATGGGGCGCTGAGCGGCAAGGCCGACGACGGCACGTGGGACTCGCGCTTCAAGATGGTCGAGGCGTACATCCCGAAGATCCCGACTGAGCCGAAGACGCGCGAGCGCTTCATGGTCGAGACGCTGGCGGCGGTGGGCGACGAGTGGTCGCAGGTGTTCGACGGCATGCCCGAGGCGTTGGCGCAGAAGGGGCATCCCGCGCTCGCGGATCGGTTGGTGAGCGTCGACGAGGGGCTCTTTCCCGAGCACCAGGGTGTGATGCGCGCGGTGGTGAAGGCGGCGAAGGGCGACAAGCCGGCCGCGATCGCTGATCTCACTGCCATCGCCAACGACACGTCGCGCATTCCGTTCGCGCGGCTCGGCGCGGCGACGGGGCTGATGGAACTCGGTCACTTCGATGTGAAGGCGCCGCTGATCGCACTGCTCGACGAGGCTGAGAAGAAGCGCGACGTCGATCTCGCGGGCGAGACCGTCGAGGCGCTGCGCAGCTGGCTCGAGCACGGCAAGCCGGAGCGGAAGGATGCTGACGAGCTGCGCGGCCGCATCGAGCAGCTGGTGCAGACCTTCAACGGCTAGATCTCCCTCTCCTCCGAGGAGGAGAGGGTCGGGGTGAGGAGTAACTCACTCACCCGTTGGATGGAGTTCCGCCGCCGCCAGTCTCAGTCTCCGGCGCGGTCGCCTCGTCCGAGGCGCCCTCCGCCGCGAGCTTCCGGTAGATGGTGCGCGCCGCGATGCCGAGCATCCGTGCCGCGAGGTTCTTGTCGCCGCGCGTGTGCCGCAGCGTCTCGTGAATCACCCGCCGCTCGATCTCTTCGAACGGCGTGCCGATCGGAATGATGATCTGCGACGCCGAGCCGATCGGCCCACGTCGAATCGCATCGGGCAAATCGCCGAGCTCGATGATCTCGCCACGGCACAGCACCACCGCGCGCTCGACGGCATGCTCGAGCTCGCGCACGTTGCCCGGCCACGCGTAGTTCTCGAGCACCTTCATCGCCTCGTCCGAGAACCCGCGCACCGTCTTCGCGTTCTTGCTCGCGAACTTCCGCAGGAACGTCTCGGCGAGCAACGGCACGTCTTCGCGCCGCGACGCGAGCGAGGGAATGCGCACCTCGACCACGTTCAAGCGGAAGTAGAGATCTTCGCGGAAGCGGCCTTCCTGCACCTCGCGCTGCAGGTCCTTGTTGGTCGCCGCGACGACACGCGTGTCGACCTTGATGGTCTGCGTTCCGCCCAGCCGCTCGAGCTCGCCTTCCTGCAGCACGCGGAGCAACTTCACCTGCGCCGACGCCGACATCTCGCCGACCTCGTCGAGGAAGAGGGTGCCCCCGTTCGCGCGCTCGAAGCGGCCTTCCTTGCGGGCCACCGCGCCGGTGAACGCGCCCTTCTCGTGACCGAACAGCTCGGCCTCGAGCAGCGACTCGGGCAGCGCCGCGCAGTTCACCGCGACGAACGGCCCCTTCGCGCGCTGACTCGACTCGTGAATGAAGCGTGCCGCGAGCTCCTTGCCGGTGCCCGACTCGCCCAGCAGCAGCAGCGTCGCCGTGGTGGGCGCCGCTTGCTTGAGCATGTCCATGAACGCGCGGAACGCGGGGGAGTTGCCCACCAGCGAGCGTGGACCGAGCGCGGCGAGCTGCGCCTTCAAGTCGCGGTTCTCGGCGACGAGCGCCTGCTTCTCCATCGCCTTCTGCACCGCCTTCACCAGCGAGTGGCGCTTGAGCGGCTTGGTGATGAAGTCGTACGCGCCCTCGCGCATCGCGGCGACCGCGGTCTCGACGGTGGCGTAGGCGGTCATCAGCACCACCTCGACGTCGGGTCGCATCGCCCGCGCCGCGCGCAACAGCGCCTGGCCATCGACGCCCGGCATCATCAGGTCCGACACGATGATGCCCACCTCGGGCTTGCGCAGGTGCTCGAGCGCTTCCTGGCCGTTCGAGGCCGCGAGCGTCGCCACGCCTTCCTTCTGGAAGATGCGGCACACCGAGTCGAGGTTGGCGCGGTCGTCGTCGACGACGAGAACGGTGGAGCTCATCGGTCAGTCACACGTGCCCAGCCAGCACGAGCCCGAGCAGCAGTCGCTGTCGTACAGACAGGCCGAGGTGCTCACGAAGCAGGTGCACGCGCGCGTCGGCGCGTTCGGGGCGGTGCGGAAGCAGCTCATGTACGGGTTGAGGCACTGCGTCGTCGTGGTGCACGACTGGTAGCAGAAGCCGAGGTTGTCGCCGTACGACGCGTTGAACGAGCAGAAGCCGCTCGGGCCGCAGTTGTTGGTGTCGCCACGGCAGATGCCCGTGCAGTACCCCGCGGGATAGTCGAGCCCGGTGAAGCAGATGCCGCTCTCGCACTGGCTGCCGGTGGTGCACGTCGCACCATACTTCCGCAGCCCGTTGTCGACGGCCTGGCAGCGCTTGCTCCATGGGTTGCACCCGTAACTGGCGCCCGAGCCCGCGCATTCCGTGTTCGCCGAGCAGCCCGGCTGGCAGAAGTTGTTGCCGTTGCCGGTGTTGGTGTCGGGGTCGAAGCAGATGAAGCCCGCGCGGCAGGCTCCCGGGTTGTTGATGCCGGTGCCAGTGCACTTCGCGTAGCAGGTGTTGGCCGTGCTGCCGGCGACGCAGGTGCCGCCGTTGCAGCCCGCGTTGCTGCCGACGGTGCACGAGGTGGCGTTGCTGCACATGCCATTCGGCACGCCGGTCGCTGCTTCGGTGAAGCACTTGGCGCCCGCGCACTGCGCGTCTTGCAGGCAGGGCTTGCCGTCCAGCACGCCGACGCACTGGGGCGAGCCGTTGCAGCTGGTGTCGCCGCAGTCGATGGCGCGGTCGCAGTCGTTGTCGAGGCCGTCGTTGCAGATCTCGGTGCCCACGCCCGCGCAGTCGGAATCGGCGCAGTCGGTCGCCCCGTCGCCGTCGTTGTCGGTGCCGTCGGAACAGGACACCTCGGTCTTGCGGTTCTGCGCGCAGGTGCAACCCATGCCGCAGGTGCGCCCCACGCAGTCGGAGTCGTCGCAGTCAGTCGCGTTGTCGCCGTCGTTGTCGATGTTGTCGGAGCAGTTCTGCTCGGCGCTCGTGCCGCCGCCACCACCGGTCGCCGTGCCGCCGCCGCTCGCCGTGCCGCCGCCCGTCGCCGTGCCGCCACCCGTCGCCGTGCCGCCACCGGTCGCGGTGCCGCCACCCGTCGCCGTGCCGCCACCCGTCGCCGTGCCGCCGCCGGTCGCCGTGCCGCCGCCCGTCGCCGAGCCGCCGCCCGTGGTGCCGCCGCCGGTCCCGCCGCCCGTGGTGCCGCCGCCGGTCCCGCCGCCCGTGGTGCCGCCGCCGGTCCCACCGCCCGTGGAGCCGCCTCCCGTGCCGCCGCCCGTCCCGCCACCTCGCCCACCGCCGCCGCCGCCCGTGCTGCCGCCACCGGTTCCGCCGCCGGTCGTGCCGCCGCCACCGCCCGTGCCGCCTCCGAGGCCGCCGATCACCGGCACCCCGTTCACGCACAGGCAATCGATGCCGCACGCCTGGCCGGCGCACAGCTGATCAGCGCAGTCGGTCTTCCCGTCGCCGTTGTCGTCTGCGCCGTTGTCGCAGCGCTCGGTCAACATGCGGCACGCGGCGTCGGTGAAGCACTTCGGATCGAGGCAATCGACCTTGCCGTCGCCGTTGTCGTCAGCGTGGTTGGTGCAGTTTTCAGGGCCGAGTTGGCCGTTGGGCGTGGGCTTGCCGCACGCGAGCGCAAACAGCACGCACGCGCCGAGCAGCCACGAGAACGATCGCGAGGACGACATGGGAACTCCGGAGCGGCCCACCGTCGCCCACGGTAGCACACACGTTTTCGTCGAGCGCCCGCGCGTCAAGGCCGCGGGCGTCGATTCTCAGGAAGAGAGAATTATTCGTCGGTCGACTCGGCCGGCGCGCCGCCCATCTTGGCGAGGTCGTCCTTGTTCACCTTCGACGGATCGATCTTCTTCGTCGAGGCGATCAGCTGCTTGATGGTGTCTTCGAAGTCGAAGTCGCCTTCCTTCTTGAACTTGAGGAAGTTGACCCGCGCGACGACGTAGTTCTTCAGGTACGGCGACTGGAGCCCCTTGGCTTTGAGCGCCTCGACCACGCTGCCCACCGCCTCGTCCCACTGGAGCAGCAGATCGGCGCGCTTCTCACGTTCCTTCAGCGCGTCGGCGATCGGCTCTTCGATGAAGCCCTCGAGGCGCTTCACCACGCTCGAGTAGGCGCCCGCGCTGAACCGGGGCTTCTTCTCGTAGGCCGCGCCGAAGGTGATGAAGTGCGGTTCCTCGAGGAAGAGGATGTAGTCGCTCTCGTTGCCTTCGCGGTTGGCGCCGACCAGGCCGCGCACCATGCGAATGACCTCCAGCGAGCGCTCCTTCAGGTTGTGCGCCTTCTCGGTGTTGAGCGCGAGGATCTGGAACGCCACGTCCTCCTCGGGAATCACGAGCGCGACGATCGACTTGAGGCCCAGCAGCTTCGCCGCACCGAGGCGGTGGTTGCCGTTGGGCGTCCAGTAGTGACCGTCTTTGCGCACCGCGATGATCGGGTCGAGGAAGCGGCCGACCTTCTCCATCGCGTCGGCGAGCTTCTTCACGTGCGTGTCGCTGCGATCACGCTGGTACGGAGTCGGCTCGACCTTGTCGATCGGCAACGCCGCGATCACCACGTGCTTGCTGCCCAGCGGCTCCTTGTAGCTGCCGACGATGCTGCCGCCGTCAGACTCGATCAGCTTGGCGAGCTCGAGCCCGTCGATCGACGCCGACATCTCCTTCGCGCCGAGGCCCTTGCTGCCCGCTTCGACCTTCTTGCGACGCGCCTTCTTCGGCTTCTTGACGATCTTCTTGGTGGCCATGTGTTCGTCCCCTCATTCACCCGAGATGGTGAGTTCCTTGAAACGCAGCGTCGAGGCGCCCGTCGCCCCGTGGAAGTGCAGGTCGCTGCCGATCGCGTCGAGCTGCAGCAGCATGTCGTTCAAGTTGCCGGCGACCGTGACCTCCTGCACCGGCTGGGTCAGCTCGCCGTTTTCGATGAGCAGCCCGTTCGCGCCGCGCGAGTACTCGCCGGTGATGGTGTTCGCCCCGTGGCCGAGCATCGCCGTCACGTAGAGCCCGCGGGGGATCTCCTTGAGGATCTCTTCCGGCGTGCGCGTGCCCGGCGTGAGCACCAGGTTGTTCACCCCGATGCCCGGCAGCGAGCGATAGCCACGCGACGCGTTGCCGGTGGTCTTCGTCTTCGCCTTGCGCGCGGTGAACGTGTCGTAGAGGAACGCCTTGAGCACGCCGTTCTCGACCAGCGGCGTATTGCGCGTCGGCACGCCCTCGCCGTCGAAGGGTGACGTCGCCAGCCCGCGCGGCCGCAGCCCCTCGTCGATCAGCGTGAAGTGCTCGGGCGCGATCTTCTGGCCCAGCTTCGAAGCGAGGAACGAGGCGCGCTTGAACACCGCGTCGCCGTTCATCGCGCCGGCGATCGACGCCACGAAGCCCGCGGCCATCGTCGGGTCGAACACCACCGGCAGCTTCTCGCTCTTGATCTTCTTCGCGCCCAGCAGCCGCACCGCGCGCTGCGCCGCCTTCTTCGCCACGTCTTCGGGCGAGCCGAGATCTTCGAAGAAGCGCTTCGCGTCGTACCAGTACGAGGTCTGCAGCTGGGTGCCGTCGGTCGCGACGGGCGACGCGTAGAGGTACACACTCGTGCCCTCGTAGCTGCCGTGCATGCCGGCGCTCGACGCGAGGTGCACCTCGCTCACCGACTCGCCCGCGCCCACCGACTCGATGGTCTTGATGCGTGGGTCGAAGGCCTTGATGACCTTCTCCATCTCGAGCGACGCCTTGATCTTCCAGTCCGGGGGCAGGTCGGCGACGCGGCCGTCGTACAGCGCGCCCACGTCGGGGATCTTGCCGAGCGCCTCACGGTCCGGGAGCCCGTTGAGCGGGTTCGCCGCCGACATGTCGGCCAGCGCGATGGCGCGATCGATCAGCGCGTCGAGGCCCTTCAGGTCGAAGTCAGACGTCCACACGAAGCCGAGCTTCTTCTTCACGATCACGCGCAGCCCGAGGCCCTTGCTGGTGGCCTGGGTGAGATCTTCGATCTCTCCGTCGCGCACGCGCACGTCGGCGCTGCGACCGACCTGCAGGAAGACCTCGGCCTCTTTCGCGCCCCGCTTCAGCGCGCGCTGCATCACCTTCTTCGCCAGCGCCGAATGGCTCTCGGTGATCATCGCTTGCCTCCCACCTTCGTCCCGCCCACCGTCATGTGATCGATGCGCACCGTCGGCAGCCCCACGCCGACCGGCACGCTCTGGCCGTCCTTGCCGCAGGTGCCCATGCCCGGGTCGGGCTTGGGGTCGTTGCCGACGCGCGTGACGTTCTTGAGCGCCTCCGGGCCGACGCCGATCAGCGTCACGCCCTTGAGCGGCTTGCCGAGCTTGCCCTTCTTCAGCTCGTACGCCTCGCTCACCTCGAACACGAAGTTGCCGTTGGTGATGTCGACCTGCCCACCGCCGAAGTTCGCGCAGTAGATGCCCTTGTCGACCGAGCGAATGATGTCTTCGGGCGTGTCTTCGCCGGGCGCCAGGTACGTGTTGGTCATGCGCGGCATCGGCAGGTGCTTGAACGACTCGCGCCGTCCGCTGCCCGTCGATTCCTTGCCCATCATCTTCGCGTTGAGCGAGTCGTACATGTACCCCTTGAGCACGCCGCGCTCGATCAGCACCTTGAACTGCGCCGGCACGCCCTCGTCGTCGACGTTGAGCGAGCCGCGCGCGTTGGCGACCGTGCCGTCGTCGATCACCGTGACCAGGTCGCTGGCTACCTTCTCGCCGACCTTGCCCGCGAAGAGCGAGGTGCCCTTGCGAATGAAGTCGGCCTCGAGCCCGTGGCCCACCGCCTCGTGGAGCAGGATGCCGCTCCACCCCGGCGCGAGCACCACCGTCTGCTGACCGGCTTCGGCGTCGGCTGCGCCGAGGCCCGCGATCGCCTGCCGCGCGGCCTCACCGGCGACCTGCTCGGGCGTGAAGGTGTCGAAGTGCGAGAACGGCACGCGGCCGCCACCGCCGAACGAGCCGGTGCGCCGCTCGTTCTTCTTCCCCTCGGCGACCACCATCGTCGACAGCCGGCACATGTCCTGCGTGTCTTCGGCGAGCCGCCCGTTGGTGTTCGCCACCAGGATTCGCTTGGTCGAGTCGGCCCACGTGCACATCACCTGCTTGATGCGCTTGTCGAACTTGCGCGCGGTCTTGTTGGCGCGGAGCACCAGGTCGCGCTTCTTCGCCACGTCGACGTCGGCGAGGTGCTCGCCCAGCCGGTAGAAGGTCGGCAGCGGGGTGCGCGAGACGCCGTAGCTCTTCTCGGCGCCGCCGCCCTGCGCGATGAACGCCGCGGTGCGCGCCGCGCGGAACAGCGCCTCGTCGTCGAGGTCGTCGCTGTACGCGTAGCCGACGCGGGTGCCGGAGATGACGCGCACCCCGACGCCCTGCGACAGGCCGTTCTGCGCGCTCTTGACCTTGTCCTCTTCGAGGGTGACCGCGGTGAACTCGTTGCGCTCGACGTAGACCTCCGCGAAGTCTGCGCCGCGCTCCATCGCGGCCGCCAACAGCCGCTCGGTGAGGGGAATCGCCAGCAAGGGTGAAGACATGGGGCGCGAACCTTAACCAAGGGCACCGGAAAGGCAGCCAGTCAGATCGCACTGGCGTTTCGTGGGGGCCGGGCGCGAATCCTTCCTGCTAGTCTCGACGGCCGATTCATGGCCCCTCCACGGAAAACCGTCTCGCGCGGCGGCGGCGACGTCGAGAACGACCCCGAGCGCGCGAACCAGACCCAGCTCCCGCGCGAGGAGATGGACCCCGAGGTCAACAACGCCACCCAGGCGCGCGCCCCGAATCCGCTCAAGAAGAAGAAGGGCGGCGGCGACGACCCCGAGCGCGCCAACAAGACCCAGGCCCGCGCCAAGGCGCCCGAGAGCGACGAAGAGAGCTACCACACGGGTCAGAGCTACGCGGCGTCGGAAGACGCGGGCGATGGTGAGGACATTGCCGGCAGCCCGAGCATGAGCCTCGAAGGCGATGGGCTCGAGGCGCTCGACCCCGAGGTCGGCTCACGCACCAAGGCGCTGCCCGCGCTCGAGACCGAGACCCCCTCGGGCGGCAGCGGCGATGAAGAAGAGGGCGCCGACGACGCCAACGCCACCCGCGCCGGCCCGCCGCTCAAGCTCGAGATCGTCGGCGGCCCCGATGCGGGCAAGAAGAAGAAGTTCAAGGGCGTGCGCATGGTCATTGGCCGCACGCCGGGCGTCGACCTGCAGCTGTCCGACGCCTCGGTGTCGCGCCGCCATGTCGAGCTCATCTACGGCGACGACGGCGTGCTGCTCAAAGACCTCGGGTCGGGCAACGGCACCAAGGTGAACGGCTCGAAGGTCGCCGAGAAGAAGCTCGAGCACGGCGACGAGATCTCCATCGGCAAGACGAAGATTCGCTTCGTCGACGAGCTGGCCGCCTTCAAGAAGGCGCGCGAAGACAACGAGAAGAAGGAAGCCGACAAGAAGGAAGCGGCCGAGAAGAAGAAGGCCGACAAGAAGGAAGGCGAGGGCGAGGGTGAGGCGGCGGCTGCCGAGTCGCCCGGCTCCACCATCGTCAAGGAAGGTGGCGACGAGGCGGCCGAGGGCGACGGCGAGGGTGAAGGGAAGAAGCCCGAGCGCAAGGGCGGTCGCGTTCGCCCGGTGCGCACCGCGCGTGGCGAGGGCGCCGATGGTGGCTTCGCAGCCAAGTTCAAGGCGCTGCCGAAGGGCGTGCGCTTCGGCGTGATCGGCCTCGTGACGGTGATCCTCCTCATCTTCATCGTCGGCGTCGCGCTGCGGCCGCCCCCGGCGCCCCCGGTCGATCCCGCGAAGCTCCAGGCCGATCAGAAGATGCAAGACGGCCGCAACGCCGTGCGCGAGGGCGACTTCGAGCGCGCGGTGGCGCTGATCGACGAAGCCGAGAAGCTCCAGCCCGGCATCGACAAGACCAACCTCGGCAAGCAGGCCCGCGAAGAGCTGAACTTCATGAACGCGCTCGACGTGGCGAAGAAGGCCATCGCCGAGAAGCGCTTCGATGACGCGAAGAAGGCCATCGCCAGCACCGGCAAGGGCAGCGTGAAGAGCGAGGAGGCCCGCATCAAGGTGAAGGCCGAGCTCGACGCCGCCGAGCTCGAATACAAGAAGGCGAAGATCGACGAGTTCATCGCCGCGGGCGAGATCGAGGCCGCGCGCTCACTGCTCGCCGAGCTGCCGGTCGAGATGCAGGCCGAGCCGGGCCAGAAGATCGCGGAGTTCGAGCGCGAGCTGGAGGAACAGAAGGCGCTCGAGGCGAAGGACGCGAAGGCGGCGGCGGCCGCGGCGGCGGCGCGCAAGAAGGCGCAGCGCGAACAGGAAATCCAGGAAGCCTTCGTGGTCGTCGAGCGCAAGTTCGCCGGCGGCGAGTGGGACCGCGCGGCCAGCGAGTGCAACCGCGTGATGGACGCGCTGCCCAACGACAAGGACATCTACGGCCGCGCGCGCAAGCTGCAGGGCATCATTCCCAGCTTCGGCCGCAACTACGACGAGGGCATGAAGAAGTTCCGCCAGGGCGCCAAGGCCCAGGCGGCCAAGCCCCTGCGCATCGCGTACCAGCAGTACGAGCAGATGAACCTGCGCGCCAACAAGTACGGCCAGGAACTGCAGGACAAGATCGGCGAGTCGGCCATCGCGGCCGGCAAGGAAGCGCTCATTCGCGACGACCTCGTCACCGCCTGGCAGAACTTCAAGGACGCGGCGCGCTTCGACCCCAACGACGCCGCGGCGCGCGCGGGGCTCGACGACGTCGCGGCCAAGGCCGAAGACCTCTTCCAGACCGCCTACGTGATCCGCGATCGCGATCAGCGTGAGGCGGTGCGCAAGTTCAAGATCGTCATCCAGGTCACCGACCCGGGCTCCAGCGTGCACGAGAAGGCGAAGAACCAGCTCGCCGCCATGGCGCCCTGAGCCGCACAGGAAAACCTCCATGAGCCAATCACTGCGCGAACTCGGCCTCGACTTCGTGGCCGACGGAAACTGGGAACGTGGGCTCGGCGTCTTCGCCGAGGCCGTGAAGCGGCAGCCTGCCGACCACCGGTCCCGCATGCTGGCCGCGCGTTGCTACGAGAAGCTCGGTGAGCGCGAGCGCGCGGTGACGGTGCTCCACGCCTGCGCCGAGGGGTTGCTCAAGCGCGACTACCTGCTGTCGGCGATCGCGGCGTGCCGCCAGGCGCTGCCGTGGTCTCCGCGCGAGAAGCGCATTCGCGAGACGCTCGCCCGCATTCACGCCCGCGCCGCGCGCGCCAGCACCGGCAAGGCCGCCGGCCCGCCGCCGCTCCCGCCCGAGAGCATCTACGACGGGCAGGTGCAGGCCGACCTGATGACCCTGCAGGGCTCCGACCTGTCGGACCAGGCGATCAACGTGCTCGCCGCCGTCGACGCCACCGCGACCACCGACCCCGAGGCGCGCCCGCCGCTGCCGCTGTTCGCCGACCTCGAGCGCGACGCCTTCCTCGACCTCGTCGAGCTGGCCGACTACCGCGAGCTGAAGGAAGGCGACGTCATCTGCCGCGAGGGCGAGCCGCTCGATCGCATCTACGTGCTGGTGGCCGGCAAGGCCGAGGTCACCCGCCAGACCGACGGCGAGCCGAAGACGCTCGCGTTCCTCGGCGGCGGCTCGATCTTCGGCGAGATCTCGATGCTCACCGGCGCCGCGCCGACCACCACCATCACCGCGGTCACCGACTGCGACGTGCTGGAGATCGAGCGCGAAGACCTGAACCAGCTCGCGCGCTCGTTCCCCTCGGTGCCGGCGACGCTCGCCAGCTTCGCGCAGCACCGCATGGCGCGGAACCTGATCGCCACCTCGCCGCTCTTCGCGCTGGTGCCCGAGGTCGAGCGGCCCGCGCTGCTGCAACGCTTCAACTTCGTCGCGCTGGGGCCCGGCGAGAAGGCCATCGTCGAGGGCGAGCCGGTGCAGGGGCTGGTGCTGATCCTCGCGGGGGAGCTGGTAGTGCAGAAGGAAGACCCGGGCGGCGGCGTGGTGAGCCTGTCGATCTTGCGCGAGGGCGACATCGCCGGAGAGATCGCGCTCCTCAAGGGCCTGCGCGCCACCGCGACCGTCGCGGCGAGCCGCAAGACCGCGATCGCCCTGCTCGAGCGCAAGGCCTTCGAAGACCTGCTGCGCCAGCACCCGAAGATCCGCGAGTTCCTCGAAGGCCTGTCTGATCGCCGCCTGAAGATGATCGGCGAGGCGATGCGGCCGGTGGAAATTCTCGACGCCGACGAGCTGGTGGTGGAGTCGACGTGAACGCCCGCGCGCCCGTCGCGGCGCTCGCGGCCCTCGTCGCGGCGGGCCTGGTCTACGGCCTGTGGCCGAAGCAGAAGCTCTCGCCCGAGCAGGAGATTCGCGCCCTCGTCGCGCGCGCGGTGAAGTCGGCCGAGGCGCGCGACCCGTCTGGCGTGGTCGACGAGCTGGCCGAGGGGTTCCGCGGCCCGAGCGGCACCGGCGCGCAAGACGTCAAGCGCCTGCTGCTCGGGCAGTTCTTCGGCGCGAAGCAGATCGTGGTGCTCAACCCCTCGCTCGAGGTGACCGTCGCCAGCCCGACCAGCGGTCACTTCAAGGGGGTGTTCGTCTTCGCGCGCGACGGCGCCGATCTCGAGGCGAGCAAGTACGAGATCGAGGCCGACCTGTCGAGTGACACGGGGCGCTGGAAGATCACCAGCGCCTCGTGGAACCGCTGACTCACTGGATGAGCGGCTTGGCCTCTTCGACCCAGAGCTTGGCGACTTCCTTCTGATTGGCGGCCTTCAGCCGCTTCTCGACGTCGGTCAGCAGGTCGTTGAGCTTCTCGCGCGGCGCCTGCGTGGCCTTCATGCGCGTCAGCGCGAACGCGAAGTTCTGGCAGCCCGGGCCCCATTCCTTCTTCTGGAAGAGGATCTCGCCCATCGCCATGTACGCCTCGGGCAGCTGGCCCGTGCCGTCCGGCGGGGTGATGTCCTGGAGCAGCTCGGCGGCCTTGTCGTATTCCTTCTTGTCGATGAGCAGCGCGCCCTTCGCGTAGTACGCCTTGGTGAGCGAGAGGCTCTTGGCGGCGATCGCCTTGTCGAACGCGGCCATCGCCTCGTCCTGCTTGCCCGCGTTGCGCAGCAGCTCACCGCGCGCCAGCCAGTAGCGGTCGTCGCGGTCGAGGTAGATCTCTTCCTTGCCGTCGGCGGTCGGGTTCTTCACGTTCTTGAAGACCGCCTCGTACTTGCCCAGCAGCGCCATGCCCTGGTCGAGCTGCCCGGCCTTCTGCAGGTTCGCCGCGCCCTCGAAGTAGAACACCGGCGAGGTCGGGGCCTTGGCCACCACCGCGTCGTACGCGGCGGCCGCGCCTGGGTCCTTCTTCAGCGCCAGCGCGTTCGCCTTGGCCTGCAGCGCCCACGGGTCGTCGGGGTTCGCCGCGATCGCCTTGTCGGCCAGCGCGATGGCCTGGTCGTACTGTTCCTGGATGTTGAGGATCGCCGCGCCGATCGCCATCGCGCGCGCCTTCTGCGGCGCCGACAGCTCGGCCTCGCGCTGCATGACTTCCTTCAAGATGTTCTCGGCGTCGCCGACGCGGTCCTTCTTCTGCACGCGCGCGAGCGCCAGGCCCAGCCGCGAGCGGAGGTGATCGGGGTTCTGGCCGGTCGCCTTGGTGAAGGTGTCGATCGCGCCCGCGGTGCCCTCGAACAGCAGCTCGTCGCCCCACGCGTCGGTGTAGTTCAGGTCCTTCCACGCCTTGTCCATCGCGGCCTTGAAGCCGACCGACGAGAGCTTCAGGTTGCCCAGGCTCCGCTGCGCCATCGACTGCGCGTAGAAGATGCGCGCGCCCGAGCCGCCCTTCTTGCGGAGCTCTTCGACGAAGTCGTCGGCCTTCTTGGCGTCGCCGGCGGCGAGCAGGTGCAGCGCCTCGGCGCCGTAGCGATCTTCGGTCTGGCAGTCGGCCTTCTTGGCCTTCTCGAGGAAGTCCTTCGCCTTCGCCTCGGCGCCCGCCTCGCGGTGGATCAGCCAGAGGTCGGTGTACATCGCGGCGGCGAACCCGTTCGGGTCGGGGGCGTTCGCGTCCTTCGCGAGCGCCTCGTCGACGATCGTGAGGGCCTTCTTCACGTCGGCGAGGTTGCCCTTGAGCGCCTGCTGGCGCGCCTGCGCCATCAGCTCGGCGATCTCCTTCTTGTTCGACCCGCGCTTGTAGACGAGGAAGACGGTGCCGGTGAGGAGGAGGCCGACGACGATGATCTGGATCATCGCGGAGCCAAAGCTCTCGCGCTTCTTCCAGCCGTTGCCGTCGTTGCCAGTGTCGGTTGCCATGGAGACGCCTTTGACCCTGAGGAGTGGGAAGCGCGGCGATATATCGGCCGCTTTTCCGCAGTGTCAATCAGTGGTTTTCGGCGTCTGCAGCGGCGGTCTTCAGATGCCCGACGTGATCTTCCAGTCGGTCTCGCCCACGCGCTTGAGCAGCATCTGCTTGATGTCGTTCTCGCTCTGCGTGCGGCTCGTGTAGTCGGGCATCGTGAAGCTGATCTGGTAGCTGTACGTGACGCGCGCGTAGCGGTTGTCGTCGTCGAACTCGATGCGGCGCACCGTGAGGTCGAGCTTCAGGTTGGTGGTCTTCGCCAGCCGGGCCGAGATCTTCGGGCCGATGCTCGAGAAGTCGAGGTCGTCTTCGGGCGTGGCGCTGCCGCCGTCGTCGTGGAAGCTCTCGTCGATCAGCTTCACCAGGCCGTCGGTGTCCTTCTTCTCGACCGCGCTGCGGTACTTCTGCAGCACGTCGAGCACCGCGCGCGTGTCGCCCGTGTCGTCGAGATCGGTGCCGGGGATCTTCGGCGGCGCGCACGCAGCGAGCGCGAGGAAGACCGAGGCCAGCAGAACGCGAAGCACGAAGTTCGAACGCATACCCACACCCCACAGAAGACGGAATGACGGCTGTTTCGCGCAGCCGCTTGCCAAATTGTCACCAACGCGCGGGCCAAGGCCGCGGAACCGGCGGTTCGACATCACGAGGTCGCTCAGTGTGCAGGTGACGTGCCCGCGCGCAAGACTTCAGCCAGGAAACGGTTCATCACCGGCACCTCGGCGTCGAGGATCTTCAGGCCCTCGCGGTGAATCACCGCCTCACCGATCACCGCGATCGGCTTGAGCAGGAACGGCAGGCGCAGGCTGATCTCGCCTTCCATGCGGCGCTCGCAGCGGCCGTTGACCTCGCGGTAGCGCAGCGTGCCGACGTTGTGGAGCAGGTTGGCGATCTGGGTGCTGGTCGGCGTGTTCTTGAAGGTCAGCTGGTGCAGGTCGGGGTCCCACGTCGATTCCTCGACGAACTGGAACCACTGCGGCGGCACCTCGTTGGGGCCGATCTTCTGGATCACCGGGCGCGGGAGGTAGCGCACCTTGCGCAGCACGCGGCGGCCCTCGGTCTTCGACTCGAGCACCTGCGCCTCGAGCAACACCGGGTGGTGGGCGCGCGCGAAGTCGAGGTAGCGCGGGTCGAGAAAGGCGCGCTCGACCTCGGCCATGGTGCCGTCGATGGTGTGCACTGCCTCGAAGCGCATCGCGCGGCGTTGTCGCTCAAGGGGCGCGGGCCGGCCACATGAATCGACAGCGCTCGAGCCAGTCGGCGGCGCGCGCCGCGAAGGCCGGCCCGAGCGTGGCGTGCGTCAACCGCTCGACCTCCGGGCAGTCGCCCTGCGCCGTGGCGGTCTCCAGCACCAGGCGCGAGGTTTCGCGCTCGACCAGCGGCGGCAGCTTCTCGTCGAGCAGCCCGCGCAGCAGCGGCAGGGCGCGCCGCGGGTCACCGGCCTGCGCGAGGCGGCGCCCCAGCAGGTAGCGCAGCGGAATCGAGCGGGGGTCGGTGTCGAGCGCGTCACGCAGCGCGAGGGTCTTCGAGTCTTCCGGGCCCGCGCCGAAGAGGGTCTGCACCGCGGCGCGCGAGCCGTCGGTGAGCTCGAGGCTCGCGAGGCGCACCAGCGCGGTGCGCTCGAGGGGCGGGGAGACGTGCAGCTCGACCAGCCGTTCCCACAGCGTGCGCGCCACCGCGTCCTGCCCGTCTTCCATCGCGAGGTCGGCGCGCGCGAGCGCCGCGTCGCCCCACGCGGAAGGATCGCTCTCGAGCCGCTTCAGCTCGGCGTCGAGCACTGCGCGGGCGTCGTCGCGCCGGCCGAGCTTGCGCAGCAGCTGGGCCTCGGCGAGCGCGTGCGAGGGCTCCTGCGGCTGCAGCGCGCGGCAGCGTTGCAGGGCGGCCATCGCGCGCACCGGGTCGACCGACACCAGCGCCGCGGCGCGCGACGAGAGCTCGGCCACCTCGCGCGCGCACGGCCGATCGAAGAGCGAGCCCTGGCGAAAGCGCGCGAAGGCCTGGTTCACCGCCGCCGGCTCGAGCGGCACCGTGTCGAGGAACGTGGAGTACTCGGCCGCCAGCGCCGGCAGGCTCTTGCCGAAGGCCTCGTCGAAGTCGCCGTGCCGGTAGAGCGCGCGCAGGCGGTCCTTGCCGTACGCCTCGGCCAGCCAGCGCAGGAAGCTGCCCGCCGTCGAGTACGCGCGGGTGTGCGGGGCGCCGTAGAAGCCCTGCGGGGTCATCAGGCTCGCGACGTCGGGCAACAGCCCGCGCTTCTTCATCGCCGCGCACCACTCGTGCAGCCCCAGGTCGTCGATGGGGTTGTCGGCCGCCACCGCGAAGCCCTCGATGACGCCGACGTGCGGGTTCCAGCCACCGAGGCTCGCCGCGACGCCGAACGGCGCGCTGCCCCACGGCGCGGCCAGCGCGTGCACCAGCTCGTGCTTGATGACGGGGTGCGGGAACGCGAGGCCGTTGATGTGCACCTCGCGCCGCCACGGCTTGGCGAACTGGGTGTGCGCGGCGCCGACCAGCCGCTGCTTCTCCGCCGCCGAGCGGTACCACCACACCGTCACCCGGCCCTCGGGTCGCGCGCCGAAGAAGTCTTCGAGCTGGCGCAGGCGGAAGGCGAGATCGCCCACCATGCGGTTGAGCTCTTCGTCGGTCACGCCGCGCGGGTAGTGGAGCAGGAGCCCCTCGCGCTCCAGCACGCCGCCCAGCGCGTCGGCGATCGACTGGTCGGTGGCGCGGAACCCGAGCGCGGTGCCGCGCAGCTCGAGGCCCGCGAAGCCGAGGCCCGCCACGAGCGCGAGCAACCGTGTGCGAGGCCACAGGGCGATCGCCGCCGCCAACAGCAGGGTCGCCGCGCGGAACCAGAGCAACGACGCGGGCACCACCAGTTCCTCGTCGTAGAGCGGGCCGGGCAGGTAGCCGCCGAAGTGGTTGAAGGCGAAGACCTGCGGGCCGAAGACCAGGGGGCCGATGGTCGACGCGGCGCTGAGCGCGATGAGTGCCACCCAGCTCAGCACCAGCGCCCATCTGCGCCTGGTGAGCTTCGCGAGCGCCGGCCCGAGCGCGCCGACCAGCGCCACCGACGGCACCAGCAGCAGCGGCACGAAGGCCACGTTCGAGAAGGGATCGCACGGCGTGCCGAGCGCGGTGCGCAGCGTGGCCACCACCAGCGCGGGGAAGACCGCCGCGAAGAGCAGGGTGATGGCGTGCACCGCCTGGGCTCCCTGGCGCGCGGCCGCGGTGGCGACGAAGGGCCCGACGAAGGTGACCAGCAGGCAGAGCGCCTCGCTCAGCTCGTACCCGGGCGCGTCGAGGAGCGGGGCGAAGGTCGCCGCGACCCCGGCCACGGCCAGCAGTCCGAGCGGAACGGCGACGGCCGGCCGGCCTGCCAGCCACCCCACTCGAAAGAGGACTTCCTTCATCGGCCCCACCTATACTCGCGCCAATGGCTGCTGATCAGAAACCCGGCATCGAAGGCCGCATTCATGGCCGCGCGCCGATCGAGCTGAAGGTCGACTACAAGAAGCTGAACTCGTTCTTCGCCGACTACACGAAGAACATCAGCAAGGGCGGCACCTTCATCAAGACCAAGAAGCCGCTGCCGATCGGCACCCGGTTTCTCTTCAAGCTCACTGTGCCGCAGCGCACGGCGCCCTTCGAGCTGCTCGGCGAAGTGGTGTGGTCGACGGTCGAAGGTGAAGAGCCGGGCATGGGCATCAAGTTCGTCTATTCCGACGACTCGCAGCGCTCTGACTTCGAGGGCGTGGTCGAGCAGTTGATGACCGACAGCCTCGGGTCTGATCTCACCGGCCGGCTGCTCAACAAGTCGATGACGAAGTCGTGAGCCGTTTCCTCTTCATCGCGGTGCTGGCCTGGAGTGCGTGCGAGTCGCAAGGCAAGCCGCCTCCGCCGGTGGCGCCGCCGCCTCCGCCGCCGAAGGTCAAGACCACCGACATCACCGCGCAGGATTACGAGATGCCGAAGCTGCCGCACGGGCGCGTGACGCTCGTCGACGCCTTCGGCGGCAAGCACCCGGTCGACGTGGAGATCGCCTCAACCCGCGACGCCCGCACCCGCGGCCTGATGTGGCGCACCGAGCTGCCCGAGGGCACCGGCATGCTCTTCATCTTCGACGACGACTCGCCGCTCTCGTTCTGGATGAAGAACACCCTCATCCCGCTCGACATGATCTTCGTGCGCAGCGATCTCACCATCGTCGGCATCGTCGAGCGCGCTGAGCCGCGCACGCTCTCGCCCCGCACGCCCCACGCCGACTCGATGTACGTGCTCGAGGTGCCGGGTGGCTGGAGCGAGAAGATCGGCCTCAAGGCCGGCCTGAAGCTCACCATCGAAGGCACCCGCGGAATCGTCGGAGAGCCCTGAACTCTCCCTCTCCCCTTGGGGAGAGGGTCGGGGTGAGGGGAGACTGATCAGTTCTTGATCGACTCATCAACCGCCGGCTGAGTCGCCGCCGGCTCCGCAGGCGCAGTCACCGGAGCCACCGGCTCGAGCGCCCCAAGCTCCGTCTTCACCGCGTCCTTCACCGCCTCGTCGCCCTTCTGCTTCTCGAGCGACGACAGCTCCGCGCTGGTCGCCACCTCGTGCCCCAGCTTCGCCTCATCACCCTGCGCCAGCGCCAGCGCGTTCAACTTCCGCGACACCGCGGCCATCTCCGCCGCGCGCACCGTGGCGTGCGTCGACCGCATGCCGATCAACGCCACCCGCGCCCGCTCGAGCAACGCGACCTGCGACTTGAGCCGCGCCAGCACGCGTTCCCGCTTGAGCCGCATCTCGCCCAGCCGGCCGAGCTCTTCCTTCAGTGAGCGCGCCGCCGCCTCGAGTTGCGCCCGCGCCACCGCGTCGCGCGCGGCCTTCGCCGACGACGTGAGCTCCTCGATCTCCTTCTGCAGATCGGCGTGCGCGTTCTCGTGCACCTGCGCCTCGACGCCGGCCCACTCGCCAGCGAGCTCGGCCGCGTCCTTCGTCAACTTGCCCAGCGTGCGCGCCAGCTCTTCACGGGCGGGGTCACGAGGCAGGGCGGCGAGCTGCGCGCCGGCCTGGCGGTAGAGGTTGAGCGCGCGGGTCAGCTGGGCCTCGAACTCGCCGGTGAGCTGCGGCAACAGCTCCTCGACGCGCGCTTCCACCGGGTCGGACTTGAGCGCGATGTGCGAGCCGAGCGAGCCGATGCCCGCGAAGAGCGCGATGACCACGCCGGCCACCGCCGCGTTGATGATGGTGGGCGTCGCGAGATCGGTCAGGCGGCCGCTCAAGATCTTCGCCACCTCGGTGCCCGCCACCGCCAGCCCGCCCGTCGCGAGCGAGGTGACGATGTAGTGGAGCGCCGCGGGGCGCTCCGAGCCGACCGAGCCCTCTTCGCCCTTCTCGGCGAGCCGCGACTTCACCATCAGCGCGCCGGCCGCACAGCCCGCGAGCGCCACCGTCCACGCCGCGGAAAAGCCGAACAGCCACGGCAGCGCCGGCAGCGTCACCGAGAGCACCGTGAGGAGCACCCGGTCCATGCGGTCGCCGCGCACGCACGCCAGCGAGGTGGCGACCAGCGCGAGGAAGGGCAGGGCGGCGCCGAGCTGCAGCACGCCGAGCTTCTGCGCGAGGAACCCGAGCACGCCGGCTCCTGCGCCGGCGGCGAGGGCGCGCGTCATGTTGCGCTCGAAGGCTTCACGGTGCTGCAGCTGGATGACGGCGGCGCTGGACGTGGACATGGGCGTGGGGGTCCGTGGGGTGGGTGATGGGGTTCAGTACGTCGAGCCCATGAGGCCGTAGTCGCGGCGCGACTGGGTGCGGATCTGCTTCTGCATCGCGCGGCCCTCGGCTTCGTCCTTGGCCTGGTCGAGGCCGTTGAGCGTGCCCTGCATGTTCGCGATGTCGCCCTTCACGGCATCCGCGCCAGCGACCTGCAGCGCGTCGTCGAAGATGGCCTGGTTCGACTGGATCAGGCGCCTGGCCTCTTCGCGGTCACCGGCCTCGAGCGAGGCGGCGGCCTTCTCCGAGTTCTCCGCCGCGCGCGCGCGGGCCGAGAAGACGATCGCGTCCTTGTCGCGGTTGTCCATCACCACCTTCACCTGGTCGGTGGTCATCGCCGCCAGCCGCGCCTCGTTGTGCGCCTGGCCGTCGGCGAGCACGTCGAGGTACGAGAGGTCGAGCGCCGAGACGTCGATCGACTGGTTGGCCTGCGTGCCGTCGACCGTGAAGTGCGCCACCACGCGTTCCTGCTGCGCGGCCGCGAAGTCGGGCAGCGACACCGTCACCAGCTCGCTGTCACCGTCCATGCGGCGGGCGACCTGCGAGTAGCCGAGCACGCGCTGCAGCTGCGCGCCCTTCGGCACGCGGAAGGTGAGGGTGACGCCGCGGGCGACCTGGGTGCCGGCCGCGTTGAGGTCCTTCTGGAAGATGGCCGCGAGCTGCGAGGCGTCCTGCAGGTAGGCGTACGCGCCCGCGCCCACTTCGGCGAAGGCCTGCATCAGGCGCTCGTTGAAGTCGTCGCCGACGCCGACGCTCGAGACCGACATGCCCAGCGCGCGAATGTCACGGACCTGCGCGGTCAGCTGCTCGAACTCCACCACGCCCTCGGTGGGCTGGCCGTCGGAGATGAGGATGAGGCGGTTCACCTTGAAGTCGCCGCGCGCGCTCAGCAGCAGGTCGCGGCCGGTGGCGAGGCCCGCACCGATGTTGGTGCCGCCGTCGTCCCAGATGCCGTCGATGAAGGTGAGCATCTTTTCCTTGTTCGCCGGCGTGGCGAGCATGCCGTCGAGCGACTTCACGTCACTGCCGTAGTGCACGATGGCGAGGCGGTCGGCGTCGTTGAGCTGCGCGACGAGCTGGCGGGCGGCCTGCTTGGCCTGGTTCAACTTGAAGCCCGACATCGAGCCCGAGCGGTCGATGACCATCGCGAGGTTCACCGCGCTGCGAGCCTGGCCCGGCACCTCGGCCCCGCGCAGGTCGACGGTGGCGAACACGTCTTGCCGGCCGAGCGTGATGAAGGGGTGGCTCAAGCGCGCGGTCATGCTGAGGCTGCCGTTGCCCGACGTCTTGATGGGAGGCGGAACGCCCACGGGATCGTGGCCCGTCGAACCTCCGCCTTGCCGCATGTGAGGAACGCCAGCCACGAGCGCGACGAGCGCGAGGACACCTGCTGATGCGAGAAACAACCCGGTTCGGTTCATGTTCAGCCCCTGAATTTCAATGGGTTCGCCAGGACCAACCCACACAGTCGAAACGACGCCCCTCTTTCACGTGCGAGGGCGACGAACGATCTGTCTGCGAAGGATACGCCAGCGAACAGAGACTCAGCGCACGCGCCTACACGCGCGCACACCACGTCAGACTGAACGAAGAGGCTGTGGCTTCAGGGCCCGCCGTCGGGCGTCGAGCCGCGGGCGCAGAAGTACGGGTCGCGCACGCCAGTGAAGCCGCCGTCGCCGGTGAGCGCGGCGAGGGTCTCAGCCGAGAGGAGCAGCGCGCGGCACTTCAGCGCCTTCTGCCCCTTGTCGAGGTTCTCGTCGTACGACGGGCACGAGCTGCCCTGCACGCACTGCCGCGAGCAGTAGCCTTCGGCCGGCCCGTCGAGCCCGCCATCGCTGGCGAAGTTCGAGTCGCGCACGCAGATGAGATCTTCACAGTCGAGCGAGCCGACGGCGATGAAGTCTTTGTTCGCGCCCTGGGCGTTGCGCACCTCGCGCTCGAGGATCGCGATCGGCGTGCCGCCATCGGGGTTGCGCTTCACCAACGTGCACCGCGAGTTGAGATCGGTGGCCGGCTTGCACCCGAAGGAAACGAGGGCCAGCGTGAGACCGAGGGCGAGAGACCGGAACATGGAAGCGATTTCCTAACACACGGGCTCGCGAGATCGACACTTCACAACTCGCCCCCAACAGGTAGAGTCCGCCGCGCTGTCACAAGGGGCCCGGCCATTCTCACGCGCGAAGAAACTCCGAATTGGAGAGTGCGTGGCCCGGGAGGGAACATCATGCGTCGCGGAGATGCACATTGACTCGCTACCTGGCTTTGGCCGCGCTCGTTTTCGCGTCGCTCACACCGACCCGCGCGCTCGCCCAGTTCGAAGGGCTCGACCTCTCTGACGACAAGAAGGACGAGAAGAAAGACGAGAAGAAGGACGAGCCCGAGACGGTCACGTTGCCCACCAACGTGAAGACCGCCACCGACGCGCCCGATGGGCCGGCGCCGACCAAGAAGAGCGATCAGCCCGCCGTCGAGCGCGACACCACGCAAGACGACCGCGTGAAGTCGGTGCAGAAGAAGCTGTACCTCAAGCGCGGCCGCTTCGAGCTCGCGCCCTCGTTCATCATCAACGTCAACGACGCCTATTACACGAAGCTCGGCGGGGCGATTCGCGCGGCCTTCTACCCGGCCGACTCGCTGGCCATCTCGGCGCGCTTCTCGCTGATGCAGACGCTGCCCACCGACGACGTGCGCACCGCCAAGCGCAACTTGAACAGCCGCATCTTCTTCTCGGTGCCGATCTGGTCGGTGATGGGCGACATCGAGTGGAGCCCGCTCTACGGCAAGGTCGCGTTCTTCAACGACATCCTGCACCTCGACGCGTACCTGCTCGGCGGCGGCGGCGTGGTCTACACCGAGACCTCGAGCAACCCCGACCGCAGCGTGAACCCGGCCTTCGATCTCGGCTTGGGCTTCCGCTTCGTGGTGAAGGACTGGGCGGCCGTGAACGTGGCGCTCGTCAACACCACCTACGTCGACACCCCTACCGGCACCACCAAGGGCGTCACGCAGAACCTGATGATGGTCAACGCCGGCATCTCGATCTTCATCCCCTTCAAGTCGACGTACCGGGACGAGTGACTTCATGAGTTCGCGTGATCTGAAGAGAGTGTTCCTCGTTCTGGCCCTCGCGCTCTCGGCGCAGGCCCTCGCCGCGTCCGAAGACGAGGCCGGCGACGTGTCGGAGGTCGACAAGGACGCCACCGGCCCGCTGCGCGATCGCATTCGCCCGGTGTCCGGCCACCTGTTCTTGATGGACGGCCGCTTCGAGGTCTCGCCCGGCGTCGCGCTCAGCCTGCGCGATGCCTTCTGGCAGAAGATCGGCTTCGGGGCCGCGTTCACCTACCACTTCACCGAGACCATCGGCCTGGGCGTGCGCGCGTCGTACAACCTCTCGCTCATCTCGGGCACCGCGCAGATCTGCGACCCGGGCACCGGCGTCTGCACCCTGCCCACGCAGCGCGAGCTGACCACCGACTTCAACGGCAACACCGCCAACGTCGCCTTCGGGTACATGTCGCTGCTGACCAGCATCGACCTGCAGTGGGCGCCGCTCTACGGCAAGCTGGCGCTGTTCTCCGAGAAGGTCCTCAACTTCAACATGTACGGCCTCGTCGGGCCGGCGTTCCTCATGTACGGGCCGAACACCACGCCGACGCTCGGTGGCAACGTGGGCATCGGCTTCCGCTTCTTCTTCAACGAGTGGCTGACGCTCCGGCTCGAGCTGCGCGACGTCCTCTATTACGAGGTCGGCGCCAACGACCGGAACTCGTTCCGCAACCAGCTGATGGCCGAGGTCGGGTTCTCGATGTTCTTCCCCACGCTCTTCCACGAGGAGGGCTGAACATGAGCTTCTCCCGCGCGCTCGTCACCAGCCTCTCGTTGTTGCTGACCCTCACCTTCGCCCTGCCTGCGCACGCGCAGTTCGAGGGCCTCGACCTCGGCCCCAAGAAGAAGAAGGGCAAGGGCGGCAAGGGCGGCAAGAACGACAAGAAGGACGACAAGAAAGACGACAAGAAGGACGACAAGAACGCTGGCACCGGCGAGGTGCCGCTGCCCGAGGGCGGCCTCGACCTGAGCAAGCCGGTCGAAGAGAAGCCCAAGGACAACAAGCCCGCGGCGACCATGTCGTTCGAGGCCGTCGACGTGTCGGGCAAGACCGGCGATCGCCAGAAGATGGACGCGGCGATCACCCAGTTCAAGAACGACCAGTTCGAGCCGGCGGCGATCGCGTTCTTCGACATGAGCCAGGACCCGGCGATGGCGGGGCTGGCGGTCGAGGCGCAGTACTGGCTCGCCAAGAGCCTCTACAAGCTGAACATGTACCACTCGTCGCTCCAGATGTTCTCCAAGGTGCTGACGCGTGGCCCGTCGACCAAGTTCTTCAAGAGCTCGCTCGAGTGGCTGTTCTTCATCGCGCGCAAGACGGTCAACGAGACGGTCGTGCTCGACGAGATCGCCAAGTACAGCAACTACGAGTTCCCCGAGCGCTTCCGCAACGAGTTCCGCTACCTGCTCGCGCGCTACAACCTCGTGCGCGGCAAGGCGCTCGACGAAGCCGAGCAGACCGGCGAGGCCACCAAGTCCTTCGACGAGGTGAAGCGCCTGTCGCTGATGATCCCCAAGGGCGACCCGTTCTACGCGCGCGCCAAGTACCTCGAGGGCCTCGCGTACTTCCGCGAGGGCAAGCTCGAGACGGCGCTCGAGACGATGAAGGAAGTCGTGCGCGCCACCCGCACCGTCGAAGGCCCGATGACGCCCGAGCTCAAGCAGCTCAAGACGCTGCGTGAGCTGGCGTTCATGCAGCTGGCCCGCACCCACTACGGCGCCAAGCAGAACCGCTACGCGATCTTCTACTTCGCGAAGATCGAGCGCGGCGGCGCGCAGTGGCTCGAGTCGCTCTTCGAGGCGAGCTGGGCGCACTACCGCATCGGCCAGTACGAGCAGGCGCTGGGCAACCTCATCACCCTGAGCTCCCCGTTCTTCCGCGACGAGTACTTCCCCGAGGCGCTGATCTTGAAGGCCGTCGTCTACTTCGAGAACTGCCGCTACCGCGAAGCGCTCACCATCATCGAAGACTTCGAGAACATCTACGGGCCGGTGCAGGAAGAGCTCGACGTGCTGGTGAACAAGAACATGGAAGCGACCGAGTACTTCAACGTGCTCGACGAGGTGCGCAAGAAGAACAAGTCGGGCCAGAAGCTGCGCGGCACCGACGAGATCCTCGAGCGCATCTTGAACCTCGCGCTCACCGACAAGGACCTGAAGAAGACCGTCGATTCCATCGCCGAGCTGGAAGGCGAGATGGACGGCGTCGGCGAGAAGGGCGACACCTTCAAGTACTCGAACCTGAGCAAGAGCGTCATCGAGACGCTCAAGGCGCAGCGCCAGGCGCTCGTCAGCAAGGCCGGCCTGATGGCCAAGGCGAAGCTCGACTTCGAGCTCGGGCAGCTCAAGACGCTGCGCGCCAACGGCCTGCGCATCAAGTTCGAGACCACCTCGAAGGAAAAGGAATTCCTCGAGGAGATGCTCCAGGCCGGCGGCGAGAAGTCGGTCGTGAAGAAGTACCGCTACCGCACCGACGTGAGCGACGAAGAGCTCTACTGGCCGTACGTCGGCGAGTACTGGCGCGATGAGCTGGGCACCTACCAGTACACGCTGACCAAGGGCTGCATCGACCGCGACAGCGCCAACCAGAAGAAGGACTGACCGCCATGAGCCAGCGCCCGGTGACCATCGCCTTCGACGTGATGGGCTCTGATCACGGCGCGCTGGAGATCGTGCGCGGCGCCGCCCAGCTCACGCTCGACACGCCGCACCTCCACGCGCTGCTGGTCGGCGACCGCGCGCAGATCGACGAGGCCCTCAAGCAGGTGCGCCACTCGGGTGAGCGCGTGGCGGTGCACCACGCGCCCGACTTCGTGGCGATGCACGAGAAGCCCGCCGCCGCCCTGGAGGCGAAGCCGCAGGCCTCGGTGCTCGTCGCCGCCCAGCTGGTGAAGGACGGCGAGGCCGACGCGATGGTCTCGGCGGGCAACACCGGCGCGGGCGTGCTGGCCTGCGCGCGCACCTTCACCCTGATTCCCGGCGTGCGGCGCGCGGCGCTGGCGACCGTGTACCCGACGGCCGTCGGCCGCGGCGCGAAGAACGACCCGTTTTCCCTGATTCTCGACGTGGGCGCGACCGTCGACGCGAGCGCCGATGATCTCGTCGCCTTCGCGGTGATGGGCTCGGCCTACGCACGCATCATCAGCAAGAACGAGAGCCCCACCGTGGCGCTGCTCAGCAACGGCACCGAGGCGCAGAAGGGCCCGTCGCGGGTGGTCGAGGCCAACCAGAAGCTGCAAGGGCTCCCGGGCCTGCGCTTCATCGGCAACGTCGAGGGCGTCGACATTCCCAAGGGCACCGCCGACGTCGTGGTGTGCGACGGCTTCGTCGGCAACGTGTGCCTCAAGATGCTCGAGGGCGTCAGCGAGACGGTGATGGAGCTCGCCAAGTACGCCTACAAGGAAAAGCTGCTGTGGCGCGCGGGCCTGGCGATGCTCAGCAGCGGCATCGAGCGCATCAAGGAAGTCACCGACTGGGAACAGTACGGGGGCGCGCCGATCCTCGGGTTCGATCGCCTGTTCATCAAGGCGCACGGCCGCTCGAAGGCGCGGGCCATCTCGAACGCGGGCAAGGTCGCCGGTCGCGCGGTGTCACACGATCTCGCGAATGCCATTCAGGCCACGCTGCCGAAGGCGTAACCTGCCGCCGTCGTGGCGAAGAAGACCCCACCCCCGCCCAGCAGCTCCGAAGCCATCGTCTCGCCGCCCGCGGGGCTCGAGCCGCCGCGCATCAAGCGCATCTACCGGTGGGACCTCGACAAGACCTACCTGCAGACCGAGTTCGACACGCTCCGGCAGCTGGTGAAGACCGCGTTCCAGAAAGCGGCCGAGAAGAAGGCGGTGCCCGGCGCGGCGGCGTTGATTCGCGAGCTCAAGGCGACGGGTGACGCGCGGCTGTGCATCGTCAGCGGCAGCCCCACGCAGATGCGCACCGTGCTCGCCGAGAAGCTGAAGCTCGACGGCGTGGAGTTCGACGAGCTGGTGCTCAAGGACAACCTGCGCAACCTGGTGCGCGGGCGCTTCAAGGCCATGCGCGGGCAGGTCGGCTACAAGCTGCCGGTGCTGCTCGAGAGCCGCTCGCGCGCGCCGACCGACACCGAAGAGGTGCTCTTCGGTGACGACGCCGAGGCCGACGCGTTCATCTATTCGCTGTACGCCGACATGGTGGCCCGCCGCGTGAGCGAGCCGGTCGTCTACCGCGTGCTCGAGGCGGCCGAGGTCTACCCCGACGACATCGAGCGGGTGATGGAGCAGTGGAAGCACATTCCCCCCGCTGATCCCGTGCGCCGCATCTTCATCAACCTCGATCGCCTCACGCCGCCGGCGGCGTTTTCCCGCTACGGCCCGCGCGTGGTGCCGATCTTCAACTACTTCCAGGCGGCGCTGGTGCTCTTGGGCGACAAGCACCTCACCGCGCCGCAGGTCTTGAGGGTGATGATCGAGCTGGTGCAGACCGCCGGGTACAACCTGCTGACGCTGTCGAACAGCTTCCAGGACCTGCTGCGGCGCGGCCTGCCGATCGGCGACGTCGCGCAGGCGCTGGTCGAGGCGCTGCAGGGGCCGGCGGCGATGTTCCAGGCGGTGCGGCCGGTGCCCGACATCATCGCGGCGTTCAGCAAGCGGGTGGTGGCGCTCGGCGCGCAGCCGGCCCCGGTGAAGGCGCGCGACATCGACTACCTCTCGCTGCTCGACGACGCCCGCCCGCGCACGCACAAGAAGCGCAAGCGCTACGACTGAGCGTGCGTGGCTCCTTGTGTCTTCGCGCATCAGCGGCTAGTCGCTCGTCTCACCGATGAACCCCGACACCACTGAGCAGGCGACTGAGCCTCGTTCCCCGGCGCCCGAGAGCGCGCCTGCGGCGGCGAGCAGCCCGGCCCCTGTGAGCACCGAAGCGAAGAGCGACGTTCCCCCGGCCAACGGCGACCGCCGCGACGACCAGCCTGACATCGACCCCCGCCGGCTCGACGCCGACGCGGTGCGCGTGCTCCAGCGGCTGCGGCAGCACGGCCACGAGGCGTACCTGGTCGGAGGCTGCGTGCGCGATCTCCTCATCGGCCGCGAGCCGAAGGACTTCGACATCGCCACCAGCGCCACGCCGAACCAGGTGAAGAACCTGTTCCGCAACTGCCGGCTCATCGGCAGGCGCTTCCGGCTGGCGCACGTGTACTTCAAGGGCGGCAAGATCCTCGAGGTCTCGACCTTCCGCGCGATGCCCACGCTGGTCGAGGAACCGCAGCCCACCGAGGCGCAGGAGGGCGAGGTGCAGTCGGAAGGCACCGCGCACATCGCCGACGCCGACGTCGAGGCGATCGTGGCGATCGAGCAGGGGCAGGAAGTGCCGAGCACCCCCGTCGACGACGTGCAGGACGAGGTGGCCGTGCCGCCCGACGTGCAGGTCGCGCCCGATCTCCTCATCACCGAAGACAACACCTTCGGCACCGCGGAGCAGGACGCCAGGCGCCGCGACTTCACGATGAACGGCCTGTTCTACGACCCGCAGGTCGGCCGGGTGATCGATCACGTGAACGGCCTGCGCGATCTCGCCCGCAGCCAGATTCGCACCATCGGCGATCCCGAGGTGCGCATGCGCGAAGATCCCGTGCGCATCCTCCGCGCGGTGCGCTTCGCCGGGAAGCTCGAGCTCGACATCGAGTCGCGCACCTACGCGGCGATGGAAGGCGCGGTCGAAGACCTGCCGCGCTGCTCGCCGCCGCGCCTGCTCGAGGAGACGTTCCGCCTGCTGCGCGGTGGTCACGCGCGACCTGCGCTGCACCTCGTCGACGCGCTCGGGGCGCTGAAGATCCTCCTCCCGCCGGTCGCCGAATACCTCGGCAAGCAAGACGCCGAGGGCGTCAGCGAATACTGGCGCTTCGTCGACGCGATGGACGAGGCGGTGCGCGACGGCTCGGTCACCTTCGACGACTCGATGTTGCTGGCGAGCATCTTGTTGCCGATCTCGCTCGACGAGCCCGAGGCGGGCGGCGACGACGACAGCAAGCCGCCCACCGTGGCGCAGGCGATCGAGCAGCTCCTCGCGCAGCTGGTGCAGAAGGCGCGGTTGCCGCGCCGCATCGCCGAGCGGTGCCGCATGATCCTCATGGCGCAGCGCACGCTCGCGGGCCTGCGCCGCCGCCGCGGGGGCCTGATGGGCTTCCGCGGGCACCCGCTCTTCAACGAGTCGCTCGCGGTGTTCGAGGTGTGGGTGAAGGCCACCGGTGAGCACGAAGACCAGCTCGCGCAGTGGAAGTCGGGCTCGGCGCCGCAGCCGACCGCCGACGCGCCCGGGCCTCGCCGCCGTCGCCGTCGCCGCCGCCGTGGTGGTGGCGGTGGTGCGCCGCAGCCGGGCGGGGCAGGTCCTGCGCCCTCGGGCGAGTGAACCCCATCGTCCACGCCGAGCTCTCGTGGCTCGGCGGTTCGCGGCTCGACGACCGGCGCGATCGCCTGCTGGTGACCCTCGCTGGAGTGCTGCCCGATCTCGACGGGCTGACGCTGCTCGCCGGTGAAGAGGCCTACGGCCGGTGGCACCACCTGGTGACCCACGGCGCGCTCTCGTCGCTGCTGATCTGCGGGGTGCTCGCGGCGTTCGGCAAGCGGCGCGCGGTGGTCTTCGGGCTGGGCCTCGCGATGTTCCACCTCCACCTGCTGTGCGATCTCGCGGGGAGCGGGCCCGGGTGGCCGATCTTCTACCTGTGGCCGTTTTCGCGGGCCGAGCTGATGTGGTCAGGGCAGTGGGACCTCGCCAGCTGGCAGAACTCGCTCGTCGGGCTGGGCGCGACGCTCGCGGTGCTGTGGTGCGCGGTGCCGCTCGGCCGCACCGCCGTCGAGCTCTTCTCGCTGAAGACCGACGCGAAGGTGGTCGCCGCGCTGCGAGCCCGCTTCAAGCGCGACGCCCCCTAGTGTCTCCCTCTCCCCCGAGGGGGAGAGGGTCGGGGTGAGGGGAAACTCGCCGGCTGTGCGCCCGGCTCAACCTCGCCGCGCGCTGAGCCCGAACATCAACGGCACGCGCGCCACGCCCGGCGGCCAGCCGAAGCGACGTCCCTCGATCGCAACGAGCCCCGGCTTCAGCCGGCACCCGTTCGAGTACGGCCACTCTCTCAGCACCTCGAGCACCAGGCCGGCTCCCGCGAGCGCGCTCACCACCTCGCCCACGCCGTGCTGCCACGAGGTCGCGGGAATCGTGTTCGCCACCGTCGCCCCGGTCTCGACCGCGCCGAGACCCGAGCCCGACTCCGCGACGTAGTCGCTGACCGGGTCGAGGAAGGGCTCGGTCGCGAAGTAGTCGTCGCCGTGCAGCGCGAGCTGGGCGTCGAACGACCAGACCAACGGGTGGAACTCGACGTAGACGAAGCGCCCACCCGGCTCGAGCACCCGTGCGATGCCACGGGCCCACGCGTCGAGATCCTTCAGCCACCCGGTGACGCCGTAGCTGGCGAAGGCGAGCTCGAAGCGCCGCGGCGTCGAGTGCAACCACTCGATGACCTCGGCCTCGACGAACTCGGCGGCGATGCCGGACTCAGCCGAGAGCCTCCGCGCGAACGCGATGGCCTCATCGCTGAAGTCGACGCCGGTCACCGTGGCGCCGCGCCGGGCGAGGCCGAGCGAGTCCTGCCCGGAATTGCACTGCAGGTGCACCAGCCGCCGGCCCTCGAGCTTCCCCAGCAGCTCCAGCTCCTCGGGGAAGAGCGGGTCGATGCCGCTGCGCAGGCGCGCCGCCTGGTCGCCCTTGTGCGCGTTGTGGTTGCGGGTCGCCAGGTTCCAGCTGCGTCGGGTGTCGTCGGTGCTCATGGCTCGTCGTCGCGCACGACATGCGGCCCCAGTTCCTGACGTTCCTTCTCGGCGCGCGCGGCCGACTCGCGCTTGTCTTCCGAATAGAAGCCGTCGCGCGCGTCGTCGGGGTCGTCTTCGCGCAGATCGGCGGTCACCACGGCCTTGCTGCCGAAGCGCGAGGCGATGGCGTCGAGCGCCTGGTTCAGCTTCGCGTGCTTGCGCTCCGGCGCGGGGGCCGCGAACAGCCCGAGCTGGCCCTCACCGCTCACCAGCTCCTGCCCCGAGACGCCGGTGAGCCGAATGGCGCGACGCAGGTCGGCCTTCTGCAGCAGCGCCACCGCTTCCCGGTAGAGCTGCTGGCCGTCGTCGGTCGCCTCGTCGAGCGTCTTGCGCCGGGTGATCTGCGTGAAGTCGCCGTACTTCACCGTCAGCTGCACACAGCGCGCGCGCAGCCCCGACTTCCGCAGCCGCCGCCCGACGCGCAGCGCCTGCGAGTGGAGGTGCGGCTTGAGGCGCTCCTCACCGGTGAGGTCTTCCTCGAACGTGTCCTGCGCGCCGACGCTCTTGGCCGATCGATCGGGCACCACCACGCGCGGGTCGATGGCGTGCGAGAGCTCCCAGAAGTGCTGGCCGCCCGAGCCGAGGTTGGCGGTCAGCCACTCGACGTCTTTCGAGGCGACGTCGCCGATGGTGCGCAGCCCGTACTTGTGGAGCACCTCCTCGGTCTTCGGGCCGACGCCCCACAAGCGCGAGACGGGCAGGGGCGCGAGGAAGCTCTTCGCGGTGCCCGGCGGGACGAGTCGCTGGCCGTCGGGCTTGGCGAGATCGGAGGCGATCTTCGCGACGAACTTCACCTCGGCGATGCCGGCGCTGGCGGGCAGGTGCAGCTCGTCGCGGATCTCCCGGCGAATGCGCGTCGCGAGCCCCACGGCGTCACCGAAGAGCTTCTCGGACGCGCCGACGTCGAGGAACGCCTCGTCGAGGGAGAGCGGTTCGATCTCCGGCGTGTAGCGCTCGAAGATGCGGAACACGGCCTCGCTCGCCTCGACGTACGCGTGGAAGCGCGGCGGCACCACGATCGCCTTCGGCGCCATCTTGATCGCCCGCGCCATGGGGATCGCGCTGCGCACGCCGAAGGGACGCACCTCGTACGAGGCGGCGAGCACCACACCCCGCTGCGGGTGGCCGCCGACGATCACCGGCTTGCCGCGCAGCGACGGGTCGTCGCGCTGCTCGACCGACGCGTAGAACGCGTCCATGTCGAGGTGGATGATCACGGCCGCTTGAGCACGCCCTCGACGTACTTCTTGAACGCGTCGGGCGCGTTGGGCGGCGCCATCTCGAAGAGCACCGAGACCTTGCCGTCGGGCTTCTTGCCGTACGTGAAGCGGAAGCGCGGCCCCGGCGCCGGGTCGCTGGTGAAGACGATCTTCTCAGCGTCGGCGACCACCGCGTAGGCGATGGTGTGGCCCTCGTTGTCCCAGTACGTGGCGCGCACCGTGTCGCCCGCGGTCGAGACCACCATCAAGTCGTGGTGCGACGACGCCGGCTTGTCGTTCGTGGCCGGGTAGTTCGCCTCGTTGCGCCTGACCAACACCTTGCCGTCGAGATCGGCCTCGAAGCTGGTCGCGCCCGTCGGCTCACCGGGCTTCGCGTCGGCGACCCACTGGCCCATCACCCACGAGAAGAGCTTCGCGAGATCGGGGGCGGGCGGTGACGGCGGCGGCGGAGCGCCGAAGGCGAGGGTGCTCCACAAGACACAACTCACGAGGGCGGCGCGCATGGTCAGGCTCCAGGGCTGGGGTCAGGGCGCGAGAATAGCGTCACGCACCGACACCAATTCGGGCGGCAGCGGGCACTCCACCTTGAGGCGGCGCTGGGTGACGGGGTGCGACACCTCGAGCGAGGCGGCGTGCAGGAAGAAGCGGCCCAGGCCCGGCACCGCGCGACCACCGTAGAGCGTGTCTCCGGCGATCGGCGCGCCGATCGCGGCGAGGTGGGCGCGCACCTGGTGCAGCACGCCGGTGACCAGCGTCACGTCGACCAGCGACCACGCGCCCTTGCGCTGCACGACCTGAAAGCGAGTCAGGGCAGGGCGCCCCTCGGCTTCCGACGGCACGACGTGATCGCCGGCGTGCGCGAGCGGCACCTCGATCTCGCCTTCGTCGGCGATCGGCCCGTGCACCAGCGCGAGGTACCGCTTCTCGACGGCGCGATCCGCTCCGAACGCCGCGCGCATCGCCTGCCACGCCTCGCGGGTGCGTGCCGCGAGCAACACGCCCGAGGTCTCGAGATCGAGCCGGTGGCAGAGCCCCGCCTCGCGGTGATCGTCGGCCACCTCGGCCATCTCGGGGTACTTCGCGATCAGCGCGTTGGCGACGGTGCCCTTTTCCCCGGGCTGGAGCGGCTGCGAGGGAATGCCCGCCGGCTTGGCGACGAACACCAGCGCCTCGTCTTCGTGCAGCACCGTGAGCGGCAGCGACGCGTCGGCGACCGCTCCGCTGCCGGCCTCGACCGCGTCGGGCAGGTCGAGCTCGATGGCGTCACCCGCGGCGACCGCCACGCCCTTCTTCGCCTTCTTGCCGTTGAGGCGCACCGCGCCAGCCTCGAAGAGCGCCTTGAGCCGCGCGCGGGAGAGCTTGAACTGCTCCCCGGTGACGACGTCGATGCGCTCGCCGGCCTGCGCCGCCTCGACCTGGAAGCGCTGCTTCATGCCTCGATCAACGCCTCGTAGACCTCTTCGGCGGTCTGGTAGCGGTCGTCGGGCTCTTTGCGAATGAGCCGGGTCGCGACGCGCGAGAGCACGCGATCACTGCGCGAGTTGAGGGTGTGAATCGGCGCCGCCTCGGTCTCGAGCACCTTCTGCCAGAGCTCGTACGGCGTCTTCGCCTCGAAGGGCGGCCGGCCCGACAACAGCTCGTAGAGGATCACGCCCAGCGAATAGAGATCGGTGCGCGTATCGAGCTTCTCCCCGAGGATCTGCTCGGGCGCCATGTAGCGGAAGGTGCCGACCAGGCGGCCGTCGGCGGTCACTGCGGCGTCGTCGCTGATGTACTTGGCGAGCCCGAAGTCCATCAGGCGCACGGTGCGATCTTCGTCGACCATCACGTTCGAGGGCTTGAGGTCGCGGTGAATCAGGCCGTACCCGTGGATGTACGCGAGCGCCTCGCAGAGCTGCAGCATGGCGTCCTTCAGGCGGCCCACGCGCTCGGGCGTGTTGAGGCGCGTCAGCTCGCCCTCGCTCAGCTTCACGCCGATCGGGCGCTCCACCGGCGCGGGGAGATCGAACGGCAGCTTCACCTCTTCCGACATCGACATCGCGGTGTCGGGCTCGTCGACCATGTCGGCCAGCCGCCGCACGCTGTCGGCGCCGCTCTCGTAGCTGTCGTCGGAACCGGAGTGGAACTCCTCGCTCGGCGCCTCGTCGTTGTAGTTCGCGAGGCTGAACACGCCGCTGTGCGCGTCTTCATCTTCCTCGTCGGCCGCGTCGGACTCCTCGCTCTCGGGCTTCTCGGTGCCAGCGTTGCGCACCGCGAGGATCGCGCGATGGAGCGCGGCGTCGCTGGCGAGATCTTCCTCGGTGAGCGACAGGTAGTGGCGCAGCGTCAGGCCCTCGACCAGCTCCATCGCCAGGTACGGGTACCCCTGGAACACGCCGGTGTCGTAGACCTTCACCACGTTGGGGTGCGACAGCCGCTGCAACGTCTCGAACTCGCGCGCCAGCCGCCGGGCCGCCTTGGGGTCGAGCGCCGGGCCGGTCGACAGCAGCTTCAACGCCGCGACGTCACCGCTGCGGCGATCGATGGCGCGGTAGACGGTACCCACACCACCGCTGCCGAGCGTCTCGAGCACGCGGTACGGACCGATCACCTTGGGCGGCATGGGCGGCGCGGATGGTAGGGACCTCGCGCCGATCGGGTCAAACGTTCCCACGCACGACCGTTGGTCCACCTTCTGCGACCGTTCAGGCGCGGCCGTTCCTTTGCGTGACAACCGCGGGGGAAGGTGGTGGGGCCCGAACAGGTTCACCCTTCGATGCACGGCCCCGTTCGGGTAGGGTGCCGCGCCCCAAAGGTCGTACGACATGGACACCTCCGAGCTGGAACAACGCCTCAAGACCCGCCCGCTCCCGCGGCACGTCGGCATCATCATGGACGGCAACGGGCGGTGGGCCGAAGGCAAGGGCTTGCCGCGCGTCGAGGGGCACCGGGTGGGGTCTGACAGCGTGCGCGAGGTGACCCGCTGCGCGCGCCGGGTGGGGCTCGAAGCGCTCACCCTCTACGCCTTCTCCTCGCAGAACTGGTCGCGCCCCGCCGAAGAGGTCGCCGCGCTGATGGACCTGCTGCGCGAGTACCTGCTGAAGGAACGCCGCGAGATCCTCGACAACGGCATTCGCCTCAACGCCATCGGAGAGCTCGACAAGCTCCCCAGGTACGTGCGCGAGCCCCTCGAGGCGCTGCGTGCCGAGTCGGCCCAGAACACCGGCATGACGCTCACCCTCGCGCTCTCGTACGGCGGCCGCGAGGAACTGGTGAACATGACCCGCCGCGTGGCCGAGAAGGTCCGCTCGGGTGAGCTCGAGCCCGCCGCGGTCAGCGAGGCCCTCGTCGACGCCATGCTGTGGACGGGCGGGCTGCCGCCGGTCGACCTGGTGATCCGCACCTCGGGCGAGCGCCGGCTGTCGAACTTCATGCTCTGGCAGACCAGCTACGCCGAGCTGATCTTCTCCGAGATCTTGTGGCCCGACTTCCGGGCGCGCGAGCTCGTCGACTGCCTGGGCTCGTACCAGCAGCGCGAGCGTCGTTTCGGCCTCACGGGGGCCCAGGTGCAGGCGTTGCCGTTGCGTCGAGCGAGTTCGTGAACGAGAAGAACAAGAACCTGGTGGTGCGGCTGGTCTCGGGCTTCTCGCTCCTGCCGATCGTCCTCTACCTGCTGTACCGCGGTGACTGGTGGTCGGCCGGCCTCTTCGCCTTTGCCGCTGGCGCGTGCGCGTACGAGTACATCGCGATCACCCTGAAGGAAGTCTCGATCGTCGGCTGGTTCACGGTGCTGATGGCGACCGGCATGCCGCTGTTGCCCATCGCCTCGCCCGAGCGCGCGCACGCGTTGATCAGCGGCGCGACGGGCCTGGTGCTCTTCGCCGCGTGGCCGTGGCACCTGTTGCGTGGCCCGCTGCCCGAGGCGCCGCAGCGCACCGCCAACCTGCTCACCGCCTTCATCTACGGCCACGGAGGCCTCACCGCGCTCGCCGCGCTGCGCCTCTTGCCCGACGGCGGCATGTGGGTGGTCAGCGCGCTCGTCATCACCTGGGGCAACGACACGATGGCGTATTTCGCCGGTCGCTTCCTCGGCAAGCGCAAGCTCTACCCGGAGGTCAGCCCCAACAAGACGTGGGAAGGCTTCTTCGGCGGCTTCGTCGGTGCGATCGGCTTCCTCTTCATTCAGCGCGCGTTCTTCTTCAGCACGCTGACCGTCGTCGACTGCTTCGTGCTCGGGGTCGCGGGCAGCATCCTCGGGCCCGCGGGCGATCTGTGCGAGTCGATGCTCAAGCGCGCGTACGGCGTGAAGGACTCGGGGAAGATCATCCCCGGCCATGGCGGCATGCTCGATCGCATCGACGCCCTCATCTTCAACGCCCCGATGGTGCTCCTCTACGTGCAGTTCATTCGCCCGCTGCTCACGGGGACCTGAACCTCGCGGGGATGAAACGCGCCGCGCGCGCGGTTAACGTCTGACCCACCCATGGGGACTCTCCAGGACATCGTCTACACCGCCATCTTCCTGGGGGTGCTCGTCACCGTGCACGAGGCGGGGCACTACTTCGCCGCCAAGTGGGCGAACGTGAAGGTGCTCAAGTTCTCCATCGGGTTCGGGCCGAAGTTGTTCGGCTTCCGGCGCGGCGAGACCGAGTACCAGATCGCGGCCTTCCCCCTCGGCGGCTTCGTGCAGATGGCGGGCATGCAGCCCGACGACGACGTCACCGACGAAGACGCCGCGCGCACCTACCTCGGCGCCGTGTGGTGGAAGCGGGTGCTGATCTCGCTCGCCGGCCCCGCCGCCAACCTCGTCTTCCCCATCGTCGCGCTGTTCTTCGTCTTCCTCGGAGACAGCACCGACTTCACGCCGCGCATCGGCAACGTCGAGCCGGGGAGCCCCGCGGCCGTCGCCGGCCTGCACCCCGGCGACACGGTGCTCAGCATCGATGGCACGCCCATCAAGACCTTCACCGAGCTGTCGAAGATCGCCGGTGCGTCCGCCGACAAGCAGCTCACGCTGGTGGTCGAGCGCGACGGCAAGGAAGAGACCGTCAAGGTGACGCCGGCGAGCGTCGAGACGCTCGGGTTGATCGATCTGCAGCGCAAGGGCCGCATGGGCATCTCGCTGGCCGAGCAGGCCGCGGTGCTCGGAGTGCCCGCTGACTCCGCCGCCAGGGCCGCCGGGCTCGAGACCTTCGATCGCGTCATCGCGGTGGGCGGCAAGGGCATTCGAACCGTGCGCGAGCTCGAAACGGCGCTCGACGCGGCCACCGGCGAAATCGAGCTGCAGGTCACCCGCTTCCGCAGCGTGTCGGCCGGCATCGTGTCGCCGCAGCTGCTCAAGGTCACCGTGCAGCTCGGCGAAGGGCAGGGCCTGGCGCGCATCGGCGCCGAGCGCGGCGAGGCCTACGTGTGGGAAGTGCGGCCGAACACCCCCGCCGCGGCGCTGGGCATCAAGGTCGGCGATCGCTTTACGGCGGTCGGCGGGCAATCGGTGCACTCCGTCGGCGCGGTCGAAGATCGCATGGCGCTGGCGCGCAAGAAGCGGCTCGCGCTGACCTGGGTCTCGGCCGGCGTGGAGCACCAGGGCGAGGTCGGCCCGCTCGCCCCCGAGGGCAACGCGAAGTACTGCATGGCGCCCACTGACTTCGGCGTGCGCTTCGGCGCGCCCGGCCTGCCGATGACGCCGATGGCGGGCGAGACGGTCACCATTCACTTCGGGCCGCTCGAGGCGATGCAGGCCTCGCTCAAGAAGCTGCCCGAGGGCGTGATGCTCATCGGCCGCATCTTGTCGAAGCTGCCCACCGGCGAGGTGCCGCTGGAGTCGATGGGCGGCCCGCTGCAGATCGCCCAGGTCGCCTCGCAGACCGCGGAGCAGGGGCTCGACGCCTTCTTGAGCGCGATGGCGATCGTCTCGGTCAACCTCGCGTTGGTGAACCTGCTGCCGATTCCGATCCTCGACGGGTTCAACATCCTCCTCTCGCTGTGGGAAGCGATTCGCCGCCGGCCCTCGTCGATGCGCATGCGCGAGCTGACGACGTACTTCGGCTTCGCCGTGCTGGCGGTCTTGATGATCGTCGCCTTCCGCAACGACATCGCGCGCCTGCTGTTCTGCTGATGATCCTGGCGCTCGACTCTTCGACGCTGACCCTGTCGCTCGCGCTGCTCGACCGCGCGGGCCAGGTGTTCGAGGCGCGCCTCGTTCCGCCACCCGCCCGCCAGAGCGTGGTGTTGCCCGACGTGCTGACGGAATTGCTCGCCGCCCACGGCAAGACGCTGCGTGACCTGAGCGCCCTGGTGGTCGGCCTCGGCCCTGGCAGCTTCACCGGTCTGCGCATCGGGCTGGCCACGCTCAAGGGGCTCGCCTTCACGCTGAAGATCCCCACCGTCGGCGTGTCCTCGCTCGCCGCCCTCGCGCTCGACCCGCAGGCGCCCGCGGGCGTGGAGCTGTGGTCGATCGCGCTGGTGAAGAAGGGCGAGGTGTACGTCGGCCGCTTCGTGCGCGACGCGACGGGCGCGCTGCAGACCCTGGCGCCCGAGACCTCGATGACGGTCGAGCAGCTCGGCGCTGCGTTGAAGGCGGATCCCCGGCCGGTGGTGATCGGCCCCGCGCTCGTCGAGACCCGCGCCGCGTTGGTGGGCCTGGGCGTCGAGCCGCATCGGCTCCTGCCCGGCCCGCTGGTGCCCGCCGCCACCTCGCTGGCAAGGCTCGCGCAGATCCCCGCCGCGTACGATCAAGCCGCGCTCTTCGCGCTCGAGCCCCACTACCTGCGTGGCTCGGGCGCCGAGGAAAACCCGAAGTTCCCGCCGCTGCCGGGCGTCGAGCCGAAGGCCCGCCTCAAGGAAGACTGAAAGCCCGGGCGGGAGTGATAAGGCTCGCCGCCCATGCCAGCCCCCACCATCGCGATCGTCGGCGCCACCGGCACCGTGGGCCGCCAGCTCATCGGCTGTCTCCAGCTGCACGACGTCGAGCCCGACCAGGTGCGCCTCTTCTCGAGTGAGCGCACCGAGGGCGAGGAGCTCGACTACGAAGAAGAGACCCTGCCCACCGAGCAGCCCGGCCCCGAGAGCTTTCGCGGCGTGCAGGTGGTGATTCTCGCGGTGCCCCCCGCGGTGGCCAAGCCGCTCGCGCTGCAGGCCCAGCAGCAGGGCGCGTGGGCGATCGATCTGTCCGGCGCCTTCCGGGTCGACCAGGCCGTGCCGCTCGTGTCGCCCGGGGTGAATGACGGCGTGCTCGATCGCCCGTTCCAGGGGCGCGTGGTCTCGGTCGCGCACCCCGCGACCCAGGCGCTGCTCTCGGTGCTCCAGCCGCTGCGCGCGAAGTTCGGCCTCGCGTTCGCCGACGCCACGTTCCTGTTCGGCGCCGCCAGCCGCGGCTCGCAGGGGCAGGAACAGCTCACCAAGCAGACCGCCGCGCTCCTCAACGGCAAGGATCCCGATGGCGACGGCGAGGAAGCGGCCACCGCGCCGACCGTCTTCCCACACCGCCTCGCCTTCAACGTCTTGCCCGCGGTGGGCGCGATGGAAGGCGGCCTGAGTGAGGCCGAACGCCACGTGCTCGTCGAGGCGGCGCGCATCTGGTCGGGCGACGCGCTCCCGGCGCTGACCGCGACCACGCTGCTGGTCCCCACCTTCCACGGCATGACCGTGGTGCTCTCGGCGCACCTCCAGCGGCCGGTCGACGCCGACGGCGTGCGCGCGGTGCTCAAGGAAGACTCGGGCCTCAAGGTGATCGACGACCCCGCGCAGAACATCTTCCCCATGCCGATGCTCGCCACCGACGACGCCGCGATTCACGTCGGCCGCGTGCGCACCCAGGGCACCCGCGTGCAGCTCGTCGCCGCCCTCGACAGCGTCTTCCGCCTCTCGGACACCGCGGTCGAGCTGGCCCTCGAACTCGCCGAGCGCACCTGACAATTTGTCACTCGGCAGTGCCCCAAATCTCGCGATTCACCTGCATTTCAGGCAACTTGGGGCCCCAGGCCGTGGCCCTGAACTTGCTCTCGCTTTCCCACCGCATGCGCCTTCTCGCTGTCACGTTCCTGCTGCTCGCCGCGCCAGTCTTCGCGCAGACGGTCGTGCTGCCCCAGATCACCTTCCGCGCGGCCAACGACCTCACGAACGACACGTTCACGTTCGGCACCGGCAACTGCAACGACACCGTCACCGTGCGGTGGACCAACACCACCACCTTGAGCTTCATCACCACGTGCTCGGCGAGCCCGGTCATGAAGGTCTGGGCCACGACGGGTGAGTGCAACACCACGCCCGGCACTGGCGACCTTCGGTACGACGACATTCCCGGACTGACGCTGCAGGGCGTGAAGCAGGGGTCCTTCGACGTGAAGCTCGCCAACCTCCCCGGCTTCAACGCCTCGCTCACCACCGATGGTGGGGTCGTCACCTGCGGCACGACTGGCATCACCAGCAACCACAAGATCTGCGGCGACATCGAGTACACGGCCTTCACGGGGAGTTTCTGCAGCACCACCTCGACCCACACCTCCGCGTCGCCGCTGAAGATGGTCTACGACACGCAGCCGCCCGGCGTGCCCACGATGACCGATGACCCCAAGCCGCTCGACCAGGGCGTGCGCGTCGACTTCTCCGCCGACAGCGACACCGCGCTCGTGCTCCTCGAGGTGCGCGCGCAGGGCGACGCCGACTACCGGCAGATCGCCGAGGCGGTCTCGACCAACAAGTTCGTGACCGGCAACAACCTCGTCAACAACACCACCTACGACGTTCGCATTCGCGCGCAAGACAAGGCCGGCAACACCAGCGACCCGACCGCGTCGGCTTCGGTGACCCCCATCAAGACCCTCGGCATCTACGGCTTCTACCGGAACGCCGGTGGCACCGACGGTGGTTGCGCCACTGCGCCCGGGCTCGGCGCCGCGCTCGCCCTCGGGTTCTTCCTCCGCCGCCGGCACCGCCGGTCCGGGAGCACTTCATGAAGACGTCTGCTTTCGCCCTCGCGCTGCTGCTCGCGCCGTCCGTCCTCGCGCAGAACTTCTCGGTCGCCGACAAGAAGGCCCGCAAGGAAACGTCGCGGGACATGTTCATCGAGTTCAAGCTCTCGCCGTACACGCCGGGGCTCGACCGCTCGTTTCTGGACCTGCCGCAGGAGCAGCGGCCCTATTACGCGGTGTTCGGCGGCGGCCCGATGCTGATGGGCGAGATCGAGTTCGACTACCAGGTGTTCCAGAAGTTCGGCTCGCTCGCGTTCGGCCTGTCGGTTGGTTACGCCGAGAAGTTCGGCAAGGCGCTCGACCAGGTGAAGCTGACCCGCGTCGACCAGAGCACCGGCATGCGGCTGGTGCCGATCAAGGCGCTGGTCGTCTACCGGTGGGACTGGGCGAAGGAGAAGTGGAAGGTGCCCCTCGTGCCGTACGCCAAGGGCGCCTTCGTCACGATGCCGTACTTCCTGCTCTCGGGCACCGACGCCGAGCAGTGGGGCGTCTCGCGCGGTGAGGGCGTGAAGTTCGGCCTCGCCGGTGTGCTCGGCCTCTCGCTCGAGCTCGACTTCCTCGATCGCCGCCTCGCGCGCGACTTCGACAGCAGCGTGGGCGTCAACCACAGCTACATCTTCGCCGAGGGCACCTTCCAGGGCATGGCCCTCTTCAACGCCAACCCGAAGGACCTCAACTTCAGCTCCGAGCACTTCATGTTCGGTCTGGGCTTCGAGTTCTGACCCGCCTCGCGCTCGCGCTCTCGTGCGGCCTGGCGCTCGTCGCCTGCGTGCGCGAAGTGCGCCCCGAGCGCTCCGAGCTGACCGCCGAGACCGGTGAGCGCGTCGCCTTCGAGCACCCGCGCGCGCTCGCGTGGGACTTTGGAGATCGCACCCCCGCCGTCACCGCGACCCAGGTGCGGCACGCCTTCGTGAAGCCCGGGCGCTACGTGGTGCGCGGCCTCGACGAGGGGCAGCTCGCGCGCGAGGTGACGGTGATCGTCGGCTCGCGGCCGTGCGCGCACCTCGTGCCCACCGACGCCGACTGGGCGGTCCTCTTCCTCCAGCCCGACGCGCTCGCGACCGCCACCGACGCCGCCGAGCGCGCGGTCGGGCCCGAGGTGGTGCAGCGCTGGCTCGAGCGGCACCCCGTGCAGCAGTGGGCCTTCGATCAGCTCGAGGCCGGTAGCGCGGTGCTCGACCCCGCCGAGGGGCTGGCGCTCTGGGGCTGGCCCGAAGCGCCCGCCGCCCAGGTGTCGACGGTCGGCGTGCTCGACGAGACCGCCGCGCTCGCGTCGCTGCGGGAATGGCTGCTGGCGCACGAGTGGTCCTTCGTCAGCGAGGTGCAGGGGCTGGTGCGCTACGAGTCGGGGCAGCGTTCGCTCGACGTGCTCGTCGATCGCGGCGCGCTGCACGCCATCGAGTCACCGTACGCCAACCGCGTGCCCGGCGCGCAGGCCCGGCTGCTGGCCGCGGCGCGCACGGGTCTCGCGCTCGACCCCGAGGTCGCCCGCGCGCTCGACGCGCTGCCGAGCGGCGCGGTGCAGACCTTCGCGCGCGGCCAGGGGCGGGTGCACTTCACCACCGGCGCGGTGCGCGTCGGGCCGCAGAGCGTGACGTGGGAAGGCCGGGTGATCGCCGGCGCGCCGCTGTGGCAGGCGCTCGAGCCCGGTGAGCGCAAGCTGCTCGCCGCGGTGCCCGACAACGCGTTGGTGGTGCTCGGCGCCGCCGCTCCACTCGAGCCGGTGGCTGAGCTGCTCTCGTTCGCTGCCGACATCCCGCCAGAGGTGAAGCAGGGCCTCCCCGGGCTCGACGGGCAGCTGGAGCTGGTGGTGCGGCCCGACGTCGAGGCCTTCGTGCGCGCGACGCTGTCGGGTGACGGCCTGCCTCAGCCGCGCTTCGGCTTCCGCCTGTCGGGTGGCGTGCTCGACGAGAAGCTCGCGGTGGAGCTGATCGACGCGCTGCTCTTCCGCTGGGCCATCTCGGCGGCGCCCACCCAGAGCGCGGGCCAGACGCGGTGGGCCGGCACGCTGGGCGACGCGCCGCTCGAGCTGTGGATCAAGGGTGGGCAGCTGGGCGGGCAGGGTGGCCGGCCCAACGCGCCGCCGGGGCAGGTGGTGGACTACCGGTCGAGCCCGCAGCTGGCGCCGGGCCACGTGATGGCGCGCCTCGATCTCGGCGCCCTGCGGCGGGAGCTGGTCATGCCGCGCAAGATCGAGGGTGTCGACCCGCGCAAGGCGATCACCGCGCAGGCAGCCGCGGCGGCGGTCATCGATCGCCTCACGCAGATCGACACCGCGACGGCCGATCTCTTCCCCGCACCCGAGGGCGCTGGCTTCGAGGTGACGCTGACCTTCAACCGCACCCCGGTTCAGGGCGGGCCGTAGTTCTGATCGAGCTGCTGCGTCTCTTTGATCGCGCCGCCGATCGCCTCACGCAGATCGCCACCGCGACGGCCGGTCACTTCCCCGCACCCGAGGGCGCTGGCTTCGAGGTCACGGTGACCTTCAACCGCACCCCGGTTCAGGGCGGCCCGTAGTTCTGCTCTTGTTGCTGTTTCTGCTTTTGAATCGCCTCGCCGACGACCGCGCAGGTGCAGCAGCCGCCGCCCAGCACGATCAACCCGAGCACGATCAGCACCCACTTGAGCGCCTGGCTCTTCTGCGGCGGCGGAGCGCCCGGCGTCGGCGTCATCACCGCCGGCTGCACCGGGGCCTGTGCCCCGAGCTGGCCGGGCGCCGAGACCACGTTCACCGGCAGGCTCCCCACGGACGGCTGAGCCGCCTTGATCGGAGCCCCTGGGGGCGACGACGTTGGGAGGCTGAGCGGCAGGCCGGTGTTGGCTGAGCCATCGACGGGCACCACCCACCCGCTCGACGGCTGCGGCGTGCGCGTGGCTTCGAAGCCGATGTCACCGCCTGCGGGCGGCTGGGCGGGCGGCGGCGTGAGCTGGATCGGCTGCGCAGGCTGAGACGGCGGGCGCGACGCGGGCGGCGGCGGCTGCGCGACTGGCGTGGCTATTGGCGGCCGGGGCGACGACGACGAGGGGAGGAACGCAGGCGTGCTCCCGGCCGGCGCCATCGCGAGCGACGAGCGCAGGGCGTCGGAGAACTCCTTCGCCGACTGCCACCGCTGCGCCGGGTCCTTCGCGAGGCCGACGGTCACCACCTGCGCCAGCGGCATCGGCACCTGCGGCGCGACCTGGTTGAGCGGCACCGGCAGCTCGGTGCGCACCTTCACGATGAGGTGCGCGTAGCTCTCGGCGTCGAGCGGCAGCCGGCCCGACAGCAGCTCGTAGAGCATCGCCGAGACCGAGTAGACGTCGGCGCGTGCGTCGACGCTGCGGGCGTCGAAGAACTGCTCGGGCGCCATGTACGAGGGCGTGCCCATCGCGACGCCGGTCATGGTGAGCCCGCTGGTGCCCGCGTCGCCGTGCATCTTCGAGATGCCGAAGTCGAGCAGCTTCACGAAGTCGCGCTCGGTGCCGCGCTCGTCACGGCGGCGCGTGATGAACACGTTCGCCGGCTTCATGTCGCGGTGCACGATGCCGCGGGCGTGCGCCGCGCCGAGCCCCTCGAGCACCTGCAGCGCGATCATCGCCACGCGCACGTGTGGCAGCGGGCGCTCGCGCTGCGCGAGCTCGTTGAGGTCCATGCCGTCGAGGAACTCGAGGGCGAGGAAGGCCTGGCCGTCGGGCGAGAGGCCCGCGTCGTTCACCTTCACGATGTGTTCGCTGCCCACCGCGGCCGCCGCGCGCGCCTCGCGCAGGAAGCGCTCGAGCATGCCGGCGTCGGCGCCGAGACTCTTCTTGAGGAGCTTGAGCGCGACCATCTGCCCGGTGTGGATGTGCTGCGCCTTGTAGACCGAGCCGAACCCACCGGCGCCCAGCAGCCGCTCGACCTGGTAGCGGTCGACCTTCGTGCCGATCAGCCCGGGCTGCGACATCGGCTCGTTGGTCTGGGGGCACTTGGGGATGTTGGCCGGGTGTTCCCGGCCGCAGTGCTGGCACGCGCTCATCTCGAGGCGTGGTTGTAGCCGTTCGCCGCCCCGACGACACGCGTGCTATGGCCGCGCGCGCTCGATGGAAACCCCGGTCGAAGGCGCCACTCCCCGCACCGCGCAGCCGCCGTGGCGGGAGGTCGCGCTCGCCGCGTTGCCGGCCGCGCTGCACGCGGTGTGGTTCCTCGGCCGCCTGCACCCCGACGAGCTCTTCCAGTCGCTGGAGATCGCCTTCCACCGCACCTACGGCTTCGGCATCACCCCGTGGGAATGGCTCAGCCCGCCGCAGGTCAACCCGGCCCAGCCGTGGGGCATTCGCAACTGGGCGGTGCCGATCTTCTTCTCGTGGGTGCTCAAGCTCGGTGACGCGATCGGCGTGAGCACCCCGATGGGGCGGCGCGTGCTGCTCGAGGTGCCCCAGTTCCTGCTGCACGTCGGCATGCTCGGCGCGGTCTGGCGGCTCCCGTTCCGTCGCGTCGGCGTGGTGGGCGCGCGGTGGTGCCTGTGGCTGGTCGCGCTCTACGCGCCGCTGGTGTGGTTCGGCGGGCGCACCATGAGCGAGTCGTTCTCGACCGCGTTCCTGGTGTGGGGGTTCGAGCGGCTCGACTCGCGCGGCGCGAAGCCGGGGTGGTGGCTGCTGGGCGGCGTGCTGCTCGGGCTGGCGCAGGTCACGCGCTACGGCTCGGCCGCGGCGATCGTACCCGGCATGGCGTGGCTGCTCGTCGAGCGGCGGTGGAAGACGTTTGGCCTCGCGGCGGCGGGTGGGCTCGTCGTCGCGCTGGGGCTGGGCGCGCTCGACCGCGCGACGTGGGGCGAGTGGTTCCATTCGCTCATCGCGTACTTCCAGTTCAACGTGAGCTCGGGGCAGTCAGCGGCGCAGTTCGGCGCCCTGCCGTGGTGGACGTACTTCCCGCGGCTCCTGGTCGCGCCGTTCGCGGTGGTGGGCCTCGTGCTCGGCGCTCGCCGCGCGAAGGAGGGCGCGGTGCCCTGGCTCTTCGTCGCCGCGTCGTTCGGCTACCTCGCGATTCTCTCGGCGACCGCGCACAAGGAAGATCGCTTCGTCTACCCGGCGCTCATCATGCTCACCGTCGCCGGCGCGCCGGCCTTCGTGAAGTGGGCGATGACCCCGAAGTGGCGCACGCTGGCGCTCGTCATTGCCGCCTCGCAGCTCGCGTTCTTCGTCTTCCCGTCGCCGTTCGACGTGCAGCGCAAGGAACAGTTCCAGCTCGTCGCCCGCAACGCACCGGCGACCACCGGCCTCGTCATCATGAACGAGGGCATGTGGGGCTCGACCGGCTACTTCTACGTGGGCAAGCAGATCCCCTGGTGCACGTGCGACTGGCCGCAGGAACAGTGCTTCCAGGTCGCCGCGCGCGATGCCCGCTTCAACCGCGGCCTGTTCTGGATCAACAACGAGAGCCCCGCGGAGCTGGAGCGCGCGTCGCAAGCCGAGGCCGCGTTCGCCGCCGCCGGGTTCCACGTCAGCGAGCGCCGCGGGCTGGCGATCTGGTTCGAGCGCTAAAGCCCCGCAAATGAAAAACCCGAGCACCAGGGCTCGGGTCTCTCACTTCTCTTCGTGAAGTGACGGCCAGGACACACGCGAAGTAACGCTACCGTTGCTTCCTTCCGGACCTGGCGGGGTTCACGGCCCCGCGTTGTCCTGACCAGATTCTGTTGTCGTCCTTCAAGGTGTCGTACTTCAGGTTCGAGCGGAGAGGGTGGGATTCGAACCCACGGTACCCTTTCAGATACACACGCTTTCCAGGCGTGCGCCTTCAGCCACTCGGCCACCTCTCCATCACCGCGATGCAAACGGGGGGACGGTCTTGCAGCGGAGAGTTAAGGATTCGAACCTTAGATACCGTTACCGGTATGCCTGATTTCGAGTCAGGTGCCTTCGACCACTCGGCCAACTCTCCAGTTATTCCTTTTTTCGCTGCTCGCGCAGCCCTGCGAAGAACTGCTTGAGCAGCTGACTGCTCGCTTCTGCCATCACTCCCGCCGTCACGTCGAGGCGGTGATTGAATCTCGTGTCTTGCGCCAGGTTGTAGAGCGAGCCGACCGCGCCTGCCTTCGGGTCCATCGCGCCGAACACCAGCCGCGTCACCCTCGACTGCACCAGCGCCCCGGCGCACATCGCGCAGGGTTCCAACGTCACGTAGACCGTCACGTCGCTCAGCCGCCACGCGCCGACTGACTTCGCAGCGTCTGCCATCGCGAGGAACTCAGCGTGGGCGAAAGGATCTTTGTCGATCTCGCGCCGGTTCATGCCGCGGCCGATGATCTGACCGCCCTTCACCGCGACCGCGCCGACGGGCACTTCACCGAGCTGCGCCGCGGCTTTCGCCAGCTCCAGCGCTTCCGCCATGAAGGTCTCGTCGGCGGTGGGCATGCGCTCCCTGGAGGATTCGAACCTCCGGCCTTTGGATTCGTAGTCCAACGCTCTATCCAGCTGAGCTAAGGGAGCTTTCCGACCCGACTTCCTCTGCAAGTCATCTACACGATGACCTGTGCGGAGTGAGAGGGATTCGAACCCTCGATACCCTTACGAGTATACAGGTTTAGCAAACCTGCGCCTTCAGCCTCTCGGCCATCACTCCACAACACGATTTCAAAGATCTGCACTGCTTCGGTTCTGCGGTGCTGCGAACTTCGACTTCAGACGGAGCAGGTAGGATTCGAACCTACGGACGCCTTTCGACGTCTGCGGTTTTCAAGACCGCTGCCTTCAGCCGCTCGGCCACTGCTCCAGACTGCTGGTGACCGACCCACCTGACTCGCCCTGACAACTTGAAGCGATGCGCCCACTACTGGAAGGCGCTCGGGACTGCAAAGGGTTTTCAAAGTGGGTCAGCTCGGCTTGAGCTCCTTGAGGCCCGCCGTGTACGGCCACAGCGCCTCGGGGATCGCCACCGTGCCGTCCTCGCGCTGGTAGTTCTCGAGAATCGCCACCAGCGTGCGGCCGACCGCGAGCCCGGAGCCGTTGAGGGTGTGCACCAGCTGCGGCTTTTCCCCCGGCGCCGGGCGGAAGCGGATCTTCGCGCGCCGCGCCTGGAAGTCGCTGAAGTTCGAGCAGGAGCTGATCTCGCGATACGCGTTCTGGCCCGGCAGCCACACCTCGAGATCGAACGTCTTCTGCGAGCCGAAGCCCATGTCGCCGGTGCAGAGCAGGCTCACGCGGTGGTGCAGCCCCAGCTTCTCGAGAATGTGCGCCGCGTCGTTCACCAGCGCGTCGAGCTCGGCCAGCGAGGTGGCGGGGTTCGCGAACTTCACGATCTCCACCTTGTGGAACTGGTGCATGCGAATGAGCCCGCGCGTGTCGCGGCCCGCGGCGCCCGCCTCAGCGCGGAAGCACGGAGAGAACGCCACGTACTTGAGCGGCAGCGGCGCCTCGATGATCTCGTCGGCGTGGTAGTTGGTGACCGGCACCTCCGCCGTGGGGATCAAGAAGAGCTCGCGCCCGGTGACCGTGCGGAAGGCGTCTTCTTCGAACTTCGGCAGCTGGCCGGTGCCCGTCATCGACTCGCGTGACACGAGGTAGGGCGGCAACAGCTCGGTGTACCCGCGGGCGGTGTGCTCATCGATCATGAAGCTCACCAGCGCCCGCTCGAGCCGCGCCAACGCGCCCTTGGTGAACGCGAACCGCGGGCCCGACACCTTCACCGCGCGCTCGAAGTCGAGCAGCCCCAGCTTCTCACCCACCTCGAAGTGCTGCTTCGCGGTGAAGAGGAACTTCGGCTTCTCACCCCAGGTGCGGACGACCTTGTTGCCGGTCTCGTCGGGGCCCACCGGCACGCTCTCGTGCGGCACGTTGGGCACCAGCATCATCTGGCCCTGGAGCTCTTCCTCGAGGGGCTTGAGCTTCGCCTCGAGCTCCTTCACCACCGCGCCGAGTTCCTTCATCTGCGCCTGCAGCTCGGGCGTGCGCTTGGCGGGGTCCTTCATCGCCTCGGCGCCCTTGTTGCGCTCGGCCTGCTTCGTTTCCAGGTCGACGTTGAGCTTCTTGCGTTCGGCGAACAGCGCCTGGAAGCGCGAGAGATCCAACGTCCCTCCGCGCGTCTTCAGCCGTTCCACCACCTGCTCGAAGTTCTTCGCGACCTCCTTCAAATCCAGCACGACGTCTCCTCACTCACCCAGGTAACGAATTTGATCCTCGATCTCGCCGTGGTCCTGCGCGTCAGGGCGGAGCTCGAGGTACTTCTTGAACGCCGTCGTGGCGTCCTTCTTCTTCTTGCTGTCCTTCAACAGGTAGCCCAGCTCACGCCACACGTCGGCGTTCTCGGGCTCGGCCTGTACGGCCTTCTTGAACCAGCTGATCGCCTGCGGGAGCTGGTTCTTCTCTTTGTACGCGGTGCCGAGCTGCGAATAGGCGCCCTTCAAGTCGGGGTCGGCCTCGAGCGCGTCGGTGTAGCTGCCGATCGCCCCCGACCAGTCTTCCATCTTCATCTGGGCGTCGCCGATCATCGCCCGCACCGGCACCCGCGCCGGGTCGGCCGCCAGCGCCGCGCGGTAGTTCTCGACCGCGTGCTTGAAGTCGTTGCGGTCGAAGAAGATGCGCCCCATCAGCTCGAGGGCGTCGGCGTACTTGGGCTCGACTTCCAGCGCGAGCTTCAACTCGGCCAGCGCGTCGTCGCTCTTGTGCGCGTCGCTCAAGATGCGCCCGTACCAGTAGAGGTAGAGCGGGTTCTTGCCGTTGTATTCGAGCGCGCGCTTGATGGCCTCGATGGCCTGGGTGTGCTCGCTCTTCGCGTTCTTCACGCGCGCCAGGTAGAAGTTCGCGTCGGGGTGCGCCGGCTCGGCGATCAGCGCGTTGTTCAACATGCTGAGCGCGCCGTTGAGATCGCCCTTGTCGAACTTCACCGCGCCGAGCGTCACGACGATCTGCGTGTTCTTCGGCTCGGCCTCGCGCGCAGTGTCGAGCTCGGCGATGGCCTCGTCGAGCCGGCCCAGCTTCCACAGCGTGATGCCGCGCTGCAGCTTGCCGCCCGGCACGCGGGGGTTGAGCTCGAGCGCCTTGTCGATCTGCGTCGACGCCAGCTCGACCTTGCCCTTCTCGAGCGCCACGCGCGACGCGCCGAGGTGCGCGTCGGAAGAGTAGGGGTTCAGCTCGATCGCCTTCTTGAACTCCCCGTCGGCGCGGTCGAGGTTGCGCTCGTGCAGGGCCAGCTCGCCCATGCCGACGCGCATCGCCGCGTTGTCGGGCGCCTGCCCCAGCCCCTGCTCGAGAATCGGCGAGGCGTCGTTGAAGCGACGGAAGCGCATGTAGAGGCGGCTCAGGTAGAGGTACGCGTCGATGATCTTCGGGTCGGCCGCGATCGCCTGCTTGTAGCGCTCCTCCGCTTCCTTCGCGTTGTCGAGCTTGTCGGCCACGCGCGCCGAGAGGTACGCCAGCGTCGCGCTGCCCGGGAAGCGGGTGTTCGCCGATGTCATCACCTGCGTCGCCTCGTCCATCTTGCCCAGCGTGATCAGCGTCGAGAGGTAGCCCTCGGTCAGCTCGAGGTTGTCGGGCTGGGCCTTGGTCGCCGCCTGGAAGAGCGGGGCGGCCTTCTCGGGCTGGTTCAGCTCGGCGTACGCGTGCGCGAGCCGGCCGTTGGTGAACGCGTTGTTCTTGTCGGCCTTGAGCGCCTCTTCGAAGAGCGGCACCGCGTCGGCGAGCTTGCCCTGCACCACGAGCACCTCGGCCTTGAGCGCCAGCGCCTTGCCCACCACATCGGGCGACATCGTCGGCTTGCCTTCTTCGCTCAGGGCCTTGTCGAGCAGCTCGCTGCCGCGCTCGATCTCGCGGCGGCGAATGATCGCGATCTCCGCCAGCTCGACCGCCGACTGGAGGTGACCCGGGTCGGCCTCGAGCGCGGCGCTGAACTTGCCCGCGGCCTCGGCGAACTCGTTCTGTGACTTGAGCAGCATGCCCAGCGCGTGCAGCGCCTTGGCGCTCTTGGCGTCCTTCTTGAGGATGCCCTCGTATTCGCTCTTGGCCTGCGCGGGCTGCTTGTTGAGCAGGTACGCCTCGGCGCGCAAGAACAACGATTCCATGTCGTCGCTGTCGCGCGCGACCGCGTCGGCGATCGCCTGCAAGGCGCCCTGCGGGTCCTTCGCGTCGAGCGCGGCTGCGGCCTGCGTCTTGAGCACCTCGGGGTGCTTCTCACCGAGCAGCGCCACGTTCACCAGCTCGGTCTTGGCCTGCTCGAGCTCCGCGGGGTCGGCCTTGCCGAACTTGCGATCGAGGTAGAAGACCGACTGGCACCAGATGGCGCGCGCCTCGGGGTATTCCTTGATCTGCAGCGCCTGGTTCGCCGAGTCGTGCGCCTGCTTGTAGCTGCGGAAGGTGTCCTGCATGAACGCCTTGCGCGCCGACGACAGGTAACCGAACTCGCGCGTGTCGGGCTTCACCTTCGCGGGGAACAGCAGCTTCAACGCGAAGAAGCCGTACGGCGTCACCAGGCCCGTCACGATGCCGCCGATGAGGATGCTCGCGGCGAGCACGCCACCGATGATGTACGGCAGCCGCTTCTTGAGCGGCACCGGTTCCTTGCTCTGCACGACGGCGACCGCCGCCATGCGGCCCTCGTAGAGCTGCTTGAGCCGGTCCATCGACGGGCCCTTGCCCTCGTCGACCTGCGGCAGCTGCGCCTGCGTCTGGCTGCGTGCGGGCGCTTCCATCAGGCGCGCGAGCACCGACTGGAACGCGGGCTCGGTGCCGATCGGCTGCCAGGAGTTCGCGTCGAGCGAGACCTCCTCGTTGCCCAGCAGCTGACCGTCTTCGAGCATCTTGACGATCACGGCCTCTTCGAACGGGCCGAACACCTTGCCGCTGCGGCGCTTCACGTGGAAGCGGCGCACCGACATCACCTCATCGGGCTTCGCGCCGGCTTCGCGCGCCTGCTTGTCGATGAAGTTGAGCATCTCGAGGCCGTCGGTCGGCCCCGCGGGCGCGGTCGTCTGCGGGAGCGGCGCGCTCAGGTCTGCTTCGAGATCGTCGGCCTTGCCACCACCCGCGGGGGCGCTGGCCGCGGGCGGCGGTGCGCCACCGGTCGGGTCGAACTCGAGATCGCCGCCGCCACCGCCACCGAAGTCGACCTCGCCGAAGCCCATCGGCGCGGCCGGCGGCGGTGCCGCGGGCGGAGGCGCTCCAAAGTCGAAGTTGCCGCCCGCGGGAGGCGGGGGCGCGTCGAACTCGAAGCCACCCGGCGCGGCCGCGGGAGGCGGCGCGCCGAAGTCGAAGTTCCCACCCGCCGCGGGAGGCGGCGGCGCGTCGAAGCTGAAGTCGCCGGCCGCCGGCATGTTGCTGGTCGGCGCGGGCGCCTCGGAAAAGTCGAACCCGCCACCGCTCGGCTCGGGCGGGGCGTTGATGTCGAAGACGTTCGAGTCGTCAGCCGGCGGCGGGTCGGCCGACTCGGCGAGATCGAAGGTGCCGCTGCCTGACGACGGCAGGGGCACACCGGCGGTCGGGTCGAACTCGTTCGGGTCGGGCGCCGGCAGCGGCACCGCGCCGCCGTTTCGACTGCCGGGCAGGGGAATGCCGCCGCCCGTCGAGCCACCGGGCAGGGGAATGCCGCCGCTATCACGTGCGACGCTGCCGCCAGGCAGGGGAATGCCACCGCCGCCGCGCGCACCGCTGCCGCCGGGCAGGGGAATGCCACCGCCGCTCGCGCCACCGGGCAGGGGAATGCCGCCGCCAGCGCTCGGCCGGGCCGCGCCACCGGGCAGCGGAATGCTGCCGCCGCTGCTGGTCCGCGCGCCACCCGGGAGCGGAATGCCGGCGCTGCTGCTGCGCATCGGAGGCGGCGCGGGGGGCGGCGGAGGCGCGTCCCACCCGCTGGTCGGCGCGTCGGCGCCGGGCAACGGAATGGAGTCGCTGGTGGGCGAGTCGTAGCCGCCGCCGTCGTACGCGGGCGCCATCGACGTCGCGCCCTCGCTGCCGGGGAGCGGGATCGCGCCCGGGTCGTACGCGGGGCCGGCGCTGGTCTGCGCCGAGTACTGATCGCCGCCGCCGCCGAACTCGAGATCGACGCCGCCACCCGCCGGGCCGGGCAGGGGCACGTCACCGACGCGCGTGGCCTCGTCTTCCCACTCGTTGCGCTGGGCCGGCGCGGCGCTGATGCCGGGCAGGGGAATCGCAGCCGACGAGGTGGTGCGCTGGGCGGGCATGCGCACGTTGGTGGGCGGCGCCGCGACGGTGGTCGCGCCGGGAATGCCCGCCGCACCGGGCAGGGGCACGTTGCCGACGCGGGTCGCTTCCTCTTCCCACGACTGGCGCTGCGGCTGCGCGGCCGACAACCCGGGGAGGGGGACCACTCCCGACGCCGAGGCCTGGGGGGCCGGCTTCACGGGGAAGATGTTCTGGCAGCTCGGGCACTTGATGCGCGCCCCTCCCGCCGGGATCTTCTTGTCGTCGATGTTGAGGACCGAGCTGCAGGACGGGCACGAGACCTTCATGCGTCTCCCTGAATGTGGAAGCGACCGACCGCGCGACGCTACTACCCAAGTGCTCACCTGTCCCCGAAGGAAAGGGTGGGCCTCTTCAATGAATGACCGAGCGGGCGGGCCGTGTTAGGTCGCGCGCGCGATTTATGTCCCCTCAGCTCTCCATCGTCATCCCCGTCTACAACGAGGAATCGATCGTCGAGCAGGCCGCGGCCGAACTGACGGCCGGCCTCGACGCCCGTGGGTGGGATTACGAGATCATCTTCGCCGAGAACGGGTCGCGCGATCGCACCCAGGAAATCCTCGAGCGCATGACGAAGGCCAACCCGCGCCTGCGCTGGTTCCACAGCGAGCGGCCGAACTACGGCGTCGCGCTGAAGCTCGGCATCCAGATGGCGCGCGGCCAGGTCGTGGTGTGCGACGAGATCGACCTGTGCGACCTCGTCTTCTACGACGCCGCCGTGCCCCCGCTGCTGCGCGGTGAGGGCGATCTCATCGTCGGCTCGAAGGCCGCCCGCGGCGCGTCCGACAAGCGCCCCCTCGTGCGGCGGGTCGCCACCCGCGTGCACAACGGCCTGTTGCGCGCGACCCTCGGCTTCAAGGGCACCGACACCCACGGCCTCAAGGCCTTCCGGCGCGAGCGGTTGATGCCGGTGATCGAGCGCTGCATCGTCGACATGGACGTGTTCGCCTCGGAGTTCGTGGTGCGCGCGTGGCGCGAGAACCTCGACGTGCGCGAGATCCCCATTCAGCTCCACGAGAAGCGCCAGCCGTCGATCCACCTCTTCAAGCGGGTGCCCAACGTGCTGAAGAACGTGGCCCGCCTCGTGTACGTCATCCGCGTTCGAGGAGAATGAGGGCCGTGTCGGCCCCTTCGCTCGCCTCGATCTCCGTCGATCTCGACTCGCTGCCCCACTACTGCCGCATCCAGGGGCTCGCCGAGAGCACGCTGAGCGAAGACGCGCTGTCGGCGGTCGCGACCCGCGCCATTCCCCGCTTCCTCGAGCTGTTCGCGCGCGTCGGCACCACCGCCACGTTCTTCGTCATCGGCAGCGACCTCGCGCTGCCCGGCATGAAGCGCGCGCTGCTCGATTCGCACGCCGCGGGGGTCGAGCTCGCCAACCATTCCTGGTCGCACGACTACGCGCTCTCGCGCTGGCCGCGCGAAGACATCGACGCCGACCTGCTGCGCAGCGAGAAGGCGATCGCCGAGCTGGGCGTGGAGGTGAAGGGCTTCCGCGCCCCCGGTTACACGCTGACGCCGCGGCTGCTGCAGGCCGTCGCGTCGCGCGGCTACGAGTACGACTCGTCGGCCTTCCCCGCGACGCCGTACTACCTGGCCAAGGCCTCGGTGATGGGGGCGCTGGCGCTGCTCCAGCGGCCGTCGCGCGCGATCCTCGACTCGCCCACCGTGCTCGGCGCGCCGCGCGTGCCGTACCGCCCGTCGCTCACCGCGCCGTACCGCCGTGGCCACGCCCCGCTCGTCGAGCTGCCGATGGCCATCGCCCCCGTCACGCGCGTGCCCTTCATCGGCACCTTCGTCACCTCGGCGCCGTGGCCGCTGGTCGAGCTGACCTTTCGCACCCTGAAGTCCGACGCGTTCATCAACTTCGAGCTCCACGCCATCGACGTGCTCGACGACACCGACGGCGTGCCCGAGGCGCTCGCGCGGCAGCAGCGCGATCTCCACGTGCCGGCGCGGCAGAAGCTCGAGCGGCTCGAGAAGGTGTTCCGCTGGCTGGGCGAGGCGCGGCAGCGCGTCACGGTGCTCGAGGCCGCGCGCGCACTGCGCCCCCTCGCGGAAGGCGCGACCGAGTAGGGTGCGAGCGTCCATGGCCGAGACGCTGGGCCGCTATCGCCTGCTGAGGCTGCTCGCGACCGGGGGCATGGGCGAGGTCTTCCTCGCACGGCAAGAGGGGCCGGCCGGCTTCACCAAGACCGTCGTCATCAAGCGGATCCTGCGGCACCTGGCGACCGACCAGAACTTCATCGACCTCTTCCTCAACGAGGCGCGGCTCGCGGCGCAGCTGCAGCACCCGCACATCGCGCAGGTCTTCGGGCTCGAGAACGAGGGCAACACCTGGTTCATCGCCATGGAGTACGTGCACGGGCGCTCGCTGCGCGACGTGATCGGCACCGCCAAGAGCAAGGGGCTGATGATCCCCCCGCGCATCGCGGCCCGGCTCGCCTCGCAGGCGCTGCAGGGGCTGCACTTCGCGCACGAGCTGACCGACGAGAAGGGCCGGCCGCTGGGCATCCTCCACCGCGACGTCAGCCCCGAGAACCTCCTCGTGTCGTTCGGGGGCGTGGTGAAGCTCGTCGACTTCGGCATCGCGCGCGCGGTGTCGGGCGCCGGGGCGCGCGTGGGCCGGCCGCGCGGCAAGCTCTCGTACATGGCGCCCGAGCTCACCGTGCCGGGCGCGATCATCGACCGCCGCGTCGACGTGTACGGGCTGGGGGTGGTGCTCGCCGAGGCCCTGACGCTCGAGAAGCCGTTCGACGTGCCGCGCCTCGAGGTCGCCCAGGCGCCGCGCGAAGGGTGGGTGCCCCGCGAGTCGATTCCGCGCGGGCTCAACGACGTGCTGGTGCGCGCGCTGTCACCCCAGGCCGACGCGCGCTTCGCGACCGCGGCGGCGATGAGCGACGCGCTCGAGGCCTGGCTGGTGTCGAGCTCGCAGACCGTGGTGCCGGGCGACATCGTCGGTTTCCTCGAGGCGCTCTACGGCCCCGCCGTGATGGACGTGAACGCCGGCGTCGCGCTCGGTGACGGTGCCCCGGCGATCACCAACGTGCTTTCGCCGCGCGCGCCCGGCGGTACGCAGCCGCTCTCGCTGCCCTCCCTGCAGCCGGTGCGCGTGCCGACCGAGGCGCCACCCGCCACGCCGGCCGACGATCGGCGCCAGCTCGTGCTGTCGATCACCGTCGGCACCGTCACGGCGCTGCTGATCGGCTTTCTGCTGCTGCTCGCGCTGTGGCCGCGCAACCAGGTGGTCACCGTGCCGCCCGCCGTCGCGCTGCTCGACGCGGGCGCGCACGAGCCGGTCGCCGTCGTGCTGCCCACGCTGGTGGAATACGCCGACGACGCGGGCGCCGAAGATCCGCCGCCGCGGCCCCCGAAGCCCGACAAGCCCGACAAGCCGAACGTGAAGCCGCCGGTGGTCGCCAAGAAGCCGCAGCGCGGCAAGGTGGCGGTGCGGGTCAACCCGTACGCGGAGGTCTTCTTCGGCGGCAAGAGCCTGGGCACCACGCCGTTCGCGCCGGTGGAGGTGCCGGCCGGCAACGCGACCTTCGTGCTCAAGAACTCGCAGCTCGGCGTCACGCGCAAGGTGACGGTGAAGGTCCCCGCGGGAGGGTCGGTGGTGCTCAAGGCCGACTTGTTCAAGAAATGAGCACGCGCTGGCGAGTGCTGGTGATGGCGCCGGGCGCGACGTGGAGCGCCGAGCTGCCCGCCGGCCGCTCGGTGGTCGTCGGTCACGGCGAGGGCGCGACGCTCGAGATTCCCGGCGCGGAGCTGGCGCCGCGGCACCTGTCGCTCCTCGCACGAGAGGAAGGCGTGACGGCCGAGCCCCTGCGCCAGGGCGGCCAGCTGCTGCTCAACGACGTGCCGATCAGCAGCCAGGTGGTGCTGCGCAGCGGTGACGAGCTGGCGGCGGGCGAGGTGCGCTTGCTGTTCTCGCTGGTGCTGCCGGCGCGCGCGACGCCGACCCGCGTGGTGAGCGAGGCCGAGTTCCTCCCGCGCCTCGCCGAGGAGCTGGTGCGCACGCGCGGCCAACGGCCCCTCGGCCTCGCGGTGGTCTCGTCGCCCGGCATGAACGTCACCGCGCGGCAGTCGCTGACCCGGCGCGTGCTCGATCAGCTCGAGCCGCTCGAGGTGGCGCCGCTCGTCGGGCAGCTCGCGCTCGATCTCCTCGCGGTCGCGCTGCCCGAGACCGACGAGGGCGCGCTGCGCGAGGCGCTGGCCCGGCTCCCCGGCGTCGCTGGCCCGCGCGCGCGCGTGGTCACCGCGTTGGCGCCCGATGACGCGCTCGACGCGCATGGCCTGCTCGGCGCCTGCCTCGATCGGCTGGTCGAGGGCCTCGGGCCCATCGAGCCGCTGCACGTCGACCCGGTCATGGTGCGCCTCGGCTCGCTGCTCGAGCGCCTGGCGGAGACCGAGGGCGCGGTGTGCTTCGTCGGCGCGCCGGGCTCGGGCCGCACCACGCTCGCCCACCAGCTCGCCGCGGCTGCCGGGCGCCGATTGCGCACCGGTGACGGCGCGGGCCGCAAGAGCGCCGACTGGTTGCTGCTCCCCGCGGCCGATCGCCTCGGGCGCGTCGGGCTCGAGCGGCTGATCGAAGAATCGACCACGCGGGTGATCGGCGTCGCCGCGCACCGCCCGCCGGGCGAGGCCTTCGCACACGTCATCGACGTGCCTCCGCTGCGCTCGCGGCCCGACGACGTGGTGCCGCTCGCCGAGGCCTTCGTCTCGCGGTTCCGCGCCGCGGTTGGGCGGCCGCGCCTGACGCTGGGCGACGAGGCGAGCCGCGCGCTGCGCGCGTGGGACTGGCCCGGCAACGTGCGCGAGCTGGTCAACGTGCTCTTCGTGGCGGCCCGCGCGACCGCGCGCGACGAGATTGGCCGCGACGCGCTCCCGCACCGCCTCACGGGCGAGTCGGAAGCGTCGAGCTTCAAGGGCGCGATGGCCGCGGCCGAGCGCGAGCTGATGCTCGACACCCTCGGCCGCACCCGGTGGAACGTCACCGCGGCCGCCGCGCGCCTCGGCATTCCCCGCCGCACCTTCGTGCACCGCATGGCACGCCTGGGGCTCAAGCGCCCCGCGCGGTAGGTGAACGTCACCGCCGCCTCGACGGCTTCGCGGCCCAGGCCCACCGCGACGACGTCCGACGGCGGCGCACGAGCGCCCGCCCGGGGAGACCGCCGCTCGATGATCGCCGGGTGATGATCGTGTAGAGCCGCGCCGTGATCTCGCTCGAAGAGCTCTTCCGCACCCTCAGCTCGTTCTCACCGACGCGCGTCGACCTCCGCGACGCGCCGTGGGAGGCGTACTGCGACTGGGCCGTCGCGCAGGGCCTGGGGCCCCTCGCGGCCTACAACCTCGAGTACCGCCTGGGCGCGACGCGGCTCCCCGACTGGGTGCAGCTGCGCCTGCTCTCGCTCTACCAGGGCAGTGCCAACGACAACGTGATGAAGCTGGTGAACTTGAAGCGCGCCATCGACGATCTCGAAGGCCGCCGCATCGTGCTGGTCGGCGGTGCCTCGTTCGCCGACTCGCTGTACCCGCACGTCGCGTTTCGCCCGGTGATCGACGTTCGCCTCGCCGTCGCGCCCGCCGACGTCGAGCCGCTCGAGACCTGGCTGCGCCGCGCGGAGTTCAAGCCCGTCGCCCCGCCCGACAACGGCCCGCTCGACCCCGCCGGCGCGACGCGGGTGCTCAGCGATACGCGCACCACGCTCTATCTCCACGGCGCGCTGCTGCCCTCGAGCCAGGCCCACGCCGCGGTGCTCGCGCGCGCGCAGCCGGTGCGGGCCTTTGGTCCCTCGGCGTATCGCCTCGACGCCGAAGACGCGCTGGTGCTGCACGCGGTGATGATGGCGCGGCAGGGCTTCGCGGTGCCGATGCTGGAATTCATCGACCTGCGCGAGCTGGTGCTGGGCGCGCCGTCGCTCGGCGGGCCGTACTCGCGCCCCCTCGATGCGGGGCGGGTCGCCGCGAACGTGAGCGAGTGGGGCGCCGAGCGCGCGACGTGGTGCGCGCTGTCGACCGTCGAGCGCTTGTGGCCCGAGACCGCCGCCGCCATCGCGCCGCTCAAGCCGTCGCTCAACCTGCTGGTGCGCGAATCGCTCGAGCGGCTCGTGGTGCGGCCCTGCGCGCAGATCGGCCGCACCGAGGGGCTGGTGGGCGAGGAGATCGTGCGCACGCTCCTCGCGCGCGACTGATCGCCTGAACTGGGCTACGTCACCCACCGTGAGCACCAGCGCCGTCGGTGACGGCACCGTCGACACCACCCGCCCTCCCATGCTCGTCGCGGCCTTCCGGGCCCTGCGCGTCAAGCAGTGGACGAAGAACGCCGTCTTGCTGGTGCCGTTGCTGTTCGCCAAGAGCCTCTTCGCCGAGGGCCTCGCGCTCAAGGCGGCCGTGGCGGTGGTGGCGTTCAGCCTGCTCGCCAGCGGCGTGTACGTCGTCAACGACTGGGTCGATCGCGAGAAAGACCGGCTGCACCCCGAGAAGCGCAAGCGCCCCATTGCCGCGGGCCACCTGGGCTTCGGCGCCGCGATGGCGCTGGTGGTGGTGTGCTGGGGCTCCGCCGCCGCGCTGGGCTGGTGGGTGGGGCTGCCGTTCCTCGGCGTGCTCGGCAGCTACCTCGGCCTGCAGGTGCTCTACACCGGGGGCGTCAAGCGCCTCGTCATCCTCGACATCATGGCCATCGCGCTGGGCTTCATTCTGCGCGTGGTCGCCGGCGCGGTCGCGATCGACGTGGTGGTCTCGAACTGGCTGTTCCTCTGCACGCTGCTGGGCGCGCTCTTCCTCGGGTTCGCCAAGCGCCGGGCCGAGCTCTCGTCACTCGAAGACGCGTCGTCGCACCGCGCGAGCCTCGCCGACTACACCGTGCCGCTGCTCGACCAGATGATGAGCATCTGCGCGGCTTGCTGCATCCTCGCGTACGGCCTGTACACCGTGTCGAAGGAAACGGTGGAACACGTCGGCAGCGACCGTCTCAAGTTCACGGTGCCCTTCGCGGTGTACGCGGTGTTCCGCTACCTCTTCCTGGTGCACAAGCGCGGGGCGGGTGGGGCGCCGGAGAAGGTGTTGCTCAGCGACGCGCCGTTGTTGGTCGACACCGCGCTCTTCCTGCTCGTCGCGGGCGTCGTGCTCTACACGCACTAACCGCGGCCGTGATCGCGCCCGCGGGCCTGCGTGCCGAGCACCGCGGTGAGGCCGTGCTGCGCCGCGGCCGCCGAGCGGATGAGCTGCGCGAGCTGGCCGACCTCGCGAATCCAGTCGCTGGAGCGCGGCCCCAGGCCCGAGAAGCTGACGGCGAGGATCGGCGGTTCCTCGATGCGTCCCAGCCAGTAGTCGAGGATCTCGTGGCGCTCGGGCGGGTTCACCGGCGCCAGGCGCTTCACCTCGCGCTCGAGCAGGCGGCTGAGCGAGCTGGGCAGCTTGGCCGCCCACTTGTTGACGGTGAGCATCGGCCGCCACGCCCAGTCGGCGCGCGCGATGCCCTGCTGCGGGCTGAACACGCCGTGGCCCTCGACGGTCAGCACCTGGTCGGGCGGGAAGTTGGGAATCGGGTCCCACACGCCGCACAAGAGCGTCGACAGCCCGAACATCTTCTTGGGCTGGCCCCAGAACGCGCGCCGGTAGAGGTCGGCGCGGTTGTCGTCGGCGTACGGGTAGTCGGGGTCTTCGAGCATCAGCGCGAGGTGGAAGCTCTCTTCCCAGGGGCCGGCGAAGCCCTGGTACATCTGCATCAGGGTCCACCCGCCGGTGTCGCGGAACCACTCGTGGAAGAGCAGGCGGTAGAGCGCGGTGTTCCACCGCTCGTCGTTGAGCCCGAAGAAGCTCTCGCCGGCGTTGTTGTCCATCACCAGCTCGAGGAGCACGCGCGTGTCCTCGTCCTGGATGTGGCTCAGGAGGTGCTCGATGGCAGGGGCGGAGTCGAGCACGCCCAGCTCGAACGCGGGGTACACCACCTCGCGCAAGAACAGATCATTCGTGGGGCGGAGTACGACTTCCATCGCGCGAACTTCCCTCGGGCGTCAGGCCTTGCCGTCTTCGGTGGAGATCAGAGCGTAGATCGCCTCTGCCCCGCTCGCCGAGAGGATCGCTTCCCGCAAGGTGTCGCTGCGGAACAACCGGCTGACCTTGCTGAGCGCCTTCAGGTGCACTCCCGCCGAGTTCTCGGGCGCGACCAGCGCGAAGAAGAAGTGCGCGGGCTTGCCGTCGCGGGCGTCGAAGTCGACCCCTTCGCGCGAGACGCCGAAGCAGGCCACCAGGTTGCTCAGCTCCGACAGGCGGCCGTGCGGAATCGCGACGCCCTTTTCCATGCCGGTCGAGCCGATCTTCTCGCGCTCGCCCAGCACTTCGTGAATGCGGTTGGGCGGAATGTGCGGGGCGATCTTCGCGAGGGCGACGGAGAGCTCCTGGATCACGTCGGCCTTGGTTCTCGCAACCAGCTGCGGAACGACAGCCTCGAGCTTCAGGAACTCCGTGACGCGCATCGGGGCGGCTCGTACCCGAGCCGTCGAAGAGCCGCAAGACGCCACAACGATGATCTTCGTGGGTTTCGAGACTAGCTTCTGGCGCACCGTGACTCGGCGGCCGGGCCTGACGTTTCTGGTGTTGCTGGTCTGCGCCTGCGTGAGCGGGCCGACGGTGGTCCCCGACGAAGCGCGCCCGCACCTCGACGACCCGCCGCTCGGGGTCGACGCGCTGCCGCCCACGGTGCCGGTGGTGCCGGCCGCCGCTGCCCCGCGCACCGGCGCGCCCGACGTCGACGAGCTGCTCTCGAAGATGACGGTCGAGGAAAAGGTCGGCCAGCTGATGATGGTCGGCTTCGGCGGCAAGTCGGTCGACGCCGCGATCACCGATCTCGTGCGCGGCTACCGCGTGGGCGGAGTCTGCGTCTTCGGCCGCAACATCGCCTCGGCGTCGCAGACCGCGAAGCTGAACGACGACGTGCGCGCGCTGCTCGCCGACGGCATCCCGCCCTTCATCGCCGTCGACCAGGAAGGCGGCAACGTGGTGCGCGTGTCAGACGGCAACCTGGTGCTGCCCGGCAACATGGTGCTCGGCGCCGCCCGCCAGCCCGAGCTCGCCTACGAGGCCGGCCGCGCGCAAGGCGAAGACCTGCGGCGCCTGGGCTTCAACATGAACCTCGCGCCGGTGCTCGACGTGAACAGCAACCCGCAGAACCCGGTGATCGGCGTGCGCGCGTTCGGCGACGACGTGCAGCTGGTGAGCGATCTCGGGGCGAGCTTCGTGCGCGGCCAGCAGGACGCCCGCATCATCTCGGTGGCCAAGCACTTCCCCGGGCACGGCGCGGTCGACGGCGACTCGCACAAGACGCTGCCCATCGTGCGCGCGCCGCTGCGCCAGGTGCGCGCGCAGCTGCGGCCGTTCGAGGCCGCGATGAAGGCCGGCCTCGATGGCCTGATGACCGCGCACATCGCGACGCCCGCGCTCACCGGCGACGAGGTGCCCGCCACGCTGTCCAAGCGCGTGCTGGGCGGCGTGCTGCGCGACGAGCTCGGCTTCGACGGCCTGGTCATCACCGACGAGCTGGAAATGGACGCCATCGATCGCCACTACGGCGTCGGCCACGCGGCGGTGCTGGCGGTCAACGCGGGCGCCGACATGGTGCTCATTCCCTGGCGGCTCGAGAAGAAGGAAGAGGTGTACCTCGCGCTCCTCGACGCCGCGCGCAGCGGGGAAATCAGCCGCCAGCGCCTCGATCGCAGCGTGCGGCGCATCTTGACCACCAAGCTCCACGGCGGCGTCTTCGAGCCCCTGCCGCCGCTCGACGAGCGCCTCGCGCACCTCGGGGAAAAGAAAGACCTCGCGCTGCGCATCGCTTCGGCCGGGGTGACCCTCATTCGCAGCGAAGCCCAGCTCTTCCCCATCAAGAAGCCGCGCAAGGTGGTGGTGATCTCCGCCGAGAAGGGCCTGGTGACCGCGCTCGAGAAGCGGTTGCCGTCGATGGTCTCGTTCGTGGTGCCGGCGATTCCCTCGCCGACGTCACGCGACGACCTGAAGCGCCAGGCGCGCGCGCTCGCCGAAAACGCCGACCTGGTGGTGGTGGGGGTGGTCAACTCGCGCCAGCTCGAGCTGGTGACCAACGCGGCGCTCGCCGGCAAGCCGGTCGTCGCGGTGGTGCTCGGCGCGCCGTACCTCGCCAGCCAGGCCCACCAGGCGAAGGTGGTGCTCACCACCTACTCGAACCGCGACGCGGCCACCGAGGCTGCCGCGGCGGCGCTGCTGGGGGAGCGGGGAACTCCGGGGAAGCTGCCGGTCAGCCTGCCTCGGCTGCCCTTCGGCTTCGGCCTCGACCCGGTCGGGAGTACGACCGCGACCGTGGGGAGCGCGAAGACCAGCGGCGCCGCAGAACGCAGCGCCGCCAGCCTCGGTCCGTTGAACTAACCGACCAGCGACTTCTTCTCGACGGCCGACGCCTCGATGAGGCCGATGGTGCCGTCCTTGCGGTGGTACACGACGTTCATCTCCATCGTGGTGGAGTTGGTGAACACGTAGAAGTCGTTGTTCATCAGGTCCATCTGCATGATGGCTTCCTCGATGCCCATGGGGTGCGCGAGGAACTCGTTGGTCTTCACGACCTTCTGCGCCGGCTGCTCGGTCACCTCGCCGGTGCCCTGGCCTTCGAAGACCTGGTGGCGCACCTTCATCTGCTCGACGAACTGCTGGCGGTGGTGCACGCGCTCACGCCCGTGGTGGTGCTTGAGCTTTTCCTTGTAGCGCTTGAGCTGCCGCTCGATCTTGTCCATCGCGAGATCGATCGACGCGTACATGTCTTCGCTGCGCTCCTTGCCGCGGAGCAGGAACGACCCGGAGTGGATGGAGATGTCGGCGTGGTGCAGGTGCCGCTCGAGTGAGAGCACCACGTGCGCTTCGGTCGCCTTGTCGAGGTACTTGTTCACGCGCTCGACCTTTTCCCGGGCGTAGTTCTTCAGCGAGTCGATCGGGTCCAGGTGGCGAAACGTGATGTTGAGTTGCATGTGCCCTCCAGCTGCGCGCGCAGACTGAAGGCCTGCGCGGTGACTCAAAGGTAACACCACGCGAGCAGGGCGGATCGCCTTTTCACCCCGCAAAAATCGCGGAAAAGCGCGTCAGCGCACCGTGGCCCGGGCGACCCAGGTGCGAATGAGCGAGCGCTCGGTTTCGCCGAGATTCAGCAACCGAATCGTGAAGCCCCCCACGCGCACCGCCATCACCCGGCCGGCGGCGTGGAGCTGCGTGACGTGCCCCTCGAAGCTGATCACCAGGTCGACCTGCATGCCCGGCGTGGACCCCGACGCGGAATGGATGAACAGCGCGTCGGTCTGCCAGTGGTGTTCCTTGTCGTGGGTGAAGGGCCGCGCGTCGCCAGCCTTGAGCGAGAGCTTCACCTGCAGGGTCTGGCCGCGCACCGTGACCTGCGCTGCGGGGTTGGGCTCGATGGCCGGCAGCGGCGGCGGGGCGGCGACGGGCACCGGCGGGCTGGCGGCGGGCGCGCGGAACTGGCGTTCGACCTCCAGCATGCGCTCGGCCAGGAAGAGGAACGCGTCTTCGCACGCCAGCCGCAGCTCGGGCGTGGTGTCGGGCGGCAGGCGGCTGGGCACGTAGCGGTGCACCAGCGTGAAGAAGGCGGCGCGCCACGTGTCACGCGAGGCGCTGGCGTTGACCTTGAACAGCTCCGCGGCGGGGCGGCCCTGGCTGGCGCGCAGCCACTCGCGAATGTGCTGCGTGGTCTCGATCTGCGCGCGCGTGGCGTCGGTCTGCGTGACCGGCGAGCTGAGCACCGCGGCGAGCTCGGGCACGTCCTTCAAGGGCACGAAGGTCGCGCCGTCGGTCGACACCGCGCGCACGTCGTTGAGCTTTCCCCTGACGTGGAGGTTGCGCACCACCTCGAGCCCGATGGGCCCCAGCACGCGGGCTTCGCTGTCGGCCAGCCAGTAATTCACGACGCTGCTCCAGCCTTGCGGCGGGCCGCGTCCTCCAGGGCCGCGCGCACCAGGTTCTGCACGTCGAGCGGGTGAATGGGCTTGCTCAGGTAGCCGTGCGCGCCGCCCGCGAGCGCCTGCTGCACCAGCGCCTCGGTGTCGAGCGCCGACATCACCAGCACGTGGCACTTGCTGGAGATCAGCCCGAGCACCTCGAGCCCGCTCTTGCCGGGCATCAACAGGTCGAGCAGCACCACCGAGGGGGGCGCGTCGTTCACCATCTTCAGGGCGGCGTCGCCGGAGCTGGCTTCCCTGATGTCACACGGCACGTCTTCCAGCGCGTCGCGCACCATGGTGCGGATCAGCTGATCATCGTCGACGACGAGGACCTGGGGTCGGGTCATGGGAGTGGAGTGTCAGAAGTACTTCTTGCGCTTGCTCGACGGGAGCACGCCGAGCACCTCGCGGTACTTGGCCACCGTGCGCCGCGCGATCTCGATGCCCTGGGCCTTCAAGAGCTCGACGATCTTCTGGTCGGAGTACGGGTTCTTCGGGTTCTCGGTGCCCACCAGCTGCTTGATGTGGTTCTTCACCGCCTCACTGGCGATGTCGTCACCGCCGGTGCGCGCGATCGACGAGTTGAAGAAGTACTTCAGCTCGAAGATGCCCTGCGGCGTGTGCACGTACTTCGCGGTGGTGACGCGGCTCACCGTCGACTCGTGCATGCCGATGTCTTCGGCGACGTCGCGCAAGATGAGCGGCTTCAAGAACGCGATGCCCTTGTCGAAGAACTCGCGCTGGAACTTCACGATGCTCTCGGTCACCTTGTGAATGGTGCGCTGGCGCTGCTGAATCGACTTCAGCAAGAACTGCGCGCTGCGCATCTTCTCCTGCACGAATTCCTTCTGCTTCGGGTTGAGCGCCCCGTTGCGCAGCGCGCGGCGGTACGCGTCGGACACGCGCAGCTTCGAGAGGCCGTCGTCGTTGAGCACCACGTGGTACGCGTCGCCGACCTTGTGCACGAAGACGTCGGGGGTGATGTGCTGCGCCTCTTCGCCCGAGTAGTTGCGGCCGGGCTTGGGGTCGAGCTTCACGAGCAGCTTGCTGGCGGCGATCACCTCGTCGAGCGTCACCTTCAGGTCGCGCGCGATCGCCGGGAGGTTCTTCGATTCCAGCAGCTTCATGTGCTTCTTGATCATCGTCTGCAGGAGAGGAGCGCCGGGCTCCTTCATCGCCTGCACCTGGATCAAGAGGCACTCGAGCAGGTCGCGTGAGCCGCAGCCGACCGGGTCGAGGTGCTGGATCTTGCGGAGCATCTGCGTGCCCACCGTCATCGGCACGTCGGCCTCGTTGCAGAGGCGGATCAGCGGGTCGCCTTCCACGTCGGGGAGCTTCAAGTACCCGTCGTCGTCGAGGTTGCCGATGATGAGCTCGGCGATGCGACGCTCGGCGTCGTTCATGCGCAGGCCCGACAGCTGGTCCATCAGGCGATCGTAGAGATCCTCCTTCTTGACCATGTTCGCTTCGAACGAGGGGAGGTCTTCGAGGTCGACGTTGCCCTTGTTCGACGGGGTGGTGGGCTCGTTGAACTGGTAGCTGTTGAGGTACGCGTCCCAGTCGATCTCCGCCGGGCCCTCGTTGGGCTTCACTTCCTGCGCGGTGTCGGGGGCGGGGGCCTCGCTCTGCGCCGGCTGCTCGAGGTTGGCGGCCTCGAGCGATGCCTCACCGGGCGCCTTGTCGCTCAGATCGCCCTCGACCTCGTCGGGCTGCTCGAGCAACGGGTTCGATTCCATCTCCTCGCGGATCTGGTCGATGAGCTCCATGCGCGAGAGCTGAAGCAGCTTGATCGCCTGCTGCAGCTGCGGCGTCATCACCAGCTGCTGCGACATGCGCATGGACTGCTTGAGTTCCATCCCCATTGGTCACCCCGGAAAAAGCTGTGCCAAGGGTACTGAATCCGCAACGGGAAATGGCCACCAATTTGCTTGGCTCTGTCCAACCGGCCTGAATTGCTCGGCAAACAAACTGCGCGTCAAACAATTCACGCAGCGTGCCTACACGCGCCGCCGGCGAAGAAAGCCAAGCAGCACCCCGCGAGAGCGGTCGCCGGGCTGGTGGCACAGCCGACGTTGAACGACCGGCGGGGCGGCGCCACCTGACCCGCATCAAGGCCTTCGGCCCCGCCATCGACCCCTGCATCGACGCCCGCATCCTGGGCGCGGGAGAAGACCATCACCTGCGCCGCCCACAGGTCCGTGCAGTCGAGGTCGAGGGCCACCGCCCCGCTCGCGACGTCGAGCTGGGCGTAGAAGTCGCCGTCCCAGCGGTTGAGCTCGGTCCACCCTGCGGGCGTCGCGCCTGGCACGCCGTAGGTGATGAGGAACGCGAAGGCGAAGGCGTCGGTGCCGGCGTCGAGCTGCAGCGACGCACGAGGTGGGCCGCCCACGGCGCTCACCGCACTCGAGCGCGGGAAGGCCTCGAGCCCGGCGTACTCGAACGCCACCAGGTTGTACGTGCCGAGGCTCGGGGTGATGGTCAGCGGCCCGCCACCCGACACCGCGCGGAAGACCTGCGCGTTCATCGCCGAGCCGCCGTCGACGCCGTGCACGGCGGGCGTGACCTCGAGCCACTGCAACCCCTGGTCGTCGGTGAGCGTGACGTCGAGGGTGCCGCTCGCGTCGTCCCAGTTGGCCACGAGCAGGATCGTCGAGCCGGCGAGCACGGGCTGGGGCAGGGTGATCGCCGGCTGCATCACGGTGCCGGTCCACTGGCGCACGTGCGGCTGGGCGAAGCTCGTGGTGGCCAGCAGGATGATCGAGCCGACGACGGCACCGCGCACGCGCTGCAGTGTAGTGCGTCAGCGGAGCGCGAAATCAGCACCGAGGTAGGCGGCGCGCGCACGTTCCGACGAGGCGATGGCGTCGGGCGTTCCCTCTTCGAGGATCTTTCCACCCACGAGGATGTACGCGCGCGTGCAGATGCGCAGCGTGTCGCGCACGTTGTGATCGGTGATCAGCACGCCCAAGCCCTTGTCGCGGAGCCGCGCGATCTCCTTCTGCAGCTCGCCGACGTTGATCGGGTCGACGCCGGCGAACGGCTCGTCGAAGAGCATGAAGCGCGGCCCGGGGATGAGTGAGCGGGCGATCTCCGCGCGGCGGCGCTCGCCACCCGAGAGCTGCTCACCCAGCGACTTCGCCACGTGCGAGAGGCCGAACTCGGCGAGCAGCTGGTCGGCCCGCGCGAGCCGTTCGCTCTTCGAGAGCGCGGGGTCGAGCTCGAGCACCGCGAGCAGGTTGTCGCGCACGGTCAGCTTGCGGAAGATCGACGCTTCCTGCGGCAGGTAGCCCACGCCCGCGCGTGCGCGCTGGTGCATCGGCAGCTGCGAGAGCTCGCGATCGCCCAGCTTCACCGTGCCCGCGTCGGGCACCACCAGGCCCACCACCATCGAGAACGAGGTGGTCTTGCCCGCGCCGTTGGGGCCGAGCAGCCCCACGACCTCGCCGGGCTTCACGTGAAAGCCCACGCCGTCGACGACCTTGCGGTCGCCCCACGACTTGTGGAGCCCTGACGCGACGAGGCTGTCGCTCACCCCGGGTCTCCATGAATCGCGAGGAACAGGCGGCAGCGGAAGACCATCGCGAGGTGCACCAGCGGGCCGACGAAGAGCCCACCGCTGAAGCTCGCCAGCCACGCGCCCTCTCGGTGCGCGTAGGTCGAGTACAGGCTCATCGGCAGCGAGAGCACGAGGGTGATCATCACCAGCGCGAGCAGCAGCACGAACATCGAGCCGAACCACAGCACCGCGGCCGCCTTGAGCGTGTCGAGCACGCCGCCGATCGCGCCCTCGGGTCCCTCGCCGTACATGCCCGCGTAGTCGGTGAGCGGCAGCAGCCACACGATGATCGGCACCAGCAACGCCCAGTCGCCGTACTCGACCGCGACGAACGCGAGCACCATGAGGATGATCGCCGTGGTGGCGGTGGCCTTCTCGACGCCGCCGCAGCCCCGCATCACCGCGCGGAAGTAGAGGCCCCAGCCCACGCCCTTGAGCACGCCCACGATGGCCGGCGCGACGCTGTGCAACGGAGAGATCCACGCGTCGGCCGCGGCGCCGCCCGCCAGCAGCACCGAGGGAATGATGCCCAGCCACACCGTGGCCTTGAAGAACTTCGGCACCTCGGCCGCCGCTTCCCGCATCAGTTCCGCGTCGCTGACCTCAGCCGACATCGCGTCAGTTTCCCTTCTTCGGCTTGGCGCCGTCGGGGGTGATGATGGTCGTCGCGTTCTCGACCTCGAGGAACTCGGTGCCCGAGAGGAACGTGACCTTCGTGCCCTTCATGCGCACCTTGCCGTCGCGCGCCTGGGGGTTGCCGGTGACCACCAGCCGCCCGGCCTCGACGTCGTAGTCGGCGAACTGCCCGCGCGCCCAGCGATCGGCCTCGGTCACCTCGGCGCCGCCGCGCGCCTTCACCCGCGTCACCTCGCCGTTGGTCCCGGAAATCGCCAGCAGGTCGGGCGTCAGCAGCGTCGTCTTGCCCTTCACCGCCTTCACGTGCCCGGTCCACCGCGCTTCGTTCTTTGGCCCCTCGAAGGTCAGGAGATCGGCGTCGATGGTCAGCTTCTGGTCGGCGGGTTCCTTCACGCGGGTGTGCGCCTTCGTGACGGTGAGGCGATCGATGCCGGTGATGAAGCTCACCAGCTCTCCGTCGACTTCGCGGCCACCTTGCCGGCCCCACGGGTGGCCGCGCAGCGTCAGCTCGCCGGTCTCGTTGACGAACTCGGCCTCGTCGCCGCGCGCCTCGCGATCGTTCTCGATGGCCACCACGTTGCCCCGCGCGACGAGCCGCGTGACGTCGCCGGCCGGGGTCAGGAACACGTCGAGCACGTCGCAGGTCAGGGTGAGCGCGTCGCGCCTGGCCACGGCGTGACCCTTGTACTGGGCGCGGCTCTCCTTCTTGAAGATCTCGAGGTGGTCGGCCGAGAGGGCGACCGGGCGCGCGAGCAGCACGCCTCCGTCCGCGGGCGCAAGGAGCACGAGGGTGCTCAGAGAAAGGAGCGCAGCGCCGATCACCAGCGCTTGTTTACGACAGCGGCGCTCAGTTTTCCTTTTCCTTCGACTCGGCGGGCGCGGGCCCTGGTCCGTAGAAGGTGAAGCCCACGCGGCCGAGCAGGCTGACGCTGGGCTGCAGGTAGGCCACCTCGAGGCCGAGCTCGAACTTCCAGATGCGGAAGCCCACGCCGCCACCCCAGTGCGCGCGCACCGGGTCGACCGACGAGGGGATCCAGTAGATGCCGCCGAACGCCTCGACGTAGAGGATGAAGAGCTTCACCTTCACCGACGCGTCGAGCGGCACCGCGAGGCGGGAATTGGGCTGGTTGAAGGTCAGCGCCACGCCGGGGCGAACGCCGATGCGCAGCCAGCTGAAGAGCTCCTGGTCGACCCGGAAGTGCGCGTCGATCTGCGGCGCCTCGAGCAACCAGGTGCCTGCGCCGACGTCGACCCCGAGGTGAATCGCCCGGGCAGGGGAGGCCACGAGCAGCACCGAACCGAGGCACGACGCCAGCAGCAGCGAGCGGGTGGTCATGGGGCTGTGTTGCCCGAGCCGCTCGAAAAGATCAAAAGGCTCAGATCTGCTCCGCGAGTTCCTGCATGCGCATCGCGCGGCGGGTGAACTCGGCGAGGCGGTACAGCACGGTGCGGCGCGAGACGCCGAGCGAGCTGGCCACCTTCGCCTGCTCGATGCCCTTCACGTGGTACATCATCGCCGGCGCGCGGAGCTCTTCGGGGGTCGCCTCGAGCACGCGCTGGCTGAAGTCGCGCGACACGACGCTGTCTTCGAACTCGTCGTCGACCATCTCCGGCACCGTCTCCACCGGCTCAGCGTGGCGCTTCGAGTCGCGAATGACGTTGAGGCAGTGGTTGGTGGTGATGCGGTGGATCCACGGGAGCACCGCCTCTTCCGCCGGCGCCGAGTCGAGGTGCTTGAGCACCTTGATGAACACGTCCTGGGTCGCGTCTTCGGCCGCCGACGCGTTCTTCAGCAGGCGCTTGCAGCGCGCGTAGATGGCAGGACCGAACTTCGCGTACAGCGTCTCGATGCGGGTGTTGCGGAGGTTGGTGGTCACGGCGTCTTCCCCTTTGAGTGAGCCCGGTGTGGGCCGAGCAGATGCCCCATGTTCGGCCGCGCTGGCTCACCGTTGCGCCACTGCACCTACATCGCGTCAACGAGCTTTCCAGAACGCCCTGAATGGCCCGCGCGACCGCGAGGTTACGTGTGCAAAACGACGGATGAACAAATCTAATACATAGAAAATGGGCGCGAAATCAACGACTTGGACAATTTCCGCCACCGAGTTGGACCTCGCGCGCCACGGCTCCAGGCCTCTGAAACGCGTGGGCTTTTGACGCTCTGCCGGCCCCACCAAGGGCTCCAGCTCGATGCTGCACAGCGACCCTTCGCGTGGTGTCTTGCGCGCCCTTCGAGTGCCGGACCGACAAAAGAGTCTTGACGACTCTTAAGTCGGTAGTTAATACTTTTCTACGAGGTCGCGATGACGTCCCTGCTTCTCACCGACGGCTACAAGTTCTCGATGGCGGAGGCCGGTTGGCCGCTGCGCCGGGAGACCTTCTACGCGTCGCACCGCAAGGGCGGGCTGCAGGTGGTGCCCTTCGACGCGAAGGCCGAGCTCGAGGCGCTGCTGCCGGTCGCCGCGCCGGGTGACTTCGAATACCTCGCTGCGCACGACTACGACCTGGGCTCGGCGGTGCGGGCGGCCCTGACCGATCGCTCGCTGACCATCACCGCGCTGCCGCAGTTCTCGGTGTTCGTCGATCGCGAGCCGATCGTCAGCGTCACCGGCCCGTCGTCGCTCGTGTCGTGGCTCGAGCCGCTGGTGCTGCAGTGGAGCTACCGCGTGCAGGTCGCCACGCTGGCGCTGAAGGACGAGGCCGCGCTCGCCAACGAGGTGAAGACCGTCACCTGCGCGCGCCAGAAGGAGCTGGTGCTGCAGACGCTCGACGCGATCGGCGTGAAGGCGCCGCCCATCACCGTCGACGAGGCGGGCTACTTCGCGCGGGTGAAGGCGCGGGTCGCTGAGCTGGTCGAGATCGTCGGCAGCCCCGGTCGCATCTTCGAGGTCGGCCTGCGCGCGGCGACGTGTCCTGAGCAGCACCTCCTCGCGCTGGAGGCCGCGAAGTCGGCGGGGCTGCTGCGCACCAGCAACGTGCACGGTGCGAAGCAGCTCGGGCTCACCCCGGTCGGCACCATGGGGCACGAGCACATTCAGCGATACGGGTCCGACGAGGCGGCGTTTCGCGCCATGGTCGAGCGGCGTCACCAGCGCTCGAGCTTCCTCCTCGACACCTTCGACACCATCGGGTCGGGCATCCCCACCGCGTTCCGCATCATCGCGGAGCGCCCGGGCCTCAAGGACTCGATTCGCTACGACTCGGGCGACAAGGTCGCGCAGTACCGCTTCGCGGCGGCCGAGGCGAAGCGCCTGGGCATTCGCCCGGTGCAGATCCTCGAAGACGGCTTCGACTTCGCGCAGACGCGGCAGTTCGAGGCGCTGCGCGCCGAGGTGGGCCTGGCGCCCGAGGAACAGGTGTACGGGTACGGCGGCTTCATCGTCGCGCAGACCAGCGGCTCGACGCTGACGCGCGATCGCGTGGCCGCCGTCTACAAGCTGTCGCAGACCGGCTCGCGGCCGACGATGAAGTTCGGCAACGAAGGGGGCGGCGGGAAGCAGTCGATTCCCGGGCGGCCGGTGGTGTTCCGTCGACGCGCGGGGGCCAGTGGTCCATTCGGCGTCGTCGGTCAGGAGGGGGAAGCCCCTCCCCAGGGGTACGACCTGCTGTCCGGTGCCCCTGCCTCTTCGCGCGTGGTGTGGCCCGAGGTCGCCGAAGCCGATCGGCGCATCGAGCCGTCGACCGCCACGCGCGCGCTGATCGCCGAGCTGTCGCAGTGGAAGCACCAGTCCGGCTGACGCCGGAGAAGGAGTCGAACGTGTTCTCTGCTTCGCACATCGGGCGCGAGCACCTGCGCGTCGGGCGCAACAACCAGGACGGGCGCTTCTCGGGCCCCAACGTGGTGGTGGTGACCGACGGTTGCAGCTCGCAGCCGCAGAGCGAAGTGGGGGCGCAGCTCGGCGCGCAGTTCCTCGGTGCGTGGCTGAGCGCGAACGTCGCGAAGCTCGAGGGTGACGTGCCTGATCGCGCGCTCGACGCGCTGTGCGGCTGGGTGTCGGAGGCCGCGCGGGCGCTCGGCGGCTCGCTCGACGACGTGCTCGAGCGCTACTTCCTCTTCACCTTCCTCGCGGCGGTGCGGCACGGCGACCAGGTGCTCGTCTTCGGGGTGGGCGACGGAGGGGTGCTCGTTGACGACACGGTGGTGCGCCTCGAGTCGGGGCCCGACAACGCACCTCTTTATTGTGCGTACCGGCTGACCGGGCGGGAGCTCCGCAGCGAGCTGCACTTCAAGGGCGCGGCGTCGCGCGTCGCGGTGATGACCGACGGGCTGGGCGCGCTCGATCCCGTTCGGTTGCGCGCGCTCGCCGCGGCCGACGGCCTCTCGCGCAACCCGCTCACGCTGCAGCGTCGCCTCAACGTCCTCGCCGAGACCGAGCGCTTCGGTGACGACGCCACCATCGCCGTGCTCCCGGGCTGACCCATGGACCTCTACCTGTCAGGAAAGAAGGTGCGGGTGACCGACGCCGACCTGGTGGGCGAGGGCGGGGAGGCGCGCGTCTTCCGCCATGGCACCTCGGCGCTGAAGATCTTCCACGAGCCGACCGACGCCCTCGGGCGCCGCGTGCTCGACCAGAAGCTGCAGAAGCTCGCCGCGTTTCCGTCGTCGCTGCCAGCCGCCGTGCTCGCGCCGCAGGAGCTGGTCGCCGATCGCCTCGGTCGGGTCGTCGGCTATCGCATGCCGTTGATCGACGGCGCGGTGGACTTCGGGCGCCTCGCGAACCGCAAGTGGCGCACGGGCGTCGTCTCGAGCCAGCAGTCGGTGCGCATCTTGTCCACGCTCCACCACGTGGTCGAGGCGGTGCACGGCGCGGGAGTGGTCATCGGCGACTTCAACGACGGCAACGTGCTGCTGAACCAGTTCGAGCCGCTGCTGATCGACGCCGACTCGATGCAGTTCGGCGGCTTCGCGTGCCCGGTGGGCCACGAGCGCTTCCTCGACCCGAAGCTGTACGGCGTCGACCTGAGCGCGGCGCCACGCTTCTCGACCGGCAGCGATTGGTACGCGTTCGCGGTGCTGGTCTTTCAGACGCTGCTCTCGGTGCACCCGTTCGGCGGCACGCACGGCAAGCTCGCCACGCTGCTGCGCCGGGCCGAGGCGCGCCACTCGGTGCTCCGCAACGACGTCACGCTGCCGCGCACCGCGGTCTCGCCGAAGGTGCTGCCCGACGATCTGCTGCACTGGTTTCACGCGGTCTTCGAGGCCGACACGCGCCAGGCCTTCCCCTTCACCACGCTGCAGCTGGTCTTCACCACGTGCAGCTGTGGCACCGAGCACGCGCGCGCGGTGTGCCCCGACTGCAAGACCCTCGGGCCGCTGGTGACGCGGCAGGTGCTGCGCTCGAAGGGGCGCTGCACCGCGCGCACCGCGTTCGAGACCAACGGCCGCATCGTCGCCGCCGCGATGCAGGGCGGGCTGCGCTACCTCTGCGAGGAGAACGGCGTGTTCCGCCGTGAAGACGGCACGGTCATCGCCACGCAGCTATCGGGCCGCCACCTGCGCGCCGAGCTCTCCGGCAGCACGACGTGGATGGCCGACGGCGAAGGCCACGTGGAGAAGTGGGTGGGCGACCGCCTCGTCGAGCGCGCGCGCACCGGCACCTTCCGTTCCTCTCCAGTGCTCGCGGCGGCGCCTGGGCACGCGTGGCGTGAAGAGCAGGGCTGGCTCGTCGATCAAGAGACCGGCGCGCGCGTGGGCCAGGTGCTCGAAGGCCAGACGCACCTGTGGAGCTCGACGCAGCTCGGCTTCGGTTTCTACCGGGCGGGCGGGTTGACGGTGGCGTTCCTCGCGAAGCCGGGCCGCGCGGGGCTGAAACAGGTCAGTGGCCTGTCGTGGCGCGGGCGGCTGATCGAGGCGTCTGCGGCGTTCGACGCGAGCCACGTGCTGTTCACCGTCGTGGTCGACGACGGCGGTCGCGACGTGGTGCACCGGTGGCTGATTCGCGACGACGGCACGGTGCTCGGCGCCAACCACGACGGCCCGCGCGGACACGGCGCAGTGCTCGGTGGGCGCGTGGTGGTCGCGAGCGACGGAGGCCTGGTCGCGCTCAAGGTCGACTCGGGCGTGCTGGTCGAGGCGATGTCATTTCCTGATACGCAGCCGTTCGTTTCCGCGGGGGACGAGCTGCTTCCCAACACCGACGGCTCGCTGTTCGTCGTCGGCGCCCGCGACATCACGCAGTTGACGCTCACCTGAAGGAGGTCCGCCATGCCGCTCCCACTCCCTGACTTCTACGACCCGAAGCAGGTCTCGCAGCTGTACCTCGAGCGCGCCGGCATGGTGACCGACGCGGGCGAGGCGTTCGCCGCCAGGCACGCCGTGAAACCCGCGGGGCAGGACAAGTTCCGCATCGCAGCGTTCGGCATCGACGTGCAGGTCGGCTTTTGCACGCCGGGCGCGAGCCTCTTCGTGCCGGGCGCGGTCGAGGACACGCAGCGCACCGTCGAGTGGATGTACCGGAACCTCGACAAGCTGACCGGCCTCTTCTTCTCGCTCGACACGCACCGCGTGTTCCAGATCTTCCACCCCGCGTGGTGGGTCGACGCGCAGGGCCGCCACCCGCCGCCGCTGACGCCGGTGTTCCACGAAGACGTGCGCGCCGGGAAGTGGACCGCCATCGCGCACCCGAAGGAGAGCCTCGAGTACGTGAAGAAGCTCGAGGCGACCGGCAAGTACGTGCTGACCATCTGGCCGTACCACACGCTGCTCGGCGGTCTCTCGCACGCGTTGGTGCCCTCGATGATGGAAGCGGCGCTGTTCCACGCGGCGGCGCGCAAGCACCAGACGCACTTCGAGACCAAGGGCACGCACGCGATGACCGAGAACTACTCGGTGCTCTCGCCGGAGGTGACCGAGCTGTCGGGCAACGTGGTCGGCGCCTTCAACGCGCCGTTCTTCAAGATGCTGATGGAATACGACCGCATCTACGTCTTCGGCCAGGCGAAGAGCCACTGCGTGCTCTCGACGCTCAACGACATCCAGCAGCACGTGATGTCGACCGACCCGAAGCTGGCCGAGAAGATCTGGATCCTCGAAGACGCGATGAGCCCGGTGCCGCCGCCGCCGCTGTCGCCGCTGCCCGATCACCTCAACTTCCCGAAGATCGCCGATGAGGGCATCGCCGCGTGGAAGAAGGCCGGCATGAAGGTGGTCCGCACCACCGACCCGGTCGTCATCTAGCGGTCTCGTTCCACCCCACTTCTCCGCGCAGAGGGGCTCGCGTCGAGCCTTGGCCCTGGCGGAGCCACACCCATCACCCCGGAGGCAGTCATGACCACCAAGAAGCAGCTCACACCCGATGAAGCCACCTCACTCCTCTCGTCGGCGACCGCGAAGGGAGTGCTCTCACCCGCGACCAGCACGCTGATCACCGGCAACCTCGGCAACCTCGTGCTCGCTGGCGCCGCGGGGAAGGACCTCGAAGACATCACCGCCAGCGACGTCACGCTCGTCACGGTGTTGATCGACGCGAGCTCGTCGATCGGCGATCGCGGACTCGAGAAGGCGGTGCGCGAGGGGCAGAACGCGCTGCTCGATGCGTTCTCGGGCTCGAAGGAGAAGGACGCCGTGCTGCTCGCGTGCTGGACCTTCAACGGCGCGATGACGGTGGTGCACAGCTACGTGTCGGTGCCCGATGCCACGAGGCTCGACACCAGGAACTACCGCGCGGGCGGCTCGACGGCGCTCTACGACACCTGGTGCGAGGCGCTCGCGGCGAACGTGACCTATGCGCAGCGTCTGCGGGACGGAGGCACCCCGGCGCGGAGCGTGGTGGTGGTGGTGACCGACGGTGAAGACGTGGGCAGCAAACGCTCCGCGGCCGACTGCGCGCGCCTCAGCCGCGATCTCCTCGCGTCGGAGTTGTTCACGCTCGCGCTGGTCGGCGTCGGCACCGACGTGAACTTCGAGCAGGTCGCCAAGGCGATGGGCATCCCGCCTGGCTGCATCCTCTGGGAGAAGGACGCCACGCCGTCGGGGCTGCGCCGCGCGTTCCAGCTGGTCAGTCGCAGCGCGGTGCGCGCCAGCCAGGGGAAGATCGCGCCGGGCGCCGCGGCCGGCTTCTTCGTCCCCTGAAGTCTCAGGAACGAGACGGGCTCGCACCGAGGGTGCAGTGATTCCAGTGGGTTGCGGTGGCGTGGCGGTCGCTTTGGTGACCGCCCGCTGCTTCCTCTCACCCTGGAGTCACTCATGTTTCGACGAAGTGTGGTGTTCGCCGCCGTGGTCCTCGCGGCGTGTGGTCCGATGCGCCAGGTCGATCGCTGTCGAGTCGACGGCGACTGCCTGGGCATCCTGGTCTGTGTCGATGAGCTGTGCGTGCTGCCGATGGACGCGAGCGTCGCGGTGCGTGACGCCGGGTCAGAACCGCGCGACGCGGGTTCGGGTGTCGATGCGGGGGTGAGCGACGCGGGGACCGGTGACGCGGGGACCAGTGACGCGGGGACCAGCGACGCCGGTGCGTCCGATGCGGGTGACGATGCTGGCGTGTGCGTGCCTTCGGTCGAGCTCTGCAACGGCGTCGACGATGACTGCGATGGCGAGATCGACGAGGGCGCGGCGCTGTCTCCTGCTGATGGCGGCGCGTTCGAGTTCGATGGCGGCTTCGCAGGCCCGAGCGGCATGTGCACCGTGGGCCTCGGCGCGTGCGCGATGACCGGCACGACGTCGTGCGCGGCCGGCCAGTTAACCTGCAGCGGCATGGCCGGAACGCCGGGCGTCGAGCGCTGCAACGGCCGCGACGACGACTGCGACGGTCAGACCGACGAAGCAGACGTCGGCCTGTGCCCGAACATGGGCGAGCTCTGCACGGCGAGTGGCTGCGCGTGCCCCACCGGCCAGGTGGTGTGTGGCTCGACCTGCGTGACGCTCGGTGGCGCGTGCTCGGCGGGCGTCGGTCAGTGCCAGCGCTCGGGCGTGATGTCGTGCAGCGGTGGTGCGCCGTCGTGCAGCGCGACCGCGGGTATTCCTTCGACCGAGGTGTGCAACGGCCTCGATGACGACTGCGATGGCCAGACCGATGAGGTGAGCGCGGGGCTGTGCCCGGCGACCGGCCAGAGCTGCAACGCCGGTACGTGCGCATGCCCGGCTGGGCAGAGCGTGTGCAACGGCGCGTGCAAGACGCTCACGGCGGAGGTGTGCGACGGCGAGGACAACGACTGCAACGGCCAGGTCGACGAGGGCGTGACCATCACCTGCCTGGCCGACTCTGATGACGACGGCTGGGCGGGCAACGGCGCTCCGAGCAGCCAGCAGTGCCCGGTCAACTCGCGGCAGGCGCGTGGCATGTGCCCCGTCGGCTTCGTGTCGCCGGCAGCCAACGGGGGCGTCGACTGTGACAACGCGAACGGCAATGCGTGGCAGGTCATCAGCTCGCGTGTCGATGCCGACGCGGACTCGTACTGCGTGGGGGCTGCCACGAACGACTGCGTCGGCGCGACGCCGCTCGCGGGGAAGCGCTCCAGCGCGAGCTGCCAGGCGACCGACGACTGCAACGACGGCCTGGCGAACGCCTATCGCTTCGTTGGCACCCGCGCCGATGCTGACGCTGACGGCTACTGCGCGGCCGGCGCGGCGGTGCAGGAGTGCATCGGGACCACGGCGCCGATGGGTCGCCGCATCGCGACGAGCTGCCTGCCGTTGACCGATGACTGCAACGACAGCGTGTCGACCGTCTTCCAGTACGCGACCACGGCGGCTGACGCCGACAACGACGGGTATTGCTCGACGGCTGGCGTCCCGGAGTGCATCGGCAACGCGCCTCCCGCGGGGCGGCGGCTCGCCTCGAGCTGCTTGAGCACGACCGACTGCCAGGACGCCGACCCGGCAGTCTATCGGTCCGTGTCAGTCCGCCCTGACGTGGACGGTGACGGCTATTGCACTGGGAGCACCGCGACCACTGCCTGTGTCGGTTCAGCGTTGTCCCCGGGGACCCGGCTGGCGAGCACTTGCCTGCGCTTCGGTGTCGAGAGCTTCTCGATCGACTGCAACGACTCGAGCTCGACGACGTGGGCGAACCAGGTCGTGCAGTCTGACGCGGACAACGACGGCTGGTGTGCGGCCGATGCAGCGCCGATGTGCCTCGGCTCGACTGCCCCGGTCGGCAAGCGCTTCCCGATCAATTGCGCGGCGGGCACCGACTGCAAGGACACCAACCCGAACGCGACGTCGACCTGCTCGATTCCGGCTGGCTACCAGACGTCGCTGGCGACGAAGAGCTGCGGCATCGGCATTCCCGGGTCGCAGATCTTCAGCGTCAGCCCGACCCAGACGTGCCCCGCGGGCTTCCAGTATCTCTATGGCGTCGTCGGTCAGACCTCGGTGTCGATGACGGGGAACACCGGCGGCACGTGCACGACGAACTCGGGCACCTCGGTCACCATGACGTGCGGCTCGCTCATCGTCGGCTCGTACAACTGCCAGATCATCGGCGAGTGCGTCGCGCAGTAACGCAGTGAGACCGGCGCCCCGCGGAGTTCGTCTCCGTGGGGCGTCGTTCTTTGTGTAGGGTGCCCGCCCCCGGAGGCATCACGCACATGAGCGACACCGCGCTCAATTTCATCGAAGAGATCGTCGAAGCAGACAACAAGAGCGGCAAGTGGAAGGGCAAGGTGCACACGCGCTTCCCGCCCGAGCCGAACGGCTACCTGCACGTCGGCCACGCCAAGAGCATCATTCTCAACGCCGGCCTGGCGAAGAAGTACGGCGGCAAGTTCAACCTGCGCTTCGACGACACCAACCCGGCGAAGGAAGAGCAGGAATACGTCGACTCGATCATCAACGACGTGAAGTGGCTCGGCGGCGAGTTCGAAGACCGCCTCTTCTACGCGTCGGACTACTTCGAGCAGATGTACCAGTGGGCCGAGAAGCTGATCGAGAAGGGCGTCGCGTATGTCTGCGATCTGCCGGCCGACGAGATGTCGAAGCAGCGCACGCCGCAGTCGGCCGACGGCACGCTGCTGCCGGGCAAGAACAGCCCGTTCCGTGATCGCACGCCGGCCGAAAACCTCGACCTCTTCCGCCGCATGCGCAAAGGCGAGTTCGCCCCGGGCGCGAGGACGCTGCGCGCGAAGATCGACATGACGTCGGGCAACATCAACCTGCGCGACCCCGTGATGTACCGCATCTTGAAGGAGCACCATCACCGCCAGGGCGACAAGTGGTGCATCTACGCCTCGTACGACTGGGCGCACGGGCTCGAGGACAGCATCGAGGGCATCACGCACTCGATCTGCACGCTGGAGTTCGAGAACCACCGCCCGCTCTACGACTGGTTCCTCGAGCAGCTCGGCATTCACCACCCGCAGCAGATCGAGTTCGCGAAGCTGATCTTCAACTACACGGTGCTCAGCAAGCGGAACCTGCGCCGCATGGTGGCCGACAAGATTGTCCGCGGCTGGGACGACCCGCGCATGCCCACCATCGCCGCGTTCCGTCGCCGCGGGTACACGGCGTCGGCGCTGCGCACGCTGATCGAGACGCTCGGTGTCACCAAGAACGAGAGCGTGATCGACATCGGCCGCCTCGAGCAGGCGGTGCGCGACGATCTCGGCCCGCGCGTCGAGCGGCGCCTGGCGGTGCTCGACCCGATCAAGGTCATCATCACCAACTGGCCCGAGGGGCAGGTCGAGCAGTGCGAGCTGCCGAACAACCCCGAAGACGAGAAGGCCGGCGTGCGCAACGTGCCGTTCTCGCGCGAGGTGTACATCGAGCGCGACGACTTCATGGAAGAGCCGTCGAAGAAGTTCTTCCGCCTCGCGCCCGATCGCGAAGTTCGGTTGCGCGGCGCGTACTTCATCAAGTGCCAGGAGTTCGTGAAGGGCGCTGACGGCCGCGTGATGGAGCTCCACTGCACCTACGATCCCGCGACGAAGGGTGGCAACGCGCCCGACGGCCGCAAGGTGAAGGGCACCATTCACTGGGTCTCGGCGGCGCACGCGCTCACTGCGGAGGTGCGGCTCTACGATCGCCTCTTCGCTGCCGAGGCGCCGGGCTCGGGCCACCCCGACACCGAGGACAAGCCGGCGTTCGTGCACGACTTGAACCCGAAGTCGCTGGTGGTGGTGAACGCCGCCAAGCTCGAGCCTTCGCTGGCCAACGCGAAGGTGGGCACCACGTTCCAGTTCGAGCGGCTCGGCTACTTCACCGTCGATTCGGACACGAAGAGCTCAGCGCTGGTCTTCAACCGCACCATCGGCCTCAAGGACACGTGGGCGAAGGAAGCGGCGGAGGAGGGTGGTGCGGCGAAGGCCCCCGCGGCTCCGGCGCCCGCGCCGACGAAGAAGGAAGAGAAGAAGGCGGCGCCGGCTCCGACCGGTCCCGCCGCGGAGATCGAGTTTGGTGACTTCGCGAAGGTCGCGCTCAAGGCCGGCAAGGTGAAGGCGGCCGAGAAGGTCGAGAAGGCCGACAAGCTCCTCAAGCTCACGGTCGATCTCGGTGAGCCCGAGCCGCGCACCATCGTGTCGGGCATCGCCGAGGCGTTCGCGCCCGACCAGCTGATCGGTCGCAACGTGGTGGTGGTGGTGAACCTCAAGCCTCGTGCGCTCAAGGGCATCGAGTCGCGCGGCATGATCCTCGCGGCGGGCAGCGGCAAGGCGTTGCAGTTGATCAACCCGGGCGACGTCGCGCCGGGCAGCGACGTGAAGTGAGAGGAGCGACTTCGTGGGCATGAACGAGCGCCGCACGCTGTACCCGCCGATCGAGCCGAACCGCACGGGCATGTTGCCGGTCGGCGACGGCCACACGCTCTACTGGGAAGAGAGCGGCAACCCGAAGGGCAAGCCGGTCGTCTTCGTGCACGGCGGGCCCGGCGCGGGCACCGACCCGAAGCAGCGCCGCTTCTTCGACCCGGCGGCGTACCGCATCGTGCTCTTCGACCAGCGCGGGTGCGGCAAGTCGACGCCCTTCGCCTCGCTCGAGAACAACACCACCTGGCACCTCGTCGCCGACATGGAGCGGCTGCGCGAGCACCTCTCGATCGAGAAGTGGCAGGTCTTCGGCGGTTCGTGGGGCAGCACGCTCGCGCTCGCCTACGCGCAGACGCACCCGCAGCGCTGCTCCGAGCTCGTGCTGCGCGGGATCTTCCTGTTGCGGAAGTGGGAGATCGACTGGTTCTACCAGGACGGCACCTCGCACCTCTTCCCCGACGCGTGGGAGAAGTACGTGGCGCCGATTCCCGAGAGTGAGCGCGGCGACTTCGTCAGCGCCTACTACCGCCGCCTCACCAGCCCCGACGCGAAGGTGCGCAGCGAGGCCGCGAAGGCGTGGAGCCAGTGGGAAGGCCGCACCAGCTACCTCCTGCCGAACGAGGCGTACCTCAGCCGCACCGGTGAAGACGCGTTCGCCGACGCCTTTGCGCGCATCGAGTGCCACTACTTCATGCACGGCGGCTGGGTGCGCGATGACCGCGCGCTGTTGTCGAACGTGGACACGATGCGCGCGATCCCCGGCGTGATCGTTCAGGGGCGCTACGACGTGGTGTGCCCGATGGAATCAGCGTGGGCGCTGCACCGTGCGTGGCCCCAGGCCGACCTGCGCATCGTGGAAGACGCGGGGCACGCGGCGTTCGAAGCGGGCATCTTGCACGAGCTCGTCGAGGCGACCGATCGCTTCAAGATCTCGCGGTGATGCAGATCGGGTCGATCGAACATGTTGACGTTGCACGTTGAAAGGAACTAGCGAGCCGCTCCCTCATGGCATCCAAGCCTCTCGTGATCGTCGAGTCTCCGGCGAAGGCCAAGACGATCGGCCAGTTCCTGGGCAACACCTACAAGGTCATGGCCTCGGTGGGGCACGTGGTCGATCTGCCGCCGGGCGGCGATCTTGCGGTCGACGTCGACGACGACTTCAAGCTCACGTACGAGGTGACGAAGCCCGAAGTGATCCGCGACCTCAAGGCCGCGCTGAAGGATTCCTCGGAGCTCTACCTGGCCACCGATGAAGACCGCGAAGGAGAGGCCATCGCGTGGCATTTGCGGGAGCAGCTGAAGCCGAAGGTTCCCGTGAAGCGCATGGTGTTCCACGAGATCACCAAGAAGGCGATCCAGGAAGCGGTCGACAACTCGCGGCAGATCAACATGGGGCTGGTCGACGCGCAGGAGACGCGGCGCACGCTCGATCGCCTCTACGGCTGGGAAGTCTCGAAGGTGCTGTGGCGCAAGGTGAAGGGCGGGCTCTCGGCGGGGCGCGTGCAGTCTCCGGCGATTCGGCTGATCGTGCAGCGCGAGCTCGAGCGCATGAACTTCAAGTCGGTCACGTACTGGGACGTGGCCGCCAAGCACCCCACGACGCCGGCGTTCGAGTCGACGTTGTGGACGGTGAAGGGCCAGCGCGTCGCGCAGGGCAAGGACTTCAGCGATCGCGGTGAGCTGCAGACCGACGGCGCGGTGTGGGTCGACGAGGCGCGCGCGAAGGCGATCGCCGAGGGGCTGCAGGGCACGAGCTTCACCGTGCGCTCGCTCGAGACGCGGCCGTACCGCAGCTCCCCGAAGGCGCCGTTCATGACGTCCACGCTCCAGCAGGAAGGTGGGCGCAAGCTGGGCATGAGCGCGCAGCAGGTGATGCGCGTGGCGCAGGGCCTCTACGAGGGCGGCTACATCACGTACATGCGCACCGACTCGACGAACCTGTCGGAGACCGCGGTCAACGCCGCGCGCACCCAGGTTCGCGAGATGTTCGGTGAGAAGTTCCTGCCGGAAGCGCCCCGCGTCTACGCCCGCAAGGTGAAGAACGCGCAGGAAGCGCACGAAGCGATTCGTCCGGCCGGTGAGGTCTTCCGTACGCCGCAGGAGCTGCAGGGCGAACTGCAGGCGGCGCAGCTCAAGCTCTACGATCTGATCTGGAAGCGCACGCTCGCCTGCCAGATGACCGACGCCGAGGGCGAGTCGGTGTCGCTCAAGCTCGCGGCGCAGACGAAGCAGGGCGAGGACGTGGAGTTCAGCTCCTCGGGCCGCACCATCACCTTCCGCGGCTACCTGCAGGCGTACGTCGAGAGCAGTGACGACGCCGAGGCCACCGACGACAAGGAATCGCCGCTGCCGCAGCTGAAGGAAGGCGACACGGTGCCGGTGTCCGAGCTGGTGCCCGCGGGCCACACCACCTCGCCGCCGGCGCGCTTCACCGAAGCCTCGCTGGTGAAGAAGCTCGAGGAGCTCGGCATCGGCCGCCCGTCGACCTACGCGTCGATCATGGGCACCCTCCAGGCGAAGTACGTCTGGAAGAAGGGCCAGGCGCTCATTCCCAACTGGGAAGCGTTCGCGGTCGTGAAGCTGATGGAGAAGCACTTCGAAGATCTCGTCGACCTGCAGTTCACGGCCGAGATGGACGAGGCGCTCGACCAGATCGCCGGTGGCGAGCTCGAGAAGGTGCCGTACCTCAAGCAGTTCTACTTCGGCGACCGCAAGCACCGCGGCCTGAAGAAGCTGGTGAGCGACGACAACATCGAGGGCATCGACGCCGCGGAGATCAACTCCATCTACATCGGCGGCAAGGAGACCGGCATCGTCGTGAAGCCGGGCAAGTACGGCCCGTACGTGCGCCGCGGTGAAGACACCGTCTCGGTGCCCGACGCGCTGCCGCCCGACGAGATGACGGTGAAGAAGGCCGAAGAGCTGCTCTCGGCCCCGCGCGGCGACGTGCCGATCGGCAAGGACCCGGCCAGCGGTCAGAACGTCTACGTGAAGCAGGGCCGCTTTGGCCCCTACGTGCAGCTCGGCGAGGTCACCGACGAGTCGAAGCCGAAGACCAGCTCGCTCTTCAAGACCATGAAGCCCGAGGAAGTGACGCTGGAGACGGCGCTCAAGCTCCTCGAGCTGCCGCGCACGCTCGGCAAGGCGGAAGACGACGACCTGGTCGTGGCGCAGAACGGCCGCTACGGCCCGTACCTCACCAAGGGCAAGGACAGCCGCAACCTCGGCGTGGAGAACGAAGCGAAGCTGCTGACCATCACGCTCGCCGAGGCGCTGGAGATCTTCAAACAGCCCAAGCAGTTCCGTGGCCGCGGCCAGGCCAAGCCGGCGACGGTGATCGGCAAGGACCCCGACAGCGGCAAGGACCTGCTGCTCAAGGAAGGTCGCTTCGGTTGGTACATCACCGACGGCGAGACCAACGCTTCGCTGCGCAAGGGTGACGAGCCGACCGATCTCACCGTCGAGCGCGCGCTCGAGCTGATGGCGCAGCGCCGCGAGTACATGGCCTCACCCGAGGGCCAGGCGAGGGCGGCGCAGCGGGGCGCGAAGAAGGCGGCGAAGGCGGCCAAGGCGCGCGTCGCGAAGGACGCCAAGAACGCCGCGAAGGCGAAGGCCGAGAAGGCTCCGAAGGCTGAGAAGGCCGAGAAGCCCGAGAAGGCTGAGAAGCCGGCGAAGAAGGCCGCGAAGGCCGAGAAGCCCGCCGCGAAGAAGGCCGCGCCGAAGAAGGAAGCGAAGAAAGACGGGAAGAAGAAGGGCGCGAGGAAGGGCAAGTGAGCGCCCGGCGTGAGAGCGCCGAGGAGAAGGCCTACCTCGAGCGATACCGGCCGAAGGACTATCCGCGGCCGTCGGTCGCGGTCGACCTGGTGATCTTCACGATCATCGACGCGCAGCTCCGCGTGCTGCTGGTGAAGCGGCAGGAGCACCCGTTCAAGGGTGACTGGGCGTTGCCGGGCGGCTTCGTGCGCGTCGGCGAGGGCAAGGACCAGGGCGAAGATCTCGACGAGGCGGCGCGGCGCGAGCTGAAGGAAGAGACGGGCCTCGAGCCCGACCGCGTGCACATCGAGCAGCTGTACACGTTCGGCAAGTCGGGGCGCGATCCGCGCATGCGCGTGATCTCGGTGGCGTCGTTCGCGCTGGTGCGGCCCGATCTCGCGCCGTTCGTGAAGGCGGGCGGCGACGTGAGCCACGCGGACTGGGTGGCGGTCGATCAGCTGAAGAAGGTCGACCTCGCCTTCGATCACCGCGACATCATCGACCTCGCGCTGGCGCGGGTGCGGGGCAAGCTCGAGTACTCGGGCATCGCGTTCGATCTCGTGCCGTTGACCTTCACCATCCCCGAGCTGCGGCACGTGTATTCGATCGTGCTCGACAAGGAGATGGACCCCGGCAACTTCCGGCGGAAGTTCAACCGCATGCTCGAGGACGAGCTGATCGAGCAGGCGCCGGGCAAGCGCATCACCGCGTCGAAGCCGGCGACGGTGTACCGATTCAAGCGTCGTTGATCGTGCCGCGGGCAGGTACGCTCGCGCCTTCATGACGAGAGCGCTCCTGCTGGGTCGTTTTCACGCCGTGACTCGCGCGCAGTCTGACTGGCTGGCGTCGCTCTCGAGCGCCCCCGTCGATTCGCTGGTGTGCGTGGTGACCAGCGCGAACCACTCGGGCACGCGGCGCAACCCGCTCGAGGCCGGCGTGCGCGAGGAGATGCTCGAGCCCGCGCTCGCGCGCAGCGGCAAGCCGTTCGAGGTGGTGCGGGTCGACGACGTGCCGAACAGCGCGGCGTGGGTCGATCACGTGCTGGCCGAGGTGAAGCGGCAGAAGGACCTCGGCCTCGACGCGAGCAACACCGTCATCTACTCGGCCAACCGCGACGTCGACGCGCTCTTCCAGGCCAAGGGCTTCCGTGTCGTGACGCAAGAAGTGAAGGGGCTCACGCCCCACGAGCTGGTGCAGCGCTTCGTCGACGGCAAGCCGTGGGCCGAGGAGGCGTCGGCCGAGACGCGCGCGGTGTACGGGCGCCCGGAGATCGCGGCGAAGCTGAAGGACGTCTTCCGCCAGACGCTGCTCAACGACGATGGCGAGCTGGGGCACCTGCGCGACTTCTTGTCCTACGGCGCGATGATGGACGCGTCGCTGGTGCAGAAGCTCGAAGACTTCGTGCCGCACGTGCGGCCGGGGTGCATCGTCGACAAGGGCTGCGGCACCGGGAAGCTGATGGTCGAGCTGTCTCGGCTGTTCCCGACCTCGCAGCTGGTCGGCGTCGATCTCTCGCGCGAGTTCCTGCGGGTGTGCGACGAGAACACCTACGCCACCGAAGACGTGTCGCTGGTGTACGGCAACGTCATCGAGCGCAACGTGGCGCCGGGCACCGCGACGACGGTCATCTACTCGTCGGTGATGCACGAGGTGCACAGCTACAGCAACTACGACCGCGGGCAGATCGATCGCGCGCTGCGCAACTGCCACGAGGAACTGGCGCCCCAGGGGCGGGTGCTGATCCGCGACGGGGTGAGCCCTCCGCCCGCGACGTGGCGGCTGCAGCTGCTCGACGCGCAGACCAACGAGGTCTTCGAGCGCTTCGCGAAGGAGTTCTGTCACGGGCGCGGCGCGCGCTTCACGCGGCTCTCGGCTGACAAGGTCGAGCTGTCGTCGCACGACGCGAACGAGTTCCTCTGCAAGAAGGACTACCTGAAGAACTGGCACATCGAGGTGCACGAGGAGTTCGGCCCGTTCACGCTCGAAGAGTGGCGCGCGGCGCTGCGTCGCACCGGGTTCGAGCCGGTGCACCTCGCGGAGTACTGCAACGGGTGGATCGTGAAGCACCGCTACGAGGGCAAGGTGAAGGTCTTCGACGCGCACGATCGGCCGCTCGACTGGCCGGCCACCAACATGATCGTCGTGGGCGAGAAGCGCTGACGTTCAGGCCTCGACGAGCGCCTCACCCGGCTCGCACGCGGGCGCCAGCCACTCGAAGCACAGCGTCGGGAACAGCGCGCCGGTGAGGTACATGCTGAAGCTCTCGACCGGGAGCACCCACGCGGTGACGCCGATCGCCTGCTGCGTGTTCCACACCCACCAGCCGCGGCCGCAGGCGAGCAGCTCGAAGAAGAGCGCGAACGCGAAGTAGGTGACGACCATCACCAGCAGGCGCTTCCACTGCAGGCGGTGCGCGACCTTCGCGGCGACGGCGAAGGTGCCGGCCCAGCCGAGGCACTGCACGATGGTCCACCCGTACTGGCGCGGCCCGGCGGCGAAGCGAATCGCGCCCATCGCGTCGGGACCGGGCACGGCGTCGAGCGGCGCGGCGTCGGTGGGGCCGACCAGCGCGAGCACCACGAAGCAGAACGCGAGCGCGAGTGAGGCCCACGCGGCGCGGGTGAGCCAGGTGCGCACCGTCTCGAGCTTCGGCGCCGCGACGGTCGACGTGCCGGGGAAGACGCGGCCGAGCCAGAGGTACCAGAGAATCGGCAGGTTCAAGAGCATCGGGTAGCTCAAGAACTCCTCGACGGGGATCGCCCCGAGATCGAAGCCCGAGAGCGGATCGAGCCCCGTGTAGAAGCCCCAGTAGCGGTGCTGAATCGCGAGCAGCTCGGCGATCGCGCTCTGCGAGATGAACGCGCCCGAGGTGAGCACGAACGAGATGCGCTGCGCGGGCGCGAGGGTCGGCAGCACCTCGCGCATCAACACCACCATCGGCACCAGCAGCACCACCAGCTCGTGGAGCAGGTACCAGGGTGCGTGCAGGCCGAGCGCGTCGGCGGCGCGGCGCAGGGCGACCATGGCGAGGATCAGCCCGGACAACTGCGAGAGGCGCTTGAGCATGACGAGATCGGGGGCGGGGTTCATGGGGTTCTCCGGCGGGGAAGGGGAGCGAGCTGCGCGCGCAGCGCCTCGAACGAGAAGATGGTGGCGACGGGGGTGAGCAACCAGACGACGACGGCCTCGATCGGCAGGCCGTGCCACGCGCTCAAGTGCACGCCGAGCATCGCGTCGCGCTGGTAGCCCCACCACCCCTGGGGAATGGCGAGCGTGACTTCCCACAGCACCGAGTGGCCCCACAGGGCGAGGCAGACCAGCGCGAGGGCGGGCCAGTTGATGCGCGGGGCGATGACCGGCGCGAGCGCGATCACCACCGGCATGGGCACGAGCATCAGGTAGGTCCAGTAGCCGGGGCCGGTCGCGCCGGGAATGAGCGCGCGCTGGACGACCCAGCCTGCTCCGGCGAGCGCGATGCCGAACGCGAGTGAGGTGAGCATTTCGGGCAGCGACGTCGAGGGCCGGGGGGCGCGCAGCGGTCGCAGCGCGGGCACCAGCACCGCGTCGGCCCACGCGTAGAGCATCAGCAGGGCGGCGAAGCCGAGCACGTAGAAGAGCAGCTCCTCGATCGGCACCTGGAAGGCGTGATCGACGCCGGTGAGATCGATCGCCGGGAAGGTGATGCCGAGCACGGCGGACGCGTTCGGGTACGTGAAGAACTCATCGGCGAGCGCGACGGTGAGCACCACGCCCATCGGCACGAGGAGCAGGAGCGAGATGCCGATCGGCCGGGCGAGCGCGCGGAGCAACCCGCGCCGGTGGAGATCACTCGCGGTGGCCGCGAGCGGCGCGATGAAGATGAGGAGGCTCCACGTGTACTGGAAGCGGGTCGCCACGACGGCGGGCACGACGCAGAGGACCTGGCAGATCAGCAGCCGCGCGACCTCGCGGAGGTTTCGTGAGGAGTCGGCGAGGTCGGCCGAGGCGCGCGCCTCGGTGAAGTCAGAGTGGAACGAATCGAGAACGCGCATCGCGTCGGAGCGCAGAGCAGTTGGCGTTCCACCGCTCGACCGCCGACAACCCGCCGCAATTCGTGCGCGACCGGCAAGCCGAGCCGGGGCGACTGCGAACCTGGTCGCTGAGCAACGCGTCAACGGCGCGACAGCAGGTGCCCGAGGTACTGATCGGCCTGCTTCTCGAGCACGGAGTTCGCCCGCAGCCTCGCGTCGAGGTGGGCGAAATCGACCGCGTCGAGGTCCTGGTCCTGGTTGAAGCAGGAGAAGACGAACGACTCGGCGCCGGTGCGCGGGTCGACGTGGCGCTGGAGACACTGCGCGCAGATCTCCTTCATCATGCACTGCATCGGCGAGTTGATGCTGCCGACGGCGCAGTGGCTCTGCTTCAGGTGCCGCGCGAGCACGCCGTGGCGCGCTTCCTTCACGGCCTTCATCATGCGGTCGCTGCCGATGGCGATGACGCGGTCGACGTCGGCCAGCTCGAGGCCCCGGCCGAGCTCGCCGTTCGCGTACGCCACCATGGCCTGCACGATGTTGCCGACGAAGCTGCGATCTTGCGGCCGGCGCGGCGTGAGCGGCGTGCCCGCGTCGACGGCCCAGATCACCTGGTCCGCCGCGCGCTCGAGCTCATCGAGCTTGTAGGCGTCTTCTCCGCGCCGGTAGCCCGCGAAGTAGAGGACCTTGCTGCCCACCGCGCGCAGCGCCTGGCCGATCGAGAAGAGCACCGCGTTCCCCAGGCCCCCGCCGGCGAGCAGCACCGTTTCCTTCGGCGCGATGTGGGTCGGCGCCCCGGTCGGGCCCATGAGCACCACGCGCTCGCCCTTCTTCAGAGACGCGCACAGCCGCGACGATGCGCCCATCTCGAGCACGATGGTCGAGAGCAGGCCCTTGTCCTTGTCGACCCACGCGCCGGTCAGGGCGAGACCTTCCATCGTGAGCCGCGTGCCGTCGATCACCGGCGCGGTGCGCTCGAAGTTCTGCAGCCGGTAGAACTGCCCGGGCTCGAAGTGCTTCGCCGCGAACGGCGCCTTCACCACCACCTCGAGGATGGTCGGCGTCAGGCGATTCACGGCTTCCACGGTGGCCAGCAACGCGCTGTCGAGCGCCTCGAAGAGCTTCGCGCGGCTCGCCTCGGCCACCTTCGCGTCGACGCTCGCCCCGCGGAACAGCTTCGCGACGTGCACGTGCCCATCGCGCGCCGACGCCATCGCCTTCACCACGTTGCCCGCGTAGGTCGGGTGGTTGTCGCCGTAGAAGGTGATGAAGCGGCCCTGCTTCGCGTAGCTGGTGAAGAAGCCCGCGTCGCGGCCGATGTCTTCGTGGGCCTCGACCTCGACGAGCTCGAAGCGGCCGTCCTTCTCGACCGCGTCGAAGGTGCGGAAGAACGAGCGGTCGTCGTCGAGCGCGAACTGGCCGGGCGCCTCGCGCTCGACGGTGACGTTCGGAGACGTGCCAGCGGCGACGCACACCGTGCGGGCGGGCAACTCCAGCGTCTCACCAGCGCGGTCGAACTTGAGCGCCTTGATCGCGCCGAACTCGTCGACGATCGCCTCGGTGGGCGAGACGCGCTCGATGAAGCGAATGCCTTCCTCGAGGGCCTTGGCGACCTCTTCGTGGTTGAGGCGATACGCAGGCGAGTCGGTGAGGCCACGGCGGTAACAGAGCGCCACGCCACCCCAGCCCCGCACGAGGGGAATGAAGTTGGGCTGCTCCCCAGACGCGGCAGCGCGCGCACGCTCGGCCTTCACCGCGCGGCCGTGTTCGAGGAACTCACGGTACACGCCGAGCTCTTCGGGGTTCATGCGCGCGAAGATCGCCTGCTCCCCACCGGCGCCGTGCGCCGCGAGCACCTCGTGGCGCGCGAGCAGCTTCTCGACCTGCACCGGGTAGTAGGCGAACAGCTCGGTGGCGGTGTCGATGCCGGTGAGACCTCCGCCGATGACGAGCGCGGGCAGGCGCATCTGGAGGTTGGCCAGCGAGTCCTTCTTGAACGCGCCGGTGAGCTGCAGCGCCATCAGGAAGTCGCTCGCCGCCCGCATGCCGCGCGGCAGGTTGTTCTTCACCTTCACGATGGTCGGCTTGCCCGCGCCGGCGGCGATCGCGATGTGGTCGAAGCCGAGCTGCCACGCGTCGTCGATGGTCAACGTGCCGCCGAAGCGCACGCCGCCATAGATGCGCAGCCCGACGCGCCGCGCGAGCACGAGGTGAATGAGGGTGAGGAACGACTTGTCCCACCGCACGGTGATGCCGTACTCGCTGACGCCGCCGAACCCCTCGAGCACGCGCTGGTCGAGCGACTTCGCGATCGCCTTCCAGTCGCGAATGGGCGTGCGGGTGTCGAGCAGCTCCGCGGGGAACGCCTCGATCTTCAGGCCGTCGATGCCGGCGACGGTGAAGCCCTCGTTGAGCAGGTAGTGCGCGAGTGTGTAGCCGGCGGGCCCCAGCCCCACGACGAGCACGTTCTTTCCGTTGGGCGCGGCGGCGTACGGGCGCTTCACGTTGAGCGGGTTCCACCGCGTGAGCAGCGCGTAGATCTCGAAGCCGAAGGGCAGGGCGAGCACGTCGGTCAGCGCGCTGGTCTCGATCTGCGGAATGTTCACCGGTTCCTGCTTCTGGAAGATGCAGGCCTTCATGCAGTCATTGCAGATGCGGTGACCGGTGCCCGGGCACATCGGGTTGTCGAGCGTGATCATCGCCAGCGCGCCCAGCGAGTCGCCGCGCCCCTTGAGCACGTGCATCTCGCTGATGTGCTCTTCGAGCGGGCAGCCCGCGAGGGGGATCTGCAGCGCGTTCTTCTTGTACGTCGAGGTGGCGGTGGGTTCCTTTTCCTTGAAGCCCTTGCTGCAGCTGTCCTTCTCGCGCTCGTGGCAGATCACGCAGTAGTCGATCTCGCCCATGATCTGCCGGGGCGTGCCGCGCGGATCGGTGAGGCCGAAGCCATCGCGACGGCGGAGGTGGTGCGCGGGCGCTTCGAACGTGCCCTTCGGCGCGTCGGCCGGCACGTGCAGCTCGACCAGCTTGTCGGCGATCAGCGGCTTCGGCTGGACCACGGTGTGCCAGTGCTGCAGCTCGTGCGTGAAGGTCGATTTCGCCCACAGCCAGCGCTCGATCGTCACCAACGCGTCGGCACCGTCAGGCTGCTTCAGCAGCTCGAGCGTGCGCAGCGCGAGCCGGCGTTCGCGATCGGGCCCGACCGGGACGAGCGCGGCCAGCTTCGCGTCGAGCGCGGGTAGCTCGTCCTTCGTCGGGCGATCGACCGCGCCCTTCTTGAACACGCGCTTGCTGACGAAGTCGCGCTTGAAGGCGAAGAGGCTCGCCTCGTCGAGGAGCGAGCCCGAGAGCGCCGCGAGCTCCTGCTCGACGCCGAAGAGGCGGCCGACGAAGCGGCTCACCTGGGCGGCGAGCGCGATCAAGAGGTCCGACTCGGCCGGGGCGCTCAGCCCTCCACGCGCGACGCCCTGGCCGACCTGGTGCCGGTATTGATCGAAGCGGGTCGCGAGCGCGGGGTCGGCGCGACGCACGTCCTGCAAGAAGGCGACGTGGAGGCGCGCGAGGCCCTCACTGCGGTGGAGATCTTCGAACCGGAAACCCTCGATGCCCAGCTGCGACATGGGCGCGCCTCATACCCCAGAGGCCGGGGGAGGCGAGCCCGGAGGAGCGCCCGGCGTGATGGCGCTCAGCAGCGCGGCTGCATGGGTCGCGCGCAGCAGCGCTTCCCACGCGTCGGTCACGGCGGGCAGGGCGGCCTGCAGCTCGCGGTGGAGGGCGTGGCCGCGCCGCTCGAGGCGGTCGAACTCGACCCGCAGGAAGTCGATCACCTCGTCGAGGGTGCGGCTGCCGAAGGCCTTGAGCTCGTCCTGGAGCGCGCCGAGCTGGTCGGGGCTGACCGCGAGGCCGCGCCGTCTCCCGCGCAGGCCGTAGAAGAGCTTGAGCATGCGCGTGAGCCGCCCGCTGGCGAGCTTGCGGCGGAAGCGGGTGGTGGCGAGCTCGGCTTCGAGCGCGTCGACCCTCGCGAGGCGGGCGATGAACTCGGACTCCGCCGTCCGCACCGGCGGAGCGTCGCGCGCCCTCTTGAGCAGCAGGCTGATCGCCCGGTACCGCCGCAGCACCTGGTGCAGCTCCATGATTTCCCTCCCCGTGCCCACGCCCTGGCGCCCGCATGAAGTCGGCGCCGAGGCAAGCGGCAGCACGGGCGATGCCAGAAGTTGGAGCCGGGGCGTTTCTCGACCTGCGAGAGGCGTTGCGGCGGTGCCGATCGAGCGTCTACGGTGCGCCGCGCGATGCGACCCGAGGGCGTTCTCCACGGCGAGGTCTGGCGCGCGAGCGACGACGAGAGCCGCTTCGCGCGCGTGGCGCCTTCATTGCCATGGCTGGGCGTGATCGCGGCCGCGATGGCGTCGATCGCCGCGGTGTTGCGGCTGCGGCTGGGCGGCGTGCTGATCGACGTGTTGATCGCGCGCAACGAGATCGGCGACCTCGATCGCTCGGCGGTGATCTTCTGGACCCTGCTGCCCTTCGCGTTGGCGCCGGTCGCGGCGGCGGTGCTGTGGGCGCTGCGCCCGTCACCCGCCTTGCTGGAACGCATCGAACTGCTGGGCCGGCTCGCCGCGCCGTGGATCCTCGCGTTGCCGACCGCGGTGCTCTCGGTGCACTGGTACTGGGTCGATCACCCGCTGGAGTTCCTGCTGTTGCTGGCGACGGTGTCGCTGATCGGCGAGCGGCTGTTCAGGCTGATGTTCGCGGCGTGGCCACGGGTGAGCGCGCCGTTCGAAATCCCCGTGCAGCGGCTGCGTGCGCATCGCGCAGTGCGGGTGCTGCCGTGGGTGCTGGTGATCGGCGGCGCGGCGGCCTACGCGATCTTCCTCGGCTACTACTCGATTCAGCAGCACCACCGCATCCAGACCGGCGGCTTCGATCTCGGGCACTACGAGATCCTCATGTACAACGCGCTGCACGGGAACTTCTTCCGTTCGCCGATCCTCTGGGCGGCCGACGGAGGGAACAACCTCGCGAACCACGCCGAGCTGATCATGCTGCTCTTCGTGCCGTTCTACGGGCTGCACCCTGGCGCCGAGGCGATGCTCGTCATCCAGGCGGTGGTGATGGGCGCCTCGGTGATCCCGCTCTTCCTCTTCTGCCGCAGCGCGCTCACGCCGATCACCTCGCTGGGCATCTGCTTCGCGTACCTGATCGCGGCCGCGTTCTCGTCGCCGCTCTTCTACGACTTCCACTGGCTGCCCTTCGCGATCCCGTTCCAGTTCCTGCTGATGTACGCGCTCAACGCGCGGCGCTGGAAGCTGGCGGTGGTGGCGCTCGTGCTGTGCCTGCTGGTGCGTGAAGACGTGGCCTTCACGATGGCGATCGCCTCGAGCTACCTCATCACCAGCAAGCGCGCGGTGAAGCTGGGCGTGGCGCTCACGGTGATCTGCCTCGGCTGGTTCGTGGGCATGAAGTTCGGGGTGATGCGCTGGGCGGGCAGCTTCGACTTCGGGTGGATCTACGAAGACCTGATCGTCAAGGGCGAGAAGGGCGTGGGCAGCGTGGTGAAGACCGCGGTGTCGAACCCGCTCTTCGTGATCGAGTCGCTGTTCACCAAGCCCAAGCTGGTCTTCATGCTGCACCTGCTCGTGCCGCTGGCGTTCCTGCCGTGGCGCAACTGGAAGTGGGCGCTGATGTCGTGCGGCGGCGCGGTGATGACGGTGATGACCACCAACACCAACGACGCCTTCATCTCGATTCACTTCCACTACCTCTCGCACTGGGTGGCGGTGCTCTTCGGGGCGACGGTGTTGGCGCTGCACGCGCTGGGCAGCTCGGGGCCCGAGGGCGCGGTGTTGCGGCGCTCGGCGCTCGCTACGGTGTTGTTCGCGAGCGTGCTGCACTCGTTGACGTTCAGCACCATCTTCGATCGCACCCACTTCGTCGGCGGCTTCCAGAAGATCCCCTTCGAGATGACCGAGGCCGAGGAGAAGCGCGCCGAGCTCTTCGCGAAGGTGAAGGCGCTGATCCCCGTCGAGGCGAGCGTGTCGGCCACCGACCTCGAGGTCGCGCAGCTGTGCACGCGCGAGACGGCGTACAGCCTGAAGATCACCACCGGGAGCGCCGACTACATCGTGATCGACCGCACGCACATGGACCACCCGCAGCAGGAACGCCTCGGCAAGCTGTTCACCACCGAGCCCTACGGCGTGGTGTTCGACCAGGCCCCCTACGTCGTCTTCAAGCGGGGGCAGCAGAGCCCGCAGGCCGCAGCCGTCGCGCGCTCCCTGGGCGTCGACTACCGGTTCCTCCCATGAGCGAGATCGCCCCCGTTCCGGCCGCCGAGCCCGTTTCGCAGCCGCCGCCGCCCGTGGTCGCCGAGGCACCCGCGCCCGTTGCCCCCGTAGCGCCGCGCGAGTTTGCGGTGGCCGACGCCGCGAACTTCCAGCGCGGGTGTGGGCTCCTGCGTTACGCCGACGCGGTGCTGTTCGACGTCGAGCAGCCGGTAGAAGGCACGCGGCTCGAGGCGGCGACGCTGCTGCTGGTGAGCGCGGCCGAGGCGTTGGTGACCAGCGTCGATCCTGCGTTCAAGGGCGCGGCGGCGGGCCACGACTTCTGGCCGACGCTCTCGAAGTCGCCGCTCCCGGCGGCGTGGGCGCGCGCTGCAGATCCGGCCACGCGGACGAAGCTGACCGAGCAAGAGGTGCTCGACGTGCGCGCCGTGGCGTGGGCGGCGGTCGACAAGCTCGACGGTCCGCGCCGGCAGGCTGAGCGCAAGCGGTGGACGCGCGTGGCACTCTTCACGTTGCTCGCGGTGGGCGCGTTCTCGATCGTGTTGGCGGTGGTCTCGGCCATTCGGCACCGCCCGCTCGAGCCGGGGCTGCTCGTCGGCAAGCCGGTGCGCACCAGCAGCAAGCTCGGGCGCGACTGGGGCAGCACCAAGCTGCTCTTCCACACCGACCTCGAGGCGAACCCCTGGGCGGAGTGGGATCTCGGCCAGCCCACGAAGCTGCACGAGGTGGTGGTGACCAACCGCTCTGATTGCTGCGACGAGCGCGCGATTCCGTTGGTGGTCGAGGTGAGCGACGACCAGGCGAACTGGAAAGAGGTCGCGCGGCGCACCGATCGCTTCGACGCCACGATGCGGCTGCCGTTCGACGAGGTGACCGCGCGCTACCTCCGGCTGCGCATCGCCCGCACCAGCTTCCTGCACCTCGAGGCGGTCGAGGCACATTGAAGACCCTCGCGGCGCCGTTCTTGATCGTGACTGCGTTCGGCCTCGCGTGGGCGCACGCGCTGGGCCTCACCGCGTTCGTCAACCCGACCTTCATCGACTGGATGATCGAGGGCGACTGGCTGGGCCACCTCTTCGGCTGGCTCTTCACGCGCAACGGCCCATGGATGCTGCCGCTCGCGCAGGCGCCCGACCTCGTCTACCCGGCTGGCAGCAGCGCCGCGCTGACCGACGCGATTCCCCTGCTGTCGGTGATCGGCAAGCTGCTCGCGCCGCTGTGGTCGGTGCCGGTGCAGTTCTTCGGGTTGTGGATGGTGCTCGGCGTGATCGGCACCGGCCTCGCGGGCGTGCTCGTCTGCCGCGGCTGGTTCAAGGACACCGCGAGCCTCGCGCTGGCGGGCTGCCTGTTCGTGATGAACCCCATCGTCTCGACGCGCTACGGCCACCCGCCGTTCTTTGCGTTCTGGATGCTGACGGGCCTGGTGGGCGCGGCGGTGTGGCCGGTGGGCGACCTGAAGAGCGCCCGGCGCACGGCGGCGGTCACGCTGGCGCTCGGGTTCCTGGCGTGCGCGACCAACGCGTACCTCGCGGTGATGGCGTCGATCGTGGTCGGGGCGTCGATCGCCCGCCTCGCGTTGGTGCACCGCAGCTTCGAGCGGCGCGAGGCGATCGCGTGGCTGGTCGCGGGCCCGGTGGTGTGCGCGTTCTCGCTCTGGGCGTTCGGCTTCGTCAGCGGCGCGCGCAGTTCTCCGATGGGCAACCTCGCCATCGAGGGCTTCGGGCAGTTCTCGGCCGACATGCTGACCTTCGTGAACCCCACGATGTGGAGCCGCTACCTGCCCGGGCTCGGCATGGGGCCGCGGCAGTACGAGGGCTTCGCGTACCTGGGCCTGGGCGTGCTCGTGCTGCTGGTCGCGCGGTTGGTGCTGCTGATCAAGTACCGGCCGACGCGCGCCGAGTGGCTGTCGCTGCTGCCGCTCTTCCTCGCGTGCGCGGGGTGCGCCTTCTACTCGCTGTCGAACGTGGCGACGATCGGCGGCAAGCAGGTGTTCGAGCTGCGCGACTTCTACGCGCACTTCGGGCCGTGGCCGTCGGTGTTCCGGAGCTCGGGGCGCTTCGTGTGGCCGCTCTTCGCGTGGCTGACGCTGATCGCCGCGGTGAGCTTCGCGCGCGTGAAGCAGGTCGGTGTGCGGCAGGTCGCGCTGGCGCTCGCGGTGATGGTGCAGGTCACCGACTTCGACCCCACCCGCACCCCGCTGAACAAGGAATACCCGAAGTTCCAGCCGTTCCGCGATCCGGCGTGGGCGATGTTGAAGGACTACCCGCACCTGATGATCCACCCGATCCAGATCCAGTGGACGTGCCCGTTCGATCACCACCTGGTCGCGAAGCTCTCGTGGGAAGCGGTGCGCCAGCACCTGACGATCAACTCGGGCCACGTCGGCCGCCCGCCGCCGGGCACCGACTGCAACGCGCACCTCGGGCCCGCCGACCTCCGCGACGACACCGTCTACATTCCGTACTTCAAGCCGTTCTTGCCCGACTTCATCAGCGCCGGCTTCGTGTGCGCGCCGGTCGAGGGCTACGCGGTCTGCGTCTCACCCGGCCGGCAGACCCCTCTTCTGCAAGAGCTTCTCCGCAGGCAGCGGCCAGAGTAGGGACCCTCGCCCATGGAAGCGGGTTCGCCCGAGACGCTCAAGCTGGTGAGCATCGTCTGCCCGGTGTTCAACGAGCAGGCGGCGGTGCCGCTGTTCTACGAGCGCCTCGTCAAGGCGTTGGCCCCGCTCGAGAGCAAGGTGCGCTTCGAGATCCTCTTCGTGAACAACCGCTCGACCGACGGCACCGAGGCCGCGGTGATGGCCCTGCGCGAGAAGGACCCGCGCGTGCAGCTGCTGACGCTGTCGCGCAACTACGGGTACCAGGCGTCGATCTCCGCGGGCATGCGGCACGCCTCGGGTGACGCGTCGGTGAACATCGACGTCGACTGCGAAGACCCGCCCGAGATGATCCCGAAGTTCATCGAGCGGTGGCTCGACGGCGCCGACATCGCTTACGGCATTCGCGCGCGCCGCGAAGAGTTCGTGCTGATGCACCTCGCGCGCAAGCTCTTCTACCGGCTCACCAAGCGCGTCAGCGACCACGAGATCGTGCTCGACATGGCGGAGTTCTTCCTCATCGACCGCAAGGTGAAGGACCACGTGCTCGCCACGCGCAGCACCTTCCCCTTCGTGCGCGGCCAGGTGGGGTTCGTCGGGTTCCGCCGCGAGGGCATCGCCTACAAGCGCGAGAAGCGCATCATCGGCGAGACGCACTACAACCTCATCAGCGCGATTCGGTTCGGCGTGGCCGGCATCTTGTCGTCGTCGACGCTGCCGCTGCGCGTGCTGGCGTACGTGGGCTGCGTGCTCTTCGCGCTCGACGTGCTCGCGGTGCCGGCGCTCTTCCTGGTGCCCGCGCTGCAGGGCGAGCTGCTGCTGCGCTCGTTCGCCGCGGGCGTCGCGCTGCACCTCGGGTGGCTGGTCTTCGCGGCCGGCATGCTCGGGCTGTACGTCGCGCGCATCTACAAGGACAGCCTCGGCCTGCCGCTCTACGTCGGCGATCCGAAGCACTCGACCATTCCCTTGAGGAAGCACCATGAGTGAGCCGTTGGTGTGCCCGATGTGCGGCGGCGCTCGCATGGGCCACGAGTTCCGCGCCGTCACCGGCTACGACATCGTGCGCTGCCAGGACTGCCGGCTCGTCTTCACCGACGCCCGCACCGCGCCGCCGCCGTCGGAGCTCTACCCGCCCTTCGAGCAGTCGGACACCGCGTCGCAGCGCAGCGCGCGCCAGGCGCTCTCGTTGTTCACGCTGCAGCGCGCGCGGTTGGTCGAGGCCGCGAAGCCCCACGGCCGCCTCCTCGACTACGGCGCCGGAGCAGGCCAGTTCGCCCGCTTCATGGCCGCCCGCGGCTTCCAGGTGGTCGGCCTCGAGCCGTACTCGCTGGGCACGACGGTCGAGGAACCCAACCTGCGGCTGGTGCGCGCGCCGCTGGCGAAGGTGAAGGCCGAGCTCGGCCAGTTCGACGTGATCACGATGTGGCACGTGCTCGAGCATGTGATGAACCCGGTGGAGGTCTTGAGCGAGCTCAAGTCGATGCTCGCGCCGGGCGGAGTGCTGGTGGTGTCGGTGCCGAACTTCGCGAGCTGGCAAAGCGAGGTCTTCAAGGGCGGCTGGTTCCACCTCGACCCGCCGCGCCACGTGCTGCAGTTCGAGCCCGACACGCTCGCAGACTGCCTGCGCCGCGCGGGCCTGAGCGTCGACCGGTCGGTGCCCTTCTTGCCGGAATACGGCACGAGCGGGTGGATCCAGAGCGCGCTCAACAAGGTGCTCCCGCACCGCAACTTCCTCTACGAGTGGGTGAAGGACCGCGGGGCGCTCTCGTCGATGGGCACCGTCGAGCGGGCGGTGCACTTCACCGCGTCGGTCGCGGGCTCGATGCCGCTGTTCGCCGCGTCGATCCCCGTCGAGTTCGCCGCGGCGCTGGGCAACAAGGCGGCGGCGCTGACGGTGGTCGCCAGCCCGAACAGTTAGCTGGCCGCCGAGGGCACGCCGGCCACCACGAGGGTGCCGCCGCGCCGCGTGGCGGTCGAGGCGAAGGTGGCGGTCGCGGCGAGCGGCCCGATGAGCGCCGCGGTCGCGAGATCGGTCGCGCGCTGCACCACGGTGGCGCTGTTGCGGCGGCCGGTGAGGGTGTTGAAGAGCCGGTTGGGCTCGTCGTGGATCATGTTCAGCGGGCTCTGGATCCACCCGAAGACGTCGATCTCGATCTCCTGGTTCCACTCGCGCTTCACGCTCAGGCCCGCGCGGGTGAAGAGCCGCATGAGCGCGTCGTGGGTGAAGTGGAAGAGGTGGCGCGGCACGTCGAGGTGAAACCACTTCGCACCCCATGCCTTCGCCTGCAGGCCGCCAGCGTCGGGCACGGCCACCAGCAGCACGCCGTTGGGCGCGAGGAGCTTCGCGGCCGTCTCCAGCGCCGCCGCCGGCTCCCGGAAGTGCTCGAGCGAGTGCCAGAAGGTGATGACGTCGAACGGCGCCTCGGTCACCAGCGCCTCGAGATCGCGCTCGACCATGAAGCCCTTCGCGCGCGGGGGCTCGGGGTTCATCTCGACGCCGAAGCCGGTCCACCCCGCGTCGCGGGCCGCCTCGAGGAAGCTCCCGTCGCCGCAGCCGACGTCGAGGAGCTTGCCGCCGCGCCGCCCAGCCGCCTGCTTCACGAAGCGCAGCCGCCGGGCGAGGCACCACCGCTCGGTGAAGGTGTGCCGGCCGCCGTGGTACTTCGGCCCGTAGTACGGCGCGAGATCGGCCGGCTGGGGGTCGGTGTGGCCCAGGCCACAGCTCGCGCAGCCGACGATCGCGAAGGTCTCGCGCGTCTGGGGGTCGACCACGGTGGGGAAGCGGGGCGCCAGGCTCCCTCCGCACACGGCGCACTGCTTCGCGTGCCGGGGTTGGTTGGTCGCGCCCTGGTCGGTCATCGTCATCTTGAGAGCCCTTCGGAGGTCAGTTAAGGGCGCCGCACCATGAAGCCCTTCGTGATGGTCCTCGCCTACAACGTCGAGAAGACACTTGCCAAGACGTTCGCGGCGATTCCCGATTCGCTCAAGCCGTACGTCGTGGTCGGCAACAACCGCAGCACCGACGACACCGTGGGCGTGGCGAAGTCGCTCGGCGTGAGGTGCGTGACGCACGAGGTGAACTCCGGCTACGGCGGCAACCTGAAGCGCCTCTTCAAGCTGTTCCTCGAAGAGAAGGCCGACGTGGCGATCGAGATCCACGGCGACTACCAGTACGAGCCGAGCCTCGCCGACCTGATGGTCGAGTACGTCGCGCGCGGGCACTACGACCTCATCCAGGGCAACCGCATTCGCACCCGGTGGGAAGCGCTGGCCGGCGGCATGCCGCTCTACCGGTGGCTGGGCAACCGCACGCTGACGCTCTTCGAGAACCTGTGGTTCGGCACCACGTTCGGCGAGTGGCACAGCGGCATGCGCGCCTACTCACGCGAGCTGATCGCCTCGATGCCGCTCGACAACTTCGCCGACACCCACGCCTTTGCGTCGGACATCATGATGGAAGCGGTGGCGCAGGGCTTCCGCGTCGGCGAGGTGCCGTGCCCGGTGCGCTACGAGCCCGACAGTTCGTCGGTCGACGTGCCCAACCTGTTCCGTTACACGTTCCGCACGGTCAAGTCGGCTTTGCGCTACCCGCCCTGGTCGGCGCGGAACTCGACGGCCCGCCGTCGCTGAGTGACGCGTCGTTGACTGAGAGGCCGCTGACGAACGCGGCGGCGCTCACGCAGAGGCACGCGATCACCAGGTAGTAGTAGTTGGTGAAGGCCTGCTTCGCGAAGAAGAAGAAGAAGAAGATCGCCGCCGAGAGCACCGCGGCGAACCCGGCGGGGTTGCGCGGCGCCTTCCACCAGCCCAGCCCGAGCGTCACGCCCGCGGCGATGAAGCTGGTGTTGGCCCAGAGTTGAGGCCCGCCCTTCGACACCAGCCACGCCAGCACGCTCAGCGCGTCGGTGCGGAAGGGCTGCTTCGACTGGAACACCACGACCGAGTTGATGAAGCCGCCCGGGTTCCAGAAGAAGAAGGGCAGCGTCACCACCGCGGGGATGATCGCCGCGCGCACGAGGAAACCCTTCCACCGGCCCTTCCATTCGCCGGTCAGCAGGAAGGGCATCAGCGGCAGCGCGAAGATGAAGTACTGCTTGATGCCGAGCATCACGCCGAACACCCACGGCAGCGCGCGGGGGAAGCGCACCGCGGCGAAGAGCGTGGCGGCGACCCCGAGGGCGCTGAGCGACTCCGTCCACCCCTGCTCGAGCACGAAGAGCCCCCGCGGCGTGAAGAGGTAGACCATGGCGGCGATGGCACCGAGGCGGCCGCGGCCGGTCAGCGCGATCATCGCGCCCGTCGCGGTCTGCGCGACCAGGTTGAAGTAGCGGTAGTCGGCCTTGGCGAGGTGACCGAGGAAGCCGAGCAGCATCGTCACCGGCGGGTAGGGGTAGCCGACGAAGACGGTGGTGTTGTCGGCGAGGCCCGGCGCGAACCACTGGGTGTGCCCGTAGATGTTCGGCATGTTGATGCCGTACGGGTCGATGCCCTGCTTGAGCGCCTCGTAGCTGGTGCGGTGCCAGTGCCAGACGTCGATGTACGGCTCGGGTGACGCCTTGAGCAGCCACAGGCCCAGCACGAACCACGTGCCGAGAATCACCACCAACACCACCACGCCGGGCGGCCGCGCGACCACCAGCCCGCCACACACCGCCGCGATGGCGATCAGGCGGTGGTGTTCGATCATCAGGTCGGGCGGCCCGCGCAGGTACATGCCGGGTGGGGTGGTGAGGTGAATCGAGGCGAACCACGCGAGCCCGCCCGCGATGAGGGCCAGCGAGCCCGCGCGCACCAGCGGCGAGAGCTCTCGCTCGGGCACGAAGAGCACCGCCAGCAACAGCCCCGCCACGCAGCACGCGCCGACGAAGGCGTCGGGGTGCAGGGTGCCGTTGGAGATCTGCAGCGTGTAGCCGAGCACCATCGCGCCCACGACGCAGAGCACGGCACGACGGGTGAGCGAGTCGGGAAGGGCTGACACGGGGCGGGGGTCATAGCACCGCCCGTTTTCCCCGCCGCAGGTTCGCGTTGCCGTTGTGCTTCGCTCTGCTAAGGGCGCGGCATGATCGATGGCATCGTCGTTTCCCCCCGCCGCGTGATCGCCGACGACCGCGGCAAGGTCATGCACCACCTGAAGGCGACCGACCCCGAGTTCGTGAAGTTCGGCGAGATCTACTTCTCGACGATCTTCCCGGGCATCGTGAAGGGCTGGCACCTCCACAAGGAGATGATCATCAACTACGCGGTGCCGTACGGCATGATCAAGCTGGTCTGCTACGACGACCGCGAGGGCAGCAAGACCAAGGGTGAGATCAACGAGATCTACCTGGGCAACGACAACCACGTGCTGGTGAAGGTGCCCCCGTTCATCTGGAACGGCTTCAAGTGCGTCGGCCCGAACCCGGCGATCGTCGCCAACTGCGCCTCGATTCCGCACGACCCGAACGAGATCGTGCGCCTCGACCCGCACAAGTCGCACATTCCCTACGACTGGGCGACGAAGGACCGATGAAGCTGCTGGTGGTCGGTGCGTCCGGCCTGGTCGGCGCGAACGTGATGCGCTCGGCGGCGGCCCGCGGCTGGTCGGCGCACGGCGTCGCGCGCAACGTCAGCGGGCTGGCCACCGAGGCGATGGACCTGCTCGACCCGGCGGCGATCTCCAGGGTCGTCGAGCGCGTGCAGCCCGAGGTGGTGGTGGTCGCCTCGGCCTGGCCGCACGTCGACGGCTGCGAGCAGGACCCGGCGCGCAGCGAGCGCGAGAACGTGCAGACGGTGAAGAATCTGGTGGGCGTGCTCGGGCACTCAGCGCGCGTGGTCTTCTTTTCCACCGAGCACGTGTTCGATGGCCTCGCGCCCCGCTACGACGAGGCCTCGCCCACGCACCCGCTGTCGGTCTACGCGAAGCACAAGCGCGTGGTCGAAGAGCTGTTGCTGGCCCGCGGCAAGGCGCTCATCGCGCGCACCTCGTACGTCTTCGGGGCCGAGCCGCGCCGCAAGAACTTCATGTACCGCGTCATCGACGCGAGCGAGCAGCGCACGCCGCTCAAGGTGCCCACCGCGCAGGCCGGCATGCCGACCTGGGCCGGGTGGCTGGCGCCGTCGTCGCTCGAGCTCACCGCGCGTGGCCTCGACGGGGTGGTGCACTTGACCGGCCCCGACGTGCTCACCAAGGGCGAATGGGCGGCGATGCTGGCGAAGGGGCTGGCGCTCCCCGGCGTGGAAATCGTCGAGGTTCCATGGCAGGAGTCGGGCCAGATCGCGCCCCGGCCGGAGCGCGTGCGGCTGGTCTCGACGAAGCACGAACTGACACATCCTCCTCTCCTCGCGCTGCTGGAATCGCAGCGCACTTCCCTCCTCGCACGAGGCTGAAAAACCATGGCGTCCCCCATTCCTGCCTGCCGCGTCTGCGGTCACACGAAGCTCGAGCCGATCCTCTCGCTGGGCGACATGCCGCCGGTGAACAGCTTCTTGAGCTCGCCCGCCGACTTCCCGAAGGAGACGAAGGCACCGCTGGCCATCGCCTTCTGCGAGCCGTGCGGTCACGTGCAGCTGACGCACCAGCTCGACCCGAAGGACGTCTTCACCGACTACATCTACTTCTCGGCGATGAGTGAGACGGTCGTGAAGTGGGGCCAGCAGCTGGCCGCCCGCTACGCCACCGAGATCTCGCTCAAGAAGGAACAGCTGGTCGCCGAGCTCGCCAGCAACGACGGCTGCATCTTGAAGCCGTTCAAGAACCACTGCCGCGTGCTGGGCGTCGAGCCGGCGAAGAACATCGCCGAGGTCGCCAACAAGGACGGCGTGCCGACGGTCGCCGAGTTCTTCAACTTCAAGATGGGCGAGAAGCTCCGCGCCGAGCACGGGCCGGCCGAGCTGATCATGGCGCGCAACGTGCTCGCCCACGTGCCCGACCTCGTCGACTTCGTGAAGGGCGTGCGTCACTGGCTGTCGGACGTGGGCATCTTCCACGTCGAGGTGCCGTACCTGAAGCCGATGGTCGACCACCTCGAGTTCGACACCATCTACCACGAGCACCTCTCGTACTTCTCCGTGACGGCCCTCGACCGGTTGTTCAAGGAAGCCGGCCTCGTGTTGTGGGACGTCGAGGAGATCCCGCTCCACGGCGGCTCGCTCATCGCGCGCGGCAAGCGCAGCGGCCCGGCGAAGCCGTCGGTCGCCCAGTACCTCGCGATGGAAAAGGCCGAGGGCTACACGGCGGCCAAGAAGCTCCACGCGTTCGCTGACGGCACGCGCAACCTGCAGAAGGTGTTGCCGGCGTTCTTGAGCGACCTGAAGAAGAAGGGCTCGCTCGCGGCGTACGGCGCGGCGGCCAAGGGCGTGGTGCTCACCAACTACTGCCAGATCGGCCCCGATCTCCTCTCGTGGGTCGCCGACCGCAGCCCCTACAAGCAGGGCAAGCTGACCCCGGGCATGCACATTCCGGTGGTGGGCGCGGAGAAGGTGCTCGAGGAAAAGCCGGCGCACCTCGTGGTGCTCGCGTGGAACTTCTTCGACGAGATCGTCAAGCAGCAGGACGCGTACCGGAAGGCCGGCGGCAAGTTCGTCGTGCCGGTGCCGTCGCCGCAGGTTCGCTGACCAACGCGAGGCGCCATGGGAATCAAGGCCGTCATTCTGTGTGGTGGGCAGGGCACCCGCATTCGCGAGGCGAGCGAGGCGATGCCCAAGCCGATGCTGCCCATCGGCGGCAAGCCGATCGTGTGGCACATCATGAAGATGTACGCCGCGCACGGCATCACCGAGTTCGTGCTCTGCCTCGGCTACAAGAGCTGGGTCATCAAGGAGTTCTTCTTGAACTACCGCGCGATGACCAACGACATCACGCTCACGCTCGGGAAGAACCACGCGGTCGAGGTCTCGGGCAGCGCCGAGGAGAACTGGAAGATCGTGCTCGCCGAGACCGGCGAAGACACCATGACCGGCGGGCGCGTCGCGGCGGTGCGCAAGTACGTCGAGAACGACGAGCTGTTCTGCCTGACCTACGGCGACGGTGTGTCCGACGTCGACATCACCAAGCTGCTCGCCTTCCACCGCGGCCACGGCAAGGCGTGCTCGGTCACCGCGGTGCGGCCCCCGGGGCGCTTCGGCGAGATGCTGCTCAGCGGTGACGCGGTCGCCGAGTTCAACGAGAAGCCCCAGGCCACCGAGGGCTTCATCAACGGCGGCTTCTTCGTCTGCGACAGCAAGCGCATCTGGGACTTCATTCCCAACCAGAAGAAGCTGACGCTCGAGCAGGAACCGATGCGGCACCTCGCCGAGAAGAACGAGCTGCTCGCCTTCCGCCACACCGGCTTCTGGCAGCCGATGGACACGCTGCGCGAGTTCAACCTGCTCAACGATCTGTGGGCCAAGGGCGTCGCGCCGTGGAAGTCGTGGAAGGACGGGCAGTGAGCGGGCTCGACGCGAAGGAACTCCGCGCGACCTACGCCGGCAAGAAGGTGCTGCTCACCGGGCACACCGGCTTCAAGGGTGCGTGGCTGACGCTGTGGCTCGAGCGGCTGGGCGCGAAGGTGCACGGCTTCTCGCTGGCCCCCGAGCCGAAGTCGGTCTTCCTCACCGCGGGCGTCGAGGCCTCGTGCGTGCACCGCGTCGCCGACGTGCGGCAGTTCGACGCCGTGCGCGCGGCCATCGCCGAGGTGAAGCCCGACGTGGTCTTCCACCTCGCGGCCCAGGCGCTGGTGCGGCCGAGCTACGCCGACCCGCTGGGCACCATCGCCACCAACATCAACGGCACCGCGCACGTGCTCGAGGCGATTCGCCAGGAAAAGCACCGCTGCGCGGTGGTCATCGTCTCGTCAGACAAGTGCTACGAGAACCGCGAGTGGGTGTACGGCTACCGCGAAGACGACGCGATGGGCGGCCACGATCCCTACTCGATGAGCAAGGGCGCGACCGAGCTCGTCACCTCGTCGTGGCGTCGCTCGTTCTTCTCGCCCGCGAAGCTCGCCGAGCATGGCGTGGCCATCGGGTCGGCGCGCGCGGGCAACGTGATCGGCGGCGGTGACTGGGCGGCCGATCGCATCGTGCCCGACTGCATTCGCGCGCTGCACGAGGGCAAGCCCATCGGCGTGCGCAGCCCGAAGGCGGTGCGGCCCTGGCAGCACGTGCTCGAGCCGCTCGGTGGCTACCTGCTGCTCGGGAGCCGGCTGATGGGCCCGCGCGCCGCCGAGTACTGCGAAGGGTGGAACTTCGGCCCCGAGACGGCGTCGGCGCGCCCGGTGTCGCAGCTGGCGGCCGCGCTGGTGAAGGCGTGGGGCCGGGGCGAGTGGGTCGACCAGAGCGACCCGAAGGCCGTGCACGAGGCCGGCCTGCTCAAGCTGTCGATCGACAAGGCGCACGCGAAGCTCGGCTGGCAGCCCCGCTGGGCCTTCGACGAGACCATCGAGCGCACCGTGGCGTGGTACCGCGCGCAGATGAACGGCGCGAGCGTCGCCGAGCTGAGGAAGCTCACCCTCGAGCAGATCGCTGCGTACGATGCCTGAAGGGCGTTGGCGGGCGGCCGCGCCCCTGCTCATCGCCCTGGTCGCGGCGGTGCTCTTCCGGCTGCCGGTCCTGCTCAACGCCGACGCGCTGAACTCCGACGCGGCGATCGTCGGGGTGCAGGCGCGCCACTTCCTCGACGGGGATTTCGCGCCGCGGCTGTGGGGCGCGCGGTACCAGGCCTCGCTCGACGTCGCCTTCGTGGCGGTGGTGTTCGCCGTGATGCGCGGCTCGTCGGCGCTCGGGGTGTTGCTGGTGCCGCTGCTCGGCATGCTGGCGATGATCAGCCTGGTGTGGGCGCTGCTGCGGCGCGCGCTGGGAGGGTGGGGCGCGCTGCTCGCCGTGGGGCCGCTCGTCTTCGCCACGCAGGCGGTCAACATGCCGATGACCTACGTGCTGCGGCAGTCGCTCGTGCTGTGGGCGATCGCCGCGGTGTGGGTCTTCGAGAACGCGCGGGGCCGCGTGCGGTGGCTCGCGGTGGGCGCGGTGCTCGTCGGCGCCGGGCCGTGGCTCGACACCTTCTTCTACGTGATGCTGCCGCCGCTGGTGCTGTTCGGCCTGTGGCGCGCGCTCGAGGCGCCCGATCGCCGGCGCGCGGTGGTGGTGGTGCTGGTCTGCACCGCGCTGGCGGCGATCGTGCTCGCCGCGCCGCGCGGCAAGGTGGGCGAGCTCGCGGTCGACGCCGATGCGCTGCGGGCGCGGTGGTCGCTGCTCTCTCGGCAGTGCTTGCCGTTCGCGCTCGGGGTCCGCACGTGGATGACGGGCAGCGTGCTCTGGTCGCCGCCGCTCGCCGTCACCGTGCTGCAGGGCGTGGCGGCCGTGGCGTTCGCCGCGTGCGTGCTCGCGGGCGCTCTGCTTCGCCGTGATCGTTCGCTGTGGGCGTTCGGCGTCATGGGCTTCGTCGCGGGCGCGACGGCGCTGGGGGGCTTCATGGCCTCGAGCGCGCCGCTCGACATGTGGTCGACGCGGTACCTCGCGCCGCTGCTGTGGTTCTCGCCGTTCGCGGTCGCCCCGGTGATCGCCCGGCTCGGCGCGCGGCGGGCGGCGTTGGTGCTCGGGCCCTTCGTGGTGTCGGCGGCGGTGTCGGGTTGGGCGGCGTACGGCCCGTTCGTCGACGGGCCTTCGATCGTCCGCACGCCCGAGGGGCGCGGCGTCGACCTCCCGGAGCTGGCGGCCGAGCTGAGATCGCGCGGGGTGCACTTCGCCTACGCGCCGTACTGGGACGCGTACCGGCTCTCGCTCCTCTGGCAGGAAGACCCCGTGGTCGTGCCGCTCGAGCCCGATCTCGATCGCCAGCCGGCGCTCCGCGAGCGGGTGGGCGCGGCCGAGCGCGTCGCCTCCATCGAGCGCGTGGGCGAACCGCCGCCCGAGGTCAGCCCCCCGGAGGTGGCCGTCACGGTGGGGACGTGGCGGGCCGTGATTCGGCCTCAGCCGCTGCCTTGAGCGCCGCGCCGCGAGTACATTGACGTGATGCTCCGGCGCGCGTTGCTGACAGCGGTGGTCTTCGCGGCGAGCGGGTGCTTCTCGCCGGTGGAAGACGATTCCGACCTGGTTCCGCGTGCGCCTGATGCAGGCACCGACGCGGGTGTTCGTCGCGATGGCGGGCAGCGCGAGGGCGTGGGGGCGGGCGATGCGGGCGACGATGACGACGCCGGCGCACCGGTCGACAGCGGCATCGGCTTCGACGCCGGCGTGATCGCAGTCGACGCCGGCGGAGTCGACGCGGGCGTGATCATCGACGCAGGCATGGTCATGGTCGACGCCGGCGTGGGGCCTGACGCGGGCGTGATCATCGACGCAGGCGTGGTCATGGTCGACGCCGGCGTGGGGTCTGACGCGGGCGTGCGGTACTGGACGCTCGGCTCAGGCGCCCACTTCAACCCGCGCGCGATCGTCTTCCAGGGCTCAGTGCGCGTGTTCGCCTACCAGTCGGCGACCGGAGACCTCGCCTGGTGCGACGGCGCGCCCGGCTGCACGTGGCAGGTGCTCGACGGCGCTGGCGGCTCCGCGGGGCGCGTGCAGGGCGACGTCGGCGGCGGCTGCATCGCCGCGTCGGTCTGGGGCAACGAGCTGTACGTCTACTACCCGCAGAGCGACTTCAACGGCTCGCACCGCGTGCTGCGGGTCGCCGTGCTGGCGAACGGCGCGTGGACCTTTCAGACCATCGACGGCCAGGGCTCGGGGACGCACGGCGTGACCTCCGGCAACGTCGGAGGCTGCCCCAGCGCGTCGACCGCACCGCCGTGGACCTTCGTCGGCTTCACCGATCTCGACAACGACGTGTTCCGGCTCGGGTGGACCAACCGGCAGAGCTGGGACTTCCAGACGCTCGACGGGCAGGGCGGGCCCAACGGTCGCATCAACGCGCCCATCACGCCGTGGCTGGCGCAGGTGACCGTCGGCGGCGTGCTGCACACCTTCTACGGCCCGACGGGCGGGGGCCTGCGACAGGGCACGTTCACCGGCGTCGGAGACTGGACCTTCCGCGACGTCGCGCCTTCCACGCCGCTCGTCGCCGCGCCCTTCACCGCGGTCGACCAGGGGCAGCTGTGGGTCTTCTACCGGGACGGCCAGTCGCTCCGCGTCGCCAGCGGCAGCCCGTGGACCACCGCCGCGGTCGACGCTGACTCCTCGCGCGACGTGGGCCAGTTCGGCGGTGCAGCCGTCACCGGTCTGCGCGTGCACGCGTTCTACTTCGAGGCCAACTTCGGCGACCTGCGGCACGCGACCCGGGCCAGCACCGGGTGGCAGCTCGAGACGCTCGACGGCGACTTCGATGCTCCGGACGGACGCGTGGCCGGAACGGTCGGACGCTCGGCGTCGGCGTTGGTGCTGCCGGGCGCCGTCATCGCCGTCTACGAGGGGCAGGCAGGCGCGGTGCGGTTGGTGCGGCTCAACGAGTAGCGCTCAGAACACGTGCCACTGGTGCGCGTGCAGAAACAGCATCAGCCCGCCAAACGGCGCCGTCAGCGCGAGGAACACCGCGGCCCACGTCGGCCGGTTCGCGCACAGCACGCCGATGCCCACGAAGGCCGGCCACACCGACGACGAGTGGCGCCCAAGCCCGGTCGCGCCGTTGATCAGCAGCACGCCGAGCCACAGCACCGTCGGCAGCAGCAGGAAGCGCGTGCTCGGGTGGCTCGCGAGGCCGATCAGCCCGATGACCGTCAGCGCCACGCAGAACACCGCGCCGGGAATCATCATCGGCGAGCCGGCGATCGTCAGCTCCCAGATCGGCTTGAAGCCGTCGGCCCAGTAGAGGTTGCGCACCGTCAAGAACATCAGCGGGTCGCCGTAGGTCTTCCACAAGAACGCGCAGAACACGCTCAAGCCCAGGCCCCACGCCACGAGCGGCAGCGGCCTCGACCACCACTTGCCGCGGCTGAAGCGATACAGCGCCTGCGCCAGCGCCCCGTAGGCCGAGGTGTGGCGGGTGAAGGCCGAGAGGCCCGCGCCGATCAACGACCACACCCGGTGCCCGGAGACCTCGAGCGCGAGCGCCGCCGCGCCGGCCGCCACCGTGAGTGACTCGGGGTACGCCGTCGCCTGGAAGAAGCTGAAGGGGTAGGCGAGCCACGCCACCAGCGACCAGCGCGCGGCGTCACGGCCGGCGATGCGCTCGACCAGCAGGTACAGCGCGACGCACGCGATGAGCGCGTTGATCGTCGCCGCCAGCAGCAGCGCGAGCTGGAGATCGAGCGTGAAGAGCGTGCCCAGCGCGCGCGCCTCGAGGGGAAACGCGGGGAAGAAGTTCGCGTGGTGCGGGTCGGTGTACGGCGAGCGCGCGATGGCCCAGTACCAGCCCGCGTCCCACCGGTAGAGCGCGTCGAAGGCCGGGCCCGCCGCGCGGAGCTCGGGGGTGCGCTCGATCCACTGGCCGTTGCGCAGGCGATCGTCGAGCGTCCAGCTCAGCCACGCGAGGAAGTGAATCGCCAGCCGCCACACCACGAAGGCCACCACCGGGAAGACCAGCCGCGGCGCCAGGCGGGAAGCCCACGCGAAGGGCCGTGCGTCCTGGGTGGGGGTCTCGGCCACGGCTCACATCTCCTGGGGGCGAAAAGCGGCGTGCAGCAGCTCGAGCGAAGCGTCGAGCGCCAGCGGTTTGGCAGAGAGCGCGGCGGTTGTCTTCGACACATCGAGGCCACCGCGCAACGGGCGAGGCCCGGCCTGCTTCGCGTCGGCCATGCGCGTCGCCTCGAGCAGCGAGGGGCTGAAGCCGAAGCGCGCGCAGAGCCGCTGGCCGAACTCGAGCCGGCTGACCACCTCGGCGCCGGCGAGGTGCCAGGTGCCCGCGAGCCGTCGCTCGACCAGCTCCACCGCCATCTCGGTGAGGTTCGCGACGTGGGTCGGGGTGATGGTCTGGTCGCTGAACACGCGCGCCGGGCGGCCCGCGGCGAGCTCCGACAAGAGCCACGAGCCGAAGTTCTTCCGCACCGGGCGCGGCGGCCAGCCGTACACCACCGCGGTGCGGGCGATCGCCCAGCGGCCCGCGGGCACCAGCGCGCGCACCGCCAGCTCCGCGGCCGCCTTGGTCGCGCCGTACACGCCCAGCGGGCTCAAGGGCTCGTCGACGGTGCACGCGCCCTTCGAGCCGTCGAAGACGTAGTCGGTCGAGACGTGCACCAGGTGCGCGCCGGTCTCGCGCGCGTGCAGCGCCAGGGTGCGGGTGGCGTCGACGTTCGACCGCCACGCCACGGAAGGCTCGCGCTCGGCCGCGTCGACGTCGGCCTCGGCCGCGCAGTGCACGATCACCTCGGCGTCGCCCACCGCGCGCCGCACCGCCTCGGCGTCGAGCAGGTCGGCCCATGCGCGCCCGCCGCCCGACACCTCGTGCCCGCGCGAACGCAGCGCCTGCAGCAGCGCGCCGCCCACCAGCCCCGTGGCGCCGGTGATCGCGACGCGCATCAGGCCGCGCGCGGCTTGCCGGCGTTCATGAAGCGCAGCTCCACGTGCCGGTACGAGAAGTGCGACACCGTGACGATCAAGAAGGTCAGCACGATCACCACCGCGGCGAAGCCGCCCGCCGACTGGAGATCGGTGTTCTTCAGCGCGCCACGAATCACCCAGTAGATGACCGCCAGCTGCCACAGGTAGAGCGAGTACGAGATGCGGCCGAGGTGCATCGCGGCCTGCCCCAGCCACGTCGAGCCCAGCGCCTTCAGGTCGGCGATCAGCGGGAAGACGAAGAACAGCAGCGACGCGATGAGCACGAACGCGACGTGGCGCACCCGCGCTTCGCCCGCGCCCTCGGTGAAGTACTTCGAGATCGACAGCCCGACGAAGAGCGCGAACGCCGCCGCCGCCAGGCCGAAGCGCGCGCCGGGCTTGAGCTTCTTCGCCCATGCCCCCTCAGGGGCGATGAGGTTGCCCAGCGCGCCGAGCCAGAACGCGACGATGAAGCAGGCCTCGGTCTCCACGCCGGTCCAGAAGTCGCGCACGTTGTAGAAGAGCACCGTCAGCGCCAGCGCGCCGAGCGTCATCGCCGACCAGGTGCGCTTCACCGCGAACAGCGGCAGGCACAGGTAGAACAACCATTCCCAGCGCAGCGACCAGATGGTGTTGATGCGCAGGTACATGTCGCCGGTGAAGACGTCGTGCACCGGCACGAAGCCGAAGCCGAAGTTGCGCGCCGCGTTCTGCAGCTGCCCGAGCGTCGGCAACACGAAGCCCGCCTGCACCCAGTCGACCAGCGTCACCGTGCCCACCACGAAGAGGCACAGCGGCACCAACCGGCGCACGCGCTTCTGGAAGAAGCTGTCGAGGTTGAGCCGGCCGTTGATGATCTGCCCCCAGAAGAGGAACCCGGTGAGCATGAAGAAGATGATCACGCCGAGGTCGCCGAAGTAGCTCGACGCGCGCGAGCCGGGCGCCAACCCGCCGAAGTACATCGTCACGTGGGCCAGGAAGACCACGAACGCCGCCAGCCCGCGCAAGATCTCGAGGCTGTCGATCTGCCCGCCGCGCGACTGCACCACCGCCGGGAAGCGCTTGTCGAGGAAGCCCGCCCACACCACGCCCAGCCCCCACAGGGGGAGCGAGAGGCCGAGAAAGAGCCACTCCCATTCCCACTTCATGCGGCGGCCCGCGTGGCTTCCTCGACCATCCACACCAGGGCGTCGCGCACCGTGTAGCGCAGCTGGTACTTCACGAGGTCGAGCACCTTGCGGTTGTCGCCGACCATGCGCCACACCTCGTTCTTGCGAACGAACTGCGGGTTGACGGTGATGCGCGGGTGGTGGCCGGTCAGCTCGCCCAACCACTCCACGACCTGCTCGACGCTCGTGCCGACGCCGCTGCAGATGTTCACCACGTCGATCGACTGCGGCACCAGGTCGACCAGGCGCGCCACCACGGTGATGAAGTCGCGCACGTCGATGTAGTCGCGCTCGGGCTTCACGTTGCCCAGCGGGATCTCGGCCGCGTGCGCCGCGAAGTGCTTCACCAGCTTCGTCACCAGGAAGGTGTCGCTCTGGCCCGGGCCCACGACGTTGAAGGGGCGAATGATGCGAATCGGGTACCGCTCGGCGTACGGCTGCGCGAGGTATTCCATCGCCAGCTTGCTCAGCGCGTAGTGGTTGGCGGGGCGCATCGGCAGCGCCTCGTGCAACAGCGGCGTCGGCTGGTTGCCGTACACGCCCGCGGTCGACGCGAGAATGAGGTGCGGCTTCAGATCGCCGACCTCGTCGATCGCCTTCAGCACGTTCTCGGTGCCGATCACGTTGGTCGCGTAGAGCTCGGCCTGGTCGGCGTGCGTGACGAGTGCGACCGCCGCGAGGTGGATCACGCAGTCGGGCCGCACCTCGCGCATCACCTTCACCCAGCTGCCCGGGTCGTTGAGCGGCGCGACGCGAATCGGCACGTCGTGCGGCACCACCTTCTCGTGATCGCTGCGCACCGTGGCGATCACCTCGTGCCCGGCCAGCCGCAGCGCCGCGAGGAGGTGCATGCCGATGAAGCTGTTGCCTGCGGTGACGAGCACCTTCACGACTTCACCCCCGCGAGAATCTGGTCAGCGGTGTGGCTCCACGCGACCGGCTCGAACGCCTCGCGCTGCGCCTTCGTCACCCGCTCGAGCACACCCGGCTCGAAGAGGTAGCGCCCCAGCGCCGCCGCCCACGCGCTGACCGACAGCGCCTCGACCGCCTCGGCCTTCGGGCCCGCCGCCTCGCGCAACGACGGCGCGTCGCTGATGAGCACCGGCTTGCCGTACGCCTGGCTCTCGACGATCGGCAGCCCCCAGCCCTCGTACAGCGACGGGTACACCGTGAAGAGGCACTCGCGGTACAGCGCGTCGAGCTCGGCGTCGTTGGCCGAGAAGTGCTTCAGGTGACCCTTCACCACCGGGTCGCGGTGGAGCCAGCCGAGGAACTCCGATCGCTTCCAGCCGCCGTGACCGACGAACACCAGCTGCGGAATGGTCGGGCCGCGCTCTTTGAGCAGCTGGCGGTACGCCCGGTACACCGTCTCGTGGTTCTTGCGCGCCTCGACCGTCGACACGAAGAGCATGAACGGGCGCGTGATGCCGCGGTGCGCGAGCAGCGCCTTGCGTTCTTTCTCGGTGCGGGTGTCGGGCGGCGGCGGCACCGAGCCCCAGCGCACCTGCTTCGAGGGCACGATCGGCAGGCGCCAGCTCTTGAAGACCTGCTCGGCGTCGAGCCGCGTCTGCTCCGAGATGTACCAGGCGGTGTCGACCACGTTGCCGACGTTGAAGATGAACTCGCGGTACAGCTCGCAGTTGCGCTCGACGTGGAACTGCGGGACCACGATCGGCGTGAGGTCGTGCACCACCTGGTGCACCGTGATCGGCGTCTTCTCGCGAATGCGCTTGAGCAGCGGCAGGAAGTCGAGACCCCAGTCGATGCCCACCGTGAAGATCGCGTCGCCCTTCGAGAACGGGTGCGGCGGCGTGGTGCTCGGCGGCGGGGGTGGCGGCGGCTGGTGGCGCGGCTGCATCGCGGCGTTGAGGCGATGCGCGAGCTGCAGCGTGGCGTTGGCGTGCGGGCCGAGGGTGTCGAGCACCGCCTCGACCACCGGCGGCGGGAGCACCGAGAGCGCGAAGAGCACCGAGTTGCGCGTGCGATCGAGCGGGTGGGGCGCCACGTGACGCGCGAAGCGGGTGAGCTGATCGAGGTGCTCGTCGCGGGGCGGCGGCGGGGCGGCCCGGGGGCGCTCGCTGACCACCTTGAGGTACGCGTCGCCGATCGGCTTGCTCAGATCGTAGAGCCACGGCGCCTCGACCGGGCCGATGGTCTTGATCTTGCCGTCGGTGAAGCGGAAGAACTTCAGGTCCTTCGTCTTCTTCTGCAGCGCGCGGCACACCTCGAGCTCGGTGCGCACCGTGCCGCTCATGCCGGTCGAGCCGAGCGACGTCGAGAGGTCGTACCAGAGCGTCATGACAGGCCCTTCACCGCGGTGAGCATCGCCTTCGCGCAGTCGTCCCAGCTCTGCAGCTTCCAGGTGTCGCGAATGTGCTGCTCGCGCTCGGCCAGCGCCTCGGGCCGCGCGAGCCAGTGATCGATGCGGTCGGCCCACTGCCGCGGCTCGTGCGGCGGCAGGTACTCGCAGCGATCGCCGCCGATCTCCTTCAGCGGCGGCACGTCGCTGCACAGCACGAACTTCCCGAACGAGAGGCTCTCGGGGAGCGTGAGGCTCCAGCCCTCGTAGAGCGACGGCAGCACCGTGAACGCGGCGTTGCGGTAGGCCACCTGCAGCTGGTGGTCGGTCGGCACGATGTGGAGGATGTGGTCGCGCGTCTTCGGGTCGCGCGCCACCGAGTCCATCAGGTCGCGCGTGCGGTTGTCGCTGATGCCGGCGAAGACCATCAGCGGCGTCTTCTCGCCGTGGCGATCGAACAGGTGCCGCATCGCCTCGTAGAGCACCGCGTGGTTCTTGCGCGCCTCGATGGTGCCCACGCACAGCACGTACGGCTTCTGGATGCGCAGCATGCGCAGCAGCGTGCCGTCGTCGGGGTAGTAGTCGCGCACCGGGTCGTACTGCAGCTCGCTGGCGAGCTTCGCGTCGCCGAAGCGCAACGCCACCGACGGCGGGCTGGGGAGCTTGAGCTTGCGCTGGTAGGTGCCGACGTCGGCGCGCGTGTTCTCGCCGCCGGTGAAGAGCAGGTCGGTGTTCTGCGCCACCCACGAGAAGTACCCCTGGAACCGCCGCGAGCCCTGCTCGGGGTAGAGGTGCGCGAGGTCTTCGTGAATGGGGATCACGTCGTAGATGAGCTGCGCGACCTTGAGGCCGGGCGTCTTCTTCTTGATCGCCGCCAGGTGCTTCTCGCGGCCGGTGTCCATCCACCCCGCGTAGAGCACCGTCGAGTCGGCGGTGAAGGGCGAGGGCACCACCGTCTCGGTCGGGCCCAGCGTCCACTCGGTCTGGTCGACCGCCGGAGCCGCGGGCGTGGCGGCGGGCGTCGCGGTCGCCCAGCTGGGCAACGGCGCGGCGGCCGGCGCGGCCGACTTCTTCGAGCCCTTCTCGCGCGCGCGGCGAATCGGCTCGTACAGCCGCAGCATGCCCTTGAGCAGCAGCTCGGTCGGCGCCGACTCGAGCGCGGTGGCGCCGAAGAGCAGCGAGAGGCGCAGCTGGCCGGCGCGGTTGCCGGGGAAGCCCGGCAGGGTCGACACCAGCTCGCGGTAACGCGGGTAGCGCTCGGGCTGCTGGCTGCGCTGGTGCTGCGGGTTGGGGTGGTACTTCGCCGCGGCGCGGAAGTAGTCGCGCACCTTGAGGTACGCGTCGGCGACGCTGCGGCTCTGGAAGAGCCACTTGATCTTCTCGTGCTCCATCTCCGCGAAGGCGTGCCCGTTGAAGGCCACGAAGCGCGTCGTCGGATCAATCGAGTACAGCGCCCGCGCGAGCTCGAGCTCGGCGCGGACGATGCCAATCATTCCCCCGTCCCACCTGACGCTGGTCGACAGGTCGACCCACAGCTGTCTGCTACCCATCGCGTCAGGCCTTCTCGGCACCGCGATCGATGCGCGCCAGGTCGGCGTCGACCATCATCTCGACGAGCTGCTTGAACTTCACCTTCGGCTTCCAGCCGAGCACCTTGGTCGCCTTGGAATAGTCGCCCATCAAGATGTCGACCTCGGCGGGGCGCACGAACGCAGGGTCGGTCACCACGTGCTCACGCCAGTCGAGGCCGACGCGCGCGAAGGCCACTTCGACGAACTCGCGCACCGTGTGTGTCTCGTTGGTGGCGATGACGAAGTCCTGCGGCTTGTCTTGCTGCAACATCTGCCACATCGCCTCGACGTAATCGCCGGCGAAGCCCCAGTCGCGCTTGGCGTCGAGGTTGCCCAGCCCGAGCTTCTTCTTGAGCCCGCGTTTGATCATCGCCGCGCCGTGCGAGACCTTGCGCGTGACGAACTCGAGGCCGCGCCGCGGCGACTCGTGGTTGAAGAGAATGCCGCTCACCGCGAACAGCCCGAACGACTCGCGGTAGTTGACGGTGATGAAGTGGCCGTAGGCCTTCGCCACGCCGTACGGCGAGCGCGGGTAGAACGGCGTGTTCTCGCTCTGCGGCGTCTCGAGCACGCGGCCGAACATCTCCGACGACGACGCCTGGTAGAAGCGCACCTTCGGGTTGGTGTGCCGCACCGCCTCGAGCATCTTGGTGACGCCGAGCGCGGTGAACTCGCCGGTCAGCACGGGCTGCGACCAGCTGGTCGGCACGAACGACTGCGCCGCGAGGTTGTAGATCTCGTCGGGCTCGACCTGCTTGATGAGGTCAGCCAGCGAGAACTGGTCGAGCAGGTCGCCCTGATGGAGCTTCACCTGGTCCTTCAAGTGGCTGATGCGCTCGAACTTCTCTTCCGACGAGCGGCGCACCATGCCGTGCACCTCGTAGCCCTTCGACAGCAGGAACTCGGCCAGATAGCTCCCGTCCTGGCCAGTGACCCCCGTGATCAGTGCCTTTTTCATGGGGGGCCCTCTACAGGGCTTCGGTCGGGGTTTCTACAGGTGTAGAGGGCTTCGCGTGCCTCCGCCGGCCGTCGCGCTGTTCACCAGCTACCCCCTCGCGCAGCCCCGGTCCGGAGGGCAGCTCCGCGCCGAGGCGCTCGCTCGTCACTACGAGGCCAGCGGGTTCAGCGTGAGTCGCGTCGGGCTGTACGCGGCGCGCGCGTTTCCGCGGCAGGAACAGGGGCCGCTCGACGTCGAGTTTCCGCTCGATGCGCCCGCGACGTTCGCCGACGGCAAGGTGCTGCCGGCCAGCGACGATCTCCAGTCGGGGCTGTGCGTCGCGCGCACCGACGCGCTCTTCCAGAAGGTGGTCGCGCGCCTGCCCGAGCGTGTCGACGTGTTCCACCTCGAGCAGCCGTGGGCGCTGCCGGTGGTGCAACGGTTGCGCACGCTCGCGCGGTTTCGCGACGCCCGCCTCGTGTACGGCTCGCAGAACGTCGAAGCGCCGCTCAAGGCGGCCATCTGTGCGCAGCGCGGCCTCGATGCGCGGGTGGTGGCGCTGGTCGAGCAGACCGAGCGGCAGGCCTGCGCGCTGGCCGACGTGGTGCTCGCGGTGTCGAGCTCTGACGCCGAGGCGTTGGCGGCGATGGGCGCGCGCAAGCTGGTGCTGGCGCCCAACGGCATCTGGCCCTCGACGGCCGACGCGCGCGAGGTCGAGCGGTGGCGGCGAACGCTGGGCGGGCGGCGCGTGGCGCTCTTCGTGGGCAGCGGGCACCCGCCCAACGCCGCCGGCTTCGTGCACGCGCTCGGTGACGCGCTGGGGTTCGTGCCGCCCGACGCGGTGATCGTCGCCGCGGGGCGCGTGGGGCAGGCCCTCGAGGCGCACTACGCGAAGGTGCGCTGGCCCTCGCTGGTCGCCTCGCGCCTGGTGATCACCGGCGAGCTCGACGACGCGGGCCTCGCCGCGCTCAAGGCGCTCGCCAGCCTCTACCTGCTGCCGATCTTCGAAGGCGGTGGCTCGAACATCAAGACGTCGGAAGCCATCTTGTCCGGGCGGGAGATCATCGCCACCTCGGTCAGCCTGCGCGGCTTCGATCGCTACCTGCAATTGCCCGAGCTCACCGTCGCCGACGAGCCGGAAGACTGGGCGCGGGCGGTGCGCGAGCACCTCGTGCGGCCCGAGAAGCCCGCCGCGCCCGTCGACGCGCTGCGCGCCGCGCTGGTGTGGGACGCGACGCTCGCCACCGTCGCGCCGGCGGTGCGGGAGGTGCTGGCGTGAGCGCGTGGCTCGACGTGACGACGATTCTGCGCTGGCGGCGCCCCGCGACCGGCGTGGTGCGCGTCGAAGCCGAGCTCTTCCGCGAGCTCTCGAAGCAGGCCGGCGTGCGCTTCTGTGCCTTCGAGCAGGGCGCCTACGTCGAGCGCGCCGCGAGCGAGGTGCGCGCGCAGCTCGAGCGCAACGCGCTGGGCGACCAGGCCCCGCCGCGCGACAGCATGGCGCGCCAGCTGGTCGACCGCGCCGACGCGCTGCTGCGCCAGGCGCCGACGCCGGTGTTCAACGTGCTCTCGCGGTTGAAGAAGGCCACCACGCCCGCGCTGCGCGACACGCTCCACCGCGTTCGCCAGACCTCGGCGGCGCTCGCCGCGTCGCGCGCCGCCCGCGCTCAGCGCGCCGAGCAGCCCACGCAGGCCACCGGCGTGCCCGCGCACCCCTTCGCCGAGGGCGACGTGCTGGTGTCGGCGGGCCTCGACTGGGACTTCAAGGATCTCCGCGCCCTCTACCGGCTGAAGCGGAGCCTCGGGCTGCGCGTGGTGCTCGTCTGCTACGACCTGATTCCCGTGCTGCGGCCGCACCTCTGCCGCGCCGAGGTCGCCCAGGCCTTCCCCGCGTACTACGCCGATCTCGCGTGGGTCGCCGATCACGTGCTGTGCATTTCGGACTCGAGCCAGCGCGACCTGCGCCAGTGGCTCAAGGCCGTCGGCGCGCCGCAGCCCCCGATGTCGGTCATCAAGCTCGGCAGCACGCTCGACGCGCCCTCGTCGAGCGCGCCGGTCGGCAGCCTGGTCGACGGCCCGTTCGTGCTCTTCGTCTCGACGCTCGAGCGCCGCAAGAACCACGACGTGCTGTACCGCGCGCTGGTGCGCCTGGCCGAGCAGGGCCGCGCGCTGCCGAAGCTGGTCTTCGTGGGCATGCCGGGGTGGGGCGTCGACGAGCTGCTCAACGATCTCGATCGCGATCCCCGCGTGCGCGGCGCGGTGGTGCGCCTGCACCACGTGACCGACGCCGAGCTGAACGCGCTCTACGCGAACGCGCGCTTCACCGTGTTCCCCTCGCTCTACGAGGGCTGGGGCCTGCCGGTCGCCGAGAGCCTCGCGCACGGGCGCTTCTGTCTCGTCGCCGACACCTCGTCGCTGCGCGAGGTGGGGGGCGAGCTCGTGGAGTACCTCGACCCGTGGGACGTCGAGGCCTGGGCCGAGCGCCTGGCGTGGTGGTTCGATCACCCGGAGGAGGTGAAGGCCCGCGAGGCCCTCATCAAGCAGGGCTTCGTGCCCACCCCGTGGAGCCAGACCGCGAAGACCGTGCTCGACCTCGTCGCCCCGCGCTGATCAGGCGAACGACTTCACCAGCGCGCGCGCCTCGACGATGTTGTCTTCGATGCTGCAGTAGGTCCACCCGCCGTAGCGGCCGATGGAATGCACGCCGTGCCGCGCCAGCTCGCCCTTCACGCGCGCCACCTCGGCGTTCGAGCGCTGCGTGATGTGCACGTACGCGGGGTTCATCAGCACCGAGTGGTGCGAGACGAGCTTCTGCGTGGTGATGATCTTCTCGCGCTTCAGCCCCTCGAGCACCGCCTCGCGCAGCGCGTTCACGTCGAGCGCCGCGCCGCTCTTCGCGCCGACCTCCACGTAGAGGCTCATGCGATCGCCGTCGAAGATGTTGTCGTAATACCCCACCCGGTAGAACGGCAGCGACCGGTCGGGGAAGTAGGTCCAGTGCACGTCGCGCGGCCCCTTCGCGTCGAAGCCCAGGTTGAACACCAGCACCTGGTTCCACGAGAAGAGTGAGCGCTCGAACGGCACGCCGCACAGCTCGAGGAGGGCGGGGAAGGGCGCCGAGCTCACCAGCCGCTCGAAGCGGTATTCGCCCTTCGAGGTGCGGGCGATCTGTTCCTTCAGATCGATCGTCGTCACGGCTTCAGACAGCCGAATCGCGCCGGGCGCGACCTCGCTGGCGACCGCCTTCACGTACTCGATGGCGCCGCCAGCGGGGTAGGTGAAGGTCGCGTTGTACGACGCGTTGTCGGCCTGCTTCATGTTGCGCACGATGTCGGTGAGATCGGCGTGCGGGAAGAAGCGGCCCATCGCGTCGCGGTCGAGCGTCGAGAGGTCGGTCGCGTACAGCTTCTCGTTGTACGGAATGAGGAACTTCTCGGCGATCGAGCGGCCGAAGCGCGCGTACAGCATCTCCTTGAAGTTCGTCTCGGGCGGAGGCGCGGCGCCCGCACCCGGCGTGCGCGCGAAGTAGAGATCGTGCAGGCAGTCGATGAAGTCCTGCTGCGGCAGCTGGTGGATGTTCTTCTGGAACGGGAAGTCGATCTGCCGGCCCGCGTACGAGATGTACGACTTCTTGATGACCTTGCGGATCTCCTGGCCCGGCATGCGGTCGACCAGGAACTTTTCGATCTCGGGGTGTTTGAAGTGGAAGAAGTGGCCCGAGTAGTCCCACACGAAGCCGTCTTGCTTCACGGTCTTGCAGTAGCCGCCGATCTCCGCGTCTCGATCGAGCACCACCAGGTCAGCGCCCTTGCCGAGCGCGGCCGCAGTCGCCAGCCCGCTCATGCCCGCGCCGATGATCACCGTTTCGACGTTTTCCATCGCGCCCTCGATCTACGCCACGTACCCGCCAGTGCCGAGCGCGAACGCCAGCGCGCCGAGTATCAGGCCGAACACCACCAGCACCGCCACGCGCAGCCGCGGCCGCTCGCCGATGAGCAGCGCCAAGGTGAGGAACAGCGGGAACGCGGCGATCACGTAGCGCCCGAGGCCCTGGAAGTCCTTGCTCGACACCGCGGGAATGCCGACCACCAGCGCGCAGTACACGCCGTAGCCCCAGCCCAGCCGCTTGAACGTCAGCCCCGCGCCGATCAACGCCAGCACCGTCACCAGCGCGTGCCCGCCGAGGCGCAGCCCGATCATCGGGTCGACCTGCGGGAACATGGTGCGGAACCACGGCAGCTTGAGCCAGCTCTCCCACCCCGGCGGCTGATCCCACCCCGGCGCGGCCTGCACGTGCACGAACGCGAGCGCGTCGCCGAACTTCCACTGCAAGAACGCCATGTAGCTGGCGAGGCCCAGCCCGCTCAGCCCCGGCAGCAGATCGATGAAGCGCACCCGCTGGCCCGCCTGGCGCCGCAGCTCGATGCTTCGCGCGAGCAACCCCAGCACGATCGCCGGAGCCACCGGCCGGCACGCCGTCGCCAGCACGCCGCACGCCGCCGCCCACCACGGCCACCCCTTCTCGAGGCAGAGAAAGGCGGCCACCGCGCACAGCAGGAACAGCGCGTCGGAATAGACGACGCCGTAGAGGTATTCCGCGAAGGGGTAGAGCATCAGCAGCAGCAACGCCGTCGCCGCCGCTTCCGGTCGCACCACCTTCGCCCAGCGCGAGAAGAGGAAGAGCCCCGCGAGCGCCGCCACCAACGAGACCAGCGAGGCCGCCGCCCACTTGTTGAGGCCCACCAGCGCCACGGCGTGAATCGCGAGCGGGTAGAGCGGAAAGAACGCGACCGGGCTCTGCTCGGTGGTCGAGAACGCCCAGTAACCGTCGGAGGCGATGCGCCCGTACCACCCCGCGTCCCAGCGAATCATCGCGTCGAGTGGCGCGAAGTGGGGCGCGTCGTCGGGCAGCGGCGCCGAGGGCGGGTACGTCAGAGAGCCGATGGTCGCCAGCGTGATCGACGCGAGCGCCACCAGCAGCGTGAGCGGTACGACGCGGGGCGGGCCGTCACTTGCCGACATGGCGCAGGGTCACCAGGGCTCCGTCTTCGACGTCGTCGCGGCCGCGCAGATCGACCAGGCCCTCGAGGTACCAGTCTTGCTCACCCTTCGAGTCGACCAGGGTGTGCCGCACCGTCCACGTGCGGTCTTCGGGCCCCGGGGTCAGCTGCGTCAGCACCGGCTGCCGCGCGCGCGGCGTCACGTCGAGGCTGGGGTGCTCGGCCCAGTACGGCGCCAGCGCGGCCTCGAGGTCGTCCTTGGTGAGCGTGGTCGCCTCGCCGAGCTGCTCGACGACGTCGTCGTACGCCTTGCGCGCCAGCAACCGCACCACCTGGTGGAGCTCAGACCGCACGCGCGCCGCCATCTCCTTCGGGTGCTTCGCCAGGTCGCGCTTCGGCCGCGGCTTCTCTTCGCCCGGCGCGGTGACCAGCCCGAGCTCGCGGCCGTAGCGCATCGCTTCCCACTCGGCGAGCAGCGAGCTGTCGGCGTGCTTGAGCGTGGTGAGCAGGAAGGCCGCGATGTCTTCGAGCTGCTCGTTGCGCGCGGCTTCGGGCACGTTCTGCACGATCGTCTTGTACGCGTCGCTCAGGTACCGCAGCAGCACGCCCTCGCTGCGCTGCAGGCCGTATTCCTTCACGTACTCGTTGAAGGTCATGCACTGCTCGAACAGCTCGCGCGCGATCGACTTGGGCCGCACGTCTTCCGCGGCCACCCACGGGTGCTTGGCGACGAACTCGTCGAAGGTGCCGTAGATCAGCGGCGCCAGCGGCTTGGGGTGCTCGACCTTCTCGAGCTCGATCATGCGCTGGTCGTATTCGACGCCCTGCGCCTTTAACTCGCGAATCTTGTCGCCCTTGGCCTTGTCGAGCTGCGCCCACAGCACGACCTCGGGGCTCTCGAGAATCGACTCGACCAGCGACACCACGTCGAGCGCGTAGGTCTCCGACGCGGGGTCGAGCTTGAGCAACACCTCGAGCAGGAACAACGAGAGCGTGTGGTGCAGCGAGAAGTCGCGCTGCAGCCCCTCGAGCACCTTCACGTGCGCGGCCATGGTGGGCGTCTTCTTCACCACCACCACGATCCCCGCGTTGACCAGCGCGCGGAACACGGTGCGCGCGTGCTTGAGCAGCCGCAGCTTGCCGCCCTCGTGGGTGTGCGAGAGGCCGATCAGCTCCACCAGCCGCCGGTAGCCGCTGATCGTCGCGCCGTCGTGCGCCTGCAACAGCGAGATGATGAGCCCGTGCGTCACCGTGAAGCGTGACTCGAGCTTCTCCGGCTGGCTCGACTGCAGCTTCTCGAAGGTCTGCTGATCGAAGTGCACGTAGCCCTTGGTCGGCGCCTTCACGAGGGTGACGTTGCGTTTCCCCTCGGCCTTCTTCTGCTGGAGCTTCGCGTTCTCGATGACGTGCGCCGGCGCCTGCGCCACCACGAAGCCGCGCTCGTCGAAGCCCTTGCGGCCCGCGCGCCCGGCGATCTGGTGGAAGTCGCGCACCGGCAAGATGACCGTCTTCTCGCCGTCGAACTTGCAGAGTTGCGTGAAGAGCACGGTGCGAATGGGCACGTTGACGCCGACGCCGAGCGTGTCGGTGCCGCTGATCACCTTCAGCAGGCCCTGCTGCGAGAGCCGCTCGACGAGGCGCCGGTAGCGCGGCAGCAAGCCCGCGTGGTGCAGCCCGATGCCGTGCAGCAGGAAGCGCTTCAGGTCCTTGCCGAAGGGCGTGTCGAACTTGAACGCGCCGATCGCTTCCTTGAGCTTGCCCTTCTCTTCCTTGGTGCAGACGTCGATCGACATCAGGCTCTGGGCCTCTTCGGCCGCCGAGCGCTGCGTGAAGTTCACCAGGTAGATCGGTGCGCGGTGCTCGTGCAGGAGATCGCCGACCGTCTCGTGCAGGGGCGTGAGCGCGTAGGTGAACTCCAGCGGCACCGGGCGCTGCGCCGAGCGCACCTCGATCACCTCGCGCTTGGTGGTGTCCTTCAGCGACTCGTTGATCGAGGTGAGATCGCCCAGCGTCGCCGACATCAGCAGGAACTGCGTCTCGGGCATCGAGATCAGCGGCACCTGCCACGCGATGCCGCGCTCGCGATCGCCGTAGTAGTGGAACTCGTCCATCACCACGCAGTCGGCGAACAGGCGCTGCTCGCGCACCGCGTACGAGCTCAAGATCTCCGCGGTGCAGCAGATGATCGGCGCCTTGCGGTTGATCGCCGCGTCACCGGTCATCATGCCCACGTTCTCGGCGCCGAAGACCTCGCACAGCGCGAAGAACTTCTCGTTCACCAGCGCCTTGATGGGGCAGGTGTAGAAGCTCGTCTTCCCCTCGGCCATCGCCATGAAGTGGAAGGCGAGCGCCACCAGCGACTTGCCCGAGCCCGTCGGCGTCGCGAGCACCACGTGCTTGCCGCCCAGCAGCTCGAGAATCGCCTCTTCCTGCGCGGGGTAGAGCGAGAGCCCCGTCGACGTCACGTACGACACGAAGCGATCGAGCACCGCGTCGGGCGCGAGCTTCGGCTCTCCGGGTTTCGGCAGCAGCGCAGCGAGGGGCGCCATCGTCAGAACCACTTCTTGTGGCGGAACCAGAGGATCATCACCGCGGGAACGATCACCATCGACGCGAGCATCACGAAGAAGAGCGGCGGCGTCTGCACCGCGTCGAAGTTCTGCCCGAAGAAGCCGACGATGAACGACAGCGGCATGAAGATCGACGCGAACACCGTCAGCTGCTTGCTGATGTCGCTGGTGCGGTTGGCGACCTGCGTGAGGTAGGCGTCGACGGCGTTGCCCACCAGGTCGCGCGCGGCGTCGATCTGCTCGTAGATGCGCACCAGGTGGTCGTACACGTCGCGCAGGTAGACGGTGGTCCTCTCGTTGATCTGGGGCACGCCTCCGCGCGCGAGCAGCCCCACCACGTCACGCTGGGGCGAGAGCACCCGCCGCACCAGCACCAGGGCGCGCTTCAGCTTGAACGTCTCCTGCAGCATCGACCGGGGCGGGAAGGCCGCGAAGATCCGCTCCTCGAGGTCTTCGAGCGTGTCGTTGAAGCAGTCGAGCAGCGGGAAGTTGCGATCGACCATCGCGTCGGCCAGCAGGTACATCACGAAGTCGGCCCCGCGCCCGATGGTGTTGGCCGGGTCGGCGTCGAGCCGCTTGTGCACCGAGTCGATCGCGGTGTGCGAGTTCTCGTGCACCGTGATCACCCAGTCCTTCCCGAGGAAGAAGTGCATCTCGTGCATCTCGAGATCCGACCAGCGGTCGGTCTTGGTCTCGAAGCCCTGCAGCACGAGGAACTGGTGATCGCCGTAGGCCTCGAGCTTCGGGCGCTGGTCGAGGTGCAGGCAGTCTTCGATGGCCAGCTTGTGCAGCCCGAACTTCTCACCGAGCTTGAGCAGGGTGGGCTCGTCGGCATGTTGCACGTCAACCCACTTGATCCCGGCCTGTGGCACCAGGCTCTCGTCGCCGTCGAGGAGTCGCCCGTTGTCGTACACCCTCACCCGAATCATGACCGCGACGCGTAGCAGATCTTTTCGCGAATCAGGCTCGCTGTATCGTACCGATCTCAGTGGAGCAGCTGCCGCCCAGACTCGAAGCCCTGTTTGTCGCCGACCCCGACGGTGATCTCTCTGCACGTGCGCGAATGGTGTGCGCCGCCGCGGGTCGCACCATTGCGCAGATGGGTGATTTGGACCTCATCCAGTACGAGGAGCCGGAAGTCGACGGCTCCGCCGACCTCTCGATGTGGGAGACCGCCGCCCCGATCATCGGGAGCACCATCGCCGAGGTGAACACGCTCGCCTCGCAGATGGAGGCCAGCTTCCCCCACGGCGAGCTCGTCACCGGCCGCCACGCGTCGGTGCAGGCCGTGGTGCAGGCCGCGTTGGGTGAGCTGCGCTCGGAGGTCATGAACTTCGGCATGCGCGTGCGCGACCCGTCGGTCGTCGGCGATCGCTGGAACCTGCTGACCGAGCTGCAGATCTTCCGCTTCCGCTTCCGCGATCGCATCGGCCGCCTGGTGTGGGAAATCGCCCAGGCCTTCGCCGAAGACGTGAAGCGCCGCGAGGTCGAGCCCGGCTACGACGACGCGCTGGGCACCACGCTGCTCGTGCGCTCGATGACCGCCGACCTCCGCCGCCTGATGCGCAAGCGCATCCACCAGGTGGGCGAGGCGACCGACATGCTCGGCGAAGCCCAGCAGATGGAAAAGGAACTCAACGCCTTCGGCCGCACCAAGGCGTGGCCTGCCCTCCGCGCGCAAGACAAGAAGGGCATCCTCGAGTTCCGCGCGAAGCTGCGCGCGCTCATCGCCGGCGGCGCCCCGGGGAAGATCGAGCTCCTCGAGCTGCTCGAGCCCTTCGTGGAATTCGTCGACGGCTTCGCCGGCATCAGCCAGCGCCAGATCCTCGTGGAGCACGACCAGGAACAGCTCGCCAACGTCGGCCTCGCCATCGAGCGCGCGATGAACACCGAGGGCGTCGCGGCGCGGCTCGACGCCTACCGCCAGGCGCTGAGCCTCGGGCAGTCGCTCTACGGCCGCTCGACCGACTTCGACTCCTTCCTCCGCACGCACCGGCGGGCGACCATTCCGCCCGTGCCCGAGGCGATCGCCGGGGTGCTCGAGCAGTTCCTCGTCCAGATCGCCCAGCTCTCGCAGTATTGAGCGGTCCCATGCGCCCGCTGCACGAAGCCGACCTCTCGCGCGTCGAGGCGGTGTTCACCGACGTCGATGGCACGCTCACCACGCGCGGCAAGCTCACCTCGGCCACCCTGCGCGCCATCGAGTGGCTCGGCGCCCACCACGTGCCCGTCGTGCTGGTCAGCGGCCGGCCCGCGGGCTGGGGCGAGGCGTGGGCGCGGCAGTGGCCGGTCGCCGGCGCGATCATGGAAAACGGTGGCCTCCACTTCGCCTGGCGCGGCGAGCGGCTGGTGAAGACCTACGCCCAGCCCGAGAAGCAGCGTCGCGCCGCGCGGCAGAAGCTCGTGAAGGACGTCGAGGCCGCGCTCGCGCACGTGAAGGGCGCGCGGCTGTCGGGTGACTCGCCCTACACCGAGGTCGATCTCGCCATCGACTACGCCGAAGACGTGCAGCTCGGTCACTCCGCCGCCGATCGCCTCGAGGCCTTCTTGCGCGCGCGGGGCGTGCAGGCGGTGCGCAGCTCGGTGCACGTGAACTGCTGGGTCGGCGACTTCGACAAGTGGTCCGCCGTCGAGCGCTACGTGAAGCTCGAGCTCAAGAAGTCGCTGCGCCCCGACGATCGCCGCTTCGTCTACGTCGGTGACTCGTTCAACGACGCGCCGATGTTCGCCGCGTTCTCGCTGTCGGTCGGCGTGGCCAACGTGCGCGAGGTGCTCGATCGCCTCGAGGCCGAGCCGAAGTTCGTCACCCGCGGGCGCGAGGGCAAGGGCTTCGGAGAAGTGGCCGACGCGGTCGTGCGCGGCCGTCGCAAGAAACGAAACGGAGCGAGGCGATGAGTCAGCTGGTGAAGGTCACCGTGAAGCCCGGCCTCGGCCGTCACATTCGCGCCGGCCACCCGTGGGTCTTCAAGAAGGCCATCGACGCGCCGCCGCGCGTGCCGGTCGGCAGCGTGGTCGACCTGGTGGACGACGGGAAGTTCGCCGGCCGCGGTTATTGGGATCCGCTCTCGGCGATCGCCGTGCGCGTGCTCACCACCGACCCGCGCGAGGTCATCGACCAGGACTTCTTCGTGCGCCGTGTGCGCACCGCGTGGGACTCGCGCCACTCGCTCATCGACTTCCAGGGCACCAACGCGTTTCGCCTGCTGCACGGCGAGGGCGACGGGCTGCCGGGCGTGGTGGTCGATCTCTACGACGGCGTGGCGGTGCTCAAGCTGTACTCGGCCGGGCTGACCCCGCACCGCGCGATGATCGTCGAGGCGCTCAAGACCGTGGTGCCCAACTTGAAGGGAGTCGTGGGCCGCGACGAGCTCGGCCGCGACGACGCCGAAGACGACGAAGGGAAGGGCGAGGGCCGCATGCTCTTCGGGCCGCCCGCGCCGCGCCCGCTCACCATCACCGAGCGCGACGCGAAGTTCCTCGTCGACGTGTACGCCGGCCAGAAGACCGGCTTCTTCCTCGACCAGCGCGAGAACCGCTTCCTGCTGCGCCGCATCTCGAAGGGCCTCGAGGTGCTCAACTGCTTCTGCTTCTCCGGCGGCTTCTCGGTGAACGCCGCGCTCGGAGGCGCCTCGTCGGTCTTCAGCGTCGACCAGGACGCCGACGCGATCGCGCTCGCCCGCGAGAACTTCAAGCTCAACGATCTCCCGGCCTCGAAGCACGACTTCCTCGCCGCCGACGCCTTCGAGCTGCTCGATTCGTTCAAGCGCGAGGGCCGGCAGTTCGACGTGGTGATCCTCGACCCGCCCGCCTTCGCGAAGAGCCAGAAGGCGGTGGAGGGTGCGATCGCCGGGTACGCCTCGCTCAACCGGCAAGCCCTGGCGGTGCTCAAACCCGGGGGCCTGTTGCTCACCGCGAGCTGTTCAGCCCGCGTCTCGAGTGAGGCGTTTTTCGACGCCGTGAAGGAAGGCGCGTACAACGCCGGTGTCGACCTGACGCTGGTGGAAGAACGCTACCAACCGCCCGATCACCCGCTTCGCCTGCAATTTCGCGAAGGCAAGTACCTGAAGTTCTTCGTGCTTCGGGCAGGCGTCTGAAAAACCCAAATGAGGTTGCACACCTCGCCGACGCGCTGTGTCTGACCTGCCGAAGCCGTTGACTTCTCCCACCTTGTAGGACAAACGGCCGCCGCTCTTGGGCCGTTCTCACTTGCTGAAAAACAAAGGGAAAAACATGCGTTCCATGAAGATCGTCGTCCTCGCCGCGCTCTCGCTGCTCGCGTTCGCGGGCTGCAACACGGGCCAGCCCCGCCTCTACCGCGTCGCGGTCGACATGACCCCGATTCGCACCATCGCGGTGCCGTCGTGCTTCCGGAACAACAACCTCCCGGCCGGCCGCGGCAACATCACCGAGCAGAACTACCGCTCGGAAGACGAGTGGGTGATCTGGACCGGCGTGCAGCAGACCGAGTACCTCGACCTCGGCACGCAGACCTTCAACCTCGGCGACGCGCCGACGATCCGCGTGAACGACCTCATCGAGGGCACCGACAAGTCGTTCGCGGCGCTCCGCAACGAGCAGAAGCCGATCGCCACCGACTACACCGAGGCCCGCCAGACGCAGATCGCGGTGAAGTTCGACGACTACTCGTTCTCGCCCGTCGGCACGATCAACCTCAACGCGCAGTACGCCTGCATCCGCGGCATGACCGACTGCCCCACGGGCAACGCGTCGCCGCCGGACGCCGCGTCGTGCACCTCGCAGGTCAACTTCGTCGCGCGCCGCATCGATGCGCAGCAGCTGACCGTGTACAACAACAACCCGCAGTAACTCTTCGTCGCGAAAGCGATCGATGAACCACGGGGGCCTGGCGACAGGCTCCCGTTTCATTTTCTGGCAGGGTCGCGCTCATGGTCCTGAAGGGGCAGTTCCTCGAACGACCGACGCTGATTCCCCTCGAGAGCGGGCTGGTGCTCGAGGGCGTCTCGCACCGCGGGCACAAGCGCCCCGGGTTGCTCGTGCTGCCACCTCCGCCGCTCGAAGGCGGTGGCATGGATCACGTGGTCGGCGCGGAGCTCGCGTACGCGGTCTCGCGCCTCGGCCACCCCACGCTGCGCTTCAATTACCGCGGCGTCGGCGGTTCGCAGGGGCAACCGTCGAAGCGGCCCGATGACTGGCTCGACGACGCCCTCGCGGCGTTCCAGCTCGCGCTCGACAACACGGAGCAGGCGCCGCCCGTGCTCGCGACCATCGGCGCGTCGGACGCGGTCGCGCTCAAGTTGATCGCCTCGAAAGCGATCAAAGCCCCTGGGGGCGACGACGTTGGGAGGGTGATCGCCGGGCTGGTGTTGATCAACCCGTCCTTCGTGCGCGCGGCCGACTTCGACGCTCACGCCAAGCTCGACTGGCCCCTGGCAGTCGTCCTCGCGGAACACGACCCTCAAGATCGAGGTCAGTGGGCCAGCACCCTCGAGCGGTTGGGAGGGGCGTTCACCCTCGTTCCAGGGGCCACACGCACCTACCAACGCAACCTCCCCCTCGTTGGCCAGGCAGTTGCTTCCCTCATGGCGCTGGCCGAACAGGGTGGGGCTGGTGGGCCGCGCTGAGCTGGATCACACTTCTTTCAAGCACTTCACGCTTCTTCAGAGCCCAAAACCCGGGAACTTCTGCAGAGATCCAATCGTTGACTCCATCGTTCGTGAGAACCGATATGCGAAAGCTCCTGACCCTGGCGTGTGCTGCGTCCCTCGCGGTGGTTGCCTTCGGCTGCGCCAAGGAAGGAGCGGCGTCGACCGAGCCCGATTTGTCCCGGCCGGCCTACACCACGGCCGACTTGCCCGATGACGTCGGCGCGCGCGTCGCCAACCGCCTCGTCGTCGACTTCGTCGATGGCACCACGCAGGCCGACATCGACGTGATGGAACAGGACTGGGGCATCGACCTCAGCTTCAACTCCGCCGAGGAAGGGCCGGTCGACTCGATCACCACCGGCGCGTACGACGGTGATGATCTCGACGGGCTGCTCGCGAAGATCCGCGCGAACCCGAAGGTCGAGGCCGCCGAGCCGTTGATGACGGTGCGCGTGAGCGAAGACGCGATGAAGCCTGAGAAGGGCTTCATCCCCAACGATCCGATGTTCGCCCAGCAGTGGAACCTCAAGATGATCCGCATGCCCGAGGCGTGGGAAGTCACGCGCGGCAAGGGCGTCATCGTCGCGGTGCTCGACACCGGCATCGCCTGGGAAAACCACGACGACTTCCGCGTGGTGCCCGACCTCGAAGACTCGAAGTTCGTCGAGGGCTGGGACTTCGTGAACGACGACCAGCACGCCAACGACGATCACGGCCACGGCACGCACGTCGCCGGCACCATCGCGCAGGCTACCGACAACGGTGAGGGCGTCGCGGGCGTCGCGTTCGAAGCGACCCTGATGCCGGTGAAGGTCCTCGACCACTTCGGCTCGGGCAACACCGCCGACATCGCCGACGCGATTCGCTGGGCGGCCGACCACGGCGCGAAGGTCATCAACATGTCGCTCGGCGGTGGTGGGCGCTCGGCGGTGATGGAAAACGCCGTGATGTACGCGCGCAAGAAGGGCGTCGTCGTGGTCTGCGCGGCCGGTAACGGTGGCCGTGGCGTCGTCGAGTACCCGGCGGCGTACCCCGGCTCGTTCGCGGTCGCGTCGGTCGGCCCGCAGGGCAAGAAGGCGCCGTACTCGTCGTGGGGCAAGGAGCTCGACATCGCGGCGCCTGGCGGTGACAAGTCGCAGGGCGAAGCGGCCGGCATCATCCAGAACACCATCGACCCGCAGGACGTGAGCCAGGGCGTCTACGCCTCGTACCAGGGCACCTCGATGGCGACCCCGCACGTCGCCGGTCTCGCCGCGCTGCTTTACTCCGCCGGCGCGAAGAACCCCGACCAGGTCGAGAAGGCGATCGTCATCAGCGCGCACCCGCCCGAGGGCTCGAAGGGCTGGACTGATCAGTACGGCCACGGCGTGATCGACGCGAAGGCCGCCCTCGACGCGCTCAAGAAGATCCGCGCCGCCGACGTGAGCGAGCTGCTGCCGCCTGAGGCCGCGCTCGCCCAGCAGGACACCACCGTCGCCGACGTGGGCGCGACCGACATCGGCGTGTACTCGTACAGCGCGACCAACTGGAAGGTGTTCGGCTGGGGCGCGGCGCTGCTCGCCTTCGTGCTGCTCACGCTCGGCCGCAAGGAACGCCCGGGCTACCTCAACGTCTTCGTGAAGCCGGGCTTCTTCATCCCGCTGCTCCTCACCACCGTCGGCGCGTTCTTCGTGCAGTACGTCGCGGAGCCGAGCGCGGTCAGCACCGCCATCACGCTGCCGATCCCCGACTGGCTCAACCGCATCATCTTCGGCCGTGGCTCGCTCGCGAACCCCATCGTCTACAGCGCCGCGATCCCCGTCATCGCCTCGCTCTTCGCGATCAAGATGAAGGGCCTGCGCCCGGTGGTCGGGGGCCTCGCCATCGGCTTCGCCGGCATCCTCGCGTACTCGGCGTGGGCCAACGCTCCAGCGCTCGCCTGGCTGCCCTTCACGTTCCTCGCGATTCCCTTCCTCTGCGTGAACGCGCTCATCTGCCTCTTCGTGGCGCGCGCGATGCTCAAGAAGGAAGCCGCGTGAAGCTCTCGGGCACCGTGAAGTTCAAGGACCTCGAGACCGGCGTGTGGCTGCTCGAGGGCGACGACGGCAAGACGTACCTGCTCGCCGGCGGCGACCGGAAGATCAAGAAGAGCGGGGCGCGCATCGAGGCCGAGGGTGACGTCGACGCCGAGTCGGCGACCCTCGCCATGGTCGGCCCGCGCTTCGTGGTGAAGAGCTACAAGTTCACTTGAGGGTCTCGAGGAGCTTTGTGTAGTCCTCGAGCGGCGCGTCTCCGCTGCGCACCTTGTCGCGGAGATCCTTCACCTCGTCGCGCTTCAGCTTCGCGGGCGGGAGCTGCGAGAGCCCGTCGACCACGTTGAGCGCGACGCCGCGGCGATCGACCCCCAGCAGCACCACCACCGCCACGACGCCCCCCAGCACCCACGGCGCGAAGCGCTGCGCAATCGAGACCTGCTCCGGAGCGGGCACGAAGGCGTTGGGCTGTTCGACCTTCAGGCCCGGCCCGAGCGCGCGCACCAGCGCGATGAGCGCCACGTTGCCCACCAGGAACATCGTCAACGGCACGTACCAGGGCAGCGCTCCCTCGTCGGCGGCGCTGCCCTGCGAGCGCGCCACGTGGAAGAGCACCGACGACACGAGGTTGTTCGCCGCGTGCGCGCCGATCGCCGGCCACAGCGAGCCCGACTGCCACGCGAGCAGCCCGAAGAGCACGCCGAGCTCGAAGCGCGCCACCAGCCCCACCGGGTCGAGGTGGAAGGCGCTGAAGATGAACGCCGTCACCACGATCGCCCGCGGGGCGCCCCGGTGCTCGGCCAGCCCGCGCTGCATGAAGCCGCGGAAGAAGAACTCCTCGCCCCACGGCGCCGCGACCGACACGCCGACCACCACCAGCGCCAGCTCGATCGGCGTCTGCCGGTCGAAGATGCGCGAGGCGTCGAAGAGCTCGACCATCGACTTCGGGAAGATCGCCTGCGCGGCGGCCATCGTCGGAATCGCCCACGCGACGTAATTGACCAGCCCGAACGCCATGCCGGTGAAGAAGGCGCGCGGCGCGAACTTCGAGACGCCCATCGCCTGCAGCGGCTTCCAGCGCAGCAGCTGCCAGCCGATGACCGTCGCGCCGACGAAGATCGCGATCTCCGCGAACCACAGGCCCCACGCGAGGTGCACGAACTGCGCGAAGCCGCCGACCACGAGGTAGGTCAACAGGCCGAAGCCCGACCAGACCACCAGGAACACCATCGGCAGTGGAGGCTCGGGCGCGACCGGCGTCGGCGGGCTGGTCAGCGGGGCAGGTGGCTCGGGACTCGTTGGCTCGTTCACGGGGACGCGCTCGGGTGGGTGGTTATACTCGGCGCCCTGTGAATGCACCGACCCCGTGGGCCGATGACACGCGCTTCGCCGCCGCTTCCACCTCGTTTCGAGGGTTCTTCACCGAGCTGCGCGAGGCCTTCGTCGAGCGTGAGACGCTCTTCACGCAGATCGAGCTCGCGCTGCTGTGCCGCGAACACGTGCTGATCATCGGGCCGCCCGGCACCGCGAAGTCGGCCATCGCCGGCGCCGTGCTCGGCCGCATCGTCGACGAGACGACCGCGCGCCCCTCGTTGTTCTCCAAGCAGCTCGCCGAAAACACCGTGCAGACCGATCTCATCGGCCCCGTCGACTTCAAGGTGCTCACCGAGACCGGCCGCACCGAACACCTCACCGAGGAAGGCATGCTCGGCGCGGTCCACGCGTTCCTCGACGAGGTGTTCGACGGGCGCGACATGCTGCTGCGCTCGATCTTGAACGTGCTCCACGAGCGCGAGCTCAAGCACGGCCGCAAGGTGACGCCCGGCCGCTGCGAGTGCGCGCTGATGACGTCGAACCGCTACCTGTCGGAGGTGTTGCAGCGCTCGCCCGAGACCCTGCAGGCGTTCGCCGATCGCATCTCGTTCATCTGCTTCGCACCCAAGAGCTTCGCGCGCCGCTCGAGCCGTGGGCAGATGCTGCACCGCGCGCAGTCGGGGCAGCGCCCGGCGCTCCACGCGCGGCTCACGCTCCAGCAGCTCGATGTGCTGCAGGAAGCGGTGGAGGCCGTCGAGGTGCCGCCGCTCGTCGCCGAGGGCATGGAAGAGCTGGCCGACTCGCTCGAGCGCGAGCTGCTCGCCCAGGTCGCGCGGCTGCCCGACTACGTGCCCACCAAGTACTTCTCGCAGCGCTCGATGGTGAAGGCGCTGTGGGCGCTCAAGGCCGCGGTGGTGCGCGATCGCTTGTACCGTCGTCCCGAGCGGCGCCTCGTCGCGGAGATCGGCGACCTCGAGATGCTGCGCCACTTCTTCCTCCTCGGCGGGCCGGTCGAGGCCGAGCTCGAGGCGCTGCTCAAGGCGTCGGCCGATCCGCGCGAGCGCGCGCAGCTCGAGATCATTCGCGTCGAGCAGAAGGCCTTCGCGCAGTCGCTGGGCCGCCTCACGCCGTCGGTGCAGCAGTCGGTCGAACGCGAGCTGTCCGAGCTCAAGCTGACGTCGGAGCTCGAGCTCGCGCAGCAGCAGGTCGCCAACTGGGTGCCCTCGGTCGCCAGCACCACCGCGCGCTCGCTGCGCGACAAGCTGGTGCCCGGCCCCCGCCACCCCGACAACCGCAAGCTGCTGCTCCGCGGCGCCGAGACGCTGGTGTCGGCGCTCGAGGCGCGGCTCGGTCGCAGCATGCAGGGCGAGGGCAGAGGCGTGGCGATGCTCGGTAGCGTCGGCGATGCGCTCGAGCTCGCCTCGCGCGTCACCGAGCTGCAGGGCCGGCTGCCCGCGCTCTCGCGCGCGGTGATCGACTTCTGCCGACAGGGCGCGCAGCTCTGTGCGCTCGCCGCCGAGGGCGCGGAGTTCGACGAGAAGCTGACCCTCGACGCCGTCACCGGCCTCGCCATCAACCTCGGCGACGAGCTCGACCGCGTCATCGAGATCGCCCAGCTCGCCGCGACCTGGGCGCCCGAGCGCCTCGAGGCCTTCCGCCGTGAAGCCGGCGAGTGCCGCGAGCGCACCGCGGCCGCGCTTCGCCGCCGCGCCACCCGCGCGCTGGCCATCGCGCCCGCCAAGAAGGTCGACCCCGCTCAGCAGCTCGCCAACGACAGCCGCCGGCTGCGCGATCTCGAGAAGGCCCTCGTGGCGTTGTCGGCCAGGCAGGCGGGCTTGCGCCAGGAATTCCTCGCCCCGGTCGCCGAGGGCTACGCGCGCGCCGTCGTCTCGCAGCCCTTCCAGCGGCTCGAGCAGCTGCAGGTGATGCTCCAGTCGGTGCAAGACGACCTCCGCCGTGAAGGCGCGGCGGCCGAACCGGCCCTGCGCGCGTGCGCCGCCGAGATCGAGAAGCGCATCCAGTCCCACGCTCAGCAGCTGCGCAGCCCCGCCGCGGCCACCCCCGAGGGCGCGCTCTCGGGCGAAGCGTTCAACTTCTACCGCCAGCAGCTCGCCTCGCAGTTGCTGGAAGGCGAGACCGCGTCGCTGGCGCGCATCGTCGAGCTGTTCCGCCAGGCCGCCGCGCCGCCGATCTCCGAGGCGGTGCGCACCGTGGTGGCCGACACCGAGCGAAAGTCGGTCGAGGCGCGCGTCGCCTACCTCGCCGCGTGGTGGCAGGCGGTGCAGGCCGGCGTGTCGCAGGGTGGCCTCAAGTCGGCCGCCGAGGCCGATCGCGGCTTCGACGCGCTCGTGAAGTCCCGCTTCCCGCAGCTCGTCACCCGCGAGGGCGAGCTGGTGCGCCTCTCGAGCGCCGTCGATCGGCTCGGCCTGCCCGAGGAGCGCGTGGCGAACCTGCGTGAGGCGATCGCGCAGGTCGACGCCGCGTTCCACCGCTTCTCGCGCAGCGTGATCGACACGCGCGGCGGCAAGAAGTGACCGTCGAGCGCTTCAACCAGCTCAAGAGCCGCCTCGACGGCGTGATGAAGGGCGTGCCGCCCGAGCTCGGCGTGATCGACCGCGCGCGGCTCTTCTTCGTACGCGACGAGGCCTCGGCGTCGCTCGAGGGCTTGCGCGCGCTCGACGCCGATCTCGATCGCGCGGGCGTGCACACCGTCGCCGACGCGCGGCTCCTGCGCGAGCTCGGCGCTGCGAAGGGCAAGCTCGCCGACCTGAGCAGCGGCCTCGACCAGCGCGCGGCGGCCGCGTTGGCCGAGTTCGAGAAGGCGCTCGCCGAGGCCGAGCAGCTCACCGCGTTGCAGAAGTTCAGCCCCACGCAGCGCGAGGCGCTCGCGCGAGACTTCCAGCGGCTCGGGCGCGTGGTGAAGGTGGCGGCGGTCTTCGCGGCGCCGGCCGCGCGCGTCTCGTTCGAGCTGCTCGAGGGGCCCGGGCGGCCCGACGAGCACGTGCTGCCCACCAACCCCCGGCTGGCCATCGCCCAGTTCCTCGCCGATCGCGCGCTCGCCGAGGTGCTCGACACCAGCCGCAAGCGGCGCGATCTCGACCTCGCGTACGAGCTGCTGCTGCGCATGGCCGCCGACACGAAGGGCGACCGCGATCGCACGCGCCAGCTCCGCATCGACGTCGGCGCGGCCCGCGAGCGCGTGCGCGGTGCGCCCCAGGTGCGCTCGCTCGACGAGCTGGTACGCCACGTGCGCCACACGGCGCGGAAAGATCCCTCCACCGCGTGGCGCTCGATGCGCGCCCTCTACGAGCGCGCCGTCGAGGCCGGCGACGCGTCGCTCGCCGAGGTCGCCGCCGCCGCGCTGTCGACCATGCCGAAGGAAGGCGCGCTCGCCGAGGCGGTCGGTCGCGGCGAGCAGCTGCGCACCGTGGGGTGGAACGAGCGCACCCGCCTCGAGCTGCGTGAGCACTTGAACGCCGGCGGGAAGAAGGGCGTCGAAGACCAGGTCGCCGCCGAGCTGGCGCGGCTCGCGTTCGATCTCGACGACGATCGCCGCCGCGCGATGGAGCTCGCGATGGGCTGCGCCCGCTTCTTCGACGTCGAAGACGCGCTCGCCGAGGAGACCGTCGAGGCCGAGACCGGGAGCACCCGGCCGATTCAACGCCGCGTGCAGTACCCGACGCAGGTCATGAGCTACGAGCCGACCAACTCGCTCGACGACTACCAGCACTTCGTCCTCGACCGGCCGGGCGCGCTCATCCTCGACCTCGCCTCGGGCCGGCAGATGGTGCGCCAGTACCTGGAGATTGAGCCGCCGCCGCGCCCGAAGCGCATTCGCAAGACCGCCGTGCGCGTCTACGTGCTCGACGCGTCGGGCTCGATGCACGGCTCGCGCGCCCGGTTCCGCGACGCGCTGCTCATCAGCGAGCTCAACGCCATTCGCGTGAAGGCCGCCGCCGGGCTGCCCTTCGACCCGCTCTACTTCTCGTTCTTCAACGACTCGCCCAGCGAGCTGGTGCGCGTCGACTCGGGTGACGAGGCCAACCGGCGCATCGAGCAACTCTTCGAGAACTCGCCAGCCGAGGGGCAGACCGACATCGCGCTCGCGCTGGAATCGGCGTTCGATTCCATCGGCCGCGCGCGCGGAGAAGATCCCTACCTCGCGCGCGCCACGGTGGTGCTCGTCACCGACGGCGAAGACGGCGTCGACATCGCGCGCGTGCAGAAGAAGCAGCACCCCTACGAAGGCATGGACATCGCGCTCTCGTTCATCTCGCTGGGCGAAGAGAACCCCGACCTGCGCTCGCTGGTCATCGCGCAGCGCGACTCGGGCGGGCGCGCCTTCTACCACCACGTGTCCGACGCCGAGATCCAGCTCGCCCGCACCGACTTCGACTCGGCGTGGCGCACGCTGCTGCCGGCCGACGTCGCGATCCGGTCCGACGTGCTCGAACAGCTGCTGCCGCACCTCGAGGCGCTCGAGGCCATCGCGCAGCAGCGCGCGGTGAAGACCACCGAGCTCGAGCTGCCGCAGTTCGACGCGCTGTTCCCCGAGCGGCCGATCACCGCCATGCCCGCGCCGCCGCAGCTGCCGAAGGTGATCGACCTGCTCGACGCGGTCGCCGACACCGTCGCGCTCGCGCCCGCGGAGCACCGCCGCGCCGAGGCCGTGCAGCTGCTGGTGCACCTCCTGTCCGTCTACGGGCTCGCGCTCCCTCGCTACCTGGAATGGGTGCAGCTCGCCGAGCCGAAGCTCGAGAAGGCCATCGCGCGCTTGCGGCTCCTGTGCTGACGTCGAGGCGTCATGGTGTTCGGCCTCTTCAAGAAGAAACCGCCGCCGAAGAAGGACACCGACCCCCTCGAGGCGTGGGACCAGGCCATCGCGTCGCTCGAGCGCCAGGGCGTCGAGGTGCGCAAGTCAGCCGCCACGCTGCTCGCGCTGCGCAAGGAAGCCAGCCGCGAGCGCGAACGCCTCGAGCAGCGCGTACGCACCCTCGACGACAAGGCGCTGCGCGCGGGTGACGACGAGACCGTGTTGAAGACGCTCAAGCGCGATCGCGCCGAGGTCGAACGCCTGCTCGCCACGCTCGACGAGTCGAACGCCCGCGCCGACACCGATTCCCGCCTGCTGATGGACACCGCCGAGGCGCTCGCGAAGGAGCTCTCGGAGCTCAAAGAAGAGCGCCTCGCGGCGCGCACCCGGCTCTCAGCCGGCTTGATGGTGTCCGACGCGCTCAAGGCCCGCGCCGCGTCGTTCGAGAAGATGATGAAGCTCGACGCCGCGCGCGACGAGGTCGAGCGGGCCCACGCGCTCGCCGAGCTCTACCGCGACGAGGCCGCCGAGTAGCCCCGCGTCAGCTCGCGGTACGTCTTCCAGGCGTGGTCGATCGCCGCGAGGTCTTTCTCGGTCACCGCGCGCACCCGCTTGGCCGGCGAGCCGACGAGGAAGCTGTAGGGCTCGAACTTCTTGCCCGGCGGCACCAGCGCGCCCGCGGCGACGAAGCAGTGATCGCCCAGCTCGACGCCGTCGAGGAGGATCGAGCCCATGCCGACCAGGCAGCGATCACCGATCGTGCAGCCGTGGAGGATGACGCGGTGGCCGATGGTGCACTCCACGCCGACGGTGGTGGTGCTCACGCCGCTCGTCGCGTGGCACACCGTGCCGTCCTGCACGTTGGTGCGCGCCTTGATGTGGATCGTGCCGCAGTCGCCGCGCAACACACTGGTGGGCCACACCGAGACGTCTTCTTCCAACACCACGTCACCCAGCAGCTGCGCCGAGGGGTGCACCCACGCTCGCTGATGAACACGGGGCGACAGGGCGCCGAAGGCTTCAATCATGCGTTGGAGGTAACCGAAGCGGGCTATGTTTCAAACCCCTATGCAGCGGATCCTCGTGGTCGGCGTGGTGTTGGTGGCGTCGCTCTCCTTCGCGCAGAGCACGCCCGACATCCCGCAGGAAAAAGTCGTCGTCATTCCGATGGGCGGTGAGGTCGACGCCGGTGTCGCGCAGCCGCCTCCGCAGCCGCCGCCCGAGCCGTTGCCGCCGACGCCCGACACGCCCGCGTACGTGCCGCCGAACAACCCCGACACCCGCACCCTCGAAGCGCTGCCCCCGGTGCCGCCGCCTCCGGAGAACCTCGACACCAACCCCGCGCAGATCCAGCCGCAGGGCCCGGGCGCGATGATCGACGGCCACCCGCGCGAGGGCGCCTTCCTGTCGGGCCCCGGCAGCTTCACGTTCTTGATGCACCACACGCTGATGACCGGCCTCGGCGGGCTGGCGACGCAGATGATCCCCCGCGCGGTCGACGCCTCGCCGCTGCACCCCAGCATCGACGGCAAGGCGATGGACGGCTGCGCCACCGACGCCAACGGCGTGCCCACCGACCCGCGCTACAAGGAATCGGGCGCCAACGGGAAGCCGGTCGCCACCTGCGCCGAGATCTTCACCGGTGACGGCGCGCGCATCGCCTACCTCACCGGCACGTTGCTCGGTGCGGGCCTCGGCTTCACCGCCGCCGCGATCTGGCAGTTCAACAACTGGATCAGCCACCGCTCGGCCGGCTTCGGCATCATCAGCTCGTTCTTCGGCGGCATGCTGCTCGGCGGCTTCACCGATCTCGTCACCAGCCAGCGCGACCCGTACGCCACCGCGTGGTTGACGCTCATCGGCTCGTCGGCCGGCGCCTGGGTCGCGGCCATCGTCGGCGGCGGCGACATTCCCCTGAACAAGGAACTCTTGATCGTCAGCGGAGGCGGGTGGGCCGCGGTCTACACCGCGCTCATCGTGGCCATCGTCGCGACCACCGGCGGCAACATCACCGCGCGCTCCGGCCTCGACGGCGTGATGCTCACCCCGGCGCTCGGCGCGGCCGCGATGGCGCTCGCCACGCTCAAGTTCAACCCCAGCGTCGGGCAGATCTTGCGAGCCGATCTCTTCGGCGGCGTGGTCGGCGGCGCGGTGCTGCTGATCTCCGCGCTGCTGCTCGGCCCGACCGTCGGCTTCACGCGCCCGGTGCCGTACATCCTCGCGGGCATCGGCGCGATCGGCGCCAAGACGCTCGTCAGCTTCCTGTGGGCTGACGCGGCTGAGAACCCCGGTACCACCGCCGACGGCTCGCCGAGCGGCAAGCGGTACCGGAACGTGTGGTGGTAGCGTTTCACCGCCCCGATGGCCGCGAAGAAGCGCCGCACCGTCTCGAAGAAGTCGTCGCCTCCGCCAGCGCGGCGCGCGCTCCACTACAAGGTCGTCGAGCTGTCCAACGTCGACGAGGGCGCGCTCGAGCGCACCGTGAACGAGTGGGTGCCCCGCGGGTGGACCTTCGACGGCGTGCAGTTCGCGATGCGCGAGTCGAGCAAGCGGCCGTCGATGGCCTTCGTGTTCTTCACGCGCGAGGGCGAAGCGCTGCCCGCTGACGAGCTGGTGCCCTCGCCCGCGGCGTTCCGCGCCGACGAAGAGGCCGACGCGCACCTCCGCCGGCTCGCGCGCGCCGAGGTCGCTCCTCCCACCACCAGCGACGCGTGGGCCCGCCTGCAGGCGCTCGCCAACGCGGTCGATGACGAAGAGGGAGGCTCGGCGTGAGCCAGCTCCACCTCATTCGCGGCGGCAAGCAGGGGCAGGGCGAAGGCACCGGCTACCCCAAGGCCTCGCTGCTCCTGCGGGCCGGCGCGCGCATCGTCGACGCCGCGATCGCCTGGGCGTTCTACGTCTCGTTCGGGCCCGCGGGCGTGGTGCTCGCGCTCCTCTACATTCTCTTCGCCGACGGCATGCTGCAGGGCCAGAGCCCGGGGAAGAAGATCTTCGGCGTGAAGGTCGTGTTCCTGCCGACCCGCTCGGGCGCTCGCCACCGCGACAGCGTGCTGCGCAACGCCCCCTTCGGGCTGATCATCATCCTCTCGATGATGCCTGAGCTTGGTCACCGCGCGTTCTTCGCGGGCCTCGCGGTGATCGGCAGCATCGAGGCGTTGCAGTGCCTGCGCGATCGCGACGGCGTGCGGCTCGGTGACGGCTGGGCGCAGACCCAGGTGATCGACGGCAAGGTGCAGGCCGACCAACCGCAGCGCCTGCCCGCCGAGCAGGAAGCCCGCGCCCCCGCGCGCCTTCGAGAGCAGCCCTCGGAGCTGCGCCGCGAAAGAGAGACCTGAACGTCATGCGCATCGCGCTCACCCACAACCTGCGCCTGTCCGACGCCGAAGAAGAGGCGGAGTTCGACACCGAGGAGACCGTCAACGCGCTCGCCGAGGCCATCGAGCGCCTGGGTCACCGCGTCGAGAAGATGGAAGTCAGCGGCCCCGCCTCGCGCACGGTCGCCCGCCTCGAGGCCTTCTCGCCCGATCTCATCTTCAACACCGCCGAGGGCCGCCGCGGCCGGTTCCGTGAAGCCTTCTTCCCCGCGCTCTTCGACGAGCTCGGCTTCCCCTACACCGGCTCCGACGCGTACGCGCTCGCGGTCACCCTCGACAAGCAGCTCACCAAGCTCATCCTGCGCGAGGAACAGGTGCGCACCCCGGGCTGGCAGTTCGTCGAGAAGGCCAGCGAGCTCAAGCCCGAAGACCTGCACTTCCCGGTCATCGTGAAGCCCAACTTCGAGGGCTCCAGCAAGGGCATCACCCAGGACTCGATCGCCGAGAACGTCGAAGACCTGAAGAAGAAGACCGCCGCCGCGCTCGAGAAGTACCCAGCGGGCGTGCTGGTCGAGGAATACATCGTCGGCCGCGATCTCACCGTGCCGTTCCTCGAGTCGGTCGACAACGAGTTCGACGGGGTGCTGGTGCCGGTCGAGTACGTCGTCGACCCCGCGCAGGCCGGCCGCCGCAAGTACGCCATCTACGACTACGAGCTGAAGACCGTGCACGACGACGCCGTCACCGTGCGCGCGCCGGCGAAGATCAGCCCCGAGATGAGCGAGCGCATTCGCAAGATGGCGCGCACCGTCTTCAAGAAGCTCGACTGCAAGGATCTCGGCCGCGTCGACGTGCGCCTGTCCGACGCGGGGGTGCCGTACTTCCTCGAGATCAACGCGCTGCCGTCGCTGCAACCGGGCGCGGGCATCTACGCCGCCGCCGAGCTCGAGGGCCTGCACTTCGACGGCGTGCTCGACGCGGTGATCCAGAACGCGGCGAAGCGCTACCGCATCAAGGACAAGCCCCGCGGCCTGAGCAAGCCCACGCGCCGCGGCCCGCTGAAGGTCGGCTTCACCTTCAACGTGAAGCGCATCAAGCCCACCGCCGACGGTGAAGATCGCGAGGCCGAGTACGACTCGCCGTCGACGCTGCAGGCCATTCGCGAGGCCATCTCGAGCCACGGCCACGAGGTCGTCGATCTCGAGGCCACGCCCGAGCTGCCGATGACGCTCGCCACCACGCCGGTCGACGTGGTGTTCAACATCGCCGAGGGCTTCCGCGGCCGGAACCGCGAGAGCCAGGTGCCCGCGCTGCTCGAGCTGCTCGACATTCCGTACACCGGGTCCGACCCCGCCACGCTCTCGCTCGCGCTCGACAAGGGCCTCGCGAAGAAGGTGGTGCGCGCCGCCGGCATCGACACGCCGAACTTCCAGCTGATGGCCACCGGGCGCGAGCGCCTCGAGAAGCACTTCACGCGCTGGCCGCTGATGGTGAAGCCCGTCGCCGAGGGCTCCAGCAAGGGCGTGATCAGCAAGAGCGTCTGCCACAACGAGGCCGAGCTCCGCGAAGTGGTGAAGGAACTCGTCGATCGCTACCAGCAGCCCGCGCTGGTCGAGGAATACATCGGCGGCCGCGAGTTCACCGTCGGCCTGCTCGGCGAGCGCCGCCCCGAGGTGCTGCCGCCGATGGAGATCGTCTTCACCGACAAGAGCGACAAGACGCCCATCTACAAGTTCGAGGACAAGCTCGAGGAAAACGATCGCATTCGCTACGAGGTGCCCGCGCGCCTCGACGCCGCGCCGCTCGAGCGCCTCAAGAGCGCCGCCCGCCAGGCCTTCATGTCGCTGGGCTGCCGCGACGTCGCTCGCATCGACTTCCGCATGGACGAGTCGGGCCGCATCTACTTCATCGAGTGCAACCCGCTGCCGGGCCTCACGCCGGGGTGGTCTGACCTCGTGCTCATCGCGCAGGGCGACGGCATGGACTACCGCACGCTGATCGGTGAGATCTTGAGCGGCGCGATTCGCCGGTACAAGGAACGTGGGTCGCGCAGCCGCCGCGACGCCGCGAGCAGCGAGCCCGACGCCGCCTGACGCGTCACGCCAGCGAAGGGCACGTCTTCAGCAGCCGTTCCCACGACTTTGTCCAGCACACCTGCCGCGCCGACACGAACTCCCGGCCCCACGCGACCTCGATCCGCCGCAGGTGTTGCATCGGGTGGTCTCCCGATGACCGCGCCAGCGCGTCGATCACCTCGGCCCACGCGCTCCCCGCGAAGTGCGGCGCGCGCCACCGCAACGCGCGCACCGGTGCCCCGATGCGCGAGGTCGACAGCCGCCGCGGCAGCCGCTCGACCCACCGCGTGACGTCGAGCGTGCGCGCCGAGCCACCGAGCTTCACCTCGAGCTCGTCGATCGCGCCCCCACGCCACGTCGCCGTCACCGTGCCCAGCCGTGGCGGCAACATCAGCAGCGCGAGCCACCGTGCCTCGAGCGCAGGGGAGGGTGTTCCGAGCCACTCACCCAGCGAGTCACCCGCGTCGAGGAGTTGATCGGCCAGCACCAGCCGCTCGGCCTCGGGCAGCTCCCACCAGCGCGCGGGCAGCTCGAGCTCGGCGCGCGGCACGTGCGCGTGCAGCCGCACCGCCAGCTCGTCGTCGAACATCAACACGTCGAGTGGCTCGAACTGCGTGCCCGCCGGCACCGGGTCTCCGTTGCGCGAGAAGTGGCGGCCCTCGAGCGTCCAGCGGCCGTCACGCCGCTCGCCAGCGAACGACCAGTTGGCGACCGCGCACGACCAGCGGTGGCCCTCGATCTTCACCGGGAACCGAGTCGCCTTCGTGAAGTGCCGCGGAGCGCGGGCGCCCGGGCCCTGGATCAGTTCGAGCCACACGCGCGTGGCGTAGCAGGTAACTTCCCGCGCCATGTCTTCGAAGCGCGTACGCGCGCGGGAACTCGATCTCCCCCTCGGGCGCTTCCGTCCCGGCAAGTACAACGCCATCACCGACGTCGAGGGCGTGCTGGTCGGGCACTCCACCATCATCGACGGGCCGCCCGGGCCGCTGGTGCCGGGCAAGGGGCCGGTGCGCACCGGCGTCACCGCGATCATCCCCAACGACGGCAACATCTTCATGGACCGGTTGGCCGGCGGCGCCTTCGTGCTCAACGGCGCGGGCGAGGTGAGCGGCCTGACCCAGGTCGTCGAGTGGGGCCTGCTCGAGACGCCCATTCTCCTCACCAACACCATGGCGGTGGGCGCGGTGTCCGACGCGCTCGCGCGCACCATGGTCGAGACGCACCCCGGCATCGGGCACGAGCACGACGTGATCATCCCCGTCGTCGGCGAGTGCGACGACAGCTACCTGAACGACATCAGCGGCCGCCACGTGAAGGAAGAGCACGTGCGCGAGGCGCTCGAGAAGGCGAAGACCGGCGTGGTGCCCGAGGGCGCGGTGGGCGGCGGCACCGGCATGATCACCTGCGACTTCAAGGCGGGCATCGGCACCAGCTCGCGCAAGTTGCCGCCCGTGCTCGGCGGCTACACGCTCGGCGTGCTGGTGATGAGCAACTTCGGAAAGATGCACAACCTCCGCGTCGCCGGCATGCCGGTGGGCGAGGTGCTCGCCGAGAAGTTCCGCGGCATGCCCCGGCGCACGATCAGCTACGGCTCGATCATCGCGGTGGTCGCCACCGACGCGCCGCTGCTGCCGCACCAGCTGAACCGCCTCTGCAAGCGCGTCTCGCTCGGCATCGGCCGCGTGGGCAGCTACGCCGCGCACGGCTCGGGCGAGATCGTCGTCGGGTTCAGCACCGCCAACGTGGTGCCGCGGCGCACGCGCAAGATGGTCTACAAGATGAAGCTGCTCCTCGATGCGCGCCTCGACCCGCTCTACGAGGCGGTGATGGAAGCGACCGAGGAAGCGATCCTCAACTCCATGTGCATGGCCAACGAGATGGCCGGCGCGCACGGCCACGTGGTCCCCGCGCTCCCCCTCGACGAGGTGCGCCGCTTCGTCGACGCCACGCGGCCCATCTTCGCGTCGGTGAAGCTCACGCCCGACAAGCCCGCGGTGCCCGCTACCGAAGATCTCCCCATCGACTCGCAGCTCGGCTTCCAGCTCGAGAGCGCCTCGCCCACGTCGGTGCGCAGCGCCGAGGGCATGCCGTTCCCCACGCGGCCCGCCCCGGGCGACGACGACGACGACGAAGAGGCGTGAACTGCGCCAGCCTGTCTGGTACGCACCGCGCCCTCACGCAGTTCGAAACGGAGTCATCATGGCCAACAGCAAGTCGAAGCACCGCCGCGTTCGCAGCAAGATCCGCCTGAAGTGGAAGAAGCGCCTCGAGCGCAAGAAGGCCGCCGCCAAGGCCGCCGCCTCGTCGGGCAAGAAGAAGAAGTAGGAGTTCGTCGTCGCGGCAGCAGCGTCACTTCGACGTGCGCTGCGCCGTGAACGGCTCATTCGACTCGCACGTGTCGCCAGCGTCGCCGATGGTGCGCGTGGTGAACGTGCCCAGCAGCCGGATGCCGGCGTCGTCGCTGCTCCCCTCGGGAATGGCGATCGCCTTGAGCCGGTAGCTGAGCGTCGACTGCGCGCCGGTCAGCAGCAGATCGTACGAATCGTAGAGCGTGCCGCCCAGCGCGATGCCGCCGATGGTCGTCGTGATCTGCGTGTCGTGCTGGTTGAAGGTCCACGTCGGAACCTTCGGCCCCGGGCACGACGGGTTGGGGCCGCCATCGGTGTCCCACCGCACGGTGTAGGTGCCGTCGATCGGCGGGCAGGTGCGGCAGGGTGAATTGCTCCCGCAGGCGGGCACCACGGCCGCGATTCCGACCGCCATCAGCAGCACACCAGTCACGGGCCCGAAGCGACGCATCGGGCTGCACCGTAGCACCAGTTCCCCAGCGGCAAGATTTCGGAGCCCGACGTGTCACTTTCCCCTGACGTCGAAGCCCTGCTGACGAAGGTCTGTGGCGCCGCCGCGGGCCGCAACGTGGTGTTCGACGCCGACGGCACGCTGTGGCGCGGCGACGTGGGCGAAGACTTCCTCCGCTTCGCCTTTCACCGCCGCCTCTTCCCCGGCGAGTACGCCGACTACGAGCGCCACCTCGCTCGCTCCGCCAGCCACGCCTACGGCTGGGCGGTGGAGATCATGCGCGGCCTCGACGAGGCCACGCTGCAGCGCACCTGCGACGAGTTCTTCGAGCAGCGCTTCAAGGGCCGCGTGTTCGGCTTCGTCCGCCCCGTGCTCGCGCGGCTCCGCGCTGCCGGCGCCACGGTGTGGATCTGTTCGGCCTCGCCCCGCTGGGCGGTGTTGCCCGGGGCGCGCGCGCTCGGCATCGCGCCCGAGCACGTCATCGGCGTCTCCTGCGCGGTCACCGAAGGCGCGCTCACCGGCCAGCTCGACGCGCCCGTGCCCGTCGGCCCCGGCAAGGTCACCTGGCTCGAGCGCCGCGCCGTGAAGCCGTTGCTCGCGGTCGGCAACGGCGATTTCGACCTCGACATGCTCGCCGCCGCCGAGCTCGCGCTGGTGATCGCGCCGCCCGATTCCGACAACCAGCTCGTCGCCGAAGCGCGTGCGCGCCGCTGGCCCATTCTCAGGGCGTGAGAATCAACTCACGCGGCGATTGAATCGGTGGGCTCGTTGACGGCATAAGGGCGCCGTGATTCGCGCCCTCGGTCTCGCTGCGCTCCTCTTTTCCGTCCCCGCCTTCGCGCAGAAGGTGGTCGTGCTCGAGCTCGACGGAGATCCGCAGGGCAAGCTCCGCGCGCAGATCGAGCAGGCGCTGAAGGACGCGGCGGTGGTCGAGCTGATCCCGCTCAAGGCGTACAAGGACGCGGCGGCGAAGAAGAAGATGAAGGGCGCGGCGGCGATGACCCCCGTCGGCGTCAAGCGCGCCTCGCGCGTCATTCGCCTCGACGCCGCGGTGGGCGGCGAGGTCTCGGGTTCCAGCTACAAGGTGCTCATCTACGATCGCGCCGGCGAGCAGCTGTGGACCAAGGAGCTCGCGGTCAAGAAGGGCCTGCTGAGCGACGACTTCGCCGTGAAGCTCGCGCGTGCCGTCGCCGCGGCCGGTGCGCAGGGGCAGGCCCGCGTGACCGAAACCCCGCCTGACGATGGCTCGGGCGGTGGCGATGACGGCACCGGCAACACCGGCGGCGGCGACGAGCAGCCCGGCCTCGATCTCACCGGCAACTCCGACGGCACTGGCGAGACCGGCCCGAAGAAAGACGACAAGGACCGCGACACCGACCTCGACGACCCGAACAAGAAGAAGATCTCGCCGGCGCTCGAGGTGCCGATGTTCTCGCTCACCGTGCAGGGCGCGACCACGTGGCGCTCGCAGTGCCTGCGGCCGGGCGTGACCTCGTGCAAGGAATACGATCTCGCCGCCGTGCAGCCGACCGGCATCTCGATCGACTTCACCGCGTCGGTGCCGTACCTCGGCCTCTTCCTCAACCTCGACATCCACCCGCTGGCCTGGCTGCGCCCGAAGAACATGTCGGGCCCGGCGCTGGCGATCATCCAGGGCTTCGGCGCGCGCGTCGCGTTCGGCTACGGCCAGTCGCAGACCCGCATCGTCGAAGAGAGCATGCAGGGGCAGGGCACCGACAAGACGGTGAAGAGCGACGATCTGCAGTTCAGCGCCGAGTTCCTCTACCGCTACCACTTCCGCTTCGGGCTCGGCCTCGACGCCCTCTCGGGCAAGGGCAACCCGCCCGCCGGCCAGCCGCTGGGCTACCTCGGCATCCACCTCGGCTTCCAGACGCGCAGCTTCTTGATCGACCCCACCGCGGGCACCTCGCTGCCGTCGAGCGATCGCGCCGGCTTCCTCGCGCTCGGCGCCGAGGGCGCGCTCCCGATCTTCCCCTTCTTGCGCTTCGAGGCGGGCGTGGCGTTCTACGTGAACCCGCACACCTCGGCCGAGCAGATCGTCGGCTACGGCAACTTGAACGATCCCACCGGCGGCGCGACCGCGACCGGCTTCGGCATCGACGCCGGCGTCACCGGCCGCGTCTGGGGCCCGCTCGGCTACTCGGTGAAGTGGCGCATGATGAGCTTCGTCGACCGCTATTACGGCCAGGGCCAGAAGTGGACCGTGTGCAACGAGATGCAGTGCGGTGGCGTCGGCGAAGAGTCGTTCCACAGCATCGTGTGGGGCCTCACCGGCCAGTTCTGATCAGCGCCGTTTTGGCGGGCTGATCAGCGCAAAACGCGTGTGTTGACACCACCTACCTGAATCCCTACGGTGCGCCGCCTTTCGTCGCCCGGCCGATTTTCCCTGAGGAATTCATGAGTCTTCGCAGCCTGAACTCGGTTCTCGTCACGCTCTGTCTTGGTGGCCTTCTCACTGCGTGTCCTGCGCCGACCCCGACGCCCGACGCGAACGACGTGAAGTTCGACGCCGGCAACCCGCCTCCTCGCGACGCGTGCTCGGGTGGCTGCGCTTCGAACCAGCTGTGTGACGCGCCGACCCGCACCTGCAAGGACGCGTGCGGTGGCTGCGCGGTGACCGACGGCGGCGCGCCGCAGACCTGCGTGAAGGTCAGCGACGGCGTCTTCCAGTGCCGGCCCAACACGGTCGCGTGCGGCAACAACGCGTGCGAGCCCGGCCAGGTCGCGTGCCTCGGCGGCGCGTGCTCGTGCCTCTCGTCGCTCTCGGGCGCGCTCGACACCTGCCGCGAGGTCGGCAAGTGGTGCAACGGCAAGGCGTGCACCGCGCCCAAGGCGCTGCAGCAGTGCCGCCAGGGTGACTCGACGGCGGCGTGCCCGGCCAACTACCTCTGCCAGCCGGTCTTCGGCGACGACCTCGCGATCTGCACCCGCACCTGCCAGGCGAACGCCGAGTGCGGCCGCGGCGAACTGTGCAGCGAGGTCGGCTGCCTCCCGTCGGGCCTCTTCCGCGACCAGGAATGCAACCAGAACAAGCCCGCGACCGACGGCGGGTGGGAACTCGATGACGGCGGCGCGCCCCTGCGCATCACCGTGCCGGTCGCCAACACCTGCCTCCTGAAGGACGCGATGGGCACCGTCACCGAGGGCCCGAGCAAGGGCACCGGCAACTGCACGTACGCGGTGTTCCAGTTCTGGAACGACGGCGTCTACCCGTTCGACACCTGCCGCCCGCCCGGCAACGCCACCGAAGGCCAGCCCTGCAAGGACGACTACGCCTCGGGCGCGCTCGCGACCCAGTGCGCGACCGGCCTGCAGTGCGCCAAGACCAGGGGCGGCGATGACGGCGTCTGCCTGCGCATGTGCAACGCGCAGCCGCCCGCGTTCGGCTTCTCGCCCACCCCCTCGTGCAACACCGACGAGGCCTGCGTGAACATGCTCCGCTACACCGACCCGAACTCCAACTCGGTGCTCGGCGTCTGCATGAAGAAGTGCAACGTGTTCGACGGCACGAAGAACACCTGCGCGAACGTCGGCACCTCGGCCGCCAGCTGCGTGCCCACCGAGGCCAGCGGCGAGCTCGTCGTCAGCAACAGCGGCGACGGCATCTGCATCCCGCAGCGGCCCACCATCGCGAACTCCGGTGACGAGTGCGCCGAGACCGACGCCTTCCGCGGCGCGGCCTGCGGCAGCGCGCAGCTCTGCACCTCGCTCAGCGCCGACGTGAACGCCACCTGCACCGGCGTGTGCGACCTCGACTGCAACCCGGTCGACGGCGGCACCGGCCCGTCGCGCTGCGCCACCGAGCCCAGCGCGCGCTGCGCCAGCGGCAAGACGTGCAAGCGCGTCACGAGCACCTCGGGTGCCCGCGTCGGCTTCTGCCTCTAAGGCACTCGGTCGCCTGGAGTCTTCGAGCGGCGCGCCTTCACCGGCGCGCCGTTTTCGTTTCGGCCGCTCGCCGGCTCAGACCTGGATCAGGCCCTTGCGCAGGCCCTCGGTCACCGCCTCGACGCGGTTGGTGACCTCGAGCTTGCGGTAGATGTGCTCGAGGTGCGTGCGAATGGTCGCCTTCGACAAGGTGAGCATCTTCGCCGCTTCCGAATTCGATACGCCCTTGGCGATCAGCTGGAGGATCTCGGTCTCCCGGGCCGACAGCTTCTTGCCCTCGGGCTCTTCGGCCGGGGCGCTCGACGGGTTGACCCCCGGCGCCGGAGCCGCGGGCGCCTCGCCCACGCGGAAGTGCTTGAGCAGCCGCCGCGCGAGGTTGGGCTGGATCACCGTGCCCCCGGCGCGCACTTCCTTGATCGCCTCGACCATCTTGTCGGCGGTGGTGCCCTTGAGGAGGTAGCCCGACGCGCCGGCCTTCACCGCTTCGAGCACTTTGTCTTCCTCGTCGAAGATCGTGAAGATCAGGATCTCGACCGACGGCATCTCGGCCTTCACCGCGCGCGTCACGTCGATGCCGCTCATGCGCGGCAGGCCGAGGTCGAGCAGCAGCACGTCGGGCTTGAGCCGGCGCACCTCCTCGAGGCCCGTCTCACCCGACAGCGCGGTGCCGATGATCTCGATCTCCGAGCTGCCCTCGAGCAGCTTGAGCTGGTTCTTCAAGATCTTCGTCTGATCCTCGACCACGAAGACCTTGATGGGCGGCGCGGCGGGGCTGGGTGCAGCGGCGTCAGGGGTGTCCACGGCGGCTCCTTCAAAGAGGCTCTTCGCTTCGAGTGTGTCACGACCCCAACGGCACGGTGAACGTGATGTGCGCGCCCGCACCGGGCCTGGCGTCGATCGTCACCTCGCCGCCCATCTTCATCGCGCGCTCGCGCAGGTTGATGAGGCCGTAGTGGCCTGGCCGCGGGCTCTGCGGGTCGAAGCCCTTGCCGTCGTCCTTCACGCCCAGCTGCACCACCTCGGGGCCGAAGTGCAGCTTCACGTCGACCTTCTTCGGCGCCGCGTGCTTGGCGGCGTTGTTGAGCAGTTCCTGCAGCACGCGGAAGAGGGCGAGCGAGGTCTCCGGCGCCATGCGCGCGATCAGCGTGCCCGACTTCTCGAAGTGCACCGGCAGCTGCGTGCGGTCGCCGAAGGTCTTCACGTAGTCCTCGACGCCGTTGGCGAGGTCGAAGTCTTCCCGCATCATCTGCAGGCTGCGGCGCAGCTCCTCGATCGCTTCCTCGGCCGACTGCTTGAGATCGGCGACTTCCTTCTTCACCGCGTCTTCCTGCGCGAGCTGGGCGACGTACTCGGACTGGATGATCAGCGAGCTCAAGCTCGCGCCGAGCCCGTCGTGGATCTCGCGGGCCAGGCGGTTGCGCTCTTCGACCACCGCCAGCTCCTTCAGATCGCCCTGCAGCTGCACCACCTCGCGGTGCGCCGAGACCTCGCGCTCGTTCAGGTAGACCAGCACGTAGATGATGATGAAGTTGAGCCCGAGGTACCAGATGAGCGTCAGCACCTCGACCGCGGTGGGGCTGCGATCGAGCAGCTGATCGAGCCGCGCGGTGATCGGCAACGCCAGGAGCGGCGGCAAGATCGCCAGCGGCTTGGGGTAGAGCAGGGCGAACAGCGTGGTGAAGAGCAGCTGCGTCGCCAGCAGCGGGTTGGCCAGGCCGCCACCCTCGTGCGGTTTGACCACCACCACCACCATCACCACCAGGTCGAAGCACAGCGTGACGTAGGTGACGATGCGCCCCGCGCGGTCGTGCGCGAGCACCAGGTAGTTCGCCACGCTATACAGCAGCATGAAGAAGTAGCCGCCGAACGCGAGCGCGCTGAAGTCGAAATAGAAGCGCCACACCGGCACCGCGAGGATGCACAGGCCCAGCGTGAGGAACATCATGCGGGCGTAGAAGAGCGCCCGCGCCCGCGCCTGGAAGCGCTCCTGCATCCACGACTCGGCGGCCGCCTCGACCGACACGTTGCGCTGCAGGCCGCGCTTCTCGAGCACCACCGCCACGCGGGCCCGGCGGTCGGCGAAGCCCCCGGGGCTGATGAGGTTGGGCTCGCTCTGCAAGGTGCTGGCGAGTCTACCCCCATGTCGTGCATGAAGGGCTCGTGAGTTCGGTGCCGCAGCGCGTGCTGATCGTCGGAATGGGCGGCCTCGGCTGCCCCGCGTCGCTCGCCCTCGCGCGCCGCGGCGTGCCGCACCTCACGCTGATCGACGACGACGTGGTCGATCGCACCAACCTCCACCGCCAGCCGTGGCACCACCTGGCCGACGTCGGCCGCCCCAAGGTCGAGTCGGCGTCGACCAAGCTGCGCGCGGCCTTCCCATCGCTGTCGCTCGACGCGCGGCGCGCACGGCTCACCGCCACCAACGCGGTGGAGCTCTTCCGCGCGCATGACGTGGTGATCGACGCCACCGACGGCGTGCACACCAAGTTCCTGCTGTCCGACGCGGCGGTGCTCGCGCGCGTGCCGTTGATCTACGGCGGCGTGCTGCGCTTCGAGGGCCTCGCGATGCGCCTCGACCCCGAGGGCCCCTGCCTGCGGTGCCTGTTCGAGACCGCGCCCGACGACGCGCCCACCTGCGCGCAGGCCGGCGTGCTCGGCTCGATGGCGGGGCTGATCGGCGGCCTCCAGGCCGAGCTGGCGTGCACCCCCGGCACTCCGGGCGTCGCCCGCCTCACCGTGGTCGACGGCCTCGAGCTCTCGTTTCGCGCGGTGAAGGTGCGCAAGCGCGCCGACTGCCTCGCCTGTGCGCCCGGCCGCGTGCCGACCCTCGTCGACGGCGTGGAGGCCTGCGCGCCGTGAACCAGCTCGACATCACCCATGAGGTCTGCCCGATGACGTACGTGAGGGTGAAGCTGCGCGTCGAGGCGCTGGCCGACGGCGAGCTGCTCGAGGTGCGCCTCAAGGGCAGCGAGCCGCTCAAGAACGTGCCGCGCAGCGCGCGCGACGACGGCCACGAGGTGGTGTCGCTCGTGCCGACCTCGGAAGACCCGGCGGTGCACCTCCTCACCTTGCGCGTGCACCACCCATGAGCGCGCTCACCGAAGATCAGATCCAGCGCTACGGCCGGCAGATCCTCCTCCGCGAGGTCGGCGGGGCAGGGCAGCGCCAGCTGCTCGCGCGCCCGGTCGAGGTGAACGGCTGGTCCGAGGCGCTCGAAGTCGCCGTGACCTACCTCGCGGCCGGTGGCTCGCCGCTCGTGCTGGGCCCGCACGCCGGCACCGGCTTCCTCCACGGAGTCACCGTCGCCGCCGTCAGCCCCGACACGCAGAGCTCCGCGGCGCCCTTCATCTCTCTCTGCGCACCCGGCCAGGAAGCGAGCGCGCCCCTGAAGGTGGTGGTGGGCCCCGGCTGGCTCACCATCGGCGAGGTCAACCCGCCCCACGACGCCCCCGGTTACGAGCCCGTCGCCCTCGGCGCGCTCGCTGCGCTGACCGTGCAACGCCTCGTCTTGAACCGTGATGACGGGCACCCGCGAGCGATTCGCTGGGATTCCGGGAACTTCCGCGTTCAACAGTGACGCTGTTTCCTGTTCAGAAAAAGGGTCATTTGCACTATAAGGCCGCGTCTTTTTTGCCTCATTTCCTCAAGCGCAAAACGGAGCACACACCACAATGGCGCAAGACACGGGCTTCACGGTCTGGCTGACGGGCATGTTGGGGGCGGGGAAGAGCACGCTGGCCAAGTACGTCGAGGCGCGCCTGGTGCAGGTCGGCCGCAAGGTCGAGGTGCTCGATGAAGACGACGTGGGCGACGAGCTCTGGAAGGAACTCGAGGCCGGCACGAAGGACGAGCGCCTCACGATCGCCAAGCGCCTGGGCTTCGTCGCCGAAGCGCTGACCCGCCACGGCGTCGCGACGCTGGTGGCGTGCGCGAGCCCTGACAAGGCCGGCCGCGACGAGAACCGCCGCCGCATCCAGCGCTACATCGAGGTCTACGTCGATTGCCCGACCGACGAGCTCATCAAGCGCGACACCACCGGCAAGTACAAGAAGGCGCTCGCCGGCGAGATCCCGAACTTCGTCGGCATCACCGAGCCGTACCAGCCGCCTCCGCCCAACTCGGCCGAGGTCACGGTGCACACCAACGTCGAGTCGGTGGAAGCCGGCGGTCTCAAGATCTTCCAGAGCCTGCTCGACCTCTCGTACATGACCGGTGAGGAGCTGAAGATCATCACCGGCACGAAGATGAAGGCGAACAAGAACGTCAAGCGCATCAAGCCTGGCAAGCCGGGCAAGAAGGCCGCCAAGCCTGCGAAGAAGAAGGGCAAGAAGTAGATCGTCGTCGCATGACGCTCACGCCCGAACGCATCGCCCTGCTGTGCACCGAGTCGGCCCCGCGGGTCGAGCGGCTGCGTGAGCAACTCAAAGCGCACGGCTCGGTGCTGGTCGCGTTCTCGGGCGGCGTCGACTCGACGCTGGTGCTCAAGTTCGCGGTCGACGCGCTCGGCGCCAACGCCGTGGCGCTCACCGCGCTGTCTGCCTCGGTCGCCCCCGATGAAGAGCGCGAGGCGCGCGAGCTCGCCGCGAAGATCGGCGCGCGGCACGTGGTGGTCGACTCGAAGGAACTCGACGACCCGCGCTACGCCGCCAACCCCGCCAACCGCTGCTACTTCTGCAAGTCCGAGCTGTATTCGATCACCGATCGCCACGCGAAGGAGCTGGGCGTGGCGGTGGTGCTCGACGGCTTCAACGCCGACGACAAGAAGGATCACCGGCCGGGCCACCAGGCCGCGCGCGAACACCACGTCCGCTCGCCGCTCGCCGAGGCGGGGCTGACGAAGGAAGAAGTCCGCGCGTGGAGCCACCACCTCGGCCTCCCCACGTGGGACAAGCCGCAGATGGCCTGCCTCGCCTCGCGCCTGCCGTACGGCACCCAGGTCACCGTCGAGCGCCTCAAGCAGATCGGCGCCGCCGAGAAGGCCGTGCGCGCGCTCGGCTTCTCCAACTTCCGCGTGCGCTGGCACCAGGACGTGGCGCGCCTCGAGGTCGCCGCCGACGAGCTGCCGAAGATGCTCGAGGCGGGCGTGCGCGAGCGAATCAACGTCGCCCTCAAGGCCCTCGGGTTCACCTTCGTGGCCATCGATCTCGAGCCGTTCCGCTCCGGGCGGCTCAACGACGTGCTCAAGGGTGGCGGGCTCTCGTTGCCCGTCGTTTCCTGACGCAGAATCAAGTACATTGCGGTCACCTCTTTCCCCACCCCGGCCGACCGGAGGTCGTACCTTCATGAATTCGTCTGTGAACCCCTCGCGTGGTGGGCGCCTTCTGCCGTTCGCAGCGCTGGTGCTCGTCGGGCTGGGCTGCAGCTCCGGCGGTGGTGGGTGCTCGACGCTGACGCCGTTCCCCGCGGGCACCCGCTACATGGGCCCGAAGAACGACAACGCGATCAACATTCGCCTCTCGGCCGCGGGCATCAACTACCTCAACTCGAACTGGCAGCAGCTCATCGGCCTGTTCGCGCCCGGCAACACCATCACCGTGCCGGTGGCGTGCACGCCGCAGAGCTTCAACCTGTCGATCATCGGCAACACCACCGTCTACGTCGCCGACCAGGGCGGCCCGACCGGTGGGCGGCTCGACGGCGCCTGCGACGGCAAAGACCAGCCCCAGAACGTGCAGGTGCAGATCACCGGCTTCCAGCTCGTGCCCGTCGCGCCCGACAAGGTGCGCGCCACGATCTCCCTGCAGATCACGACCGGCAAGATCTACATGCTGATCGACTCGATCTGTAACCTGAGCTGCAGCATCGACTTCGCCTCGTCGCGCGCCGCGCCGAACAACAACACCATCGCGGCCGAGGTGCAGTTCACGATCGATTCCAAGTGGGACAAGTTGCTGTCGTTCAACATCACGCAGCTCAACGGCACGCAGATCTGCGGGGCCTCGGGCGCGCCTGCCAAGCCGCAGTGCATCGACCCGCTCGACCTCTCGATCAACAGCGAGGGTGGCGGCCTGTGCAGCTTCGCGTGCGACGTGCTCGACATCGACGCGGTGAAGAACTTCATCCTCGGGTTGCTCGGGCCCACGCTGCAGACCCAGGTGCAGAAGGCGCTCGATGGGCAGCGGTGCTGGGCGTGCATGAGCAACGCCGACTGCCCGGTCTCCACCGATGGCAGCAACACCCAGAGCACGTGTGACACCTCGACCAACCGCTGCATGTCGGGTGGCCAGTGCGTGCCGCGCTTCCTCGGCGTCGAGGGCACCATGAACCTCGGCGGCCTGCTCGGCAGCTTCGGCGCGCCGGCCAACGCCTCGATGGAGCTCTCGGTCGCCGCGGGTGCGACCGTCGCCGTCGACACCGGGCTCTCGTTCGGCACGCGCGTCGGCATCAAGCCGGGCGCGGTGTCGGCCTGCGTGCCTCCGCAGGCGATGCCGCCGATGACGGCGGTGGCGTTCCCCGACTTCGACGGCGAAGCGACGCCCAACTCCGGCTACCACGTGGGCCTCGGCGTCTCGTCGAACTTCTTGAACGGCGCCTTCTGGGCCGCGCACCAGGCCGGCGCGCTCTGCTTGAACCTCTCGAGCGACAACGTCGGGCTGATCAACACCGGCCTCTTCAAGACGTTCTTGCCGTCGCTGGGCAAGCTCGCCACGCGCGACGGCGTCGACGCCCCGATGATGGTGGTGCTGCGCCCGGCGCGCGCGCCGACCGTGGTGGTGGGCGAGGGCACGTACGATCCCGTCACCAAGAAGCCCATCAAGCCGCTGCTGCTGGTGCAGATGGCCGACGTCAGCGTCGACTTCTACGCGATGCTCGATGATCGCTACGCGCGGCTCTTCACGCTGACCGCCGACATCTCGCTGCCGCTCTCGCTGATCTTCGAGGGCTGCGACAAGGTCACGCCGGCGCTGGGCGATCTCAAGATGCTGATCGGCAACATCCGCACCGCCAACAGCGAGATGCTCGCCGAAGACCCGCAGGTGCTCGCCGACCTCGTGCCGGCGGTCATCGGCCTGGCCGAGCCGGCGCTCGCCGGCGCGCTGCAGGGCTTCGCGCTGCCGCAGCTCGGCGCGTTCAAGCTCAAGGTCAACGAGGTGAAGGGCCTGGGCCGCATCACCGGCACCGAGGCGTTCAACCACCTCGGCATCTACGCGACCATGCTGCCCACCAACGCGATGTGCGCGGTGTCGACGCCGGGCCTGGAGATCGCGCTCAAGGGCGCGCACATGCCCGACGCGAAGGCGATGCGCCTGACCGGCAACCACCCGCTGCCGTGGCCCGTCGCCGTGCTCGACGTGCGCACGCTCGGCAAGTCGGGCAGCCCCGAGTACTCGTTCAAGATCGACGACGGCTTGTGGACTGACTTCCGCCCGGCCGACGCCGAGAACACGCTCGAGGTCTCGCACCCGCGCTTCCTCCTGCAGGGCCGCCACGTCATCCACGTGCGCACCCGCATCGCCGAAGACCCGCACGCCATCTCGGCGGCGCGCGACGTCGGCTTCGTCGTCGACTGGGAAGCGCCGGAGATCACCTTGAAGGCCGACCCCGCGACCGATCGCCTGGTCGTGACCGCCAACGACGTCATCTCGGGCAGCAAGCTCGTCTACGCGTATGGCGTCGGCGCTGCCGAGCCGGGCACGTTCGGTGAGCCGCGCGAGATCTCGCTCTCGGCGATCGAACAGCAGGGCGGGGTGACGGTGCTCGTGAAGGACGAGCAGGGCAACGTCGGCCGCGCGTCGTACGTGCCGCCGGTCGTCGCGCTGCGCCCTGACGCGCCGGCGAACTTCGAGGGCAGCTCGAAGCTCGCCAACGCGGGCTGCTCCGCCTCGGGCGCCGGCCTGCTGCTGATCGGCCTCGCCGGCTTCCTCCGCCGCCGTCGCCGGTGAGCTCCGCGCGCAGGGTTGGCCTGGTGTTGGCGCTGCTCGCCGCGGCGCCCGCCAGCGCGCAATCGCACCAGGGCTCGCTCGGGCTGCTGCTCACCGGCGGCTTCGAGTACGTCACTGGCGTCGCCTTCAACGGCTTCTCCGATCGCGGGTTCCGCGTGCCGGTCGAGGTCGGTGGCACGCTCGGCCTCTTCACCCATTCGGAGCTCACGCTCTCGGGGCGCGTGTCGCCGCCGATCGGCCCGCTCACTGGCGTCGGCCTCTCGTTCTACGGCGGCCTGCGAAACAGCTTCGGCTACGACCTGTGGCGCACCTTCTTCGATCTGCAGGTCGCGGTGCACGCCACGCCGTTCTTTTCGATCGGCGGCCGCGCGGGGTTCGGCGTGATGTACGAGCTGCTGCCGATCATGGGGATCTACGCCGAGGTCTTCGCGCAGTTCGGCGGCGGAGTGGCGCTGCGCATCTCGTTCGACGCGTCGATTGGCGTGCAGTTCCGCACGTACTTGTTCGACTTCGGGCAGTGATCAGCTGATCGAAGCCTCTGGGGTGGGAGGCTGATCAGCTGATCACCCGCGCACTTTTTTTGACGACTGAGAATCGTGTGCGACCATGTGTGCCCATGAACGACAACGCCCGTTTGACCTCCGTCGTCTTCCGCTTGAACCGTGATCGGCTCGAGCAGCTGAAGGATCTCTCGAAGGAGACCCGCATTCGCCAGAGCGAGTACCTGCGCGAGGCGATCACGGATCTCCTCGAGAAGTACGAAGACAAGATGAACGACTAATCGACGAAGGGAGGGCGCCGCGGCACCCCGCGCCCCTCCCGTCGCTCTTCCGCCGAGAAGGGATCGACTTCGGGCGGGTAGAGCACCTCGTCGAGCACCAGCCCGTCAGCGGGCGCGCGCAGCCGGTGGAAGTCGGTGCGCGTGGGGTCGGCGAGGGCAGCTTCCAACGCGCTCAGCGGCTTCTCGTCTCGCGCGATCGCCACCGCGGCGCCGATCATCAGGCGCACCTGGTAGCGCGCGAAGCCGGCGCCGCGCACGCGCACCACCACCCGCCCGTCGCGCTCGGTCACCTCGACCCGCTCGATGACGCGCGCCTTGCGGCTGCTCGACGGATCGTGGAGCGCCCCGAAGTCGCGCTCGCCCACCATCAGCCCGAGCGCCTGCTCGAGCCGACCGCGATCGAACCCCACCTTCCAGGTGCCGGGCTCCTCGCGCGCCGTCGACAAACCGTAGCGGTACACCTTTCCGCTGGCGCGCCACGCCGCGTGGAACTTGCGATCGGCCGGCTTGATCAGCGCGATGCCGAGCGTCGGCGGCAGCTGGGCGTTGAGCCGCGCGGCCACCGCCTCGAGCGGCCCGTCGTCGAACACGCGCATCGACAACACTTGCATGCGCGCATGTACGCCCGCGTCGGTCCTGCCCGCCGGAACGGGATTGCGTTCGAAGCCAGCCGCGCGAAGTGCTTTGATCAAGACTTCTTGAACGGTCGGGCCAACCGGCTGCGACTGGTAGCCGCGAAACGCGTCGCCGTGGTACCAACACCACAGCGCGACGACTCTGGAGGGCATGGCGCACATGGCTGATGCCGGGTGGTTGTTCCGAGAAGGCGACTTGATCCTGGGTCCCGTACCCGCCCAGAAGATCATCGACAAGCTCTATGCCGGTGAGCTGCTGCCCCAGAGCGAGGTGCAGCTCATGGGCTCGGGCCGCTTCCAGAAGGTCGGCGAGGTGCCCGACTTCAAGGTGCACGTCGCGAAGGCCGAGGCGAAGAAGCGCATCGACGCGCAGGCCGCCGCGCACCACACCGACGTGCGCCAGAAGACCGTCAAGGCGATCGCCATCGGCGTCGGCGTGCTCGCCACCATCGGCATCGTGGTCGCCGTCATCGGCAGCTACCTCGCGGTGCACACGCCGACCGGCAAGACCGCCGAAGAGCTCGCGTGGGGCGACATCACGATCGACGCGCCGACCATCTCCAAGGCCAAGCGCCGCGATGACGACGAGCTCGTCGACTACAACGGCTCGGGCAAGAAGACGCCGGCCAACCCGTCGAACCCCACGACGCCCAGCAACCCGATCGCGAAGAACCCCACCACCCCGAAGAACCCGACGACCAGCCCGAACAACCCGAAGAACACCGACCCCGACGGGCTGCAGATGGGCGAGGTCGACGAGGCGGGCATCAACACCGTCGTCGCGAAGAACAAGGCGACGCTGATCCCCTGCATCAAGACCGTCGCCAAGCCGGGCGTGTTCATGAAGATCCCCATCGAGTTCTCGATCGCCGAGGCCGGCAAGGTCTCGCGCGTGTGGGTCGACAACACCGATCTGAAGGGCTCGGGCCTCGAGGAGTGCCTCTTGAAGGAACTCCAGAAGTGGCCGTTCAAGCCCGCGCACGCCGGCAACTCGGTCAACCTGAGCTTCAACGTCGGCAAGAAGGGCTGAGCACGCAGCTGATGCCAGCCGCCCGTTTTTGTGTAGAAGCGCGCGGGCCATGAGCGCCATCGAGCCCGGGTCGTTCCGTCACACCGTCGTCCTCGCCGCCAAACGCTTCAAGTCGTCGTGGGTCGAGTTCGGCAAGCTGCTCGCGCAGGTGCGCCACGAGGCGCACTACGAGCAGTGGGGCTACCCGAACTTCGAGACCTATTGCCTGGCCGAGCTGCGCATCAAGCGGCAGACCGCCGAGAAGCTCACCCGCAACTACGGCTTCCTCGAGAAGCACGAGCCCCAGGCGATGAAGGAACCCGAGCTCGCCGAGGCCGCGCCCGCCTTCGAGGTGGTCGAGGTGCTGGCCCAGGCCGAAGATCGCGGGCAGCTCAGCGCCGCCGAGTACAAGTCGATTCGCGACTCGATCTGGAACCAGGAAAAGCCCGTCGCCGAGCTGAAGCGCGAGCTGACCGACAAGTTCCCCCCGCCCGAGCCGAAGACCGACAGCGCCGCCGATCTCAAGCGTCTGTGGCAGATGAGCAAGCGGCTGGCTGCCGAGCTGCGCTCGAACCGCCGGTGCACCCAGGCGATCAAGGAACGCGCCGAGGCGCTGGCCGCCGACCTCGAGGAACTCCTCAAGGATCGCTCGGAATCGGCCGAGGCCTGACGCCACCCGTCAAGGCAGTGACGGGTCGCTTCGGCAGGGCGAGTTTCGTGAACCTGTCGGGGGCCGTTGCTAGGGTTGCAAGAGACCCGTACCCGCGCATTAGAGTTGAATCGTCACGCCAACGGAGGTCGTACCGGTGAAGAAGGGCGAGCATCACGTCAACCTCTCCTGCTCCTTCTGTGGGAAGTCGCAGCGCGAGGTCCGCAAGCTGATCGCCGGCCCCACCGTCTACATCTGTGACGAGTGCATTCGGCTCTGCAACGAGATCATCGCCGAGGAAGCCGAGAAGGAAGACCAGAAGCCCGCGGTCAGCCTGCCGACCCCCGTCGAGATCAAGACCTTCCTCGACGACTACGTCATCGGGCAGGACTTTGCGAAGCGCGTCCTCTCCGTCGCCGTCTACAACCACTACAAGCGCATCTACCAGCGCAAGCCCGCCAACCGCCCGCGCCCGGGCATGAAGGGCACGGGCCCCGAAGAGGTCGAGCTCTCGAAGTCGAACATCTTGCTCATCGGGCCGACCGGCTCGGGCAAGACGCTGCTGGCCCAGTCACTGGCGCGCTTCCTCAACGTGCCCTTCACCATCGCCGACGCCACCAGCCTCACCGAGGCCGGCTACGTCGGTGAAGACGTCGAGAACATCATCCAGAACCTGCTGCACAACGCCGACTACGACGTCGAGAAGGCGGCGCGCGGCATCGTCTACATCGACGAGATCGACAAGATCAGCCGCAAGAACGGCGACACCCCGTCGGCCACCCGCGACGTCGGCGGCGAGGGCGTGCAGCAGGCCCTGCTGAAGATCATCGAGGGCACCCGCGCCAACGTCACCCCGCGCGGCGGCAAGAAGTACAACCAGCAGGAATACATCCAGGTCGACACCTCCAACATCCTCTTCATCTGCGGCGGTGCCTTCCACGGCATCGAGGGCGTCATTCGGCGCCGCGTGGGCGAGAAGGGCCTCGGCTTCGGCGCGAAGATCGAGTCGAAGGAAGAGCGGTCGGTCGGTGAGCTGCTGGCGATGGTCGAGCCCGACGACCTGATGAAGTTCGGCATGATTCCCGAGTTCATCGGGCGCCTGCCGATGATCGCCACCTTGAACGATCTCAAGGAAGACGATCTCGTCACCATTCTCACCGAGCCGAAGAACGCGCTCACCAAGCAGTACCAGAAGCTCTTCGAGATGGAGAAGGTGAAGCTCGCCTTCACCAAGGAAGCGCTGCGCGCGGTGGCGAAGGAAGCGCTGCGGCGGCACTCCGGGGCGCGCGGTCTGCGGGCCATCATGGAAGATGCGATGCTCGAGATCATGTACGACGTCCCCTTCCGCGAGGGCGTCAAGGAATGCCGCATCACCGATGGCGTGATCCTCAAGAAGGAACCGCCGCAGGTGACGTACGAGAAGGAAAAGAAGTCGGCCTGAACGTGTCGGGGGCGTGAGGTATACGAGCCCATCCATGGTCGGCGTGCGCCTGCAGCTCGTGTGTTGGGTGGTGCTCGCCGCGTCCTGCGCGTCGCTGGCGGGCTGCACGTGCACGACTTCACCCACCAGCAGTCCGCAGACCGGCCCGGTCGATGCGGGCGCGTGTGACTGCCCGGCGCCACGGCCGACCACGGTGACCCATTCCGAGCCGAACCGCCGCGACGCGAAGGTCGAGCCGCTCGCGGTGTGCGACGCCGACGGCGGGCTGCCGCTCGACGCTGCGCAAGACGCCTACGACGCGCGCGACTACCAGAAGGCCCTCTCGTGCGCCGCGCAGGCCGCCGCGCTCGCCCCCGACGACGTCATCGCGCACACCGAGCGCGCCAACGCGCTGGCCCAGCTCAACCGCGACCAGGAAGCGACGCTCGCCTACGCGCGCGCCCTCGCCATCGACCCCGACTCGCTCGACGCGTTGGCCGGCGCCGCGCACTTCTACGTGGTGCTGCTGCCCTCGACCCGGGAGATGGACGAGCTGGGCAGCACGTACGCCGAGCGCGGCTTCGATCTCGCGACCTCGCGCCGCGACGCCGAGATGGTGATCGTCTTCGCCCGGCTGTCGGCCATGGCCTTCAACGACCTCGGGCAGCCACACGAGGCGCTCGAGCGCGCCGACTTCGTGTTGATGAAGGTGAAGAACGACCCCGAGGCGCTCTACGAACGGGCCGTCGCGCTGTTCGAGCTGTGCCGCTTCCCCGAGGCCAAGGCGGCGTTCACGAAGCTGCTGCCCGATCGCGAGCGCGCGGCGTGGGCGCACCACCACCTCGGGCTGATCCTCGAGCGCGAAGGCAAGGACAAGGAAGCCGACCAGCACTTCGGCAAGGCGCGCGCGCTCGACCCCGACTCGTTTCCGCCGCCCATCATCTTGAGCCGCGAGGAGTTCCAGGCCGAGCTGAAGAAGGCGATCGCCGAGCTCCCCGCCGACATGCAGAAGGACCTCGCCGGCATCCCCGTGGAGATGGAAGACCTGCCCGAGTTGGTCGACCTCACCTCGGGTGACCCGCCGCTCTCGCCGACCATTCTCGGGCTGTTCCGTGGCACGCCGCTCAACGAGGAATGCGAGCCCGAGCCCGACGCCGCGCCCGGTACGCCGTGCCGCTCGATCGCCCTGTACCGCAAGAACCTCGGGCGCGCGGTCACCACGCGGGAAGAGCTCGACGCGCAGATCCGCGTGACCTTGCTGCACGAGGTCGGGCACCTCCGCGGGGAAGACGACTCGGAGCTCGCGGCGCGGGGGCTCGAATGACGCTGCCCCAGGTCACCGTGTCGGCGAAGGCCGCCAAGTCGCTGCGCCGGGGCAACCCGTGGTGCTACCGCACCGAGGTGGTCGGCTGGCCGAAGGACGCGTTGGCGCCCGGGGCGCTGGTCGAGCTGGTCGACCCGCAGCGCAACCCCATCGGCCAGGCGTTCAGCGCCTCGAAGTCTCCGCTCGCGCTGCGCCTGGTGACCCGCCGCGCCCCGAAGGAAGAGGCGCTCGACGAGAAGTTCTTCCGGTCGCGCCTCGCCGCGGCCTGGAAACGGCGCGAGTCGTTGCACGGCCGCGACGCGTTTCGCGTGGTGCACGGCGAGTCAGACCAGCTGCCCGGCCTGTTCATCGATCGCTACGGCCCCGCGCTGACCGTGCAGACGCTCTCGGAAGGCGCCGAGGTGCGCAAGGAGCTCTTCGCGAAGCTCGCCGCCGAGGTGACGGGGCTGACGACCGTGGTGTGCCGCGACGACGCGTCGGGGCGCGACTGGGAAGGCTTGAAGCGCGAGAAGCGCGTCCTGCTCGGCTCCGGCGAGACGAAGGTGCGGTACCACGAGGGGCAGAACGTCTTCGAGATCGACCTGCTCGCCGATGCCAAGACCGGCTCGTTCCTCGACCAGCTCGACAACCACGTGCGCGCCGGAGAGCTGGGCCGAGGTGAGGCGCTCGACACCTTCAGCTACCACGGCGGCTTCGCCCTCGCGTTGAGCCGCTCGTGCACCAGCGTCATCGCCGTCGAGCAAGACGAGGGCGCCGTGACGCGCGCCCGCGCCAACGTCGAGCGCAACGGCCGGCAGAACGTCGCCGTGCAGCACGCCAACGCGTTCGACGTGCTGCGTGGGTTCGCCGACGAGGGGCGCCAGTTCGACACCGTGGTGGTCGACCCGCCCGGGCTCGCCAAGCGCAAGGAAGGGCTCGAGGCCGCGAAGCGCGCGTACCACGAGCTCAACCTGCGGGCGCTCAAGCTGCTGCGGCCCGATGGGCTGCTCGTGTCGTGCAGCTGCAGCGGCAAGGTGTCGCGCGCGATCTTCGAGGAGATCCTCGCGGGGGCCGCCGCCGACGCGAAGCGCCAGGTGCAGGTGCTCGAGCGCCGCGGCGCCGGAATCGATCACCCGCCGCTCGCCGCGCTGCCCGAGACCGAGTACCTCAAGGCGTGGTTCCTGCGGGTGCTCTGAGGTCATGAACGCGCCCCGGGAACGGCTGCTCGCCCTCGACGCCATGCGCGGGCTGGTGATGGTGCTGATGGCCATCGACCACGCGTCTGAAGAGTTCAACGCCGGCCGGCTGATGACCGACACGGTGCTCTTCTACAAGGCGGGCACGGTGCTCGACCCCGCGCAGTTCTTCACGCGGTGGCTGACGCACCTGTGCGCGCCGACCTTCGTCTTCCTCGCGGGCACCGCGCTGGCGATCTCAGCCGCGAGCCGCGCCAGCACCGACTCCCCGGGGCAGATCGATCGCCACATCGCGACGCGCGGCGTGGTGCTGATCGTCATCGAGTTCGCGTGGATGTCGTGGGTGATGATGGGCCCGGGCAAGTACCTGTTCCAGGTGATGTGGGCGCTCGGCTCGTCGCTGCTGTTGATGGTCGGGCTGCGGCGCCTGCCTCCGGTTGCGCTGCTGGCGCTCGGGCTGTCGATCGTGCTCGGCGGAGAGCTGTTGGTCGGCCTCGGGCTTTCCCTCGGGTGGAACCAGCACCTCGTGCCCGCGGCGTTGCTCACGGCCGGGCGCTTCGACGGCGTGGTCGCGGCGTACCCCACGCTCTCGTGGCTCGCGTTGATGTGCCTGGGGTGGGCGTTCGGCGAACAGCTGCAGCGCTGGAAGCGTGACGGGGCGCCGGTCGCCGCGCGGGCGATGCGGTTGCTCCTCGTCGCCGGCGTGTCGGCCCTCGCGCTCTTCGCCGTGGTCCGCGGCCTCAATGGCTACGGCAACATGCAGTTGGTGCGCGACGACGCGAGCTGGGTGCAGTGGCTCCACGTCAGCAAGTACCCGCCGTCGCTGACCTACGACGCGCTCGAGCTGGGCTTGATGGCGCTGTTGCTCGCGGGCTTCTTCGCGCTGGGTGATCGACTGCAAGCCATCGGCTTCAAGCCGCTGCTCACGCTCGGCAAGACGGCGCTGTTCTTCTACGTGCTGCACATTCACGTGATGGCCCTGGCCGCCTGGGCGTTCGGCATCGAGAAGGCGTTCGGCGTCGCGTCGTCGTACGTCGGGGCCATCGCGATCGTCGTGCTGCTGTTGCCGCTGTGCGCGTGGTGGGGCCGCTTCAAGGCCGCCCACCCGCGCAGCATCGCGCAGTACATTTGAGCCATGCGCTGGCTCTTGATCCTCTTCCTCGTCGTCGCGGCCTCGGGCTGCGCCGGCACCATCAGCAACGAGGTCGCGCACCAGTGGGTGAGCGAGCAGCACGCGGTGTTGCTCGACGTGCGCTCGACTGGCGAGTTCGCGGAAGGCCACCTCGACGGGGCGATCAACGTGCCGGTCGGCGAGCTCGAGGGGAAGCTGGGCACGCTCCCGTTCGGCAAGGACCAGCCGGTGGTCGTCTACTGCCACTCGGGCCTGCGGGCCTCGCGCGCGATGTCGGTGCTCAAGGGCGCCGGCTTCACGAAGGTCGAGAGCCTCGGCGCGATGTCGAACTGGAAGTAGGGCGGGTTACTTCACGCCCAGCTCGCGCTTCAGCTTCACGAGCAGCTCGAAGTACTCGGTTCGGGTGAAGCCCACGTTCAAGATGTGGAAGTCCTTCTTCGAGAGGCCCACGCAGCCGAAGCAGTAGGTGCAATCGGACAGGTTGCGCGAGAAGTACACGTACGCGCTGTTGGCGCAGTTCTCGGACTGCACGGAGTACGCGCAGGCGTTGAGCGACTTCGAGTCGACGCAGTGCGTGCAGTTGTTGCAGAGCTCGCAGCGAATGCAGTGGGTGCAGCCGTAGCAACCCTCGCAGCCTTCGCAGAACATGCAGTTCGCGCAGCGCACGCAGGCGCTGCAGGCGTAGCTCCCGGGGTTGCCGGGGTCGGCGGCGAAGCTGCTGGCGAGCTTGTTGAGTTCCTCGAGGAAGCGGCGCTTGTCGAGGGACGCGACCAGGCCGCGTGCTTCCTTCGGATCCAGGGTCGGCTTGCGTGTTTCGCGGGCCACGGCGGGAGTAAAGCCGCAACGAAGGTGGGTGCGCGAATTTTCTTTTTCGGGTCTGATTCGCCCTCGTGACGACCGGCATTGGTGGCCCCCGCCCGTTGAACCCCTTGCCCCAGGCGCGCGATGCGAGCATCGACGCCTCCACGCTCGCGCCGTGGATCAGCCAGTACGCCGAGAAGTACGGCGTCGACCCGCAGATCGTCGGCGCGGTGATCGCGCAGGAATCGAGCTTCATCAACCACGGCGTGCACCGCGACGGTCACGGCCATGGCCTGGTCGGCCTCGACGACAACGGGCTCTTGCCCGACTTCGAGCGGTGGAGCGGCACGCGCGTCGGTCGCGGCCGCCACGCCAACACCATCGCGCCCGAGAAGCAGATCGAGTTCCTCGCGAAGACGCTCGGCGACTACACCGAGAAGTGTGGCGGCGATCAGTGGGAAGCCGTGCGCGCGTGGCACGCCGGCTTTGGCGGCCGCAACAACAACAACGGCAAGGAATACGAGCGGCTCGTGCGCGGGCGCTTCCCGGAGATCGTCGACGCGATCCCTCCGGCGACGGGCGGGGCCATTCCTCCCGAGCTCGAGACGACGGCGCCGATGCTCGCCTCGAACTTCACGCCGGCCGTGCGCGCGCCCGTGAAGCTCACCGCGCCCGAGGGCACCACGCCCATCGGTCGCAAGGTCGACTACGAGAACGGCTGACGTGGCGCTCGGCAGCTTTCCGGTCACGGTCGAGCACGTCGTCGCGTGGGGCGAGATGGATGCGTTCGGCCACGTGAACAACGCGAACTACCTGCGGTGGTTCGAGTCGGCGCGAATCGCGTACTTCGAGAAGACCGGTTTGAGCACGCAGGCCAATGATGGCGTGCAGTGGGCGCCGATTCTCGGGCGGGCGACGGTCGATTTTCGCAAGCCCGTGAAATACCCGGACACCATCGCGGTCGCGGCGACGGTGGTGAAGTTCGGAAATACCAGCTTCACCATGCAGTACCGGGCGACGAGCCCGAAGCTCGGGGTGGTCGCCGAGGGGGAAGGGTTGATCGTGGTGCTCAACGCGGCGACGGGCGAGAAGATCACTCTTCCGCCGGAGCTGCGCGCGGCGATCGAAAAGCTCGAGGCGTGATCTCGTGCCGAGATCGACGACGCAGCGACTGGGCGGAAGGCCAAGAACGGCCTACCGCCCGCCGGGGTGGTCGCCTGGCGGGCTTTCGCCTTTGGTACGCGCCTCCCTGAGGGCCGGCTTCCGTCGATGACCCCGGCATCGGTCCGAACGCGAGGCGCATCAGCCACCGCAGAATGAGGAACCCGGCGACGAGCACGGCCATGAACAGCGTGATGCGCAGGTCCTGGTTCACGCTTTCGATTGAACTGTGGAACCGGCTCGCGTGGTAGTGCTCAGCCGCCCCTCACCCCGGCCCTCTCCCCGCTCGCGAGGAGAGGGAGTTACATGGACCTGTCTCACCTCAACCCGCCCCAGCGCGAAGCCGTGCTCACCACGGAAGGCCCGCTGCTCGTGCTCGCGGGCGCCGGCTCGGGGAAGACGCGCGTCATCACCCACCGCATCTGCCACCTGCTCGATCAGAAGGTGCCCGCTCGCTCGATCCTCGCCGTGACCTTCACCAACAAGGCCGCCGCCGAGATGAAGGAACGCGTCATCCACATGGCCGGGCAGCGCGGCACCGGCGTGACGCTCTCGACGTTCCACGCGTTCGGCGCCGAGGTCTTGCGCGAGCACCTCCACAAGCTCGGCTGGCCCAAGAAGTTCGCCATCGTCGACACCGGCGATCAGATCGCGCTCGTGCGGCGCGCGATGAAGGAACGGCAGATCGACGACAAGACGTTCGACCCGCGCAAGGTGCTGACGCTGATCTCGCGCGCGAAGAACTCCGGCACCGAGCCGCAGCCGCGGTCGACGACCTTCATCAACGAAGAGGGCGAGGAAGAGGAAGACGGCGGCGAGATCGAGCTGGCCGCGCACCTCGTCTTCCCGCTCTACCAGCTGGCGCTCAAGGCGCAGGGCGCGGTCGACTTCGACGACCTGATCGTCTTCCCCAGCACCATCTTCACGAAGTACCCCGAGGTGAAGGCGCAGTACGGCCGGCGCTTCCGGTACATCATGGTCGACGAGTACCAGGACACGAACAAGGCGCAGCTCGAGCTGCTGCGCCACCTGGGCGACTCGCACCACAACGTGTGCGTGGTCGGCGATGACGACCAGTGCATCTACAGCTGGCGCGGCGCCGAGGTGCGCAACATCCTCGACTTCGAGCGGCTGTTCCCCGGCGGCAAGGAAGTGCGCCTCGAGCAGAACTACCGCAGCAACCAGGTGATCCTCGACGCGGCGAACTCGGTCATCGAGAAGAACCCCGCGCGCCGGCCCAAGCGCATGTGGTCGGAAGTGAAGGGCGGCCCGAAGATTCGCCTCTGCTGCGCGCCGACGGAAGAAGACGAGGCCCGCTGGGTCGCCGCGGAGGTGAAGCGCGCGATCATGGAAGGCATGCGCGCCGACGAGATCGCGATCCTCTACCGGGTCAACGGCCAGTCGCGCTTCCTCGAGGAATTCCTGCGCGAGAAGGAGGTCCGCTACGAGGTCGCCGGCGGGTCCGAGTTCTTCGACCAGCGCGAGGTGAAGGACGTGATCGCCTACTTCAAGGTGATCGCCAACCCGAAGGACGAGATCTCCCTGTTGCGCATCGTGAACGTTCCCGCGCGCGGCATCGGCGACGTGACGATGGAACGGCTGACCGCCTGGGCGCTCGAGCACGAGGT